>CALMVZ010000039.1 GCA_937873155.1 uncultured Bacteroidota bacterium | reverse complement strand
AAACTTATCCCATAGGGATTCAATATCGGTAAACGATCCATAAAAAAGAAGGCCAAATCCCTTAGGGATTTAACTGTCGAATCCCTACGGGATCCTATACCTGTTAGTTATAGTTGTGTTACCTATATTTAATACCCTAAAGGGACATTATTTATTAAAAAATAAATAACATATAATACCTGCTTCAATAAGCCTTAGTATATTTAGGCATGTTTAGCATCGACCCTTCCAAACGGTTTACATTAGAAGATGTAAGCAGTATCCTTTCAAAGAACGAAAAATTACAGCTTTCCGACACAGCTAAAAAAAATATTACAGATTGCCGTGATTATTTAGAAAAAAAAGTAAAGTCGCAGAAAGAACCGATCTATGGAATTAATACAGGCTTCGGCTCGCTTTGCAATGTTCAGATAGAAGATGCTGACCTTGAGAAATTACAGGAAAATTTAGTGATGAGTCATGCCTGCGGGATGGGAGAAGAAGTTCCACAAGTTATTGTGAAATTAATGCTGCTTCTGAAAATTCAGGCTTTGAGTTACGGAAAAAGCGGTGTACAATTAATTACTGTTGAACGTTTGATCGATCTTTATAATAACGATGTTCTTCCTGTAGTATATCAATTAGGTTCTTTGGGCGCTTCCGGCGATCTTGCTCCGTTAGCTCATTTGTGTTTACCGCTTTTAGGAAAAGGCGAAGTGAATTACTACGGCAAAAAACAAAATACTTCTGACGTTCTAAAGTCCCTAAAACTCGAAACAGTAAAGCTAAAATCGAAAGAGGGATTGGCTTTATTGAATGGCACTCAATTCATGAGTGCTTATGGCGTTCACATATTATTGAAAGCAGAAAAATTAAATCAGAACGCGGATCTTATCGGTGCTATGTCGTTAGATGCTTTCGATGGGCGTATAGATCCGTTCAAAGATCATATTCATACTATCCGTCCGCATTCAGGACAATTACAAACGGCAAAAGCTTTTCAAAGTATTTTAGAAGGAAGCGAGATCTTAAAACAAACTAAAAAACAAGTTCAGGACCCCTACTCGTTCCGTTGTATCCCGCAAGTACACGGTGCAACAAAAGACACAACAGCTTACGTGAGATCAGTTTTTGAAACAGAAATAAATTCGGTGACTGATAACCCAACCATTTTTCCTGAACATGATGAAATTATCTCAGGAGGGAATTTTCACGGACAACCTCTTGCACTGGCTTTAGATTTTTTATGTATCGCTATTGCTGAATTAGGAAGTATTTCAGAACGCAGAACATATCAATTGATCGCAGGCTTAAAAAATCTACCTGCATTCTTAATTGCAAAGCCCGGATTGGATTCAGGATTCATGATCCCGCAATATACCGCGGCTTCAATTGTGAGTCAAAACAAACAATTATGCACTCCTGCCAGCGCTGATAGTATAGTTTCTTCTAACGGACAGGAAGATCACGTAAGCATGGGTGCCAATGCGGCCACAAAATGTTTAAAGGTGATCGAGAATACAGAGCGCGTTCTGGCAATTGAATTAATGAACTCCGCACAAGCTTTAGAGTTCAGGAGACCATTGAGATCATCCAAAACAATTGAGAACTTACATGCTTCATTCAGGAAAAAAGTTGGGTTCATCGAACACGATAAGATCATGTACAAAGAATTAGATGCTGCTCTTAATTTCTTATTAGAAAATTAATGAAACTCCAACTCACCATACTTATTTCATTCTTAATTCTTAATTCATCATTCTTAATTGCCTGTCAGTGTCCTATAACTTCCCTTTCAATGGGAGAAGCCAATAAATACGATATTATTTTCAGGGGAAGGATCGTAAAAGATACGTTATTAGAATTCAAAAAAGGTGAAGTTACTTTTGAGATCACTGAATTGTACAAAGGTATTATTCAATCCCGTTTCACAGTGAGGTTTGATGGCAGTGAAGAATGCGCTCAGCCTTTTGCGGTTGGCGAGGAGTGGATCATTTATACCAATTACAAACAAGCTAACATGGCTGTAATGGATTGGTGCAGCCGGAGCAGGAAATATTTTAAAAATGTAAAGCTCGATTTTTATGCCGTCACTTATGGTTGCAGTTATGATGATGAATTAGATTTCCTGCGTAATAAATTAGGATTACATAAACCATTAAAAGCCTCGGAAGAAAAAGCGGACTGGCAGGGAAATCAGTTACCAACACAAGTTGAATTTATTGTTTATTTATTGCTCTCTATAGTTGGCGTAGTAGTATTCATTTACTTAACAAAACGGTTTTTGAAATGAAGGTGCAACAATTTAAACCGCATCCCTGGCACGGACTTTCTCCCGGAAAAGATTGTCCTGAAATAGTTATTGCGTATATTGAAATTGTCCCGGGTGATTCGGTTAAATATGAGATCGATAAAGAAAGCGGTTATTTAAAAGTGGACCGTCCGCAAAAATTCTCGAACAATGTTCCTGCTTTATATGGTTTCATTCCCAAAACATATTGCGGCGAAGAAATTGCGGCTTTCGCAAAATTGAAAAGCGGCAAGAATGTTATCAAAGGTGATGGCGATCCTTTGGATATTTGTGTTCTCACAGAAAAGAGCATCAATAACGGTGATATCATTTTAGAGGCTATTCCAATTGGCGGATTGAGGATGATCGATAAAGACGAAGCGGATGATAAAATAATTGCCGTTTTGAAACAAGATCAGATCTATGGAGAGATCAAAGATATTAAGGATTGTCCTGAAGCTCTTATTAACAGACTGAAACATTATTTTTTGACCTACAAAGCTTTGCCTGAACAACAAAACGCTGTTGAGATCAGTAACATTTACGGAAGAGAAGAAGCGCATGAAGTGATCCGTAAAAGTATGACCGATTATAAAAACACTTATACATCCTAAAAATGGAAAAGACAACAGAAGCTGATTCTTATTATAACAACCTTGAGAACATGAGTGTGACCGAGTTGTTGAAGAATATGAATAAAGAAGATAAGACCGTTCCTAACGCCATCGAGAAAGTAATTCCGTATATCGAAGCATTGGTGAATGTTGTTGTTGAGAAGATGAAGGGCGGTGGTCGCTTATTTTATTTAGGCGCAGGTACAAGCGGACGATTGGGAATTGTGGATGCTTCTGAATGTCCGCCTACTTATGGTATTGAACATGGAAAAGTAATTGGATTAATTGCCGGTGGAGATGCCGCGATCAGAAAGGCAGTTGAATTTGCAGAAGATGATCTTTATCAGGGCTGGGAAGATCTGAAAGAACATAAAATAACGAGTAATGATGTAGTGATCGGCATTGCAGCTTCAGGCTCTACGCCTTATGTTGTTGGTGCTTTAGAACATTGTAATAAAAATAATATTGTAACAGGGTGTATCACGTGTAACAGCGGAAGCAACGTAGCTAAAGCTGCAAAATTCCCGATTGAAGTTGTTGTTGGTCCTGAATTTGTGACCGGCTCTACCCGTATGAAATCAGGCACTGCTCAAAAATTAGTACTGAATATGATCTCGACTTCAGTCATGATAAAACTCGGACGCGTAAAAGGCAATAAAATGGTTGACATGCAGCTCAGCAATAACAAACTGGTTGACCGCGGGACCAAAATGCTGATGAAAAACACAGGCCTGAAAGATTACGAAAAAGCCAAGGAACTTTTATTGAAACATGGGAGCGTTAGGAAGGCTACGGAGAATTATAAGAAATAAAAAAGCCCCGAAAATTCGAGGCTTTTTGTTTAAGAACTAAACTATTATTAGTCTTTTTTCTCTTCCTTCTTTTCTTCAGTTGCTTTTTTCTCGCCGCTGCAAGCTTTTGCACCGTCTTTTTTGCAACAAGATTTGTTTGCGTCTTTTTTGCAACACTCTTTTTTCTTGTCTTTATCCTTGTCATCACCCGGAGTTGCTGCATTTAAGCTTCCAACTAATCCTGCGAAAGCTAACATTAATACTAATTTTTTCATTTTATAGAGTTTTAAGTTTTTGTCCGAAGGACTCCCTTCGGTATAGTTATACAAATATAACTATTTAATTTATGCCTGAAAACACTTAGTTTTACTCAATTGTTAAAAAAGCCTTAGGATTTTTGTGGATAATTGCAATACAGAACGTCTTTAAAGCAAATGGCGCACCCTCTCAAATACCTGTTAATACTGGCCTTTCTGGCCGGAAGCACCCTGCAAGCTCAAAAAGCTTTTAGTATTGAAGGTAGCCTGATAAATATCACAACAAAAAAACCTGTTGAAGGCGCTTTGGTGCAGGTCCTGAATTCGAATTACAATGCTATAAGTGATAAAAAAGGAGGGTTTAAGATCAGCATCCCACATAAAAAGCACATTACTTTATTAATAAAACATGCTTCTTTCGACAGCAAAATTAAAGAGCTGGATGTGAATGATACTTTGAACAGCATTTTTGTTTCAATCTCTCTAACTACTAAAGAAATTTTATTGAACCCTGTACCAATCACAGCCAACAACAAACCGGATACATTGGTTTATTCCGGTAAATTCAGCATTTACGATTTTGATTTTTACGAGGATAAATACATTTTACTTACTTCTGAAAATGAGTTGAAAAGATCAGAATTAAAACTAGCCGATCATAACGGGAAGGTTTTAAATACCCTTAAGGTACCAGCCGAGGCAGGCATATCCAAAGAACTGTTTCACGATTATATGGGTTATACTAATGTTATTTGTGAGAACGCTATTTACAGGATCATAGTTTACGAGAACAGGCTCATGATCTTTTCTTTGAACGCGAAAGATTTCAACAGCTTTGTAAAACCAATTATTGATACCGTTAATAACAAACTTATTTTTTCGGATTACTGGAAAGAATATCCTTCGTTCAATTATTACAGCTTTGATGAAAAGAATAAGACAAAAAGTGAATTGATCTCCATTAATAACCACGATCTGCTGAGTATTTATAATATGGAGTATTATTACCTGAAACCAAAAGACAGGTTGGAAGCAAGAGAGATCGCTGATGAATACAAGATCGATAAAAAAGTAGCGGCCGCTTTAATGACCGGTTTCACTAAAAGTTTATTTTATGATCCGCTCTATGCCCCGCTCTTTATCTTAAAAGACACCATTTGCATTTTCGACCATTATAAAGACGCTTTATTCCATTTTGATAAGAATGGAAAGAAACTGGATTCTGTTCCGATCAGCTATAACCATCCGAAGAACTGGAGAGAATGGAAACGTTTAATGCTGAAAGATGATATTGAAAATACAATTTATGCTGTTTACGCGAAGGACGGCCATAAATACATTAAGTTAATTGATCATCATGATGGCAAAGACAAAGGTAAATACAAACTTCAGTTCCATAGCGGCGATAAAATAAAAGTAAGGGATGGTTATATCTATTATGTGTACCGGCCTTTTGAAAGTACGCAGGAGAAATTCCTTTACAGGGAGAGAATTACATTGAGTTTGAAGAATTAATTATCGTAAGGCATTCTTACGCAAAAAACAAAACCATTCTTCTCGTACAGTTTTTTTACCAACCTGTTTTTCAGAAGATCTTCTGCGGTGTTGATCTTACAAACGAAAACGGCAGGTTTATCGATCACACCATATTGCATCCAGTTCAGATAAGCAAGCGAATAAGAAGTTAAACGGTTATACCCCATTTTCTCCATGTCATCCAAGCCTTTTGCAATGTATTTGATCGCTTCTGGATTTTGATTATGCTCGGGTCTTTTCGCGGAATAAAATAAATAAGCATAACTTTTGAATCCGGCTGTCTCAACATAAAATCCTTTTTCTGCTACAGCCTGATAGAATTCAATAGCAGCGTGCTGCGAATACTGCTCGATCTTAGGAGCAAATGTATTGATCGCTGCTAAAATGAACAGAATATAAAAACCATAAAGGTAATTCCAGACTTTGGTTTTTCCTTTCCTGATCTGCCAATAAGAAAAAAGAGAAACAAGAATGAATAAAAGACCGATCAGCCACTCCCATCCCTGCCAGTGCACATCTGCTTTCAGGTTCCCGACAGCGAACTTATCGCCTATCATATTATTTTCTAAAAGAAATGGCTTTAATTTCTCTACCATTCCTAATAACATAAATGCTAAGCCGATCAATGAACTTAAAATAATAAAAGCGGGCGCGAAATATTTTCTCAACTTATATTCTCCGCTTCTTAATTTAAAGAGACTATAAGTAGCCAGGTAAGTCATTGGCAAATAACAAAGGGATGAATAGTGAACGATCTTTGTGTTGACCAAAGTGTAAATTCCTAATACGGCCCAGAATAAGATCAGCATTCCAAATTTTATATGCTTTTGATACGGTGTATCATTACTACTCTTTTTAAGACTCATTAACATTAACAATGAGGTTGGGAAACATCCTACAAGCAATACAACAAAGTGATATAATAAAAATCCGCCATGTCCTGAATCTTCTGTTTTTAAAAGTCGAATATTATAATCAAAGAACGCCTTGATCACTTCTCCGTTCCCTCTCGTGATCTCTACCAGGAACCAACTGCTGCCTGTAATTATGAGGCTGGCTAAACCCATAAAAACATATTTTGTTTCGGTTAATTTCCTGAACCGGTTCAATCCATAGAACGCTCCCATAAAAGCACCGATAATTACAATAGCAGCTGGGCCTTTTGTTAAAACCGCAATTCCTAAAAAGAAACCTGCGAGCAATGCACTTCTTGAACCATCTTTTCCGACAGGATTATTGAAATGAATTAATAATTGGTAGAACGAAAGAAAAATTAACAGGTTGAACCACGGATCAATGATCCCTGTTTTAAAATAGAAATGTGCTAATAATGTCCCGCCATAAACCAATACCCATGTTAAACCGAAAGACGAGGAGTAAATTTTCCGTCCGATCAGGTACATCATACACAAACTTAAGATCCCGCAGATAGCATTCGGAAAACGCGCAGCAAATTCGTTGATCCCGAAAACATTCATGCTGGCAGCCTGCATCCAGATAAAGAATGGCGGTTTTTCCCAGAAAGGATTATAATTCAATTGCACATTGCTGTAATTACCTGTCACAACCATTTCGCGCGCGCATTCTGCGAAATTAATTTCATCCCAATCAAATAAAGGACAATTTCCAAGAAACGGAATAAACAACACGGAAGAGATCAGGATGATGAGTCCCAGAGAAAAATATTTATTATCCAACAAGGCTTTCATTAGTTTGGCTTAAAAATATTCAGATTCATATTGAACCGGTCTGATTTATAGAAAGCGAAATACATAATGATCGCATACGTGACCCCAACCAAAGAGCCAAAAGTAATATCCACCAACCAGTGCTGCGACAAATACATCCTGCTGAATGCGGCGTTAATGGCAATGATAAAAAAAACAACCTTTGCCATCTTATTCTCAGTACTAAAAGCTAAAGCCGAGAAAACAACAAATGCCGCAGTTGAATGTCCGCTAGGAAAACTCCTCTCCCCTAACATATCAACACCATCTACAAGGTTTAAAGTGTAATGTTTGCGGTAATAAACGAAATAATGGAATGGACGGACGTAATTGAAAAAGTATTTGATTATAGATGAAGTCACTCCTGCAAAAACATATGCCAGCAAAACATAAACTCCCCTTTTTCGGTTAAAGAACAAAACAAGAATACCCAGACCCATTACAAAAAGACCATCACCAACATGCGTAAAATATTTATAGAAAGTACTTACTCCCGGGTTACATACCCAGTAATTACACATCTCGTGGATCAGGATCTTATTATAGCTCAACAAAAAATAAGCAGCGGTTATCAAAGCCCCTAAATACAGAGTAAGATAAATGGCGTTATTTTTTAAGAATTCTTTCACTATAATTTTTTGGCTTCGTTCCAGAATACATCCATTTCAGCAAGGGTACAATCTGCTAATTGTTTTCCCTGTGCTTTTATTTTTTCTTCCATGTAATTGAAGCGCTTAATGAATTTTTTATTGGTTCTCTCTAATGCATCTTCCGCATTCACATTTATAAAACGGCCATAATTGATCAAAGCGAATAACACATCTCCAAACTCGTCTTCAATTTTCAAAATATTCCCTTTTTTTACCTCTGTGTTCAATTCTTCAATTTCTTCCCGGACTTTTTCAAACACTTGTTCAGGCTGATCCCAGTCGAAACCAACTGCGCGGGCTTTTTCCTGGATACGGTAAGCTTTTAATAAAGCAGGCATACTATTAGGAACGCCGCTCAATACCGAAGTATTCCCTCCTTTTTCTTTTTGCTTTAATTTTTCCCAATTCTGTTTCACATCATCTTCATTATTGACTTTCACATCCCCGTAAATATGAGGGTGTCTGAAGATCAATTTATCACAAAGCGAATTCATTACATCTGCAATATTGAATGCATTCGTTTCACTGGCAATACGGGCGTAGAATACAATGTGAAGTAAAATATCACCAAGTTCTTTTTTAAGTTCTTCGCTGCTGTTTTTCAGAATGGCATCACTCAGCTCATAGGTCTCCTCAATTGTTAAATGCCTTAGACTTTCTATGGTTTGTTTCTTGTCCCAGGGGCATTTCTCCCTCAGGTCGTCCATAATATTTAAAAGCCGTTCAAAAGCCTTTAGTTTTTCTTCCATATAAGGCAAATTTAAACAGTTTCTTATTATTATATTTGCAGTTACTGTTATATTATCAAAAAACTATTAAGAGTTTCCGATCCATATTCATCAGTTCTATTGCTGTTCTGTGTTCTTTGTCTTTAATTGCCCAGGATAAAAGCTGCAGCCGAAAATGGTACATAAAGCCGGGGGTTAACTATGGTTTTATTATGCAGCATCGTGCTTCTATCGGGCATTTGATCACAGGGTACGTTCCTATGGCCGAATTAAACCTCGTAAAGGCAACTGATGGCTGTAAATTATGGCATTGTGAGAATAATAAACCTGACTTTGGCATATGTGCCACCTATATGGATTTTGGAAATCCGAAAACGTTAGGTTCCAGTATTTCTATTTCACCTTTCATTGAGATCCCTTTAAGATCAAAACAAAGGGCATCGGTTCCGATTGTAAGAGTAAGCTGGGGATTAGCTTATGTGACCAGGAAATTTGACATTGTAGATAATCATAAGAACATTGCTATTGGTAGCCATTGGAACGCATTTGTGCAATACCGTTTGCTTTGGCATATTAACCTTTCTGATAAATTCAGGCTGGAGCCGGGTTTAGGAATAAGCCATGTTAGTAACGGACGTTTCCAGGTGCCGAATTTAGGTTTGAACCTGGTTTCTCTGAATATGGGTTTAACTTATAAATTGGTTGATAATAAATGTGAGAAAATGGTGATCGATTCTTCTACTATTGTCCCGTCACGTCATGAACTTTTAGTTTGGGGAGGATATGGCCTGAATGATAATTATCCGCCGGGTAATAGTAAAATGAATGCCTATACTTTCTCGTTCAACTACAGTTACAACATGAGGAATACCAGTAAATTCGGGGTTGGTGCTGATGTTTACTATGAAGAAAGTTATTTAAGTGAATTAAGGCAATATTTTATTCCGTATTCAACAGCTTTAGATCAAGTGAGAATTGGCGCGAAGTTCTGTTATTCCTATAATTTCGGAAGAATGAGTTTGCCAATTGAAATGGGCGTTTATGTGCATTCGAAAAAAAATGAGGACGGACCTATCTTCCATCGCTTTGGTGTGAGATATACAGGAAAAAAAGGACTAATGTTACAGTTCGCTTTAAAATCACATTGGGCCATTGCTTATCATTTTGATCTTGGAGCAGGATACAGAATACCATTAAAGAAAAAGAAAAGTGTTAAAGATTAGATTCATAGTCATAGTCATATTAACTGTTATTGCTTTTGTAGTTAACTCCTGCAAAAAGGAAAACCTTGGCGATTGTTTCAAAGGAACGGGCACTATTGAAACACGGATCATTGAAGTATCCGGTTTTGATAAAGTGGTTGTGAATGATAAGATCGATCTTTATTTAACTCAGGGTCCAAATTTTGAAATGAAACTCGAAGCCGGAAAGAATTTGTTCATGAATATTAAAACAACCGTAAGTAATGGCACTTTGACGATCGATAATGTCAACAAGTGTAATTTCGTCCGTAGCCCTAAAAAGAAGATCATTGCTTACGTAACATTGCCTTATTTAAGGATGGTTCGTAATGCCGGAACAGGAACTGTTTATTTCCGGAATCAATTCACCCAGGATTCATTGGATATCCGTATAGCTAATTCCGGTGATGTGCATTTTAATGTGAATGTGAATTTCATGGCAACAAGTACACATGGTAACGGAGATCTTTACGGTGCCGGAAATGTGGTTTACAGTACCCATTATTCAAACGGCACAAATTATATCAGGTTACAGAACATGACGGTTCAATCACGGATAGACATCAACACCTATACTATCGGAGACTGTTACATCAACGCACCAAACGGCGGATTTATGAAAATAGAGATCTGGGAAAAAGGAAACGTACATTACAAAGGAGATCCCGGCCAAATAGATTTCGTCCGTTACAGCAAGGGTGATCTTATCAAAGATTAAGGCTCTATTTCAGAATTTCATCAAAACACCTTCCCATGTACTCGATCATCTCATCATTGATCATGGGCGTCACTCCGATCCAGAAAGTATCGTTCATTACGGTCTCAGTATTCGGAAGATCTCCTACGACACGGTATTCATAATCTGAAAAATAAGGTTGTTTACGGATATCACCTGCAAATAATAAACGGGTGTTTATTTTTTTCTCGTTCAGCTTTTGGGTTAACTGATCGCGGGTAATTCCTGCTTCTTTCTTTACGGTGATCAAATAACCAAACCACGATGGATCAGAATTTGGAGTGGCTTGAGGTAAAATAATTTTATCAGTATGTTTTGCTAAAACCTCGGTCAGCATTCTGAAATTATGGCGGCGGGTCTCAACAAAAGAATCTAATTTTTCCAATTGCGCTAAACCTAAAGCGGCCTGCATATCAGTGATCTTTAAATTGAATCCCTGGCGTGAATAAGTGTACTTATGATCGTAACCATAAGGAAGATCGCCCAACTGCTGCGTGAAACGCTTACCGCATGTATTATCTTTTCCGGTCTCACACCAACAATCACGTCCCCAGTCACGGAAAGATTCCATGATCTTTTTTAATTTCGCGTTGCTTGTAAAAACAGCTCCACCCTCACCCATCGTGATATGATGTGCAGGATAAAAACTTAAGGTCCCAATATCTCCAAATGTACCAACGTGTTTTCCATTGTAGCGGGCACCTAATGCATCACAACAATCTTCTATCAGCCATAATTTATATTTATCGCAAAATGCTTTAACAGCACCAAGATCAAATGTATTTCCTAAAGTATGGGCCATCATTACCGCTTTTGTTTTCGGACTAACAGCTTTTTCCAAATGCGCTACATCCATTTCATACGATGGGATATTGATATCTAAGAAAACAGGAACCACACCATACTGTAACATCGGGTTTATTGTAGTGGGGAAAGATGCAGCAACAGTTATAACTTCATCTCCGGGCTTTATCGCTCTGTCACCTAATTCGTGCGCTGTTAAAGCTGAGAACGCGACTAAGTTCGCTGATGAACCGGAGTTAACAGTAAGAACTGATTTTACATTGATGTACTTCGCTAATTTCTTTTCAAACTCAGTATTGAAACGCCCTGTTGTGAACCACGCATCCATTCCTGAATCGGCAATGTATTGCATTTCCTTATGATCAAATACTTTTCCACTAACGGGAACAGAAGATTCCCCGGGTACAAATGCCTTTTCCTTGAACATCTCTTTATGATATTCTTCAATTAAAGCATGGATCTTATTTTTTATTTCAAGTGCTTTCGACATATTAACTGTTCTTATGAACTCCCTCGGAGCAATATTGTTTTAATTGTTCTAATCTCGCTGCGTAAACATCAGTTTCCGGTTTCATTTCCTGCAAATAGCCAGTGATCGTAAATGAAATTGTCTTTTCAAAATTCAATCTCGGTTTCCAATCCAATTGCATGATTGCTTTTGTGATATCCAACTGAAGCAATCCTGCTTCGTGTAATTTCTCTTTATTCTCAGGAGAAGTTACTTTTACATTCGGCATTAACTTTCTGACTTCAGTCACAACCTGATTAACGTTATAAGTTTCATCAGGCACAGGACCAAAATTCCAACCGCCTGAAAATTCTTTTCCCTTCGTATAAAGTTTTTCTCCCAATTTTAAATATCCGTAAACGGGTTCCAAAACAAATTGCCATGGACGAACTGAAGTTGGATTACGTACAACAAGATCTTTATCACTTTTATAAGCACGGATGATATCAGGTATGATCCTGTTATCGGCCCAATCACCACCACCAATTACATTTCCTGCCCTGCCCGAAGCAATATTTGCAGTTCCTTCTTTACTGAAGAATGATTTTAAATATGAAGAAGTGATCAATTCAGAACAGCCTTTCGATGCGCTGTAAGGGTCATCTCCTCCCATCGGATCAGTTTCTTTGTAAGCGTAATCGATCTCGTTATTCTTATAACATTTGTCAGTTGTCACATTTACTGCAACTTTTACACTCGGACAATGACGGACAGCTTCAAAAAAATTAACTGTCCCCATTAAATTCGTTTCGAAATTATAATGTGGATTATGGTAAGAATCAATTACTAAAGGCTGAGCAGCTAAATGAAAAGCAAATTCAGGTTGCACCTTATTGAAATAGGCTTGCAATTTTTCTTTGTCGCGGACATCGCCATCAATGTGATTTATTTTTGAAGACAATCCTGTTGTAACATAATTATCTTGTTTTGTAAGAGGAGGAAGTGCATAACCATATACATCGGCACCTAATTCTTTCAGCCAGATACACATCCACGAGCCTTTGAAACCGGTATCGCCGGTCACCAACACTTTTTTGTCTTTGTAAATGGATTGAAACAGATCGATGCTCATTTTCTTTTTACTTCTTCCAAAGTTTCCACTCTGCAGTTCCGTTATCCCAAACTTTATTTAAGTCTTGCTTATCTTTCAAGGTATCCATTGGTTTCCAGAAACCACGGTGACGGAAAGCAACTAACTGTCCTGCCTTCGCAATTTTTTCCAATGGATCGCGCTCCCAAATAGTAGAATCATCTTTTAGATATTTGAAGATCCCCGGCTCGCAAACAAAGAACCCACCGTTGATCCATCCTGCTTCACCTTTCGGCTTTTCCATGAATGACTTTACCTGGTTCGTTTCGCTGATATCTAAAACTCCAAATCTGCTATCCGGCTGCACTGCTGTAACAGTAACTAATTTTTTATGCTGCTTATGAAAATCAACTAATTTTTTAATATTGATATTGCTAACGCCATCACCATAGGTCAACATAAAAGGTTTATTATTGATATACTCCTTAATACGACGAACACGTCCTCCGGTCATAGAATCTTTTCCGGTATCCACTAAAGTGATCTTCCAATTTTCCTTTCCGGTTTTATGCATCGTTAATTTTCCGTTGCTGACATCCACCGTAACATCAGAATGATGCAGGAAAAAGTTAGCGAAGTATTCTTTTATCACATGTCCTTTGTAACCCAGGCAAACGATGAACTCATTAAATCCATAATGGGAATATATTTTCATTATATGCCATAAAATTGGTTTGCCGCCAATTTCAACCATTGGTTTCGGACGGATATCAGTTTCTTCAGATAAACGGGTGCCTAAACCGCCCGCAAGAATTACAACTTTCATATTGAAAAATTTCTTTTTAAAGGTAATATGGAATACCCACCTTTTTTAGATTTAAACATAGCAAGATGTGGGTATTTCATATAAGCTTATTTCAAACCTTGAATTTAGGAATTATTTTTAACATAAAAAGGGCTATTTCAGCTCCGGAACACTCTTAAGTTTCTCAATATCACCCCACGTCTCCATTGGTTCGTAATCTACGTAAGGATAAACACCTAAATTGAGCTTTATTTTATAATTATTTTTATTTAGAAAATCGGTCACAAACTCTTTCAGTTTAACAGGTTTTCCGCTGCAACAATTGACAATTCCGGTCACTTTATTTTGAAGAGCAATTCTCACGATCAGCTGCGCTATCTCCTGCGGACTTAAAAAATCCCTTACCTGTTCTCCTCCTGACATATTGAATGATTCTTCTTTATTTTTTAAGGCGTTCATTAAATGTGTGTACAGATTTTTCCGGCCTTTTACTTCTCCGAATACATAAAATACGCGTGGCCATTTTAAAGAGAATGGTTTTATTTTCTGTTTGGTTTCCAGGAATTCACGAAGCAAATTTTTTCCTTCAGGATATGGCAGAACGGGTTTTGAAGGCATATTCTCTTTTAAAACTCCCTCTTGCAAACCATATTCATAACACGTACCTACAACAGTCAGATCTTTTAATCCTTTATCAATTAAATTGAAAAGAAATCTCTTGTGGTTCTCTAAGATCGAAGTCGTGTGTGCTTCGTTCTTGTATTCATCTAATTTCTCCCATGCCAAATGAATTACTGCATCAGGTTTATGAAAAAAAGAAAACAGATCGGATTTGCTTTGAGTATAAATATCGAATGGAACATAGGTTACTTTACTGTAAAAATCGCACGCCCTGGCTTTTTCAGGATTCCTGGAAGTAGCAACCACCTTAATATTTTGCTGAAGTAATTCCCGGATCACTAACTCTCCTAAACCACCTGTTGCCCCTGTAACTAAAACCCGCATGCTTAAAATTTAAACGGACTTTTAAAATTCTCAAATGGTTGAAAGCCCAGATCTCTATCTGAAACTATCGCGTTACGGATGTCTTTTCCAAAATCAAACGATGAATACAATAGACCCGTATCACATTTAAGGTCGTAAACTGTCGACACTTTATATTGCATAACCGCCAATGCAGAATGAACAAAAAATCCGTGAGCTAATCCTGTCGGGATATAAACTAAAGTTGGTTTTTCTCCATCTAATTCGAATGCATCGTATTGTCCGTAGGTTGGAGAACCTACTCTCAGATCCACCACAAAATCAGTGATCGTTCCAATATTACAATACACTATTTTTCCATGGTCTGCAGGAGGAACCTGGAAATGCATGCCTCTGAATACATTTTTCACGGAAGAAGTAAAATATTCTTCTGCAACATGCATATTAATTCCTGCTCCATTAAAAATTTCTTCATGAAAAACTTTTGTGAACGTACCCCGCTTATCGGTGAACTGATTTAAAACAATTTGTTTGCAGCCTTGTATTTTCGACTCTTTTATCTTTGAGATCATAGGGTTCTGTACCTGTCAAAATTAAGGTATTTGACCAGTAGTTTTATATATCTCAAATATATATATTTGTGTTAGAATACTATGTTATAGAGCCGTATAACATTGGTAGCCAGAATTTTAAATGTTTAAATAAAAATGACTGCCCCTAAATTAAGTGTTTGTATTCCTGTTTACAACGGTGCAGAGTTCATTAAAGAAACCATTGATTCGATCCTAAGCCAAAGTTTCAAAGACTTCGAAATAGTTGTGGTTGATAATCAATCGACTGATAACACGCGCGAAGTAGTAAGATCTTACCGCGATCCGCGGATCAAATTATTTGTAAATGATACCAATATAGGAATGATCCCGAACTGGAATAAAGCAATGGAACACGCAATAGGTAAGTATATAAAAATATTGCCTGCCGATGATTTTATTTATCCGGGTTGTCTCGAGAAACAGGTTAAAGTAATGGAGGCAGATACCAACGAAAAGATCGCGATGGTTGGCGGCAGAAGAAATATCATTGACGATACAGGGAAAATATTATTCAACCGCGGTTTTTCTAAGTCAGAATGTGAAGTATCCGGTTTTGCGGCCATCAATAAAAATGTGCGTTCAGGAGGAAATATCCTTGGCGAAGGGGGTGCTATTATTTTTAGAAAAAGCATACTTCTGAAAACAGGAAATTTCACTTCAGATATTTTTTATGTGCTCGATCTGGATCTATGGTATAAGATATTGCTTCACGGGAATTATCACGCCCTACCTGACATTGTAAGTTCATTCCGCGTTTCTAAAAGCTCGGCAAGTGTTAATGTGGTGAAAAAACAGCGGGAGGATATGACAAATTTTATCAATAAAATTTACTTAAATAAAGAATATCAGCTATCTTGGCTAAGTCGTAAGATCGGCCTTTTTAAGTCATTTGCCTTAACTGAAGCAAAGAAGATCTTATACAAATACGTTTTGAAATAAAATGAGCAAAAAGATCACCATACTTGTCCCGATTTACAATTCCTCCAGGTTCATGAACAAATTGCTTGAAGCGATCGAAACGGAACGCGTTGCCCAGAATTGGAATTTAGAATTAGTATTGGTGGATGATGGCAGTAAAGATAAAAGCTTTGAAAAAATTGAAGAGCTTTCGAAAATATATCCATACATCAAAGGCATAAAACTCTCTAAGAATTTCGGTCACCAGATAGCAGTTAAAACAGCCATGGCCCATGCAACCGGTGATTACATTGCGATTATTGATGATGATCTGCAGGATCCGCCTTCACAATTACCCGGCTTCTTTAAATACCTGGATGAAGGTTACGATGTTGCATATGGGATCCGTAAGAACAGGAAAGAATCATTGATAAAACGAATGGCTTACAATAGCTTTTATAAAATACTAAAGGCTATGAGTGACATTCACATCCCTATCGACAGCGGCGATTTTTGCGTGATGAAGAAACAAGTGCTGGATAATATGCTGAAGTTACAGGAACAAAATCCTTTCCTGCGTGGTATAAGGGCATGGGTTGGCTTTAAACAAATTGGTGTAGAATTTGAAAGGCATGCTCGCTTCGATGGAAAATCAGGTTATACATTAAAAAAATTATTGAAGATCGCGATGGATGGCATCTTCTCCTTCTCAACGGCTCCTATCCGTTTAATTACTTTGCTCGGAACAATTGGATTTATTTTCTCTTGTGTATACTCTGCATATGTTATTTACAATAAACTGATCGGTAATCTCGATGTAAAAGGTTTTGCTACATTGACCATCATCATTTCATTTTTCAGTTCACTTATTTTAATTTGTTTGGGAATTATCGGTGAGTATATCGTTCGTATATACGATGAAGTACGCAATCGTCCATATACGGTAATTGAAAGGACCATCAATCTATGAACATAGCTGTAATAGGTGCAAATGGTTTTATAGGAAAACATCTTGTAGCCAGGTTATCTTCTTTACAAAGTGTGAACGTATTCGCTTTTGATATTTCAGATAAAAGTTCTGTAGATCCCAAAATACCTTATAAGAAGAATGATCTGGCTGATCCCGAAAAGGTACATGCTGACTTCGCGAACATTGATCTTGTCTATTATTTAGCGTCTGCAACTATACCGGCAACAAGTTGGAATAATGCCCACATAGAATTAGAAGATAATTTAGTACCGTTCCTGAATTTTGGTTATACTGTTTCGAAGTTAAAAGTTAAGAAGATAGTTTTTTTATCAAGCGCCGGGACTATTTATGGTTCAACTACACAAAAAGTTGATGAAACTTCCGACAAGAATCCTTTTTCACCATATGGGATCGTTAAACTTACTATTGAGAATTTTTTACGGTATTTTAAGACCCGTAATGGAATTAATTACGATATATACCGTATTTCAAATGTTTACGGTGAAGGGCAAAATACTTCGAAGGGTTTAGGTTTGATAAACACTTTACTTGAAAAAATCATTATCGAAGGAAAAATAAAAGTATTCGGAAACGGCGAAACCCTTCGTAATTACATTTATGTGAAAGACGTTGCTGAATTACTTAGTTTGTCGGCGACCTCTGATATTACTTCATCTTCAACTTATAATATTTCTTCTGATGACAGTTTAACCATTAACCAGATCGTTGATATCATCAAGAATACTGTAAGCGAAAAGTTTGAAATTATAAATGAAGAGACCCGTTTAAGCGACAATTCTGCGATCGATCTTGATAATAGCAAGATCAAAAAAGCGGTTCCGGCGTTTAAATTCACAGCTATAACAAAAGGCATTGCCCAAACCTATTCATACATTAAAGCTAATTCACAAAAACAGAATTAATGAGTAAGACCGTTGCAAAAGAAAAAACAATAAAAGTAACGCCACCAACAGGCAAGTTCGATTTTATTGGAAAATTCAAGAACCTGTCACAGGAAGACAAGATAGGTTTAGGATTATTGTTGATTCTTACCTTCATCACAGTTAGTATCCGTTCAAACTTTTATAATATTCCTTTTGAACGTGATGAAGGCGCTTATTCTTACTACGGAAAATTATTACTGGAAGGCAAGATCCCGTATAAAGATTTCTACGAACAAAAATTCCCCGGTTTATTTTATTTCTACGCATTCATAGTTAACTTTTTCGGAGACACAGTTGCGGGTATGCATAAAGGATTCATGTGGGTAAATATCATTACTATGATCTTTATCTATTTTACCTCACGCAATTTATTCTCGGCTTTTGCAGGTGTTGTTTCAGCAGCAACTTTTGTATTCGTTTCCATGACACCAAGCTTAAGCGGGTTTACTGTACAGGGCGAACATGCGGTTATTTTCTTTGCGAGTCTTGGCTTTCTATTTTATTCGCTTGCGCGCTTGTCAGGAAGCTGGAAATATTATTTACTGATGGGCCTGGGATTAGGTGCTGCATTTATGACAAAGACCAGCGGTATCTTCTTTGTGGCAGCCGGCGGAATAACGATCATCACTGATTTCTTTTTCACGAAAGGAAAAAAAGACTTTAAAGAATTATTTAAAACAGCTTTCATTTATGGAGGTGGTGCTGCTTTTGTAGTAGCTACAATGTTCTTTATCATTTATATGAAAGGTGCTTTTGGCGATATGATCTTCTGGACCTATGAAATTCCAAAGAAATACGTTGCTAAAATTCCATGGGAACAAGGTAAACAGTACTTCGAATATTCATATTTAGCTATCACTAATGATTACAAATTATTCTGGCGTCACGCTTTTGTTGCACTTGTTGCCTGTTTATTTGCAAAAGCTGTTGAATTAAGGACTAAAGTATTCGCTTTCGTATTGATCGCCTTCTCTTCAGCAACAATTTTCCCCGGATTCTATTTTTACGGTCACTATTGGATCCAGCTCTTACCTGCACTATCGATCTTATCGGGCTTAACTTATTTCAGTATCATGAGCATTGCAAAAGACACTTTGAATATTAAATCACCGAATTTAAAATACGCTTATCTCGGGCTTTTTGGCATTCTTGTTTTCATGCACAGTGATAAATTAAAGAATTATTATTTTCATCCGAACTACGAACAAGTGATGCGTTCGGTTTATGGCGGTAATCCTTTTCCTGAAGCGATGGAGATCAGTAATTACATTAACCGTATTGCAAAACCCGAGGATCAATTGGTCGTGATGGGTTCTGAACCACAAATTTATTTTTACACTAAAAAGAAATGCCCTTCCCGTCACGCCTACTTCGCAGCGATCGTTGATAATGTGCCGGAGCATAAAGTGTGGCAGCGCGAATTTGTGGCGGATGTAGAAAAAGCAAAACCAAAATATTTTATTTTCTTCAATCATCAGATCTCATTATTTATTCAGCCGAATACAGATCAATACGTATTCCAATGGGCTAATAAATATATACAGGAAGGCTATAAGATGATCGGTATTGTTGATATGATAGAAGGACAGCGCGCTAATTATGTTTTTGATGAAAGCGCACAACGGTATCAGCCAAAGTCCCAAACCTACGTGATGATCTTTGAAAGAAAGAGCTAAATTTATTCAGATTCATCCTTACAAGCTTATCCTGGCATTTGGGCGGCGGCGTTTTTTTGACTACCTTCATTAAAATTATTCAAATGAAAAAACGTTTACTTGCCTTATTTTTCGCAACATTATCTTTTTTGGGATTTAGTCAGCCCGGCGCTGCTTTGAATTTCGATGGTCTTAATGATTATGTTAACCTCCCAAATGTAAATGCACCTTTTGACGTCTCTGCCTCTCATGTTAAAACTTTCCAGGTATGGTTTAAGAACACGAGTACACAAGGGTCTCATGTCAGAATTTTTTCTACCGGAACAGCTAACTGGACCACAGGTATTTGGTTCGGTTATGCTTCAGGCTCTCCGTTCTTAAGATTTGAATTAAGCGATGGCATTCTTCCTTCAGGAATTGCAATAACAGGGACTACTAACATAAGAGGAGACAATCAATGGCACCAGGCAACAGGAGTTATTAATGGTTCAGTTGCCATTTTATACCTGGATGCGGTAATGGAAGGTACTGTTAATATTTCCGGAGAGGGCGCCATGAATTCAGCCGGATCTGTTCACATTGGCAATTCTTATGATAACGAAGGTTTATCTAATTTCCGCGGAGATATCGATGAATTAAGAGTATGGGATAAAGTATTATGCCAACCCGAAATAATGGCAACCATGAATTGTGAACTTACAGGTTCAGAATTTGGTCTTGTTGCTTATTACCGTTTTAACCAAGGTATGGCTTCTGCAAACAATTCTTCTGTAATAACTCTTCCTGACCTAACTTCTAATGCAAATAACGGCACTTTGGTTAGTTTCTCTTTAAACGGAGCAACTTCTAACTGGACAACACCCGGAGGCGTAGTTTCAGGATTTTCATGTACACCCGGCAGTCCTTGCCAGACCAATGCGATCAGCACTTTAACTTCAAATGAAAAAGAAATTACACTATCTGCGAATTCAAATCAATTTGAAATTAATTCGGAAGAAAATATAATAGAAGTAAATGTTTTTGATCTGACCGGCAAACTAATTTTATCAGGCAATGATCTTTATCAACATTCATTTAAATGCGATCTGAATTCACAAACCAAAGGATTGTACTTTATTCGTGCAAAACTGAATAATTCGAAGAGCAAAACATTTAAAGTTATAGTGCAGTAACTTTACTTCTGGGGCTGATTCATCACTAACCAATACATGCCAAGATCAACAACTGTTTTCGAAAAATTATCGAATCCAACCGGCTTTACAATGTAACTATTCGCACCAAGCTCATAACATTTTTTAATGTCCGGATCTTCAGCTGATGATGTTAATACAACAACAGGGATAGTTTTAGTTTTTTCGTTGCCCTTTAATTGTTCCAAAACTTCAATACCATTCACCTTTGGCATTTTAAGATCCAACAGCACCACTTTCGGATTATCATTGAATTTTTTTCCATCAAACTCAGTCCCGTTATAAACATAGTCAAGTGCTTCTTGCCCGTTTTTAAGATGAAGGATGTTGTTGAACAGATTTTTTGATCTGAGTGCCCTGATGGTCAAAGCAGCGTCGTCCTGGTTGTCTTCTACTAAGATGATCTCTATCTCGGTTGGATTCATAATTTTAATTTTAAAAGGTTAATTTATTTTTAGGGCTATATAAAAGGAGGCGCCTTTATCAACTTCTCCTTCGGCCCATACACGGCCGTTATGTTTTGTTACAATCCGTTTTACCAAAGCCAGGCCAACGCCAGTTCCCTCAAATTCACTGGCATCGTGCAAACGCTGGAAAACTCCAAATAACTTATTATAATATCTCATGTCAAATCCGGTACCGTTATCTCTCACCATATAGATAACTTCATCTCCGTCTTTAACTGAACTTATATGAATAACCGGTTTTTCTTTCAAAGAAGAATACTTGACAGCATTTGAAACCAGGTTAAAGAACACCTGGAACATCAACGCCGGATCGACAGTTATTTTATGTAATGGCTCAACGGTTATCTTAGCATTAGGGAATTTAACAGAACGTTTCAATTCGTCAATACATTGATTGACCATATCGGTCATGTCAACTTCTCGCTTTTGTAATTCTTTTTTTCCTAACCGTGATAAAGCCAGAAGATCATCGATCAATTGTCCCATTTTAATAGCATTCGCCATCACGGAAGCCATCATTTTTTTCGCTTCTCCTTCGAGCTTATCCCCATATTCTTTTTCAATGATATTGGTATAACCATGGATCGCTCTCAAGGGCGCCCTTAAGTCATGTGAAACTGAATAAGTGAAAGCTTCTAATTCGTTATTGGTACTCTCCAATTGGTTAATGCTGTTCTGTAATTCGGAATTCAGTTTTTTAATTTTATCCTCGCTGCTTTTACGACGAGTTATATCTTCAGAAATTCCTAACAGATAGGCCGGCTTACCGTCACTTCCTATTAAAGGGATCTTTTTGGTGTGAAGCCATTTCGGACCATTAGCAGTTTCTATCAACTCTTCAGTAATGTCTGTAACTCCTTCCTTACTTAAAGCTTCACGGTCTTTAGAAGTAAAAAAATCAGCCTGTTCCTTTGGAAAAAAATCATAATCGTTCTTCCCGATCATGTCTTCTTTTTTATACCCTAACAGATCTTCAGCCGCCTTATTGAATCTTACAAAACGAAGTTCTTTGGCTTCCTTAACAAAAACCATGTTCGGGATATTTTCGAGTATAGTATCCAAAAAACGGTTCGTATCTTCTATTTTATTTAAATGTGCAGTTTCTGTTTCACGAGCCGACTGCAATTCTTCTGCCATCGTATTTAATCCTATAGCTATGGCATCTAATTCATCACCAACGCCGCCGATAGCTACTTTTTCAGAGAAATCGAATAAAGTGTACTTCAACAAGACACTCATGATATTTGTTACCCGGCTTTCAAAATCGCGGACAATTTTTCCTGAAGCCTCAGCTTCCTCACCGAGTGTATTCAATCCAATAATGATCGCATCCAGTTCATCGCCTTTCTCAGAAACAGTTTCCCGCACAGAATAATCGCCCAGTGTATATTTCAACAACAGGTTCAGGATCTTTTCTACCCTTACGTCTTTCTTTAATATATCGCTAGCTTCCAAACTATTTATTGAATTGCCTGATCCATTCAACCGCCTCTTTTTCATTACTGAACATTTTAGCCGGATACGGCGGCGGCTTTAATCCGAAAAACAAATTCGCTATCATACGTGCAACAGGAGAGGTGGTAACAACCGCCATAGCTTTTGTTACATCATTAATTACACTGGCAATAAAATCGCGCTCACTTTTTGTTGGCGGGCGTGATTGCGGGTTAGCCTCTGACACAATACAGATCTTTTTATTTCCTATAATGGCCCGGAACTTTTCCATTTCCTTATCTATCTCATCGATATTTAAATCAGGCGGTAGTCCCGGCTTAGGAACAGAGAATAAAATACCTTCCTCATTGATCCATATGATAGACGAGGTCATCTCATATGTTTTTACCCCTTTTGGAATTTCCATACTCACAGTTTTAGATTAAATTAGCGCCGGAAACATAGAATTTACGCAGCTAAATAACACTTTTAATAAAAATAAATAAAAAAGCTCTTTCTTGTTTTATAAAATGTAAATAAATAGGGGATAAATGCAAAATTTACATAATTATTACTTTTTTTATAGGTATTTATACATGTTTTTATAGGTATTTATACCTAATTAGTATTATTTTAGGAGAGGCTAATATTTATAATTATTATATTGATACCATATTATTTTGATTGAAAAATTAAAAATACTCTATTTGGAAGATTCGGCTGATGATGCCGGGTTGGTTGAATATGTTCTGAAAAAGAATAATATCAATTTCGAATGGCAGATCGTAAGTAATTCTTCTGATTATGTAAAAGGACTTAAAGAATACAAACCGGATCTTATATTATCTGATCATTCCATGGGTCAATTTGATTCGCTGGAAGCATTAAGGATATTCAAAGAGAATAAATTAAACATCCCTTTCATATTAGTAACAGGAGCTGTATCAGAAGAATTCGCTGTGAAGATCTTAAAAGAAGGGGCCGACGATTATTTATTGAAAGATAATCTTGTAAGATTACCGAATGCAATACAACGCTGCTTAAAAGAAAAACAAACTGAAAAAGAAAAACAAAAAGCAAACGATAATTTAGAATTATTATTCAGGAACATTGATGAAGTTTTTTTCTCGATCGATGTTATGAATAACAAATTCTTATTGATCTCAGATGCCTGCGAGAAAGTTTACGGTATTAAAACTGATGCATTTTACAATAAAGCTGACCTATGGTTAGACGTTGTACATCCTGAAGATGAAATGGTACACGAGAAGACAGGTGCTTTAATGGATAATCAAAGCGTAATGGCGGAATACCGCATCCTCAAACCAGATGGCTCAACCGGCTGGATACAAACAAAACTTGTACCTACCCTCGACAATAAGGGACAACTGATAAGGATAGATGGTGTTAGTTCGGATATTAGTTCAAGGAAAGTTGCCGAAAAAAACCTGGAATCAAAATGCAATGAGTTAAGTACTTTAATGTATCGTTTATCCCACGATCTTAAAGGACCTGTTACGTCAACAATGGGATTAATAAATATTTCGAAGAGCGAAGTTAAAGACCCGACCGCTTCAAAATATTTAAAAATGATAGAGCAGTCGAACAGTAATCTCGACAAGATCCTGAACGGCATTATTGAACTGATCAAATCAGACTCGATGATCAACATCGTGAACCTTATCGATTTTAATATCCTTGTATATCGTATCATTCAATTCTATAAGAACAACCCGGAAACATCAAAGGTTGAGTTTAAAATAGATGTTTCGTTAAAGAAAGATTTTTACAGTAACGAAGCTGCCATACAAAGTATACTTTACAATCTCATTAATAACTCTGTAACTTACAGAAATTCACAAAATCCTTACGTTGAAGTTATAGTAAGGGATACCGAAGACTTTGTTAAAATAACTGTTAAGGATAACGGTGCAGGTATCCCGCAGGAATTCCAGGAACATATCTTTAATATGTTCTATAAAGCCAATCAAAATTCAAAAGGTTCAGGACTTGGCCTCTACATTGTAAAGAACATTGTAGACAAACTGGAAGGCACTATTCATTTTAAAAGCGAACCTAAAAAAGGCACTGAATTCACAATTCAACTACCGGTCGAGCACGAAGAATAAAATTTTTATTCAACAATAACTTTTAGGTTCTTAGAGGTTCCGTTGATGCTGATCAATACAAAGTACATTCCTTTTCCTTCTTCACTTACATCGACATTCACTTCTGAAAGATTGCCACTGGCAGATCTGATCTCCTGTCCGAGTGCATTGAATACTTTGATATCAAACGCTTCAGTAGTCCCGCTTCTGATAATAAAATTACCATTATTAGGATTTGGAATGATATCAGAATTCGCCGGAGTACCATTCGCAGATGTGATACCTGTACAAGCGGAAACCGACACTGTTATTACAGTTGTTTTGGTACAGCTGTTAGTTCCCGTTCCGGTTGCGCTATAAGAAGTTGTAACGGTTGGAGATAGTGCAATAGGATTTCCGGTAATACTTCCGGGCATCCATGTATAAGACACCGCTCCGCTGCCTGTTAAAGTAACAGACTGCCCGCTGCATAATAAAGTTGAAGTTGAAGCTACATTCACAACAGGCGCTGCGTTTACAGCAACAGAAACTGTTTTTGTATTAGAGCAAGAGCCGGTTGTACCCGTAACAGTATAAACTGTTGTTACAGTTGGAGAAACGGAAATTTGTGATGTGGTGCCTCCTGTACTCCATGAATAAGATGTAGCTCCTGCGCCGGTGAGTGTAGTTGTAGAACCTGAACAAATAACGCTATTACTTGCCGTTGCATTAACAGCCAAAGTATTACTAAGTGTAACTGAAACTGTTTTTGTATTGGAACAAGAACCATTGGTTCCGGTAACAGTATAGACCGTAGTTACTGACGGCGTAACTGCTATTTGCGCTGTTGTAGCGCCTGTATTCCACGAATAAGTTGTAGCGCCTGATGCAGTTAGTGTTGATGTATTTCCCGGGCATATAGTCGAATTTCCAACCGAAACAACCGGGCTGGCAGTTACTGTGATTGATTTCACAATTGAATTTGTTCCGCTCGCATTAGCCGCAATTAAAGTTGCATTGTAAACGCCGCCTGTTGCATATGAAACTGTAGGATTCTGTAAAGTAGAAGTTGTTATGGATGCGCCTGGCATGTTCCAGTTATAAGAAGTTGGCGTATTAGTTGATGTATTGGTGAATGAAAAAGCTGTTCCGCTGCAAATAGAAGCCGGTGAAGCAAAATTCGCTGCCGGTGCAAAAGCCGTTGCTCCTAAAATGAAAACGCCATTTTGCATATCACAAGCGAGTATCAATCCGCTTTTAAAATAAGGGAATGCGCCCCAGTTACCATCGTATGAAGTAGAGCCATAATTGCTGACGTTAGCACCGCCCTGTGGATGTGTATCAAAAAAACCGGCTATTGTCGGGGTGGCCGGACTTGAAATATCATACAAGTACAGACCATCCTGGTAACAGGAAACAAATGCATACTTATTCCCGACTACGTAAGGATTGTGCCCGACAAATTGTGAAAAAGTATTAGGTCTGAACAGAGCGTTCATTGTAATATTACTCAGGTTACTTACATCTAAACTTTTAATACGCAATCCGGTTGGAACTTCATCGCACATAATATATGTTTTTCCGTCATTAGTGATAGAACCACTGTGGCAATACCCTGCATCAGTATAGCCGGTAAGAGAACCTATTGCGCTAAATGTATTACTTGCTGTTAACCTGTATACATGTAATCCCTGGTTGCCGCAATGGGCGTATACAGTATCCCTGCGGACGAACATATCATGAACATAAGTGATCGAAGGGTAATCCTGACTTAGAGTACGCAATAATACAGGGGCGCTTGGTGTTGCCAGACTGTAGACTCTCATTGGAGCATTTCCGCTTCCCTGGAACCTGATACCTGCAACATATAATTTATTTCCGTCAACATACACCTGGTGTCCGCGCTCGAAATAAGTTGTACCGCTATTGTGAACCACGTGTACTGAATCCGGTAAATACTGCATGTCGATGATCTGGAAACTATTCGGAGGTGAATTATCGCTAACAACATACGCGTAATTCTGATAAACATTCACTTCACGCCATACACCGGGGCTTGATGTTCCCTGAACATAATCACAAACTGTAGGTGTAGCGGGTGCCGTGATATCGATGAAATACGTTCCCCTGCTTGAACCAACTATTGCGTACTCCTTATTCTTTGCAGTTTGATTATATCCCCAACAACCTGAATACTTAACGCCACCTGACGTTGATACAGTTTCTGGATTTATGAATCCGATCAAATTGATATTTGAACTTGGGTAAGGGCCTTGTGCTTTAGCGAAACAAAATACGAATGCTAAAATTAATGAGGGTATAACTTTATTCATTATAAACGGGCTTTTGATGCCTATCAAATATAATGAATATAAATTCAATCCGGAATAGCCAGTTATTACTTTCTTAACTCTAAAATCCCTGCTTTTTTTAGGTCGATATTAAAGGTTTTATCCTCTGTTTCGGTTGATTTTAGATCCAGGTTCATATCCAATACATAATTATACCGGTCTTTATCTTTTAAGATATCGACCAAGGTCTTCCCCAGATTCTGAGTCTGGATCTCTATTGGTACTTTAATGATTTCCACTGAATTCGGTTCAATAGTTATTGGCTTCCCGTAATTTCCTTTCATATTACCCCGGCCTGCTATTTTCATATTGTAAGAAAGATCTTTGATAAGAAAACCAACAGGGTTTTCGTTGATTATTTTCAGCGAAGCTTCAGCCAGCAATGACCGTAAACCTAACTTGCTCCAATTGATATCTTCTAATTTAAATTCAGGGGGACGAGGCATCCGGATCCTATCTGTTTTGTTAATGGGTTTTTCTGCACTCCAGAACCGGGTAGCATATTTTAACGACATATTAACTGAATACTCAACGCTATCTTCTTTTTCTCCCCGTTTCCTGAAATCATGCATTATTGCAACATAGGGTATCTTTAAGGAAAATGGAATTGTATCGCTTCCATTTGCAGGCAGTTCCAGTCCTAAAAACGCTTCATCTTTTATATAGGTTTTACCGAACCACTCTACCTTATATTTTATTGAATCAACATCTATTTTAAAAAACAATTTATTAGTGACAATAAGTGCTGATCTTACATAGGATGTATCATTTTTCATAATAACTGAGATAGTTCCTAATTGTTCGATATCAGGTTTATAATGTTCAATGAGCCTGTCTTTGAAAATGACAAGTATAGTTCCGCTTAAAATAAGTAAAACAAGAAAGATGATCAGAACGTGTTTAGTTTTCACAACTTAAAACTATGACACAAGGGTTCTTTATACTTTACACTATTATTCCAATTAGTTACATCATTATATAATTAGTAAAAGAAAGGTCATTTTTGCTAAAAATCATTAACTTGCTTATATTTTCCTTCTGATAATGAAAGTTTGTTTGATCCGGCCACAGGAAGCCATTGCCTTAAACTCCGCTTCCTGTAATAAACCCATACTTCCTTTAGGGGTGGCGTACCTCGCAGCTTCAATACTTAGATCAGATTTTGAAGTACAGGTCATTGATTCGGTTGGACTAGCGCCTGATAATTACGAATTGTTCTTTAATAAAAAAGTAAGGTTACTGGGGCTTGGTCAAAACGGGATCATAGATACCATAGATCCTGCAGCTGGAATGATCGGCGTTAGTATCATGTTCTCACATAATTGGCCGCATGTACGTGAATTACTCAGAAAAATAAAACAAAAATACCCTGCTACTCCATTGGTAATTGGCGGTGAATTTGCAACTGCTATGCCGGAAATTTGTTTTGAAGAAACGCCTATAGACGTTCTGGCCACCGGTGAAGGAGAAGAAACTATTATAGAATTGGCTAAAGCATTTTCATCCGCCTCACCTGAACTCGAAAATATTAACGGCATCATGTTCAGGAAGAACGGCCAGGTAATAAAAACAACTAAACGCGACCGTATATTAGCCATCGATGACATTCCTCTACCAGCCTGGCATTTATTTAATATTGATGTTTATAAAGAAAATCAGTTTGAAAGTGGTTTTCGGATAGAAGATGCTCAAGCTATAATGCCTATGTTGGCGACAAGAGGTTGCCCTTATTCATGTACATTTTGTACATCGCCCAATATGTGGACTACGAAATACATTACACGCAAACCGGAATTGGTGGTTGATGAATTGGAGTATAATGTAAAAACATATGGTGTAACCAATTTTCCTTTCCAGGATCTTACGGCGATCATTCAAAAAAAATGGATAGTTGCTTTTTGCGAAGAAATAATAAAACGGGATCTTAAAATAAGCTGGCAATTACCTTCAGGTACGCGCTCTGAAGTTATCGATGATGAAGTGGCTGACCTGTTATTCAGATCAGGGATGAAAGAAATGGGTTATGCTCCCGAATCAGGAAGTGATATTATCCGTAAGGACATTAAGAAAAAAGTAAATGCGGCCAATCTCTATTCAAGTGTACGCTCAGCCATTAAACATAAATTAAAAGTGCAGGTATTTTTTATTGTCGGTTTTCCGAAAGAAACACGAAAGGATATTTGGAAAACAATTAAAATGGTAGCTAAAATGGCATGGATGGGTGTTCAGGATGTTGGGATGAACCATTATATGCCTTTACCCGGAACAGAACAATTGCAAAAAGAATTTGAAAAAGACTGGGCTAAAAATATCGGTGATAGTTTTTACATGATCCCGCTTTTCGGGCACTCATTAAAAATGGAAGATTGGAGAAAAGCTAATAAGAAATTCAGTTCATTCGAATTGAGTTTTTATGTTCTATTTGGTTTTGCGATGTTCTACTCTGTTTCCTTTTTAAGACATCCCGGAAAATTCTTCCAGTTTGTAAGTGGTTTATCTTCTAAAACCGATACATCCCGCGTACAACTCGCTATTAAAACTATGTTGAGACACAGGAAGAATGTGGTGCAGAGTTAACAGTTTCAGTAATATACAATCTTTCATGGGTAAGGAATTTAGAGGAATGCGTTTTAGGAAACTCTTGAAGACTATAGCCGGCCTTTAACCAGATACACAAAAAGAGATTTTAAGCCAAACATTCATAGATTGGAAACAAGGTAATGAGCAAACCGATAATGTTTCGGTAATAGGAGTAAAGAACAGATAAAACTTTCTTATATGTTGCGTTTCATAACATGCTTACTTCACTAAAGGGAAACGCAGGATCTATTATTCAACTCCACCTGAATATTAACCCTTTTAGCATTGCGAATTGCTTGCGAATATATTTGAGAAATTAAAGTTTTGTTCTTTTTCGGTTGGTTGCAGAGATGATTTATTAACAATATTATTTATCACTACATCAAGCTCAATAGCAGAGTCTCTAATATATTTAAGAATTATTTCATTGTCTTTATCAGAGGGATTCGCATAATCGATAACATTAATTAACCCCAAAATCCTTGCAAGAGGTGCTCTCACCACATGGCTTTGAGTGTAAGCAATATCACGTAGTACTTTACGGTGCGCTTGCAAGCGCTGGCGAATAAAAGTAAACATAATAAATACCAATGTCGAGAGAAAGCCTATACCTATTAAATAAATGATTTTCTCATTTTTTTTGTTTTTAGCTTCCAGCAATAAGATCTCTTTTTGCTGTTTATTTAAAGTAATTTCTTTATTTTTTAATTCCAACTCTCTTTTTGTTTCAAGCGAAGCGATTTCCATCGCCGTTTCTTTAGCATAAGCGGAGTCTTTAATCCTGGTAAACTCTTTATATTCATTTAATGCCGGTTTATACATGCCTACCATGGCGTACGCATCAGATAAGTACTTATTAAATTCAATCAGTGGGCCTTTAAAATTAATCTCCCTACAGATATTTATCGCGTTTTTTAGAAATGTAATCCCTTTCTTCAAATTTACATTTCTTGATTGTAAGTTTTTAGTTTGAGAAGCAATTTTCAAATATACCTCGCCTGTGTTTCCTGAATTAATACTGATACTTTTTTTATCTTTGAGTTGCTTACTAATTTTCAGTGCCTTTAAATGATAATCAATAGCTTTATCATAACATTTGAGGTGATCATAGGTAATGGCTATATTTGCAAGATTTATTTGCTCAGATCTTTTAAGTCCTTTTATCTGGTTATTTTTTAGCGCCAAGAAGTGGCATTTTAAGGCGCCTGTATATTCACCCTTTTCGTTCAAAATAATACCTTTATTCCCAATAACCCTGGCCATTTTAGCCAAATCTGAATTTTTTTGGTAATTCTTATATGCAAGAGAATAGAAATAAAGTGCTTTTTGAAATTGTTTTTGCTCCAGGTAAACAGTGCCAATGTTTTCCTGCACAAGGGCTATGGTACTGTGGTCATTAATGCTTTCAAGAATTGCAAGAGCATTAAAAGCATATTCTAATGATTTAACATATTCACTTTGATTTAAAAACAAAAGGCTTAAGTTTGAAAGGACAGTACCTTCACCTTTCTTATTTCCTAAGTTTTTAAACACTTTTATAGAATTTAAATAACAAGGTATTGCTTGTTTATATTCGCATTTTGCAGTATAGTTTAAGCCTAAGTTAGAATAAGCCGCTGCTAAACCGTGTCTATTGTTAATGGTGGTTGCAAGTTCCTTTAAACGAATTGCAAAAGTCAAGCCCTTGTTCGGATCAATTTTAGAAAGGCTAAACGATAATGCATCGAGAATTTTAATTTTGGAGGTATCTGTTTTACACGACTCAAGCTTTCGTTGTAAAGAATCTATTACTATTTGAAGTTGTTGGGCTTTTACACTGGTTACATTTAATATTATTAATGTTAGGCAAAAAATTAGCTTTCCAGTCATGAGTTCTAGCGTATGGGGCAGTAAAATTATGAACTTTAATACAATTTAAATAAAACCATTTTAGTAATTAGCTTCATATGTAAGATTTATCAGGATTTTGTATTAAAATAAAACAAGTCGGTTGAAATTTCAGGCTGCGCATACCGGATCTCAACAATTACGACTAACGATTTGAAGCTACTTGTAGTTTTTGCTAATGTCCACTTACATATTTGAGCATTAACCCGCAAAAATTTCAAGTAGGTGCTGTTAGCAGTATGTGCTGGCAACACAGTTAAGCTGAGTAATCATTTATAAATTGTTCGATTTCCTGCATGATGAAATAACTAGCAGGAGGTGACCCATAATCGACATGGCAGTCAATCCATTCAAATAAGCTTGGATTTTCTTTTAATTTTTTGAGCTCATCGATGAAGTATTTTTTAAGTTCTCCGGATGTGTTACGAAGCTCGTCCCATATTGTTTGTCTGTTTTCTAAAATATAAACTATATCTTCAAAGTCGTGACTAGTTCTTCCATCACCACGGCCTCGTCCTTTAAACGCTTCCAATTTAGTTGCGATAAAATAGGGTGCGCTTAGTATTTTCACTTTGGTTCTATTGTCAATTTTGTAGTCTATCGCGTTTTTAAATCCTTCAGGATACCAAATGTTTTTAAAACCGATTGATTCATCAGCGGTTGGCATAATGTCAACGATGATACCTTGAATTTTGTATCTACAAACAACACTTGATTCCATGTCGTTTTGAAAACCTATTGATCTTAGTTTCTGCTCTAACTTCGAGCGCTCATTGTAACTTAAAATTTCAACTATTACATCTATGTCGTCCGTTGGCCTTACTTCTAATGTGTCTCTGTCGGAGTATAAAGAAATAGTGGCTCCGCCGACATACACAACTTTGTCTTTGAGGTCGGCAAGATTATTATGTACAGCTTTAATTCTTACTGTGTTTTTATGGTGGTTCATCCCGCAATTTGTTTTTTAAGTTCTGTTATTGCGAATTTAGTTTCTCTTATTTTCCCTACTCTTATAACATCTATTAAAGACATTAACTTATAAAAGTCATCGTCGCTTTTAGCAGCGTGAATTTGTTTAGGATATAAAGGTTCAATTAATAGTCCCATTATTTCTCCTTTAGGATCGGGCCATACAAAATTCATTTCGCTTATAAAATACTTTTTAAGAAATGGATGTGAATGTGCAGTAGGTATTCCTCTGACCATTGAGCCTGGTTGTTGAGGAAAAACATATTTAATTCCATGTTCTAAAAACTCCATTAAGTTCTGCCGATTGATTTTCTTTTTTTCATAGTCGATTAGTTTTGCAAGTCTGCTTCTGTTAAGCGATTCAGAAACTTCGGAGATACTAATAAATAATGAAGAGGAGAGCGTCGATAATTGCCAAGCCTCATCCCTAAACGAAATAATTTTAACCAGTATAGCGATATCTTGTGGCCTCATGCCATTGTGCTTTCTCATATTACAAATGTAAGGATATTTTCTCATTTCGCAAATCGCGAAACGAGGAATAAAATGGATAAAAATTCGTATATTTGTACTAATACGCTGAATATCATCCATTTAAGTCAAAGACAAGATCGATTAGAATTACTTAAGAATCAGCTTACTATACAGGAAATTAACGCCTATAAACTTTGGGAAGGAATAGTCGATCAAAGCAATACTGCAAAAGGAATATCTAAGGCTCATAAGCAAATTGTAGCTTGGGCAAAAAGAGAAAATTTGAAGTCGGTGATGATAGCAGAAGATGATATCAAATTTACTGCGAAAGGAGCGTTTAATTATTTTTTGAAAAATGAACCAACTCAATATGATTTGTATTTAGGAGGAGTTTATTATGGAAAGATTAAAGAGGATAATTCTGTGTCTGACTTTGCTGGAACAATGTTATATAAAATCCATGAAAAATTTTATGACACGTTTTTGTCAGTTAATGAAGAAAGAGATATTGATAGGTCACTCGCAAATAAAGGAAAATTTATTGTCTGTAATCCATTTGTAGCAATTCAACATGAAGGATATAGCGATAATAGAAAAGCATTTGTCAACTATGACATTTGTCTAAAAGGAAGAAAACTATTTGAATGAAATTTATCCGAGGAAATTTCGTCTGCCAGCATTACTGCTAACTCCCATATTGGCTGATGTTTACCATCCTATGGGTATTACCAAATCTACTCTTTTTTCTTCTATTACTAAGATTCGTGGCATTTTTTGAATCATATAAAAAGCCTTTCCATAAGAAATGGAAAGGCTTTAAAATGTTATTATACCGAAGAACTATTTCTTCTTCGCTTTCTGCATAGGATTTTCGCCTGTACTTTGTCCTCTGACCGCGTTCCTGGTTTTGAACACTTCGAACTTCGAAGGTTCAGGTATAATATTCCAAATATTGTTCTTTTCATTGATATCACAGGTTTCCCTGTAAGGATCTAACTGAATAGAAACAACTTTTTTGTTCTTCATGAAGGTCTTATAAAAATCTTTTTCATTCTTCCGCCACACATAAGCATGAAGCCTGTCAATCTCAGAACTTCCGTCACTGTAGTTCCATTGAATGATCACCGGCATAACTGTTCCGCCCTTATTAGTAAAATGCAATTCGTAAACATATTTTTCTTTTACTTTTTCAAACGCGCTGTCGGTCATGAATTCAAAATTCTCGTAACGGTTCTTTACTTCCTTAGTAACTTCTTTTTCCGGAACATAGTAATAATAAAAATCACGTAAAGTTGTATCCACATCTACCAAAAATTTCATTCCTGATTCTTTATTACGGATCTTGGTTAAATGTTCGAAAGGTTTTGGAGCCGGACGATTAATGATCGTATCCATTTTAAGAGGTAATTTCTTACCATTTTCTAAACTATAAGCTTTCACCGAATCTAAGGCAATATCAACCGGAGTGATATCATAGAACCATGATCTCCAGAACCAGTCCAGGTCAACACCGGATGCGTCTTCCATGCTCCTGAAAAAATCAGCGGGTTGAGGATGTTTGAAAGCCCAACGCGTACAATATGTTTTGAAAGCAAAATCAAACAATTCACGCCCCATGACCGTTTCACGCAAAATATTTAAAGCAGTTGCCGGTTTTCCATAAGCATTCGGACCAAAATGAATGATGTTCTCGCTATTGGTCATGATCGGTTCTAACTGATCTTTTGGTAAACGCATATAATCAATCATCTTGTGCGCCGGTCCGCGTTGCGAAGGGAAATTATTATCGAATTCCTGCTCGGTTAAAAATTGAACGAATGTATTTAAACCTTCATCTAACCAACTCCATTGACGTTCATCGCTATTGATGATCATAGGAAAAAAGTTATGCCCTACTTCGTGAATGATCACTAGTAACATTCCGTTTTTACTTCCTTCTGTATACGTTCCGTCTTTTTCAGCACGTCCGAAATTAAAACAGATCATCGGATACTCCATGCCGTTTGCCGCTTCGATACTTTGAGCTACAGGATAAGGATAATCAATAGTGAATTTAGAATATGTTTTAATTGTGTGCGCTACAGTTTTTGTAGAATACTTTCTGTACAAAGGATAAGCTTCCTTACCATAAAAACTCATACACATCGTTTTATGCTTTCCTACAAAAGCCGGCATTGCATCCCAAACAAATTTACGCGATGTTCCCCAGGCAAAATCACGGACACTGTCTGCTTTAAAGATCCAGGTTTTAGTTGTGGTCGCTTTATTTTTTTCAGCTGCTGTAGCCTCTTCAAGAGTTACAACTTCAGTTACTTCTTTTGCAGTTTGAGCTTTATTCCATCGCGCTAATTGCGCTGCAGATAAAACCTGTGCTGCATTTTGAATTTCCCCTGTTGAACAAACCACGTGATCAGAAGGAACTGTCATTTTCACTTTAAAATTCCCGAATGCTAAAGCGAATTCACCACGGCCGGTAAATTGTTTATGCTGCCAACCTTGAAAATCGCTATACACACACATACGCGGGTACCATTGTGTCATGGTAAATAAATGATTACCATCCTCAGGAAAATATTCGTAACCGCCACGCCCACCGGTCTCCATACGGTTGCTTAATTTATACTTCCATTTCACCCTGAATTTTACTTTGCCTCCCGGATTTAAAGTTTTAGGCAGATCGATACGCATCATCGTTGTATTGATGGTGTATTTTAAAGGCTTTCCCGTTTCATCACTAACTTCCAGAATTTTATCGCCCATATCTAATTGCGTTAATACTTCTTTGGTCAGCAATCCTTTTAATTCACCTTGTGTAACCGGGGCATCCAACCTGTTCTCATCCCAGTAATTGGCAGGGTTGTTTGCGTCGTGTTGGTTCTCATCTAACTGTAACCATAAATAATCTAATTTATCAGGAGAATTATTTGAATACGTTATTGTTTCGCTGCCAATACACGTAAGATTCTTTTCATCCAGGGTCACATCAATATCATAATCTGCTTTTTGCTGCCAGTATTTTGAACCGGGAGCACCTGAAGCTATACGGTATTCATTCGGGCTTTGTAATATCGTTCCTAATTGTTCGAATTTATTACCATGATTTGATGTTGGGTTGTTCTGAATGTTCTGCGCATTTAAAGTAAGCGACAAGATCATTACTAAAACCAGGACTACATTTTTCATTCGTGTATGATATTTAATATTCGTGAGTAACATAAAAAAAGAGAAACGCCTAAAATAATACTAATACAACTTAGTTTCAGGGGCCTTTCGATGGACTTCGCGCATTTACCTATTAGGAGCAATACAACTACCATTAAGATTACCACTACAATTTGTCCGACCTCCAAACCAACATTAAACATTAACAAAGGAATTAAAATACCGTCGCTATTGCCTAACATGGCTTTCAGGAGATAGGAAAAACCCAAGCCGTGTACTAATCCAAAGCAACAAATTATAAGGTAAATTACGCTCCCCCCTTTTGCGGGGTTTTTAGAGGTAAATAACAGGTAAATTGCTGTGAAAATAATGGTGAGAATAATGAGTAATTCGGTGTATTTCTGAGGGACTTTAACAACATCGGTAACACTTAAAGCCAGTGTCAAAGAATGACCAACAGTGAATGCAGTAATAAGCAGTAATAGCTTTTTCCACTCTGTAACCGGATACGCGAAAACTAATAAGCCGATAAATAACATATGATCGTAGCCGTTAAGATCAAGTATATGTTCTATACCTGTACTAAACCATATTTGCGCGTCATTCATTTTCAAATGCAGATAATTTGTTTTTAGAGGCCATTTGGAATAGTCATTTCATCTTTATTTATGATTTTGTTTCAGGAGCATGACTATTTCGTAAATTTACGGTTTAATGTTATTCCTGAAAAACATAATCCTGGTTTGTTTTTTTCTGTACGCCGGAAAACCTCATCCTTTTTATTTGAGTATTACTGATATTAAATACAATGACAAGAATAAGTCGATGGAGATCGCCTGTAAAATGTTTACAAACGATCTTGAAGATGCTTTAAAACGGACGACAAAAACAAGTGTTGACCTGATCAACCCTAAAAACAAAAAAGAAACGGAGAAGATAATTTTCGATTACATTACCAAACGTTTAAATATTAACCTCAACGGAAAACCAAGAACTTTAAAGTGTATCGGCTTCGAAAAGGAAGATGATGTTGTATGGACTTATATGGAAATTGAGAAGTGCGAGAAACCAAAACAACTGAATATCACCACAAGTTTACTTTATGATTTTTTAAAGGAACAAATAAATTTAGTAAGCTTTGAAGTTGGCGGAAATAAACAAAGTTCAAAGGTCAGCAATCCGGATAAAGAGATAAAGTTCACAATTACTAACTGATCTTCACTCCAATTACCAATATATCATCTACCTGCTCCTCTTTACCTCTCCATTTATCGATCTCAGATTCGAGAAGTTGTTTCTGAATGGTAAAATCTTTAGTGTGATTCTTCAAAAGTACGTCTTCAAATTGTTTATATAAGAATTTCTTTCCGTTTGGTCCGCCAAACTGATCAGCGTATCCATCAGTAAATGTATAAACGCAATCACCTTTGTTCAATTGAAATTCATTGTAGGTAAATGGTTTTGCTTTAAAGAACAGTCCACAAGGTTGTTTATCTGCTTTTAATTCGATCAATTCATTGTTTCGCAATACAAAGAATGAATTGTTTGCAGCTGCATAGGTCAGCTTATTTGTTTTTTTATCGATACAACACAAAGTAATATCCATTCCATCCTGACTGTTCTCAACACTTGTTTTCGAGGAATTAATTATTTTATCACGCAGAACATTCAAAGCTTCATCGGGTCTTGTGATCTTTAAGATCAAAAATATCTCTTCTAAAAAAGATAAGCCTAACATGGTAACAAAGCCCCCGGGCACGCCATGGCCTGTACAATCCGCTGTTGCGTAATACACTTTATTATCGATCTCTGTTATCCAATAAAAATCACCGCTAACAATATCACGCGGTTTGAACAATACAAAACTTTCTTTAAACGCTTTGGTGAATTCACTTTCAGCCGGAATAACAGCTTTTTGGATCCGTGAAGCATAATTCAAACTATCGGTGATCTCGCGGTTCTTTCTTTGAATGATATTCCGCTCTTCTTCGATAATATGTTTTGATTGTTCTAATTCTAAACGGCTGCGGATCTCACTAACAGTTAAATTATATCTTGTACGGATAAGGAAGATGCAAAAGATGGCTACAGTCAGAATAAGCAAGCCGCCATTAATTAAAAATTCATCGACAGTAAGCGGACTATTGATCTTATAAAAAATAATATTGCTGATGACAGTAGCTACAACTATTATTATCGAGTACCAGATATCCCAAAGGATAAGCATCCCTACTCCAATGAATAATGCCATGTATGCGAAAGTATGCTTTTGCAAATGCGCCAAGTCCATAACACTCCACATATAGGCGTTTTGAACCGCTATACCAAGAACCAGGACAAAACAGATAGTGTAAATACTAAAACTTGTAAGTCTTTTTGTGATCAATAACAAAACTGTGATTCCTGAAACGCAAGCCCTGAACATTAAGAAGGGAATCCAGTGATCAGGCAAAACAAAATAATCGCCAATAAACCACACTAAATTTAAAACCACACCAACCCAACAGGCTATGACATGGAATTTTTCTGTAGACCGGTAGAATTCTTTTTCTACTACTTCTTTTGGTATGCTTATTACTTCGCTCATAAATAGCTAATGCAATATAAGCAAATTTTAATCGAGAGGCACTTCCTTTTTAACTGTTTTTAGGTTCAAAAGATTCATAGGATTAGTATTGAAACCCTTGATGTTATGGCTAACTAAACGGATCACTTTAGCGTAGTATAGAGGGATAACGGGAGCATCATCTATTAACATTCTGTCCATTTGCTGGTAAAGGTCGACTTTAACGCTATCATTATTTTCTTTTAATGCTTTTTCGAATAATACATCGAAATCAGTGTTCTTGTAGTGCGTGAAATTGAACCCGGCCGGCGAGAAATTCTTGCTGTAAAATAGGCTCATGAAATTCTCTTCATCAGCATAATCACCAACCCAAGATTTTCGGAACATATTGTATTCACACGCTGCAACGGCCTGGCGTAATACTGCCGGTTTATCAATACTGATCTTTAATTTAATGTTATTTTCACCTAATTGTGACTGGATGAATTCAACCTGCTCTTTATAATTATCTACTGTATGTAATGTGATCTCAGGTAATCCCTTTCCATCCGGGAAACCGGCTTCCATTAATAATTGTCTTACTTTATCCGGATCGTATTTATAACCTTTTACTTTATTCGGATCATATGACCTTAAACCGGGAGGGATAAATCCTGCGGTTGCCGCTTCCCCGGTATTATTCATATGGAACTTGATCATTTTTTCACGGTCGAATGCATAATTAATGGCTTTTCTCACAGCTTTTAATCGGAGTGGTGAAATTTTAACTGATTCAATATTTTCATCAATTAAAATACCGATATAATCTGTTTTCAAAAAGCTTTTTGTTTGGAGATAAAATTTTTTAGAGTAAGCGCTGTTCAGGTTTCCGTTCTTATCCAACACTTCATTGATGTTGAATGCATCTACCCCACTAAGCATATCAAATTTACCGCTCAATAATTCCATGAATGCAGTTTCTTTATCTTTCGCGAATGAAATTGAAACCGCATCTAAATATGGTAAGCGAACACCTTTTTCGTCTTTCTCGAAATAATTCTCATTCTTGATCATGATCAGCTTCGCTCCCTCTTCCCACATCTTGAACTTGAATGGACCCGTTCCAACCGGGTTCCTTCTGAAATCCTGCTGGTATTTATCGATCGCTTCATAAGGCACCACCGAAAAATATTTCATAGTTAAAATATTCAGGAACGCACTGAAAGGCTCTTTTAAATGGATCTCAAACACTGAATCATTCACTGCAACAAATCCTTTGTAACCTGTTTTTTCCGAGCGATCCACATAAGTTAACAAACTCATCGCGCTGCTCACACGGCTATCATACAAACGGTTGAACGACATTTCAAAATCTTTAGCAATTACCTTACGTCCTTTTCCATTCTCAAATGCTTCGTTATCGTGGAAATAAACATCATTACGTAAAAGGAAAGTGTACTTCAATCCATCTTCACTTATTTTAAAAGTATGCGCGATACAAGGAATTACATTCAGGTCGTCATCAGTTTGAACAAGTCCGTTGAATAATTGATTAACCGCCTCAATATTCTCAAAACTGCTCGAGGCTGCCGGATCAAGGGAAGTGATCCCATTCATCTCGTTGGTATTAAAAACAGTTTTTGAACTATCACTGTTATGGCCGCCGCCGCATGAAAAAGCCAAAAGCCCGCACGCAGCAAATATTAGTAGGGAATTACGCATACTACAAATATTAAAAATAGCAGGCCTGTTTTACGAAAATAGCTTTTGTTTTATGCACAGTTGGCTGTGAAAAGCCATGAATGACTAATTCCCCTGAATTTTGAGGTATTTGGTGGTATTAGCAGGGTCAACCTTCATTAAAAGATCAACAGCTTTGGTTTTCTCTTCGGCGGTCCCCTGGGAAAATACGTTTACGATCTCCGTTTGTTTTGCGTTAAAGAAAATTTGCATGTTGAAAGATGCGGGACGATTATTATACACCGGAAGTAATAACTGAAGCGCTTCTAAGATCTTCGCCCTCCCTTCGCTTGGTTTTTCACTCATGATATCCAAACCTTCGCGGTGATATTTATAAAGGCAATCACGTATGCCCTGGAACACAGGCTGCATTTGATTTTCGATCAGCCAATACCTGTTCTTATTCCCTTCATTCGACTTCCAGCCTTTCTCTGAAGCGGTCTGTGCATTTTGAACAACTGCCTGAGCCTTTTGCCAATATGGCGTTCCACCTAAAGGAGAAAAACTGTCGTAATCAAGAGCTAACATCACATAACAATAAAAAGCGATCACAGAAGTTAAATTGTTCTGGAAGGTATTATCGTTAAATTCTAATTGAGAGAACTGCTGGAATTTGAACTGGAAATTCTCATCAATATAATTGAATAATGGGGCATTGAATGAACTTTTAAAAACCGGGCGGCGGCTTTGGATCTGAAGTGTTCCTAAATATTCATCAGTTCCTACTGCTTGGGTAACATTGATCAGGAAAGAACATTCCAAACGTTCCTGCGCTGTATACACATCACTGGTCCAACGCCGGTTATTAACAAATTCAAGGATGGCTTTTTGCATCTGATCGAAGATCTGTTTTTTGTCAGTACCCTGGATCTGATTGCTGTTAATAGTGACCTGGCAATTGAATTCCTGACAGAAAGAAAATTTACCCAGAGAAGCGAAGAACAGAATTATGAAAAGACGTTTGATCATTTTATTTTTTAGCCATAAATACTTTAATGGCTTCTATAATATCTTTAGCGATATCCGCTTTAGATTTAAACTCAAAATTAACTAATTTATTGTGTTTATCAATAATGCTCACCGTATTAAAATCGCTTCCAAACGCCGGATTACTTTCGGAAGTGGTATTAACCACTATCAGATCGAGATTTTTCTTTTTTATCTTTTCTTTAGCGTATTCGATCGCATTCTCCGTTTCCAGGGCGAAACCAATTAACACTTGCTTGCTTTTTTGCTTTCCTAATTCTCCAAGAATATCTTTTGTTTTGGTCAGCTCCAGGTTGATCTCAGTGTTTGATTTTTTGATCTTGCTTCCACTCGCCTCTTTCGGTTTATAATCCGCAACAGCAGCAGAAAGTACAGCAATATCAACCGACTTAAACACTTCAACACAATTATTGAACATTTCTTCGGCTGTTTCGATATTTATGACTTTTACTGAAGCGTTCTTTGGTTTATGTGATGAAGGTCCCAATATCAAAGTAACTTCTGCACCCTGGTCACAAAATTCATCCGCTAAAAGCACTCCTGTTTTACCGGAGCTTCTGTTACCAATAAAACGAACCGGGTCAATTGCTTCGTAAGTGGGGCCGGCATTCACTAAAACTTTTTTTCCGGAAAAAGGTAAACCTGATGAGAGATATTTTTCAATGAAAGAAACAATGTTCTCAGGTTCCGCCATCCGTCCTTCACCTGTTAAACCACTGGCTAATTCTCCTGTTTCAGCAGGAATAATGATGTTCCCGAAACCTTCCAGTTTTTTTAAATTTTCTTTTGTGGTTGGATGTTTGTACATATCAAGATCCATTGCCGGAGCAATGAACACCTTTGATCTTGCCGATAGATAACAAGCCATCACCATATTATCGCAAACGCCGGAGGTGAATTTTGCCAAAGTATTTGCTGTTGCAGGAGCGATCACAAAAAGATCGGCCCATTCGGCTAAATGTACGTGGTTATTCCACTCGTGTGTTGGCTTTTCAAAGAAGTCGCTTACAACCGGATTTTTACTTAATACAGAAAGAGTTTCAGGTGTTACAAATTGAGTTGCGGAAGGTGTCATTACCACTTTCACTTCAGCACCTGCTTTTATGAACAAACGCACCAATTGCGCGCATTTATAAGCTGCAATGCCTCCTGTGATCCCGAGTAGTATTTTTTTATTGCGTAACACCTTGCTAAAAATACAAAAGGCAGTGTGCGGATGCCAACTGCCTTTTCATATAATGCGTTTTTTTATTATTCAGTAGTTTTGGTCGGGTTACGGTAGTAAACCTTCTCTTCTAAAAATTCCTGAACTGCAATTAAAGATGGTTTAGGTAATTTTTCGTAGAACTTAGAAATTTCAATTTGCTCACGGTTCTCGAATATCTCTTCTAAATTATCAGAGTGGCTGGAGAACTCCTGTAACTTAGCCGATAACTCTTCTTTCATTTCAGTGCTGATCTGGTTAGCACGTTTGCTCATGATAGAAACCGCCTCGTAGATATTTCCGGTTTGGCTGTCAAACCTTCTGATATCACGGGTTACAGTACTTAGTTCGGCGTTCGTTTTTTTAAAATCCATTTTTTTATTTTTTTAGTATATTTTGTTTCTCTTTCACAGCGCTGGAATAAACTGATTCAGCCCTGACCAAAAATTCACTTTTGGGGTACAAATCTACGAATTTTAAGTAACTTTCTATAGCCCCGTCCAATCTTTCCACCTTTTTCTCAGGATAGCTTTTCATAGCCATTAAATAGTACGAATTGATCTTCAGATAATGTACTTCCTGAACATATCTTGAATCTGGAAATTCCTTAAAGAAATTGGTAGAAGCCACTATAACTGCCTTATAATCATTAAAATAGTCCGCCAGATTAAAGTATTGCTTGATCTGGTCGTAATCCTTACGTTCCAACTTGAATCTTAGAATATCAACGAGCTTGTTACAAGAATCGATACGTTGGCTTTCAGGATATTCATCCACAAATGACTGGAATTCTTTAATTGCATTTTTAGTGTCGGTTTGATCTAAGGTGTAATAAGGAGAGGTAAGATAATAACAATAAGCATTCATGAAAAGACACTCTTCTGTGTGCTTACTTGTCGGGAATTGTCTTGAATAATTTTTAAAATGGTATTGAGCCAATGAAAAATCATTCATGTAATAATTGCAATAAGCAAAGTAATAATAGATCTCTTCAGCCTTTTCTGTGCTCTTGAAATAAGGGATGATCTCTGCATAAAGCTGCTCTGCTTTTATGTAATTTCCCTTTGCATAATACTCTCCCGCGCGTTTTAGTTTCAGGTCATAATCAGAGCTTTTCATTAGTTTGTTGAACCTGTCACACGAGGTTGCCAGGAATGAAAGAGCAAGAACAACAAGAGTATATTTTAATGTGTTTTTCAAACGCAATGCAAAAATAGGCATTTGATAAGGACTTTGAAAGAAAATGACTGGCCGGTGCCATTATGAATTACTAAAAAAACTTAAAATCGGAATGGAATTTTGCAATGAAATTTCTACAGGAAAACTCCCCGCTTTAAATTAACAAATACTGGGTAAAAACTATTTATTTCATTGGTTTTGGGTGTGAAAAAAATAGGTAACTAGCATCTTAATATAAATGGCAAAGCGTAAATTTGTTTAAATTTTTGTATCATATTCTATTATCCTTCCGTATAAGCGGTATGCGCGTTTGGCCCGTTAAATTTACCGTGCTCTTATTTATATTTAACTTATTGTTTTTCAATAATTTAAATGCTCAGCAATTCAAGAACGAAGAGGAACTGAGAAAAGAAGCTGAACGCTTGTTTGAAGAGGATGAGTTCACAAAAGCTTATCCCTTATATGCCCAATTAGTATCTAATCACGGAACTGATCCCGATCTCAATTACCATCTGGGGGTTTGTATGTTATACTCTGAACCCAACAAAAAGAAATGTTTTTCTTACCTGAAGATAGCCGCTAACCATCCAAAAGATGCTCCAAAGGACGCGACCTTCTATCTCGGAAAAGCTTATCACATCAATTACCAGTTCGATGAGGCCCTGAAGTATTACGAAGATTATAAAAAGATCGGTTCTTCTTCACAGCAAAAACGACTGCAGGTAGATAAAGAGATCAAAGCCTGTCAGAACGGTAAACGTTTGTTAGCTACCATGTCGGAATTGGTGGTGATCAACAAAAAACAATTGAATGAAGCTGATTATTTCAGGAGTTATGACCTTTCCAGCATTGGAGGAAAACTATTAGTGAAGCCGGAAGAATTCAAAAGTGGTTACGACAAACGTAAGAAAGACAAATCGGTAATGTATCTCCCGCAGGTTGGAGACAGGATATATTATTCGAGTTATGGGGATAACGGAGATAACGGCCGGGATATATACTACAGGAACCGTTTATCGGATGGTAATTTCAGTAAACCACAAAAGATCACGGGCGTGAATACGGAGTACGATGAAGATTATCCTTTTCTTCACCCGGACGGCAAAACACTTTACTTCAGCTCAAAAGGCTTTAACAGCATGGGGGGGTATGATATTTTTAAATCTGAATACGATCAGGAAACAAATACATGGTCGCAACCGGTTAACATGGAATTCCCTATCAACTCGCCTGATGATGATTATTTATTCGTTACTGATGAAGCAGGAAAGATCGCTTACTTCTCAACCGGCCGTCAAAGTCCTCCCGGGAAAATTGATGTATTAAAAGTAAATACAGAACGTAAGCCGATGGCCATTGCTGTTTTGAAAGGAACTGTTGTAAAAGAAAATGCAGCGCAACGTTTAGATTCTAAAATAACAGTTAAGAATATGGATAACGGCCAGATCGTAGGTACTTATTACGCGAAAGATAATGGTGATTATTACATGGAGTTACCGAACGGCGGGAAATTTATCTTTACAGTTGAAACACCGAACATTCCAACCCAATCTGATAAAGTTGTTCTGCCTGTTGCAACTTCACTTTCTCCTTTCAAACAATCTATTTCTTACGATAATAAAGTGTTAAAGATCCTGAATTACTTTGATACACCACCGGATGATCTGAGTTATCTGAAGTATTTAGAGCTGATAGAGAAAAAAGCTAAGCTTGAAGTTAATGAGAATGAAGTTAAGAACAATCCGACTATAGAAGCTGCAACGTCTAACACTACAAATGCCGTAAGTACAAATAATCCAACTATTGTTTCGGATAGTAATAACAATAATGCAAATGCAAATGCTAACAATACAACCGCGGCAAACACGAATTCAGTTACACCAAACAAAGCGAACCTGACCAATGAGCAATTACTGAACATTGCAAAAGAAGATGCAAAGGAAGCAAATGTTGAAGCTCAGAAAATAAAACAAGACGCATGGGATGCCAACGAAATTGGTGAGGCTAAAAAAATTGAAGCGGACAAATTGCAAAAAGAAGCCGATGATGCATTCACAGCAGCAAATGCTATAACGGATGAAACGAAAAAGAAAGACGCACTGGAAAAAGCAACTGAAATAAAGAACCAGGCCGATGATGCAGCGAAAGTGGCGAGTACGATTATTGATCTGGGCAAAAAAATGCAGGATGATGCAAATAACAAACAAAAAGAAGCAGACCTGAATCAACAATATGCGGACCAGTTAGAGAAAGTCGCGAAGAATAAGAAAGATAAAATAGCCGCAGCTAAGTTGGATGAAATACAAAAAGAATTAGAGATCATTACAAAACAGAAAAAAGCATCGGATGATGTTTATGCTGCTATAAAAACGGATTCAGATCAGAAACAAACGGAGATCGCAAAAGCTGAAGAGAAGTCATCTGCTTTGAAGAATGAGATCAGTGAGATCAATAAAGAGATCAGTATCAATGAAACCGAGATCAATAACACCAAAGATAAATCCATTAAAAAGAATTTAACAGCCCAGAACACCGAATTAAAAACAGATCTGGATAAGAAGAATACCGAATTAGCAGCAAACGAAAAGAACATTGCAAGATTGAAAGATCAAAGCAATTCCATTAACGACATTGTGAATACTATCAAAACAACAGATTCTAAAACTGCTGTTGCGATCAATAATACTAACACGGCTTCTAATCCTACAACAACTAATACAACGATAACCAACAATTCAACAACGAATAACTCTACTCCCACTAATAATTTAACACCTGAAAGCATTGCTTCAAAATATAACGACAAAATTCAGCCGATACAGAACACCAACGATAAAAATGAGTATACCAAACAGAATACTATTTTAAACGAGTACAATAAAGAATTAGATGACCTGATCGCTCTGAACCGGGTTGACATTAAAGCTGCAACTAACAACAATGACAAACAAAAATACATTAACGAGATCAGCAAGCTTGAGAAACAAAAAGGGATAAATGAAGAGAAGATCGCTGCAAACAATTCTAAGATCCGGGAACTTGACGGCGGAAGTAATATTGCGGCTAATACAAATACAACAGCTAACACAAGCGGCAACAATATCAATACGAACACGAATAACACTTCAACACCGTACACTCCAATTGACCTTACTCCAACCAATAACGCAGACGATAACAATAAATTAATTGCTTTAAAGAACCAGGTTGATAATACCAACAATCCTGCCTTCGCTTATAATGATTATAAAAACCCGAATTCTGTTAATCTTAAAAAAACTGCCGAAGATAAATTAGCAATCGCGAATACAACTAAAAGCGATCTGTTGACCAGCATTGCAAAAGCCGAAGAAAGTATTAAGAATAATAACGGCGCGCCAACAACCGCGGGTCCATCAAAAGATAAATTAAATGAAGAAGGTGATGACCTGAGTGGCAAAGCAAAAGATAAACGTAACCAGGCAGCGAATAAAGAGGGTGAGGAAAAACAGAGATTACTGGATGAGGCAAGGGATCTTGACGCGCAAGCCAATAAAAAATATTTAGAAGCAACAGAAGTAACAAAAAATCAAAACAATAGTGAGTTTACTGTTAACAAAGAGAATATTGATAATCTTATCAAAACCGGTAAATCAGGCGGCGATGACCTTAGCGAAGCAAAAAAACTGAACAATGAAGCAGCAACAGCCTTTAAACAGGCAACTGCTATTCGCGCAGAAGCAAATACTTTAGGAAGCGATGCTGCCAAATTAGGAACCATCAGTAATGCGGAAGAAAAAGAAGCTGAAGCTTTAGCAAAACAAAATAAAGCAATAGAATTATTAATGAAAGCTAATGCCGGATTTGATCTGAAAAAAGCAGATGGCGCAGCGCCTGATAATAGCCTTGTTTTAAATAACGTTAAGCAACAGAACGATAAACTTAATAAAGATAAACTGGACGCTTACATGGCCTTAAGCAAAGCGAACCAGAACGAATACAAATCACAAAGTGCAAAAATAAAAACCACTAATTCAGAATCAGCTAATCTGAAAAAACAAGCAGAGGCTTTAAATAAAGAAGCGCTTGCTTTGATCAGCCAGGCTTTGACTGTTACTGATGCGGGCGCTAAACAGAATTTATTATTAGAGGCGAATAAAAAAGAAGTAGAAGCACTTAGTACTTTAAACCAGGCTGATGAAGCTTCTAAAAGTAATGCGATCGCCACTAACAACAATACAGGAAATAATAATTCAACTGCAATTGACAATAACAATACCGGCAATAACAATAATTCAACGGATATAAATAATAACACCGGGAATACCAATACTTCGGGTAATGATAATAACACAAGCGGAAATAAGAACAATACCGCTAATACAAATACCACCGCAGTTGCGACTAATACGCCTGAAACAAATAATACACTTAATAATAACTCGGTTAACTCAAATACTACTGCTGTTGCTACAAACACCCCTGAGACAACTAATGCCTCTAATAATAACACTACAGGAAACAATACAACAGATAACACAAATAATAACGCCGCAACAACTAATACTGTTGATGCCGTTACTACGACTACTTATCAAACCACGCCTGATGAAGCGAAAACAAAAATTGACAACTTAACTACTGAAGCTGACAGTTATGCGAGTGAAGCTTCTGCTCTCCGTAAAGATGCCGCTACAAAGACTGGTCCTGAAAAAACAGATCTTATCAATAAAGCAAAAGCATTAGAGACTAAATCTATAAACACTAAATTACAGGCTTCATCCATTCAAAAAGACCTGAACGAAGCTCAGTACAATAATCTGAATGAAGCAATTGCGAATTACGTGGAGAAAGCAAAAGCAAAAGGCGTGGATGTTGCCAACGCTGAAGAACTGATCAATATGATCACCACTAATAAGAAACAAGCTAATGATATCCGTAGTGAAGCAAATGCATCAACAAATAACTCTGCTAAATTAGGCGGGTTAAGTAATGCAGAAGAAAAAGAAGCGGAGATACAGCTACGCCAGTACGATGTGATCAACATGCTGAAACAGTACGACACAGAATACGCTGTTAAAACCCCTGTCGTAACAGTCAACCCGGTTACAGAAGCTAAAACTGCTGTTACTCCAACTGTTGCTGCTAATAATAATACGGGTGGAAATAACAATACAGCTGCTAATAATAATACAGCAGGAAACAATACAAATCCGCGCAATAACGCGAATAACAATACAGGCGGTAACAATAATGTAGCGGCAAACACTAATAATAATCCGCGTAACAACGCGAACAACAACACCGGAGGAAACAATACTAATCCACGCAATAATACGAATAATACTACCGGAGGAAATAATACTAATCCAAGAAATAACGCGAACAATAATGTAGCGGCAAATAACAATATACCAAATGTGAATGCTGTTCCATTTAAAGCTGCAGGTGTTGAAGTAAAAACAAACAATGCTTACTCCGGCAACAACCCTATTCCTGTCGACGCAAAAGTTCCTGCAGGTTTGGTTTTCCGTGTACAGATCGGGGCATTTAAGGCGCCTGTTCCCAATAATGCTTTCGGTGGTTTAACACCTGTGAACGGAGAAACAACGCCTAACGGCTACATCCGCTACACAGCAGGTAACTTTGATAAATTCGAAGATGCGAATGCCGTTAAAAACGACCTGCGCAATTTAGGTTACCAGGATGCATTCGTAGTAGGGTTCTATGAAGGAAGAAGGATCTCAATGAATGAAGCGCTTACTATTTTGAAGAACGAAGGAAAAGAAGTTGACCTTACCCCAAACAAATCTGCCGGTATCAGCGCAAACAATAATATCCCAAAGAACACTGTCGTAGCCCCTGTAAATACGAATCCATTAACTACAAATACCGAACCTGCAGTTGTAACCAAAGAATTAGAACAAATAAACGGTTTGTTATTTACGGTGCAGATCGGTGTGTATTCAAGACAAGTTACACGCGGACAATTGTATAATCTGAGCCCGATCTTTACAGAAAAATTGCCTAGCGGTCTTTACCGTTATACAGCGGGTATTTACAATGTAAAAGATCATTTAAGTACTGACAGAGCGAAAGTAAATGGAATTGGAATTAAAGATGCATTTTCTTCTGCTTATTATAATGGTAAAAGAATTACCTTCACCCAGGCCGAGCAGATCAAGAACGACAGTGTGAACCTGAAAATGGAAACTGAGAATCCGATCGTATTCCCTGCCGCTGCTGAAACTCTTCCTGCAAACAATACAACAGGAGCCGTTACTCCGGCGGTTACACCTTTTAGTAATGGAGTTACTACGGGCCCTGCTCCTACTGCTGAGAATGGTGTTAAAGTTGGTGAGGAAGGCCTTTCGTTCAGGGTACAAATTGGTGCTTACAAGAACCAGGTCCCTGCTGAGATCGCTGCTAACTTCCAAAAGATCAAAGAATGGCCCGTGGATAATAAACTTATCAACGCGCTTTACATTTATACAGTAGGTAATTTCACGGATGTGAAATTCGCTAAACAATTAAAAGATCAGATGATCGGTTTAGGAATCGGTGATGCTTTTGTGAGTGTTTACCAGAATGGAAAGAAGCTTTCTTACGCTGAATCACAACAGTATTTGAACCGGTAGTTTATCAAAGTTTTTTTTACTACCTTAATCTTTTAAATTGCATACCTAAATTCTATCCTCATGAAAAAAACAGCAATCTTTTCAGCTTTACTTTTTTTTATTGCTTTTACTTCCAGTTCTCAGGCGCCAAGTCTTCAGTGGGTAAAAAATATTGGATCCACTAGCAATGAACAGGCGAATGATGTTGCAGTAGATGCGGCGGGAAATGTTTACGTTACCGGAAGTTTCAGCGGAGCTGCCGATTTCGATCCCGGCCCTGGCACATTTTCACTTACCAGCAATGGATTTATTGATCTTTTTATAAGCAAGTTTGATCCATCCGGTAATTTCATTTGGGCAAAACAGATCGGAGGGGGACAAAATGACGTAGGCTTTTCAATTGCGTTAGATCCTTCAGCTAATATTTATATTGCCGGTTATTTCAATAGTTTAAACACGGATTTTGATCCGAATGCCACTACCTTTACTATGAGCCCTTACGCCTCAAGTGATGGCTTTGTGTGCAAACTTGATGCTAATGGAAATTTTATTTGGGCGAAAAAACTAGGCGGTTTTGCAATTGATTATGCATACGCTGTTGCCCTTGATGGCAGTAATAATGTTTATACCGCAGGCTATTTCACAAGTTTTAACGCTGATTTTGATCCGGGACCGGGAACTTATACTTTATCCACCGCGGGAGGTAATGATGTTTATATCAGCAAACTTGACAATTCAGGAAATTTCGTTTGGGCCAGATCATTTGGAGGTGCAACTCAGGATTATTGTTACGGAATTGCTGTAGATAATCCGGGAAATGTTTACACTACCGGTTATTATCAAAGCACAGCTGCCGACTTTGATCCCGGTACAGGAACTTTTACTTTAAGCCCTATTGGTCAATTTGATGTTTTTATAAGTAAACTGGATGTATCAGGGAATTTTTCATGGGCCAAAAGTATTGGCGGCACACTTGATGATCAAGGAAGTGGCATTACAGTTGATGGTTCAGGAGATGTCTATACAACAGGATATTTTCAAACCAATGCTGATTTTGATCCCGGGGTTTCTACGTTCACAATGGGCGTTTTTGGCAGTGAAGATATCTTCATAAGCAAACTTGATGCCTCAGGAAATTTTGTTTGGGCGAAACAACTTGGCGGATTGGCGTTCGACCGCGGTAATGCAATTACGCTTGATGTAGCCGGTAATTGTTACACTACAGGTTATTTTCAAAGTATGCCAGGTGATTTCGATCCTGGACCTGCAGTTGCAAACTTCACAGCTCAAGGCGGAACACCGGATATTTTTGTAAGCAAATTAGATGCTTCAGGTAATTATATTTGGGCTGCAAGAATGGGTGGCGGACTTACCGATGAAGCAAAAGGAATAGCGGTTGATGCGGCAGGAAGGGTATACACCACCGGCCGGTTTATAGGAACATGTGATTTTGACCCTACAGCCTCTACCTTCACTGTCATGTCAAATGGCAACGAAGATATTTTTATTCATAAAATGAATCAGGGTTCAACAGGTATTAATAAAGATTTTAGTTCTTCTTTTTTAAATATCTATCCCAATCCGGCTAACGGGACATTTTATTTTGAATTAGATTTATATTCTGGAATTGTAATCACTAATGTTTTAGGCCAGGAAATATTAAATGAAAAAAGAAATTCAGGCAAACAAACAATAGATCTGCAAGATCAATCTAACGGAATTTACTTCGTAAAAATAATCCAGGAAGGAAAACAATATATTACTAAAATAGTTAAAGAGTAAGGCTAACTGGTTTTAATCTCTTCTTTCCCATCCGCATGTTTAGCAAAGCGCGGTTTTTTTCGGTCGTGAACCTGATCAGCTTTTGGCCATGGCCAACCTCCGAATTGTGTTTTATGGTAATCTTCAAATGCCTGCTGGATCTCTTCTTTTGTATTCATAACAAACGGACCGTATTGCATCACAGGTTCATTGATCGGTTTTCCCTGGAGAACCAGAATACTTGTCTCAGTGGATGCCTCTAACGTAATTTCAATATTTGCCTTTACTTCGATCGCATTGTATTTAGTGATCTTCGTTCCGGCCAAATTCAAATTATCGCCCTCGTAAAAATAAACCATACGGTTAATACCTTCACTTGCTTTTGGTAAGATCCACTTTGCTCCTGCCTGCATTTTAATATTCCAAACAGCAACTTCATTTTGCACAGGTGCAGCCCACGAATCCGGTGGCGGACCTGGTGCTTTTGTATCCTCAATTTTTCCTGCAATAACTTCAACAGTTGTGGTTTTTCCTTTATCATCTTTATGAAGATATCTTGGAATAGAATCACGCCATAACATTTTAAAATGCGGTTCTACCATCTTATCTTTCTTAGGAAGATTTAACCAGATCTGGAATAACTCCATTGGATTTTCTTTCTCTGTACTGATCAAGGGGAACATTTCTGAATGCTGCACGCCCTTCCCTGCAGTCATCCATTGTACATCACCATCACCATAACGACCGGAAGCCCCCATTGAATCGGCGTGATCAACAATCCCTTTCCGTACAACTGTGATTGTTTCAAAACCACGGTGAGGATGTCCGGGAAAACCGGGAACAACTTTTCCATGATACATCCTGAAACCATCTTTAATAATAAAATCATCGCCCATGTGACGGCCATTTAAATGATCCTGGGAAGGCCCCATTAATTCATTTCCTTTCGGAAAATTATCTTCATGGTGCACACAAAATAAGAAGGGATCTAAAGTATCCCATTGGAAACCTAAAGGTTTTATATTTAAGATCGGGTTCATAGTTGTAGTATTTAAGTTATAGGCTTTCCTGAATGAATTACTGAATCCTTCTGTAGACGCAGCCATTGCTGAAGTTAAAGCAAGCGCAAACTTCGAAATAAAATTCCGCCTTGGTAATTTCTCACTCATGATAAAATAGTTTAGATAAAGTTAAGAAAAATTAAATTCTCTTGATCACTCTTAACATATGAGAATACTTCTTATTCTCCGAATGGAAAATACCATAGTGATCGAATTTATCGATACGGACCTGTCCTGAAGCGTGAATGATCTCTGTACTATTCACAATAATTCCCACGTGAATGATCTTTCCTTCTTCATTATCGAAAAAAGCGAGATCGCCGGCTTGCGCTTCTTCCACAAAACTTAAAGGATGGCCTGATTCCGCCTGCTGATAGGCATCACGAGGTAATTTGTACCCATTCAATTTGTAAACTATTTGAGTGAAGCCTGAACAATCGATTCCCATAAACGTTTTTCCTCCCCACAAATAAGGTGCATTAAGGAATTGTTTTGCTGTTTGTATAATTTCATCGCTGGTCTTCTTAACCCCCGGTGATGATGCATTTCCTTCAAAAATAAATACCTTGTCATCTATCTTGCATTCTTTATTCGAATAACCGGGCAAGGTAGCTCCCATTGGAATAGGGAATTTTACTCCTGTGGATTTGTTAGTGATCATCCCGATAAGATCAGCATTCATTAAGGTATTTTCGGTGCCGATCTTTTTAAATGTTGCTTCAGAAATTTTATTATGTTGCTGGCGGTTGATCCAGCATTCGTAATTATCATAAGCGGTAACGATCTGTACCCAATTTTCGGTTTGTTCTTTAACAGTGTAATGATCGCCGAATAAAAGCTGGGTCACCATTTCAGAAGTGCTCGATGCTTCTTTCCGGCAAGGTACAGCGCTTAATAAACAGATTCCGTTATACATACTATGCAAAATTAAGCTTAATACTTTAAAATAGTAAAGTACCGGGCGTTTTTATCCACATCACTTAGTGTAAATAACCTTGTAAGACCTGCTTTCACCTTCCGTATTGAACCTGATAAAATACATGCCATTCGGGATCTTAAGTTCATCGAGATCAATTACAGCTTTGTATTTCCCGTTTTCTAATTCAGAATCTAAAACAATTTTTAAATTCTGTCCTAAACTATTCAGGATACTGATTTCAACTTTTGCCTTTGCCCTGAGTTCGAAATTTAAACCTGCGATACCATCTGTTGGATTCGGAACTACTTTTACTCCGTTATCGTCTTCATACAACTCTTTTATTGCCGTTGCGACTCCCGAATTACTTCCTCCGGCAATAACTGTGCTGCTGCAAAGAACTACCGCTAGATTTGTTACAGTTGTTTCGGCGATCGAGAACATATTGCAGGCAGTTAAGGAGCCGTATTTCATGATCCACGGAGTAATAACAGTATCAGGACCGGCATAATAATTACTCACAACAGTACCTGTTTCATTGCAACCTGATTTACCATTGAAATAAGAGCGAACCATATACATTTCTCCGCCATTTACCTGGTCAACTGTTCCGTAAGAAGTCAATGCGATGTTCGGTCCCGGGTTTTCAAAATCCAGGTTACACGAAGATGCCACAACGCTTGCAGTAGTATTAAATACAAACTCGTTATTTACAGTAGCCATTGGAGATCCGTTGTCATTCAGTTTAACAACTATCATTCCCGCTACATTTGATCTTATTGATCCGTAATATTCATACGTTGAACCGATAGATCTTTCAATGACATCAGTAACTGTCGAAGCTCCCGGATCGCTTGATGGCATTATCACCGTTGTCCAAATAATATTTCCTCCTACACCTACTTTTAACATCCATGGTAATGCGGGGTAAATATCGGTTGATCCACCGATAATATATCCCTGACCTCCCGTATTAGAATAAGAAGGTTTTATAGAAGTAAACAATTGACATGCCCCGGACTTCATGGTATAAGTTTTGTAAAAATTCACGTTGCCGTTATTTCTATCGAGACGTAAAATAAAACCATCCGTTCCTGTACTCCAGGGAGCGGGAGGATTTACAGAACCTATTACAAGAATATCGCCGGTGAACGGACAATCCATGATCCCGGAAGCATTGAAGAAAGCTGTACCACTATGATAATAGTTTGACCACAGAACATTTCCTGAAGCGTTGACATTTAAAACAAATACAGTTGAATCATGAGTGCCTGTTATATAATATTCCCCGGGAGAAGAAACCGATTCAGTAATATAAGTTTTGACGTTTGAGAATGGATTTATATAAGGAAATGTATACGCTTTATAATTTATAGGTGAACCTAAACTATCTAAGGTTGCAAAAAAACATCCTTCATCATACGCCCCGGTTAATGCATACCATGCTTTTGGATTTCCCGGAGCGCTGGTTTCTATTGCTGAAACGCCTGCGCAATTTAAGATCTGATTAGGATTAACACTTGTACATGAAGGTGTGATCAGTAACTGATATTCTTTTTTAAATGAAAATGCAGCTGAAGTAAAACCGCCTGATGTGTTTGTTTTGTCAATGCAAAAATTATAGGTTCCGCTTAAGCTATTTGGTTTATGACCTACTAATAAATGACCTTTCGAGTTTAATGCGGTTACAAATGCATTGGTCATAAATACCCCTGCATGCGAATATTTGAATTGTCCGTACGGTTGAGCATTAAGTACTAATGAAAATAATAAAAGGAAACTACATCTCCACATACTACTAAGATACAACAAAAAAGCCCCCAACAGAATTGTTGGGGGCTTTTTTGAGATGCTGCATTCGCCTATGGCGGGCAGCATAACGTGCTTTTCTTATGAAAGGATTACATTGCTTCGATCACCATTGCGCTTGCACCGCCTCCACCGTTACAGATGCCGGCTGCGCCGTATTTTCCTTTATTTTGTTTTAATACATTTATTAATGTGCAAATGATACGCGCTCCTGAAGCTCCTAAAGGATGTCCTAAAGAAACTGCCCCGCCATTCACATTCACTTTTGAAGCATCTAATTTCATGAGTTGTGTATTTACAATTCCAACTACGGCGAATGCTTCATTTAATTCATAAAAAGAAATATCACTTTGTTTTAACCCTGCTTTTTCAATTGCACGCGGCACAGCTAAACTTGGTGTTGTTGTGAACCACTCAGGCGCCTGTTCAGCATCGGCATAACTTTTGATCTTTGCAATTGGTTTTATTCCTAAAGCATCTGCTTTTTCTTTACTCATTAAGATCACAGCCGCAGCCCCATCATTCATTGTTGAAGCGTTAGCTGCAGTTACAGTTCCGTCTTTAATAAATACCGGTTTCAAAGCAGGGATCTTTTCGAAATTCACATTTTTGTATTCTTCGTCTTCCTTAAATTCAACGTCTCCTTTTTTTGTTTTTACAACTAACGGAACGATCTCATCATTGAATTTTCCCGCACTCCATGCAGCAGCCGAACGTTTGTACGATTCAATTGCAAATGCATCTTGTTGCTCACGTGTGATATTTTTTTCTTTAGCACAAAGCTCAGCACAATTTCCCATTGGAAAATTCCCATAAACATCAGTTAAGCCATCTTTTGCTAAGCCATCTACTACTTGTCCGTGGCCGTATTTCGCGCCCCAGCGGTTGTTCTCTAAATAATATGGAACCTGGCTCATGTTCTCCATTCCGCCTGCAATAACAACATCGTTATCACCTAACATTATACTTTGAGCACCTAACATGATTGCTTTCATTCCTGATGCACAAACTTTATTTACAGTTGTACAATGCACGCTATCCGGTAAACCCGCAAATTTTGCAGCCTGGCGAGCCGGAGCCTGACCGAGGTTCGCCTGCATAACAGATCCCATATAAACTTCAGTGACATGCTTTGGATCCAGGTTAATCCTGTCCATTGCGCCTTTAATTGCTGCTGCTCCTAATTTTGTAGCAGGTACACCTGCTAATGTTCCGCCAAACGATCCCATCGCCGTTCTTACTGCAGAAACTATATATACTTCCTTCATAATATTGTAAATTCTAAATGGATTTTAAAACGGGTTAAATTTACGGTTTTATGCTCTCAGGGGCACCCTTATTAGTCGAATTTGATTAACAAAAACAGGGGTTATTAACAGGCTTTAACTATAGAAGCTTATTTTTCTTTACTTTCTGCCTTAAGTCGTTCTATATTCCGTTGGATATATTTTTCGGTGGCCAGTAAACTTTGCTGGATCCGTTTGGCATAATGGATGCTATCGAGTACTTCGCGTTGCTGTTCTTCAATGATCTGGTTCTTTTCCTCCAGCGCAACATTCATCTTATGCTTCTGGCGAAATCCCCTGAAAATAAACAAGGCGATCACGATCATCAAACAGGCTACAATAATGAAGATCGTTTTCATTAACGATTCACTTTTCACCTGTAAATTCAACAATGCATTTTCCTGTTCCTTTTTTTCTGTGGCAAAACGGGTTTGCATCTCCGAATTTATCTGCGCCTGGTCTTTATTATACAAAGTATCTTTTAATTGCCAGCACAATACACTGTACTCAACCGCCTTTTCGAAATTCTTCATATCCTTATGCAGTAATGTAAGATTTTCAAGACTTACTATCTTTTTGGAAAGTGATCCAAGATGATTTGAAATAGCATAAGACTTATCGTAGTATTCAAGAGCTTTAGCGTATTCCTTTTTTTCGTGATAGATCGACCCGATATTATTGCAGGCAGGAAAAATACTTTTTTTATCGTCGATCTCAATATACAAGTTATAAGCCTGCTGAAAATACGAAAGCGCTTTTTCCTCATCCCCCATTTCATAATATGTATATCCGAGATTATTCAAGGAAGTACCTTCCCCTTTTTTGTTTCCGATCTTTCGTTTGATCTCCAATGACTTTTCAAGAAAATCAATGGCCTGCTTATAATCTTTACGGCCGGTAAAGATATTTCCGAGATTAGTATAACAACTGGATTCCGCGTCAACATCATTCGTTTCATGCGCGATCCTTAATCCTTTTTTATAAAAATCGATCGCCTGGTCGAAGTTACTGCCGTCCTCATACAACAAACCTAAATTAATGTACAGTCCCGGTAAACCATCCTTATAATTTTCTTTTTCGAAGATCTTCAGCGCTTCGCTGTAATGTGTAAGTGCCGCCCGCAGATCATTTTTGGCATAAGCCACTTTTCCCAAACCCTGCAAAGCTTCACCTGTCCCTACAGGTGTTTTATTCCTATCATAATTGAGCAACGCCTCAGTGAAATTACTTTCGGCCTTATCGAAGTTCTGCATATCGAAATTAGATTCGCCCTTGGCACAAAGCGCATCAGCAAGATGTTTTTTGTCGTTGATAGACCGCGACAATTCTTCCGCTTTAGAAGAATATCGGAGGGATCTTGGCGGATCGATAGCCCAGAAATGTTTAGCAAGTTGAATATTGATCTTTATTCTTTCTTCATCGGTAGTGGCTTCTTTGAGACTTTTAAAATAACCCAAAGTATCATCGTTCTGGGAGAACAAATTGAAGAAACAGAAAAAAGAAAATAACAAGTACGCGTTCTTCACAAAAAAGGGGTTTATACAAATATAAAATTTAATACAGAACTACTTTATATTTTTCAGCCATTTTCCGGATCTGTTCGTCGGAAATTCCATGAATGTTATGGCCTTTGTGACGGTTTTCAACTGTTAGAACAAAAATTTTGTATTTGAATTCTGACGCTAGTTTAAAATAAGGTTCCATTTCCCATTCGATTGAAAATACATTATCGATAAAGATCTTTGATGTTCCTTTTTGCATGGATACTTTTGCATTCTCCTCACAATGCTTATAAGCCAAATGATTTTTATCAAATTCGAATTTGTAATCCCCGTTCGGGGAAGTAAAAAAATCATCAACCGAGAACACAGGATACTTTCCATTCTCACTCAACTCTTTTGCTAAAGTTGTTTTGCCTGAGCCGGGAAGCCCGCGGAGAAGGATCAGTGAATTCATTGGGTGAATATAACGAAAACTTAAGTTTTCAGTAAAAAATACTAAAAAGACTAAACAACTCTAAATCAATTTAAAACCCGTGAAACCGTTATATAAACTATTAAACAATTAGCTATTCTCATCTATATTACTTTCTTTTATGCCTCAATCCCACACATAATGAAAATTAAAAGGTGTTCTTTTTTATTTTTCTTATTTGCTACTCTCTTTTCATACGGACAAACCGTTAATTTAAAATATTTAAATTATGTTTTTCCCAACGATTCGCTTTTAGGTTTTGATGAGGCCGGCGCACAGGCACAAGCTTTGGCAGGCGGATTTTTTGGTATAGAATATAAAGTGGTAATGTACCAGGCCAAGCGTAATTTCATTAATAAAAAATACGGTTATTCAATTCCAAACAATTTTAATTCTCACGCAAATAAGAATACGCTGCCTGCCATCAATGCGGCGCCTTGCGTTAATGAAGATTTTGAAGCATCAGCAAGCACAACAGGTACTACTGCCGCCACTTCTATTGGAAACGCTTTAGCAGGATGGGTCGTTACCTCAGGGCAGAACCAATGGCCCAATGGATCTTGCCTGCAAAGCGGATGTTGTCCGACTGTCGGAACGAACGATGCATGGGTAAGAACCACGCCTTACACTGCACCGGCGCCGCTTGGTGTCATACCAAATTCACCATTAGGTGGGACTAAGGTTTTACAAATGAATGATAATATTTGGGCGCAAGGAGAGATTGTCCGGATCCAGCAAACGTTTCCGGTAACTGCAACGAATGCTTTGTTCCAATTTGCATATATGGCGATGATGGATGGTGCAGGCCATGCATGTTGTGATCAACCTTACATGAGAATTGAATTACAGGATTGCATGAATACTCCATTAGCTTGTCCTATCGTTACTATTACACCTCCGGGTCCTTCCTGCGCAACAGTAACATCAAGCGGCTGGGCCACAAATACCTTAAACATTTCGTATACACCAAGCTGGATCATTAAATCGATTGATCTCTCGCCATATTTAGGAACCTGCATAACAGTAAAGATCACAGTTGGTGATTGTGACGGATGGGCACATTACGGAATGGCATTTGTTGATTGTGTTTGTAAACCTATGACCATTGGCGTTAATAATTTAGTATTCCCGGCAGGTACTCCCGTAATTGCTGTTGCAGCTTGCGGTGTTTTAACGGCTTCACTTGTAGCTCCTGCAGGCATGGGTCCGTATTCATGGACAGGACCACCCGCAAGCGGAATATCAAGTAATACCAATCAAGCAGTTAATACAACTGTTGCAGGAAATTATACTTTAGTGATGAGCCCTCCCGGTCTTTGCTCACCAATAACTAAAACAGTGAGTTTGGCATTCAGTACATTTCCAACCGGAGGATTTACTCGGCCTAACACTTGTACTACTTATACGCTTACTAATACGGGATCACCGTCACCTGCAGTACAAACCTATTCCATAGTCGGACCCGGAGGACCGCCAACATTTACGACAACCTCTCCGACATCAGTCGTCAACCTGGCCCCATCCACAACTTATACGTTCTATCAAACCATTACCAATGCTGCCGGATGTTATACTACAACATCGCAGGTCGTCACAACACCTGCAGGGCCTTCGCCTACATTTACATCACAGCCATCGTTCACGCAATGTCTCACAGGCAATGCATTTACTTTTACTGCAACAACAGCTGCAGGAACCCACACTTATAATTTCTTTCCAACTACTGGTGCCCCTGCCACAGGTAACACTGCAAATTATGGCCCCGTGAATTTTACAGCCGCAGGCAGCTATACGGTTACACATACTGTGAATTCAGCCGGATGTGTTACAGCGGCTTCATCTGTAATTGTTGTGAGTCCTACACCTACTATCAGTGTAGCAAGTGGTACTGCTCCCGGTTGTGCAGGAGGTTCGGCAACACTAACAGCCAGCGGAGGACCGGGTAGTTTAACATGGACAGGACCGAATAGTTATACTGCTGTTGGAGGCGGAACAACCACCATCAATAATTTTCAACCCATTAATAACGGGGTCTATACCATAACTGCCAATAACAACGGTTGCAGCGTTACACGTACTGTAAGTTTGAATATGACAGGTCAACCTGTGGTTACAATTTCAAATAATGGTCCGTATTGTATCGGGCAAACCGCACAATACACAGTGAATATTAGTCCGGGTAATACAATCAATTATCCCGGTGGTTCGTATTGGTACAACGGTCCGTTCACCTGGTATGCTGGAAATATTACAGGGCCGGTCACACCTAATATCCAGCTATCCTCATCAGGAGTTTATTATTTCGACGCTTGTTTCACTAACGGGTGCTGTGCTTCTGCAACCATGCAGGTAACAGTGAATAATTGTTTTTTACCAATAGAATTGATGTATCTCAATACAACCTGCAACAACAATATGATCGATGTTAGTTGGGAAACTGCATCTGAAAAGAATAATAAACATTTTACAATATTACGTTCAGAAGATGGTGTTTTCTTTGAAGTGGTTGCGGTAGTAGCAGGAGCCATCAATAGCAACAGCCCGAAGCGCTACAGTTATTCCGACAAAAATGTTCAAGCAGGGAAAACCTATTATTACCGTTTGCGGCAAACAGATCTAAACAGTACAGAAAACGACGTAGGAGAAATTGTCTCAGTTTTGTGTAATAAAAAGAATTACACACTCGATATTTTCCCTAATCCATCGAGTAACGAAGTTTATATTACCAGCGAAAAGGATCTGACCAATGTAACCATTGATATCTTAGATGCAATGGGCAAGAAGATCAAAACGGCCCACGGTGTGAACTTAATTAAGAACGAACGTTTTGTAGTTGATGTGAGGGATATCGTAAACGGCTGCTACCAGTTGGTTGTTTCAGGTCACGAAATTCTGATACAAAAGAAGATACTGACTTATAAGTAAAAACTTATTTCTTTTTTAGTTTTTCGATCGAGCGCTCAATGTATTTATCGGAAGCGAGTAAACTCATCTGGATACGTTTGGCGTATTTAATGCTATCTATGATCTCTTTTTGTTTCTCTTCCACAATATTTTTTTGTTCGGATATGATCTTGTTCTTCTTTTTGTTTATTCTCAAACTCCGGATGATAACAACTAATAAGATGAGCATCATCCCGAAACCTGCTGAAACCGCGTAAATAATATATTGTTGCTTCCGTTTTTCTTCCTCCGCTAAAAGGTCCGCTTTTTCCCGTTTTAATTTTATCTCCGCCTCTTTTTTCTCGAATTCAAATTCCATTTCCTTGCGCTGGATCTCTTTACGGTTATCTTCATTCACCAATTCGCTATTGATCTTTACAAACAATTCGTAATTATTTAATGCTTTTTCATACTCGCCTGTTTTTTTGTACAACATGTAAAGCACATTGCGGAGCTCCCTTTCGCTGACCTTAGAAGGATTATCTTTGAGTAAAACGATCACACTATCGGTGTATAATTTAGCCTGCTTGTATTTTCCTGTCTTAACAAATATTTCCGCAAGTGTCATATAAGCATCAATAACCCCTTCCGTGTGCCCGATCTCCCGTTTCATTGCAATACTGAGCATAATGTATTTTTTTGCTGTATCCGGAACATTAACAGCATTGTAATTCACCGCTAAACTTCCGTAAACCACTGAAAGATTGAACTTATCGTTCTTCCTCAACAGAACCGGCAATGATCTTTTAAGATATACTATTGCTGAATCAGGCTGATTAGTGCCACCGAACAAATTCCCAAGGTTGATATAAGATGCGGATATCCCCGCCTTATAATTAACCCGGATTGCCATATCCCTGCAATAATGGTATTGTTCTAACGCTTTGTCAAATTCATTTAATTTGGCCAGCACATTCCCAATAATACCACGGGTGTTGATCATCCCGATAGTATCTTTTAATTTTTCAGAAGTGTTCAATCCGCTATACAAGGCTTCCATTGCTTTCGTGTAATTTCCTTCACGCATCAGGATATTTCCTTTTATTATGAAAGAAGAAGCACGTACCTTATCGAAGTCTGTTTTATCTGTAAGAGCAATAGCTTTCTCAGCAAAGGCAATTCCTTTTTCGTTCTGAGAAAGATAGATGCAGGCTTTGGCAGCGTAATAATTTCCTAGAGCTTCGCCCCTTATAAATTTTAGTTTTTGTCCAAGTACGATCGCATGTTCACACAACTTCAAACCATCTTCCGTTTTCCCTGTTTTAATGTATTGATTGGCCAGATCTGTAAGAGCGATCACTTCAGAGGTATCTTTCTTTCCGAGTTTGATTATTTTCTCAATGGAATCAATTGCCCGGCTTTGTGCGTTGCTTAATACGACCACTGAGAACAGTAATAAAATTAAAACAAACTTACTACTCGCCCTGTCCATGCTTACATATTCCTTCTGTACTGACCGCCAACTTCAAACAACGAATAAGTTATTTGTCCAAGCGAACAATACTTTACTGCTTCCATTAAATCGGCGAAAATATTTTTGTTTTGGATAGCGGTTTCCTGTAAATGTTTAAGGATCTCTGATGCTTTTTCTTTATGAGTAGCATGCAATTCTTTCAGCATGTTGATCTGGTATTCTTTTTCTTCAGTTGTTGAACGGATCACCTCTTTTGGAATTATAGTTGGAGAACCTTTTGAGCTTAAAAATGTGTTTACACCGATGATCGGATATTCTCCCGTGTGTTTCAATGTTTCGTAATACAAACTCTCCTCCTGGATCTTTCCCCGCTGGTACATCGTTTCCATTGCGCCGAGAACCCCCCCTCGTTCTGTTATTTTATCGAATTCGCTTAATACGGCTTCTTCAACTAAGTCGGTTAACTCTTCGATGATAAATGAGCCTTGCAATGGATTTTCATTCATGGCTAAACCTAATTCACGATTGATAATTAACTGGATTGCCATTGCTCTGCGAACTGATTCTTCTGTCGGAGTTGTGATCGCTTCGTCATACGCGTTTGTATGAAGGGAGTTACAATTATCATAAATTGCATACAATGCCTGCAAAGTTGTACGGATATCGTTGAAATCAATTTCCTGTGCATGCAGAGAACGTCCGGATGTTTGGATGTGGTATTTCAACATCTGGCTTCTTTCGTTACCGCCGTATTTAAATTTCATTGCTTTTGCCCAGATCTTTCTCGAAACGCGGCCGATCACAGAATACTCAGGATCGATCCCGTTACTAAAGAAGAAGGATAAGTTCGGTGCAAAATCATCAATATGCATGCCACGGCTTAAATAATATTCAACGAATGTAAACCCGTTTGCCAACGTGAATGCTAATTGAGAAATAGGATTCGCACCTGCTTCTGCTATATGGTAACCTGAAATAGAAACAGAATAGAAGTTCCTTACTTTATTATCAATAAAATATTGCTGCACATCTCCCATCACTCGAAGAGAGAATTCTGTACTGAAGATACATGTGTTTTGCGCCTGGTCTTCTTTTAAAATATCTGCCTGTACAGTTCCGCGTACTTGTGATAATGTACTTGCTTTAATTTTTTCGTAAACATCTTTTGGAAGAACCTGGTCGCCGGTTACACCTAATAACATCAAACCTAAACCGTCATTTCCTTCAGGAAGTTCACCCTGGTATTTTGGTCGTTTAGTTCCTTTGGTTTTATAGATAGCTTCTATCTTTTTCTCGATCTCTTTCTCTAATTTATTTTCTTTTATATATAATTCACATTGCTGATCGATAGCAGCATTCATGAAGAACGCCGCTAATGTTGGTGCCGGACCATTGATGGTCATAGACACAGATGTTTTAGGGTCTGCTAAATTGAACCCGCTGTATAATTTCTTTGCGTCATCCAGGCAACAAATGCTAACACCTGAGTTTCCGATCTTACCGTAAATATCCGGACGGTAATCAGGGTCGTTTCCATAAAGTGTTACGCTATCGAATGCTGTACTTAAACGGGCAGCCGGTAAACCTTTACTTACGTAATGAAACCGTTTGTTCGTCCTTTCAGGCCCGCCTTCGCCTGCGAACATACGTGTTGGGTCTTCACCTTCGCGTTTGAACGGATAGATACCTGCCGCGTAAGGGAATTCTCCCGGGAAATTTTCCTGTAAATTCCATTGTAAAATATCGCCCCATGCCGTGAATTTAGGAGAAGCTATCTTCGGAACCTGTGTGTGCGATAATGATTCGTAATGTGTTTTAATTTTTAATTCTTTGTCGCGAACTTTAAAAATGTAGAACTCGTTGCTGTATAATTTCTTTTTCTCCTCCCATCCTTCAATTGTTTTTAAGTTACGCGGATCGAGGTCCAGTTTTGTTTTCTCAAATGCTTCCTGTAAACCTTTTATCAAACGGTCCTTGTCCTCAACATTGGATGTCTTCAAAGTCTCGATCGACATTTGTAAACCGTATAGTTTTTGCGCGATCTGTGATTGTTCCTTTGATTTCTTGTCGTAGTTGCGGTTATTCTCGCTGATCTCGCTTAAATAACGTGTTTTTGCAGGAGGAATGATGTAGATCTTCTCGCTCATCTCGTTAGTGATAACGAAATTCGACTTCAACTTCTCATTCCTGGTTTTCTCATACATCTTATCCATCACAGCACGATACAAACGGTTCATGCCGGGATCATTGAATTGAGAAGCGATAGTTCCGTGAACAGGTAATGAATCATCGGTTGCTTCAAATAAATTGTGATTACGTTTGTATTGTTTCTTCACATCTCGTAATGCATCTAATGCACCACGCTTGTCGAATTTATTTAATGCAATGATGTCGGCGAAATCCAACATATCGATCTTTTCGAGTTGTGATGCCGCTCCGTATTCCGGTGTCATCACATATAAACTCATTGTAGAATGTTCAATAATTTCTGTGTCGCTTTGTCCGATACCCGATGTTTCTAAAATAATAAGATCGAAGTTGGCAGCTTTACAAATATCAACTGCATCCTGAACATATTTACTTAATGCTAAGTTACTCTGACGTGTAGCAAGTGAACGCATGTAAACCCTATCGTTACGGATAGCGTTCATACGGATCCTGTCTCCTAACAAAGCGCCGCCTGTTTTACGTTTACTCGGGTCGACAGATATGATAGCGATGTGCTTGTCTTTAAAATCAACTAAAAAGCGGCGAACCAATTCATCTACCAAAGAACTTTTTCCTGACCCACCTGTTCCGGTAATACCTAACACAGGAGTTGCAGATGTTTTTGCTTTCTCGCGAACTTTATTAAGCATTGCCGTGCTTTCTTCGTTGAAATTCTCAGCAGCAGAGATCATTCTTGCAATAGATTTATGATCCCTTTCAATTACGTGAGCAACTTCACCGTTTAAATTCTTCCCAGTAGCAAAATCACATTGTTTCAGGAGATCATTGATCATTCCCTGCAGACCAAGGGAGCGTCCGTCGTCGGGAGAATAAATCCTTGTGATACCATACTTGTGTAATTCATCTATTTCGGTTGGGAGAATTACTCCACCTCCGCCACCGAATAGTTTTATGTGTGTACAACCTTTTTCTTTTAGTAAGTCGTACATATATTTGAAATATTCTACATGTCCTCCCTGATATGAGGTAACAGCAATTGCATTTGCATCTTCCTGGATCGCGCAGTTCACAACTTCCTGTGCAGATCTGTCGTGGCCTAAGTGAATCACTTCTGCACCGCTTGATTGAATGATACGGCGCATGATATTTATAGCAGCATCATGGCCATCGAAAAGGGCAGCGGCTGTTACGATGCGGATCTTGTTTTTTGATTGGTAAGGGGTCGTTTCCATCGGGACTGTAATATAGCGCACTAATATAGGTAAAATAAGGCCTTTTTTGATGTATTTATATCTCGCAAAGGCGCAAAGACACAAAAAATTATGAACTGTTTTACAGGCTTTTGAGATGTTCTTTAGCTCTTGCCTGAAAATCGAGGTCTTCGAGAACGGCATTTTCCCTTTTTTTGAGTTTGAGTACGAGGTTGAAATAAATGCGGGCTTTTTCGGTCTCGTTGTTTTCTTTCAGCGCTTCAGCATAATAAAAATTATTGGCAATATCGGTAGGGAAATATTTGAGCGCTTTTTCTAATACTTTTTTTGCTTCTGTTTTGCTTGGCCAATCGATAATAAGAGGAATATACGGTGTTTTGTAATTAAGAATTCCCAATACTTTCCATCCTGTGCATGAATAATACATGGAATCTAATTGAATTAATTTGAGGGAGCTTTTGCGCATCTTCTCCACTACTCCGTTTGTTGCATTGGCGAATGCACCGGTTAGTTCGGCTTTTAATCCGACACTTGTGATATATTCGAAGAGGATCGGTCCGAATGAAGGGAATTTCTTCATGTACATTTCAGAAAGTTCAATTGTTCTATCGAGTAAATTCCTTTTTTGCTTCTCATTTGTATAGACAAAGCGTACTTTGAAATTGAGGGAAAGTAAATAGTACAGAGCGCATTTTTCGGTGACATTTCCTTTTCTTATTTCGCTTTCAAAAGCGGAGATGCATTTGTTGATATGTGTGGAATCTGCGATCAGGCCGTTTGCTTTTTCATGGCGGTGGTTGAAAAGATCTATAGTTTTGTCGAGGGAGGATTGGGAGAAAAGAAGACCGGAGTGCATTAGAAGGGCGATCGTACAGAGTTGGATCGTCCATACTTCTTTCAACCCCTCTCGCCAATTGCTCCGCCATTGGCGGATAATTGACGGTCTCCCCTGTGGGGGGAGAAAAATTCCGTTTCTTATTGAGTTTTGAGCAATTGACACACGCGCGTTTAGTGACCCTTCTCGCCAATTCCACTGAAGCGGAATTGACGTTCTCCCCTTAAAAAAGAAAAACACGTTTTTAAATTCCATTTGCGTCTGAGGAATAGAATTGGCGGCACCATTGGCGGTATTTGCCTATCGGGCCGTCGCCTAAAGCGAGGGCTGGATTATCTATGTATACTTTATTCTGCCAGACATCAAAATCCTGACTTACGTCGTGACAATAGCCCTTGAAAGCTTTATTCAGGATGATCTTGTTGACCATGCTTTTTGGAAGTAGTGCCAGGAATGGATTTACCTGTGAAGGTTTTGTGATCTTCTTTACTGACATCCCTATTTTAAGAATTATTTTGCCATCCTCAATTGGGGTTGGGAAGACATATTGACGGGTTTGGATCTTATATTGGGGAATATCAACTTCAACAAAAGAATAACCTAAACCATGCACATGAATATTGATGTTAGCGCGGATGTCTTCGTTACCCATGATCCCGCCTTTGCGGCTAAAACCGTATTTGGCATTTAAATAAGGCCCTGAAATATTCAAATCGTGGAGTTCCTTCACATCAAAATATTTGTGGACTATTGCGAAGTGCCCGATGTCTACTGAATTCTCCGTTGTTTCCTGGGGATGGGAATTGAGATGATAATCGGCTGTTAAAATTTCACTCCAATCATTATTATCTGCAGCGGGAACTTCCCACATTGGCGGTTCGTTCTTAGAATGGTGCCAGGCGATAATGAAGCCGTTCACCTCGCGAATGGTATACATTTTTAAGATGGCTTTTGCAGGAGGTTTAGTATTGTAACCTGTGCTTACACAGTTGCCATCAGTATCAAAACAAAAATAATGGAACGGGCATTTGATGGTTTCACCTTCAACTGTACCCCCGTAGCCGAAATGGGCGCCCATGTGGGGGCAATAGGCATCAGCCACAGCGGCTCTTCCGGACTTTGTGCGATATACCACTAAGTCCTTACCAGCAAACTTTATAGGTAATAATTGTCCACTAGCCAGCTCTGAGGATTTTAACAAAACGTACCATCCATCAGGGAAAGGAAAGAGCTTTTTTGAGAATGGAAGCTTGATCATATTAACCTAAAACAATTTAATAATTTATGTAAAAATACTAATGATTATTTACTATTTTTACAGTCTATAAATTTATAAAACTTAAACTCATGAAAAAATTTACTTTAATTGTTGCAGCTGTGGCAATGTCTATGGGGTTTGACGCCTTCGGACAAACCGCATATGTAACTGCACCTACCAACATTACCACCACTCAGGTACGCGCCCCGAATGGTTTTAACACGCATGCTTATTTAAGAGCATCATCATTAGTTCTTGCAAGTGAATTAACAGGTATCCCTCCGGGAACAACTTTAACATCGATCGGTTTCACTACTACTGCAGGTGCTGATATGGCAGTAAGCGGAACAATGACTGTTTATTTACAGAATTCGAGTGATGTTACTTTCAGCAAAGGAACAAACTGGGGTACTATTACTACCGGTATGACCAATGCTTACTCAGGAGCTTATACTGTACCTTCAACTGCAACAACAGTTGACCTGGTATTATCAACACCATTTGTTTATACAGGTGGTGCGGTATATATTGCTTACGATTTCTTCAGTTCTGGTCCATTTGCTTCTACTACACCTGCTACTTACGGAGCAAACTCTTCTTTAGCCGGAGGTTGTGTATCTGCATCAAGTACATCTGTTGCGCCAACAACTTTAGGAACTACTGCTTTCCGTCCAGCTTTCCGTTTTGGTTTTGCTGCATTGACGAACGATATGTCGATCGAGTACATCAACACAATGGGAAGTGTACCTCAGATCTTAGGTTTACCTACGCCTATCACTGCTATTGTACGTAACAACTCTATCGGAGCTTTAACTAACGTACCTGTTACTGCTAACATTACAGGTGCAAATACCTTTGCTAACACGCAAACTATTACTTCGATTGCTGCAGGTGCTACTGCAACAGTTAACTTTGGTACTTGGAATGGTACAAATGCAGGCGCAAGCACTGTTAACGTATCGGTTCCGGCTGACCAAAACAATGGTAACAACTCAAGAAACTTCATGAACATGGTAAGCTGTAACAAAGGTGGATTTGCACAAGATCCTGCTTCTTATTTACAGTCTGTTGGTTTCAACACTGTATCAGGATGTTTATCTACACAGGTTCAATTGCCGGTTGCTGCATCTATCACAGGTGTTGATGTTGCTATTTCTTCGAACACAGCAAACGTTGGTAACAATGTTTACGGTGTTATGTTCGATAATACAGGAACAATTTTAGCAACCAGTTTAAATACATTAACAATTGCTAACGGTAACTTAAATACTATCCACAGCTTCTCGTTTGCATCAGCTGTTCCGGTAACTGCATCTCAAACCTGGTATATTGGTATGGCTCAAACGCCTAATACTGTAACAGGTTATTTCCCTTTCGGCGCTTATACAAGTGCTTACCTGAACTCAAGTTATTATACTAACGCTATCGGTGGCGGTACATTAGCTTTATTAGGAACTAACTTAGGCCAGTTCGGTATCTCAGCACGTTTCGCTGGTATTTGTGGTCCATTAGGCGTTAACAACGTTACTAAAGTTGATAACAACCTGTTAGTTTACCCTAACCCTGCAACAACTGTATTGAATGTAAAATTAGGATCGGTATCTGACAAAGCTACTGCTACTGTTTACAATGCGATCGGTCAAGTTGTGGTTGGTGCACAAGACATCACAGGTACTGAGACTGAGATCAACGTTGCGACCCTTTCGAAAGGTGTTTATATTTTGAAGATCAGTAATGGTAAAGAAACAAGTAACACTAAATTTGTAATCGAGCGATAAGCTTTTATAAATTAAAATATAGGAGCCCCTTCGGAAACGGAGGGGCTTTTTTTATGGCTGGTTTCAACACAAGCCTACCATTTTGCAGCTCAACCACTGAGGGTGCTCGAATCTTCCTCAACCACCGTTACCAATTCATTTTGAACGGTTTAAAAGCAAAAAAACCACCCTGATCGGATGGTTTTTGGTAG
>CALMVZ010000038.1 GCA_937873155.1 uncultured Bacteroidota bacterium | reverse complement strand
ACGGAAAACTTAAAAAATCCCGTAGGGATTCAATAGCGGTAAAACAACACAACGGAAAACTTAAAAAATCCCGTAGGGATGAAACAAAGAATGAAGAAATTTCGATTTAAAACTCGTCTACCTCAATTAAATTGATCGGGTAATTAATGATCTGCGCGTAATCCTCTCCTGCCTCTTTTAACTCGATATCATTTTTCTCATAATACCAGTTTAAAGTCGGACGTGAATTCAGTACCGCTTTTTGGAAAAATTTTGAAAGTAGTTTTGAAGAAACTGTATTGAAATAATCCAACTGCATATTGATAACCAGGTTATCAGGATTGGATTGGATGTATTTATCAAAAGTTTGATTGAAATGGTCGAAGAAATCGAATGGATTTTCAGGAACGATCTTACCTCTTACAGATAATTTCCTGTTCTCCACGTCAAACTCCACTTCCGGGGTCTGGGGGGTTTTAGGAATTATGACTTTTTTATCCATAATATAGCAAAGATAAGGGCTTTAGCGCTACAGCAGCCATTAATACGACAAAAAACGTCTTTTGTCAGACTAATGAAAACACCTGTTTTGGGTGATTTTAAGCCTATCCTAATACGTGGAAAAAACAAAAAGGTTACTTTTTTAGACAAAATGAGATTTATCAGTTACCAATGCCGATTTCTATTAAATATGTACTTTTGCAGGACGTATGAACATCGAAACTATAGGTCACGCCAGTTTGGTTATTAGAAACAGTCAAAATAAGCCTGTTCTGTTGACCGACCCCTGGCTTATAGGCTCCGTTTATTGGAGGAGTTGGTGGCTTCAGAACTACCCTACCGATAAGGAAATCGAAGATCTGAAAGAAGTAAAATATTGTTACGTTACACACGAGCATCCTGACCATTATCATACAGCTTCAATTCGGAAATTGGGTAAAAAACCGACCTATATTTCACCCCTTTTGCCTCAGGATAACATCAGTACATTTTTAGGTTCTCAGGGTAATAAAACTAAGTCGTTGAAACCTTTTACATGGTATAAAATTGAAGAGGATATTTCAATTTTAAGTATTCCGTTGTTGAACGATGATAGTTGCCTGATCATTGATACGCCAAAAGCTGTTATTATAAATCTTAATGATGCCAAACCGGCCAAGAAACAATTAACACGCTTACAGGAATTCATTTCAAAGAATTTAAGCGGTAAGAAAATTGTGGTTCTTAGCAGTTATTCGCCGGCCAGTATTGTAAATAGTTTCCGTAAAGACAGCAAGTTTGTGGAATTTAAAGACAAATCTAAGTACATTGAATATATAAACGGAATTGTTGACGTATTGCATGCCGATTATTTTATTCCTTTTGCTTCCCAGGTTATTTTTTACAGACCGGATTCGCAATGGGCGAATGAATATAAAGTGAGTTATGATGACATCAATAAAGGCTGGAAAGCCAAGAAAACAAAATTGTTGCCGCCCTACTCCAAATTAGATCTGAATTCATTTGAACATAGCTTCATAAAACCTGAGAATTACAATCACGATCCGGAGTGGATCAAAGAAAAGGTTGAGAAACATATGCAGCAGGAAGCGAATGTGAACATTACCGATGAAGATATTAAGAAGATAGAAAAGAAAATGCGTTCACAACGTGCGTTCTTATCTGTCCTGTTTCCGAAAGGAATCGGTTTCATTACCAACAAACGTGAATTCACTTTTAAACCATTAAGCGGAAAGATAACAGAAGGCCTTACCAAAAATCACGGATTCGCTATTAAAGTACCCGATCAGGCTTTGAAAGATGCGATTGAATACGGACACTTTGGTGATTTAGGAATTACCATGTTCACCATTTTAATTCTGAACCGCAGCAGCAACCCGAAATTAATTTACGTGTTCTTTATTTTGTTAACCCTTCACGATTACAAACACACTATGAGTTTGGGTAACTTTTTTAAATGGACAAAAAGTTCTGCTAAAAATTACAAGTGGAAGTTCCCGAAAATTGAGAAGGAAGTAGATTTGGTTACAGCTTAGTTTCCATTTTCCTGTCCTTGATCTTCACCGCAATATTGCCCTGGTAAATACTATACGGCTCCAGAATTCCCGAAGCAACTGAACCAACGGTTACTATAGAATGACTTTGCATGATAGTACCGGGACATAATTTCGCATCAGCTCCTAACCAGGCACCTTCTTTCATGATCACGTCACCAATAATGAGATCAAAAGTTTCTTTACGGTAATCGTGATTACCGGTTATTATCATCGCGCGTTGCGACAAACAACAATTATTTTCAATGGTAACTTTAGCCTGATTTTCTATCCACACACTCTCTCCTATCCAGACATGATCGCCAATAGTGAGGTTCCATGGAAATTTAATAACTACGTGAGGTTTCAGGATAACACCTTTACCGACTTTTGCACCAAATAGCCTAAGAACTGACTTTCTGATCCCATTAAACGGGAAAGCGGAATTAATGAACATCTCTTTCGCGAAATACCACATATAAACTTTGAACGGGCTTGCACCCATTTTGAACCATGTGTTCCTGAATTTCGAAAGATCCGTTTTGCCCTGGCTCATGCAAATAATGCTTTGTAAGCTTTGATATCGCTTTCGTTATTTATTTTTTGCTTCATAAAGATACGGCAATTTTGGCACATAAAAACATATAGCTCATGATCATACTGGACCACACTTTTTATAACGTTCACAAATTCCACTTTGTCTTTTAAACCGATCGCGAATCCGCAATCTGAATCATTCACCCCGTTCCACGGCGTTGTATCACTTATTATCACAGGACAAGCGCTCATTAGCGTTTCATAGATACTATGTCCGAAATTTTCATTCAATGTCGGCAGAAAAAGGAAATGATAATTCTCAATCATCGGCTGGACTTGTTCAAAACTGAGATCTCCTTTATAATTTACTTTAATATTTGCCGGTAGTTTTTTACTGACAGCTTCGCATTCTTTCCAATAGGTTTTATCTTCTAAAGAACCGTAAATATCATAGGTTATCTTCCCCTCTGTTTTTATCTTACCTAAAATTTCCAAAGCATAATGCAGGTTCTTTACTTTGGCAATGCGGGATAAATAGAACAATTTCAATTCCCCTACTTCTTTCCTGAGACTTCTATCCTGGTTTAACTTAGCGGAATTCACATTAGAAGCGATCTTTATTTGTGCTTTCTTTAATACTTTTAGAATTTCTTTTTCTTCATCAGGGGTTGTGGCATGGAAAGTAGTTTTAGCGTGAAGATTTACCGCCTTTATAAGTGATATAAACAATTTCTTCTTCAGAGGTTTTATCGACATTGCCCCTTTTCCCAACATACCGCGCGGCGCTAAAACTATATCTGCTTTTAATTTCCCTGCCCTTTTGAATCTCAACGGCAACAAAGCGAAATTATAGGACCAAAAACTATTTAAATAAACAAGATCAGGGCTAATTCCATTGATGACTTCCAATAGATTATTAGACTTCAACTTCTCCTTCGAAAAATAATAAACAGGAATATCATTATGTTTAACCCATTTATCGGATTCCACATTTTTATACGGAGTTGAAGAACCAAGATCATGATTAGTGGTAATGACAAAAAAATTGAATTCATCTTTCAGAACATTCAACATAGAGTAAACAGATTTCACCGGTCCGCCCGCTTTATTACCGGGCAGATACCAATCTATTAAAACCGCTATGTTCTTTTTTGTCAACTGATATTGTTTTTATTTAACCAGTTCTCTAACACGATCAAATGCCAGATCCGCGACCATGTGACCCGCGCATCATCTTTTAAAAATTGCTGCCACAGATCCAATACCGATCTTTCATTCACAAAATCACGCTTTGATAATGACTTAATATTCTCTTCACAGAACAATTTTAATTCATCCTTCATCCAGTTCTTCCATGGCAAGGTGAAACCCATTTTCGGGCGATTTACCACTTCGTCCGGTAAAAGATCACCAAGAGAATCAATTAATAATTTTTTTGGCGTGGAAGGATACTTGAATTCATCTTTTACACTTAAAACAAACTCCAGTAATTTATAATCCAGGAACGGAACACGGACCTCCAATGCAACAGCCATACTCATTTGGTCCGTATCGCGTAACAAGATATTTTGCATGTAAGTATTGATCTCTAAAGCCGAAACATAAGACAACAAATGGTCTTTGTCGGTTTCCTTTATCTTTTTGATCAATGCGTTTAAGTTATTTTCAGATCTCACCTTCAATAAGCTTTCGATCTGCGAATCAGAAAACACCTTTCTTGAGATCGGATAAGCAGAAGTCACATTTACTTTTGATTGCGTAAGAACTTCATAGATCTTATCCCCGGCAACAGATTTGTTCTTTACTTTCAAAACTGAAGCGGGTAATTTTCGTAAAGCAGCAGGTAAAATATTTAAATACGACTTTTTATTGATCTCCGTCATCCGCTTGAACACATCATAACCTGCAAAAACCTCATCACCACCTAAACCTGATAAAGCCATCGTGATTCCTGCCTTCTTTGTCGCCTTTGAAACAACATAGGTATTAGGACCATCACCGCTGGGATGATCTAAAGCATTTAATGATTCAGGTAATTGTTCCAGGAAATCTTCAGGTGACAATTTTATCTCATGGTGATTCGTTCCGAATTTTTCTGCGATCTTCTTCGCGTATTTTGCCTCAGAGAATTCTCCTTCATCAAAGGAAACATTAAAAGTCTCTACTTTCTTTGCCGACATTTTACTCATGATCCCGACAACAGCACTCGAATCGATCCCTCCTGATAAAAATGCGCCAAACGGAACATCCGCTACTAATCTTCTTTCTACAGCCTGGAATAATAATTCTTTTGTCTTGCCACAAGTTTGTTTATAATCCAGGTCGTTTGATACTGAAGTGAAATTATTTAAGTCCCAATATTTTTTAATATGCAGATCATCATTCTTCAATAACATATAATGGCCCGGCATTAACATCTTCACATCTTTCAAAATTGTATTTGGCGCATGAACGGTCTGATATAAAAAATATTCACTGATCGCTTCACGGTTCAATTTACGTTCCACAAATCCTGAACTTAAAATAGAACGCACTTCAGAAGCAAACACCAAACGATCCTCATTATAAGAATAATAAAGCGGTTTTATACCTACTCTATCCCTTGCAATAAATAAAATTTTCTCCTGCGTATCATACAATGCAAAAGCATACATGCCATTGAATTTCGTAAGACATTCTACACCCCAACGCTGATAAGCTGCTAAAACTACTTCTGTATCTGAGTTCGTGTTAAAAAAGTAAGGTAAATTTCCCGTGCCTTGCGCAACACGCTGCAACTCCAGCTTAAGATCTTTGTAATTGTACAGCTCACCATTATAAATAATAATGTAACGCCCGTCACTACTATGCATCGGCTGATTGGAAACTTCGCTAAGATCAATGATCGATAAACGTGCGTGGCCTAAATAAGTATCGTCTTTATTCCACGTATTCTTTGCATCCGGCCCGCGGTGTTTCAGACAATCGACCATTGCAGAAATAACAGAGGGGTAATTTTTTTCCCTGATAGCTATAGGGGCACCTCGTGCTATTGAAAATCCTGCGATCCCGCACATGTTATTTGATTCCGGTTAGTTTCAGGAATAAAGGATCGTTCATCAGAATTTTCACGCCTTCTTCCAGAGGTTTTAATTCACGGTTCAAAATTTCTTTCATTTTAGAATTGTCAGGCTGACGGCGGGTCATATCACCTTCCTTTAATGGAGGTAAATGTGCTATCTGTGATTTTGAACTTGTGATCTGAATAATGAATTTAGCAAGATCAAGAACGGTCATCAATTTATCACTTCCGATATTTATCACATCATTCTTTAACAAATGTTTGTTGAAAATATTGATGATCGTATCAATGGTATCATCCACGTAAGTGAAAGTCCGTGTTTGCGTTCCTTCCCCATAGATACTGATCGTTTCGTTCTTCATCGCATTCGCTAAGAATTTTGGAATTACAAAATCAGTACTTTGATTTGGTCCGTAAGTATTAAAGAAACGGAAGATCGTATATGGTAAATGATATTCCTGCCAATAACTTCTGAAAAAACACTCGCCTACATTCTTCACCACCGCATAGGGTACACGTGAATTCAAAGGAGTTTTATATTCGTTCTGCGGAATTTCAACAGGCTCTCCGTAAACTTCAGATGACGAAGAAAAGTAAACATGCTTAACACCACAGTTCTTTGATAAGGATAAAATATTTTTGATCCCGTCAATATCATCTAATACGAGGATTGGATGCAACTGCGTTCTTTGTACACCAACCACAGCTGCGAAATGAAATACATAATCAAAATGATTAGAGTACATGATCGGCGATAAATGCTGGTAATTATTTACATCAGCTTTTATGAATTTGAAATTATCGTGTACACCTGACTTAGGTAATTTTTCAGAATCGCCGGTGCTTAAATTATCTACTACAACAACGTAGTTATCTTTATCGGTGATGAGTTTGTTAACTAAAGCGCTTCCGATGTTTCCGGCTCCGCCTGTTACCAATATTTTCTTACGGTTCATAATTTAGCGATCTTCAAAAGTTTTTCCGCCCAAATATCCGGAGTCAGTTTAGCAGCAAGTTCGTAACTCTTCTGAGCCATTGAACCAAGTTCCTTGTCGGGCATTGATGTAAATTTATTCAATTTCTCTTTCAATTGACCTATATTTCCGGCTTTAAAGACAAATCCATTGATATTTTCGCTTAAAAACAGGTCGTTGGCCCCTACTTTATCGGAACAAAGGATAGGAAATCCCGCAGAGGCATATTCGTGTACCACAACCCCCCATGGCTCAAAGGAACTGGGAAGAACAAAAACCCCCGTATTTTCAATTATTTCGGACATTTCTGAAGGCTGTAAAAAACCAAAATGCCTGATCTTCGGGTGCTGAACAGGTTGTATATCCCCTTTACCCAAACACCACAATTCCCATTGTGAAGGACGTTCTTTTTGCAGTTCAATAAAAGCAGACCAAAGATCTTCTATGCCTTTTTCCTTCGCGTAACGGCCTACATACAGAAAACGTTTCGGGATATTCGCATCGTTACGCGTTTTTAATGGTGCAAATGAACTGAACAGATCAAAATCACAACAGTATAAACCCTTAGTTATCTCGTTATCATTAAAACCTAAATGTTTCGCAAACTCAAATTGTTTTTGCCCGGCGACAAATGCGTGAGAAATATATTTTTTTAGTGTACGCTTAAAATACACGCACCCGATGACCTGGCGTAAAGTTCCCCGCCACTGATTATCGAAAGCGATCACAGTTCTTATTCCTAAATTTTTTACGATGTGCAGATATGGTTTATGGATCCAGCCTCCCAGGAAAACAAATTCGGGCTTGAATTCTCTGCAAAGTAACAGTAGTTGTTCTTCTGAAAAAGCTTCACGTTCTTTGATCGTAATATTTTCATGCACATTCTCGAATTTGAAAGGCGCTACTGAATTGATCTTTTTACTAATGATGAGGATTTCACAATTGTTCTTAGTAGCAAGAACGTTGAACCCGTTGATCAGGTACAAGGCTAATTCTTCATATAGAACAAGGATCTTCATTGATTAAATTTACTGTTTTTTGAGTGTATTCAAACTGTCTTTAAACTCTTTCGTAAACCGGACAGCGCCATTATAATTCAGGTGAGTTGTATTGATGAACAAACTGTCAGGATATATAACACTACTGAAATCGAAGACTTTTACATTCGGTAAAGTTTTTAATTCATTCACAAAAGTCTTAGCGTCTTCGGGATTCTTATAGTTCGTGAAATAACACGAATGATAAGGCGGGATCACAAAAACAAATTGTCTCTCCCGGAAAGCATTTATAACTTTGAAAAATTCCTTTTTCAATTCGGGTTCATGTAAAAAAACATCCTGGTTCTTTCGCCGGTATTCGATGAGCTCATCCATGATCTTTTTCGGGAGTACCACTTTATCTATGAAAGCGCCTTTATCAGAATATTTGGTAAGCTGCATCCTGTTATTAAGATAATACCTGAAATAATTCTCAAATTGTCCGATATATTTTATAAAAGGAATAGAATAATGGGCTTCATAACGATCCGCCATCAATTGCTTCACGCCTTCATGATCTGCATTATACAAATAATTCGCAAGATCTCCTGATTTGGTATTGATGCCATCAAGATCGATGTTCACAATGATCATTGGTGATTGCTTATATCGTTTACTGCATTCTTCTCTTAAGAAGAACAACATCACATTTTCCTGCGTTCCTTCTAATCCGTAATTGAAATAATTACTTCCCAATATTTCCGGAACAAAACTCGCTTCAGCGCGCGATGATCCGAAGATCGGGATCTCAGTTACATCTGTACGGTTAATGATACGGTTGATCTTGTAAGCACCACAACTCTCATTCCCTAAAATTATTTTCCGCTCGAACCAAAAAGTAAATACAGCGGCTATTATTCCAACCAGCAGCAGGACAGGAAATACGATCTTAACGACGTATCTTTTAAAATTGGAAATAGATGAATTCTCCTTGTGCATCTTTACTTAAAACAAATAATAAAAATATGGCAATGATCAAAAATCCGATATTCGCTTTTAAATTTTTGAATTTCATGTCGATCGGTAAAAAATAAGCCAATACTAAAAAAATAATAGCCAGGAAACTCAATGCAAGATTGAAAGGACCCTTGCCTGCTGATAATTGTGTCAGATTGAACGAAATATCATTACTGAACATCAGTTTCATCATTTGCATTGCTTCATCTAAACTGCCTGCCCTGAAAAATACCCAGGCAATTGTTACGAATACAAAGACCAAAAATTGCTCAACTAATTTTAACGGCAGTCCTTCATTTTTTATTTTCGGTAAGAGAGAACCGATGAGAACATAAACTGCATGCAATCCGCCCCAAATAATAAAAGTGAAATTAGCTCCATGCCATAAGCCGCTTACCAGGAAAACGATAAAAAGATTTCTGTACAATTTCGGTTTTGAAACACGGTTCCCGCCTAATGGGATGTACAAATAATCTTTGAACCATGATGAAAGCGAAATATGCCAGCGCGTCCAGAATTCTGAAACCGATCTTGATAAATACGGACGGTTGAAATTCAGCATCAGGTCATAACCCATGAATTTTGCAGTTCCGCGTGCGATATCGGAATATCCTGAAAAATCACAATAGATCTGTAATGAAAAGAACACAGCAGCGATCCACGCTGAAATTGTATTAGAAGTGTCTAAATTCTTATAAACTTCATTTACATAAACGGCTAATCTATCTGCAATAACCATTTTTTTAAAGAGCCCAATGATGATGAGATTAGTTCCTAAAAGCGCGTTATCAAAATTGAATTGTTTTTTCTCGTAGAACTGGTGCAAAATATTTTGAGGGCGCTCGATCGGTCCTGCCACCAGTTGAGGATAGAACATCACATACAATGAATAGATCCCGAAATGCTTTTCTGCTTTCTGGTTACCCCGATACACTTCGATCGTGTAACTCATTGCCTGGAATGTATGGAATGATAATCCAATTGGCAAAATAATACTCAGGTAAGGGATCGGATTCTCCGCATCAAACAGATTAAAAAGTCCGGTAATATTCGTATTCAGAAAATTATAATACTTGAACATGGCCAGCACGCCAATGTTCGTGAACAAGCTTATGACCAGATATTTTTTCTTTTCACGTTTGGTAGTTTGTTGCTCGATTAATATCCCGGCATAGTAATCTACAACAATAGTGAAGGCCAGGATAAGAATATACTCCGGCTTAAAGAACATGTAGAAGAAACAGGATGCTGCCAGTAACAACATCCATCTTGTTCTATGAGGCAATACAAAAAAAAGTGTTGTTACAACAAGAAAAAAATACAAAAAATCAATAGAGTTGAAAAGCATTCCCGGCTCAATTTAATTTAGCTAATTCTGTTTCTTGATTCTCCGCATTACGCGTTTCACGTTGTTTTTCAACATAACTGTTGTAATTAACCCTGTTGTAATAATACATGTAAGCGAGAAAAATAAATCCGTTGAATGTATAATTTCCCTGCCGCAATAATTGCGTGATGATAATTACCAGGATCGCATTTGAAATGAGCCAATAAGATTCATCTTCCTGAACAGCTAAATTCCGCGCCACATAGAATTTAGTAATATACAGGAAAATAAAGATCACACCCATAAGTCCTAATTCCGAAAGCATGCGCAGGAACATGGAGTTAGCATCGGGCGCGTTAAAATCGTAGATACCACCCAGCATGTAATTCAAGTTGTATTTTTCAAAAGCGATCTCATGTGAACCCAACCCGCTTCCGAACAATGGATTCTGTTTGAAATTCTCTATAGCCACGTGGGTATTATTATACAATACAAACGATGAGCCGTGAATTTTAGTTAATACCCGGCTTACTTTTATCATCCTTGCGCCCTTTGTCATTTCGCCGGATAATTCCTTTTGCACAATTCCTTCAATGAATAATGCTTTCATACCATCGATACGGACTTTAAAGTCTTTTACATTGGCATAAGCAAAGGTGTACATGATAAAAGCTATGGGTATCGCCAAAAAGAAATAACGCAAGGCGCCGAAATTCAACGCGAATAATATGATAGTGATAAAGATCCCGATGTATGCCAGTGAAGAGAATGTAAGAAGATAAGCGGCAATTATCACAATACATTTCGTTCTTGTAAGGAATACTTCGCGCCTGAAAAATAATTCGTACAAAGCAATGAAGAAAGCCGGGGCGATGGAAGAACCAAAATAAGCAGGTTCTGTAAAGGTACTGTTCAAACGTATACCTAATAAGCCTCCGACGTGCACATCCCATTTATTTAATGGTAAGAACACACGCCAATTGTATCCGGGTTCAAAATGCACGACAAACGAGACGACCTGGACCAACCCGAGAATACAAACAATATAGCTGCCGGCGAGATACATCCTGAAAACTTTCTGAACATCGAATTCATAATACTCCATTACATACCTGTAAAATACAATATTCACAGCCAGATTCACAAAGATCTTGAAGAAATTATTGACAGTATCATTTCCAAGCAAAATATTTATGATCCCTGTTGCCACTAAAGGGATCAATACATACAAAAGCTCGCGCGGAAACCTGTACTTCGCAATAAAAAAGAACAGTAAGATAATGATCGGGATATAGGTAATATAGAACTCGAACGGCAATTGTTTGCGGAACAATATATAACCGTTAAAAAAGAGATTCAGGAATATGCCAAAGTCGACCCAGTTCAAATTATATGATATTTACTTCGCGTTCAAGTGTTATTCCAAATTTATTAAATACGGCTTGTAAGATATGCTCTGATAAAGCATACACTTCGCTTCCGGTGGCGTTGCCTTTATTTACCAGTACCAAAGCTTGTTTATCATGTACCGCTGCATTTCCATCCACGTATCCTTTTAACCCGGCTTTTTCTATCAGCCATCCTGCAGCCAATTTATATTTTCCGTTCTCCATTTCGTAAGCCACAAGGCCCGAAAAACGGATCTTTAAATTCCGGTAAACATTTTTGTCTACCTCCGGGTTTTTAAAAAAGCTTCCCGCATTACCTATCACTTTCGGATCAGGTAATTTACTGCTGCGGATGTTTATGACCGCTTGCGAAACTTCTTTTATTCCAGGTTCTTTCACGCCCATTGCTTCCAGTTCTGAACTAATGGCGCCGTACGAAGTATTCACTTTTGGTTTCTTACTTAAACGGAAAGTAACAGAAGTAATTATGAATCTATTTTTTTGTTCATGCTTGAAAACACTCTCCCGGTAACCGAACTTACATTGTACTTTATTGAACACTTGTTTCTTCCCGGTTGCAACTTCATAGGCTTCCAGTTCAGAGAAAACGTCTTTTATCTCCACACCATATGCTCCAATATTTTGCATCGGGCTGGCACCAACACATCCGGGAATAAGCGAAAGATTCTCAAGTCCGCCGTAATTTTTATCAATACACCACATCACAAAATCATGCCACACTTCACCTGCTGCCGATCTTACCTCAACAAAATCAGCATCTTCTTTTATCACTTCAATTCCTTTCAGATTATTTTTCAGCACCAATCCATTAAAATCTTTTGTGAACAACATATTACTGCCGCCCCCAACAATTAATTTTTCTGAATCACTGTAAATTTTATTTGAAATAAGCTCCTGAAGATCGCTGATACTATTGATCTCAGCGTAATATTTAGCCTTTGCTTCTATACCAAAGGTATTGAGGTGTTTTAAGCTGAAGTTCTCTTGTATCCGGACCATTATTCAAAAGTACGCAATAGGTAGCTTTAATTTTTTTATCTTTAGAGCAATTTCAACAAATACCTTGTTTACAACTAGCTCAAAAACCATAATAGTAAGCGTTATCAACGATCTGGCCACCGATCAGCGCGTTTTACGTACTTGTTCGGTACTTAAAGAACATGGTTTCGAGGTCATTTTATTTGGGAGGGAACTAAAAGATTCACCTTCCGTTTCCCATTTACCCTATAATACCAGGCGGGTAAAAATGTTGTTTACAAAGGGGCCTCTTTTTTACTTTTTCTATAACCTGAGATTGTATTTTTTCCTGATGGGAAATAAAGCTGATGCGCTTTTTGCCAATGACCTGGATACACTTTGGGCCAATTACAGGGCGGCACGGATCAAAAATATTCCGTTGATCTATGATAGCCACGAATTATTTTGCGAAGTGCCTGAGTTACAGAAAACCCCAATGAAAAAACGCATTTGGGAGCGCCTGGAAGAACGTATCATACCGAAATTAAAACATTGCATAACAGTTAACCAAAGCATTGCTGATCATTTCAAGTTAAAATACGGAACAACGTTTAGTGTAATTAGAAATATCCCGGAAGAACCAAAGGATTTCACGCTCAAAACAAAACAGGAATCAGGAATTCCCCTCAATAAAAAGATACTTATTTTACAGGGAGCCGGTATCAATATTGACCGTGGTGCTGAAGAGTTGGTTCAGGCCATGCAATATGTTAATGATGCGCATTTGTTCATTATTGGAGGTGGTGATGTATTTGGTGATCTGAAAAAATTGACGATCCAATTAAACCTGGGCAGCAAGATCAGCATCAAAGATAAAATGCCGAAAAGCGAACTTTTGCAATATACTTTTAATGCGGATCTCGGTATTAGTATCGATAAGGATACAAATCTGAATTATCATTTTAGCTTACCCAATAAGATCTTCGATTATATCCAGGCCGGGTTACCCGTTCTGGCAAGTAATTTACCTGAAATAAAAAACATAATTACGCGTTATAACATTGGATGTTTGACTGAGGGCCATGACCCAAAACAGATCGCTGAAAAACTGAATTACATGATCAGTTCTGATCAATATAGCATTTGGAAAGAAAATACTAAAAAAGCTGCTGCTGAAAATAATTGGGAAACAGAGAAAAAACAGTTTAGTAGTATTTTAGAAACACTATTTAAAGATTAAAGTTTTATATTTGAACTATGGAATTTTCAGCATTACAGATAGCAGATCTACTTGGCGGAGAAGTTGTAGGGGACGGGGATGTGAAAGTGAATAATCTGTCGAAGATCGAAGAAGGAAAACCAAAAACACTTTCTTTTTTAGCGAATCCTGCTTATACCCCATACATTTATACAACTGACGCTTCAATTGTAATTGTAAATAAGTCGTTGGTATTAGATAAACCGGTAAAATCAACCTGCACGCTTATAAAAGTTGAAAATGCTTACGAATCCTTCGCTAAACTTTTAGAGATCTATAACCAATTCATCTCGAATAAAACCGGAATAGAGCAACCTTCACATATTTCAAAAACGGCAACTTTAGGAAAAGATTGTTACATCGGAGCCTTCGCTTACATTGGAGAAAACGTACGTATTGGTAATAACGTAAAGATCTATCCGCAGTGTTACGTTGGTGATAATACGACTATTGATGATAACACAACTTTATACGCGGGTGTAAAAGTTTATTATGGTTGTGTGATAGGAAAAGATTGTACTGTTCATGCCAGTTCTGTTATTGGCAGCGATGGTTTTGGATTCGCTCCAAATTCTGAGAATAATTATAAAAAAGTACCGCAGATCGGAAATGTGATCATTGAAGACCATGTTGAAATTGGTTCTAATACTTCTATCGACCGCGCAACTTTAGGTTCAACTATCATCCGTAAAGGTGTAAAACTGGATAACCTCATCCAGATAGCACATAATGTGGAAGTAGGCGAAAATACAGTAATGGCCGGCGGTGCATTTATAGCAGGTTCTACAAAAATCGGTAAGAATGTTATGGTAGGCGGACAAGCCGGTGTTATCGGTCACTTAAAAGTAGCTGACGGCGTGAAAATTGCAGGTCAGTCGGGCGTGGCGCATAATGTTGAAAAAGAGGGTGAGATACTTCAGGGTTCCCCTGCCTTTGGTATCGGCGAATACAAGCGTGCTTATGTACTTTTCAGAGGGCTTTCTAAGCTGCACGATCGTGTTAAAGCGCTGGAATTAAAGCTCAAGCCTTAATAAATTAGGCATTTTCGAGGGATTTTATTGGTAAAAATTTGTTACTTTTAGCCGAGGTGAAAACCTGTCCTAAATTTATTCAGAATGAGCAGTAAACAACATACCATTAAACAAAAAGTATCGGTTACAGGCGTTGGCTTACATACCGGTAAAAAAGTGACCTTAACTTTTAATCCTGCACCGGAAAATCATTGGTATAAATTCCAGAGAACAGATGTAGAAGGGCAACCTATTATTGAAGCTGATGCCGATCTGGTTGTAGACACTTCGAGAGGAACAACCCTCGAAAAGAACGGTGTTCGTGTTCATACGACTGAGCATGTTCTTGCAGCGCTGGTTGGTTTACAAATTGATAATTGTTTGATACAGGTGGATGGTCCGGAAATGCCGATCATGGATGGAAGCTCATGGAAATTCATAGAAGCTTTAGAGGCCGCTGAAATTGTGGAACAGGACGCTGAGCGCGATTATTTTGAATTAACTGAGAATTTAACTTACGAAGATCCTGTTAAACGTGTTGAAATGTTAGCAGTACCGCAAGATACTTTCCGTGTTACTGTAATGGTGGATTATGGAAGTGATGTTTTGGGAACACAGCATGCAGGTATGTACGATATCACTCAATTCAAACCTGAAATTTCGAAGTGCCGTACGTTTGTTTTCTTGCACGAATTAGAAGCTTTATTGGCTCACAATTTAATTAAAGGTGGTGATCTTGATAATGCAATCGTTCTTGTAGATAAAGAACTGCCAAAAGATAAACTGGATCATTTAAGAAAAGTATTCAATAAAGAACACGTTGAAGTAAAAGGAAAAGGTGTTTTAAATAATACCCAATTACATTTCTACAACGAACCTGCACGTCATAAATTATTAGATATTGTTGGCGACCTTGCTTTAGTCGGAAAGCCGATGAAGATCCACGTACTTGCTGCACGTCCCGGACATGCAGGTAATGTTTCGTTCGCGAAGAAGATCAAGGAAATGATGAAGAAGCAGAAGAATGAAAGAATGCTTCCTAAAATTGATCTTGGTTCTAAAGCATTATTGGATGTTCGTGATATCACTAAAATTTTACCTCACCGTGCTCCGCTTCTAATGGTAGATAAGATCATGGAACTATCAACTGAATCTGTTGTTGGTGTAAAGAATGTGACCATGACAGAGTTCTGGACAGTTGGACATTTCCCTGACGAACCGATCATGCCGGGTGTATTGATCATTGAAGCATTAGCCCAAACAGGAGGTGTTCTGTGTTTAAAAACAGTTCCTGATCCTGAGAACTACCAAACTTATTTTGTGAAGATCGAGAATGCTAAATTCAAACAAAAAGTTATACCGGGTGATTCATTGATCTTAAGAATGGATATGGTGGAACCGATCCGAAGGGGCATGTGTCATATGAAAGGACTTGCTTTCGTTGGTAACAAATTAGTTTGTGAAGCAGACATGACCGCTCAAATTGTAAAAGTAAGAGGTTTAGAAAAAAAAGTTCCTACTGAAGTATGATCTCAAATCTTGCATACATTCATCCGAAAGCAAAATTAGGAACCAACGTTACAGTTGAACCTTTTGCTGTTATTTACGAGAACACAGAAATTGGTGATAATTGCTGGATCGGTCCGAATGCAGTTATTTACCCTGATACTTTTATTGGAGAAGGCTGTAAAATATTTAATGGTGCTTCGGTAGGTGCTGTTAACCAGGACCTGAAATATAAAGGCGAAAAAACCACAACTGTTATTGGTAAAAATACCACCATCCGCGAATTTGTTACCGTGAATAAGGGTACAACTGACCGCATGACCACAAAGGTTGGTGATAATTGTTTATTGATGACCTATGTACATATTGCTCATGACTGTATAGTTGGCAACAATTGCATTTTAGCTAACAATGTCGGATTAGCAGGACATATCACCATCCAGGATCATGTGATCATGGAAGGTTTTGTGGCAGCACAACAATTTGTAACCATTGGCGCGCATACATTTGTTGCAGGAGCAAGTTTAGTGAGAAAAGACATTCCGCCTTATATCCGTGTAGCACGTGAGCCATTACAATTCATTGGCGTTAATACGATTGGTTTAGCAAGAAGAGGTTTCGCAAAAGAGACCATCACACAGATCGAAGATATTTACCGTACAATTTTTGTGAGAGGTCATACCGTTTCAAAAGCACTGGATATTGTGGAAGCTGAAATTCCGGATACTACTATCAGGAAAGAGATCGTCAGCTTTATCAGGAACAGTAAAGACGGGATCGTTAAAGGTATCTGATGTGAAAGTGGTTTCGACAAGCTCAACCACCGAAACCAAAAAGAAATCCGGCGACTGAGTTTGTCGAAGTCGGCTTAAAAAGTTTAAATGAACTCCTCCAACAATTTACATATCCAGCTCGAAGGCATTGGTAAAAAATTCGGCAGCGAGTGGATCTTCAGAAATCTTAATTTAAATTTAGCTCCCGGCGATAAACTTGTTGTGCTTGGTGGGAACGGCTCCGGGAAATCCACTTTACTTCAAATTATTTCCGGTTATGTTTTACCGAATGCAGGAAAAGTGATTTTAAAGACAGGAGATCACATTGAAGAGAACGAGAATTACAAAGATCAGTTGAGCATTGCCACACCCTACCTGGAGTTGATCGAAGATTATACCTTAACAGAACTGATAAGCCATTGCGCGGTTTACAAACCTTTTCTGAATAATTTAAGCGCACAAGAAATAATTGAAATAGCAGAACTGAAACACACCGAAAATAAACACATCAAAAATTATTCGAGCGGTATGAAACAACGGGTTAAATTAGTTTTAGCTATTTTAGCGGATTGTCCTTTGCTTTTATTGGATGAACCTGCATCCAACCTTGATAAGAATGCAATTGATTGGTATAACCAACTCATTAACAAATATGCTTCCCATAAAACGATCGTGGTTTGTTCTAACTCTGTTAAAGAAGAATTTGGGTTCTGTACCAAGGAGTTGAACGTGGCGGATCATAAGTAATTTTAACAGAAGAAACAGCGGTATTTTATTTATCTTTGATCCCATGGAAAAAACCAGCAGCAGTTTAGATGGCAGTGATATTTTTGTATTGGCTTTTATTGCCATTATTTTTGTCACCGGCGCTGTTGTGGTTTTTAAATTCATGAGAAACAAGAAATAAGGGATTTAAGGGATAGAAGAGACTTAAAGGATAAAAAAGACCAAGGATGGCAGACAGTTTATATATATTGTTTTTGAATTTAGGCGGCGGGGAAGTTGTTCTTATTCTCTTTGTTATTCTTTTATTATTCGGAGGCAAAGGCATTCCAAGTGTTGCTAAAGCTTTAGGAAAAGGTATCCGCGAATTCAAAGATGCGAGCGATGGAATTAAAAGGGATATCCAGGAAAGTACAGGCGGTATTACCAAACAGATCAACGAACACGTTCAGGAAGTAAAAAAAGAGATCGATAAGGATTAACAAACTTAAGCGTTGTATGATAATGCGACTCCTTTTATCTCTTATTTTTATACCCTTCCTGGTCTTCTGCCAAACCGAAAAGATCAAGATCAAAAAAGAAGACAGCTTTTTCTTTTTCCAAACGGGACAAAAGTCAGATACCATTTCTTTGAATAAAAACGACCTGTTCTATTTAAAAATGACAGGAAAAACCGGCTGCAATACCAGGATTGAGATCGAGAACGGCCGTTTGATGAGAACTAAGAATGATACGGTTTTCCAATTAAAAAATGTCCCTCACCTTCAATATGAGCATTATTTCCAGGATTCTACTTTCGTAGCTAACAAATCGAAACCAGGAGTTGTAAATGATAACTGCCATAAATTCATCACTCATATCAACGGCGCTAACGAAGCTAAAGGCAATGTTATAAAGATCATATTCTACAATGTGAATACTAAGGATGCCCTTCTTAGTAATACCTTCTATTACAAATAACTTTCAGGGCTAAAGCCCATTATTGCATATTGTTTTTAACCACGACCTAAAGGTCGTGGTTAATGAAACCCTGTACAGAATTAAACTAAATCATTATGAACAACAGACCTCCATATCGGGGTAACAGAAACAGTGGACAGTCCTATACTAAATCATTATCAATAACAGACCTCCATATCAGGGTAACGGAAACAGTGGACAGTGCTAAACTAAATCATTATCAATAACAGACTTCCATATCGGGGTAACAGAAACAGTGGACAGTGCTAAACTAAATCATTATCAATAACAGACTTCCATATCGGGGTAACAGAAACAGTGGGCAGTGCTAAATTAAATCAACAGACTTTCATGTCGAGGTAACAGAAACAGTGGACAGTGCTAAACTAAATCATTATCAATAACAGACTTCCATATCAGGGTAACGGAAACAGTGGACAGTGCTAAACTAAATCATTATCAATAACAGACTTCCATATCGGGGTAACGGAAACAGTGGGCAGCGCTAAACTAAATCACAATCAATAACCCCGACCTTCAGGTCGGGGTTTGTAAAATAAACAATGCCATTGGACTTTAGTCCAAAATCAGGAATGCTTGGTAATAAATAATTTCTTTTATCTTTATCCAAATCTATTAGATCAATGAAAGAATCAAAATATCCTGCCGGCCTGTTTTTTTTAGTGTTCACCGAATTCTGGGAACGCTTTGGTTACTATTTAATGATCGGGATCTTTACCCTTTACATGATCACTGATCCTTCGAAAGGCGGATTAGGATGGGATAACTCGGATGCTGCTGATGTATTCGGGACTTTTATTGCACTCGCTTATTTAACTCCTTTTATGGGTGGTCTGCTAGCCGACCTGAAATTCGGTTACCGTTTCTCTATTACCCTCGGTGGAATTTTAATGGGCATTGGTTATTGCATGCTCGCTATTCCTGAAAAATGGGCATTTTATACCGCACTTGCAGTAATGGTTGTGGGGAATGGATTCTTTAAACCAAATATCTCAACGTTATTAGGGAATTTATTTAACGACCCGCGTTACCGTCATAAAAAAGATACAGGTTACAATATTTTCTATATGGGTATCAATCTTGGGGCCTTCATTTGCAATTTCATTGCGGCGATCATGCGTAATAAAATTGGCTGGGATGCAGCTTTCATTACAGCGGGCTGCGGAATGTTCCTCGGCGTAATTACGTTTTGGATGGGAATGAAACATTACAAACATGTGGACATCCGTAAAGAACCAAAACCGGAAGACAAACCTTTTTTAATGCAGTTCGCTAAAGTATTAGGTGTTGGACTGGCTTTTTCGATCGTAGGATGGATGATCCCGGAAAATATAATGGGCAGCGATAGCACTGATGCTTTCTTTATGTTCTGCATCCCTGTTATTTATTTCTTCTCCAGTATCTATTTCAAAGCAAATGCCGAAGAGAAAAAACCTTTGGGAACCATGTTCACCATTTTCATCATCGTTATTTTATTCTGGGCCATCTTTAAACAGAACGGAACAGCATTGACAACTTACGCGGAATTTTATACTGACCGGGAATCACCTCCCGCTATTACAGCTCTTACAGATAAATTATACTTCTCTGAAAAATTAGTGGCGGAGAATAAAGAAGTGAACCAGGTAGATGAACAATTCAGAAAAATAAAAGATGCCGACGGAAAGGTTCTAAAATGCAATGATTACCCGGCCTACTTTAAAAATCTGGATGCAGATAAAATTCCCCCGCAAGGAGAATCAGTCAGCTTGGTGAACACAGAGATCTTTCAATCGGTTAATCCTTTCTTCGTTGTTGTTTTAACTCCTTTGATAATTGCCTTCTTCGCTTTCATGCGGCAGCGTAACAAAGAACCGACAACAGCCTCAAAAATCGCTTTCGGATTATTGATCAGTGCATTATCAACATTAGTGATGGTCGCGGCTGTTTATGTCAGTGATAACGGTATGCATAAAGCGAGTGCATGGTGGTTGATCGCAAGCTACGGAGTTATAACTGTGGGAGAATTATTACTGAGTCCTATGGGATTATCAATGGTATCAAAATTATCGCCTGTACGTTTAACCGCGTTAATGATGGGCGGCTGGAGTTTAGCAACATCCATCGGAAATAAATTAAGCGGTGTTCTTGCAAAGAATTGGGATAAGTTTGACAACAAAGCGAATTATTTCTGGCTTAACTTTGCATTGTTAATGGTTGCGACTGTTATCATGTTCGTATTATTAAAAAGATTGAACAGAGTATTTAAAGAACAATAGAATGATCTTATCTGCAGTTGTTGTTACCGATCTGAATAATGCTATTGGCAAAGACAATAAATTACTTTGTCATTTACCGGCTGACCTTAAATTTTTTAAAACTACAACCATGGGCGCGCCTATTGTAATGGGACGAAAAACATTTGAATCGATCGGCAGACTTTTACCGGGGAGAAAGAATATTATCATTTCAAGAAATAAAAATCTAAAGATCGAAGGTGCTGAAGTGTATTCATCATTCGAAGAGATGACCAAACATTGCAAAGAGGAAAAGATATATATAATCGGAGGCGAAGAGATCTTTAAACTGGCCTGGCCACATCTTTCTGAAATTTACCGTACTTTAATAAAACACGAATTTGAAGCGGATACTTTTTTTCCGGAAATAAAGTTTGCTGACTTTAATTTAGTTTGGGAAGAAGAACATTGGGCTGATGAAAAGAACCCGTACGATTATACTTTTCAGAAGTACCTTCGTATTTAAAACAGCATTCGATCTTTCAACACAGAGATACAGAGGAACAGAGATTCACTGAGGACTCTGTGCAACTCTCTAAACTCATAAACTCTGTGTTAAAATTTACGGATCCTCTTTTTTTTCTAAAACTCGAACTTATACCCTACTCCTTTTACGGTTTTAATATAATCTTCTCCTAATTTTTCGCGGAGCTTGCGGATGTGAACGTCAATGGTTCTGTCGCCAACTACAACTTCATCACCCCAAACTAACTCAAGGATATCTTCACGCTTAAAAACTTTTCCGGGCTTACTTGAGAGTAGCATCAGTAAATTAAATTCTTTCCTTGGCAATTCAATTACTTCATCATTCTTAAGTACTAAATGCCTCTCAGTGTCGATCTTTATTTCTCCCAGGTCAATAATAACAACCGGAGCAGGCTTCTCACTTTTAAATCTCCTTAATAAAGCTTTAACCCGGCTTAAAAAAACACGAGGCTTGATCGGCTTTGTAATAAAGTCATCAGCACCAACATCAAAACCTGAGACTTGAGTATACTCTTCATTACGCGCTGTTAAAAAAGTGACAACAGAATTATTCAATGAAGGGATTTCGCGTATTTGTCGGCACGTTTCTATACCATCCATTTCAGGCATCATCACGTCTAGTACAATTAAGTGCGGTAATTCTTTTTTAGCGAGTGTTATTGCTTCAACACCATTCGAAGCTGTAAAAACTTCGTAACCTTCTTTCTTTAAATTGTAACCAAGAAAATCTAAAATATCAGGTTCATCATCCACCAATAATATTTTATGAGTTAATCCGCTCATTATTTCAGATCCAACAACGATTTTACGCCAACAGGACGATCTACAGTAAATCCTTCTGCATACAGCACATTGATATATCTTCCGAAAATAAGATGCTTTGCTTTCACTAACTCCAGGAACTCAGGGCCTGATATTGCCGTTGAAGGTTCTTTAGAATCCGGGTTATAGAATTGTGACTCATAGGCATGAATAGCTTCCATTTTCTTATCAACGAATTTGGTAATATCAATAACAAGATCAGGTTTTATAAAATTATCCTGTATATAATGATAAACTGCTTTCGGTCGCCACGCTTGCTGCGACTTCTTTCCTTGCTTTGTGTCTATTTTGGTCAGACCACTGTAAAAACAAGCGTCTGCTGCTAATTTTGCCGAACGGCCATGATCAGGATGACGGTCACTGATTGCATTACATAAAACGATCTCAGGCTGGTATTTACGGATGATCCCGATGATCTTTAACTGGCTTTCTTTATCGTTAGCAAAAAATCCATCGGCAAGATCCAATTGTTCGCGTACTGAAACGCCTAATATCTTCGCGGCCCTCTTTGCTTCTTTAGTTCTGATCTCAGCAGAACCACGTGTTCCTAATTCGCCTTTGGTAAGGTCTAAGATCCCGACTTTTTTCTTAGCAGCAATATGCTTTAACAAAGTTCCCGCACATGATAACTCCACATCATCCGGATGTACTCCTATCGCTAATATATCGAGTTTCATTTTATTTCTTAATTCGTTATTCAATTGTTCTATTGTTCACTTGTTCTTTCCTGAAACGAAGCGTGCTTCGCTCTGCTTCATTTCTTTGCTTCGATCCAATTTATGATCTTATCGCAATTTGGTTTTTTGGTTGGAGAAACGCTATCTACCAGGTGGCCTTCTTCATCGATCATATACTTTTGGAAATTCCATTTTACAGTACTGCTCGCTACGCCATTCTTTTCTTTTTGAGTTAACCATTTATAGATCTCGCACATATCATCACCTTTCACCGAAACTTTTTCCATCATTTGAAAAGTCACACCGTAATTCTTTGTACAGAATGCTTTGATCTTCGTATTAGAACCCGGTTCCTGCGAACCAAAATTATTTGCCGGGAAACCAAGTATTGTAAAATTCTTGTCCTTATACTTTTCGTAAACTTCTTCCAGTTGTTTATACTGAGGTGTTAAACCACATTCGCTGGCTGTATTTACGATCAATACTTTCTTCCCTTTTAATGAAGCCATATCGAAATCCTGACCGTCGATAGTTTTTACTTTAAAACCATGAATACTTGGCTTTGGACCATTGTCTTTTTTCTTGAATATGAACGATAATCCGAACAGCATAACTAAAATTAAAAGTGTAAGTTTTTTCATGGCGATCTGTATTTTTATCATAGCAAAAATCACTATGTTTACCCTAAATTAGGAATTGTCCTTGATAAGGGCATAACAAAGTTAATTAAATATGAGCATTTGGCATAATACCCCGTCCCTGACCGAAATTAACGCCTTAAATGAGGGAACCTTAGGCGAATACATGAATATTACCTTTACCGAAATAGGCGATAATTACCTTAAAGCCTCAATGCCCGTGGATAACCGCACTAAACAGCCATTTGGACTTTTACACGGAGGCGCCTCTGTTGCTTTAGCTGAAACTATTGGTAGTGTTGCAAGTTGGTGTGCCGTTAACCGTGAACTTTTTATTGGTGTGGGAATTGAGATCAACGCGAATCATGTGAAAGCTGTAATGGGAGGAATTGTAACCGGAATTTGTACGCCTATTCATGTGACAGGAAAAAATCATGTATGGGATATCAGGATCTATAACGAACAGCATGAGTTGATCTGCGTGAGTCGTTTTACTTGTACTGTTGTCGCTAAAAGTAAGTTTAGTTAAGAAGTGTAAACACTTCAACTAAACAGATTGCCCGGCATTCGCTGGCAATGACAATTACTTCGAATTTAAAAGTTCCTCAATCCTCGTATAGATAAAATCGAGATCACCGAAATTGATGCAGTAAGGCGGCAAAACATAAAATACATTCCCCAACGGACGGATCAAAATGCCATGTTTTAAAAAATGTTCTGTAATCTTTTCAGAAGCGTTATTTAAATAATGCGTGTGTTCATCTGTTTTTAATTCTATAGCCAGAATAGTTCCGGTTTGACGAATACTTTTTATTGCCTTATGAGAAGCGTTCTTACTTAAAAATAATTCATGCTTCTTAATGATCCTGTCGATACCGATCCAGGTACGTTTTTCTTCCATGAGATCCATGCTGGCTAATGCCGCTGTGCACGAGATAGGATTTCCTGTATAACTATGGCCATGGAAAAAAGTTTTCTTCTTATCGTCACTTACAAAAGCATCATAAATAAATTGAGCACAACCGGTGACGCCTAAAGGAAGATAACCTCCGGTCAATCCTTTCGAGAGACAAATGATATCAGGCTTATTTTGTAAATAGTCTGATGCGAAGAATTTGCCTGTTCTCCCGAAGCCTGTCATTACTTCATCGGCAATAGTTATTACTTTATGTTTATTACAAATGCTTATTAACCGATCAAGATATTGCGCTTCGTACATGACCATACCGGCTGCACCCTGCACCAATGGCTCAAAGATGAATCCGGCTACAGAATGATTTTTAAAAAGATCCTGCAACTGTTTTTCAATTTCGGAAATGTTATCTGCATTTGGAAGCGGGACATGTACTACATCAAATAACAACTGCTCAAACGCATTATTGAACACGTTGCGTTCTCCAACACTCATTCCGCCGAAAGTATCCCCATGATAAGCATTCTCAAAAGCAATGAACAAAGGTTTACTCTCGCCTTTGTTATCCCAATACTGCAAAGCCATTTTTAAAGCAACTTCAACAGCTGTAGAACCATTATCTGAATAAAATATTTTGCTTTGATTCTTCGGTAAATGCTTTAATAACCGTTCCGCAAGATCAACAGCCGGTTTATGAGTGAAGCCGCTGAACATCGTGTGTTCGAACTTTCCGAGTTGTTCGGCCACTTTTGAATTGATATAAGGATGTGAATGCCCGTGTAAATTCACCCACCAGCTGGAAATAGCATCAATGTATCTCGTTCCCTTTTCATCATAATAATAAGAACCTTCAGCGCGGTCAATACAAATATTTTCATTTTCGGATCTTAAATGTGTGAACGGATGCCAAACGAGATCTTTATCTTTTTTAGAAGTACTCATTACAATAAGGAAATATTAATTTTAGAAGCCTGTTCCCTCACAAATTTCTTGTCCGGTTTATCTGTATGCGGAATTTCGCCAAGAACAGGAATGCGTTTATAATTAATTATGGAATTCTTTACATCTTCATCAAAATCACCGTTTAGGATCAAACCATGTAGCTTATAATTATTATTCAATAAATAATCAATTGCTAATAAGGAATGATTGATGCAGCCTAAATAATGATTTATGACAAGAACAACCGCCAAACCATTTTGCTTCGCAATATCGATCACAAAATAAGAATCATTAATTGGCACCATTGGTCCGCCTGCGCCTTCTATACAAATCTTGTTTAAGGTCTGAGGCAATTGCAAACTATCCATAGTGATCTTGATACCTTCTTTCTTTGCAGCTATGTTCGGAGAAGCAGGCATTTGTAAAAGATAGGTCTCATCATGGCAAACACTTTTAGTATTGGAAAGTAATTTCTTTACAGTGTCTTTATCCCTTCCCTCCTCGATCCCACATTGAATAGGTTTCCAGTAATCGGCCTGCATGGCTTCGCATAAGATAGCGGAGACAACTGTTTTCCCGACATTCGTGCCGATTCCGGTAATAAAAAATCTATTCATTGATCAGATTAACGAGGTTCTTAATTTCTTCTTTGGTATTAAAAGCATGTAAGCACACCCTGATACGTTCCGCGCCTTCTTTCACAGTCGGACTTTTAATCCCTTTCACAAACATATCCTTTTTTTCGAACTGTGCCTCAATTATATCAACATTATGGTTTCCGGGGAATAATTTACAATGAATAGCACTGGTGCTTGGAATGAAATCTTTTGTGAGGGAATTAAAATAACTGATATTCTCCCTTAATTGTTCCTGCAATTTTCCTTCCAGCAATAATTCATAAGCTGCTTCAATACTTAACAAACTATGCTGCGGCAGAGCAGTCGTATAAATGAATGATCTTGCAAAGTTGATCAAATAGTTACGGAGCGTTTCATTTCCAACAACAGCCGCTCCATGACAACCCATTGCTTTTCCGTAAGTGTAAATCCGTGCGAAGATATTTTCTTCTAAACCTAATTCACTACATAAGCCTCTTCCATTCTTTCCGAAAACACCAATTGCATGTGCTTCGTCAACTATCAAAAAAACAGTCTTGTTATCACACAGTTTTACAATTTCCTTCAGTGGCGCACAATCACCGTCCATCGAATAAACACTTTCCACCACAACATAGATAGTATCTACAACAGGTAAATTCCGCTCTATCATCCGTTTCAAATGATCCACATCATTATGCCGGATCTTATAGGATTTCGCAAAACTTAAACGAACTCCATCATGAATAGAAGCATGAACCAATTCATCATACAACACCAGGTCTCTTTTGGTTGGAATACTTGATACCAATCCAACATTCGCATCGTAACCTGAATTAAAGATCAAAGCAGCTTCCGCTGAATGAAATTTTGCAATAGAATTTTCCAGGTCTTCTGTCAATTGTGAATTCCCTGAAATTAAACGTGATCCTGTAGAGCCGGATTCTTTTATTTGAAGTGCCTGAAGTTTTTTCTCGATCAAACCTTTCTTCGAGAAACCTAAATAGTCGTTGCTGCTAAAATCAGTTTTAGGATAATTATACTTCAGGGAACGAAAAAGCCCTTTGCGTTTCCGTTCTTCAAGTGCATGAACTAAATGCAAAGGGCCTTTACCGTTTATAGACATTTTTATTATAACTAATCTACTTTTAAAAGAACTTCTTTTCCGCCAACACGGGCGCGGACTAAACCACTGTCTTCAAATTTCAAATGTTCGTATTTTGGTTCAATTATTACTTTACCGCTGAAATCAACCAGGCCTTTGAACGGGCCCTGACTAATGATAGCACGCCCGTTCTTAAAACCGCCGATGCGCTCGTATTTTGGTTCCAATAATAAAGTTCCGTCAGATTTGATCAACCCCACTTTTCCATTCTTGCGTGCATAGCCGATCCCATCTTTTCCAAAACCGGTTAAACTCTCCCACTCCGGCTTAATCACTTCTTTTCCTGTAGAATCAATTGCACCTTTCATGCCATTCGATTCAACAATAGCAATTCCATAAAAGAATTTACCAATATGATCATACTTTGCAGAAACTTCTTTCTGAGCAGCAGCCTGCAAGCTCATCATTACACATAAACCAAAAATAATTTTTTTCATTTGAACAATTTTTAGTCCGACGGACTTTACTATTAGTTCAAGTCCCTCGGAATTTTTCTCTTCTGATCAATTCTCAAGTCCAACAGACTCTTCCTTCGGTTTGTCAGCGAAAGCTTTTTTCGGGCTTAAACCTAACAACTTGAACATTTCCATGTCCTGGTTGTAAGCAGGATTTGGAGTAGTCAATAATTTCTCACCTGCAAAAATTGAATTTGCGCCTGCTAAGAAACAAAGCGCTTGCCCTTCCAAACTCATTTCTTGTCGGCCTGCAGACAAACGAACCGCGGTTTTCGGTAAAATAATTCTTGTGGTTGCGATCATACGTACCATATCCCAGATTGGAACCGGCGGCTGATCTGCTAATGGCGTACCTTCAACAGCTACCAATGCATTGATAGGAACTGATTCCGGTTGAGGGCGCAATAAACTTAAAGTGTACAACATTCCTACCCTGTCTTCAATCGCTTCTCCCATGCCGATGATCCCGCCTGAACAAACAGTTAATCCTGCTTTACGCACATTTTTAATTGTGTTTAAACGGTCATCGTAATTACGTGTAGAAATAATGTTATTATAATTCTCTTCTGATGTATCTAAATTATGATTGTATGCGTACAATCCTGCTTCTGCTAATTTCTTTGCTTGATCCTCAGTCACCATTCCTAATGTAGCGCACACTTCAAGTCCTTTTTCGTTAATGGTCTTCACCATATCAAGAACCTTATCAAAATCTTTATTATCGCGTACTTCTCTCCACGCAGCGCCTAAACACATACGGCTTGCACCGCCATTCTTTGCATTATCAGCAGCTTCTGTAACTTCAGCAACACTCATTAATTTATGAACTTTAACTTCGGTATGGTAACGCGCCGCTTGCGGACAATACGCACAATCTTCAGGACAACCGCCTGTTTTAATAGATAAAAGCGAGCTTACCTGCACCTCACCAACTTTGTGGTTGGCTTTATGCACTTCAGCAGCTTTATACATTAACTCCATTAAAGGGGTGTTATAAACAGCAAGAATCTCTTCTTTGGTCCACTCTTTTATCATAATCAGATCACTTTTTTCAAAGATAAATATAAGGCTTATCCCTGACAAATAAATAAGTAACCGAAATAGGTTAAAAAGTATTGATTTTTACAGTGTTACTATTTGGAATTATCCCGTTATTTGTAGTGAATTATGCGTTATATCGTTGCTATACTGATCAGTTTATTTGTTTACACAGCTTTGCCTGTTTCGGCACAGCAGGATGAGATGATGCAGGGCAAACGCAAGCAAAGAAAAGTTTGGCGGAAATGGCGCCGTAAAAAAGGGAAAGGTGATGATCCTTATAATCCTTATTTAAAAAAGAAAAAAGAAGATAAGATCAGCTCACGTTTGGCGCGCGGACAAAAAAAAGAGATCCGCCGTCAGCGCAAAGAATACAGGAGGCAGCTAAAAAAAGGTAAGAAAAAGATCAGCGACTAACCGTATTGGTTATTATAATGCATTAGCTATCTTTACCTAAAAGATACACTTGAAAAAGCTCCTTATATTTTTATTAGCAATTTTATGTTTCGAGTTCTACTCTCAATCTACTTGTTGGCAAATTATTAAAGCTGGCGAAAAACATGCTTTAGGAATAAAGCCTAATGGTGAACTTTGGGGTTGGGGTTATTGTATAGGTGTTGGAGATAGCACGGTAAATTTATTCAATTGTCAGGACAGATACATTCCTGTAAAAATCGGTAAAGACACGACATGGAGGGTGATTGGAGCAGGTAAAGATCATTCCGCTGGAATTAAAGCAAATGGATCTCTTTGGACTTGGGGAGAAAATTTTTATGGACAATTAGGAGAACCAACCCTGCCACTCGGAACAAGATTTCCAATTAAAATTGATACTTCAAATCAATGGTTAAATGTAATTACAGGAGATTATTTCTCTTTCGCTCTAAAAAATAACGGGAGTCTTTGGGGATGGGGTCGCAATGTTGCAGCAATATTAGGTGATACCACTTATACAAATAAATCAATTCCAACGCAAGTTGGCACGAGTACCAATTGGTTATCGTATAAAATAGCTACTGGCGAATATCATGTTGTTGCTCTAAAAAACGATGGAACTATTTGGGGATGGGGTGGAAATAATTATGGACAATTGGGAGATAGCATGCTCAATACTAAATTCTATCCTACTCAAATTGGAAGTGATAATGATTGGAAATATATTGATGCAGGCAGCAATCATACAATGGGAATAAAAAATAATGGAACTCTTTGGGGATGGGGAGAGAACCAATATGGGAAATTAGGTAACGGCAACACAATAAATAAATATTTTCCAACTCAGATTGGAACAGATACTACCTGGAAGGCGATTTCTCTTGGAAGGATGCATTCTATTGGAATTAAAAAAAACGGGACTTTATGGGCATGGGGTTATAATGAAGGAGGAATTACTGGAGATGACATCATCTCTACATGGATGCGAAGTTCTCCAACTCAAGTTGGCACTGATACAAATTGGGTGTCGGTTGAATCTGGAGTGTACGGTTTTGCTTTCGCTACAAAAACCAATGGAACTGTTTGGTCATGGGGACATAATTGGAATGGTGTATTAGGTCTTGGTTCACCATCAATATTTGGAAATATAAATATACCTATTCAATTTGGGTGCCCCTTTACTGGAATTGAAGAACTCCTTACTACAAAAAGTTCATTTACAATTTATCCTAACCCTGCGTACAATAAGATTCATATAAAAAATATCAATTCATTGGTAAATCGTATTATAATTACTGATATACTAGGAATTCAAAGAATAGAAATAAAAGGAGATACTGAACATATCGATATCCATGACTTACCAAATGGCTTATACCACCTCGCAATTTTTTCCAAAAACTCTAATTATTCTTATAAGTTTATAAAAGAATAATATAAATGATCCGGCGCACACTATCGCTTTACAAAACATCCTTTACGGGATTATCTCCGCAAACCTGGTTACTCTCACTCATCATTTTAATAAACCGCAGCGGCACCATGGTATTGCCGTTCATGACCCTTTACCTTACGGGAAAAGAAATGAACCGCAATTTAAGCGAAGCCGGAACCGTAATGGGTTTATGGGGATTAGGTTCTGTGATCGGCGCATTCTTCGGAGGGAAATTAAGTGATAAGATCGGCTTTCAGAAAGTACAGGTGATGACATTGTTCCTCGGCGGGGTGATGTTCATTGTACTCGGGCAAATACATTCTTACGGATTGATCTGCTTAGCCACTTTTATTTTAAGTTTTGTGAACGAAGCATTTCGTCCTGCTAATTCATCAGCCATTGCGCATTATAGCACAGCAGAGAACAGGACACGTTCTTATTCATTAAATCGTTTGGCCGTGAATTTAGGATGGGCTGTTGGCGCTTCATTGGGAGGTTTTATTGCAGCACGCAGTTATGAATTATTATTTTGGGTAGATGGCCTGACAAATATTGCTGCGGCATTGATCATGTACATATCATTTAAACCTGCTTTGAATTTAAAAAGCAAACCAAAACCTGAAGAGGCAGAAGTAAAACGATCTGCTTACAAGGATAGAATTTACATGGCCTTCATTTTTTTGTTAGTGCTGTTTGGCATGTGTTTCTTCCAGCTCTTCACAACCATTCCAAAATACTGGCGCGACAACATGCATTTAAGCGAGCAATTCATTGGTTTCGTAATGGCGCTAAACGGGATTTTAATTGTGATACTGGAAATGGTGCTGATCTACAAACTGGAAGGCAAGCGTCATAATTTAGTTTTCATGGCAATAGGAACTGCGATCTGCGCATTGTCTTATCTGAGTTTATTATCACCCGGTGATCCGCAAATGGTTTGTATACTGATGATCATACTTGTTACATTCGGAGAAATTACCGCAATGCCGTTCATGAGTACGTTCATGATCAGCCGCACCAATGAAAATAACCGCGGACAGTACGCCGCACTTTTTACAATGGCATGGGGCATCGGACAAAGTTTTGGTCCTTATTTATGTTCCCTCTTAACAGAAGCCACAAATTTCACAGTGATGTTCATCGTTTGCTCCTGTGTTTTTTTAATGACCACTTTTGGTTTTGCGAGGTTGAATAAGGCTTGTGCTAATCCTAAGAATGATTGTTGAGTAATGAACCCTTTCGTACAGGTTTACAAATACAATAAAAAAAGCGAAGCCCTCCGGCTCCGCTTTCAAATTAAACTTCCACATAGTGGTCCCTTCGGGAAATACATTTTTATTAACCGTAACTTACCATCCAGTTAATACCATATTTGTCGGTGAACATACCGAAGTAAGAACCCCAGAACGTTTTGCTCATTGGCATGAATGGAACCCCACCCTGTGATAATCCGTTATATAATCTGTCTGCCTCATCCTGGCTTTTTGCATTGATGGAAATAGAGAAATTATTTCCTTTAGTTGTAGCATGTCCGAATTCATCTGAACTGTCACTTCCCATCAGAACAGTTTCAGTACTTATCGGTAATGAGATGTGCATGATCCTGTTCGCTTCTTCTGCTGACATCGTTTTACCTTCCTGCGGAGGCATTTCGCTGAATCTTCCAATGTAAGTAAAATCCCCTCCGAAAACCGAACGGTAGAAATTAAATGCATCTTCACAATTACCACCGAAAGTTAAATACGGATTAATGCTGTTTGATGGAGGTGCTGCAGGTTTAGCTGCAGGTTTTTTATTTGCTTTCTTAGCTTTTTTTACCGGCTTACTTTTTTTTGCTGCTTTTTTCGCAGTTTTTTTTGCCGCTTTTTTTACAGGCTTTTTAGACGCCTTCTTTGCTGATTTTTTTGCTGATTTCTTCTTAGCCATACTAGTGTAGATTTTAATTGGACTACTAATATAGAAAATTAATCTTATCCACCTGCCTCCTTAACGTTTTATTGACCATTACTGAACAAAAATCCTGTTATCGCTCTATTCACGACTTTTTAAAACAGACTATAACCCGCGGTTCAAAACTGATCATCAGCTCCGGGAACATATATGCTTTACTCTTTAACTACTCTGAACCAGAGCAGAATAGTTAATCCAATGATGTTTTCATGTATGCTTTGCTTTAAAGCTATATTGCATTGATGTAAGGCAGATCATCCCTGGACCAAAGCATGTATGCTTTACTAATAAGATACATGGTATTGAGACAATGCATTTGATCCTGTACTTTTTTCATATATGCTTTACTCTTAAACTACATAGTATTGAAGTACAGCATTTGATCCTGTACTTTTTTCATGTATGCTTTACTCTTAAACTGTATTGAATGGAAGCAAAGCATTTGGTCCTGTACTTTTTTCATGTATGCTTTACTCTTAAACTACATTGCACGGAAGCAAAGCATTTGATCCTGGACTTTTTTCATGTATGCTTTTCTGAAAAAACAACTGCCTGTAATGTTTTAGTTGTTAAAACAATAAAAAAAACACGATGTTCTGCAACCTACAGCACCACTGCGTTGTATAAGCATGTAAACTTTACCGTAATACGGTAAAACCCTCTCCCGGGAAATCTCCCCACAATGCGTTTCCAGTTTTATTAGTGTTGCGTGCCAAAAAAGGCAGCGAAGTTTTAATTTATTAAAACGGATGATAACACTTTTACTAACACAGTTTGTACGTTAATAATTAACGTTTGAAGTAAGGAAACATGGTACGTGCAGGCTGCTTTACTTCTGACCCATTACTTTTCAGAAATCATGAAGAAAGTAAAGATCCGTCTGGGCTTGAGAAAATTTTCAGCCCCAGACAAAGTTGAGCTGGCACGCGCTATTGTATTAGCAATGACAGGCAACTCTAATTTCACATCACCTTTTCCAAGTTTAGGCACGGTTACAACAGCAACCAATGCGCTTGACACTGCATTGCAGAATGCACAGGACAGAGGTAAAACAAAAGTAGCTTTGGCACGGGCCGCTGAAGCGAACCTCGACAATTTGCTGACTCAATTAGCATTGTATGTTGAGAATGCATCTAATAACGACCCTGCTAAAATTCTTAGTTCAGGCATGGGTGTTAAAAACGACAAAACACCGCCACAGGTTCCGGGTGTACCGCTTAATTTAGGTACAGGCAATGCTGCCAACGACGGTGAGGTTAAATTGAGCTGGGACAAAGCATCTCATGCTAACGTGTATGTGATCGAACAAACCGACGATCCTAACCTGCTGCAAAGCGGCCGGATTGTTGGCGGCAGCAACCCGACATCAGCAGCGATCTGGTCAACTGTAATTATTGTTACCAAAACAAGTTTTACAGTTACAGGTTTGATCAGCGGCGCTAAATACGCTTTCAGGGTATTTGCAGTTGGTGCGGGTGGTTACGGTGCCTATAGCGATCTTATTATTGCTAAAGCTAAGTAAACCCCTGAACAAAGGACCATCGGTTGGGAGAGCCGGTGGTTCTTTTAAATAAAATTAAAATCACAGAAGCATTATTAGTACCATACCAAGGAATACAGCGTTAAACCGGCTACTACCAATTGGGCAAGAGGTATAAGACTCAAAACTCTAATTAGGCACTAAGTTTTGAGAATTAACAAGGGTTGAGGAAAGCAAAATATGAAAAATAATTTTTTCATTAAAAAAAGGGAGGCTTAACCTCCCTTAAATTTACGATTTTATTTTATGATAAGCAATTTATCGGTCTTTACAGCCCCACCCAACCTCCCCAAAGGGGAGGAGTAACAATTTACAGTTTAATGATCTTTTTTGTACTAACGGTCGTTCCCTTACTGACAATATGTAGGTAATAAATTCCGCTTTCAAATTCTTCTAAATTAATCTTCTGTATTTTACTTAAAAGTTTTTCCCTTTTTATCTCTTGACCTAACACATTTGTAACTCTTAATTCTTCATCCTTAATTCTTAATTCGCTAGTCAAGATCTCCACCTCAAAAACTCCACTGTTCGGATTTGGCATAATTCTTAATTCTTCACTCTTAATTCTTAATTCATCAATCCCAACTCCTGTTACAGTAACAGTTAAAGTATCACTTCTCGGAACACCGCAAACAGTAAACTGCACTACATAAGTACTTGTTGTAACAGGTTTAACATAAATACCTGAACCGCTATTTATAAATGAGCCGCTATATGTGTACCAGTTGCTTGTAAAAGTACCACCCATTGTGTTACCAATGTAAACGCTATCGCCAAGTGCAACACTTGCATCATTATAGGTCCAAGGTAAAATACCAGTTGGATTTATTGAGAAAATTGAGACGGCGTCAAGAAAATAAACCGCGCCATAATTGGCTCCTACAGACGACACTTGCACTGTATCAGTATTAGCATCATCTTTAAAATTACCAATAGTTAAATATTTTTCCCCTCCCCCCGCAACATACATACCAGATACTTTTGTCCAATTCAAAGTGTCTTTAATTCTTGCATTAGGATTATTTGTAATATGTTGAGGGAGGTTCAATAAAGCTCCTGTTCCAGTTGTGGTGTATTGAATTTTAGAAAAGTTTGCAGCAACATTATTTATTGCCCATCTTGATTGATTTCCCAAGTTTACGAAATACTCAACATAATAACATTTATTTAAACTTAGAGTGTCAATCAACATTACTTGAGCATACTCTCTAGAGTTGGATGAAAGAGGAGTATATAGCCAAAATCCCGCCATTGAATTGCCATTCTTAGCATACTGAAACCCATGAGCAGCATAAGGAACACTTAGACCGGGGACAGCACAAGCATTAAAATAATCAGTCGTAGCGGAACTTGTTTGACCGACCCAAGGAACAGCATAATTTATTTGACCCCCGCCAGTAGGACACGTAGTGTATGTTTCAAAACTCGGATTGGGTACTAAATTCTGAGCCCCCAACCCGAAGTATTGAATAAAAGAAATTAAAACAATTATTCTTTTTAACTTAAACAAACTATCTGCTTATAACCAAACGATGAACATCTGTTGTACCATCGTTAAGTTTGATTTTTATTAAATAAGTACCACTGTTCAGATCGGGATGCACAGTAATTGTTTTGGAGCCGGTAGTTTGTTTGGTTTTATATACTGATCTTCCTGTCAGATCGAGCAACTCAATAGTAAGCTCATCTTTATATATCGCGTTTATGAGTTCGATATTGATTAAGTTATCCGCGGGATTTGGATAAACATTTACTTTAAAATTTTTATTTTTATTTTCTTTTACACTCAACGCACTCACATAAACAGTAACAGTATCAGAAAATGTGTTATTACAAAAAGTTTGTTGCATAACATAGCTTGTAGTAACTGTAGGTTTAACCCAAATTCCTGCTCCGCTTCCTAACGGTGTGCCGATCATATCAAACCAAGTACAATTTAACCCACTATACAAAGACCCAATTAAAACGCTATCACCGCCAATTATCATTGTATCTTTAAGCGGCCAAATGGGCGTAGTAATTTTCTCAACTGAAACGTCGTCAACAAAATAATACCCTCCACTATAGCTACCATAATTTGTACTTAGAGTGTCTGTATTAGCATCGTTCTTAAAGTTACCAATCGTAATATAACTCTCTCCTCCTGCGGCGGTATAAATTCCTCCGATCTCTCGCCAGTTCAATGAATCTTTTATAATAGGATTATTTACCAAGTAAATTTGCGGAGTGTATGATGTTGCCGGACTGCCTGTAGTTGCGAAGCTGCTACTAGAGATATATGCAGCGAAATTATTAATTGCATATTTTAATCCTGTTCCTTGATTACTAACATAAAACTTTACTAAATAACAATCACCGGTTGCAAGAGTATTAGTTAATTGCACTTGCAAATATTCTCTATAATTTCCACCATATCCATTCATAAACCACTGACCAGCGAAAGCATTTCCAGTTCTTGCGTACTGAAACCCTATGCCTGCATAAGGAACGTTTAAAGGAGCGCTCGGAGCACATGAATTATAGTAATCTGTGTTATTATTAGTGCCAAGCCAAGGAACTGCTAATCCTATTTGACTGTTCATAGTTGGACAAGTAGTATAAGTTTCAAAACTCGGATTGGGTACTAAGTTTTGAGCGCCCAATCCGAAGCATTGAATCAATAAAACTAAAACAACTATTCTTTTTAAATCAAACAATTTATTTACTTATAATCAAACGATGGACGTCCATTGTGCCATCACTAAGTTTTATTTTTAATAAATAAGTTCCACTACTTAAATCAGGATTTAATATTATAGTTCCACTATTTAAAAATTGCTTGGAACTATAAATTGATTTTCCTGTAATATCAAACACTTCTGCACTTACTTCTTCCTTATCTTTGGCATTTGTTACTACAACATTTACTAAACCGGCTGTTGGGTTGGGATATACCCTGCTAAATTTAACAACGCTAATTGCTTTTTCTTCGTTGCCACTGATCAGGCGTTCGCTTGTGCTGTCTGTATAACAAATATCGTAAAAAATCCTGTAAGTATCAAATACAACATTGTATAAAGCTCGTGCCTGATATACCACACCACCATCTGTAAAAGGGCATCCATTTGCCAGCGATGTTAAGTTCAAACTATCGGTAGAAGTGAAATTACCCTGTTTACTATTTAGGTAGCCCTTGTAATAATTTAAATAATTATTCTCAATAGCATTTTCAGGTACAAAGTCTGCAAGTTTTGTATTTACGGCGTTAAAATCTCCGCTTAACAAATCAATTTCTATCTCATTTAATTCGTTAATATTTGTTCTAGCATTTGAATTATAGAACGAATTAAGATCTGACGAATTAGAACCTTGCTTTTTTGTTGCTGGTTTTGAGGCTAGCTGACGGAACACAATATGTTTGTTTATGTATTGTGATTCATTATTGTATTTTTTGTATGAAATCTTTCCGCTTGCTAATTGTTCCATTAAAGGTTCATTAGAAGCAATTGGTTCAACTTGCACAACTCCTCGGCAGGTTGGACAAAGTGGCGTAGAAGGGCATGTTCTTGCGCTCGGGCTTCCAGTTATGTTAAACAAATTATCATTAGAGCCGGTATGATGGTATTCATCTATACCAAGAAATCCAAGTGTTAATCCGCTACCTTGAGGATCATAGGTACCAGTTGCGTACCTTATATATAAAGGCGAATTAGTTGCGGAGGAAGCAGTACTACTAGTGAAGGTCTTATAATTAGGAACCGTCCAAGTACCCGGCCATTGATTATCCGTTGGTACTGTAGTTGAGCCTTGTGTTCCGATAATACCTGCGTTATCATTTGCTGAACCATAAACGTGGGAGCTCATTGTATTATCCCAGAAAATAGTATTGGCTTGCGTAGAATTAAACTCAATTCCTCTGTCTAACTGGTTTGTTGTATTACATTTCACAGTTAAGGTGCTATTCATACTCGTTGTAATACCACGAATTAAACCTGCAGTATAAGTTGTTGGTCCTGTAATTGTATTACGATACACCCATGCATTACTTAATTGGTTATTTTGAATACCCCACTGAGTTGGCGGGCCAACAGATGAAGGCTGGTTTACCAAAGTAATTGTGTTATTCCATGCTGTTACAGGTTGTTGACCAAAGTTAGTCTGAGAAATACCATTCCAAACATCTGTTATCGTATTTGAGTTAATTGAAATACTTGTGCTAGGTATAGTGAATACACTGTATCCGGAAGTTGAAGTCATTACATCATTTGCACTAATTGCTGAAGCAACAAATTGAGTTGTTACGGCGTAAGTAGGTAAATGCGGACGGATCTCGTTGTTATCAATATTTACTTGTCCGCCATAACGACCTATCAGTAAATTCCAATATAAATTTACATCAGCGGTAAATAAAATGCCATTGGCTATATTATAAATATGATTTCCGCTTGCATTAAGAACGCGGTATTGCGATGTTACCATATTAAAGCCAATAGCTCCCGGAATATTATTCAACGTATAAGGTAAAGTATAAGAAGTAATAGTACTTCTTACATCGCAGTCAGTTATTTCATGCTCGAAGTAATTATTTGTATTTATAGCTCTGCAGCAATTAAAGAATTTATTTATATAAGTAGCAGAAGTTTGGCCTTTAACTCTTATTCTATATGCCGCAGCAGCAGCGTTTGCATCTATACCAATACCTCCGAAGCCTCCACCTCTGCCATAAGTTAAAACATTTTGATAAATCCCGTTAATACAACTAATATTTGCATCATTAGTTTGGATGCACCTATACATATTATCAAAGATGTTATATGTATTTGTCCCGCTTCCGATACCTATATTAATACCATAGTATGTTGGTGTTGTGCTAGCATTTATAGTGGTTCCGACATTTTCTAAATAAATTCCTACATCAGGTCTTACAGTAGAGTAAGGTGCTTTCAGGTTCGTGGGAACATAAGTTGTATTATTTATATATGGCGTCTCAAGCGGAGAAGTAGTTGGTTGTGTAGCTGCTTTTATAGAGTTGGTATGCGGCCAAACAATTGATCCCGCCGTGAAGGTTATAGTTCTGCTTGTAAACAAATTCCCATATATTGTAAATGGATATGGGGAGATCTGTGGAAAATAACCCGCAATATTTATAGATGTTTTATTTCTATTATAAGAAGTAGAAATAGAAGTTAGAATATTTGTAGTCAGGGTTGATCCTCCTGCTATATTTACTGCTACTACAGCATCCTCAACAAAAGCAGATTTTGGACCACTTGTATTTAAATTGATCACACCTCCAGGTTGGACATCTATCCCTTGCCACATATCTCCGCAGGCATAAAGATGACTTCCAAGAATATTAAGTGTTGCACCTGGCGTTACAGTTATTGAAGCTGTTTTAATAATTTGAACTTCACATTTATCAAATGTTACATTTCCATAAATAGTCAAATTATTATTCATTGCGAAGAATGTAGTACTAAGGATAGTACTTGTTAGGGTGGATGGTAACACATTTGTAGGAGTTGAACATGCGGTACAAGCGTTATAAACTGTTACAGTGCCACCTAAATTGCAAGAACCAATAGTTGGTAAATTAACGGAACAGGTATAAGTAGTTGGAAAGGTGGGAACAGGCACAACTACAACTGCTCCTGTATAAGTATTTATACCGTCAGTCCAAGATGTATAAGCTGGCGCAGCACCATTTGCACTTAAAGTCACAGTTGTTTGGGAACAATTAGTTATCGTAGGGTTTGAGACTGTTAATGTTGCTGGAAGTGGTGTTATTGTAATATCATCCATATAGATCATTGCAACCGTATTATTTACACCGCTTGTACACCAGGGAGCGCAAGGGTTAGAGTAACTTGGTGTAGCAGCGTCATTATAGAAATTACCTAATGTAAGATATTGTTGACCCGCTCCAGTTACAGTGCCTGATATTGGGATCCATGTATAGCATGGTATAGCAGTTGTTGTACAAATAACTTGAGGGGTATATGTTGTTGGGAAAACATATCCATAGCTTGAAGTAGGTAAAACAAGTGTAGAAGTACTTAGATAAGCGCCGAAATTTGCGGATTTATCCATAGTACAATAATCAGAAGATGCAATATAGAACCCAACACTATAGGTTTGACCAGTAGCAAGGGGCGCCCTAAGCATTTGTTCTGCATAATGTCTTTGGTCAACGCTATAGGGAGAAGGCCCAGGGAAACCATGCGTCCTGCAATGAATATATGCACGACCTGTTTTAGCAGGTAAATTAGAATGATAAAAATTTGTAGGAACGCCTCCACTTGTAGAGCCAGCGTAATTTGACGCTGTACAATAACCTGCAGCAGACGTTGGTGGAGATGTTGCCGAAAAAGTTGACATACTTGGGTCACTCCAGTTCCAACAAGCGTTAACCCCATAGTAACTATTAGGTCCCCAGGATTCAAATGAACCATTGTAAACATAATCACAGCTATTACAAAACTGGGAAGGTAAAGGAAAGACTTCAAATGTGTGCGTGCAAATTCCAGAACCAGAGCTTGAAGTTAAGGTGTAAATTTGTGAAACGGAAGGAGTTATTGTTATCAGTGTACTAGTAAATCCTCCAGGCATCCATGTATACGTTGGCGTTCCTACATAGTTAAAAGTTTGACAAGTTAAGGTAACTGTTTGTCCACTACAAAATCCAATGTTGCCATAAGCTAAACACAATGGGACAGCAGATACAATGAAGGAACTATTAGTCCCTGTATTATTTAATTTAAAATATACAATTGTAGATGAGGATAATGAAAACCGCAAATTCCATTGTGTCGAATCAGCCTGACCAAATTGACTACTCGCAATTAACGTTTGACTTCCACAAGTGCCAATATAAGCTCCAGCGAAACCGATTTTTCCAGTTGATGACTGATTAAGTATGTTCATATCATAATCACCAGCGCTTAATGACATCGTGAACCAATAAGTGCTATCTGAATAACTGGTAACTGTAAATGTAGTTAATGGATAACTTTTACTGATCGCTGCAGTACAAGTATTTGGTGTTTGGGCTTTTGAAAAAATTGCACTTAATAAAAATGCGAAAATAAATAGAACATGTTTTGAGTTTTTCATGTAAATGGGTTTTAATTAAAAATCAACTCTAATAACCTTTGGAAAAGATTTTTAAGGGTTTTAAGAATGGAAGATAGTCTAAAAAAACAGTGAAGCAAATTCGTGGTTCGTTTTATTACTCAATTAATGGCGAAATTGTTCATAAGCACAAGGTATTCAACAACTCCGGCAACTAAGTATAAATACTTAGCTTTTTACAGTAATTACTTAGTAAAGAACAATCTAATTTTCAAAGATTTTTTTTAGAAAATAAAATTATGAACAATAGAAAATACCTCGCTACAAACTCAAAAAAATCCCCCCGTAAACGGAGGGATTGCACTCAAACACACGACTAACTGTTTTTAAATAGAAGCGAGCATTTCCGAAGTAAGCGGTTTATTCAAAAAAACAAGATCCTCAGATATCTCCATGGCTTTGGTCTTGTCTTCAGGGTAAATAGAAGAGGTCAGGATCACAAGCTTGCAGTCCTTTACTTTTCCCTTCTGTAACTGTTTTAAGTTGTTGATGAACTGAAATCCGTCCATCATTGGCATATTAATGTCAATAAAAATAGCCTCCGGGTAAATGCTGTCTGCTACTTGTCCGGTTGTCGCGAGGTTATTCAAAAATTCAAGTGCGCTTTTTCCACTCGATGTGATGTAAACTTTTTCAGCGAACTGGCTTGCTTCAATAACTTTTTCGTTAATAAAATTATCCAGCTCATTATCGTCAAGCAGCATCACTTGCTTGTATTTACATTTTGGTTCTTTTCGTTTCATAGGTTCCTGGTTCAAACATTAAAAAATCCTTTTTTTTTACTAAAAATTAAATCGTTTTAATGGCCCTTTCCTGAACAAAACTATGAAATTTTTCATTCGGAAAAACGTCAATTTTCATTTGGTATAAATACTCCCACCGTTTTTTAGAGTATAATTACCCTATATAAGCGTATTTATGCGTAGCAGGGCAGACTAGGTATATTCTCACTTTTTACTGAGTAGTTTTACTATCTAAATAAATTAAACCATTGATCCTTAAATCCATGTATTTTTTGAAACTATTTAGACTGAATCTACAATGCAAATAATTATATTTTAGAAAAAATTATTGTTTAACATTTAAAAACCCAAAACTATGGCATTAACAGTAAACGATGGCTCGGTTATCACTTTATCTCAGGCAGCAGAGTGGACCCAAAATTACAGGAACAGCGAATTTTATTCCGGTACAAACGCGGTATTTTATGGAAAAAATAAGATCGCTTCTATTTGCAACCAATCAGGTGCAGCAGGCATGCGGATCTATTTTGCGATCAACGACAATAATGAACCAACAGTTGTATTAATTGGTGCCGCCGAAGATGGAACTGACCTGGAAAACGGTATTATAGTTGAAAGAGGTGTTCTATGTCCGCCAATTTGTGGCGGAGGCGGAGGAGAAAGTGTACTATAAATATTATTTATAAAAAAAAGGACGGTTATCCCGTCCTTTTTTCTTAGAATTGCTGCTGTTTTGATCATTTTCATTTCATACTTATCTGCATTTCTTGTTATTGTTCCATTAGTAACAGGATTCATTTTTAGATCCTTTTCAAACAAAACGGTGTCATCTATTTTTTTATTGACAATATTGTCTTTTCTCACAGAAATTATAAATATTTCATTCGGATATAATGGTATTAATAATTTATTCATCCAAGACATTTACACTCCCATAGAATTCGCTTTATTCTGTTTATTCTACAAATCTTTTTTCGATTCATTTTATAGATCCCCTATCCATTATGTTTTGATCGGGGCTTTTGTTTGCGTTGCTGTTTGCGATAGTTTATTTATCAATGATTTTTTTACCATAAATAACTTTTCAGATTCACTGGAAGCTGTAATATTTATTTTATATTCGCTCACTGCATTCTTTTTTATAATGAAACGATTGATGTTCGAGGATCTATTAAATACGCCTTTCTTCTGGATCAACATAGCCATCCTTATTTACTTTGCAGGAAACCTATTCCTCTTTATGTTCAGTAATTATCTTCAGAATAACGACAGAGATCAATATCTCGCAGTCTATAACATTCACTCTGTCACAAATATTATCTACTACATTTTAATCAGCATCGGGTTTTGGAAATCAGTCAAAAAATAGACGTTACTTCTATAATAATCTTCGGAAGCTTGGGTATGCTTACCCTGGTGGCTTTTATTATCCTGTTTGTTGTGTTGTACCAAAAAAGAATGTTAGAGCACAGAAGTGAAATAAATGAGGCCGAAGCCAAATACCAGAAAAAATTACTGGAAGCTTCAATCGAGGTTGCTGAAAAAGAACGTAAAAAAATTGCTGCTAACATCCATGATGACGTTGGTATCGTTCTGAATGTGATCAAACTTAATATCACCCGCATGGAACGCAATAAGCATGATGTTGCATTGGTTGAAGAACTCTTAAAAAACAATGCAGGATTGTTAGAAGACACTATCAACACCCTCCGCGCCATCTCCCACGACCTGATGCCTCAATCACTGGTTCGTTTAGGGTATGTAAAAGGAATAAGCGAGTTATGTCATAAATTGAACATGAGCGGCGGACAGAAAGTTCAGCTGATCAGCGATAACAATAAAATTGATCTGAATAAAAAGGTGGAAATGCAACTATACCGCTTAACAAAAGAGATCCTGAATAATATAATAAAACATTCTTCCTCTAAACAGATCATTGTTGATATTTCCCTGGCTAACGAAATACTTTCTGTATTAATTTCGCACGACGGAAAAGGTATCACCGATAATGAAGTAAAAGAACTGATTGATAGCGGACGCGGCATTGGCCTTCAAAGCATTTACAGCCGTGCACAATTAACAGGCTCTAAGATCCGCTACGAGGTAAACAACGATAAATATTCAATTCAAATTAAAACACCTATGATTCATGAGCTCTAAAATAAATATAGCAGTAGTTGACGACCAGCAGCTTTTCCGGCAGGGAATGATCTCCCTTTTAAAAGAATTCAAAGAACTGAACATTCTTTTTGAAGCCGGGAATGGTGAAGAGCTGATGGAAAAACTAAGGGTAAAAGAAACGAAACCGGATGTGATCCTGCTGGATATAGAAATGCCGGAAATGGACGGAATGGAAGCTACAACCTTGCTTAAATTAAAATATCCTGAGATCAAAGTGGTGATCTTAACTATGCACGATGAAGAAGAAATGATCATTCACCTGATAGAGTCGGGCGCGCATGGTTTCTTACCAAAGAATGAAGATATTGAACATGTAGTTGATGCTATTTATGCTGTACATGAGAACGGCTATTATTTCAACGATAAGATCTCAAGAGCTATGGTGAATGGTTTAGTGAGCACAAAAAAGATCCAGCCCCAGTTTAAAGCCACCGAATTAAGCAGACGTGAACTGGAAGTTCTTGAATTGATCTGCAAAGAATACACCAGCAGCGAGATCGGTGAAAAGGTTGGACTAAGCGCCCGTACTGTTGACAATCACAGGTTAAACATCCTGAAAAAGATCGGGGCAAGGAACACAGTTGGTATAGTCATGTATGCAATGAAAAAAGGATTGATCCCGCCCGATTATAAATTTACTTAACAGATCACTTGCCGGTACAGACTTTCAACTCAGGCAATAAGTACTCTAACACCGCGTATTTCCCCGTATTCCTTGCACTGAATAACGTTAAAGCATCTTTCTTTTTCGGGTTGCTTTTTGCATCCGACTGCATTTCAAGATTCAGGAATTTGATCACATCCATTACATTTTCGTAATGATCCAGTTTTTCTGATTTTATCTTACGGTAAATACTTTTTATAAGGTTATCGGCCATATCAAGGTCTTTTGCCTTGATATAAAAGAACGCTAAAGTCAGTTTTACTTCGATATTGATATGAAAAAAATCTTTGAAGCTATACAGGTTGATCACTTCGTTCAATGTCGAGATCGCTTCCTTTATTTTTCCGTCGTAATAACTGATCATTGACTTGTACAATCCGGCAATAACTTTAGAATAAGTATCATTCGGATCGAGCAGAAAATTGGCCTGTCCCTCTTTTATCAAAGTTTCTAACTCACTTTTATCACATAAATACCGGATCTTTGATAAAAGGAATTGAGGTGTTAAGCAAATACTGTTGAACAACAAAAGATTTCCGATGGACGAATTCAGTTTTTGATAGCTGTCTTCTGCTTTCACAGGATTCGATTTCCTGTAATATTCGAATGATAAAAAGTCAACAGCTATTTGCCATTGGCGGATATGCGACGACTCAGGAAGCGCTTTCATCTTTTCAATCGTATCCGACAGCAGCTTCTCTACATCCAATCCTTTCACTACATCGTTCCCGCAGAACAGTGCAAGTTCTATATCAACAATATTAGAGATGATCTCGATCGAACGCGAAGGATTCAAAACCACGTGATTCTCAACTTCTTTTCTCAGGAATAATAATTTATTCAGGTACTCATCCGACTTTGAAAATAGGTACAGGCAAAGCAATTGATTAAAATTCCCTAACAGCGCCTCTGATTTTTCTAAGGACAACCAGAATGCAATATGTTTATTATATAACTGTGAGTAATGGAAATAACGTTCTGATTTTAAATGCATCTTCTTCAGGAAACTATACACTACCAAAAGTTCGCTGTGCATATCGAATTCCAATAATTCTTCTTCAAGCTTTTCCAGGAAGGGAATAGAAATTTCCCTGGGCTCGGAATAACAGATCATGTAGATCTGCTGGAGTTTATTCAACACATCTTCTTTCGAGATCTTAATATCTTCACTCAAATGACTTTTTAATTTATCGAATAAGCGGGATTTAAGAACATAGAATGAATTTGAATTCAATTCCAGTTGTTTTAAGATCTCATCATCATTCACATTACCTTTACGGTAAGCCTGGGTGAGATAAAGGAATTTGTCAGCTTTTGTTTTGGCAAGTTGCTGCTCGAAATCACTGTAGCGATCGTGATTTAAATTAACTATTATTTCTTTTAATTTTATCAAGGGCCAGAAAGGTTAAAAGGTTAATTACCTGATCGGAACTAAAGATAAATCATTCTTTCCTAAAGTATATAACCCAAGCACCAAATCACGTAAAATTACCTAGTAAAAAGTGAGAATATACCTAGTTTTATACGCTGTTTTCCGGTTCAGGTTGCGGAAAAACTGTAAATTATACAGTCGTTACGTGTTCTGCGACCGCACAGTTTTGTTTGAAGTGCTAAATTCGCCCTTTACTTCTTTCACGATCTTTATGGCTTTTTCTGCATGATCAGCGCTCACTACAATATAGCTTTCAGCTTTTGCATTTGAAATTGCATAGTGCACTGCTTCCTTCATGTCCGGAATGATATGATACTTAATTGCGGGATCTACCTCAGTAATTCCCTGCCGCAATAATTGAATGATCTCTTCAGGATCCCTTCCCCGTGTATCTTCATCGATCCGGATGATCAACTCATCATAAATTGCCGCCACTAATTTTCCTACAGAAATTATATCCTGGTCACGCCTGTCGCCTACCGCCGTAATTATCCCAACCTTGTAAGTATTGATCTTCGACATCAGCTTAGCAAATGCTTCGAGTCCGTGCGGATTATGCGCGTAATCGACCATCACCTTACAATTTTCGAAATCGATAGTAGTCAACCGGCCCGGCGCTTGTTTTTCATTCGGATAAAAAGTGGTGAGCCCTTTTCTGATACTTTCCACGGGTATTTTTAAACTATAAGCTGCCAGAACAGCCGCTAAAACATTCTCAGTCATAAAATCAGCCATACCATTCATTGTGATATGAATGTTCTTCACATTCTCAACATGAATGATCTTTTGACCGTCCCTTATAATGACATTATCATCATGATCTTTCGTCGCTCCTATTCCATTATTTGAACAATGCTCCTCGAAACGTGCGTTATCAGGATCGATACTAAACAAACCTACTTTGGAAGATACGTTCTGTCCCATTTTTACAACAAGCTTATCACAGGCATTTAAAATTGCATATCCGTCTTTTTTCACTGCCAAAGGGACAACCTGTTTCACTCTTGCCATATCTTCGATCGTACAAATATCTTTCAGCCCTAAATGATCGGATGCTACATTCGTTACTATCCCAACATCACACTTATCAAAAGCTAATCCCGAACGGAGGATACCGCCACGGGCACATTCTAATACGGCCATATCAACAGACGGATCCTGTAAGATAACCTTAGAGCTTTTCGGCCCTGAACAATCCCCTTTGGCGACTTGAGTATTGTTTATGTAAATACCTTCAGTTGTCGTAAATCCTGTATTATAACCATTCGCCTGCGCAATATGTGCCACCAAACGTGTGGTAGTTGTTTTTCCGTTTGTTCCGGTAACTGCCACAATCGGAATCCTTCCATCCTTTGAATCAGGGAACATCATATCGATAATTGCTTTACCAACATTACGCGGGGTTCCTTTTGATGGTGAAAAATGCATTCTTAATCCCGGCGCTGCATTTACTTCTATAATAGAGGCTCCATTTTCTATGAATGGTGTTTTGACTTCAGGTGCTATAATATCAAGACCGCAAATATCAAGACCAACGACCCTCGCCGCTCTTTCTGCAAATACGATGTTATCAGGATGGATCTCATCGGTCACATCGGTTGCAGTTCCGCCTGTACTTAAGTTTGCAGTATCTTTTAAATTCAATACAAAACCATTTTCCAAAACGGAATCTAAATTCAAATTTTGACGTGTGAGAATTTTTGTTGTATCCTCGTCTACTTCTATTTTAGTAAGAACACCTTTATGTCCGTTCGCCCGCAAAGGATCTGCATTTACTTTTTCGATCAATTCATGAATTGTAGAATGCCCGTCCCCAACAACCAAAGCAGGTGAGCGCAACGCTGCTGCAACCACTTTATAATTTATCACCAGGAAACGGTAATCGTTTCCGCTGATAAATTTTTCAACGATCACTTTCGGGGAATATTGCTTTGCTAAATTAAAAGCCTGCAGCAGCGATTCTTTGTCGCAAATATTTGTTGTCACATACCTTCCATGGTGTCCGTTATGCGGCTTTACAACCAAAGGGAAATCCAACCTGTCGATAGCTTCTTCTAAATCTTCCCCATCATACACCACAACACCATCAGGCACCGGTAACTGCGCCTCTTTAAACAATTGCTTGGTCAGGTGTTTATTACCCGCAATATCAATACCGATCCTTGCCGTATCATTTCCAATCGAAGCTTCCAATCTTTTCCTGTACTTTCCATATCCCAAAAGCGAGTACCGGCCTTCCGCAACCTTTGTAATGGGAATATCTCTTTTTTGAGCAGCTTTTAAAATTTCGCTTGTTGTTGGCCCTTCTGCATTACGTGTATATCGTTTTTTTGCGTTCTCATAACTCTCTTCAAACGGCTCATTCCATTCTCCGCTTAAACATGAATTAATAATTGAGGCTGCAGTTTCCGCGGCTTTAGAAGCGAGTTCTTCATCTTCGTATTCCGCAATTGCGTAAATACTCTCGTTCAATTCATTTGTGTTATAATACGAAAGTTCTTCTTTATCGGGTTGCTGTAATTTGAGTGTGAGTAGTGCCAGTATCTTAGCAAAACCATGATGCCTTTTCCCTTCGTCACGGTCTTTCGAAATACTTTCCAATTGCTCATTTATTGAAGGAATAAATTTCCCTAGTTGATCACAAAGGTTCTTTATTTCGCTAGTACCGATATCTTTAAATTCGGTTTTTAAGACTATCAGTTTACAGTGCTCAGCCGACCAGATATTTGGCCCCCGCATTATTTTTAGTTCAGTTATCATCTAAAATGAATTGCTATCTAAACAAAAATACCTTCAAACAGATATTGCGGGAAAAGATTTCGGTAAAAGGGTATTCAAACAGGTTAAAAGCTTTCATAGATGTAAATCTCGTATTTATATAACCTGTTTCAGCCAAACATTCACGCTCCTCAGTCAGCTTTTTAAAATCCCCTTTAACCGAATTGAGCTAAGCTTCGGTTTTTGACGACTATACCTTTGGATCAGGGAAGCAGTCAAAACTGTTTCGGTAAACTCAAATCACATGAAAACAATATTACTCAGAAGAAAAATAGTTCTTCTTTTTATCCTGGTCGCGATCATTCAAACGCTTTCATTCGCCCAAAGAAAACAGATCAATGGTCTTAAAACTGCTTCTACAGTTACAGTAACGCTTTGCAGAGGCAGTTCAACTGTTCTCACACCAACTATCACCGGTTGTTCCGGGCCTTATACATATTCATGGAGCCCGGGTGGGCAAACCAGCCCTTCTGTGGCAGTTTCACCAACTAACACTTCAACCTATATAGTTGCGACTACCGGGGCAAACAATTGTACAAGCATGGATACATTCGTTGTAAATGTTATAGCCGCACCGGTTGTTAACCTTGGCCCTGACACTTCTTCATGCGCTTGCGTAAATGTATCAGCAGCGCAATCGGGTGTGACTTACAATTGGAGCACGGGATCGGAATACAGCAATCTTAATATTTGCATCAGCGGCCAGTTCTGGGTGACCGTTAGTAACGGTATGTGCATGGATACAGATACAATTAATGTTACCATTAAACCTAAGCCTGTAGTTAGTCTGGGGCCTGACGTAACTGTTGCTAACAATATCACCCTGGATGCAGGAAATGCAGGTTCTGTTTATTTATGGAATACCGGATCAATCACTCAAATGATAACTGTGAATACCAGTGGTACATATTCAGTAACAGTAACGAACACAGCCGGATGTTCTGCAGGAGATGCGATCAGCGTAACGATAAGAAATCCAATCGCTGTTATTCCTGAAGGATTTTCTCCGAACGGTGATGGTATTAACGAAACTTTCAATATTGCAGGTATAGAGAATTATCCGAAAAATTATTTTGAGATATTTAACCGCTGGGGAGATAAAGTATTTAATGCACAGCCTTACGAAAACACCTGGAACGGAACATCGACCCTCGGGTTAAGAGTTGGCGGAAATGAATTACCGGTTGGCACTTATTTCTATATCCTTGACCTGGGTGACGGCACACCTCCTTTTAAAGGAACAATTTATCTGAACCGCTAAAAAAAGAGATCATGCAAAACGTTTATAAAAAATTACTGGGGATCAGTTTTACATTAGGAAGTTTGAGCCTGCAAGCACAACAGGATCCTATGTACACACATTATATGTACAACACATTGGTTGTTAATCCCGCTTATGCAGGAAGCAGGGATGCTTTAACGGTCACAGCACTTCACCGTTCACAATGGGTAAGTTTTAAAGGTGCTCCACAAACTGAGACCATGACCTTTCACACACCGCTGAGAAACAATAAACTCGCTATCGGAATGTATGCACTGAACGACAGAATCGGCCCGATCAATAACACCTCTGTATTTGGTGATTTTGCTTACAGGTTGCGCATAAATTCCAAATCACGATTAGCTTTTGGTTTGAGTGCCGGAGTGAGAGTAACACAAGCAAGATTAAGTTCATTGGATCTAGAACAGGAAAGTGATCCTGCCTTCACTAATAACATTGTAAATAAAACAAACCCAAATTGCGGATTCGGGGTCTATTATTCGAGAGAACGTTTTTATTTAGGTGCTTCAGTTCCTTATATTTTCCAGAATAAATTCTCAGATATAAAACTGAATGACGGAACCGTTTTAGCGGGACAAGAACAAAGACATTATTTTGTAATTGCCGGAACTGTTCTGAATATCTCAAACAACTTAGCCTTAAAGCCTACTACTCTCGTTAAATTAACTCCTGCAGCGCCTATCGAAGCTGACCTTACTGCGCAATTGGTTTACGCTAATAAATTATCACTCGGTGCGAATTACAGGACAGGTGATTCCTTCGGGGCTTTGATCGGGTTCAACATAACACCGCAATTATTCTTAGGCTACTCTTACGATTGGTCGTATGGTTTAAAGACATCAAGATATAACAACGGAAGCCATGAAATAGTTTTACGTTATGACTTCTTGCCGGGAGAAATGAAACAGATACATTCACCGCGCCATTTTTAAAATTCAACTATTTTTAACATGCTACAACTACTAAAAATTAAAAAGACAGGGATCGCTATCCTTTCCTTACTGATCGGGATGAGCGGTATTGCACAGGAAAAATCGAGAAAAGAAAAAGAAGGTGATAAATATGCTTTCGTTTACTCGTTCGATAAAGCCGCGGAAGCTTATTCGCAGGCAAAACAATTAACACCGGCGGGGCAGCGTGAACTCGCTTTATGTTACCGCAACCTCGAGAAGAATAAAGAAGCTGAAACAGCTTATTCTGAATTACTGAGATCAACAGAGCATCTTACGCCTGAAGATTACTACAATTACGCAATGATCCTGAAAAGCAATGGTAAGTATGATGAAGCGGATAAATGGATGGAAACATTCCACGACCTGAAACCGGATGATATCAGGGGCAAAAGTTACATGACCAACAAAGCGAAGATAAAAGAACTTTTAAAAGAAACAGGTAAATACAAGATCACAAATCTTTACGCCAACACAGAAGATGGGGATTTTGCTCCGAGCTTTTATAAGGATAGAATTGTTTTTGCATCCAGCAGAACAGATAAATCGAATCCGAAAAATTACAATTGGAACGGAAAACCTTTCCTGGATATGTATGTTTCTGATATTGATGGAGACCAGTTAAAAACTCCTTCCGTATTTGATAAAAATTTAAACAGCAAGATGCACGACGGTACAGCCAGTTTCAATAAAGACGGAACTTTCATGGCATTTACCTGTAACAACCAGGATCTGACAAGAAAAGATAAATACGTTAAACTCCAGATCTTCTTCTCATCATTCAAGGACGGGAAATGGACAAAGAACGAACCTTTCTTTTTAAATAATAAAGATTATTCTGTCGGACATCCTTGCCTTACTCCTGATGGTAACACCATGTATTTTTCAAGTGACATGCCCGGCGGTTTGGGGAAAGCAGATATTTACAGGATCAAAAAAGATGAAAAAGGTAATTGGGGCAAACCAGAGAATATGGGAAATAAAATAAACACTGAAGGTGATGACATGTTCCCGTTCTTTGAGAGTACCAATAGTATTTTATTCTTTACTTCCAATGGTCATTACGGTTTGGGTGGCCTCGATATTTTTACCTGCGCCTTAACTGAACGCGAATGCGGTCCCGTTTTAAATGCCGGCTTTCCATTGAATACACAATACGATGATTTCTCGATCATTGCTAATGACAGTATTACTAAAGGTTACTTCTCTTCGAACCGTGAAGGCGGCTGCGGGGATGACGATATTTATTTTGTGGATATTTCGAAAATGAACCTTGGCAAGAAAATAATTGGGGTTGCGAAAGATAAAGACATGAACATTCTGCCAAACACATTTGTCACTTTAAAAGATGATGCAGGAAATGTACTCGACACCTTTACTACCAAAGCAAACGGTTCTTATGTTTTTTTAGTTGATGCGGATAAAAACTTCAAATTAACCGGTAAAAAAGAAAAATATTCAGAAGGAACCAACACAGCGAGTACTTACGGGTCAGAATTCGTGGTAAAAGCGGATGTAACATTACTGACCGAAGAAGAGATCATTGAAAAGAAAATTGAAGCAGGAAATGATCTTGCCTCTATTCCGGGACTTAACCCGATCTTTTTTGATCTTGATAAATATGACATTCGTCCGGATGCACAAACAGAACTTGATAAGATCGTAAAGATCATGAACGATCATCCTGATATGGTAATTGAATTAGGTTCCCATACGGATTGCAGGCATACTAAATTGTACAACCAGATCCTGTCAAATCACAGAGCTAAAGCTTCAGCTAATTATATCAGGAAAAGGATCACAAATCCCGATCGGATCTATGGTAAAGGTTATGGGGAGAGTAAATTGATTGCAGGCTGCGCATGCGAAGGCAAAGTTGTTTCTGATTGTACTGAAGATGAACATCAAAAGAACAGGAGGACTGAATTTATTATTATTAAAAAATAATCTAACTTTAATGCATGAAATATATCCGGATTTTTCTTCTGATCTTTTTAACCAACATTTTGTTTGCACAACGCCCTGCAACCGATCAGATAGAAGCCGCTGACGGACCAATAACAATTCAGCCTGTCTTTCACGGCGCACTTGTTCTTACATGGAATAATAAAACGATCTATATTGATCCTTACGGAGGAACTAAAGCTTACGTTGGTCTTGCCGCACCGGACCTGGTTCTTATAACTGACATCCACCAGGATCATTTGAATACCGAAACATTAAAATCTATCGTAACAACTAACGTAACGTTTATTGTTCCAAAAGCGGTTGCAGATAAATTACCTCCCGATATAAAAAGTAAGATCATTGTTTTAGACAATGGCGTAACTAAACTTGAAAAGGGAATTTCAATTTCTTCGGTCCCTATGTATAATTTACCTGAAACTTCGGATTCGCGTCATCCCAGAGGACGTGGAAATGGCTATGTATTGGATATCGGAGGGAAAATGATCTACATTTCAGGGGATACAGAAGATATTCCTGAAATGCGCACACTAAAAAATATTGACGTTGCTTTTGTGTGTATGAATCTCCCTTACACCATGGATATTGACCAGGCTGCTTCTGCTGTTCTTGATTTCAAACCTAAAATAGTTTATCCCTATCATTATCGCGGACATGATGGGCTAAGTGATATTGAGAAATTCAGAAAAATTGTTAATACTGCCAACGAAAATATTGAAGTGAGATTAAGAAATTGGTATACGGAATATTAAACGTAATTTTATCAAATGTCAGTTTCCGTTGATGCTATAGTCGCTCTTTTGTCGCTGATCTCTCTGGAGGTCATTTTAGGGATCGACAACATTATTTTTATTTCTATACTGGCTGATAAATTACCCGCCGAAAGAAGAGACAGACTCCGTTATTGGGGAATTGGTCTTGCCATGGTGATCCGGTTATTCTTACTCACCGTAATTTCATGGATCCTTAAACTGGATACTGAGTTGTTCACTGTATTTGATATTTCTTTTTCGGGTAAAGGACTGATCCTTCTTGCCGGAGGTTTATTCCTGTTATACAAAAGTACAAAGGAAATACTTTATAAAACAGAACAGGAAGAACATAATGACGAAAGTAAGATCGAAAAGATCCATGGCAGTTTCAAAAAATTATTAAGCGAGATCATTATTCTTGATCTTGTCTTTTCTATCGATTCGATCATCACCGCGGTTGGTATGGTACAGGAATTATGGATCATGTATACTGCTGTTATTGTTGCTGTAGGCGTTATGTTGCTCGCATCTGGACCCATCAGCCGCTTTATTTTAAAGCATCCTTCTTTAAAGATACTTGCACTTTGTTTTTTAATGATGATAGGGTTGTCGTTAGTTGCTGAAGGCTTGCATTTCAAAATTCCAAAAGGCTACATCTACTTCTCAATGGCTTTTGCTTTCTTCGTGAATTTTATCCAGATAAAAAAAATAGGGAAGAAATTCTAGTGGCGGTTTGCCTGATGAAACTTATTGATCCGCCACAACATATTACGGTTCAAAATTCTTGTTGATGCTATAATTCCACTGAATAATGCCCCTCCTACTCCTACCGTTACAATATCCTGCCCGGTAAGAAATAAATTTTTGTACATCGTTTCCGGACGTAAATTTTTTAACCCGAAACGGAAAGGCGTGTGTTCCATCCCGTAGATCTCACCCTTACCATAATTACTGAAGTGCTTGGTGGATAAAGGCGTACTTAATTCGGAAGCGATAATATGTCCTTTTACCTGCGGAACTACTTTATACAATTTTTCGAGCAATTGCCTTGTGTATTTTTCTTTGAAAACATTATACTCATCCCCTCTTTTTTGCCAGCGCGTTTCTTCCCACTGCGTCACCCATTCGTAAGGACAAACCGTCATTACCTGGATGGTTGAAGTGCCGGGATATTTCGTCGCCCATCCGGGATCTTTTGCGGATGGGAAAGAAATATATGCCAAAGGAAGATCGCTTCTTTCACCATCAATATGTTTAGAGTAGGTTCCGTCGAAATCATAATTATCGTACATCCAAAAATTGTGGCGTGGTAAATCCAAAACTTTGTCATTTGCATCTAACCCTAGATACAAACACACGTGTGCTACAGAGGCCTTTACTTTATTATATGAAACACACAGTTCTTTTCCTGCTTCTTCGTCATTTAATAAAGTATTGAATGTATTGTGGACACCTGCGTTGCTGATTATTTTTTTAGCATAAAGCTTATCACCATTTTCCATCTCAACACCAACCGCTTTATTTTTTTCGAGCAGAATTCTTTTTACTCCTGCCTTAATGGCCAGTTGTCCCTTATTATTTTCTAAACACTCAAGCATATACCGATGTATACTTGCAGCACCGCCAACAGGATAACTTCCTCCATCCAAATAATGATGAACTACCATCGCATGAATAGCGAAACTGCTTTTTCGGGGAGGCAATCCGTAATTACCGCATTGTGCGCATAACACAGAGATCAATTTTTCATTGGAGGTGAATTCTCTTATAACGTCGTAGGTAGTACGGTGTGACTGGCTTTCAAAACCTTTTCTCATTAGTTTCCCGAAGATCCGGCTTACCCATCGCGGCATGGTTTTTTCGGAAAAGAAGGTTGTGGAATTGTCAGCAGTACTGTTGATCAGATCGTAATAAGAACGGATAGCTTTTGCTTCATCCGGGAAATAAGATATCATCTTTAATATCTGGTTCTCTACCCCAATTACAAAATGGTATTCATCGCCGTCGATAATAGCTTTATCATAGATCTCGCCCATACCTGTCCACTGCAATTTGCCGTCCGTAACATAATCGAAAGTTTTTCTTAATGTAGATTTAGGATCTTCAACACGTCCTACATAATGAACACCGATATCCCACCCGAAATTCTTGCGTTTAAAACTGTGTGAGAAACCTCCGGGCACATAATGCCTCTCGAGTACCAAGACCTTTTTACCGCTTTTAGCCATACACACCCCAACAGTTAATCCGCCTACGCCTGAACCTATGACAATAGCATCATAGCGCTCGTTGGCAAGTGTTGAAGCGTACAGGTTTTTCATTAAGTGTTAAAGGGAAAGGGAGATAATTTCTCTTTAAACAAATATAAGATAGTTTTTAGGATTAGGGGCAAGCCTTGTTCCTGAATCACAGAATCGAGACGAACTATCTGTAGCGACTTCATCTTTCCGGGTGTTCCAATAGGAATCTGATCTATAAACCGGAACTCTTCCAAGTTCCGGTCTTTTATAAAGTTCTATCCGACCGTGATCTGTTTTTTTGATTTCGAAACGGTCATTTCATTTTTAGGAATGGTAATTTGCAGCATACCATTATCATATTTTGCATTGATCTTTTCAGGAAGAGAAAAAGCGCGCATGAAACTGCTATACGAAAACTCCCTGCGACGATAATTCTTTTCTGTTTCATTCTTTTCTTCCTCCTTTTCGCTGGTGATGGTTAAAACGCCGTTTTCAACATCAACTTTGAAATCGTCTCTTTTCATGCCCGGTACAGACAGATCTAGTTTGAATTCCTTATTCGTTTCAACAATATTGGCCGGAGGTGTACCGATACCATTGTCAAAAAAATCTTCATCAAGATCAAAGAATCCGGGAGCCAAAAACCGGTTCTTAAAAAAATCATTGCGAAACGATGGAAATAAATTGCCGTTTCTTTTTCTTTTTGTAAGCTGTGTCATGGGATCCAATTTTTATAGGTTAAACTCAATAACAAAGGAAATTCTGATTTAAAGTTTTTCTTACGCGTTTCGCTAAACAGGAAAAAAAACCGTTTAACTATTCTCTTAATCGTTTTAAATACAAGGCAGAAAATTAACAAGAAACACTTTAGCGACCTTTATCCGGGTTTTGACGACTTTTATTTACGTTCTCCCGATTAGATCAACCTTGACGAAAGAAATGGTAAGAATTTTGTCAAAAAAACTCTTGATCATGAATTATTCAATCATCCCGGCAGCGTTTCTGATAACCTTATTCATTGTCCTGATCTTTTCTATGTTTTCAAGAAGACCCATGAGAGGTTTATGGGTTTTCTTTCTTATTATTTTCCTGGCGACATGGACAGGACAGCTTTGGATCGCGCCTTTCGGGCCTGTAGGATGGGGCATAGCCTGGATACCGTTATTTATAGTTTCCCTATTTTTTTCCTTCCTTATTTTCGCCTTAATTCCACCGATACCTATCTCAAAAAAAGAAGAAGTAAATGATGAAAAAGGTGCAGCGATCGCAATAGGTGTTTTCTTTTGGATAATTTTTATTTTTCTGATTGTATCTATAGTTGTAGGGTATTACAGGTCCCCCTACTAAGCGGTGGCATAAAACGCTGATTACGAAAAAAGATATGCTGCCCGTTGTATTAATTAAAATGAGCTTAATAAAACAGGATCATTACTCTTCGGTTATCATAAAATACATCTTTATATAAAAATTCATCTAAAATAATTTAGCATATTTTTTTGTAATAATACCTGCCTGATATATTTATATGTTAGCAAAAAAATTAAGACTATAGTATTGGAAATGCATTTGACGACATCAATTAAAGAACAAATAGTTGTATTTATTGCGGACGAGAGTTCAGAGTACAGAAGTTTTATGAGGGAAAGTTTTAAAAAAGCGGGTATCAATGCGAAAATTCATTCATTTACCAGTGAAGAAAAATTAATGAACGCATTAGGACAGGCAAGCGCTTTTCCGGATATTATCTTTCTTACCTTCAATTTAGAGTATGAAACTGCGGTTACATGTTTGAGGAGGATCCGGCTGAGGAAAAAACTTTCGACCGTGCCGGTAATAGTTTTCTCTCCCTGCACTTACCTGAAAGATATAGAAGAAGCGTTTAATAACGGAGCCGGTTTGTTTATTCCGAAACCTTTATTCATAAAAGAAAGCACGAAAATTCTCCAAAAGATCTTTCATTTAAAGTGGCGGCGCGATCTGCTTAAACCCAACAGACACGAATTTGTTTTAACTTCTAATCCGGTAGATGCTGATAAATTAAGCCTGTCGTCCTCTTAAGGACCCGGTCAGACAGAAACTAAACCCGAAGGATATTATTTTCCCTTTTTTACATTACTCTTTTTATCCTTTAATTCATTGGTCAGTTCAATAAACGACGGATGGTCTTTTATGTTTTTAAGATCAGGGTCATTTATGATGTGTGAATAATTTGAAAACCCGAGATCTACCGATTCTTTCAAATATTTCATTGCATTTTCCTTATCATCTTTAAGCGCATAATAATTCGCCATGGCGTACAAACTCAAAAATTTCTGAGTTGTTGTTTCTGAATAATCGATCGCCTTTTGTATGGCTTCAAATCCTTTCTCATAATTTCCCTGTCTCGAGTAGATCATTCCTTTAAATGTCCAATAAGCGTAACTATCAGGCTCATCTATCAACAATGTATCCAATAACGGGATCGCCTTGTCCAGCTCACCTGCATTATAAAATTTCATCATGTTTAAGAACTTGACATTAATATCTTTCGAAAGTACCGCGCACGAATCTTTTAATCCGTAAGTAAACGGAAAAGCTGATTCACTGCATGAGCAATAAGTGGACTTTACAAATCTCTTATAACTCAATTGGACATAAGCGTTTTGCATTGAGTAAAAAGTTGTGCTTGAACTCATGTGGTCTGCCCATGTCGGATCAAATGCCACCCAACCATATTCAGGAAAATAAACTTCGACCCAATTATGATGCCCTACATCGCCATTACTTCGTGGTATCAAACCCTTAACAATCCTGGCCGGAATTTTCCGGGCGCGGCACAGAGTTACCATTAACTCAGAATATTCCGTACAATCACCCCTACGGTCCTTTAAGGCCTTCTTAGCTCCTCTGTCCTGCTCGCTAAAAATATGATAGTCTAAATTATTTATCACATAATTAAACACCGACTTTACAATTTCTTCCCTGCTTTTACCGGTGAGACTATCCGATACTTTTAATATTGCTTTTGAGTTTGACCGGAAATTTTCCTCATCCTTTAAAAAAAATAAAGTATCCATATCCGCCTTATCAATCACCGGATGTTTCTTTGCTGTTTTCAGATCATAAATACTGGTCTTTATCTTCATTTCAACATCAAGCCTCACGTGATTCAATTCACCAAAACTAACCCCTTTCCATTTGAGATAATACTCATCAGCTTCAGTCTTTAATGCTCTTTCCGGTTTAATGGAATACTTATATTCCAACACTTGCTGTTTTCCTAAACGGTTCGCAGGGATCAATAGACTATAATCACATCTTTCAATGAAATACTCAGGATTTTTTTCCGAAACAATTATGCTCCTTTTAACTATAACTTCACGCTGGGAAAAGGAAAGTGAACCCGATAAAAGCATTAAACCTGTCAAGATTGCTTGTATACTTTTCTGGCGCTTCATCCGGCAATTAAATTTATTTTGCCGTTACCTTGAATTCCGTTCTGCGGTTCTTCGCTTTATTCTCAGGGGTATCGTTCGGCACTTTTGGTTTTGTTTCTGCGTAACCTTTAAAGCTTAAACGTGCTGCAGGAATTTTTCCATTAGTGATCACGTAATCATAAACTGCTTTTGCGCGGTTGGTAGAAAGTGTTTTATTCCACTCTTTTTTTCCGCTGTTATCGGTATGGCCGCCTAATTCAATTTTTACTGATGGGTTTTTAGTGAGGAAGAAAATTAATTTATCTAACTCCGCCTTACTTTCAGGTTTCAGTTCCCACTTATCTACATCAAAGAAAACGTTTTTCAATTCAACCGTGCTTCCTGTATCGATCGGTTGCAAAGGAATATCTAATACAAAAGGTTTATTGAAATCCGTTTCCTTTCCTTTCAATGAAAAATTGTCACTGTAAAACAAAAAACCATCTTTAGCAACGTTCACGATATAATTCTTATTTCCTGTTAAGGTCACTAAAAACTGGCCTGCATTATCTGAATAAGATTCTGTAACACTTTGCTGTGTTTCAAGATCGATCAACTCAAATTTAGCTGATACAGCTTCCTTCGTTCTTGCATTGTAAGTTTTTCCTTTTACATAAGTGATCTTTTGCGGCCTTACATCTTCAGGTAATTCAAACTGGTAAACATCCAATCCTCCGAATCCTCCCGGCCTGCTGCTTGCAAAATACGCCAGCCTTCCGCTTGGATCAACTAATAAACTGTTTTCATTTTGTGAAGTATTAATAGGATAACCTAAGTTAATTGCTTCACCCCAAGACCCATCGGGCTGACGACGGCTCATGTAAATATCTAATCCTCCCATCCCCGGGTGTCCTTCGCTGCTAAAATATAAAGTCTGGTTATCCGGGTGAATGAAAACAGATTCCTCCTGCAGAGGTGTATTTATCTTATCACTCAATTTAACCGGTGTTCCGAATTTACCATCAGGCTGAATTGTACTCATAAAGATATCTTCTTCATTGATCCTTCCATCCCTTCCAACTTTACCTCTGATGAAATACAAGGTCTTACCATCACTTGAAAAAGAAGGTTGTGATTCCCAATTCGCTGTATTTACAGGCGGGCCAATATTCACGGGACGGGTCCATTTTCCATTTACTTTCTGGGAATAAAAAATATCACAGTGTCCGAAATTCTTCATTGGCTTATCTCCGCTGCTGCACATTTGATCCGGGCAAGAAGCAAAGAACATAAAAGTTCCATCAGCTCCGATACTTGGCGCCCCTTCGTTACAAGTTGTATTTACTCCATTCATCGGGATCGCTTCACTCCACTCCTTTCCAAGGTTCTTAGCGATATAAAAATCTTCCATGGCCAATTGTTGGTTGTGCGTAGAATCTAAATTCCTTGTGAACATAAAATATTTTCCATCACCGGTTACAGAAGGGAAATATTCATCAAAACCGGTATTGATACCGCCACCAACGTTTACAAGATTAAATGGTTTTGGATTTTTCACAGCATTTGCCCCGAACTCAGCATTCTTTAAACTCGATTGTGCGTATTCTTTCATAGCGGGATTAACACGCTCTGCTTTCAGGAAAGTTTTAAACGGACCAATTGCTTTTTCATATTCTCCGATTGTCAGATAAGCACCTCCTAAATAGAAATTATTATCTAAAAAGATCTTTGGATTGACCTGGATAGCTTTTTCATAATGCGGAATAGCCTCTTTCGCCCTTCCTTTACTCATCAGATAATCTCCATACCCTGAATGCGCTTCAATAAAATTATCATCCTCTTTTAATGCTTTAAGAACTGCTTTTTCAGCATCTTCATCTTTTCTTGCTTTAAACAGCGCCTGGCTCTCCTCAAAATGTTTAATTGCTTTCTTATTCGTACTGGAATAAGTTCCCGGAGGTAGGTTTGCCTGGGAACTGACTTTCGTGTTGAAAAGAAAGCAGAAAAACAAAAGCAGAATCGTTTTCAAAATGTTTCGGGTTCCGGGTTTCAGGTTTGTCATTCCCACTTCAGAACTACCGTCAACAACTTTATTTAAAATACGAATGCTATTCATCTTACAAATTACATCTATTGAACAAACAAGCCGAAACACTAAACCCGAAATAAATAATTATTCAATTCCTAACCATGCTCTTCTTGCAATAACTTCTTTTTCTGTCGGGTCTTTTGAAATGTCGATTATGTTCTCTTCTGTTATTTTCACTTTCTTCACTTTACCTTTCAATGTTTTCAGTTTGAAATTCCCTTTCTTGTCCTTACGGTAAACTTCAACAACTACTTTTTCACCTTCTTTTGCTTTCCCCACAAAATCAGTAACGATCTCCTGTGCATTCTCAATGGTCATTAAACGGTTATTGAACGAGTACAGTTCATCTCCTTCTTTGTACTTGAACTGCTTTCCAAATGCATCTACATTCGCCACATCGATAATCGTCAAACGTTTTGTTTCTTCGCTATATCCGATTCCGATACCGCCTAACGTTATTGTTTCGGTTTCACGTTTTTTTATCAGATCCAAGCCTACCATCCTGAAGATCTCCACCATTGGCAAAGGTTTCGGTCCGGCAACATATTCGTTCAGGAATTTTCTTACTTCAGGTACAGTTAATTTTTCTATATCATCAAACAGATCTTTATCCTTGAAGGAAACCTTCTTCCCGTATTTCTTCGCCAGGTCACGCATCAAATCTTGTGTACCGTAAGTTCCGTTGCTATGATAACGCATCAGGATATCCAGGCACATACTGATGACTGCACCTTTCTCATAAACGTTATTATATTGTTTGTGATAATGTGGTGTTAAAACATGTTTACTCATGAATGTGAATGGAACCGTATCATTGTAATCGGTCAACGAATTGTTATACTTATCCATCATGATCTGGAAAAAATAATCATAACCGATCAAACCTGATTTTACCTGTGCATGATGAGCGGAATATTCCGTTAAGCCTTCATATAGCCAAAGATGTTCACTCATCACAGGATTATTGAAATCAAAATTCCCGATCTCCTCTGCGTGAATATTCAATGGTGTTACAATGTGAAAGAACTCATGCGCGCAGACGTCATTGATTGTTTGCGAGATCGACATCGTGTCCATCTCAGGCAAAACATACATTGAAGAATAAGAATGTTCTAATGCGCCGGAAGCTCCCGACAAAGTTGATCTATCCGTAAAATAAAAAAGGAATGCGTATTTATCTACCGGTAACTCACCATTCAAATAATCTCTCTGTGCATTCAGTAACCGTGTTAACTTACTTGCCGCGAATTTTGAGGTGATCACTTTGTTTGGAGAATATACCGAAACAAGGACTTTTGTATTTGACACAACAATTGTAGTTGTATCCGGCTGGTTATACATGATCGGAGAATCAATAAGATCGTGATAATCTGCAACCGTGATCACATCTTTTGTTTCACTTGTTTTAATATCGCTCAATCCTGTTGAAGGATAGAATCCCTTCGGTTTATCGAACTCCAGGATAAAATTCCTGTCGGTCATGCCTTTGAAATACGCGAAGAAACAATGTGTATTGAAAACAAAATTCTTACCGTCCTCGATATTACTTCCGGCAGGTTCAAAAACAATTTTTTCTTTTATTTTGGTATCCCAGGAATCTTCTACTTCGTAAGTCACTTTCGCTAACTGATCAGCCGGAGAGAATTTATAAGTATCATTGGAAACTTTTGTAACAGTTACATTCGCCCCGTTCTTTCCAAAAGCTTTTATATTGCTGACGAACCGTCCGAAATTGTAGATCTCGTAAGTACCGGGCACCATAGCCGGGAAATTCAATAAAGCTTCTTTTTCGGCAATATCGGGCGGAGTCAACTCAACAGTGATCTTATCATCTAATACTTTATTGAGATTGATATAATAATGATAGTCCTTATCAGCAAAGCCACTTACGGAAGCAAGGCAAAACAAGAAACAAAAAGAGATGATCCTCATACTTTTATTTAATAAGCAAGTTAAAGTTTTTCCAGCGATATTTTCGCCAAAAAATGATAAATGTAAACAGGGCCATAACGGACCATGTCACGAATTCAGCACCCGGGTTTTCCGAATTAGCTACGAAAATTGCATCCGTTTTTAATACGCCATTCGGAGAAGTGATCAATAAACTCGAAATTAAGTTATTTGCACAGTGAATTCCCATTGCTAATTCCAATCCTTCATCTAATAACGTTATAGCTCCCAAAAAGAAACCAAAGATCGCATAATAAGGTAACATGGTCACCCATCCGTAAGCCTTTGCCTCCGGATTGGTCATATGCACCATTCCAAATAACACCGAAGTAATGATCAACGGCACGATACCGTTCTTAAATACCTGCGAAAGCCCTTGCACTAAATAGCCTCTGAAAATGATCTCCTCCGTTGTAGTTTGTATTGGCATCAGGATAACACACACAACAACCAGGAACGCAAAATTCACAGGATCGAACTGAATGGTCACTTCATCTTTATTCAAAAAATAAGCAAGTGAAACTGAGATGATCAAAAACGCAGCCCAAATGCCAAAAGCAAAAAAGAAACGTTTAAAACGGATCTTATCATAAGCTGTAATAACCGAAGTGAGAGTTTTTTTGTGAACCCTTCTTATCACTAAAAGCAGAAATGCCAGCGTAAAAACGAACATGCTGAACAACAAGGCGAGCATTATATTTTTATTCATCCCTATCTTTTCAGGATCAAACAAGCTCTCAGGATGTTCCTGGATATCGGTCATTGTTATTCCGTTATTAGCTGCTGCTGCCATTAAGGGGAAAACCATGAATAACTGGGCTAAAAAATAACCGAACATGGCAGCGAAAATGCCAAGCACGTACATCCACCATTCATTCAGACCATGAATAACGCCTGAATTCAAAAACAAATTATTAAAAGGGAGGCTCTTTGAGGTCGTGGGTTCAGTGGTTTCCATTGCGTAAATTTAACTTTTTAAGGCAAATCGCAAACATCTATTTAACGAAACTTACGTACTTTTGTAAGCTCAATGAAAAACGCTTTTATACTCTTTTCCCTGGTCATTCTTAGCTCTTGCAATGAACCAGTTTCGCAATTAAAAGAGCCTTATAATGAAGCTACGTTGGGGGAATTACTATTCTTCGACCCTATTTTATCGGGTGACAGTACAGTTTCCTGCGCCTCCTGCCATAAGCCTGAATTCGCCTTTGCGGATACTACCCGTTTTGCTAAAGGTATGAATGGTAAGACCGGCGACCGCAATGCACCCAGTTGCATGAATCAAAGCGCACGTATTTTCCAGTTCTGGGATGGAAGAAATGAGACCTTAGAAGAACAAGCCCTCGGCCCTATTGAGAACCCCGTAGAAATGAATTTTCCTGTTAGTGAATTGATCAACCGCTTATACAGGCATAAACAGTACATGGCTTTTTTCGATAAGATCTATGGTGAAAAACCCAACCGCAACAATATTGCAAAAGCCATTGCTGCATTTGAACGAACACTTGAAACTGAGGATACGCCTTTTGATGATTATATGAAGAATGATGATACCACAGGTTTTGGCAGATCTGAACAACGCGGACAAGATATCTTCAATAATAAAGGGAAATGTTTTGATTGCCATTTTGGTCCTGATTTTACGGGCGACCAGTTCAGGAATATCGGTTTGTTTAATGGGAAAGACCTGAATGACAGTGGCCGGTATAAAGTTACACATCAATTAACCGATGTCGGAAGATTTAAAACACCGGGATTGCGGAATATTGCCATCACACCACCTTATATGCACAATGGCATGCATAAGACCTTACGTGAGGTGATCGATTATTATAATGAACCGGATAAATTCGTTGCGAACAGCGTGAACCGTGATACTTTATTGAAGAAACCTTTAGGATTAACTGAGAGCGAGAAAAAAGATCTCGAGAATTTTCTACTGAGTTTAACAGACAGAAGATTTAAGAAAAAGGTCCTGGCCGAAGCAAAAAGCCATTAGAATTCGTAAGAATAAGTCAGGCTGTAAATGAAATCGCGGTTCGTACGGTTAAAGGCATTTAATTCGTGACGGTAAGTAAAGTTTCCTTCTATACTTTTCCTTTTTGATAATTTACAGATCAAACCGATAGCGCTTCTCGAACGGTCGAATCCTTTGTTTTTTGCCTGGTACCACGGATAATACAGTTCTTCAGAAACATAAACAGAATAACGCTTATTCAGTTCATATTTAATACTTAGTTTATGACGGTCATAATATCTTGGGATCATTCCATCCTCACTAGTAAGCACATCCCTTAATTCGCCCTGGAAACGGTAACGGTATGAAAAAGTGAATTGGGAAATTTCTTTTTTAAGAATAACAGCAAAATAAGCACGGTGACGGGTGCTGTATGAACCATCCGGGTTTCTTCTTTGCCTGAGGACATAATCCAACATTACTTTAATATTCTTATTGCGTGCATAAGAAACGCCAATATCACCATAACCTAAACGATACTCTGAAATATTATTACTGATCCGGCTGCTGTGTGAAAAATGGACATCGAAATTATCGTTTAATTTCTTTTCGAGGTTAAGATTTAACCATAGCTGCGCGTCATCTTCATATTCCTGTGAAAAGGAATTTGATACCAAAAGGCTTAGTACGCCAAGGAAAATATATTTATAGAGTTTATTCAAAATAAAAGATCTTTATCTGGGCAGAATCCCTTAAGAAATCGATTTTTTGAATAGAAAAACGGTGAACATTGATACCTGTACGTTGTTTGATGTCTTCTAAAAGCTCTGCTTCTTTTCCGGCATGAACAAGGTTGATATTCTCGTACACGATCACTTTCGCGCCTTCTTTTTTCATTAAGAGTGTGCTTTCCAATAAATAAGCAAGAATAATAATAGTAGCATTAATAGCTAATACGAATAAAGCTTCTACTGAATCCTCCGCGCCTTTAATTTTCGTAACAGCGGAGATCAATCCCATTGCTATCACCAAAAATAAATAGGTCATGTCTTTCATGCTGATATCCTCGGTGCGGTAGCGCAACATACTGAACACAGCAAACAAACCAAACGCTGCTCCCATACTCAAGTCAACTTTATTCAAAAGGAAACAGATCAGGAAAATAACCGTATTGAAAATAAAATACGTAAAGAATAATTCGCGGTGCTTATAGATCGGGAAATAAACGAAACGAACCAATACGAATACAGAAAGGATATCCACTAAAAAGCGCAGGCCTAATTTCGCTCCGATCTTTTGAAAAGCATCGAAACCTGATGTTACAACTGATTCATCAGCTATTTGCAGTAATATGGTTGCCAGCATAAATTATATGATTTAATGATAATAGTTTCTCCTTGAAATTATTTTTCTTGATGGTTTTATTGGTCACCGCTACCCCCATACAATACTTACTAATGGAACCTTCACGGATCCCGAATTTTTTCATTGCCGCTAAGAACACAGACGGATTCTTCTTATCCTGTTTCACTTCTGCAATAACAAGATTGGTCATTTTTTCGGTATAACTTTTATTGATGAATTCCAATTCGGTATCAATAGTTACACGCTCAGCATTCTCATTATTTACAAGTGTGATCCGTTTATAGTTAACCCAAATATTCGGCACTAAAGTTTCAGGCGCATAAGGAGTTTTGGCCTGGATGAATTCAGAAGCGTCATTTGTCCATTGCTGCGGAACTTCCATGATCTTGATCCTTTTCTTAATAGTGCGTCCCTTATTATTCTTGAATTTCACTTCCAGGAATCCTAATTTACTCTCAACATAAGTGCGGTGACGCACTTTATAACGGTTCAACTTTCCTGCATGATGTTTTAAATACAAACTCAGATCGGCTGTATCATAGTACAAGGTCTGATACTTTGAAGCCCTGCAATTCTCAATTTCAAGAACTTTATAACTCCCCTTTACTTCTTCCAGCACTTTCATCAAATTCTCATTCGAGAACGTGAATTTAGTATCCGTCCGGTCCATTAATTTCGCCTTATCCATTTCCTCAAGGGTGGTAGGAGAATAAGTATTTAATATATCGGTGATACTTTTCAATTTATTTATATTCGTAAATATATTTCTTTACTGATATTAAAGTACCGGCGCCATCGTAGGTTTTGCGCTCTGATTTAAGCCCTTTTCCATCGTAGGTGTAAACACTTTTCTTTTCTAATTTACCATCCTTATCGAAACTTTGCTCTTCGATCTTTTCACCAAGACTGTTGTATTTGAAAGTATGCTTTTCTTTTAATTGTTCTTTAGAATCGTATTCAGCGTCTTCCAATACATCACCTTCCGAATTATACTTGTAACGGTGGATAGACTTCACTGTTCCGTCTTTATCGTAATTGCGCTCTTCAGCCACTTCACCATTAGAATCGAAAGTCTTTTTGCCATCGAAAATAGTTTTGCCATTCACTGTTTCTGTTTCAGTGAGGCCTTTTATCTTATACTTCTTTACCTCTTTTTTCTTTTGAGAGAAACCGGCAAAAGAAGAACAGATCAGTAAAGCGAAAATTATTTTCCGGAACATGTTTATTTATAAATAATGATTTGATCAACAGTTTTCACACCTTTCTTTTCAGTGATCTCAACTTCTTTCACAACTGAAGTTTCACCTGAAGGCTGTGTTAAGGTCTTATCTTTTGAATACACATAGATCTTGTATTTTCCTTTACGCAGGTATTTGAATTCGTACTCACCGTTATAATTCGCTCTGGTTCTGTCGCTATAACCGCCGTCATCACCGTATATGATATAAACATCTTCGTCGTACCCGGGATATTCGCTGTTCTTGATCGTAAAGGAACTGTTCCAGTCTTCCACAAGAACAGAACCTCTTAGAGTGACTTTCCCGCCTTCCCCGGCAGGTTTTTTGCAAGAAACTACATTCAACGCAATAATAAGTACAGCCAGGGTTTTAAAGGTTGCTTTCATAGTGTAAGTTTACAAAAAATATCAATGTGTTATTACCAGTTTTTTCACCGAGTTTTGGGTGCTGACAAAATAAATTCCCGGTTCCCAGCCCGAAGTTGTGACAGTTAACTCCTTACTGAATTTTGTTTTCCAGATCTCTTCACCAAGAGTGTTATAAACAACCAAGTACTCATTGTTGGAATTTGTTCTGACAACAAAATAATTATTTGCAGGATTCGGATATATCCTGAGATTATTCTCATTTCCTTTTAGTTCATTCACTCCAATTGCGCAATTCGACATTTTAAAAGTTGGAGTAGCATTTGCAGAGAAAGTACCAACACCATCCGGACAACGTGCAATAGATTTGTCAGGAGTTTGAGGTCCAAACGTAATACTATCCAATACCACACCCGCCCCTGTGCTTAACATTAATCTTTCTCCGCCCGCTGATAATTTAAAATTAGCATGAACATAAGATGCTGTTGAAGGATCACTATCTGCCCACACAATTAAAAAATTATTCGGCTGAATGATCGTATTTTGAGGGAAAGGGAATTTAGTTGGCGCTGAATAGTCATCAGTAAGGTATAAACCTGATAATTCCAAAGGCACCGACGATGTATTGTAAAATTCGATCCAATCTTCATATTGGAACGCTTCGTCAACAACATCACCAACATTATCAGCCAAGACCTCGTTAATATAAACCTGGCCGACACTCGCCGTTTGAACACCTACTAAAGTATGGAATTCATATTCGGCTCGCTCCGGTGAGAACATACCTGCATTATTATTTTCAGCATAGATATAATATTGTGCCGATGAAGCAGACATAGTAAAAGTGGCACCGTAAACATTATCAGAAGCCGCTCCGTCATTATTTAAGCCATCATCGAACATTTGGATACGTTTAAATCGTTGCGTAACTGCAAACCTGTATCCTAAATAAACACCATTACTATTCGCATTTGTAACATTAGCTGTGATCGTTACAGCTGAATTCAAACTTGGTGTTGTAGCAGCTGAGGGAGAAGAGATCGTAGGCGGTGTTAATGTAAAATCAGTTGAAGTTTGTAAATAGCTTACCCGAGGTCCCATTAACGAGATCAATCCCGGAATTGTAGAAGGACCGGCCGTAACATTCGAATTTACATTTGTAGAGAACTGGGCCATTGAATAAAGTTTATTGATATCAGATTGAAGCGCTGTATCAATAACAGTTTGCAGATTATAAGCAGTTGTGGTATATGAACCGTTTGCAAAATTCTCATTCACTATTGTACGCATATGAGCGATGTACATACGCTTGAACATCGGATCTGCAAATAATTTCGAGATCAAAGGCCAGTTAGGATCTGTGATATGAAGATACGGCGACATAGTTTGTTCCTGGGGTAAAGTTAAAGGAGGGCCGCCACCCGCGTTTGTGAAATTCCCGAACACTTCATTCACATCCCACACAATTGGATTGAAACGACCGTTATCATCACGGTACATATAATAATTGTGTGTCGGAGCACCGATATAACTGTCAAGATTAACTGTAACGTTATCAAATCCCATCATCCAGAGCGAACGGTCAACATCCAAAATAGATTCAATGAAGGATGGTTGGTTATTTAATGTATCACATAAGTTGATCAACGCTTTCCAGCCTGCAACTGATTTCATTGTGTAATTGGTATAATTCGCACTGTCAGGACCGTTATACTTTAGCGGACAATTAAAATTATCCATGAAGAAAAACGCATTATCTTTTGAATAATACCGGCTGTTCACAAAACTCTTTGTTACCGCTTCGCTATTCGCGTAAAGTCCGATGTAAACGCCATTAACATACAACTGGCAATAATTAGAAAGCGATGCCGGCATATATTTGCTCAGTATATTATAAGCAAGCACCTCACGAACCATGGAAGGATCCTTGAAACCATTACTTAATTTGATGTCTTTATATCCCTGGTAATCCTGGTTCTTTAAATAATCAAGTTCGATATGAAAAGGGTTTTTCGCGTTGTTGACGTTGTAAGAACTTCCACCTTTGAATTTAACCCCCGCGCTATCGAATGAAGTGCCATTGATCTTTACCAACTGCGCCATCAGGTAACCGTCTTTTCCGGCTTTGGCGGTATCTAAAATATAATCCCAATTTGATTGCGAGAAAGTTATCTCGATCTTTTGTAAGGTATTTGTATTGTAAAAGGTCTGTGCTTTTACAATTGTAGCTGAGAACGCAATTAAGAAGAGAAAAAAAGAAAACTTTTTCATTTCAATAAAGGGTTAATGGTTTATGATCACTTTTTTGACTGTGCTATTGGTTCTGATAAAATAAATACCGTCTTCCCAATTTGACGTCAATATCTCTGTTTGGTTTAAATAAGTTGACCTGTAAATAACCTGTCCTACTGTATTTGTTACCTCTAATTTTTGAGGTTGGCCGCTTGTTGTCCTTACAAATACATGTGAAGATGCGGGATTTGGAAAAACATTCACAGTTGAAGAATTAGAATTCAATTCATCGATTCCTACCAAACAATTCGACATTTTAAAGGTTGGGATCGTTCCTGTAGAAAAAGTCCCTACTCCGTCCGGACAACGGCCCATTGATTTGTCAGTGATCTGAGGGCCGAAAGTTATACTGTCAAGTACTATTCCACCGGGTGCGCTTAGCATTAATTGCTCTCCTCCTGCAGCTAATTTAAAGTTACAATGGACATATGAAGGAGTTGCAGGATTTTGATCGGCCCATACGATCAAGTGGCCGTTTGCAGGAATTATGGTGTTTTGAGGAAAAGTGAATTTAGAAGGAACAGAAAAATTATCACTTAAAAATAATCCTGAAAGTTCAAGCGGACCTGAAGTAGTATTATAAAGTTCGATCCAGTCTTCAAATTGGAAAAATTCATTCATAACATCGCCAACGTTATCCGCTAAGAATTCATTGATCTTTACTTGCCCTAATGTTGCGGTTTGTATGGCTACCAAATCATAGAACTCATGCTCTGCCCTTTCAGGTGAGAATATACCTGCGTTATTATTTTCGGCATATACATAATATTGCGCTGAAGAAGCGGACATCGTGAAAGTTACTCCGAATTTATTATCACCGGCAGCCCCATCATTATTCAAACCATCATCGTACATTAAGATCCGGTTGAACTTACTCGTATTATTGAATCTGTATCCTAAATAAACACCGTTTGAATTGGCGTTAGTAACATTTACGGTCATAGTAACCGCGCTATTTAAACTTGGTGTTGTAGCTGCTGAAGCTGATGAAATAGCTGGCGGCGTATAAGTGAAATCAGCGGTACCTTGCAAATACGGAATACGGCCGCTCATTAATGTACTGATACCCGGCACAGAATAACTTCCTACCGAAACATTTCCTGTCATTCCATTTTGGAATTGCGGATAAGAATAGAATTTATTCAGATCAGATTGTACCGCTGTATCAACCACTGCTTGCAATTGAGCGGCTTTTGTTGAATAATAATTACTCACGAATATTTCGTTCATGATCGTTCTCATATGGGCAATGTACATTCTTTTATACATGCCATTACTCATGATATTTTTAATAAGCGGCCAGTATTGATCTGTACTATGAACATTTGTCGGCAATTGCTGTAATTGAGCGATGGTCTGGCTCGACATACTTGAATTAGAAAAACCCACATGAGGAAACCCGCCAAATGCCATGTTAAGATCCCAAATAACCGGACTGAAACGGGAAGTCATGTCTTTGTACAAATAATAATTCTGACAAAACGCGCCGCTATAACTATCAAGGTTAACCAATACACTATTGAACCCTAGCATCCAGATAGAACGGTCGAGATCCATAACATTTGGAATACTATTGGCAGTGTTCGTCACAGAATCACAAAGGTCTTTTAGTTGATTCCAGCCGTAATTTGATTTCATTTCGTAAAAATTGTAATAACCGCTGCTGTCAGCTAACGGTATGTATCTCAAATTACTTTTCGAATTGGTACTTGCCACAACTATCGGGTTACATTTTACAAAAATATTATTTGACGAATAGAAATGATCGGAACAGAATTTTTTATTGATGGATTCGGCATTCGAATAAACACCCATGTAATTTCCGTTAATGTAAACCTGTGCAAAATTGGCTTGCGGACAATGCATGTAGTTTTTAAGAATATCATAGGCCAAAACTTCACGGATCATAGAAGGATCGGAATAACCGTTACCTAATTTAATATCCTGGTAACCCTGGTAAGAATGATTCTTGTACGTATCAAGTTCTATATGGATCGGATTCTTCTTATTTGTAGAATCGTAAGAGCTGTTCCCTTTGTATTTAACACCAACGCTGTCCATCATCACACCATTGATCTTTACCCATTGGGCCATGATGTAATTTTCTTTACCCAGTTTCGCAGTATCGAGCATGTAATCCCAGTTTGATTGTGAGAACTGAACTTCGATCTTTTGAATGGAAGATGTATTATAAAAAGTTTGGCCGGTCAATTTATTCCCAGCCAAACAAAACAGTACAATAAAAAAACAAAAAATAATTCTCATCAGGACAAATTACTCTATAATTAATTTAGAAGATGCTTTGGCATTCTGCGAATCGGTAACATTCACAAAATAAAGTCCGGAACTCAGATCATCTTTTTCAATAGTAACAGATTCTCCTTTATTACTTGTATACGACCTTAGTACCCTGCCCGTCATATCCATAACAGAAATGCTATAATTAACATTTTTATTCTCAAATTCCATAACAGAAGAATGTGCCGTTGGATTAGGGAATAGTTTCATATTTGTGATCTCTGTAGTATACTCTTTCATTCCGGCTAATGCACAACTGACACAAGCGCTAAAGCAAACCGTTTCCAGAATGGTATCCTTAGTTAAGTTGTGAGTGCGATTACCGCCTGTTGCACAAGGGCCCGGCACTGTTTCTGTAGTACCAATTGTATTTCCATTATAATACTTAAAACTATAATTTCCATTTACGGCGTAAGCGATAATTTCATAGATACCTCCGCCAAAACTATAAAGAATATTATCTTTAGTATTCCATGCCGAAGATTGGAAAGTTCCGGCCACATGAACTCCACTTGTTGATGTCATAACACTTGACATATCTACCATAAACCGAATCAAAGACTTCCCAACAGGTGCAGTGCCTGAAAAAGGTATAACCACTCCGACAAAGGCTGTATCGTTTGACAAAGAATCCAAATATAACCAGCGGTTATCATTAAATAAAAATGGTTCCACACGGGCAACGTTAGGAACGAATTCAACCTCATAACCAAAATCACCGCTCAAAAATTTGAATTCATATTTATTAAAAGCGGGCAGATCTAATATTGTATCATAAACAGTTGAAGTGCCAACTTGCCCTAACCTTAAAGTATTCGGTTGCCAATCACCACCCGGTAAACCCAAAGTGGATTGAAAGCTTCCCATTAAATGGACACCGGCCGTACTTATAGTATGGGTACCCATATCAACTGCAAATCTTATTTTCTTTGCTGATGCATTTGTGAAAGTTAATGCTAAAACAAGTGCTAAAATTATTCTTTTCATTTCGCTGCTCTCTTAAAAATTATTTTGCCAATGAGATCTTCTTATTTACTGATATTCCGCGTTCTGTAATTACAGAGATAAAGTAAACACCATTACTTAATTCTGACAGATCAAGTGTATTTGTGTTCTCAACACTTAGTAATAATTTACCGAAACTGTCAAATACATTCACTGTAAAATTCTCGTGGTTGATCAGGTTCGTTGCGATACTTACTAAACCGCTGGTCGGGTTCGGATAGATATTGATATCGTTCTGTGAGGTCAGTCCTTTTATACCTGTAAGCAATGAATAATTATATCCGGCTGAATAAGCGTAGACACATCCATTGCTATCTGTTACTCTAACCACATAGATACCATTTTGGTTCGGTGTGTGTAATTGGGATGTTTCCCCGGGAATTAAATTCCCGTTTACATACCATTGATACGTAACACCTGTAGTTGCTAAAAGATCTGATCCGCTTAATGAAATAGTTGGCTGCGCGGGCGCCGGATTGTTAATAAAGCATGTAGTATAACGGTGAGATTGCGGGCATGATCCACCGGTACTCTTTGTCCATAGAACATTTCCTGCGGGATCGATCTCATAGATTGTTCCTGATGTGGCCAAACACACCATTTGGTTTCCATTCGGGAACTGATCTGAACATCCCATGTTACTTGTGTAACCGCTTGAAATATGACGACTGGTGAAAGTTGCGGGTGTAAAAGCACTTCCTGTAGTAATTGTATAATTATAATTTGAACGCGGAACAGTAACGTGGTCTACTGTTGTTTTTGGTCCGGTTGAACCTTTGTTATTCAGACCCACAAGATAACCTGCATTCGGAACGCCTTCAGGTATCCAATGCGAATCATGGGTTACATCTAAGATCTTTGTACCTGTTGCCTGGTAAGCAGGAGGATTTCCCCAACGGTATAAAATATCTCCGCCTTTTCCTGCATTTCCTCCGGTTGTACCTGCGGCTTCAGCAGTTGTTGTGCTATGATCGATCACATACCACTCATTAAGATTGTGAGAACTCACAACGATCTGGTCAAGCATCGGATTATAATCTATACCGTTCATATGCATCCAATCCTTCTGGGTTTGATAATTAATATTTATACGTTGCGGATTGTTTACTATAGAGGTTTGATAATTTCCCCTTGTAGGATAAAGATTCTGAACTAAGTGATCCCATGCATTCCATTGCCAAACAACTATTGCAGAATTTGTTCCTACAGGTTTTAATTCCATTACTTTTTCTGACCATATAGTAATTGAACTTGTTGCACCCGCATTATAGGCATCGGTTGGCGTCTTCACATCATAACTGATCACCAGAACATTCCCATTCGGTAACGGACAATGATCATGATGCAAACAATAGGAAGCGGACGAATAAGTATAATCCCATAACAGAACATTATTGTAACTCCATCTTTGGATACGGCCTGTCATACCACCACCTGTTAAAATGTTGCTGCCACTGTTCGAAACCGAACGCCACACATCCCCGCCCGGCATCATATGGGTAGAGTAACCATTGCTGCCGAAGCCTGCAAAAGTGAAGGTTTTTACTGTGGTACCATTAGTGTCAACAAGGTAACCATTGGTTGAACCGCTGTTCCCGTAATACGTTAAACCATTCCACTGCTGGGCATTGATGGTTAAAACTGTGATAAAGGATAAAATAAAACAGAAAGTAAATGTTCTTTTATTCATGGGTTTTGTTTAAATGAATATTACCTAAAGGTAATTAAATTATTAATTTTTCTTCGTTCCGGGAGTTAAAACTAAATTATTTAGATTTCACTCTTAACAATTTAGACGATAAGCATTTCTTAATCCTTCGTTTAAATTAAAGTTACAGTAACATTATTTTTACCAAAATAAGAGTTTCGGGGATTAACTACAGGGAAAAAGATACAATTGGGCGGCTTTTGTATATAACTGGTCAAAAACCTACCGGCTGAACTTGAATTCTGTACGTCGGTTATACTCATGTTCCTTATCAGGGCATGGCACACCATTCTGGCATCGGTTACGGATCTGGGTCTCCCCTTTTCCTGTGGATTTGATGCGCTTATCTGAAATGCCGTTCTTAATGAAATAATCGGCCACTTCAAGTGCCCTTTTGGAAGAAAGTTCAAGATTGGCCGCGTCATCGCCATTGGCATCAGTATGTGAAATGACCTCCACTTTAACTTTTGGATTGTCATTTAAGATCTTTACGATCTTATTAAGAATGACCTTTGATTCAGGACGGATGGTGCTTTTATTGGTCTCATAAAAAATATTCTCATCGGTATTCAACTCTTTCATACGGGCTGCTGAATTGAACAGATCATATTTTAAAGAGATATCTTCGGTTTGGATCTCAGCCAATAGAATAATATCTGCGCTTAATAGTTCATACTCAAAACCTGTGGCTTTTAATTCCATTTTCTGAACTTCCGCTCCTTGTCTTGTCAGAATAGAGATGTTCTTTACTTTTTCATCCTGTGGCTTTACTTTGATCTTATAGTCCTTCTTGTCGTTAGGTAAACTCAATTCAAAATCACCAAACTTATCCGTTTTTGTTTTCGCAATTGTATCATACATATTACCTGAATCCACATGCACCAATGCGTTATTCAATGGCGTTTTCACTCCTTTAGCGTCTGATGTCACTAACTTTGCTTTTAAACTCATTTTTGCATCCGTACGGTGATACCTGAAATTTGCAAAATATTTTGCATACTGTAATATCTTTCCATCAGGCCCTATAATACAAAGCCGGCTGAATAATTCTTTACACTTCAATTCACCCAACCCGTTATTGTGAAGATTATAATAATCCACTTTATAACGCGTGGTACTTTTCAATGGTTTTTCTTTTTTTATCTGTGCGATCCAATCATCGAACTTAGCATCTTTATCGTACGATAAGCAAACAACTCTCAATTTTCCGATCATTCCGCCAATGATAACTTCGGCGATCTTTTGCTCGAGCACTTTCAACGAATCCCTCGAATCAACACCATTTCCCGCATTTACCCAACGGTAATTGTATACGATCAAATAAGTATCATTATCAGGAACTTTTAAATTAACAGCTACTTTATTGGTATCGTAAACCTCGATGGTCTCATTAGCAATATCACCGATCTTATATGATCTCCCTACCTGGGCGTTTACTGATGCTGAACTGAAGATCAGAGATAAAAAAATTAAAGATACGATCGCTAACTTCCTCATAGTACTAACGCATGATTACCATTTTACCTAATTCTTTTGTGAAGAATCCATCCGCTTCTGTTGCTTTATGCTCTATGGACTGTCCGTTTATTTTAGTTTGTACTTTATATAAATAAACCCCATTTGCTAATTTATCCCCGAAATCATCTTTTCCATCCCAGGCGTACTCCGTAATATTCCTGCCGACATGCAATGGACCTAATTCATCGCGTTGGATCGTTTTCACAATTTTACCGGTGATGGTCATGATCTGGATGTTGAACATCTCAGGGACTTCACTTCCTGTTAAATTAAAAACAAAACGCGTTGATGTACTGAACGGATTAGGATAATTGATCACCTGCGTGATAGTTGATTTATTAATGACATCAAATGTGATACGGTAATCGATAGCACCCGAAATATTATTACTTCTATCGGTTGCCTGAACAATTAAGATGTGCTTACCATCTTCAGGCAAAGCAGGGAAATACTCGATCTTACAACTGTTACCGGGTAATTGAGCAGGTGTAAATATTAATCCGTTTGCAAAGTAAATGCGTTGTTCAGCAGGATCGCTCGGTTTTTTCAGATACACCCTGAATGCACTTGTGTCATTCAATGCAAGGAATTTATTCTCATCCTTCAGGTTCACCAAAATATGTGGCTTAGCTGAAACAATATCACCATTCATGATCCTGATCCCATCAAACGTTACATCTAATAAAGGATTGGTAACATCCCTGCTAACTGAAAAAGGATAACGGGCTATGTTATTAAAATGATGCTGCTCTTTCTGATACTTTGTATTGCTCAGCGGATTCACATCTACCCATAAAGCATTATTGCCCGGATATTTATAGGTATCAATATTGATCGTATCTAAAATAACAGCGCCCGGATTAAATGGTTTTGCTTTCATCTTCTGCGGCAAATAATTATTCACACGGTTCGCGTCTTCGATCCAATACGTTACAACTAAACTGTCTGTGAACGGAATTATACCTATATTTTCTATTGGTAAAACTAAAGTTACTTTATCACCTTCCTGTAATGTATCGTTAATTGCTTTAAAGCCTTTCTTCGGGTTAATGGCGCACTCAGGCGCTTCGTCGTATAAAACGTACCAATTCTTTAACTGGGGTGATGTGGTGAATTTATTATCCTTCTTAAAGGCCACTAACCTTATGTGAGGATAAACATTCGCATCCGCATAATTGTAAAGATCCAGGACATTTAAACTGTCTTCACCAAACGTCACAAGTGTATCAATTGCGCCATTTGTTTTGTAACCCACAATTTTCACGATCGTTGTATCTCCGGGCAAAGCATCCAGGCTTCGTACTTTCCAATGAAAACTATTCCACTTGTAACCAGGACCAATTAATTCAGAAGCAATATATCCGCTGTTCCATCTTGTTTTAATCGTATCATTCAAACTCACAGGGCCATTACTGCTGGTCGATACAGCTTCGTTAGCACTGCCAATCGTCGGTGTTAAAGATTTTCTTCCGAAGAGTATCATTTGACAAGTATCCGGTACGGTTCTGATCTTAGCACTTCCTAATTTTTCGAATGCCTGGTAAAGGGATTCGGGATAAGTTGATGCGGTGTGATCCTGTGCTGAATAGGCTAACACGTAACTGTTCTTAGGAATAAAATTGATAAAGTTTTCAAGATCCGCCTTCCAGTCGCCCGGGTGAGTATTTGAAGTCGCACCGTTATTACTAAAGTTTCCAAAATCATACGCCCACAATGGTTGTGGCATTGGGTAACAAAGGAAATTACCATGAACACCAATACTTGGTGTGAATACACCTGCATTGGCATGCCACGGTTGTCCTGAGATCGAATCAAATACAGCAATGGTCCATCCATCACGTTCGCAACTCCACACATGTTTAACGGACCCATCAATAGAATAATATACATCAGCGAAATCCGGCCCAATTAAAAATCGTTTTGTTGTACAAAATATTCCGGTTCTGTCGTTCTCAAAAGCAAACTGCCGAAGAGGCCTTTTGTACTTAACGAATTGATACCCGTCGTTCTTGAATTGGAAAAAATGGGATTGTCCCCAGCCATGTTTATTCGTTATAGTTTGGAATGAACTTTCTCTCCACACGAAAGTTTCATTTGCATTGATCGAATCTTTACTAACCCTCCAGTAATAAACTGTACTATCAGCAAAAGGAAGGTTAACGGTCCACTCCACCACACCTCCTGAACTTGCCATTAGAGTAGTTGTAAGAGGCGACGTAAAACTATCTGTGGTATCTAACTGCATCCGGTAGTTCCTTGTTGGAGAGAACGGATCGGAAGTACTTGCCTTCAACGTAATTGTTGTAGCAGTAGGGACGACTGCGTATTTGTATGGCCAGACAGGAACAAGATCACCGCCCTGGATAAATATATCTACCGTTCCGCTTGTTGAATTATTGCTTTCATTAGATTCTATGATCTCATTGTAAGCATCAACGATCACCTTGAATTTATTTAAACCAAAGCCCCTTGTAAAATCAACAGCTGTGTAAAACGACAGCGTGTCGCGGTAAAAAGGTGCCTTAATACTTTTAAAGATAGTTATTGAATCCCCTGTAGGAAAATAACGCTCGATCCTTACAATGAACGAATCTTTCCTTGCGCGTCCCATATTACTGATATCAACAGAGATCCCGAGTGAATCCGTATAAGTTTTTACATCAAAGAACACACGGCTGTTATCAATGAAATAATCAGGTAATGCTCCTGCCGAGAATTTCAAAGCAGGATCACCATGAAGTGTCATATCTACATTAGTGAATTGCTGTGTTGGGGTTGAAAAGAAAAGAGCTGAGCAAGTGTTTTTTATGATCTGACCAATACCTTTATTATAATGAGTATAGGATAATCCACGGTATAGGTAATGCGTATAACCATCCAACTGATTCACAAAACCAACAGAAGTAGCTGCTATGAAAGCGATACTCCCTTTTTGATTAGCTAATACGAATTTTTCTGAATTACTGTTCACATCGTGCGTATGGATATCGCCCGAATAACAAGAGTTAGCAACGAACAACGGATATTTTCCGGGATTGTTATAAGAATTAGGATCATCAATAGCCTGGTCGAAACCTGTATAAGAACCATGACCGAAAAAACATACCAGACCAACTCCGTAACTAAAATGATTCTTTACGGAATCACTTAACGTGATCTGTATAGGGGCTGTTGTGGTTTTTTTGAAATCGTAAACATTCCCACCATAAGAAGTATCCTGGATGATGTTTTTATAATTATTCAAATAGCCTTCGAACTGGCTTTGCTGAGCCGCATCTGTTCCACCCGCAAAATGCAGAACATGTTTCTTCCAATCGTATGTTTCAGGCGGGCCTGTTAAAGGCGCTTCGTGCTGCTGAACTTTTGCTAAGTAATTAAGAACATCAGTTGTTGTTTGCGCGGCTAAATGACCGATCGGGATTTCAGGAATGAAATAATTTGTATTTGTTAAAGCTCCTGTTAAAAGATTATCAGATGGCGGAATTCCCATTGAAGGAATTAAGGATTTCTGCCAACCCGGTGAACCACCATACATATTCCTGTGCTCAATACTTTTACCAATCAGGAACACATTCGCCGGATCGGTTGGTAAACTATCCATTAAGAATTTACAGAAATTACGGATAGCAGTCGGGTGTTTTTGAATACCATAAGCGAACTGGTCTGTTAACTCTTCCATCGTTGCAACAATAACATCATGCGATCCGCCTTGTGCAGTTTGCCTGTATGCTCCGTAACTATTAGACTCGTTAATGAATTTTTGCGGCGTGATGATCACAAATGCCGAATCATCCATTGTTTTATGATTCACGAAAAACCCTGTTTGATTAACAGGTGTAACTTTTGTAACAGCAATAGTATTTGACTCAGCTGTCATATAACAAATTTTCTGTGCGCCTGAATTTGGCACCAATAAATTCGCAACCGTTGTCATTTTAACAGGGATGCGCTTGCTGTTGGTAAGATCATAGAATAAGATAACGCCGTTCAATCCTGTATTCACACTTCCTATCCTTAAATAGGTTTTCGGGAACACCGGATCATCATCAACAAATAATTTATAGGTTGGTGTACCCGCTACATCAGGCAGCTGGGGATACTTAATGTAAATGTAATGCATCGCGAGCCTGCTTTCATAAACACCACCCGGTGTAAAAAGAGGATTAGCAACATTGGTCATTTCAACATTGGAGGCGGCCGATAACGTATTGGATTGCAAAGAAAATTTATACGAGAAAGGCTTATATCCTTTAAAAATTGTATCGAATAATTTTACAGGTGTATTTGCCTGATCGTAAATAACAGCCTTTGCCTGATGATCGGATACAGGATAATTATTATCTATACTGGACCCTGAAAAATTTATATTCAACTGGACCGGTAAAGCGGTTTGCGTATAAATATTAACAGGACTGATATTAGTGTTGAATACTTGCCCGAAATACAATTGATAGCCGTAACCTTCGGCCTGGGTATATCTCGGATCACTGCTGTATTCCGGATGTTCTTCAACATAATTATATTCGTTCTTCCCTGTGTAAATTCTTTCAGTAAAGAAATAAGGAGCCGGCGTATTCCCGGAAACCACTGTATCGGTTTCCTGGATGATACGTTTATTCGTTGTTAAATTATTCCAGGTTAAAAAGGCATGAATTGTATCGTTGAATAAAGACACATATGGATTCGGCACATAACTTACATTACTGTATATACTCGAATCAAAACGACCATCATTCGGTTCGGCGTAGAACTCGATGAAATCGGAATCATTAAGCATATTATCACTTTCTCCGAAAATGTATAAAGGAACTTCTTTTCCTTTGAGGAATAATTGAAGATTTTTTGGATTCAGTAAACTAACGTTGATCCCGCTATTGGCAAGCGCTAACGAATCGATACGGTAAAAACCGGTTTTATGGATCGGGAATTTATAATATTTGTTCGAAAAATTGATCCACTCGTTATTATACACCTGTGCCTTTAGCGAAACCGCCAAAGCGAGGAACAGCATAATATGAGTTATACGCTTCACTTGGGTTTTTTATTGATATCTATCTTGAGTGAGATGATGTGAGAGTACAATGCTATAGAACGGTCGCCGATATCTGTGAATGCATAATCCAAAGCAAAGATCTTATATTTTACGCCTGCACCAATGTTGGGCTGTACAGTTGTAACGAAAGCATCTCCTTTTGCATTCAAAGCTTTTTGGATATTACCGATACCTGCTCTTAAGAACACAAGGTCCTTATAACCGATCTCGGTTCCTAAATTCGGTTCCATGCTCCATGTTTTTGTTTTGATAACGGTATTACGTTTACCATCGAATGTATTGATAAGATTTGCTTCAGCAAGAATTGAAACACGGTTGTTCCATACGAGGAATTTTCTTGAAGCACCTAAGATCAGTTTCGGAACAGTAACTTCAACAGAGTTGGTCGGGATCTCATTTCCTGTAATGGTCAAAGTATTTTTTTCTTCTTCGGTCAGGTTGTAGGTCCATGCATTGAATGTACCTGTGATATCTCTGCCCATCACACCAAAATGCCATTTTTTATAATCGTACATTGCCCCAAGATCCAATCCAAAACCCCATGCACCAGCAAATTCGCCAAGTTTACGGCGGATCACTTTAAAATTCCCTCCTATTTTTAATCCTTGTATCTTTTGAAGATTACGCGCGTAAGAAATAAGAACTGCGGCATCAACTGCATTGAACGATTTGATCCGTGAATAATCCACATTACCATTCGCATCTACTAATTCTAAAGTATTCGGTATATTATCCACACCGAAACGGATGAACGAAATTCCGGCTACACTATTACTATCGATACGTTTTGATGCACCTATATAATCATACTTCGCGATACCTGCAAAATATTCGGCGTGCATTAAGCCTAGCTGGAGATTGCTTTGCTGGTAAAGTAAACCGGATGGATTCCAGTAACCGGCAGTTACATCATTCACAGAAGACACATTAGCATTACCCATTGCCATAGCACGGGCACTTACACCAACATTCAGAAATTCGTTACTATATTTTGCGATCTGCCCAAAAGCAACACCTGAAATTGCCAATAAGGCTGATAAAACTACTATACGCATAAACACCTAAATTTAATTAATATTTGCGAGATTTTCCTCTTAGTTAACGGGTTTTTTATTAAAATATTGTTGAAAAACAGGTGGGAAAGCCCCTAAACTGAGGGAGATATTTTTAGATGGTAATTACGGGCTTTTCATTGACCGGTTCCACAACCGGAAGCACCGTTCCGATACGGATCCTGAAGATAAAAATGAAGGTCATAAGAATGAAAAACGGCAATAAAGGCACCATGAAACGCTCGCTCCACTCGTTATAGATCAGAACCACAATTAACAAACTTGCCGCTAAAACACTTGTAAAATAACCGTAAAAAAGGGGGTGTGAATTCCGTTTTAGGGTATCCCCTATCCCAAGTAATCCGCCGATAATGAACAGGTAATAAACAGAGTTGATGGCATTATGACTGAATGAATAATACGGGCGTGTAATTGTGAAAAAGGCAGCTATTTTTTTAAGGGAAATGATCAAAAGATCAGCCAGGCCATGTTCCTCTATGAACGAAACATGTATTTGGGCTAAAAAATAATTTCCTTCAGGAAGCACTGAAGCCGGGAACATTGGAAATCCGCAAATAACAGAACCCTGGAAAATAGGCAAAGCAAAATCATAAAAATGGAGCGGCACCAGGAATAATACAATAAAAAACACCAGTCCAAAAGAAGCGTAAAGAAACCCTCTTGTAAATTTAAATCCCTGCTTTTTTAAAAGTACGGCGCTTAATGCGATCATATAAAAAACACCAACGGGCCTGCAAAAAAGCAAGGCCGGGAACAATACTATAAGTGGTAAGTAATTTGTGATTGGCTTGAAAGCACAATAAGTGCTTATTATAACCAAAGCAATAAAAAAGGTCTCAGTATAGAATGTCAGTTGCCAATAAATAATAACAGGGCAAGTAATGATCACCAGCCAGCAAATCCTTGCATACAGTTTTGAAAAGAAATTCTGGGATAAAATAAACTTATAGAATAAATAAAATCCTGCGACAGAAACCAGGTATTGAATAACAATGATCACATACACTGAAAAGCCTGATTTCAAACAAACAGTAAGAAATACAATATAAAAACTATAAGCCCATAAATACTGTAATTCCTCCCTGTAGTTTTCAAAATTCAACCGGCCGGCTACCTGCAAGTATTTTTCGCCTTCATTTGAAAGATTGATCCCGAATTTCAGATACAATACTAACAGCACTAATGCATGTGCTGCAAAAGCAAACGCCAAAAAATACTTACTCAATAAAAAGTTCTTTATACTTTCCATTAAAACAGTTTTCTGCGGTTTTGTTTTACCTCGCCCCTCTTCTTTTTTCCTTCAATTCGCTTTTGTTTACTCGCTTTACTGGGTTTGGTCGCTTTTCTTTTTTTAGGAACGTAAAGCGCTTTATTCAAAATGTTAAAACACTTCTCCATCACTTCCATTTTATTCTCTAATTGGGAGCGGTGTTTCTCTTCTGTCACTTTTAACTCACCCTCATCTGTTATCCTCGAAGCCAGTTTTTCCAAGAGAATAGTCTTCTGAACATCATTTAACACTTTAGAATCTGCTATCTTAAAACTTAGCTCTACCTTTGTCTCAACCTTGTTCACGTTCTGCCCGCCTTTGCCGCCCGACCGTGAGGTTTTGAAGTTAAATTCCTTTTTAAGGAGCTCTATTTGTGCCGTTGCTAACATGACCGTTTTAATAACAAGCCTGAAGTTACGAAAATCCTGAAAGCCATTGAACATATATTTGTTATAATGCGGTATCTTATACCCATATTACTATTTATTACCCAAACCGGAATGTCGCAAACCATTGCCGATTGCAAGACCCGTTTCGAAAAATACCTGAATCTGAATGGCGCTCTTAACGACCATGTTCTCTTCGAATCAAACGCTTTTTATATTCTGAACGACAAAAAAGAAAAAGAATTTGCTGTTTATGCTAATGAATCTAAAATTCTGGCAGACTTTTTCGAAAATTCAAGCGTTACGGAGCAACTTAAACTTTACAAGCTAAAAGGGCTGAATAAACTTAGCAAAAAACAATTGGATAGTTTGGTGATCACGATGAATGATGATAGCAAATTGCCCAAACCAAATCCTTCAAAGCCTTTATACAATATCAGGATCGCTATTGATCCCGGACATTTCTCCTCTAATTTTGAAGATTCAAAAGTGGAAGGAAAATATGTGAAGCTCGTGAATGAAAAAGCCAGGAAAAAAGATACGATAACTTTAGTTGAGGGTCAACTCACATTTCTTACAGCACAGGTTTTAAAAAATATGCTGGAAGAACAAGGCGCGAAAGTTATTTTATCGCGGAATAAAGAGAACACAACAGCTTTCAATCAAACTTATGCCGATTGGTATAAGAACAGGAGAAATAAAGTATTAGATAGTCTGAAACAAAAGAAAGAATTAGATGAAGATAAATATAAGATCCTGAAACAATTTCCTAAAGAAAAATTATTCTGGGCTTTCTTCCGCGATTACGAATTGATGGAGCGTGTTAAAAAGATCAACGGTTTCTACCCTCATGTTTCGGTTATCATTCATTATAACGTAGATGAAAAGAATTCACCATGGACAACTGCAAGTAACCGGAATAACAGTATGTGTTTTATAAGCGGCGCTTTCGGAACAAAAGATCTTACAAGACCTTCCAATAAATTACATTTCCTCCGTTTGTTATTGGGAAAACAAGTTCAGCAATCTGAAACAATCGGCCGCTTGACAATGAATTCGTTTGAGAAAAACCTGAAGATCACACGCGCTAAAAAAACGGATACAGAATACCTGGCTAAAAACACATTAAGTACCAATTACCAAGGGCTGTTTTGCCGTAACCTTATCCTGACACGTTGTATAAATTCACCTTTGGTGTACGGTGAAAGTCTGTATCAGGATAATGCTAAAGAATGTACCATGTTAAGCACTTGCAATTATAATGATTACGGTGTTAAAACTTCCGAACGTGTTTATTTGGTCGCAAAATCATACTACGAAGCGATAATGAATTACTTTAAAGAACCTGAGGTTAAAATTTCGGGCAGGTAACCAGTACGTGCTTCGCTTTTCTTTTCTTGCGCTGAGCGTATTCGTAGATCAATGAAACTTCATGCGATCCGGTGGTATTATTAATTCCTAATTGGGATAAGGTCATATCATAACTGTACCCGATCCGTAAATTACGTTTAGGAACTTCAAACCCGATCAGTAAAGCGAAACTTTCGTTATTCACGTAACCCGGGGCATAATTCTTGAAAGGAATACCTCTGTACCAAAAACCAAAATTAACCGGTGCGTGGAAATAATAGAAACCCACATCAAACTGATCATTCTTCAATTCATGTTTATAATTGAATGCGACCGATACAAAACGCTTCAAAGCAGTCTTTCCTTTTTGTTCAATGATATACCTGTATCCGCCATGTAAACCAATAAACATTGGCAATGGCTCCTGGCCGCCGATCAGGCTTACATTAGGCCTGTTCAAATGTTTAACCGCACCACCGATCCAGTATTTTGTACTGTTAAAAAGAACTCCTGCGCCAATATCAACAAAACTCCTTTGCCCGTATGTTGTACCGTCAAGGGAAGTGGAAGAGCCCGTAACTAATTGATCGTTGAAAGTTAATTTACTAAAACCTAAACTTTTCATGTTATAAGAAACACTGATACCTGCACGGATCTCACTTACTTTTCTTACAGTAAAACGATACGCGTAATTTAATCCGGCCTGCGAATGTTTTAACCCCGCAGTGCCCGCAACATCCTGCATCGCGAAAATCCCTATACCGCTATTCACATTACTTAAATTATAATCATAAGCCGCCATTGATGTTTGATAGGTTTTACGTATGCCCGGCCATTGGTTACGGTAATTCGCTACGAAGCGATGTTCGGTTGTCAGACCAGTGAACGCCGGGTTCAAATACTGTGGCGCTGCATAGAATTGTGTCATTTGCGGATCCTGCGCCAATACCTGCATTGCTGCAATCAATGAAATGAATATACAAAACTGTTTTTTCAAACCTTGGGTGAAGCTAAATATACCGGTGCTTGTGAGTATGTCAAATTTATACTTCATCCTTATTTTTTTGTCAGTTTAATTATCAGATCACCTGAAGTTTTTTCAAATGCAATAGGATCAATATTTAATACCACGGTATTATAACCTTCGTCTTCCACGATAGCTGTATAACTCTTTAAAGGATTCATCACCAAAACAAACTTTCCTGTTTTAGCACTTGAATTAAATATACCTGCCACTTGCTTGGTCTCACCATCCATCAATGTAATTTTAGCATGACCCGGAACATCTTCTTTATAGACCATCGCTTGCTTTACTAATTCATCATTATCACCAAACCGTGTATCGATCACATAAATATCAGATGAACCTTTACTATCTTCTTTAACTGATGAATAATAACCATGCTTACCATCGCCACTCAATACAAAGAACCTGTCGTTGTTAACCGAATTGATGGGATAACCTAAAGTTTGCACTTCCGAGAATTTATTGGTCTCAGGATCCAGGACCGTTTTAAATACATCGTATTCCCCAATGGTATTGTGCCCTTTCGAACTGAAAAATAAAGTAACACCATCCGGATGCAAATACGGATCATCATCATCGTAAGGTGTATTCACGTCTTTTCCAAGATTGAATGGCATAGCCCATTTACCATTCGGTAATTTTTTTATTCTGTAAAGATCTTTCCCTCCATAACCGCCAGGACGGTTACTGCTGAAGTAAATTTCACTTGTATCATTACTGAAACATGCGCTGGTTTCAATGAATTGTGAATTGATCTCCTTACCATATTTTTGCAACGGCCCCCATGCCTTGCCATTAAAACTATTTACAAAACGCGTTACGTAAAGATCTCCTGTTACAAGATCAGCCGCTGTTCGGTAAACGATCATCCGTTCTCCATCCGGGCTCAAAGCCACACATGCATCATGTGTATCACTATTTACCGGCGGGCCAAGATTAACTGCTTTACTCCATTTACCATACGTATTATAGCTGACATAAACGTCCTCGTGATAATTTCCATACGCATCTTTTACATTATTAGAACTGCCCTCTCTCCTTGAGGTAAAATACATCACCTGTTCATCTGCAGAGATCACAGGTACATAATCAGGATAAGAAGAATTCACGCCTTCACCGAGGTTCGAAATTATTGAACGGTGAGGATGCGAAATTTCCTTCTTGGCATTATTGCAGATCTCTATCATGCGTGTAGTTTCATCTGTTGTGATCGCCCTTTTCTTTTCTTCAATATTATTGTACCTGTTAAAATATTCAGTCGCTTTATCAAAACTCTTTAACTGGTGGTTCACTTTTCCCAACCAGAACATCGCCTCAGGTAATTTTGAATCCTGGATATGATGTGCATGCCCAAGAACAGAATCAACAGGCTGGCTTAATTTCAATTTACAAACAAGTGCATTCAGGTTCGCAGTTTCGTTGGTTTTATCGATTACAATTACTTTTTTATATTCTTTAAGTGCATTCAGGTAATCTTCCCCATCGAAATAAAAAGCGGCTTCTTTAAGCTGCTTATTTACCTGTTTTGCGGTTGATTGGCCAAACAAACCACTGCTTATTAATAAAAATATATTTATCCTGATCAAAAAATTCATAAACCTATTTCAACAGCAACACATCTCCAGTTTTATTAATTATTTTCCCATCCAATGTAATGGCCTTTATCTTCCATACATAAACATCCTGCGTGCAAACTTTTCCCTTGTAATAACCGTCCCATCCTTCAGTTGTTTCTTTGGTCATGAATAACAATTCTCCCCAGCGCGAGTAAATGCTTAATTCATATCTCTCCTTATCAACACCTTTAACTACAGGATGGAAAATATCGTTACTGAGATCGCTTGCACTAAAAGTCGTACCGGGTGATCCCAGTAAATTCGGTGTAAATGCATTTGGAATTTCAATACTCGCCTCTTCAAATACTATTATCTTCGTTGGCAATTCGAATGTATCCTTACATCCTTTATCACTCGTAACGATCAGGGTCACTACATACTCACCTTCTGTTTTATAATCGTGATCCGGATTTGTTGCAGTAGAAGTTCCTCCGTCACCAAATGTCCAGTTATTCAAAATAATATTTCCTGTAGAAAGATTGGTACAGTGAATAGGATCATCCGGAATATTAACAGTGGTTGGACTCACCTGGAAATTAGCAACAGGCTGAGGGAAAACTGTTATCTGAGCGAAAGCTGTATCAGCACAACTGTTTGCATCGGCCGCTATCATTTGAACCGTATAAACTGCATTAGCTGTAGTAACATTTACAAATGTGTGTTGCACTGGCGCTCCTGTTGCTGTATTACCATCGCCAAAATTCCAATTGTAATTGGTTGCTCCCGGAACTGCAGGGAAATTCACTGTTAATGGCGCACACCCTGAAGTTGGAGATGCTATTATATTATAATTTGGCTGCGAGTGAACGACAATAGGAACCTGAATGGTATCCTTACAATTCACAGCGTTGGTAGCTATCAATTGAACAGTATATGTCTGATTGACGCCGGAATTATTTATGTATTGCTGTTGCGGATTTGTAGCTGTTGATGTAACAGAGTTGCCAAAATCCCAATTATAAGAATTAGCACCCTGTGATAAATTTGTGAACGTTAATTGTTTTGGTGAACAAGCCGGCGTATCAACTGAAAAATTAGCCAATGGTAAAGGTAATAGCGTAACAGGCCTTGTGATCGAATCACGGCAGCCATCAGTACTGATAACCAGTAATTGCACGCTATAAACAGTGTTTGATAAAGTATTATTTGTAGTAAAAGTGTGGACAGGATTTGGTGTTGAAGAAATATTACCATCACCAAAATCCCAATTGTTACCCGCATTCAAAGCACTCAGGTTTGTAAAGTTCACAACCAAAGGTGAACACCCCGTACTAGGCGTGCGGTTAAAATTAGCAATTGGCTTAGGGAAAACTACAGGGAAACCATAAGCTGTATCCACGCACATGAAAGCATTTTGAGCGATCAATGTGACTGTAAAAGTTTGGTTAACTAAAGTTGTATTGGTGAATGTATGATTAGGATTTAAGTTAGTTGAAGTATTCCCGTCCCCGAAATCCCAGTTGGTCGTAACAGCACCCGGAATGGTAGGGAAATTCACGTTAAGCGGCGTACACCCACTCGCAGGGATCATTGTAAATGTAAATAACGGTTTAGGAAAAGTTGTGATCACCTGTGTTGTTGTATCCTTACAGCCATCAGAATTCGTTGCGATCAATTGCACAGTGAACGTTTGAGAGAACAAAGTAGCATTGGTATAAGTATGAACCGGATTGGGGAGTACTGAATTATTCCCATCACCAAAATCCCAGTTATAACTGGTGGCACCTGTTGAAGTGTTTGTGAATGTTAATGCTAAAGGTGAACAACCGGGCGTTGTATTTACAGTAAACGAAGCGACAGGTTCAGGAAAGACAGTTAATGAAGTAACGGCCGTATCACTACAACCAGCGCCAGTCATAGCAACTAAACTCACTGTTGGATTAAAAGCTACACCGGTTGTATTAGTGTAATTGAACACAGGGTTAGTTGCATTCGAAGTTGATGTAGGTATTACCCCAAAATCCCAAAGGAAACTGGTTGCATTAAGAGAGTTATTCGTAAAATTTACTGTAAGTGTCGGGCAACCGCTCATAGGATTTAAAGTAAACGCTGCTGTTGGTTTAACATTCACCACAAAAGTTTGACTGAGTGTATTTGAACATACCGCTGAATTCACCGCTAACGTTACGGTATAAGTTCCCTGGGCCGTATACGTATGAACAGGATTCTGCAAGAGCGAAACAGGAGAACCATCTCCAAAATTCCAATTCCAGTTTGTAATAGTATTCGTTGGAGCGGATGTTGATATATCTGTGAACGTGACGACAGAACCGACACAGGATGATGTGGGAGAAAATGCAGCAACAGGACTTTGGAATACAGTCACGGTTGCTGTTCTGATATTTCTACAGAGGTTAGCGGCTGTTACAGTTAAGGTAATTACGCTATTTCCAATTGTCGTATAAGTTTGTGCAGGCGGCGTTTGACTGGTTGATGTATTTCCATTTCCAAAATTCCAGTTCCATCCCGTTGCACTGACGGAAACATCTGTGAATGAAACAGCCGTCAGGGTATTACATCCGACTGTTGGTGTTAAAACAAAACTGGCAGTTGGTGCAGGTAAAATAGTTATGACTTGCTTGGATGTATCAGAACAGCCGGTTGCAAAGTAGACGACGTTCATTACCGTATATGTTCCCGGCGTAGTATAATTGAAAGTTTGTGGGGCGTAGGACGTGTTCACATATCCTGCACCAACGCCGAAATCCCATTTATAAAAATAACCTGTTGTACTTGTATTAGTAAATGTTACAGGAGAGTTCTGGCATAACGGATTTGGCGGCACATTAAAATTAGCGACCGGTGCAGAGATTATAGAAACGTTTATTGTGGTTGTTGATACACCACACAAATTACTATCGCGCAACACCACAGAATAAGTTCCGATACCGGGATAATTAATTGTAATAGGAGTTGTTGGCGGCCACGGGCTCCATGGAATAATTGAATCATATCCCCTTCCCCAGTAATCACCGAAATTCCATTCTTCCTGCCGCTGGAACGTATTTCCCTGAGCTAAACAATTCCGTGTTGTTGTATTTGTGAAGGTGAATGAAGTATTCGGTAAACATTTAATGAACGCATCAGGTGTGATTGCAGCAACATCCCTGTCATAAATTTGAATCGGATTAAAGTTTGCAGTTGTAGGATTTCCGAAACTGCAATAATTCATCGCCATCAGTGTGACGGCTGTTTGACAATTGACCGTTCCGACACTATAGGTGTGTGAGATTGTTTGTCCGGCGTTCGTATAATTGAAAATTGCAGGTGGCGAACCATCACCGAAATTCCATGTGAAAGTTGTTGTTGCCGAAACATCCGTACTTGAATTAATGAACTGTAAAATTGCAGGGGCACAAGCCTGGGTAACACCTCCAATAGGAATTTGGATCGAAGCGTTAACAGGTTTTTCCATAACCACTAATCCCGTAAGCGTGCAGCTCAATGACGATATCATCAGAGATACTACAAACGTATCTGTACCGGTTGTTGTATAATTATGAGTAATATTAGAAAAAGCTGAATACGTTGCAGCATTTTGATTTGGTGAACCATCACCCCAATTGATAGTATATGCTCCCCAACCTACATTAGACTGAAAATTCAAAAGATAGTTAGCAGAACCTGTACAACTGATCCATTTGGGGTTATTGCTAAGATTACCCAGATAATCGAACACCTGAGGGCATTGTGCTTTAGCAAAGAAAGTTGCTAAAAAGAAAAAAACTATTAGTAGTTTTTTAACCATGTTCATTTTTTAGTTCAGTATTCTATATTCTTTCCCCATTGGGGTGCAGGTCTGTAAGCCGGGTTCTGTTTCTTCGCGGGTGTTACCCCGCGATATATCCTATCATTTATCTGTGCGACCTACCCATCCTGGTTATCACCTTGCGGCGAATAGAACGGGTCGCTCTAAAACCAGGACCTATTTGGCCTTTCAACACCCGAGGTTTACCTGATACAGACATTACTGCCTGCACCTGTGAGCTCTTACCTCACATTTTCACTATCACCCCCACAATACTGTGGGGGCTACCTTGTTTCTGTGGCACTCTCTGTCAAAATTTCCTTTCAGGAAATATGCCCGCATTTTCATGCGGCGGATCACCCTATGTTGCCCGGACTTTCCTCCCAAATATTGCTATTCAGGCGATAGAACAACCTGCATTTAAATTTACGAAAATTCTGCCAATTGGTTACAGAAAAATTGCGAAGTTCTGAAGTGGCTGAGCCTACAAAATGTTTACCTGAGTAGCGCCAAAACCATAGAGTTTATAGGAAGCATCCTGGAAAGTCACACCCGGCGTGGATTTCAAGACATGGCGGATATCCATTTTCAACCGCCCGTTTCCTACACCGTGAATAAAAATGATCTTTTTTATACCATTTTCTATAGCATTATCCAACTCTTTTTCGAAACGCTCGAGCTGTATTGATAACATTTCGTGACTTGTTAAACCGTTAATATCCTCCACTAATTCTTCTATGTGAAGATCGACCTCTTTTTCAAGATTTTTTAACTGTTCTTTATGTGATTTTGAGGTTTTTTTGAAGGAATTGACTTCCTTCATCCGCTTTAATCTTTCAATATCTTCAACAGATAATTCCTGTTCCACATTTTGTGACACTATGAATTCATCTTTTAACAAAAAAGCATACACCGGAAGCTTAAATTCCTCGTGTTTGATCAGTGAATGATGATTGAAATTAGCGGGATTCACAAAAACAGTTTCTGAGACCGGAATTTGAGCACGGTAATGTACGTTCTTGAATAACAAACATTCAATTTTATGATAAGGATACTCTTTTAAAAAACTTGCTTTAACTGTTTTCAGGATTATTTTTTGATAGGCTCCTATCTCGCCATGTTTTAAAGTCTGGAAATGCGCTTCATCTTTTATTGAATAAGCAAACATTAAATTATACGAGGAAGAATTGAACAGATAAATATTGTAATCGCTCACCAGCATCGGCAATTCATGATCAGGTTCTATCACAAAATAAACAGCATCGGTAACCCCGCTCTCAGGTTCAAGATCCAGGTTTTCTGCTTCTGAATTGATGATGAGTTCAGTGTGAATCGGAACAAGGTGCTTCACCGGATAAGGAATTTCGAAACCATCAGGCATTTCTACAAAAGCGGTTTCCTTATTGCCAAAACGGGTTACAACACCTTCACCTTTCTCATTCAAAAACCGGACCTTATCTCCTATCCTTAATTTCATATACAAATAATTTGTTTCTTGATGGTCATATGGAATAGCCGGTTTATCTTTATTTTTAGTTTGAACTCAGAAAACATGGTTATTTTATAAATTCAGCTGCAAATACCCTTTTTCACGTGTAGCATGAAACGGTACTGCAAATTTATCACAAAGCGCCTTAAGTTCTTTGATATTATTATAATTATTTGAACCGTCGGCTATCACCATACGGACATTTTTTGTGAGATAAGCCTCTTCCAGTTGCGTATTATTTGAAACCAAAAGATAGTCCGGCCTCAAAAATCCGATCAGCGGCTTCTGCTCCGGAGAACTTAATTTCAAAAAGGAAACATTTGAAGATCTTACATAATCAAATCCCAAACTATACATATCAGCATAATTGTAAGTGGTTTGATTAGGTTTAACGTGATAGTTATAATTGCTACTGTTTAATTCAGAATTAAAATTGATTATTCCTTTATTTTTCACATCAACCGCTGTTTGTTTATTTATATGATAAATACCCAAATGAGTTTCAGATTTTTTCTCTGCCACTTCAAACAAAGAGATCATTTGCCAAAGAATGAGTAATACGGCAGCTCCTGCTACATAGACATATGTCCGGTGCTTAACAAATATCGCGACAGCGATTATAAAAGCAGTCAGGAAGATCAGATCGCTCCAGGTAAAATCAATTTGATCTATATAACCGCTGTCTCTTCCGTCCGTTAAGTGAATACAATAAAAAATAAAAGAAGAACATCCGTTTATCAATGGTGCAACAAAATTTAATTTCAATAGTATTAAAAATCCCAGGAACATAACAACTGTACACAACGGGATCACGATCAAATTCGAGAATATGAACCATAACGGAAATTGATGGAACAGATATAATGTTATTGGTAAAGTTGCTATTTGCGCGGCAAGAGAAACGCTTGTCAGTTGCCAAACTTTATTTACTATCCAATATCTTGAATCAACTAACGCAGTAAATCCCGGCTCAAAATATAAAATTCCTGCAACAGCCGAATAGCTCAATAAAAAGCCTGTGTCATAAACCAAAAGCGGATCAAACACCAAAATAAGAAAAGCTGAAACCGACAGAATATTTACAGAATGCTGTGATGAATACGAATAATACGCCCTTCCGATAGCAATAAGATTCAACATGATCACTGCCCTTAAAACAGGAGGGGCAAATCCGGTTATTAAGGCAAAGAACCATAAGCTTAAACTTATGATCGCCAATTGTAAGAACTTATATTTTCTGTTTCTGTCTATCCATCCCAATACAAAAACCAAAACCGCATACAAAATTCCGGTATGTAATCCTGAAACGGAAAGGACATGCAAAGTACCCGAATGTGCGAAAGCATTTATCGTTTCAGTATCAATCTCATCATCATAACCCGTAAGTAACGCCACGCATAATTGAGCTGCTTCTTTATTTAAAGTACTATTTTCAAAACAGGCCTTGATCTCGTGTTTTATTTCGAGACCGAAATTTATCACTGAAAAATCATTGCTTTCCCCTAAAACCTGAACATTTTCCGGATCAACAAAACTTTGGAAATGAATATTCTTCCGCTCTAAAAATTCTTTGTAATTAAATTCATGCGGATTTAAAGGTGCCGGTGGCTGAATAAAATTACTTTCTAATTGCAACACCATTCCTGGTTTTAACTGCGTAACATCAATTGGCTTTTTAATATAGACAAGCGCATTGCCATTTAATTGTGTCTTCCCCTGGAAACCCTTGACACTCATCAGAACTTTATAGAATTTTTCTTTTTCTACAGACAGATCCTTTACTTCTCCAACCCACATTTGTTGTTCTGAATTCACGTAAGCACCAAAATAAGAAGGATCATTTTTTACGTCATATACATAACAACAATAAAAACCTGCCAGAAACAAGAATAGATCTGATACTAAAACAAAACTCAATTTTTCTTTCTCCGTGACCTGCTTTCTATTGAGATAAAAGAGAATGATCAATACTACTAACGAAATAAGCAAAGGAAAAATTACATTCACATTAAAATGATTGCCGGAATAAATTAAGATCCCGCAAACAAACGGGATAAGAATTCTGAGAAAAGGGTTATTTTGAAAATTAACCAGGTGTTATACTTGTTTTTTCAGCCAACTAAGGGCTTCCTGTTCTTCGTTGAATACTTTATACTTAAAATGAGGTTTATTAACCGCAGTAAAAAAATTTGCGACCATCCTGACAGCAATATTATTTACCAGAACTGCATTTGCAACCAATAAAGGTGATTCTTCTTTGCTGGCTGCTGCTTTCCTTGCTTCTGAAGTAATGGTCAGATTTACTTTTGCATCTGAAACAAGAGAGTAAGGTTTGTTACCTGATAATTCTTCGCAGATCCTGGTTAATTCTCTTATTTCCTTTACATCTATCTCCGCATCTTCTTTTAATATCAACCAAAGTATCCCTTTTCTATTTTCTATTGTCGCATATGAAAGTTCAACGGATCTCATTTCTGCAGCCAAAAATAGGAAAATATTGCAATTAAAAAACCCTCACAACACTGTGAGGGTTAAATTTATTCATCCTTGAATTCAGATCTGTCAAAACTTAGGATCAATTCTCTGTCATTTACTTCAGAACCGGGTAATTTTGTGTCCAGATTCTCATTTTTAGAAATATCCGGGGTTCTGTTTCCTTCATTTTGATTCTTTCCTCCTGCCTGATCCGTTCTGTAATATGGATTGTATGGATCACTATACGGGTCCGGAGCATTATATCCGCCGCCATAATTCCCACCGCAGTTAGGATCCTGGAAATATTGCAAACTATACCATGCTAAATATCCTGCACGTTCCGAATGATTATGCGCAGCCGCGTAATTTCCCCACCAATATAATTGTCGTGAATAATTATGGTGACGGATCGCTTTCGCTAACAAAGGCGAATAAATATCATTCCACGAATCAAAAGCTACAGCCTGGTTAATTAAGCGGCCGGCATTCCTGATCGAGTACTTAGCCGCTTTTTTTACGCTGTAACCATTATACGAATTGTAGTTATTATAATAGTAATTCGGATAACTGCCAAAACCAATGGTCACATTACCATATGAACCACCCTGACCCCATCCCCAATGGTTCGCCTGGCTATTATTGGCAGGCTGCGGATCATTCTTAGGCTGATTTCGCGGTGCGTAATTTTTTACTTTTACCTGTGCAGTTACGTTAATGCTTAAAGCTAGTAACATGGTTGCAATTGCTGTTATTGTTTTCATATTTTGGTTTGATAATGAAGGGTGTTTTGCTCTCCTTCACTGGTTTGTTATACAGGGTACATTTCAAAGCACGTGCCACAAAAGAGCTGAAATGGTTTAGTAAACGAAGCTCTTAACAAGTGGTAGATCCGGAGCATTAAGTGGAACCATTTAAGAATCCTTAACAGTTCGGCAAAAGCTCACTGAAGGCCTCACCTCCGAATAAATCTTTTAACAAATTATTCAGAACCATTACTAATATCACAGCATACTTTTATATTTGATAAAATTCAATTCATATTATGTCTAAAAGGTCATTTTACTATATACTCCCATTACTTTTCTTCGCTTCTTCTTTTAAAGCACAGAAACTATCCCAGTTCTCAGGTGATACCATTAAATTCATTAAAGAGCTTAATGAATTTTTTTTCGACAATTCTGCTAATAAAAAAGATGCGGAGGCTTACGTTCTCGAATTCTCTAAAGTTTGGAAAACACCTGTCCTTGCCGGTGCCTATAAACAGATCATAATTGAAACCAGTAATCAATTCCTTCAAAAACGCTTGAAACCGTATCCGTATTTCGTAAGTTACTATAATGCAATGCTCAACTTTCTGAAATCAGGTCAGCCTGAAGAAAACCGAGAGAACTGGCAAAAGTGCATGGAAAAAATGCTGAAAGCAAAAAGTATCCGTGGCTTTTCAGATTTCCTTGAGATGAGCGAGAATCTGTTTGCAGGAAATATCTTTTACAAATCCCCTTCCTACATTTACAGAAGTATGGAACCGAATTATAAATTCGAATATGATTCCATTCCAAAATTGATCTTCACTGATTTTACTTTAGTTGGACAAAATCCAAGAGGAGATTCTATGTCGATCGAAAATACAAAAGGAACATATTACCCGACATGGGGACAATTTGTAGGGAAGGGCGGAAAAGTAGAATGGATCCGCGCGGGTTTAGGTGACGATGTTTACGCTGATATCAAACGTTATAAAATTGATTGCAAGACCGGGAATTATACTGCAGATTCTGCTATCTTCTACGGAAAACAATATTTTGATAAACCACAATTAGGAAAATTAACCGACCGTATCATTACAGAGAACGGAGAAGCCTCTTATCCCCGCTTCGATTCTTATAGTAAAAGGTTATTAGTAAAGAATATTTATCCGGATGTGGATTATGACGGAGGTTTTGGGATGCGTGGTCCGAAATTCGTTGGTTCAGGTAATGCATCAAATCCTGCTAAAATTATTTTCAGGCGTGAAGGAAAAAAATTTATGGAAGTTTCTGCACGTGCTTTTGCAATGAGTAAAGAACGTGTGGTTGCCAATCCGGGAACTATAAAATTATTCATGGATAAAGACTCTATTTATCATCCAGGTTTAAGTTTCACTTACCAGGTGGATAAAAAAACGGTGACCATTATCCGCGGAGATGACGGGTTACAAAAAACACCGGTTTCAAACACTTTCCACAAATTCGATATGTATTTCGAACAATTGGTTTGGAAAATCGATGAGCCCTTATTGACCTTAGGATTTCTTCCGAATAACTTCCAGGGTGAAGCTTATTTTGAATCGATGGATTTTTATAATGCCGATCGTGCCGCTGCTATCCGTGGAAATGAAAGTCTAAGTTTAACACAAAAACTAAATGAGTATTGGCTAGCTAATGATAAACAGCCATTCAGTGTTGTTGATTTTGCGAAGTATATTAAATATTTAGCTGTGGATCTCAGGCCTATCATTTTCAAACTCGCAATTTTCGGCGTTATTTATTTTGATCCCGAAAGTGATATGATCACTGTAAGGCAACGTTTGTTCGATTACATGGCTAATCAAAAACATAACCGTGATTACGATATTTTAACTTTGCATTCTGTTATTCCGGGACAAGAAAATGCTACGCTTAATTTATTGAACTGGGATCTTACAGTTCACGGTGTGAAAAATGTGCTCTTAAGTGATACACAAAAAGTATTCATGTTTCCCACAGGTAAAGACATTGTACTGAAGAAGAACCGTAACATGGAATTCTCGGGTGTTGTTGCTTCCGGAAAATTCGAATTCCATGGTAAAGATTTCGTTTTCGATTATGATCTCTTCAAAGTAAAAATGAAAACGATCGATTCGATAAAGATCTATGTGGAAGCTTACGAACCTGATGTGAATGGAAATCTGCCATTCAAAAAAGTACAAACTGTTATTGAGAATGCTAACGGAGAATTACGGATCGACGCACCTAAAAATAAATCAGGCTGGGGCAAAGCCCCAACCTACCCTGCTTTCCAAAGCTTCAAAGAAAGTTATTCATTCTACGACAAGCGCCAGATCTTTAAAGGAGTTTACAACCGTGATAAATTCTATTTCAAACTCGATCCGTTCACGATTGATAGTTTGGACAACTTCACCAAACAAGGTTTAGAATTTAATGGTGAATTTTCTTCAGCAGGAATTTTTCCAACATTCAGGGAGAAGTTAACGCTCCAAAAAGATTATTCGTTAGGTTTCATCCGTCAAACTCCTCCGGGCGGTTATCCTATTTACGGCGGCGTTGGTAATTTCGACCAGGAGATCCGTTTAAGTAATAAAGGTTTACGCGGCGGTGGGGATTTTATCTTTAGTGCCAGTAAATCGAAAGTACCTGACCTGATCTTCTTCCCCGACTCTGCGAATGGGGTCGCAACTGTCTTTGATGTGAAAGAACAGGAAGTGCCGGATGAATTCCCGGTAGCGCATGGTGATACTGTATACTTACATTTTAAACCTTACAAAGAATTATTACAGGCACGCAATTTAAAAAAACCGTTCACCGCCTATAAAGAAGATGCAAAATTCAGCGGGCGGTTTGACTTAACAAAACATGCCCTAACAGGAAACGGAAAAGTGGATTTCGGAAAAGCCGACCTTAAATCCGGAAAAATATTATTCATCAAACGGAAATTCTTCTCTGATACTTCTGACTTCCACTTAAAAGCTTTTGACGAGGAAGGATTCACCTTCTCCACCGTTAACGTAAACTCGAAGATCGATTTTGATAAACGGATGGGAGAATTTATTTCCAATGGCGCCGGTTCTTATGTACGTTTTGATAAGAATCAATACATCGCTTACATGGACCGCTTCAAATGGTACATGGATAGTGAGGAAATTGAATTGGGTGACGATCAGAAAAAACTCGATGCAAATACAGAGAATGCTCTCGACCTCGAGGGACCCGAATTTATCAGCGTTCATCCCAAACAGGATTCGCTCCGGTTCTTTGCACCTGCCGCGAAATATAATTTACGGAAATTCATCATCAACTGTTTGAATGTGCCATTCATTAATGTTGCCGATGCCCGTTTATTTCCTGACAGTGGTAAGGTGACCATTCGTAAAAATGCGGTAATGGATACTTTAAAGAACGCTTCTATCATGGCTAACACGGTTACCAGATACCACAGCATCCGTAATGTAAAAGCAAATATCTTCAGCCGCCGTGATTATTTAGGAACGGGAGATTATTTATATGTGGATGAGAACGAAAAGAAATTCCTGATCAAATTCGATGTTATTCGTCCGGACACTTCAGGTAATACAATTTCGCAAGGTATGATCAGCGAAAAAGATAATTTCAACTTCAACGATTATTTTAGTTTTGCCGGAAAAGTAACGTTATCCGCAAGTAATCAATTCTTGAATTTCGATGGCGGTACAAGAATTGTTCACGTGTGTAACAGGGTTGGCAAATCCTACCTGAAATTCAGCGGTGATATCAATCCGAAAGAAATTTTAATTCCGATTCCTGCCGATGCGAAAGATATGTTTGGAAGGGACGTTGTAAATGCGATCATGTATTCAACAGATACGAATGCAGTGTATTCAGGATTCTTATCACCGAAAGGAAGTAAAAAAGACCAGAAATTAGTGAGCGCTGATGGTTTCTTAACATTCGACAGGGAAAGTGAAGAATACCAGATCTCGAACCGTGAAAAATTAATTGAATCAAATTTACCGGGTAATTATTTAAGTCTGAACACGAAGAACTGTACCATGTACGGTGAAGGTAAATTTGATCTTGGGGCTGATCTTGGGCAGGTTGCCATCAATTCGGTTGGACAAGCAACGCATTACACACCGGGAGATTCATCCAACATTCGTTTGATGATGACCATCAATTTCTTCTTTGAAGATAAAGCGATGCGGATCATGGCAAAAGACATGGAGATCTACATCAACAGCTTATCGCCTGTAGATTTTTCTCAGCCCGAACTATTTAAAGGTTTAATGGAAATTTTAGGGAAAGAAAAAGCTGATAAAGCTATTGCTGACTTGACGTTATACGGTTCAATAAAGAAATTTCCGGATGAATTAGAGAAAACATTTTTCTTCAATGATGTAGAATTCAAATATTACCCGGAGCTGAAATCATTCATCTCCACCGGGCAAATTGGTGTAGGGAACATTTTAAAGAACGAGATCAACCGTTATGTACCGGGATGGATAAAAGTAGATAAGATGCGCGGTGGTGGCGATAAGATCATCATCTATATAAAAATTGACCAGAACACCTGGTATTACTTTGAATATTACAAAGGTTTAATGAGTGCGGTATCGAGTAATAATGAATTCAATAATGTATTAAAAGAATTAAAACCAAAGAACAGGAAGCAGAATGTTGAGAAAGGACCATCTTATCAGTTCAATTCTTGCTCTCCACAAAAAGTAACCGTCTTCGAAACCAAACTAAAACAAGCCGGTGTGGTTGGCGAGGAGAAGGAAGAGAAGCAGGAGGAGTAGCATCATCTGGGCTAAAACCCTTGAGTTCTTTAGCATTTCTTAACCCCAGACTCATGTCTTGGGTTGTTGACATCCTTCAATTCATTGAGTTTTAGCTCTGATCTTATTAAGTTCGAATCCAACCACCATAACACCCCTTCGACTGCCCAGGGCAAACATTGTGCTAACTATTTTTAAAGCCAACGATTAAAATATCATCTTCCTTGCTTTTGAATCCTTGCTGAAGAATTTCTTTTTGCTGCTGAAGATCCTTTTGAGAGATAGCCGTTAACTCTTCAATAAATTCAACATCACCTTTTACTCCGTCCGTAAACATGTAAACCATATCTCCTTTTTGCAGAGGAATAGTTTGTGTTTTTCCGCTTTCAGGAATAATCTTATTGACTTTGGAATTGCCGATAATAACCAAAGGCATTTTAGTTCCTGCGAATTGAAATTCGTTTTTCTTTCTATTCCAGGCGATCAAAGAAATTTCAGTCTTGTATTTTTTATTTAACTCTTCGATTATAACAGAAGGATCAATCAATTTTTGTTCCAATACTATCGTCTCCAACATATTATTTACCATAATACTCATAAAAGCTCCCGGCACACCTTCTCCTGCACAGTCCACTACGGCAAACAAACAATGATCGGCCTGGTTCTTCTCTCCCTCTTTGCGGGAGCCGGTTGGGGCCTGAAGCCAATAAAAATCTCCACTCACAATTTCTTTAGGTTCAAAGACAATGAAGGATTCAGGGAAACATTCTTTTATTTTTCCATCTGGAGGTAATATTGCATTCTGAATGGTACGGGCGTAATCAATGCTGTCCGTTATCATTTTATTCTTCTCCTCGATCAGATCTTTCTGATGTTCGATCTCAATATTTTTCTTCGCCAATCCGATATTGATCTTTTTGCGTTCACGGTTACTCTTTAATATCAAAGTAATAAGAGCAATAACCAATATCAATCCGCCAATGATCGTAAATATGATGATGCGTTGACGTTTTATGCTTGCATCCGATTTACTTATTTCAAGATCACGGATGTTCTTATCCTTTTGGAGTAATTCAATCTCTTTCTCTTTCTTTCCTGTTTCAAAACGCGTTTGCATTTCCTGGATCATTTTTGAATTCTCAGAGTTCATCACACTGTCCCTTACCCGAGAAAACAACTCGGCATACATCACCGCGTTCTTATAATCACCTTTTTTCGAATAAGCTGAAGCCAGCAACTGGTAACAGGTAGGCAACATGAACATACTTTTCATCTCCAACGACAACTGCATCGCTATCTCCTGGTATTTGATCGCATTGTTCAGATCGTTCATGTGTTCATAGACATCTCCTATATTACTGTAAGAAATAGCTTTTCCCAATTTACTTCCGCTTTCTCCATACAGATCAATGGTAAGAAAAGCATACTCCAAAGCTTCTTTATACCGCTGCGCATCCATGAACGTAACACTGAGATTCGAATAGATCTCCGCGATCCCGTCCACATCATTGAAACGTTTACGTATTGCTAATGCTTTCAGATAAAGTTCCTGCGCTTTCTTTACATCACCTTTGTTACTATAAATGGAACCCATGTTTGTTAAACCAATCGCCGCGTTCATAGTATCCTGCATTTCATACATCAGATCGATCGAGAGCTGGTAATCCTTCAGTGCATTCTCATCTTCACCTAATCTGAAATAAATATTTCCCAAATTCAGGTAACTGTAAGCGATCAGTAATTTTGAACCTAGTTCCTCTCTTACTTTTAACGCCGCTAAATGATATTCCAGAGCTTTTTTTACATCACCCTTATCCAAATGAGAAGTCCCTAAACTATTAAGTGCGGCTTGTAATCCTGTTTTATAATTGAGCGAATCTGCTATTTTTCTTGCGCGCAAAGCATAAGCAATAGCGTTGTCGTAATCCCCAAGATCTTCATAATTTCCGGCAAGGTTGGTGAGCATAAAACAATAAGCGGAATCAATTTTATGTCCTGAAATAGCTTTAAGAACTGAATCGATGTTAACAGCCGGAATAACATTAGAGATAAGAACAAGAACTATGAACAACAATTTCCTCATACACGGGCGCCAATTACAAGTATATCCTCCATTTGTTCATGCTTCTCCTTCCATTTTTGGAATTCCCGGTTCAGGTTTTCTTTTTGTTCCTGGGAATCATATCCGCAGATAGAAGCAAGCAAATCTAAAAAAACCGGATAATGTTCTGAAAAACCATTCGTGAACAAATAGATCATATCGCCTCTATTCACTTTTGCTGAAGAAGAATTAAAGTTTTGATCAGCATTTCCAATTCTTTTGGGATCAGGAGCCAATTTCTTTATCGTTCCGTCTTTCCCAACAATTACTAAAGGCGTATTTGTTCCCGCAAACTTCACTTCCTGCTTCTTTGGGTCAAAATTCATTAAAGCGAGGTCTAAACCAAATTTAACAGGCATATTCAATCTCTTCACAGTTTTGTTTAACTCATCAAGAATTACACCCGGCTCATTGATAGTTGTATTGTCAACACTACTTTCCAACATTCCGTTAGCCATCACACTCATAAAAGCTCCGGGCACGCCTTTTTCTGAACAATCCACAACGGCAAACAAACAATTATCGACCGTCTTCTTCTCTCCCCCTTTTTGGGAGCCGGCGGGGGCCTGAAGCCAATAAAAATTCCCACTAACAACATCTTTCTGCAAAAACAGAACAAAAGAATCCGGAAAACACATCTTGATATTCTCTTCTGTGGGAAGAATTGCATTTTGAATAGAACTGGCATAATCGATACTGTCTGTAATTTGCATGTTCTTTTCTTCTATCAATCGTTTCTGTAATTCAATTTCCTTGTTCTTTCTTTCAAGTCCGAGATTTGTTTTCTTTCTTTGCTTATTTCCACGAAGGACAACAATTATAAGTGCTACTGCTAAAAGCAAACTTCCGATAACTGCATAAATAACTATTCGTTGACGGTGAATGCTTGCTTCCAGGGTATTAATTTGCAATTCGCGGATACTGTTATCCTTTTGCAATAATTCTATTTCTTTTGATTTTTGTTCTGTGTCAAAACTCGCCTGCATTTCCTGCATGTTCTCATCATTGCCCTGATTTAGCAACGAATCTTTGAGTAAAGCATAATTTTCGTAATACTCCATTGCTTTCTTATGATCATTGCTTCCCGAATAAATACCGGCGAGCTCGCGGTAGTTATCCTTGACAGCATCCTTATCTCCGATTTCCTTTCCTAACGCTAAACTTTTATCAAAATAAATGATAGCGTTTTTATGATCACCAGAGCTTTCGTAGGTTTTGCCAATTTCATAATACGAAGCACAAACTCCATTCTTATCACTTATCTCTTCTGATATAGCGAGTGACTTGTTAAGGTAAGCCAAAGCATCACTGTATTTATTTTGTCTCAGGTAAACATTCCCAATATTTCCGTAAGAGTTCGCCATTCCTTTCTTATCATCATGATGTTTTACGATCTGTAAACATTTTAAATGATAGAAAAGTGATTTATCCAGGCTATCCGCCTCGGCATAAACGAGCCCTATGTTATTATAAGTATAAGCGACATTGACCTGATCCTCTAATTTCTTCCGCATCTCGAGGGATTTGAAATAATACTCCAACGCTTTATTGAATTCTTTCCGGATATGATAGATGTTTGCGATGCCATTCATAGACCCTGCAACACCTGCGATATTTTTTAATTCTTCCTGTAATTTAAGCGAACTTAGTAAGAACTGTAATGCTTTTTCGAAATCACCTTTGCTATAATATGTATTTCCCAACCAGCCAAAAGCACTCGAGCATCCTGGTCTGTCGCCGGCTTCTTCGCTTAGCTTTAGTGAAGCTTGTAATAATTTTAGCGCTTGCGAATAATTTCCTAAAAAATAACTTGCAACTCCTTTACTTCTGTAAGCTGAGCCCGCAATTCGTTTGTTTGATCTATTGGTGAGATTATAATTCGGGTTCTCAGCGATCATTACAGCTTTTTCGCTGTACTCAAATGCCTTTTCAGGATCGTTGCTGCCATAAAAAAGAGAGAATTGCAAAAGTGTTTTTACTTTATCTGTGTCATTAGAAACAGTTTGCAGAACCTTATTGAGGGAATCTAAATGGGATTGCGAATTGCATACACAACAGAAAAAGAAAAACAAATATGTCAATCGTTCTCTCATACACGGATGCCGACAATTAACACATCATCCATTTGTTCATTCTTCCCTTTCCATTCCTCAAATGTTTTATCGAGTATGGCTTTTTGCTCTTCTGTATTCTTATCTGATGCAGACGCCAACAGTTCCTTCAATACACTGATAAAGAATTTTTTATTTTGCGGGCCACCTTTCTGATCAGCATACCCATCCGTAAAAACATAAAGCATGCTGCCTTTCTCAACCTCCAGAATATTATTCGTAAAATTACCAAGAGCGCCACCAACAAACATTTTGTCTGCCTTTACTTCTTTTAGTTCTTTAGCGGGACTAACAATTAAAAGCGGATTTCTCGCTCCTGAATATTCTATCTTATTCCCTTTTATTTTCAGCAAAGCAAGATCCATGCCGTGTTTTACTGATGTGTGATCGTTATTCTGATGGAGCGATTCAATGACCTGCTTGTTTAACTGATCAAGGATCAGATTCGGGGAAGCGTTTTTATTCTCCTTTGCAATACGTTCTATCAGGTTATAAGCATGTAAAGCCATAAAACCACCGGGAACCCCATGTCCGACACAATCAATAGCTGCAATATACTCTCCATTTAACCAATAGAAATCTCCACTGACAACGTCTTTGGGTTTAAATAAAATGAAAGAATCCGGTAATTGCTTTTTAACTACTTCATCAGACGGTAAAATAACATCCTGGATACTTTTTGCATACACAATACTATTGGTGATCTGTTTATTTTTTATTTCTAAGATCTCTTTTTGCTTTGAGATGGCGCGATTCTTTTCTTCCAGAATAATATTGGTCTTTTTCTTCTCAGCATAACTTCGGTAACCAAAAAAAGCGAGAGCAAGAGCCAAAACAATACTAATACCCGAAGCATAGATGGTAACTTTTTGCTTCTCAATATTCTCTTTTTGCTCTCCTAATTTTAGTTCTTCAATATCTTTATTTTTAGTTAACAGAACGATCTCTTTCTCCTTTGCATCAGTATCAAAGCGTGTTTGCATCTCAGCCATGCTCTTATTTTTCTCATCACTTAAAATACTGTCCCGGATAGAAGAATATTGTGTCATGAAGAAATAAGCTTTCTTATAATCTTTATTCTGTTTCAATAATCCTGCATAATTAAAAGAAATATCGGCGATCAGGTTCTTTGCTTTTATCTCCTGGGCAATTTTTAAAGCCCGGTCGTAACACTTAGCTGCATCAGCTGATCTGTTTAATTTAGCTAAAACACTACCCATCGACATTAATATATTGGCTGTACTATAAACCTGTCCGGCTTTTTCCTGCATATCCAGTGCTTCTTCAAACTTTACGAGTGCTTCCGGTAATTTATTTTGCTCCTGCATTACCATCCCGATCCTTTCCAGATTCTGCGCAATACCTTCACTTAATTTTAGTTCCCTCGATAGACTGAGACTTTTTGTGAAATACTCCAATGCTTTCGGATAATTCTTTCTTTTTTGAAAGACGGTTCCAAGGTTATTATAAGCTGTTGTAACGAGATCTCTTGCTCCTATTTCATTAGCTAACTGAAGTGAACTGGTATAATTCTCAATAGCCTTTTCTTCATTGTTGAGCGAACTATAAATGATCCCAAGATTGTTATATGCCTGTGCCATTCCCGGTTTGTCGTTAGTCTTTTTATACAATCCGAGCGATTTTAAATAATACCCTAAAGCTTTTTCGTAATTAGAAAGAAAGAAATGAACTGAGGCGATATAATTTAAAGTATTAGGAATACCAGTGCTATCTTTCATTCCTTCCTGTGTCCGTAATGAAGCATTAAAAGTAGCGAGCGCCATATCATACTTAGCCTGCAGATAATAAATGATACCGATATTGTTCTGTGAACTTACTGCGCTTTTCTTATCGCCGATTGATTCTTTAATATCCTTTGCCTTTTTATAATAAGCAATAGCATCATCGAATTTCGATGTCATGTGATAATAGATACCTAAAGCATTATTCGCTCCGGCAATTCCGCTTTTGTAATTTAATTTTGTAGAAAGCTGAAGGCCCTTTTCTGCGAAGTATTTTGAAGAATCAATACTTATACGGTTGAATGCATAAGCGGTCTCGTTATAATGTTTAGCGAGCACCGTATCCTGTACAGAACTGTTTTTAATTAAAGTTAATAAGGAATCAAGAACGCGCCTGCTTTGTGAGCTGACAACTTGTGAGATAAAGATCAATATAGCAAACGCTATTTTCCTCATAAATGATTTTAGTATTCAACATACTTCACTGCTAACCCGGGAACGTAACTTGAGAATTCTTCCCCGGATTCTTTCATATCGGTATCACGGGCATCGTAGTTCCAGATCACTTCTACTTCAAAACCATCCTTTTTTATTTTTTCCAATTGGTAGAATATATCGAGAATGAATTTTGCAGATGTTGAATTGAAGTACTCTAATTTAAAATCCATGTTCACTGACTTCGCTTTCCCAAAACTTTCCTTCTGAAAATAGAGCACAGATTTATAATTATCGAACCAGGCGATGATGGGCGTATAAAATTTAGCAGCATTCTCAGGCCGTGATTCCCCCGAGATCTCGAATTTATCCTTCGAAGGATCGATAATTACTTTCGGCGTGGTTGCTGTAGGTTCTAATATAATAGCGTCCATAAATTATTTTTTGATAGAAGTTAGTAAAACAAAAAAGTAAACATCACCATCGATAGGCTTACAATCATAAGCGATCTTACAGCCGGTACGCAGTGAAATGTCAATTATTCCCAATCCGCCTCCGCGTGCAGGGCTTTCAGATAATTTTTCGTGATAGAATTTTTTCAGTTCTTCCCTGTTCAGTGAGTTCACCTTATCCAACTTCTCAGTTAAAATTGTTTTTTGATCTTTATGAATATAATTTCCTGTCTGGATAATAAAGAAATTATCATCACTTGAAACATTGAAAAAAGTTTTCGTGAAACCGTTACTACCGGGCGCTTCATAATTATACCGGTTCACGTTATCCAGGCATTCAGCAGCCACAGCGTAAAAACGTTTTTTAGTCCGGAAATCCAATTCCGACTCATTCACGATCTTTTTTACAGAACCCAGTAAAGAGTTAACTACATCCTGGTTAAAGCCACCCAGGTAAGAGATGACAACGCCTTTATCATTCATGTACTGATAGATCTCGTGTATGACGGAATTGCCGGGATTCATGCCTTTATAACAAATATAATAAAGTAATTAAACTATTACTATTTAAAGCCTTTTAGGAACAAAAAAGCCCCTGAAGCAGAACAAGTACGCTTCAGGGGCTCTTTACACAATATAGTTAATCTTAATCTACTTTCTCTTGTCGAGGTAAACAGTTAACATGACCGATATAAGGATGAACATTTCCCTGGTAATCTTTCACTAAGATCTTGTATGTATAAACACCTTGTTCAGCCTGCTTGTCTGTACCTTTTACCTTACCATCCCACCCTTTACGGAATTCATCACTGGTGAAGATGATCTCGCCCCAGCGGTCGAAGATGTACATTTTATACGATTCTTCATCAATTCCAACACCTTTCGGCTGGAAGATATCATTCAATCCGTTTCCATCAGGTGTAAATGTATTAGGGATATACAATGCATATTCACCTAAGATCTCAACAGTGTGCATCACAGTATCTTTACAACCTTTATCATTGAAGGCCACTAACCACACTTTGTACACACCTGCATTTTCATAGGCGTGCGACGGATGCATTACTGTAGTATTATTTAACGGATCATCGATATCACCAAAATCCCAATAGTAACTTGTACCACCTACTGATAAGTTTGTGAAGCTGATGATCGGATCCAGGATCGTACTTTCCCATGGATTAGCAATGAATTCTGCGATAGGCACAGGATAAACTTCAATATAATTAATTGCAGTAGTATCTTTCTTACAGCCTGTCAATGGATTTGTGATCGTTAATTGAACAGTATATTGTCCGTCCTGATCAAAGATCCAGTATTTCGGACTACCATTCTCATTCGACCCCGTACCACCGCTCATATGCCATTCGTAAACCGCACCCGGTACATTGGATAAAGCTGTAAAGTTCACACCTAAAGGTGCACAGCCTTTTAGTATATCCCCTGTAAATGAACCATTCGGTAATGGATTCACATTCACAGTGAAGATAGCTGTTGCATCAGGCACTGTACATCCGTCACTGATAGTTACAGTATAAATATTTGGTGATGTAGGATAACTCGCAGTCACAGTAATATTAGATGATGTTGAACCTCCTGTCCAGTTATAAGTATAAGGGCCACCATTACCGGGACTGGTAATCGTAGGGCTTAAATTAACTGTTTTACCATCACAACGTGTAGCCATACCACCTGTTGCTAACAACTGAGGAGTTACGTTCACATTGATCGTTTTCGGATTTACCGTACAGCCATTTGCATCACTCATATTAACAATGTACTGAGTGGTAACAGTCGGAGTAACAGCATGAGGGCCGCCACCATTCAGTGAAGCGACATTCCATGTATAAGAGTAAGCCGGAGTTCCACCAGCACCCGCTGCATAGATCTGTGTTAACTGGCCGTAACAAATTGTCACATCAGGACTGATATTCAGTAATAAGATGTTTGGCTGAGTAACGTTAACAACTGCATTCGTTGTACAACCATAAAAATCTGTTACTGTTGCTGAATAAACGCCCGCACCAACACCGTTCACGGTTTGTGTTGTAGATGCACTTGGGTTATTCCAGATAAATGTATATGGTGAAGTACCTGAAGTAAAGTTAACAGCCATCGATCCGTTCTGTTGCCCGAAACACAATGGTGCAGTGAAACTTGTTGTTGCATTAGCAGGGCCCGGAGCATTAGGAACAGTTACCGATTGTGTAATGATACAACCTTTGCTATCTGTAATAGTACAGCTCCAAGTGTTTGCTGCCATACCCGTAGCAATTGCTGTTGTTTGTATTGTTGGTGTATTCCAGTTATAAGTATAACCCGGAGTTCCGCCATTCACTGTTACAGTTGCGCTGCCATTTGCATTACCACAAGTAGCAGGTGTTGCTGTTGCGGCAGAAGAAAGAGCTGCAGGTTCTGTTACAACATACACACCTGTTGTTGTACATGATTGTGTATCTGTTACTAATAACGAGTAAGTACCTGCCGCCAGGTTTGTGATCACTGCATTTGCAGGTTGAGCCGGTGACCATACTAAAGTGTAAGCAGGAGAACCTCCTGATATAGTTGTTTGGATCTGGCCGGTATTATTTCCGTTACAAGTTAAATTAGTAACAGAGAAACTTGTTATTGTTAACGGATTCGGTTGTGTAATAGTTACTGTTTGTGAAGTAGGACAACCGTTTGCATCTGTTACAGAACAAGTATAAGTACCAGGCCCCATACTTACAGCCATTGATGAAGATTGTGCGCTTGGCGACCACAAGTAAGTGTAACCCGGTGTTCCGCCATTCACTAACATAGTTGCTGAACCGTTGTTAGATCCGCTGCAAGATACATTTGTAACATTTGTTATAGCTGAGTTCAATTGCGTCGGTTGTGTGATAAGAACTGAAGCTGAAGCAACACAACCTGCCGCGTCTGTAATGGTAATTGAATGTAAACCTGCCGGTAAATTATTTACGTTCTGAGATGTTTGTGCTAAATAAGACCACAACACACTGATCGTTCCTGTACCACCGGAAATATTTGTATTTGCAGAACCGTTGCTGCCACCGAAACAAAGTACCGCAGTAGTTGCTGTTACGGCAACGCTTGGACCTGCAATATCATTGATGTTTGCAATTGCATTTATTGTACAACCGTTAACGTCTGTTACAGTTACAGTATACGCGCCTGCTACAACATTATTGATACAAGAGTTAGTGAATAAAGGATTACTTGTCCATTGATAGGTATAACCACCTGCACCACCACCGGCTACAACACAAGCATGACCATTTGCCTGTGTACAGTTAGAGTTAGTAGATGAGATCGCAGCTGTTAAAGCAGGAGGTTGTGTGATATTAGTAGTTAATGTTGTGATACAACCTAAATTATCAGTGATCTGTACGGTATGTGTTCCCGGAGGAAGTGTACCTACATTTGGTGTATTATTTAAAGTAGGGAACCATAAGAAATTATAAGGACCTGTTCCACC
>CALMVZ010000037.1 GCA_937873155.1 uncultured Bacteroidota bacterium | reverse complement strand
TGTTAAAAGGAATAAGGCTGAAATCGAAAGGAATTGTTTTTTCATGCTAAGAGGGTTTATCCATTAAATATAGGAAATAACTTGCAAGAAATGTGCCAAAATTCAGCTAAATACCTCAAAACTTGAGTGAAAACCTATAAATAATGAGTTTCTATTAATTCCTATCTTTGTTCCCATGTTAATTACCGCAGAAACTCCAATAAAATTCGACCGCAAAAAGCAAAAGGATGACACCCTTTTAGCACTTTATAAAAACATCTTAAAGCCCCGTATGATAGAAGAAAAAATGCTTCTTCTCCTGCGCCAGGGCCGTATCGCAAAATGGTTCTCAGGGATCGGACAAGAAGCGATCTCTGTTGGGGTGGCAAGTGCATTGAATAAAGATGAATTCATTTTACCAATGCACCGGAATCTTGGTGTATTTACAACACGGGAAATACCATTGAACCGCTTATTCTCTCAATTTCAGGGAAAACCCGGTGGCTTTACACAAGGCCGCGACCGTTCGTTCCATTTCGGGACACAGGAATATAAAATTGTTGGTATGATCTCGCATTTGGGTCCGCAATTAGGAGTTGCAGATGGTATTGCATTGGCAGATAAATTAAAGAAGGAGAAAAAAGTTACTGTTGTTTTTAGCGGAGACGGTGGTGCAAGTGAAGGTGATTTTCACGAAAGTATAAATACAGCCGCAGTTTGGGATCTGCCCGTGATCTTTGTTATTGAAAATAATGGGTACGGATTAAGTACACCTAGTAACGAACAATTCCGTTGTAAATCATTTGCTGATAAAGCTATTGGTTACGGAATAGAAGGTGTAACTGTTGATGGAAATAATGTTCTGAAAGTGTATGAAACTGTAAAGAATTTAGCGGAATCTATAAGGGAAAATCCACGTCCTGTTATTTTAGAGTGCGTTACTTTCCGAATGCGTGGACACGAAGAGGCAAGCGGAACAAAATATGTACCAAAAGAATTGTTTGATGTTTGGGGTAAAAAAGATCCTGTAAATAATTTCGAACGTTTCTTAATTAATGAAGGCGTGATCACTGAAGATATTATTGAGAATATAAGAGCCGATATTAAAAAAGAAATTGAAAGCAATTTAGAAATCGCATTTGCCGAAACTTTACCACCGCCTGATACAGAAAAGGAACTTTCGGAAATTTTCATGCCATACGAAGCTAAAGATACTAGTTCTGTTGATGGCCCTAAGAGTGAAAAACGTTTGATCGATGCTATTTCAGATGGAATGCGTTTGGCAATGCGCAAACATGATAATTTAGTATTGATGGGACAAGACATAGCCGAATATGGCGGTGTTTTTAAAATTACAGAGGGTTTTGTTGAAGAATTTGGAAAAGGAAGAGTTAGAAATACACCGCTTTGTGAATCTGCAATTTTAGGAACGGGTTTTGGATTATCTATAAACAAACATAAAGCAATGGTAGAAATGCAATTCGCGGATTTTGTCAGCGAAGGCATCACACAAATTGTAAATAATTTAGCGAAGAGTCATTACCGTTGGGGACAAAACGCGGATGTAGTTGTCCGCATGCCGACAGGTGCAGGGGTTGCTGCCGGTCCGTTTCATAGTCAGAGTAACGAAGCATGGTTCTTTAAAACACCGGGATTAAAAATTGCTTATCCGGCATTTCCTTCCGATGCGAAAGGATTGTTGTTAACCGCGTTTGAAGATCCGAATCCTGTAATGTTCTTTGAACATAAAGGTTTGTACAGAAGTATAACTGAAAATATCCCTGATGGTTATTATACAATTCCGTTTGGGAAAGCGAAGTTATTACGCGAAGGAAACGATGTGACTATTGTTTCTTACGGGTTAGGCGTTCATTGGGCATTAGAAGCTTTGAATGAAAATGAAAATATCAGCGCTGACCTTATTGATCTTAGAACTTTAGCTCCTTTAGATATTGAAACCATTTATTCCTCAGTAAAGAAAACAGGAAGAGTAATAGTGCTGCATGAAGATACTTTAACAGGTGGAATAGGAGGGGAGATCGCTTCTCTAATTACAGAGAATTGTTTTGAATATCTGGATGCTCCTGTAATGCGTGAAGGTAGTTTAGATACTCCTGTTCCGATGAATGCGGACCTGGAGATAAATTTTTTACCAAAGGACCGCTTTAAAATAAAACTAAAGGATCTGATCGGGTATTAATGTCATCCTGAACTTGACGAAGGGTTCTACCTTAAGGAAGATTCAAAGAAAAGTTAAAGACACTTATTTCGTATTAAGAAAGTTTTTTCCTGATGATCTCCGTATACTTTGAAGTGAGTCCGAATAAAGGCGCTTCATAGTATATGTAAATAATCCTGCATATCACGATAAGGAAAATTGAAATTATAGATACGATAGCCCAGTGTTCTATTGGTGTATGATCAGCTTTTAAAATAAAAGTAAACGTTACATATAAAAGTATACCATGCATCAAATAAATGGTATATGAGATCTGTCCTAATATCCTGGAAATATTAAGATGGAGTAAACCAAATAAAGAGGTTCCATTCGCTATCAGAATAAAGAACACGCTCAATAAGATCAAAGGAACGAGTGCGTAGGGTGTAGAGAATAAAACAACCGCACATACCAGGCAGCCAGCGGCAACCATTGATCCAAATATAGAATTAGCAAAATTGTTGAGTTTTCCCGTCTTATAAATGAAGGCCCCTGCTATCCCGCCAATAAAAGATATTAAATTTAAAATATCCAATGATGAATTTAGTAGAACAAACGTTAAGCCTGCTACAGAGAGTAAAATCACTTTCCAACCTGTTTTAATTCGGAAAAGGATCAGCGCGATAAGCGGCAAAGAAAAATAGAACAGCCATTCATATACTAGCGACCAGCTGACACATGCAATAATTAAACGTGTATCAGGAACATTGTTTAAGTCTGGCATATCAATAATCCCGAAGCTAAGCCATATAAATATATTTTTTAATAATGAAGCAGGAGCTTCGGTGATCTTGAATCCTGAAGCTATAAGAACAATGATGAACATGAACAGAAATGCTAATAAGAATAGCGGGGTTATCCGTAAAAATCTGGATACATATAACCGTAGCCAATCAATCGAACCTTTGTATGAATTAATAAGTTTCGAATAGAACAGAAATCCTGTGATCATAAAAAAAAGTAAGACTGATGTTTGTCCGAAATGATTGAACAAGTTAGAAGGCGGATTATTCCAGCCTTCATTTTTCGCATAATAATACCAGATAGCGCCATGATGAAAGAACACGAAAACAGCCAGATAACCTCTCAAGCCATCAATAGCTAAATGTTTAACATCATTCAGTTTTGTTTTAAAGAAGAAGTCGGAAAGTTTGATCGCCAATAATATAATTATCAGGAGGATTAATGGAATTATAGGATTAACAGGGTTCATCCGGATCTAAAATTAACAAAAATAAACAAGTAGCAGGTATGATGAATACCTGTTTAGTGGAATAATCAGTACATTTAAACTTAAATATTTTAAACATGAAAAAAACAATACTTATTCTCAGTGCCGCAGTAATGATCGGCTCAGCATTTACAATGGCTATGATCTGGAAAGCAGATAAAGCAAGTACAGTTAAATGGGTACTACCTAATAACCCAGGGCACCAAGGCACATTCTCTAATTTAAGCGCGACAATTGATTTTGATAAAGCGAAATTAGCGGAATCAAAAATAACTGCATCTATCGACGTAAAAACAATTGATGGCGGCGACCCTAAATTAAATAATCACTTATTACAAGCTGATTTCTTTAATGCGGAAAAATTTCCTAAGATCACTTTTACTTCAACTGAAATAAAAGCTGACGGCGCTAATTATATTGCTAAAGGAACTTTGAACATGAAAGACTCTACAAAAGTTATTGAGTTCCCTTTTACTTTCACCGAGAACGGAAGTGATAAAGCAACTTTCAGCGGAACTATGACGATCAATGGTTCCGATTTTGGTGTGTTGAAAAAAGGAAATGATCCGGCTCATCCGGACAAGGATAAAACAATTATTACGATAGTTGTTCCGGTGAACAAATAATTTAAAAGGGCTTTAGCCCCTTTTTATTTACTGATCACTACTTTCTCAGTGAATTTTTTCTCTCCGTTAATTAAATTCACAATATAAATTCCGGCAGGTATTTCGTTTAAATTTACCGGTATCTGATATTTACCTTCATACTGCGAAGGTTGGTTGACAACCGTTTTTATCAATGAACCTTTTAGATCATAAATATCAATTTTTATATCCGCTCGTTTTGTAACGTCATACTTAATTGTAAAATCCCCTGTGCCTGGATTCGGATAAACCGAGAGATCAGTTATTTTAGAAATAACATTATCCCCAATTTGAATTTTACGACCTGTAGAATCTGTGGGTGTAACTGTTGTATCCTGTTGAACTATTTCTATTGTCATTAAACCCATGGTCATATATTCAATTCTATCCGGAACTTCAACTATTACTTCCTCGCCAACAATTGAATCTTTGATAACGGTACGTTCATCATATCCAACTCCGCCATTTACAAATGTTTCGATATCGCAAACGATCTCGCCTTCCAAAGTCTGAACTTCTTCAATGCTATCATTTAAATAAGGCGCCTGATAGGTCAACATAGGCGTCCCGGTAGTTTCTATTACTGGTGGAACTGCTGCGATCTCACCAACCACATTCACGTTTTGATCTTTTTCGTTAGTGCAACTGAAAAGGATACTTCCGAATACCAAAAACAAGGCGATAGCAAATGCCTTAGTAGTACTGATATTTTTCGGTAAATTTTTTAAGTCAATCTTATAATTCAACGGACGATCCAATTGCGTCTTTTTAAAATGACCACAGACATGGCCTTTAGGGCTTTCCTCCAATACCTTTTTGATCTCATAGTCGGTCTTATTACTGAAATCAACCACTGTTTTACTACAGGAGTTACAAAAGCGGCCTTTTTCTTCAGGCTTCATTTTATTCCAGTCCTCGTGGCAAGGCTCAGGAACGCGGACAATAAAGTTTGAATTTTCCATAGGATGAAGGTTTTAGTATTGAGACGTAGTTTCGGATCTGATTCCATAAACCATCCTGAAATAAAACGAAGATTAGCTATAAAAACTTGTGATTTCGGTCTTAAACTTTATAAGTGGCGGCCTTTTAAGCAATAAGTGGTAACAAAAAAGGCTATCCAAGCGGATAGCCTTTTTTGAGATCCTGATTAGAGTCCTTCGGACTGTCAGGATGACACTGTGGAATTTTATTCGATAACCATTTTAATAGTTTTGAAGTTTCCATTTACACTTACAACAATATTATAGATACCTATTGCTTGTTCTGACATGTCGATCTGGTTATTCCCTTTTAAACCGATGCTTTGTTTAACTAACTGTCCAATGTTATTGTAAACAGTAACATCAAACGCTTCGTCGAAGTTCGCCAGGATGGTGAATACTCCATTGTTAGGGTTAGGATAAATTGATAAAGCACCATCTAAAACATTCAATACTTCAGCGCCCGTACAAGTTGAAACACTTTGTGTGAATGTTGCAGAGTTCATACAACCATTGCTATTTGTTCCTGTTACAGTGTAAACAGTAGTTACACTTGGTGAAACTGAAATAGTTGTTGTAGTTGCGGATGTGCTCCATGTGTAAGTAAGTGCGCCGCTTCCTGTAATTGTTGCAGTACCCTGAAACGGAGGACCGCAAATTATAGATGAACTGGTGTTTGCAGTTATAACAGGTAACGGATTAACGTTAACAGTTGTAGTACGTGTATTAGCACAACTTCCCGTGGTACCGATAACAGTATAAGTTGTAGTTGTAGTAGGAGAAACCGCGATCGAGCTTGTAGTTGCACTTGTGTTCCAGCTATAAGTGGTAGCACCGCTTGCAATTAAGTTGGTTGATTGTCCTGCACAAATTGTAGCGCTGTTAACTGATACTGTAGGACCCGGAGTAACAATAACAGAAGTAGTTCTGGTATTTGTACATCCGCCTGTTGTACCTGTTACAGTATAATTAGTAGTAACTGTTGGAGTAGGATTGATACTTGTTGCGGTTGAACCTGTATTCCAGCTATAAGTTGTTGCGCCGCTCGCAGTTAATGTTGCTGTACCGCCTGCACAAATTGTAGAACTTGTTACTGCAACAGTCGGATTCGGAGTTACGTTAACAGTTGT
>CALMVZ010000036.1 GCA_937873155.1 uncultured Bacteroidota bacterium | reverse complement strand
TCCCACATTCCAACAGGACATTAAATATCAATGGAAATCTTTAATTTTGAATGCTACTAATTAGGGGAAGCTTTCACAATAATATAACCTAATAAGGCCTAAAACAACATTGCATCTCGTCTAACTTTGGATTCCTATAATTCTAAATTCTTTAGTTTTAACATTTAATCCTTACTTTTGCCTCGTAAACAATGACCGAAGGGAAGAGTTTAGACAGGATCTTACGACAAAAGGATTACAATTTTAAACCGGAAAAAAACAGTAGTTTTTTAGGTTTGAAGGGCTCTTCTGTTGCCTTTATTATAGCCGAATTCTTCAGAACTACCTCAAAAACAGCACTTATCATAGTTCCTGATAAGGAAAAGGCTGCCTATTTATATAACGATCTTCAGGCACTTTTACCTGAAAAGAACCTTCTTTTTTACCCTGAATCACATCGGCTTCCTTACCATTTTGAGAAAACCGCTAATTCTAACATTCAGGAACGGGCTGAAGTCTTAAGTTTATTAAACAATGAGAATTTTAAAGGAATAATGGTTACTTATCCTCTGGCACTTGCTGAAAAAATAACCACCAAAAGCCAACTGACTAAGAATACACTACAAATAAAAAGAAATGAAAAACTGAGTATCGATTTTATCTCTGATTTTTTAACCGGTTATAATTTCCAACACGTCGATTTTGTTTTTGAACCGGGACAATTCTCTATCCGCGGTGGTATAATTGATATTTATTCTTTTGCCAATGAGTTTCCTTTTCGCTTAGAATTATTTGGTGATGAAGTGGAAACAATAAGAACGTTTGATCCGTCCACACAATTGTCGAATACAAAGCACGAATTTGTTACAATAATTCCTAACATAAATTCAGAGCAATTGATAGATGCGCGCGGTTCCGTATTTGATTTCTTTAAAGAAGAAAGTTTGATCTATATTGATGATAGAAAATTTGCAAATGATACTATCGCAGAATTTTTTAAGAAAGCAGAAGAATCTTATTTTGCTTTGGATTCAGAAATAAAGCAGATGTCTCCCGATCAGTTGTATATTACCCCGGCTGATCTTAAAACAGCTTTAGAAAAATTCTCAGTCATTGAATTCGGAAATAACATCACCAAATTGGAAAATGTTGTTCAATTCAATCAGAGCCCTCAGCCTTCGTTCAACAAGAATTTTGAGATGCTGATCAGTTACCTGAAAGAGAATAAAACCAAAGGCTACAAAAATTATTTCTTTACTGATAATCCCAAACAAGCCGACAGGTTATTTACAATTTTCGATGATCTTCTTGCTAAAGAACACCGCACACATGAGTCCTTAATCGAATACCAGGCTTTAAATATCCATGAAGGATTTATCGATCATGATATAAAAGTGGCGTGTTACACTGATCACCAGATCTTTGAACGTTATCACCGCTTCCGTTTAAAAGAAACAAAACAAAAGACAGCGCAGTCAATTACCCTAAAAGAAATTTTAAGTTTAAGTCCCGGAGATTATGTAACCCACATCGATCACGGTATCGGTCGTTTTGGTGGTTTGCATAAGCTAAATGTAAATAATAAAACACAGGAAGTAGTTCGTCTTGTTTATAAAGACAACGATATTTTATATGTAAGCATCCATAGTTTACACCGCATCAGTAAATATTCTGGTAAAGAAGGAAATGTGCCGCGTATTGATAAATTAGGAAGTACAACCTGGGCTACTTTAAAGCAAAAAACAAAACGGAATGTAAAGGAACTGGCGTACGATCTTATAAAATTATATGCTAAACGAAGGGCGCAACCTGGTCATGCCTATCCAAAAGATAATTACTTGCAGCATGAGCTTGAAGCCTCTTTTATATATGAAGATACACCGGATCAGATCAAGGTTACTGCCGATGTAAAAAAAGATATGCAAAAGCCGCATCCGATGGACCGCTTGGTTTGCGGTGATGTTGGTTTTGGAAAGACAGAGATCGCAATTCGTGCGGCGTTCAAAGCAGTGTGTGATGGTAAACAAGTGGCGATCATGGTACCAACAACTATTTTAGCGTACCAGCATTATAAAACTTTCCAGGACCGCTTAAAAGATTTTCCATGTAATGTAGATTATATTAACAGGTTCAGAAGCGCGAAAGATCAAAAGGAGATAATTGAAAAATTGGCGAAAGGAAAGATCGATATTATCATTGGCACTCATCGTTTGGTAAGTAAAGAAGTTAAATTCAAAGATCTGGGATTAATGATCATCGACGAGGAGCAAAAATTTGGTGTTGGTATAAAAGATAAATTGAAATTGATCAGGACAACGATCGACACCTTAACATTAACTGCAACCCCGATTCCGCGCACTTTGCAATTCAGTTTAATGGGAGCGCGGGATCTCTCCATTATTTCAACACCACCTCCAAACCGTTATCCTGTACAAACAGAATTGAGTGTTTACAGTGAAGAATTAATTCGGGACGCTATCTCTTACGAAATTAAAAGGGGCGGGCAAATTTTCTTCGTACATAATAAAGTGCAGAGTATTGCAGAGATAGCCGGTATGATCCAACGCCTGGTTCCTGACGCAAGAATTGGTATAGGCCACGGTCAAATGGATGGTGACAAGTTAGAAGAGGTGATGTTGAGGTTCATGGAAGGAAGTTATGATGTACTGGTGGCAACAACAATTATCGAATCCGGATTAGATATCAGCAATGCAAATACAATAATTATTAATGACGCTCAGAATTTTGGGTTAAGCGATCTGCATCAAATGCGGGGAAGGGTAGGGCGCAGTAATAAAAAAGCATTCTGTTATTTGTTGGCTCCGCCACAGGTGAGTTTAACTAATGAAGCGCGTAAACGTTTAAAAGCTATTGTTGATTTCAGCGACCTTGGAAGCGGTTTCCAAATTGCAATGCGCGATCTTGATATACGTGGCGCAGGAAATCTATTAGGCGGTGAACAAAGCGGATTCATTAATGACATGGGTTTTGATACTTATATGAAAATCCTCAATGAAGCTGTTGGTGAATTAAAAGAAGAGAATTGGTATAAAGATACTGTTGGTGAAAATGCAGATGAGGGAAATGATAAAGGGGTTTTCTCGAGACAATTTGTAAAAGAAACTATTGTAGATACTGATCTGCAATTATTGATCCCTGATAGTTATGTAGAAAATCTGACGGAACGATTGATCTTGTATCGTGAGTTAGATAACATCACAAAAGAAGAAGATCTGAAACTATTCGAAGAGAATTTGAGGGATCGTTTTGGCCCTGTACCGCCGGAAGCAGTTGAATTGATCAACGTTGTCCGTTTCCGATGGAAAGCGATGAGTTTGGGTTTTGAAAAGATCACTTTGAAAGGATCAAAAATGCTGGCGTATTTTGTGGCACAGAAAGATTCGGCTTATTTTGCAACGCCTGTTTTTCATGGTGTCATGGCTTTTGCTCAAAAATACAAGCATATAAGCCGGATAAAGGAGCAGAACGAAAAGTTAATGTTAGCTATTGAAGATGTGGATAGTGTCAGTAAAGCTACCGACGCATTAAATAAAATGGAAAGCCTGATTGTTAAGGAAAAAAGTTAAATTTAGCTGATGAAAAGCCGAAACCGTTCAAAACTCATTATTACCATTTTGTTTGGTTATATCATCATGCAGTTCTTATGGTGGGAGGTTTTATTGGTAAGACAGACTACCCAGATCAGCAATGAGCAACAAAAGTTGATGGAGATCACTTCAACCGATGCGGGAAGTTTAGAAAAACAAATTGCCGATCTTCAGCACAAAAAGCAAAACCGTATTTACATGATCGTGGGTGAGGGAACGGTATTCTTGTTATTATTATTATATGCATTTTACAGAATCAGGAAAGCTTCTAATAAGGAAATAGAATTGGTTATGCAGCAGAAAAATTTCCTTCTAAGTGTTACTCACGAATTAAAAACACCAATTGCAGCAACAAAACTACAATTACAAACTTTGTTAAAACATAAACAGCTGAACCCGGAACAGCAAGAACAATTATTAACGAACGCGGTAAACGAAACCAATCGGCTCAATCGTTTGATAGAAGATGTACTATTAGCCAATAGTGCCGATAAAGAATTACATCTTAATAAAGAAATTGTCAATTTAAGTGAGCTTACTTCAGAAACTGTCTCCAATTATTTTCCGGGAAAGAATGTAAGATCTGAAATTGAAGGGGGTATTTCAGTTTCAGCAGATAAATTACTTTTCCCCTCTCTTATTATCAATCTTACCGAGAACGCTTTAAAGTACTCTCCTGAAAATTCGGAAGTGCAGGTCTCATTGAACAAGCAGGATGGGAAAATAAATTTAAGCGTAAGTGATCTTGGCTCCGGGATTCCTGATAAGGAAAAGCAAAAGATCTTCGAAAAATTTTACCGTGTTGGCAATGAAGAAACACGAAAAGCGAAAGGTACAGGATTAGGCTTGTACATCGTTCAAAAAATTGTGGAAGCTCATAATGGCAGAATTGAAGTGACAGATAATAAACCGAATGGCAGCATTTTTAAAATTAGCATTTAGATTACGGGTTTTGGGTTTCGGGTTTTTGCTGACGGGGATCTTGTTTTCCTGCCAAAGCGAAAAGACAGAAAAAACGACTGAAATTTCAGTGATTTTAAATAAGGTTCCGCTGAAGTATTCAAAGCGTTTCGCTGTTTTTAGTGATGGTAAAAAAACTGTTATTCATTTATTCGGTAACAGGGAAAATAGTGATACAACAGCCACTTTTATTTTATTTAAGGATCCGGTAAAGATCAATGGAAAGGACAATATTTTTCCTGTAAAAGTTCCTGTAAAAACCATCGCCTGCATGAGTTCTGTTTATGCCGCGATGTTAACTAAATTGAATTTACAGCATAAAATTGTGGCCGTTGATAACGTTGATTATTACAATAACCAATTTATTATTGATGGTGTCGCATCGCAAAAAATAAAAGAGATCGGTAAAGGTCCACAGGTCAGCGTTGAACAAACGTTAATTTTAAAACCGGAACTCTTATTGATGTTCGGTATGGGAAATCCTAAGAAAGATGCTGATGAGAAGATCCTGAATTCAGGAATTCCTGTAGCTGTTACATTAGATCATTTGGAAGAACATCCTTTGGCAAGAGCCGAATGGATAAAATTCATTGCAGCTTTTTTTGGAGAAGAAAAATTAGCGGATTCACTTTTTAACATCACGGAACAAAATTACATGGACCTGAAAAAAATGGCGGATACTGTAAAGTACAAACCGACAGTTCTTACTGAAATAAAATATGCTGATGCCTGGCATGTTCCCGGTGGAAATAGTTTTATGGCTCATTTTTTAAAAGATGCCGGCGCTGATTATATCTGGAAGAATGAGAATAAATTCGGAAGCATCGCGTTGAATTTTGAGGAAGTGTATATTAAAGCAAAAGAAGCGGATTTCTGGTTAAATCTATTTATCAATGTAAATTCTAAAAAGGATCTGTTAGCTTTTGACGAGCGTTATAATTTATTCAAACCTTTTAAAACCGGAAATCTTTATAATAATACAAAAAGAAGTAATGCAAAAGGGTACAGTGATTATTATGAAGGAGGTTTAAGTAATCCGGACGAATTACTAAAAGATTTCATTAAAATATTCCACCCTGATCTGTTACGTGAACACCAACTAAAGTATTATAAAAAGATTCAGTAAATTTAACTGTGCGCAATAAATTCATAATAAATGTTCTGCTTCTTCTTTTTGTAACGGGGATACTTGCGAGTGTAAATTTATTTTGTGGCAGTATCAATATCTCGCCTTCCGATCTCCATGAAGAAGTAGTAGCCGATATCTTTTATAATATCCGTATCCCTAAAACTATCACTGCTATCTTAGCTGGTGGAAGTTTGGCTGTTGCCGGGTTATTAATGCAAACTTTATTCCGTAATCCTCTAGCGGGTCCTTATGTTCTTGGGATAAGCAGCGGAGCAGGGTTGTTTGTTGCAATTGCAATGATCTTGTTTGGCGGGATGACAAATTACCTGGTAGGGAAATCATTGATCAGTATTGCAGCTATAACAGGTTCTTTATTGGTAATGTTCCTCGTACTATTCATTTCAAAACGAAGCAGGAGTAATACAACTGTTCTTTTGGTTGGAATAATGCTGTCACAAATTCTTTCGGCCTTTCAAGGCCTGATCGAATATGTTTCGAACCCGGTTGCTCTGAAAAGCTTTGTTGTTTGGGGGATGGGTTCGGTGAGTAATACTTCTAATAAAGATATTTTTATTTTGCTCCCTATTTGTTTTGTTTTTTGTTTAGCAACTTTATTCCTCTCAAAACCATTAAATGCAATTTTACTGAATGAAACTTACGCCCAGAATTTAGGGATCAATGTGAGCCGGTTAAGATCCGTAATAATTCTAATCACTGCTGTACTGACCGGTGTGATCACTGCCTTTTGCGGCCCGATCGCTTTTGTGGGTTTGTCGGTTCCGATTGCCTGCAGGTTATTATTTAAAACTTCGCATCAATTGCACCAGATCACTTATTGTTTTTTATTTGGCGTGATCACTTTATTGTTATGTGATAGTTTTTGCCAGGTCATGAGTGACAGTTATGTATTACCAATTAATACAATGACAACAATATTAGGCTCACCGGTTGTTATTTATCTGATCTTTAAATCAAAGACCATTTCGTAATGCTGCAGGTAAAAGACTTAAATATAGGTTATGTGCAGAAAGAAATCCTTTCCGGATTGAGTTTTTCTATTGGTAAAGGTGAGTTGATCGGTTTGGTGGGAAGTAATGGTATTGGGAAATCGACTTTACTTAAAACTATAATTGGAAGTTTAGAGCCCTTATCGGGGGAAATTAATTTGGGTGGCAAAATGCTTGGTTCGATTTCGCAGCAAGAACTTTCAAAATTAATTTCAATTGTATTAACGGATAAACTCGGTGGATTTAATCTAACCGTTTTTGATATTGTGGCAGCAGGAAGAATTCCTTATTTAAATGCTTTCGGACAATTGAATGCTAGCGATATTGAAATAGTAAACGAAAGTATTGAAACGATCGGTGTCAAACACATATCTCAAAACTATTTTGATGAATTGAGTGACGGGCAAAAACAGAAAGCTCTGATCGCAAAGTCATTAGCGCAACAAACGCCGGTAATTTTAATGGATGAGCCTACAGCATTCCTTGATTTTGAATCGCGTTTACAATTATTCCAACTTTTAAAACAATTAGTGAAGGAACAGCAAAAAACTGTAATTGTTTCTTCGCACGATCTGGATGTTTTGTTCAGGAATGCGGACAAAGTGCTTTATTTAAAAGGGGACAGGGATTATTACTTTGAAGTTCCTGATAAGATAAGGGGCTTTTTCCAATAGTACTTTTCAACACTGTTATTTGCATAAACTTCATGGAAAAATGTAAAACACGCCTCTAAAAATTTAGTATTTTTGCCTTCCGAACTCGGTACTAAATTATGGCACTACTTGTAAAAAAATCAAAACTTCCAAAAGCGGGCAAAGGCTTGTTCACCACGAAAGCAATTAAAAAAGGAGAAAAGATCATCGAATACAAAGGCGAGATCATCGATTGGAAAGAATATACAAAACGCGTTGATGAGAACAAGGACGGTTATTTGTTTTTCGTTAGCCGTAAAAAGTGTATCGATGCTTACTCGACACCCCAATACAAAGCTCGCTATGCAAATGATGCGCATGGTATAAGTCGTAGTAAAGGTTTAAAGAATAACGCTTATTATGATGTGTTTGGAGACAAGTGTTATATTGTTGCTAATCGTGATATTAAAGCCGGAGAAGAAATTTTTGTTGATTATTCGAAAAGCTACTGGGATTGCATCCGTTACAATATTAAACACGGCCATTACGACCTGAAGAGCACGCTAAGCAATAATTAAGCTCCGATAGGTTTCGATTTCACTTTTTTCATTTCCATTACCATCACCGGCATTATGATCAGCGTCGGCAGAAACCAAAGCAATGTTGGGTGAATCGGAATATGCGGTGTTTGGTTAACAAGGAAAGCGGTAAAAGCCCCGATATAACTTCCCATCATATGTCCGATATGTTTTTTGTACCAGTAAAGTGTTTCTTTCGGGCCATTAATGAATAATTTCAAATTCGTTCTCACACTCAATAATCCAAAAAGCCCGAATACCAGGGGAACCAGTCCTCCGACATTTCCATTTTTTATAATGATTATAGCGCCGAGCGCAACCATGCCCGAAAAAGTAACGCCGGCTAAGATCTCAATGAACCAATCTGTTTTAAACGGCTTTTGTCCATTATGTAAATTCTTTAAGCGTAATGAACGATAAGCGATAATTGTACTGTAATAACTGAAAATGCCTATAAGGAACAGGAACAATAAACTTTTTGCAATTGAAACGATCATAGCTGTAACAAACACAATGCTCATGCACCAAAAATAGATCATCCCGATCCGTTTATGTTTAGGAGTATTTTTCCGGAAGACAAAGGCAATAGCTCCAAATATCAAGGCGCCCGTTCCTGCAGCAATGTGAATGATCACTAATATCTTTAAGAGTTGTTCCACTAAACTAATTCGCCGTAAAGGTCGAAATCGCTGGCATCATTGATTTTTACATTAGCAAAATCGCCTATACGAACATAAGTATCTTGTGTTGCCTTTACGAGAACTTCATTATCTACATCAGGACTATCAAACTCAGTACGGCCAACGAAGAATTCGTTTTCTTTCCTGTCGAATAGAACTTTAAATGTTTTGCCGATCTTTTGCTGATTGAGATTAAAAGAAATTTCCTGTTGAACGGCCATTACAGCATCGGCTCTTTGTTTCTTTACTTTTTCACTTACATCATCTTTCAATGTGAAGGCGCCGGTATTCTCTTCGTGTGAGTATGTGAAAATTCCTAAACGATCGAATTTTGTGTCTTCTACCCAACGTAACATTTCTTCGTGATCTTTTTGTGTTTCCCCGGGATAACCTGCGATTAAAGTTGTACGGATCGCAATCCCCGGAACTTTGTCACGTATTTGATTTACGAGATCAATAGTTTTCTGTTTAGTGGTTCCGCGCTTCATACTCTTTAGCATGTTATCTGTGATGTGCTGCAAAGGCATATCTAAATAATTACATACGTTCGCTTTTTTATTCATCACATCCAGAACTTCCATTGGGAAACCGCTTGGAAAAGCATAATGTAGACGGATCCAGTCAATGCCTTCAACATTACTTAACCTGTCAACGAGATCAGCTAACTCACGTTTTTTATAAATATCCAGGCCGTAATAAGTAAGATCCTGCGCGATCAACAATAATTCTTTTGTCCCTTTTGCCGCTAAATTTTTTGCGCGGAGCACTAATTCTCCTTTCGGAACAGAAACGTGTCCACCGCGCATTAAAGGAATGGCGCAAAAACTGCAGGGACGATCGCAGCCTTCGCTAATTTTAAAATAAGCGTAATGTAATGGAGTGGTCAGCAAGCGTTCACCAACCAATTCGTGTTTGTAATCTGCTTTTAATGTCTTTAAAATTTTAGGAAGTTCCCGCGTTCCAAAATAAGCATCCACATCAGGAATTTCTTTTTCAAGATCTGATTTATAGCGTTCGCTTAAGCAGCCGGTAACGTATAATTTTTCGATACCGCCTTTTTTCTTTACATCAGCATAACGTAAGATAGTATCAATACTTTCTTGTTTAGCATTCTCAACAAATCCGCAGGTGTTAATGATAACAATGTTGTGATCATCATCGGAACTCTCATGTTCAACATTAAAGTTGTTCGCTTTCAGTTGTCCCATCAGAACTTCGCTGTCCACAATATTCTTACTGCAGCCGAGGGTCACAACATTTACTTTATTCTTCTTGAGGGTACGGGTTTTCATTGGGAAACAAAGATAAGTCTATTTTGGTTTAGAATTTAGCAGAATTGGATTAAAAAGCATATTTTAGATGATAGAATTTCAGCTTTCGCCGGGGATTTAAGAAGAAATAACAAAATAATGGGTCAATTCATCAGAGATTATTACAGGTTTGCTGTTCCGGTAGGTATTCTCTTTTTATTAGTGACCATTGGTACCATCGGATATATAGTAATTGATGACTATACACTTTTTGATGCTTTTTACATGACCATCATCACCATTGCAACGGTGGGCTATGGTGAAGTTGAACCATTATCTTCAGGCGGAAAGATCTTTACCGTATTTTTAATCATCACAAGTTTTGGTACATTTGCTTATGCGGTTTCAGCTATCACCCGTTTTGTAATTGACGGCGAGTTTAACCAATTTTATAAAAATAAAAAATTGAGTGCAGCAATAGATAAATTGAATGACCATGTGATCATTTGCGGTTATGGACGAAACGGACGCCAGGCAGCGCATGTATTAAAAAAACATGACCGCCGTTTCGTGGTGGTTGAGACTAATTTAGCGGTTACGGAGGCAATTAATCATAAATTTAGTGAACTGGTTTTGAATGGTGACTCTACAAAAGATGAAACATTAATTAAAGCAGGTATTTTAAGAGCGAAAGCACTGATCACAACATTACCTGTTGACGCTGACAACCTTTTCATTGTGCTTACCGCAAAACATTTGAACCCGAATCTGACAATTATTTCACGTGCGAGCGATGACAATTCTGACACTAAATTGAAAATTGCCGGCGCTACTAATGTGATAATGCCGGATAGAGTAGGTGGTGCGCACATGGCTTCTTTAGTGATGAAACCGGATGTAATGGAGTTCATTGATTTTATTACCGCTGAAGGCGGAGATAATATTAACCTCGAAGAAATAAATTTTGATACATTATCAGAAGGCCTGCGGCATAAAACATTGAAGGATCTTGAGATCAGGAATAAATCGGGCGCCAATATTATCGGATTCAAAACGGCCAGCGGTGAATACATTGTGAACCCGAATGCTGATACCAAAATAATTCCCCAATCAAAAATATTTGTGTTAGGCACACCTGATCAAATAAGAAAACTGAAAGAGATTTTAGCAGCGTAAGTATGAAAATTCTAATCACAGGTTCCAACGGTCTGTTAGGACAAAAACTCGTTTACAAATTAAAGGGCAATAAAAATGTTGCATTAATTGCTACAGCGCGTGGTGAAAATCGTTTAGTAGATAAACAAGGGTATGTTTATGAGTCATTAGACATTACGGATTACGAAAATGTAAGAACTGTTTTTGAAAAGCATAAGCCGGATGTTGTGATCAACACAGCGGCAATGACCAACGTAGATGCCTGCGAGACACAAAAGGAGGAGGCTTGGTTGATGAATGCTACTGCAGTAGAACACCAGGTGAAAGTATTAGAGAATTTAAAAAGCAATTTATATAACCCGCATTTTATACATTTAAGTACCGATTTTATTTTCGATGGAACACATGGTCCGTTAACGGAGGAAGAAAAACCAAATCCGCTTAGTTATTACGCAGAAACAAAATTAGAAGCTGAGAGGATCGTAATGGCCAGTAAGTTAAAGTGGGCAATTGCAAGAACAGTTTTAGTTTATGGAATTGTAGATAATATGAGCCGTAGCAACATTGTGTTGTGGGTGAAACAAAACCTGGAGCAAGGAAAAAACATTAATGTTGTAGATGATCAGTTCAGGACACCAACATTAGCTGAAGATTTAGCTGACGGCTGTATTTTAATTGCAGAAAAAGGGGCAGAAGGAATTTTCAATATTTCCGGAAAAGATTTTTACAGCATTATCGATCTGGCTTATGTAGTAGCTGATTATTATAAATTAGATAAGTCATTAATTAAACCATCCAAATCTGCAGATATAAAACAACCTGCTGTACGTCCGCCTAAAACCGGATTTATAATTGATAAAGCCAGGAAAGTTTTAGGATACAACCCTCATAGTTTTACTGAAGGAATAAAATTAATGGAAGAGCAGATCCTCAAAATGAGGGAGTGATCTTTTTCTTTCAGGGCTAAAGTCCAATCTTGTCAACTCGCAATTAACCCCAGACTTAAGTCTGGGGTTAATAGGTATCGAAAAGCAAAAATGGGCTTTAGCCCTGATGCCGGAAATTTATTCTAAGAAACGTTTTTTCAACTCAGGCGTCATCATCTCACAATAATCTGCCGAACCAAACCATGTGATGCGGTTCTTAGCGATGTAATCATAGATAAAATTCCTTATAAATGGCGGAACAATTAGGAAGGCAAGCATGCCTGGCCATAAACCTTTTAAATATTTTGTGACACGCAAAGCAGCTGATGATCTCAAATAAACTTTTCCGTGTTCCAATAATACCATGCTATCGGTTTTACCATCTAAGTTAAATGGCGCTAAAGTTCTTTTTGCGAATTCAGATTGGAGCGGTGAAAAAATAAGATCAGAATTTTTTTCTTTTCTCAAAACAAACTTCACGCTGCGGTTACAAAGTCCGCAATTGCCATCAAAAAAGAGAATTGTTCTTTTCGTATTATTGTTTTCACTCACATTATAAAGTTACTTAATACAGCTCAGAATACCTTAGTTTAATGGCTTATGGATGGGAATCGCTTATGTATAGTCATAGAAAATGAGCCACTTATGGGTTAAAATCCCCCATTTATTGGACGGATAATCTGGTGTCTGTATTTTTGCTAACTTTAAAGTAAAGATTTGGATTGAAACTAGTTACCAAATATTTCATAGTGATTTTGAGCTTGCTTTTCTGCACTCAGTTAAAAGCTACACACATAGTAGGCGGCGAGATCTATTATGATAATCTTGGAGGGAATAATTATAAGATCACTTTAAAAGTTTTCAGGGATTGTAACGTACAGGCCACATTACCTAATGTTGCGACCATAAATATTTTTGATGTCAATGGAGTTCTTGTTGATACCATGCAGCTTCCTATTATTTCATTAACTAATATCGCTCCAACTATTAATAATCCGTGTATTACTCCACCAGGCAGTGAGTGCGTGGAAGAAGGATTTTATCAAGGAACAATAAATCTTGTACCCAAGACTGGCGGTTACTATGTGGTCTTTCAAAATTGTTGCAGAAACGTAACCATACTAAATATAGTAGCTCCTCAGGCAACAGGCGTAACGTATTGGGAACATATACCGGGACCCGAAGTTGTTGCTGTAAATTCCAGCCCACGGTTCACTAAATTTCCGCCCATCTATTTATGCAACGGAGTTCCGATAAAGATCGATCATTCAGCCACTGATCCTGACGGAGATGTTTTAAAATATTCTTTATGCGCTCCATATGATGGATGTTCTCCTCCGAGCCCGGGGCCATGTCCTGTCGTGCCGCCACCTTATAGTCCTATTCAATTCGTATCTCCATATTCAGGAACATATCCGATGTCGACCAATCCGGCAATAGGGGTACATCCAACCACCGGTTCTTTAACGGGCACGCCTGATATTGACGGACAATGGGTTGTTGGTGTTTGTGTAGAAGAGTGGAGAGGTTCAACTTTGATCGCAACGCATTACAGGGATTTTCAATTCAATGTGGTGACTTGTAATATAGCGATGCTGGCGCAGTTCAACGATCAATCAACACCTATAGTGATAGCGGGAGGTGGACTTGTGAATCAGTTTTGTACCGGATATACTTTGCACTTTAATAATAACAGTATCAACGGCTCTACTTTTAGCTGGAATTTTGGAGATCTGACGACCTTAGGTGATACTTCTAATGCAACAAATACAAGTTATACCTACCCTGATACAGGTGCGTATGTTATCACATTGATCGCGAATCCCGGTAACCCTTGTTCTGATACAATTAAGAAAACATTTTATGTGTATCCTGACTTTAAGCCAACCTTTACCCCACCAGCGTCGCAATGTATTACCAATAATAGTTTTAGTTTTACTGTAGGCGGTGCATATGCCCCAACGTATACTTCTTTTAACTGGAATTTTGGAGCTTCTGCATTACCTGTTACTTCAACATTATTAAGTCCGACAGGAATTGTATACAGTGCAGCCGGTGTTTTTCCCGTCTCGGTCATTATGCAACAGAAAATGTGCAAGAAAACTTTAACTGATTCAGTCGAAGTTTATCCAACACCTGATGCAGATTTCGTCGCAGATTCAGTTACGTTATGTGATCCTGCAATTGTAACATTTACAAATAATAGTACAGCAGGCGGCGTACCAAGTTATTTGTGGCAATTCAGTGATGGGGGTAGCTCAACGGCCGTTAGCCCTACACATATATTTTCTCCTGCAGGTGTTTATAATGTGACACTTACTATAAAAGCAACAGCGGGATGTGTGGATACAAGTGTATTTGTAGTTCCCGGGATGATAACTGTTAACCCTACACCGGTCGCAGGTTTTTCTTTGACTCCAAACGAGACAACGATCTATGATCCGGATATTAATTTTCTTGATAATAGTACAGGCGCAACTAATATGACCTATTATTTTGGCGATGGTGGTACAAGTTCATATCCGAATACAATGTACTCTTATCAAACAGTAGGAGAATATACAGTATTGCAAATCGTGGAGAATCAATTCGGCTGTAAGGATACTGCGGCTAATATTGTGCTCATCAAACCAGAATATGCATTTTGGATCCCGAATAGTTTTACACCTGGAAATAAGGATGGAAAGAATGATATTTTCATTCCTTCGGTCATGGGAGTAGAACACTATTTATTTGAGATCTATGACCATTGGGGTGAATGCATTTTCAGGACAAAAGATATTTTAGTTGGATGGGATGGAAGCAGAGGAGGAAAACCTTGTCAGACCGATGTGTATGTTTGGATGATCACCTTTAAGAATGTGGTAAGCAAACGTGAAGAAGTGCATTACGGTCATGTTAATTTGTTGAAGTAGATCTTACTTCTTTAGGAATACACAGCGACAACAATACAATTAAAAGTAAAGCGCCATAGGTGAGGATCTTAAAATGCTCATAATACTCATTATAATTCCCTAAGATTAATTTCAGGTTACATAATAGGTAAATTAAAATGCCCGAGATTGACATGAAATAAAATTTTCCTTTTGAAAGTGTTTTTCTGTTTTGGATAAAGTAGTAAAGACAAAAAATAAAGGCCGGGCAAATGAAAAGGAAAGCGTAATGTTGTTGATGAGGAAAGATCAAAGGGATCAGCATTAAAATATAACTCATTTCCCAGAATCTATGTTTCAAGCTGATCGGGTCTTTAAAAGGAAGAGTTCGTAAAAAATATAAAGTAAATAAGATCAAGACGCCTCGCGCAATATTGAGATATAATTTAAGTTGATCTAAAGAAATGTTTGTGATGTTACGCTTGATGAGCATAGCATGTGTATCACCCGGATTTTCAACGAACAATACTGAAAATAATGTAGAGAGACCATGAAAGCTTCTTTCTTCAGCATCTAACACGTGATTTGAATTTAAAGGATTAACAAGTCCGGCCCATGTTGATATAAGTAATTGATTGTGTTCCCACCCGATCAGTAAAGCGGGTAAATAAAGCAAACCAACACAAATGATGATAATGTAAATACCTGCTTTGAAGAACTCGCGGTAAAAAAGATAAGGGATCAAAACGAGCGGGAGTAATTTTATGTTAATTCCCAAAGCAATTAATGATGCGCCCCAAAACGGACGTGGTTTGTTAGAAAAGACCAATTGTATACCCTGCAAACTTAAATACAAGATCAAAATTGTTACCTGCATGCAATGCAAATTCTCATGAATAAAACGGAGTGAGAATAAGAATCCGCCGATCCGTAAAGCCATTAATTCATTCTTTGTAAAATCGTGAAGCGGCAGGAGGTTTTTTATTAAGGTGAAGATGCGGAAGACAAAAAAGAGATTGGCGCATAGCCACAAAGCATTGCAAGCCCACATTGGCAAATAAGTGAATGGTTTTAATAAGATAGCGAAGAATACAGAATAGAAATAGTGGTAACCGTCGAGATATGTATTCTTAAATATATTTTCCTTTTCAAAAAGATCGGTAGAGGCCGATAAGAAAATAAAAAGATCACCCCGTCCCTGTGCTTCAATAAAAACATAGATCGCTAAAGCAATGGAGCCAATGCCGATCAAAATATATTTTTTTAAAGAATCACTCATTAAAGAAAAAACCCCTCCGCCTGGGGCGGAAGGGTACACAATTGTTTTATTTTAAATTAGTTCTTTAAAAAAGTCAGCATTTTCTCTACGCTGGCTTTTGCATCACCATAAAGCATTTCTGAATTTGGTTTGTAGAATAAAGGATTGTCCTCGCCTGAATAACCTGCAGACATAGAACGCTTCATGATAATAACTTTTTCAGCTTTCCATGCTTCAATAACAGGCATACCATAAATTGAACATCCCGGATCATCCTGTGCGCTTGGGTTTACAACGTCATTTGCGCCGATCACCATTACTACATCGGTATCAGGCATATCTTCGTTGATCTCATCCATCTCTAATACGATATCATAAGGTACATTTGCTTCTGCTAACAATACATTCATATGTCCCGGTAAACGGCCTGCAACCGGATGAATTGCAAAGCGAACATTTTTTCCTGATTTACGTAAAGTTTGAACCATATCATAAATTGGATATTGCGCTTTTGCAACTGCCATTCCATAACCCGGAACAATAACAACTGATTTTGCTTCTTTCAATAAATTAGCAACCTCTTCATGATTCAATGCTGTTACTTCACCTTCCATTGCTTTTTTCTCACCTGTCCTGGTTCCTAAACTTGCGCTTGCAAATATTACAGAGAAGAAAGAACGGTTCATCGCTTCACACATGTGCATTGAAAGAATAGCACCCGAGCTTCCTACCAACGCACCGGTAACGATCAATAAGTCGTTTCCTAACATAAAACCTGCTGCTGCTGCTGCCCAACCTGAATAAGAGTTTAGCATTGATACAACCACAGGCATATCCCCACCACCAATTGCCATTACTAATACAACTCCGATAAAAGAAGCAATTGCCATCATGATGTTCAGATAAAGCATTCCGTCTGTGCCTTCTGCCTTACAGAATAAAACGCCACAAACAACACATGCCAGAAGTAATATTAAATTCATCATCTGAAGTCCTGCAAAACTCCATGGTTTAGAAGGAACTTTTCCATCTAATTTTCCCCAGGCAATTATCGAACCTGTAAAAGTAATTGCGCCGATAAAGATCCCGACAAATACTTCAACTAAGTGAATTGTATGCTCGGCGCCTGTTAAAAGTTGTGTAGCAGGATCAAGATAAGAACCAATACCAACTAATACTGCTGCTAAACCCACAAAACTGTGAAGTATGGCAACTAATTGCGGCATGGCTGTCATCTCCACTTTTCTTGCCACTAAAATTCCAATAACTGATGCAATGGCAATTGCAGCCATAATATATACATGGCCTTCTACACCTTGTCCCAAAACTGTTGCGATGATCGCTACGATCATACCAACAATTCCGTAGAACACACCACGTTTTGCAGATTCCTGAGAAGATAATCCACTCAGACTTAAAATGAACAGGATACTTGCGAATAAGTATGCGGCTGTTTGTATTTCTTTTGCTATAAACATCATAATTTAAATTTTTTACTTTTAAGACCTTTGGACCCTGAGCTTGTCGAAGGGTTATTTTTTAAACATTTTCAACATGCGGTGTGTAACTACAAACCCGCCCACAATATTAATACTGGCTACCAAAATCGCTATGGAAGCGAGGATGGTCATGATATTACTCATGTCACTTTTGGTTTGTAATAAACCTCCTGTAACAATGATCCCACTGATCGCGTTTGTGACAGCCATTAACGGAGTATGTAAAGAGTGAGATACATTGGTAATTACTTGCCATCCTACAAAAATAGCTAACACGAATACAGTGAAGTGCTGAATGAATTCAGAAGGTGCGAATGCACCAACTAATAATAACAATGCGCCAATAACTGTCATGCTGATAACTGTTGATACTGCTTTTTTCTTTGCAATTGCTTCATCAGAGGCTTTTGTTTCTTCTGCAGTAGGCGGAATAACTTTTTTAGGGCCTCCTGCCGTAGGGCTAACTTGAAGCGGTGCAGGTGGCCAGTTGATCTTGCCGTTATAAGTTACCATTGCACGCGATACAACAGCATCTTCCATATCGATCCTGAACTTTTCAGCTTTACCCATGTCATCTAATAAGTGACATAAGTTATTTCCGTAAAGTTGTGAAGCCTGATTTGGTAACTGATTTAATTTTCCAACAAGCGTTACGCCGTTCTCAGTTGTGTAAACTTCTCCGTTCTTTGTCAACGGACAGTTACCGCCTGTTGAAGCAGCTAAGTCAATAATCACTGAACCCGGTTTCATCGCTGCAACGTGATAATCTAACCACAATTTCGGAGCAGGTTTACCCGGGATTTGCGCAGTTGTAATTACGATATCAACTTCCTTTGCTTGTTCTAAGAATAATTTCATCTCGGCCTCGATGAACTCTTTACTCATTTCTTTCGAGTAACCTGAAGCAGTTGCGCCGTCCTCATTAATTTCTACGGTTAAGAATTGCGCGCCCATGGATTCAATTTGCTCAGCAACTTCTTTACGGGTATCAAATGCGCGAACGATTGCCCCTAATGAATTTGCAGCACCGATCGCAGCTAAACCTGCAACACCGGCACCGATCACTAATACTTTTGCAGGTTCAACTTTCCCTGCAGCAGTGATCTGTCCGTTCAAAAATCTTCCGAAATGGAATGAACCTTCAATTACCGCGCGGTAACCGGCAATGTTTGCCATTGATGAAAGTACGTCCATTTTTTGTGCACGGGAAATACGAGGGATCGCATCCATCGCAACAGCATTCACTTTTTGTTCGGCTAGTTTTTTAAGAAGATCGGGATTTTGTGCGGGCCATAAATAGCTTAACAACACTAAACCTTCTCTCATCATTCCAACTTCTTCCATAGTTGGTTCTTTTACTTTAAGAACAATGTCAGAAGTTGAGTAAATATCTTTAGCGGAATTTACAATTTTCGCTCCTGCTTCTTCAAATTCTTTATCTGAAAAATTCGCTTTTGTTCCGGCGCCTTTTTGGATCTGAACTTCAAACCCTTGTTTTTGCAAGCGTTTTACGGTTTTCGGAGTTGCCGCAACTCTTAGTTCGCCCGGTGCTATTTCCGATGGAATTCCAACTTTCATGATGTGATCTGTTTTAAGTGAAACAATTAATTATCTTAATCCTGCGTTAATATCTTTTAATGCTTCTGAACCCGGACACAATTCTTCTTTTGTCAATGTATTCAGTGGTTTATCAGAAGTTTGTAATAAGTGATGCAAGTCTTCAGTTTGAGGATCTACATAAAGTAAACCTGTCAAAATTTCGTTCTTCGCTTTTGCATTCAATACGGCGTTCATTGCCGATTGCCTGTCTAACGGATCCCAATCTTCTGATAATTTATGCAATGAGATGTATGAACCATCGTGCATTTTTACCTGCTTAGTTGAACCTTCCCCGTAACTTGTAGTGATCTCCTGCATTTCGGGAACGAAATCCATTGTTGCAGTTGCTTCAACGTGCTGACGAACGTGATCGTAAGATTTTGTTGAACCAACGTTGTTATTGAAAGTTACACAAGGGGAAATTACGTTAATGAAAGCAAAGCCGGGATGTTTCATTGCCGCTTTGATCAATGGAACTAACTGCGCTTTATCTCCTGAAAAACTTTGTGCTACATAAGTTGCCCCTAATTCAATTGCTAAACTTGCCAGGTCAATGGATTCAAATAAATTAACTTGGCCGGTTTTATTTTTTGAACCCGCATCAGCTGTTGCTGAATCTTGTCCTTTCGTTAAACCATAGCAACCATTGTTCATCACAATGTAAACCATGTTTAAGTTACGACGGATAGCGTGAACAAATTGTCCCATACCAATGGAAGCAGTATCACCATCTCCTGAAACACCGAAATAAATTAAGTCGCGGTTCGCCATATTAGCTCCTGTGGCAACAGAGGGCATACGGCCGTGCACTGAATTAAATCCGTGTGAGTTACTTAAAAAGTAGGCAGGTGTTTTCGAAGAACAACCGATACCCGATAGTTTTGCTAAACGGTGCGGTTCGATGTTCATCTCATAACATCCTTGGATGATAGCCGCACTGATCGAATCGTGACCGCAGCCGGCGCACAATGTTGAAAGGGTGCCTTCATAATAATCGATAGTGTATCCTAATTTATTCTTAGGTAATTCTGGATGACGGAATTTGGGGCGTACGTAACTCATATCTTAAGCCTTTTTTAATTTTGGTGAACCTGATGTATTCTGCGCCATTTGGTTCAGGATATTATCAGCTGTAATAGGTAATCCGTTATAATTTAAAACTGAAATTAATTTGGCAGGGTTAACCTGTAACTCAACCATTAATAAAGTTTTCATTTGTGCATCACGGTTTTGTTCGATCACGAAAACACGTTTGTGTGATGCAATAAAATCTTCAACAGTTTTATTGAAAGGGAACGATTTGATACGGATCGCATCAACCGGTTTTCCTTGCCTGTTCAAGATATCCATTGCTTCTTCAGCTGCGTATTGAGATGTTCCGAAGAACAAGATGCCATCTGAAGATCTGTTTGATTTCTGGTATAACTGAGGAGCAGGAACCATTTTCTTCGCAGTATTCCACTTACGTGTTAAACGGTCCATGTTGCGTTGATATGCATCGCTGTCCTCTGTGTAAACCGCAAATTCATCACGAGAAGTTCCGCGAGTAAAGAAAGATCCTTTCGATGGATGTGTTCCCGGAATTGTTCTGTAAGTGATACCGTCTTTATCTACATCTAAATAGCGCCCGAACTTTTCGATCTTCTCTAACGCAGCAGCATCTAAAACTTTTCCGCGCTTGTATTGACGTTTATCATCCCAAACCAACGGAGGCGTCATGTGATCATTCATTCCAAGATCAAGATCTGTCATAACGATAACAGGTGTTTGTAAACTTTCTGCTAAGTCAAATGAATCAGCAGTTAATTCAAAACACTCTTTCGGAGTTGATGGGAATAAAAGAACTTGTTTAGTATCACCATGAGAAGCATAAGCAGCTTCTAAAACATCGGATTGTTGTGTACGGGTTGGCATACCGGTTGATGGACCTGTGCGTTGTACATCTACTAACACTGCAGGAATTTCGGCGAAGTATGCTAAACCTAAAAATTCATTCATTAAAGACAAACCAGGTCCGGAAGTTGCGGTGAAAGAACGAGCACCATTCCAGTTTGCACCGATCACCATTCCTATTGCTGCTAATTCATCTTCTGCTTGCACGATCGCTACATTCTTTTTACCAGTTGCTTTGTCAACGCGGTATTCAGAAGCGAAATCTGCAAAACCTTCAACTACTGAGGTTGATGGAGTGATCGGATACCAAGCTGCGAAAGTTGCACCTGCATAAACAGCACCTAAGCCGCATGCTGCATTACCTTCCATCATGATCCAGTCTTTAACTAAATCACGACGTTCAACGCGAATGTCTAATGGATATTTGAAATTTGCTTTTACATAATCCATTCCTAACGTTAAAGCTTTTACGTTCGATGGAATTAATTTTTCTTTTCCTTTGAATTGTTCCGCTAATAAACCTTCAACAACTGAGAACTCAATGTCGAATAAAGCGATCAAGGCGCCAACGTAAACAATGTTCTTGAATAACTGACGTTGACGCGCATCGGTATAAGCCGCATTGCACATTTCCATTAAAGGAATGCCAATATAATTGATATCGTCGCGAAGAAATTGTGAATGTAAAGGTTTAGAGCTGTCGTATAAAAAATAGCCGCCAGGTCTTACAGACATAACATCCTTCAACATACTTTGCGGATTAACAGCCACCATCATGTCAATTCCTTCACGGCGCCCTAAATAACCTTTTTCGCTTACACGAACTTCATACCAGGTTGGTAACCCCTGAATATTAGAAGGGAAAATGTTTTTTGGTGTAACAGGAATTCCCATCCTGAAAATAGATTTCGTAAATAGAAAGTTCGCGCTCGCAGAACCTGTTCCGTTAACGTTAGCGAAACGGATCACAAAATTGTTCACTTTGCTTTCAACGGCTTTCTTAACCACTTTAAGGGGCGCTTTTTTTACCACTTTTACAGGGGCTTTCTTCGCGATCTTTTTAGTCACTTTTCTCGCTGCTTTTTTTGCAACTTTTTTCGCAGGTTTCTTTGCCGCCTTCTTCACCGGCTTTTTCTTTAATTTTTGTGGCATCCTGTATGTGTTTTAGTTACGTTATAGAAGAATTTTTGCATATCCCAGGCTGAAGTAGGACAACGCTCTGCACATAAACCGCAATGCAAACAAACATTCTCGTCTTTTACCATTACGCGTTTTGTCGGAAGTGTATCAGAAACATAAATATCCTGAGTTTTATTTTTAGCAGGCATTTTTAGCATGTTGCGCAAGTCGCTTTCTTCTTCAGCATTCTCAGTGAAAGTGATACAAGCAGTAGGGCAAACATCCATACAGGCATCACACTCTATACATTTGCTTTCAGTGAAAACAGTTTGAACATCACAATTCAAACAACGCTCTGCTTCTTTGAAACCTGTTAAACGGTTGAAACCTAATTCAACTTCTTTCTTTCTGTTTGAAAGCGTTAATTTTTTATCTGCTTGAGGAACTACATAACGGTCATCAGAAACAACTTCGCTATCATAACTCCACTCATGGATGCCCATCTTAGCGCTAACTAAGTTTACCATCGGATCCAATCGCTTGTTCAGATCAATACCCTGACAGAAATTATTTATTGACACAGCAGCCTGGTGTCCGTGAGCTACTGCAGTAATTACATTCTTTGGTCCCCATGCAGCATCACCACCAAAAAATACTTTTGGGTTTGTTGAAGCATGAGTAACCAGGTCAACAGTTGGTAATTCCCATTTATCAAATTCAATTCCTAAGTCGCGTTCGATCCATGGAAAACTGTTTTCCTGTCCGATCGCACAAAGAACATCATCAGCAGGATAAAATACTTCTGCTTCTCCGGTTGGAACTAATTTTCTTTTTCCTGCATCATCATAAACTGCATGCACTTTTTCGAACATCATACCTTTTAATTTTCCTTCTTCAATCACGAAAGATTTAGGAACATGATTATCTATGATAGGAATATCTTCATGCATCGCGTCTTCTTTTTCCCAAGGCGAAGCTTTCATTTCAGCGAAAGGAGAACGAACGATAACTTTTACATTTTGTCCGCCTAAACGACGAGCCGTACGGCAACAATCCATTGCAGTGTTACCGCCACCAAGTACAATTACATTCTTTCCGATCTTGTTAGTGTGCTCGAACGCAACATTGGCTAACCAATTAATTCCGATGTGGAAATTTGCTGATGCTTCTTTTCGTCCCGGAATATCTAAGTCACGGCCTTTAGGCGCCCCAGATCCAACGAACACTGCATCGTAATCTTTGCTTAATAATTCTTTTAAACTGCTTACGTATTGATTGAAGTGAGTGTGAATTCCAAGATCCAAAATATAATTTACTTCTTCATCTAAAACAGTTTCCGGTAAACGGAACGATGGGATCTGGCTGCGCATGAATCCGCCGCCTTTTTTCTGTTCATCATATAAATGTAATTCGTAACCTAATGGAGCAAGATCACGCGCAACAGTTAATGAAGCAGGGCCTGCACCAACAAGCGCCACTTTTTTTCCATTCGGAGTAAAAGGCCCCTGGGGCATGAATTTTTTTACATCATCTTTATTATCTGCAGCAACGCGCTTCAAACGACAAATTGCAACAGGCTCTTCGTCTACACGTCCGCGACGGCAAGCCGGTTCGCAAGGGCGGTCACAAGTACGGCCAAGAACTCCGGGGAAAACATTCGAATCCCAATTTATCATGTAAGCTTCGGTGTATTTTCCGGCAGCGATCAACCTGATATATTCAGGAACCGGTGTGTGGGCAGGACATGCATATTGGCAGTCAACTACTTTGTGAAAATACTCGGGGTCTTTAATGTCTGTTGGCTTCAATTTATAATAGTTTAAGTTATTATATGGGTTATAAATTTTACAGTATAGAGTCCCAAATATGTAAAAATTCGGGTATACTTCCAAGTAAAAAGGCAGAAATCTTAAGCCCAGAAATTATAGTAATTGAACCACTGGTGAGGGAATTGTTTCACTCGGGTTTCCAGCTCTTTAACATAACGGTCGAGCATGAATTTACAGGCTTCTTCCACTTCTTTTTCAGTTCGGGCGCGCGACACCTGTATAGGTTCTGTAGAATAGAAATTATAAGTGATCGAATCTGTTTTATTGGCGAAAACAATACATAAGGGCACCCCGAATTTTGCAGCCATAATAAACGGACCGGCAGGGAATTTAGCAGCTTTTCCGAAGAAGTTAGCTGTTAAAGTTTTAGTTCCTTCGCGGTAACGGTCTCCATGCATGACCAATAATTCATTATTTGAAAATGCTTTATGTAATTCGATGATGTGGCTCTTTGTTTCTTCATTGATAGCGATGATGTTGATCTTCTTTTTTTTCATCACGTCATTCATATACTCTTTAATATTAGCCTTTTCATTCTCGTACATCAGGATATTGAATCCTACGCCAAGCCGATTTAAGCCTTGCCCTGCGATCTCCCAGTTACCCGTATGGGCACTAATTAAAATTCCACCTTTTCCTAATTCGGCAATTTTATCAAGTACATGCCCGTTTTCGTGAATGATGTTGAATTTTGTTTTCACGCCCGCCATAGTAGCTACTTTATCTAAAATGGTTTGTCCGAAAATGTAATTGTTCTTGTAAACAGCCCAGAACGCTTTCCATTTCGAATAACCGTGAGCGGTCTTCAGATAATCGCGGATATGTTTGTTTGGTTTACTGAAGAAGAAATACCAGGTAGAAACAATGCGGAGAAAAAAATAAGTAGGTGAGAGGCCGAAGGTATTCAGAAAAAAAACAAAGATCTTATAGCCTAAGATCTTCGCTTTTGATTGTCCGTCCCATTGGGAAGATTGATTTTTCACGTGCGCCTGATTTTAAATTCCACGTGTATGAAATGAGCAGCGATTAAGCTACAGTCTTATCTTTTTCCTGGATCTTTGTATAAACGTAATTATAAAAATCGTCGAAAGTGTGAATATTGATGAAATCTTCACCTTTTACTTTAAATCCGAAATTGCTTTCAATTACAACTACAAGATCAACATAGTCTAAACTATCAAGATCCAAAGTTTCGCGAAGGTTGGCGTCGCCTGAGATCTTAGAACCATCTACCTCAAATTCTTCCGTGAAAAATGCCATACATTTTTCAATAATTACTTCCTTAGTCATGTCAAAAAATTCAAATAAGGTGCAAATCTATACAAATTTCTTGATAATTAGGGTAGAATTTGTGCCTCCGAAGCCAAAACTATTTGAAAGGAAGGTATTTATGGGTTGTTGCCTGGTTTTTGCTATGATATTTAGCTTAGCAGAATCTTCATCCGGGTTCTCAAAATTGATATTTGGGGCTATAAAATCGTTCTGCATCATCAGTAAGGAGTATACTATTTCGCTGGCTCCTGCCATCCAACATTCGTGCCCAGTCATTGATTTTGTGGAACTTACGGGAGTTTTGGCTTCCCCGAAAAGGGTATTTAAAGCCTGTGCTTCTACTTTATCGCCACCCGGGGTTGAGGTAGCGTGAGCATTAATATAATCTATGTCTTTTGCCGCCAAACCTGAATCTTTCATGGCCATTGAAAGAGATCGTACCTGGCCATCAACATTTGAGTTAGAGATATGATCGCCATTTGATGAGAAACCATAACCAACCACTTCAGCTAATATTTTCGCGCCGCGTTTTTGTGCGGATTCTAAACTTTCTAATATAACGGTGGCACCTCCCCCGCTGGGAATTAATCCATCGCGGTCTTTATCGAAAGGACGGGAAGCTTTTGTCGGCTCACTTTCGCGGATCGAAAATGCGCTTAATCCGTCGAATGCACCGAATGTATAATCATTCGTTTCTTGTGCGCCTCCGCAAATAATATGTTTTTGCAATCCCCATTTAATTAAAAGATAAGCCATACCAATGGAGTGAGAACCGCTCGCGCAAGCTCCTGCCAAAGTGTAATTGATCCCTTTTAATTTATACATGGTTGATAGATTCATTGTGACTGTACAATTCATCGTTTGAAAAATTGCACCCGAACCTAATAACATGGTATCTCTTTTCGCACGGATGGTATCGATAGCATCCATTGTTGCCTTTGCTACGCTGTCGTTACCATAAATAATACCAACTTCATTCTTCTCTAAAAAATCCATATCTATGCCTGCCATTTTAAGTGCAGGATCAGTAGCCATAAAAGCGTATTCAGCAGGTTCGTGCATGCCGATACGCATACGGCGGTCGACAATACCTTTTAATTGCGGGCGTTCAACAATTCCGCTTAATGCAGAACGGTAACCCATTTCTTTTCTTGCCGGAACGAATCCGATCCCCGATTTACCATTGAATAAAGAATCTCTTACTTCTTCGAGGTTTTTCCCGAGGCAAGACCAAATTCCCATTCCTGTTATAACTACTCTGTTCATTTTAATTTTTGAATTCTAGAGTTGATGATTTTTAGATTTAATCAAGTCCAAAACTTTTAATTTTTTAAATGCTGTTATTTTTCAATACTAAAGGAACAAAAATAATTCTAAAAATCTAAAATTCAACAAACCTTAACTATATAAACCTCCGTTTACAGATATTACTTGCGCTGTTACATACGAAGCGGCATCAGAAGCTAAGAAACCTACAACATTGGCAACTTCTTCTGCTTCACCAAAACGGTTCATCGGCACCATTGCTTTCAATTGTGCCTCAGGTAACATTGCTGTCATATCTGTTTTTATAAACCCGGGTGCTACTGCATTAACGGTGATACCGCGTTTTCCAACTTCTTGTGCTAAAGCTTTTGTCGCAGCAATTACAGCGCCTTTTGATGCTGAGTAATTTGTTTGTCCCGGTAAACCTTTCAATCCTGAAAGAGAAACAACATTCACAACACGGCCTTTGCGCTTGTGCAACATGTCTTTTACAACAAGTCGGGATACATAATAAAATCCGTCAACAGCAATATCCATTACGCGGTGCCAATCGCTTGGTTCCATGAGCACCATTAAATTATCTTTATTGATGCCGGCATTATTTACCAATACTGTGATAGGTTTATCTTTTTGTTCAGTGATCCAACCGCCTACTGCTTTATCAACAGCTTCCATATTGCTCACATCGAATTTCATCAATACCGCATCAACGCCTTTTGCTCTAACAGCTTCAGCGGTTTTCTTTGCTTCTTCATCGTTAGAGGTGTAATTAATAATGATATTCAATCCCATTTCGGCAAGCTTGATGCAGCATGCTCTTCCGATTCCTCTTGACCCTCCGGTAACTAATGCGTAGCTCATGTTATAAAACTTCTATATGATTATAAAAAATATGATCCCTTACTGCTTTCACTTCTTTGTATTTGATATGATCTTCAACAAAACAAGGGAATACTTTCCGCAGATCTTTGTAAACAGCTTTCGACCTGGAAGATAATTTATCTTCGATCTTTAAATAATCGATCGCTTGCAGGATAGTCATCCACTCTATCGCTAAAACTTCGTAACTATTTAAAATTACTTTCTTACAGATCAATGCTGCATTACTTCCCATGCTCACAATATCCTGGTTGTCGTTATTGCTTGGGATGCTGTGAACATACATCGGGTTCGATAACATTTGATTCTCTGCAGTGGTTGATGTTGCCGTGAATTGAACACCCTGCATTCCTAAATTCAATCCTAAAGTTCCGTGATTTACGAATGGCGGTAAAATATTATTGAGTTTATCGTTCAGTAAAAAATTCAACTGTCGTTCAGCCAGCATTGATAATTTAGTAATGGCAATCTTTAATTTATCCATTTCCAAAGCAACATAATCGCCATGGAAGTTTCCGCCATGGTAAACATTCTTACGCTCCCAATCTACGATTGGATTATCGTTAGCCGAATTAATTTCATTGATCAGAACTTCTTTAGCATAAGAAATGGTATCAACAATCGGCCCTGCAATTTGCGGAACACAACGGATGGAATAATACTCCTGCATCTTCTCCACCAAAACATCTACTTCTACCTTTTTATCATAGTGATGTTCTTCACGTTTCTTAATAAGCTTACTATCATGTAAGGTTTCCCGGATCGCTTTTGCAACTGCGTTTTGTCCGTAATGATGTTTTACTTCATTAAGTGGAGTGGAGTAATGGTCATCGAAACTTTTTACGATCTCCATGATAACCGAAGAGGCCATAACTGACCAATTCACCAAATTCTCAGCGTAAATAACATTTAATACACCAATACCGCTCATGGCCGAGGTTCCGTTCATGATCGCTAATCCTTCACGGATATGTATCTCCATTGGCTTGATGCCTTCTTTTTCGAAAACTTCTTTGGTAGGTTTTATTCCACCTTTGTAATAAACGTCTCCTTCACCCAAACACGTCAGTCCTAAATGTGCTAATTGAACCAGATCGCCACTGGCCCCTAAGCCACCATGCTCGTAAATAACAGGAGAAATATTTTTATTGATGAGCGTTTTAATAAGAACCAATGCATCCGGATGAATACCTGCGAAACCTTGTAGTAAAGTATTTAAACGCGCAAGCATTACAGCTTTGCAATCTATTTCAGGAATCGGGTTTCCTGCACCTGAACAATGGCTGCGGATCAGATTATACTGAAGTTTTATCTGGTCATCATGATTAATACGGTACTGAGCCATAGGGCCGAAGCCGGTATTAATACCATAAATTAATTTTTCGCGGGTGAACTCTTTAAGGAAATAATAACTGCGGTAAACTTTACGTAAAGTATCCTCGTCAATGTCTAACTGTATATTGTTAATCAGTACCTTATAAAAATCGTCTGCCGAAATCTTTTTATCTCCGATCTTAACCATAATGGGGCGTAAAGTACAATATTACAAACAATTTTAAAATACGCATTATAACGTATTTCTTTATTTTTAAAACATTTTGTTTTAATCCGTTATATTTGTCCCTTATTGCACCTAAACCGAATGGATTTTTTTAGTAAAGATACAAGATCAGCCCTGGAAGCCATTGATCTGGCACAATGGATAGCGTTTGCTCCTGTTGTGTTTCAAGCTTCGTTAGCTCTGCGAGATCTGGGAATTTTAGAGAAGGTTGCCGAGAGCAAGTCCAAAGGCTTAACGCTTGAGGAGATAGAATCAAAAACGAAATTGCCTCACTATGGTGTACGCGTTTTGGTGGAAGCAGGATTAGGAATTGGATTGTTACTTCGGAATGATGGTAAGTATACTATTACAAAAACCGGACTTTTTTTAATGAACGATGCCATGACCCGCGTGAATATGGATTTTACGCAGGATGTGTGTTACGAAGGCATGTTCACTTTAAAAGATAGTATTCTTAAAGAAAAATCTACAGGCTTATCTGTTTTCGGAAGCTGGAAAACGGTTTATGAAGCTTTAGCACATTTACCCAAACAAGCTCAAAAAAGCTGGTTTGCTTTCGATCATTTTTACAGTGATGGATCTTTTCCGCAGGTAATGCCCCTTATTTTCAAGGATAAACCAAAGCGGATTTTTGACATTGGTGGTAACACCGGAAAGTTCACCTTGCAATGTGTTGGCTACGATCCGGATGTAAAGAATACAATTTTCGATCTGCCGGGGCAACTGAACATGGCAAAGCAGAATGTTGATGCAGCCGGTTTCGGGAATAGGGTGGATTACCACGAAATAAATATCTTAGATAAGAATCAGAAACTACCGAAAGGTGCTGATGTCATCTGGATGAGCCAATTCCTCGATTGTTTCAGCGAAGAAGAGATCGTTAGTATTTTGGAGCGTTGCCATGAAGCGTTAGATGCGAATGGGAAAGTTTATATCATGGAAACATTCTGGGACAGACAGCGTTTTAAAACAGCAGCTTTCAGTTTGCAAATGACCTCTTTGTATTTTACTAATATCGCCAACGGAAATAGCCAGATGTACGATTCGGCAGTTTTCAATAAGTTAATTGATAAAGCCGGATTTAAGATCGTAAGTGAAACGGATGAGGTTGGAATCAGTCACACTTTACAGGTTTGCATGAAGAAATAAAATCACTTTTGCTTTAGAATTTTTTCTAACTCTTCCGCATCGATCAGATCTTTTGGTCTGCCTGCTGCTTTTTTTGCCTCGATCAAGTGTTTAATGTGCAGAAATTTCAAAGGGATATTTTCAATGATAGCGGTTGGAGCAATAGCATAACAGTCATCAAACTTAACTTGTTCAAATCCTTTAATAGAAGTCATAATATCAAGCTCAAAGTTTGATCTAAATAAAATAGAAGTAAACCCCGGAATAAATTGAGTGGTTTCAATTTCTTCAAAATCACCCAGATCAATTTCTTTTAAAGCGGCCCGTAAATTTTGTCTGTTTTGTAAAGTGTCTTTAATCCATAGATCCATATCGGCAGTTACCCTACTAAAACCATGAAGGTTAGTGGCGAATCCACCAATTAGAATGTATAGTGTATTGTATTTATGGAGCGCTTTCCAAAATCTCAAAATTTCATCATCCAGTAAATCCATAATGATTACGTATTGTGATCAATAATTTTCGCGTTTTTAAGCATATTATTTACACGAATAAGTTTCATAAGCAGTCGAAACCTTTCTGTGTAGCTTCTTTTCATAGCAAGAGCTGTTTTTTCTTCTTCGGTCAAGAATATTTTCTTGTGAGGCGACATGATTTAAAGTTACAAAAAATAATTAATTCTCCTCAACTTCAAATATTTTTTTGATAGCGTCGTAATTCTTTTCTTTGATGATCTTACGCTTTAAACTCAGTTTTGGAGTTAATTCACCTGAATCAATTCCCCATTCTTTAGTTAAGATCTCGCAGCGTTTCAGTTGTTCGTAAGGCGCTAAAGTTTTGTTCATTTGCTTCACATGTTCATTGATCATTTTTTTAAGATCAGGATGCTGGCTCATGTGGTAATTATCTTTCCACTCAATATTATTTGTTTTGCAATGCTCTTTAAAGTTCACAAAGTTGGGAACAATTAATGCTGACGCAAATTTCTGACTTTCGCCTACTACCATGCATTGTTCAATATATTTGCACTCTTTTAATTTATTTTCGATAGCTAAAGGCGCAATGTATTTTCCGGCGCTTGTTTTAAAGATCTCTTTTTTTCTATCAGTGATCTTTAAGAATTTATTTTCAACGAACGTTCCGACATCACCGGTGTGGAACCAGCCTTCCTTATCAAATACTTCTGCAGTGGCTTCAGGATTTTTATAATAACCCATCATTACACTTTTTCCCTTGACCAAAATTTCCCCATCTTCTTCAGCGATCTTAACTTGTACGCCATCTAATAACGGACCAACAGTCCCGATTCTAATATTGTCTTCACCAAAACGATTAACGCTTACCACAACACAAGTTTCAGTTAAACCATAACCTTGCAGCACTTTAATTCCGGCGCATAAGAAAATACGTTCCAGTTTTGGATTCAACGCAGCGCCTCCTGATGCTAAACAAACTAATTTTCCGCCAACGGCTGCACGCCATTTCGAATAAACTAATTTGTCAACTATTTTCCTTTTGAATTCATACCATTGGCCATTTGCTCCGTTCACTTCATATTGTTCAGCGAGTTGAATACTCCAATTGAACATGAATTTTTTAAAGCCGGTCAGTTTTTCTCCCGCGGCGGAAATTTTTTCGTAAACACGTTCGATCAAACGCGGAACCGAAACAAATATCTGCGGTTGAACTTCCTTTAAGTTATCTCCAATGGTCTCATAACCTTCGGCAAAATAAACAGAGATACCTTTATACAGATAAAGCGTGATCAACATCCGCTCGTAAACGTGGTTGAGTGGCAAAAAACTCAACGCTTTCCACCAGGTATCAAATGGTGCGAAGTTCTGGCAATCGGTGACGTTCTTAGCTAAATTCTGATGAGAGATCATTACGCCTTTTGGTGTACCGGTTGTTCCTGAAGTGTATAATATGGTCAATAATTCTTCAGGTTTAACTTCCCTTTTAACTGCCTCTACCTTTTCTACTTGTGGATTTTGTTTAGCAGATGCTATAAAATCAGGGTAATATAATATCCCATCGATCTTATCGAAAGCAATAATATGTTTTACGGTCAGAAGTTCTTTTTCAAGCTCAACGAATTTAGAATAGATCTTTTTATCTGAAATAAAAACAGCTTTTACTTCAGCGTGATTCAAAATAAATTGAAGATCATGATTACTTGCGGTAGGAAAAATTGGAACTGTAACAATTCCCGCTAACTGACAACCATAATCCGCAAATACCCATTCCGGACGATTGTTAGCGATAATAGCAACTTTATCATTTCGGTTCAAACCAAGATTTATCAACCCATAAGCGGTTTGATTGCTGTAATTGATCAGGTCATCACTACTGTATTTTTTCCATTGTTTGTTTTCCTTACCGCACAGTATGTCATCCTTCCTATACTTTGTTTTGTACAGATCTAAAATATCAAATACTCTTGTTACTTCCATGGCATTTAAACTTAATCAAATATAGTATAATAAAGCAATATGCGTCTTTGATATAGGTCAAAAAGTATCAAAAATCTGTTAAGTATCATTAAAGTTTTAGTAATTTTGGTTCAAATTAAATTATGATCGTAGTTACAGGGGCAGCGGGATTTATCGGGAGTTGTTTAGTATCCAGGCTGAACGCTGATGGCATTACTGACCTTATACTTGTTGACGATTTTTCTAAGAAAGAGAAATCTGCAAATTATTCCGGCAAAAAATATTCCAAACTTATTGAACGTTCAGAATTTATAAATTGGTTCGGATCTAATGCTTCAAGTGTGTCATACATTTTTCACATTGGCGCGCGTACAGACACAACTGAATTCAATAAAAGCATCTTTGATGAATTAAACGTAAATTATACAAAGGACATCTGGAATATCTGTTCACAGAATAAGATCGGTCTAAGTTACGCTTCTTCTGCAGCGACATATGGTTTAGGTGAATTTGGTTATGATGATGATGAATCTAAGATCCCGCAATTAAAGCCTTTGAATCCTTACGGCGACAGTAAGAACAGTTTCGATATATGGGCCTTGCAGCAAAAGCAAACGCCTCCTGTTTGGCACGGGTTTAAATTCTTTAATGTTTACGGGCCGAACGAATTCCATAAGGGAAGAATGGCTTCCGTTATTTTTCATTCCTTCAACCAGATCAAAGAAAAAGGTTTTGTAAAATTGTTCCGCAGTCATAATCCAAAATATAAAGATGGCGGACAATTACGCGATTTTATTTATGTAAAAGATCTTGTTGATGTTTTGGTTTTTTCTTACAGGAACAAAATTAAGAATGGAATTTACAATTTAGGGAGCGGAACCGCTCGTACGTTCCTGGACCTTGCTAATGCAACCTTTAAAGCTCTGAACAAAGAACCGAAGATAGAATTCATCGATACACCAATTGATATCCGCGATAAATACCAATACTTCACTGAAGCTAACATGAAAAAATTAGCTGCTGCCGGATATAAAAAGTCATTTACCTCTTTGGAAGATGGCGTAAATGATTACGTGAAGAATTATTTAGCAGTACACAAGTACTTTTAAGCTAAACTTTGCTTTCTGATCTTGATCGCGTCTGAGAATGAGATCGCATGGATCTTCGAATCTATCCACGCGTAAAAATTAAAATATTCCAGCGCATTTCTTTCGTAAGGATCTTTAAAAACATTCTGCATTTCTTCTTTGAATTTTAAAAATGAATTCAATTGTTTGCCATCACGTTTCGACAAGGCGATCTTTTTAAAATGTTCTAAGAACAGAACTTCGAACTGATATTTATTATCCAAACCATCTACAAAACGACTTGTTGACTTATAGATATAAGGCAGCAGGTCGTCGTTTCCCAATTCGAAATGAATGATCAGATTAATAAGTTTTGAGATACGGATAATATCTTGTCTTAATTCACTGTAATTTGAATTAATGATACGGTTCACCCAATGTAAAGCTTTGCTGTATTCACCAACTCCAAAATAAACCATGGTGATCACCTGGTAAATGCGTAAGAGTTCTTCTTCGTTGATCTTCGCTTCGTATTTTTCCAAACCTTTAATTACTGCGGGTATCACATTTTTAGCTTTATCGTGTTGCCCGATATAAGCATACAATAACATTTCGTTGATGTATGAATTCGAAAAGATGGCGATCTGGAGATCTGTACTTCTGAATTCGCGGTTCAGCCATAGCGCTTTTAATTTATCAATGGTTTTAAAACCGTCGTTATATCTCCGCTTGATCGCATAGTGCCGTATGATATATCCATGAGCTACTACATAACTTTTTGGTAACTCAGAAATGAGCGAAGGATTGTTTTCCATTGAGAATACTAAACTCTGGAATGCATCGAACATCTCATCCGTCTTATTTAATAAGCGAGCAACCAATCCTTTTACATGTAATGACGTGAGGAATGATTTTTTAGAATTGATATTAACAGCTTCGTTCAAAATTTTATCACGGGAGATCTTTTCTATTTCTTCGACATCCGATTTTGTCCGTACAAATAGAAGTTTTGTAGAAAGTTTATTAAGCTGACTTAAAAGTTTTTCAAAATGCGTCAGCTGTTCTATCTTTTGATAGATCTCATTTTCCTCTTCGATCAATTTTTCTATAGTAACGTTTGTTACCTGCCCAAAGTGTGCTTCCATATCGATCACTACTTTTTCAAGGTCGATGATCTCGAGGATGTAATAGAACAATTCGTATTTATAAGCTTCTTCTTTTATTTGATTGAGGATCTTACGTGATTGTTTATATAAGGATTTATTGAAGAGTAACTGAATATTCTTGATCTGCTCATTGATCTCAGCAGTTTTACTATTCTCTATCCTGAAATGGCGGAGACTTTTTAAAATGTGATGAAGTAATTGATTTTTTTCAGAAGGCAAATGCCTAATGAAAGTTTCATCCTTGAATTCAGTTTTTACAGCTTCTTCATCGTATTCATTTAAAGTAGCAATGAAATTAAAAAGCTTAATGTAATTCTTCTCACCCTGCTGTAAAGATGAAACCTTCTTGAAATACTTGATCTCTTCCTGGCTCAGGGATTTTATTATATCAAATAAGAGATTCGACGGTTTCATGGGTAAATAATTTGTTTTTCAATTGTCACGTGGAATGCACTTATTGTTTTTAATAGGATCTGATCATTGTAATAAGTGTATTTCATATTCTTACTTTTTCCAGTTTTGTGATACTTTATCAAAAATAATATCCCCGACTTTTTTTCCGCTTACTTTACTTTCAGTGTAAGCCAAAAAGTCGAAATAGTAGTTAGCGATCTTTTCATAAGTGTCCTGCATCAATTCTTTTATTTGTTTATAAGACCTGGCCCAGATCGGATCCGGTTCTTTACTGTCAGCTAATTCTTCAAACATTTCTAAGATCACTTTTTCGATCTTGAATTGGTATTTCTGATTCTTATAAAAATCAGAAGTGATCTTTAAAAGATATTTAAGTTCAGGTATCTTTTGAAGTTCGTAATGCAAAATGATATTCTGAAGTCTTGAAAAACACTGGAGGTCATGACGAAGATTCGTGTCGTTCTCGCTTAATAGAAGATTCAGGTATTTACTGGCCTCGGTGTAGTTTTGGGAATAAATATATAGGCTTGTGAAGTTGTAATAGAAAATAAGAAGTTCTTCTTTGTTGATCTTATCTTTATATAATTCAATTTGCTCGTTGATGTGTTTGACTACAGGTATCGCTTTATCAGTTCGTCCGCCATCAGTATATATCAATAATTGAGCATTAGTGGTACTGGTAAAGATCTTTAACTGAAGATCTGTAGTGTTAAATGCGGGATGGCTTTTCAGTTTAATGAAATCAGCAATTAATTTTTCCGCAGTTGCATAATGTGCTTGTTCGATCTCAACAGAAAGTATGTTGTTGATCCCCGACAAATAGCGTTTTGGATATTCATTAATTAAGAACGGATATTTATCCATTAACTCCACCATGCTTTTAAATTCACTTTGGCGCATGGCGTTATTTCTTTTTTTCGAGAAACATAATGCGCGGGTATGATGATAAAGTACTTCTGCTTTTTTAGAATAGCATTTGTCGCAATTCTTAAACAGAGAGGAATTCAACAACTTGTCATAACTGTCAAGTTCTTTACTTGTTTTAGCCACCATATTCTGGCGAACCAGATAATTCAGTTTCGAAAATGATTGGGCATACTCACCGATATTCTTTGATTTATTGATCAGGTCCTGTTCTTCTTTAATAAGATCATCGAGTGATTTTGAGATATTTCCGAATTTATTTTCAATGTCGAGTAATTGTTTTTCTATGGAAATGATCTCCAGGATAAAATTGAAACTTTCTTCAGTATAAGCTTCCTCTTTTAATTTATTGAGCATTTTGCGGCACTGTTTGTATTGTGCCTTGTCAAATAAATTGCGGAGGTTCGAAATCTCGTCTTTGATCTTATAACCTGAAATACTTTCGGCATAAAAGGTGCGTTGACTTTTTAATATTACATTATAGGTCAGTTGAAGAATGTCATGTGTACTTAAGGTCTTGTGTTTTTGCCTGGATAATTTCGAAAGTTTGGCCTCATCGAACCTGGGAGCCTTTTCAAGTTCATCGAAAAGCTTCGAGATGGCCGCTGTATTCTCTTCAGATGAGGCTGTTAACTTAAAGAACCGCTTTTCCGACTTGGTGAGCGATTTAATAAGATCGTATGCTTCCTCTAAGCTGACTGAATTCATGTTATTAGGAGTTTAAATTCCAAACCATATTATTGTATTCCTAAATCACTACAAAACAACACTTTTTTTCATTACCTTTAATGTTCGGCTTAAGATATTTAACATGAAAACAGTAAAAAATGCGGTATTAGTTGTAATCCTACTTTTTATCGGACAGGTTAGTATAAAAGCCCAGGTGGGTACTTGCCAGCAGTATAAATCGGCCCAAAATATGGCTGCCATTTACTATAGCGCTGAAAACCTCAGAAGTGATACTATCGATATTTTAAAGTATACGATCAATGCCAATATCACAGATTTTGTTAAGGATACCATACGTTGTAATACTATCGTAAAATTCAAACCAAAATTGAACGGGCAGAATAAGATCAGGTTAGATCTTTTAAAGATGTTCGTTGATTCTATTAAACTCAACACAACTAAATTAACATTCACTTATAATGATACTGTTATAAAAGTAAATCTGCCTTTAAGTTATAATACTACTGATACCGTTGATATTGTTGTATTCTATCACGGAAAACCTCAAGGCGATCCAAGTGGTTGGGGTGGATTCTATTTTAACGGGAATTACGCTTTTAATTTAGGAGTCGGGTTCGGCGCTAAACCTCACAATTACGGCAGGGTTTGGTTCCCGTGTTTCGATAATTTTGTTGAGAAAAGTCAATACGAATTCAATATCACAACCGATACAACAAAACGCGCTTATTGTAACGGACAATTAATGAGCGATGTTAAAGTTGGAAACACAAGAACAAGGAATTGGGTGTTACAAAAAGAAATTCCAAGTTATCTTGCTTCTGTTGCAGTAGCCGACTATACCCAGGTAAGCTGGACGCATACTATTTCAACGGGTACAGTTCCGATTATTTTAGCGGCCCGCCCGCCGGATACGGTTGCTTTAAAGAATGGTTTTGTGAATTTGAAAAATTGTATCACAGGTTTTGAGAATTATTTTGGTCCATATGTATGGAACAGGGTAGGGTATTGTTTAGTGCCATTTGCAAGCGGAGCCATGGAACACGCAACAAATATTGCTTATCCGCAAGCTGCAACAAGTATTGCTTATGAAGCAAGTTTGATGGCGCACGAATTTTCTCACCACTGGTGGGGGGATCTCATGACCTGCGAAACGCAAGAAGATATGTGGCTGAATGAAGGTTTTGCAAGTTATAGTGAGTATTTGTTCAGGGAATGGAAGTATGGTATGCCAAGTTACATCTCTGCTTTAAGGGTAACGCACGAAGACATGCTGCATTATGCACATATCCGTGAAACAAAATTCTGGGGTGTTTCCGGAGTCCCGCATCAATATACTTATGGCGATCATGTATATAGAAAAGGCGCCGTTGTTGCACATACATTGAGGAGTTATATGGGTGACACCGATTTTTTCAATGGGATAAAATATGTGATGACGCAAAAAGCATATAAGAACATGAACAGTGCAGAATTCAGAACACTATTGGAAACATCATCAGGAAAATTCCTTGGGGATTTTTTCAATGACTGGGTGTTCAATGGCGGATGGCCGCATTTTTCAATTGATTCTACAAAATATATAATGATCGGTCCCGGAAATTATGTTGCAACTGTTTACATGAAACAAAAAATCACAGGAGCGCCGGCTTATTTCACGAATGTTCCTTTAGAAATTTCTTTTTTCGATAGCAATTGGCAGCCAACAGTTCGGAATATTACAATGAGTGGAGCTAATCAAACTTTTACGATGAGTTTACCTTTTGCACCTTTATTCGCTGTAAGTAATTACGATACAAAAATCGGCGATGCTATCGCTGCTGATAACGGGATCTATAAGTTCAATGGAAATTTCAATAAGGCTTTAGGGAAATGTATAATCGCGATCACAAATAAAGGAGCCGACTCATCTTTCATTCGTGTTGAACATAATTATGCTGCGCCTGATCCTATAAAGAATAATATTAAGAATTATAAGATCTCGAATCAGCATTATTGGAGATTCGATGGTGTATTGAGTCCCGGGTTTGTTTCTAAATTGCACTTGAATTACGATGGTAATTTGATCACGAGCGGAACGTGGGGTGCTTTAGATACTTGTTTAACAAGTGTACAGAATGATAGTATTGTTGTTTTGTACAGGAGAAATGCTGCTGACGATTGGAAGTTGGTTGATAAATACACAAAGTATAAAACCGGAGTTACAGCCGGTAAATTTATTATCGATACTTTACGTTTAGGTGAATATGCTTTTGCCAATAAAAATGGCGGCGGGGCAACAGGTATCAAAACGCACGACAAAGCAATTGGAATGAAAGTTTTCCCGAATCCCGCCTCTAATAACATCACAGTTAAACTCGAAAATTATTCTATTGCAGGTGGCGAGTATATCGAGATCAAGAATATCGAAGGGAAAGTAGTTTATTCAGGCGCTTTGAGCGGAACGGAAGCGCAGATCGATTGTTCTTCTTTTGCAAAAGGAAATTATTTCGTTGGCATATACCGGAATAAAAAAGCTATCGTTACACAAAAATTAGTGTTGCAATAACTTACTCTTCCAGAACTTTTTTCATCGCCGCAGCTTTAAGCAGGCATTCTTCATATTCCTGTTCCGGATCACAAAGAGAAGTGATCGCACTGCCAACTGAAAATGATAAATACTTTTCGCTTTCATTATAAAAAATGCTTCTGATCAAAACGCTCAGATCAAAGTCGCCGTTCTCTTTAATATAACCGATGCAGCCGCTATAAGGTCCCCTGCTATTGGTTTCAAGATCATCAATTAGTTCCATTGCCCTTATTTTTGGTGCACCGGTCATGCTTGCCATTGGGAAAGTTGCTTTGATGATGTCGTTGAAAGAAGTATTTTCTTTTAATTCACAGGAGATGGTGCTTACCATTTGATGCACTTGTAGGTAACTTTCAATGTCGTATAGTTTTTCTACCGAAACACTTCCTTTTTTTGCCAGTCGTGACAGGTCATTCCTTACCACATCAACGATCATGACATTCTCGGTGCGCTCTTTAATACTTTGAAATAATTCTGTTTTTAATTTTTCGTCGTCTTTAGATGTGACACCGCGCTTACCGGTTCCTTTGATCGGTTTTGAAATTAGTTTGTTACCGCGTTTGCTTAAAAATAATTCAGGGCTCGCGGAAATAATATATTTATCGTCAAGCTTAACTAATGCAGAATAGGGAGCACGGCTTATGGAATTCAGTTTTTGAAAAGTGCTTAATGGATCTATAGCTATATTTTTTGCTTCAAACGTGATACAGTAATTTATTTCGTAAATATCGCCTTGCTGAATGTGTTGTTTCAGTTTTTTAACGGTAGAAATATATTCTTCACGAGAAGTTTTTTCATTTAAGGTGATCTTATGTTTTTTTCCCGAAGAAGATCTAAGAACGTTCAGATCAGGAAAGGATTTTTTTTTATGAGGTTTAAAAAAAATAAGATCTTCAAAACCAAGCGGAGATTTTTTTTTAGAGGAAAGGTTCTCAATTTTATTTTTAAGATCGTAATTGCAAAAAAAGAAACTGTCAGAAGAATGATTTTTTTCGTTTTTTTCCGCAAAATAAACTCCATTCTCAAAACCATTCGGCAGATCATTATGGGTCAGGATCGCAGCGAATTTATGTCTAGGAAATTCCTCTTGAATATTCATACAAACGCAAAAATGCTGATTTTTTGAGGGAAAGGCTATTTAGATTATTTAAATCAATGGAAATCAAGGTTATACGAATTATCGTAACTGTTTGATAATGAGTAGAAAAACTTGAGGATTAACCTTTTAGTGATATCTTTATATTGCTAAATCTACTAAAAGTATATCAAGCCTGTTTTAATTCGAAATGAAAAAAGTATTTTTCACAGTATTAGTTATTGCGATAGGGGTTTCCTCCGTCTTAGCACAAACTGTGCAGGAAATACGTTCTTTAACTCCTGCCGAATTGGAATTGTCGACCGCAGTTCCTGTACCTCCCGGAAATGAAAATGCAAAAATAATGGCGCCTTGCGGTGCCAATGCCGCTAATGATAATTTTGCAAACGCACAGGCCTTAATTGTAAATGGAGGCCCTGTTAGCGGTTCTGTTTGTGGTACTCTTGAGGCAGGGGAAAGATGGGGTTGTGTGAGTACGCCGAATATGTCGATATGGTATTCATTCGTAGCAACGGCTACAACTCATTATGTTCAGGCAACGCTTACATCAGGTTCATGTTATTTTGGTCTTGTTATATATGGGAATTTAACAGGTGTCCCTACAAATACTTGTGGCGGGCCGGGATCACAGTATCCTATAAGTTGTCAGTCGGGTTCAGGCGGCCCTCCAACACAACTTCATATGCTCACTAATTTAACTATTGGTGCAACGTATCATATACAGCTTACGCAAAGTACGGCGGCGCTTTGTACACCAAATCAAAGTATTGTTAGTATTCAGGTTACAACGGCTAACCCCGGAGGAACTATAACAAACCGCCCACCATTAAATGCTTGCGCAACCGCATCACCGGGGTGTTATTTTCCATCACCGCCTTCTGTAAACACGGTTACATCCACTTGCACTTCATATTCATTATCAGGAGCAGGCTATAATTCAAACAGTGTTTGGCAGGCAACTTTTCAATATACTAATAGTGCAACCGTTTCAAATGTTTCTTTACAAGCTATCATAACAAGTAATTGTGGTGCAGGGAATGTGTCGTGGTTTAACTGGAGATTGTATGATTGCAGTTGTAATCTGATCGCATGCGGTACATTAAGTAATCTTACGGTTAACGGTTTAGCTTGCGGTACTTGTTATAGGTTCGAATACATTATGGAATTAGCGAATTGTTCCAGCTTCACTACTATATGGCCTTACCAAAATATTCCGGCAACCCCGCAACCATGCACAGTCCTCCCGCTTGATCTTTTGTATTTTAATGCCACACCTAATAAGGCAGATAATAGCGTTGATCTTGCATGGCAATCGGTATCTGAAAAAGATATTAAGAGCTTCAGATTGGAAAGAAGCGAAGACGGAATTAATTTTAAAACTATCGCAAACGGGATCTGGGCTGTTGGTTCAGGATATAAATACACTTTCACCGACAGAAATGTTACCAACAACCAAATGTATTATTACAAATTAGTTGCTGTTGATAATACGGGTAAAGATGATTATGAAAGAGTAATTGTGTTAGCTGCTCAAACAAAGCACAGTGATATTAACTTGATCCCTAACCCTGCTTCAGGCGCAGTTGATATTGTTTTGGATGAAACTAAAGTTTATTCTGCAATAGAAGTGTATAATACTTTAGGACAAAAAGTAAAAAGCATATCACCTGAATTGAATGCAACTAAATTTACAGTTGATCTTTCAGACCTTAACAAAGGAATTTACTTTGTAAATGTAATTACTTCAGATGATGAAGTGATCTCGAAAAAATTGATAAAGGAATAATCTGTTACCCCCATCTTTAATAAAAGCCGGGTTTCTCAAAACGGGAACTGTCTTCACTCAGCGCTAAAAGCGTTTAGCCTTACATAAATCACCGGTTCAATTATTTTAACAGCAACTGACTTGTTGATTTCTTAATTTTAATGCTTCGGATGAGGCGGTTTTTTTACATAGCTATTTTCACTTTTTGTACTTTGTTTTTTTACGGGCAAAATTTATCTGTTGAGCACGACAATGACCACACTAAAGCTCCAGGTATTTATTTACCTGACGGAACGAAAGTAAACGAATATAAAAAAACGTTTGAAATAAAAGATGTCCCGAATCCTGATAACAGTGCGCTTTCAAAAATCGATATGTCCAGGTATTGGAAATTTATGCATGTAACAAACCGCGTTGAAGTCTTGGATGATGTTACAGGCCTTACACTCATTTTATATTCACATTCAGAATCTAAAGCCTTTATAGATTTTAATACTGCACTCATTGTAATGCCAAATGATCATATAAGAGGAGAATCGAAAAGCCCTTAAAAATGAAAAAAAATATTTCGTACATATTCACCCTCTTTTTTTTCTTAGCAACGTTTTGCAAAGCACAAACCTATACTCATCCTATTGTGGGAATAAATAATGAGAACGTCGGTGCATGTTTAGTGAATACCTGCGGCGGAACTTATTATGATAATGGAGGTGTTGGCGGAAATTGTACAACCAGTAATATCGCAGGTAATTATTCGAATAACATCAATGGAGTGTATCGCGTGTTTTGTCCGAATGCAGCCGGACAATGTCTTCGCGCCACGTTTACCCAGTTTTGTATTGAAGGTGGCGCAGGTTGTCCTTTTGAATATTTTGAAGTAAGAAATGGTTCTACTCAAAACAGCCCTGCTTTATTTTTAGGTTGCGGAACCGGCGCAATTGGTCCTTTTACCGGTACTGCAAACGGATGTTTATCATTTCGTTTTTGGTCAGATGGTACTGTTAACCGTGCTGGATGGGCAGCTAATTTCAGTTGTGTCGCTTGTGCAGGGGCGCCTACGGGAACTACTAACGCAGATTGCAACTTTCTTACTCCTGTTTGTACAAGTCTTGCTATTAACTCTAATGCTGTCGGCCCGGGTATTATATCAGACGGATGCACACCGGGTTCTTGTCCTGCCGGAGGAGAAAATTATTCGAATTGGTATCAGGTAACATTTGCCACAAGCGGAACTTTTCAATTTCAAATTACACCTACTAATCCTGCAGATGATTATGATTTTGCAGTGTATGGCCCAAACGTTACTTGTGCTTCATTAGGCCTTCCTGTACGCTGTAATGATTGTTATGTTGGAGGGCCAACGGGATTAAGTGCTGCTGGAACCGGCCCGACTGCAATGGCAACCACCGGATGTAATAATTTTTGTACAGTAATGAATGTTGTTGCGGGACAAACATATTTTATCGTAGTGGATTCCTGGTCGCCCCCAACGAATGGTTATACCTTGAATTGGGGCGGAACAGCCTCTCTTAATTGTGCGATACTTCCTGTTGAACTGGTTTCGTTCAAGTCAAGTTACAATGGAGAGCAAAAATCGGTAGACCTTAATTGGAGTACAGCCTCTGAAAAGAACAGCGATTATTTTGCCGTTGAGCGTTCTGTTGACGGAATTGTTTTTGAAGAAATTACTAAAGTAAAAGCGGCAAGAAATTCTACAAAGCTGCAGGATTACAAATACACAGATAAAAACCCTTTCCCGGGAGAAATAAATTATTACAGATTAAGACAAGTTGATCTGACAGGGGAATTTAAATACTCAAATATTGAAGCTGTTGCCATTAATGATCCGGCAGGACATTTCAATATTTATCCTAACCCGACAAATGAGAATGCTGAGATCTTATTTCATACTGCTTACGAAAGTGATTATCATATCAATATCTATGATTACACTGCTAAATTAGTATTGTCGCATCATTTCAGGTCCGTTCAGGGTAAAAATATCATCCCGCTTGATCTTAACGGATTTAATAAAGGCGTTTACTTTGTTACTTTACAGGGAAACGGAGATCAGTTAAAGACCTCTTTTATCAGGGAATAGATCTAGGCTTTAAGAATAATTTCTTTCAGCGCTTTCACCCAGGTATCAGAATCATTTAAACTTTCAACTAATTGTACCTTCGATCCGCCATTGTGTTTGAAAATCTCATCGTATTCAGTTCCGATCTCGTAAATGGTCTCTAAACAATCCGCCACAAAAGCAGGGGAGAAGACCAATATTTTTTTATGACCTTTCTTTGCGAGCTCCTCAATTACTTTATCACTGTATGGTTTCAACCATTTATCATCTAACCTTGATTGGAATGTAGATTGATGTTTTCCTTCAGGGATATTTAATTGCTTAACTAATTCACGTGTAGTAGCAAAACAATTCGCACGGTAGCATAACCTGTTCTTACCTGTAATAACATCACAGCATGATCCGATCTTACAACTGCCGTCACTGAACTCAGCTGATGCTTTTGTGATCTGTCTTTCCGGTAAACCGTGGTAGCTGAAAACAAAATAATCGTACTCGCTGAGATTGTATTGTTTTGCTTTTTCAACGCAGGCATTTATAAATCCTTTATCATCAAAAAAATTCTGAATGAATTTAACAGGAGGGGCAGCCGGCCATTTTTTTAATGCACGCTGTGTTTCCTCAATTGATGATGTTGTACTTGAAGTTGCATATTGAGGATATAATGGAAGAACTGTTAATGTACTTACGTTTGCTTTCTTTAATCGTTCAATTGCTGCAGGGATAGATGGTTCCTGGTAACGCATGCCCAATTCAACAACGTATTCATCACCTAACTCCTTCTGTACTTTCTTTTGCAAGTTAAGACTATGAATTAATAAAGGGGATCCTTCTTTGGTCCAGATCTGTTCATACAACTTTGCTGATTTGCCGGCGCGAAACGGAACAATAATACCGTTCACCAAAAAAAACCTGCTTATTGGATTTATATCAATTACCCTGGGATCATTAAGGAATTGCGTTAAATACCTTCTTACATCTTTTTTAGCCGGACTTTTGGGAGTGCCTAAATTTATGAGCAGAACACCTTTTTTCATTTTAAGGTTGCGTTGTATCGTTCGTTACATTTCCGGATGAAGGATCTGTAGCAGGAGGAGTTTTTTCCTGTATAAATCTTTTCTGAAATGCTAAAATAATCCCAACGCCACAGGAAATAGAAAAATCAGCGAAGTTGAAAATAGGACGGAAGAATTGAAAATCTTCTCCGCCCCAGATTGGTAACCACGAAGGAAATGTTCCGTTCCAGATAGGAAAGTAAAACATATCTACAACGCGCCCGTGCAGGAATCCCGAGTAACCGCCTTCTGCAGGCATGAATTTGGAAACATTGAATTCATCACTCTCGCTGAATATCATTCCATAGAAAGCGCTGTCTAAAATATTTCCTATTGCTCCAGCTAAAATTAATGACACCGATAAAATAAATCCCGGATGCTCCCCTTTTTTTACAATGTGGATCACATACCAGATCCCGGCAAGAGAAGCTAAGATACGGAATGAACTTAAGATCAGTTTTCCGTAATCACCACCGAATTCCAAACCAAAAGCCATCCCCGGATTTTCAGTAAAATGTAAAATGAACCATTCGCCGCTCACACGAGTTACTTCTCCTAAAGGATAATTTAATTTGATATAGATCTTAATGAACTGATCGATGAACAGAACCGAGAGAATTGCGATTAAAGGTATTTTGTATTTTTTGAGCATGTTAAATAAAAAAGTGCCAATTCGTTTTTTAAGAATCGGCACTATTATAGGTCGTACAATAAGATTATCTGTTTTGGTTTAATTTAGCGTCAATGCCTAAAGTGGCATGAGGTACGGAGCGTAAACGTTCTTTAGGAATTAATTTACCGCTGACACGGCAGATCCCGTAAGTTTTATTCTCGATACGCACCAATGCATTTTTTAAATTGATGATGTATTTTTCCTGGCGGGCTGCTAATTGTGCAGTTTCTTCTTTCGATAATACATCGCTTCCGTCTTCCAGTAATTTAAAAGTCGGAGAAGTGTCATCGGTACCGTGGTTATCTTCGTTCGATAAAGTTTGTTTTAAAAGATCGTAATCGGCTTGCGCTTCTTTTAATTTTTCAAGGATCAATTCTTTGAACTCGGCTAATTCTTTATCCGTATAACGTGAGCGGTTATCTTTTGTGTTCACAAAAGGTTTTGGCTCAGCTTCCATATTACGTTTGATCAATGGTTTTGAAAGATCGATCTGTAACGGACGGTTACGGATATACGCTTCCATACTTCCGCCTTTTGATGTGCCATCCGATTTTTTGCGGCGGCCACGTCCTTTTTTAATAGGAACTTCATCATCATCATCGTCATCCGACGGAGGAGGGATCTCACCATCATCGAGAACTGCAGGCTCTTCAAGATCACCATCCAGAACATCATCTTCATCTGTTTTCTCATAATCATCTTTCACATCAACATCATCTTCATCATCGTCTCCGCCTTTTTTCTTTCCTTTTTTTGCTTTTGCGTCAACAGGCTTTCCTGATTTTTTCACAGCATCCATCGGCTTGCCTTTTTTAACCATCAGATCTTTAACGGTTTTTTTGACAGCTACATTTTTAGCCGGTTTCGCAGCTTTTTTCGCTATAGGTTTCGCAACTTTTTTAGCAGGCTTAGCTGCTTTTTTTGCTACAGGTTTTGCTTTTTTAGCAGGTTTTTTTACAGCTGCTTTCTTAGCAGGCTTAACAGCTTTTTTTACCGCCGGTTTACTTGCTTTTTTAGCAGGTTTCGAAGCTTTCGCTTTTTTAGGTGCTTTCTTTGCCATCGTTCTCAGTTTAACTTTTCAATTGATATCAATGTGGATATCGTTTCATCAACTTCAACAGCGGTTGCGGTAGCATTGTTCAGGTTTTGAACTAATTGCAGATCCCCTGTAAGAGTCTCAGAACAAATATAATTTAAATTATTATTTATAGCTGTATTCAGTACAGCATTTTCCTGTATTTTGACTAAAATCCTGTCGGTTACGTCTAAACCCTTGTCCTTACGGAGGTTTTGAATGCGGTTAACTATCTCACGGGCTAGCCCTTCTTGTTTTAGCACGTCAGAGATCGTCACATCCAGGGCAACTGTTATCGGGCCGCTATTCGCGACTTTCCATCCGGGAATATCGACAGGAATGATCTCCACATCTTCTGTTTCCAAAATAACTTCAGCGCCATTCACATTTAAAATATGCTTGCCTGTACTCTCAATATCATGAATTATTTTAGTTCCGTTCTCTCCTCCGTAAGCCTGAACAGCTTTCATATTCGCGCCACACTTTTTACCTAATGTTTTAAAATTAAGTTTCAGATTTTTCACGATCTGTGTTTTACTCTCATCAACGAATTCAATCTCTTTCACGTTCACTTCAGCAAGGATCAGATCTTTCACGGCTTCAATTTTTGCTTGTGTTTCTTTATCTAAAACCGGAATTTGAATTTTTTGTAATGGCTGACGAACACGTAAATTCTCTTTTTTACGGATCGATAAGATCATAGAAGATATTTTCTGAGCCAACGCCATACGCTGCTCTAAATTCACATCAATGATGTTTGTTTCAGCCTTTACTAATTGTGTTAAGTGAACAGATTCGTATTGCAATGGCGTTTTATTTGCAATTGCTTTTTCGCGGATAGGAGAAGTTAAATTCTGATACATCCAATCCCCGAAGAACGGAGCGATAGGACTCATCAACTGTGCTACAACCAATAAACATTCGTGCAACGTTTCGTAAGCAGCTTTTTTATCAGTGCTCATTTCACCTTTCCAGAAACGGCGGCGGCTTAAACGTACGTACCAATTACTCAGATGTTCATCGACGAACTCTTCAATTAAACGGGCTGCACGATGTGGTTCAAATGTTTCATAAAGTTCTGTTACATCTTTTATTAAACTGTGCAATTTTGATAAGATCCAGCGGTCTAATTCCTGCCTGTCTTTTACAGGAACAATATCTTTTTCGTCAATTAAAAAATTATCAACGTTAGCATATAGCGCGTAAAAACCGTATGTATTATAAAGTGTTCCGAATAATTGACGTTGCACTTCGCTGATACCATCCACATCAAATTTTAAATTATCCCAAGGAGCTGCATTGGCGATCATATACCAACGTGTTGCATCGGCACCGTATTTATCAATGGTAATGAACGGATCAACAGCATTGCCTAAGCGCTTACTCATCTTATTTCCGTTCTTATCTAACACTAATCCATTACTAACAACATTCTTGTAAGCAACCGAATCAAAATTCATTGTTGCTATAGCATGTAATGTAAAGAACCAGCCACGGGTTTGATCAACACCTTCCGCAATAAAATCAGCGGGGAAAGCAGCTACGGCAGCACCCTCACCCTCACTGCCTTTGGCAGCGCTGCCTCTCCCCTGGGAGAGGGAAAGCCCGTTATCTATGAGAGATCTGTTCTCGAATGGATAATGCAGTTGTGCATAAGGCATTGCTCCTGAATCAAACCACACATCGATAAGATCCGGCTCGCGGAATAATTTCTTTCCGTTCTTTTCTAAAACGATATTGTCTGCATAAGGTTTATGAAGATCGAATGTATTGTAATTCTCTTCTGAATTATTTCCTGATTTAAAATCTTTCAAAGGATTCTCTTTCATTGCACCTTTCGCAACAGCATTTGCAATTTCTTTTTGAAGATCTTCAACTGAACCAATACAAATTTGTTCTGAACGGTCTTCGCTGGTCCAGATAGGAATTGGAATGCCCCAGAAACGGGAGCGCGATAAATTCCAGTCATTTAAATTCTCTAACCAATTTCCAAAACGGCCTGTTCCTGTTGATTCCGGTTTCCAGTTAATGGTTTTGTTCAATTCGATCATTCTGTCTTTTGCAGCAGTTGATTTAATGAACCAGGAATCTAATGGATAATACAGGACCGGTTTATCAGTTCTCCAGCAATGCGGATAACTGTGCTCGTAAGTTTCTTTCTTGAATAATTTTCCTTCTTCCTGTAATTTCAGAACGATGCGTTCATCAACACTCAGGTAAGCTTTCAGTTCTTTTATTTTTCCGGCCGCTTCTAATATTTTTTTCTGTTTCTCGAATTCAGTTTTCTTTTCTTCGTCAGATAAGTAGGCTTCTTTTACGAATTCTTCCCCGTAAAGAAAAACACCATCCTGAACTTGCGGTAAAAATTTACCGCGCTTGTCAACTAATGTTAATGAAGAAATATTATTTTTCCTGGCAACCTGAAAGTCATCCGCGCCAAAACTAGGAGCAATGTGAACGATACCTGTACCATCAGTTGTTGTAACAAAATCACCGACGACGACTTTGAATGCATCACCTTCAGGTTTTACAAAAGGTAAAAGTTGTTCGTATGTAATTCCTGCTAATTCAGAACCTTTAGCCTGACCAACAATTTTAAATGGAATATTTTTATCTCCTGCTTTATAATCTTCAAATTTTAATTCCGCATTTTTTTCTGAAAAATATTTATTCAATAATTCTTTTGCAAGAATGGTAGTTTGAAGTTTACCACTGAAAGGATTAAAAGATTCTACTAAAACATAATCAATATCTTTTCCGACAGCCAATGCAGTATTCGAAGGCAAAGTCCACGGAGTAGTTGTCCATGCTAAAATATACAGGTCGCTATTAATTTTGAATTTTGAATTTTGAATTTTGAATTGAACAGTCGCAGTTCTATCCTTCACATCCCTATAACATCCAGGCTGATTTAATTCGTGTGATGATAATCCTGTTCCTGCTGCAGGAGAATAAGGTTGAATAGTAAATCCTTTATACAATAGTTCTTTCTTGTATAAATTATTCAGCAGCCACCAAACGCTTTCAATGTATTTGTTATCGTAAGTGATGTAGGGATCTGTCATATCCACCCAGTAACCCATTTTCTTAGTTACTTCTTCCCACTTATCGGTATATTTCATAACCTCCTTGCGGCAGGCTTTGTTATAATCTTCAACTGATAAATACTTCGGCGAATTTTTATTTCCGATATCTTCTTTTGTAATACCTAATCCTTTTTCAACAGCTAATTCAATTGGTAAACCATGCGTATCCCAACCGGCCTTGCGTTTTACCTGGTAACCCTGTAAAGTTTTAAAGCGACAAAAAATATCTTTGATCGCACGTGCCATCACGTGATGGATACCCGGCAAACCATTTGCACTTGGCGGACCTTCATAAAAAACCCATGGCGTTTTACCTTCGCGTGAAGTAACAGACTTCTCGAACGTTTTTTGTTCTTCCCAAAAGCGGAGCATATCCGCACTTATTTGCGGAAGGTTCAGTTGTTTGTATTCGGGATATTTACTCATAAAGCCCTAAAAAAGGAGAGCGAATTTACTAAAAATCAAGGATAAAAACGCAAAAAAACCATTCTGCCGCAAAAGAAATTATAATATCTTTATACATCTGATTTTTAATGCGTTTACGAGCTAAAAATATTGTTTTTCTCCTTCTTATGGTACTTCCGTTGTGTTTCAAGGCTCAAAAGCAGAAATTCGACAGTCTTACCATTAAAGCCACAAAGCTTAAGCATGATAATTTCCCAATGGCAAAATTGTATTGCGATTCAGCCATGGCGCTGGCTTTAAGCATTAATGATAATATGATGATCGCGGAGGCTTTCGTTATTACCTGTAATGTGTATGTTGACCGTGCAAGATATAAGGAGGCAATGGGTTTCCTGGATAAGGCGGAAGAATACATACACAAGACAGATATTACGAAGAATGACAATAAGCTGGTCCTGTCATCAATATATACCAATAGAGGGATCTGTTATGAACGTATGGGTAATTATGATAAATGTGTTGAGATGCATTTAAAATCACTGGCGATGAGACAGGAATTAAAGAATGAACGGCAAGTTTCCGCGAGTTACCAGAACCTGGGCGCTGTTTATTTTTACATGGGAAAATATGATAAATGCGAGGAGAATACTTTAAAAGCGATAGAGATAACTGAGAAAAGGAAAGACAGGAAATTGTTGGGCGAATTATACGATAACCTGGGCGCCTGTTATTTTTCGATGTACCGAGATACTTTAGCGGAAGAGTTCATGTTAAAATCTTTGGCGATCGCTTACGAAACCAGGAACAGTGTGGGCATCGAGAATTCATATAACAATCTTGCATCATTGTATGTTGAGATCGGGAAACCATTATTAGCTAAGAGTTATTTGTACAAAGCGATGAAAACCTTAAGTGAAAGCCCGGAGCGCGTGACTTCCATTTTGCAGAATATGGCAAAGGTTTACGAAAAGACGAACAAAGCGGATTCAGCCCTTTTTTATTATAAGGAGGCACTTGTGAGAGCGCAGAATTCGGGAAACAGCTACAGGAGCAAAAACATTTATTTCGACCTGAGTAAATTTTATTTCGCCAGAAAGGATTTTGAAAATGCTTATAAGACCCAGGCAGAATACCATAAATTAGATGACAGTTTGACCAATGTTACGAATATGAGGAACGTTGCGGAGTTAGAAACTGTTTATAAAACTGAGAAGCAGGGAAAAGAGATCGAATTATTGAATGCGGAGAATAAAATCCAGAGAGAGAGTTCGGAGAACAGGAAAAAGTTACTTTGGGTTTCGCTTGGTGCTTTGGTACTCGCCCTTATTGCGGCCGTAGCATTTTACAGGAACTTTGTGAGAAAGAAAAAGGATAACTTGTTATTGCAGGACAAGAACGCGCAAATTCAACGTCAAAAAGATCTTATTGCGGAAAAAAATAAGGAGATCGTGGATTCGATCACTTATGCAAAAAGATTACAGGAAGCTATCTTACCGCCTGTTGAACAAATACAAAAGCACTTACCGAAGTCGTTTGTTCTGTACAAACCAAAAGATATTGTAGCGGGCGATTTTTATTGGATGCATATCAGTTCGGATCCCGATAACTATCGGGAAGTAGTTGGTAGTTCGGAGAAAAGAAAAGAAAGCATATTGATAGCCGTGGCTGATTGTACAGGGCATGGCGTTCCCGGTGCAATGGTAAGTGTTGTTTGTGCGAATGCGCTGAACGCAGCAGTAAAAGAATTCGGGTTAACTGAGCCGGCAAAGATCCTTGATAAAGTAAATGAATTGGTAGAAGAAACATTTGGAAAAAGTTCAAGTGAAGTTAAGGATGGTATGGATATTAGCCTTGTAAGGATTGAAGAACTAAATGATCACCCGGATAACAAATTACCAAAAGGAAAACTGGTTATTCCTAAAGGACAAAGTCTGGCTGAAGTAATTGAGGCGAACAAAAAATTCGATCTTCATTGGGCAGGGGCTAACAATCCGTTATGGTATATTAAAGACGGAGAATGGAGTGAGATAAAAGCAAATAAACAACCTGTCGGAAAATTTGATAACCGTAAACCTTTTACTGACCATCACGTCCAATTAAAAGCAGGCGATTCCTTATTTCTGATCTCGGATGGGTTTGCGGATCAGTTTGGAGGGAAAGAAGGTAAAAAAATGAAAAACAAAGCTATGAAAGAATTATTATTTAAGAATTCAAAGCAATCGCCCGAGTATCAAAAGCAAAATCTTGAAAATGCATTCGATACCTGGAGTGAAGGATATGAGCAGGTGGATGATGTTTGTGTGATAGGAATAAGATTATAGTAAGACCATTGATCAACCGGAAACGAAAGAGTTATTTTCCACCTTTCAATTTACTTACATTTTTTTCAATATACCTTTCGGTTGGCATTAAGGATTGTTGTATACGTTTTGCGTAAATAATGGAATCTAATATTTCCTTTTGTTTTTCTTCTACGATCTTCTTCTGATCTTCAATGATGATCTTTTGTTTTCGTGTTACGCGGAAGCGGTTGAACATAACAAGCGCAAAGATGAGTACCAAAGCTAAACCTCCATACAATGTATAACTGCGTGTCTTCGCATGCTGTAACTGCGCTTCCATTATTTTTCGTTCACCGGCGGTTCGGACACTATCAGCTGTCATTTCGCGTTCGAAATCAGAGAGCATTTGATTTTTCAGGACCAGTTTCTGATTATCCACGCTAAAAATAGTATCGCGGATAGCAATGAAATTTTTATAGTACTCAAATGCTTTTTCAAAATCTCCTTTTCGCCTGTAAATATCACTTAACCGTTCATAATCCGTTTTCATATAGGAAAGATTATTTTCCTCAATGGCCATTGCTAAAGCATCTTTACTGTATTTTTCAGCTAAAGAAAAATTGCCTAAACCGGAATAAGCACTGCCTATATTACCAACAACGCGGATAATTAAAGTCTTATCATCAGCCTGTTTTGCTTTTTCATATGCCATTAAATAATATTTTAATGCAGTAGAGAAATCCTGTTTTTCACCATGTACAACACCAATATTTGCAAGACAATTCGCTTCACCGTCAATGTCTTCTAACTCAATTGTAAGCGCCAAACTTTTCTGTTGATATTCTAATGATTTGTCAAGTTCCTGCAGTGCGAGATAAATGATACCGATGTTTCCATAACAGGAACTTAATCCTTTTTTATCTCCTAATTCTTCCTTGATCTTCAGTGATCTGAATTGGTACTCTAATGCTTTTTTCTTTTCGCCGAGCTCACTATAAATATTCCCGATATTTCCGAGGGCAGATGACATGCTTTTTTTATCACCTATTTCCTCCTGGATCTTCAGTGCTCTCAATTGTGATTCTATGGCTTTAGGATAATTAGATAGACGGCTATAGATCACGCCCATATTACCACAGGTTTTCGCCATTCCTAATTTATCATTCAGGCGCTCACGGATCTCTAAGGTTTTTTTATTATAGTCTAATGCCTGAAGATATCTGGCAGAAGCGTAATGGCCTAATGCGATGTAATGGTAAGCATTCGCAATATGTTTTTCACTGTTTAACGTAACAGCAAGTTTTAGAGCTTCAGTACCGTTCTCTAAAGTTTGAGCAGGTTCAATAAAAAAATAAGCGGCTGCCAAAGCATTAAGAACATTGACCTTTTGTGTATCGGAAGGAAGAGTTGTAATTAAATGTTTAAGCGAATCGATCTGCCGGTTCTGTGCCTGCACAATTAAATTTAAAAAGGAAAGAACAACGAGAAGTTTTGACTGAAACTTCATGGGTTATTCAACTTTTACCACAACATTAAGCGGTGCGATCTTGTATTGCTTTCCCGTTTCTGTATTCTGAACAACAACATCCTCATACATCAACTTGCAGTTTTTATCAAGATCCGTAAAAAAGCGGGTCATGGTCTCATTGATCGTATTATCATAATATTCGTCTTGCGAAATAGTATGCTGGTATGTAGTTTTGAATTTGTAGTAAACGATTTTATACTTAGCGGCATTGTCGCCTTTAAGGTCCAGTGTTTTTACAGCGATCAACTGATCTTGTGTCATCTTTCCTTCAAGCGTTAATCCTTTCAGGTTAAGAGTTACCTCTTCAGTAATTGGTAAACTTGCAAGATCAGGTTTTGGAGCGCCTTGTCCGAAGCAAATGCCTGCTGTTAAAAGCAAAAAAGATAGAATTAATTTTTTCATGGTATTATTTTTAATCGATGGTTGCCATGACTTTTAACTCGATGGCAATTGGTGTTGGTAATTTATTTATTTCGATAGTAGTTCTGCATGGAGGATTCTCTTTAAAATATTCGGCCCAGATCTTATTGTATTTCGGAAAATCATCTTTCATGTTGGTTAAAAAAACGGTAACATCAATGATCTTATCCCAGCTGCTTCCTGAATCTTCCAGGATGTATTTTATATTCCTGAACACGCTGTGACATTGCGCTTCGATATCATAACTTACAATATTCCCATTCTCATCTAATTCAACTCCCGGTATCTTTTTTGTGCCGCGCTCACGCGGACCAACTCCGCTTAAGAATAGAAAATTACCAACACGGCGGGCGTGGGGATATAAACCAACTGGCTCAGGAGCTTTACCTGATTCTATTTTACCATTTTCTGTACTCATAGTTTTAGATAAGTGCCAAGGGCATCACTATGTGACAAATATAAACTAAATTTGTGCTTTACCTTGAAAAAAATACTGGTTATATATTATACACAAACAGGGCAGGCCCGGCTGGCTTTGGATGCTGTGTTAAAGCCGTTTTTGGGAAACCCTGAGTATAAAGTTGACTTCGAATTAATAAGGCCCAAGAAGCAATTGCCTTATCCCTGGAAATATTCTGAGTTCTTTGATGTTTTTCCGGAGAATGTTCATGGTATTCCATTTGACTTTGAGCCTTTAACAATTGATATAAATACAGATTACGATCTTGTGATTATCGGGTATCAGCCGTGGTTCCTTAGCATTTGCAGGCCGGTAAATTCGTTTTTATTAAGTGATGTAGCGAAGAAATTGCTCAATGGAAAACCTGTGATCACCATTATTAATTGCCGTAATATGTGGTTAGGTGCCCAGGAAAAAATGAAGCGGTGTTTATTGGATCTGAATTCAAAATTGGTTGGTAATATTGTGTTCGCTGATCGTTCATCTAACCTCACAAGTTTAGTTACTGTTCTTGCGTTTGAATTGAAAGGGGTGAAACAAAACTTTATGGGGATGTTTCCCCGTTACGGTGTTTCAGATAAAGATCTTGAAGCGGCACCTCAGATAGGAAAATTAATTGAAACAGCTCTGAAACAAAATAATTTTGATAAATTACAGGATCTTATTGTTGCTAAAGATTTCGTGACTGTAAAACCGAATCTGTTATTGATGGAGGGAAGAGGAAGGGCTTTATTCCCGTTATACGCCAATTATGTTTCAAAAAAAGGAACTGCAGGCAGCGAGGAACGAAAAGGAAGAGTAAGAACTTTTGGAATTGTATTACCGACGGCTATTTTGATCTTATCACCAATAATAACTATAGTTTCCCGTCTGGCCCCACTGATAGCTTACGCGAAGATAAAAAGACAAGTTCATTACTATCAGCAAAATTCACTTAAATAATTAATTATGGCACTTGTTACGAAGGAAAACATTTTGAATTACATACCACAGCGTGATCCGATCTGTTTGGTACATACGATCTACGAGAGCAATGATGAAGCCACAAAAACCGGGTTCAAAGTTGAAGAAGATCATTTCTTTGTGAGTAATGGTTGCCTGACCGAAGCAGGTGTAATAGAAAATTTAGCTCAGAGCTGCGCTGCAGGTGCCGGGTATAATATCAGTTTAAAGAACCAGCCGCCAAAAGTTGGTTTCATTGCTAATATCAAAGATCTTGTAATTCATTCGTTACCAAAAGTGAATTCGGAAGTGATCACAGAAGTTAAATTAAAAGCATTTGTGATGAATGTAACTTTGGTAATTGTGAAGTCGAGTTGCAATGGTAAGCCTATCGCCGAATGTGAAATGAAAATTTTTATCCAGGAATAGAGCATGGGTGCGTCTATGGTAGAAATAAAGAACGTTAGCAGAAAATATAAGAATGCTGTTCGTCCTGCCGTAGATAATTTATCATTTGCAATTCCAAAGCAAAGTATTTTTGGATTATTGGGGCCGAACGGTGCCGGTAAAACAACTCTTATCTCTATGCTCTGTGGATTATTCAAAGCGGATTCGGGAGAAATAGTTATAAACGAAAAAAGTATTTCTTCAAATTTAAAAGAGACCAAGCAAATTATCGGAGTTGTTCCGCAAGAGATCGCTCTCTATTCAAAATTAACGGCGTATGAGAATTTGATGTTCCTTGGGCAGATGTACGGAATTGAAACTAACGAGTTAAAAAAACGTATTTCGGAGAATTTGAAAATATTGGGTTTAAAAGAAAATGCAGATCAGCAAATTCAAACCTTTTCAGGCGGAATGAAACGCCGCGTGAATTTGATCGCGGGGATCTTACATCATCCTAAATTGTTGATCCTCGATGAGCCAACTGTTGGTGTGGATATCCAATCGAAAACCGCAATTATCGAACGATTGAAGAGATTGAATGCGGAACATAGCACCACTATTTTCTATACCTCGCATCATTTGCATGAAGCTGAAGATTTTTGCTCGCACATTGCTATTATTGATGAAGGAAAATTAATAGCGCAGGGAAAAACGACAGAACTTATAAAAGAAAATAATTGTTCAACCATTGAAGAGGTTTATTTAAAAATTACGGGACACCGGTTCAGGGATTAAATGAAATTGCTTTACTGCATATATAAGGAATTCAAAATTCTGATCCGCGATAAAGCGGCCCTGGCAGTAATGTTCCTGATGCCGATGGCTTTGGTTTTTATTGTTACAATAATCCAGGACTCCACTTTCAAATCGGTAAATGAAACTTCTGTTCCGTTATTATTCGTGGATCATGATAAAGATTCGGTTTCAATTAAACTGGAGAAAGCTTTGATCCAAACTAATTTTTTCAAAGTGGAAAAAAAGGAAATTTCTGAAGAAGAAACAAAGAATTTAGTTGCTGAAGGACAGTTCCTGATCGGAATTATTGTTCCTGGAAAAACCTCAGTGCAATTAAGAGAAAAAGCTAAGACAAGAATTTCAAGATTATTTCCTCAGGAAGATAGTTCGTCAAAACATTCAGATCAAGATGCATTGCAATTAAAAATATTTTATGATCCGATCACTAAAGAATCTTTTAAAGTAAGTGTAAGCGGGGCAATTGGCAGGATCGTTTCTGCAATAGAAATGCAAAGTATGATAGTTGCTTTGGGAGAGGAGTTAAAAGATATTTCCCCGGAAGGAAAGACCGGGACAATCGAAAATAAACCATTGGTTGAAACTGTCCAGGAATACGCGGGTAAAAATGAAACCGGGATCGTTCCGAATTCAGTTCAGCACAATGTTCCGGCCTGGACGATGTTTGCGATGTTCTTTATTTGTATCCCTTTGGCAGGAAACATTATTAAAGAACGCGAAGACGGAAGCGCGTTCCGTTTATTAACGATGCCGGGTTCTTATTTAAATGTTCTGTTAGGAAAAATTGTCCTTTATCTAGTTGTTAACCTGGTCCAATTTGTATTAATGTTATTGGTAGGTATTTATATATTGCCTTCAATGGGGCTGCCAAAATTAGATACTGGTCATAATTATATAACGCTTTTTGCGATCGCTTTAAGTTCGGGGCTTGCAGCAACCGGTTATGGTTTATTGATAGGAACACTTTCTAATTCCCAGGACCAGGCTTCATTATTAGGGGCAGTTAGCGTAGTAATATTAGCAGCTTTGGGAGGAGTTTGGGTTCCTACTTTCGTAATGCCGGAATTAATGAGGAACATAAGTTCAATTTCCCCACTCAATTGGGGACTCGAAGCATTTTACGGGGTATTTTTAAGAGGAGCAGGCTTCGGAGTGATTGGTATTCAGGCAGTAAAACTTATTATTTTCTTCACGGCCTGCGTCGGGATAAGCTTTTACTACCAGACCTATAAGCGGATGAGGTAGTTAAATCGTACTTTTTTTCCGACGAAAAAATTGTGTAAAAGTTGTTACTAATCCAAAACCCAATTCGATTTAGGAAAACAGTTTAAACAACTTGTAATCATCAAGTTATACGATTCCTTCAAAAAAATGATTTTTACCCCAAAAATTTCCGCAAATATCAAAATATACCTACATTTGCACCCAAATTATAAAAAACGCAATTTATTGTTTGGATTTCATGGGTAAGAGGACTCTTTTTTTAGTTGTTGTTCTAATCATTTCAGGCTTATTTTCCGGTAAAATTTCGGCATCAGAACCTACTGAGCATTCGCGTGCTGAACAAGATAGTATTCATGCTGCTTCAAATCATGCTCCGGCTGAACATGGCCAGACAAAAAACGGGAAAGTTGATATCACCGCAGTTGCATTTGAACACATTTTAGATTCTCACTACTGGCATTTTTGGGGCGAAGGGCATGACGCAGTTGCGCTTCCTTTACCTTGTATCATTTATTCGAACAAAGCAGGTTTCAAGTTTTTCTCTTCTGGTGTTTTTCATCATGGCCATGAGTCTTATGGGAATTACAGTTTAGTGAATGAAGAAATTGTTTCATCCGATCCTGAGGAAAAAGTGACTGACCTTTCAATCACTAAGAATGTAATGCAGTTATTTATTTCTGCTGCTTTACTTTTCTGGTTGTTCACTTCAATCGCCAAAGCTTACAAAACCACAGGTGTAACTTCGGCTCCAAAAGGAAAACAATCTTTCTTCGAACCGCTAATTACTTTCGTTCGTGATGATATTGCTAAAGATAATATTGGAGCTAAAAGCGGGAAATTCACCCCTTACCTTTTAACTGTATTCTTCCTTATCTTAATTAATAACGTATTAGGTATGATCCCCATCGGTGCTAACTTAACAGGGAATATCGCCTTCACTTTTGTATTAGCAGCTTGTACTTTAATCATCACCAACATCAATGGTAATAAAGGATACTGGATGCACATCTTATTGCCTCCTGTTCCGAAAGCATTATATCCAATGATGATCCCTTTAGAGATCCTTGGTATCTTCACAAAACCTTTCGCGTTAATGATCCGTCTTTTCGCTAACATGACGGCAGGGCACATTATAGTTATTTCATTAATTGGATTGATCTTCTATTTTGAAACATTATGGATCTCCCCGGTTTCAGTAGCTTTCACTTTATTTATTGATGTATTAGAATGTTTAGTTGCAGTGTTGCAGGCTTATATTTTCACTTTATTAACGGCTCAATTCATTGGTGCTGCAGTTGCAGATCACCATCATGAAGAAGGTCACGGAAGTGAAGAGCACGCAGCACATTAAAAGAGAATTTATTAACCATAAATAAAACCAAGAAAAAATGACAGGAAGTATCGCAGCGATCGGTGCAGGTTTATCAGCAATAGGTGCTGGTATCGGTATCGGTTTAATTGGCGGACATGCAGTAGAAGCTATTGCTCGTCAGCCGGAAATGTACTCTAAGATCCAAACAACAATGATCATCGCGGCAGCCCTTGTAGAAGGTGTTGCATTATTCGGTGTGGTTGTTGCTTTAATGGGATTAGGCTAATAATAAATGTTTCCCTCACGGTTGGTGAGGGAAACATTATTTTGAAAATGGTTAATTAAAAGATTTTAAAACAAATAACATGAACAGTTTATTCATCTTAGAAGCATCACTTATCAAACCGGGTATCGGATTGATCGTTTGGACCTCTTTAGTGTTCATTCTATTACTGGTATTACTAGGTAAGTATGCATGGAAACCTATTTTAAGCGCGATTAAAGAGCGTGAAGAAGGAATTAACAAAGCTTTGGCAAGTGCAGAAGAAGCAAAGAATGAAATGAAGGAATTGAAATCGGCTAACGAGATCATTCTTACACAAGCCCGCACTGAGCGCGATGCCATGTTAAAAGAAGCACGCGAAGCAAAAGACGCCATGATCAACGAAGCGAAAGTAAAAGCGAAAAGTGAATCAGACCGCATCTTAGCATCAGCACGTGAACAGATCACTAACGAGAAAAATGCAGCTATCACTGAATTGAAAAACCAGGTAGCTACTTTATCGATTGAGATAGCTGAGAAAATATTGAAATCTGAATTATCATCAGATGACAAACAAAAAGCATTGGTAAGCAATTTAATGAAAGACGTAAATCTTAACTAAAAATGATCGTTGCCTCGAGATACGCTAAATCATTGATCGACCTCGCTGTTGAAACAAAACAGTTAGAAGAGGTTGCTAATGATATGCGCTTAATTAAAAAGGTGTGTAAGGAGAATCGTGAGTTTGTTATTCTTTTGGAAAGCCCTGTTGTTAAAACTGATAAGAAAATGGCAATTTTCAAATCTGTATTCAGCGGAAAGATATCGGTAACAACTTCTACATTCCTGGATCTTATTGCACGCAAACGCCGTGAAGGATATATTGATGATATCGCTTATGCATTTGATGAGCAATATAAAGCGTTCAAGAACATTACTACTGCTGTAGTTAGTACAGCAGTTGCTTTGGATGCTGCAACAAAAAGCAAAATTGTTGACATTGTGAAGAAGAGCGCAACAGGTGAAGTTGAATTAATTGAAAAAATAGATAAAAGTCTTATCGGCGGTTTTATTTTAACCGTTAATGATAAGCAAGTTGATACAAGCATTAAACGTAAATTGAATGATCTGAGAAAAGGATTCTCAACTAATCCTTACGTCCCGGATCTAAACTAATAATTAAGCAGAACATAATGAAGTAGAGCAAAGCACACTTCATTATAAAAAGTACATTTCATCGCAAGAGTATAAAGAAGAAAAAAACAGGCATTAAAAAAATAAAGAAATGGCAGAAGTAAAACCGGCAGAAGTATCTGCAATCTTAAGACAACAATTATCAGGTTTCAAAAGTGAAGCTGATTTGGAAGAAGTAGGAACCGTATTACAGATAGGTGATGGAATCGCCCGCGTATATGGTCTGTCAAAAGTTCAATCAGGTGAGTTGATCGAATTCGAAACAGGATTACAAGGTATTGTATTAAATCTTGAAGAAGATAACGTTGGTGCCGTATTATTAGGGCCAAGTGATAATATCAAAGAAGGTTCAACTTGTAAACGTACAGGACGGATCGCATCTATTAATGTAGGTGAAGGAATGTTAGGCCGTGTAGTTGATACTTTAGGAACTCCTATCGATGGTAAAGGCCCGATCGCCGGAAAAACTTACGAAATGCCATTAGAGCGTAAAGCTCCGGGTGTTATTTTCCGTCAGCCGGTAACTGAACCTCTTCAAACAGGTATCAAAGCGATCGACGCGATGATCCCTATTGGCCGTGGTCAGCGTGAGTTAGTTATTGGTGATCGTCAAACGGGAAAAACTGCGGTTTGTATCGATACTATCATCAACCAAAAAGAATTTTATGATGCAGGAAAACCTGTATTCTGTATATACGTAGCGATCGGGCAAAAAGGTTCAACAGTTGCGAACGTGTTACGTACTCTGGAAGAAGCAGGTGCAATGGCTTACACAGTTATCGTTGCGGCTAACGCTTCTGATCCGGCTCCAATGCAATTCTATGCTCCATTCGCAGGTGCTGCAATCGGAGAATTTTTCCGTGACACCGGTCGCCCTGCTTTAATTGTATTTGATGATTTATCTAAACAAGCAGTAGCTTACCGCGAAGTATCGTTATTGTTACGCCGCCCTCCTGGACGTGAGGCGTATCCGGGTGACGTATTCTACTTACACAGCAGATTATTAGAGCGTGCTGCAAAGATCAACGCATCTGATACAATTGCTCAAAGCATGAACGATCTGCCTGAGTCTATCAGACCGTTAGTAAAAGGTGGTGGTTCATTAACAGCTTTACCAATTATCGAAACACAAGCGGGTGACGTTTCTGCTTATATCCCAACCAACGTAATTTCTATTACTGACGGACAGATATTCTTAGAAGGTAACTTATTTAACGCAGGTGTTCGTCCGGCTATTAACGTAGGTATCTCTGTATCTCGCGTGGGTGGTAATGCTCAGATCAAATCAATGAAAAAAGTGGCAGGTACTTTAAAGTTAGACCAGGCGCAATACCGCGAATTAGAAGCGTTTGCGAAATTCGGTTCTGACTTAGATGCTGCAACAAAATCAGTATTAGATAAAGGTTCACGTAACGTGGAGATTCTTAAGCAAGGACAATTCTCTCCATTACGCGTTGAGCAACAAATCGCGATCATTTATTTAGGAACTAAGAACTTATTACGTGATGTTCCTGTAAATAAAGTTCGTGAATTCGAAAAGGAATTCTTAGATGTGTTAGAGCGTAAGCATAAAACAACTTTAGATGAATTGAAAGCAGGTCAGTATACAGACGCTATTACAGGCGTTTTAGAAGCTGCTGCAAAAGATCTAACTTCTAAATACAAATAATTCAGGATTTAAAATTTAAAGATCTAACAATTAATCTTTGAATTTTGAATCATTAAATTTTTGAATAAGAAATGCCAAATTTAAAAGAAGTACGAAATAGAATTACATCGGTGGGTTCAACCATGCAGATCACAAGCGCCATGAAAATGGTGAGTGCTGCTAAGTTGAAACGTGCACAGGATGCTATTACCCAAATGCGCCCTTATGCTGAGAAATTGAAAGAGATCATGGCGAATGTAAGCGGCAGTGATAGTTCTGAAAATGCATATTCACGCAACTCAGGCGGTAAGAATATTTTGATCATTCCTGTTTCAAGTAACCGTGGATTGGCAGGCGCATTTAATGCGAACATTGTGAAAAGGACCTGGAGTTTGATCCGTATTGAATATACAGGGTATAACGTTACTGTTTTGCCTGTAGGAAAAAAAGCCATGGATGCTTTCCGGAGAACAGATTATTTTATCAGCGGGCAAGATCTTCCTCATAACCTTAGTGAATTATTTGATGGTTTAAGTTTTGCAAAAACTGCTCCTGTTGCTGAAAAGATAATGGAAGCATTCGCAAACAAACAATTCGATAAAGTGATTATTGTTTACAACCAGTTCAAGAATGCAGCAGTACAAATTGTACAGGCTGAGCAATTATTGCCGATCGTTCCTCCTGCAGTGGAAGCAAATGCAAAAGCAACTACTACAGATTATATTTATGAGCCGGGTAAGGAAGAGATCGTTAAAGATCTTATCCCGCGCGCAATAAAAACACAATTTCATAAAGCATTACTGGATTCAGTGGCTTCTGAACATGGCGCTCGCATGACCGCAATGCACAAAGCAACAGATAATGCTAAAGAATTATTGAAGCATTTAAAGATCTCTTATAACAAAGCGCGCCAAGCTGCAATTACCAATGACATTTTGGAAATTGTGGGTGGTGCGGAAGCATTGAACGGATAGTCCGTTCACTATAAATAGTAATTAATCCCGTAAGATTAATGAATCGGTTCCCGCTTTTCTGCGGAAAAAGCCCTCTTCATTCTTCTTGCGACTAAAAATAAAGTACAGAAGTATGAAACTATCCATGTTCAAATTCAACCTGCCGAAAGAACTATTGGCAGAGTATCCTGCGAAAAACCGCGACGAGAGCCGCTTAATGGTTGTTGACCGCGCTACAGGAAAGATCACCCACAAAAAATTCAAAGACATTATTAACTATTTCGACGATGGCGATGTAATGATGCTGAATGATACAAAAGTGTTTCCGGCGCGTATGTACGGAAATAAAGAAAAGACAGGCGCAAAGATCGAAGTATTCTTATTACGCGAATTAAGCGCTGAGAGCCGTTTATGGGATGTGTTAGTTGATCCTGCACGTAAGATCCGTATCGGGAATAAATTATATTTTGGAGAGAACGACAGTTTAGTAGCTGAAGTAATTGATAACACCACTTCACGCGGACGTACTTTACGTTTCTTATACGATGGTTCTTACGAAGAATTCAGAAAAGTATTGTACGATCTTGGAGAAACTCCATTACCAAAATACATCAAGCGTAAAGCTGAAGAAGCAGATATTGAGCGTTACCAAACTGTATTCGCGAAAAATGAAGGAGCTGTTGCAGCGCCGACCGCAGGCTTACATTTTAGCAGGGAGTTATTGAAAAAATTGGAAATTAAAGGGGTGAATTTTGCTCCGCTTACTTTACACGTTGGTTTAGGAACCTTCAGAACCGTTGAGGTAGAGGATCTGACTAAACACAAAATGGAAAGCGAAGAAGTTTTAATTTCAGCCGACACTTGTAAATTAGTTAACGCAACAAAAGCTAAAAAGAAAAAAGTTTGTGCGGTTGGAACAACTGTTATGCGTGCTGTTGAATCTTCGGTTTCTACAACAGGGCAATTAAATCCTTACGTAGGTTGGACCAACAAATTTATTTTCCCTCCATTCGAATTTAATGTAGCAAATTGTATGATCACGAATTTCCATATGCCTGAATCAACTCTGTTAATGATGGTGAGCGCGTTTGGTGGTTATGACCTGATCATGAAAGCTTACAAAGAAGCGATAAAAGAAAAGTACCGTTTCTATTCGTACGGTGATGCGATGTTAATATTGTAAAATTCTAATACGGGTGAGGCTGTTTCTGAGGGAACAGCCTTTTTTTATTAAAATTAAACCTTAAATTAGTAATAGATATGGCACAACCAAAATTAGAGAACATCCTTTTTGTGGATATTGAAACAGCTCCTATAATTTATAGATATGCTGAATTGCACCCTACGGTAAAAGACCTGTGGGATAAAAAATGGGCCTGGAACCCGGACCACAAGCCGGAAGAATTGTATTCGAAAGCGGGTGTATATGCTGAATTCTCGAAAGTGATCTGCATTGGTCTGGGGTATTATCATAAAGGAAAATTCAGAGTAAAATCGATCGTGAATGATGATGAGAAGAAATTACTTACGGAATTCGCGGAATTAGTGAAAACACATTTTAATAAAGCTGAAGATTTTTTATGCGCACATAATGGTAAAGAATTTGACTTTCCTTTTTTAAGCCGGCGCATGATCATTAATGGTGTGGCTTTCCCGCGTAATTTTCAACTACAAGGTAAAAAGCCATGGGATGTGAAACACCTGGATACAATGGAATTGTGGCGCTTCGGAGACGTTAAGAATTTTACTTCTTTGAATTTACTCGCACACGTTTTAGGAATTCCTTCTCCGAAGGATGAGATCGACGGAAGTATGGTTGGAAAAGTATACCATGAAGAAAAGAACATTGATAAAATAAAAACCTATTGCCTGAAGGATGTAGTTACACTTGCAAGAGTATATTTAAAATACAGCGGACAAAAAACAGTTGAAGAAAACGACATCATTTACGCGTAATGAGTAACAAACAAAATATCGGGGTGATCGGAAGCGGAAGCTGGGCGACTGCTATTGTAAAAATATTGTCCAACAATTGTGATACTATCAATTGGTATTTCCGCAACCGGGAAGATGTTGATTATATTAAATCAAACAAACACAATCCGAAATATTTAAGTTCTGTTGATTTTGACCTGAAGAAGATCAGTTTTTTCACCAATGTAAAAGAGTGCATCTCAAAATCTGACATTATTATTTTATCGATCCCTTCAGCTTTCTTACATACAAGTTTAAAAGGAATTGATAAAAGCGATTTTAGGAATAAGATAGTTTTTTCCGCTATTAAAGGGATCATTCCTGAGTATAATTTAATTGTCGGGGAATATTTGAATACCGTTTACGAAGTTCCATTCGAAAATATCGGTGTAATTACCGGACCTTGTCACGCCGAAGAAGTAGCAATGGAAAAATTATCTTACTTAACCATTGCCTGTTCTAAAGTAAGTAACGCGGAATTATTGTGTTCTTCATTTAATTGTCGTTACATAAAAAGCACCGCAAGTGACGACATTTACGGAACAGAACTATCTGCTGTATTAAAAAATGTTATTGCAGTTGCAGGAGGAATTTGTCATAGTTTAGGTTACGGCGACAATTATTTAGCTGTATTAGTAAGTAATGCTATCCAGGAGATAAAACGGTTTGTGGATGCAGTTCATCCGATAGATCGCGACATTAAGGCTTCTGCATACCTTGGTGATCTGCTTGTAACTGCGTATTCTCAATTTAGCCGTAACCGTATGTTCGGTACAATGTTAGGAAAAGGTTATGGAGTGAAACAAGCGCAATTGGAAATGAATATGATCGCGGAAGGCTATTATGCAGTAAAGTGCGTTTACGAGATCAATAAAAAGTATAATGTAGATATGCCGATCACAAATGCGGTGTATAATATTATCTATTGCAATAAAGATCCGCGTCGTGAAATGAATCTCTTATCAGAAAAACTATCTTAATTACTTGAGAGCTCTCGCTAATATTGTCTCTGTGCTTTTTCATCCGCTGTTAATGTGCAGTTATGGCAGTTTATTATTTTTCTTTTTCTTAAGAGGTTCCATTTATTATTTCTTAACTCCAACAAATTTAAAGTGGATCATTACAGCCATGATCTTTTCATTCTCTTTCGTTCTTCCGGTTATAAATATATATATCCTGTACCGGTTGAACCGGATCAGCTCATTGCGTTTAGAAAATCAGAGTGAGCGTACATTTCCTTACGTATTAACATCTTGTTTTTATTTCGGTTTATTTTATTTATTCTTAGATCTTAGTGTTTGGCCAAGCATAAAAGTTTTAATTTTCGGAGGAGGATTATCCATTTTATTGACTGCGATCATTAATTTAAAATTCAGGATCAGCGCGCATATGGTAGGGATCGGCGGACTCATAGGTTCTTTAATAGTTGTTTCCTATGTTTTAAAATATAATGCAGTTCCACAGATCTCATTCTTAGTTTTATTAGCAGGGCTCATTGCAACGAGCCGTTTGTATTTAAAAGCGCATGAGCCTAAACAAATTTATTTTGGTTTTTTACTTGGGTTGTTTACACAAATAGGTGTCTTTCTTTGTTTTTTATTCTTTAATTTTAATTAGATCTTGAATTTAGTAACAGGCGCAACTGGTTTAGTAGGCTCGCATCTTTTGCTTACGCTTCTCCAAAAAGGAGAAACGGTTATTGCAATGAAACGCGGTTTAAGTAAGATCAATGAAATTAAAGAGATATTCTCTTATTACACGCCTGATCACGAAGAACTCTTTAGTAAAATAACCTGGCGTGAAGGCGATCTGAACGATGTGTTAGGATTTGACGAATTACTCAAAGATGTAAAAGTTGTTTACCACTGCGCAGCTTTAGTTTCTTTAGATGACAAACATAAAGAGGAGTTATTAAAGTCGAATAAAGAAGGCACGGCTAATTTAGTGAACGCATGCATCGATCATAAAATAGAGGCATTTTGTTTTACAAGTTCAATAGCTACATTACAGAATAAGGATATTAAAACTGATGTCGATGAAACTGTTTTCTGGAAAACTGATCCTGATCAGAGCGCTTATTCACTCAGTAAATATTTAGCAGAGCAGGAAGTTTGGCGCGGCATTGAAGAGGGACTGAATGCAGTGATCGTTAACCCGGGTGTAATTATTGGACCTGGTAATTGGACGAGAGGTACAGGACAGTTAGTTTCTTTAAGCGCAAAAGGCGTGAAATTTTATACCGAAGGTGTTACAGGATTTGTAGGGGCGATCGATGTAGCAGGTGCGATGGTCGCTTTGGTAAATAAAAAAGTGTTTGGCGAGCGGTTTATTTTAGTGGAAAATAATTATTCATTTAAATATGTCCTTGAAAAAATACATTTGGAATTATGTAAGTCAGCTCCAAAGATCAGGGCCGGAAAGGGACTTTTAAGTTTAGGAAAATGGTTCAGCTTTTTAATGCCTTCCGGTCAAAAACTGACGTCTTCGACCATATCTGCCCTTACCACTAAAACCACCTTTTCTAACCGAAAATTAGGGCGGTTTTTAGATTATAAGTACACTTCTATCGATGAATGTATAAAATTTGCCTCCAAATGCTATTTAAACAGGCCTTAACAGATGCGAGTAACTATTTTATAATCAACCCTTTAAAAAAGGGATTCGTGGGAAAAAAATTGGTTTTTGTATGTAAAATCTATATCTTAGTCTACTAATTTAAGGTAGTTATATGCATATAGCGATCGCAGGGAACATTGGGTCAGGGAAAACAACTTTAACATCTTTACTTGCGAAGCACTACAAGTGGCATGCGCACTACGAAGACGCCGACGACAATCCTTACTTAAACGACTTTTATGAAGATATGCAGCGCTGGTCATTTAACCTGCAAGTGTACTTTTTAAATAACCGTTTCAGCCAGGTTTTAGATATCCGCAAAGGAAAACACACTGTTGTACAGGATAGAACTATTTATGAAGACGCATATATTTTTGCGCCTAATCTTCATGCAATGGGTTTAATGACAACACGAGATTACGAAAATTATTTCGCGTTGTTTAAATTGATGGAGAGTTTAATTAAAGCTCCGGATCTTATTATTTATTTGCGCGCATCAGTTCCTACATTGGTAAAGCAGATACAAAAGCGCGGTCGTGATTATGAAAATTCAATTCGCCTGGATTATTTAAAACGTTTGAACGAGCGTTACGAAGCGTGGGCTACAACCTACGAGTCAGGAAAATTATTGATCGTTGATGTGGATGATATCAATTTCAACGAGAACAAAGAAGATCTCGGCAAAGTGATCAGATTAATTGACGGCCAGCTTAACGGATTATTTAAATAGAAATTGAGCGAAGGTACACATACAGAAGAAACATTTTTTAAAAGTCATTTTTTAAAAGTGATCGATTCTTTAAAGGATGGTAACGAAGTGTTATTAGCCTATGATGGGGTATTGAATGTAGATACAATTTCCCGTTTAGAAACAGAAGTAGAAGGAAAAGTAACAGCGCTTGCCATTCCGAAGGGCCCTTTGAAAAAAATATTTTTCATTTCTGTTGAAGCTTTACAAAACATGTTGATACATGGCGGTAAAGATGAATCAGGTCACCAGCATAATTATTTTGTACTTTCTAAGAACCCAAGCAAAGTTGAGATCGTTACAGCGAATCTCGTTTCGAATGGTGCTATTGAGCGGTTAAAATCGGATATAGAGCGTTTAAATTCTTTTAATGATCCTGCAGATCTTAAAGGATATTATATGGAACATCTTGAGAAGAACGAGATCAGCGACAAGGGCGGCGCAGGTTTAGGATTTATTACTATTGCAATGAAGAGCGGAAACAAATTAGGTTACGCTTTCGATAAGATCAGTGATAAACTTTCGCTATTCATGTTAAAGTCTACCGTTAACTTAGAATAATCTTTTTTATTTAATGAATCCAGGTAACCGTGCCATACTGTTCTTAACGTCATGGTATCCGGTCGCGTCAAATCCCTCTCACGGTATTTTTGTAAAGAATCACGCGCTTGCATTATCGCAATTTCAAAATGTGATCGTAGCTTACGCGTATAGTTGCGATAAAGGCCCGTATTACAAAGTAGAACACCGTAACGTCAACCAGAACCTGGTTGAATATATTGTACGTTATCCAAAATCATCATCGCTCTTAAAAGCATGGCAATCTTTTTCCAAATACAAAAAAGCTCACCGGTTGCTTATCAGTTATATTGCGCAGCGGCATATTGATGTTATAGCTGTTCAGTTAAATATTATTTTTCCTGCGGCAGTTGTATTACCAATGTATAAATCGGCTTTTTTAGGAAAGCATACTATTGTTGAACATTGGAGCGGTTACCTGGAAAATGACGGGAACTACAAAGGCTTTCTGCTGAAATATTTTACAAAGAAATGTTTTAACAAGGTTGCTAAGATCTGGCATGTTTCAGAAGCGCAAAAAGACGCTATGAAAAAACACGGACTGGATGGAAATTATGAATTACTGTATAATGCAGTGAATACAAAAACATTCGTGCTGAAAAGAAATGAACCTGCACGTGTAAAAATACTGCATGTTTCTTCGTTAGTGGAAAAAGAAAAGAATATTTCGGGAACGTTCAGGGTCCTAAAAACTTTACAGGACAACAGGTTTGAGTTTGATATTGTGATCGCCGGCGGGGAAGGGCATGAACTTGTTACTGCAAAAAAAATAGCTGAGCAGTTAAAATTGAATAACATCTCATTTACAGGAAATCTCTCACCTGAAAAAATAGCTGAACAAATGCAGAATTCTACCGCTCTTATTTTATTCAGTAATTACGAAGGTATGCCTGTTGTTGCTTTGGAAGCGATGAGTTGCGGTTTACCTGTGTTTGCAAGTAAGGTCGGACAATTACCTTTCATGATAAAAGACGAATACGGTGTCCTGGTTGATAGGGGAAATGAGGAACAAATGTTACGCGAGCTTAAGAAATTATTTTTCAAAGAGTGTAATTTCAATTCGGCAGCTATGCATGATTTTGTAGTAAAACATGCGTCTTATGAAGCTGTCGGAAAACAAATGAATGAATTCTATAAAGAAGTGATAGCTACAATGACTAACACAAAAGGTTAGGATCGCATATGCGATTCAACGAAATTCGTAAGCTCAATAAATTGCTCAACACTTAACTGCTCCGGTCGTTTTTGAAACAGAGGGGTTAAAAGAGAATCATCAATAGTAGCAACAGCCCTGATCGAATTACGGATCTGTTTCCTCCGCTGATTAAAAGTTGATTTCACCACTTTTGTAAATAATTCTTCATTGCAGGACAAAGATTTGCGGTTATTTCTTTTTAATCTGATAACCGCAGATTTTACTTTTGGCGGAGGAGTGAATACATTTTCATTTACTGTAAACAAATATTCAATGTCATAATAGGTTTGAAGGAGCACGCTGATGATACCATAAGTTTTTGTTCCGGGCTTTTCCGCCAAACGTAAAGCTACTTCTTTCTGGAACATTCCCACTACAATATCAACATCATTGCGGTTATCTAAAACTTTAAATAAGATCTGGGAGGAAATATTATAAGGAAAATTTCCTATCACATTAAATTTACCGGGAATGATCTTCTTGATATCAAACTCTAAAAAGTCTTCAAGCAAAACGTGATCGGCGATATCAGGATAATGCTGTTTTAAATAAGGAACAGAATCCGTATCAATGTCCAAAGCAAAAAAATTCTGTTTTAATTCAGCAGCGAGATATTTTGTAAGAACGCCGGTACCAGGACCAATTTCAACGGCGGTTGTAGTACGGTCAACTTCCAATAGCGAATCAACGATCTTTTTAGCGATGTTCTCATCGTTCAAAAAATGCTGACCTAAGTTCTTTTTGGCTCTTATCGGATGCGACACAATTTTATTTTTTAGCGTTCAAATGTTCGTAATCGGGATCAAACACCCGAAAGGTAGTGCTTTTACGGATATGAATATGTTTATCCTGGATATAATTTACTACAAGGCCCGCAGCTAAAATTATTCCCCCAACCTTTAAAGCTCTTTCGTTTACAATAGGCCTTCGGTCGAAAGCAACGTTATTGACAATATCCAGAAATGGAAAAAGGGTAGCGGCACCAAAAAGATAATTACTGAAATTTCCGCCTTTTATTTTTATGCCTTTGATCTTATCAATTCTGATAATACTTTCATCAGTAAAGATGATCAGGCTATCCGTCATGTTAGCAATGGTTTTTGTTTTGCAGAACATCTGACCTTTTAATTTATAGCTGAATTCCCTGTTAGGGAAGAATTGAAATGTTTTTTCTTTTCCGAAAAAGGAATAATAATTCATATCCAAAACCTTTTGAGAAAAAGAATTTGAAAACAGGAAAATAAATAAAGAAAGAACCGCAAACTTAATTTTGGCATTCCTGAACTTCAACACAGAGGTACAGAGGTTATGAGTTTCACAGAGTACTCTGTGCATCTCTGTTTCTCTTAAACTCTGTGTTGAAAAAAGAGATCTCATTTTATTCTATAATTTCTAATAGTGTCCGGAAGGCTGTGAATTTATCGCCGTATTTTTTCTTAACATCAGCTTGTAAAGCAGGCGCAAATTCTTTCTGGTATTTTTCAATATCCTTCATGTCTTTAAAGGTATATTGGAAAGAGTAGGTGTGGCCTGTATCGTTAACGTGCAGAACACGAACAATCTGACTTTTCACAAAGCATCCTGAGTTCATTACATCAGGAACATGTTGTGATTTCATCCAACCGAGCCATTCATCATGAACCGACTCATCAATGTTTACTGTAACGTTATATATGAACATAAGATCTATTTTATAATAAAACTGCGCATGCTTATACTTCCGGCCTCAAGACCTTCGTATAGATAAGAAATATTTTCTTTTCCGGTTTTTAATCCTAAAGGATAGATCATTGGTAAATAGTGATCATTAGTTGGAATTGAAAGTAAAGCAGCCTTTCCTAATTTTTCATATTCAACCAGGGATTTGAAATCTCCTTTATCCAGCAATTCTTTTACTTTCGAATCAAACTCTGACGCCCAATCATAACCGCCGTGTGCATTGGCGAAATCCACCATTCTTAAATTATGAACTATATTTCCGCTGCCAATTATCAAAACGCCCTTATTTCTTAAATAAGATAGCTGTTTTGCTAATTCAAAATGATAAGAAGCGGGTTTATAATAGTCAATACTCAATTGAAAAGTCGGAATGTCGGCAGCGGGGTACATGTGTTTTAAAACTGTCCAGGCCCCATGATCTAAGCCCATCGATTCATCAACATCTATTTTGGGAGAAGAAACTTTTTCTTTTAGTTCTTTTGCCAGTTCAGGAGCGCCTGCCGGTTCGTAAATGATCTTGTACATCTCCTCAGGAAACCCGCCGAAATCATAAATCGTTTTTGGTTTAGGATTTGTAGAAACATAAGTGCCACGTGTTAACCAATGCGCAGATACAACAAGAATAGCTTTTGGTTTTGAAATTGTTTTCGGGATATTGTTCAGCGCTTTAGTAAATGCATTATCATGTAATGCATGCATTGGGTTGCCATGGCCGATAAAAATAACGGGCATCCTGTCCGTGTTATCAGCTTTGGCCAATTCATTTAAAACTGTTTCAGCTTTTGTAACGATCGGGGTTGCCATAACTAATGATAAGAACCTTAAAAAATCTTTTCTATCCATTGTCTAAATTGTCACCACGCAATTTCCTGAAACGTTTGCGGGCTTCCACTACATAAATACTTCCGGGATATTTGGTCAGTACGTCCTGGTAAGTTTGTTTTGCTTTTTCAATATCTTTGATTTTCTTTTCGTACAATTCTCCTAATTTAAACAGCGCATCATCGCCATACAATTCTGTAGGATAAAAGTCCAGGATATCCTTGTACATTTTTTCCGCTTCCGGATATTTCCCAAGTCTGGTGAAGATCTCGGCTTTTTTGAAGTTAATGTCATCACCTAAAGTGTGAGTTGGAAAAACTTTGTTAATGCTATCCATTTCGGCAATAGCTTCTGTGTATTTATGCTGAAGGATCAAAAGATCAGCTGCTGAAAAACGCGCGAGCGGTGCTGCATTCGTATCAACTCCTATAGCATCCGTAATGATCAGGGAAAGATCCAGTGCATCATTCGCGATCAATTTTGTTGTAGACCCTTTTAAAACATCAGCCTGTGTTTTTGCCCATTTAAAATCAGCTGCGTAATAACTGAGTTTTGCGTTGCGGAATTTTGCTTCTTGCCCGATCGGTTCGAATTTAAAATCTTTCTCTACTTGTGAATAAAGCAATGAAGCGTCCCAGATCTGGCTCTTGATAATATAAATATCTCCAAGCTGGATTTTGAATTCAGCTTTCAGTTGAGCTTCTATTCCCGGTCTGCTGATCAATTCTTCTATCAAAGCTATTGCCGCATTTGTCTTATTTAAATAATAAGTTTGCAGGTTGGCAAGATTTGCAATCAATAAATTGCCTAAGTGACTGCCTTTGTATTTATCAGCGGCTTTAATAAATTTTGATTCAAGCGCAAGAAGTTCTTCAGTACTTGCATCCGGCTTTTGAGTGAGGTATTGGTAATCGCAATTAATGAGATCAATAACAGAAATATCATAATAACCATATTGATCGCCTTTATCAATTACATATTGAAAACATTTTTGCGCGGTCTCAAATCTTTCGTTGCTGACACAAAGTTTCGCGAGTTCGTATAAGCGCCTGCCGTCTTCTTTCAATCGTTTATCCAGGGATTTGGATTGTACGAATGCGCCGTCAAAATCTTTTTGTTGTTTTTGGATGAAGATCAGGAACTCCGAGAACACAATTTTGTCAGGATGTTGCTGGATACGTTTTTGTAATTCCTGTTTCAGGATAGGGTTTTTAAATCCGCCTTCTTCGTCATCGTAACCCAGGGAACTCTGTAGAAAATTTTGTGCTGTATACAATTCACTGTCCCGGAAATTAATCGCATCGAGATATTCATTGATCATTGCTTTCAGATCACCTTTTCGTTTGTAAACTTCTGCTATCTCATAGAAGTAAGGATATTCGGGAGTTTGCTTTCTCCCTTTTTTATAAACTTCGAGAGCATATTCATACAAACCTTCTTCCATAAAAGCATGCGCTAAAGTTTGGATCGGACCATTGATAGGCACTACTTCCTTGACGGCTTTCTGGTAATTTTCAGTTTCTTTTTTCGGATCACCTTGTGCTTTGTAAAGTTTCGCGACCAAAATATATAAGTTGGTATTTTGCGGATTTCGCTTTAATTGCTTTTTGCAGATCTTCTCGGCACGGTTATAATCTTTCGCTCCAACTAAGCCGGAGTAATAATTAACGAACCATTGATCAGGTGATTTATCGTAAAGCTTTTCTAAGTAAACATTGGCCTTCTCGTAATCTTTTTGTTCAAGATAATGTTCTGCGAGTTTTTCATCCTGGTTCTTTTGGGAAAAAGAATTCAGGCCGAAAAGGATCAGCAGTAAACATAAAATATTTTTGAATGAGGATCCCACTATCTATCGTAAGTAAAGTTAATTAAAATAAGAGTGAGATAGGTGACAGGAGCCTAAAAGAATGTTAAGGAAAACTCTGTATAGAAAGGTGCTAATTCAATACAAAAGTAAGGTGTACTTCCTTACCATTATCGTTGAATTCAACCTGGTCGGCTAAATGTTTCATTAAAAACACGCCGCGGCCATTTACTTTATCGATGTTCTTTGGGTCGGTTGGATCAGGTAATCCATTAAAATCAAAACCATTTCCTTCATCGGTCACAGAGAATTTGATCTTTTTCTCTAAATTCTCGAAACCGATCTGAACTGATTTTGCGGGATTATTCTTATTGCCATGAGAAATGGCGTTATTTACTGCTTCGGTAACTGCAATAAGAATGTTGCCGAAATTATCTTCACTAACGTTATAAATTTCGCAAACATCTTCAATAAGGCGTTCAACTAATCTTAAATTTTCGGATGATGATTCTATTTTTAATTTCTGACCTCTCGCCGGTATCATTTGCTCACGCTATTAAAGTAGTTATTTACCTTTTCTTTGTAAAATGGGGTTAAGGAGGGAGGGACCGTGTTTAGCAGTTCCAGTTCCTTTTCTTTCATTCTTTTATACTCTAAAAACTGGCTAGGGTTACTTAAATTCTCATTTTTCGCTTCAGTACTCTTCCTTTTTTCATCCTGCTCCCGTTCCCTTTCCGCCTTTTCCGACTCCAACAATTTAGTTAAAATGTCTTCCTGGCGCTTCATTGTTTCCTGCGTAATAGCCTTATTTACAATGTCTTTCTCGGTTTGTTCCATCATATCAGCAAGGTCGCCACCGGGGGTTTGACCCTTGTTTTTCATCTGGTCCATCATTTGCTGTAACTGGCGTCTTAAAGCCTCTTGTTGAGCCGCCATTTTAGCCAATTGTTCAGAGGTTCCGGGCACCATACCCGGCATTTGGCCCTGATTTTGACCCATTCCCATTTGTCCGCCCGGCTTTTGACCTGGTTTCTGGCCCGGCTTTTCTCCGGGTTTCTGGCCCGGTTTTTCACCTTTAGCCAATTGTTCTTTTAATTGTTTTAATTGCTCGTTCAATTGCTTTTGCATTTGGCTCATGCTTGGCTGGTTCGAACTTTTAGGCACTTTTCCTTCACCGCCTTTTTTTGGTTTTTTGCATTTACCGCCTCCGCTTTTCTGCTGTTGCTTTTTCTGTTGTTCTTTCTGATTTTTCTCTAATTCCTCATTCAAAAGCAAAGCAAGGTTATTAATAGATGTCATCGAACTTTGCATGCGCATACTTGCATCACTTGGATTTCTGTCAGCTAAAGCCTGAACAGTTTTTTGCATGTTGTTGTTGATCGCACTTATTTCGCGGTTAACGAATGCGCTGATCTGTGGCGCACGTTTACTTAATGCCAATAAACTGTCTTCAATAATTTTTGAATCGTCCTGTAATTTTTTCTGTTGTTGCGGGATCTTGGTGTATTGCGGATTATCAATTCTTGTTTTCGGTAATGTTTTGATCAGCTCTTCCTGCGAGAAAGAAAGGTTCAATAAATTTTCAAGGATCTGGCGGATCGAATTAGCGTTATCTTCTTCCTCTTGTTCCTGCATTTCTTCCATCGCCTCTTCCATCTTTTGTTTCATCTCATCCATTTCCTTCTCAGCATCTTTCTGAGATTTAGAAGCGCTCTTTTTATTATTCTTGCTCAAAGATTCAGAGCTGTTCTCCATGTTTTCAGAAGCTTTTTTCTCTTGCTCTTTTGTGTCAGGCAATTGATTTGGCTGCTCAAGTTCTGAATTCTTTTTATTCAGCTCTTTCAGGTCTTCTTTCAACTTCTCAAATTCTTTAGCGATCTCATCCTGCTTTTGTTTTAACTCTTTGCTGTCTGGAGTTTTATTGTCTTTGTTCTTATCATCAGATGTCTTGCCGTCTTGGATCTTATCGTCTTGCTTCTTTCCTTCAGTCTCTTTCTTATCATCCTGGTTCTTATCGTCCTGCTTCTTTCCATCATCCTTCTTCTCATCTGTCTTGCCGTCTTGCTTCTTATCGTCTTGTTTCTTGTTCTCCGTCTCTTTTTTCTCTTCAGTCCCTTTCTTCCCTTCTGTCTCTTTATTCAGTTGCTCTTCTTTATTCTTTAACTCTTCTAATTTGTCGATAGCCTGCTGCAGTTTTTGTTCTACTTCAAATTGTTTGAAAGATTCAAGTGCACGGTCTAATTCTTTTTCAATGTCTTTATTCGTCAGTTTCATCTCTTCGATCTTCTGCTGGATCTGGTTCTTATCCATCTGGTCCATTAGTTTCTGAAGTTCATCAAACATCTTTTTCATCTCAGGCGTCATCACATTCTCCATCAGCTGTTCTAATTGCTTTTGTTTTTCCATGATGGATTCATCCTGAGGAGAGAATTCATTCTGCATTTGGTTGTTCTGCTGGTTCTCCTGTTTTACCTGGTCGATCTTTTTCTCAAGGCTCTTTTGTTTGTTCAGGATATCTTCAATTTTCTTTTTCTCTTCCCAGCCCAATTGCTTCTTGTCGTTCATTTTTTTCGACAAGGCATCTAAATCCTTCTGAAGTTCTTTTGCTTTCTTGATACTTTCATCCAGATCTTTTTCTATCTGCTCATTATTTTTTCCGGCCGCTTCATTTACTTCATCGATCGTTGGGGCTTTGAAGGCCATAACTTTTGTCTTGGAAGGTTTGGCGCCATTTACGCCGTCATTATCCCACACTTCAAAATAATATTCGATCTTGTCGCCGGGCTGCATTTCAAAACTATTCGCATCAAAGTAATAATAATACGATTGGGCAATTTGAGATTTATTGATGCCTAATAATTTCTCCCCCGTTTCCTGTTTGTTGTTTCCTAAAGAATCGGTTGTATAATGTGTATAATGGAAAAGAAGTTTAGTGAAACCGTAATCATCTTTCACGCTTCCGCTGAAATAAATGTTTTTGAAATTGGTGGAATCTGCTTTTTCGCTGACATCAATATAAGGAACCTGATCCGCTAAAACATTAATTCCGTAGTTAACCGAATCCCCATAAGTAGAAACGAACTGATTCTTTGTTATTATATAGTATGCTGTGCTTTGCACTAATAATTTGGAGAAGGTGAATTGATCTTTTGCAGATTCATTTAAGTTGAAGGTTGTATCGCTGAAACCTAAAAATAAATTATTGGTATTTTTAGTGTTGAATTGCCAGGTCACTTTTGTGCCTTGAGGAATTTGAAGATCACCGCTGTTAGTTATAGTTTCATCCTTTTTATTTAAATAAGCAGGATATTTTAGTTTAACGCTGAATTGCATCAACGAAGGTTTTGGCATTACTTCCAGTTTATAGCCTTTCGAATTATAACCTGCGCCGCTTAAGACAAAATCACTGGAGTGTTGAACATTCTTAAAAGTGTAATTGAAAGTGATATTATTTTCTTTCTCTAATTTGAATTCACTGCCATCCACTTTAATAAAAAGTTCGTTCGGAATTTCTGTTCCTTCTAATTTTACCTGCAAAACAAAATCCTGTTGCTGCATTGTTTTTAATTCGTTGTTCTGAATATTGAAAGTAAAAGGCGCTTCACTTTCGAAATAAGTTTGGTGATGCACTAAACGCGAAGTGCTTTTTGAAATAATATTCGGCCAGATCAATGCGATACCAACAGTTAAGAATAACGGAGGCAAAACATATTTCAAATATCTTTTATTCTCCGAAATATTGATCGCAGCGGCGAATGGCACCGGTTTCAGTTCATTTATTTTTTGATTGATACTTGCAAAAAGTAATTCATCCGACCCGCTTAAACTTTTTTCGCTTTGCAGTTGCAGTACATTCAATAGTTTATCCTGTACATTCCCGAAATGTGTTCCGATTATGGCAGCCGCTTCTTCGTAAGAGATGATCTTTCCGTAACGGTTCAATTTCATTAAAGGGATTGCAATAAATTTTACGATCACAAAAATACTGGTCGCTAAAAAGGAGTAAAATAAAATACTCCGGACAGTAGTACTGAACTCGCCCAAATACTCCAATAGTACAACCGCCAAAAAAGCACTCACCAATAAACCACTCGAATACAAAGCCCCTTTTATCAATTGGTTCTTGTAATACTTGCGGATGAATTCGTCAAGCTTATTTATTAATATGTTGTTTTCGTTCTTCATTCAGTTCGACCCCTCCGGGGTCGCGGTGTTGTGGGCGCGTTCTTGTTCTATAAACATTTGACCCCTTTGGGGTCAGCTTACGTACTCCTACAATATAGATGCAATATGGACACGCTTTACACAAATTTAGTGAATCGAAACGTTAAATAACAGACCCAAAAAGTGGGAAAAGGGGCTTTAGGGAAGTTTAACATTATTGAAGTATCTTTACTATAACGATAATTTCGTGATAAGGAGACAGAAAGATGGAAAACCAGACACCGAGTTTCGATGTAGATAAATTAAATGTATCTAGAAAACAGTAGTAAGCTCTTTGGTAAATGCTTCATTGGGACTGCTTCCTGGAGGAGCTTTTATAGTTGAAGGGTTTAATTATTACGCAAAAGTAAAACAGGAAAGATTGAACCTTTTTCTCGAAAAATTTAAGGAATACTTAGAGAGTTGGTCTGGAAGTGAAATTCCTGAAGATTTTCAAGGGCTATTCGAATCGATTATTAAAAAAGTTGCAGAAACAAAATCCGAAAGTAAACGTGAAACTTTTAGGAAAATATTAATTAATAGTATTGAAGCAAAAAAAGTTTCAGATTTTTCGGAAACATTTTTGAATTTAACTTCCGCGTTACACGAAAAACAAATAGAGATTCTTGAGGAATTTAAAACTTTGTATGCTAAGCTTATTGTTATTAATCAGGAAATATCAAAGCTTAATAAAGAAGTAGAAATGTATAATAAAGTTTTAGAGAAACAATTTTCTGATGGTCCGCTGCTTAATAAACAAGTGTTACTTGCAAAAATAGGAGAAAAGCATCAAGAAAGTAGTGGCTTAATAGCTGTCGTTAATCATGAATTTTTTGGAATACAAAAGAAAGAACTTAATTTTTACTTGCAAGATCTAGAATCGAAGTGTTTAATGCAAGATATCAGAGGACATGGAATGACTTCATCTCCTTCATTAGATTATATAGTTACAGAATTCGGACTTGCTTATCTGGAATTTCTAAAACTATAAAAAAACCCCAACCGTCATCGTGAGCTTGACGAACGACGGGGTTTCTTTTTATAACACAATTTCTTCGTGGTCTTTATTCAGGAATTTGTATTCCATAAAAGTATAACTGGCCTGGGCCTGAATTTTGAGTTTCACTTTATGGGTAGCTGCCCATTTTTTTGCTAGACTTTTCTTGAATAAACTTCCTTTTGTGATGAAAGCTTCAATGTAAGGATGAACATTCAAGGTCAGTTCTTTTTCATTCTGCTCGCTTGCAATGAAACGTAATGTGTTTTCAATTTGATCAACAAACAATAAACTTGGTTGAATTTTTCCTGAACCATTACAAGCCGGACAAGTTTCTAAAACCTCAACATTAACTTCCGGACGTAATCTTTGGCGTGTGATCTGGATCAAACCGAATTTACTTGGCGGCAAAATGTTGTGTTTTGCCCGGTCGGTTTTCATTTCTTCTTTCAGCTTATCAAAAAGAAGTTTGCGGTTCTCCTGATTGTGCATGTCGATAAAATCAACCACAATGATCCCGCCCATATCGCGAAGTTTTAATTGGCGCGCTACTTCAATAGCGGCTTCCATATTTACTTCGAATGCGTTTTGTTCTTGAGTATTATCACTTTTTGCACGGTTACCACTGTTCACATCAATTACGTGAAGCGCTTCCGTATGTTCAACAACTAAATAAGCTCCCGTTTTCATGTGAACGGTCTTGCCGAACAATGATTTTATTTGTTTCTCGATACCGAAGTGGTCGAAAATAGGAACTTTAGTGTTGTCGTAAAATTTAGCAATGCTTTCTTTTTCAGGAGCAATGTTACGGATGTAAATCTTTAACTCGTCGAATAATTTTTTATCGTTAACATGAATGTTGTTGAACGATGCATTTAAAAAATCACGGAGAATGGCATTGGTTCTGTCAACCTCGCCTAAAACACGGTGTGGCGGCTGAGCAGTTTTTAATGTTTTATGGCATTCGTCCCAACGGCCAACCAGGTCATTAAGGTCATTTTCTAATTCTGTAACTGATTTTCCTTCTGCAACTGTACGGACGATTACACCAAAATTCTTTGGTTTGATGGTTTGCATCAATTGCTTCAAACGGTTCTTTTCTTCGAAACTTTTGATCTTTGAAGAAACGGAGATCTTATCCGCAAACGGGATCAACACCAGGTAACGTCCGGCTAAGGAGATCTCTGAAGTTATACGCGGTCCTTTTGCCGAGATCGGTTCTTTTGCAACCTGGACTAAAATTTGTTGTCCGCTTTTTACAATTTCATTGATCTTGCCTTCTTTTTTAATGTCAGGAAGATTTTTGAAATACATGAGGTTACTCACGTTCTGTTTACCCGAACGGGTCTGTTCAACAAATTTATATAAGGAGTTGGCCTGAGGCCCAAGGTCTAAGTAATGCAAAAATGCATCCTTTTCATATCCCACGTCAACAAAGGCAGCGTTAAGTCCGGTCATGACCTTCTTAACCTTACCAAAGTAGATATCGCCTACCGAAAATCTGGAGTTATTCTTTTCACGATGAAGCTCAACTAAACGTTTTTCATTTAAGAGAGCTATAACAACTTCGTTAGGCGTTGAATTGATAACTAAATCGTAATTCACGCTCTAATATTTTATCCTTCGACAATCCCGACAGCTATCGGGACAGGATGTCTCAATGCATAATGGGACCGGCGAAAGGGTTTATACTAATTCAAGATCTTAGGATCTTATTTTTTCTTGTGACGGTTCTTTCTCAAACGTTTTTTGCGTTTGTGCGTCGCCATTTTATGTCTTTTTCTTTTCTTTCCGCTTGGCATAATATTATTATTTAATGTTTTGTTTTAATTGCTCAATATACTTTCCTATTTCTTCCCTGGTCATCGCATCGTCGGTTTTCGACTTATACTTTTCCAGCATTTCAATAGTTTTACTTATTTGTCCTGACTGTTCAAACGCATCTGCTAAGTGCAAATAGGCTTCTATATAAGTAGAATCTATCTGTAACACTTTTTCGAAACGCCTGATCGCTTTATCCCACTGTTGCGATCTTACTGAAAAGAAAGCGAAGTTTAACTGAAGGGTAACATTGTTGCTATCGGTTTTTTCAATTTCGCGAAGCATGCTGATACCTTTCATGGGATCCGGAGAACCTTCCACTAAACAAGAGGCCAACATGATTTTAGCATCTGCGTTATTCGGTTCAAGTTTCAAACCTTTTTCGTAGCAACGCATCGCGCTAGAATACAAAAGGGGTTTTTCTTCAGGATCTTTGATAAAACGCACCGAATAATAATAACGATCACCGGCCTTGAACCAGTCAACTGACTTATTAATACCACTCACTTTTTTCTCGAAATAGAACGACGCTATATCAGGGCGTTTGTTCTTATCCCAAAAAGAAATGATGCTGTCTAAATTTTTGTCTTCTGCTTTTGGTTTTAAGTCTGCACTTAAATTTGTTTTAGCAGCGTTAACAAAAGTTTCGATAGTTCCGGTGTTATCAGATACATTGGTTAAAGTTTTTTCAACTGCAGTATCAGAACGTTTTGGTACAAAATATAAAAGAACGGATAAAACCACAGCCGCTACAATAAGTAATAGCTGCGTTTTTTTAACCTTGGTCATTTAATTAGTCGTCGTTTTTTGGTTCCGGTTCAGCAACCTTAACGTTTTTCTTAACTCTTTCAGAGAAAGTTTTCGCGGGTTTAAATGCCGGGATAAAGTGCGCCGGAATTACAACCGTTGTGTTCTTAGAAATGTTACGGCCGATTTTCTCAGCGCGTTTTTTTACTACAAATGTTCCGAATCCTCTCAGGTATACATTCTTACCTTCGATCATTGCGTTACGGATAGATTTCATAAAGGCTTCTACTGAAGCTTGTACTGCAATTTTCTCAATTCCAGTCTTTTCTGAGATCTCGTTTACGATGTCTGCTTTAGTCATTTTACAAAGTATTTAAAATCAATAATTTGAATATTCAAAAATGGGAGGCAAAGATAGTATTTATTATATAACTGAAAAATAATTAGTTAAAAATTATTTTAGATTTGTTGCCGGAACATGGATTTTTTCTCAAAACGGCTAATAAAGTGGTATAAAATTAACAAAAGGGATCTTCCCTGGAGGGGTATAAACGATCCTTATAAGATCTGGCTTTCGGAGATAATTTTGCAGCAAACACAAGTAGTTCAAGGACTTAACTATTATCTGAAATTCATAAAACACTATCCAAATGTTAAAATGCTGGCTAAAGCTCCTTCCGATGAGGTGATGAGGCATTGGCAGGGTTTAGGCTATTATTCCAGGGCCAGAAATCTGCATGAAGCGGCCAAATTTATTGCGGACAAACATAAAGGGGCATTTCCACGGACCTATGATGAGATACGTGAATTGAAAGGAGTAGGTGATTATACAGCTGCTGCAATTGCAAGTTTGGCTTATAATTTACAGCACGCTGTAGTTGATGGGAATGTTTATCGTGTATTGAGCCGTGTATTTGGTGTTGAATTAGCAATTGATAGTGCAGAAGGAAAAAAACATTTCCAACAATTAGCCAACGAATTATTGAATAAGAAAGAACCGGGAGAACATAACCAGGCTATAATGGAATTCGGTGCCCGTTATTGCAGGCCTGTTAATCCGGATTGCGCGAATTGCATCTTCAACGATAAATGTGTTGCCTTTCAAAAACAAAAAGTAGATCAGCTTCCGTTCAAAGCAAAAAAAACAAAAGTTCGCGACCGTTACTTTAATTATATAGTGTTCAGGTATAACCACGGCCTATATATAAGAAAGCGCACCAAAAAAGATATCTGGCAGGATCTTTATGAATTCTATTTAATTGAATCCGATAAAAAACAAAAACCGCAATCAATATTAAAGAGTAAAGAATTCTCTCAGATCACATCTTTAAAAAATATAACATTAAGATCCGTGTCGAAAGATTATAAACACATTCTTTCGCATCAAAATCTTCACACCATTTTTTACTTGATCGAATTAAAGTCACCTTTAGCTACAAAGCTGTTAAAAAAGGTGAATATGGCCTCTATTCATAAGTATGCGCTTCCCAGATTGATAGAAAAGTATTTAAAAGATGAGGATATCATAGAATAATTTCTATTTTTGGTATGATTATTGAATCTACATACTTATGAAAAAACTTATTTTAATTCTTTCGGTTATCGTTGGCCTGACAGTAAACGCTCAAACCTATAAACATAAAAAAGACGCCGGGAGTGTTTACTTTTTATCAAAGTCTCCGTTAGAAGATATTGAAGCGACCAACAAAAGTCCGATAGCGGTTTACAAAGTAGAAACAGCTGATATGCAATTTGCGGTAGTGATGGCCCAATTCAAATTCAAATCGGAATTAATGGAAGAACATTTCAAAGAGAATTATATTGAAGAAAAAAAATACCCGCAGGCTACATTCAAAGGTAAGGTGAATGAAAAAGTTGATCTGAGCAAAGATGGTGAGACAAAAGTCACTGTAACCGGAACAATGGATCTTCATGGTGTTAAGAAGCCAATGACAGCTGAAGGAACGATCACTAAAAAAGGCGAGGAGCTTGTGTTAAATTCGAAATTCAAAATAAAAGTGGCTGATTATAACATCAAAGTTCCGTCATTATATGTACAGAATATCGCAGAGGTGGTTGACGTAACTGTAAATATCACCATGGAACCGCTTGTTAAAAAGTAATTGTTACTGATTTTATAAGAAAGGGCTGTAAAATCACAGCCCTTTTTTTATATTTGAATGTTTAAACATCCGGCCATGAGGACATCATTACTTTTTTTATCGTTAATATTCAGCATTTCTGTTTTTGCACAGGAAGATCTTTTAAGTTTAGTGGATGATAAAAAAGATGAAGGCCCTAAAAAAGTTTATGCTACGTTTAAAACTTACAAATTAGGTAACGCACAAACCATCGAAACAGTAAAAAAGAACTGTCTTGATTTTCGCATCTCCCATCGCTTCGGAAATGTATATAACATGGATAATGGTGACAAAGCGTTGAATGAAGCAGCCCACACTTATTTTGGTTTTGATAACGCAAGTGATATCCGATGGTCGTTCGATTATGGGGTTACTGATAATATTACAATAGGCGTTGGCCGCAGCCGTTTTAAAGAAACTTATGATGGCAGCATCAAATGGAAATTATTAAGCCAGAAAGAGAATTTTAAAGTTCCGGTTTCAATTACATTCTTTGGTGATGTTGGATATACTTCAGTTAACTCTGATCTTTTATATGCCGGCGCCGTAAAAAATTTCGAAACAAATGATGTACACCGTTTCAATTATTTTTCGCAATTGATCATTGCAAGTAAATTAACTGAATGGTTATCGCTTGAGATCCTTCCCTCTTATATGCACCGTAATTTTATTGTTCAGCGTGTGAATGCTGATGGCGTTGAAGATGTGAACGGTTTCTTTTCTTTAGGAGTAGGAGGACGCATTAAGTTAACAAAGCGTGTGTGTTTGATCGGCGATTATTTTTACAACTTTGCGCCTTTTTATCAAAACAACACTTCCGTATTCAATCCTTTAGCATTAGGTTTTGAGATCGAAACAGGCGGACATGTATTCAGTTTGTTCTTCACTAACTCATCTGCTTTGATCGAAAATAATTTTATTCCGTACACAACTGACACCTGGAGCAAAAGCCAGGTCAAATTCGGATTCTGCATTTCAAGGACTTTCGCATTTTAATTTTTTCTGATCTATGATCATAGGTTTGGCTCTATATGCAAACCAAATAATAACCCAGCTCAATTATGAGCCGTTATTCAAAGATCATTTACTAAAACCAATTCACGATACGGCTATCTTTAATAATGCAGAGATCTTATACTGGCCTTCAGTGGTTTTATTTATTGTTCTCTGTTTATTGGTGCTTTTAAAAGCCACATCGCCGCAAAAAACATTCCGTGTTTTAAATGCAGCTTATAGTTTGCAGGTAGCAAGACAAATTGAGCGGGAGGATTACGGCCCTTTAAAACGCGTATCCATTGTTTTAAGCGCAGTGTTTGTTCTGATAACCGCTTTTCTTTTTTATAAACTCAATTTGCTCTTCGGATCGATACTAAGTAATAACGGAAGCTTATTTCAATATCTCTTTTTCGTTTTAGTTATTATTTTGGTGTATTCAGTGAAGATATTAGCGGCGAACATCATTGCGTTTGTCACACAGACTACAAGCATATTTAATGAATACATAAATAACACTTTGATCATAAATCAATCGATAGGTGTTATTCTTTTACCTGTGATGATCATCGTTGAACTATCGCCCGTTAACCCTGTCTGGATCGTTTTACCCGCAACTTTATTTCTTGTTTTAGGCTATATCTTAAGACTTTACCGCGGTTTCCTGTTTTCGGGAATTGAACAGGGCGTGGGCTTGTTACAATTATTTGTTTATCTTTGCGCTTTAGAAATTTTACCATTAATGGTATTAATAAAATTTTTAGTAGTTAATTTTTAAATCATATGGCGGCTAAAAAAATAAGATCGAAGTCTGTTAAGAAGAGCGGGGGGAAAGCCACTAAAGCAAAAAAACAGAAGTCTGCTAAAAAAACAGCCGTAAAAAAGTCATCAAAAAAACCGGTTAAGAAAAAAATTGTTGCAAAAGCTAAAAAAGCACTGAAGCCTAAAAAAGCTATAAAAAAAGCGGTAGTTAAACCCGCAAAAAAAGTAGCAGAAAAAGCACCTAAGCCGGAAAAAATTAAAAAAGAAGAAGTTGTTGTAGTAAAGAAAGAACGTAAGAACGCGAAACAACCGCTTTATACACCGCCGCCGCTTCCTGTTATAGAGGTCAGCACTCACCCGAAAACAAGAGTAAAGAACATATTAGTTTCCCAGCCAAAACCTGAGAATGATAAGAACCCATATATTGAATTAGCACGTAAACATTCTTTATTTGTTCACTTCCGCCAATTCATTAAAGTAGAGGGCGTTTCTGCACTTGATTTCAGGGCACAACGCGTCGATATCTTACAACATCATGCAGTAATTTTAACCAGTAAACAATCGGTCGATCATTATTTCCGTGTGTGTAACGAGATGCGTATTACCGTTCCTGAAACGATGAAGTATTTTTGCATCAACGAACAAACAGCATACTATCTTCAGAAATATATCCAGTACCGTAAGCGTAAAATTTTCTTCGGACACGGAACTATCATCGATCTTGTTGATGTGATCCGTAAGAACCGCGAGGAAAAATTCCTGTTGCCGGTTTCTGATGTTCACAAAGAACAAATTGTGGATTTCCTTGATGAATTGCAGATCCAGTATACAAAAGCAGTTATTTACAGAACTGTTTCTGCTGATCTGTCAGATATAAAAAATCTGAACGATTACGATATGATCGTATTCTTTACTCCTGCGGGGATCCGTTCTCTGAAACAAAACTTCCCTAATTTTAAACAAGGGAATACACGTATTGCAGCTTTTGGTCATGCCACTGCGCAGAACGTAAAACAATTAGGATATCGTTTAGATATTTTTGCACCGAATCCTCAAAATCCGAGTATGAGTGGTGCAATAGATGCTTACGTAAAAGAAGCGAATAAACGCTAAGCCCACACTTTAGTTCCCTCTGTACAATTGGTGCAAATGTCAATTTCTTTCCTCGACTTAAGAATTGATCTTCTGAAATTCATATAGCCTTCCGACAACCAGATAGTTTTAAAAGTTTTTTCTTTCAGATCGCCTAGTTGGTGTTTCGCATCTTTATCAAAACAGCAGGGAACAATGAGCCCGTCCCAGGTGATCACACAACCGCTCCACATTCTCCAGCATTGATTCAGTAATTTATTTTTGATCGACCATTTTCCTTTTGAATTTTGTTGGTAGCGCGCGTATTTTTCGTTTTCAGGGATGAGATCATTTCCGTTTTCGAAATCATAAACTTGAGCCGTTTTTAATTTCACATCATCAACACCTAATTCTTCAGCCAGTTTGTAAACATCAGAAATTTGATGTTCGTTCGGTTTTACTACCAAAAATTGGAACACAATTAATGGCCTCTTACTCTTCAATTGTTTCCGCCATTTTACAATATTTTTAGTACCTTCTATAACTTTGTTCAGGTCGCCGCCGATCCGGTATTGCTCGTATGTTTCCTGGGTCGTCCCATCAACTGAAATTATCAACTTATCTAATTGGCTTTCAATAGTTTTCTTAGCATTTTCATCATTTAAATAATGGGCATTTGTGCTCGTTATGGTGAAGATTCCGTTTTCAGAAGCGTGCTTCACCATGTCCAAAAACTTCGGATTTAAATAAGGTTCGCCCTGAAAATAAAAGGTCAGATTTATGAGCGTATTTTTAAGCTCAGAAATTATTTTTTTAAAAAAGTCCTGATCCAGCATGCCGGTTGGCCGGGTAAATTGTCGGAGGCCGCTCGGACATTCCGGACAACGTAAATTGCAGCTGGTTGTTGGTTCGATGGAGATACTGATCGGAAACGCTTTTATAAGCGGTTTCTTGTAAATTTTTGATACATAGTAAGATGTAAAAACCCTTGCTGCGTTCAGTATTTTCCCAAAACTTAATTTGGCAAGTATGAGCTTAAATTCTTTCAAAATCAGAGGTCATTTCAAAGGTACGATTAAGCGCACTGAAAACTAATTTTTGATCCAAAATAAGCTTTATCGATTGAAAATTGACATTGGTCAGATCGCCCTTATTTAGAATTATTATAAATTACCAAATGTGTTAAAAATATTTAAATAATCCGATTTACATCTCATTACTTCTGCTAAATTTGCCCCCAATAAACTGTCATTATAGTGTCATCTATCCATAAAAACCCCGGGAATTCTGCCCGTAAAAATATGTATAATCGTATGTTTCATTTTTCTTTCAAATCCCTGCTTGGCATCGCTATGATGTTGGTCCTGTTTTCAGGCAACATCAAGGCTGCGGACGGAGCAAAATTATTCAAGGCAAAGTGTGCTGTTTGTCACTACTCTCACACTGATCAGAAATTAACCGGTCCTGGTTTAAAGGGTGTGTTCGACCGCGTTCCTCCTGGAGACTGGATCAACCGTTGGATCCTGAACAATGAAAAAATGATCAAAAGCGGAGATGCTTATGCGAATAAGATCTATACCGAGAACGGAAAAGCAGCAATGAACGTTTTCGAAGCTGAATTAAAAGCTGAAGATGTTGACGCGATCATCGGATTTTTAAAAGGCCCTGCTCCGGTCGTTGTAGTTCCTGGTAAACCTGCGGGTGGTACCGGTACTGAAGGTGAAGAAGTAAAACCGGGCATTGAACCACTTTACTTAGTTCTTGGGATCATTGTGTTGTTAGCCATCATGATCACTACTTTCCGCAGCGTTCGTACTTCGTTACAAAACTCTGCTAACCGCACTGAAGGCAAACCAGAAAGTCCTGATTTGACTTTCTTTGAGGAAGCAAAATTATGGATGTCCGGGCACCGTCGTTTTGTTGGTGTAATGTGCATCATCATTGGTTTCATCGGAATGAAGAGTTGTTGGGATGCTTGTTACGATATCGGAGTTTATTACGATTGGGAAACGAACAAAGGTTATCATCCTGAACAGCCAATTAAATTCTCTCACAAAATTCACGCTGGCGACAACGAGATCGCTTGTCAATACTGCCACAACACAGTTGAAAAATCACGTCACGCAGGTATCCCTTCAGTTAACGTTTGTATGAATTGCCACAAAGGAATTCAGGAAGGTGCTACCACGGGTAAGGACGAGATCGCTAAGATCCATTACGCTGCAGGTTTTGACCCTGCTGATCCGAATAAGTGGAATCCGAATGATGCAAGCAAACAACATCCTCTTGCATGGTTAAAAGTTCACAACTTACCTGATCACGTTTACTTCAATCACTCACAGCACGTTGTAGTTGGTAAGATTGATTGCGCAAAATGTCATGGCGACGTAAAGGCAATGACCACTGTTGAGCAAAAAGCTCCGCTTACTATGAGATGGTGTGTAGATTGTCACCGCACAACTGAAGTGGCAATGGAAGGCAATGCATATTACGACCGCCTTCACAAAGCATTAAAAGAAAAATACAAAGGACAGTACGATGTGAAATTCACCGTTGATAAAATTGGTGGATTGGAGTGTCAAAAATGTCATTATTAATAAAGCGGTACTAACGATAATTATATAGATGTCTATGTCAAAAAAATACTGGAGAGGCTTATCAGAATTAAATGAAAGCCCTGAGTTTTTAAAGCAACATCAGAGCGAGTTTGCTGAACCACTTCCGATAGATGAATTTCTAAACGGAGAAGAGGAAGAAAAATCCGGCACAAGCCGCCGTGATTTCTTAAAAGTAATGGGCTTTTCTACAGCTGCAGTTGCATTAGCCGCCTGTGAAACTCCTGTTAACAAAGCAATTCCTTATGTTGTAAAGCCGGAAGAAGTTACACCCGGTGTAGCTAACTGGTATGCTTCAACTTTTTATGATGGTCACGATTACGCATCTGTTTTAGTTAAAACACGCGAAGGCCGTCCTGTAAAAATTGAAGGTAATGAGCTTTCAAAAATTTCTCACGGTGCTACAAGTGCACGTGTTCAAGCTTCAGTACTTGGTTTGTATGATGGCGCGCGTTTATATGGCCCGACATTAAAAGGTGTTTATACAACCTGGAAGAATGCTGATGAAACAGTTGCAAAAGCTTTAGGAAGCGGCGAGATCGCGATCTTAACTTCATCTGTTATCAGTCCTTCAACAAAAGCAGTAGTTGCCGAGTTCACAGCAAAATATCCGAAAGCAAAACACGTTACTTACGATGCAGTTTCTTATTCAGCTTTAAATGCAGCTAATAAAAATGTATTTGGTAAGAATGTAATTTCTTCATACAATTTCACTAAAGCAAAAACTATTGTTGGTATTGCCTGCGACTTTTTAGGTACATGGTTAAGCCCGATAGAATTTGCAAACCAATACAGCAAAGGCCGTAAAGTGAGCAAAGAAAATCCGGTAATGAGCAAACATTATCATTTCGAAGCTAACTTATCATTAACAGGCGCGAACGCTGATTACCGCTACATGGTTAAGCCATCGGAGTACGGTAAAGTTGTTGCAGCTTTATATAATGAAGTTGCAGGTGCAACAGGCGCATCAAAAGTTTCTGCAGAAACTAAATTAGGAAATGCAGAAGCAGAAAAAGCGATCGCAAAAATTGCTAAAGAATTAGTTGAGAATAAAGGTAATTCATTAGTTGTTGCAGGTTCAAATGATGAAGGCATTCAAACTTTAGTTAACGGCATCAACAAGATGTTAGATAACTATGGCAAAACTGTTGATTACGTTAATTACTCGAACTTAAAACAAGCTGACGATAAAGCATTCACTGATCTGGTTGCTGATATGAGCGCAGGAAAAATTTCTGTGATCTTAACTCACAACTGTAATCCTGTTTATACTGCTCCTGCATCTCTAAAATTTGCTGAAGCTTATAAAAAGGTAGCAACAAAAGTTTCTTTCTCTTCTGTAATGGATGAGACCTCTGAAATGGCTGATGTGGTTTGCCCTGATCACCATTATTTAGAATCATGGGGTGATGCAAATCCAAAAGCAGGTCACTTTAGTTTACAACAACCAACTATCAATCCGATCTTCTCGGCACCGCGTTACGAAGGTACACGTCAGTTCCAGGATACATTATTAGCCTGGGCAGGTGTAAAATCAAATTACTATACTTACTTACAAGCATACTGGCAAAATCATATTTTCCCTCAACAAGGAAAGTATCTGGATTTCGCTTCTTTCTGGGCTCACACTTTACACGATGGTGTTTTAAAAGTGAATGTTGCTAAAGAAACCCCTGCTGTTGTAATGGCAAAAGATTCCGCAGGCATGCCGATCATGAATGGCATTGCAGTTGCTGCAGTAGCAGATACAACTAAAGTTGAGACCCCTGTTAAAGAAGAAATAGTTGCTCCTGTATCTGAAACATTACCTACACCGGATTATAACAAAGCTGCTTCAATGGCGACTTCAGTTAAAGGTGGTGCATATGAATTAGCAGTTTACGAAAAAGTTGGTTTAGGAAATGGTAACCAATCCAATAACCCATGGTTAATGGAATTACCTGACCCTATCTCTAAAGTAACCTGGGATAATTACATTACTATGGCTCCTGCTGATGTAAAAGCAATGGGCATGAACGAAATGTTACGCCAGGATATTATGGGAAGCATTGCTACCATTACAGTTAATGGTGTTTCTGTTACAGCTCCTGTTTATCCTCAACCGGGACAAGCACCTGGAACTATTGGTTTAGCTCTGGGTTACGGACGCACTGCAAAAAAATTAAAAGTGGCGAATGGAGTAGGTGTTAACGCGTTTGCATTCCTGAACGTAACTAATAACACAATTCAAAACACCTCAGTAGCAAGTATCGCAAAAGCAGAAGGAACTCACCAGTTCTCTGCAACTCAGATCCAGCATACAATTATGGGTCGTGAAGAAGCGATCTTGCGTGAAGTTTCTTTTAACGAATACAAAACAAAAGATAAAGAAGTTTGGAACCCGGCTACCATGATGACAACTCATAATGGTAAAGTTCCTATTGCTGAAGTTGATCTTTGGGATGATTACGCTCGTCCAAACCACAAGTGGGGATTGAGTATTGATATGACAGCTTGTATCGGATGTGCAGCTTGCGTTGTTGCCTGCGGTGCTGAAAATAACGTTGCTGTTGTAGGTAAAAAAGAGATCGGAAGAACACGCGATATGTACTGGTTACGTATCGACCGTTACTATTCTTCTGATATGACCAAAGAAAAAGCTGCAGAGGAACATATCGGTTACAAACAAATGAACCTGGATCTTGAGACTCCTTCGAATAATCCGAAAGTTTCTTTCCAGCCGATCATGTGTCAACACTGTAACCACGCGCCTTGCGAAACTGTTTGTCCGGTATTAGCTACCAGCCACAGTAACGAAGGTTTAAATATGATGACTTACAACCGTTGTATCGGTACACGTTACTGCGCGAACAACTGTCCTTTCAAAGTTCGTCGTTTCAACTGGTTCAACTATAACGCTAACACTTGGTTCGCTGATGTAAATCCTGCGCAACAGGAATTAGGACGTATGGTTTTAAATCCGGATGTAGTTGTTCGTTCCCGCGGTGTAATGGAAAAATGTTCAATGTGTGCACAACGCGTACAGGATGGTAAGTTAACTGCTAAGAAAGCAGGAGCTCCGCTTGTTGACGGCGCTATCAGAACTGCTTGTCAGCAAGCTTGTCCTACAAACGCTATCATGTTCGGTGATGTGAATGATGAGAATTCAGAGATCTCTAAATGGAGAGCTGATAACCGTAACTATTTCATGTTAGAGGAACTTGGCGTAAAACCTACTGTATCTTACTTGGTAAAAGTTAGAAATCAGGAAGAGGAAATGCATCATGAGAAAGCTCATGGCAGCGAACACAAAACAGAAGAAAAGCACGAAGAAAAACACGCATAAATATTAATCATATTAAATAAAAGATATGCACGCAGAATCAGAAATCAGGGAACCGTTAATTTTAGGTACAAAAACGTACCGACAAATTACTGATGACATTATTGCTCCCATCGAAGGTAAAGCTTCAAAAGGATGGTACATTCTATTGACCATCTCTGCTCTGACTTTCCTTTGGGGTATAGGATGTTTAGCTTACACCATTGGTGTGGGTATCGGAGCCTGGGGCTCTAACAACTCAGCCGACTGGGCATGGGATATCACCAACTTCGTATGGTGGATCGGTATCGGTCACGCCGGAACTTTAATCTCTGCGGTATTATTATTATTCCGCCAGAAATGGAGAATGGCTATCAACCGTTCAGCTGAAGCGATGACGATCTTCGCCGTAATGTGTGCAGCGATCTTCGTAACACTTCATACCGGACGTCCCTGGTTAGATTATATGTTATTCCCTTTACCAAATCAATTTGGTTCATTGTGGCCTAACTTCAACTCACCATTATTATGGGACGTATTCGCGGTATCTACTTATTTCACTGTATCATTAGTGTTCTGGTATATCGGTTTAATTCCTGACTTTGGTATGATCCGCGACCGCGTTATCAAACCTTGGCAAAAGAAAATGTACGGTTTACTATCATTCGGTTGGGGCGGAAGCGCGCGTCACTGGAGTCGTTTCGAAGAAGTATCTTTAGTTTTAGCAGGTTTATCAACTCCGCTCGTATTCTCGGTTCACTCGATAGTATCCTTCGACTTCGCGACGTCTATCGTTCCGGGTTGGCATACAACGATCTTCCCTCCTTATTTCGTGTCCGGTGCGGTATTCTCAGGATTCGCAATGGTATTAACGCTAATGTTAGTGGTGCGTAAGATCTACAAATTAGAAGCGTATTTAACTATCAAGCACATCGAGTACATGAACATTGTAATCATCGTTACAGGTTCCATCGTAGGTGTGGCTTACTTAACAGAATTATTCATGGCATGGTACTCCGGTGTAGAGTGGGAGCAATATGCATTCCTTAACCGTGCGACCGGACCGTTATCATGGAGTTATTGGGCGATGATGACTTGTAACGTTATCTCTCCGCAGTTATTCTGGTTCAAGAAAATTCGTACATCTATCTTAGCAACATTCATTTTATCGATCGTGGTTAACATCGGTATGTGGTTCGAGCGTTTCGTAATTATCGTTCCTACCTTATTACGTACATTCTTACCATCCAGCTGGAACACGTATACGCCGTCCTTTATTGATATCGGTATTTTCATTGGTACAATTGGTATGTTCGGAACCTTCTTCCTGTTATTCTCCCGTTTCTTCCCGGTAATTGCACAAGCTGAATTAAAAACTATCTTGAAACAATCAGGTGAATCACAAAAGAAAGCAGCCGCTAATCATAAACACGAACACATTAGCGCACACTAAAATTTAAAAATATCCCGAAGGGAAGCCTTCGGCTAAATATTAGACAAAAAATATGGCAACTGGAACAACAAAACAAATTATACACGGTGTGTTTGGCGACGAGGAGCCAATGATGGCAGCTTGCAAAAAGTTGCGCGCATCAGGTATTCGTATTAAAGATGTATTCACACCTTTTCCTGTTCACGGGATCGATGGAGTTATTGGTGTACCAAGAACACGTTTAGCAATTTGCGCTTTCATTTACGGTATTACCGGAACATGTTTAGCTACATTGATGATGTGGTATATGATGATCCACGATTGGAACAGTGATATTGGTGGTAAACCAACATGGGCTTATTACTTTGCAGTTCCTGCATTTATCCCGATCACTTTCGAGTCAACTGTATTTTGTGCGGCTCACGGTATGGCGTTAACTTATTTACTACGTTGTATGTTAGTGCCGGGCGCTCGTCCGAAAAATCCGGACCCAAGAACTACTGATGATAAATTCTTAGTGTACTTAGAACTTAACGATGAGCAGGCAAAAAAAGCAGAAGCTATTTTAAAAGAGCACAGCGTTGAAGAGGTAAATCATAAAGGAACATTATTTATACCGGCACCATATTAATTTTAAAGTATTAAGAGTATGAAACTAAATTATAATACAATAAAAGCAGTAAGCATCATTGGTCTGGTTTTACTGATCATCTGCGGCTTTATGCTAAACGGCAAGAAAGATCCGAACAGTCCGGGTGTTGAATTTATGCCTGACATGTACCGCTCGCCTTCTGTTGAGGTGTATGGTGTAACCAAATTCAATGGTGATGATATTTATTCAACACAATTCATGCCTGTTAAAGGAACTATCGCACGCGGTTATATTCCTTATGCATATCCAAACACACCGGAAGGATACGAGCAAGCAGGCTTATATTTAAAGAACCCAATTGCTTCTTCTGCAGAAGTTTTAGCTGAGGCACAATTATTATATACTAAGAACTGCGTTCATTGTCATGGTGCAACAGGTGCAGGTGATGGAAAAGTCGGGCAAAAATTACCCGGTGCTCCTCCTGCATACAACAGCGGCACTATCAAAAATTTACCTGAAGGAAAAATTTTCCACTCTATCACTTACGGAAAAGGTTTAATGGGTAACCATGCAAGTATTTTAACTACAGAAGAGCGTTGGAAATTAGTATTGTTCGTACAAACATTACAAGGGCCAAAAGAAACAGCAGTTGCTGATTCAACAGCTAAAACAACACCTGCAGTTGCAGAAGTAAAAAAAGAAGAACCGAAACATTAATTAATTCATAGAAATTAGAATATATGAATACTGATAAACTACAATTCGTCATCCCATCCAAAGCCAAAATGGCATCTTTCCTTTTAATGGGGATTGGTTTGATCTCAATTATTTGCATGTTCATGATGGATCACGTTGAAGGTGATGAGCATTATCATAACAACCGAGCATGGGCAAATATCTTTGCAAGTGCCTTTTTCTTTATGGCGATTGCATTGGCTGCATCTTTCTTTTTAGGCTTGCAGTATGCTGCTGAAGCAGGTTGGTCAACAACAATTAAACGTGTGATCGAGGCTGTAACTATGTATTTGCCATTTGGTATCATTATCATGTTGATATTATTTGCTCTTGGTCAGGCGCATGTTCATCATATCTATCCCTGGATGGATCCTGAAGCTGCTGCACATGATGAGATCATCGCCGGTAAAATGGGATATTTCGGTGCATTCTGGTGGATACGTACTGCATTATATATGATCGCCTGGGTTTGGTTTACCTGGAAATTACGTCAGAACTCTCTTAACGCTGATAAATTAGATATCGATGTGAATAGCAGCTACCACTGGAAGAATGTAAAATTAGGGGCATGGTTCATGGTTGTTTTCGCTGTTACATCTTCAACGTCTGCATGGGATTGGTTATTAAGTATCGACATTCACTGGTTCTCTACATTATATGGCTGGTATATTTTCTCCGGAATGTGGATCAGCGCATTAGTTACAATTACAATGTTTGTTGTATGGTTAAAGAAATTAGGTTACTTAGATTTCGTTACTGAAAGTACAGTACATGATATGGGTAAATGGATGTTCGCGATCTCTTTCTTATGGACATACTTATACTTCTCTCAGTTCATGTTGATCTGGTATGCAGATATTCCTGAAGAGGTAATTTATTTCCAAACACGCTGGGAAAGCTATAAAGCTTTAATGTGGACGGTATTATTCGTGAACTTCGCGTTCCCGATGGTAATGTTAATGAGCCGCGACAGCAAACGTAATTTCTTCTTCTTAATTTTTGTTGGTACAATTATTTTAGCGGGTCACTTCTTAGATGTGATCATGATCGTAATGCCGGGAACAGTTGGTCACCACTGGACAGGTGTCAGCTGGATGGAATTCGGAACATTCGCATTTTTTGCAGGATTGTTCATTTATGTTGTATTGAATCAATTAACCAAAGCACCGCTTCGCGTGAAGAACCATCCGTTCTTACAGGAAAGCATGCACCATTCAATTTAATAAGATTAGAAAAGAGAAATTAAATTATAAAAGAATTTAAAAATAAATAAGATGAAACTTTTAGTTCTGTTAGCCATCCTACTTCTGATAATTGCGGGCCACCAATTATTAAGAATAATTGAATTGTCAAGAGGTTTGAAAAAAACCAAAGAATGGGAATTGACCAATTCCGATAATAACACAATGGGTAAAGGCATGCTGATCTTCATGTTCGCATTCTTTGCTTTCTTTTTCTGGCAAGTGGTTCGTTGGAAAGACAGAGCGCTTCCTGAGTCTGCATCTGAACATGGTTTTAAAATAGACTGGTTATGGGATGTTAACATGAACTTTATTGTTATCCCCGTTTTCTTAATTACAAATTTTTTTCTTTTCTGGTTCGCTTACAAATACCGTGGCAACACTAACAATAAAGCAACTTTTTTCGCACACAGTAACAAATTAGAAATGTTATGGACGATCATTCCGGCTGTTGCACTAGCATTCATCATCATCTTCGGTTTAAAATACTGGAATGAGATTATGGATGACGCAAAAGATCCGAATAAGATCACCATCGAACTTTATGCGAAACAATTCGACTGGAGCGCACGTTACACAGGTAAAGACGGAAAATTAGGAACAACTGATTACCGTCAGATCAGTGGCGGAAACTCAGTAGGCCTGGATACCAATGATGTTCTTTGTAATGATGATATCATCGTTAAGGACGAATTCCATATCCCTATCGGAAGAGAAATTGAATTATTGATGCGTTCACGTGATGTGATCCACTCTGCTTACTTACCGCACTTCCGCGCACAAATGAATTGCGTTCCGGGCTTAGTAACAGCATTTAAATTCAAGCCGGTTAAAACCACTGAAGAAATGCGTAAAGATCCTTACGTTATCCAAATGATGAAAGGCATCAATGATCAGCGTGCAAAATTCGGAAAAGAGCCGGTTCTGTTCGATTACTTATTATTATGTAACAAGATCTGCGGAGCTTCTCATTACGGTATGCAAATGAATATCGTTGTTGAAAGTGAAAAAGATTATAACGCATGGTTAGCTAAACAGGCAACTTTTAAAAAGGTCGCTTCAAAATAATTAATATAAAAATTTAATATATATCAAGATGGGAACTAAACACACAGCAACATTGGAACACGAGCACGCGACGCACCACGATCACGCGCACGACCATGACGAGCACCACGAGACGTTTGTGAGCAAATACATTTTCAGTATGGATCACAAAATGATCTCCCGCCAGTTCTTAATTACTGCGGTAATTATGGCTTGCGTGGCGATGACAATGTCAGTTATCTTCCGTATGCAATTAGCGTGGCCGGGTGAAAAATTCGCTTTTGTGAATGCATTACTTGGTGATAAATGGGCGAAGGATGGTATCCTTGATCCGAATATGTATTTAGCGTTAGTAACTATCCACGGTACTATCATGGTGTTCATGGTATTAACAGGAGGATTATCAGGAACGTTCGCTAACTTATTAATCCCTTACCAGATCGGAGCACGTGATATGGCATCAGGATTCTTAAACATGTTATCATACTGGTTCTTCTTCGCATCAAGCGCGATCATGTTAGCTTCTTGTTTCATTGAAGATGGTCCTGCATCAGGTGGTTGGACAATTTACCCACCGCTCTCCGCATTACCGGAAGCAATGCCGGGTTCTAAATTAGGTATGACCATGTGGTTAGTTTCAATGGCGATCTTCATCGTGTCATCTTTATTAGGAGGTTTGAACTACATCATCACAGTTATCAACTTACGTACAAAAGGAATGAAAATGACGCGTATGCCATTAACAGTTTGGGCGTTCTTAATTACAGCTATCCTTGGTGTATTATCTTTCCCTGTATTATTCTCTTGTGCTTTATTACTGATCTTCGATCGTAGTATGGGAACAAGCTTCTACTTATCGGATATCTATATCGGCGGTCGTCCTTTAGATAACGTTGGTGGTAGCCCTATCTTATTCGAACACTTATTCTGGTTCTTAGGTCACCCTGAGGTATACATCGTATTATTACCTGCATTAGGTATCACTTCTGAAGTTATCTCAACAATGGCACGTAAACCGATCTTCGGATACCGCGCGATGATCGGATCTATGTTAGCGATCGGTTTCTTATCGTTCATTGTGTGGGGTCATCATATGTACATGACCGGTATGAATCCGTTCTTGGGATCCGTATTCGTATTCACTACTTTATTAATTGCAATTCCTTCCGCTGTAAAAGCGTTCAACTACATTACAACACTCTGGAAAGGTAATGTGCAGTACACGCCGGCGATGTTATTCTCTATCGGATTAGTTTCTTCATTTATTTCCGGTGGTGTTACAGGGATCATCCTTGCTGACTCTGCATTAGATATTAACGTACATGATACATACTTCGTAGTAGCCCACTTCCACATTGTAATGGGTCTATCTGCGATCTTCGGTATGTTCGCCGGTGTTTACCACTGGTTCCCGAAAATGTTCCTGCGCATGATGAACAAGAAATTAGGTTACTTACATTTTTGGATCACATTTATCGCTGCGTACGGTGTATTCTTCCCGCAACACTTCTTAGGTCTTGCAGGTGTGCCGCGCCGTTACTACACAAACAGCAACTTCCCGATGTTCGATAATTTAGTTGACATTAACGAGATCTGTACCGTATTCGCTATCATTGGTGCGTTAGGACAATTAGTATTCTTATTTAACTTCTTCTATAGCATTTTCCGTGGAGATAAAGCTCCTCAGAACCCATGGAATTCAAATACATTAGAGTGGACCACTCCTGTAGCTAATATCCACGGTAACTGGCCAGGTAAATTACCGGTAGTTCACCGTTGGGCTTACGATTACAGCAAGCCTGGTCAAAACGAAGATTTCGTTCCGCAAACAGTTCCTCTGGCCGACGGAGAGCACGATGGTGGCGAACACTAGAAAAATTAAAACCCCCCGACTTAATCGGGGGGTTTTTTGTCTTTAAGAACCATCAATAAGTATCTTTGTACCACAAATTATAAAATAAGAAGATGATAGTAGTTTATATCCTGATAGTGATCCTTGGTTTGTTTTTTATAATTCCCGCTTTAATGCCGGGGAAGTACACCATAGAAAAAAGTATTGTGATCAATGCAAGTCCTGATAGGGTTTATAACAACGTTGCTGATCTGAATAATTACCGCGATTGGAATCCATGGCAAAAAATGGAACCGGGCGCAAAAGCAAACATTTCAGGAACACCTAAAACACCAGGGCATAAATTTGAATGGGAAGGAAAAAAGATCGGACAGGGAAGTTTAACCATCAAAGCATTAAACCCTCCTTATAAAGCAGATATTGAATTGGAATTCATTAAACCCTGGAAGTCTATAGCGAGTGATAACTGGACGTTTGAAGATCTTAATAATGGTTCAACAAAAGTGACGTGGCATAATCATGGTCCATTAGCATACCCAATGGCAAGATTAATGGGGCCGGTGATCAATAAGAATTTAAGCCATCAATTCGAACAAGGGTTAAAGAATTTAAAAGAAATGTGTGAAAAGTAATTTCAGGAATGGATAAGATCAGGAATTATATAAATGGCGAATTGCTTGAACCAATAAGTAAAGCATATATCGATAACGTTGATCCTTCGAGAGGAAAAACATATTCATTAATTCCGGATAGCGATGAACGTGATGTTGAATTAGCCGTTGCCGCTGCTAAAGCAGCATTCAAAGAGTGGAGTAATACACCAAAAGAAAAACGCGCGCGTATCTTGCAGCGTATTGCTTTTTTAATTGAAGATAATTTAGAGAAGCTCGCTTTAATTGAAAGCGTTGATAACGGCAAGCCATTACACCTCGCAAAAACAGTTGATATCCCAAGAGCTGCAGCTAATTTTAATTTCTATGCAACGGGAATTCTTCACTACGCAGCAAACACGCATAGTATGGAAGATACCGCTATCAATTATACTTTACGTCAGCCTGTTGGTGTTGCAGGTTGTATCTCACCATGGAATTTACCATTGTATCTATTTACCTGGAAGATCGCTCCGGCATTAGCTGCAGGTTGTACTGTTGTTGCAAAACCGTCGGAAGTAACACCGATGACAGCCTATTTGCTTTCTGAAATTTGTATCACTGCAGGCTTACCGAAAGGAGTTTTAAACATAGTGCATGGTTTAGGTCCGAAAGTTGGAAATGCCATTGTATCGAATAAAGATGTTCCCTTAATTTCCTTTACAGGAGGAACAAAAACAGGCGCGCATATAGCAAGCATTGCCGCACCAATGTTCAAGAAGTTATCCCTCGAATTAGGAGGAAAAAATCCAAACATCATTTTCGCAGATTGTGATTATGAAAAAATGCTGGCAACCACATTACATTCTTCATTCTCGAACCAGGGACAAATTTGTTTATGCGGATCAAGGATCTTTGTAGAGAGAAGTATTTACGAGAAATTCAGAAATGATTTTGCTGAACGCACTAAAAAATTAACTGTTGGTCCGCCATTGGATGCAAATACAAAAATTGGAGCTGTTGTTTCTAAGTCGCACATGGAAAAGATCCTCAGTTATATCGAACTTGCGAAAATGGAAGGCGGGAAAGTTATTTGCGGAGGAAGCAGAAAAATTTTAGATGGTGAATTTAAAGAAGGTTATTATATTGAACCAACTATCATAGAAGGATTACCACACAGCTGCAGAACGAACCAGGAAGAAATTTTTGGCCCTGTTGTAACTATAATGCCATTCGATAAAGAAGAAGAAGTATTGATGATGGCGAATTCAACAGTTTACGGATTGGCATCAACAGTTTGGACGCAGGATATTACAAAAGCACATCGTATCGCCAATGAAATTCACGCAGGCATTGTTTGGATCAATTGTTGGTTATTGCGGGATCTTAGAACTCCTTTTGGGGGTGTTAAATCATCAGGAGTTGGAAGAGAAGGCGGATTTGAAGCGTTTGATTTCTTCACTGAACCAAAAAACGTTTGCATTAAATTGAAATAATGACAAAAAACCTGACTGAAAAAGATATTTTAGGATGGGATGTCTACAATTGGTCGGGCGCACTTAAATACTGGGAAACTGTTCTGAATTCAAACAAGACGCTTGAATGTATGGAATTAGGAGCGAATAAGGGAGGTTTAAGCTTATGGCTGGCATCCAAAGGTCATAATGTTCTTTGTAATGATATAAGGCCTGTGAGTGAAGAAGTAATTCAGTACCACAAACAATTCAATTACAAGGGGAAGATCAGTTACGAAAGTTTTGATGCTGTGGATATCCCTTACGAGAATAAAATGGATATTATTATTTTAAAATCAGTTTTGGGAGGAGTAGGACGTGATGGAAAGAGTGAAAGAATTGAGGATGCTATCCATAAGATCCATAAAGCTTTAAAGCCGGGAGGATTATTTTTATTTGCTGAGAATTTAAAAGCCACAAAATTCCATTCGTTCTTCAGAAGGAATTTCGTGCATTGGGCGAAGGACTGGAATTACATGAAGAAAACGGATTTCGAAAAGTACATGAGTGTTTTTTCGAAAACAGAAATAAGAACCACGGGTTTTTTAGGAGCCTTTGGTTTTAATGAAGGAAGTAAAACTTTTTTGGGAAAGGTTGATTCAATCGGATTTAATTCTCTTCCAGGAAACATGCATTATATAATTTACGGACACGCAATAAAATAAACATGCTCGAGAATAGTACGCGTACAGAATTAAGTTCATTAGGAGAGTTTGGATTGATCAAACATCTTACACAACATATTGAAATAAAAAATCCTTCCAGTATAAAAGGAGTAGGGGATGATGCAGCCGTAATTAATTATTCAGAAGGAGATAAAGTAACTCTGGTAACGACAGATATGTTAGTGGAAGGCGTCCACTTTGATCTTACTTATGTTCCCTTAAAACACTTAGGATACAAATCAGTTGTGGTTAACCTGAGCGATATTTACGCAATGAACGGACAGCCGAAACAAATTACGGTGAGCTTTGCTTTGTCGAACCGTTTTAGTTTAGAATCGATCGAAGAATTATACGCCGGCATGTTAATGGCTTGCGAAAAGTATGGTGTGGATCTTGTCGGGGGCGATACCACTTCTTCTTTGAGCGGATTGGTAATTAGCATTACAGCGATAGGAGAAGGCGATAAAAATAAAGTTGTGTACCGGAATACAGCAAAAGAATCGGATTTACTTTGCGTTAGCGGAGATCTTGGGGGTGCTTATATGGGATTGCAAATTCTCGAGAGGGAAAAAGCAGTTTTTAAAGAAAATCCAAAGATTCAGCCTGACTTAGAAGGCAAAGATTATATTTTAGAACGGCAGTTAAAACCTGAAGCAAGAAGAGATATTATTAAATTGTTTGAAGCTTTAGAAATGAAACCAACATCAATGATCGATGTCAGTGATGGCTTAGCTTCTGAAATTTTACATTTATGCGATCAATCACAAGTAGGTTGCGAATTATACGAAGAGAAAATTCCGATCGATCCGCAAACTTATGATACAGCGCGTCAATTCAATTTAGATCCGACCATGTGCGCATTAAGCGGTGGCGAAGATTATGAATTACTATTTACTATTTCAACTTCCGATTACGATAAAGTTAAGAACCAATTGGATTTTACTGTAATCGGACATGTAACAAACAAAACAGCAGGAGCAAACCTTGTAACTAAATCAGGAGGTTCTCATCCACTTCAGGCGCAGGGTTGGGATGCGCTGAGGAAGAAATAGTATGTTGCTTACACCGGAACTTAAATTTTAAAAGGAAAATGACGGATCTGGGACATTCAAAAATAACGGAACTCGACAGCGGTCTTGTAGAGATAATCTGCCAGGATGAGTTCATGTATGATATTTCCCATATCAAAGAAAACCACGCGGTACTTGAAAAGATCTCCCACAAGAGACATGCAAAAGTATTAGTATACAGCATCACGGGAAAATATACCAGCATTACTTCTGAAGCCAGTACTTATTTATCCAAAGGATCACATAAGGATTTTATCGAAGCCGAAGCGTTTATTATTCACTCCACTACTCAGCGATTACTTGCTAATCTTTATTTTTTAAGAATAAGAAAACCGCCTGTACCTGCAGCTTATTTTAAAAAAGTAGAAGATGCCGAAAAATGGCTGAATAAATTCAGGGTTAAGAAATGAAGTTAATTTAAATTGGCAAAAGAAAGTATTTAAGCGGAAACCCCGCCCTTCAGGATTCCTTGGATTGGCCCTTAACTCCGAAGGAGTGAAATAACTGTAGGATTAAAGAACAAAATACCAAAACCCCGAAATGGGTGATATTTCAGAGAGTGGATAGTTCCTTAATGTTGATTTATTTGAAGCGGTTCCTAAAAAATAAGATTATTCTTATTGCTTAACTTATCAGGAATGATCTCCTGTAAAGAAATGATCTCCGGTATTTTTTTCAGCGCATCCGTGATCTTGTAAGTAAAATTATAATGCTCATCCCCTTTAATTAAGAGGAGAAAATCTGTTTTGGTAAGTTCAGGAATTAAACGACTGCTTTCATCCACATTCTCATTAAAAGCAGAAAAAAGGTCATCAGTATTAGCATCGCTGCCTTCTTTAGCAACATTATTACTTTTGTTTGGGATCAGATTGTATTCTAAATTGAATTCTTCATCCAAATAATTAAAGAATGAGAATTTAAAATCTTTTCCCATGCGATGACTCAGATCAATATAATTACTCAACTGCAAGTCAATCCCTAAAGCTCCGTTTATAGTTGAGGCGAGAACATATTGATTATCGGAACAGGCAATACCAAACAACAAGAAGTTAAATTCTTCAGGATCGCTATGTAAGGTATGTTTTGCCATTCTTAAATATCGTTCTCCGTTAATCCCTGAGTATATTTTTTTAGTAAGAATTGAACAGATTCTTTCATGCCTTTCAATTTCTCATCTACACTTTTGGTAACGTGCGGATGTTTATAGATCTCTTCCGGAATGAAATCATCTTCCGACGAACAAAATTCGATAGAATGAAAAAGAAAAACAAAAGTTTTAGCTGATGAGTTATTAATAAGGCTTTTCTTTTTACCCTGACTCAATCCTAAAAAAATATTATTGTAAAGTGGCAACAGGCCAAAAGCGTGGGGAAGTGGAATTTCTTTTATAGCGCGCTCTGTTTTTGACACTTTTTTCCAATTGTTAAGTGAAGGTGTGTAAATATCATTCCTAAATCCGGAATTAGTCTCCCCGTACCCAATTTGCATTTTATTTCCGGTAATAGGTTTTAAAAGTGCAGTTGTTTTGATAGCTGCATGCATTAAGGGCCATCCCGCGGAGGAATCATATTTATAGCCTAATTCTTCGAGTATGTTTACTATTTGAGTATTCACAGCATAACCGGGAGTGCGAAACCCGATTGGTTTTTTTCCTGTGATGGTTTGTAAGAGCTGATCACAAGAGCTGATCTCTTCTTTTATTTTTTCATTACTTAATTCACACAAACCAAACGGATGATTGAAAGTATGATTAGCAATGGCATGTCCTGCCTCTTGCGTTTGTTTAATTACAGAGGCATTATTAGGATTAGATAATTCATTACCAACGCAAAAATAAGTCGCTTTAACACCCATGTTTTCGAAGAAAGAATTAGAACGTTCGAATGCTGTTCTGTAAAAGACTTCGAGTTTCTTTTCATCGTACGACAAATTCTCAATGCCGTAAAATTTAGCCAGTACGGCAGGTGAATCTACATCTACGTGAAAATATATTTTCATTGTTTAAAAAGCGTCTTTACGTTATAAACAAATATCGGAATAAGCGTGGTGAATCCAAAAATAAAGTACGTGTAATGCGACATAGCAATGAAGAACATAAATGGAAGTACACTCGCAATAAGCAAAATATAGAATAACAAATAGAATCGTGAATTATCATCTTTCTTTTTGTTCTTGAAATAAAGGAATGGAAACAAAGCGATCTGTAACAACAAAATGTAATAGCTGGCAATAGAAATAAATTTGAGGGCTTTTTGTAGGGGGTTCTGATTCGTATAAGAAGGTCCCGGCCAATCCTGCGTTACATTCCTGAACAAATAATTTTTCAGACGTTTAAAAGGCGCATAGAAATAATAATAACCTGCTTTATTCTCTATGAATTTTGTCTTTAAATGTTCTGCCGTGCGGATTAATTTATCTTCAATTGAATCATGTTGCCGGTCTGTTAAATTATCGCGGTAGGAAAAGAAAACCTCATTACGCAATGCAATAAGCGTATCTTTAGTGAAACCTTCGAAAAAAATAGACTCGTCAAATTTAAAGTCTGAATTATTTTTCCCGCCTTTCCAGCTGAACCATGAAATATCAGAATCAGGAAAATACCAGGCGTTCTCTCCTCCCCACGTAAAAATAAGTTCGCGCACTTTGGTCATGGAGTATTTAGTGATGCTTTGATAACCGTATTCAGGATTTTTTGATTCAGCACCGGGAACGAATGAAGTTTGCAACGGCACAAATTTATGAAGCGAAATGAAATTTCTTGCAATCCACATTGATTCGAATACTCCTAATGGAAGCAGGAAGATGAAGAAAGAAATGGCTAATTGTTTTAGATTCTTCCCGGTTTTCTTTTCAAATAAATAAAGGAAAAAAAGAACAAACGGAATGTAAAACAAACAAAATCCCCTGAGCAGAACCAGCCAGCATAAAAAGAGCCCGGAGAACAACAGGTGTTTTTTCAGAGCAGAGGAAGTATATCTGTAAAAATAATAAGAGAAAAAGATTAAACACGAAACTCCTAAAGAACTCGTATGTAAGGTCCATTCATAATGCCAGAAGTACGGAATGAAATTCATGAGGAGGAATCCTGTAATAAAAGCCCACCTCTTTTTTGTAAGCTGATACAACAAAAATGCAAGAACGTAACTTGCTACAACTGCAAGAGCGAGAATAAAAACACCTAAACAAATATTCGCCGCCTTTTCGTTCAGTACTGCTCTGAAAATTATATAAGGAAATACAAATCCGGGCAATCTGCCTGCGTAGGGTGAATCTACTCCGTCAAGAGCGTACATTCCTCTTTCAATTAAATTATCAATTGGCCTGACGTATTCTGTGTGGTCAGCCGATTTAATGAAACATCCTGAGAACTTTCGCCTCGGATGATCATCACCGTAAATGAAAACGAAATAAAGAATTAATTTGATCGTGAAAGCAAGGATCAGCCACTTTAATGGTTTAGTGAAATTTGAATGGTTGAATATTTCTGACATTATTATTTTTTCTTGAACAGTAAGAAACGGAAATAAGTCATTGTGGTTTTAAATACCTTCAGTTTTGATTTTCCAACACGTTTTTTCGATTTCAGCATCATTGGTACTTCAATGATCTGTGCATTTTGTTTGATAGCTTTCACCAATATCTCAAGCATGCAAATAAAACCGTACTCTGTGATGATAGCTGAATTGTTCTTTTTTATTTTTTCCAATAAACTCAAACTGTAAACACGGTAGAATGAACTTAAGGTCAAAACTTTTATATCGAATAAAAATCTGAATAATAAGTTAGCTATCGCTGATAAAAATTTGCGAATGAAAGAGGTAGAATCAAATCCACCACCTTGCGCGTAAACAGAAGCTAGAACAAGATCATATCCCATACTGTTAATACCTAACATATGAGGAAGGATGCTGATGTCAGAAGTACAATCCGCCTCCATGGTGATCACCACATCTTTTTCGATGTTGTTGCTGTTGGCTAAGATCCATTCGAAACCGGTATTGAACGCGAATCCCGGACCATTATTTGTTCCATCACCAAGAATAGTGAATTTTGTTCCGGCGAAATGAGAGTTTAAAAGCTCTTTTGTTTTGTCTGTTGATCCGTCGTCAGAGAAAACAAACATCTTTGCTTCATTCGGTAAAACAGAACTCAATTCACGGTGTAAATTCGCAACGTTGCCTTCTTCATTAAATATGGGAATAAGAATGTAGATCATCACTTATTCTTTTTCATTTCTGCGATGGTTAACTTCACAGCTTCTTCCAATTTAACTTTCGGAGCATACCCTAGAATACGTTTTGCTTTTTGAAGATCAGGGATCCGGCGCATGATGTCTTTGTATTTACCAAACACATCACTCATCGGCACAAATTTTATTTTTAGTTCTTTTCCTGTATTTGCGAATTTGTGAATGAGTTTTGCTGTATCTAAAACGCTTAATTCTTCATCATTACCAATATTGATGATCTCACCAACGGCTTTTTCATTATCAATTGCTAAAGATGTTCCTGCAACTAAGTCAGTCACAAATCCCATAGAACGGGTTTGGGAACCATCACCATGTACAACAACTTCTTCATCATTTAAAATAGCACGTAAGAAGATCGGAACGTGTCCGCCGCTCCACGCAAAACTTGAACGCGGGCTAAATCCTCCGAAGAAACGGATCACAACAACAGGCACACCAAAATCATGATAGTAAGCAAAACACATTTGCTCACCGTATAATTTAGATACAGCATAACTCCAGCGTTTGATCATACTCGGACCTAATAGTAAATCTCCGTCTTCATTCAATGGAAGATCCGGTGACATGCCGTAAACATCACTTGTAGAAGCAAAAACTACCTTACAACCCCACATTTTCGCAACTTTTAAAATATTCTCAGTTCCTTCAGCATTAACACTAAGTGTAGGATAAGAAATATCTTTTTCGCCAATTTTTTTCACCGCAGCTAAATGCACGATCGTATCAACATCTTTCGCAAGAATTTTCAAAGTTTCGAAATCCAGGATATCAACTTTATAGAATTTGAAATTCGGATCACTCATGTTGTGTTCGATGTTTATGGTCTTGCCATAAGCTAAATTATCGATCCCGATAACTTTGTATTTCTTCGCTAACAGATCATCTAATAAATGAGAACCGATCATACCGGCAACACCGGTCATTAAAATTGTTCTTTGTGCCATATAATTTTAACTTACTTTTTGTTTAATTACTCCTAATTCTTTTCCAACTTTCGCGAAAGCCTGAATAGCTTTATCTAAATGTTCTTTCTCATGTGCAGCAGACAATTGAACACGGATACGCGCTTGTCCTTTCGGTACAACAGGGAAGAAGAACCCGATCACATAAATGCCTTCTTGTAATAATTTGTCGGCAAATGTTTGAGATAATTTCGCATCATATAACATCACCGGAACGATCGCCGAATCACCATCTTTAATTTCCAATCCAACTTCTTTAATTCCCTTTTTGAAATAGTTGATGTTCCATTCTAATTTATCGCGCAATTCAGTTGTTTGAGATAATAGATCGAATACAGCAATACTGGCTCCAACGATACTTGGTGCCAATGAATTCGAAAATAGATACGGCCGCGAACGCTGTCTTAAAATTTCAATAATTTCTTTTTTACCTGTAGTAAATCCGCCCATCGCGCCGCCTAATGCTTTTCCTAAAGTTCCTGTGATGATATCAACGCGCTTCATTACATTCTTCAATTCAACAGTACCGCGACCGGTTTTTCCAATGAAACCTGTAGCATGACTTTCATCTACCATTACAAGCGCGTTGTATTTATCAGCTAAGTCACAAATTTTATCAAGGGGCGCTACATAACCATCCATACTGAATACGCCGTCAGTAACAATAATTCTGTAACGTTGTGCTTGCGCTTTTTTCAACTGTTCTTCCAGGTCAGCCATGTCGCTGTTCTTGTAACGGTAACGTTGTGCTTTACATAAACGCACACCGTCAATAATAGAAGCATGATTTAATTCATCAGAGATAATGGCATCTTCTTCTCCGAATAAAGGTTCAAACACGCCGCCGTTCGCATCGAATGCTGCTGCGTAAAGAATGGTATCTTCTTGTCCTAAAAAGCTGGCTATTTTTTGCTCTAATGTTTTATGAATGTCCTGAGTTCCGCAAATGAAACGCACGGAGCTCATGCCATACCCGTGAGTATCTAAAGTTTTCTTCGCGCCTTCGATCACTTTGGGGTGAGATGATAATCCTAAGTAATTATTTGCGCAGAAAATGATAACCTCTTTACCATCTTTTACTTTAACAACTGCGCCCTGAGGGGTGGTAATAACGCGTTCCTTCTTAAAAATGCCGCCCGCTTCGATCTCGTTCAGCTGGCTTTGTAAATGATCCTTAAATGCTCCGTACATGACCTAAAATTTTCCTAAAAATACTAAAAAATACGCTTAAGATCAGGTATAAATTCAGCGATTTTGAGAGATAATAGCAAAGTAATCAGGTTTTAAATAAGAGGCATAAACCTGATACTTCGCTATAGAAAATTGAATATATTTGCCTCCGATATGAGTAATTATTTTATAGCAGGGATACAGCAGGTGGGCATTGGCGTTCCCAATGTTCACGAAGGTTTTAAGTGGTACAGGCAGCATTTTGGCATGGATATCCCCATTTTTGAGGAGGCGGCCGAGGCTAATCTGATGCTCCCGTATACAGGGGGAAAACCGCATAAACGCCATGCTATTTTAGCAATAAATCTTAAGGGTGGAGGCGGTTTCGAGATTTGGCAATATACCAGCCGTACCCCTCAGCCGGCCACTTTTCAGGCGCATTTAGGTGACTTAGGCCTTTTCGTTGCTAAAATGAAGAGTGAAGATGTTCAGGCGAGCTACGATTTTTTAAAAGGAAAAGGTGTTGAGATGCTTTCAAGTATTGTAACAACACCGAATAATGAAAAACATTTTTTTATTAAAGATCTTTACGGAAATATTTTCGAAATTGTTGAAGGAAAAGATTGGTTCGGAAAAGGATTAAAAACAACCGGCGGTCCGGTAGGGATGATGATAGGCGTTAGCAACATTGAAAAATCAAAAAAATTCTATGCTGAAGTTTTAGGTTACGATAAAGTGATCTACGATAAAGAAGGAGAATTTGATGATCTGAGATCTCTCCCTGGTGGAAATGTAAAATGCAGAAGGATTCTATTGACGCACTCTAAAAAACGCACTGCAAGTTTTGCCGAAATGTTTGGCTCAAGTTTTATTGAATTGGTGCAAGCGAATAATTATACGCCGCGAAAAATATTTGAGAACCGTTTTTGGGGCGATCTTGGTTTTATTCATTTATGTTTTGATATCCGTAACATGCAAGGTTTAAAAGAAGCTTGCGAAAAAGCAGGACATCCATTCACTGTAGACGGTGGCGCTGGTTTTGAAATGGGTGAGGCAGCAGGACATTTTACTTATATAGAAGACCCTGATGGAACATTGATAGAATTCGTAGAAACAAAGAAGATCCCTATTATGAAAAAGTGGGGCTGGTACCTTGATCTCCGTAAACGCGCCCCTGAAAAACCGGTGCCGGCATGGATGCTGAAGACTCTTAGAATGAACCGTGTGAAGGATTGATATAATAAGTTGGGAGTTCGTAGATTGCAGGAATAACTTTTTACCAATGAATTTTTGCCTCTTAACCCCGGAGGGGTTTAATGTTGGTAACCCTGGATGCAATCCAGGGATAAAAGCACCCACCAATTCTTAAACCTTTTGCGTTCACGCAAAAGAAGGCGCCTTAAGGAAGAGTTTTTAATCTAAAATCTAAAAATCCGAAGCCCCGATCTGTCGTCACAGGCCGGGGCTTCTTCGATTTTTAGTACTAACATGAAATAAACCGTTGTAAAGGTCAGCCATTTAAAGCACTTTCTTTTCACCCCAATTGGGGTATTTTATGGCATCAATAATAAGTCTGCCCGTATTACGCAGCTCTCAGAAAATAAGGGTGAAATTTAGGGGGATTTTTGTATTAAACATTTCTTAAATAATAGCGAAGTAGTATCTTGTGTTAAAATTATCACGTAGTGATTACTTCGTGACAATACATAACAAAATGAAAAATAAATTTATAATCGGAATTTTATCTTTGGCGATACTGGCTTGCTCGAGTAGTAAAAAAACAACTACTTCAACTGCTACAAAAACAAAAACGATCGATGAACCGGCGATTGACCTGGATACGATCCGCGTGGTTGCAGATAGAACACCAAAGAAAAAAACGTACCGTGCGTCTAATCCGCTCATCACTGATATTTCTCACACAAAATTGGAAGTTAGTTTTGATTGGCAGAATTCTCAATTGAACGGAAAGGCTACCGTTTATGGAAAGCCATATTTCTATCCGACCAGTGTAGTTTATCTGAATGCACGTGGTTTTGATATTAAAGGTGTAGCGGTTGGCTTAGAAGTAAACACAACTTCATCACGTGTTGTAAAAGGCAAGAAAATGGAAGTGACAGAAAGCTCACTGGGTGAATTAAGAAAAGCAATTTATTTCTATAAGAACGATACTTTGACTGTCAATTTAGGGCGTGAAGTAAAACCTACAGAAAGTTTCTGGATACAAATAGAATATACAGCAAAACCAAATGAATTAAAAAAAGGCGGGAGCGATGCTATAGGGGACGACAAAGGTTTATACTTCATCAATCCAAAAGGTGAAGACCCGAATAAAATGCCGCAGATCTGGACACAGGGTGAAACACAAAGTAACTCCGCCTGGTTCCCGTGCGTGGATAGTCCGAATGAAAAAATGACATCGGAGATCTACATGACTGTTGATGATAAATATACAACTCTATCAAATGGTTTAATGACAGATTCAAAAAAGAATGCGGATGGAACGCGTACCGATCATTGGAAATTAGATCTTCCGCATTCAGCGTATTTAGTGATGATGGGCGTAGGTGAATTTAAAAAAGTAACTGATGAACCATGGAATGGAAAAGAGGTAAGTTATTATGTAGAGAAAGAATATGAACCACACGCAAAAGCCATTTTTGGAAATACAAAAGAAATGATCGCTTTCTATTCAACAAGATTAGGTGTTGATTACCCATGGCCGAAATATTCTCAGATCGTAGTACGTGACTATGTGAGCGGCGCAATGGAAAACACAAGTGCAACTTTACATGGTGATTTTATGGTTTATCAAACAACACGTGAGATGATCGACGGTAAAAGAGGTGAAGATGTTATTGCTCACGAATTATTCCACCAATGGTTTGGTGATCTTGTCACAGCTGAAAGTTGGAGTAATTTACCATTGAACGAATCGTTTGCTACCTACGGAGAATATTTATGGGAAGAATATAAATACGGAAGAGATGCTGCTGATGAACATCATGCCGGCTCACGTTTTGGTTATATGGCTTCTTCAGAGAGAAAAGAAGTAGACTTGGTTCGTTTTGATTACGATCACCGCGAAGATATGTTCGACGCCTTCAGTTACAATAAAGGCGGACAAGTACTCCACATGTTACGTAAAGTAGTGGGTGATGATGCATTCTTTGCGTCGTTGAAATTGTATTTAGAAACAAGAAGCTACAAGCCGGGCGAGATCCATCATTTACGTTTGGCTTTTGAAGATGTGACAGGAAAAGATATGAACTGGTTCTTTAACCAATGGTTCCTTGCAAAAGGCCACCCTGTTTTAAATGTGACACAAAAATACGATGAGGCGACACATAAATTAACTGTGGGTGTTGAACAAAAACAGGATTTTACAGAAGTGCCATTGTATACTTTACCTGTGAACATTGATATTTACTCGGGCGGAAAAATGGACCGTCAATTAATATGGATCGATGAAGCTGCACAGACTTTTACGTTTGATGTAGCATCAAAACCAAATTTAGTGAACTTTGATGGAGAGCGCCAGTTATTAGGAAAGATCAATTACGAAAAAACAAGAGAAGAATATTTGTTCCAGATAGCTAATGCACCGCTTTGGCAGGATAGGGATGAAGCTTTAACTTATTTCTCAAAAAAATTATCCGATAAAGATATTTATGAAGCTGTAAAGAAAATTGCACAAAGTGATAAATGGAAAGGCATCAGAATGGATGCTGTGACTTATTTAGGCGACTTTGCTAAAGGAACAGAAGAAGATCTGAAAGCCCTGTTTTTAGGTATTGCGAATAAAGATGAAAGCACAAAAGTACGCGCAGAAGCGATCAAAGCTTTAGCATCAAAATTCAAAGGTGATGACCTGAATGCACTTTATGAAAAAGGGTTAAGCGAACAATCTTATGCTATCAATGCAGAATGTCTGGAAGCAATGACAAAAGTAAACCCAACAATTGCTTTGGCAAAAGCGAAATCGTTGGAGAACGAGACAGGTAAAAAATTATTGTATGCTATTGCTGATCTGTATTCTAATCATGGTTCAGATGAGAATGCCCCTTTCTTTGCGAAAGCGAAAACGCAATTCCATGGCTTTGAATTATTAGGTTTTGGAAGTATTTACGGTAAATTCTTAAAGCGCTGCACCAAACCCGAAACCGCAATTGACGGCGCCAACGACTTAGCAAAAATGGCAAGTACAGGAGGGAAATACGTAAAGTACGGCGCATTACGTGTTTTAAAAACAAGTCTGGTTGAGAATTACGAAAGCCGTGAGAACAAATTAAAATCAAATATTGAGACTGCTAAAAAAGAGAACAAGGATGTTACGGCTATGAATGCTGAATTGAAAACAATCACTGAAACTAAAAACAAATTGACTGAGATCTATAATTCGGTGAAGTAGATTTGAAACACGAAGTCATGGTGAGCTTGCCGAACCATGAGTGAGAAGAAAAACAAATAGCCCCTGAGCTTGACGAAGGGGTTTCATCACAGCGCTTCGTCAGGCTCAGCGCCAAACATTTTTTATACAGCTGTGATGGTTCGGCAAGCTCATCATGACACTCGTTTCGGAATTAGCATAAATAATAATGAAACTAATGAAAACAAAGCACGCGGTAATTCTAGTATTGATTTTAGTGACCTCAATCAGTGCTAATGGACAAAAAGGTCCGAATGCGGATGAATACGTTCGCTTAGCTGATGATTACAAAAAGAATGCTAAACCGGATAGCGCGATCCTTTATTACCAAAAAGCTTCTGTTGAATTTAAAGCACTTGGCAGTATCGAGAAATTCATAAACGCTTACAATCAAATCGGGATAATACTTACAAGACAAGATAAATACGAAAAGGCATTAGAATATTTAGAAAAGGCTTTGGTAACCGGCCGTTCTTTACCGGATACCAATAATTTGGAGATAGCAACAACATACATTAGTCTGGGTGTAGTTTATAATGCAGAAGAAAAGTATGATCAGTCTTTAATTTACCACAAACGATCACTAGCTATACGTTTATTAAAATTAGGAGAGAAGGACGCACAAGTAGCAACAAATTATGGAAATATCGGTAACGTTTACTTTAACGCAAGGAACTACGAAAGATCTATTGACGCTCATTTAAAAGCTTTAGTGATAAGAGAACAAGTTTTTGGAAAAGAAAGCCCAGAGATCATCGAAAGCTATAATGGTTTAGCAAAGGCTTTTAGAGAAAGAAGGGAATATAGAACCGCACTAAAGTATTACGAAAAAGCCTTGCAAAATAAAATAACCCAACGCGGACAAGGCCATAAAGACCTCTCGAAATTTTATAAGAATATTAGTGAGGTTTATTTTTTGATGGAGGATAAAGAGCAGGGAGAGCTTTATAAAAAGAAAGCGGAAGAGGTGTTGAAATAGCTGGTGAGATGTTGGTTAAACGTTGTGATAGAAAATAAGCGGACTGATAAAACAAAGCCCCAACTTTCGTTGAGGCTTATTAATTTAAGGTTTCTTTGGAGTTGTTTGTTTTGGAGGATTGAAATAGTTCTTAGCTTTTTCGTTAGCAGGATCCATCGTTTTTAATTCGTTGAAATATTTATCTGAATCCGGGTTTGGCTTGTTTTTGTTCAATACCAAATGGTAGTAACCTAAATATTCGTAAGCTTCAATAATGTTCGATCTGTAGCTTCCTGTTTTATCTTCAGGTTTAATTAACTCCAATGCTTTTTCAAAATGCGGTTTTGATAACCATAATTCATTCTTAGGATCTAAATACGTTTCAGCTCTTCCTTTCCAGAAATAACCTGCAGGAAAAGTTGGTTTCATTTGTATCAATTTAGAGAAAGCAGAATCCGCTTTTACAAAGAATGGAGTTGCTTCAGCTTCTTTCGCTGTTTTTGCTTTTGCGTCTTTAATAGCAGCAGCTTGTCTTAAAATTGCACCACCTGCAAAATAATAAGCTTTACCAAAATCAAAATAATCCTGCCCGTCTAAACCTTTTGTACAAGTTGCTTTCTTTTCAAAAGCAGCAATAGATTTCGGGTAGTTCTTTGCCTTAGTCCAGATACGTGCGATATCACCATTCAATTCGCAATTCGCAACCGGATCAAGAGCAATTGCTTTTTCTAATTCTAATACGCCTAATGAATCTTTTCCTGTTTTCGATAACAACATGCCTTTGTATTTGTAATCACCAGGTAAATATTTAAAATTCGGTTTGTCTTTAGTCTGATCAAAGAAATTATTTAACGAACGCAAACCTTTTGAATAAGCACTTGTATCATTCTTATTTCCCATCTCACCATAGGCCCAGCCTAATAAACGTTCGATAGTGTAATTGCTATAACCGCCTTTTTTCAAATTCTCACCTTCATTGATCGCATCGGTATATTGTTTGTTATAGAATAAAGCGGTCATATAACGGTAACGTGCGTCGTTACTGTTATTCAGTTCCAAATATTTTTTCCATTGTTCAATAGCATTTTTCGATTGACCAGCCAACATATACACTTCAGCTAACTCACGGTAAGCCGGTGCAAAGTTCGGATCAACACCAACAGCTTTTTTGTAAAAATCTAAAGCTAATTGATAGTTACGTCCGCGTTGGTATAATTTTCCTTCGCGTAAAATACCTAAAGTAGATTTCGGATTTAATTCGGTTGCTTTCTGATAACTTTTAATTGGTGCGCTTCCGTCAGTTGGATTTTTTTCCAATTGCGCATCGCCCAATAAAATGTAGTTCATTGAATTTTTCGGATCCAGCTTGATCGCATCATTCAATAATTTGATCGCTTCATCTAAATTTTTATTTGATGCGTAGATATAAGCTTTCGCGGTTTGACGCATCACCTCTGTATTTTTATTGGCACCTAAAGAAGCTGCTTTAAAGAACATGGTCTTTGCCTCAGCATCTTTTCCTTTATACCAAAGCACTTTTCCTAAACCAACATAGTTCAAAGGATTGGTCGCGTTCACTTCAGAACCTTTTTGGTATTGAGTGTTGGCGTTATCAAGATCTTCGTTATCGAAAAAATTCTCACCGTAGTAAAAATAATTTTCACCTTTACCTGCATCTTTTCCGATAAGCGTAACAAAATCAGAAGCTGCTGCTTCATAACGTTCGTTCTTGGTTTTAAGAATGGCATCCTCTAAAGTCTGAGCTGTTGATATAACAGTTAAAGCAAGCGCCGCAATGGTCAATTTAGTTTTCATATTCATGTTATTTGAGTCCTCCCGAAGGGAACTTTGTGGCAAAATTAATATAATTATACTGAAGTAAATTCCTTCGGTATATTAAATAAGCAAGTTACGGACCAATTATTAAAATCGCAGGGTTTTTAGCAAATTTTAAGGATTCAAAACCCTGAAAATCAACCTATAACTAGCGGGGAATTAATTGTTTAAGAAATAACGAATTTTTAAGCCCTTTTATTGCATTTTTACTTCTATTTTCCGCTCACTTTGACGGACCGGAAGTAGCCCCTGCTTTAAAAAAGTGAGTTGTCCTTTCGGTCCGGCCATGAACGATTCAAAACCTTTTGCCAAACTGAAATCGTCTGTACGCCTCAACAAATAAATTGTTCTTGTAAAAGGGTACTCACCGGTTTTAAATGAACTTTGATTGGGTGCGAAATAAATGGAATCTATTCTGCCAATGGCGAGGAATTTTATTTTTCCCCTGAGTTGTTTCCAAAGATCACTATCCTCATCACTAAGCCATGCAAAATCTACGAAGCCAATTTGATTTGGTGTTTCGGTAATTTTTTTGATCAGTTCATCACTGCTGTTCGCCGCAAAACATTTTGCACCGAATTGTTTTTGTTGAATGACAGAGTCTAAAAGATAATGAGAAACAGAAGAACATTTATTGTCAAGTACAGCATACGGGGAAATGGAATTTCCCAATGAATCTTTCATGATTAATTCAGCACTCAGTAGTTTTTTAATTTCTTCAACAGTTAATTTAGAAATATTTGTATTCACAGAGGTGATCAATGCAACCCCCGATTTTGCCAATGGGGAATAAGCAGGATGTAACTTTTTTGAATCAAAGGCTTTTGCTTCCTGTTCTCCTAATAATCGACTGATCACAATTGCTTTACAACTGTCATTTAAAAAATTGGAGATTATCTCCGATTCACAGGCCTGGAATAATTCTACTTCCGCATTTCCATAAAGCGATGAAAAAGTGTACGCCTGGTTTTCTAAATGTCCTTTCAAGCCTTCACTATAGTAAACTTTTAATTTACCCGATGTGGGAGAATTATCTACATAATCATTCTTGTAGTAATTATCGCACCCGCACAAAAAAACGAAACACGGAACCCAAAACACGAAACAAAATCGGCTGATCTTTTTATTCAGGCCTTCGAATTTTAATTTACTCTTCATTCCTGCCTGATTTAAATACCTGGTAAATTCTGATGCCTCTGAAAACAGCATATCCTAAAAACACAACTGTTAAAATGATGCGTTTGTTACCATACAATCTGTCGATCATAAAATCGGTAAACGTAAAAGCTATGGCCCCGGCTATCACTATCAATACCATAACAACGCTGAACCAAAGCGTGACCATATTAACTCCGTTTTTCATTTAGTTTAGCTGATTTTAGACCTCTAATTTAGTGATAAATGACTTGCAGAATTGAATATTTCTCTTAATTTTGTTTAACCTAAAAAAACTATTCATGAAAAAACTTTTACTTTCAATTTTATCTATTTGTTCATTTACTGCTTTTTCACAGTGGGCTCAAGTTACAGCATTGGGCCTTTCGGGGCATGATTGCTACTCGGCTTTCGGTAAAGCATTTGCCAGTGATGCAGGTTCAAATACTTTAAATGCTTCCACTGATGATGGAGCTACCTGGAGTTTGTCAAATACCGGCATATCTAGTTTCTCAGTAGGTGTAAAATTTGGCGCATTGAATGCAGGAACGCTTTATGCTTTCCGTAACACCGAGATCTATCAATCCACAACAGGGAATGGCTGGACTGCGAATAACACAAGCGCAATGAACTCTTCTGCTGAAGTTATTAAAGGAATTGCGGTAAGCAGTGGTTCTGTTTTCGCAATGACTGTCCCTATCAGTGGTAGTGGTATAAAAATTTATCAGTTAAGCGGGACTACCTGGAATTTTAAAGCCAACGTTCCTATTGCAACAGCGAATCTTGGTAACTGTATCGAAGATATGAATGGAGAATTATGGATCGGTACAACCGCAACATTAAGTATCCGCTCAACTAACGGAGGTACTACATGGGCTGCCTGTAACGGTACATTATCACCAACCAATTGGTGGGATAAATTTGTATTATGTCAAGGGGCTACAAGCACAACTTTGTTCATGGGAACTTATGGCGGAAGGTTATTCAAATCAACAAATAATGGTTCTACATGGTCTACGATTTATAATATCAGCAATGGAGCAACAATTTCTATAAGCGACATTTTTGTAAGATCTAATAATGATATTTTGGTAGCCTGTGATTCAGGATTTGTTTATAGTAATGATGGAGGAGCAACTTTCCAAAAGAATAATTTGGGTTTAAATTATAGCAATAGTGAGTACTTGTTAAGGAAAATTACAATTGCCGGAAGTTATATTATCGCTTCAACAGCTAATGGAGCAATTGTGCGCCGTCCTTTAAACCAGATCTTTTCAGGTATAAACGAGATCGATCCATTAGTTGTAGAAAGCAAAGTTTATCCTAATCCTGCAACCAGTTTTGCAACAATTGAAGCAACCGGTTTAGTTCTAGAGAAAGATTGTAATGTAAAAGTGACGGATGTTTTAGGAAGAACTGTTTCAGCTGCTGAAATGAAAAATGGCAAGGCAGAAATTAATTTAAGTAATTTCTCAAGTGGAGTTTATACTTATTGTATCTATAATGATCATACTGCTGTGAGTAAAGGAAAATTGGTTGTGCAGTAACCTCTCTTGTCTTGGCAAGGCCAAGACAGTCTCTCCTCAAGGAGAGTTTTATTCAGGTTTTGAGAAGGCCGCTTCAATGGAAGCGGCTTTTTTGCGCCAGGTTCGACCCCTCGTTAGCTTTGCTGACACTCCCCCTTGTAAAGAGGAGAGAAATTTCTGTGCATTCTATAGAGATTCCTTCCAAGATAAACGAAACTATAAATAAAGAAATGTTTGAAAAGACCCGCGAAATATTTTCTCCCCTTACCAAGTGGAGATGTCACGTAGTGACAGAGAGGTCAAGAAGTTTTCGCCAACAAAAAAGCCCCTCGTTTCCGAGAGGCTTTTTGTTTATTTTGGTGACTGAGCGGCATGCGCTAAAGCTTGTGCGATCCCGATAGCTTTCGGGAGAAGTCACAAAATATTATTTAATAGTAAAGTTAATTGGTAAGTTAAAGAACACTGATACTGCGCGTCCGTTCTGTTTACCTGCTTTCCATTTCGGCATTGATTTAACAACACGCATTGCTTCTTTATCACAATCAGGACAACCCGCAACACCTTTTAAGATCTGAACATCGCTGATAGCACCGTCTCCGTTCACAACGAACTTTAAGAAACATTTACCGCTGATACCGGCTTCACGTGCCATTGCAGGATATTGAATGTTCTTCTGGATGTATTTCATCATTTCCATTGCTCCACCCGGGAACTCAGGCATTTCTTCAACCACTGTAAAAATTTCAGGAGCTGCAGCTTCACCCGGTCCTGTATCTTCTGTAGGAACTACAGGCGCATCTTTTTCACCTTCCTGGTCTTTAGTACCAACGTTAGTTTCTTTTACTTCTTCCTGTAATTTCTGAGGTTCTTCTTCAACAGCATCATCTTTAATTACGGGAGGTGTAAATTTCACCATCTCAACCATTGGCGGCGGTGGCGGTGGCGGTGGTGGCGGTGGTTGCTCTTCAACAGGCGGAGGAGGAGTTAAGTCGATCTGCTCCACTTTAAGTGTTTCAGCAACTTCTTCCGTATCCGGTCTGTCCATAAACGCTTTCAATCCCCACAACATCAAAGAAAAAATTATCATTCCGCCAATGATAAACATGACGCGCTTGTTATAATTCTCCCTGATCTCATAAGCGCCGTAATCGGTGTTACGGCCAGTGAACACAACGGTGTTACGGCTATTGTAAGTTTCGCCGTTCCAGCCCGTCTTTAAATCGAGCATTAACATGGTTACCGAGATAACCGCGAAAACCCCTATTAAAATAAATAACATTTTTACCTCCTTTTTTAATTAGTTCCAACTTTTGCTTTCACCAGATCGTATTCCGGTTTCAAAATATCTACCATTACGTATTTTCCTACTACGTTAACGTTCAATTCGTCAATAACATCAATAACATTCTTATAAGTTGCTTCGTCATCGGTTTTAATTAAATACGTGTACGATTCTTTATCAGCTTTTACTTCACGCACCATACGTTTGAAAGTTGTATCTGCTAACTGACCTGCCTGATGTTTTGCATCAAGCGCTTTAATTCTCTCATGCATATCTTTACTCTTGTCAAGTAAATACTTGTGCAAACTTCCCTGGTCGAAACTTAATTCTTTCAATTCAGTTGCCGGGCCTTTTTCATCCGGAGCAGCTCTGAACTGACCTTCGTAATAAAAAATACGGTTGTCTTTCGATAATAAAAAAGTAATACCTTTTTTAATTTCGTCAGGTTTTTGGTCTGGTGGAGGAGGAGCCGGGAAAGTTAATTCCATTGATTTAGGCTTGCTGAACGTTGCCGTTAATACGAAGAACGTAAGTAACAGGAACGCTAAGTCAACCATCGGCGTCATATCAATACGCGTGGATTGCTTCTTGGCGCGTTTCTTGCCGCCCTTATGACCTCCGCCGCCGCCTTCTTGTATCTCTGCCATTGTATATTTTTTTTAATCGTGACTAAATCACTTAATTAATATTTTATTTTTTACTCGGGTTGATGACCGTTCCGCCACCTTCGAGTGATGTAATTAAATTAAACTGGTAGATCTTAAGATCTGTAAATGTTTTGATCACATCTTTAACATAAATGTATTTTGTCTTTGCATCGCATTTAATTGCGTAACGTGGTTTCTCAGCTTTGAAATCCGCACCTGTTGCTTCCGCTTGTGATTTAGCTTCATTATACATTTTAATTGCTTCACGGCCACCGATCGCGATCCAATCTTTTAATTGGTTGTTTGGTGTGATAGTATCTAAAGGAACACCGGTCTTTCTGCCTCCGCCCGGTTTAAGATTTTTACGCGCCTCTTCTTTTGCATCAATATAAGCCGGTAAATCTCTTAAGTCAACTCCAAAGCTTGGAAGTCCGCTGAACTTTACAATTTGTTGTTCAGTAAACGGCACTTTGTATTTAGTGGCCATTTCGCGTAAAGCGTTCATTTTAGCTGATGAGTTACTGATCCCAAAAAATACACGTCCGTTATTGTCAATTGTTACAAGGATGTGATTGTCGGGTAGTGCAACCTCTCCGATAGAAGAAGGCGGGTCTACCACAACCGGCTCTGCCATACGGAAGGAAGCCGTTAACATAAAGAATGTTACCAGTAGGAAGGCAAGATCCACCATGGGCGTCATGTCCAGTGCGGGTGCTCCTCCTTTTGATGGTTTTTTTGACATTTTCTTTAGTTTTAATATTTAGATGAATACTTATTTAAAATTCCATAAGCCTTCTATAACTTTTTTTAAATCCCTTTAAGGACAGAGTCATAGTGAGCTTGCCGAACTACGATCACTTTCCGCTTGATTGGAATTCCTGGATAATTGAGAATCCGGCTTCATCCATAGCATAGGTAATTTGGTCAATCCTATTACTGAAATAGTTATAGAAAATGATCGCGAACGCTGAGGTTAAGATTCCTACTAATGTATTTACAAGAGCTTCAGAGATACCCGTTGCAAGAGCTGAAGTATCAGGAGCACCTGCTGCAGATAAGGCCGCGAATGCACGGATCATCCCGACAACCGTTCCAATAAGACCTGCTAATGTACCGATAGACGCCATAGTTGAAATAACAACCATGTTCTTAGACAGCATAGGTAATTCTAAAGCGGTAGCTTCTTCTAATGCTTTTTGTATAGCGTGAACCTTCGCTTCTTTATCCATGTGAGAATCGTTCTGAACGAAACGGTATTTTTCGATGCCTTCGTGAACAACATTCGCTAAAGAACCTTTTTGCTTGTTGCAAGCAGCAATAGCTCCGTCGAAATCGTGAGCAGAGATCAATGATTTAATGTTAGCTACGAATTTATCAGTGTTACCTGTACCTGCAGCTTTCATGATAGTGATGAAGCGCTCGATAGCGAAAGTAATTACTGTTAACAGGAACCCGATCAGGATAGGCACAATGAAACCACCTTTGTACATCGTTCCTAAAATGTTGTGTGGGTGACCTTTTTCAGAGTCGCCGCCTTCAAAGTTCGCAGCCGAACCTAAGATCGATTTGTAAATAAACCAGCCAATTCCAATACAAATTACAATGGCTAATGCAGATACCACTAATGGAAATCCTCCTGATGTTTTGTTCTTGCTCATAGATGTTATGTTATTTAGTTATTATTTTATATTTATATACGATTGCCAAACTTAGTAAAAAGGTTTTAAATCAAAAAGTTTTTACAATTAATACTGTATTAACAATCACAGAACGAATTTAAGACGCAATTAGTGCATAATTCCTCCCTCAAATTGCGTTAATTCAATAAGTGGCAGCAGTTGCATAATAAGTGGTAATTTTACGGAGCAAAAATTGAAGGATCGACATGAACATCGAGCAATTAAGAGACCATTGTTTAGCTAAAAAAGGAGTTGAAGAATGTTTTCCTTTTGATGAGGAAACATTAGTGTTCAAAGTAATGGGAAAAATGTTCTTATTGACAGATATCAACGGAAAACCTGTAGAATTCAATGTAAAATGTGACCCGGAAACTGCTATACAATTAAGGGAAAAGTATCCTTGCGTCAGTCCCGGATTCCATATGAGTAAAACTCATTGGAACACAGTGGTTTGCGATGGATCTATACCTCAGAAGCTTTTGAGGCAATGGATAAATGATAGTTATGATGAGGTTGTGAAGGGTTTGACGAAAAAGCTTCGTCAGCAGCTTGAGAGCCTGTAAATTATACTTCGGTTAAAAGAGTTCCCCAAAAACTCCTTTGTTCAGCTTAAAATTTGCCGGATAGGGATTTTTTAGTAAATTTGCATCCCTTTTTAGAGCAAAATGGGCAAAAAGCAGTACATAGTAAAATTTGCCGGTTTGCCTGTTGGAACTCACGAATTTGAGTTCAGCATAAACGGGACGTTCTTTGAACAATTTCCTGATAGTGAAATTGCAAAAGCTGACCTGAAGGTTGTGATCGTTTTAACGAAACAAAATAACCTGATGGAAATGGAGTTCGATATTAACGGCACTATTAATTTGAGTTGTGACCGTTGCCTCACAGATTATGATTTCCCTGTAGAAGCTTCAGAAAAACTGGTTGTAAGAACCGGAAATCCTGATGACAGTACAGATGAAATTTTGGTGGTGAATGATAGTGACGGACAAGCAGATGTATCACACTATTTGTACGAATATATAATGCTGGCTTTGCCATCGCGCCGTGTACCATGCGAGATCGATGAAGATTTCGAATGTGATTACGACACGCTGAATAAGCTGAATGAAAATTCAACGCAGGAAGAAGAAAAAGAAACAAATCCCATGTGGGAAAAATTAAATAAACTCAAGATCAATAAAAATTAAATATTAAAAACCAGATAAAGTAGATCCCGATAGCTATCGGGAACACTTTATCACAAAGTAAGAAACCATGCCAAATCCTAAACGAAAACTATCGCGCTCACGCAGAGATTCACGTCGTGCTACATATAAAGCCCCGACTATGACAATTGCGAAAGATACTACAACCGGCGAAGCGCATTTAATGCACCGTGCTCATTGGTTCGAAGGAAAATTATATTACAAAGGAAAAGTTGTAATGGAAAAAGCTACAGCTTAATATTCCTGATTAATTTTTAAAGAAGCCCTGCTATTGAGCGGGGCTTTTTTATTTGCCGAAATAAATAAGTATCATTGCTTCCGTACTTATGAAGCATTTCTTACGGAAACTCAGTAATATTGGCATTGACGACACTCTTAGTTTTCACGAGCTTCGGAAGATCCGCACGCTGAATATCTTCAACCTTATTGTCATTTTCTTTTTACTTCTTGGGGCAACCAACGTTGTTTTTCTCAGATCAGATTACCCCTTATTGCCCGAGCTGTGTTTTCTGTTAATGGCGATCCTCAGCCTCTTTCTTAATTATCGTCATAAATATAATTGGGCGCTATTCACATTTACTATTTACATCAACATCTCATTATTTTTCGTGAATGAATATTATCCTTTCGATGCAGGGGCCTTTTTGTTCTATTTCCCCCTGATTGTCACTATTATTCTGTTAAACAATCCGTCAATAAAGGATAAATTCACCATCACTCATTTTATCATCTCATTGGTTTTTTTCTTCGTCTCAATTCTTTTCGATTTTCCGTCTATCAGAAACAATTCGATTCCAGATGAGTCGGTTCTAGTGTTGTGGTATTACGATGTTATTTTCTCAATCATTTGTACAGGTTTTCTGACGTTCATGCTGAACCGTTTGATCCATAATCACCTTAAGGATGAAAAGGCAGCACAGGTAAAACTGAACCAATCACTAAAGGAAAAAGAAGTTCTGTTCGCTGAAGTTCATCACCGCGTAAAGAATAACATGGCGATAATTACAGGCTTGTTGAGTTTGCAAGCGAACAGTACAGAAAATATTGAAGCAAAAGGCCTTATCAACGAAAGTAAGAACCGGATTCACAGCATGTCACTGGTACATTCAATGTTGTATCGCGCTCCTGATCTGAATAAAATAAAATTGGATAAGTATATTTCCTCATTGTGTAAAGAATTGATGAATAGTTTAGAGCCTATGCGGAGTATCACATTAAATGAGAGTTACTATGACCTGGAAATGCCGATCAACAAAGCTATTCCGATAGGATTAATTATCAATGAAGCTGTTACCAATAGTATAAAGCATGCTTTTCCTATCGGTCATCCGGACCCTGAAATAATTATAAAGATGGAAAACACCGGCACTGAAATCCAAATTACAATTGGCGACAACGGAAAAGGAATGGGTAATAAGATAACTTCTCCGGAAAAAGAAAAAACGCTGGGCGTTTCCTTAATTCATTCGTTGACTGAACAAATAGACGGAAAGGTGGTTTTTTTGAATGAGAACGGAACAAAAATCAGGGTCTCTTTCAATATAGGCGAAACCAAAACCGGTTAGTTTAATTGTCTGTAAATCAAATCGTATACGCTAAAATTAGTTTAAACAACCCTCTTAATAACTTTAGCGGTTTATTGTTGTATTATTAAGGCTAAATTTGTTTTTTTAGCCTTTCTAAATTGATGTGTTAAATATGAAGATCGGATTAGATATAATGGGTGGGGATTTCGCTCCGAAAAATTGTCTGGATGGGGCGATCTTAGCAGCAAAAGAATTACCTGCATCTGCTATCCTTGTTTTGATCGGTGATGAAAATGCCGCAAAAAAATATTTAACTGAACAAAAAGCGGATCTCAGCCGTTTCGAGTTTGTGCATACTACTGAAACTCTCGAAATGGGTGCGCATCCGACAAAAGCACTCGCGCAAAAACCAAATAGCAGTATTGCCATTGGTTTCAAGTTATTAAAGGAAGAAAAGATCTCATCGTTCACCAGTGCAGGAAATACCGGAGCTATGTTAGTGGGTTCCATGTTCTCGGTAAAAGCTGTTCCCGGTGTTATACGTCCAAGCATTCCTAATCCGCTTCCAAAAGAAAATGGCGGATGGGGATTGATCCTTGATGTTGGCACAAATGCAGATTGTAAACCGGATGTATTATATCAATTCGGAATCCTTGGCTCCATCATGGCCCGTGAAGTTTATAAGATCCCGAATCCGAAAGTTGCTTTATTGAATATCGGCGAAGAAGCTGAAAAAGGAAATTTAGTGGCGCAGGCCACCTACAATTTAATGAAGGATTCAAAAGATTTTAATTTTGTCGGAAACGTGGAAGGCCGTGATCTTTTCAACGATAAAGCAGATGTTATAGTTTGTGAAGGATTTGTAGGAAATGTAGTGTTGAAACAGGCAGAAGCGTTTTACACGATGATGAGAAAAAGAAAACTGACCGATAAATATTTCGATCAATTCAATTACGAACTTTATGGTGCGACACCAATTTTAGGAATAAACTCAAACGTACTTATAGCGCACGGTATTTCAAGTCCGCTTGCATTTAAGAACGCGTTAGTATTGGCAAAAGATCTTGTAGATGCTAATTTGAGTGATAAAATAAAACAAGCATTTCAGTAATGATCAAAGCAGCAATTACAGCAGTTGGCGGGTGTGTGCCGGATTACGTTCTAACGAACGAGATCCTTTCTACAATGGTGGACACTAATGATGAGTGGATCACGTCCCGTACAGGAATAAAAGAACGCAGGATCTTAAAGGGCGAAGGAAAAGGTCTTTCTGATATGTGTATCGCTGCTTCAGAAGAATTATTAAAAAAGCGCGGCATCAAAGCAGAAGAATTGGATATGGTGATCATCGGAACTATTACCGGAGATTATACATTCCCTTCTACTTCAAATGTTGTTTGCGATAAACTAGGCGCTAAGAATGCATGGGGATTTGATCTTTCTGCGGCATGTTCAGGATTTATTTATGCTTTGGCAACAGGCGCGCAATTCATTGAAACAGGGCGCTACAAAAAAATATTAGTGATCGGTGGCGATAAAATGTCATCGATAATCGATTATAAAGACCGCGCTACCTGTATCATCTTCGGTGATGGGGCAGGGGCAGTTTTATTAGAACCAACTAATGAAGATCTTGGCGTAAAAGATTTTATTTTAAAAGCTGATGGTGCCGGAAGGAATTATCTGTGTATGCACGCCGGCGGTTCTGTTTTACCTCCCAGCCACGAAACAGTGGATGCACGCAAGCATTATGTTTATCAAGAGGGTCAGGCCGTATTTAAATTCGCCGTGAAAGGAATGGCGGATGTAAGTGCCGAGATCATCGAAAAAAATAAATTGAAAGCAAGTGATATTGCGTGGTTAGTGCCGCACCAGGCCAATAAGCGTATTGTTGATGCTACAGCCGACAGAATGGGTTTAGGGCCGGAGAAAGTGATGATGAACATCGAACGTTACGGTAACACTACAGCAGGAACAATCCCGTTATTATTGTGGGATTATGAAAAGCAATTGAAGAAAGGAGATAATTTAATTATCTCTGCTTTTGGCGGTGGCTTTACCTGGGGATCTATCTGGTTAAAGTGGGCTTACGATACAAAATAATTCAGGGCTAAAGCCCAATCAATCATGTTTCTCTAAACCCCGGACTTAGGTTCGGGGTTTTTAATGCGAAGAAAAAGCAAGGGCTTTAGCCCTGATGAAATTATACTTTCAATCCAAACAGCAACACATCATCCAACTGTTCAAGATTTCCTTTCCAGTTATCGAAATTATCGGAGAGTTTCTCTAATTGTTCTTCCGCACTTAAATGACAATTCTCTTTTAAGAAATTGACCAGGTTCTTATATTTATATTTTTTTCCTTTCTCACCACCGAACTGATCAGGATATCCATCGGAGAACATATAGATACAATCACCTTTCTCCAATGAAATTTCATTATCAGTAAAAGTTTTGCGTTGTTCGATGTTCAGCCCGATAGAATGTTTATCACCTTTAATTTCATTCACGTTTCCGTTACGAATATGAATTAAATTCAAGTTAGCGCCTGCGAAAAATAATTTATTCTTTGTTTTATTGATCACGCAAATGCCGGCTTCCATACCATCGTTGATCTGCCCGGATTTTATTTTGCTCTTTAATGTAAGGGGTAATTGTTCGTTCAGGTAATTTAAAGCCGCTGCAGGACCATTCACTTTTTTGTTATTCAAAGTTTGATTTAAAATGGTGCTGCCGATAAAACTCATGAACGCGCCCGGCACACCATGTCCTGTACAATCAGCAACCACAACGCCGACCATATCATCAAATCCGACTTTATCACTCCCGTTTAATTTTTTCATCCAGTAAAAATCCCCGCTTACAATATCACGCGGGCGGTAAAATAAAAAACTGTTTGGGAGGAGTGACCTTATCTCTTCAACATCCGGTAAAATTCCTTGTTGAATTCGTGAAGCATACATGATACTATCTGTGATCTCGCGATTCTTATGTTCGATCACATTTTTTTGTTGATTGATCTCGGCATGACTTGATTCCAACTGTTTATTAATTCTCTTGCGGATATTGCTATTCCTTACCGATACAATTAAAAATATTAGTAATACAACTGCACCTGCTAATCCCGCATAAATAGTTAAACGCTGGCGTTTGATCTGTTCAGCTGTCAATTGGTCTTTGCCTTCCTGTATTAATCTTTGTTCTTTCTGTTGATTGCTGAACCGGTAGGTTAATTCCTGCTCAGTAATTTTTTTCGTCATCTCAACATTCCTTACACTATCATTATATGCATGGTATAATTTATAAGCTTTATAGGCTTCCTTATAATCACCCATTTGTTCATAGCACTGGTATAATCCGGTATAGTTGTACAGTAATTCCTCTTTAAAACCTAATCTCAATGACATTGCAGTCGCTTTATTATAATATTCCAGGGAAAGTTTGTAGTTTCCTTTTTTCAAATAAATATCTGCAATCGTTCCGTAAGCAATTTCAATATCTAAAGAATCACTTGCCATTTTAAAATATTCAAGCGATTCAAATTGTTTTTCTAAAGCTTCATCCAACCGGCCCATGTCGAAGTAAATATTCCCGATATTACCAACCATAGCGCCGTAATGCACTTTGTCATCGTCTTTATTTATTAATTTAAGATTTCGGTTGTAAAAATATAATGCGGAATCAAACTTGCCCAAATTCCTATAAGTATTTCCATAAGCAGTATATAAAGTGTTTTGGGAATTATTATCCATAGAGTCGGCGTATTTTGCAGCCTGGTTTAAATACGACAACGCAAAAGATGTGTTCATTTGTTCGTATACAGCGGCAAGTCCTAAAATGGAATGGAAGATATTATTGATGTTCTTGTGTTTTTTCGAAAGTTCTAGAGAAAATTGTAAAACTTTAGTGGCTTCATTCAGATCTCCTTTGTGTGAAAGGCACCGGCCTTTTAGCATGTAAAAAGAGGCAAGTGTATTTTCTGATTTTATTCTTTCTGCAACTGGAATATAGGCATCACAAAAATAAAGAGTCGAGTCATAATCTGAAGTTGTAAAATAAGTACTTCCTAAAAGAAAAGCGGCCTCCAATTCATTTTGAACCCTGTTTGTCCTTTTAAAATAGGCGTGAGCCCGGTTAGCATTGATCAGAAGTTCAATATTGTTTTCTATCAACTTGTAATACTGTGCCTTCTGAAGACATAAAAAGTATTTAAATTCCTCTGCCTGTTGTGTTTCAGCGATCTTTTCATTGCGTTTTAGATAAACTAAAGCAGAATCTCTGTTTTTTCCATTAATGAATTTTCTAAACTTGACGGTATTATTGGAAAATAGCGTCTCTGCCTCTTTATTTTGAGAAAATGCAAATGAAAGGGAAGCCAGATACCAGATCAATAATAATACCTTCGAACACTTAATATTCATAGACCTAAAAATAGCAATAATTAAGCATCCTATGACCTTTGTCAGTCGGTTTTATGACATTAATATGACAAAAAAAAGAGAAGAATTGGCGATATTTGCAATCTAATTGGGCACTTTTAAAGTCATATCTTTTAATCACCGGAATTTACCTCTCGAAAAACTGGCTTTGCTCCATTTAAGTGAAGAAGTTCAGAGCTCTTTTTTAGGCGGGATAAAGATCAATTTTGGTTTTGATGAACTGATGCTGTTGAGTACTTGCAACCGCGTTGAATTTTTTATCTGTACGGATAAAGAAGTGAATTCAGTTTCAATTAATAAATTGTTGTCATTCATCAATTCGCATTTGGATGAAGCTACCCTTGAATTACTTTCTTCTAAAGTTGAAGTTCATGAAGGACAGGATGCAGTGGCTCATGTTTTCGAAGTGGCTTCTTCATTAAAATCATTGGTTGTTGGTGAGAGAGAGATCATCACACAAGTACGTAAGGCTTATGAGTTTTGTAACTTGTTAGGTTTAACGGGTGATTTTATTCGCATGGTGATCAAGCACACTATTGAAACTGCAAAAGATGTTTTTACCAATACAGAGATCGCTAAAAATCCGGTGTCGATAGTTTCTTTGGCTTACCGTCAGTTACGGGATCTTGGAATTAAGAATGATGCTCGTATTGTAATGGTTGGATCAGGCGAAACGAATACAACGATGGCAAATTACCTGCAAAAGCATAAATACGCCAACTTTACCGTATTTAACCGCACAATACAGAACGCAGAAAAATTAGCTGTAAAGCTGGATGGAAAATATCATGATCTGAAAGACCTGAATAATTACCAAATGGGATTTGATGTATTGATCACCTGTACAGGTTCAACCGAAGCCATTATCAATGCAAATAATTATACGCAGCTTTTGGCAGGCGATAAAAATAAAAAAGTGATCATCGACCTTGCTTTACCTGCTGATGTGGATAAAGAGGTTCTGTCATCAAACAATATCCATTATATCGATATTAACTCCTTGAAGGAGCAGGCAGAAAAAAACCTGCGATCACGCCATAGCGAGATCAGCAAATGTAAAGCGATCGTTGCTTCTAAATTAAATGAGTTTGAAACTTTGTATAATGAGCGCAGGGTTGAATTAGCATTCGGGGAGATTCCTAAGCAAGTAAAAGCTATTAAAGAAATTGCATTGAATGAAGTATTCTTAAAAGAAGTGAGTTCACTTGACGATAAGGGAAAAGAAGTGTTAGACAAAGTATTAAGTTACGTTGAGAAAAAATATAACGCTGTTGCCATGAAAACGGCTAAAGAAGTTTTGTTGAATAAGGAGCAGGAATGAAAGTCGTAATAGGAACCCGTGGCAGTGATCTGGCTCTTTGGCAGGCTAATTACACTAAAAATTTATTGGAGAAGCATGGTTGCGAAGTGGAGATCAAAATAATTTCTACCTCAGGTGATCGTACTCAGGAATGGAATACCTCTTTCGAAAAACTCGAAGGAAAAGGTTTTTTTACCAAAGAATTAGAAGAAGAATTATTAGCAGGAACAATTGATCTTGCAGTGCATTCGCATAAAGATCTTCCTACAACCGGTCCTGATGGTTTGATCGTTGCAGGTGTTTCCCAACGTGAAGATCCCTCTGAATTATTGCTGATCAGGAAAGAATCAGTTGATGACAGCAAAAAATTTTCATTGAAAGAAAAGGCAATTGTTGGCACATCTTCTGCAAGGAGAAAATCACAACTACTTGCTTTCAGGCCTGATGTTGAATTAAAAGACCTGAGAGGAAATGTTCCGACAAGAATTAAAAAATTAGCGGACAAAGAATACGATGCTATTTTATTAGCTGCCGCTGGAGTTGCAAGATTAGAATTGGACCTGGATGAATTTCATGCGGAAAGATTATCGCCCTACGAATTTGTTCCGGCACCCGCACAAGGTGTTTTAGCGTGGCAGATAAAAGAAAATAACAATAAGTTATTAGATCTCTTCGATAAGATCACAGATCTGGATGTGATGATCAAAACAAATATAGAGCGCCGTGTTTTAAATTTATTCGATGGCGGTTGTTCTCTGCCTTTAGGCGTGTATTGCGAAAATGAAATGGATCACGATGATCGTTACAAATTCAAAGTGTGGGTCAGCATGGCAAAAGCATGGAACGCGCAGCCCTGGCAATTGTACTTTGAAACTTATAACACAGGCGATCTTCCCGAAAGAATTGTCGGACAAATTCAGAATATGAAACCTAAAAAGGTTTTCATTACAAGAAATTTGCGGGAAACAGATTATTTGTCGCGCGCCTTAAAGAATTTAGAATTTGAAGTTGAAGGCAAGAGTTTGATCGAGTTCAAACAAATTACAATTAAAGAATTGCCAAAAACAGAGTGGATCTTTTTCAGTAGTAAGCATGCTGTAAGATATTTTTTCAACCAGAAACCTGATATAGGAAAAGTAAAAATGGCTTGCGTTGGAAAAGCAACTTCTGATGAATTAAGAAGTTTTGGTCATCGCGCCGAATTCATCGGGCAAAGTACAGATACAAAATTGATCGGTAAACAATTTGCAGCAAAGGTTGGAAACGCAAAAGTTTTATTCCCTGTCGCCAGGGATAGTATGCAAAGTATCCAATGGCAATTCCCGAAAAGAGAGAACGCTATAAATCTTGTTGTTTATGCAACCTTAAAACATAGTATCGAACTTCCTTCTGAAACAGATATTGTTATTTTTACAAGTCCGAGTAATGTAGAAGCTTTTTTCGAGAAGAATAAATTAGCTTCAAACCAAAAAGCAGTTGCAATGGGTGATGCTACCAAAAGCGCTTTACTAAAGAAAAAAATAAAAGAAAATGTAATTGTTACTCCCGGATCATTCGATGATCTCGGCTTGTTGCAATGCGTCCTTCATTTTTAATATATTTGTAGCCTTATTATGCAACCGGTTGTTAATCCTCTTCAAAATCCCAGCATCGACCTTTTCGGTTTACGGATTGATGAACCTGTTACTGCAGGAACGGATGTTATTGTGGCTTTAATTGGCATTTGGGGCTATTTTAAGATAGCAAAGCAAAAGAATTTGAAACACGTTTCAATATATGCACTTTTCTTTTTAGGAACCGGCGTTTCAACGTTAATAGCGGGATTAGTAGGGCATGCCTTCCTGTATAGATTTGGATACGAAGCAAAAATGGTTGGTTGGGTATTAGGAATTGTAGGAACTTGCTTTGCGCAATTCGCGGCTGTTCATCATGCAAGACAAACATTGGGAGAAAAAACATTTAAGCTCCTCTTAAACATGTGCTATCTGGAAGTAATAGTTTCGATGACCATTTTAATTCTTAAGCCTAGTTTTTTAGTTGTAATAGTTCATACGGCAATTGGATTATTACTGGCTGTTACCGTTTTAGAATCCATCCATTATTCAAAGACGAGATCGAAATTAAGTTTGATGATGATCTATGGAGTAGCTTTGGCAGTTTGTGCGATCATTGTGCATACAGGGAAGATAGCCATTTCAAAATGGTTCAATCATTTAGATCTCAGCCATGTGTTTTTAGGGCTATCCCTTTACGTGATGATCAAGGGAGTTTTATACGAACAAAAAAATAATCCGGTAACAATATGATAACACATCGTCCGCGCCGCAATAGAAAAAACCAGGTGATACGCGATCTGGTCCAGGAGAATACAGTGACAGTAAACGATCTGTTGTACCCTTTATTTTTAATCGACGGAAAAAACAAAAAAACGGAAGTAAGTTCAATGCCCGGCATTCACCGGTACAGCAGTGATCTGTTGTTGAAAGAAATTGATGCTTGCATGAAGTTAGGAATAAAAACTTTTGCATTGTTCCCGAATATCGCTGATAAATTGAAAGATAAAACAGCAAGCGAAAGCTGGAATAAGAAAGGATTGTATTTAAGAACTTTGAAAGAAGTTAAAAGTAAATTCCCTGAAGCTGTGATCATGACGGACGTCGCAATGGATCCTTATAGCAGTGACGGGCATGATGGAATTGTAAAGAACGGACAAATTTTGAATGATGAAACCCTGGAGATCTTAGCACGCATGACTTTAGCCCAGGCAGAATGTGGTGCGGATATTATTGGCCCGAGCGACATGATGGACGGACGTGTTGGTTTTTTACGTGATGCACTGGATGAGAATCATTTCAGTAATGTTTCTATAATGAGTTACACGGCTAAATACGCAAGTGCTTTTTATGGTCCGTTTAGAGATGCATTGGACAGCGCGCCAAAATTCGGTGATAAAAAAACATACCAGATGAATCCCGCAAACAGCAAGGAAGCTTTATTGGAAGCGGACCTGGATTTTGCTGAAGGCGCTGATTTCTTAATGGTAAAACCGGCGTTATCCTATTTAGATGTGATCAAATCCCTCAATGATAATTTTTCTTTACCTATCGCCGCCTATAATGTAAGCGGAGAGTATGCAATGGTAAAAGCCGCTGCACAAAAAGGATGGATAGATGGAAAGAAGATCCGCGATGAAGTTTTGTTAAGCATCAAACGTGCGGGCGCTTCGGTAATACTTACCTATTTCGCGAAGGAATGGGCCGTTGATCATAAAATATAATTATGCTGTCAGATAAAATATTTCTCATTGGGTTTATGGGTAGTGGAAAATCCACTCACGGAAAAAAACTAGCCAAATTGTTAAACAAACCTTTTATCGATCTTGATAATTACATTGAGAAAAAGGAGGAAATGACAGTCGATCAGATCTTCACGACAAAAGGCGAAGAATACTTTCGTGAAAAAGAAAGTGAATATTTGAAACAAGTCATTGCACGTTATCCTCAATCGGTTATTTCATTGGGTGGCGGAACACCTTGTTTCAATAATAACATCACTCAAATATTAAAAACCGGAACAGCGATTTACATTGAAATGCCTGCTGATTCATTGCACTACCGCTTAACGCAATCTGAAAATAAACGTCCTTTATTGAAGGATAAAAGTTTAGAAGAAGGGCTTGAATTCATTAAGGATCTTCTTCGCAGGCGTGAACAATTCTATTTACAGGCGCAGTTAACAATAAATGGGATAAACCTCACCGCCGAGAAACTAAAAGAAGCGCTATCTTTGTATAGTGCATCGCATTAAGAAATATTTTCTTCTTACGTTTCTCCTTTCCGAGATCACATTTTTCTCTTTCTCACAAGTTGTAAGGAACAAGCATTTTGGTTTTAATGTTGGGGCAACTATTGCCATTGGAAATCGTTTTCACAGGATGGGATTAGTTTTGCAAGGATATTATGCCTATGATTTTGCACAGGTAAATGCTGAAGTAAGAGTTTATCACAACCTGAAAAATCTCGGACCGAAATTTATTTACAACGAAGCTGTTGGTTCACTAGGAGGCGTGATCGCATATGGAGGCAAACAAGATCATTACAATCCATTCCTGAGCTCTGTCTCTAATCAAACAAGAAGAAAATTTAGCGTTGCGTATTCTTATAATAGATATTTCAATAAAGTAAATACAAAACAAAGCACAGGAACAATCGCGTTGCAATTCGGAAGTATAAGTTTGATCAGCGAGAATGATTTGTATGCTCACCGCATCTTCGATAAATTCCGTACAGGTGCATTTTTAATTCAATACCAACATAAAAATGTTTTTCAGGCCGGAGTGAATTGCACGATGTGGACCGGTAAAATGGGAAATGCCTGTCGTAACGATAAAGAATTTCCACACGTTGGTTACATTGATACAGTTGGCGGTATGTATACAAATTATTCTCACGGACTGTTAAGTGCACAATTCAAATTGAATATGGGGATGGGACAAAATGCACAGCTGAATTTAGGAGTTGATGCAGAGCAGGTGAGGAATGCAATCCAAAACCGTTTGGTACATGATATGGTTATCATTCCGAGAAAATGGTTCACACCTATTAACTGTCATATCCCAATGTTGGATGAAAAAGGCAATCAATATCTGTACAGAAAAGGTCAAAAAATAAAAAAAACGGCCTTCTATTGGAACGCTTTCAGTAACCCTTCTTTATTTTACTAAACACCTCATTTCCAACATTTTTAAAGCGATTTAGTAGCCCACATGAGTAAGGCTTATTTTATAATGAGTTAAGCTTAATACCTGCTGAGTAGAAAATAGCAATTTTTTAAGGGATTAGGCTACATTTATGATTACGCCTCTCTCTTACTATTAAACTTACATCCCTATGCCTAAAAGTTTGAAAACTTTAGTGATCTTTTTGTTAGTCTTAACATCAATAAGATCCTATTCGCAATTTCCTGCTTGTCCGAATGGATTGGTCTATTTTCATAATAGCCCTGTTCAACAATATAATCCATTGTTGCCAATCGGACCCGGAAATCCAACAGCTGTTGTTCCGAATGTTCCTACAGGCGGTGGCGGTTTAGCATTCGGCCCGAATATTTTTGCACCTACACCAAGCCCGACTTTTTTTACGACTATAGGAACTAATTACGCTTATTTTAATGGTACAGCATGGGTAACAACAACTGTAACAACAGGAAATGCTTCGGCCGTTAACATTGGCGTTGGCCCTGGTTGTATGTATAATCTTGTTGGCGGAACAGGACAGGTTTATGTAACGAACGGAAGCGGCCCTTCAACTTTATTAACTACTATCACCTCATTTGGCGGTGGAGGTCCGTATGATGTTGTTGTTGATAATTGCTGTAATTTCTACATAATAAAAACAACCACTCCACAACAAATGACTGCTTATAGTCCGAGTGGCGCGCAAATGTGTACCTGGTCAATGACAGGAATGCCAAGTATCAGTGCAGGTGGAGGATTTGCAATCGTTGGTAACCAGGTTATAGTTGCTAATACCGGGGGACTTTGGGTTGGTAACATGTCGCCTACTACAATTACTTTCACAAATGTTTCTACTACTATAACTCAGCCGGGAGATTATGCTTCGTGTCCGTTGCCTTGCGGCCCTTTAACAGCTTCAGCAGTTAATACCGCTTCCAGTTCTCCTATTGGTTGTGGTGGAGGAACAGCAAATGTTATTGTTACTTCAACTACAAGTCCGCTTTCTTATACGTGGTCTGGTCCCGGAATTGTAAGTGGTGTAAACAGCGCTACAGCAGTTGTTAACCAATGCGGGGTATATACGGCGACCGTTACTAAGGCGGGTTGTCCTCCTGCTACAACAGTTGTTACAACCAACGTACCTTGTGTTACTACGTTTACGCCTACAATTTCAATTTCCAATCCTCTTTCTTGTACCCAGCCTTCTGCGGTTATTACAGCGTCGCCTGGCCCTGCAGGACATACTTATACTTGGACCGGCCCTGGTATTGTGGGAAGTTCAAACGTAAATCCTATTACTGCGAATGTAGGTGGTGTTTATACTACAACCGTTATGAATACCGTCACAGGTTGTAGAGGAACGGTTTCAATAAATCTTCCTTCCAACATGACAACACCGCCTCTAACGGTCACACCAACTCCTACTGCAGTTTGTTTGGGTAGTTCTGCTAATCTTTCGGTTAGTGGTGCAAATACTTATACGTGGTCGCCGGGCGCAACCTTAAATACAACTAACGGTCCGAACGTGGTGGCAACGCCGGTTGCTAATACAACTTATACGGTTGTCGGATCGGTTGGTGTTTGTACTGTACAGGCTACAGCCGTCGTCAACATCAATCCTCAACCAACAGGCGTGATCAGTTTCACAAACCCAACGTGCGGATTGAATAATGGAATAATTTACATTGCTAATACAAGCCCTCCAGGACAAACGATAACAAGTTATAGTTTGAACGGCGGCCCAATGCCAACGCAAACAGTTACCGCTCTCGCAGCAGGAACATATACTGTTACGATGGTGAACAACTTAGGCTGTAGAACGAATTACACTGTAACACTTGTGAACTCTCCTCCGATAACTGCATTAGCTACGACCTCTATTAATCCAACTTGCGGAAATAATAATGGAAGTATTGGTATAGGAGTTGTAACAGGTGGAACCGGACCTTACACTTATAATGTGAATGGAGGACCGTTCAGTGCAAGTCCGCCATTGACAAATTTAGCACCAGGTACTTATGTGATAGGTGTCATGGACAGCCAAGGATGTACTTTCTTTAAAAATGTTACTATCGTAAATATTCCTGGTCCAACTGCATTGAACTTCACTACAACACCAAGTAGTTGTGTGGGATCTGCCGGAAGTGTTACTATTGGTGTTACAGGCGGAACACCTGCTTATACTTATTCTATCAACGGTGTTGCATCAGGAAGTACTGCAGGAAGTTTAGCTAGCGGAACCTATTCTGTAACAGTTAGGGATGCTAATGGCTGTATCATCAATTCAACATTTGTTATCGGTACAGTTACCGGTCCTTCAGCTGCCAACGTTGTTGTTACAAATGCTATTTGCGGTAATCCGAACGGTAGCGCAACTGTAACAGCTGTAACGGGCGGGACAGGCCCTTATCAATATTCATGGAACGGTGGTCCTTTTGGCCCTGTGAATAATGTTGCCGGATTGGCAGCAGGAACATATACAGTCATTATCAGGGATGCTAATACTTGCACATTAAGCGTTACTTATGTGATAACTAATGCAGGCAGCCCTGTACCGGTGATCGCTTCTTCAGGTAGTGTTAGCTGTTTTGGTGCTGCTACAGGAAGTATCATGGTGAACACTAGTGGAGGAACACCTGGATATAACTATACACTTACCCCTACCGGATTAGCGAACGGGACAGGAATATTTACAGGTTTAACGGCGCAAGCATACACAGTTACGGTGCGGGATGCTGCAGGATGTGCCGCCTTTGTAACAATAACCCTTGCTCAGCCAACTTCACTAACATTGAATTTAACACCTTTTGCTGTAAGTTGTAATGCAGGTACTAACGGTTCGATCACCGCGGTTGCGGCAGGCGGAACAACTCCATATCAATATTCACTGAACGGAGGTCCTTTCGGCGGAAGCAGTTCCTTCACGGGACTAACTGCAGGTGTTTATAGTGTGACTGTAATGGATAATAACGGTTGTTTAAGAACAACAACTACTACTATCACACAGCCGCCTGTATTAGCTGTAACATTTACAACTCTTCCTACCACTTGTGTTGGTTCTGTTGGTTCAGCAACTTTTGGCGTAACAGGCGGAACTCCTGCTTATTCTTATTCTGTGAATGGTGTAGGAACATCGAACATTGCAACGGCTCTTGCAGCGGGTTCTTATACGGGAACAGTGAGAGATGCCAATGGCTGTATTGTTACAGGAGTATTTAATATCAATATGATCGCCGGTCCGATAGCTGCTAACGTAATCACCGGTAATGCAACTTGTGGTAATGCTAACGGAAGCGGAACTGTCAGTTCAGTTACAGGAGGTGTTGGGCCTTATCAGTATTCATTTAACGGAGGCCCTTTCAGTTTATCAAACAATGCCGGCGGATTATCTGCAGGTACACATACTGTAGTAGTTCGTGATGCTAATAGTTGTACACTTGCAGTTACTTTCAATATTAATAATACAGGTAGTCCTGTTTCATCTATCAGCACATCAGTAAATGTGACTTGTTTTGGTGGAAATAACGGAAGCTTTAGTGTGAGTACAAGTGGTGGAACTCCGGGGTACAGTTATACTTTGAATCCTGTAGGCACAACAAATACAACAGGTAATTTTACAGGACTAACAGCGCAGAATTACAATGTAATTGTGAGAGATGCTGTCGGTTGTGTAACTACTGTTACAATCGCGATCACGCAACCAACGCAATTAACATTAACATTAACTCCTTCTCCGGTTAGTTGTAATGCAGGATCTAACGGTTCGGTTACCGCGTCTGCGGGAGGCGGAACTCCAGGGTATCAATATTCGATCAATGGTGGTCCATTTGGGGGTAGTGGAAATTTCACTGGTTTAACAGCCGGTACGTATACCGTAACTGTAAGGGATAACAACAATTGTACATTCACGCAAACGGCTATTATTACCCAGCCAACATTGTTGAATATTGCATTGGCATCAAGCCCTAACTCTTG
>CALMVZ010000035.1 GCA_937873155.1 uncultured Bacteroidota bacterium | reverse complement strand
AATGTTGCTGTACCGCCTGCACAAATTGTAGAACTTGTTACTGCAACAGTCGGATTCGGAGTTACGTTAACAGTTGTAGTCCTTGTATTTGAACAACCACTCGTTGTTCCTGTAACAGTATAGTTAGTAGTAACTGTTGGAGTAGGATTGATACTTGTTGCAGTTGAACCTGTATTCCAGCTATAAGTTGTAGCGCCGCTTGCTGTTAAAGTTGCTGTACCACCTGCGCAAATTGTAGAACTTGTTACTGCAACAGTCGGATTCGGAGTTACGTTAACAGTTGTGGTCCTTGTATTTGAACAGCCACTGGTTGTTCCTGTAACAGTATAAGTTGTGGTTACTGTTGGACTAGGATTGATACTTGTAGCGGTTGAACCTGTATTCCAGCTATAAGTTGTAGCGCCACTAGCTGTTAAAGTAGCAGTTGCACCTGCGCAGGTAGAGGCGCTGGTGACTGAAACAGTAGGGCTGGGAGAGACAGTTAATAATTTTGTTGTACTTCCGGCACATGCTCCGGTAACACCAACAATAGAATAAGTAGTTGTAGTTGTCGGGCTAACAACGATTGAAGATCCAACTAAGCTACCGGGGTTCCATGTATAAGTTGTGGCACCCGTAGCTGTTAGTGTTGCAGATGATCCTGCGCAAGAAGTTGAAGAACCTGCAGCAACAACAGTTGGCGTACCCACTACCGTAAATGTTCTCACGATCGTATTTGTACCTGATGCATTAGCAGCCGCTAAAGTTGCACTATAAACACCACCGGTTGCATAGGTAACCGTCGGATTTTGTAAAGTAGAAGTTGTTACAGATGCACCCGGCATATTCCACAACCAGGAGGTTGGTGAGTTAGAAGAGACATCGGTAAATGTTACAGTTGCACCGCTGCACATTGAAGCAGGATAGTTGTAATTAGCAATAGGCGCTGCTGTTGTTGAATAAGAAATATTTACGTTATCAATATAAATACCGTTTCCGTAATGTCCGTGATTCACAAAAGCCATTAATACATTTCCTTGCCCTGCTGCAAGAGCTGTGATCGCAACCGATTCAGTTCTCCATTGTGTATTTGTAGGAACGAACAGATTTGCAGTATAATCAGGAGCTGTTGATAATGTTGTACCTCCTTTGTAATAGATCTGCGTCCAGGTTTGTCCGCAATTGGTTGAAAGCATGACGCGTAATGAATCAGAATATTGAGCATCATATCTTGCGAAAGCTACATCAAAATTCAAAGTTGCCTGTGTAACTGCCGAGAAGTTCAATTTAGGCATTTCAAAAGCATCTCTTACTCCTGATGCATCATCATAATAATTATCAAATAACAAAGAAGCAGAACTTAAACCGTAACCGCCGCAGGTAGTAGCGCGTTCCCACTTAATAGAATCCTGGAATTTATTATCGTTAACCCAATTTACAGGAGGCCATGCAGCACCCTGGAAACCTTCTACTAATGGTAGTGAAGTTGGATTAGAAATAGTGATGTAACCGATCTTGGTAACTGAACCATTCCCGTTTATGTTTGTTGCAGTTAAACTAACAGAATAAGTACCGGCTGTTGTCCAGCTTACTGTCGGATTTGCTAATGTTGATGTTGCAGGGCTTCCTCCTTGGAAAGTCCAGGCCCATGCAGTTGGATATAAAGTTGAAAGATCCGTGAATTTAATAGGATTCAATGGACAAGTATTTTGTTTGTCAGAAGTAAAGTCTGCTACAGGAGGGCTGCCGGCCGTTACAGATGCACATGTCATTGCGGCAAACGCATTTATACGTCCTGCTCCTAATTGACCTGCATAAGCGCTATTGCCGGATATGGTATAGATATTCACCGCCGTTGATGAAATACAATTTAATACCTGGGTCGGTGTTAAATAGGCGTTTCTCGATAACATCAGGCCTGCTAATCCGGCTACTAAAGGTGATGCCATTGATGTACCGGACATATTTCCATAACTTGTATTCGGAACGGTACTGTATATCGGATCACCGGGCGCTGTGATATCGCACCATGTTCCGTATGTAGAAAATCCTGATTTAACATCAGAGGCATTCGAACATACTACAGAATAGGCATTAGTATACGCGGCAGGATATCCCATAACAGTATTTCCGTTGTTACCTGCAGATACAATTACAATAACACCTTTACCCCAGGCGTAATTAATTACTGCCTGATCGGAAGTTGCAGAAACAGTTCCGCCCCATGAACAATTAATAACCCTGGCTTTGGTTCTCACAGCATAAACGATTCCTCCATAACCATTGGTCACAGCGTTTGAACCTGCTGCATTAGCAGTTGCTTTAACGGGCAATATCTTAACATTAAAACCAATAGCAGAAATACCAACAGCGTTATCAGTTCTTGCGCCAACAATACCGGACACGTGTGTACCATGATTCCAGGTTGTATTTAACGGCAATACACTATTATCGTTATCTCCTACATCATAACCATTCACATCATCAACGTATCCGTTTCCGTCATCGTCTATAAAATTACCCGCTATTTCGCCGGTATTTGTATAAATATTAGCGCTAAGATCCGGATGAGTGCGCATTATTGCATTATCTACAACAGCAACTACTACAGTAGAAGTTCCGTTAAAAACATTCCAGGCATTTTGAGCGCCGATAAGATTTAAATGCCACTGAGTTCCAAAACTCGGATCGTTCGGGGTATAAAAGGTTTTCATCTCAGGTACTTTTTCAGCATACTCAACTAACGGGTTTGCCGAGATTTCACGGATAAAATCATCTACACCGGTCAAATTTGTAAAACCAACTTTATAAATGCGAGGAAGATCATTATCATCATCAACCATCCAATATGGCCTTTCTGCAAAGTTTACACCGTATTTACTGATCAAAGCCTGCATTCCAGGCAGGTTCTTCGGATCTATATCGCTCGGATCTTTATATTTAACAACTGCTGTTGGTTTGTATTTCAGATAGATTCTGCCATCGACACAACCGGGTACTGCAGTTTGTGAAAAGCTGTTGAGGATACCCAGGCCAAGAACAGCTAATAATAGTAATAGATTTTTTTTCATGTTAGTTAGAAATTAGTATATTAAAAATAAGCTATTAAAACCAAAAAGGCAAGCTCAAAACGAATAAAATTCATATATTGTTAAAAAGTTAAAGGGACGTAAATTTTATATTTACCATGAAAATTGCGGTAATTGATCTTGGAACGAATACTTTTAATCTTCTTATTGTAGAAAAGGACAATACAGGGGGTTACAAAAAACTATCATCAAACCGGATTCCTGTTAAACTTGGTGAGGGTACTATCAACAAAGGGTTCATTGCAGATATCCCGTTTAACAGGGGGATCTCAGCCCTTAAAGAGTACTCAAAGATCATCTCAGATCAAAATATTGAAACTGTTGTAGCCCTTGCTACATCAGCCATCCGTACAGCTAAAAATGGTTTAGATTTCGTAGAAAAAGCCAGGTCAGAAGCCGGTATAGATGTAGAGATCATCGATGGTAACAAAGAGGCCGAACTGATCTATTTGGGGAATAGGAAAGCTGTAAAAATGAATGGCGATCTGTCATTGATCATGGATATCGGAGGGGGGAGCACCGAATTCATCATAGCTAATGCTGATACTATCTTATGGAAGCAAAGTTTTTTATTGGGAGCGGCGCGTTTGTTGGAACTGATCAAACCTTCAGATCCTATAAAGGAATCTGAGATCAAAAAACTTTACCAATATTTAGATGAACAACTTGTCCCGCTTAAAGAAGCTTGTAAAAAACATACGCCAATTGAATTAATAGGGTCATCCGGGGCTTTCGATTCTATTGTTGATATGATGGCCGGTGAATTTAAAACAGATAGTTTATCAGATAAGAAAACAGAATATAATATTGAACTTGAAAATTATTTTCCGTTATCTGAAACTATTATCTCGTCAACATATGCGCAACGCTTAAAAACAAAAGGCCTTATAGAAATGCGGGTGGATATGATAGTGATCTCTTGTTTATTTGTGAATTATATCCTGGATACATTTGATCTTAAAAAACTAAGGGTATCCACCTATTCTTTAAAAGAAGGTGTTATATTTAATATTAAATAATTTTGAAGCATGACCAAAGTACTTGTTATAGATGATGAGAAGGCGATCCGCAGGAGCATAAAAGAGATCCTGGAGTTCGAAAAATATGAAGTGGAAGAAGCTGAAGATGGTGTACAAGGCCTGGCAATGGCGCAAAAGAATAATTATGATGTTATTTTAAGCGACATTAAAATGCCCAAGCTGGATGGCCTTGAACTACAGAATAAATTAAATGAAAGTAATGTTTCCAGCGCCCTGATCATTATGAGTGGTCACGGTACAATTGATACTGCTGTGGATGCCGTAAAAAAAGGCGCTTTCGATTTTTTAGCAAAACCAATTGACCTGAACCGCTTATTAGTAACGGTTAGAAATGCTTTAGATAAAACAACTCTTGTTACTGAGACCAAGCAACTTAAAAAGAAGATCACTAAAACTTTCGATATTATAGGCGAATCCAAAGTAATAAAAGATATAAAGGACATTATTGAAAAAGTGGCTCCAACTGAAGCGCGTGTTCTTATTACCGGAAATAACGGCAGTGGAAAAGAATTAGTTGCACGTTGGCTTCATGAAAAAAGTAACCGTGCTTCCGGGCCATTAGTTGAAGTGAATTGTGCCGCGATCCCTTCCGAATTAATAGAAAGTGAATTATTCGGCCACGAAAAAGGTGCTTTTACAAGTGCTGTAGCCCAACGTAAAGGAAAATTTGAACAGGCAGAAGGCGGAACTATATTTTTGGATGAGATCGGGGATATGAGCCTTTCTGCACAGGCTAAAGTATTACGCGCTTTGCAGGAAAGTAAAATAAGCAGGGTAGGTGGGGATAAAGAAATAAAAGTGAATGTACGTGTGGTTGCAGCTACAAATAAAGATCTTAAAAAGGAAATAGCATCCGGAAATTTCCGTGAGGATCTGTTTCACCGTTTAAGTGTTATTCCTATTCATGTTCCTGCTTTGAATGACAGGTTAGATGATATTCCTCTCTTAGCGAAACATTTTTTGACCCTTGTGTGCGAAGATAACGGTGTTCCGGCAAAAACAATTGCTAATGATGCTATAAAAGAATTACAGAAAAAGAATTGGACCGGAAATATCCGCGAATTCAGGAATGTAATTGAGCGTCTTGTTATTTTAGGCGGGAAGGAAATTACAGCTTCTGATGTTAAGCAATTCTGCTAGCAACAGATTAACACAGATACAAGAACCTTATTTTATAAATTAATCCGTGAAATCTGCGGTTCTAATCGAAGTTAATGTATTTGATCAGCCATTCGTAATACGATTGCCTTTTGTAATTTGGGTCGTACGGTTTTTTGTTTCTCTTTTTACCTAATTGTTTCAGGTCCGCTTTCATCAATTCAGTATAACTCAAAGTAGGGTTCATCAGCCATTTGAAATGCCTTTTAAAAAACCCAAGTTCAGCGCCGGGGAATTTAGTAATATCAATTGATGAAGCTAATGCTTTGGTCGTTTTCCTGAATTCGTTATAATTATGTTTTTCTAATTCAGGACTTCCCCATTTTTTCGTGAGCTCCATTCCGATATGAAAAGTGAGATGATGATCGGCAAGCAATATTGGATTTTCAGCCAAACAGAATAAATTATAGAAAAGATCATTCCCGACAAAAGGAATGCCAATACAAGTATTATTTAAAATGAATTTTGGAAAAAGTTCTCTCTTAAAGATGAACATATCGTAACCAATGTGCGGTTTACCAACTTCACTGTAAATTGCATCCAGATCTTCAATTTTATTCAGTGTGCTTTTGATCCTTCTCCTGTTAACAACAATTGCATCATGGCCTTTAGCTATTTGATCAGCTATAGCATTATAAAATTGAGGCATTAAGCCTATATCTGCATTTGAATAAATAATATAATCATCTGAAGTGTTTGAATATGCGGTTTGCAGAATATCTTTTAACAACGGAAGAGCTTTTTTATTCTCAAAATTCCCTATATCCAAAATGCTTTTTTCTATTGGAGGAAGCGTTTCAAATCCGCTTATCTGAACAGGGTGATCTTTGTGGTGGCAAATAAATTGTTTGGTCGAATGCGAATTTCCTGAATAAGTTTTCGCTTTGGTAAAAGAAGCGAGTGTTAACTTCTGAACTTCAAATAACCCCGGGTTTTCCTTTTCAGAAACCCCATTGATTATATGTGCGAAGCTTGCCATTAAATATTGTATCCTAATTTTGCCATTAAAGATACCAATTCTTTATCGGAGTATAAATATTGAAGGTCTTCTTCTGAATAATGATCTCTCCATTTACCTGCTTTACCTTCCCTGATGAAATTTGTTTTGGTATTGCTCATAAAGCGGCTGCCGTGCTGGTTCTCGTTCTCTTTTAACCCGCTGAAAGATGTCTTTTGTTTCAATTCATCCCAATTTACAGGTGATTTTATACCAATAAAATCCGCCAATGGTTTTACTGTAGCATCGAAATCATTCAATAAAGATTCATAAGATAGGACACAAATTCTGTCAGGATGCTCAGCTTTGAATTTTTCCATGGCTTTAATGTGTTGTTTCCAGCTGCCGTGACGCAAAACAATATCACTTCTGATGAATTCAGAAAAACTGCCTTTAAAATAATTATAAGATGTGACAAAATGATAATAGGAAATAAGCGCATCCCTGTAATCACGGTAAATGTAAATTACCCTCGGATAACCCTCGAAGAATATATCATGTGTTTTTATTATCCGTCCGCTTTTTTGAGCATCAATATTATCTTTCGAAACATAAACATCAGGAACATGAATTTCAAGATCGTGGAAAGTTATCGTTTTTGAAGTACCGTTTTTCAGATAGGAAACAATAAAACGCAACCATGTATTCCCTGATTTCGGATAAGAAACCATAAAGATATCATCCGGATTTATCTTTTTTATCTGGAATAAAAATGTGGTTTTATCTAATAATCCTAATTTTGCGGGCAGCCAGCGAATGTATTGCATCAGTAATCTTTTTTTACTGATCGGGAACATGCTTTCGGGTATGAATACTTTTTCTTCTGCCATTATCTTCCTGCCAGTTTTTTCCTGAACCAGGCGTATAATAAATTGATCTTATTCCTGAAAATAATTGAGTTCTTATTTCTTTCACTGCATTCTCTTAATTCTTTAACTCTTTTTTCAACCATTTCTTTTTTAGGAACAAGTAATTTCTCAAACTTTGCCTCGGCATGTTTGAATAATACTTCATCAAAGCGGTTGCATGCAGTGATCAGTTTTTCTGTTTCATCATCCAATTCTTCTTTCCTGATCTTGAAAGAGGATTTATTTTCCCTGACATATAACAAAGGAGGCCAATTCATATAGTCTGATAAAAGAACCAAACTCTCATCAAATTTCTCAGTTAAACCAAAAATATTAAAATTGTTATCGAAATTCTTTAGTGCGAGATCAAGATCACCCTGATCAATTTTAAGATATTCTTTGCTAATGTTTCCTGACAAATACCGTGTCATCAGGTTATCAAAATTCCGTACGAAGCCTTGCTTCAGAAAATCCTTTAAACTATATTCATCAACATTGATCTTACTTTTTATAATATGATTGCCATCACCTTTAATATGTTTGTATTGTGACAAAAGCCGTTCTCTCGGTGATCTGAAAAAAGTATAATACTCAATGCCCCGTTTTAAACCCTGATCTCCTATAAATGGAATATGGCCATAAATCGCATCATATCTTTCTTTTTCAGCAGCTGCCAGTTTTGGATAAATTTCCCGCTCTTTTGGTGAATAGAACTGCAATTTCCGAAGACCTCTGAAGCGTTTCGCTAAAATGAGCGCAAAGGAAGTGCCTGCTGTTTTAGGAATGTGTACAAAAAGAAATTGCTTCTTCGGGGTTGACATTTTGCTTATTAAAGATTACAATATCAAATGTATTAATTATATATTAGCAAATGAATTCAAGTTAATCAAAAATGGCCCGGTTTATAAACAATAAAGCAGTAAAGCTTTTTTTATACAGTATTGTTTACCTGGCTGTGTTCTTTGTCGCTAAAGTTATTTATTTCGATAAGGGAAGCGATATTTTAAACCTGGGTTTTATCATTCTGCCGTTTTTTATCGTTAATGGATTTCTTCCCCCGGCCTATAAACCTTATGTATTTCCTGCGTTGTTTTTAGCCATCAGTTTTTACGTATTCAGTAGTGCCAATGCGATCATCTTATTCCTGGCGCTTTCTGTAATTTCCTTTGTTCTGATCTCTGGTCTGCAATGGATCTATAAGCTAATATTTGTTATCGTTGTTTTTATCGGGTTGTTTTTGCTGCAAAGCGGAAGGTTGCAGATAGGTTCTTTTAATTACGCGGTCCCATTCTTAGCTTCTATATTAATGTTCAAAGTTATTATTGCATTATACGAATTCAAATACAATAATACCGTTGCTGATAAACCCGCGTCATGGTCGTATTTCTTTTCGTTCCAGCAATTATTCTTCCCGGTTATGCCTATCGTGGATCACAAACATTTTTTGAATGGACGAGATCAAAAACAGGGTTTTTTTAACCAGGATAAAGCGGTAACTCAATTTGTGACCGGTATTTTTCTTTTCTCTATTTATAAAATTGTGAACCAGGAATTCAGCCCATCTGTTTATAATATCAGTAATTCTGCAGATCTGATGCTGTATATCATTAGCAAAAGCATTATACTTTTTAAACTGGTTGGGGTATTTATTTTTTCGGTCGGTTTTTTCTCCATGTTCGACATCAATCTGCCTTCTTCATTTGGTTTTTTTCCTTTGGCATCAACTTTCCGTGATTACTGGAAGGATGTGAACAGGTTCTGGCGTGATTTTATTCTCAAGATCATTTATTATCCGCTGTTCTTCAAACTAAAAAAGTCAAAATTCATTGGAAAAGGAATTCTGCTGATCGTTATTACGTTTATGTCTTCCTGCTTCTTCCATTTCTATCAATTGTATTGGTCAACAGGCTACTTTAAATTTAAAATGACCGATGTTCTGTATTGGTTGTTATTAGGCTTATTAGTTTTCTATAGCGGCTACCGTTTCGAAAAACTAATGAAACAACCTCCGGTTAAAGAATCAAGCTTCCTTACTTTTGTTAGAAGATCATTCTCAGTTCTTTTTGTCCAGGTCGTGATGAACTTTTTATTTTTTATCTGGACAACTGAAAGCATTGGTGAAGTAGTGTTTTTGATCAAACAGGGATGTAAATTTTCTGTAACAAGCCTTCTTCTTTTGTTTATCTATTGGTTGATCTTTTGTTGTGGAATTGTTATTAAAGATACTATCACTAAAACTAAACAGACCTACATAAAAATTGTCTCTATCTTTAGATATGGATTTTTAGGGACCGTATTGCTTTTATATTGTTTTAAGGATCCACAAAACTCATTAACGCGGGAATTATTTACCGCCGATTATCTTACGGTTAACCAACATGAAAGTAATGAAGAAGGTTATTATACCCGTTTAATGGCATCTAACAGTAACTCGAAAATGGGCAAAGAGGGTAACATAAGGGTGAGCCCGCTATCTAAGATCAGTTTTTCATCTAACACAGTTTTACGCCAGGAATTGATGCCATCACAGTCAATAAGATTTAACGGAACTGTTATTTCCACTAACAAACTCGGCTTACGTGATAAAGAGTATAATTTAGAGAAAGGAACCGGAATTACACGTGTTGCAATTCTTGGCGCCTCTTATGAAATGGGAACCGGTGTAAACAATAATGAAGTATTCGAAGGGATAGCAGAAGAATGGCTTAATAAATTCAGTGGAAGGAAATTTGAGCTCCTGAATTTTGGAGTGCCGATGTATTCTGTTATTCAAAATGCATATGTCCTGGAACATAAAGCGTCTCAGTTAAAACCGGATATAGCTATCCTCTTCTCCCATACCGGAGAAGAGCAGCGTCTTTGTAATAATGTAACCCGCCTGGTAAAAGAAGGCTTTACTTTTGACGATGTTTTTATTAACTTTATGTTAGAGAATGCAGGGATCGAAAAAAGAATGTCAGCATTGGAAATTAAATACAGGTTGAAACCGCACATGAACCGTTTATTCGATTACTTATATAAAAAGATGGTCGCTTTTTGTGAGAACAATAAGATCAGGCCGGTTTGGGTGTTCTTGCCGACAACAAATGAAGTTATTACGGATAAAAGCAGGATCAATAATTTACGGGATATTGCAAAAAATGCAGGTTTTGAAACCTATTCTTTAAAAAGGATCTATTCTAATTATTCAAAAGAAAGTATCACTGTAAGTAATGTTGATCCGCATCCTAATGCATTAGGACATATTTTAATTGCAGGTGGTGTTTATCAAATAATTAATGAGCCGCAAAAAACAATTGTTTATGAATAGAAATGAGATAATAAAAGAGGTAAGGGAGTTTGTAGCAGAACGTTTATTCAGGGGGAATGTCCCTTCTGATTTTACAAATGACACAGCTTTGATCAGTTCCCGTTTACTGGATTCAATTGTTGTATTGGGTTTGATCGGTCATTTGGAAGAAACATTGAATATAGAATTTGAAGCTCACGAGGTAAGTGTAGATAATTTAGATACCATAAATAAAACAGCAGATTTTATATCGCAGAAATTAGCAAAATAGTCACCAAAAAACTTATTGCAGGCGGCAATAAAGAATTTCTGTCGGATGAAAACAACAGATCGATAGCTTATGATGAATTGTTAACACGCTGTGCGGGATTCAGCGGCTGGCTAAAAAGTATTTGTCCGGATCTGATAGATCAGCCAATAGGTATTTGGGGTGATAAGAATACAGCGCTCATTTCTTTTGTTTTTGCAGTACTACATTCCGAAAATGGTTATTTACCGATAAACCCGGATTGGCCACTGGAAAGAGTAGAGTTCATTTTAAAGAAATCCCGTTTGCAGGGATGCATCATTGAAAATAAATACCTGGCCATTGCCAATGAGGTTTTGAACAAGGCATGTCCGTCTTACGAAGAGTACAGTATAAATGATAATTACACATTTATAAAGACCAATTTACCGAAAGTGGTTTTCCCTTGTGAGTTGGCTTATATTTTATTTACGTCAGGCTCAACCGGATTCCCTAAAGGAATTGTCCATTGTGCAGATGGAATGAATGCATTTTTAAAATGGTGCGAATCAGAATTTAAGAGCTATAAGAGCAAGCGTTTTGTTTCAGTTGCCCCTTTGAATTTCGATCTTTCTGTTTTCGATTTGTTCTTTTCTATGTATTCGAAAGGAACATTATTCTTACCGTTACAAAGTACAGTCTCAAATACAAGGTTGTTTGCGCAGTATCTTTCAGTAAATAAGATTGAGGTGCTGTATTCAACACCATCGTACTTGAAATTGCTTTTACATACGGGTCAACTGAATAAATACGAGTTTAAGTCAATGAAATTAGTATTGATCGCCGGCGAACAATTAAATTACGACCTGGTGAAAGAGTTGAAAGAATATTTCCCTAAAGCAACATTCTATAATTTGTATGGGCCAACTGAAACTAACGTTTGTACTTTTCATAAGGTTGACCTTAACAAGATCAAACCAAATGATTTCAATGTTCCTATAGGGAAGGCATGCTATTCAAAAGGGTTGAAATTAAATCTTTATTCAGAATTGACTTACAAAGGAAAGTTGTTAATGAAAGCTGTTATTACTGAAACCGGTGTCCAGACGTTGAAAGAAGGAACTGTATACAATACCGGTGATAAAGTAAAAAAGTTGAAGGATGGTACTTTTGAATTCATTGGCAGGGGAGATAATATGATTAAGCGTAACGGATTCCGGATTGAACTTAGTGAAATAAAAACCGCTTTACTTGGTTTTGAAGGCATCTCGAATTGCGAAGTGGTGAATATTGATAATCCAAAGATCGAGATCATTGCTTTTGTGGAAAGCGAAAAAGAGATAAGTGAATTGCAATTGCGAACGTATATGCTGGGTAAATTGCCTTCTTATATGCTGCCTGATAGCATTGTTGTCCTGAATGAATTCCCGATAAGTTTGAACCATAAGGTGGATGTTCAGAAATTAAAAGAAAAATATATTTAAATTTAGCTTGTGAGTAAGAACCGGATCACTGATAAGAACCCCCGTTATTTTTATGATGCAAAGGATTTTCCATTTCTTGATCCTTTGATAAAAAATTTTTCGGTTATTAAATCGGAATTGATAGATCTTATCGGAAAGAACCGTGAAAGTAACTGGCTGGAGACTTTTCCGCATTATGTCAGTTCTGATAAAGAGAAAGCATGGAAAGTATTTTCTTTCATTTTTTTCGGAATGAAATTTCCGGGCAACGCAGAGATTTGCCCGCAAACAGCAAAACTTATTTATTCCATACCTGATATCATTTCCTGTGATTATTCCTTTTTAAAACCAAATACGCATATAATGCCTCATGAAGGTTATACGCGTATGGTTTTACGTTGTCATTTGCCGTTGATCGTTCCTGGTGGGCATAAATGTCATTTAAGGGTCGGTAATGAAACCCGCGAGTGGGAGGAAGGAAAACTGATGATCTTTGATGATTCATTCGAGCATGAAGCGTGGAATAAGTCTGACCATGACCGTGTTGTTTTAATGTTTGATATCCCGAATCCGCTATGGAATTATTCTGCGAACGAGATCTCTAAATATAAAGTGGAGAACATGGATGATCCTTTCTTATTATCGATGGTCCCAAAAGAAAAATGGCTGGAAGCTTATAAAAGGGGAGAGTTTCCTTTAGGTTCTTTTAATTTTTAAGGATAGCATTTATCTCATCAAGATTCTTTTCAGAAACAGTTCCTTCAAAGATCAATTCACCATCGCCGTTATTCAGCATCTCTGCAGCTTTGTTCAGTTTATTCCCTGTTTTTTTATAATCTTCAAGACTCAATACATACAATTGATTATAAACTTTTTCTTGTCCCGGTGATAATTTATAACCGATGAGTTGATTGTAATGAATAGCTCTGTCGTTATCACTTAAGATCCTTGCATGGGAGAGGTTGCAAAGTTTAACTTTAAAGAAAACAAAATTCAAAAGACATAATGTACTGAAGACAGCTGCAAAGGAATTGATATAATCAGTATCCCAGATAAAAATGCCTCCTTCTCCGAATCCATTTGTGTAACTGAAATTCTTTGCGTTGATCAATCCAACTTTTTTATTCTCAAATTCAATAATAAAATAGTAATTGAATTTATTATCGATCGACTCAAACCATTTTTTTTGCATTTCCGGCGTGATGTATTCCCGGTAATCCATATACATCTTCACCGTTTGCTGATTCCGCCAGTAACGCAGTAATTCTATATCATCGGGCGTGATCCTTCTCAGAGTTACGCCATATTGTTTAATCGTCAGCAAGTTGTTCTGAAATGTGGTATGAAGGTTTTTTATTTATATCCTGTAAGATCTTACTGATATACTGAGCCACGATCCCAACGCTTAATACGATAAGTCCTGTTGAAAACAATACACTCACAATAATAGAAGTGTATCCCGGAGCAGGAATGCGGAATAATACTTTTTTCAGAATGTAAAATAGACCTATCAAAAAATTAATCGAGGCAAGGCCAACCCCAATATTAGTTACAAATTTTAAAGGAACAGTTGAAGAGAACATGATCACGTTACTGGTGATCTTGAAAAGGCTGCCTAATGAATAACTGCTTTTTTTAATATAGTCAGGGTTCGCATCAATTCTGATAAATTTCATTCTCGAAGTGTACCACAGTAATAATTCATCAATAAAAACAAAATGTTTGTGGGTATGAGCGAGTTTTTGCGCCAGTTCATTTTTGATCAGACGGAAAGGAGAGCCTTTCCCACGGTTCTTTCCTTCTACTTTGGAACCGAATTTATACATCCTGGTAATGATGCCTCTGAAAAAAGGTTGATTCAGTTTTCCGTATTCACCATAAACAACATCATAATCTTTTTCAACTTGTGCCTCTGCTAATTTTGTGATCTGGTCGGGATGTACTTCCATATCATCATCCATAGTGATCACGAATTTTCCCTTTGCATAAGTGAACCCACATAAGGTTGCCGCGTGCTGGCCAAAATTCTTAGCGAACAAAATTATTTTTACATTGTTATTAGCCGCTTTTAATTTTTTCAGGACCTCCCATGTATTATCAGTACTTGCATCATCAACTATAATAACTTCAAATGACTTATTTACCGAAGTAAAATACTTTTTCAACTCACCGTAAAGTTTTTCGATGCCGGGCGCTGCGTGATATGCGGGAATTATGACTGAATAATCCATACTTATTTTTTACTGCTTAAAAGTAATCCGCCATCCATATTTATCGTTGTCCCGGTGATCCATTTTGATGCGGGTGAAAGTAAAAATGCGATACAATTCGCCACATCAACCGGTTCACCAAAACCTAAAGGATACTGGGATTCATATTTTTGCATTTCTTCTTCTGAAGTTGCTAATTCTGTTTCAGTAAATATCTTTGTTTTTACAAGGGCAGGAGAAACTACATTCGCTCTTATCTTTTTACCTGCATTTTCAATAGCAAACGACCTGCAGAATGCTTCTAACGCTGCTTTCGAAGCGCTGTATAAACTTCCGCCGATGTAAGGATGCTGTGCTGATACAGAAGAAATAAATATCACCGAAGCGTTCTCATTTATCTTTTTCTGATTGCTTAATTCGCTGCATAATAAAACGGACGATGAAAAATTAGCATCGAACATCTCTGAAATATTTTTTTGCTTAATATATTTTATTGGAAGTGGTTTAACTATCCCTGCACAATTCACTAAACCATCAACAGCACCGCTTTTATTTACAAGTGCAGTTAGTTGTTCCCGGCTGGTCAGATCAGCTACAACGATCTTTGATGAATTTTTCAGTTCTTTAGCCGTTTCTTTTAAAGCAGATTCGTTTCTGCCTGTAATTGTAACGGTAGCGCCCAAACTATCACATAGGATAGCAGTGGCTTGTCCAATGCCGGAAGAAGCTCCCGTGATCATTATATGTTTACCCTTAAGGCTTATCATAATCAAATAATTTAGCGCAAAGCAGTTTGTCTGTTCTTAAAATAACGCTTCCCCACGATAAACCTACTCCAAAGCCGCACAGCAACAAATTTAATCTTTCTTTTAATAATTGTTGCTCTAAGACATAACACATGGTTAAAGGCACTGAGGCTGAGCTGGTGTTCCCGAATAATTCAATGGAATAGGGGTATTTCTCTTTTTCTATACCTAATTTTTTCCGGATCGTTTCATTAATGAGTTTATTGGCCTGGTGTAATATAAAATGATCAATGTCATTTATGGTTTTTCCCGCTGCCTTTAAAGTTTCATTGATATTAGGTGATACTTCTTTCAAGGCGAATGTGAAAATATCCTGGCCATTCAATGCTAAATGTTTTTTTCCTCTTCTTACTCCCGGTTCAATTTGCATGATAACATCTGATTCAGGAGAATAAGGATGTCTTGAATGTCCGTGTTCAATTATGATCGCGTTCTTACCGGCGCCATCACTATTCATATTGAAGATCATATCTTCTGCATCTGTATCGTATTCCAATAAAGTAGCCGAGCCTGCATCACCGAATAAAGGATACGAACTTTTATCTTCGATATAAGTCGAAATAGTTGATTTATCACCACACAACAAAAGCGCTTGCTTAAATTGTCCGCTTTGTAAAAAATTTGCAATGATACTTAATCCATAAATATACCCGCTGCAGCCGAGCGTTACATCAAACGCGAGTGTTGTTTTCTTTAACCCTAATTTATCCTGTAGAATAACTGCAGTTGATGGCAAAAAATAATCAGGCGATTGGGAAACAAAAACAACCAGGTCAATATTTTCAGGTTTTGTAATATTGTTCTCAAAAAAATGACGTGCAGACTTTTCACAGAGATCACTACAAGTAACTTCAGGCCTTGCCACTCGGCGTTCTTTTATCCCGACGGTTTTATAGAACAGATCTTGCTCGTCTTTACTTAAAAGATCATAATCGAAAATACTTTTTACTTCACCCGGTACGCAAACCGTTAGCCCTTTAATAGAAACGTTGGATGTTTTGAAGCTGCTCAAGCCGGTCTTTTTTGTTGAACAAGATTGTAGAGGTCGCTTACGGTCTTAGTCGCTTTCAGGTCGGAACCGTTCAAAGTGATATTGAAATTAATATCCACAAATGCAATGATGATAAGAGCGTGCATGCTGCTCCATCCTTTAATACTGCGGTAATCGGTATCCGGTTGAAGGGTACCTTTCGGCATATCATCAAATTCACCCTCCAGTTTACTTATGAATTCTTCTAAAAGCATAAAACAAATTTAATAATTAATTATGGTTGCTCCCCAACTATTTCCGACCCCAAATCCGGCTACAAGAACTTTCATGCCTTTTTTCAGTACTTTTTCCTGTTCTGCGGTATAAAGAGCTAATGGAATAGAAGAAGCAACCGTATTCCCGTAATCTTTCAGGTTGGTATAAAATTTCTCCTTCGGGATATTCATTTTCTTCCTTAGTGTCTCTAATAAGAATCCATTCGCCTGGTGAAATACAAAAAGATCTATCTCGTCAAAAGCGATCCCTGATTTTTTCAAAGTATCATTTATCATTGGAGGAACAGTACGTAATGCGAACGAAAAAACATTAGTTCCATTCATTACCATTTGTCCGTAAGGCAAACCGGTTTCCCTTTTAAAATTATCATCCTGTGGTTTACGGAAAGCGCTTCCTTCAATATAAAGGTCAAGCGCACCACTGCCATCAGATCCAAAAACAAAACTGTTTATAGGCGAATTATTTTTCGTGATCAGCATTGCCACTGCGGCATCGCTAAACAAACTTCTTTGTTCTAAATTTTCAGGATGTAATGTTTTTGTGGAGGTATCGCAGGTCAAAAATAAAATAGTTTCTGCCATTCCGCTATGCAACAAACCATTTGCGATGCCTAAACCATAAACAAAACCTGAGCAGCCATAAGGAAGATCGATGCAGCCTGTATTTTGCGGAAGACTTAAACGGTCCTGGAGTATACAGGATGTAGCTGGTGCTATGTAATCAAAACAATCGGAACAGAAAATTAAGAAATCTATTTTTTTCCCGGGATTTTCACTCAATAATTTTTTGGCGGCCTGGTAGGCAAGGTCAGAAGCAGTCTCGTTTTTTGCAGATAAATAACGGGTTTCAATACCTGTTCTTTTGAAAATATCCGCGGTATCCGTTTTGAATTCTTTGGCCAGCATTTCATTCGTAAGTACCTGTGACGGCAGATGAATGCTTAATTTATCAAGAGATAGGCCCATAAGCTATAAATGTAGAAAAAATGTGCCTTTACTGCAAATTAACACGATTGTTCTTAACGGGTTAAAACTTATTTACCTATCTCAGGCTTAATTTGGTTTATTATGTTATTTTTGGATGGTATTTATCTAAAAGTTTTCATATGATCTTAGGGATATTAAAGAACTATAAAACTATTTACAATACGTTTCACGAAGTGGGAAAGTCTTTTCCTGCAAAAGACCTGGTAGAACAGGATAAGAATAATTTTTTCGACCGCAGTTTATGGAATCACTTTTCGAAGAATGGTTTGCACGGATTAGTGGCCGATGAAAGTTATGGCGGAAAAGGATTTTCAGCTCTTAAAACCTGTGTAGCTTATGAAGCATTAGCTTATGGTTGTGAAAATAACGGAATGATATTTTCTTCAATTGCTCATTTGATCGCTTGTGTTTCTCCACTCTCTTTTTACGGAAGTGATGAACAAAAAGATAAGTACCTTAAAAAAATGGCATCCGGACAATGGATCGCTGCCAATGCAATTACAGAGTATAATGCAGGATCCGATGTTTACAATATGTCGTCGATGGCAGTTAAAAAAGGCAGTTCTTATATCATCGATGGGGAAAAAAGGTACATAACCAATTCACCTGTATGTGATGTTTTGGTGGTTTATGCTTTAACAGATAAAACCAAAGGTTTTTTCGGAGGAGTTTCCTGTTTCATCGTAAAATCAGATGCAAAAGAGATCAAGATCAGTAAAGTGAAAGATAAGATGGGATTGCGTACTGCTCAAATGGGTGATATAAAATTCAATCATTTTGAAATTGATGAAGATAGTATGATCGGAAAACCGGGTTCCGGCGGACAGATATTCAACAACAGTATGATCTGGGAGAGGGCAGTGGTAAGTGCTTTTTTAGTTGGACAATTGGATAGAGTTCTTGATAAAGCAGTTCTTTTCACCAAGAAAAGAAAACTGAACAACAAAAATCTGTTTGAATTCCAGAATATTCAGCATAAGATAGCAGATATTAAAACAATTTTAAATGCGGGTAAGAATTTAGTTTATGATGCAGCGTATTCTATTGATACAAAACCTAAAAATGCATTGACACGCGCATCCATAGCAAAACTTTTTGTTTCGGAACATGTTGTAACTGCGATCAAGCAATTACAAGAGATCTTCGGTGCTTACGGTTATCTGGTGGAAGCGGGTATCGAACGCGAATACAGGGACAGTTTTGCTTCTTTGTTGTATTCAGGCACTTCAGCAATTCAACGTAATATCATTTCGGCTGACGTTTAAAATTTGTTCTGTTAAACTATGTTACTCAAAAAAATATTCGCTCCGAAAAATCACAGGATCATACTTGTATTAACAGCTTTTATTTTATACGGAAATACACTGACAAACGGTTACGGATTGGATGATGAGTTTGTGACCGGTCCGGATAACATTACTTCAAAAGGAATAAAAGCAATTCCTAGGATCTTCAGGACCTACCATGTGAATGATGAGAGTGGAAACATGTACGAATACAGGCCTATTGTTAAAGTTACTTTCGCTCTGCAACACCAGCTTTTCGGATTGAATATCATGGCAGGCCATTTTATAAATGTGTTGTTGTATGCCATATGCTTATTGGTTCTGTTAAGGCTTTTTAAGCTGTTATTCAAAGAGTATCCTCCATTTATAATATTCTCGGCTGTTTTCATATTTGCTATTTTACCAATACATACCGAGGTAGTTGCCAGTTTAAAGAATCGCGATATCCTGTTGTGTTTTATTTTTTCAATACTTGGATTTATTTCAATTGCAAAATATACCGAAACAAAAAAAATACTTTTCATTTTACCTGCTATTATAAGTTTTGGATTGGCGTTCCTGAGTAAGTTCGATGTATTCCCTTTTTTAGTGTTGGTGCCTTTGATCTTGTTGAAACGCGGAAGCTTAAAGGTAAAACTGATCGTAGGGATCATCCTGATGTTCATTGTTTCTTTCTATTCTTATAAGGTTGCCAAACATTTTTTATTGGATAGGAGTGTAGCGCAGGTGAGGACCTTTAATTATTTTGAGAGCCCGTTGTATTTTGAAAGAGATGTTATGTTAAGGGTCTCAGCTACTTTTAACTCGCTTGGGTTTTATATCAAGATGTTGATCTTCCCGACAAAAATGGCATCGTATTATGGCTATAATACAATTTCGGTCTACTCATTCACTTCTTTCTTTGCACTTCTTGGTCTGGCAGGTTTCGCAGGGATGGCTTATGTTTTCTTCAAGAGATTTAAAAAACCGGATCTTTTGTGGTATGGCATTGTATTTTTCGGTCTGTCGATCTCTATGTACCTGAATTTTGCTATGCCTGCACCGGGGATTGTTGCCGACCGGTTTGCATTCTTTGCATCAACAGGATTCAGTTTAATAGCGGTGTACTTTTTATTTTATTACAGGAACAATCCAAAGGCAAATATTTCGTTCGCAGATCTGAAACCTTATCAGAAAATGATACCGGGCATTTTTCTTGTGCTGTTCTCGTTTTTAATTGTGATGCGTAATAAAGAATGGAAAAATAAATATGTTCTGTTTGAAGCCGATGCGAAAAAGTATCCTGAATCGGTAAAACTTGCGCTCTTAACCACAAGTCAGCTCATTATTAATATCAGTGATCCGAATAAAGCGAAAGAGATGACTGAAGGTGAAAAAATAAGAAAGATCAGGGAAGCGGAACAGATCCTGAAAAGATCGATCCAAACCGATTCTTCCTGTGGCGGATGTTACAATAATTTATCTTACATGTATCTGACCTTTGAGCGTCAACCTGCGGAAGCACTGCCTTATTTGAAATTGGCCTATAAACGGGATACAACTAAAAAAGAGGTGATCTGTAATATAGGGATAGCGTATTTCAGGTTAGGACAGGTTGATCTTGCAAAAAAATATCTGAAACTGGCCATCCTGCACGACACAAAAGGTGATTTTTCCGTGCCTTACGAAGTACTCCAGGATCTTTATACCCGTACCAATCCTTCTGAAGGAGTTAAATTCTTAAAGGAAAAACTGGATCAAGGTATCCAACCCGAATTAATGAATGTTCTTATTGGAAAAACATTTTTTGAAGCCAGGGATACTCTGAATAGCATCTATTACTATAAAGCAGCCTTGCAAATAAATCCCAACAACTCCAATGTTGCAGATTTTATAACAAAACTGGAAATAAAATTCAATAAAAAGGCTTGGTAAGCATTTAAAACAATTTAGGTGAGTTTAGCTTTAACTTATTGAAAATCAATAATTAATTAGTTCTTTGTTTGGTTGATTTTTACCTGCTTTTTATTATCTTAGTCGAAATTTTACCAAACATGAAAAAACTATTCTTTTTTTCTATTGCATGTTGTTTCGCGCAAATCTCATTCGCTCAGGATGCAAGTGTTCAAAACAAACCTGACATGTCAAACGATCCTAAATTCCAGGAGTTCAAAAAAAGACATGATGATGTAACTATGCAAAGGCAGGGACTTTCGCAGCCCTCTTCATATTTTGGTTATGATGCAACTTTAAAAAATTATTTTTTAAATGATATTATTCCAACTCAGGCGCCAAAATCTGCCGGGTATGTTGTTAAGTCGGAGTATCTAAAGGTTCTTAACGACTGGATATCTAAGAACAAGCATCTGCTAAAACCTGAACATAAGAATTCATTAATTACAGAATAATTTCAGATATGAAAAACATTTACAAAATCTTATTATTGTTAGTATTGTTTCTTTCGGGAAACAACATTAATGCACAAATGACTTGTATGGTTTCTCCAAGTCTTGGTGTTTATAATGATGCTACTGATGCACCTATTTCAGCTACCATTCCATGTAATTATCCGGATCTGATCTATCTGCATGAAACCAATTGGCTGGTAGGGAATACCGGAAGTGTGCCTTGTATAAGGATCAGGTTCAATCCAACTGCACCACTCACAGCATCAAACAACTCTGTAATTGTTGGTCAGGGGACAAATACAAATGTCGCGATGTTATGTCCAACCTGTTCTTCCGTTTTGCCGAGTTCTTCTAACTATACTTTTTCATTGTACGGAGTTGACCCTAGTCAGACCCATGGCTATAACCTTTGCAACATAAATGCGGGTGCCTCTTTTGGTTATACGGTTTCAAGCTGTTATAGCAGTGTACCATTAGCAAGTGGTGTATGGGCAAATACTCCTGCTGGAAATTGTCAAACAGTTACTATACCTGCCGGTTCACCGATTGGTCTTCCTTCCTGGACAATTGCACCTGCCATTGCGTCAACTGCCTCTTTTGTAAGTCAGGCAGGTTATTGTTGGTTGGATACTTATCAGATGGCTCAGGGTATATATACAGTTTCTTATTCGTTCGATACTCAGGGTCCTTCGGGTGTTTGTCCTATTCTTACAAGAACTATTTCTATCACTAATCCTTATAGTGCAACATGGTCGGCACCAGCTGCCATGTGTGCTAACGGGCCATGTGTGAATTTAACCCCATTACTATCCGGAACGGCCACCGCCGGAGGAACTTTTACGGCTCCTCTTGGTGTTTCCAGTACATCGTTCTGTCCTTCTCTTACAGGAGCTGGCACTTTCCCTGTAACATATACGGTTGGTGTTAGTCCTCAATGTGGTCGAACATTTTCAAATAATATTATTGTTAATCCTTTGCCCGTCGCAAATGCAGGAGCAACCCAATCTTTAACCTGTGTTAATATTACAACAGTGCTTGCGGGTTCAGGTGGCCCAAGCTATTCATGGTCCGGTCCCGGAATTATTTCAGGAGGTACCACCGCGAATCCTACTGTTGGAACAGCGGGAACTTATACTTTAACTGTCACTTCAGGCGGTTGTACATCCCTTCCTAGTACTGTGGCAGTTGGAACAAATACAACACCTCCGTCACCAACAGCAGGTACATCAGCTTCTGTTACCTGTACCAACAACTCTATCAACTTAACATCACTGCCTGCCGGTATGAATTACACATGGACTGCACCTGCTGGAAGTTCGATTACAGGCGGCGTCAATAATCAAAATACTACAGGTTCCGGTCCGGGTACCTACACCGTAAGGGTTGTGAATCCGGCTAACGGATGTTCAGCAATTACGACTGTGGCCGCTCAGATCAATACAGTTGCTCCTTCTACTTCAGCAGGAACATCTGGTTCGGTTACGTGTAATAATACTTCAATAAACTTAACTTCTACTACAGGTGGTTTGACTTATACGTGGACTGCTCCCGGGGGAAGTTCGATTACGGGTGGTGCAAATAATCAGAATACTACCGGTTCAGGTCCCGGAACATACACTGTAAAAATACAAAGTGCTGTTAATGGTTGTACTGCCCAGGCAACAGTTGCAGCATTGATCAATACAGTTGCACCAACTGCAACAGCCGGCACTTCGGGTAACGTAACTTGCAGCAGCAGTACAATAAATCTTACTGCCGGTTTAAATGGATTAACTTATACATGGACAGCTCCTGCGGGTAGTTCGATAACCGGTGGTGTCAATAATCAAAACACAACAGGTTCAGGTCCCGGAACATATACTGTAAGAGTTACAGATGCAGTTAACGGTTGTACAAATATTGCGACTGTGGCGGCTTCGATCAATACAGTAGCTCCGGTTGGCGTGAATGCCACTGCCGGAAGCTCAATCACCTGCTCAAGTAATACGCTTTCTTTAAATGGTACTCCTGCAGGTATGACCTATACCTGGGTTGCTCCTGTTGGTAGTTCTATTACCGGCGGTGTAAATAACCAAAACACGACGGGTTCGGGAAGTGGTACATATACTTTAATTGCGGCGAGTGCCGTTAACGGATGTACTGCACAGGCTACAGTTGCCGCACCATTTAACACAGTTGCGCCTGTAGGTGTTACAGCTGGATCAAGCGCTTCAGTTACTTGTACAAACAGCGTTATCAATTTAACTTCTAATCCTTCGGGTATGACCTATACATGGACTGCTCCTGCTGGAAGTTCGATAACCGGAGGCGTGAATAATCAAAATACGACCGGCTCTGGTCCTGGTACATATACGGTAAGAGTTACAAGTGCAACTAACGGTTGTACCACACAGGCTACGGCATCTGCCATCATAAACACTGTTGCGCCTACGGGCGTGAGCGCTTCTGCAACAAGTTCTATTACTTGTGCAAGCCAAACATTCAGTTTAAGCGGATCGCCATCAAGTGGTGGAACTTATACATGGGTACCACCTGTGGGAAGTTCGATAAGTGGTGGTGTGAATAATGCTAATACTACGGGTACAGGACCGGGAACATACACAGTTATTTTCCAAAGCTCCGTAAATGGATGTACGGCTCAGGCAACTGCATCAGCGCCATTTAATACTTTGGCTCCTACAGGTATATCTGCAAGCACTTCAGGAACCGTTACTTGTGCTTCAACTGCAATTAACTTAGGGGTTACTCCAACCGGTTTAACTTATTCATGGACTGCCCCTGCGGGATCCTCGATCACTTCGGGAGCAACTTCATCAAGCGCTACAGGTTCGGGTGGTGGAACTTACTCGGTTGTTGTTACAGGAACTAACGGTTGTTCAGCACCGGCAGCAGTGGTTGTTGCAAATACAAATACCACAGCTCCTACGCAAACAGCTATTCCGTCACAATCTTTAACTTGTTCTACATCTTCAGTTAATATAACAGGAAATCCATCTTCAGGCGTTCTGTATTCATGGTTAGGAACCGGTATAGTTGGTCCTGCAAATACACAAACCGTGAATGTTGTTCTGTCAGGAAATTACACTTTAGTTGTAACAAGTACTGCTAATAGTTGTACAAGTGCAGCTATTGCAGCTATTGGTACTAATACAACACCGCCCGCTGCTTTGGGTAGCGGATCAGTAAATATTACTTGTGCAACACCTTCGGTTACTTTAATAGGTAGTGCAAATCCAAGTTCGTGTACGGTAGTTTGGACAGGTGGTGTTTGTGCAGGTGCTAATTCATATACAGCTACTGCATGTAGTGCAGGAACTTATTCAATGACTGTAACAAATCCTGCTAATGGTTGTGCAAGTGCTCCGGCAACATTTACTGTTGTACCAGATGCAAACAGTCCTACAGCTACATTAGCGAATTCAAATACAATAACTTGTTTGGCCACAGGCGCACAGGTTGTTGCTACAACTACAACTTCACCTGTTTCGTATACTTGGAGCGGGCCCGGCATAGTTTCAGGCGCTGGCACTGCAACTATCAATGTGAACCAGGGTGGTGTTTATACTTTAACCCTTACCAACTTATTAAATAGTTGTACATCTATTATTACAAATAGTGTTACCGCTGATAACGCGGCGGTAACTCCTACAACGTCTTCTTCTAACGTTATTACCTGCAGTGCAACTGACGCGACTTTGACAGCCGGAGCAGGGGTTGGAACTTATTCTTATAATTGGTCAGGTCCCGGAATTGTTGGTACAAATACTTTATCAACAGCAACAGCAAGTTTAGGAGGTACTTATAATGTAACAGTAACTAATACTTCAAATGGCTGCGTTGGCACAACTGCTTTAACAGTTAATTCAAGTACCACAGCGCCAAGTTCTGTTGGTATCAATCCGTCAACATTTACATTGTCATGTGCTACACCTACAACAGCATTAACTGCCACAGCAGTCGGAGCTTCCACTTATTCATGGATTGCTTCAGGCCCCGGGAGTATAACAAGCGGTGCAACTTCTGCATCTGCGGTTGTTAATGGAAGTGGTACTTATAGTGTAGTTGTAACAGGAACCAACGGATGTTCGGCGGCAGCTTCTATTGCAACAGTGTCGCCAAATCCCGGATCTCCGACATATGTATTAAGTAATTCTAATCCAAGTATAACTTGTTTAAGCGCTAACCAAACTGTTAGTGTCACCGTTACTTCCTCTATTGGAATTGGTTCTTATTCCTGGAGTCCTGCTTCGGGTATATCCGGTTCAACTACCGGAAGTGTTGTTACTTTTACAACTCCCGGCACATATACTTGTGCTATTACCGCAACAAATGGCTGTGTTTCATACCCTATTATTACCGTTGCAAATTCAACAACCGCCCCAACTTTTGTTGCAGGAACAGGAACTGCAAGTCCTTTAAGTTGTGCTAACCCTACAACAATTATTTCTCCGGCTTACACACCGACAACTGATCTTACTTATGTTTGGAGTGGTCCCGGTATTGTTGGCAGTGCAACTGATGGCAGTGTTACTGTTAATCAAAACGGAACATACAGTGTTTCTGTAACAAATACATTGACGGGTTGTACTAATAACACATTAACTGTTGTTGTTGTTGGAACAACAATTCCACCGTTATTGAATGTTACTTCTTCTTCATCGGTTGGTATCGGATGTTCACCAACTAACAGTACAAATATCTTAACTGCCAATGCAACTCCAACCAACGTTACTTACGTATGGAGTACATCAGCAACTACACCAACTATTTCAGTAAATACCGCAGGAACTTATTCTGTTGTGATAACAGATCCGGCAACAAGCTGTACAACTGCAGTTTCATTTACTGTTGATAATAATACTACTGTTCCAACAGCAACTTCGGTGGCTAATGCAGTTATGCCTTGCGGTGCTACTACTGCAACATTAAATGGCGGTTCTCCTGATCCGGGTGTAACATTCAGCTGGACAGGACCGGGAACAATTACAGGTTCTAATACATCAACTCCTGTAGTAGATCAACCGGGAACTTATGTTCTAACGGTTACGAACCCTACAACAGGTTGTATCTCTACGAGCACGGTAATTTTGGTTAACGGAGTCCCTACTGCTTCTATAATTCCTGATGTTACAACAGGCTTTGCTCCACAAACAGTGAACTTCGCTAATTTAAGTTCTTCCAGCGCAACTTTATTTACATGGAGTTTTGGTGATGGTAATTCTTCAATAACCACAACTACTTTGTCTGTTTCTAATACTTATAGTGTTGCAGGTACTTATACAGTGTTGATGATCGCATCAACAGGTTTATGCAGTGATTCAGCTACCGTTGTTATTACTATCGAAGATGGATTTACTCTTGAAGTACCAAACGTGTTTACACCAAATGGTGATAATACCAATGATGTTTTCACTATTAAATCAACAGGTGTAAAAGAAATAGAGTTACAGATCTTTAACCGTTGGGGTCAATTAATGTATAATTTCATCGGTGCTAAAGCGGCTTGGGATGGAATTACCAATAACGGTGAAAAAGCGTCTGATGGCACTTATTACTATTTTATTGTTGCTACAGGATTTGATAGTGCAAAAGAACCGGTTAAGAAAAATGGTTCTGTTGGACTCTTCAGGTAATTAATTAAAATGAGGACACTGAACAAAAAAGCGGGAACTATCCCGTTTTTTTGTTTTTTATTAAATACTAATAAAAATTTTTAATTGCATAGAAATGAAAAAAATCACAAAGCTTTTCCTAACCGGTATTCTTTTAATTTTTACTTTTTCTGTTTCAGGACAAACAATGACAACTTTTCGTCAGAGTTACGATCTTGGAGCTTTTGATATCACCGGCGGAATGGTACAAACCCCGGCACGAGAGTTTGTTATTGCAGGATTGAATAATTCTTTTGGTCCGTATTATGGCGATGCTGTAAAAATTGACACAGCAGGAAACATTGTCTGGGCAAAAGCTTACAACGCGGGGTTTGCAACCAATTTTTCGGATATTAAGAATGTAAGTACAGGCGGCTTTATTATTACTGGATCTTCAACAAGTGGCGGCGGAGGCGCAATACTTTTACGTATTGATGCTTTAGGAAATGTGATTTGGGCTTTCAGATATCAACTTCCGAATTTCAGCGCCGGTAAAACATCGAACGAATTTGGGAATGCAGTAATAGAAACTACTGATGGTGGATTTTTAGTTGGAGGTGGTGTAGATTATTTTTGGGATGGTGTAAGTGCTGCGACAGTAGATACTACCAGTGCAATGGGATTCAAAGTGAACTCAAGCGGGGTTTTGCAATGGAGCAGGGTGTGGACCATCGCTACAGCAAATCCTGACGAGCATTTTATTAATGATGTTGCAGAATCAGCTGATGGTTATTTCTTTGTTGGAGAATCATCCGAAGGCGCCGGAACAGGTGGTGATTATCCACGAAATTCATTGATCATTAAAACATCCACTGCCGGGGCGCTTACCTACATAAGGCGATGGGGTGCCGGGAATACTACTTCACAAGGTATCAATTCTGCCTTACGCCTTTCAACCGGAAATATTCTTTTGGGAGGATATGACGATATGCATGCATTTATAGTAAGTATATCAGGAGTAGGGGCGGTAACACCAACAGTGATCTTTAACAGACGATTAAACGGATCTGCTTTCGGGAGCACTTATCTGCTTCAGGATATTATGGAAAATGCCGATGGGAATTATTCAATGATAGGCACACAAATTCAGATCTTCCCTGTCGCGTTCAATACAATGATCGGAAAAATCAACAGCACTACAACCAACTGGATCTTTGGAAGAACATATGCACCTATTGGATTATCGGCTATTTTACCCGAGGGAGGATTATGTTCAGACCAAGGCTATTATGTTTCCATGACCGATCAACAAATGGCAGGATTTAATTTTAATATCATCCGAACAAATACGGTTGGACAAACCAGCGATCCTGCAGTCGGCTGTTCAGGCGGAGCTGTAACTCCCCCATTGGGTACTGAATCGATCACATTCTCAACGCCAACAAGTCTGAACTATAATTTAATGACATCTTCTTCCTTCGCACCTGTTGTAAATAACATGTCGCCAACACGCGTAGCACATTGTTTAAATATTCCGTCACCATTGAATACAACGGGAGCCTCTTCAAATGTAACATGTAACGGAGCGTGTAACGGAACAGCCTCCGTTTCTGCAACCGGTGGCACCGGCCCCTATACATATACATGGACACCTTCCGGCGGAAATGCAGCTACTGCTTCAGGCTTATGTCCTAATACGTATACTTGTTCAATTACTGATGCCGCAAGTGCAACATCCACCGAAACTTTTGTTATTACACAACCGAGTGCTGTCACTGCTACACAAGGACAAGGAACTATTTCTTGTAATGCCGGAACAACGACAGCATCTGTATCGGCTTCCGGCGGAACAGGTGGTTATACTTATACATGGAGTCCCTCAGGAGGTAATGCTGCAACAGCCTCAGGTTTGACTGCAGGAAACTATACTTCAACCATCAGTGATGCGAACGGCTGTATCATTACAAGAACATTTGTGATCACACAACCCCCCGCAATAACATTAACCGCTAATCAAACACAAGTGACGTGTACATCTTCAGGAGCGGCAACCGTAACAGCAACTGGGGGTACACCAACTTATACTGCTTATACTTGGAATCCTTCAGTGAGCACAACAAGCGTTGCTACAGGATTGAGCGCAGGAAATTATACCGTTGTTGTAACTGATAATAGTGGTTGTCAAAGAACAACTACTGTTACAATTACTGCTAATAACGCACCGCCAAGTGTTACAGCAACAGCAAGCGGAAGTTTAAATTGTAATACCACCTCCACCACAGTTGTTGCTTCTACTACAACTTCACCTGCAACCTATACGTGGACAGGGCCCGGAATTACAGGTGGTGCAAATACCGCAACAGCGACAATTAATACAGGAGGTACTTATAATTACACAGTAACTAATCCTGCTAACGGTTGCCAGGCTGCGGGTTCTGTTTCTGTAACACAAAATAACACGAACCCTTTAGTAACAGCAAGTACGAGCGGAAGTATCAATTGTACAACTTCTACGATCCAGGTGGTTGCAAGTACAACAGCTTCTCCGGTTTCTTATACGTGGACAGGACCCGGTGTTGTTTCAGGTGCAAATACTGCTTCTGCAACGGTAAACACCGGAGGAACTTATAATTATACAGTTGTAAACACACTTAATAATTGTTCTGCAACAGGAACAATAGCCGTTACACAAAATACAACAGCGCCAACTGCAACTGCCGGAACAACAGGTTCAGTTACATGTTCAAACACAACTATTAATTTAACTTCAGGTTTAAGCGGATTATCTTATACATGGACAGCCCCTGCAGGAAGTTCGATCACAGGCGGGACTAATAATCAAAATACAACAGGATCCGGAGCGGGGACATACACAGTGAGAGTTACCAATGCAGTAAATGGCTGCACAAATATCGCGACAATTGCAGCGAATGTGAATACAACAGCGCCAGTACCAACTGCAGGGGTGAACGGTTTAGTTACCTGTGGTTCCGCAACGGTTTCTTTAACATCCAATCCTGGCGCAATGAATTATACATGGACGGCTCCTGCGGGTAGTTCAATTACCGGTGGTGTTAATAATCAAAATACAACCGGGTCGGGCGGAGGGACATATACTGTAATTGTTCAGAATCCGGCTAACGGGTGTTCAACATCGACAGTTGTAACTGCTTCTACAAATACAACACCGCCATCTCCATCAATTAATACTACACCAACTATTACATGTAGTAATCCAACAGTCAACCTAAGTTCTTCTACAACAGGTGTTACTTATACATGGACCGGCCCGGGGATCGTTGGCTCTGCTAATAATTCAACTGTTAACGTAAACCAGGCAGGTACTTATTCTTTATTTGTGACCAGCGCCGTGAATGGTTGTACAAATGTGGTTAGCGCTTCTGTAACTAATAATACTGTTTCACCAACTACTACACCAATAAGTACACAAACTATTACTTGCGCTACCCCTTCTGTTCAATTGATCGGAAGCGCCAACCCAAGTTCTTGTACAGTTGTATGGACCGGTGGTGTTTGTGCAGGTGCAAATTCTTATACAGCGACAGCATGTTCAGCAGGAACTTATACATATATAGCTACCGACCCGTCTAACGGTTGTCAGAGTGCAGCGCAAGTTGCTACGGTTGTTCCGAGTGCAGGTGCGCCTACTGCAACTGTTTCTAATACCGGTACTATTACTTGTTTAACAACCAGTGTCCAGGTAGTATCAACTACAACTACATCACCTGTAACCTATACATGGAGTGGCCCGGGAATTATTGGTTCTGCAAATACCGGCTCAATAAATGTTAACATGGGTGGAGTTTATAGTTTAACTTTAACCAATACATCAAATAGTTGTACCTCAATAATTACAAACAGCGTTACAATTGATAATGCGGCAGTAACTCCAACAACAACATCGTCTAATGTTATTACATGTTCAAATCCTACGTCTGTATTAACTGCTACTGCGGGAACAGGGACTTACACATATAACTGGTCCGGTCCCGGAATTGTCGGATCCAATACTTTATCCGCAATTACTTCCAGTTTAGGAGGCACGTATAGTGTAACTGTAACAAATACTTCGAATGGCTGTACCGGAACAGAAACCTTATCAGTTGTTTCCAGCACGAATGTTCCAACGGCTGTTAACGCATCTCCTTCTTCATTTACATTGTCATGTTTAACACCATCAACTTCAATTACTGCCACTTCAACGGGAGGAACTACTTATTCGTGGACAGCTCCTGGAACAGGCACTATTTTAAGTGGTGGTTCAACAGCAACAGCTTCTATTTCGGGTCCCGGTGTTTATAGTGTTGTAGCAACAGGAACTAACGGTTGTTCAGCAGCGGCAGCGACTGCGACAATGGTGGCAGACGCAAATACACCGGCTGTTACAGTTAGCGCTAACACTGTTAGTATTACCTGCGTATCATCTACAACAGGTGTAACGGTAACTCCAACAAGCACAGTGGCCATTGCTTCTTATTCATGGTCACCTGCTTCAGGTATCAGCAGCGGAAGTAACACAACAACACCGGTATTTAATACACCCGGAACTTATTCCTGTTTGATAACGGCAAGTAACGGCTGCACCACAACAACTTTTGTAACAGTTGCTAATAATTCAGTGTCACCTTCAGTGATCACACCGGCCATTGCAAATATTTCATGCGGGAATCCTAACGTAACTATCAATCCTAATTATACACCAGGTTCAGGTTTAACTTACACATGGTCAGGAACAGGAATTGTTGGCTCTCCAAATAACTCAAGCGTTACAGTAAATCAAAGCGGAACTTATACTGTTTCTGTATTCGATACTGTAAATGGTTGTTCTAATACCGCGACAATGACTGTTACCGGAAGTACGATCGCTCCGACCGCAACCGTTACATCAACATCTTCAATAGGTATTGGTTGTTCATCTACAAATAGTATGATCACGTTAGATGCGGCTTCAACACCTAGCTCAGGTGTTACTTATAGTTGGTCAACATCTGCAACCACTCAAAGTATTTCAACAACTGTTCCCGGTATCTATACTGTTATTGTTACTGATGCATCAAACGGATGTTTTGTTGCTACCCAGTATACTGTTGATAATAATTCAACAGCTCCATCAAATACAGTGGTTGCTAATTCAATTATACCTTGTGGTGCAACAACAGCTACATTAAATGGCGGTTCCAACGATCCCGGTGTAATTTTTACCTGGACAGGCCCAAGTGTTATTTCCGGTTCTAATTCGGCAACAGCTATTGCTGATCAGCCGGGAACTTATACTCTAACGGTAACTAACCCTACTACCGGTTGTATGGCAACAAATACTGTTGTTGTAAGCAGTGGTGTTCCTACAGCTTCATTCACAGCAGATGTAACTACGGGCTTCACACCGCAAACAGTTGTATTTACTAATGGAAGTATTGGCGCTGTTACCTATAATTGGATCTTTGGTGATGGAAGTGTATCCACTTCAACAAATACCAGCAACACTTACAATACATCAGGAACATATACAGTAATGTTGATCGCATCAAATGGTTTGTGTTCGGATACTGCTTATGCCGTTATTGTAATTGAGGACGGATTCACACTTGAGATACCAAACGTATTTACACCTAATAATGATGGCACAAATGATTTCTTCACTATTAAATCAACGGGAGTAAAGGAGATCGAATTGCAGATATTTAACCGTTGGGGACAGCTAATGTATAGTTTCAATGGAGCTAAAGCTGCATGGGACGGAATTACAAATAGTGGCGAAAAAGCTACTGATGGGACCTACTTCTACTTTATAATTGCAACCGGATTTGATGGTAAAGAATACAAAAAGAACGGTCCGGTAGGGCTCTTCAGATAATCGGTAAAAGCTTATAAAATACCAACAAAGGCGGGTTTTAACACCCTCCTTTTGCATTTTTGGTACAATTTTTGTTAATTTTAGGGTTACTAAAACCTACACTCATGTTTCAATTTACAAAATCAACTAATTTATTGAATGTCAATAAATTAGGTTTGACTGCTTTATTTTTTGCTTTTTCCCTATTGTCCTATGGTCAAAGTGATGGGATGAAGACCTATCAAATGCAGGCAACTAAAGGTAATCTGACCTCTTTTTCTAAGACAGTGAAAAACGATAAAGAGTATGGGAGATTTAACAAAGTAAAAACCGGTCATCCGGAATTCGGCCTTCTTCCATTCAACGCGTATTACGAAGGTTTTGTTGAAGTTTTAGACAGAAGGGAAATAGACCAAAGATTATTCGTTAATCCAAAAGCACCTTCTGAGATCAAGATCCAAAAATCACTTCAAGCCTTACATTACAAAGTAAATGGCGAATGGGTTACTATAGATCACCATTTAGCTGATAAAGGGAATGGGGTTTTCGAAGCGACTAATCAATATGATCCGGTAGGGTTTAATACTAACATAAAAACATCTTACATAAAAACTCCGTTCGGTCAGATCGATTTTAATAACTGGAAATTATACGGTTCCGATGAGAATGGAGTAGAGGAGTTGATCGCCTTACCAAATTGGAGTGACCTCACGGCTGGTGATGATGGCGTGTATATTAAGGATATTTTTCCCGGGATTGACGCGCAAATGGTAGTTAATCGCGGATCAATAAAGTCTAATTTTATTGTAAAAAGTATTAAGAATCCGAACTACACAAACTTAGTTTTTAAAGATGATTTTATTACTCCATTGGGATCTGTTTTTAAATTTACGAATGGGAATGCATCGAGTGTATCTAAATCCGGGATCAGCTTAGTAAATTCTAATGAACAAATACTTGAGTTAGGTGAAGCCAGCGCTTATCCTGAAAATCCCACCAAAGAAGAATATTCTCTTATGAATTATTCAATCGATGGAAATAAGATCAGCATTATAGTTCCTGTAAGCTGGATCCAAAGCCACATTGGAAAAGGTAAGGTGATCATCGATCCGCTTGTTTCAAGTTCTAATACATTAGCACAGGCATCTATCACAGGATCAATGTATAATGGCTCATGTAATTTTATAAATTCATGTAATTATAACTTATCTGTTAACACTCCTGCTAACACGACCTTAACAAATGCAAGCTGGTCATTTAATTATTTAGCTCAAGGAGTTTGTTGGATGGAAGATGGTGCTATTCGTATAACAAGCGGCGCATGTATCAGTCCGAGTAATGCCGGTTTTTATTGGTATTGTAACACGCCAACCAGCGGAACCTGTACCGGAAATAATATTTCTATATGGAACGATGTGCGTACATGTATGCCGGCCCCTTCATGCGCTCCTGTTTCGGTTCCATTCACTTTACAGTTTTTCAGGAGTTGTTGGGGTGCTGCCGGATGCAACAACGCTTGTATCGGAGCATTTAGTCCGTGGACAATGACATTAGACGGCCGTACAGTTGAATTCACTAATGCAGGAACTCCTTTTTCAATGTCTAACTCGTCGGTTTGCGCCGGCGGAAATTTAACTGCGACTTCTAATGGTGTTCAGTATGGAGTACCGGCTTATAATATAAATTGGAGTTTTAGTCCTACTGGAATTCCTTCTGTTGGAAGCGGAACATCTCCAAGTATAAACTTCCCAACAGCAGGCGTAGTTACGCTTTATGCAATAGTAACGGATGCTTGTGGTGTTACTGCAACCGGAAGTCAGAATATTAACGTAGTTGCAATTCCTACAGCAAACCCGGGTACTGCAAAGAATTTAACTTGCGCTCAAACAACAACAGTTCTTAACGGATCAGGAGGAGGAACTTATTCATGGAGTGGCCCGGGAACTATTACAACTCCAACCAGTCAGAATCCTACTGTAAATACTCCGGGTGTTTTTTCATTAATAGTTAATGTTGCAGGCTGTAACTCATCACCGGCTAACGTAACAGTGACACAAAATACTACAGCTCCTGTTAATACTGCAGGAACATCAGGTTCTGTTACCTGTTCTAATAACTCAATAAACTTAACCTCTTCAACAGGAGGTTTAACTTATACGTGGACAGCCCCCGGGGGTAGTTCAATAACAGGTGGTGTGAATAATCAAAATACTACAGGTTCCGGACCGGGAACTTATACTGTAAGAGCCACAGATCCTGCAAATGGTTGTACTGTTATTGCCACAGTTGCCGCACAAATAAATACTACAGCACCTGTGAATACAGCAGGAACATCAGGTTCAGTCACCTGCTCAAATAACTCTATTAATTTAACTTCTTCAACCGGAGGTTTAACTTATACCTGGACAGCACCCGGTGGAAGTTCAATAACAGGTGGTGTCAATAATCAGAACACTACCGGTTCAGGTCCTGGTACGTATACTGTAAGAGCTACTAATCCTGTTAATGGTTGTACTGTTATTGCCACAGTTGCCGCACAAATAAATACTGTTGCTCCTTCGCCTTCAGCAGGAACTTCAGCTTCTGTTACCTGTACAAATAGTGTGATCAACTTAACTTCATTGCCTGCCGGTGCAGCCGGTTATACATGGACTGCTCCGGGTGGAAGTTCAATTACAGGAGGAGTGAATAGCCAAAATACTACCGGATCAGGTCCGGGAACATATACAGTGAGAGTTGCAGATGCTGTGAATGGCTGTACTGCAATTGCCACAGTTGCTGCACAAATAAATACTGTTGCTCCTTCGCCTTCAGCAGGAACTTCAGCCTCTGTTACCTGTACAAATAGTGTGATCAACTTAACTTCATTGCCTGCCGGTGCAGCAGGTTATACATGGACAGCACCAGGCGGAAGCTCAATTACAGGTGGTGTGAATAATCAAAATACTACCGGATCTGGTCCGGGTACTTATACAGTGAGAGTTGCAGATGCGGTGAATGGTTGTACTGCACAAGCTGTGGTTTCAGCGATTGTGAATACAACAGCTCCAACACCAACAGCCGGTATTGCCGGTGTAGTTACCTGCGGCTCACCAACTGTTTCTTTAACATCAGGACCAGGTGCAATGAATTACACATGGACTGCACCTGCAGGAAGTTCCATTACAGGTGGAGTAAACAGTCAGAATACAACGGGATCAGGACCGGGTTCTTATTCGGTGCTTGTTCAGAATCCTACTAACGGTTGTTCAACACAGACAGTTGTTACAGCTTCAACCAATACCACACCACCTAGCCCGACAATTACGTCACCTTCAACTATTACGTGTGCTAATCCTACCATCACATTATCAAGTCCTACAGGTGGAGTAACGTATACGTGGTCAGGTCCGGGAATTGTAGGCTCTCCGAATAACTCAACAGTTAACGTGAACCAGGTTGGAACGTATTCTTTATTTGTAACGAGTGCAGCAAACGGCTGTACAAACATTGCTACCGCCTCAGTAGGAAATAATACAATTGCACCTACAACAACCCCTGTTGGTACACAAACCATTACTTGTGCAACACCTTCAGTTCAATTGATAGGCAGTGCCAATCCAAGTACTTGTACTGTAGTTTGGACAGGCGGAGTTTGTGCCGGCGCTAATTCCTTTACGGCAACAGCTTGTGGAGCGGGTACATATACTTATATAGCAACAAACCCTGCTAACGGTTGTCAGAGCGCAGCACAAGTTGCAACAGTTGTTCCTAATGCCGGTGTTCCAAGCGTAACAGTATCGAATACCGGTACGATAACCTGTACAACAACAAGTGTTCAGGTGATCGGAACAACTACGACATCTCCTGCAACTTATACATGGAGCGGTACCGGAATAGTAGGGGCGACAAATACTGCAACTATAAATGTTAATCAAAGCGGTGTATATACTTTAACTGTTACAAATACCCTTAATGGTTGTACTTCGGTTGTAACTAATAGCATCACTGCTGACAATGCAGCTATAACACCAACAACTACATCTTCAACTATAATAACATGTACTAATCCAACTTCAACATTAACAACAAATGCAGGGGCAGGGCCATATACTTATAGCTGGTCAGGACCGGGTGTTGTTGGAACAACCACCACTTCTATCGCAACAGCAACTTTAGGAGGTACCTATACAGTTGTTGTTACTAATACAGTTAATGGTTGTACAGGAACGGATATGGTAACGGTAGCTTCCAATACAACTGTACCGGCATCTGTTACTGTAACACCGGCATCATATACTTTATCGTGTGCTACACCAACTACTCAAATAAGTGTTGGTTCTACTGGCGGAGCAACTTATAGCTGGACAGCGCCTGGAACAGGTTCTATCGTAAGCGGAGCTACTTCAACTACTGCTACTATACAAGGTCCTGGAGTTTATAGCGTTGTGGCAACCGCAACTAACGGTTGTTCGGCAGCGGCTACTACTGCAACAATGGTAGCTGATGTGAACTCTCCTGCAGTTACTTTAAGCTCTCCTAATTTAAGTATTACGTGTACTTCGCCTGCACCGACACTTACTTTAACTCCAACAGGAACTGTAACTATTGCTTCTTATTCATGGTCTCCGGCATCAGGTATAAGTTCAGGTAGCAATACCACAACACCAACCTTTACCGCAGCCGGAACATATGTTTGTTTAATAACAGCAAGTAATGGTTGTACAATAACAGCAAGTGTTCCTGTTTCAAATAATACTGTTATTCCATCTGCAACTTCAGGTGCAATAACAAATCTTTCTTGTGCAAATACAAGCGTTAATATCAATCCTACCTATACACCAAGTTCAGGTTTAACTTATACATGGTCAGGAACAGGAATAGTTGGTTCTGTAAATAATGCAAGTGTCGATGTAAATCAAAGCGGAACTTATACTGTGTCGATGATTGATCCCGTAAATGGTTGTGCTAATACTGCTACTTTCACAGTAAATGGAAATACAGTAGCACCAACAGTTACAGTAACATCTACTTCATCAATTGGTATCGGATGTTTACCAACCAATACGACAGTAGTTTTAGATGCAACTACAACTCCGAGTACAGGCGTGAATTATAACTGGAGCACAACAGCGACAACGCAAAGTATTTCGGTTTCAGCTGCAGGTGTTTATTCTGTTGTGATCACAGATGCTACTAACGGATGTACAGTTTCTGCGCAATACACAGTAAGTAACGGAAGCACTCCTCCTAATATCAGCGCAGGCGCTAATGCTTCTATCCCTTGCGGTGGTGTAACAACAACTGTAACATTAAATGGCAGTTCAACAGATCCGGGAGTAACTTATTCCTGGAGCGGACCAAATATTATTTCAGGTTCAAATACAGCGAGCCCTGTTGTTGACATGGCAGGTACATATACTTTAACTGTTACGAATCCGACTACAGGTTGTACCGCAACAAGTACTGTTGATGTTACTAACAGTGTACCTACTGCATCGATATCTTCTGATGTTGTTACAGGTTTTGCGCCATTAACGGTTAATTATACGAACACCAGTACGAATGCAAATACATTCAGCTGGAATTTCGGTAACGGAAGTTCAACCACGTTAACTACTACAGCAGGTACGTCTGCTACTTACGGTTGGGGAACTTACACTATTACTATGATCGCGTCTTCCGGCGTATGTTCTGATACAGCGTCTATAGTAATTATTGTGGAAGATGGCTTCACGATCGAAGTACCAAACGTATTCACGCCGAATGATGATAATATCAATGACGTGTTCATTATAAATTCAACAGGTGTAAAAGAAATACATTTAGTGATATTTAACCGTTGGGGACAAAAAATGTATGAGTTCGATGGTGCAAGAGCATCGTGGGATGGTATTACAAGTGATGGTCAGGAAGCTTCAGCAGGCACTTATTACTTCTTTATTAAAGCAACAGGTTTTGATGGAAAAGAATTCGAACAAAATGGTACTGTGAATCTATTCAGATAGTTTTTCAGCAAACTCACAATAAAAAAACCCTGAAGCAGAACAAGTACGCTTCAGGGTTTTTATTTAAAAGAACTGAAAGATCTTTCGTAATGGTTTTAAGGTTAGAGTATAGAATCTTGGTTTTAATCCGTTAACTTCCCATGCTTTACGATCATCCATGTTTGCGGTGATGCGGCTTTTTAAAGTATCATTGCTTTTGCCCCCGATCCGCATTTTCACAATAAATTTATTTAAATAAGCGAGTTTGATCTTATTCTTATGAATGAAACGCAGCATTAATTCATAATCCGCTGCTGTTGCAAATTGCAAATTGAATTTACCGAATTTGTTATAGATCTCTTTCTTTACAAAGAAAGTGGGGTGGGGCGGCATCCATCCGTTCAGAAAAGCGCCATCACTGTAATTACCTGAATGCCATTTGCGTTTTATTTTATTAGTATCGTCTTTATCTACATAATAAAGGTTCGCATACAATCCATCACATTTATTCTGATCGAAAGTGTTTACCACATTTTCGATCACATCAGAACCTGTGTAAAAGTCATCGGAATGTAAAATACCAATTACATCTCCCGTCGCCAGATCAATCCCTTTGTTCAATGCATCATAAATTCCGGTATCTTTTTCTGAAATAATTTTATTCAGACGATCCTTGTAGCGATTCAAAATATCTAAAGTTCCATCAGTAGAAACGCCATCAATAATTATATATTCAATATTGGTGTATGATTGATTTAGTACCGACTGAATTGTGTGTTCAATGGTAGAGGCGCTGTTGTATGTAGTTGTTATAATTGAGACCTTCATTTTACTTTAATAATTACCAGCTTCACAAACTTCACCATTGACTACAAGCAGTTAACTTGCTCTCCTCAAAGAGAGAAAAATACCTGTTACAAATTTAGAGCAAACTCCACTAAAGATGGAAAATTAAAATCAATTTTGCCATCATTACGTTTTTCTTCCGTAATAAAAACCGTTTTCATTCCTAAAGCTCTTCCGAATTCCATGTCAGTTATGCTGTCACCAACTATGATTGATTTAGTAAAATCAATCGCCGGGAAATCCTGTTTAGCAGCTAATCCCATTCCTGTTCCCGGTTTACGGGTAGGGTGTTTTAATTCATCCAGATATGGAGAGAAATAAACTTTGTCTATTCGTCCGCCTAAATAATCGATCTCGTATAACATGTTCTTATGGATCAACTCAAGATCTTCTGTCCTGTATAATCCTTTTCCGATGCCTTGCTGATTTGTTACTACCACAATATGGCCAAACTTTCCGCTCAATATTTTCATGGCGTCATGAACGCCATCCAGGAATTCAAAATCCATCCAATGCTTTACATAGTCGTTATCTAATTTCTTATTGATAACGCCATCGCGGTCAAGGAACAGGGTCCAGCTCTTATCTATATTTAAACTCTTTAAAGTCATTTTGTGCTTTTTCGTAATCTTCAGGAATGCCGATATCAATGAAATAACCCTGATATGGGAATCCGAAAATATTCAGTTCTTTTATTTTCTTTTCAAAAAAATCTTTTTCTATGGAAAAGTTCTTCCCTGCAGGTGTTTTTTGTAAAAACACCTCTTTATTTAAAATATAAATCCCGGCATTTATATAACCCGGTTTTTCCTCTCCTGTCTTTTCTGTGAAAGATATGATAGTACAATTGCTTCCTTGTTTAATTGTTCCGTAACGTGAAGCATTCTCAACCTTGCGTAAAGCTAAAGAACAATCCGAAAGAAACATACCGTGCTGGTTGTTTAACGAATTTAAATTGATATCAAAAAAAGAATCCCCATTTAAAACTAAAACCGACTTTGAAGTGCATTTCTCAATGGCCAATCTTATTCCTCCACCGGTCCCTAAAGGATCTTTCTCAACGGAATAATCAATTTCTAAACCTTCAAAATCAGTTCCGTAATGATCACTTATTTTTTCGTGGAGATGCCCAACTGAAAGAATTACTTTTTTAATCCCGTAATGTTTTAAAAAAAGTAATTGATAATCCAGAAATGGCCTTTCATTAACAAGAGCCATTGGTTTCGGCACATCGAACACAACACTTTTTAACCGTGTCCCAAATCCTCCTGCTAATATGATGGCTTCGTTTACCAACGCGCCCGTCTATTTTTTAGGGAATAAATGAATTTCTACTAACTCACAAATCGTATGACCAATTACCATATGACATTCCTGGATCCTTGGTGTATCTTTAGATGGAATATTCACCAAATATTTACACAAGCCCGCCATTTTACCACCGGTCTCTCCTGTAAATCCAACTGTTATCATCCCGATTTTATTTGCAACTTCTAATGCCTTCACAACATTTCCTGAATTTCCGCTGGTCGACATTCCAATCAGGACATCACCTTTTCGTCCCATTGCCTTTGTTAAACGGGCATAGATCTCATCGTAACTGTAATCGTTAGCAACTGCGGTAGTATAACTTGTATTTACATGAAGAGCTTCAGAGAATAGAGGAGGGCGGTCGTAATAAAAACGTCCGCTTAATTCAGCCGATAAATGTTGAGCGTCTGCCGCACTGCCGCCATTTCCCGCCCAAAGGACTTTACCATCTTCTTTATAACATTCAATGATATCTTTAACTACCGCGTCAATTGTGTTTAAAATAGCCTCGTTACTTAATAAAGATGTTTTAAGATCGGCTGATGCTTTTATTTTACTTTTAATAAAGTCTTTCAAGTGTATAAAATTTTAAATTAGTGTCGCTTGGAATGAATTTCGCTCTATAAAAGTAACTATTTTTTAATTGCCTTCATAGCTTTCGATAATGGCACTTACCAATCGGTGACGTATCACATCGCGGCTGTCGAGTTCAATAAAATCGATCCCTTCAATTTTCTTTAAATACTTAATAGCCTGTAATAAACCAGAAGGTTGTTTTGAAGGAAGATCGATCTGTGTTACGTCGCCGGTAATAATGAATTTTGCATTATTCCCCATTCGGGTGAGGAACATTTTCATTTGGTTCTCGGTTGTGTTTTGAGCTTCATCTAAAATTACAAAAGCATTATCTAAAGTTCTTCCGCGCATAAATGCCAGAGGCGCAATTTGAATAACACGATTCTCGATATTCTGTTCCAGTTTATCGGCAGGGATCATGTCGGATAAAGCATCGTATAAAGGCTGCATGTAAGGATCCAGTTTCTCTTTCATATCTCCAGGAAGGAAACCAAGGTTTTCTCCTGCCTCAACAGCCGGCCGGGTTAAAATGATACGTTTTACTTCTTTATTCTTTAAAGCTCGAACCGCCAAAGCAACTGCAGTATATGTTTTTCCTGTTCCGGCCGGACCGATGGCAAACATCATATCCTTTTTACCTATAGAAGCCACCATCCGGCGTTGATTCTCGGTTTTAGCTTTAACCACAAGGCCATTGTTTCCGAAAAGGATAATATCATTCTGAACTTCTGTTTCCTCCATCAATTTATCGCCTGTTGGTCCGAGTAAACGGTCAATGACCTTATCAGTTAATAAGCCGTGTTTATGATAATAATCAATAAGGAGAGCGAGTTTTTTTTCGAAGTGTTTGATTTCGTTTTCCTCTCCCAGAACTTTAATGCTGTAGCCTCTTGCTACTATTTTTAATTTCCCGAAGTGCTTCTTTATAATGTTTAGCTTCACATCATTAACGCCGTATATCTCAACCGGTTCTACACTATCTAATACTATTACTTTTTCTGACACTATCTTAAATTTAAATGTTTATAAAGCTGTTGATCAATCCTGTATTTTGTAAAATTCTAACTCTTATTAATCTTTAATTTTGAACTATTAGTGTTTATGCCAATTGTAACCTTAACAACAGATCTGGGCTACCGCGATCCTTATTTAGCCATCGTTAAGGCTTGCTTGCTTCAAAAAATAAATAACGTTCAGATAATTGACCTGAGCTGTGATATCAAAGATAATAATATTTCAGATGCCGCCTTTATATTAAAGAACTCCATTAGCTTTTTTCCGGAGAACAGTATACATCTTGTAGGTGTTAAATTCATCCTTGGTTTTAAAGCGATGAACACTAATAATCACAATGTAGATAACAGCCGTTATCTTGTAACAAAATACAAGAACCAGTTTGTTATTTGTCCGGATAATGGCCTTATCACCCTCTTAGATGAAGGTTTTGCAGAAAAAGTTTACCAATTATATTACGAGACGCCTGCCCAGCATAATTTTTTTATAAAGGATGTTTTTGTTGATGCAGCAGCTCAGTTAAGTTCAGGGAAAGAAATGAAAGATATAGGAATGGAAACTTCGGATTATTACAAAGCGTTCCAGTTCTCCAGCTTTTCTACGCCCGAGAATTTAAAAGGAAAATCTATTTATATTGATGATTTCGGTAACATTATTACTAATATCACGAAAGAGGAATTTTATAAAACTTTAGGAAAACGTAAATTCAGCATTGTTCTTCCGGGAGCGCGGATCAATAAAATATCTGATACTTATGATGACGTGAAAGTTGGAGATGCCCTGGCAATGTTCAATGGTTTTGGTTACCTGGAAATAGCCATGAATGGAAAATCAGCCTATAAAATGTTATATCCGCGCGAAGTAGGGCGGAGTTTTGATTTTAATTTAATAATTGAGTTCAATGATTAAACGCATTGTGAAAATGTCGTTTCAACCGGATAAGGTAGAGGATTTTAAAACTATTTTTAAGACCAATTGGAAATTAATCGCAGGGTTCGAGGGCTGCAGCCATGTTGAATTATTACAGGATAAGATCCATCCGAATGTATTTTTCACCTATAGTATCTGGGAGAGCGAAAATTATTTAAATGCTTATCGCGATTCAAAACTCTTTGAGAGCGTTTGGAGTAAAACAAAAGTTCTGTTCAATGAAAAGCCCCAGGCCTGGAGCGTTGATGAATTGAAATTCTAACCGTAAAAAAATTGATTTTATAGTGGTTTATCTTATAAAGTAATTCTGTTTACGGTCAAGGGCGGTTCTGAAGAAGATTCTTTCCTAACGCTGATTCCGTTTTGTATGAATAGATCATAAACGTATTCATGCCATAAAAGAACACCTCGCTTACATTTAAGATAGAAGTTTTCTTATCCGAATAAAAAGCTTCATCCACCTCCCTGAACATATCTTTTTGATGTTTCCTGCTTTTCTTTTTGCTTTTCTTTTCTACAAGCAATTTATAACCTATTTTCTGAAGGTTATCCTTATATTCTTTAAATGTATCACGGCTTGAGAACTGGTAGATAATATGATTCTCTGCAGGATCGCTTGTGTATTCATAAAGGATCAGGTAAGATTTCATGTCGTCATAACTATTCTTCACGCGCCAGGTTCTCCGCACAAAGTTACTGTCGGTAATAAATTCAATATTGCTGGCTTCCCAACCTTTTGAAACTAATTGTGTAGTGATCGAATCAGCATCCTGATGCGGGAAACGAATGAGTTCTTCTGCAGAAAGAATCTGAGACCTCATGAAAGTGCCTAAGAAGAGAAAAGAAATAATTATGAAATGTTTACTGTTCAATTATTTTTCGTCCTCTAAAATGGTTTTTGCAACTCTCGACTTTGAATTATATGAACTTACCAGGAAAGTATTGAATCCTAATAAAAAAACTTCTTTTAAACTGATCAACGATGAATTTTTTTCATTCAGGAAAAGCTCTTCTTTATCCTTGTACTTATTCTTGTCTTTCTTTTTTTTCTTTTTCTTGGCCGTTTGTAATTTGTATCCCGTCTTTTTCAGATCTGCCTTGTAAGAATTAAAAGCATCCCTGTCAGAAAATTGATAAATGGTGTAGTGTTCGATGCTATCAACAGTAGATTGATAATATTGGAAATAGGATTTGAGATCATTGTAATTGTTTTTGATCATCCAGGTCATTCTCACAAAGCCACTGTCCTTAACATCTTCATAGCCATATTGCGACCATTTTTTTCCGGTAAGGTTATCGCCAATAATAGAGGCTTCAGTTTTTGGAGAAGCTATAAGTTCAGTGATAGTAAGTGTTTGAGCACTTAATGCAAAGGACAAAAGAATAAATGCAAAGCAATAAATACTTTTATTCATAGATAATAAAGATATTTATTATTTACCGCCCCTGTTTCAGCTATAGCGTTAATAAATTAAAACGGGATTGTTAATAAACCTAATATCCTGCTCTTGAAGCGTCATATGCATTAAAGGTTCCAAGTGCCTTGGCTATTAAGGTATTATTACGGTTAACTGCAAAGACGTCGCATGTCACAACAACTATTCGTTTACCTTTTTGTTCAACCTTTGCCACCGCCTTTAATTCATCATTCAGTAATGCCGGATTCAGGAAATTGGTTTTGTATTCAACAGTACTGATTACTTTATTTTCTTTGTAAACACTACTTAAAGCACAAACCCCTAAAGCACCATCAATTAATGCTGCAATTAATCCGCCATGAGCCGCCATTGGAGTAGCTAAATGGTTTTTGTTAATGGTAATATAATATTCCAGGTGACCATCGCTGATAATCTTGAAATCCATTCCTAATAATCTGCCAAAATGGTTATGCGAAATATATTTTTCTATCAGGTCATTTTCCATAGTTCTGTGCCAATTTTTTATATCTTTAAGCCCATAAATTTAAAATAAAAAACATGAAAAAAGTTTTATACGTTATTCTTGGTCTGGTAGTGCTTTACCTGATCCTTTGTTTGGTTGGTCCAAAAGGAGCAACTGTTACGCGTTCTACAACAATTAACGCTCCGGTTCAACAGGTTCAAATGAAAATGGCTGATCTTAAATTCTTCCAGGAGCAATGGTCTCCATGGACCGAAAGAGATCCTCAAATGCAGGTAACTTATCTCGGCGAGCCCGGTAAAGAAGGCTATGGATACTCATGGAAGGGTAATGATGAAGTTGGTCAGGGTACTTTAACTGTAGTTGGTTTCAGTGGTGACTCATTACTTCAGAAACTATCATTCGAAGGAATGGGCGATTCAAAAGCATTTTATGTTGTGAATGGAAAAGATGCAGGTACTAATGTAACCTGGGGAATTTCGATGGATTATGGATTCTTAAGCCGCGGTATGATGTTATTCATGAACATGGATAAAATGATGGGCGCTGATTTTGAACACGGTTTGGATAAATTGAAAAAAGCCATTGAAAGCATGCCTGCTGAACCTACAACTGCTAAATTAGAAGTTAAAGAAACCGAGTGGCCTGAAACAAGTTGGGTAGGATCGAAGCGTGAAGTGGTTGGTGTTGCGGAAATGCAGGCTTATTTCGGAAAACATTTCCCCGCTATTGGTGAGGCTTGTGGTAAAGAGAAGGTTGAACCTCAAGGTGCTCCAACAGTATTATACTGGTCATTTGATGAGAAAACTATGAAAGGCGATCTTGCCGCTGTATTTAAAGTTGCAAACGGAACAAAATTAAAAGGTTTCGAAACATACACATTCCCTTCAGCAAAAGTCTTGCATGTTGAATATTATGGTGATTATAGTAAAATTATGAATGCACATATGGCTATCGACGCTCACATGAAAGAAAAAGGCATCGATGGACAAACAGCAGTATTTGAAGAGTATGTAACTGATCCGGGAGCAGAAAAAGATACTACCAAATGGTTAACAAACGTATATTACTTATTAAAACCGGCTAAGTAATCCGGATAAATAAAATTAAAAAAGTCCGCTTGTAAACAGGCGGACTTTTTTATTCGCGGTCATTCCGAATTTGTTTCGGAATCTTTAAGATGCTGAAACAAGTTCAGCATGACCGTTAATGTTTCATTTTATCTTTAAACACCTTTTGAAATTTCTCAACCTTAGGCTGTATCACAAAGCGGCAATAAGGTTCGCTGCCATTCTGGTTGAAATAATTCTGATGATAATCTTCTGCAACATAAAAAGCAGAGTACGGCGCGATCTCAGTAACAACCGGATTTTCCCATGCACCAGATTTATTTAATTCTGCTTTATATTTTTCAGCCAGTTGTTTTTGTTCATCATTGTGATAGAAAATAGCCGAACGGTATTGTGTTCCATGGTCATTTCCCTGCTGATTTAAAGTAGTTGGATCGTGAGTTTTCCAAAACACTTCTAAAAGGTCTTTAAACCCTACTTTGCTTTTATCATAGGTGATCTGGCAAACTTCAGCATGCCCGGTTGTTCCGTTACAAACCTCACGGTAAGACGGATTTTTTACATGTCCTCCCGAATAGCCTGATTGTACTTTAACTACGCCGTCTAATTGCTGGAAAACGGCTTCCACGCACCAGAAACATCCTGCTCCGAATGTAGCAGTGTCCAGGGTTCCTGAATTTGTTGTATTATCCATAATTGCACTTTGTTTTGGGGCCGGCTTTTGGGCGCATGCCGTAAAAAAAATAGCTGTAAACAATGTTACAGCTACTGAATATTTAAGATTTAGGGTCATACTGTATCGCTTTTATAGTTAGACGAACAGTATCCCTTTTCCTTACAATCACTTTGGGCCATAAGGATCTTTATCTTCCTTTTTCTTTTTAGGTTTAGAGTACTTTTCCTTGCCATTGAAAACGAACATCTTCTTCAATTTATCATTTTTTGTGATCTTCATTTCACCGTCAATATCAAAGTTATCAATTTTGCAGGTAAAGATGAAAGTTTGGTCTTTATCATCAGTATAACTCGATTCAACTTCAAAATAAGAGATCTCGGTTTCAGTTTCATCAATATAGGCTGAATCTTTGATCACTTTATATTTCATCCACTTGTACTCGAATTTATCGAACAAATAGGTACTGAACATCTTGCCATCTTTAAATTCAAGTTCATCAGTCGCGCCTTTCTTAGCATTAACGCCCTCTTTTTGTTCAATGATAACGATATCGTATTTTCTTTTCCCTAAAGGATCTTTATCTTTTAAAGCAGCATTCACGAACAGAACAAGTATGGCTGCTGCGGCTAAGAATTTAAGTGCGTTTTTTGTTGACATAATTGTAACTTATATATGGGTAAATGTAATACTTTTACCTACAAATTAAAAGTTAAAAAAGCTAACATGCAACCATTAGCCGAGAGGGTAAGGCCGAAAGATCTGAACAGTTATACGGGACAGGAGCATATCATTGGCGAAGGAACTGCTTTGCGCAATGCTATCACTCAAAACCTTCTGCCGTCTCTGATCTTATGGGGACCCCCTGGTGTTGGTAAAACTACTTTAGCTTTAATAATCTCTCAAACTTTGAAGCGTCCTTTTTACGCTTTAAGCGCGATCAATTCAGGCGTGAAAGATGTAAGGGAAGTAATTGAAAAAGCATCGCAGAATAATTTTTTTTCGCAAGACAAACCGGTTCTTTTCATTGATGAGATCCACAGGTTCAGTAAATCGCAGCAGGATTCTTTACTCGGTGCGGTTGAAAAAGGAATTGTGACATTGATAGGAGCAACGACAGAAAATCCAAGTTTCGAAGTTATTCCCGCTCTTTTATCAAGGTGCCAGATCTTTGTTTTGAAACATCTGGAAGAGCATCATTTGCTGGATATAGTGAAAGGTGCGATCGAAAAAGATGAGATCTTAAAACGTAAGAAAATAAAATTAACTGAAACTGAAGCTTTGTTCCGTGTTTCGGGTGGAGATGCAAGAAAGTTATTGAATGCTTTAGAGATCGTTGTGAACTCAGTTAACGGAAATGAAGTTGAGATCACCAATGAATTTGTTCTGAAGTGCATTCAGAATAATTTGGCCTTGTACGATAAGAATGGAGAACAACATTATGATATCATTTCTGCTTTTATTAAATCGATGCGGGGCTCTGATCCGAATGCAGCGGTTTATTGGTTAGCAAGAATGTTAGAAGGTGGGGAAGATCCGTTGTTTATTGCCAGGCGAATGGTGATCCTTGCCAGTGAGGATATCGGGAATGCAAATCCAACGGCGTTAGTAATAGCAAATAATTGTTTCCAGGCTGTGAATGTGATCGGGATGCCCGAAGGAAGAATTGTTCTTTCGCAAACCGCAACCTATTTAGCATGCTCTGCAAAAAGTAACGCAGCTTATATGGCAATCGGAGACGCGATGGAAACAGTGAGACAAACCGGAGATCTTCCGGTACCTCTTCATTTAAGAAATGCTCCAACCAAATTGATGAAAAACCTGGATTACGGTAAAGATTACAAATATGCCCACGCACACGAAAATAATTTTATCGATCTTGAATTTTTGCCTCAGCAACTTTCAGGAAAATTATTTTACAATCCCAATAACAACGCGCGTGAAAATGAAATGCGGGCTTTTTTAAAACAGCGCTGGAAAGAGAAATACGGCTACTAGAACTGATCGGTTAATTTCTCGCTCGCATTCCATACTAACCGGAACACATTTTCGAAACCCGCCTCACCGCCAAAATACGGATCAGGAACTTCCATGTTGCCATTCGGATGGGAGATGTTTAAGAAGAGATCTACTTTTTGTTTATCTTTTTCATTTCGGGCCAATTTCAAAACATTCTGTAAATTACTTTTATCCATCACGTAGACCTTATCAAATTCATCAAAATCTTCTACTTTAAATTGTCGCGCACGTAAAGGTGTAAGATCAATATTGTGTTTTTTAGCATTGGCAATGGTTCTGGCGTCTGGCGCTTCGTCGATATGATAATCGGAGGTTCCGGCTGAATCTATAACGATATCAAGTTTTTTCTTCTCCGCCATATGGAGCAATATGCCTTCAGCGAGAGGAGAGCGGCAAATGTTACCGAGACAAACCACTAAAATTTTCATTTTAAAAAAGGTTATTGGTTATCAGTTATTCGTTATTGGTTGAGTTATAGGTTATCAGTTATTAATTTACTACTAACCTATAACTTAATAACCTTATAACCGCTAACTTTTAATTCAATTTTTCCTGGAACAGTTCGTTGTAATAAGCAATTCTGGTAATGCCCTTAAAAATACGGTCTTCACTTATTTCATCTGCTTCTGCGGTGTATTTTAAAAATACTTTGTCCTCTAAAATAGTGAAGGCTGCTTCAGAAAAGCCGTGATTCTCTTCTAATAATAACCTGTAGAAATCAGCATTTTTATCGTCCACAACATCGCAAACATAACTCATCACCTGGAAGAAAAGATGTTCATGTTCTTCCCAAACATCTAACATCAGTTGAACATCTTCACTCTTTGCAATATTCCATTGACCCTCTTTTTCCGCACGCGCTTCTGCAGCCGGAATTCCCATTTGGGTGAGTACTTTCTCAACCTTTTCAATTAATTCTTTCATTAACTTAAACCGCCTTCTTTTAAGCGTTCTGCATTTTCCGCGAATTGTAAAGCATCTATCATTTCCTGGATATCACCATTAGTAAATTCAGTTAAATTGTATAATGTGAGATTTATTCTATGATCCGTGATCCTGTTCTGAGGATAATTATACGTCCTGATCTTCGCGCTTCTGTCACCTGTACTTACCATTGTTTTTCTTTTCTTGGTAGTTTCGGTCATCCGTTTCTGATATTCGATATCGTAAAGTTTAGAACGTAACATCTGCATCGCTTTTTCACGATTACCTAACTGATTACGTTCAGTTTGGCAGGTAACAACTATACCGCTTGGTTTGTGTGTTAAGATCACTTTACTTTCAACTTTATTTACGTTCTGTCCGCCCGCACCGCCGCTTCGTGCAGTTGCAATTTCTATATCTGAATCTTTTAATTCAACATCCAATTCTTCTGCCTCAGGCAAAACAACAACAGTAGCGGCAGAAGTATGCACACGGCCTTGCTGTTCAGTTGCAGGAACGCGTTGAACCCGGTGAACACCGCTTTCAAATTTTAAAATGCCATAAGCGCCCGGGCCTTTCACGTTAAAAACAACCTCTTTAAATCCGCCCATCGTCCCTTCACTGATATCCACAACTTCTACCTGGAATCCTTTTTTGTCGCAATAACGTTTGTACATTTCAAAAAGGTTTCCGGCAAAAATAGAGGCTTCGTCGCCACCGGTTCCGGCACGCAATTCCATAACGCAATTCTTATTATCCTCAGGGTCTTTCGGGATCAAAAGAAGTCTTACTTCTTCGGCTAATTTCTCCTCCTTCAAACGGTTCTCTTCCAATTCAGCTTTAGCCATTTCAAGAAAGTCCTTATCTTTTTCATTAGCCAAAACTTCCTTTGCCTGGTTGATGTTATCGATCACCTTTTTATACTCATTATAAACTTCCACAACTGCCTGAAGCTCTTTATATTCGATATTCAGTTTCTTGAACTGTCTCATGTCCGCTATCACCGTAGGGTCAGATAATTTCAATTCAACATCCTGATAACGGCGCTTTATTTCTTCAAGTTTTTCGAGCATAATTGGGTTCCAAAATAGGGGGCAAATTTAAACAAATATCCTGCTATTTAAATGCTTCGTTCTCACAAATTTGTTTATATTTGAGTTTTTACATTTTAACATGAAAAAAGCCTTACTCTCAGCCTTATTAGTCGGTTCATTCTTAACCTCTTGGTCGCAGGATTATTTAGGTTATTCAAGTAGTAACTATAACGGAATTACCGGGGTCCAGGTAAACCCTGCTAACGTAGTAGAAAGCCGAATGAAATTTGATATGACCTTATTCGGTCTCAACTTTGCAGCAGGCAATAATTACATTGGATTGAAACGTTCTGCCCTTGCTCATTCCGGTAAACTGATAAAAGACGGAAGAGAAGACAGAAAGCATGCCGATGATTCAACATACACTCCTAAATTATATTTCCCGGCATTTTCTGATCCGGGTTTCAATAACCGTTATTTAACTGAAGTTTCCAATGGAAAAGATAAATCCGTGTTTTTGAAATTAAGGATCGACGGACCTTCTTTTTTAATTAATCTTAACCGTAAGAATGCCATCGGTATTTCAACTGCAAGCCGCACATATTTTAATGTGGATGGTGTTACTGAAGAATTGGCACGTTTGATCTATTACGACGTAGGCCGTAACGGAAGCACAAAAGCATTCGACCCTAATAATAGTTCTGTAGCTTTTATTAAAGACCTTTTAGGAAAACAATTCAATGTTGAACATTTCAGCGCGAATATCCAATCGTGGTTAGAATACGGTTTAACTTACGGTCACGTTTTCCGTGATAAGGACGAGCATTATTTTAAAGCCGGAGCTACCGTAAAATATTTGCAAGGACTTGCTTCTGCTTATTTCAATATCAAAGACCTGACATACAAATTCAATAACGATACAATTATGGGGATCTTCCATACTGATATCAATTATGGCCACTCTGAAAACCTTGAATTATCGGGTCTCGATGGAGAATACAAGAAGAATAACCCGGTGGTTGACGATCCTACTTTAAATTCAACTTTTGGAGGTGGATATCCTAAGGCTGCTTCATTACCGGGCTGGGGACTTGACCTAGGTGTTGTTTATGAATTCCGTCCGAAGTATAAAGATTTCCAATACGAGATGGATGGCGAAACTGGATTATGGAGAAAAGATAAAAACAAATACAAATTAAAAGTTGGCGCATCACTTACTGACCTTGGTTACATTAAATACGGTAAAGGAAAATACAGTAACAACGTAACGATGGATCTTGATTCTGTACGTTTCAGAAAGTTACTGGATAATGAAAATTATGATGTTGTAAATGGTGATACGATCAGGTGGCAGGATTACCAGGTTTATAACTTCGACCGTGTATTAGATTCATTAACGACTTATAAAAACGAGTCAGGCTCATACAAAATGTATTTGCCTACACAATTAAGTTTCCAGATCGATTATAACATTTGGAAAGATTTCTATGTTAATCTGACCCCTACTTTTGCATTTAAGTATAAGAACAAGGAAGCGAAAGTACACGATTGGACCAATATTAGTTTAACACCACGTTGGGATCACCGTTGGTTTGGTGTTGCAATTCCAATCTCTTATAATACATTCTATGCAAAAAGTAATCAGCCGATCAGTGTTGGAGCTTCAGTACGTATAGGACCACTGATTTTAGGAACTAACCGTTTAGCAACATACATTTCTACTTCAAAAGATATTTTTGGCGCAGACCTTTATGCAATGCTGAAAATTCCTGTTCCTTATCATGGTCCTCGTGATAGAGATAAAGATAAAGTGTCTGATAAAAAAGATAAGTGTAAAACAGTTCCCGGTGTTTGGGAATTTATGGGTTGTCCTGACCGCGATGGTGACCATGTACAGGATAGCGAAGACAAATGTCCTGATACACCAGGCTTGAAAGAATTACAAGGTTGTCCTGACCGTGATGGTGATGGAATCACAGATGGTGAAGATGATTGTCCGGATGATAAAGGTTTATTAGAATTCAAAGGTTGTCCTGACCGTGACGGTGATAAGATCATCGACAAGCAAGACTCTTGTCCTGATACGCCAGGTATCCCTGACTTCAACGGATGTCCTGATAAAGACGGTGACGGTACGCCTGATCAAAAAGACGTGTGTCCTGATATCCCTGGTCCGAAAGAATACAAAGGGTGTCCTGACCGTGACGGTGATACTGTTCTTGATAAGGACGATGCTTGTCCTGATGTACCGGGTCCTGTGGAGAACAAAGGTTGTCCATGGCCGGATACTGATAAAGACGGTTTAATTGACAAAGATGATAAGTGTCCTACAACTCCGGGTGTGAAAGAATACCAGGGTTGTCCTCCGCCTCCGCCAATTAAAGCGGCTGAGATGAAGATCATCGAGCGTGCATTTAAATCGCTTGAGTTCCAAACAGGCAAGGATATAATTGTTTCTAAATCATTACCATCTTTAAATGAGTTAGCGAAATTATTGAAACAACATGAAAAAGACTGGACATTGAAATTGTCAGGTCACACAGATAACCAGGGTAACGCTGATAAGAATATGGAGTTATCTGAGAAACGTGCTAATGCTGTGAAGAGATATTTAGTGAAGAAAGGCGCAAAAGCCGATGCGATCATAACGGAGTGGTTCGGTCAGACAATGCCAATTGATTCTAATGATAATCCTAAAGGACGTCAGAAGAACAGAAGGGTAGAGATGAAGATCCTCTTCAAAGAACAAGTGAAGTAATTAATAAATTAATATAGCATCCGCCAATGGCGGATGCTTTTTTTTGGATAAAAAGAAAATTATGAAAGTAAAATTTGTAACTGCACTAATGATCGGTCTTGGAATGAATTTAATGTCTCAGACCATTGGTGTTCAATTATCGTACATCGATTCATCGTATACACCACAAACTGATTTCTATAAATTCTGTAACGGGAAATGGTTAAAGAATACCAAGATCCCGGATAGTGATTCGCGCTGGGGAAGTTTCAATGAGATCAACGAAAGGAATCTTGCTAACATTAAAACTATTTTAAATGCAGTTTCAGCAAATAAAACTGCAAAGCCGGGAAGTGATGTTCAGAAATTACGTGATTTTTATTTGACAGCGATGGATTCTGTGAAAGCAGAGAAATTAGGATTAGCACCAATTAAGCCTCAAATTGCCAGGATCGATGCTTTAAAAACAAATGACGATCTCATCAAGTTGATCGCAGATTTCAGAAACAAAGGAATTAGCACGTTTGTTGGCTTTGATGTTGAAGTGGACCTGAAAAACAGTAACCGTTATTTGGTTTATCTCGGACAAACCGGTTATTCGTTACCTGACCGTGATTATTATTATTTACCGCAGTTTGAAGCTGTGCGAACCGCATATGAAGGCCATATTAAAAATATGTTATCACTTGCCTTCTATCCTGAATCTGCTGAAGCAAACGCAAAGAAAATATTTGAGATGGAAAAGGCTTTAGCTTCAAAGGCAATGAATTCAGAAGCTCAGCGTGACGTTCAGAAACAATACAATCCGTATTCGAAAGCTGACCTTGCAAAAAGTTTTCCGAATCTCAATTGGAATTTGTATTTTACTTCATTAGGCACAAAGTTACCGGACACATTGATCGTAGCCCATGTTGATTACTACAACGAGTTGAATAATTTAATTAAGAGCTACACGATCAGCGACTGGAAAATATACCTGAAATGGAAATTGGTGCATGATGCCGCTCCTTATTTATCTTCGAATTATGTAGCTGAGAATTTTAATTTCTTTGGAAAAACATTGAGCGGTGCAAAGCAAATGAAGCCACGTTGGAAAAGGGCTCAGAATGACGTGAACAGGAGTACAGGCGAGATTTTAGGAAAATTATACGTTGAATCTTATTTCAATAAAGACGCGAAGGAAAAAGTGAAGAAGATGGTTGACAATTTAGTAGCTTCTTACCGCGAAAGAATTGCATCCCGTACATGGATGGATGAATCAACTAAGAAACAAGCGAATTTAAAATTAGATAAACTGATCAGGAAATTCGGATTCCCGGACACATGGAAAGATTACTCAGCATTAACTATTAAAACTGATAATTACTGGAACAATGTAATGGCAAGTTCTGACTTTGAATGTAAGAGAAAGATCAATAAACTTGGTAAGCCGGTTGATAAAATGGAGTGGGGAATGACGCCTCCGACAGTAAATGCATATTACAACCCTACAACAAACGAAATTGCGTTTCCTGCCGGAATCATGCAAGTTCCGTTCTTTGATTTTAACGCCGATGACGCTTTCAACTATGGTGTGATGGGGTCTATCATTGGTCATGAATTAACGCACGGTTTTGATGACCAGGGTTCGCAATTCGATTCTGAAGGGAATTTAAAAATGTGGTGGACTGAAGCAGATTATAAAAATTTCAAAGCGAAGAAAAAATTGATCATCGATCAGTTCAACTCTTTTGTAGCTATCGACACTTTGCATGTGAATGGTGAATTAACGCAAGGGGAGAATATTGCTGATCTTGGAGGTTTAACGATGGCTTATTACGCCTACAAGAAATCTTTAAACGGGGCTAAATCACCCGTTATGGCAGGTTTTACCGGCGAACAACGCTTTTTCATGGCATGGGCACAAGGTTGGAAGACTTTGGCGCGTGAGGCGGCTGAGAAACAATTATTGGCTACCGATCCTCATGCTCCCGGTAAATTCAGGGGGTTTGCGCCTTTAACCAATATGCCTGAATTCTATGAGGCTTTCAAGATCAAAGAAGGTGATCCTATGTACCGTAAACCTGAACAAAGAGTTGAAATATGGTAAACTAGCTAAAAAGGTAGTTTCACCCTTAAAATCACTAGTTTCACTAAATGTTAATAAGAGTTAAAGAGCAAATTTTGACTAAATTTATATTATTCCTATATTCGCAACTTAATTAAATGATTAAAAGGCTCTTAGCAATACTTTGTTTTTTCACGGTCCTCAGTGCTGTGTCACAAAACTTCATTCGCCCTAACGAATGGAAAAAATACCGTAAGGAAGTTTACGGTAGTGTAGGTGCTGCTAACTTCTTAGGAGACCTCGGTGGATTGGATAAGATCGGTACCGATTACAGTCCGGTGGATCTTGAATTTACCGAAACGAGAACTGCCTTCCAACTTGGTTACCGTTATAAAATAGCAAAGTGGTTTAACATTAGTACCCAATTCAATTACTTAATTGTAAGAGGTGATGATAAATTAACGAAAGAGGATTTCCGCAGAAACCGTAACATCAACTTTAAATCAAATATTTTCGAATTGTCAGGCCGTCTTGAATTTGTTTATATGGCGAACCGTGTTGGTCACCGTTATGGTATCAAACGTACACTAAGCCGTCGTATGAAGAACCGTTCATGGGATTTCACAGTTTTCGTTGGTATCGGCGGGTTCTATTTCAATCCGAAATCGAGAGATGCTAAAGGTAATTGGGTAAAATTAAAACAATACAGAACAGAAGGACAAGGTTTAGAAGGAGGCCCTGCGCCATACAAGAATTATTCTGTTTGTATCCCGATGGGAGCAGCTTACCGTATTTATTTTAACCGTAAAGTGTGTGTTGGTTTGGAACTTAATTTCAGAAAAACATTTACAGATTACATTGATGATGTAAGCGGAAATTATTATGATAAGAATTTGATCGCCCAGAATTATGGGCCACAAGCTGCTTATTTTGCTGACCCAAGCTTAGGAGCTATTCCCGGTCAAACCACAGGATTCAATCCATCTGACCTGACCAGAGAACCTCAAATGAGAGGCGACTCAAAACAAAAAGATGCTTATATGAGCCTTCAGATCACTGTCGGTTATATCATCAAACAAAAACGTGGTAAAACCCGTTTAAGATCTAAATTCTAATACCCTGTTTATTTATGAATGCCATTTTGACATTTTTTATAATGCTGGCATGTCTTTTGATTTAACTCTTCACACAAACAAAAAATTACTATGGGAACAATTAAAGTCCAAACCGAGAACATCTTTCCGATAATCAAGAAATTCCTTTACAGCGATAATGAGATCTTTTTACGCGAATTGGTTAGTAATGCTGTTGACGCCTCCCAGAAACTAAAAGCATTAGCTTCTATGGGCGAATATAACGGTGAGGCCGGTAAGCTGAGAGTAGAAGTTATAGTTGGTAAAAATGCCAGGACCATTACAATAAAAGATAATGGAATTGGTATGACAGCTGAAGAAATTGAAAAATACATTACTCAGATCGCATTCAGCGGTGCTGAAGAGTTTGTAAATAAATATAAGGATAAAGTAGATAAGAATGTAGTGATCGGTCATTTTGGATTAGGATTCTATTCGGCATTCATGGTGGCAAAAAAAGTTGAGATCTTCAGTTTATCTTATAAAGAAAATTCGAAAGCTGTGAGATGGGAATGTGACGGAAGCCCTGAATACCAAATGGAAGAAACGGATGCTAAAAAAGAAAGAGGAACTGACATTGTTTTACATATCGCAGATGATTGTTTAGAATATTTGGAAGATAATAAGATCAGCGCCCTCCTGAAAAAATATTGCAAGTTCTTACCGGTTGAAATAAAATTTGGCACAAAAAAAGAATTCGTTACTACGGGAGAAAAAGATGATAAAGGCAACGATAAGAAAACAGAAATTGAAGTTGATAACATCATCAATAATACAAATCCGGCCTGGACTAAAAAACCGGCTGACCTGAAAGATGAAGATTATAAAAGTTTCTATCATGAGTTGTATCCGATGCAATTCGAAGAACCTTTGTTCCACATCCATTTGAATGTTGATTATCCTTTCAACTTAACAGGTATTTTATATTTTCCGAAACTTTCCAATAAACTGGAAATGCCGAAGGACAGGATCCAGTTGTACAGCAACCAGGTTTTTGTTACTGATAATGTTGAGAATATCGTTCCTGATTTCTTAACACTTTTGAGGGGCGTAATTGATAGTCCGGATATACCATTAAATGTGAGCCGTAGTTATTTGCAGGCTGATGGTAATGTAAAAAAGATCTCGTCACATATCACTAAAAAAGTGGCCGATAAATTAGAAGAGTTATTTAAAAAAGACCGTGCTGATTTTGAAAAGAAGTGGGATGATATAAAAGTGTTTGTTCAGTACGGAATGCTTAGCGATGAGAAATTCTTTGAGAAAGCGCAAAAGTTTGCTTTATTCAAAAATACGGATGGTAAATACTTCACGTTCGAAGAATATGAGAACCATGTAAAAGGCAATCAAACTGATACCGAGAAAAAAATAATTTATCTCTACACAACAAATGTTTCCGAACAACATGCATACATTGATGCAGCAAAGAACAGGGGATATGATGTGATCTTAATGGAAACAATGATCGACTCTCATTACATTAATCAACTCGAAACAAAATTAAAAGACATTGCTTTTGTCCGCGTAGATTCTGATACGGTAGATAAGTTGATCAAGAAAGAAGAAACGCAGCCAAGTAAATTGAGTGAAGACGAAATAAAGCAACTGCAACCTGTAATTGAAGGAGTAGTTCCGAAAGAACAATTTATGGTGGTGTTTGAAAGTTTAAGTGAGAAAGACGCACCGATGTTAATTACCCGTCCGGAATTCATGCGCCGGATGAAAGATATGAATGCGTTAGGCGGCGGCGGAATGAATTTCTATGGTAATTTACCCGAGATGTATAACCTGGTTGTTAATTCAAATCATCCTTTGATAACAAGGCTCGTTAATGAGGCTGATCCTGACAAAAAACAGACATTAGCTAAACAGGCGAGTGATTTGGCCTTATTATCTCAGGGCTTATTAAAAGGTGAACAACTGACAAATTTCATTAAGCGTTCAGTTGAACTGATCGATTAGCAGAATAGGTTACCTGCGCTTAAACTCATAACTAACTAGCTCTTTCCCAAAAAATTAGAAAAGCTGATTAAACTAAATATTTAGTGCTGATAAAATGTTGGAATTAAGGCTGTTTTAAGAGGCATTTTTCGTATTTTTAATAAAAATAAAAAGCATGAAGAAAATCTACTTATCATTAATACTAATAGTTGCATTTGCTTTTAATTCAAATGCACAAGCTGTTCCAACCTGTTCTCTTGATCCTGTTTTTGTAGCGTCTAACAGCGTTGGGATTTCTCCTGACAGCGCAACTAATTTTATTTCCGGAACAGTCGGAGTTCCTTATGTGCAAAATATTACCGTAAAAGTACCTTTAGATACCGTTTCGGGAAGTATTAAATTTTGTTTCAATCGTTTCGTTTTAAGTAATCCAACCGGAACAGTTAATTATGGTTTACCTCCGGGATTGAATTTCGGTTCATCAACCCCTATTGTTGCAAATGGTACAATTAACGCTGCACCGTCTTTAAAATTTCCGGGGAATGCAAACAACTGCGCATCAATTTACGGAACACCAACTGCACCGGGCACGTATACTTTACATTTGAAAGTTGATGCTTATGCTACGGTTCAGCCGTTCGGGAACTGTTCACCAACACCAAATGTGAACGGAGGGACGAACATCTCGACAAATTACCTGAATTATTATAAGATCACCATATTCCCATCTGTTGGTATGAAAGAGATCGGAAAAAACATTTACAATCTTGAGAATGTGCCGAATCCATTCAGTAATTCAACAACTATACGTTTCTTCCTGGCCGAAGAGGGTACCGCAAAACTGGAAGTACATAATATGTTAGGAAAATTGATGTATTCAACCGATATAGAAGCAAGGTTAGGGGATAACGAACATGTTTTCAATGCTAAGAACTTAAGCAACGGTATGTATTTTTATACTATCAAATACAAAAATTATTCTGAAACCAAACGAATGATCTTGTACAACAATTAATGCAGCGACAGTCCTTCGATCTACTAATATTAGGGAGCAGTTCTGCCGCACCTACAACTAAAAGAAATCCTTCCGCTCAGTTACTAAATGTGGCTGAGCGTTTTTTTTTAATTGACTGCGGGGAATCAACACAAATTCAATTAAGAAAATACAAAACAAAATTCCAGAAGATCGATCATATCTTTATTTCACATCTGCATGGCGATCATTTTTTAGGATTGCCCGGATTTTTATCAAGCATGCATTTGTTAGGAAGGAAACAGCCTTTGACACTTTATTGCCCTAAAGAATTAAAAGGAATAATTGATCTGATAAATACGGTTTCTGATACAAGACTTAACTACGAGATAAAATGGCATTTCACTAAAAACGATGGATTGAATTTGTTGTTCGAAGATGAAAAGGTGCAGGTATTTTCTTTTCCGATGAAGCACCGCATCTTTTGCACAGGCTTTCTGTTCAAAGAAAAACCATTGCTCCGGAAAATTGATAAAGACGAATTAGACAAGAACAAGATCTCTACGGCAGAAATAAACAATTTACGTCACGGATTAGATGTGATCAATGAGGACGGAAAAAAAATAAAGAACAAAGAGGTTACAATTGATCCGGAACCGCCCAGAAGTTTTGCATATTGCAGCGATACTATCTATGATGAAGATATTTTAAAATATATTAAAGGAGTGGATCTGTTATATCACGAAAGCACCTTCCTTAATGATAAAGCCGGCCGTGCAAAGGAAACCTACCATTCTACCGCCGAACAAGCTGCTAAGATCGCTAAGGCCGGAAAGGTTAAGCAGCTCTTATTGGGCCATTATTCGGCCAGGTACCCTGATCTCGAGCCTTTCTTATTGGAAGCCGGCTCTTTTTTCAAGGATGTTTTGTTGGCAACTGAAGGTAAAAAAGTCAAAATTTAGTTTGCAGATACCGAATTCTTCTATATTTTTGTTTAAAATAAGTCTAAATAAGAAATTTTGACAAAAGTCCTGATAGCCGATAAAAATTACCTTAGCCGTGTAGGCGCTGAATTACTGATCAGCAGTCTGAAAGGCTTCGAGTTGTTACCATCTGTTATTACAGATCTTGATGATCTTAATAAAAAGATCTGTTCACTTTGTCCGGACATTTTGATCCTTGATTTTTATTCTTTCAATTTTACTTCTTCTGATCTTAGGTCATTAAGCCGTAAAAATAAAAGCCTTAAAGTTTTGGCTATTACTGAAGCATTAAGTAAAAATGAAATGAACAGCGCGCTTAATTCAGGCGTGAACAGTTATTTATTGAAAGAGTGTGACAGGGAAGAGATCATTGAAGCCATTGTTGCTACTTTGAATAACGAACGTTTTTTATGCGGAAAAGTTTCTTCTGTTTTAACTTCAGCATCTGAGATCACAGAAAGCAAAGCGATGATCAGAACTTATTCCTGCGAAGGCTTTAATGTTACTGAACGTGAGATAGAGATCATTAAATACATTGCTGAAGGTTTATCTAACAAACAAATTGCCGATAAATTAAATTTAAGCACACACACTGTAAATACTCACCGTAAGAATATCATGAATAAACTGGATGTGAATAACACGGCCGGTATAGTTATGTTCGCTGTTAAAAATCAGCTTTTAGAAACAAATCACTTTTTGTTCTCTAATTAATCCGTTACAATTAATTTTCCTTTTTTAATTAAGTTGCCTTCAACAGATCTTATTTTGTAGAAGTACGAACCTGTTGGCAGTGATTCAATATTTATTTTATTTTTTCCTTTTGAAATTGATTGTTGCAAAACAGTCTGACCAATTGTAGTATTAAGTTCAATGAATCCTTTTTCATTCTCTGCATTCACAAATAATTCCTGTGATGCGGGGTTCGGAAATACTGTAAAACTATCTTCTGTTTTGTATTCGCTAATTCCTGTAAAGCAAGTATTGTTATAGGTCAGAATTTTCGTTCCTCCCCAATTAGCATAGAAGGGAACGCCTGCAAAAATATAACCGACGTACAATTGATTTTGATACCGCCCGAGTCCCCATGTCCCTAAACTGTCTGCATTCGAACCAAATCTTGCGCAAGAATCGGGCATTGCAGGATTTGCAACACTAACCGCCATTACATCGCTTCGGCCGGCAGTCATAAACAACATTTTACACAGCGGATCAAACTCGATTTCGTTAGTATGACCCGGGCTATTGAACCAGGTATTAGAAGGTAAATGCGCGTTCCAAGGGTTCCACCAACCTGTTTGCGTGATGTTAGAAGTGTCTTTTACATTTAAGACTTCCATTCCTGCATAATCACAAGCTGAATAAACCAAGGTATCATGTAACACTAAGTTGTTATATGCACGCGGACGAGTTAGTAGTGCAGGATTTGAATATTGTCCGGTCTCAACTAAAGCAGATTTATTTGTAGCGTTCACAATACGGATACCACCTGCATCGTAAGAAACATAAAGCACATTGTTTTTTGCCACAACCTGGCGAACATTAATTTTTGCCAGCTCACTTGAGTTCGGACTTGGCTTAGGAAAATCTACGCTAGGCTTGAAAACAGAAACAAAAATTATGTTTGATTTATTTGTTATATCAAGAACTATGATCCCGTTTAACATCGCTGAAAGATAAGCGTAGTTTCCTTCAACACATACGTGCCCCGCACCGCTATTAGCCGTATAAGAATAAGTAGAAGTAACAGTAGGGCTTGCAGGATTTGTGATATTTACAATTGCCATTCCTGATTTTTGTGATGTAGCATTAAAATGATCGCCTAAAGCAACATATAAATAATTTCCTGCTTGTGTTGTATTCATTACGTGTAAATTTCCGAAAGATGAGATTGGAATTATAGTTACTTGTGTTGGCGTTGTAATACTTGAAATATTATAAACGATCAAACCGCCTCCTTTTGCACTGATGTACATATAGGGTTTGGAGGGGGTAGTATCCCGGTGGGCTGTCATGTTAGCCTGAATAGTAGGAAACGGCATCGGCAGATCTTTCTGCTTTACAAAGTTTACCGGAACCAGGCATTGCGATACACCTGTGTGACTAATAAAGAGAAAAATAAAGCAAATGGTTAAAATAAATATTCTCATGTTATAGATTTAATAGTCAGACCCTTTAATAGTATCAAAGTTTAATCTAATTTAATAATAAATTATTTTAAGTTTAAATTATTGATTTTCAAATATTTACATTGATTTATTTTTGCTTATATTTGCAGGCTAATTTTACTAAGAACGCATGACATATCTTGATTTTGAAAAGCCGGTTGAGGAGATGGAGAAAGAGCTCGAAAAGCTCCGCGAGATGGCTACAAAAAGTAAAGTCGATCTATCTAAATCTATTAAAGAATTAGAAGGAAAAATACAGGAGAAGATCGTTGAATTATATAGTAACTTAACTCCATGGCAGCGTGTTCAGGTATCACGTCATCCAGACAGACCTTATACACTTGCTTATATTGATCACGTATCTAACAAAACATTCATGGAATTGCATGGCGACCGCACTGTAGGTGACGATAAAGCTATGGTTGGAGGTTTTGGTGACGTAGACGGGCAGACCGTTATGTTCATTGGTCAGCAAAAAGGTATCAACACAAAAATGCGCCAGATCCGCCGTTTCGGAATGGCAAACCCTGAAGGTTACCGTAAAGCATTACGCTTAATGAAACTTGCAGAGAAATTCAATAAACCAATTGTGACTTTCATTGATACACCGGGTGCTTATCCCGGATTAGAAGCGGAAGAGCGTGGACAAGGTGAAGCGATCGCGAGAAATTTATTAGAGATGGTGCAATTAAAGGTTCCTGTTATCTGTGTGATCATTGGAGAAGGAGCAAGTGGAGGAGCGCTAGGAATCGGCATTGGCGATAAAGTGTTAATGTTGGAGAATACATGGTATTCTGTAATTTCTCCGGAATCATGTTCATCGATATTATGGCGTAGCTGGAGCTTTAAGGAAACTGCAGCAGCAGCTTTAAAATTAACTGCAGATGACATGAGTAAGAACGGATTGATCGATGGTATGATAAAAGAACCTGTTGGAGGCGCGCACCGCAATCAAACTGAAACTTTTGAAACAGTTAAGCAAGAGATCATCAAACATTTAAATGCATTAAAAAAATTAAGTCCTGAAGAACGCATAAACCAACGTATAGAAAAATTCAGTGCGATGGGAGTTGTTCATGAGATGGACGCGTAAAATTCAAATAGTTAAAATTCAAGATTCAAAGACCGAATCTTGAGCAAAACAAAAAACAGAATCTTTAAATTTTAAAATAAAAACAAAATGGCAGACACAGGCGACATCAACGTAGGATCAGTTATCAGGTTTAACGGTGAATTAATGCAGATCATGGAATACCAACATCGTACTCCGGGGAACTTACGTGCTTTTTACCAGGCAAAAATGCGTAACCTTAAAACAGGAAAACAAATGGAGAACCGTTTCCGTAGTGGCGAACTGGTTGACATTGTACGTGTAGAATATAAAATGATGCAGTTCATTTATCCTGAAGGAGAATTTGCTGTTGTTATGGATACTGAGAATTACGAGCAAATGCACGTACCTATGATGTTATTCGGGGATGGCGCAAAATTCCTGAAAGAAGGAATGGAAGTGAAAGTTGTGTTTGAAGAAGGAGACAACGTTATCTTAGCTGAAGCACCGACTTTTGTTGAAGCACAAATTACATATGCAGAACCGGGAGTAAAAGGTGATACTGCAACCAACACATTAAAACCGGCGAAGATCGATTCAGGAACAGAAGTAATGGTTCCTTTATTCCTGAACGAAGGCGACTGGGTTAAAGTGGATACAAGAACAGGCGCATACGTAGAGAGAATTAAGAAATAATACTAAAGATTTAACGAAAGCCCTTCAGAAAAGAGGGGCTTTTTTCATTAGGAGATATTCCGTTTTTTTATACATTTGATTAACCAATTAAAAACATATGCTTATGAAAAAACTTTACATTTTAATTTTATTTGCTTCAACTTTTTCGTTGTCTGTGCATGCGCAATTAATTTTAACAAAGGCAGCGCATGAACCTGTGGCAGGTGATTCTTGGACCCACCGTCAATATGATTCATTAGGAGTTGTTCCTAAATCCACAGGCACTTCGCAACTTTGGAATTTCTCATCCTTTATTGCAGGCACATTTACCGAAACCACAACTTTTATGCCCCCATCTTCAGCTCCCGGAGCAGTTTTTTATCCGTCAGCTACTTTATCCCAGTCATTAAGCACGCAACCGGGTGATGCTGAATTCTGGGGAGGAACCGCTTCGACTATGGAATATCTGGGAGGCTACCAAAGTTCAGGCCCTACAGTTGGATCATTATCTAATACAATAATCAGACATAACTGGCCGGTAGCTTATGCAAGTACAAATTTCGATTCTTTTTCAGGTACTGAAATTAGTCCAACTTCTACTGTTACATTGAATGGTACTTTTAGTTATACGGCTACAGGAACAGGAACTGTAATCCTTCCGGGAAGTATTGTACATCCAAATTGTCTTCAGGTTGTTGAAGTTTTCAGTCTTAGTGTAACCCAAGGCACAAATACTTCTGTTATGGTAGAAAGGCAATACAGATATTTTAGTAGTTTAACAAAGCTTCCGATTTTGGAGGTAAGTTATAGCACATCTAACCCTCCGGATATACGTATTAGTTTTGCTGCCTTTTCGGTTGGTATAAAAGAGCACTCAACAGCAAGTGCAGATTTTATTGTGTATCCGAATCCGGCTTCAGATCATGTTAATGTTTTTTTAGAAAACAAAGAAGTACCAATTTCAATTGAGGTGATTGATATGCTTGGCAGAACTGTTGCCTCATCTGAGAATTCATCTTCGGTAATTACATCTACACTTTCAAAAGGTGTTTATTCGATACGTGTAAAAGCCAAAGAGGGTATAGGTCAAAAGTCTTTAGTGATCTCTGAATAATAGGTTTTTAATAATATTCAGCCCCTTCAGCTATGGAGGGGCTTTTTTATGCTTTACTGAATTTTATGGCAGAAAAGCGTGAAACTTATAAATGAAGACAAAAAGTCATCGACAGCAAAAGCCATTCAATCTACTGTTTACCATGGTTTTACCGTATTTAACAGATAATAACATCTACCTACCGTAAGAATTGCCCGTTTTTTGCGTTCTTTATATAGAATTTAAATAAGAATAGAGGAGGAAAGAAAATGAGAGCTTCAGCCAAAAAGATCGACATCAGCAAACAAGAATATCTTGTTAAGCTGCGTATAGATAAAAGGACCATTATTATGGTTCGCAATGAACAATCCTTAAAAAATTGGAAAGCAAAATATCCTGACGCGGTAGTTGTAATGTAATCAGATTTTAAAACCCGGACAAATGATCCGGGTTTTTTATTTCAGGTTGAAATAATCAACAGCTTGTTGGGCAATTTCGTTTCCATAAGCTAAAGACGCGGTTGCAGCCGGCGACGGTGAATTGATCACGTGCATAGCGTTACCATGCTTTTCAATTTTAAAATCATCCAGCATTTCGCCTTCAGGTCCTAACGCCATTGCACGGATACCACAACGTGCACTAACTATATCATCCATTTGAAGAGTAGGAATGAGTTTACGTAAACGTTTTAAGAAATAGGTTTTACTGAATGCCCCGCGGTATTCATCCAATCCGAATTTCCAATGCTTACCAAAAAACTTCCATGTACCTTTAAATCCAAATGCAGCAGCAGTATCTCTTACACTGAAAGCAGTTTTACTATAACCTTCACGGTCGAAAACAAAAACTGCATTCGGTCCGCACTCAACACCGCCTTTTATCATTCGTGTAAAATGTACACCTAAGAACGGGAATTTAGGATTCGGAACAGGGTAAATTAAATTCTTCACTTTATTTCTTCCTTTATCAGTCAGGTCATAATAATCGCCGCGGAAACCAATGATCTCTGCTTCACTTTTTTGTCCTTCTTTTTTTGCAATGCGGTCAGCCTGTAATCCCGCGCATGTGATAATAAAATTTCCTTCGTAAGTGGCGTTCTGGGTTTTTACCTCAGTAATAGTTCCTTTTTTATCGAATGATTTTACTTCTTGTCCGGTTAAAACTTTGCTTCCGTTATTTTTTGAATGGATCAATTCAACATATTTTCTGGCAACATCTGTGTAATCAATGATTCCGGTACATGGAACCCAGATCCCGGAGATACCTTCACAATAAGGTTCTATCTCTTTTATCTTTTTCGCATCAATCATCTCAATGCCTTCAACATCATTTGCAATGCCATTATTGAAAACTTTATTCATGTGTGCTAATTCACTTTCGTGTGTAGCAACAATAATTTTTCCGCAAATGTCGTGCCGGATGTTATGTTCTTTAACGAACTGAACTAATTCCCGTCTTCCTTCAACACATTTCACTGCTTTATAAGATCCGGGCTTGTAATAAATTCCGGAGTGAATTACACCAGAGTTATGTCCTGTTTGATGTGCTGCGACTTCTTTTTCTTTTTCAAGGACAAGAATTGTTTTATTCGGAACTTTTAAAGAGAGTTTGTAAGCGGTAGCTAATCCAACAATTCCGCCGCCGACAACTATAATATCGTATTTGTTTGTACTCATGCTTTTCTTCTGTTCGACCCCTTTAGGGTCGCAGGTTTGTAAAAAAATATTTTCTATAAACATTGGACCCCGAAGGGGTCCGACATTATTTCAATTTCTTAATTATATCTTCTAAACTCATTTCTTCCTGCGTTCCTTTCGACATATCTTTTAACATGTAGCGTTTGTTCTGCATTTCATTACTTCCAACTACACACACAAAAGGAATATTCTTTTTATTAGCGTAATCAAATTGCTTCGCTACCTTTTTTACAATGTCAGGATACACTTCACAGGAAATATTATTTTTTCTTAATTCGTTTGCCAGTGGGATACAATGATCGCGGTTGCTTTCATCAAAATGCGCGAATAATAATTTTGTTGAAGAAGTTTTACTGATACTTTCAGGAAAAAGGTTCAATTCTTCCATCACATCATAAATGCGATCAACGCCAAAAGAAATTCCAACACCGCTCATGTTAGGCAGACCGAAGATTCCGGTAAGGTCATCGTATCGACCGCCACCCAGAATACTTGGCGTGAAAGTTCCTGCGTTTGCTTTTACTTCAAAAATGGTTCCGGTGTAATAATTTAATCCGCGGGCAAGTGTGATATCTAATTCAATTGTCGCATGAGCAGCCTTTGAATTGTTTAATAAATATTCTATTTCTTCAATTCCTTTTTTACCAATTGTATTCTCCCCAACAAAAGTTTTTAAAGTTTTTACTTTATCGGTATTACTTCCTTTAAAATCAAATAGGGGGGTGAGTTTTTGAATCGCTGAAGCATCAATTCCTTTTTCAGTCAGTTCTTTTACAACGCCGTCTTTCCCGATCTTATCTAACTTGTCTATTGCAATTGTGATATCAACGATCTTATCTTTCGCGTCGATAATTTCGGCGATCGCGCTTAATATTTTACGGTTGTTGAATTTTACTAATACAGGGATTTTTAATTCAGAGAATGATTTATCAATTAATGAAATAAGATCCAATTCATTAATTAACGAATCACTGCCGATAATATCCGCATCACATTGATAAAATTCCCTGTAGCGTCCTTTTTGCGGACGGTCAGCTCTCCAAACCGGCTGTATCTGGTAACGCTTGAAAGGAAATGCCAGGTTATGTTGATTCATAACAACGTAACGCGCAAATGGAACTGTTAAGTCGTAACGCAATGCTTTTTCGGATATATGACCAGCGATTTGAACGCTTATTCTATTAGTAGCTGTAAAATATCCTAATAATCTATTAAACTCATCTTTTTGAACTTGAGTCATTTCAGATTGAGGAATGTTAATTAGTTCTTTTTGTTTTATTCTTTTTGAGATGTAATCATTTTCAAAAGGAGTATCTTTAACTGAATCCCAAAAATTTCCTGAATCCAAAATTCTAAAAACTAATTTATCGCCTTCCTCTCCATATTTTCCGAGCAAAGTTTCGGCTTTCTCCATTGTCGGAGTTTCAATTGGCTCGTACCCGAACAATTCAAAATTCCGACGGAGGATTGAGAAAATATAATTCCGTTTCTGCATTTCTGCAGGACCAAAATCTCTTGTGCCTCTGGGTATTGACGGTTTCATTTTCTAATTCTCTTCAAAGTTATAAAAATTGCGCTTCCTATCAGCATTCGTTGGTTTCGGGTTATAACTGTATTCAACACGAAATAGTAAACTACATTCTGTTAGGAACTTCAATTCCCAAAAGATTCATGCCGTTCTTTATTATCTGTCCGCATTGTTTTGCTAAGGCCAGGCGTAATTGTTTTATCGTTTCGTTCTCTTCTTTTAAAATACTGTGATCGTGATAAAAACGGTTAAATGTTTTTGTCAATTCGTAAATGTAATTTGCAATGTGAGAAGGATTATAAGTTTTAGCGCTTTCCTCCAAAACGGAAGGAAATTCGTAAACCAATTTTATTAATTCTCTCTCCAGCTCATTTAACTCAACTTTAGGATCAATTGCTTTTGTTTCTCCTGCTTTACCTAAAACAGACTGTATCCTTGCGTAAGTGTATTGAATGAACGGCCCGGTATTACCATTAAAATCAATACTTTCTTTCGGGTCGAAAAGCATTTTCTTTTTCGCGTCCACTTTCAGCATGAAATATTTTAATGCGCCTGAACCAATTGTTTTATACAAGTGTTTTAATTCGTCATTGGCAAAGCCTTCAACTTTTCCTAATTCCTTAGTGGTTTGCTCGGCGGTCGAGAACATTTCATCCAATAATTCATCTGCATCCACAACAGTTCCTTCACGGCTTTTCATTTTTCCATCAGGAAGCTCAACCATACCGTATGATAAATGATAACATTCCTTTGCCCAGGCATAACCTAATTTCTGTAAGATCAGGAAGAGTACCTTAAAATGATACTCCTGTTCGTTACCAACTGTATAGATCAATTGATTTAACTGCGGGAATTCCTTGAAACGCTCGATAGCTGTACCTATATCCTGAGTGATATAAACAGAAGTACCATCACTTCTTAAAACAATTTTTTCATCCAGTCCATCAGCGCTCAGATCAATGGCAACGCTTCCGTTATCTTTTTTATAAAATACTTTTTTGTCTAATCCTTCCTGAACTAATTCTTTCCCCAGTAAATAAGTATCGCTTTCGTAATATGTTTTATCAAAATCAACACCAAGGACAGAGTAGGTGGTTGCAAAACCATCATATACCCAACCGTTCATTTTTTTCCAAAGATCTTTTACTTCTTTATCGCCGGCTTCCCATTTCTGAAGCATTTGTTGAGCTTCTAAAATTAATGGGGCTTGCTTTTCAGCTTCTTCTTTCGGTTTGCCTTGCGATACTAATTCAGCAATTTCTTTTTTGTATTGTTTATCAAACTCCACATAATATTTCCCGACTAAATGATCACCTTTAATTCCCGAACTCTGCGGCGTTTCCCCATTACCAAATTTCTGCCAGGCCAACATACTTTTACAAATATGAATGCCGCGGTCGTTAACCAGGTTTACTTTTAAAATGTTATGTCCCTGCGTTCTTAAAATGTTCGCAACAGAGTATCCTAAAATAATATTACGGATGTGCCCAAGGTGCAATGGTTTGTTTGTATTAGGAGAAGAATACTCAACCATTATGGTTTTCCCGCTCGAACCTTCCTTTTTGTAACCGTAATTTTCAATCTGAGCACCTGAAAAGAACTGTAACCAGAAATCATTACTCAAACTTATATTCAAAAACCCTTTTACCACATTGTACTTTGTGAAAGTTGAATTTGCTGCAAGTAAAAATTTTCCTAAAGTATCTCCAACTTGCTCCGGGCTTTGTTTTGCAGCTTTAATGAATGGAAAAGTGACTAAAGTAAAATCACCTTCAAATTCTTTACGTGTTTTTTGCAGAACGATGTCTTTTTCGTCGGCATCAATACCGTAAGAATCCTTTAAGGCTTGCTTTAAATGTTGTGTAAGTAACCCGTGCGCTAACATGGCTGCAAATTTAGCAAAAGAGGCGGGTTTTTATGATAATAAAAATTTAAAAATAACCAACTACAACACTCGAGGTAGTACTTCCGATCGTCCAATTGATCTTATAGCCATAAGGACAAGTGCTCGGAGTAGGTACTACCGGTGTTCCCGCTGCATCAACTCCCAAAGTTCCATTCAGGTTATAAGATTTACTCTTTACTTTTACTGTAACATTACCTGTAACGGGTGACCATGCGCCACAGGTGGTATTCCAAACAATCGGATTGGTGATCGAACAGAACACAGAGTCGCTTCCTGTGGAACCCCAGCTTTCAAGGTTTGAATACCCCCCGAAAGCCACGTTTGATGTTACAGAGGCGGTAAATACACTGGAAGAATAAGTATAAGTTACCTCCCGGTTCACATTGTAAGTATAGGTATTCAGAGCATTTAATTGGACTAATAATGAATTGGCAGTATAGGTATGGGCCAGATTTGTTTGCGTTGCAAGAAAAAGATCCAGAAAAGTGCCACCGCTTTGATTGGTCAGATACGCGGTTCCGTTCAACGCTACAGTTTGACTTGTAGTTGTATTGATCATTTTGTAATTCAAATAATCAACCTTAACAACCGCACCCATATTTTTCCACTTTATACCTGTACTGAAATTTTGTATAGTTAACTGAATGCTTCCTGTTCTTTTTCTTCCGGCACATACTGTTCCGTTATAATCTAGCCTTATGGTACCCAGATGCATGCCATTTGTATCTACAGTCATGCCGCAAACTGTAGTTATCGATGAAGCCTGATTGAATTTCCCGTTCAAGGCGGAGTAATTGGTGATGGTCGTGTTGATATCACTTGCTGAAGCATCGGCCTCGAAAATGATCTTCTTATTATCAATAAGTGATTGTCCGTTCTCCGTTACAGAAGCAGATCCGGTTGTTGTAGCAGCCGGAGCAGGCTCTTCAGTTTTTTCTTTTTTCCTGCAATTAGTAATTAAGAGAACAAGAATTAACAAGGCTGAAATAACTGTAACTGATCTTTTCATATTGTGGAATTTTATAAAGCTAAGATAATAAAAAAGCCCTGAAGCGTACTTGTTCTGCTTCAGGGCTTTTTGGTTTATTCCGGTTTAACTCCTAATTGTAATTAAAGATCTTAGTGTAAGTTTTTTTCTTGTAGGTCCAATCTACTTTGAAACCCCATGGACAGCTATTCGGACCAACTGTCATCGAATTTCCGTTAGAATCGGTACCGAAAAGACAATTCAAAGTAAATGATTTATTGTCAACTTTGATCTGAACTTTACCCTGAAGGGGAGCGTGAGCGCCACAAGAAGTATTCCAGATGATCGGAGTTTGAACTTCACTTGTAAAATCATCGCCTTTCCTGGTAGTTCCCCAATTCTCAAGGTTATTGATACCATCATGAGAACCCGTTCCTTCACCTACAGCAGTGAAAACACCGGCTGAATAAGTATAGGTAAATTTACGGTTGATATTATAGATTGCTGTTCCGTCGTTATCAAAAGTCGCATTCAATCCTGAAGCACTAACACTGTGCACCAGACTTGCCTGGCTCGCAAAGAACAAGTCGACCCATGTACCACCTGAATTGTTTGTTACAAATGCTGTACCATTCAACTCAACGCTTTTTCCGTCTGATGTCCTTGTCACTTTATAATTGATATATTCAATTTGTAATTGAGCGTTGGCATGTTTCCATCTAACTCCGCTTGCATAATTTAAAAGTGTAAGTTTGATCTTTCCTGTACGGGTACGGTTCCAGCAGGAGATACCTGTGTAATTCAAGGTAACCTTACCCATATATCTTCCTGTAGTATCTACAGTATAAGAATTACCGCAAGGCCCGCCCAGAACTTTTGCTAATTCGGCCGGAGCGCCTTTTCCATTCAATAATCCGTCGCCCTGGATAGTTGAGTTAGCATCACTGATACCTGCGTCTAATTCACCTTGTGCGCTTCTATTATCTGTTGAAGCTTGTCCGTCTTCATTTTTAGCTGCCTTTCTTTTTTTACAGCCTGTAAATACTAATGAGCCCGATAATACTATTAAGGCCAGTACGTAAACTAATTTCGATTTCATGGTTTGGTTTTTTGTTTTTATTAAGACGGTTGATGATTGCTAAAGGTTTAATCAAAATTAAAATATATTAATTAACTTATTGATTTATAATTATTTAAACTGTTTATCAGGGCAAGTGGTTTAATGTAATTGTGATCTAAGATACAAAATCCCCTAATAAAAAAGTTTTTAAAATACCAAGGATTATGCATATATTTGCCTCCCGAATTTAATTATAAAAGAGATAAGATATGTATCTGACGTCAGAAGTAAAAAAAGAAGTGTTTAAAAAACATGGTGGAAGTGAAAAAAACACAGGAAGTGCTGAATCGCAAATTGCTTTATTCACACACCGTATTGATCATTTAACCGAGCATTTAAAGAATAATAAAAAAGATTTCGGTACTCAGCGTGCTTTATTGAACCTTGTAGGTAAGCGCCGTGCTTTATTAGATTATTTAAAGCATACTGATCTGACTCGTTACCGTGCGATCATCAAAACATTAGATATCCGTAAGTAATTTTTTGCGGATGTAATTTATTAAAGGGGGCATTTCGAAAAAAATCGGGATGCCTTTTTTATAATTGGTAGTTTAGAGTTGGTAGTTCGCAGAATAAACGAACCAACTACTCTCCGAACTCCGTCCCGACAGCTATCGGGGTAAAAATTTCGAACAAACAAAATAAATATAAACCGTTCCGGAAACGCCGGGACACAAAAACAACAAGATGCAAATAGGAACACAACACAGTTTTGATATGGGCGATGGCCGTATCATTACTCTTGAAACAGGCAAATTAGCTAAACAAGCTGATGGTGCCGTAGTAGTAAAATTAGGTGACACCATGATCTTAGCTACAGTAGTTAGCTCGAGGGAAGCAAAAGAAGGTGTGGATTTTTTACCATTAACAGTAGATTACCAGGAAAAATACGCGTCAACAGGACGTTTTCCGGGAGGATTCTTTAAACGTGAAGCAAAATTATCGGATTATGAAGTATTGATCAGCCGTATAGTTGATCGTGCTATGCGTCCGTTATTCCCTGAAGATTATCATGCCGACACACAATTGATGTTGAGCCTGATCTCATCAGATAGAAAAACAATGCCTGATGCTTTAGTTGGTTTAGCAGCTTCTGCAGCAGTTGCGGTTTCTGATATTCCGTTCAACGGACCAATTTCAGAAGTACGTGTTGGTAAGATAGACGGCAAATTAGTTTTGAATCCGGATGTTGATCAGTTAGCGCTTTCAACTATCGATATGATCGTTGCAGCATCAGCTAAAGATATTGTAATGGTGGAAGGTGAAATGAGCGAGATCAGCGAGAAAGAAATGTTAGAAGCAATTCAGTTCGGTCATGCTGCCATTAAAGTTCAGATCGAAGCTATCAATGAATTCGCTAAAAAAGCCGGTTTAAAACCAAAACGTGAATATAATCACGAGACAAATGATGCTGATCTGAAGGCAAAAGTAAGCAAAGAAACATTCGATAAAGTTTATGAAGTTGCTAAAAAGGGCAATCCTAATAAACATGAACGTAAAGATGCATTCAAAGCCATATTGGAAGAATTCAAAAAACAATACAACGAAGAAGAATTAGCTGAGAAAAAAGCGCTGATAGATAAATACTATCACGAAGTAGAATATCATGCAGTTCGCAAAGCAACTTTAGATACCAAGATCCGTTTGGATGGCCGTAAAACAAACCAGATCCGTCCGATCTGGAGTGAAGTTGGGTATTTACCTTCAGCTCACGGCAGTGCCATATTTACTCGTGGTGAAACGCAATCATTAACCACAGTAACTTTAGGTACGCCAAAAGATGCGATGAAAATTGACGGGGCGTTCACTATTGGTGAATCACGTTTTATTTTACATTATAACTTCCCTGGTTTTTCAACAGGTGAAGCAAAACCAAACCGCGGCGTGGGCCGTCGTGAAGTTGGTCATGGTAACCTGGCATTACGGGCGCTTAAAAAAGTAGTTCCTGTTGATTCAGGTTATACTATCCGTATTGTTTCAGATATTTTAGAAAGTAATGGTTCATCAAGTATGGCAACAGTTTGTGCCGGTACTTTAGCGATGATGGATGCAGGTATCAGGATCAGCAAACCGGTTTCAGGTATTGCAATGGGATTAATTACAGATGACAAAAATAATTACGCTGTATTATCTGATATCCTGGGTGATGAAGATCATTTAGGAGATATGGATTTTAAAGTGTGTGGTACTAAAGATGGTATTACTGCTGTACAGATGGATCTTAAAGTAAATGGTTTACCATTCGAAGTAATGGAGCAGGCTTTAAATCAAGCTAAAGAAGGCCGTTTACATATTTTAGGAGAGATCCTTAAAACGCTTTCTGTTCCGAATGCAGATTACAAACCACATGCGCCACGTTTCGCGAAGATCGAGATCCCCGGTGAATTCATTGGAGCAATTATCGGCCCTGGTGGAAAAGTGATCCAGGAAATGCAAAAAGCTACTAATACATCAATTACAATTACCGAAGTGGATAACAAAGGCATTGTGGAAGTGTTTGGTGAGAATAAAGCTTATATTGATGCTGCAATGGCGCGTATCAAAGGTATTGTTGCTGTTCCTGAAGAGGGAGAGGTTTATGATGCAACAGTTAAGACCATCATGCCTTATGGTGCGTTCGTAGAGTTCTTACCCGGTAAAGAAGGTTTATTACATATCAGTGAAGTAGACTGGAAACGTTTAGATACGTTGGAAGGTGTATTAAAAGAAGGGGATAAGATACAAGTGAAGTTCATGGGTAATGATCCTAAGACCAAGAAGTATAAATTATCACGTAAGGTATTGTTGCCAAAGCCTGAAAAGGAAACTACAGAGAATAAATAATCTGTCCTTATTCAATATTAAGAGCCTTACCTCACCGGTAAGGCTCTTTTTTTGCCCTTAGTTAAAAAAGTAACAAAATTGTAACTTACAAAAATGTAACTTAGTATTTTGTAAGTTACATAAAAGTTACTTATATTTGTGGGATGAATGACGACAGGGATAAAGCGCCTTTTATGTTCGGGAAAATTGCCAGCGGTCCGGATTTCACTAACCGTGAGAAAGAGACCACGCAGCTCCTTCAGAATTTCCATGTCGGGATCAATACTATACTCATATCACCGCGCCGGTGGGGTAAATCCTCATTAGTAAAAAAGGTAACCGAGCATCCAAGGAATAAGGATAAGAACATCCGTTATTGTTTTATCGACCTGTTCAATATCCGCACAGAGCAGGAATTCTATGAAGCTTATGTGAAAGAGCTGATCAAAGTGACTTCTACTAAGTGGGAAGAGCGAGTGGAGCAGGCTAAAAAACTATTCAAAAAGATAATCCCACAATTTACAGTAGGGTTAAATCCTGATAATGATTTTTCTATTGGCTTAGACTGGAAAGAAATTAAGAAAGCTCCCGAAGAAATATTAAATCTTGCTGAAACTATTTGCAAGGCTAAAAAGATAAAATTAGTAGTCTGTATCGACGAATTCCAGAATATTTCTTTTTTTGATGATCCTTTAGCGTTCCAGAAAAAGTTAAGAGCGCATTGGCAGCACCATAAACATACTTCCTATTGTTTATATGGCAGTAAGCGTCATCTATTGATGGAATTGTTCTCAAGCCCGTCAAAACCCTTCTATAAATTCGGAGATGTTATCTTCCTCGAAAAGATAAAAGAACAGTATTGGGTAAGTTTTATTAAAAAAAGATTCAGGGAAACAGGCAAGAACATACTACCTTCTCAAGCTTTACGAATTGCACAAGCGATGGAAAACCATCCATACTTCGTTCAGCAATTATCGCAGCAAACCTGGCTGCTTACACAAAAGGAATGTACTGATAAGACCATCGACCGTGCTTTGCAAAACCTGTTAGATCACAGTACTATTTTATATCAACGCGAAACGGATAACCTCACAAATAACCAACTAAATTTCTTAAAGGCTATGTGTGATAACGTTAAACAATTCAGCTCAGCTGCAAGTATATCAACCTACAAACTGGGAACATCAGCCAATGTGATTCGTATCAGAGAAGCTTTAGAGAATAAGGAAATAATTGATACAGTTGGTTCACTTGAATTCATTGATCCTCTTTATAAAACCTGGCTGATAAAGGTTTATTTCAGGCGTTAATTCACAACAACTTTAACGTTGTATTCGATGCCCTCAAGAGTAAGGGTACAGATGTAGATCCCATTAGATAATTTGTTTTCAGGAACAATATTCAGTTTTGATCCCTGATCCTGGATAAAGAACGATGAATGATAGATTATTTTTCCGTTAGAATCCTTCAAACTGATCTCAATTTCGTGATTATTCTCGAGGCCTGAAATATCAGCGGTAAACTCACCTTTATTAGGATTAGGATAAACAACGAACTTTAAATTCTTTGATTTGATATAATTCACAGAGATTATGCCGCTATAAGCAAAAGTATTATCTGTATCTACCTGTTTTAACCTGTAATAAATTACCTTGCCAACTGGTAAATTATCAGTTGTGTTATAGGCTATAGCAGCGTTACTATTCCCGCCGATTGCTTTTGAAAGGACAGTGCCTGTTTTTTCAAAGGCCGAGGCATCCGAACTTCTTTCAATATCAAAATGCGATGAATTGCGTTCAGTTGCGGTGATCCAGTTGAGATCAACAAATCCATCTTTAGCGTCACCTGTAAAACTTACAAGTTCGACAGGAAGAACAACGCTATTACAGAACGGTGATGTTGCTGGTAAGCAAGATGGACCGGTTAATGGGCCGTCACCGGCTTTCCACAAAACATCACCGCAAATTTCAATATTGTTTGAATTACCACCACCGGTGCCGGGTTGAATACTTCCACCGGGCATGATGTAGATCTGCGAATTGCAAGGCAATCTTAATTTATTACCGTTATCAAATTTTAAAGTGCCATAAATTACAAGATCCGGACCTGTTCCGCATGCAGTATAATCTTGCTGGGTTGTTATTGTAACTGTAATGCCAACAGGAATTACAATAGAATCACCGCATGCGGGTTTAACACCACAAGACCAATTAGCGGCAGTATTCCAATCGCCATTCCCTAAAGCAACACATAAAGCAGATCTGACACTTAGAGAACTCGCTAAGATAACTAAAACTAATAAAAAAATTTTATAATTATTAAAGCCTTGTTTCAAACAGGGTGTAGTTTTGTAAAACCTGAAAGTGAATCTACAAAATTTTCATGTGACTAAAAAACTAAAACTGCCTGGGATTGTAACAATTACGTATTAATAACTTCAATTTTAGTAATAGGGTCAAAATGAGAGTCCTTTGTTGAGTAAATCACCACTTTGCCTGAGTGAACTTGTCAGGATTAAAGATATCCGGATCCAGATCTTTAGGGAATTTAAGGTCATAATACTTCTCTATTAGCATCAATTTTCCGTCATTTTTGAATATCACTTTCTTAGCCACCCAATTTCCTTCTACTTTTTCATAGTCAGCAAAAACACAATCAGTGATATGATTATTCTTTTTGTAAATGATCCGGCTCATGTACAAGCGCTCTGCGTCGATATAAAATTGCGGGGTCTTGTCATCACCCGGCTGCGCCCCTACAACATAAACTTTTCTTCCTTCAAATACATCTTCATGTATCTCTTTTAAGTTATAACCCATAGAATCGAGGAGATGAGCAGTTCTTTCCGGCTTTAAAAAATAAACATCAAAGCCAACCAAGATAAGATCATGAATAAAATTCCTAGGTTCTTTAGCAACACCATCTTTAATAGAATATACTTTATTCACTGCAAAGATCACCCCGTTCTTACTGTCTTTTGTATCATACTTAATAGCAAGATATCCCGGAAATTTACCGATCTCATGCCATACTTCGGTCTTAACAGCAGAATCATTCCTGTAAAAAACGGCATCCTGCGTAAAACTGAAATGTTTATACCATTTTTTTCCGCCATCGTATTTTTTGTACATGGCAGTTATAACATCTGCTCCAGTATTTATTTTTTGAGAAAACAAAACAGAAGAAACTAAAAGACTTAAGGAAAACAGAAATGATCTCATGCTATGAAAGTACAAAAGGACTTTCAATCTTACTTACCGTAAACAAGGGGATTTACTTCAGGGCTAAAGCCCCATTTGTTTTCGGATACAAATAACCCCGGACTTAAGCCCGGGGTTATTAAGATAATTATGTATAGGGCTTTAGCCCTGAATATTTCCTTTAAGATAGCTTTTGATAAGTCTGCCACCACCGGTCAGGAATTTCGTTCTTTACTGCCATCTCATAATCTTTGTAAGAACATGGGATCAAAGTATGACGTTCGAATTTTAATCCTTTGTGAGGCGGGTATGGGATTTCCATCCACCAACGATCGCTTTTCTTGCTTTTATAGAAATTGATCTCATATTTCTCATCCTGCAATACAACATTGAAACGCAGGTATTCAGGATTAGTACGCGAAGGAAAATCATTTTTGCGATTATAAAACCCGTCCATGAAACACCAGATCATCTGTGCAGCTAAATGAGAGGTTTTTCCTGAAACATCAAAAGCAGGATTGATCTCATAGATCCCTAAAGAAGTTAATTTATCACTCATGCCGGCATAACGCATGATCTGGCAAGCCTCTTCAGCATACAAGCCATTAGGTGATGCATTAGGATTAGCAGGTGCGTCCGCATGTTTTATTGAAGTAATATCAAAACTCAGCATATCAGCCTGGCGGATGATCGGTTCAGCATCTTCAATTTTATCACGGATCTGGCCTAAACGGTACGAATCAAAATATAATTTGGTCATCATGGCTGTTGAGGCCGGGCTAACTAAATAAGTTTGATAGCCGATATTGCTATAATTGAATAAATAATTCGGCTGGTGTAAAATAATTTTTCCAAGGTAAGAAGTGTTAGTGATCTCTTCTTCTGGATTTCCAAGATCGTAAACCGAATCGATAGAAGCAATATTTATGGTTTGTTCAAGATCTTTGTACCCTAAAAATTGAGCGTAAGTAAGATCCTGGCTGCCACCGATTATAACCGGAATGATATTTTTTCTTACTAAATGATCAATACAACTCTTCAATGCAAAATAAGTATCATCAACTGTATGTCCTTCAGTGATATTTCCGAGATCAGCTACTTTCGATTCAAAGCTGCCGCTATATAAACTGTATAAGAAGTTACGGACTGTATCAGGAGCTAAAGAACAACCTTGGTTATTAGTTGCATTGCGGTCTTCACAAACACCAATAATAGCAATATCAATATTCTCCAACTCAGGAAAATCGGAACCTTCTTTGAAAACAGAAAAATCTTTTCCAAGCTGACCTTCCTGTAATTCTTTGTTCTCGGTCACTTGCTCAAAATTAATTGGCGTGAAGTAATGGGCTATATCTGACATTGCTGAATTTGTATGCATTAAAAATACTTATTGAGGGGTGTTTTAAAGAAGCGAATCGTAAAAGTAATTAACACGATCGGGCTAAAAAGAAAACCGGTTCTCACTTATAAAGTAACTTTAATTACTGCAATAAAAAAGCTATCTGTCAACCTGTTATGATATTCTTTTGTATATTTACTTTATGTCAGCGAAGAAGTATCTATTGGTATTCGCCATACTAAACCTAAGTTATCTAGTCTCTTTTGCCCAATTTCAAAGAGAGATAGATTCTTTGCAAAAATTAATTTCTAAATCGGCAAACGACAGCAATAAAGTAGACCAATTGAATACTATTGGCGGTTTCAGAATTAAATCGCGTGATTATAATAACGGACTGGACGACCTTTTAGAAGCGCAAAGTCTTTCGAAAAATATTAATTATAAGAAGGGGCTTGGAAATGCTTATCATCTCACGGGAGTACTCCTGATGAACAAGCATAGTTATTCGGATGTAATGGATTACTATAATAAAGCTCTTCAGATAAAGATGGAACTCGGCGATAAAAAAGGAATAGCGGACGTGACCAGTAATATGGGAATTGTTTATTGCGATCTTGGTGAGTATTCAAAATCGATAGAAAAATACTTTGAGGCTTTAAAGATCCGCGAGGAAATAAAAGATATTCATGGTACTGGCATTTCGCTTATTTCCATCGCCAATATTTATTTTCTACAGGGTAATTATAAAACGGCTCTTGACTATTATCAGAAAGCGTTAAAATTAAATGGAATTGAGGCCTATAAATTCTTTATATCTGAGGTGACCACTAATATTGGAATGGCTTACCTGCAATTAAAAGACAATGAAAAAGCATTATCCTATTTTAACCGGGCCATTAAGATCAGTGAGGAAATTGGCGATAAACAAGGGATAGCTATCAATGTATCAAACCTCGCAGAAATTTATATTGTTAATCGTGATTATCCAAAAGCATTAGAAAATCTGAATAAAGCACTTGTTCTATTTGAAGAGATGTCGGATAAAAGATATATAGCCGAGATCAATAGTTCGCTGGGAAATATTTACGATTCAATTAACCAACCCGGAAAAGCTTTTGATTGTTATAATAAACAATTGGCTCTTGCAAAAGAAATAAACAGCAAACTTAATATTAAGAATGCTTACCAGGGATTATCAAGAATTTCAGAAAAAACCAAAAACTATGCCGCTGCTTACGATTATTATAAATTATTCAAAGCAATGGAAGACAGTATACAGAGTGAATCTGTTAAAAAATCAGTCGCTGAATTAGAAACAAAATACAATACCCAAAAGAAAGAAGCGGAATTAAATCAACTTAAAGCCGATCAAAAGATCAAAGACACTCAAAACCAGAAACGAAACCAGTTGATCCTTGGAAGTATTGCGATCCTGATCGCACTTGCAGTTGTTTTCATATTATTATATAACCGCAGGCAATTACAGAAAAAAAATGCACTGGAGCGGAAGAATTTTGAATTAGAACGAAATGCATTGGCCAACCAGATGAATCCGCATTTTATCTTTAATTCGTTAGGATCCATTAGCGGTTTTGTTGCCGAGAATGAAAAAGAAAAAGCTATTGAATATTTAGGTGTATTCTCGAAACTTATCAGGTACAACCTGGAACAATCGCGAGAGCAATTGGTTTCGGTTGACCAGGAAGCGAGAATGTTGAAAGTATATCTTCATTTGCAGCAATTACGTTTTGATAATAAGTTCAATTATACGGTTGAAGTAGGGGATAATGTTGATGGAACGGTTGCTCTTCCGCCAATGTTTGTTCAGCCTTTTGTTGAGAATGCCATATTGCATGGCGTTATCCCTAAAGAAGGAAAGGGAAATGTATTTGTTTCATTTGATCTTAATGAGAAGGAAGAATTGGTGTGCAGGATAGCTGATGACGGAATTGGTATTGCCGAATCAAAAAAGAGAAAAAGTATCTTTGATAAGAAGAAAAAATCTTTGGCCATGACGATCACTGAGGAGCGTAAAGAGATCATTAATTCAAAGAACGATGAAAAGATCCGCATTAATGTTCATGAAAATAATGGAGAGAGTTCAGGGACCACTGTTGAATTGGTGTTTCCTTTGGAATATGTTTAAATTTGTTTAAGACTTGTTTACCGCAGTCATCATAGAAGACGAAAATTTATTCTTATCGGCATTTAAATCCGTATTGGCATCTTCTTGTCCGCAAGTGAAGTTACTAGGAGACGCCGGAAGTGTAAAAACCGCCAGGGAACTTATCAATAAATTAAAACCTGAGATCATTTTCCTGGACATTCAATTGTCGGACGGCAGTGCTTTTGATCTTCTTAAATTACTTCAAACTGATGCTGAAAATGATCCTTCATTAAAGCTGAGAATTATTTTCACTACCGGGTTCAATGAGTTCGCAATTCAGGCTTTTCGTTTTAGCGCTATTGATTATTTATTGAAGCCAATTGTGAAAGATGAATTGACAGATGCTGTAAATAAGGCCGGACAGTTAATTGCGGCACAAGGCACCGAGAATCAATACAAAGTATTATTAGATAACGTTGCGAAAACAGATGTAGAAAAGAAGATCTGTTTATCCACTTCCGGTGAAATGCGAATTTGTGAAGTGAGCGAAATAATACGGTGTGAAGCTGAACATAATTATACCACTTTCTATTTTACGACCGGAAAACCTTTAATGATCTCAAAGACCATAAAGGAATATGATGATATGTTGAAGGATTTTGGCTTTGAACGGATCCATCAATCTCATCTAGTCAATTTAAAACAGGTAAAATCCTACATCAAAAAAGAAGGCGGTTTCTTATTATTGAATGATGGTTCTGAAGTACCAATAGCCCGCCGTAAAAAGGACCAGGTCCTTGAAAAAATAAGGAATTTATAGCCTTATAACTACCTAATCCCCACCTGTATTACCGAATTGTAAGTCGATCTTACCGAATTGTAACTCTTTGTTTTTGGGGTTCAGCTTTGATATAAATTTGGTATAAAACTAAATTATCATGCAAAAAAACCTACTACAAGCAGTTAATTTAAAACCAATGAAGAAGTCATTAGTTTTATTATTCTTATTCATCAGTTATTTTAATTATTCCCAATCCTGGCAATGGGCTATGAGTGGAGGAGGCACCGCAAGCGATCAGGGTTATGAAACCTGTGTGGATCCTTCCGGAAATGTTTTTGTGGCAGGTACATTCAATAGCATCTCCATTAATATTGGAACAGTTACTGTAAATAATTCCGGCGCTTCAGGTTTCGATGTCTATGTTGCAAAAGTTAACCCGTCAGGCTCTGTGATGTGGGTACAACGTATTGGCGGAAGTTCTAATGAAGGTGTTTCAGGGATCAGTTGTGATAATGCAGGACGTGTTTATGTTTTTGGAACTTATACAAGTCCATCTTTATCATTACCCCCGTTTACTTATGGAAATCCGGGTTCCGGCACTAACAATCTTTATTTAACTTGTATTGATGCCTCAGGCGTTCCGCAATGGCTGAACGGATATGGCGGAGTGAATAATGAATTCGCCGGAGGATGTGAATATTCACAAGCTACTTCTGCAATTTATATTACGGGAACTTATAATGATCCTACCTTAGTTATCGGAACTGCAACTCTAACTAATACGAGCGCAACAGGTAATGAGGATATTTATATTGCTAAGATAGGTAACACTGGTGTTTTCCAATGGGCGAGAACAACCGGTTCATCAAGCTGTGATGATTGGGGACAAGGAATCGCAGTTGATCCTTCAGGGAATGCATATATTTTTGGCGATTATCAAGGGTCAGTAACCACCCCAACAACCGTTATTGGAACAACAACTTTAACCAGTTATGGTTTGCGAGATCTTTATATAGCAAAATATAACAGCTTAGGTACATTTCAATGGGCCCGTGGTTTCGGTTCAACTGCCGGCGGAGATTTTACCGGTGGGATCACTACTGATGCATCTTCCAATGTGTATGTTTCAGGAACTTACCAGGCTGCAAACATGATAGTAGGTACAACAACATTAACACCTTACGGAAATTATGATGCGTTCATCGCTAAATATAATACATCCGGAACGGCACAATGGGCGGCAAAAGTAGGAGGAGGAAATGATGACTATGGTTACGACGTAACCACTGACGCAAGCGGTAATGCTTATATGAGCGGAACTTTTTCAGGAACAGTTATTGCAGCCGGAAGCACTAATTTAACTAACTCTAATCCCGGAACAAGCACCGATGCATTCGTTGCTAAATATAGTGCTACAGGATCAGTGTTGTGGTCAACAAAAGCAGGAGGAAACGGAAATGAGAACGGCGGTACTATCGTTTCTGATCCTGTAGGAAATGTATATGCGGGAGGATCTATAGGAGGTACCACAACTTTTGGAACTTACTCAGTATCTTCAGCGGGCGGTGTAGATATGTTCCTTGGAAAGATAGGATGTTTAACAACAGGTGTGAGCGGATTTTCTTCGGTATGCCAGGGTTCATCTGTAACACTAACGGCTTCCGGGGCTGCCACATATAGCTGGAGCACAGGAGCAACAACAACTACAATTGCTATATCCCCGACAGTAAGCACGAATTATACTGTAACAGGCACTTCCGGATCTTGTGTAGGAACTCCTGCAACTTTCAGTGTCACCTTTTTACCAGCGAGTTTAAGTGCCGGTTCCAACCTAAATATGTTATGTAAGCAGAAAGCTGTTATCAATGCGACTTGTAATCCTGCTTCACCGGCGTCAGTAGTTTGGAGCCCGGCCACAAATTTAAGCAGCGCCTCAGTTTTAAATCCCACAGTTACTGCAGGAACACCTACCACTTATACTGTTAATGTAACATTAAGTAACGGCTGCATCAAATCAAGTACGGTCAACGTTTCTTCTTACGCACAAACCCCTGATATCTGTCAGGTAACAGTTGACAGCCTGGGAAATAATAACGAGATATACTGGGAAAAAACATTATACCCTCAGGCAGATAGTTTTGTTGTTTACCGTGAAACAAGTACTAATGTTTACACAAGGATAGCAGCTTTGAAATATTCAAATTTCAGCATGTATATTGATACGAACAGAAGTATTGGTCCGTTTAACGGAAATCCAAATCTGACCTATTACAAATATAAATTGCAGATAAAAGATTCATGCGGTAATGTAAGCCCGATGAGTTTATGGCATGAAACCATTTTTGTGCAGGATCAGATGAACGGTAATTTTAACTGGAACAGTTATGCGATCGAATCATCCGCATCTCCAGTATCTTCTTACAATTTAAAACGCAGGGATCTAACAACAGGAACTGAAACTTTAGTGGTGAGCACAGGCGGTAATTTAGCTACTGATCCTAATTATAATACAGTTTGGCCAACTAATATCAAATGGTTCGTTGATGCGATCGGATTTAATTGTACGCCGACCCTCATTGCACCGCCAAAATATGGTAACAACAACCAGATCTTAGTTACCAAAACAAAAACCAAGAGTAACCAGTCGAATGATAAGATCATTATGGGAATTGAAGGTTACGATCTTTCTAATGTTATAAAAGTATATCCAAATCCTGCGCGCGACTTTATTAATGTTGATCTGAATGGCTTGAGCAAATCAGAAGTTATAGTCGAGATAAGAAATGTATTAGGACAAGTTGTTTACAGCGTAGGATCCCTGAACCAGTATTTGAATATTAATACCGGTTCAATTGCAGGAGGAGTTTATATACTAAACATCATTCAGAATTCTAAGGTGATTGCAACTAAAAAAGTAGTTGTAGAGAAATAAAAAAAGTAACATGTAGGTTGATTACTTTTTTTAGCCGGAACCCCGCGATCTTATTTGAATAGAGCCCAAATAATTTTCGCGGGGTTCTTTATTTTCTCAAATTATTTTAAATGTTTGCCTATCAGTTAAATGGGGGTTTAGTGTACATGGAAACGATTTCAAATGTTTATACCCGTATCGGAGGTGTATCGCATACAGCATTTAGTATGTATGTTGATACAAATAGAAGCATGGGTCCGGCTAACGGCGATCCTAATTCAACTTATTACAGATATAAAGTGCGTATATCAGAAATGTTATAGGACAATTGGTTTATTCAACAAAAGCACAGAACCAATATTTGAACATTAATACAAGTTCAATTGAAGGTGTTTACTTGGTAAATGTTATTCAGAACAATAAAACAATTGCTGCCAAGAAAGTAGTTATAGCGAATAATTAAAGGAGTATAAATAGGTTATATTCTATTTAGTTAATAAAGCCCCGAGCTATTTATTTGAGAAGAACCCAAAATATTTAGCAGGGAATTTATTCCCAATCCTTTCAATAACACGTGGCAGACAAGCTTCTTATTGGCTTTTAAAGCCTTTATTCTTTACATTTATAGAAGTTTGGCAAACCTAAAGCGTCATATTTTAACCTTTTTGATCCTTGTTTCCTTTATTGATTCAAGAAGCCAGGAGAGCGCAGATATGTGGAGATCTGTTCTCAGGACTTCTGATATAGATACATTAAGAATAGACGCCTATAATCAATTAGCGATAATCTATTCCCAAACCAATCATCCGATAGCAAGAAAGTATGCCGATAGCGCTTTGCAAGAAATAAGTGAAGTTGAAAAACAAACCAAACAGCTTTTACCATTTTATGAAAAGCAAAGAGGTATGAGTTATAATACGATCAGCCATATCGATTATCAGCAGGGAAAATTCAGTGATGCGATTGAAAACTGCCTGAAGAACATCAGGATCTTCGAAAAATTTAAAGACACCGTGAATACTTCAAAGTTATATGGTTCTTTAAGCCAGATATTGAATTCGATAGGAAACAATAAAGATGCTCTTTTTTATATCCGTAAAGCGGTTAAGATGGATGAAGATTATTACCGTTTACATAAAGGCAGGGATGTTGTTCAGGCAGATCTGATCGGCTCCTACATAAATTTAACCAACACGTTTCTTACTCTTGGCTTATTCGACAGCACTTTATTTTATTGTAATAAAGCGCTGGTTTTAATGGATACAAGCAAAAAGAATTTCGACCTGGGGTTAGTGTATACAAATATTGGAGCCGCTTACGGTGAAATGGCAAATTATCCATTTTCCATTCGTTATACACAAAAATCGCTTGACATCTATAAGAGCCTTGGTTTGCCGGAATATATTTCCATTGCTTATTCAAATCTGTCGGAACTTTGTATGCGGACGAAAGATCATAAAAAAGCTCTTTATTATGCTGATCTGTCGGAAGACATTAATAAAGAGAATTCCTTCAAAGATAATTTGCTTAACAGTTATCAGATCAAAGCTCAAATTTATTCTGAGTTAAATGATCCGGCGAATGAACTATTGTACTTAAAGAAACATGCTGCATTAAAAGATTCCCTTCTGGAACAGAATCATGCTATTCAAATGGAAGAATTAAAAACACAATACGAAACAGAGAAGAAAGAGAATGAAATAGTTAAATTAAGTACAGATAATAAGATCCAGGAATTGCAATTAGAGAAGGACGCCGCAACCAAAACAAGGTTATTGGTTATTCTTCTTTCAGTAGTCATTGTTGTTTTACTTCTGGTATGGCTGGCTTTTTTCCTGTCGAGAACAAATAAGAAATTGCAGGAAAAGAATATTGAGATCCAAAGACAAGGGGAGCAATTAAGTGAACAATCGAAATTAATTTCAAAGTATCAGAGTCAAATGAACCCGCATTTCGTTTTTAATGCATTGAACAGTATTCAGGGTTCTGTTTTAAATGATAATAAGGATAAGACCATAGACAGGCTTCAGTTGCTTTCTCAGCTGATGAGGCAGACACTTAATAATTCAGAAAACGATCATATCACGCTTGATACAGAAATTAATTATTTAAAGACATACGTAGAATTTGAAAAACAGAAATTCGTTAATGGTTTAAAATTCGAAGTAGAGTGCCCGGAAGACCATGAAAATATTTTAGTTCCTCCGATGATGATCCAGCCTTTTATTGAGAATTCTATTAAACATGGAGGATTACAAAAGATAAATGATGCCTGTATTTCACTTATTATTTCAATTGAAAATGATCTTCTCAGAATAGTCATTATAGATAACGGGCAGGGGTTTGATGCGAAAGATGATTCTGTTATGAAAAATTCGCATGCCCTGAAAATAATTCAATCCAGACTGCAATTGTTATTCATGACCGAAAGAGAATCGGGCAATATCAAATTTGAAATTAAGTCGAAACCAATACTTGCCCGCGGAACCGAGATAAAGTTTTATTTACCTTTAAATTACAAATACTGATATGAATTGCATTATTGTTGATGATGATAAAGGTTGTATCGATACCTTAGAAACAATCCTTAAAAAATATTGTCCGCAATTACAAATTGTAGGATCTGCAGGTAACATCAGTGATGCTGTTCAGTTGATCAATTCAAGATCCCCGCAATTGGTATTTCTCGATGTGGAAATTGGTTCTGAAACGGGATTTGACCTGTTTAATTATTTTTCTTCTCCCGAATTTGAAGTTGTGTTCACAACAGCGCACGAAAAATATGCCTTAAAAGCAATTAAAAGTTCTTGCTACGATTTTTTATTGAAACCGGTGGTTATACAGGAGGTAGTGAGTGTTGTTTCTAAACTCGAAAAAGAAAAGAAAGGAACTTCAGGTCAGAATGTAAATGTGCTGATGGACAATCTGAAATCGAAGGATAATAATTTGCAGAAAATAGCGATCCCTTCAGTTGAAGGATATGCTTTCATTAATGTTAGTGATATTATTAGCCTTGAAGCGGATGGAAAGTATACAAAGATCGTTACCAATAGCGGTTTAAGGTCATTATCCACCAAGAACATTGGTGAATTTGAAGAGTTATTGAATAGTAATTTATTTTTCCGGACCCATAAATCGTGGATCATTAATTTAGATCATGTAAAGAAATTCCTGAAGACAGAAAGCCAGGTATTATTATCAAATGATACTACTGCAGATGTTTCTTTCAGAAAAAAAGACGAGTTCCTAAAACTCTTTAATAAGGCCTGATCAGTTAATACGTTCGTTAATAATCAAGATTTTTGTAAGTTTCGTTTTTAAAACCACAACATGTTGATATTCAGTATTAAACAGTTCTGTTTTCTATTAAAAAATTAAGCGTAACTTCTTTATTTCCTTACGTTAGTTCCAAAACTCCTGCTAATCGTTTGAAATTACCTAACTTTAGTACTTAAAATTTCACCATGAAAAAACATTTATTCAACTCTAAATTCAGTATAGCTACTTTAACTTTTATAGCGTGCTTTTTTTGTTTATCAACTCAACTTTTTTCTCAAAATTTCGTTTGGGCAAAGAAATGGGGCGGTATAGGTTATGAAGACGGTAGATCGATAGCGATAGATCCGAGCGGAAATGTGATCTGTGCCGGATCTTTTTCAGGTACGGCTGATTTTGATCCGAATGCCGGAACGTTTAATATGACTGCAGCCGGAACATCAAATGATGTTTACATTGTAAAATTAACTTCTGCCGGAAATCTTGTTTGGGCAAGACAGATCGGTATCGCAGGACAATATGAAACGGCTTCAGATATCGAAATTGATGCGTCGGGAAATATTCATATTGTGGGCTCATTTTACGGAACAACTGATTTTAATCCGGGCGCCGGCGTTAACAATCTTGTGTCCGCAGGTTCAAATGATGCTTACATTCTGAAACTGGATAACAATGGAAATTATTTAGGCGCATGGCGTATTGGAAGTACGGTTTCAGATTTTCCAAATGCGATCGATCTGGACGCAACGGGTAATATGTATGTAACAGGTCAGGTGTCGGGCATCCCGGATCTTGATCCGGGAGCAGGAACATACACAGCTCCTGTTTATGGAGGACAAGATATTTTTGTTCTTAAACTGACTAATACAGGCGCTTTTGCGTGGGGCGCTACAATGGGTGGAACTGCAGGTGACCAGGGTTCTGATGTGAAAGTGAATAGCGCAGGTACAAGTGTATATTTTACAGGATATTTCTCTGGAACAGGAGCTGAATTATCTCCTTTCTGTTCTTGTGGAACTGAAAATACTTCAGGTGGCAGCGATATTTTTGTCGTGAAATTAGCAACAGCCGGTGGTTTTCAAATGAATGCGGTTATGGGAGGGACGTTGAGCGAAAGTGGTTCAGGGATTGAACTTGACGCTTCTGAGAATGTATATATAACCGGTGCTTTCGATGGATTGTGTGATATGGATCCCGGTTTTGCACAGGCAAATCTGGCAAGTGCAGGAAGCGGCGATATTTATGTTACAAAATTAACCAGCAGTTTGAATTACGTTTTTGCAAAGCAATTCAGCGGGCCAAGCAGCGATAACGCTTCAGAGATAAGACTTGATCCCGCAGGAAATATTTATGTTACAGGAAGCTTTAATGATTATGTTGATTTTGATCCGGGACCTGGTACCTATACTATACAAACTATAGGCAGTCCTAATAGTGATTGTTATGTGTTTAAACTGAATCCCCTCGGAGATCTGACATGGGTTCAGACCTGGGGAAGTTCGGCCGGGGATTATTCATCGGATATTGATCTTGATGCATCAGGATATATTTATACCACCGGAAATTACTTCACTAACTGCGATATGGATCCGGGGCCGGGCGTTTCAAATTTTACTACAACCGGTGGAAGCGCAACCGATGCCTTCATTCATAAATTAGGCTGTACACTTCCTACAACGATCACTACAACGGCTTCTAATTATTCGATCTGTGCCGGGACGCCTACAACTTCACCTCTTACTTTAACTGCTGCTTCCGTTCAGCCGGTAACTAATTATGGCTGGAGTGTTGCAGGAGCAACAGGAGTTGGTTTTAGTCCTGCTACAGGAACAACAACAAGCATGAGTTTTACAGGCAGTACATCTTTCAGTATTATTGTAACAGCAACTAACGCTTGCGGAACTACTACATCTTATGTGAATAATATAACTGTTACTCCTAAACCCACCATTGTTCCCATTGCTTCTCCAACAGCAGTATGTTCAGGAAGCTTATTAACGCTTAGCGGTTCCGGTGCTAATACTTATACCTGGAGCAGCGGTGTAAGTAATACAGTGCCATTCACACCTACCGCTTCAGCAAACTATACAGTTTGGGGAACTGCAGTTTCAAGTTGCACAAATACTGCAACCATTACAGTTAACCAGGCGCCAAATCCTACAGTTACGGTTTCAGGTACAAATGTTATTTGTTTAAATAAAACACAAACTATAACAGCAAGTGGCGCTGCTTCGTACACATGGATGCCCGGAAATATTGTTAGTCCGACCATTGCAGCTACTCCAACCACAAGTACTACTTATACAATAAATGCAACTTCAATCAACGGTTGTAATGGTGGCGGTAACTTTACCGTAACAATTATTAAACCTCCAACACCGGATATTTGCCAGGTGACTGTAGATAGTTTAGGATTCAATAATGAGATCTATTATGATAAAACAAATTATCCTTCAGCAGATAGCTTTATTGTTTACCGTGAAACAAGTTTGAATACGTACAAACGGATCGCATCTCTCCATAAATCAGTTTACAGTATGTATGTGGATACAAACAGAAGTGTTGGCCCTGCTAACGGCGATCCTAATTTAACTTATTACAAATACAAATTACAGATCCGTGATACCTGCGGTAATTATAGCGCCATGAGTAAATGGCACGAAACTATTTTTATCCAGGACCAGATGAACGGAAACTTTAACTGGAACAGTTATGCCATTGAAGCAAGTGTTCCACCTATATCATTGTATAACGTAAAACGCAGAATGGTTTCTACGGGTACCGAAACTTTGATCGCAAGTACTGTTGGTAATTTAGCTAATGATCCGTTCTATGCATCGTACTGGCCATTGAACGTAAAATGGTTCGTGGATGCAGTCGGGTTTAACTGTAACACCACGGCTAAATACGATCCTAATCTTTCAACTCTGGTTGTAAAAACTAAGACCAAGAGTAACCAGTCGAACGATAAATTAGCAACAAACATTGGCGGTTTTACATTGAATACTAAGATCAATGTTTATCCGAATCCGGCTAACGATGTTTTAAATATTGACCTTAATAGTATTACTAAAGCAGAAACTTCGATAGAAATATTGAATGCTTTAGGCCAGGTGGTTTATCAAACCCGTTCATTGAACCAGCACTTGGTAATAAATACCTCTGAATTAAGCGGTGGGGTTTATATTGTGGCCATTAAACAGAACGATAAGACCATTGCTATCAAAAAAGTGGTTATCGACAGATAAAAACACTTGTTTTTCACGAATACTTAAGGCCCTGAAGTCTCCGTACTTCAGGGCTTTTTTTGTAAATTCGTATTTTGCCCAAAATCTTTAAATATCTGTTGTTTTTCATTGTGTTCACACAAACACAATTGTTAGCTCAAAAAGGTGAGTATTTTATCCATAATTATCTCCCCAAGGATTATAATGCGGGCCCTAATACCAATGGAGTAGCGCAGGATAAAGAAGGCCGGATCTTTATTGCAGGTCAGTTCGGGGTATTGACATTTGACGGTTTGAATTGGTATACGAAAACCTTGCCTCAACAGTACACGGCTTACAGTATTATCAGTGACGCAGACGGCACTATTTATGTAGGGGCAGAGGATGGTGAGTTCTTTATGATGGAAAAAGATAAAAGGGGAAGTTATAAACCCATTGCGCTTAAAGCTAATTTATCAAATCCTAATGATCAGCCGCATGAACCAATTAAACAGATCATTAATCACAATGGTAATCTTTATTTTTTATCCGCTGATAAACTAATTGAGAAAAAAGGAAATTCCTATAAAGCTTTCTCGCCTCAAAACTCGTTTAATATCCGGGCGCTTACAATTGGTAAACATTTATTTGTTACAGACCTTGATAATAATTTAATGGTGCTTGATAACGGGGTTCTTCAATATGTTGTAAATACAGAAGATCTTGTTTCCAAAAAAGCTTTTTTCTCATATAAGATCAACGCCACAACTTATGCTGTTGGTTACAGGGGGGACGGAATTTACAAAGTGACCTATGATTCAATAAACCCCGCTAAAACGAAATTTGAAAAGTGGCCCTGTGCTATCAATGATGAATTGATTGAATCGGAATTCAATCATGGCTGTCAATTGCGTGATGGTAATTTTATTATCACTACAAACAAAAAAGGCGCCTTCTTAATAAATAAGAATTTAGAAATGGTAAAACGTTTCAATTCAAAAACCGGAATCTATGAAGATAATGTAAAAGCAGGTTTCCAGGATGTGAACGGAAATTTATGGTTAGCAACTTACTATGGAACTTCATTTATTGAATTGAATTCAAAACTTTACAAGTATGACAGGCAGAATGGTATTTCCGGCTTAGTTACCGGTGCGTGTTATTATAACAATAATTTATATGTAAGTACAGATAAAGGCGTTCAGTTCATTAACGATAAGGAAACTTCTTTCCGGATGTTACAGGATTTCAATACACAAAGCTGGGGATTATCAAAGATCAATAATGAATTATTCATTTCTACTTTAAAAGGTCTTTTTATTTACGATGGCAAAACGATTTCACAAAAAAGTGAGAAGAATACATTTTGTATTTTGTGTGATCCTTATAAACCTGAATTGATCTATGCCGGCACCGACGAAGGCGTAGATGTGTTTAGTTATATAGAGAAAAAACTAACTTATATAAAAACCTACCAATTAAATATCCCGGTAAAGAGTCTTGCTTCAGATTATAATAAGAATATTTATTTCGGATGTGAGAGTAATGGCATCTATTACCTGAACTATTATAATTCATTTCTGTTAGATTCTATTCAAAAACGGGAAGGGCTTCCTGAGATGTTTGGCGAGAATTACGTTTTCAGCTATGATAATAAATTATTGATAGGTACCGATAGCGGAATTTATACAGTGAGAAGGGAAAAGACCGACCGTTTCTTTTGCGAAAAATCAAAGACCTTTTATCCGCTTACTAAAGGAACAGAGGTATTCAGGGGTGCTGAGTTAGTTGGCGACTTAATCTGTTCGCAATCATTTGAAAATAAAAAACTCAATAAAGTAGAGAATAAAGTGATCTACATAAGTAATGATAATGGCCGTTGCTTTATAAATAATGAGATCACCAATAAACTAAAAGATACGAAAGTGAACGTTATCACTTACGACAGTGAAAACAAAACAACATTCATTTGTACAGACGAAGGATTGTTCTTAATGAACAAATTAAATCAAAAACTCGACAGGCAGTTCAGTTTCTTTTTCAATTGGGTAATAGCGAAGAAAGACACTATAATTGATAATTATTCTTTCAAAGATGACCTGAGTGGTAAAGATTTTGAAGTACTATATGAAAATAACCAGCTTACTTTCTTTGCAGGCTACAACTGTTTTGAAAATAAGAATGCAGTTGAATTCAGTTATTATATGGAAGGCAGTGACGAAACGGAATACGGAAATTGGAGTACACAAAATATTATTAAGACAACCAATCTCCATGAAGGTGATTACGTTTTCCATATCAAAGCCAGATGCGACCTGAATAAGGATATCCTTGAAATTCATTTCCCTTTTAAAGTTTTACCGCCATGGTACCGTACTATCTGGGCTTATTTAGCTTACGGTATTTTGTTCCTGTTGTTCTTGTTCATAGTTATCAAATTAAATTCGAAACGCCTGATAGAACAGAATTTAAAACTGGAAAATGTAATTAAACAAAGAACATCAACAATTGCAGAACAGGTAAAACTTCTCGAACATCAGAAACAAGAGATCACCGATAGTATTAACTATGCACAGCGAATTCAAAGCTCAATTTTACCTTCAGTATCTGAAATTAAGCAGGCTTATAAGGATGTTTTCGTTTTCTTCCAGCCGAAAGATATTGTAAGTGGTGACTTCTATTGGTTCCATAAAATAAATAATGACGAGTTCCTGATAGCTTGTGCAGATTGTACAGGTCATGGTGTTCCAGGTGCGTTCATGAGTACGATCTGTGCTGAAAAATTAACCGAATCTGCTTTGCGCGATAATTCTCCCGCAAAAGTTTTATTTAATGCCAACAACGCTATAAAAAAAGTATTGAAGCAGGAAACATTAGAAGAAGGAACCAACAGGGATGGGATGGAGATCGCTTTGATCCGTTACAATTCTAAAACAAAGAAAATAATTTATACAGGCGCTAACCGCCCGCTTTGGATCATAAAAGGTGACACTAAAGAATTTGTAGAAGTTAAACCGACCAAAGCAAGTATTGCGAGTTTCACACCTCTGAATTTTGAATATGATCAGAATGAGATATTGCTAAACACGAATGATGTTGTTTATTTAACCAGTGATGGATTCCCTGATCAGTTCGGTGGTCCGGATGGCAAAAAATTCATGACAAAGAACATGAAACAATTCTTAAAAGAGATCATGCATTTACCGGTTGACGAACAACAAAAACTCGTAAGCGAAAAGATAAATGCATGGAAAGGCAATTACGAGCAGGTAGATGATCTTTTGGTAATAGGTGTCAGGATTTAGTCTTATCTCGCAATCACAACTTTTTTAGTTGAAACACCCGCCTCTGAACTTAAAACTAAAGTATAAATGCCTTCATTAAGTTCCTGCGCGTTAATAGCAGTTGTTCCTGCTATATTCTTATTGAATACGCTTTTACCATTCACATCATAAAGGTTAACAATTTGATCACCATTTGATCGGATCGTAAAAATCCCATTCGACGGATTCGGATAAACAAAATAACCTTCGTCGCCGATCTCAACACCTGCAACTCCTAAATTCAGACAATCTGTACTGAATACTGCTGCTGCATCTTTTCCTGCTGACCAATTTGAATTGGAATAACCTACATTATCCACGGTGATACAAGTTAGATTTGAATTATTGTAAGCATGAAAAGCAGTAAAGTTAGAGTTGTTGCCGTTCTTCACATTCAGGATCGCTAATTGATTGTTGTTACAACGCAACTCCTTAAGGGCTAAATGCTGATGTAAGTATAATGATGTTAGTTGATTGTCCTGGCAGTATAAATACTGAAGCGATGTATTATTATCAAGGAACAGGCTTGGCAACTGATTATTACCGCATGAAACTGCAATAAGCGCTGTATTGTTCGCAATGTTAAGGTTAGGAAGCAAATTATTCTCACAGGAAATAGAGGTGAGCAGTGAATTAGACATAACATTCAAACCTGTTAATTGATTATTCCGGCAAGCTAATGTTTTAAGCGAAGTATTAAATGTGCAATCGAGTCCGGTTAGTTGATTGTTAGAGCAGTCGAGCCCGGTAAGTGCAGTAAAAGCTTCTATCCCTGATAGGTCAGAGATATTCTTATAGCTTGCATTTATTGTTCCTGAAAAAGCAGCGGCCTCGCTGACTTGTATTTGTCCGTCAGAATTTGTGTTAATTGCCGGAACGCTGATCAGATAATTTTTAAAATTTGCATCAGGGATGATCACATTTTGTGCATTTACAAAATTGCTTAAACCAATAATTACCGGTAAGATGATCGAGAATAAATTCGTTTTCATTTGTGTAGTTTTTAATACACCAAAGTTAGATACGCGTTTATCCTTTACCTTTTGGTTTTCGACAACAGAGGATTAAAGATAGCTGTGGTCTAGCTTTCTTTACTTTGACTGTGAAACGTTAAAATTATTAAATAAAGACTATTTAAGACGTTCCAGCTTTCCTTTGCGCTTAACAATATTCTTATAATCCCATTGGATCTTTTTTGATTTCGTGATCCATCTTTTCAGGTCCTTTATGCTGATCTCTTCAATAGAATTATAAGTTACAGAAGCGTCTTTGAATTTCCCTGTTCCCGGTTCCAATCCATCTTCATCAAAACTTGCGCCGCTCCAGAACATCAATCGGATACCGGCTTTTTGTTTGCTATAACCAACTATCGGATTACCATCTAAGAACCACACAGGATGCGCATGCCAGACCTTATTTTCCGCTTTAGTTAAATTAGCATCAATTTCTTTGGCTAATAAATTACAAATCGCTTTATCATTCGTTAACTGGGCGTCGTTATATACTTTTATGTCTTTATTCATAACTATATTATCATTTGTTTCTTATTGCAAGAAAATAAATAATGGCTCCTAATAGATCAAAAGCGATACCGCTAATTAAGACTGATGGATAAAATGGTACACCTGATAATTTTAAAGTAATCCCTGCCCCGATCAAAAGGGAACCAAAAATAAAAACACCTACCATTAAAGCACGAAATTTATTTTTCATCTTCTTAATTAACGGATCATTTATTCCGGACCTCCATAAAGTAAATAGCGATCCCTAAAACTCCAAAACCCAAGCCGCTTATTAAAACAGTATGATAGAGTTGATAGCCTGATAATTTCAAAACTAAACCTAAGACCACAACAATAGAGCTAAGGATAAAAACCCCTGTGACTAAACCCTTAAATTTTTTTTGCACATTCATAAATTAACTTTTACACCTTAATTTGTTTCCATTTTCCTTTTTTAAAGAAATACCACGAGATAAGGGCAAGAACAGTTTCTGCAACAGGGATAGCGATGAAAGCACCGGTCGAATTCATATCTAGTCCCTTAGCAAGGAAATAGGCGAGCGGTACCTGGATGAGCCAGAAGCAAACGAAATTAATAATGGTTGGTGTTTTGGTATCGCCTGCGCCATTTAAAGCCTGGGTCATAACCATTGCAATGCCATAAAAAATGTAGCCGGTACCAATTATCTGAAGTGCCCGCGCGCCATAATTTATTACTTCAGGATCTGCTGTAAATATCCTGATGATCGGTCTTGATAAGAATACGAAAAGTACCATCACAAATGCCATGAAGATCGCATTGTATTTTGCGGTAAGCATTACACTTTGTTCGGCGCGATCCAGTTGTTTGGCACCAAGATTTTGTCCGACCAAAGTTGCGGCGGCATTACTCAAACCCCATGCCGGTAAAATAAAGAATACAACATTTCTTATTGCAATCTGGTATCCTGCAGAAGCAGTCGTTCCGCCTGTTTCTGCAACAAGTCTTGCTAAAATGATCCAACTGCCACTGGCTATCACAAATTGGAAAGTAGCAGGCCAGCCAATATTGATGATAGACTTTATGATGGCATTATCAAATTTAAAATGAACTCTGCTGAATTTTAAAATTCCGCTGCCTTTAAATAAATGATAACACTGGTATAACACGCCTGAACTCCTGCCGATCACTGTTGCAATGGCCGCACCTTTTAAACCGAAGAAGTGGATCATGACCGGACATAAAATAATATTCAGGATACTCGCGATCCATAAACTTTTCATGGCCATAGCTGCATCTCCAGCACCACGGAAGATCCCGTTTATTAAGAATAACATAATGATCGCCATACTTCCGCCAAGCATGATACGTGTAAAAGTAGTTCCGTCCCTGATCACTTCTTCGCTGGCACCCATTAATCCTAAGATCTCACCTGCGAAAATAAAACCGGGAATACTTAAAATAACAGTTACTATCAAAGCGACTATCAGCGATTGAGCGCCTGCATGCGCGGCTTCTTCCGGATTTTTTTCTCCGATACGCCTCGCGATAATAGCAGTTGCAGCGGTACTAAGTCCTATCGCGACTGAATAAATAATTGTAATAACAGATTCAGTCAACCCAACCGTTGCAATGGCATTCTGTCCGAGTTTACTAACGAAGAACATATCCACAACAGCAAATACGCTTTCGAGACTTAATTCAAGGATCATGGGCACTGCAAGAAGAAATACAGCCTTGGGAATACTACCTTGGGTATAATCCTGCTGCTCGCCGTTGAGCGATAATTTAATGGCGTTGATTATCCTTTTAAAATTCGACACAATAAATTAGGCGAGATGCTTTAGTAAACTCTTCCAGCTTACTTTTTCATCCAAAATTTTAGAAAGGTCTGCGATCTTAACACGGTCTTGTTTCATTGTATCGCGATCACGGATGGTTACCGTCTGGTCTTCTAAGCTTTGATGATCAACTGTGATGCAATACGGTGTTCCGATCGCATCCTGCCGGCGATAACGTTTACCCACCGTGTCTTTTTCATCCATGATCACATTGTGATCCATTCTTAATTCTTTAACTATCTTTTCTGCTAATTCAGGCAGGCCATCTTTTTTTACTAATGGGAAAATAGCACATTTAATTGGGGCAAGAGCAGGAGGGAGGCTTAATACAGTTCTTGTATCGCCGCCTTCTAAAGGTTCTTCCTTATAGCCTGCAGAAAGTATAGATAAAAATAAACGATCCAAGCCAACTGATGTCTCTACAACATAAGGAACATAACTTTTGTTTTCCTCCGGATCGAAGTACTGTAATTTTTTTCCACTGTATTGTTCGTGTTGTTTTAAGTCGAAATCGGTTCTTGAATGTATCCCTTCTAATTCTTTGAAACCAAACGGAAATTTGAATTCGATATCACAAGCGGCGTTTGCGTAGTGCGCTAATTTTAAATGATCATGGTAACGGTAATTGTCATTTCCTAAACCCAGGCTGTTATGCCATTTCAAACGTGCGGTCTTCCAGTATTCATACCATTGCATTTCAGTTCCCGGTTTCACGAAGAATTGCATTTCCATTTGTTCAAATTCACGCATACGGAAAATAAATTGTCGCGCCACGATCTCGTTACGGAAAGCCTTTCCTGTTTGTGCAATACCAAAAGGGATTTTCATCCTTCCTGTCTTTTGTACGTTCAAATAGTTAACGAAAATACCTTGTGCGGTTTCAGGACGTAAATAAATTAAATTCCCTTCTTCAGCAACAGAACCCATGGAAGTAGAGAACATCAGATTGAACTGACGTACATCTGTCCAGTTACGCGAACCGCTGATCGGACAAACAATTTCACAATCAACAATAATTTGTTTTACTTCTGCTAAATTATTTTCATTCAATGCCGTTTTGAAACGCGTGTTAATGTTATCAATTTTATCCTGGTATTCTTTTACACGCGCGTTAGTGCTTTTGAACATTGCTGCATCAAAATTCTCGAAACGTTTTGCGGCTTTTTCAACTTCTTTATTGATCTTATCTTCAATTTTAGCAACGTGTTCTTCGATCAGAACATCAGCACGGTATCTTTTTTTAGAATCTTTATTATCAATTAAAGGATCATTAAATGCATCTACATGTCCGCTCGCTTTCCATGTAGTAGGGTGCATGAAGATCGCAGCATCTATCCCGACAATATTCTCGTGCATTTGAACCATGGCTTTCCACCAATATTCGCGTAAGTTCTTTTTTAGTTCAGCACCGTATTGACCGTAATCGTAAACGGCGCTTAATCCGTCGTAAATTTCGCTGCTTGGGAAAATATAACCGTACTCTTTACAATGAGAGATGATGTTCTTAAAAAAATCTTCTGGTTTCTGTGACATAATTCAAATTAAAGCACAAAAATAGGAAATTTAACCAATTCTTCGGCAGGCTCAGCACAAGTAAAAAAGCCCCTCATTTCTGAAGGGCTTTGTAAGTTTTAGACTGAAATTATTAATTCAAAGCAATTATAGCAGCTTGAAACGCTCCTGTAGTAGTTTCTGTTAAGTTAAAATTTACAGTTTGTGTAGCAGAAATCGTGATCGTATTAATTGACGAATAAAGCTTACCACCGTTTACTCCGATGGCTACTACAGAACAAGGTAAGCCAACCGGAGCATAATTATAAGGATAGTTGGCGCCCGATTTATACACATGAACCATACTGCTTACATTTTTAAATACTAAAAAAACATCCACCATCCCTGAAAAAGTTCCGGTTTTAGCAGCAGTTAAAGTAGTTTGCGGATACATGCCAAAATAGTAAGGGTTATCACTATTACACCAGGAACCGTTTATTAGTGGCGTATTGAACGAATACATATCGAAAATATATTTTGTGGTATTAACCAGTAAAGAATAACTTCCATCGGTATACCAAGCTCCCGCAGTGCCTAAAGTATCGTTTGCACCAAAAGCTGCCATTGATCCGTCTGCAACAGCAAGTGGCTGTACAGGTTGTTCTATGGTTAATTTTTTTAGGCCTGAAATATCAACCGGACCGCTCACGGTACTTGCTCTGATAAAAAATTCTCCGGCAGACTTTAAAAGGCAATAATTTGTGCTTGTACCCACGTTCGAAAATAACATGTCGCTTTTTTTATAAATATCTTTGAATTCTATTGCAACAATTCCTGTTACTGTATTAAGGGATGCATCCATAAAAGCGTTAGCCGGGATGTTTATTGTAGTTGATTTATTTGACACAAAAGTTCCACCTGTGGCAGCATTTAAAGTAAATGTTTGAAGTTGCACACCATTTTGATTATAGAAGTCCTGCAATGAAGAGTAATTATCAACCGGAGTTGATGATATTGGCGGTTCAGGATCAGAAAGTGTTTCAGTTTTCTTCTTGCAGGAAAAGCCAATAACAAGGGCTATTACGATGAAGGTTATTATTCCTATTGATGCAATTCCTTTTTTCATGTTTTTAGGTTTGGTTAAATAACTATACGCTAACTTCCGATAACTAGTTGGGTACTTGCAAATAAAAAAGCCTCCCTGCTCAAGGGGAGGCTTTGTAAGTTTTAGAACGATACACTCTACGAGAAACCAACAAACAGGGCAACAATTGTAAAAATGATGATCCCTATTGACAGAATGTACTTTTTCATGTTGTTTTTGTTTTAGGTACTACTTATTAATTATTAGTTTTTTAGAGAAATTACCTTTAGCTGTATTTAATTGCATAAAATAAGCACCGCTTGGTATATGACCCAGATCTATCTCTTTAATTAAGCCTTCATTTCGTTCGTATTTCGCTGTATAAATAACTTCTCCAAGCATATTGTAAACTATTACACCCGAAGCTTCATTATTATAAGAAGGATCTAATGCTAAACTGAACATACCATGATTCGGATTCGGATAAATACTGAATCCGCCATTGTTAGATTTTAATTCCTGGACACCAACGGCTGTATTTATAACATTTATCTGTGCAATTCCTGCGGCACCTGCTTCTGCCTGTACCCTGTAAATATTAGACATAACACACATTGATCCTGTAGCTACACAATTAACTGTTACAGTCAAACAAATGTTATACCACCCCGTTGAAGCATAAATGTGTGAAGGGTATAATCCTGTACTGCTTGTTGCATCACCCCAATCCCAGAATGCATTTGTAATATTTGCCGGATAGGTCGGGTAAGCAAACCATAAATTAGTTGTTGTACTAGTACTCTTCGCTAAATAGAAACTTGGATTAGCAACACATGATGTAGTTGTAATAGTAACCGGAATAGTTACAGAAGCCGAACAAGCTGATGAAGAAGGTGTATTTGTCACCACTAAAGTTACGCTGTAACTTCCGTTAGAAGCATAAGTATGATAGATCGGATTCGTAAATCCATAACTCATATCACCAAAATCCCAATAATAAGATGCACCCGGGCCAACTCCTGTAGATGTACTTGTGAAATAAAGTTGTCCGCTTGATGAGTTTGAATATGTAAAGCTCGGTGTTATACTACAAGGTAAAGTTGAGATCATGACACTATTCCACACACTATCTGCACAAGTTCCGTTCGTGACTTTTAAATAAACATTATAATTACCATTCACAGTATAAGTATTGGAAGGATTCATGGTTGTACCGGTATTCCCATCACCAAAATTCCACAGATAAGTTGAGCCTGCAGTGGTGCCGGTCGATGTACTCGTAAAATTGACATTACCACCTCCAGTATTGGTAAATGTAAAGGAAGCGTTAACTGCTGTTGTACAAGGTGAGGTTGAAACTAAAACAGTTTGACTTGTAGAAGCTGTACATGTACTTGATGTTGTGAATGTGTTATTCAGGTACAAAATAACAGTATAAGTTCCGTTGGAAGCATAAGTATGATAAACCGGATTTGTATAGCCAAAATTACCATCACCAAAATCCCATGTATATGCAGTGCTGCTGCTGGTCCCCGTTGAAGTACTCACAAAATAGAATTGCCCGCTCGATGTATTTGAATACGTAAAACTTGGCGTGAGGGTACAAGGTAAAGTAGTAATAGGAACATTTTGATAGGCACTATCTGCACAAACAGAGCTATTGCTTACCGATAACATAACCCCAAAATTACCATTGGCAGTATACGTATGTGACGGATTCATTGTGGTACTTGTATTCCCGTCACCAAAATTCCATTGATAAATTGAACTTACGGTTGTCCCTGTTGATGTACTGGTAAAGTTGACATTACCACCTCCTGTATTAGTAAATGTGAAAGAAGCATTGACCCCGGCTGTACATGGAGTAGTTGAAACCAATACTGTATTTGATACACTTGCCGTACATGTTGTTACACTTGCAGATGGATTGGTGAGATATAAAGTAACAGTATATGTTCCATTCGCTACGTAATTATGGTAGATAGGGTTAAAGGTTCCAAAAGGACTGCCGTCGCCAAAATCCCATGAATAAGTTGTTCCGGATGTAGTTCCGGTTGACGTGCTCACGAAATAATATTGTCCGCTTGATGTATTCGAAAAAGTAAAGCTCGGGGTTAAACTACAAGGTGCAGTTGAAACAGGAACATTCGACCAGGAGCTGTCAGTACATGCTCCGTTAGCAACACTTAAATACACTAAAAAATTACCATTACTGGTGTAAGTATGTGAAGGGTTCATTACAGTAGTGGTATTTCCATCACCGAAATTCCATAAATACGTTGAACTTACATTTGTACCGGTTGATGTGCTTGTAAAATTAACATTACCACCTGCGCCTGTGGTGAAAGTAAATGAAGAATTAATCGCAACAGTACAAGGTGAATTCGTTACGCTGATAACCTGAGTAGATGTGCTTGTACACAAAGAAAAATTAGAAATAGTTAAGGTGATCGTATAATTACCGTTGGTTGGATAAGTATGGGAAACATTAGTAAGGCCTGATCCGTTCCAATTTGTGGCATCACCGAAATTCCATTGATAATAAGTAGAAGTGTTTGTACCGGTAGAAGTACTCGTAAAAGTAACATTACCTCCGGCATTCTGCGTCAGAACAAAACCCGCATTACATTGCGACTTAACTAAAAAGGTTAAGAATAAAGCTGATAAAATAAGTAGAGTTTTTTTCATGCAATATGTATTACTTATTAAAGATAACGAATACAAACCAAAACAGGTTGGGTTTTGGAGTCAAAAGCCGTAATAAAGTTCAAATTTGTTATTAACGTACAAACCGATGTAACTATAGGAAAGGGATTATAATAAAAAAGCCGCCCCATCCCAAAGGCAGCTTTTTTACAAAACAAACTAACAAAACTTACCCCGTTTTTTATATTAAGCTATATTATGAGTCGAAGTAAGGACTTTCTTATACAACTATACGGTGGCAAAAAAGGAAAGGTTGGGTAGGGGTTAGGGATTTTATTTGTTAAAATCATCGGTTTCGTGAACAATTGAATAATAGAACATCAGAACAATAGAATTAAGAAGTTTTTACCCGAATCTGGCTACTTCAACGTTCAATTGTTCTGATGTTCAAATGTTCTTCTATTCATTCCTTATAACGAAAAAAGCAGCCCCATCCCAAAAGCTGCTTTTTTCTGCGTGTTTATTGCTAAACAAGCGTCTTATTCACTTATAAAACCATTACGGCAGGTAATTTTAAAAGGTTGGGTATTCATTAAAAAAAACTTGTGGTGAGTTCCGAGTCATTATTTATAGGCCACTACAACAACAGCTTTACCGTTCTCGATGAGCATACTTGCAGAGCCATTATATACCATACATTTGAACTGTACGTGTAGTTTTTTTGTCTTTTGTCCGTTCTCATTGGTATGATAATCACTTACCCCAAGGATCTTAAAATAACTACTTGTTGGTTGTGAGGTATGATTAGAAGTATATACGGTTCCGTTCGAATCTGTCCACTTAATAATAACGTTCGATCGGCCATCACCGTTAAATACGCCCCCATCACCTAATTTAAGATAATTTGTTGTACACATATTACTTCCCGAGGTCACATAATTTACATTGGCAAATGCGGTATCATTCGCAGCGTCGATAACACGTAATGAAACAGGATAGCGGCCTTGTGAAGCATATGTATGGGAAGGCGTAGTTAAAGTTGAAGTAGGGGAAGCGTCACCAAAATCCCATAAGAAATTATACGGAGGAGTGCCGATTGTAGAATGTGAATAGGTTGCATTTAAAGTGGAAGTCGATGTTACAGTAATTGTGGTTTGACATGAGTTATCAGAAAGACCAACCGTTTGCATATTGCTTACTGAATTGGTACACGAAAACTGATCTACAATAGTTAAACTAACATTGTAATTACCTGAATGCCTGTAAACATGTGTACCAATCGGAGCAGATGAGGTGTCGCCATCACCCCAATTCCATAAGTAACTTATAGGCGAATTGTTAAAGATCGGATAATACGATACGCTGTATGAAACAGGCGCCCAGCTCCCCATACAATACGGATAGAAAGTAGATTGAAAAGCAGAGTCTATTCCTGATGGGCCATTATAAGTACTATAACGATGATCGTTGATCTCGATTTCGATACTATTGTTGCACGTTGTACAATTATTTTGTTTTAACGCCGCTTTAAATCCGTAAACATTCGTTGTTGAATTTTGTGTATACCCTGAAAACATGTAATAATCATTTACACCGGCCTCTAACATAACATCAGAGCCATTTACCTTACCGGTAAAATAGAATTGAGGTGAATTTCCCTCTTCGGCAACAGGTAACTCTTTCTTTTTACAGCTAAAAATTAAAGCGGCTAACGTTAATGTTGTGATCAGTACACGTGTTTTCATTTCTTTTTTCTTATTCTTAATATTGTTTATCATCCTGATCCTTCGGCAAGCTCAGGACGAAGGATTATTTTTTGAATAAATCGTAACACAAACTCACTTTAACACCAACGTTCCTGTCGAAAGCGTTAGATTTAAAGAAGCTGTTATCTTTAGTGTCAGTTAAACCATAAAACACATCAGCGCCGGCGCTTAGTCCTTTATAGATCTTTCTTTTGTATCCTAATGCCAACTGAACATCATAAGGATTGAATCCTTTTACATAACCAGTTTCTTTGGTCGATGTCAGATCTTTTTTATTAGCATTCGGATCACTGCTGTATGTTTTATACTTTTCTTTTTTACTGTCGCTGTTCAATAAATAAGCCACGTTAGCTCCGATACTGAATGTATTATCTTTATGTACGTAAGTTAAACGTACCGGCGCAACCAGATAATGTAATTTCTGATATTTAATTTCTGTCACATCTTGTTCCATGCCAAAGTCATATTTAACTGTGCTTATGGTATGAGTGCTATTGGTTAAATTACTTATGGTATTATATTGTATCCCGATCTGTGCTCCGATAGCACCTGTAAAGAAGTGCTGGAAGTTTACCCCTGCCAATACATTAAAACCACCGGCTTCATTTTTTCCGCCGCCGTTCCATCCTAATAAATAGGTTGTACCTGCTTCTAAGAAGAGGATGTTTTTAGCATTAGGTTTATCTTTTACGTTTGTAGCATAAGAAACGCCATCGCCTTTAGGCATCATTGCTGCCAGAGAATCGGCGCGTGATTTCCGCATTGGCGGAACAGAATCAACTACGCTTTCAGTCGGCTTAACTGTTGCCGTTACAACATTCGAAGAAGAATCTGTTGCAACAGGATTCGTTTTAATAACAACGGTTTTATTTTCATTTGAAGGCGTTCCTGATTTTTCTGAATTACCGCCGGTTCCTGCAACGTTAGGTTCTATAACTGTTTTAGGAGTTTGAGCAGAATTATTGCTTCCTAAAACAGGAGGGGTAGTGTTCTTATTCGGAGTTGATTTTGCAGGCGTGTTATTGGTATTATTCTTTGGTTTAGTATTTGCAGCGGTTGAATTTGCTTTAGTTTCAGAATTTGTTGTCGATGGGGTAGACGTTGTTTTTTCTTCAGACTTTGTTTCGTTATGTGAAGAAGTGTTATTATCAGCAGTTTTAGTAGCAGCAGAATTTACAGAAGTATTTAAAGAAGAAGGTTTATTATTTTTTAATTTATTTTTTGAAACCGAAGAATTAGTAATAGTGCTGTTATCATTCGTTGTTTCATTTGAAGCTGAAGAACCATTTGAAAGTTTAGTATTCTCCTCGTTACCTGAAACAGGTGTATTCTCAGTTGAAGCCGGACTTGAATTACCGGAATTTATAGTCTGTTGTTCCGTTACAACCTGGTTAATTGCAATATCCTTTCCTTTCAGGGCGTTCGAACTGTCGCTAAAACCAAAATAATAAACAAGGCCGGAGGTGCACAATATGGCTACTGCTGATAAAAAGAAGATACCGCCGCGGTTCTTTCCTTTGCGCGATGCATCTATCAGTTTAGCGGCCTTCTCCCAATTTGCTTCATCAAACGGGAACTGCTGATTGCCGTAATTGTCCTTTACATTCTTTTCAAATTTGTCAAAATCAACCATGGTGTTGTAGTTTAGCGGGTGTTACTAAGTGTTCTAACATTTCTTTTAATTTCTGTCGGGCAGAATTTAAGTGCCATTTTGAAGTGCCCTCTTCAATTCCTAAAATTTCTCCGATCTCTTTATGCGAATAACCATCCACCACAAACATGTTGAATACCTGTTGTGCCATAGGCGGTAATTTCGAAATAAGCGTATGGATCTGGTCAGTACTTATTTTATCAAGTGCCGTATTTTGTTCCGAGTAACTGCTCGTTTCATAATATTCATCAACGAAATCAATTACCTCACTTTGTTTTTTGTGTTTCCTGTATTCATCAATAAGAGTATTGATCATGATCTTGCGGATCCACGCCTTGAAAGGAACTTCCTCGCTGTATTTTTCAAGATTGTTCAGTATCTTTAAAAAGCCCATGTTAAGCTGTTCTTTAGCCTGGTCCTGGTTCTTGGTGTAACGGATGCAAATACTCATTAAATAACTATACGTCACTTTATACAATTCATATTCAGCCTTCCTGTTACGGTTAATGCATTCTTTTATAAGGTTAGGCCGAACGATCATTTGGAATGGTTTGTTCTATTAATGAGTACGTATGGTAATACGTAAAGGTTGGGTATTATTTTAATCCAAAGCTAAGTTATCAATTAATCTGATTTTTCCAACAAAAACGGCTATCAAACTGATTGATCTGACACTATTATTTAGTGAATTTAACGGAGAAAGGTCGGAAGCGTTACAGATCTCGTAATAATCCAATCTATAAAGTTTGTTATGACTCAGTTTTTCATTCACAAAATCCTTGATCTCCTGAATGCTTTTTCCTTCGTATTTCAATCTTTTTGCATCCTGCATGATCAAAGGAATAAGGCTCGCGGCCTTTCTTTCTTCCGGGTCTAAGAGCATGTTCCTTGAGCTCATAGCCAAGCCATCAGGTTCCCTTAAGGTCGGGCAAGCTACCACTTCAATATCTAGTTTCAATTGCTTCACTAACTCCTTGATAACCATAACTTGCTGGTAGTCTTTTGAACCAAAGAATGCTTTATCGGGTTTTACTATATCGAAAAGAATGCTTACAACCTGGGCTACTCCGTTAAAATGACCGGGACGGCGGGCTCCATCCAATATTTCATCCAAAATGCCGAATTTAAATACACGGGTATCCTTTTCAGGGTATATCTCGGCAACTTCCGGTAAAAATAAAATGTGACAGCCTGCTTTTTCGAGCATTTGGGCATCTTTTTCAGGCATCTTGGGGTAACGCTCCAGATCTTTTGGATCGTTGAATTGTGTGGGATTTACGAAAATGCTGCAAACGGTGATATCCGAATTCTGAAGTGAGGCCTGGATCAGGGAAAGATGACCCTCGTGCAGAGCTCCCATAGTGGGAACAAAGCCAATTTTCTTCCCTTTTTGGCGTTCTTTTTCAAGTATTTCAGCTAATTCAGCTTTATTACGTTTAATTATCATAAAAAACGGCTTAAAGCTACTATTTCCTTCTCATTTACTTTGAAATTAGCGATATTTTTTATTACTTTTGTATATAATTAAAAACCCCCTTCCGTAATTTATGAAAAAGGCTAAAGTTCTTTTCGTTTCTCAAGAGATTACCCCTTATCTTGATGAGACATTTGTTGGTAAAATTTCGAGGAAATTGCCACAAGCAATACAAGAAAGAGGAAAAGAGATAAGAACCTTCATGCCCAAGTACGGCTGCATTAACGAGCGCCGTCACCAGCTGCACGAAGTTATTCGCCTTTCGGGAATGAACCTGGTAATTAACGATGTTGACCATCCGTTAATTATTAAAGTGGCTTCTATCCCAAGCGCGAGAATGCAGGTTTATTTTATTGATAATGAAGAGTTCTTTCAGCGTAAATCAATCTTAACCGACAAAACATCGGGTAAGTTCTTTGATGATAACGATGAAAGAGCCATGTTCTTTGTACGCGGTGTTGTTGAAACTGTTAAAAAACTGGGCTGGGCTCCGGATGTTATCCATTGCCACGGCTGGTTCACTTCATTAATGCCATTGTACATTAAAAAGTATTATTCAGAAGATCCTTTATTTGCTGATACCAAATTGATCGTATCGGTTTATGAGGACGAATTCCCGAAAACATTGAGCAAAAAGTTAACTGATAAGTTAGCGTTCGATGGTTTCAACAAGAAAGACCTTAAGCATATCTCTGAAGACATCAATTACGTTAATTTCGTAAAACAAGCTCTTGAATTTGCTGATGGTGTTATCCAGGGAAGTGAAAACATTAATCCTGAGATCGAAAAATGTATCAAGAAATCAGGCAAACCGTTCTTAAGCTATAAAAATGAGACCGAATACATGGATGCATGTAACGATTTCTATGATGTAGTATTAGAAGAGCCGGTTGGAGCAACCGCTTAAAAAAAATATTAATAATTAAAACCCCGCCTGTCATCATTGTCCCGATAGTTATCGGGATTGACGAAGGGCGGGGTTTTTTATGCGACACAATTTAAACTGAAAAGCTGCGTTTTTAAACTAACAACCCTTCTTCATAAATAAAGCTAATTTCCATTCCCGTGCTTTGTTGACCTAATATTCTTTTGTTACTTTTAGACACTCTTAAATAACCTTGAACTCATTATTAAAATATAGTTTTTTAACGCTACTGATCAGTGCTGCAGTTTCATGTAAAAAGAAACCTGAGACGCCATTAGGAACAGATGTTCAGGATGAAGCCGATGGATTATTCGCAGTTGTATCCGATACATCAACAATGGAAATGCATACCATTGGTTATGATTCAGTCCGTACTTACCAGGATCAATTTAAATATTTAGGATCTAACCAGGATCCTGTTTTCGGAAGAACAAACATTGGGATATATACTAATTTTTCGATGCCGAATAATGTTTCCAATGTTTCTTTTGGCGATGATGCAGTTTTAGATTCATCTGAAATAATTTTGACCTTCACACAAAATCATGTTGGTGATACTACAGTTGCATTACGTTACCAGGTCCATCAATTAACACAGATGATAGACAGAACAGCCTCTTATTATATGGATGATAATATCGCTCACAGCAGCACTACGGTTTCTGATGTGATGCGCCGTGTATCAAAGACAGGTAGTTTTTATACGATCCGTTTACCTTTGAACTCAACTTTTGCAGCTGCTATTTTAAATAACCCCCAATACCTGGTAAACAATTCTGTTTTTCAAAGTACTTATAAAGGATTTTATATTACAACTAAAAATACAAGCTTATCCCCAACAGCGCAAGGTTCTTTAATGAAGATGGATCTTGATAATTCTACTTCCGGCGTATACCTGTATTACCATAATGGCTCCCCGTCAGCAGGTAAAGAACCAAAAACATACCGTTTACCTTTCAGTGGTGATAATGCATCACGTTTTAATCACGTTGATTACGACCCTTTATCAGGCGGAAATAATTTATTGATTGATCAATTAGATGGTTCTGATACAACTAAAGGAAAACAGAATTTTTTTATTAAAGGAGTAGGCGGGGCTAAAACAGTTATACGATTACCTTTTGTTACTAATTATGCTGATTCATGTCCGATCGCCGTTAACCGGGCTGAATTAATATTCAAGATCGATCCTACTTTTACTACCACCACCGGAAATTACGAACCACCCAATATGATCTCAATGGTAGCATGTGATGAAGCCGGGCGTGAGATCTATATTAAAGATCAATTCTTTACTACAGACCTTCTGAGATTTGGAGGTTCTTATGATCCTATCAATAAACAATATGTGTTCAATATTTCCCGTCATATGCAGGATATAGTATCGAAGAAAGTTAAAAATTATGGTTTTTATTTAGTGGTTGCAAATACCGACAGGTTCGCTGTACCAAGACGTGATGATAAAGCTGAGCGCGCTATTTTCGGAGGCGTGGCCAACGTACTTTATAAACCTACTTTCAAATTAACCTTTATCCGTTTTCCTTACGATAAATAAACCATGTGCGGCATATTAGTATACTTTAACCGCAACGGCATTTCAGGAACAGAATTAAAACGATCTCTAAACGCTTTACAAAAGATAAAACACCGTGGACCTGATGGGGAAGGCGTTGTGCTTATTAATTCAAAAACCGGCGAATTCCATAATTTAATTACAAATGAAACCCCCAACGGTTCACCAGAGCATAAAGTTTCAATTGATGAAGCGCAAGGCTTGAATTTTGATCTTATTCTTGGTCACAGGCGATTAAGTATCATTGATGTTAGTACTAACGGTCACCAGCCGATGTATCATCCAAATGGCAACTGGATCGTTTTTAATGGTGAGATCTATAATTATATTGAGTTAAAGGAAGAGTTAAGGTCAGCCGGAATAAAATTCAAAACAGATTCAGATACCGAAGTTATACACGCGGCTTATGAGCAATGGGGACCGAAATGTGTGGAGAAGTTCAACGGGATGTTCTCTATTGTGATCTACAACGCTAAATCGAAAGGCTTATTTGTTGCAAATGACCGCTTCGGCGTTAAGCCTTTGTATTATATTAATGACGGAGATAAACTCATTCTGACTTCTGAAATTAAACAAGTTAAAGAATTTAATGTAAGTTTAACTTTAAATAAAAAAGCCGTTGAAGTATTTCTGAAAGATCATTACCTGGATTACGATCAGCAAACATTTTACAAAGAAATTAACCGTTTCAAACCTTCTTGTTATTCAACCATAGATCTTCAAAGTTCAACAGAATTAAAGGGTTCATCTTATTACGAGATCGAAAACACTGTGACCGAAAATTCAAATAGTATTGAAGAATTCGTTTCGCTGTTTGAAAGCGCTATAAAATTGCGGTTGAGAAGTGATGTTCCTGTCGGATTCGCAAGTTCCGGCGGATTGGATTCGAGCTCGGTACTTTATACAGCATATAAATTATTAAGCAATAACGGAACGCCGGATCTCTCTACATTTTCTGCCATTTTTCCGGGTATGGACGGTGACGAATCTGAATTCATTAAATTGATAGAGAAAGATCTTAAGATCAAGTCACATTATGTAAATCCGTTAGAACAGTTCAATATAAACGATTTCGAAAAGCATATCTATCACCAGGATTTTCCTGTACAAACTACTTCTTACTATGCCGAATGGTGTGTGGCAAGAATGGTGAATGAACAAAAAGTAAAAGTACTGTTGATCGGGCAGGGTGGTGACGAGATCTTAGCCGGTTATCACCATCATTTTTACAGGTATTGCCGCCAGCTAATTTTAAGCGGTAAGATCTTCAAATATCTATCGCTTCTGAAAAAATATGCTGAGTTAAAGGGTATCGATAAGAATGAAGTACATAAAAAGATCATTAACGAAGTAAAACTCTCACTGAAATTCAAAGCCGGCCTGGCTAATTTAGGAAATGACCTTAGCAATAAATGGAACCGCGCAGATAAGCTGGTTGATCTGCTAAAAATGGATCTCCTTGAATTTACTTTACCAACGTATTTACGCTCTGATGACCGTGATGGAATGGCATTCGGATTAGAGACCCGTCATCCCTTCCTCGATTACCGTTTAGTGAATTTTTGTTTCAGTACTTCCAATGATCTGAAGATAAAAGATGGCTGGCAAAAATGGATCTTGCGTGAAGCAATGCCGGTTATGCCTGAAGCGATCCGTTACCGTAAGGACAAAAAAGGATATACCACTCCGCAAAACCTCTGGATCAGTAAAAATAAACCTGCTTTTGAGTCGTATTTGAATTATTTGCCCGAGGACATTAAAAAAATGCAATGTTCTGACGATTTTCTTAAATATTCATTGGGGGCATGGTTTAAAACCAACGGCTAAATCTTAACATTTAGCTCTTAATAACCTCTTTTTTCAGAGGCAGGAACACATTGTAATTTATCGGATATTAACGTCTTGTATGGGCAAAAACATTCTCATCATATCTCATTTATTTCCTCCAACATCAGGTATTGGCGGCCGGAGATGGGCTAAGTTTGCCAAGTACCTGAAGCGGATGGGCCATGATATTACCGTGATAGCGGCCGAGAATGTAACTAAGGAAGAATCTGCCTGGAATAAAGACATAGAGGGCATCAAAGTAATTTCATTGCCCTATAATTTTCCGAAAAGCATAGCGTTCCCTAAAAATGATCTCTTCAATAAAGCACTTTATTTTTTTAATCTCAATTTACTGAAGCTGCTCGATAAAGGAAATTTTTTCGACCGGTCGATTTTTTGGGAAAAGCAAATAAACAATGAGGTGGCCCGGCTTATTTCAGAGAAAAAGATCGATTGTGTTATTGTTACATCCGGGCCGTTCCGTTTATCGAATTACGTTGTAAAACTAAAACATAAATTTCCAAGTATAAAATTTTTAGTTGATTTCCGCGATCTCTGGACTGAAGATGTCGAGATCTCATCATTTACCAGTTTGCCGTTAGACAGGAAGATAGTTGAGAAGCGCTATGAGAAGCAAACAGTTCTTTTAGCTGACAAAGTAATCAGTGTTGCCAACGATCTGAATAATTATTTCAGTTCGCTTACCATTCAGAAAAAATTCGAAGTGATACCGAACGGTTATGACCCTGAAGATTTTGAAGGTTTGGATCTCACGCAAAAGATAGCTGAGGATAAAATAAAATTTGTTTTTACAGGAACACTTTATATTAATTTAGGCTACATCATTGAGCCTTTTGTAAAAACACTGGCAGCTTTGAAGATATCAGATCCGGATCTCTTCAATAAACTAGAGTTTGAATTCATCGGCCGTTTTCCTGAGAAATACCTTTCCCTGGTAAATGAAAATAAAGTCAACGAGATCTTTAAATTCACAGGTTCGCTCGATCTCAATGGGGTTTATTCAAGGATCGCCAACGCTCACTATTGTATGTTATTCCTGAACGATGTATACAATTTCGCTTTGAGTACAAAGTTTTGTGAATATATTTCACAGAAGAAAAAGATAGTAGTTGTTTCTCACAAAGGTGCAGCATCTGAATTCATAGTAAAGAACCAACTCGGTTATTGGGTAGACCCTGAAAATGCATTGGTCGACCTAAAAAGCATCATCCTTGCAACCCTTAACGAAAAAGCCTATCACTGGGATTCAGCCTTTGATATAAGAACTTTTTCTATTCCTCATATCACAAACCAACTTTCTGATATTATTGAAGAGCCGCTTCCTGTAAAGAATGCAATTAACGAACGTAATGTTCTTCTTACCTTTGATTATGAATTGTACCTCGGGAAAAGAAGCGGAACAGCAAAGAATTGTATCCTTAAACCTACTGCATTGTTATTGAATATTTTCAGGGAAAATAATTTTAAGAAAGCGATCTTCTTCGTTGATACGACCTATCTCAAAAAATTAACCGAAAGCAATGAAGCTGAATGCAAAGAAGATCTCCGCCTCATCAAAAACCAACTGACAGAAGTTTTGAAAGACGGTCATTACATATTTCCGCATTTACATCCGCACTGGCGTGATGCTGTGTATGATAAAAAACTGGATCAATGGCGTTTGGAATCGGCAGAATATTACCGTTTACATGTGATCCCTGAAAAAGAGCGAGACGAATTATTTTCTTTTTCAATTGATCTGATAAACCAGCTAAAGAAAGAAGCAGGAGTTGATTATCCGGTCGATTCGTACAGGGCGGGCGGCTGGTGCCTGCAGCCTTTTTCTGAACTCCGTCCGCATTTTGAAAAATATGGTCTCGTAAATGATTTTTCGGCTTTGCGCGGCTTTAAGATGCAAGGCAAAAATATTTTTTATGATTTTTCAAAGATACCTTTGCAGAACATTTATTCTTTTTCGAATGAAGTTGAAAAGACCGATGTTAACGGGCCTTTCAAAGAATTTGTAATAAGCACACTGAACAATAGTAACCGCAACCGGTTCCTGAACCGTTTCCTTCACAAATACATGTGGTATACGAACCGGAGAAGCTTTGGAGATGGTTTCAGTGCAGTTGACGGGGAAGCAAGTGTTATACGTAAGATCCAGAATTTTGACTGGGAAACAGCAGACAAAAAAGAAATGGTTTCGGTTGAATTAATGACCTACTTTACAAAAAAAGCCTACGAAGATTTTGTGGATGAAAATGACTTCATGCATTTTATTTCGCATCCCAAAATGATGAGCAAACATAATGTAGATACCTTAGGCCAGTTTCTCAAATATGCAAAAGGCAGATATGAGTTGAATACAGACTATAAAAAAATGATCAATTAAGATGAAAACCTGTAAAAGATGTATAATGGATAATGTTAACGATCCGGATCTCATTCTTGATGAGAATGGTATTTGTAATCATTGTCATAGTTTTGATACTGCATTCGCTAAATTGCCTAAAGGTGAAGCTGCAAAAAAACATTTTGAGGAAACTGTGAATGAAATAAAAACTGCAGGAAAAGGAAAAAAATACGATTGTATCATTGGCGTTAGTGGTGGTGTTGACAGTACTTATCTCGCGTGGGTGGCTAAACAAAACGGTTTAAGGGTTTTATTGGTGCATTGTGATAACGGATGGAATTCAGAACTCTCAGTTAAGAACATTGAGAATATATGCGAACGTACAGGTTTTGATCTGTATACTTTGGTTTTAGATTGGGAAGAAATAAAAGACATCCAGCTTTCATTTTTCAAAGCAGGTGTGGTGGATATTGAATTGCCTTATGATTATGCCCTGATCTTAACCGCACATAAAGCTGCTTTGAAATACAGTATAAAACATGTTCTGACGGGACATAATGTAATTACCGAAGGAACTTATTTACCAAAAAGCTGGCGTCACGCTAAAATGGATATTGTGAACATTAAAGCCATCCATAATCGGTTTGGCAAAGTTCCATTTAAAACCTTCCCGTATTTTTCATTCATCAAGCAAAGGATGGTTGACAGGAAACTGAAGTATGTTTCATTGTTGAATTATACAGATTACGATAAGAAGAAAGTAAAAGAACTGATCACAAAAGAATTAGGATGGCGCGATTATGGCGGTAAACATTACGAAAACATCTTCACGCGTTTTTACCAGGGATATATACTAAAGGAAAAATTTGGTTTTGATAAACGGCAGTTCCATCTTTCAGTTTTAGTTCAGGCCGGATTAATGACAAGGGAAGAAGCTTTAAAAGAATATTCACTGCCGGCATATGATGATAAGCAGTGCGCTGAGGATAAGGAGTATGTTTTAAAGAAGTTTGGTTTCACTGAAGCAGAGTTTGAAGCTTACATGAAAGCCCCAATTAAAAAGCACAGCGATTACCCAACGGTTCAGAGATATTGGGAAATGTATTTCAAAGCGGTAAAATTATTTAAACCCCTGAAAAAACTGGTTGGAAAATAAACAGAACATATTGATCGTTTGTTTTTCTTTTCCGTCTTTCCCGGGAATAGGAGGAAGGCGTTGGGCAAAATTTGCCAAGCATCTGGCTAAAAATAATTTTAATGTGCATGTATTGGCAGCAGAGAACACTTCTAATAAAACGTCTGCCTGGATCAATGATGTAAGGGATAAAAAGATCAAGATCACTACTTTCCCGTTGGGTTTATCAAAGGTCTTTAGTTTTTACCCGGCCAATTTTTTTGAGAAGCTCATCTACAAGATACTGACGATAGGGGCAAAATTATTCATTAAAGGAAACAAACAGGATAAGATCTGGTTTGTGAAAGATACTTTATTGCGCGAAGCTGATAAGCTGATCTCAATTAATAAAATAAATACGCTTATTGTAACGATTCCTCCATACAAACTGGCGTATTATCTTTTACCATTAAAGAAAAAATATCCCGGCCTTAAATTCTGTGTAGATTATCGTGATCCCTGGACAGATAATAGGTCGTATCATGGTTTTGCGAATATAAGCTCTTCAGATCTTGCAGCAGAATCGGAATTTGAAAAACAAGTGTTGTTAGCGGCTGATGTTGTTCTGGATGTGAATCAACAAAGTCTTGAACTATTAAAAAAGAAAATTTTTACAGAAGCTTCATTCGTTCATTTACCGAACGGATTTGACAATGATGATTATGAGTTTACCGCATCATCTACACCGCCTTCTGATATTGTTCGGTTTGTTTATACAGGTTCGTTCTACCCGAACCTGATCTATCTGTTGAAACCTTTAGTTAACACTCTGAAGAAACTTGAAGCTTCGCATCCTGATCTTTATAAAAGATTGTCGTTTGATCTCTATGGAAATATGGATCATAAAGCGATTGAGGAACTAAAAAATTCAAATTGCAGCGCTATTAAATTCCATGGGGATGTGCCCCAAAAAGAGGTACACGAAAAGATCAGCCAGGCGGATTTTTGTTTATTGTTCTCTGCGCAGGACCATCATCACGCATTAAATACTAAGTTTTACGAATATCTGTATTTCCGCAAACCAATTTTGTATTTTGGAAATAAAGGGCACGCTTCGGATTATATTACTACTAATGGTATCGGCTTTTTATTTGAACCAAAAGAACTGGAAGATTCATTCTATTATTTCCTTATCAATAATGACCTTAAGGAATTTACATCAAATCCGGATGTTGATATTCACTCTTTTGAGGTTGGCCATATCACTAAAACATTAATAAAAGCGATCAATGGCTAAAGCGCTTTTAAAATATAATTATCCCCAGGCGGCTTTTGCGAAAGATGTCATTTCCTATTTATTAGATACGGGAAGGTCGTGTAAAACAATAATTGATTGCCCGTGCGGGAATGGTGAAACAGCCTGGCATCTTTCGCAAATAGGGGGAAAAGTGATCGCGGCGGATAGTTCTGTGGACGCAATAAAAAGAGCCGCTTCTAATTTCTCCGGACCAAAATTAACTTATGAAGTAAATACCATTGAGGCAGTTTTGAATTCACATCCTCAATTTGACGTGTTCTGTATCATCAACTCTTTATTTTTACTGGAAGGGTATGACCAGATCCTTAAAACACTGAAGCAAAGTGTGAGCAAAAACAATGCCCAACTTATTATCATTATTCCAAATACACAAGGCAAAAATTTTAAATGGTTCCAGTCGCAAAACACGAATGAGAATAAACTGATACTGGAAGAAAAAGATATTGCGTCATTTTTCGTTGGTTATGGTTTTAAAACGGAATTGATAAAACCTGTTTGTTATACGCATCATTACAACAGGACAGATGTTAAACTCTTTTCTGTGTTCTGGTCGGTTTACCTTAATTTTCTGAATAAATTGCAATCCCTTTTCAAAATTGGTAAACCCAATTATTTTTTAATAGCTTTAAGCTCTTGATCATTGTGAAAAAAATTCTTGTCATAGTAGGCACACGTCCTAATTTTATAAAGGTAACTCAATTCAAAAAAGTTGCCTTGCAGCATGGCCATGATCTGAAAATAGTTCATACCGGGCAACATTTCGATGATAAAATGGCGAATGTGTTCTTTAAACAATTCAATTTAACGCCTGACTACTTTTTAGATACTACCCAAGGCCTGAACCGTGAGGAACTTATTGCAGAGATAGCAAAAAACCTTGAGAATTTAATTAAAACCACTTTCAAGCCGGATCTGATGGTTGTAGTTGGTGATGTGAATTCAACGCTTGCCGGAGCTAACGCCGCCAAGAATTGTGGTATAAAATTAGCGCACCTGGAAAGTGGCCTGCGTAGTTACGATGAAACCATGCCGGAAGAGCACAACCGGATATTAACTGATAAAGTAACGGATTACTTCTTTGTAACCGAACAAAGCGGTTACGATAATTTAATTAAAGAAGGCCATACTAAAGACAGTGTATTTTTCGTTGGTAATACGATGATTGATACAATGGTGGCATTCAATAAAGAAATAGAAGCATCACCTGTTCTTGAAGATCTGAAAGTGAATAAAAAACAATTTGTCCTTATTACAATGCATCGTCCCGCTACAGTTGACAATGCTGAAGGATTAGGGAAATTACTTGAGATATTGAAAGAAGTTAATAAAAACTATAAGATCGTTTTTCCTGTTCATCCGAGAACAACAAAGAACATGGAATATCTCGGCCTGAAAGAAGAGTTTGAAAGCATTGAAGGATTGATATTCACTGAACCCCTTGATTATTTTGCTTTCCAGAAATTAATTAAGTACAGTAAATTCATTTTAACTGACAGCGGCGGTATACAGGAAGAAACCACATTTTTACAAGTACCGTGCTTCACATTACGTCCGAATACAGAACGGCCGATCACTGTCACATTAGGGACTAACACGCTCGTTCCGTTTGAAGTGAAAACTATTTTAAATTATATTTCGCAGGTAGAGGCGGGGACCTATAAAAAAGGGCAGATTCCTCCAATGTGGGACGGAAAAGCTACTGAACGTGCATTCGAAGCTATAAAAAAGTTTTAATGGGCAGTTTGAACGAATTAAAAGGATTTTTGTTTGAAGGAGCTTCCGAACCTGCAACTATTATTATTTATTCACCGAAAGTTACACCGCGTTTAAGTTACGTTTGTAAATTCATTTTCAACCAGGGTTTGTTATGTAATTATATTCTTACCGAAAATGAAAGCGAGTTTCTTCAATCCAAACTTGTTAAAATAAATTATTCTGTAAAGACATTTGAGAATGCTTTAAATGTTAACCCGGATGGTTTGTTAAACAGCAAAGAACTTAAAAAACCTGAATTAGAATACACAAATGATTCCTTCGATACTTTTTCATCTGTATTTTACCATATTTCCCGGTGCGAAGAGTGGTTGTTGGCAAGAACTGATGCACACGGAAGGTTTGTTCCTGAAATAGTATTTAACGCCCCTTTGGTTGATATCTGGATAGCCGAATTAAAATTGATGTTATCTGCAAAGTTTCAAGCTTTAAAATTCCCTGAGCGTAAATTCAAATTCATTTCAACTATTGATGTGGATAATGTTTATGCATATCAGGCCAAACCGTTTTACAGGCAAATAGGAGGGGCGCTGAAAGATCTGGCAAGAATGGACTTTGTAGGGGTCGGAGAAAGGTATTCTGCTATTTTCGGAGAACATAAAGATCCTTTTGATGCTTACGATCTCCAGGTTGATACTTCTGAAAAATACAATGTGCCGGTAATTTATTTTTTCCTTTACAGGAATAATACAAAATACGATCGCACCATCGATCCCAATCATCCTGCGTTTTTAAAATTGTTACGCTTTTTAAAGTACAGGAATATTACTTTCGGATTGCATCCTTCTTACGATTCATCTGTTAATTCAAAATTATTGGAAGAAGAACATAAACTCCTTTCGAAGAATTCAGGAACGGAAATTATTGCATCGCGGCAGCATTTTTTACGTTTTAATATTAAAACCACTCCAAAACAACTAATAAAGGCAGGCATTAAATTCGATTTTACAATGGGCTGGTCAGAAAAAACCGGATTCAGGGCTGCCACAACTTTACCTTTTTATTATTACGACTTTGAAACTGAAAGTGAATTACCATTATTAGCGGTTCCTTTTGCGGCTATGGACGGCGCTTTTTATGATCATCAGAAAATATCAGCTACCCATGCACTCGGTCAATTAACGGATATCGCAGCAATGGTAAGATCAGTGAACGGCTTGTTCATTACTGTTATCCACGACCGTAGTTTTTCAGATACAATAGCACCGGGATGGAAAGACCTCTATGTAAAACTGCACGAAACGCTAAAGAATTAACATTTTTATTAGGGTTAAATCTGTACATTTATATTAATGAAAAAGTCCGGAATTTTTCTATTTGTAATTGTTATGCAACTGTCATCGGTTGCCCAGGAAGTTCCTGTAAAACGTAATACAATCTATATCGAGTATGCCGGGCAAGGCATTTTTAATTCATTATCATTTGATCGTTTATATCGCATCGATAAAAAAATAAAGACTTCCTTTACCGCAGGCATTGCATTGCTTCCCACCCTTAATTCAATGAACATGTTTGTTGTCGGCACTCCTGTTTCTTATAACTGGATCTTTGGTAAAAAGAATCATCATCTTGAACTTGGTACCGGATTAACTTATTTATCAATTACCTCAAAAACTTATTTATCCGATAATGCCCTTGTAAATACAACAGACAACTATTTCTATTTTACTCCTAAAATTGGTTATCGTATTCAAAGAAGAGATGGTGGTTTTTTCTTTAGGTTAACTTTAACGCCAACTGTCGGTTTAATTGATATTGATTGGGGTATAAAACACAAGGGTGAGATGTATAACTCCACTCATTATTCCTATGCGCCATATGCCAGGGGGCCAATCGAAGAGTATCCCATTTTCCCGTGGGCAGGTTTCAGTTTTGGTTATACTATCAAGTAAACTGCACGAAAACCTAGCCGCAGACGACACAGATTAACACAGATTAACACAGATTAACACAGATAAACTTCAGTTTAACAACCATACAACGTAATAATCTGCGCTATCTGTGGTTAAAAATGACCACTTATATAATTTCCCTGAAAAATAAGTCCATTTTCCATCATCCCTTTTACATTTCCCATTTAAACCCTTATCTTTGCACCATGCGTTTTTCAACAAAACTGGTACCCGTTTTTGCAGTAGTTATCATGCTCTTCAATTCTTGTAAGAATGAACTTAATATTCTTGCCCCTTACAGGGAAACCGTTTCAGTTTATGCCATCTTAGACCCAACACAAAACAGGAATTATATACGTATCAACAGGATATTTTTAGGCGAAGGCGACGCATTTGTAATGGCCACAGTCCAGGATTCAACTAATTATGGTCCCGGAATATTAAGAGTTACTTTAACACGTACATTCGGAGGCCTCGTTGCAGGCACTACAATTGGCGATCCGCTAAAAACAGAGATCGTTCTTAGTGACACGGTCATTCAGTTAAAATCCGGCCCGTTCAATACTAACCAGCGTTTATGGTTCACCAATGATAAGCTTTATACTGACGGTGAATACACTTTGAAGATACAGAATACCAAGACCGGAAACGAATTCACTTCTACATGTAGTATGATCGGACCGATCTTAACTCCGGGTATCATTCAGCCATTGGGGCCTAAGTATTATCCGGTAGCTTATTCGCCCACAAATATTCCTTCTGATTATCTCGATCTTTCCAGTCCTACCGCGCCGCGAAGCGTAACATTCTATTCGCTTCCGAAAGCACGGGATTACTCATGTATCATCCGTATGCACTATGTAGATTATTGTAACATCAGCGGTACTGATTCTATAAAACAAACTATTGATTATGAATTCTCACGCATCAGCAGTACCAATTTAGATGGCGGTGAGAAACTAGCTTTTACTTATACATCTGCTAATTACTTTAATTTTATTTACCTCGAACTCACCAAAAAAGGTAATCCTCCTAATTTCTTAAAGAGAAGATTAGAATACATCGAATACATACTCACCAATGCCACGCAGGAATACGCTGATTTTATAAAAGTAAATGCGCCTTCCACATCGATAGCGCAGGACAAACCAACTTATTCAAATATCAGTAATGGCGGATACGGTATCTTTAGTTGCCGTGCCAATTTCTATGCACCAAAACATCCGCACGCTAATACTTACGATTACCTGGCTACCACAGCTCCGTACTGTAACCTTGTATTTATGAAGAGCGACGGTACCGTATTTGCCGGAACCTGCAATTAACTATAATGTTATCTTCGACTATCGCAGACTTCTGAACTGGCAGTTCAGGCACCATACAAAAAACAAATCCGGCTACTGAGCCTGTCGAAGTGACCCTTATTTCCAGTGCTTTAGTGTCAGTTATTTAGCATTTATTTTAGGGTCTGACAGCCTGTCAGTTTACACCCCGTTTTAACAATTTGGCACAATGATTGACATAATGGGGATGTAACTAAACAAATAACAAACGGTTTATAGGAATAAGCGCAAACTTTGAACTTTAAACCTTAAACTTTGAACTTAAAAACATGGGAAAAATAATCGGAATAGACCTTGGAACAACCAATAGCTGTGTGGCAGTTATGGAAGGCAGCGAATCAGTAGTGATCGCGAACAATGAAGGAAAAAGAACAACGCCATCGGTTGTAGCGTTTGTTGAAGGCGGCGAGCGTAAAGTAGGAGATCCTGCAAAGCGCCAGGCCATTACTAACCCTAAGAAAACCGTTTATTCAATTAAACGTTTCATGGGACATACATTTGATGAAATATCAGGTGAAGTGACCCGTGTACCTTACGCAGTAGTAAAAGGCGATAACAATACACCACGTGTACAGATCGACGACAGAAAATATACGCCGCAGGAAATTTCAGCTATCATTTTACAAAAAATGAAAAAAACAGCTGAAGATTATTTAGGGCAAGAAGTAACCGAAGCAGTTATCACTGTACCGGCTTACTTTAACGACTCACAACGCCAGGCTACAAAAGAAGCGGGCGAGATCGCAGGCTTAAAAGTAAAACGTATCATCAACGAACCAACTGCGGCTGCATTAGCTTATGGTATGGATAAAAAAGGGAAGGACATGAAAATTGTTGTGTTCGACTGCGGTGGTGGTACACATGACGTTTCAGTTCTTGAATTAGGTGATGGTGTATTCGAAGTAAAATCTACTGATGGTGATACACACTTAGGTGGTGATGACTTCGACCAGGTGATCATTGATTGGTTAGCTGATGAATTCAAAAAAGATGAAGGTATTGACTTGCGCCAGGACCCGATGGCTTTACAGCGTTTGAAAGAAGCTGCTGAAAAAGCGAAGATCGAATTATCAAGCACAACAACATCAGAGATCAACTTACCATACATCATGCCGGTAAATGGAATCCCTAAACACTTAGTGAAATCATTGACCCGTGCAAAATTCGAACAGTTAGCAGATAAATTGATCCAGCGTACTATCGAGCCTTGTAAATCAGCAATGAAAAATGCAGGTTTATCAAACTCTGATATTGATGAGATCATTTTAGTAGGAGGTTCAACACGTATCCCTGCTGTACAGGCTGCTGTAGAAAAATTCTTTGGAAAAGCGCCTAGCAAAGGTGTTAACCCGGATGAAGTAGTTGCAATTGGTGCAGCGATCCAGGGTGGTGTATTAACCGGCGAAGTAAAAGACGTCCTCTTGTTAGACGTAACTCCTCTGAGCTTAGGTATCGAAACTTACGGTGGTGTGTTCACTAAATTAATTGAAGCGAATACAACTATCCCGAGCAAGAAAACTGAAACCTTCTCAACCGCGAGCGATAACCAGCCAAGTGTACAATTACATGTATTGCAGGGTGAGCGCCCGATGGCAAAAGATAACAGAACAATTGGTCAGTTTAACTTAGATGGTATCATGCCGGCTCCGCGTGGAGTGCCTCAGATCGAAGTAACATTTGATATTGATGCGAACGGTATCCTGAACGTATCTGCAAAAGATAAAGCAACAGGAAAAGCTCAAAACATCCGTATCGAAGCTTCTTCAGGATTAAGTAAAGAAGAGATCGACCGTATGAAGCGTGAGGCAGAAGCAAATGCTGATGCTGATGCAAAGGCTAAAGAAGAAGTGGAAAAACTGAACCAGGCTGACCAGATGATCTTCCAGACTGAAAAGCAACTGAAAGAATACGGTGATAAATTGCCTGCTGATAAAAAAGGAACCATTGAAACTGCTTTAGCAGATCTGAAAGCCGCTCACGGCGCAAAAGATATCTCTAAAGTAGATACAGCAATGACAGCAATGAACGCAGCATGGCAGGCCGCTTCACAGGAAATGCATGCAGCCATGAACGATCAGAAAAAAGAAGGCGGCGACACCACTCAAAACACAGACCAGGACAACACCAACAATAACCAAAGCAGTGGTGATAATGTTCAGGATGTGAATTACGAAGAGGTCAAGTAAGATTAGCCGGCTTGGCCGGCATCTTACTTGGGATTCTGACTTTCGTCAGAATGACAATGCAACGCTGATGATAGACAGCAGGTCATCCTGAACTTGTTTCAGGATCTGCTTGAGGCAGCAAATAGAAAAAATAAATTTATGGAACCGGTACTTTAATTGAAGTACCGGTTTTTTTTGTTAAAATAGCAGAATGAAAATAACAGGTATAGATTTAAGAAACGTTAGAGGCTATAAAAATTTAGGTAAAAAAGAACTTTCAAGAAATATCAATATTTTTATTGGATCTAATAATTCAGGAAAGTCTACTATATTAAACTCAATTTTTTTACTTCAGAGAGAAAAAGCGCTTAATGTTAATGATATTACAATTAAGCGAAGTGAGGGTGAAATTGAATTATTCATTGAAGGGGGGCATCCGCCCTACATTCAGGTTAATAATTCTAGTGTTAGGCTTTATATGACATTAAAAGGAACAAACAGAACGCATTATTTTTTGAATGGAAGTACCGGTGGTTTTCAAAGAATACCAGAAACTGAACCTTATAATTTAATTTACCCATATTTGTCTAAAAGAAAATCCGTTCAATATAATGACAACATCAATGAAGATAATGCTAATTCCGTTTCTGGTAATTTTAGCAATCTTTACTCAAAAATAGATAGATTAGTTACACCGCAATTTCAACCTGCAAATAAACAATATGTTGATGCTTGTAAAAACATATTAGGATTTGAGATTTCAACGATTGCAAAAGGAGCAGGAAAGCAAGCTGTTTATTATGTTCATAATTTAGAACATATTCCTTTAACAGCTATGGGAGAAGGAGTTGTAAATATAGTTGGACTTATCGCAGATTTATGCGTCGCAGAAAATAAAATATTTCTAATAGAAGAACCTGAGAACGATATTCATCCTAAAGCACTAAAGGCTCTTTTAAATTTAATTATTGAAAAATCAACAACAAATCAATTTTTTATTTCTACACATTCAAATATTGTAATGAAATATTTAGGTGGTGTGAAAAACTCAAAGGTATTTAAGGTTTCAAATGACGAAAGAGATAATGAAAGACCGAACTTGTTTATTTCAAAATTAACAGAAATTCCGGATGACTCAAATGTTAGAAGAGAAGTATTGGAGGATTTAGGTTATGATTTCTTTGATTTTGATTTATGGAAAGGTTGGTTGTTTTTAGAAGAGTCTTCGGCGGAAGTTCTAATAAGGGATTATTTTATTGACTGGTTCGTTAAACCATTAAAAGGAAAAATTAAAACATTTTCTGCGGGAGGCTCATCTAATATTGAACCAAAATTTGATGATTTTAATAAATTGTTTGTGTTCTTACATCTAGAACCTACTTACAAAAATAAAGTTTGGGTGCTAATAGATTCAGGAGAGGAGGAAGATAAGATAATTACTAAAATGAAAGAAACTTATTCAAAAAGTGGCTGGGATAAATCTAATTTTAACCAATTTACTGAACATGATTTTGAAAAATATTATCCTAAAAGATTTGAGGATAAAGTAAAAGAAGTATTAATGATAAATGAAAAGCAAAAAAGAAGAATTGCTAAAAAGAACTTACTAAATGAAGTCAAAACTTGGATAGCTGAAGAAGAAGAAACAGCTAAAGAGGAGTTTAAAGGAAGCGCTTCAGAAGTAATTGAAAAACTTAAACGTATAAGTCGAGTAATGAATAAATAAAATTGCTCGTTAGCACGGCCCGATAGCTATAATCGGGTAAAAATGAAAATCGTAACCTAATTCATTATCACATTGCCCAATCGACTCATTGGCAAATTTACTTTATCTCCCTTCCCAATTTCCAGATCTGTTCCATCTTTTCAATATCATTGATGTTGTTCAGGGGATTTCCATGAATTAAAATAAAACTTGCGGGCTTTCCTTTTTCTAATACGCCAAACTCTTTTAATTTAAAACAGGTGCTGATGTTTGTTGTTGCGGCTTTTAGTACATCTATATTCGGGATGCCGGCCTTCGATAATAATTTAAGTTCTTCATAAAGATCAGTTCCGAAATTAAAATCATTATTCGGTGCATCTGTCCCTGCTAGAATGATCATGCCTTTATCATACGCCAGTTTTACTTCTTTCAAAACATCTTCAAACTCCAGCCATTCATCTCTCCATGGACGTTGTTCCCATTCTTCCAATACTTTTTTGGTTACATATAGGGTAGGGATCACAAAAGCTTTACTTTTTAAGATACTATCCCATTGTCCTGCATTAGCTCTTGGTTTACTGAACCAAAGATGCGCAAAACCGTCGATCTGTTGAGCGCCTAACCTTGCAGCATCCTCCGGAAATGAAACATGCGCTACAACTAATTTTTTACCGGCATGAGCAGTTCTAATTACTTCATCAGTTTGTTTAAAATCAATAGTATTCATTATTGGTTCACGGAGTATCTTTATATAATCCGCGCCATTTTTGATCCTGTCTAAAGTGAATTTTTCTGGAGAAACCGAATCGTTTATAGTCGGCACATAAAAACCATATTCAGTACCGTGTCCGCCCGGAACAGTAGCACCCGGACCTGAGGAATAATAATGTGCGTATACGATATGATTTCTTAGATCTCTCATCGCCTTTGCAGTTTCATCAGTATTGTGCATATCTAATAATGCAAAGACACCGGCATCCTGGGCTTCTTTTAAATGACCTTTGTTCCAGGCGTGCACATGTGCGTTAAGGAGTGGGGGTATAATTGTTTTTCCTTTGCCATCGATGACCGTTGCGCCTTTAAATTCAATAGGCTCACTGCTGATCTCAATAATACCATCACTGTCGAAAGCAAGATGCATATTTGGCTTATAGGTATTGCCATCAAAGATCCCCACATCACTAATAACAGTTACATTCTCACGTTTAGGAGAACATGAAACTAAGATCAGAAGAGTAAAGTATAAAATAAGTTTTTTCATATCTTAAAGTTAACTCAGCACACAGCCGCTGATCTTCTCAACTTTTACTTCATTAACGCCACTTCCTGTAGTTTGAACATCAGTGGTTGATATACATTTCTCTCTCGCATATTTTTTACTCACTTTAGAGAATTTCATGGTTGATTCACCGCTTGAGTGTACAGGTCCTGAACTGGTTGTTGTAACTGTTGAATTTGTACAAGTGCAGGTATAATCTTTTTTGCAAGAAGTAATGAATGTTACGGCAAAAGCCAGGAGGATAAGATTTTTCATTTGTATGATTTTGAAGCTAAGATACTAAAAGGATCAACATTTTCCCTCTCCCTGTGGGAGAGGGTGTCCGCTTGCGGACGGGTGAGGGTTTGAAAAGGAATGCCGATGAGATTGACCGAACTCTTCTGAACAGGTTTTGAGACGATTGCTTTTACGGTTAAACTGTTTCTTTTTTAACCCTCATCCGTCTGCCCAGGCAGACACCTTCTCCCACAGGGAGAAGGGTAACCGTAAATTCTACTCACTTCACTAAATACATAGCCATGTGTAGCGGGTTAGGTCATTGGAAAAAAATGTTGCTTCAAGAAAGTGATATCTTCGAAGATATATATGGGGGCAGCTTCCTACTGTGACCTCATTTGTCTGCCTTTGGCAGACAACTTCTCCTCAAGGAGAAGGAAATCCCGTTACTTCTGATCATAGTACAAATCTTATAAGAAATACACATCCCGCAATAGAAAGAACAGCATGTGCGAAACAGAACCATTTTGTGAAAGGCCGGCCGGTAATATGTTGATAAAGTAAACAAATCCCGAATCCGGTAGCGAGAAAGAATAAAAAAATACTCATGATCGTTTCAGGATATTGAGTAATTAAAATAGTAAATGCCGTGATACTTAAAATACCGTGAAAAATAATTACCCACCACGGTTTATTCCTTTCGAGGAAAACGCAGGAAGAAAGATGCATTCCCATTAAAGTTGTGATCACAAAAAGGGAAGTGGCTAAATAAAACAAATGCATCAAAAAGTTTAAGAACGTTTAGTGGAATTAATTAACGACCGTTCAACGGATAACAGACTCGCCTACCATTTCGTTGGTTATGGACAGAAGGTTGGGAAATATCCATATTTCTGAATGTCCGTAATGCCAACCTGACAAAGCGGTGATCAACAACCCCACTAAACATATCTTTTATTATTGGATCGCACAGTTTATACTGTAGTCACCAAAAAGATCGGTTCCTGTGCTGGCGTTCTCATTGCAGCGGTCTTCAGCTCTTTTTCTGTTCTCTTTATAAGTATAAGTTGAATAATCAGAAGTAGAACTACCACTGCCGGTTGTATAGGTCTTGGAGCATTTGCAAACATAATCCTTTTTGCACGATGTGGTCGTTCCCGCGAGGATCAGCGCTGTGGCTGCTAAAATTATTGTTTTCATAATACTTGTTTATTTATACGGTAAAGGTGCTCTTGTGCCTGATCGAAACCGTTATATAACTTATGTAAAAAGTTGTATCATTCACAGAATTATTATCTTTGGTGTTAATGAAAGTTAATCCTATCGATAATTATCTTGCAGATGTTTCAACTGATAAAAGGGAAGTACTTGAAAAACTGCGCCATATTATTTTAAAGACGTTACCGAAAGCCGAAGAAGTGATCAGTTATGGCATCCCTTGTTTTAAACTGAACGGAAGGGCTGTAGTGGGTTTTGCAGCTTTTAAAAACCATTGTACTTATTTTGCGTGGAGTGGTTCAGTACTTGATAAACTGGAAAAGGAGCTTGCAAAATTCACATATAGTAAATCCGGCATTCATTTCACTCCCGAAAAACCAATTCCGGCAGCTTTGGTGAATAAAATAATAAAAATGCGTTTGGCCGAGAACAAATTAAAAGAAAAGAAAAAATAAATTAGCGGTATGGAAAGAAGGCACAATACAGATAAGAACGGAGATCCATGGTCGCTTAAAGTTTTGAAAGAAGTTTGGGCAAAAGCAAAAGAGCGCGAAGGTTTTTCGAAAGAAGAATGGAGAGTTGATCTTTGCGGCAAACATATTAAATGGGATGAACACGGCAACCGGAGCTCTAATTACGGTTGGGAGATAGATCATATCAACCCTGTTACAAATGGAGGAGGGGATGAACCGGAAAATCTCCAGGTCTTATTCTGGAAACATAATATGGCAAAAGAGAACCGTTTAGACTGGAAATGTTCTGTACTTGCTCCTTTGAGCACCCCGAAAAAGCAATAGAGGAATTCTTCTCTCCTTGAGGAGAGCAAGTCCCGGCCAGCCGGGATGGTGAGGTTTTTAGAAACGAAATGTTTTTTTAATGAGTACTCTCTTCGAAGATATTGTTTTGAAAATAAATTTTATTTACTGCTAAGCCGCTTCCTACGAATGACCTCTTTTGTCTTCCAAAGGCAGACACTTTCTCCTCTGAGGAGAATATTAATTCCGGTTATCAAAGGGAATTAAAGAAACCGCTCATAATTGAAGGTCGCCTTTTGTAAAAGCAGGGAAATACCAGTCTTATTATTTACTACATTTATTGAAAATTAATCAATGAATTATATCTTCTCTATATATTGGATCTTAATTGCTGCGGGTTGGAATTTTATCATGGGCTTACTTCATGATATATTCGTGATCAAAAATCATAAAGGACCATACGACCGTGACCTATTACGCTTATTGATGGACGGACATGTGTTAATGCTTTCCGGAATTCTATCAGGCGTTTGTTATCTGATGTTACAGAACAATGTTCAGTACGCCCCTTTACTAACATTAATAGTTGGCATAGGAATGTTGGTATATTGCTTTATGATCTTTCCGTTTCTGAAATCTTTTGTCACCATGTTCATTAATATCATGGTAGTAGCGGTCGCTATTAACTGCATGATCTAATTAATATGTCCCGGCTAAGCATTTACTTAATACCCTTCACAAACTCAATAATATCCCTGATCACTTTTACATCAGCGTTACCGGGTTCATTGTACTCTTCGGGTTTCGATGGTTTATCTCCTTTTTGAAGTAAGTGATTCAATCCTTCGTAAGATCTGAATTTATTTTTAGGATCGTTCTCCAATTCTTTTTTCCAGATATTGAAATCGGCCATCTTCACCTGGTAATCCCTTTCCCCCTGGATAACAAATACAGGCTGCTTTAATTTTTTCGCCGTTCCGATATGATCATATTTTTTTACCGATTGCCAATAGTAACTTGGTAAACCAAACGGCAATTCGCTTGCTTCAGCCTTCTTTAATTTTTTTGGATCACGGACAAGATCAGTATGTTTTTTATACTCTGCTAACCGCTCTTTTACTTTTTCAGGCGGGAATTTATCCGATAATAAATACTCTATTTGTTCATCTGCTAAGTCTTCTAACGGTCGAGCCGGGCCGGCCAGCATAATAACCCCGCTTACTTCTTTACTTTTTGATGCAATCCATGGAGCGCAAAATGCACCAAGACTATGCCCGGCAACAATGATCTTAGAATTTTTTGTCACAGGATTTGCTCTCAATAATTTTATAGCATTCAAGGCGTCTTCAACAACCTCTTCATATAAACCCGTCTTGTTCATATCCATTTTCGAAGCGTATACATGAGCGCGTTTATCATAACGGTAACTGGCGATCCCGTTTGAAGCTAAACCAACAGCAAGATCCTTTAATGGTTTGTTCGGGCCAATAGTTTCATCTTTATCATTTGGTCCTGACCCTGCAAGTAATAGAACCACCGGGGGATCTGTTATATTATTCGGAACACACAAAACACCGGGAAGTTCCATTGTTCCTGTCTTTACAGGGATCTTATTTTCATATTGTTTTGATACTTCATAATAATCGGGAAGATTGTAAGCTGTTTTACTTCTTGGAGGAACGAAGAACACGCCAATTATTTTTTTATTCCTGTTATAGGCAAATTTCATGTCGAGCTTCGTTTTCTCGAATACACAACGGATGAGAACAATATCGGTGGTATCAGGTCTCTCTGTTCTGATGTCTTCATAAGATTTGTATTCCCCTACATATTGCGGAATTTTTTCCCAGATACTTTGAATGACTTCCGGGTTGATATCATCAATTACAGAAGTATCAAAATAACTTTGACAACTATCAAAATGATTACGGATCACTTTTTGAAGGAAAGATTCTGAAAGCTGAGCAACAGTTTGACCTTTACTGAACATGGTGATCAGCAAAAGGCAAATAATAGAAATTCTTTTCATGGGATTAGTTGACACGGATCTTTTGGCCAGGCTTTAAGTAGTAACGTTTCTGTGTACCGTTAAGGGTACATAATTCTTTCCCCTTCATTCCGTATTTTTTTGCTATCAGGTTCCAGCTTTCACCTTTTTGAACTGTATGGAAACCTGCTCCGATAGGATAAGCATTCACTCCGTTACGTGTTTTCTTCAGCACAATAACATTATCCATTAATTTATTTTCTTCGAACGATATAAATGTAGAAGGGTTCAAAGCATGGCTTTTGTATCTCACTTCAAAATGTAAATGGGAACCGGTACTGTGTCCTGTACTTCCCCCTAAACCGATCATTTGTCCGGATAGAACCACTTGTCCTTCTTTTACTTTTATCTTGCTTAAATGCGCATATACTGTTTCCAAACCGTTTGGATGCATGATCACAACTACATTGCCATAACCACCGCGACGTTCAGCAATACGGACTTTGCCATCGAATGCCGCCACAACATGATCGCCTTTATTCAGGTCCACATCAACTCCTTTGTGCATCCGTTTATCGCGCCAGCCATATAACGATGTTACAACGCCGGCACGCGGCACTGTAAAATAACTCATCGCATCACTTTCGATCTCTAATACCAACGACTCGGAAATATCTTTATCGGAAGCCGGGGGGAAGATGATCGATTCATCCAGGTCCTCGTAAAAATTAAGATCCGATAAACGGACTGTCTTGCTTGAATCGGAAGTTGTAATTAGCGTGTTATAATAACTTATTAATTCGATCTCGCGTGAATCAACGAATTCTAAATTCAAAAGCGAATCAACGATCTTTATTAATTGTTTTTTATTGACCGGACCGGTTGGTGGCGTTCCACCTGTATTTACTTTTGACGTTAAGTTTTGGGTAAAGGAGAAGTTGTTTTGGCCTAAAGACAACTTTACGACCAACAGAAAAAACAATGGGTATGTTCTTATCTTTAGCAACGGGATGTTTTTGCGAGTGACAAGATAGTAAAAATATTAAACCAAAGGTGTCACTATGTGAAAATCAGCAAGTTTCAGGCTTTATTTAAAGCCTCTCGGAAAGGTTATTCCGATCACCAGCACATCGTCAATTTGCTCTACATTTCCTCTCCATTTGTTAAAAAATGAGGCTAATTCGGCATTTTGATCATTTATAGGGGAATTTACGATAGAATGAAGCAATTCTTTGAATTTTTTAGTGGTCAGTTTTTTTGATTTTTGCCCCCCGAACTGATCAGCAAAACCATCGCTGAACATATAAACGGCTTTCAATTCTTTGGTATCAAACCGGTGTTGTTCGAAGACTTGTTCGTAAGGAGTTAATCCGGCAATGGCTGTTTTAGTTGCTTTTATTTCTTTGAATTCACCGTTCTTATAAAACAAGTATAACGGCCGGTACGCACCCGCATAAGTTAAAGTTGTTCCCTGGATTTTACATAAAGCAATATCACAACCATCCCGTGATGCATCTGTTTGGTGTTGTTTAAGCGCATCTTTTACTTGTTTATTTACGCTGTGCAAGATTTCGCCAGGCTCACCGTGATATTTTACCGCGTTCTCTAATTTTTCGTGAACTATCATGCTCATTAAAGCGCCCGGTACGCCATGCCCTGTACAATCTGCAGCGGCTATAAATAAACCGGCTTCTTCAAGTTTACCTTTTCTTCCCGGATGATCTTCTGTTTTTGAGAAAGAGTTGAAAAAATAAAAATCACCGCTTACAATATCTTTAGGCACATAATAAACAAAACTATTGGGCAAAGCTGCTTTGATAGTTTCAATTTCAGGAAGCAATGCCTGCTGGATCCGCCTGGCATAATTAATACTATCTGTAATTTCTTTTTTCTGATGCTCTAAAACTTTATTTTGTTCACCGATCTCTTTGGTCCGCTCAGCTACCTGTGTCTCTAAAACTTTATTCTGGTTAGAAAGGATCTCTTGTTTCTCAGCGTGTAATGATTCATTCGCTTTTAATTGATCGGATAAAGATTTATTGGTCCGCGCAAAATCATAAGCAAGGTAAGCCGTCATCGACAAAGGAATACTAAGAATACCCGTAGTTGCTAAGAATGCCATAATGAAAGTCACCAGGTCGCCACCAACACCTTTAAATACTGTTGAGACCAGGATAGCAATAACGATCATCAAAACAATTGAAATAGTAAAACTTAATATTCCCCAGCCTAAGAACTTGGATGAAGGTATTTTCCGTTTGATGCCTACTATTGAATGGGCAAGGGTATTGAAGTACGTATAAAATATTATTGAAGTGGTCAGCATTCCGGAGATCCTCCTGAAAAAAAGAAGATCGACCACCAGTGCGATCATCATCACACAAAGAAAAATGTAGTGTTTGGTCCTTTTCTCGTTCAGTAATTTATTCAACAACGTAACCAGGAAAAAACAACAGGCCGGGAAGAAGATACCATCAATATTACTGACCCATAAATAGGTTTCAGCACTTTCTATATAATTCACAAAATAGAATTCGAAGAAGCTCAGTGAAAGGAAAAGAAGGAATAACGCGTAATAAAGATTGAATGTTTTTTCGCGGTAAAATAAAAATATCACTAAGTGGATACTGAAAAGCGCAAAGAAGAAAGCTGCCAGCATATTTGTGATGCTGTAAATGAGATTGAACATGTGACTTCTCGAATTCTTCTCTTCTGACCCGGCAAGGAGTATATCAGGACCGATTTTACGCTCTTTGTAATTGTAAGAGGATGAATAATCAGGGCAGGAGTACCGGATCGACAGGGCATGGACCAGGGTATCATCCAGGAAATACTGGACGAGTTCTTCGTTCACGAAAACAGATCGTTTTGTTTCTCCGTTCTCATGGATCTCTCCGAACGACTTAATTAGTTTACCATCCAAATAGAATTCTGAGGCGCCAACCTGTGAAACAAAAATGTTATGGATCTTACCCACTTCATTTAAACCAACTTTAAAATACAATTTGTACCAGGCGATATTATTAAATTCGATCCGGTTGGGCCTTGGTTCGTCATCATCGTCATCAATTATCTGTAATTGGGTTTCAGTGATAACAGTAAATCCGCTGTCAGTAAGTGAATTGAATTTGGCCTGTTTTGTATCAGATCCGAAATACAGCCAATTCAGATCAATGGACTTGTCATTCTTATCACCGCCGTCAATATTTATGTTGATCCGGCTTCTTCCTGATCTGTCAAAATTAATGCGGTTTATTAATGAATCATGTATAGAGAACAGATTCCCGACAGCGAATAAAGTAATGAAAAAGAATATATTTTTTCTCCAAATCATCTATCTGATCCTGTCGGCGCTTCTAACCAGTTCTTCATCTTTTTTAATGAACATGCGGGCGAGGAAAGCTAATACTGCATTTATAATTGGAAAGAAAGAGGCTATTTTATAATCGGCGACCATTGTAGTTGATGAACCCTTGATAAAATCCATAACAAACAGGCTTCCGATGAGCAGAGCAGAAAGAACCATTAAAAGCTGACTGAATTTCATTTGCTGTTTTCTGTTCTTATACTTGAAAATAGTAAAAAGAGAAAGTGCCAGGATAACAAAATTAAGCACCATCGGTACATAAATAAAAGGCTTTACCATCGTGCTTAAACACCCAGGCATTAAACATAAAAGATAAGAGGAGTCCGCTTCCCGGTATTCCTTGAATGGAATAAAGATCAAAAGAGAAGAAAGGATGGTGATCCCCAATAGAAATAAAGTTTGTACGCGTTGTATCATAATTCAGTTTCAGTTAATAGTTCTGCTATTTTTTTATCAATTACAAATGTAAAATTACTTTCTTTAATATCATCCAGTGGTATCCATCTCAGGGACTGCGCTCCTGCTTTTTTTACAAAATCGAATTCTTTTGTACTGACTTTGAATTTCATCGGTTCATCAGCTTTTACCAAATAATAAATGCTTATCACCTGGCTGTTGGTATTGAAGGCAGACGTAACAAAAAAATCGGTGGTATAAAAATGGCGGATGATGCTCACCTTTAAATTTAATTCTTCTTTAAACTCACGGATCACACAATCAGCTATTCCTTCACCGAATTCTAAGCCGCCTCCCGGAAATTTAGTGATCAATTTACCTTTAATGTATTCGTCTGATACCAATACCTTTCCTTCGTTGATCAGGATGCCATATACCCGTACATTAAAATGGTGCATAATGTTTTGAAGATACTAAAAAGGGTTCATTTTCAGAAACGAATTATAACACACGTTATTAATAACTTACGAATGGTTAATCGATGCCGTTTAACGGTAAAACGCTTATTTATTTTTATCTGACCATGTGTCGACCCTAAGTTTTACATTTTCACGGATGTTCATGTAAAACAAACTGTATTCTAAAACGTGGAAGCTTTCAGACTTTATATACAGGTAATCCTTATTAGTTTTATTTAAAGGGCGGTGAACCCACAATAACCCGTTCTCAACGATTTTTGCGTCGGCTATACAAGTATCAATGCCCTTATAATTGCGCGGAAGGCTGCCTTTATTCATTGAAGCAGGCGCATAAGTTGTATCTGTTTTCCAGTTAAGCGGATTATTTGCGATCAGTTGTCCTGCATCCTGCCGGAATAATAATTTTTCTCCCCACGGCACAGCGTTCCATGTATTGAAACATCCGCAATCATCCGCTTTTTTACATTGAGGGATAGTTGTAATGGTCCCTTTTGAAACCGGCCTGCCCATTACATAAGCTGTAACGAATTGTTTGTACAGCGCAGAGTCTTTTTTTATGAATTCATTTATTAAACGGATCGCATGATCGGTTCCCTGGCTATGTGAAGCAATAATGAAAGGCCTGCCGTTATTGAAATTCTTTAAATAATATAAGAATGCTTGTCTCACATCCCGGTAAGCTAAATTAAAAACTTTCGGTGCATTTCCTTTTTTATCGAGATAGGTAACCAGAGAAGCTTGCCGGTAACGGGGAACATAAACTTTAGCTGAACCATTGAAAACACTGGCCTGGTAGCGCAGGGTCAATCTGTCGGTACGTTTATTTATTTTCCGTTTACTCATTTTTGCGTTCCATTTAAACCCGATACGGTAGGTGGTGGGGTGAATAAAGAATACATCAACCTTCGCTTCAGTTTGTTTGTCTTCGACTTTAGTTCCGGGGATCGTGAGATCGGCGTTATCTTTTTTTGTTGGTAATGCGGCCCATGTTTCAGTTTTTGAATAATCGGGAGGTTTTGGCGCTTTACTTTTATCGAAAGAGCGTAAAGGAAAAATGCAGGAAGTTAAAACAACTCCCTGCATTCCTAAAATTAAAAAGTACTTTATAAAAACAGAACGGTTCATTAAATTATACCATTGCGGAGATAATTCCGCCCATGATCATCATGGTAACGATCCAGTAACCTGCGTTGATCATAATGTATTTAAATCCTTTTCCTTCAAATAATGCGTTAGTACACAAGATCGGTAATGCAATGAATAAACCACCAATGAAACCATGTAATGCTCCGTGTTTAAATGTACGCCAGCTGCCACCTAAAAGATCCATTACCTGTTTGTAAAGCGCTCCTTCCGGGCTGTTCACGTCATCAATTGGTAATTTAAAGAATAACGAAGTTACGTGGAATTGATGGATCACCATGAATTGAATTGAGAAAGCTAATAAGAAGCTCATTAAAAAAGAAACCCCGAATACAACTGCCATGTTCGATTGTTTTGCTTTTTCAGGGGTCATTCCTGATGCGGCCATCCATGCTGTTCCAAAAACTTTTGGGTTATACCAGATGAAGCCAATTACCATTGGGATAACGGCGGCTATTAATACTGCAATAATGTTGATATGCATAATTTTAAATTTATAGGGTTTATCAAATTTATTAAAGAATACCAATTACAGTATTACATTCAGATACAGTTTTAAACTTTAGGATGTTTAAACTAAACAGGTGAAGTTGTAATTGAAATAAGGAGCGGGGGAGGGTGCAATTCAGATAATTACCCAAACAAATTCAAATGTCCAACTGATTCTGTCATTCCTAACCGAAGGAAGGAATCTGCACATTGTTGCTTAGTTTTTAGTGTGGTGAGCACTGCTGAAGTAAAAACATCAAGTGCCGGAATTATATGTTTAGGGGATGACCGCAAAAGTCGAAGTGCCCTAAAAAATATATGGAGTGTGTGAATTGTAAGTGTGGGTGAACCTAAAATGTAAGCGATTGATGGAAAATATACCTGAA
>CALMVZ010000034.1 GCA_937873155.1 uncultured Bacteroidota bacterium | reverse complement strand
GGGGTCAAATGTTTGTAACCCGGGATGAAATCCCGGGACCAGAAAACAACCCTGCTCCTTTACCCCATTTCTTCGCTAAGCGAAGAAATGCAGGGCTTTCCCGAAGACGAAAATCAGTTGATCATATGAACAACAAATTGCTCTTCCGACCCCAGCAGGACGGCATATTGGTAACCCAGATAAAATCAGTTGATCATGTGAACAACAAATTGCTCTTCTGACCCCAGCGGGGTCAAATGTTTGTAACCCGGGATGAAATCCCGGGACCAGAAAACAACCCTGCTCCTTTACCCCATTTCTTCGCTAAGCGAAGAAATGCAGGGCTTTCCCGAAGACGAAAATTTGTATATTTGGATCATGAGCCTCATCACATCCGAAAAAAATGAAAAAGTAACGGTTATAACATTAAACCGTCCCGACAAATTCAACAGCTTCAACCGCGAAATGGCATTGGAATTACATGCTGCTTTAGATGAAGCAGAGAACGATAAAAATTGCCGCTGCATTGTTATTACCGGAACAGGAAAAGCATTTTGCGCGGGGCAGGATCTTGCAGAAGCTATTGATCCGAATGGACCGGGCATAAAACGCATTGTAGATGAGCATTACAATCCCATCATCATGCGCATCCGGAAAATTGAGAAACCAATTGTTGCTGCAGTGAATGGTGTGGCTGCAGGTGCTGGTGCGAACATTGCTTTGGCTTGTGATATTGTGGTGGCTACTGCCTCTGCAGGTTTTATCCAGGCCTTTAGTAAAATTGGTTTGATCCCCGATAGCGGCGGGACTTTTTTTCTTCCGCGTTTAATTGGCTGGCAGCGTGCTACAGCTTTAATGATGACAGGTGATAAAATATCTGCTAACGAAGCTGTGCAAATGGGCATGATCTACAAAGCATTTAATGATGATACATTTGTGATCGATGCTTTAGCATTGGCAACCGGTTTATCATTAATGCCAACCAAAGGTTTAGGCCTCACCAAACGTTTACTTAACGAGAGTGCTTACAATACATACGACAAACAATTGCAGTTCGAGAGCTTCATCCAAACCGAAGCAGCCTCCACCTACGACTACAACGAAGGTGTAAAAGCCTTCCTGGAAAAACGCAAACCCGAGTTTAGGGGGGAGTAGATTCTTTATTATCTCTTTTATTTGCACTTTTTACTAAAGATTAGGTGTTTTTACCTATAGTTAGTGGCGTTTATTTTGGTTTATTTTATACGGCTTTAAAAAACCGTGTTATGCTTAAAATAATTCATGTTTCTGATCTACATTAGAATGTGCTACCCCTTCATATGAAAAAACAGAAATAATAACTGCACTTTGTGAGGATATTAAAAAATTTGTTGATGATTCAACCTTGTTGTTTTTTACTGGTGATCTAATTGATAAAGGCGGCGCAGCATTTGGTCAAAATAAAACGAATGCCTTCAATAGTTTTAATGATTTATTTATTTCTCCAATCCTTAAAAGCAACCCTCAGCTCCAAAATAAGATATTTGTTGTTCCGGGAAACCACGATATTTTTAGAGAAAAAATAGATCCTATCACCGAAGATGGCCTAAAGAACAAGGCAACTATGTACTTGAGCCCTCTTTCGTAAGTCAAATTATGTAGTTTAAGCATGTGCTTCATGTACATAATAAATAGATAGGAAAAAATAAAAGGCCTAGGCGGCCTTCCTCATATTTAAGTCGCCGTAGAACCGGTCGACAATATTTACAAGCGCTAGTGTATTGTGAAAACAATATTCAGGCAATGCGCGTCTGGTCAATATCTGGTTTTTTAAATCAAGACTTTCATAACGCACATAGTTCAATTTCGCTGCTTCAGCATTTCCAAATGGTAATGTACTCAAATCAAAATCATCTAAAAACAAACGTACTATAGCGTTCCACTCATCACTACCGAGTTGATTAGGGTCATAGTACCATCTTTTCTCGAAAGGCTCCGAAATATTAATCATTCTGTCGATACGCTCCCATAAATCTTCTTTGTAATCAGGATATTGCTCGGCCATCTTTTTTAAAATTGAAATTTTAGGATAGTAAAAGATTGCATCCTTTTTGTTAAGGCGAACTCCCTTATCAAAATAAAATATGTTACCCCGTTGCTGAGTCGTAATTAGAAACGCTCTTAAAAAATTTAGTCTCGGGTCTAGCCCAGGCGTTTCCAAAAAATCTGTGCGTTCTATCGTACCGCCGGATGTTTTTCTTGAAAGGGTGCAAAGTTGAAATGGGATAGCTTGATATGGTGCCATTTCTGGAAACCTCGGAACGCCAGGTTGGAAAAACTCGAAATTAATAAAGTGATGATGGGAGTCAAGGTTCCATTTGTCGGAATATCTTCCTAATTCTTTGAGATTCCTTTTTATGGTCCCATTAATGTTTGATTCTAAGGTAGCCCACTGATTATATGTAAGCTCTTCATTTTTCTCACTTAATTTATTTAACGTAAGAATGTTGTTAGCTGCCAGATTGTTTATTTTCCATTTGGTGAGTCCACCGATCGAAAGTATGGTGTTTTTGACGTCTGTCTTCCAGCACGTACTAAAGAATGGACAGATTCCATCGGCGACGCAGTGCGCACCCTTCCTTTCTTTTGGTTCCTTTGCCAAGAGAAACGACTCCTTAAAATCTACTAGGTCCTCCAGTATTAATATCTCAACATCAAGACATCGTCGGGTTACATTTTCAATTTTGAACAGCTTATTAATATTTAATTCATCGCCCATTCTGTAATCCGGATTCAAGCAGACGAAATAGAATTCAATTTTCTTATCACCGTGACCGAGAGCCTTAAGCGAATTGCAATTTCTCATTACCAAGCTTTGGAATCCAAATTCATAAACATGCTGTGGCTCCTTTAATTTCGTAGATGATTTTATTTCGAACACTTTAATTTTGTCTTTGCAAATGACCACAATATCAGCTGTAAAGAACAAGTGACCGGTGTAAGCAGTTTTATTGAAGTACTTTAAAAGTGAACCATCTGCTTCAAATGCTGCCTCATACAGAATCTTGTGTCCACTACTGATTGCCTTAGCCGTTGGTTCTAACAGATCGTAACCAAATAGATTTCCCCCTTGACTGATATCCACGCCTCCTTCGTACAAATCTCGAGCAAGTTTTCCAACCTCGTTGCCGTTTAGATACTTTAATTCCAAACTTGGCGGAATTTCGGGCTTCATAAGAGGCAATTGTTTTGCTAGATATGCAAACTTAGCACAACTCTTACCTCTTATGTATGTCGATTTGGATAATTTCATTGATGCTAAGATTAAGCGGCGTTTCTAAGGACATAGTGTTCACTAAGAGAACTGAATGATTGCATAAACACTTCGAACCCGTAATCTTCATGATTTCTGTAAGAATAACGAAAGGAATATTCATCTAAATAACTCTGAATTTTACGATGATTAACACTTCGATGCGTGCTAAATATTATGCGCTTCAAATTGCTAAATATATTCTCGCAATTGTTAGTACTGGCTGGCCCGTCCGTGAATTCTTTACTATGATTAACTGTTTTATGCGAATACCCTGCTCTTTCCAAACCGCTATATCCTTTCCATTCATCTGTGTAAATTCTGCAGGAAGTATCAACAAATTCCTGGATATATGACAAAAGGGTATCGCCTTCAGCATTTGGAATTACCAGAAGTTTCGCTGCTCCGCCCCTTGCAACAATGCATAAAATTCCTGTATGTTTTCGGTTGCCTCGACCAACTCCAAGTGAAGTATTCTTTTTCATTCCTTTGTTACCGGAACGCAAAAATGACTCATCAATTTCTACAGCCTCATTAACGAAGCGAAAGTTCACGCACTTACTCATTTGGTCACGAATCGCATGAATTATGTTGAACGCAGTTTTGTAAGAATAACCATATCTATTACAAATTTCATTAGCAGAAATCCCATTCCTTGAGCGCAGCATTTCATATATTATTTGAAACCAATCTTCAATTGCGACATGTGAGTGATTAAAAATGCTGTCAACCATCGGGTAAGTATGGTGCAAACATCTCGGACACAACAGTGCTTTTCGTTTAGTCTCACTTAAGTATTTGTAATTACTAATTGGTGCTTTGCATCCATTAAAACAGAGTCCGTCTTCACTTATTCGATAATTTAGCAACGCTGTCAAGCAAGCTTTTTGTGAACCATATTTCCTTTGGAAATCTTTATCGGTTATGTATTTTATCATATTTGTTTGTTTTATTGTTATTTTATTTTTCTATTCCTGTAAAAACCAGATTTTCTGGCCGCTTCATTTCATTCGTTACATTCTTTAGGCTCGAATCTAATGGTGCATGTTGTGGAAGTACTGTATAAAAGTCCTTGCCTTGGGCGTTTACAATATGTAACCAATTCATGTTTGTTGTATAAAAGGTATTCCACCTAGATTTTTCTCCATACTGCAATTTTATCAAGCAATTATCCTTTGCAAAATTTGCGAGTTTACTACTTATGTTACTAATTGTTTCTCGTGCGGACTCCTCGCCCTCGGCTTCCGATATTAGCTCTTCCATTTCACTTTTATTCCACATGCGCATGTGGATCTGTTCAAGAAATTCAAACTTCTCCAACAACGAACCTCGCATTGGATACTCAGGAAAGCGATTACTATTGGTAACGACTTTTGTCTTCATCACCTGTTGATTACTCAGTTTTGATTGCTCCGGATAGCTCTTCAGCATGTTTTTAAGAATTTCCAGTTCTTCTGTTCGCACAAGTATCTGGTCTTCGATTTCTCGAACGATATCGTCCAAAGGTTTGTGTGCAATTTTCTTTTGTAAATCTGACATTGTCACTAAACTTAGATTACTGTTTTTTGTTTCCATTCTTTTTTAATTTATGTTGTACTATACGACTTTACTTAAAAACGTGTTACACTCATTCCTTTTTTATTTTCTTGTCGCGATCCGATTTTCGGATTCTTGATTGTTTTAACGCTAAAATAATTTTACGGTTACATGCGATTTCGATCTGAAAATGACAAAACATGTTTTAGAAAATATTGATATACGATCATTCAAAACGGAAATCTGCCGACCGTTCTTTCCCTTGACAGTTCAGGTTTTATAGAAAAATATTTTCAGATATTAAATTGTTAAACACTCAAAAATAATTTTGTTAAATTTTTACTTTCTGATTTTTTTAGCGAGCGATCGCTTCTTTTTTTTCAATTTTTCTTCTTCCAACACGCGTTCAAGAAACTCCTGAATATTCGTTGCAATCTGCTGAACAGAATAATCAACCGTAACTAACGATCCTCCATACCGCTCACAATTTTGCCTTCTAACCGCGAAGAGATGTAAATACTCTTGTAAATTTAACCCATAGAATTCCATGATCGCATAATTAACATGCACACCGGAAGACTCCTTATAGTATACTTCTCCGGCTGCTGTCCTTCCAAATTCGCTATACAAATACGGTAGTTCATAATAAGCCTGCGGCACGATGCAGTGATAAAGTCCACCCTTTCCTAGGAGAAGAATTTTTTTGTCGTCCGAGTAGAAGTAATGCAGCTTCTCGTAGTTTTCGAACAGTTTACCCGCTTTTAAGTGATCCGCGAGAATAAGTAATCTCATAAAAGTATCCCTTAGATTTCTCATATTAATCAAGTTTTAATTTATCGTTTGAGAGTTCCAATACTCTAAGATCAGGAACGGCATTCCCAGCGATCCCTTTTATGCTGCTAAACATATGCGTTGTGTTCAGTAAAACTTTGTCAATCTGTTTCTGGCGTCGTTTCCAGATACCTTCCATTGATCGCTTCTCGGAAATAAGGTCCTCCTGCATTAGAGCGAATCCTTCGATAACTGTTTCAATCTGCATTCTGAATTCATTCCCGGTAAGATAGTCGTAAAGCATTTGCATCTTTTCCCCTTTATTTTCTTGTGATGTTTTTGCGGAAGCAAGTAAAAGAACTGACTCACGTAAGACATAACAAAGGCCTCGGAATTCTCGCATGTTGCAAATCCATATTCCTTCTATAAAACTCATTGAAGAAACTTCTGGCGGATAGACCTCCGTCACGATTACACCAAACAAAGCATTTTTTAAAAGCATGTCGGCTTTGAATTTTGTGATCCAACCCGCTGACCAGGATTGCGTCCTCTTAGATTCGTACAAAATATTTCCGCAATTCGCTTTGTCTCTGGAGTTGACGATCTGAACACAATCGGCGCCACGTACACCTTTTCGTATCTCCACGATTTGATCCAGAGGAAACGTCGACTGAAGGTATTCTTCGATGGCCAGTTCTTGTACTTCGCCTTGAAGTTGATTTGACAGTCCGCCTTGTTCAGCTTTGCGTGTGAGAATTTGTATTTGATTTTTTAAGGAATCGATCAGATGCTCTTTTTCGTAAAGCTTTAGATTGTTTTTCTCGTCGTACTCCCTGTGAAGTCGCTCCTTCTCAGAGTTAACTAACTCGGTTATTCTTTTTTCAGATTCCACTTCGATAGTACTGCGTAATTCATCCTTTTCTCGCTTAAGCCTTTCAAGTTCAGCTTTTGTTTTATTGAGTTCTTTAACTTCTTCGCTCTTACGCTGTATCTCCAGCTTATAACTTCCAATCTCTGTTTCTTTTTCTTCAAGAAATTGCTTACGTATCTTTTCCTCGAAGTCCTTTTTCTCACTTAAGGTTTTATTAACAAGATCCTTTTTGATTTGATCTGCGATCTGAGCATAAACTATTTCGTTTATATCCAGCTTAAGCCCGCATCCTGTGCATGAAATTTGTGTTTCCATAGTTATTTGTTTTAAGGTTTATAATTTTTGGTTCGTTTTCTCTTGCTTTCTTCAGGCGGAAAAAAGGGTCAGACTTTTCTTGCAATTCACATCCACGATAGCTTAGAAATTCATATATATTATAAGCAAGATCGCTGGGGGTTGAATTTTCAGTCAATTCCATACCTCCGAATTCCGGATAAAAACAATTTGGCATAAAAAGATGCGGCAGACTGTCCATATTTAGATCAAACCAAATAGCTGCAGCAGTGAGCGCGTTGTACTCTTCGTATCCCACTAGGAACGGGCTACCGTTGTGCCTATATTTCCAAGACCTAGATATCTGCGGCAGGCATTGAAGCGCCCAATCAAAGTGTTCAACTTTGGTTGCTCCAATTCCAGATCGGTATGTTTTTGCTTTATTAAGTAATTCATCTTCAAGATGTCGTTTACCTATATGGCGTGCAAGTTTAAGCAGCCGTTGATCATGTATGTTTTCGTGTTTCATTTTAATTAAGATTAATTGTTGGATCTGTACCTTTTACATTTTCGAGATACTTTACTACATCAATCAGTTCGTAAATATTCTCGGAGATTTCACGTGCGCTCGGTTTGATACTTAAGGGTCTGCCACCGTAAAGATGTACCATCTGCGAACCGGGTCTGAACAAGTGTCGGTAGATATATCTGTTTAATCCGAAAAACAGAATCACAGATTCCATTGTATTTTTATTTGGCTCAAGCTTGTAGGTAGGCCTGTAGTTCCTATCATATTCCCATTCTTTGGGGAATACCAAGGGAAGTTCCATGATCGGTAAAAAGAAAATCGGTCCAATTTGACTGTGTTCTATATCGAATAGTTCTCTGCCGTTTGTTAAGCTTGCATATAATTGTTCGCACTTAAAAGTTCCGGCGCGAAGGTAAAGTGCGAGCTTACCGAGGCGATCCAGGTTGATTTTTTCGTATTTCATAAATTATTTATTAAAAGGTGAATATTTTTTTGTTCGGATGTCTGCCAAAAAATTATGGTGGAATTCCCTTGAGCATTTTCTGAAATCCGTTCTTTAATTTTCTGTTTAGTGGTTGTTGTATCATGAATTATCTTTTTATTTTAAACGTCATTGATGACGTTATTGTTACAAAACAAAACGTAATTAACTGTATTAGAGGGAAATGCGTGATTTTTATTGCTCTGGGTAAAATTGAATTTCACCCAGAAAAGATTAATTTTACCCAGAAATGAGTAAGAACGATCTAGCGAGAGCTGAAGAATATCATGAAGATGTTTTACGTTTTGGAGAAAACGTAAGATCACTACGTATTAAAAAAGGATTAACGCAATTGGAGTTAGCTGAGGAAAGCGATCTTGGACTTCGAACAATACAACGTATAGAAAATGCTCAGATCACGGTGAAACTACCAATAGTATTTATTCTAGCTGCAACTTTGAAAGTTCCGGTTACAGCATTATTTAAAGGAATTTAGGAATTCTTACGTTTCTTTTTTTCAGGAGCCGAATCAAAACCTTCCGAGAAAAATTCCTCTACGGTCATGTCCAAACCTAACTTAATGATCCGAATAAGGTTACCAAAAGAAATGTTTCTCTCGCGTCGCTCATATCCCCTCATCAAGGATCTAGCAACTTCACTTTCATTAGCAAGTTTCTCCTGACTATAGCCTTTTTCCTTTCTAAGGAAGATTATCCTCGTAACCAGTTTTTCAAGGTACTTTTTTTCAAGGTTACTAAACTCGGACTTCATAGAGCAAATCTCCTCAATAGCCCTATCTTTAGTAACTCTATTTATAGAGGGTCTATAAATAGTACATTTTTATTATATTTACTGGATAAAATACTATAACATGAATAAATTAATCGTTACAATCGCTATTTGTTCGCTTGGTATAGCGTCCTGTGGACCAAGCAAGGAAGAGGTACAAAAGAAAGAAGCTCTTAGAAAACAGGAAGTAAAAGATTCAATTAGACGGAACGAAGATCAGTTCTCCGTTCATTACAACGAATTGAAGGAAAAGTTAAAAAGCCAACTTGTACCTGATGGAGATTATTTTTTTGATTATACTGCCGGATCGGTCGAGGTACCTGCAGGATGCGTATGGCAACTCGGCAAATATAATGTCTGGGCACGTAAATGGGATACAGTAAAAATTAACGACCCAAACATTTTTGATCCATGTGATAGGATTAGAATAAAAGGGGATGGAAAACCAATGTACATCGGAGAAGAAAGTGTTTGCATTGATGTAAATAAAATAGCGATCAACAACATTCCGATGACCATTCCTGCAGCACCTTGCGGAGATGATAACTCCGCTACGATAAACAACATGACCGGGAATAATACAAACTGGAATCGCTTGATGATTACGAATGTTTTTTTAACACCCGGTACACGCGTTTTTATTCCGAGCAACCGCTTTGATAGAACAACAGGCTCACACGGTATTTTAACGATAAAGCAATTTAAGATCAAAGATCCAGGCATTATTTCTGAATTCGAAAGAATGGTTGTAGAGAACAAAAAGATCTATGGTAATAGAGTTAGTTACCCAACATGGAAGCTAACCGACAGTATTGGTAATTTGAAACTGGATGTTATTGGCGAGATCTCAAATAATCTTAACTGGTATAAGCCCTTTTAATCCATGAATTGTAAAAGCTGTGGAGCTTCCACTCATCACTTTGCTTTGAAATGTGTTTTTTGTGGGAGTGTGATCGAAAAGCAAGAAGAGGATCTCACTTCCGAAACCATCGTGAGCAATTTAACGCTATGGTTGGGCAGGCTAAAAGAATCGAAGGGAAAAGACATTGAGATCAATCAAAGTGGTAAGAACATTAAGTTTTCCATCGAAGATATGTTTGGAATTACCAGGCAATACTTAGGGGTTTTAGCTTTGAGATTAATTGTTCAGCCGGAACTGACTTCTTTGTACAACCAGTTTAAGCGTGAAATGGAAGTTGAAATACCGGCCTATCATCAAAAGTATAAAAGGAAGGAGTGGATCTTTGTGATTGGGGTCGGCGTAATTGCTATAATAATATACGCCGGAGCGCTAATTGGCAGGAAACTAGGTTGGTTTTAAGCTACAAGTAATTAACTTAATGATTATCAATTATTTGATAGATCATTCTAGATAAAGAATATAATACAGTATAAAAAAACCGACAAAATAAATTTGGTAGATAGGAATATTTTTCGTACCTTTGTATTACAGTATACAAAAACTGATGAAAAAAGTTCTGAAAGACATTGCCCAAATCAACTCCGGCTACAGCAACCGTGAGCGCATTGAGAACGATCCTGAAAACGGATCGGTACACATAATCCAATTACAAAACCTTGATTCATCTTATACTAAGATACGAAATATTCCGCACAAAATAAAATCGTCTGATGTGCCCCCATCTCAGTTGTTACAAAAAGGTGATGTTCTTGTTATCGCAAAGGGGAATCGGAACAATGCTATTGTATTTAAAGAAAATTATTCCGCTGCGGCTGTTTCATTATTCTTTGTAATCCGACCAAACTTCGAATTAATATCCAGCGACTATTTGGCTTGGTATATAAATCAAGAAGCTACGCAAGCAATTCTTCATGCAGGTAAAGCCGGTACATCTGTTCTAAGTATAAATAAAAGTACACTTGAGGGTCTTGAGATTAAAGTGCCTTCTGTATTTACACAAAACAAACTAGTTAACCTCTACGAAATGTGGCAGGTTGAAAAATCTAAAACAATGGAGCTTATGCAAGAAAAAGACAAATTCTACAATAATATGGTGTTAACCGAAATCGAGCGCGAACACGAAGTGCCGGCATTTACTGATGAGTATGGCCAATGGGTTGGTTACTGGCATTTGAGCAACTATCACATCGCTCACATGAAATTCCGTGAATCAATAATTCTCAAAGGAAGTAATAAACCGGAGAAGGATCTGTACGCTATTATATCCAGTATGGAAACATATCACCGTACCGTAAAGTACTCTGATGGATCTTCACGCGGGTATAACGCGGTTAAAGCCTGGAAAGTTTTTAAATTCAGCAAGAATAATTTAGATATATCCAATGGCCGTACACCGGTACCAACTCCTTACAAAAATGTAGAGGAGGCGATCATAGATACAATTCCTCATTCACTTATTGAGAGTATAACCATGGTTGATCGCCAGGGAAACATAGTTAGATAACATACTTAAGAAAAAGATTATGACAGAAAAAGGAAAAAAAAGGATTCAAGAAGAATTCGAAGCTGTATTGCAAACAATTAAAGATAAGAAAGCGGAACTAATAGACATCAGAACCAAAGAAGAAGGTTTGCCCTCAACAGTAAATGAAGCATTGGAAGAAATTCTTGATGGTAGTCCTGAGCATAAGGCAAGTGAAACAACGAATTCCAGATTAATGAATGTTAGCGACGTGGAAAAGGAATTTGACACTTTCCAAGGCCTTGTTCTGGAGGAACGTTCAAAGAAATCAAAAGATGAAGAAGGTGAATACATAAGTATGATCGAAGATTTCTGCAAAAAACAAATTAGTAAATTAAAACAGATTTAATGATGGAATATAAGTACGATGTAACATTATCATTTGCAGGGGAAGATCGCGAGTACGTTGATAAGGTGGCCGGTATTCTTAATGATAACGGTATAAAAGTTTTTTACGATAAGTTTGAGGAAGTTGACCTCTGGGGAAAAGACCTTGGTGTTCACTTTGATTTTGTGTATAGGAAATCTGCGAAATATTGTGTGCCTTTCCTTTCGAAGCATTATATAGAGAAGGTTTGGACCCGTCATGAGATAAGGACGGCCATTGCAAGAGCCATTGAATCAAATGATGAGTATATCCTTCCTGCGCGCTTCGACGATACAGAGGTTGAAGGTATCCGCCCCACCCTTGGATTTATCGATCTGCGTAAATACAATGCTGAAGATTTTGCTAAATTGATTATTGCTAAAGTAAAAAAAGAGCCTTCAGTAGCTGTTGCAAGACAGGTTCAGCCGGCTGAGGCCGCGAACATATATTTAGGTCACATGGCATTAATTAGTGAGTTTAAGGAATACTACGGTGTGGCATTCAGTGTCAATACCACTAATCTACAGAAAGAGAATCGCTATTTCAATGAACCATATTTCAAATTATCACATCCCTTTGAAGAGAAAGCAGACTCATTTTATTTGATCGATAAAATGGATGCACCTAAATATCCGGCCAAACTTGAATATGGTGAGGTTACTCAAGTGACCTACAGCTTAAATCCGAATATGGCTAAACTTTGGAAAAACTTACCGGAAGACACTACAGTTACAGCTGTTGTTACAACTACGGTCGGGGAAAAGTTTATCTCCAACCCTATTAAGGTGACTGAAGTGATACAAGCATTTAATGAAATTAAAAAAAGATAACTACTATGGCAGAAACAACTCAAGTAAAACCATCACAAGACGAAATTAACTCCGCTCTATGGGCAGCTTGCGATACATTCAGAGGCGTTGTAGATCCTTCTGAATATAAGAACTACATCCTTGTATTCATGTTTTTGAAGTACTTGTCTGATGTATGGAAAGATAAGTACGAACAACTAAAAAAGCAGCACGGTAAAGATGAGGCTCTTATTAAACGCAAGATGAGTCGTGAGCGTTTCGTATTACCTGATAATTGTACGTTTGATTACATTGTTCAGCATAAAAACGATCCGGACATCGGAGGTAAGATCAATAAAATACTGGAAAAGATCGAGGACGAGAATAAATCAAAGTTGGAAGGTGTATTCAGAAACGTGGATTTTAATAGTGATTCAAACCTAGGCCAAACGAAGGATCGTAATCGCCGATTAAAAAATCTTATTGAGGACTTCGATAAGCCAAAGCTTAATTTCCGACCATCGGTGATCGGAACAGAAGATATCATTGGAAACGCATACATGTATCTTATAGAACGTTTCGCAAGCGATGCCGGTAAAAAAGGCGGTGAGTTTTACACACCCCATGAGGTATCGGAGCTTCTGGCTCGATTGGTAAAACCAAAAGCCGGTGATCGTATCTGTGATCCAGCCGGAGGTAGTGCTTCATTACTTATTACAGTTGCGGAACAAGTACCATTTAAACCGAACACTCATATACGCGATTGCTCTTTATATGGTCAGGAAAGCAATGGTAGCACCTGGGCCCTGGCAAAGATGAACATGTTTTTACATGAAATGGACGCTGCCCATATTGAATGGGGTGATACAATTAATAACCCACGCTTAATTGAAGGGGATCATCTAATGAAATTTGATATTGTTGTTGCGAATCCTCCATTCTCGTTAGATAAATGGGGCGCAGAAGAAGCTACAGGAGATCCTTATAAAAGATTCCTTCGTGGTATTCCCCCAAAAACGAAAGGAGATTATGCTTTTATATTGCACATGGTGGAGACTGCCGTTGAAAAAACAGGTCGTGTCGGAGTTATCGTACCGCATGGTGTTTTATTTCGAGGAGGGATTGAGAAAACAATTCGTGAAAACTTAGTTCGCGAAAATTTGCTAGACGCGGTTATAGGGTTGCCTGCAAACTTATTTTTTGGAACTGGAATCCCAGCAGCAATACTAATTTTCAACAAGGGAAAAAAACATAAAGATGTTTTATTTATTGACGCAAGTAAAGAATTTGAAAGTGGAAAGAAGCAAAACAAATTAAGGGAGCCACACATAAAAAAAATCGTGGATACCTATAAAAAACTCGCCACCATTGAAAAGTATTCTCATAAAGCAACTCTATCTGAGATCATTAAACAGGATTTTAATCTGAATATTCCTCGTTATGTTGACACTTTTGAAGCAGAGACTGAAATTGACATTCACTCCGTTCAGAAAAATATTGATCGACTGGAAAAGGAATTGACACAAATTAAGGGGGATATTAAATCATATTTAAAAGAACTGGGAATATAACATGTTGCCAAAAGACTGGAAAATAAAGACAGTGAAGGAACTGGCGACTATTACCACTGGTAATAGAGATACTCAAAATAAGGTTATGGGGGGCAAGTATCCGTTTTTTGTTCGTTCGCAAAATATTGAACGAATCAATTCTTTTTCCTATGATGGGGTGGCTGTATTGACAGCGGGGGATGGAGTTGGCGTAGGCAAAGTGTTCCATTACATTGACGGCAAGTTTGATTTTCACCAGCGTGTCTATAAAATCAGTGAATTTTCTCCAGAAATATTTCCAAGATTTTTCTTCGAGTACTTCAAGCAATACTTCATGCAAGAGGTTTGTAAGTATACAGCTAAAACCTCGGTAGATTCAGTTAGGATGGAAATGATTTCAAATATGGAAATTCCAGTCCCGCCAATTTTAGAGCAACAAAAAATATCGCGACTTTTTTCTGTTTGGGATCTCGCTATCGAAAAGCAAACTGAGCTCATTGCAGAGAAGAAGAGCAGGAAAAAGGAATTGATGAGAAAATTATTAAGTGGTGAGATTCGATCTAAAGGATGCAAAGGATCATGGGAGGAAAAATCTTTTGGCGAAATATTTGAGTTTATTTCTTCTACCCCGCTTTCACGGGAACAGTTGGTGATCGAACCAACAAAACAAAAAATAATGACTATTCATTATGGGGACATACATTCGAAGTTCAAACATTCAATGCTTGATTTGGATAACACACCTGATTTACCTTATATCAAGGACGAAATTATTGATATAAAACAAGTCAATTTATTGAAGGAAGGAGATTTAATTATCGCGGATGCGTCAGAAGATTACGCTGGTGTGGGTTCGTGTATTGAGATCAAAAACATAGGTAAGAAAAAGGTGACAGGAGGACTACATGTGTTCATTGCAAGAGCAAAAAATAAATTGACCTCACCGGGCTATCGTGCCTACATTCTTAAAAGTCCTGTCGTAGCTAAAGAATTAAAAAAGATTGCAACGGGTGTATCTGTTTACAGCATTTCCAAAACTAATCTGGCAGCCTTGAAAATAATGTTGCCATCAGAGAACGAGCAAAGGAAAATAGCTTCCATTCTGCATTCTCTCGAATTGGAGATAACTAACTCTGAAATGCAACTTGAAAAACTGATCCTCCAAAAAAGAGGAATTGCAGTGAAATTATTAACCGGGAAAATGAGAATAAAAAAATAATATGCTTGTATTACGTCTTGAAAATGAATTAAGGCCGGCGCTTCACTCTGCTTCAGAGGTGAAGATAGCTACTGCTAAGATGACACGACACGGCATGGACATGTTGCTTGAAAAGATTCAAGAGGATTGTAAACTACAACTTCTTGTTGGTATAGACATGCTCACCCCGGTGGATATATTACGTCAATTGATGAACATGAATAAGCCTAATTGGGAAGTGAAAATATTTACTAAACCAAAGTTGTTTTTTCATCCAAAGGTTTATATAGTAAAAGGAAAAGCCAATACTGTTTTTATTGGGTCCGCTAATTACACAAAAGGCGGTATGTTGGATAATGTTGAATTATCATACAAGTCAAGCCACGATCAAGTTCCGGAATTTGAAGATTGGTTTGGTAAGTATTTTAAACTGGGTATTCCTATCGATAAAGATTTCTTAGAGGAGTACGATAATCTAAGTAAAAAAATAGAGGAAACGGAATCTACATCACGAAACGCTCTTCGTGACCTTAAGAAAAAATACGCTGGCGGAACAAATATCTCAGTTGATATAAATTCGGTGGATTTCACAAATCAGTTTTTTAAATACGAGCATTTTAATGCTTTTACAGGAAAGAAGCCAACCACTGAAACTCCGGAAGCTGATGCTGAAAGATTAAAAGTTTGGAATCGACTATACGAACTGCACGAGCAACTGTTACCTGCAATTAACCAGAAAAATTGGGATATACATCCGCACCATATACACGAATTCATTATATCGTCGTTTAGACACGGAGAATATACCAGTGGAAGCCTCAGCTCGCTTTGGTTACATTATGGCAGAAGTGAAGCAGATATAGAACGGTTCAAACGAGAGTATGGGGAAAGACAAACTAGTATGTACCAAATACGTTTGCAGATTCTTGTTCAGTCTGATAAAGTTTATGTGTGGCTTAGTGCGAAAAATGGAGGTGGTGTGGTTGACAGAACTAAATTCAAAGAGAATATGCGATCACCGAAGTACCGGGAGGATTTCTTTACTCTTTTAAAAGGCCTTTCAAAAGAGAGTTTTATATCGATTAACGATGAGGAGCGACCTGTTCATTCGTTTACAGATGCAGCCAGCCTTCAGTTATTTACAAAGGAAGACAACATCAACCAGGAGTACTTCATAATTGGAAGGAAATACCTGCCGGACGACACGAAGATTTCCACTGATAATATCGTTTCGACCATAATTGAAGACTTCACTGTACTTTATCCGATTTATTTACACATGAGAACAATAATCTAAGAAATGGAAACAAATTTTTACCCCATAAATATTGATTTTGACGAATATCAAATCACAAGAACGCAATACAGCGAAGAAAGGCTAAAGGAACTGCGAGATAAGCATAATCACACCCACTCTTTTTTTAGAAATGGTGAATGGATCTACATTTCGAATAAGGATGGCGATGAGAATGTTTCCCTTGGTGAATCAGCAACTGTCGGCACCTTTTCAGATTCGAACGTAACCGCTTCATTGATTAAGCATACATTTTTTAGAACCTTTAAAGATAGGTTTCCGAATATTGTACCAATTGATTTTTATCCATTCCGCATTTTTTCCACTCAGCAGAAGGATGATCTGGTATTTGACCTATTACCGGATAACTTAAAAGGAATTTTATCTTATAAAAAGCAGATCGAAGTTCAACTTAGAACACTAATAATTGGTGATCGTTCTTCATTTGCTTTTGTAATTAACACACATCGGCGATGGCTTTTGAATAAATCATGTCAGGATTTGGTAACCGATGGTTTTAATTTGGTTGGGATTGAAGTGTTGCATGCGGAAAATCTACCTGGCCTTACTAACGTACTCGCGCCAAATGAAGAATTTATTGGAGTGGTTAAGTCTGTTTCCGGCAACTCAGCAACTGTTGAAACCAATGAAGGCGATAAAGTGATTTCCTTATCGGAATTAACGATCCGTAAGACAAATTACAACATTCATAACTATTTGGCATTCGCGACATCGGAAGAAAAATGTGAACAGATATTCCAAGCCATAGAAAAAAAGAAGCCAGATTTGTTGAATCCAAAAAATGAGCGCCAGGCCATTAAATCCATTGCAGAACTGTTAAGCTTTGAAAAAGGAGCTGACGGCTCTAGATCATCAGTTTTATATCAAAACAAGGACGGTTTTTGTTTCACAATTAGCGCTGATCCATATTCGCCGGAAAATTCTTTCCAACTTAAGCCACCGACTTTTATTTTCGATCACGCAGGAAACAAAACAGACGCGTCAGTTCCGGATAGGGGTTTAAATAATTTTGGGCCGTATGATAGTTTGAATTTTGATATTAAAAGTCCAAGTATACTCGGAATTTGTGTGAAGGAAAATCGTGGCAGCTTTTCGACCTTCTTGGCTAACTTGATTGATGGACTGCCTAATTCCAGCTACTTCAAAAAGGGATTTAAAAAGAAATATGATCTTCTGGATGTGAGTTGTACAATCAGCGAAATAGCTAAATATGATTATGCTGAGTATGATCGTGTTATTTCTTCTATGGATAAAAAACCAGATCTGGTTATCATCGAAATTCCAGAAGAATTCAAAAAGCTTGAGGATAAAGTGAATCCATACTATAAACTGAAAGCTCGTTTACTCACGCTGGAAATACCAGTACAGTTTGTATTGAACAGAAAAATGCGAATGGTTGACGAGTACCTGCTGAATTCAGTAGCCCTCCAAATGTATGCTAAACTTGGAGGAACGCCTTGGGTTCTTCCTTCAACACGTTCGGTTGATCGTGAAATTATTATTGGCATCGGCCATAGTATTATCCGGAAGAACGTTTACAGCGGCGCTGAGCAAAACCGGGTTGTTGGTATCTCCACTTTTTTCTCGAGTGATGGGCAATACCTTTTATCGAATAAGGCTAAGGACGTTCAGTACTCAGAGTATTTTGACGAATTACTTAAAAACTTACAGGAATCTTTTCAAAAGCTTAACGAACAACAGGGCTGGAAGGACGGCGACACGATACGCTTGATATTTCATATTTTTAAACCAATTCGCAATGTTGAGTTTGATGTTGTTAGTGCTTTAGTAAGGCAATTCCCAAAATTTAAAATACAGTTCGCTTTTGTTACTATTAGCAAGAGTCATCCGCTAATGATATTCGATCCTCATCAACCTGGTATAAGAGGATATAACAACAGCGTCAAAGGCGAGTTTGTTGCCCCAAGAGGCACAAACATCATACTTGATTCATCCTCATGCCTTGTTCAAATGCTCGGTGCAAAGGAAATTAAAACCGGCAAACACGGTGTAAGTAATCCTGTTCTTGTTCGGGTAAGAATGCCAGGCGGTAACTATGATACATCGGGTATTGAAGATTTATTGTTTACAGACTTGCAATATATAGTTCAGCAAATATTCTCATTTACTTATTTGTCATGGCGAGGCTTTTTGCCTGGCGAGTTGCCGGCCACAATGTTGTATTCTAACTTGATCTCTAACCTACTGGGTAAGCTTAGAAAAATAGACGGGTGGCAACCGGACGTTCTGAATTTTAATTTAAAGCGTAAGAAATGGTTTCTTTAACAGAAAGAATAGGCTACAATTGTACGATTGAGGATAAACCCAAGATCACCTGCTTCAATAGCTTCATTAAAGGAGAAGCGGTGTCTCATATGGTTCCAGATGGAACTAATGATACTGACAAAGTTTACTTTGCATCGCTCCAATCAATATCGAACAATCAAAAAGAGGAATTTTTTAAAGTGTTTCAGGATTTCTCCAGACGTAAACCTTCAACGGAAAACGCATGGATTCACAATGAATTTTTAATTTTCACACTGATTTGCGGTATTGAGAAATACCAAATTGATAAGACCTGGATAAACGAAGTTATTGAGGTACGATCAACTGGCAACAAACAATATCTCGCAATCAATAAAACATTCAAAAACATTCTATCGGGGAACACACAAAGTACTGATAATGTTTCCGAGATCGTAATTGTGTTTCTGGATATATTGAACCAGCCACAACTTCCAAAAGAAATACTTGACAAAACTTATTTGACCATTTCAAACAACACCGGGCTAATGAACACTAAGGATGATTTCCTCATTACTATGTCCTTTCGAGCCTTTGATGTAATCTTATTGAGCAAGGATACGCCGGATGCAATTGAGATCGCTAAACTTCGTGACTTTAGAACGATATTCTTGGGTAGAGTAAAAATTGCTACGGAAGTTGTTTACTATCTACTGTTGTTGGCTTTTATAGTTGCAGTAATTAAGTATAGTCACCGTTACCAAAGCTTCAAGGATTATGTAACGGATCTGGGTGCAGTATTTCAACTTGGGGGCTTGGCTTTCTTAGCCGCCTTTAGGTGGATAAAGAAACAAATAAAAGTGTTGTTATTAAGAACTTTTGGATACTATAGGCTATTCAATAAAACTGAAAAATGAAAAATACTTATCAAGAAATAAACGATTCACAGCAACCCGCACTTAGTTTACTTAGAAAGTTTGGTTGGAATTACATTTCACCGGAAGAAACAGAAGTAGAACGTGGAAATATTCTTAGTAACGTAATACTTGAAGGTATTCTTGAAAAGCAGTTACGAAAAATTAATCAGTTTGAATACAAAGGAAAGGAATACGCATTTTCTGATGGGAGTATTTATGCGGCCATTCATTCGATCAAGAATGTGCAGGACGAGGGATTGGTGCGCACAAGCGAAAAAGTATATGATCTTATAACTCTTGGTAAAAGCTTTGAAGAAACGATCCAAGGAGATAAGAAAAGTTTTACTTTAAAATTTATAGATTGGAATAACTTGGAGAACAATGTTTATCACATCTCAGACGAATTTGTTGTTAATGGCGCAAGTGATACCAGGCGATCTGATATTGTGCTTTTCGTTAATGGGATACCATTCGCTGTTTTGGAAAATAAACGAAGAGATAAAAATTCTTCAATAGAGGAAAGTATTTCTCAGCATATCCGGAATCAAAAAAAGGAAGATGGAATTCCACGTCTGTATCACTTTGCTCAATTATTGCTTGCAGTACAGCCTAATGAAGTGAAATACGCTACTACTGATACACACGCAAAATTTTGGGCGTATTGGCAAGAACAAGAAAATATTGAGAACAAAGTCAAAAGCGTTATACAGTCTGCGAAAAATGGTCAGATAGCCGAGCAACGCTTACCCACCGAACAGGATAGAATTCTATATTGCCTTTGTAGAACTGAACGCTTAATGGAGTTGGTATACAAATTTATCCTTTTTGATGCAGGAGTAAAAAAAATAACTCGATATCAACAGTATTCGGCTGTAAAAAACACTTTGGAACGAATTGAAGAGTTTACCCAAGATGGCAGCCGTAAAGGAGGTGTGATCTGGCATACACAAGGAAGTGGTAAATCTTTAACGATGGTTATGCTCGCTAAAGCTATTTCGTTAAATAAAGAGATACCAAATGCGCGTGTAATTATTGTTACAGATCGCATTGATCTTGATAAACAGATTTATAACACATTTCGGTATTGTGGAAAGACCCCCCAAAGGGCCAAGAGCGGCAATAACCTTATTGAGTTAATCCAAGACCCAGGTACTGAAATAATAACTACCGTTATTGACAAATTTGAAGCTGCTCTAAAAAGAAAGGACTTTAAGAATACCTCGGAAAACATATTTGTTTTAGTCGATGAAAGTCATCGTAGCCAATATGGGCTTACACATCAAAATATGAAACGTGTTTTACCAATGTCCTGCTATATAGGTTTTACGGGTACACCTTTATTGAAGAAGGAGAAAAGCACGGCAGATAAATTTGGTGGTTTTATTGACAAATATACTATCGATCAGGCTGTGAAAGATGGAGCGGTAGTTCCATTGCTTTACGAAGGACGTTCAGCAAAGCTTAGCGTTAATCAAACCCAAATAGATAAAGGATTTGATCGTTTGTCTGAACCTCTAACAGATTATCAGCGGAAGGACTTAAAGAAGAAGTTTTCTTCTATTACTGAGATTTACAAATCACAGCAAGTGGTAGAGGAAATTGCACACGATATTTCGGAACACTTTGTAAAAAATATTAAAGGTACTGCATTTAAAGCAATGCTCGCCGTTCCGTTAAAAGCTACTGCAATGTTGTATCAACAGTATTTCGAGAATCAAACTAATCCACGCTTGAAAATTGATACTAAAGTTGTTATATCCTCCTCTGATACACGCGAGAATCATGAGGATACCGAAGAAGAACCTAATGATGACGTACAGAAATTTTGGAAGAAAATAAATGCACGTTATGGTTCTCAAGAAGCCTACGAAGAAACAGTAATAAAATTATTTCAGGATAGCGATGAAGAAGTAGAGTTACTAATAGTAGTAAGTAAACTCTTAACCGGATTTGATGCGCCTCGGTGTAATACATTATATATCGCTAAACCACTTGCTGAACACAGCTTGCTACAGGCAATAGCTAGAGCAAACAGGTTATTTGAAGGGAAAGATTTTGGGTATATTATTGATTATGTTGGCATTCTTGGTCAACTAGATACGGCATTAACTCAATATAGTGCCTTAGAAGAATTTGATGAGTCTGAGTTAATTGGAACTGTTACCAACATCGGAGAAGAAATAAAAAAACTACCACAAAAACATTCTGATCTTTGGGATGTATTTAAGAGTGTTAAAAATAAGAAAGATATTGAGGCGTTAGAACGTCATCTTGCACCAAAGGATATTCGCGATCACTTCAGGGAAAAACTCATTGATTTTGCGAAATCAATGCAAGTTGCCCTTTCTTCCGATCAGTTGTATAAAATTTTCAATGAGCAAAGAATAAACCAGTTCCTGGCCGATCTGAAATTTTTTAATAGCCTTCGAATATCTGTTCAAGTTAGATACGCTGAGAAAATAAGTTATAAGGAATATGATTCAAGGGTTCGAAAGCTGTTAGATACGTACATTGGAGCGGATGGCGTACAGAACATAACTGAGCCCATTAATATCTTCGATGAAGAGTTATTTAAAAAGGAGGTTGAGAGATTAACCGGTTCAGTAGCCTCAAAAGCAGATGCTATTGCACACAGAATGAAAAGTGTTATAACAGAGAGAATGGATGAGGATCCTGTTTTCTATAAAAAGTTCGGACAACTTATCGATGAAACGATAAAGAATTTCCAGGAAAGAAGAATGACCGAAGCTCAATATCTTGAACAGATTTTGAATGCAAGGAAAGATTTATCCAATGGTCGCATGGAAGGTACGCCTGCAGTATTAAATAATAAGCCGGAGGCCAGGGCATTTTTCGGCTTAATAAAGGATAAATTATTATACGAAGGCAGTAAGACTGAACAAGCTAAACAAATTGAGCAATACGCTGAAATAGGATTAAAAATTTCCGAATTGATAAGAAAGCTTCTTATCCGCGACTGGCAAAGAAATGACGATGTACAAAAGCAAATGAAGAATGAAGTTGAAGATTATTTACTCCGTAAACAAAATGATCTTGGAATAGAAATTTCCTTTTCGCAATTGGATGATATCCTTGACGAAATTATTAAAATAGCGAAAAGCCAATTCAAATGAGAGTACTGCACCATGTAATGTACGGAACCTCTATCATTCCGTTTACAATTAAATATACTGATCGCAAAACATTGGCAATAGCTGTTTACCCGGACCGGTCTGTGGAAATTACATCACCCAATGAAGCACCCTTAGAAAAGATACTTGAACGTGTTGAAAGACGGTCTTCCTGGATACTAAAAAAAATTCGTAAATATTCTAAGCATGACGTTTATTTACGAAAGACGGAATGGGTAAGCGGTGAATCTATTTATTATTTGGGAAGACAATATCGTCTTAAAGTTGCACCCGGTAAAGTAGACGTTAAACTTACTGGTAAATTCTTATGGGTATCAGTGCCTGATAAAAAGAACTCCTCTCAGGTCAAAGCACTTGTCGAAGCTTGGTACAATGCACAAGCAAAGAAAAAGTATGACGCCATTCTGCAGAAAAATTCTGCAGTTCTAAGACGCGAAAACATAAAGTTGAACTCTTTAATGGTGCGAAAACTTGAAAAACGCTGGGGCAGTTGCAGTAAAAAGGGAAATATTATCCTAAATACGGATCTTGTTAAAACACCGGTTGATTGCATTAACTACGTAATCGTGCATGAACTCTGTCATCTTAAGCATATGAATCATAGTAAGAAATTCTATCAAACTCTGGAAAAACACTTACCTGGATGGCAGAAAACGAAATCAAAACTTGAACGATATGCAGGGCTAATCTAACAATCTACTTTTTTACCGTTATGGTCATACACTCTTGCGGGTGATTCCTTGTTTTCTTCATTGTACTTTTTAGTATAGTCAAAAAACTCATTCAGTTCCATTTCATTCGCGGATGCACTTGGCCCTGGAATTATAGCACTACCAATAAAAACCATAAAGCGATCATCTACATTAGACTGCATCGCGACTTCATTTTTCTTTTCCATTTTACTTTTTTATTAAAATTATCGGGGTTTAAAAAGAAAGTCAAGTTTTGTTCGATTCTTGTTGGTAATTACCTCTTTCCTTTACCTTTTTGTTTCTTTTTCACTTTCACGGGTTCCTTTAATTGATCCTCAAGTATTCCATCTTTGGCTATTGATTCTCTGATTAATTTGCGTAGTCTACGAATAAAAATTTGGGTTGTCTCATTTGTTTCCATGTGCTCTTTATTCTTAAATAGGATAAAAAAATAACTTCTGGGACTATTTTTCGTTTAAAAAGAAAAAATATACCATGAAAAACAACCCAGTCGAAAAACAGATAGCCGCCTTTCGAAAGAAGGCAATTAGAGAGATTAATTCCCTCAAAGCAGATGTAAAAAGTATTTCGCGTCGAATAGACCACGAAATTCCAATCAGATTCGAAGACAAAGATGGAAACGAAATATTCTGAACAACTAAACCGGCTCTTAAAATACTACCGGGGCAAATTTTGCAGCTCAAACCGACATACACCAGCGGAGGCCTAATTAACTATTTAACGGAGATAGTTGGTGTACCAATAGAAGAGATACATGCTGTAATCCGTAACCCAAACGTGGTAGAAGGATTTTATTTTAAGGTCGAAAAAGTTGCAACCAGTATAACAGTATATGAATCGTTTGACCATGACGGAATGAACGATGACGAAGTTCAGGTCAATATTACTGTTTCCTATTTCAATACGGTTAAACGGCAAATTTTAATAGAAAAAATTAGAATTTAGGTTTTTTGTACTATTTAAGGAAAGCATGCTACCAAAGCATATAATAGCCGATTCCGGCTCACCAAAAAGAAAGGCAGGGTTATGAGATCCCTGCCTTTTGATTCTATACGTTACTGTTTATCCGCTTTAAGCATGTGGTTAAACTACATAATTTTTACGAGGTGTGCTTAAAGTACATAGTTGCCAAGAACAATTTAACAACTATAAAAAGCGTAAACGATTTTTTAATCACAAATAGGGATAACCTTAGACATTTAGATAGGATTGCAGATTATAAAAATTGGGAAAAACTTTTTTATTCGAATTACCCTCAAAAAGTTCTTTCTTATTTCGAAAATTCATTTATTGTAAAAACAAATCATGGCGATGTAGGAATTACTTGTTTAAATTCTTCGTGGCTAAGTAAAGATGAAAATGATAAAGAGAATTTAATAATTGGGAAAAATCAATTAGAAAATTCATTAGTAAAAATTAAAAACTGTCCAGTAAGACTTGCCCTGTCCCATCATCCTTTGGAATTTTTAACTGAGTTTGACAGAGACTCAGTAAAAATTGAACTCTATAAAAATTACGATATTTTATTCACTGGACACGTTCATGAATTGGCCTCTTCTTATACTCAAGATCTCTATGGTAATATCTTTATTTCAATTGCAAATTCAACAATTGGTGACAATCCTCCTGAAAGAAAACACATTAACGGTTATACTATAATAGAATTATCACCCAATGAAAAGATAAAAGCAATTTATAGAAAATACGTAGAAACACATAAGAAATTTGTCCCAAACACTGAAATTGGAACCGAAGACGGAAGCAAAGACTTTCAAATATTAAAAGATGAAAAGCTAACCAAGTTTGAAACCGTTGCTAATATAGTTGATAACATTGGAGCGCAGCACTGCGATAAGCTTAATGAAGATTTGATTATGTCTTCAAGCAGTACAAATACCAATTGCTCAATTGATAGCCTATTTGTAGAACCCACAATTTTAAACTGCCCTCAAAATTCTCTAAATGAAGATGAAACTATTAATTATGATATAGAAAGTATAATTTCTAGTAAAAATAATTTTCTTATTTATGGATTAAAGGAGTCTGGTAAAACAATTTTACTGGATAAAATGTTTATTGAAGCAATCAGAAAATTCAATCAATTTGGAAAAATTCCAATACATCTAAAGTTTAGCGATTTTAAATCTAAAGACATTGAAAAAGTAATTAAGGACTTCGTTGGTCATCCTACGAAGGAAATCAAAGAATTACTTACAGAACAAGACTCCATTCTATTTATTGATGATTTTTCCTTTTCCGATAAAAACGAATTTCAGATAAATTCCCTGAAAGAATTAATTAAAAAATATCCGAAAGTTCAAATTGTTGGCACAATTGATCAAGTATTAGAAAACGTAATTCCAACAGATTACTTAGAAGATAATGATGTTTTTCGTTTTGAAATTGGTTTCATACAAAATTTAAATAGTAATGAAATAAAACAACTAATTTCAAAGTGGTTTGCTGGAAAAGAAATTGACTTTCAAGAGAACATGGAAAAACTCATGAAAAGTTTTGTTGATTTTGGACTCCCAAAAACACCATTATCCGTTACTCTCTTTTTATGGATCTTCGAAAAGCAAGAAAAAAAGCCCTTAAACAATTCTGTATTAGTTGAGATGTTTATAGAAAACTTGCTTGAAAAAACTAATATTGAAAACATCTATAGCGAAACTTTTGATTTCAAAAACAAGCAGCGCTTATTGTCATTTATTGCTAAATTCATGAAAGACACTGGTGATGGTGATTTAAGTTATTGCGTAAATTATGTTGAACTCTTAACTTTTGTTGACGGGTACTTAAGAACCAGATTTCATGGTAAACCGCAAAAAGTTCTTGACGATCTAATAAAGAGAGGAATCTTATGCTACGAGGATGGAAATTCTATTCGTTTTAAATCTGCCTTTTTCTTTCATTATTTCTTAGCACTTCATTTTGATTATGATGAAGCATTTAAAACTAAAGTTTTTATCGGGGAGAATTATTTAGATTACACAGAAGAAATAGTTTATTACACAGGTTTAAAACGAGATGATTTAAAGGTTTTGGAATTTACGCAGACCAAATTACAAGAAGCGTTTGGTGCCTTTAATGAAGATGTAATTAACAATTTTAAAAAAGTTGACGATGTATTAGAGACAAAAAACAAAACTCAAACATTAGCTTTCAGAATTGCAGACGAACATGTGAATAATCAACCAACTGAAAAGCAACTTGATGAGTTATATGATAATCAACTTTCGCTTATACCAGTACAAAATAATATTCCCAAAAAGGAAACAGGTGATTTATCCACAAAAAAAAATGTAGACAGAGTACTAAAGTTAGCCGCATCTGTTTTAAAAAACAGTGAAGATGTTGACGATTTTAATGCCAAAACAATTGCATACAAAAACACATTAATCAGTTCTATTTCATGTATGATCCAAGAAAGGGACGGCTTAATAAGGTATCACACAAAATTTAAAAAGAAGCCAGATCACTTCCCTAAAAACATAGATTTTGGCTTATTCATACAAGTCATTCCCTTAATATATCAAGTAGTTATTTATAATTGGCTAGGCAGTCAAAAATTACGGCCAGTTATTATAGACAAAATAAATAAGGATAAATTATCACTAAACATTTCTGAATTTGAGAAATTTCTTTCTGTATTTATATATTCCGATATTAGAGGTGCTGATTACCCTAAGAAAGTTGAAGAGTTTGCTAAAAACACTAAGTATTCTTACCTAAAGGATTTGTCATTCTTAAAAATAATGTCTTATTATCACTTACGAACCGGCGATAAAGAATTAGGTAAATTCTTTTTAAAGCTCTTATCCGAAATTAAAGAAGATTTAGGGCGTTTGCATAAAAATAAAAAATCCGAATTTATGAGGGAAATAGAGGATAAAAAGAAAAAAGGATTCTAAGGTTGTAGGATAGAAATTAATATCAACTTTTCTCATGACGCTTTGCGACACATTCAAACAACTTGCAGTTGATACTTGGGACGACATTCTTAAAGGGCGGAATGTAAGCTATCAATTAAAGGAAGAAACCTTAACGGATCTCAATATGCTAGAACTTAAAACTAAGCATCCCACTGAAATTCTAACAACAGTATATAATAAAAGACAAGAAGGTAGTAATGGATCAGATTGGGAATGGTGGTTTAATGGAATCTCAGGACGTTGGATAGGCTTCAGAGTTCAGGCAAAAATAATAAATATTCAAACAGAAGAATTTGAACATTTGCATTACCGGAATCCAACTACTCACATTTATCAATGTGACAAATTAATCCAACACGCACTTAATGGGGTTCCGAAAATTCCACTTTATTGTTTTTTTATTCAAACAAATAATGCCGCTCATTTATCAAATTGGCCATGCGGAACAGTGCCACGACAAAAAGATTTGTATGGCTGCTCTTTAACCAGTGCATTTACTGTTCGCCATCTTAGATCTGGTAACAGAAAACACTTATCTGATATAGACCCCTCTTTAAAGCCCTGGCATTGTCTTGTATGCTGTAATAACTATGGAAAAAGCGACGATATAGTTGAAAACATTGAAGCCTATGCAATTCAAAATTTTGATCTTCAAAACGTAGGTGATTTTGATGTTAAGCTCCCTGAAAAATTTTCTACAGATGACCCCCCATATTATGTAAGAGCTACTACAGAAAATCAAAAGAAGAGAAATTTTGAGCCTCCAGATAAAGATATTGATGGTCTTGTTGTATTCACTCAAAAAAAGAGTAAAAAACAATAATTTAAGTTCGTTAGCGCGGTCCCGATAACTATCGGGATGCAATCCATGCCTTGTTCCATACAAAACAAAAAAACCGCCGGGGCCTCTCTTATATAGTCCCCGGCGGTCTGAGTAAAAGTCAGTCTTCCGACAAACCAAATATTTCGATTGTGCCAATCTCTTAAATTGAATTGGACTTGAATTTACTTTCTTTAAGAATCTAAAACAATAAAGCATATGGTTTTGGCCAAATGCAGATCTGAAAACGGTTTGGGATCAACTGCGGAATTTCAATGCAATCTAGTTTCGCTTCAATACTATGTAGCAAAGCATCAAAGCATATATGCTTGAACACAACCCTATGTAGAAAAAGAGTAAAGCCTACATGCTTTAAGGCAATGCTATGTAGAAAAAGAGCAAAGCATACATGCTTTAAGTAAGTGCTATGTAGAAAAAGATTAAAGCATACATACTTTAAGGCAATGCTATGTAGAAAAAGAGCAAAGCATACATGCTTTAAGGCAATGCTATGTAGAAAAAGAGCAAAGCATACATGCTTTAAGGCAATACTATGTAGAAAAAGAGTAAGGCATATATGAAAAATACAAAAACATAAATGCATAGTGTATGAGCATGTGTAATTCGCTACCTTTTATGGGTAATTCAGAACCCTGATAACCACGCCAGGTGATAAAAACCTTCATCCTCCGCCCTATCTTCCTTCATCGCCGCGTGGGCCGCTTGAAAATCCGCGCTAGGCGGGTGGCATTCCGCGGGGAATCGGATTTTCTTGTCCCGATAGCTATCGGGATTGGTTACTTTTTGGATCAAGCCAAAAAGTGACAGAGAAGAAATCTGAATTGAAACACAATCTCCATTACAAACCCAAAGATCACTTGAAACATTTTATTACGTTTAGACTCTGCTCGCGCAGATTTGCAATCGTTCATATTGTTATCTTTGATAAGCAACAACAATCAATTACATTCTCTCCAAAATAATGATCCGTCCAATAAATTCTTCCGACAGTCTGGAAGAACTGACAACATTACTCCATAAGTCCTACAAAAAATTAGCAGGCTAAGGCTTTCGTTTTCATACTTTACATCAAAATGTTGCGGCAGTAACAAACTACCGGAGCGTGATCATGGCTAAAAAATTACCCGATCAAATATTTTGATAAACCCAGTCTCGCAAAACTAAAACTCCTAATGGCCTTGAAAGTTCTTACTACTGCTTAAAGCTAAGAGGCCATAATACCTATGAATTGTATAACTACCATAAAGAATTATATAAGGATCCCCGCCCTACATTCTCCAACTTCGTATCTGATTAAACCCTCAATGGAGACAGATCTTTTAAATACTGAAGAAAAGGCAAGGTTAACAAAGGAATTACTTAAGGCTAATTCAGAACTTGCACTCTTAAAAAAACAGCAGAAACAATATGCTGTATGGCTTGATGAGATCAGTTTTATTATATCGCACAAGGTCAGGTCGTCTATCGCGCACATCCAGGGGATATCTTCTTTATTTGACGAGATGAAACTGCCTCCGGGCTTTGCTACACTCTTAAAATTCATAAAACGTTCCGCACAATCCTTAAGCCTGTTCACCGTAGAACTGTCTTCATACATTGATAAAAGAAGAAGGATATTAAAAGACAGGTTTCTTTAAAAAAATAACAGCGATCCTTTGTAATAAGATCCTATCACCTAGTACCCGACCTTTCTCCGGTAGTTCTTTAGGTTAAGACCCGCCGGCGGTTTACAATAACAGCACACAAGTCCTGTTCAAAGTAACCCTGATCTCCTCAAGTATTGTTTTCCTGGATAATGGCTTCAGATGATGCCCGTCAAAACCCTGCTTCATAAACCATTCCTTTGCGTCAGAACTCGATGTTACTGCGATGATCTTTGTACGCTTATGTTTCTGTTGGTATTTGATCTTCCGCATCGTCGCGATCCCATCCATGGTGTGATCATTCAGGTTAATGTCCATTAATACAATATCAAATTTTTCCTTTTCTATCGCTTCAAGGGCAGCATAACCGTTGGTTACAAAAAGGGTTTTAAAATCATGCTTCAATACTTCTTCCGCAATAAATGCATCGATACTATTATCATCTACAATTAAAACGTTTATTCTTTCCGGGGTATTCATTCTTCATTCTGTTTAGAGTACAAATCTATTCTATCTATAAGGCAGTTTAAATACATAAGCACTCTTTTGGTTGCCTGTGTAAGATTTTGGGCCATTTGTACCGCATTATAGACGTAAAACTGATGTCCTAAAAAACATATTCATTTCTATTCCCAACCACGTAGCGCAGTCCTGATCGAAGGACGACTGGCTCACCATAACACTCGTTTTCAAAAGAATTAAAATAAATACATTTAAACAATGCAACCTTTCTTAGTTTTACTCTCTTTTAGTCAAATACGGTTAATTGAGCGAAGCACTGACATATACTGAACCCAACGCAATACTTATAGAAGAATGCAGGCAGGGAAAGAACGAAGCATTCAAACAGGTTTATGATCTGTACAGCTCAGCTATGTACACGATCTGCTGCAGGATGCTGAACGATAAAGAAGAGGCTAAAGATGTGCTACAGGAAAGTTTTATCTCAGCATTTAAGAACATTCATCAATACAGCGGAAAAGCCTCTTTTGGCAGCTGGCTAAAGCGGATCGTGATCAATGCTTGCATAGCAACTATTAAAAAACGCAACGCCGATCTTATTCCGTTGGCTGAAAGAGATCTGCCGGAAGAACCTTTGGAAGAAGACACAGGAATGAAGTACACAATAGAAGATGTGAAAACCGCCATGAATGAACTTGCAGATGGTTACAGAATAATTTTGAGTTTATACCTCTTCGAAGATCACAGTCATAAAATGATCGCAGAGAAGTTAAATATCAGTGAGGGAACTTCGAAGTCGCAATACTCGAGGGCGAGGAAAAAATTAAGCGGGCTGCTGAAGAAACAAGACAATCAGAACCAGGATGCAAGACAGGTTGAGGAATAAGACTTAAGGGACAAAAGAGAGAAAAGGGACTTAAGAGACGCCAGACGGTAAGAACCAAGATGCAAGACAGATTGAGGAATAAGACTTAAGGGACAGAAGAGACAAAAAAGATGAATGTTGATCCCGATAGCTATCGGGATTAAATTTTGAATGTTGAATTAAAAATGAGAAATGATGAAAGATGATTTGAAACTATTTATTGATAACAACCGGGATGGTTTCAAGGAAACACCTCCGGCAATTGCTTGGACTAACATTGAGAATGAATTAAAGAAAAACAAACCGATGAAGCAGAGCAAAGCACGCTTCACGATAAAAACTAAAAACATATCCACTATGCTAAAATACGGCTTCGGCGCTTCGGTCCTTATTATAGGAACAGTCGCGATCTTAAATTTGAAAAAAGAAAATACAAGCACTTCTCTTAGTAGTACCGCAATACCTGATACTATAATAGAACTCACACCTGCTCCTGTAAAGAATGAAGTACCTCCTCCTCCAACACCTCTCGCAGTCAGCACATCAACCGATCCTGTAAAAATAAATTCGCAATCGACAAAAGCAAACAATTTAGTTGATAATAAAGTTTTTCCTCCTGATACGATCGACCAAACAGCGATGATGGGTGTAGGAAGCGCCGCAAAGGACAGCTACACAGGCTGGACGGACAACTCAACAGGACAAATGATTTGCTGCTGCAGATCGGTGGTTAAAAAAATTGAAGGGTTCAGTGCAGGGATATTAAGCACAGACGAAACTAATGGTGTAAGTGATATCCCAAAAAAATACCTGGGAAAAAGGATCCGCTATTCCGGTTACATTAAAACTGAGGACGTCGCAGAATGGGCGGGCCTCTGGTTAAGAGTAGGAAAAAAAGGCGGCAAAGAAGCATTGGCCTTCGACAACATGCGCTACGGAAAAAAAGACCGTGGCATAAGAGGTACAACTCCCTGGACGAAATATGAAATTGTTGTAGATGTGCCTATGAACGCTTCAAATATTCTTTATGGTTGCATCATCGCTGGCACCGGTGAGATACGCTTCCACACAACAGTTCTTGAAATAGTTGACACATCTGTTCCTGTAACAGCAGAATTACTCACTTCATATCCCGGCGTTCAAAAAAGCGACAGATACAGAAGTTTTCATCCAAACGATTTCTGGAAATGGTACGTTCCGGGCCACACCATTTTACCGGATGGTACCTGGCAGGTGGATTACAGGGATTAAGTCCGACCCCTCTGTCACTTCGTGACATCCCCCCTTCGTAAGGGGAGAAAATATTTCGCGTTTATTATAGGAGATTCCTATTAAGAAGATCATCTTAGTAGGAATCTCCATTTGGAAGAAGAAAATTTCTCCCTCTTTACAAGGGGGAGTCCCGCTTGCGGGGAGGGGGTTCTTCCATTGCGTTGTCAGAATTCCGAAATAACTTTCGCCAGCTCAGTTGCATTCACACTCTCAATAGGATGCTTGGTGTTTTGTAAAGTATACCGTTTCGCAGCTACAATTTTTGAAGCAGCATTATTGGTTTCATCTGCGGTTACCATCGAATCATTATCCGCTAAACCGATCAGTACTTTATTTTTTATCCGGGAAAAAGTTCTTGCATCCAATAAATTATCATTGCCAAGATCCATCATCATATCCCCTGTTCTTTTTAAAAGCAATTCCCAATCCCTTCCGTGACGCGCTTCAAGAGCCGCTGCAAACTTCGGGATCTTCTCAATAATAGTTTTTGCATCCAGCATTTTTATTTCCTTCACTGCTGCTTCAGGACTCCACGCAAATTTTGTTCCCAGTGTAATGATCTTTCCTAAACAATCCGGTTTTTGAGAAGCTAAATATAAAGCCACATAACCGCCCATACTATAACCAAACACATCAGGTTTAACCAAATTATTTTCAGTAACGAAGCGATCCAACTCAAACGCAAAATGTTTTATACTGAATTCAGTACTGTACGGCGTTTGTCCGTGCCCCGAAAAACTAAATGAATAAGTTTGGTAACCGATTGCAGATAACTCTTTAGCCAAAGGTTCCAATTGATCTTTAGCGCCAATAGCGCCGTGTAATAGAATGATGGGTTTCATTAAATAAACTTAAGCTTTCGCTTTGAATTTATTGATAGCATTGATAGTGAATTCCGAAAGAACAAGTGTTCCGCTCATGCCCGCACGTTCAATTAAAAGGTTGTCCCAATTCTCAGTACCCTCCCACATGATCTTTTTTAACATGCTCATCGCTTCAGGATTGCTTGTTGCCAATTTGTTTGCTAATGTATCAATCGCTTTATCCATATCTGCAGCAGTTGAGAACATCTCTGCATACAACCCTTTTTCTTTTGCCCATTGCGCTGTTTGCCATTCGGTAGCGTTGATAGTTAATTGGCAAAAAGCCGAAGTTCCGACTTTACGTTCAACGGCAGGACCAACAACAAACGGACCGATACCTACCGCAAGTTCGCTTAATTTTACAGAAGCAGAATCAACCGCAAAAGTATAATCAGCAGCTGATGCTATTCCTACTCCACCACCAACTGCTTTTCCTTGCACGCGGGCGATCACAAACTTTGGTGCTTTCCGCATCGCGTTAATAACAGCTGCAAATCCTGAGAAAAATTTTAAACCTGTTTCAATATCTTTTATCGCAATTAATTCATCAAAGCTCGCACCTGCACAAAATGCTTTATCGCCTTCACTTTTAAGAACAATTACTTTTGCGTTTGCATCTTTCCCTAATTTCTCAACCTCAGCTGCTAAATTACGCAACTGCGTCCCGGGCATTGAATTACTTTGCGGATGAAAAAAAGTAATAGTTCCGATTCCATTTTTTATTTCTGATCTTACAAATGCTTCCATGATATTATTTAATGCTAAAGATATTCTTTTAATATATACTCAACCTGATTCTTCAAATGTTTTCTTTGCAGGGGAGCTGTCTCACCATAAGTGAAGAACTGCTGCCTGTAAAAGCTAACCTCATTCTTTTGTTTGTCGTACACGATCAAATGACAATTAGAACCTTGTTTGCTTATTTTTTTTCCCATAGGAATAAACAAAAAAGCACCGGCCCCACCTGTCAGCGCAGTAGCAAACACCGAACCAACTACGGTGGCAATAGCAATTTCGTTTGTGTAGGCCCTGTTTTGCAGAATTTCTTTTTTCACGCTTCCCCAAGACCTGGTATATCCTGTAGGAACCAAAAATAAATAATGACTGTTCTTTTGATCTTGTGTAATGGTTTTAAAAATATCAGAAGCGCTATAGTTTCTTATTTTCTCATTTAAAGTTGCATGGCTAACTATTGAAAGCAACTCTTTAGATAGTAAGGCTGCAGTTGCTGTGTCTGAAATTAAATTTGTTTTAGGAAATTCTATTTTCCGGAATCTTCTCCTGACGATCGAATCATAAACTTTGTTGCCAACTAAAGTTAAAGAGTCGTTAAATATTGGCTTGTTATTATTGTCGTAATAAACGTAAGAAGAATAAGTACCGCAATACAAAGGAGTTCTGATCTGATCCAATCCAACCTGGTCAGTAGTGTAAGTTTTGGTTTGAATACAGGAAAACGAGAACATTAATAAACCCAAAAAACAAATTGATCTTATTATTGCTCTTGCAATCATTAAATGAACATCATTACCGGGTTCTCAATAAATGTTTTCAATGTTTGTAGGAATGCTGCTCCGGTTGCGCCATCCACACTACGGTGATCGCAAGCTAACGTTAACATCATTGTATTACCGGGAACAACTGCCCCATTCTTCACAACAGGTACCTGGCGAATTGCACCTACTGATAAAATACATGACTCAGGTGAATTTATTATTGAGGTAAATGATTCGATACCGAACATTCCTAAATTAGAAACGGTGAAAGTATTTCCCTCCCAATCGTTAGGCTGTAATTTCTTTTCCTTTGCGCGTTTACCAAGATCTTTTGTCTCAGCAGCAATTTCAGAAATTCCTTTTCCATCTGCGAAACGGATCACAGGAACCAATAAGCCATCTTCAACAGCAACCGCCATACCAATATGGATATGATGATTGATACGGATCTTATCACCCATCCATGAAGAATTCACACGCGGATGCTTTCTTAATGCGGCAGCACAAGCTTTAATAACAAGATCGTTGAATGAAACCTTCACATCACTGATCTTATTGATCGCTTCACGGCTTGAGATCGCGCTATCCATATCCACTTCTATATTCAAATAGAAATGCGGCGCGCCATTCTTGCTTTCCAATAAACGCTTCGCAATTACTTTACGCATTTGCGATGCAGGCTCATCAGTATAACTTTCTTTGCCAACGAAATTTGATTTACCACTGCCACCTTTATAATTCTCAATATCTGATTTTGTGATTCTTCCGTTGTCGCCGCTTCCATTCACACGGCTGATATCAATTCCTTTTTCTTTTGCTAATGCTTTTGCTAACGGAGAAGCTTTTATTCTTCCGTTAGAAGTTTGATTTGAAACCGCAGGCTTCGAGGTATTTGAAGCTACTGCTGTAACTGTTTCCTTTTTCTCTTCTGTCTGCTTACTGTTTTCTGATTTCTGCGTACTGCCTCCAGAAGACTGCCCGCTGCCTACTGCCGCTAAAATACTCTTAACATCTTCTCCGCCTTTTCCTAATATGGCAATGATGCCATCAACAGGAACACTTTTCTTTTCTTCAACACCAATGTGAATTAAAACACCATCCTGGAAAGATTCGAATTCCATAGTGGCTTTATCTGTTGCAATGTCTGCTAATAATTCACCGCTCTTAACTTTATCCCCAACTTTCTTGTGCCATTTTTCAATAACACCTTCGGTCATTGTATCACTTAACTTTGGCATACGAACCACCTCAACGCCTTTTGGTAATTCTTGTTTCGTGCTTGGTGTTTCGTGTTTCGTGTTTTCTGTTTCTGGTTTTTTGTCTGTTGTTTCTGATTTAGCCTCACCGTTTCCATTCTTAGAACCTCCACCGGCTTCTGCTAAAATCTTCGAAACGTCTTCACCTTCTTTACCTAATACTGCAATAATTCCATCAACTGCTATTGCTTGTTTCTCTTGAACGCCAATATGTAACAAAACACCATCTTGAAACGATTCGAATTCCATTGTCGCTTTATCAGTTTCGATGTCTGCAAGCAAATCACCGCTCTTAACTTTATCACCGACCTTCTTATGCCATTTTGCAATAACGCCTTCCGTCATTGTATCACTTAATTTTGGCATGCGAACTATTTCCGCCATAGTTGTGTCTTGTTTTTAGTACTTAAATATTATTCCTGGATGAATGGGTAGTTTGGTTCAACGTAAACATCGTTGTATAATTCTGACGGATCCGGGTATGGACTTTCTTCAGCGAACTTTACTGATTCATCAACTAAAGCTTTTACTTTTTGTTCCATTTTCTCGATCGCAGCATCATCGATCCATTTATTTTTCTTCAAAGTATCTAATACTTTTTCGATCGGATCCTGCTTCTGATATTCTTTTACCTCGTCTTTTGTTCTGTAAGTTTGTGCGTCACTCATCGAATGGCCCTTGTATCGATACGTCTTCATTTCTAAGAAAGTCGGACCATCACCACGACGCGCACGCGCTACAGCTTCTTCCATTGCTTCATGAACTGCTTCAACCGTTAAACCATCAACCGGTTTACTTGGCATATCGTAAGCTAATCCTAATTTCCAAAGATCATGAACGTTACTTGTACGCTCAACAGAAGTTCCCATCGCGTACATATTATTCTCAACAATAAATATCACAGGTAATTTCCAGGTCATCGCCATGTTGAAGGCTTCGTGTAAAGCACCCTGGCGAACAGCGCCATCTCCCATAGAACAAACACAAACGTTATCCGTTCCTTTATACTTTTCCGCAAATGCAATTCCTGCACCTAACGGTACCTGACCTCCCACAATACCATGTCCACCAACGAAATTATGCTCTTTAGAAAAAATATGCATCGATCCGCCTTTGCCTTTACTGCAACCTGTGATCTTCGCATACATTTCCGCCATTACATATTTCGGGTGCAAACCTAAACCGATCGGATGTGCATGATCACGATAAGCTGTGATATGTTTATCATCTTTTTTTGTTGCGCTTACAGTTCCGGCAACAATTGCTTCTTGCCCGATGTATAAATGACAAAAACCTTTTATCTTTTGCTGAACATAAACCTGCCCGGTCTTTTCTTCAAAACGACGCATCAATAACATTGATTCGTACCAGGTCAGATATTGTTGCTGAGTGAACTTTGACTTTTTTTCTACCGCAGTTTTCGACATAGAAACAGTGAATTAACAGCTACAAAATTAGCAGAATTTGGGGAATATTTATCAAACGTAAAATACTCTATTTCAAATATTTACGATTAAACATCAAGGGCAATAAAGATTCGATACTGGTTGAGGCATAAACTTTACCTTTTTCACCTTGCATGATTATACGAATCGCTTTACCGTATTTCGTTTCATATTCAGCTATCACTTGCCTGCATGCCCCACATGGCGGAACAGGAGTTTCCATGACAGAACCCGGTGCTTTACAACAAACCGCGATTGTTTTTACCGGAATGCCGGGATGAATTGCTGATGCATGAAAAATAGCAACACGTTCTGCGCATAGTCCTGATGGATAAGCAGCGTTTTCCTGGTTATTGCCAACAACAATTTCACCATTCTCCAATAGAATTGCAGCACCTACATAAAAATTTGAATAAGGTGCGTAAGCATTCTTCAGAGCTTGTTGCGCTTTTTGCAACAGTGAATTTTCATCCGCATTAAGGTCTTTTTCCGACTCATAAACTTCAAATTCGGTGGAAACGACAAGCTTTGTAAATTTTTGGTTCATGAACTAAAATTACTAAAATTCCATTCAATCAGCAGTATGATAGCTAGCCTAATTTAAGCTTATTTGATAATGTTGCAAAGTCAAAAATCTTTATACCTTAGCGTCCCTTTTTAAACCCATGAAATGCGTAGCATTCGCGAATACTTTAATATTCATAATGCTTTCATAAGCAAAAAAGTGATCATCCTGATCTTATTGATCGGGACTTGGCATATTATTAAAAGTCAGGAAGGCAGCACGCAGGATTGGAATCCGGCGGATCAAAAAACTTTTGAAGCTGCAACTGAATTATTCAATAAACGTTATTACGGATCAGCATATGAAAAATATGTTTCATTAACGCCGAATCACCAGGATGATATCTTCCTGAAATTCGTGAGAGGTGTTTGCGCCGTTTATATTCCGAACAAACAAAAAGAAGCAGAAAAACTTTTAGTTGAAGTAAAAAAAGCAGATACAAGAGCGGAAGGAATTGATTACTATTTATGCCTTCTCTATCATAAGAGTTACCGTTTCGATAAAGCGCTCGAACTTGCTAATGCAATGCTTGCAGATCCGAATCTTACCAAAGAAGACAGAATAGATATTGAGCGTATTGCTTTCTTCAGCAAGAATGGAAAGAATGAGATCCAGTATCCTTTTGAAACATTGATCGAGCCGTTGGGAACAGAAATAAATACAGAATACGCAGAATATGCTCCTATTATTAGTCCTGAAGAAGAATCCGTAATTTTTACTTACCGCGGAAAAGGAAGTACTGGTGGTTTGGTGAATTCAAATAATAAACCTGATGTGAACGGAGATTATAATGAGGATATCTTTATTTCGAAAAAGGTAAATGGTGTATGGCAAAAACCTGTTGGTATTGAAGGGCTGAATACTATTGGGAATGATGCTGCAGTTGCACTTTCTCCGGACGGAAAACAATTGTTTGTTTTTAAAGCCAAAGGAGACAACGGTGATATTTATGTTTGTAAACGTGAAGGCGGTAATTATTCTGCGCCTGAAAAATTAGCAGGTGAAGTGAATTCAGATCATTGGGAAGGCAGTGTTTCCATTTCTACTGATCAGCAAAAAATGTATTTCGCCAGCAGCAGGCCGGGAGGATACGGAGGAAAAGATCTTTATGTTGCTGCAAAAAAAGAAGATGGTACATGGGGAAATGTGAAAAATCTCGGGCCAAAGATCAATACATCCTATGATGAAGATGCGCCTTTTATTTCTCCGGATAGCAGGACACTGATCTTCTCTTCAGAAGGCCATAACAGTATTGGTGATTTTGATCTTTTCACTTGTAATCTTGATCTGAAAGACGGCTCCTGGCAGGATCCAAAGAATTTAGGATACCCTGTTAATACAACTGACGATGATCTTTTTTATGTTCTCTCGCCTGATGGAAAGCGTGGTTATTTTTCGAGTGCGCGTGATGGAGGCAAAGGTGACCAGGATCTTTACGTTGTTGAACCTGCTTTATCTTCAAGAAAAAGTTATATAACCATTGTTAAAGGAAAAGTAACAGAGAATAAACTTCCTTTTGAAACAGAGATCTCGGTTGGGGTATTGGGTGAAACAAAAAGTTACGGAACGTATAGATCAGGGGCCGGCAGCGGAAATTATGTGATCAACTTACCAAGCGGAAAGAATTACAGGTTGAGTTTTCATCACCCTACTCTTGGCGATAAGACCTATAATATCCACACGGAACAAGTAGAAGACTACGCTGAAAAATCATTGAATGTGAATTTTACGGTTAAAGAAAGTTCAAAACCTATAGAAGTGGTTGTGACCAAAGCTGACAGTGCGAAATCAAACGTTGCAGTAAGTACAAAAACAACTGCTGTCGCGATCAATGAAACAAAAACAACTGGCACCGGATCAAAAGAAAAAAATACAGATGTAGTTAAAACAAGCGAACCAAAAACTACTGAGAAAAATGATGATGTGACGAAAGCACCTGCAACAAAAGAAAAGAACGATGTTGCTAAAGTGAAGGAATCACAAATAAAAGAGAAAAACAGGGATGTAGAACCTGCAATGAATAAAGCATATGAACCGAAAACGACAGAAACATCAAACAACAAACAAAATTGCGGTAAGATAAAAACCGGCCATGATGCTGATTTTATTTACAAAAAATGTGATGGGGTTTGGTATACGAAATCTAAACCGCATCCTTATTCAAAATATGCAAGAGGCTTTTTCTCAGAGTGGACCTCTTTAGCAGATAATCCGAAAGCAAACGAAAGACTGGATCAACGCTATCCTCAAAAGTGAGAAACTACTTATTAAAGCCCTGGTCCCTGATCCCGATAGCTATCGGGATGTCGAAGGGCAGGACTTTTTTTATTGATAATTTTTCCTAAATTTGGTTTAGTTATGAAGCAACTTCTCACATTCATATTCGTCCTGTCGGTTTTTTACCATCTTAACGCACAACTTGACAAAACATCGAAATGGCCTAAAGAGGATAAAGCCCTTTTTGAAACTGCAAAGAGCCAATACAATAAAGGTTATTTTAATGCCGCTTACGAAAAATACACCTCGCTAAAGACAAAACACGCTGATGATATTTACCTGAAATATGTAATGGGGATCTGTGCCATTTATATTAATGATAAACAGGAAGAGTCGGAAAAGTTATTGATGGAGGTAAAAGCCTTCGATCAAAACGCTAAGAACATTGATTATTATATAGCGCTTCTCTACCATAAAACTTACCGTTTCACAAAAGCGCTTGAATTGGCAAATAAACTTCTTAGCGATCCGAAAATTTCTGAAGACGATAAAGCTGAACTTGAACGCATCGCTTTTTTCTGTAAGAATGGGATAGCAGAACTTGAATTCCCTGTACCGGGAAAAATTGAAAATTTAGGAAAGAGCATCAATTCGGAATTTGCAGAATATTCTCCTGTGATAACTCCGGAAGAAGAATCGATGATCTTTACTTACCGCGGAAAAGAAAGTATGGGTGGTTTAGTTAACGAACAGGATAAACCGGATAAGAACGGTGATTACAACGAAGATATTTTTATCTCAAAAAAAGTGAATGGCGTGTGGCAGAAACCAACTTGCATGACAGAACTTAGCACAGTAGGTAACGATGCCGTTATTGCTTTATCGCCGGATGGAAGCCAGTTATTTGTTTTCAAATTTGAAGGGGATAACGGAGATATCTATGTAAGTAAACGCGAACATGGCAAGTACAGTACTCCTGTAAAATTAGCCGGTGATGTGAATTCAAGATCATGGGAAGGCAGTGTATGTTTATCCACTGATCAGAAAAATTTATTTTTTGCAAGCAGCCGTCCGGGTGGTTTAGGAGGAAAAGATCTGTATGTTGCGACCAGGAACGAAGATGGTTCGTGGGGAAATGTAAAGAACCTCGGTGATAAAATAAACACAAAGTATGATGAAGATGCGCCATTTATTTCACCTGACGGGCGTGTTCTTGTTTTCAGTTCGGAAGGACATAACAGTATCGGTGACTTCGATCTTTTTATTTCGGATTGGGATGCAGCAACTAATTCATGGCTTCCGCCAAAGAATTTAGGTTATCCTATCAACACCACAGATGATGATCTTTTTTATGTTTTATCTCCCGATGGGAAACGCGGTTATTTTTCCAGTACGCGTAAAGGCGGGAATGGTGACCAGGATCTTTACATTGTTGAACCGGCATTGACCACAAAAAAATCGTTCATTACCATTATTAAAGGAAAGATCACACAGGAAGGTGTGCCGTATGAAACAGAAATATCAGTTAGTGTAGCGGGAGAAAATAAAAATTACAGTTTATATAAATCCAACGGGGAAACCGGGAATTATGTTGTGAACCTTCCTTCAGGAAAACAATACAAAGTAAGTTTTTATCATGAGATCCTTGGCGACAGGATTTACAATATCGACACCAGAGACGTTGAAGATTATGCTGAAAAAACCATCAACGTGAATTTCGGGGATGCTATTTCCGGTGAACAACATACCAGTTTTGCAAAAGCAACAGAAACAAATTCAGCAGGGAGTAACCAAACGCGCGCTCAAAAAGATGCAGAGATCATTAAAAAATATGGTTCGGAAACAGTTGAAGGCGTTACTTATTTGATCCAGGTTGCAGCAACTGCTACGCCAGAAAACTATAATGGTAACCTGTTAAAAGGCATTTGTAAAGTGAGGGATAACGGTGCAATAATAGGTAACATAAGGTTACTGGTAGCTGATAAAACTTTTACTGATATGAATTCAGCTGATGCTTTTCTGAAAAAAGTACAGGCTGCAGGACAAACCGACGCATTCATTACAGGTTATTACAAAGGCACCAGGTATTATCTCACCGATCTGATAATGCTCGGTCTTTGGAAAGGAAAAACAACAAAAGGTAAATAAATTATTTTCCGCCGTTCCAGATCTCCCATGCTTTTTCAGCTTGTAAATGCAGCATGCTTAACCCGTTAATTGTTGTTGCTCCTTTTGCCCTGCAGTTTTCAAGAAAAACAGTTTCGGTTGGATTGTAGATCAGGTCGTACGCCAAATGATCGTTTGTTACATAACTAAACGGAATAGCCAATGTTTCGCTTGTTTCCGGGAACATGCCAACGGGCGTACAATTCACAAGAAGCAAAAATTGAGAGAATATGATCGGGCTTAACTCGTAGTAGAAAAAAGTATTTGGTGTTTTTTTATATTCGCGTGAGGTCACAAAAAAACAGTCGACACCAACTTGTTTCAAGGCATAAGCAACAGCTTTAGAACTTCCACCAGTACCAAAGATCAAAGCACGATTGTGTTTTGGTTCTAAGAATGGCTTGATACTGGTTTTAAATCCGAATACATCTGTATTATATCCGATCGTTTTTCCTTCAAGAATATGAATGCAATTAACAGCGCCTATTTCTTTAGCTTCCGGACTTACTTCATTCATGTAAGGAATAATTTGTTCCTTGTAAGGAACCGTCACGCTTAAGCCAATAAGACCGGGATTTTGCTTCAATACTTCAGGAAATTCTGTGATAACATTCAGTTCAAAATTTTTGAAAGAGCCATTTACATTTTCCTTAATGAATTTTTCTTCAAAATATTTTTTCGAGAAAGAATGTAGAAGTGATCTACCTATGAGGCCTAATTGCATATGCGAATATAAATAAAAAAGCCCTGCCCTTCGACATCCCGATAGCTATCGGGATCAGGGACCAGGACTTAATTTAAAGATATACCTTATTTCAATAAATGCAATTTCTCAGCCTGCAAAACTTCTTTCACGGCTCCTGAGCCTGCATCTTTAGTATATAAAATAGCTACAACCGAACAGTGTTTCAGGTTCTTCCTTAAACCTTTCCATGGATTCACATTAGCGCAATAAGTTTTGGTTACCTGCAATCCGCTTGATACAGGACCTTCTTTGATAAGTTCACCCCATGTTCCGTTAACATCACTTCTTAATACATGCATGAAAACATAATCAGGGATCTCATCGCCGTTCTCAACTGTAGCGCCAACAGGAGGCGCATAATCTTTCTGGCGCGCAATAATACTATCTTCAGTTACAGCTAAAATAAGTCGTACATCATAATTGGTTGAAGTAAGCATGGTTACTTTTGCATCAACACCAAATGCCATTTGCACGGTATCAAGACTGATCTTTAAAAATACCTTTGCTTTTTGAGCCGCAGCTAATTGGGTATTTACTTGCCCTGCCCAGGCTGTACGTGGTTGTGCATAAGGTTGTGTTGCAGGTGGCGACCAATTAACGGTTCCTTTTGGTAAACCTGCAGCCGACATTCCGAATTCAACATCCCATTGAGATCCGGCTGTTGTTCTGAAGTCTTCAGGGAAATCAGGTAATTTGGGAGGTGCGAATTGCGTTCCCGCATGTATTGCCATTCCAACAACTTTACCGGGATTTGCAGCAATAATACTTTCAAGATCTTCAGCGGCTCTCGGGCAATTACCGCAAGTATGCCCCGTGTAATCCTGAACTAATACTTTACGCACGTCAAGTGTGGAAGAGTTTGAATCCACCACATGAATTTGCGAGAGGTTACACTTTTTGGGAATAACCGGATTTTTCACTTTATCGCAGGAAGCAAAAACAACCAACGAGAGAACCAATATAACAGCTAGCTTTTTCATTTGCTTTAAAACGTATTATTAAATATACTAAAAACTACTCGTAATTGAAAGTGTTATACCATTAGATGCCGGAACTACCCTGCAAACCCCTCCGACACAAAATATACCGGCACTTTGCTTACCATAACTTAATGAGATACGATGCGCGTCTTTGTTATAACCAACAGTTCCTAAATAATAGTGTACTTTCAGATCGCTATTCGGGTTACCGTAATTGTACTGATCGAATACTGCAATAAAAACATGACTGTTCGGCCACCACTCAATTAAACCTGTAGCCCAATTTCCTTTCGCCACCAGGTTAGAGTTGGTCTCGACCTTCTGGCTGATCTTACGATCTCCTGCCACAAATAATCCCTGGAATTCAAAACGGATCGAAGATGCTGATTTGTATTTATAGGTAACATCGATAACTGCGATATCAGTTTCAAGATTTCTGTAGCCTGCAACCGGTGAGTTAAATTGAATTATATTGCGGTTATAGAACTGATGCGAGTACATAAAAGTGGCCTTTAACTTTTTGGTGAATTTTTTATTTATCTCAATGAAAAAATCACGGTAGTAACAAAGGTTTTGATTGTATGAACCCATGTCGGTTTTGTATTGAAAACCGTTCACTACGCTATCAATCCTGTTTTCAGTGGTACCTCCGAGTTCTGCGAAATCCCATTTAGTGACGTAGTAATTCAGATGATCAGTAGAATCGTTAACAGCATATTGTTTTAAGCCATGCGCCTGAGAATAATTCAGTGTTATCTCCATACCATATTTACCACCTAATAAAGTGCCTTTTTTTACTTTATACTGTAGCTCACCCATTAAACCGATCTCACCTTTTAATTGAGTTGCATATGGATTAAGCGCCAGTAAAGTGTAAGAATGCTGTTTAGTAGTAGCAGGTAAATAATTGATCAATAAGTTTTGTAATGATTCTTCGCGGTTACTACGGTAACTCATGTTATCAATTCTTTTTCCCTGGAACAGGACAGAAAATCCATTTGTTGCATAAGAAGATGTGACATAAAGCGCATCACCAAACTTATAAGAACCAACCGGCCGTTTAGGATCGGTATTTATATTATCGTTGGAAGGATCATTAATTTTATAAGCGTATTCACCACCGAAATTAAATCCGCCACTGATAATGTTGATCCTTCCTGCAGAACAACCAACGTTCTCAGGAATGATATAAGTGCTGTTATCACTCTTCTGGTACTTACTTACAAAACTACCGCCTAAGATCACACGCGTTTTTTTGTTTCCTAATACAGAATCAAATAATTCGTTCACGTTTATTTCCCCATCAACACCACGTACAATACCGGGACCGGTTGTAAAAAATATCCTTTGCTTACCGATAACTCCTTTTAATGTGATCCCTTTATAAGGATTTGATATGATCCGTGCCCCATCAATTGAATTGTCGTATAACAAACCCGGTTCGTAATACGTACGGAGAGTTAATCCGTTTCCGAATTGCTCATAGAAATTTCCTACAGTAATATCTAATAAATTTGTTTGGTAACGTGCAAAACGATTCACTATACCTTGTCCTTTATAACCAGGTAAAAATCCCTGGCGCACATTATTATACGCTTCGTAACGAGCGCCCGCTGAAAATTTTCCTTTAGAATAATTGATATTACCGAAAACATTGGATAAGAATTTCTCAGGAACTTTCGGAGCCCCGATCAACGAGTCGTATTCATAATACTGGCCATCCAACTGGAAATTCCCATGAACAGAATTCAATTCTTCAGCCACCACATTTTGTGAGTGAAGATCAAGCGCTCCAAGAAAAAGAGCTAAGCAAAAAAATAATTTTCCGGAACGTAAAAATACCATACAGTTTTAGTGCTTTAGTTTCTCACCTTTAGCAAGTGCCTGAACATTTTCGAATAATTTATCTTCGTCACCTTCTGCATATGAATTGTGACTCCAAACAATTTTACCCGAACCATCAACCAAAAACGTGTGGGGAACATTATTCACATTCATCGCACGTTTGAAATCCTGGTTCTCATCGATATACACTTCATATGTCCAGCCTTTTGTTTTTACGTCAGTAACTACTTTGCTTGCACTACGGGCATCATCAATTGATATCGCGATCAGTTTAACCCCTGTTTCTTTTTGCCAGTCGGCATAATTCTCAGCAATCGCATCTAATTCTTTTTTACAAGGTTTACACCAGGTAGCCCAGAAACTAATGATGATAGGTTTACCATCGTTGCTGAACATAGATGAATTTACTTTCGATCCGTCTAATTTCTTTAATGTAGCCGATGGGATCTTATCACCATCTGAAGTGATGAAAGCAGAGCATAACATGAATACTGCTGCTGATAGTAAAATGATTTTTTTCATAGGATTAAGTATTACAAATATTGCTACTATTTCATTCAAATAAAATGCCAGTCTTTACCCCTTTCCATCAATAATTGTAATCTTAACATATTTTTAAGATTCCAATTTTATGCCGATCGCTATCGGGGTTAGGATTAGTATCCCCAGATCATAAATTTACTTTTTTTACCGGGAACAAAAAAGCTGAACTACTTCTTCTTTTTTGACGACTTAACCGAAGGTTTCTTACTCGATTTAACCTGTTTTTCGTCTTTTTTTACCGGTTTTTCCTTTTGGGAGGCCCAGGTTTTATAAATATCCTGTTGGTCAGGTCTGAAAGCAGGCATTCTTTCTAAAGGTTCACAAGCTTTTAAAGTGCTATGGCATTCGTATGGTAATTGCTGGTATAACTTAGTGCCTTCCGTTTTCCAGGCTATCATCGCATCACTCACATCTTTAACCACCTTACCCGGGTTTCCGACCACGATTTTACGTTTAGGAATTATCATTTCCGCAGGTACAAAAGTAAGAGCGCCGATAATGCACTCATCGCCCACCTCAACATTGTCCATTATTACAGAGTTCATTCCCACCAGTACATTTTTGCCAATGGTAGCACCATGGATAATTGCACCATGCCCGATATGAGCTCCTTCTTTTAATAATACTGTTGTGCCGGGAAACATATGGATAGTGCAGTTCTCCTGGACATTACAGCCATCCTCAATAATGATCTGCCCCCAATCGCCGCGGATAGCTGCGCCGGGACCTATATAAACATCTTTACCAATAATTACATTACCGGTAACGGTGGCATTAGGGTGAATAAAAGAAGATTTGTGAACAACAGGGATATACCCGTTAAATTCATAGACATTAGCCATAAAAATTACTTAGGGCTGATCACTTCGCACTTCATATCAGCGCTGGGAGGATTATTTTGCTTCACATAATCCGATTCCTTGTACCTTTCCATGCACTTATCGCGGGCTGCCTCCATACCATACATCTTTACAGTGTATTGGGTTTGATTAACATAACCACCATTTTGTAACGCGGTACTGGTAGTATTACATGTACAGTGGTAAGTTTTTTTGCAAGACGCTAAAAAAACCACAGCAACAACTAGTATAAATAGCTTTTTCATTTCTGAAAGTTTTAGTAAAGATAACAATTTTCTGCATTATTTACACTTTCGGGTGAAGGTTTAATACTTATCTTTAGCCCTGACTTATGCAGGATATTATAAGTAAAATACCCCGTGAGGCCATTTTAGCCGAGTTAACCCGCGAGAGATACGTGCGCAAGACCAACAATGGCAATAACGAAATATATATTATTACCCACCTGAACTCACCTAATGTGATGAGGGAGATCGGCCGTTTAAGGGAAGTTACATTCAGGCATGCCGGAGGCGGTACCGGTAAAGAAATTGACCTTGACGAGTTCGACCTTTGTGATCACCCGTACCAGCAATTATTGGTTTGGAATCCTGAAGACAAAGAAATTGTCGGGGCTTACCGTTACATCGCTTGTAAGGATGCAGAGTTCAGGGATGGAAAGGTACACCTGGCAACTACCGAATTATTCGATTTTCATCCTGAATTCTATAAAGATTTCTTGCCTTATACTATTGAGTTAGGGAGATCATTTATCCAGCCGCAATACCAGCCTTCGGAGCAATTCCGTAAAGGCTTGTTCAGTTTAGATAATTTGTGGGATGGATTAGGCGCTATTGTTGTGGATAATCCTTTCATGAAATATTATTACGGAAAGGTGACCATGTATACTGATTTTAATGTGGAAGCCCGTGATATGATCCTGGCGTTTCTGAAATTTTATTTTCCGGATGAGAAAAAACTGGTTACCCCTATTCATGGTGTAACTATTAAAACTGATGTGACTGAATTTTTAAAGTCGCTTGAAGGTTTATCTTATAAAGAAGGCCATAGTGTTTTAAATAAACGTGTGCGTGCACTCGGCGAAAATATTCCACCTTTGATGAACGCCTACATGAACTTGTCAAGTACGATGCGTGTGTTTGGAACTGCCATCAATCCGACTTTCGGCGGTGTTGAGGAAACCGGTATCTTAGTTAGGATCGCCGATATTTACGAAAGTAAAAAAGAACGTCACATTAACTCTTACTTAATTGAAAAGGGTTTATTAAAAGCTTAAGTATAATTTAGTTTTGATAATTAAGAATGCCATATTCACAAAAACTTCGGCAAAGATCTCGGATTGCCCGAAACCTGTTTTCCCGGAATACGCGTTCATAGGCCGGAGTAACGTGGGCAAATCATCGCTCATAAATATGTTATGCAACAATAATAAGCTTGCAAAAACATCTTCAACACCGGGTAAAACAAAGATCATCAATCACTTTTTAATTAATGATGCGTGGTACCTGGTCGATCTTCCCGGTTATGGCTATGCTAAAACCGCAAAAACGAATCGAATAGTTTTTGAAGATATGATCACCAACTACATTACCAAGCGTGAAAGCCTGGTGTGTTTATTCGTGTTAGTGGATTACCGTTTGCCATTGCAACAAATTGATGCGGAATTCATGCAATGGCTGGGCGAAAAAGATATTCCCTTCTGCATCATATTTACAAAAGCAGATAAGCTGACGAAAACAGAATTAGAAAAAAATCTGAAGAATTATCTTCTGAAATTATCATACATTTTCGAAGAAGAACCTAATTACCTGGTCAGTTCATCGAAAAATAAAAAAGGTAAAGAAGATATTTTAAAATTCATTGGAGATCACCTGGATCTGTTTGAAAGGAAGTGAAGTAAAACGCGATAAGCGACAGTCACTCTAAAACATATTAAAATAAATGGAAAAGTCACCCTGGCAGGAATTACAAGATAAATTAAAAGAACGTTTTGGTAACGAAATGGATTACGATGCCATTTTATTCACGATCGGCTTGCAGGAACTAGGAAAAGATTTCCAGAAAAAATTCAAGAAGGATGAGAAACTGGAAATAATGCACATTGCCATTTGCACTTTACTTGAACCGTTTGGTTTTTATGAGTACGTTGGCAGGGATGAAGATGGCTGGCCGCATTGGAACACAAAAGAAACACTTCCTTTCCTGGATGCTAAACAGCAGAATAAATTAATTATCGATTCGATCATTGAGTATTTTAGGAAGAATAATTTCTTAGATTAAGAGCCGAATGTTTTTTCGGAGAGAAGGTCATGGTGAGTTTGCCGAACCACAAAACATTCTAAAATAGGTACGGCGTTGAGCCTGACGAAACGCTCATGCAGCGCTTCGTCAAGCTCAGTGCGATGATTTGTGTCAACTCTATCATGGTTCGTCAAGCTCACCATGACACACGTTTTAAAAAAATTGAATTAGCTTCCGAATACTTCAATCGCATTCTTAGTAGTGATCTCCCCTACTTCAGCGATCGATAGATTTTTTATCTCGCCAACTTTTTGTGCCACCTGGATCAAATAACCGCTTTCGTTGCGTTTACCTCTGAATGGGTTTGGTGCCAAATAAGGAGAATCAGTTTCTAAAACCAAATGTTTCATATCTAATTGCTCAACTACTTTATCCAAACCGGAATTTTTAAAAGTAACTACTCCTCCAATTCCTAATTTAAATCCGCCGAGCGAAATAACTTTATTAGCTTGTTCTAATGTGCCGCTAAAACAATGGAAAATTCCCGCTGGCAATTTTTTATAGGAAGAAAGTATCTCAAAAATTTCATCAAATGCTTCACGGCAATGGATCACTATCGGATAATTATATTGCAGTGCCCAATCAATTTGCTTCCGGAAAGCCATTTGCTGCTGCGCGAAAAAAGTTTTGTCCCAATACAGGTCAATTCCAATTTCACCAACTGCACAGAACATACGTTTGCCTAACCACTCTTCAACTATCTTTAATTCTTCTTCTACTTTTTCGTTCACTGAACATGGATGAAGTCCCATCATTGCAAAACAATTTTCCGGATAGTCTTTTTCCAGTTGCAACATGCCATTTATACTGGTGCTATCAATATTTGGCAAATATAATTTTTTAATGCCTGAGGCCAGCGCTTTTTTAACAACTGTACTACGGTCATTATCAAACTCTTCTGCGTATAAATGGGTATGTGTATCTATTAACATTAAACTTATCGACTTCGTTTTAATCAAACAAACATCGGCGCAAAGATAGTTACTAATGCGCTTATTTTTTACTAACTTTGATAATAACCCTAAAAAACAACCCGCATGAAAAAAATTTACATTTTATCTTTATTAGTTATCTGCTCATACTTCGCAAAAGCGCAGTACACTATTACTTCTTCTGTTTTTCCTGTAGTGGGTGATGTGGAAAATACCTGGGAGGCGGATACAACCGGAGTTACGATAGGTGCCGCAGGAATGAATGCATCCTGGAATTATACCGGCATTACTGTTTCGCCAACCACAGCTGCAGTTTCAAACAGCTACGTGGCAAAAACTTCAGCGCCTTTTTTTACTTCTTTTCCAAGCGCCAGTATAGCATCTACAAGTGATGGTACTCAATACTCCTTTGCATCACATGGCTCAAACATTACTAATTATGGCACATCAACAAGCACGGCGGCCGTAGTTTATGGTAATCCTCAAACTATTGCTAACATTCCTTTTACTTATGGTTATGTGACGTCTGATGCTTATTCTGTAGTTGATAATAGCAGCACGCCAAATCAAACCATGACAGCAATAGGATCATTAACAACAACCGGTGACGCATGGGGCACACTGAATATGCCCGGAGGTAAGACTTTCCCTAATACTCTCCGCATAAGATTAGATATCAATCAGACAGGGACAATTGTTACTACCTCTACAGCCACACCTGTCTATAACTTCACAGTTACAGCTAAGTCGTATGTACACATCAGCTCAGTTAGCAAATGGGCGATCCTTGCTATTAACGTTAGTACATTTACTGTTAAGTCAGGAACTTTAACTAATACCTCCACAGACAAAAGTGTTACACTTGGAGAAATGAATTTCACAGGTATCAATGAAAATAAATTCAGTGACGCTAACTTTAACCTGTATCCTAATCCTGCAACAAGTACCGCAACACTTTGGTTTGTTTTAGCTCAGAATGAAAGTTATGATATGACCATAACTAATGCACTCGGACAAGTAGTACGAAATACATCTTATTCTGATCTTGCGCCCGGGCCTTATAACTTAGAGGTTGATGTCAAAGATCTCCCTTCAGGTATTTACTACGTAAAACTGAAAGGCACAAAACAGGAAGGTGTGAAGAAATTAATTATAGAATAATTTATTCTCTTTAATTAAAGCCCTGCCCTTCGACATCCCGATAGCTATCGGGATGTCGAAGGGCAGGGCTTTTTTTGTATCTTTAATCATGCGAAAAAATTGCCTTTTTGTTTTCCTCGGTATTTGTTCTTTTTTCATGAAAGCGCAATACACCATTACTGCTGCTGACAACCCTGTTCCCGGCGATGTGCAGAGTTTTATTGATATTGATTCAACTAATCTTTCACTTGGAAGTTCGGGCACTTCGCAAATGTGGAATTATTCTACAGTTGTAATAAATGGAAATCCATTAGTGACCAGCACTTTTGTTCCGATGTCTTCCGTCCCGAATAATTTCGCATTTCCGGGAGGCACGATCGGTCTTGATCTGGGCGGAGGCGGTTATGGCGTACTGAGCAATACCAGTGCAAAATTTGAGTATTTAGGATATGCAGAAACAACATTATCTAATTGCTGGATGTATTCCGATCCGTTCAAACCTTATTCTTTGCCTTTTACTTATGGATCAACAAGTCCCGATAATTATTTATTGATACAGCCGACTAATACAACGGTTGGAACATTTACTACCACCGGGGATGGTACGGGAACTTTAGTATTACCAACCGCAACAGTTTCAAACGTTCTTAAATTACGTTACCTGCAATATGAAAGTGATACGACTTCTACAGGTTCTATTTTGAATTTTACGATCACAATGGATCAATGGCGCGCTTCAGTAAGTAAATTTCCTTTGTTGGAAGTTCAGACTTCAACCATGGTTGTTACTACAGGAACTAATGTTTCTGTAACTTATAATAAGAATGGCAGGATCTATTCTACCTATTATCCATTAGGAATTAGCAGTATCGAAAATAGTTCGGAATTTAAAGTATTTCCAAACCCGGTAACAAACGGAGAATTATTCATTTCAAATATTCCTTTATCAGAAAGAATGACAATTGAAATTTATAATGTATTAGGACAAACCGTAAAAACAATTCTACCTGGAAGTCAAAATAATTCAGAACCTAAAAAAATAAATGTGAGCGATCTTGCTAAAGGCATTTATTATTTGAGGATCAATGCCAAAGAAACTGCCAAAACCCAAATGATCATAATCGAATAGATTTAGTACTTTTGTACTAAGTGAAAATTCTCATTATACGGTTTAGTTCAATTGGGGATGTGGTATTAACTACTCCCGTCATCCGTTGCTGCAAACAACAGTTAAAAGATTCACAGATCCATTTTCTTACCAAGGCTGCTTTTAAAAGTACTTTAGAACACAATCCGAATATCGATGAGCTGATCACTTTCGAAAAAGACTTTAAGGAAGTTTTACCCCAGCTTAAAAAAGAGAATTACGATTTTGTTATCGATCTCCACAATAATTTACGGAGCACCCGTTTAAAATTAGCACTCGGTAAAAAAAGTTCAACTTTCAACAAACTGAATATAAAAAAATGGCTGGCCGTTAACTTAAAAAGTAAGACCGCCTTGCCGGATGTTCACATCGTACAACGCTATCTGGAAGCCACCACTCCACTCGGTGTAAAAGATGATGGAAAAGGTTTAGATTATTTTACTTCAGAAAAAGATTCTGTTGATCTTACTTCAATAGATCAAAGCTTAAAGAATGGATATGTCGCTTTGGTTGTCGGCGGCTCTTATTACACCAAAAAGATCCCGGCCAATAAATTAACTGAGATCTGTAATGCTTCAGTACTTCCTGTGGTATTGATGGGAGGAAAAGAAGATCTTTCCATAGCAGAACAAGTGATCTCAAAAACAAAGAACACATTTAATGTTTGTGGGAAATTCTCTTTGAACCAATCAGCTTCTGTTATTCAACAATCTTCTTATGTTGTAACTTCCGACACAGGACTCATGCACATTGCTGCCGCATTCGGTAAAAAAATATTTTCGCTTTGGGGAAATACTATTCCTGAATTCGGCATGTATCCTTATAAACCGGGAGATGGCAGTAAAATTTTAGAAGTGGAAAATTTAAAATGCAGACCTTGTTCTAAACTCGGTTTCAGTAAATGTCCTCGCGGGCATTTTAAATGCATGAATGAAATTGATGTGAGTGGAATAGTTCGTAGTTGAGAGTTCGTAGAGTATTGTGTTGTGTTTTATATTATAGCTATTCACTTTATTTCAAAAGCAGAACATATTTAAAGACTATTATTTACATTCTACGAACTACCAACTTCCTTACTCCTTCACAAAAAGCGCCTTCAATTCAGTCGCCTCATCCGGTTTCATTCTTCCTGCTAAGATCAAAGATAATTGCCTGCGGCGGAGAGCACCATCATAACGTTTTTTCTCTTCCTCTGTTTCCGGAATAACTTGCGGAACCGGTAATGGTGAACCATTCTGATCAATTGCCACAAAAGTAAAAACAGCCTCGTTACATTTTTCTGACACACCTGTAACAGCATCTTCTACTGACACTACTACAAACACTTCCATACTACTATTAAATGCACGGCTCACTTTTGCTTCCAGGGTCACAATACTTCCTTGTTTAATTTGCCTGTCGAACGATACGTGATTAACAGAAGCTGTAACTGTGACGCGTTTGCAATGCCTGTGAGCTGAAATAGCAGCTGTAATGTCCATCCACTGCATTAAACGCCCACCGAATAGGCCACCTACATGATTTGTATCATTTGGCAGTACATGTTCGGTTGTAATAGTTAAAGATTCTTTGGCGAATTTAGGCTTCATAAGATTGTTTGTGTTGAAGTAAATTTACGCTTTTTTCATATTCAAGCCCTCCGGATTTTTAACTACTTACAAAAATCTAATCCCAACGGGATGAAATAATTTAGAATATGGTCGTTCGCCTATCAAAACCCAGAAAAGATGAAATAAATGTCATCCCTTCGGGATTTGGAAGTTGTTGCTTATTGATTTCTATAATCATGTCGGTCCTTCGGACTTTTATTCTGCGATCATTTGCAATGTTTTTCATACTTTTACGTAATGGACTTCCTCTACGTTAAATCTTTACACATCATATTTGTGGTAACTTGGTTCGCTGCGCTCTTTTATATGGTGCGTTTGTTCATTTATACTGCTGAAGCACAAAAGAAAGAAGATCCTGAAAAAAGCATTCTTACGGCTCAATTCCTTATCATGCAAAAAAGGCTCTGGTACATTATAGGCTGGCCCGGTATGATCGGCACTTTTATTTTTGGCTGGTGGATGATCTGGCAGGTCCCTGCTTATTTAACGCTGCCCTGGATGTGGTTAAAGTTGTTTTTAGTAGGCTTATTATTTTTATACCATCTCCAATGCCAAATGATCTTTAAAAAACAAACGGAAGGTACATTTAAGTGGACCTCTTTCAAACTGCGCATATTTAATGAAGCGGCAACTGTTTTTTTAGTTGGCATTGTTTTTCTTGTCACTGTAAAATCAACCGGAAGCTTGGTTTGGGGTTTATTGGGAATGATAATTTTTGCTGCCGTTATGATGGCATTCGTGACCATCTACAGGAATATGCGGGAGAAGAACGAAGAGACGGAAGGGACTAAAGGGACAGAAGAGAAAAAAGGATTGTAGTGGTTTGGCAAGCTCATCATGACATTCTGTTCAACTAACTTTAGATTTAAATACTGCCTACTAACTTCTGCCTGCTGTTTACTCTTTTGTCATTACCCAGGCATTCGGGTATTTTGAACGGATCGATTGCAATAAAGCTACTGCGCTTTCTTTATCATCAAAACCGCCGGCACTTACAACGTGTAATCCTTTTGCATTAACCCCGCTTAAACCTGCTTTCAGGTTTTCGGATGAAAGTGTGCGGACGAATTTTTTTGCGTTTCCCTTTACACTGAAACAGCCCATCACAACCTGGTATTTTCCTGCAACGGAAATTTCGTGAGAATAATGTTTCGTTACTGTGTGAGATTTAGTTTCAACCGCACTGATATTAACAGCAACCGTTTTATCCTCAAACAAATTTATGGCTGCATAACCGTTTGCATCTACAATGTAAGGTTCCGTATTCTTAATTTCTAATTCAGTTAAAGAAGAATTGTAATTTACAGGTGAATAAGTTACTTCATTCCCAAAACCAAAAACTTTAGAGTAAGAAATGGTATTCGGTTTTACAAAATTAACCGCGAACAGAACCGCCATGGTTACAACAGGAATTCCTGCTGCTATAACCGCGACCCTCCTGTAATTACGTTGTTTAACAGGCTGACTGATCTCAACTTTTTCAAAACGGTCTTTGGTCTCAATTACTTTCGTAACTGTTTCTTTCTCTAATTCTTTTAAAGTGATATTGCTTAATCCGAAACTTTCGATCAGGAAATTGACATCTGTTTTTGGTTCGAAACATATGTTCTTTTCAAAGTCGAGATAGAACAATCCTAAATTCTCAAACTCCAAACGCTGTTTGGTATCTAATAATATTTTACACTGCGCGGCGAATTCTTCGATGTGTTTAGCAGACTGCTCGAAAGTACAATTCATTTTTTCTTTTAACCAGCTTGCTAAAATACCATCGTTCTGTTTTAACTGGACATTGAACATGATCTTTTTTGATGGCGGGTTAAGCACTTCTTTGTTCAACGAATAATGGGATAACTGGTGACGTGACACAAAACCCCCGAAGCCGGGAACCACCACATAATCGTGGGTGTAAAGCAGCTCCGAAATTCCGTTAATTATGGTCTTTTGTACGTTCATTTTATAGGGACCCCAAATTTAGCATTTAATACCAAATTTAGTCTTTAGAGGCCTCAGATTCAACTAAATTTTTTAGCATTTTACGAGTAAGTTTTTCTCAATTACCTCAAAAACAAATGCTATTTTTGCACCTCATGTTTTGTAATCGGGTTTATACCCAAATATTAGTTGTTTTTACGTTATTGAGTTTGAACGGGTTGGCGCAGGTTAAAGAAAACCTTGATGCCAAGGCTATTGCTACAAAAATGGTAAAAGCCATAAAAGAAGTTGACGGCCTGAAATACAATCTGAAAATTACTGAGCGCGGACGTAAGGGTTATAATTATTATGAATCCGCTGTAAAGCTTAACCGTAAGCCGAGAATGCTTTACATTTATATAAAAGGTATCGAAGTACTTTGGACAACAGGCACTAATAATGGCAAAGCTTTAGTGAAACCAAATTCGTTTCCGTACATCAATTTAAATTTAGACCCGATGGGATCTTTGATGCGCCAGGACCAGCATCACACCATTAACGAAATGGGATTCGATTATTTTGGCGGCATCATTGAATATTGCGCTAATAAATTAGGCGATAAAGTAGACCAGTATTTTTATTTAGATGGTGAAGAGCGTTACAATAACCGGCCATGTTACAAGTTAGTGATCAACAATAAAGATTTTGCTTACACATCTTATACGGTTGGAGATGGTGAAAGTATTACTTCTATCGCGCGTAAATTATTTGTGAGTGAATACATGATCGTTGAATTGAATCCGAAGTTCAAAGATTATTTCGATATCCTTAAAAAAGGACAAGTAATAAAAGTTCCGAACTGGTATGCTAAAAATGTTATTATATACATTGATCAGTTATACTATTTGCCGATCGGCGTGAAGATCTATGACGATAAAAGTTTGTTTGAAGAATACAATTACTTCTTCTTACAGGTAAATCCTACGTTTGAAAAGAACGAATTCACAAGAGACTTTAAAGGATACAAATTCTAGTCTTCCTCCTATTAAACATTTTTATTCTCTGTTAAATGTTTTGTGCTATTAATGTGCGTTCCCGGTAATATAAAACACTAATCATTAAATGTAGAATTAAGAAGTGTTTTTCTCCTCGTACTATCAATCGGCTTTTTTGGCTGCTGAATATCCCAGCCACAAGAACAAAGTATTGAAGTAAGCATAGAAGCTGACCCCGGATTGCGATTCCAAAGTATCTTCTGTTAAAAAAGAAATGACCGCTATAAAAAGAAAAGCGAAGTAAAGCCCAGGCAAGTTCTTTCTGAGAACCACAGCAGGATAGATCAGGCTGAAAACAAAAAGCGCTAAACCTAAAACTCCGAACGCTACTGTTATTGCGAGGAATTGATTATGTGAACGCAATCTCCATTCGCGCGTTAATTTAGTGTCTGTACGTAAATAAGCTTTTTCAAATGCAGCATTTGCATCACCTGTACCAACACCTGTCCAAACATTGCGTTTAATGATGTAGACCGCTGCTTTCCAGAATTCGAAACGCATTAACATGGTGTTACCTGAAGGATTCGCTCCGTGCTTATAATCCTGGTATTCCGATAAAAAATCCTTTACTCTTATCCGGAGTGCAGAGGCATCAGCATACTTATAATTGGTTACACCTCTTTCAATATTCGCAATGTCTTCTTTTGTCAATTGCATCAATCCAACCGAATCTTTCGTTAATCCTTTGCTGGTCATGTAACGCAGGATAGTCCACATCATGGGATTATGTTTTTTATCTTCAGCTGATACTTTTACTTTGCTTAATTTAGGCCACAAGCTGTCGATTTCTTCATACTGAATATTGCGCGCCATATAAAATCCGTTCTCAGTCATCATATTGTCAGCTACCTGGTAGTATTTCCTGCCTGAAGCCGACCTTTCTTTGATCGCATTAGCGGATGATGTATCAACAAAATTGTTTTTCTTCCATTCATCCGAAATGAACCAAATACTTATGCAGGCACCAATTATCAGTAACGAAAGTCCGGCCAGTTTTAGTTTCACACTTTGTTTAATGATGAGGTAGAAAAGAAATGCAGCACTCACTAATCCGAACATGGCTAAACCGGTCACCATCCCAAATACCAACATAAATCCAAGAAGATAAAGAATAACCAGGCCTGAAATAATGCGGTCGATCATTTTTTCACCTGTTATTATAAAATATACTAAGGTGCATATACCCATATTAATGAATAAGCCAAAACGTATATGCGACATGAAGCGTGAAACTTTCCTGAGATCAACTAAGGCATGACTGTAGTAATAATAGATGCACCATACACTGCTTAATACAATTCCGGTAACGAATAAACTTAAAAGCAGATTAAGTTCTTTTTTATTTAATGGCTTTGAACTAAAGAAGACCAAAGGCAGTAACATCAATGGCACTTTGATCCTTATGTCATTCAGGCCTGCATCAAGATTAGTGGTAGTCATTAAACCGAAGAGGTGCATTATAAATACTGAACTTAAGATCCAGAAGATCCTGTTCCTGTTCAGCGAACTTAATTTTTCTTTAAAATTTCCTTCGAAGATCCAATTGCTGAACAAAATGATCTGCGGGATACTTGTTGGAACGGTACCGAATAACATGGCACCACCCATGGTACAAATTCCGAACAAAAAAATATATCTGTGGATGGCCGGGGAAAACATTGATCTTATAACGTAAAAACTATCGGTAAAGTATGCAAAATAAAAGAAATTAATGGTCCGCTTTACCACTATATGAACAAGCTGTAAACAACACTTTGTTTTTTACTTTTAAAAGAAAAAGCGAACCTTTTTAAAAACGGCCTCGTACAAGTAAGTAACTAAACCCTTAGCACACCCGGAACCCCTGCCAAACCTGAGTTTCACAGGGGCTGGTAAAAAAGCACTAACGAATTACAGAGATCATTCATTCACATTACGCAGCAGGGAAACCTGTGCCTAAAAAAATTAAATAAACATGGAAACATTAATGTATTTAAAACTTATTTGTTATGAAAACAAGACTTTACATTTCAACATTGTTGGCTCTTACCATTCAGGTAATGGTAAACGGCCAAACACCAGGGAACCAAGCGATCAAAAGTGATTACTTCGGAATGAAATTGAATTACCAGGATGAAGCAACAGTAAAAGAAGACAAAGTTGCAGTGAAAACTACGATCACAACCAAAGAATCTGCACAGAATTTAAAACAACAGGCCGAAGACCTCATGCTTAAATCAAAATACTTAAGAGAGGCGGCTGTGAACAACACCGGTTTAACAAAAACCGAATTGTTAGAAGAATCGAACACACTTTACAAACAAGCAGAAACAATGCTTACCACCGCACTTGAATTATCAGGTGTAAAAAACAAAGAGGCGTATACATTAAACAAAGCAGCGCTTAATCAACTACTCGAAAAAACCAACCTCAGTGCCATTAGCAGTAAACAAATTCAAAGCCTGGTATCAGATGCCGAAATGAATATGCGTTACGCTTACGAAATGCGTGAAGAAGCGAATGCAATGCCAACCTCGGCAGGTAAATTAGGAAGCTTAAGCAATGCTGATGAAAAAGAAACTTTAGCTCTTGGGGAACAAGATCAAGCCTTAAGCATCTTAAAAGGTTTTGCTTATAACATGGCCGGTATTGCAAATAATTTAGCTACTAAATAATGAAGTGGGGCAAAGCACACTTCATTATTTTACAGAAAATTAAACTTTATTCTATTGAAAAACCATTTACTAATCGTTTTTTCCATCCCATAAACAAAAAGCCCCGAATGCACTTGCATACGGGGCTTTTCTAATGTTTATAAGGTGAGGCGTACTTTGTTCTGCTTCACTAGTTGGCGTAATCTGAGATGAACTGGATGCGCACCAATCTTATTTCTTCTTCTGAATAATCGTTCTCGCCTAATTCTTTTAACGCTTCTTCAACGCTGTCCGATTCTGATTCTTTGAAATATTCGAGTGCTTCTGTTCTCTTCTCTTCATCCATCATGTCATCTAAATAATATTTGATGTTCAATTTGGTTCCTGAAGCAACAATGGTTTCCATTTCAGTTAAAAGATCGTTCATCTTTAAACTTTTCGATTTGGCCATGTCTTCCAATCGGATCTTACGATCTACATTTTGGATGATATAAACTTTTAAACCGGATTTATTTACTACCGATTTAATTACAAGATCACTCGGACGTTCAATTTCATTCTCTTCAACATAAGATTTGATAAGATCGATGAACGGCTTACCGTATTTTGTTGCCTTACCTGCTCCCACTCCGGAAATTTTTGTCAATTCTTCCATGGTGACAGGATATTGGATCGACATTTCTTCCAATGAAGTTTCCTGGAAAATAACGTAAGGAGGTAATGCTTTTTGTTTCGAGATCTTTTTTACAAGGTCTTTTAACATCGCGAATAAAGTAGGATCTGCCGCGCTTGCCCCCTTTCCTCCAACAACAATATCATCATCGTCACTCTTATCAGTATTGCTGAAATCATGATCACGGGTGAACTTAATGCTGTGTGGTTTTTTAAGGAATGCTTTTCCTTTATCTGTTACTTTGAGTAAACCGTAATTCTCAATATCTTTTGTCAGGTAACCATTAACGATCGCCTGGCGTAAGATCGCGTTCCAGTATTTATCATCATTATCATCTTCTGCACCTTTACCCCACGACTCGAGTTCATTGTGCTTGTATGATTTTGAAGTGGCAGTCAATGTTCCCATCACTACATTGATGATATCTTTGATCTTATGTTTCTCTTTTACTTCCAGGACAGCTTCAATAACTAATTCGAGGTCTTCCTTCGCTTCAAATTTTTGTTTAGGGTGGCGGCAATTATCGCAATGCTCGTTACATTTATCTTCGTTGAACTCTTCACCGAAATAATGCAATAAGAATTTACGGCGGCATGATGAAGTTTCAGCAAATGCAGCGGTCTCGCTCAACATTTGTTTTCCGATCTCCTGTTCTGCAACAGGTTTATCTTTCATAAACTTCTCTAACTTGATGATATCATCGTAACTGTAGAATGTAACACAATTACCTTCACCGCCGTCACGACCCGCCCGTCCTGTTTCCTGGTAATAGCCTTCTAAAGATTTTGGAACGTCGTGATGGATCACGTAACGTACATCCGGCTTGTCAATTCCCATACCGAACGCGATTGTTGCTACGATCACATCAATTTTTTCCATTAAAAATTCATCCTGGGTCCTTGCGCGTTCTTTTGCATCTAATCCTGCATGATAAGGTTGTGCCTTAATGCCATTTACTTTCAATGCCTGCGCGATCTCCTCAACTTTTTTACGGCTCAAACAATAAATAATACCTGATTTACCGGTATTCTTCTTGATGTATTTTACAATTTCTTTAATAACGTTCTGTTTCGGGCGAACATCATAATATAAATTAGCACGGTTGAATGACGATTTGAAAACATTCGCCGTTGTCATGCCTAAGTTCTTTTGAATATCCTGTTGTACTTTAGGAGTTGCTGTTGCAGTCAATGCCATAACAGGAACATTACCTACTTTATCAATGATCGGACGTAAGCGGCGGTATTCCGGGCGGAAATCATGTCCCCATTCAGAGATACAATGCGCTTCATCTATAGCGAAAAAAGAGATTTTAAACTCTTCGAAAAATTTAATATTCTCTTCTTTAGTTAAAGTTTCGGGAGCAACGTATAATAGTTTTGTTTTACCTGATACGACGTCCTTTTTTACTTTCATGATCTCACTTTTATTCAATGATGAATTTAAAAAGTGTGCAATACCTGATTCATGACTAAAACCACGGATCGCATCCACCTGGTTCTTCATTAAAGCAATTAAAGGAGAAACAACAATGGCAGTGCCTTCACTCATAAGGGCAGGCAACTGGTAACACAACGATTTGCCTCCGCCTGTAGGCATAATAACAAAAGTGTCTTTGCCGGAAAGCACGCTTTTAATGATCTTTTCCTGGTTTCCTTTAAATCCTTCGAAACCAAAAAAGCTTTTCAGGGTAGCATTCAATTCTTTTGTGTCTAATTCGGCAATCATGGGTACTGGTGATTAAAAGTGTGTTCTAAATGAGTGAATAAACGTGTATTTACTATAAAGATATACAAATAATTTTCTATTATGCAAAACTTTTTGATTGATGAGACCCCTTTTTGGACAAATAATGCTAAAAAGGGGATGGAAATTTCAGGTGCCTACAGATTTACATCCATTTTCCTGTAGAAGCGCAAAAGCACTATAGCAAAGAAAATTGCGAAAAGGATCCCAATTATAGTTCCGGCCCCCATATCATTTATCATGATGAGGAACAGGGTTTTCACAAAAAAGATAAAAAGGAACAGTTGTACGCCCCATTGTTTCATGTGCCAGAGGCCGATATAGGAAATAAAACTGCAGGCCACTATAAAGCCGTACAAAGCCGGAATAAAATCCCCTATTTTTTTAACGGATGGTGAGAAAACAGCCGGAAACGTGAATACGACCGATATGAAACCGAGAATACAGATAAAGGTTATGATCTTAGGCCGTTTCATTTAGTTGCTTCTGATAGCTTCTACAGGGTCTAATTGCGAGGCCGTGTAAGCAGGAACGAATCCGCTTATGATACCTATTAAAACTGATATGGTGATTCCTAAAATGATATTGGACTGCGTCAGGCTGATCTCCATATCAATATTGCCTTTCGCGGCAAGCGTAATGAGCCAGGTGAGGAATAATCCGAGCACCCCTCCGATCAGTGACAAAAAAACAGATTCACTTAAGAACTGCATTAAAATAAAATAATTTTTAGCGCCTAATGATTTTTGAATACCGATCATGCTCGTTCTCTCTTTAACTGAAACGAACATGATATTCGCAATACCGAAACCGCCAACGAGAATAGAAAAACCACCGATGATCCAACCGGCCATGCCAATAATATCAAACAAAATATCGAAGTTCTTACTGATAAGGTTTGTTTCGTTCAATGCAAAATCATCATCTGCTAATGGTTTTAATCGTCGCACACCTCTCATAATTCCCGTTAACTCATCTATCATTTGCGCATTGGTAATTCCCGGAAGCGCTTTTACTGCAATGTACGGGTCGCTGTTCTCTGAATGAACATCCATGATCAGTTTTGCAAAATGAAATGGAACTACAACCTGGTTATCCATGCTGTTCCCTAACATACTCTCACCTTCTTTTTTGAAAACACCGATCACCACTGCTTTTTTTCCGGCAATTTTTATTTCTTTTCCTACCGGATATTGCCCGTTCGGAAATAAACCTTCAGCAATGCTTTTTCCAAGCACAGCAACATTGTTTCCAACATTCACTTCATTCTCTGTGAAGAAACGCCCATCCGGAATTTCGAATGATTTTATTTTGTAATAATCGTACGATACGCCCGTGATGATGGCATTCTCTACAATATAACTCCTGTTCTTTACTGTACGGCGCGCACCGATCCTGTAAGCAACTGCCTGTGCGGTTTTAGATCTTTTCTGAATGTCAAATAATTCGTCGTACTGCGGAACGGGACGGTTCATGTATTTCCACCAGGGGTAATCCGGACCGAACGTCCAGGGCCATTTTTGAACGAAGACCACATTATCACCAAGACTCTGAATGCTTTTGCGTATGTTATTTTCGAGACTGTCAACAATAGTAAATACCACGATGATCGCAAAGATGCCGATAGTAATTCCCAGCAAACTTAAGAATGTGCGGAGCTTATTCGCATTTAACGAATGCAAAGCAAAATACACACTTTCTTTAAAGAGGCTGAAAAATAACATAGAACAAAGTTAAGCCTTAAACGACTGCATTTACAGGAAAGTGATTAAAGGCTATTAGGAAGGACGAGTGAAGGATTTAGGGTGAAGGATATAGGATGACGGATAGTCAGTCGTACTTTGTAATTATTTCTTAGGACGATATTGATCTCTTTCTTCCTGTTTCTTACGCTGATAGCGGCGGGTTAAAAACATAACTGCGCCTATTAAGAAAACGAAGAAAAAGTAAATGGCCGCGTCCCTGTCACCCTGAATTAAAAAATAAACAGTTACCACAACTGAAAATGCAGCGGTTGCAAGCCAAAGGTATTCGAGTGCCCTAAATATTTTTTTATTGTCCATAATTATAATTCGTTATTGTCAAGCTGAATGGTTCCTGTTACTTCTTTGATCTGGTATTGGGTCAGGTCTTCATTGCTTTCAAATCCTTTTCCCATAATAATTTCTTTTGCTGTGGTTATTTTTACGAATGCATCTGAATGGATCTTTTTTGTGACCTCATCCCAGATCAAATGCTCGGTATTTAAAGTTTCACCATTCTTATTTACAACAACCACATTATATTTTACTTCCATGCGTTTGCGTTGCGGGTAATGGATGCCGTAATTCGCGCTCAGTGTCGCTTCTTGCTTTTCATCCTTATCAAAAAATCCCATGATCAAACCTTCGGGTAATAAAGTAAATGGCTCTTTCACATTCTTATCGTAAGTCAGCATTTGTTTTGCCTTCATTACCATTTTAAGACGTGCGGAATCACTATAGATCATTGTGATGCCTTTGCCTTGTTGTGTAGGAGAAATTTTCGGCATGGGCAGCGCCATGATATCGGAACGTTTATTCTGGCAGGAGAATAAAATGAGTGTTAATGCGGGAATTATCAGTTTTAAAATTCGCATGCATACCTGTTAATCGTAACGGAATTTACGGAACCACCTGTCGTCGCCGCCGGCACTGAATGAGAAACCAACAATTAATTTAATATACTTTTCTTCCATTAATCCGTTGTTTACAGATCCCATTTTTCCGAACTGCGCACTTATGCTTACGGATTGATATCTTCTGTGGATACCAACAGGTAATCCTAAACCAACGGTGGCTGCGTAATTATTGATCATTGTATTCTTGAGTTCGAGATGTCCTGTATTATAGAACGCGCCGATCCTGTATTGTATGCGGCGCAGATACGCGTTTGATCCTCCGCCATTTTTATTCGGCACAAAATTAATTCCCAACGATAAGCGGTAACTGTTCTTTAGGGTATTTACATTATTCAGATAGCGGAATTGCTGCCAATTGGTGTACGATGCATCAACGGCGATGTTTAGCATCTCCCCTTTTTTAATGCTCATGCCGATTCCCTGTTCTATTGGTAAACGCACATCGCCTTTTTGATCAAGCGTGTTAATGAAAGTATCTTTCGGGATCTCATCGCCAAAACTATTGAGTGCATAATTATATGCGATGTAAGAATTTCTCACATCAATAGTTGTTGGCAGGGAAACGTAATAACCGAAACCAATACGGATCTCCTTTTTCAATTTGCGCTTCCGTGTTAAGGTATTAGTGGTATCTCCTTTACGGCTTTTGTGAACGGAATCAATTACAAAAGAAGTTTGCAAACCGAAACAGCCGGTGATGTCGTTGTAAGTTGTACCGCGGTAACGTCGGGTATTAAAATAATTGATGGAGCCGGGATAAATAATACTTGAGGTTTGTAAGATGTTCCCGAATAAATAATCGGCGCGTCCGCCAATACTAAGGTCAGATAATAATTGTTTCCCGAATTTGATCCGTTTGTATTTTGCGGTTTCCTTATTAGCGATCAATGAATCCTTGTAAGCAGATCTGTAAAATTTATAAAGCACTTTTTTGAATGGCATGATACCAAAACCTAAGAACACGCGGTTGATCCCGCCTTCACCGCTATATTTTGAAGTGACAGTTCCAATACCGCTCACTTCAGTTTCTGTTTTTAAATTGTAGCCGACGTTTGAATATGGCATTAAACCAAATGCAGCACCTGCACGCTGACCGAGAGGGAAACCTAAACTTCCGTAAGAGAAATTTACAGTTTTCGCTTTTACTTTACTTGTTCCGTTGTTGAATTCGCTGAATTGCCCGATCCCGCCTAATTCTAATGTTGTTAAACGTATGCCTGATATACAGGCAGGATTAGCCACATTCATAAACAAGGGAGAGATGGTATCCGGTTTAAACCCGATGTATGTTCCGCCCAAGGCACCAATTTGCGCGAAGCCCGAACTATTTAGTTCACCTAATCCAAAACGTGAATACGGACTGAAGGTTAGATTCTGAGAAAACAACTGAGATGCTGCAGATAAAAAGAAAAGTGTAAATATCTTAGCAGCTAATTTCAAGAGTTGTAGATCAATATTTCGTTTAACCCGCTTAATACTAAATGGGGGTGCGCAAAGATGCTATTTTTTAACCGTTTTGACAAAAATGCGGTATCGCCTCCTGTCACAACAACTGTTAAATCGGGGCAGGTTTTCCTGTATTCATTTATAACCCCGTCTGTTTCCTGTAAGAAGCCGTTTATGACACCTGAAAGGATGGATTCTTCGGTAGTTTGCCCGATCAGTTTTTCAAAATTCTCATCAAAATTCACCAATGGCAAACGATCGGTGTATTCTTTCAAGGCCCTGAAGCGCATTTGTAAACCGGGAGATATTGCGCCTCCTAAATATTCGGCATTTGCAGAGGTAAAATTGAATTTTAAACACGTGCCTGCATCAACAACCAATATGTTTTTTTGAGGATATAAACTGTAGGCTCCTATTGCTGCCGCAAGTCTGTCGGAACCCAAAGTAGCTGTGCTTTGATACAGATTTTTTATTGGTATTGGCCTTGCTGCAGAAAAAAAATCGAGTCCTTTCAGATCGCTTAAAATATTGGCCGTGTAATGCATATCGCCTACTACGGAACCAACAAAACAGCGCTCGGCCTGCTTGTAAAAAGCGGCATCTTCAGTAAGTTTCTCAAGGGAGTTGTAAGTTTTCACTTCCACCAATTCCCTTTCTTTAAAAAGGGCTGCTTTCACGCGGGTATTTCCTATATCAATGATGAGGTTCATCTACCGTACTAAGTTAAGTAAAATGAGGGTATTAAACACCGTAATTTCCCTTCTCCTTATAGGAGAAGGCGTCTGCCAATGGCGGACGGATGAGGTCATAGGAGGAAGCGTTCGATCCTTGTAGAATCTTCAATCATTTACTCCCTTTTTTTGGCGGAATAGATTAAAATCGTATTTTTGCGTCCTCAAAATGATGGGTCAAACCATCACGGAGGTACCTTAGCTCATCCCGATAGCTATCGGGAGGCAGAGCGAAGTTTTCTCCAAAAAAAAGAGCTGGTACCTTAGCTCAGATGGTAGAGCAAAGGACTGAAAATCCTTGTGTCCCTGGTTCGATTCCTGGAGGTACCACTACAAAAAAACAACCCCGCGCTTGCGGGGTTTTGTTTTTTGAGATGCTGATGAGCGTCTTCGGTGGTCAGCATGACAACGCGAGGTTTGTGGGGTTTTGTTTTTTTGAGTTTCGCGTTTTCAGGGAATTCATTCTATCAATCCCATCTTCAAAGAAGATCTGCTTTCTTTGTTAAATCTTGGTGAGCTAAAGGGATAATTCCATTTTATTTTAACGAGTTTTTGTCGGCAGTTGGCTATTCAAAACGCGAATCCGCTCTAAAGTACTAAAAACAATTTACGTCGTATTTACATTTGTTATCAGGAACAAAAATTGACAAAGAAAAGTTAAATGTAAAACACTTAAACAAGCTAAATTATAACAACATGATTGCAAAAGAACCGGATGGCGAAAGAGTGAGAAAAAACACCGCCGAAGAAAAAAACACGAAAATTGACAACGAAATAATTCGCAATATTGAGAACTATTCTAAAACCCCGCAGTTAATTGCTGCTCGCATAAAGCAATTAGACAAAGAATGGGATATAGAGCGGGTTCTGGAAATTAACATGTCAACTTTAAGCATCATAGGTATTTCACTTGCGGTGTTTGTAAATATTTATTGGCTCATCTTACCGTCAACCGTTTTACTTTTTTTTGTACAACATGCTATTCAAGGTTGGTGTCCTCCAATTCCGGTTTTCAGATATTTTAAAGTAAGAACGCGGCCGGAGATAGATCGTGAAAAATATGCACTTAAAGCAATCCGCGGTGATTTCAGTAAAATCGAATTCAACAATAACGCTTATGCTGCTTTTGAAGCCACTCAAAAAATAATTTGATTTTCCGACCTTCTGAGAGATTTCCGAAACACTCAAGACACAAGGTATAGATCATCAGATCATATTTCGTACCTTTATCTTGTTAAATGGAAAAAAAACCTAAAATAGACCAAACTTCAACAACTTTACTTTTAGAGTATTTTTCTAAGATGATGCCCTTAACCGATGAGGAAAAGGAACTTGTAGCATCCAAATTTCAACCAAGACTTTACAGAAAACGTCAGTTTATCCTACAGGAAGGTGATGTTTGCAATGTTTTTAATTTCGTTGTAAGTGGTTGTTTACGGATGTATAATATTGATGAATCCGGCACAACGCATATTATTCAGTTTGCGATTGAAAATTGGTGGATATCAGATAAGGGCAGTTTCTATTCGCAAAAACCCTCTGCACTTAATATTGAGGCTGTTGAAGACACAACAGTATTACAGATAAAACACGATGATTTACTAGACCTGTACGTTAAGGCTCCTAAATTTGACAGGATCTTCAGGGTCTTAGTTGAAAACAGTCTTATAAAAATGCAGGAGCGCTTATTACAGAATATGGGCTCAGATGCAAGAATCAGATATGAAGAATTTTTAAAGCAATATCCCACTTTGGCTAATAGAATCCCCAACACTCACATAGCCTCTTTTCTCGGCATAACCCCCGAATTCCTTAGTAAAATCCGCAATGAGCGGGTCTCCAAATAGCCTACCCTTAATCTAGATTAAGAGCATTTCCTAAACTACCTTATAAGCCCACGCGGCTTAGTCTACCGATCTTTGTATTAGAAAATTAATTTATAAACTCTAAAACAAAAGATCATGAAAAATTCAAATTTAAAAGTAGCCGTAATCGGTTTAGGAAACATCGGAAAAGTAGTAGCGTCAAATCTTGTAAAAGGTAACCGGGAAGTAATTTTAGCAGACAAAACATTTGCCAAAGCAAAAGAACTCGCTGATAATTTAGGTTCTCTTGCAAAACCAGCTGAAATTGCAGACGCAATTAAATCAGCAGACATTGTAGTGTTAGCGGTGTATTTTGCAACTATCAAAGAAATATTCGCACAGTATGCAACTGAATTGCAAGGAAAGATCATTGTTGATCCATCTAATCCAATCGCTCCAGACGATAAAGGCGGATTCAAAAAGATCATCGGACAGAATGAATCTTCCGGACAGATCCTATCAACTCTTTTACCAAAGAACGCAAAATTAGCAAAAGCCTTAGGAACACTGGGCGCTGCCAGCTTAGAGAAAGAAGCATTTGCTGATCCAAGAAAGGTAGAGTTTTATGCAACAGATGATAAAAGCATAAATACAGAGATCGAATCTTTAATTAAAGACAACGGTTTTGAACCTGTACGTTTAGGTGGCCTTGATAAATCGATCAATATCGAAGTATTTGGTGACTTACACGAATTCGGTGCTTTAGGGAAAGCCGTTACACTTGAAGAGGCAACAGAAAAAATTTAATCATATACATACTTTAAAAATTAAGAAAATGAAAAAATTATTTTCAACAGACTCCGGAAACATCACAGCGTTAATTGCGCGAATCGCCTTAGGCGTTGTGGTGTTCCCTCACGGGGCACAAAAGTTAATTGGATGGTTCGGAGGTTACGGCTTCACAGGAACAATGGGTTTCCTGACCGGTAACGGCTTACCATGGATAATTGCACTACTGGTAATACTAATTGAATTTTTTGGCGCACTCATGCTTATTTTTGGAATCGGAACGCGCATAGCAGCTGTAGGTATTATTGTCAACTTCCTGGGAGTTGTGATCACCTCTCACGCAAACAACGGTTTCTTTATGAACTGGTACATGCAGCCGAATAAAGGGGAAGGCTTAGAGTATTTTATTCTTCTCTTCGGATTAGCTATCATATCCTTAATTGCCGGTGGCGGTAAAGCCAGTATCGATGCTCTTATTTCAAAAAATTCACTTAATAAATAAAAATTAAACATTAATCCTTTAAAACAAATATTATGAAAACAATTAAAACAATGGCTTTAGCATTAATTATTTCTGCAAGCCTTTTTCAAAGCTGTAACTCGGCTTCAGATTCCTCTTCTAAAATTTCAGACGATGAGCTCGCAAATCTTAAAAAAATAGCACTTCAGGTCGCATCAGAAAACGATAGCATAGCTGCTCATCTTAAAACGTTTGATAATTTAGACTTTGATGTCTTCAGTAACCAAAAGTGGGACAGGTTAAAAGAAAGTCACGCACCAAATATTAAAGTATATTGGCCGGACGGTCATTTAGCTGAAGGAATTGAAGGTCATATTGAGGATCTGAAAAAACTCTTTGTTCATGCGCCTGACACCCGCATCAAAGAACATCCAATCAAATTCGGTTCCGGTAAATATACTTTGGTTACAGGAGTGTTTGAAGGAACATTTACAAAACCAATGCCAATTGGAGGCGGTAAATTTATTCAGCCTACTGGTAAAGCATTCAAAATGCCAATGGCAACTGTAGGGCTTTGGGAAAACGGAGTAATGATCGAAGAACATCTATTTTGGGATAACCAAACATACGCTAAACAAATAGGTTTATAATAAAACTAAACGGAGGAGAGCATTCTCTTCTCCGTTTTAATAAACACAAAACAATGGAACGCAAGGAATTTTTAAAATCAATGATCATGGGAGCAGTAGGAATTACAACATTATCTGCATTCAAAAATTTTACGGATGCATTGCCGGAACAAGAGCAACTTATGCCTGTTCTTTTTGTAGGTCACGGTTCGCCAATGAACGGAATACTGGATACAGAATTCAGTCGCAGGTGGACAAAAATGGCAAATGAGATCCCTGTACCAAAAGCCGTGCTTGTTATTTCTGCTCATTGGTTTACCAATGGAACTAAAATTACTGCAATGGACTTCCCAAAAACAATTCATGATTTTGGAGGCTTTCCACAGGAACTGTTTGATGTAAAATATCCTGCGCCCGGCAATGCCATACTTGCAAAAGAAACAGTTGGCTTAATTAAATCAACAAACGTTGAATTAGATCATGATTGGGGTTTAGATCATGGCACATGGACGATTGTTCGTCACATGTACCCAAAAGCAAACATTCCGGTTTTGCAATTAAGTATTGATTATACAAAAGGCGCTCAATTCCATTATGATCTTGCGAAGGAATTATATGCTTTGCGAAAAAAAGGAGTTTTGATCATGGGAAGTGGTAACATGGTACATAATCTTGGAATGGTGGATTGGGATAAATTGAATGATACCGAATTCGGTTTTGATTGGGCGATCAACATAAACAATAAATTTAAATCCTTAATTACCGAAGGCAATCATAAACCTTTAATTAATTATAGTGAACTGGGTAAGGAAGCTCTGCTTGCAATTCCTACACCTGAACACTACTTGCCATTAATGTACACTTTAGGTCTAAAGGGAAATAAAGACAACGTTTCATTTTTTAACGACAAAGCAGTTGCGGGTTCGCTTACAATGACATCAATAAAATTAGGCTAATGAAAAAAACAACAAAGTTTATTTATTTAATGATCTGCTTTTTCATCATGCAGATAAGTAAAGGAGAAAAATTAATTATGGAAATGAACAATTTAATTTCGAAAGACAGTTTAGCTTTAAAATACCTGATTAAAGAACCGCAATCTAAATCAGTAAAAAAGAAAGCCATTATTCTTCTGCATGGTGTAGGAAGTAACGAGAACGATTTGTTTAGTCTTTCTGAGCAACTGCCAAAAGATTACTATATAATTTCTCCGCGCGGAAAGTTTACGCTCTCAGAAGGAAGCTATGCTTGGTACAATGTAGATTTTTCTACCGGAAAACCAGTGTTTAATAAAGAACAAGAGTTGCAAAGCAGAGAAGCAATACTAACGTTCATTAAACAAGTAAAAGAAAAGTATGGTTTTGAAGAGATCTATCTTGGCGGCTTTAGTCAGGGCGCGATCATGAGTTGCAGCATTGGCCTTTTGCATCCTGAAAAAATTAAAGGAGTTATTTGTTTAAGCGGCAGAATCCTTCAGGAAATAAGAAGCGATGCGAAAAACACAAATGAACTTCAAAAACTCAAAATATTTCTCTCACACGGCACTCAGGATGAAACATTAACTGTTGCTTTTGCCAGAGAAGCTAAAATATACTTAGAACAACTTCAAACGAAACTAAGCTACCATGAATTTAAAATGGGGCATCAGATCACTCATGAGGTCTTGAAAGAATTAAATAAATGGCTTGCTACCAATTAGCTAAAAGAATAAAAATAATTTAACCAATTAAAACAAACAAAATGAAAACATTAGAAAACAAAGTGGCTATAATTACAGGAGCAGGCTCCGGTATTGGCCGTTCAATTGCATTACTTTATTCAAGTGAGGGTGCAAAGATCGTTCTTACTGACATTAATGAACAAAATGGAAACGCAGTTCTAAATGAGATAAAAGCAAAAGGCGGCGAAGCTATTTTTGTAAAAACCGATTCATCAAAGCCGGCTGACAATGAACGTGTAGTTGAAGAGACAATGAAAAAATTCGGCGCATTGCATATTAGTGTAAACAACGCAGGAGTTGGCGGACCATTAATGTTTACCGGAGATTATCCAATAGAAGCTTGGGATAAAGTGATCTCAATTAATCTCTCAGGCGTATTTTACGGAATGCGTTACCAAATTCCTGCCATCCTCAAATCAGGCGGAGGTAGTATTGTGAATATTGCTTCTATTATGGGTAAAGTAGGCACTAAGGGTTCTCCGGCATACGTTGCTGCAAAACACGGTGTAGTTGGATTAACTGAAGCTGCTGCTGTGGAATACGCCGATCAGAAAATAAGAATAAACTCTATCGGCCCGGGATTCATCTCAACACCACTTCTTACCAATACACTTGACGAAGCAACAATAAATGTATTGAAAGGTTTACACCCAATGGGAAGATTGGGAACCTCAGAAGAAATTGCTGAATTAGCGCTATGGCTAAATTCAGATAAAGCGTCATTCGTAACCGGTAGTTACTACAATGCTGATGGTGGATATTTGGCACAATAGGCCGAATTATTTAACTTTAATAGTGTACTATTTTTTCCCGGTATTTTATTATCTTAACCGTTCATTATGCCAGAGATTGTAATAGATGCGCGCGAAGCTTTGATCGGGCCTAACATGTCTGTAAACCGAATTCTTCCTTTTCGGAATAGAAGAATGGTAGGCCCGTTTATTTTTATGGATCATGCTGGTCCGGTTAAATTGCAGGGAAACGCACATCATGAAATGGATGTTTTGCCCCATCCGCATATTGGTTTATCTACGGTAAGCTATTTGTTCAATGGAGAAGTTACACATCGGGACAGTACAGGAGCTGAACAAATTATAAAACCGGGAGAGGTTAATTGGATGACAGCAGGAAAAGGAATTTCTCATTCAGAACGATTTGAGAATCCTTCCATTCTTGCAGGTGGTCAACTGGAGATGCTTCAAACCTGGGTTGCTCTTCCTGTGAAAGATGAAGAATCAGATCCTACTTTCAAAAATTATACAAGAGAAGAACTTCCTGCCGTTTCCGAAGAAGGATTATGGATGCGCCTGATTGCCGGCGAAGCCTTTGGTGTAAAAAGTAATGTTTCCACTCACTCCCCTCTTTTTTACATTCATGTTACATTAAAACCTTTTGCAAAAGCAACTTTGCCGGTAAATTATAGCGAGCGAGCGATTTACATCGTCAAAGGTTCAGTTGACATTGATAATGTTGTGTATCATTCAAAACAAATGGTTGTTTTCAAAAGCAGTGAAGATCCCGTTATAATTTCCAGAGAAGAAACAGTGTTGATGATGTTAGGTGGCGAACCTTTTGGTGAAAGACATATTTGGTGGAATTTTGTTTCTTCAAGTAAGGATCGCATCGAGCAGGCAAAATCAGATTGGAAACAAGGCAAAATAAATTTACCTCCACTGGATGATAAAGAATATATTCCCTTACCGGAAGATAAAAGAGGAAAACCACCCGAGGTCTTATCATAGCTTTATGGAAATAAAAAATAGCGACGATTCAAAGAAAGGCCAATTCTATGTTGAACAGGAAGGCAAAACTGTAGCAACCATGACTTATGTTTATGCGGGCCCAAAACTAATCATCATTGATCATACTGAAGTAGGACCGGAACTAAAAGGCATGGGTGCAGGAAAAAAATTAGTAGAGCAGGCTGTTTTGTTTGCACGGAAGAAAGATCTTAAAATACTTCCGCTTTGTCCCTTTGCAAAAAGTGTATTTGAGAAGGCCCCTGAATTTAATGACGTGTTATCAAAATAAAAAAACCAGAATAATTTCTGGCTTTTTGCAAAGAATGTTTCACTTTTGCTTCACTTCGTTTTTAACCTATTCTTTCAAGGTAGATTTGGCGCGGGTTTGAAAATGGGTTCAGGGATTACCAGTTTGTTTAACAATTCCACCTCTGATTTTTATTTTTCTCTTATGAAAGATAAAAATCCTTCAGTTGGGTGTGCCTTGATGCAGAATTTTACTTCATTTCGATTTTTCTGCTTATTTTGGCTAAGTGAAAAAGATATTGCTTTATATATTCCTTTCCTGTTTTGCAAGAAGCAATTCCCAAAACAGTATAACTGATAGTTTCCTGAGTTTAAAAACATCTAAGGAAGATACAAATAAAGTTACGCTTCTGTTAGCCGCCTCTTCTCAAAATGACATAACCGATCTTGAAAAATTGAATTATTCAATGAGCGCTTTGACTTTATCAGAAAAACTTAAGTTCCAAAAAGGAATTATTTTAGCTAAAATTTCACTCGGCGCAGCACTGAATAATACAGGTAAATACGAAGAGGCTTTAAATCATCTTAACAGCGCACTAACTCTTGCACAAAAAACAAAAAACGCAAAGGCTCTGGCTGACATCTATAATTCTATTGGAGGAGCTTATTACTATAAAGGTGATTATAAAACCGCATTAGAAAATTATCTGATAAGCTCTAAGTTGTTTGAACAATTAAACGACAGTAAAAAAACAGCCGGGATCATCTATAACATCTCTCTTATCTATTACCAAAATCAAGACTATCTCAAAGCAACAGAATTTAATTCAAAAGCTGCTTTAATGTATACTAAACTGAACGATACAATTCATGTTGCGCTCACTCAAACTCAATTTGCAAATATTGCATATGATCAGTTCCAATATGATACAGCAGTGGTTTATCATAAAAAAGCACTTAAGCTTACCGAAAAACTTAAGGATCAAAGTTATTCATTGCTTAGTTTGATTGGCATCGGTGGTGTTTTATCAGAAAAAAAACTTCACCGGGAAGCTCTGGTTTATTTTGGCAGGAGTCTCGCCAAAGCCAGGTCCATTAACGACCAGTATTCTGTTGTTGTATCGCTAATGAATATTGGAAAAGAAAACGCCTTTATAAATAATTTTGACGAATCTGTAAAGCTTCTAAAAGAGGCTATTGCACTTTCAAATACAATTGGAACAAGAGATCAAACCTGTGAAGCCTATTCTTTCTTATCAGAAACTTTTGAAAGGAAAAAGGATTATAAAAATGCTTTAGCCTACGCCCACCTTTTCATGCGCTTGAAAGATAGTCTTTTTAGTGAGGAAAATACCGAAGCAATAAATGAACTAAACACTAAATATGAAAGCGAGAAAAAAGAAAAATCTATCGCGCTTTTAACATCAGAGTTGGCCGGCAAACAAAAAGAACAGGTAATCCTGGATACCAAAGTAAAACAAAAAAACATTATAATCTATGGTCTTCTGGCCGGGTCACTTTTAATAATTCTGTCAGTCTATCTTTTTTTTAGCCGAAAGAAGCTAAAGCAGGAAAATAAATTCCAGGCAGAATTGAATCTGCAACAAAAGAATGCTGCCAACGCCCTGGTCCGCGCTCAGGAGAATGAACGTGACCGGATCGCAAAAGAATTGCATGACAGTGTGGGTACTTTTTTATCTACGTTAAAACTAAATCTTCAGGCTTTCGAGAAAAAGATCCCTGAAGAACATTTCGCTGCATTTAAGAACAACAACAAGCTGATCGATAAAACCTCGCAGGAATTACGGAAGATAACGAAAGATCTTTCGAATGAAGTTTTAAAAGAGAATGGCCTGGCTAATGCTATCAATGAATTAAAGGAAAACATTAATGCTTCCGGTGCTACTCATATTAAGTTTTTGACGACAGAGTCAACAGAAAAATTTGATAGTATCATTGAGTTGAACCTTTACCGGATTGCACAAGAATTATTGAACAACAGCATTAAACATTCTAAGGCCACGAACATTACACTTCAGTTAATAGATCATGGCGATTCTTTACTTTTGATGCTGGAGGATAATGGCATTGGATTTAATACAGAATCTCCCAAGCTTGAACAGTTATCCGGAATGGGATTAAAAAACATTAAAGAGCGTGTGGTTTTCCTGAAAGGCACATTAAAAATAGAATCCATTCTGCAAAAAGGAAGTACATTTATAATTGAAGTACCAAAATACAGCGTCTGAGTTTATGAAAAATGCGATCCGTTTATTCGTTGCCGACGATCATCAAATGTTCATTGATGGCATTATTGCTCTTTTGGAAGGCGATGATATAAAAATAACCGGCAGCGCCACCAGCGGAAAAGAACTGTTGGAAAAACTAACCCTAACCCCTGCCGATATAATTTTAATGGATATAGGAATGCCGGGATTGGATGGAATTGAAACAACTACACTGGTCTCACAAAAATTTCCGGATGCAAAGGTTATCGCTTTAAGTATGTATGATGATCATCATAAAGTAGTAAAAATGCTGAAAGCGGGCGCTAAAGGGTATGTTCTTAAAAACACTTCTAAAAAAGAATTAATGGAAGCGATCCTTAAAGTTGCGGATGGAGGCGTTTATTATTCAGATAAAGTAATTGCGAACACCATGCAGAGCATCGGGAATAATAATTCACCTCTTGATAAACTGACCGAACGAGAGATAGAGATCATAAAATTGGTTGTAAGATCCCTCACTAACAAAGAGATCGCTGAAGAGTTGTCTATCAGCGAACTTACTGTGAATACCCACCGAAAAAATGCCATGCGCAAATTATCTATAAAGAATACTGCCGCGCTTGTGAAATTTGCTCTTGAACAAGGGCTGTAAAGCCTACACCTTTTGGTGTAGATAAAATACGCTTAAGATTGTATTGCGTTATAAAGCTGCCTTTCCCATTTTCGTAGAAGATCCGATCGGCATGGAAACATTGAAAATATCCAAAGTAATTATTCTTATTATCGGACTAGTACTCTTTAGTAAATGCCGCAAAAAATATGAACATTGTGACAACGCTACAGTTTGCGTGAAGAACATAGGCTCTAATCGAATTGCATATGCATGGAACAATAACGGTTTAGCCGACACCCTGGAACCCGGAAACACTACATGTACTAATGCCGGAGAATTCAATGCCGATCCCAGGAATCAATCAGGTGAAATCGTTTATTTTACAACTAAAGACGCTACCTGGGCGATAAAGACCACATCGTGTAAAACCGAAAAAGAAATTGATCATTAATTCACCTTTAAAAACTAAACTATGCGCACTTTTGTATTCGTTGGCCTGCTGCTTTTAAGCATTGCATCCTATTCACAAGATCTCATTGAGATCTCAGGTAAAGAAGCGGGATTAAAAACCTTTCCTAATCCAACCGGTATTTTCAGGGGGGATGATGGCGTTCTTTATAAAGCTGATAAAAAAGCTGCTACCAGGGAAAACCGTTATAAGATCATCTTAACACGCTACAATGAGGATCTAAGCACGAAATTCAGCACTACGCTTGACTTTCCTGACGACAGGGAGGTTATTGAATATTGGTTCTTTATTGAGAACAAGATCTACCTATTTACTTCACAATACGATGGAGCTAACAAAACACTTTATTTAAAAATACTTGATAAGGAAACAGGGAAAATAATTACAGACAAAAAACCATACGGCGCATTGGCAAGTGATCCGTTTGGAAAGGACTCGCGTAATTTCATTATTTCGATCACGCCTGATAAAACCAAAATGTGTATAGTTTCATCTTTTCAGTGGAATAAAAAACCTCAGGAAGTAAAAGCTGTTTTATATGACTTACCATCTCTTAAACAAACTTTAGAATTCAAATTGCCGGACACCCACAAAGATCTTTTAATAAAAACATTCAACTACATCTTAACACCTGAAGGAAACCTGTTCTATATGTATAAATATGACATTAAAGAAAAAGATGCTCCGAATATTCAAACGCTGGTTTTATACAATCTGAAAGATAAAACTACTAAGCAAAAGGAAATTGACCTTGGAAGTAAAACACTTATAGAAGTAAGAACAGTTACCAAAAACAATAAATTATACAGGATCGGAAACTTCCGGGAGAAAATATCGAAGAAGGAAAAGAAAGCCGGGGCTTTCTGCTTTACTATTGATTTGAAAGATATTGACAGATCTGTAATGAATTTTGACTATTATCCCGCGGAAATCGAAACCAAACTGTCTTATAAAGATGGTGCGGGAAAACGTGAACTTGGAGAAAAAGAAATATCACTTACAGGTGTTTATGAAACAACTAATGGTTTTTACCTGGTACAAAATCTGACCTATACCAAAGAAGTAAGCACCCAAAATACCACCATGATCAAATTCTTTTCCAGAGATTTTATTGTAAGTAAATACAATGCAGATGGGAAAAGAGAATTTGTAAAGATACTTCCTAAATATTGCGGAAAAGAAATGACAAATTCGGATATCATGGAAAGTAATGGCGACTTGTATGTTTTTTACTGCGAACACCCCAAAAATCTTGAGAAGTTCACAGTAGAAAATTATGACCCTACTGATTACGACGATGTGGGGGATATCAGAGGACCTGTTCCGGTTGGCGTTAAAGTATCAGCAGATGGTAAATTGTCGAGGCAAACCTTCGAGAAAAATGAGACCTGGTGTTATTATCCCGGGTATGGTGTAAAGATCGGAAACAATAGTCTTCTGGTTATAAGGATACAGAAGGACGAATTTGTACTTACTGTTTTTAAAACAAAAAAATAACAGAACGAAAGTATTGTACTACTAATTTCAATCTTTCATAATTTATTTATATTTTTAACTGCCATCTTATGAAAAAGATATTTATTTTACTTTTGTTGTTCTTTTGTGAATTAACAATCGTTTATTCACAATCAACAACACCTTTTTGTTTTGGGCCAACACCATCAGATTATACTTATCCATTTGCAGTAGCGCAGGATATTTCTAAAGGACTTAATTCGTTTGATATAGATAATGATGGCAAAACTGATCTTGTATATCCATCTTTAGGCCTTCTAAGAAGGAGGCTTGGTTTGGGTAATGGTTTATTTGCTGCCGCCGCAACAACTATCAGTACAAGCGGCGTGAGTTACGAAAAAATAGATATATATGATTTTAACAACGATTCTAAACTGGATATTCTGGCTTCCGGTCCCGGAGGAATGACTTATCTGAAAAATAATGCTAACGGAACTTTCGCAGCCAGTTATACCATTGCCGGTACGTCAGCTTTTACAGCAGACGATTTTAACAATGATGGTTATTTGGATATTGTAAGTATCTCTATTTTTAATCCTGCAACCTATGCCGTAAGCAGAAACAATACCAACAATACTTTTTCAACAACTATAAATGCACTAACGTACACAGTCGGCAGTATTACCAGTGGTGATTTTAATAATGATGGCAATAAAGATCTTTTGGTAAGCCGCAATTCAACACTTACAGTTAACCTTGGTTACGTAGATTTTCTTGCAGGAAACGGCGCTTTCGGTTTTGCCGCACCCGTAACGGTTATTACTTCCAATCCAAATACGGTAGAACAAATAAAAAGTTTTGATTTCAATAATGACGGTATCTCTGATCTTGCTGCTTGTGACGCATCAGGAACCAACGGACATATTTATCTGTGCAACGGCAGCGCATCTTTCACTCAATTTAAAATTTTACCACGTGGTTCTGTTCATTCTATGTTATTCAAGGATATTAATAACGATAGTTATAAAGATATTCTCACTACTAACAGCACAGCTGATAATTTAAATGTAATGAATGGAGACGCCGCTAATTCCTATTCAGTAATTACACGTTATGCTGTAGGATACCAGCCACAGACAATATCGGTTAATGATCTGAACAACGATGGCATAAATGATGTGATCACTGGTAACAATAAATATACATACACCTCCGGCGAATACAGTATTATTTTAGGTACTAGTTCAAAGATGAGTGCGGCAGCTTACTTTCAAGCGCAACCATATACCTATAATGGCTATTTCAGCTACACGGCTGCGGATTTCAATAACGACGGATTGATAGATCTGGCTTTAAATGGCGATTCAGTTAAAGTCTATCAGAATATGGGATCAGGTAACTTCAGTCTTGTCTTCAATCAAAAGTACGGGGCTGCACCCATGCAAGCTATTGAAGCAAAAGATATAAATAAGGATGGTAACGTAGATATTGTTTGTGCTACTTTTATTGCAAGTATATGGAACCTTACTGTACTCAGAGGTAATGGAAATTTCACCTTTCAAACGCCACAACACGTTAACGCGGGCCCTCTTTCTCAAATAAAATTCTTTGATATGAATAACGACCTCTATCCCGATGTTATCACTAATCAAGGTGTCTTTAAAAATAACGGCGGGCTAAGTTATTCTGCTGTTCCGGGAATGGTATCATTTTCGGGAGGTCAGGGATTAGACCATGGGGATTTTAATGGTGATGGATTTGAAGACATTATTTACGCAGGGCCTGGCAGCGCAGTGTGTACCGAATTAAATACCGGAGGCACAGGATTTGCTGCGCCAACAACTCATACCCTATGCAATTCCACGATCATGGGAATAACAGTATTTGATTATAACCTTGATGGTAAAAAGGATTTCGCAGCTAGTCATTCCAATTGCACTTTGCCTTATTTACAAGTAACAATTCGTTCGGGAAATGGCAACAACACATTCAACGGATCGATCACTACTACTGTATCATCAAGCGGCGACCTCGTGGCAGGTGATATTAACCTTGATGGTTATCCGGATATAGTGAATAGCGATCCTTTCAGTAATATTAATCTTATCATAAATAACAAAGCAGGTGGATTTAATTCCTATTCCTTAAAAGTATTGGCAAGAAATACAAAATGTGTTTTGGCTGATTTTAATAATGATGGGGCTCTTGATATATCAACAGGATTTAATGCCTTTGCGGAGTCAGATATAAGTATTTTATATAATAAGACGCCAAGAATTTCACCTAACACTAATCAAACTTTATGTGGCAGCGGGAATTTCTACTTGAAAAAATTAGGGGCATATCCCGGATATACATGGTCGCCTTCTGGTAGCAGTGCAGACAGTATCCTTATCAATACTTCCGGATTTTATTCTTTAACCAATACTTATACATTGAACCAATGTTATTGTTCTGTAGGAATTAATGTAAATATAATTCCAACCCCAACTCCGAATATTTTTGCGAGCAATCCTGTTTGTCCCGGTGTTTCTCAGATAATGACTGTTACAGGTGCTTCTTCCTATACATGGAATACAGGGCCAACAACAAGCACATTAGCTATTTCCCCGACTGTAACAACAACTTATACAGTGACAGGTCAGACTTCAGGCTGTAGCGGACAAAGTGTAAAAACTATTACTGTTCATCCAAAACCCCCGGTAACGGCTTCAACCTCTAATACAATGTTGTGTATTGGACAATCCGCAACGCTTACAGCAAACGGAGCAAATTCGTATTTATGGGTTCCCGGAGGATCTGGCCTATCAATATCCGTCTCTCCAACCATAACGAGTACGTATACCTTAATAGGGACTGATGTTAACACATGTACAAATTCAATAGCATTTACACAAAGTGTTTCTGCCTGTACCGGAATTGATGAAGCAGTTGCAAATCCCGGACTAATCATTTATCCTAATCCTACTTCCGGAGTTGTAATTATAAAAGCAAAGGTTGGTTTACAAATTCATGTTTATAATATTATTGGCGAATTAATTCTAAGCACCCCACTAAAAACTGATACTATTGAATTAGATCTCAGCAACCATGCAAATGGAATTTACTTTGTCCGAACAGGCTCAGCCACGAAAAAAATAATTAAAGAATAAATTAAACGCTCCGATATACCGGGGCGTTTTTGTTTTACTTTTGCTTCACCGGTTTTTTCGGCATGGATCTGAAAATGGGTTCGGGTTGGGAGTAATCTTGAATATAGTAAAGACTGAAGTAGTTAACTATTGCTTATGAAATTTACTAAGAATAATAGATTTACTACTAGACATTCCTGCCGTTGTTCCTGTGCCTACCGCATTGGCTACTGTTCTCATTCGAGAAGAATTATCACCGCATGCATAAACATCAGCCACAGTAGTTTCCCGGTCAGCATTAATTACTAAAAATCCTTCCTTATCTATTTCACATCCCAATTTTTTCGGAATGGAACTACTCTGTTCAAACAAGGTTTTGATGTAAATTGCTTTCACTTTAGAAATAGATCCGTCTATAAAGAGAATCTCTTTAATTCGGCCCTCAACATGATCCAACTTCGATATTTTGCGTTCATCAATTTTTATTTTGTTATTTGAAAGTACCTCTACTTGCTCATTAGATAATTTACACGCGCCATTTGTATAAAGCGTAAGATCCTGCGTCCAATTTGAAATTAACTTCGTTAAATCAAATGCATTATCATCGTTTCCAATTATTCCGGTTGCCTGATCTTTTACTTCGTATCCATGGCAATATGGACAATGTAAAGCGGAAATCCCCCAACATTCTTCAATCCCGGAAATTGCCGGAAGAATATCTTTAATACCTGTTGCAAAGATCAATTTTGTAGCCGTAAAGATATTTCCATTCTGAGTCTCGATTTTGAAACCGGTTGCGATACGATCTCCTTTAATTGCTGTGTCGTTCAAAAAAGAAACGGTCGGATATTTTTCAACCTGCTCTCTTGCTTTGGCAGCAATTGTTAAGGGCGGAGATCCGTCTTGAGTAATAAAATTATGTGAATAGGGTGTTTGTTTATTACAGGGATTAATATTGTCAATTACTAAAGTGTTTTTAATAGCACGTCCTAAAGCCATGGCAGCTGCCAGCCCGGAATAACTACCACCAATTATTATTACATCGAAGTGTTTCATTTTATGATTTTTACTTACTTCGGTAAAGTTAATAAATTGATGTGCAATTGACGCCTAATCTTTCGAGTAAATCAATGATCTCTTCCGCTGATGTGGTTAAAACCTCTATCCTGAAGATCTTGTCAGGATGCTCAAGATCGAAGCTCCATTCCCTAAAACCAAGAGAATGGTTTAATTGATCCCTGATTGTTTCAATTTGATCAGGGCTCACTACATCTGTCTTAAATAAGAGTACTTTCATTTCTTCATAATTTGGAGGCCCCGAACAGTTCTTAAACTGTATTCATCATTTTATAATGATGCACGATCCGAAGATCCGAGGCCAAATTTCGTCGTCGAAAAAATTTACGCTAATAATTCTAATTTATCGTTTATAAAATATATAGTCAGTTAACACCGGTTCTATACCTGATTTTTTAAACTCTGTATTAAGTTGGCCTCTGTGATAGTTGCTATGATTATTGATATGAAAAAGTATATCAATTACCTTGTTTACAAATTCCTCACCTTTTGAATTTTTATATGCAATATTTGCATCAAACTCTTTGTCGTTAATTATTTCAATGGTTTGTTCATATAAGTCCTTATTTAACTCCGATAGTCTATTAAGACTTATGTTTTCCCACACTTTCAGAGATATATCATTTTTTCTTAACCGATTTAACCATATCTCATGGGCTCTTAGCGTATGAGACATTAATTCAATTGCTCGTTCAGACAGCTTTTCATTGTTAGCTATCATACAATCGATCATTTTCTTGTTTGTGTAAAAAGTGTATTCCGTCAAATTCTTTATGAATATTTTCATGTTATTTGGTATTATTTGTTTAAATGATCCTTATTTTATAACGATTATTGCTTTCTTGTTTGTTGTATGCGCCGAAAAGTATCCTAAGGCACCGCCTTCAATATTTGAAACAGGATTTGCAGGAGCAGCACTTCCCGTACTTGCATTTGCCATGCTGATAAAATGCTTAAAGATATTTTCATCTATGCATTGAAGTTCAATTTCTATTTTGTCACCTTCTTTTACTTCATCTATTTTATTAGAAACTGGTTGAACATTATAATTACCATCAAAGTAAATGTCATTTGTTACGCCTGAACCCGGTGACCTTACCCCATTTTTGAATTCAATTATGCGGTAATAATTCTTCACCCCGGCAGGATCTTTAAAAATTGGATAAACATTATAGAAATTTCCTCCCATAAAGGATTCCTTTTTACCAAAAATGGTGTCAATAGGTACTACTTGTGGCATAGTGCTTATTGCCGAATAACTTTTTTCGCTTGCAACAACTTTTAAATAGTAAGTTCTTCCGGGCGTTCCTAAAAGTGTTTTACCTTTATATGTACCGGCACCGTCCTCTACTAAAGTTTCTGAATTTCCTGCATTGTCAGAAATGGTCACTTCAGCGCCGCTCACTTCCGGAAAATCATTGCTATTATTAAAATTAGTTGATTTAGTGATTGTGATCTCAGCTGGTCTACCATTGTTGGAAATGCCACCTTCGATAACAACTTTTACGTCTTTTTCTTTCAGATCCATTTGGATCTCTTTTTTACAAGCCACAAATAATGTTGAAGCTGCAAATATTGATGTAATGATTTTTGTTTTCATGGTTTAAAATTTAAAATTGTAATTAATGGATGGGATGATTCTGAATAATGTCGTTTGCATTGCACGTGTTCTTGTTGCGTCATTCGGATCTTGTTCGAATGAAATTTGGTAGGCATTCTCACGAGCGTAAAGGTTGTAGATGGAAAGATTCCAACTCGATTCAAATTTTTCTGTCTTTTTATTGTTCCAGGTTACACCAACATCCATTCTATGGTAAGAGGGCATTCTTGATGCGTTTCTTTCAGAATAGACATAATTTACTTTTCCGTCTATACGGTATTTACCGGTTGGAAATGTTACTGCGTTGCCGGTGTTGTAAACCCAGGTTGCTGACAGCGACCATTTTTTATTGAAATCATATATTCCAACTATTGAAATGTCGTGAGTACGATCCTGCTTTGCATTATACCATTGGTTATTGTTGATGCCATCTATCTTACGTTCTGTTTTTGCTAAAGTATAGGCTATCCAACCGGTGAGTTTTCCTGTTTTCTTTTTTAAGCTTAATTCTAATCCATAAGCACGGCCTATTCCGTATAACAATTCAGCTTCCACTCTTTCATTTGCTAATACACTGGCACCATTCCTGTAATCGATCTGGTTAAAAAGATCCTTGTAATATGTTTCTGCGCTTAACTCATACATTTCATTTTTCAAGGTTTTCATATAACCTAAAGCGTACTGGTTCGATATCTCAGGTTTAATATTGTAACTGCTCGGTAACCAGATATCCGTTGGGTTTTCGGATGTTGATCCTGAAAGCAAGTGAATATTTTGTGCATTTCTTGTATAAGATGCTTTTAATGAATTGCTGTTGTTCATCGCAAAACTTGCAGATAATCTTGGTTCAAAGTTGAAGTAAGTTTTATCTAATTGTTCAGGGTGAAGTGTTTTGGTGGAAATCACACTGCCTTGTTGGTCATATATATTAAATACTCCCTTTCCTTTTATGCTGAAGCTTGAAACGCGCGCCCCATATACTAAATTTAAATTTTTTAAAGGCTTCCACTCATGATTTACATACACTGCATTCTCAAGCGCGTATTTTTTCTGCAGTTTAACGGGCTTAATGATGTTTTCATCTGTTGTATTTACCTGGCCTGGTAAGAACTCATGATTTGCTGCTGATAAACCAAATACAAGTTTACTATTGTCGTTGAACAAATATTTGTATTCATGCTTTAGTGTATGACTTTTAATTTTTGATGTAAGGTCAACTGTCGCGTCATTCACTTTTATCTCAATTTTATAATCGTAATCTGAGTAAACGAAAGATGTGTTTGAAAGAAGTTTTGGACTATAGATCTTATTCCATCTCAACGTACCTGTCATATTACCCCAATCCATTCCAAAATTCTTATCAAATCTCAATTTGTCACGACCATAATATCCTGTAAAGAATATTCTGTTCTTATCGTTGATCATGTAACTCGATTTCACATTGAGATCGTAGAAATAAAGTTGTTTTGATCTTAAGTCTTTGTCCGGTGCTAATTTTAAGAACAGATCTGCGTAAGTTCTTCTGCCACTTAACATGAATGATCCTTTTTCTTTTACAATTGGTCCTTCAACATTTAATTTCGAAGAGATCAGACCAATGCTTCCTGATGTATGATATTTTTCTTTATTTCCTTCTAAAGTTGTTATATCAAGCACTGATGATAATCTTCCGCCGTAGTTTGAAGGCATGTTACCTTTATATAAAGTAACACCGTCTATCACATCTGAATTGAAGGTCGAGAACATTCCGAACAAATGTGTGGCATTGTATACCGGAGCATCATCTAACAAAACTAAGTTCTGATCTGAACTTCCGCCTCTTACATAAAAACCTGAGTTACCTTCACCTGCGCCTTTCACACCGGGCAACAGTTGTATTGTTTTCAGAACATCTCTTTCTCCCATAAGCACGGGAATCTTATTGATCTGTTCCATGTCCAATTTTTCAACCCCAGCTTGTACCAATACTGTTTCTTCCTTCTTTACTGTGATAACTACTTCCTCTAATACTTGAGTGTCATCTTCTAAAATCACATCAAGTACTTTATTTCCATTGAGGTTCACTTTTTTTAGAATAGGCTTATATCCAATTGAAGTGACTTTAATAGTGTAGTTACCATTTGGAAGTGTTACTTGGTAATTACCTTCAATGTCGGCTACGGCACCAACGCCTTTTAGTTCTTGAACTAATACCAAAGAACCTATCAGTGCTTCTCCGGTTTTGTCTTTTACGTTCCCTGTTAAGGTAAATTTAGTTTGAGCGCTTAGCTTCATTGAGCTAAGGGCTACGATTAATATTACGATTAAATTTTTCATATTGCGGGGTTTTTTGTTTGAGCAAAGCTACTTCTTTATGAAGCTCTGCTGTTTATGTTATTTTGGTATTGATTTATGATTTTTACCGGGTTTAAATGATAAGGGAATTAACTTGTTTTGCTTAACAATCAGAATCGATAGTATTATAGCAACGACCGACCATAATATTACCGCTTGTATTGTTCCTTCCGGGCCAAATGCCCCACCGGTAATTATTTCGGGTCCTGAAATTTCTGTGGTTAACAGGCTACTTGTTTTCTCATTACCGGAAGTGACAGCACCAAAAATACCTGATTGAACAAAGTTCCAGGAAAAATGAATAGCTATTGGCAACCATAAGCTTCTACTGTAAACATACACGGCTCCAAATATAAAACCAACAATGCCTGTACATAGCGATGAAATAATCGAACTACCGGGATTCATTGAGTGAACTCCTCCAAAGATCAAAGCTGAAAGCAACAATGCTGTAATACTTCCCAGCTTTTCTTCCACTATACGAAATATGATTCCGCGAAGCAATATCTCCTCAAAAATGGCAACAGACAATGCCACCGCTAATGGAGTTACTACAAAAGAAAGAGGATTAACAGAAACGATTTGTAGTTGGCCAGGAATGGATATAACAAATAATGTTAGTATTTGTATTGCTGCACCGATCAATATTCCAAAGACTATATTCTTTACAATCCCTTTTTTTGAAAGTTCGGTTATATCTCTTTTTTCAACCTTGCTATAAAAAAGGATGTAGCCGGTGATAACAAAAACTGACGCAATTATACCTTTAATAAAATTTCTGAAGCTGTTATCAATTGATGTAAGATCAAGTAGCTTACCCACTAATTGCTGAGCAATAATAAATGAGGCGAAAGAAAGAACTAAGCCTAAAACTATTCTTACTAAAGAATAATTAAGGAATTTATTTTTGGTTGTTGTTTTCATCTGTTTTTCGTTTTAAGATTAATTTTTGGGTTCAGTTTCAGGTAAAAATACAGAGCAAGCAAAACATCAATTGTGATACAAAAGATATCATAGCCGTGTGGAGCAACAGAGCTTACATGAGGAAATAATACATCCCATAGTCCATGTAGAACTAGTCCCACTACTGTGAACATGTGGCTACCTTTATAACCCCAATAGGCAAAAAATAAGAACATGGATGCACTGGGGATTGTAAGGGCAAGCGAATGCGGATCGATTGAAAACCCTATATAAATAAAGGGTATAACTGCTAAGTTCAACGAAGCAAAGAACTTCAAATCTATTTTCCTGAATACCTCAGCGAAAATGATTATTGCCATGGTGGTACTAAGACCTAAAATAAAACCAGTCATATCTGTAATTTTTAAATGTTAATAGCTACGTTTCCTTTTTTGTGTCCCTTTTCAACATAAGCATGCGCTTCTGCAATCTGCTCTAAGGAATAAGTTCTGTCAATTACAGGTTTGTATTTTCCTTTTTCAATAAGCGTTTTTAGAAAATTAATATCTTCTGCTTTGTGACTAATAACCCCCATTAAAACCTTTCTACCACTTGTTATTGAGGTAAATAAGCCTTGGATCATTTCCGAAATCATTGCAGCGCCTAAAATCATAATTCCATTTTTCTTTAGCGATTTTGCGCTGCGGAAAATTGAGATCGTTTTAACTGCATCATAGATCACATCATAGATCTCACCATTTTGTGTAAAATCTTCCTTTTTGTAATCAATAACTTTGTCTGCACCGATCGATCTTACAAGCGCAACATTAGATGTACTGCATACCCCTGTAACTATCGCGCCATACGATTTCGCCAATTGGACAGCAGCACTGCCAACAGCTCCTGATGCACCAACTATAAGAACTTTTTGACCCGGCTTAATATCTGCTTTCTTAATAAAATGCAATGCGGTAGTCCCACCAAAAGGAATAGTTGCAGCTTCATTGTGCGAAATATTAGTGGGTTTCATTGCTAACGATCCGTCTTCCGCAACGCAGATGTATTCCGCATACGCACCAAATTTCATATCTGTATGGCCGAAGACCTGGTCTCCTACCTTGAAACGTGTAACATCCTTGCCGATACTTTCAACTTCCCCTGAAAAAACTGCCCCGAGAATATTAAGTTTAGGTTTCGTTAACCCGAACAAGAATCTAACTGCGAACGGGTCCGCTTTTCTTAATCGCACTTCGCCTGAATTAACCGCTGTGGCTTTAATTTTTAAAAGAATTTCATTTGCTTTTGGTTCCGGTTTAGTAACTTCTTTAGTTTGGAGAACTTCAGGAGATCCATACTGAGTGTAAACTGCTGCTTTCATTGTTTTTGTTGTTTTCATTTTTTTAGTTTTTAATTGTTTATTATTGGTTTAATTAATTTTTGGTCAAGGCTATCGCAAGAAAGCAGTCGCTTTCAATAAATTGCTCATATATTTTTTGGTTTTTAGTTCAAACGAATCCCTAATCCGGCTTCAAGTGAAATGTTTGCTATGTTTCCATCTACTGATGAAAAATCCCGCGAGAGCATCGGATAAGGTGCGAGTGGAATGTACATCCTGTAACTGAAGAAGAATCTTTTTCTTCCAAGTTTGAGATTGTACATCAGGCCCGCGTCCGGATTCCATTCACTGATACTTACCTGAACTTTTTCAAATTGTGGATTGCTCATCGTTTCAGTGTATGTAGTATACTTTATACCTGCAAGCATAGAGAATGTATGATCTGCATGTTTAGAGCAGAACGTAGTACCAACTCCGAAACTTTGAGATATGGTATGATTGTTCGTTCCTTTGATATAGTTGAAATTCCTTTTAAAAAGATTATTCTCTTTTAAAGAAGTATATGATATCACTGAAAATCGTTTTGCAATTCCCCATTGTACAATATTGGTTAGACTCATATCTACTATCGGCATCGGTGATATTCCAATTCCCGGTTCAATGGTGAATTTGTTTTTGTATGTAGCTGATGATTTCAATGAATCATTTTGCGCATAAGTGTAAATTATCATAAACATAATTGTTACTGTATATAAATATTGTTTTTTCATGATTACTGGTTTTAACGGTTTTGAAAATAAAATTCTAATGCTTTGATGATGTTTGGATTTTTTGATCCCATGTGCTCCATTCCTGCTACGGAGTTTTTTTCAAGCTTCATTGACGAATAATATTTACTCATTCGCTGGTAGAAAGCTTCAAATGGTGCTTGCATTCTACCGCTGTTTTCCAGTTTTCCTATACCAAGAAATACTAATTGATCTTTGTTGCTTATTATTGAACGGTCGTCCTGTTCGTATTGAAGGAGCACTTCATTGTCCCACCAAAGAGAAGGACTAAGCATAAGATAATTTCCAAAAAAGTTATTGTGCTTAGTAAAGGCGAATGCACCAAACAAGCCGCCGAATGAATGACCCAAAATCACCCGGCTCCTCCTGGTTGTATCTGCTGCGTATTCAGATTCCAGTAGAGGTTTAAGCTCGTTCATTAAGAATTGCATGAATTCCGGTGCACCGCCTGAACCGCTTTTTACTTTGGTTGGTGTGTAATCAAGTGCGCGGTCGCGGCCATAGCCGATACTTACCACCATTACATTTTCAGTTGATTTTTTTTCGCTTATTTCTTTGCAATGGTGCGCAACGAATTTAAAGTTGTCTTTACCATCCAACAGGTAGATAGTTGCATACTTTTTGTTTTGCGGATCATAATTCTCAGGCAATGCTATTTTAATATCGTAGGTTGCCGATGCGTAACTTGATTCGATTTGGAATTCCCGGGTGTTCTCGGGCGCTTTGATTTTCTTTTTGCACGATACTGCTACCAGTAGTATTAGTGCGATTGTCATTATTCTTTTCATTTGTCTATTTTATTGTTGTTTTATATTTTAATTAACATTGGTTATATACTGAACAGTGTTTAGTAAAAGGGCAAATTTTTTTATGTTTTTATCCTTGCTAAAAAATTCTCCCATGCATTTTTCATTAATTCTTCCGCTTGGGTTTTGGTAATTCCGGCAGCTTCATAACTTTTGTTTACGTACAAAGTACATAGGCCATGAGTGATTCCCCAGATCTCCATACGTAATTCAAGTTGGTCTCCTTTGATCATTTTCTTTTCTATACATTCTACGACTGTATCCTTTAAAAAGCCTACTCCATTACCATGGTTTTCCATCCGGTCTGTTTTTTTGAACTCACTCATTGGCGAATTATGAAGAAACATTAAATTAAAGCATTGAGGATTCTTCATATTGAATTTCAAATAGGCGTGACCCATTGCACGTAAACGTTCAAATGGATTCTTAATACTTGGTACGCCTGCATCCTTATATGAACTTATTAATTTCAAAAAACATTTCTTTTGTATATCAAAGAACAAAGCTTCTTTATCTTTATAATATAAATAGATAGTAGCCGGGCTGTATTCAATTCTTTTCGCGATCTCACGTAACGATGTACCTTCAAATCCTTCTTCAAGAAACATATCGAATGCTACGTCGATGATCTTCTTACGCATTTCTTCTTTTTCTCTTTCTTTTCTTTCTGTGATGCCCATAGTGCAATTTATATTAACGATGTAAAATTACTGAACACTGTTCAGTAAATCACAATTATAAATGTTAATTTTTCGCGTTTAGTTACTAATTTATTGATTATCATTTGTTTAAAATTTAAAAAGTAGTATCAAATCCGGTCTTAAAGATCTTAAAGGCCATCGCTAAAACAATAATTCCAAATACTTTCTTTACCAAACCAAGGCTACCGCTTCCCATTTTCTTTTCTATCCATCCTGCTGAATTTAATACAAGATATAGTATAGCCACGTTGATCGCTATTCCAATCAGTATAACATATTCATTGTACACAGCGCGTAGTGAGATTAACGTTGTTAAAGTTCCTGCTCCGGCCAACATCGGAAAAACAAGTGGGACAATAGACCTGGTAGATGCTACGCCCTTTTCCTCCTTTGAAAAACTAATTCCCAGGATCATTTCTGCGGCTGACAAGAACATTAACGCACCACCAGCTAAAGCAAATGAAGCTACGTCTAATCCGATCATTTTTAAAAGACCTTCCCCAAAAAGAAAAAAGCTGAGCATGAGCCCGCCTGCGATCAAAGTGATCTTTAATTTCTTTAATTCGCCTTCTTGTTTCTTTAATTGAATAATGTACGGCAACGTTCCTACTGAATCGATCACCGAAAATAGCACCAGGCTTACTGTAATAATGTTGTTCATGGCTTTTAATTTTTTTGTCAAAGGTATGCGGGGTATCACTGTTACTGTTTACGGAATTTTGGGAACGATTTGTGATTTTTACTGCGAATAAAAAAGGGCCTCTCGGCCCCTTTATTACTTACAGCAGTTGCAACCGCAAGCACAATTTGAATCTGTGCAATTGCTTCCGCACGTACATTTGTCGCAAGTGCAGTTTACATTACTGCAGTTACTTTTTACTTTGTTTGTTTCCATAACATTTATTTTTTGATTAAACATTTATTTAACTATACAAAGGTATGCCTGCAACCTTGTTTGCTGTTTATGTAATTTTTGAAACGATTTATGATTTTTACTGTCCACAAAAAAAGAGCTCCATAAATGAAGCTCTTAATTTTTCCTGAAGTAATATTTATTTACATTTTTATATAACGTATAGCAACAACTAAAGCAGCTAAACATATAACTCCCGCAGAAATAAACGCAACTCTTATACTCTCTGTGATCACCTCAACACTTGGTTGTGCTGTTAAGATCAAAGAACTAATTGCAACTACTATTGCTAATCCAATCGCTGAACCAACTTGGTAGCTCGTATTTGAGATACCTGAAGCCAATCCTGTTTCTTCCGGCTTAGCACCAGACATCGATGCAATTGTTCCGGGAATATATGCTAATGACATTCCTATAGCCCCTAGAATAGAAGCAGGTAACACATCAACTAAAAACGAACCATTAGCATCCGCTTGTGAAAATAAAAGCAATGATCCTGCTAATGAAATAAGTCCTGCAATTAAAGGCACCTTAAATCCAAATTTCGCAACGATCTTTCCTGTAAAGCCTACCATTAATATCATGATCACAATTGTCATTGGCAATAATGCGAGCCCGCTATTGAAGGCTGATAATTGCAATACTTGTTGCAAGTAAAGATTCAAGAAGAACCACAACGGGATCCACGCACCGGCCATTAACATCATTACAATATTTCCTGAACTTAGATTTTTTGCTTTGAAAATTGAAAGCGGAAGTAACGGATGTTTTGATCTCTTCTGACGAACAATAAAGATTACAAATAATAAAACTGAAACAAGTAGAGTAATAGCTTTTGCAATTACAGTTTGTTCCGGTGATACAATACCGTAAACTAATAATACTAAAGATAAGGTTGCGATGACCGCGCTTAGCAGATCGAGTTTGCTTTTTTGTTTCATTCCTTGTACTAATAATGGTTTACTTAATAAAAAAACAAGAATGCCTAATGGGATATTAATATAGAATACCCAAGGCCATGATAGTGTTTCGGTAAGCAATCCACCTAAGAATACTCCCGCAGATCCACCGGCTGCCGCTGATGCCCCCCAAAAACCAAAAGCTTTTCCTAATTCTTTTGGATCTGTGAACATGGTCATTAATAAAGTAAGCGCAGCTGGAGCGATCAATGCAGAACCTGCACCTTGCAAAGCTCGTCCAATGTTCATTGATGTTTCGTCCCAGGCTAAACCTGCTAATAAAGAAGCAGCTGTTAAGATTCCGAAGCCCCACATAAATATTTTACGTGGACCAAACATATCGGATAATTTTCCTCCTAACAGTAAAAGACCTCCTAATAAAATTACGTACGCATTGAATATCCATTGAAGGCCTGATGATGAATATCCAAGATCTTTTTGAATTGCAGGTAATGCTACACCTATAATAGATGTATCCATAATTACCATGAATTGCGCGGTACAGATCACCGCAAGTGCCGCCCATCGCTTGGCGTACGGGATAGCATGATTGATTGTTGTTTCCATAGGGTTTTTGTTTTTTCTTCAAAACTACCTCGGTAACAAGCATTATTGTTTATGGAATTTTGGGAAGGATTTATGATTTTTACGGAGTGAACAATTGCATATAAAAAAAGAGCCCCGCGTGGGGCTCTCTTTTCTATACATTATATTTAGTTTACTTTCATTCGTGGAGGATAGAGTCGAATGAATACTTGTGCTGATACCGGATTCTTCCCGTAGATAGATTCTAATCTTTCATCCGGGGCGTAGACTGTCCCTTGTCCTCCAAACGCAAGCCGCATTGCTTTGGAATCTATTACATCTAAACTCATTCCAATAGTCAAAACATTAATATTAAATAACGCATCGTGTTCGTAAGCTTTTTCATCCAGATCTAATTCGTGAATTGATTTCTGCACCATTTCATATCTGCCGTACATAGAGAATATATTCTTAACATACGCCGCTTCCAGCAACAGGGCATGCTCATTGCCATGACTCTTATTCATCCCCCACAAACCCGTGACGTTTACGAAACCATTTCTTCGTAAAGGCTTACTATAAACTGCTGAAACTGTGGTACGATAAACATCTTCATTCGGTCTAACTGATTCCGGACTCTTAATAAATCCTTGTGATGCCTGGAACGACCAATATGCATTTGGGTTGTACGAGATCCTTCCGCTATACGAATCAAATTTCGGTTCGTCAAAATCCAAACGGTTCTCATCCGGTTCCCTTCCTGTAAATGAAGAAGCATCTATTTTAAATTTTCCTAAACGCACTCCGCCTGTAACAACTCCGAATGTTATATGTGTTCCGTCATTCCAATGGTGACTTAATGGTGCATCTGGTCCGTACAATGAAGATACTCTGTGCATGAAAGCCACTGAACCCAATGCCGGCTCTCCCGGATATCCTGCATAAACAAAGAGATCAACATCCTTGTTTATCATGTGTGTATATGCGATTGATAATTCAGAAAACAGGTCATGTGGATGCTGACGGTCAACAAGGGGTTTTCCTTTCCAGCTTTCTCCTGTCTGGAAGAGTAAAGGATAACCGTCACCGCCAAACGCGTTGTCGGCCGATATCATGCCGCTAAAACGGAACAATCCCCTTTTACCTACGCGGCGTTGTCCCATTCCCATGAACCAACTTACGACATCGAATTTTTCATCTCCGCGTGTTCCTGCATTAAAAATATCCTGCCCTGTATACCTTGCAAAGATATTTCCATGAATCATGTACATCCATTTTTTTCCATGTATCATGTAGCCGTACATTGGAGTTGAATCCGGAAGCCATCCTGTCCCGGAACCATTTCTGCTCATTGGTAAATTCAATGAAAAGGCATGGCTCATATTCGACATATCATGATGTGCATGATCAACGGTGTCCTTTTTTGCAGCTTCGGTCTTTACAGTATCCGTTTGATGATGTTGGTAATGGTCATTCTGCGCCTTCAGAGTTCCAAAACCAACCGCTAATATTAAAACAATTAATTTTTTCATGTTTTTAATTTCAGATCAGGTTCAACAACATAATTACACTCATTCCTATCATTAATCCATCTTCAATAATGGTGATAGTACTCATTGGTAAATTGAAAACATCTCCTAAACAGGCACATTTTATTTTACGCTTGTTCAATACGCTCTGTAATACACCAATAATACTTAATCCCATTACTACTAACGTTACAACATTCGTGATGATCGGATCGAATTCTAATATATATGCAACACCAAGACCAAGTTCAACAAATGCATAAACATAACCCCAGCCTCTCCATCGTCTTGCAATTATATCATAGCTCATGTAACTATCTGCAAATCCGGAAAGGTTTAAAAGTTTGAAGAAAGAGAAAGTGATGAAAAATCCTGCCATAAAATGGTTCATCCATTCCATCCACATGAATTCTCCCATTCCATATTGAATGAACAGAGTAATACCTGTGATATAGGCGAAGATCAATAGTACCGGTTTATAAGTTTGAAACCAGCTCTTCTCTTCTTCTTCTTCAAATACAGGCGTGTTAACTTGCATGCTTTCGGTGATGTGCTTTTTTAGCCAGGGATCTTTTTCTTCTTTTAAAACTGCCGAAGTGTCGTCTGTCTTTTCAGTAAGCTTATATTTTGGATAGGCTTTTAGTGCCTCCTGCAGCACCGAGGTGCTTATGTGATTGTTCATGGTAATATCAGCTTCGCCTTTGTGCCAATCTACTTTTGCGTTCGTTACCCCTTTTACATTTCCAAGGGCCTTTTGAACTTTTGCCTGACATGAGTTACATGTCATTCCGGTTATTTTATACGTGTGTGTCATTTTGTGTATGATTTATACAGCAAAGGTACTGCCCGCACAGGGCGGGCAGTTTATGTAATCTTTGGAAGGATTTATAAGATTTACAGAAGCGACTAATTGATCGCTAGAGAAAAAAATAGTATTGCAGATTCAAGAGGTAAAGAGGGTATTTGCGGATGTAAGAACGGTTTACCATTGGAATAGCGGTACTAACATCAATTCTTAAATTTGACTTCACAATGAATTGGATGGCAGGGCGAAATTCTATGTAGTTTCCTTTCTTGTAAGCATTATCCGATGCTATAACAGTATTCTGGTCTTTAGTAACATTCAGGGCATCGTATGACTTACCCAGGAATTCAGCATACAGATTTATGTTCGTTTGATCATAGCTTTTATACTTGAAAGGATAAACTAAATATCCGAATGATAAACTATAGTTATAGGAGTTACCATAATTTAAAGAGATCTTCGATGCGCTTTCTCTGTAAGAAAAAGGTTTGATAATGCCTGCGGTTAATGACACCGCTAATTTGTTTACTAACACAGTAGAGATCAATCCGCCGCCAACTCCTTTATTATCGCCCATTAACGAAACCTCAGCTTCGTCATGTGGTTGTTCAGCATATACGCCGTTACCATATAAAGCCATTCTAAAATGACGGTGATCACCATCTTTATTCACAACCCTATATCTGAAACCAAGGTTCACTGATTCAAACAAATAATTGTCCGGTGATGATGTTGATGCTACATATTCAACTTGGTTCGCGTCTTTCTGAATATAACTTTCAGGAAGTGTTTTGTAATGGTGATTTGACGTTGTTACCATTGCATTCATCATGAACTTTGAACTTATGCCGTACATGAACATAGCGCCATGCCAGCTTTTGAACTTCGATGGCGTTGTATAGGCTTCATTCATCAAACGAATACCAAGTGAATGTTTTGGAACTATACTCGCAGGCTCGGAATTCGGATATAATTCCTGAGCTATTGCTGTTGCCCCCGAAAGGACAATTGACGCAATAAGAAAAAACTTTTTCATTTCACTAAATTGTTACGTGATAGATTCTCTTTTTAGAGGCCATGTGACAACAATCCTGAGAAGTTCCGGTTTTGATGCATTTAAATGTGGTAAGTCCAACATATTTTTTGTGTTCTTTTGCAGAGGTAAGGCCTTTGTCCACAAAACGGATAGATGCAATACTGTTCAGGTGTTTATTGTCCACATTCACAAAATGGTAGGTATTTCCCTCAAAATCGTAATGAAGATCTTTTGTAACGTGCAGGTCATTGAATTTAAAATCAGCGATCAATTGTCCAACTGAAAAACCGGCGCCTTCGATCTTATTCCTGATCTCATCCATAACCACTTTTTCATTCGATTTAAAAGTTAGTGTGAACTCTGCGTTTTCGAGGTCAACGTTGATCTTATCTATAAAAGATAGCGACGATAAGGCCTTATGCACTGAATTTGAGCACATGCTACATGTCACTCCGGTTACTTTAACTTTTGCAGAAACGAAATTTGCAAAAGCAGAGCTGCTCATTAGCATTGCAATGAACAGTGTTAAAATTGATTTTCTTGTTTTCATAGTATTAGTTTTTATACAAAAATACTATGATCTTGATGCTCCCTGTTTATGTAATCTTTGGAAGGATTTATGATATTTACAGTTCCTCAATATTCTTCCTTTTATGTTCTTTTAACGATTTGTAAAAAGAAGGAGTGAGGCCGGTAGTTTTTTTGAACTGGCTTGATAAATAGGCCACGCTGCTATAACCCAAACGATCAGAGATCTCTGAAAGGGAAAGTTCATCGTACACAAGTAACTCTTTCACTTTTTCAATTCGCTGAGCGATAAAATACTTTTCTATTGTTGTACCTTCTACCTCTGAGAACAGGTTACTCAAATAAGTATAATCGTAGTGGAGTTTATCGGCTATGTAATCTGAAAGGTTTGTTTTTATCGTATCATTGTTATGATGAATAAGCTTTACAATCGCTGTTTTGATCTTTTCGATCATTCTGCTTTTCTTATCATCGATCAATTCAAAACCATGCTGTTTTAATCCTTCATCAAGTTGTTCAATTTGTTTATCGGTTGGTTCTTTGGTCAGTTGGATCTCTCCAAGGTCTACGGAAAGGAACTCTATTCCTGCTTTCTCAAGTTCACCCCTTACAACCATTCTACATCTACTGCAGACCATATTTCTCACAAATAGTGTCATAATAGAGTAAAAATAGTAAATATTTCTATTACTTATATTAATCTCCTGCCTTATAAACATTATCCTAAACTCGAATGTAATAATGTCTTACCTCGCCGGATCGACCCTGCTTAAATACTTTATCTCCGGGTGTTTTAAGTGGATAATTCCCGAATATTCAGGACTTTTTACTTTACCGATTTTGCGGAAAATTACTTCTTCAAGCGCTTCATTGATTTATTTAAATAGCCATCACTCGGCATAAACGCTTTTTGAATGCGCTGTGCGTAATGGATACTGTCAATTATTTCTTTCTGCTTCTCTTCTACTAACTGCTTTTGCTGCTCTATCAGTTTGTTCTTCTTTTTATTCTGGACGAAACTTCTGAAAATAACTATTGCTAAAATAAGCGCCAGAACAAATCCTCCAATAAATGAATTGCGGATGATGGTTTGCTTTTTGCGTTCTTCCTCATTTTTCAGATCTATCTTTTCTTGTTCAGATCTCGCTAATTGCGCTTTACGTTCAAATTCAATCTTAAACTGCGTTCGCATAGCTGCTTTCTGTGTTGATTGATTCCTTACGCTGTCCCGCATCAGGACATACAATTCGTAATTTTCTAAAGCGTTCTTAAAATCATTGGCTTTTCTATAGGCCTCCGATAAGTAGAACGCCGCCTGCCTTATCCTTTCAGGAAAACCGATCTCCTTTGCAATTTTTAAAGCTTTATTATCTATTTCAATAGCTTTGTTGATCTGTTTAAGTTCTATATAAACCTGCCCGAGCATGAACAGGGCTTCTGATATTCCGGCTTTGTCACCGATCTCTTCGAGTAATTTCAAACTTTCCCGGTGGTACTCAAATGCTTTTTTCGGATCACCTAATTCAAGCGACAAAGCTCCAAGATTATTTAAAGAAAGTGCTATTGCACTCTTATCTACACCTGCTCTTCTTATACTTAAACTTTTATTAAAACATTCTAAGGCATCTTTAAAATTTCCATCATACTGATAGATAGTGCCAAGATTGTTAAGCGTGAAAGACATGCCTTCCCGGTCATTGATCTCTTCCTTGATCGACAAACTCTTTTTGTAATGCTCTAAAGCTTTCTTTTTGTCGCCTTGTCCTTCATAAACATAACCGATGTTGTTAAGGCATCCTGCAATTCCTTTTTTGTTCCCTATCTTTTCAAATATGGCAAGGCATCTGCTGAAATTATCCAATGCTTTTGGAATGTCGCCCTGATCCATATAAGCGAACCCGATATTGTTGATGAATGTTGCTTCCTGGTCGGGCATACCAATGGGTTGAATGATCGCTAATCCTTTTTCATATTGTGCAATAGCATCAGCAAGATCGCCTTTTGTATGCGCCAGGAAACCAAGATTACTATAGTATTCCGCAAGGAATCCGGCATACATGGGATACATTTCATCCTTTTCATTTATTTTTTCAATATTCTTTTTTGCCAGCTCTCCCATTTGCGTGTTAAAGGCAGGCCATTCATTTTCAGAAGTACTTTCTACTAACTGATGTAAGATCATACACCGTGTAGTATCATCCTTCGCTTTCTTTAAAGCGAGTTTTAATGAATCAACAGTTTTGTCCTGTGAATAAATTGTGACGGTCAGAAACAGCAGGGAAATAAATATGAAGTCAGATATCTTTCTCACACTCTCCGGGTTATTTTTTCTTTTTCCTGAAAGTTGGAATGTCTATACCTGTACCAACCATGAACATCAATCCCGTTTGTTCCTGGTACATGACTGAAACAGGATTTAAATAAGAGTACAAGCCAATACCAACAAACGAACGCCATTGGATATAACCGAGGAGTTTTACATCTATCTCCGCACCAACTGCTCCTTCAACTGTTGACAGTTTTACTTTGTTCCAATCCATTGGGATCGAATCTGAATAGATCTGTGTTTCCTCAAGGCTGCGGTGATAACTTAAGCCTGTATTGTTTATATACTGCAGGTAAGCGAATAAACTGATACGACATGAACCATTATTGGATTCAGGAAAATTCATTCCCATTTGCTCTTCTCCATCCATACCAGCTAAAATATAGGAATAACTTAATCTTCCTCCTGTCAGTTGTGTTGAGCGTTTATGCATTACCGGGCCAATCCGAAAGCCTGTCCTTCCTTTGCTGACTGATAAATGCGCACCATAAAAACCACCATGCCCATTATTAGAAATACTCACATCAACACCAAAACCTAAATTCAATTTTTTAGGTGGCTCCTGTCCTTTCAAATTTAAAATTGAAAGAAGTATGAAAGCCGCTAAAAGAATATTTGTAGCCGGTGTTTTCATTGAGGGGTTGGAGGCGGAATTTTTCTTTCAGTAAAATATTCGATCTTATATTTTCTCTTCCCTTTTTTCTTAAGCACAAATTCACATTCATTCCCGGTCCCGAAAAAAGTAATAACAGTATTGGCCTCTTTAATCCTGGGATTGCTGAAGATGATCTTGGTTTGGTATTTTTTTACAGTCAGGTTTTCAACCTTTACCCGGGTTTGCGGCGTTTGATTGATACGTTCACCATTTAAGATCAAAGTGAAAGGTTCTGCTTCATTACAGAACATCACTAAATTATTTACGATCTGGGAAGATGCCGTTAAAGCAATACTGCAGCATAGCAATAGGAACAAACGTTTCATATGTAGTTAACTTGTTTTTTTAAATGCCATATGTAATAACCAGTTTATTTTGGTTTGTGTTTCGGTAAAACATGGTTATTTCATGACAGATAATTTCTATCAAGGTCTGAAAAAATATCGAATAAAAAAAGCCCCTGAAGCAGAACAAGTACGCTTCAGGGGTTCCACTTTTACTTCTTGCAGCAGTCGTCCGGACCACAATCGCCGGCAGGGCAACAAGTGCCTTGCGGACAGATCGGACAATCAGAAATATTACTTGCAACTAAAGCTGTTCCGGCTGTTACCAATAAGGCAGCGCCGATAATTATTATCTTTTTCATAATTTAAATTTTTAATATTTATAAATAAATTGAATCTACATTGCACGGTCACTGAGCAGCTTATGCTCTAAAGCCCGTACGAGTTTCTCTTCGGTGGCTGAGCAGACTGTGTTGAGCCTGTGCGATCCCGATAGTTATCGGGAGAAGGTACATTAAGATCGGGGCGGCTGCCAGCAATCGGAACTAAAATCAGACAGATCGAATTGATCATCTGTATTTTGCTTATTGATATTACTCTCAAAGACCTTTATCTCTAATTTCTTAGTATCTACTGTACACAAAAAACAGCAATAACAACATTGAACAGGATTACACATGCCGGGACAACATTCCATATCGGTTATAGGACAAGTTTCTCCTTCTTCAACCATTACACACTCTTCCCGATAGCTATCGGGATTACATTGTGCCTTAAGGGAATTGAATATCATTAATGAAGCCGGAGCAACTGTCAGCGTGATAAAACAGAATAATAATATGTTGGTAATGCTTTTCACTTATTCAAATATAATGAGAGAAATTAGAAAATCAATATCCTGAATCCCGTTTAACATCTGTTAACTTTCTTTGTTTGCGTCTTTTTTGAACCCTTACCGTCTATTGTATGCAGCCGACGTTGGTTGTATTAAAAACAAGTAAAATGAACGATAACAAAGATCAAGGCTGTTGCAATGGCAGCAATTCTAATAACAATTGCTGTTCAAATTGTAACTGCGGCACTAACTGTTGCACTGGCTGCAACTGTGGTTGCAATAACAGCAATTCATGTTGTTAAGAAAAGGGCCCTTCTGTCTGTTTCGGAAGGGCCTTTTTTAATTAGCACAATTTACAATCCTTCTTTACATCAAAATTCAGGATATTACCGTATTTATCATTCGATATATTACAACATTGTTTGAAATAACCCTTCAATAATTCTTTGGCACGCTGCACCCGGCTCTTTGCACCTGAATAGGAAATATTGAGTTCTTCAGCTAATTGCAATTGAGAATAATTTTGAAATTCTGTTTTAATCAAAGCTTCTTTATAGATATCAGGTAACTTATTGATATGTGGCTGGACACACCCGGCAAATCTTTCATTTGCATTTATTTCACTTTCGGATGCCATTGTATCGGTATTTGCAGAAAATTTCTGTTCCCTGAAATGATCGGCAATTGTATTACGTGTGACCCGGTACAACCATGGTTTTATTTTCTCTTCATTTTTTAAAGTATCGATCTTACCATGCAATTTCAAAAATACATCCTGCAAAACATCGTTTGTGATATCAGTGTCTTTTAATCTGGAGAATATAAAGCGTTCCAATTCTTTGTAATGCTCCATCCATATGGTCTCAACTTTTGATCTCATTTAATCTTTTATTAATTTATTAGCGTACACTGCTATTACAGCACCAAGTGTTGGCGCCACAAGATAGACCCACAAAAACTCTGTATGTCCTGAAACAATAGCGGGCGCTAAAGACCGTGCAGGGTTCATTGAAGCGCCTGTTAATTTTCCTGCAAAATAAGCTTCTAATGCCACTATTCCACCAATAAAAAATGCTGAATATCTTCCGGGAGATCTTAATACACCAACCATCAGGATAAACGTCAATACTACTTCGAGCACAAAACATTCTATATCGCTTACAGAAGGTAAAGTTGTTCCCAGCAATTTGTTACCCGGAAAAGCTAACTTTAGCAAAAAACTGGCCAGGAATGCTCCCGTCACCTGTGCAATTAAATATGGTAAAACGTTCTTTTTCCTGAATTTCTTTGCTAAGGCCAAAGCTATAGTCACTGCAGGATTTATATGAGCGCCAGACATTTTCCTGAACAATAAGATCATACCCATAACACTTAAGCCAAATATGAGTGAAATATGAATGTGGCTGATAATACCATTTGTTTCTTTACTCACAACAATTGCACCGGTACCGAAAAGTACAAGCACAAATGTTCCGATCATTTCAGCTGAATATTTTTTCATTTATTTTCTTTTTCGTGAGAGATCTAAATGACTGACCCATGTTAATTGCAAATAATATTGATTGAACCATGAATTGTTTCCATTGTACCACGTAATATAAAGTATTCCGGGTTCTAATTTATGAATTTCATTTATCTTAACGCCAATACCTGCATAAGCCCAGTTCTCTTCGTACACTGGCCTAGCCTTGCTCACTGTATTGAAAAAGAATTCCTGGTACATTGCAAAATATGCATTTGCGTTCTTAGTCTTTAAAGGAATGTCTAAACCAATTAAATAACGTAGGCGGTGGGTGAAAGGTGTTTGATCTGTAAGGCGGTTTCGAATAAACCGGCCATCGAAGCGTAAACGATGGGCAACATTCCAATTCTTTAAAGTGTGTTTATATTTTGCCTGAACATAAAAACGGCTCTCGTTTATATAGTTATCATAAACTGCATTGGCCCTTTGATAAACATAACTTCCGGTAAAAGATACTTTTTTTGATGCATTAAAAGTAAGTGATTGCTCAGAATAAAATAGCAGAAAATTAAAATCCTTTTTACTGTCCGGTTCTACAACATTCCTGGCAGGAAACGCAGCGAAATAATACAAGCCGTATCCCATTTTATCATTCAGGTCTCCTGAATGATCAATAGTAGGAAAAAAACCGGTATAATATAAATTCTGAGAAGAAGATAATAAACTAATAAAAAGTATGGCCGAAAAGCAAAACCGTCTCATACTTATTTTACTTTTGAAAATACGTAAAAAGTTTCAAGCGCTATTTGCTTACACCGTTCATCATACTTTTCGTCCTGTAAAGAAGTCCCGTCAAAAGCTTTAGGATCATCGTAAGTTGTACCTATCCTTAATTCAACTCCCGGGATAAAAGGACAATTCTCCTCCGCGTCGCTGCAAGTCATAATAGCAGCAAATCCTTCCTTAGGATTTTTCGGATCGTCATACGTTTTTGAAAAACATCTTATTGGCGGTTCTTTTTCATCATAAAGAACTAAGTAAACTGAATTCTTCTCAATACTTATTGGTTTAATATCAAAGCCTACTCTTTTAAGCGCATTGATCGCATTGATATTAAAAGCTGTCGCTTCGGTTCCTCCCGAAAATGTATGTACATCTTTTATCCCGAAATAAACACTCGCTACTTTCGCCCAGACTTGTCCAAAATGACTCCGTCTGGAATTATGAGTGCAAATATAAACGAGATGTACAGGTTTATTTGCTGCCTGTTTGCCTTGAATGTAATTGGTGATCTTGTCCAATAACTCCTTACGTTGTTGCGGAATACCGGTAAAGGACTCCATTAAATTATCACAATATGATCTTATTGAAAGATTCATAAACTAACAACATTTAGTGCCCGGTGCACAACAGGATTGTTTCGTGTTCTGTAATTCAGAAAGAGAGATCTTTTTCTTTTCTGACGGAACACCGCAATTATCTTTGGCAAGACAATCCGTTTGTTTTGCAGTCAGTAAAAAATCCTTACCGTCAAATTCTAAACCATATTTACCAATCGTATCGCTTTGATATTCCACTTCGATCTCCAGGTCTTCTAAACCCAGAACTTGTTCTGATAACACAATGATCTTAATTAATTTCTCAGGTTTCAAACGATGATCGGTATCATCAGAATTCCATAGTTGAAAATTAGCTACTTTTTCATTCCTGACACTTCCGCCACAATCAATAAAATGTTTGTGAACCATGCCAACTTCTGTTACATGAAAATGTTCAGGAACTAAAGTTCCGTTAGGTAATTTAAAATTAACACCGGTTGCAGTGTTAAGAATTGCTTTAATTTCGGATAGTTTCATGATCTTTATTTTAAATTTTTTTAAAGCTGCAGAATAAAAAGTTCTGAACGGTATTAAACGGCGTTTGATGATCTTCGGTAATACATTTCACCCGCTCAAAATATTTTTCGAATTTAGCCGACATACTTTCTTCAGAATATTGTTTGATCTCAAGTCCGCTGCATTTTTTTGGCCCGTTAACTGAAAAAGTACCTAAAACTAAAATGCCGCTTTGAGCAATTCCTTTATTGGCGATCTCCACATATTTATCAGCCCGGGACCCTTCAATTAAAAAATGAAATGCCGCCCGGTCGTGCCAGAAATCATATTTTTCATCAGGAGCAAATTCGGTCACATCCGAAACGATCCATTTTACTTTAACAGCTTTTTCGCCAAGCCTTGTCTTTGCCCTTTCGATCGCATTAGCAGAAATATCCAATACAGTTATATCAGTAAATCCTGCTTCCAATAGCGCATCAACGAAATGACTGTCGCCACCGCCAATATCAATTATCTTAGAATTTTTTTCAAGAGAAAATAATTCTACAAAATCCATTGAGGTTTTTGGATACTGCTGGAACCAGCTGACCTCGTTCTCCGCTTTTGTGCAATAAATATTCTCCCAGTGCTTTTTGCTTTCTATAGTTTCCATACTAAAAAATTTAAATTAGCAGCATTTCATTTTTACTTTATAGCTTTCGAATAACCCACTAAAAACACCTTGTGCATTCTTCCATTCTTTCTCATCAATACAATAACAGATCTTTACACCATCAATATCTCCTTTTATCAAACCTGCTTCTTTCAACTCCTTCAAATGCTGCGATACCGTGCTTTGCGACAAAGGCAATTCATCAACAATATCACCACAGATACAATTTTGTTTTTTTATGAGTAATTGTAAGATCGCGATGCGCGCAGGATGCGCTAATGCTTTAGCATATTTTGCAGCTTTGTTCTCCTTCAAAGTAAATTCTTCTGTTTTGGCAGCTCCCATATCAATCGTAAAATTACGATTAATAATCCAATTAAAAAAGGGGCTCTGCTTTTTTTGACAGAACCCCTTGTTATTGAGCGTGTTTTATTACTTGTTATGAAGCGGCAATTTTCATGCCTGTTTCATTAATTCATTTTTTTAAGGTTCACCGCATACATGATAATGAATGCTGCATCGAATATCAACATTAGTCCTACCATAACTATACCAGCCACTTGTCCTGCACCACCGCCTGCCATATCCATAGCGGCCATACTTTCTTTACCGGCAACTATAAAACCGATATAAGGCAGTAACTCACCAACAAGGTATAGATAGAACCCTTTCTTCTGCAATTTCCACATCATAAGCACACCAAGGAATGAAACCAATACATAAACAAGATTCAGATACGGGGAGATCTGGATATAAGTACTGTCCTGCATAGCAATCATGTTCTCTTCCATTTTATCAGCCATTTCCGGGCTGTATTGTCTCATTTTCTCAATGCCTTCCGCCATATTCTCCGGCGTATTCTGGACGATATTCCAGATTCCTCCTAATAAGCCTAGTCCGCACATAATAAAACTTAAAATGCAGATAACGGTTAATAGTTGCGGACGTTTTGGCCCTTGCATTGCCTGTTCAAATGAATTGTCGACGGTTGTTTCCATGTTTTTATGTTTTGAGTAAAAATAAAAAAAGCCGCTATACAAATAGCGACTTCTTTATAAAAGGTTGTAAACCGATTTTAGTGGGCTGTAGTATCAGCCGGAGCAACTTCATCCATAGAACTTTGCATTGAATCCAAAGCTTGTTGCATGCCTTCTTTCATACCTTCTCCCATTTTCTCCAATAATTCTTTACCAACATCACCTGCAGTTTCATGAACAGTTTTTACTGCAAATACAGTACGAACTGACAATAAAGTTGCCACGATACCGCAAACAAGACCCGCGATAGCTAAGCCTTTTTTAGCGCCTGCAGCTTTAGATTTCATAAAGCCCATTACGCTAAGTACAGTACCTAATAAGCTAATTACAAGCCATGTAATAGCAAGACCCATTCCACCGCCGGCAACTGCTGCTAATACAGCAATTCCTGTAATTATGAACCATAATACCAGTGCTACCAGGGAGATCACGAAGCCTGCAACTCCTAAACCTTTTCCGGGATTTCCAGCCGGAGCAGCGTTGTTTGTTTGTTCCATTTTTTAGTTTTTTTAGTTGATTAATATAATATCAAAAAAAAGCCAAATTTCAGAGCTTAGCAAGTTGAAATCTAAAAGGTTATTAACAAAGGGCTTGGGGTAAAATAAAAAGGTCCGACCAATGGCCAGGCCTTTTCTGATCAATAATTTTGGTTTACGCTGTTGCAGGAGCGTCCTCTAATTTTGTGTATTGCGAATCATCGAATGCAAGGATGCCCCAGAATACAATTCCTAAAAGCACTAATCCAACGGTAAACCCTTCACTTTTTCCGAATGATTTAGAGATACGGTTCAGCACTATGATCATGAAAACGATATTTGCTATCGGGATCAATAATAAAAAGATCCACCACCAGGGTTTGTTAGCTACTTTTAAGATCACAAGGATGTTGTACACCGGAACAAAAACAGCCCAGCCCGGCTGACCCGCTTTAGCGAATACTCTCCATTGAGAAAGAATGACAAATGCAATAAGTGCAAGCCACAATAGTAACATGAAAATTAAAATCATTGTATTTGGTTTTAAGGGTTAATACATCTAAATAAAAGCATTTTTTGCAAATGCCCAAATTTAGTTTTCCAATAACCACCTGCTGTAATTCTTTTTTTGCGGTTCTGAAGCGGATGCTTTAAAAGCAATTTTGTATTGATCAAAATAAGTAACACCTTCTTTCGCTTTCATTGTCAACGTTTTTACTTTTCCATGAGATGAAACATTCAGAGAAATTTCGGGGCCGGAAAAATATTTCGTCCAGTTATTTAAATCGTTTTTGATGTCACATCCATTTATACTCATAACCTCATCCCCGATCGATAAACCAGCCTTCCATGCAGGAGAATATGGTGCAACTAATGTAACTTTTGTCAGATGCGCCTGCTCTGCAACTTTGAATCCAAAGTCGCTTTCATTTTTTAATTGGCTTGGTTTCTTTTGCATTTCGAGTCCAACATAGTCAAAACATTCGCTTAGCATCGGTTCAAGATCTTCAGTACCGTAGACATATTTTTTAAAGAAATCCTGCAAAGAAATTCCTGCGGTATCTTCGCAGAGTTTAATGATATCCGTTTCAGAATAACCTATATCCTTTTTTCCGTATTCATTATATAGTACTCTGCAGACATCTTTCAATGATCGTTTGTTCTGAGTATTCTTCAAAATTAAAATATCTAACATGAAAGCAACCAAATTACCTTCATCATAAATTGATGTTTTACGATAAGGCGCACCGGGAACATAACCATCTAACCATGTCTCCCAACTGCTGTCTGCAACTGATAAATTAAACCTGCCGTAATTATGAAAATGTTTTTGCAAACGCTCCTCCAGTGTTTCAAAATATTGCTGATCAGTGAACACTCCCGACTTCCGCAACATCACATCGCCATAATAAGTGGTAAAGCCTTCGTAAACATAACCTGTGCGTGAATAATTTTCTTTTGTAAAGTCGTAAGGCAACATTTCAACCGGACGGATATATTTTACATTCCATAAGTGAAATAATTCATGTGAACTCACACCTAAAAGATCTTCATACGTTTTTCCCTCATTTAAAGAATAACCAGGGCCTAACGCGATCACAGTGCTTTTCTGATGCTCTACCCCGTGATAAAATTTGTGAGGCAATACCTGGAATAAAAAGTGATACTCATCGATCGGAATTCCTCCCCAGAATTTTAATTGTGATACTGTGAACGCTTTAAAATGTTCTTTAATTTTTTTCAGATCAGGCTCACATTCGCCATTGAAGTGAAGATAGTATTTCACTCCATCTATTTCATACGAATCTGTTTTAATTCCTGCACTCGCAATAAAAGGTGAATCTGCCAGTTCATCAAAATTCCTGGCGGTTAGTGCTTTTTCTTTTGGTGTCAATTGACATGCGATCTTATAACTATCCGGAACATCCAGCTCTACAACGTGTTCTTCATTCATTCTACCCGGCACATACATGCATAAATGAACAGGATTCACATACATTTGTGTTTCATCCGCAAAACATGCCCCTGCATTTAACTCATTCGCAAAATAACTGTAGGTGACTTTTATTTCAGAAATGCCTTTAGTATTTACCCTCCAACAGTCCTTTGTTGTTTTTTTGAATTCAAGAGGTTTTTCACTCTTATCAAAAACATCAACACGTTTAACATTCTTAGCGAAATTCCCTAATTCATAACGGCCCGGGCGCCACGCGGGTAATTGAAGATCTATTGAATCTGATTTAATACCGTCAATATACAGATCAACATAAATATAATGAGAGGCCGGATGTTTAAGAAATAATTTATACCTGATCATAAGCGGAGTTTACGCTATAAAATTATACATTTGAAAACAATATGCTACGGTTTTTCATAGTTTTTCTTTTTATAAGTATCGCTTTATCGGGCCAGGATCCTGATACTTTACTGACCCACATTCTGAAAACTGAGAATGATACAGAGTGTGTAAATCAGCTATACAGGTATGGATTGGATCTGGCTGACAAGAATCCTAAACTGGCTTTTACAATGGCTAAGAATTGCGAGAGGATATCACTAAGAACAAACTCAAAGAAACACATCTCTTACGCTAATAATTTAACCGGTGTTCTTTACACCAAACAAGGGCATTATAAAAGAGCGTTAGGTTATATTGAAAAATATTTGGCAGTACAAAAAGAACTTAGCAATAGTTTAGGAATCGCCATTGGTTATCGAAACCTGGGTAATATTTACTTACGTTTGAAACAATTCCGGGATGCGGAAGACTTCTTTTTAAAAGCGCTTGATCATTACAATTCGATGAATAACAAGGTTGAAGTTGCTAATGAGCTATTAAATATAGGAGTCATAAAACATCTGGAAGGCCAATTTGACGCGGCTATGCAGAATTACCAAAAAGCCTTTGAAACAGGTAAAGAACTTAACAATTATAACATTAAAGAAATCAGCCTGAACAACCTGGCCCAGGTATTTTTAGATAAAGGCGATCTTGAAAAAGCGCTGGCCTGTAATTATGACGCCCTTGAATTAAGCGAATTAATGGGGTTGGATGTAAATGTTACTGATTATCATTTGAGCATTGCTGAAATTGCTTTAGAGCAAAAAAATATAAGTCTGGCCGAAGAGAATTTAAATTCAGCTATTATGCTTTGTAATAAAATCGAATATCCTACGGGCCGATCACACTACTACAATTTAGTATCTGAACTATACAGGCAAAAAAATGATCATAAGGCCGCCTACGAAAATTTAAGGCGGTACGTGCAGCTAAACGATAGTTTACTTTCACTGCGACACGAGGAACCTGTAATAGATCTTGAAGAAACCGACAAACCGATTTACAATTGTTCGAAGACAACTATCAAAAACACATGGTTATTAACTTTACTTTCCTTAATTTTAATTATTGTTCCATTTGTTTTGATCCGTTATAAGCGATGAGTAAAAAAGCTAAGAACCGTGCCGGTGTTGTTTATTCCACCAATCCGGATTTTGAATATAAATCTGAAGCGGAATTAAGTATACGAAGTTTGCCTCCGCAGCAGCAAAATTTAAAAGTGTATTTGGACAGATTGGGCGGTGGAAAATTATTAAGCCGCGTGACAGGTTTTGTCGGGCCGGAAAGTGATCTTGATATTCTTGCCAAATTATTAAAACAAAAATGCGGCGTTGGCGGCAATACAAAGAATGGAGAAATTTTAATTCAAGGTGATAACCGTGATAAGATCATTGTCATTCTTACTAAAGAGGGGTATAAAATAAAAAAGGCGGGCGGGTAAAAATAGAATTTATGAATTTCAACACAGAGTCCAAGAGAAAAAAGAGGATCACAGGGTTCTTAATACGAAAAACCTCTGTGTAACTCTTTAACTCTGTTTCTCCGTGTTGAGAAGAGAATACAAAATAAAAAAAGCCGGAGGTTGATCCGGCTTCTTTTTTCCCTTAATTAAATAACATGAAAATTTAATCTAAGGAGATCTTTTTCACTTGTGTATGTTTCCCTTGCTGGATCTTTACAAAGTAAATCCCTTTTGCATTGCGGCTAATGTCAATTGGCTTGTTGTATTCACCTTCGAAATTCGGGATCTTTTCGTTGTAAACCTGCTTACCTTCCACATTGTAAACTGTTACTTCCACATCGCCTTTATTCTTTAAGTTAAAATTCAGATTGAATTTCCCGTCATTAGGATTCGGATATAATTTCATGTTATCCACCTCCACTTTGTTGTCCACACTTCCTGCTCCTAAACGTTTTACGTCTTCATCGCTTGCATCAGTAATATTCATATTCAGCATTACGATCCTGGTAATGGTCTTTCCTCCCTTTCCATCATTTGATTCTTCATCATTAACGATGATCACTTTTTTCATGTGTTTGCCTTCACCGTTCTTTTGCATTTCTTTTTCAGCTTCCAACAAAGCTTTCTCCGCTTCTTTCATTGCTTCCTCTGAAGCGAGCATTTCTTTTTCAGAGCGCTTTATCTGTTTGTTGCTATTCTTCAATTCCTTTTCGGCTTCCTGTAAAGCTTTGTGAGCTTCCTGTAGAGCTTTTTCCATATCTACACCTTCAATCACTTTGGTAGTTGTCTTGCCATTCTCATCCATTACGATCACCTTGCTTTTCTTGTCGCCTTTTTTGTGTGCTTCGCGTAATTCTTTTTCTATCTGTGCATCTTTTTTCGGATCACCGGTATGTACTTTAATGGTTGGTTCACCTTTTCCATTATGATCATCGATCATGATCGTTCTCACTTCTTTTCCATTCTCATTCCTGATATCTTCAGTAATGATCTTATCATCCGAATAAGAATATTTAAACCCCGAAACATCATCTGTAGTATAAGTTGTATCCGTTACTTTTTCCACACCATTGATGTTCTCCACTTTTTTAATGTGAACTGTTGCTTTCTTTTTTTCTTGCGCCATTAATGCGAAACTTGCTAATAACAGTGCGCAGGTTAGTAATTTAATTTTCATAGGTTTTGGTTTTATGTTTTTTAGTTTGATTTCTATAAGACAAAATTACTTCCGTGACTCCTGCACTATGGTTAAAGCGCGGTTAAACAGTGTTAAAGAAAGGTTAAAGTCTGTGGTTATGTGTTAAAGCTTCTCTACATTTGACTCTGAAAATGAGTTCAAAACGATATATACCGGTTTTAATTACTATCGCACTTTTAGCTCTGATAGGCCTGCAAGGGTTTTGGCTTTACCTGGTATACCAGCATAAAGAACAGGAGTTGGTTGATAAGACAAGAGAGGCTGTGATCGAAACCGGCACCCGTTTGCAAAGGGAAGAGGATTCTAAATTCATTATTAATAATATGGATTCTTTGTTGCTGACTGAGAACATAATTGGTTCCGATAGCACCGATCCTATCCGCGTTATTGTTTCAAGTATCAAGAACAGATTAAAGACGGATACTATTAAAGGCCATCATATCCTTAAACAGAAAATTGAGGTCAATGACGATTCAGAGAGCTCAACAACAGTTGTGAAAGTCGGGAACGGGAATTCGCAAAAGATCATTATTAGTTCAGAAAGCAAAAGCAAGAACGGGTCTGCTAACAATACACAGAGTTATTCTTATTCTATTGATAATTTTGAAAAGGCTGCGCATGATCATAAGATAAATCTATTAGATAACGATAAAAAAATAATTGAGCAGGAAAAAAAACTAGAAGAACATTTTTCAAAACTGGAAGAGCAGGAAAAACGCCTTGCTGAAAAAGAAGGCAAAATAGACCTTACAAAAGAAAAGCAAGCCATAGAAGCTGATAAGCAAGCCATTGAAAAACAAAAGCAAGCTATAGAAGCTGAGAAACAAGCTATAGAAAAACAAAGACAAGCTATAGAAGCTGCGAAACAGGCTAAGGTAAAAGGTGAGTACGTGTCACAGATCGCTTCTATAGAAATACAAAATAATAAACAGGAGGTTGAATTAGAAAAGTTAACGAACTTAGCTAAGACCGAAGCGCATAGGGCACAGGAGCTCGCTCTTGAAACACAGATCAAAGCCAAAAAACTTGAAAAGAAAGCCGGGCAGCTTCAGACACTTTTTTTAAAAATGGCGTTGAGTTCAGAAGAAGCGCAGGCAAATATAGATTCACTATTCACTTACGAACGAGTAAGAACAAATTTACAAGAAGAGCTTTCAAGGCAAGGTATTGACCTGGATGCAGCTTTCGGTGTTTACTTCTTTCCTCACCGCCATCCTGCAAAAGTAAAGTATCATGTACTTTGTAATACACCGGGATTTGCGAAGATGAATCCGCCTCTTTTATCCATGCCTTTCACTGAACCAATTTATGACGGATCGATCATTATAAAAGTAGATTATTTGTCGACCACTAATTTCGTTCTTAAACAAATGGCAGGATTATTAAGTCTTTCTTTATTCATTACTCTTCTGATTGGCTTTGTGATGATCTACCTTTTCAGGAGAATGTTAAGCCAGGAAAAATTGCATATCATGAAAAATGACTTCATCAATAACATGACCCACGAGTTGAAAACACCAATTGCAACTATTTCGCTTGCAGTGGACGGGATCAATAATCCTACTGTTAAGAATGATGAAGAAAAATTCAGAAATTATTCGAACATTCTTAAAGAAGAAAATAAAAAACTGAATGATCATGTGGAGCGCGTTCTCCAGATGGCTTTATTGGAAAAAGGTGAATTAATGTTGAATAAGAAAGAAGTCAGCTTAAAACAAATTTTAGATAATTGCATCAAAACTTATCAATTACAAATACAAACTAAAAACGCAAAAGTTAGTTTCTCCGGCGAGGATGTTATTGCGCCGGGAGATGAATTCCATTTACAGAATGCCTTTACGAATTTGTTGGATAATGCTTTAAAATATTCAGGAGAGAATTCGGAGATACACATATCTTTGAATAAGGCCGGGAATGAAACTGTGATCCGTTTTAAAGACAATGGCATTGGAATTGATAAAAGCATACAGGAAAAAGTATTTGAGAAATTCTACCGTGCGCAGGGCGGAAATTTACATGATGTAAAAGGTTTTGGTTTAGGATTAAGTTATGTGAGGTCTATTGTAGAAGCACATAATGGTACAATAGAATTAAAAAGCGAAAAAAATCAGGGAAGTGAATTCATTATTAAATTACATGATAATGGTAACTAAAATACTGTTAGTAGAAGACGAAAAGAACTTCGGCATGGTGTTGCGGGATTACCTCAACATGAATGGGTTTGAAGTGACTTTGTGTGAGAATGGCGAGTTAGGTTTGGAAGCCTTTAAGAATAATACATTTGATCTTTGTGTTGTGGATGTAATGATGCCAAAGAAAGACGGATTTACTTTGGCCGGTGAGATCAGGGAGATCAATAAAACTGTTCCGTTTGTTTTTTTGACTGCAAGAGGCATGCGTGAAGACATGATCAAAGGCTATAAATTAGGGGCGGATGATTATATCACAAAGCCATTTGATTCAGAAGTCCTCCTATTAAAACTGAAGGCGATATTAAACCGTAATGCATCTGAAAATTCGAATGAATATTTACACGAGATCGGGAAATTCAGTTTCAATGCTAAACTAAGGATACTAAAGTCAGAAAAAAATAAAGAGGAAAAACTATCTCCAAAAGAAGCTGCTCTTTTAAATTTATTATGCCAGCACAAAAATGATGTTTTGCCCCGCGAAAAAGCTTTAAAACAGATCTGGAATGATGACAGTTATTTTACCGGACGAAGCATGGATGTTTATATTGTGAAACTCCGTAAATATTTAGCTTCTGATCCTAATTTAGAGATCAATAACCTTCACGGTAACGGCTATAGTTTAGTTGTTCGTTAAAAAATACGTAGTACTGCGTATATCCGCGATTTTTAAAATAATTTATCTTTGAAGAAAAATAAGTGTTATGAAATTCATTTTCTCTTTATTATTCGTTTCTCTTCTCGCTTTTACATCATGTAAAAAAGATTACCAATGTGTTTGTACCAATTCGAATACAGGGACTGTTTCCCGCGGTGATAAAATGCAGGCCGGGCCTTTTACAAAAGCAGCAACCGAAGAAACCTGCAAGAACAATAATAATTTGTCAGCAGGCACTTTAAAAGATTGTCATTTGGAAGATTACCAATAACAAACCTCCTACTTTTGCCTGTCTTTTAATTTCCGGAATTCCTTTTCTACCTGGTCAGCTTTATTGCCGCGCATGTAAGTGCCTACAAAATGCCAGAACAGGCCGAATCCCCAACCGAACATAGGGAATAAAGGCCAGGGCAGTCCTGCATGATTTCCTGCATCGCCATGTCCTCTCAGATCGTTAAAATACCATACCAGCCAGAAGAAAGCATTACAGGCAAGATAAGTTATTAAGTGATTTTTAAATCCTACTCTTTTCTTTGCTTCTTTCCAAAGCATTTTATCCTTTTCGTTTTCGAATTCCATTGGTTATGTTTTAGTGTTTAGTTAAGTAACTTTTAATATTCTTTACATACTCTTCAAAAGCATTGATGCCGCCCGGAGTTATTTTGCAGATGGTCTGGGGATAATTGTCCTTGAATTTTTTTTCTATTTCTATATACCCTGCTTCTTTTAATTTCTGAAGCTGAACGCTTAGATTTCCTGATGTTGCATCGGTTTGTTCTTTCAGGTAAGTGAATTCTGCTTCTTTCACCGATACCAATAAAGAAATAACTGCGAGCCGCAACTGGGAGTGTAATATGGGATCAAGGTCCTTAAACATTTTGCGATTTGTATTTAGCTCTTAATAAATGTCCCGGAATAATATAGCTGAATAATAAAGCAACAGAGATGATCAGTAATTGCTCTGCACTTTCTCCAATGAAAACTGAAATTCCGGCACAGGCAAAAGAAAATAAACTTCCGATGATCAGCGGTTTAAAATTCAATAAGCCACCTGAAACAAAAGTGGCAATACCATAAAGTATCATTAAGAAAAAGTAAGTGTTAGCAATTCCGTGTTTTGGCATACAAACTAAAGTGAGTACCATGCCGATCGCGAATGCGCCCCATAAATAACCAAGATAAACATCAATGTAAGTCTTTACTTTATCTTTCTTCACTTGTTTATATCCGTAGAATCCTGAAATGATCCCTCCTAATGGCATTAATATCGGCCACACGGCATAACCATACGGGATGTTCATCATGATGGTAATATAATGCGACATCGCTGCGCCAAAAACAAGCCATCCCCAAAAAATTAAATGAAAGCCATCATCTGCTAATTTATTTTTTGCGGTGTTGATCATGCTATCGATCAATCTTAAACTTTCTTCAGGTTTTAAATTTTCTGCGTTTTCCATTTTTCCTTTTTTATAATAAAGAGACATTTTTCATGTTCACTTTATCGGTTTTGTTACACAAACGTAAAGTAGTTTATAATATAAACCAAATATATTTTATATATTATTGATTTTTAACACAATAAAATTTAAAACAGGTTATTTTCCGACCTTATTTTTACACTCCTCGTACTCTTTTTGAGCCATTTCTTTTCCCCAATCCGGTTCGGTATCTGTAAGGGGTTTATAGGTCTTGTATTTATCTACTGCTTTCTGGTAATACTTCAATGCGAATTTTGGTCCGCCTCCTAATTTAGGCGGTGAATTCATTACGGTTTTTGCTTTGATCAACCACGCGCGCGGATTTTCAGGATTAAGAGCAGTGGCGCGATCGCAATGTTTATTGGCAACGGGGCCTAATTTAATTTGTCTTCTTTCTTTATCGGCACTGATCTTTGCACCTGCACTCATAGCCATTAATACATAAGCTTCCGAATTATTAGGCGCTAATGAATCGAGTTGGAATAAAAATCTGTCTGCGCGCGCGCAATAATCGTCGATCCGCAAAGTATCGTGAAACGCCAGGAATAAATTATTCAACGCACCGTAATAATACGCTTCATGTAATTTTTTCTTTTCTGAAATAAGTTTGAGGAAGTTTTGTTCAGATGCTAAAAGTTCATCAACAGTTTTTGCAGACTCTAATTGAGAAATGGATTTTTTTAAAGACTGTGCAGTAACGATAGTACCACCAATTAAAAAAATGAATAAAATAAAACGCGTAAATGTGTTCTGCATAATTCTATTTCAAGATAGAATTCTTTATAAAAATATGCAATAATGGTTCTTTATTTACCTGAAAATCAGTCCTGTTTTTTCGGATCGTTGAAGAAATCCCAAACCAATTTAGCTTTAGAATTCCCAATGATAGCGCTCAACTCTTCAAGCGTCGCTTCCTTGATATTCTTCACCGATTTTAGTTCGGTTAGCAATTTTTGCGCGGTGATATCACTGATGCCTTTGATCTCACTGAGTTCAGTTTTAAAAGTTTCGCGGCTACGTTTATTTCTATGATGGGTAATTCCAAACCTATGCGCTTCATCACGGATCTGTTGGATCACTTTTAATGTTTCACTTCTCTTATCCAAATAAATGGGGATGGAATCGCCGGGGAAATAAATTTCTTCCAATCGTTTTGCAATGCCGATCACTGTAACCTTACCATACAACCCCAGCTTCTGCAGACTGCTTACTGCCGCTGACAACTGCCCCTTGCCCCCATCGATCACGATCAACTGTGGCAGCGGTAATTTTTCCTCTATTACCCTGGAGTACCTGCGGAAAATGACTTCTTCCATGCTCGCAAAATCATCAGGGCCGATAACAGTTTTAATATTAAAATGTCTGTACTCTTTTTTTGCAGGCTTGCCATCAATAAAAACGGGCATCGCCGCAACCGCGTATTCTCCCTGAATGTTGGAATTATCAAATCCTTCAATGCGGCGCGGCTCTTCTTTCATGCGAAGATCCTTCATCATTTGCTGCATGATGCGGTTGGTGTGCCTTTCCGGATCCGTTAATGCCACTTGCTTTTCCCTCTCAAACTTATGAGCTTTTGCATTTCTCAAACACAGATCGAGTAATTGCTTTTTGTCGCCGATCTTCGGCACATAATATTTTGTGTCCGGGAATTTGAATTCAGGTTCTTCTTCAACAATTATTTCTTTGCTTTGGGAATTGTATCTCTGACGGATCTCATTCATAGCGAACACCAGCATTTCTTCAGGCGTTTCATCCAATTGTTTTTTCAATTCCAGAACTTGTGCCTGAACGATCGCTCCATTATAAATTTTAAAATAACTGACATAAGAGACATTCTCTTCATGGATCGCCGCGAAAACATCGGTATCCGTAATACTCGGATGAACGATCGTTGATTTTCCCTGGTATTTCTCCAATAATTCTATTTGTTCCCGTATCTCTTCAGCTTTCTCAAATTCAAGTTTATCCGAAAATTCTTCCATTTGCTTTTTCATATCACGCAAGGCAAAAGAGAATTCTCCTTTAATGATCTTACGGATCTGCTTCATATCCTCTTCATACTCCTCAAAACTTTGCTTTCCTTCACAAGGTGCTTTACATCTGCCGATATGAAATTCTAAACAGGCGCGGAACTTTTTCTTCTCGATATTTGCTTCTGAAAGATCATAACTGCAAGTCCGTAATTTATACAACTGGCGAATAAGATCCAGCAAAGCATGCATTACTAAAACTGAAGGATATGGCCCGTAATATTCTGAACCGTCTTTAATTTGTTTACGCGTATAAAATAATCTGGGGAAACGTTCATTCTTAATAATGATCCACGGATACGTTTTATCATCACGGAGATTGACGTTATACTTCGGCTTTAAACTCTTGATTAAATTGTTTTCGAGAAGCAAAGCATCTAACTCTGTATTTACTTTTACAGTTTTGATGTCATTGATCTTTTTCACCAATAAACGTAAACGTCCATTGTCATGTTCTTTGGTGAAATAAGAAGTAACTCGTTTCTTTAAATTCTTCGCTTTCCCTACATACAAAAGATTATTCTCCTTATCGAAATACTGGTACACACCTGGTCCGTCCGACAAAGTTTTTAAAAGCGTTTGGATATGTTCAGGATACGATTCAGCCAACTAATTATTTATGATTGACAATTTACGCGTTTGAGTTCCTGAAGAGGAAATGATCTTTAAAGTGTATAACCCGCACCTTAAATTTTGAATAGTAATAGTTGTATTAAAATCATAAACATCCTTTTCAAAAACAATTTTTCCACTGAGGTCGATTACCTCACATCTGTTGATCTTAATTTTAGCTGAACTGATTGCAATCTGATCAGAACCCGGATTAGGATAGACCAACATTTCTTCTTGTGTATTTTCTGAAATACCTGTTGAAATAACAGGGCTGGTATATTCCCATAGGTCATTTAAAACACCCGGTGGCCCGATTGTACCACCAAATAACCAAAGGCCTCCGTTTTTACCTGTCCACGACATTGCACTTGCTCTTCCTCCGGGATCATTAGAAGGAGAAGGAACGTTGAGAGTTCCATAAACTCGCGGAGGACCTAAACTGCTGCTTCCATATTCCCATACCCATTCGTTGATTGAAGGATCATATTTCCATAGATCACCCCATGCAGCATTATTCTGATCGTAACCTGCGTAAACCCAAAAATTATTTAGAGTATCAGTCCAACACGTTGCACGGGTTTTTCTTGCCGGAGTATTTGAAGGCGAAGAAACACCTTTTGTTCCAAAATTTCCTGCAGGGTTAACTAAATTTGATCCATGCATCCAAGTCCAGTTATTTGAAGAAAGATCATACTTCCACAGGTCATTCAATACACCTAATGATCCCGGAACTGATGCATATCCAGCACCTCCAAACAACCAAAAATTTCCATTTGCGTCTACGAATGAATTACACCAATATCTTGAACCGGGATTATTTGATGGTGACGAAACACCAATAGTTCCAAATGTTCCATTTTGAAATGTAACAGTAGGGCCTTTCATCCACGTCCATCGATCACTCGCTATGTTATACCTCCATAAGTCATTAATGGGCCCTCCCCCGGAAGTTCCTAAAGCATTTCCCCCAAACATCCAAAGATCACCAGTGACAGGATCAACCCATCCTGTTCCATCACTTCTTGGTCCTGGGATATTACTTGGTGAAGGAACGCCAATAGTTCCATAGAAAGGTGGTTGCCCGACGAACTGCGGCCCGTTGACCCATGTCCATTGATTTGTATACGGATTGTATTTCCATAGGTCATTCATTCCTCCGACAGGACCTGTCTGCGCGTATCCAACGCCTCCAAACAACCAAAAATTATCGTTTTTGTCTTTCCAAACAATTGAACCATGACGAGTCCCGGGAAAATTTAGTGCGCTTGCAACACCTTTTATGCCATAACCTCCATACTGATTTCTAACATTAGGTCCGCTCATCCATGTCCATACATCTGTTGTTGGATCATACTTCCACATGTCACCTAATTCACCGGAAGTTGAAGTCGATGCATATCCTGTACCGCCGAATAACCAAAAATTTCCCAATGAATCTGTCCAGGTAACACCTATATTTCTTGTGCCGGGTCTTGTTATGGCTGTTCCAATTCCTTTTGTGCCAAAATAACCTTTAGTGGCAACTGAATCAGTTATATGTTTCCAAACCCAATTCTGGGATAAGCAAAAATCTGAAACAAGAATTACAATTACTATGAAATATATTTTTCTTGTTAAACGCATGAACTAATATACTAAAAAAAGATTTACTAAAACTCACAATTATTCGGTGTTCTCGGGAATGGAATCACATCGCGGATGTTTGTCATACCTGTAACAAATAATACCAAACGTTCGAAACCTAAACCAAAACCGGCGTGTTCGCAAGCACCGAAACGACGAGTGTCTAAATACCAGCTCAATTCTTCAACCGGGATATTCATTTCTTTCATTCTGGTTTCTAATTTCTCTAAACGTTCTTCACGCTGCGAACCACCAACGATCTCACCAATGCCAGGAAATAAAATATCCATTGCTCTCACTGTTTTTCCATCATCATTCTGACGCATGTAAAACGCCTTTATGTTCTTTGGATAATCGGTTAAGATCACCGGTTTATTAAAATGTTTCTCTACTAAATAACGCTCATGTTCACTTTGAAGATCAACACCCCACTCGTTCACTAAGTATTGGAATTTCTTTTTCTTATTATGGTTGCTATCCTTTAAAATAGCAATTGCCTCGGTATAAGTAACACGCTCAAATTTATTGTTCACACAGAACTGGAGTTTCTCCAACAAATTCATTTCACTTCTTTCGTTCTGTGGCTTTTGCTTTTCTTCCTCTAATAAACGCTGCGTTAAAAAATCAATATCCTCTTTGTTATTCTCTAAAGCGTAATTGATCACATAATGCAATAACTCTTCAGCCAGATCCATGTTATCATTCAGATCATAGAATGCCATCTCAGGTTCTATCATCCAGAATTCCGCTAAATGCCTTGTTGTATTTGAATTCTCCGCCCTGAAGGTTGGACCGAAAGTATAAATATCTCCGAATGCCATAGCAGCTAACTCACCTTCTAATTGACCGGATACAGTTAAGTTCGTATGCTTCCCGAAAAAATCCTGTTTAAAATCTATTTCGCCTTTATCGTTTTTCGGAATGTTGTTCAGATCAAAATTTGTTACTGCAAAAGTTTCTCCTGCTCCTTCAGCATCACTTGCCGTAATGATCGGCGTATGCAAATAAACAAATCCTTTTTCGTGAAAGAATTTATGTACTGCATAAGCTAATGAATGGCGGATTCTAAATACAGCACCAAAAGTATTTGTACGGAAACGCAAATGCGCGATCTCACGCAAAAATTCTAAGCTGTGTTTCTTTGGTTGCAACGGATATTTTTCCGCATCACTATCTCCTAAAATTTCAATTGACTTTGCAACTAACTCAACACTTTGTCCTTTACCTAAAGAGGCGATCAATGTTCCTTTTGCAGAAATTGCAGCCCCTGTTGTGATGCGCTTTAGAGTAGTTTCATCTAAGAGGCCGAGTTCAACAACGACCTGTAAATTGTTATTGGTAGAGCCATCATTTAAAGCAATGAACTGATTGTTACGGAAGGTACGCACCCACCCTTTAACAGTGATTTCCTGACTTTCAGGCTTTAAGCCCAAAACCGCTTTAACTTTGACTCTGCTCATAACTGAATTTTTAACCGAATTTAAGGCTACAAATTTGCAAAATTTTCGGGATATTCCGCTCTTATTTTTGTATATTTGCTCTCTTATTTTTTTGAGGATTAGCCTTTTATGAAGAACATACGGAACTTTTGCATTATTGCCCATATCGATCACGGGAAAAGCACCCTTGCTGACCGTTTATTGGAATACACTAATACTATTAATAAACGCGAAATGCAGGCGCAGGTTCTGGATGATATGGACCTTGAAAAAGAACGCGGGATCACGATAAAAAGTCATGCCATTAAAATGGATTATGAATTAAATGGCGAAAAATATTCCCTCAATTTAATTGATACGCCAGGCCACGTTGATTTTAGTTATGAAGTTTCACGTTCCATCGCGGCTTGCGAAGGGGCATTATTAATTGTTGATGCTGCTCAGGGGATCCAGGCACAAACTATTTCGAATTTATATTTAGCGTTAGAACACGATCTTGAAATCATTCCGATCTTAAATAAAATTGATCTCCCAAGCGCAGAACCTGAATTAGTAAAAGACCAGATCGTTGACCTCTTGGGCTGTAAGCGCGAAGAAATTCTTGCTGCTTCCGGTAAAACAGGACAAGGTGTTCATGAATTATTAGAGGAGATCGTAAAAAGAATTCCCGCTCCGAAAGGAGATGAGAATGCCCCGTTACAAGCTTTAATTTTTGATTCGGTATTCAATTCTTTCCGTGGGATCATTGCCTACTTCCGTATTTATAACGGTCAATTAAAAAAAGGCGACAAAGTAAAATTTGTGAATACAGGAATGGAGTACAATGCTGACGAGATCGGTGTATTACGTTTAAAACAGGAACCACGTAATGAAGTAAAAACCGGCGACGTAGGTTATATCATATCAGGAATCAAAGAAGCACGTGAGGTAAAAGTAGGTGATACCATCACTACAGTTGCTAATCCTTGTGTTGAAGCGATCAAAGGATTTGAAGATGTGAAGCCAATGGTTTTCGCGGGAATTTATCCTGTAGATACAGAGGACTTCGAAGAGTTGCGTTATTCAATGGAGAAATTGCAATTGAATGATGCTTCTTTAACATGGGTGCCTGAAAGTTCTGCTGCATTAGGATTTGGTTTCCGCTGCGGATTCTTAGGGATGCTTCACATGGAAATCATCCAGGAACGTTTGGAACGTGAATTCAACATGACAGTGATCACAACTGTTCCCAACGTAAGTTATATTGCTTACAAAACAAATGGTGAAGTTATTACTGTAAATAATCCAAGTGATCTTCCTGATCCAAGCGTGATCGATTACATCGATGAACCCTATATCAAAGCGAACATTATAACTAAAGCTGATTTTATTGGCCCTGTAATGAGTTTGTGTATTGAGAAACGCGGACAGATCGTGAACCAAACGTATTTAACTGCAGATCGCGTTGAATTAGTTTTTGAAATGCCATTAGGTGAAGTTGTATTTGATTTCTTCGATCGTTTAAAATCTATTTCGAAAGGTTATGCTTCGTTTGATTATCATCCGATAGGAATGAAACAATCTGACTTAGTGAAGCTGGATATTTTATTGAACGGTGACCAGGTGGATGCTTTATCTGCTTTAATTCACCGAAGCAATGCTTACGAGTTCGGAAAAAAGATCTGTGAAAAATTAAAAGAATTAATTCCGCGTCAGCAATTCGAGATTCCCATTCAGGCTGCTATTGGTGCAAAAATTATTTCACGTGAAACCATCCGTGCTATCCGTAAAGATGTAACTGCGAAATGTTATGGTGGCGATATCAGCCGTAAACGTAAATTGTTAGAGAAGCAAAAAGAGGGTAAGAAAAAAATGAAACAGGTTGGTAATGTAGAGATCCCTCAGAGTGCATTTATGGCTGTTTTGAAGCTGAACGACTAACGTAATAAAACGTTAATTATAGCGTTATATAATAATTGAAAGGTTTAAGGTTCATATTTATCTTCCTCGTTTGTGCTTATACCGGTTATAGTCAGCACAGCGATGGTTTAGGAACCAATCTTCCTAATTTCTATAAGAACAAATTACATTTTGGCTTCGTCATTTCCGGCAATCATACCGATTTCAGGATCCATACTGTAAACAATGCTGCATTTCCTGATACGGTGATGGATAATACCAAATACAAGATCCGAAGTGTATATACTAACGGCGATCCGGGTTTTGCATTAGGAATTGTTTGTGATGCGCGCTTACATGATTATTTACGCATCCGTTTTACACCCAATATCAGTTTTGCGTCACGCTCGCTTGAATACACTTTGGAAAATGATACTCATGACACCATGAAGATCTATACCAAAAGTGTGGAATCCACTTTTTTAATTTTTCCGATCGAGGCGAAATTACAATCAAAACGTTTAGGAAATTTCAGTGCATACGTGATCGGCGGAGGAGGTTATGCATTAGATCTTGCTTCAAATAAAAGAGCGGCATCCGTTGGCAGCAGTACAAACCGTTTAGATGATGCTGTTCGTATCAAACGCGATGATTACTTTTATTCCGCAGGTGCAGGAACAGATTTTTACCTGAAATATTTTAAATTAGGACTGGAGATAAAGCTGATCCAGGGCACAAAGAATTTAATTTATAAAGACCCGAACATTTTCGCGAAAAGTGTAGATAAAGTAAATTCACGAATGGTTGTTTTTTCGATTACTTTTGAAGGATAATTCATCTACAAATTTGCAAGATCTGCATTTTTTTTACCCGGATCCGGCTATTATTTTGGCCTGATTGACGAAACACTCTTCCAAAGCCCCTCTTTCTAAAATAAATTTGTAGTAGTTACCTGCATTATGGATTTATTTAAGAAAATAGATGTCGTAAATAATATAACTCCTGAAGAATTCAATAACCACTATTTCAAGAAGCAAATACCCGTGGTTATAAAAGGCCTTGCCAATAGTACGGCTGCAGGAAAAAAATGGTCGCTTGAATATTTTACGCACAGGATGGGCGATACCGTCATCGATCTTTTTGATAACAGCAAAAAGAATCCAGATTCAGCTTACACCCAACCCGATCTTAAAATGAAACTAGGGGATTTCCTGAACATCCTCTCAAAAAATGAACCAACCAGCCTGAGGATCTTTCTTTATAATATGTTCAAGCACGATCCCCAACTAAAAAAAGATTTTCCTTGTCCAAAAATATTTAAAGGACTACTCGATGATGTCGGCCACATGTTCTTTGCCGGAAAAAACACAAAGGTGAGAATTCATTATGATATTGATATGTCTAATGTATTGCATACGCATTTTGGCGGACGTAAAAGAGTAGTTCTCGTTCCGCCGGAATATACCCGCATGTTATATTGTTTGCCTTTGAATACCTATTCACTAATCGATCTTGACAAGCCGGATTATAAAAAATATCCCGCGTTACACTTTATAAAAGGCTATGACTTTATTATAGAACCAGGCGATTCTGTATTTATGCCAAGTGGTTACTGGCATTATATGACCTATCTTGAAAGTGGCTTTTCAGTAAGTTACCGTAAACTATCGCCATCACTTATAACAATGGCAACCGGCTTTCTTAATCTTTTTTTATTCTTACCTATCGACAAAATTCTGAATAAAGTATTTGGAAGTAAATGGCTTGAAACAAAAAAACAAATTGCCGAAATGCGTGCTAATTGGGCTATGGATAAAGAATACTTGGGAAGAACAGGAAAATCGTTCCATTCACTAAATAAAATCCCTATGAAAACCCCGAATTACAACTGATTTTAGTACTTTTACATCTGCTGAAGGATAGAAACCTTCCCACAAAAAAGATGAAAAAGACAATACAACTTCAGTTACCGCCCAAGGTAGCTTACAACGAACAGCTTCTTAAAGAAGAAATCAAAGAACAACTTTCCTTAAAATCTTCAGAACAATTTTCCATCCAACCTGTAAAACGCAGCATAGATGCACGTGGCAGAAATATTAAAATAAATTTAACCGTTGATGTTTATGTAAATGAAACTATTCCTGAATTTCATTATGAACCAAACTATCAACTAACCACTAAACTCTCACCACTAACCACCATTATTGGAGCGGGGCCCGCAGGTCTATTTGCTGCATTACGTTGTTTAGAATTAGGAATTAAACCCATTATCATCGAACGCGGTAAAGATGTACAAAGCCGCCGGCGTGATCTGGCAGCTATCAATAAAGAACATATTGTAAATCCGGAAAGCAATTACTGTTTTGGTGAAGGTGGCGCCGGAACTTATAGCGATGGTAAATTATATACCCGTTCAACAAAACGGGGTGATGTAGAAAAAATACTAAAGACTTTAGTATATCATGGTGCATCAGAAGAAATATTAGTAGATGCCCATCCGCATATCGGAACCAATAAACTCCCGCAGATCATTACAAAAATGAGAGAAACTATTTTAAATTTCGGCGGTGAAATTCATTTCGAACATAAACTGACTGACATCATCTATTCTAAGGATGAAATAAAAGAAATTGCCGTTTTGGACCTGAAAACAAATTCAGAAAAAAATCTTCCTGTACAAAAATTAATTTTAGCAACCGGTCACAGTGCGCGTGATATTTATGAATTACTGAATAAGAAAAATATTTTTATTGAAGCTAAACCGTTTGCTATGGGTGTCCGCGCAGAACATCCGCAGGAATTGATCGACCGCATTCAATACCATTGTGGTTCTTTAAGTGAAGTGAATGAAAAGCGAACCTATCTTCCCGCTTCTAATTATAGCCTGGTTCAACAAGTAGATGGCAGAGGTGTTTATTCGTTTTGTATGTGTCCCGGTGGAATTATTGCACCTTGTGCAACAGCGCAGGAAGAAGTTGTAACGAATGGCTGGTCGCCAAGCAAACGGAATAATCCTTTTGCCAATAGCGGAATTGTTGTAGGTTTTGATCTGAAGGATTTTGAACCTTACAAAAAATTCGGCGCGCTTGCAGGATTGGAATTCCAAAAACAATTAGAACGCCAGGCCTGGATCAAAGGCGGAAAAACACAAACTGCCCCTGCGCAGCGTTTGCAGGATTTCGTCAATAATAAATTAAGCGCTTCCCTCCCCAATTGTTCCTATCAACCCGGAATTACACCTGTTATGATGAATGATGTCCTGGGAAAATTAATTGGCAACTCTTTACAACAAGGCTTTAAAGCATTCGGAACAAAAATGCGCGGCTACTTAACTAACGAAGCCTTAATAGTTGGTGTAGAATCAAGAACCTCAACGCCTGTAAGGATTCCACGTGATAAAGAAACATTACAACATCCTCAATTAAAAAATTTATTTCCCTGCGGAGAAGGTGCGGGTTTTGCCGGAGGAATTGTAAGCGCAGCTATCGACGGGGAACGTTGTGCTGAAGCCAAATAAAAAAGGCTCCACTTTTTTGTGAAGCCTTAAATTATTATTCGGTTACTGAGCTTGTCGAGTATTAATCTACCTTAGCTTGCCGAGGTAAACAATTAACATGACCAATATAAGGGTGGACGTTTCCTTGATAATCTTTCACTAAGATCTTATATGTATAAACGCCCTGTTCAGCCAGTTTATCTGTACCTTTTACTTTTCCATCCCACCCTTTACGGAATTCATCACTGGTGAAGATGATCTCTCCCCAACGGTCAAAGATGTACATTTTGTACGATTCTTCATCAATACCAACACCTTTCGGCTGGAAGATATCATTCAATCCGTTTCCATCCGGTGTAAATGTGTTAGGGATGTATAATGCATATTCACCTTCGATCTCTACAGTATGCATAATTGTATCCTTACATCCTTTATCATTTAATGCTACTAACCATACCTTGTACACGCCTGCATTTTCATACGCATGTGAAGGATGTATTACCGTTGAGTTATTCAATGGGCTATCTATATCACCAAAATCCCAATAGTAACTTGTAGCTCCTACTGATAAGTTTGTGAAGCTGATGATAGGATCAAGAATTGTACTCATCCATGGATTTGCATTGAACTCTGCGATCGGTAAAGGATAAACTTCTATATAGTTTATTGCAGTACTGTCTTTTGTACAACCGAATGAGTTCACAATTGTCATTGAAATGCTATACATACCTGATTCCGTATACACGTTCTGAACAGGTGTACCAAATGCCTGACCACCTGCGCCACCACCTAACGACCAGTTATAAATATCGCCGGGAGAAGTGGAAGTAGCCGAGAATGTTACAGCTAACGGTGCGCAACCCTTCAACGGATCTGCAGTGAAATATCCTGATGGAAGCGGATTCACATTCACCGTGAATGCAGCTGTTGCATCAGGAGAAGAACAACCATCACTAATACTTACAGAATAAACATTCGGTGTAGTTGGATAATTTCCATTCACAGTGATATTAGAAGATGTTGAACCGCCTGTCCATGCATAAGTATATGGGCCACCATTACCCGGACTTGTAATGTTCGGAATTAAAGTAGCGGGTTTATTATGACAAACAGTTGTTGAACCTCCCGTTGCTAATAATTGAGGGGTAACATTTACATTGATCGTTTTCGGGTTCACTGTACAGCCATTCGCATCACTCATGTTCACTACATACTGACTGGTAACAGTCGGAGTAACTACATGCGGACCACCGCTTGGGAAACTGATAGGGCTCCAGGTATAAGAGTATGCCGGAGTTCCGCCTGCACCAGCTGCATAGATCTGAGTCAGCTGGCCATAACAGATAGTTACATTGCTGCTCACATTCAATAATAAAATATTTGGTTGAGTTACGTTTATAACGCCGCTGGTTGTACATCCATAAGCATCCGTTATAGTTGCTGAATAAACACCTGCACCAACACCATTCACAGTTTGCGTTGTAGATGCGCTTGGATTATTCCAGATAAATGTAAACGGTGCAGTACCTGATGTAAAGTTAACTGCCATCGATCCGTTCTGTTGTCCGAAACACAATGGTGCAGTGAAACTTGTTGTTGCATTAGCAGGGCCCGGAGCATTAGGAACAGTTACAGATTGTGTGATCGTACAACCTTTAGAGTCTGTGATCACACAGCTCCATGTGTTCGCTGACATACCTGTTGCAATCGCTGTTGTTTGGATTGTTGGTGTATTCCAGTTATAAGTATAACCCGGAGTTCCGCCATTCACAACAACAGTAGCGCTACCATTAGCATTACCGCAAGTAGCAGGTGTTGCTGTTGCAGAAGTTACTAAAGATGCAGGCTCTGTTACTACATACACGCCTGTTGTTGTACATGATTTTGTATCTGTAACTAATAATGAATATGTACCCGCTGCTAAGTTTGTAATCACTGCATTGGAAGGCTGAACCGGAGACCAAACTAAAGTATAAGCAGGAGAACCTCCGGTTATTGTAGTATTGATCTGCCCGGTATTATTTCCGTTACAAGTTAAATGTGTCACACTGAAAGAACTTATCGTTAACGGATTCGGTTGTGTAATAGTTACTGTTTGTGCAGTAGGACAACCATTTGCATCTACAACCGAACAAGTATAATTACCAGGGCCCATACTCACTGCCATTGATGATGATTGTGCGCTTGGTGTCCACAAGTAAGTGTAGCCAGGTGTACCACCATTCACTAACATAGTTGCTGAACCGTTGTTAGATCCGCTGCAAGATACATTTGTAACATTTGTTATAGCTGAGTTCAATTGCGCCGGTTGTGTAATTAATACCGAAGCGCTGGCAACACAACCTGCAGCATCAGTAACTATAATAGAATGCAAACCAGCAGGTAGATTACTTACATTCTGAGAAGTTTGCGCTAAATAGGACCACAGTATACTTACAGTACCTGTACCACCTGATATATTTGAAGTAGCTGAACCATTGTTACCACCAAAACAACTTACGGCTGTAGTAGCTGTGATCGCAACATTTGGTCCGGAAATATCATTGATGTTTGCGATCGCGTTTATTGTACAACCGTTAACATCAGTTACTGTTACTGTATAAGATCCTGCTACTACATTGTTGATACAAGAGTTAGTGAATAATGGATTACTTGACCACTGGTAAGTATAACCACCTGCACCACCACCTGCAACTACGCAGGCATTACCATTGGCTTGCGTACAATTCGAATTACTTGCACTCACAACCGCAGTCAATGCAGGTGGCTGAGTAATTGTTGTTGTTAATGTTGTAACGCAACCTAAATTATCTGTGATCTGAATAGTATGTGTACCCGGAGGAAGTGTACCTACATTTGGTGTATTATTTAAAGTAGGGAACCATAAGAAATTATAAGGACCTGTTCCACC
>CALMVZ010000033.1 GCA_937873155.1 uncultured Bacteroidota bacterium | reverse complement strand
TCTTCTTCCTCTACCTGTAGTAAGCCCGCTCTTAACAATGGACCCTTCTCCAAATCAAACGCCCTGTACGAATCTTCAGCTATATAACTCTTTATTTTCTCCTGTTTGTTTTCTTCTCTTCTGAAATCTTTATAATCTATCTTAAAGCCCAGTTCTTCCTTGCTTAATATCCACTGCCTCACCTCTCCTTTTTCATCTTCCCTAAACACTGTCCTTAACACCTCATGTCTGCCTATGACTGAATCGATCGCACGCTTAAAGCACTCTACATCCATCTCCTTGTTCAGATGAATGCTACCCGGCATGTTATAAGCCACTGAACCGCCTTCAAACTGGCTGAGAACCCATAACCTCCGCTGAGCATTGGAGATAGAATAATTCACTTGCCTTCCTGCCAATTCAATTTTCTGACTGAGGGAAAACTGACTTTTCAAAAAAGAGACAATATCCGCCTTGTTCTCGATTAAGTATTGTTTCTCAGATGAAGATAAATTACTTAGATTTCCCCTAATCCGGATGTTTTCTAAAGAATCATCAAGAGATATAAAAATCTGCTTTGTTTTAAATTTTGTTAGAAATGAGAGTATATTATCCATATGTTATATAATAATTTCGTCTTGTTCACTGCTTGCTTCTTCATTTTTATTTTTCATCCACTTTAAAGTACTTACAACTTCAGAAAGACCACTGACAGTTAAACTGACATAAAGATTTCTAATATCAATTTTAACTTGAAGATCTTTTTCAATCCTGGTCAATAAACGTGTTGCCGTGAGGCTATGCCCGCCTAATTCAAAAAAATCGTCATTGACACCTATTTTCTCAATGCCAAGAACCTCGCTCCAAATTTCAACCATTTTCTTCTCTATTTCATTTCTTGGCGCGACATAACCAATACTTCGCTCTAAGTCCGATAATTTTGGCAAAGCTCTTCTGTTTATTTTACCATTGCTTGTTAACGGGATTTCTTCCAGCCTTAAAAAGAATGACGGGATCATATATCCCGGAAGGTAGCTCTTCAAATAATTTCTAAGTAATTGAAGGTCTATTTCGGTTGAGGATACATAGTATGCGATCAATTGATTATTATTGTATTTATCCGCCAAAATATCCACAACGGCTTCTTTTATCTGATCATACTTACACATCACACTTTCAATTTCCCCTAATTCAACCCTAAATCCTCTGATCTTTACCTGATGATCTGCTCTACCTAAAAATTCCATATTACCATCTGGCAACATTCTTCCTAAATCCCCAGTTCGATACATTCGTCCCCCCAGATACTTATTAAACGGATCTTCGAAAAAAGAAGCTTTTGTCTTTTCAGGGTCATTACAATATCCACGAGCTACTCCTACTCCACCGATGTATAGTTCACCCGCCACTCCAGGTGCAACAGGTTCGCGGTTTGAATCCAGTATATAGAAAAAACTATTACTGATCGGTTTGCCGTATGGAATGCTTCCCCACATAGGATCCACCTTCTTCACGGGATAATAATTTGACCACACCGTTCCTTCAGTTGCGCCGCCCAGGCTTATGACCTGTGCATTTGGGAAATAGCCTTTAATTTTTTCCGGCAATTGAACCGGAATCCAATCTCCACTTAAAAATACCAAACGTAAGCTTTCTTGTCGAAACGCTTCTTCAAGATCGTCCAATTCTAAAACAAGATAGTTCATTGTTGTTGGTACTGAATCCCAAAATGTTATTCGTTCCTGCAACAATATTTCAGTAAGCTTGTTAATTTCCTGTACTTGTTCTTTTCTGGCTATTACAACCGATCCGCCAGAGGATAATATTCCGAATATATCATAAACCGACAGATCGAAACACATTGATGTAATAAACAACAAACGATCTAATTCGTCTATTTTAAATGTTTTATTAACCCACTCCACAAGATTAACCGCCGAATGATGTTCAATCATTACTCCTTTAGGACGGCCCGTTGATCCAGAAGTATAAATTGTATAAGCTAATTGCGCAGGGTCTACTTTTAAACCAAGATTATCATGCGGATAGTTGTCAACTTTTAAAACATCCAGCTTAACGAACTCGATTGTACTTAATTCTTCTGCTATTGGATAAAACAGATCGCATAACACCTTGCTTACGCCAGAGTTTTCTATAATATATTTTTGTCGTTCAGCCGGGTATTCAGGATCAATAGGAACATATGCACCTCCTGCTTTAAGAATGCCAAACATTCCAATTATCATATCAAAGCCCCTGCCAACTAATACTCCTACATTTTCTCCTAGGAAAACACCACTATTAACCAGATATGCCGCTAACTGATTTGATCTTTTGTTCAGTTCACAATAACTTAAGGTCACCCCATCCTGCTTTAACGCTATTGCGTCAGGCGTTCTTTTTACCTGATCTTCGAAAAGTTCGAATAAGGATTTCTCTTTTGGATAATTTTCTATAGTATTATTAAATTCCTTAAGAAGAAAATGCTTATCTCCGGGAAGTAAAAGTCCAGGTGGATACAAGGGCTGATTTATATCCTTAACGAAACTTTCCAAAATCCGAACATACAAGGATAATGCATATTCAATTTCCTGATGATGAAAATAACTCGGAACATATTTTATCTGTATCTGAAGGCTCTCTAACGTTTTGTCTACCTCCAGATCAAAATAAGTATTTGTCATTCCATTTGAAATGCTGGTTTTATCATCAAATAGGTTTTCAATGATGGTTATAACCGAAGACTCTTCCGCATTATTATATTCATGGAAATCAGTAAAATTCAATAATGTATCGAATATTGGGTTTCCGGTGCCTGCTTTATCACCGATCATATTAAGAATGTCTGTAAGATGTACCTCATGTGATTTTACATTAGTAATATAATTCTGTACAAAATGCAGTAAATCTCTGAAACTGTCAATAGTTTTAAAATCAACCCTGATTGGTACAGTATAAAGAAAGCAACCCATAATTTTTTCTGAGTCCTCCAGTTCCGGCCTGCTATGAGTAACCACTCCCGTTATAACATCCGTTTCTGTACTTAAAATTCTTAGTAAATATGCGTGCGCCGCCAGAAAAACAGCTTTAAATGAAACTCTTTGCGTTTTTGTTATTTGTCCCCATTCCTTAAGCAAATTTTGCTTCAAAGAAATGCGCACACTAGTCATTCCTTTTTCTGAAGACACCCTGGTACCTTTATAATTGAAAGGAAGTTTATTTCTTGTGTATCCCGCCAGTATATCTTTCCAAAAGGCTTTTGTTACGGGCGATTCCTGACGACCCAATATTCCTGCAGCATAATCTTTATAATCACTTTTTAAAACAGGTAATTTTAATTGATTGTCGGTTGCCAACAATTGTGACAACTCTGTTCTAAGAATAGTCGTACTCCATCCATCCAGAAGTGAATGATGGAAACAACAGGCGAGCAAATATTGATTTTCTTTTATTTTACTTAAATGCAATGACCAAAGCAGTTCATTATCAAACGTCAGACGTTTATCAACTAAACCCTGGGTAATTGAACGGATTTCCGTCTCAACTTTTTCTTTTGGCAGATTGCTAAGGTCATATACGAATACAGGAGCATCTATTTGTTTAAGCACAATTTTGACGGGTTCTCCAAAAGACTTCATAAAGTACTTTGTTCTTAATAAAGAATGCCTTTGGATCAGGATAGAAACTGCAGACTTGAATTTATCTAAATCTTCTATATATAGTGAGTCTATAAACTGATCATAATATACAGGTTCATGAGGGTTCATCAAAGAAGAAAAAATCATTCCCTGCTCCACTGGAGTTATTGGATAAAAATCCTCGTATTCTTCCGGAAGCTTATTTTTTTCATCACCTTTTAGAATTTTTTGTTTAAAGTCTTCTATCCTATCCATTCCTCTTACCCAGTCCTCATTTCGTCTGTAGACTTTTTGTTCAGCCAAAGAAGCAGCTACGTTTTCAATTGTTTGTTTTTTATAAAGTTCTGCTACATTTATCTCTTTCTTTATTATTTTCTTTATTTGGACAACTATCCTGATCGCTTTTATTGAATCGCCTCCAACTACAAAAAAATCATCCTTAACTCCTATCTTATCCCTTTGCAATACTTCCTGCCATATCTTTACCAGCTTCTCTTCTGTCTCATTGCGTGGAGCTAC
>CALMVZ010000032.1 GCA_937873155.1 uncultured Bacteroidota bacterium | reverse complement strand
CGGGATTATTAGATTTTTTTGATTGGATTTGTTACCGATATCATATCCCTACGGGATATCTTGGTGTAATAAAACCTCGATTGTCCTTGCCAATTCCGTAGGGATTCAATAAATGCAGGTTTAATCCCTGCGGGATTATTAGATTTTTTTGATTGGATTTGTTACCGATATCATATCCCTACGGGATATCTTGGTGTAATAAAACCTCGATTGTCCTGCCAATCCCGTAGGGATTAAATATCGGTAACTCGCTCTCCTGACAATATCCAAATCCCGTAGGGATTAAACTGCCTCTATGTGTGGCAAAAAGTGTATTTTTACAATTGTAATTTATGGCACGCATTTTAACAGGCATCACCAGCAACAACATTCCTCACCTGGGAAATATCCTTGGCGCAGTCATTCCTGCTATAGAATTAAGCAAGGATCCTAAGAACGAATCTTTTCTTTTCATTGCCGATCTTCACGCTCTTATTTCAAGCAAAAATCCGGCTTCTATTATTGAGAACACTAAAGCAGTGGCGGCAACATGGCTGGCATTCGGTTTCGATACCAAAAAAAATATGTTCTACCGTCAAAGCCGTGTTGCGGAAGTGACTGAATTGACCTGGTACCTGAATTGTTTTACGCCCTATCCGATGTTAGCGAACGCGCATTCATTCAAGGATAAAAGTGATCGTTTAAGTGATGTGAATTCAGGGTTATTTACTTACCCTGTTCTGATGGCGGCAGATATTATTTTGTATGATGCCAATAAAGTTCCTGTTGGGAAGGACCAGATCCAGCATTTAGAAATGACCCGCGATATTGCAACTGCATTCAATAATAAGATCGCGCCTTTATTTGTAATTCCTGAAGCAATGATCGATGAAAGAGTGATGATCGTTCCGGGAACTGACGGACAAAAAATGAGTAAGTCGTACGGCAACTTCATCAATATATTTCTTCCGGAAAAAGATCTGAAGAAAGTGGTGATGGGAATTTTAACCGACAGCACACCGTTAGAAGCACCAAAGAATCCGGATACTTGTAATGCTTTCAAACTATATCAATTACTGGCAAGTAAAGAACAAACCGAAACCATGCGTCAGAATTATCTGAAAGGCGGTTATGGTTACGGTCATGCTAAAACTGCTTTGTTCGAGTTGATCCTGGATAAATATTCAGAGCCGAGAAAGATCTTTACAGAATTAATGAGTCATCCCACAAAATTAGAAGAAGAGCTCAGCATTGGTGAAGCCAAAGCGAAAAAAATGGCTCTTGAAAAATTAGCCGCGGTAAGAAAAGCTTTAGGTTACGCTTAAAGTCTTTTTGCTTCTTTTCTCTTCCTGAAAAATTCTCCTGTAAAAGTTGCAGCAGCAATTAAGATCAGGATATCTGCCTGGAACAAATAGCGGATCTCCACCTGCCTTAAAATAAAACAGATCACAAAATAAACGGTCACAAAGAACAGGAAACTCAATTTAAAATAATCTATTCTCCAATTGATAAGGCAAGCGATCAATCCGATAAAAAGAATAATGCTTCTGAAGATCATCACCGCCCTGAACAAAGAATAATTTACATGCTGCGGATCTTTCAGAGAGGATTTAAAAAATGCCTTATTCAGATTTTGAAGCGGCACTTTAAAATAATAGGTGACCGGGTGATTCATTTTGTAATTGTCCCGCAGAAGATCGAACCCTCTGCTGATTAAAGCTGTGTGGTCACAATGATGGGTATGATGTTCCCACTCCGCTCCTCTTTGCCACACAATAAAACTGCGGCCGCAATGCTGTGCCAAATAAACAAGATCATAAGCCATTTTCCGTTCGTATTCATTCTCAAAGATCTCTTCAGGAAATCTCACCGGTTTATCAAGATGAAAGGCATACTCTAAATATTCATCAGGATCACCATCGTGCCACGCATACAGCCAGAACATATAGCTGAACATATCTTCCTGGAACTCGGGATAGCCTGAAGAATATGGTTTTAATAAAATTACCTTTCCTGAGTTTACATAATTCCTTACCGGCCAGGGCAAATACAGGACGAACATCAACAAAAAAAGAATGACATTATTCTTTAAATTGAAACCAAAATTCTTCCAGAGATACAGTAACGAGAGAGGAAACAGCAATAATAAAATTTCCCTCGTGTAAAAACCAAACATTAATAATATACCCAATAGGATATAACTTTTAAGTTCTTGTTTAAAAAATACCAGCCTGTAAAATACGGCCAGCACTATAAAGAGTGAAAGATATTCTGCGCTGGTATGTGCAGCAAAAAAAGGAATAAGCGGAAAGATGCAATAAGAAGCTGCCGTGAACAAACCTACGCTATCACCAAAAAACTTTTGCATGATCCTGAATACCATCCAACATGCAATGATATCCAAAGCACTTTGAAATAGTGCCAGGCACAAATAAGCTTTACTCCCTGCAAGCAAATAAAAAAATCCCCAGGTAAAAGAGACAACAGGCAAACGACCAAAAGATGCCAGCGGATACGAAAGGTCATGAGTATAATTCCCGGTATTAATTAAATTCCTGAATGCATCGGTGTAAGAATAAGAATCGGCATTGATGAATAATCTGTCACCAAAAAAAGCAGGGCCAATAACAAAAAGATAAATTAGCTTCAGGACAAAACCTGAAGCCAGAATAATAAGCAGCGTTTTATTATTACTTACTTTATTCAAATGTTTTTAGAAAAGAGAATTAAACTAAACTGCTCACAGTGTCGAACTGCATTTTGCTTAACTTGTAGTAGAGGCCGCTTTCGTTCTTAATTAATTCTTTATGCGTGCCGGCTTCCGTTACTTCACCTTTATGAAGAACAACGATCTTATCCGCATTCTTAATTGTTGACAAACGATGAGCTATAACAATTGAAGTTCTTCCCACCATTAATTTATCCAATGCTTCCTGTACCAAACGCTCGCTTTCACTATCTAAACTGCTGGTGGCTTCATCTAAAATTAAAATGCTCGGATCTTTTAATACTGCTCGCGCAATTGCAACGCGCTGGCGTTGTCCGCCTGATAATTGAATACCTCTGTCGCCAACGATCGTTTCAAATTTATCAGGGAAGCTCTCAATGAATTCTAAAGCATTTGCTTTTCTTGCGGCTTCAACAACTTCTGCTTCGGTTGCAGTTGGTTTCCCGTATAAGATATTTTCTTTAATGCTTCCTCCGAATAACAAAACATCCTGTGGAACGATCGCCATTTGTTCGCGGAATTCCGTCAGGTCATAATCCGAAGCTTTTTTGCCGTCAATAATAAATTCGCCGCCGCCGATCTCGTAGAACCTCAACACTAAAGATGCTATCGTAGATTTTCCGCTGCCGCTGCTTCCTACAAGTGCCATAGTTTCACCTGAATTTATTTTGAAAGAAACTTTTTTCAAAACTTCATAATCCACACGTGTCGGATAAGTGAAATACACATCTTTAAATTCAATATCACCTTTAAAACGTTTTGCAGGTGTGCTTTGACTTTTCAGATTGATCGATTCATGATCACCATTAATTATTTCGAAAACCCTGTCAGTTGCGCCGAGTGCTTGTTGTATTGAACCGATTTGTCCCGGTAATCCACCTAAAGAACCTGCCACAAAAAGTGAAAGCATTAAGAACTGACCAAACTCCTCCGGTGTAATAACGTCATCTACCTTTAATTCTGTCATTTTATACAGAATAAAGAAGATAGCTCCAAAGATCACTGTCATTACAAATGTAAAGAACACACCGCGTAACACGCCGAATTTAATCCCGAATTTCCTGATATCTTCAGTATTCTTTGTATATCTTGATATTTCGAAGAATTCATTAGTGAAAGATTTTACGCTGCTGATCCCGGTTAACGCTTCATTTACTATCACATTCGATTGCGCAATTTTTTCCTGCATGTCTTTCGAATATTTCCTGATCCTTCTTGAATAAAGGATAGCAACAACGATGATGGGAGGGATAATGTAAACGAACCATTGAGCAATGGCCCAATCTACTTTGATTATTATTATTATAAACCCACCTATACCAACAATGGTCTGACGTATCACCTCAGCAATATTAATGGTAAAGGCTTCCTGTATCACATTCACATCGGTTGCAATGCGGCTTGATAATTCTGCAGTTTGACTTTTAGAGAAAAAACTCATTGGCATTTGCACCAGTTTCGAAAATGCATCTGTTCGCAATCCTTTCAGGATACTTTCTGTTACTAAAGAGAACAAGTAAACCCTGCCGAAAGAAAATATCCCTTGCGCAACAAGCAGAACTAAAAGTGTAAGGCCAATTTCCTGTAAGCTATTCTTAAGAATGTCTTTTGGAGTGGTATCATCTCCAAAAACGCCAAGTAACTTTCCTGCTGCCATCGGGAAATATAATCCCACACCTGCACTTAAACCGAGGAAGACCATTCCTAAAACAAACTGCCATTTCTGACGTCCTAAATAATCGAATAATTTGAATGATCTCCTGAAATTTTCAGCGCTGAGTTTCGCCTTGGGCAGATCTTTTTTGTCACCGGAACTCATACTTCCTCCACGCATCTCTTTTCTTTGTCCGGGACCTTTTGCCATTTTATTAGAATTAAGTGGTCAAAGTTACTTGATTTTTGGTCAGGTAAGCCCCTAAAATTGATGTTTTTATGCTGTTTTTAACGAAATTAGCCTCTTTGGGTTTGCCATATACCAAAAACTCGTTATATTTGCACTCCATTTTTAAAACGAACAATTTAATATAATATACAATGAAACGGACTTTCCAACCATCGCAACGCAAGAGAAGAAACAAGCACGGATTTCGTGAGCGTATGTCAACTGCAAACGGACGCAGGGTGGTAGCTGCACGTCGTAAAAGAGGACGTAAAAAATTAACTGTATCCAGCGAAAAACTGCACAAACGTCAGTAATCAGCTATTTGTTTTTATAGGTTTTAAAAGCCGCTTCATGCAAGAAGCGGCTTTTTTGTTGTGCCTTCGATACTTCGGCATAGCTCAGTACAGGCTGCTCAGGCACCTGATTTTCTTTCTTTAAAAATTATTCGAAGCAAGCGGTGGTTGCGGTCACTGAGCTTGTCGAAAACGGAGAAGGGGCTAATCACACGAGAAAAAGATTACCGGTTAAATTAATTTATTACGAAGAGTTTCAAAGAATTGATGAGGCATTTTATAGAGAAAAACAAGTTCAGGGATGGAACCGAAAGAAAAAAGAAGCTTTGATCAATAATAAAAGAGATTCTCTGCCTTTATTATCTAAAAACTACACACAATTTCCGAGAGTGGTCATGGACGTGCCTTCGGCCACTTCGACAAGCTCAGTGCCCGCAGGCCCGATTAATTCTTGGAATCAGATTATTCTGAGGAGGCGGTGGTTGAGCCTGTCGAAACCACTGCTTCCATTAATACCCCAGAATTTTCAACATCGATTTATAACTCTGCTCCTTCGCAAACAATCGTGTTGTAATTGTTCCGTCATCTTCCCTGTCAATAAGAACATGCTTCGGTGCAGGAATTAAACAATGTTGCGTACCGCCGTATCCGCTGAGCGCTTCCTGGTATGCGCCGGTGTGAAAAAATCCAACATATAATGGTTGTTTATCTGTTTTCTCGATCTTTGGTAAGAACACTTGGTTCGTATGCGCTTCACTATTGTAATAATCCATACTATCACAAGTTAATCCACCTAAACTCACAGGCACATATGGTTTATCCCAATCGTTGATCGCTAATAAAATGAAACGCTGATTGATCCCCCACGTATCCGGTAAAGTAGTAATGAAAGAGCTATCAATCATGTACCAACGTTCCCTGTCATTCTGCATTTTCTGATCTACAACCGAGTACAACGTTGCACCGCTTTCGCCTACCGTGTAAGAGCCGAACTCCGTGAAAATATTAGGTTCATCGATATCATTTTGGGTACAAAACGACTTTATCTGCGAAACGATCTCCTCGATCATATATTCGTAACTATACTCAAAACCAAGCGATGTGCGGATCGGCATACCCCCTCCGATATTTAACGAATCGAGACCAGGACATATCTTCTTTAATTCCAGGTAAATACTAAGACACTTATTTAGCTCTGTCCAGTAGTAAATAGTATCCTTAATGCCATTGTTAATGAAGAAATGTAACAGCTTTAGTTCGAACTTTGGATTGCTTTGTATCTTCTCCTTATACAGGCTCATGATCTCACTGTAGCGAACACCAAGACGGGAAGAATAGAAGGCGAAAGAAGGTTCTTCTTCAGTACTGATCCGGATTCCCAACTTACACTTATCTACTTTAACATGCTTATTATAATAGTTAATCTCATCGAGGTGATCGAGCACCGGGATGACATTGAAGTTATCGTTAATTAATTCGGTTATATATTGTTTATACAGGCTGCGTTTATATCCGTTACAAATAATATATGTATCTTTACTAAGCCTCTTTTTTTTGAATTGCTCTTTGATTATTTGGATATCGTAAGCGGAGGAAGTCTCGAGATGTACCTCATTCTTAAGCACTTCGTCAAGCACGAACGAGAAATGCGAACTCTTGGTGCAGTAGCAGTAAATGTACTTGCCTTTATAGTCTGCTTTGGCCATAGCCACGTTAAAAAGACGCTTTGCCTTCTGGATCTGCGAGCTGATTTTTGGTAAATACGTGATTTTTAGCGGAGTACCATATTGCTTGATCACATCCATTAAAGGTATGTCGTTGAAATGCAACTCGTTATCTACAACATTAAATCCCTCCTGGGGGAAGTTAAATGTTTGATTTATAAGGTCGTTATACCGGTTATCCATGTTTTTATCAAAGTAAGTGACTTACATATACAAATAGAAGGCAAAAGTAAGTAATTTACTTAAACTTATGGTTAACAAACAAACAGAAACAGATAAAGTATCTATGAAGCCGATGATTAAACCCATCAAAATAGTAGAAGTTAAAAGTGAGATCGGAGCCGGAACCCGCGGAGCAAGTATGGGTATCGACGCTATTAAAATTGCAGCCCTGGATTTTGGTTCGCCTTTCTTCCGCCGTTTTAAATCTATTGAAATTCCAAGTGAGAATCATTTGTTATTAGAACCCGTTGTTCACGATTACGCGAAACGTATCAAAGGTATTTACAACCTGAACGAACGTTTGGCAAAAGAGATCGCGAAAATTTTAACGAAAGACGAGATCCCTGTTGTACTTGCCGGTGATCACAGTTCTGCACTCGGAACTATCTCCGGGATTAAAATGGCGTATCCTGATAAACGTGTTGGTGTAATTTGGATCGATGCGCATGCAGATCTGCATTCTCCTTATACAACACCAAGTGGTAACATGCATGGTATGCCTATCGCTTGTATCTTAGGTGAAGATAATATCGACCGTCAGCAAAACAAACCGGATGATGAAACGATCGAGTATTGGGAAAAATTAAAAAACTTAGGCGGCATTGCTCCTAAAGTTCAACCGAACGATCTTGTATATATTGCTTTAAGAGATTACGAACCGCAGGAAGATTACGTTATTAAAAAACATAAGATCCGCGTTTTCAATTTACCTGAGATCCGCAAGAAAGCTGTTGAACGTGTGGCGATCGATTCGCTGAATTATTTAGATCATTGCGATCTGATCTATGTAAGTTTTGATGTTGACAGTATGGATTCCCGTATCTCCAGCGGAACCGGAACTCCTGTACCGAATGGCATCACCGAAAAAGAAGCAGGCAACCTTATTTATTACATCATGCGCAGTAAAAAGATCGTGTGTTTTGAAATGGTGGAAATAAATCCTACTTTAGATAAAGAAAACTTAATGGCTGAAAACGCTTTCGAGATCTTACAAAAAGCAACCAACCAGTTAAGTCACGACTTCTAAGCAGTGCCTTCGATACTTCGGCATAGCTCAGTACAGGCTGCTCAGGCACCGTATTGTTCTAATTAACTACCGGTGGTTGAGCTTGTCGAAACCATCCGGTTAAAAACTTAATTGCATGAAATGCGTAAGCATTCGAGTATACACTAAATTAAAAAATTAACCCATGCTCAAAAAAATCTTTACACTTCTTTTCTGCGCTTTATTCTTCAATCAGTTTGCTCAGTCTGACAAACAGATATTGGAATTCACAAAAGCAAATTACACGAAACTGATCGGTGATCTTCCTGCTAATAAACTGGCGGATTTTGGTTTTACCAAAAAGGAAGAGCTAAACCAATTATCCTTCACCAAAGTTTTTGCTGAATATATTTTAGCGGAAGGGGCATTTGTAAAAACAAAGAACTACCGTGTTCTTGCTGTAAATGCAAATGGAAAACCACGTGGCTTATTTACAATTTATATTGAGAATGGTGAAATGACCGTAGCAGATTTCGGCGCGAATGAATTATCAAAAACATTGAGCTGCTCAATTGCATCGTTCGATAAAGACGCACATCTTTCAATTCTTAAAGTACTGAACACACAATCGGATTATTTGTTTGATGAAATGGCGCGCGGCACGAACCGTAAGTATCTCAAACTCTTCGAGAACAATTTTTATTTACTGAACGAAATAAAAGAAAACTAATATGAAAAAGTTGTTTTTAGCATTAGTGATCTTTGCTTCTGTAGGAGTTCGTTCACAAACAGTTTTAAGTTTATCAACCACAATTCAATCACAGAACCAATGGTGCTGGTCGGCCTGCAGTAATTGCATTTTAAAACATTACGGTGTTACCACAACACAATGCCAGATCGCAGAATACAACAGAACAGTTTCTACCTGGCATAATTTCGGAACACAGGATTGTTGTGTTTCTCCGGGAGGGCTTTGTAACTACTGGAATTACATGTGGGGTTATGCAGGAAGCATTGAAGATATTTTATCTTACTTCGGCGGGCTTACTACCACGAATATTTCTAATACCATTACTTATTCAGCGATTCAAACTGAAATAAACAACAACCGTCCATTCGTGATCCGCTGGGGCTGGACCTCAGGCGGCGGACATTTTATTGTTGGCGAAGGATATTCAGCATCGAGTAATGTGTTCTACATGAATCCGTGGCCGGGTGAAGGTTCAAAAGTCGGAACCTATGCATGGGTGGTGAATGATGGCGTGCATCAATGGACACACACTCAAAAGATAAACTCATCACCAAGCCCTACTTCCATAAAGCAATTAGAAGCAATTGATGGCGTGAATGTATTTCCAAATCCTGTAACAGATAAAATAAATATCAGTTCAAGGTTTGATATCAGCTCAGTACAATTATTCGACATTGCCGGAAAAGAAATCTATTCTGCAGACAACGCAAACAGCATTGATGCAAATAATTTCGCGAAAGGAATTTATTTCTTAAAAATTTCCGGCGGGAATTTTTCGGTGAATAAGAAGGTTGTGTTGGAATAGTAAGCAGTGGTTTCGACAGGCTCAACCACCGCCTCCTCTGAGTGATCTTTCGAAAATATTTCCGGTGCCTGAGCAGCCTGTACTGAGCTATGCCGAAGTATCGAAGGCACTTCCATGATCTCCATGAAAAGAAACCTACTCTATATCCTTCTCCTCCTCTGCACAAAATTTATTGCGCAGAAAAGTGATTCACTCACCAAACCCGGCTTGCCTGCAAAAATTTGCGCTGATCATAAAAAAAGATCGCTCTTATTGGATTGCACCACCAAATTACATCCCGATGAATTTTTGTACATGTGTGAAAATGCAAAGAACGACAAAGTGCAAAACACTTTACTGTTCTATAATAAAACGAATAAACAAAAAAAAGGGTTCAGAACAGCGGCAATTGTTTCCGGTGCAGCCACAGGAGTATTATATGCTGTTGGTTTTCTAAGTTATATCGAAGCAGCAGGTACAAATAATAAAATGGCGGAAAACTCCGCAGCAACAATAATCCTTGGAGGAAATATCGCTTTTTGCGGTTCAATTACCTTCACCATACTTTCCGCAATAAAAAACAAAAAAAGAAAAAAGATCCTTTACAAAGAATTGCCTGATGCGTATAATTTTTACGTTCAGAATCTTTAGCAACATTCCGTTTCAAAAAGAATTTCCTCTGCCTAATTTGCCTCTTAATCCCGTAGGGATGATATATTGGTAACCCGGGATGAAATCCCGGGACACCAGACCCACTACCTCTCCCCGACCAACATTTTTGCGCTAAGCGCAAAAATGGGGCGGAAGAAATGTGTAGTACATTTTATCCGGGTCCCGATAGCTATCGGGATTATCCCTGGCTACAGACATTTGACCCCTCTGGGGTCAGAAGAACAAATTTCTATTTATTAATAACGATTTTCCTCGAAGTAATCCCACCCTCATTCACTACCCTCACAAAATAGATCCCGTTCTTTTGAGTACTCAGATCAATTTCAGTTTTTTCTGAAGCTTTTGCTTCAAAAACAATTTTTCCTAAAACATCCGTGATGATGATCTCACTGTTTTCTTCAGCGCCATCAACAACAAATGTTCCTGCACTGGGATTTGGATGAATTTCAAATTCAGAAACACCATTACAACTCACAGCAACTGATCTCACAATTTTACTATCCCCATTGCGATCGGTTTGCCTGAGAGAATAATATGAAATGCCTTTTAAAGGTTTTTCATCGGTGAAATTATAACGGCGGGCTTTATTACTGTTTCCTTCGCCATCTACTTTTCCTACAACTTCATAAGTAACTCCGTCAGCAGTTCTTTCAATAGTAAAATGATCATTATTGGTTTCTGTTGCTGTTTCCCATTTTAAGTTTACTTTTTCGGAATTACACTTTGCTTCGAAATTCATTAACTCTATTGGTAAAACCGCACACGGTCCACCCGGACAAGCCAGGCATGTTGTACGGTAATACAAAGCACAGGCATAAAAAGAAAAAGCATCTCCTGTAGCGTTATTCAATCCGTAATTCGCTGTGGTTTGTCCTGCTGTTACCGGTGAGCCGCTAAAAGGAAGATATGCGTAAAATGATTGCGCCGCCTGGGGATAAACATAATTATTCACCGCAGAATTAAAACGCACATTGTAAACTCCTAAACTTTGAAAATCACCTGCGATCAAATAATGCTTATCAAGCGTTGAATTAGCGCAAACGTTAAAACCGGAAATAAGACTATTTAAATTTCCGTTTCCTCCTGCCGCCATAGTTCCGTCAGCCATAACCATACTGCCTGTGAAAGTTTGTGTGTTATCAGCATAAACAATAACAAGAGTTGCGCCATCCGGATCATTCGGGGATCCTGTAGGAATACCGGAGATCAAATAATTTCCGTTGCCCGAGATCAAAGCTGTAACATCAGCACGTCGCGTCCATGTTCCGGCATAGCCGCCCCATTTATCTGTTGCAGTGTAACCGCTATTGGTCATAGCTATGACACTACTCGTTGACAACGGATTTGTAAAAGTTAAATTGATATTTGGTCCCGAACCCGAACCGCCTGTATATAAAAATGCTCTCTGTACGGCAAAGCAGGTTGGAAGTCCGGCAATAACAATAGTTGCAGGTTGGTTGGCCCCTGCAGGTGCACCGCCCCGTTTACATAAACGAACACTCCCTGCCACAAAATCCAAACCACAAGCGGTAACAGTATAATGTGTTTGAACAGTATTGGTACCATTCAGTACACTCAGATCAGGATCTGTTTTTAGATGTTCCTGTTGTGAATTGTTATAAGTGATCCCCAACACAGTTGTAGCAGCATCCTGTGAAAATAAATTTCCACTGCAGATCAGAAATAATACCAGGTACTTATAAAAACGTTTCAATAGAAATAGTGTTTTAGGATGCATACTAAAATAAGGCAAAATATCGGAGATATGCAAGAGGTGGTGTTGTATACTTGCTATATATCATCAGTACTTTTCAAAAAGACTCACCCCCGACCCCTCTCTATAAATAGAGAGGGGAGCGCATCCGGTTTCAGAAAGAGTTCATCGGAAAGCCTGTCTACGATCAACCTTTGTCCTCCTATAACCTCATCCGTCAACCAAAGGTTGACACCTTCTCCTATGAGGAGAAGGAATATTCTCGTATTTAAAAGAGATTTATTATAGATTTTGCCTCGAGGGACGACATATTGGTAACCCCGGATGAAATCAGTTCATCATATGAATAACAAATTGTTATTCCGACCCCAACAGTACGGCATATTGGTAACCCTCGAATGAAATCAGTTGAGCATGTGCACAACAAATTGTTCTTACGACCCCCAACGGGATCAAATGTTTGCAACCCCGGATGAAATCAGTTGAGCATGTACACAACAAATTGTTCTTACGACCCCCAACGGGATCAAATGTTTGCAACCCCGGATGAAATCAGTTGAGCATGTACACAACAAATTGCTCTTCTGACCCCAGCGGGGTCAAATGTTTGTAACCCGGGATGAAATCCCGGGACCAGAAAACAACCCTGCTCCTTTACCCCATTTCTTCGCTTAGCGAAGAAATGCAGGGCTTTCCCGAAGACGAAAATCAGTTGAGCATGTGCACAACAAATTGTTCTTACGACCCCCAACGGGATCAAATGTTTGCAACCCCGGATGAAATCAGTTGAGCATGTACACAACAAATTGCTCTTCTGACCCCAGCGGGGTCAAATGTTTGTAACCCGGGATGAAATCCCGGGACCAGAAAACAACCCTGCTCCTTTACCCCATTTCTTCGCT
>CALMVZ010000031.1 GCA_937873155.1 uncultured Bacteroidota bacterium | reverse complement strand
GAAGCAATGCCACTGACAGCGAACGGAAAGATAGACAAGAAGGCCTTGCCGAATCCTGAGGGCCTTGGTATAAAGAGCGGAGTGGAATATGTAGCTCCACGCAATGAGACAGAAGAGAAGCTGGTAAAGATCTGGCAGGAAGTATTGCAAAGGGATAAGATAGGAGTAAAGGATGATTTTTTTGCACTGGGCGGTCATAGTTTAAAGGCTGTAAGATTAAGTATAGCTGTGAAGAACGAATTCAACTTAAAACTGGATATAAGAAATCTGTTCCAGAACCCTTCTCTTGAATTGTTTGCCAAAGAAGTCGAAAGGGTTTCTTGGTTAGTAAATAATAAGGAACATATTAGCAGTGATAATATTATTGAGATATGAAGAATGATATTAGACAATTAATTGATGAATTGAAATTGAATAAGTGTTCTGTTCAGTTAAATAACGCTGGCAATATAAACCTGGTGCTTAAAGACAAAACTAAATTGCCTGAAAGATTAATCGAAGAAGTAAGGAAAAATAAACTGGCGCTGATTGACTATTTAAAATCTTCTCTGCAGTCACTTGAACTGAGAATAAAAAAAGTATCAGAACAGGAAAGTTACTCCATTTCTGATGCACAGAGAAGATTATGGGTTCTGAGCCAATTTGAAGGTGGATCAGTAGCATATAATACACCGGGTGAAGTTTATTTAAACCGGGAAATAGATATTGAATGTTTCAAAAGAGCTATAAACTCCACGATAGAAAGGCACGAAGCTCTAAGGACTGTATTCAGGGAAAGTGAAACAGGAGAAGTAAGACAATGGATATTAAATATCGACGATTTAGGCTTTAAAATACAGTATAAAGATTTGAGAAATGAAGCTAACAAAGGCGAAAAGGTAAAGCAGTACATAGCAAAGGACTCTTACAAGGTTTTCGATCTTGAAAAAGGACCTTTATTACGAGCAGCTTTACTCCACATAGATAATAATGATTATGTGTTTTACTTCAATCTGCATCATATCATAAGTGATGGCTGGTCAATAGAAATAATGCGCAAGGATATCTTTGCATATTATGAAGCTTATAAGAAAAACAAGATAGCACAATTAAAGCCATTACGTATTCAGTACAAGGATTATTCAGCCTGGCAGTTAAGCCTGAAGAATAATCCTATATTCGAAAGGCACAGGGAATATTGGTTAAATAGTCTGAAAGGAGAATTGCCCTTTCTGGACCTGCCAGGTTCCAAATCAAGACCAAGTTTGCAAACATATAATGGACACGGCTTAAGGACTTACATTGATAGCACAACAACCGGTAAATTAAAAGATTATTCGCGCGAAAACAGCGGAAGTCTGTTCATGGGTTTGTTAGCGGTATGGAATGTTTTAATGTACCGTTTTACTTTACATACCGATATTATCATCGGTACTCCTGTAGCAGGACGAGATCATTCGGATCTAGAAGATCAGATAGGTTTTTATGTGAACACCCTTGCTTTAAGAAATGAGGTAAAACCGCAGAAAAGTTTTGATTCCTTTTACAGCGAACTAAAGGAGAATACCTTAAGAAGCTATTCACACCAGATATACCCTTTTGATAGGTTGATAGAAGAGTTGAATTTAAAGAGGGATGCCAGCAGAGGTGCTATATTTGATATATTGATCACTGATAATAATATTTCAGAGTTTAAAGCGACAGAAAACATAGCTGAAGACAGTATCAATCAAGTAGTGTCAACAGGTCCATCAAAAGTTAAATCTGATATCGAACTTCATTTCCAGGATTTGGGAGAGTGTATATCTTTTAACTTAATTTATAATGAAGATATCTATGAGCGTGAAACGGTGGAAAATCTGATCAGGTATTATAAGCAACTGTTACAAGCGTTATTATCAAATCCGGAAAAAAAGATTTCTGAAATCGATTTTTTAACTTTAGAAGAAAAATACAAGCTATTATTTACTTTTAATGATACCAGGCTAGAATATCCGAAGAATAAAAACGTTGTCGACTTATTTGAGGAACAAGTGGTAAAAACACCCGACAACATAGCGGTGGTATTTGGGGAGAAAAAAATTTCTTATAGAGAACTGAATGAAAGGTCCAACCAGATAGCGCATTATCTTCAAAAAAATTACATGCTAAAAAGCGGCGATCTGATTGGAATTAAACTGGAAAGAAGCGACTGGATGATTCTGTCTATTCTTGGCGTTTTAAAGTCAGGAGCGGCTTATGTGCCTATCGATCCAGGATATCCAGTAGATCGAATTGACTATATAGTGTCGGATAGTAAGTGTAAGGTGGTAATCGATATGGAAGTGTTGAAAAAGTTGGAACAGATGAAGGAACAAAACAGTACGATTAACCCTCTTAAAAAGAGTCAATCTTCTGATCTCGCTTATGTAATATACACTTCCGGTTCAACCGGGGCTCCCAAAGGAGTGATGATAGAACACAAAAATTTTCTATCATTTTTAGAAAGTTGCAAAATAAAATTTAATTTGTCGAAGGAAGAGTTTTCGTTTCCACTCTTAGCCTCAAATTCGTTTGATATTTCTTTATTCGAATTGTTTGTTCCTCTACTATCAGGTGGTTCAGCGATAATGTTAAGAAGTGATCATATAAAAGATATATTTTATTTAGCGGATCAATTAAAATGTGTAAATGCTTTTCATGCAGTTCCAGCCTTGATGAGTCAAATAGTAGAGCATATTAATTTAATGGGGACGCGTGAAGAATATTCAGATATAAAAAATGTATTTATAGGTGGAGACTCTGTGCCTACGGCTGTTTTAAAAGGAATAAATGATGTTTTTAGAAACGCATGTATCCATACACTTTATGGCCCGACAGAAACCACTCTGTTTGTTACAACCAATAGCTATCCAGACAGTAAACAGTCAGAGTATAAAGGATCGGTAATTGGTAGGCCAAATCCAAATTCTCAAGTGTATATATTAAATGAACAACAGTTGCAGCCAATAGGAGTAATAGGAGAGATCTGCATAGGGGGAGAAGGATTGTCTAGAGGATATCTGAATCAGGAAGAACTTACTGCAGTGAAATTTATTGAAAATCCATTTAAAGAAGGAGAGCGGTTGTATAGAACAGGTGATCTGGGTAGATGGCTGCCAGATGGAAATATTGAGTTTACGGGAAGAAATGATTCGCAAGTAAAGGTGAGAGGGTATAGAATTGAGCTCGGGGAGATCGAAAGTAAACTTGAGGCCCATGAAGATATTAAGAGATCTGTTGTGGTATCTAAAAAGGATACAGATGGAACTAATTATTTAGTGGCCTATTTTGAAAAAGGGAAAAAGGTTAAATTAACGCCCTCTCTTGCAGAATATTTTGTTTATGATGATATTGCTTATCATGCAATGAGCAACGACGAGAAGAGGAATGACTATTACAAGCGGGTTTTTAGTAGGGTTCTTAAAGATAAAACTGTTCTTGAAATAGGCTCAGGACCGGAAGCTATATTATCTCAGTTTTGTATTTCTGCCGGTGCTAAAAAAGTTTATTCAGTTGAAATCCTTAAAGAGACTTTTGATGCAGCTGAAAAATGTATCGCCCGGTTGAACTTACAGGATAAGATAATTTTAATCAATGGCGACATTACCAATGTTAGTTTACCTGAAAAAGTTGATTATTGCGTATCGGAAATAGTTGGTTCAATTGGAGGATCTGAAGGCGCGGCAAAACTTATTAATTTCTCAAGAAAATTATTGAAGAATCCTTCAAATATGATTCCTCGAAGGAGCCTCACAAAAATCGCTGCAGTATCATTGCCGGAGAATCTTCATGATTATGCTATGGACGAAATGAGCGATTATTATGTAAAAAAAATATTTGATCAGGTAGGATATAAATTTGACTTACGGATGTGCGTTGATCATCTTCCCTTGGAAAATATAATAACAGATCATCAACCATTTGAAGATCTAGACTTTACAAATCCAATAGAGTTGGAAGAAAAACATAGAATAAGATTGGAATTTAATAAAGACTCAACTGTTAACGGATTTATCGTTTGGTTGAATTTGTATTTAGATGATAAGGAAGTAATTGATACGTTAATGGGAAAATATATCTGGCTTCCTGTTTATTTGCCTGTTTTTTGTAATGATACTCCAATTAAGAAAGGCGATTATATTGAAGCTATAATAGAAAGAAAATTATCTGAAAATGGTTTAAATCCTGATTTTATTATTTCCGGAACCCTGTTTAGAAAGGATTATAGTCCAAAAGAATTTATTGTCAAGTCTTCTAACTTTGAGAGACAATATTGTAGTAATGATTTCTACAAAAAGTTATTTGAAAATAACAAGATTAAAAAAGCTGTTTCTGTAGCATCGCTTCGTTCATACCTTAAACAGACACTTCCTGAGTATATGTTACCGGCTTATTATGTGCAGCTGGAAGCAATGCCACTGACAGCGAACGGAAAGATAGACA
>CALMVZ010000030.1 GCA_937873155.1 uncultured Bacteroidota bacterium | reverse complement strand
CTGTTAACAACTCCTATCGTTACTGTAGGAGGTGCACAGCCTACTGTCAGGTTACTCGCATTTATCGTTAAGGTTGGAATCTGTGGCGCAGGTAATACGTTAATAGTTTGTGTAGCGATACATCCTACGCTATCAACGATCGTAATTGTATTTATGCCCGGTGCTAATCCCGTATAAGTTCCGGTAGTAGCCGCCACGCCAACCGTTGCCGTGGGTGGTGATGGCGAGAAAGAAACTGTATAATTAGGAGATGAGGCCGAATTAGGCGTTCCGCTGGCCATTTGAAGCGAGACCCCGTTCAAAGTATTCTGGGTACAACTGTACATTGTATTTGTTTGAATAGCAAGGTTAGGTGCAGGAGCGATAACCACATTGATAACGCGGATGATCGGAGAACAAGATCCCGGAGGGTTCATTGTTAATGTATGGTTACCTGTAATACCTGTAACAATTTGTTGGTTCGGAAGGCCTACTCCGGTAGGAGTATATGATCCGGGCGCTGTCCATGTATAACCACCAGTAACAGGAGGTGCAGTGATAGTTGCTGTTGAACCTACTCCGCAAGTTGGTAAGTTGATACTTGGTGTTCCTGCAGGATAAACGTTAGTGTTACCACCGATATCTAAAGGAGAACATTGCGCGTCAAAATAAACATAACCAAAGTGGCCTGAATACGGACAATCCATTGCAGTTACCTCGATCTCGATACAGCTTCCTAAGAATGACGTAAGATCTAATGTGTTTACTTTCCATTTGTTATAAGCAACACCTACAGCAGCAGCATTTAAATACGTTGTTGAGTTACCACCTGAAGTACAAGAACCTGATGGTGTACACCCAACACCTGCAGGTGATGCTGCAGTAAATGAAGGACAAGAAGTATAAGAACCTGCACCTGTACAACCAGGCCCGAAAGTTTTAACCTTTAAATTAAAACTTCCGTTATCACAGCAACAGTGACCGGTTTGTAATACAGTAATAAACGCAAATTGGAATAAAGCATTAGCAGAAGTTACCGGGTTGATCAATTTCCTCATACGGTTAACACTTGAACCTGGTGTATTGTTGTTTAATTTAATGAACCAGTCACCAAAACATTGGAAAGTGGGTGATTGAATTGCTGTAGCAGCAGGATACGAAGTTGTAGTTGGGCCAAATACAGAATAGATAGGATAAGCTGCACCAATGGTCGGATCAACGTGTCCTGCAGCACCGGGGCTTAATAATAATACAGGATTCGGGTTACCGGTAATTGCAGTAGTATTTGTACAGTTACCTGTAGAACCCCATGACGAATTAGATCCGCCGTTGATAGTCCAGCCGTTCACTGCAAGTGGCGTTGCAACAGTAATGGTTGCCGGAGGAGTCGGGAAAGTTAAAGAACCCTCTTCGAAATCCTCGTTGGTACAAGTTGCAACTGCAATTCCCGGGTTACCGGGAGTTGGTCCTTTTGCAGTGATGCTTGGAGGATTTGGATTGATATACTCAACCGATTTTACCGGTTTATTTAATTTATACTTAGCATCAATAAAGTTACGCTTAGCAGCATACATATATACTTTATATTCATCGCCATAAGCCATTGCATTGAATGCTCCTTGCTTAGCAGCGTTCTCATCGAACCCTGTTAATGAATCGGCACTGAATATGTAGCCCACTGGAATGCCATAAACGTCTTGCGATGTTTTGGACGCTGTTTGTGCTTTTACTCCGAAAGTCACTGCAAAGAATAAGATGCAGAACAGGAATAATTTGTTGGATGTAACTTTTTTCATTTTTTAAATTTTAACGTTGCTAAATTAATCAAAAATTTGAATTTTTATAATTATTAACAATAAGCGTGCTAAGATTTAAAATTTTGTTAAAAAAACATGATTTTATTTTTAAATATCTTATTTTCAGATATATAAAATTTAACCTCCTGCTTTCCGAATTCCGGCTTCCACCCCATTTAAAATTAATTTTCAGCTACTGAACTGGTTTTGTTAAATAAAAGCCCTGAAGTCTTTTGTACTTCAGGGCTTTTAAGGTTGTATGTTCTGAGGGCTATCTGAACAAGCTGATAGTT
>CALMVZ010000029.1 GCA_937873155.1 uncultured Bacteroidota bacterium | reverse complement strand
TGTCTTCTTAACCTGATCCTCAAACAAATCTACTATCGTCTTATCTTTTGGATAAGCTACAGCGGTACTATTGAAGCTATACAGTAACTGTTCTCTTTCAGCTTTAGGGATTATTTCAATAGAGTTTATTCCTACATCGGGAATTTCATAAAACTGACTAATAATAAATAATAATCGATTAGATAATAGGTTTACTTCCTCCCGTGTAAAATAATCTTCACGAAAAATGATTTCAAGAAACAAGTCTTCTTTTCCATTTTCAGAAAAATCAGACCAACTGAATTCAATTGGAGTCTTAGAAAAAGTGGCATCGTTTCTGATTCCCTTAAGATTAAGTTCACTCTCAGAAGTGATAATTTTGAAATATCTGTAGTTTACCCAGATATCGAATGGAGTGGAAACATTTCCCTGGCATTGAAGCATCCTGTTAAAATGACTTAAGGGAAATTGTTTATGTCGATAATCTTGCCGTTGAGTGGATTTAACCAATAAAAAAAGATCCGATAGTTTTAAATCATCAACTTTTAAACGACATGGGATCAATTTTGAAAAAACACCGAAAGTTTGCCTTTCTTTTCTGTCACTTCTGTTATGCAAAGGCACACAGAAATCGAAAAAATCAACAGCATACGTTTTTTTAAAATAAAGAGTCAATACAACTATTAAAAGATCCTGGAGGCTGATTTCATTTTTAAGGCAAAAGAAGCGTAATTTTTCCTGCTCGGTTGAACTAAATAGTATTTGTATTGTATCTGTACAGAAAGCAGTATCCAAAGTCTTCCGAAAAATTGGTTCCTGAGAAATTCTGAATCGGTCTTTCCAATAAATTTCATCGGCTACATAACTCTTAGAGTTAAGGTAATTATTGGATTTTTCAATTAGTGCCAGATACGATGGATATCTGAAACTCCTTTCTTCACCGGATCGTAAAGCATGATATTTATCGAAAACGTAAGAAATAAATACGTATGGAATACCATAACCATCGGAAAATAAATGATGGCAACCAATATAAAACCAGTACTCATGGTCTGTTATTTTAATCAATACGAAATCGTATATGCTTCCTCTATGAATCTTGAATGGGGTATTTACTCTTTCTTTTAACCATTTTTGAACGTCATCTCGGCTCCATTTTTTAGAACTGGCATCAATTTGGTTAACTTCTATTTCAGGTAAAACATCATGAAGAACTACAGAAGGAGAATTGGTTTGAAAACTACGATATCCAAACACATCAAATACGCCTGCAGAACTCTTAATAGCCTCTTTGATTAATTCGACGTTTAAATCCCCTTTGATTATAATGTAAGAACCAATATTATAATAAGGGATGCTTGGATTTAAAATATGATCGAAATAGATTTCCTTCTGACTTAAATGGAGTTCAATCATAGTTTAACAATGCTGGCAAATCTGGGCGAAATTGCATCAAAAACAGATGTATACTTCAACCGTTACTAAAATATATAATTATTCGTTATCTGCAAAACGTATACGCGAATTAAACTAGCTGAATATTCATTCACTTTAAAAAAATTTCAAGCATATTTATTTATACAATATAGACACAAGAATTCAGGTAAATAAATTTGCTCATTTGTTTTTTTTTTTTACCTTTAACCTTTGCGAATAAACCTTGCAGTTTATTCGTGCCGATTTTTGCTATTAACTACAAAAAATACCGACTCTAATTTTTTAAGGGTACTGCAAGGGATTTGCGGAATAAAGAATGTTCATCCTGGTTCTACAAATGAGAGCTATGGTAAAGACGAAGCTACCAAAAAAAATTACTCTTTTCAATACTTGGTTAAACCCTCTAATGAGGGTGAAATCGCTCAAATAGTCAAGGCCTGCAATTTATATGGTATTCCGCTTACTCCAAGAGGTGGAGGGTCTGGACTTGCAGGTGGAGCATCTCCTGTAAAAGGTGGTGTGGTCCTATCTACTGAAAGATTAAACAATATAATCCGAATAAGCACTGAGGATAAATTTGTAATTGCTGAAAGTGGAGTTGTAACCGATGAATTATGTAAAGCAATTGAGGTTAAAAATCTGTATTTGCCAGTCCGACCAAGTAGTGCACCTGTATCTTTTATCGGAGGAAATGTGGCTAGTAATTGTGGCAGTATAAATTCCTTAAAGTATGGTTCAATAAAAGATTATGTTCTGAATTTACAGGTAGTATTACCAAATGGTGAAATTATATGGACTGGTGCCAATACATCAAAAAATTCTACGGGCCTTAATATAACTCAATTATTTGTAGGAAGTGAAGGTATATTAGGAATTATTACCAAGGTGGTTCTAAAACTAATTTCAAAACCTAAATACGAATACACATTATTAGCAGAGTTCAGCACTTTGGATAAACTATACAACGCCATAATTTCCGTTGGTAGCTCGGTACTTGAACCCTCAGCGCTTGAATTAGTAGATGAATTTTCCTCGAATCTAACCACGGAATTTTTGTCTGGTACTTCCTCATTAGAGAGGTCATTTTCAAAAGCTATGCTGCTTGTGAATTTCGATGGGAACCATCAGCATTTAATGGAAGAGAAACTTGAACATTGCTTTCACCTTATTGAAAATCTGGCTTCAGGAGAGGTTTTAATTGCAAAAACCGAAGCTGAAAAAGAAAAGCTCTGGAAAATCAGAATGAATATTGGAGCAGCCTTATCCTATGGAAATCGTATTTATCGTGATATAGATATTGCTGTTCCTGTTTCTAAGTTATTGGAATTTATGAGTTCCATAAAAAGAATTTCCAACCAATTCAATATCAAGGTTGCATGTTTTGGACATGCCGGAAATGGCAACTTGCACACTATGATTTCAGTTGATAACCTTTCCGACATAGAAAATCCTAATTTTATCCAGGCGGTCGATCAGATTTACAAATCGGGAATAGAAATGGGTGGAACAATTTCTGGCGAACATGGTGTCGGTATTCTTCAAAAAAAATATTTGCCCTTGCAATATAACCAGGCTTATCTTTCTTTGGTCAAAGAGATTAAAAGAGTTTTCGATCCCAATAATATTATTAATCCTGGAAAAATTTTGGACTAATTCAGAACCTCAGACAACTAAATTAAGTAGCAGCTATCCCGTAGTTTATAGGGACACCTAATCTGTATATAGTTCTTTATTCATTAATTATAAGAAAATTTATTTGATACTAAATTAAAATAATTGCCAACATTTGTGAATATGTCTATGTGAATAAACCCAGTGAATAGATTATTTGCTAATTTTACAGTTTGAGTTAATTTATAAGAAATATGGACATTTTAATAATGGTATGCCAACTTTTACTTGGTTTGAGCATCTTAGTATTCATTCATGAATTTGGTCATTATATCTCTGCCAAAATTTTTAAAATGAAAGTTGATAAATTTTTTATTTTCTTTGATGCTTATGGTAAAAAAGTTTTTAGTTTTAAGAGAGGGGAAACAGAATATGGTATTGGTGTGATTCCTTTAGGAGGCTATGTTAAAATTGCCGGTATGATAGATGAATCTATGGATACTGAACATACCCAGCAACCTATTCAACCGTGGGAATTTAGAGCAAAGCCCATTTGGCAAAGAATGATTGTAATGCTTGCCGGCGTTATTATAAACTTCATTTTCGGATGTGCCGTTTTTGCCGGCCTATTATGGACATCTGAACTCGGTTTTATTCCAATTGAGCAATTGGATCGAGGCATATACTCTTATCCATTGGCTCAAAACTATGGCCTTCAGACAGGTGATAAAGTTATTGCAATTAACGGAGCAAAAGTTAAACGTTATGAGGACATCGGATCCAGTAAGTTCTACTTAGGAGCAGATTTATTAATAAGAAGGAATCAAGAGACATTATCTATAAAAATCCCTGCTTTATTGGATACCTTTAAAAAGGGAAGTGTTTTATTTATTGGAGCCGAAAATTTTCAACCAATTATTTCCGAAATTTTACCTGGGTCAAACGCAGAAAAAAGCCATTTTAAACCGGGTGATAAAATTGTTAAACTAGATTCACTATTAGTAAGCTCCTGGGGAGATGTAAAAACCGGTTTGTCAGAAAGAAAAAGTAAAACGACCTTAATTACAGTATATCGAAACAATGCGTTAATGACTATTAGCGTTCCGGTTGATTCCATGGGAATGATTGGGATTAAATCGAAAGCTCCTTATACACACGAAAAATATTCGTTATCTCAATCGGTCAATTATGGCATTAAAGACGCAATTAGTTTTTTACAGGATAATATTAAAGGATTTCGTATGATATTTTCCGGAAAAGCTAAAGCCAGTGAATCCATACAAGGTCCTATTGGGATTGCAAAAATCTATGGAAATACCTGGGAATGGCATAAATTCTGGGTAATTACAGGTATGTTATCATTAGTTTTGGCTTTTGTCAATGTTTTACCTATTCCAGCACTTGATGGTGGTCACGTTTTACTTTTATGTGTTGAGTTTATCATAAGAAGGCCATTACCCGCAAAACTTGCCTATTTTACTCAAATGATTGGTATAGCAATGGTGCTTTTTTTAATGTTATTCAGTATTATTAACGATATTTTAAATTTATTTAAATAATTATTAATGAATCCAAATCAACCTCGCGAAAGAAACATAAAGTGGTACGATATACCAAATCTTCTTATAGCTTTCACTTTCCTTTTTCCACCTCTTGGACTATACGGAATTTATAAAAATTCAAAAATGACGAAAAAAGGAAAAATAATATTTACTCTCTTTGTTTTACTTGCAACAATCTACGTCTATTCTGCCTTATTTCAAGATAACGAGCAATGGAAGGTTTGATAACTTACAATAATAATATCGCTTTTGTTGAGGAATTAACAATATACAATATTTACCGCATTCTCAATTTTATTTTAACTTACGACTAAGTATTCTTTTCGGATTTTTACTCATGAAAGATTATCTTTATGTCATAGTTTCTAATATGAAAAACATGACTAAGTATTATGATATACCTATTAAAGAAAGACAAGTAGATGTTGTATACATTTTAAACAATGGCACAATTATTATGTCGGCTAAAGAATTTCTCCCTTATAAGAACAAATTTCTTTGGGTTAATTCTATCAATATACAACGACAGATTATTGCCTTAAGACTAATAACCGATTCAAGTAGAAAATCAATAATAGCAATTTTTGAGACTGGCGAAATAAAACAATACCCAAACGTATCCAAGAATTTTACGGACTATAGCCTTCTTAATAAATCAGGCTTATAAACGCATTTTTGTCGAAAATTGAAATTCCGGTGACTTTTCCAAAATAAGAAAGTGACTCTTAAATAATACTGTCACTGAGGTTGCATATTTCGAAAACATCAAGATAGTTGAAATTAAATTCTCATCAGAAGAAATCCCTTATACCTCACTGTATGGAATGTCATAAAACAATCAAGCAAACATTTTACAATTGGAAGTAGAAGGATAAAGAATAGACAATATGAATAAGAAAGAATATAAATATTCGTTAGTTCATAAAGTATGGAATTCTTGGCAAAATAATTTAAGATTCAAAACACCGCTTTAATTGTATTCAGGGAAATTCAATCAGTCCACGAAGTGAGCGAAGTTATGTCGGTTCGTGTAGACACAATTAATAGAGAGGATTTAAACTGAATAGTTCTTATAACAAAATTGTAATACATTTCAGTCTACTGGTCATTCATAACACTTTTGTTATGAATATAAAATCTAACAAATTTGTTATAACGGTCTTCATACAACGGCTATTTATTTTTTGTTAATATCTTTTTAATAATACTTTCCGAAGAATCTTATCTATGCGTAAATTTGCATTGCGGGTGGCGATTTCTTTTCCCCCGTCTTCTTGTCGCTCACAGGAAGTTTTTAATTTTTAAAAATATAAAATATGAATAAAGTACCGTCTAGGTGGCGTATTTGCCTAAATCCGGATTGTCGGATTGGATTCATTCCGAAGAATCCTCTTGCCCGCTGTTGCTGCGATGACTGCCGTGCCAGGTTAAATTATCTATTTAAGCTTGCCAGGAAATTCGGAGTCAAGGATGTTTTTGCCTGGAAATATAATTACGCTTTATTAAAAAGCTTTCTTGACAGGGGAAAGTATCTACCCACCGAAGAGGAATTGGCAGAATACGGATTCGATCTCTCAGCTCTGGATGCTCCCGTTGATCACGAGAGTGTTAAATCATCAGCCTTCAAAGTTGGTAATATATATCTGGTTAGAGTTTCATTAACAACACTAAAAATTGTTTGCCATGGATAAAAAATTGTTTACTACACAAAATGGAAAGAGAAAATCTATATGGGATATTCTCATTCCACTCGACACCACTGATCCGGAAATGCGGGTTCCGCCTTCGGTTGGAAGAAAAAAAATTGTTTTCACTCCCGATCCGGAGATTAAACCACTGGCTAATCCTAATCCAATTCAAACCAATATAACTAATGCTAACAACGTTAAGCAGGAGAACATTAAACCAGCTACCGTATCAGTACCGGTAAACAATTCAAATTCTGTAGCCGAAAATCAGGCTAATGCCAATGCTCCGGAGAACACCAAGCCGGCTTCGGCATTTACATCAGAAAAATCAGGGCATCGTCCGTTTAGTTCAACGAGCCAACCTAATGAAGGTGGTTATGCCGGGAAAACAAATCATGAAGAGCACAAGACGACCGGAAAAACAACTAATACTGGTGACGCCGATGATAGTGAATCCAAAAACTCTTCAGGTAAGAAGTCAAATTCATGGCAGGTGGTGGCCGCCGTCATATTATTAATTATTATTATAACGGCTACATACTTTATTAACGAAAAGATTAAAGAAAATCGCAAAAAAAGAACAGAGAAAGATGATGATGACTTCTTTGACTCATTTTTCGATACTAAAACCGGTGATGTTGTAAGATTCGGGGGCACTGCCCTCGGCTTACTCATCGCAGTACTAGCTTTGCTCTATTCAACCAAACTGCTTACCCAAGCAATTAAAGCTGTGCATGAATCCACTAACGATTAAAGTTTCCGAAAATAACCAGATTAAACGGAGAACCTTTCCAGACGCTACTGAAGAATTTTGCCGAACAACCTCTCCGGAGAGGTTCTGAATTCTGCGGATAAATGCGGGTTGCTGCGTAATGCTCCGGCTTTTTCTGTCCGCAATTTCCCAATAACTACCGCATTTTTACGGAGGAAAATAAAATTATTCTCCGAAGAATTTAATCGGAACTCTACGCTTGGCGGGCCTCGAAAAAAATCAACGCAGCCAATACTCGTATTCGTGCTACACTATCGATGCCGGCCCGGCTGTACGCGCCGCTTTTCAGCGCTTATAAGAAATTGTCAGCGCTCATAAGCGCTGATTCAAAATTTTAAGCGCTTGTAAGCGTTGAATTTTTCTCAGCCTTCGATCAATTTCGCAACCGAAACCCGCAATGCTACGGCGATCTGGTACACGAAGTATGCCGATGGGACGACCAGACCTTGCTCCAAGCGTTGAATCGCCTGCTTCTGTTTACCGCAAAGTTTCCCGAGTTGCCCCTGAGATAATTCTTTTTCTTCACGAGCTGCTTTGATTCGCTTAGCCAGTTTTTTGTTAAAAGTGTGCTTCTCCATGAAGTAAAGGTAGAAATTATATGACAACATATATGTTGTCGATTGAACAAAATAGTTACCTTTACTTTAAAAATGCATATATCAGACATTGTAATATTAGAAGGTAATAAATACCATACTTGTATTAACGTAAAACACAAGGATCCTAAATTTTCTAATCCCCAATTCTTGAATTTAAGATTCACTCTTTTAGATGTTGATCTAACTGAGAACAGCGAGCTAACAGGACAAGTAGAATTTGTTCATCTATTCCCTAACGTAAAGAAAAGAACAAGGCGCTGCTGGTTTGATCGATCACAACTTTCAAAGGATCTCAGTTACTCCATCACCATTTGCACCGGTGACCTTCTTGAAAGAATACGTATCACACTTTACTATGATTTGCCTGAGGTTGGTCTTATGGAGATAATCCTTACCGAGGCCCATCCACCCAACGCAACTAAGACAGTAAAAGAGGTACTGTTACCGGAGTACCCCCTCGAATTTTTGGATACTATTCGTTCGTTGAACCGTGAAATTTTTCTTACATGGGTAGAACGAGAGTTACATGCTCTGGAAGCCACGTCTACCAAGGGCTCCATGGAAACTTTTAAAAAATGGGTTATTTGTGATAGGATCATACATTTATGGGCCACAAATGAAGTACCCGCAAAACGCTTACATTGGGCCATCCAAAATTTTGGAAATGAGTATTTCGATTACAGAAAGGCGCTTGGGATCACCGACGAATAAGGATAACCTCGCCTTTAAACAGTGCTTATTAAAAGATCTGTAGCTACAACATCCAGTGCATCGGCCAGGCGAAAAAGTGTACTTAGGGTCATGTTGATCTCCCCCTTCTCTATTCTGAATATCGTTTGTTTGTCAAGCTCGCATTCTACTGCTAGCTCGGCCTGGGTCAGCTTTTTTCCTAACCTTAAAACCCTGATTTTCTCACCCATCAACCTCAAATGTTTGGTTTCCGTCCTATTTAGCTTTTTATGCTTCTTTTCCATTAACCTCAAAGATGTACATTTTTTAACAAAAATTTAATAGGCATATACACCTATTTTATGATAGATTATTACTACCTTAGTAGGGCCTTACCTAAACACGAGCTTATCGTGCCCTGGAAGCCCCGATTATACTGGGCTTCTGGGAAGGTTTCTAAAAACATGAAATTTTAACAAAAATGGAGAATTTGATCGAGATCGAGGAGTTGATGAATTTTCTTGGCTACAAGAGTGAAGCTTCCGCCCTGAATTGGTGTCATAAAAACAATATTCCTGTAAAGCAGTTCGGAAAGAAAAAGTACGCCGACCGTATAGCCTTCAATAGCCTGGTCGCAAAAAGTCTGGGGATTGACAATCATAAGGACTTTACTAAGGGACACCGTCCCACTGATGATTTAAAAAGTCCGGGTCCTGGGAGCCAAAAAGGTAAACCACATAGTGAAGCGGCTCAAAATTTCTTAAGCAAATTCAAATCCGATGAAAATGAAAAGGGTGCCAACAATATTTAAAGGTTGTGGTATTCGGGTACACTGCTTAAAATGCAGGTCGGAAGTTACAGATACCTGTCTGATGAAGGGCAAGAGCATTTCAACCTGTCAAAATAAGGATAAGCATAAATTCAAATTAGCGATACACGTTCCCGGCACAAGTTGCCGTAAGCGTACCCGCTTAATAAATGCAGCTACGTTCGATGCCGCTCTGGTAGAACTTGCAAAATTTAAACAGGAACTATTATCCAACAATTTTTCCACTTCCAGGTCTGAAAACGCTGTTGTTTTGCAAAGTGATTTTTACGAACAGGCTCAAGCACCAGTACTAGTTCAAAACAATATACAGATCATTGAAGCACCGAAGATAATTTCCCCGCTTCAAATTTATCCGCCAAAATTCCTGCTGGTAGATTACATCGCTCAATACCTTGATTTTATTTCCGGGGTAAACACGCCATTTCATCTTATGCGCAAGTTAAGCCGTGATCATATTAAAGAAACCGAACGTGTGGTTGAGAGATTTTGCTCATCCCTTAAAAAAAACAATTACAATTTAGAAATATTAGATCTTGGTTCCATCGGTCAGGACGAAGTTGGTATATTTTGTAATTATATAATTTCAGACTTAAAGCTTTCATCTTACAACAAACACTGCGCGATAATGAAAGCCTTTTTTAACTGGTGCATTCAGATAAAAGATTGCGATATTAAAAACCCTTTCTTTAAAATGCGTTTGACGATTGCTCCCCAAAAAGAAAAAACAGCAATTACTCAAGCTGAATTCCTGGCTTTACTAAATGCCATTACATTTGAGAATGGGAAAGCAGTTCTGCCTAATGGAAAACCAACGAATCATTATCACCCATGGCTCCCTATTGCTTTTCGTCTAGCGTTGGAAACAGGCTTACGCGCTGAAGAAGTAGTAACGTTAAAGTTCAATAATATTTGTGAACTGAAAAAAGGTGTCACGGCCTTCAAATTAATCAATTTAAAAGTTTGGCGTATTCAAACCGGAGAAGATCAGGCACAGATCAACAAATATGTAAAATACGTACCTATTACGTCATCTTTAAATGATTTACTTCTAGAATGTGGTTATTTAACTCATCAGGGAACAGACAAATACATCATTCCTTTTCCGGAAGGTTCTAATTTGAATTATATTCAGGATGTGATTTCCCGTTCATTTACTCACTATGTAAAGCAGGTTTCTCCTCGAAAAATAGAATACAAAGACCTGCGAAAAACATACATCACCGCAATCACAATGGTTCTCGGCGATAAAGCCAAATTGTTTACCGGTCATTCGGATGATGCGGTTATTAAAAAGCACTATCTGGCGGATTCGGTACTAATGGCCGGACTTGGAAATTTGAATATTTTTGGGGATTGTGGTTAAAAGACTTCAATTCTAAAAAAACTACTTAAAATTAATCATCTGACATTCAATTAATTAATCAAAATAAATGATTTATATTTTGATATGTAAGATTTTCTTACCAAATTTGTAAGAAATTACATCGAATGGTAACATTAACACAGCAGACGGTCGAAGCCGAAATTGTTAACGCGGTGGAGGACCTTAACAAGAACCTAAAGATCGGCGCAACAGTTAACGCAACTTGTAGTCCCGGCAATGTTGGATTTGCAAGCCAAGTCTTACTGACTATCATGTCAACCCTTGAAATCAATCTGGGAGTAACAATACCCCACAACGTTTACATTTTTCACGATAAAAGTACAAATAAACAATTGACAATAAAAGAAGCGGCCAAGAAACTTATTAAACTCGCAGAATATGGAAAATAACTTAAACACAGACCGTGAAAAAATCGCAGCAAGATTAAAGCAAGCAAGAACGCTTGCAGGACTTTCTCAGGCACAGACCGCAGACAAATTAAACATTTTACGGCCCACGATTTCAGAAATAGAAAGTGGAAGACGAAAAGTGAGTGCTGATGAACTGCTTCAATTTGCTGAATTGTATAAAGTAGATACAGCCTGGCTGTTACATGAAGAGAAAGAAGAAGATTACAAGTTTGCAGCCCGAGAGTTAAGCAAACTCAGTAAAGAAGATCGTGACAAGGTTTTAGAAATCATTAAATTATTCCCTAAGAAAAACAACTAATGATGAATCCAGTAGTGATGGAAGCAACACGCAAAGCGGCGGAAGTCCGAAAGAAAAACGGTTTTGACATTTATCAGTCCTTAAACATTTACGATCTATGTTACAAAATTGGAATCACGGTTCAATTTGTCGATGTGAATATGGAAGGAATGTACTTCTGTCAGAAAGACAGTTCTTCTCCACGAATACTAATATCAAATCAAAGACCTTTCGGAAGAAGAGCCTTTACCTGCGGACATGAATTCGGACATCACATTTTTGAACACGGAGACAAAATAGATATGCTCGCAGAGGGGGAATCAAAAGGGTACGATAAAGATGAATTTCTTGTAGATTCTTTTTCAGGCGCACTATTAATGCCAGTCGCCGGTATTTTGGCCGAGTTCGCCAAAAGGGATTGGAACATTAAAACAGCTTCTGCGGAACAGTTTTATATTGTTTCATCTGTTTTTGGAACAGGTTATCAGTCGTTAATAATTCACTGTCTGAAAAACAATTTGATCGGAGAGACGCAGGTTAGAAGCTTACAAAGACAAACGCCTGCTAAAATTTTGGAAACCATTCTTGGTAAAGGAACTTCAAATTCGCACTTCAAAATTTTTGACCAATCAAGTATCTCGCCTGTAGTAGATTTGGAAGTCACCAACTTTGTGTTCTTTCCAGAAGGGTCAGTTGTGGAAGGTGAGCGTCTTGCATTTTTTAAATCTACTTCGGCTGGAGATTGTTTTATTGCGAAGGAACCTGGAATTGTTCGCGTGTTTAACAATTATACTGCGTATTTTGTCCGCATTCAAAATTCAAATTACGTCGGTTTTGCGGAGTACCGTCATCTTGAAAATCTTAATGAAATAACTATATGAGTTCACCATTTGTCATAGAAGAAACTAATTTATCACGAGCTTGGGCACTTGCTGTTCAGCGCATTATTGATTCTTCCGGGAGTGAAATCACACCACTTGTCTTAACGCTTACAGGTTTTGATGAAGATGAAAATGCGAGAGAAATATTGGATCAAAGCTTATTGAAAAGCGGAAAAGGTTCTGTTCAAACGGTCTCGGAAACCATCTTTCCAGATTCACTTTATAAATTAGCGAAAGGTGATAGACAGACGTTATACAAACTTTATACTAGTAATTTAGAGAGGCTAAAAAAAATTGATTCGAGCAATCGTAAAGGAACCTACTTTGAGAGAATGATGGCATACGAAGGAAATGAAGGGAAAATAAATCAGTTAGAGGTCATCATTTCCTCTTTGAAATCTAAAAACATAAAAAGGCGTTCTAAACTTCAAGCCTCGATTTTTGATCCTCGCGTAGATCATACCAACGGCATGTTCCAAGGATTCCCATGCCTTCAACATGTTACATGCTACGTATCTGAAGACGGAGGCCTTGTTTTAAACAGTTTTTACGCCGTACAATATCTCTACCAAAGAGGTTACGGTAATTGGTTAGGGCTAATCAATTTGGGAAAATTTATCGCAAAGGAAGCAAACATAGAGTTAGAGCGATTTATTTGTCATGTTGGCGTTGAAAAGTTGGAAGTTCCAAAAGAGAATGCAAAGAAAATTCTAAAAAAAATTAATGAGAACTAAATTTATTATTGTGACTAAGAAGGCAAAATCAAAGACGGTAAAAAAAGCTACTTTAAATACATTTTCAAGACTTTCCCCGGTTAAAACAACGGAGGTTTTCGACTCGTATTGGAGATTTGCAGCGGAAAGACAAAGCGTTTTTTTCAAACGAATTCATGGCGAAAAATATCCTTGGACGAATGATCCTATTATTGGTAAATATAAGTTCACAAATGTATATCGTTCAACAGATAGGGTTAGTCAGTATCTAATAAAGAATGTAATCTATAACAGTGATCTTCCAAACACTCCAGAAGAAGTTGTATTTAGAATTTTCCTTTTCAAACTTTTCAATAAAATTGAAACGTGGGAATTGTTAACGAAAAATTTCGGAACTCTGACTTGGGAAGAATATGATTTCAAAAAGTTTGATAAGATACTTGATCGAACAATTTCAAGCGGACAGAGAATTTACTCTGCGGCTTACATTATGCCGTCAGTAATTTCAATGGGTTATGAACGTAAACACGCAAATCATTTAAAGCTAATTGAAAAGATTATGACGGATGAGCTTCCTGATCAGTTGATGTCTGTTAGAAGGATGCAGGATGCGTTTGAACTTATCAAGGCACTACCTGGGCTTGGAGATTTTTTAGCATATCAACTTCTAATTGATCTGAATTATTCGGAAGTAATTAATTTTTCTGAATCCGAGTTTGTTGTTCCCGGTCCTGGAGCGAAAGGTGGTATCAGTAAATGCTTTTCTGATCTTGGAGGATTGAATCTTGTTGAGATCATAAAATTAATGACCGATAGACAAGAGCAAGAATTTGAAAGGCTTGGTATCAATTTTCAAAATCTTTTTGGAAGACGTCTTCAATTAATCGATTGTCAAAATATTTTCTGCGAAGTTGATAAGTACTCAAGGGTAAAACATCCTCAGATAAAAGGAATCAGCGAAAGAACGAAGATAAAACAGATGTTCAGGGCAAATCTGAAAGAAATTGACTTGTTTTTTCCTCCGAAATGGGGTATTAACAATAAAATATACAGCGATAAACCAGTGGTTAGCAAGGTAAAACCCAATAAAACTAAGGCACTGGAGGGTGTGAAAAAGTAGTGGGAAAATAAAGGCTCATAATGGATAATTAGTTCATTTTCAATAATATCTTTGGTATAGAATTATGGCATTTTTAGGCACAGAAAAAGTAAGGGAATTAATAACAAAGGAAGGAATCATCAAAAATGGTGATCCTAATCGCGTTGTGTGCGGAGCCTATGAATTGTCATTAGGTGATGAAGTTTTCATTACTGATTCAAAGGATAAAAAGAAGCAAGTTCTTACAGCCAAAGAGCAAATTACTATCAACCCTGGACAATTCGCATTGTTGCTTACTCTCGAAACGGTACAAATTCCAGCTAATAAAATCGCCTTTATCTCGATCAAGGCTGGAATTAAACTAAAGGGTCTAATAAACGTTTCGGGGTTTCACGTTGACCCAGGTTTTAAAGGTAAGCTTGTTTTTTCGGTTTACAATGCAGGCGCAAGCCCTATTTCTCTCGTAAAGGGTGAAGCTTGTTTTCCGATTTGGTTTTCTGATTTGGAGTTGACAGAAGATGAAAAAACCAGTTACGAGAATGGAAGTCATGATCACAAGAATCAAGATTCAATCCCAGTAAAATATATTGACGCTTTAATTGCAGGGGAATTGTCATCGCCAAGCGTTCTGTTGAATAAAATTAATTCAAATTATACTTCTCTTGAGGCGAAGATTAATTCGCTTGATGAAGCAAATAAAGGAAAATTTAACGTTGCTGAACGGGATCAAAAAGCAAACAATTATATTGCAGTAACAGCGCTTGGAATGGTGATTGCATTGATAATAAAACTGGGATTTGATTTCGCGGCTTTGGACAAGGGATATGAAAAGGGACTTGAATTGAAGAAAGAAGAAATACGATTGATTAAAAAGCAATTTTGCGTTGATTCCGTTGTGAATGCCAGAATGATAGAAAAGAAGAACTTAATGATCGAAATTGACACTTTAAAGAAAAAGGAATTAGAATTGCAAACATCAATAAAGAAAGGAAAAAGCAAATGAGAAAGGAAAAATTTTTTGATACGAATTTTGGTGAGATGGAACAACTGCCACGAAAATTCACAGTGAATTTCGACACCGTGAATGTTGGGTCAAAAGTAAAAACTCGCGTATCAATGAACGGTATGCAAGTTGGTGACGTTATTGATAATAACTCGAAAGAGAATGACGAATATAGATTCCACGACATTTTCCACTATACATTCGCGACTTTTTTGGGATGGTCACCGTGTACCAGAGCGATGTTGAAAAGAAAAAGAAAGAGTGATCCCGTAACTGATGAAATTGAAGATGGTGCGAGAGCAACTATTACAGAAGAAGCAATTTCCTTAATGATATTTAATAAGGCTAAAAAGAAAAACTACTTTGAGAAGGACACTAGGATTAGTGCGGCACTACTCAATCAAATTAAAGAAATGACGAGCCAGTTTGAAGTAAACCAGAGAACGAAAAAAGACTGGGAGAATGCGATATTAACTGGTTATGGATTGTTTAGAGAATTGACGAGAAATAACGGAGGAAGGGTACATTTTGATATGTTAGATCGAAAGGCAGAATTTGAAAAAGTATGATTGTTGGTATTGGATGCGATATTGTTGAGCATGAGTTGACTTTAAAACTTGGCTGGGATAAAAACACCAAAAATCTAGTTCGGATATTCACACAAAAGGAACTAAGCAAAATCAATCCAAAACAAAAGATTAGATTTCTATCTGGTAGATTCGCAGCAAAAGAAGCAGTATTAAAGGCCTTGGGTATAGTGATGGAAGATGGAATTTCTTTGAATGAAATACAAATCTTAAAAGAAAAGTCTGGGGCACCAAAAGTAAAGCTGACTGGACGCTTGAAAAAAATTGCTCAGAGATTAGATATTCACAATATTCAAATAAGTATTTCCCATTCTTCTAATACTTCCATTGCATTTGCTTTAGCCGAAAAATAAAAGTCCTCAGTTATTAATTATTACGCCGGGTTTTGCTTGTTAATGCTCGAGTGACATATGATTCAATCATATTAATTAAGCTGAGCTTACTCGGGAAAAGATCAACAGAATAATAATAAGGTTCCTTTTTATTAGCAAACCAAATTTTATTATAATTCCCCCATATACCCTCTGGATCAATGGTAACATTAATCTTTCTACTCTGAAAATTGTCCAAATCAGTGAGCAAATGTTGATTCGAAACGTCTAAAGTCTCGTTATAAAGTTCATTTAAACTAATTCTAAAAGAAACACTTGTTTTATCGCTCTGTATATCGTCTATAATTCCGTACAAATATTTATTTGAAATAATCAACCACATTTTTTGCTTAACTGATTCAAAAATGAGAAACCCATTATCATTTTCCAAGACCTCTCCAATTTGTGGATTAAAATAAGAACTCTCCCTTATTTTATCTATAATTTCTCTAAGTTTAAGAAAATCCCTAAAGCCTAATAATCTTGAAAATTTCATAACGATTCTTCCCCTTCCTCAGCACCAGGCTGCTCTACCGTTTGAGTACCAACTTTCCTCGCATCGCTCATTGCTCTCTTTGCAATATTTTTAAAAATAATTGACCATGCAAATGCTAACGTGACAGACGATTGATGAGAAGTCTTTATAATAGCGAGTTTACTCGCTAATAAAGCCACCAATCCAGAACAAATAATCCAAGATATAATTGTTATTAATACAGCCCAATTTTTGTATGCTATTCCAAGCATGGATTTCCCCTTGTTATATCTATATATTGAAAAATCAATGCAAATTACGGCCACTGACCAATAAGCAGAAACTAAAGCAAACATTATGAATTGATGATGTTCACCTTCCCGGAATTCAGTTCCCCCGATGAAGATTCTGAATGACTGACCGATTATTTCCCAAAACTCGTCCATTAGTACTTAAAGGTATCAAATTTTCCCAGTTTGATAGAACATTCCTTAAGTAAGAAATTGCTTTTTAATCAATGTAAAAAACACACCGTTTCATTTCGTATTGGTACAAGCTTTATATTCGAATAAAAGCCTCATTTCCCAAAATTCAGCGCATCAATTCAGCGCATCACACAGCGCATCAAAAAAAAAGCTCCTCAAAATTGAGGAGCTTATTCATTAGTACCCTACGGGTTGGATTTATCGAACTTTTTAGATGATTTTCAAGCAATTAGAACATTAATGAACTGCCTCCCTCGAATACCCTAAGCGGCAAGTTTTCGAACTTTTGACTTAATACATCTTTAAAAGTAAATGACTTTTACTGTTATTTTCTTGTCACTACTCAACTCAAAGCTTGCTTTTGAAAAATTAGGGCGGTTTGTTAAACCAATTGATACATAATTCGAAAACCCAACCCCTTCGATTGGCAAAATGAACCCCTTGTCTATTTCACCATTCTCATTTTCATCGTGAAGAATATTTACTGCGTATTTTCCCACAGGTAAATTGCTAAAGGTTACTTTAGAAGTGCCGTTTTGTATTTTTTCTTTCAATATCTTACAACACTTTTTGTAATCTTCATCGGGAATCGTTCCGTCCTTATTATATAATGCAAACTGGACAATACCTTTCGAGTTTTGTAGACCATTTACTTCCACAGTTAAAGAAAAATTTTCTCCTTTTTGGTTATTAAATGAAGATAAGGTCAATAATGATATGCTGACTAGTGCGAATAAGAGTAGTTGTTTCATTTTACTTCGTTTTTCTATTTGTAATTTTTTCTTTTAAACGATCTACTAAATAATAAACCATCGGCACTAAATAAACAGTTAATATCAAGGATGAAAACAGCCCACCAATAATTACCCATGCCAAACCATTCTTCCATTCACTTGCTGTTCCTTTACCAAGAGCTATTGGAAGCATCCCGATAATCATGGCTATGGTTGTCATTAATATTGGACGCATACGACCTTTTCCGGCAATGATTAATGCTTCTTTATAATGCTTGCCTTGTGCCTTTAGCTGATTTGTAAAGTCTACTATTAATATGGCATTTTTCACCACTAATCCCATGAGCATAATTAACCCAAGCAATGCAAATAAACTAAGATTGTTTAGTGATAAATTCAATGCTAAAAATGCACCAATAGCAGCTACGGGAATTGAAAACAATACCACAAATGGATAAACGAAACTATCATACAAAGCTACCATGATTAAATAAATCAATAAGAATGAAATCAATAGAACAGAACCCAATGCCCCAAAACTATCATTTTGTCTTTTGATATCGCTGCCCCAAGTCATTTGAATTCCATTGGGTAATGGGTTATTTTTAAGGTAGGCGACTACGTCATCTGCAACTGTTCCCGAAGGTCTACCAAGTGCATCGGAGGTAAGCGTAACTGCCGGCTGACGATCTTTTCTTTCCAATAAGGATGGAGAATTATCTCGTTCTACTGTTGCAAATTGTGATACTTCAATAGGTAAGCCCATTGGATTAACAATTGAGAGACGCTGTACATCTTCATAGTTTTGTCTACTGTAACCGTCAAACCAAATCCGTACAGGATATTCCGTTCCGTTTTCTGTTAATGTTGCATCATCATTTCCAGTAAATGCAGTTCTTAAATTCATACCAACATAAGCTGTCGTTAATCCTAAACGCTGCATTTTATCTTTATCAGGAATGATTTTGTATTCAGGACTACCTTGTTCTACAGATAAACGAACATTATCTGACCCCGGTATTTTTTCAATCACCGATTTTAATTCATTTCCTGTTTTCATTACCAAATCTAAATTGCTTCCGCTTAAAGTAATTTCTATAGGGGCTGAACGGGGTATCAATCCTAAAGCAGCCATTGAATAATTTATTCCGGGGAATTTCACTTTTAATTCTTCCCTCAATTTTTTCATAAACTCTTCAGTAGGCTGTTTGTTGCGTTCTTTAGCAGATTTTAGCTGAATAGTAAATTCAGTTTTATTCGCTGATCCTACACCTAAACTTCCAATGCCAGTACTCGGACCACCTATATTACTAAACACGGTAGACACATCTGCTTGTTTGATAATATACGTTTCAATTTTTTTGGCAACTAAATTGTTTTGCTGAATGGAAGTTGATTTGTCAAACTCCAAAGCCATACGAAATTTACCCTGATCACCTGTAGAAATAAGTTCTTTACCAATGATGCCTTGCTTCATTACTCCTAAAGTAACAGCGAAAAGTAAAATAACTATTGCTGTAAAAATTAACTTGTGGCTAAGTATCCATTCTAATTGTTTGCCATACCAATTGGTGAACTTTTCTAATTTATGTTCAAAGCCAAGTAAAAAGCGATTGAAGAAGTTGGTGGGTTGTAAATCCTCTTTTTTGCCTATTCTTGAAGCTAACCAAGGTGTAAGCGTAAAGCCTACCAATAAACTTGTTAGCGTAGATGTTACAACAACTACCGAAAATTGCTTTAGCATATCCGCCACAAATACTTGTAAAAACAATATCGGTAAAAACACAACTACGTCAACCAAAGTGATTGACAATGCAGAAAATCCAATTTCCATTCGCCCATCCATTGATGCAGTACGTTTTTCTTTACCCATATCTAAATGCCTTTGAATGTTTTCCAATACCACTGTAGCATCATCCACCAAGATTCCAATAATTAAAGACATGGCAAGCAAGGTCATTAAATTTAAAGTGTATCCTAAAAGCCACATAACTGCAAATGCTGTAACCAACGAAGTAGGAATAGCGACAATAACAATTAATGAATTTCTAAAACTTCGTAAAAACAAAAGCATCACTAACGAAACCAATATAACCGCTAAACCCAAATCAAATACAACTGAATTAACCGCTGCAATTGTATTGTCGGTGCTATCATCAGCAATGATGAATTTTACAGATGAATTACTGTTTTGTGTTTCGATACTTTTAAATTTTGCACGAACCATTTTTGAAACATCAACAGCATTTGCATCGCCTTGTTTTTTTAATAGAATTCCAATACCATCCTTTCCATTGTATCTGCTGATAGATGTTGTTTCCTTTATTCCATCAACTACTTGAGCAACATCTTTCACATAAACAGGACTACCGGGCATTGGCATAGCGACCTGAACACTTTTTATATCATCAATCGTTGCAAATTTACCTGTTAAACGAACTGAATTGTTTTCCTGATCCGTTTGTATTTTTCCGGCAGGTAAGTCTAAGCCTGAACGATTAATTGCCTCAACAACCTGATACAATGAAATTTTATATAATTTCAGTTTATCCCTGTTTGCTTTTACTTGTATCTCTCTCTCTTCACCTCCCAAAATCGTCAATTCTGCAACCCCCTTTATTTGTTGAATCTGCGGAAGATACTCATCTTTCATTTTTTGATAGAACTCAGTTGCAGGCAAATTACTGGTTGCGCTAATGGACATGATCGGTAAATCATTTGGAGAAACCTTACTCATTATAGGACTTAAAATATCCTGCGGTAAATCTTTGCGAATATTGTCAATGTAGCGTTGAGCATCTTGCATGGTTTTATCCAAATCAGTTCCATATTTCAGGTTGGCAATGATGATAGATGCGTTTGGTAAAGATTTAGTTACCAAATAATCCACTCCTTCTAAGTTAGATAAAGCATCCTCTATTTTTCGTGACACCGAAGTTTCTACTTCGTTGGGCTCTGCTCCGGGATACACAGTTTTAATAACCACAACAGGTTGATTAAAGTCAGGCATCAATTCATAACTCAAATTTTTATATCCTATAACTCCCAATAAGGTAAGTACACTGAAAAGTACAATTATCAGCGATGGACGTTTTATTGATATTTCTGTAATATTCATAATTCTAATGTTTTATTTAACAGTTACATTCGCATTGTCAAATAGATTAATAAATCCATTTGTTACAATCACATCTCCTTCTTCTAATCCCTTTGCCACAACAGTTTTGTTTTTTATTTTTTGTGCAATAGTTATGTTATGCAAAACAGACTTTCCATTCTTTACTTTATATACTTGAGGTTGATTTGACGATCCAACAATAGCAGAAGCCGGTATAATGATTCCCGTTTTTTGATTTTCACTTTTCAAATTTACTTTACCAAACATTCCCGATTTGATTTTTAAATCGGAGGTGTTGTTTACGATAAACTGAACTGGAAAACTACTGCCTATATTGGCTTTACTGCCTATCATTGTTGCTTTACCCGACAATAGCACATCCGAATAGGCATCTGCATTAATTGAGAAGGTTTGATTTAATTGAAATAAATTCAAATCATTTTCAGATATATTTACTGTAAATTTTAAAATTGAAATATCTGTAATTTGAAGCAACGGCACACCCGGTGCGGCAAATGCTCCCTCTTCAGTAAGTTTAGCAGTAACCACTCCATTAAACGGTGCTTTGATGGTTGTTTTATTAATTTGTTCAAGCAAAGTTGCTCTTTGAACTTTTGCAGATTTTAAACCTAACTCTGCTTTTTCTAATTGAACCCCTTGTACAGCATCTTCATGCGCTAAAACAGTAAATCGTTTTACATCCGCTTCTAATCCTTCAACTTGAACCTCCGCTGATTGTAATTGCAATTTCAATAGTGAATTATCTAACTGAATTAACGATTGTCCTTTTGTTACAAAAGTTCCAACATCAACTAAAACATCATTTATCTTGCCTTGTATCTCAGCACTAATCTTAGTTTCTTTATTAGGTTCAAATGTTCCTGAATAAGCGTATTCAGCTCCTATTAATTCCGATTTGATTGTATCTACCTGAACATGGATAGCTTGCTCTTTATCGTATTGATAAACTTTATCTTTTACGATTTCTTTATTGCTTTTTAATTTTATGACTACAATTGCAATTAATGCCAATGGTATGATGATGTATAAAACCTTTTTCATTATCTGTTATTTTTAATTATTAATTTATTTCGTGTTTAAAATATTTCCTGATACTTTTTTTAGTTCTAAGTCTGCCTTCATCACATCCACTAATGCCGACAAATAATTTTGTTGTGCTTCCTTTTGGGTATTATCTGAAAGTAAAACATCTGTTAATGAGGCAACACCCTCCTTTTGCTGAATAAGTGTTTTAGAATAGATTGTTTCTGCCAATGCCAATTGTGATTTGGCATTTAATAGATTAGAACTTGCTACTTCATATTGCATTTGTGCATTTTCTATCTGAACGTTTTGTTTATCATTTAATAATTCTAATCGAGTTGTATTTTGCTTGATCTCTTCTCTCTTTTGAAAAACCTTATATTCTAAAGTAGTACCAGAGAATATCATCCACGACATTTTTACTCCGGCAAATCCAATAAGGTACGTTTTAAAGAAATCATTTGTACCACTATAGTTTCCAAATCCGGTAGTTCCATAAGTGCCATAAAGTGAGAAAGAAGGTAAATGTGATAGTTTTAATGTTTTTAATTCAGATTTCAAGAGCAGTTCTTTTGTGTTAAATAATAATATATCAGAAGTTGGTTTGGTTGTATACTTTACCACTTCTGATGATGTGCTAAATGTTTCTTCAATTGTAATTGGTCGGGATGGTGTTATGCCCAACTGAAGCTTTAATAGATTTATGATTTGTTGGTACTGTGCATTAGCCTTACTTAACTGTGTATTTAGCTGACTTTGCTGAAGTTTAATTTTATCTACATCTGTACCCTTTGCCATTTGTTGTGAGTAAAGCAATTGAATATTGCTAAGTAGTTTTTCGCTATTACTTAAACCATTTTTGATAAACACAATCTGATTTGATACTAACTGTGCATTGTAATACAAATTAGAAACATCAAATACCACTTGCTCCTCCGTTTGTTGAAACTGTATTTGATTTAATTCTTTTGCTCTTTTTGAAACAGTAATTGCTCCAATAGTTTGAGGATTGTACAAAGGCACATCAAGAGTTAGGTTTGCATTTAAATTATGAGGGACACCAAATTGAGCCTCTTTGTAAACGCCTGCTGGTCCACCAAAAACAGATGCAGGAAGTAACTGATACGGAAGATCGGTGTAATACCGATAGTCAACATTGCCATACAATTTTGGCACTAAACCACCTTTTGCTTCCTTGTTCCTCTCATTGGCAATCTCAATATCGCCTTGTGCTATTTTCAACGTTTTATTATGCACTAATGCTGTATCAATACATTGCTTCAGTGACCAATTTTGAGCCTCAGAATTGGTTGTGAAAATTAGAATGGAGAGAACCAATACTAATTTCAATTTTAATAAGTGAGTATTTACTAACATAATTAGGCAAATTTTTTTATTTGATTAATACTAATTGAGTGTCTTGAATTCCTTCTACCCAA
>CALMVZ010000028.1 GCA_937873155.1 uncultured Bacteroidota bacterium | reverse complement strand
CCTGAGGGCCTTGGTATAAAGAGCGGAGTGGAATATGTAGCTCCACGCAATGAGACAGAAGAGAAGCTGGTAAAGATATGGCAGGAAGTATTGCAAAGAGATAAGATAGGAGTAAAGGATGATTTTTTTGCATTGGGAGGACATAGTTTGAAAGCCGCAAAAGTTATATCTAAAGTTAATCATGAATTTAAGTCAGGAATAACAATCGCCAGTTTGTTTACCACTTCTACAATAGAGGATTTATCTGGTATTATTGATTTTACAGTAAATCAAAAAAGTATCAGATCAAAAATTAAAGAAATAAAAGAAATTGAATTATGAAAGATCTCCTTCAAAAAATAGGGAATGCTGGACTTTTAATTGATGTTGTTGACGGGAAACTAAAGGTTTACTCAGATGGAGGCAGGGTTGATCCAGAAATTTTAGATACTATCAGAATAAAAAAAGATGAGATAACGGCATATCTTATCAAAAATGATTTAGCCGCTATACATAAAACTCAATACGAAAGTATTCCCCTTGCACCAAAGAAGAAATCTTATCCTATCTCCAATGCTCATCGCCGCCTATGGATTTTAAGCCAATTCGAAGGTGGTTCAGCAGCTTATAATACACCAGGGAAGATATATTTAAATAAGGATATAGATATTGAATGTTTTAAAAGAGCTATAGATTCCACTATAGATCGTCATGAGATATTAAGAACGGTATTCAAAAAAGATGAAAATGGTGACGTTAGACAGTGGATATTGAGTAAGGACGAACTGGGTTTTAAGATTGGATATAAAGATTTTAGACGCGAAGCAAATAAAGAAAAGGAAGCAAATGAATTTATTGCAAAAAATTCTTATCAAGCTTTTGATCTTGAGAATGGCCCTTTGCTAAGAGCGAATTTGCTTCAGATGAGTGATGATGAGTATGTTTTTTATTTTAACATGCATCACATTATCAGCGATGGCTGGTCAGTGGAAGTGTTGAGCAGAGATGTGTTTGCTTTTTACGAAGCCTACAAAAAAAATAAAGAACCGCAATTAAAACCTCTGCGTATTCAGTACAAGGATTATTCATCCTGGCAGCTAAATCAGCTGGAAAGAATATCTCATCTTGAACATAAAAACTATTGGTTAAATAGTCTGAAAGGAGAATTGCCGGTAATAGATCTTCCTGGTTCAAAGCAACGGCCAAAATTGAAAACCTATAACGGATGTGGTTTAAGTACTTATATACATTCAGAAACAGCCAATAAGTTAAAACAATATTCTCACGAACATAATGGGAGTTTGTTCATGAGTTTACTTGCCACCTGGAACGTTTTAATGTATCGTTATACTTCACAAACTGATGTAATAACAGGTACTCCTATTGCAGGAAGAGAACATGCGGATTTAGAAGATCAGATTGGTCTTTATGTAAATACACTCGCTTTAAGAAATGAAATAAACCCTGAGGAGAGCTTTAATACATTTTACGGGTCTGTAAAAGAAAATACCTTAAAAGCATATAAACATCAGATGTATCCTTTTGACAGGCTGGTAGAGGAATTGGATATTCAAAGAGATCCAAGTAGAAGTCCGGTATTTGATATTATGCTGATACTTCAAAATAATTCGGAAAAAACAAAGGCATCAAAGTTAGAGAAAGAAAAATCAGACCAGATAATTGATCTTGGATTTAGCGGATCAAAATTCGACATGGAAATTGAAATCCAGGAGGTAGAAGATCATCTTGCTTTGAATGTGGTTTATAATTCTGATGTTTATGAAAAGGATATGGTGCAGGGGTTGGTAAAGCACTATAAACAATTGTTGCACGCCTTGGTAACATATCCTGAAAGAAAGCTATCGGAAATTGATTACTTATCTGATGAAGAAAAGCACCAGCTATTATTTAAATTTAATGCAACTAGAGCCGGCTATCTTGAAAATATGACTATTGTAGAGCTATTTGAGAAACAGGCAGCAAGAACTCCGGAGGAGGTTGCGGTTATATTTGAAAAGCAAGAACTTACTTACCGGGAATTAAATAGTCAATCCAATCGCTTGGCAAATTATTTAAATAAACAACATAAGATTTGTGGTGGTCATCTGGTTGGAGTGAACGTCGATAGGACACTGGATTACGTTATAATTTTATTGGGAATTCAGAAAGCCTTAGGATGTTGCACCCCAATTAGCTCTGATTTACCATCAGACCGGTTAGCAGCTGTTTTGCCAAACCTTAAAATGGTTATCGACAGTTCAATAATGAAGGATTTTAGAGATGTCGAGAAAATTTATTCAAGTGATAATTTAGAAATTTACCCAAACGAAAATGATTTAGCCTATATTATATATACATCCGGATCTGCCGGTAATCCAAAAGGTGTAATGATTGAAAATAAAGGCATAGTGAATCATTTGGATAGTAAAATCAAACTTCTTGGGTTAAACTTTGAAACCGTTTTGATTCACGCATCAAAAATGCACTTTGTTGGTGGTATCTGGCAATTATGGGCGCCACTCATATCAGGGGGAAAAGTGATTCTACCTTCATCCGATGAACTTCAGGATATTTCTGCCTTATTGTTTAAATGCAGTCAATACGGAGTAAAGATCTTGGAAGTTATTCCTTCTCAAGTCAGCAACTTGTTCTCTCTAAATAAAAAAGTAGAATTAAAAGGCATTAAAAAATTGATTTTGACCGGAGAGCAGTTAAAAAAGGAACTCATTGAGAATATCCTAAACCTGAATCCTGATATTGAAATTTTTAACACCTACGGACAGACAGAATGTTCTGATGTGACAACTACATATAGGATCTCGGCTAACGAAATATGGAATCACCGGTTAATTGGAACACCTATTCAAAACACGGCGATTTATATTCTTGATAAAAATCAATCACTTTGTCCCGTTGGAGTTGTTGGAGAAATATGTACAGCCGGTATTTGTGTTTCCCACGGCTATTTGAATCAGCAGGAGCTTACAGCAGAAAAATTCATTCGAAATCCATTCAATAAGGGAGAACGTTTATATAGAACAGGTGACCTTGGCAAATGGCTTACTGATGGTAGCATAGAATTTATAGGGAGGAGAGACAACCAGGTAAAGGTTAGAGGTTATAGGATAGAGCTGGGAGAGATTGAACATATTCTGTTAAACCATTCACACATAACTGAAGCCGTTGTCCTTGCCAAAGTAAATGATCAGCAGGAGAAAGAGTTGGTGGCCTATATAGTCGCAAAAGAAGAGAAAAACATTTCAGAATTAAGAAATTATTTAAAGGCATACCTTCCTGAATATATGCTTCCTGCTTATTATTTGCAGATGGAAGCTATGCCACTAATGGCTAATGGAAAAATAAATAAGAAGGCTTTGCCTGATCCGCAAGCTCTTGGTCTTTCAAGCGGTGTGGAATATGTAGCTCCAAGAAACGAAACAGAAGAGAAGCTTGTAAGGATCTGGCAGGAAGTATTGCAAAGAGACAAGATAGGTGTAAAGGATGATTTTTTTGCACTTGGCGGTCATAGTTTAAAGGCTGTAAGATTAAGCAACGAGTACCAAAAAGGATTTTCTGCAAAGCTGTCCCTAAAAGAACTGTTTGCTCACACCACGGTTGAATCACATGTAGGACTGATTGAGTCAGTTGTGAAGACGGAATTTGTTCAAATCAAGAAAATAGAGGAGCAGCAAAGTTACTCTATCTCTGATGCTCAAAGAAGATTATGGATATTGAGCCAGTTTGAAGGTGGTTCAGTAGCTTATAACATGCCGGGGAGTATCGGATTTAATTATTATATAAATGTAGAATGTTTTAATAAGGCGATGAATTCTACTATTGAACGCCATGAGTCATTAAGGACAGTGTTTAAGGAAAATGAAAAAGGAGAGGTGAGGCAATGGATATTAAGTAAAGAGGAACTAGGCTTTAAGATAGATTATAAAGATTTAAGAAAAGAAACTAATAAAAAAGAGAAAGTAAAGGAATATATAGCGTTCGATTCTGGTAAAATATTTGATTTAGAAAGAGGTCCTCTGTTGAGAGCAACTTTATTGCAAATAGAAGATGAGGAATATGTATTTTATTATAGCATGCATCACATCATCAGCGATGGATGGTCGATGGAGGTGCTGAGTAAGGATGTGTTTGCCTATTATGAAGCTTATAGATCCGGAACAGAACCTGGGTTAAAGCCATTACGTATCCAGTACAGGGATTATTCTTCCTGGCAGCTAAATCAGCTGAATGAAGAAAGCTATAAGGCTCACCGGGAATATTGGTTAAATAATTTGAGTGGGGAATTACCAGTTCTTGATCTTCCGGGATCAAAATGTCGTCCGATGATAAAAACGAGTAAAGGTCAAGCGCTGAGTACCTATATAAGTCCAGAAGTAACTAATTCGTTAAGGTATTTTTCAAAAGAAAATGGCGGAAGCCTGTTCATGAGTTTGCTTGCGGTATGGAATGTTTTAATATATCGTTATACATCACAAACCGATATTATCATTGGTACTCCTGTAGCGGGAAGAGATCATTCCGACCTTGAAGATCAAATAGGTTTTTACGTTAACACCCTTGCTTTAAGAAATGATGTAGATCCCCAGGAGAACTTTAATACTTTTTATGATCGAGTTAAAGAAAATACACTTAAGGGTTACAGCCATCAAATGTATCCATTCGACAAATTGGTTGAGAATCTGGATCTTAAAAGAGATATCAGCCGGAGCCCGGTGTTTGATATAATGATAGTACTACAGAACAACTCCGAGAGAATAACAGAGGTTGGTTCTGATAGTATAGTATTTAAGCAGGAAGATCTGGCTCAAGTCACAAACCTGGGTTACAGTCCCTCCAAGTTTGATATAGATATTTCTTTCCGCGAGACTGATGAATATCTATCAATGCATTTAGTGTATAATAGCGATGTTTACGAGTCGGAGATAATAAGGCCGCTTATCCGACATTACCAACAATTGCTCAAAATATTAATAGACCATCCTGAAGAGAAGATATCACAGGTAGATTATTTACTGGAACAGGAGAAACAGCAGTTGTTATATAACTTCAACGATACAGCAGTAGCATATCCAAAAGATAAGACGATAGTAGAGTTGTTTGAATCGCAGGTTAAGAAGACGCCTGAAAATGTGGCTGTTGTATGCGGGGAGAG
>CALMVZ010000027.1 GCA_937873155.1 uncultured Bacteroidota bacterium | reverse complement strand
CTGTTAACAACTCCTATCGTTACTGTAGGAGGTGCACAGCCTACTGTCAGGTTACTCGCATTTATCGTTAAGGTTGGTTGCTGTGGGGCAGGTGTCACAGTGATGATCTGTGTTGCCAGGCATCCTACGCTATCAACGATCGTAATTGTATTTACACCAACTGAAAGTCCGGTATACGTTCCTGTATTCGATGCGACCCCAACTGTTCCTGTTGGCTGCGTCGGAGAAAAAGATACAGTATAGAATGGCGTTGATAAATTATTCGTTGCTGTTCCGCTGCTCATTTGCAGTGAGACCCCATTCAAAGTATTCTGGGTACAACTATACATTGTATTAGACGTGATAGCTAAGTTTGGCGCCGGAGCGATAATTACATTAATATCACGAACGATCGGAGAACAAGATCCCGGAGGATTCATAGTTAACGTAAAATGGCCGGAAACATTTGTAACAATTTGCTGATTCGGAAGACCGACTCCGGTTACAGTGAAACAAGTCCCGGGAGAACAAGGTAAAGGAGGTGTCCATGTATAACCACCCGTAACATTAGGCGCTGTAATAGTTGCTGTTGAACCTGCACCGCAAGTTGGAACGTTGATACTTGGTGTTCCTGCAGGATAACAATTCGCGTTACCGCAAACATCCATTGGAGAACATTGTGCATCAAAATAACAATAACCCGCGTGGCCTGTATAAGGACAATCCATTGCTAACACCTCAAGACGAACTGCCTGATTAATGAAAGCTGTCAGATCTAAAGTTACTTGCTTCCATTTATTATAAGCCCATCCTATAGCAGCAGCGGGCAAATAAGTTGTTGTGTTACCTGTTGATGTACAAACTGCATTATTCCCACCGGGAGCAGAAGCACAACTTCCACCTGAATTAGATGCGGCTGTGAATGAAGGACAACTGGTTTGGGTAAACGCTGAAGATGGAGTCAAACTACAGGTTGAACCGAGACCACCTGTCAATACTCTCAATCGGAATGAACCGTTATCACAGCAACAGTGACCGGTTTGTAATACGCTGATAAATGCAAACTGGAATAAAGCATTAGAAGGTGTAACATCAATACACTTTGTCATTTTTTGAACGGATGAACCCGGCGTAGAGTTATTCAATTGAATGAACCAGTTGCCATAACATTGGAAAGTTGGTGATTGTATTGCTGTTGCAGCCGGATAAGAAGTTGTTGTATTCCCATAAACAGAATAAATAGGATAACTTGCTCCGATTATAGGATCAATATATCCTGCTCCCGTAGCACTTATCAAAGTTACCGGATTAGGATTACCTACTATACCAACACCTGTATTAGTGCAGTTATCCGTAGCAGTCCATCCGGAATTTGAACCTCCGTTAATTGTCCAGCCCGGAACCTGCGTTGGCAAAGTTACCGGCTGACTACTTGGAACCGGAAATGTTGCAGAGGCCGCTTCAAAATCTTCGTTATTGCAATTTGCAACTAAGATAGTTGGAAAGCTAGGACTATATTTTGCCGCAGAATTTTCAGGCAGAGAAATATATTTAACTTCCTTGACCGGCGACACTAAATTATACTTTGCTTTAATAAAGTGACGCTTTTCTGCATACATGAAGACTTTGAATTCATCGCCATACGCCATGGCGTTGAAAGCTCCCTGCTTTGCAGCATTTTCATCGAAACCTGATAATGAATCCGCACTGAACACATAATTCACCGGAAGAGGTTGTAAGTTTTGTGATCTCGCTCCGAAGCCTGCAAAAAATAAAATGCAGAACATGAATAATTTGTTGGATGTTTTCATTTTTTTAATTTTTGATGAATAATTATTTTCAATTTCGGTGTAACCAATAAACGTGCCAAACTTTAAATTTTGTTAAAACAGCTTTTTATCTCCCGCCCTATAACATTGTTTTCCAAACGTTTAATCGATGAAATGTTTTTTGCGGGTTTTTAGAAAAAAAGTAAAAGATCAGCACAAAAAAATATTTTGAATTCAAAGTTCAAATCAATTTTCCGACAAAATTTTTAGCGTCTGATATTATTTTATCTTTGAACACTATTGATATTAATAACATGAAACTACTTCAAAATAAAGTTGCCTTAATAACAGGTGCAACACGGGGAATCGGAAAAGGCGTTGCGTTGAAATTTGCAGAACAAGGTGCTAATATCGCTTTCACTTATGTGAGTTCAGATGAAAAAGCATTAGCGCTTGAAAAAGAATTAAGCGCTTTTGGCATCAAAGCTAAAGGCTATAAAAGTGATGCGGCTAATTTTAAAGCGGCTGATGATCTTGTAACTGCGGTTGTAGCTGAATTCGGAACAGTTGATATTCTGGTTAATAATGCCGGTATCACACGTGATACATTATTAATGCGCATGAGCGAACAACAATGGGATGAAGTAATTAATGCGAATTTAAAATCTGTATTCAATCTGACTAAAGCGGTTCAAAAACCGATGCTGAAAGCACGAAACGGATCTATTATTAATATGAGTTCAGTTGTTGGTGTTAAAGGAAATCCCGGACAAGCCAACTATGCTGCCTCAAAAGCAGGGATCATTGGTTTCACAAAATCTGTGGCTTTGGAATTAGGTTCACGCAATATAAGGAGTAACGCCATCGCCCCCGGCTTTATTGAAACTGAAATGACCGGTGCTTTGGATGAAAAAGTTGTACAAGGCTGGAGAGACGCTATTCCTTTAAAACGTGGCGGAACTGCGGAAGACGTGGCTGATCTTACATTATTCTTAGCGAGCGACATGAGTAAATACATTACCGGCCAATGCATCAATGTATGCGGTGGTATGTTAACATAATTTTTCAAGTATTATATTTAACTTTAATGTCTGCCAAACAGCAGACATTTTTTTTGTAATGAACCTGATCTCTGAATTACCATTTTATTATTCTCTTCTTTGCTTAGCTGCAGGTTCGGTTTATGCGTACCTTCTTTATAACAGGGAAAGAAAACGCGATACATTCTCTAAACCCGTACTCTACTCTTTATTTGCGCTTCGTTTTTTTACAGTACTATTCATCAGTTTATTATTGCTGGGCTTTTTATTGAAACGTAATCTGAACGAAACAGAAAAACCACTCATCCTCTTAACGTTGGATAATTCCGCTTCCGTTGTTTCAGGAAAAGATTCCACAGAGATAAAAAATGAATTCGTAAAAAAGATAAATCAACTCAATTCATCGCTTTCTGAAAAGTATAATATTCAGTCATTGACCTTCGGAACTAAAGTTTCACAAAGCACAACACCTGATTTTTCTGATAAAGAAACTGATATCTCACAACTATTGAACGAAGTGGATAATAATTATTCTAACCAAAACATAGGTGCTTTAGTAATTTGTAGCGACGGCATCATAAATAAAGGAATGAATCCTCTCCCGATCGCAGAGAAATTCAAATTCCCGGTGTATACAGTTGCATTAGGCGACACTACTTTGAAAAAAGATCTTATTCTTCAAAAAGTAAATCACAACCAGGTCGTTTATTTAGGCAATAAATTCCCTGTTGAAATAACGCTTCAATCCCTTAAATTAAAAGGACAAGAAGCAACAATCACAATATCTAAAGATGGCGTGAAAAAATCCTCTCAAACCGTAAAGATCAATAGCGACAATTTTTCACAAACTATAAATTTCGTCCTGGAAGCTGAAAAGCCCGGCGTACAAAAATATTCTGTTTCTATTTCTCCTTTAACTGAAGAAACAAATACCGATAACAATTCTCAAAATTTTATTGTTGATGTAATAGATACACGCGAAAAGATCCTGATCCTCGCCTCTGCCCCACACCCCGATGTTGCAGTAATAAAAGAAAGTATTGAATCCGGGCAATCCTATGAAGTTGAAACAGCATATTCTGATTTTAAAAAACCTTTGAAGCCGTATAGCCTTGTTATTTTACATAATATCCAATTATCAAATACACAACTTGGCATTGAATTAACCAATAACAAACAACCCTATTTATTGATCGTTCCAAAACAAAATGACAATCTTCCGGGATTAAAAATAAGTGTAACCAGTGCAAAAGTTAATGAGACAGAACCGTATTTAAATAAGAATTTCTCTTTGTTCAATTTGAGTGATGAATTAAAAAAATACATTAAAGATCTGCCTGCTGTTAATTGTCCTTTCGGGAATTACAGTTCATCAGCCGGTGCAAATTCTTTACTGTTCCAGAAAATTGGTTTTGTTGAAACTGAAAATCCTTTGATCTTATTCAATGAGAACAGCGGCTTGAAATCAGGTGTTATTGTAGGTGACGGGATCTGGAGATGGAAATTCCGCGATCAGGCCGATCATGGTAATACGAATTTATTCAACGAATTAATTTTAAAAACCATTCAATATCTATCGGTAAAAGCAGATAAGAGTTTTTTCAGGCTTATCACTAAAAAAATAATCACAGAGAATGAACCGATAGAATTCAACGGTGAAGTTTATAATCAAAGTTACCAGCTCATCACGGAACCCGATGTTACTATTGTATTGACAGATGAAAAAGACAAACAGTACAATTACACCATGAGTAAAAAAACGGACTCCTACTTTGTGGAAGCAGGATTATTCCCTCCAGGCGAATACAAATATAAATCAACTATTAAAGTCAATAACCAGGTGTTCTCACAAAGCGGAAGTATTACAGTAAAAGCCATAGTTGCCGAAAAAATAAATACGGTTGCTGATCATACTTTATTATTCCAGCTGGCACAAAACACAGGCGGGAAATTGTTTGCAAAGAATGAATTGGATAAACTGGAAAAAGAATTAATGACCAGCGAGCTCATTAAACCTGTGACCTATACCCAAAAACAATTGAACGATCTTATCGACCTGAAATGGATCTTCTTTTTGATCCTGGGATTACTTTCGCTGGAATGGTTCTTACGTAAACGCAGCGGCACTATTTAATATTCTTGCCTCTTGTACCTTTTAACCTGTCTTTTTGAGATTGCCTTTCTTCCAATGGAACAAAACTCCGTTTAATATTTAATGTCGTGTCTAAAATAACATTCACATTAAATGAATTTTGTATGGAATCGAAGATGACGGGAAGGAAATGAATTTTTGTATCCATCTTTTTCCGCGCGAATTTATATAACATCCCACACTGAAAGGGATCGCTTGCAAGGGCTACAGTTTTAAATCCTTTCTGCTTTGCTAACTCATTTCCATAAAATAAATTTTCAGTACTATGCTCTGCAATTGTATCAATAAAAATATGTTCTTCTTTTACTCCTAACTTTTTGGCGATATCAGCCATACAGCATCCTTCCCTCCATTTCGTGTAAACCGCATCTCCGGAAAAAATAATATTCTTCACATAACCTTTCTTATACAAATAAACCGACCATAACACACGCGTTTTTAAAAGTGTATCCCACTGACCGTGATATAAAGGAAGTCCGGGAACTATTGCTACATCAACCGGAGCGATCTTCTCAACTTGCTTTAAGCGTTTACGGGGAGAAGGACCGAATATATAGCAAGCCTGCAAAAGGAGTAATGCAAATATAATTATACTAATCTTTTGCGGCATGTTTTCTATTCTTAAAAACAATATTGTATTGTAATCCGGCAGCAAAAAGAAAGCCCGGTGAAAAAACAGTATGACTCACATCGATCTGCTCTGAATATGGGATGAAAAATTGTCCCTGCAAAATAATATTGAAATTTTTAATACCAACTTTATTCGTGAAACAAGGTTCTAATAAGTTCAGCCAACCATTTGTATAATTTATATTATGGATATATACGTCATGCCCGCTTTGCTTTGTAGCTTCATAATCTATTTCCTTGAACGTGTAGGTTTGAAAATGCAATGCTGAGATCCGTGCAGATAGCGAGAACGAATAATTCATTTTGTACATTTTAATATTCCCGAAATAGCCAACGCCAGGTTGGATATAGAACTTATCATAAAGTGATCTTACTTCAAAACTCTTTAAAGGTTGATTGAATAACGGATTATAGTTTGCAGTTTGAAAAGCAAAATTTGAATTGTGTCCATAACCGGTAAAAAACTCAGCACGCCAACTCTTTGAATTATTATAACCATATGTTCCGATGGCCCCATCATAAATAGAAATTCCTGAACCAAAGCTTACATTGCCGCAGATCGCCAAACTTCTTGCTGGATTATACGCGCCCTGCAATTCGATATGATTAGTGCCGGCATAAGCCATAACTTTTACTTCTCTGTCATCTTTAAAAAAAGGCGTGTTCTGACAAACAGGAATATAAACAGAACGCACCGCGCAGCTGCTCAATAAAAAACACAGCAGCACGATACTATAATTTCCGATTGATCTCACGTTCGGTATCACGTTTTTTAATGGATTCACGTTTATCAAATTCTTTCTTCCCTTTTGCTAAAGCAATTTCCAGTTTAGCATAACCGGTTTCTGAAATGAACAAGCGGATTGGAACAACCGTTAAACCCTGATCTTTTAATTTTTTCTGCAATTTGTTTAACTCCGCTTTGCTCAATAATAATTTACGCTCCCGGTTGGGTTCGTGGTTATAATGGGTGCCTTCACTATAGGCAGCGATGTTCATATTCTTAATATACAATTCATCATTACGGAAATAACAGTAACTATCCACCAAAGCGGCCTTTCCTTCACGGATGGACTTGATCTCGGTTCCTTTCAGCACCATTCCGGCCACCAATTTTTCAATAAATTGATAATCGAATTTAGCCCTCCTGTTCTCTATATTAACGTTATTGAGTATTTTAGTTGCCACAATACAAATATACTAAACCATGCCGAACAATGGCTTGCAATTATTAAGAGCAAAAAAGGAGGATATTCCGGAAATAGCCCGGCTTGCCCATATTGTGTGGCATCAACATTATCCTTCTATTATCAGCGTGGACCAGATCAGTTACATGCTGGAGATGATGTACAGCGATAAGAGTTTGAACGAACAAATGATTATCAAGGGGCATGTTTTCTATTTCATCCGCCAGAATAACACCAATATCGGTTTTATCAGTGTAAGTAAAATTGAGAATGTGAACAACGGTTATTTCATTCAGAAATTTTATTTGGATCAAACTCTCGCCGGAAAAGGAAGCGGCACAGAAGCTCATCATGAACTAGTGAAACTCTTACAACCTTCTCTAATGCGTCTTACAGTAAACCGTCAGAATTACAAATCTGTTAATTTTTATTTTAAGAACGGATTTACGATCGAAAGCGTGGCTGATTTTGATATTGGAAATGGTTATGTTATGAATGATTTTGTGATGGTTTACAAAAAGTCCTGAACCTTGTTCAGCATTTTTTGAAGCGCTGATAAGTGCCTTCGGCAGTCAGCATGACAATAGTGGTGGCTGAGCGAATCCCGATAGCTATCGGGAGAAGCCACATTCTAAGAAAGCTTAGAAGAAACTTCTTCCCAGTTCTGCATTTCTTTTTCGAGCTGGGATTTTAAAGAAGAATAATTATTCATGAATGCTTTATCATTCACAACCTGATTTTGAGTTTCAGGGTTCGCTAGTTTAGCGTCGCAATCTTTTATTTCTTTTTCTAATCTTTCGATCTCTGCTTCTACTTTCTTTAATTGACTACGGAGTTGCTTTTGTTCCTGTTCGTTTGCGTTCACTTCAGGTTTCTTTTTCTCTGTAACAATTTCTTTCTTTGCTTCTTTCTTTTCAAGATCTAATTCGTTCAGACGTTCTACTTTTCTTAACTCCATGAAATCTTCGATGCCGCCTAAATGTTCTTTTACATGGCCATCACGGAATTCAAATAAACGGGTACACATACCTTTCATGAAATCACGGTCGTGACTCACCATCACCACAGTCCCTTCGTAATCCATTAAAGCTTTTTTCAAAATGTCTTTTGAACGGATGTCTAAGTGATTCGTTGGCTCATCTAACAATAACAAGTTATATGGCTCTAATAATAATTTACAAATAGCTAAACGTCCTCGCTCTCCTCCGCTTAATACTTTTACTTTTTTATCAATGTCTTCACCGCTGAATAAAAATGCTCCTAATAAATTCCTTACGCGTTTACGGATATCTCCAACAGCAAGATCATCTATAGTTTGGAAAACAGTTTTGTCTCCGTCCAATTTTTCTTCCTGGTCCTGTTCAAAGTACCCCATCATTACGCTATGACCTAAAGTAACTGTTCCTTCAAAATCAACTTTCTTCGCGATCATTTTCATCATAGTTGACTTTCCTTCGCCGTTCCTTCCTACGAATCCGATCTTCTCGCCTTTCGTGATAATGAAATTAGCATCGGAGAAAATCCGTTTCGCTCCATATTCTTTTCCTGCGTGTTCCGCAGTAATTACTATTTTACCGCTATGTGCCGGAGGAGGGAAACGGAAATACATGGCTGCTGTATCGTCTTCGTCCACCTCAACACGCTCCATACGATCCAATTTTTTGATCAACGATTGAGCGAAAGAAGCCTTGTTTGCTTTCGCGCGATACTTATCAATAAGAACTTCTGTCTGGTTGATTATCTTTTGCTGGTTCTTCTGAGCATTCTCCTGTTGCTCCTTGCGTTCCTGGCGTAAAACTAAGTAACGCGAGTAGTTTGTTTTGTAATCGTATATCTTTTGATTTACAATTTCAATAGTACGGGAAGTAACGTTATCTAAAAATGTTTTATCGTGACTGATCAACACAACCGCACCGGGAAATGTTTCCATGAATTCCTCTAACCATTGAATGGCTTCGATATCTAAATGGTTAGTTGGCTCATCCAACAATAATACATCCGGTTTTTGCAATAATAATTTTGCTAACTCGATCCGCATTCTCCAACCTCCGCTGAATTCAGAAGTTTGACGGTGGAGATCATTTCTATCGAATCCTAAACCTTTTAATATTTTCTCGATCTCCTCTTCAACATTTCCTGCACCTACAATATCTAAACGATGATTGATATCTGTAAGATCTTCGATCAGTTTCATGTACTCTTCACTTTCGTAATCGGTACGTGTTTCCAATTGATGGTTGATCTCATCCAAACGCTTCTGCATTTGCTTAACTTCGGCATAAGCAGTTTCAGTTTCACCAAAAACTGTACGACCGTGTTGATGGGTCATATCCTGCGGCAAGTAACCGATCTTACATTCGCGTGGAATAGCGATCTCACCTTTGGTAGGAGGTTGTTCTCCCGCCAGCAATTTCAACATAGTACTTTTTCCCGCTCCGTTTCTTCCTGCCAGACCAATACGGTCTTTAGGATTAATTAAAAACGAGATATTATCGAAGAGTGCGAACCCACCGAAAGAAACTGTAGCTGAATTAACCGAGATCATTTTATCAATTATGAATTATGAATGCAGAATTAAGAATGTTTAATTTTGCGGGGCAAAGATAGGGAATTATTAAGGATTATCCCATAGGGGACCGCTATATGGAGGACCAGGATGGAGGATTTAAGGCTGAATTTTTATTTATTTAGCACTATTTTCTCCGTTTTTATGGTTTTACCATCGACAATCAGCGAATAAAGATACAATCCGTTATTGTAATTGGTTGGGAGGTAAATAAAGTCGAAAGTATCGGTTATTTTAAATTCATCCACCAGTTTGCCTTGCACATCATAGACCTTCATTTCAGCATAATGCGAACCTTCCGGTAATTTGTATTTCAGTTTTAATTGGTCAGAAGCCGGATTTGGAAAAAAACGTGCCTCTTGCTCCGATACAATGGTTCCACCTGAAGTACTTAATCCACTTACGATGCCTGAAGTACACATTACACATGGAATTGTACCGGGTAGATTATAGGTCTCAAAATCATTAGCGCTATGCATCCTTAATCTCATTTTAGTAGAAACGCCATCAAAATATATTGTCTCTGCATTCTGAAAAACATTATTCATGGATGCACCCTGAGGCGTAAACATAGGGTCACACTCAGCGCTATCGCGTTTAAATAATTGTGCTCCCGTCTCATCCATTACAAAAACTGCCTGCACATTAAATTTAGATGTATCATTAGCTACAACAATAAGCTCCATTCCACTATCGAGATCAAACAAATTTTCACTTACATAACCAATAAACGCCGTCACATATGGCGGAGACATTGAAACAGTAAAGGCCTTGAAAAGTGAATTGTTAATATTGTAAACATTAATGGTTTGTGTACCAACCGCACAGCGCCATTCTACATTTTTATATCCACTGATATGAAATTTATCAAGCCACAAACCACACCAATCACCATTTTTATGACTGAAAGTTATTTGCGAAAAAGAAACACCTGTAAAGAAAATTGCTAATAAAAATAATAGTTTTTTCATGGTTATGAATTTTAAAAGTAATTTACTTAAAAAGTATTAAACTTAGAAGTGTTCCGAGCAGAATATTGATCCTGCTATATAAGTGGTTGATTTTGCAATGTGATCAGATCAGCATTCCGGCAATAGTAGCTGATAAATAAGAGGCTAAAGTACCTGCTATAAGTGCTCGCATTCCCAATTTAGCAAGATCAGCCCGTCTTTCAGGAACTAAAGCGCCAATACCACCGATCTGCATTCCTACAGAAGAAAAATTAGCAAAGCCACAAATAGCGAAACTTACGATCATGGTTCCTTTTTCACTTAAAGGTTGAGCCAAACGATGGGTTAAAGTGTCAAAAGCCACAAATTCATTAATAGTAAGTTTTTGTCCCATGATAGTTGCTGCTTGCTGAACATCCGCTTCAGGAACCCCCATGCACCAGGCAAGGGGATAAAACACTTTTCCGAAAATATAATCTAATGAAAGCGGGGCCCAGATCTTTCCTAATCCGTAATTTATTAACGCTATTAATGCGATGAAACCAATTAACATCGCAATAACATTTATCGCGATCTTCATTCCATCAGCAGCACCATGAGAAACTGCATCGATCACATTTGTATAAGGGCTTTTCACTTCCAGTTTCACAGTTCCTTTGGTTTGTGATTCTTCTGTTTCAGGATAAATAATTTTTGATATCACTAAAGCTGCCGGCGCTGCCATTAAACTTGCCGTTAAAAGATATTCTGCTTTAGCGCCCATGTTCACATAAACAATCAAAATTCCGCCAGCGATACACGCCATACTTCCCGCCATAGATGCCATGAGTTCGCTTTTGGTCATGGTTGGTAAATACGGACGGATCATTACTTGCGCTTCCACTTGTCCTACAAACGCGCTCGCGATATTACTTAATGCTTCTGCCCCGCTCACCCTCATTACAAAATTCATTGCACGTGCAATTAAGGCTACAACTTTTTGCATGAAACCAATATGATAAAGAATTGCGACAAGGACACAAACGAAAATTATAGTTGCCGTCACCGTGAATGCGAAAACAAATGTATGCTGCATGCCGAAAGGAGCTGATGTTCCATCATGTTTGTCAACCATTATTCCACCATATGCAAAAGCAGCCCCTTGTGTTGCGAATTGCTCTATCTTTCCCATTCCCCTTCCTATCCACGCAAAGAAATTGGTGATCGGTGTCACTTTTAATACCAAAAGAGCGATGGCTAATTGCAAACCGATTCCACTAACTACCAAACGGTAATTAATTGCTTTTTTATTGTTCGATAATAAATAAGCTATGCCAAGAATTACAATTATGCCTATCAATCCTGTGAACCTTTCCATGATTTTGTATATAATTAACAAAGGCAATTTACCAAAATCATTAGTCCCGATAGCTATCCCGGTAAAATATTTTGTAACCATTTATCCCTTTTGTTCATTATAAGTGCAAAAAGGAGGAAAAATGTCATCCCGTTTAAACTTCACAACAGCAATAGCCATTTGCTGCGCAGTGATACATGCAAAAACAACCATTACTATTGATAAAGCAATTGAGAAAAGAATGATAAAGACGGAAGTGGTTTGCAAAGGGGGTTTGGTGGTTGATTACAAGATCAAAAATCAAACCGACGATTCATTAAAAATAATTGTACCTGCGGGATGGCGCATGAATTCCGTAAAAGAAGAATACCAGGATATATTGGTGACACACGAACAAATTCTTGCTATGGCGAAAAAACAACAGAAATCCTTTGAGATAAAAGGTTACTGCTGTGAAGCGGATAATTCGGGGCCTACAAAAGGATTAAAATATGAACCTGGAAAACTGGCCGACAAAGATTTAGTTTTAGTAGCGACTTATTTGAACGCATCTAAAATGGACGAGAACACAGAACAATACGCAGTGTGGGCAGTCAGTAATAATAAACCCACTGCAAATATTGTCGGGAAAAATGATTCTTTGACACAAGATCTCCGTCACTTTGTTGCGAGAGTAAAAGGCGAACCTATTCCATGGTACACATTACAAAAACGCGTCCGGATCAATTCTTATGGCGATATCAATGAACATCCATTACAGCTAAAAGCGAATGTGAATTATTCATCAGATAAAACAACATACGCCTATTTTTATGTGCTGGATTCAAAAGGACAAAAAGTTGTTATTACTATTGGTCAGTGGCTTGTTCACGGAAATCATGACTATCCGGTTGATCTTAATGTTAGAGGTTTGGACAGGGGGAAATACAAAATTGTTTTAGCTGACGAGAACAGCCGTTTCTTTGAGAAAGAGTTTGAAATTTGATATAATTTAAACGACTGTTAATCAGTTATTTATGATGTTTCGGCGAGCTTTTAGGGTTTTCAGGCTTTTTATGGTTGTGGATTAGGATTTTTTGATTTCTTTTGCAGAAAATTAGACTACTAAAATGTATTGGACTTTAGAATTAGCATCATGGTTAGAAGATGCGCCCTGGCCTGCAACCAAGGATGAATTGATTGATTTTGCGATGCGCTCAGGTGCACCAATGGAGGTAATAGAAAACTTGCAGGAAATGGAAGACGAAGGCGAAGCCTACGAAACCATTGAGGAGATCTGGCCGGATTACCCGACAAAAGACGACTTCTTCTTTAATGAGGATGAGTTCTGATTTCGACTGCGCTCAATCATCATAAAAAACTAAAAAGCCCTGCAGTACTAAAACTTCAGGGCTTTTCTTTTGGATTTACTTACATATTAAGATCTCTTTTCTTCAGGTTTCATTAATTTAAAGGCAAACAAACCTATGATAATCACACATCCGATCAAAGCGACCCAGATCCACATTTTATTACCGATCAATGGTGCTTGTACAGGTTTTACTTTGTGAGGGATCTTTTGTTCATTGCCAAGTTCTACCGAACCTGATAGCCTGATCACATTCTTAAAATGTTCCAGGTCATAAACAGGCGCCTGATCATCGGACTTTCCATAAGCAAGGACATACTTTTTATCCTTCTGCAGTTTTAAATTTATCTTTTCAGAATGCGTGTAAGGTTTTACGGAAATGTTTTGCAACGGTTGATCATCATTGTTCTGAATGAGAATCCGGACTTTCCCTGATTTGAATTGGAAGTCATCATTTACAATATTGTTGAAATAAATTTTATTGGAAGCGCCCGATGAAAGGACACCATTTCCAAAAATTATCCATTGATCTTTTCCGTTCACGGGATTAAATACCTCAACATTTACCTGGCGGTGATATTTATTCTCATTCTCAATCACAACTTCAAGATCAGTTAAAGCATAAGCCCTTGCGAACTGACATTCAACAATGGTTTGCTTGTTTTTTTTATCCTCTGTGCGTGTTTGAGTGCAAGGTATTAATTCACCTTCCTCCGGTTTTTCTTCTTTCACTAAAGGCACAGCGGCAGATATCAAATCCAACTTGGTAGATTGCGAATCGTCAATTTTCACTCGTAAATATTTGAATGAGATGGGATCGAAATCGATCCTGTTCCTGAAATAACCTCTGTCGTTATGAGGAAAATAACGGAACAGTTTTTCTTTCTCTACAACTGTTTTCCAGTTTTTATTGTCCTGGCTCCCTTCTAAAGTAATATCCTTAAAGAATTCCAGATCACCAAAACCAAGATAGACCGAATTATAAATAATGTTTGTATCGAGAACTAAAGTCACGTAGGAATGTTTTCCGGTTTCGTAACTCTTATCGATCATTGCAAGATCTTTATAATAGCTATGGTCATGGAAGCTCCAGTCGTATTGCTCAGTAACATAGGGAACTTCAACTGTGTCTTTTTCATTAATTTCATAAACACGGTAATAACCTTCCCTATCTAAAATACTAGAACCTAATTTTATTTTGTAATAGCCATTCTCAGCTACAGATTTTAATTCACGGTAATAATCGAAGGTCTTTAGCTGGGCATTTGCACCGAAACTTAAAACCAATAAAGCGAAAACTATTTTAAACTGTTTCATTAGATGTAGTATTAGGTTCAATTATTTCTTCCCCCTCATCTTTACCAAATAAAAGTGGCTTGAATTTTTGGTACATGAACGACACCACTAATAAAATAATACCGATCACAATAAATACAATTAAACGGTAACCCATCGTCATGCTCATTGCATCGCCCGCCAATTTTAAAAGTGTGAGTAAGAATAAACTGATAGCTATAAAACGTAATGTTTTCCTTTCGCGTAATATCCCATAAGTAATTAATGCCATTGAATAAACTCCCCACAATACAGTGTAGCCCATGCGATATGCCACTTTACTATAATGATTATAATTATCAAGATGCGTCATCGTCATGATATGCGACAACTCATTGCTTAACACAGCCAGAATGGTCATATGAAACAACCAGAAATTGATCGGCCGTATTTTTTTCAGGATCTCTGCATTTCTGAATTGATAGATCATAAAGATCATCATCGCAACGAACGGTAAGAATAAATAACGGCTGTTGTAATTCCAGGTAGTTATTACAGAGAATGAATAATCATTTACCGCCTCCATTTTAAGATCGCTGATGATCGCAAAACCAGCGGTAACACCAATGAGCAACATTAAAAGGTTCAACGACCATGTTATATACGCGAAAACTGTATTACTGAATTTCTTTAAACTCAACCAACCCATTACTGAGAAAAACACCATACTATAAATGATCATCCATAATCCCTGATATGAATTCCACGCGCTATCGTAATCTGTCCATTGATAGCCATAATCACCAACATGCTTTGTTTCCGATAATTTGTACTGAACATCAAAATACAACATGATCTCATTCGCAAAGGTCATGTAACAAACGATGAAGCCAAATACAATCAAAACCACATTCGCTGCTTTACTTAAGGCCGTGGTTAACATCTGTCGGTTCAACATCCACACAAAACCAAAAACACCTGTACCGATTATGCTTGTTAAGAAATAGCGGTTCATTAATGGAGTGAACGCTAAAGTTGTACTCGTGTTATTGCTAAAGTAAGCGTAATTACTCCAATCATGCCACAGGCTGAAAAACGCGAGAATAGAAATTCCGTAAGATAAATATTTATAGGTATTGATATTTGTTTTCTTTGTCATCCACATCAGCACTACCATTTCACATAACCAGATCAGCGTTACGTAATTTCCATCCATCTGGACCGGGATAGCCATCGTGACAAAACTGATCATCATCGCAATAATGAAATAGAAAATAGTTTTGTCTGACAATTCCTTTTTCTTGCACAATAAAGCAAATCCCAAATGGAAAACAGCATTCAATACACAGAATAATCCCTGGTAGAATTCATAGTACTTATTATCCATGGCATTATACCCGATGCCGAAATAGATCAAACTGTTACTTAATACAAGGATCACATCCCAGGCGCTGAATGGTTTATTACGAAGTATCTTATAAGCAATGAACGACATATAGAATATCAAATAGAAAGCTGTGGCAAAGAACATCGTTCTTCCGAAATAAACTTCCGGTTTATATTGATCTGCCATCCACACTGCAAAGATCAGCCACGTTAAACAATAAGCAACGTGGTTAACGAATTTCCAGTATTTTTTAAAGGAGAGAAAAAGTACACCCAGATTAAGGATCAACATGAAAGCGAACATATATTGGATCTCACCACTACCAGTACTTAATAAAGGCGGAAGCGCGTAACCTCCCACCAAACCAATTAATGCAATTATCTCGTAATTATAAATGTGCGCTGCAAAGACCGTAAAGCCGGTGAAGAGCGCCATAATGAAAAACGCAACCGGTGCTGAATAAAAATGGTAATGATTATAGCCGACATAGGTCGTAAAATACATTATAGACATGGCACCACTTAATAAAACAGCGCTGAACACATCGTATTTCTTTTTGTAGACTAAAGCGAGTGATAAAATAATTCCACCCACTAAATAACCTAATACTAAACGTGTAGTTTCATTAATAAGATCTTTATCGATAGCATATTTAACGCCGATAGCGACACCTAACACTAAAACGATGATACCAATGATACTGAACCAACGCGCCCCGATCGTTTCTTCGAATCCTAAGGATTTCTTTGGTTTAGGTGGTGTTTGAATTACCTGCTGAACAACCGGTTCTTCAATTTTTTCAGATCTGATCTCCTGAACAACCTCTTTAATCGGCTCTTGCTTTTTCACCTCCTGAAGAGGTGGAGTTTTTAGTTCCACAGTTTTGCCGGCCTGTAAAGCGAGTAACTCGGCCTTTAAGGACTCCAGTTCTGTTTTGTATTTATCCAGATTATTGGAAAGAAGGACAATCTTTTGTCCGATCAGGTTGATCTTTTCTTCGTTGGTCATATTAAGGGGTTATATTACCTGAATTAAAAGTAGTATAATTTTCGGTCCTGACCTTTTGATATAAATCAAAAACGCCCCGTAGTATCAACCACGGGGCGTTAAAAAATCAAAATTTTGTGACCTCACCTGATCCGCAAGCGAATCGTCCTCTTCCTTTAGGAGAGGAATATTAATCGATCTGAATAACCAAGTATTTGGAAGCTCCCCAGAATTCTTCAGCATTGGTGATCTCCAGTTTTTCAACTGTTTTTTCACCCACTAATTTATATGAGCCTGATGGATGTGAGCTTAATATCTTAGCTTTTTTAGCACCGATAGTGATGCTTGTTACTTGTGTTACGTCAATTTTAGTGAAATATTCTTTATTGAAATCATCTTTCACTTTAGTTGATTTACCTAAACCAATGAAACCACCTTCTTTAGTTGTCACACCTTTTTCTTTTAGTTCTTTAGCAGTACCGATAGCATAGAAAGCAGTGTTCAATTTTTCTGTCTTTACTTCCACTTCCTGTTCTACTTCCTGATAATTGGTGTTAATGTTGCTTAATTCAATGTTTAAAGCTTCTATTACGCCTTTTAATTCAGTTATCTCAGCATCTTTCGATTCTAACTGAGCCTGTAAACTTGCGATCATTTCTTCTAAACCTTTGATCTGCGATTTACTTGCTTTTAATTTTTTGCTTAACGAGTTGATGCGGTTCTTATTCTTGCCCATTAGGTCGTAAATAGCCTGGATATCTTCCTTGATCTGGTCTTCCTTGCTTTTTACATCACCACCTTTTGAAGATGCGGTAACGATCTTTTCTTTTTCTTTGATCTCATTTAAATTGCTTTGGATCTCGTTGAAAGTAGTAACGAATTCCTGGATCGCTTGTTCTTTTTCTGATAATTTACCGTTCAATCCATCGTTTACAGCACTTAAACTGTCAGCTAATGGATTTGGTTCTTTCTCGCCTGAACCGCAAGAGGTAATGTTTAAAGCAGCAAGACTTAAAACTAAGGCTACTACTAAGAATTTTAAATTTTTCATATTTATAAGGTTTTTGTTTTAGCCGCTCCTTGGGGGCGGGATACGTTTGCAAATGTATCTATTAATACCAGAGTTCAACCTGAGGTAACCTGCATAATGTTAGAAAAAAACCCGCTTTCACGGGTTTTTAAGGTTTTTTTGCAAATGAGTAAAATACGGGCTAATTGCCTGATTTCTATTGAGGAAGTACTACAATATCATCAATTTCCCAGGTCGAACCTGAGGTTGCTGTACCACTATATTTAAAAGCTATACGGGTATTTGAAGAAATATACGAGGTTAAGGAAACATTTCCACTCGGTACCCAATTCCACGAACCACCCGATAAAGTTGCAGGGAGCGGTGTCCATGTTGCCAGGTTCGGGTTACCCGAATTATAGTTTGTTGATACGAGGACCTGTAATGCTGGTCCGCTATAATTAAAAGCTGATTGGAATGTTAGTTTCGGGCTTGGTGCACCGATTAAATTCATTGAAGGAGAGATCAACCACGTCTCACATAATTGATTTGAGCTGTTCGCATAATTTGAAATATAACCGTAGATCTGGCCACTGTATTCATCAATTGTCCATTTTGTAGTTCCGATCACATTTTCCATGCTCCAACCACCGTAAAGAACACTTGGTTCACCATCAAATCCTTTTGCTACATACGGACAACCATCATTCGTCATCTTCACTTCCTTCACATCCCTGATAGTTAGCTGAGGTGTTCCGTTATATTCAGTAAGAATTGCGGTAATTGAACCTTTCCCGCAAGGCGTGAGGTAACCCGCGAATTTAGAATAACCTGAAGTTCTGACATCAATAGCATTTCCTGCTGCATTGGTAATGAAACGGTCTAAAGCATATTTTCCAACTGCATCTGCATAAACTACACCTTTATTTACACCAATGAATTCAACCGAATCAAGCGTGATCAACCTGGATTGGTATTGCAAAAAACTTCCGGCGCCTGTAGATTGAGCCTGGTTCATGGTCAGTTTTATTGGTGTAACGATGTTTCCTGAACTGATCTTTGCAACGTGATCATAAATATCAATCGAATCCAGTTGAACAGTATTCCCATAATTATCCAAGGCGATACCATTTAAATTGATCCGGATCTTATCACCTGCAGCTAAACCACCACTATTAAGTAGTTTGATGGTCAATCCTCCGGTAGCGTCCTGAACATAAACTGTTTTGTAAATGTTACCGCTTGTTTCATCGGCTGTAACCAAACACTCCAGGTTAACATCGGTGTTGAACCGGAATAGTTTTGTTGGTGAAGGCATTGAATTCTGATAGTAATCTATAAATTTTTTATAGATCGAATCAATGGTGATATAACCGCTCACCGGTATATCTTTCATTGGCGGCAGATCGAACTTTTTTTTACATGAACTCATAAAAAGAGATCCCAGCAATAAACCGAATGCTATACTATATATTTTTTTCATTGTCATAATTCCTTTATTTGTTTACTAAGCTGTCGAAGTATTAGTTTTCTCTTACTGTGATATCGTCCAACTCATAAGTAGTTGCTCCGCCGGTTGTACTTTGATACCTGAAAGCGATCCTCACATTCGCATTTTTGTACATACTCAATGGTACCACGCATGAACCTGTCCATGCATAATTACCCGGATTATTCGGAGATAATTTGAATCCAGGGAGATAATTCCACTGCGGCAAGTTGATAGCGCCTGAAGTATACACCGTAGATACCCAAACCTCTAATGGAACACCACTGAATTTAGCAGCTGTCATAAATGTTAATACAGGATTCGAACTTGCACTTAAATTTAGTACCGGTGAGATCAACCAGGATTCCGTGTTGTTATTTGTAGAAGAATAATAACCTGATGCTTTGGCAAATTGATCGCCGCTAAAAGTACTGTACGACCATGTGCTGGTTCCTAAAACATTTTGCACGCTCCATCCTCCGCTTGTTAAAGAAGCATCGTTAAAGTTTTTAGTATGATAAACTGTTCCGCAAAGAGGGCCTGACATATTAACTTCTCTCGGATGACGGATAGCCATCTGGTCATCTCCCGAATAAGCGGTTGCAATTCCAATGATGCTTCCTTTTCCTGATGGGGTTAACTGCTGTGCGAAATCAGCGTAATTACTTGTTCTCACAATTACAGTATTTCCTCCGCAGGATTGTAACATATGATTGATAGAAGTTTGTGAGATAGGATCCGCCCAGATCTGATTTTGACTTGCAGATTGGAAAGACACATTATCTAACATTACGAGATCGCATAAATAATCAGAATACTTATCACAACCTAACTGAACATATCTTGGTGGCGGATTAGCACCGGTCGCAAATTTTACCATGTGACGCTCGTGATCTACAGTGTCTATCTCTAACATATCAGTTTGAGGGTTGAAGTTCACATCGTAACCTTTCAGGTTTAAATGAACCGAATCACCAATAAAGAAATTACAACGCGAAAATTTCATATCTAAACGGATCCCGCCTGTATTAGTACGGTCGCGTACATAGATCTCTTTATAGAAATTACCGCTTACTTCATCAGCAATAACAACTCCTACCAAATAACCATCATCCGAAAAACGATGATTACAAGAATTAGTGCAACCGGCGATTGCTTTTAATTCAGCTACCGAATAAACGTGGCCTTTACTTACTTCAGCAATTGGTGCCGCGTCAATTTTTTTCTTGCAACTGTTGAAAGCAAATAAACTGCCGATCAACGTTACTATTATAAAAAGTTTTTTCATTGTCTTATTCTCCATTTAAATTAGAAACTAAAGTTTATACCTGCCATGTACGTAATGCCCTGCATGTAATAATATTTATTATCAAATGTTCCGATATAAGCCATATCCCAACGTAATTGTTCGAAACCGCTGGTGATGGCTTTTTGATTATTCAGTAAATTATTAACTGTTAAGTTCAAACGAAGAAAATATTTTTTCATGACTCTCCATGACTTACCGCCCTGAAGATTCACTGTATAATAACCCGGTAAACGCTCCTGGTCTCTTACTAAATCATATGCACCTTTGTCTGTATCAATAAATTTGGCAACAGCTTCTGCAGTTCTTCTGTCAGGATTTGGTTCAATATAGATCTGGTCGAAATAGTTAAATGAAATTCCTGCGAACCAGAATTTTTTACCGTTATACTTATAACTTAAACCGGTTACCAACTGAGGCGTTCCTCCTACTTTATAATTCTTTAAGTAAACAGTTCTGTCGGTATATAAACTGGTATTGTTATTATCCTGCCACGCGTCCAGTTTCGGTCGGTTGGTATAATAAAATTGTCCGTATCCAAAAGCCGCTTGTACAACATGAGAAGTAAAGAATGTTTTCTCAATACCTAATTCAACACCCTGATGTGTCTGATCAAGACCGCGCATAATTAAATTCACGTTGTTATTGTAATTATCATGCCAGAATGTACGTAACCATGTTTGGTTATTGATCTCTGTATAATAATAAGTAGCACGGACCTTTAAACCGGGGTAACGGATGATATAATTCAGATCCGTTGAAAGCACATTTTCACTTTTAATACCTTCAACAATATCGTTTCGAACACGCTGTGAAACAAAAACATTATTGATCTCAGGGTTACGTGTTAAATAAGATGCGTTTGCGGTTACATAGTGACGACCGTTTATTTTGTAAGTCAATCCGCCTTTCACGCCGTAATTGAAAAAATTAACCTTCTCGCTTTTTCCTTTACTGTTGGTTGGGAATTTTCCGTTAGCAACAAAACCTTCACGCCAAACAGAACTGTTAGATACTGTTAAGCCAACATAATAATCCAGGGATTTTAAATTGTATTCTACCTGCGCCCACAATTCGCCGCGGTTAATGTTAATAGAATAATCGTAACCAAACTTATCTCCTTTATAGATCTTTTGATTTGGTTTATCAATGTTGTTTTGTGCAACTGTATTGGAAACTCCTAAATTCTCAGCGAACTGATCAACGTCGATCCAAAACGTCGCACCCAAAAGGTCTTCCATCACTTTGTATTTTCTGTCCTTATAAATATTCCCGTTCAAACCAACGCTTAAAAATAATCTTTCGAAACGCTTATTGTAAACCGTATTGAATCCGTAATTCTGAATGCTCTCAATTTTATTTTCTAAAACATACCTTGCTCTCGTATCGGTTGTATTAATAGTTCCGGCCTGGGAAGTATCAGTCCATAAATTAGCCTGGTTCAGATTGATCAGTTTATCCCAGTTGAGCTGTCGTGTACTGTTTGTATTGTTAGCCCAATTGTTTGTTGCTATATCTCCATTCACAGTATCCCCTGCCATATAGAAATAACTTGGCAAATAACGATAGTAATCCGGGCGGGGATTTGGTGCATTATTCCAATTCAGGCTTGTCAAACTTGACTTACCGAAATTGTAATAAACAGTTGAACTTAATTTAGCATCGTTGCTTGGTGTGAAGATGTGAGTCAACATTAACATCGGACGGTTTGTTTTACTCACATTCGAATTGCGCACCTTTCCATCCTGGTACCCCCATAAACTATTATAATAATTTGAACCCGCTATTTCATATACTTCAAGCGTTGCAGCACTCGCACGGCCCTGTTCGATCGGTGCACCGAACCCGGTGAAACTTAAAAGATGTTTATCATTCAACCTTTTATCGATCGAAGCGTAGAAGGCGTAAGCATTAAAATAAGTTCCTGGAGAATAAATTCTTGGCATTCTCTCAGCATTACCCTGACGCATTGAAGCTGAAACTGTGATCGCCCAGCCATTTTGTAACATACCGGTTGAATGCGTGATCATTCCCCTGTGCTGAAAAATACGGTTCGCACTCATATAAGAAACGCGTGTGCCTTTTTTAAATGAAGAAGCTTTTGATTCGATATTTGTGTATCCGCCGGGACCTGAAAAATTCATGCGGTTAGCCACATTCCCAAACCGGTTCTCAACGAAACGGGTTACGTCGTTTAATCCGCCCCAACTGCTCCATGAACTGAAACCTGTTTCCAAATTATTTACGTTAACACCGTTGATCATTACCATTTGGTTCTCGGCCATATAACCACGCATACGGTAACGCGCTGCACCGAATTGAAAACTCGCAAATTGTGTGAACACATCCCGGCTCGACATTAACAATGAAGAAACATCCTGTTGTTCCAGGTCAGTATCCAGGTCGCCGCCTGAAGTACTGAAGATCGGTAAGTTTAAACTGTTAAGCGTTGTATCCTTGTGTGAATCTATCGCGGTTGAATCCGCTTTAGTTAAGACATGCAATGTTGAATCGGTTTGAGCATTAAGACTCATTGAAAAAACAAGTGACGTGAGGGATAAAATTCGTTTGATCATTTTAATTTAATTGTTAACGCATTTAATTTGAAGCGGTTTCTGCAGTTTTAAAGGAACCTTTAAGAACAGCATCTAGGATGATCACTTCGGCAAAAGAACGGGCAAATATATATAATTTAAACAATTGACTTATTACCAAATTGTAAACAAAAAACAGGGTCATTTTAACATTATCTTAATTCGGAAGTTCTAAAGTTCAGTCTAAACCAATTTAACAATCTCTTAATTTAATTTGATTATTTTTGGCCTCGCTTAATACAAAACATGAAATTAAAATTAATCAGCTTTTTAGTCCTTAGTGTTCTTTTCGTTCAGGCACAAACTCTGAAAAAAGATAAAAACTATTACGTCTCCGCTATTGGTTTCTGGAACGTGGAGAATTTATATGATACCCTTAACGACCCTAAAAAAAATGACGAAGAGTTCTTACCGGAAGGGACAAAAACATGGACCGGCGACAGATATTGGGTGAAAATAAACCACCTGGCAAAAGTAATTGCTGAAATGGGAAGTGACGCCACGCCTGAAGGCTTATCCATTTTAGGTTTGTGCGAAATTGAAAACAAGAACTGTTTAGATGATCTTGTAAAAGATCCGCAACTGAAATCAAGAAATTACCAAACCGTATTAGTAGAAGGTCCGGATGCACGAGGTGTTGATCCCGGATTAATTTATAATCCTAAACATTTTAAAGTAACAAAGGTTGTGACCTATGGAATACTTCTCCCTTATGATACTGCGCATAAAACACGTGACCAATTAGTAGTGAGCGGTTCTTTCTTCGGAGAGCCTTTAACTCTTATTGTTTGTCACTGGCCATCAAGAAGCGGCGGCGAATTGAAAAGCAGGCCGGGAAGAATTGTTGCAGCAAAAATGGCAAGGCATATTGCAGATTCAGTTACCAAATTAGATCCGAAAAACAAAGTGATCATCATGGGCGACCTCAATGATGACCCAACGAACGAAAGTATAAAAGATAATATTAAAACGTTTGGCAAATTAGAAAACGCTAAAGACAACCTCTATTATAATCCCATGGAACCTTTATGCAAAAAAGGAATCGGAACTTTATCTTACCAGGATTCATGGAATCTATTTGACCAAACGCTTTTAAATAAACCATTGTGGCCGGATGGTTATAAAACTTTTGAATTCTATAAAGCATTTGTTTTTAATAAGCAATACCTCAGGTGTGATTTCGGGAATTACAAAGGATCAACTTTCAGAACATACTCCGGTGAATCGTATACCGCAGGTTACAGCGACCATTTTCCGGTGTACATTTTGTTAGTTAAAGAGAGAAATTAGATCGCGCTTTCTACTCCGGTATTTCCGAATTTATCATTCTTGTAATACGAATCATTTATTCTGCACTCCGGTAAAGCTTTTCTTAATTTTTTCAGATCTTCTTCTTTCATATAATCAAGATACAGGATCTTGAGCTTTTTCATTTTCATTAAAGGCGTGAGATCTGTTACACGGTTTTGTGTCAGATATAATTCTTCAAGGTTTTCTAAATTTTCGATGCCGCTCAGATCTTTTACTTTGTTGTCTGTCAGATTTAAATAACGTAATGATTTGATCACCGTGAAAGGTTTTATGTTGCTGATGTGATTTCCTGCAACATTCAGATCAGTTAATTTTGATAATGAAGCTAAAGAAGCAAAGCCTGTTCTGATCCCGCAGCCGCTAAGATTGAGATATCTTAACTTTCTTAACTGTTCAATTCCTTCGATCTTTTGGATCGTATTATACTCGATACTTAACACTTCCAGATTCGTTAGTTTGAATACAGGATCAATATCTTTTATAGCATTGTTTGCTGCATAGAGCTCTTTTAACTTCTGATAAACACCGACACCTGCCAGGGTATGCATACCATTTGCTTCAGCACGCAAAACTTCAAGATTCGGGAACACAATTGTTGTGCTGCCATCATTTACTAAAGCATAAAGATTAGTAATTGTATTATTGGCGATACTTAATGTTGAAATATTAGAACAAGGCTTCATTTTATTAAAGACTTCATAAACTTGCACAGTTGAGATCTCATTCTGGCCAATATCCAAATTCTTTAATGAAGAAATATTTGGGAATGAATCCAGTTTTCCCCTGAAAGTAGAATTGATATTAAGACTATTCAAATTCGGGAATTTCGCTAAAGCCGAAAAATCAGAAATTGCGTTTCGTGAAATATCCAGGTTCTCTAATTTTTTAAGTTCAGTGAAAGCATTTATATCATTCACGCCTATTCCCGGAAGTTCCAGGTGTTTTACATTAGGGATATTTTTCAATTTCGCGAGTCCGGATATAAAAGGATTCTCACCTGCATTGAATTCTTCGAGTTCATTCATTACAGGTAATTTATCTAATGAATCTAATTGATTTGAACGGATTGATAGTGTTTTTAAGTGCGGAAAGAATGCGAACTGGTCTAATTTTCCAAAACTATTATTATCGAGGTTGATACTCTCGAGGTTATTGATCTCTTTAAGCGGTTCAAGCGTTTCAACATAGCTTTCTGAACTCAGATCGAGTTTTTTAATTTTCTTTTGCGCATTCAACTCAATTACCTCGTCATACACTCTGGATTTCTCAGCACACCACGACTGCCAATCCGGACCCTGCATGTCTTTCATGAACCCGAACAGTTTTTTATCCAAAGCGATCTTAAAACTACTGAAATACGTTCCGCGCAAAGCAAAATAATAGTCACGTGCCTCGTAATCGTCGTAAGATTTGACAGAATCAGGTAATACCAATAACTGCGGTAAATTTTTAAAACTAAGATCTGCCAAATAATATTTCTCAAGCTTTTTATTCTCTTTGAATGCCTTATTCAAATTGAAATTCGTTATATACACATCCCAATTTACCAAACAGCTGATGACAAGAATAACATAATAACACCATGGGTTCACTCTCACCAAATACATATTGGTTTTGTTCTTACTGATCTTAATATATGTTGTAACCAAGCCAATGAGGCACAAAGACAAATAAACATACAGTCCTATCTTCTTATAACTGATCCCGGATTCTTCAATATACATATCGTTACGATAAGCCGTAGAGATGATCATGAAAACATTTTGCGCGATCCAGATATAGGCCAGTGTTTTTAACTTCTTGTTCTTCGAATGATAATTCAATCGTCCGCGGAAATAATATAACATGATGATGATAGCGAAGATCAAAGACGCAATTAAAGAACCTACTCCATCGTGAACGAATTCTTTATGTTTCATTCCTTCCGGTAATGTTCCGTCGATCCATAAATAAGCAACATCAAGGCTATTCAACAAAAGCAACATTAAATTCAGGACCACAAATAAGATCGCACCGGTTAAATGTTCTGTATCGAGTTTGAATAATCTGTTTAAGAATCCGTCAGAGTTAGCTTTGTCTTCACTTAAGTTATTATCCAATCTTTGATCAACATCAGTGAGTCCTTGCAAATGACGATTGTAATAGAAACCATAAAGCAATAACAAACCACCTAGTGTAAAGAATATCCAGGGGAATGAAATGAAATCGAGATTAATGTTCTTTGTAAACTCTTTGAATAAAGGATTTGAGGATTGGTACATCACGAAGAAAAGAATTGTGATCACAACAACGAAAAGGATCATTAAAATAGTAACGTATATCGGACGTTTAGTTTTCTCTTCCGTTTTTGTTTTTTTTCGCCTGGTGAACAGATCAATGAACATGAACACAATTGATGAACCCACCGAACAAAGTGTCATGAATAAAGCTGTAAACACAGATGTTTTCGGAGACATACTGTAAACAGATAACAACGCCAACGAAAAAATATTAGTTATTATAGCGAGCGGACTCGAATAATACATGATGCAGGCTGAAGAAATTATTGCTCCGGCTGCGGTCGCGATCCAGCTTTTGTGCTTTAAGTTTGCAGGATCTTTGATCAGCAAACACACTACTAAAGCAATATTAAAAAGAAGAAAATTTATTCCGGCAGATTGCTCATAGAATAAATAGCTGTAAAGCAGAACTGATATCAGGAGTAACCAGTCGTTTTTTTTCATGCCAAGGGGGTTTTAAATAAGAACGTATTTCAATACAAAATAGTATCTATTCTTTTACAAAAAATAGCCAATATTTGTAAAAAGAAGATTTTTTAAGAAACAGCGTCATACTGAATTCATTTCAGCATCTCTTAATGACCTTTTCGGTCATTAAAGCGACGCTCCTTCTCCTTAATAATAAGTGAAAGCTCGCGACCAGTCTGACCTTTTACTGAGGTATTTTCCTGAGCGCGCCGGATCAGATATGGAAGCACTTCTTTAACCGGCCCGTAAGGCACATACTTCGCCACGTTATAACCATTTTGGGAAAGATTATAACTGATATGATCACTCATCCCTAAAAGCTGGGAGAAATAAATACGTTTATCATTCGGCGAAATATTCTGCTTCGCCATCAGATCCACTAAGATCAAACTGCTTTTTTCATTGTGGGTTCCTGCGCATAAGCCCATCATATCAATATTCTTCACACAAAATTCCAAAGCAGCATCATAATCTTTGTCGCTATTCTTTTTTGAATCCTGTATCGGAGACGCATAACCTTTTTCAGTCGCACGTTTACGCTCTTTTTCCATGTAAGCACCACGTACTAACTTTGCACCGATATGACAACCGTTTGTTTTTGCCATCTCAACAGACTTCTTCAAATACTCTAACCGGTCTTTGCGATATAACTGGAATGTATTATAAACGATAGCAGAATTTTTATTGTAACGCGCCATGTTTTCATTGGCGAGATCATCTATCGCTTGTTGGATCCAGCTTTCTTCCGCATCAATAAAAATCGGTTTGTTATTATCATGCGCTTCTTTACATATTTTATTCACGCGCTGTTTAACACGTTCGTATTCTTCAGTTTCTTCCTTAGTGAGTGTTTGCTTCGCCGTCACTTTTTCGAGCAGATCGAAACGTGCTAAACCGGTTACTTTAAAAACGCAGAATGGAATATTTTTATCGCCTTTCGCACGGTGAATCGTTTCAATTGTTTCTTTACAACACGCATCAAAATCAGTTTCGCTTTCTTTTCCTTCAACACTGTAATCTAAAATAGTGCCGATATTATATTTCCCTAATTGCTCAATGGTTTTGCCACAATCTGTAATGTTTTCACCACCAACGAACTGTTTGAATATGGTGCTTTTTATTAATCCTTTGAATCCTAATTTTAAACCTAAAGGCGCTAAAGCTCCGCCATACTTCACCAACAGTGGCTTACTCATTATTTTAAATAGCCAATAAGATTTTTTCAGATCAAAATCGCTTTTAGAAATGAATGCGATCTGTGTGTTATCAAAGGAAACCATTTAGAAATTTTATTTAACCGCAAGGGTCGCTAAGTTTTTCGCAAAGCACTTAAAGGCTATCTGCGAACTCTGAACTACCAACTACGAACTATCTATACATTACATCTTTTACAGCTTGGATTACCCTAGTGGGATTTGGCAATGATGCTTCAATTAAGGTCGGAGCATACGGCAACGGAACATCAGCTGCTGTAACACGGCGAACAGGCGCATCTAAATAATCAAAAGCATTTTTTTGCACATTGAATGCTAACTCACTGGAGATACTCGCCAATGGCCATGCTTCTTCAACTATCACCAATCGGTTTGTTTTTTTCACAGATTCAATAACAGTATCATAATCGATAGGACGAACTGTTCTTAAGTCAATAACTTCTGCATTAATGCCTTCTTTTTCCAATTCAAGAGCCGCAGCCATCGCTACTTTCATTATTTTTCCGAATGAAACAATTGTTACATCGCTTCCCGGTCTTTTAATATCTGCAACACCGATCGGGATGATATATTCCTCTTCAGGAACTTCCATTTTATCACCATACATCTGTTCACTTTCCATGAAAATAACAGGATCATTATCACGGATCGCAGATTTTAATAATCCTTTTGCATCGTAACCATTACTTGGCACAATTACTTTTAAACCGGGACAATTCGCATACCAATTCTCAAATGCCTGGGAGTGCTGTGAACTTAACATTCCTGCACTGGCAGTTGGTCCGCGGAAAACAATTGGGGCACTATATTGTCCGCCACTCATACTTAAAATTTTAGCGGCAGAGTTGATGATCTGATCGATAGCTACCAGAGAGAAATTAAATGTCATGAATTCTACAACCGGCCTTAAACCATTCATAGCGGCACCTACCCCTATTCCGGCAAAACCCAATTCAGCGATCGGGGTATCAATCACCCTTTTCGCACCGAATTCAGCTAACATACCCTTACTAACCTTGTAAGCGCCATTGTATTCGGCTACTTCTTCACCCATCAAAAACACGTTTGGGTCGCGGCGCATTTCTTCGCTCAGGGCTTCTCTTAAGGCTTCACGGAATTCTATAACTCTCATAGGTCAATTTAGAGCAACAAAATTAGAGTTTTTCGGTTAAAATCAAAGGAAAACTATGTCTAAACTTTTTTTTGTCAAACGGCCATTATTTTTAACTTTGCGAACCGATTTTTTAGACCTAAAATGAAGATACTTGTAGCTATAAGCAACGTCCCTGATACCACTACCAAAATAGCGTTCAGCGACAACGACACGAAATTTAACACCGCCGGTGTTCAGTTCATAATTAATCCTTACGACGAGTGGTATGCCTTAGTGCGTGCCCTTGAATTAAAAGAAGCCGGAAAAGCTGAAAAAGTGACCATCATTCACGTTGGTTTAGCAGACAGCGAAGCAACTATCCGAAAAGGTTTTGCTTTAGGCGCTGATGACGGCGTTCGTGTTGATGCGGAAGGACCTGATGCTTATTTCGTGGCTGAGCAGATCGCAACTTATGCAAAAGCTAATGGTTATGAATTAGTGATGGTAGGAAAAGAAACTATCAATTATAACGGTTCATCAGTTGGAGCTATGATCTCCGGTTTCATGGATCTTCCTTTTGTTTCTTTGGCAACGAAATTAGATATCAATGGAAATGTTGCAACTATCGAACATGATATCGATGGCGGAACCCAGGTTGTAGAATGTGAATTACCAATGGTAATGTCGTGCGCAAAAGGCATGGCAGAACAACGTATCCCAAATATGAAAGGAATTATGGGAGCACGTACAAAACCTTTGACAGTTGTGCCTGCAACAGGAACCGATAAATTAACCAGCGTTAAATCTTATTCTTTATCAGCAGGAAGAACAACTTGCAAAATGATTGATGAGAATAATATGGATGAATTGGTGAATTTGTTGCATACAGAGGCTAAAGTAATATAAATTGACAATTTTTGGATTGACAATTGACAATTCCAAAAATTTAAAAATTGTAAATCGTAAATAAAAAAATTGTAAATAATTAAAACATGTCAGTACTCGTTTACACAGAAATAAATAAAGGGAAAGTTAAAAAAGCTTCCCTTGAGGCCGTGAATTACGGCGCGAAAATTGCTGAGCTTACAGGTTCATCTGTAACTGCGGTTGTAGCTAATGCCGATGCTGCTCAATTGGAAGAGATCGGAAAAGCAGGTGCTAAAAAAATTCTTTCAATTAAGAATGATGCATTAAAAGGTTTAGATAGTTCATTGATCTGTTCGGCAGTTGAACAAGCTGCTAAAGCTGAAGGTGCGAAAGTAATTGTATTTGCATTTGATATAACAGGAAAAGCTGTTGCTCCCCGTCTGGCTGCAAAATTAAAAGCAGGTTTAGTTGCAGGGGCAGTTGCTCATCCGACCGTTAGCGGTTCTTCATTAGAAGTAAAGAAAAATGTGTTCTCGGGTAAAGCTACTGCGGTTTACACAATTCACAGCGATATAAAAGTTATTTCTTTATTACCGAATTCATTCCCTGTTTCATTGGGTGCAAATGCTGCAACTGTTACAGATTTCAATGTTGAATTAGCGGCATCAAAAATAAAAGTGAAAGAACAAAAGTCAACTGACGTTGGCGGAATGGTTCCGTTACCTGAAGCAGAATTAGTAGTTAGCGCAGGCCGCGGAATGAAAGGTCCTGAGAACTGGGCCATGATAGAAGAACTTGCAAAAACTTTAAATGCTACAACCGCTTGTTCACGTCCGGTTGCTGATATGCACTGGAGACCGCATCACGAACACGTTGGACAAACAGGAATTGCTATCCGTCCGAATTTATATATCGCTATCGGAATTTCAGGGGCGATCCAACATTTAGCAGGCGTGAATGGCAGCAAAACCATTGTTGTAATAAACAACGATAAGGAAGCGCCGTTCTTTAAGTCGGCAGATTACGGTGTGGTTGGTGATGCTTTCACTATTGTACCTAAGCTGACCGAGGCTGTTAAAAAGTTAAAAGCCAATCAAAATTAATCACACTTTTTTCGTAAATTAGAGGAACATGGGAATGAAAAAAGTAAGGCTCGAAATTGTAGGTCTATCCTACAGCCAAACCCAATCGGGTGCTTACGCATTGGTATTAGGTGAAAGTGCGGGAACCCGCCGTCTTCCTATCATTATTGGAGGCTTTGAAGCGCAGGCCATTGCCATTGAGCTGGAAAAAATGACACCAAGCCGTCCGTTAACCCACGATCTCTTTAAAACATTTTGCGAGACGTTCGATATTAACGTAAACGAAGTTCTTATTTACAATTTAGTGGAAGGCATCTTCTACGCGAAACTGATCTGTAATGACGGAACAAAGGATATTGAGATCGATGCTCGTACTTCAGATGCAATCGCATTAGCTGTGCGTTTCAATTGCCCGATCTATACTTACGAATTCATCCTGAAATCTGCCGGTATTGTTTTAGATGATGAGACCGCCGGATTAACAAGTAGCGTTGAAGCAGACCCTGAGGTGAAAGAAGGTGAAGAAGTTGTTAAAGAAGGCAGCCTTCAAAGCAAGAGCACCGAGGAATTAAAGAATCTTCTTCAAACCGCGTTGGATGAAGAACAATATGAAACAGCTTCACGCATTCGTGATGAGCTGAACAATCGTAAAAAATCTTAAAAACATCCCTACAAAAAAATAAACAGGTAAATTAGCTTATTAAAAAACACCTGTACTGCATTGATAGAATAAAATAGCAAAAAAAGTGCTTAAAAAAAGAGGTAATAACAATAACCAATAATGCAGTATGAAGGGATTTTTTACCTTTTTAAAATCAAAACAGTTTTTCCTTCATTTTGGAATTGCGATAGTTACAGTTGCAATTACGTTATGGGTCCTCGTAAAGATGCTTAACACTTATACACAGCATGGCGAAACTGTTGAAGTGCCGGATTTTAAAGGGAAAACAATTGCTGAGCTGAATGGTTTTATTGAAGGGAAAGATGTACGTTATTTAATTATTGACAGTATCTATGCCCCGAAAGAAAAACCAGGCGTTGTTATTCGCCAGGACCCTGAAACAAAAACCCAGGTGAAACGCAATAGAACTATCTATTTATACGTTAATGGCTTGATGCCGCCGACACTGGCAATGCCGAAACTAATTGACCGTAGTGAACGCCAGGCGATCTTAATGCTGGAGAGCTACGGTTTAAAAGTTGGAAGGATAACGCAGGTGGCCGGTGATTGCAACGGTTGTGTATTAGGACAATTTGTAAAGGGAAAAGCCGTTGAACCTGGAACACAAGTAAAAAAAGGAACTGTAATTGAACTAACGATTGGAAAAAAAGACAGGTTTGTAACCGCATCAACAGATACTGCAAAACAAAGCGGACCAAATTTTGACGACGAAGAATAAATGAGAATGATCTTTAAAATACTTTTTGCTTTAGCAGTAGTTCTCCCACATGGAACTTCAGCACAGGAATATATTAAAGCTCCCGGCGGAAATATCAATTTGTTCTATGGCCCTATACCAATTGCCAAAAATACAGCAGAGCAAAAAATTTCAGCTGTATCTGATACCATTCCTTTCTTTGAAGATTTTTATTACGCACCAAACTCTCCCTATCCGAGTGCAAATCACTGGACGGATTCTTCAGTGTATGTAAATACAGGTTTTGCAATTGCACCACCGAGTATTGGTGTAGCTACTTTCGACGGACTGAATAAAAAAGGATATCCGTACAATATTGCAGCGCCGCCAACTATTTCTGCTTCTGCTGATACATTAACTTCCAAACCTATAAATCTATATACGAATCCTCTGAACACTTATACTTATTCTCCTGTTGATAGTGTTGGTATTTCATTCTTATTCCAGATGGAAGGTTTCGGAGAGAATCCTTCCGATAAAGATTCTTTAGTGCTTGATCTTTACAAACCCAAACAAAAAACCTGGAACCGTGTTTGGAGCAAACGCGGCAATAATACCATTCCGCTCAACGATACGATGTTCAAAAAAGTGTTTGTGCGTATCAGCGACACTGCTTATTTCCATGACGGATTCCGTTTCCGTCTCCGTAACAAAGCAACCGGCGCCGGAAGTGCTGATCACTGGCACGTGGATTATATCCGTTTAAAAACTAACATTTATAAAACCGACACCACTTACGATGATGCTACTTTCGGTTATATGCCACGTCCAATTCTTAAAAATTATTCTGAAATGCCATTCAACCAATTTATCCCGGCTGAAATGGGCACTACTTTTTCAAACTTTATCCGTAACAACAATGTTGGCGTTGTAAAGAACTGTAATTACGAATATTCGATCTATTCTTCCAACATGACACTTTTGCATTCATACGGAACAGGTTTAAGCAATTCAGGTAACGTTAATCCTTTTGTTACACGTGGATGGGATTCGGTATTGACGCATAAAAGTCCGCCGTTGAATTATACTCTCAGTGCTATGACGGATAGTACATTCTTCATTATTAAACATGCGCTTAATAAAACCGATCAGTTCCGTCATAACGATACCATCGTTCAGAAATTGGTTTTCAATAATTTCTATGCTTACGACGACGGAAGTGCTGAAAGTGTTTATTATCACAATACATTCGGTGCAAAAGACGCGATAAAATACACACTGAATGTTACTGATACCTTGAGGGCATTGGATATTTTCTTTGATCCTTTTTATGATGGTAACCTGATCAAGAATTCATTTTTCAGGATGTATGTTTGGTCGGATGGAGGTTCAGGGCCCGGTCCTGTGATAAGAAAAGACAGCGCCATGAAACCTGTTTACCTCGATCATGGATATAATAAATTGCCGCGGTATTTTTTCACTACACCAATGACATTAGGCCCCGGCACTTATTATATAGGGATGCAGCAGGTAACAAGCCAGAGTTTGTGCGTTGGTTATGACAGGAATATTGACCGCCGCACAAAACATTATTATGATGTTGGCTTTGGCTGGACACAATCTTCAATTAAAGGTTCATTAATGATCCATCCTGTGTTTGGCGAACCAAACAGAGCTTTAGTTGGTATCGACGAACAAACAACTGTGAAACGTAAAGAAGGTTTTATCAACGTATATCCTAATCCTGCTAACGATAAATTATTTATCACTGCAGAAGAATTGAACAACAAAGATGAGTATACATTAGAGCTGTATTCTATGCTAGGTGGAAAATTAGTTGAAGTAAATATAGAGAACACAACCACAGAGATCAGTTTGAACGACTATTCTTCCGGAATTTATTTTGTTACATTGAAGCAGAACAATACTCCTGTTGCCAATAAAAAATTCATTATTTCGCGTTAAGCCATGAACAAAGCCATTGAACCCGACGATGAGCTGCAGGAGGAGGACCGCGAACTCTACGAACATCATAATATAAAAGTTGACAAAGGGCAAGTGATGATGCGCATTGATAAGTTCATCATGATCCGCATTTCCCATACTACACGTACCAAAATCCAGAATTCATGTGAAGCAGGAAATGTTTTAGTGAATGGCAAACCGGTTAAATCGAATTACAGGATAAAACCTTTTGATGAGATCTCTATTGTTCTTACTGTGCCGCCTCGTGATGTAGAAGTGGTACCTGAGAATATTCCGATCGATATTGTTTACGAAGATGAATACATTGCTTTGGTGAATAAAAAACCTGGAATGGTCGTTCATCCCGGTTACGGAAATTACAGAGGAACTTTAGTAAATGCTTTAGCTTATCATTTCCAGAACTTGCCTACAACAAAAACAAAGATCGGGCATGATGTAAGTTTAGAACGTCCCGGCCTGGTTCACCGCATCGATAAGAACACTTCCGGAATTGTGATCATAGCTAAAACAGAAATAGCAATGACCAAATTAGCTAAAGATTTTTTTGATCATACCATCGACAGAAAATATGTGGCGCTGGTTTGGGGAAATGTAAAAGAAGATGAAGGAACTATAACAGGAAATGTAGGCCGTGATCTGAAGAACAGGAAGGTGATGAATGTTTTTCCTGAAGGCGATCATGGTAAACATGCCGTAACACATTATAAAGTGATCGAACGTTTTGGTTATGTAACTTTAGTAGAATGTGTTTTGGAAACAGGACGTACTCATCAGATCCGCGTGCATTTTAAATCGATCGGGCATCCTTTATTCAACGATAATGAATACGGAGGCGATATTGTATTAAAAGGAATAAACACTGCCACTTACAAAAAATTCATTCACAATTGCTTTACCATGTGTCCGCGTCACGCATTACACGCAAAAACTTTAGGCATCACTCACCCTATTACCGGAAAAAAATTAAAATTTGAAAGTGAAATACCTGAAGATATGACAAGTGTAATTGAAAAGTGGAGAAAATACGTTGTGAATAAAGAATTTGATCAAGGCGATTAGACCTTCAATCCGACAATAGTAACGTCATCAGTTTGTTCCAGTTCTCCACGCCATTCTTCAAAAACTTCTTCAATAACATCTTTTTGCTTATTCATCTTGTTGATGTATTCCGATAGCAGGACCTCTTTTAAATTCTTGTATTTGAATTTTTTTCCTTTAGGGCCACCAAACTGATCCGAATAACCATCGGTGTATAAATAGATCCTGTCATTAGCTTTAACATCGAACTCGTACAATGTAAATGATTCCGTGCGTTCTCCTTTTCCCACAGGCATTTTATCGTTGTCCATTTCCAGCATCTCATCATTTCTTATCACTAAAGGCGTACAATGTGCGGCGGTATAATAGATCTTCGATTTCTTTTTATCGTAACAGATCAAACAACCGTCAAAGCCATCTTTTTGGCCTTGGTCGCTTATACTTTCGATCAAACGGTTCCTTACATAATTGAATACTTCATTTGGTTTCTCAATTCTTTTCTCCTTGATCGCTTCGCTTAAGAAACCAATATTCAATAAACTCATGAACGCGCCGGGAACACCATGTCCTGTACTATCGCAAACGGCGAGATAGAACTTATCATTTAACTCAGCAGCCCAATAAAAATCTCCGCTCACTATGGCCTTTGGTTTGAAAAGAACAAAACAATCAGAGAAATATTTCTTGATCCATTCCTCTTTAGCTAATAATGGTTTTTGGATCCGCTGGGCATAAGTGATACTGTCAACTATCTCCTGTTGCTTCTCTTCCACTAATGTTTTTTGAAGTGTGACCTCATCATTCAGTGCTTTAAGTTTGTTGTACGACTTTTGTTTTGACTTATACCGGGTAATAGCAAAACCAATAATAACCAACAGGCAAACTGAAGAGATGATGAATATGATCTTCATATCCTTTTTTTCCTGCTCCTTTTTTTCGTTCTCAAGCTTTTTGATCTCCAGTTCTTTGTCTTTTGCTTCCCTGTCGAAACCTGATTTTACATCCGATAATTTAAGATCGCTGTCGTGTACATCTAAGGAATCAGAAATCGTCTTCGCACGTTCGAGATAATAAAATGCGCTGTCGAATTTTCGTGCTTTCTTATAATATGCAGCAAGACTCTCGCAATTGGTTTGTACAAGATCAGGGCTTTGAAGTTGCATTGATAATTCCAGGGCCTGTAAATATCCGGACAAAGCTTTGGGCAGGTCATCCTTTTTAAAATAACATTCAGCAATGTTACCTACACAGATCGCGTAATTATGTTTATTCTTTAACCCAAAATTATATTTATTTGAAAGCTCATACAGGTAAAGCGCGCTATCCACATTGTTGATATCACTGAAATACAGACCCATGTTATTGTACACAACGAGCAGGTCGGTGGAATCTTTCGAATTCCTGATCACATAATTATAACAATGAAAAGCACTATCGATCTGGTTCAGGTCACGGCACACATCTGCTAATGCCATTACTGTAGAAACATAACCTTTCTTATTATTGTTGTTCTTGTAGATCCTTAAAGCCCTTAACAAAAAACGTTTTGCCGTTTCGTTGTCCTCTTTATAAGAATAGATCAATGAGATATTACTGTACTCATCCGCAATTCCGCTTGAATCAGGAATTGAAGCATAATATAATGATGACTCAATATAATTGCTTAATGCCTCAGAATAATTTGAAAGATCGAGGTATTGATTTCCTATATCATTATAAGAACCCGCGATCTTCGCTTTATCATTAAGGAATTTAGCGAATTGCAATTTCTTTTTCGAGAGTAGTAAGGCTGTTGCTGTATTCAGGTTTTCGTAAGTGTAGATCTGTCTGTGACAATAGTCATATTTATCTTCCAGCTTCGGTATCGCATTCAAAATGGAATCAAAATTCGGGTTCTGCGAAACGGAACCTAAGAAAAGAAAAGCTGAAACTAAAAGATATAATATTCTCTTGGGTAACATACCAGAGAACAAGATAAAGAAAATTTTTGATTAGATCTCTCCTAAAACAGTTTGAGCGCCTTTCACCACATCACCGATCTTCACATTTAGTTTAGTGCCGACAGGTAAGAACAGATCTACGCGCGATCCGAATTTAATGAACCCCATTTCTCCGCATTGTTCCGCTACATCACCTTCTTTACAATACCAAACAATACGGCGGGCCAATGCTCCGGCTATCTGGCGAAACAGAACCTCAGTGCCATTTTTATGCTTAACCACTATAGTGGTGCGCTCATTATCAGTGCTGGATTTAGGTTCCCAGGCTGCTAAGAATTTACCCGGATGGTATTTAAAAAATGAAACAATTCCACTGATTGGGTAACGGTTTATGTGTACATTGACAGGCGACATGAAAATACTCACCTGTAAACGCGGACCTTTAAAATATTCGTGCTCAGTGGTTTCTTCAATAACAACAACTTTTCCATCGGCGGGTGCAATGAGTAGATTCTCGCTTTTTGTGTGCTCACGGGTCGGATTGCGGAAGAACTGGAGAATGGTAATTATTAAGAATGCACTTAATAAATAAGCGAACCAATGCGCGATGGCAAAGGTTGGAAAAAAATAATGAGCTATAAATGTTATGATCGCGCTGAAAACCAGAACTAAGATCAAACTGGCGTAGCCTTCTTTGTGAAATTTCATTTTTGAGTTATCGGTTATTGGTTATAAGGTTATTAGTTAGATGTTGTTGTTAGCCCAAGTATTATAACTAATAACCTTATAACCGATAACCATCCACAAAGATAAGGATTAATCTTTAAGCAAAGCAGTTCCGAACTTTAGTTTTCTCACACGTCTTATAGGTAATTCTACTCCCCAATGCAATACAGCGCTTATGGCAATAGTTACCATTAAATAAATTAGAAATTCTAAACTCCAATGCAGTTTTAGGTCTTTCACGCCTAATAACAGGCCCGGAATAAAATTATGCAGCAAATAGATCCCGAAACTTAATTTACCAAGGATCACCATCCACTTATTCTCAAAGAGACTCCGGCGTTTTGGATATTGACTAAAAACCAAAGAGCCAACCAGGAAAGTAAACGCGATGCCGGTTACAGCACGGAGAACAATGTAATCGTCGACATCAAAAATAAAATAATATTTATACGCCGTTACTGCAACGATAACGCTGACACTAAAAAAAGAAAAACCTTTGAATTGAAAGATCTCACTGATAGTTTCATATTTGTTTTTGTAAAGCCAGCCTAGTAAACAACCGTACATGATCAGATCAATACAGGAAATGGTGTGAACATGAAGAAAGAAATAACCCATAGAATCACCGATCACAAAATATTTAATGATGAATGTAACAATGATGAGCCCGCTGATCACATAAGGCAATATTTTATTATTGACGAACAGGATAACGAATGGCCAGAACAAATAAAAATGCTCTTCAACCGATAATGACCAGAAATGGGAGAAGTTAGAAGGCCAGTGATCGACTTTCATAATATAAAAATTACTGGTGAAGGTCATGTTCCAGATTAAAGCATCACGGATCTCTCCCTGGTTCGCAAGTGCGCTAACAATAACTACAAGATAATACAAGGGAAGAATACGGAACGCCCTGCGGATATAGAACTCTTTGAAAACAGATCCATTGCTTAAATTATTTTCCGCGGCTTTCTCTTTAAAATCAAGTAATTGAAGTGTGATAAGAAATCCGCTAATGGTAAAGAAGAGATCCACACCCATTTCACCTAAGTTAAATGCTCTTACTTCAGGTAAAAAAAACAACCAGTGAGAAACCAAAACCATCAGGGCTGCCACAAAACGGAGGGAATCTATTTTAGCGAAATACTTCAAAAATTATTTAACCCAAATGTTTTACCATTTCAGAACAAATAAATTCAGAGGCTTTACCATCTCCGTACAATTTCGGAAATTGCATGTCAGCTTTTGAGGTGAGGTTTTTATAAGAATCAATTATTTTAGATTCGTTAGCATCTGCTATTAAAGCTGTACCGCATTCCACTAATTCGATCCACTCTGTTTCCGGACGCAAGATCACACAAGGTTTTTCAAAATAAAAAGCTTCTTTTTGAACACCGCCACTGTCGGTCATTATAATTTTACAATTCTTTTCCAAAGCTATCATTTCTAAGAATGACGCCGGTGCTGTGATATGGAATTTCGGATTTGACTTTATTGATCTCAATAATTCAGGCGCTAAATTCGTTTCCATTAATTTTGCTGTACGCGGATGCAATGGTAAGATCACATCTAAATTATCAGCAGCGGAAATTTTATTTAGTGCGCTGAACAAAGCATTCAAACGGACAGGTTCATCCGTATTGTTATTGCGATGGATAGTTGCTAATATGAATTTATTCTGCTCCAATTTATTCTTAGTAATAATGTCTGTTTTCTTTTCAGCAACTTCCGAAAAGAATAAACTGTTATCATACATCACATCCCCGCAATGGTAAATTTTTGGATTATCAACATTGTACGGTGCTTTATTATCGGTTTTAAATCCTTCTTTAGCTAAATTATCGTAACCGGTTTTCGTTGGTGAGAATAATAATGTACTCACATGATCACACATGATACGGTTCACTTCTTCAGGCATTGCTTTGCTTCTTGAACGCAACCCCGCTTCAATATGCACAACAGGCACATGGATCTTACTGGCTGCTACCCCACCGGCTAATGTTGAATTGGTATCTCCGTAAAGAACAATTGCATTCGGTTTCTCTTTCACTAAAATTTCTTCTATACCCGCGATCATAGTAGCAGTTTGTTTACCATGCGATCCGCTTCCTACGTTTAAATTATAATCCGGTGCAGGAATTCCCAATTCATCAAAGAACACCTGGCTCATGTTCTCATCGTAATGTTGTCCGGTGTGGACAATAATTTCTTTTATCTGCGAACTGAAATGGGTTTTAATGGCCCTGCTCAATGCAGCCGCTTTAATTATTTGCGGACGAGCTCCGATTATTGTGACGATCTTGATCATAAATTCATGTTTGACCCCTTCGGGGTCATAGGTTTATAAAAAACATTCTTCTATAAACATTCGACCCAAAAGGGGTCGTAGATGCCATGTTTTAGAAAATCATTTTCAATTAAGCCCACTAAATCCTATATCCTGACTCCTAAAGAATGCCTTCGTCTGCAAAGCTAAGATATTTTTGGTCCCCAATAATGATATGGTCCAATAAATTAATATCCATTAAACGGGTGCTTTCTTTGATCTTTTTGGTCAGGGAAATATCCTGCTCGCTTGGTTTTAACTGGCCTGAAGGATGGTTATGGCACAAAATAATCCCGCTGGCCAGTAATTCGATGGCAGGCTTTAAGATCAAACGCGCATCTACGATCGTACCGCTTACTCCCCCTTTGCTTATGCATTCCATTTTTACGACAGCATTGGCGCGGTTCAATAATAAGATCCAGAATTCTTCATGAGGCAGATCGCTCAGTTTTGCATTCAATAATTTAAACGCATCGTAAGATGTGCTGATCTTCGGTTTTCCGAGAATATCATTCTCAGTTCTCCGTCTTCCCAATTCAAAAGCTGAAGCAATATTTATGGCCTTTGCCTCGCCTATACCTTTGAATTTTTTGAGTTCATTTACCGAAGCTTTTGCCAATTGGTTCAGATCGTTCCCGTAGCTGTTCAGTATCCTCTGCCCCAATTGTATCGCAGTCTCTTCTTTGGTTCCGAAACCGATTTGTATAGCCAATAATTCGGCGTCTGATAAGTTCTGTCTGCCAATAGACAATAATTTCTCCCGCGGCCGGTCATCCTCTGCCAAAAATTTGATCGGGATGTGTTTTATTTCTATTTCTTCCATATTAACCCCTTTTATTCCGGGTAAATTCAAAGTTAAAGTCACGGAATTCAGATTGATGGCTACAATTTGTAGCAAGTTGAAAAGTTGTTGCCTCCGATTGGCCCCAAAATAGGTAACTTTGTGAACCTATGTCACTGTTCAACACAGCGTCCCTCGATATTTTCCGGATCAAAGAATTCCGATACTTTATTTACGCGAGGTTTTTTCTGACAGTAGCTATTCAAATGCAGTTCAGTACCATCAGCCTCCAAATTTACTACGAGCATACGGATGATCCTTTGGTTCAGGGGATGATCGGATTAACAGAAGCTATTCCTTTTGTGGTCACCTGTTTTTTCTCGGGTATTGTTGCTGATACTTATAACAGAAGGAAGATTTTATTAGCAGGAATATTTGTTCTGTTTCTCGGCTGTGTGCTTCTTTATTTCCACAGTGCTTCATTCTCACTATTTTTAAAGAATACAGGTATGACCGTTCTGTTCAGCATCGTATTTTTATTCGGGATCATCCGTGCGTTCTTAGCAGCCTGTACGCATCCGTTCATGAGTCAGTTGGTGCCCAGGGTTCATTATACTAACTCAGCGACATGGAACAGTACCGCCTGGCATGTGGGCGCAATTTTAGGGCCTGTTCTTGCGGGGATCATTTATGGTTACAAGGGAAAACTGAATGCAGATACTTGTTACCTGATCGATTGCATTTTATTCCTGATCTCTATTTATTTTATTTTCAGAATTTCAAGTAAACCAAAACCGGTTAGAGAAGAAAAAGAAACCCTGGTACAAGCTATGACGGTTGGCTTGAAATTCGTTTTCAAAAACAAAATGGTGCTGAGTGCTTTAACTTTAGACCTGTTCGCTGTTCTGTTTGGCGGTGCTGTAGCGATGATACCAATGTTCAATGATAAGATTTTACATCTTGGTCCGGAAGCGTACGGTTTACTAAGAACTTCACCTGCAATCGGAGCCGTATTGATGGCGTTAGTGATGGCAGTAAAACCCCCTGCAAAAAGAGCAGGCCTGGCTTTGATCTGGTCGGTAATAGGATTTGGAATATTTACAATCCTATTTGCTTTCTGTACAAATTATTGGCTGGCGTTGTTAGCATTGTTAATGACCGGCGCGTTCGATAATGTGAGTGTGGTTGTTCGTCATAGTATTTTACAACTCTCAACCCCTGATAACATGCGCGGAAGAGTAACAGCCGTAAATAATATTTTTATTGGCTCCAGTAATGAGATAGGCGCTTTTGAATCCGGTGTTGCTGCAAAGGCTATGGGATTAGTGCCATCTATTGTTTTTGGAGGAGCTATGACGATAGCGACTGTGTTAGGGATCACTAAATTAAATCCCAAGTTAAAGACGATGGATCTTACTAAGTACGAATGACATTCGCGAGGTGCGGGAAAAGTACTCTGTGAAACTCTTAAACTCAGTGCCCCTGTGTTGAAGGTCGTGTACTCAACAAAGGGATTCGGATTTTTCAACACGGAGAGACATAGAAACAGAGGTTCACAGAGGAATCCGGAACGATCAAATGAAGAAAGTTGATGTTGACATAAAATCCTTTTTAGATGAAAAGCTCCTCCTCTTCAACAACCGCTCATTCATAGAGACCGACCCCATTCAAATTCCGCATCTGTTCACAAAGAAAGAAGATATTGAGATCGCAGCTTTTCTTGCTGCTACCATCGCATGGGGACAACGGAAGACGATCATTAACAACGCGCAGAAATTAATGTTGTGGATGGATAATGCGCCGCATGATTTTATTTTGAATCACTCTGCTAAAGAACTTGCTCCCTTTAAAAAATTTGTACACCGTACTTTTAATGGCGTTGATTGTGTTTTCTTTATTAAGTCGTTGCAAAATATTTATTTGAAACATGGCGGACTGGAAAGTGCGTTTGCAAAAAGCTTAAAAAAGAATGATGAGAATATAAAAAATTCCATTGTTGGCTTTAGAAAGATATTTTTAGATTTAAAACATGATGCGCGGAGTGATAAACATATTTCAAATCCGGAAAGCAAATCCAGTGCGAAACGGTTGTGCATGTATCTCCGCTGGATGGTGCGGAATGATAAAAAAGGAGTTGATTTTGGGATCTGGAATAAAATAAATGCTTCCCAACTCTGTCTGCCGCTGGATGTACACACCGGCAACGTGAGCCGTAAATTAGGTTTATTGAAACGCACGCAGGATGACTGGCAGGCGGTTGAGGAAATTACTGCTGTTCTAAAACAGTTTGATAGTAATGACCCGGTGAAATATGATTTTGCTCTTTTTGGGTTGGGGGCTTTTGAAGGGTTCAAATAAACATCACGGTATAACCTCACTTGTCCGCCAAAGGCGGACATCCTCTCCTTAAGGAGAGTTATAAGCTTACTCCGGATAGGCTTTCTTAACCCGGAGGATATCAATGACCCAGCCTTCTTTTCTCCTCATCATTTTCCTTCGTGTCCCGCTGTTGTGCTTTGATCTTTCCGAAGTTGTAGCTTACACTTACATTCAACCTTCTTGAATCATGAGCTTCAACAAGCAGCCATTTCTGGTTCTGAAAATCGACTTTCTGTCTGAATTGCTCCGTGAAAAAAGCATCGTTCAGTGCCACCGAAATATTCAAAGTATTCTTTAATAAGGATTGTTTAACTGCAATGCTTAACCCTTCTCTATGCAGGAACACAGATGTGTTTCCGATCCATGGACTCCAATAAAAACCGGATACTTCTACTTTGGTATTTTTCTTAATGATGAAAATATTAGTTAAACGGGTGTACCATGGAATTGCTTGCGCAGCATAATTAGATCCATTCACCGTGCCGTTATAATCGATATAATATCCGCCTGCTAAGAATGAAACGATCCACCATTTTTTAATTTCCTGCCTCACAAATAAATTATAGCGGATGATATTAAGTTCTTTCATGTTGGTGATGTGAGCGACAGTTTCCTTAGTAGAATCATTTTGCGTTATGTACTGCTGGATAGGATGTTCAACATTTGCATAAGAAAGGTTATTGGAGATCTTCCCTTTATAAACGTAATTAAAATTAAAATTGTTATCATAAGTAGGACTCAGGTAAGGATTTCCTTCACCTGAACTTAGAATATTATTGAACTGACGAAATGGATTAAAGGAATTATAATCCGGACGATTGATCCTGCGGTTGTAGGCCATTGAAATGGAATGATCCCTGTTAGGATTGTAATCAAAACTTAAAGTCGGGAATACATTAAAATAATTCCGTGAATATTTAATACTACTGGTGACGCTTTCGGTTTGAATATTTGTATTCTCTCCTCTCAATCCCAATCTGAAATTAATTTTCTTATATTGTTTATCGATACTCACATAACCCGAACTGATCTGTTCGTTATACTTGAATTTATTGGTGAAGATACTATCCACAACAAACTCTCCTGTTAATTCATTTTGGTTCTCTAAAGTGTAATCGCTCCATGCGGATTGGTCGCTATATTTTACTCCTGCTTCCAGGCTAAGATCTTTAGCGAATTTTGTTTCAAAGTCTAAACGTGAAGCAAAAATGTTGATGCCGATAAGATTGGTGGACTTGAAAATCCGGGGTGACATAGTATCTAAACCATCTTTTCCGATAAAACGGTTCTGGTATAAGGCATAATAATTATCGTAATACGGACCGTAATAATCGGTCGAGAATTTAAGTTTTGTATTGCCGACCGTATCGAAGACATGTTCAGCATTGAAATTGAAATTAGCAAAGAACCAATCGTTGCCGATAGGGCGGTTATACAAGAGGCGATCATAGCCGAGACTGTTATCACTCATGTAAGTATTTCCATTATAAGTACGCATGGCTTTCCCGGGAACAAATTGGCCTTTTACACCAATGGTATTTTTTTTATTAAAGTACCAGTCGGTACCAACATCAATTGTCGCATATTTTGCGGCATCAACTTCATACGACTTTTGGTTCAGTGTTGTTGTTTTACCATCAAATGTGATATGATTTTCATTAAGGGTTTCCTGGTATAAGAGACCTTCGTAGCTGCTAATGTTACTGAAGAAAGTTACTTTTTTTGCTTTGTAGTTGAATGAAAAGCCTCCGGTGTTGGTGTTATAGAATCCTTGCGAGAAAGTGTAGTTGAGTCCGCCGCTAGGGCCTGTTATTTTTATCTTTTTTGTTTTAATGTTGATGATGCCGGCACCTCCTGCAGCATCGTAGCGGGCCGGCGGATTCATGATGATCTCAATTTTTTCAATGACCGAAGCATTCATGCTCCGTAAAAAATTACTTAGCTGTGCGCCTGAGAATTGCTGCACTCTATCATTTATATAAACACGTACTCCGGCTTTACCTTGTATGCTGATGTTATCACCCTCTACCATTACACCGGGTAATCGCGCTATCAGATCCCAGGCACTATTCCCAACGGCAAGCGGACTATCTTCAACGTTGACTGTTATGTTCCCACCTTTGAATTCGATAGGATTCTTAATAACGCTGACAGAAACTTCTCCAAGTGTTACACCGCTTTTTTTAAGAGCGATATCGTTTAATTTAATTGTTGAAGAACTATCGTAGTTTATTTTTTCGCTAAAGTAATTCGCGTAACCGATAGCTGAGATCTTAACCAGGTAAGCACCTTTCTTTAGTTTTGAAAAACAGAACTCACCTTTATCGTCAGTGATCTCGCCTTTGTAAATAGTGCTGTCTGTTTTTAAGAGTGCTACGGTAATGAAAGGAACCGGGGCATTTAAACTATCAGTGACTTTAGCGCTGATTGAACATTGTGAGAAGGAAAAATTGCTGAGTACGCTGAACAACGTAACTAAACCGATGCAAACGATCTTTATTTTGTGCATAAATGGGGTGCCTAAAACTACTTTTAATTCATTAAAGTTTTTATTCCTGCTAAGCTGTAACGGTTAAATTGTGTTAAGTTACATAGGGTATACACTTTAAATGCAGAAAGGTTCATTTTGGAACAAATGATCCTGCTTTTTTGGGTTAAGGTCTTTGATGCCTGTTACTTTATTTTTTTATTCTTTTATAAAGTATCTGCCAACTTAGTGTCCATGTTTTTCCATTGTCAGCCGAACTTTCCCAATCCCATGTGAAACTTTCGGTTGTAATATCCCTGAAAACCATTCTTTGCAAAACAGGTTTCCCTTTTTTATCTATGGTATTCCTTTCGAATATCCGTTTCTCTCCATCGAGCTTTCCTTCAAATGCCATATAGGCGCCATTATTGTCAACCCAGGTTTGAAACCACTTTTTCTTTTGCTTATCAAATACGGTCCAGCTCCCACCTTCAAAACCTTTGGATGCGCCATCATTCACTTTGAATTTTTCGCGGATGACCCAGCCTCCAAATTCTTTGCTCAAATGATTCTCGCCAAGTAATTTTACAGTTCCGTTCTCGTTCCAGGATGCTTCCCAATCGCCAACCCAAAAATCAAAAAGTGTTGAATCGCTCAGTTTTAAAGTTGTGTTGGTCATAAGATCGTTTTTGGGTTTAAAGCTGATTAATAGTATTGCGCTTAGTAACGCTGTTGAGACAAGTTTGACCGTTTTCATTTATACTAAAGTAATTATTGGATCGGAGAGGTGCTTAACCCAGAACGGGGGATTTAGTATAGTTCGTAGTTGGTAATTCGGAGATTACAAAATGTCTTTTAACCCCGGAGGGGTTCAATGTTTGTAACCCGGGATTTCATCCTGGGAACGGGACCACCACCCACCTTCCGCACGAATTTTGCGTTTACGCAAAAGCGAAGTGCGGTTAAAAGAGTTCGTAGCTTCGAAAGACTCACCCCCAACCCCTCTCTACAAGCAGAGAGGGGCGTTAGTGTACGTTTTCAGACCGGCATTTCTTTTATGAAAAGGAATGCAAGGGCGGGAGATCGCCGAAGTCCAGTTTTGTAACCGTAAGTTTGATGGATGCAATTGCAAGGTTTTTCTTGGCTATCGCAAGGTTTACTTTCGCCATCGCGAAGTTTACTTTTGCTATCGCGAGGTTTACTTTTGCCATCGCAAGGTTTAGAGAGTGTCCGGAAAACTGTGTAAACGAATGCTTTTTAAAATTTAGTTTAGTATAATTTTTCGAAGAAAATTACGTTATTAATGTATTGAAAAAAATTCTTCTTATTATAGCCATTTTTAATTGTTTCTGGTTGTGCGCTCAGCATGGCTACAAATCACGATATCGCGTTGGGCTTAAGCTGGGGTATTCGCTTCATACGCTTGCGGGAGATCTTACTAAAAGTCAACCCGGCGGAAACTTGTTAGGAGGATTCTGGTTCCAGCTAAAAATGAACAAAAAATGGACGGCTCAAACGGAACTTTTACTTTTAGATAAAGGAATCGGTGTTCGGGGAGCCGGAAAGAGTACGCATTTTGTCAACCTCCATTATTTTGAAATGCCTGTCCTTTTTCAATACCACAGGAAGAAGATCTATTTTGAATTTGGTCCTGGTTTGGGATATATGATCAATTATCGTGAACATTTATATAGTAATGAAACGCCCGACCTGGTAAATAAACATCCATTTACCAGAAGCGAACTTTCATTCAACGTTGGTATTGGCTGCGCATTAAATGAGAAGTGGGCACTCGGATTAAGACTTAGCCATTCTTTATTGCCAGTGAGGGGCGCTGTTCCTTTAGTCTCTAAAGCATCTTATAATCAATTACTAGCTTTAAGCGTATCTCGCCAACTAAAGAAAAAGAAAGCTAGTGATCCACAAGAATAATTCTATGTTACTTTTTTGCCTGATGAAAAGTGCCTTCGACTCGCACAAGGCTTAACACTGGCTGCTCAGGCACCGGTAGAGTGGGAAGAAAATCCGATTCCTCGCGCGATGCTACCCGCCGGCGCGGATTTTCCGGCTGGCCCACGTCCCTTCGCAAGGACTTTTTTTAATGTGGGGAAATAAGAGCTGTTTAGCGCCAATTGCATTCCGATAGTTATCGAGGCTGCGCTGGCGGGGTTACAAATCCGCGACATCTGTGTTAAGAAATTCTCTCAAGCGGTAAAATAAACTGATCCATATTAGTTGAATCAATTTCGATGATACTCTCATCAATTCCAAAACGTTTCGATAAAAGAGTTTTGTTTGCTCTAGGGTCTTGGTAATAAACTTTTAAGTTATTCTTTCTATTGCTTTGCTCTAAAAATATTGCTAGAAGCTTTTTATCAATTTCATTATTGAAATTCGGAAAAGAATAACCAATTATAACAAGTGTATCCGTCTCTGAAAGTATTTTTTCTGCTTCAGTTACCGCCCTGTTAATTTTATCGCTTTCCCAAGCGAATGTAAAATATTCATCAACATTAATACTCATTTTTTCTACTGACCCAATGAAATCAACAAGATCTTTTAATACTTCTTTTGGTGGCCTATTTCCTAACGGGTTCTTTTCGCGAAATAAATTAGCATTATTGCTTTCAGTTTTATAATAACCAGCCACTCCGTTTAAATGAATTATTTGAGGAGTTTCTTGTTGATTAAAAGGATGGATATTAAATAGATTAGGAATATCATTCACTGACTTGTCAAGTATAAATGCAAGAGACCTCTCCAGTTGAGTGTCGTAATTCCAGCTAATGAAATTCACATTAGGGTCAAGGATTATTTTTCCGTTATCCCTTTGAAGGTAGTTAGTTAATAATCCAAAATAACGAGTATCGATTTCTTTAAACTTTCTTCCATTTTTCTTCAGTAGTTCGAATTCAATGTCCCTTATCGAACTCTCCTGCCATAAAGTAAAAAACAAACTTAATGCTGCTTTGACATTATGTAAATCATGTATATCATCAGTGATAGTTAGTTTTTTTGCGAAAGTATCTATTGTTTTGTAGATTGGGGTATTAAAGCAAATAGTTTGTAGCAAAGCATCAAAGGTTTTGCATGACCTTATTGTTTTTTTTTCGCCATCAGAATAAGAGGTCTTTTGCGGGATACTTTTATGAATCTCTTCATTCCATTCTTTTACAATTTGGAATGCTCTTTCCAATTCACCTACTACTGGAATCGACTCCCAACTTGCTCCAGCTCCAAATAAATAAGTTATTTTACTCATACTATAATTCTACAATAGCACTTTAAAAAAATCACTCAATCGCCTTCAACCTCGCAGCACTCTCCTCACTAATCTTCACGTCGTTGTTTACTATCCAGTCTTTCATTTTGCTTCTGGTTTAGCAATCAAGTCCGGTGATTTAGAAATTAAATTGAGAAAAGATAATCAGAAAGATTATCCATTTTAGAAAATCTATACACAGGGATTTTTTCGAAATTCCTTTCGTTCAAATTTTGTGTTTTTGATACAACATGAAGCATGTTTATTACTTCTTCACTCGCATTGATTATGTGGATTTTTGTATTAAATCTTTTTTCCAAATCATCTTTCAATTTATAGAACTGATCGGCATAAGACCTAGAAATAAATTCCACATTACTGAAATCCAATTCAAAATCAGAATCTGAAAAGTTTAATTCATTAAAAAGGGTACTTGCCGCCTCTCTACTTACTAAAAAGTTCTTTTCCTTATTAGATACCAATATTTTCTTTGTTGGCTTCATGATTTTAAAGTTACTAAATTTCTATTTTTTATCCAAGTTAAAATAAGTTACTGCGTGTACTTATAAAAATTAAATTGTGAATTAGGTAAGATCGGAACCCTTAAAGCTATCATACAGCCTTGATAATTAGCTTCTTGAGGTAAAGAAATAATTTCTTGTTTTTCTGAGTTTTGATAAAACAATGCGTTGCCTGAATATATAAAAAACTTTCCTTTTAATCCATCTGTTATCATATTTCTACTGGTTGATATACCAAATCCCCGACTAATAGATTGATCTTTTGTGGATTTTCCCTTTATAGCAAATTCAATGGCTTCCTCATCAGTGCTTGGATTTGCTTTTCCGGAATCCAAATAAGTTTGTCTTATCCCTTTCCCATAATCAATAATACAAATATCCATATAGTTTTTTGTTGGATAAAATTGGGCGAATAATATTCCTTTTTCAGAAGAAGAATGGTCGGATATATTATTTGTTAATTCGTCAATCAAATAATAAACCGCTTCAAGAATACTCCCCTCAAGTTTTAATTGCTTTTTTAAAATAGAATTAATTGCTGATAATACATTCTCTCTTAATGTTGATTCAGCCTGATTTGCTCCTGTTGGAAAAAGAACTAAAGGAATAAAAGTCTTTAAACCATACTCCTCCAGTTTGGCATTCATTTCTGCTGATGACAAACCCTCAAAATTATAACCATTAGGAAAGCAGATTGTTTCAAAGTAATTAGTGACATTACTATTTCCATCCACTTTAAAACTTACAGTCTTTCCTTTTCGCCTTAAATGATTTGTCACTGCAATTATACTTCCAATAATAAAAGGAGAAATAAACTTTGATCCGGAAAAATCAAAAATCAATTTAGTTGGATTTTCCTGATTAATAATAATTAACTGCTTAATTATATAATTCAAGGGTTCACCAAAATTGTCTGAGAATCTATTAGGTATTTTTATTTCCACAATATCAAACTGTAATACAAATATAGTTTAATAAACCTGATACGAAAATCGCAAGGATACATGCAACGAAGAGAGTATCACCTACCCAATCGCCTTCAACCTCGCAGCACTCTCATCACTTATCTTCACATCATTATTCACGATCCAGTCTTTCATTTTGTTGATGAAGACGTCTTTGTCCTGGATGGAATAAGTTTTTATCATGGTGCTTTTGCCGTTCTTTTTTATCAGGTAAAAAATGTCGTGGCGGTATTCTACGCTTTCTACTTCGGTGGCGAAGATCTTTTCCATTTCTTCGAGGGCAATTAAAATGTAATTGGCGTAAACATTCACGAAACAGAGTTTTTTATAATACTTTAACAAAGAAATAATGATCTCCGTTAAAGCCAAAGCCAGGCAAACAGGATACAAAATACTAACACCGCTCGGAGATGCAGCCAACAACAAGCCAAAGGTTAAATAGATACCGATCTTTAAAAAACGGAATGTATAAAAACTCCCTGGATAATACGAATACCGCTCTACGGGAAGCATTGCTTTATAAGCCGTGTTGTTGTACTCGAAATAGCTGAACAGAGCGTATACCAAACCCATTACTATTTGCACTATTAAAAGGGTGCTGTTACTGAACACGTACTGGAACATGCTCATGACGGTTATTACGACCAGGGCTATGAGGACGAGGTTCTTTCCTATTATGGCGGTTGTGGAGTTCATTTAGTTCGTAGTTGGTAGTTCGGAGTTCGGAGATGGTTGTTTTAGTGGTTTGGGTTATGGTTACTCTGCGCATCTCTGTTTCTCTGTCACTCCGTGTTGAAAAATCCGTCTTTCTTTTTTGGAGAAGCCCGACTTTCAACACAGGGGCACTGAGTTTAGGAGTTACACAGAGATAGTTACTATGGTTTCTTAGTTGTTTATGGTTATTGGTTTTAGTAAATTTATGGTCTTATGAGTTTTGTATTTCCTTCTTTTCTGTATGCCCTTTTTGCGATCTCGATCCCTATTATCATTCATTTATTCAATTTCAGGAAATACAAGACCGTTTATTTCACAAACGTAAAGTTTTTACGCGAATTAAAACAGGAAAGTCAGTCGAAATCACGTTTAAAAGAGCTTTTAATTTTATTAGCGCGGATTTTAGCCATTACATGCCTCGTTTTAGCCTTTGCCCAGCCCGTAATTACAGATAAGACCGCCAAAGTGAGAACAGGCGACAAAGCCATCGGGATCTATATCGATAACTCCTTCACGATGGAAGGTTTGAACAAGAACGGTACTTTATTGGGCGATGCCAAAAAAAGAGCGAATGAAATTGTAGATGCTTTCGGGAATGCAGATAGATTCATGCTACTAACCAATGATTTTGAAGGGAAACACCAACGTTTGTTATCGAAAGAAGAAATTAAAGATGCAATTACTGAAGTTAAAATTTCGGCGGCGGTGAAGCCTTTGTCATCGGTTGTTAAACGTCAGGCAGATTTTTTAAAAGGCAGTAAAGCGAAAGACCTGCGTCAATTCATCATCAGCGATTTTCAGAAATCGGTTTCAGATTTTAAGAACCTGAAAGCGGATACCTTGATCAGCTCAACATTAATTCCGTTAGCAGCAAATAACAACAATAATATTTACATCGATAGCTGTTGGTTTGAAACGCCGGTGCAGCAAAAAGGGATCATTCAGAAATTAAACATCCGGATTTGGAACAAGAGTAACCAGGCGGTTGAGAACGGAACTATCAAACTCTTCATCAATAAACAGCAGGTTGCGTTGGCTTCTTACAATGCAGATGCCAATTCGAAAGCAGAAACCAAAATGACCTTTGAATGCAAGGAAGAAGGATTTAATTTCTGTTCTCTGAAAATTGAGGATTACCCTATCGTATTTGATGATGAGTTGTATTTCTCTTTCAATTCCAAATTGAATATTTCGGCGCTTGTTATAAATGGCCCGAATTCAAAAACAGGAACGCATTTTAAAACCTTAATGCAGAATGACAGTTTGTTCAACTTCCGTGAGAATAATGAGAACGCGATTGATTATGCTTTATTCGCCACCTCCAATTTAATTGTGCTGAATGAAATTGAGAATTTTTCTTCAGGCTTAATTGCAGAATTGAACAAATATGTTTCGAACGGCGGTTATCTTGCGATCATTCCTGCTGCAAAAACAAACACCCAAAATTACAACGAGTTCTATAAAACATTGAACCTTCCTTTCATTTCAGCGTTGGATACATCGCGATTAAAAGTAGAGAAAACAGATTTCAAAACCGGATTCTATGAAGGTGTGTTTGATAAGATCGATGAACGGATGGATCTACCTGTTGTTAGAAAACATTACACTTTCAATTTGAGTTCTAAAAATAATATCACACCTGTACTGAAATTAATTAACGGTGAGACATGGGTTGGTGAAGCGTCAATTCAAAACGCAAAAGTATATGTGTTCAGCAGTTCGCTGGATGAAAGCTTTACTAATTTTTGCAAGCATGCGTTATTTGTTCCAACTATTTATAAAATGGCGATCAATAGTTTAAAACCTGTGCCGCTTTATTATTTTACGCAAAGTAATTCGGTGATCAGCCTGAATGCCTTTAAAGAAAAAAGCGAAGAGCCTGTTCATTTAACTGAAACAACTAACAAGTTTGATGTCATTCCGGAGATCCGAGTGAACAATAACCGTCTGAATGTTTATACCCAGAACCAGATCACGAATCCCGGGTTCTATAAACTCACCCATAAAGGCATAGACCTTCAATCGGCCGCCTTTAATTATAACCGGTTGGAGTCAGGTTTGGAGTTCTTTACCAATGAAGAGATAGAAAAAAGCATTGCTGAGAATAACCTTATTTCATTCAAGAACCTGGTGGCTTCGGAGAAGTCGCTAACCGCCTCTGTGGCTGAAATAAGCGGCAATGTGAAACTTTGGAAATTATTTATTATCTTCACGCTGGCTTTTATAGCCATAGAAATAGCACTGATACGATTTTTAAAGTAAAACTTGTGTTGAGCGTAGCCGAAACATGAATGTATTAATCAAGCAAGCTAAAGTCATCTGCCCCCAAAGCAGCTTCCATAACAAAACCGTTGACCTATTAATTGAAAACGGAACCATCACACAGATCAATAAAGAAATTAAAGCAAGGGATGTAAAGACCATCGAAGAGAAAGGCCTTATGGTCTCTGTCGGCTGGTTAGACATGCAGGCGAATTTTTGCGATCCCGGATTTGAACATAAAGAAGACCTGGAAAGCGGATTAAAAGCCGCAGCAGCCGGAGGATTTACTGCGGTGTGTGTGGTAAGCGGAACTAATCCCCCACTCCATAACAAAGCGCAAATTGAATACGTGATCAACCGCGCGAAAAACAATTTAGTAAATGTTTACCCGATCGGGACTTTGAGCCAGAACCAGGAAGGAAAAGACCTTTCGGAAATGTACGACATGAAACTGGCGGGTGCAGTTGCTTATAGCGATTACAAAACACCTGTGAAAGATGCAGGACTTGTATTAAGAGCACTTCAGTACGCTGATAACATCAACAGTTTCATCATCACGCACTGCGATGATAAAAGCATTTCGCATGGCGGACAAATGAATGAAGGTGAAACCTCAACGAGTTTAGGATTAAAAGGCTCTCCTGCTCTTGCAGAAGAAATAATGTTACAAAGAAATATTTCTGTTTTGGAATACGCGGGCGGAAAATTACATATCCCGACCATCAGCACTAAAGGAAGTGTGGAATTGATCAAAAAAGCAAAAGCTAACGGCCTGCAAATTACCTGCGGCGTGGCTGCGCACAACTTACTGCTGGATGATTCGGTTCTTGCGGATTTCGATACGAATTACAAAGTGAATCCTCCGCTGAGAAGTAAAAAAGATGTGGAAGCTGTCCGCAAAGCATTAGAGAATGGAATTATAGATGTGGTGGTGAGTGATCACAGACCGCAGGATATAGAATGTAAAGATCTTGAATTTGACCTGGCAGATAACGGTATCATAGCTTTACAAACTGCATTCTTAACAGCCAACACTGCACTGAAAGGTGAAAGCGAGAATTTAATTGAAACACTTACTACAAATCCATATAAGATCTTAGGATTAGAATTACCGAAACTAGAAGAAGGCGAAAAAGCGAACCTGACTCTCTTCACCACCAATGGTGAAACTTCGCTGACAGAAAAAGAAATTCTTTCAAAATCAAAGAACTCTCCTTTCACAGGAAAAAACCTGCAAGGGAAAGTGATCGGTTCTATAAATAACAACAAAGCGTACTGGAATTAGATACTGAAACAAGTTCAGAATGACCACGGGTCAAATTGAAAAATTTTAGAATGAAAACGTTATCCGTATACAGCCTCTTATTTGTTATTATTCTCTTGTCCTGCAAAAAATATCCGGAGAATAAGTTATGGTTCAAGGCGCCGAAGAATGCGATGATCGGTAAATGGAAACTGGAACAGATCACTGTTAACGGAACCGATTCCACTTCCTATGACGATGTTAAAATGTATGTCCAGGAAGGGATAGAATTATTGGATGAGGACATAAAATTCAATGAGCAATACGAGGGCGAATGGAAGCTGGACAAGAAAAAGAAAAATGTAACGATCAATTCTTATTCGTACGATATCGGACAAGTTTTCGTGCCACAAAAGAATCTTTTTCGCGACAATCAAACCTGGAAGATTGAAAAACTGGACAAGAGTTCATTTTGGTTAAGTGTCACGAACGGCGGTTCCAGTTATTACGTTAAGCTTAAGCATTAATTTTACTGATCCGCGTACTCGTAGAGTTTGCATTTCTCCATGGCTTTATCATCACGGAACACAACAAATAATTCACGGAACGCTTCTTTACTTGGAACGTAGCTCCACACCGCGTAACCTAAAGTTTCTTTTTCGATCAGATTTGTTTTTGTGTTGAGATACCAGGATTCAAAGAACCTTATATGTACCGCATTGTCGATGGCGGAAGTGCTGTCACACATAAATCTTCTTGTAATATTTTCATTGCCGTTAGCATCAAAACTTGATTCCGTTATAGAATCGCAACGGAAGAAACGGTCTTTCAGCTCTTCTTTGGAATATACATGTAACGGTGAATCAAGCAATCTGGACTTAGGATCTTTGATCATAGCGCGGATCGCCTCCTTGAATGTTTTAAATTGCTCTTTGTTTAAAAATTCCTGGGGTTCTACCAAATACAAATTCGTATCTATGAAATGAAGGTCTTGCGTATAAACTTCATTTATATAAAAAGGGACGATCTCTATTCTTTCTTCTTTAACAGCTTTGCTGTTCTTATGTTTTCTTCCGCATGAAATGAAAATCACCGGCAAAACGAGTATGGTTATGATCTTCTTCATGTTATTGTTTACTAAAATAATATTTCTTTGATTTCTCTAATGCTTCATCATTTACAAATACTGTAAATAATTCCCTGAACGCGCTTTTATCACCAACCCATTCATGAACCGAATAACCTAAGAGGTCGCGTTCGATCATATTATTATTCGGATTGAAATACCAGGATTCAAAAAAACGGATCTGGTTAATATTACGTATCGTACTCATCGAATCGCAATTCATACGAGATTGAATGATCTCATTTCCTTCTGCATCAAAACTGGATTCTTCGATCATACCGCACTGAATGATCCTGTCTTTTACTTCCTGTGGAGTAGCTGCTTTTCCCGTCGGATCAACATACACTCTTGAGCCCGGACTTTTCACCAAAGCCCACATGGCTTTACGCAAAGCGCTGAATTGTGTGTGATCTAAAAATTTATAATCCCTGCCCCAATTATATTTGTATTCATCAACCGACATCTGACCGCTATCGGCCCAGACATAAATCGTTTTGATCAGTTGGGTATCTTTTAATATTACTTTATTGATCTTGAATGGAGTTATTTCCACTCTCTCGGAATTGGAAACAGGTTCATTCTTCCCTTCTTTGCGGGAACATGCCCAAAGGAAGAGGGCGAGGACGAGTATGCTTAGTTTCTGTATCATTTTAATATCATAATAAAGATATTCAAAAAAGTCACACACAAAGCGTAACTTTTTTTTAGATGCTGCTTACGCCTCCGGCGGGCAGCATGACATTCCGTTACTCCAATGGGAGGTTGTCTTTTGAGGCTTCGTAGCCTTCGTCTATTTTTAAATTTCCTGTTTTGTAGGCTGCTACTGCCAATTCATCGCAACGGTTATTTTCTACATTATCCGCGTGGCCTTTCACCCATTTAAAAGTGATGTTGTGTTTTTTTCGCACTTTTAAAAAGCGTTGCCACAGATCTACATTAGCTTTTTTCTTGAAACCTGTCTGCTGCCAGCCATCCAACCATTTCAAATTTATTGAATCGACCACATATTTAGAATCGGAATGTACTATTACATTTGATCCCGGTTTTTTTAAAGTTTCAATTGCAACTATTACAGATAACAATTCCATCCTGTTATTTGTCGTCAAACGAAAACCTTCGCTCATTTCTTTGCGGTGTTGTTTCCATAACATCACAACACCATATCCGCCGGGACCGGGATTTCCGCTCGCCGCGCCATCAGTATATATGTGAATTGTATCGGTCATTCGTTTTTAATATCTGCCACAATTGTTTAAACGCAAAGATGCGAAGGATATCGCAAAGAACACAAAGAAAAAACCCGCCCCAACAATCCTGTTGGGGCGGGTTAAATTTATTTATACCGGCCCTTCGACACGCTCAGGGACCTACTTAAACTAGTGATGAGCTTCTTCTTTGTGTTCTTCTTTTGCAGGTTCAGCTTTTGTCGAATCTGTAGCAGTTGTTTCAGTTGCTGGCGTTTCAGGAGTTGTAGCGTGCTCTTCTTTAGTTGCAGCAGCATGGCCTGCTTCGTGACCGGTAGCTTCCGGATGCTTGCTATGGTCACCTTTTTCACAAGCTTCCATACATTCCTTTGAACATTCTTTACCGTCTTCACAACACATTTCCTTATGATGACAAGGATTGCCTAAGCTTACAAAACATAAAATAATAAATACAGTAATAGCACCTAAGAGCATTGGTGTACCGAATGCTACTTTTTTTGGTTCTGAGTGGCCGTTGTGATTATGGTTATCGTGTGACATATGTTTTTAATTTTATGCTGTAAAAATAAAATTTAATTGGAATTTTTAAAATAGCCTTATTGTTTAATGAACTTAAAGTTTTGAACAGTCTCGCCATCACTCAAACTTCCTGAATATAAGCCCTGGGCCAATTTAGAAATATCAATACTGTGCTTATTCATTACTTCTGTATTTGAAATTGACTTTTTTATTACCGATTGTCCGGATGCAGAATAGATCTCGATGTTCAGTTCTTTGCTTTTTGCAACCACAAAGTTCAATTCATTAACCGCAGGATTCGGATAGATTGCAACAGCCAATTGTTGGTTTTCGTTCTCTTTTATACCTACAAAAGAACGTGCTTTATCGCGGTAACGCACTTCTGTTGGTGTGAAAGTTGATCCAAACATACTTCCGTTCACTTCAAAATAAGGAACTTTCTCTCCTAAAGTTAACCACTGGTAAGTACGTACAACATTCGGAAAAGGAAGTGAAAAAGGCGGATTGGTTATAATGATAGAATCTGTCGCGTATTGTGTTGATACAACACGGATACAAGGTTCAGTGCCGTAAGGCGTGCTTACATATCCCCAGCCATCCACTTCTGTTATGCGATATCCGTGCTTTTTATATTTAAACGGAATTAAAGTAGTGGTAGGTGTAGCAAAACTGAAAGTGGTTGAATCCCTGTCGCCATAATTCAAAGGGAATTTATACAATTCATCTTCATCCCCGGCCTGAGCTGTTGCTCCTAAAGGGATTCCTGAAACCATCATCCCTGTACCTACATTGTTATAAGAAGTTGTAGAATTCTTTTTGTAAAAATTATGTACGTCTTTGATCACTAAAGTCAGACTTCCCACAGGAATTGCAGGCAAAGGAACTGAATCAAGAACTTTCTCGCCAAACCTAGGAGGGAAAAAATAGAAAGAAAACAAACCCGGAGGCGCTATGAACTGACGCACCGTTTGCTCATTAGTGTTCATGTTTGTAAAATCCCAGAAATAATTGGAGCCCGTGGTCTGGTAATCCGTATTTGAAGCATCCAATAAGGATAATATGTTTGGTAAAGAAACCCTTGCCGAATCGCCCAAAGAAGGCATATTGCTGCTTGTAATGGTGATCTGTGCATCAGATAAAAATGCACTGAGAACAAAAATTGCGGGTAATAGTTTTTTCATTCTGTAAAATTTTCAATAAATGTAATAAAATTTGGCAAATAAGCGTTAAGTATTATTAGTAATTTAAGGGAAAATATGCCCCTGAAGGCTTTTCCCGTAGGGATGCCTTCGTCATAAATACTTGTGGTGAGCTTGTCGAAATATATGTGCCTCGTTTTGGCCTTTGTCTGGTTTAACACGTTAAACGGACAAAACCCTGCTTCAGGCGGACCATCCTTTACTTTAAAGCTGGTGAACAGTGATTCTGTTAAGCTTTTCAAATATATAAAGTATAAAGAAAGATACAAGACTGAGAAAGAACTGACCAGAAGTGTAAATGCCATCTTAACTGATCTCCGTTCCCAAGGTTATTTGTTAGCTGATATTGATTCGAAGAAAGGGGATTCGCTGAACAAGATCTATTCACTGCGGATAGGGCAAAAATTCAAATGGGCTAAACTTAAAAAAGGGAATGCGAATATGGATGTGGTGTCCCGATCAGGATACAGTGAAAAATTATATACCAATAAAGCTTTCAGTTTTTCGCAAGCCGCAAAACTGATCGAAAGAACCATTACTTATTACGAGAATAACGGTTATCCTTTTGCTTCGCTTACGCTTGATAGCGTAACTGTTGAGGGTAATTCCTTGTCTGCAGTACTGAATGTGAACAGGAATAAAATGATAAAGATCGACAGCATTATCGTGAAAGGTGATGCTAAAATAAGTAAGCTTTTCCTATACCGTTATTTAGGGATCCACCCGCAAATGTTGTACAATGAAGCGGCGTTCAGATCGATGTCGAAAAAAATAAAACAGCTTCCTTTTTTAACTGAACAGCGCGGACAGGAATTACGGTTCTACGAGAAACAAAATAAGTTATATTTATTTTTAGGAAAGAAAAATGCCTCTCAGTTCGATGGGATCATTGGTATATTGCCTGATAACAAAACAGGAAAAACAGTTTTCACCGGTGATGTGAAGATACGATTAGTTAATACCATTTTCAGAAGCGGGGAAACATTTGACCTCAACTGGAGAAGATTGCAAACACAGACCCAGGATTTTAAAGGACGGGTCATTTATCCTTACATTTTGGGAACGCCAATAGGTGTTGATTATGCATTAAAAATTTACAAAAAGGATACTTCGTTCATTGATGTAAATAATGACATCGGCTTGCAATATTATTTCAGCGGGCTGAATAATGTGAAAGTGTTTTACAAGCAACGGACCGCTAGCTTATTATCAACTTCCGGGCTTTCCGCCATTACAGTTCTACCTGATTACGCTGATGTGAGTACGCAATCTTACGGTCTGGGTTTATCCTTTGAAAAATTAGATTACCGTTTCAATCCGCATAAAGGTTTCGCGATCAACGTCAAGGGGCAAACAGGAAACAAAACGATAAAAAAGAATTCGAAGGTCAATGACCTTGCCTATAGAAATCTGCAACTGAAGTCAACGCAATACCAAAGTGAGGGCGATGTGAATTTATTTATACAGGTTTCAGGTAATAATGTTGTAAGGATGGGGGCCCAATACGGAACTGTTTTTGGAAGCGCGCCTGTTTTTAAGAATGAATTATTTCGTATCGGCGGTTTACGGACCTTAAGAGGTTTTGATGAAGAAAGTATCTTTGCCTCTACTTATGCAATTCCAACTTTAGAATACCGCTTTTTGTTCGGTCAAAATTCACACATCCTTTTATTTGCCGAAGGGGCCTGGTACGAGAACAACAGCTCCGGAACTTACACTAGTGACATGCCTTACAGCGTTGGGGCGGGCATAAATTTCGATACAAAAGCAGGGATCTTCTCCCTGAATTATGCTCTGGGCAGCCAGAAAGGCAATGGGTTAGATGTCCGTTCCGGAAAGATCCACTTTGGATTAACAGCCCTGTTTTAATCCGCCTAAAATTCTTATATTTGTTTAAACGCTTTTACAATGAGGTTGAAATTTACTCTTTTGTCTTTTCTATTCTGTGCCTTCGCTTTTGCGCAAACTTATCCATCACTGAATTTCACATTGCTAAGTGCAATGGATCCGAACAACGATAATACCGGGGCAGATGGACGTAAATATTCCGGTTGCTGGGGATGGGTGCAAACTTCAAAGAGTAAAGAATACGCGATCATTGGTGCCAGTAATAAAACTTATTTCGTAGATATTACCAATCCTTTAGTTCCGGTAATTTGTGATTCTGTTAATAATCCTCGTACCGGTTGTACCTGGCGTGAATTAAAGACCTACCAGAATTATTGTTACATCGTGAGTGATGATTCTCCTCCGAATACATTCCAGATCATCGACATGTCATATTTACCCGATTCGGTTCATGTGGTGAAAGATGACAACCTGTTATTTGAACGGGGGCATACCTGTTTCATTGATGGAAATAAATTGTATGTAGGCGGACAAAGCTCTTCAAGCGCTGTACTATCTAATATGTGTGTTTACAGTTTGGCAACACCGACGGCGCCTTTACTATTGAGAACTTTATCGGATGATTATCCTTCGATCAATTATGTGCATGATATGTTCGTTCGCAATGATACCGTTTACGCATCTGCCGGCTGGCAGGGATTACATGTTTTTAAATTTGATGGCGCAACTAATACGTTCACTGCACTCGGGTCGCTGACAAGTTACCCTGATGCAGGTTACAATCACGCAAGCTGGATCACCAATAACGGGAATACACTTGTGTTCTGCGATGAAGTGCCAACAGGCGCTTGTATCAAAGTTGCTGATGTCAGTAATTTAAGTAACATCATTATGTCGAGTACTGTTGAACCGAATTCAAATATTGAATTTGTTGGGCACAATCCTTATGTGATGGGAAATAAATGGGCTTTTGTATCGTGTTACCAGGATGGGTTGATCCTTTACGATATCTCAAATCCTAACGCTCCTTTTGTTGCGGGTTATTTCGACAGTTATCCGCAGGGCGGTGCGAATTTCTCGAATAATTATGGTCCTTCTTCCTATCGTGGTAATTGGGGAGCTTATCCATATTTACCAAGCGGAACTATCATTATGAATGATATGCAAAATGGTTTTTTCTTTGTGAGAACTACATTGACAAGTGTTGAGATACCGGAAAATCCAATAGTATTGAATGCAAATGTTTTTCCGAATCCTGCAAAGAACGATCTGAATATTTCTTTCGCTAACCCGGATGCACAGTATTATTCGGTTGACATTACAGATATGTTAGGACAGTTAGTTCATACGGAAAGCAACCTCAATGATTGTTCTTTACCTATAACTTTCAAAAAAATCGATGTTACAAACCTGGCAAGCGGAAGTTACCTTGTGCTTATTAAAGCCGGAGAAAAACAATTCCAGGAAAAGATCATTATCACTAAGTAATCTATGTTCTCACAAAATTCAGTTATTGGTGTAATTGGTTCGGGCGCGATGGGTGCAGGCATTGCACAGGTTGCCGCTACAGCCGGACATACAGTTCTTGTTTACGATAACAATTCCAAGTCACTTGAGAAAGCTGCTGCAAATTTAAAAGCATCGTTGGCGAAATTAGTAGAGAAACAAAAGATCGCTGCTGATCAATCACAAAGCATCTCAAAGAATATAAATTTTGTTTCTGATCTGAATGCATTTGCAAAATGTAATTTAGCTATTGAAGCCATCATTGAGAATTTGGAGGTCAAGCAAAAAGTATTTTCAGATCTTGAAAAAATTGTTGGCACGGATTGTGTTTTATCAAGTAACACCTCATCATTATCTATCACATCCATTGCGTCTGCTTGTGCAAAACCTGAGAGAGTTTTAGGGGTCCATTTTTTCAATCCTGCAACGCTGATGCCGTTAGTGGAAATTATTCCCGGCATTGCAACGGCAGGAAATTTAGCGGGCGAAATAAAAAAATTAATTGACGGTTGGGGAAAAGTAACCGTGATCGCGAAAGACACCCCCGGTTTTATCGTGAACCGTGTGGCCCGTCCTTTTTACAGCGAAGCCTTACGCATTTATGAAGAAGGTATTGCCGATATGCCAACCATTGACTGGGCCATGAAAGAATTCGGTGGTTTTAAAATGGGGCCGTTTGAATTAATGGACCTGATCGGACATGATGTAAATTACGTGGTGACAGAAACTGTCTGGAAACAATTCTATTTCGATCCGCGTTTTAAACCGGCTTTATCTCAAAAGCGTTTATTAGAAGCAGGTTTTTTAGGGAGGAAAAGCGGACGTGGTTTTTACAATTATGCAGAAGGTTCAAGCCTGCCTGAACCAAAGAAAGATGAAGCTTTAGGAAAGCTTGTTTTTAACCGCATTTTAGCGATGCTGATCAATGAAGCGGTGGATACCCATTATTATCAAATTGCCTCCAAAGCAGACATAGACCTCGCAATGACAAAGGGTGTAAATTACCCGAAAGGCTTGTTAAAGTGGAGCGATGAAATAGGCCCGAAAAACGTCTTAAAAACCCTTCAGGACCTCTATGATCTATACCAGGAAGACCGTTACAGGCCTAGTGTTGGATTGAAGGGGTAAATACCAAAACAATCTCTTTAATAAGTCTAGATCCAAGTTCACTCATTGGCACCCATTTTCTTGATTCTCCAATATATATTTGGATAAACTAAACCTCCTAATTATGAAAAAAATTATTGTTCCGGCCCTATTGATAATCGGATCTCTTGGACTTGTCTTCATTTCCTGCAAGGAAAAAAAGAATGATAGTATCACACCAACTTATCGTAGCGAATCAACCGGTACCGGGGCTAATCCGAATATCAAAATGGTTAAAAAGCCAACTACATTAATTACTTCAACTTCACAGAATTCAGATCATAAACAACCTTAAAACCCCTGATTTCCCTAAATCTAAATCCCTGTTCACTCATTTGTTAAAGCATAGTTTGCTCAAAACGGGTAAAATGGCTATATTTGAGTATCAAATTCTTGTAACCATGAAAAAAATCTTTATACCCGCACTTCTTACTTTAGGTTTAAGTGGTCTTATTATCGTTTCTTGTAAAGACAAGAACAACAATAACATCACCCCTACTTATAAGAACCAGTCTACAGGTACAGGTGCAAATCCTAATATCAATGCAGTTACTGTAACAGGTACTCAAACTGTAACTAACCCTGCAACTGCAAACAGCGCTTTAGCGGTTGGCGGAGGAGGATGGTTAGAAGAGAATTGTTTAACAACTCCGATGACAATGACAGGTTACCTTGGGGCAACACAAGTTCAGATCAAATTTGGCGGTGCAACTATGTTAGTGGGTACTTACGCATTAACTTCAGGTCTTCCTAGCGGCGGTCAGGCACGTATGACAATTTATAATGCTCCGGGGCAACCTGATGGCATTACCTGGTATTCTAAATCAGGATCTTTAACAACTTATACAACTACAGCCGGTTGGGCAGCAACATTTAATAACATCCAATGCTTACAGTACAATTATTTATTCCCTGTTGTTAGCGTAACGGGAACTTTAAGCTGCGGTTAATATTTTAATGATATTTATCAAAAAGGCTTCCGAAAAACGGAAGCCTTTTTATTTTTGTACCATTGCACCTCCTCGCCAAAATATCAGAGTTCATTAAAGACCAATATAAGGTCGATCTGAGGGCGCTGGCATTAATGCGTATTGCGATCGGGGTTGTTATCTTAAGTGATCTTATCATCCGTGCTTCTTCATTAACCGCGCATTATACAGATCAGGGCGTGCTTCCTGTTTCTCTGTTACTGGAATTTGATTCGAAGCCGTTACGCTGGTCGCTCCATTATTTAAATGATTCTTTCGCATACCAATCGTTCTTATTTTGTATTCATGGTTTTATTACATTCTTTTTGATCTTAGGTTACAGAACACGTTTATTCACTGTTTTGTCGTGGATCTTTTTAGTATCACTTCAGAACAGAAATCCTTTCATTCAGCAAAGTGGTGATGATCTTTTACGCTTGGTCCTTTTCTTCGGGATCTTCATGCCCTGGGGTTATTTTTATTCTGCAGATTCAAAAAAAAGTATTCCAATCGTAAAGCATTATTTCTCACTGTCTTCTTTAGGGTATCTGATACTTATTGCTTCAGTTTACATTTTTTCTGCTATCCAAAAATCGTCACCTGAATGGAGAACAGAAGGAACAGCTTTATATTACGCCTTAAGTTTAGATCAATTAAAAGTTGGTATCGGCGATTGGTTATATCAATTTCCAACCTTAATGAAAGTACTTACTTTTTTAGTGTTCTATTATTTTGAGTTATTGGTTCCCATTTTACTTTTGCTTCCCTTCACTACAAAAAAATTCAGGGGGCTGATCGTTTCCTCAATTATTATTTTACATCTCGGGATTGCATCTACTATATATGTCGGATTATTTTTTGCTATAAGTATTGCCGGTTGTTTAGGTTTGATGCCATCCTCTTTTATGGATCGTATCGATAATAAGATCGGGCCAATAAGAGCCGCTTTATCAGAAGGATTTTATGAAGCTACTTTACCAACTGGTTTAAAATATGCAAAGAACGCTTTCTTTGTTTTACTCATCGGCTTCTGCCTGTTCTTTAATTTAGGATATATTCCATCTTTCAGATATGTGTTAGACGACCGGGCGCAGTATGTAACTAATGTTTTAAAACTGGAACAATACTGGGGCATGTTCTCGCCTAACGTTTATAAAACAGATGGCTGGTACATTTACAAAGGTTTTAAAGCAAATGATTCGGTGTGGGATATCTATAACAATAAACCCCAGATGGATCTTACAAAACCAAAAGACATAGATAAAATGTATCCGAGTGACCGCTGGCGGAAATTCGCGGAGAATTACCAGAACAATAATTATAATTTCATGCGGCCTTATTATTGCAAATACCTGATCAGGGAGTGGAATAAAAAACATCCGGAAAATAAAATAGAAGGACTTGATGTTATATTTGTGCTGGAAGAGAGTTTACCGGATTATAAGACCGCACCATTAAAAGAACAGAACACTTGTTTGTGTTACGAGAATGAACAAACTAAGTAATATCAATTCATACTTAAAGTACCGGCTGGTCGCGAAATCGTCTCATGGAATCCATTCCCCATTCGTTTTTAAATTCGTTACTGAGCTTTTAGAAAGTTTCAATGAGGATTATTACCAGTTCACTGCATTGGCTGATATAAGAAAAAGTTTATTGAAGGATAATTCTGTTCTTACTATCACAGACTTTGGTGCGGGATCAAAAGTATTCAAAGACAATAAACGGAAAGTATCTGACCTGGTGAGATATGGGACCAGCAAACAAAAATTCTCTGAATTATATTTTAAACTTGTGAATTTCACGAATTCCCAATTCATTGTAGAATTAGGAACATCGATTGGTTTAAATACGTTGTACTTATCGAAAGCGAATTCTAATTCTACAATTTATACTTTGGAAGGTTGCCCGGAACTCGCAAAGTTCTCAAAAAATCTATTCGAAAAAAACAATGCGAAAAATGTTTACCTGATCAATGATACCTTCGAAAAAGCTTTTCCTAAATTATTAAATGAAATTCCTAAGATCGATCTTTTATACATTGACGGAAATCACAACTATAAATCAACATTAGAATATTTTAAGTCAGGTTTACAGAAAAAACATCACCATTCTGTTTTTATTTTTGATGACATTAACTGGAATGATGAAATGAAGAAAGCCTGGAGTGAGATCAAAGATCATCCGGAAGTTACATTAAGTATAGATCTGTTCTCGGTAGGAATAATTTTCTTCCGCAAAGAACAAAAAGAAAAGGAACATTTTGTTTTGAAGTACTAGCCACGGATTACACAGATTTTCAAGGATACCGGTGTTACTTATTTCATTCGCATCTAATTTCTAATTGTTGTTTGATAAAAAAGTTTGCTTTTCATCCGGCAAAAGATTTGCTTTGTAGTAATTAAAAACCTAAAGATATGGCAGGCGTAAATAAAGTAATTTTGATAGGGAATTTAGGTCGCGACCCTGAATTAAAATACCTGGAAGGGAATGTAGCACGCGTTAATTTCAGTTTAGCTACAAGTGATTCGTATAAAGATAAGAATGGAAATCGTGTTGATCAGACCGAATGGCATAATATTGTTATGTGGAGAGGATTAGCGGAGAGCGCTGAAAAATATCTGAAAAAAGGAACCCAGGTTTACGTTGAAGGAAAATTACAGACGCGCCAGTGGACCGATAAAGAGGGCCAGAAACGCAGCACCACTGAAATTGTTGCTGAATCTTATGTGATCTTACAACGCCGCGATGCAGGTAATACCGGTAACGAAGGCGGAACTACATCTTTTGATAAACAAGACAGCGGTGATCTGCCATTTTAATTTTTGAGATCCAATTTAAAATATCTATTATTCATTCCTGTTCTTGTTGGAGCCTTCACTGCCTGTGAGGGTGATGATGAAGACAAGATCTTTTCACCAAAACCCCGCGGTTATTTCAGAATTAATTTTCCGGAAAAGAACTACAGGATCTTTGATAGTATTTGTCCTTACACCTTTGAGATGCCTGTTTATTCCCGGATCGCACAGGATAAACATAAAGGTGCTGAACCCTGTTGGTTGAATTTAGAATTCCCGCAATTCAAAGCAACAGTACATTTAAGTTATAAAGAAGTAAATGATACAAGCCTGAACCGTTACCTGGAAGATTCACGCGATTTTGCTATCCGTCACCAGATAAAAGCAACCGGTTTAGAAGAATCTGTTGTTATACGTGACAGTTCAAAAGTTTACGGATTGGTTTATGATATTGCAGGGAATACAGCTTCGTCTGTTCAATTTTATCTGACTGATAGTACAAAACATTTCCTGCGTGGTTCCTTGTATTTTAATACAGTTACCAATATTGATTCGTTGAAAATTGTGATCGATTTTATCCGGAAGGATATTATACGGATGGTGCAAACCTGCAAGTGGAAAGACGGGGTAATTCCAGGAAAAGTTAAAAATTAATTTGTGATCCTCAAAGTTCCGGTTCCGGAATCGTAAGTATAAGGATATAAACGTAAAGGGGCAGTAGCAGGTCCGCTCATCACAGCACCATCAATGATCTGCCATTTAGAACCGCTTATTGTATCTTTCAACGTAAAAGCATCCGGCTGGACTTTCACCCTCGCATTAAAATCATCCGGTAAATAGGTGGAAGTCCTGTCCAACACCACAAATTCTGAATTTGCCACTTTACAATACACTATCAATCCGCTTACCCCTCCGCTAAAATACTTCCATCCGCCGGCAACCTGTATAGGTGCATTCAAAGGATCACCAACATAAATAACAATGTTTATCGGGGTATAGGGTACGCCATTATCCTGCACTTTCTGAGCCTTTTTCTTGCAAGCCACCGCCAGTACCGCGATTAATACCAGTGATAAAATTTTTATTTTTTTTATAAATAACATTAGTAAAGCCTTGGCTATAAACCATTACCTTTATACAAATTTACTAAAAATGACCGACTTTAACCAAAACGAAGAAAAGCCTGAAAGCAACCCTTTTATGCCGCTTTATTTCGCTGTAGTGTTAGTTATCGGGATAGCAGCCGGGTATTGGTTATCATTTAACAGTGTTGATGCCGGTGCGGGAGGAAAAGGAAAAAGCGGTAATTCATATTCCAAGATCACGAGCCTTTTAGAATATATTAAACTGGATTACGTAGATACCATCAATGAAAAACAATTGGTGGAGAAAACAGTGACCTCCATGTTACAAAGTTTGGACCCCCACTCTTCTTATATTCCTGCTGCAGATTTTGCACAAGTGAATGAAACATTAGAGGGAAACTTTGAAGGGATAGGCATTGAATTCAATATCATTAATGATACTATCCGTGTTATTGCTCCTATAAGCGGCGGACCATCTGATAAATTGGGAATTAAAGCCGGAGATAAAATTATTAAAGTAGAAGGAAAACCAATTGCAGGTATTAAGATCAGCAACAAAGAAGTGTTTGAAAGATTACGTGGTGCGGAAGGCTCTGAAGTTTTAGTGACCATCTTACGCAGCGGTGTGAAAAATCCGATCGATTTCAAGATCACCCGCGGAGAGATCCCACTGTACAGCATTGATATTTCTTATATGGTAAGGCCGGGAATTGGTTATATGAAGATCAGCCGTTTTGCCGCTACAACATATGAAGAATATTTAAGTGCCTTCAATGCCTTAACTAAAAAAGGAATGAAAAAACTCATTCTTGATCTCAGAGGAAATCCGGGCGGGTTCTTAAAAGCTGCTGTTGACATTGCCGATGAATTTTTAATGGATGGCTTGCAGATAGTTTATACGGAAGGCCGTGCTAATCCGAAAAAAGTTTACAAAGCAACAAGCCGCGGAAGTTTTGAAAATAATCCCTTAGTGATTTTAATTGATGAAGGCAGTGCGAGTGCAAGTGAAATCGTTGCCGGAGCTACACAGGATAACGACCGCGCTACAATTATTGGCAGAAGAAGTTTTGGAAAAGGTTTAGTACAGGATCAGCGCGATTTACCTGATGGTTCTGCTGTGCGTTTAACTGTTGCGAGATATTATACACCGACAGGACGCTGTATTCAAAAACCATACGAGCACGGTACGGAAGAATATTACCAGGAAGAGATCGACCGTTACAGTGATGGTGAAATGATAACAGCTGATAGTACCAAATTTGATAAATCTAAAAAATTCGTAACACCCGGTGGTAAGATCGTTTATGGAGGCGGCGGTATCATGCCGGATGTGTTCGTGTCGTTAGATACAGCCAAGTACAGTGCTTTTGTGAACAAATTATTCTATAATGGTGTGATCACTGAATTTGGTTTCAGTTATAGTGACAAGATCAGGGCTGAGATCCTGAAAAAATATTCTGCTGAACAATTCACAAATGACTATGTGGTTGGCGATAATGTGATCAATGAATTATATACCCGCGCTGAACAAAAGAAGATACCCGTTCCTGATGCCGAAAGAACGAAGAGTACGGTTAATTTAAAACAATTGATTAAAGCCCTGATAGGACGGAACATATATGATAAAGATGCTTATTATCCAATCATCAACCAGACCGATAACAGCATAAAAAAGGCTATTGAGATACTTGAAAAACCTTAAGAATATATAAGCGCATTTATAAATAATTTTATAACTTCGACTCACTAAACTTGTCCTAAAACTATTAACCAAATAACTAATAACCATTAACTAATAACTTTTATTATGGCTTTCGAATTACCAAAATTACCTTACGCGTTTAACGCACTTGAACCACATATTGATGCTAAGACCATGGAGATCCACCACGGTAAACATCATAACGCTTATGTAACGAATTTAAATGCTGCTATTGCGGGAACTGATGCTGAGAAAATGAGCATTGAAGATATCTGCAAAAATATCTCTAAATATCCTGTAGCAGTGCGTAACAACGGCGGCGGACATTACAATCACTCTTTATTCTGGAACATCATGGCCCCGAATGCAGGTGGTGTACCAAATAATGAAGTAGGAAAAGCAATTCTTGCCGATCTCGGTTCATTCGATAATTTTAAAACACAGTTTGCTGATGCAGGTGCTAAACGTTTTGGTTCAGGCTGGGCATGGCTTTGTGTTAAAGACGGAAAATTAGCAATATGCTCTACTCCTAACCAGGATAATCCTTTAATGGATATCGCTGATGCCGGTTGCAAAGGCACTCCAGTTTTAGGAATGGATGTTTGGGAACATGCTTATTATTTGAATTACCAGAACCGTCGCCCGGATTACATGGCAGCGTTCTTTAATGTGATCAATTGGAATAAAGTGAATGAGCTTTATTTAGCGGCTAAATAGTTCGGCAAGCTCACTATGACTCTGTCCTCTGAATGAGCATTGCTAAGTAACACTAAGTTGTTAAGTTTAATTTGAAGGGATTGTCGGGAACGGCGATCCCTTTTTTAATTTTACATTATACTATTGTGCCTTCGACAGGCTCAGGCACCGGAATGCAAGGTCCCTGAGCTTGTCGAAGGGCCGGAATAAAAACCAAAATGCAGAAACTGTTTTTCATATTCTTATTTTTTCTTTCCCTGAATTCCTTCTCAGAGAAAAAAGAAGTATGGTTGATCGACAACACGGGAACCGTATTGGAAAAACAAATAATTGAAACGGATATTTTACAAGCAGCGGACGATGCCCCTAACCCACTCTTTAAACTCTTCCGTAAAAAACAAAAAGATAAACGCAGATTAACCGCGGCACTTTTAGCATTTCCGTTTCCATTTGGAATCGTTGGTTTACACAGAATTTTTTTAGGAACAAAACCTCATGTGCCTGTTACTTATATCGCAAGCCTCGGTGGAATTTTTGGCATATTACCTTTAATAGATTTCTTTGTCATCTGTTTCGACAAAGATTTTGAGCAGTACCTGAATAATCCGAAAGTGTTGATGTGGGTGAAATAGTTCTAAGTTCGTAGAGTTTACTTCTTTAATTGTGATAATTCATTAAGGTTTTCCGGATAAGAAATGTAATTCTTTCCCATATAACTTTTCATAACCAAGCCTTTTGAGATACCAACTTCGGTTATTTTGTCTCCATTTATAAATCCAATCTTTTGCATTAAGTCAGTGATATCATTCTGAGATACACTAAGTAATTTAGATAGTTGAGAAGCGGAAAAAGTCTTAACTGAAATTGACTGGTTCACACTAGATTTATGACTTAAATTGGGCAGCATAAAATGCTCTGTTATTTTATCCTTTACATTTTTTATATCAACATATTCATTCCTAATTCCATCCCACTTTTTTTTATATACAGGCTCATTTTTAAATAGTAGTTCACTATTATCAATTACCTGCATGAAATAATCCCACGCTTCCTGGTCCAGATTTTTTCCTACAATTGTGCTGGCCAGGTTATTTAATGGATTTACCTCGGTAAGAACTCCAAATTCAATATTTTCATTCTGTGAATGTTCATATAAGTTCATCGAAGTCAAAACCTGACTTTTTTCATTAGCATAGAATTTTGCATGAAGCCTCTTTTCGTACTTAATCTCAATGTTAGGAAACTGCTTAAAAAACTCCAGATCCTTTGAAGCTAAACTTTTTGTTATATCCTTCTCATTCTTTCCAAAAACAATAAATATTCTTAATTTATCATTATCAATCTTGGCTTTAAGAATAGATTCAAATCTCGGGTGCAACTTTATGAAAGGAGAGATTAAAATCAAAAGCTCGCTTGCTTCTTCAAATATTTTTTCAATCTCTGAATTAAGTCTGCTGTCTTTTAAAAAACTTGCCATTGCTATAAAAGATATGAATTTTTACTCTACGAAACTACCAACTAAACAAAATTCTCACCCTTATGAACCTTAACATCATTCACAAAGTTGCGGATCTGTTGTTCGTCTTGTTTTTTGCAGATCATTAGGACACCTTCAGATTCAACTACGATGTAGTCTTCTAAACCTTGTAGTACAACAAGTTTGTTTTTTGGGACCTGCACTATGCAATTGTTGCAGTTGTATTGCATTACATTTTTTCCAACGATAGCATTCTTATGTGCATCGTGTTTCAGGTGAGTGTAAAGAGAACCCCACGTACCAAGATCACTCCAACCTATAATAGAAGAGCGAACAAAAACATTATCTGCTTTTTCCATCACCGAATAATCGATGGAAATATTCTTACAAACGTTGTACGCACCATTAATGAATTTCTGTTCGTTCCTGGTATTGTAATCATCCCAGCCTTCTTTGAACACATTCGCTAATTCCGGATCGTGGGCTTCCATGGCTTTGATGATACTATCCGTACTCCAGATAAAAATACCTGAGTTCCATAAAAAGTCGCCGCTCTCCATAAAGAACTTCGCCATATCGTGATCAGGTTTCTCAGTAAATGTTTTTACTTTGAAAATACGTTTGTCTTTTTCTTTTGCATTCGAATCGATGTATTGAATGTAACCGTAGCCTGTATCCGGACGAGAAGGTTTAATTCCCAACGTTACTAAACAATCTTCTGCTTCTGCTTTTGCAAAACAGGATTTAATTGCTTTCACGAATGTATCTTCTTTTGTAATTAAGTGATCGCTCGGCGCAACAACTGTAATTGCTTTCGGATCTAATTTGTGAATTTTATAGGAAGCATAAGCAACGCATGGCGCTGTATTTTTACGTGAAGGTTCACATAAAATATTTTGCTTCGGTAATTTCGGAAGTTGTTCGTGAACCAGATCGTGATAAGAAGTACTTGTTACCACGTAAATATTTTCTTTCGGACAACATTTAACTAAACGATCGTATGTTTGTTGCAATAAAGTACGGCCTGTTCCCAAAATATCGATGAATTGTTTCGGGTGAGAAGTGGTACTCATTGGCCAAAAACGTGTTCCCACACCACCGGCCATGATTATTGCATAATGGTTCTTTTTCATAACAAAGCTCTCTTCAAACTCGGATCATCCTGAGCTTGCCGAAGGGCAAAAGTATGAAATTTAGAGCATAGTTTAACCATCTTTCACATTACTAAATCGCAATAGATTAGGATATTAGCATTAATTGTGTACCTTTGTGCCCGAAATCACTGTCAGGTGAGTTTAACTCTGCGAATATTGTCCGCCGTAAGGCATTAACTGCAAGTTGAATTCCAGGAAGCAGTTAATGTATAATTATAAAACTTAAAAAATGACCTTTCAAGAATTGGGGCTGCAAGACAGCCTTATGCGTGCCATTAATGACCTTGGCTACGTAAACCCTACTCCGATACAGGAGCAGACCATCCCATTATTAACCAACAAAAGCACCGATGTTGTTGCATTAGCACAAACAGGAACAGGTAAAACTGCAGCTTTTGGTTTACCGATCTTAAATAAATTAGATCCTGATAACAGAGATACACAAGCTTTAATTTTAGCACCTACACGGGAGCTTTGCATGCAAATTACCAATGATCTTAAAAACTTTGGTAAGTATGTGAACGGTTTAAATGTTGTTGCTGTTTATGGCGGTGCAAGCATCGAAAACCAGATCCGTGATATTAAACGCGGAACACAAATTGTTGTTGCAACTCCCGGCCGATTAGTTGACTTAATTGAACGCCGCGCGGTGAAATTACAAACTATCTCAACTGTTGTGCTAGATGAAGCTGATGAAATGCTGAACATGGGCTTTAAAGATGATTTAGATATGATCTTAGGACAGGCGCAAGATACCAAGAACACCTGGTTATTTAGTGCTACCATGCCACGTGAAGTTGAGCGTATCGCTAAGAACTACATGAGCAATCCTGTAGAATTAGCAGCAGGAAAGAAAAATGAAGGTGCAACAAACATCACACATTTATATTATTCAGTATCGCAACGTGACCGTTATGCTGCTTTAAAACGTATCGCTGATTTCTATCCTGAAATTTTTGGTTTAGTATTTTGCAGAACCAAAGCAGAAACACAACAAGTGGCTGATGCTTTAATTAAAGACGGATACAATGCTGATGCATTACATGGTGACTTATCACAATCACAACGTGATTTTGTAATGAAGCGTTTCCGTTCACGTACTTTACAAATGTTAGTGGCGACTGATGTAGCAGCGCGTGGTATTGATGTGGATAACATCACACACGTAATTAATTACAATTTACCTGAAGACGTTGAGAATTACACTCACCGCAGCGGACGTACAGCGCGCGCCGGCCGTTCTGGTATTTCAATTGTGATTGCCACCCCGAAAGAAATGGGAAGAATAAAAGATATCGAGCGTATCTTAAATAAAAAGTTCGAGAAAGCCCATGTACCAACCGGCACCGAAGTGTGCGAGAAACAATTATTCCACTTAGTACATAAATTACATGATGTTGAAGTAAAGGATGATGATATAGAACAATACCTTCCGAAAATTTATGAAGAGTTGAAAGACCTGAGTAAAGAAGAATTGATCAAACGTTTCATCTCGGAAGAATTCAACCGTTTCTATGCTTATTACCAGAATGCACCGGATCTTAATCAAGGCGGCGAAGGACAAGGTAACAATAAGACCAAACGTTTCTTCCTTAATATGGGAATGATGGATGGCTTTAACCAGAATTCGTTAAAGGAATTTTTAACAGAGACTGCATCACTTCCTCCACGCATGGTATTTAATGTAGACGTAAAAAGCTCGTTCTCATTCTTTGAAACTGAAAGCAAGTTCGTAGATAATTTCTTAAACTTAAATAAAGCAGGAATTGAATTCAACAGCCGCAAAGTTTCTTTTGAGATCTCTGAGCGTCGTTACAAAGAAGGTGGCGGAGGCGGTGGAGAACGTAAAGGTGGCGGAGACCGTAAATTCGGTGGTGGCCGTTCAGGTGGTGGTGACCGTAAATTCGGGGGCGATAGAAAATATGGCGACAAGAAATACGGTGAGAAATCACATGGTGACAGGAAGTATGGTGAGAAAAAATCTTACGGCGACCGCGATGGTGGCGGTAAAAAAACATACGGTGAAAAGAAATACGGTGATAAACCTGTAGGCGATAAAAAGTATGGAGATAAAGGCCGTGACCGTGATGGCGGAGGAGAAAAAAAATCCTTCGGTAAGTCAGACGGTATGAGCCGCAAGCAGCGTTATTCAAGGAATAAGTAAATTAAAAGCCCCGGTCTCTCGGGGCTTTTTTTATTCTTTAATGAATTTTCCGGTTTTAGTTTCTTCGGTGGTCAGGAGCTTGTAGATATAAGTTCCCGGAAGTAATTTTTCAATGTCGATCTTATTATCATGCTTCAGGTTTTTCTGTCTTAACACAACTTTTCCCAATATATCATAGATCACAAATTCATTATCAATAATAGGAATCTCCAGGCTCACATTTAAAATATCTCTCGCCGGATTAGGCCAAACATTAACCAGTTTCACTTCTGTTATTTCATTGATCGCGGTTACCATCGGACAAGAAGCCGGCGTTGGAGTTGTAACAGAACACGCTGCATCAAAATAACAATATGCCCAATGGCCCCAGCCGCCACAATTAGCCGCTGAAACTTCTACACTAACATTCGTACCAATATATGGTGCCAGGTTAACTGAATAAGTTTGCCAGCAAAAAAATGCTGTGGCGTTAATTGTATTTGTAAAAGCAGCATACGAACAAGTAGATGTGTTTGGTCCTACAGGAACATAATGTGTAGAATAAAACGGCGTGCCTGTGTTATCCAACAACCTTACATGAGCATAAGCAATACTTTGACAATTCTCAGTAATTCCATCAACAACGCCGGCAATGGCGAATTGAAAAATTGAATTGGAAGTAACCATAAAAGTATTTGTAATACGGGAGGCATTGCCATTCATATTCTGATTATTTACTTGTGCGATGAATACACCGCCAAGAGGCGAAGCAGGAAGTGTTCCTAAATATGGATCAGCTAATGGTGTTGAGTAAACTGCTACGGCTGTGCTTCCGGGAGTTGCACAACAGCCGCTCATATTATAATTGAAGGATAAACTGGGACTGCCTTTCGTTACAGTCCACCCAGATAAATTACCGGACTCAAAATTGAGATTGCACTGTGAATTCATTAAAAAAGGAAACACAAGTATGGCCGAAAAAAGTAGTTTTTTTATCATGACTTAAAGGTTTGCTGATTACTATGCAAAGACTGTTCCAAAAACTCCGTATTTATTAAAAACAATCCGCTTAGTATATAATTACCTGCTTCCGCTTTATAACTGGTTGATTTCGGGATACGGAAAATTCTTCTCCTTTAAATTTAACAAATTTTAAAAATATTTTAAATATAAATATCTAATTATCATGTAGATATACTGAATACCCCGTAGGTCAAAGGGGGTAAAATAAATTGGAATAAGCTGTAACTTTTCACCTCTTAAAAGCGTCTTATAACTAATTAATGACCGTAGCCGACTATAATACTTGTGTTGACCAGCATAGTGATGGTTTATACCGTTTTATATTGAAGCATATACGTGATAAAGATATTGCACGGGATATAGTTCAGGATACTTTTGAAAAGATGTGGCGCAAAGTTGAAGATATAGATGCAGCGAAAAGTAAATCGTATTTATTTACGGCCGGTTATCATACCTTGATCGATCACACTCGCAAGGCAAAAAAACAAGGAAGTTTTACGGAGGTTGAAGAATATAAATTAGGCCATGATAAACAATACAGCGACTTAAAAGAAATCCTGAACGCCGGATTAAGCAAATTACCGGAGATACAAAAAACAGTAATTCTTTTACGTGATTACGAAGGTTATGATTATGCCGAGATCGGTGAGATCACGAATTTAACTGAGAGTCAGGTAAAGGTTTATATTTTCAGGGCAAGAACATTTTTAAAGAATTATATAGGGAAGATGGAGGTTGTGATATAATGGCAAACAAGATCAACATAGAAAATTACGAAGCATTTTTGCTTGACTACATGGAGGGGAATATCTCGACTGAAGATCTTGTGGCCTTACAAATTTTTGCAGCACAACATCCGCATTTAAATATCGACCTTAACGATACAGAGTTAGTGGAGTTAAATTCTGAGAACGCCGTATTTGAAGGAAAGCATGAATTGAAAAAAGTAAGCGATGAACAATTTGTTGCATACGTAGAGAATGAACTAAGTACTGAGGAAAAGAAAACTATTGACGCTCTTTGCGATGTAAACCCAACTTTAGCTGCTGAATTAAAATTATTTAAGAAGACCTTATTAGCGGCAGATGCAACTATTGTTTTTGAGAATAAAGCTTCATTAAAGAAAACGGAAACAAAAGTATTTAGGTTGTTCTCACGCGAAGTTTTAGCTGCGGCTGCTTCGTTGGTCCTATTATTAGGGTTATGGTTTGTATTTAAAAAAACTTTAGGAACTGCTGATCTGAATTCAGAAAAGATAAAAGGGAATTCAGATATCAAAACATTTGCTCTAAGGAATAATTCCTCTACCCCATCATTCACAGTTGAAAAAGTAAATGACGCCCTTCCTAACACCAACCAGGTAGCTTATTCTCCGGTAAATAAAAATGTAAAAAATATCATTAAGGAAGAAACACCGCAAAAAGAAGAAACTCCTCAGTTGGTTAATAACGTAAAGGAAAATAAACCGGGACCTCAGAAAGAAATTACGCCATTAACCAATACAGTTGATGTGACCGATAATGCGCCGGTTAAATTAGCTTCCAAACCATTGAACACCGGATCTTATATAATTACAGAAGAAGCTTATGATAAAGATGAACAAGTTCTTGCTTCAAACAGTAAAAAAGGATTCTGGAATAAAGCCATGAAAGCGCTTAACGGTTTAAATAAACTTGGCGTTAAAAAAGCAAAAGGCACAGAAGAAGTTCAGCCTAATACCGAACAATACGTGTTGACCTTAGGTAATTTCAAGGTGGAAAATCATAAATATAACGCAGAATAATTCTTGTAGCTGTAACTTTTTAAAGACTGAGTACGTCTTATTACAAAACGGCCGAACTCTAATTAAAAAAACAACATTATGAAAAATATACTTTTAACAACAGCTTTAGCGGTGACGATGCTTACCCAGGCACAAACAACAGCAAAAAGAGATATTACTGCGTTCTCAAAGATCGATGCTTCAGGAGCTGCTCCTATCACTTTTGAAAATTCTACTACCCCGTCTTTAAACATTGAAGGTGATGCAGAAGAAATCAAACAAATTGAGACTATAGTAAAGAACGGAACACTCTTTATTAAAACAAAAGGGAATTTCCATCACCCCTTCAAAATTAAAATTGCAGGCAGCGGATTGAACGCGTTGAATCTGTCAGGCGCCAGTAGCTTTGTAACTGCAAGTCCGATCAAAGCGGATGCCTTTACCATCCGTGCTTCAGGTGCAAGCAGCATTAAGATGCCATTGACAGCAAAATCAGTCCATACGGATATCGATGGTGCCTCAAGTATCCAATTATCCGGCAGCACGCAGGAATTGATCGCTGACGTAAGTGGTGCTTCCACATTAAAAGCGGGTGACCTTAAATCTGCTGTAGCTTCTGTAACAGCGTCGGGTGCCTCATCAGCAAAGATCTATGCTTCTGAAAAAATATCAACCAATACGTCAGGTGCAAGCAGCGTAAAATACGATGGTAATCCAAAAGACGTTACACGTACAAACACCTCCGTAAGCGAGAACAATTAATTATTATAACCTTATTCAAATTAAAATGAGAACTAAACACATATTCACTGCCATACTACTTGCAAGCTCAGTATTTGCATTGGCACAGACAAAACAGAACCGTGAAGTAACAAGTTTCACAAAGATCGATGCTTCAGGTGCACCAACCATCACTTACACGCAATCCGACAGTTTAAGTTTAACTGTTGAAGGTGAGGCCGGCGATCTCGAGAACATAGAAACACGTGTTGCTGATAATACCCTTTTCATTAAAACAAAAGGAAACGTAAGGCACCCTTACAAGATCTGGGTGCGCGGAAATACTTTGAATGCCATTTCAGCTTCGGGCGCTACCAATTTCAAAACAACTACTTCACTGAAAGCAGATTCATTGCTGATCGAGGCTTCAGGGGCAAGTAATCTGAATATATTCATGAACGCACATGCTGTAAGAGCGATTGTAAGTGGTGCATCGGATGTAACTTTAGAAGGGAACAACGATAATTTTTACGCAGATGTGAGTGGTGCCTCGAATTTAAAATCATACAAATTGGCTTCCGCTAAAACATCAGTGACTTCATCAGGCGCATCAACCGCGAAAGTATTTGCATCTCAAAAATTAGTTGCTAATGCAACCGGGGCAAGTACAATTAAATTCAAAGGTGAACCAAAAGAAGTTTCTGCTGAAGGGTCTGCTTCATCCCAGATCATCCGCATCGCAGCTGATGATTCACAAACCAAAGCGATCGGAAAAGATTCAAGCAGCACCAGCTTTAACTGGGGACGTAAAAAAATAATCATCTCTGATGACGATCATAAATGGGACAGCATACACGCCGCTCGTGAACGCAACGACGAGTTCCGTCACTGGAATGGCTTCTTCATGGGCGTAACAGGTTATACTGATAACAAACAAAGTTTCTACATCCCTAAACCATACAATTATATGGAATTGGATTACAGCCGCTCTTTCAACTGGCAAATAAATATCTGGCAGCAAAACATTCACCTGGTAAAGAACTACCTTAATTTATGTACAGGTTTAGGATTTGACTTTAACCGCTACCAATTTGAAAACAAAGTGAAATTAAATGCTGACAGTAACTTCACATGGGGAAATGTTGACTCGACCGGTACATTCTCTTACAAGAAGAACAGATTGACCTCTTATTATGTTACTGTTCCATTGTTACTCGACATCAACACAAGTTCAAATCCTCACAAAGCATTTCACCTTTCTTTAGGGGTTATAGGTAAATATTTGTTAGGGGCGCGTACCAAACAGATCGTTGAGAAGAATGGTGATACTTATAAACAGATCCGTAACGACGGTTATAATTTAAATCCATTTCAATTCAATGCTTATGCAAGTGTAGGTTATGGCTCTGTGACCGTATTTGCACAGTACGGATTGAATGACCTGTTCCAATACACAAAAGGCCCTCAATTATATCCATTCAGTGTTGGTATACGCTTAGCCAACTGGAATTAATTCAAAAACAGTTTTTATGTAAAGACCCTGAAGCCGGACAAGCATGCTTCAGGGTTTTTTATTTCTAAATTATTTAGATGAAAAATTTTGTATTTACACGCAACTTTCTTCAAAATTTAGCGTTATGATATATATAAACCTATTAAATATGAAAAACTGGCTGCCACTTTTTCTTATTTCACTTAGTTTCGTTCTTCACTCCCAAACCCTACGTGAATTCAGTCCATCCAAGACCAACAAATTCACGGATACCGAATCCAAATTGGTACTAACAGCCAAAAATTCGGTTCACTTCCTAAACCGCAATGTTGATGATTTCATTGATGCGAAAAGAGTTGAATTAAAAGGCATAAAAGATCCGGAAGTCCTGGAGAATATCGCCAAGCGGGTCCTTATTATGAACAAACTTGAAGAACTCACCTTTAATAATTGTGATCTTTTCTTTTTAAGTTTTGAGTTCGGTTCGCTTAGCACTTTGAAAAAATTCAGCGTATTGAATACTTCATTCTATAATCCTAATGATATTGTTTATGCTTTAAGAAATAATCCGGCGTTAATAGTGCTGACACTTTCAGTTGAAGAGGCAACAAGTGTTCCGGATAGTATTCACCTTTTAACTGCCCTCAAACAATTATCAGTGATCAATTCTGAAAAACCTCGGAAAAACACAAAAGCATTCAATTCAAACTTCACTTATGTGACGGCTTCAGGTGAAAGGAACAATATTGCATTTGATCAATTGGGTTTTGAAGAGCCGGCTGTAGCTGAAATTTCTTATGAACCAGTTAAAAGTTCTGCGCCTGTTACAGAAAACTTCAGTTTCAGCAATAACATAGTAAAACCTCTCTTCCCTGGTATTAAAATAAACGATACGCTTTATTATTTAGAATCAAGAGAAGAATCGATCGTTGATTATGAAAGCGGAACCTCACTTTACGTTCCCAAGAACGCTTTTGTAACTGCAAACGGAAAAGATTATAATGGTCCTGTTACTTTATTCTACCGCGAATTCAGGGATCCGATCGACCAGGTGCTTGCAGGAATTCCGATGACCGAACACGAGAATGGAAAAGAAAATGTATTTGTTTCAGCAGGCATGTATGAGCTGTGGGCCTTTAATGATAAAGCTGAAAAATTACAATTAAAGCAAGACAAGAATATAACCGTTAATTTTAAACCTACTACTGATACAGGAACTTATAATTTCTACAACCTGGATACAAACACGGGTAAATGGAATTCTTCAGCGCAAAGCGTGAACCTTACAAAGAATTTTAAAGATAGTTATGCAACCTCTTTCCGTGCATTCTTAGCAGAACGGGATAAATTAATGAGGCAATTCCCGGATCATACAAAATTCGAAGACCGCTTTAGTGACGCAAACTATGCAGGGATCATCCATAAAAAAAACTACAATTACTATAAGGATTCTACTGCTTATAGTTTAAAAGGCCCTCGTCCGTGGATCTATAACAAGCGCAACTCTATTTTTAATAAACACAGAGTGAGATCCAAATATAAGTTTACAAGTGCAAGACTCACTAAAGACGATCAGCTTGTTTTCAGGTATGTTACAAGACAAAACCTTGATTACGGCATGGGACAAAACCTTCGCGCTTTAGAGGACAAGCAACTAATGTATGCAGGCAATATCAGTAAAGAAGAATTTAAGAAAAAGTACTATAAAACGTTATTTACTGATGTACGGATGGAAGATAATGGAAGTTACTTAACTCTAAAGCTTAAAACACAGAATGGAGTTGAAGAACTACCGTTCAATATTGTTGAGTACGATCACGACAAAAAAGAATTCATCACAAAAACAAAGACCGAGCATGGGATTGCAAGACATTTTAAACTGAGAGTAAAAGTTGACAATAAAGTTTATGATAAACGTAATAAAAGATCAAATAATCGTCCCGTATACGATCATATTTATGGAGTTGAAAAATCGCTGGCAAGTAAAATGGCTTATGATAAAGTAAAAAAAGATCTCAATGAAACAGAGAGGTCTTTTAATTATGAACGTTATGTGAAGATGGCTGATTCGGTGGAAATAAGATGGAGATTTAACAGTACCCAAATATCACAAACATTTAATAAAAGCCTGGATACCATTGTTGCAAAGACCAACTCCATTTTGATAAACAGCAGGCTTGGTTTTAATAATATCGACTGCTACTTACATCAGGGACTTGTACAGGATCTGTATGTAAACTATGTTTCTCCTGAAAAGAAGCCGGTTAAAACAGATTATACCACTACGATCATAAAAGGGATCAATACCTCGATCAACAATTACAATTATGATGGCGCCGCTCATATCGCAACTCGTTATATTGAGGGTAAAGAGTTCATGATCTTAAGACTTGATCCGGAAGGTTACGTTCAATTTGACACATTCAAAAGACGCGAGGTAAAAGGCGGTTCTGTTGATCTTCCACTCACTAACCAGGTAAGCATTAAGAATAAAAGCAGTGACGAGATCAAAAAGCTAATGGGCTTATGATCCTTAAAGGATAACGTTTTTCTACCAAAACCCCTTGATTTAGTTCAGGGGGTTTTTTACATTTGGTAGATGCCTAAGTATTTGGTTATAGTATTTTGCGCCATTCTGTTAAGCTGCCAATCGCAGCCGGCGGGTAAATTAGTCAATGTAAAAGGTACAACAGTTGAAGAACGCTTTACTCCGCCTGAGGGTTATAAAAGGAAAAATTATTCTACAGGTTCTTTTGAATATTATTTAAAAGCGCTTCCACTCAAACCTGCAGGGACAAAAGTCCGGAATTTTGATGGCACGATAAAACAACCGGAGAATGTTTATGAAGCTGTTGTGAATATGGAGATCGGCAATAAAGATCTTCAGCAATGTGCAGATGCAGTTATCCGTTTACGCGCGGAATATTTATTTAAATCGGAACGTTTTGATGAGATCCATTTCAATTTCACCAATGGGAATAAAGCCTCATGGGAAAAATATGCAGAGGGATACCGGTTCCAGGTCAAAACAAATTCGTGGGTAAAAACGGCGAAAGAAGATAATTCATATAAAACGTTTAGAGAATACCTGGATCTCGTTTTTATGTATGCAGGTTCATTATCGTTAAGCAGAGAATTGGAACAGGTTGATGTGGAAGAGATGGAACCCGGAGATGTTTTTATAAAAGGCGGTTCACCCGGACACGCTGTAATTGTACTGGATGTTGTTGAACATCCAAAAACAGAGATCAAATATTTTATTCTCGCCCAGAGTTATATGCCGGCACAGGATATTCAAATTCTCAAAAATGGCGTGCCCGCTGATGTTATCAGTCCATGGTACTCAACAGCTTTTGGTCCGTTCTTAAAAACACCTGAGTGGACTTTTACAAGGGCACAGTTGATGCGATTCAAGGATTGACCACGATTTACAAAAAACCGATTTGTTAAAAAACTCATTGCGCCTTAAAAATTCATTACCTTTAATGGAAGCAATAAAATGCTTACATCCCCGTTCTTAAATTTAAAACCAAAGAAGTCATGAGAAAAAACAGAATTTACGCAATCAGTTTGGCTCTTCTAATGGTACTCGGGGCTAATGCACAAGGTCCAAAAGCTTTTCATAAATATTGTTTGGTAACAAGCGTTACAGGTGGCCCAAGTAAAGCACTATATACAACACGGGCCAATGACGGTGCATTAATTAATTCGGAATTACTCGACGGGTATATCGATCCGCTTATTACAGAATATGGTCTGACTGATAAGATTGGCCTGGGTATGACCCGCGGCGGTGAAAATTTTAATGTGAACGTGAATAAATTTTACAGGCAGAATATTTTGGAAGGAGAGAACGAGCACATTATGGCGGCTTCTACAAAGTATATTACATTTGATGTCTCCTACCACTATTTAACTACTAAAAGACTGGATCTTTCTGTTTTTGGCAGCGCCGGTTATTATAAACTTTCAGGTAACGCCTATGCCAAATACATAAGCGGGTCTGATTACCAACAAACATTATTCAGTTACAATGCACGTGGTGGTGTTATCCGAACCGGTGCCCGCGCCCGTTATTATTACTCAAAACGCTGGGGTGTTATGGCCATGGCTTATGCCTACACGGGCGGCGTAAGAGAGCGTAATAAGCCATCGCCTATCTCAGATGGAAGAAGTAATGGCGGGATCTCAACAACACTAACAGGCGGCGGATTTGAAATTGGAATTTGCATGCGTTTAGGCAAACAGAATAACGTTATAGCAGAAATTCCAAAGAAAAAACAAAGATGTTTGAGAAGAATCACTAGGGACGAAGATGCAGAACCGTTAATTACTATTTTGGACTAGTCTTTAAATTTTCACTCCGATCACGCACACATCATCCACTTGCTCATTTTTTCCTTTCCAGGCAAAGAAAGAATCTTTGATCATAGTTTTTTGCTCTTCTAATGAACGTTTATGGTTTGTGGTGAGGAATTGTTTAAGATTTGAGGCTTTATATTTTTTCCCTTTCTCTCCTCCGAATTGATCCTGGTAGCCATCTGTGATCACGTACAACACATCATCCTTTTGCATTTTTAAAGAATGTGTGGTAAAAGGCCTGGCATTGAAATATTGTCCTATCGGTTGTTTATCGGGCCTGATCTCGTTGAGTTCATTATTTCTGACATACCACAACGGATTATTTGCTCCTGCCCATTTTAACTCTAATGTTTTTGTATTCAAAACGCAAAGTGAAATATCCATTCCGTCTTTCACATCTTCATTACTCTTTCCAAATTCATGAACAATTATCTCACGGGCGCGGTCTAAAATTTTTCCGGGATCAGTTAACCCTTCCTCACGGACAGAGCGGTTAAGTGCGTTATTACACACTACACTTACCATTGCACCCGGTACACCATGGCCGGTACAATCCGCTGCGGCGAAAAGAACTGTATCATTCAGATGTTCCATCCAGTAAAAATCTCCTGCAACAACATCTTTTGGCAGGTACAAAATGAAATGATCCTTTAAATGTTTTCTGATGACAGAATCCGGAGGAAGAATGGCTGTTTGAATTCTTTTAGCATATGTTATAGAATCTGTGATCTCTTTATTCTTCACTTCAAGGTTTTCCTTCTGTAAAATAATTATTCCTTCATACTCTTTATTGATCCCCATGAAATAAAAACCAATGATGAAAGTCAACAAAATCGCCAAAACGAAGAAAATAATGGCAAACATCGCTTTGGTCTCGTCGGGGATCTGAACCAATGGATCTACTATATTGAACAAATATTGTTGTATGAAATAAAGTGAGAGCGTGATGAGGAAAAGCGTGATGCGAAGAACTTTTGTTTTGAACATGATCACAGAAAGAAGAACTATAGGAATTAACACAACATAATTCTGCACACCTTTACCAACTGCAAGTCCCATTAAGATCATGAAAAGATTGCTGACAATGTACAAGTAAAAATGCCCTACAGCGAATAACCTGTAATGATGGAATACCAAGGTTAACATGATCAAACCGTCCAATGATATACTTGCAGGGATCATTTGCCAGCCATTCACAGCCCACTCCACGGGAAGATAAACAAACATGACGAGGAGCATGATAAGGATCAGTCTGTTCAAAAGAATAACTTCCCTGAATTGCAGGGCATCTTCACCTTCGCGTAAACCAATACGGGATACTTTGTTCCAGATTATGCTACACGTCTCTTTCATGCTTAACATGCTAAATATAGCAAAGGATAGTTTAAGAGACAAATGAAAGAAAAGAGTGAATTACTCTACAGGTTTTTTCTTTCTCTTGGTAGGAATATTGAATTGAACTCCATACGACGGAACAAAACTGAAACCCTCTAAAGAGGTTGTGGTTCCACCCAATAAAGTATACTTTCCATAATTCTGATAATACACAGAAAGAGACAAATTAAAGAAAACATAACGTCTTCCCACTTTGAAATTGATGAATGTTCCGTAAGAATCGTAATCCATTTTTCCTTCAATAGGTTCTACCAATTGTGGAGGAATATTGCTGTCTTCAAAATTTCCATAATAGATCGCTTTAGGCTTGATCTTATATTTTACGAATGAATGCGTATAAGTGACACCCCATGATAAACAACCGGTTCGCTCTTCCGGCCCCCATGATCTGCTGAAAATTATCGGAACTGTTATATCCTGGCGTTTCATATTGAAGCCGAATAATTTTTCGAATCGATTAAAGATCCTGTTGTTCATGAATTTGAAATCCTGGTAACCATATTGTAAGCCTATGCTGCCATATACACCATCGTAATCTGAATCTTTGAAAGTTCCTGTTCCGCCTAAGAACTGGTACATCATATCAAAACCATGCGCATCACCGGCGTTGCGGTACCCTATGTCCATTCTGTGCCCTAATCCATAACGCAGATACCATTCGTTTGTAAAAGTTATAGGATCGAGACAATAAGCCAATAAAGCTGCGTTAACATCCCTGATGCTTTGATCTAAATAGACTGTATCCTGATTCGAATAAGTATCTGCAAAATTGTAAATGGTTCTTGCAGATTGTTTTATTGGTGATGAAGAAATATTGAACGTGTAATTGATACCGCCGCGAACAGTATTCTTAGGAACAACCTTTCCGGAACTTAATACCGAACGTGGTGTAGTACAAGAGGAGAAGGAAAAGAGTGCTAAAGTAAAATAAGTTAGGGGTCTAATTATTTTTAACATACTTAAAGGTAAAAAATAAAGGAATGTTGAACTGTTAAATAGTGTAAATTGTCCCGCAGAGATGCAAAGATGCAAGAAAATTTACACCCAATTAACACCTTTTTTGAGAAGGGAAAGCGTTCTTTCTTCTTCAGAACCCGCTTGCGTTTTGAAGTTATATTCCCATGAAGCAAGCAACGGCAAACTAACTAAGATCGATTCGATACGGCCATTGGATTCTAATCCGAATTTTGTGCCTTTATCATAAACCAGGTTAAACTCAACATAGCGGCCACGACGGAGTAATTGCCATTGTTTATTTGATTCCGTGAAAGTTTTAGTTTTGTTACGTTTGATCAACTCAGTATAAATTGAAGCAAAAGCTGATCCAACATCTTTCCAGAATGCTAAATTCTTTTCAAAGCTCATTTCATTATCTGAATTCAAACGATCAAAGAATATGCCTCCAATACCACGCGTTTCATTCCGGTGCTGTATGAAAAAATAATCATCCGCCCATTTTTTGAATTTTGAATAGTACCCTTCGCAATGTTTATCACAAATTTTTTTCAATTCAGCATGAAAGTATTTTGCATCCTCCGGATTTACATAATGCGGTGTAAGATCAATTCCTCCGCCTAACCATTTCACACCATTGCTCATTTCAAAATAACGGATATTCATGTGAATGATCGGTACCATTGGATTTTGAGGATGAAGTACGATGGAAACACCTGTGGCGTAAAAAGTTGATCCTGCATCAACATTAGCAGCATGCTCTTTTTCTTTGAATAAGAATTCCGGCGTTTTTCCACTGACAGCAGAATACATCACACCGCCTTTTTCTAAAACATCACCGTTCTTTATTACACGTGATCTTCCGCCTCCGCCCTCTTCCCTTGTCCAATTCTCTTCTATGAATTTTGCTCCGCCGTCAGCTGCTTCTAATGCAGAACAGATATTATCCTGCAAGCCCTTTAACCATTCTGAAATATTTTCTTTGGTTATTTCCACGCGGTGCGGTTCAACTGGTAGTTATTGTACCTGAAAATGTAAACGCCTTTATTCTCAAAACCGGTATTCTCATCCGGACGATAAAATTTAAACCGCAGGTAATTTCCTTCACTTTGTAACTTATCCAAATGATTTACAAAATCAGGGCCATTTGTTTTTAAATTCTGAAGATAATATTGCCCAAGATCAAATCCCTGGAAGAAATAATCACTCGGATCCGATGACATTTCTGTTTGATAAGCACGGATCAGGTTAGAATAAGCTTTTACATTGATCAGATTGTTTTGCGAAGGAAATGTATAGAACAAACGGTTCAAATAATCCTGGTCGATACTCTCTGTTGTGGTAACATTTTGCCAGCCTGCCAATACAATATCTTTTTTATCAGCGTACACCGCAAGCTGCGTTACGTAATCCGAAAGATACACCTGGTTATTACTCAAGAGCACATAAACATTTTTCTTTCCCGGAACATATGCAGCTTTCGATCCTGCTAATCCCCGCACTTCAACAACACTATCCTTCGCGGGAAAGTTCAATTCTTTCAAATGCTCATTGTAAGCTTGCTTAAACGCTTTTACATATTGTGCATCCTTAATATTTCCATTGTTAACAATGAATATTGAAGAGGTACTTTTTAAAGAATCAATACAATAATCTGCTAAAGCTTCGATCATTGTAAATTGAGAAGGGTTCACTTTAGAAGCAATATTATTTTTGAAAAGAATTTTACTTTGTTGCGTGAATGGAGAGATCACCGGAATATTATAATTCTTCGCGTAAGTGGAAACGTCTTTAAATCCTGAAGGATAAGCCGGCCCAATGATCAGGTCAAGCGCTTTGAACTCTTCGCTCTTACATAACAGACCAACTTTATTTGAATCTTTATCATCAATGTCATACAAAAATGTTTGTACTGCAAAATCCGCCGATTTTAAAGAATCAACTGCTTTATTGAATCCCATTAAAAAATCGATAGCTAAAGATTGAACCGCAGGAAAATTTGCCTTCGCTTGCACCAGGTTACTTACATCCAGCAATTCGGTTTCGGCGATCTTAAATGGTAACAGTAAACCAATATTATACTTTGTTTTTTTTTGTTTTACAACCTTCACAGTATCTACGATAAGGACGGGTGCCGTAATAACATTTTTCTTCTTGTCTGCCACAATCAGCATTTGTCCGGCTTTAATTCCTGAAGTTGCAATACTTGGGTTCCAGGTATTCAATTGCGCTTCTGTAATGTTGTATTGTTTGATGATCGAATAAACTGTTTCTTTTTTTGCTACTTTATGATAATTATAACGGATCGTATCAATCGGTGAACCATGAATAGGTTGAATTGTAGTTGCAGCACCTGAAAGCGGGATTTTTAATTCCTGGCCATTGCGTAAACCATCAATAGCTTCATCGTTCTCCCCTAAAATTACATTGATGTCTACATTATAAAGTTTAGATATAGCATAAAGACTTTGACCCTTCTCTACCCTATGGATGTAATATTTTTTTCCATTGATGGTTTTGATGTCTGTGGATTTTTCCTGTGCCTGAATAAAAAGAGAAGCAAAGCACAGCATGCAGAACAGAAAGCACTTAAAATATTTTTCTTTTTCTTTTATCATTCGCTTATTCGACACAGAGAAACAGAGTTACTGAGTTCACAGAGTTTAAACTACCCCAATTCTACATTCTTAATTCCGCATTCCTAATTTTAAATTCGTACTTCGTCAATCGTAATTCGTACTTTCTTACTCCCATTCGATAGTTGCAGGCGGTTTTGAACTGATATCGTACACAACACGGTTCACGCCTTTTACTTTATTGATGATCTCGTTCGATATGTTCGCTAAGAATTCGTAAGGTAAATGACACCAATCAGCTGTCATACCATCTGTAGAACTAACAGCACGTAAAGCCACACAATTTTCATAAGTACGTTCGTCACCCATTACACCCACACTTTGCACATTCAATAAAATCGCGCCTGCCTGCCATACCTGGTCATATAATCCGGCAGCTTTTAATCCGTTGATGTAAATAGCATCAACCTCCTGAATTATCCTGATCTTCTCTTCTGTGATATCACCTAAGATACGAATAGCTAAACCGGGGCCGGGGAAAGGATGACGTCCTAAAATATTCGGATCGATCTCTAATGCTCTACCTACTCTTCGGACTTCATCTTTGAATAAAGAACGGAGCGGTTCAACGATCTGCAATTTCATGTAATCAGGCAAGCCACCAACATTGTGATGTGATTTAATTGTTGCACTAGGGCCTTTCACTGAAAGGCTTTCGATCACATCAGGATAAATCGTTCCTTGCCCTAACCATTTTACATCAGTAATTTTATTTGATTCCTGGTCGAACACATCGATGAAAACTTTTCCGATCGCTTTTCTTTTTTTCTCAGGATCACTTACTCCGGCAAGTTCTTTATAAAATTGTTGTTTTGCATCAACACCTTTTACATTCAGGCCCATGTGTTTATATGATTCAAGGACCGATTCGAATTCATTCTTACGCAGTAAACCGTTATCTACGAAAATGCAATACAGGTTCTTTCCAATTGCTTTATGAAGTAAAACTGCAGCAACACTCGAATCAACGCCGCCTGATAAACCTAAAACAACTTTATCGTTCCCCAATTTTTTCTTCAGGTCTGCAATCGTTGTATCAATAAATGACGTTGAAGTCCACGACCCTTTACATCCGCAAATGTTGTAAACGAAATTTTTTAAAATATGAGTTCCTTCCGTTGTATGATAAACTTCCGGGTGGAATTGTATAGCGAAAGTTGTTTCTCCTTTTATCGCATAACCTGCAACTTTTACGTCTTTGGTACTTGCAATAATCTGGTAATTATCAGGAATTTTTAAAATGGTATCGGCATGACTCATCCAAACCTGTGTCTTTTCAGAAACACCATTAAAAAGAGCACAGCTGCTATCAACAAAATCTAAATTAGCACGGCCGTATTCGCGTGAGTTCGACTTTCCAACTTCACCACCATAATTATGGGCTAAATATTGAGCTCCGAAGCAAACACCTAACAAAGGCAATTTTCCTTTTATTTCGGAAAGATCAGGCTGTAAAGGATTCTCCTCACGCACACTATGCGGACTACCTGAAAGTATAACACCTTTTATATCCGGATTGATCTTAGGTATCTTGTTATAAGGATGAATTTCGCAGTAAACATTTAGTTCACGTAAGCGCCTTGCGATAAGCTGTGTGAATTGGGAGCCAAAATCGAGGATCAATATCTGTTCTTGCATAATAAGCAAGCAAAAATACAATTAAATAGGGGCTTTTTATAGCCAAAACCGTCAATTTATTAGAATTTATATAAATTTAAGCATGAAAAAACTAACCCTTTTACCAATTCTATTGGTCAATCTACTTTGTGCTCAAAACAACGTAAAGTATAGTTTCGGACAGGAGTTTGAAACTGTAAGAAAACATGCCGATCAGGGCTTTTACCAACTTGATAAGAACGTATACGCGGAAGTGTATTACAGGCATGAGGAAGAATTCATCTTCCAGATCTACAACGAAAAATTCGATAACATTAAAAAACAGGAGACCGTTCCGATCAAAATGGATGAAGGTTATTCAAATGAAGGACTCTTTTGTATAAAGAATGATTTTTTCTTTTTATACTCAACCTGGCACAGAAGCGAAGAGAAAGAAGAATTATGGGCGCTTCCGTTAGATAAAAAAACGTTCAAGTTAGGAACAAAAGCTATCAAGTTAAGCGAATCAAGCAAATTAGTGAGTTATATGGGTTATGGTAAATACAGTTTTTATTACTCGAACGACAGTACTATGATGTTAATGACCTGCCGTTTAAAACCAAAAGAAAGAAGGGACCGGTTAAATAAGGATGTGATAGGTTTTAACCTTTACGATAGCCAGATGAAAACTTTATACTCTCACCAAATTGAAATGCCTTACACCGAGGCTGACATGGATATTTTGGATAAGGAGATCGATTCGAAAGGAAATATCTATTTGCTGGCAAAGGTTAAATTAAACAATTCTATAGATGGCGAGACCAAAGAAAATAAAGGTTTATACCGTTACGAATTAATGCGTGTTAACCAAAAAGAACACACGATGCAGGCTCTTAAGATCGGTTTAGAAGGCAAATTTGTAAATGATGTGATATTATCTGAGGACCTGAAACATGATATTATTATTACCGGTTATTACTCGAACCGAAAAGGCGGAGGTGCAGACGGCGCTTACGTGATCCGTATGGAATATGATGCTAATAACGCAGTCAAAAAATTAAATACTACCTATCATGAATTTCCGAAAGAAGTGCTTCAGGCTTATGAAAGCGCAAGAACAAAACGCAAAATGGAAGAAAAAGAAAAAGATGATAACCTGGAAGCCTCAAATCTTGAGTTACGCAGGGTTGTTTTTGGTGTGGACGGAAGTCTTACGATTATTGGCGAAGAACATTACGTTGTGGAACATACCCACTATAATGGAAAAACTACCACTACAACTTACACTTATTACTACAATGATATACTTGCATTAAAAGTAAATAAGGAAGGAAAAACAGAATGGTGCCACAAGATCCCGAAATACCAAAAAGGCGGAAGTACACGTGATCTTGGTTTCCACTATCATAATTACAAAGGTGATAGTTATTTCTTCTTCCTGGATAATGCGAAGAATGCGAATATCTCATTAAGTGAAACGCCTGCCATGCATGCAGCAGGGCGTGGTGGTTATCTGATCGCAGTTAAGATCGATGCAGCCGGTAAAATATCGAAACAACCGATCTTCGATATTAAAGAGGAAGATGTAAGATTAGCACCAACCAGCTTTGAATCGGTGGGAGAAAATCTTATTGTTGACCGTTTAAAAGAGGACCGTAAAACCTCTAAAGTTTTCAAATTGGAGATCAAATAGGGAGATTTTTATGTAAAAAAGGGCTGATTTTTTAGAACTTATTTAAAAAGTGCTATATTTGCGGTCTCAATTTTTGAGAAGTTCGGGGTGTAGCGTAGCCCGGTTATCGCGCCTGCTTTGGGAGCAGGAGGTCGCAAGTTCGAATCTTGCCACCCCGACACACAAAATTAAAGCCTTTCACTTAGTGAAGGGCTTTTTTAATTTTGAGATGCTGAATTCGTCAGCATAACACTTTTTATGGTGAAAGATCCGAAAATCGAAATAGTAGAATATAGACCACAGCACCACCAACGCTTTAAAGAAATTAACGTGCAATGGATCACAAGGGATTTTGTAATGGAGGAAGAAGACAACAAAACCGTGGATGATCCGGAAGGTTATATTCTTAAACCGGGTGGGAAAATTTTTATAGCACTTTATAATAACGAAGTAGCCGGCACCTGCGGTTACCAGAATTTCGGGAAAGACGGGTTTGAAATGATAAAAATGGCCGTAGATGAAAAATACCGGGGATTAAAGATCGGGAAGGCCATCGGCGAAGAATCGCTTAAAAGAATGAAAGAATATGGCGCGAAACGCATCTTCCTTTTCTCAAACACCAAAGGTTCGGCAACTGCAGTTCAATTGTATCACAAATTCGGCTTTAAAGAAATTCCTTTAGGAAAGGCTGACTTTGCACGGGCTGATATAAAAATGGAATTGTTCTTTTAATTTACAAGATCATTTTTTCTGTTTACGATGAATTGTTACGAAGCATCTACTTCATTCGCCAGCGTGCTAATTTCGGAGTACCACTTGCAAAAAATCCGGCGAATAATTTATGGATGCCTCCCAATTCTTTCAATTTACCTTTTACAAACGCCTGCATTTCTTCAGCAGTCATATCAGGTTGTGTGAATTTTCCATTCTCGAAACACAAACTGCAATACATTTTGCTTTTACTGCCGTCAGCATTCGTTCCTCCGCCTTTAGGATCATTCTTAAAAGGCATGCCGCAGCTTTGACACATTTTATATTCTTTTTCCATACTTCTAAAATTAATTAAAATATACTCAAATCAAAAATTCTTAATCCCGTAGGGATTATATATATGTAAAAAACCAATCCCATCCTAATTCGACGCCGATTTTGCGTGAACGCAAAATCGAGTGAAAGGTGTAGTAGTGCTTCTTACCCGGGATTTCATCCCGGGTTACAGACATTTAACCCCTCCGGGGTTAGTATGCAATTATTAGCGCTAGTGTCTTCGATTTTATTATTTTTACATCAATGATAAAGTTCACAGCGCTATTGGAAAAATTCGGAAAGAAAGGTGAAAAGACCGGATGGACCTATTTTGTCGTACGCTCCGAACAAACCAAAAAAATAAATCCCGGTGTCAAAACATCTTTCCGTGTAAAAGGTAAACTTGATGCGCTGTCAATTAAAGGTGTTGCACTAATACCAATGGGCGAAGGTGATTTTATAATGCCTGTTAATGCAGCCATGCGTAAAGGCCTGAAGAAAAAACAGGGTGAAAAAATTGTTGTGCAATTAGAACTGGACAAAGCAGAATACCAACTCGACAAAGATTTTTTGTTGTGCATTAAAGAAGAAAAAGAAGCAAAGGCCTTTTTTGATTCTTTATCGCGTTCTCACCAGAACTATTATAGTAAATGGATAGAAGAAGCTAAGACTGAAGCTACAAAAGCAAAACGGATAGCAATGGCCATCAATGGTTTTAAGATGAAAATGAACTATCCCGAAATGTTACGCTATTACAAGGCCAATAAGTTATAGGATTCCGTATCTTTGCCGCATCCTATGGAACAAATCAGAAGCACTCCTGAAAAATTTACATCCTACCAGGTCTTTATGGTAGTGATCCTCGCTTTATTACAATTCACAGTTGTATTGGATTTTATGATCTTGTCGCCGCTTGGTGATGTGCTTATGAAATCACTGGAAATAACTCCCAAACAATTTTCATGGATACTTTCATCTTACGCATTTAGCGCTGCTGTTTCAGGAATTCTCGCGGCAGGGTTCGCAGATAAATTCGACCGCAAAAAATTCCTTCTTGTTTTTTATATCGGTTTTGTGGCAGGAACATTATTCTGCGGACTATCCAATTCATACGAAACACTTTTAGCAGCCCGCATTATTACCGGACTTTTCGGAGGTGTGATCGGCGCAACAGGAATGGCGATCATTACTGATGTATTTGCGCTCAATCAACGCGGGCGCGTCATGGGTTTTGTACAAATGGCATTTGCGGGCAGCCAGATCTTGGGAATTCCCGCTGCATTATATGTTTCCACCAAATGGAACTGGCATGTTTCTTTTTATATGATCGTAGTTCTTGCAGTTTTAATTGGTGTAGCTGCACTTATTAAAATGAGACCTGTTGATGAACATTTGAAAGTGAAAACTGAGAAAAATGCATTCCAACACCTGTGGCATACTTTAAGTAACCGTTCTTACCAATTAGGATTTTTAGCAATGGTGATGCTGCCTATCGGCGGATTCATGTTAATGCCATTCAGCAGTGCATTTCTCGTTAATAATATTCACATCCCTCAGGAAGATCTTACTATAATTTTCTTTTGCACCGGAATTTCTTCCATCATCATCATGCCACTGATCGGAAAGATAAGTGATAAAGTAGATAAATTCCGGCTTTTTACTGTTGGTTCTATATGGGCCGGGATCATGGTGATCTATTATACTAATATGTCACCTATTCCGATCTGGCAGGTGATCATTGTCAATATGCTTTTATTCATGGGAATCATGAGCCGCGTTATTCCTGCAACAACATTAGCAACTGCAATTCCTGAAATGAAAGACCGTGGTGCATTCATGAGCATCAATTCATCACTTCAGCAAATGGCCGGAGGTATAGCTTCTATTGCAGCAGGCTTTATTGTTACACAGAGTTCGAAAACAAGTCCTATTGAGCATTTTGATATTTTAGGTTATGTAGTTGCTGCAAGCGTAATAATTTGCATCGTCTTCATTTACATAGTTAGCGCAATGGTCAGAAAAAAACAAGCACAACATAAACCGGTATAATACACTCTACCGCCCTTCAGTTACCATTCACCGACTACCTCTTTCAGCCAGCCTAATTACCCTTGTCCACACTCTGTTGAGTATGTAATTTTGAACTATAAATTTAAAAGAAATGGAAGTTCAGAATATAAATACAGAAAAAGAGAATATGTGGAATCAGTGGGAAGCTGAACACAAACGCGGAAAAGTGATCGGCGGGATATTTGTGGTGATCGCCGGTGCACTATTTTTAGGAAGAGAATTAGGCGCAGATATCCCATACTGGGTATTCACCTGGAAAATGTTATTGATCGCGATCGGTTTATATATGGGGCTAAAATACCGTTTCCGAAGATGGGGATGGATCATTCCTGTAATAGTTGGAGGAACTTTTTTAGCGGTTGATCTCTGTCCTGCCCTGAACATTAAACCTCTTTTATGGCCTTCTCTTATCATCCTTGTTGGCCTGATAATGATCTTTAAACCGCGCCGTAAATGGAGACACCGCGGATGGAGAAGAAAACACTATAATTATAAGGGAGGAAATTATAACTATAGTTACGATTATAAAGATTGTGAAGGACACAATTATAAAGAAACAACCAGCGATAGTGATCATCTTGACTTCTCTGTTGTATTCGGTAATATAAAACGAAATGTGATCTCAAAAGATTTTAAAGGTGGCGAGATGAGTATTGTTATGGGAGGCGGGGAATTGAATTTATCGCAGGCAGATATTAACGGAACGGTGAATTTAGAAGTGAATGCAGTTTTAGGAGGAGCGCGCCTGGTGGTTCCTGCCAATTGGATGATAAAATCAGAATTATCTTCAGTAATGGGAAGTGTGGATGATAAACGCCCTGTAAATACAGGTGTATCACATGATCCCAATAAAGTATTACGTTTAGAAGGAAATGTGTGCATGGGTGGGATTGAAATTATTAGTTAGTAAAAATTAAAATCATGAATTCATATTTAGCAAAACTGGTCTTCAATATCAGCATCGATAACGGAAGCAACAACAAACAATTCGACGAACAGACACGTTTGATACAAGCAAACACGATAGAAGCTGCTTTTTTAAAGGCACGGGCATTAGGGAAAAAACATGAAGAAAGTTTCGTGAATAACCAGAGTCATTTAGTAGAATGGAAATTCATCGATGTGGCAGAATTGTACGCATTGAACGGAGCGAAAGACGGTGATGAATTATATTCTACTACTCACGAGATTGAGAACGCCAGCTCATTTATAAAATATGTTCAGGATAAGTCGATGCTAATTCAGGCAAAAAGCTTAACTTTTGCATAATATTCTTTGAGAGCTGATCCGCCATATTCCTTTCCACGTCTCATCCTTGCAGTTTTTCTTTGCTGGGTACTTGGTGTTGTAGTTCACTCTTACGTCTTGTTCCAATTCGGATTAAGTTGTGACCTGGCAGGTATTGATGGCGCTTTTTCAATAACTTTGCTTACCGCACTCGGTCTTATCACAACCTTCATTTACCGTTTTTATCAGCCCGCGAATTCAAACAAGGTATATCGCATTATTTACTGCGTTACACTTGCTATCATCTATGTGGTAATACTAAAATACTTTCTTCCGGTCCTAATAGCTGATGAACCCGGTTATTATTCATTACTTGAAAGATCCCTTATATTAAGATTTGTCTTTGCTTTTATGGTCATCTCTTTTATAACATTGATCAACTGGATGCTTAATTCCATAGCAGAACAAAAAGAAAAAGAAAAGAAACAAGCCGATGTTGATGCAATGTTACGTGAAGCAGAATTATCAAAACTCCGCCAGCAATTGCAGCCGCATTTCTTATTCAACAGTTTGAATTCCATCAACGCACTGATCGGAACAAAACCTGCAGAAGCCCGTCAAATGGTTCAACAGTTATCTGATTTCTTAAGAGGCACTTTAAAAAAAGATGAACAGAAAGTTGTTCCTTTAAAAGAAGAATTCGAACATCTGAAGTTATATCTCGAAATTGAAAAAGTACGTTTTGGTCACCGCTTAAAAGTTGAAATGAACGTCAATGAACAAAGTCAAACATTTTTAATTCCTCCCCTGCTCTTACAACCTGTTGTTGAGAATGCGATAAAATTCGGATTATATGATACTATCGGCGAGATCACTATTTCAGTAGCTTCGAAAACAGAAACAGGTTATTTAATTGTGGAAGTTCAGAATCCATACGATGCTTCCACACAAAACGCGAATAAAGGAACCGGCTTTGGATTAGCTTCCATGAAACGACGTTTGTATTTATTGTACGGGCGCAATGATCTTATGACCACAACCAAAACAGAAAACACATTTATCACCACTTTAAGAATTCCGCAGTAACATGGCAAAGAAAATTGTAATAATTGATGACGAGCCTTTAGCACGGACAATAGTTGCCGAATATTTGCAGGCGCATTCTGATCTTGAAGTGGTAGCAGAATGTAATAATGGCTATGAAGGCGTGAAAGCTATCATGCAACATAAACCGGACCTGATATTTTTAGATATACAAATGCCAAAGATCAACGGATTTGAGATGTTGGAAATTTTAGATGAACGCCCTCCGGTAATTTTCACAACAGCTTTTGATGAATATGCGATAAAAGCTTTTGAAGCGAATGCCGTTGATTATTTATTAAAACCATTTGATAAGAACCGTTTCGAAGGTGCCATTAAAAAATGGAAGGAACAAAAAAGTCATGAAAAAGGAATTGATGCTTTAATTGAGAACACGAATAAACAACCTGAAGAAAAGAACAGAATTGTTGTACGCAATGGCGGCGATATTCAAATCGTACCAACAAACGAGATCGTTTACATTGAAGCTTATGATGATTACGTGAAAATATTTACCAGGGACACTTACTATCTGAAAAAGAAAACTATGAACTATTACGAAGAAACTTTAGACCCTTCTGTTTTCTTCAGAACACACCGTTCTTTCATCATAAACCTGCAACAACTCACCAGGATCGAACCTTTGGAAAAAAATACATACGTGGCATTACTTAAAAGTGGTAAAAAAGTCCCTTTAAGCCGTTCAGGTTACGCGAAAATCAAGGAATTACTTGGCATTTAAGGCATTTTAAAAGGTTGAATAAGTTAAAACCAGCCTGTTTCGCTACAAAAGACTTCGTTTTCTCAGTTATTTTTATAATTTTGTTTTGCAAACCTTAAACCAAAAACCTATGAAAAAAATCTACTTATCTATTTTCACAATTGCTTTAGCTTTCACAGCTTCTGCGCAATTAAGTTTAACTAAAGCCTTCAACGAACCGGCTATCGGAGACGTTAATACGCAAAAAGGTTACGATTCAACATCAGTACTTCCAAAAAATACAGGTGCATCACAAACCTGGAACTTCTCAAGTATAACAGCTAATACTGTTACTGAGGTAACAAATTACGTCGCTACCTCTTCTACACCAAGTCCTGCATTATTCCCAAGCGCAAATTTAGCTGAAGATGACGGATCAGGACAATACAATTACTGGCAGGCAGGCCCGACCCAATATGAATTATGGGGATTTGCTGATAACGCAGGATCAGGTGTAACATTTACCAACTCAGCTATTGCAGCTGTATGGCCGATCAATTTCGGGTATACTAATACTGATGCTTTTGCAGGTACAGCTACTATAAGTTTACCCGGTACTGTGAGCGGATCTGTTAATACTACTGGTAGCGGAACAGGTACTGTTATACTTCCCGGTTCTTTAACTTTCGCGAATTGTTTGCAAGTTAAAATGGTCAATAACATGAGGATCCTTCTTGGCACTTTCCCATTAAGCTTTACAGTTGATGTGATAAGCCAGGATTATACTTATTATCATGGGACACAAAAATTCCCGATCCTGAACGTTACCTACGAAAAACAAACTGTAAACTCAGGTTCCGGACCAACTGTTACGGACAGTTATTGGATCAAGGTGAACAATGCCGTATTGACAGGTATCAATGATGTTACTTTTGATGTTATCAACTGTAACGTGTATCCAAATCCTGCCACTAACGCAGTTACTATCGACCTTACTAACGACAAAGCTGAAAATGCTTCAGTTGTTGTTATGAATAATTTAGGACAGGTTGTTAAAACTGTTGATCTTGGAAGCGCTCTTGAAGTGAAACATTTAATGAATACCTCAGACCTTGCAAGCGGTATCTACCATGTTAAAACTACGATCGGTGAGAAGTCTTCAACTAAAAAGCTGATCATCCAATAATCTTAAACACTTTTGGATTTAAACCCCTGAAGCGTACTTCTTATGCTTCAGGGGTTTTTTATTTGGGTTCCGCTGTGTACCTTTGTGCATGCAAAAAAAGAGCAAGCTCATACTATTTCTTATTATCCTGTTCCCATCGGCTTTTTGGCTGATACTTGAAACAAGCACCATCAATTCGAGCAAACTTCTTTACTACGGACCAAAAACTTTAAATGGAAAAGATACAGTTTACTATTCCGTGGGAGATCTGAAATTCAATACCGTTGTAAATAATTCAATAGTTCCGAAATTATTCGATACCATAAATTATCCTTTGATCACTGTTTGTTTTATGCAGACCAAATACATTAAGGATAATTACAGGTTAGAGGGCTTGCTGGATTATACAATTCATAAAAAAACTGAGCTTTCTGAATTACCTTTACTGCTTCTTTTTCCGCAGCCGGATAGCGTAAAAAATATCACTTACAATCTGCGCGACAGCCTGAAGATCGATCTTCCAACAATAGAACAATCTTATTGGCGACAAAGTTCGTATGATAGTTTAAATATCATGTACTTCAAATCAAAGCCAAGTCATGTGGATTACAGTTTTATAGTTCTGTTAGATAAGAAAAGAAATATCCGCGGTTATTATGATGGCCGTTATGCGATGGAAATAAAACGTTTATTATCGGAATACCAGCATTTGAGATTAAAGGAAGAAAAGAACAGAATGATCCAACAAAACGAAATTAAAGATGAAACGCATAAGTAAACTATTTTTAGTGCTGATAACAATTGCAGCATTTAGTTGCGGCAATAAAAAAGATCCCGACGATGAACACAAATTACTTTTACCCGTTTATGGCGAAAAGAAACATGCCGGAGAAGACACTATTTATCATACCATTGATGATTTTAAATTCATAAATCAAAATAAAGATACCGTTACCCAAAAAACTATTGAAAATAAAATTTACGTGGCTGATTTCTTTTTTGCGACTTGCCAGAGTATTTGCCCGCAAATGAGTACAGAAATGATCCGTGTCCAACAGACCTTTTTAAATGATAATGAATTTCTGATCCTTTCCCATTCTGTAAACCCTTCACACGATACCTCAGAAGTTCTTTTAGCTTACGCGGGAAAATACGGGGCCATGAAAGACAAATGGCATTTTTTAACAGGCAATAAAAAACAAATTTATGACCTGGCTAAAGACAGTTACCTGGTGAATGCATTGGAAGATGATGGTACGCCTGAAGGTTTTTTACACAGCGAATTATTTTTACTGATCGATAAACAAAAACGCATCCGTGGTATGTACGATGGTACTGATAGCATTGCAGTAAATAAACTGATCGCTGATATTAAACTTCTGAAAACTGAGAAGTAAGTGATTTTCCCATTGGGGACAACTATGCGGCGGCTACGCTCAACCACCTAATTACTTTCCTTTTCTCTAACGCAGATCATTCGCTGACCAAAGAAGATCTGCTTTTAGTTTTTTACCATCTTCCCTTAAGCAAGCAAGATCATCCCGGAATCAGGGAAGATCTTCTTTTGTTCTTTTACCATCTTCCCCAATTCAAAGCAGATAGTAATTTATTAAAAGAAGGTCAGCTTTTTATTTTTTTTCATCTTCCGGCTGCAAAGCAGATGGTGATTTGCTTAACGAAGATCTTCCTTTTAATTTTTACCAATATCCCAGGTTCAAAGCAAATGGTAATTTATCCATGAAAGATATTCTTTCTGTTTTTTACCATCATCCCGGAAGCATAGCAGATAGTAATAGTCCGGAGAAGATGATCTTTTGCTTTTTTACCATCTTCCCAGGATCAAAGAAGATCTTCTTTTCAAAAAAAATATCTCTCTGTAATGTTTTAGTTGTTAAAACAATTAAAAAAACACAAGCCTCTGAAACCTTTGCTGCCACTGCGTTGTATAAGAATATAAACTTTACCGTAATGCGGTAAAACCAATCTCCCCGGGAAATTTCCCCTCTGCCATTTCCAGTTTTATTCAGTGTTGCGTGCTAGTGAAGCGGACTTTCAGACATTTCACTATTGAAGAATAAAAATGTTTTTAAAAAACGCATGATAACACTTTTACTAAAACAGTTTGTACGTTATTAATTAACGTTTGAAGCAGGGAAACATGATACGTGCAGGCTGCCTTGCTTCTGACCCATTTACTTTCAGTATTATGAAAAAAATAAAAGTAAGTCTTGGCCTGAAAAGATTTTCAGCTAACGACAAAGTTGAACTGGCACGCGCTATTGTATTAGCTATGACAGGCAACTCTAATTTCACCACACCTGTACCGGCATTAAGTGTGGTTACAACTGCTTCCACCGCGCTGGATGTTGCATTACAAAATGCACAGGACAGGGGAAAAACAAAAATCGCTTTGGCACACGCCGCTGAAGCTAATCTCGACAACCTTCTAACGCAATTAGCCTTGTATGTAGAGAGCGCATCGAACAACGACCCTGCTAAAATTCTCAGCTCAGGTATGAGGGTTAAAAGCGACAGAACACCATCACAGGTTCCCGGTGTACCGATTAATTTAAGCACCCGTTTTGTGGCTAACGACGGTGCGATTAAATTGACATGGGATGCAGTGCCATTGGCAAAAGTGTATGTGATAGAGCAAACTGATGATCCCGACCTGGTAATTAGCAGCCGGAGTGTTGGCGGCAGCAACCCGGCACCGGCAGCAGCATGGTCGACTGTAGTGATCGTTACCAAAACAAGTTTCACTATTACCGGTTTGATCAGCGGCAGCAAATACGCTTTCAGGCTCTTTGCAATAGGTGCCGGTGGTTATGGCGCTTACAGTGACCCCATAATCGCGAAAGCTAAATAAAAAAACCTCCGCTCCGTAAAGCGGATAATTTAAAACAAACCATCGTCTTCGAGAGAGGCGGTGGTTTTTTGTGTTATAGAAAAATTAAAGAAAGATCAGGGGGAAATACAGGAGGTAGTTAAATGTATTTTGTAACTAAACAATAGGCTGCAAAATAATTTCTCTATCTGTTGAAATATTTAGAATCTTAAGCTTATTTCCATTTTTATCTTTAACAAAGTAGTTCTCTAACTTTAGATTTATTTTTATGGTTCGAGTTAACCAAGGAATATGACTACCTTTTTCTTTTAAGTACTCAGAACACACATGTAATGCCTGAAATATTTTTTTAAGGGGGGCGGTTCCTGACTTACCCCAAAGAATCTTATGTGTTTTTAACACTATACCCATCTATATTTTAAGTAAGATACAAAAAATTGAAATAACTCTTGATTTTAAACATCTAACTTTTTATGATATATATATATATAAAGGTTGACTGGACAATAAAAGATGATGAACGAATCTGTTCTCGCGGATTTGCAAGAGCAATAATTATAGCTAATCCGACAAAAAAGACGGCCTTAAAAAAAAGTGTCTGTAGGTAAGTTTATCATTTTAAATTTCTACCAATTAATAAAGTACTTAAAACTGTCCGTTACTATTGCGGCGCCAAGTACAGCAAGTGTCCCATATATAACTTTAATCCAGAGCTTATAAAGTTTCAACCTGTTCTGTTTCTTTCCAATACCAATAATAGTTTGGGGCCTAATTAGAGAAGCAAGCCATAAAATGGATGTTGCGAGAAATATTTTTCGGGCAGTTTCGTTTGGAACTTCTATAGTTTCCTGTTTAACGTTCTTAGGAAGATAATCAGACTGAAGCTTTAACACGAGCATTAAAGCAGAATCACTATTTGAAGAATTAATTCCCCTTTCAATTGTTGCATGCACTTGTTTTTTTAATTCGGATTCATAATCAACCGTATTAGTTACAATATCAGTTAAACTAACCCAGGAAAGAAAAATTGTGAGTGCTCCTATCCACCAAACAGGGTAGACAATAACATTACTCCATATTTGTTGCGCCTGGTTAGATTTATTTTCCCTTATCCATTTATCAATTAATGTTTTTATTTTTTGTTGGATCTCCTCATCAATGCATCTTATTCTATACTCAAAATCAACTTCATCTTTTCCCGCGTTTGTATTTATGATAAGTTCAAATTCATTTTCATAATTCCCATGTATTGATCTAATATAAAGTTCGGTTGGGGCTAAGGACGGATTTGTATCTACATAATTCAAGATACCTTCAACGTCATTTGCTTCATAAACATTCCCATCTGCAAATGTTATTTCAGCCACTTTTGTGTTTTTACTATATTTCCTTTGAAGCTTCGCAATTCTCTTGGCTAAATCAATATTCTGATTATCTTCTTCTGCCTGTTGTCTAGCCGTGTTTTCAATCGTTTTAGCAAGCGCATCTATTAACTTCGTATCAATTTTGTTAAAGAGAGTATTTAATGCTTCCAAACTCTCATGCCCCAATAACCATGGACCTTCAGGTTCGTTCTGCTGAGGAATATATAATCTTGCCATATGTCTGTAATTAAATATTCAAAAAAAATTGTAACGTTTTTTATGTATGTTTCTCGAATAGAACTGTTATGACACAACTATAAAAAGCTTGTCGTTCTCTCGATTGATTGAATTTTTTGCAACATGCTTCTATTGCTGCATCAATTTCATTATCTGTGAATAAATTGGGATACATTTTCTTAACAGCTCTTTTTATAGGTACTCTTTCATATCTTTCATCATCATCACACGAAATCGTATCCGCGTCCTTTTTCTTTAATTTGGGATCGTCCCAGTCAGCAATTTCATTTATACTTTTCTTACGTTCTTCTTCCACAGATTCTGTGAATAATTTAAAATCGATTGGTTTCATATTTTGTACTTATTTGATTAATGTGCTTGATTTTAAAAATCGTCCTTTACTAATCTATCTTTTCTCCCGTAACTTTCCCCCTTGTATTAGCGGCGGTACCGATGAACGTTCCTTCTAAAGTTCTTCCATCTTCACCTATTGCAACTTTGATCTGGCCGGATGATTCACGAAGGAGACCGTACAATTTGAAACTTGCTTTTAATAAATTGTCAGTGATAGTTCCCGCGTATTCTATTTTCCTGTGCTGATCAGAAGGCAGTGGTTCTCCGTTGTATTCGATTTTTTCACCATTGCCCATTATTACAGATTCGTTCTGATTGAAGAATACTTCCTGCACATGCGTTTCGCCTATATAAGTCTTCATTGTACTGGATTCGATAAAGAATTTTAATTTCCACGCGCCTGAAATATCCGACCTGGTGGAAGATTTGAATGTTTGCCAGCATGTGATCAGGCCGGTTGCAATAGCGAGAATAGCAATAATAACAGCGCTCGTTTTACCAACTTTGTCTATAAGCCATTTCATATAGTAAACTGAAACTGACTTAAAACTAAACAAATTTGAAAGTTGTAATAAGTTCATCCGTAAAAGAACGGATAATATTCAGTAAAAAAACGGACGGCTCTTTTTAGATTTTATTTGATCATCGCCAACCGGAATTACGTTTGGCTTATCATTCTCCTATTGCTTAAGCAATATCTCATTCGATTTGACCATTTGACTACCTAATTCATCACTTAATTTAAGAAAATAGTTCCTGAGGTCGGCTTTACAGGTTTTCAAATTCAGACAGTCTTTTTCTAAAAAAGTGAACAGTCTAAAGTAAGTCTCACTCCATAGCATGTCTGCTTCCCACCTTACATTGGCCTTTTTACCTTCACTGTAATCCTCAAGCTCTGCGCAATACTCCATTGCGGTTACCGCAAATTCTTCCAGGAAGTCGCCTGTAACTGCTGTCATACCGATCTTATCTATTACTTCCTGTACCTTTTTACTATCACTGGTATCTGTCATGGCATCATAAAAAGGACTATTGTAAAGCTTTATCATTTTCTTGTACAGGTAAAGTAATTCAGCCGTTATGGTTTTATACTGCTTCAGCCGGTTAACTTCCGAGATCAAATTAAAATATTTCAAACCTTTTTCATCTCTTGGATGTTCGTCCAGGATCTTTTTCGCCAGATACCTGGTTGAATCCGCCACACCTTTCAAAACATCAATGTTCTCATAAAGCGTCCAGACATTATTCATTTCCTTTATAACGGAGACAATCTCTTTATTGGAGAACAACATGATCTGCGAATAGGAATCAATAAAGAGTTTCTTTTTTATGGCTGCACAGGCCGGATCATCCGGTGAATAACTCTGGAGCTGCAATACTTCTTTATAAGCTGCTGAATACACCGATAACTGGTTGGTTGCTTTCTCCTTTTCGAGATCGGCTGATTTTTGAGCGCCTATAGAACTGATAGCATTACCTAAATACTTATTGAATTCGAGCTGTCTTTGTTTTAACTCATTCTCATTATTTAACTGAGTTTGCAAAACTTCCAGTTGACGGTATTTCAGCAGGCTGTCATTTCTATTTTGTTCAATAAGGTATTTGATACGTTCTATTGAATCCTTTCTTAAATTCTCCGAATGTTTTTTTTCATCATTCATTTTTTGAATTTCGAAATTCCTCACCTTTTCCATCTCAGCTTTTTCCTGAATATCTTTTCCGTTGAAATAATTCAAAGCGGTAAAAACAAGTGCTACTAAACCTAATAATTTAATGGAGAGATCGAAAAAATCTTTACTCTCTATACCCAATAATTTTTTTGATTTTGCTTTTGCTTCTAAAGTCACTTTTTTGGTGACTAATTCTCCGGCTTCATTAACCTCACATTCCTTTTTGGTTTCATTCCATTCTGGGTGTCCCATAATATTCTTATTAGCTGAAATAAATGTACAAATAAGTAAAAGCGATCAAGATTCGGGAGAATCAAGATTTCAACATGTTAAAGTGGAATAGCCGGGTGATGATAAGCTATTCGCATGGATTTGTAATTCGCTGGTATAGTATTCAGAATTTACTTTCATTCAATTTTTCTTCATGCTTTCACTATATGAAAAAACAATTTCACCTTTCTGTTATCCTCGTGTTTGTTTCCGTGTTATGCGGCGGACAGATCCCTGCGCTAACTTTTCATTGGAGAGTTGAAAATCGCCTGCGGTTGCGTGTCAGCGTATTTCGCAAATGGCTATATACTACCCGGGATACAACCAATACTAATTCAGCTGTTACGAATAATCGTTTCCGGATATTGACAAAAAACTTTGATTTACATTTGGAATAAGATCAGTTCATCATCGCTGTTTTTGCTTTTCTATCTGGGTAAAAACAATAGGCTCCACCGGAGATGAAACTGCAATGGATCTATACTTAGCCAACAATACTTTATACATATGCAGCTACTTCAATTACGCAGCTCTTGATTTCGATCCGGGTCCTGGAACCTATACTTTGTCACCTGAGATCAGTAAGACCGCTTTCGCCGCGACCTATGATATGAATGGCAATTTTTTAAGCGCATTTAAAATAAATAGTTACTCCATGGCCCACGGCATTTCAGCCGACAATGCAGGAAATATTTATCTTACCGGTGAATTTGCAGGACTCAATGTTGATTTTGATCCCGGTGCACCAAACGTACCTTTAACTTCGCAAATGAATGGAAGCTTTTACACCTGGGAGTATGAAAAAGAAAAATTAAATTCCAGCATCAGTCAAAGAGCGCGTGTCCTGCTTGAGAATTATGGAAATGAAACACGAAAAGTAAAAAAACTTGTTATGAATAATCTTGATGAGTTTGAGGTGATCGATCTGGAAAAGATCATCAGGTTAAGGGCAGAGAGTAATTATACTCACTTCATTTTAACTGACAAAAGAAAGGTAACTATCAGTCGCACCCTTGGGGAATATGAAAAATTATTGGATGAACATGGCTTTTATCGCATTCATCAAAGTCATATTGTTAATCTGAGGCACGTTACCGGTTATGTAAAAGCTGATCGGGGCCAGGTAAAGATGTGTGACGGGGAACTACTACAAATTAGCCGCGAGCGTAAAGACGGATTTATCCTGAGGTTTGTATAGATACCGCGTTGCAACCGAAATTATTATCAGATTTTTCTTAAAAAACAAATAGTGATTGAACATACCGTCACGTAATGGCCCCTCATCCGTGAATAGTTTCAGACTTCCCGTAATTCTTCACCACTTCTGCTTCGTGTTCTAACCATTGCTGCCAACGAGCGTTCACATCCTCCACTCCTTCCCCGTACTTACGTGCAAATCCTAAGAAAACAGTGTAATGGTTCGCTTCACTGATCATTAATTCTTTATAAAATGCTTTCAGATCCTCATCTTTAATTTGTTCTGATAAAATTCTGAATCGTTCACAACTCCTCGCCTCTACTATTGCTGCGAATAATAAACGGTCGATCAAAGAGATCCTGCGGATATGCCCTTTACGCATGAATTTATAAAGATCAGCAACGTAATGGTCTTTTCTTTCAGGACCAAATTCATAACCGCGTTCTTTGATTTTTTGATGCACCATTTCAAAATGTGTCAATTCCTCTTTGGCAATACTTAACATCGCTTCAACCAGATCACTCTTCTCCGGAAATGCAATTACTAAAGAGATTGCATTGGTTGCAGCTTTTTGCTCACACCAGGCATGGTCGGTTAAAATTTCAGAGATGTTCTTCTCTACAATATTAACCCAATTCGGATCTGTTTCTAACTTTAAGCCAAGCATTATTTACGATTTTTTTGATTGACAATTTACAATTTTTACACTTTTCAATCGTAAATGGTAAATAATTAAATTGTCAATTTTTATCACTTTCTCTCTAATAGAACAACATTCTCAACGTGTGCTGTTTGAGGGAACATATCTACAGGCTGAATTTTTACAATTGTATATTGATGCGCCATCAAAGCCAGATCTCTTGCCTGAGTTGACGGATTACAACTTACGTAAACTACTTTTCCAGGATTCGCATTCAAAATTACTTTCACAACATCTTCATGCATGCCGGCGCGGGGCGGATCAGTAATAATAACATCAGGCGCACCGTGTTGTTTTATAAAATCATTGGTCAGTACATCTTTCATGTCACCCGAAGTGAAAAATGTATTCTCAATGTTATTGGCTTTTGAATTCTCCCTGGCATCCCGAACTGCATCTTCAATATATTCTACGCCGATAACTTTTCTACAGTTACGAGCCACGAAATTCGCAATCGTTCCGGTTCCCGTATAAAGATCATAAACCAGTTCATTTCCTGTTAAACCTGCAAATTCCCTTGTGATCTTATATAAATTATACGCCTGCTGTGAATTGGTCTGATAAAATGATTTCGGACTGATCTTGAATTTCAAACCCTCCATTTCTTCGTAAACGAATGCTTGTCCCGAATATGTTTTTATTTCCAATCCATCAAAACTATCGTTTCCTTTTGGATTATGAACGTATTGCAAAGAAGTTATCTGTGAGAATTTTTGTTTCAGATGCTCTAACAATGCAAATAATTCCATCTCCAGCCAATCATAAACTGCAACAACAACCATAACTTCACCGGTTCCTGTAATTCGGATCATTAATGTTCTTAAAAAACCGCCCTTATCACGAATATCAAAAAACGTCAAATTGTTTTTAGCAGCGTAATCGCGTACCTCATTACGGATCGCATTTGAAGGATCGGGTTGCAAATGACATTCGGTAATATCTAAAACTTTATCAAAGCGGCCGGGAATATGAAAACCTACAGCATTTTTATTGGCAACTTCTTCTTCCGATTTAATTTGCTGCTCTGTCAACCACTTTTTGTTGGAAAATGAAAATTCTAATTTATTCCTGTAAAAATAGGCTTCTTTATTGGCGAAGATCGGTTCTATCTCCGGGATCTCCAGTTTCCCGATCCTGATCAAAGCATCACTAACGAATTTTTGCTTGAATTTTAATTGTGCTTCGTAACTCATGTTCTGCCACTTACATCCGCCGCAAGTCCCGAAATGGATACATTGCGGTTTTACCCTGTATTCCGAGGTTTTTTTAACGGCAACAACTTTCCCTTCAGCTAACTTGTTCTTTTTGCGGTGAATATTAATGTCAACGATATCGCCGGGCACGCCTCCCTCACAGAATATCACCAGGCCTTCATGCTTGGCAACAGCTTTCCCTTCTGCCGAAGTATCTATTACCTCTACATCGTTTACAACAATATTCTTGCTAACTTTACCCATGAATTCGAAGGGCAAAGGTATCATAAATCCACGAATCAAAAAGGATGTCGCGCTACTTTATTAAACTGGCATATAACGGGACCAATTACAATGGCTGGCAGGTACAGGATAATACGCCTAATACCATCCAACAGGTTTTAGAAGAGAAACTTGCCATGTTATTAAAAGAAACCATAGAAGTGACGGGTTGCGGGAGAACCGATACAGGCGTACACGCTAGAGCTTACTATGCGCATTTTACCTGCAGGAATACTGATCTTTCAGAGAACACCACACATTGGGTTTACAAATTGAATACAGTTCTTCCTCCTGATATAAGTATCTTTTCCATTCACAAGGTAAAAGACGAAGCGCATGCACGTTTTGATGCGAAGTCGCGTACTTATAATTATTATTTGCATCAGCATAAAAATCCATTCATAGAAAATCTCTCATGGCATCAATATGGCTTCATTGATTTTGAATTGATGAACAAAGCCTGTGAGATCTTAATGGAAACAAGCGATTTCACCAGCTTCAGTAAAGTGAATACACAAACCAAAACCAATATTTGTTACGTTTCAGAAGCAAGTTGGATACAATTGAGCGAGACCGAATGGTGTTTTATTATTACAGCCGATCGTTTTTTACGGAACATGGTTCGCGCAATTGTAGGCACTTTATTAATGGTAGGAAGAAATAAGATCACGCTTGCTGATTTCAAAAAGATCATTGAAACCAAAAACCGCAATAATGCAGGTACATCTGCACCTGCACATGCATTATTTTTAACTGATATAAAATATCCTGAGGACACCTTTCTGTGAGTGAAGAACAAAAAAATAAATTGAATATCGGGCTTTTAAAGCGAATCCTCTCGTACACAAAACCGTACAAACGTTTTTTCTTTACTTCATTAGCGCTCACATTAATTCTTTCAGGATTTGCAATTGTTCGTCCGCTTTTAATTAATAAAGCCCTGAATAATTTCGTTGATGAACCTTCGGACATCTCCGGTTTAAATACTATAGGACTTTTAATTCTCGCCTCTTTGCTTTTTGAAGCTGTTTTGCAGTTTGGGAATATCTATGTCACAAATTATTTAGGACAGAGCATTGTAAGAGATCTCCGCAACCAAGTGTACAAACATATTTTAAATCTGAAAAATTCATACTTCGACAAGACTCCTGTCGGAATGTTAGTAACCCGCGCAATTTCTGATATTGAGGCGTTAAGCGAGGTTTTCTCCGAAGGCTTCATTGTGATAACCGGTGACATTTTAATGTTGGTCACTTTCATTGTTGTCATGTTTTTAAAGAACTGGGTATTGACCTTAATTGTTTTAACTACGATCCCTTTATTGTTGATCGCTACTAATTTATTTAAGAATGGCGTTAAGAAAACATTTAATGAAGTCAGAAATGCCGTCTCATCGCTCAACACGTTTACGCAGGAACATTTAACAGGCATGCGGATCATTCAATTATTCAACCGTGAAGAACAGGAATATGAGAAGTTCAAGCTCATCAATGATAAACATCGTAAGGCCAACATCCGTTCGATCTGGTATTATTCTATTTTCTTCCCTGTAGTTGAGATCCTTTCTGCTATTGCCATCGGTTCTTTGATCTGGTTCATTGGCGCTCGTTATAATTCGATGAATATTGGGTTAGGGGATATAACTTTCTTCGTGATGATGGTGAATATGCTGTTCCGCCCGATACGAATGCTGGCTGACCGTTTAAACACTTTACAAATGGGAATCGTATCAGCCGATCGTGTGTTTAAAGTTTTAGATACAACTGAGATCATTGAAGATAAAGGCACAAAAACATTTAATGGCGTTAATGGAAATATTGAATTCAAAAATGTTTGGTTTGCTTATAACGATGAGAATTATGTTCTGAAAGACATTTCATTTAAGATCGATGCCGGCCAAACAGTTGCTCTTGTAGGCGCAACCGGTGCCGGAAAATCAACCATAATTAATCTCTTAAGTAAGTTTTACGAGATCAATAAAGGTGAGATCCTGGTGGATAATGTCAATATTGATAATTATAAATTAGAAGAGTTAAGAAAAAATACCGGCGTTGTATTGCAGGATGTACATTTGTTTAATGACAGCATCTTTAATAATATTACTTTAAATAATCCTGCCATCACTCTCGAAAAAGTAATAGATGCCTCAAAACAAATTGGCTTGCATGATTTTATTATGTCATTGCCGGATGGCTACGGTTATATTGTGAAAGAACGCGGTATCACTTTATCAGCAGGACAACGCCAGCTTATAGCATTTATTCGTGCTTTTGTTTACGATCCTAAACTTTTTATTCTGGATGAAGCTACCGCCACAATTGATACCCACACCGAACAATTATTACAAAAAGCTTTGGATAAAATAAGTAAAGGACGGACATCCGTAGTTATCGCCCATCGTTTGGCAACTATAAAACACGCCGATAAAATAATCGTATTCGAAAAAGGACAAATTGTTGAGCAAGGCACCCAACAGGAACTATTGAATATGAACGGACAATTCAAACGTTTGTATGAATTACAGTTTGCTGATGTTATTTAGTATTTACAACAGCTTCGATCTTCCCATCGATCATCACTTTATCGCCCTCATTCACGTCTTTAAAAAATAAGATCAACTCCATATTATCTTTAAAGGTCATTTCAAAATGTTTACCGGTATAATCCGATATCACGCCTAATCCTTTGTAATAATGTGAAAGAGCCACGGGAGGAACTTTACTTCCGTCACTTTTCACTAAAGTTATACTCTTCAGGCCTTGTGTAACAGATAGACTTAATTTTTTGCTGACCTTCCCTTTGACCCAAACAGCTTTTACATTTCCTGCATTTTCCAACTTGCTGCAAGGAACTGTTTCCAATATCCTATGACCCTGGTAATTCCTTTCACCATTCATACTGACTTTTCCCGGAAATCTGTATGCTTGTATAACTTCACAAATAGAGGAGCAATCATAAATTGTTGCATTAAAAGTATTCATTTCTGAAGGCGCTTCAGGTGCAATTATTTTTTTGCTTTTATTCTTCACCAGGTTTGACATGGCTGTATTTTCTTCTTTAACGGGAACCGGATCAATTTCCACCTTCTGCCCGCTTGAAATATTCTCGTCTACATCAGTTACCACAGAGTCTTTTTTAATGTTTTCATCGTTCCGGATCAAAGAGTTCTGTTCTTTCTCAGCGTTTTTATCTGTAAAATTATCTGTTCCTACTTTATTATTGCCGGAACTTGAAACGGAATTATCATTTGTATTTACGCTACCGTCATTTTGATTCGTTTTAACCCATACACCTGAACTATTCAGTGCTGAGTCCTTTAAATTTTGAGAAAGTGCCTTTGAAGAGGAATTATTTAGGTTCTGCGAGATAAAATAAACAGTTATAACAATAACGCACACTCCTAAACCAAAATATTTCATATAGGTCCATTTACTTTTTGAAACCGGAACACTCAACTCAAGTTTAGAGTCGATTGTTTTCCATAGATCCTTAGAAGGTTCAGCACTATCAAACTTCTCCTTATTCTCTTTGATATATGATCGCAATTTATCGCTCATGACTAACAGTATTTTGTTTAACTAACTCAATTAATTTCTTTTTGGCACGGTTATATTGTGATTTCGAAGTTCCTTCGCTAATTCCCAGCTCTTTCGCTATTTCTTTATGAGAGTATTCCTCAAAAACAAATAATGTCAGTACTGCACGAAATCCATCCGGCAATTCAGCAATGCATTTTTTTAATATCTCAACTCCACATAAAGCATCGTCTTCATCTATATCTTCTTCATGACAATACTGAGCTTCATCAAGAGAAACAAAATTTACTTTCCTCTTTTTTAATACATCGAGCGATCCATTGATCACAATACGTTTTAACCATGCACCAAACGCATATGTTTTATCATAGGAATCAATTTTGGAGAATACTTTTAAGAATGAATCCTGCAATACTTCTTCAGCTTCATCACTGTTATTTAAGATCCTCAGCGAAATATTGAACATAGCTTTCGCATACAGGTTGTATAATTCCCGGAAAGCTGTTCTGTCGCCATTCCTGCAACGCTCAATGACTGCAAGATTGGGATCGGTATAATTGCGGGCGTCCCCCATATTCTATACTAAATACGGCAAAAAAGAGAAAGGTTGCATGCCTTTAAAGGGAATTTACTTAACGGCAATTACAGAAACCTCGAAATTAGCGTCTTTCGGTAAGCCGGCAATTTGCACTGTTTCCCTTGCAGGAGGATTATTAGGAAAATAAGTGGCGTAGATCTTATTGATCTTAGAAAAATGTTTCAGATCCTTAACATATAAGGTCGATTTCACAACTTGCTGCATATTCATCCCTGCAGCTTCAACAATTGCTTTTACGTTATTCATTGCTTGCTTAACTTCATTCTCAACAGAGGCAGTATCGATCTTTCCCTCAAGGTTAGCCCCCACTTGTCCCGCTACATACAAAGTGTTCCCAACTTTTATTGCCTGGCTATACGGACCAATTGGCCTCGGTGCCTTATCGGTTAGGATAACAACACGTTCAGGTGCTTTTTCCTGGAAGGAAACAATACCAATAATTACAAGTGCTACAGAAATAAAAAGAAATACTGTTTTTTTCATGCGGAATTATTTTGAAGCAGTTGGAGGATCCATTTTTGAGATCTCTGTCAAACCTTTGATAAGTGTATCGAGATCCTTCGTACTGGTATAAATATTTGGAGTGATACGCACACCATTCAATTTTTCGTAAATGAAAGTTGAAGTGTGTATCTTATGTTTATCCCATAACCTATTTTCAATATCCCCGCCTTTCCATCCTTCAAATCCTACATGAGCGATCGCACAGGAATACTGTGGTTTGAATGAAGTTGCTTGTACAACTTTAGGCAATGTTTTTATTTTATCATACCAGTAATTCTTTAAATAGCGTAAACGTTCTTCTTTTCGCTTTGCTCCTATTACATTATGAAAATCAACAGCGGCACCAATGGCCATTTCAGAAGCAAATGATCGCGTACCCAATGTTTCAAATTTGCGGATATCAGTTCCGTCGGGTTCTGAACTCGATAATAAAGCCCAAACATTTTTAATTTTTTCTTTTTTAACGTACATAAGCCCACTTCCAAATGGAGCACATAACCATTTATGTAAGGCCGTGGCTAAATAATCAGCTCCCGTATCCCTGAATTTAAAATCAAATTGTCCGAATGAATGTGCGGCATCAACAATTACTTCAGCACCTTTCGAATGCGCCATATCTGCAATTAATTTACAAGGAACAATATTTCCGCTCCAGTTGATCTGGTGTGTGATGTGAACGATCTTAGTTTTAGATGTCATCGCATCCTGGTATAATTTCACGTAAGCTTTATCATCTTCCAGCGGTTGAGGAATATCGATCCAAACTAATTTGATGCCGTCACGTTTTTCGCGCTGTTTCCAGGCGTTCATCATGTTCGGGTAATCGTATTTGCTCAACACCACTTCATCTCCGGCTTTTAAATTCAAACCGAAAATAACCGTGTTCAATCCTTCAGTTGCATTACGGTTGATAGCGATCTCTTCTGCATCGACGCCGCAGATATCAGCTAACTTATCTCTTAATCCTTCACGGCCGGCATCCAGAATACGCCACATATAATACGAAGGTGCTTCATTACAGTATTGGTAGTAACGGATATGCGCATCCTGAACAACTTTGGGTTGCGGACTAACTCCACCATTATTTAAATTGATGATATTCGGGGAAACAGTATAACTCTCACGCACCCAACCCCAGAAATCTTCATCTACGGCTGCTGCCTCCGGGCTTAAACCATTAACACGGTTAACCTGGTTCTCTAATTCAGCGGCATAAACTTTATCGATAGATGAAAGAAAAGTTAAGCCTGCTGTTCCTGCTACTGACTTAAGAAAAAAATCGCGACGATCCATGGGATGTAAATTTACTTAAAGGTATAAAATTAGCCGCAGATTTCACGGATTCCCCACAGATTTTTTGCAATTGTTCTTATCTGTGTAAATCAGCGAAATCCGCGGCTAAAAACCATTTAATTCGTCTTACTTATTTTCTTTGTAATGCCACTTCCTTGTTTTAACTGAATGTTTATAAAATAAACCGAACTTGGTAACTGACTCAAATCTAATTGTGACTGAAGAGCATTTACTTCTTGTTTTAAAACAATTTGTCCGAGATTATTGAATACAGAAACAAATTGAATAATTTCCCTTGAAGAAATAGTTACCTTATCTGAAACAGGATTCGGCGCTACAAAAACAGAATTTACTTTTTCCATTTCAGTTATCCCTGTAATGTTCACCAATTTGTTTTGAGTCTGATTGGTTGGAATTCCAGCCTGGAAATCAAAATAATTATGCGCGCGGTTTTTTATAACTGTATTTACGGGAACACCCGGCTTTAATTTGATCTTGTAATTGACAAAACCATGACTGCCCGGCTCGTTGGTGTTTGAATCCGGTAAATTGATATTGGCAAAATAAAAAATAACCTGGCCCGAAGTATTATCAACTTGTGTTTGTACCGGGAAACTGCTGCTCAATGTTTGCAAAGTGGCCCAGTCTAAATTGGTGTCTAATGTATCGATAGTTTTTACGTTAGTGGCAGCTGCCGTACCTATATTTTGAAAATTAATTGTGTAATAAAGATCCGTGGTTCCTAATGGAATGTCTCCGTTAGGCTGTATTCCGGAAGCATAACACAATTTATTATTTGGATCATATGGTAATCCAACAGTCCAGCTAAACACTGAGGAATTATTACTCATAAAATTATCATATTGTGGATTTACAAAAGTGTAATTTGTAAAAATTGAACCTATGGTAACCGAGGAGGCTAATTGTGCCAATACAGTATAATATTGATAACTTACACTACCATTAAAATCCGAAACGTTCCAAACCAATGTATCCCCGGAAGGTCCTGTTATTACTGCGTTTGGCGTTGGTGTCGGACCTGTAGGATTTAAATAAGTCAGATTTTTATCAAGTACTATTTTAAATTTTCCGGGATTCGTTACAAAAGTAGATGTGCAAGGAGTATAATAAAAAGCTTGATTGATCCACCCGGATGAAACCACTTTTGATTGGCTTGGAAAAATTCCGCCCGGAATTATGGCATTATACGTTGAAACATCTCCGTAACTGGTGTTTGTTTTGTATCCAAAATCAAGATTAGTAACCATAGAGCTTGTGAGTGCTGTAGTTGCCGTTGCAGCCGGACAAGGTGTAAATCCGGAAGCCGATGGTATAGAAGTTATGGAATACTGAGGGCCGGGAGAAGGTATGAGGCCCGAGTAATTTCCTGCCCCATCCGGATAAAGAGTATGACTGGTAATACCATTAAATACTTTCACTAAAGCTCCTCCGTATAAATTTCCATCTCCCGTATTTTTTACGCAGTTATTATCACAATCTTCGTATAATTTACCGGAAACGGAAATACATGGCTGCAAATTAAGATTACAACTGTAATTGACAACAGAGGCGGGTGATGTATATAATGGTGTGGATTTAATTTCAAAGAGATGATTTCCTAAAGTTAAACCCGTTGGCAAGGCGACTCTCATCCAAAAAGTAGTATTACTATTAGAATAAGATTCCGAGACCGAACATTTAGATGCCGAACCATTTACAAAATTATAAGCAGCGGATCCGGTCGATACAGCCATGTCTAATAAAACGTTATCTATAAAAAAACTATAAGTTCTGGACGTAGTCAAACCTCCACAGGCATATAAGTTACTATAACCGAAATAAATATTGAGGGAGTCGTTAAGATTACTGCAGACAGGAACAGTGTTTGTGTTAAAATAATAATTCGTATGGTTGGTAGATAAGGTTGGATTACTTTGCGCGTTAATACTCTGTATTGGCAAATAGTTTGTTGCAGTATATGACAAATTAGTATAAGCGCTGCATGATGTATTTACAGAATAAGTACTATTAGAAAAACCTGTAAAGGTTGCCGTATTCGACGGTGGAAGCATCGGATTATTAATTGTCAGAGGTGAAATACACGTAACAGGGCCACTATTGCCCCATTGAATACTCGATGAAACATCCTGGTAATTCATTATAAGGGCGCCGGGAAGATTATAAAGCAATTGATCGCCCGCATCATAAGTACAATTATTATTCGCATCAAGGTAAAATTGATAGGGTACATTAACACTTTGGGAAGATAACCTGTAGGTGGATGTGATCAGGATAGTGAATAAGAAAAGGTAAATTCTTTTCATGTGATTTTGGTTTTAAGGTTAATAAATCTAATGAACCATACGGCATTAATCGTGCCAAGGTTGAGTGAAATGTGTAAAATATACGTTTAAATCTATAACTGGTCAATTTTTTGAGTGTTGAACAGATTAAAACTACCTTTGTACCATGCTCCTCCGAATAAACGACACCAATCCAGACAGCAAGACACTTGCCCTGATCGTGGATTGCCTGAAAAACGGAGGCATTATCATTTATCCTACAGATACGGTTTATGCATTGGGCTGTGACATTTCTAATAACAAAGCGGTAGAACGCATCTGTAAACTCAAAAATATAAAACCGGAGAAATCGAAATTCTCTTTTGTATGCAGCGACCTGAGTCATCTATCAGAATACACAAAACCGATTCCCAATCATATTTTCCGGGTGATGAAAAAAGCCTTGCCCGGTCCTTATGCTTTTATTTTAGAAGCAAGTTCGAATGTTCCTAAAATAGTTAAACAAGACCGCAAAACAGTTGGTATCCGTGTTCCTGATAATATCATCTGCAGGGAAATCGTGAATGCATTAGGAAATCCTTTGATCTCAACCAGTTTGCATGATGATGACAATAGTGTTTTAGAATATTTTTCAGATCCTGAAATTATCCATCAACAGTACGAAACAAAAGTGGATATGGTAATTGATGGCGGACACGGAAACATTTACCCCTCTACAGTTATTGATTGCAGTAAAGGTGATTTTGAAGTGGTACGTGAAGGTTTGGGGAGTTTGGATGTTTTGAATTGATCTTTCGTTGCCCTTCTCTTTTTCCTTTGGAAAAAGCGCCTTCCCAAGGGAAAGAATTATATTTGTTTCAAAAAGAAATCAATGGCCAGATCATAACTCTTCAAACCAAAACCGGAAATACTTCCCACGCAATTTTTTCCTAAATAAGAAACATGCCTGTAATCCTCGCGTGCAAAAATATTGGATATGTGAACTTCAATGCATGGCGCTTTTATTGCTTTAATAGCATCTGCTATTGCTATAGAAGTATGTGTGTACGCTCCGGCATTGATAATAATACCATCGTAAATAAACCCTTTTTCCTGGATCTCATTAATTAGCTCGCCTTCTACATTACTTTGATAATATTCTAAAGAAACTTCAGTGTATTTCTTTTTCAATACTTCCAGATAATCTTCGAAAGATTGGTTTCCGTAAACCTCTTTTTCCCTTATGCCTAAAAGGTTTAAATTTGGTCCGTTAATTATGATTAACTTCATAACGTAAATGTAACATTTTTTGAGCAATTGGAATTCATATAAGATCCGCTTTAAACAATACCTTCAATTAGAGCGCTCCCTCTCAAAAAACTCTATTGAGGCTTACCTGGATGATCTCAACAAATTAGAATCGTATTCACATTCTTTTTTAAATAATAAAGGACCAACTCAAATTGAGCTGACCCATTTACAAGCTTTCGTAAAATGGATCTCTGAACTAAACTTCTCTCCTACTTCACAGTCGAGAATTATTTCCGGAATAAAAACGTTTTACAAGTTCCTGCTAATGGAGAATGAAATTCAGCAAAGTCCCGCTGAATTACTGGAATCTCCCCGTACAACAAGAAAACTTCCTGTATTCTTAACCATTGAGGAAATAGACAGGATCGTTAGCGTAATTGACAGAAGTACTCCTGAAGGCGAACGCAACGCCACGCTGATCGAAACTTTATACAGCTGTGGTTTACGTGTTAGTGAATTAGTGAATCTGAAAATATCTGACCTTCATTTTAATGAAGATTATATTAAAGTGACTGGTAAAGGAAGCAAAGAACGTCTCGTTCCTATAGGAAAAGGCGCTAAAAAACTGATCAAAAATTATATAAATAAAGTACGGGTTCATCTCCCAATTAAAAAAACCGCGATAGATCATATTTTCCTTAACCGCCGGGGTGGCATCTTATCAAGGGTGATGGTTTTTATTGTGATAAAAGATCTTGCTAAAAAGGCCGGTATTCGAAAAAAATTAAGTCCACATACGTTCAGACACTCTTTTGCGACCCATTTGGTAGAAGGTGGTGCAGATCTAAGGGCTGTACAGGAAATGCTGGGGCATGAGAGTATTACAACTACCGAAATTTACACCCATCTCGACAGGCAATACCTGAGGGATAACATTTTAAGTTATCATCCGCGTAACAAAAAAGCCTAAATTCTAAAACCCGTCCTTGGTTCGAGCTCAAAAAAATTGTAAATTTGTCTATATAAATGACACTACATCCTAAATACATTACGAATACTGCGGGCAAGAAACAAGCAGTTGTTTTAACAATTGATGAATACTCTCATTTAATGGCTGAATTAGAGGAGTTGGAAGATATTCGTCTATATGATAAAGTTAAGTCAAAAAAAGAACCTTCTACTGATCTGACAGATTATCTTAAAAACAGGAAAAGCAAAAAACACTAATGACTCAGTATAAGATCACTTTATCTAAAACAGCGCAAAAACAATTAGATAAATTTCCTGATAACATTGCTCTTCCTATCATTCAAACAATTAAAAAATTAGCGACAAATCCAAGACCACAAGGATATAAAAAACTAAAGGGTCGGGATGGTTATAGAGTTAGGCAAGGAAATTACAGGATCATATATGAGATTCATGATCATATCCTCTTGGTTGCAGTAATAGCAATTGGACACAGAAAAAATATTTACGAATAATTCCACAAATGAAAACGTTCCAGGTTCCTGAATTTTACCGAAGTCCGATTATTTCCGCGGTCAAGCAATACCGCAAAGTTCAGGATCCGCGTAAAAAAGATAATTCCCCTACGGTTTTAGATTTTGGCCCGGTACAATTTTACATTGCGCGCCATTTTGGTTTTTGTTATGGTGTGGAGAATGCCATTGAAATCGCGTTCAAAGCCATTGATGAAAATCCCGGCAAACGCATTTTTTTACTAAGCCAGATGATCCATAATCCGGAAGTAAATAAGGATCTGAATGCTCATGGTGTTCAATTTTTACAGGATACTCACGGCGAACAATTGATCTCTTTTGATACTTTGACGACCGATGACATTGTTATTATTCCTGCTTTTGGAGCACCTTTGAATATTTTAGAGACACTTAGGCAAAAAGGAATTAAGACTGAGAAGTATAATACAACCTGTCCGTTCGTAGAAAGAGTTTGGAAAAAATCGGAACAGATCGGAAAAACGAATCACACTATTATCATTCACGGTAAATACAATCACGAAGAAACGCGCGCTACATTTTCGAGAAGTGCTACACATAGTAAAGCAATAGTAGTAAAGGATATTAAAGATGCGATAAATTTAGCTTCTTTCATTACTGAAAATAGAACTCAGGCTGAATTTGAAAAAGAATTTGCGGGAAAATTTTCAGAAGGGCTTAATATCAAAACAGACCTGCAAAAAGTTGGTGTGATCAATCAAACAACAATGCTTGCAACTGAAACTGAAGAGATAGCGGAATATTTCAAATCCGTAATGGAAACAAAATTCGGTAAAGAAAACGTCAATTCTCATTTTGCCGATACTCACGATACTTTATGTTATGCAACCAATGAGAATCAGGATGCAACTTATGGTTTATTAAATACAGATGCCGATCTTGCGATTGTTGTTGGCGGTTATAATAGCAGCAATACTTCGCATTTGGTAGAATTGTGTGAACGGAAATTTCCAACTTATTTTATTTCTTCAGAAAAAGAAATTGAAAGTAAAACAAAAATAAATCACTTCGATTATCCAAATAAAAAACACGTCAGCACGGAAAATTTCTTACCTGCGAAAACACCCTTAAAGATCATTATTACAAGCGGTGCTTCTTGTCCGGATTCAGTTGTGGATGCAGTGATGCTGAAAATAAATTCGTTTTTTACAGGAGTAAAATCCACTGAAACCGTTCTTAAAAATCTTTCCACAATACCCACAATTTAAGTCGCGTGTAACGAACCTCAAACAAAATGAAACTAAACCTTACCCGTCCACTCGCATTTATAGATCTTGAAACTACCGGTTTAAGTGTAGCTTCTGATAGGATCATCGAGATCTGCATTTTAAAAGTGAATGTGGATAACAGCACGGAAACAAAAACAATGCGGATCAATCCGGAGATGCCTATTTCTCCTGAATCATCACGAATCACAGGAATAAAAGATGCAGATGTAAAAGATTGTAAAACGTTCAAACAAGTGGCGACAGAATTATCAAATTTCATTGGTAATGCGGATATAGCAGGATATAATTCGAACAAATTTGATGTGCCTTTATTATTGGAAGAATTCTTACGCGCTGAAGTTGATTTCGATCTCTCAAGCCGCAAATTAATTGATGTGCAGAATATCTTTCATTACATGGAACCGCGCACTTTATCTGCAGCCTATAAATTCTATTGCGATAAGCGGATCGAGAATGCACACAATGCTGAAGCGGATATAAAAGCGACCTACGAAGTGTTTTTAGCACAATTAGAAAGATATGCAGATAAGCCTTTCGATGACGGTAAAGGCAATATATCCATTCCTGTTAAGAATGATATGAATGTCCTTAGTGAACTAACTGCAAAAACAAAAAATGTGGACCTAGCAGGAAGAATTGTGTATAATGAAAAAGGTGTTGAAGTTTTTGCTTTCGGGAAACATAAAGACAAACCGGTTGCTGAAGTTTTTGAAAAAGAACCGTCTTATTACAGTTGGATGATGAATGGGGATTTTCCACTTTACACAAAAAAGATCGTCACTCAGATCCGTCTCAAAATGAAAAAATAGAGCCTATTCCTTCTCTAAAATTTTAGATTTTCAACCTTTACTCATTAAAAGCCGTCTTTGGCACAATTCTTGTATTTACTCCCCGGTTCCTCGGTCCTTTTTTGTTAAATTCATTAGGTCTAACAGCCTGCAAATACTTTTGAATGAGAAGACAAATTACAATTAAGATCTGCCTCTTTCTACTGTCCGTATTTGCGGTACTTACCTCGCATTCCCAAACCTATTGGGCCCAATCCAGCGGTGGTAATCATGTGGATGAAGCCATGGATGTTGCCAGTGATGCTGCAGGGAATATATACTCTACGGGTTACTTTACAAATACAGCTGCTTTCCATTCCTTCAATGTAACTTCTGTTTCTTCAGGAATACCGGATGGTTACGTTTATAAGACCAATGCTTCCGGACAAATGCAATGGGTCACAAAATTCGGAGGTACCGGTTCCGACAGGGGCTTATCAATTCGTGTTGATGGTTCAGGTAACACCTATGTTACCGGTTATTATTATGGCCTTTCAACTTTCGGAACATTCACTTTAAATTCAGTTTCAGGAACACAGGATATTTTTATTGCGAAATTAGACCCTAACGGAAATTTTCTTTGGGTACGCTCTGCCGGTGGTAACATGGTGGATATTCCAAGCAATATCGCTATCGATAATGCAGGTGATGTTATTGTAACCGGATCTTTTCAGGGTATTGCCACATTTGGTACTGCAACTTTCACCAGTATGATCAATCCTTCAACAAGTGTTTATTCATACGATGCCTTCACAGTTAAATATTCAAACAACGGAACTTATCTATGGTGTAAAACAGGAACAGCAAAATATACCGACCGCGGGATGGATGTGGTTACTGATGCTTTCAATGATATTTATGTGTGCGGACAGTTCTCAGATACGATCCTGTTCAACAACCTGCATACTAATAATATCATGAATGCAGTATACCTAATTAAATATGATGCTGCAGGAAATGAGATCTGGTTCAGGAAAGCAAGCGCAAGCAGTTCTATTGCTTATGCTTTAGCGGTGAACAGCAATAACGATATTTTCATGGCAGGTGATTTTACAGGCACCATGGGTTTTTATGGAATAATAAATAATTTCCTCACCGGAACCTATAACAATAAAATGTTCCTGGCTAAATATGACAAGAGCGGAACTTATGTATGGGGCGCAGCTAATAGTTCTCAGAATTATTTATCTGCACGTAATCTTGCTTTAGATAATTCAGGCGATGCTTATATCATTGGAGAATTCGGTTGTACGTTAACGGATTTCAGTGACGCAACAGATAAAGGTCTTTACAATAGTGTCGGTTACTCTGATATTTTTGTTGTGAAGCACTCCGGCAGTACAGGCACAAGAACATGGATGAGAAACGTTGGCGGTCCCGCAAAAGACGAGGCACACGGCATCACTTTAGTTTCTGCCAACAACCCTGTAATTGCAGGAAGTTACGAGAGGAAATTTACATGGCCAATGAATACCTGGGCATGGCCAACCGTCTGCCCTGTTTATCCGGCAACAGCAGGATCCCCATTCTCTACATTCTACCAGATAAATAATTATTGTACAGACCCAATATATGACGAGTATGTTTCCGTTAAATCTTCAGGATTTTGTGATGCATTTGTAGGAAAGATCATTAACTTAACAAGACAACCTTATGACTACTATCAAAGAAGCGGATCACTTTGTTCAAGACCTTTTGTAAAAAGTTGCATCAATTATACTTCAACAACTTGCCCTGACACAATTAAAATGTGCGGACCAAATAAAGTAAACGGGATCACTTACACAGATGATTTTTTAAATGACGGCGAGATCGGACCGTATCATCATTTCAAATGGTCGACAGGATTTAATGATACGCTTCAAACTTCCGGTACTATTTCACTTTCCGGATCATATAATCTTTCAGTTACAACAATGGATGGTTGTTACAGCAGCAGGGATACCGTTTATGTAACGGTTCATCCTATACCCGCATTCCCTCATGTTACTGATACAAAAGGTTTCAATACTCAAAAATTCCCGAACACAAACCTCATTAAAATGTGTCATCCTGATACAGTAAAAATTACCGGCGGTTTTATAAAAGGAAATTCATTCGCATGGTCGGTTTCTTCAGGAGGACCGTGGCTATCAACACCCGATTCAAGTGTGATCACTACCAAGGGAGGGTTATATGCATTTACTTTAACCAGTCCGTTTGGCTGCAAGAAAACAACAACTGTCCAGGTGCAGGTGGATTCAATAAAACCTCTTATTCCAAAAATTAAACTGGCAGATACAATTACCCAATGTTGCGGGCCATTGATCTTCGTAAATCTTTATGATAGCATTACAAACCCAACAGGAAATAATAGCTGTATTGGCATCATTGATACTTTAAAATGGACCATAAGTCCGGGCGGTGCTACAATTTCCAATTCATCCAATTGCGGAAAACCTGAAGACGCATTCATCAATACCTGCACTACCGGAAGCTATACAATTACAGGTGTAATTAAAATAAATAATCTCTGCGGTATTCAAACTTATACGGTCACAAAAGTCGTTTACATTAAAATAAATCCTAATCCTGTCGTTACTTTATCCTATACCGGGACTACTCAGTTTTGTCCTGGCGATAGTGTCAAAATAATCATCAATCACAGTCATCCGATCCAATGGAGTATCGGAGGTTCAATAAATGCAAGCAATTTTACAAAGGATACTGTTTGGATCAAGATCGCCGGGTTTTATTCAATTAGTTCATCGTTCACAAGCACGGCAGGTTGTGTTGGCACAGCGAATATCTGGTTCAATGTAGCTCCAAAACCTAATCCGTTCTTAACCTTATCACCACTACTTATTTGTCCTAATGATTCAACAAAGATCACTTGTAACATTGCAGGCGCATTGAATTACCAATGGATCGGCCCCGGCGGACCGTTACCTGGAAGTACTCAATTTATCTGGGTAAAAATTCCGGGATTCTATCATTGTGTGGTTACAGATGCACAAGGTTGTGTTCTCACTTCTAATACTGTAGAAGTCAAAGTTTATAACACGCCATATTTAATAGCAAATCCATCCGCTATTTTCTGTTTAGGAAGCAGCACTGTGCTTAAAGTAATTACAAACGATTCAACACTGATCCAGTGGATGCCGCCATTATTCGGTGGCGGGACTGTGAAGACCGTTACTGCAACCGGAACCTATAGCGTTAAAGTTACGATGTGTGGCATTACTACAATTTGTACGGTTGCCGTGGTTGCTTCAGCTGCTGTAGCCAGTATTACTCCGTCGAGTACAATGTTATGCCCGGGTGATTCAATTTTACTGACTGCGAATAATGGTATGTCCGGATATAACTGGATGCCGGGAAATACTATGAACAACAGTATTTATGTTTACTCGGCCGGTGTATATAGTTTAACTACAACTGATGTCAATGGCTGTACAAAAACAACAACGATCAATATTACAGCAAATACAAGTGTTACCACACCTACAGCAATTCCTACGGTTAGTGTGTGCTATGGGAATTCAGCAACATTAACAGCCACAGGAAGCGGAACCGTCGGATGGTTCTCACAACCTGTAATTGGCGGATTCCTTGCTAACGGAAATTCCTACACTACTCCTCCCCTAACAAAAGATACAGTTTATTACGCGGCTAATGCAGTTGGCGGTTGTAACAGTATCCGTGTTCCTGTCCAGGTAAAAATAATTCCTGCTTCAATAAAACCTGTTGTTACCGTAAATTCTCCGGTTTGTAAAGGTGATACAATTAAACTGACAGCTAATTCTGTAACAGGAGCTACTTATAACTGGAGCGGGCCAAATACATTTACTTCAAATATCCAGAATCCATTTGTTATTGTTACCAGCACTGCGAATGCCGGACCTTATTTCTTATTCTTAACAGGTGGCGGTTGTACAAGTGCAAACAGTTTTGCCAATGTATCTGTTATTGTTCCTGCAAAACCGATCGCAGCTTCTAATCAATCTTTATGTATTGGTGATACAATTAAACTGAATGGTTATTCCGGCGATCCGGGTGCTACTTATAACTGGAGCGGGCCTTCACTTTACACTTCCAACTCAGCATCAAATACAATTGCGCCTGCTTTAATCAGCAATTCGGGTGTGTATACTTTATATACAATGTTCAGCGGTTGTAAGAGTGATACCGCGAAGATCAATGTTCTTGTGAACCCTATTCCTATAATAAATTCATACCTGGTCTCTACAGGTTGCAGTAATGATTCTATTTTAATGTTTGCAGATACCGCAAGTGGTGTAACTTATAACTGGAGCGGTCCGGGCGGATTCACTTCCAATTCAAATCCTGTTGTTATAAATCCTATTACAGCTGCCAATGCGGGGATTTATACTTTCTACGCTAATAACAGCGGATGTACTTTCTCGTCGAATAGCTTCACAGTAAATTATTTCCAGGCGCCTGTTATTAATCTTGGGCCTGATACAACAGCTTGTATCGGAACAGGTATGAGTTTCACTGTCGCTAATTTCCCTTATATATTATGGCAGGATAGCACAAACACAACCACAATGAATGTTTACAATTCACCCGGTTTATATTGGGTAATGGTTGCAGACTCTAACGGTTGTTGGGGCTCTGACAGCATTATAGTGAATTATGTGAATTGCGAAAGCCTGATCATGCCGAATGTATTTACACCGAACGGAGATGGCGTTAACGATCATTTCTATATCGGTGGTAATTATTTAAGCAAAGAAAGACTTTGGATCTTCGACCGTTGGGGAATTGAAATGTATAACTCAGAAGATGTTGTGAAAGGTTGGGATGGAACAAATATGAATAATAACCAAATGTGCGCGGCCGGAACTTATTTCTATATGGCTGATGTAGTACTTTTCGATGGTAAACACAAGATCGTAAAAGGTTACGTCACACTCTTCCGGTAATTATTTCAGGTAGGAAACCGTGACATTGAGATCGGCACCACCGCCTCTTACCTTATACCAGTTCATGAAGGTTGATGTTTTCACATAGGAAGGAACTTTTACAGATCCGGCGAAACAGAATTTTGTTTGTTCCATTTTATCCATTAAACATTCAAGACTAATAAAAAAATCATCATTATAAGTAATATTGTACTGCTTCAGATCAACATGAACGATCCCGCTCTTCACAGTCGTTTTAAAAATGATAGGTTTCTTCAGAAATGTTTCTCCCGGAAGGTTTTTACTTGTAACAGAATACAACATCAATCGGAAAACAAGAGAGTCTTCATATTTATTCTGGACGATGTAAAAATTAAAGTCCTCAATAAAAACGTATTTTCCTTTTTCATTGTTGGCGCGGATCGCTGCTTCCTCCCCTTTCCAATTCCCATCAGTTCCCATGAATGCTGAACAATTCCTTGTGCTGTATTTCGAAGTGCCTAATACTTTCCGCTTTACTTTTTTCGAGATCACCACAACTTCATCTAATTTTACAACTGACGGCTCTAAAAGAATTACTTTACTCATCCCTTGCCTGGCCTCAGAAATGGTGAAGGCTTTTGTTTTGTATCCTATTGCCGACACTTTGAGCGTATCATCTTCATCGCATTTTAGAATATTTAACTCAAAATCTCCTTTATCATTGGCTACGGTTCCAATATTCTTACCTTTTATCCCAATACTTGCAAACGGAATTCCGGTCTTTGTCGAAACATCTGTTATTTTAGCATGGTAAATACCCTGACCCATGGAAATTGATGAAATAAGAAGAAAAACCGCTAAAAACCGCATGCACTAAAGGTATTAAATTAGCCGTTTAAAATACCCCTTTATTTTACTATCTTTGCAAACGAATTTTTTAAGAGCATGATCACAGTTACAAATATAAGTTTACAGTACGGCAAGCGCGTTTTGTTCGACGAGGTTAACGTAAAGTTCACACCGGGCAATTGTTATGGTATTATTGGTGCGAACGGAGCAGGAAAATCCACATTCATGAAGATCCTTTCAGGTGAGATCGATGCTACAAAAGGGCAGGTTGATATAACACCGGGGCAACGCATGAGTGTTCTGAAACAAAATCACTATGAGTTCGATGAATTCGCTGTATTAGATACCGTGATCATGGGAAATAAAAAATTGCACAAACTCATTAAAGAAAAAGATGCACTTTATGCAAAACCTGATTTCAGTGATGCGGATGGAATAAAGGCTTCTGAAATGGAAGCAGAATTTGCAGAGATGAACGGATGGAATGCTGATAGTGACGCTGCGCAAATACTTTCTGACCTTGGTATCGGAACAGAAACGCATTTCAAATTAATGAAAGACCTTACCGGTAAAGAAAAAGTAAAAGTATTATTGGCGCAGGCTTTATTCGGTAATCCTGATATTCTTTTAATGGATGAGCCTACCAACGACTTAGACGTTGAAACTATTACCTGGCTCGAGAATTTTTTAGCAGATTTCCAGAATACGGTTATTGTTATTTCCCACGACCGTCACTTTTTAGATACAGTTTGTACCCACGTTTGTGATATTGATTTCGGAAAACTAAAAACTTACACCGGTAATTATAGTTTCTGGTACCAGATGAGTCAGCTCGCCCTGAAACAACGTGCCGATCAGAATAAAAAAGTTGAAGATAAACGCACCGAGTTACAGGATTTCGTTCGCCGGTTCAGTGCGAATGCAAGTAAATCAAGACAAGCTACCTCACGTAAAAAATTATTAGAAAAATTAGTGGTTGATGAAATTCCACCCAGTACCCGCCGTTACCCCGGTATTATTTTCAAACAGGAACGTGAAGCAGGAGATCAGATTTTAGAAACCGAGAATTTGTCAAAATCAAATGCTGACGGTTTGTTATTCAGCAAAGCATCTTTCAATGTACGTAAAGGAGATAAGATCGCTTTCATAGCAAAAAATCATTTAGCTATAACAGCATTATTCGATATTTTGAATGAGGTTGAAAAGCCTGACACCGGAGAATACAAATTCGGTACAACCATTTATAAAGGCTATTCACCTAATGATAATACCGAGTTCTTTAAAACCGATCTCAACCTCATCGATTGGTTACGTCAATACAGTACTAATAAAGACGAAAGTTATGTTCGCGGCTTTTTAGGAAAGATGTTATTCAGCGGCGAAGAGGTTCTGAAAAAATGTAATGTGTTGTCCGGTGGAGAAAAGGTACGCTGCATGACCAGCCGTATGATGCTCGTGAATCCGAATATGCTGATCATTGATGAACCCACTAACCATTTAGATATGGAAAGCATCATCGCTTATAACGATGCTTTAAAGGATTTCACCGGGACTATTCTGTTTGCCAGTCATGACCACGAATTAGTTCAAACCGTAGCTAATCGTATCATTGAATTAACGCCAAAAGGCATTATCGACAGGACTTGTACTTATGATGAGTACCTTGAGAGCCCAATAGTTAAGGAACAGCGCGAGAAGCTATATGGCGCCCTTGTTAAGTAATTAACATTCTGCGCTAAATAACTTGCATCTGCCTTGTATCCTTTATCAGGTTTTTCGTTATAAATTTAATTAATGAAATTTTTAAAATTTATAGCTTGTTTTTTAGTGCTTCCTGCCTGCTTGCTATCACAAGAGGTTGAAAAAATTAAGATCGTAAAAGAAGATCCTTTTTACAAAGCTGATTTTGACGAGACCGAATACAAAGTATTTGCTTTGGATAAATATGGCAATCCATATATGGATGTAGTAAAAAGTTTCAAGATCACCTTCCAGGATAGTAAAGGACATTTTGAATCAGCCGTTGTTGGAAATACCTTTCCTAAAAAAACAATTAATTATTTAACCAAAGGCCGTTCCAGGGCCACCAATATTTGTTTAAAGGAAATTGTAGCTGAAGATAAAGACGGCCACGTACAAAAATTACCGGATAAGTGTGGGGTTTTAATTTACCCGGATTGTAAGAATTGCGACCCCAACAAGAAGCAAAAAAAGTAATTTTAAAAATTACTTTTTTTGAGATACTGCATACGCCTTCGGCGGGCAGCATGACAACTTTAATCAATAAGTCTTATTGTATCGTCAGGGATTTCTTTATCAGCTTTTTTATTTCTTCCGAAAGCGTATTGCAAATAGAGTTCATAAAATTCATAATTACTTAAATGTGTTGAGTAATTAATTTTAGTATTACAACCCATTTTAAAACCTTTCCCGTTTAAAGCAATACCGGCAATAAACGCATCATAATCTGAAATTTCATTTAATTGATGTGCGAAATGGACGGAAAGTGTTTTATAGTTCAGATAAGTTCCATATTGAATAAAACTTTCTCTGACCGCTCTGGAAGAATACCCATTCTTATTTATCTTATATTCTTTTTGAAGTTTACCTAAACCGTACAGATCAATATTAAATTTAATTTCACTCAAAAATCTGTATCTACCCTGATAGATCTGAGTTAACGGACGTTTTGAAACACCTATTACACCTTCGTCGGGTTGTGTTAAACTTAATAAAGTTATTCCCGCATAGAACTTTTTTCCATACACTAACAATCCGGTTGAAAAATCTGCATTGCGTTTATAGATCACTCGAGGAACCTCAGGTCCCCAAGCAAAGGCATCATGAGGATTGAGTTTATACTCACCGAAATTCAATTTTGTCTGATCATATTTATATTCAAAATAAGAAACCTGGTATGCGTGAACTATTTTGATCTTGTTTTTTGCGGTAAAATGTAAAGAATAAGAAAAATCCGCTTGCGTCCTTTTTAAAACTTCACCATATGTACTTGTACTAAAAGATAAACCGAAGCCACTATATTTTTTAGCCAGGCAATCAATTCCTGCATAATAACTTTGTACATCTCGCCCACCATATTTTGGCATTCCTGTAGTACCTGTAATAGCCTGCACCCTCAATTGCTTATTTGTTCCGGCAAAGGCAGGATTAACAGAAAGTAAATTTTGATTTAGAGAAGAAAAATAAGCGTGCTGTGCTTTGGTTGAAAAAGCAAAAGACATAAGAACTATGAGAGTCCTGAATTTCATTTAGCCATTAGCTTCTCTTCTGGAAAATAAATGTACAAAATAAGGGCACGAATTACAAGTGGGTCTTTAGCCATTCAACCGCCTTTTCCATATCATCAAAGATCTTTGTAGGAATAGGTGGCTTGTTAAAACTGATGTAGAAATTGCCCAATATCTTTTGCGCAAGGTTGTTTACAACATAAGCATCTGCAATGGTATATTTTAATCCTAATGGCGTTGCAGAATATTCTCTTGCAGCACTTGTGGCTGATGTACTTATACCTCCGATATTTAAAACGGGTACTTTTTTTCCTTCAGTTAACTCGCCTATTGCATCAACAACCTCAACCGCTTCTTTCAGGTCAATATCAACATTGTCTCCAAAATTAATTTGGACAATTCCATCGTTTCTCAAGTGAACGGATGAGTGGCCCAGATCTTTCGATCTTAAAAATATGTCCTTACCTAAACTAATATTCAATTTTATTTAATAAATCCTTTTAACCATTCTTTTCCTTTTTCCCTGTCGTCAAAAAACTTTGTAGGGATCGGAGGTTTATTTATTTTGATATATAAGCTTCCTAATATTTTCAGAGATAAATTATTACTGCATAACGCAACAGCTACCATTCCGCCAGAATACTCCTTTGATGCAGCCACTCTTCTGGTTTCAGTTCCTATCTGAAAAAAATCGTGCGCTTCCATTAATACTGCGAATTTTTTTTCCGGTGCGTATTCTAAAGATTGCTTTCTCGATAACCAAAGATCCTGAGGTTCTAACAAAGAATCTTTTTTTACTTTAAATTCAAGATACCCATCCTCATATACATGCATAGTATATACGTCAGTTTCGAAGGTCTTCATTTCGATAAATGGGTGCTATTAAATGATAAACTGTAGTATTCTAAAGATAAATATAACAATTAATCGATTTGGAGAAAATGCAATATTTGCAAGGTTTTGCTTTTTATACTTAATTATCTGAAAATCAGTAAATAAGTCTCTATTCGACGATGAATTTTTTTACGCCTGCTTTACCGACACTCACAACTTTGGCATAATAAGCCCCGGAAGCGAGTTTTAAAGTAAGCGGTACTTTTTCATCCGAAGTTTTACCTACGTACAAGATGCGACCCATCACATCAATAACCTCGATCGATTTCTCATCATTTGTTCCGGTTGTGATCGTAAAGTCTCCGTTATTAACAGATGGAAAAAGATTGAACTCTAAAATATTTTCCTGAACAGAGCCTGATGAGATCCCGGTTAAAATATTCAACGGTGTTTCCCAGATCCCTCTTCCGAATGTTGATAGATATGCTTTGTTCAATGTCACATTGAATTCAATATCACTTAAGATCACATTCGGTAAACCAAAACTGTTATTCACCCACGTTGTTGCACTGCCGGCTAAAGTATAAACTCCGATATCGGTAGCGACTATCAAATTATTTGTTCCCGGAATTTGCTTGATACAATTAACCGGAATGTTCGGAAGATTATAGGAAATATTCGTCCAGCTCAAACCGGCATTTGTTGTTCTGTAAACTTTTCTGCCGGCGCTGAAGCCTGCCATTGTGATATAAACTTCATTCGCATTCGTAGAATTTATTTCTACACTGGTATAATACAAACTATCAGGTAACCCCGCAGTAACATTTGTCCAGCTCGTTCCGCCGTTGGTTGTTTTAAAAACTGCTCCCGGATATCCAAATTCATAACGTACCCTTTTTGCTGCATACAATACTAAACTGTTTGAATTTGCAACAGCAAGCGCACTCACCTCATTCGGGTCTGAACCCGGAAAAGGGCTCAGTGAGGTCCATGAATTTCCATTGTTGGTTGAACGTACTATGTTTTCATTCCCGATAAATAATCTTCCGGGATTATTATAATCTGCGATCACCGGCGTTGTCCATTCTGCATTCTCACTACCTGGATTTGTATTCGGACTTGTACTGCTTACACCATCATTTGTACTCAACTCAAACCAACCGTACTGGCTCGAACCAAAAACATTTGTATTCGTTACAGGGTCTAAATAACAATCCATGCCGTCTCCTCCGAATATAGTTGTCCATGCCCCGCTTTTGTAGTAGAAAGTCGCGTTATCTTGTGAACCAGCCACTAATCTTCCTGCAGAATTTCTTGAGCTTGATAATCTGTAGAAGGATGTTACCTGCATACCACTGTTCAATTTTGTCCAGGTAGTTGGCCAGCTTGATGTACTCCAATTACTCGGAACAATTGTTGAAGTACTGTATAATCCGCCGTCATTACAAGCAAAGAACTTACTTCCTGCCGTTTGATAAGCTAATTGATGAAAGTCGCCATGGATCGTTGGACCGTACCCGGTTGTCCAATGCGAAACCGGATTAAATGTTGCAGCACCATCAGTAGAAGCCCACATATTTATACCGGCGATATAAACTGTATTTCTGTTTGTTGGATGAACTAATAATCCCATATCATAATTTCCCTGTCCGCCGCTGTTACCACCTTGTCCGCCCTCTAAAACATTATCAACAGGAGCAATAAAGGTCCAACTCACACCTGCATTTGTACTTTTATAAAATCCGTACAAACCGCCAAGAAGATCCACGCAAGCTGCGTAAATATAATTATTATCGGAAGGTGCAATAGCTAATTTCACTCGCTGAATAGATCCTGTTGCTGGCATTCCTGTGCTTAGCATCGTCCATGTATTTCCAAAATTTGTTGATTTGTAAACTGCAGCATTTCCCTGGTTGGAATTCATTACCCAACCTGTAGAGGCATACAGTATGTTAGCGTTAACAGGGTCCTGGTGGAGATCCCAGAATAAAGAATCCATTACTTTGGTCCATGTTGTACCGGCGTTAGAAGATCTGTACATGCCGTTTGCGCCCGCAGCACACAATTCATTACTGTTGGTTGGACTCACTAAAACTTTTCTGATCAACGAAGCATCTCCGTTAGTTAATTGAAATGTTAAACCTGTTGGCGCCCATGTGGTACCACCATCCGTTGATTTATATACTCCTAATCCGTAATGTGTATGACGTTTACGTCCATTCAAAAATAAACTCACACCAATATATTCGAAATCACAAACCGAAATATAAATAGTATTTGGATTTGCAGGATCAAGTGTGATATCACTAATTCGCGTAATAGGTAAATTATCTGTTAATGGTGTCCATGAAGTTCCGTTGTTCGTTGTTTTCCAAAGTCCGCCTTGTGCAACACCTGCATAATAAGTTCCCGGTAAAGTCGGATGGAAGGCTACACAGTTGATTCGGCCAATTCCATTCTCCATGTAACCTGTTAGATTAGTTGGTAAAACATTCGGGCCGGTTGGCACCCATGTAGAAGGAAGACTTTGAACTTGCAGATCTTCTTTGAACTTGGCCATATCTGTAGCTGCATTCACATAATCATCAAATCCTGCCGGTTCGCCATGTGTGTTGGTATGCATCTGCATATCAAATTCCCAGCGCTTAAAACTTCGCCAGCCGGTGGTTTTCCTGAGATCATTTTGTTTTTTGAATGTATCAAACTGTTTTTGTATCTCTTTAAAAGTTAAAGCACGGCCTGTTGTGTTCTTAATGAACTGTTGTGCATTTAATGAAAAAGAAATTACTATGGCCGTTAAAAATAATACTGATCTCATTTGTCTTGATTTGGATTATTAAATATAATAAATAAAATCAGTCGGAACAACTCCGGCCCGGCTCTATTTTTTCAATTCGTCCATCTTCTTAGTGATATATTTTCCGGTAGGCATCAAGCTTTGTTGGATCCTCTTGGCATAACGGATACTATCGATGATCTCCTTTTGCTTTTCTTCAACAAGACGTTTCTGCTCGGTTATGATCTTATTCTTCTTTTGATTGATACGGAGACTACGTAAAATTATTATTGCGAGGATCAATACAAGGAACAGAACTACGCTCACTGAAATAGTAATTAACTTTTGCTTATGCTTTTCCTGTTCGCTGAGCATGTCTTTCTGATCTTGCTCTCTTTTTAATTCTGCCTGCCGTTTATCAAATTCTATCTTAGCCAATTGTTGTGCAGCAAGATTTTTTGAATCACTATTCAGGATGCTGTCGTTAAGTGTTTTAAATTCGATATGATACTGATATGCCTTTTCATAATCTTTAAATTTGGCATGGATCTTTGCTAAAGTTTCTGCTGAACTACGTACATTTTTAATACTTCCGATACGTTTGGCCAGGCTATACGAACGATCTGCCCATTCCAACGCATCCTTATATTTATGAATGTACAGGTACATTTCAGCAATGTTCCTTGCAGAGAAGCACATAGGCTCCAATTGATCGATCTTTTCACGGATAAAATATGCCTTTTTCACTAACTCCAATCCAAGTTCAATCTGGAATTTCTCTGCGAAAGTACTGCCAAGATTATTGTACGCCTTCGACATTCCTTCCTCATGGCCCAATTCAGTATATAATTTTAATGAGAGACTATCATAATGTAAGCTTTTAGCACGGTCAAGAGGCTTTACATATACCGCAAGATCCGAATAGCTTTTAGCCATTGTAAATTTGTCATTTTGCTTCTCGTAGATCTTATGGGCCTTATAAAAGAAATCCAATGCGGTTTGAAAATCTTTTTGCTCATAATAAACAGAACCCAGGTTATTATAAACACTTGCTTCTCCTGCAACATTATTTGTTGTGATATTCATTTTCAGGGCTTGAGTAAAGTGATCGAGGGCCAATTTTAAATTTCCCTGATTAAGGTATATACTACCGATATTTCCCAATACAACTGCCGAATTGCTTCTATCTCCCAACTCTTTGAATAGGTTCAATGCCTGATCGTATTTTACAACAGCTTCAGCAACATGACCTGTTGTTACTTCAATAGCGCCAATGTTTGTAAGAGAAGTTGCTTCACCTTTCTTGTCACCTAATTCTACGAAAATCTTTTTACTGAGTTCGTAATTCAGGATAGCCTTCTTATTATCATTCAACTGAGCGTAATAATAACCAACGTTGTTCAAAGCACTTGCTTTGTATTTCAATAATATCTCCCTCTCAGTTTTACCGGGAGACAACTTCAAATTCTTTTCTGCAAGTTCAAGACCTTTTTGATTGTAAGCCGACCACTCTTTAATATCCGGGATCCATTCTCCTAACAATAGATAATTCCTGATAAGTGCGGTATCGGACTTAAGTGAAGGAATAAGTTTTTTTATGGAATCAATTTGAGTTTGTTCTTGCGAAAACAGGACATTAAAACTGAATACTAAAACAATAAATATTCTGTATGCTTTCATTATTTTTTCAGTTCTCCTATTTTTTTTAATACATATTTCTCGGTTGGCATTAAACTTTGTTGTATTCTTTTGGCATAACGAATACTGTCGATTATCTCTTTCTGCTTTTCTTCAATAAGATGTTTTTGTTTATTAATTTCCTCATTTTTCAAAACCAAACTTTTGTTGGAGCGCTGCTTTAGTACGTAGCTATAAATTAAAGCCAATACAACAATTAAAATCAATCCTATAATTACATAAAGAGTTTTTCTGAATGTTTCTGAATTCTGTTTATCTTTATTTAATAAAGCTATTTCTGTTGATTTTTTATTGCTTTCGTACTTTTGCTGCATCTCACTAATTACCTTCTGAGATTCGAGAGCGTAAGTACTATCAACAAAAATCGCATACTCATTCATATAATAATAAGCTGAGTCGTACTTTTTCAAGAAATAATAGTCTGAAGAAAGTGTTTTAAATAAGCGATTCCTTCCCTGATAGTTACCTATTAAATTCGCTAACCGTAGTCCATTCAATCCCGCATTAATAGATCTATCATACTGTTTCATATCATTAAAGCAGCTAGCTAAATTCTCGTAAGTTGCTATCTTATATAAAACATCAGGGTGTTTTTCATCTTCTTCGAAGGCCAAATTGAAATAATAAATTGCCTTTTGCAAATCCCTTAACTTGTGTTGATAAAGGTGGCCTATATTAGTATATGAAACCGATAAATTAAGTGCCCGTCGCTCCGGTTTAATCTTCGTATACTTTTTTCTTAAATCAAGTGCTTTAAAATAATAGTACAAGGTTGAATCAGTTTTATTATCATAATCGTAATATATTCCGAGGTTGCTGTATATGGCGGCTAAATTATTAGTGTCTTTTGCTCTAACAAAATAACTCATCGATTTGTACGAATATGCTTTAGCATTAACATTATCCTTTGCATCCGAAAATAAAGACGCCAGATGAAGATATATAGTTCCCATTCTTTTATCATCCTTCAGTCTCACAAATTTTTGTTCTGCCTTCATATAATACACCATTGCCGAATCGTATGCGCTCATAACATGAAATGCAGTTCCTAAATACAAAAATGAAGAAGCTATAACAGTATCATTCTTGCTTTTTTCAGAGTGCACTAAGGCCGTACGAGCAAATTGAACAGCAATCTCAGGATTCACAAATTTAATTTCAAAACTACTGTCGTTAAAAGCCTCCGCAATTTTGATATCAGGCTGACCTTTAAAAAACAAAATAGCCTTCTCCACCCGATTGTTTTGCGACAACAAACAATTAGTAACTAAAATAAAAAATATGGCAACAATTTTTCTCATAATAAAAAATCCCGCCAATCACATTTAATTTGAGAGGCGGGATTTAAAATCTATTTCCTGTTAAGCTTTTACACTTGCTCTGATGATATTTAAAGCGCCACCCGCTTTGAACCACTCGATCTGCTGAGCGTTGTAGCTATGGTTTACTTTAATTTCATCTTTACTTCCGTTATCGTGAGTGAACACTACTGTTAATTGTTTGCCGGGAGCAAAAGAAGTTAAACCTACAATATCAACCACATCATTTTCCCGGATCTTATCGTAATCAGCTTTGTCAGCGAATGTCAGCGCTAACATACCTTGTTTCTTCAAATTCGTTTCGTGGATACGCGCGAATGATTTTACCAATACTGCACGTACACCTAAATGACGAGGCTCCATTGCAGCGTGTTCGCGTGATGAACCTTCACCGTAATTCTCATCACCTACAACAATACTTCCGATACCCTGAGCTTTGTAAGCACGCTGTACAGCAGGAACTCCTTCGTATACACCTGTCAATTGATTTTTTACTGAATCTGTTTTTTCGTTGAATGCATTTACTGCGCCGATCAACATGTTATTTGAAATATTATCTAAATGTCCGCGGAATTTTAACCATGGGCCAGCCATAGAGATATGATCCGTTGTACATTTTCCTTTTGCTTTAATTAAAAGTTTTAATCCTTTTAAGTCGATACCTTCCCATGCAGCGAACGGATCTAATAATTGTAAACGTTTAGAAGCCGGGTCAACTAACACCTGAACTTTGCTTCCATCAGCAGCCGGGGCCTGGTAACCTGCATCTTCAACAGCGAAACCTTTTTTAGGTAATTCGTCGCCGAAAGGGGGATCTAATTTTACTTTCTCTCCTTTTTCGTTGGTTAAGAAATCTGTGATCGGATTAAAACTTAGATCACCCGCAATTGCCAAAGCAGCAACCATTTCAGGTGACGCTACGAATGCATATGTGTTTGGATTTCCATCTGCACGCTTCGCGAAGTTACGGTTGAAAGAGTGAACGATAGTGTTCTTTTCTTTCTTCTCTGCGCCAACGCGGTCCCACATACCAATACATGGACCGCAAGCATTTGTAAATACAACCGCACCAACTTCATCAAACACTTTTAAGAAACCATCACGCTCGATCGTGTAACGAATTTGCTCTGAACCGGGATTTATCATGAATCCCGCTTTCGCCTTTAATCCTTTTGAAGAAACTTGTTTCGCTAATGATACAGCGCGTGAAATATCTTCGTAAGAAGAGTTAGTACAAGAACCGATCAAACCTGCTTCCACTTTTAATGGCCAGCCGTTTTTAATCGCTTCTTCTTTTAATTTTGAAATTGGAGTTGCTAAGTCCGGAGTGAAAGGACCGTTAACATGCGGCTCTAAAGTTGAAAGATCAATTTCAATTACCTCGTCAAAATATTTTGAAGGATTTGCATATACTTCAGGATCTCCTGTTAAGTGTTCTTTAATTTTATTTGCAGCATCGGCGATATCAGCACGGTTTGTAGCACGTAAATATCTTTCCATGCTTGCATCGTAACCGAATGTAGAAGTAGTGGCGCCAACTTCAGCACCCATGTTACAGATTGTTCCTTTTCCTGTACAACTCAGGTTAATTGCACCTTCACCAAAATATTCAATGATCTTATCAGTACCGCCCTTTACGGTTAAGATACCTGCTACTTTTAAAATAACATCTTTTGCGCTTGCCCATCCATTTAATTTACCGGTTAATTTAACGCCAATTAATTTCGGCCATTTTAATTCCCAGGGTAAACCTGCCATTACATCACAGGCATCAGCTCCTCCAACCCCGATCGCGATCATACCTAAACCACCTGCATTCACAGTGTGAGAATCAGTACCTATCATCATACCTCCCGGGAAAGCATAATTTTCTAAAACTACCTGGTGAATGATACCCGCACCCGGTTTCCAAAAACCAATTCCGTATTTATTCGATACTGAACCTAAGAAATCAAATACTTCTTTACTCTCAGTTGTAGCAACATGCAAGTCTGTTTTCGCACCCACTTTTGCAGTGATCAGGTGATCGCAATGCACCGTTGAAGGAACAGCTACTTTCGGGCGGCCCGCTTGCATGAACTGCAATAAAGCCATCTGAGCTGTTGCATCCTGCATAGCTACTCTATCCGGACCGAAATCAACATAAGAGCTTCCGCGCTCAAAATTCTCAGACCTTTGATCAGCATGTAAATGCGAATAAAGGATCTTTTCAGCTAATGTTAAAGGGCGGCCTAATTGTTTGCGGGCTGCTTCAATGCGAGAAGGCATGCTTTCGTAAACCTTCCTGATCATGTCAATGTCGAATGCCATAGGGATATGTTTTAGTTTGTTATTGTTTTTTTGGAGGTACGAATTTATGAAAAATGAAGGAAAAATACCAGAAATCAGGTATAAATTTGATAAGCGGTTAATAAAAATGCCAAGGTAAACTTACCTTTACACCAATAATGGCCCTTCTTCTCAAGGAAAATACAAAAATTGCGGTAGATGCGATAAAATCGAATAAACTACGGGCGGTCATTACCATGCTTATTATTGCCATAGGTATCACCGCTTTAGTAGGAATTCTTTCAGCTATTGACGCTATAAAATCAAGCATCAACAGCAATTTTACAGAAATGGGCGCGAACACCTTCACTATCCGGAATAAGGAAATGAACATGAGGGTTCGTCACGGTAAGAGAAAAGCTTACAAAAATATAAGTTATAAAGAGGCCATGCGCTTTAAGGAGGAATTTGATTTTCCTTGTGTCGCTTCCATTTCAACTTTAGCTTCCTGGAATGCCCGTTTAAAGTACATGTCGAAAAAGACCAACCCGAATATCCAGGTGTTTGGCGCTGATGAGAATTATTTGGAAACCTCAGGCTATGAATTACAGGATGGCCGGAATTTTACACCACCGGAAATTTTAAGCGGCAATAACCTTGTTATTTTAGGAAGTGAGATCGCTTTTTCCTTATTCCCTAAGAATGCAAAACCGATCGATAAGATCATTTCTATTGGTGGTACCAAATACAAAGTGATCGGCATTTTAAAAAGCAAAGGAAGCAGCATGGGTTTTGGCGGTGATAAGATCTGTATCATTCCAATTTTGAACGCACGTCAGTACTTCGGAATGCCTGATATGAATTTCACGATCAATGTCATTTCAAAATTCCCGTGGTTAATGGATATCGCTGTTGGCGAAGCAACAGGCTTATTCAGGAAGATCCGTCATATCAATGCAAAAGAAGAAGACGATTTTGATGTTGTGAAAAGCGACAGTTTAGCAACGATGCTGATTGATAATTTACAGAATGTAACATTAGGAGCAACCATCATCGGGATCATTACATTATTAGGTGCTGCAATTGGTTTAATGAACATTATGCTTGTTTCAGTAACAGAGCGCACACGTGAGATCGGGATACGTAAAGCTTTAGGCGCAACGCAGGAAGCAATTAAAAATCAATTCCTGATCGAATCCGTCGTCATCTGTGTGATGGGCGGTCTCATTGGGATCGTGTTAGGTATCATCATCGGTAACTTAATTGGCATGGGATTAGATACTGGATTTTTCGTTCCCTGGTTCTGGATAGTTACCGGGGTGATCATTTGTATTGTAGTTGGATTACTTAGCGGATATCTTCCTGCTAAACGCGCATCAAGGTTGGATCCTATCGAGAGTTTACGTTTCGAGTAATTTTTACTTTAACTTCTTCATTTCTCATTTAATGTTCAGTGTTGAAATATTCGCCGAGCCGACAGTTTAACCGCAAAGGCCGCAAAGTTTAATTCAGAAACGCACAATTAATCCTGCTCCTAAATTAAATCTTCTCAGCTTAACATCTGCATTTGGTACCAGCCAGACTTCCGTTGATGCAGCAACTGAATAAAGGGAATTCAATTGAAAACCTAAATGCTTATTTATGAAACGACGTAACTGGAAGTGGCCGCCGTAATTATAACCTTTCGCGGAAATAAAATAACCAAAGCAGGAGTTCCTTCCATAATAACTGTAATCCGACACATCAAATACCCCAACTCCACAATCAAGACCGATTAACATATCTGTATTTTCAGTATTAAAAAAGTGATAGTTCAAAAAAAGATCTCCTTCTAAACTAAAAACGTTTCCAAGATCAGACGAAGCATAACCTAAATTAATTTTAAATCCGGCACTTATATTATTCAAGGGGGCGACTTCATAATACAAATGGCCTGAACATCCTAACGGAATATTATTCCTGACTTCAGGTAAAATTTCAGAAGTTATTTTATAAGAATGAAAACTGTAATCAAACCCAAGGCCAACAATATTGGTTCCTCTTTCAAAAACAGCTGAATTGTTGTTGTTACCTTTAGGTGAATTTAATTCCTGTGATATACCTACGCCGGAACTAATTACAAGAATATAAAGGGCAAAGGCTCGCCGCATCTTGTACAGAGTAACGTAAAATGTTACTAAATATTGTGTATGAACCTGGTTTGAACCGCAGGCTTGATCTTATTCTTCTCGAATGCAATTTTCAATCCTTCATTCACATCTGATACAACCTGCGCGCCACTATCAGCAAAACAATACGGCCGGACATTGATTATAACAGCGCCATCCATTATTTTTCCGGTGGTGATCATTGGCTCGGGACGTTTTAAAATATTTTCATTCTTATCCAATACCTCGTGGATGATCGTTTTAACCTTTGTGATATCGTTATCAACTGAAACTGTTACAGGAATATCCATCCTCACATTTCCGTGACGGGAATTATTTACTATTGTTCCGTTCGACAAAGCACCATTCGGAAGAATTACCGTTTTATGATCAGCCGTTAGAAGAATTGTATTGAAAATTTGTATCTCCCTAACCTCTCCTGTTTGTCCTTGTGCTTCAATTGTATCTCCAACTTTATAAGGTTTAAAGATCAGTATCAGAACTCCACCCGCAAAATTTGATAACGAACCCTGGAGCGCCAAACCAACAGCTAAACCTGCAGCTCCTAAAATAGTAACGAACGAAGCAGTACCAATGCCCAGCATCCCGGCAACAGTAACGATCAGAATTATTTTGAGTCCTATGGATATTAAACTTTTCAGGAAGGTCCTTAACGAAATATCAAGGTCCCGTTTCTCAAAAGCCCTGTTAGCTAAGGCAGCAATACGGGTTATCAGCCATAAACCGATTATAAGCACCAATAGTGCTGAAACAACATCAGGAGCGAACTGAATGATCTTATCTGTTATTTTATCTATATGATCCTGTAGTTTCATGTGTATTAATTGCTTTTAAAGGTCACATGGAATATTCATTATTATTGCTTGATGTTTTTTGGATAATGAATATTTCACAGTATTTTTTTATATTTGGATATAAAATTAAATCATTTGCGCAAAAAACTGATACTATTCACCCTACTTTCTGTTAACATTCTTTCGGCACAGAAGATCTGGGATAGTACCTATTATGTAAAGTACCGCTCCCGTATCATCATTTCTTTATTTCAATCTTACAGGAATTATAATATTGAGATGCAGCAATATTTAAAAAAAGATACTTTCGGGTTATCCAAATTGAATTATATAGCGCAGGCTAACAACATTTCAGGTATAGAATTCAATTACGATAAGATAAACTTCTCGTTTGGTTATGCCTCCATCCCTCCTGCCAATGTAAAACAGACAGGCAAAACAGATCACTTCAATATCGGGATGAACATAGGAGGTAACAAATGGATCCTGGAAACAGGTTACCGGCGCTACCAGGGATTCTACGATAAGAACACTCCAAGGTACGATAGCTCCTATACAAAATGGGATACACTTACCACTGACAGAAGAGGGATCTATTATCAATTGCCCCATATGGTGAGCACCTCTTACAAAATGAAATTCCTTTATTTCACCAATAATAAAAGATTCGCTTTTAAATCCGGGTATTCCTGTTCGTACCGTCAGCTAAAATCCAGTTTCAGTTGGGTGGTCACGGCCAATGGTTATTACAACACAATCAATTCCGACAGTGGTTTTATTCCAAGACCTGTTGCAACATATTATGACACGCATGCGAATCTAAGGGGACTTGATGCCGTTGGTTGTTCTGTGTACGGAGGTGCTTCTTTCAATTTAGTTTTATGGCGTGCCTTCTTTATAAACATAACTGCACTGGGCGGACCGGAACAACAATGGAGAACTTACCGTTATAATAATGATACATTAGGTTACAACCGTACTATTTCTTATCTGGCATTTTCAGGTGATATCAGGGGTTCGATAGGATTGAATTTTAAACGCTGGTACGTTTCGCTTACAGGTTTAACGGATTTTGTTTATTACAAGAGCGGAGAAATGATGTTCGTGTCAAAATATTTCAGCGGGGCGTTTTCTTTAGGTTACCGTTTCAAAGTTAAAACGCCAAAGATCTATCAGAAGTTCCAGCAGACGAAATTGTATTCGTGGATGTAGCAAAGATCATCCGGAATTATGTCACCCCTACGGGTTTATATTATCAACCATATTTTTTCAGTCATAATTTCATCCCTTTGGGATTAAGATTTATAAAAGTCCGAAGGACTGGAATTATTTAGAAATATAAGACACAACAATAGAAACCTGAAGAGGTGAAATTTAATTATCCATGATACACTCTCGAAGCTACGACAATTCCATTCTTGATTTCAAGGACCTCTCCTACTCTAAGATCTTCTTCTCCTTTTACGTGACGGATGTATTCCATGAACACCTGTTCTTCATCGGCCGTTAATTTTTTTACTTCATAATTTAAAGTTGGAAGGCGATCGAAAGCATCTTGCCACCATGCGCGCAAAGCAGCCTTGCCTTTTATTAAGCCATTCGTTTCGGGCTGACGGATCTTTAATTTGGGAGAGAAATGTTCGGCTGTTTCAGAATATAAACTCAATAGGTTCTCAAGGTTGTGTTCGTTAAAAGCGGCGAACCATTTAGTTGCAATATCTTTATTTTGTTGAGCGCTCATAAAATTATTTATCTTTAAACCATGATTAAAAATCTTTTCCTTCTTATACTGTCTTCTTACTTCTTATACTCCTGCACCTCTCAAAAAAAAGAAGCAGATCTCATTATTCATAACGCTGTCATTTATACTGTTGATTCTTCTTTTTCTGTAAAGCAGGCTATGGCTATCAAAGATGGTAAAATTATTGAAACAGGCAGTAACGAACAAATTTTAAATTCATACTCCGCAAAAGAAACCAATGACGTAGCAGGAAAAACCATTTTCCCCGGTTTCATTGATGCGCATTGCCATTTTTTGAATTATGGTTTAGGGTTACAGAAAGTAGACCTGGTTGGAACCAGATCCTTCGGTGAGGTTGTTCAAAGCGTAAAAGATTTTATGGTCAAAACTGATAAAACACCAAGGCCTTCCACAAACGGACAAGTAGAGTGGATCGAAGGTCGGGGCTGGGATCAGAATGACTGGGAAGTAAAAGAATATCCGACAAAAGAAAAATTTGATTCATTGTTTCCTAACACACCTTTAATTTTAAAACGTATCGATGGTCACGCAGCGCTTGCTAATTCAGCTGCATTAAAAATTGCGGGACTTGACAATAACACAAAAATAAATGGCGGGGAATTAATTAAGGATGCAAAAGGAAATTTAACAGGAATTCTCATTGACAACGCTGTTGACCTTGTCACTTCCAAAATTCCTATTCCTACGAACGAAAAATATTTCAATGCTTTACTGGCTGCACAGGAAAATTGCATCGCTATGGGATTGACCACCGTTGATGATGCCGGCTTAATGAAATTTGAAATTGATGCGATAGATGAATTACACAAAGCCGGAAAATTAAAAATGCGCGTTTATGCGATGTTAAGCGACAGTGCTCCGAATTATAAATACTATTTAGAAAAAGGCCCGTACAAAACGGAGAGATTGAATGTATGTTCCTTTAAGTTCTATGCGGATGGCGCTTTAGGCTCCCGTGGCGCATGCTTATTGTCCGCTTATGAAGACAAGAAAGTTTGGAAGGGATTTTTATTGAATACTCAAAAACATTTTGAAGAAGGCGCTAAATTAATGTATCAAAAAGGTTTCCAGATGAACACGCATTGTATTGGTGATTCAGCCAGTCGATTGATATTGTACATTTATAATCTCGCTCCAAAAGTTGCTTTTGATAATAGTGGAACGATCCAAAAACAAGTAATGGAAGAAATGCGTTGGCGGATCGAGCACTCGCAGGTGACCAATATAAATGATTTTAAACTTTATAAAGGAGTTATTCCTTCTATACAACCAACTCACGCCACCAGTGATATGTATTGGGCAGGAGAGCGTTTAGGAAAAGAAAGGGAAAAAGGGGCCTACGCTTACAAAGATCTTTTAAAAGCGGCAGGACTTGTTGCATTAGGCACAGATTTTCCTGTCGAGGATATTTCTCCTTTCAAAACGTTCTATGCTGCCGTGTTCCGTAAGGACGGTAAAGGTTTTCCTAAAGGCGGCTATCAGATGGAAAATGCTTTAACGAGAGAAGAAACCATAAAAGGCATGACGATTTGGGCGGCTTATTCTAATTTTGAAGAAAAAGAAAAAGGAAGTTTAGAAAAAGGAAAGTTTGCTGATTTTATTATTTTAGATACCGACCTGATGAAATGTAATGAGGATCAGGTTTTGCAAACACAGGTATTGAAAACCTATATTAACGGAGAAGTCGTTTTCAAAAGATAATCCGACTATCATCGTCTTTCAAAAAATTTCACCCCTTCGGGGTTTTTTCTTTTTTGGATATTTTTTCTATAATAATTTCAGTCCTTCGGACTTTTGATCGCGTTAGTGTATAATCCAGAAAGATGTGGTGTAAAGCTTCCAATCCTTCGGACTTTTGATCACATTAGTATACAATCCCGAAAAACATGGTGTAAAACTTCCAATCCTTCGGACTTTTGATCACGTTAATATATATCCCGAATGACGTGGCGTCTTAAAATTTCTTGCCTACGGACGTGAATTTCGCCAGTATCTAATCCTGAAGGGATGAAATTATTATAGGAAATCCATGTGGTTCCTATAAACCCCGAAGGGGTGATATTGTACCTTTACAGGAAAATTATCAGCGAAATAATGCCTATTTTTGCTCTGCAATGGCCTATAAAAGTTTAAATGAATGCTTGCTTGATCTCGAGAAGAACGGCCATCTCATTCGTATCACCGAAGAAGTTGATCCTAATTTAGAAATGGCCGCGATTCATTTACGTGTTTACGAAATGGACGGTCCGGCTTTGTTGTTCGAGAATGTAAAAGGCTGCGAGTTCAAATGCGCTTCCAATATTTTCGGAACGATTGAAAGAAGTAAATTTATTTTCAGGGATACATTTGAAAAAGTTCAGACCTTAATCGATCTTAAAAATCATCCGATGAAAGCATTGAAGCGGCCTTTCTCCTATTTAAATGTTTCGGCCGCTGCTTTTGCTTCTCTTCCGAAAAAAAATCCATTTTCAAAACCTGTTCTTTATAAAGAAACTACAATTGATAAATTACCTCAGATAAAACATTGGAGCAAAGATGGCGGAGCGTTCATTACTTTACCGCAAGTTTATAGTGAGGATATTGACCATCCCGGGATCATGAATGCGAACTTAGGAATGTACCGCGTTCAACTCAGCGGTAATGAGTATATTCAGAACAAAGAGATCGGTTTACATTATCAAATTCACAGAGGCATTGGCGTTCACCAAGCGAAAGCAAATGCAAAAGGACAACCACTTAAGGTTTCAGTTTTTATTGGTGGTCCGCCCTCGCATACTTTAGCGGCGGTTATGCCTTTGCCTGAAGGACTAAGTGAAGCAACTTTTGCAGGGGCACTTGGAGGAAGAAGATTCCATTATTATTACGAGAATGGTTTTTGTATTAGTACCGATGCGGATTTTGTGATCACCGGCGAAATTTATCCGAACGAAACAAAACCCGAAGGGCCATTTGGCGATCATTTAGGTTATTATAGTCTGGCGCATGATTTTCCTGTGATGAAAGTGAATAAAGTTTATCACAGAGAAAATGCAATTTGGCCTTTTACAGTTGTTGGACGACCTCCACAAGAAGATACAAGCTTCGGAGCTTTGATCCACGAATTAGCAGGTGCTGCCATTCCATTAGAGATTCCCGGATTAAAAGAAGTGAATGCGGTTGATGCGGCTGGCGTTCATCCTTTATTATTAGCAATAGGAAGCGAACGTTACACACCGTATCAAAAAGTAAAACATCCCGCAGAATTATTGACAATCGCAAATCACATTTTAGGCAAAGGACAATTAAGCTTAGCGAAATTCTTATTCATCACTGCTACTGATAAAGATAAATTAGACACACATAATATTGAAGCGTATTTTAAGTATGTTCTGGAACGTATAGATCTGAAACGTGACATGCATTTCTATACCAATACAACCATTGATACTTTAGATTACAGCGGTACAGGTTTGAACAGCGGCAGTAAAGTTGTGTTTGCAGCTTATGGTGACAAGAAAAAAGAATTAGCTACAACGATCAGTAACGAGATCTTAAACTTAAAAACGTTTACACATGCCTTCTTAGCAATGCCGGGTGTTTTAGTTCTTGAAGGAAAGAAATTTAAAAGTCATGATGCAACTGAAGAAGAGGTTTCTGAATTCAATATTGAGATCATCCGCAACCGAATTGATACAAATCCTTATCCTCTAATAATTATTTGCGACGATAGTGATTTTACTTCCGCCAAATTAAATAACTGGTTGTGGGTAACATTTACAAGGAGCAATCCTAGTCATGATATTTACGGTGTAAATCCTCTCACTAAATTTAAACATTTTGGCTGCGACAGTGTGATCATTGACGCTCGCATAAAACCAAACCACGCCCCTGCTCTAGAAAAAGTTCCTGAAATAGAAAAACGCGTGGATAGATTATTTGAAAAAGGTGGGAGTTTGGAGAAGCTAAGGAAGCAGGATTTAGGAGATAGGATTTAGGGATATCGGATTTAACAGATTAACACAGATTTTTCTTAGTGTGCTTTGCTAAAAACTTTGCCTGCTTTGCGGTTAAACTTTACGTTAGCTCAACACAGAGGAGCGGAGAAACAGAGCTGCACAGAGGTTGTTTGAGAAAGGTGGGAGTTTGAGTAAGTTGAAATGTTAGATTTCAATTAAGAAATCATTCCTGTTCTGAAAATCAACTTTATTTCTTGTTCGGCAACCATGACAATAATAAATAACTTCCTCTTCATGGTCTAGTCTCTTCATTTTCTTTTTACAAGAACCACAATATCTTTTTTTTAATTGATAGTATGCAATACTTGAAATCAGACTCATAGAACAAAAAAAGAATAATAGATTATGTAACTTGAAATAGAAGGTAACAATCGAAATTAACAGTGCAATAAGAAAAAAGAGAATGGCAGACAAATAACTCTCCTTAACCTCACTATATTTTAAAATACTTAAAGGATCGAGGTCTTCTCTCAGTTTATTTCTACCGACAGTCAACTAACTCACTACTTCCTAATAAAAATAAAATCACCGCCCTCATCACCTACATTTTGGATGACGCCAAATTGAGGTAAGCTGCTGCTGTTATTTCCTACAGGCGTTTCAATGGCTTGAAACAATGTTGCTGAAGAATAATATTTGTCTTTGTTCTTTTCTAAACGGTCCAACAAATATTTAATGAATACACTCTTATTCGGAACAGTTTTTAAAGTTCCGGAAGTGATCGCTTTACGGCTTGGCAATTGATACTTCTTTTTAATAACATCATTCGCTCCCACTAAACTGATCGAACGGTTCTTAAAGATACTACCACTGAAACAAGCATCTGAGATCAATAACGTATGTAATGATTTTATCTTACGCATCGCTGCTACTAATTGGTCGTTATATAACCAGTTGGCTGAGTTACTTACTTCAGCATCTTTTGGTAACCAGTAACCGATATCGTTATCATCTTCATAATGTCCATGACCTGCGTAGAAGATCAAAACGTTATCATCCGGTGTTACTTTTTTCGACATCTCATCTAAAGCAATAACTAATTCACGTCGCGTCGGACTTTTTAATACTTGTACATTTTGCTCTTCGAAGGTGTAATTCTTTTTTAAACAAGTTGCTAACGCTTCTGCATCAGTAACCGGCAAACCACCAAGATCAGAAATAGAAGGATCAGTATAATCACTACAACCCACTAACAAAGCGTAGAATTTTCCACCTTTACTGAAATCAACATCTGCCGCATGTAACTCTGCCATATCACCCTCCGATGCGATCTCTGAGCGCTTATCTTTATTGTTCTTCTCTTCTTTCGCTAAAACCGGTTCGTCTTTTTGTTCTGCCTTTTTTTCTTCTTTAACAGGTTTAGCTTTTGGCTCCTTCTTTTTTACTTCTTTTTCTTTAGCACGGGATTTATCATTCACTGCTGCCACAACAGGCTCTTCCTTTTTAGGAGGTGCCGGTACTAAATAAGGACGGTAATCTTTCAACACTTGTTCCGATGTTCCCAAAATAATTTCAACAGGTTCCATTGGTAATAATGCTGCTGTTACTAAGGCATCATTCCAAACCATTTTCTTTTCGCTTCCTTCACTTGTCGCCTGGAATAATAGTGTTACGCTCTCTGATTCACCCTTCTTGATCATCCAACTGCTGGTACGCTTGCGGATGTTGTTCAAAGTGTTACCGCCTTCGTTAATTTCAATAACACTCGGATTTAAAATAACGATGTCATTATCTACATTGGTCACTTTGATCTTCATTGTCAGTTTAAAATCCTTGCTGTAATCAAGATCAGTGATTGTAAGATCAATTCCTTTGAAAGATTCTTTCCGTTTAATTGAAGCAACAATTTCAGGAAAAGCAATCATTTTCTCATTACCGGTTTTCTTCAAACCATCAATGATCAACGAAACCGCTTGTCCGTTCAAGTTCTTGCCTTTTACATCAAATGTATTTGCTTTCTTGCCGTTAGGCGAAATGATCAATTCTTTCTCTTTAGCAAAAATTTTTGCGCCACCGGCATAAAAATACGATTGAGAAGGATCCACTACCACAAAATAATCGTTCTTATTCTCGAAACGTACCTTTGTTTTAATAAAAGCATCATTTGCATAAGCCCCTTCACTGATAACAGTAAGGTCGCCTGACTTCACTGTAGCGTCAAGATATTTTACTTTTTCATCACCGTTCGGCTTTTTTTCGGCCATAGCAACAAAAGATGCTAAAGCCAGAACTGAAAATAAAAACTTTTTCATGCGTTTAATTTAATACTATAAAAATACGTAAAATTTGTATAGGTATGACTACCAAAAACCCTTAAGGTTTAATGCAAAAAACACAATTTTTTAAGGGTTCTAACTGCCTTCTGCCTACCTCTTACTACCTACTTGCCTCTATCTGCCTTCGTCTTTCCAGCGGTAGTAGCATTCCATGACCTTGTAATAGAGGTCATAACCATCGTGGGATAAAATGTAATAATCAGTTAATGAAAAACAGTATTTACGGAATCTTGCAAAATCGATACTATCGTCCCCGGTCAGGTTCCTTAGTATTTCCGGATTCATTTTTTTGTTCACCTCTTCATCAATTAAGATCTGCTCAAAAATAGCGGCCAGCTTACGTTTCTCTTTGCCCTCTTTACTGAACTGCATGTACATGGCAGTGATCGGGCTTTGCATTGCATTTATCGGCCTCATCTTTGAATCCCTTATCACTTTTTCCATCTTCTCACGCTCGTAGGGCTTGATCTTAAAAGCACTTACAGTAACCGAATTCAAATTGTAAGCGATCTGCCGCATAACTACTCTTACATCGCCATTTGCATTAGGTTTCAGTCGGCTAACAGGAATTTTCAATTTCACATAACCAACAAAAGAAACCAAAAGGGTATCTGTAGGATTCGTTTTAAGATAAAAAGCGCCGGAATTGTCACTCATCGTCCCGTTCCCGGTAGTTTTATTGATGATGTAAACAAAAGGCATCTTGGTAATACTATCGCCCTCCACTACAAAACCTTTGATAAGCTGCTGAGCCAGTATCGAAGAGGAGGAACCAATCAATAAAACTATTATGAAATAAACGTGCTTCAATCTGTCGCTAATTTAACGTTTAAGACGATTATTTATTAACCGTTTGTGAATAATTTAACCTTTTTTAGAGGCTTATAAGTCCCTGTTAATTGCCCTAATTAGCGTAAATTTATCATTCTCACTACATGGAAACATTTATAGTATCGGCAAGAAAGTATCGTCCGCAACATTTTAATACTGTTGTAGGACAATCGCATATTACCAATACTTTAAAGAACGCTATTGCGCACAAACAATTAGCACAGGCGTATTTGTTCTGTGGCCCGCGCGGTATAGGTAAAACAACCTGCGCACGTATCTTCGCCAAGACCATCAATTGTTTTAATATTACTCCTGAAGGTGAGGCTTGCGATAAATGTGAATCGTGTTCATCATTCAACAGCGGACAATCATTGAACGTTTACGAATTAGATGCGGCGAGTAATAACTCGGTTGAGGATATCCGTAACTTAGTTGACCAGGTTCGTTTCGCGCCGCAGTTAGGAGAATATAAAGTTTATGTGATCGACGAGGTTCACATGCTATCCAACGCGGCATTCAACGCATTCCTGAAAACATTAGAAGAACCGCCGAAGCATGCTAAATTCATTTTAGCTACAACTGAAAAGCACAAGATCATTCCAACTATATTATCGCGTTGCCAGGTTTTTAATTTTAATAGAATTAAGAATGAGGATATCTCGAATCATTTAGCTTACATTGCAAAAACAGAGAATGTAACTTTCGAGCCTGAAGCTTTGCATATTATTGCACAAAAAGCGGATGGTGGTTTACGTGACGCTTGTTCTATCTTCGATCAGATGGTGGCCTTTACAGGAAATCATTTAAGCTATAAAGCGATCGTCGAGAATTTACATGTATTGGATTTTGATTATTACTTTAAGATCACTGATTTCTTAATGACGCAAAAGTTACCTGAGATCATGGTGACCTTTGATGATATTTTGAAAAAAGGTTTTGATGCTCATAATTTCATTAACGGACTTGGCGAACATCTACGTAACGTGATGGTGAGCCGTGACCCGCAAACCGTACAATTATTAGAGATCAGCGAGAACTTAAAACCAAAATACGCTGAGCAAGCTACTCGCGCTTCCTTATCATTCTTATTGAAATGCCTTGCGCTGATCAGTAAGACAGATGTGAATTATAAATCTGCGAAAAATCCACGCCTATTAGTGGAGATGTGCTTAATGCAAATGGCTTATATCAATACCGCACCTGTTAACGATGCGGAAAAAAAAAAATGAGTTAACCGAAAATCCGTTTCAGTCTGCAACGCAGACCATGGCCGTGAATACCGCGGCAACCACAACACAAACAACTGCTACTCCAACCAAGATCTCTAATGTAGAAGAGAAAATTGTAAAGACGGCCGAGAAACCTATTGTTCCTTTCTCAGAATTAAAGATAAAAGCGCAATTCAGTTTAAAAGAAGTTGTAAAGGCGAATATGCCCTCTGTAAACCAAACTATCGCTACTGAGAATAAAGAGGTTGTTTTTGAAAATAAACCATTCACCGGTGAAGAATTGATGAAAACTGTTCATGCTTATGCACTAGTGAAAAACGAAGCAGGCAACAGGCAATTATTCACTACCATTACAACTGCAAAAATTGAGATCAGCGATACCAATCTTGTTACACTGAATATTTTCAATGAAGCGCAAAAAGAAATTCTCGCAACTGCAAAACAGGAATTTCTTGATTTTGTCCGCCGCGAATTAAGTAATAACACTATCGGACTCGATATTAAAATAGAAGCGGCTGCAGAAAATACCACAAAAGCTTATAAACCTTCTGATAAATTCAAATTACTCGCTGAAAAGAATCCTTCTTTGCTCGAGTTAAAAAAACGTTTAGATCTTGAGTTAGATTATTAAACCCATCATCCTTTATGAGATCATTCAGAATTATTTTATTAGCACTTTTTTGTGTAGCAATAAGTTCCGCTTATGCGCAAAAACCAAAAGCAAAACCTATCGGGGATGGTTCCGTAAAACCAAAATTAAATTACGAGACCGCGCAAAATGACCCTTATAAAGCACGCATCTATACTTTAAGCAACGGCATGAAAGTGTATATGTCGGTTTACAAAGATGCGCCGCGTATCCAAACCATGATCGCCGTCAGATCAGGAAGTAAAGATGACCCGGCTGATGCAACAGGTTTAGCTCACTACTTAGAGCATATGGTTTTTAAAGGGAGTGATAAATTCGGGACAAAAGATTTTGTGAAAGAGAACGAACAGATAAAAAAGATAGAGGATCTTTACGAAGTTTATCGAAACACAAAAGAAGAAGCCCAACGGAAAGTAATTTATCACCGCATTGATAGTATATCAGGTATTGCCGCTAAATATGCGATCGCGAATGAATATGATAAAATGTTAGCGGGACTGGGTGCTGAAGGAACAAATGCCTTTACTGATTTTGATGAAACAGTTTACATCAATGATATCCCCAATAATCAAATTGATAATTGGCTGAAAATTGAATCTGAACGTTTCCGTAAACCTGTCCTCCGTTTATTCCATACTGAATTAGAAGCAGTGTATGAAGAAAAGAACCGTACACTGGATAGCGATAATGACAAAGCCTGGTCAGCCCTGATGGCCAGTTTATTTCAAAAGCATAGTTACGGAACTCAGACAACGATCGGAACTATTGACCATTTAAAGAACCCTTCGATGAAGGAGATCATGAAGTTTTATGAAAAGAATTATGTCCCGAATAATATGGCTATTATCATGAGCGGCGACTTTGATCCTGACAAAACAATCCTTGAGATCGAAAAAAAATTCGGGAAATTCGCAGCTAAACCTCACGAAAATTATAAGTTTGAAAAAGAGGCGCCCATTACCAGTAAAATCAGCAAAGAGGTTGTTGGTCCGGAAGCAGATAATTTAGCAATGGCCTGGCGCTTTAATGGCGCAGGAAGTAAAGATGCTGATATGCTTGGCATCATTAACCTGATCTTATTCAACAATCGCGCTGGTTTATTGGATATCAACCTGAACCAGGCGCAGAAAGTAATGAACGCCGGTTCTTTCGCTTATGTATTGAAAGATTATTCTGTTCATACTTTCTTTGGCTCGCCAAAAAAAGGACAAACACTTGAAGAGGTTGAGAAATTGATCTTAGAACAAATTGAACTGCTAAAGAAAGGCGAATTTGAAGATTGGTTATTAGAAGCTGCCATTACCGAATTAAAATTTTTAAAGACCAAAGAACTAGAGAATAATGAGTCAAGAGCTCATGCCATGCTTGCTGCATTTAAAAATGAGTTAAACTGGCAGGATGCAGTGAATGCTACAGAACGCTTATCTAAAATAACAAAGCAGGAAATAATTGACTTTGCCAAAGCGAATTACAACGCAAACAACTACGCTATTGTATATAAGCGCATGGGTGAAGATAAAACCGTTCAGAAAGTCGAAAAACCTTCTATTACGCCTGTTGAAGTTGACCGCGAGAATTCATCACCTTTCGTAAAGAATATCTTAGCTTCTAAAATAAAACCGATAGAACCAAAATATATCGATTACAAAAAAGATGTTTCTGATTCGGAACTTAAACCCGGTTTACCATTGTATTATACCCGGAATAATGAGAATTCCACTTTTGAGATCACTTATGTTCTTGAAATGGGCTATAAGAATGATAAGCAATTGCGGACAGTTGTGGATTGTATTCCGTACCTGGGAACTTCGAAGCTGAATCCGGCGCAAGTGAAAAAAGAATTGTTCCGGTTAGGTTCAGAGATAAATGCAGAGCTCGAAGCGGATAAAATAAGAATTACAATGGATGGTTTAAGCGATAATTTTGACAAGTCGCTTGAATTATTTGAAACTATTTTAACGGACCCGAAATTAAGTGAAGAAACTTTAAAGAATAACATTGAAGATGCCATAAAAAAACGTGAAGACGATAAATTGAACAAAGGTGTGATCCTGAACGGCGCGATGATCAATTACGCTAGATATGGTGCAGTTAATCCTTTTACTTATGTATTATCTGACGCTGAATTAAGAAAACTGACAACTACTGAGATCACGGATAAGATAACATCGTTGATCTCTTTCAAACATCATATTTTATTTTATGGTTCATTAACCGAAGAACAGGTTAAGAAAAAACTGGCAGAAACGCATAAAACAGTTCCCCAATTAAAAGATGTTCCACCTGAATATGATTTCAAAGAAATTAATTTCGGAGGAACAGTTCTTGCAACTGATTACCCTATGAAACAGGTTGAAATTGTTATGTTGAGTGACGGTGGTCCTTACGATGAGTCAACCTTACCTGTAATTACATTATATAACAGTTATTTCGGAGGCAGCATGAGTGGTGTGGTTTTCCAGGACCTGAGAGAATCCAAAGCTCTTGCCTACTCTGCATTCTCGCAATACATGAAACCGAATAAGCGTAATAAGAGATATCAGAATTTCTCTTACATCGGTTCACAATCTGATAAATTAGCTGAAGCCATGAAAGGCATGAGTGATCTTTTGAATGACATGCCCAAAGCAACGGCTGCTTTTGTTACAGCTAAAGAACAAGTGCTCCAGGAGATCCAATCTGAACGCATTACTAAATCAGAGATACTTTATAATTACGAAGAGGCCTTGAAATATGGCCATACAACAGACATCCGCAAAGGTATTTTTGAAAAAGTTTCTTCAATGACATTTGAAGATATTAAAAAATTTCACGAGAATTATATCAAAGGAAAACCATTTACAACATTAGTTATTGGTAACCAAAGCCAGATCGATAAAAAAGCACTTGAAAAATACGGAACAGTTAAGATGCTTACCCTCCCGGAACTTTTTGGTTACTGATCTAAGCGTGAATGGTCAATACCGGAATGCGCGAGTGAAAAACAAGTTTCTTGGTCTTTGACTCTACAAACAGATCGTGTAAAAAATTATGGTTCTTAGGTGAAGTGATCAGGATATCCGTATCATGATGCTCCACAAAATCCATTACACCTTTATCTACCTGCTCATCGTAAATAAAAAAAGTATCATGCATAGTGGAATATAATTTTTCCTCAACATAAGAATCGGTTTCTGCTTTCTCAACAGAAATTTCTTCTTCCGGTTTCATAACATTCAGGATCTGTAATTTTGCATCGAATAAAGAACAAAAATATTTCACTTTTGATAATACACCTGTCGATTCAAGGTTTTTATCAAAATCGCAGGCGTAAGATATTTTTTTGATACGTGTATATTTCGCTATTTCAGGCACGATCAACACAGGCACAGAACTGCTTTGTGCAACAGTGGTTGATACACTCCCTACCAAATGCTCTTTTAAGAAACTATTTTGATTAGCTATGCCCATTACAATAATATCTGCATTTTTGTCGATCGCCACCTCTTCAATGATATCAGCCGCAAAACCCATTTCGAGGACATAATCAATATCAAGTTCTTCATGTTCCCCTTTAAGATCTTTGATCCATTTTCTTATTTCTTTTTCAGCAACCTGTTTTGTATCTGTTAACGGAGGGATATACCCTGCTTCAGTATTTAATACCGGAATATGATAAGCGTGAAAGAGCGTAAGTTTAGCGTTAAAGTATGTTGCCAGGTTGGCTGCGTATTGCAATGCATTTTTCGATGAGTTTGAAAAATCAATTGCTGCCAGAATGTTTTCCATGATCAGTAATTTTAGTTCAGTATTATTTGGTTTAAGTATGCAAATCTTAAACCACTTTTAAAGCACCAACAACAAATCATGGTAACATTATATTAAGCCTATAAAGAGTTGTGAATAAAGAGTTTATTTTGGACTTTAACGAAATCAAATCCTGCTGAATTTTCCAAACAGGACCATTCATTTTTCATTTTAGTAAAAAAAATCCCGATTTGAGAAGTTTTAGGAAATGAAATTATAGCGACTAAATTTTTTTGAAAATTGAACACTATCTTTCTCAGGCAATTATATTTTAATTCATTGATGGTATCCGAATGGCATGATTATAGATAATTACTATACGACCATGGTTTTTCTAATGAGATCTTATGGCCATACGTTCTTTATATTTATGAATAGTAAATGGGTTTTTTAAAGTAAAAGAGCCGGACTTCAAACTCCGGCTCTTTTGATTTTACACAAATCGCAATATTTTTATTTGAGTTGTTACAACTTAGAACCGGATTCCCATCAATAACATATCATCCACCTGTTCCAGATCACGTTTCCAAACATCTACAGCATGTTGCAAGGCTTGCCTTTGTTCGGGTAATGGTTTTCCCGAATTGGCAATTAATAATTCCTTTAACTTGCGATACGAGAATTTTTTTCCTTTCGGACCGCCAAATTGATCGGGCACACCATCTGTTAAAGCAAAGATCATATCGTCTTTATGTAATTCCACTTCCCGTGTGGTGAAGGAAATACTATCTTTATCATGTTTACCAACCGGCATGCGGTCGGGTTTTAATTCAAGCAATTCAACTACACCTTCTTTATTTTTACGGGCCACCCAAACAGGATTATTAGCTCCTGCATAGAACATTTTTTTCTTTTTAAAATCAAATACGATCACACTACAGTCCATACCATCTTTACCGCCTTCCAAACTTCCGTCTTTAGATAACGAAGAAATGATACGCTGACGTGCATGATTTAAAATATCTGCAGGATCAGTTAATTTACGTTCACTCACCGCCTCATTTAAACAAGAGATATTCAACATACTCATCATCGCACCCGGAACACCATGCCCTGTACTATCAGCAGTCACAAGAACAAAATTGCCGTTCACCATTGGTGATGCCCAGTAAAAGTCGCCGCTTACAATATCTTTTGGCTGGAAGAACAGGAAATAATTCTGCAGATGCGAATCAAATAACTGGTCGCTCGCCAGCATCGCCCCCTGAATTCGTTTAGCGTAATTGATACTGTCGACAATTTCTTTTTGTTTTTGCTCGATCAGTTCTTTTTGCTGAACCACTTCTGATGTACGTTCTGCTACTGTTAATTCGAGTTGTTGCTGACGAATCTTTAATTGTTTTGTACGCACCCCGTTAAATCCGAATACAATGCTGATGAAACCGATTATATATCCTGCATAAGCACCCGGATGCAGATACCAGGGCGCTTGAATAGTAAATTTATATTCGAAAGGTTCACTCCAAACATGTGAGTTACCAATTGCTTTAACTTTAAATGTATAATCACCGTGCGACAAGTTACTGAATGAAGCTTTGTTCTCTGAAGTTAAAGGGCTCCAGTCATCATCACTTGATCCTTCCAACATGTATTGATACCGGATCTTATCAGGAGCTGACCATTCAATTCCGCTAAAGTGGAACGTTAGATGGTTCAAATAATAAGGAAGAATAAGATCATTCGGATAATTATGAAAACCGGTTAAACTGCTAAAACCAATATTATTTAATTTCTTTTTTACTTTATCGCCTACCTGGACCTTAACACCTTTTTCAAGTGAATCTTCCAACGCATTAAAATCAATAAAGGTTTGTTCCAATTCAAGACTTGATAAGTGGATGGTTGGGGCTTTATCTGATAATTTGTAATGATCCAGATCCAGTACAGTTAATGCCTTACCATTTCCCCACCAGATCTTATTTTCGGTATCTACAAAAACACTATTCGGAAAAAAGTTATTGGCTTTTAATCCGTTTGCTGTTGTGTAAACATAATTCACAAATTTACCATCCCTCTTCACCAGATAATTTAATCCTTTTTCAGTCGCGATCCATACGTTACCGCTTTTATCCTGTATCATCGAACGGATATTCTTACTGCTTAATCCTTCACTCTCATCAAAATGAATGAACTCAGGTTTACGGCTTTTAATTGTACTTGCTTTCAGAACACTTATGCCTTTTCCGTTGGTACCAAACCACACGTTGCCATCAGAATCAATTACGATCGATTTCACATCGTCACTGCACAAGCCTTCCTTTTCACTATACCATCTGAAGAATTCACCGTCATAACAACAGGCGCCATAACCATCTGTTGCAAACCAGAGATTCCCTAATTTATCCTGGGTGATCGCTACAACTGAATTTTCACTGAGTACAGCATCATCCATGAAAGTTGTTATTGCTACACCGTCATAACAACAAACTCCTGCACCATCTGTCCCGAACCAAATTCTTCCCGTTGCATCTTTGAACATGCTTAAAATATAATTACTGTTCAATCCCTGGTCCTCACCAAAATTCTCGAATGTTTTTCCATTGAAACGTACTGCTCCTCCGCCGTCAGTTCCCATCCAGATATTTCCGGAATTATCTGTAGTAAGTGCTTTCACATAATTACTGCTTAATCCTTCGCTTTCAGTGTAATGCGAAAAACTATTTCCATCATAATGGATCACACCATCGCCATAAGTTCCGAACCATAAACTTGAATCGGCACCCTGGACAATTGAACGCACTGTATTGCCGCCTAAACCTTCACGCTCGGTGTAATGCATGAATGATGAACCGTTGTATAAACAAACGCCGCCTCCGTAAGTTCCCATCCAGATATTTCCTGAAGCATCTTCGCGGATACACAATACATAAGTATTACTTAAACCTTGGCGTGTGGAGAAGACAGATATCTTTTCGCCATCGTAACTGCAGAGGCCGCCATCGTAAGTTCCCATTAAGATATTTCCTTTTCTGTCCTTGTTCAACGAGATCACACAATCAGAACTTAATCCGTCCTTCTTCATTAAATATTTTACTGTTTTCCCATCGTAGATATTCACACCGCCATCATCAGTTCCGAACCATATATTCCCTTTATCATCTTCAATGATAGAGTGAATGATCTTACTGTTTAAACCGGCACCTGTTCCGAAATATGTAAACTGTTTTCCATCATAGAAACTTGCGCCCCAACCATTCGAGCCTAACCAGATCCTTCCTTTCGAATCCTGCATGATAGAACGGATGGTGTTGTTACTAAGGCCTGTTCCTTCATCGTAAGTCGTTATTGTTTTCCCATCGTATACACAAACGCCGGCTCCATTGGTTCCAAACCAGATATTGCCTTTATTATCTTCACATAATGAAAGAATGGTATTATCACTAAGCCCTTCATCTTTTGTAAAACGCCACATGATCTTACCATCATAGCAACATGCACCGCCACCTTCAGTTCCAAACCAGATGCGCCCTTTTTTATCCTGTATCATACACAATACAGTGTTATTGGTTAGACCATTGCTCTCCGTAAAATTTATAAATGATGATCCATCGTATCTGCCGGCACCGCCACCAACAGATCCCATCCAGAGATTTCCCTCTTTATCGAACAATAAACTACGGATGAAGGAAGAACTCAAGCCTTGTTCTACATCCAGGTATTGGATGTTACTGATTGCAGCGTCCTTAAATCTTGGCGGAGTTGCTGCGACAGGCACAGGCTGAACGCACACCACCGTATTTACTTTCGCTGTTACAACAGTTGGTAATTTTAAGCTGTCAGTACCCGGTATAGTGGTATACAACTCAGCCGGAACCTCCGTGCTTTCTAAGATCCCAACCTTATTTATATTGGTGTTTGTAGGGTAGACCGCCGGCGATTTTGCGTTAGTGACTATAGGTTTTCCGACTTCGGTTGTTTTGTGTTTGGCGCGGCGGATAGTGATAAGATTCGCATTAAGCCTGGTGCTATCAACTATTTCATTAGTATCAGCATTATCCTTTTTTTGCAGGTCCTTATTCTGACACGATAAGAGAATAACGGAAAGAATTAAAGCGGATGTTAGTTTTTTCATAAGGCAATGCAAATAAGCCACCTAAATATAGCAAGAATTTTCGGTATAGGTTAAGCCGAAATACCTTTTAAACTTGCAGTAAGGGAGGAAATAAATTAAAAAATAGCTTAAATTTGTGCCTCTTTCTTTGAGTAGGCACCGTAGTTCAATGGATAGAATAGAAGTTTCCTAAACTTTAGATGCAGGTTCGATTCCTGCCGGAGCCACATGAAAGACCAACAGATGTTGGTCTTTTTTTATTAACCCGCCTCATTATAACGATCCTGTTCGTCTTTTTGACTCAAAAGCCATTCACGCGCTTCCTGCCCGTCAGTAAAAACTTTGAACATGAATTTCGATCTGTTTGCTTTGTAAAAAAAATTTGCTGAAGTCTTTACAATGTCCTTTTTTGCAATTATAGCACTTCCTTTACACAAGGGAGCTTCCTTCAAATCAGATGCTACCTGTTTTCCTAATGGCGTAATATTTATTTTCTCCGGTAAATAACACAGTGTGAAATAATATTTGCCTCCGCTAAGTTTTTCAGCATTCCGGGTCAATTCACGTATTTCAAGAAATCCTAGTTGTGATTTTTCCTTGAAAATTATGCTTACGATAGGATCTTCGTAATGCATAACTGCATAAGGAAGTGCAATATTTTTCATCTTGCACACAAAGATAGATCATAGATCGATCATCGCTAAAAGACTTAGGTGAAAGCCTGAAAAGCATAGCTAAATTGGCAGCTAAGTTGTTTTATATGACACCTTTGCGGATACCAAATCCAGTCAATTTACCGTCGATTAAGGAGCGTATTTGTCCGATGAATTATAGCTTCTTTCTAAAAATGTTACATAAATCAAAATATTAGTTTCTCATTAAATATATTAGTTACTCCTTTGAAGAATTTTAAATCACGATTGTCTTTTTAAATGGAAGAATTCAAAATAATAGATACTGAAATAAAAGGCAATCTTTATGTAATAAGGAACTCCCAGTACAACAATCTTAATGCATTGAACGTAACAGTAGGTAAAAATATAATTACACGTTTATATGGTACTATAAAAGGAAAACTCATCATTCATAAAGGCGCCAAAGTTTATTTACACGGGACTATTTCAGGTAAAATTGAAAATCATGGCGGGGAATTACATATTTTCAGCAAAAAATAGTTATCACAAACAAGCCTTTGTTTTAATCTTTCATATTTCCCCACTCAGCTGGTTTTATTCTCTAACTCCTTAACTCCCGAAAACCCGGATAAAAAATTTTCTCCGCATTACTTTTATCTATCCGCCTCTGAAAATATTTACAAACCTATGGCTCAGGTGAAATTGATTTTTCACAATTCGTAAAAGGGATCTATATGATAAAAGTTAGTGATGGTGAAAAAAATTATACAGATAAGATCGTTATTCAATAACTATTTTGACAAAAAAAGATCCGCGGAATTAAATCCACGGATCTTTTTCGATTAAACGTCGCAGTGTATCCCTAATATCCCTGCTTCGCTTAATCATCATCTGTTTCTGACCTGCTTTTAAAGTACTGCATCAAACAATATGAAGTTAAAAATCCTGATACTATCCCCTCGAACGCTACACCGGCCGCAGCTGATGCAGGTGTAAGATAGTCGCCGAATTCCGCACTTTGTTTAACGTAATTCATAAAGCCGGTATCTATTTTCAGATATATGCCAATAAAGAGAGCAAATGGGATCATAGCTGTAAGTGTTATTCGTGCTCCCATTCTCAATCCGTCAAAGTAGTGTATACCGCCATTCCCAAGTTTCTTGCTGAATATTTTAAATGCAGCTATAATTCCGACTAACAAGATCGCAAAATTCAAATACCGTAACCATAGTACTTCCGACAGACCTACTATGATCATGGCTACGAAAAATCCTATCAGCCCGAGTGATATTAATATACCGGTACGATTACATAATGAATGTTCGTAGGTAGTGATCTTTTCATTAAGACCCCTGTGTATTATCTTCTCAGTTTTCATGATAATGCTATTAGTGATTGATATACCACAAGCTTCAAACCGGATGCCAAAGATGCGGCCTCTTACTTCATTGATAACCATAATGGTATAACAACTCAAAAAAACAGGAATTGTCAATTTGAAAAAATAAGGCCAAATTAATAAAATGAGAAAAGGGGAGACTTAGCTTCCTGACTTTTTAAGCATACGGTAAATGGTAGATTGACCGATATCAAGTTTCTCGGCTACCAGCTTAATGTTATCATCGTACTTTTTAAGGAACGCTTTTACAATAGCTAATTCGTAATTTTTCATCGTGAGCTCTTCACTCATCACATCATTTAATACTCCTGAAGAAGCTAGATTTATATCATCAGACTGAATAACATCGCCCGTGCTCATTACCATGGCCAATTCAATGATAGATTTTAATTCACGTACATTTCCCGGGAAAGAATAGGATAATAATTTTTTCTGTGCGTCTTCTGAGAATGACTTTGGATTCAATGAATTTTCTTTACAGAATTGCTCCATAAAGAATTTAGAAAGGATAAGAACATCTTTTCCTCTTTCGCGCAAAGGCGGTAACTCGATCAATAAACCAAATAACCTGTAATAAAGATCCTCGCGGAAATGCCCGCTTTTGATCTGCGCCTGTAAATTACGGTGGGTAGCAACTATTACCCGGCAATCAATCTTAACCGGTGTGTTGCTGCCTATGCGCACAATTTCTTTTTCCTGCAACACCCTCAGTAGTTTTGCCTGGAAGTTTATATCCATCTCCCCGATCTCATCAAGGAAGATCGTTCCTCCATTCGCTTCTTCAAATTTTCCGATGCGTCTTGCTACAGCTCCTGTAAATGCTCCTTTTTCATACCCGAATAATTCACTTTCGATTAGTTCAGAGGGTATTGCTGTTACGTTAACTGCGACAAACGGTTTATTCTTTCGTGGTGAATTATAATGGATCGCTTTTGCGATAACTTCTTTTCCTGTTCCGGTTTCACCTGTAACGGTTACAGTGATGTTCACCGAGATTGCCTTTTCTATCAGTTGAAATATATTTAAGATCGCAGGACTGTTGCCAATAATAGTAGATTGAAAATCGTATTTTTTCTGAACTTCTTTTTCGAGTACCGAGATACGGGTTTTTAAACTTGCATTCTTGCGGATATTATTAACTGTGCTTAATAACCGTTCACGGATCTCTTTTTCTTTTACCAAATAATCGTAAGCGCCATTACGGATCAATTCAACAGCGGTCTCAATATTCTCCTGTTCAGAAATAACTATTACTTCTGTATCCGGATTCATTGTTTTTATCTTGGAGAGAACATCCGCACCATTCATATCGGGCAAAAGATAATCTAAGGTCACCACATCCGGCATTTCAGCAGCAGTATCGAAGAATTCTTTGGCAGTATGGAATCCTTTTACCTTATAATCAGGGTTAAGTGAAAGATTGTGCACAAGCAGTTTGTTATACCACTCATTATCTTCAATTACATATATAGTAAACGGTTTTTCGTTCATAAATAACTTTTTGGGGCTTTAAAGTCAGGCTAAATATACTTTTTTCGCAAAAATCCTATGTTACATCTTTCTTTATAATTTCTGTTTTCAATTCACTGATCACAATATCTTTTTCTTTTTTTGCTTTCTCTACTAATTGTGCAATGTCAATACTCTTATCTGAATTCCTGATCGCATTTTCTATACTTACCAGGCAATTTAAAAGCGCAGTGGCTCCCATGTGGCGGCAAGGCGGCGCGATCTTGTGAGCCATATCAGCTATGAGTTTCATATCATTCTTTTTTATAGCAGATTCCATTTCCGTTATCCCTTCATCCGTGGTACGGATAAAGATGGCTACCATTTCTTCTACAAATTTTTTATCGCCATTACTGACTTTATTCAATTCGTCAAGACTGAATGACCTGTTCTCATCTTTCATCGTTACTTGTTTTTTTTGTTAAGCCTATGATCTTTTTATAAAGTTCCTCTTCCTTAAAAGGTTTTGCCAAAAAATCGTTTATACCGGCATTCCTGCATCTTTGCTTTTTTTCTTCAGTGGTTACCGCAGTAAGTGCTATGATCGGTGTTTCAGACCTTCTACTATCTTTCAACTTTCTTATTTGTTCAGCCGCTTCAATACCGCTCATCTCCGGCATCCTGATATCCATTAATAAAATATCATAGGGGCTCTTCATTAATTCTTCTATTACCTCTTTCCCGTTACGCGCTTCCCTTACCTCTGCATTCCATCTGCTTAAAATTACATTTAAAAGCTTCCTGTTGTACTCATCATCATCAGCGATCAACACTTTCAGGCTCTTTAATTGCATTTCATCCGGCACAACAGGCCTACCGTTTTCTTTGTAGAACAGGGCATCCGGTATACTTTCATTATACGGAATAACAACAGTTATGGTTGTGCCACGGCCATCTTTACTTTCAATACCAATTGAACCATTTTGCAACTCAACCAATCTTTTAGTAATAGGTAAACCTAAGCCCGTTCCTCCATATTTATACGAAATATCGTTATCTGCCTGTTGAAACTCGCTGAACACCTTACTCAGCTTGCCTTCCGGGATACCAATTCCGGTATCACTTACAATTAACTTAAGATTTAATTTTCCGTTTACATCCTTCTTACAATCCGCTGTTATTCCTATCTCACCTTCTTTTGTGAACTTTATAGAGTTACTTAAAAGATTAAGGAGGACCTGCTTTAAACGGGCGGAATCCCCGATAACAAATTCCGGGAGGTGATCTATAACTTTATAATTGACCGCTACATTTTTATCTTTTACAAGCGGTGATAATAAAAGGATAGATTCATTGATCACTTTATCCGGATTAAAGCTAACATGTTCAAAACTGAATTTCCCGGCCTGGATCTTTGAATAATCTAAAATATCATTTACAACATGAAGCAAATGTTCATTCGATTTCTGAACTATCTTCAACTGCTCCCGTTGTTCAGGTTGCAGATCTGTTTTTAATAAATGGTTAGTGAACCCGGTGATCGCATTCATTGGCGTACGGATCTCATGACTCATGTTAGCCAGGAACATTTCCTTCGACTTAGCCAGAGCTTCTGCCTGATCTTTTCCATCCTTTAAAACCCTTTCGTAAGCTTTCTTGCCCTGTACATATTTTCCTAAAACTATACTCACAAATATCAATAACAAACTTGCGGTTAAGCAGAACAATCCAACTAAGCGGTTTGTTTCCGCTGCCAGAACGCCCGCTCTTGAGATTTTCTCACTTATGATCCGCTTCTCTATGGTTTCAATCTCCATTGAGATCTGCCTAATCTCTGCCATAAGTGCGGCACCAGCATTAGTTAATCTGAATTCATTTTGTTTGATCTCTTTCTGTTTTTCGAGGTGCTGTTGATTTACCCTTTCAATTTCTAATTTAATAGTTTGCTTAACTTTTTCGATCTTCCTTTTAGTATTGGCCTGCGCTGATTTTATTTCCGTTGAATCGAATGGTAAAGACCTTTGCGATTTTCCGAATAAACGCTGGAGGAAACTCTTCCGCTCAATCGGCCTAACTTCAACATCATCTTGCTTTGTACTTATGGTACTGATTGCTTCCGACTCCTTATTTATATGGTAAGATATTTTCTGAAGCTCGTAAGTGATATTTTCATCGGGATAAAGGCCGAGCAATTCGTTTAAGATACTATATTTCTTATCAATCAGGTCCTCCATGCGGACAACCATTTCGGTTTGTCCCTTATTTGCACGTGTCCATTGTTTGAGTTCATTTATATTCTTATCAATAATAAGAACGGAATTATAGAACGGTGAAAGATATTTCACATCACGTGTAAGATTATAAGACTTGACATTATTTTCTGCCTCTGAGATATCAGAAACAATTTGTTTTACTAAACTTACCTTAATATCCGGTTCTGATGCGTGGCTGACCTCTGAAACAATAGATTGAAATCCCTTAAAAGCAAGAACACCCGTAATAATAATAGTGATAAAGATCACTACCATGTAACCCATTATCTTTTTTTCTGAATCGATCTTGCTGGTCATATATGTTTTACGCAGAGGAAAATTTCTACTTCTTTTTCTAAAATGAAGGACGTAAGTCCTCATTGACTATATCTTCCAGGACATAACAACTATTTGCCAAAGCTTGTTTATCCTTAAAAATAAAATGGTAAGCGCCGTTATTCAAAGTTTCATAATACGTTTTGATATTCCTGAATTGTGAGATGATGACCACTTTACAATGATCACATTTTTCACGGATCACTTTTAAAATATCCAATGCATTTTTACTGTCCCCTAAATAATAATCGATAATAGCAATATCAGTTTCCGGCTTTAAATTCCGCACACAGTCACTCGCGTTAGTATACGATTCAAAATCGAACGAACAACCTTTCCCAACAGGCATCTCATCAGTATAATTTTTCAACTGCCTGGTCAAAATATTATTATAAAATTCATTGTCCTCAAGTACAACGATCTTAAACTGCTTCTTCAACTTCTTCATAACGTTTCCTTTTAAGTTTGTTCTTCATCTCCAGTTTTCTTCTATTACTGAAAAATATCCGCAGGTACCCGGCAAATTTTTTGTTTGAATATCTTAACAGAGTTTCATCACATATATTTTTATGTAACTTCTTTTCTTCACAATCTAATCCAAGGATCTTTACCAAATAATCCAATGGACCATGAACGTGCTTCAAATATTTTTTATGTACATGAAACTGCTTGTGAATATTTAAGCTTACCGATAAAGTCATAATGTTTAACTATACTTTGTACGGCTTAAACATCAAATGCCATGCCTGAATATGTGTTTTATACAACTATTATAACACGTTAAATTCCAATATAATACAAGAAGGAATTTTGCAAACAGTTCGGGGACGGTATTTCTGATTTTTATTTCCGGTAAATAATTTCTCAAAATGAGAATGAAATAGTGATCTATTTCGACCACATTCCACCGATTACGGGCTCTTCCATTAGTTCGGAAAGTATCTCCGGAGGGAAGCTCAGGACCGGTGCTGCAGACCGGTTTATTAATTGATGCGCATAGCTTCCTAAAATTAATTCTGAGAAACCGGCTTTTTGATCACTCATGATAATGATAAGATCCGCGTTCACTTCTTCGGCATATTCAAGTGTTCTTTCAACTCTGTTCGCATCTTTATCGATCTCTGAAGTGCACATCACATGTTTCTTTGCAGCCAGTTTTTTTATTTGCGGAATGATGACCTTCATTTTATACTCGTAATTCTCTTCAAAGCTACCAAGCAAACCAAGTATGTGTAATTTTGCCCCTAATTTTTCTGCGAGCTTGATAGCTGAGTTCACTTTCTGCCTTGAGTGCTCTGATGTATCAATAGGCAGCAAAATATTTTTATACTGAAGTTCCGACACTTCGTGACGAACAGTCATTACCGGAATATCTGAATTGGTTAATACACGGTAAGAATTACTTCCTAAAAAGAAATCACTTGTAGAATCGCTGCCATGGGTTCCCATCACGATCAATCCTACTTTATTTTCCTCAGCCATCTCGGTGATCGTTGAGGTGATATTTCCGATCACTACCTTTGGTGTAACTTTTACACCATGTTCATCCCTGATCTGTTGGGAGATCTTTTCCATTTTTCCTTCCAGAAAATCCTGGATCATTAAAGTGCCTTCGATCTTCATTGCAGGAAACACTACCTCAACGAGATCAGTTTTTTTCTGCACATGCAACAAAATGATCTCACTGTTAAATAATTTTGCCAATGAGATACCATGTTTTAAGGCTCTCTTTGCCGTCTCCGAAAAATCTATCGGAATTAAGATCTTATCTGCGTTAAAGGTTATCATGATTTCTTAGTTTTAATTTTACATTCAATGAATTGCAAGTATTGGTTTTTTTAGATGAAATGCCAGGTTAGTGGTGACACTATGATTAAGTAAATTATAGATAATGCCATGTTTCTTCGGACTCACCATAACAAGGTCGGTCGGATAAGTCCTGAAATAATTCTGTAATTCCGTTACCGGATCGACCCCATTTACGTGATAGATCTGATGCTTCTGATCATGCAATTTATCCTCAATATATAAATAAGTAAGAGCTTTGTCGGAGCTCATTTTTTCCATTGGGCTTCCGACATTCACAACTTCTAATTCAGCCTCAAACATCTTGCTGAACAATCTTGCTACATAGATCTGACCCGTCTCTTCTGTACCTTTAAGATCACAGGCAAAGGTTATCTTACGGATCGGATCGAATTTTACTGTTTGCGGAATAATGAACGTAGGAATGTCCATTTTTCTCGCGACAGTAATAGCTGTACTTCCTATGAAACGTTCTTTAAAATTACCCGCCTCTCCTACAATACCCATTACGATAAGGTCAATATCCTTTTCAGCAACAGTAGAAGCAATCGCCTCAAAAGCTGTATTACATTCACTGATGCACTCCACTTTCATCCTGTTATTTGTCATACTCCTGATCTTGTCCCTGACCTCACCAAGCCTTTCTTTACTTGCTTCGTAAAACACAGGGATAAGATCAGGTTGGAAAGCGGGCTCATACATGACATACGGCACAGAGAATGCATTTAACAAAACGATCTTTGCGTCGAAATACTTCGCAAGACCAACGGCGTACTTCACAGCATTATCAGCTGCTTCAGAAAAATCGGTAGGTACAAGAATCGTTTCCATAATAAACAATTTTAAATGTTATTAATCCTTCAAAATATCAGGGTTCAAAAAATTGAATACGTAATTAGTTTTCGCATGTTCTTTCAATACTTCCAATCTGCCATTCGGTTTGAGTTGCTTCAGCTCATATAGGTCACTCCTTCTGTCAAGGATATTACGGACGCTTCCTGTTAATCTTAATTTTTTAATAAGATCCAGGTCAACGTCTACGATCAATACCGTTTCAGTATTCGGAGTTGCCTCTGCTTTAATACCGTTAGTTGGGAACGAAAAATCGGAAGGTGTATACACTCCGGATTGCGCGTACTGGATGTCCATGTTATGTACTTTCGGAAGATTACCTACACCACCTGCAATTGCAACATAACATTCATTCTCGATCGCCCTTGCCTGCGCACATGTTTTAACGCGCGTAAAAGAGTTTTGAGTATCGGTGAGAAAAGGAACAAATAAGATCTCCATACCGTTCAATGCAAGTAAGCGGGATAATTCCGGGAACTCCACATCATAACAAACTAAAATTCCAATCTTACCGGCATCTGTATCATAAACCCTGATCCTGTTCCCACCAACTATTCCCCATTCACTTACTTCATTCGGCGTGACATGTATCTTTGAGTACCGCTCAATGGATCCGTCACGCCTGCATAAGTAACCGACGTTATATAATTTACCGCCTTTAATAAAAGGCATACTTCCTGTAATGATATTCACATTATAAGCAATCGCATAATCAATGAATTTATCCCTTAAAGGTTCTGTAAATTCGGCGAGACTTCTTATAGCCTCTGCTTCTGTTTTATGGTTGAAGTCGGCCATTAAAGGGGCGTTGAAAAGTTCGGGGAACAACACGAAATCAGAATGATATCCTGCAACAGTATCCACGAAGAATTCGATCTGTTCACATAATGCTTCAAAATTGTTGAACGGCCGCATTTCCCATTGCACCAATCCGATCCTTGAAATAACCTTACGGTGTTTCTCAAATTTTGATTGGCGGACGTAAAGAACGTTATTCCACTCCATCAATGTAGCACAGGCTTTCGATTCCTCGTCACCCGGCATATAATTGGTCAATAATTTTTTTACGTGAAATTGATTCGATAACTGGAATGACAATACCTGGTCGTGAATTTCTTTCGACCTTACTTTATCAATATATTCTTTAGGACTCATTTCGGAAGCGTACTCCTTATAATTTGGTATTCGCCCTCCGAAAATGATCGCTTTCAAATTCAAACGTTCGCAAAGTTCTTTGCGCGCGTCATATAACCGGCGTGCTAATCTTAATCCCCTGTAATCGGGATGAACAAATATCTCTATCCCATATAACACATCCCCTGAAGGTTTGTGTGTATTGAATGTATAATCTCCTGTGATCTGTTTGTAAGTATGATCATCGCCGAACAGATCATAATTAACAATTATAGATAAGGCAACACCAACTACCCTGTCGTTAAAAAGAACAACAAATTGTCCTTCGGGGAATAATTTCAAAAGCAACTCAATATGACTCTGATTCCATACAGAACCATGCCAATTCCTATAGGCTTCTGTCATCGAATCGCGTAATCCTAAATAATCATTGAGGGTCAAATTCCGGACCTCAATTTTCTTTTGTTCCGCAACCGGCTTTTTAGTTGTTCGTTTTGTTTTTTTCACGGTCGGGTTCATAACTCGGTTATTAGTTTTAACAAAGTTCTTTCGTGTTATTTAAACAATGCTTGTGCCATAAATCAAATTATTACATATCAACTAATTGTCATTAATTTCAAAAGCAATTTTCCAGAATTGAGAATTTTTTACTGCATTTTGAGGTATAAAGTTTCTATTAGAGAGATTCTTTTTATCATTATGAGAGGGGAAAACAGATCAGCATATCTTTCGAATTATGTAACGGATTGATTGATACATTTCTATGGTTCATTTTATTTGTTTGTTTTTTTGGTACAATATTTTCTTATAGATAGTTACTAAGAACAATGTAGGCTATGAAAAATAAACAAGAGATATCCGCGCCCGATCAAATTTCTTTTGATTCAACTAAAGAGTTGAACAAAATCAGAAGAAATGATAAAGCATTTACATTAAAAATGTTGAGGCTATTTATTGCCGCTGCAAAAAAGTGTAACAAAAAAATGAGGAGCTGTATAAAAGAAAATAACTGGGCCGAACTTAAAGCACTTGCGCATAAACATATCCCCACCTATTGTGTTATGGGCCTGAATGAATTGGCAAATTCTTTAAAATATATCGATCAGCATGCGTTGGAGAAAGAAAAACATAAAACCATTGAAGACAGAATAAGATCATTATATAGAAAAAATTCGGAAGCCATTGATGCCGTTAAAAGATACATCGGGTTGATCCGCTTTGAAAATAATGCACCGGTAATAACTCAGGAAGAACATTACACTTATGTCACTTAAAGATCACATATCGCATGTTTTGGTTGTTGATGACGATGAATTTCTTTTATCAGCCATCAGGAAAAAACTTGAATTGGGAGGATATAAAGTTACTACTTCAAGTAATGTTCATGATGCGCATTTTAAATTAACATTCTCGAAACCTGATCTGATCTTATTAGATGTAATAATGCCCGAGATGAATGGTTTGGAATTTATGGCTTTGATAAATTCCCAGATCGGCACTTTGGGAATTCCAATAATTTTAATGTCATATTTACCGGAAAAAGAACTCCATGAAATGGGTTATGATCTTGGAAGCGCACAGTATCTTGCCAAACCTTTCAAAATAAATTATTTAACCTCAAGATTAGAAAAACTGTATCAGAAAAGTCTTACATCCATTTCTTCTTTTTGAAATAGATAACCAGGCCGATCATTATTGACAGCATCACCCCCCAGGTAATGGCATAACCGTATGGCGAATGTAATTCAGGCATGTAATCAAAATTCATTCCATACACACCGGCAACGAAAGTAACAGGAATAAAAATAGAGGACATGATGGTTAATACCTTCATAACCTCGTTCATTTTATTGGCATTGGTACTTAAATAAATATCCATCACACCTGATAAAAGATCGCGGTATGTTTCTACTGTATCAATTATTCTTATAACGTGATCCTGGAGATCACGCAAGTAAATATCCGTACTTGGATTAATTAATTTCGTTTCAGAACGCACCATGTTGCTGATCATGTCGCGCATCGGCCATACTTGTTTCCGAAGACCGATCATTTCACGTTTCAGGTTATATAATTGCAACAGCGATTTTGCATCTGTATTTGCAATTATTTCTTCTTCTATATCTTCAACAATATCACCTATCTTTTCAATAACATGGAAATAACAATCCACAACTGCATCCATTAATGCATACGCCAGGTAATCTGCGCCGCATTTCCGGATCCGTCCTTTGGCCTGGCGTAAACGCGTTCTTATAATATCAAACGCATCTCCGCCAAACGGTTCCTGGAAAGAGATCACCATGTTTTCAAATAAGACAATTGATAACTGTTCTGCTTCCACCTTATCAGTGAAGTTTATCATTTTCATTATAGCGACAACGTAATTATCGTAATCCTCAAATTTCGGTCGCTGATCAACGTGAGCAATATCTTCAAGAGTTAAGGGATGGATATCATAAAGTTTACCGATCTTCTCCAGCATTTCTGTTTTGTGAACTCCCTCTACATTTATCCATTTCACCAGGTTTGGTTTCATGCTGGAAATACACTGAGAGAGATCGTAAAAATCCTGCTCGAAGAATTCGGTTTCGTTATACTCTATTAATGTGATCTTAATTCGATCACCTTTATTATCACCAGTGTATGTAATAGTGCCGGGAGGAGCACCCAGATCTTTTTTCGGACTCATTGATCTTTTCCTTGTAAAACGATTACTATTTCACCTTTAACAGGCTTTGAATTAAAATGTGCCAATGCTTCAGCAATTGTACCCCTATAATTTTCCTCATGTAATTTTGTCAACTCCCGGGAAACAGACACCAAACGTCCTTCACCGAAATGCTCTTTGAACTCTTCCAGTGCTTTTATTAAACGGAATGGTGATTCGTAAAATACCATTGTCCTTTCTTCTTCGTGCAACGAATTTAATTTTGTGAGCCTGCCTTTTTTTTGCGGGAGGAAACCTATGAAAACAAAACTATCACAAGGCAAACCACTATTCACTAAAGCAGGAACAAATGCTGTTGCACCCGGAAGCGTTTCTACAGGAATATTATTTTTCAAAGCTTCACGTACTAACAAAAAACCCGGATCTGAAATTCCCGGCGTACCGGCATCACTAATCAAAGCAATTGTTTTTCCTGAACTTATCTGCTCAACTATATCCTGAACCGTTTTATGTTCGTTATGCATATGATAGGATCTTAACGGCTTATCGATCTGAAAATGTTTTAACAGGAAAATCGAATTACGGGTGTCTTCTGCTAAAATAAGATCCGCCTGCTTTAAAACAGAGAGCGCGCGAAGGGTAATGTCTTCTAAATTACCAATTGGCGTCGGTACTATATATAATTTACCCTGCATGCGTATGCAAGATAAAAATTTAGCCACAGTCCCGTTAGCTATCGGGAACACAGATTTACACTAACTTACCAACAATTATTTTGTAGTTTTCGAATTTACCAGGAAATCTTTCAGGTAAAAAGGTTCAAAATAGGCCACATCTTCAAATTGTTCCTTCTTAAACTTTTGATAAGAGATCTCTGCCAGGGCTGCAGCTGAAGGCACGATGTTATCAATAAATGAAGCCTGCTGAATGCTTTTTAAAAGCTCTTTACATTTCGGCATCCCATCACCAAAAAAACAAATTGGTTTTCCTGTATCAAAAAAATTAAGTTCTCCTTCTGAAAGGATCTGTGCTGAAGTTGCTTTAACTGTATTAAGGCTTCTATCAAAAATAGCAGTGTAAACCTCCATCCGCCTTGCATCTAACATCGGACAAAACAACACATCTGCTTTGTTTTGAAGGATCGCCATCGCTGTCATTGTTTGTAAAGTATTTACAGCGATCAGAGGGATCTGTAAAGCATAAGCTAAGCCTTTTGCAGCGGAAACACCAATACGTAAACCTGTATAAGAACCAGGGCCACTTCCCACCGCAATAACATTCAGGTCTTTTACTGTAGATCCTGCTTTTGCAATAACTTCTTCAATAAAAACATGGAGATTCTCAGCATGGGTATAACCTTCATTTACTTCTTTTGATGCAATAAGTTTTCCTTCTTTTGCTAATGATACCGAGCAAAGCGTAGTTGATGTTTCAATATTTAGAATTAAAGACAATTATTTTTCGGTTGTCGAGAATAACTCATCTTTATCCACCACTTTTACTTTAGTGCCTTTACGCAAAGTTCGTGCAACTGCGCTGTACGGACCGGTTATCACTTCAACTCCATCACTAACGCCATTAGAAATTTCTATATAATCATTATCCTGGATGCCTGTTTTCACTTCTACCATCACAGCTTTCCCGTCTTTAATAGTGAATACGTATTCTTTCAATTTTTCTTTATCCTTTTCTTTGTTCTTTGCTTTTTCTTCTTCTTCGTTAGTTGCTCTTGTTTCCCATTCTTCACCATCATCATTCTTTTTCACTTTCGTGGAATCCATGATACGGGTAGTTACCGCCATAATCGGAACAGAAAGAACACCTGACACGCGCTTCGTTTGAATATCAACACTTGCACTCATGCCGGGGCGAAACGGAGACATGTTAGCACCCGAAACGAGATCGACATAAGATTCTCTCAGTATCCTTACTTTAACCACAAAGTTAGTTACCTGGTCTGCTGTTATACCTAATGAAGTTGCAGAGTTTGCTATTTCAGTAACAATTCCCCTGAATTTTTTATCCAGATAAGCATCCACTTCAATTAATGCTGTATCATTTTTTGAAACACGGATAATATCATTCTCATTTACTTCAATACTAACTTCCATTTCATTTAAGTTAGCAAGACGTAAAATCTCAGTTCCCTGTAATCCCATAACACCAACCACGCGCTCACCTTTTTCAACATTCAGTTTCGAAACAGTTCCGTCAACCGGTGCATAGATATACGTTTTATCCAAATTAGTACTTGCTTCTTTTAATGAAGCCTCAACGCTTTTCACATTATATTCTGAAGCTTTAATACTTTCCACAATTCCGTCAACATTTGCTTTTGCGGCTTCATAATTTGCCTTTGAAGCGTCGAATTCCTGTTGCGAAATAACATTCTGGTCAAATAATTTTTTACTTCTTGCATAAGATGCATCTGCGTTCGCTAAACTTGCTTTCGCTTGCTCTAATTGGGCAATAGTGGTTTTCAGATTTGCTTTACTGCTGTTAACCGTTGCATCCACACGTTCAATAGCGCTTTGGTACAGATCAGGTTTTATACGGCATAACAGATCTCCTTTTTTAACCTGGTCGCCTTCTTTCACTAACATCTCAACAATCTCACCGCTCACATCAGAAGTAATTTTTAATTCTGTTTCAGGCTGCACTTTTCCGTTCGCTGAAACAGTTTCTACAATCGTACGTTTCATTACTTTTTCGGTAATTACTTCAGTGGGTTTACTTCCCTGAAGGGCTTTTATAACAACAACCAATAAAATAAGGCCGATGCCTATACCGATTATCCAATAGATTTTCTTCATAATTCAACTAAATTCCTGACAAATTTAGGAACTTATGGTCAATGGCCGCTTCCATTCAGCACTTTTAAGAACCGAATGTCATTTATTTCTTACCAATTCCTGATCGAAAACAGTCCAATCTATTAAACAAACCGGTTTTCTCGCAATACCGGCCATCCGAAAATCAGACCATAGATATTGCGCATTGGTATAATTACTCGTGTATGATTTTGGCCTTGTTAAGCGCCTTTTCACGCATAACATCCTGGATACTGCGGTTCTCGATCTTACAGGTAAGCCATGCAATGATATCGAGGTATAAGAATGCTCTTTTCTCGTACGGATCCTGTTGCAATTTGATAAGGCTGCTTCGGAGTTTGATGAATTCCTTTTTCACACTAATTGTATCCATCGTTGGTACTTTACGCAAGAAGTTTAAAATATGCTGCTGCACCTGGTTCATTTCTTCCAGTTTGGATAAGAAACGGAACACCGAACGGATCTGGTACTGCACCATTTCTGTATTTCCTAGTTCATAATGTGAGATCAGGTTTAAAATATGCGAAAAACCATGAATGTCGCTCCTGATCTGCGACGAATGATTAATGACCTTTGTCAGATACCTGATCGCCATTTTATTGTCACCACTTCCGAAATATAAACAACCGATCTTATAATAAAAGTTCAAAACCCTGTTATCGTCCACCTTCTTTTCATATCGCGCGATCCCGTCTTCAATTTTTTTTACCAGGTACAACCCTTCCGAAAACGTCCCGTTCATAAAATGGAAATTGATGCGATTGATATAACGGTACTGGAACAAAAGCACCGAGTTGTTCTCGTTACTCAAAATGAATTCTTCTGTTCCCAGTTTCTCCAGCTTTTGTAAGACTTCCGTGAACTTCTGACGGTGGTTGATGAAAAACAATGCTGCCATTAAGTTGTGAAGTCCTTTCAGGTACAGATCGGCGTAAACAGGGATCAAATGCGCATTCTCCTCGAAAAGATCCACCCACCGGCTCGCGTACTTGTAACAGGTCAGAAAATCCTGGACTATGTAGTTATACCAAACATAAGATTGATACAAATACAACTTCTCAAAGAAACTAAGTTCATCAATATTATACGGCGGGAGATTTGATTTGAAAAATTCTGACACGAACAGAAAATCTTTTTCGTTACGAACATGACTCGTACGTAAATACAAACCATACAAACGGATCCCTAAATTCGAAAAACTATTGGTGCCGCTTATTTTCTTGCTCAGCAGCGACGATCTGCTGGTGATCTCTTCAGCGGTAGAATCCATACTGCGTGTTATGTATTGGCTCTCAATATGCTTTTCAAAATCCAGTATCTCCAGTAAGATCGCGTTCTTTTCAAATTCTGAAGCACTGGCTTTTGCTTTGTCCAGCATTTTCAAACTTTGATTATAAAGCCCTTTGTTATACAGCAGTTTCGCGTAATCGATCTGTTCACGCAAATAAATATCAAGATCCTGGTTAGAAGCGTTCAGCCTCAAACTCATCAGGATCTGCTTGTATAAATGCGCCTTTAAATTCGATAATTGTGTTTTTGAAATATCGTTGGCCTTCTGAAGTATTTTATCCTCGCTATATTCATTCAGCTTATCCATCACATCGAACAGCATCATGAATTTACTCTCCTCGTTGCTTTGAATGCGGTTCACATAAAGCTTGAAATTTCGCTTTTCACTCTTACTTAAGGATTTGATAAGCTGGTATAAAGGATCGCTGTTTGACACATTTAAAGTTAACCAATTTTTCTTAATCAGGATGGTGCCATTTCAGATGTAATGAGCCCCACGAAAACCCCGCACCGAAAGCACAAATGATAATATTATCCCCGTTCTTAAATTTACCGCTCCATTCATCCAGGCATATCGGAATACTAGCACAGGTTGTATTACCATATTTATCAATATTCACCGACACTTTCTCTTCGGGTAATTCCAGTAATTCAGCAACTGCTGTAATGATCCGTTTATTTGCCTGGTGGGGAATCAGATAATCAATTTCTGCTTTCGACAGTTTGCTTTGTTCCAGCAATTCCAAACAACTTTCAGATATTTTTGTTACCGCCGTTTTAAAAACAGTTTGCCCGCTCATACTTATGGTATGTTCTTTGTTTTGTACGGATTCAATGGTTGCCGGAAATAAACTTCCGCCGGCCTTCTGAAATAAATTCAGGTATCCGCTGCCATCGGTCCTTAAAACACTCTTTTGAATTCCGTTTTCCGAGTTGGTAGATCGTAGGATCACAGCTCCTGCCCCATCACCAAACAAAACACATGTATTCCTGTTTGTAAAATCCATTATGCTCGACATTTTGTCGGATCCTATCAATAAAATAGTTTTGTAAGACCCCGATTCGATTAGTTTGGCACCTGTATTTAATGCAAATAAAAAACCTGAACATGCCGCCATACAATCAAAACACCAGGCATTTTTTATTCCCAGCATTTCTGCAACAATTCCTGAAGTGGCAGGGAACTGATGTTCAGGTGTAGCTGTTGAAACGATCACAACATCAATTTCATTAACATTTACACCAGCTTTGTGAATAGCTTTTTCGGCAGCCATTTTAGCCATGTAAGCTGAAGCCTTATCCTTGTCTTTCAGGATTCTTCTCTCTTTAACGCCGCACCGTCCAAGGATCCATTCATCGCTTGTATCTACCAATGTTGCAATTTCTACATTTGTTAAAACATAGTCAGGTAAATAACTTCCGGTAGATGCTATGTAAGCTTTTGTTGACACAGATCACAAAAGTAGAGGCCTATCCAACGAAATTAAAATCGATTTTACTTTTTATTACAACACCCAAATTACTTTTGTAAGATCTAATTTATTGACAGTTCGTTCATTAAATGACATGAAAAAATTATCTTAAAGGAATTTAATCATACTTTTACGGTATGTATACCAATGAGCTGATCCGCGAAAGCAGTCCGTATTTATTACAACACGCGCATAACCCCGTGAATTGGGTAGCGTGGAATGAATCTGTTCTTGAAAAAGCGAAAAAAGAAAATAAATTGATCCTGGTAAGTGTCGGTTACAGCGCCTGCCATTGGTGCCACGTAATGGAACACGAAAGCTTCGAGGATGAAAAGGTGGCGGAGATCATGAACAAACATTTTATCTGCATTAAAGTTGACAGGGAAGAAAGACCGGATGTTGATACATTATACATGACAGCTGTTCAATTAATGAGCGGACAAGGCGGCTGGCCTTTGAATTGTTTTGCTTTACCTGATGGACGGCCGATATATGGAGGAACTTATTTCAGGAAAGAACAATGGATAAATATTCTGCTGAACCTTTCAGGATTGTTTGAAGAGAATCCCGAAAAAGTAATGCAATATGCAACTGAATTAACTAACGGTCTTCACCAGACAGAACTGATCAATACAAAGCAATTTGAAACAAAGCCTTTTCATAAAGAGGTTTTAGAAAAATGTATTCAGAATTGGGAAAAGCGTTTTGATAATGAGTTGGGCGGCCCGAAAAAGGCACCGAAATTTCCTTTGCCGAATAATTATAGTTTTTTACTGAAGTACGCACATCAGACAAATGATCAAAAATTACTAAAACATGTAGTATTGACGCTGAACAAAATGGCATGCGGTGGCATTTACGATCAGTTAGGAGGAGGATTTGCAAGATACAGCGTAGATATTGAATGGAAAGTTCCACACTTCGAAAAAATGCTTTACGATAATGCTCAATTGGTAACACTTTATTGTGAAGCATACCGTTTGACCAAAAACGAATTGTATCAACAAATTGTAGAAGAAACTTTATCTTTTGTAGAAAAAGAATGGTTGAGCAAAGAAAACGGATTTTTCAGTGCACTTGATGCAGACAGTGAAGGCGAAGAAGGAAAATATTATGTATGGACTGAAGAAGAATTAGAGAATTTATTAGGGAAAGATTTCAATATATTTTCTGACTATTACGGAATAAATGACATCGGTTATTGGGAACATGAGAATTACATTTTAGTCCGCAATGAAAATGTAAGTGAGATCTTATTAAAACATCAGATAACGTCGGAAGAATTAAATGTGCTGATCTCCCGTTGTAAAACAATTTTATTAAAGGAAAGAGAAAAACGAATCAAACCCGGACTCGATGACAAAATTCTTACCTGCTGGAATGCATTAATGTGTAAGGCTTATGCAGAAGCTTACCTGACTTTCAAAAATTCTAATTACAAAACAATTGCCCTCAAAAATGCTGAGTTCCTTGAACAAAAAATGATAAAGAAAGATCTTTCCATGTTCAGGACCTACAAGAACGGAAAAGCAAAAATAAATGGCTTTTTAGATGATTATGCCTTTACCATTGATGCTTTCATTCACATTTATATTATTTCCCGGGATGAAAAATGGCTTAACCTCAGCAAAGATCTTTGTGACTACGCTATAAAGAATTTTTATAACCCGGAAAGCGGTTTATTCTTTTATACCGACCTTTCGAATAAACTCATTTTACGTACCACTGAAACAAGCGATAATGTGATCCCTGCCTCCAATTCACAAATGGCTATTAATCTCTTCAAACTTGGGAAATATTTTAACAATAGCGATTACGAGGAAAGATCTGTTAAAATGCTGGGGCGTTTCACTGAGGAAATTGTTGGTTATGGCTCGGGATACAGCAATTGGGCATCTCTTTACAGCTATCTCCTTAACAATTATTACGAGGTATGCATTGTTGGTAAAGCTGTTGATGAAAAACTTTCAGACCTTTGGAATCACTACATTCCAAACACGATTTTTGTAGTAGCAGCTTCCGGCTCTGAACTGGATATCATGAAGGAACGCTTTGTAGAGGGAAAAACCCTCATTTACGTTTGTAAGAACAAAGCCTGTTTACTTCCTGTTTCAGAGGTAAAAGAAGCACTAAAGCAACTTGAAACATCTTCTTAGCATAGTCCTTTTCCTCTCTTTCGCTGTTTCACAGGGTCAGACACTGAAGCCAACGCCTAGTTCAGCCTTCGAGCCTTTACTGGAATTCAATACCCCTTTCATTAAACAACAACGAATAAAATCCATCACTTTTGATATTATAGACAAAAAGGACTTTGAAGCGCCGGTTGACAGGAACCTGATGCATTATTACGAATTTGACTCTACCGGATTATTGAAGCGTTTCTACTATACGAATATTATCAAAACAATAGAAAAAGAATACCATTCCCAACCGGTTTACAGAAAAAGGCGTTTGATCAGTAATGGTTCGGTGTATTTTAAGAATGAATATGTTTATGATACGATCTCAACAGTTTATTTTTATAAGAACACCGATCTTATTTTAAAACGCTATAACGACGGTTCGTATTATGAAAGCCGTTATTATAGTTACGACTCGAAACATCGTGTCACAAAAGAACGTCGTTTGAAAGAAACTAATTTAAGCAGCGATAAAGTGAATTTTATTTTAGGAACACAGGTCGTTATCAGTGAGGACAGTTTTCAGTACCTGGATATTCATCCCCGCCAATACAAACAAATATGCCTGAACAGCGAGAACAGGCCCTATAAAGAAATTATTGTGAATTTAGATTCTACCGGCAATGTTGTTTCGAAGAACGAAAGTTATACAGTTACCTGGATCATTCAGAATACTACTTACACATACGATAAAGGCCATTTGACCAGCGCCACTTTTAAAGGAAATGCCAATGGTGATGTGGTTTTAAAGAATACTTACGAGCGGGATAACATGAATTGTATCTATACCGAGAAGCAATACAAGAATGATGTTGAATTAAAAGAAATAAGTTATGTGACTGAAAAAACGAACCAGCGCTTAAATTCATTCATCATCCGTGATCCGATAAAAAAGAATATGCGTATCGTTAAATTACTTTATGTGACCGATTCCTTGGTTATACAGGAAAAACGATAGAGCTTCTTTTGACTTTTAACCCTACTCGTCCCTGAAGAATGACAACTTCCTCATATCAATGATCTGGATGTTGCGGTAATAAAAATTCAGTACATCATTATAAGAATATCCTAATTTCGTCATACGCATCGCACCTTCCTGCGACATTCCTAAACTGTGGCCATATCCCTTTCCTTCAAACACAACAGAATCTCCGTCTTTATAAATATTAAAGTAAGTTGATTTTAATTGCAGGTCCTGGCGAACGTTTTTCAGAGGTACTTTTACGTTACTTGCTTCTAAATAAATCTTCCTCGAATCCTGTTTGAAATTAAGAGCCAGTTCTTTTGCATTCGGTTCATCGATAGGATATTTATGTTTCAGTTTTAAATAACTTAACCAATCATCAATGGCCATTTTACGTTCCCATTTGTAATTTGGCATTCTTGTACTGAAGGTATCGTTCACACTCCGCAAATAAGATGTACGCGTACCCCAAACATCTTCCGAGTTGGCTGTTTGTCCGCCACTGTTACTGTGAAACGCCGCTACAATTAAATTTAAATTCTCATCTACAACAACTTTTCCTTTGGTATCCAACACCATTTCGGTAATGCCTTCAAAACGCGGTTTGCCATAGTAAGCCTGGCAATGCACCTGGTCGCATAAAGAAAATCCTTCTGCCAAATGCTTATTAATGTGAGCCAAAGCAAATGTTCTTGCTAAAATAGCCTGCACTTTATAAAATTCAGGAGTTGATCTGGTTCCTGATTCAGCTTCAACAACACCGGCAATGTAATTATCCAATTTCACTTCATTCAGTAGTTTCAGATGTCCTGCTTCTGTACTTACAATATAATTATCCGGGTAAACGCGTTGTTTCCTGTCGGGACTTATCAATTTCAGTTTCATTTCACCGCCGGTTGCATCATCTGCCAAACGGACCGTTTTAAATTTCCCATAAACTGTTTCAAATGATTTTACTTCAACACTGTCGTTGATACAAGTTAGTTTTAATATAGTGTTGTTATTATTTTTTAGAATTGGTTTTTCGTCACCAAACACAGTGAAAGTAGATTTCTCTACCGAAAAAGTTACTGCTTCAATTTTCAGGTGCGCGAATGTTTTGATATAAACAATATCCTGCCCGAATGCTAATGCTCCAATAAAACAAAATATCACCGGAACAACTTTTTTCATTCTTAATTCATAATTTTTCATTCTTAATTCTTTAAATGTTCGTACATGGAAGTGGCGATCCTTTTGGAAGCCCCAACCCCTCCTAATTTTGTTTTTAATTCTTTATAGTCTTTAATGATGTTGTTACGGTGCGTTTCATCATTGAGCAATTTATTTAACTCATTAGAAATATTCTCCACCGTCATATCCTGCTGGATCAATTCTTTCACTATCTCGCGGTCCATAATTAAATTCACCAATGAAATATATTTTAAGTCTTTGTTCACCACTTGTCTTGCTATCCATAACGATAAAGCACCGGCACGGTAACAAACTACTTCAGGTAATTCGAACAAAGCTGCTTCTAAAGTTGATGTGCCTGATTTTATTACGCCGGCCCTTGAATATTGCATGAGTTCGTAAGTCTGATCGTAAACCACTTTAAATCCTTTATCGGTTGCTTTGGTATACATTTCCTTCGGAATATTACTCGTGCCACCAATTACAAATTCATAATCTTTAAAGCGGTCTTTGAACTGTAACATGATATCGAACATTCTGTCTAATTCCTGTCTGCGGCTTCCCGGGAGAACAGCGATCAGAGGTTTATCAGAGAGTTTATTTTGTTTTATAAATTCTTCTTTGCTCAACAATGTTTTCTTTCGTTCTTCGATCGCATCTAATAAAGGATGGCCAACGAATTCCGCTTTGCAATCATACTTTTCATAGAACGGCGGTTCGAAGGGTAGGATCACGAACATTGAATCAACATACTCTTTGATTATTTTCACCCGTCCTTCTTTCCATGCCCACACGGTTGGAGAAATATAGTAGAACACTTTAAATCCATTCTCTTTCGCCCATTTCGCCATTCGCAAATTGAACCCGGGATAATCAACAAGGATCACGACATCCGGTTTGTAATCGAGAATATCCTGTTTTACAATTTTGAAATTGGTTTTGATCTTGCCTAAATTTTTCGCTACATCCACAAATCCCATAAATGCCATTTTTTCAATGTGGATCGTAGGCTTTTTATTCGCCACTTTATTCATCAGATCACCGCCAAGGAATTTATAGTCCGCGTCCTTATCCAGCAGATTCAGCTCCTTCATAAAATTTGAAGCGTGTAAATCGCCCGAAGGCTCACCGGCTATAATGTAATACTTCAAACTATATACCCCCTTCGTGAAAATACATGACGTAAAAAACCAATCCCACATATAGCAAAACGCTCAGTATAACTCCCTTTGTGGCTTTGTTCATATGCTTGTTCAGGAAAAAATAAAAGATCAGCAGGTTGCCCAATGCACAAACTTTTATCACGCTGCTGAGCATTTGTCCGAATATTAAATACTTAATGAACCTTCCGGGAAAACTCATGTAGCTGTGCAGGAACAACCAATAACAAAAGAAACAAAGCATCGGAAAAAATATCCCGATCGCTAAGCCTTTCCAAAAACTATCTAATCTTTCGTACCAACTCATTGTAATAATTTTTTTAAGGGTTCAATATTTTTATGCGAAGTAAGATCACATTGTGTCGGCACCACTGAGATGAATCCATTGGCTAATGCCCACTCATCTGTATCGGTTGATTCCGGTTCGAAGTTCACGAACTTACCGGTTAACCAATAGTACGGACGGCCATACGGATCTTTACGTTCTTCGAATTCTTCTACCCAATTCGCAGTGGCTTGCCTGCACACTTTTATGCCTTTCAACTCATCTGCTTTTAGTTTAGGAATATTTACATTCAGACAAACGCCGTTTGGTAATTTGTTTTTCAAAGTTTCTGCAATAATTTTTTCTATTTCTTTCCTGGCTTGAGAGAAATCCGCGTCTATTCCATAATCACACAACGAAAAACCAATGGCCGGTGTGCTTTCAAGTGCACCTTCGATCGCGGCCGACATAGTTCCGGAATAAATTACATTGATTGAACTATTGCTGCCATGATTTATTCCCGACAAAACAAGATCAGCTTTACGTGGAAGAATTTTATTCACTGCCATTTTCACACAATCAACAGGCGTTCCGCTGCAAGCGTATTCGATCAGCACATCATGAAAATTACTTTTATTGATACGCAAAGTTGAATTGATAGTGATCGCATGTCCCATTCCTGATTGCGGTTTATCAGGTGCGATAACTGCTACGTCACCAAATTGTTTTGCCACGGAAACTAAAAATAAAATTCCCGGTGCGGTTATCCCGTCATCATTCGTAACAAATATCAATGGTCTTTGCATAGTTTTCTCCAAACTATAAAGCTAGCTTGTATAATGTCTTTTCCTGTTGTTAACTAATTTAATTACTAATAGCGCTTTGTTAATTTATGTTAGTAAACTATGGCAATCTGCCAATATTTAACGGGCTTTGGCTAGAACATTACGTCAGGAGTTGTAATTTTGTCATGAATTAAGCAATGGAACACAAATTGTTTAACAAGAACTAAAAAGAAAGAGAGAAGAAAATGTTTGATCCAATTTTATTAGTGATAGGCATAGTATTTATGCTTATCGGCTTAGCGGTGAGTTCGAGGTTGAAATCCAAATTCGCCAAATACTCGCAGGAAAGATTGTCGAGCGGTTTAAGCGGCAAGGAGATCGCAGAAAAAATGTTACGCGATTCAGGAATTTACGATGTGAAAGTTGTTTCTGTTGAAGGACAACTGACCGATCATTACAATCCCGCAACCAAAACTGTGAATTTAAGTAATGATGTTTATCACGGACGCCACGTTGCTGCTGCTGCAGTTTCTGCGCACGAATGCGGCCACGCTGTTCAACACGCGACTGCTTATTCATGGTTGCAAATGAGAAGTAAAATGGTGCCGGCGGTGCAGATCAGTTCTAATTTGATGAACTTTTTATCAATAGGAATGTTGTTCTTAGGCGGCATGATGCCAAGCATGGCTAACGGTTTACTCCTTACTTTCATAGTTCTCCAGGGCATTATCACTCTTTTTAGTGTGATCACTTTACCTGTGGAGGTGGATGCCAGCCAAAGGGCTTTAGCATGGTTGAACAGCTCAAGATTGACCTTCGATCACGAACATGAAGAGGCAAAAGACGCCCTGAAATGGGCAGCTTACACCTACTTTGTAGGGGCTCTGGCTTCTATTACAACCCTGATATTTTTCATCATGAAATACCTGGGAAATAACCGCGATTAACCGCTTGTTAAAACTTATAGAGCCTTCCGCCAACGGCGGAGGGCTTTTTTATTATATTTGCTGAGTATTAATACATTTTTTATGAAAAAGATAATCAATACACCTAACGCTCCGGCACCAATTGGCCCTTATAATCAGGCAGTTATAGTAGGAGATTCGGTTTATATCTCAGGAACCCTTGCTATGGACCTGAATTCGAAACAACTCATAAAAACAAATATTAAAGAAGAAACCAAGATCGTTATGGAGTATATCGGTGCTATTCTTAAGGCTGCCGGTTTAACCTTCGACCATGTAGTAAAAACTACCATCTTTTTGAACGACATTAACAACTTCGTTCAGGTAAATGAAGTGTATAGTTCATACTTCAAAAAGGACTTCCCCGCAAGGGCAACCATTCAGGCTCAAAGGCTGCCAAAAGATGCCAATATTGAGATCAGCATGGAGGCTAAAATCTTCTAAACGGCTATTTTAGGCGACCAACGCAAAAAATTTGCAGATTGAAAAAATTGTTATATTTTTACTAAAGATATTAACAGTTTGAATCTATGAATATTTTTGTAAGCAACATCAGTTTTAAAGTTAGAGAACAATCACTTAAAGAATTGTTCCAACAGTATGGAGAAGTTTCTAATGTTCGCATCATTAAAGACAAAGAAACTCGTCGCAGTAAAGGTTATGGTTTTGTTGAAATGCCAAATGACACTGAAGGAAACGCTGCAATCAATGCATTGAACGGAACCAATCACCAGGAAAGAACTATAGTAGTAGCGGAAGCTAAAGGTAAAAAAGAAACTACTGAGACTCAACCTGAGAATTAATTTATAAGTTCATTTTAATTTTGAGCCGGGATCAAAAGTTCCGGCTTTTTTATTTCTCATTTTGAAAAACGCATCCGCTGACAAAAAACGGTCGTCCATCTCTTTATTTATTAAGTTCATCTAATAGCGGATTAATTCTGACAACCTGTTAGTTACCATTTTAAAAAATATACTATATTTATAATTGTTGTTTTACTCTCAACGGATTGTTTGACGGCCCTGATCATCCGGGTTAGATCCGGCAGGAGTAAATTTTAAAAATTCCCTATGAAAAAAAAGAATCTTATACTTTTTTTCGCCCTCTATACTTTTCTGGTTCTGACAACCGCAATTTTTGGCCAGGTTACAAAAACCGCGATTGCAAATGCCAGATGGGACCTGGCAAGTACATGGAGCCCTGCGGGTGTTCCAACCGTTACCGATAATGTTTTAATTCCGAACGGAAGGGATGTTCGTATCCGGAGTGCAAATGCAGCTTGTAATTCTTTGACTGTTGGCGCAGGGACAGCAGCAACCCTGCAATTCAGAAGTAATACTGCGAGAACTTTAACTGTTACTAATAATATTGTTATTAATGCGAATGCGTCTTTTGATGTAAGAACCTCCTCGAACGTTTCCCATACCCTTATATGCGGAGGTAACATCACTAATAACGGCAAACTTGATTTTGCGACCGACAATAATAGTTTTTGTAATGTGCGTTTTACCAGGAACGGAAATCAAACTGTGAGCGGAACAGGAACTTTAACACGTTTCCATAACATCCATGTAAATATGGGAACTGTAATAACTAATACGGTTGAGATCACTGCAAGTAATTTTGCAGCAGGAAATGGTTTCTTAACCATCACCAACGGAACTTTTAAATTATCAACTACGAACGCATTAAGTGTTGCTTGTTTCAGTGCCGCAGCTACAATACCAACTAGCGGGAGATTATTTTTAAATTCTGCCCAGGCAGCTCTGACCACTTCTGCAACTACTACAATGAATGGCAACATTACTATTGCAAATGGAACATTAAATATCGGAAATGCAGCTGATGAAGATCTGACTTCTACAGGTGGAACATTAAGTATGTCGGCAGGTGTTTTAAATATTGCCGGAAAATATAATACCACGGGCGCTGCGAGTACTTTCAGCGTGACTGGCGGAACAATAAATGTTCCAATTATCGGATCTACCAACGCAACTGCTGCCCCATTCAATATGACAATTGCCGGCTCATCATTCAATATGAGCGGAGGAATAATAAATATAATCCGTGAAGGCGGATTACTTGGATTGAATGATCTGGGCTATACAAATACAGGAGGAACTTTAGGCACGGTAACAGGAGGAACTTTGCAGATAGGAACAACAGCTACGCCGGCGGGACAAACGATGAGAATTAATTCTATTGCGCAGGTTGGAAATTTAACAATAGGAAGCGCGAATGCGACCGCTTCCCTGATGACCAACCCGCTAAATGTTTTCAGAAATGTACTTATTACTGCAGGAACACTTAATGCTAATAATTTAGACATTACGCTCGGCGGTAACTGGACCCGCACCGGTGGAACTTGGATCCCGGGAACAGCGACAACAACTTTCTCTTCTACTATTGCTCAATCTATTTTAAGAACCGGCGGTGAAACTTTCAATAACCTTACATTCTCCGGTTCAGGTGTAAAATCTTTTTCCAGCGCAGTCATATCAAACTCAAATGTTGTGATCAATGCCGGAGCAAGTGTTAATGTAAGTACAGGCAATCATCAGTTGACCGTAGGAAAGAATTTTACGAATAACGGTGCGATATCCACGCAAAGCGGAACGATCTTGTTCAATGGAACTTCAGCACAACAGATCGGCGGAACAACCGTAACTAATTTTTATAATTTAACTATCAATAATACTTCAGGTGGCGTTTCTTTAACAGCCGCAGAAAATTTATTGAACACTCTTACACTTAGTAACGGAACACTAAGTACAAACTCGCAATCGTTCACTATGATCTCTGATGCGTCAAACACTGCGCGCATCGGGCCAATTGCAGGAACAGGAAATATCATTGGTAACGTAATAGTACAACGGTTCGCGCCCGGTGGCACTACGGGATGGGCGTTAATGGGAACACCATTATCAAGCGCACTTACCCTGAATGCCTGGGATGATGATATTTATATCAGTTGTCCTACTTGTCCTGACGGGTCAGCGAGTGGATTTTTATCTATCTATCATTATGATGAAACGCAACCCGGTTTAAATGATGACGTACTATCTTACATTCCATTGAGTACTATTAACGATCCGATCATTCCTAACAGGGGCTATTGGGTGTACCTGGGAACAGGGTCTTTAACAACTACAGACATTACCCTCGATGTAACCGGTTCGGTAAGGAAATTCAACAATACAATCCCGCTTTCAAAAACAAATAATACTTCGGTTGCTGAAGACGGATGGAATTTAATTCACAATCCTTATCCTTCTCCGATCAGCTGGACTGCTTTACGGAACGGAAATGCAAACGTTGATAATGCCATTTACGTTTTCAATGCTGATCTTAACGGTGGCGCAGGAGCTCATGCAACTTATATCAATAATGTAAGCAGCCCTGCAGTTGGTTCGGGAGGTATAGGCGATAATATTCCGATGTCACAAGGTTTTTATGTGCATTGTTCTACTGCAACAAATTTAATTGCGCAAGAATCAAATAAAGTGAACAGTAATCCGACATACTTAAAAATAGATCCTAATTATGTTGGTCCCGCAAGCAGTATTCCGTTAGTACGTTTAACTTTATCTGACGCAATCTATGAAGATGAAACTGTTCTGTATTATCAAAGCGGCGCTACGGACTTTTTTGATCCGGCTTATGATGCATATAAATTGAGCGGGCAAGATCCTAAGGCGCCAACTATCGCTCTTGAAAAAACAAATCTCTTCCAGGTGAATGGTATCAATCCTGTATCAGGAAATTTCTCAATGCCTTTAAAAACTAAAACAGGTTATACAGGAACTTATACGATCACTGCTAAGAACATTAGTTCATTCCCTGCAGGCGCTTGTTTCAATTTGTATGACAGGTTCACAGGGATTACCACTGATCTTAAAACATCTGATTACGTGTTTACATTAGCAGATACAACTACTGTAGCGCGTTTTGATGTGAACATTACTGCGAATCCGCTTAATATTAATAGTACAACAAGTCAGCCAAGTTGCGCGCAACCAAGTTCAGGAGAGATCACTGCTGTCGGAACAAATGCCGGTCCGTGGAATTACACATGGCGCGACTCAATTGGCAACATCATCCAGACCAGTTTAGCAAAAGTTACAACGGATACATTAAAAAATCTGGGCGGAAGCACTTATTATGTTGAGGTGAATACAGTGGGAAATTGCGATAATAACACAACAACATTTGTACTTAATCCTGTTGTTGTTCCAACCGCTGCATTTACAAGTGAAGATTCAACAGATCTGAATTGGAATGGTTTAGTGAATTTCGTGAATGCTTCTACAAATTCAGTTAATGATTTCTGGGATTTTGGTGATGGTGTTGGAACTTCGATAAGCAATTCGCCTAGTTATAATTATACAACTATCGGAACTTATGTAGCTAAATTGATCGCCACAAGCAGCACAGGTTGTAACGATGCGATCACGAAAAACATTTTAGTTCGCAACGAACAGGCTATTGGCATCCAAACTTATAATAATGTGAATGGCTTAGTAGTTCGTACATTAAGTGATAACGATTATTTAATTGAACAAAAACTGGCAGGTATAACTGATCTTAATTTTAAATTGACCGATTTCAGCGGACGTTTGATCATCGATTACGGTAACTCTAAATCAGACAGGATCTCTCTTCCGGTAAACCTGAAGGCTTACAATCAGGGCATCTATTTCCTGACTATTACAGCAGACGCTAAGCCAACCACAATAAAGCTGCCTGTTAAATAGGCGTTTACGTTATAAACAAGGGACATTTTTAAGGGTAATTATCTCAGGAAATCCCTTAAATTTATTGTCCCTTGATACCAAAAGATACCATAGATAAGATCGTTGATGCAGCCCGCATTGAAGAGGTAGTTGGTGAGTTTATTACACTTAAAAAACGCGGTGCGAATTATTTAGGGCTCTGCCCTTTTCATGGTGAAAAAACACCATCTTTCACGGTTTCTCCTGCAAAAGGCATTTACAAATGTTTCGGCTGTGGTAAAGCAGGGACCTCTGTGAACTTCATCATGGATAGCCAGCAATTGAGTTATCCGGAAGCTTTAAAATGGCTCGCGAAAAAATACGGTATTGAAATTGTTGAACGGGAGATCAGCGTTGAAGAACGCGCCGCTCAGACAGAAAAAGAAAGTTTATACATCGTGATGCAATACGCCCAGCGTTACTTCACTGATATGATGAACAATTCTGATATGGGCCGTTCTATCGGTTTAGGTTATTTTATTGAACGCGGTTTTACAAAAGATATCATTCAGAAATTTGGTTTAGGTTATAGTTCAGAAGATAAATATGGTTTGAGCCGTGAAGCAGTAAAGAATTCTTACAAACCTGAATACTTGGTAAAAACAGGCTTAAGTATTTTAAGCAACCAGCATGTTGAAGGAACGCCAATAACTGAGAAAGATATTTTTGACCGTTACCAGAACCGGGTGATGTTCCCTATTCATGATACGGCCGGACGCGTTATTGGTTTTGGCGGAAGGATCTTAGGGAACGATAAAAAAATGGCGAAGTACATCAACTCGCCCCAAACAGATATTTACGATAAGAGTAAAGTGCTGTATGGATTGTGGTTCGCGAAAAAAGCCATCCAGGAAAAAGATAATGTGTTCTTAGTGGAAGGTTACACCGATGTGATCTCGATGCACCAATCAGGAATTGAGAACGTGGTAGCTTCTTCAGGAACATCGTTGACGGTGGAGCAGATAAAAGCGATCCACCGTTTCACTTCTAACATTACTGTTTTATTTGATGGTGATAGTGCCGGTGAAAAAGCCAGCATACGCGCGATCGACCTGTTATTGGAAGAAGGCATGAACGTAAAAGTGCTGATGTTCCCTGATAACGATGATCCGGATTCGTTCAGTAAAAAAGTAACCGCCGAACAATTCCAGGATTATATTGCGAATAACAGGCAGGATTTTTTAGCTTACAAAACACGCGCTTTATTCAACGAGACCAAGAATGATCCGATCCGTAAAGCGACCGTTATAAAAGATATTGTGCAAAGTATTTCCTTGATCCCTGATGCGATCATCCGTTCTGTTTACATTAAGGAATGCTCTACCATTATGGAGCTCGCTGAAAATGTATTGCAGCAGGAAGTAAATAAATTACGCCGCGCTAAAGGCATTAAAGGTGAGCAAAAACAAGAATTTCAATCTGCAGAAGTTGTTCCGGAATTCATTGAAGAAGAAAATCAAGAGCCGATCATTGCCGACAGTGAGGAAAAAGAATTGTTACGGTTGATCCTGCATTACGGAAATGTGATCATTGCGGTTGAAGCAGAGAATAATGAGAATGAAGCGCATGAATTGGATCTCACAATAGCTGAATATGTAATCTTCGAATTGATGCGTGATGAGATCAGTTTCCTAAACCCAATTCATCAAATGATATTGGATGAATATGTTCATCAATTACAGGAAGGGAATTTAGCTGAGTTCAATTACTTTAAAAACCATTTGAATCCTGCAATCTCAACTTTCGCCATTGAAATGGCCTCTTCCACTTCTGAATTAAGTGAGAAATGGTTAGCCTTTGGGGTAATTGTGGAAAAAGAAATTTATAATCTGAAGCGTTCCGTCACCCACACCTTATACAGCTTAAAAGAAAAACGCTTAGGTCAAATGCTCAAAGAAAAACAAGACCTTCTGAAAACCGCCCCCGAAGAAGAACAGGAGGGCATCCTCCGAGAGATACTTCATTTGAGTAAAGTGAAAATAAACGTGAATAAACTGCTTGGTCGAATCGTTGTCAAATAAGAACCCGGATCGATTTAATGGAGTTATTATAAACTCTACTAACTACGAACTAGAATTCAAAACTGATCTGCCCTTCTCCACCCAAAAGATCTTTCGATTCATTTTCTCCATGGCTATGGGATACATCTATTTTTTCTTTTTCATTTCCAAAGTATTCTTTCCAACTGTATAAGCATAAGCGGCAGCCGGTAAAAAATTTATACGGACATCTTTACATTCTTTTAAGCCTTCTTTATCGATTGTTGTGACTAAAGCCTCTTCTAAATTATTTTCCTCACAAAATTGCAATAAACTTTTTAGTTCGTTAGGTGCTTCGTAATAACGGTTAGTCCATTTTATTTCTAATGCCCATGCAGGCTTTAGATTTTTATCGTTTAGTCCAATCATATCAACTTCTCCCTTTTGCCAACGCGCGTACCACGGAGTGAACCATTCTCTATGCATCCATTGTGCAAATATGGCTGTTTCAACAAAAGGACCTAATTGATCGTCTGTTGCACTTAGAGGTGAAAAGAGTGCGCTTCTCATAGATGGATTTGTAATATATAATTTGAAATAATTATCACGCTGAAAACGTTTACCGCTTTGATCAATACGTTTTATTTGTTTTATTAAAAAAGCAGCTTCCAAATATTCAATGTACTTTTTTAATGTGATCTTTTGCACACCGCTTTGTTTACTGAGGTCTTCGTAAGAAAATTCGTTACCCGTATTATAAGTAATTGTTGTGAAAAGTGAATTTAGTTCCTGTACATCACTTATACCATAAAGGCTTGGTAGATCCCTTAGTAATACTTTATCAACAATATCTTGCCTTATAAATCTGCCCGGATTAGCCTGTATCTTTTCCGAGAAAATTACCTCAGGGTAACCACCAAAATTAATATAATCAATAAAATGCCTATTGAGTTCTTTTAGATCAATGCTGCTGTAAAAAGTTGTGATAGCGCCTTTCCATAAAACCTCTGTTGGTCTGATAATATGACTTAAGCCCTTCAAATCTATATATTCATGAAACGTAAGTGGCGGTAACAGGAAATCCGTAAAACGTCCTGCACCACTTTCATTACTTTTATATTTGAGCGCTGCCGCTGCTGAACCAGAGGCAACAAATTTGCATTGACGATAAGAATCAACAAGGGTTTTTAAATGTACTTCCCAATTTTTGCAATATTGAATTTCATCGTATATAACATACCAATCGCTTTTATTTTTTGAACCAACAGCTTCACGGGCATAAGAGAATAGTTCATCTAACCCAAGGTTAATGTAAATTGGATTTTCGATTGTGATAAAAACTATTCGTTGTGGATCAACGCCTTTTTCGATCAACTCTTCAATTAGATGAAAAAGCATTACTGTTTTTCCTACGCGACGAGGTCCCATTAAAACAAGGGCGCGACGAGGCTCTGTTTCAAAAGCCAAAGGTTTAAACAAATCAAAATATAACCGTCTTTTCATTTGACGGTAATCATCATCAATATGTCTATTGGTCCACCATGGATTTTCAAATCGAAGACGGTCAATAACTTGAGATTTAGATACGTTTTGAAGCATTTTGTTCCTTATTTATACACAAATATATAAAATAGATATTATTAAATATACTTATTTAACATATATATATAAAATAAGGCCTTTTTGGTGGTATTTTAATTTCTATCTCTAACTGCTTTTTAATCTGACACTTACTTTGATCATTCCTAAACAAAACCCCGATCAAATTGACCGGGGTTCACTATAGTTCTACAAACTAACTCCGAACTAGTCCTGAGCTTGTCGAAGGGCTAAAACTCAAAACTGATCTGTCCTTCTCCGCCCAAAAGATCTTTCGATTTCATTTTTTCCATCGCTCTTCTGTGTAATTCCATTGGGGAAAGGCCGCTATCGTCGTCCTTTCCCAGGAACTTTTTTGCGTCTTTGATCTCCTTTGGCTCTAATAAAGTAATATCCTTTACTTTAAATGAAGACAACTTCTTGCCTTTCGCTTTCATATTGGTTGGCGGAGCAAATTCTACAAGGTTAAGCTTCTCAGGTTTTATATCTTTACCTTTTTCTTTATAGAAACTTACTTCCACCATCGGATTGATCTGGCCGGTAATTAATTCTATCCGTGATTCAGGATGCTCAGTCACTAAAAGTGATTTGCTTGAAACATTTTCCGGCAAGAAACGCTTAGTGAAATAAGATTTACTTTCCCCGTCATAATAGATACAAGTTAAGGTTTGGCTCGGGAAATATTTCTCGATCATGATCACATCTTCATCAAAATGGTTCAATACATCATACGTATATAATTTATAGTAACCTTTGCTTGTTATGGTAAGTATCTTATCATCGCCACTGAATTTGCCTAAATAGGTACCGCGGCCCTCCTTATTCAAACGGTGAACCGTGTCATCGAACCAAAAATCTTCCGCACCAACAGTAGCCACTCCTTTTTTCAGGAGCTCCACTTTACGCACAGTGTATTTGGTAACGATATTCCCAACAGAACCTCTTCCTTTTACTTCTAATTCAGCAAAGTTGATATCGATCTCCAATTTACGTAAACCCGAAGCCTGGCGTAATAAAACGCGCACTTTCTCTGCCTCTCCATTCGGGTTTACAGTGAACCAGAATACCTGGGAATCTTTAGTGCCTTTAGTAAGATCGTATTCTTTATCACGGGTTACTCCACCAACTACAAACCGTTTCATGAAGGTTATTCCTTTCGGACCATCACGATAGATCATATTGTAAGTCGTGCGTTCGTCATCGCGCTTAAAGATGGCTACGTGTAAAATATCTTTTCCAACGAACACTTTATCGGCGGCCTTAAATACTTTCATCTTACCATCGCCGCTGAAAGCAATGATCTCATCAAGCACTGAACAATCGCAAACAAATTCATCCTTACGTAAGCTGGTACCCACAAATCCTTCTTCACGGTTCACGTAAAGTTTTTCGCTTGCCATAATTACCTGGGTAGCCACAATTGTTTCTAATTGTTTCGATTCAGTTTTACGCTCGCGTCCTTTACCGTATTTTACTTTTAAGTTCTTGAAGTACTCAATAGCATATTCGGTCAAATTCGCTAAATGGCCTTTAACAGTCGCGATCTTATTATCCAACTCCTTCATGAACTCTTCCGCTTTGATCGTATCGAAACGGGTGATACGGATCATCGGGATCTGGGTTAATTTATGAAGATCATCATCGTTGATGTCGCGCAATAATTTTTTCTTGTGAGGTTTAAAGCTGTTGTATAAATATTCGTATAACGTTTCTTTGGTAGAGTACTTTTTGAAATCGATATACATTTCTTCTTTAATGAAGATCTTTTCTAAAGATGAGAAATGCCATTTTTCTTCTAATTCGTGTTTCTCGATCTCTAACTCACGCTTCAGTAATTCAACGGTAGCATAGGTACTTGCTTTTAAGATCTCGCCTACGCCAATGAACTTAGGAGTTTCATCTTCAATGATACAAGCATTCGGTGAAATACTCATCTCACAGTTTGTGAAGGCGTAAAGCGCATCAATGGTTTTATCTGTAGAGATCCCCGGTTGTAAGTGAATTAAGATCTCAACTTCTTCAGCAGTGTTATCTTCAACTTTCTTTACTTTGATCTTTCCTTTATCGTTTGCAGCAAGAATAGAATCAATTAACGAACCTGTAGTTGTTCCGAAAGGAATTTCAGTGATCGCTAAAGTTTTCGAGTTCACTTCTTTGATACGTGCACGGATCTTTATTTTTCCCCCACGTAAACCATCGTTGTATTCACTAAAGTCAGCAATACCTCCCGTTTGAAAATCCGGATATAAATGCGGCTTCTTGCCCTTCAACACCATGATCGATGCATCGATCAATTCAATAAAGTTATGAGGTAAGATCTTACAAGCTAAACCTACTGCAATACCCTCAACACCATGCGCTAATAACAAAGGGAATTTTACAGGTAAATTGATCGGCTCTTTATTGCGGCCGTCGTAACTCATTCCCCAGTTTGTAGTCTTAGGATTGAATAGAACCTCTAAACCAAATTTTGATAAACGCGCCTCAATATAACGAGGGGCAGCTGCGTAATCTCCTGTTAATACGTTACCCCAATTACCCTGACAATCGATCAAGAGATCTTTTTGTCCCATGCTAACCAAAGCATCACCTATACTTGCATCACCATGAGGGTGATATTTCATGGTGTTACCAATAAGATTCGCCACTTTATTATATCGGCCATCTTCCAGTTCCCACATGCTGTGTAAAATACGGCGTTGCACGGGTTTCAATCCGTCTTCTATCGCCGGTACGGCGCGTTCTAATATTACGTAAGACGCATAATCAATGAACCAATTCTTGAACATGCCAGATACATGCTGTATGCTATCCTTATCCGTGTGATCATCGAAAGGTTCAGCACCCGGAATGGGCATGAGAGGTAATTGCTCTTCCTTTTTGCTGTCTTTTTTATTATCTTTTTTCTTTGCCATTTTAATTCTTGAGTTCTTTTATTCTATGTTCTTTTAAGTAATGAAGCGTGCTTGCTCTGCTTCATTACTTCACTAAATCTTCTTCCACATCCAATTCCACACGCAGGTTCTCGATAATGAATTCCTGGCGTTCCTGGGTATTCTTGCCCATATAATAATTTAATAATTGCTGAATAGACGCCTGCTGATCTAACAACACCGGCTCTAAACGGATATCTTTCCCAATGAAATGTTTGAATTCATCCGGGGAAATTTCACCTAATCCTTTAAATCGTGTGATCTCAGGTTTAGGGCCAAGTTTTGCAATAGCAGCCCTGCGTTCTTCATCACTATAGCAATATGCTGTTTCTTTTTTGTTACGCACACGGAATAATGGTGTTTGCAAAATATAAACGTGTCCGTTCTTCACTAAGTCAGGGAAGAACTGCAAGAAGAAAGTCAACAATAATAAACGAATGTGCATTCCGTCCACATCAGCATCAGTTGCAATCACCACGTTGTTATAACGCAGATCATCCAAACCTTCTTCAATATTTAAAGCAGCTTGCAGTAAATTGAACTCTTCATTCTCGTAAACTACTTTTTTACCAAGACCGAAACAATTCAAAGGTTTTCCTTTTAAACTGAATACTGCTTGCGTATTTACATCACGTGTTTTTGTAATAGAACCACTTGCAGAATCACCCTCACAAATGAAAATGGTGGTTTCATGTGCGCGCGGATTTTTCGCGTCATCTAAATGAACACGGCAGTCACGTAACTTTTTATTGTGAAGAGAAGATTTTTTAGCGCGCTCTCTTGCTAACTTCTGAATACCTGATAATTCTTTACGTTCACGTTCGTTCGCAACGATCTTTGCTTCGATTGCCTTTGCAACGTCTGAATTTTTATGAAGGTAATTATCTAATTGTCCTTTTATGAAATCTCCAACGAAAGAACGGATCGACTGTCCGCCCGGTGCGATCTCTTGTGAACCTAATTTTGTTTTTGTTTGTGATTCAAAAACCGGCTCCTGAACTTTAATAGATACAGCAGCGATAATTGATTTACGGACGTCAGTCGGGTCAAATTCTTTTTTGTAGAACTCACGGATCGTTTTCACCACCGCTTCACGGAAAGCAGCCTGATGTGTTCCTCCTTGCGTAGTATACTGACCATTCACATAAGAATAATATTCCTCAGAGAAATGCTCGTTACTGTGAGTCATTGCAATTTCAATATCTTCTCCTTTCAAATGAATAATTGGATATAAAATTTCGCCTGAAATGTTTTTCTCCAGTAAGTCCTTTAAACCATTCTCAGATTTATATTCTGCACCATTTAAAGTAAGCGTTAAACCTGTATTTAAAAATGCGTAGTTCCAAACCATTCTGTCAATATACTCGTGTACATAATGGTATTTTTTGAAAATAGTATCATCCGGTTTGAACTCAACGTAAGTTCCGTTCGCTTCGTTTGATTTAGCTAATTTATGATCCTTAATAACTTCTCCTCTTGCGAACTCAACAGTTTTTACTTGTCCGTCGCGGAAAGAAGAAACCTTAAAGCTATTCGACAAAGCGTTTACTGCTTTTGTACCTACACCATTCAAACCAATTGACTTTTTGAAAGCGTCGCTATCGTATTTACCACCGGTATTGATCTTAGAAACTACATCCACAACTTTTCCTAATGGAATGCCCCGCCCGTAGTCACGGATAGAAACACTTCCTTCTTTTACAGTAATATCAATTCTCTTCCCTGCTCCCATCATGAACTCATCGATGGAGTTATCCATTACCTCTTTAATTAGGACGTAGATACCATCATCGAATGCTGAACCATCACCTAATTTTCCGATGTACATACCAGGACGCATACGGATATGCTCTTTCCAATCCAGGGATTTTATACTGTCCTCGTCGTAACTTCCTTTTTCTTTTGCCATCTTATATTTCTAGTTTCTTGTTTAAAGTTTCTTGTTGCTTTAGTTAACTTTGTACTTATTCCCCTTAATATCGGAATTATTAAGGTAGATCATGAACCTTGCAATTTTAGAAGCTAACTCTAAACATTTGTTTTGTAATTCCTTTAATTTTTCTTCATTTACTACATCCCTATCAAAAGCTCTATGTAATTGTGAACGAACTTCACCCAGTGACCCTTTTGAAATTGCGAGAAACTGTACAAATTCTTTATTCCCATCTCTCTCAAACCCTTCAGCGATATTATCCATTACAGAACCCGCAGAAGCATCAAGTTGATCTTTGAATTTATAACTTCTCCTATCATCCAAAATTTGCAATAATGGATATATCTCCGCATTCAATTTGCGTGCTGATTGCCAAATTTCCAAATCTTCAAATTTTTTAATCGTTGCCATATAACCAGAAACTTTAAACCTTAAACCAGAAATTTTTATATCCCATCACCATCTAATAGATTTCCTAGTCCTCCTAAAATACTTCCGCCTTCTTTACCTTTGCTGCTGCCATATGATAAAATTCTTCCTGCCAAACGACTTATTGGTAAGGATTGTAACCAGATTTTTCCTGGTCCGCGAAGTGTTGCATAGAACAAACCTTCTCCTCCGAAAATCACGTTCTTCACACCCTTTACAAATTGGATATCGTAATTCACTGTTTGTGTAAATGCAACTAAACAGCCTGTATCTACTTTCAATAATTCTCCGGCTTGCAATTCTCTTTCCACAATGTATCCGCCTGAATGTACAAATGCCATTCCATCTCCTTCTAATTTTTGCATGATGAAACCTTCACCACCAAATAATCCTGTGCCTAATTTCTTTTGGAATTCTATTCCAATATCTACTCCTTTTGCGGCACAAAGGAAACTGTCCTTCTGACAAATTACTTTTCCGCCTAACTGCGCTAAATTCATTGGAATGATCTTCCCTGTATAAGGACCGGCAAATGTCACTTGTCTTTTTTGACTTGAATTATTCGTATAGACAGTCATGAATAAACTTTCACCTGTCAGCAAACGTTTTCCTGCAGTAAATAATTTACCCATAAAACCACCCTGGTTACTTCCATCACCGAACATGGTGGCCATTTCAATTCCTTCAGTCATGAACATAAAACTTCCCGGCTCTGCAATCACTGCTTCCTGCGGATCAAGTTCAATTTCTACACATTGTAATTCCTCTCCTGAAATTTTGTAATCTATCTCGTGATTTTTCATTCTACTAAATCTTTAAACATTAAACCTAAAGTGCATAACGTCTCCGTCATTCACTGTATATTCTTTTCCTTCTATTCTTAATTTACCTGCATCTCTGCAAGCGGCTTCCGATCCTAACGTAATAAAATCATCATATCCTATCACTTCCGCTTTAATAAATCCTTTGGTGAAATCCGTATGAATTACTCCTGCTGCTTCCGGTGCTTTCATGCCTTTGGTTATTGTCCAGGCACGAACTTCTTTTTCTCCGGCAGTGAAATAGGTCTGAAGATCTAATAAACGGTACGCTGTTTTAATTAATTTATTTACCCCCGGCTCATCCAATCCCATTTCCTGAAGGAACATTTGCTTCTCTTCGTAAGTCTCGAGAGAGGCGATCTCACTTTCCATTTGTGCAGTGATCACTAACAATTGTGCGCCTTCATCTTTGATCGCTTCACGAACTGCATCTACAAATTTATTTCCTGTTTTTGCAGACGCCTCTTCAACATTACAAACGTACATCACAGGTTTAATGGTGAGCAAATGCAGATCTGCAATATAAGGCAGTTCATTATCTTCTAAATGACAAGCACGGGCTGATTTTCCACTCTCTAAAGTTTCTTTTACTTTGTTTAGAACGGCATAAGTTTTCACTGCATCCTTATCAGTTCCTGTTTTTGCCTGCTTCTCGAATTTTTTCAATTTCGCATCAACGCTTTCCAGGTCTTTCAATTGCAATTCGGTATCAATGATCTCCTTATCACGAACCGGGTCTACACTTCCATCCACATGAATTACGTTCGGATCCTCGAAACAACGTAATACATGCAATATCGCATTACACTCGCGGATATTCCCCAAAAATTTATTTCCTAAACCTTCTCCCTTACTTGCACCTTTCACAAGACCTGCGATATCCACAATTTCCACTGTAGTTGGAACGATATTTTGGGGTTTTACCAGATCTGAGAGCTTATTCAGCCTTTCATCCGGCACAGTTATGGTCCCAACATTAGGGTCGATGGTACAAAATGGAAAGTTCGCCGCCTGGGCCTTCGCATTACTCAAACAATTAAAAAGGGTTGATTTCCCGACATTTGGCAACCCGACAATTCCGCACTTTAAGGCCATAAAACAAGTTAAAAGTTAAAAGTCAAAAGCTAAAAGCAGTATTTAATGCTTTTTCCCTCTTGTAAAACCTGCAAATATAGCAAAGACTCAGCCTTTCGTCAATTATGTTAATATCTTGGACAGACTTAGTTTTTAACATAGCGGGTAGATTTTCAACATAAATCCAAACGCCTTGTTTCAAATAGTATTTTTGCCCAAAATCCCTCTGAATCATGGCTGATATTGCCCAATTAAATAAACTTTGTTCGCAGGTTCGCCGCGACATTGTACGAATGGTACATGCTGTTAACTCCGGTCACCCCGGCGGATCGCTTGGCTGTGTTGAATATTTTGTCGCTCTGTATGGAGAAATTATGAATCACAACCCTAAAGCTTTCTCTATGGATGGCAAAGGCGAAGATCTTTTTTTCCTGAGTAACGGACATATCTCCCCGGTATTTTACAGCGTGTTAGCACGCACAGGTTACTTCCCTGTCGACGAATTAAAGACGTTCAGAAAGTTAAACACGCGCCTGCAAGGACATCCAACTACTCACGAACATCTTCCGGGTGTGCGTGTTGCAAGCGGATCTTTAGGACAAGGGATGAGTGTTGCTATTGGGGCGGCTTTGACTAAAAAACTAAACGGAGATAAGAGTATCGTTTACAGTTTACATGGTGATGGTGAATTACAGGAAGGACAAATTTGGGAAGCTGCCATGTACGCTGCAGCTAACAAAGTAGATAATTATATTGCTGCTGTTGATTATAATGGCAGACAAATTGATGGTGACGTTGATAATATCTTAACGCTTGGAAATCTGAAAGCAAAATTCGAAGCATTTGGCTGGGAAACTTTAGAAGTTGCTAATGGAAATGTGTTAGAAGATGTGATCGCCGGCTTGAAAAAAGCCCAAACGTATCTTGGAAAAGGAAAACCCGTTATGGTATTATTACATACGGAAATGGGCTGTGGTGTGGATTATATGACAGGTACTCACAAGTGGCATGGCAAAGCTCCGAACGACGAACAATTACAAGCTGCACTTTGCCAGATCGAAGAAACTGAAAAGGATTATTAGTCAATTATGAATTTAGAATTAAGAATTAAGAATTTTGGTTTGAGGAATCATATCAAAGTTTTATGTCTTAGTTTTTTTCTTTCCATTCTTACTTTAAAAGCTCAACCAACTAACCGCATCCTTTTTATTTTTGATGATTCGTACAGTATGTGGGCGCCATGGAACAGCAATGTAAAAATTGAAGTGGCGAAAAAAGTTATGAGTAAATTCCTGGACAGTTTGAAAAATTTACCCAACCTCGAAATTGCACTCAGATGTTACGGGCATACTACAAATTTTAAAGCCAGGAATTGTAAAGACAGTAAACTCGAAGTTCCTTTCGCGCCGGTAAAAACCAATTATTTAAATGTTAAGCAACGCATTTTAAAATTAAACCCTGAAGGCACCACTCCCATTGCTTATTCGTTGGGAGAATGTACTGCTGATTTTACACCTTGTTCGAATTGCCGCAACATTGTTATTTTAATTACTGATGGAATTGAAGAGTGCGGCGGTAATCCTTGTGAAGTGTCGATACAATTACAGAAAAAAGGAATTTTCCTTCGTCCATTTGTGATCGGAGTCGGGCTTGATGTAAAATTCGCTGACGTTTTTGGCTGCATGGGTAAATTCTACGATGTAAGTAATGAAGCAAATTTTGAAGATGTTTTGAAATTGGTTATTACAGAAGCTCTCTCTCAAACAACTGTTGAAGTTGATCTGCTTGACATTACAAAAAAGCCTACAGAAACAGATGTGAACATGACCTTTTACGATGCAAATAACAAAACAATAAAATACAATTATCTCCACACGATCAATCACAGGGGAAATCCGGACACATTGGTTTTGGATCCTGATCTTACTTACAATTTAACCGTTCACACTATTCCGCCTGTTGAGAAAAACAATATCACTATAACAAGAGGAAAACATAATGTGATCCCTGTTGATGCGCCTCAGGGCTATTTGAAATTGGAGTTGGATGGTCCGTTGAGTAAATATTATCCGACCACAGTTATTCGTAAATCGGGTGAAATGAAAACATTGAATGTTCACGAATTTGGTAAGACAGAAAAATATATTGTCGGAAAATATGATCTTGAGATCTTAACTTTACCGAGAATAAAATTAAATGCGGTTGAAATAAAGCAAAGTTCTACTAATACTATAAAAGTTCCTACCTCAGGTACAGCTTATATCTCTAAAATTGGTTCTGGATTCGGAAGCATTTACCTCGATGACGGGAAACAGGTAACGTGGGTATGTAATTTAAATAACAGTTTACAGAACGAAATTATCTATCTTCAACCGGGTAATTATAAGATGGAGTTCCGTTTCGAGACCACTAAAGAAACAACAAAAACTATAGAGCGCAAATTTGCGATCACATCAGGTATAACTACTAACTTAAAATTAAATTAAGATGCTAATAGAAACTATGACAACCAAATACACTTTTACTGAGAAAAAAGATACCCGCTCCGGATTCGGTGTAGGTTTATTAGAGGTTGGAAAACAAAATGCAGATGTAGTTGCATTGTGTGCCGACTTAACCGAATCATTAAAGATGGATGCATTCGCAAAAGAATTTCCAAACCGTTTTTTCCAGGTTGGAATTGCAGAAGCAAATATGATCGGCATCGCAGCCGGTTTAACTATTGGGGGAAAAATTCCTTTCACGGGAACATTCGCAAACTTTAGTACAGGACGTGTCTACGATCAGATCCGCCAAAGCGTTGCTTACTCAGGTAAGAATGTAAAAATTTGTGCCTCACATGCCGGATTAACTTTAGGTGAAGATGGCGCAACACATCAAATTCTTGAAGACATCGGTTTAATGAAAATGCTGCCGGGAATGACTGTGATCAACACTTGTGATTTTAACCAAACAAAAGCGGCTACGATCGCTATTGCGAAACATAACGGTCCTGTGTATTTACGTTTTGGCCGTCCTGCCGTTCCTAATTTTACTCCTGCAGATCAGAAGTTTGAAATAGGAAAAGCAGTGACATTAATTGAAGGAACTGATGTAACAATTGTTGCAACCGGACATTTAGTTTGGAAAGCAATTGAAGCAGAAGCTCAATTGGCACAATTAGGAATTTCAGCTGAAGTGATCAACATTCATACAATAAAGCCATTGGATGATGCGGCGATCTTAAAATCAATTGCAAAAACAAAATGTGTTGTGACTGCCGAAGAACATCAAATGCATGGCGGATTAGGCGACAGCGTTGCGCAGTTATTATCCCGCAAATCTCCTACACCACAAGAATTTATTGCCGTGAATGATTCTTTCGGTGAGAGCGGAACGCCTGATCAGTTAATGACCAAATACGGATTAGATACAACTGATATTGTAAGCGCTGTACACAGAGTTTTAAAAAGAAAATAATATGAAAAAGTTTTTCCTCATTATGTTAGTTGCAGGTTTCACAGGCTGCGAACAAATTGCAAAGATCGATGCGCAAATGGATGCGGATTCAACTGATATTGCTAATGAGATCGCTGATCTGAAAAGCTTGGGAACGCTGGAAAGAATGGCAAAGGAAAGCGAAAAAGAAAGTAAGAATGACTTGCTTTTCAAAGCATCCGGTTCTGAACCCGGTTGGCTGGCTGAATACTATACTGACAAATTCAGGTTAGTGGTCGATTACGGAAAAGACAGCCTGATCATCCAGAACATTTCAAAATATTTCGATCTGAATGGCGGTTATAGTTTCTCTTACAAAAATACTGAAGGCGGTAAGGAGATCCATCTCAATGTAAAAATTGAAGAAAAGGAATGTACAGATGCCGCAGGAAATAAAAAATCAAAAACAGTAACTATAACCCTAAACGATAAAGTTTATGCAGGTTGCGGCGAGAGTGCTAAATGATCAGCTTGCTTTTGACACGACAGATCTCGAAGATTCCAGTTCTAACGATAGATGAAGATGAAACATTACATCTTCAAATTTCACTTCTTCTTCCTTTTTACAATCAACCACCAGTTTAAATGTGACTTTCGTTAAAGGTTCAATCAGATGCGAACTAATTTTACCGGGAATTCCATTGACATTAAAAACGGTTGGTGTTACCCAACTGCTTTTAATAAAATTTACCGGCTTATCATTTACATAAAGAATGCATTTAGTCAGGTCGTAGGTCACAGGATATTTACAGATCAAATGATCAAGGATCAATTGATTTGAATCAACATTGGCAATAAAAAATTCCAGAGGAACATTGTTTTTTAAAAAAACGGGGAGAACTTTCATCTTCAAATGGGTTATATCTCCAAAGCTACTCAAGTTGCAAAATCCTTACAACGTATAAAACACGTACGTTTTTTAATTAAAATGCATTTAGATATTATAGTATGGAAAGCTCGGCTGCTTTTTTAATGAGAGCAGCTGTATTGTTCACCCCCAATTTAATAAGAAGATTTTGCCGGTGCGTATCAATGGTACGCTTAGCTAATTTTAATTTCTTTGAAATATCATCATTGGTCATACCGTCTGAAATCAGCTTTAATATTTCTATCTGACGGCTAGTAACCCCCAACTTTTCCCTTTCGGTCATGGTCCTGTCCTTTTTTCTTTTAAGATCCTTCAGTTTTTCACTGATCTCTTTGGAGAAATATTTTTTGCCCGAGAGAATCGTTTCTATGGCGGTTATGAGCTCTTTCGGGGAAATGTTCTTTAGTACATACCCTTTCACACCCGATTGTTTCATATTCAGTATACATGAATACTCATCGTAATTGGAGAGCACAAGTATTTTTGAGATCGGTTTATAATACAAGATCCTGCTTACTGCAGCCGGACCAATCACATCAGGCAATTGATAATCAATTAAAATGACATCAAAATCTTCAGCCAATGTTTTTTTAAATGCTTCTTCGCTGCAATCGGCTTCTGAAATGTTAAATTTAAATTGACTGGGCTGAGATAAAAGCATGTGCCTGATCCCGTCTCTCACCAATTGATGATCGTCTACAATTAATATTTTAAGGTTTTTAATCAAGATATAGTTTAATCAAATTTAACACAGTTTTTTGATTTAAACCTACGTCTAAACACGTAGGTTTTTTGCCAAAACACCTTTTTCACCTCTCTTTTCACGCTAATTTTTACGTGTTTTATACGTTGCGGAAAGAATTTAAGATACCCAACTTTGTACGGTTAGCTTAGTTTTGTAATTTTTTAAAGGAAAAATGAATAAACATTAGCAGGGCCCAATCCAAATACCGTGTAAGGTAAGAGTAAAAACAACAACATCTATGTCATCATAGAACCCCTGTTAAGATCCCTTCCGCCTCCGGGCGGAGGGGTTCCTTTAAGATTTTAAATAAGGCATTACTATCGTAAATTCCACGCCCGCTCCCATCTCACCCTTAATATCTATTTGTCCTCCGTACGATTGTACTCTTGTTTTGATATTCTTTAAACCCATTCCTGAACCGGCTGAGAGTTTGGATTGATCGAATCCTTGCCCGTCATCTTTCAGGATAATTTCCAGTTTTTCTTTGCCGCAAGAAAAATTCAGGCCGATCTTTTTTGCTTTGCCGTGTTTAATTGAATTAGCAATAAATTCCTGAACGATCCTGAAAACTGCCATTTCGTAATTACCATCCTGTTTCGGAAAAGCACCATGGAACTTAACACTGAATTCAATAACACCTTTTAAAGAATTTTGCCGCGTTAATTCATTGATAGCTGCTTCCAAACCTGAAACATTCAGTGTCTTAGGCATTATGTTAAAACAAATGCCTCTCAATTCAATTATCGTTTCATTTATTACATCGTTCGATTTAATGAAAGCTTCGTTCTTCGACAGATTCCCGGCTGAATTTGAAAGTGTTTGCAGGAACATCCTTACCGCCGATAATTTTTGCCCCATGCTGTCGTGAAGATTCTGTGTTAAACGCATGCGTTCGCTTTCCTGCGTTTCAATGATGGCGCGGATCAACAGGCTTTCCATTTCCTTTTGCTTGGTAATATCCCTTATCATACCCTGGTAACCAATAAGTGTTCCATTCTCTTTTATGGCTATCACTGAGATCAATGCTTCAACAATTCTCTTTTTTGAATCCATTAACTGAACAGGCACATCTACTATCGGCTGATCAGTCCCCAGCATCTTATTGATCTTATCCCATTCTGTCGATCTGCTGAAAAGATCGGCCAGGTATATTTTATTGAGCTCGTTGCGCTGTATCTTAAAGAGATTCAACCCGAAATTATTGAACTCTTTTATGTAATACGCCGAATCCATAATGAAAATGGCTTCATTCTGCTTTTCAAATAACTGCCTGAATTTCGAGAGGGCTTCTTCACCGCTTTTTCTGAAAACATATTGGTCATAAGCGCTTTCAATAGTTGATTTCAGATCATCAAAATCGAAAGGTTTGATGATGTATTTATAGATCTGTCCTTTATTGATCGCTTCAACAACTGTTTCCAAGTCCGCATAACCCGTTAATATGATCCTGATGATCTGAGGATTATTTTTTACAACTGATTCCAGGAACTGAACGCCATTCTGGATGGGCATCCGCTGATCGGTGATCAATACATGGATCTCATTCTTCTCAATGCATTTTCTTCCAGCCTCTGCCGACTCAGCTGTATAGATCTCGAAAAACTCACGGTAATTGGCTTTAAAAGAAATCAGATTGTTAGGCTCATCGTCAACGTAAAGTACTTTGATCTTGCTTGATTCCATTTAATTTTGGTGTTGTACAGGTAAGGTTATCGCAAAAGTAGTGTTTTTATTTACTTCCGACCTTACATCAATTTTCCCATTATGACTTTTTATGATGCCGTAAACAATAGAGAGGCCCAGGCCCGTGCCCTCGCCTACGTCTTTAGTCGTATAAAAGGGGTCGAATATTTTAGAGATTATTTCTTTTGGGATACCAACCCCATTATCTGAAATATGGATTATTACATCATTCCCACTCAATTGAGTTTCTATTGAAATCACTTTTGACGGGTTACTTACCGGCCTTAAGGCATCTATAGCGTTGCTGAGCAAATTCATGATCACCTGGTTGATCTTGCCCGGATAGCATTCCACTTGCGGAATAGAGCCGAAATTCTTTTCGACCCTGATCTTATTTTCAGAAAGGCTGTTATTTAAAAGGGTTAATGTTGCTTCGATGCTTTCGTGAATATTTGTTTTTTTCAGGTCAGCTTCATCCGTTCGTGCGAAATTCTTTAAACCTTTTACTATCTCAGAGGTCCGGTTAGCGCCTTCATCAATTCCTTTCAATAGTAAATTGATCTCCTCGATCAGGTAATCTGAATCCAGTTTTTTCTTTAAAGAATTTATTTCCTCCAGTTTCTCTTTTAACTGAGCCGGATCAGAGATCTCGCCGTATTTATTTAAAATACTGATGATCTCCTGGATATCACGCTTTAGTGGTTTGATATTAGACACCACAAAGTTGATCGGATTATTGATCTCATGAGAAATACCGGCGGTCAACTGGCCCAGTGACGCCATTTTTTCCGCGTCCACTAACTGAGACTGGGTTTCTTTAAGATGGATCACCGCTTCATTCAATTCTAAGGTTCTTTCTTTTACTTTCTCTTCCAGTATTATGTTCTGGTTGAGAACGATCTGTTTCTTCTCTTCCAGCAATTGATAGGCTTCTAACTGCGACGCTTCCTTGTCCTTTTTATAATCATTGATCCGGGTTGCCAATGCGATCGATAGTAATATACCTTCCGTTGCAACACCGAAAGTCAATAAATGATTCGTGTAAGAATTAGCAGGAAGGACACCTACATTTTTCAAAACAAAAAGTATCACGCCAATTAAGAATACCGACCAAGCTAATAAGAATAATTTTGCGGGTTTACTTCCTTTCAGAGAAATTTTAATAGCGATGAATAAAGTATAGAACGAAATCAGGAATCCACCAAGATCCATTAAATTATAACTCACTTGTTTTGCACCTGCAAGAATGAAAATGATCCCGCCCAGGTAAATGGCCCCGATCACATAATAGAATTTATTCAGAGTCGGAACGAATTTTTTCGTGTCCATGAACAACTGGATAAAACGTATTGATGCTAAACCTGCACATGAATTGATCAATATAAGAGAGGAGTTGGCTAAAGCAGGATGGTCAGGGAACAGGAACCTCAAAGTATAACCGTTCAAACAAGCCTGGGTTAATGATATAAGAAAAATGTAGGTGACATAAAATAAATAGCTTGAATCCCGTACCGTGAAATAAATGAAGAGATTGTATAAGACCAGGCTCAGCATGATTCCGAAAAATATACCGAAGATCAGGTCCTGGGTTAAATTTGATTCCATAACTACTTTCGGAGTTCCTACAAAAATCGGGAGTACCATTTGTTCCCAGGTTTTAACTCTGAGAATGTATGATCTGGTTTCGTTAGCGGGAATTGAGATGTCAAATAAAAAATGCTGGTGGTCATAAATTCGTTGCGAATACGGAAATTGGTCGCCTTGTTTGCCAAGAGACCTTACACCGCTCTCATTTATCTCATACAATTCCACTTCATCAAGGATAGGATATGAAATGCCTAACACTAAATTACTTTGCGAAGATTCATTTCTCACCTTTACTTTGATCCAAACTGCAGAATTGATAATTCCCAAATTGGTAACAGGTTGTAGGTTTAAAATAAATGAATCCTTCTCCTGGACTTCTTCAACTGACAATTTGGAATCTGCATCCTTATAATAATAAAGGCCTGAGATCTGCCCGACGCTTTTTTCATTCTTAAAAACAAATAAACTATCTGCACTCGCATTACTCATTACAAAGAGTAATACAAATAGCAAAATGATTTTACCATTTATTCCTTTCTTAAGCATGAACCAATTCAGGTTTTACATCCATTAAACTGTTTTTAATTACAAGATCATACTCAACTTCTATTCTTCCTTTAGGTCCATTCTCTACTCGCTTTTGAACAGGATTTTCCCTCAGATTAAAGATATCTTCTTTTTCCTCCTGAATTGCATTTTTCAGCGTAAGAATATCATTTAACACTAAAACAGTTGCAATCAGGTCGGGCTTTGGATAAGCGAATTCTCCTTTATTCCCTACGGATTCCTCGACCACAAATCCTATTTTCTTTACCATTCCTATTGTCCATGGTGCGCTTAATGTATATAGTGATCTTAAATTATATTTTTCAGCGATGAAGATCCCTGCTTTTGCTACACCGGTTCTCACCAACATGGCGCTAAGCCCGTTACCGGAAATATTTTTTGTATTCCATAATCCGCACAGCTCTCCTGTTTTAAACGCTAATTCAGGATTGATCAGATCATGGATCCTTTTATCCATTTTGGAAATGGCATTTTCTATTGGTAAAAGGTGCTCTTTATTCTTGATATGCAATCGCGCACCGCCATATAATTCTTTTCCTGACACAGATTCCACCATCACAATAAAAACATCCGGATCATTGAACCAGCTTGTGCCGGAGGACGTCACTTTTTTTATTCCGTAATCTAACAATACATTTTCATGCCCTCTCGCAAAGCGCTCACATGCTTCCGGATTATCCGTTGCTTTGTATATCCTGATCTTTAGTTCCATTTACTCTTTAATTATTTCATCCACGTTAACAAAAAATCTTCCCGAAACAGAAAGCTGATCCAAAAGTATCTTACGGCTTATATCACAAATAACCGCACCGCCTAATGTAACCGATGATGCTAATTGCGGCCATGTTACAATTGATTTTCCAACCTCGGCTAACGAATCCTTCAAGCGTTGAGAAATTGTATCCAGGCCAATTATTGCAGCTACGAATGGAAGCTTTTCCTGGTTCGTTTTTGCTTCTTTTATTTTTTCAATATCTAAATGATCGATCAAACCGTGAAGTATCGGACGGTTAGGTTCGAGATCAAAACGTTCTATATCGATCATTCCCCTGTCAGAAGTATCCATTATAACCGGAATTTTATATTCTTTCGCTTTTTGGCGGCACAATATTTTTATATACAGACCGTCGCATTCGTCAACCAGTACATCCAGTTTCCCGTTCGCATGAATGAAATCGTTTATATTCTCTTCTGAAATTCCTTCAGGAAAACAAGTTACTTTTAAGAACGGATCTATCTCTGCAATTTCTCTTGCAACAGCCACTGCTTTTCTAATTCCCAAATTCTGAACACCGCTTCTTATCCTGTTCAAATTACTAAGTTCAAGAATATCAAAATCCGCAATGCGTAACTCGCCGCAAATACGTTCCATCGCCATCGTTAAAGCCACAGATTGTCCAACAGAAAGTCCGATAACACCGATCTTTTTTTTGGAAAGCAATTGTTTCTCTTTTTCGGTTATTTTATTCTGATTGCGATTGGTCCTTACTGTAACAAATTCTTTTTCATCGAGGATATGAACTAATTTGTTCGACCATTTGTAATACACCCAAACCCCATATTTTTCTTTGGGCGTATTTCCCAAATGCTCAACTGCTTTTTTCGACAAATTTTCACTTGTAAAAACAGTTTGCGGATTCAGGGCCTTCACTAATTCTTCCAATTGTCCATGAATTTCATCGTACACCTGAAGCTGTCTATTAGTGTTCAACAAATTCAAAAAGGCTGCTTCGTCAGTTGAATTAGTTAATCGGTAGAATACAGGACTGTATTCGTTTGAATTGAGCTTAGTCTCTGCAATATGTTTATGAATAGCAAATTGCATGTTGTAACGCTAGTTTACAGGTTTAAGCTGCAATTTAGAATAAATTAATGAAAATTTTGAGTAATTTCGCCTAGTTGTTGTGAATAGATCGCCCCCATTTTCTATTCTATTTTATTCTTAAGCTTAATTATTTTCATGGAAAGTGAAGAAATATCAATCTTATACGTTGATGACGAAGTAAATAATTTAGTTACGTTCAAAGCTAATTTCAGAAGGGATTATAAAATATTTACCTCTGAGAATGCAAATGACGCGCTTAAGATCTTAAGAGAAAATAATATCCAGGTGGTGATCACGGATCAGCGGATGCCGGGGAAAACGGGTGTTGAATTCCTGCAGGATGTAATCAAAGAATTTCCTGATCCGATACGGATCTTGCTGACGGGATATTCTGATATTGAAGTGGTAATAGATTCTATAAATAAAGGCCAGGTGTTCAGATATATTACCAAACCGTTTAATGATCTTGAGTTAAAAATGACCATCGACAATGCAATGGAAGTTTATAATCTGAGAAAAGATAACAAAGAATTGTTGCAGAAATTAATTCAGGCTAATGAACAATTGGAGTTTATGTTAAGGCAAAAACTTCTTTCATGAGATCTCCTGTCAATAAGTAATGCCGATCGCGATGCCGAATAAATAATTCCATCTTTCAGGAAACCATTCGCTGGCACAATCATATTTACGGTATGGAAAAGGCGTGAAACCAGCTTTGAAAAAAAAGCCTTCTTCATTCTTCTGGTAACGGTAACCTAAACGAAACATCCCGAACCAAACATTCTCCCATTTATATTGAGGATCCGGTAACGTATCCTGAGTACAAACAGGATTATATTTCCGCCACAGTGTTAATCCCGGACCAATTTCCAAATGATGATCTCCATCAAAAAAAATATAATTATTCTCAATACAATAAGATTGTTCAAGGTTCGGCCCGCTTGGCCAGACAGCAGCGCCTATCCTTCCTGAAATTTTAAGATCAGGTTTATAAAGAAAGATCCTGTCCCAATTCAGTGAAAATAAAAAACCACTATTGCCCAGGATCTCGATGAAATTTGCATTCAATGCAGGGTCTTTACTGTAATCACGCGGTTTTTCCAAAACATAAACATCATCTTCTTTTACCTGCGCTTTTAAAAGTGCAGTTGCAAGAAAACAGATTATGAAGAAGTACCTCAATAGGGAATTATTTAGTTAAAAGTTCTTTTACTAATTGTGATACGATCTTGTTATCAGCTTTTCCTGCAAATGCTTTTGAAGCAGCACCCATTACTTTGCCCAGATCAGCAGCAGAAGTAGCGCCAACCTGCGCGATTATTTTTTCAAGTTCAGCTTTGATCTCCCCTTCTCCCATTTGTTTAGGTAAATATTCTTCCATTACACCGGCTTGGTATAGTTCCACATCAGCCAGATCAGCACGGTTCTGTTGTTTGAATATATCGGCTGCCTCTTTACGTTTTTTTACTTCTTTTGCGATCGATTTCATAATGCCATCATCAGAAATACCTTCCGGTGAAGTTTTTAAAATGATCACCACGTTTTTGATCGCTCTTAAAACTTCAAGCTTTTTACTATCCTTAGCCAGCATGGCAGTTTTTATATCACCATTGATCTTTTCTTCGAAACTCATATTTTTAAATTTTAAGCTAATTTACGGTAAAAATCGGATATCACGTAAGACTCCCTCTCTTACTCAAAAGCGGGTATTCTCCCTTGAAAAAAGGGGGAGAAATTTTGTATAAACAAAAAAGCCCCGGCTTTTCAGAAGGGGCTTAATTAATATTAATCATTAATTAATCTACATTGTCGTGTAAGAACGAGTTATTCGGGCGGATCTCAATTTTCTTATCATCACCTTCTGATAAAGTGAAACGCGATACTTCCGAATCGGTAGACGGAGTTTTGTTCTCTAATGCAATGTTCTTGCGCGAGAATGCTGTTTCTTTCTCTAGCATTGCTAATCCATCAGGACTCTTCATTTTAAGAGTGATCTCTTTCAGTTTGCGAATACGTTCCTGGGCTAATTTAATTTGCTCTTCACGTGAAACTGCTTCTTCATTCGTGTTCTCAACATTTTCTTCCGTTTTCTCAGAGATCGTATGGAACGTGAACTCAGTTGTATTTGTAGTTTCAGAAACGATCTCGTCATTTTTTATTTCAGAAACAGTTTCGGTTGTATTTACAGTGAAAGTGATCTCTTCTTTTTCTTCAGTTACCGGAGGAATTACATTCACAACCGGGGTCTCAGTTTTTTCTTCCTTAGTTTCTTTCACGAATACAAACGGCTCATTGGCCTTAATTTCGTCAATGATATTCGTTTGTTTTGTGTCTTCAACTTTGGTTTCTTTCTGATCAAGATTAACCAGTTTACGTTCTTTAATGATCGGCGGCTCGTAACCTGACATTTGTGAAGTTTTGAATCCTGTAGCGATGATTGTTACAGAAACACTGTCTCCTAATGAAGGGTCCGTTCCGTAACCGGTAATTAATTCGGCAGTACCCCCTGCAGCTTCCTGGATAAAATCAGTGATCTCACCGAATTCATCCATATCGATATCATCACTTCCGCTCATGATATTTAAAAGTACGTGACGGGCACCTCGGATATCATTATCATTTAATAAAGGAGAATTCAAGGCTTCTTCAACTGCTTTTATAGAACGGTTCTCACCGCTTGCAACTGAAGAACCCATAATTGCAACACCGCTATCTTTCATTACAGTTTTCACATCGTTGAAATCAACGTTAACGTGCATATGTAAACTGATGATCTCAGCGATACTTTTTGCAGCACCCGTTAATACATCATCTGCATGAGCAAATGCTTCGCTCATTTTTAAGTTGCCGTAGATCTCGCGTAATTTATCATTACCAATAACTAATAAAGTATCTACGTATTTTTTCATCTCTTCCAAACCTGCTTCGGCTTGTAAGCGGCGTTTTTTTCCCTCGAATGCAAACGGAATTGTAACTATACCAACAGTTAAAATACCCAATTCACGCGCAACCGAAGCTATCACAGGAGCAGCACCGGTTCCGGTTCCGCCGCCTAAACCTGCAGTGATGAAAACCATCTGCGTTCCGTCCTCAAGATATTTACGGACATCTTCTACTGATTCTAATGCGGCTTCACGGCCGACATCAGGAATAGAGCCTGCGCCTAATCCTTTTGTTAAGGAATTACCTAATTGAATTTTATTTGGAACAGGGCTTTTTTCCAAAGCCTGTTTATCAGTGTTACATACTATGAAATCTACACCTTTAATACCTAAACGGTACATATGGTTTACGGCATTGCTTCCGCCGCCGCCAACGCCGATCACTTTAATGATCGAACTGTCGTCCTGTGGTAATTCAAATTGCATCATGTGTTGGTATATTTATTAGTTATTAATTTTATTTTTAGTTGGTAGTTCAGAGTTCGTAGTTCGTGGTGTTGCGGTTTATCTCCGAACTACGAACTAACAACTACGAACTATTCTATATCATCGCTCATCCAGTCTTTAGCTCGGGTAATTAAAGTATCGAAGAAACTACCTGCTTTTTTACTGGAGTGATCGGTTACTTTTTTATCTTCTTTTACTGGTGTTTCAACATTTGCTTCCACTGCAACTTTAACAGAGTTCGCGCCAGTTTTTCTTGCTTCACGCTCGTATTTCTCGATACCTTTCATCACAAGACCTATACCTGTTGCATATAAAGGATTTTTCAACTCATCATCACATGCAGCTAAATGTTCATTAGGCGTACCGATACGGCAATCCATTCCTGTAGTTAACATTACTAGTTGTGGTAAGTGCTTTAACATAGAACCACCACCTGTAACAACAATACCTGCAGAAAGTTTACGCTCGAAACCTGAGTTCTTAATTTCGAAGAGAACGAATTCTAAGATCTCTTCCATACGCGCCTGGATAATTTGCGCTAAGAATTTTACCGAAATTTCTTTGTGCGGACGGCCACGTAAACCCGGAATTGATATAATTTCATTCTCCTGGTTTTCCTGGGCTAATGCAGAACCGAACCGAACTTTTAATTGTTCAGCTTGTGTTTTAATAATGCTGCATCCTTCTTTAATATCTTCAGTGATGATATTTCCACCGAAAGGAATAACTGCAGTATGACGTATAATTCCATCATAGAAAATAGCCACGTCAGTTGTACCACCTCCGATATCAACTAAAACAACACCTGCTTCTTTTTCTTCATCGCTTAGAACTGCATCAGCACTTGCCAATGGCTCTAAATGAAGATCGATAGTTTCTAAAGAAGCACGGTTAACGCATTTGAAAATATTTTTTACAGCAGAAACTTGCCCTGTGATGATATGGAAGTTCCCTTCTAAACGGATACCGGCATGCCCGATAGGATTCTTAATCCCGATCTCGCTGTCGATGATATATTCTTGCGGGATCACATGGATAATTTCTTCGCCCGGGCTCATTACCAAACGGTGCATGTTATCGATCAAAGTATCAACATCTTTTTGAGAAACTTCATCATCCAACGATTGACGGGTGATCATACCACGGTGCTGAACACTTTTTATATGTTGCCCTGCGATACCAACGATCACTTCTCCGATATCTACATTAGCTTTATCAGCCGCAATTGCAACTGCAGTTTTGATAGAAGCTACAGTTTGTTCAATGTTCACAACCACTCCACGGTTCACACCGAGTGATTCGGCTTTACCGATCCCTAATATCTCAACTTTACCGAATTCGTTTCTTTTACCAACGATAGCGGCAATTTTAGTTGTTCCAATATCCAATCCAACCACTAAATCAGATTCTGGGTTTTGATTGCTAAGGTTCTTTTCCATACGTTCTATTTTTTGGTGCAAACCACCTGGTTACTATATTTTAAATTTATTACTGAGTATCTATTCCAATTATCGGTCTTATTCAGACCTTCTTTGTAAAACACTTTTAATTTTTCAAATTTCTCTGCAATATCGGTTGCCGGTCCAAAAACAATTTTATGATTTCCAATGGCCGGATACATTTCAAATTCTTTTTCTTCATTAATGCTTAATTGGTGAATTAAACTATTCAACAAAGTATCTTTTGTGATGTAAGTTGCCATCTCATAAATATCATCCAGCATGCTTACTTCCTTAAAAATTTCGTTCTTAGCAATTTCATTCACTGAGAACATGTGTCGTCTTGAGTAAGGTTCGTGAACAAAACCATTCACTACTAAAACCCTCGCTGTGTATTTATCACTCAGCGGCATCAATTTACTTTGTGTATCGATGTAGTAACTTTCCCCACCCATGGTCAAAACTCTTACCAACGGCGTGCGTTGTGTCACATTGATCTTCACATCGCCATTAACATCCATGCTCATATCAGCGTTTTCAATTGCAGGATGCGAGTTCAATGCTTTTTCAAGGGCGTGAATGTCGATGTTCTTTACTTCTGCGTTTAGGATAATATCCCGGCGTTCACTAAAAAAATCTTTCACACCGTCTTCATCTATGAATTGGTTCTCGCCGGTTGTATTGACAGTGATGTCGATATTCTCAGCTTTTATCAGTCTTTCTTTCTTACCCACAAATGCTAACGAAGCCATAAGGCCCGATAATGCAATAATCCAAAGAACTGTAACTACTATTTTTTTATAATTGATCTTCATTTGGCCTCACCCACAACCCCTCTCCAAAGAGAGGGGAGCAAAGTTTATATTCTATTTTTCAATAACTTTTCAATCGGTTGAACGAACTTGTCGATATCCCCTGCTCCCATTGTCATCAGCACTTCCAACGGTTTGTTTTTTAAAAATTCCATCAGGTTCTCTTTTTTCACCAGGTGCTTTTGTTTCGACTTCATTTTATCCAGTAACATTTGCGATGTTACTCCTTCGATCGGTTTTTCTCTTGCCGGATAGATGTCGAGTAAAATACATTCATCCAACAGATCCAGACTTTCAGCAAAACCATCTGCGAAATCCCTTGTTCTCGAAAACAAGTGTGGCTGAAAAATGCCGGTCACTTTTTTATCGGGATACAATTGCTTTGCTGCACCGATCGCTGCTTTCAATTCTTCAGGGTGGTGAGCGTAATCGTCAACATAAACAATGTTTGATTTTTTCACCCTGTAATCGAATCTGCGTTTAACACCCTGAAAAGAACGTAATGCTTCTCTGATTTTTTCTGCTTTCACTCCTAAATTCTGAGCGACCGCCACTGCGGCAATCGAATTCTCAACGTTGTGCAAGCCCGGAAGCCCAATGGTGACGCCACTTACAGCCTCTACCTCGCTTTTTATATCGTAATGAAACTCGCCGTGTTCAACACGCACGTTTTCGGCACAATATCCCGTATTTAAATTTAGGGAGTAGATAAGCCTCTTATCGGTGAGCTTCAATTCGTTATCAACATTTTTTTTAACAATCAGTACACCCCCTTTTTTCACCTGTTTCGAGAACAAAAGATAGCTTTCGTTCATGGCATCCTTGTTACCGTAAATGTCTAAGTGATCTGCATCAACACTTGTAATAACAGCTATTTGAGGGAAAAGGGTGAGGAAAGAACGGTCGTACTCATCAGCTTCCACAACTACGTATGCGTCTTTGTCATTTGGGTCACCAAAGAGCAAATTTGTTCCGTAATTTTTTGAAATGCCACCCATGAACGAGTAGCAATTTATGCCTGCGGTCTTCAATAAGTGAGTCACTAGTGTTGTTGTTGTGGTCTTACCGTGTGTTCCGGCGATGGCAATGGTCTTAAATTGTTTGGTGATCTCACCTAAAACCTCCGAACGTTTTTGAATAAGGTAATTGTTAGAGGTCAGATAAACATATTCAGCATGATCTTTTGGTACGGCCGGGGTGTAAACGATCAATACTTCTTCAGGTTTATAACTGGAAAGGATCTTTTTAAGAAGATCAACATCCTCGCTGTAATGACAAGGAATCCCTTCCTTCTCCAATTCGGCTGTTAATGCTGTTGCTGTTTTATCATAACCATAAACCTTTTTACCGTAATGCTCAAAATAACGGGCGAGGGCACTCATGCCGATGCCGCCGATACCGAGGAAATAATATAGTTTATAGTCGAGGATCTTCATTTAGTTCGGAGTTGGTAGATTTAGGGCTTATAGTTGGCTAGTTTTAATACTTCTTTAGCTATAACGTTGGCTGAGTTAAGAAGTGCCAGTTTTGCCGCATTTTTACTTAATTCTTCCTGTTTTGAATTATCTTTCATTAAAGCAATAGCTTCCTTTACTAATTTTGTTTTGGTCTCATCATCCCTTACTAAAATCGCTGCGTTCTTATTTACTAACGACATTGCATTTTTAGTCTGATGATCTTCAGCTGCCGTTAATAATGGAACCAAAATGCTCGGTTTTTTTACGATGCATAACTCAGAGACAGCCCCTGCTCCTGCTCTTGAAATAACAACATCCGCAACTGCATACCCAAGGTCCATTCTTGAAATAAAATCCACCGCATTAATGTTCTTTTCCTTAAAAGGAGCCGTCTGCTGTTTTGCAGTTTCGAAATATGGTTTGCCTGTTTGCCAGATCAGTTGAATGTTGTTATCTGCTATCTCTTTTAATCCCATTCCAAGAGCTTCGTTAATTCCTTTTGCTCCGAGGCTTCCTCCAACAGCTAACAAAGTTTTTTTGCTTGGATCAAGATTAAAGAATTTTTGTCCTTCACCTTTTTTTTCATCAATGTCTTTTATGTCTTGTCTGACAGGATTACCGGTTAAAATAATTTTTTCTTTGGGAAAGAATTGTTCCATGCCTTCATAAGCCACACAGATCTTACTCGCTTTTTTAGAAAGCCATTTATTTGTAACGCCTGCGTAAGAATTCTGTTCCTGGATCAAGGCGGGGATTCCCATTGAAGTAGCTGCTCTTAATAGCGGACCGCTGGCATAACCTCCTGTGCCAACAACAACATCCGGTTTGAATTCTCTCACTATCGAGCGTGCTTTCAAAATACTTTTTATAAGAAGGAAAGGAAATTTCAAGTTTGATAAAGTCAACTTACGTTGAATACCCGCAATAGGTAAACCAATAATTTTATATCCGGAAGCCGGCACTTTTTCCATTTCCATTTTTCCGAGAGCGCCCACAAATAAAATTTCAGCATCAGGTACGATGGATCTTATTTCATTCGCAATAGATACTGCAGGAAAAATATGGCCGCCGGTTCCGCCGCCACTTAATATGACTTTAAGCCGACTCAAGGTTCTCTTCTGTTTTGTCTTCGTGGCTACGACTTACACTTAAAATAATTCCGATCGCGATACAAGTGAACCAGATCGAAGTTCCACCCATACTTACTAAAGGTAAAGGCTGGCCTGTTACCGGGAATAAATTCACAGCGACCGCCATATTAATTAATGCCTGGAATACCAAACTGAATGTTAAACCCGCGGCCAAAAAACCGCCAAAAGTTTTATCTGTATCTCGCATGATCTTGATCCCCCTGAATAAAAATATCATGTAAAGGAATAACATTGAGAAACCTAAAAGCAAACCATACTCTTCAATGATGATAGCGTAAATAAAATCGGAAGAAGCCTGAGGTAAAAAAGCACGTTGTGTACTATTCCCGGGACCTTTTCCTATAACACCACCTGTGGCAATTGCAATTTTCGCCTGCTCGCTTTGATAATTACTTTTTGAATCGCCCTTAGAGAAATTCTCGATACGTGCCTTCCATGTTGAACCGCGCGGAATTACATTTGGAAACTGATAAACTACAACTCCTAACAATAATGCGAATAACATACACGCGCCGATTATCATTAACATGAATTTTATTTTTATTCTGCCAATGAACATTAAGAACATACAATTCAAAAATAAAAGTGCCGCTGTAGAAAAGTTAGCAGGTAAGATCAAAGCGCAAATAATTCCTATCGGTACTAACAGATACTTCATTACTGCTTTAAAATCGACAAGTAATTCTTGTTTTGTGGTTAATACCCTTGCAACATATAATAACAACATTAATTTAGCAATATCCGAACTCTGAAAAGTTAACCCGATCCCCGGGATCTCCAACCAACGGTTAGCATCTCCTGCTGTCTTGCCGCTTAACAAAGTGTAAATAAGAAGCGGAATAGATAACACAAATCCGATCTGGGCAACTTTAGAGAACACCGTGTATTTTATTTTATGAAACAGGTAAGCTAAACCAAATCCCAATGAAATAATAACTACATGTTTTATTAAATAATACTCGGTATTCCCTTGCTTGAATTTATGCGCAAGCGTAACAATGGCGCTATACACGACCAATATAGAGATAAGGGATAACAATAACATTATCGCCCATATCACTTTATCGCCTTTTAAATAATTAAAAAACTTCATTACGCTTTAATTAAAATTTATAATCCGCGAACTGCTGCTTTAAATTGCATACCACGGTCTTCGTAGTTTTGAAATAAGTCAAAACTTGCACAAGCCGGAGATAACAATACAGCGTCACCTTTCTTAGCTAATTTGTAAGATGCTGCAACAGCTTCGCGGGCAGTTTTTGTTTCAACAATAGTTTCTACAAGACCTTCAAAAGCTTTGATGATCTTTTTATTGTCTACACCTAAACAAACAATGGCTTTTACTTTTCCTTTAACGATCTCGGTAAGTTCGTTATAATCATTGCCTTTGTCTTGCCCTCCGCAGATCCAAACAGTTGGTTTTTCCATGCTTTCTAAAGCATACCATGTTGAGTTTACATTTGTCGCTTTCGAATCATTGATGAATTCAACACCATTGATCGACGCTACAAATTCTAAACGGTGCTCTACGTTTTGGAAGTCTTGTAAACTTTCGCGGATGGTTTCTTTCCTTACATCTACGATGCGCGCAGCCAGTGATGCGGCCATTGAGTTGTAAACATTATGTTTACCCTGGAGTGCTAATTGTTCAATTGTCATAATTAAGGGATTTTGGTTTTTATAGTTAAGGGTTAATTGGTTCTCGTTTAGGTATGCTCCGTTGCCTTCGATCTTTTTTTTTATACTGAAAGGAACTGGTTCCGCTTTTATTTCATGATGCTTCATGAATTCTTCTATCACTTTATCATCCGCACAATACACGAACGAGTCTTCTTTGGTTTGATTCTGCGTAATTCTGAATTTTGATTTTGTATAATTCTCAAATTTGTATTCGTATCGGTCTAAATGATCAGGCGTGATATTCAACAACACAGCCACATCCGCTTTGAATTGATACATATCATCTAACTGAAAACTGCTTAATTCTAACACGTAGTAATCAAAATTTTCAGTTGCAACCTGGTAAGCAAAACTTTTTCCGACATTCCCGCCTAAGCCAACATTGTATCCGGCTTTTTTAAGTATGTGGTAGGTCAGCATTGTTGTTGTTGTTTTACCATTGCTTCCTGTGATACATATTTTTTTTGCATCGGTATAACGTCCGGCAAATTCTATTTCAGAGATAACAGGAATATTTTTCGCTTTTAATTTTTGTACCATTTCCGCTTTCTCAGGAATACCTGGACTTTTCACAACTTCAGTTGCATTTAATATTAATTCTTCGCTGTGCTTTCCCTCTTCAAAAGCAATACTGTTCTCTTGCAATGGCGTTTTGTATTTTTCTTTTATCGCACCTTTATCTGAAACAAAAACTTCATAGCCTTTCTGTTTAGCCAGTATTGCACTGCCTACTCCACTTTCTCCACTGCCTAATATGACCATCCGCTTTTTCAAACTATCTTAATTTCAGTGTTACGATGGTTAATACTGCTAATGCAATTCCGATAATAAAAAAGCGCATCACGATCTTTGATTCATGCATTCCCACTTTTTGATAATGATGGTGTAATGGCGCCATTTTAAATAAGCGGTGAGTTTGTGCATATTCCAATCCACGTTTCTTCTTTTGGTATTTGAAATAGAACACTTGCATGATCACAGAAAGATTCTCTACCAGGAACACGCCACATAAAATCGGGATCAATAATTCCTTACGGATAGCAATTGCGAACACAGCAATAATTCCGCCTATCGCCAAACTTCCCGTATCACCCATAAAAACTTGAGCGGGGAAAGAATTATACCAAAGGAAACCGATGCAAGCGCCAATGAATGCTGCGATGAATACCACGAGTTCACCTGTATTTGGCAGGTACATGATATTGAGATAATCTGCAAAGATCTTGTTACCGGATACATAAGCTAAAATTCCAAGCGTCACACCAATGATTGCGCTCGTTCCTGCAGCCAATCCATCAATACCATCTGTAATATTTGCTCCGTTCGAAACTGCGGTAACAATCAGGATCACCATTGGAATAAAGATCAGCCAGCCATACTTTGAGCAATCATCACACGCCCATGAGATAAATTTCCCGTAATCCAATTCATTATTTTTTAAGAATGGGATCGTTGTCTTTAAAGTTTTAACGGGTTTCTCCGCATACTTAGGCATATTAGATGCTGATTCTGTCTGAACGGTCACATCACCTAAATGTGTTTGTGTTCTTTCAATTCTTTCTTTGATGACTACATCCGGGTGAAAATATAATGTGCACCCAACGATCAATCCGATACCGATCTGACCGATCACCTTGAATTTTCCTTGCAGCCCTTCTTTATTCTTACGGAATACTTTTATATAGTCATCCAGGAAACCAATTCCCCCCAGCCAAATAGTGGAGATGATCATCAGCACGATATAAACATTAAATACTTTAGCAAATAATAAGGTTGGGATGATGATACCGGCAATAATGATCAACCCTCCCATAGTCGGAGTTCCTGCTTTTTGTACTTGTCCTTCTAAACCTAATTCACGGATCGTTTCACCAATTTGTTTTTTGCGGATATAATTAATGATACGCTTACCAAAAACTAAGGTGATCAATAACGAAGTGATCAATGCCAATGCTGCGCGGAAGGAAATGTATTGGAATACACCCGCTCCCGGGAAATCTAATTTATCTAAATATTGAAATAAATAGTACAGCATTTTATATTCCTAATGTTTTAATATTCTCTTTTAAAATTTCCATGTCATCAAAGTGATGCTTCACGCCTTTTATTTCCTGGTATTTTTCGTGACCTTTTCCGGCGATCAAGATAATATCCCCTTTTTGTGCTAATGTCAAAGCCGTTTTAATAGCTTCTTTCCTGTCGCTGATACGAAGCGTTTTTTTCGCATCAACAGCATCCACACCTTTTTGCATTTGATTCAAAATCTCTTCAGGGTCTTCAGTTCTTGGGTTATCAGAAGTCAAAATCACTCTATTGCTATACTGACAAGCAATATTTGCCATGATCGGACGTTTTGCCGCATCACGGTCACCACCACAACCAACCAATGTGATCACCTGCTCATTACCTGTGCGGATATCTTTTATTGTCTCAAGAACGTTTTTCAATGCATCAGGCGTATGGGCATAATCTACAATTCCAATTACACCACCACTTGATTTTACATATTGGAAACGTCCTTCAACAGAATTCAGATTGCTAAGGGTAGTTAGAATATTTACTGTATCTTGTTTTAACAAGCTTGCTACAGCATAAACTGCAGTTACATTATAAGCATTGAATGTGCCGATCAGCTTCACCCAAACTTCATGGTTATTTATGTTGAGTAATAATCCGTTCAAATGATTTTCAAGGATCTTGCATTTGAAATCCGCCACATTCAATAAACTATAAGAATATTTTTTTGCCTTCGTATTCTGCAACATGACCATTCCGTTCTTATCATCCTTGTTCGTTAAGGCAAAAGCAGTTTCAGGGAGATTATCAAAGAATTTCTTTTTAGCTTTAATATATTCGTCAAATGTTTTGTGGTAATCCAAATGATCGTGAGTAATATTGCTGAACACAGCGCCCGTAAATTGAATACCGGCGATACGGTTCTGAACTACGGCGTGGGAACTCACTTCCATGAAAGCATATTCACAACCTTGCTCTACCATTGCATTCAACAATTCATTTAATGATAAAGCATCAGGTGTTGTATGGGAAGCCGGAATAACTGTATTGTCAATTTTATTCTCTACTGTTGACAGAAGGCCAACATGACAACCAAGTGTCCTGAATAAATTAAACAATAAAGTAACTGTAGTTGTTTTTCCGTTTGTTCCCGTAACACCAATTAATTTTATTTTTTGGGAAGGGTTATCGAAATAATTACAAGCAATGAATCCTAATGCTAAAGTGGAATCTGTTACTTTTATATAAGTGATATTATCACGCATCACTTCGGGAACTTCTTCACACACAATTGCAGCAGCGCCGGCTTCAATAGCTTTCTCAATGAATTTATGCCCGTCGGTTGCAGTACCGCGTGTAGCAACAAACAAAGTATCTTTCTTTACTTTGCGTGAATCAAAAGTAACTGAAGAAATGGCAATATGGGTTGAACCTATTACTTCCTCAATTCGTGCTTTATATAATATTTCGCTTAGTAACTTCAATTAACTTAGTATTAAACTGATCTTATCACCTTTATTATATTTTTTTCCGGCTTCAATGGATTGTTGTTTCACAGTTCCAACTCCGAATACTTTTACATTAAATCCGTTGTTCTCTAACAAGAACAGAACATCTTTTGCAGACATCCCTTGTAAATTCGGAACAACGCCTTTTTTCAATAAACCCTCTACATTATAAGGTACCATAACGACTCTTGTTGAATCCGTCATGCTCTTACTTACATAACTTGCTTCTTCGCTTGCACTTTTACTTGGGATAGAGAATGTTTTGCAAACACCTTCTAATTCACTGCTACGAGTTTTAATAACTGCAGGGGCTTTTGTCAACAGGTTTTGTTTTTGATTGATAGGCTCAATGAAATCCAAACTACCTGAATAAACTTTCTCAGCAACTTCTTTGAATACCGGGCCTGCAACTAAACCTCCGTAGTAAATACCGTTGCTTGGCGAATTGATAATGACGATACAAGTGTAAAGCGGCTTATCCGCCGGAAAATATCCAACAAAAGATGCCTGGTAAGTTTTTTCGTATTTACCATTCTTCGAGATCTTCGCTGTCCCTGTTTTTCCGGCAACCTGGAATGCACTTACATTTAATCCTTTTCCGGAACCATTCTTCACAACTCCTTCCATTAATTGTTTGGCTTTTCGAATAGTTTCCTTTTTTACAATTTGTTCATCTATGGTTTCCGTAGTGAATTTTTTCACGATGATACCGTTCTGTTCGATCTCTTTCACGAATCTTGGTTTCACCATTTTACCGTCATTAGCAACTGCATTGTATAACGATAAGGTTTGAAGCGGTGTAATTAAACTTTCGTAGCCATGACTGATCCATGCCAATGAAGTTCCATACCAATCTTTATTCCTGGTTTGTTTAATTCTTGGAATACCTTCTCCGGGAATTGGTAATCCTAATGGCTTATCCAAATGGAACGAGTTCAGCTTATCAATAAACGCTTGTGGATTCTTTGAATAATATTTTGTGATCAGCTTCGCCACTCCAACGTTAGAAGATGTTTCGAATATTCTCTGAACAGTTAATGTTGGTGTTTCCGGAGCGTGCGAATCTTTCATCTCTAAATTCGAGAACATCGCTTTCCCATCTCCTACAAAAACCTTTTCATCTAAAGACACATTGTAATCATCTATCACTGCTAACATCGAAGCCAGCTTAAATGTTGAGCCCGGTTCTGTTGCATACCCGATAGCGTAATTCAAATTCTCATAATAAGAAGTTGAATCTTTATCGCCACGCGTTAAATTCGCGATAGCTTTTACCTCTCCTGTTTTAACCTCCATCAAAACAACACAACCGTAAGAAGCATTATTCTTTACGAGTGTTTTTAATAAAGCGTGTTCTGCAACGTCCTGGATGTTTATATCAATGGTTGTATAAAGATCATTTCCATTCTTAGGATCTACTTCACTTTCATCATTGATCGGACGCCAGACATCACCTGCAATTTTTTGCATCAAACGTTTCCCCGGTACACCTAGTAACACACTGTCGAACGCCCCTTCCAAACCAACTGCTTTAATGCCCGGACGGGATAAACCAATTGTACGGGCTGCTAACATTTGGAAAGGACGCTCACGTTTATTTGTTTGCAGTGTAACTAATCCACCTCGGCGGCCACGCTTTAACAGAGGGAATGTTTTGATCGTTTGAAGATCCTTGTAAGAAACATCTTTATGTAATACAACATAATGATCTCCGCTTTCACGGGCATTATCCAATAATTTTAAATACTCCTTTTTGCTCTTATCGCTAAATAACTGACTAAGTTTATATGCTAATGAATCCCGGTTATCTTTATATGTTTTCTTATCGATGCCCGGAACATTGATGTCGACTGCTACCTCATAATACGGCAATGATGTTGCAAGAAGATTTCCGTTCACATCAAAGATGTTTCCACGCACTGCTTCAATTTCAAATACTTTGGTTGTGAAAGCTTCTGATTTATCAGTCCAATACTTGCCTTCTTTGAATTGAATAACACAAATGCGGTAAAGAATTGCAAAAGCAAAAACGCACATGATAATATATACCAGGTACGCGCGGCTTAATATGTCTTTTTTGTTCTCCACTTTAGTTGATCTGTGTTTTAATTGAATCGGTTTCTATTTTCATTGGCGGAACAATTGGTTCTTTTATCCCCATTGATTCCGCAGCTTTAGCCACTTCACTTTGTTTGCTCACGAACATCAGGTCTGATTTTGTAGAAATATATTCTGAGCGTAATTCCTTCAGTTCATTGGTGATCCGGTTCACTTCACGGATCTTATCATCAGCCTGGTAACCGTTTGCTATATACAGAATTGCAATAAGCGCTAAGAATAACAGGAACGGCACATGCCTGAGTGTGCTTTCGTTCGTTAAAAAAGTACCGCTGAACACCGATGAAAGTGCCTTTGCAAGTACTCCTTTTTTGCGTTTTTTAGGGGGAGGGGTGTCCGTTGTTGAACTTTTTGATTCAACGTTTTCTGGTTCTTCTTGTACATGTTCCGCTTTTGGAACTTCCCGAAATTTGTTAGACACTTTTGTTTTTTGTATGCTTTAGTTTTATATTTTTTCGGCCACCCTCAGTTTTGCGCTGCGTGCCCTACTGTTATTTTTAATTTCTTCTTCATCCGGAACAATTGGTTTTGAACCAATGAGCTTAAATACTTTTGTGCTAGTTCCGTAAATGATATCCTTCTCTTCTTTGCCTTCAATGTTTCCTGTCTTCATAATATTCTTCACTAACCTGTCTTCCAGGCTGTGGTACGACATCACTACCAATCGTCCTCCCGGTTTAAGAACCTCAACACATTGTGTCAAACATTCTTTCAAAGCTTCCATCTCCTGGTTCACTTCCATTCGAATTGCCTGGAACACTTTTGCCAGGTAGCGGTTCTCTTCAAATTTTGGCGTGCAGCTTTTTATGGCTTGCTTAAACTCGTTTATACTTTTGATCGGTTCTTCAGTTCTCGCTTCGCAAATTGCTTTTGCTAATTTGAAAGCGTTATCCAACTCTCCGTAAGTCCTGAAAATGAATGTGAGTTGTTTCTCATCATATTCATTCACCACTTCGTATGCTGAGAGATCACTGCTTTGGTTCATCCGCATATCCAGTTCCGCATCAAAACGGATCGAGAAACCTCTTTCCGCAACATCGAACTGGTGCGATGAAACTCCAAGATCTCCCAGGATACCATCCACTTTAGTTATACCATTTAACCTGAGGTAATTTTTGAGGTGACGGAAATTCTGCTGTACGAAAACGATCCTGTTATCATCCGGCACATTTTTCGCTGCATCAGCATCCTGGTCGAATGAAACTAACTTTCCTTTTTTCCCGAGATGTTTCAAAATTTCCTTTGAATGACCGCCGCCGCCAAAGGTGAGATCAACGTAAATTCCGTTTGGATCAATTTGAAGGCTATCAACACATGCTTGTAAAAGAACGGGGATGTGATAGGGATTACTCGCCATCGTCATCATTAAAATTTAATCCTCCCAACACATCTTCTGCTAATTTTTCAATATTTACATCTGTGCTTAAGAAATCTTCATACAATTTCTTATCCCAGATCTCTATCACATTATTACTGCCTAACACTTTTACTTCCGCTTTCACATCAGCGTACTCCGTAAGCGGTTTAGGTAAGAGGATCCTGCCTTGTGCATCGGCGTTACATTGTGTAGCGCCACCGTTGAATTTTCTTACAAACACATCGTTTGCTTTTATCAAACGGTTCAACTTGCTTAATTTTTTATTCAACCTGTTCCATTCACCGATCGGATATAACACCAGACACTTTTGATGAAGGTTACGGTTGATCACAAAACCCAGGTCAAACGCAGCCTCCAGCTGATTCCTCAGATCAACCGGAAACATGATGCGGCCTTTGGCATCCACTTTACAATCAAATTCTCCTATCAGGCTGGACATTAGCGCGTTTTATTGCTTGGGCTCAAAAATACAGCTATTTTTACCACTTTTTACCACTTTCAACCATTTTTTACCACTTTTGTTGAAAACTTGAAAACTGTTAATAATTTCGATGCGGATTTTTTTGTAACAGGAAAATATTCTGATGGCCCTGTATCCCTTATTTGGCAACGATTACAGCCATTTTAAGAAGCCGGATAAAACTCAAAAACAAGGTAAATTTTGGGTTAAGGATATTAACAATGCTTTATTACCTTTGCAAAACTTAAATGACCGACACAAAACACGTTGATATCCGTAAAGTTTTAAAAACAAGAACGCCAAGACTATACAAGTACTTGCCCGACTTCGTTATTAATTACCTGATCCGGAAACTTCATGAGGATGATATCAATTTCGGGATCAACAACCACGCTGAATTATTCGAACACGATTTTAATAAAGCCGGGCTGGATTATGTCGGAGCAAAAGTAAAATGGTCGGGATTAGAACATATTCCTGCAAGCGGGAAAGTAATTGTTGCTTCTAATCACCCCCTGGGCGGTTTGGATGGGATGTCGCTTATACATGCAGTGAGCCAGGTAAGAAAGGATACAGTTTTTTTTGTGAATGATTTTTTAAAGAACCTGAAAAATTACGGGGAGCTTTTTGTTGGTGTAAATAAGATCGGCAGTACTGCCAAATCAGGTCTGAAAGTGGTTGTGGATGAATATTCAACTGAAAAAGCAATCCTTGTTTTTCCTGCGGGATTAGTTTCACGCATGCAAAAAGGCAAAGTAAAAGACCTGGAGTGGAAAAAAAGTTTCGTAAGTAAAGCTGTTCAATATGGCAGTCCGATCGTTCCTACTTTTATTCACGGACAAAATTCCAACTTTTTTTACACTTTTGCTTTATGGAGAAAGCGTTTAGGTATCAAAGCAAATATTGAGATGTTCTTTTTACCTGATGAAATGTTCTCTGCCACTAATAAGGACATCCACATTCAATTTGGCCCGCCAATTCCCGCAAGTGCATTTGATGAGTCCCGTTCTCACCGCGAATGGGCGCAAGTTGTGAAGGAATATATTTACTGGCCGGGTTTCTTAAAAGGAGAAACGTTTACCGAATTCCTTAAACACTACAAACGTCCGGTTAAGCATTAAGCTGTTGAAAATTCCTTAATTAAGTCTTCAACCTGATTTTTATTGCTTCGTACCTTTGCTTTCGTGAATGCACGTGCGATACAATTCGAGAAGAACTGTAATGTATTGAAAAAATACATTCCGGAACCTGTTGTGGAAACAATGGCGATGTGGATCGTGGATTATGATTTCAAATTAAAGATCAAAAAAGAACGTAGTACCAAGTTAGGGGACTACTCTTCCCCGCAGGGCGGAATGAACCACGTGATCACTATCAATCACAATTTGAATAGATACTCTTTTTTAATTACACTTATTCATGAAGTAGCGCATCTCACCACTTTTAATAAATTTAAAAATAGTGTAATGCCGCACGGACAAGAATGGAAGAACGAATTCAGAACGCTGATGCAGCCTTTTTTAGTGACGGAAGTTTTTCCTGTTGATGTTCTGTATGCCATTCGTCAATACATTCAGAATCCTGCGGCTTCGAGTTGTTCTGATACCCGATTATTACGGACATTAAAACTGTACGATGAAGATAACGGCCAGATCTTCTTAGAACATCTTCCATTCAAGAGTGTGTTCTTATATAACGATAAAGTTTTTCAGAAAGGCGAACGTATACGGAAACGTTTCCGCTGCACGGAAATTTCTAAAGGAACAGTTTACCTGTTTAATCCACTAACTGAAGTGGAGTTGTTCGAAGAATTAGCGGACAATAAGTGATGTCGGTAATACGATCATCGATTTATTTTCTTTCTTGCCGTCGATAATATCTAAAGTCAACAAAGTAGCGTTACGGCCTATATCATCCACCGGTTGGGATACAGAGAGAATAGGTTTATCTACTAAGTTAAATAGTTCGATATCATCGAAACAAGCTAACTGAACTTTGTCGTAATAACTGCTGATCGATTTATCTTTCAGGGCTTTTAGAGTTGCGCTCGCTAAATTGTTATTCAAAGTATAGATCGCATCGATGTCGGGATGCATGAAGAACATTTTCTTCAATGCACTTAAAGTATCTTCCTGGATCTTATTGAAATTGATCGGAACAATGAATTCATCGCTCAGGTTCAAATTATGTTTCTCAACAGAATCTGTATAACCTTTGATACGATCGTCGATAGTACTGATATAAGACGGTGTGATCGATAAACACAATATTTTCTTGCAGCCTTTTTTTATAAGCGCTTCAGTAATTTCTTTTGATCCGCCGTAGTTATCTGTAACAACAAAGTTGCCATTGAATAGAGGCAGGATACGATCGATAAATACTAAAGGTGTTTTTGTGAAGCGCGGGTTGTTGAAATAATCTGCATTCTTAAATGTAGAAGCTAAAATAATTCCATCCACTCCTTGCTGATTGATCATCATATCGATCAGTTTCTTTTCACGCTCTTCATCTTCATCCGTACTGCACACCATTAAGTTGTAGCCGCGATCAAACAAAGTGCCTTCAATATTTTTTGCAATGGTTGAATAAAATGGGTTAGAGATATCTGCAACGATCAACCCGATGAAATTACTTTTACCGGTTCGTAACGCTTTCGCGAATTTATTCGGTGTATAATCTAATTTCGAAACGGCATCTAAAACGATAGCCTGTGTTTTTTTAGAAATACCATACTGATCAGCTTTGCCGTTCAGTACCATCGAAATTAAAGTTTTTGAATACCCTAATTGTTTCGAAAGATCTTCCAGTTGTAATCTTTTCATAGGCTTTCGTTTAAGTATCTAAATTATTTAGAATATTTAGATTTTAGTTTATTATTATAAATATTGTTATTTAAATTGATTTAGTCAATACGCTCTATTGCTGAATTCGACCAAATCGGGCCTTTTAGGGGCTAAATCCTAAATCTTTTTAGGCATATTTAGGTCTTGTATCGACCAATTTTTAGGCCGATTTTAGGAAAAACCTCTGTTTTCTCTAAAAATTTAGGTTTGTTACATAATTCCAACTTTTACCTCTCATATTTTCCGACGCTTTCTGTTGATAGTAAATAATTAGTTTTAGGTGAATCATTTTTTATTGGTTTGGAAATATTTTAGGTTTGCCCAAATTAATTAAACACATGAGCACTGTAGAAAAACCATTGGATCTGAAAGTTTCTAAATTATCTGAGAATATTATCGGTTCTGAGATCATTAAACTTGCCGCAGAAGTGAACGAAAAAATAAAAGCCGGTGAGAAGATCTATAATATGACCATTGGTGATTTCAATCCGAAGGTCTTCCCTATTCCAACTGAGTTGAAACAAGCGATCATTGACGCCTATAATGATGATCTGACCAATTATCCTGCTGCTGATGGAATGCCTGAATTGCGCGAAGCTGTTGCTAAACTATTGAAAGAACGCGGAGGATTAAATTATTCATCTTCAGAAATTTTAATTGCTGCCGGTGCGCGTCCTGTTATCTACAGCATCTTCCGCACACTTGTTGATCCGAATGATACAGTTGTTTTTGCAGTGCCATCATGGAATAATAATCACTACACTTATTTAAATGGCGCGAAAGCGGTTGTTGTGGAAGCAACCCCTGAACAAAATTTCATGCCGCGCGCCGCAGATATTAAACCATACATCCAACAGGCAACTTTAGTTGCACTGTGCTCTCCGCAAAATCCTACCGGGACTGTTTTTAGTAAAGAAGGCCTTGAAGAAATTTGTGATCTGATCTTAGATGAGAATATACGTCGCGGGCCTAGTGCAAAACCTGTATATTTAATGTATGATCAGATTTATTGGGCGTTAACACATGGAAACACGAAACATTACGATCCGGTTTCTCTTCGTCCGGAAATGAAGAATTACACCGTATTCGTGGACGGCATTTCGAAATCGCTTGCTGCAACCGGTGTTCGTGTTGGCTGGAGCATGGGACCGAAAAAAGTGATTGATAAAATGAAAGCTATTTTGACGCACATCGGCGCCTGGGCCCCGAAAGCTGAACAAATAGCTACCGCAAAATATTTATCTGATTTAAACCAGTACGACAAATTCCTGGCAGAACAAAAAAACAAGATCAGTGCGCGCTTAGATGGATTTTACAAAGGCTTCATGGCATTAAAAGCAGAAGGCTATAAAGTAGATGCTATCACTCCTCAAGCTGCTATTTATTTAACTATCCGTTTTCAATTGCATGGCATGAAAACTGCAGATGGAAAAGTTTTAACTACAACCAAAGAGGTGACCAAATACATTTTAGATGAAGCTAAAGTTGCTGTGGTTCCATTCTACGCATTCGGCACCGATGATAATTCATCCTGGTATCGATTATCGGTTGGAACTTGTAAAATTGAAGATGTGGAAGGTGCTATTAATGGATTGAGAAATGCTTTGAAGAAGTTGTCTTAATTTAAAATTTACTAAACAGAAAAGCCCCGAATTATTCGGGACTTTTTTTCATTTTAAAGATCAAACACGCTCAACGTATTCTCCTGTTTCAGTTTCAATTCTAAGTTTATCTCCTGTAGATACAAAAATCGGTACCTGTACTGAAATACCGCCCTCTACTTCCGCTCGCTTCACGGACTTGTTCTTATTCCCTTCTTCGGCATAAGTGACATTCAGTTCAACATACTTTGGAAGGTCGCCGTTCAATGGCTTTTCATTTTCATCAAAGCGGATGGTCAACACCATTCCTTCCTGAAGGAACCGGATAGGTTCACCAAAAATAATTTTTGGTACATGAACCTGCTCGAACGTTTCCTGATTCATACAAACCAAAAACTCATTCTCAGAAAAGATATATTGCAATTCTTCCTCATCTACTCTTACAATGTCTATTTTTTTCTCCCGAACGAAAACGGATCTCACTCTGCTTTCCTGTCTCAACGTTACGGCATTTAACAGAATAAATTGTGTTTCCTTTTCCAGGAGTAATATGTTCGTATTCCAATACTTTTAACAGAACATTATCCACTCTGATAAAAACATTTTTTGAAAGATCTGAAGTTGTTGCCATTTAGTTTAATTTTAATAAAAAGTCCCAACTTTCGTTGAGGCTTTCTATTCGAAATATTTTTTGATTAAGCTTTCTTGGGCTTCTTATCGAAATCAACTACGATCGGCGTTGAAATACATAATGAAGAGTATGTACCGATAACACGACCAATCAACAACGCGAAGATGAATCCGCGGATACTTTCTCCACCCCAAATAAAGATAACTAAGAGTACGAAGAATACAGTTAATGATGTTAAGATGGTACGGCTTAATGTAGAGTTCAACGCGAAGTTGATCAATTTGTTTCTCTCTTCACCAGGATTATCTCCTTTACCGCCACTGTCTGCTAAACGTTCACGGATACGGTCGAACACAACCACAGTTTCAGTCATGGTATAACCCATTACCGTTAAGATCGCCGCGATGAAATCCTGACCAATTTCTAAATCGAAAGGCAAGATACCATCAAAGATCGTATAGAATGATAATACAATTAGTACGTCATGGAATAAAGCCACAACCGAACCTAAGCCGTATTGCCATTTTTTAAATCGGATAACGATGTAAACGAACATCACTAAACAAGAGAATAAGATCGCGCCATAAGCACCGTATAAAATATCGGTTGCAATGGTTGGCCCTACTTTTTGTTGTTGTACAACTTCGAATTTTGTATTCAAGGTTTTTAAACCTGCAGTTAATACGCTATCCACTTCCTGGTCAGCTGTTGCTGAGTTATCAGATACACGGTAAGTAGTTGTGATCTTAACCTGGTTAGCGCTGCCTAAAGTTTTCACCTGTGGAGCTCCTTCAAATGCTGTTGCTAAAGATTTTCCAACATCATCCACTTTCATGTCTTTTTCAAAACGCACCTGGTAAGTTCTTCCTCCTTTAAAATCAACGCCTAATTTAAATCCGCCATTCTTCACATAGAATATGATACCAACTATGATCACAACAGTAGAGATCGCGTAATATACTTTACGTTTAGCAACGAAATCGAAACTAACATTTTTAAATGCGTTACGTGTAAAGTTATTATCGAATGGAATTTCCATTTTACGGTCTAACATCGAGTCGAAAATTACACGGGTAATTAAGATCGCTGAGAATAATGAAGCACCAATACCAATCAATAAAGTAGTTGCGAAACCTTGCACCGGACCGGTACCGAACACCATTAGGATGATCGCTAAAATTGCTAATGTAACGTTTGAGTCGATGATCGAACTCATCGCGTGTTTGAAACCTTCTTTAATAGCTTGAGATGTAGATTTACCGAGCGCTAATTCCTCACGGACACGCTCGAAGATAAGGATGTTTGCATCCACCGCGAGACCGATCGTTAATACGATACCTGCGATACCCGGTAATGTTAACACCGCACCTAGTGAAGTTAAAATTCCCATGATGAAGAACATGTTTGCAACAAGCGCGATGTTTGCAACAACACCTGCTTTGTTATAATACATCGCCATGAAAACCAAGATCACCAATAATGCGATCACGAATGAAACTAAACCTGAATCAATAGCTTCCTGGCCTAAAGTAGGGCCCACAACGCTTTCTTCAACGATACGAGCAGGTGCAGGTAATTTACCCGCGCTTAAGATTGCCACTAACGCGTCTGCTTCTTCATTAGTAAAATCACCTGTAATTTGTGATTGCCCTCCTGCGATCTCTGATTGAACGCGGGGAGAAGAGAACACCATGTTATCCATAACAACAGCAATGCAACGGCCTTGCTTGTTACCCTGCGGCATGTTTGCTTTAGTTAAGTTCTTCCACTTAATAGCAGCTTCCGAGTTCATGGTCATGCTGATATATGGATGCGCGCCACTTTTTTGATCGTAGTCTTTTCTTGCATCAGTAATGATATCGCCGAATAATGCAGCTTTTCCGTTACGGTCTGTGATCTTGATCGCATACAATTCAAAGAAAGTTCCTGTTACATTTCCTGCCTGGTCTTTATTTTCTTTCGCTTTAGCACTCCACATGAATTTTAATTTCGATGGGAACGCGCTGCGAACTTTATCCATTCTTAAAAATGCATTTGCTTTTGCTGTATCTTCTTTGCTGTAAGCTAAACCTACAACAGGGCCCGGTGTAAAGAATTGTTGTTTACCATCACTGTATAAACTTGGTTTGATAGGCGCGATCTGGGAATATAAAGGGTAACGTTTTTGAAAATTCTTATAAGCAGTATCCTGGGCGTTAACTGATGGAGTTGCTGCTCCTGCTAATTTATTTAAACTATCATTTTCTTTAGCTGAATCTTTAGCTAATGAATCCTGTTTCCCGATCTTTGTGATATCGTTTGCTGATACCGGTGCTGAAACGGTTTTAGTGCTGTCGTTTGTAACTGCAGTTGAATCTTTTGCTTTCTCTTCATCAGGATTTAAAATAGCACGTAAATTATTATTTGCCTTTTCAAAATACTGAGCTACTTCCTGGTTCTCGTAAGTTTCCCAGAATTCTAAGTTCGCAGTTCCCTGTAATAATTCGCGAACACGTGCTTTGTCTTTTACACCCGGTAATTCAACCAGGATACGTCCGCCTGAACCTAATTTCTGAATGTTTGGCTGAGCAACACCAAAACGGTCGATACGTGAACGGAATGTTTTTTCTGCATTTGAAATTGATTCATCAACTTTTTCGCTGATGTATTTTATCACAACATCATTCGGCGCATTGTAAGCTAATTTTCCTTTGTTCTCAATGGTTTGGAAGATCGGTGCTAAACGTCCGTTCGGTGCAACCTGCTTATATGTTTTTTCGAATAAAGTAATGAAGTCATCATTGTTCTTCACACCTAAATTCTTTTGTGTTTCTTCTAAAGCTCTGTTGAAAGCCTGGTCCTGGCTGTTATTAGATAAACTCTTGATGATATCGATAACCGAAACTTCTAAAGTTACGTTCATACCACCGCGTAAGTCTAATCCTAAATTGATCTCGCGTTTTTTACATTCTTCGTAAGTATAGCTTATGAAAACAGGCACGGTTTTCATTGAGTCTAAATACCTGTCGGCATATTTCGTTTTCAACGAATCGGTATAGCTTAATTCTTTTGTTGAATTACCTTTAGCGAATTCCTTTGCAGCTGCTGCTACACGCGGAGATGTTACTACGCCCTCCGCATAAGCTAATGCGTCGGCTTCAACACTTCTAGTGATCCAGGTAAAAGAAAGGTAAAAAATACAAGCTAACCCTAAAATAATTGCGAAAATCTTAATCGCGCCTTTGTTTTGCATAATCTATAAAAATTAAAAAAATCTCTTGTTAAAATAAGGGTGCAAATATAGGATTTAGGAGCGGAATTCGCAATTTAAGTTTATTTTATTGAATATCAATATCTTATATCAACAAAACAGTGAAATAAAGCCCTTAAAACTGACTCATTTTCAGGGGTATTAATTTTAATAAAATTGCACGAATTTTTAGATTCAGTTATGGCTAAAACCCCTTCGTTCTTTGTGTTTTTATAACCCGATCTTAAGGTCGGGGTTAATAATTCAGAAGATTAGCTCTTTGCTTTTATTAACCTCGGACTTAAGTCCGAGGTTAATTGATTTGAACGCAAATGGGCTTTAGCCCTGATACTATTTATAAAGGTCAACATTGGTTTGTTGGTCGGACCTGATGTTGAATTTCTTTTCAATTGTGTAAATACTGCCTTTTAAACTTTTCGAGCGCCATTCTACCCTGTAATTTCCTGGCTGCAAATAAAACACTTGTTGTGTAGAAACTCCTAAATTACAAACCCATTCTAATTTTCCGTCTTTTTCTAAAAGAATGCTTCCATCCCCTGCTTCCAGGCATTTAACTGTCAGCATTCCTGCACTGGCTATATCAAGTATTTTTGTTTTGGATTGCTGAATCTCATTATCAGAAACATAAGTGCGTGGCAAAGTCAGAATTTCAAGGTCATAGTTTCCTACAATGTATTTTTCGGTGGAGTTCAGCATTTGAACGTGCAAGGTTTGCATATCTGATTTTTTACGGATAATGCATTTTACTTTCTCGTTATAATTGTAAACGCCTACGGGCCGATTGATCTGTAAAAAACCTTGAGGCGCATCAATGGGTATTATGGTATGCTTACCGACAGTTAGTTTAACCTCTTTACTTTCAGTTGGAGGAATGGTGTGTGCAATAACTTTGTAGGTCGGATAATCATCAATATAAAGTGTATCGGGATTATTCTGGTAATTTAAAGTGTGGATATAATTATAAACGTATTGGTTCTTTTTTACATCATAGAATGTCATGTTAACATTCGTTTCACTTGGTTTTGAATTTATATCGAGAAGATTCACCTGCGCACTGGTCTTATTCATTTTTTGTTTGATGATGATCTGTGAAATATCTGAGAAAGTATTATTCGCGTCATAATCGAAATAAGTTCCAACGCATTCAAATGTTTTAATTTGCTCAACTGTCAATCCAATACCGATGATGAATGGCTTGAAAACAATTCCTTTCTCAATCAATTTTTGTCTTGCTTTACAAGGATCCCCATCGCATTCTTCGATCCCATCTGTAATTAAAATGATCATGTTCACTGCTTTGCTATCCGGGAAATCATTGGCGGCTTGTGTTAACGAATGTTCTATCGGCGTTATTCCGGTTGGTTTTGCTTCACTTACTTTTTGTTTGATAGCAGCGATATTATTTTTTGAGAATGGAATAATTAGTTTAGAATCACCGCAATCGCCGGGAGGATATTTTACAGTGTGACCGTACATCCGTAATGCAAACTGCATGTTCTTGTAAACCGCTAAACTATCAACGAACTTGTAGAAAAGTTTTTTGGCGCCTTCCATACGTGTCAGGTTGCCATGCATATTGATCATACTCTTACTCGCATCGAACACAAACAGTACACGCGTCAATTGTTCCTGCTTTTTCGTTTGTGAAAAAACGGGAAGTTGAAGGAAATATAAAATTATAAGAATACTAACGCGCATTAAACAAAAATACCTTTACAACAGAAACGAAATAAAAGCCAAAAAGATACTTATAAACGAAAGAGATGTTCAAATCAACGCACCATGGTAACGGTGCCTTTCATCTCGATGAATTCGCCGCGGGCGTTCTTGTATTGTAAAAGATAAACGAAGGTATTGTCCTCGATGCCTGAACCATCCCAGCCTTCCTGGTCAGAGGTAGTTTCCCAAACTTTAGCGCCCCAACGGTTAAAGACCTCAACTCGATAATCCGTCTTTTCTACGAACTGTGTAATCGGTTTCCATATACGATTCTCACCTTTAGGGGCAAATGCATTAGGGACAAAAACCTTTGCTTCAACATAAGCATCTGCTTTATTTGAATTCGCTGAACCTATCAATCCATGAATGTTACCGAAACCTTCAACTGCAGTTACATAATAACTTACCTTTCCGCGTTCAGCAACAATATCTTCAACATTATCTGTGTAAGTTGTCATACCAAACGGAACGAAAGTTACCGGGTTCGGATCAGGAACTTCATTTACGATCCGGAATACATAATAACCTGCAACACCTCCGCTATAAGTAGAATAATCATCCCAAGATAAATTATTATTGAAGATCATGTCATTATCATTCTTTACTTTCAGTACAACAGTTTTACCAATGTTACTTGAGAAACGCGGGTTACCACAACTGTCAATTACCTCAGCCCTGTAATAATAATTTGTTCCTTTAGTAGAAACATTCGCATCGTTGAAAGTTAAAATAGATTTCCCGGTGAAAGGCAAGAATCCAATTGAATTAAATGAGCCTGTCCCGCCATCATCCCTGAACAATTCAAAACCTTTACATACTACAGTTGTATCGCAAAATAAAGTAACGGTTACAGATTGATCCATATCAACACTGGCTGATTTTAAATACACGAATGAACTCGCCGGCGGAGCTGTTGCAACTAAACTAGACTGGTTAGAACTTGCTGTAATTCCGCCGAATGTATTGAAGACTCTTACTTTATATGAATACGTTTTTCCAGGTGTTAATCCGGTATGCTGGTAAGTTGTATCATTGCTTGACCCTAAATACAAATATGGTCCGGCGTTGGTAGAACAATACACCTGATAATGTGAAACGCCCAAACGAATATTTTTATACGGATTCCATATCAGATCTGTTGTACGTGAACAAACATTGTATTTTGATTTTAAATACATTGTTTGTTGAGCGTTTGAACTTATAATCCCGATATTACCGCAACTATCTAAAGAAGCAATTGCGAAATAAGTTGAAGAACCATTCGCTGTTGTTGCTGTTGTTGTATAAACAGTATTATTTGCTCCAAAAACTGTATCAATTTGAGTCCAGGTACCTCCAATAAATTGATAAATTACATAGGCATAGCAATCCTGATAAGATGAAGGCGTCCACCCTAAAACACTTTGTCCTGTAGAGTTGACACTAACAGAATCTAACAAACTTTGAACTGGTCCGGGATCCGGTCCTTTCAAATCTTTAAAATTTCCACCGGAAACATTTGAAGTGGAAACGCAACCACTTGCATCTCTTAATTGCAATTGGTAATTATAAAAAACATTGCAGATCGAAATTGTGTCTTTATAACTCAACGCAGGTGTCGTTTTAATACTCGACCACACCGGAGGGTTTTGTCTGAGGACGGTGAATGTAGTAGCGGATGTACTTAATTTCGGTTGATGCAAATTATTATAAACTAAAAATGCTGTTCCATCCCCTGGATTAGAAAGATTTAAATAAATTGAACGGACGGTATCAGAAGAATTGGAAACAACAGTTCCTGTAGGACCTGAATGTGTTTTGATAAAATAATATCTGCTTGCTGTATTTCCACCTCCAGTAAGATCAGTATATGTATTCGCAGTATAAGTACTGACAACTGCAACTGAACTATAAGGACCTGCAAAAGTGTTTGCTTTGTAAATTACATAACTAAAGAATTTACCACCCGGATCAGCAGGAATTATCCATGTTAATTTCAGCTCACCCGCTGAACCACATTCGATACAACGCAAACTTGGTGGCCCAACTACCTGTGACTTATACAAGTTGGAAAAACCTAAAAGTAATATGATTAGAAATACCCTCAATTAACTGAAATACATTTATTTAACGTACAAATTTACCTTTTATTTTGTGGGGTTATAAAATAAAAGTGCTAAAAAAGCCTTTGAACTACTGAAATAGCCCTGAGACTGAGCAAAAAAGCCGTTCTATTGAACGGCTTTTTTGAGCTGCTGATTTGCTCCTTTGGCATTCAGCATTACAGTTACTTATTTACTGAACCGTTATCTTGGTTACCGATGTTTTGGCGCCAACATGCAGTTTTATAAAATAAACACCATTCTCGATTCCTGCCAGGTTCACATTGTAAAGCGTTTCACCTTTTACTACAGGAATAGCTTGCGTGCGTACAGTTTGTCCAAGTACATTCACTAAATCATAAGAAGCAGGATCAGCATTCTCGTTAGTGAAATTCAGATTGATATTATCTTTTGCAGGATTTGGATAAACAGTAACATCGGTTAAAGATTGGTTAGCTGCTTCAGTAATACCTACAACTTTGTAATTGTTATTGATCAATACAACAGTCTCAGTTGTTGCTCCTAAAGCTGAAGTAATAGTTTCGTTAGTGATACTTAAGATAGGATACTTCTGCATTGAAGAGTAATAATCATATTTATTTTGAGAATAAGTACCAGGACCAAACGGAGTAGTGAAAGATAATGCAGCGGAAGTAGTAACTTTAAGAATGCTATTGTATGTATATCCGCCCGGTAACATTAAAGTTCCTGTACCTGCGCCAGTAACGCTACACATTCCTGTAAAAGTTCCTGCGCCTGCGATCGAAGTCTGAGTACCGGCAACTGATGAACTTGCAGTAGTGCCTAAGGTTAAAGGATATGCTGCAACCGGTGCTGCATTAGAATACACCATAGTCACATTTTGGCCGCCCACTTTAATATTTCCGCCCCAGTATGATAAATTTGTTGCAGAAGCCGAATAGAAAGAATTAAAAGTACCGCTTTGTACCGCAACGCTAGCAGAAGGATAAGAAGACGCGCTACCGGTTGAAGCAACAGTAACACCATTATTTGTAACCGTATTACTTAAAATTGATATAGTAGAAAAATTATAAGTTTGGCCTGCACCGTTTCCACCGGGATTGATACCTACAGTTGAACAATCAACAGTTTGGTAAGAATCACCAACTATTGGCGCGTGATTAGCTTGTGTTAAAGTTTGAGCATTTAAACTGCCAACACAAAGAGCAGCTGCAATTATTGAGTAGATCTTTTTCATATGGTTTTATTTTTTGATTTAATTATTGAACAGTTAATTTTCTTACTGACGACTTAGAACCTACATCTATTTTCACAAAATAAATGCCTGCTTTTAATTCAGCAACATTAAGTAAATGATTTACCATGCCTTTTGAAGAAGGTAAAGTTTCTTTTTTTACTAATTGACCGATAGAGTTGGTGATCTCAACGTTAACATCGGAAGCATTATCATTTACAAAAGTCAGATTAAAATTGTCTTTCGCAGGATTAGGGAATACATTTAGTTCAGCCACTTCTTTTGAACTCTCATTGATACCTACATATTGGTAATCTGTATTGATCATAGCTAAAGATGTGCTTGAATTCCCAAATCCTGTAGTGAAAGTAGAGGAAAGGATCGTGAATAATGGTGATTTAGCCAATGAAGGTTCGAAATATTCATAAGTCTCCTGAAGAATTGTTCCACTAACAAAACCAACGGTAAAAGACAGATCCTGAGTTACTTTTTTACGCATTACATTAGTGAAAGTTCTTGTTGGTAATGCTAATGTTCCTGTACCATCTAATATGATCGAACAAGTACCGGTAAAAGATCCCGACTGGCTTAAGGCAAATAGAGTTCCCGCAACAGTATTTGTATTGGCTGTATTAAATACCATGTTATAGTTCGCTAAAATAGCTGGTGTTGAATAATTCATAGTAGCGCTAACAGTACTCACTTTGATACTTCCTCCCCAAAATTTAAGATCCGTAGCGGATGACGAATAGAAAAGATTATCAGAAGTAACGCTATTTTGAACAGCAACACTTGCAGAAGGATATGAAGCTGCACTTCCGGTAGAAGCAACCGTAACAACTGTATTTACGGTTATTGCTGTTCCAATTGATACTGCTGACATGTCCCATGTAACTCCTGTTCCGCTGGCACCAGGTGTAACACCTGTTGTACTGCAGTCTGTAGTTCTGAACATTTCGCCAAGAACAGGTGCATTATTGCTTTGGCTTAAAATTTGTGCATTAAGTGTTAAGCCTGCTAAAGATGATAATACAAAAAAGTAAAGTTTTTTCATGTGTTTAAGGTTAAAATTTGTGTATCAAATATAATAAAATTTCAGCTACAAAACTGTAACGTGGGATACTTATAAAAGGTTGGGTTTACGGTAAATAGATAATTTGTTTTATTTTACCGCTAATTGAGCTTTAATTCCAGTTCAGGCTCCTGGCCGGAGGTCTCCTGCTGGCCTAATAAGGAAGGGGCTTTAATGGTCTCGATCTGTTCGGTTGGCGGCTTACGGCGTCTTTTGCGCTTTTTACCGGTATAGTTCTGGCCTACCGGACTAATAACCGTAGGATTGCTTCCCGAAACTGACCCAGTATCAGGTACGGAAACCCTTGCCTGGGTAGGCGGGTTGGTGTTGGTAGAGGCTGAATGATCAACGGTTGGTGTATTAGTTGCAAGTACCTGGGTCGTATTTGTAACTTCAGGATTCTCAATATTAACAGGAACTGAATCCAATCTAACTGCAGGTTTTTCGGCGATCGGTTTAGGTTCTTCTTTTTTAACTACTGCGGCTGATTTTGTTTCTTCGCTTTTAAAATTATCCGGATTGGGGATCAGGCCTTTTTCTACTTGCGTCGGCGTGTTCGTTTTGAAATCAACAAAGCTTAACATGATGGCAGAAACCCCGACTAATCCGGCAATGAAGATCACAGGTAAAACCACATTACGGTTAATATTAAGATGGAATTCCGGTAATTTGAATTTTGAGAGATTTTGATTGGAAGAGTGTTGTACAAATTTACTTTCGAACTCATCCCATGATGATTCATGATAATCTACAGCCCTGTCATTCTGCAGGGTTAAACGAATTTGTGATTCGTCTAATTCGTAACTAAACAAACTGCTCATTCTTTATCGATTTATTGTTCTTATCAATATTTTTCTGAAGATTGAATCTTGCCTTTTCAAGATTTGCTTTTACGGTTTGCTCGCTGGCTTCAAGTATATCTGCTGCCTTTCTCAAATCGTATTCTTCTACAATATGTAAGTTAAAGATCAGGCGCTGCGATGGCACTAATTGCTGCAGCGATCTGATCAAAACATCAAACTCAACATTTTTAAAATCAGTCAGCGTGCTATCCACAAAAAGATCCATTGTTTTTGCAGGAGAATCTGTTACCCTCACCGTACTCGCTACATAATATTCGCTCCTGATATTGCGGATGAACTGAACACAGAACACAATGAATTCTTCCTTAACCCATTGTTCTATGCTTGAATTACCGGGCTTAAATTTATGCAGATTGGAAAACAAATGAGCAAAACCGTTCTGAACCATCTCCAGGCTTTGTTCTTTGTTCTTAGAATATCTTAAAGCTATTACCGCCAGCCGGGTGTAGAACTCCCCATACAACTGTTTTTTTGCAGTTTTATCGTTTTTGATACAGGCCGATATTACTTCTGAATCGGGCATGGCCGGGAGTTTTTATCAATTTGTACGCTAAGATATCAACAAAGGTTACATATATTGTTAAAAACTAACCTCCTAGGCCAATTTTTTCTGAAAAATCCACCGGAAAGCGCCTTTTTATGTAGAATTTCCCTGCTTTGAGGTCGCCCTTTACTTCCATTTTACCTACTTTCCCATTAGTTAGCCCCATTATATCCATCAGGTTCATGTCTTTCAGGTCGGTCTTTAACTTGAAAACATAGTTTTTTTCGCAGTTCGCGTCTATATGAACCCTTTTGTACAATCGGGCTTTTCCAAGTTTTATGCCGCTATAGGTCACATCAAACTCGGATGGGTAAATTGAAAAACCGCGCGAGTTCGGATTTTTTATTCCTAAAATAACCTCTCCCTCAATACCGGCAGCACTGACTTTAGTTAAACGGAAACTTTTTACACCGGAAACTTGCAGTTCTTTAAATTCCTCGCAGGAATTAAACAGGACCAAAACGAAAAATAGTATTAAAAATTTTAACTTATTCATTCGTTTTACGGCTGTCCTTTATCTTTTTAATGATAGCGAACAAAGATACCAAAGCCCATACCGCTTCCAAAACAATAAATGGTATCAAATGGATCATCACAGCGCCAATGCCGGCTAAAAAAGATCCTAAAAAATTAAGAGACAGGTATAAATAAGAATCTGCGGTTATGATCTTCACAAGATTTAACCCGAAACCAACCAATAAAATAGTTACACCTATAGTAGTGATCCAATCAGAAGCACTCATTATTTACTATTTACATAATGCTTGTAAAATAATGGAATGGTCTCAATGCCCTTGTAATAATTGAACAAACCATAATGTTCATTCGGGGAATGTAAAGCATCCGTATCCAAACCAAATCCTAATAAGATACTATCGAGACCTAATTCTTTTTTGAATAAAGCTACAATTGGAATACTTCCGCCCCCACGTGTCGGGATCGGTTTTTTACCATACGACTCTTCCATTGCCATACTCGCCGCTTTGAATGCCTTTGAACCCGGAGGAACAACTACAGGCTCACCTCCATGGTGGTAACTTACTTTTACTTTCACGGATTTCGGAGCTATACTTTCGAAATATTTATGGAATAACTGGCTGATCTTCTCAGAACTTTGGTTCGGCACTAAACGCATACTTATTTTCGCAAATGCCTTTGAGGGTAGAACTGTTTTCGCCCCCTCGCCGGTGTATCCCCCCCAAATTCCATTCACGTCTAAAGTCGGACGGATACCTGTACGCTCGATCGTTGTATATCCTTTTTCACCCTGCTCCATTTCAACATCCAGATCTTTTTTGAAATCATTTAAGTTGAACGGGGCTTTTGCCATTTCTTCTCTCTCTGCTTTTGTCAGTTCAACAACATCATCATAGAATCCGGGAATTGTTATGTGGACATTTTCATCATGGCAAGAAGCGATCATTTTACAAAGCACATTCACCGGATTCGCAACTGCTCCTCCATAAACTCCACTGTGAAGATCACGGTTCGGCCCAATGATCTCAACTTCCATATAAGATAAACCACGTAATCCTGTATCGATGGATGGTGTATCATTCGCTATCATCGATGTATCTGAAATTAAAATAATATCGCCTTTCAATCTTGCTTTATTTTCAACTATCCACGGGCCCAAATTCGCTGAGCCAACTTCTTCTTCTCCTTCGATCATAAATTTCACATTGCATGGAAGTGTATTGGTCTTCATCATAATTTCAAATGCCTTCACGTGCATATACATTTGTCCTTTATCATCACAAGCACCTCGTGCGAAAATTGCCCCATCAGGATGTAGAGCTGTTTTTTTAATCACAGGTTCAAACGGAGGAGAATCCCATAACTCCAATGGATCCGGGGGCTGAACATCATAATGCCCGTAAACAATTATAGTTGGTTTGTCAGGATCGATTAATTTTTCGCCATACACAACAGGATATCCTTTTGTTTTCGATATCTCAACATTGTCCACGCCGGCTTCGATCAAGCGTTGCTTAACGGCTTCAGCTGTTTTGTTCACATCGCCTGCATATTTAGGGTCTGCACTGATAGAAGGTATCTTTAACAGATCTAATAATTCGTTCAAAAAACGATCTTTATTAGCGCTGATGTAATTGGTGATCTGGCTGCGTTCCATAAAAAAAATTTGTGCTAATGTAGGATTTTTAATGTAATTGTGAAGGAAATTCAGGGCTAATATTACATGATTTCAGGTCAGGCTTGTAAGCTTAAACCTCTGTTTTAGTTCCGGGCACTTATAAACTTTTGGCTATTACTAAATTATCCCAAATAAATTGATAAGAACAGCGTTATAGTTTAACTTTACTGGTAGAAATGAGACTTAGAAACACAATATTGATCCTTGGCATTTTTGCCCTTCCATGTCTAAAGGCGCAAACCCGCATTTATAATTTTTATGCATTAGCACTAACAGATTCTGTCGGTTTAACTTTTACAATTCTGCAAGGCCCAACGTGCGCGCCGTATGAAGTAAGAAGAGGTTCAGATTCTGTGACCCTACTTCCGATCTATACTTATGGAGATATTTGCGGCAGTACAAGCTTTAATGCAACCTATAAATACACTGATATCACCCCTTTCAGGGGAAGCCCTAATTATTACCAGATCCATATTCCACCCAACGATTATTCCCAGGTCCTGAGAGTTGATCTTGGCTTTGTATCTAACTTACTTATTTACCCGCAACCCGCAGAAACCAATTTGAGCATCGCGATCAAGGATCAAAAAAATTACTATTATGAAATTAATATTTACGACCGGTTTGGAAGGAAAAAGGGATTTGGAAGTGGTAACGCAACTGATAAAATTAATTTAGATGTTTCAAGTTTTGCCGAAGGCGTGTATGTTTTTTATATTGTTTCGCCAACCGCAGGTTCGTACCGCGGAAAATTCTTAAAGAAACCTAAGGCTTATTGATCACTTCTTATAGATAAGGGCAACCGCATAAGCATTCACGCCTTCCTGCCTGCCTACATAACCTAATTTTTCGTTGGTAGTGGCTTTAATGGAGATCTCATTTTTGCTCACTTTTAAAATTGGTGCGATCACATTTTGCATCGCTTCAATGTGTGGGTTTATTTTCGGTGCTTCCATGCTCAAAGTAGAATCAATATTTCCGACGGCGTAACCACTCTTATCCAACAACTCAACAACTTCTTTCAGTAACGTTTTGCTATCTGCGCCTTTATATTTAGGATCTGTATTTGGAAAATGAAACCCTATATCACGTAAATTTGCTGCGCCTAATAGTGCATCACAGATGGCATGTAACAGAACATCGGCATCGCTGTGCCCAACACAACCCTTATCAAATTGTAATTTTATACCGCCTAACCATAACTCACGTCCTTCTCCTAAAGGATGCACATCATAACCAAAACCAACCCGAATGTTCATCATATTTTAATTTTTTACCCTATTTGTCAGGCTGAGCATTGCCGAAGCCTAACTTATATCGCATGTAGTGGCGCCTGAACCTAACTTTGCGCATTGTTTTTTTGCCTGGCGTTTTGTTCCTTCCACTTCACCGGCTTCATAAGAACCATTTGAGTGGGTGCAAACACACTTATAGTTTTTTTTGCATGAAGAAAAAAGAATCACTGCAAATGCAAAAAGAATGACTTTTTTATTTATCATTTAATAAAGATAAGAAAAATAATTTATCCTTCTATCGCTCTTACACCGGGCAAACTCCCCTGCTCTATGTATTCCAATAAAGCACCGCCTCCTGTACTCACGTAACTAACTTTATCTGCCAGGTTATATTTATTTATTGCTGCAACACTGTCACCGCCTCCAATCAAACTAAACGCACCGTTCTTTGTAGCTTCAACTATTGCATTTGCAGCCTGTTTAGTTCCGTTCTCGAAATTGCTCATTTCAAAAACACCCATCGGACCGTTCCACAAAATGGTCTTTGAATTTTTGATCACCTCATTATTCATTTTCACAGTTTCAGGACCTGCATCCAGGCCCATCCATCCGTCAGGGATCTCATTTATCTTAGAGTGCTTGACTGCTGCATCATTCGCAAAATTATCTGCGATAACCGAATCGGTTGGGATATAAATATTCACTCCCATTTTTTTTGCTTTCTCTAATAATGCCTTTGCAGTATCCAGCCTGTCATCTTCGCAAAGTGATTTACCGATATTACCGCCCATTGCTTTTACAAAGGTGAATGCCATTCCGCCGCCAATTAAAATGTTATTGGCCTTGTTCATCAATTGCTCAATGATCAATATTTTATCACTCACCTTTGCGCCGCCTATAATTGCAGTGAAAGGTTTTTCAGCTTTATTCAAAACTTTATCTATGCTTGCTACTTCGCCTGCCATAACAAAACCAAAACATTTTGAATCCGCATTAAAGAACTTTGCGATAACAGCCGTTGAAGCATGCGCACGATGCGCCGTACCAAAAGCATCATTCACATAAACATCTCCATGCTTACTTAATTTCTGTGCGAACTCTTCATTTCCGTTCTCTTCTTCCTTATAGAAACGCAGATTTTCCAATAAAAGAACTTGTCCCGGTTTTAAAGCAGCCGATCTAGAGAAAGCATCAGCACCAATACAGTCCTCAGTGAATTGAACATCAGCACCCAATAATTTTGAAACATTCTTTACAATATGCTTTAAAGAATATTTATTGGTCGGACCCTCTTTCGGCCTTCCTAAATGCGACATCAATACAATACTTCCGCCATCCTTCAATATTTTTTTCAGAGTGGGGATCGCTGCTTTGATGCGTGTTTCGTCAGTTACTTCAAAAGCATCGTTCAATGGCACATTAAAATCCACGCGGATCAAAGCGCGCTTTCCTGCAAAATTTATAGAGTCTACTGTTTTCATAATATTATCATAGTTTCAAATTTGAACCAAGAATCAATACGATAAGATCAGGACGTATTCAGGAAAACAAAATCGTCCTGATTCTTGGATCTCATTGTCTTGTTTCCGGTATACAATGCTTTTTATTTAGTACCTGTATGTCCGAACCCACCCGCACCTCTTTTTGTTTCTTCTAAAGTTGCAACACCATCCCATTTAACGGTCTCATGTTTTGCAATTACCATTTGTGCAACGCGCTCGCCATCGTTTATGATAAAATCCGTATTGGATAAATTCACTAAAAGAACTTTTATCTCGCCGCGGTAATCTGCGTCGATCGTACCCGGAGAATTTAAAACGGTGATCCCGTTCTTAAATGCTAATCCGCTGCGTGGACGGATTTGCGCTTCGAATCCCTGAGGTAATTCAATGAACAAACCTGTAGGAACTAAGGCTCTTTCCAATGGCTTTAAATTAACAGGCAAATTTAAATTAGCTCTCAGATCTAATCCTGCGGAAAGATCGGTTGCATATTCAGGTAAGGGGTGATTAGATTGATTTACTACTTTAATGGTGATCATGATTGCAGTTGGTTTTTGACGTTCTTTAGATTGGAAAATTCCAACTTATAAAACAACCATGCAAATAATAATACCAACAAATTATTCAAAGCTAATTTAAGAATGGCATTATCAATACTTTGGTAGCTGAAAGAAAGTGCGTAGAACCCAAGCGCCAATCCAACGAACACAAAAATAGCTCTCAGATTGTACTTTACCGGGAAGTGTTTTTGTCCAAGAATATAAGAGACGATCATCATCACCCCATACGCTGCGAGTGTTGCCCAGGCACAAGCCGTGAATCCGTATTTCGGAACAAACATGACGTTAAGGCCAATGGTTATGATTGCACCAACAATTGCGATCACTGCCCCATAACGTGTTTTGTCGCTTAGCTTATACCATATTGATAAATTGTAAACCACACCTAAACACAAGTTAGCAAGCAGGAGAACCGGAACAACATTCAATCCGATTCTGTATTCTTCCGCAATGAAATATTGGATCCATTGCATGTTCATCATGGTCGCAAGGAACAGGAAGCAACAAAATATCACAAAATATTTCATTACAAGCGCGATCACTTTTTTTGAATTCTTATCGGCTGCACTATTGAAGAAGAATGGCTCAGCTGCAAAACGGAAGGCCTGGATAAAGATGGTCATAAGAATTGCGATCTTGTAACAAGCGCTGTAAATTCCCTGTGCAACCTGGGCTTCATCTTTATCAACCATTAGTTCTTTGAGAATGAGCCTGTCTAATGTTTCATTCACCATCCCTGCTAATCCTAAAATGATCAGCGGCCAGGTGTATCGCAACATTTGCTTTAGTAACTCCATATTAGGTTTAAAACTGAAAGCAGCGAATTGTTTTGCAAGAAGAAGTAAGGTTAAAATATTTGCAATAAGATTCGCAAGGAATGAATAACCAATACCAACCTGCGGATCGTAACAGAACGCGAGAAAATTACTTTCCCCGTTCTCGTATGCGTTCTTACAGAAAACAAAATAGTAAACGTTGATACCGATATTCACGACAACGTTAAATAATTTCAACATCGAAAATGTTAATGGTTTTCCCTGTGAACGTAATCTTGCAAAAGGAATGGTCATCAACGCATCAGTAGCAATGATCAGGATACACCACATGACAAATTGAGGCAAATAAGTTGTACTTGGCGTTGAAAGCCATTCAGCGATCGCGGATGAAAATAACAACAAACCTCCCGCGAGAACCAGTGTACTTACAACCAGCGAAAATAAGGCAGTATTATACACCTCATCTTTATTTTCATTTTTAGAATAGAAATTAAAAAAAGTAGTTTCCATTCCATAAGTGAATACTACATTCAGGAAAGAAATATAAGCGAACAATTGACCATTGATGCCGTATTCGGCCGCATTGAAACCATAAGTAAGTAACGGAACCAGTAAATAATTCAGGAAACGCGGAACAATTGTTCCTAATCCATACACCATTGTCTGGCCTGCTAATTTTTTTAAAGGGTTACTCACGTTTTTGTATTGGCTCTATAAAATTATAGAATAGAGAAATGTCCTTTTGTGAATAATGGTTAAGATATTAACGCTTGGCAGTTCGTAGTTGAGAGTTCGTAGTTCGTAGAGAACTAGCCTTTTAGCTTTTGGATAAGGCTGGTAGTAGAAAATCCTTCAGAAAGATCGATTGTAATTACGCTTCCTCCTTTTGCTTTTACAATATCCGATCCGGCAATATATTTCTTACTGGCCTTATCGGTTTCGTTTGCATCGTAATCAGCGCCTTTTGCTAAAACATCAGGTTGTACCAATTTTATTAATTCGAGAGGTGTGTCCTCATCAAATAACACTATATAATCTACGCATTCTAAAGCGGCTAAAATGATCGCTCGCGTTTCCTGAGTATTTATAGGACGTTCAGGAGATTTATTCTGGCGTTTTACGGAAGCATCAGTGTTCAAACCTACAACTAAAACATTTCCAAGATCGCGGGCCTTGGTTAAATACTCGACGTGTCCGCGATGCAAAATATCGAAACAACCGTTGGTAAATACAATTTTCTTATCGTAGAACCTTTCGAGGTTCAATTCACGGCTGATATTCTCTGCCGAAACAATTTTCTTTGCAAGTTTAGTGTTGTACGACATTTCTCTTTTTATTTATTATCGGTAATAAAGCTAAACTTATCAATCCTGTAACTGAAATAATAAGGAACTGAGATGTCCAGATCAACCAAGGAAATGCTGCGGCAGGCGCTTTATCTACTCCGTAATAAACTAAGATCCCTGCAACAATTAAATGATAGGCCCCTAATCCACCTGGTGTAAAGACAATCCCAAGGGTACCAAAAAGCATGATCGTTAAAACTTCCTTATGGCCTATAACAGAAGTTTCAGGCAGAGCTTTCATGCAAGTATATGATGAATAAAAATACATGGTCCAGATCAAAATACTTAATCCAACAAACGACCAGAAATTCTTAATATTTCTTATTGAAGATAGACCTTCGAAAAAACCTTTGATGATGTTCCCGAATTTCCCTTTTAATTTCCCTGCGATCTTTTTTCTTAACACAACAAATGCTGCAATAACTCCGCCCAATAATATTCCTAAAATAGCCAGCTTAGTCCCTGACATATCACTGAATTTCTTTTGCATCGGGTCAAAAATATATTCTGATGAAAGCCCGTATAGCTCTGCATATTGGAATAATAATGTTAGTCCGAATATCACTAATAATAAGATCGTATCAACGATCCGCTCAGTAACAACCGTTCCGAATCCAACCTGGAATGGAACTTTTTCATAACGGTCAACAATTGTACATCTTGAAATTTCACCCATGCGCGGAATACCGTAATTGGCAAAATAACAAATGAAAACAGCTGCCGTAGAATTAACAAAGGAAACTTTATGTCCGAGTGGTTCTAAAAGATAATTCCAGCGGTAAGCTCTTATAACATGACTGAAAAAAGCGATCAATGAAGAAATAAATACCCAAAAATAATCCGCATTCTTAAACGCTGAAATGATCTTATCTTTTTCATTGGCTACCTGCGAAAAAGCAAGCCAAACCAGTAAAATACCAAGGCCAAGTAAAACAACAAACTGTATTATGGACTTGGTCTTTGGTTTCATCCTGAGTTTGCCGAAGGATTATTTTTTTAATTTGTTTGTTTTTGGAAGAGGGAAAACAACGGATGGCTTGTGACTCCTTCTATCCTTATAATCGATACTTGCGTAAGATGCGATAATGATCTCGTCTCCTGTCTTAACTTTTAAAGAAGCCGGGCCATTCAGACAAATAACTCCTGAACCCCTTGCCCCGGTTAAAACATAAGTATGAAAACGCTCGCCATTAGTGTAATTGTAAATGTCTACTTTTTCGTTTTCTACCAGATCAGCGGCATCCATCAGATCTTCATCAATGGTCACGCTTCCTATGTAATCCAGGTTAGCCTCTGTAATGGTGACCCTGTGTAATTTAGATTTTAGTACTTCAATTTGCATAGCGGGGCAAAGGTACTATTTATTAGTAAATATGCCACATTTCAGGGGATTGGTTATTAGGGCTAAAAATGTTATTTTTGGTTAAGAATCAGATGAAAAAAGCCTCTTTAATAGCAGCACTTTCTCTCATGGTGATGTTCCTGACCGGGCATTATTTTATCTATAGGGGTGTAATAAAGTCACATAAAAAAGAATTTAAAACTTACATCCGTTCCAATTTCGCAAAAACAGAACAATTAGAGATCAATCCAAGCCAGCTTTATACGGATAATGTTGAGATGAAATGGCTGGATGAAAATAAAGAGATTTGCCTGAACGGTGTGATGTATGATATCCTCAACATTAAGAATGCAGGAACAAAAATTATTTTGAATGTTGTTAAAGATGCTGATGAAAAAGAATTGATGGACCGTTACCGCGATCAGTTCAATGATCAATACGAAAATGGAAATGCCGGCAGGAAAAATAATAATATTCTGAAAGATCTTTTGTCGATGAAATATTTTCAGAGATCTAATTCGTCTATCACTTTATTAATTTCAGGATACAATTACTCCGCTTCATTCACTCCAGAACTTTCTTCAATTTATTTGCACGTTCAAACACCACCGCCACTCGCCTGATCCGTCGAATTTATTTTCACCTATTTTCTTAACTAATTTTTATTTATAAAAAATGAAAAGATCATTACTCATGCTTTTGGCGTGCGTTTATTTGCATGCCAATGGGCAAAATATAACTGTCCGTGATAATTCTATCCGAGAACCGGTAGAGAACGCGATAATAAAGGACAAGAACAACAAAACAGTAAATACGAACGCTAAAGGAAAAGCGAATTTGTCGGAACTTGATAAAAGCGATTCGCTTTGGATAACTCATGTCAGCTTTCATCCAAAAAAGATATACGCCCGCGATGAAAATCAAGATCTGAACATCTCTCTCTCCTCTAAGATCATCATGTTGGATGAAGTTATTTTTTCTGCAAACAAAACAGCCGAGAAAAAAAGTGATGTGCCTTACACGATGGAGATCATTAAACAGAAAGACATAGAATTCGGAAATCAACCAACATCCGCCGATGTGTTGCAAAATACAGGCGCGGTGTTCGTTCAGAAAAGTCAGTTAGGCGGAGGAAGTGCTGTCATGCGCGGCTTTGAGGCCAACAAAACTTTAATTGTAGTGGATGGAGTAAGAATGAACAATGCGATCTATCGCGGCGGACATTTACAGGATCTGATCACGCTAGATGCAAACATGCTTGAGCGGACAGAAGTGATCTTCGGGCCATCCTCAACTATTTACGGAAGCGATGCGTTAGGAGGCGTTATGCATTTTTACACTAAGAATGCGGAATTTAGTGCTGACAGCAATATGCTTTTTAAATTAAATTCCATGGCACGTTATTCGAGTGCGTCTAACGAAATTACCGGGCACCTTGATTTTAATTTAGGCTTTAAAAAATTTGCATCAATGACCAACGTTACATTTTCAAATTTTGGTGACTTAATGAGCGGCAATACAAAATTGGCGGGGCATTCTAAATCCTGGGACCGTAACTATTACGCAAAACGTATCAATGACAGAGACAGCATGATGAGTAATCCGAATAAAAATTTACAAGTGTCAAGTGGTTACAGCCAGGTCGATGTCATGCAGCGTTTTAATATACGCTCAGGAAAATATTTAACTCATAACATCAATTTGCAGTATAGCGAATCTTCTAATATCAATCGCTACGACCGCTTAACGGAATATTCAGGAACAAAACTAAAATTTGCCGAATGGTATTATGGTCCGCAAAAAAGGTTACTGGCTGCATACGCTTTGAATTTTGACAAGCGAACTTTATTCAGCGATAACATGAAGATCATTTTCGCTTACCAGGATATTGCACAGGAACGGGTTTCCCGGAGATTTCAGAACGTAAATCGTGTTACGCAATTAGAAAATGTTTCTGTTGCTTCAGTGAATGCTGATCTGTTCAAACGGATCAAAGACAAACATGAGATCCGTTATGGCCTCGAAATGACAATTAATTCTGTAAGATCAACTGCCAACAGTTTTAATATTGCAACCAATACAGAAACCACCGCAGCTACACGTTATGCTGATGGCGGCAGCAATATGACAACGGTTGCAGCTTATGTATCACATTCCTGGGAAGTAAATGATAATTTTGTGATCACAGATGGCTTACGGTTCACTGCCACTAGTTTACTTTGCACTTTCAAGGATACAACTTTCTTTAAATTTCCTTTTAAAACAGCCGAACAATCAAATGAAGCTTTAACAGGCAACTTAGGTTTTACCTGGAAAGCAGATAATGATTACAAAGTATCTGCACTTTTTAATAGCGGTTTCCGAGCACCGAATGTAGATGACATCAGCAAGGTATTTGAAAGTACCAATAGTGTTTTAATAGTACCAAATCCTGACATTAAACCTGAATACGCTTATAATTTCGAAATGAGCATCAGTAAAATATTCCAGGGGAAATACAAATTCGATATTACAGGATTCTATACTTTACTTGAAAATGCTTTAGTACAGCGTGATTTTAAATTGAATGGAAAAGACAGTGCTTTATACAATGGTGTTCAAACTAAAGTACAGGCCATGCAAAATGCGAACCGCGCTTATATTTACGGGGTAACAGCAGGCATTCAGTTTGATTTTAATGAGCACATTTCATTCAAGAGTATTTTCAATTATACTTACGGCCGTTATATTGAAACCAAAACAGATACCGTTCTTCCAATGGATCACATTCCGCCGGTGTTCGGACAAACCAGTTTAATTTACAAAGGCAAAAATACTGATGTGGAATTTTTCACACGTTACAATGGTAAAAAAGCATTAGCGGATTATAGTCCGAGCGGTGAAGATAATTTACAATACGCTACACCGAACGGTATGCCGGGCTGGTTCACATTGAACATCAGGGCAGGCTATAACATTACGAAGAATTTCAGGTTAAATGTTGCCTGTGAAAACATCACAGACAATCGGTACCGCGTTTTTGCCAGCGGCATCAATGCCCCTGGCAGAAATTTTATTGTGAGTTTGAGGTTTAAGATGTAGTTGTGCTTAAATTAGTTTTATGTTAACAAAGGGCTGAGGGATCAATCCTTTGTTATCTCATCCAAATTCAATTTTATCTTCTCGGATAATTCCTGGGTAGGAAGATCATTCTCATCATCACCGAAAGGATCTTCGATTTCTTCTGAGATCAACTCGAGTGAAGCGAAGGCATAGAAAATTATCATCACAATAGGTATCGACCAATATCCAAAATCAATTGCGAACGCGAATGGCATGGAAACAACGTAGACAAAAATTATTTTTTTTAAGAATAAACTATATGAATAAGGTATTGGTGTATTTTTAATTCGCTCACATGCACCGGTAATATCCAAAAAAGAACGAACCTCTTCTTCAAACACCAACATGTGCGTATCGCTGAATACACCTTGTTTATTTAAATTGTAAATATGTTGCGATATCAGCTTCACCATGTAAGCCGGTTTGTGATTCACCTTTAAAAATTCGTTTTTATCAAAGCCTTCGAAGGATTGGATCTCAACTGAATCTTCTTTACCCTTTAAGTGATTTTTCAAAGTGAACACGAAAGTGGTGATCAATTTCCGTAACATTACTTTATCCCTGCGGTTTCCTTCGGGCAAAAGCGTTTCAATTTTTACCTGGAGGTTTCTGGTATTATTCACTAAACTTCCCCAATTCTTTCTGCCCTCCCACCAACGGTCGTAAGCCGAGTTGATACGAAATACTAATAAAGTGGAGAGAACGAAACCTAAGATCTGGTGAAAAACGGTTGATGATCGTACTTTGATTTGAAAATAATCTGCTTCAAGGAAGACGACAATTCCGGTGTAAACACACAAGCCTAACATTGTCGGCAGCAAGCGCCTGAATGTATCACTTTTGTGAAACTCAAAAATTAATTTGATCCAGTCTTTTGGGTTGTAAGTGATCATAATGTTCCGCGCAGAGCTTGTTCGCGTTCGATACTTTCAAATAAAGCTTTAAAATTTCCCGCGCCAAAACCTTTTGCGCCCATGCGTTGAATTACTTCATAGAATAAGGTTGGACGGTCTTCAACAGGTTTTGTAAAGATCTGCAACAAATAACCTTCTTCATCAGCATCAACAAGAATAGATAATCTCTGAAGTTCTTTAATATCTTCCTTCATCATATCCTTGTGTACTCCTAAACGTTTCGGAACATCATCGTAATAAGATTGTGGTGGTGGCGGTAAGAACTCAACACCACGTGCTTTTAATTCTGCAACCGTTTTAATGATATCATCAGTTGCCAAAGCTAAATGCTGCACGCCTGCTCCTTCGTAAAAATCAATATACTCTTCTATCTGTGATTTCTTTTTCCCTTTTGCAGGTTCGTTGATCGGAAATTTGATCCGGCCATTACCGTTACTCATTACCTTACTCATCAAGGCCGAATACTCTGTTGTGATCTGCTTATCATCGAAACTTAAGAAGTTCACGAAGCCCATTACTTTTTCATACCACTCTACAGTTGAATTCATCTGATTCCAACCAACATTCCCAACCATATGATCAATGAATTTTAAACCAACCGGTGAAGGATTGTAATCGCTTTTCCATTCTTTGAAACCGGGAAGGAAAATACCTTTGTAATTCTTACGTTCAACAAACATATGAACCGTTTCTCCGTAAGTATAAATCGCAGAACGGACCACTTCACCGTTTTCATCTTTTTCAACAACCGGTTCCATAAAAGGTTTTGCTCCACGCTTAGTAGTTTCTTCAAAAGCTTTACGTGCATCATCAACCCATAATGCAATTACCTTAACACCATCACCATGTTTTTTTACATGCTCACCGATAGCCGAATCGCTTTTCAAAGCGGTTGTTAAAACTAAACGGATCTTATCCTGTTTCAGTACATAAGACGTCCTGTCTGTTAAGCCGGTCTCTAATCCCGCGTAAGCGTACGACTGAAATCCGAATGCTGTTTTATAGTAATGTGCAGATTGCTTTGCGTTACCTACATAAAATTCTACGTAATCGGTTCCTAATAATGGAAGGAAATCCTGTGCACCTTCAAATATTTTTTCCAAACCGTATTCTACGTTTTTTACTTCTTTTGCCATTTTAATTAATTTAAAGATTTAATATTCAAAATTCAATTATTAACTACGTTTAAAAATTCAAATCTTTGAATCCTTAAACTTTGAATTTTAAATTGACCATTGTGCCATGTGCTGGGCCTGAACTGCTATCGTATGGTAAGAATTCATTTCTTCTGCAAAATTACACTTTATATCTTAACTCCTATTACACAAACATCATCAACCTGTTCATGCCTGCCCCTCCAACTCACAAATGCCTCTTCTAAAAGATCATGCTGATCGGCCATACTCATATGTGCAATAGATTGGATCAATTTCTGAAGCTTCTTGAACTTGAATTTCTTTCCGTTCTGTCCGCCGAACTGGTCTGAATACCCATCCGTTAAAACATAAACAGAATCACCTTTTTGTAATTGGATCGTATTATCATCAAATAATTTATGGCCGCCTACATATCCGCCAATAGAATGTTTACTTGGTTTGTACTCGATCAATTCTCCATTCCTTATCAATAAAAGCGGACGATGCGCCCCCGCAAATTGCATGATCATATTTTTAGGATGATAAGCGCATAATGCTATATCCATACCATCATTTGAAGAGTGATCGGAACTCTTATTCAACATCGCTCTTAATTTCTCATCCAGCATCGCTAAAACTTGCCCCGGCGTGGTAACATTCTGATCCCTGATAACCTGGCTCATCAGGTCGTTACAAATTAAAGACATGAACGCACCCGGCACACCATGCCCGGTACAATCGGCGGCGGCGAAGACTGTAATGCCATTCTTAAATGTTTCTATCCAATAAAAATCACCGCTCACAATATCTTTCGGACGGTAATACACAAAACTTTCAGCAAAGGAAATTTTCAGAAGATCTGTATCCGGCATTAAAGCTTGCTGAATTTTTTTTGCATACTTAATACTATCAGTGATGTCCTTATTTTTTTCTTCAATGATCGCTTTCTGGTTAATAACTTCTTCAGTACGTTCTTTTACTTTTTCTTCGAGGTTTTCGTAAAGGCTTGCATTATCCAAAGCGATAGCAATTGATAAAGCGAGGTTTCGCAAAATATTTACCTGGTATTCTGAATAAGCATTTTTCGTAAAACTTTGAACAGTTAATACACCGATCTTTTTATCCTTAGTAAAGAGTGGCAAATAAACAAGTGACTCGGGCGACTTACCTGCGATAGGAGCCTTCAGTACCTTAATATATTTAGCATATTCCGTTTTATTATCGTTAATAACGATCTCTCTTTCCTTATCAAAACACCAAACCGCGTAACGATCCTTATCGCTGCAATGGAATTCGAAGAATGGCATTTTTTCGTTATGTTCAATAAACCCCGGGAATTGCAAACTATGAGCGACAGGGTTATACAAACCTATACCGAAAGATTCAGACGGCATCAGCACGTTGATGTTTTGATACACTTTCGAAACAATGGTTTCAACTGATAACGAAGCTGAAATATCTTTAGTGATCTGCGCGACCAATTTAGTATCCTGGAAATTCTTTTCCAGTAATTCTTTCTGCTTCATTACTTCAGCCGTACGCTGTTCAACGCGCTCCTCCATATTCTCGTAAAGGGAAGCGTTATCAAAAGCAATACCGATATGAACAGCCAGGTTTTTTAAAATATTCAGATGATATTCAGAATATGCATTCTTCTTAAAACTCTGTACAGAAAGAACTCCCAATTTTTTGTTCTTACCATAGATCGGTAAAAATATCATTGACTCTGTATCATCTCCTTGCACAGCTGTATAATCCGCCTTAATGAATTTTTTATACTCAACTGAATAATCGTTTATGAAAACATCTTTTTCATTATTAAAACACCAGACCGAAAGTGTATCGTCATTCAGTGTGTAAGAGAAGTCCTCAAGCTTCTGGCCTTTCTCCATTGTGCCTGAGAAAACAAGTTTCTTTAATTCTTCTTTATGGATACCGATCGCAAAAACCGAAGCATCCATTAACGAGTTCACGTTAGTGTACACCTTTTCAATGATCTCGCTAACCGAAAGTGTTGATGTAATATCCTTTCCTACCTGCCCTAATAATTTTGTGTTCTGGTAAGTTTTCTCGATCTCCTCTTTTTGTTTTACAACTTCCAGCGTACGCTCTTTTACTTTCTCCTCCATGTTCTCGTAAAGCGATGCGTTCTCTAATGCAATTGCAATATAAGATGCCAATGACTTTAAAATATCAATATGGTGGGGCTTGTAAGCGAACTTTTCAAAACTTTGGATAGTGATAACTCCCAGCACACGTTCACCGATCATGATCGGGTAAAAGATCAACGAGTGAGGAAGATCTCCACTCACAACCCTGATCTGTTTAACGTACTTGCTGTATTCGTTCAGGTTGTCGTTCAGGAAGATCTCTTTTTTATTCTTGATACACCAAACAGAATAATTATCATCATCGTTCATCGGGATCTTCGCGATACTCGAATATTTTTCCCCACGCTCTATTCCGTATTTGTAATCCACAACATTATTTACCGGATCATATAAACGGATGCCAAAACAGGCAGCGTCCATTACCTGGTTCACATAATGATGCAATTTGTCAAATATCTCTTCAAAATTTAAAGTAGATGTGATCTGCTGACCAACCTCACTTAGTAATTTATTATTCTGGTAGGCCTTCTCAACTTCTTCCTTTTGAACTAACACTTCCTTTGTGCGTGCAAAAATAATCTTCTCCTGTAATTCATACAACTGTGCATTGTCTAATGCAATAGCTGTATAAGAAGCTAAATTCCTTAATATATTGATATGATAAGTAGAATAGGCATTCACATTAAAACTCTGGACTGTGATCACACCTAAGACCTTATCCTTTAATACAAGCGGAAGGTAAATGATGGAGAGTACGGTCTTACCGAAAGTCGGAACCGTTTTTTTGTTCACATATAAATGATACTCCTTTTCAAAATCGTTAATGATGATCTCTCGTCTCTCCAGGAAACATTTTACCGGAACTTTATCGGTATTATCGAGACTATGTGTAATATCTTTGAACTTTTCATTTCCCTCAATGAACAAAGGGAACACCAATTGATTCTCTTTATCTTTATGCAAACCGATACCAAAACCGGTTGCATCCATTAAACGGTTAACGTGATCGTAAACAGTTTCAACAATATCTGAAACCGAATGATGGGAAATGATCTGCTGCCCGATCTCACCTAAAAGAACAAGATTGTTCGAATAACTTTCAAGCTCTTTTGCTTTTTCTTCCAGTAATAATTTTTCAGCCTGCGACTGCAACATTTTATGCTGCAACTCCACGCTCTTTACTAACTGGTTCGTTTTTTCGTTACGGACCTCTTCTCTTGTTAACTGGAATATTTTATAGTATTTAATAGAATCAACAAACTGATCTAAACTTTCATAAAGCTCCGCCAATTTTTCGCTTGCTTTATAAACGCCTTCTTTCGAATTTATATTTTCTGCCAATTTAAAAGATTGCTCGAGGTAACTTATCGCTTCCTTCACATCCTTTTTATCGATCAACAAACATCCGATATTATACAGAGTTACCACTTCACCCGCTTTAAAACCAAGTTCGCGGCGTAAGTTTAAACTTTCATTGAATTTTTCGAGTGCTTCTTTATGTTTTTTTGTTGCCGAATAAGTTCTTCCTAATCCATCCAATGCAAACGCAGCAACCTGTTTGTTACCGGTCTCTTTGCAAATAGCATCACATTTCACATAATACTCAGAAGCTTTGTCATACTGTTTCAGGTTGTGATAAGTTTCTCCTAAACCATCCAATACTTTTACGTAGATCTCAGTATCCTTATGCTTGATACAAAGTTTTTGACTTTCTAAAAGCACGTCAAGCGCTTTATCGTTTTGCTCTATCGAATAATAAACGGTCCCTAAACCATTAAGGCCATCTGCCATTCCCATTTCATTACCGATCGAATTATTGATATTATAACATTCGTTGTAATGTTTTATTGCTGAATCGTAATCAGAAAGATACCTGAAACTTGCACCGACATAATAATTAGTTTCTGCTTCATTGACCTTATCGCCAATTTCTTTAAAAATTGAAATGGCATCAAAACAATATTTCAGCGCCTCTTCATTCTTCGATATCCAAATGCTTGCTGTACCTAAAGTTTTATAAGCAAGAGCTATCCCTTTTTTATAATTTATTTTTGAAGAACGCTCAAGTGCCTTTGATGCTAACTCAATTGATTTATAAGCATCCTTACGATTAATGTTCCACGCTTCTTTATTGAGCTTATCTATTTCCGAAGTATCAGTATATACTAAAGTATCTTGCATACAATTACGTAAGATACGATATTTTTTTTAGAAATCAGGACGGAAATTCGACTTTAAATTATTGGATATTAGTTTGTTATGAAGCGCAAAAATAAAAAGGTCCCTGCAACCAAAATTACAAGGACCTTATAAATAAAATATGTTTTTATGCGTTAACCTCTTCTTCCATAAACGCTTCAATTGGCGGACATGTACAGATCAGATTCCTGTCACCATAAGCATTATCAACTCGCGCAACACTTGGCCAGAATTTATTTGACTTCACCCACTTTAACGGGAAGGCTGCTTTTTCACGCGGATAAGATTTCACCCAATTATCACTCACAACTAATTTTGCGGTGTGCGGAGCATTCTTAATTACATTATCGGCTTTTTCATATTTACCATCAATGATCTCCTGGATCTCTTTTCTGATCGAGATCATCGCTTCGCAAAAACGGTCCAGCTCCGCTTTATTTTCGCTCTCAGTTGGTTCGACCATTAAAGTATTTACAACAGGGAATGCTACAGTTGGTGCATGAAAACCATAATCCATTAAACGTTTTGCAATATCAGCCACCTCAACACCACTTGCCATTTTGAAATCGTTGCAATCTAAGATCATCTCGTGTGCACAACGCCCGCTTTTTCCGGTGTAAAGAATTTTATAATGATCTTTTAAAACTTCTTTCATATAGTTTGCATTCAGGATCGCAGTCTTTGTTGCTTCTGTTACACCTTCCCCACCTAGCATTTTAATGTAGCCATAAGAGATCAATAAAATTAAAGAGCTTCCGTAAGGCGCTGCTGATACTGCAGAAATTCCTTTTTCGCCGCTTGTATTTACAATTGAATGAGATGGTAAGAACGGAACTAATTTATCTACTACACCAATAGGGCCCATACCGGGACCGCCGCCACCATGAGGAATGGCGAATGTTTTATGTAAGTTCAAATGACAAACGTCTGCACCGATATTTCCCGGAGAAGTTAATCCAACCTGTGCATTCATATTAGCGCCGTCCATGTAAACTAAACCGCCATTTTCGTGAATGATCTTTGTGATCTTTTTAATCCCTTCTTCGTAAACGCCGTGCGTGCTTGGATACGTTACCATTAAACATGATAAATTATCTTTATGTAATTCTGCTTTTTCTTTTAAGTCTTTAAGATCAATATTTCCTTTCGCGTCACATTTTGTAACAACGATCTGCATACCTGCCATTGCAGCACTTGCGGGATTTGTTCCGTGAGCAGACTGAGGAATTAATGCAACGTTACGGTTCGCATTTCCATTTGCTATATGATAAGCGCGGATCACCATTAAACCTGCGTACTCACCTTGCGCCCCTGAGTTCGGCTGCATGCTCATTTTTGCAAAGCCGGTGATGTTACTCAGGTCTTTATCTAATTCCTTTATCATTAATGCATAACCTTTCGCTTGTTCAACAGGAACGAAAGGATGCATGTTAGCCCACTCAGGCCATGTTAATGGAAGTAATTCCGCAGCAGCATTTAATTTCATAGTACAGGATCCTAATGAGATCATGCTGTGCACTAACGAAAGGTCTTTGTTCTCTAAACGTTTGATGTAACGCATCATTTCTGTTTCACTATGGAAACTGTTGAAAGTAGGATGTGCTAAGTATGGAGATTTACGTTCAGCGTGTGAGCCTTTTATTTTAGAAGAGAACGAAATTTCTTTCTTCTCGTATTTTTTTCCTGCTGCAGTTGCCAGAACAGAAAGAACATCATTAATATCATCTGCACTTACAGTTTGATCTAATGCGATACTGACTGTAGAATCATCGGTGTAACGGAAATTGATCTCGTTCTTTTCTGCCAACTCTTTTATTTTAGAACTGCTGGTTGAAGCAGGAACTTTTAATGTGATCGTATCGAAGAATAATTTGTTCGTTAAAGTATATCCCAGGTTTTTTAATTCTTCAGCGATGAAGTTTGCAGAACCATGAACTTGTGAAGCAATTGCTTTAATTCCATCAGGACCATGATATACCGCATACATACTTGCCATAATAGCAAGAAGCGCCTGTGCTGTACAAATATTTGAAGTTGCTTTATCGCGCTTGATATGTTGTTCACGTGTTTGTAACGCCATACGTAATGCCTGGTTTCCTTCTGCATCCACTGAAACACCAATGATACGACCGGGGATCAAACGTTTATAATCTTCCTTACAAGTAAAAAATGCAGCGTGAGGGCCTCCATAACCTAATGGCACACCAAAGCGTTGTGAATTTCCTACAACACAATCAGCACCCCACTCGCCCGGAGGAGTTAATAATGCCAATGCTAAAAGATCAGAAGCAACTACGATCTGAATTTCTTTTGCTTTTGCGTTTTGAACGAATGCTTTGTAATCGTTCACTTCACCGTTGATATCCGGATACTGAATTAATGCGCCGAAAAATGAATCATCCGCTTTAAAAGAATTTGCATCTCCAACTACAACTTCAATTCCGATCGGGGCCGAGCGTGTTTTTACAACATCGATGGTTTGAGGGAAACAAGTATTGCTAACGAAAAACTTATTCGCGTTCTGTTTTGTTTTGCTTCTGTTGTTGTGGAACATGAATACCGCTTCAGCTGCCGCCGTTGCTTCATCCAATAAAGATGCATTAGCAATCGGCATCGCGGTAAGGTCCAGTACCATTGTTTGAAAATTCAGAATTGCTTCTAAACGTCCTTGTGCGATCTCTGCCTGGTAAGGAGTATATGCTGTATACCAACCCGGATTTTCTAAAACGTTACGCTGGATAACAGCAGGCATGATAGTATTGTAATATCCCAATCCGATATATGAACGGAATACTTTATTTTTTTTACCTAAAGCCTTTAAATGTTTGTGGTACTCGAACTCCGTCATAGCTTTTGCTACTTTCAGAGGTTTTTTCAAACGGATGCCCGACGGGACTGTCTGTTCAATTAATTCATCAACAGAAGAAACACCGATCTTCGCAAGCATTTCTTTTACTTCATTTTCACGGGGGCCGTTGTGGCGTGACACAAATTTGTCCATAGTAAGCGGGTTTTATAAAAGAGGAACAAATTTAATAAAATTGAAGGGTTTTTTCCCGAAAAACAGGTGTTTTTAGGCTAATTTGGGCTTAAACTATAAACAGGCTGTTAATTACTTTTCGATACCTCTTCCAGTTCCGCCATAATCCCATCATCACAACCGTCCCGTTTTGGCATTCTTAATTTACGGTAAGTGAACTCTATAGATAAACCATCCACATCAAATTTCTGATCAAGGGCCGGGTAAGGTACGAGAACGGTCTCGACACCTACCGCTTTTATTGTTACAACCGTTCCGCATTTTCCATGTTTATGAGAAACAGTTCCGATCGTTTTATGATTATCAGCTGTTGAAGGACGGGTTGTAATTGCTTCTGTTTTTTTCGCTTTACAGAACGAAAAAACAATTAGAACTGCAGTTGAAAATATAATTGTCCTGTACATAAAATTAATTTATTGTTGCTTTAATTACTTTTTGAAATTTCTCATTTCCGATCCTTATCAAATAAGTTCCTTTAGCAATACCCGAAATATTAAAACTTGTTTCGAATGAATTATTGGAAGGAATTATTTTTTTGCCGGCAATTTCTTTTCCTAAAACATCAAACAGATCAACTTGCGTCTCCAGGTCATTCGGTAATTTAATTGCTTTGATATTTAAATTATTTTCGTTCTGAAAAACCAATAATTCAGGTTTAACATTCACTTCATTTATCCCCGCAAAATTCGGGATCTGCCAGGAAAAAATTCTTGTCTTCCGTCCGCCTGATATATATTCTCCTGTATGCCAGAATGTAGTTCCATCCGGATCAAGAGATGTGTGCGAATAATCACCGAAGTTATAATTGTTGTGCGAGGTTGTTCCTGCAATTGCAATTGTTTCCGAATAGGTCATTTGTCCGGGAGGATCGCCTGCATTTCTTCCTGTATAAGCCAGGGAAGGATAAACACTGCTGCTTGAGATCGCATAAGCCATCCCTATACTTCCGTTATCATCCATCGATAAACTTGGCATCCAGCGACTATGCAGGTCCGGGGCATATGTTCCTTCCTGGTAAATACTCCACACATTTGTAGAAGTGTTTTGCCGCAACTCATACCAACGTATTCCCACTTGCTTAGTAGTTGAATCAACAATAACCGCATGATCAAGTACAACCGAATTATAACCTGCCCATCTCCTATACTGCGCTCTATAACTTAATGTTACTCCCCAACTGAATAATTTTTTTGTTGTGAATGGCTGAGGGATATCTTCATAGCCGGGATCAAAATTTACGTTGATCGGACTGGTAGGTAAAATTTGATCCAATACTAATGTAGAATTAGAAGGCGATGTCCAATCCGTTGTGAATTTATAAATCCGCAATTGATCTGCTCCGCCCGTTGTCCACGTATCATCCTCATAATAAAAAATCGGACAGGGTGTTCCGTATGGTGGTAATTGTCCGTCGGCATCCGCAGGTAATGGCGAAAAGAACCATGTGCTTGGTAAGAGCGGAAAATTGATCTTTATCATTCCTGCAGTTGGATTTCCTGTCAGCATTTTTGCACGGTCCATAACGATCATTTCTTTTTTGCCCGAATAATAATTCATAGTACAATAATAACCGTCAGGCCAAATGGAGAATTTACCAAAATCCGGCATATCACCGGGTTCAGGTACAAAAGTGTAAGTGTAATAGGTTCCTAATGGATTTGATGAAGTTGAAATTGCAACTGCCATCCCATCCCAATTTGTAACTTCAACCTGGTGTATCAGCCAGCGGTCAGCATATTTATCATAAAGAACTATCGGGTCACCGGCCCCTGAATTTCCCGTCCATATCGAACTCAAATAATAAGGTCCGCCAAGACTAACTCCTGTTTTATCATAGACGTTATATTCGAAATTCACTGCCTGAACGTAATGTGCAGGTCCTGCCGCACCTGAGGGGTCCGGTCGCGAAGCTGTTGAAGTGCCGGGCAGCCCCGGAAAGTTTACGATCGGTGCGGTTGCAATTTTATTTCCCATTCCTGACTGAACAACCGGATCGATTTCAGACTGTGCTGATCCGTTTAACTGCACAGGTAGTTTCTTTTTTATGTTGATCTCTGATCTTTCTTTGATTGTATCACTTTGTTTTGCACGAGGCAACTCACTTACGGGTTTTGAAATAGCGAAACCGCTGCAAGGGACGTACTGCACAACACTTTTTTCTGCCTCTTGCGAAATGATAAGCAAAGGCAGGAAAACAAAATTTAAAATGAATCTTAGTTCTTTCATGGATAAACTATTTTCATTTTATAAAAATTAAATGAAAACTAATTGAGCGTCACCTTTACTACTTTCTGGAAGTTCTCATTTCCCACTCTTACGAGGTAAGTTCCTTTCGCAAAAGTGCCTACATCAAACGAAGTTTCGAATGAATTCGCTGACGGATACACTTTTTTTCCTGTAATTAATTTTCCCATCACATCAAAAATATCAACCTGGGTTTCATTCCCGCTCATCAGTTTCAAACCTTTTACATTTAAGATATTCTCATTCTGAAAAACCAAAATATCAGGTCTATCCTGTAATTCATTGATTCCTGTGGTAAGTGGAATTTGCCAGGAGAAAATCCTTGTTTTTCCACCGCTCGACATATATTCACCGGTATGCCAGAATGTAATTCCATCCGGATCCATTGAAGTTTGGGAATAATCCCCGAAACGGTTGTGCGAAGTTTGTGAGCTTGTTCCTGCAATAGCAGTTGTTTCTGTAAAAGTGAATTGTCCTAAAGGATCGCTTGCTAATCTCCCGGTGTATCTTATAGAAGGAAACACAGTTCCACTAGATACTGCATACGCGATAGCAATACTTCCATTATCATCCATTGCCATACTTCCTAAAAAACGGCTGTGAAGATCCGGGGCATAAGTTCCGGATTGATAAATACTCCAAACTCCGGTCATTACATTTTGTCTTAATTCATACCAACGCAAACCTGTTTGTTTCGTTACTGAATTTACGATCACTGCATGATTCAACACAACTGAATTATAGCCTGTCCACCGGCGATATTGGGCGCGATATGTAAATACACCACCGATCGCGTCGATCTTTTGCGAAGTTCCCGGCTGTGATACGTCATCATAATTCACGTTGAACATTGCATTAATAGATGCGGTTGGTATTGTTTGATCTAATACTAAAGTTGATGCTAAAGGTGTTGTCCAATTTGCAGTTAATTTAAAAATACGCAGTTGATCTGTTCCGCCTGAGGTCCATGCATCATCTTCATAACAAAAGATCGGACAAGGTGTTCCGAAAGGCGGTAAAGTTCCGTCTGCATCTGCGGGTAATGGAGAAAAGAAAAAATAATTCGGGGTTGGCGGAACAGTTAATGAGATCATTCCTGCTGTTGGATTTCCCGCTAACATTTTTGTACGATCGAACACCGCGAATTTTTCCGTACCTCCGATATTACTTGTACAATAATAACCATCTGCCCAAATAGAGAATTTAGGATAATCAGGGAAATTACCGGCAGATGGAACGAACGTATAAGTGTAATAACTTCCTAACGGATTTGATGATGTTGAAATAGCTACTAATATTTTATCCGAGCCGTTGAATTGTGAAATAAACCAACGGTCGGCATATTTATCATACATCACAATAGGGTCACCCATGTTAGAGCTTCCCGCCCAGAGCGAACTAAGTGTAAATGGTCCGCCTAAAGTATTTCCTGTTTTGTCGTAGACATTGTATCTTAAATTAACCGCTTGTACATAATGCGCCGGGCCGGCAGCACCTGAGGGGTCCGGAGGAGAAGCTGTTCCTGTATAACCTTGCCAGTTAACTATTGGGGCTGCCATCGTTTTAGAGCCCATGTTAGTTTGCGCTATCGGATCATGAGAAGGTTGGGCTGTTTTATTTACATTGGGAGCCAGAGGAGAAGAACGTCTTTGGCGCGGAACAATTTGTTTTTCGGATTCATCTTTATCTTCATCCGTCATAACGGCCATTTCTGATAATGGTTTTGAAACAGAGAAACCGCTGCAAGGTTGGTAATCAACTTTTACCCCATCGGCATTTTGAGCATGCGCAATGAATGACAAAGCAATTCCTGCGAGTGTTAGTTTAAGTGTGTTCATTGTTAAAATAGTAATTACTAAGTAAGTGAATTTAATTCAATAAATCAAATGCTTTTTGGTATCTTAGCAAGCGTATCTTTTACTGATGATTAGAAAACTTTTAGCCCTTATTTTTTTCATTACCTTTTGTTCTGTGAGATCTTATGCGCAACAAAAAGATACCATTATCCTCATGAATGGTAATTTGGTTGTTGAGAAAGTGATCGACACACTTTTAGGTTCCGTTTCTGCATGGGATTCGAAAAGAGTAAATAAAAAATTACATTACGAATATGATGATGTGTACGGGATCTTTTACGCCGACGGTAATAAAAAATATTTTTACAGCCAGGATACAGCACGCTTCATGTGGTTCACCAGAGATGAAATGGGCTATTTTGTAAAGGGCGAACGTGACGCGCGAAAGGGATTTAAAGCACATGGTTCACTGATAACTTCCGGACTGATCGGGTTTGTGAGTGGTGCCTCGGGGGCATTCTTCGCTCCAATTGCACCTTATGGATTCATGGCCATAACAGGAGCAACAAAAGTAAAAATACGGCATAGCACAATTTCAAATCCCGCTTACATTGATAGCGATGCTTATATTTTAGGTTACGAAAGAACAGCACGATATAAACGGAAGATAAGATCTTTATTAGGCGGAACTGTCGGGCTCGCGTTAGGATATACTTTTTATGCGCTCTTCAATAATTCCTATCCGACCGATTACCAGAACGGAAAATTCATTTATAAATGATCAGACATGTCACAGAAAAAAGTTTTATTATTAGGCAGCGGAGAATTAGGTAAAGAATTAGTTATTGCTTTACAACGTTTAGGACAATATGTGATCGCGGTGGATAGTTACGAAGGAGCTCCCGCAATGCAAGTAGCTCACGCTTTTGAAGTGATCAATATGTTAGATGGCGCTGCTTTGGATAAAGTGGTTGCAAAACACAAACCTGATCTTGTTGTTCCGGAAATTGAAGCCATTCGTACAGAACGTTTTTATGATTATGAAAAACAAGGAATTACTGTTGTACCGAGTGCAAAAGCAGCGAATTTCACAATGAACAGGAAAGCGATCCGCGACCTGGCAGCAAAAGAGTTAAAATTAAGAACTGCAAATTACCAATATGCAACAACTCTTGAACAATTTACAAAAGCTGTAAAAGAAATTGGAATTCCCTGCGTAGTAAAACCATTAATGAGCAGTAGCGGCAAAGGACAAAGCGTTGTGAAAACTGAAGCTGACATCGAGAAATCGTGGAATTACGCAATGGAAGGCTCACGTGGCGATTACAAAGAAGTTATCATTGAAGAATTTATAAAATTCCATTCTGAAATTACCTTATTAACCGTTACGCAAAAAAATGGTAACACTTTATTTTGTCCGCCAATTGGACACCGACAAGAACGCGGTGATTACCAGGAAAGCTGGCAGCCTTGTGCCATCAGTGATAAAGATCTGGGAGAAGCTGAAGATATGGCTGCGAAAGTCACCAAAGCCTTAACTGGCGCCGGCATTTGGGGTGTTGAATTTTTCCTGACTGATAAAGGTGTTTATTTTTCTGAATTATCTCCCCGTCCTCATGATACCGGTATGGTAACACTGGCAGGTACACAAAATTTAAGTGAATTTGAATTACATGCACGTGCAATTTTAGGATTGCCAATTCCTCGAATTACACTCGAAAAAGCAGGGGCCTCTGCAGTTGTATTAGCTTCACAAGAAGGAAAAGTAAGATCATATAATGGCGTTGAATCTGTTTTACAGAATGAAAGAACGGATGTACGCATCTTCAATAAACCCACCACACGTCCATACAGAAGAATGGCAGTTGTTCTGACCTATGATAAAGTTGGTTCAGATGTGAATGCTGTTAAGCAACGAGCCATTGATCTTTCTAAAACTATACAAATAGAATATGCAGCACCTCAGGCTGTCTGAAACACTGCATATTCTGATCTGATTGTTTTACTATTTATTTTTTAGGCGGAAGATCCTCATCGGAATCTTTTCCATCATGTCCTTTTTGAGGGTTGGATTGATCGTTCTTGTAACGGTCAGGGTCCATTGTTTCATCGGTTTGAGTTGAATCGGATCTGTCAGGAAACTCTTCCATTGGTTTATCCATCGGAATTTTTTCCGTTTCCCAATTTTTCTGCTCACCAACATTCTCATCGCCTGTTTTATCGCTACGGCGTTTAGAAAGCTCTTTTAAAGATGATTCACTAATACACTCTCCTTCGTTCAACTTCACTGTTCTACCTGAAGCTAAAAGAATTGTACCATTCGGTTTAAGACTGGATCCGTCTTTAAATTTGATCGTTTTCGTGATCGCCGTTCCGTTTTTTTCTACAACCGTTTTACCATTTTTACTTTTTACGCAATAATCAGCCGGATCTACACCGGGATTATACGCCGCTACACTTAGTGAAAAAAAAGCTGCAGCTATTGTTACCATTAATGCTTTCATATTTGATTCTGTTTTTTATTTATAAGTTTATTATTTATACTCTACATCACTGTACTCTCTTCTTTGCCTGCGGGCTTCGCGTTTTGCTTTACGGCGTTCCTTATTAGCGTCCATTCTTTCTTCAAATGTACTTTCACGATCAGTCCACGATCCGAGATTATTCACATCCACACATTCTCCTTCAGCTAACCTGATCCTTTTTCCTCCGGCAAGTACTATGGTACCGTTTGGTTTTAATTTAGTGCCATTTTCCAGTTTTATTTTTTTGGTCAATTCGCTTCCATTATAGGTCACAAAATTTTTCCCATCCTTATCTACAACGCAATAACTATTCGGGTCTCCGCCCACGTTATTGGCCGCTACGTTAAATGCCATTAAGGCCGCAGCTATAGTTACTATTATCTTTTTCATGATTATTTTTAGTTTTTAACTGAAGAGGTAATTACAAAGCCCGTGCCAATGTTAAATACGATTTAAGATGAATTAACAATCAGAAATTAAAACTATATTTGTTATAGGCAGAAGCGTAAAAACTGTTGGTGTACACGTCATGAAAAAGCTATTTTATATTTTTTTTAGTTTTCAGGTTATTTTTTTGTGCGGACAAGAAAGTGCCGTCATTTTCCCAAATCATCTTTTAAAGACACAAGTTGTCAATTTGGGAAAAGGTGATTCTTTGACCTATTATCAATGTCACGTTGATAACGCTGCCCAACAATTAGTTAAAGAAAACGGTGAAGTGATAAGCGGAAAGACTAAACAAATAAGTATAACTGAAAAATTCATTTTAATTAATGAAGGCGGAAAATACCGTTTAAAATATTTTACATCTACGTATAGTAATATGCCGAACCGGAAATTCGCGTACTTAAAATTGGTTGAGAAAAAATACTGGGACTTTAAATTAGCGAAAGATACTTACCTGAGTGAGCGCGATGTATTAATGTTCGCTGCCATTGAAAATAAAAGTCATGAAGCTATTGAATACGATTTCCCAATTAACAAATACAACACCAACGCGCTGATCATTACTAACAAAAAAGTAATGAAGCATGTTATAGTGGAAGGAAACTATTTATTGAAGAAGAATTTGGAAGGGTTGAATTGATAAAGAAAAATTACATGAAGCATTTTTTATTACTTTTTTTAATTGTAATATGTTTTTCCGCGTGCAAGAAAAAAACAACATCTACAAGTCCTGTAACACCAACTTCTTCTGCTCCAACTTCCACTTTAACAGAATTTTCACTAGGCAGTAATGGTGGGTTAAATTTTGCAATAAATAATTCCGATGAAATGATTGTTGGCACACCTTATTCAGGGGTTAAGTTTATTAAGAACTCCACAATGACGACCTATACGTGGACTGGCTACGCATCAGAAATTGCGAGAACAACTTGCGTTGACCGCCAGAATAACCTGTGCTTTTCTACAGATGTCGGGAGTTTTAATCCTCCCCAGAAATATTTCAAGGTTTCAGGAACAAATGTGTTATTAGTAAATTCTTTCAGTTCGCCCGGTTCTTCAACTTATTTCATGGGTAACTCAGTAGGAACATATTATTACTATGATTACAATTATCCAAGTCAATTAGTTGCTTATAATGGTACAACCGTAACCCCATACACTTATACTTTAAGTCCGTCAATGACCAGTATGAGTTATTTCCAAATCGATAATAACGATATTGTTTGGTATAGAGGCCAAACGCTAACTTGGTTTTTCACCGGCTATTTTAGTGGGGGCGTATTTACAAATGTTACATTTAATCCACGCGAATTTGAATTTGACGCATTAAATAACTTATGGGGATTAGATACCGGAGATAATGATACCATTCTTAAATATGATGGATCTGTTTTGACAAAAATTTCTATCAAGAATAACCTAGGTTTTGTTGATAAATTCGAAACTTCTCACATCGCTCTTAAAAATAATAAAGTCTTTGTTTTAGGAACACTTAAGATACCCAGCTCTCCTAAATTACATATTACGATTTATAATACTATCCTTTCAACTTGGAAGGATGTAGATTTAAGTAATATACTTTCTTCGAATGGATATTCTGGTGTAGTATGGGATTTTGATGTTGATTCACAAGATAATATATGGTGCCTTTTAGATTCACCCGACAATAAATTAGTGAAAATAACAACGTACTAAGAACAAGGGTTGACTTTAAAATGAAAAAAATAATTTTACTTACAGTGCTTTTCTCTCTTGTTAATTCAATTAACGCCCAAACTCCATTAAAAAAAGATTCGACTGCAACAAAAAGCAATGCTTTAGGAAGAACCAAAGAAGAGGCCAAACAACTAGTTGAATATTACCGTGAACAAGTATTAAAAGGAGAAGATTTTGGTGCTTTAGCATTCAAATACAGCGAAGATCCGGGCTCCGCTAAAAAAGGCGGACAACTTTCTGCTTTTGGAAGAGGCCAAATGGTTCCTGAATTTGAAGAGGTAGCTTTTAAATTACGGCCCGGAGAAATTTCTGAAGTATTCGAAACTAAATTCGGATTTCATTTTATTCAATTACTTGCTAAGGACGGAGAAGTTTTAGTTGCCAGACATATTTTACTTCAGGTTAAGTAAATTAAATCTTACTGTAACCCCGGAGGGGTTTAATATTGGTAACCCTGGATGAAATCCCGGGATAAAACAACACTCTCTCTCCTGCGCTACTTTTGCGTCACGCAAAAGTGAGGCGATGTGACCGGGAGTCAGTCAATGTCTGAGATATCGCAAGTCGTATTAATTATGCCTGTGTTCCGAAAGACCTCACCCGACTTGATTCCAATCAAGTCGACCTCTCCTGTGAGGAGAGGTATAACCTTTCTACGAATGGAGTTTATGATCTCACCTCAACACTCACCTTTTCTACATCACCGTTCATTGGGGGAACAAGCTTAGTAACTTTTACATGAAGTGTTTTGATACCTTTCAAATCAGATTTGATCTTATCGAAGATACGCTGACAAACCTGCTCAATTAATTTAGAACGAATAGCCATTTCAGCTTTTGATATTTCATATACAGCGCAGTAGTCGACTGTTTTTTTAAGATCATCGGTTTTTGCAGCTTCGGTGAAATCAGTTGTGATGTAAACATCCACAATATAATTACCTCCTATCTTAGCCTCTTCTTCTAAGCAGCCATGATAAGCGTAAAGCTTTATTCCTTCTATATTAATTGAATGTTGCATTAGAATCCACCACCCATTCCGTCGCCGGCATTCATATCCTGGTTGCCGCTGCCTTTCTTACCTCTCATCTTAAAGATAGATGAATCGAACTTACCAAATAAATAAGTAACAGCAAATTTCAAATAACGTGTTTCGCGACGACGGGAAAGATCCTGCGTGTAAAAATCAGTTTCTAAACTTGTACCCATCCGTTTTGTATTGAACACATCACTTAAAGTTAAATTGAATATCCATTTTGTACTGATCATTTTATTTAAAGAGATATCCATGAAGTACATATCTAAAGTGCGGCCATTGATCACAACTTTCGGCGCGTCATAAGTTCCGTTCACCTGTAAGGTCATTTGCCAAGGTAAACTATAACTTAAAGTTAATTTTCCTTTGTAGCTCCAGCCTTGTGTTACTGTTGAAGGCTGATTAGCGATGATTCCGCTGGTGAGATAAACGTAATATGCATCAATATTTATAGTTGTAGTTAATTTTTTGAAGAACGTATAACGCAAAGTATTCTCTAAACCATAACGTAAGCTACTTTCACCATTCACGAAAGTGTTCACTAATACACTTGAATCTGCTTCTGAAGGATAAGCTGAGTTTGTAATTGGTTGTTCACTTAAGCGTCCGTACGCTGATACTAGCCAGTTACCTTTTTGGAAAATATTATTGTAGTTGATCTCGGCAATGTTAATGAATTCAGGTTTTAAGGCGGGATTACCGATACGGTAATTCTTTTTATCGCTGAACATTACGAAAGGCATTGCCTGGAAAAAGTTAGGACGCTCGATCTTCCGTGACAAGTTGAATTGGATCTCGTGCTTATCTTTTAGCTTCTTGCTTAAATAAATTGCAGGGAACAAGCAGTTCTGAATAGTATTCGGGCTTCCCGGATAATTATATTCGAACGATTGGCCCTTATCAGCTAAAGTACCTTTGTAATAAGTTTGCTCAAAACGTAAGCCTGCCTGGTAACCGATATCCCAGAATGTTTTGCTCATATAATTAATGTAAGCAGCATTCACCATATCATCAATGATATAACGGTTGCTCATGATAGTATCCTTCTCGTAACTGTCACTGATATAATCATAATTCGAAGTGTTATTATAACTTATTGAATTCTTATAGAAACCTCTTATCCCAAATTCGATCTTTGTTTTATCAGTGATCGGATTAGCATAATCTAATTGCGCGATGTACTGGTTACTCATGCTTCCGCCGGCATTTTTTTGCATGAGCGGCGAGAAAGGAAGATCAGTACCTGTTGTATCTTTATCGTAAGAGTTGAATTGGAACTTAGTCTGCGATTCAGAATAGTTGTGATTGATATCAACAGTTAGTTCTTTACCAACACGAGGATAAGTTTTTTTATACATCAGTTGGCTTGTATAATTCACAAAACCCGACTTAGAGTCGTTAATTCGATACCCTTCTGAGATACGTGTTTTATTCGGCAACTCCCACTTATCTCCATTGCTCGCTCCTGATCCAAGCAAATACTCGTAGTTCTGAACATCGCTCGAATTGAATTGTCCTTTCACAAAATTTCCTGCAGCAGTAATAGTGTTACGGTTATTAATATTGTAATCGATACTTAAACGGCCAAAATGAAATGCGTTCGACATCCGTGTCACGTTATCCTGGTTAAAATAACTTATAAGTGTATCATTGAACTTATCGGCGCGGTTGGTATAACCGTTATTGTTGTTGATACCCTGATTGTAAGTGTACATCAACGAAAAATTAAAAGGATTTTCTTTGACATTGATATTTCCCATCCCGCCGTAACGGTCACCTGTTCCCGCATTCGCCATTAACATACCGTTGTAACCCGGTTTTGTATTCTTTTTTAAAACCACATTTAAAATACCCCCTGTTGTTGAAGCTTCAAATTTTACTGAAGGATTTGAGATCACTTCTATACGGTCGATCTGGTCGGCAGGAATTTGTTGAAGCGTCAATGTTGTTGGTTTTCCATCCACGTATATTCTTACAGCACTTTCACGCAATGTTGCATTACCATCAGCATCCACCGAAATAGTAGGAATGTTCTTTACTGCGTCTAAAGCTGTTCCTCCCTTTGCAGAAAGATCTTTATCTACATTATAAATTTTCCGGTCGACACTCATTACAAAAGTTGCTTTTTCTCCTGTCACCTCAACTTCTTTCAGCATTTTCTCGTCTTGTTCCAATTTGATATCACCAAGATCCTGGTCGATCTTATTTGGCGGAACGATATAAACTTTTTGCTCGTATGTTTTGTAACCAATGAATGTGATCTTTAAACGGTAACCTCCGTAAGGCGGCAATCCATCCAATGAAAATTCTCCGTTCTCTTTTGCTAAACCTCCAGCGATCAAACTATCCTTATTGAACCATAACAGAACAACCGAAGCAAATTCCACAGGTTTTTTGGTTTTAGCATCAATGACCTTCCCATAGAAACGGCCAATATTCATGTTCTTGGCGTTCTTGAGCATTTTGCTCATATCACCACCCTGTGGCATTTGGGAAAAAACAGTACTGCCGGTAAGCAGCATGAGGGCTAAAAGTGTGAGGGTCTTCTTCATGACAATTCTGTGACAAATTTACCACAGAATTTCTAATGTTCCAGAAAATAGTATGAGTGGTTCTAACCCAATAAGGGTGGTTTTTGGAAAGGACTTAACCTATTTTAACAGCGGCTAACGGATAAGGGTAATATTCCCCTTTTTAAAGGCTTCCTTACCGTTATAACATTTCACTTTTACGTAATAGCCGAATACACCAACATCGGCAGGTTTGCCTTTATAGGTTCCATCCCAGCCTGTTTTTATATCGTGGGTCTCGAACACCATTTCTCCCCAACGGTTGTAGATCGCGAAATAAACTTCGGCTAATTTATGGCCGCGCGCATACATCACATCATTGGCGCCATCGCCGTTTGGTGTAAATGTATTTGGAATAAAAATATCCGTATCAAAACAATCTGGTTCAATTACCTCAACCAAAACAATAGCGGTATCTGTACACGGACCGCGTTGTATCACCACTGTATAAGTTTGTGTATGTTCAGGTGTAGCAGAAACAGTATAACCTGTTATCGGTGTCGTTGAACCGTAAGGATACCATGTCGCAACTGCTCCGACCGTAGCAGAAACAGTAAGTACAGTGGATTCACCAAGCAGGATAACCGTAGGATTTGCAGAAGCGCTGATAGGAAATGCTGATGCCTGTGTAACATTAACGTTGGTCACCAGCATGAATTTACAAGTATCACCAATTGAATTAGTAGTGGTAATAACAACCGAATACTGCGTTGAGATGGTTGGCGTTGCAATTGGATTAGCTGCAGTCGGATTGATCAGGCTGACAGATGGTGTCCATTGATAAGCAAAACCGCCCGATGCACTTAATGTTACAGCCTCGCCGAGACAAATAGTTTGATCACTATTAATTGATACAGGAGGAGGGGTGCCGATGTTTACAATTTTCACAACTGTGTCATAACAATTGAACACATTTCCTGAGATGAGATTCACACTGAAAGTTCCGCCGGGATTATAGAACTGATAAGGATTTTGCTGTGTGGACGTTTGTGAATTTCCGAAATCCCAGTTCCATTGTGTGATTCCTGTTGCTGAATTATCAGTAAAAGCAACGCCCCCTCCGCATGGGTTTGTTGAGAATGTAAAATCCGCTAAAGGTTTTGGATTAACTTCAACCTGCGTAGTTAAAGTACGCGAACAACCAGTGATCGTATTTGTAACTGCAACACTATATATAGTTGTTACTGTAGGATTCGCTATTGGGCTCGCAATATTCGGATTACTTAACCCGGTTGATGGCGACCAGTTGTAACTTGTGCCACCTCCGGCTGTAATACTACCATTTGCACCTTGACAGATCGTATCGGTTGTAACTGTTGGAACGAGCGTATGAACTTGCACGGTGACGACGGCACTATCCCTGCAACCCATATTCGTAAATCCTAAAACCTGCGCGGTATACGTTCCGGCATTGGAATATGTATTGACGGGAGATGTGAGTGTGCTTGTGCTCAAACTTCCGCCCGGGCTGAATGTCCATTGATAACCTGTAAGCGTTCCGGTGGTAATGGCAGGACCGTTATATAATACTGTATCGCTGCAAGGCACATACGTAGCTGTTGCTGTTACATCAACTTCCGGATGAACCGTGATGAATGTGATACTGCTATCTTTTTCATTACAGGACGAAGGATCTATCACAACTAATGAAACTGTATAAGTTCCGGGATTTGTATATGTCACTGCAATTGTACTTGCGCTTGTATTTACAATTTGTCCGTTACCAAAATACCATGTAGAAGAAGCACCCGGCCCTGTCGGCGGTGTACCATTTGTAAAATTGATCGTTAACGGATTACAACCTGAAACTGTATTTGTATTTATTGTTGATACCGCAACCAATAACTGGAAATTAATTTTGAAAACACCATTATTACAATTTGTGCTTGGGTTTTGATTTGGAATACAAGTTCCTGATGCCTGTGCAGGACACGGCCAAGTAAAAGGCGTTCGCGGGAAATCATCATTTCCATTACAACCTGCGCATACAGATTGATATATAACCCCTCTTGGATCAAAACGTGAAGTCCCACCATCGACATGTTCCTGACTCAAGTGACCTCCATGATAAGATCCGTATATTAAAGTATTTGCATTCGAATCTAATCCCATCAGATAAAAATCATAACCTGTAGTTGTAGATTGAGTTGGATTAGCTAATGGCATATTAGTCAGAGGCGCGGTATTTGTCACTAATCCTCCGCCCCATCCTGATAAATAAATATTATTGCACTTATCAACCGCAAAAGCAGACGGCGAAATATCAACACCAGCAGTTTTGTTTCCAAAAACAGTAGACATATTTAAAATACTAATGTTATTATTGAAGCTCATAATGAATTGATGCGTGTTCGGTACATTAAATACGGTAGGACTGGTGGCAGCTTTCATTACCGGCATATTTCCAAAAGATTGGCCATACACATATATTTTTCCATTCCTATCGCCTTGTACGAAATAAGAATTATCATAATTGTTTGTGCCAATGTATGTAGCGTTAATCATACTGCTTCCGCTGCTATTTATCTTACATATATAGCCGTCAGATTTCCCTCCCTGGTAGGAAGGTTGATATCCTCCTGAGGTGTTTGGAAAATTAGAACTACATGTTCCTCCTGTTACGTACACTTCCTGAATGTTATTCACATATAAAGCATTCCCGCAATCGTTCTGACTTCCACCTATAAAACTGCTATATATCAAACTTGTTAAACCTGTATTAAATTTCGCTATAAGACCGTCTTGTCCGCCGTTGATCGTAGGATCAAAGCCTCCAACTATGGGAAGGTCGGATGAACGCGTAGAACTAGCGATGTAAATGTTATTGAACATATCCACTTGGATCTCCCCTCTGAATTGATCACCATAATTCATCAGCAATGAATCATAGAGAGTAGTTGGAATAAGTGTTGAACATGGATTCCAGCTTGCAGAAACTGAAGCTGAAGCAAGCACTGTTAAATAATTAAGTCCGTCATTATTTGTGCCTCCATAAAAAGTTGAAGCTAACAATGCAGTGCCATTTGGGTTGAACTTTGATATATATATATCTGTTCCGCCACAAAAATAAACTCCATTCCAATAAAAACCGATATCCGGACCACCTTTAAATAAAGGATACGCTGCCCCGGAGGTTACCGGAAAATTTGGTGAACTTGTAGCTCCGTACAAGCAAAGATTGTTATTGAAATCTACTACAAGGCTTGTTGCTGCTTCGCTTCCTGTACCACCAAGATAAGTTGAATACAGCAATGCATTTCCAGTTGAATTATATTTTGTGATAAACGCATCGCATCTCCCATAACCACTTGGTGCAGTAAAACTAGCGTCATATGCTCCGGGAGTAACTGCATAATTAGGGCCATACACAGTTCCCCCGCTATATAAATTTCCTGCTGCATCAAAGGTCGCAGTCATACCAAAATTATCTTCATTTACTCCGATCTGGGCAGAGAACACAAGGATCGGATCTATGATTAACTCGTACCTTGTATTATACCCTGAAGGAAACTCGAAGCTTAAAGTTTTATTTTTGAATACATATTTACACGGAACCATTTTTGCAACCCCGTTTATCAATTGATAAGCATAAGGTTTTTGCTCCACTACTTCATTTACTGCAAGTTTTAATACAAGTGCTCCGTCTTTTAATTTAATATCATCAACTCCTTCATATTTTATTTTTATTTGTTGAGGCAAGCCTCCCGGCTTAACATGAAAATTATATTTTATTCCGTTAATGGATGTGAGCGCTTCGTAATCAATGTTGCTATATAAGTTCTTTAGCCAGATCTGATGATAATTATGTACCCCCGACTTCCAACGCTTAGGATCATTATCCAAATAAAAATTTTCGTAATCTGAACCCATCTGCATCTTATCGACCCTTGGCTGTGGGTTTGCACCTAAGAAATGCATTTTATAAACGTGGCCTTTAAAAGAAAGATTCTTTCCATCTATAGGGCCGCTTTCCATATGATGAAGTTTCCTGTATTTTTTCTTGTCGTAGAAATTGAACGTTAATGTATTCCGTTCAACGAATAAAGCACCGCCATCTAATGAAGCCCTGAATAAAATATTATCATCCCACTGACCTAAATTTTCCGTAAAACGTAAAGCAGGACTGACATGAGGGGTAACCATACGTTCTTCCTGCGATAAAGCAGAGAACGCAAACAGGCCAAAAATGTATAGGAGAGCTTTCCTCATTCAGTTAACCAAATATAATGAAAAAAGTTATATGTTAATAGTTATTGGTTATTAGGAAAAAGGTTAATTATTGGCCACTTTTTTAACCCTAGAACCCTATAACTGATAACCCTATAACTATTTTTTGAAGAAAAAGTAAAGCGCTGCTATAAGGAACGCAAAGCCAATGAGGTGGTTGAACCGGAAGTTCTCGTGTTTAAAGAAAATAAGGGTGAAAATGACGAAAACAGAGATGGAAATAACTTCCTGGATGATCTTTAACTGCCACATGTTAAATGGGCCTCCGTTCATATCACTTCCCAATTTATTAGCCGGAACCATAAGGGAATATTCCACTAAAGCAATTAACCAACTGATCAGGACCGTACCAACTATACCTACATCTTTCAAAAAGGAAATATCCTTGAATTTCAAATGGCCATACCACGCGATAGTCATAAAAGTATTAGATGCGAGCAGGAGAAGTATTGTATATAACGGGCGCATTGAAAATTTAGGGTTTAGGGTTTAGGGTTTAGGGTTTAGGGTTTAAGTTAATATCGAAAATAAAACGTGTTCGATCTATAAACCGGTATACTTCCTGAACAGTTTTATAGCTAACGCCAGAAGTACTATACCAAATACTTTTTTCAGAATGGCAATACCGCTTGGGCCTAAAAAACGCTCCACCAGGTTCAGATACTTCAGAACATAATACACTACAATTACATTGATAATGATCGCGATCAGGATAGAAACGATATTGTACTCTGCCCTAATAGAAAGTAACGTACTGAGTGTGCCGGTTCCTGCAATAAGCGGAAATGCGAGAGGAACTACAGAAGCCGTATTGGTCATTTCATCTTTCGAGATCTTCACACCAAGAATCATTTCAAAGGCAATAATGAATAACAAAATTGAACCTGCAATAGCGAAATCACCTATTTCTATTCCTATAATGTCAAGAATATAATTTCCTACAAATAAGAACACTACCATTATCCCAAACGATACCATAGAAGCCTTTGCAGCTTCAATACGCCCGGTGCGCTCTTTCAGAGAAATAATAACAGGAATTGACCCGATAACATCAATTACTGCGAACAATACCATTGTCACCTTTAAAATTTCTATTATGTCGAATTTTAATTCCATAAAACATTTTCTTCCTTACTGTCATTCCACCCCCAAAGGGACAGCGGAACCTCTAAGTTGTTTCCGCTAAAAGCGGAAAATTTCAACTTAGTCAAGCATCCAAATTGCTTCGTTCAATTCATTTAAAGCTTTATTGTTGTTTTGTTTTTTTGCTAACTCTACTCCCTTATGATAATATGCCAAAGCCTCCTTTTCTTTATTTAATTTTTCTGCTGTTTGTCCTAACTGATAATAACAAGGCAGATATTCATTATTCAATTGCAAAGTTTTTAAGAACTGGTTTTCCGCTTCCCGATATTTTTCTTGTCCAACAAATTCAACAGCTAAAGCATAATTCAGAAACAAATCATTTGGTTCTTCTTTCAACATTCCTAACAAATTATCTATTCGTGAATTCATCATCTTAACTCAGAAACCCGAAACACTAAACCCGAAACATTATGCAGAGGTAAATTGTCTTAAAAATCTCACGTCATTTTCGAAAAATAAGCGGAGGTCCTTAACCTGGTATTTCAACATCGCGATACGTTCTATTCCCATACCAAATGCAAAACCTTTGAATTTATTACTGTCGATACCACAATTATCCAACACCTGCGGATCCACCATTCCACAACCAAGAATTTCTACCCAACCGCTATATTTACAAACGTTACAACCTTTGCCTTTACAAATGGTGCAACTGATATCTACTTCAGCGCTTGGTTCAGTGAATGGGAAATAGCTCGGACGTAAACGAATTTGCGTTTCTTTCCCAAACATTTCCTGCGAAAAATATAAAAGGGTTTGCTTCAGATCAGCGAACGAAACTTTAGAATCAATATACAAACCTTCTACCTGGTGGAACTGACAATGCGCGCGTGCGCTGATCGCCTCATTTCTGTAAACACGCCCCGGAGAAATAGTTCTGATCGGTGGTTTTTGCTGTTCCATGATATGAACTTGTACACTCGATGTTTGTGTACGGAGCACCATTTCAGGATTCAAACTCACATAAAATGTATCCTGCATATCGCGCGCCGGATGATTTTCAGGCGTGTTCAAAGCAGTAAAATTATGCCAGTCATCTTCTATCTCTCTTCCTTCACTAACAGTAAAACCGATCTTCGAAAAAATATCTATGATCTGGTTTTTTACAATACTTAATGGATGACGTGAGCCCAAAGAAATATTCGGATCACCCGGCAAAGTAAGATCAAGATCAGAAGAAGTATTCGAATCATTCGATGAATCAAATTTCTCCTTTAATTGATTGATCTTTTCCTGCGCTTTATTTTTAAGGTCATTTAATTTTTGTCCCAGCTCTTTTTTTAATTCAGGGGTAACTGTTTTAAACTCATCAAACAACACCGTGATCTCACCCTTCTTGCTTAACCATTTAATTCGGTATTCTTCTACCTGCTCTTTTGTTCCGGCAGCCAGTTGTTCAACTTCCTGTAATAAGTTATTTATCTTTTCGAGCATATAATTTGCTAATGAGTGCAAAATTAAGCAATTTTAATTTGTCGCTATATGCCTAGAGCTTTCTATATCCTATTTTTCTTTGTTTTTATCGCAGGTTTTGCACAAGCTCAATACAAGCATTTTGAGATCCAGGATAAGGATACTGTAAACATCATCGATACGAACAACCTTAAACAGGGGCTCTGGCGTGAATTATGGCCAAATGGCGATCTGAAACTGGAAACTTCTTATAAAGACAATAAAAAACACGGACTGGAAATAACCTGGTATGACCATCCGGATTGTGTTGAGCAGGAAGCTTTTTATAAAGACGGAAAACTGGATGGAACTGTGACCCATTACTCGAAAAGATGTCGCAAAGATTTTTTTGAGACCTATAAGAACGGTGTAAAACACGGTCCCGAGATCGAATATTACAATAATGGTTATTTAAAAGCTGAAGGCGTTTATAAGAACGGAAGCCTGGATGGCTATTATAGTGTTTACGACCGTAAAGGGCGATTCAGTTTTGAGAGTAGAAGTACCGACGCGGAGACCAATTTAAAACCGAATAACGATACCATAAATAATATTGTTTACAACGTTTTTAAACGTAATAAAAAATGGCAAAAGACTTTAATTGTTGCAGACCTTACAGGGAGTATGTATCCTTTTGCGCAGCAAGTGAGTACATGGTTGAAACTTCATTTCAGTAAAGATTCACTACGACAAAGTTTTGTTTTTTTTAATGATGGCGATAAGAAAAAAGACGAGGCGAAAAAAATTGGAGTGACCGGTGGCGTTTATTTTTGCACTGCAACTAATGTGGATCAACTGATCAACGCGATGAACCTTTGCATCAGGAACGGGCAAGGCGGCGATGCACCCGAAAATGTGATCGAAGCTATTCTTTATGGATTAAGAAAGACCAAAAATGTTGAGAATATAATTTTAGTTGCTGACAATTGGGCAAAAGTGCGTGACATAAGTTTGCTTTCAAAAGTTAAAGTGCCTGTAAGAGTTCTTTTATGCGGCGTTACAGAAGGGATGGAGATCCATCCTGATTACCTGAACATTGCTTATAAAACGAAAGGTTCGGTACATACTATCGAGCAGGATATTACTGATTTAATGCAACAAACCGCCGGTAAAAAATTCAGTATTAACGGGGTAGATTATATAATAAAGAACGGGAACATCAGAGCTTATTGACAGGTTTGTCATACTTTATGACAACAAAACGTTAAAAACTCTTTCTGCATGGTATTTGCATAATTCACTTCTACAATTAACTTTGGAATCACTAATTTCCCGCAGGGATAAATAAAACACAAAACTATGTTCGACAATAATGAATTCAAGAAATATGCCACAAAGCATATGGGTATCAATAGCCTTACTTACGATAGCTATTCTAACCGCATCACATCTTCTTTAACACCATATATTATAGAAGAGCGTCAGTTAAATGTGGCGCAAATGGACGTTTTCTCGCGTTTGATGATGGACCGCATCATTTTTTTAGGAACCGGCATCAACGACCAGGTTGCTAACATTGTTCAGGCGCAACTATTATTCTTAGAATCAGTGGATGCAAAGAAAGACATTCAAATTTATATCAACTCACCGGGCGGTTCTGTTTATGCAGGATTAGGCATTTATGATACAATGCAAATTGTTCGCCCGGATGTAGCAACTATTTGTACAGGTATGGCTGCAAGTATGGGCGCTGTATTACAATGTGCAGGCGCAAAAGGAAAACGTACTGCATTAAAGCATGCGCGTGTGATGATCCATCAACCGATGGGCGGTGCAGAAGGACAAGCTTCTGACATCGAGATCACAGCCCGTGAGATCCAGAAATTGAAAAAAGAATTATACGAGATCATCGCTTTACACAGCGGACAAACTTATGAGAAAGTTTGGGCAGATTCAGACCGCGATTGCTGGATGATAGCTGAAGAAGCGAAAGCTTATGGCATGATCGATGAAGTTCTTTTGAAAAGTAAGTAGATCCTGACTTTTTCAGGATGACGTCCCTTTCAATAAAACCCGGTGTTATTCCACCGCCGCCACATAGTGGTCCCAATGGGAAAGGCGCTAGCGGAACCTCAAAAAACCCTGAAGTATGCTTCAGGGTTTTTTGTTACATTTATTTCATAAAACAAACATTATGAACCGTCGCAATTTTTTAAGAACAACAGGAATTGTTTCAACTGCCGCATTAACTTCTACACAATTATTTGCAGATACTATAGGGGCAAAACATGAACCTACAAAAGGATCTATCGATCCTGCAACTATAAAAAAGATACGCGATCGGATAAAACCGATCACAAAAGAAGAACGTTCGCAGCGAATTGCTCAAGCTCAAAAGTTAATGAGTGAAAATAATATAGATGCTGTTTTCATGGAAGGCGGAACATCTTTAGATTATTTTACAGGAATTCATTGGGGAAGATCAGAACGTTTATTCGGCATGTTATTGCCAAAGAATGGCGCTCCCTTTTTTATTTCTCCAAAATTCGAAGAAACACGGGCGCAGGAACAAACAGGAAACGGAAAATTATATTGCTGGGAAGAAAATGAAAGTCCGTTCGACTTGATCACAAAAATCTTAAAAGAAAATGGCCTAACCACTTCCACACTCGGGCTTGAAGAAACGACACGCTATTTTGTAACGGAAGGATTTCAGAAAGCAATCCCAACCGCTAAAATAATAAGTGCAAATGTAATTACAGCAGGCTGTCGCGGTGTTAAAACCGAACATGAAATTGAATTAATGCAGATCGCGAATGACATGACACAGGAAGTTTATTTAGCTGCCGTTAAACAATTAAAAGAAGGCATGACTGAAAGTGAATTCGGAACCATACTTACTAATTTGTTTGCGGAATTTGGTGTCGGAGGCGGTGCTTTGGTTCTGTTCGGAGAAGCCAGTGCTCATCCTCATGGTTTAGTAAAGGAAGTTAAATTAAAGAAGAATGATATTGTACTAATCGACGGCGGTTGTTCTGTGGAAGGTTATGAATCTGATATAACCCGCACTATAGTATTCGGAACGCCAACTAAAAAGATGAATGATATTTTTAAAATAGTTCAGAAATCACAATCCGATGCTCTTGCTTATGCTAAACCCGGAGTAAGTTTTGAATCAGTTGATGCGGTTGCAAGAAAAGTTGTCAGCGATGCAGGTTATGGCCCCGGCTATAAATATTTTACGCATCGTTTAGGACATGGTATCGGAATGGACGGACACGAATGGTATTATGTTGTTGGCGGAAATAAACGCCTGATGGAAAAAGGAAACGTGATGAGCAACGAGCCCGGTATTTATTTATTGGGTGAATTCGGAATACGGATCGAAGACGAAATGCTGATCACAGAGAATGGCGCGAAATTTTTATTGCTAAAACAACAAAGTTTGGAGGTGATGTTTTAATAATCGATCACCTGTTCCTGGATATTTTCAGGAATAGCTCGTTCTTCGTATTGCTGATTTCTTAATTGAGGTTCGAAACCTGCTTCACGGATTGAATCCTGGATGGTTTTGTAGGTGAAACGATGCGGAGCGCCTGCTGCACTCACTACATTCTCTTCTATCATGATACTTCCAAAGTCATTAGCGCCGGCGTGCAGACAAATTTGTGCAGTTGCTTTTCCAACTGTTAGCCATGAAGCTTGTATGTTCTCGATATTCGGTAACATGATCCTGCTTAATGCTAACATGCGGATGTATTCATCTGAAGTAACATGATTTTTAACTCCCTTCACTCTTCTTAATAAAGTACCATCATCCTGGAAAGGCCATGGGATGAAAGCCAAAAATCCTTTTGCTTCTTTCGGTTTTAATTCCTGTACGTCACGCAACCAAACTAAATGTTCAAAGCGCTCGTAAATAGTTTCCACATGTCCGAACATCATAGTTGCCGATGTAGTTAAATGTAATTGATGCGCTGCTTTCATTACTTCCAGCCACTCTCGTCCTGTACATTTTCCTTTTGAAATTAAGCGGCGTACACGATCATTTAAAATTTCAGCACCTGCTCCCGGTAAACTATCTAAGCCTGCTTCTTTCAAAGCTTTCAAAACTTCAGTATGGGTTGATTTTTCCAGTTTAGTAATGTGAGCAATTTCCGGCGGGCCGAGGGCGTGTAATTTTATACTCGGGAATAATGCTTTTAATTGTTTGAAAAGATCCACATAATAACTTAAACCAAGGTCAGGATGATGTCCGCCTTGCAAAAGTAATTGTTCACCACCGTATTTAATGGTCTCTTCAATTTTACGTTTGTAAGTCGCTATATCAGTTATATAGGATTCAGCGTGACCCGGGATCCTGTAAAAATTACAGAACTTACAATTAGCGATGCAAACGTTGGTGGTATTAAGATTGCGATCTATGATCCAGGTAACTTTTTTCGAATTCTTCTTTTTAATGTTACGGATCTCGTTGGCAACGAACATTAATTCAGTTGTAGGTGCATTCTCAAATAAGAAAACACCTTCTTCTATACTTAAAAATTCGAGCTTCAATGCCCTCGCTAAAAGGAGATCAACATTCATGTTATAAAGTTACAAAGACTTTTGGTTTTAATGGTAATAAAAAAGCCCTTCCGAAAACGGAAGGGCTCTTAATATTGGTTAAAATTATCTTATTTATTGATAACTAAACGTTGAACCATTTTCTCAGTTCCGTTGCTTACAGTAACGAAATAGATACCGTTTGGTTGAGAAGAAAGATCCATAGGCGCTACAAAAGTAGTGATGCCTTCGTATTTGTTAGAAAGGATTTCTTGTCCGATAACGTTAGTTACAGATACAGAAACGTTCTCTGCGTTACCAAAACGTAAAAGCACGTTCACTAAACCTGTAGAAGGGTTTGGCATTAAACTTACATTCTTCTCTATAGTAGATTTAGAGATACCTGAAGTAGCACCACAAACAACCGGGTAAATTGACATGTTACCTTTTAAAGAAGAACCCCATGCACCGCTGATAGAATACCATGCGTTGTTGCTCCATTTTTCGAATCCATAATCAATAGTTGAAGCAGGAGAGTTAAACACTACTGCTGTATCACCTGCAGTTGTAGGAACTACTACAGATGCATAGAAACCATTAGATACTGAAACAGGAGTTGGAGTTAACGTAAATGTAAAGTAGCAAATACCTGTAGTACTGGAAGCTAAAGTAACCAAAGCCATTGGAGCGGTAGTTTGTGTTACGATAGTAGATGGAGTACCACCGGGAACAGCAGTTGGGCTGTTATAAATTATCATGCCAACCGGTACACTAGGGCCTCCTTGAGTACCTTTCATGTTAAGCGGATCTCTGTAGAAACCAACAATAACTTCAGAAATTGAAGGGGTTAATACAGAAGAATACAGAGATGAAGGGAAAAAGTTAGCTTTTTCTAAGTCACCATAACAGTTTGAACCAAACACATAACCGGCTTTCGGACTACAACCAGGAGTTGCTGTATCAGAACCTGCAGTGTTAATAGTTAAAGAAGCATTTTGAGCTGTTGAGATCGTATCACAACCAGGTCCGGCAGCTACTTTATAAGTAATTGATTTTGAAATCTCAGGTTCAACAGTGAATGCACCAGTCTGAACTCGGTTTGATTGCGCATTAACATTAACTGCCAATGCAATAGCAAAAATAGAAAGTAATTTTTTAATCATTTTTTTAGTTTTTAAGGTTATTCGGCAAAGGTACTCAATTATTGTCGCAAATGAAAAAATCAGGCATTTTTAACTTTTGTAAAAAACGAGTAAAATCCACGGTTTCAGGGCCCTATTTTAGGAATTCTGTCCTATAAAACCTCTATCTTCTTTAAAAACCCAAATATTAGGTTAATTACCTGAAAATTATAATATTCGTACATCCCAATTTATTATGATACTTATTAAAAAAACAAACACAATCGCTAAAGATGCTCATCTTGCGATAATCACCGAAAAATGGAAAAATAAGCCAAATTATAACCTGGATAATGATTTGGCCGATCATATAACTAAACAGCTGAACGACCCCGAAAAAAAATTCGTTTCTCTTAACCATTTAGGCCAACACGTTTATATTATTATTGTTGATCCTAAAAAAGATACTAACGCGACTAACGAAAGTCTGCGTAAAACAGGTTGTACTATTTGCGATACTATTAACGGTTCAAAAGGTAAACAAATTACAATCGTTAACAATACTTTAAAAAATTTAAATTCTTTAGCGCTTGCCGAAGGTGTCGCTTTAGCTAACTATCAATTCCTTCACCATAAACCCGGCGCTAAGAATTTAAATACATTAAATACGGTTTTGGTTGTTGACGGAAAACTGAAAGACGACCAGGTTAATAAACTGAATGTTTTGGTTGACGCAACTTGTAAAGCCCGCGATCTTGTAAATGAACCCGTAAATATTTTGAACGCCACCGGACTTGCCAATGCTTTTAAAGACATGGGGAAAAAAGCCGGCTTTAAAGTAGAGGTTTGGAACAAGACAAAAATTGTGCAGCAAAAAATGGGCGGTTTACTTTCTGTTAACGCCGGAAGCGTAGATGAACCTACTTTTACCATAATGGAATACAAAGGACGCGGTGCAAAAAATAAAAAACCTTATGTACTGGTTGGAAAAGGTGTTGTTTATGATACCGGAGGATTAAGTTTAAAACCTACCCCGAACAGTATGGACCTTATGAAATGTGATATGGCAGGCGCTGCGGCTGTTGGTTGTACTATGTACGCAATAGCAAAAGCAAAACTTCCTGTTCATGTTATCGGATTAGTTCCTGCAACTGATAACCGCCCTGGTTTTAATGCGTTTGCCCCGGGCGATATTATAACGATGATGGATGGAAGCACAGTTGAAATGTTGAACTCAGATGCAGAAGGACGAATGATCCTGGCTGATGCATTACACTATGCAAAAAAATATGATCCTGAATTAACAATTGATCTCGCAACATTAACAGGTGCAGCAGCAGCGGCTATAGGACATTACGGAATTGTGGCAATGGGTAACGCCCCTGAAAAACACACAAGCAAATTGATCGCTAGCGGTTTTAAGTCGCACGAACGTTTGGCCGTATTTCCTTTTTGGGAAGATTATTATGAATTGATGAAATCTGACATAGCTGATATGAAAAATATTGGTGGCCCGTATGGAGGAGCGATCACTGCAGGGAAATTCTTAGAAAAATTCACTAATTACCCATATATACATTTGGATATCGCCGGCCCTGCTTTTTTAACGGGCAAAGATAGTTACCGTGGTAAAGGCGGAACCGGTGTCGGGGTGAGATTATTGTTTGATTTTTTTGCGAACAGATAAACTATTTTGGTTCATGAGATTTAAAGTACCTTTTGTTCTCTTTGTATTTACCCTGTGGTTCAATGCGGAACTGTTCTCGCAGAACGTTAACCATTCCCTGATTGTTATCCATTATGATCCGGCGAGCAAAGGTGAATTCAAACAATTAGTCTTCAGCTATCACTTTTTAAATGGCCATTTCCAGGGACGCGAAGAACTAATGTCGTTCAAAGGAAGAATTAAAGAAGGGAAACTGGAAAAGGATTATATCCGTACAGATATCGGCACCAATCAACTTTACAAGAACCGTTATCTGATCACAGGTATCGGGAATATTATTGATCTGAAAGAAAAAAAGATCCTGTACGATCAAAAAGGAAATGTTGTCCGTTGCAGTAATGATAGCGTCATATATTATACCAACGATGCTTTTAAAGGAAAATTCTATTCTTATTATAATTTAGCTACTAAAACTTACAGTGAAATAAAATCATTAACGTTCAAAGCTGTAGCAGGACAGGATATTGAATTCGACCGCTCAGCCCAACCTTACAAATTAAATTTTTATCCTGTAGATAAACCTAAAGTTGTATTGAGTACCGACGCGGGTTACGGACAAACTAATACTGAATCTAAAAAGCCTGATGTTTCCGTTTGGTGGTTAGATAAGAACAGTTTTGTTTATCCGAATTTTAATAAAGATAATACTGAGATCACTTTTATGAAAGTGAGTATTGATTCGAAGGCATCAACACCGGTTGGTAAAGTAGCGATCAAACAACAAAATGAACAAGCCAGTTTCACTAAGATCAGCAAAACGCAGGCACAATATAATTTTGGCGATAAGAAGTTTTTAGTAGATGTGGAAAAGAACACAGTCACAGAAATGTTATTTACAAATCCCGAAAATGGATTTTCAGCAGAATGCAAGAACAATCCTTACGGACATATCATTAAATTAAATGGCAAGGAAATAAGTAAACATCATTTCCAGCTAAAGAACATAAAAACGGAGCAAAATATTGCTGCTATCGTAAAAGAATTGGTTATCGGAACCGAATCTTACCAGCAAGGATTAGCCATTTGGAACAACAGTACCCAAAAATGGGAAAACGTTGATGCCGAAGAGGTAATAGCTTTAATTGGCTGGATCAGGGATTAGCCACGAATTACACTAATTTTCACTAATCATTTGTCTTCATTCGTGAAATTAGTGGCTTTTATACGTACTTTTGTGTCCTCATGTCAGACGAGAAAATAAAAATAGGCATTTCGCAAGGTGACATCAATGGTGTTGGCCTTGAAGTTATTTTGAAAACGTTAATGGAACCTTCCATTACCGAGATTTGCACGCCTGTTCTTTTCAGTTCGCAAAAAACAATTTCATATTACAGAAAAGTCCTTGGCCTGGATGAATTGAATTTCCAGGTGATCCGCGATTTCAACCAATTCAATAATAAAAAAGTTAACCTGTTCAGTTGCTACGAAGAAGAAGTAAATATTGAAATGGGAAAACAAAATGAGACCGGAGGAAAATATGCACTCCTTTCATTAGAAAAAGCAACTGAATCCTTATTCACTAAACATATCGATGCTTTAGTAACAGCTCCGATCAATAAACAAAATATTCAGGGACCGAATTTCAATTACCCCGGACATACAGAATATTTAGCTGACAAGTTAGGCGGCGAACCTTTAATGTTATTGTGTTCAGATGAATTGAGAGTAGCTGTTGTAACAGGACATGTTGCTTTGAAGGATGTATCTCAGAAAATTTCTTCAGAACAGATCACTAAAAAAATAAATCAGTTGCATAAGTCGCTGGTTGAAGATTTCGGGATCCGCAAACCAAAAATTGCTGTGCTTGGATTGAACCCTCACGCAGGAGATAATGGTGTTATTGGTTCGGAAGATAAAGACATAATTAAACCTGCAGTTGACAAAGCTTTCAATGAAAACAAATTAGTTTACGGTCCGTATAGCGCTGATGGATTTTTTGGAAATGCTACTTATAAAGAATTCGATGGTGTATTAGCAATGTATCATGATCAAGGTCTTGTGCCATTCAAAACCATTTCTTTTAATAACGGTGTGAACTTTACAGCAGGTTTAAATTTTGTAAGAACCAGTCCTGACCACGGTACAGGTTTTGATATTGCCGGAAAAAATCAGGCTAACGAGGCTTCATTCAAAAAGGCCCTTTACCAGGCTATCGATGTTTTCAAGAACCGCAAATTGCATGGGAAAGTTTACGAAAACCCGCTTGAACACACCAAGATCAAGAAAGAGAGATAGTCCTTTTGACCTTCTAACCCATTGGATTCCAATTTTAAATCAAAAAAATTTGGAAGTTATTACATTAATGATTTATATTTGTCGCAGATTAATTACTCACCTTGTGCGTAATTAGTTTATTAAGAAGTGGCGAGAGAATAGGCTCACTGACCCACTGGCAACCAACTAAAAGTCGAACCGAAAGGCTAGATTGGAAAACAGGTGCCAACTCCTACCCTGATGGAAGAGCAGGGAAAAATAAATTAAATACGAAAAAATGAAAACAACAATTCAAAACAAAACAAATAGCGGCGGCATCACCTGTGCACGCCGGAGTGTTAATTCTGTTATCCATCACGCATTCATGTGTTGTATGTGCTGCTGTTGCTGCATGTGCTAGTGTTTTAAGAACTTTTATCAGAAAAGTTTGAACCCGGCACAAAACCCCGGGCTTTAGGTGCATTATATACCATCAAATAAATTAAAAACATTATCCCGAAGGGAGTCCTTCGGACAAAACATACAACAATGAATAAAATTAAAATAAATACCAAAATAAATCTGATCGGTCAAACTGATCACAAGAATTTCCTGGAGATACAATCTGCTTATGGCTTTGCGCAAAGAGGAGGCACTGCTGTTCCATTTGATCAGAAAGCTAAACGCATAGTGAATGATGTGAATATTCTGAATAGCGGTGAAGTAAGAAATATAATTTTTAACGAAACTATTTTCAGCAACTAATATGGGCACACAAGTTTTTAAATACAATAAGGTGTTCATATTAGAGAGCGGTGTATCATTGCCCTCACTGGAAATTGCTTACCACACTTACGGCACACTGAATCAAGAAAAAAACAACGTGATCTGGGTTAGCCATGCATTAACCGCCAACAGCGATGTGTTTGATTGGTGGAAAGGATTGTTTGGCGACAACGACTTCTATAACCCGAAAGATTATTTTATTGTTTGCGCCAATAATTTAGGTTCTTGTTATGGGACAACCGGACCATTAAGTATCAATTCAGATACTACACAACCCTGGTTTAGTTTTTTTCCGCACATTACAGTTCGTGATCAGGCTAAAACGTTGGAGGTTTTACGTCAGCATTTAGGGATTGAAAAAATTCATACGCTGATCGGTGGTTCCCTGGGCGGACAAATTGCTCAGGAATGGGTCTTTGAAAAACCAACCTTAGTTGAGAATTTAATTATTGTGGCGACCAATGCTAAACATTCGCCTTGGGGGGTTGCTTTCAATGAATCACAACGCCTGGCAGTGAAAGCTGACAGAACTTATTACAGCAATAAAGAAGATGGCGGACAAAAAGGTTTAGCGGCTGCAAGAAGTATCGCTTTGTTGAGTTACAGGAATTATAATACTTACAATTCAACTCAACAGGAAACCAATCTGAATAAATCTTCAGATTTCGCTTCTTCTTCTTACCAACGTTATCAAGGTGAAAAATTAGTGAAGCGTTTCAATGCATATTCATATGTCCGTTTATCGGAAGCAATGGATTCACATAATGTAGCAAGAAACCGTAATGAAGCTTTGGAACACGCCCTGGCAACAGTTAAAACAAAAACGTTGGTGATCGGGATCAGTTCTGATATTTTGTTTCCGGTAGCTGAACAACAATTTCTGGCAAAACACATTCCGAATGCTCAATATAAAGAGATAGATTCGTTTTATGGCCATGATGGATTTTTACTGGAAACAAAACAACTGACCGGGGTCATCAAACAATTTTATACATTAAAAGAAAAAGAAACATTAAAAATTAAAGTAACAATATAATTATGGCAAAGAATTTAAAAATAGGATTATTCGGATTTGGCTGTGTTGGCCAGGGTTTATACCATGTATTAAATAACAGCAAAGGTTTTAAAGCCGAGTTCGTAAAGATCGCGGTTAAGAACAAGACTAAACAGCGTCCGCTTGATAAAGGTGTATTTACGTTTGACAAATACGAAATTCTTGATAATCCTGAGATAGATGTTATTGTTGAGTTGATCGACGATGCAGAAGAAGCGTTTAACATTGTAAGTTATGCTTTAAGTAAAGGCAAACATGTTGTGACTGCCAATAAAAAAATGGTCGCGCAACATTTACGGGAGTTATTTGACCTTCAACACAAGAATAATGTATCCTTGCTGTATGAAGCTTCAAGTTGCGGCAGCATTCCTATCATCAGGACTCTTGAAGAATATTTCGATAACGAGCAGATCGAAAAAGTAACCGGTATTTTCAATGGTACAACAAATTATATTCTCACTAAAACGATCAGTGAAAAATTATCTTACCAGGAAGCTTTGAAGCAAGCGCAGGAAAAAGGTTTTGCTGAAAGTGACCCGACAAATGATGTAGAAGGTTTTGATCCGAAATTCAAAGCCATCATTATTGCACTGCATGCTTTTGGTGTTTTCGCTAAACCGGAAGATGTTTTAAATATTGGTATCACAACATTACACCCTAATGATATTAATTACGCAGATGAAAAAGGATACAAGATAAAGTTAGTCCCGACTATCAAACGTGTAAGTAAAGATCACGTATCGATATTTGTATTACCTAAGTATGTGGATTCACACAACCATTTATTTAGCGTGGATAATGAATTCAACGGTGCTATTGTTGGTGGCGAGTTCTCAGGCGAACAGTTTTTAAAGGGTAAAGGCGCCGGAGGCCATCCGACAGGAGCGGCTGTTCTTTCTGATATCTCTGCCTTATCTTACGGCTACAAATACGAATACAAAAAACAAACACAGAATCCGAACCTACAGTTCACCAACGATGTTTTTGTAAAAGTGTATTTCCGTTACAACCGTTTGATCGATCTTGAGAAATTGAATTTTGAAGAGATTACCGAGCGTTACTCAGGTTCTAATTATAACTATGTTGTTGGTTATGTTGCTCTGGAAAATATCATCTCTAATAAAGATTACATTTTAAAGAACAACTTATTTGTTGCACTGGTAGGTGAAGAAATAGCGCAAAGTATTTCCGAACTTAAAGCTGAAAAGAAAAGCTTAGCACAGTCCAGATAACTATCATTACAAGATTTGTTAAAATATATCAGGATTCGAAAGGAAATGAGGCATATACTGATGTAGCGCAATAACCTTGCAGAAGCGACGTTTTATTTTCGTAAATTAGTATATGCTAAAGAAGCTCCTGATAATTGTGCCTGTTCTAATCCTTTCAGGCTTTGCGATGTACAATACTAAACAAGATACTCCTATAAAATATGTTGCTTTAGGTGACTCTTACACTATCGGCACTGGCGCTAATCCAACTGAAGCATGGCCTGTTCTGTTAACAAAACATTTGAATGATGCCGGCATTAAAACAGAATTAGTAGCTAATCCTTCCAAGAACGGTTTTAGTACTCAAAATTTAATTGATATGGAATTGCCTGTATTCGACAAATCAGGCGCGACGTTTGCTACTTTATTAATTGGGGTTAATGATTGGGTTCGGGAAGTGAATACAGCAACTTACACTAAAAATTTAATTCATATCCTGGACCATGTCCAAAAAGCACTTCCAAATAAGAAGAACATTCTTTTAATTACTATTCCTGATTTTGGTGTTACGCCTCAAGGCGCTTATTATGCTAACGACCGTGATGTTTCAAAAGGGATCACTGAATTCAATAATATCATTAAAGCAGAAGCTCAAAAAAGAGGTTTAGAAGTCGTAGATATCTTCGAACTTTCGAAAGGAATGAAAGATAATGCTGAGTTAACCGCTAAAGACGGCTTACACCCATCGGCAAAAGAATACGCATTATGGGAAACCCTTATATTTCCGGTTGCTAAAAGTGTTTTAGGAAAATAATTTTGGAGGTTGATAAAAATAAGCTACATTTGTCCCACAGAAATGAAAAATTACTCACAAACACATCATCATCATACTTACTCCAACAAGGTAAGCGTAGGTGAATTTTGTGTTCTATAAAGGCTAATACAAAATTAATTATACGAAGGCTTACCATAACGGTAAGCCTTTTTTTATGACAAAACTAAAATCAATAACAAATTAACTCTCTCCTTGAGGAGGGACAGTCAGGATCAAAGACCCTGACAGAGAGGTCAAAATATGAAACTAAAGATAGCAATACAAAAATCAGGACGCTTAAGCGAAGAAAGTCTCCGCCTATTAAAAGACTGTGGGATAAGTCTGAACAACGGAATAAGCAAGTTAAAAACAGAAGCTTACAATTTTCCGTTGGAAATATTTTTCCTAAGGGATGATGATATTCCGCAATATATTGAAGACGGTGTTGCTGATATCGGAATAGTTGGCGAGAATGTTTTATTAGAAAAGAATAAGCAAGTTAAAACAATTGACCGATTAGGTTTTGGAAAATGTCGTTTGTCATTAGCGTTTCCTAAAGAAAAAAACTATAAGTCTGTTAAGGACCTTAACGGTTTAAAGATCGCTACCTCCTACTCTAATATTTTAGCTAAGTATTTAAAACAACAAAAAGTAAAAGCAGAGATCCACGAAATAAGCGGCAGTGTAGAAATTGCACCTGGAATCGGATTGGCGGATGCTATTTGCGATCTTGTTAGTACAGGAAGTACTTTACTAAGTAATGGTTTGAAAGAAGTGGAAGTTATTTTAAGATCAGAAGCTGTTTTGGTGGCAAATAAGGATCTGGCAAAAGAAAAGAAAGAACTTCTTGATAAATTATTATTCCGCATAAAAGCTTTGCGTAGTGCAAACAATAATAAATACATTTTACTGAATGCCCCGAACAAAAAACTAGATGCCATTTGCAAAATACTACCCGGAATGAAAAGCCCTACAATTTTACCATTAGCTGAAAAAGGATGGAGTTCAGTTCACTCGGTAGTTGAAGAGAACAAGTTCTGGGAAATAATTGAAAAACTAAAATTGAATGGCGCCCAGGGAATTCTTGTTGTTCCGATAGAAAAAATGATCATCTGAAAACTATAAGGAGTAAGAATTAAGTATACGAATTTATGATTAAAGTTATTAAATACCCTGGTAAAAGCGATTGGAAAGGCCTTCTGAAACGTCCTGGTATTGACTCTATTGAGTTAGAGGAGAAAGTCAGTACCATTTTAAAAAATGTAAAAGATAAAGGTGATACAGCATTAAAAGAATACGCTTTGCTGTTTGATAAAACAGAAATAACTAACCTGCAGGTTTCAGAGAAAGAAATTACGGATGCTGAAAACTTAATAAGTGAAGAACTAAAACAAGCCATTCAAATTGCAAAGAATAATATCGGAAAATTTCACACTTCACAAAAAGAAGAAGTGAAGATCGTCGAAACTTCAAAAGGTGTTTTGTGCTGGAGAAGATCTGTTGGAATAGAAAAAGTAGGCTTATATATTCCGGGTGGTACTGCCCCGCTCTTCTCAACCGTTTTAATGCTGGGAGTTCCCGCTCAATTAGCCGGATGCAAGGAAATTATCTTGTGTACACCTTGTGACAAGAATGGCAAAGTGAATCCGGCTATATTGTATACTGCAAATTTAGTTGGCAATACAAAAATATTAAAAGTTGGAGGTGCCCAAGCTATTGGTGCAATGGCCTATGGAACAGAAACAATCCCTCAGGTTAATAAAATATTTGGTCCCGGCAACCAGTATGTAACTTGTGCGAAACAATTAGTAAATAAGGAAGGAATTGCAATTGACATGCCGGCCGGACCATCAGAAGTTGCAATAATTGCTGATGAAACTTGTGTTCCGGAATTTGTTGCTGCTGATCTGTTATCTCAGGCTGAACATGGAACAGATAGCCAGGTTATTTTGGTGAGTGATTCTGAAAATGTAATTCAAAAAGTTAATAGTGAATTAGAGAAACAGGTAAGTAAATTGCCAAGAAAAGAAATAGCTGAAGCTGCATTAAAGAGTAGTAAAGCCATTTTAGTAAATAATTTAAACGAAGGAATTGAACTTTTAAACGAATACGCTCCTGAACATTTAATAATTACCTGTAAGAATGAAGAAGAATTAGCAAAGCAAGTGGTGAATGCAGGCTCAGTTTTCTTAGGAAACTATTCCTGTGAAAGTGCCGGGGATTATGCATCAGGGACAAATCATACACTGCCAACAAACGGGAACGCAAAAGCCTATAGCGGCGTTTCTTTAGATAGTTTCGTTAAGAAGATCACTTTTCAAAAACTAACAAAAGAAGGAATAGAAAGTATAGGAAGAACAATAGAATTAATGGCTGAAGCGGAAGGATTAGAAGCACACAAGAATGCAGTAAGTATCAGAATAAAGGATTTAGGTTTTAGGATTTAGAGTAAAAACTATATGTTTGATATAAATAAAATAACAAGAGAGAATATAAGGAATCTTAAACCATATTCATCCGCACGTGATGAATATAAAGGTAAGGAAGGGCTTTTTTTAGATGCGAATGAAAATTCATTTGGTTCACCATTGGATACAAACTATAATCGTTATCCTGATCCATTACAGTTGGACGTGAAAGAAAAATTAGGAAAAGTTAAAGGCTTACCCGTTCAAAACATTTTTTTAGGAAATGGCAGTGATGAAGCGATCGATATCTTGTTCAGGGCATTTTGTGGACCGGGAATTGATAACGTTATTATTTGTCCGCCAACTTATGGAATGTATGAAGTATCTGCAAATATTAATGATGTAAGAATTCAAAAAGTCCCTTTGACAGCTGAAGAATTCCAATTGGATACTGAAAATATTTTGAAATCTATTAATGATAATACCAAACTGATCTTTGTTTGTTGTCCTAACAACCCTACAGGTAATGGTGTTAAATGGAACTCCATAAAAACCATCCTTGAAAATTTTAATGGAATTGTTGTGATCGATGAAGCGTATATCAATTTCGCGGGTTACAGAAGTTTAATTCCCGAATTGCTGAATTATCCGAATTTGGTTATTCTTCAAACTTTATCTAAGGCGTGGGGATTAGCCGGACTACGAGTTGGGATGGCGTTTGCCTCAGAAGATATCATTGCTGTTTTTAATAAGATCAAACCACCGTATAATATTAATTCTGCTTCACAGAAACTAGTCTTAGAGGCTTTACAGAATACGGTTAAAGTAAATGAACAGATAAAAACAATCGTTGAAGAACGAAAAAAAATAAGTTTTGAGCTTTCAGGATTGTGGTTTGTTGTTAAAGTTTATCCGAGCGAAGCTAATTTCCTACTGGTAAAAACTACTAATCCAACTTCCATTTATAATTACCTTACCTCAAAACAAATTATTGTCCGGAACAGAAGCAAAGTAGAATTATGTGAAGGATGTTTACGGATCACAGTTGGGACAAAAGAGGAAAACAAATTATTAATAGAAACATTAAAACAATACACATGAAAAAAGTTCTATTCATAGACCGTGACGGAACACTTATTTGGGAACCGCCTGATACTTTTCAGATCGACAGTTTTGAGAAATTGAAATTCTTGCCAGGCGTATTCACTTATTTAGGAAAGATAGCTAAGGAACTGAACTATGAGTTGGTAATGGTGACCAACCAGGATGGTTTGGGATCCGACTCATTTCCTGAAAACACGTTCTGGCCTATACAGAATTTTATTATTGAGGCGTTTGAAAAAGAAGGAATTATCTTCTCAGAAGTTTGTATTGATAAAAGTTTTGAATCTGAGAACAAGCCAACCCGTAAGCCTAATACAGGAATGTTGACCAAGTACTTGAATGGAGATTATGATCTGAAAAACTCATTTGTAATAGGTGACCGGTTAACCGACGTAAAACTAGCTTCGAATCTTGGCTGTAAATCTATTTTTATTAAAAATTACGATACTCTAAAAATTGAAATTGAAAAAGTAGTTGAAACATGGGAAGAGATCTATAACTTTTTAAAATTACCTGAACGCTCAGCTGCATACACAAGAAAAACAAATGAGACAGATATTACTATACACCTTAATTTAGACGGAACAGGCAAAGCAGAAATAAATACAGGCCTGAATTTCTTTAACCACATGTTAGAGCAAATTGCCCGTCACGGTAATATTGATCTGACAATTCTTGCTAAAGGTGATCTTCACATTGATGAACACCACACAATTGAAGATGTTGGAATTGCCTTAGGTGAAGTCTTTGCAAAAGCTATAGGAAATAAAAAAGGAATTGAGAGATACGGATTCTGCTTACCTATGGATGATTGTTTAGCTCAAGTCGCTATTGATTTTGGGGGGCGAAACTGGATCGAATGGAAAGCAGATTTTAAAAGAGAAAAAGTTGGCGACATGCCGACAGAAATGTTTTTTCACTTTTTCAAATCATTCAGCGATTCTGCCAAGTGCAATTTAAACATCAAAGCAGAAGGCGAAAACGAACACCACAAAATAGAAAGCATCTTCAAAGCTTTTGCGAAAGCCATCAAGTTTGCTATAAAAAGAGACACAAATAATAACGAATTACCAAGTACAAAAGGATTACTTTAAATGAAAGTCGTACTTATAAAATACAATGCAGGAAATACTCAGTCGGTAAAGTTTGCACTGAACCGGATCGGTATTGAACCGTTGTTGACCGATTCTATTGAAGAAATTCAGTCTGCAGACAAAGTTATATTACCCGGAGTTGGAGAAGCTTCAAGTGCGATGGTCTATTTGAAAGAAAAAGGATTAGATGTGGTTATCAAAAATTTAAAACAACCGATCCTTGGAATTTGCTTGGGCATGCAATTGATGTGTAAATATTCTGAAGAAGGAAAAACAGATTGCCTTGGCATATTTAACTCCACAGTAAAACGGTTCTCTTCCCCCTTCGAAGGGGGACGACGAAGTCGGGGGGATGTTGGGGATGTCCCATATGCCAAAGTCCCGCAGATCGGCTGGAACAACATTTACAATTTAAAAGGTTATCTGTTCAAAAATATATCAGACAAAGAATTCCAATATTTTGTACATGGCTATTATGTCGAGAGTGGAGAGAACACAATTGCGACTACAAACTATTTGACCGAATACAGCTCTGCCTTACAAAAAGATAATTTTTATGGTGTACAATTTCACCCGGAGAAATCTGCAAAAGCAGGGGAACAATTATTAAAGAATTTTGTTGGCTTATGATACAGATCATTCCCGCTATAGATATTATTGATGGTAAGTGTGTCCGCTTAACTCAAGGCGACTATTCGCAAAAGGTCATTTATAATGAAGATCCTTTGGAAGTTGCTAAACGATTTGAGAATATTGGTATAATCCGTTTGCATTTAGTTGATCTGGATGGGGCTAAGAAAGGAGAAGTTGTTAATTGGAGAGTATTAGAAAAGATCGCCTCCAAAACTAAATTGAGTATTGATTTCGGTGGTGGGCTTAAGAATGATGCTTCGATTGAAACTGTATTCAATTCAGGAGCTGATCTTGCTACCATTGGAAGTTTGGCTGTAAAAGAACCGGAAGTTGTTTTTGGTTGGTTGAAAAAATACGGAGCAGGTAGAATAATGTTAGGAGCTGATGTTAAGAATGAAAATATTTCAATTGGCGGGTGGTTAGAATCAACGGAAACAAATGTGATTGATTTTATCAAAACTAATTTTTCGGAAGGTATTACTAACATTTTCTGCACTGATATTTCGAAGGACGGTTTGTTACAAGGGCCTTCAGTTGAATTATATAAAAAAATAATAAATGCGGTTCCTGAATTAAAACTGATTGCTTCAGGTGGGGCATCACAAATGAAAGATGTTTATGAATTAGAAAAAATTGGTTGTGGTGGGGTTATTATAGGCAAAGCTATTTACGAAGGACGAATTACGATTGATGAATTACGAAATTATATAAAATGTTAACCAAGAGAATAATCCCTTGCCTGGATATAAAAGATGGCCGCACCGTTAAAGGTGTCAATTTCGAGAATATCCGTGATGCCGGCGACCCGGTTGAATTAGCCATTCGCTATTGCGATGAAGGCGCTGATGAATTGGTGTTCCTGGATATTTCGGCCACGAATGAAAAACGGAAGACACTTTCAGAATTAGTCACAAAAATTGCATCTTCCATCAATATTCCTTTCACAGTTGGCGGCGGTATCAATTCGATTGAAGATGTTTCAGTTCTCTTAAACTCAGGTGCAGATAAAATCTCGATCAATACTTCAGCATTCAAAGACCCTCAACTAATAAAAGAATTATCTTCCCGATTTGGAAGTCAGTGCATTGTTTTAGCCATTGATACTAAATTCGAGAATGGAAATTGGTATGTGTACTTGAATGGAGGAAAAGTAAAAACAGAAAAGAAAGCTTTTGTTTGGGCGAAAGAAGGTGTTGAACTTGGTGCCGGGGAAATATTATTAACGTCTATGAATAACGACGGGACAAAAAATGGTTTTGCTAACGACATTATTAAACTAATTTCTGAAAGTGTAAATGTTCCTGTGATAGCAAGTGGTGGGGCAGGAACGATGAAACATTTTACCGAAGCATTTGAAACCGGGAAAGCAGACGCAGCGTTAGCTGCAAGTGTTTTCCACTTTAACGAAATAAATATTAAAACGCTAAAACAAGAATTAAGAAACAATAATATAAGAGTAAGATTATGAAATTAAATTTCTCAAAATATAAAGACGGATTAATACCGGTAGTGATACAGGATTCAAAAACAAAAAATGTACTGATGCTTGGTTTTATGAATGAGGAAGCGCTGAAAAAAACCGAAGAACTTAAAAAAGTAACGTTCTTCAGCCGCAGCAAAAACCGTTTATGGACCAAAGGTGAAGAAAGCGGCAATTTTTTATTGGTGGAAACAATTGGTGTTGATTGTGACAACGACACACTCCTAATAAAAGTTAATCCGGCCGGTCCTGTTTGTCATACCGGTGCTGATACTTGTTTTAATGAAAAGAACAATAGCGATTTCTTATCTGAATTGGAAAGAACAATTGAAAAGAGAAAAAATGATCCGTCAGAAAATTCTTACACCTCCTCACTGTTTTCAAAAGGTATCAATAAAATTGCACAGAAAGTTGGTGAAGAAGCAACTGAATTAATTATTGAATCGAAAGACAATAATGATGAGTTGTTCCTGAATGAAGCTGCTGATCTTCTATTTCACTATTTGATACTTCTCCGGGCTAAAAATAAAAAACTGGAAGATGTGACAAATGTTTTAAAGCAACGGAATAAATAACCCGATTGCAGGCCGATACTACCTAATTGTCACTGGTATTTTTTTGCGCAAATATCTTATCAACAATTCTCCTTTTGAGAATCCAGCGTTCGATCGTAACTAATTCAATTTAGTGCCATTATTTCATACGTTCATCCTTTTTGACTAATAATGCTGTTAGAAACCGGGTAACATGTTCAATAAAATGTAACTTTTTTTGGTTTGAATGGAATACATTTACCTCTAATTAAAACGGTAGGGTATGGCTATACTAATTAAACTTACACTGATCGCCAATCTGATCTTCGGCCTTTTTGGTGATGGCGGGGTGCAGTTACAAAAGGTTTCTTCCTACACTTTTAAGAACAAACCGGTTGTGGTCTATAAAACGAATGCGCCGGAATCAGATTTCGTTTACAAAATAGTTCTCTATACCAGTACCGCTAAAAGCAAAACCGAAAAAACTTTGTTGGTTAGAAAAGCGGATGAACTTGTAAGGAATATGATGGGTGCTTCGTATATCCTTTCTGAAGTAGCCAACGACGGTCAATACGTTAATTATCCATATGCATGGGAAACCATGAATGTGACTATGAAGGATCTGCAGGAAGATTGCCTGAATGTGTTCGGAAAAAAAGTTTCGCCTTTAAAATTGAATTAGAAAATTAAAACCTTATAAATAAAAAAACCTCAGCTTAAACAACTGAGGTTTTTATTTTTATAGAATTTTGGGTTAAGCTTCAACAGCCTTAGAAGCACGTTTTCTCTCGTTCTCGTCTAAGATGATTTTACGCATACGGATATGGTTCGGTGTGATCTCTACATACTCATCACCCTGGATATATTCCATTGCTTCTTCTAAACTGAAACGGACTTTCGGTGCGATACGGACTTTATCATCAGTACCACTTGCACGCATGTTAGTTAATTTTTTCTCGCCGCAAAGATTGATAACTAAATCATCAGGGCGGATATGCTCACCTACAACCATGCCCGGATAAATTTCCTCACCCGGATCGATGAAAAACTTTCCACGATCCTGGAGTTTGTCTAAACTGTATGCTACAGAAGTTCCTTTTTCTTTACTTAACAAAACTCCCGCAATACGGTTAGGAATTACTCCTTTCCATGGTTCAAATGCTTTGAAACGGTGAGCCATGATAGCTTCACCCGCAGTTGCAGTTAAAATATTATTACGTAAACCAATGATACCACGCGAAGGAATTGAGAACTCGATATGGATCAGATCTCCTTTTGGTTCCATCACCAACATATCACCTTTACGTTGTGTAACAAGATCAATTACTTTACTTGAAGATTCCTGCGGAACATCAATGGTTAAAGTTTCAACCGGCTCATGCTTTACGCCATCAATGGTTTTGATGATCACCTGTGGTTGTCCCACTTGTAATTCATAACCTTCACGGCGCATCGTTTCAATTAAAACTGATAAGTGAAGGATGCCACGGCCGAACACTAAGTAAGAATCGGGTGAACCTGTTTCTTCGATGCGCATCGCTAAATTTTTCTCTAATTCTTTATATAAACGGTCACGTAAGTGACGTGAAGTAACATATTTTCCATCCTTACCAAAGAAAGGAGATGTGTTAATGGTAAACAACATACTCATTGTTGGTTCATCGATATGCATTGTTGGCATAGCTTCCGGGTTTTCAAAATCTGCGATAGTATCACCGATATCAAAACCTTCAATACCTGTAAATGCACAAATATCCCCGGCAACAACTTCAGTTACTTTTACTTTTCCTAAACCATCAAATACAAATAATTCTTTTACGCGCTGCTTCTGAATTTTTCCATCACGCTTCACAACGCTTACCGGCATATTTTCTTTAATAGTTCCGCGGTAGACACGACCGATAGCAATACGGCCGATAAATGATGAATAATCTAAAGAAGTAATTTGGATCTGCAAAGTTCCCTCACGTTTTGGCGCTTCAGGAATTTTATCGATGATCACATCTAATAAATGTGTGATATCTTCTGTCGGAGTTTTATAGTCCGGACCCATCCAACCTTGTTTCGATGAACCGTAAACAGTCGGGAAATCCAATTGGTCTTCAGTAGCATCCAGGTTAAAGAACAGATCAAATACAGCATCATGAACTTCTTCAGGACGGCAATTCGGTTTATCCACTTTATTGATAACAAGAATCGCTTTCTTTCCTGCACTGATCGCTTTTTGAGTAACGAAACGGGTTTGAGGCATTGGTCCTTCAAAAGCATCCACTAAAAGAATAACTCCGTCAGCCATGTTCATCACACGTTCAACTTCACCGCCAAAGTCGGCGTGACCAGGGGTATCAATGATATTAATTTTTGTTCCTTTATAAACAACAGATACGTTCTTTGCCAAAATGGTAATACCACGTTCGCGCTCCAGATCATTATTATCTAATATCAACTCTCCTGTTTCCTGGTTATCCCTGAATAATTTACAAGTGTGTAAAATTTTATCTACCAAGGTTGTTTTACCGTGGTCAACGTGGGCAATGATTGCAATATTCTTAATTCCTGACATGTTCTATTTTAAGGGCGCAAAGATAGGAGTTTATTTGGAATTGTTTACTTTTGGAATAGATTGGAAGGCTCCTCAAATAGTCAAAACACGTTAAATCCTGCTAAATGGGTGGATTTGTACGCTGATTACCTCTATAAGTTTGCTTATTATAGGGTAAACGACGACCAATTAGCTGAAGATCTTGTTCAGGACACCTTCTTATCTGCCCTTAAAGCCAAAGATTCTTATAAAGGAGAAGCCGGGGAAAAGACCTGGCTGGTGAGCATTATCAAGAATAAGGTCATTGATCACTATAAAAAAGCATCCACCAGGAATGAATCTCCGTTAAAGCTTCAAACTTATGATGCCCCCTCTTTAGATTATTTTTTCAATAAGGAAAAGAATGGCCATTGGCAGGAGGGCAATAAACCAAAAGAATGGGGAGAAGTTGATGGAGGTTATGATTCGAAGGAATTCTATAAAATAATGGAAGGTTGTTTAAAAGAACTACCTGAAAAATGGAAAGGGGTATTTACCATGAGTTTACTGGATGATGCCGACTCTAAATTGGTTTGTAAGGAATTTAATTTAACCTCGTCTAACTTTTGGGTGATCATACATCGTGCTAAATTGCAGATCCGTGCTTGCTTAGAAAAGAACTGGTTAAAATTGTAAAATGGAACACTTAGAACATAAACATAAATGGTACACCTTTGGCTGCAAAGATGCTACTTACCTTATGGAGAAGAGTTCCTTTGATAAACTGAGCTTTTCAGAAAAACTGCTTCTTGCCTTTCATAAAATGACCTGTAAATTTTGCCGTCGTTTCGCCCGACAAACCGGGAAGATCAATGCTTTTTTTAAAAGGGCTGCAGAGGGAAGTTCCCTTACGCTTTCAGCTCAAAAGAAACAATCTCTGAATCAATTAATTACAGAGAATACAAAAAAATAATATTCTCTTCTGTAAGGTTTAATAGGCTATATCGTATATTTATTTAAACCTATCCCGAAGGGAATCCTTCGGCTAAAAAACAAAACAAATGGAAAAAAAATCAACCCTTGTGACTTGCGGTATGATCGCAGGTGCTTTAATGAGTGTATCAGCCGTAAAAGCTAACAGTTTACTTGAGTATAACGCTCTTGGAACTGCAGGTGAAGTTCGTTCGGCTATCGTAAAAACGATCGAAGCTGAGTGCGGCGAGAAAAAAGCAGGCACTGAGAAAAAAGATGCTAAAGCTACTGACACAAAAGCAAAAGATGCTAAGTGTGGTGAGCACAAAGCTAAAGACGGCAAATGCGGAGAAGGCAAATGCGGTGAGAAAAAAGACGCAAAAAAATCTGACGGTAAAGCGAAAGATGGCAAATGCGGAGAAGGTAAATGCGGAGAAAAAAAATCTGACAAACCTCACTAGTATTTAGCTTAAATAAAATTATCCTGCCGTTCGTCAAACTCACGATGACGGCGGGATTTTTTTTAAGAACTATTACATCATGTCGAAACAATACACAGGTATAGGATTCAGGAAAGATTTTGCGGAGGAACTGTTGAGTTCAACTGTTCTGAAACCGTCTTTTATTGAAATGGCGCCTGAGAATTGGATCGGCATGGGCGGATATTGGAAAAAAGTTCTGGATAAAGCCGCTGAAAAATTCCCGATCACCTGCCATGGTCTTTCACTTTCTATCGGCAGCCCTGATGAAGTGGATGTTGAATTTGTGAAACAAGTGAAAAAATTCCTCAAGCAATATAATGTGAAAGTATATTCTGAACATTTGAGCTATTCGAAATGCGATAATGCGCATTTATACGATCTTTTACCAATACCATTCAGACAAGATGCCGTAAAACATATTGTACAGCGTATCAAACAAGTGCAGGATATTTTAGAAATGCCTATTGCTCTTGAGAATGTTTCCTATTACACACCCGTTGCCGCCGAAATGAACGAAGTTGAATTTATCTCTGCTATCGTTAAAGAATCAGGTTGCAATATGTTATTGGATGTGAATAATGTTTATGTCAATTCCTTCAACCATCAATACGACCCGAAAGAATTCATTAAAAAATTACCTCTCGATCATGTTGCTTATATTCACATGGCGGGCCACGAACAAATTTCTGATACCGTGATCATTGATACACACGGACAAGCCGTAATTGATCAAGTATTCGAATTGTTTGATTACACGGTTGGTTTAGTAAAACCTGTTCCTGTTCTATTAGAAAGGGACTTTAATATTCCTGAATTAGAAGAATTACAGGGAGAAATTACAAGAATGGATAATATTATTGCCAAAAAATGGCAGATAGCCGATGCAATTGCTTAAAGATACATATCAGCAGCAAGCTATGCTCGCAGAATACTGCCGTGATGGTATAGTACCTGAATTAAAAGGCGTGAAAGCTGAGAATTTGCATCACTATCGCAGATTGGTTTTTAATATTGCTTCTGATGCCCTTGAGACCTGTTATCCTATTACCCATAGTTTTTTACCAAAAGAGGTTTGGGAAAAACTAGTTTACGATTATTTTGCTGAGCACAAATGTAAAACATCACAGGTATGGCGAATGCCAATGGAGTTCTATGATTATTGCGTGAAGAAAGATATTGCCGGACAATTAGGTCATTATTTTTTAAACGATCTTTTGTATGTAGAGTGGTTAGAGTTGGATGTTCATACCATGGAAGATATTCCTTATCCGTCTTTCACAACAAAAGGTGACTGGTTCACTAATAAGATCGCTATTAACCCTGAGTATAAATTAATAAAGCTGACTTATCCTGTTCACACAACTGCCCCAACAAGTTTAGCAGGGAAAGAAGGAACTTTCTTTTTATTGATCTACCGTGAAAAAGAAAGTGGCAACGTACAATTCATGGATCTGTCGATGCTTTACACTTATATTTTAGAGCAAATTGCCAACGGTGAATTATTGAAAGATGTTCTGGAGGAAGCCAACAATTTATTTCAGATCAATGATATTTTGTTACTAAAAGAACACGCGGAAAAATTCATTACCGATCTGCAACAACGTCAATTTGTACTCGGATTTCTAAAATAAACGGAAGTCATGGTGAGCTAGCCGAACCATGATGTATTAAACTAAAAACAAGCCACTGAGCTTGACGAAGTGGTAAAGAAATTATGAATAAACTCCTTCCCTTCTACAACCGTTTCGTTTCAATTGTAAACAACGGACAAAGCATCATGCTTTTATGCATCCGTCTCGCTTTAGCTTATACGTTTTGGGATTCGGGAAAGAGAAAGTTTGAAGACATCGCTTCAATTGCAGAATGGTTCGAAAGTTTAGAGATCCCTGCTCCAACTCTGAATGCTTATATGGCAACTTATACCGAGTTGATCGGTGCTGTTTTATTAGTACTTGGTTTAGGAACACGTTTGATCTCGATTCCGCTTATCATCACTATGCTCGTTGCTATCAAAACCGTTCATTGGGAAAATGGTTTTGCTTCAGGTGATAATGGTTATGAAATTCCTCTTTATTTTATTTTGATGTTATTAGTTACACTTTGCTTCGGGGCAGGAAAAATAAGTGTGGATCATTTTATTAAGAAATACATTAATAAATAGTTTTTCTTTCGCTAATTTTACATCATGAAGTTAGCATTCCGCGAATTCGGTTCAGGTCAGCCTTTAATTATTTTGCACGGTTTATTCGGACAAAGTGATAATTGGAATACATTAGCCAAGCGTTTTGGCGAGAACGGTTTTCATGTTTTTACTATTGATCAGCGGAATCACGGGCTTTCCCCTCACAGCGAGGAATGGACCTACGAAGCAATGGCTGATGATCTGAATGAATTTATTTCCGAACATCAATTAAAAGACCCAATCCTTTTAGGACACAGCATGGGTGGAAAAACAGTGATGTTCTTTCAATTGCAATATCCCCGCATTGCTAAAAAAATAATTGTCGCTGACATTGCCCCGCGCGCTTACGCATCGCATCATGATTCTGTTCTGAAAGCTTTGAATGCGGTTGATTTTTCGAAGATAAAAACACGCAAAGAAGCTGAGGCGATCATGAATGAATACATTCCTGATTTCGGTACCAAACAATTTTTGCTGAAAAATATTTATTGGAAAGATAATGCCAATAACGTTATGGACTGGCGGTTCAATTTAAAAGTGATCGATAAGAACTATTCAAATATCGGTGCTGAAGTCCCAAATGGTTCAAGTGCTATAGAAACACTTTTTATCAGGGGAGAAAGATCAAATTATATAGTTGAAAGAGATCTTCCCGAAATTGAAAAACGTTTTCCGAATTATAAATTAATTACGATAAAAGATTCCGGTCATTGGATCCACGCCGAAAAGCCGAATGAATTTTTTGAGGCGGTGATGGAATTTATAAAAGCTTAAGTTGTCGTAACAGATCGTTAACCGACATGTTTTTCTGTAGTAAAAAAGCATTGATGCCGCACTCCCCTGCTCCTTTTACGTGTTGCGGAGAATCATCAATAAAAATAGTTTCTTCGGGCTTCAAATTATTTTGTTGCAATACAAACTCGAAAATTTCCTTATCCGGTTTGCGCATTCCCATTCTGCATGAATAATAGACCTTATCAAAATAATCCTCGAAGTTTTTGATGCCATGTTCGTTCTCCAATTCTTTTTCAAAAGCGTCAATATGTGGTTCACAGGTATTGCTGAGCAAATAAGTGTTGTAATTATGCTTCATTTCTACCAATACATCAAGGCGCTCTTCAGGCACATCCAACAACATCGCATTCCAGGCCGTCATAAGATCTTGGATTGGCCCATTATAACGTATTAACCTTTTGATCTCCTTGAAAAAATCGCTTGCAGAAATTTTGCCTTTATCCAATAAACTGAATATTTCCTCCTGTTTTGCCTGCGTGTAAATACTCTCAAAAGGTATCTGGCTAAGCTTATTGAATGCATTTATAGTGCGGTTTGTATCCAGGTTTATAATTACCCCACCCAAATCGAAAATAACATTCTGAATACCCTTCATAAAACTTTGTAATATCTCTACAAATATCTATTTTTGCTGTCCCTTTAGCAAGAAAGGAAGGTCATTTTGACCTTATTTAACGGGCCCATAGCTCATTCGGTTAGAGCAACAGACTCATAATCTGTGGGTGCCTGGTTCGATCCCAGGTGGGCCCACTAAAGCGGGGATTTCAAATATAAAGTTTGAATCCCCGCTTTTTATTTCCGCTGCATCCATAGACAACTGCTAGAAGTAGCGAATCACAAAATTCACTTCCTTGTTCGACATCTGTTATTTTTCTTATCATATTGAATTCCTTGAGGAAATACCACCCGTTGCATTATCACCCTATCCTTAAAAGTTAGTAAATCCCACATTCTGTGCAGGTTTCCAGCCATTTCAAAAGCCACATCTATGCATTTTTCAAGGCTCGACACTCGTTTCCGCTCTCATTTAGAATAAAATATAGAAAATTGGTATTTTTATATCTATAAATTGCCAAACTCCATAGAATTAACATGAAAACTATCCCAATTAGGCGAATAACTTCTGAAAGCTTCCCTATAAACTGTAGCGTTTATAACTAGAAAAATAAACGTTAACTTTAAAAAGGTGAAAGCTTCCCCTAATTAGTAGCATTCAAAATTAAAGATTTCCATTGATATTTAATGTCCTGTTGGAATGTGGGAA
>CALMVZ010000026.1 GCA_937873155.1 uncultured Bacteroidota bacterium | reverse complement strand
TTTTTCATGTTTTCCCTTTTTAAAGTTAACGTTTATTTTTCTAGTTATAAACGCTACAGTTTATAGGGAAGCTTTCAGTGCCATCAAAGCTTATTAAAAATTAAATAAATGAATTATTACCAAATCAAGATAAAAAACAACCAGATCATGAAAGCAAACATTATTGATAGAAACAAATACAATTCTAAAATAGCAGGCGCGTTTTTTATTTCAGCCACATCAACTGCAATAATTGCAGTCATTTTATACAGTGAGTTTATTAATCGATCAAATTACTTTGAAGGAATAATTCCCGCAAAACAGGTAATTACCGGTGTAATATTTGAACTTTTTTTAGCTTGTTCAAATATTGGCACTGCTGTTATGCTTTATCCTTATTTAAAGCGTTTTAATGAAAGCGCCGGTCTAGGTTATGTAATGTTTAGAACACTTGAAGTCATTTTTATTTTAATTAGCGCTATAAGTGTTTTAACTATTCTCACTTTAGCACAAAACAACATTAGTTCTAATTTAGAAGAGAATAATTCAATACTTCATATAGGTAAGGTATTCAAATCTATTCATGAGTGGGTTAATATTCTAGGTCCTAACTTTATGTTAGGAATTAACACATTTATTTATAGTGCTATATTTTTCAAAACAGCTTTAGTTCCTCGTTCACTGGCTATTTATGGACTTATAAGCGCGATACTAATTTTTCTTGTTGCAATATTAGGAATATTTGGTCTCTTTAATCAATTTTCAGCTACAAGTTTAATCTTATCATTCCCAATATTTTCATATGAAATGATACTCGCAGGATGGCTAATTAAGAAAGGATTTAATGTTAGCTAAGCCAACTTAATTAATAATTTTATCCTTGAATTGACTGATTATCATATTTTTGCCCATCTACTTGCCATCTAAGAATTTTATCTTATTTTTAAAAAAAGATTAAATTAATCATAGAGATGTCAAACCAGAAGAATGTCGAGGAAGTTTTCTTTAAATTCTTAATGCAATATCAATTTGATGTAGAATCTCTTGATTATTCATTAATTGAAAAGCGTAGAAGCGCATTACAAACTTTATCTGAAATCAGTAATTCAGGAATAAATGTTTTTGATATTAGTAAGAGAGAAGTAGTGTTTTACTCGTCGAATTTTGGGAGTCTGCTTGGATATTCTCCATCCGATTATAATAAATTAGGCCAAAAGTTCTTTATAGAAAAGATTCATACAGAAGACTTGATGAAACTAAGTTCTCTGAGTGTTTCCATAATGAAGTTATTCAACTCCTTTTCGGAAGATGAGAAACTAAATCATAAAATGATCTCGGAGTATAGAATGCTAAATTCAGACAACAAGTACGTCCGACTTATTGAGCAATACCAAATGATCGAATTAGATAGTAAGGGCCAGATTTGGTTGATGATGGGGGTAGTAGACGTTTCCCCTAATCAGGAAGAGTATAGCGGTATAAAATGTCAATTACTGAATTTTAAAACCGGTAAATTTGTTCCGATAGAACCGGCACCCACCGTTCAGATAGATTTAACCAAGCGAGAAATCGAAATATTAAAGCTTGTTAAAGAGGGTTTATTAAGTAAAGAAATATCCAATAAACTTTCAATCAGCCTACATACAGTAAATACTCATCGTCAAAGATTCCTGGCCAAATTAGGCGCTAATAATTCTGTTGAAGCCCTAATGTTTGCTACAAAGTTCGGGCTTATCGAATAGAATAATGATTAATCAGTATTGTGGGAAATTGGGAATAGATGGAGCTTTGTTCCATCAAAAAACCCAATATGAAAGCAATAACCTATTCGAATTATGGAGGACCGGAGGTTCTTCAAATACAAAACATCACAAAGCCAACTCCAAAGGCCAACGAAATTCTAATTAAAGTTTATGCAACTTCTGTTACCGCAGGGGATACGAGAATGAGAAGTTTTAATGTACCTACTTCTCATTGGATCTTTGCAAGGCTATATTTAGGATTAATAAATCCAAGAAGACCAATATTAGGTATGGAATTGTCTGGGGTTGTTGAGGCAATCGGATACAAAGTATCCCGTTTCAAAGTAGGAGACGAAGTTTTTGCCTCAACATTAAATTCAAATTTCGGAGCTTATGCCGAATACAAATGCTATCCTGAAACAGGAGCAGTTGCATTAAAACCTTCAAATTTAAATTATTTGGAATCTGCCACTTTACCAATTGGTGCAGGTACAGCACTTCGTTTCCTAAGAAAAGGTGAATTAAAAAACCGTAGCAAAGTTTTAATATACGGTGCTTCTGGTAGCGTTGGCACTTATGCTATTCAAATTGCCAATTACTATGGGGCAGATGTAACAGCCGTTTGTAGTACTTCAAGTATTGATTTTGTGAAAGTTCTTGGACCGAAAAGAATAATTGATTATTCAAAAGAAGATATTGTCTCTTGGGGCCGATACGATCTGGTATTTGATGCAGTTGGAAAGATAAATAGCTCACAAATAAAATCCATTCTTAATGAGAATGGAAAAGTGATTTCCGTTACAAACAACCCGGGAAACATAACGTCTGAGGACCTTTATGAGATAAAGCATTTTGTGGAATCCAATGTAATTCGACCTGTCATAACTGAATCTTACAAATTGGAAAATGTAGCAGAGGCTCATAAGTTAGTTGACGGAGGTCATAAAAAAGGGAACATAAGTATTGTTGTTGCATGTTAATTAACCAAAATATTATGAATCAAGTAGCTAAAGATGTATATCAAATATCATTAATGCCTCGCAATTCAATTAATTGCTATTTGTTAGAAGATGTATTAATTGATGCCGGAATTAGAAGTTCGGGTAAGAAAATATTAAAGAAATTAGAGGGCTTTGAAGTTAACACTCACGCTATAACACATGCTCATGCAGATCACCAAGGTGCTAGTAAAGAAATCTGCGAAAAATTGGGAATTCCCTTTATATGTCATGAATATGATAAAAGAAGAGCGGAACAAGGTGTCGTTGCAGAAGAGTATCCAAATCCTAATAATTTCATTGCAAAGTTTCAAATGTCATACTGGGCTGGTTTGGGACATAAAATAAGCAGAACAATCAAAGAGGGTGAAAAAATAGGGGGATTTGCAGTAATAGAAACTCCCGGACATGCAAGTGGTCACATTTCTTTTTTCAGAGAAAAGGATGGTGTTTTAATTGTTGGCGATGTAATTAATAATATGAACCTATTAACCACACGTGTTGGTTTACAAGAGCCTCCAAAAATGTTTACTGCAAACGCTGAACAGAATCGTGAATCTATAAAAAAGTTATTCAACCTCGACCCACGGATACTATGCTTTGGCCATGGACCAGTTTTATATAATAGCGGTGAACTAGAGAAATTTATAAAAAAGATATAGCGATATGAAAAACATATTTTACAATAAAGAGAATAATCTGCGTGGCTTATGGTGGATAGGTGCTTTTTTCTTGATTCTACTTGTGATGCTCATGCCTTTAATATTATTGAGTCATTATTATTCATTCGAAGTATCAATTCCTATGCAGGGATTGCTTGTAATAGTTACAACATGGCTTTGTCAGCTGATTAGCAAGTCTTCCCTATTTGAAATTACCGGAAATTTTGATTTAAAATCAATTAAACATTTCTCGGTTGGTATTGGAATTGGTGCTCTCCTAATGTTAGCACCTGCCATATTTCTTTTTATTGTAAAATACATTGAATTTTCTTTTAATAACATTTCGAGCTATGTCATCCTTAAAGGAGTTGTCATATGCTTTAGTGTTGCTGTAACAGAAGAGCTATTATTCCGAGGGTTCATTTTTCAAAAACTAATCAAGTCTATCGGACATTGGCCAGCACAGCTTGCAATCGCATCACTATTTCTTTTAACCCATTCTAATAGCTTGAATGATACTGGTGAGTTGAAAGTGTGGGGCTCAATTAATATTTTCCTTGCCTCAATAATGTTCGGAACCGCTTTTGTTCAAATCAATGGCCTTGCGCTTCCAATCGGCATTCACTTCATGGCTAACCTTATGCAAGGGACAGTATTAGGGTTTGGTGTAAGTGGTCAATCTTCCGAAAGCATTCTAAATGTGAAAGCCATCAATGGTCCAATCTGGATGCATGGTGGCGATTTCGGATTAGAGGCAAGCTTATTTGGCCTTTTAACTCTAATTATTGTAATAACGTTTTTACTTCGAAAGCGAAATTTATTTATGAATCTCAAATAAGTACTATTCAACTTCATTTTTGTCCTACTACAAACACTATCAAACACAATACTTTTAACTTAAAATAAAACAACATGAAAACAATCTTTACAACCCTCGCACTCTTCTTATGTCTCAATGCCTTTACGCAAGACAAAGTAACTATAAGTGGTTATTTGCGTGATGCAGTAAATGGTGAAGCACTAATAGGTGCTGCCGTTTCGAAACAAGGTACAAGTTTAGGTACTACTGCTAATGAATATGGGTTCTACTCTTTAACCTTACCAAAAGGAAAACAATTCATTTTGGTACAATACATCGGTTATGTGGCCCAGGTCAAAGAAATTGATCTCAGCACAAATGTTACTCTCAATTTCGAATTAAAAGAGGAAGGAAAACAACTGGAAGAAGTAGTGGTCACATCAAAACAAGAAGATCAAAACATAAAGTCTAATGAAATGAGTGTTGCCAAATTAGACATTGCGCAGATACAGAAAATGCCGGCACTACTTGGTGAAGTGGATATCATTAAAAGTATTCAAACCTTACCGGGTGTAACAAATGTTGGTGAAGGTGCCAGTGGATTTAATGTGCGTGGTGGAAATATTGACCAAAATTTGATCTTAATGGATGAAGCCCCTGTATTCAATTCATCGCATATGTTCGGCATGTTCTCAATATTTAATCCTGACGCTGTGAAAGATCTTAAGTTGATGAAAGGATCTGTTCCGGCTCAATATGGTGGTAGAACATCATCTGTGCTTGACATCAGAATGAAAGAAGGCAATAATAAAAAACTGGAAGTGAATGGCGGTATTGGCACAATATTTAGCAGATTAAGTATAGAAGCTCCGATCATAAAAAATAAAGTGAGCTTTTTAGTTGCAGCAAGAAGAAGCTATATCGATGTATTGGCAAGGCCATTTTTAAAAGGCGATATGAAAAAGGCAAGCGTATATTTCTATGATCTCAATTCAAAATTAAATTGGAATATCAATAGCAAGAATACCGTTTTCTTAAGCGGGTATTTTGGTCGTGATTTTTTTAGTACCGGATTTAAATTTAATTATGGTAACGCAACGGCAACTGCTCGTTGGAATCACATATTCAGTAGCAAGTTGTTTAGCAACATCACAGCATACCATAGCAGATATAACTACTTTCTTGCATTCAACACAAATAGCTTCAAATTTGACTGGGATGCAAAGATCATTACATCAAGCTTAAAGGCTGATTATAGTTATTTTCCAAATAGCACTAACACCATCAAATTTGGCGCACAAGCTATTCACTATACATTCAAACCGGGAGAAATTAAATCAGTTGATAAAAGTGACTTTGCAATTAAAACTGCATTTCCTGATCAGTATGGACTTGAGTATGCTCTCTATATCAACAATGAACAGAAAATTTCTGAGAATTTCAGCCTTCAATATGGTCTAAGATGGTCATTCTACAATTATTTAGGTAAAGGAAATGCTTATTACTATCGTGATACTACCGAAAATTTAAGCAAGCCATTAGTAGAAGAAAGATCATTCGAACATCTTGAAACCATCAAGTTTTACAATGTTCCTGAACCAAGATTGGCAATGAACTACACTATAAACAAGAAAAATTCTGTTAAAGCAAGTTATGCACGCTCGGGGCAATACTTACAGATCGTATCAAACACATCAGCCTCCACTCCATTAGATTTTTATTTACCGGCTACAAATAACATTAAGCCTTTAACTTCTGATCAGGTTTCGGTTGGATATTTCAGAAACTTTAAAGAAAACACCTATGAAGCATCTGCTGAAGTTTATTATAAAAGCTTAGATAATCAGCTGGACTATATTGATAACTCTAAACTGTTTTTAAATAAATATCTTGAAGGTGATTTATTACAAGGTAAAGGAAGGGCCTATGGTTTGGAATTATTCGTTAAGAAAAACAAAGGCAAATTTACAGGTTGGATAAGTTATACATTGTCAAAAACAGAGAGAAAAGTCAATGGCATTAGTAACAATGAATGGTTCCTAAGTAAATACGATAGAACACACAACGCTAGTGTTGTTTTAATGTATGATATTACCAAGCGTTTAACGCTAAGCACTAATTTCATTTACATGAGTGGCACGCCTTCCACTTTCTTTGATAGTAAATTTGAAGTCCAAGGATACTATTTTCCACATAATTCAGAAAACAAACGTAGCAATTACCGCATCTCTCCCTATCATAGATTGGATCTGGGTTTAGTATACAATTTCAAAAGTAATGATGTCAAGAAATGGAAAAGCACTATTGCAGTGAGCATCTACAATGTTTACAACAGACGCAATGCTTTTTCCGTGTACTTCAGAAATAATCCTGCAAGTAATAACGCTTTAGAAAATGAAGCGATCCGTTACTCTGTTATTGGATCCATTGTGCCTGCAATTACTTACAATTTCAAATTTTAAAAACAAATTAAAAAAAGTATTATGAAAACATTCGTTTTAAAAACACTAGCACTGGCCACAACTCTAATTCTCTTTAGCAGTTGTGAAGACAGAATACAGATGGATCTTGATGAAAAAAGTAAATCTGTTTCCGTAGACGCATTTTTAAATAACATGAGAGTAGATCAGAAAATTCGATTAACATACTCTGATAGTTATTTCAGCGGCAAAACGCCCGCGGCACTAATTGGCGCCTCAGTAACTTTGATCGATCTAACAAATAAAAGAACAATAACTTTTGAAGATAAAAACGACGGCAATTACATTTTTAAAATTCAGAACACTGATACGATCATTTATACTGATCATAATTATGAGCTGAATATTAAATACCAAAGTTATGAATACAAGGCTTTTACTTCATGTAAGAGAACTACTACTATTGATGGCTTGTTTTTCAAGTATACCGATATAGGAAATATTGGTTTGAGTGTGGAAGCAGGTAACAGATTGTTTCTAGTTGCTAAGGATGTAACTGGTCCAATTCCTGATTTCTATTGGGTGAAGGTTTACAAAAATGGTAAATTTTACGGAAGATCAGAGAATATACAGTTAGAAGAGTTTGGTTACAATAATGAACGTGACGGTCAATATTTTTGGGAAGATAAATGGGCTACCTCCGGTCCTGATGGTGGAGTTGATCCATGCAAAACAGGTGATGTGGCCAGGTTGGAAATATATGGAATAAGCAGAGAAGTGCATGACTTTTTAAAGTTAGGAGTTCAGATGAGTAACAATACAGGAATGTTCGCCACCACCTCTGTAAACTTACCTACTAACATTTTTCCTCAAGATAAAAGCTATCCCAAGGCGGTTGGTATGTTCAGTATTAGCGATGTATCATTCAAAGAAGTTGTATGCCCTTAATTATCAATTCATAAATCAACAATTTAAAAATAACACAATGAAAAAATCAATGAAAAAAACAGCAGTAACAACATGTAGTATAGCTATCTTAATGATATCTAATTTTGTTTCATTCTCTCAAACCAATAAGTTTGGCTTATCTTTTAATTCTTTAACTACAAATTTTAACTATGGTAAGTCTAATCCATCCTTACAAGCATTTAAAAAGAATTTCAAGGGCTTGCAAATAGGTGCCTTTTACCAAATTGGAATAAGTAAAGAATTTTCTATAGTTCCGGAATTATACTTTGCAATGAAAGGCGGTGTTCTAAATGAAAAGAATCCTGAAACGATCAATAAATCCACATTGCGTACATGGTCACTAGAATCTCCTGTTCTTGCAAGATTTCATTATAAGAACTTCTATGTAAATGCAGGACCATATGTTTCTTATATGTTTGCCGGTAAAATAAAAACAGAAGCTTTTGAAAACTCTCCTGGAAAAACAACAGCCATTAAATTTGGAAATGCAGCAGATGAATTCCAGCATTTTGATTTTGGAGCTCAGATTGGTGCAGGATATAACTTTAAACTTAAGAAATCTACACTTGGATTAGACGTTAGATATGGTTACGGCCTTGCAAATATTTCAAATACAATTGAAAGATATAACAGAATGCTTAATATCAGTCTGGTAATGTCAAAAATAAAACTACATTAAAATACTTAGATGCTAAACTTAATAATAAAGCAACAATTTAGAATAGCCGTGCAAGACATTCTTATAAAAACAAATCGATTAAAAATCCGAGAACTTAAAATCTCGGATTTAAGCGATTTTCATTTATACCGTTCAAATCCTGAGGTAACAAAATATCAGGGCTTCGATGTTATGACAATGAGCGAAACGGAAGATTTTATTAATTGTAATTCCTTAAAGCAATTCGGCAAACCTGGTGAATGGGTGCAATATGGAATTGAGAATATGGAAACGGGACAACTAATTGGCGACTGTGCCATAAAACTTGCCCTGCACGATTCAAGAATTGCTGAAATAGGAATTACCATTTCACACTTAGAACAGAAAAAGGGGTACGCAAAAGAAACGCTTTTGGGTATTTTGAAATTTTTATTTACAAAAATGGATATTCACCGGGTGGTAGAAATTGTAGATACAGAAAATACTGCTTCAATAAGTCTTTTAAAAAGTATCGGTTTCAGATTAGAGGGACATTTTATCGAAAATATTTTCTTTAAAGGTAAATGGGGAAGTGAATTTCAATTTGCAATGCTGAGGAGGCATTGGGAAGAGTGTAAAACAATATCTTATAGATAAATGCAGAAGTATTTAAAGTATACTTAGCCTAAAAAAGTCAACAAATTAATATTTTAATTGATATTTTAATACCGATTGGTATATTTTGACTATATTTGTAGCAGGTTATTATTTAAGCCATGTCAAAAGCTGAACGTACACGCCAATTCATTATCGAAAAAACAGCCCCTATTTTTAATTCTAAGGGCTATTCCGGCACTTCGCTTACAGATATAATAGATGCAACCGGGTTAACCAAAGGAGCCATATATGGCAACTTTGACAATAAAGACGAAGTTGCAATAGCAGCATTCGAATACAACTTTGGTAATATCACCAATTACATTGCTATCAGGATCCGCGAACGAGAATCTGCCATTCAAAAATTATTAGTTTATCCCGAAACACATCGTCAAATATTAAAGCTTCCGTTTTTAAAAGGAGGATGCCCTGTACTCAATACTTCTGTTGATGCTGATGATACACATCCAATGCTTAAGGAAAAAGCAATTTCCGCCTTAAATTTATGGCGCTCGTCTGTTGAAAGAATAATAGCTAAAGGAATTCAATCAAAAGAAATAAAAAAAAACACAAATGCTACCGAGTTCGCTGCAATACTTGTATCTCTTACTGAAGGTGCGGTCATGCAAGCAAAAGTTTCAGGTAAACCAACAGAATTAAATATATCAATGGATTTTCTCGAAAAGATGATCCATGAGTTAAAGAACTAAATTTTTTTACCCGAAAATATACCGAACGGTATATTTTATGAAACAACAAAAAATGGAAATAAAATCAATCGACGCATTTCTTTCTTACTACGAAAGAACACGTCAGGCAACTATGAAAGTTATCCAGGTTATTCCTCATGACAAAATCGACTGGTCATATATGCCACGCAAATTTACAATAGGCGATTTAGTCCGGCACATGGCCGCTATAGAAAGATGGGTATTTGCCGAAGTCGCACAAGGCAATAAACCTGCTTATAAAGGTTGCGGTAAAGAGTTAGCAGATGGATATGATAACATTGTTGCATACTTCAATCAAATGTCAGACCAATCTGTTCGAATCTTTAAGTCAATTAAAGATGAAGATCTAACCAAGCATGTAAAAACGCTTGACGGAAAAGACATTGAGTTAGCTAATTTTTTAAGAGCATTGTTTTTACACGAAATACATCATCGTGGGGCTTTGTGCATTTACCTCAATCTGCTGAATGTTGAAACACCTCCTATCATAGGTTTAAAAGAAGAACAAGTAAAACAATTGAGTATTTAATTTAAAAATAATGGGAATGAACAAAATCATAAAACTTTCACTTTCAATAATCATTTTGCTTTGTGCAATTCTTCCTTATTTAAACTCTTCTGATAAATCAGGGGCACTCGAAACAATTTCATCCATTGGAGTTGTTGGTATAGCCATTTTGATTATTACATTTTTCGTTGCCATTGCTTATTACTGCCAAGCATTGCAAAAGTGCTTAACACTTATAGCACCACAAAACCGAAAAGCAACACCAAAATCTGTTTGGTATATGTTTCTAATGCCTTTCAATTTCATTGAAGACTTCTTCATCATGATAAATATTTCCAATTCATTGGAAGAAGAAGCGAAACACAATAACAAATTATCTGGCATAAAAGATTTTGGAATGATAACCGGCATGGGTTGGAGCATTGCGCAAATATTATCCTTTGTACCAAACATTGCCGGTCAAATGGCAGGTGCATTGGGTATAGTTCTTTGGATCATTCACTGGCGTTTCATTATTAAAATAAACAAGCTACTAATTACAAACTAAAAATATGAAAGAAGTATTTATCGTATCAGCCAAACGCACACCGATAGGTAGCTTTTTAGGCAATCTCTCGGGCGCAAGTGCAACGGAATTGGGTTCATTCGCTATTCGCAACGCTTATCATTTAATAGGTCTTAATCCTGCTCATATTGATTCCGTTTACATGGGCAATGTCTTGTCCGCAAATCTTGGTCAGTCACCCGCACGTCAGGCATCTAAATTTGCAGGTATTCCGGATGAGGTCGATTGCACAACCATAAATAAAGTTTGTGCTGCAGGAATGAAAGCAGCAATAATCGGTGCGCAACAAATCCAATTAGGTTTAGAAAACATTGCAGTTGCAGGTGGCATGGAAAGCATGAGCAACGCTCCGCATTACGCTATGCTCCGCAAGCAAACAAAATTAGGCAACGAAACTTTTATTGATGGCCTTTTAAAGGACGGTCTTACGGATGTGTACAATGGTTTTCACATGGGCAATGCAGCTGAAATGTGTGTTAAGAAATACAACATCTCTCGTGAAGAACAAGATGCTTTCGCATTACAGTCATATGAAAAAGCAGCCAATGCAACTAAAGCAGGTAAATTCAGAAACGAAATCATTCCCTTTAGAGTTCCTCAAAGGATAGGTGAATTTATTCTCGACAGTGATGAAGATGTTTCCAAAATTATTCCTGAAAAAGTTTCCAAACTCAAACCTACGTTTCAAGCTGATGGTACTATTACCGCAGCAAACGCAAGTAATTTAAATGATGGTGCAGCCGCATTAATCCTAGCCTCAAAAGAAGCCGTTGAAAAACACAACCTTAAACCAATTGCAAAAATTATTGCTTATGCCGATACAGCTTTAGCCCCTGAGTGGTTTACCATCGCTCCTGCCGAAGCAATTAAAAAAGCTTTGCGTATGGCGAATCTTACTTTAAATGATATTGATTTCTTTGAAATCAATGAAGCCTATGCAGCTGTTGTTATAGCCAATCAAAAAATACTTGGACTTAATACAAACAAAGTAAATATTTATGGCGGTGCAGTTGCGATGGGGCATCCATTAGGTGCTTCCGGTGCACGCATCATGTGTACACTTACTTCTGTTTTAAATCAAGAAGGCGGCAAATATGGCCTTGCTGCAATTTGCAACGGTGGTGGCGGTGCCTCTGCTGTTATTATTCAAAATATAAATTAAGTAATCATGCAAAATTCAATCGAACATACTATTCAAATTCTTGAACGAACACCTCACACTTTACACGCTCTATTGCACAATTTAAATGAAGAGTGGACACAAAAAAATGAAGGTGGAGAAACATGGTCGCCCTATGATGTCATTGGTCATTTAATTCATTGCGATGAAGAAAACTGGATTCCACGCATCCAAATTGTGCTTTCCGATTCTGTAGTTAGAAAATTTGAGCCGCTTGATAGGTTTGCACAACTGGAAAAAAGCAAAGGAAAAACCACTAATCAATTATTAGATGAATTTATAAAGATCCGTTTTTTAAGCATCACAAAATTGAGAACATTAAACATCACAAATGAACAGCTTGCAAAAACAGCTATACATCCCGAATTCGGTTCTGTTAACCTATCTCAATTAATCTCTACATGGGCTGTTCACGATTTGGATCATATATCACAAATCGCCCGTGTAATGGCAAAGCACTACAAAGAAGATGTTGGCCCCTGGATTCAATACATGCGTATTCTTAAACAATAATTTTTAAATATTAAGATTATGAAAACAGATTATTTAAACAGCGTTACAAAACAGTTTGAATACTACAAATTGTTAGGCGACAAAACAATCGCTCAATTGCCAGATGATAAATTATTTTGGCAATACAATCAAGAAAGTAATAGCATTGCTATTAATGTAAAACACTTGCATGGCAATATGCTTTCTCGCTGGACGGATTTCCTTACCACTGACGGCGAAAAGAGATGGCGTAACCGTGACGCCGAATTTGAAAATGATTTAACTACAAAGGAAGACGTTATAAAGCTTTGGGAAGCAGGTTGGAAATGTTTTCTTGATACATTAAAAAGCCTGAAAGAAGATGATTTAGAAAAGATCATTTACATCCGTAACCAAGGGCATACAGTCTTAGAAGCAATCAATCGCCAATTGGCACATTATCCTTACCATGTCGGGCAAATTGTATTTATAGGCAAAATGATTCTTAATGAAAAATGGCAATCACTTTCTATTCCTCGCGGCAATTCAAACGCATTCAATGCAGAAAAATTCTCTAAAGAAAAAAACAGAACACATTTTACGGATGAATTCTTAAAAGACAAAAATAATAACGCTTAATGACAATCAGGTTTTTAAATAATGATGATGTGATGAGTTACTCAGTACTAAGGAAATATAGCCTTATGGAATCTCCTTTTGCTTTCAGTGATAGTTGCGAAGACCAGGAGAATAAAACCACGCTCCATTACCAAAGTGAAATTGAAAAATGGGGCAATCCGCCCGAAGCTTTTACTTTAGGCGCATTCAATGAGGCAAACGAATTAGTAGGCTTTGTTAAGTTCAAAAGAGACCAACGCACTAAGGCACGCCACAGAGCTTCATTGCATTCGCTTTATGTCAAACCTGCATATCGTGGCCAAGGCTTAGCAAAGTTGCTAGTGAATGAACTCATAAAAAATATTGAACCTATTCAAGGTATCGAACAGTTACAACTTTCATCAATCGTTTCGCATATTTCACTAATTGAATTTTACGAGAAACTTGGTTTTCAAAAATCAGGGGGATTACTCGAAAAAGATTTAATCATCAATGGAAAATATGTTGACGCGTGGTACATGGTAAAATATTTAAAACAATAAACATGAACAAAACACCTTCATCCAATTATAACATTCGCTTTCACGATTGCGATATGTTCGGGCATCTCAATAATGCCCGCTATTTAGATTATATGATTAGTGCACGACAAGATCATTTAAAGGACGTTTATAATTTCGATTATAATAGCTATTACAAAAACAACCTCGGTTGGGTAATCAGCTATCACGAAATTCAATATCTAAAACCTGCTTTCTTTGAGGAAAACGTAAGCATTCAATCATCTTTATTAAATGCAGACAATGAAACACTCTATGTAGAAGTGTTAATGATGAACGAAGCAAAATCGCATCTCAAAGCAATACTAAGGTCTAAACTTACATTCATTAATCTTAAAACAGGCCGAAAAGAACAACACCCACAAGAGTTTATTGAATGGGCAAAATCATTAGTACTTGAAGAAGCAGGGGCTAATTCTTCAATTCAGGATAGAATCACGCAAATTATAATTGAACTTAAACAAAACAGTAACAAATCTGCTAAATAAAATCTAATTATGTCTATCTGGAAAAGAAAACCATTAGCCTTAATTCTCGAAGAGACTAAAGAATCGGGAAAAGGATTAAAAAGAACAATCGGCGTTTGGACACTCATTGCCCTAGGCATTGGTGCAGTTATAGGTTCCGGATTATTCGTCAGTACAGGGACCGCCATTGCAAACAATGCCGGCTCTTCCGTTACAATTGGTTTTTTAATTGCAGCTTTAGGATGCGCTTTATGTGGTTTTTGTTATGCCGAACTGGCTTCCTCCCTCCCTATTTCAGGTAGTGCATACACTTATACCTATGCTACAATGGGCGAATTGTTAGCATGGATTATTGGCTGGGATCTTATTTTAGAGTATGCTGTAGGTGCTGCCACAGTTGCAGTTAGTTGGAGCGAATATTTAAATAGCATGCTTGTAAATGTGCTTCACACAAATCCAATACCTTATGCCTTATCGCATTCACCTTTTCAAATTTCAACTACCGGCGAACATGGTATCATTAATTTGCCGGCATTGTTTATCGTTGCAGTAATTACACTATTGCTGATTAAAGGAACACAGGAATCTACTTTTGTCAATGGCATCATTGTTATTATTAAAGTTAGTATTGTCATTTTTATTATTGCTATTGGCTGGGGCTTTATCAATCCCTCAAATCATATACCTTACATTCCTGCTGCTTCAACTTATACAGATGAGCATGGGATCTCACATAGCTTTGGTGGCATCACAGGTATATTAGCCGCAGCAGGTACAGTCTTTTTTGCTTTCATTGGTTTCGATGCAGTTAGCACAGCCGCACAAGAAACAATTAATCCTAAAAGAACAATGCCTATCGGCATCCTTGGTACTTTAGCTTTCTGTACTATTCTCTATGTATTATTCGGTCATGTTTTATCAGGTGTAGCAACAGTTGAAGATTTTCGTACAGGCGGTAAAGAAGCGTCAGTTGCTTTTGCAATCAGTAAATACATGCATGGTTACAATTGGTTAGCTCAGTTCGTTACAGTTGCTATCCTTGCGGGTTTCTCATCTGTAATCCTTGCTTTGTTATTAGGTCAATCCCGGGTGTTTTACATAATGGGTAAAGATGGTTTATTACCAAAAATATTTGGCGATTTACATCCCAAATTCAAAACACCCTACAAAGCAAACTTAGCTATCCTTGTAATCGTAGGTCTATTTGCTGCTTTCGTTCCGGGTAACGTAGTTGGCGATATGACTAGCATAGGAACATTATTCGCCTTCATCCTTGTAAGCATTTCAGTAATTGTACTTCGCAAAAAAGAACCTGATTTAAAACGAGAATTCAAAACGCCATTTGTACCTTATGTTCCAATTGCAGGCATTTTAGTGTGCCTGGCAATGATTTATGGTCTTGGTTGGGCTAACTGGCTCAGATTAGGTGTTTGGTTGATCCTTGGCTTATTAATTTATTTCTTCTACAGTAAAAAGAACAGTAAATTAAACAACAATTAATTCAAGCATGTATCCTTTATAGAAACAGAAAATGAAAAAATTAGTCACCCTTATAATTTTATCCTTTGCGTCTCAAATGCATTCGTATGCACAAACTACTAAAGCCGGTTTTTTAATTGGCGTTATCGACACTATCCATTCAAAAGTTCTCAATGAAAAGCGAATAATCAATGTGTACCTACCCGCAGGTTATGATCCAAAAGACACAATTAAATATCCTGTTACCTATTTACTCGATGGCAGTAAAGATGAAGACTTTATTCATGTTGCTGGTTTAATACAATATTTAAGCTTCCCTTGGATTAATCAAGCAAAACCTGGTATTGTTATCGGTATTGCTAACATTGATAGAAGACGTGATTTCACTTACCCAACAACAGTTGCAAAAGACAAACAAGATTTCCCTACTACCGGGTCATCCGAAAAATTCATTTCCTTTATCGAAAACGAATTACAGCCCTTCGTTATTGCAAACTTTAAAACCACAACAAATAAAACAATCATCGGCCAGTCTCTTGGCGGTTTGTTAGTTACCGAAATACTTTTCAAAAAGCCTCATTTGTTTAATAACTACCTTATTGTAAGCCCTAGCTTGTGGTGGGATAACGAATCACTTCTAAAATTTAAACCCGATTTTTCCAACCTATCAAAACTTAACATTCATATTTCTGTAGGTAAAGAAGGAGATGTGATGGTAAGGGATGCAAAAGCATTATTTAAAAAATTGCAAGCTATAGACAAAGCAAAGCTGAAAACGGGATTCAAGTATTATGGTGATATGAAACATGAAACAATTTATCATATTGCTTTATATAATGCATTAAAGTTCGTAAATGACTTAGAATGAACAACTTTAAAAAAACTCAATAAATTTAGAAACATTTTCAGCCGCCAGCTTTATATCTTCCATATTAGGTCAGGTTTAAGGCGGCTGTGCAACTCTCTGGTTTTTTTTAGTTCATTTACCGAACATATTAAAAACTATTAACCTGCTTCCAAATCAGAGAAAGTTCTATCAATTTAACTATTTAGGCTCATTGTTTTTAGGTAGGTTTTATTGTCAATTAATTATGTCTCTTGTTCTGAAACGTTAATAAAGTTGAGGATTAGCCTTATATGTTCGTTATATTTGTTAGCGGTTCACCGCCCGGTACCACTAAAACTCTCAATTTTCGGGGGTTTTTCGCTTATTATTTACTACTTTTAATCCTTCAATATTTTTCATCCCGGCTCTATGCAAAAGAAATATGATGTGATCATTTTAGGAGGAGGCCTTGCCGGGCTAACCCTGTCTCTTCAGCTTAAAAAACACAAGCCGGATATCTCAATTTTAGTTTTAGAAAAAAGGGAAGCAAAGGCTGCTACAGCTGCCCATAAAGTTGGAGAATCAACTGTTGAGTTAGGAAGCCATTACTTACGTGAAGTTTTAAATTTAAAAGGCTATTTAGAAGAACACGAATTACCAAAACATGGCCTCCGCTTCTTCTTTAAAAATAATACCAAAGAAAATATTTCATCCCGTGTTGAATTAGGCCCGCGTGAAAAATTACCGGTGCCAAGCCATCAATTAGATCGTGGTACCCTGGAAAATGAATTAATGCGCCGCTCAATTGAATCAGGTTGTGATGTTGTTTTAGGCGCCCGCGTAAAAGATATTACTTTCCTGAACGGCGAGAATGAAGTAATTTATGTTGCGAATAAAACAGAACACAAAGCAAATGGTAAATGGGCAGCAGACGCTTCAGGCCGTGGCAATGTCCTGAAACATAAATTCGGTTTTAAAAAGGATTGGGACCATGATGTAAATGCGGTGTGGTGGCGCGTGAAAGGTGTTGTTGATATTGATGATTGGAGCGACAACAAAGAATGGAAAACGAAATTAAAACCAAAATTACGTTACTTAAGTACTGTCCATTTCATGGATGCAGGTTATTGGTTCTGGGTTATTCCATTAGGTTCCAAGAATACAAGTTTAGGAATTGTAGCTGATCAAAAACTACATCCGTTCGATACCATCAATCAATACCCGAAAGCATTGGAGTGGCTGAAAAAACACGAACCGCTTTGTTACGAAAAAGTAAAACCTTTCGGAGAAGATGGCGGCTTACTTGATTTTTTAATTCTTAAACATTACGGACACAACACACAACGAGTATATGATGCAACTGAACGCTGGGGCACAACAGGAGAATCAGGACCTTTCTTAGATCCTTTCTACTCTCCCGGCACAGACTTCATTTCGATGAACAATACCTGGTTATCGGATCTTATCTTGCGCGATCTGGCCGGGGAAGATATCGCTGTGAGAGCGAAGGTTTACGAACAAACACATTTATCATTATTCGAAAGCTGGACGCATATCTACCAACACAAATACCAATTAATGGGATCAACACAAATAATGGTAGTGAAAATTTTCTGGGATTGGGCTGTGTATTGGTCGGTGCTCGCTTTGTTATTCACAAATAATGCATTCACAGACCTGAAATTATTGAAAGAACTGTTTGCGTCTGAAAAAGGTTTAGGAAGAAAATTTACAAAACTTCATGTTCAGATGCAGAATTTCTTCGTTCAGTGGAAACCTTACGATACCGAAATTTTCTCTGACAGGTACATTGATCCTTTTGATCTTGAATTCTTAAGAAAATTTCAGCAAGGAATAGATATACAACAAGGAAGTCCTGAAAAATTAGTTGCAAAAATTTCTGAGAATTTAACAATACTTGAAAAAGCAGCAGCTGAGATCTTCAGGCATGTAAGTTCCCATGTAAAAGGAACACCTTCTGACATGAAGGTAAATCCTTACACCATTAATTTAAGTGATAATTCAACCGATACAACAAGTGCCGATGCGATAGGCGTGGATGATGCTATAATAAAAGACATCAGCACAATGTGGTTCTATCCCAAAGGGATGCATCCGCATAAAAAACAACAAGCAACAGTTTAATTTTGTACTTTAAAATATGTCTTCAGTATACATAACAAAAGCCGCGAAGTTCTTACCGAACAATCCCATCTCCAATGATGAAATGGAATCCTACTTAGGAATGATCGACGGATTACCTTCAAAAGGAAAAAGTTTGACCTTACGCAGTAACGGAATAAAAACACGTTACTATTCAATTGATAAAACCGGGAAATCAACACACTCCAATGCAAAGATGACCGCTCTTGCGATCGAAAAGCTGACTGATAACGGCTTTAAACAAAGCGATATCGAATTATTGGCTTGCGGAACAACATCGCCTGATAATTTATTACCGTCACACACTGTTATGGTTCATGGGGAATTGAAGTGCGGCCCGGTTGAACTGGTTTCAACTGCAGGGGCTTGTTGCGCGAGCATGCAGGCTTTGAAATACGGTTACAATTCCATTATTGCAGGAAGCACGAATAATGCAGTTTGTACAGGGTCAGAAAAATTATCTTCGTTGATGCGCGCAGAACATTTCGAAAAAGAAACCGAGCGTTTAGCAGAGATGGATAAAAATCCGATCATTGCTTTTGAAAAAGATTTTTTACGCTGGATGTTATCTGACGGTGCAGGAGCTTTATTATTGGAAAAGAACCCACGTGAAAATGGAGTTTCCTTAAAAATTGAATGGTTGGAAATAAAATCTTTCGCTAATCAATTAGAAACTTGCATGTATGCAGGCGCCGATAAAACAGATGATGGAATAACCAAGGGCTGGAAAGAATATTCTTCAGTAGAGTGGTTACGTAAATCTATTTTCGCTTTTAAGCAAGATGTGAAATTACTTGGCAAAGAGATCGTTCCTACCGGAACAAAGTATCTGAAAGAAATTTTACTGAAAAAAGAATTCGATATCACAACTATCGATTATTTCTTACCGCATTTATCTTCTGAATTCTTCAGACAAAAAATTGCCGAAGAAATTGTAAAGTATAATATACAGATACCACAGGAAAAATGGTTCACGAATCTTTCTTCTGTAGGTAATATTGGTTCAGGTTCTATTTTTATTATGTTGGAAGAATTAATGAACTCCGGTAAACTGAAAAAAGGGCAAAAGATCTTATTGATGGTTCCTGAAAGTGCCCGTTTCACTTATTCATATTGTTTGTTGACTGTTTGCTAAATGAAAAAGGAAGAAGTCCCTCAAGATAAATCTGCATTAGAAAAAGTTACACGAGAATTGATGTATGTAAAAAATTCTGATGGAAAATATACTACTGACCTTAGTACAGGATGGGATGTAAAAAAAGAAGCGCTTGACAATGCCTGGGATGACATTAATGAACGCGTTAAAGAAGCCGCCCTTGCAGTAAAGAACGGAGAGAAAAGCCCGGTAGCTTATTTCATGGAGTTAAAACTAATGGATATTCCTGTTCTTTCAGGGTACACAGGGTTTTGGGGATTTACTATTAAACGTCACATGAAACCATCTGTCTTCAAAAACCTCAGCGAAAAAAAATTAAATATATACGCTAAAGCATTTGGCATTAGTGTTGATGAACTAAAGAACTTTAAGGGCGATGTATAGAGCCAGACGAAATGATAATGCCAAACGAATTCAAACACCACCAATCTGCACACTGTGAGAACGGCGTTGCAACCAGCTTACTGAAATATCACGGCATGGATTTTATTTCCGAACCATTGGTATTCGGCATAGGATCCGGATTATTTTACATTCACATTCCGTTCTTAATGATCAATGGCGGTCCTGCTGTTTCGTACCGCAGTATGCCGGGATGGATCTTCAGCAGGGCGAGTAAATTATTAGGGTTAAGCGTTACAAGAAAAAAATTCGGTAACGAAGAAAAAGCTAAAGCATTCTTAGAACAAAAAATAAAAGAAGGGGTGCCGGTTGGCTGCCAGGTTGGTGTTTTCAATTTACCGTATTTCCCGCCTGAATACCGTTTCCATTTTAATGCACACAATTTAATTGTGTACGGAAAAGAAGGAAATGATTACCTCATCAGTGATCCGGTAATGGAAAAAGTAACAAAGCTTTCTGAAGAAGACATGATGAAAGTTCGTTTTGCTAAAGGACCTTTTGCTCCTAACGGACATATTTATTTTCCCGAGAATATTAAAAGTGTGAATGAAGAAACCATTCGCAGAGCGGTTGTAAAAGGAATTAAACGTAATTCAAGAGATATGTTGCATGTGCCGGGACCGATTGCCGGTGTTTCAGGAATTAATTTCACTGCCAAACATATCCGTAAATGGCGGGAAAAATTAGGCGCTAAAAAAGCGGCATTGTATTTAGGACAAATTGTTAGGATGCAGGAAGAGATCGGAACAGGCGGTGGCGGTTTCCGTTTTATTTATGCAGCGTTCTTAGAACAAGGCGCGGCCATTTTAAAAGAAGACAAACTAATTTCCATCTCCGATGAATTTACAAAAGCGGGAGATCTTTGGAGAACGAGTGCAGTTCAGATGGGACGCATCTACAAAGGAAGATTAGATGAACAAAAATATTACGAAGAATGTGCTGATATGCTGAACCAAATTTCTTCTATCGAGAAAGAAGCATTCAAAAGATTACTGAAACTGGATCTGAAATATTAAACTTTAATCGCATTAAATAAAAAACCCTGAAGCGTACTTGTTCTGCTTCAGGGTTTTTTTTATCAGAAAACGTATGTACTATTTGTAAGTACCGTTCTGTGCTGCTTTTTTATTTTGAGAAATGATCTTGAACGACCAATAAGCTAATCCAATGATAATTAAAGCGCCCATAATAATATTTGGACCTTGTCCTAAAGCACGCATGCATTTAAAGATCCAGTAAAAAAAATCTCCGGTTGCTTCAAAAACGTCTGTCCAGGTGATCATTAAAAGTTTCATATGCGTTTGTTTTTTTAGTTAGTTGTCATATGGAATTCGCTAAAAACTTTCCGTTGTCATTGAAGAGCTAACGGAAGCTCATTTCATATGCGTTTATTTTGTAAGTTTACCCTACAAATATAGAAATAATAAGAAAACTAAAAAACTGTGGTAATTGGTGTTTTAAAAAAGGGATTAACAACGGCTCTGCCCGTAATTATCCTGTTTTTTATTGTTTTTATCACACTTTCCTTATTTTCCACAACAGATTCACATCCAGTTAATTACGACAACATTCTATATTACCGGTTACAAAAGAATGTGACAGGTGCCTTCGCCATTACGTTGATAAACATTTTATGTTTTGGAATTGGAGCAGTTCTGATTTCAGTGTATACGATCAGGCAGGAAGTGGTGGAAAAGTCGAATTACATTCCTTCATTCCTGTATGTTTTTTTCGGGGCTATTACGCTTAACCATTCGCTTCTTCATCCTTCAATGGTTGCCAATGTTTTTATTTTATTATCGCTTATTTCAGTTACAGATACTTACCGTGAAGAACACGTTCTTTCAAAGATCTTTAACGGCGCATTATACACTTCCATTGCCACTTTCTTTTATGTGAATTACGCTTTTTTTGTTCTGTTCTATTTTATTGCCTTGCTTATTTTAAGAGCTTTCAATTGGCGCGAATGGTTTGTGACCATTTTAGGATTGTTAGCTCCTGTTTTTGTGTATTTCTGTATCGGCTATTTGATCAATATTCCTTTTACAGATTTCCCGGGTTATATTTTGAATCTCTTTACTAATTTCCAAAAACCTTTGCTGTCAGAATATTTTTATCCGTTATTCATTGGCTTACTGATCTTACTCCTATTAGGTGCAGGAAAACATTTTACAAAAGGATTGGGTGGAAAAATAAAGACCCAGAAAAATCTGGGCCTCATGTATTGGTTATTATTATTATCGATCGTTAATTTTTTCTCGAAGAACAACAACTCCTATTTTCCCTTGATCGCATCAGTTATACCGATCAGTGTATTGCTCAGTGATTATTTCTACAATATAAAACAGTTGAAAATTGCGAACACGCTTTTATTCCTCTTATTGGCAAGCGGCGCCTTATTATTCTTGATGAATTTAGCTCTTATTTAATTCTTCCCAATACTCAGCAGCCCGCCGTGTATGTGGGATCACAATTGTACCACCAACAATATTTGCAACAGCAAATATCTCGTACACTTCTTCAGTAGTACATTTTTCTTCCTTACATTTTCCTAAATGATATTTTATACAATCATCACAACGCAAAACCATACTCGCAACTAATCCTAACATTTCCTTGGTCTTAACATCCAAAGCACCTGCAGCGTAAGTATTCGTATCTAAATTAAAAAGGCGTTTTAATACTAAATTGTCTTTACTCATTAGAACATCATTCATTTTAGAACGATACTCATTGAATTCTTTTACCTGGTCACTCATTGTTAAGCTAATTTATATTTTTTCACTACGTACTTAGAAACGAAGATACTTATCTCATAAAGGAAATACATTGGAACTGCCACTAACATCTGTGAAGTAACATCCGGACTTGGCGTCACAACTGCTGCAACTATCAATATTACAACCACCGCGTGTTTTCTGAATTTACGGAGGAATTGCGGTGTAACAAGAGTCATTCTTGTCAGGAAATAAATTAAAACAGGCAATTCAAAAATAATTCCGGATACCAGCGTCATTGTAGTAATAAAAGAAGAATAATCGTCTAAGGTTTGATTTGTCTGGATCAATCCGCTATCCGACATCTGATAATTGCTCAGGAAATTGTAGGACATCGGGAACAAAATAAAATAACCAAAACCAATTCCAATTAAAAATAAAGTTGAAGCAATAACAATGAAGATCTTTACAGGTCCGATCTCTTTATCCTTTAAAGCAGGGCGAACAAATTTCCATAACTCCCACAATAAGAACGGAAATCCTAAGATCAATCCCCCGAAAAAAGCAAACCACATGTGTGTAAAGAACTGTTCTGAAATAGCAAGCGTTTGCAGTTTAACCGGTTTAACATTCATACACATTACATCCCCTACTCCGATCTTTTGTCCCATTGCGCAAAAAGCTTTATAGGAAATGAAATCCGGATAAAGAGGACCTAAGAAGATCTTATCAACAAAAATTCCCGGCAAGCAAAAAATAACAATGGCCAACACAACTATAACAGCTGCGCTTCTAACCAAATGCCAACGCAACTCTTCAAGATGTTGCAAAAAAGACATTTCTTTTGGTTTGGTTTCTGTAATATTTTCTTCTTCTATAAGAGCCATCTAAAGCGGTAACAAATGTACAATTTAACATCCCCTTTATCAAATCAGGTTTTCCAGAGGGTGATTGACCTTTTAGAGGCGTTTTTTATTGGTCGAAATCTATTGAACTTGGTCGAAAACCCTTACGAGGGTATTTGAACTGAAACCCATATTCACTAAATTTATTTAAATAACTCAATGCATGAAAGTAAAAAATCTACTCTTAAAAGTTCTCATTTTATGCGGGCTGTTTTCGTTTGTTGATCTTACTTCGCAAAATAATCCGAAACAAACACCAACTTTCATTCAAGGGCCGCCGCAGAGAACATGTGGTACAGACATTCCTTCGCAACAATGGGAAGAACTATTACAGAAGAAAGTAGCTGAATTTTTAGCTGCCAATCCGGAAATAACTGAATCGGCTAAGCAAGGAAGCGGTAACAGTACCCAGGCGGTTTATACAATTCCTGTTATCATTCATGTAATTCATGGCGGGCAAGCTGTAGGAACATTCCCAAATCTGGCGCAAGGACAATTGAACTCCCAGATCCAGGTTCTTAATGATGACTTTGCCGGTGTAGGACAAAACGTTGGCAATTATCCTGCAACAGCATTTACAACATGGGCAACCAATACTATCGTTTCTGCAGCCAGCAAAGATGCTCTTGCCAGGATTAAAATTGCAAATACAGGTGTTACATTTTGTCTGGCTTTACAGGATAGTTTAGGAAATACACTTACAGAACCGGGTATCCACAGGGTAAATTATAATACTCTGCCTGCTTTAACAGGAACTTTTACATCGAAGAATCCTGCCAATGCAGTTTATAATACTCCTGGAAAACTCCAGGGATTTATAAATGGCTACATCAAACCTAACACAATCTGGAATGTTAGAAAATACATGAATATTTGGGTGAGTGATCAAAATGCGGCTGTTGGTTTATTAGGTTACGCAACATTTCCTCCTCTGAGTGGATTAACAGGAATTCCGGGCGGTGTCGGTACTGCAACAACAGATGGATTTTGGTCGTGGTCAGCAGCATTTGGTTCGAGTACTATTTTCCCGGGAGGTGCATATGCAGCCCCTTATGATAAAGGACGTACCTGCACACATGAGATCGGACATTGGGTAGGTTTAAGGCATATTTGGGGTGATGGAACATGCTTAACTGATTATTGTAATGATACGCCTCCGGCATCTTCAAGTAATTTCGGGAATCCTGCTTATCCTTTGAAATCCGGTAGTTGTGCCGGGCCTCCGAGTAATGCTCCTAACGGGGAAATGTTCATGAATTTTATGGATTATACAGACGATCTTGCTATGTACATGTTCACTAACGATCAACGTACACGCTTACAAACAGCAATGATGAACAGTCCGTACAGAAATCAATTAGGAACACACGGATTATGTTCTGTACCTGCGCCAACCGCAAACTTTACAATTGTACCAAATCCAATTTGCGCCGGACAAACTGCAACCATCACTGATATGTCAACAGGAAGTCCGGGAGCGTGGTCGTATACTATGACAGGAGGCTCTCCTTCAACATCTACTTTACAAAGTCCTACAGTTACTTATACAGCAGCGGGAATTTATTCGATCACATTGATCGCATCTAATGGCGGCGGGAATAGTACTCCGATTATAAAAACAATTACTGTAAATGCTGTGCCTGTTGTTACGATCACAGCTACACCAACCATTATGTGCGCGGGAAATTCTGTAACCCTGATTGCAACAGGCGCTGCAACTTATTCATGGAATACAGGACCAACAACATCTTCAATAATAGTTTCGCCGACTGTAGCAACAACTTATACAGTAACAGGAGCTAACGGAACTTGTATTGGAACAAGAACTATTTCAATTGGCGTTTCTGCAAATCCAACTGTTAATATCACACCAACAAGTGCAACTATTTGTTCAGGTAACTCTACAACTTTAACAGGAAGCGGTGCTGTGAATTATACATGGACACCAGGCGGAATGACAACGGCTGCTGTTGTCGTTAGTCCGGCTATAACCACTACTTATACTTTAACAGGAGCAAATGCGGCCGGGTGTACATCAACCCGAACTGTACAGGTAACGGTCAATACCACTCCTACTGTTACTGCTGTTGCCAATCCTGCAATCCTTTGCTCAGGCGGAAGCTCAACACTTACGGTGAGCGGTGCTGCAACTTACACATGGATGCCCGGTTCGTTGACAGGAGCAACAATTGTAGTAACTCCAACAGCAAATACAACATATACCGTTACCGGAGCTAATGGAACTTGTTCGAATACCGGAACTGTTTCAATAACTATTAGTACAACGCCAACGGTAAATATTAATCCGCCATCTGCTACTGTTTGTATTGGGAATTCAACAACATTCTTTGGAAGCGGTGCAACGAATTATACCTGGATGCCGGGAAGTATAAACACTTCAAGTATTGCAGTTTCCCCCACAGCAACTACCATTTATACTCTTACAGGTTCTAACGCGTCGGGTTGTAGTTCAACAAGAACCACCCAAGTTGTAGTGAATCCTTTACCTACCGTTACAATTTCCTCTAATCCATTAACAATCTGTCCCGGCAGTACTGCTACATTAACAGCATCCGGTTCAGGACCCGGCCCATTCACTTATTCATGGTCTACAGGCGCAACTTCAGCAGCGATCACAGGCAGCACTACAGGAGTATATACGGCAAGTGTTACAAATGGCAACGGATGCAGTGGTTCTCTTTCTTATTCACTAAATGCAGCAGCAGGCTTAACAATTAATATTGCCGCAACACCAACATCAGTTTGCGCAGGTGGTTCAGTAACCCTTACAGCAAGTGGTGCGGCAACTTACACATGGAATACCGGACCAACCACGTCTTCAATTGTAGTTTCTCCTACTACAACTACAAATTATACAGTAAACGGAACGAGCGGAAGTTGTACCGGTTCAAACACAATTTCTATTACTGTGAATCCAAACCCGACAGTAACTGCTGTAGCAAATCCAAGTATTATGTGTGCAGGACAAAGCTCTACATTAACTGCCGGTGGTGCTGCAACGTATTCATGGAGCACGGGATCAACAAGTGTAACAACTGTTGTGAGTCCAACCATCGCAACGTCTTACACAGTAACAGGAACAAATAGTTTTGGATGCAGTGCTACAAGAACAGTTGGTGTATTTATCATGTCTCCGCCGGTCGTTAGTGTTGTATCAAGTCCAACCTCAATTTGTACCGGCGGATCATCTACATTGACCGCGAATGGTGCCTTAACTTATACCTGGAACACCAGTGCCACAACTTCTGTTATAGTTGTTTCTCCATCCATCACAACAATTTATACTGTAACAGGTGCAACAGGTTCAGGATGTACCGCGACACAAACTGTTCAGCTAACGGTTAACACCACTCCTACAATTAATGTTGTTGCAAGTCCTACTGCGATCTGTGCAGGAGGAACCACTTCACTTAATGCTTCCGGCGCTTCCACTTATAGTTGGAGTACGGGTGCAACAACTTCCGGAATTAATGTTAGTCCGACTGTAACTACAACTTATACTGTGACCGGATCAAACGCAACCTGTTCAAATACAACAACACTATCTGTAACTGTGAATGCTGCTCCAAGCGTTACTATCACCTCAAGCGGATCTCCGATATGTGCGGGAACTTCAGCTACTTTAACAGGAAGCGGAGCTACAAACTATACGTGGATGCCGGGTGGCATGACGACTACTTCAGTTGTGGTTTCACCAACCGTTAACACAACATATACCTTAACAGGTTCTAATGGGGGCGGATGTACAGGAACAAGAACGATCACTATAAATGTTCAGGCAGCTCCTGTTATAACTGTTACAGCTAATCCATTGGTAATTTGTACAGGCAACGCAAGTACATTAACAGCAAACGGATCCGGACCTCCGGGACCATTCACTTATTCATGGAGCACAGGTGCTACATCATCTGCGATCACAACAACTGTTCCCGGGGTTTATACCGCAACATTTACAAACGGAAATGGTTGTAAAGCTGCGCAATCTGTAACCATTACGTCAGGATCCCCTGTTGTTACAGCAGCTGCATCTCAAAGTGCAATTTGCAGCGGCGCAACAGCCACTATCAGTGCAAGCGGAGCAACTACTTATTCATGGAATACCGGCGGAACAACATCTTCGATAATTGTTTCTCCAACCACAACTACTACTTATACTGTGATCGGAACCACAGGAAGCTGCTCAGGATCTCAGACAGTAACACTAATTGTAAATTCGAATCCAACTGTCAATGTAGTTGCGAGCCCAACTTTAGTTTGTACGGGAAGCACTTCTACATTAACAGCATCAGGTGCCACAACTTATAGTTGGAGTACAGCAGCGACAACAAGTGTTATTGCAGTTACACCAATCACAACTACAATTTATACCGTTACCGGATCAAATGCCGCAGGATGTTCGGTCACAAGAACAGTATCTGTAAATACTATTGCAACTCCCGGTGTTTCTGTTAGTACAACTTCATCAGTAATATGTTCCGGAAGTAGCGCAACGATCACTGCAAGCGGCGCTCCAACATATTCATGGAATACAGGCGCTACAACTGCAGTAATAGTAGTTACACCAACCGCAACAACAAATTATACAGTAATAGGTTCAAATGGTAGCTGTACGGACACAAAAACAATTTCGTTAACTGTTAATACAACACCTACCGTAACTGTGATTGCAACACCAAGTATAATTTGTTCAGGAAACACTTCTAATTTAACGGCAAGCGGTGCTTCAACTTATAGCTGGAGTACAGGTGCTGTCACAAGTGGTATTAGTGTCTCTCCTTCCGTTACTGCAACTTATACTGTCACCGGAAGTAACGGAAGCTGTAGTAATACAAGAACAGTTACTATTTCAGTAATCAGCGGTCCAAGTATTAGTGTTTCGGGTTCTTCATCCCTTATATGTGTCGGACAAAGTGTAACCCTGACAGCAAGCGGTTCATCAACTACTTATTCATGGAGTACCGGTTCTAATAGTATAAGCATTAGTGTTAGTCCAACCGTTACAACAAACTATACTGTTAACGGAACAAATGCTGCAGGATGTTCAAGCTCCTCTGTAATTACACAATCAGTATCCCCTTGTACCGGAATTACAACTGTTAATTCTGCAGATGAAACGTTTGCGGTTTATCCAAATCCTAACAATGGTGAATTCACTATTACAACAGCTCAGTTATCAGAGAACGTATATTTGGAAATTTACAATAACACCGGGCAACTGATCAGAAAACAAATTATAACAGATAACAAAATAAAAGTAAATATGGCTGAACATTCGGATGGTATTTATCATATACGAATTACAAAAAACAGTATGCAGTTATATAAATCCCAGATAATTAAAGATTGAACGTATCTTACATCATTCAAACCCTCCGGATCTTCCGGGGGGTTTTTTGTTATCTTGCTCTCATGAAAAAAAAGAAGACTGAATTCTTTGAGAAGATCTCCCGTTATTGTACAGAGTTCGCCGGATCTACTACTGCCTTTATAATTTCCATATTTGTAATTCTTGCGTGGATCATAACAGGACCTATATTTAATTTTTCTGACACCTGGCAATTGGTCATCAATACCGGAACAACCATTATAACTTTTCTAATGGTTTTTCTGATACAACGGGCGCAAAATAAAGATTCGAAAGCTGTCCATTTAAAATTAAATGAACTGATCGCTTCATTAAAAGGTCCGAGTAACCGTCTTGTTGATGCAGAAAATCTCAATGAAAAAGAATTGGAAACACTTCATAAATATTACGTTCACCTTAATGAGATGGCCAAAAAAGAAAGGGATCTATCTGTTTCACATTCTATTGAAGAAGCCCGGGAGCTTCATAAGACCAAATACACTAAAAAATAATTTAATCTACACTAAAACCTGCCTGCTGAAGATCGTCCCAGAAAGCCGGATAAGATTTATCTACAACCTCAGGGTTTTGTAATTTAATTTGAGGGAATTTTATTGCAAGCGGAGCAAAGCTCATAGCCATACGATGATCGTTGTATGTCAATATTGCTGGTTGGTTTATGTTATAATTAACAGGCGAAACTATCTTTAATGAATTTTCAGTTGCTTCAACACTTGCGCCAAGTTTTTCTAATTCTGTTTTAAGAGCAATGATCCGGTCAGTTTCTTTTATTTTTAAAGTTTGAAGTCCTGTTAAATGTGCTTTTATTCCCAACCCAAAACAAGTAACAGCAATTGTTTGTGCAATATCCGGACAATTTGTAAAATCATATTCAAATTCTTCAACAGTACTTTGTTTGCTTCTTAAACAAACTCCTTTCTCAACGAATTCAGTTCTTACTCCCAGCTTGTTATAAATCTCAGGCAAAATCGAGTCAGCTTGCAGACTCACTTTATCAAGATATTTTAATTCGATCTCAGAATTATTAGTCAATGCAACGAGGTTGAACCAATACGAAGCGGCTGACCAATCTGATTCAACCAGGAACTGATCATTCAACATGCTGAAAGGTGCGGGAGTAACAGTAATCCTTTTTCCATTGAATGAAACGTACACGCCAAAAAGTTTAAGTAATTCACTAGTCATTTTTATATAAGGAAGCGAAACTATATTTCCTTTCAAAATTATTTCGAGTTCTTCTCCTAAAGCCGGAGCTACTAACATTAATGCGGAAATGAACTGACTGCTGATACTCCCATCAATTTCTATTCTCCCTCCATGGAGTTTTTTTCCATTTATTTTCAGAGGAGGAAAACCTTGTTTTTCTATATATGTTATATCAGCGCCAAGCGCCACAAGCGCATTCACTAATTCAGAGATCGGACGCTGCTTCATCCGTTCAGAACCTGTTATGACCCACTCACCTTCTTTAATTGAAAGATGCGCAGTTAAAAAGCGCATGTCGGTTCCGGCGTGATTGATATTTACTGTTCCGCTTTTTTTTCCCTGAACTTGTCCAAGTGCTTTTGCTAATAAGATCGTGTCTTCAGAATCCGATAAATTTTTAAAATGAATCGGCAATCCTGAAATTGCACGGATCATTAACAAACGGTTACTGATGCTTTTCGAACCTGGTAGTTCGACCTCTGTTTGTATACTTCCTGTTGGAGGTGAGATCTGCATCATGCGTTTAGAGAGTTGTAATATTCTAAAGAATCAAGTATCTGGTCAGGGCTAACAGTGACATCAATTTTATATTTACCGATCCGGTTCAACAAAGTGCATCTGATCTGAAGTTTATTATTCTTCTTATCATTGATCGTTGCCTTTATTATTTCACCAAATAAAAGAGCAGGCAAAGGCACCAGCGGGAACTTCTGAGAAAGGATTTGAATTATTTCGGAGCACTCAGCTTTCGATATTAACTTTTTATCAAACGATAGCTTTGCCTCACAGATCATTCCGATCACAACCGCTTCTCCATGCAAAACATCAATTCCGCTAGCTAACAGAACGGATTCAATTGCATGACCAATAGTGTGTCCAAAATTCAAAGACTTTCGTACACCTTTATCGTATGGATCCTTCTTAACAATATTATTCTTATGCTCTATACTTTTAATAACAGATGCCTGATTAAAATTCTTCTCCGGTTTTAGTTTCTTCCATAGAACTTTATCTGATATCAGGGCCATTTTGTAAACTTCCGCCATACCATTCGCAATATGTCTTGCCGGAAGTGTTTCCAGAAAAGGAGGATAAACAAAAACACCTTTTGGCTGGGTAATAGTTCCTATTGTATTTTTCAATCCCGCAAAATCAATTCCTGTTTTTCCACCAACGCTTGCATCTGCCATTGCCAATACCGATGTAGGGATATTTATAAAATCAATACCTCTTTTATAAACCGAAGCGATAAAACCTCCAAGATCAGAGATCACTCCGCCTCCCAAATTTATGATCAAAGCATTTTTATCTGCATTATAACTCAAAAGCGCTTCCCATAATTGAGAACAAAGCTGCAAACTTTTTGAACTCTCACCACTTTCAATTTCAAAGATCTCAGCATTCTTCAATTCTTTACACTGTGTGATTAAAGTTGGCAGGCAATGCTTTAAAGTGTTCTCATCACACAAAATAAAATAGCCGCTGTAGTTTTGCTTTTTAAGAAATGAATTCAGGTCCTTGAAAACCGTTTTACCTGTATAGATAGTATAACCCAGCGATCTGATCATGTTTTAAAAATAAAGAAATTATACAAATGCCGAAAGTTTATTCAGTTTTTGTATTAACAGGTCAGATTCCATAAAATTAAGGGTTTGCTGACCATCCGATAAAGCTTCTTCCGGTTTCTCATGTACTTCATAAATTATCCCGTCTGCCCCGGCTACAACAGAAGCTAAAGCGAGTTTAGATACATGGTCCCTGATCCCAACCCCGTGTGACGGATCTGCAATAACAGGCAAATGGGTCTTGTCTTTTAGGACCTGAATGGCATTAATATCGAACGTATTCCGATAGATCGTCTCAAAAGTTCTGATACCACGCTCACATAACATTAAACGTTCATTTCCTTTACTGAAAACATACTCGGCTGAATATAAAAGTTCCTCTATCGTACCACTAACTCCCCTTTTTATCAAAACTGATTTATCCAATTCCCCTAAAGCATCTAATAAATTAAAATTTTGAGAATTACGTGCTCCCACCTGGAAAACATCCACATAAGGATACATTTCCTCAATTTGGGAAACCTGCATAACCTCAGTGATGATTTTAATTCCATTTGGTTTACAAAACGAGTGCATCATTTTTAATCCGTCAATTCCTAATCCACGGAAAGCATATGGTGAGCTACGCGGCTTATAAACACCGCCACGCATGATCCTTATATTATTTTTGATGAGATGACTGGTGATGCTTTCCATTTGCTCTTCACTTTCAACTGAACATGGCCCGGCCATTAAAGCTGTTGAACCATCTCCGATAATAACATTATCCCCCAGATCGATCTGTGTATTCTTTGTTTTCCATTTATTACTGACTAATTTATAATTATCAGAAACACGATGTACGTCCTTTACACCTTTCAGATGACCGATCTCACGGATATCAAATTCCGTTTTACCAATGCAAACCAAATAATTCTCGAATTGCGTTGTAACAGGATTAGCGGTATACTTATATTTTCCTAACGCACTCTTAATTTCATCTAAGGAGCTTGTCCCTGCATTTTTTTCAAGTTGAATGATCATGACTTTATCAGTTTAGTTTTAACTATTGAAGTGAACCCGGCTATATCTTTTCTGAAGTTGTGGGATCTTGTCAGCAATTCAATAAATGCCGAACCAATGACCGCACCATTAGCTATTTCGCAGGCTTGAGAATATTCTTTTTGTCCTTTGATCCCAAAACCAATAAGTAACGGGTTTTTAGTGACAGAATTTTTCACTACAGAAACTTTTGAGTGGAATTGTTCGGGAATTCCTTTAACGCCACCTGTAGTGGAATTAGATGACAGCAAATACAGGAATCCTCCACTAGCTTCATCCAATTGCTTTATCCGTTCCGGCTTTGTATCCACGCTTACTAAAAAAACTACTTTAATATTTAGTTCTTCTGTAATTCTTTGGTGATACATCTTGAATTCCTCTAATGGAAGATCCGGTAGAATAATACCATCTACTCCAACAGCTGCACATTGCCGGTAGAATTTTTCTATTCCGAACTGCATCACAGAATTTAAATATCCCATTAACAAAACAGGTTTTTGTACAGTTACTCTCATGTCCTTTAATTGCTGAAAGAGCAAATTCAAATTCATTCCATTTTTTAAAGCGACCAAACTGCTATCCTGGATCACCGGCCCATCGCCTAAAGGATCAGAAAACGGAATACCGATTTCAACAAGATCAGCTTCCGACTCTTCCAATGATTCAAGTATCAAACCCGTATCCTTTAAATTAGGGAAGCCTGCCGTGAAAAATATAGAAAGAATATCCTGTTTTTTCCTGGCAAATAATGCGTCAATTCTGTTTTGCATAATTAATTTTGTTTAAATAGTTAGTATATGTTTCAAGATCTTTATCCCCTCTTCCTGATAAATTTAAGATCACGACTTCATTCTTTTTAAATTTTAATTTTCCTAATGCTGCCAAAGCATGTGCGCTTTCGAGTGCAGGAATGATCCCCTCTTTTTTAGTGAGATCTATTGCCGCTTCTAAAGCTTCAACATCAGTTACTGAAATATAATCCGCTCTTCTCACTTCATTCAGGTAAGCATGAACCGGCCCAATTCCGGGATAATCCAATCCCGCGGAAATACTATAGGGCTCAGTTATTTGTCCATCTTCATTTTGCATCAAAATAGTTTTACTTCCGTGAATAATTCCCGCACTTCCAACTGAAAGCGTTGCGGCCGTATGTCCTGAGTGAATTCCTTTTCCCGCCGCTTCAACTCCGATGAGTTTTACATCTTCGTTGTACAGAAAATGATAAAATGCTCCCGCCGCATTACTTCCACCACCAACGCAAGCTACAACATAATCGGGGTTTTCTTTTCCTAAAGCGGTTTTTAATTGTGCTTTTATTTCCTTACTGATCACAGACTGAAACCCGGCAACCATATCAGGATAAGGATGCGGACCAACCACAGAACCGATCAAATAATAGGTACTCTCGGGGTTATTGATCCAATCCCGGATCGCTTCATTGGTAGCATCTTTAAGCGTTTTGTTGCCTGACAGAACCGGAACAACAGTTGCTCCCAACATTTTCATTCTTGCCACATTCGGCGCCTGACGGACAATATCAGTCTCCCCCATATAAACAACACACTTCATTCCCATCAGTGCACAAACTGTAGCGGCTGCAACCCCATGCTGCCCTGCCCCTGTTTCGGCAATGATCCTTGTTTTTCCTAACTCCTTTGCAAGAAGAATCTGTCCAATAGCATTATTTATCTTATGCGCACCGGTATGATTAAGATCTTCTCTTTTCAGAAAAATAGTTGTGTTGAATTGCTCCGACAAATTCTTGGCATGAAATAAAGGAGTTGGACGTCCAACATAATCCCTTAATAGTCCCTGAAATTCATTTTGGAATTTTTCAGTCTGAATTACTTTTAAATAAGAATTTTTCAACTCCTCAACATTATTGAATAAGATCTCCGGAACGTAAGCTCCGCCAAAAGAACCATAATAACCTTGCTCTGATACATTATACTTTTTCATTGTAATTGCTTTATGAATTGTTTTATTTTAGAAGCTTCTTTCATTCCTGGATAACTTTCGAATTTCGAATTAAGGTCCACTCCTACTAATTGCTTAATACTTAATTGTTTGATGCTTTGACTGTGTTCCAAGGAAATCCCGCCACTTATAAAGAAAGGAATGTTCAGGTCATACTTTTGAAGCAGGCTGTGATCAAACTTTCTTCCGCTTCCTCCATGCAGAGAAGTTGCAGTATCAAACAAAAAATAATCTACTTTGTAATTTGAAAGAACCCCAAAATCAAAATCTTGACTAATTCCAAAAGCTTTTATTGTCTCGACATACTTACCAAGCTCTTCACAATACTCCGGAGATTCGTTCCCATGTAATTGAACAAGGTCAAGATCATAATGGGCAACTTTATCCAAAACCGAATAAGAACTTTCATTTACAAAAACGCCTACTTTCTTTGCTTTGATAGTTCTCATCTCATCAAAAGTCAATGCCTCGTCAAAATACCTTGGCGAATGCTTATAAAAAATAAAACCAACATGATCCGCTCCTGCAATGATCACATTTGAAATATTCTCGTAATTCCTTAAACCACACACTTTAATTTTCATAATCCACCAGGTCCTTTCTTGTTTTGTTCAAAATGTCAATAAAATCTTTACAGGCATATTCCGGCCGTGGATGTTTCATAAAATGAGAGCCGATCAAAAATCCACCATATCCAACTTCTCTTAGTCTTTGTATCGTTTCAGGATCTTCAATCCCGCTTTCTGATACTTTAAGGAATTTAGATGGAATTAGTTCCGATAATCGGAATGAAGTATTAATATCGATCTGTAATGTTTTCAAATTTCTATTATTGACCCCAACTATATCAACTCTATCATAAATTTTTTCTAATTCTTCCTCACCATGAATTTCTAATAATACTTCCAGGCCTAAAGAATGTGCCAGTTCTGTAAATTTCTCTATTTCACCTTTACTTAAAACCGCGGCGATCAATAAAATGGCATCTGCCCCAATCGATCTTGACTCTTCGATCTGGTATTCATCAATTATAAAATCTTTTCTAAGTATCGGACAGAAATTAAATTTTCTTGCTGTTGACAGATCTTCGGAAGTCCCTTTAAAGAATTCAGCATCCGTCAAGACGGACAAAGCGCTTGCTCCGGCCTGCATATAACCAACAGAAGTACGTTCAACGTTCAAGTACTTATTCAAATATCCCTGTGAAGGAGAATGCCGTTTTATCTCAGCAATAATTCCATTCTTGTCGTCTCTTTTAAGGTATTTCGCCAAAGAAACAGTTTGTGAATTGCAATAAACTGATCTCTTCAATAAAGGGATCGGATAAAGTGATTTCCTTTCATCAACTTCCATTTTTTTGTTTGATAGAATTTTGTCCAGCGTGTTCATCTTAATTTTCAGTTATAAGGTTTTTAAATAATTGACTTGCTTTTTTTGATACTATAGTTTCTTCACATTCCGAAATACATTCGTGGATAGATCTGCCTGGAAAGTAAGTTTGCATAGCGAACGCACTATTCACTATCACAACATTTGCCTGGGCTTTTGTGGCTTTATTATTGAGAACATTCAGGAATATTCTGCCCGCTTCTTCAATCGTTTTTCCGCCATACAATTCCTTTTCCAAAAGAGTTTCAAATTCCAGGTCAACAGGCTCGTGGACTTTTTCAACTTCATTACCAATTGTCTTAAATGCCCCGGTCAGACTTATTTCATCATATCCATCTAAAGAATGCACAATGTTGTAATTAGAATTCTCATTCTGTAAAACATAACTATACAAACGACCTACTTCCTTGTTGTAAACACCGACGTACTTATGTTTTACTCTTGCCGGATTTACCAGTGGGCCTAATAGATTAAAGAACGTACGAATACCTAATTCTTTTCGTTGAGTCGCAACGCGTTTCAAAGTAGGATGAAACAATGGCGCATGAATAAAACACATGTTGTATTTCTTTAATTCATCATTCAATTCATTCGAAGTTGTTTTAAATTGATATCCTAAATATTTTAAAATATCGGAAGAACCGGAAACAGAACTCGCTCCGTGATTACCATGCTTCGCAACAGGTACTCCCGAAGCTGCTAATACGATTGCTGAGAGAGTAGAAATATTAAACGTATTTTTCTGATCACCACCGGTTCCGCAAACATCAATTGCATCTTTGTCGAGTTGAACTTCTATGCTCAGATCTAACAGAGCATTTTTGAATCCCGTTAATTCTTCAACTGATACAGGTCGCTTAATTAAAAACGACATCGCTGCTACTAATTGTGTAGTATTGAAACGTTCTTCGCTTATTCCAACTATAAATTCGTAAGCTTCTTTTTCTGAGAGCTTAGCGTGTGTGCTTAATTTTTCTAATAGTATTTTCATTTTGACCTTTTTTAAGACCTCATTTGTCGCAGCTTAATCTGCGACATCTTCTCCTCAAGGAGAAGGTTAATTCGTAAGTACTAATTTGATTTTGGAGAAAGTAATCTTTACCAGGCTTTAAGCCAGTTGCGTATGATAGTTTCGCCGTGCTCTGAAAGAATAGATTCGGGATGGAACTGAACGCCACGAACATCTAAAGTTTTATGTTTTAGCGCCATGATATTATCATTTTCATCAATAGCCGTAACAACAAGATCAGAACTTAAACCATTTTGATCCACTACCCACGAATGATAGCGGCCAACATTGAATTGTTTTGGACAACCCTCGAAAATAAGATCATCCTGAGTAATATCAATAGGGGTTGCCAAACCATGAAAAACAGTATCGAGATTTTTCAACTTGGAATTGAAGGCTTCACCAATGGCTTGCATACCTAAACAAACGCCAAGAATAGATTTTGAAGAAGAATATTTTTTAAGGAGTTCAGGCATTATGCCCGCATCTTTTGGTAAACCCGGACCCGGAGATAAAAGGATCTTATCATATTTACTTATTCCCTCAATAGAAATTTTATCGTTCCGAACTACATCAAATGAAATTTCGCTTACCTTTTCTACCAAATGGACCAGGTTATAAGTAAAACTGTCGTAATTATCTACTATCAATAATTTTTTCATGATGCAATCTCCCTTTCCAAAACAGGAGCTTCGGTATTTGCTTCTGCAATATTATTAAATTTTTGCGCATTAACTATTGCTTTTCTTAATGCAGTGACCTTATTATTGATCTCCTGCAACTCACTTTCCTCATCTGATGAGATGACAATTCCCGCTCCTGCCTGGTAAAACAATGTATTGTTTTTGCTTAAAAAAGTGCGGATCATTATCGCGTGATTGATATAATTATTCAGACCAATAAAACCTACACATCCGCCATAAAATTCCCTGGCAGCTGGTTCATATTCGTTAATAAGTTGCAAAGCTTTGTATTTAGGAGCGCCTGATAAAGTTCCTGCCGGAAAAGTCCCGAGTAAAGTTTCAAAACTATCAATTCCTTTTTTTAATTGCCCTTTAACGTTACTTACCAAATGGATCACATGAGAATACAATTGTAACTCTTTAAAAGAAGTCACTGCTACTTTATCGCAATACTTGCTGAGATCATTTCTTGCCAGATCAACTAACATAACGTGTTCTGAATTTTCTTTTACATCTTTTGTCAGGGCATTTGCTTTTTGCAGATCTTCTGCATCATTACCACTTCTTCTGTAAGTTCCTGCTATAGGATGAATTTCTGCGACATTATTCTTAACGATCAATTGTGCTTCAGGAGAAGAACCGAACAATCTAAAATCACCCATATCGAAATAAAATAAATACGGTGAAGGATTAATATTCTTTAAAGCGCGATATACATTAAAATCATCGCCTTTGAACTTGGTTTTGAATCTTCTGGATAAAACTAATTGAAAAACATCTCCTAATTTACAGTGTTGCTTAGCTTTAGTAACCAGGTCCTTAAATTCTTTATTCTCTATATTAGCTTCTTCTTGTCCGACCGTACAAAAAGGAAAAGATGGGATATGTGATTCAATTTCTTCTTCAACATTGCTCAATTGTTTAACACTCTCGGTTGCGCTTTTTGCGTGAGATATAATATGCAGGGAATTATTATGATGATTGAACACTAAAATAATGCTGAAGAACTGATAGAACAATTCAGGAATCCCGGCTTCTTTTGAGTTTGTACTTAAGCTTTCATTTTCAGAGTATTTAATAATATCAAACGAAGTATACCCGAACAAACCTGAAGTACAGAAAGGAAATTTTTTTTCTTCAACTTCAAAACTATTTTTAAAAGCATTGAACTGTTTGATTAGTTCAAGGCCATCGAAACCAATTCCTGTTTCTGCAATTTTCTTTCCTTCTTTTATACTTATAATTCCCTTATTCAATGAGAAAGAAGCGATCGGTTTCAAACAGATATACGAATAATGTCCTTCTTTCGAATTGTAATCGGAACTTTCTAATAGAACAGACGAAGCATATTTATCGCGCAAGGCAAGATAAAGCGAAACCGGTGTTTTGGTATCGGCAAGGATTTCTTTTATGCATGTATTTAATTTCATGTCTTTAATTTTTATTTTTTCTCCCTCTCCTTTGAAGAGGGTTGGAGTGAGGCCTGAAGCCAAACAAAAAGCCCGCTGTTATGTGAACAGCGGGCTTCAAAAAGTCCTATACTAATTATAAATAATTTAGCTGTTCACAACCTTCGTTGAGAACCACCACCATGAATTATTTACAAATTGTTTTTTCATTATGGGTCAAATGTACGAAGATTTTTTAAATCTCCAAAAATAGTTTACCTGACGGTAACATTAAAGTCATTAACTTATTAAACTCCAGCGTTAAAGTTTACCCGTTCACGCTGATACTTAGTGTTTTCATAATCCTGAATTAAAACGGAAGTTAAGAGTTTGAGACAACTTCAGACTTTCCTTTTAACCATGAAAAAACTCATTCTACTATTCATCACTTTTGCAAATGTTTCGCTCGCACAGAATATTAAACTAGAAGAACATGCATTTGTTCCGATAGAACATAAAGTTACTTTGCAGCCTTGCCTGAAACCTTTTTACCATGGTGTGGCTTCCGGTGATCCTTTAACCGACAGGGTAATTATCTGGACAAGAGTTACGCCAGACTCAGCTCAAATAACTCAAACATTAACTGTGAATTGGCAGATAGCAACGGACACTGCCATGTTCAATGTGGTAAACTCAGGAGTGGCATTAACCGACTCAAGCAAAGATTTTACTATTAAAGTAGATGCAAACGGATTAAATGCAGGAACATTCTACTATTATGAATTTAAGATCGGCAATTATTATTCTCCTCGCGGGCGCACAAGAACGGCCCCTTCAGGAAATATTGACAGCTTACGTTTCGCTTTGGTTTCTTGCGCCAATTTTGAAGCCGGTTGGTTCAATGTTTATAATAGTCTATTGCAGCGTTCGGATTTTGATGCCGTCCTTTCTTTGGGTGATTATATTTATGAATACGAAACGGGAGGATATTCTCCGAACACTGTTGTTAACCGCCAATGGTCTCCTGCGACAGAAATCCTTTCTATAGCCGATTACAGGATGCGTTACTCATCGTACAGACTTGATGATGATCTGCAAAGGTTACACCAGCAGTTTCCTTTCATTATTGTTTATGATGACCATGAACTAGCGAACGATGCCTGGAAGAATGGTGCGGGAAACCATACTACAGCAACCGAAGGATTATGGAGTGATAGAAAATTGTGCGCACAAAAAGCTTTTTTTGAATGGTTACCAATTCGTAAGACCGGAACAACCGATCCGTATCAGATCTACAGAAATATAAAATATGGAAATCTTGTTGAATTAATGATGCTGGATACAAGGGTTACAGGCCGTGATCTTCAAGCCGGCACCACAGGTACAGTTGTTGCTGATACTAATCGCCGGTTAATAGGAGGGCCCCAAATGACATGGTTGAAAAACAAACTTGATTCTACAAATTGTCAGTGGAAAGTTTTAGGACAACAAGTGATGATCGCACCGGTAAAACTTTTCGGGGTTGCAATAAATGGAGATCAATGGGATGGTTATCCTGCGGAGCGTGATAGAATCTATAATCATGTTTTAGGAAAAGGAATCCAGAACATGGTGGTTGTAACCGGTGATATCCATTCGTCATGGGCATGTGATCTGCCGACCTCAACTTATAATAGTTTAACAGGAGCGGGTTCTGCCGGCGTTGAATTTGTTACACCAAGCGTTACTTCTCCCGGTTCAAGTATTCCGGGCGGAGCGACTGCACTACAGATCTCCAACAGCCATATCAAATGGGTAGAACTTTCACAACATGGTTATATAATCATGGATGTGAACAAAACAAAAACACAATCGGATTGGTTCCACATTCCTACACTAGATACTAAAACATCCTCTTATGTTCATGTGAAATCATATTATGTGAGCACCGGTCAACGTTTCCTGAAAACCACAAGCACAGCAACGATACCACGAAATAGTATTTACGGAATAAAGGCACCATTATGTCCTCGAACTGCTACTTCTACAGATATAAAACCATTTTCGTTTAAGCCCGGTATATTATCCGTTTTCCCGAATCCTTCAAATGCTCTGCTTACCATACAACTTTTCAATATTACAAAAGGTGATGTAACATTCAAGGTCATAAATGCTGAAGGTAAAGAGGTGGAAAGTACTACGCTCCAAAATACAAGTGATGGCATTAATAATTATTCTTTAAAGACATCAGGACTTGCGGCAGGAGTTTACTTTGTGAGAATCGAAACTACTTCAGGAAGTACAACAGTTAAATTCGTAAAACAATAAGATCTATAATAAAGACTTTAGTATTTCTCCAAACCTGTAAACATCCTCAAAAGAGTTATATAAAGGCACAGGTGCGCAGCGGATTACGTTGGGTTCGCGCCAGTCCGGTATTACGCCGTTTTCCATTAATTTATTATAAAGTGACTTGCCGTAACCATTCGCGACAATTGAGATCTGACAACCACGATTTTCTTTTGGTGTGATTATTTGCAGGCAATTATTCTTTTGTTTGTTGATCTCTTCAATTATAAATTCTAAATACGCAGTTAATACTTTACTTTTTTCAACCAAGGCATCCATTCCCGCCTCTGCATAAATTTCCAAACTTGCCCTGCATGCTGCCATTGAAAATACAGGCGCGTTACTCATTTGCCAACGTTCTGCTGTTTCCATCGGAATAAATGTTTTATCCATTAGGAAACGGGTTTTCTTATCATGTCCCCACCAACCTGCGAACATTGGTAAATCAGTATTCTTTAAATGTTTTTGATGAACGAAGGCACCGGCAACACTTCCAGGACCACTATTCAAATATTTATAACTGCACCAGCAAGCGAAATCCACATTCCAATCGTGCAATTGTAATTTTAAATTTCCTGCGCCGTGTGCTAAATCAAAACCAACGATTGCTCCTGCTTTATGTCCTGCCTCAACAATTTTTTTCATATCGAAAACCTGGCCGCTGAAATAATTCACGCCGCCGATCATGATCAAAGCCAGGGAATTTTTATTCTTTTCTATCGCTTCATAAATATCTTCGTGACGTATCGTATATTCTCCTTTTCTTGGTTCAATTTCAATTAAAGCATCTTCGATCTTTAATCCGTGAAATTTTATTTGGGATTGCAAAGCATACTGATCGCTCGGAAACGCTTTTGCTTCACACAAAATTTTATAACGTTGCTTTGTGGGACGATAAAAGGACACCATTAATAAATGAAGATTAACGGTGAGTTGGTTCATCATCACGGTTTCTTCAGGTAAGGCTCCAACAATCTTTGCCATGTTCTCTGTTAAGAATTCGTGATATGGCATCCAGGGGTTTTTAGCCATGAAGTGTCCTTCTACTCCGAATTTAGCCCAATCGTTAAGTTCCTGCTCTATAAAAGACTTTGTTGTTTTTGGCTGTAAGCCCAGTGAATTTCCTGTAAAATAGACCATATCTTTTCCATTATGTTGAGGCATATGGAATTTAGAACGGAATGCTTTTAACTTATCATTCGCGTCGCATTGTTTCGCGAATTCGGGGGTATTTTGAAAGTTCATTTTTAGAGGATAAAAAGGCTTTATTCTTACAGGACAAATATATACTTTTACCCCTAAATTTGACCTATGAACAATAAGAACTCTACCCAATTATTCGAAAAAGCAAAGAACTTCTTTCCCGGAGGTGTGAATTCACCTGTAAGGGCCTTCAGGAGCGTTGGCGGTACCCCTTTATTCATTGATAAAGGTAAAGGCTCGCATATTTGGGATGCGGACGGAAACGAATACATCGACTATTGCTGCAGTTGGGGACCGCTTATTTTAGGGCATGCTAATGAGAATGTTTTGAATGCCGTTGATAAGACCATGCGTAACGGAACCTCTTTTGGTGCCCCTACCCGTTTGGAAAATGAATTGGCAGAATTAATTGTAAGTAACAATCCTTTTATTGAAAAAATTCGATTTGTAAGCAGCGGAACTGAAGCTGTGATGAGTGCGATCCGTTTAGCTCGTGGATTTACAGGAAGAAATAAAATTTTAAAATTTGAAGGTTGCTATCACGGGCATAGTGATTCTTTATTAGTAAAGGCCGGTTCGGGATTAGTGACATTTGGAAATACGTCTTCAGCAGGTGTACCTGAGAGTTTTGTGAATGAAACTATTGTTGTTTCGTTGAATAATAAAAAAGCGGTAGAAGAAGCCTTCTCTCAATTCAACAATCAAATTGCTTGTATCATTATTGAACCGATTCCTGCGAACAATGGTTTGTTGCTACAAGACAAAGAGTACCTACAATTCCTAAGGGATATTTGCACGAAGAACGGCACGCTTTTAATTTTTGATGAAGTGATCAGCGGCTTCCGAATTGGGTTCACAGGTGCTGCGGGTCATTATAATATTAAACCGGATATTATTACTTATGGAAAAATTATCGGCGGTGGATTTCCTGTTGGTTGCTATGCATCCGGCAAAGAGATCATGAAGAATATTTCTCCTGAAGGCGGAGTTTATCAGGCAGGAACATTAAGTGGCAATCCCGTTGCGATGAGTGCAGGTATTGCGCAATTGTCAGAATGTTTGAAACCAAATTTCTATAAAAACTTAGAAACTAAAACTCAAAAACTCGTTAAGGGTCTCTCCGCACTACGAACTACGAACTTCCAACTATTTTCCATTGGCTCCATTTTTTGGATCGCGTTCACTGAACAAGAAAAAATCCAAAGTGCAGAAGAGATTGATGGAGACAGCATGAAATATTTCCGCGACCTGTATCATCCTCTTTTAGAAAAAGGCATTTACTTAGGTCCTTCAGGCTATGAAGTTGGATTTATGAGTGAGGCGCATACGGATGTGGATATTGAGCAGACTATTAAGGTATTCAAAGAGGTTTTATAAGTACATTACTTTTTCTTCCTTCCTTTTTTAGAAGGTTGATATGTATATAAATCAAGGTTTTTAATATCTCGAGGTGTTTCTGTAGTTCCTGACACGGAATATGAATGAGTTTGTTCCGAATTTGTTGTAGTAATAATACGAATACCAATATAATTTTGGTTTACTTTTTTCATATCAAGACTGTTTTGCTTTCTTGCTAGATTTTTAAAGCTATCTGAAGCTTCCTTAAAGCCCTCAAATAATCTTTCCAAGACAAACACTGTTTTCCCTTCTTTAACAACAAAATGCTCCTTTAATGAAGTTTTATTTTTGCAGTAAGAAGTTAACAATATTTTATCTCCCGTTCTATATTGATGAATTAACGGTCCTCGAAACTCTTTAAACATCCAATCTAATCTAGTTTTATACCAATCTTCTTTAAATAGTCTCATGCCGTTTTTAAATCGATTTTCTGATTGCCCATACTCATCGAATTCCTTTGAATCGAAAAAACTACCAATAAACTCTACTCCTAAAGCAACTAAAATGAATCCGACAAAATCTTGTTCCTTGTCAATATGCTGTTGAATATCTGCTATAATAGTATCAATGTGTTGAACAGCTGTTGATACTTGTTCTTTTTGAATTTCCATTCTAATTAAATTTACAATAAATACGCCAACAAAATAGTCTGAAGTATAATTATTCCCTCCACGAAGTAAATGGTGTAATACCTATGGCGTTTTGGTTCTGAGAAATAAATTGCTCCTATAGTCACCGGTAAAATAATTCCGCGTACCAAAAGCAAGTTCTGTGTCTCGATAAAAAATGCGATCACAAAATAAAATACCATCAACACCATAGCGATGAGTTTGCTTTGTTTTATTCCAAGAATAACCGGCAAGGACTTTGTTCCTTCTTCCCTGTCTTTATTAATATCACGGATATCAAAAGGAATACAAAGAGCCGCTATAAAACAAAATTGAGAAATGATATATAAGATCTGGTCTTTTTTAAAATACATAGCTCCGGTAAAATGTTCTTCCTCGAACATGAATGGAATTACTATACAAACCAAAACCCAGATCAAAGCGATATAAAATTGTTTTATCCCGGCGATCCTCCTTAAATTAAGCGGTGGTAAAAAATAAAATAGGCTCAACAAAGCACAAATACAATACACAAAGATCCCTTGCTTATAGGTGATAAAAATATTCCAGGCTGTTTCTGTGAAACCAATCGCTATCAGAATACCTATCGTAAAGATCCATTTTTTATTCCGCCTGTACCATACTAAACGAGTATCGGTTGTTGGCATAGAACTTTGAAATATCCTTTGAAGGTTATATAAACAAAATGCGGCTACGAAATTTAAGAGTGAAAAAGAAACAGACGGGTCAGCCGCTTCTTTAAAAATAAACCCGCCCTGTATAGTTGAACAGAAAACGGCTAAAGCCAGGAATAAATTGGAGTACCCTATAAAGTCGAGAAGATCCTTTGCTATTTTTCGCGCGAATACCAAATTACATACGTTGATGAACTACTTCAAACAAAACAATTCCCGTTGCCACAGAAACATTTAATGAAGCGATATTGCCCGACATAGGAATTTTCACCTGGACATCACTGCGTTTAATATACTCACCGCTGATGCCGTTCTCTTCGCTTCCCATAATGATGGCAGTAGGTTTTTTGAAGTCTGCCTGGTAAACTGAAGTTTCGGTTTTTTCGTGACAAGCCACAATTTGTAATCCGTATTCTTTTAAATACTCAATTGTAGTTTTTAAATTCTCTTCCCTGCAAACCGGTAAACGATGTAAAGCCCCGGCACTTGTTTTAATGGCATCTCCGTTAATTTGAGCGGCACCACGACTTGGAATAATAATAAAATCAACGCCTGCACACTCTGCACTTCTGGCGATAGCTCCGAAATTGCGCACATCGGTGATACGATCCAATATTAGAACAAGAGGGGTTTTTCCTTTTTCAAATACACGCGCTAATAACTCTTCAGTATCAGAATAAACAACTTCTGCAATGTAAGCAACAACCCCCTGGTGATTTTTGTTATCGGTTAAACGTTTTAATTTTTCGGGTGGGACAAATTGAAAAGGAATATCTTTTCCTGCTAAAGCTTTACGTAATTGATTATATAATTCGTTAGATAACCCTTTTTGAAGAAGAATTTTATCAATGGCTTTATCCGCTTCAATAGCTTCGATCACCGCCCGCATACCGAATATTAATGTATCGTTGTTCTCCATGTTTGCTTTCCGTCATTCCGCCTTTGGCGGAATCTAAAAGAGATGCTGACTTTGGTCAGCAGGACTCTTGGTTTTATATTAAATTAAACTGTTTCAAATGATGACTAGCGTGCTTGTGTAATAAATGTAACCAGTCTTCATAACTAAACTCACCGAAGAAAGGATTCAATTTTTTTGTACCCGGATTTGAATTATAAAAATCGAAGAATGCTTTTATTTCCCCTTCCAATTCAGCAATTGCGGCCGGAATGCTTGCATGACGTAAAGGATCCGGCTGTTCGCTCATATAAGCATTTGGTGTATTTTCTTTAAATGGTTTATCGCTTAAAGCAAAATCACGGAAACGAGGAACCATTTCTTCCTTGGTATGCAACGGTTGATGAATTCTTCCGTAAGCATTTCCGAAACTATCGCTCATGTGTTCTATCATTCCCTGCGGCGATAACTTCCCGAAATTACCTTTCTCATTACCCTTTAATTTCTTAAGGAGCTGGATGTAATCTTCTTTTAAAAACTTTGCTTTATCCATTTTATAGTTTTATTGCAATAAATGTAACGTCATCGATCTGTTCGTAAGGCCCTTTCCATTCTTCAAAGAACCTTTCCAGTTCACTCTTCTGTTCAGTTAAGGGCCTATGTACTATCGAAGCAATTTTTTTCTGAACGTTCTTTGCTTTCAACTTTTTATTCGTCGGCCCGCCGAATTGATCCGGATAGCCGTCGGTAAAAGTATAAATTATATCCTTCTCTTTTAACTGTAAAACACTTTTTGTGAAAAGCGTATTCTCGTGAGGGCTTTTACCAACAGGCATCTTATCTGTCTTATATTCTGTTAAAGTTTCAGCTCTTGAGAGATATAATTTATTGTTAGCGCCGGCATAACTCAATTTATTAGCCTTTCTGTCCAATACGCAAACCACGCAATCCAATCCGTCCTGGCGATGACCACTTTCTTTTTGGCTAAGGGTTTGAATAATCCTTCTTCTTAATGTATTTAGTATCTCAGCAGGATCAACGATCTTCTCTTCATTAATGATCTCATTTAAAAATGAGATCGAAATCAGACTCATAAAAGCACCCGGCACACCATGACCTGTGCAATCAGCTGTTATGTATATGAACAGGTCGTTCTTATCCTCTTTTACCTCAGAAGCCCAGTAAAAATCACCACTTACAACATCCTTAGGCTGAAATAAAATAAAATGCTCTTTACATTTTTCTTTGAAGATTCCTGCTGACGGTAACAAGGCGTTTTGAATATTTTTGGCGTAATTGATACTATCATTTATCTCTATTTGTTTTTGTTGAAGCAAATTATGCTGACTGGTTATCAGCTCATTTTGCTTCTGTTTTTCCTTATTGCTTTTAAAGAAAGAATAGGCAAAGAAAGCTACCACTGTTAAAAATAAAGCCAGCAAAGCGATAATGATGGTTGTCCGCTTAGAAATTGCTTCGTGTTTTTCCTGTTCAAACAGGAAGGCAAGTTCAGCCTGTACACGCTTGGTACTATCCTGTCTTAATTTTTGATCTGTATCAAAGTCGAGCGCTAAATTCGCCAGCTCATCTTTCTTTTTTCCACTATACATACTATCATTCGCTGCGTAATACAGATCCTGGTAGTCCATGGCCCTTTTAAGATCCCCCTTTTCTTTATAAATATCTTTTAAAAACTGGGCCGAAAGATATTTGAGTTTTAAATGTCCGACGCTATCCGCTAAAGCAAATGATTTATTCAGATAACTTTCAGCGAGCGAATTATTCTTTAATTTGTAATACGTTTTTCCAATGTTAACATAAGATTCGATCACCCCGCCAAAACCAGCTTTCCCTTTCAATCGCCACATCAGGCCTTGCTCAAAATATTTCAAAGCCGGCGTGAATTTATTTTGATTAAAATAAGCCGTACCGATATTATTGTAAGATTGCCCAATCCATTGCAGATTTTGTATCCGTTCTCTTAAGACCCTGCTTTTTTCAAAATAATAGATCGCCGAATCAGGTTGGTTCAACTCAAGGAAACAATTTCCAACAATATTATAAATATTACCTTCAAGAATACGGCTGGGTTGCTTCGTTGCGGCACTTAGAAGCCAACCTGACGTGTTTCTGTAATCCTTTGTTAAACTCAGGTAAGAAAAGATGATCGCTTTTTTGACGTGAAGATTTACGTAGTTAGAATCCGTGTTGTGTTCCGGCATGAACTTGATGGCCTGGTTAATATTAATAAGTGCTTTCGGAAGAATATCCTTTGTAAGATAAGTTGCCCCCAGTTTTCCAAAGGCAACACCTTTCAAACTATCATTCTTTAATTCTTCGGCTATATTAATAGCTTCATAGTAAAGAGCGACCGACTCTTTGAAATTGTTTTCGGTATTTAAAACGGCTGCTTCTGAGAGTTTATAGAAATATTTATCTTCAATTGTCTTTACTGCATTTTTGATCCCTGAAAGCTTTGACCGTCTTTCAAGCGAATCCATTCTTTTGCCGTTATAATACAGGTCGTCTGCAAGTATATTAATTTGGGAATAACAAACCGAAGAAACAGTTAGCCACAAAAGAAGAATTATTTTTTGGAAGATATTCACTCACCTAAATATACTGATTTGCCCTATAAATTAATACTTAAAGGTGTAAACAGCTATAAAATACCTGAATTACTTTTTCTTCTTGTTTTCTAATAAAGCAATGATCTTTTTAAGATAGGCCACTTCATTGATAAGTGCCTGGTTTTGCTGCTGAAGAATTTTAATGTCCTCCGCTAGTTTACCATAACCCGGGGAATTTTCATGAATATGAAAGCTTTTTACGGCATCTGTATTATATTCTTTTTGGGATGAATAAACAGAAAAGAAATCACAGCTAAGAACTTTACTTATTTTATTCAATAAATCCGTATCAATACTTTCACGTTCAAAAATATCATACACTACGTTCCTGCTTCTATTGATCTTTTTGGCAAAAGCACTAACAGAAATCCCTTTTTGCTGTACCTCTTCCTTTATTTTTTTGCCAATATGGATAGCCATAAACCAAAGGTAAGTGAAGGCTTATAACGAAGCGTTTATTGTTGCCCCAAATATTGTTTCATAGTGTAATATTTTATAGTACATTTGTTCTAAATATCAGTGCAGTTAAATCTGTGGAATCAAACCAAATACTTGAGCGAATCATCAATAGGGGCGGTATAATGGGAGCATGCGCCAAAAGGTATCTTTTTAATAAAGAACAGGCCGATGGGTTTATCCTTGAATGCTATTATCAATGTCATAACAATTCAGCCGTTAAACTTTGGGGTGAAGAACTTGTTACGGATATACAAAACTACATCCATGCTCAAAAACAGGAAATGCATAGAAACTAAAAAAGCCTCCCGTTTCACACGAGAGGCTTTTTAAAACATTTTACAAACTATTAATTTTTATCCTGTCCTGCTTCTAATGTAAATTCGATGGTTACTTCAGAGCCATCTTTACCCATTCCGAAATCAGAAGTATTGATTTTGGCCTCGCCATCAAAACCTGCAACATCCACTTTCTTACCTTCCCATTCCTGATTTGAAATACCAATGTAATTGAATTTAAGATCAAGAGGCTTGGTTACACCATGTAAAGTTAATTGCCCTTTAGCTGTATAAGCGTATTTACCCGGCTCCGGGTTCTTTTCGATTGAAGACGCTTCAAATACTGCTGTTTTGAATTTAGCCACATCAAAGAAATCAGCATTGCTTAAATGCTCATCACGCATTTTGTTCTGTGTATTCAAAGTTGTCATATCCATTACAACAAGAACTTTAGGTCCTGTAGCTGCATCCAAATTAACGAAACCACTGTCTACATTAATTGAACCACGTGTATAAGTTACAATGTGCTTTGTAGCGAATACAACAGAACTGTGAGCGCCGTCAACTTTAAAGTTTCCTTTTACTTCTGCAATATCTTTAACGTTAGCGTTCATAATGCTGTCGCATTGTTCTTTGCTTGTGCAAGTGTATTCTTGCCCGTTGATGTTACACTTAATAACTTCTTCAGTTACCATACCACCTTCTTTGCAACACTCATCATCAGAACATGAACCGATACCGTTAATGTATGGAGCGATAACTAAAGAAACGATAGACATTAATTTAATTAAGATATTCATTGAAGGGCCTGATGTATCTTTAAAAGGATCACCAACTGTATCACCTGTCACTGATGCTTTGTGCGGCTCCGATTTTTTATAGAACATCTCGCCGTTAATTAAAACACCTTTTTCGAATGATTTTTTAGCGTTATCCCATGCACCACCCGCGTTAGACTGGAAAATTCCCATTAACACACCTGATACAGTAACACCTGCTAATAAGCCACCTAATACTTCAGGGCCGAAAATAAATCCAACGATAACCGGGGTAATTAAAGCAATTGCACCCGGCATCATCATTTCGCGGATAGAAGCTTTAGTAGAGATCGCAACACACTTCTCGTATTCGGGTTTTGCTTTATATTCCATGATCCCCGGAATCTCGCGGAACTGGCGGCGAACTTCCTGTACCATGTCCATTGCAGCTTTACCAACTGCCTGTATACACAATGCTGAGAAAATGAATGGGATCATACCTCCCACAAATAAACCTGCTAATACAGGTGCTTTATAAATATCAATTGCATTGATACCTGCGATACCAACGAATGCTGCAAATAATGCTAATGAAGTTAAAGCTGCAGAAGCGATAGCAAAACCTTTTCCGGTTGCTGCTGTTGTGTTACCTACTGCATCTAAATTATCTGTACGCTCACGAACTTCCGGAGGTAACTGACTCATCTCTGCGATACCACCTGCGTTATCAGCTATCGGACCGAAAGCATCAATTGCTAATTGCATTGCAGTAGTTGCCATCATACCTGCCGCAGCGATCGCCACACCATATAATCCTGCAAAATAATATGAACCCATGATACCGCCTGCTAAAGTTAGAATTGGAATAACAGTTGATTTCATACCTACTGATAAACCACCGATGATATTTGTGGCATGACCTGTTGAAGATTGTTGAATGATAGAAAGAACCGGTTTTTTACCCATTGCTGTATAATATTCTGTAACGATACTCATGATAGCACCTACAACAGTACCAACTAAGATCGCAAGGAATACACCCGTTTTAGTGAATTTTGTATCGCGTAAGAAAATATCACCATCAGGCAGCATCCAGTTCACAACAAAATATGAAGCGATAACAGTTAAGATCATGGATGACCAGTTACCCATGTTCAATGCATTCTGAACATTTGATTTTTCATCTTTAATAGTAACGAACCATGTACCTACGATTGAGAATATAATGCCAAGGCCACAAATTACCATTGGTAATAAGATCGGGGACATGCCACCGAAAGTATCTTTCAAAACAATTTCTTGTCCTAATACCATTGTAGCTAAAATTGTAGCAACGTATGAACCAAATAAGTCGGCACCCATACCTGCTACGTCACCTACGTTATCACCTACGTTATCGGCAATAGTTGCAGGGTTACGAACGTCGTCTTCAGGAATACCCGCTTCAACTTTACCAACTAAGTCGGCACCAACGTCAGCAGCTTTTGTATATATACCTCCACCAACACGCGCAAATAACGCGATAGATTCAGCGCCTAAAGAAAATCCTGTTAAAACTTCGATTGATGTTTTTACTGTGTTCTCACCAAGATCACCGAAGATCGCTAAGAACGCGATGAATAAACCACCTAAACCTAATACGGCTAAACCGGCAACACCTAAGCCCATAACCGTTCCACCTGTAAAAGAAACTTTTAATGCTTGTTTTAAACTTGTACGTGCAGCTTGTGTAGTACGAACGTTAGCTTTAGTTGCTACTTTCATACCGATATATCCCGCAGTTGCAGAAAATACCGCACCTATAATAAAGGAAATGGAAATGATCCAGCTCGAGTGGATCTCTTGTCCGTTAACTTCATGCACTGTCCCTGAATATGCTAATAAAGCTGCGGCAAATACCACGAATATACTTAGCACTTTCCACTCAGCTTTTAAGAAAGCCATAGCTCCGGCAGCAATGTAGCTTGCCAATTCTTGCATTTTGGCATCACCGGCATCTTGTTTTCCAACCCAAGCCGATTTTATTGCCATTACGATCAATCCGATGATTCCTAAAACAGGAATTAAATAAATTACATTTTCGTTCATAATAAATAGAATATAGGGGTGCAAAAATAGGAAAATACTATGAATTTTGAAATTATATATTATATTGATATTCAGTATTTTACAATAAATATTAGTTTTTTGATCTGAACCGATATCTTTGTTAAATAGTATGGAACATTTCGATCTTATAGTTATTGGTGGCGGCCCAAGCGGGTATGCAGGTGCAATGCGTGCTGTTGATTTTGGAAAAAAGGTGCTTTTGATTGAAAAGAAGAAAATTGGCGGTGCCGGGGTTTATGATGGCGTTCTTACTTCAAAAACTTTGTGGGAGTATTCTATGAAGGTGTCTTCTATCCGCGAAATGGTCCCTGATTTTAAGGTGAACTTCCATGAAATGGAAAGAACAGTGAATGAAGCTGTCTTCGAACGCAAAACACAAATGACGGTTCATTCGCAATTATTACAAAATTCTTCGCACCGTTTATTTTATTACGAAAAAGGACACGCTTTCCTTCTTGATAAAAATACAGTACAGGTTACAAAGGATGACGGATCAATAAAAAAATTCACCACTGATAATATTTTACTTGCAACAGGAAGCCGGCCAAGAATTCCGAATAATATTACAGTCGATGAAAAAACAATTATCACCAGCGATGGAATAAAAAATTTAAAAGAGATTCCGAAAAGCATTGTGGTTTTAGGCGCCGGTGTTATTGGTTGTGAATTTGCGACTATATTTTCTAATCTTGGGCAGACAAAAGTTTATTTAATTGATAAGGCCGATCGAATTTTACCTTTTGAAGATGAGGATGTGGCCAAAGTTGTAACAGATAGTCTTATTTCACATGGTGCAACTGTTCATAGCGGCGCTTCTTTGAAGCGAATGGATATTAAAGGAAAAGAAGTCGAGTACGAATTAGAATATAAGGACGGAAGAAAAGAGGTTATCAATGTAGAGAAAGCTTTAGTGTCTATTGGCCGTGTTGCGAACGTTGAGAATATGGGACTGGAAAACGTTGGTGTAAAACTAAATGAACGCGGCAGTATTTGGGATGACGATACTCAAACTAATATCAGCAATATATATGTTGCAGGTGATGCAACCACTGAAATTGCTTTAGTGAATGTTGGCGAACGCGAAGCAAGACATGCTGTTGTAAGAATGTTTGGTCCTACCATTAAACCGCTCACTTACAAAAATATTTCTACGATCATGTTCTTAAATCCTGAAGTGGCTGCAGTTGGCATGAGTGAACAGGAACTGGCATCAAAAAACATTCCTCATAAAGTTGTGAAACTGGATTACAGCATCAACGCCCGTGCTATTGCCATGAGAAAAACAAAAGGCTTCTTTAAAATTATAGTTACAAACGATAGTGGCATGCGCATTTTAGGAATGCGTGTTGTCGGAGAACATGCCAGCAGTTCTATTCAAGGTGTTGCTTATTTAATTCATACCAATCAGGGGATACGCGAATTAGCCGAAATGATGCATCCTCACCCAAGCATAATTGAAGGGGTACAGGAATGTTTAAGGATGCTTTTAGGAAAATCTATTTACAAACCTTACATCTTTAACGACAGATTGAAATGTTACGTTTGTGAGAATGGTGTTTGTACCCCTGTAAAAAATCTCGTGGAATAGTTAAAAGAAGATCGTAAAACAAGTTCCTTTATCGCGCTTCACGTCTAATTTAGCATCCAGTTGCTCAGCTAGTGAATTGATAAGCTGTAATCCCAGGGTCTCAGGATTTTTAAAATTGATCTTCCCTTTTATACCAACTCCATTGTCAGAAACGATCAGCCTGCATTTGTGATTTGGATTCACAACTGAACGGAGTTCAACATTTATCTCGCCCGCCCTGTTGTCAGGAAAGGCATATTTAAAAGCATTCGATAATAATTCGTTGATGATGATCCCGCAAGGAATAGCTGTATCGATATCAATTAATTTATCCTTGACCTTTATTTTCAAATTTACTCTTACCTTTTTATTTACGTTATAAGTTTCAGAAATAAATCTTACCAATTCTGAGAAATATTCCTCTGCATTGATCTTTGAAAGGTTCTTCGCGCGGTACAATTGCTCGTGAATGATCGCCATTGTTTTTATACGGCTGATACTTTCCAAATATTTATCACGTGCTTGCTTATCATTAATACTATCAGCCTGCAAACTCAATAAACTGGAAACGATCTGCAGGTTATTTTTAACACGGTGATGAACCTCTTTTACTAAAACCTCTTTTTCGGTAAGAGACGCTTTTATTTTCTCTTCAATATTTTTTCGCTCCAGGAATGACGGAATTGTAACAGAAAGGTCAGCGTGTTTTTTCTTATCCAGTTTTAAATATTGGCCGATCTTATTAGGAGGTGCCATGATAAACATACAATGCTTATCACCTTTGGCACGGCAAGAGATCTCGACTGCAGTCAAGGGGATCCCAAAACTTTCCTCGCACCAACCGCTCGAATAACCTGAATTCATGATACAAACCGGCACCTTCGATTTTTTTCCGGCACGTAACCAACTGTCTGCTTCAAAAGAAAAAGGGTGTTTGTATTTTAAGTAGTAATTCTCATCCGGGCTCGGTTTACTCTCCGGTAAAATATCAACGAATGCCCAACCGGAATAAGCAAAGTGGATTGGCCCTGCCGATAGTTTGCTGATCGGATCTTTCAATTTCATTTTCTTGTGGAAGTTCCGTGCATCTTCCAGGCCAATAACGTGCGCAATGTCGAATAAAATATTTTTAGCAATATTGATCGCTTCATCTTCACCGCGATCACCATACAATTGGATAAAGGAATTTAAAAAGTCGTATGATAAAGCTGAAGCCCGAACTAATACATAACGTTCTTCGTTGATCTCAATTGTTCCTTTTGATGGCGAGAATTTAAGACCATTGAAATAATTCCCGACAGTTTCTTCAGCTTTCTTAAATATTTGAGCAAAAGGTGCCGGCGACTTTACCTTGGGTTTTGAGTCTTTATTTACTGAAGTCTTTTTGAGTGCCTTGTTCTCTTCCCTTAAGCTTTTGATCTCAGCTTTTAATTTCGATATTTTCGCCTTATCGCTTTTCATCAATCATTACAAATTTATCAGAACAGTAAACTTAGGGCTTAAGTACACGGATTGGAATACTACATTAAAAGTACAGTATTTTTTGGAACAAAAAAGTCTAAATTCATTTAATAAAATCTAAACCTTTTAGTTTCTTAGATTCCTATTTCAAGACTGAATTCCGCCTCGAAAGTTTTATAGGGCTCAAGGTTTATGATACCTTCTTTACCGGCTAATTTACCGGAAGCTTTTACCGGATCAGCAATGCCATACCATGGCTCAAGGCAAACAAAAGCATCTGAACCTTTCTTTGACCAGATCCCGAAATAAGGCCAGTTCCTGCAATGCATAATTAGTCTCAATCCTGAAGCTTTAGAACAAAGTGCTACTTTTTCCACTTGAGAGTTCTTGAATACTAAAGCGTCATTATCGAAAAGGTTTGTATTCAATTGTAAACAGCCACTGTCCAATTTTACCATGTAGGTATCACCATTTAACAAACCATCCACCAATTTTTCTGCAACCAATTCATTCTTGTTCTCAAATTCCAAATAACACTCATTCAGACTTTTGCAACTAAACCCCGGGTGTGCTCCAATACTGAACAACAAGTTTTTGCTATCGGGATTATAGACCTTATATTTAATAGTGAGTGTATTTTCATTCAGTTCATATGCGATTCGTAAAGAAAAATGAAACGGATAGATCTTTAATGTATTCTCATCAGCAGCCAGCTCAAATTCAAGGCTGTTTTTTGCTTGTCCGGTTAAAGTGAAATCAGTATCACGCGCAAAGCCATGTTGTAAAAGACTGTAAGTTGAATTATCATGAACAAAATGATCATTCTTCAGTTTTCCCACGATAGGAAACAGAACAGGCGCATAACGGGCCCAAACTGCTTTATCAGACTGCCATACAAATTCCTTACCATCACTTTTGAGGGAGGTTAACTCCGCCCCTAAAGAATTAACGGTAATAGAAATTTTATCATTTGAAATGGAATGAACGCTCATTACAACTGCATTACACCTTTTATTTCAGAAGCCTTCTTATAAATAGTAATGATCTCATCAGTGCTCATCATCACTTCTTTAATCGTGATACTGATGTATTTTCCTTTATCGCTTTCTTTTGTATAGATCTCCGCATTTTCGCTGAACAGATTTTCAATCAATGCAATTTTACGGTGTTCTGCATCCATTATGAATTTGAACATATACACCGTAGGGTACGTTTGGGTTTCGTCCAGTTTTTTTCTTAGCTCCGTAAATTTGTCTTCGCTCATTCGTGAAAAAAGTGATTATAGATCAATACTACACCAAAAATAATTAATAAAGTGCCTGTAATTATGTTTATTAAATGCATGGTCTTGTCGGTAAGGAATTTTTTGATCTTCCCGGCCAGGAATATTTTGAATAATTCTACTGTAAAGACCAATCCCAGTACAATAGAAAAATAAATGATCATTTTTACAACTGAGTAATTAAATGATTTACCAACACCGGTCACATTCCCTAACCACAGGAACCAGACTGCCGGATTAAAAAGATTAAGGAAAAAACCTTTTAACAGGAGTTTTATATCAGAAGGTGCTTTGATCTCGATATTTTCTTCAGACCTCTTTATTGGTTTCCTGTAATGAAATGCACCGAACACGCATAGAATTATTCCTGCAACAATACCTGCAAAGCGTTGGTTCTTCTCATCCTGCAAAAAATTAATAGCTCCGAAATGGACACTGAAGATCACGATCAGGCAAACGAACAGATCACTTAATACAACTCCGCCTGCAAGTACAGCACCGTGTTTATAATCATGCTTTATACCTGTATTGATCAATGCGAAAAAAGCCGGCCCAAAAGAAAATGTGAGCAGCAACACAATTATTATAGTAGAATATATTAAACTTAATATCAACTAGTTCTTGTTATTCTCTAAAAACGCTAACCATTCATCGTAGATCTTTCCTTTAACGACACGGGGAAATTTATGCTGTGAGCCTAATTTATTTTTTGATGCTAAAAATCCGAGGAACGTTTCATCAGGTAAAGCAGTAATTATAATTTCTTTAAGAGCTGCAGTTCTTTCTACTTTATAATCATCATTCAACTCTTTCAAATGTTTATCGATCTTCTCTCTCAGTATTTTTTCATCCACCATTTTATCTACTCCTACATACCAATGGTGGGCAAACAGGTTTTCATATGGAACGCCCGCCACGCAAAATTCATTGATCTCTATCCCTAATTCATCAGCAGTTAATTTAATTGCACGATTCATATTATCTACCGACAGGTGCTCGCCACACATACTTAAGAAGTGTTTCGTGCGGCCTGTTACAATGATCTCACAACGGCGCAGGTCTGTAAATCTGATCGTATCCCCAACAATATATCTCCATGCTCCGGCACAATTGGTAATAACAATAACATATTCCTGGTCCAATTTCACTTCACTGATATCTAAAACAGACGGATGCGCACTTTTTAAATTACCATCATTATCAAAAAATTCTTCAGTGAAAGGGATGAATTCGAAGAATACTTTATTATCGTACAACAATTTCATTCCCTGCTCTTCGTTTGGTCTTTCCTGGTATGCAAAGAAACCTTCAGAGGCCATATAGGTATCACAATAGATAAGAGGGAATGCAGTTAATTTTTCCAAACTTGATTTGTACGGTGTAATTGCTACTCCGCCATGAACAAATATTCTCAGGTTAGGCCATACATCATGAACCGTTTTTACATTATAATGTTTGATGATACGTTCAAACAGGATCTGGATCCATGCAGGCACCCCGCAAATAAAACCAACATCCCAACTCTTTGCATTTACAACAATATCATGCAGCTTGTCTTCCCAATTAGAAATATTCCTGATCTGCTTTCCCGGTAAAGTGAAATTCTGGAACCACTTCGGTTGTGTTCCCGTAGTGATACCGCTCAAATCTCCTGAATAGTACTTACCATTGAAATTTAAATTCGTGCTGCCTCCTACCATTAAAATGCGCTTCTCGTAAATTTCCTTCGGCAGATCATAATGTACTGTAGAGAGAATTTGTTTCAGCGTTCCGCGCTGGATGGATTTGATCATTTCCTTAGTTACAGGAATATGCTTGCTCGCTTGTTCTGATGTTCCTGAACTTAAGGCAAAATATTTTATTGTGCCCGGCCAGGTTATATATGCTTCCCCATTCAAAGAACGCTTCCACCATTTATCGTACATGCTTTGGTAGTCAAAAACAGGAACAGTCTTTTGAAAAGCAGAAATAGGATCGGCCTCCAATAACATTTTATCGAACTGGTATTCCTGTCCGAATGCAGTATTTTGTGCCTTTAACAATAGTTTCCGCAACTCCTTTATCTGACGTTTATACGTACTTCTTCTTTGTGGAATCCTTCCCCTCAGATCAATTGCACGTTTAATTATAGAACCAAGTATCGCCATTTAGAATTACGAATTATTTAAGGTAACGGAAATCGTGATTATTCTTAATTGCCTTAAGGGAGTGATACATTAATTTGATCACATCTTCCACATCTTGTTTGTGTACGCTCTCAACAGTTGTATGCATATAACGCAACGGCAACGAAATCAGAACTGAAGCAATTCCATCTGTGCTATAAGCAAAAGCATCGGTATCCGTTCCGGTTGCACGCGAAGCAGCCTGTCGCTGAAATGCGATCTTATTTTTCTTAGCGGTTTCAATGACCAATTTCAATAAATTATTTTGTACCGCCGGTGCATAGCTTAGAACAGGGCCCTTTCCGCAAGCCTGGTCGCCGCTTGTGATCTTGTTCATCATTGGCGACTGTGTGCAATGACAAACATCAGTAACAATAGCAACATCCGGATTTATTTTTCTCGCGATCATTTGGGCACCATTCAATCCAACTTCTTCCTGGACAGCATTCACAATGTATAATCCAAACGGTAATTTGTCCTTTTTCTCTTTCAGCATTCTCGCTACTTCTGCGATCATGAAACCACCGATTCGGTTATCTAATGCACGGCCGGTGTAATAACGGTTGTTCAATTCCATCAACTCATCTTCGTAAGTGATCACACAACCTACATGAACTCCTAATGCAGCAACTTCTTTATCAGAATTACAACCAATATCTAAGAAAATATTTTTCAAACTTGGAGCTTCTTCCTTTGAAGCATCGCGAACGTGAATAGCAGGCCAGCCGAAAACACCTTTCACAATTCCTTTTTCTGTATGAATATTAACGCGTTTGGAAGGGGCTATCTGGTGATCACTTCCCCCGTTTCTGCGTAAATAAATAAACCCATCTTTTGTGATATAATGAACGAACCAGCTGATCTCATCAGCATGTGCCTCGATCACCACCTTATACGGAGCTTTAGGATTAATAACTCCTACAACAGTTCCATAGGTATCCACGAAATGTTCATCGATATATGGTTTTATGTAATTCAACCACAGTTTTTGCCCGGACGCTTCAAATCCTGTAGGTGAAGCGTTATTCAAATATTCCTTTAAGAATTTTAAAGACCTGTCGTTCAATAAAGACTTAGTTTTTGCCATAATTTTACCAATAGATTACAAATCTTAAATTAAGGCAATTTTATTGGGAAATAAAAGGGGAAATTATTAACCGATTACGGGTTCCTCACCACGTAAATTATGTTGGAAGTCAGCTTTGTAGTATCTAAGGTTTCTACAACCAAATTAGGGAATTTCGCAAGCGTATCCTTAATCAGTTTTCCGCTGACAAAATGCAAGCCCGACTCGTCTGTTTTATTGAACCCGGAAACTGTAGTACTAATAAATTCCGTGTAAGCTGTTCCTGCCTGTCTTGCTTTTTTGTCGGCATCTGCATCGCGGATCACAAGAACTCCCTTCTTATTTATTTTTCTCGCGAGGTTCTCGATCACTTGAACCTGCTGATCCGGCTTTAAATAATGTAATACATCGCTAATGATAAAACCGTCCGCGTTTGGAAATTCATAGGTTGTAGCATCAGCTGCTTCGAAATTTATATTCGAACGTTTACTAGCGCAATTCTGAGCCACCTCTATCTTTTCTTCATCATAATCCAAACCTAAGATCTCACGGTGCCTGCTTTTAAATAATAACATGTAAGGGAGAAAACCGTAACCACAGCCTACATCAACTATCTTTCCTTTTTTCGGCATCAGGCTTTCAAATAAAGCATAATTGCCTTCCATGGCTGTTTTTACCCTGCAATACCATTCTATCAGCGGGCCCTTATAGATGTAATTGTTTATCAGTTTAGAACGCCAGTATTTTGTTGGCTCAAATTCATCACGCATTATTTCATATTCATCACGCATGTAACGACAAATGGCTTTTGTTCTTTCCTGGTAGGTTGCTCCGAATTTTGTTTCGCCGTGTTTTATTCTTGGTAAATATTTAACAGTTAAAGCTCCATCTTTAAAATGAAAGTCATTCTTTGTTACCGCATCGCCTGCACCGTGGATCAATACAGGTAAAATATCTAAACCTAATTTTTCAGCGGCTAAGAATGCGCCTTTATGAAACCGGCCTATATCTCCAGTTATACTTCTTGTTCCTTCCGGAAAAATTAAAATGGAATAGCCATCTGCGATCAATGCTTCCAATTTTGGAAAGGCATTTTCAGCACCCTGGGACGCCGGATAATAATCTGCCATCTTGACGATCCAACCATAAAAAAAATTGTTGTACACCCAATCATTTGTGAATACTATTATCTTCGGATGCAGTTGCAAAGTTAAAGCAAGATCAATGTGCGATTGATGATTCGCTATGATAAGCGCGGGTTTCGAAAAGTCTTCTTTATGTTCGTTCACGATCCTTTTCTTTACGTTAAAGAAAGCAGCCAGGAAAAATCTGAATGCATAGGCTATCACGTAATGGAATGCCAGCTTCTTTTTCTTTTTTCCTGCAGGATACAATACAATGATCAACAAACCAATTATAGTGAGAAGTAAAGAACAAATTACAAAAGCAATGAACCCGATAATTGTGATCAATAAATATTTTGCTGTGTAAGGCTGCAGACCGCGATACTTCCGGTTTAAGACCATCCAGTTAAAGATCAAAGGCTGAACTATAAATGAAACGAACACTACACAGAACATTCCTAAAATTGCGATCACAGCGATAGATTGAAGAGCGGGATGTTTGGCGAAGATCATTACTCCTATTCCGATAATTGTTGTCAGAGCAGAAAGCAAAATGGATGTCTTGTAGCTTCCTAAGTTTTTCTTTCCATATTTATACTCATTTGTTAATCCATCCATGATAAAAATGGAATAATCATCCCCTAATCCAAAAATAAAAGTGGAGATGATGATGTTGATCACATTGAATTTAATTCCGAAGATCCCCATGAAACCAAGGATCCATAACCATGAAATGAACATCGGCAAAAAATTGATCACTGCCATTTCGATCCGTCCGTGAGAAACAAGCATGAAACCAAAAACAAGGATGGAAGTGATCCAGAGAATAGTGGAGAAATCTGAGCTGATCACATCAACGAATTGAGAAGTTAAATGCTGCTTATCAAATACAACAATGTTTTCGTTATCGGCAAACATGTGATAGATCCGATCCCGTTTATCAGCATCCACTTTTACATGTGTGACAATACTGGGTTTACCATTCACATTGGCTGTCCAATCTTTTAAAAGTATTTTACGTAATGTGTCACGATCAGCCTTATCAATTCCCGAGTAATTCTTATTTAACAACTCAAAGAAAGAAGCAAAAGCGTCCGGTTTGAATTTTAATTCCGCCCCGTACCTTACGATCCTTTTTTGTAAACTATCTTTTACAGATGGCTTAACAATCCCGTTCCAAATTGCTAATTGTTCTTTTTGCATTTTTTCGGAAGGGAACAAAGCACTGATAGAATTTATTTTTTTCACATTACCAATGCCGGATTGTTCTATTAATTGAGAATATATCTTTTCATTCAATTCCAGGGCTTCTTCCAATGTGCTTCCCGTTGCGAAAACATACACCGAACGTGCCGCGAAATTATTGATTTCATCTAAATGCTTTTCCGCTAAACGTGTTTCTTCATCCATGAAACTGATTTTGTTCATGTCAGTTTCAAAACCAACATTGGATGCGAAAAAACAAAGCGTGATCGTAATTACCAATGAAGAAACAACAACGATCTTGTTCTTATCCAAACGATAAGATACCAAACGATCCAAAAATGTCTCTTCACGTTCTGTTTCTATAGTTTGCTTGCGGAATGAAAATTTTAATAGTTGGGGCAAGACAAATATTGAGAACAAAAGAGCGCCGATCAAACTAAATGCTGCAAATTGCCCGAAATCATGTAAAGCTTCGCTCTTGGTAAAAACCAATCCGAAAAATGCTCCGACGGTTGTTGTACATCCGATCAGCATCGGTACTGTGAGATCTGAAATAGTTTCTTTTACATCGCGTACATGTTTGTAATGTGTAAAAAAGTGCAGGCTATAATTTATTGCCACTCCCAGAACAGCCGCACCTGCAGCGACTGCAATAGCAGATACAATTCCTTTGAAAAGGAATAACATGGCCAGTGAGAAGATCATCCCGAAAACAACAGGAAGGAAAATGAAAACGATCGGTAAAATGTTCTTGAAATAAAACCCTATCAGTAAAGCGATACAGATTATGGTTATTGTTGTGGTCAGGAAAGTATCCTTTCGCAATTGTTCCGCATTTCCTAAAGAGACCATGCAGGCTCCGAAAGGTTCAATTTTAATTTCTTCGGTACTTAATTTTTTAGAAGTGCTTTTTACAAAGTCGATTAAAGCTTTATTCTTTGTAGTTTCATTTGCTGCAAAAGCAGGTGTAATGAACATTAACAAATGCTTATGGTCTTTTGTGACAATAGTGCCGTTATAAGTCTCAAAATTCTCATCGATCTTAATACTCTCCATTTTCTTCAGCGCCATTGGAACAATGTTCAACGGGTCCCGCTTAATATACCGGGAGAGCACAATTCCTGAAGGACTCATCAAAGCTTCATAATCTTTTCTCAAAGCATATTGAATACTATCAGCTGTAACTAAATTTTTCATCCTCATGTAATCATAAGGGCCCAGGAAGAAAGGAAGATTATTGTAAAAGATCTCGTAAACACTCTGCATGGTGTTATCCGATATTCTGTAAGTAAGATCAGTATACAATTCCTTTGGTATAGTTTGCAGAGCCGAATAAACAGAGTCCGCTTTCTCAACTAATTTTTCAGTATTATCACCCGATAAAGAGGTGAGATGAATAACAAGCTTATCTTTCGATTTTAAATTCTCAAGTATACTGTTGATAGATGCTGAATTCTTATCCTTAGGAACAAAACGTGTAATATCTTCTTCCAGTTTGATCTTACTCGCGTAATAGCCCAATACACCACAAAGTCCGATCACTAAAAAAGTGAAAATAAGCTTTCGTTTACTGAAGAAAAGATAAACTAACCAGGGCCATTTCTGCATAGCAGGTAAAGATAGCGATTTAACAGAAAATCGTAAAATCTGAATTATTTACCGATACTGATACCAATATCACCATCCTGCGAAACATGTGGTTCCCTAAGAATGATCAGCTTGCCTTTATTCCGTTTTTTGAATTTTGCCGGATCATCGAATGACACATTTCTCCCATGAAAAAGGTCATCATATAGCAACTTGATATCAGGATGCGCCCTCAAAACATTGGTCATTAAAAAATAATTATGCTCCCGCTTCAATACTTTACTGAAATTGATATACGTCGCATTTTCCGCTTTCCGAAGACCAAAATGCCTGCCCATTTGCTTGGACAAAGCTACAATTCCTGCGAGCACAAGGGTCTTGTCATGGTTATTTCGTGTGATATAGATTTCTCTCTGGATCTTCATACTTTCCATCCATTTCTTATGCCCTCTTTTACTTACGCATGGCGCATTCAAAATGATGTTATCGAATAATTTTCCATTTACCCCGATGTGTTTTCGTTTTACAGCGTCTTTGATCAAACGGTTACCCAGACTGTGTAACACTAACGACATTTTAACGTATCCTGTCACTCCCGAAGTTCTTAACCGGTCAAGATCACTGAATAATTTTCCCAGCGAACGTGAAACTTCAACACTTTGCATCCGGGCTACTTTGTAATTTTTACCTCCGCTCATAAAAGGACTATAAGTTGGCCAATCGAACATCACAGTTGTTACCCCGTATAACCTTGTAACACGCGTAGCTCTGTCTAAATTAGAGGGGAATGTCTTTCCCATTCCTTCAACATATACAAGAATATCGTTACTTTTTACGGTGTTCTCAAACGCTTCTTCAATAGTTTTTTTTGGAACACAGATCCATTTATTCCTATTGAAATACATATTGAAATAATGAAGCGTGTGCGTGGTATCAAACTCGTAATCCAGGAATTCTACCTTTCCGGGAAAATAATGACGGGTGCTTACGAACACAATAGTGGTATCCGTTTCTTTCGGTTTATAATCAGGATCGAATTTTATGTCTTCCCAATCACAAAATGTATAACCGCCGGATTGAGAATGAAGACCGGTAAATAAAAAAAGAAAAACGAGTGCGGGGAAATATTTTTTAAAGAACATCATTTTGGGTTATAAGTATTCATGCTATTCTGCAAACCGGCGAAGGCAAATGCTTTTACAGCATCGGCCGCTAATTTAATTCGGCCGGAAAGTATCTTTTGTTCTTCATCACTCCATTTTCCCAGGACATAATCCACCTGGTAACCTTTTCCGAATTCATTACCAATTCCGAAACGCAAGCGGGGGTAATTCGTAGTGTTCAATGTTTCCTGGATATTTTTTAAACCGTTGTGTCCTCCATCACTTCCTTTCGGACCAATTCTCACTTTTCCCAATGGAAGAGCTAACTCATCAACCACCACCATTAAATTCTCAACCGCAATTTTTTCGGCTTGTAACCAATAATTGATCGCCTTTCCGCTTAAATTCATATAGGTTGTTGGTTTTACAAGAATAAGCGTTTTGCCTTTGTATTTCATTTCAGCAACATCGGCTAATCTTCCTGAAGTGAATTTCACCCCGGCTTCTTTTGCCATGTGATCCAGTACATCAAAACCAATATTATGTCGGGTACCGGCGTATTCATCACCAATATTTCCTAATCCCGCTATTAAAAATTTTGACATATCTAAATACAAAGTTAGTATAAATTTTCTTTGTGCTCTTTGCAGATTCTATGTGTTCTTTGTGGTAAAGTCCGGGGGATGGATTCCAATGCAACATGACCTGTTAAAATAAAGTAACCGTAATTAACCACAAAGGCCGCTAGGATTTTTCACAAAGGATACAAAGCTTATTGGATAATCATTGGCTGCACTGTGTTTTTGATCAATCCCGTCTTCAGGGCTTTACTAAATAAGAGTTCAATAGCTTTAGTACCGGTTGCACCGAGATCAAGGGAATATTGATTCACATAAAGATCAATATGCTTTTTCATTACCTCTTCGCTCATTTCCTGGGCGTGTTGTTTAACGTAAGGCATCACGTCACTTGTATTAGCATAAGCATATTCAACACTTTTTTTAATGATGCGGTTGATCCTTTGATGAAGCTCATTATCAAAACTCCTTCTTGCTACAATTCCTCCTAACGGAATAGGCGCGTGGATCAAACTTTCCCAAAACTCACCCAGGTCCATTATCTTCTTTAATCCTTTTTGTTCATAAGTGAACCTGCTTTCATGAATGATCAATCCGGCATCGTATTTTCCATCGAGTACCCCTTGTTCAATTTCACTGAATAATACTTCGGTCTTGTTTTTCATCTCCGGATAAGCGAGAGAGAGTAAAAAATTAGCAGTTGTGTTCTTTCCGGGGATCGCTATTTTTAGTTCGCAGTTGGTTGTTCGCAGTTCGGAGATATCTTCCTGTAATCTACGAACTACGAACTCTGAACTACCAACTAATAACGGGCCGCAGTTAAAACCCAATGCACTCCCGCTTTTTAGTAGAATATAATTTTCCTGTACGTACAAAAATGCATGAAAACTCAATTTCGTAATGTCTAATTCCTTTTTGAAAGCTCTTTGGTTTAACGCTTCAACATCTTCCATCACTACATCAAACTCCAAACCTTCAGTGTCTATTTTCCCATGCACCATTGCATCGAAAATAAAACAATCATTCGGACAAGGAGAAAAACCAAGTGTCAGCTTCATTTATTCAGATCCTCCACTACTTTTATGAGAAATTCGTTAAGATTACTTACAGCCAAAGGAATATTCCATTTGTTTTTATCGCGCTTTTCTACATAATTAGAAACAGCACGGATCTGAAAACAATTGCCGGGCAAATGTTCGCAGCCTCTTAAAAAACCAGCGCCTTCCATGCTTTCTACATCCGGCGAAAACAATTTTAAGACATTTTGAATACTCTCATCATTTCCGTGAACCGAATTAACAGTAATGCCTTTTACTTTTTTCAGTTTCTCAAACCCTTCAATTGTTTCGAACGAACGGCTTATGTAATTATTAGTCCCGCCTAAATTCAGATCCGGATACTTTATAAAATCATCGCCATCCTGTGCACCCATTTCTGCAATAGAATCTTCAACTACATTCACAACTTCACCGATCTTTATGTTCTTATTGAATGAACCGCAAATACCTGCGTTGATCGTAAAATTAAATGCGCTTAAAAAATATCGCCCCATGTAATAGGCGGTATTCACCATGCCCACACCGGTAATTAAAACCGCTAAATGAGGATTGACACTGCTTACAAAAAAACCAACATTTGAAGTCGGTTCTATCTTGAACCTATTTAAAAATGGTTCTATTTCCTGAGGGGTGGCTGCTACTATTAATACTTTAGGCATAGGGCAAAGTTAAGGATTATACGATATACTTATACTCGGATCATCATTCTATTTTCAGGGCCAATGGAAGGTATCTTAAAGGATTTCCTGTTTAGTTTAGCGGCTGTCTTCCAAATTTAATTTCTTCCAGATACTTTTTGTGCCGGCAAAAAGTATCCAAAAACCTCGTGATTCCTGAAGGTGATTTTTACGCAAACGACTTCTGTTCGTCCTAATTGGTAAGGGGGAATAAAAGATACTAAAAAACTCTTGCGCAAAACCACGGATGAGGCTGAAGCGTAGACGCTCAAATACAATACTTGCTTCAGCCTCACCGCTATCACTGACAGGAATCACATTTAGAATAAAAAATCTATTTCTTCTCACAATTGACCAAAGATAATTTGGAAGAACGAGCGCTGACACGAAAATCCGCGCTAGGCGGGTAGGCCGTGCGGGGAATCGGATTTTCTTGTCCCGATAGCTATCGGGATTGGTTACTTTTTTCATCAAGGAAAAAAGTGACTGGAAGAAATTCACCAGATAACGCAAAGTTAATTGAAGGATGATGTTGCTCCGAAGCCGTTCCATTAAGCCGCAAAATAGAACGAAAATGAAGCGAAAAAAACGCTAAATTTGCAGCATGATCTATATAACCCGTAAAGAACATTTTAATGCGGCCCATAAACTGCATAATCCTAAGTGGGACGAAGCTAAAAACCTTGAAGTTTTCGGGAAATGTGCCAATAAGAACTGGCATGGTCATAATTACGAATTATATGTGACCGTTAAAGGCGAAGTGAATAAAGACACCGGTTTTGTGGTGAATTTAAAGGATCTTGGCGACCTAATAAAAAGTGATGTGACTGAGCTATTAGACCATAAGAACCTGAATATGGATGTGCCGGGATTGACCAATATATTGCCATCGACCGAAAATATGGCTATTTTTATTTGGGACATCTTGATGCCAAAGATCAAACAAATGGGCGCTGAATTACATTGTGTAAAGGTGTGCGAAACAGAAAATAATTACGTAGAATATTTTGGAGGTAAGTAATGTTAAACGAAGAATTTGAATTAGACGAAAGCGGGTACAAAAAGATAGATCAATACAACGAGAAATTGGTTGACTCGATCTCAAGCATGTACAAAAATATCATCAGTGATGTCGGTGAAGACCAAACACGCGATGGTTTGATAAAAACGCCTGTACGCGCGGCAAAGGCTATGCAATTCTTAACGCAAGGCTATGACCTGAATCCTGCTGAAATTTTACGCTCTGCCATGTTCAAGGAAGATTACAGTCAGATGGTGATCGTAAAAGACATTGAAGTATACAGTTTATGCGAGCATCATTTATTGCCATTCTTTGGAAAAGTTCATATCGCTTATATCCCGAACGGACATATTGTGGGTTTAAGTAAATTACCCCGTGTGGTTGATGCTTTTGCAAGACGTTTACAAGTTCAGGAGCGTTTAACGAATGAGATACGCGATTGTATACAAAACACTTTGAATCCGTTAGGTGTCGCTGTTGTTATGGAATGTTCCCACCTATGCATGCAAATGCGTGGTGTGCAAAAACAAAACAGTGTAACTACAACTTCTGCGTTTACCGGTGAGTTTTTAAAAGATCCTACGCGAAAAGAATTCATTAGTTTGATCAGTTCAGTGTTGCACTAAGATCTTATTTCAAATTCTTTATCCCCATTTCTTTGGCAGATCAGCCAACGAACTTCCTATTTTACCGAAAAGCAACTGTAAGATTTAAGATCTGATGTAATTTTGAATCAGGATTTAGGTTTAAGAAAATAAAAAGATCTATTTCGTTGAACTACGATCACGCGGAGATATCCGTCAGGAATCTTGTTGCAATGAAATATATAATGTGAGGAACAAGGGGATCAACGGGAAGGAATGGGCCTTCCCGTTTTTATTTTTTGAACAATAGAACACTTGAACAAGCGAACATTTGAAGTTTGAAGTAAATGGTTCGCTATTCTCCATTCATCCCGATAGCTATCGGGAGTTCCAATGTTCTATTATTCTTTCAACTTCCCCATCTGTTTCAGCTTAACTTTAAAAGTAAAAGCAATTGTTTGTGCGCGGAGTTTGGCGAGCTCTGCTTTTTCTCCTTCAAACAGATCGTTAATAGTTTTTTCAAAGTGCTCTAACCAGATATCGAAATGTTCTTCTTTTACAGGGAGATTAACATGTTTATCGAAAACATTAGTATTATATCCTGCCTCATCCAGCAATACAAACGACCAAAAAGAAACTATATGCGGAATATGCGCTTCAAAATTTAAATTATCAAATACGGGTTTTATACTTTCATTCTTTAATAACGAATCGTAAAAATTCCGAACTAATAGTTCGATGTCTTCCCTGTTGCGTATGTCGGGCTTTTGCATTGTGCTTCAAAGGTAGTACTTAAAATTTTATCCGGTAATCTACCCTCTCTCTTTGAGAGATGGTGTCCGCTTGCGGACGGGTGAGGGTTTGAAAAGACATGTTGATGCAACGGAGTGAATTTCACCGAAGAGTTAGTTTTGAAACAGAATGCGTATACGGTTGAACCGCTTCATCATACACCCTCATCCGTCAGCCAAGGGCTGACACCTTCTCCCAAAGGGAGAAGGGAATACAATCCTCTGAATAAAACATATCGACTTAAAACTTGCATTTAATATTCATTTTATTACATTTGGTTAAAGCCAATCCAACATGAAACATTCATTAGTATTCGTCGCTATTGCATTATTCACTTATGCTACAGCTCAAGAAAAAAAAGAAATTGGGAACCTGGTATGTGAAGGTATACCTGAGATACCTTCTGCTTTAATGGAAAAAATGAACCAGTACCAGAATACCCGTGGTGCCGGATTTGTGGATTGGACCCCTGACGGGAAAAAGATCTTAATGTTCACCCGATTTGGAGATACCCCTCAATTACATTTACTTGATCATCCGGGTGGCGATAGAAAACAAATTACCTTTTTCAAAGAGCCTGTATCTTCAGCCAGATTCATGCCTAATGGAAACGATAAATTTGTTTTTTTGAAAGATGTCGGCGGAAATGAATTCTCTCAGCAGTATTTATTTGATATCAGTACCGGGCAATATGAACTGATCTCCGACGGAGGCCGCACACAAAATACTTTGCCTTTCTTTTCTAACAGCGGAAAACAATTTGCAACTGTAAGCACCAGGAGAAACGGGAAGGATTATGATATTTATATCAGCAGCGTTGATTCTCCTAAAGAAGCAAAACTTGTTTTACAGGAAGGCGGTTCGTGGAGTGTTAGGGATTGGTCGCCGGATGATAATACTTTGATCTTATCTAAATACATTTCTTCAACCAACTCTAAGCTATTTACTTTAGATCTTAAGAATAATAAACTCGAAGCCGTTAATGCCTCTGACGAAGAGATAGCTTACGGTGGTGCACATTGGTCGGCTGACGGCAAAGGTTTTTTTGTAGTAAATGATCAGGGCTCTGAATTCCTTACTTTAAAATATTATGATCTTGCAACAAAAAAATTTACTGTTATCTCCTCTTCCATTCCCTGGGATATTTCGGGCCTTTCCAATAACAAAGCCAGAACTAAGTTCCTCTTCACAGCAAATGAGAATGGCATCAGTAAACTATATTTATTAGATGGTGCTACTAAAAAATTCGCACCGGTTGAAGGATTACCTGTTGGTATCATTCAGGAAGCGAAATTCAATCCTGTAACTAAAGATATCGTTGTTACAATAACCTCAGCGCAAACGCCGAGTGACCTCTTCACTTATAACACGGAAACCAAGAAAGTATTACGGTGGACCTTTAGTGAAGTTGGCGGATTAAACACTTCTAATTTTACGATTCCCACCTTAATTCATTATGAGACGTTTGATAAGGAGGGCGACAAACAACGGAAGATTCCGGCTTTCTATTATAAACCGGCCATCAAACCAGGACAAAAATTACCGGTGGTAATACAAATTCATGGCGGGCCTGAAAGTCAGTACCAACCATTCTTCAGTTCGTTCATTTCATTTTTGAATAATGAAGTTGGTGTTGCAGTGATCGCTCCCAATGTTCGCGGTTCATCCGGTTATGGAAAATCTTATCTGAAAATGGATAATGGTTTTAATAGAGAAGAATCTGTAAAAGATATTGGAGCTTTAATTGATTGGATCGCGAAACAGCCTGAACTGGATGCTTCGCGCATTTGTGTTTATGGCGGATCGTATGGTGGTTATATGGTACTGGCTTCTCTTACTAATTTCAATGACAAATTAAAATGCGGGATCGATGTAGTTGGGATCAGTAACTTCATCACCTTCCTGGAAAAAACGGAAGACTACCGGAAAGATCTCCGTCGTGTTGAATACGGCGATGAGCGCGATCCTAAAATGAAAGAATTTTTGGTGAAGATCTCTCCTGCTAACAATGTACAAAAGATCACAAAACCATTATTCATTATCCAGGGCCTGAACGATCCACGCGTCCCGGTTAACGAAGCCGAACAAATGAAACAAAAGATGCGTGACCAGAAAGGTGATGTCTGGTATTTATTGGCGAAAGACGAAGGCCACGGTTTCAAAAAGAAGACGAATGTGGATTACCAGCAGTGGGCTGTGGTGCAATTCCTCCGTGAGAAGCTTTTGAAGTAGCTTTCAGGAATTTCTGAAGCAAGATCACTTTACGAAGTCAGGGCTAAAGCCCGTCTGTATTTCATATCAACTAACCCCGGACTTAAGTCCGGGGTTAATATGCAAATCAAGATTTATGGGCTTTAGCCCTAACAGTTGAGCTCTGTTTCATTAAGGAATTCAAAATAATTTTTGCATTCATTAAAAAACTTCTACATTTGTTCCCACAAAATGACATTTAACACAAATATTATTATTCTGAGCAATACGTTGCGATTTATCAATCGCCCTTCGTATCGTATGTGTTAATTATTGCCTCTTTTTTCTTTTAATCTTATTGTAAAACCTCTAAAATCCATTCACATGGTAACTCTTGACATACAGGAGCAGATCCTGGACAAATTAAATGCTTTGATCGTTGTAGTAAACAACGATGGAAGTGCTGATTATGTCAGTAAGGCTGCGCAAAACTTATTAGGCTATAAACCTGATGAGCTATTAGGTAACAATTGGTGGGAAGCCACACGTTTCTCGAAACCGGAAGGTATTGAAGTGAAACGAAAATTGTTGAACCTGTTCAGGAATGGAAATACAAGTACACAAACATTTGAGCATGTACTCAAAACTTCCTATGGCGGACAGAAATGGGTACGATGGAGTGTGTCGTACTTAAACGACGAGCAGTTAATTGGCATTGGTTACGACATCACTGAAAAAAAGAACAGTGAACGGAAGTTAATTGAACAAAATGAAAAATTAACTGAACAGAATAAAGATATCACTTCAAGTATCGTTTATGCTAAACGGATACAAGAGTCAATTTTGCAAACTTCTGAAAGCATCAAACAGGTTTTTGAGGAATCGTTCTTATTATACAGACCAAAAGATATAGTAAGCGGTGATTACTATTGGTTTTATGAAGATGCGAATTTCAAATATGCAGCTGCTGTGGATTGCACCGGTCATGGTGTTCCGGGTGCGATGATGAGCATGGTGGCGAATTCTGCTTTCAAGGAAGTGTTCTTAAATAAAAAGATCTCCGAACCCGGATTGATCTTGCAAGCTTTGGATGAAGAACTGGAAAAATCATTTTCGAAGAATTCGAACGAACCGTTTAATGATGGTATGGATGTTGGCTTGATACAGATCAATAAAACAACTAATGAGTTAAAATTTTCGGGTGCATTTCGGTCGATCATTGTTGCAAATGCTGGAGGGATAAATGAATTAAGAGGCAGCAGGTATCCGCTTGGGTTTTATTCAGGTGTTAATAAGGTGTTTGATACAACAATTGTTCAATTGCAAAAAGGCGATCACATTTATTTGTATACCGATGGTTATGTTGACCAATTCGGAGGGGAGAATAATAAAAAGTTGAACAAAGTGAATTTTAAGGAACTTATCAGAACAGCTTCAGAAATGGAAATAAATGAGCAGGAGGCTTTTTTAGAATATTCGTTCAATAACTGGAAACAGGATGAAGAACAAACGGATGATGTTTTGGTGATCGGAATAAAAATATTAATCCCGAAGTAATGTGATAATTATAGAACAAGAGGACCTGTGCAAAGAAAACTCCGAAGGGATGAAATATGTGAATGTCACCCTTTCAGGGTTACATTTGTTCTGATATGTTTTCTATAAAAATGTCATCCCTTCGGGATTATGAATGTTGTGGGAATATTCTTCCAATGACCCGAACAGGATGAGGAACAAACGGATGATGTTTTGGTGATCGGAATAAAAATGTGATTAAAATCCCGGTGGGATGGTATGATTATAGAACAAAATAATAATTTGTGCATTACAAACCCCGAAGGGGTGAAATGATTATAGAACAAAATAACAATTTGTGCAATGCAAACCCCGAAGGGGTGAAATGATTATGGCGCGAATATCACCCCTTCGGGGTTCTGATTTTAATAGGCGTCCGTTTTCTATAATAATGTCATCCCTTCGGGATTGTTAATGAAGAATAAATATTAGAGGCCAGGTAATAAACCCGAAGCCGCTTTTTTCATTTCGTGTTCATTGGCAGCGTTGGCCATAAGGATGGCGTTGTTGATGGTGGTGAGAAGTTCTTTTTCAAGAAATGTCATCCCTTCGGGATTGTGAATGAAGAATAAATATTAGAGACCAGGTAATAAACCCGAAGCCGCTTTTTTCATTTCGTCTTCGTTGGCAACGTTGGCCATAAGGATGGCGTTGTTGATAGTGGTGAGAAGTTCTTTTTCAAGAGTAGCTTTATCGCTATGTTGCAAGGAAGGTGCGATCGTGATCGAATTAATTTTACGGTTGCCGGTGATCTCAACTTTGATATCACCGCTTGCTCCTTCAGCAACAAGAATAGTATTATCTAATTTCACTTTAATCTCATCGGCTTTTTTCTTCATTTCCTGAAGTTTGCCCATATATCTCCCGTTTTTCCGAACATGGTATAAATTATTGGTTATCGGTTTATTGGTTTGTTATTTTAATTCTTTGGGAATTATACAAACCGGAATCGGTTCCATCTTGTGTTTGTTGGCGCGGTTGCGCGACTTATATATCTCCATCACCATTTTCTGGCGGTCGTTTAACGGTTCGGTCTTGTTATTTTCAATATGATCCATGGCCCACTCCAATTCAGGATAAGTTGCTCCTATCTGGTCTTCATCAGTACGGTCATCGGCATACAAGCCATCAGTTGGCCTTGCTTTTTGGATGCTTTCAACAATATTTAATTCAGCTGCCAAAGCGTATACTTCCGATTTTGTCAGGTCAGCGATCGGACTTAAGTCTACTCCCCCATCGCCATATTTGGTAAAGAAGCCGATCCCGAAATCTTCGATCTTATTTCCGGTACCTGCCACTAATAATTTATGATGAGATGCAAAAGCATAGAGTGTGATCATCCTTACCCTCGAACGAACATTCGCCATGGTAAGGAAATCCTGTATGCTATCCGGCAGATCTTTTTCGAAACCTTTGAAGATATCGCTGAGCTCAACGGTTTCCGATTCTACATTCTTAAAATTCTTTTTGAGCCATTCAATATGTTCAACACTGCGGTAATATTCGTTCTGATGTTGTTTGATCGGAAGGTTAAGGACAATTAATCTTTTTCCGGTCATTGCGCACAATGTAGAGGTTACTGCGCTATCAATACCGCCACTTATTCCAATCACAAATCCGTTGGTCCTTGACCTTTCGCAATAGTCTTTAAGCCATGTACTGATATGATCGATTATTTCTTTTTTCTTCACTGAAACAAAGGTATAAAAATAAAAAATCCCCCGCCTGGGGCGGAGGATCTGAAAATATCTTCAATTAGAATAACATTCCTATATTGATCTGAACGGCATCGGCCATGGCACTTTGTTTAGATTTTGTAGGGACTGTGCCCATGTTCATATTTGTTTTAATCTGATCGACCATTATTTCGGAAGTTGGTTGATATTGATTAATAAAGCCACGGCAATAATTAAAGCCAACGAACAAAGAGGTTGAACCTGATAGATTGTATTCAAATCCCAAACCAACGTTTAAACCAACGTTGAATGGAATTAAATCGCCGGTCGGACGCATATCAGTGACTGTAACGCTACCGCCCGTTTCCCAAGTATTGATTGCAGTGTTATAGGTTAGCTCAGTTAACTCGTCGGTACAACGGAATTTGGTTTGAATGGCAATATCGCCACCAAATACACCGTAGTACTTAAAACCCGAAATATCTTTGGTCATTAGCTTCAATAAAACCGGAATGGTAATATAAGTGGTTTTAATACTACGAGTTTTTATTTCATAAAACTTATCACCGTTATTATTTGAATTATAAAGTCCGTTTGCACCTTTCCCGAAATCCGTGTTTTTTGAATCTGAATAAGCGTTGTCTTTTGTTAAAACATAGCCTTGCCCGTTCTTGTAGATCTGTTTACCACCTAAAAAATCACCGCCAATACCGGTAACAAAATGTGCAGTATTGGTAATTCTGAATTCGGTTTGTAAGCCAAATCCGAAACCAAATTTCAGACCATTCTTATCTACAACTTTAGCATCTGTACTCCGTAACCATGCCGGCGTAGGAGTTACTTTTAACCCGAAACGGAATTTCTTATCGTCATCACCTTCTCCGGCTACTACGGTATTTACAATTAACAAAACTGCTGTTGCAATTGAAAAAATCTTTTTCATGACTTACGTATTTTAAAATTATCTTTACAAAGATAAAATTATTTCCTAATGAAGCATCTTAATAAGTTGTTTATAACCGTGTTTATCTCAGCTCTTTTAGCGGCCTGCACACATGATAAGCTGGATGTTGATGTAACAGATATCAATGTTCCAACTGTTAAATTCGACAGGTTCGAAAAAGAATTCTTTGCTATAAATGGGAATAATATAACATCTAAACTACCCGCCATTGAAAAAAAATACGGTGCATTTTATTATATGTTCGTGAATACTATTAAAGGAAGGGGTAATCCCGAGGATACGAACAGCGTTTTGGCTTTCGTTACTAATAAGGACATGCACGATGCTTACCTTGAAACACAAAAAACAATTTCGGATAAGGATATAGAGGATCTTGAGAACGGCATGACCGATGCCATGAAACGCTTTAAATTTCATTTTCCGAAACGTAAACTACCGAAACATTTTACCACGTGCATGAGCGGATTCGATTATAATTTCGCGTATCCGGATTCGGTGATGGCTGTGAGTTTGGACATGTATTTAGGTAAAGAGCATCCTTTCTATAAAATGCTCCAGTGGCCCCATTACCAGGTACGGCTATTAAATAAAGAATACATGGTTCCGGACATGGTACGCGGATGGCTGATCAGCGAATTTGATAACACCGACTCAATAAACAATGTTTTAAATAATATGATCCTGTTCGGACGTATATTCTATGCTTGCGATGCACTCTTGCCTGATATACATGATAGCATTAAAATAGGCTATTCAACAGCTCAAATGAATTATTGTAAAGAGTTCGAAAAAAACCTATGGGGTTACATGGCTGCCAACAACCGTTTATATGATAACAATATGAAGACTGTTATTGAGCTGACAAATGATGGTCCGTACACCGGTGCGATCAGTAAAGAATGCCCGCCCCGTATTGCGATGTGGATAGGCTGGCAGGTTGTACGAAGTTACATGAAGAATAATGAATCTGTGACCCTGGAACAATTAATGGCTGAAAAAGATGCCCTGAAGATCTTAAGTAAAAGTAAGTATAGGCCGTAGGCCGGTTATCGGTTGTAAGGTTAATAGTAACTGACAACACTATAACATTATAACCTATAACTTTCCTTCGTATATTCGTATCAAATTCGTAATTCGTAGATGAAGACAAGTGAAATTAGTTTTAAAGTAACGGTTGATGACAATCATTTACCGGTTAATATTGAATGGGAAGCGAAAGATGCCGGCGAGAAAAGTGCAAGTAAAAGTGTAATGATCGCTTTGTGGGATGCTCATGAAAATAACACGATGAGAATCGATCTTTGGACAAAAGACATGAGTATTGATGAGATGAAGAAGTTCTATGTTCAGAATGTTATGACCTTAACCGATACATACATAAGAGCCACTAATGATGAGGCCACCGCAAAAGCAGTAAAAGCATTGTTCTCCGATATCGGGCAAAAAATGGGAGTCCTTAAATAAAAAAGCCCTGAAGCAGAACAAGTACGCTTCAGGGCTTTTTAATGGTCATCGCTTTAATTAAGCTGCTTCTTTCTTAACCTCTTTCAGGCCTTTTGCTGAATCCAACATTTTCTGAACGCTTTCTTTTGAGAAGGGTTCTGCTTCGCTGCTTTTAATGTCTTCGAATACATAAGTTGAATTGCCTAATTTCTGGATACTGTAAAAGTGGAACTCAGGTTTAGTGATCTCACTTTCCCACATGATGGTAGTTGGCTCTTCAACAACGAATGATTTGAATTTGTTCACCTCATCTGCTTTAATGTCATTTTTGCGTAATTCAATATCGCCCGGATCTTCGGTTATTGATAATTGAAAATTCTTTCCGATTCGTATTTCAAGTGCGCCCCAGGTTTGTTCAACGATCTCCATTTTACCGGTTGTTGAATCCGGAACAAAGATGGTGAAGGGTTTTCCGTATTTACTTAGGTCAAGGGTGATCATACCAGCCGGCGCTTCAACAGCTGCCTGCTCTTCTTTTTTACCACCGCAGCTTTGTAACGTTACTACTAACGCTAAAGCTGTAATTAAAGAATATAATGCTTTCATTTGGTTTGGTTTTAGGTTGTGTTATATGTTGTAAAGATAAATTAATTCGTGAATTTAATACAAGAATGGATGTTTTTTTCCATGTAGTGGTCTCTTTCCGGAAGACATAAAAATGTATGGGCATAAAAAAACCCCGCTTGGCGGGGCTCTTTCTTAGAAAAGAAATTATTTCTTTTTCTTAGCAGCTTTTTTCTTAGTTGCTTTTTTCTTAGCCGCTTTTTTCTTTGGAGCAGCTTTTCTTTTTGTTGCTTTTTTTGCCATGGTTTCTTGTTTTTGAGTTTTTGTTAATACGAAGTAAACAATTTTCTTGCTCACTGCTTAAAATAAGCTTATTATTTTTTCAACATAAAATTGTTGATATTGTTAATAGCGCGAAATACGGGCTTTGATCAAAATTATTTCTGCAATGAAATTATTTTCTGAATTTGTTTTTAATTTTTTCATGAAACCTCTGCAACCATTGATTTTACTATACACACAGAGCATCTCAAAAAATAATTTTCAGAAATTAATTTTAATTTTTGATGCAGATAGTGCTGATTTTCTACTCAACCTTCCAAACTGTTTCAGAGTCCCAATCGGCCAGTAATTTAATGGCAATAGTATTAAAATAAATTATTTCGGGCTGTTTTTGATCAAGAATATGACCTGTATCCCACTTTTTATTTTGGTTTTTATCTTCAATTACTTTCAAAAAATAATTTCCGGGACGTAAATTTTTAAATTGTAACGACTGTTCTGTACTTGTAGTAAGACTCATTTCAAGATATTGTTCTGTTACCACAGCCTCTTTATCATTCACTACCTGTACAATGTAATTTTCTTTTTTAGGAAGGAACAGTTTAGCATTTAAGATCCCATAATCGGAAGGTTCAGATGTTTTGAATGAGATCCTGATGGAGTCACTTTCTATCCCATGAACAGTTTTGAATGCTCCTTGCTTTAATATGATATCATAATTAGTGTTCGGCAGTAATTTATTCTCGATATTGAACATATTAGTGTTCTTTTGGTCGAGTATTAGCCCTGCTTTAATGAGTGAATCAGCTTTATACTGCAAGATCATTTTTGCAATGTTAGTTTGACTCTCATCCATCCAATTATTAAAAACTAAAACAGGTTTAGTAAAGTGGTCCAATCTTGTTCCATCCAAAGGAGTCAACTCAATATTCAGATAGATCTTCTTTTCTTCTTTATTCCTTTCAAACCGTTCTTTTGATGACACAGGCATTGAAATGGTGTCTGTTCTGTTTCTTTCGGGATGATGAACTAATAACCGAAGCGTATCATAAATATTCCGGTAATAGATCCTTATACTATCGTTCACACCATTATTAAAACTAATGTCTTTAGTTTGGTTCCTGTAATAGGCTGATACAACATTATTCTGTTCCTTATTATAAATAACATATGCCAGCCCATAAAATGGTGATGATGCTTTCTTTAAAAACACTTTCGGGGTTTCTTCTTTAAATACCATCATATTAAGTATTGTATCAGTGCCTGTCTCTATTTTTACAGGACCAAATCCCGCACTTTCTTCTCCTCCATCGTACAGTAAGTTCTTATTTATATCGTTGAATGCATAGGATCTGAATGCAGATTTAGGCAAGTATGATAGTTTATACGAACCATCGCCACCTGTTTTTGTAAAATAAAGCGGCTTCTTTTTATAGATCACACTGTCTGTTTCATGCTGGTCATATAAACCGACAGTAACTGCCGCTTCCGGCTTTAAATTAAAGGCGTTGATAACCTTTCCATCAATAAATAAAGAATCGATGACATTACCCGTTGAAAAAACGTATTCGAAATTCGGATATGCATTACCTTCATGCATATCTGCAATTGCGTTCCCAAAGAACATACGATAAGTAGTATTAGGTAACAGATCTTCGCCGAACTTTACAGTAATTTTTTTACCGCTTGCTTCCACATAAGGCAATTCTTTTACCTGGGGCGTTATCACTAATTGATTAGCTATATCCCTAACCTGCACAAATTCATCAAACCTGAACTCAATGGTCCGTCCCTTAAAGTTCAAAGATGCGTTTGCCGGAATAGCTTCGATGAGTTTTGGAGGCTGCAGGTCGCGTTCGCCACCATTTAAAGGCATCACCTGGGCACAACGCCAAAACACCAAACTTAAGCCGGTAAGAAGTATATAAGAAAGCTTTCTCAGAATTTTAAATTCTCATAAAATTAAGCAATTACCCGAAATGCATTTATTAAAAAAACTAAAACGCAGAATTACGTGGCGATAGCTATCGGGATTACTGCTCGGTAACCCAATTGCGGTGTTGTTTACGCGAAAATCTCAAGCCCAGCATGATTTCGTGAGTGCCGGAACTGTATTTACGGATATTGGTAGTCGGGAAATCGTAAGAATAACCGATCATTAAATAATTCTTATACATAAATCCAAGTAATGCGGTATAAGCATCATTATGACGGTATGCACCACCTAACCAAATTTGTTCTTTATAAATAACACGGGCGCCAACGTCTAATTTAAAAGGCGCAGGAGTTGCATATTTTACTAAGAAGGATGGTTCAACTTTAAAATCCTCACCCAGATCGAACTTATAAGCAGCATTAACATTAAAATGTGTCACCAAAGTTGAACTGTTGTCCGATCCCGGATACAGATTGATCCTGCTTTGATACATCTGCGGAACAGCTATGCCGAAATACCATTTTTTATGATGTACTAAAATACCGGCACCAAAATCAGGTACATAAACAGTTTGATATTGGGTAAGTAAATTATCATCTCCCGCATCATGCAAGATCAGTTTATGGCCATCGATCCCCCATTGCAAGATACCAGCGGTCAAACCTAATGATAGTTTTACTTCTTCGTTCAGCTTAATATGGTATGCGTACGAGAAATTCAAACCGACTCTTCTTGTGGGGCCAACTATATCCGTGAACAAATGCATGCCCAATCCCATGTTCTTTATTTTAAGCGGGCCATTCACAGTTAATATATAAGTTCTCGGAGCATCTGTAATTCCTATCCATTGATAACGGTTATTTGAACGCACATCCGCAAATTCTTCTTTACCTGCAACAGCCGGATTAATTGCAAATTCGTTAAGCATATACTGTGTGTATTGCGGAAGCTGTTGTGCTTTTACATCAGCCAATACCATTATGCCAAATATGAGTATAAGTATCTTTTTCATCTTATCTGAATATAGTTAATGGCCCTGTATATGCTTTAGGGAAGTTCTCGTGATGCAGATCAATTATATAATAATAGGTGCCTACAGGCAGGTCCTTGTTCTTGTATTTACCATCCCATGGCGTGGTATATCCTTCCGATCTGAATAACATCTCACCCCAACGGTTATATATCTCAACAACACAATTCGGGAATTGCTGGATATTATCGATCACCCAGAAATCGTTCTTACCATCCGCATTATTACTGAATCCGTTTGGTATGAATATTTCAGGGAAGATATGTACATGCATTGTATCTGAACCAACGCAACCATTCGCATCAGTTACCATTACAGTATAAGATGTGTTCACCGTATTGGATGCAGTCGGATTTGGTACCGTTCCGTTATCTAATGTGTTTGACGGGATCCATGTATAAGTAACGCCTGTTGCACTGGTTGGACTACCTCCGATAACTGTTGAAGTGAATATTGTTATAGTATAGTTCGGACCGGCATCTACCACAGGAAGAGTGTTAGATGTGATCTCAACTGTATCTCTGTGTATACAGGTTCCGTTAGTAGCTACTAAAACATAAGTTGAAGTACCTACAGGCGGTGTTACTGTCGTAACTAAAGTATTAGTGAATGAAGTTGCACTTGGTAATAAGAACCATTGATAGGTTGTGCCTCCGCTCGATGATGAACCATCGAGTAAATAAGTACCACTTTGACAGAACGAAGAATCCTGGCCGGCAGCAGCAACTACTGAAACCGTTGGTACTATAATTAAGGCGGTATCTTTTCTGCAGCCAGCAAAATCAATCAACGTTAATGAATAGGTTCCGGATAAGACATTTGTTAATGATGAAGAAGTACTTGTAAATGTACCCGGGCCCGTCCATGTATAAGTATAAACAGGTAAACCTCCGCTCACGGTTGTTGTGATAGCACCATCATTAGCTGTGTTACAAGTTGAATTAACAATATTAGCTGATAAAGTAAGTACAGGAGGATTTATTAATGTATGTGTGGTTGAGATCGAGCAACCATTCGCATCGGTAACTGTTCCTGAATAAGTACCGGCACATAGATTTATGATCGGATTTGTACTTGCAGCAGGGGTCCATGTATAAGTATAAGGTAACACACCACCACTTGGTATTAATGTAATTGATCCGTTACATTGATTGTTACAATCGGGTGTATTTATATTTGGTAAGCTCATTAATAATTGAGGTGGTTGTGATAAAGTCAAACTTTTAACCGACAAACATCCGTCGCTTGCCGTTACAGTTGCAGTAACAACACCGCTGCATAATCCACTTGCTGTACTTGTATTTGCGCCACTTGCTATAGTTCCGGCACTCCAGTTGAAAGTGTATGGTGCGGTTCCTGAAGTTACAGATAATGTTGCAACAGCATTACAGGTTCCGTTACATAATGCATTAGTTGCCGAGAAATTAAATACCGGCGCATTCGCATTTGTTAACGGGAATACCATTGTTTTCGAACATCCTGCTGCGTCTGTTACAAGTACACCATAAGTTCCAACGCCTAGTCCGGTCACACTTGAAGTGGTTGCTCCGCCGGGCGACCATAAATAAACATAACCACCGGCTCCTCCTGTTACAGTTAATGAAATAGAACCGGTTGGAGAACTACATGGAGGTTGCGTTACAAAAGGAGTAACAGTAAGATCACTTGCAGATGAAATATTTACAGAGCCGTTTATCACACAACCTGCGGCATCGGTCATCTGGACAAAATATGTGCTTCCTCCGCACAACGAACCGACAGTTTGCAATGTTGAAGAAGGTGAAAGCCAATTATAAGTGATCGGAGGCGTTCCGCCACTTGCAGTTACAGTGGCTGAACCATTACACTGGCCAAAACAAGTTTCATTTGTTGAGGTAATTGTTTCGGTAAGTGTACTTGAGTTATTAATAGGGACGTTAATGTTCTGTAAACATCCGTTAGCATCGGTAATTGTAACCATATAAACACCGGCACACAAATTAACCTCATTAGCTGTTGCACTGCCACTACTCCAGGTATAAGTATAAGGAGCAGTTCCGCCTAAAGCACTTACTGTTGATGTACCGTTGCATATCCCGCAAGAAGGTTGAACTACTGAAGAAGTCAATGTGATAGCTGCAGGAGAAGTAATAGTTCCTCGCAATGTATCAAAACAACCTTGGGCATCGGTGATCACAAGAAAATAATTTCCATTACATAAATTAAATGCCTGGGCAGTAGACTGACCTAAAGGATCACTCCAATTATAAGTATACGGCGGTAACCCTCCGGCAACACCCGCTGCCAATAAACTTCCATTACAATTTCCGAAGCAATTATTATTTATAGCTACACTGCTTGCCGTAATATTTACTGTTCCCGGTAAATTAAATGTTTGTGTGGCGACACAACTTTGTGCATCTGTTACAGTTAAAGTATAATTACCGGGACAAATATTTGTGACCGATGAAGTAGTTGCACCTGTACTCCAGCTATAAGTATACGCGGCAGTACCACCTGTTGGAGATGCGGTAATAGTTCCATTACAATTACCACTACACAAAGGTTGATTCACAGTTGTACCTGGTAATAAAATCGCCGGTTCATTTATCGGTACTGATAAGAACAAGATACAATTATTTGCGTCTGTTATTTGTGCAGTATAAGCTCCGGCACATAATCCGGTAACAGGATTAGTTGGTGATACCGGTGTTACCCAAGTTACAGTATAGCCAGGAGTTCCTCCGACCGGATTTGTTACTGAAGCAGCACCGTTACACAATCCGTTACAAGTTACATCAGTAAATGTTACTGTAGCCCCACTCGGACCATTAGAGTTACTTAGAGGAACGAAAAAGTTACTTGAACAGCCGTTAGCATCGGTAAGCGTAATAGTATAAATTTGAGCGCAAAGACTCACGCCCGCAGTTCCTGTAGCCACAGGAGGATTCCAGGTTAAATTATAATTTGGTGTTCCACCCAATGGAATTATACTTAATGAACCATTACAAACACCACACGATGCCGGACTGGATGAAGGATTGATCGTTAATGTAGCCGGACCGGTTAAAACAACTTGTTGCGTATCTAAACATCCTTTGTTGTCCATCACAAAAACACTATATGTACCCGAACATAATCCTGTCACACTCGGTGTATTTACAGGCGGTGCAGTTGTCCATGTATAGGTATAAGGTATTTGACCGTTAGCAGGTGTACTTATCACTGTTCCGTTACATGCGCCAGGACATGAAGGATTTGTGAATGATACGTTAGCTAATATTGCAGCCGGGTTAGTTAATACAGTTACATTTTGTCCGGTACAACCATTGGCATCTTCAACAATTACAGTATAATTTCCTGCGCATAATCCGGTTGGATTTTGTCCGGAACCTGTTGCGATCCACGAATAAGTTAATACGCCCGTACCGCCGGTAGCAATTGTTGTGATACTACCATTGCAAACGCCATTACAAGTCGGATCGGTTGGTGTAACTGTTACAGCAATTCCTGCAGGTGAATTAATAACAAAACTTTGTGTTAGTGTACATCCGTTCGCGTCGGTAACAGTGCCGGAATAATTTCCTGCACATAAACCTGTAACGATGCTACTTGTAGAAGCAGAACCAGTCCAAGAGTATCCGTAGTTAGGTGTACCGCCTCCTGCCGTTATGGTTGCACTGCCATTGCATTGTGAATTACACAATACATCTGCAAAGTTTAAAGAAGCACTGATCAGGGCGGGTTCATCAATTTGAACAGTAGCAGTTGCTGTACATCCATTCGCATCGGTTACCGTAATTGTATAAATGTTCGCACATAGATTAACAAGGTTATTTAAAATCGATCCTGTGAAAGAACCAACGGGTGTCCATGAATAAGTATAACCTCCGGCTCCACCTGACGCAATTGCTCCTACAGTTCCTGAACAAACGCCATTACATAACGCATCACGTTTTGTGAATGTTACTGTAATTGATGAAGGTTGTGTAACAACAAAAGTTTGAGAGTACGAACAATTATTTCCGTCAGTAATATTAGCAGTGTAATTTCCACCACAAATATTACTTAAAGTTGGAGAATTGACAGGTCCGGGTGTCCATGTGAATGAATATGGAGAAGTCCCTCCTGCGGGAGATGTTGTAATAGTTCCATCACAAGCTACACCGCAATTCGGATTTGTGACAACCGGATTTAAACTGAATGTTGGTGGTTGTGCAATAGCAAGGGTTTGGCTGATCAAACAATTTGTTGCGTCACTGACATTCACCGCAAAAGTTCCCTGGCATAACCCTGCCACAACTGAATTGGTTGAAGATATTGGAGGCGCCCAGTTAATATTAATTGGATTTGTTCCGACAACAGTTACCGTTGCAGAACCATTACATGCTCCCGGACAAGTAACCGATGATGAAGTAACAGTTACTGTTGGTCCTGTAGGATCACTTAACGTTGCAATGATGGATTGCGTACAACCTGCAAGATCCCTTACAATTAATGTATATGTTCCTGCACCGACATTTGTAAGAACAGAAGTAGTTTGCGCTGATGGTGTCCATGTATAAGTGTAACCGCCGGCCCCTCCACTAACATTTGCAGTTATCGATCCGTTCGTCCCTCCGCAAGTTGAAGGACTGACAGGTGTAAATGTTGCACTAAGTGCTGATGGTTCTGTTACCGTAAAAGTTTGTGAGCTTAAACAATTATTCACGTCTCTTATATCTAAGGTATAAACACCCGCACATAATCCTGTTGCATTCGGCGTGCCTTGTCCTGTACCTGGCGCAGGAGTCCATGTATAAGAAAGTGCGCCTGTTCCACCGGTAGCAGTTACGCTGATCGCGCCATTACAATTTCCATTACAGGCAGAATTAGTAATTGTTGATGTAACATTTATTGCAGGAGGATTTGCGAATGCTACTGTATTCGTATTCACACAACCACTCGCATCCTGAACTGTTACAGTATAGCTTCCGGGACATAATCCGGATGCTGTTGGTGTACCTTGACCTGAACCAGGGGCAGGCGACCATGTAAATTGGTATGCAGGTGTTCCACCGGTGGGATTTGCATTTGCAATTCCTGTACAAACATTGTTACAAGTCAATAAAGTTCCTGTTGTTGTAATACTGACTACAACACTTTGTGCAACATTTATAGTTCTGGTTGCAGCACAACCTTTTGTATCTACAACATTCACTGTATAAACTCCCACACATAATGCACCCGGTGTTGGAGTACCCTGACCTGAACCAGGGGCAGGCGTCCATGTATAAGAATAACCCGGATTACCTCCGGCCGGTGTTATTGTTGCTGCACCAATACAAATATTACAACTTGGCACCACACTATTTACTGCTACTGATAATACTGGAGGAGAAACTACAGTAACGTTCGCATTACTGACACAACCATTCGCATCAGTAACTGTTACGACATAATTCCCGCTGCATAAATTAGATGCTATTCCGGTCGTATTGGTTGTTACCGGAACTGTATTCCATGAATAAACAAAAGGAGGAGTACCGCCTGAAGCATTAGCAAAAGCTTGTCCGTCGCAACTTCCGGCACAATTTGTAGGAACAACTGTTGTACTAACAACAATAGACGGTGTTGGTACTATTGTTGTCGTTCCTATTTGCTGACAACCATTCGCGTCAGTAATAGTTAATGAATAATTTCCTGCACACAATCCGTTAATTAAAGTCGGACCGCCTGTACCGCTTGGTCCGCTCGACCAGTTATAAGTATATGTAGGAGTACCTCCTGTTACAGTTGACGTAATAGATCCGTTACAACTGCCAAAACAACTTGGTGAAGTTGGTGCAAGTGTTACAGTAATTGTAGAAGGTGCTGCTATGGTAACAACAGTTTGTGTGGTACAGCCATTGCCATCCCTTACGAGCAATGTATAAGTTCCGACACATTGTCCATTGATAGTTGGAGTAGTTAATGTTGCTGTTGGCGTTGTCCACGTATAAGAATAGGCAGGCGTTCCACCTGAAGCGCTTCCTGCTAATGAAGCATTACATCCGCCGCCGCAACTAATAGATGTTGTTGTTGCTGTCAGGTTAAGTGCGTTAGGTTGTGCAAGATTAATTGTTACCGTACGTGTACAGCCGCTGGTTACATCACCAACGGTTAAGGTATAAATTCCGGCCGTTGCGCTTGCGCATAAACTGGTAAAGGAAGCTGTTGCCGAGTTTGAAATAGTTGCATTAAAAGATGTTCCGGTTAAAGTATAATTATACGGACCTGTTCCTCCTGTAGGTGCAGAATTGATTACACCGTTACATAAGCTATTACAAGTTATGGATGTTGTTGTTACATTAGGTAAAATTGGCAAGGGTTGACTTATTGAAAAAGTTTGTGGCGGAACAGTACAGATCCCATTCGCAATAGTCAGAGTGTAAAGTCCTGCGCACATGTTACTAACGGTCGCCGTACCCTGACCAATCATTGGTAATGCAAATGGTGACCATGTATAAGTAAATGCGCCCGCTCCACCTGTTGCTGTTGCTGTTGCTGAACCTGTACATTGGCCGTTACAGGTAACACTTGTTTGCGAGATTGTCAATGTAATAGGAGGAGGCTGAGTAATTGTTACTATCGATGAAGTCACACAAGCTGAAGCATCACTTACTGTTAAAGTGTATACACCGGCGCATAACCCCGTAACGTTTTGTGTAGTGATAGTACTTGGTATCGGTGTAGCCCATGTATATGAATAAGCCGGATTACCCCCACTTGGATTTGAATTAGCCGCCCCATTACAGGTTCCGTTACAAGCTGCATTTGTAAAAGTTGGAGCAACCACTAATGGTGCCGGTTGCGTTATCGCAAATGTTCTCGTTATAATACACTGATTAATATCTTGTATCGTGACCGTATAATTTGGTGGTGCCGGAACATTTGATCCGCACAATGCTGTTGCAAGCGGAGTTCCTTGTCCGCCACCGGGCGCAGGCGTCCATGTATAACTGTATCCCGGTGTTCCGCCGCTTACATTGACTGATGCTGTTGCATTACATGTTCCTCCGCAAGTTGCATTAGTTTGGGATTGTGTTGCAGTTAAGGGTGCCGCCGGTTGCGGAACGGGTGAAGTATAAATTGCAGTACATCCTTTACTATCTGTAACCGTTGCTGTGATAGGACTGACCGTTGCACATAAACTTGTTACCGAAGAAGTGCCTCCGGCTGTAATTGTTTGAGTTGTACCGTTACTCCAGTTCACAGTATAACCACCGGTATTACCTCCGGTTGGCATAACTTGTGCGGAACCTGTACAAGCACCAAAACAAGTAATACTTTGTGTTGATCCGTTAGCTAATAATGGAGGTGGTGGGGCTAAACTTTTGGTTTGAACACCTGAACAACCATTTTTATCAACGATGGTAAAAGAATAAACCGCTCCTCCACACATTCCACCCACGGTAAATCCCCCCGCCGTATTAATAACAGAAGGCGTTGGCGGACCGAAAGGAGATGTGACAGTAATAGTGTAAGGAAAAGTTCCACCACCAACATTTAAGGTCATTGATCCGTTACAACTTAAATTACAACTCGGTGGTACTGATGCCAATGTAGTTAAAGCATAAGAAGGCGGCTGGAAATTAAAATTACTTGTTGCAGATCCGTTTACAGTTAATGGGATCGGAATAAAAGTACTAATATCAAACACTGTAGCTACATATTGGGCAGCGGGACAATAACAAAGTCCGCCAACGGTATAAGTACTACCTGGCAATAAATTATTCGTTGCAATGTTATTTTGTGTTGCAGAACAACTTGGATCTCCGCCAACAACTAAGTTATAGGTACCTGTACAAGTGGCATCAATTGTTAAAGTGAACGAACCTGTACAAGCGCCTGCACATTCAGGGAAGGTAGTAATTGATCCCTGGCAAACAGCATTCAGCTTATTATCTACTAATTTCGCTGAGTTAGAACTGAAATTTAAATTTTTTAATTTAACTGAGTTCGTATTTGAGAATGGTGCGTAGAACCCGAATTTGTTAGCTGAGAAACCGGGATCATCCTCAATGATAAATGAATTTTTAATATTAAAATAAGAAGTATCTATTGAAATATTGGTATTATTTCCTTTTACAGAAACATTTCCTGCAGTAAGCGATGAATATTTGAAATGATAGTTCCCGTCTTTAAACGAGATCTTGGTATTATCATTCATGAATATAGGCAAAATGTTGTACTCCCCTTCATGGAAAAAGACATTACATTTTAACTGATTTAAATTGAAATTAATTTTGTTCAGTTGCTTATCCTTCGATCGGAAAATAAGATCGCCGGTAAATTCAAATGAAGTAACAGACGATAATTGGAAAGATGAAGCAACGTTTAAAGATGAAGGTGTATAATTCTCAAACCGGATCCTGGTTTTTGCATTCACAGTTTTAAAAGATCTAACGGATGCATACACCGGAAGTTCAATAGCCACAAAATTTTCACCGCTTTTATCGTCAAAAACCACATCGGTTGATGCGTTAGGAACAATATTCGAGTTTTTACCTCCGCTTACTAACGACCAGTGATTAGGATCATTAAAGCTACCCGAGCCACCAACCCAATATAACGTTTGCGCATAAGTACCTGTAAAACAGAAAAATGCAATCGTTATAAACAGTAATAGTCTTTTCACACAGAGGGCCATAAACTTTAAAAGTTTTACGAATTTACGTGTTAAAAGTTACTAAAAACCTAGCACATAACCATATAATTAACATTTTGACTGTTGGAAATGTATTTCGTACTTAGTGTAGTCGTTTAATTAATTAGTTTATGGAAGAAAATCCCTGGATAACCAATAGCTCCGAAAAGGTTTATGAGTCCCCTTGGATCAAGGTCACCAAACACGATGTTTTGAACCCGGCAAACAAACCCGGGACATATAGTGTCGTGCACTTTAAAGGACTGGCAATCGGAGTCTTAGCACTTGATAATGAGTTAAATACATGGCTGGTTGGACAATGGCGCTACCCCGTAAATGAATACAGTTGGGAGATCCCTGAAGGCGGCGGGGCTCACGATGTTGAGCCGGTTGAATCAGCCAAAAGGGAGTTAAAAGAAGAGACCGGTATTGTCGCCAAAAACTATAAGGAGATCATGCGGATGCATTTGAGTAATTCGGCTACCGATGAATTGGCAATCGTTTTTGTTGCGACCGGATTGACCTTTGAAGAATCTGAGCCTGAAGAAAGTGAAGTTCTTCAATTAAAAAAGATTCACATCGACGAAGCTTACAATTGGGTGATGGAAGGAAAGATAATGGATGCTATCACAGTTGCCGCCATTCTTAAAACCAAAATTTTGTTAGAAAAAGGATTACTGTAAAACTCCGTTATTTAAATTTTATACCTTTATCTCCCTTATGAAAAAATTAATTGAGAATTTTCCGGATCAATTGCGTGAGTCGCTTGATATTGCAAATGCTGCAAAACTTTCAGCAAAACACAATATCCATAACATTGTTGTTACCGGTTTAGGAGGTTCAGGTATTGGCGGAACAATTATTTCCGAACTGGTTACAGATTCATGCAAAGTTCCGGTATTAGTTAATAAAGATTATTTTTTACCGGCTTATGTTGGTCCGAATACTTTAGTTATCATTTCTTCTTATTCAGGCAATACTGAAGAAACTTTAGAGGCCATGCAACAGGCTTTAAACAAAAAAGCACAGATCGTTTGTATCACCAGCGGCGGTAAAGTTGAGGAATCAGCGAAACAAAATAATTTAGACGTTATAAAAATTCCTGGCGGAAATCCACCACGCTCTTGTATAGGTTATTCTTTAGTTCAATTAATAAAAGTATTCGTTCATAATGGTTTTGCCCCTGCATCTTTATTAACTGATGTGAAGAACAGTATCGCATTATTAGAAAAAGAAAATTCAAATATAACAACCCAGGCTAAACATATTGCACAAATTCTATTGAACAAAATTCCTGTTATTTATTCATTGGGAAGTTGTGAAGGTGTGAGCGTTCGTTTCCGCCAGCAAATAAACGAGAACAGTAAAATGCTTTGCTGGCATCATGTGTTTCCTGAAATGAACCATAACGAATTAGTTGGGTGGACCACAAAGAACGATGATATTTCAGTTATTACATTCCGTACTTCGTTTGATTATAAACGTACTCAAAAGCGTTACGAAGTTTGTAAACCTGTTTTCGAAAAATATTCTTCTGGAGTAACTGATATTACTGCAAAAGGAAATTCAAAAGTTGAAGAATTCATGTACCTCATTAATATCGGTGACTGGATCAGTGTTTACATTGCAGAATTAAGGGGTATCGATCCTGTTGAGGTGAACATCATCGATCACCTGAAGAAAGAGCTTTCTAAATTTAATGCCTAAAAATAAAAAGGTAATATTTGAAGACCTTGCTTTAATGGATTACAAACTTTGCTGGGATTACCAGGAAAATTTGTTCAATAAGACCGTCCGGGAAAAAATTTCCAACCGTAATAACAACACTGATCATCCTACTAACAATTATTTATTATTTGTTGAGCATCCTCACGTTTATACTTTAGGTAAAAGCGGTAACGAAAAAAATCTATTGGTGAACGAAAGATCTTTAGAAGAAAAGAATGCTACTTATTATAAGATCAACCGTGGTGGTGATATAACGTACCACGGCCCAGGGCAATTAGTTGCCTATCCAATTTTAGATCTGGATAATTTCTTTACTGACATTCATAAATATCTGCGCCTTCTTGAGGAGACCATTATCTTAACTTTAGCTGAATACGGGATCAAAGGTGAAAGAAGTCATGGGGAGACCGGTGTTTGGTTAGATGTTAACGATCCTGCTAAAGCAAGAAAAATTTGTGCATTCGGTGTTCGTTGCAGCCGTTGGGTGACCATGCACGGCTGGGGGTTTAATGTGAATGCAAACCTCGATTATTTCAATAACATCATTCCTTGCGGTATCGAAAATAAATCCGTGACCAGTTTGAATAAAGAACTTGGAGTTAAAGAAGTAGACATGAAAGAAATAAAAGGAAAACTGAAAAGACATTTCGCTGCACTTTTCGAGTGCAATATTGTCGAGGTTTCCAACGTTAATTAAGTAAGGATGTTTAGGAAAACTTTCAAATTCATTTTATACCTGGTGCTAACAATTATAGTTGGTATCAACCTGATCATTTTATTTTCAGGAAGAATCTATTTGTATAAAGGACTTTGGAACACTTATCTTTCAGGACGAAGCGGCCCAAGTGCAACTGAGTATTTGATCTTTGAGAATAGAAAAGTGGAGGCAAAGAATGGCAAACCACTACTCCATTCTAAACTTTACAACACCACAAAACTTCCAACTGAAACTGAAGCACTACTAGATAAATATGACGCGCATGCTTTTGTTATTATAAAAAACGATAGTCTTTTGCACGAACAATACTGGGATGGTTATAGTGATACTTCCCATACCAATTCATTCAGTATAGCTAAAACATATTGCGCTATTTTATTAGGATGTGCTTTAAAAGATGGTTACGTGAAAAGTTTAGATCAACCGGTCTCAGATTTCATTCCTGAATTTAAAGAAGGTGACAAAGCTAAAGTTACGCTTCGGAATTTAGCTACGATGACTTCGGGAATTGATTTTAATGAAAGTTATGTCAATCCATTTGCATATCCAGCAGAAGGCTATTACGGATCCGATGTTTTAGGTGCTTGCCTCCCTTACATAATGGGAGAAGAGCCCGGAAAAGTTTTCCGTTACCTCAGCGGGAATTCTGCCTTGTTAGGCATTTGTATCGCAAAAGCAACAGGAAAAACTTTATCTCAATATTTAAGCGATCGTTTATGGACTGACTTAGAATGTCAGCAACCGGCCTGGTGGAGTTTGGATAAAAAAAACGGCCAGGAAAAAGGATTTTGCTGTTTGAATAGTAACGCAACCGATTTCGCGAGGATCGGAATGTTATTCCTAAATAACGGCAAGTGGAACGGAAAACAAATTGTGGATTCAGATTTCGTTGCGAATAGTATCATTCCTTATAATTGTAAAGAGGACGATGGCACACCAAACAAAACGTATGGTTATAATTGGTGGCTGACAGAACATAAAGGTGATCATATCTTCTATGCGCGTGGAATTTTAGGCCAGTATGCTATTTGTGTTCCGGCTAAAAAATTAGTGATCGTTAAATTAGGAAGAACCAGAAGGCCTAAAACCTCAGCTGATCATTGTCCGGAAGATGTTTCGATGTGTATTGATGCGGCAACTATGATGTATCCCTAACGCTTGGCAGGCTCAGCGTCATTTTTTTCCCACCTCCTCAAGGTTCGCCAAGCTCACCCATTAACTCAACCCATCACCCATTATCTTCACCACCATTCCATCCATTTCCGGAGATAATTTTAACTGGCAGGATAAACGTGAAGTATCCGTAATATTCGGAAGTGTATCCAGCATTGCGTATTCATCATTGCTGATCTCGTTCAAATTCTCAAAACCTTTTACAACCTCAACATGACACGTAGCGCACAACGCCATTCCACCGCAGGTTGCTAAAATATCATATTCATTTCCTTTTAAAAATTCCATCAGGCTTAAACCCATATCGGTTGGTGCCTGTAACGGAGTTAAAGAATTATCCGGATTTTGTATTTGGATAGTGATATCGCTCATAGGTTAAAAAAAAGCCCCGCTTTCACAGGGCTTAAAATTTGTTATTCAAATCTTGCTCGGTGATCTTCAATGTTCGCTTTTTCGCGGAGTGCATTATACACTTCGTAATCAGAACGGCCACCTAACATTTGTTCAGCTTGTTGTTTCATAGCTTTGTAATTATCCGTTACCGGAGGGCCCGGATCGATCTCTGCAACTGCAACAACAAAAACACCATTATCACCAATTACCGGTCTTGAAACTGTTCCTGTTTTTAAAGCAGCAGCTGTCCCAACCAAAGCATCTTCACGGCCCATTGCGCCAACGTTGAATGCAGCGAAATTTAATTTCTCGCTGGTCTCAATTTTGATTCCCATCTTAGCTGAAACATCATCGAGTTTAGTAGCTGATCCTGCCTTAGCAGTAAATTCTTTTACGAACTCAGCAGCTTTTTTTGCCTGGCGTGCTTTATTAGTTACTTCTTCTTTTACTTCTTCTAAAGGTAAAGTTCCCTTTTCTTTAATTCCGGTTACGCGCGCAACAACGAACTTATCTTTAAATTCAAACACCTGGGGAGACACATCACCTTTATTTGCAGTGTAAACCCATTTTACAAGTTCTTTTGCTCCTTCTAAACCGGGTAAAGTTTTATCGTTCTCTTTTACATTCTCGGCAATACGCTTATTTAATTTTTGTTTGTCGATGGCTTTCTCAAATAACTCAGACGTATTATTTTGTCCTGAGAAATCACTTGCGGCTTTATAATATTGTTTTGTTGTTTCTGCACTTGGTGCGATCAGTTTAAAGATCTGCGCTACGCGGTAAGTATTGAAACCTGTTTTTGAAACATCCAGTACTTCCATGATGTGGTAACCGAATTGCGATTCTTTAATGAACAAAGCTCCTTTTTTATTCTGAGTAGCTCCTTCAGAAAATGCCTGGGCCATTCCTGACCCTTCTGCCTTGATCCATCCGTAATTTCCGCCTTTACCTCTCCATACAGTTGTGTCTTTTACATCAAATAGAATTTGAGGTAATTGCTCCTTGATAGCAGGATCTGAAAAGTTAACGTTCGGTTTTTGTTTTCCTCCGTCATCACTGTAAGCATCTACTAACGCATCAAAGCTTCCGCCTCCTTTTATCAAAGTCAATAAACTATCTGCTAACTTTTTTGCCTGCTCTTTCGTACGTGTAACCTGGGATCTCTCGGCTTCCTTATAAGCTACGAGCAAGTGTCTTACTTTACCGCTGTCAGCAACGTTATTGATCGCTTCTAATTTATAGATCTTGAAATAAGCGCCTTCGTTATAAGGACCGTAAACTGTTCCTGCAGGATCTGTATAAACTGAAGAATCGCGGATGATCATTGTTTTTTTGGTAAGATCGCTGATCACCATTTGTCCGCCTTCACTTTCCTGTGCGATGAAAGATGAATCTTCTTTTGCTGTCTTAGTTTTAAAATCTTCAGCAGCACGTTTTGCATCGGCTTCAAGGTCTGCCATATCTTTATCACTTGGCACCACATCAAAACTGATGTAATCGATGTTACGTGTGGTTTCATAACTTCTGAATTCGTATTGATGATCGTTATAATATTTTTGAATTTCATCATCGGTAACTTTTACTGCAGAATCAGAAACTGTAGCGTAACGCTTGATAACAAAACCAACATTCATTGTTTTGTTCTGGGCAATGTAGGCTTCTTTTGCTTCAGCAGTTGTTACGTATAAACCTTTTTTAATGATGGTAGCATATTTCTCTGCTAAACGTGATTCGGCAATTCCTGTTTCTAAATTCATCCAGAAACGTTCCGCATCCGGATTCATTCCGTTAACCCACTGATTTAATTTTATAAGGTCCAGATTCCCATCAGGTGTTGCAACTACCTCGTGAACACGGCCTGTGTTCTTGTCAGTTAACTGTTGTAAAACCATTTGATGGGGATGAACCAACATAAGATCATACAATTCATCTTCAGAAACTGAAACACCAACTTTTTTATATTCGGGTTTTACTACTTTATCAGAAATGAACTGATTCCAAACGATATCGTTGATCTGGGTACGCATATTATCATCCACATTCGCATTCGGATTATTTTGCATTACCATTGCGATCTGCTCATTTACTTTATTTGAATACTGTGAATATTCAATGTTCGAACCTGCAATGGTACCAACAGTTGTGTTCTGAGAACCGAACAATGTACTGCCCGAACCCAATAAACTTTCAAGAATAAAAATAGCTAAGGCTAAACCAACTAAACCCACCAAAAGACCGGTGCGGCTACGAATGCTTTCTAATACGCTCATTTGTCAAAAATTAAGATTGCAAAGATATAAGATTTACCGAAAAATGAGGGGTTTTTAGGGAAAAACGGCCAAAAAACTAACCTATCTTGGCTTAGTCTGAGGTAAGGTGGAGGGCCTCAAAAGGTTTTTTCCCGCGCAGGTATAAAATTTCACCGGGTTTTAGCTCATTTTCGGGCTTTAAATGGTTGTTTTTACACAAAATTGCCAGTTTTATACCATGGATTTGCGAAATTGCCCTTAAAGTTTCTCCTTTTTGAACTACATGGTATGGTTCCTTTGCTTTTTCACGTTTTGGCTCTAAAAATAGTTTCTGGCCTATCTCGATCTTATCGCCACGGTTCAGATCGTTGAACTCCATTAATTTTTCGAGTTCAATATTGAATTCTGAAGAAATCTTAAAGAATGAATCGCCTTGTTTGGTGATAATGAATTTACCACGGTTGAACCTATACACTTCCCTGATATCCAATTCCGGCATTTCAATTTCCATTCCCGGGAATTCAGGTTTTTCTATCAACGGATGTTTATCCAGTTCATGCAATTTATATTTCTCAATGATATCTATCAAACGTTTCGCGTATTTCGGATCGGTGGCATAGCCGGCCTCTTTCAATCCTAAACACCAGGCTTTATAATCCGTAACCGGAATGTCAAATAAGAAAGCATAACGCGGACGGGTCTTTAAGAACAGGCTGTGATCGGTATACGATTCAAGAACAGAACCGTATTTACGGAAACATTCCTGAGCTTCTTCATCATCTTTTGCGTAAGATTCGCCGCCCCACTCTTTTTTACATTTTATTCCGAAATGGTTATTGGCATTTTTTGCGAGTTCACTGTTCCCATTCGCACTTTCGAACATTGCTTGTGCCAATACAATGCTTGCCGGAATTTTATTGAGGCACATTTCCTTTACAGCATCTTCTTTAAAATGCTCTATGTAATCTTTAGCAGATAATTTTTGTGAGGTCCCTTTAAATGGAACAAGCAGGAGGAAACTAATAAGAGAAATTATGTAGGATCTGAATTTCACGTATTATTTCTTTTTAGCCCTGTGGGCTTTACGCTTTTGTTTTAAAATGGTTTTTTCTTTTTCCGACATCTTTTCAATGGCCGCGGTAAAAGCTACCGGCGACACTTTATGAAAATTGTCAGACACGAATTTATACGTTAATTCGGGATAAACGTTATAAGATTCGCGTAAAGTCCAGCCCAAACCTTTCTGAACATAGTATTCCTGCGCTTCTAACTGCGTTGAAACCAGGGAAATAATGGTTTTGAACGGGGGGTGTTGATTTTTTGTTCTCGCATAATAAAGTAATGCCACCATCGACTGTCTTCTGAGCCATGGATTCTTATGTTTATTCCATTTTTGAAGAAGCTTCAAGAATTGTTTCTGATGCTCTTCCATTTCCAAAAAACGGGTCAGAAGTTTTGAGAGCGTATCTGAATGCCCCCAATTATCAACATGATCAACCCATGATGTCAATATCTTATACAATAATTTCTTATCTCCTTTTTTAAAATTGTATTCTGCTAAAAGAAGCGCTGCGTTTTTGATTTCGTAAACATTGCTTGTTGTGAAAGCATCATGCATTAGTTTATAAAGTTCCATCTCTTCTATTTTCAGATCATAGATCTTCTTTGCTAATTGCTGCTGGGTTACAGTTCCTACACCAATGATCTTATGTTTGGTTCCCATGTAATTAGCAATCCCCTGAATTTGTTGTGCATTTAATCTGGAAGCATTGTTAATTAAGCTTTGTTGTATGTGATGTATATAATTATTATTATTACTCATAAATTCTTCAGCACAAATTTAAAAATTTTACTATGCGGAAACTCTTATTTTTTCTTTTTATCAGCGGTTCTGTAATACAGGCGCAGGTTGTGAATTTTTCTTACCCGGTTACAAAAAAAGTAAAGCAGACAGATGATTATTTCGGAAAGAAAATTGAAGATCCATACCGTTGGCTGGAGGATGACAACAGCGAGGAAACAAAGAAATGGGTAATTGAACAAAACAAGGTAACCAATTCCTATTTAAGCACCATTCCGTTCCGTGATAAAATAAAAGGGCGCTTAAAAGAATTATGGGATTACGAAAAAAAATCGCCTGCATTTAAACGCGGTGATCGTTTTTTCTGGTACGAGAATAACGGTTTACAAAATCAAAGTGTGTTGTACACTCAAAAAGATACGTGCTGCGACAAAGGTGAAATTCTTTTAGACCCGAATACTTTATCAAATGACGGGACAACTTCTTTAAATACAATTTCTATTTCAAAGAATTCTCAGCATTTGGCTTATGGAATTTCTAAAGCAGGCAGTGATTGGGTGGAAATTCATGTGATGGATATCTCGAAAAAAACAGATCTGCCGGATGTGATCAAGTGGGTAAAATTCTCAGGTATTGCGTGGAAAGGAAATGGTTTTTATTACAGCAGATATGATGAGCCAAAAAACGGAACGTATACAGCGAAGAACGAATATCACAAAGTATATTTTCACACTGTTGGAACGACGCAGGATAAAGACCAATTGATTTACGAAGCTAAAGATCACCCAAACTGGAATTTCGGTGTACAAACTACGCACGATGAACGTTTTTTAATTCTTTATACCAGCGAAAGTACCAGCGGTGAAATGGTAATGGTAAAAGATCTTTCCAAAGGCAACAGCGAGTTTGTGATGATCAGTCAGACTTTCCAATACGATTTCCAGGTGATAGAGAATATAGGTTCCAATTTGTTTGTACGCACCAATTGGTTAGCACCAAAATATAAATTAGTGAAGATCGACATGAACAAACCACAAGGTGACAGTTGGAAAGATGTGATAGGAGAAAAAGCTGATCTTTTGGAAAGCATTGCCTTCTGTAACAATAAAATCCTGGGAAATTATTTGAAAGATGTCTCTTCCCATTTATATTTATTTAAGATCGATGGCACATTTGAAAAAGAAATTCCTCTTCCTGATTATTGTAAATTAAATGAGCTGCATGCCGAACGTCCTTCTAAATTCTTTACGTATTCAGTAGTACAATTTACTTCCCCATCTAAAAATTATATTCACACATTCCCGAAAGAAGGAAGAGATACCAGCAAATTAACTTTCAAGCCAAAGATTGATTTTAAGTCGGATGAATATACCACCGAGCAAGTTTTTTATGAGAGTAAAGACGGAACAAAAATTCCGATGTTCATCACCTACAAAAAAGGAATGATAAAGAATGCCAACAATCCATGTTTTCTTTATGGTTATGGCGGATTCAATATTTCTGTCACCCCGAATTTCAGTGCAAGTAACGCGATGTTCTTGGAAGCCGGTGGGATTTATGCAGTTGCCAATATCCGCGGTGGTGGTGAGAACGGAGAAGACTGGCATAAAGCCGGAACAAAATGCAGGAAACAAAATGTATTTGATGATTTTATTTTCGCTGCAAAATGGCTGGTGCAGGAGCGTTATACCAATCATGATAAATTAGCGATCCATGGGCGAAGCAATGGCGGATTATTAATTGGCGCCGTGATAACACAAGAACCAAAAATTGCAAAAGTGGCGCTTCCGACTGTAGGTGTTTTAGATATGTTACGTTTTCACAAATTCACTATTGGCCGCGCATGGAGTGTAGATTATGGTAACAGTGACAACAAAGAAGAATTTGAATGTCTTTTAAAATATTCGCCTTTACACAATGTAAAAAAAGGTTCTTATCCGGCTACAATGATTTTAACAGGCGATCACGATGATCGTGTTGTACCGGCGCATTCATTTAAATTCGGAGCTACTTTGCAGGAAAATACGGATGGTTTAAATCCTGCTTTGATCCGAATTGATGTGAATGCCGGGCATGGTGCCGGAAAGCCTACATCGAAGCAAATAGATGAATTTGGTGATATGTGGAGCTTCGTGATGTATAATTTAAACATGAATTATTAGAGATTCATCGATTTAGGCAAGTTCAGATGTTGTTTTTACAGATTAAATTCTGTAATTTCATTCATCTAAAATTTACCTGATGAAGAAAATTTTATCTACCTTTTTATTTTTAGCATTCTTTACTGCTAATTCACAAACCGAGAAATATCATAAAATAGAAATTACCGGTGGTGAAGGATTAATTCCGCAACTGTCACAACTTGGTATCACTATCGATCATGCCGAAAGGAAGGGTACTTCCGTGATCACTGAGATCTCAGATTCGGAAGTTGCTGTTTTAAAACAGAACAATATCAGTTATAATGTCCTCATCAGTGATATGGCGTCTTTTTACGAGAACCGCATCAAACAGGATTATGAAAATAAAGTTTCGCTGGCAGGATTATGCAATGACCCGACAGTTGTAAAACCATCCAAATTCCATTTGGGTACAATGGGTGGTTATTTTACACTGAATGAAATGCAGAATATTTTAGACAGCATGACTTTGCTCTATCCAACTTTAATCACAGCTAAAGCAGCGTTAAGTCCGCTAAGTGTTGAAGGCCGTAGCATCTGGTATTTAAAAATTTCTGATAACCCTAACATTGATGAAAGCGAACCTGAAGTTCTTTATAATGCAATGCATCATGCACGGGAAGCGGCTTCCATTTCGCAACTAATTTTTTATATGTGGTATCTGTTAGAGAACTACGCAACAAATCCGGATGTAAAATTCTTAGTGGATAATACCGAAATGTTCTTTGTTCCATGTGTAAATCCGGATGGTTATGAATATAACCGCTTAACAAATCCTGGCGGCGGTGGCATGTGGCGTAAGAACAGGAGAAATAACGGTAGTACTTTTGGCGTTGATCTTAACCGTAATTATGGATATTTCTGGGGTTATGATAATGTGGGATCTTCTCCGAATTCAAGTTCCGATACCTATCGCGGAACTGCAGCATTCTCAGAACCGGAAACACAAGCCATCCGCAATTTTTGCAATGCGCGTCAATTTCAAACCGCTTTAAATGCTCATACTTATAGTAATTTATTGATTTATCCGTGGGGTTATTTACCAAGTTTATATACTCCCGATTCAACAACTTTTGTGAACTGGAGTATTTTAATGTGTGAGACCAGCCGTTTCTTATATGGAACAGGAGATCAAACCGTGCAATACGTTACCAATGGCGATAGTGATGATTGGATGTACGGTGAACAAACTTCAAAACCAAAAATTTTAGCAATGACACCTGAAGCCGGCTCATCAAACGACGGATTCTGGCCGGCAACATCGCGTATCATTGATATTTGTAAAACCACTTTCAATCAAAATTTAAATCTGGCTAAACTCGTTACGAACTTTGCGCATGTAACTGATCAGCGCGACCATTTCTTTTTTAACACAACCGGTTACATTCAATACGACATTCAGCGTTTAGGTTTACAAAACGGAAATTTTACAGTATCCATTGCACCGGTAGGTTTAGGAATTGCTACTACAGGGTCTCCGAAAGTTTATACAGGTATGTTATTGAATCAAACTAAATCCGATTCTATCTCATTTACATTAAGTGGTGGTTTAACGCCAGGACAAACTGTGAAATATATTCTTGCTATCGATAATGGTTTTTATGTTCACCGTGATACTATCAGTAAAGTTTACGGGCCTACTGTAACAGTTTTAAATGACCCATGTAATACCATCGCTACAAATTGGATCGCAGGCGGCTGGGGAAATTCAACAACAAAATTCCACTCTGCGCCCGCAAGTATCACTGATAGTCCTAGTGGAAATTATTCAAGCAACCAAAACAAAACGGTTCGTTTAACCAGCAGCTTAAATCTTTCCGGCGCAAGTTATGCGCATATGCAATACTGGACCAGATTTGCATTAGAGAAAAATTATGATGAAGTAGTTATCCAGGGAAGTACTAACGGCGGATCATCATGGTTCCCTATTTGCGGTAAATACGAAACTGCACCGGCTTCATTTGGTGGAACAACTCCAATGTATGATGGACTTCAGGAATTATTTGTGAAAGAAGAGATCAATCTGAACGGATACCTGGGGCAAAATCTTTTAGTGCGGTTTATTTTGACCACAGATGGCGGCTATAATCTTGATGGTTTTTATATTGATGACTTTTTAGTAAGAAAGATCAATACCGTTACAGCCGGCGTTGACCAGATCACTATTGAAGATAATGTGGCTATCTTCCCTAACCCAAGTAATGGACAAATAACTTTAAAGAATACCGGCGAAACCATGTATACTGTTAAGCTATTTAATGGCTTAGGACAAGAAGTAATAAAAGCCGATAAACTGGAAGCGAATGAGCCGGGCAAAACCCTGCAGTTGCATCATTTACAGGCAGGTATTTACTTTATTGAACTCAGTACAAATGAGGGTAGAATCGTTAAAAAGCTGTCTTTAAATAGGTAAAAAAAGGGGTTTAGTAACCGAAAGGGCTTATTCAATCATTATAACTCTTAAAAATTGCAAAACCCGACTTTTTTTTTAAACTTAGCTTAATATTTGCAATCAAAGTATAAACTCAAATAACCAATAAAATGAAAAAATTATTTTTAACAATTGCGGTTTTCGGTGCATTAACTCTAACTTCAGTAGCACAAAACAACAAAACTGCTGCGGCGTCAACTGAAATGACGGTAGAGCAAAAAGCTGACAAAGAAACTGCAAGGGCAGTGACTACTTTAAACTTAACAGATGCGCAAAAAGTAAAGTTCAAACAATTTACTATGGAGCGTATCAATGCTAACAAGCCGTTAAGAGATAAAGCTAAAGCTTCAACTGATAAAGCTGAGAAAAAAGCTATCCATACTCAGGTTAAAGCTAATAACGACAAGTATTTTGCAAATGTAAATGGCATCTTAACAGCTGAACAACAACCAAAGTGGGCTGACCATAAGAAAAAAGTTGATGAGAAGCAAGGACGTCAAACTCACACTGATTGATCTATCTTAAAATATAATAAAGACCCAGACCTATAAAGTCTGGGTTTTTTGTTTTGTGGTTCTCTTGAGCTTGTCGAAGGATCACCATGACTCCGTATCTTTGAACGAACAATACAAAAAAATGCAAGGCATCTATTTACATATTCCATTTTGTCGCAAAGCTTGTGTGTATTGTGATTTTCATTTTTCTACACAATTAAAAACGAAAGGTGTTTTGGTAGATGCCATTTGCAAGGAAATTGAATTGCAAAAAGATTTTTTGAAAGAGAAGCACATTGACAGTATTTATTTTGGCGGGGGAACACCAAGTGTGTTAGATAAAACTGAATTAGTGAGAATTTTCAAAGCACTCGCTAAAGATTTTACATGGAATAAAAACGCGGAAATTACTTTAGAGTGCAATCCGGATGACCTTACCAAAGAGAAATTACTGGAATTAAAAGAACTTGGGGTGAACCGTTTGAGTATTGGTCTGCAAAGTTTTGATGATGCCGAATTGAAGTGGATGAACCGTGCACATACAGCAGCCGAAAGTGAAACTTGCGTGAAACTCGCGCAGGAAACTGGTTTTAATAATATCAGTATCGATCTTATTTATGGTTCTAAATTCCAAACCGTAGAAAGTTGGAAAAAATCATTAGAAAAAGCTTTGAGTTTAGGAGTACAGCACATTTCATCCTATAATTTAACCGTTGAAGAAAAAACAGAATTAGGTCATGCCGTTAGTAAGGGAAAAGAAATCGCAGTTGATGATGAAAAAAGTTCGCAGCAATTTATTATGTTAATGGAGACACTTCAGAAAAACGGATTTGAACATTACGAAATTTCCAACTTCGCTAAAAAAGGTTTTGAAGCGGTACATAATACTAATTACTGGAAAGGTGCTAAATATTTAGGCATCGGTCCATCAGCGCATTCATTCAATGGCGTATCACGGCAATGGAATATTTCGAATAATGCCATTTATGTGAATGCTATTAATAGCGGTACTGAATTTTTTGAAACCGAAACATTAAGCAAGCTGAACCGATATAATGAATATGTTTTAACCCGCCTCCGCACCAAATGGGGATGTGATCTCAATTATATCAGATCAGAATTCGGAAATAAATTTGCAGAACATTTTACCGAAACCAGCGAGGCATTTATGCCAACAGATCTTCAGAGAACCGATTCGAATTATTCCCTCACAAAAATGGGAAAACTAATGGCCGATAAAATTGCTATGGAGTTGTTTATGTAATTTAATTCCCCTCTTTCAATCCAAAATAGATCATAATCGCCGGTAAAGTTGCGGTGGTAAATAAAATTATTTTTTCGTAATCTATTTTAATATCACGTGAAAGATCGTTCGGACAGTCGCTACAGGATTCTATTTTCACAACTTTACCATTTTTTTTAGAATAGGTTACGAATAATTGAACGTATTTACCAAGCGCGTCCCTTCCATTCTTCTTTTCAGTATAAAGTGAAAATGTGCGTCTTTCCATAGTGCGGTATACATAAATAAAAACTTCACTGGTATCCGTATACGCTTTCAGGTCGTATGGAATAATGTTTAAACTCTTATCTACCTGTTCTTTGGTCATTCCTAATTCTAATGCCATAACCTGGTCAAGCGATGTGTACTTAGGCGATTGAACCAAACAAGACGATAAGAATAATACAAGAACTACAAATTTAAGAACGGACAATTTCATCCCTTAAATATGAACTATTGGCAGTAAGAATGTGTTACAGGAATTTGTAAAAGAGTTGTATCTTTTAATTTTTCTTTCTAAAAGAAAGTACAATAGGCACGCCGCTAAAATCCCATTGCTCACGTAATTTATTTTCTAAAAAACGCTTGTAAGATTCGTTGATATATTGAGGGAGATTGCAGAATAAAATAAAAGTGGGCTGACCTTTTAACTGCATCACATATTTTACTTTTACATATTTACCTTTAATAGCAGGCGGACCGTAATTCTCGATCAACGGTAAAAAGAAATCATTTAACTTACTTGTAGAGATATGGCGAGTGCGGTTGGCGTAAACCAACATTGCGGTTTCTACCACTTTCATTAAACGTTGTTTGTCGTGAACGGAAACAAATAAAATAGGTACATCTTTGAATGGTGCGATCTTTTCGCGGATACGTTCTTCGTATTCTTTAGTACTATTAGCTGTTTTATTTTCTACAAGATCCCACTTATTCACCACGATCATTAACCCTTTATGACTACGCTCTACTAATCCCAAAATAGATACGTCCTGCGCTTCAATTCCTGAGGTTGCATCAATCATCAATACACAAACATCACTATGTTCGATTGCATTGATAGCACGCATCACGCTATAAAATTCCAGATCCTCATGCACTTTTGCTTTCTTACGCATTCCTGCTGTATCGATCAGCCAGAAATCATAACCATACTTTGTATAACGGGAATCAATTGTATCTCGTGTTGTTCCCGCAATTGGTGTTACAATATTTCGCTCTTCACCTAATAACGCGTTCGTTAAAGATGATTTTCCAACGTTAGGCCGGCCGATGATCGCAATACGCGGCAATACTTCCGGATTCAAAGCACCTTCATCAGGCGGTAACAAACTTACTAATGCATCCATTAAGTCACCTGTTCCGCTTCCGCTGATCGCTGATACAGGATAAACTTCTCCTAAACCTAATTGGTAAAAATCTGCAGCATATGCAGACCGTTCATGATTATCCGCTTTATTAGCGACGATCATTACTTTTTTGTTCTTACTCTTACGGACAAGATTAGCCACCACTTTATCAAATTCAGTAACCCCTGCTTCAATATCAACTACCAACATCAACACGCTGCTCTCATCAATTGCAATTTGAACCTGCCTCCGAATTTCAGCTTCAAATACATCTTCACTTCCGTGAATGTATCCGCCTGTATCGATAAGTGTAAATTCTACACCATTCCACTCTGCCTTACCATAATGACGATCACGCGTAACGCCGGCCACCTCATCAACAATAGCCTGACGGGTTTCTGTGATACGGTTGAACAAGGTAGATTTTCCTACGTTCGGTCTTCCCACTATGGCAACAATGTTTGGCATTACGGCGCAAAAGTACTAATAATTTTACGATTTAGGCTTATCGTTCTTATTGGTGAGACGGTTAATGACTTTTTCCACGAACTTTTCGCTTGGTAATAGTGTGGTTTGAATACGTTTAGCGTAATGAATGCTGTCTGTGATCGCTTTCTGTTTTTCTTCTACCAGCTTCTTTTGATCTTCAATTATTGACTTTTGTTTTTTTGTAAGATTGAAACGGCGGTACAATAAAAAAGAGAAGATCAGAACGATGAATAATACAACAAGGACCATGTAAGTATATTGCTGCTGTCTTTTTTTCTCAGCGGCCGATTCGAGTGCCCTTTTTTGTTCTTCCTGTTCAAATTTAAATTCCATTTCTTTTCTTAACGCTTCCTGGTGTGTTGCTTCGTTGGTTAAACTGTCGCGCGCAGCAATATATTTTTTGTAATGCACCAATGCCTCATCCGGCCTTTTTATCGCCTGGTATAAACGGCTTAAACCTTCTGCCATTTCTTTCACACCTTCCAGATCGTTCAGCCTTCTTGAAATGTTAAAACCACGTAATAAAAAAGGTTCCGCTTCCTTATAATTTTCCATGTCGAGATAAATAAGGCCAAGATTGCCTAATGAAATAGCAATGCCCAGGCTATCTTTTGAATGTTCGCGGATGGTCAGAGCTTTCTCATTATAATAAAGCGCTTTGTAATAATCCTTTTGGATCTGGTATAAAGCACCGATATTATTATAAGCGTTTGCGGTCCCGCCGTCAATTCTGTTTTTTATACAGATCTGTAATGAACGTGTGTAATATTCGATAGCTTTTTTGTAATCCCCCATTTGCCGGTAAACGAGGCCAATATTATTGTATGAGCCCTGCAGATCGTTTGGCAATGCATTCTTTCCGCGTTTTCTTATACCTTCCTCATAAAAATTAAGTGCGTTCTTAAAATCGCCCTGTAGCCAATAGATCACTCCAACCGCATCAAGAACATCAGCTTCCTGTTCAGCGAATTTTAATCTTTCAGAAACAGCCTTGAGTTTGAAAAAAAACTGAAGAGATTTTTTATAATCTCCTTTATTTGTAAAGGCTACCTCAACAAGGATCACCAGCCGGTTTATCATTTCGGCATTTTTTGTCTTCTCAATAAAAATGATAAGTTCATCAAAACAATTTGCGGTGATCTCTGTTTCCTTTTTTTCTATCGATACTTTAAGATTGTGCTCAAGATGTTTGATCCTTACTGAATCATTCGGCGAATCCACCACATTAAAATAAACTGTATTTGTATTTCCCGTCTGGGATCTTGCTATTGAAAGTGTCAGCAAAAAAACGAGTATGCGGATCTTTACTCCACCCAACTCTTGTAGTATTTACCGTCGTCAATACCAAGTGCGTCTTCTGTAACCATTAAAGGACGGAACGTATCCACCATCACTGCTAATTCCTGGGTCTCTTTATGCCCGATGCTGCGCTCCATAGCTCCGGGAGCAGGCCCGTGTGGAATTCCTTTCGGGTGCAAAGTGATATGTCCTTGTTTAATGTCATTGCGGCTCATGAAATCACCATCCACATAATACAACACTTCATCGCTGTCGATATTACTGTGGTTATATGGCGCAGGAATTGCTTTCGGATGATAATCGTATAAACGCGGACAGAATGAACACACAACAAATGCCGGTGTTTCGAAAGTTTGGTGAACAGGCGGCGGCTGATGAACACGGCCTGTGATCGGTTCGAAATTATGAATTGAAAATGCCCACGGGAAATTATATCCATCCCAACCAACAACATCAAAAGGATGCGACGCATAAAGCACTTCATGCATCATTCCTTCCTTTTTTATTTTAATAACGAAATCGCCCTTTTGATCAAATGTTTCTAATTCAGATGGCAATTTAAAATCACGCTCACAAAACGGAGAATGTTCTAAATGTTGTCCGCTTGCATTCTTATAACGCTTCGGTGTATATAACGGATGAAAACTCTCTACATAAAAAATCCTGTTATCGGAGCTTTCAAATTCCATTTGATAGATCATACCGCGCGGGATCACTAAATAATCACCATACTCGAAAGGAATATTTCCCATGAATGTGCGGAGAACGCCTTTGCCTTTGTGAATGAAAAGCATTTCATCAGCATCAGCGTTCTTATAAAAGTATGTTTTCATACTTTGCTTCGGCGCCGCTAAGCCAATGTGACAATCTTTATTTAATAGAACTGTTTTACGGCTGTCTAAAAAATCCTCAGTTGCTTTTACTTCAAATCCTTTCAGCAATAATGCTTTTATGTTTTTTTCTACTGCAACTTTCGGAGCAACAGAATATGATCTTAAAATTTCTTTTACTTGTGTAGGGCGGTGAACATGATATAGCAGCGAAGAGAATCCATGAAAACCTTCTGTGCCAAATAATTGCTCGTAATAATGTTTTCCTTGCGGCGACTGAAAAATGGTGTGCCTTTTCTGGGGGAAATTACCTAATTTATGATAGATCGGCATGGTATGTTACTCGCTTATGGCCTTAACATGAATAGTGTGCATCGCAGTTAAGGTCATTGGTGAAGTAGCTGTAAGAGATTCTAAATAATATTTAAAATAAACTGAATTCTCCATAAAACGGTTCTTCAGATTGGGTTCATTCAAACGCAGTGTTGTTGATTTTGCAGTTGGACTGATTGTATAAGATCCTTCATTGTATCTCCACGCCACTTGTTGTTCAGGCTGCTTTACCGCGTTAATGAAAAATTTAGTCCATTTGATGAAACCAACGTTTCCTGCCGAAGGTGTTTTAACAGCAAGGCTGAAATCTTTATAATAAACTTCACCAACGCGGTCAGCATTCGTTCCGTTACTCGCCAATTTCTCGCCAATCGCAGTCATAACATCGGGAGAAGTAAAAGTATAGGTCACTCCGGTTGTCAATGTCGGAATAGCAAGATCAGTACTATATGCTACATCGAACTCAATAACCTCTTTCTTTTTAGCGCAGCCGAAATACAAAGCCGCCATCAAAATAACCACGGTAGGGATCAAAACTTTTTTCATGTTTCCGCTTTTTAAATAAGCCCTATAAAGATAAACCTTTTTTTATAATTTCAGAAAGATTTGGACGCAATCTGCTTTTGTAAACTGACAGGCATTCAGGCCCGTTTTTAATGCGCCCTTTTCTCAATTTACGCTGTTCCTCAATAGGTAAGGCCGCTATTTCCATGCATTTAGGAGTGCAACATCCCTGCATTTTTTCTTCACATTCAGGGCATTGTATAAATAACAGGTGGCAATCGTCATTTTTACAATTCACATGTCGGTCGTTCGGCTTCCCGCATTGATGGCAATTCGATAAAATATCATCTGTGATCCGTTCACCAATACGTTCATCAAACACAAAATTTATACCTCTGAATTTGCTTTCGAGTCCTTGTTTTTTTACTTCTTCCGCATATTGAATGATGCCGCCTTGTAAATGATTTACATCTTTAAAACCTTTGAATTTAAAATAAGCGCTGGCCTTTTCGCACCTGATCCCGCCGGTACAATACATCACCACCTTTTTATCTTCCATCCCTTTTAAATGATCAATTACCAATGGCAATTCTTCACGGAAGGTATCTGCATCCGGACAAAATGCACGGTCGAAATGCCCGACTTCACTTTCATAATGATTGCGCATGTCAACAACAATTGTGTTGGGATCTTCAATGGCCGCGTTGAATTCTTTTGCGTTCAGATATTTTCCGGTGTTGGAAGCATCGAAATTTTTATCATTGATCCCGTCTGCAACAATGTACTTCTTTACTTTTATGACGAGTTTGTAGAATGATTTTCCATTCCCATCCACCGCCATTTTAAAAGGAACATCTTTAAAATAAGCTACTGCGTAAAGTTGCTTCACAAATTCATTCCAGTTATGTTCGGGCACATTCATCTGCGCATTGATGCCTTCATGTGCCACATAGATCCGTCCGAAACAATTTAATGCATCAAAGATCTTGTATAGTTCGTCTCGTGTTTGCTGCGGATCCTGAATATTCACATACCGGTAGAACGATAATGTTTTACGTGGAAAAGTTTCTTCCTTCAGACGTTTTTTTAGTTCGTCTTTCGCGATCCTGTTACTTAATTGTGCCATTTTTTAATAGGTATATTATGTCACATGGTGATCCCTACGGGACAAGTTATACTATTTCAAAAATTATATTTACGTTTGCAAAGGTAGGTTAATTAAGTAATATTATAAACTGATCTTGATCATGAGTACTTTAGGTAAAATATTGATTGTTGGGGCCGGTGGCCAGATAGGTATTGAATTAGCAGAGGCCTTAAGTAAGATCTACACTTCCGGAAATGTTATAGTTTCAGATCTGAAACCGATCCCTGCTTTACCAAATAATCCTTTCGAAAAACTCGATATTTTAGATAAGAATGCTTTATTCGACATCATTAAAAAACATGATATCAAACAGGTCTATCTTTTAGCTGCTTTATTATCTGCAACAGGAGAGCAAAATCCTGCCTTTGCCTGGAAACTGAACATGGAAGGTTTATTTCATGTGCTCGACCTGGCTAAAGAAAAACATATTGATAAAGTGTATTGGCCTAGTTCCATTGCCGTTTTCGGGCCAACTACACCAAGAATAAATACACCCCAGCAGACCGTTATGGAACCATCAACAGTTTATGGTATAAGTAAGCAGGCTGGTGAAGGCTGGTGCAACTGGTACTTTAATAAGCACGGAGTTGATGTCAGAAGCATCCGGTATCCGGGGTTAATAGGATGGAAATCGGCACCAGGTGGCGGAACTACAGATTACGCGGTACATATATTCTATGAAGCTTTAAAACATCAGAAATATGAGTGCTTTTTATCGGAAAATACGGCTTTACCGATGATGCACATGGAAGACGCTATCCGCGCTACGTTAGAACTGATGCATGCCCCTTCAGAGAACATTAGGATCAGAACCGCTTATAATTTATCCGGACTCAGTTTTACCCCCGCTCAAATCGCAGCTGAGATCAAAAAACATATTACACAATTCGAAATAACTTACAAACCCGACTTTCGCCAGAATATCGCAAATAGCTGGCCAGCAAGCATCGACGACGCTGCAGCCCGCGCAGATTGGGGCTGGAAGGAACATTATAATCTCCCGCTTTTGGTGGAAAACATGTTAAAAAACTTAACACATTTAGTCCACAGATAATGTAACTAAATCTTGTTTCAGCCCGTACAAACAGGTGTCATCATAATGTCATAGGTTAATCGAATAAAAGCTGAGATTAATCTAAAAGAAACTTAACGGAAAAACTAATTTTACTATATTTGATTATAGAATGAGAAAATTTACTTTAATACTTATTTCGTTTTTGTATCTCACTTCCCTCTCTCAGGCGCAAAGTTTTGAGCCCGGACCTAAAGGATTAGCTGCCGGAGACACTATAAATCTGACAGATGCTCAAGGTAAAAAACAAGGTAAATGGATTATAAAAGGCAAGCACAAGCCCGGAACCTGCTACCAACCTGACCAAAAAATTGAAGAAGGAAAATACTCTGATAACCGTAAAACCGGTATCTGGATCGAATATTATTGCAACTCGAACATGAAAAATAAGTTAACTTTTGTTAACGGCCGTCCTGACGGATATGCGATCATGTACCACGAGAATGGAAAGATCTCCGAAGAAGGAAACTGGAAAGCGAACCGCTGGGTAGGTAATTACAAATTATACCACGAGAACGGACAAGTACAACATGAGTTTACATTTAACCAGAACGGTAAACGCGATGGTAACCAAAAATATTTTTACGAGAACGGACAAATAGCAGTTGAAGGTAATTTCGCTAACGGAAAAGAAACCGGTGTTATCAAAGAATATTACGAAAACGGAGACGTTAAAGCTGAAAAGACATTTAATGATGGTGCTGTTGATGTAGCTTCGATAAAGGAATTCCAACCTAAAAAACCATTGGTAGTTAAATCAGATGTACCTGCTGACAACGCTCCAAAAGTTGTAATAGGTAAAGATGAAAAACCGAATGAGGCGGTTAAAGGACCTGTGATTCTGAATGGCCAGGCGACTCTTTACAACAAGAACAAACAGATCACTAAAGACGGTATATTCAAAGACAACCGTTTAATGGATGGTAAGGCCTATATCTACGACGATAATGGCATCTTAAGCCGTATAGCTGTTTATAAAAATGGTGTTTACGTAGGCGACACGCAGGTAGAAAACTAAGATTTCATAGACAAAAATATATCTGAAGGCGACGAATGTCGCCTTTTTTTATACCAACCAAAGTGTTGATTTTAAGTTAATTACTTGTAATTTTTTTAGTGTTTTTTACTTTGGATTTCGATCTTCATTTACTACATTTGGTATAATGAAGAATTTACTCATCCCGATATTATTTTTCGCCGGTATTGCACTTAATGCACAGTCACAGACTTCCATTAAGTACAATAATGAGACTATCAATCTGATTGACATTGCAGGTAAGAAGCAAGGTAAATGGATCGTATTCGGAAGAGATAAAGAAGGAGATTGTTATAAGCCTGAACAAAAAGCTGAAGAAGGAGCTTATAAAGAGAATCGCAAAACTGATATCTGGATCATGTACTATTGTAATGGCCAGATGAAGAACAAGGTTACTTACGCTAACGGACGCCCTGACGGATACGCAATCATGTATCACGAGAACGGAAAAGTTTCAGAAGAAGGAAACTGGAAGAACAACCGCTGGGTTGGTGAAATGAAACAATATTATGCTACCGGAGAAGTTCAGCACGAATTCAAATTCAACGAAGGCGGTAAACGCGATGGTCAACAAACTTACAAATATGAAAACGGCCAGGTTGCAGTACAAGGTAATTTCAAAGAAGGAAAAGAATCAGGTACCATTAAAGAATATTACGAAGACGGAAAAATCAAAGCTGAGAAAACTTATAATAACGGTAATGTTGATGTAGCTTCAATTAAAACTTATGAGAATAAAGATAAGATCGTTAAGAAAGAAGAAAAGACAGCTCCTGCCCCTATAGTTGAAAAAGACGAGAAGCCAATGGATGCTAAAGGCCCGACGGTGCTGAACGGAAAACACACACTTTACAATAAGAACAAACAAGTGACCAAAGATGGCATCTTTAAAGACAACCGCTTAATGGATGGCAAAGCTTATATGTACAATGATAATGGTATCCTGGAACGTATCTCAGTTTATAAGAACGGTTCTTACGCGGGCGATACTGAAGTAGAAAAGTAATACTTCTAGTGAGTTAGTCGAACTATCAGTAAACAAACTAAAAACATAATATTTCTAAAAGACGGCAATGCCGTCTTTTTTTTGTCTGTATTTATTCCGTTATTTGATACGCTTAAATTTTATGGAACATAACCTGCATTTATACAACACCCTGACACGCAAAAAAGAAAAATTTGTGCCATTGAATCCACCTTTAGTCGGGATGTATGTTTGCGGGCCAACAGTTTACAGCGATGTGCATTTAGGTAATTGCAGGACCTTTATGTCGTTCGATATTATTTACAGGTATTTGGTCCATTTGGGTTACAAAGTGCGTTACGTGCGTAATATAACCGATGCAGGGCATTTAGAAGGTGACCGTGATGAAGGTGATGATAAATTCGCAAAGAAAGCTAAATTGCTCCAGGTGGAACCTATGGAGATCGTACAGAAATATACTGTAGGGTTCCGTGATGTGATGGCTTTATTCAACACGTTGCCTCCGAATATTGAACCAACGGCAACCGGTCACATTATCGAACAACAGGAGATCACGAAAAAAATAATCGAAAATAAATTCGCTTACGAAATTAACGGAACCGTTTATTTTGATGTAGAGAAATACGCGAAGTCAAACAACTACGGCGAACTCACCAATAGAAAATTAGATGATCTGTTAGAGAATACCCGTGAGCTTGACGGTCAGGATGAAAAAAAAGGAAGATTGGATTTTGCACTTTGGATAAAGGCAAAGCCTGAACATTTAATGCAATGGCCTTCACCCTGGGGAATGGGATTCCCGGGGTGGCATATTGAATGTTCTGCTATGAGCACAAAATACCTGGGAGAGAAATTTGATATCCACGGCGGCGGAATGGATCTGCAGGCGACACATCATACCAATGAAATTGCGCAAAATATTGCTTATTGCGGAAAAAGCCCATCAACCTACTGGCTGCACACAAACATGCTCACTGTAAATGGTGCGCGCATGAGTAAAAGTGCAGGAAACAGTTTTTTACCAATGGAATTATTCAGCGGTGATCATAAATTATTAAGTAAAGGCTACAACCCGATGTGCGTTCGTTTCTTCATGATGCAAACGCATTACAGAAGTACTTTGGATTTCAGTGATGAAGCATTACAAGGTTCTGAAAAAGCTTACAACCGTTTAATGGAAAGCTACAAAACTTTACAAACACTCACGGCCTCACCTGCATCAAAAGAAAATATTGCTGCACTTGAAAAGAAATGTTACGATGCCATGGATGATGATTTCAATACACCGGTTCTCATCGCGAATTTATTTGAAGCGATCGGCATCATCAACTCTGCCAATGATAAACGTATTACTTTAACTCAAACGGATATTGATTCTTTAAAACGCATTTACAAACATTTTGTATTTGATGTGATGGGATTGAAAGCTGAAGAAGAGAATGGAAAAGCGAACCGGGCTTTGGAAAAAGTAATGCAACTGGTATTAGATCTGCGCGCAAAAGTAAAAGCAAATAAAGATTTTGCAACTTCCGATGAGATTCGCAATAAACTAACTGAAGCAGGGATACAAGTGAAAGACAGCAAAGAAGGCGCAACATGGTCGATTTGACAATGCGACTCACGATAGCTATCGGGACCGGCAATTCGATAATGAAAAAAGTGATAATGGTTAAAATGATGAAATTAAGTTCGAAAATATTTTTTGTATTAGCCACTATTGCGGTTTTTTACTCTTGTACACCTGAACAACCGGTTGTAGAGAACACAACAACAGGTGAAGCTCCAAAAACAAATACAGTTACGGAAAAACCACACGTTGTTCCACCCGAATTCAATGCTGATTCTGCTTTCGCTTATGTAAAAGCACAAGCTGATATGGGCCCGCGGGTTCCCGGAAGCAAAGCCCATGATAAAGCTGTAGCGTATTACCAAAAACATTTTAAAGCTTTAGGCGCTGATGTAAAAGTGCAAGGCGGTAATATGAATACCTTTGACGGAAAGCAATGGCGCGTTGACAATGTGATCGCTACTTTTAATCCGGAAGCTAAAACAAGAATACTTTTAACCGCGCATTACGACAGCCGTCCCTTCGCTGATAAAGATCCTGTTGTTGCAAATCGTACTAAACCTTGTCCGGGTGTGAATGATGGTGCCAGCGGTGTTGGTGTATTAATGGAAGTTGCGCGTTTAATAAAAGAAAAAGCGCCAAAAGTCGGAGTCGATATCATTTTATTTGACCTTGAAGATTATGGTGATAACGGCGATCAGTACAGCTGGTGTTTAGGCTCCGCATATTGGGCACAAAACTTACACAAGCCGAACTATAAAGCGAAATATGCGATTTTGTTGGACATGGTTGGAGCTAAAGATGCGGTTTTCCCCCGCGAAGGTGAATCTGTTTTTTATGCTAATGATGTAGTGAACAAGATCTGGAATGCAGCCGATAAACTTGGCTACTCTAATTATTTCATTTATGAAGAAGCCGGTAAAATGACTGACGATCATGTGCCTATCAACGAAATTGCTATGATCCCCGCGGTAGATATTTTGCATTACAATTATCTGACTAATCAATTCTTCCCGCAGCATCATACTACTAATGATGACCTTAGCACAATTGATAAAAAGACCCTGAAAGCGGTTGGACAAACCCTTATGGAGGTTATCTACAACGAAGAGTAATCTTTTCATTGCGACAACCCTTTACTCCTTATTACCATCTTTTTAATCCCGAAGGGATGATATTATTATAAAACAATGGAATATAAAATTCAAAACCCCATAAGGGTGACATTCTTGCAGTTTGATTATTTCACCCCCTTCGGGGTTTTCCATCTCTTTCTTTTTGTTTTTTATAATTATACCACCCTTTCAGGGTTCATTATCAAAAAAATTACATTAGAAAAGAAGTCAGATCTTCTTCTTCATAACTTACTAACAGCCCTTTTTAACGCGAAATAAATTCATTTTCTTTACTAGCCCGACTTGTTTCGGCTAATATTTATACTATGAAAAAAGTACTCCTGACCTCTGCCCTATCCCTCTCTTTTTGTGCAACATTTTCCCAGATCACCATGGTAAAAGGCTACATGATCAACATGACCGGCGACACTTTAAAAGGTGAAATAAAAATGAACCCAAAAAAGGATTTCGATAATTTCAACAGGGTTAGTTTTAAGGATGCCAACGGCGTTCAGAAAAATTATAAACCTGATAAAGTAAAAGGTTATGGCTTTGAGAACAAACATTTCATCTCTTCTAAATTAGATGGCGAACCCACTTTCTATAAAGTTCTCTCGAAAGGAAATTTATTGTTACTGGAAGTAATGGTAGAAGTTCAACAGATGAACGAGATCACCACTAAAACAGAATATTACTTCGCAAAAGCGGATGAATCCGAATACACCAAACTGAAAGAAAATAAATTCAGGAAACAGTTTGGTGAGGTGATGAAAGATAACCCGGAAATCTTATCAAACGCCGATGAAGGCAAAAAATTTGAAATAGAAAAAGTAGTAGAGATCGTGAACCACTATAACGACTGGGCTAAAACAAAATAAAATGCTTACAAAAGATACTGACAGAAAATTATTCTTACTCGATGCGTTCGCGCTTATTTACCGTGCTTATTTCGCATTCAGTAATAATCCGCGCATCAATTCAAAAGGATTCAATACTTCCGCGATATTTGGTTTTACAAATACGCTTCTTGAAATTCTAAATAAAGAAAAGCCTTCTCACATCGCAGTTGTATTCGATACCGATGCCCCTACTCAACGCCATACCGAATTTGAGGCCTACAAAGCTAACCGTGAAGAAATGCCGGAAGATCTCCGCAAAAGTATTCCATTGATAATTGATCTTGTTCATGCGTTCAACATTCAAACGATCGGTGTTCCCGGCTACGAAGCGGATGATCTTATCGGAACTCTAGCACGACGTGCAGAAATATTAGGCTATACTACTTACATGATGACGCCTGATAAAGATTACGGCCAGTTAGTGGATGCAAATACGTTTATTTACAAACCTGCTCGTTTAGGGAACGGCGCTGAAATTTTAGGTGTTGAAGAGGTTTGTAAGAAATGGGACATCCGTAACGTGAGCGAACTCATTGATATTTTAGGTTTGATGGGAGATTCTTCAGATAATATTCCGGGCATCCCCGGAGTTGGTGAAGTAACTGCTATTAAATTAATAAAAGAATTCGGCAGCATTGAGAATCTTTATAAGAACACCGATAAATTAAAAGGAAAACTAAAAGAAAAGGTTGAGAATAACCAGGAACTCGCCATCAAATCAAAATGGCTGGCGACTATCATTTTAGATTGTCCTATTGAATTTGAAGAAGAGAAATTGGTTCGCAAGGAATTAAATAAAGATGCTGTACGCGAACTGTTCAAAGAATTAGAATTCCGAAGGCTTGCACAAACATTATTGGGAGAAGATATTGGCGGCACTGAAAAATTGGCAAGTGAAGTTGTTTCAAAAGAAGCCAACTCTTACAAAGCAAAATCTTCGGCAGGACAAGGTGATCTGTTCAGCACAGCGGATTTTTTTAATGACGCTAATGGGACTTCGACAAGCTCAGTCACCGACGAAACTGAAACTAATTTCAAGACCATTGCTGATACCGAACACAATTATATTTTAGCGGATGACGACAAAAAAATAAATGATCTTATCTCTGTTTTAAAATCCGCTAAAGAATATTGTTACGATTCTGAAACAACCGGATTAGATACTATCGAAGCAGAATTAGTTGGATTATCGTTCGCTGTAAAAGCTCACGAAGCGTATTACGTTCCAATTCCTGCTGAAAAAGATAAAGCACAGGCAATTGTGGAAAAATTCCGCCCGGTGTTTGAGGATGAGAATAAAATATTGGTGGGCCAAAATATTAAATACGATTACCAGGTTCTGAAGAATTACAACGTGATCATTAAAAATAAATTCTGGGACACGATGGTCGCGCACTTTTTAATTCAGCCTGATATGCGCCATAACATGAATGTGCTATCGGAGACGTATTTGAATTACGAACCTGTGAGCATTGAAACCCTGATTGGTAAGAAAGGCAAGAACCAAACCAGCATGCGTGACGCGCCTATCGAACAAATTAAAGATTACGCTGCTGAAGATGCTGATGTAACGATCCAGTTGAAAGATATTTTTGTTCCGAAATTAAAAGAAACACAGACTGAAAAATTATTCACGGAAGTTGAAGTGCCGTTGATCAAAGTGCTTGCTGATATGGAACGTGAAGGCATCAATCTGGATGTAAAGAATTTAAAAGACTTTTCAGCACAACTCGCAGAAGATATTACCAAAGTGGATGCAGAGATCCAGGAATTAGCCGGAACGAAATTCAATATCTCTTCACCAAAACAAGTTGGAGAAATTTTATTTGAGTATTTAAAAATTGTAGAGAATCCTAAAAAAACTAAAACAGGACAATACGCTACGAGTGAAGATATTTTAGCAAAACTCGAGGGAAAACATCCAATCATCGCGAAAATTTTAGATTACCGCGAACTAGTAAAATTAAAAAGTACATACGTGGATGCCTTGCCTGATATGGTAAGTAAAGTAACAAACCGACTTCACACTTCATTTAATCAGGTTGTAGCGGTTACCGGTCGATTAAGCAGTGATAACCCTAACTTACAAAATATTCCCATCCGTACAGAACGCGGCAGACAAATACGAAAAGCATTTATTCCACGCGATGCAGATCATGTTTTACTAAGTGCCGATTACTCGCAAATTGAATTACGTGTTGTAGCTTCTATGAGCGGCGATCCGGGAATGTGCGAAGCTTTCAATGCCGGAAAAGATATTCATACCGCTACTGCTGCTAAAGTATATGGTATTGCTGAAAGCGAAGTGACAAAAGATATGCGTTACAAAGCAAAGAGCGTGAACTTTGGAATTATTTACGGACAAGGCGCTTTTGGTTTAGCAGAGAACTTGGGAATTTCCCGTACTGAAGCCAAACAACTCATTGATAATTATTTTAAGGAATACGCCGGTATTAAAAAATACATGGACGAGCAAGTGAACTTCGCTCGCGACAACGGTTATGTACAAACTATTTTAGGACGTAAACGCTGGCTGAGAGATATTACCTCGAACAACGCAACCGTACGCAGTTTTGCAGAACGTAACGCCATTAACGCCCCGATACAAGGTTCTGCTGCCGATATGATCAAAGTAGCGATGATCAACATCGATAAAGAATTTAAAGCGATGGATATTAGATCGAGAATGCTTTTACAGGTGCATGATGAATTGGTATTTGATATTTACAAACCCGAACTTGAAAAATTAAAACCGATCATCGAAAAACACATGCGCGATGCCATCCCCTTAAAAGTACCCGTAGAAGTTGGCATGGGCACCGGCCCGAATTGGCTGGAGGCGCATTAATCTTATAAATTAAAATTATGGACATTATATCAAAAACTGCTAAAGTTTTTGCCGAGAGACAAATAAGAGGGAGTGTTTCTGATTATAAAAAAATAATAAACTCTGCGAAAGATCAGGTTGATGACATTGATTTACAAACTGATAAAATCAAGTTTCTAAATGTAATTCTGGAAGTTAACAATCGTGTATACGATCGTCATAAACCAAATTGTACGGATCCCGAAACATGTCAAATTAATTTTGCACATGAATATATACAGTATTTTTTAGCACAGGAGCTATCCAGGCTTGGCGTTCCGTTAAATGAAGATAATTTTACTGTAGAAGAAAAACAGAACTCAGATTCAAAGCTTGATCAAATTCTAAAAGACATGGAGGAACTCAAGACTGGACATCGGATTATATATGATGACTTAGTTAATGAAATGAATGAACTTAAAGAATTATATTTTCTTGGTAAAAAGAAATGGTATCAAATGTTTGCTGGAAAATGTATTGATATGACTGTAAGCGGGATAATTAGTGAAACTATTTCTAAAGAAATAATTAGCTCTATCAAACCTGCATTTAAACATTTAACAGGAAATTAAAACATTCATATCACGGATTTGCAATCGCGTGTAGAAAAATCCTGATAGCTATCGGAGTCGCGACAACCATATTTAACTTAGTTAATTAAACGTTATCCTTCCCGCTATTGGTACGGAAAATGAACGCCGAAACGATCATGCTTACTATAAAGATGGCAAAACCAATTATAACCTGTTGATCTGATAATGACATTTCTGACATAGACTGTTATTTTATTCAAATTTAATGTTTTTTCTTTCTTATTCAAAGATTATCCTCTTCTCAAAGGAGAGGACCTCTGCCTTTGGCGGACGGGTGAGGTTTTTACCTCCCAAATCTGTAATGCCGGCTCAAACTATTCTCTTTTCCCTTTAAAAGGTCTATTATGATCTGCATCGCCTGTACAGAAAAGACAATACCATTTCCGCCATACGCCAAAACAAAAAGAGCTTTCTCAAATTCAGGAGATTTTCCAATATAAGGCAAACCATCACCGGTGATCCCGAATTTTCCGCCCCAGCTATAATCCATGATGAATTCAACGCCGGGCATCATATCTTTTAAACGCTTTTGCAATTTCTTTGCTTTTATTTTTTTTATCCAGTTCTGAAGAAAAGGGAAGAATCCAGCCGCATCCTCGCCGCCGATCAGCAACCGTCCGTCATCTATATAACGCATGTAAGTATAACGCCAGGCAGTATCCCAAACCAATGTATTCTTTAATTTTTCAGGGATCACAATTTCTTTTTCACTGATGCAGGCATACGTATAAAACACATAAGCGACTTTTTCCTTCAGCATCTCCGTTGCTTCATAACCTGTACAAAAAATAATTTTTTCACAATCGATAGTACAGCCGCTTTCTGTGTGAATGGTGACACCTTTTCCTTCGTAATCAATTTTTTCTATTGCCGTTTGATCGAATACTTTCATCCCTCGTTTGGCATTGTAAGCTATCAGTTCATGTGTAAACTTGTAACCATCGATCCCACCACCTGCATTTGAAAGTATGGCGCCAAAACAATTAATACCATAATCTCTTTTAACATCTTCAGGTTTCAGCCACTGCACTTCGAAACCATGCTTCTTCCTGATCTCAAATTCTCTCTCCAGCCACTCTGCATGCTTTTCCTTGCAAGCCACAAAAAGGGATTGTTTTGCTTCAAAACCGCAATCAAGTTTAAGTTCAAGTGTTAATTTACCTAAGTCATAAATTGCATTCACACCGGCTTTATAACATTCAACAGCTGCTTCTTCTCCTATCTTCTCAGCCAATTTATAAAGCGGCTTATCAATTTCATATTGCAGCATACTCGTACTTGCTGCTGTACTACCGGTAGCAATATCACGTTTGTCGATAAGAATAACATTGTAATTCTCTTCCATCAGCGCATGGCTGATCAGAGCGCCTGAGATCCCTCCTCCAACAACAACAATTTGACAAGCTTCGTTCCTATTGTGCAACGAAGGATAACTGTGAGGCGTACCATCACGTAAAAGCCAAAAAGAGTCGAATGTTCTTAAACGCATTTTAATACCGCTTTCTATAAGGAGCTTTGTTTTTATATTTCATTGTGAGAACAATTATAACAGAATTGACGAGCCATGAAAAAGAATTAGAAACAATGATGATCCAGTCTTCTTTTAAAAAACCATAGTACACCCACAGCCCGAGCCCGACCATCAATATTGATACCATGCCCAGTGAAATATTCTCCGGTCGTTTTTCTTTTACCAGTTTAGCCAATTGCGGTAATAAAGAAATACCTGTACAAATACTGGCTAAAACACCGATGACAACAATTAAACTCATCTAAGCAGGAACTTTTCTTGCATTTTCCCTATCCCAAAACCGATGCTGTGCAATTGCTTTAACAAATGACTTTTCAATTCCCCCATTCTTTTCAATGATCAGGCCTTCGTCTTTTGCATTTACATCAATGTATGAGAGTTTTAAAAATTCAACGCTCTCGCCTGAAGCAGCAATTGCTTTACAATGCTTATAAGCTTCATTCACAAAATGAATAGCATCCGCTTCTGCTTTTAAAGCATCCACACTTTTTTGTCCGCCTGCAATAAATACAGCATCATAAAGTACACTGGCGGCCTGTAAGAAACTTTCATCCACAGTTATCCTAGCTCCCTTTGCAGAAGTGATCATTCCCATTTTAGGAGCAATGATCTTTACAACAGCACCATTGCCTTCTAAAGTTTTTTTCATACTGTTCAACGACTTATCATCAACACCATTTGCAGCAAGAATTGCAATCTTACGGGTTTCAATAGAATCCTTAATTGTATTTTTCATGCTTAAAGCTTTTGAAGATTCAACCGGCGGTTTTACTTTTTTTGATTGCAATTCTTTCCGATCCTCATCTGCAGGAATACTGTGATTCATTGGTTGCTCCGGTGTTTTTGGTGTAATCCCTAAAGCCTCTCCGACACGATTTGCTAAATTCGTATCCACTTGCGTTAACAGATTCACCATACGCTGCCTGATCTCAGGTGTTTGTACTTTTCCTAATTCAAAACGTAAAGCATTTATCAAGTGGTTTTTCTCTGCATCACTTTGACTATTAAAGAACATCGTGGCCTGGCTGAAATGATCCACAAAACTCTTACTCCGGTTACGGATCTTTTTGGAATCAATTCTTTCGAGAAAAGATGTGAATCCAAAATTCTTCATCATAGCCTGGAAGGGACAACCGCCGCCCAAACTATTCGGCTCGTAAGCAGTCTTGCCTTTATTAATGGCGTGACGCATATGTCCGTCGCGTTGGTTGTTGTGAATGTCAACTATTGGACGATTGATCGGGATCTCGTGAAAGTTCGGACTTCCTAAACGGGATAATTGTGTATCGGTATAAGAAAACAAACGTCCTTGTAATAAAGGATCATTAGTGAAATCAATACCGGGAACTAAATGTCCGGGATGAAAAGCAACTTGTTCCGTTTCCGCGAAAAAATTATCGGGATTGCGGTTCAAAGTCAATTTGCCAATTATTTTCACCGGCACTAATTCTTCAGGAATTAATTTTGTAGGATCCAAAAGATCGAAACCAAATTTGAATTCATCCTTCTCATCAACTAATTGCACGCCCAATTCCCATTGCGGAAAAGAACCACTTTCAATTGCTTCCCAAAGATCTCGGCGATGGAAATCAGGATCTTTTCCCGAAATATTTTGTGCTTCATCCCAAGCCACTGAATGAATTCCTAACAATGGTTTCCAATGGAATTTCACAAAAGTTGATTTCCCTTTATCGTTTATAAAACGGAAAGTATGAACACCGAAACCTTCCATCATCCGTAAACTTCTTGGAATGGCACGATCGCTCATCACCCACATGATCATGTGCATGGATTCCGGCATTAAAGAAATAAAATCCCAAAATGTATCGTGTGCTGATGCGGCCTGAGGAATCTCATTATCCGGTTCGGGTTTTACGGCATGAACTAAATCAGGGAATTTCATGGCATCCTGGATAAAAAATACAGGCATATTATTTCCAACAAGGTCATAATTTCCTTCCTGTGTATAGAATTTCACTGAGAAACCTCGCACATCTCTTGCAAGGTCACTTGAACCGCGTGAACCTGCAACAGTAGAAAACCTAACAAAGACAGGTGTTTTAATTTTAGTATCGTTTAAAAAACCGGCTTTAGTGTACTTGCCCATTTTTTCATACAATTCAAAATGACCGTGGGCTGCAGATCCTCGCGCGTGAACAATCCGTTCAGGAATTCTTTCGTGATCGAAATGCGTTATTTTTTCACGCAAAATAAAATCTTCAAGTAATGTTGAACCTCGTTCCCCTGATTTTAAAGAATTCTGGTTATCATTGATCTTTACACCGTGGTTCGTGGTCAGGAATTCGCCATCCCCATTCTCAGTGAATTGTTGCAGGTCTTTTATTTTATCGTTTTCCGGTTTTTCTTTCTTTTTAGCCATAGTTTTTATTTTTAAGCAATTTACCCGACAATTCATCTCCTATTGACCGATATCGGTGAAAGGGGGTTTTTCATAGCCCGAGTTTGCATTTTTTTAAAGCCTAATAATTGGTTCCTGTATGATAAAAGGACAGCACTACCGAAAACCTTGTAATTCCTTTTCCAACAATTGTAATTTTGTAATAAGATCACACTTATGAAAACTGTTAAGATGCAAAGAGATGATGCTGATACGTATTCGTCATTACACGATGACATGAGTTCTATTGAGATGAACCGGTCGGTTATGAAAAGAGAACTTATGACCCAATTGTTCGAGAATGCTTTAAAAGATATGTATTGGGAAGAAAAAGCTTTGATAAGGATCATGCCGATGATGATCAAGCATGCTTCTTCCAGGGCGCTTGTTAATGCGCTTGAAAGCCATTTAACGGAAACACATGAGCAAGTCGTAAGATTAGAAGTCGTGTTCTCCATAATTGGCAAAAAACCTTCGGCTAAGCGGTGTGAGGCTATGGAAGGATTGATAAAAGAAGGTGAAGAGATCATAAAGGAAACTGTTGAAGGCCCTCAACGCGATGCAGGTTTAATAGCCGCAGTACGTAAAGTGGAACATTATGAGATCGCCTCGTACAGCATGTTATGTTTTTATGCCAAGACTTTGAATTTGGATAGTGCTGTTGTGATCCTGCAAGAATTGCTGCAACAGGAAAAAGCGGCCGATGCGAATTTAGAAGAATTAGCTATTATAAATATAAACGTTAGTCAGGTATGAGGGAAAAGTACTAAACATTAAAATTCCTTATTATGACAAATGCACTAAATATTGAGCATCTGAAAAAAGAATTCGGGGCCAATAAAAAAATTCCGGCTGAATATGAAAAAGAAATTCTTACAGCTTTAAGTTATTATCCGGAATTGAAAGACGTAAAAATAAAATTCCGGATAGCACATCATGCTAAAATGCCTTATTGCACCAAGCCTTCTTTGCTTAGTTATTTCCGGTCGAAGAAGAACAGAACTTATGTTATTACATTATTAGATAAAGCCCCTGAACCCGAAAAGGAAGCGTTATTCAGTAATCTGACTGAAGATATGCGGATCAGTGTTATCGGGCATGAGCTGGCACATGTATACCAGTTCAATGAATGTAACCGGAAAGAACTGATCAAAAAAGTAGCTTCGTTCATGGTTCACCGCGCCCGGAGAAGAATTGAACGGGGTGCCGATCTTTTAGCTATTAAGCATGGTTTAGGAGAAGGCTTATTAAAGCATGCGAGGTTCATCCGTTCTATTCCCGGCTATGTAAAAAAAAGGCCGAATATAAATGAAGAATATTTAAAACCGGCTGAGATCTCTTATTTTATAAAGCATCCGGATAAGATATCTCACGTTTGGTAAAATGAATCTTTATAAAATCTTTATACTTTTAACACTTCTTTTTATACCCTATTTACATTAAGGGCTGTACATTTGTTGCGCTTAATATAATTAGGTGAAGCAATTTATCTCCAGCAAGACCCCGAAATCAAAACAGTACTTAATTGTAGTGGCGCTGGTACTTTTAGTCTCCGCCATCTGTTTTGTATTATCAGGTATTGTTGGATATAGGGTAACTGCTTTTGTACTCTTAGTTACTGTTTCCGTCGTGGCAATGCTATTTGATATTCTGCCGGTTCTCGTCGCGGCATTTCTAAGTGCTTTGATCTGGAATTTCTTTTTCATCCCTCCCCGCTTTACGTTTCATATTGAATTGACCGAGGATGTTATTATGTTCCTGATGTATTTCTTAATTGCTTCTGTAAATGCGGTATTAACCTATAAGATTCGGCAGATCGCTAAAATTGCAGCTGAAGAAGAAAAGAAAGCCAATGCAGTTGTTCTTTATAATACTTTGCTAAATTCTTTGTCACACGAATTGCGCACTCCGATTTCTACGATCATCGGTGCATCGGATAACATTTTGAATGATAAGATCTCTGAAGAAAATAGAAAAAAACTAGTCTCAGAGATCTCGGAAGCATCTTTACGTTTGAATAAACAGGTTGAAAATCTATTGAGCATGTCACGTCTCGAATCCGGTTTCATTGAAGCTAAAAAGGATTGGTGTGATGTTAATGAATTAGTTCATTCTGTTATCAACCAGTTAGATGATGTTCTTAAAGATCACAAAATAAGAACGGTTTTTGAGAGTGACCTCCCTTTAGTGAAATTGGATTTTGGATTAATGCAGCAGGTTTTGAATAATCTCATAACTAACGCAGCAGTTTATACACCTCCGGGTTCCGAGATCATTGTGAATGTTTATATGGATAAAAAAGAAACGCCTGAAGCGCTCATGATATCTGTTGATGACAACGGAAAGGGTTTCCCGAAAAAAGAAATGGATAAAGTATTTGATAAGTTCTATCGCTTAAAAGATTCCAAAACAGGCGGTACCGGACTTGGACTTTCTATTGTTAAAGGTTTTGTGGAAGCAAACGGCGGCACTATAACATTAACAAATAACGAAGTTGGAGGAGCTTCGTTCCTGATAGAAATTCCTACTGAAACTTCTTATTTAAAATCTGAAAAATGAGTCTCGGAGAAATATTAGTGATAGATGACGAGGATCAGATCCGGAAACTGCTTGAGATCACTTTGCAGAGCCATGACTTTACTGTGAAAGAAGCGGCCACTGCTAAATTGGGTCTTTTGGCAGCGGCTAATCATCCTCCCGATCTTATTATTCTTGACCTTGGCCTGCCTGATGAAAACGGCCATACTGTTCTGAAAAAATTACGTGAATGGTATTCTAAACCCATTCTTATTCTTTCTGCACAAAGCGGAGAAGAAGATATTGTTTCTGCACTCGACAACGGTGCTAATGATTATTTAGTGAAACCATTCCGCACCGGTGAACTTCTCGCGCGCATCCGTTCTTCCTTACGTAAAAGTAGCTTTGAAGAGAATAACCCGGTATTTGACTTTGATGATCTGCAAATAGACCTCATTACAAGAACCGTAAAGAAAAATAATGAAACCGTAAAATTAACAGCAACAGAATATACTTTACTTGCTTTATTCGTGAAGAATGAAGGGAAAGTCCTTACACATAATTATTTATTAAAGGAGATCTGGGGACCTACTTATGTAGCCGAATCCCAATACTTAAGAGTTTACATTGCACAATTACGAAAAAAAATAGAAGACAATCCTAACAGGCCTTTGCACTTGCTAACCGAATCCGGAGTCGGTTACAGGTTTGTAGGAAAAAAATAAAAAAATTCAAATATTTTAAAACTAAAAATTGAATGCTATGCACTCGAACAGGATAACTATTGCCTCATTGCTGGTTGCACTTGGAATTATTTATGGTGATATCGGAACCAGCCCGCTGTACGTTTTAAAAGCCATAATCGGCGAACAAGCAATAAATAATACTTTGGTATTGGGCGGTTTGTCATGCGTATTGTGGACACTAACTCTACAAACAACCATTAAATATGTGATACTTACTTTACGCGCCGACAACAAAGGTGAAGGCGGGATCTTTGCACTGTATGCTTTACTAAAACGAACCAAGAAAAAATGGCTGATCATTCCGGCGATTATCGGCGGAAGTACATTGTTAGCCGATGGCTTGATTACACCTCCGATTTCTGTTGCATCGGCAGTTGAAGGGTTGCAGGTTTTAAATGCTGATATAAAGACCATTCCGATCATCGTCATCATTTTATTTTCGCTGTTCGCCATTCAGCAATTCGGAACTAATTTTGTGGGGAAATTTTTCGGCCCGGTTATGTTAACCTGGTTCTCCATGCTCTCTGTTCTTGGTGTTGTCTCAATCTCTCAGAATATTTCTGTTCTCAAAGCCATTAATCCGTATTACGCTTACAATTTACTGGTCAATTACCCGCAGGGTTTTTGGTTGTTAGGCGCCGTATTTTTAGCAACAACAGGAGCAGAAGCATTATACTCTGACTTGGGTCATTGCGGAAAGCAAAACATACGCGTATCGTGGTGGTTTGTAAAAACAGCGTTAATATTAAATTATTTCGGACAAGGCGCGTGGCTTTTAGGAAAACAAGGTCAGTTATTGAATGGAGAAAATCCTTTCTACTCCATCATGCCGCATTGGTTCTTGCCTGTTGGAATTGGTATTGCAACAGCGGCGACTATCGTTGCAAGCCAGGCTTTGATCAGCGGCTCATTCACTTTAATTAATGAAGGAATGCGTTTAAATCTATGGCCAAAGGTCCGGATCAAATATCCCACCGTTTTACGCGGACAACTATTCATTCCTTCAATCAATTGGCTTTTGTGTATAGGATGTATCAGTGTTGTTTTTTATTTTAAAGAATCTTCGAACATGGAGGCTGCCTACGGGCTTTCTATTATCATCACAATGATAATGACCACAATCCTACTCGTCAATTACCTGCTCGTAAAACATTATCCCAAACCGCTTATTTATACTTTGCTTTTCGTTTACATGGCTATAGAAATTTCTTTTCTCATTGCGAACCTCAGTAAATTTCCACATGGCGGATGGGTGACATTAGTTATCGCGCTCGTGATCATAAGTGTTATGACGGTTTGGTTTAAAGCAAGAAAGTTACTTTACAGGTATACAGAATTCGTTTCTTTGAAAGATAATCTTCCGCTTATACAGGAATTGGGTTCAGATAAGTCGATCGAAAAATATGCAACACACCTGGTTTATCTGACCAGCGCGAATAACCCGGATGAGATAGAAGAAAAAATAATTTATTCCATTCTTCGGAAAAAACCAAAAAAAGCGGATATATATTGGCTCATTCATATAGATGTAACCGATGAACCTCACACGCAGGAATTTAGTGTTAACCAGATCATATCAAAAAAAATAATCAGGATCGATCTTAGATTAGGCTTTCGTGAGATTCCGAGTATAAACAGGTATTTCAGGCATATACTCATGGAATTAGAGGAAAAAAATGAAGTTGATCTGCTGAGCCGTTATCCGTCTCTACATAAAAATCACATTGCAGGCGATTTTAAATTTGTTGTCCTGAAGAAATATCTTGCCCTTGAAAATGAATTTCCTTTGTTCCAGAAAATAATATTGAATGGCTATTTTCTTTTGAAAGAATATAGCTTGTCGGAAGAAAAAGCTTTTGGCCTTGATGCGAGTAATGTAAAAGTCGAGCAAGTACCGGTTCTGATTGCACCACCTAAAAGTATACCGTTAAAACGAATTCCATGAGAACATTAGCAGTATTACTTGTTATGTTGAATATACTTCCGGCCCTTTCGCAAAAAGACTCTGTTTCTAATACAGGAAAAATTCCGTTCGGTGGGATGGACCTTAATTGGGTGAACGGACAAAGCCGTGTAAAGGATCCTCCTCTTGTCCTGAAAGATAAAAAAGGAGAATCTATCTTAGCAGGGACTGTGTATATGGATGCATACTTTAACTACAATTTAGCTGACCCTGTTGATAATACTCAAACCATTTCCTCATCTATCGGGCGTCACAAAGAAACCATCATTAATCTTGCAAGCATAGGTGTTGAATCTAATTATAAAAATTGTATCGGCCGTTTATTAGTTCAGTATGGGGCCATGCAACATATAGTCCAGGAATCAGACGCAAGCGTTGATCGCGGTCGTAATACCGGAACCGCGAACTTAAAATATATACGTGAGGCATCAGCCGGCTATCACTTCAATAAATGGCATGGCGTAAACGTTGAGATGGGCATTTTTATGAGTTATATAGGTTTGGAAAGTTATTTGTTGCAAGACAACTGGTGCTATCAACGTTCAATGGTTTGTGATTTTACCCCGTTTTATTTTCAGGGCTTAAGACTTCAGCTTTTCCCTTCAAAAAAAATGAAGCAGGAATTATGGGTATTGAACGGTTGGCAAACCTACAACAGTTTTAGTAAACAACCAGGATTAGGAAGCTCGACCTATTGGAGGCCGAACCAAAACTTACAATTGGTAATGAATTATTATCTCGGCCAGGATACACAAAATCCCGATACAAATGGCTATCAATCGGACAGATTACGTTTTCACCACGATAACAGTATTGTCGCTCGTTATTATAATCATTCGGAATCAAAAGGAATCTCACAAATGGGTATTAGTATCAATTCACATTATGGTTTTCAAAAAGGAATGAACGTCGGTGATACTATAACATCAAAACAACATTTCATGTATGGAACTTCTATTACAAACAGGACCTGGTTCAATAAAAATAAAATAGCTTTAAGCCTTCGTGGTGACTACATCTCAAATGGCGGTAACTATCTTGCGTTCTCGCCTTCGCCGGTTGCGCCAAACGATTACACTAATTCATTTACGCTGGAACCCTACAAACCAATTGAAATTATCCAGGCAACAATCACACTTGACATCATGCCAAATGATTATTTTACATTCAGGATCGAATACGGTCATCGCGAAGCTAACATCCCTTATTTTGCCGGGCATGGCGGAACCACTTCGCCAAGCGGCTGGAGAAATGGGCCCACGACATTAGTTCCCTGGAAACCATCTTTGCAAAAAACAGAAGATAGGATAACGCTAGCTATGAATTTTAGATTGAATTAAATTCCTGCACTCATGCTAATGAAGAATCCATGCTGCATTTGTTTATTGAAAGTATATTCAAAGCGTACCACCACATCATAAAAGGTGACGAAATCCAGACCAACGCCATAACCATATTGCCAGCTATTGCTCAGTGGATTTTTCTTGCCATAAAATTTATCTTCCACATAACCGGCATCTCCGTTCAAGGTCAAGTAAACTGCATAAGGGATTGTACTGAATTGGGAGAAACGTTTGTTGAGGACTTTTACTTCTGCAACGCGTTGTTTAATTAATTTGTACTTAAGCGAATTCTTTAACAAAGCAAAACTTTGGCCGTCGATCACGTAATATTCATATCCCCTTATGAAATCATTATTATAACCCAGCGCGTGATTGAAATAATAAGGCATGTAGTCAGGATTCAAATAACGTCCTTTTATTTGATTAGCCATATAAAAACGTTCCGTGAATTGAGAGAATTTTTTCAGTGATAAAGTGGAATATAAATTATTCAGCGACTCATCGTAAACAAAATTTAATCCATCTTTTACAATTCCAAGTTCAACAGTCCAGCCTTTTAACGGATAAGGTTTACTATCGCGTTTATCGAAAACGTATCTATATTGCAAACTGAAATACCCTACTTTAGTTCTGTCGTTACCAAAAAAATCGGGGTTCAATTTGTTGATGGTATCATTTATGAATAATTGGTTGTATAATAATTCCACCGTGCTTTTCCGGTACAAATAATTCCGGATACTCACACCAAATTTTGCCTCATGCAACTCGCGCATATATTTTTTATAATCGCGGTGAAATAAGAGCACATTGTTTTCTGTAGCATAATTAACTTCATTATTTCTGCTATAACCATAAGAGGCATTCACACCAATAGTTTGTGCTTTGTTCACATAAGGAATTGAATAAGAAACGCCATATTTTTCAGAATAACCTCTCCTGAAAATTAAAGTGAGATTATCTTTATGCCCTGTAAAATTATCCCAGCCTAACGCTAAGCCATAATTTATCCGGAACAGGTCTTTTGTTCTCCACCATTGATTAAAATTCCTGTCCTGGATCTCAAAAATAGGAGTTGGGATAATATACCAACGTTCTTTTACCTTGATATTAAAATCAACGGTTCCTGCATTTGCATCGATCACATACTTTACAGAATCGTAAATAAATAACTGTGTATTGAAAATATTTTGCTGCGAACGTAAGGCGATCTCACCAATATCGTTTGAATTCAGAGTATCGCCTGAATTAAAAGATAATTCCCGTGTGATGATACTTCCTTTGGTGACCTTATTTCCTGTAATGGAAATATTCCCTACTCTTAATGTGTAGCTGACAGAGTCGCTTTGCGAAAAAAGAAAAAGATCTAGGCTTACAAAGATGAAAATGAGCGCATGCCTAAATATTGAGGAAATGCAAAAACTCATCCAGTTTATTTTTTAAGTCATTCTCATAATCACCATAATTATAAGATGCCTTTACAGTATAATTATAACGTCCGAACGTTTGTAGGATACGTGACAGATCTTCGCGGTTCACTTTTATAGTCACTTCAATTTTTGTACTGTCAGGTATTGAAGAAACACTTAAACTTAAAATTTTGGCATCGTTGCCTTCAATGATATTTCCGATCTGTGTCACTGAATAATCATTCTGATTCAATTCTAAAACGATCACGCCACCGGGATTTTGTACGGAAGCCATGTTCGAGAGATTCTGTACAATGCCTTTTAATGTGATACATCCTTTGTAAAATTCATTTTCATCCAACACCGGTATCAAAGTTAAATTCAATGAAGACATCAACTTCAATAATTCGTAAGTGTGCTGGTAATGGTGAATGATCGGTTTCAGAACAGGAAGTTTTGCGGTTTCGAAACTCTCTTCCGGTTTGTTGTAATCTAAAAGATCGCTTTCTGTAACAACACCCATTAACTGACGGTTACTTACCAATGCCAAATGCGAAACTTTGAATTGCTCCATCCAGTCGAGAGCCATTTCAACAGTATCTGTTATCTTCAGGGGCGGTATTTCGTCGGTTATAAGGTCGGAAACTAACATAAATTTATACTAGCAAATTTAACACTTTTCCTTAGTTTTGTATAATAAATATGGCAACCAAGCTAAGTGTAAATATCAACAAGATCGCTACCATCCGCAATGCACGCGGAGGCAACACCCCTGATCTTATCAAGGCAGCTATTGATATTGAACGGTTTGGCGCGCAAGGCATCACTGTTCACCCAAGACCTGACGAACGGCACATTCGTTATTCCGATGTTTATGATTTGAAAAAGATTGTTAAGACCGAATTTAACATAGAGGGAAATCCGAAAGAAAAAAAATTTGTGGATCTTGTATTACAAGTAAAGCCTGAGCAAGTTACGTTAGTTCCTGATGCAACCGGACAGATCACTTCCGATCACGGATGGGATACTGTGAAGCACAAAGATTATCTGAAAGAGGTGATCGCAGAATTTAAAAAAGCAGGGATCCGCACCTCGATATTTGTTGATGCAAATGTGAAAATGATCGAAGGTGCGAAAGAAACAGGAACTGACAGGATCGAATTATACACTGAAGAATTTGCTCGTTTATATTCTACAAAGAGAGACGAGGTAATAAAACCTTATACTGAAGCAGCGACTGTTGCTCAAAAATTAGGATTGGGAATTAATGCCGGCCATGACTTGAGTTTAGAGAATTTAAAATTCTTCAAAGAGAATATTCCCGGTTTATTGGAAGTTTCTATCGGCCACGCACTCATCAGCGATGCACTTTATTTTGGTTTGGAAAATACGGTGCAGATGTATTTGAGGGAATTACGTTAGCAGTGCCTTCGACAAGCTCAGGCACCGCCTCTTTTTAAAAGAAATTCTTTTGTATTCCGGTGGTTGAGCTTGTCGAAACCACTTTCCAGATCACTCCTTAAACCCAATCACCGCCAACATTCTTCCAGTTACTCCCTTTTCTTTTCTATACGAGAAAAATTTATCGTTATCATCTATCGTACAGTAATTGGAAATCTCAATATTCTTTTCGAAAAGGCCGGACTGTATCAATTGTTTTTTGTTCTCTTTTTTCAGGTCCACAAAATATTTCTGCTTTTGTTCATCAAAGTGTTTTACATCATCACTGAATTGAATCGCGACTTCCTCACCTACTTCAAAATTCTTTTCACCTATACATGCACCAATGAAGGCTAAACAATCTTCTCCCCTGGTTCCGTAATTAGCTAGCATTGCTTTTAAAGTTTCAATCACTATTTTAGCCGAGGTTCCTCTCCAACCGGCATGAATGGCAGCTACAGCTTTTTGCTTTGGATCATAAACTAAAACAGGCGTACAATCGGCAATAGAAACACAGGCAAATACATTTGGTTTATTGGTGATGACAGCATCACATCCTTCACCTTTGATCGGTTTATCAGCAACCAGAACTTTATTGCCATGAATTAATTTACTCCATGCAATGTTACTTTCAGAAATTCCAACCGCATCAAAAAATAACTTTCGGTTCTTTTTGATGATCTCCATATCATCACCGGAAGAAAATCCAAGGTTTAATTCGTTATAGGGAAAAATACTTAAGCCTCCTAATCTTGTGCTTTGTGCTGCAACAATATTAAGAGGTTTAAATATTTCAGGAACCAGTAAAATAATTTTAGTCTTGGATAACTAGTCGTTTTGTAACTGAATTTCCATTTTGTTTATCTGTGAGTTTCACTAAATAAACACCATCCGGATATTTTAGTTCTATCTCATGATCCCCTCGGGAAATAGTTTTTTCAAAGACAATTCTTCCGCTTATATCCGAAATAACAACACTTAACTCTGCAATATCTGATCTGATATTAAAAATACTGCCTGAAGGATTTGGATAAAGTTTTGCTTCTGCCAATTCATTTTCTTTAATGCCAACAGAACATGAAAAATTAATACCGCTTGCAATTGAACCTGAGTTTAAATCAACGTTTGAAGTTGCAGGTGTCAAATCACAGAATGTAAAATTCTTTTTCATAAAACCAGAGTTTGCAGAAGTATCCTGCACTTGAAAATAACCACTTGAACCACCGGTAACAGAATCTGTATTATACCAGCTATCCAGTATAGTTACATTTCCATTATTGTCAAAACAGGCAGTTTTAGATGGATGATAATTATGGAAATTTTTAGTAATTCTAACTTTTGCTCCTGCATTATTGTTGAACTTTCCTTTATTCCAGAAACTTGCACCGATCATTAAAGAGTCTGAATTAGTATACGTTCCGGAATTTGTATAATACGAACTTGACATATAGTTAACATTAGTTACAGTTCCACTATTGGTTTGCGCGGTTATGATCACTCTACCAAAGTTACTTAGAGTAACGCCGGCACCAACAGTTAAACTATCTCCTATGATCTTTCCCATTGGTGAATTATTAAGGTTACCCGCAACAAACATACTATCCATTGTGATAGAACCTCCATTAGCGAAAGCAACAGAATTAGTCAATGCAGAAACTGTAAAACTACTGAAGTTATTTAAACTACCCGCGGACACTAGGAAATATCTGAAATTAGCAAGACCACTGTTACTAAAATAACCACCGTTGATCCAGATATCACGGTTTAATGATGCATCCTGAATTAAAGAACCCGTGTTATTAATTGTGATACCCCCCGTATTGAATACCATGCTTGTATTTAACGTAACACTATGGTTTATGGTAACACTGTAGCCATTAATAGGCACACAAGTACAATTCCATGTTAATGGATTTGTCCAATTTCCATTAGCTATACTGGTTGCTGTTTGCGCTTTAACAGAGATAGCTAATAAAGTGAAAATTAAAATTTGTAAAAAAAATTTCATGCGTTAATTTTTTGAAACATAAATGTACAAAAAAAACGGGACTCTGATTTCTTTATGGCTTTAACGGTTTTGTATAGAGCCAGGCCCACCATATGAGTACAAGTTGCAACGGTAAACGGATAATAGCTATCCATAGCTCCTGATGATCTGTCTTGTAAAAATCAATGGCCATTGGAATATGGATGAGCAATAAAAAAACAACCAGCATTGCAATTATTAAAAATGATGCTGGTTTCCTGGCGCTTTCCACTAACAACATCACTGCTAAAACAATTTCCGAGACCCCTCCGGTAATGTTTAATAAAGAATGTACCCGAAAACAATCAGGCATGATATTTATATAGAACTTAGGATTCACGAAATGATAGATCCCTGCTGCAGCATACATAACTGTCATTATATACAAGAATACTTTTTTCATTATCTAAATCTACTCAAATAACTTATATTTATAGAGTGAAATCAGGAACATTAGCCGAAATAAAAAAAGAACTGCAGGAATTGGAACCAAAACAATTGGCCGAACTCTGTATTGCTTTAGCGAAATACAAAAAGGATAATAAAGAATTCCTGGATTATCTTTTATTTGAAGCGCATGACAAAAACGGTTTTGTGACCCAGATAAAAGAAGAAGTAGACAAACAATTCTCAGAATTACATCCCGACACTAATTTATATTACGCCAAAAAAAGCCTGAGAAAAATTTTACGCATCATCAATAAATACATAAAGTACGTTGGCGATAAAGGCGTTGCTGCAGATCTACATATTTATTTTTGCATGAAATTGAAGGCCTCAAAAATTCCAATTCAAAAAAGTGCACGCCTGGTAAATCTTAAGGCCGGAGAGATAAAAAAGATACAAGCTCTTATTGATTCCTTACATCCTGACCTTCAATACGACTATCAGAAGGAATTAGAAGAGGTTCTGTAGCCTTAATTGTTAATTTCCTTTGGTTTTGTGGTTAATTATTGTAGTTTAGCTATACACTCCCGAAGGTATGCCTTTGGCACAAATTTCTCTTCTATGAAAAAACTTATACTTACTGCTTTTTCTTTATTTCTTGGCCTCACTTCTTTCTCACAAAAACAAACCGATAAATGGTATTTCGGAAACGGAGGCGCTTTGGATTTCGCAACAGGCACTCCTTCGGTGATCGCTCCCGGGAACGGATCTTATGCTCCGTCTGAAGGCTGTTCAGTGATCTCTGATGCCGCAGGAAATTTATTGTTCTATACGGACGGAATGAATGTATATGATAAGACCCATTCCTTAATGGCAAATGGCAGCGGATTAAATGGCGGCTTGTCGAGCACACAAGCGGCTTTAATTGTACTTCAGCCAGGCAGCAATGGTATTTATTACATTTTTACCACTGATGATTTTGTGGGCGCAAATGGATTACAATATTCCATAGTGGATATGAATCTCGCTTCAGGAAACGGAAGCGTTACAGTTAAAAATACTATGTTAATGACGCCCATGACCGAGAAAGTAGCGGCGGTTAAAGACCCTTTCAATAACCGTTACTGGATCCTTGCACACCAATGGGGCAATACTAGTTTTAACGCTTACGCATTAACAGGAAGCGGTCTTGCTTCACCTGTGATATCAAACGTAGGAACTGCTCATACAGGAACACCTCAAAACAGTTATGGACAAATGAAATTTAATCCTTGCGGGAATAAGATCGCTCTTACGGTAAGTTACCTTGATATTTGGGAACTTTTGGATTTCAATACCAACACAGGTGTAGTCAGTAATGCACAAACGTTTTATCAGACCGACAAAACTTATGGTATCGAATTTTCCGCTGAGGCTTCTAAAGTTTATGTGAGTACTTATGACGCAAATAAAACATTAGTGCAGTACGATGTTTCATTACCAACTACTATGGCCATCGCTACTTCAGAGGCAACAATTAGCACGACACCGGCCACTTACGGCCTGCAAATAGGTAACGATGGAAAAATTTATGTCGATAAAGGATTCAGTCAATACGTTGGTGTTGTGAATACACCCAGCCTTGCAGGTATTGCTTGTAATTACCAGGATATGCAAGTGGATCTTGACCCTATGTTTAATGGAATACAAGCTGCTTTAAGTTTACCGGGTTTCCCGGCGAATTATTTTATGCCGGTAGGATTTACCTGTCCGGCAGTACTTACAGGGGTAAATGAAATTTCAGTGAAAGATCCGATGCCTGCTATTTATCCAAACCCTTCAGTAAATGATTTTTCAATTCACACAAGCACTACAAATACATTCGAAGTTTATTCTTATACCGGAAATTTAATTGAAACTATCTATACAGAAAAAAATTCAACAGTCAAGTTCGGAGAGAATTATGCTAAAGGAATTTATTTTGTAAAACCGACCGCCGGAAAAACTGGTGGCGTAAAGGTGATCAAACAATAAAGTTTTATTGTTACATGAATTTAAGAATCCCGTACATAAAGTGCGGGGTTTTTTATTTTGAAACTACCCCTGTAACTCTTCCAAAGTTAGTTGCGCCGCTTTTTGCTCGGCAACACGCTTGCTGTAATTCTCAAAGATCACGAAAGGCTTATTATTAATGAACACCTGCACAACAAAGATCTTTGTTTTCCCTTTTTGTTCTTCGCTTAACAAACGATACTCCAAACTCAGTTTATTTTTCTGACAATAGATCTGCAACTGACTCTTGAAATCAGAATCTGTATTTAACAATTCATCCAGATCGACATGCATTTTAATGATCCGTTTTAAAATAAAGTTTCTGCAGATCACAAAACCTTTGTCGATATATACTGCCCCTATCAATGCTTCGAATGCATCGCCATAAACTGATGATTTTGATTTCTCACTTTCTTTTAATCCGACTTTAAGATGTTTATCTATTCCCAGTTTAAGTGCTAATTGCTGAAGGTTTTGTCCGTTCACGATCTTAGAACGTAACTGCGTCAGGAAACCTTCATCCTTGTAAGGAAATAATTTGAACAAATGTTCAGCTATCACAGCACCAAGAACTGCGTCTCCTAAAAACTCGAGGCGTTCGTTATTTATTGTTTCTCGTTTGCTGCTGTGCAAAAAAGCTTGTTTGTAGAGAGAAAGATTACCGGGAGTGAATCCCAATAAGGTCTTAAGGTTCCGTTTTAACTGAACGTCAGCTTTGTTCTTAGAGAAACGTGGAAAGAATTTTTTTATCAAGCTTATATTATTGCTTGAACTTCTTTAATACAACCGCAGCGTTATGTCCACCAAAACCAAATGTATTGCTAATGGCAGCATTTACGGTGCGCTTTTGCATTTTGTTCAAGGTTAAATTAAAACGGGGGTCAATTTCCGGATCAACAACAGAATGATTGATCGTTGGGGGGATAATATCATTCTTCACTGCAAGAACAGTAGCAATGGCTTCAACAGCACCCGCAGCGCCAAGTAAATGGCCGGTCATACTTTTTGTTGCTGAGATATTCATTTTAAAAGCATTCTCACCAAAAACATTAGCGATAGCTTTTAGTTCGGCGCCATCACCTAAAGGCGTACTGGTACCATGTGTATTGATGTAATTGATCTCGTCTGGAGAAATACCTGCATCTTTCAATGCACGCTGCATTACTAATGTTGCACCTAATCCATCCGGATGAGGCGCTGTGATATGATAAGCATCGCCGCTCATACCGCCGCCAATCACTTCGGCGTAAATTTTTGCACCGCGTGCTAATGCATGTTCTAATTCTTCTAATATTAAAGCAGCTCCACCTTCACCTAATACAAAACCATCGCGGGTTGCATCGTAAGGGCGGGAAGCTGTTGCGGGAGAATCATTATTTGTACTCATTGCCTGGCAGGCATTGAAACCACCAATACCACTTTCGTTGATCGCGGCTTCAGAACCACCTGTAACAATTGCATTTGCTTTTCCTAAACGGATATAATTGAAAGCATCGATCAAAGCATTAGTTGAAGAAGCGCATGCTGCAACAGTTGTGAAGTTCGGTCCGCGTAAACCAAAACGTATAGAGATATGGCCTGAGCAAATATCAGCGATCATCTTAGGGATAAAGAATGGATTGAAACGGGGCGTGCCATCACCTTTCGCATAAGCAAAAGTTTCAGTTTGGAATGTATCTAAGCCCCCGATACCGGAACCCCATATAACACCGATCTCATTTTTATCGATACCTTCTTTGTCTAAGCCTGAATCGGCCATTGCCTGAACAGAAGCGGCAATTCCGTAATGCGTGAATGCATCTACACGGCGTGCTTCTTTTTTATCGAAATAATCTTCAGGATTAAAACCCTTTACTTCACAAGCGAAACGGGTCTTGAATTTAGATGCATCAAAGCGCGTAATAATAGCGGCTCCGCTAACACCATTCACCAGGTTTGTCCAATAATCGTTTACATTATTGCCCAAAGGTGTAACGGCACCCAGTCCGGTTACCACTACGCGTTTTAATTGCATAAGAAATAAGTTAGATTTAACTACTTAGCGTTAGTTTCAATATAAGCGATCGCATCACCTACAGTCGAGATCTTTTCAGCTTGCTCATCAGGAATTGCAATGTTGAATTCTTTTTCGAATTCCATGATCAATTCAACTGTATCTAATGAGTCAGCTCCAAGATCATTAGTAAAGCTTGCAGTAGATGTTACTTCTTTTTCATCAACACCTAATTTGTCAACGATGATCGATTTTACTTTGTTTGCTATGTCAGACATTTTTCTAAAATTAAAAATTCGGCACAAAGATAAAGCTATGGTAAGAAAAACAAAATAAATAAGCCTATTTTAAAGAACAGGCTTTTAACAATTTGATAATCATTGTTTAATAATCCAAACATCGAGGGAAATTCCGACCAAAAAGAAACCCCGTTCCTGGCGGGGTTTTATATAATTAAGAGCTCTTTTTCACTACTTTATGTTTGTGCCTGCGGTGGTGGTGTGTAGTAACCGGACCTCGGGCAGCATCCTGTGCTGCTTCTTTAGCTGCCTGACGTTTTTGAACCTGGTTCATTATAATATAAAGGCCTAAACCTCCACCGATCAAACCCAACATGATCCAAATACCTTCAAAACTGTTAAATTCTTTACTAATTGCGTTCTTTGCTTTATCAGCAAAACCAGCCTGACTAACTAACGAGCTAAATAACAATACGTTAAATACGATAAATCGCTTTAAGTTAAGTATGTATTTGCAAGTCATTTTCATATAAAATCTAAAATAAAGAGGCGGTTTTTTAGTTTTTCGGGGATGCGGGGCGAAACTACAATAATATTACGATAAAAGAACGTAAAGGTTCGACTAAAATTATTTTTTTATTGAACAAATTATTGTTAATTTTGTGTCCGAAATATAAGATATGATAAAGATAGGGGACTCGGGTCCCCTATTTTATTGTAAAGATGATACTGAAGGAGCAGATAATTGACATTATTAATGAGAAGATAAATGGAACCCATTTATTTCTAATTGATGTCAAAGTTCTGCCGGGAAACAGGATCGAAGTTTTTATTGATGGGGATAATGGTTTAGGAATTAATGATTGTGTTGACCTGAGCCGCCACATTGAAAAGAGCCTGGACCGTGAAGTTGAAGATTTTTCTTTAGAAGTTAGTTCGCCCGGTGCGACGCAACCTTTAAAGTTAAGCCGCCAGTACATTAAACACATTGGAAGGGACTTTGATCTGAAATTGAATGATGGTACACAGATCTCAGGAACTTTAAAAGAGATCGGAACAAATGGTGACCTGACATTAGAAACAACAACAAGAGAACCGAAGCCGATAGGCAAAGGAAAAATAAACGTAACAAGAACACATAACATACAATTACAAAACATAAAAGAATCAAAAATCAAATTAAAATTTTAAAAAAAGACAGAAATCATGGAAGGCGTAAATTTAATTGAATCGTTTTCGGAGTTTAAAGACATCAAAAACATCGACCGTGCAACTTTAATGAGCATCATTGAAGATGTATTCAGGAGCATGTTGATCAAGAAATTCGGTTCAGATAAAAACTTTGATATCATTGTAAACCCTGATAAAGGAGATATTGAGATCTGGAAGAACCGTAACATTGTTGATGATGAATTTGCTGAAGATTCATTTGATTATGATGTTAACCGTCATATCAGTTTAACTGAAGCAAAAAAGATCGAGCCTGATTTCGAGATCGGCGAAGACGTTTCTGAACAAGTGAAGTTAGATGATTTCGGACGCCGCGCAGTTTTAGCGATCCGCCAGAACTTAGTTCAAAAGATCCTTGAACTTGAGAAAAGTGAAATTTACAACAAATACAAAGAACGTGTTGGTGATGTTATCAACGCTGAAGTATACCAGGTTTGGAAAAAAGAGATCATGTTACTGGATGATGAAGGTAACGAATTGATCTTACCAAAAACCGAACAGATCCCATCTGACTTCTTCAAAAAAGGAGATACAGTTAAAGCTGTGGTTTCTAAAGTGGAAATGAAAGGCGGAACACCTTCGATCATCGTATCAAGAACTTCACCTGCATTCCTTGAGCGTTTATTTGAAATGGAAGTTCCTGAAATTTTTGACGGACTTATTACCATTAAGAAAATCGTTCGTGAGCCGGGTGAGCGTGCTAAAGTTGCTGTTGAAAGTTACGATGACAGGATCGATCCGGTTGGAGCTTGTGTTGGTATGAAAGGTTCGCGTATCCACGGTATCGTTCGTGAATTGAAGAATGAGAACATCGACGTTATCAATTATACAGCTAACTCAACATTATTAATTCAACGTGCATTGAGTCCTGCAAAAGTTACTTCGATCAAGATCGATGAAGAAACAAAGCGTGCAGATGTATTCTTACGTCCTGACCAAATTTCATTAGCAATTGGTAAAGGCGGATTCAATATTAAATTAGCAGGTAAATTAACAGGCTATGAGATCGATGTTTACCGTGACACTGAAACTTCAGAAGTTGAAAGTGAAGACGTAGACTTAGAAGAATTTGCAGATGAAATTGAACCGGCTATCATTGATGAATTAAAAGCAATTGGTTGCGATACTGCGAAATCTGTATTAGAATTAAGTACAGAAGAATTAAAACGCCGTACAGGTTTAGAAGAAGAAACAATTGCAGACATCAGAAAAGTTCTGGAGTCTGAATTTGACTAGTACTTATGGTTTGCAGATATCCAAAACTGCAATAATTGAACACTAAAAAAAGAAAAGGAGTAATTAAAATATGTCAGACGGAGCAAAACAACTACGCTTAAGTAAGGTCGCAAAAGAATTCAATCTTTCGCTTGGGAAGATCGTGGAATTCCTTGCCTCAAAAGGTAAGCCCGTTGATAATAACCCAAATGCTAAGATCGGCGATGAAGAGTATGTTTTATTACAGAAAGAATTTTCGAGTGATAAAAATGCGCGTGTTGAGGCAGAACAGGTTTCACAAAATATCAGTAAGGTTAAGAGGGACAGCATTGTTTTAGACGACAGCAAAGCGAAAAAAGCAAAGGCTGAAGCTGAAGAAGTCAGGATCAAAGATCTTACCGACACTGCTGCTGAAAAGAAGAAAGAAAAAGCGCCTGTTAAAAAAGAAGAGATCGTAAAAACAGAAATTGAGAATTTAGAAGGTCCGAAAGTTTTAGGAAAATTAGATCTTAAATCGATCAATGCTAAAACCAAACCGGATAAAAAATCGAAAGCTGACGAAGACGATTCTAAGAAAAAAGACAAGACCAAAAAGACTGAAGAGCCTGTAGAAGAGGTTGTAAAAACCACAGAACCTGTAGTTGAAGCTGAAGAAGAACAAAAAGAAGATTTCTTAGAAACAAAATTTGAAAAGCTGGAAGGCCCGAAAATTTTAGGGAACATTGTTCTCCCTGTTAAGGATGACAAGAAAAAACCTGTTGCTTCTTCTAATTTAGGATCAGCTGCCGATAAAAAGAAACGTAAGCGTATCCGCAAGGGTGGCTTATCGGAAGAAGAAATTAAAAAAGTTGGCAAGGAACAAGCGCAGATCGCGAAGGACCGTGCCAAAGAAAAATACGGAGATCCGCGTAAGAAAACTTCAGGCGGCAGCGGTACTGCAAAACCACGCCATGAATTAACTGAAGAGGAAATTCAAACACAAATTAAAGAAACACTTGCACGCTTAAGTCAAAAAGGTTCTAAATCCAAAACGTCGAAGTACCGTCGCGAAAAACGCGATGAAGTTCGTGAGCGTTTGGATGCAGAGCAGGAAATGCTTGAAGCGGACAAGAAAATATTAAAGGTGGCCGAGTTCGTATCGGCAAATCAAATGGCGCAAATGATGAACGTACAGGTAACACAAATTATCTCTACCTGTATGGCATTAGGTTTATTCGTTTCTATCAACCAGCGTTTGGATGCTGAAACCATTTCTATCGTTGCTGAAGAATTCGGCTACAAGGTTGAATTCGCAAGTGCCGAAGATGTAGAGACCATCAGCGAGGAAGAAATTGATAAGCCTGAAGATCTTGTATCGCGTCCTCCTATCGTAACTGTAATGGGTCACGTTGACCACGGTAAAACATCGTTACTTGACTTTATCCGTAAAGCAAGTGTTGTTGCCGGTGAAGCAGGTGGTATCACCCAGCACATTGGTGCATACAATGTAAAATTACCTGACGGACGTTCGATCACATTCTTAGATACACCGGGTCACGAAGCGTTTACCGCTATGCGTGCACGTGGTGCTAAAGTAACAGACTTAGCAATTATCGTTGTTGCGGCAGATGACAGTATCATGCCTCAGACAAAAGAAGCGATCAATCACGCGCAGGCGGCGAATGTTCCGATGATCTTTGCTATTAATAAAATTGATAAGCCGGGTGCGAATCCGGATAAGATCCGCGAAGGTTTATCTACAATGAATATTTTAGTTGAAGAATGGGGCGGGAAATTCCAGTGCCAGGAAGTATCAGCTAAACAAGGAAAGAACATTGATCTGCTTTTAGAGAAAGTATTATTGGAAGCAGAGATGATGGATCTGAAAGCCAATCCGAAACGTCATGCTAACGGAAGTATCATTGAAGCTTCGATGGAAGAAGGCCGTGGTTATGTGGCAACAATTTTAGTTCAAAGCGGAACTTTAAGAATTGGTGATGTAATGTTAGCGGGTTCTTACAGCGGAAAAGTCCGTGCGATGTTCAATGAACGCGGTGCGAAAGTAACTGAAGCAGGACCATCGACCCCGGTAAAAGTTTTAGGATTAAGCGGTGCTCCACAAGCGGGTGATAAATTCAATGTGATGGAAGATGAACGTGAAGCACGTGACATCGCCAACAAACGTTTACAATTGCAGCGTGAGCAAGGTATCCGTACTCACAAACATATTACATTAGATGAGATCGGCCGCCGTTTAGCGATCGGAGATTTCAAAGAATTAAATATCATTGTAAAAGGTGACGTTGACGGTTCAATTGAAGCGTTAGCAGATTCATTATTGAAATTATCAACTGAGAAAGTCCAGGTAAACATCATTCACAAATCAGTGGGTGCGATCAGCGAGAGCGATGTATTATTAGCATCAGCATCTAACGCGATCATCATTGGCTTCCAGGTTCGGCCTTCTACTAACGCCCGTAAATTAGCCGAAGTTGAAGAGATCGATATCCGCTTATATTCTATCATTTATGATGCGATCAATGAAGTGAAAGCAGCGATGGAAGGAATGTTAGCGCCTGAGTTCGAAGAGAAAATTGCTTGTAACATCGAGATCCGTGAGGTATTCAATATTACAAGAGTCGGAACGATTGCAGGTTGTTATGTGTTGGATGGAAAAGTTACCCGCAATACCAAAGTGCGTATCATACGTGATGGAATTGTAGTTCATACAGGAACTTTAGGATCGTTGAAGCGTTTTAAAGATGATGTGAAAGAAGTAGCTGCAGGTTACGAGTGCGGATTGAATATTGAAGGATTCAATGATATAAAAGTCGGCGACATCATCGAAGGTTACGACATGGTAGAAATTAAGGCAAAGCTTTAAGAAGTTAAGAAATGCAGAATTAAAAATTAAGAATGAATTAATCTAATTTTTAATTCTACATTCTTAATTAAAACGGGGGATTAGCTCATCCCGATAGCTATCGGGAGGCTAGAGCGCCTAAAAATAAAATAATGTTCTTATAAATTGGGGGATTAGCTCATTTGGCTAGAGCGCTTCGCTGGCAGTGAAGAGGTGATCGGTTCGAATCCGATATTCTCCACCATAATGATTTATATATGCTTATCTATTAATTAGATAAGCATTTTTTACTTTCAATTTCCCCCTATTTTCCCCTTAATTTTAGACATCTCATAACTAAATCCAATTCCAACGGATAATAGTTATTAGTTGCTACCCCCACTATTCGCAACGTCATCCTTATTGAAACATAAATTATTTAAACCTAGATCAATATAAAAATCAATTTTCTCAACTTTTTTGTTGATTTTCTCCATGTAACTTCAATAAAATCAACAATCACAACGAAAAATAAGAATTACATCAGCAATTTTGTCAATTTCTTCAACAGTGATAGCAATGTTTTCAACTAGAGTGCAATTTTATAATTGCTTTTGTTGGTATAATTTAGTTAAGCCCAAAATTTTCCATAGTTTTATAGTGTTAAAAACGCATATTTTTTTATGCTTTCTATTCTTCCTCCTCCGTATTCTTCATTTTCATTAAAAGCGTGTAAGCTCCTTTAATTACAAAAGATTTGTTTCTAACATCAGTGCTATCGGCAAAGATGATTTGAGTATATCCGTTCTCATTGTTTTCGGTGGTTACTTCTTGCATTTGATATTTATTTTTATCGACTTGAGTGAAAACATATTGCTTTCCTTCAAAACGAACTAAACCATCGTTTGGAATTACAAAAGCATTGTTTGTTGAAACTTCTACTTCGGCGTTCATATACATTCCGGGGATCAAGCTTTTGTCGTACTGTTCAAAGTGGCAATGAACCAGAACCGCGCCTTCAGGCGAAACATCTTTGCTAATTAGAAGTACCTCGCATATATATTTTATGTGAGGCTGCATATTGTTGTAAGCAAATATTTTTTGGCCAACGGAAAGTTTGTACAAATCCTTTTCAAAAACAGTTAATGCCAAATGAATATCGGCGGGATTTACCAATTCAAAAAGCACATCGCTTGGCATTGCGTACTTTCCAATATTCATTTTAACCTGTGAAACAAAACCATCAATCGGGGAATATATATTGATGCTTTTTGAAATGTTGTTTTCGTTTAAATTATCAGGAACTATTCCTATAAGTTTTAGTTTTTCCGATAAAGACTTTATTAAAATTTTTTGTGAAAGATAATCCGTTTGAGCTGCCTGAAAGACTTTATCGCTGCTGGCTTTGCTTAGGTTCAATTCTTTTTGACGATTATATTCTGCCTCAATGGAAGTAAAATGTGCTTTTGCAGTTAAATAGTCCTGTTGTAATTGTATATACTGTTGGTCCTCCATAGTAGCTATTACTTCTCCTTTGGTAATATGCATACCCTCTAAAAGTTTTGTTGATTTTAAATAACCACCCATTGGAACGCTAACCGAAACCATGTTTTGAGGAGGGACTTCTATTTTACCGTTTACTTTTAGTATGGAGGAAATATTGCGCTGCTCAACCTTTCCTGTTTTAATTTCTGAATTTTTAAGCTGCGCGTCGGTTAGTTCAACCAAGTTTTCGTTTGCGATCTCTTCGATAACAGCTTTAACCTCTTTGCTTCCGCAGGATGTGAGAAGAACAAATACTAATGCAATTATGATATATTTTTTCATTGTGATTTATTTAGTTGTTAAATAATTAAGTTGAATGATTGTTTGATTTAGTTCCTTTACAGCATCGGCGTAACTGCTTTGAATTGAGATTGCATTGTTAATTAGCATTACCCATTCCAAGTAATTTATATCGCCATTACTAAATTGCTGGTTAGCTGTTTTAGTTATAGTAATTGCATTTTGTAAACCTGTGTCCTCAAAATATTTTACTGCCAGTAATTGAGTTTTGTATTGTATAAATGCGGTTTGATACTCGTTATTAAACGCCTTTATGCCTAACTGATAATTGTTCTCCGAGATTAATTCAAGTATTTTACTCGAGGTTACTTTTGCTTTCTGCGAACCAAAGAATAAAGGCAAGCCAACACCAAGTTGCACTGCATTAAAGCGGTTGGCTTTAGTGTAAAGCAAATTATCAGCACCAATACCCTGAATGCTTTGATTACTGTAACCAAAGTAAAGGCTTGGCAAGAGCTTGGATCTTTCCAACTGCGTGTTTATTACCGAACTGTTTTTTTGTTGCTGCAACACTTTTAATTGGGGATGATTTACGAGCGTTGAATTATCGAGCGAGGAGTTGAATTCCATTTTCAGTTTATCAGCAGAAGGCATGTATAGCATTACTGTATTAAGTAACAATTGAAATTGCAATTGCAATATTTCAATGTCGTTTTTTACTTGGTTTAGCTGAATAGCAATTTGCCCTCGTTGCGTTTCGGCTGTTGTTTTTTCTAAGATATTGCTTTCGCCTTTACTGAAACGGAGATTAGCCTTTTCTAAGAATGAAGCATAAACACTATCGTTGCGCAAAAGAATGTTTTGTTTTTGCTGCAAATAAACGAGTAAGTAAAATACATCGCTCACTTGCTTTTTAAGTTCCGCTTCTTTTACGGCAATGTTTAAAACACTGCTTTTGTAGTTCCCATTCTGCAATGATTTTTGTTTTGCATAAACGGTTGGAAAACTAATGTTCTGCGAAATTCCAAACTTGGTGTCTTTATACGCGGAGTTTATTTGACCGTACTCGCCCGTTACATTTGTTAACGGAATATCAACGGCAGCCGCTTTTAATTTCTTTTGATATTCGGCATTAAGCTTTTCGTTTTTTACTGTTAAGTTATTTTTGAAAGCGGTGTCGATCGCTGCATTCAAAGAAATGCTTTGTTGTGCATTTACACTTTGAAATGAAAAGACAAATAGAAGTAGAATTGTTGGGGCAACTGCCACTTTTGCTTTATTTTTACATCCTTTCTCAAATAAAATATAAAGGATAGGCAACACAAAAAGCGTAAGGAAAGTTGCAATTAATAGTCCACCAATCACTACGGTTGCTAAAGGTCTTTGAACTTCTGAGCCTGCGCCTGAACTTATAGCCATTGGTAAAAAACCGAGCGAAGCTACGAAAGCTGTCATTAATACAGGTCGTAAACGATGCTTTGTACCTTCTAAAGCAATTGCTTTAAGATCGGTTTGGCCGGCTGCTTTAATTCGATTGTATTCTGAAATTAGGACAATACCGTTTAAAACTGCTACTCCGAACAAGGCAATAAAGCCAATACCCGCACTAATACTAAACGGCATTCCTCTTAATGCTAAAAAGAAAACACCACCAATAGCTGAAAGCGGAATTGCTGAATAAATAAGTAAACCGTGTTTAACTGAATTGAAAGCAAAGTAGAGTAAGAAGAAAATAATGAGCAAGGAAATTGGTACTGCTATTGACAACCGTTTTTTAGCTGCGATAAGATTTTCAAACGCACCGCCGTAGGTAATGAAATACCCTGTAGGCAATTTTATTTGTTTATCAATTTGAGTTTGCAAGTCGTTCACAATACTTTGAACATCGCGACCGCGAACATTAAAGCCAACAATAATTCTGCGTTTAGCATCATCTCTTTGGATTTGATTTACGCTTTCCTGAATAGAAACGTCGGCAACCTGATACAATGGAATTTGGGTTCCTTTTGGAGTTGGAATTAAAATGTTTTGTACGTCTTCTAATTCTTTTCTGTTTTCTCCTGCCAAACGCACAACCAAGTCAAAGCGTCTTTCATCTTCAAAAACCAAACCGCTGCTTTGACCTGCAAAAGCTGTATTTACAACTCTGTTTATGTCGGAAATATTTAAGCCGTATTGAGCTATAATGTTGCGCTTGTAATTAATGATGACTTGCGGAAGTCCGTCAACAGGTTCAACGTAAATTCCTTCCGCGCCATCAATTTTAGAGGATACGTCGCCTAAAAGTTTTGAATATTTTGAAAGAGTATCTAAATTCTCTCCAAATATTTTACAAACCACATCTTGCTTTGCGCCTGTCATTAATTCGTTGAAACGCATTGCTACTGGATACTGGAAACTATACGTTACTCCTGGCACATCTTGCAATGCTTCTGACATTTTTTCTGAGAGTTCATCCCAAGTATCGGCTGATGTCCACTCGCTTTTATCCTTTAGAATTATCATTAAATCAGCCGCTTCCATTGGCATAGGATCAGTTGGAATTTCTCCACTTCCTGCTTTACCAATCACCTTTTCAATTTCAGGAAATTTTAGTTTTAATATGTGCGCCGCTTTAAGACAAGCATCAACTGTTGTGTTAATATTGCTTCCCGTTAATACTCTTGTTTCAACTGCAAAATCGCCTTCGGGTAATTCGGGAATAAATTCTCCGCCTAACGAAGAGAAGATGAATAGAGCTATTACAAACAGTATTATTACCGAACTTATTATTGTTTTAGGAATGTTTAATACTTTAAGCAGATATTTTTGATGAATGTTTTCTAAAACGCTCATCATTCTATCTGAGATATTCTTTTTGTGGGTTGTAAGCTTGCTTAAAAACAAAGCACTCATCATTGGAATATAAGTAAGGGAAAGAATAAATGCGCCTAAAAGAGCAAAGGCAACGGTTTGTGCCATTGGTTTAAACATTTTTCCTTCAATACCTTCTAAAGTAAAGATGGGCAAATACACAGCGAGGATAATTAATTCGCCAAATACGGCTGCGTTTCTCATGCGTGTTGAAGTGTTGTAAACAATATCATCCATTTGTAATTGAGATACGTTTTGTTGCTTTGAAATGTATAATTGAAACATACATGCTTCAACAATAATTACCGCACCGTCAACAATCAATCCAAAATCTAATGCACCCATGCTCATTAAATTTCCACTAACACCAAAAATGTTCATCATAATTACTGCGAATAACATTGATAAAGGAATTACCGAAGCAACGATTACACCAGCGCGAAGATTGCCAAGAAATAGAACCAATATGAGAATTACAATTAGCGCACCTTCTAATAAATTTTTTGTTACTGTACCAATGGCGCTGTTTACCATTTTTGTTCTATCGAGGAAAGGTTCAATTTCTACACCCTTTGGTAACGTTTTTTCAATTTGTTTAATTCGTTCTTTTACATTTTTAATTACTTCGTTGCTGTTTCCACCTTTCAACATCATTACAACTGCGCCCGCTGCTTCGCCTTCGTCATTATATGTCATAGCGCCGTAGCGAATAGCTTTTCCAATTCTTACATCAGCTACATCGTTAATTAAGAGCGGTGTACCATTCTCGGTATTTTTTACAACAATGTTTTTAATATCTTCTGTATTTTGAATTAGTCCTTCGCTTCGGATATACAACACGGTAGATTTTTTCTCAATGTACGCTCCGCCTGTGTTTTCATTGTTTTTTTCTAGAGCAGTAAACACATCATTAATGTTAATGTTGAATGATTTTAGTTTGTTGGCATCAATGGCAATTTCATACTGTTTAAGTTTTCCGCCAAAACTGCTAACGTCTGCAACACCTTTAACGCCTAATAACTGTCGGCGAACGATCCAATCTTGAATAGTACGTAGTTCGGTTGCATCGTATTTTGTTTCGTAACCATGTTTAGCACGAAGGACGTACTGATAAATTTCGCCAAGTCCTGTTGTTACAGGAGCTAACATTGGAGAGCCAAGTCCTTTTGGGATTTGTTCTTGTGCCGATTTTAAACGCTCGGTTACTTGTTGCCTTGCCCAATACACATCTACATCATCATTAAAAACAATTGTAATTAATGATAAACCGAAACGAGAGAAACTGCGAATTTCTTTTAGCCCCGGTATGTTGCTATTAGCTTGTTCAATTGGAAACGTAATGAGCCGTTCAACATCGGGTGCACCGAGTGAGGGCGCAGAAGTTATTACCTGTACTTGATTATCGGTAATATCAGGCACGGCATCAATTGGCAATTTTGTTATTTGGTAACTGCCGTAACCAATGAGGGCTAAAATGAAAAGCCCTATGATGAGTTTGTTCTTTATAGAGAACGCAATTATTTTGTTGAGCATGACGAATTAGTTAATTAAATAAATGAATACCTACGGCGCGAGGCGTCGTAAAGGAATTATGCCCGCAAGCGGACACCCATTAATTTATTAGCTAATTTTTGGCGGTTGCCAGATAGGAGGAGAACAGATACTTTTTATTTTCTCGTTTTCGGAAACATAACTGTTGCTAGATGTTATTTCAACAACAAAATTATTTCCATCGAATGAAGGAACTGAAGCAATAATAGGTGAGTGAGTGGTTAAGCAGCAACCATCGCAATGTTTGAAAGGTAATTCGCAATCACCATCCTGATCGTCGTGTTTATCTTCTTTATGATTGTCTGTATAATGATCAGCTAAAAAATCAGCAAAATCATCGGTGTCGTGATGCTCGTGCGAGTGATGATAGTAGTGTGTGAAAAGTTTAGGTAGTTTAATTAACTCTTCGGCGAACGCATTGTTCGTTAAGAATTGAAGTAAAAAGAATATGGCTACTAGCTTTTTCAACCCTACAAATATAACGATAATAAACGAAAGTTAAATAGTTGATTTAACGGTGTTTAGTAGGTATTTTATTCGATAATTTCAGTTAGGAAATGAACAGAAACCCCTATTAACACCTACTTTCCTTTATTAAAAATATGTTTTAGAATTGTCGTGATTTTAGACAAATCCTTCCTAAAAGAGTTCGAGAATATGTTCACTGTCTCCAAAGAACGAAGAGACAAAATACCTGCTAAGAAGGGCTAGTCAATCCCAATAGCTTTCATTAATAATTCTAAGTCCCCCAGAAACAATTCCCGGTTCGACAATTGTCTCGTTTTCTCCACCATAATGATTTATAAAGGCTTATCTAACAATTAGATAAGCCTTTTTTATTTTAAAGTTCCCCCTATTTTCTCCTTAATTTAGATTATGAAGCTAAATCTGAAATATTATATTGATTTTATTGATGATCATTTCAATTGTTTCAATAATTTCAACTTTATAGACACAAAAGCTATAGATTTCTAAATTATCTACTCTATTTTGATTAAAAATCCTTATATTGCGTCTTACGCAACTCAAAGCAATTTGAAGAAAGTTGTAACCATATCACTCGCAGTCTTTTATCTGTTCGTTGCATCAGGTGTGTTTCTGAATTTGCATTACTGCGGCGATCACGTTAAAAAATTTGCTTTTTATACAGTAAATGATGAGGAAGGTTGCTGTGGTTCGGAGGAAGAAGAAAGCGGCGGATGCTGTAAAAACGAATCTTCATTCTTCAAAGTAAAAGACGATCATCATTCTTTCGGTGCAGTTAAATTAACGCAAAACAAAATTCAGTGCGCTGAAGTCATTCAACCTGAATTACAAATACCTTTGGGCCCCGATAATTCTTTATTTAAAGAAACTGATCACGACCCACCCGTCTTATATGACGATCCTCTCTACCTTAAGCATAAGGTGCTCTTGATTTGATTTCTGGTTTTCTCCTTTAACCCACTTGCGTTTCGCAGGCATGGGCTGTACTTTTTTGTACTTATTTATATAAATTAATTTCATTTATCATGAGAAAGAAAATTATCACATCAGTTGGCTTATTGCTTTGCGCATTTCTCGTAATAGCGGCCACAATTAAAAAGTCAAGCTCCGGAGCACCGGCATCGCATACCGGAGCGCCTGGCGAAGAAACATGTGCAACATCAGGTTGCCATGATGACGGTAAGATCAATTCAGGTACTGCTAAAGTGGAACTTACATTTGGAAATAATGAAACAGCATTTGTTCCGGGTCATACATATCCTGTTAAAGTAAAGATCAGCGATCCAAATGTTACACGATTCGGATTTCAGATCCTGGCGCTTGAATCTAAAAACAGCACCGAGCAGGGAACTTTTCAAATCACTGATTCGGTCAGAACGCAGATCGTTAAGAACGCTTACAAACTTCAGGATCGAAAATATGTGACATATACTTTTAATGGTACAGATGCGGTAAAAACCGGTGAGGGTGAATGGATAGTAAACTGGACAGCACCTAAAGAAGCGAAAAAGCCAATTACTTTCTATGTAGGAGCTGTATCTGCCAACGATGACATGTCGGATAAAGGAGATAAAGTGTACACCAAAAGTTTCACAATTAACAATAAAAACCTTTGATCATGAGAAATAAAAAATCAATAATTCTTTTGTGCGCTTTTGTTAGTGTATTTCTTTTAGCCAGTTATACTGTCTATAAAAAAACCTCGGGCTCACATCCTGGTAGTACTGGTGCTCCACTGGATTTAACTTGTGCCCAGTCAGGTTGCCACACAACGGCATCAATTACTTACAGCGCTGTAAATAATAATACTCTTACTTTTTCAAGCGTTGACTCTTCTTATATTCCTGGACAAACGTATTCCATAACCGTAAAGGTTACCGGTTCATCACCGCCTAATGTTAAGTTCGGATTTGAATTGGGGGCGTTAAAGGATAAGGATAGTTTGAATGTCGGGCAATTTACAGTAACTGATCCTGTAAGAACGCAAATAATTACTCATGCCATTGGAACCGATTTGCGCTATTCTATGACACATAAGGCCGCAGGAACTCCAAGCCTTTCTTTTAATTATTCGCAGTGGTCATTCAATTGGACTGCGCCACCAACAAATGAAGGAAATATCACGTTCTGGTATGCGACCAATTGCACTAATAATAATGGTCAGAATACAGGAGATAAGATCTTTCTTCACACTTTCCAGATCCATCCTAAAGTATTTGCTTCTGTAAAAGAGATAGCCGACGAATATGATTTGAATCTATTCTATGATAGGGATTCAAAAGAAATTTTAGTGAGCTACGACCTTAAAGGTGATCGCCAGGTACAACTTAATGCATTTGATAACCTTGGTAAGATCATTTATAAAGGCCCGACCACAAAATTGTCAGGAAAACAAAAGCAAAAAATTTCTATGGGAAACAACTTGGCGGAAGGCACCTATTTAATACAAATGCAAATTGACAACCGTGCCGTAACTAAAAAAGTACTTGTAAATTAACTATTAGACTTAAACTAAAAAAACAATGAAAACAAAAACCTATCATTTGATTATTGCCTTACTGACAATATTCTCATTCGCTTCAACCGCGCAAACCACCGCGATGGATTTTAACCGTAAAGATTGCGATGGCAATATGCAGAATTTGTTCGGCGATCTTAATTCCGGCAAAGCAGTAATAATCGAATACTTTATGTTGAGCTGTGCTCCTTGTCCTGCCGCAGGAACTGTTTTGGAAGCAATGAAAGCCAATTTACTTTCTCAGTATCCGGGCCAGATCAAATTTTACATGATCGCTTATACTAATAGTTATTCCTGCGCACAGACTAAAAACTTTGTAACATCAAATGGCTTTTCTGCTATACCAATGGATTCAGGTGCTGTTCAGGTAGCATATTATGGAGGTATGGGAATGCCTACAATTGTAATTGCCGGCGGAGCAACTCATCAATTGCTTGGATCACCTTATCAGGGATTTAGTCCAAGCGATACAACAACAATGGCGGCCGACATCAGAACCTTTCTAAATTCCCAGGTTGGTATTAAAGAAAATGCAAATAAAATTTCTGAGCTGAATGTTTTTCCTAATCCTGCATCGGCAGAATTAAATGTAAAACTTGTGTTAAAAGAAACCTCATCAATGGTTATCGAGATTTTGGATATCACAGGCCGCATTATTTCAAATCTTTTTTCTGATAAAGTCCCAGTCGGCAACTTCTCTAAAACATTTAATACTCAGGCGCTGCCTGCAGGAAATTATGTAGTAAAGATAACGGCTAATGGATCTGTTACAAATCAGAAATTAAGTATCGTTCACTAACTGAAAACTGATCATGAAAGATTTTAAAACAAAACTAGCTCTCTTCTGTACAGTTCTCAGTCTTATCACTGTTGGGCAAAATCCGCTTTATATTCCTGATACTTTAAGCGGAACATCTTTTAGTTTGAACGTACAATCCGGTACAAAGCAGTTTATTGGCACGAATAATACGCCTACTTATGGTTATAACGGCAATTTTCTTGGACCAACATTGCTGATAAATAACGGCGACAGTATTACACTTAACGTGAAGAATTTTCTGACGCAGCCAACAACGGTTCACTGGCATGGTTTTCATGTTGCGCCTATGAATGATGGCGGCCCTCACCAGATCATTGCGGCAAGTGGTGGAACATGGAGCCCTTCATTTAAGATGCGTAATGAAGCGGCAACGTTTTGGTATCATCCTCACGGCGAAGGAAAAACAGAAATACAGATCACAAGAGGTTTAGCCGGGATGATCATCGTGCGTGATAATATTGAAAAAACATACACCTTGCCAAGACGTTATAAAGTAGATGATTTTCCTCTCATCGTACAAACAAGAGTTTTTGATGCTTTCTATCAATTCACTACTGCAACACATGAAGACAGCATTGTAATGGTAAACGGAACAATGAATCCGTACCTACAGGTGCCTAAGCAAGTGGTACGTTTACGTTTATTAAACGCTTCCTCTGATAGAACCTATTACTTTGGACTGTCTGATAATTCTAATTTTCATCTTATAGCGAGTGATGGTGGCTTACTTTCACAACCTTACCAAACAAATAGAGTTCGTTTATCTACTGGTGAGCGTGCAGAGATCCTTGTTGACTTTAATAATTATACTATTGGACAGCAAGTTTATTTAATGAGTTATGCCGCTGAACTTCCGTATGGAATTATTGGTGCGGATACTGTTGGCACGGCCGCTTATCCTATGATGGAAGGTTATTATAGTAATCCGCTTAATGGATTAAATTTTAATATACTTCGATTTGATGTTGTAGCGCAAACAGTAAATCCTATAACAACTATTCCTACAACATTTGCACCTAAGGTTCCTTTGCTGGAAGTTAATGCCGATGCGAAACGCCGGATAGTTTTTACTGCGGATACTGTTACCAGCGGACAACAAGGTAAAGTTGACGGTCCTTTCTTTATGAACAATACACCATTCAATATGGATTCAATAAATATTAAAACATTGTTGAATAATACAGAGGTATGGACACTCTATAACAAAACTCTTGTCGCGCATCCTTTCCATATTCACGACATTGAATTTTTTGTACTCGACATTAACGGTATGCCACCCCCACCGCAATATCAGGGGTTAAAAGATGTTATTCTTGTTCAACCTGGGGATTCTGTTCGCTTCATCACTAAGTTTACAACTTTCGCCGATAATTTTGTGCCGTATATGTACCATTGTCATTTATTGCATCATGAAGATGATGGTATGATGGGCACTTTTCTTGTGCAGGATCCAAATTCTATTGGTATCAAAGAGAACACTAAGGATCTATCGTTAGTTAAAGCATTCCCAAATCCTTCTGCAGATAAGATTACATTTCAAATAAAAGACCCAAATTCTTTTATTGAAAGTGTAGATATTTTAAATGCCTTGAGCCAAACCGTTTTTACACGTAAAAATATTTCATCTGAAACATTCTCAATAAATATAAGCGGCCTGAATGATGGTTTATATATCGCAAGAATTAGATCAGGTAAGGACTTATTAACCATAAAATTTCTAAAGAACTAAATTGAACTTAAGACGACACATATTGATCATCTTTTACGTTTGTACTTCACTGTTTGCATTGTCACAAACAGAAAAAGTTATGCATGCGGCACCATATCCACAGTTTTCTGCGTTTGATTTATGCTTAGGAGATACGGCTACGTTCATAAATCAAACGCGTGGTGGCGTTACCTATAAATGGATGTTAAGCACAGTTGATACCACTCTAAATTCTATACAATCAATAGATTCTGCAACGACAACAAACTACGCCTACGCTTTTAATAATCCAGGGCTTTATGAACTAACATTGTATTCTGACAATGGCCACTTAACTTCCATATCAAGAACCCTTACTATTAATAATACTACCAAAGCTATTTTTGAATTTGAAGAATGTTCAAATCAGCTTATAAATATGTCAACTTGTGCGGATCAATTTTATTGGGACTTTGGTGATGGGAATAACTCTTCAGATCCTATCCCTGTTCATATGTATGGTGACACTGGTTTCTATCAGGTTAAACTAAAAGCCCGGAAGGGTGCCGTCGTGGACAGCAGCACCGCAACAATTCATTTAGATGTAACAGGCGCTAATCCAAGCTTTACTATGACTGTCACTGGTAATACAGTTACTATAGGACTTGTTTATCCGCCTATTCCATTAAGTAACATTAACTGGAGTTTCGGAGACGGCAACAGTATAAGTGGGGTAACAGTAGCAACCAACGTATATCCTGATTCTACCGCTGTCTATTATATAAATTTATTTATGAATAATGAATGCGGAATTGCTGCAAAGGACACAACTATTCTTCTTGAGTCGTCTGTTGGTATTCTTGAGCACACAAAAAGCACCAATCCAATTGTTTTCCCTGTGCCAGCTTATGATTTTCTAAATATTAAAGGTGGGAAGATTAAGGCTGTAGATTTAATAAATATGATGGGTGCTACAGTTAAAACTAAAAGATATATTATACCTGTGTTATTCGAAACCTTTGATATAACAGCTCTTCCTTCCGGCCAGTATGTTTTGAGAATTGAAATGGTTGAAGGGACAACTTATAAAAAGATAATTAAAAACTAGGTTAAATGAAAATTATCAGAAAAATATCAATGGCAGAGCTTTGTCAGATCCTTTTTTTATTAGTCTTTATCACAGTTATAAGCTGCGGTGACCACAACGATCAGGAAGTGGTAGAGACTAAAACTTCTGTTGTGGATGGTATTTCTACATCAACATTTAAGGTTTGGGGTAATTGTGGCATGTGTGAAGATAAAATAGAAGCTTCTCTTAAAGTAAATGGTGTAAAAGAAGCGGATTGGAATAGCGACACTAAAATAATGGAAGTGTCTTATGATAGTACACTCATAACGCTTGATGAAATTCATAAGAAAATTTCCGCGACCGGTTATGATACCCAAAAATACAAGAGCGCTGATTCAACCTATTCAAACCTGCACGAATGTTGTCAATATGAACGAAAAAAATAACATGAAAAAAATTTTATTGATAATCCCATTCCTGATCTGTTTATCCTGCAAGAAGGAAACAGACACTAACCCGACTGAAGAACCGGCACCGGTTACGCAAAATGATGTGCGCATCAATTTCACTAACATGGCCGGAAACACAGTTGTAAGCCTCTCTAAAGACAGCGTTTATGTGGGCTCAACCCCAAAATATCTTAATGCGAATAATGATACTTTCTCTGTATCATTTTTAAAGTATTATATATCTGCGATAAGATTGAAAAAAAGCGATGGTTCTTATTTTAGCGAGCCGTATGATACATATAGTTACCATCTCGTTGATGCGGCAGACAGTTCCAACACCTGCAAATTTTCTCTCAAAAATGTACCCCTGGGTAATTACATACAGCTTGAATTTTCTGTTGGAGTGGATAGTTTAAGGAATGTTTCCGGTGCGCAAACAGGTCCACTCGATCCGATTCATAATATGTTTTGGACTTGGAGCCAAGGCTATATATTCTTCAAGCTTGAGGGATATAGTTCAAGCGCTCCTGCAAATACAGTTCATAACATTCAGTATGATATCGGGGGATTTCAGAATCCATATAATAATATCCGAACATTCACTTTATCACTTACAGCCCCAAACTTAGTCGTTGTTGGTGACCATGTTTCAGATATATACATTAAAACAGATATCCTGGAAGCTTTTAAAACACCAACTGCTATTAATTTTTCTACAGACCCGGTTATGATGAGTCTGGGCCCGGGACAGTTAATCGCGAATAATTATAAAGATATGTTTACACTTAGTTTAATTAAAAATTAATATATAAACCAATGATGCGCGGAGAACCCTTCTTCTGATTAACTCCCTCATAGCAGTTATTTTGGTTTAAGGACTCCTGCATCATTAAAAAATAAAACAAGTACCATGAAAACAATAACAAAAACAATTCTGTCAGTTCTATTTGTGTGTATTAGCACCGTATCCTTCGCCAACTTTGTTGGCGCAAAAGTTAAAGTAACAGGAATTACATGCAGTATGTGCTCCAACTCGGTTCATAAAGCTTTATCGTCTTTAAGTTTTATTGAAAAGATTGATGTGGATCTAGAGAATGCTATCTTTAATTTGACCTTTAAGCAAGGTGAGAAAGTCATCATTGATGACATCAAAAATAAAATTGAAGGTGCCGGATTCTCTGTAGGTGAATTGTCTGCCGAGTTTAAATTTTCCGGTACGTCAATAAGCAAAGATTATCATTATGAGTTTGAAGGCAACACCTACCATTTTGTTAATGTCTCCGATCAGAAATTGGATAATGCAGTTTCTCTGAAATTCGTTGACAAAGGTTTGACCTCATCGAAAGAATATAAGAAGTACGCCGGTTTAACTTCTATGAAGTGTATTAAGACAGGCAAACCTGATAAGTGTTGTCCCGCTTCATCTACTAAACGCATCTATCACGTTACGATATGAAAAAACTGTTCTTATTAGTTGCACTGCTTGCTCAATCCGCAACTCGGGCTCAGGAATTATATCCTAATTCTGAGCCCGCGAGCATTGTTCCTAAAAACGCTCTTGGAATCCGATTAATGAACGAAGGGTATATGAACAGGAACAATTTTCGTTCCTGGCATGGGGCTATGTTCATGTATGCTGTTAGTTCTAAGCTAATGTTCAATGCAATGGTAACTACTTCCAATCACCATAACAAAGTTTTACCAAATGATTTTATTCAAAAAGACAGCACTCAAACTGACTATGTGAATCAGAGTTCAGCAACGGGAAACTATAATTATGCTTTTGAATCTGTAAACCTTGGCTTTCGTTACCGCTTTATAAATAAAGATGGCGATCATAAACATTTCAGAATGGCTTTGTACGGGAACGGCGCTTACACAGAGCTTCCACATGATGAAGCGGAAGTTTCACTTATGGGAGATACCAAAGCTGTTGGCGGAGGAATTATTTCTACTGTACTTATAAAAAAACTTGCGGTCTCTTTAACCGGCGGAATCATAAAGCCGTTCGACTATAAAGGAACCAATGGAGTAAGTCTCCGATATGGAAACGCCTATAACTACAGTTTATCATTTGGTTATTTGGTTTATCCCTTTAAATACAAAAATTATCAGCAAACCAACATTAATCTTTATGCAGAATTCCTTGGCAGATCGTACGGCAGGTTAGATGTTTTAAAGGACGGTAAACCGGTATCGCTCACCAATTCTAATGAATTCAAAGCTGGTAATTATATGGAGTTTCGTCCGGCAATTCAATTCATTGTAAAATCCAATTTAAGAATTGATTGCTCAACTGCTATTCCATTCGTCAATAGATCTTACATCAGGAAATATCCTTCGTATTTATTAAACATTCAATATTACTTTTTTCTGTAAACTTATGAAGTATGCAATAAGAAATATGGTTTGTAATCGTTGTATAATGGTAGTAACATCGCTTTTTGAAAAACACGGTGTTACGCTACTTCATCTTGAATTGGGGGAAGCAACTACTAAAAATGAGATCTCTTCCGGAAAATTGGATGCACTTAAGTCAGACTTAAAGCAGGTAGGCTTTGAGGTGATTGATGATAAAAAAACTCAGGTCATTGAGAAAATAAAAAATGTCGTGATCGAATTGGTGCATCATTCTGACGAGGAACTAAAAGTAAACTTATCTGATTACCTTTCTAAAAAATTAGGTTATGATTACAATTATCTTAGCAACCTGTTTTCAGAAACGGAAAGCACCACCATAGAAAAATATTTTATCTCACAACGTATTGAAAAAGTAAAAGAATTATTGGTGTATGATGAGCTTTCTCTGTCTGAAATAGCCGATAAATTAAATTACAGCAGTGTCGCCTACCTCTCCAGTCAATTTAAAAAAGTTACTGGCTTAACGCCGTCCTTTTTTAAATCATTGAAGGATAATAAACGTAAAAAAATCGAAGAGCTTTAACAAAGTTTTTATTCCAACATAATCGCAATACTAAAAGGTGTAGTAATATGATTCATATAAAATATTCGACAATAAAAGCATGTAAAAGATGTAAACTTCAATTGGAGCAATGTAACCATAGTATTGAAAAACAGCTTTCCTTGTTAGGTAATAATTAGGTTAAGATTGATTCCAGTAACGTGTTCCTATAGATTCAAGCCTAAAAAGATGACAAAAATCACTTCTGCCATTGATTTGAGTCATTCAACATGCATTCGTATATACGGATATTCACATGTTTGAATATGAATAAGCTATGAAAAAAAAGGAAAACGACTTAATATTGATATCAGAGTCATTGAAAGCAATGGCACATCCTGATAGAATTAGCATTCTAACTCTCCTTGGTCAAAAAAAAGAAATTAAATTTTCGGTTAACCAAATTTGTGACAAGTTAAAATTAAATCAGCCTGAAGTATCAAGACATCTTTCTATTTTAAAAAATAAAGGCATACTGCTTTTTGAGAGGGTTGGTTCACACGTTTATTATTCATTAAATAAAAATAATTTGATTTTTACTTGTATCGAAAATTTGCTCGACGGGAAATGAAGAATAAGAAAAGTATACATGTAACAAAGGCTTCAGGTGAAAAAGGCAGCAACTTTGTTATAAATTAATTAATAATGGCAAGCATTAAATTAAATATAATCCCACACGCTATTGAATCGGAGGCAGTATTAACCGCCTTACAGTCTGATGCTGCAAATGGATTAACTTCAACCGAAGCTCAAAAACGATTGAAGAATGGTGCGAATAAAATTGAAGCGAAAAAAGACAAAAGTATTTGGCTCATTTTTCTGAGCCAGTTTAAAAGTCCGATAGTGTGGCTTCTTGTTTTCGCGGCAGGATTATCATTTTATTTTGGCGAGTTGTTAGATGGCATTGCTATTCTTATTGTAATACTAATTAATGCCCTTATAGGTTTTTACATGGAGTATCAAGCAGAACGCTCTATGAATGCCTTGAAGAAATTGTCTGCGGTCCCTGCCAAAGTACAGCGTAATGGAAAGTTAGAAGAAATAAACGCTGAGGAAATCGTTCCCGGCGATATAGTTTATATTGAGGCAGGAGACATGATTCCTGCTGATGGAAGAATTTTTAAAGCCTCTCAAGTCCAAATTGATGAATCGGCTTTAACAGGAGAATCACTCCCTGTTGAGAAACAAACCGACAAAATAAATGCCGATACAACTCTTGCCGAGCGAGCTAACATGTTGTACAAAGGCACTTACTCAACAAAGGGAAATGGGTATATGGTAGTAACAACTACGGGAATGGACACTGAGCTTGGTAGCATAGCCCGAATGGTTCAATCAGCAGATCAAGCCGCTACACCATTAGAAAAAAAATTAGAAAACTTTAGTAAAAAACTTATTTGGATTACTGTGGCATTGGTAGTAATAATTTTTGTTGCCGGACTCTTGAATGGACAAAAATTTCTTGAAATGCTTGAGACCTCAATTGCTCTAGCTGTTGCTGCTATACCTGAAGGCTTGCCTATTGTTGCTACAATGGCATTGGCACAAGGGATGATGAAAATGGCAAGGTACAATGTAATTGTAAAAAAATTATCCGCTGTTGAAACGCTTGGAGGAACAAATGTAATTTGTACCGATAAAACAGGTACACTCACACAAAATAAAATAGAAGTAAATAAAATAGTTACTGCCGCTGATAATTCTGAAGCGTTGGAAATTATAAATCGAATTGCCGTTTTATGTAATACCGCTGAATTACAAAGTATCAATGGTACTGTTAAAGAAATTGGAGATCCACTTGAAACAGGTCTGCTAAAATTTGCAGAAAAGAATTCTATCAATATTCAAAGTTACAGAGAAAAATATCCAAAGTTAAAAGAAGAATCATTTTCTTCGGAAACGAAAATAATGGCTACGCTGCATAAAGATCAAAGCAGTAATACAACTTATGCAAAAGGAGCCTCAGAAGAATTACTGTTGCGTTGTGATCGTATTTTAGAAAGAGATGGTATTAAAGAACTCAATGATGAAAACAGAATCCTTTGGATAAAAAAAGCAGAGGAGCTTGCTAATTCAGGATCAAGAGTGATTGCAGGAGCTTATGGCCCTGCTGCTTCTGCCAAAGGAGACTTATCTATTAACCTTGTATTTGTAGGTCTTTTCGGAATGATTGATCCGCCAAGAGAAGAAGTTTTTGAAGCTATTAAGGAATGTAAAACAGCAGGAATTAAAGTTATCATGATAACAGGAGATCATCCTGCAACTGCTAAAAACATTGCTGTTAAACTTGGTATTGCTGACAATGATAATTTTAAAGCAATGGTGGGAAAAGAAATGAAAGACTACGAACATCTGACTGCCAATGAAAAAACAAGTTGGATGGATACGCTGGTGTTTGCAAGAGTTAGCCCCAAACAAAAATTAGATCTTGTGGCAGTACTGCAAGAAGGGAAAAACATAGTTGGAATGACAGGAGATGGAGTAAATGACGCTCCTGCATTAAAAAAGGCGGATATAGGCATCGCAATGGGCTTAAGAGGCACACAGGTTTCTCAGGAGGTAGCTGATATGGTATTAAAAGATGATTCCTTTTCATCAATAGTAATTGCTATTAAACAAGGCCGTATCATTTTCGAGAATATCCGGAAGTTCGTTATCTTTTTATTGTCATGTAATTTGAGTGAGTTATTGGTGATCGCAACTGCATCTGTATTTAATCTTCATTTTCAGTTATTCGCTCTTCAGATACTTTTTATTAATATAATAACGGATGTTTTACCTGCGCTTGCCTTGGGTGTTACTGAAGGAAGCAATGCAATAATGCAGAGGCCACCAAGGAACATGAACGAACCTATTATTGACAAAAAGAGGTGGATAGCCGTTTTCTTTTATTCAATTATTATTGGAGCAGTTAGTGTTGGAGCAGTATTTTTTAGTCATTTAACAGTTCATAATACAGAGATATGGAATCCGGAATTATGTAACAATATTTTATTTTTCTCCCTGATTTTTTCGCAGTTACTTCATGTGTTCAATATGGGAAATGGGACATCTTTTTTCAATTCTGAGGTGTTTAGGAATAAGTATATATGGGGTGCAATTGCTCTTTCTGTAATCATTTTGTTAGGTGTCTATGCAATTGAACCTGTAAGGAAGGTGCTATCAATTTATGAGATGTCAGTATATGATTGGCTTATTTCTATCGGGGCAAGTATCGTTTCGCTAATAATAATTCAGATAGGTAAAAAATTAAAAATCATACAACAGTGAACAGGATAAATAGAAGTATTTTTATTTTTGGTTTGTATTCCATACTAATGGGTATTGTTTTACTGGTTGTGCCAAATATTGTATTACCAATAGTAGGGTTACCAACCTCTAATGAACCGTGGATTCGTTTACTTGGCTTTGTGTTAATATGTTCATCATATTACTATATACGCTCAGCTTTACAAGGTAATGTTGATTTTGCACGATACACTATACACACAAGATTTTTCGCACCGTTAATTGTTATTTATTTGATTGCAACAGGGAAAGCGGATTGGCATTTTTTGTCTTTCGGGGTAATTGATGGACTTGGGGGTTTATGGACATGGTTAGAAATGAAAAAGGCGGAACGATTGACGAAGTAAAAATAATTGAAGTATCAAATGGAAAAGATAATTGTAGATATTACTAAACAAACTAACTGGTATGTTATCACAGGCGGCCCAAGTTCCGGTAAAACAACAACCGTAAACCTTTTGCGCGACCGTGGGTATATCACTACAATGGAACATGCCCGACATTTCTTGGATACTCAGCGATTAAAGGGACGAACTATTGAAGAAGTAAGAAAAAATCAGAGAGAGTTTCAATTAGGAGTGTTAGATATGCAAATCAAGCAAGAAAATGAAATTAATCCTGAAGTACAGGTATTTCTTGACAGAGCTATACCTGATGCTTTAGCTTACTATAGGTTTTTAGATCTTTCCGTCGATGATAGATTAACTGAAGCTCTGAAAAAAGTATTTTATAAGAAAATATTTATAATGGATTACTTGCCTTTGGTAAACGATTATGCCCGTAAGGAAAACGCTGAGGCTCAACAAAAAATTCATTCATTAATAACAGAAGTTTATGAGGCCTTGCCTTTTCCTATAGTACATGTTCCTGTTTTGTCAGCAAATGAAAGAGTGGACTTTATTTTGAATAATTTATAAAAATGTAGCAGTAAAGTTCGAATTTACTAAACGTAATATTAAGCCAGTAGAAAGATCCTGGATAAAATTTAATCAGTAAATATCATAAACCAAATAATAAATATCGTAATAGCCGCCCCTACAAACCTACCTATCTTTGAATAAAAAATAAAATGGAAACCTTAAAACAAACAATTGAAATTCCACTTATCGGCATGGACAGCGAACATTGCGCCATGATTATTGATGGTGGATTATCGAAATTGGAAGGTGTTATTAAACATCGGGTAGATTTTAATAACAAAAAGGCTATTATTGAAGCTGATCCCAAAAAGCCTATTCTAAATGAAGCTATTAAGACTATCAGAGATCTGGGTTACGGTGTTGAAAGTATAAAGAAAACCTTTCCAATCACAGGAATGACATGCGCATCCTGTGCTGTTAGTACCGAATCAATTTTAAAATCCCAACACGGTGTGATCAACGCGGCGGTGAATTTTGCTAACTCAAGCGCAACAGTTGAGTTTATTCCTGATTTGATCAGTATGCAGCAAATGAAGGAAGCTTTGCAATCCATCGGTTATGATATGATAATCGATGAAGAGAATGCTCATGATCTAAAAGAAGAAATTCATAAAAGCCTTTATACTGAATTAAGGAATAAAACCATTTGGGCTGTAATACTTTCGTTGCCTGTTGTTGTCATAGGTATGTTCTTTATGGAAATGCCTTATGCCAATCTCATTATGATGATATTGACTACTCCGGTTCTTTTTTGGTTCGGAAGGAGTTTCTTTATCAATGCTTTTAAACAAGCTAAACATTTTAAGGCCAACATGGATACTTTGGTTGCATTAAGCACAGGGATCGCATTCTTGTTCAGTCTCTTTAATACATTTTATCCTGAATTTTGGCACAAAAGGGGCTTGCATGCTCATGTTTACTTTGAGGCCGCTTCAGTAGTTGTAGCCTTCATATTATTGGGGAAATTACTGGAAGAAAAAGCCAAATCCAATACCTCCTCTGCCATAAAAAAACTAATCGGACTTCAGCCAAAAACGGTTGTAGTAATTCATGAAGGAGGCCATGAAATGGAAATGCCAATTGCTCATGTTAAAATTGGAGACTTACTACTTGTAAAACCGGGCGATAAAATTCCCGTAGACGGACAAGTGTCTGACGGAACTTCTTTTGTGGATGAAAGCATGATTAGCGGTGAGCCTATTCCGGTCGAAAAAAAGAATGGAGATAAAGTATTTGCCGGGACTATAAACCAAAAAGGAAGTTTTAAGATCAAAGCGCTTAAAGTTGGCGGTGCAACCGTATTGGCACAAATAATAAAAATGGTGCAAGAAGCACAAGGAAGTAAGGCTCCGGTACAGAAACTTGTAGATAAAATTGCAGGTGTTTTTGTGCCAATTGTTATTGGCATTTCAGTTCTCAGTTTTATTTTATGGATTATTCTTGGCGGAGAAAATGGGTTAACGCAAGGCTTACTTTCAATGGTAACAGTATTAGTAATTGCATGTCCTTGTGCTTTAGGTTTGGCGACTCCAACTGCCATTATGGTCGGCGTTGGTAAAGGTGCTGATCATGGTATTTTAATTAAGGATGCCGAAAGCCTTGAATTGGCTAAAAATGTTAATGCAATTATCTTAGACAAAACAGGCACTATTACGGAAGGCAAACCTGAAGTAACTGACATGATAATTCTTGATCAAACTGATAGTAATAATGCAAAGCGAATCTTATTAGCTATTGAATCCCAATCAGAACATCCCCTTGCTGAAGCTGTAAGCAAGCGATTAAAGAATGAGAAAATAGATCCTGTTCAAATAAACAATATTGAGAGTATTACCGGAAGAGGAGTCAAAGCCAATTTCAATGGTCAAACTTATTATGTTGGCAATAAAGGGTTGATGAATGAAAATAATATTCTGATTGGTACGTCCGAACAAACAAGAGCAAATGCTTTGGAAGAAGAGGCAAAAACAGTTGTTTATTTTTCAGATGCTAAACACATTTTGATTATCGCTGCCATTGCAGATAAAGTGAAACCAAGTTCGGCAAAAGCAATAAGTCAGCTACAAAAGGATGGAATAGATGTGTACATGTTAACCGGAGATAATGCTCAAACGGCTAACGCAGTGGCTAAGCAGGTAGGATTAAAACATTTTAAAGCAGAAGTACTGCCTTCTCAAAAGTCTGACTTTATTAAGGAACTTCAAAAGCAGGGAAAAGTTGTTGCGATGGTTGGTGATGGCATTAATGATTCTCAGGCTTTAGCTCAATCGGACGTAAGTATTGCAATGGGAAAAGGATCGGACATTGCGATCGATGTCGCTAAGATGACGATCATCTCTTCCGATTTAATGTTGATACCGGAAGCAATAAAACTATCCAAACTCACTGTAAAAGCAATTAAACAAAATCTTTTTTGGGCTTTTATTTATAATATCATTGGTATTCCAATAGCAGCGGGAATTTTGTACCCGGTTAACGGCTTTATATTAAATCCGATGATCGCAGGCGCAGCAATGGCTTTAAGTTCTGTAAGCGTTGTAAGTAATAGTTTGTGGCTTAAATTAAAATCAATCAATTAATAAAAACATTAAGTATGAAAACTTTGAAATTCAAAACAAATATAAAATGTACAGGTTGCGTTGCTAAAGTAACTCCCTTTTTGAATGATGAAAAAGGAATTGAAAAATGGGACGTAGATATTTTTAACCCTGAAAAGATTTTATCTGTTGAAACAGATGGCATAAATCCGGATAAAATTATTGAGGCAATTGAAAAAGCAGGATTTAAAGCGGAGAAGACAAGTTAACAATTAATTAATTGAGGCAATATGATAAGTAACTTCATAACCTGGGCATTAAAAAACAGAATTATTGTTCTGCTGATTGCAGTTGGTGTAACTGTTTACGGAATAGTAGCTGTTAAAAACACTCCTGTTGATGCTATTCCTGATTTATCGGAAAATCAAGTTATCATTTTTACTGAATGGATGGGGCGTAATCCACAGATCATTGAAGATCAAATTACCTACCCTCTTGTAAGTAATTTACAAGGTATACCAAAAGTGAAGAACATCAGGGCTAACAGTATGTTCGGTATGAGTTTTGTGTTTGTCATTTTCGATGATGATGTAGATATCTACTGGGCGAGAACAAGAGTACTGGAACGTTTAAACTATGCGCAGCGATTATTACCCGAAGGAATAACACCTACACTTGGCCCTGATGGAACCGGATTAGGACATGTTTATTGGTACACTTTGGATGCACCCGGTTATGATTTAGGCGAATTACGTGCGTTACAGGATTGGTACGTTCGTTTCGCACTACAAACGGTTGATGGCGTTAGTGAAGTTTCGTCCTTCGGTGGATTTCAAAGACAATATCAAGTGGTTGTTGATCCTAATAAATTAAGATACTATGGTGTAACACTAATGGATCTCAATGAAAAAATAGCAGCGAATAATAATGATGTCGGAGGAAGGAAATTTGAACAATCCGACATCGGCTATATAATTAAAGGATCAGGTTATATAAAAAACATCAAAGAAATTGAAGAGATTCCTTTGAAAACTGTTAATTCCACTCCTATACGAGTTAAGGATGTTGCTACCGTACAAATGGGAGGTGATTTAAGATTGGGAATTATTGATGAAAACGGTCAAGGAGAAAAAGTAGGTGGAATCGTAATAATGCGTTACGGAGAGAATGCGAAAGATGTAATTGACCGAATAAAAGAAAAACTCCCTGAGATAGAAAAAGGACTTCCTGTGGGAGTGAAATTTAAAACAGCCTATGACAGATCGGATTTAATTGAAGCTACAATAGCTACATTAAAAGAAGCAGTAATTGAAGAGATCATTGTAGTTGCAATCGTGTTGCTAATATTTTTATTTCATGTAAGGAGCGCCCTGATAGTAATAATCACAATACCAATTTCCATTTTAATATCATTTATCATGATGAGTTGGTTTGGGATAACATCTAATATTATGTCGCTGGCAGGTGTAGCTTTAGCGGTTGGCGACCTGGTAGATGCAGGAATTGTGATGGTAGAAAATGCATTAAAATCAATAAGTAGTGAAGACGAATAATTTGAGTAAAATAATTTAATAGACATGTTATCAAACGAAGAAAGAGAAAAGAAGATTGAAAATTCTTCTAAATTAATTGGAAAGGCAGTGTTCAATTCCATACTTATCACTTTGGTGTCATTTAGCCCGATTCTTTTTTTAGAAGGACAGGAGCATAAGCTATTTTCTCCATTAGTGTGGACAAAAACTTTTGCTATGATAGGATCTGCCTTCGTAGTAGTATTCCTTGTTCCTGTTCTTATGACAATGTTTTTGAAAGGAAAAGTCAGGCCGGAAAGCAAACACCCTGTTTCACGCTTTTTTCTTTGGATGTACGATCCGATTATTCGTTGGTGCCTGAAATGGAAAAAGACTACTATCGGATTAAGCATTGTGTTGGTATTAGGAAGCATTCCGCTTGTTTTAAATCTTGGTACCGAATTCATGCCACCACTTGATGAAGGTTCATTACTATTTATGCCGGTAACATTACCGGATGTTTCAAATTCTGAAGTAAAAAGAATTATGCAGGTGCAGGATAAACTAATACTTAGTGTTCCTGAAGTACAAAATGTACTTGGTAAAGCCGGAAGAGCAAATACAGCAACAGACAATGCACCAATAAGTATGATTGAAACTATCATACTCTTGAAGCCTCAAAAAGAATGGCGAGAAGGACTTACCAAAGAAGGAATCATTAATGAGCTTAATTCTAAAATGCAAATTCCTGGTGTAATTAATGGTTGGACACAACCAATTATTAACCGTATTAATATGCTATCAACCGGAATCAGAACTGATGTCGGGATTAAAATTTACGGACAAAGCCTTGACACAATAAACAAACTTGCTCAACAATTCAAAAAAGAATTAGAAGGAATTGATGGTGTGAAAGATCTGTATGTGGACCCGATTGTTGGTGGGAAGTATGTGGATATAAATATTAAAAAAGACGAGATTGGGCGGTATGGATTAAGTGTGGATGATGTAAACATGTTTATTGAAACAGCCTTGGGTGGGATGAATGTAACTACTACTGTAGAGGGGAGACAACGCTTTACTGTTAATGTAAGATTTGCACAAGATTTCAGGGATAAAATCGACAAACTAAAGAGACTACAATTACAAACAATGGATTATGGGCCTATACCATTGTCAACCGTTGCAGAAATTAAAATAAGTGAAGGCCCACCAATGATTACTTCTGAGAATGCTATGTTACGTGGAACCCTGCTATTCAATGTAAGAGATCGGGACTTAGGAAGCACTGTAAATGATGCAAAAAAGAAACTTGAAACGGTGGTGAAAAAATTACCTAAAGGTTATTTCTTAACGTGGAGCGGCCAGTATGAAAATCAGGTACGGGCAAATGAGAGATTAAGAATGATTATCCCAATTGTTCTGATCATAATAATGGCTATTCTTTATTTCACCTTCCATACTTTCAGAGAAGTATTAATCGTATTATCAGCTATTCCGGTAGCATTAGTTGGTGGAGCGTACTCCTTGCATTTTTTTAGCGTAAACTTCTCAGTTGCTGTTGCCGTAGGTTTTATCGCGCTCTTTGGTGTTGCTGTCGAAACAGGAGTGCTGATGTTGGTCTATATGAATAACTCAGTATTTAAGAAAGTAAAAAAAATAAAATCGGAAAACAAAGAAATGACAAATCACGATGTCGAGGATGCAATTTACGATGGTGCAGCTTTACGATTGCGCCCAAAACTTATGACAGTGTTAGTAGATATTATTGGCCTAATGCCGGTTTTATTAGCAACAGGAACAGGAAGCGACGTGATGAAGCCTATTACCATTCCGTTTGTATTTGGTTTGATTACATCTACTTTATTTGTGCTAATTGTTTTACCTGTACTTTATGCAATGGTACGAGAATACGAACTAAAAAAACATGGAAAATTAATTGTTCTGGAATTTGAAGATTAGAAATGATGAAGACACACAAATATTTAAAAGGCATTCTGCTGATTACAGGAGTAATGTTTGCCCCATTTAAAATGTTTTCACAGACAATGTCGCTGGAAAACATCTTAAGTGAGATTGAAAAAAATCAACCGGAGTTGAAAAAATATGATGCGAAAATAAATGCTTATGACACTTATGCTTCGGGTGCAAAAGCATTAGATGCACCGCAAGTTGGAGCCGGATTCTTTATGACTCCCTACAACCCCCAAATGTGGAAGGCTGATCCGGCAATGAACACAAACGGTATGGGATCTTTTATGGTATCTGCTCAACAAATGATTATGAACCCCAAAAAGCTAAATGCAAATTCGAATTACATGAAAAGCATGTCAGGTATTGAATTACAAATGAAAGGTTCAATGAAAAACGAACTCTTCTCTATGGCTAAAATGAGTTACTATGAGTGGGTGATTTTAAAAAGAAGAAAAACGATACTAATGGAGAGTGAAAGCATTTTAAAATATCTCATAGAGTCCACCGAGCTAAGATATAAATACGGAATGGATAAACTAAACGCTTATTACAAAGCAAAAGGGATGTTAGGAGACGTTCAAACTATGATGGTAATGACAAATCAGGAAATCAATCAAAAAATGATTGAATTAAATACCCTAATGAATCGGAACAAAACTCACATGTTTGATGTCGATACAATAATAAAATTTAATGAATATGAAAACATGTTGGTTGATAGCGCTGCAATAATGTCGGCAAGGAGTGACTTCAAGGTACTAAAGCAAAATGAAAATCTTTTGCGAACCAAACAAACATTTGAAAAATCAAAAAGACTCCCTGATTTTGGTATAAAATACGACCATATGCTTGCCTTTGGAAAACAGCCGCAGCAATTCAGCTTAATGGCAATGGTAACAATTCCGATCGCCCCTTGGTCTTCGAAAATGTATAAATCGAGTGTGAAAGGTATAAATTACGAGATAGAAGCAGTTAAACTTGAACAACAAGGTTTTGTAAATAACGTAAGTGGAACTATTGAGAATATCAAAGTAAAAATTAAGAATAAAAAACAACAGATCGATCTTTCTGAAAAAGTTGTTATTCCTGCTATGAAGAAAAATTACGAAACAACGTTGTTGGCATACGAACAAAACACAGAAGAATTATTTATGGTGTTGGACGCCTGGCAAAACTTAAAATTAATGCAGTTAAACTATGTCGGCCAGATAATGGAATTAGCTGAATTACAAATTCAATACGAAAATCAACTCGAAATAAAATGATAATGCGTTTATTAAAAATAGTACCCATCCTTCTAATTCTGAATTCCTGCAATAGCACGAATGAGAATGAGAATCACGACATAAAGGAACATGATAATAATGATCATGAAAATCATGTTGTGCCAAGTCAAGGAAAAAAATATACTTGCCCTATGCATCCTGAAATTATTAAGGATGAGCCCGGACAGTGTCCTATTTGTAAAATGGATCTCGTTGAGAAAAAAGAAGAGATTTCTTCTGATAAGAAATATACTTGTCCAATGCATCCCGAGATTATTCAGGATAAACCGGGAATTTGTCCAAAATGCAAAATGGATTTGGTCGAAATGCAAAATAACGATCCTAAAACCACCGAAACAGAAATAGACATTTTACTTAAGCCAACAAACAAGTATGTTGTTTCTCAGGTTAAAACCATTAGCATGAAAGAAAATACTATTCCGGTTGTTATTCAATCCACAGGGAAAATTTATTATGACACTCGTGAAATTTCTACAATTTCATCGAAAGTAGCCGGAAGAATAGAAAAACTATTTGTGAAATATAAGTATCAAACAGTTAGTAAAGGCCAAAAACTCATGGATATATACAGTAAAGAATTACTAACTGAACAGGAAAATTATATCTACTTACTGAAAAATGATCTTGAGAATACTACATTGATAAAGACTGCTGAAGACAGATTACTACTTCAGGGATTGACTTCTGACCAGGTGAAAAAAGTAAAAAACGAAAAGAAAGCAATTGAATATGTTAGCGTATATAGTAATTTTTCAGGCCATTTACATGATTTGTTAGGAGACGCATCTACAGCACAAATGACTTCAATGAACACTCAACCGCAACAGGAGTTATTAATCAGGGAGGGTATGTATGTTCAAAAAGGACAAGCAGTTTTTAATGTTTACAGTACAAATAAATTGTGGGCGTTATTAAATATATATGCAGATAAGCAAAGTTTAATAGCAAAAGGAAATAAAGCAAACCTCACTCTTGACGGAGTAGATTTAGGAGAGAACCTCAAAATCGATTTTATTGAGCCCGAGATTAAGCCTGGGGAAAATACTATAACAGCAAGAGTATATTTATCTAATCCAAATAACACAATCAAGGTAGGTTCAAATGTAAAAGCCACTATTAGTTCGGACAACAAAAACGGTAATTTTATCCCAATCACTTCTGTAATAGATTTAGGAAGTAGCAAGGTGGTTTTCATAAGGGAGAATAATTTGTTTAAGGCTTACAAAATTATTACAGGAAACATACTTGACAATATGATTGAAGTTATCTCCGGGCTTGGGGAATCAGATCTAATAGCTGAAAATGCACAGCTATTAATGGACAGCGAGAGTTTTATTAAAACAGAAAATTAAAGAAATGAAAAAAAATACTTTATTACTCCTCATTGTTTTATTGTTTGGGCATTGTACTCCCAAAGAGGAAAAAACCGATTCAGATGTTTATTACACCTGTTCAATGGATCCACAGGTTGTTGAGACGAAACCGGGAAATTGCCCTATCTGTAAAATGCCCTTAACTCCGGTTAAAAAGGATCAATCTATGAACGAGGGCGGTTTACATCTTAGTGATCAGCAAATTCAATTAGGGAACATAAAAACTGATATTTTGACAGAGCATGAATTAGGAGATGAAATACAGCTTACAGGAAAACTAAGTGTTGATCAAAACAAGCAGTGGTCGATCAGTTCGAGAGTAATGGGAAGGATAGACAAGTTATATATTAAAAATGTTGGAGAAACCATTAATGAAGGTGATGTAGTTTATGAGATTTATAGTGAAGACCTGAATTTAGCAGCACGTGAATACAAACTGGCTCTTGAGAAAAAAAGTTCATTCAAAACAGAATCCGTTGATATGGATAAGATCATTCAAAGCGCAAAAAATAAACTAAAACTTTATGGTTTAAGTGATGCCCAAATCAATAAAATTTCAAACGCTGATTTAACCGGTGATCTGTTTAAGATCACAAGTAATGTTTCTGGTGTAGTTTCCTCTGTTGATATTAAAGAAGGAGATTATGTAATGGAAGGTGGAAGTGTTTATCATGTGACGGATTATAATAACCTGTGGGCTGAAGCACAGGTTTTCGTGAATGACCTTTCTAAAATTAGTGAGGACATGAAAGCCACTCTGTTTTTCCCCGGCATAAAAGGAAAGAAAGTTGTTGGAAAAATCTCGTTTGTAAATCCTGAATTAGGTTCAGGTTCACAAATCAACCTTGTTAGAGTTGAAGTGGCTAATCCTGACCATTTACTTAAGGTTGGAATGCAGGTTGATTTTTCTATTTTACTTAACACTAAAACTGTGGTGGCATTGTCAACTGATGCTATACTTCTTGATGGTAAGGGTGCATCCGTTTGGAAAAAAACGGGTCATAATAAATTTGAAAGTGTTATGGTACATACCGGACTTGAAACAAACGAATACACACAAATTCTACACGGATTAACCAAAGGAGATACTATTGTTATATCAGGGGCATATCTATTAAATAGTGAGTACATGTTTAAAAAAGGTGCGAATCCAATGGAAGGACATGATATGAGTAAAATGTAAAAAGGAGAAGCATGAGCATTGCAAAATCCGGATTGAAAAAGCCGCCAAAGTTAAATGAGTAAAAAAAGCTTTTTGGAATATGGAAACTGCAAATGGATCAGTCAAGAAACTTTAGCCATTGCGGTCATCACCGGAAAAATCAAGTTGACCTTATATAAAGAGGAGAAGTAAACGTTACCTTCAATACAGCTAAAAATTTTCTAAATATATTGTACTTTACCCGAAATAACAATTCGATTTCCGGATCTTCCAATACCCCTGATTTATTAATGAAGCATTTGATAAGGGTAAAGGAATAGCTTGAGCAGGGACTGATTGACAAATGGTAAAACCGGCTTTTAAATCAAGTAGTAGGAGAGTTTGCTCTTTTAGTAAGAATAATTCCAATCATCATTACCAATGCCGTAAGAATAATCACCTGTGTTATAAGGGAACGGTTAATTACTAATAACCTTTCGTAATCAGGAATTGCGAGAAATAAGAGGATAGTAATGAGGCCGCGGGGAGCAAAAAACAACAATGGTTTAAAAGGGAGCGAAAGAAGTTTGAGAAATAAGAATCGCATTAGAAAACTTGTAGTAACTATGGCAAGGGCCCATAGAAAGGTTTCTCCATTTATTATTTCTGTAGTTTCAATCAGATAGCCAAACAACAGGAAAAATACTGAACGGACCAGAAAGGTTGCTTCAATAACCAGATCTCGAAACTTATGAACTTCCCTGTTTAAGAACTGTGGCTCAAAATTTTTAAGCCATTTCCACTGTTTTAGTTCATCAATGTTTCCTATAATTAATCCGAATAATAAAATGAATACCAAAGATGGAAGATGGTAAACTTTAGATACTTCGTAAATAAGCACTATGAGAAGGATCAATGGTGCGAATTTTACCCGATGGCTAATACGTTTAAGAAGAAAAGCCAGGCCAAGGGTCGAAATAAATGAAACTAAGATAATGAGTAGTAATTGCAGTGAAAACTGTGAAACAGCTGACCAACTAAGACCTTCGTTAAGGATCACAAAATTAAAAAGCAATACACCGAAGATATCAGACAGGCTACTTTCGTAAGTGATAAACTCGCGGGGATGTTCAGATAAATTTTTAGCGGATGATATAGCTATAGCGCTGCTTATTATACATAATGGTACAGCATTGATAATGCATATCCTGAAAGGCTGTTCTGTGAATTTATAAAGAACAAAGGACACTAAAAAAGTTAAACTGAGAATCGAAAGCAGCGAGATTAAAAAAGCATCTCTCACCATCCTGATCTTTGACCGGTTAATTTCGATCTCAAGGGAACCTTCTAATACAATAAGAATAAGCCCGACTGTTCCTAATACGGGCAATAACTGTGTAAGGTCAGGGATTACAAAATCAAACAAAATTGAAACTTGTTTCACTAACCATCCGGATACCAGCAATAGTATTACTGCAGGGATATTTGTTCGAGGGGAGGTGATATCAAAGAAATACGCCAACAAAAGCAGTACACAAAAAGTGATAATAATAGCAGCTGTCATATTAGGTAAAAAAAGTAATTAATTCAGTAGCGCATCAATGAACTTTGCTGTTTCAGGTGAAACGGGAGCCGTAAAACTTAAAGGTTTAATTATATAACCGTCGATACCGAGAGTCTCAGTGGAAAATTTATCGTACTCCTCCATAGATGTGGTAAGTATAAAGATCTTAATGTTCTTGAAGCTGTAGTAGTTCTTTACTATTCGTAAGAATTCTATACCACTCATTTTAGGCATATTTATATCCAAAATAATAATATCCGGTGTGATACGAGTGTTTTGTGAAGCACTTCCGGTGAGCAATGCCAAACCATCCGCACCATTGTGTGCAACATGGAGATCACAATCGACATTTAGTTTTTTAAAAGCGCGCTTTACACTTTCGATATCTAAGTAATCATCCTCTATCAATAAAACAGTCTTTTTCATTCTTTTATTTTTGTTTAGGCCATGTAAAATAAAATGCAGAACCTTTGCCTAATTCTGAATCGACATTTATTTTGCCATTATTATCTTCCACTATTTTTTTAACAATGGCTAATCCTACGCCTGTACTTTCAAAAGCATCACGTTCTTTAAGTGTTTGGAAAATTAAAAAGATCTTGTCCAAATACTGCTTCTCAATTCCCGGGCCATTATCCTTTACACAGAACATGTACTCGTCGCCCTTATCTTCAAAGCTAATTTTTATCTCCGGGTTTTCTTTATCGTTATACTTTATCGCGTTACTTATTAAGTTAGAAAAGACTTGCTCGAGACGAATTTTCTCTGCTTTTATCCATGGCAACTTTTTTTCGATTATTAAATTTCCTTTTGATGGAATAATAAGTTCCTTAAGTTCGAGTAAAAGCTCGTTCAGGTCAAAAGTTTTGATCTGCTTTTTCACGCGTCCAATTCTTGCATACTCCAAAAGACCATTTATCATTTTTCCCATGCGCTCGATACGTCCTTTAATAAGCGTAAGGCTCTTAGCCAATTCCGGTGTGATCTGATCGGGGTGGTCTTCTTCAACCCAGTTAACTATATTATTAATTCCGCGTAGTGGAGTCTTAAGGTCATGTGACACAACATATGCAAACTGGTCTAACTCATCATTTTTCTTCTTCAGCTCTTTAAATGTAGTGCTTAAAGTTTCTGACATTTGATTTAGAGAATTTACTAAACGAGTCATTTCATCTTTTTTTGTATCAGGCAAACTTATAAATTCCCCACCTGATATTCGTTCAGAAAAACGAACCATTTTTGAAATGCGTCCAGTGATCGTACGCAGGAAATAAAATCCCATAGCAAAAGAAATCAGAATGCAGATAACAGTTAGAACGATCGAGATCCTTCTGGTTTGAGAAATGGAATTCTGAAGTACATCCCTTCTTTCTAAACGTAATTTATATTCGTAATTGTCAAGAGTAAAAAACATGGCAGTGATCTGATCATTTAGTTTTTTCCCCACCTCCATTTTAAGTTTAGTATCAAATAATTTCTTGAACCTGAATCCTGCTTCCGGAAGTGTATCTTTTTTTGTAGAAATGAGTGAATCTGAATATGAGATCCATTCCTTATGTAATTTTATAATCGAATCTAATTTTAACTTTTGAGTTTGTGTAGATAATAACTGCATTTGTTCTGTCAGGAGTAAAGGCACACTTTTTAATCCATCGTAATAGGGCTGTAAAAAGCTTTCCTGATTGGTAAGAAGATATCCCCTGAAACCACTCTGCATTTCGATTATCTCCTTATGAAGCGCATTTGAATTTCTAATAACAGCTTCTGAATTGTTGAGATAAATTGTATTCGTTAATACTTCCCGGGATAAGCGCTGGTTAACGAAAAAAACCACCGTGAAGATGAGTATGAGAAACGAAAAGCCGACTATTAACTGGTACCTTATTGACATGCTAGAAATAAACAATTAATTCTTCAGGCTCATTAAAAGAATAATGCAGGAGGCAGCTTTCATATTTACTTATGTTCTGCATATTATAAATAATATACTAAGTTAGGATTGATTTTTGTCAATTAGTTACAAAAATATTGGATTGTTATAAATTAAGGATATCGATGGCCCTCCCTTTTTAGGGAAAGGATGTTTTTATCTGGCTATATCGAATTATCAGGTTTGGGAAAAACTACCTTTGCTTTAAATTTGCCCACCTCTTCTTTTTTAATGCCCGCATAAGCAATTATTATGATCTTATCTCCCTTGGCCACTTTCAAAGCAGCCGGTCCGTTCATACAGATCTCGCCACTGTTTCTTTTTCCCTTTATGACATAGGTGATCAACCTTTCACCGTTTCGATAATTTATAACATGTACTTGCTCTTCTTCATGTAATCCAACGGCATCCATCAAAGCTTCATCAATAGTTATACTGCCTACATAATCAATATTAGCTTCCGTAACGTATGCGTTGTGTATTTTTGATTTTAAAACTATAAGCTCCATTTCAAAATTTTGAACCTGTAAAATTACGATATTATCCTGGCTATGTAATTGATAAATATCAATGAAAGTTAAGATTATACGGTTTATTTTGCTTTGCAACTCTTTTTCATTGAGAGGGATAATTTATGCAGGCCCCCTACACTCTTATTGTATGGGCGGACTTTTTTGCATTGGATCTGCCTATTAGTGCATTGATAATTTCACTGCATCTCTTAATAATGTGGACTAATTTTTCAATGCATTCTCATTTATTCGAATGGGTGTAGTTTTGGACTGGCCGGTTACGTATTATTATATACGGCTTTTTGTTAAGAAAGCATAATTGTGATTGCACGTTGATAATCATCAACAGAAAAAACAGGATACTGAAATAACTTGCAGAAAAAAAATGAAGCTAAACTCTTATTCACTTAACAATTACAAGACACTTCCACAAGCTGAGAAACTGTCGGCTGAACTTAAAGAAGCGATCGATGTTGTGGGGAATGTTTTCCCCTTTAAAACCAACAATTACGTAGTAAATGAATTAATTGATTGGGACAATGTTGCGGAAGACCCGTTTTTTAAATTGACGTTTCCGCAGAAAGATATGCTAAGCAAAAATAACTATTCTTTGATGTGGAATACTCTTATGGGAACCAACAATAAGGATATTATCAAAACAACTGCAGATAAAATAAGACTACAATTGAACCCGCACCCGGCAGGACAGATGGACATGAATGTTCCTACTATCAACGGAAATTCGATTTCAGGAATGCAGCATAAGTATAAAGAAACAGTACTCTTCTTCCCGAGTCAGGGACAAACCTGTCATGCCTATTGTACTTTTTGTTTCAGATGGCCACAATTTGTCGGAATGGAAGGATTAAAATTCATGAATAAAGAATCGGCTACTTTGTTCGAGTATGTGAAAGCAAACAAAGAAGTTACAGATATACTTTTTACAGGCGGAGATCCAATGATCATGAAAGCAAAAGTTTTCGCATCTTACATAGAACCCTTTTTACAAAGAAGACCAGATAATCTTCAGAGCATAAGGATCGGAACCAAAGTACTTAGTTATTGGCCATATAAATTTATATCAGATGATGACGCAGATGAGTATCTTAATCTATTCGAACGTATAGTGAAATCAGGAATTAATCTTTCAATAATGGCACATTTTAGCCATCCGCGTGAATTGGATACAGAGGCTGCAAAAATTGCTATCCAAAAATTAAGAGCAACAGGAGTGCAAATCAGGACACAATCACCTCTTCTGAAAAACATCAACAACTCTCCTGAGATATGGAGTGAAATGTGGAGGAAACAGGTTAACCTTAACTGCATACCTTATTACATGTTCATTCCAAGAGACACAGGAGCGCAAGATTATTTTGCAGTAACCTTAGAAGATGCCTGGAAAATTTTCAGAGAAGCGTATCAAAATGTTAGTGGGATCTGCCGGACTGTAAGAGGCCCAAGTATGTCATGCACTCCCGGAAAAGTTCAGGTATTAGGGATCTCGGAAATTAATTCAACAAAATATTTTGTTTTAAGAATGCTTCAGGGAAGAAATCCTAATTGGGCAGGCAGACCCTTCTTTGCAAAATACGATCCGAAAGCTATTTGGATGGATGATCTGGTTCCGGCTTTTGAAGAAAAATTTTTCTTTGAAGATGAATTAAAGTTGATGGAAGAGATTAGTCTGGATAAAACAGCCTAGTTCTTGCTTGTTCTACGATCAATCTTTTTTACGACCCGAATTGGTTTTATACTGATAATTGAACAACTTGGATAGTGCATTCCGACTTTAATAAAAGCATCTGCATAACTTTTAGCTTCAAGATCAAGCTCTATTATCTCTCCGCAATGTTCTATTGAAATCTTCCAGTTATCCATTTTATAATTACCTGCATAATATAAAGAACCATTGGGTTTAACATTGATAAATATCAATTTGTGATTTAAATAAGGTTTGTAATTTCAAAACCGGCTATTTTATAATAAATGACAGTTCATAGGAAACCAGGCTCATAAACAGAATTGTTTGCGGGTTTTATTTTGCCGCAAATGAGCTCAGCCAATACATGGCGCTGTTCTGTTCCACAAATACTTTTGCAGGTGTTTTTTTACTATCCAGGCTAATAAAAATATTAAGGATTTCCTGATTCGTATTATTTCCTACTAAAACTGCAATAGCTACGGTTCGGTACTTTATTTTTTGATTTTGGAGATAATCCCTCGCTTTGTCATCCATTACTAATTCTGCGCGGATATCGATCAGTTTTAAATACCTCTCTTTACCATAAGCTTCATATATGTACTCAAATATTTCCACAAGGTCCGGGCACTTCAATATTGCGTAATTATTAAATTGCAATACAACAACATTATTATCCTTATAGATCGAACAAATGGAATTCTCTTTACGCATACACCAAACGATAGATAACTAAAATCCTGCCGGCTTTTTACCGACAGGATTTCCTAAATTAAACAAAACCTAAACTCAACACTCAGGTTCACCATCAATGAAAATGTACTTTTGTAAAAGTATTGAATATTAGATAAAAGCGCATTGATAAATATCAATGGCTAATTATAAGAATAGATCAATTCGTTTCGATAGGTAGATAAAATACTTGATTTGGAGAGAAAGCCAAGATAAACCCCGTTGTCTACAACAGGCAAGTTCCAGTCTCCTGTTTCCTCGAATTTTTTCATAACACTAAAAATGTTGTCGGTAAGAGAAATTCTTACCGAAGATTTTTCCATTATATCTTTTACGGAGATCTTATCGTAAAGATGAGGCTTAAACATTTCTTCCCTTATGCTATCAAGTCGAACTATTCCTTCCAAATAATTATTCTCATCAAGCACTGGAAAAACATTTCTCCTGTTGTGCTTCACATTTTCAATCACCACCTTTAATGTATCCGTTCGTTTTAGCTGTGCGAAATCTTTTTCGATCAGTTTCGGCAGATCAATTCTTGAAAGAATGCTTGCATCTTTATTTTCTGAAAGTACCGCGCCCGAGTTTTTTAATTTTTTAATATCCATAGATTCCGGATGAAAATACTTTACAATGAGGTAACTTATAGCAGATACAATCATTAAAGGAATAATTAAACTGTAACCACCACTAATTTCGGCGATAAGGAATATTGCAGTCAGAGGAGAATGAAACACACCACTAAGTATTCCCGCCATAGCGACCAAAGTAAAATTACTAAGCGGCAGATCTATATTAAATAGCCCGCATATAAAAGCAAATAAGTAACCCAGATATGCGCCGACAAACAGTGAAGGCGCAAAGTTGCCGCCTACCCCCCCTGAACCAATAGTTGCCGATACTGCAAACACTTTTAAAAACATGACAGCAGTGAGCATGATCACAACGGCGAAATTGGAATATGCCGCTAAGTATAGGGGACTACCTTTAAATATTTTTTCCATTTGATTTCCTGATAGAAATTTAATACTATCGTAACCCTCGCCAAAAAGTGAAGGGAAAACAAAAAGAAGACCGATCAGAATTACGCAACCGACTATTATTCTGACGACCTTGGATTTCACTTTCTCAAATAAACTTTCGAATTTTTGAAATACATTAACGTAGTATAAAGACATGAGGCCTGTTAGACAAGCTAAGATGATGTAAAATGGAACATTGTGATAATCGAAGGATCTAAGGTTTTGAAAACTTAACAGGATCCCTTCCTTTAATATAATGTTCGACATGAGTGCCCCAGATACCGAAGCAATTAATAAAGGAATGAAAGCCGTAATTGAAATGTCGACTAGAATTACTTCCAGCGCGAATAACACACCAGCGATCGGGGCGTTAAACGCCGCTGAAATTCCGCCCGCCGCACCGGCTGCTAATAATAAAGTACGCTCCTTGTAAGTCAACTTGTTCACTCGCGCAAAATTTGATCCTATTGCGGCGCCGGTGCTGACAATAGGGGATTCCAATCCGGCAGAACCGCCAAATCCTACGGTTAGCCCGCTCGTCATTATATACGAGTACATTTTTTCAAAAGGGAGAAAACTTCCCTTCTTAGCTATTGAGTGCAATATACCAACACCTCCAACATTTACATCATTCTTTAAAAACGGCTTGACAAGAAACACAACAAGGACGATACCTACAAAAGGGAACAGCAAATAGAGATATTTAATTTCATCGATATCAGTATCAAAAAGAAACTGTCGGATAAAGTGAACAAAAGTTTTGAGAAGTACAGCTCCGAGACCAGCGCTTATTCCAACCAGAATACTTGAAAAAATAAGGAACTGCTTGTCATTTAAGAAAAGATGAATCTTTGAAACCAGAGAATTAGCCAAGTGTAAAACACGGACCTTCATAAAAGTTAATTATTGTATCACACTAAAATCGATAAGGCCGGAAACCCAGCCATACCATACCTGCCAACTACCCATTTTGAAAACTATGTCAAAAATTTAGCGTAACAAAGTTAGTCTTAGGAGACAGAAATCCTATTGATATATATCAACATAAGAAAGCCGTATTGATAAATATCAACGGAGTTTGATTTAACAATAATTATACTTGTAACCACTTAATAATCATTAAGAAATCATTATTATAGCAGTATGTTCAATTTAGAAAATTATCATTTAAAATCCTCTTCCTTTTACGAGATGTTAAATGCAAAAGAAAAGACCCAGATCCTGGATAAAGTGATCCGGCAGGAATACAAAAGAGGCCAGTTATTATTCAAAGAAGGGACTTATTCGAAAGGTATTTATATCGTGAAAAAAGGAAAGGTCAAAATTTTCAAATCTAACCAACAAGGTTTTGAGAGCATAGTTTACATTTATAAAAAAGGTGATTACTTCGGTTACCGCCCTTTATTAGGAAGTGATCCGCATCCTGTATCGGCGGTTGCAATGGATAACGTTGTAGTTAGTTTTTTGCCTAAGGAAGCTTTTCTCACTTTATTTGAAAATTCAGAAACACTAGCAAAGAAAATAATTTTAAATCTCTCGCACGAATTCACAGTTTGGATTAATAAAATGACGGTTTTCACGCAGTATTCTGTAAAAGAACGGGTAGCGTTAAGTCTTTTGATCTTGAATAAAGTTTACCAAATAGACGATAATAAGAAATCAGTGATATCAATAGGTCGTGACGATTTTGCGAATTTTGTAGGAACCGCTAAAGAATCTCTTGTAAGAACATTAAGGATCTTTAAAGATGAACATATTATTGCTAGCAACAATACTAAAATCACTATTCTGAAACCTTCAGAATTGCACGAATACTCGTAGAATATCCTTCTTTAGTAAACAGGAGATAACAGGAATTTGTATTTTAAATCGGATGTTTGTAATTTTATGAGCATAATACACTTATGCGAATTCTGAAAAACTTAAATTCTACCATATTTTTCCTTTTTCTGTCGCTTGTTACGCGTGGGTATAATACTCAAATATTTCTAAAGGAAGATCATAATCCAAATCACCAAAAAAAGTGCATTAGTAATTCTAACCTGAATAAATTTACTGCCCAAGAACTTAAGCACACTTTATTTAACAGGAAGAATAAATTAATAGGTTTTGAGATAGCTATTCTTCAATCATCAGATTTTACTCCGAAAATAATATTTACTTATACTACGACTTTACCTCTTTTTACCAGGGAGCCTAACTTACTTTTTGCAATTACATCTAATCCAAAAAGAGGCCCCCCTTTAGCCTAATTTCCAATTTACAAGCTGAATGCATTTATTCGGAAGATCTGTGGTAACAGATACTTTTTATAAGTGCATTTAATTTTCGCTATTTTAACAAATTGCCGTTAAGCTTGTTAAACAGATAAAATTTTCTATTAAGACTTAATGTTGAATGCTCCATAAGTATAGAGTTGCCTGGATCATTTTAAAAGGATTAAAAAACATGAAGAGCAAAGTTACCGGGAACTATAAAATTTATGCGGACAATGACATTGTTCACTTGATAATTCACGATGGGATCATTTTATCATACGATAGCGCCAAAGAAATTAATACATACATATCTACTTCTTACATTCGGAAAAAGCATCTTAAACTATTTGATGCCCGTGGTTCATTTTTATTGGAAGAAGGGGCCCGGCATTTTTTTGAAAGTCCGAAGGTAAAATTAAAAGCTAAGGCTCAAGCCATTCTGATTGGCGCTAATACCAAACAACAAATCATAGATCTTTTTACGGGAATGAACAGTAAAAAATTACCGACTAAACTATTTGTGGACTATGATACTGCCATCAACTGGCTAAATTACTTTAAAGATATTCATGACAAAAATTCATCGGGAGAAAATAATGGAAAATTCAATCTGCAAGATACATAAGGAGAATAATATTATTCATATCCAGTTTACTGAGGATGCTTTTCTGACGCACTCAAACCTAAATGAGCTTTATAAATACATTGACTGCATGTATGGAAAGAATTATCATTTGAAATTGATCGATGTCCGCGCGCCTCTTTTAATTGATGAAAAAGCCAAAAGATCAATTAGCGATCAACATTCGGATAGTAAAATGGCGAGGCTGGCAATATTAGCAGGAAGGAACACCAATGAAGAAATTATAAAAAATTTTATTACGATGGATAGTGAAAAAACGCCATTAAGAATTTTTACTGAATATGAAAGTGCGATAGATTGGCTTGTTTCTTCTGATATAACAGGTAATAAAGTTTCCAGGTGATGTATCGATCAGTTTATGCAAGACATTTTTAATTAGGAATTAAATTTAACAGGTTCCGATTTTGCAAATAGAATTATGAAAGAACAGTTAAAAGCAAAACAAGCTAGTTTTAAACTTAAACAAGAGTTGAATAAGCCTAAATTAACGAGAATTAAGCGTGTGTACCTGACTGAGAAAATTGAGCTCCTTGAAGAATTTATTAATGGTAAATCAAAATAGAAAGATACACTTCTTCTCCTTTCAAATCAACCAAAAAAAGTGACAAATGTTATAGCCCCTGCAAAGAAACCGATCAAAGCAAGCCACGCTATTTTTTTCAGGTACCAAAAGAAATCCATTTTTTCCATTCCCATTACGGCAACACCTGCTGCGGAACCAATTATTAATGCACTTCCGCCTGTGCCGGTACAATATGCGAGGAACTCCCAAAAACTATGATCCGTAGGGTATTGTGAAAGATCATACATGCCCATTGATGCTGCTACCAATGGAACATTATCGACAATTGCTGAAAACAAACCAATGATCATCACAATCAGGCTTTCATTACCTATGTTCTTATCCAGAAACCCCGCAAATACTGTAAGTACACCGGCAGATTGAAGCGCTGAGATTGCAACCAATATTCCCAGAAAGAATAAAATACTTGGAGTATCAATCTTTCTTAAAGCATATACTACAGATAAAGAATCTTTGTCCTCTGTATCTTTATCCTTATGAATTATCTCTGAGATTATCCAAAGAATTCCTAAGCCCAATAGCATACCCATAAAAGGTGGTAAGTGAGTTATACTTTTGAAAACCGGAACACCTGACAAAACTCCAATACCACTAAAAAAAATTATATTTCGGTGAGATCTGCTAATTACAGATGCGGGAACTTCCTTAGTTAAAGTTTGAATATCGCCTTTCAATCTTAATGAGGCGATCATTAGCGGAACTAAAAGACAAATAATGCTGGGGATAATAAGCTTCGCCATAATATTCACACTTGTTATTTGGCCTCCAATCCAAAGCATAGTGGTTGTAACATCACCAATAGGTGACCAGGCACCACCGGCATTTGCAGCAATTATTACCAATCCCAGGAATAACCATCTGTCGCTTTTATCAGGGATAATCTTCCTGAGTAAGGAAACCATTAAAATTGTTGTTGTAAGATTGTCGAGGACTGCGGATAAAAAAAACGTTATAATACAGATTATCCAAAGAAGTTTTCTCTTGTTAGTTGTTTTAATTGATGTGATAATTATATGAAAACCATCGTGCGCATCGATGAGTTCCACAATTGTCATAGCACCTAAAAGAAAAAAGAGTATACCGGATATTTCACCCAGGTGGTGCATTAACTGTTCCGGTACTAAGTGAGAATCCGACGCGATAAAAAGATAAGCACACCAGCATAATACACCTGTTAAAAGTGCCAACGCGGCTTTATTGACGCCTATCTTATGTTCAAGGGTAATTAAACTGTATCCAAGGATGAATATTAATGAGAGTACTAACACGGTACAAATATACGCTATTGTGATGAAATTGCATTTCTATAAATTTCGTATATTTATTAAAACAAAACATCATGAAAAATTTAGTTTTCACTTTCACGCTCCTCCTCCTCACTATTTCAGTGATGGCTCAAAACCGCCAGATCACTTTTGAAACAGGAGATCTTGCCTCTGTTTTTGCAAAAGCCAAAAAAGAAAACAAATTGATCTTCATAGATGCCATGACAACCTGGTGCGGTCCGTGTAAGCACATGGCTAAACATGTTTTTACGAATGATACGGTTGCTGATTATTTCAATGCTAATTTCGTGAACCTGAAACTTGATCAGGAAAAAGGCGAAGGCATAGAGTTTGCAAAAAAGTATGATGTTAACTGCTTCCCGAATTTAATGTTCTTAGACGCTAACGGAAATGTAGTGCATCGCCAGGCCGGCTCAATGCCTTCCCAACCTTTTATAGAATTCGCTCAGAAAACAAAAACACCTGAACTTGCCTATGGTGCTTTAAAAACTAAATACGAAAGCGCTCCATTGAACGAATCGAATGTGGTAAGTTATATTGACCTTCTAATGGGTTGTTGCCAGGATCCTTCTAAGAATGCCTTGACGTACATTTCTACAGTAAAAGAAGAAGACCTCCTGAAACGTGCCAATTGGATAGTGATGCGTGATTTTGTTTATGATCATGAATCACGTGAAATAAAATATTTCTTAAAGAATCAGTCTGCATTTGAAAAAGCTTACGGAAAAGATACCGTTGAACAAAAATTACAGCAACTCGGTAAAAGTTATTTTTCTAAATACACACGGGCTAAGGAGTTTGACGAAACGAGTTATGACAAAGCAAAAAAAGAATTTACAGCTTTAAAATGGCCGAAGACCGATGCTATTCTTTTTGAATCTGACATGGAAGCTTATGCACGCTTTAATAAAGCAAAGTATTACGAACATGCAGCGAATGGTTTTTTGAAATACAATAACAATAATCCTAATGCTTTGAACAGCATGGCCTGGGATTTTTATGAGAATGTATCTGATAAGAAATTACTGAAGTCCGCTATCTTAATGGCAAAGCGTGCCTGTGAGACCGATAACAATTATGCCTTTTTAGATACTTACGCTGCTGTTCTGTATAAAGCAGGCGAAATGAAAGAAGCGGAGATATATGCCAATAAAGCGATCGACAAAGCAAAGTCTGATAAAATGACTCCTGAGGAATACAAAGAAACTTCCAAACTACTTGAAAAAATAAAAGGGAATAAATAGATCAGTTGTTTTGTAATCTGCTCAAATTTTTATCAATGTATTTATATGAAGGCAGCAAAGCACTCTGAATCCTCCCGGCATAATAAATACTATCTAAGATCTCGGTTTGCTTCTCTTCTACTTCCCTGTTCTTGATCTCGATCAATTGCTTTTGCTTCCGCGTTACATTAAGACTTTTAAAAACATAGGCCACAAATATTATTACCAATACCAATCCGGCTATCACCAAACTAATGATCACTTTTTGCCGTCTCTGCTTCTCCTCCGCAACCGCCTGTTGCTTTTCTAATTCTACTTTATATTCTGCTTTGGCAACCAATTCTTTCTTTTCAAACTCATATTGGACCTGATTTTTAATTGATGCTTTTTGGGTCACATCATTATTAATACTATCCCGCATTTTTATTTCGAGAACATACATTTCCAAAGCCTGTTCATATTTATTTTGTTTTTGGAATATTTTTTTGAGCGACTGAGCCACACTCTTTATACTTTCAGGAAAACCTAATTCCTTTGCCATTTCCATTCCCCTGTTAGCATAACCCAACGCCTCATTAGCCCTTCCATTATCGGCAAGCAAATACGACATGTTACTTAACGAATTTACAATTCCGATCCTGTCGCCGATCTCTTCCTGTATCTTTAAACTTCCTTTGAAATAAAATAATGCTTTTGAAACATCCCCCATACGGTTATAGATGTATCCAATGTTATTATACGCTAATGCTTTTGAACTTTTGTCGTCAAGTTCTTCAGCGATCTTTAAACTTAAGCTATAATACACCAATGCTTTCTGTATTTCATCCCTGGTATCATATATACCCGCAATATTATTCAAAGCCGTTCCCTCCCCCTCTTTGTTTCCTATTTCTTTATTTATCGCTAAGCCTTTTTGGTAATATTCAAGCGCCCTTTTTATACTTCCCTGCTTTTTATAAATAGCACCAATGTTATTCAAAGATTCCGCAACTCCCTTTTTATCATTGATCTTTTCCTGGATGAATAAACTTTTACGGAAATACTCCAGTGCCTTCAGAATATCGCCCTGACTATTGGCCAAATAGCCTGTATTATTAAGAGCATACGCCAAATGTTTTAAATATATGTCTTTCAATGTTCCGTTATTCGCAATATTTTTTCTCGCAATACTTTCTAATTGCTTGTTGTATTTTGGCCAGATATTATCATCACCTTCATTTTCTATCATCTCTGTCAATATCCTGCACCGTGTTGTATCATGACCCGCTTTTTCAAGAGCTAATTTCAAAGCATCAGCATCCTGCCCCAAAACAATGAGCGGAAAAATAAATAGTATGAGAATTATTTTCTTCAAGCCTTACTTTTTAACCTGGTCAAATTCTTACTGATATATACTTCTGAAGGCATTTGCGCTCTCTGAATCCGTTTCGCATATTGGATACTATCTAATATCTCAGTTTGCTTTTCTTCCACTTGCCTGCTCTTTGTTTCTATCAATGACTTTTGCTTTCTCGTTAATCTTAATGTTTTGAAAACATAACCTGCGAACCCGACAACAAGTATCAATCCGACACCCACAGACCAGATCACAATATTTTGCTTTCTTTGTTTTTCATCAGCAATAGCCTGTTGTTTCTCTAATTGCACTTTATGCTCCGCGTTTGCAACGGCTTCCTTCTTTTCATAGGCATACTGTAATTGTTTTCTTACTGCTGCCTTCCGTGTTTTCTGACTGGTTATACTGTCACGCATTTTTAGTTCCAGTTCGTACATTTCAAAAGCCTCTTTATGCCTATTTAATTTTTGGAAAACACGCTTTAAAGTCTCAGCTGAATTAAGCAGTAGAAAAGGAAATCCCACTTCTTTCGAAACAGCCATAGCCCTATTTCCGAACAGCAACGCCTTTTCGGTTTTACCTAAGTCGAATAATAAATTGGCAATGTTGCACAACGAATTCGACATCCCTGCCTTGTCTCCGATCGCTTCCCTTATTTTTAAACTTTTTTCATAATGTTCCATTGCCTTAACAACATCACCTTCGCTCTCATAAACAGTACCCAAATTACTGAAACTATAAGCGAGCCCTTCTTTATCACCCGCATCTTCTTTGATCTTTAGGCTCCTGAGAAGATACTCCACGGCCTTAGGTTTATTGCCTTGCTCCTTATATGCTGAAGCCACATTATTCAGACACAATCCTATTCCATACAAATTCCCAAGTCTTTCATAAATATCTAACGCTCGCGTAAAATATTCCAATGCTTTTGCAGATTCTCCCTGGTAGTTATAGATAAACCCTATATTATTAAGAGATAAAGCGAGCCCTTCCTCATCACCTGCCTCTTCTTTCATTTTTAAACTTCTGTGATGAAAGTCCAATGCATTCTGGATGTCGCCTTGTTTATCGTAGATAAGGGCAATACCATTTAAACTAGCAGCAAGACCTTTCTTATCTCCGATTGATTCAGATATTGTCCCGCTTTTTTTATAATACTCGAGTGCCTTAGGGATCTCACTCTTATCGTAGTAGACACTTGCGATACTATTTAATGTCATGGCAGCAGCTTTCCTGTCACCTATCTCTTCCGAAATTTTCAAACTCTTATTAAAAAGATCAAGTTGTTTATCCAAGTCATGCTCAGCTTCCCAAAAATAACCGACGTTCCCATAGGCAATAGCGAGATATTTTAAGTACACGTTCTTAAGTTTTCCTCCTGCTTCTGCATTTTTTTCTGTGAGTTCCTTTAATTCTGTGTTGTACTTTATCCAAACTGACGGATCTCCTTCTGCCTCGATCATTTCATTTAAAATCCGGCAACGGGTAGTATCATGTTTTGCATTTTTAAGCGAAAGTTTAAGGGAATCACTGTTCTGACAAAAACCACGAATGCCAACACAAATTAATATAAAGAGACAGGTTTTTCTCATTAACCAAACTTAATAAAATATTCTTTAATACTCATTTTTCATTGATAAATACTGAGTAAATTGCGGTATTGAAAGAAAAGGTTTATAAGCATTGTTTAGCTATACTCAACCAAAAAGCGGTGGAACTTGATCAGGCATTAAAGAGTGTTACTGAAGCCGCTAATAACGAGACTAAAAGCACAGCTGGCGACAAACACGAAACATCCCGTGCGATGATGCAAATTGAACAGGAGAAACTTGGCAAACAATTAAAAGAAATCCGGGATCAAAAAGCAGAACTTGAAAAAATAGATATCTCAAAACCTTCCGCTAAAATTGCAAAAGGAACCTTAGTGCACAGTGATAAAGGCCTTTTATTTTTAAGCATTGGTTTAGGGAAAATTATAGCGGATGGAGAAACTGTTTTTGCAATTTCACCTCAATCACCGTTAGGGAAATTATTGATTGGAAAAAAAGAGAAGGATGTTGTGGAGATGAATGCTGTGAAATATACTATTCAAAAATTGTTTTAATAAAAAAGTCCTTCCTAAAACAGAAGGACTTCTAAACTTAGTCAAATTACAATTATTCCTGTTTAATAATTTTACTCTTAAAAGATTGTCCGCCGGCTTTTATTTCATAAAAATAAATTCCGTTTGGTAAATTTAATCCGGCAGATGTTTTTCCGTTCCATATAAATTCATTCAAACCTTCCTCTTTTTTACCAACCAGATGAGTGCTTATACTTCGTCCCACAATATCAAAAAATTCAAATGCAACACCGGTGTTTTCGTGCAGAAAATATTTTATTGAAACAGAATTCGTAAATGGATTTGGAAAAGCAATTGCACTCAAACTACCAAAAGTTTTTGAGTTTTCTTTTATACCTGAGAAAAACAAAGTATCCATACTCATAAGAGAATCCATATTCAACGTTTCATCTCCGGGTTGATAAGCAAGTGCCATCATACCATCAAAAAGCATTTCGTTCAGCGTAGAAGTACCTGCAACTACATTTATGGGCGGGCTGCTGGGATTATGAGGGTTACCGCTTGTATTATCAAAAACATGCTTACTGAATAACCTGTAACCGGTGGGTATTTTTACCAGTTTACGAAATGTGTAATAATCCTGCCACTCAAAATCCCATTCAGGAACAGAAATCAAAGGTATGGTATCTATTCCCGGTTTTACCGCATATATTAACATGCTTTTTCCCAGCATATGCGAATGAGGAAAAATTGAAAACATAGAAAGGTCTGTTGTTAAAGTTCCTGAAGTAGGATAATACGCCGTAAAAGTTGTTGTTGTATTGGCCGGCATAAACATGCTCCAGTTTTGTAAGGGAGTTGTTACATAAATTGGACGGATCCCCGGTGTGCTTAATGGATAAAAGAATATTCTGATCTTTGTACTATCTATTTGCCCAACCGAACCTTTAGGATAATGCAACTGCATTATAACCTTTGATCCCGCATTCATTTTAATTCCTGCTCTTAATACCGAAGAATTTGGAAACACCGTTGCTCTTGTGCCTGGAGCGTAAGATCCTAATCCAACATTCCAGGAAGGTGAGTAACATGTTCCGGAATAATCACTGGCATAAGTTCCGGTTGTATCCAAACCAATTACTGCATGATGAACTATTGGTGCGTTACCCGGGACAATTTCGAAAGCACGAACATAACGGTTTTGTAATAACCCGCTTGGAATTGAAATACAAACATAAATATCACTACTGGTTGCAGTACTTGTGAATGTTGGAATTTTTAATTCAAGATCAGGAGTTCCCTGCAGTTCATAATTTGTTGTATAAACAGGTGGGGCGGGCGCCTGGGTAGTGTCGCCCTTCAAAGCACCGCCGGAAATCCAATTTAAGATCTGTGTTTTTTCTGTTGCACTGATGATTCGCTCATGCTGAAAGCGGGTATAATTGGTATCTGCTTTCCAGGGCGGCATAATATTATTGTTTAGATCATAAGCAATTGCGGTTTTCATTGCGTTAACACCAGTGAAATTCATATATGAATAATCGTTGGCTCCATCATGATGGCATGAAGTACAGCGGGCATAAAATATACCCGCAACATCCTTATAGTATATTTGCGCGTTAATTGAACTGAACGCCATCAAGCTTAAACTTAAACTAAATACAAATCTTTTCATTTCACTGATTTTATCCAAAGATAAGATAATTTACCATAAAATCAACGGCTTTTATCAATGAATTAATTGTAGCCGCGAAGGTGATCTATGTGAATATACGAAATCTAACTATCTAAACACAAAGATTCATACACACGTATAAACTGTATTCGCAGATCATCATTCTTTTGAGAAATTAAACTCCGTGCGGCGGTTGTATTCGTGTTCTTTATCTAAACACTCTACGTTGTTATGACAACGGTTCCTGATCATCGTTTCTCCCTTCCCTACTCCTGTTATCCTGTTCTTTTTAATTCCTTTTGCTACAATGTAAGCGATCACAGCTTGATTCCGTTTTTCCGATAATGCCAAATTAGTGGCATCATCACCCTGAGAATCCGTATGGGAAGTAATTTCCAATCTCACCTTCGGGTTTTCTTTCATGATCGTTACCACTTTATTCAATACGGCTTCTGCCGGCTTTTCTATTGATGATTTTCCTAAACTGTAAACAATATATTCGATCACTCTTAATTCATTCACCGTACTTTTTTTGAAATTACTGAAGGCTAAAGTGATGTCTTTAGTCTCTATTTCATTTAACCGGTTCACATCGGCCTTTAGTAACTTATATTTAAAACTTTTTGCACCTTTAGAAAACGTTGCTATCTCAGCGCCATTCTGCGCGGCCAAAATCACACTCACCGGACGGTTATCATTATGCATTACCATCAGCTCGTAATTCGAATTCTCATTCTCAGGCATGGTTAATTCGAAATCCCCGAACTCATCTGTTTTTGTAATAGCGAATGTATCTGCCTTCGCTTCATAAATAAATGAGACCGCTGTTTTCACCAATGGGATCCTGACACCTGAACTATCTGTTAATAATTTCGCTTTTAATTTGGTGTTCGCAATGCCGGGTATGGCTTTCATTTCATTCTCAAAACCTAGTACAGCATCTGATTCCGCCATCACTTTTCCATCCGGACCGATCAAGGTTACTTTATTAAAGATCTTGCGGAGTGTTTTATTTACTTCGGCATAATCATTGGTATTATACCACTCGATCTTTACTTCTTTTCTGGTTTTAAAAGGCTTTGCTGTCTTTACATATTGCAGCCACTGTTCATAATTATCGCCTTTATCATAAGAGAAACAGATCAAACGGATGTTTGAAATTTTATACAGATCCAGAATTCTTGTCAAAGCCGTTTCAATTTTCGCAATACTGTCTTTTCCATCCCTGTCTTTTGCACCCCAATTGTAATTGAATACCAGTGTGTATTTATTATCCGGGATCAAAGTAGCGGTCTTCGAGTCTGCTTCATTATAACAATCCACAGAAATATTAACCCTGTCGCCCACCTTAAACGGTTTTTTCTGGGCACAAAGCAGTAATGGAACTAAAAAGAGAACAAGAAGAATTGACTTAAACCGGTACATAAAAGGATCTCTTATTGGTTCTTTCAAAGATAAATTTATTTTTGAAATATACACCTTCCGGGAATATGAATTACTTCACATTCTCAATGTTAAGATCCAAAATAACGCCGCCTTCGTTAGTAGTAGATTGTACAAAATTGGCATTGAAGGTTTCATAAAAACCCAATGCCATACGATTGGATTTTAGGATCTGCCCGGTGATCTTTTTGTAACCGTTGTTTTTGTATTCGTTAACGGCATGCTTCAATATTTTGTGTGAGATCTTTTCTTTTTCGGTGATATACACTTTGCGGTAGTCATTCAATACACCAATGGTCAGAATTTCGAAAGCAGTCTTCGAATCTTCCATGGTTTTTAAAAGCGGATCCGGTTTATATTTCAACAGATTCAAAACGGTTTTAATGCGTTTCGGTCCGGTTAACATGGCAGCGCTCATTACAAAACTAATGCGCCAGAAATAAATAGGTATAGCGGAACGGATCAATGAAAATGGCTTTTTATTGGTGACGATCATCCCTACATATTTGCCATTATATCTCGCTAAAAAACACTTTAAAGAACCGATCTTCGGGAGGCATTTATAATAAAATTGCTTCATGAAGATATTACCCATTTCCACAACGAAACTATCCGGCAATACATCCGAATGGATAGCACAGATAAGATCCATTTGCTCCTTATCATCAGGGTTAAATTCTACTATCTCGAAAGTATCGGCCATAAATCTGGTTTTGTTAGGCAAAAATAGGCTTTTTATTCGTAAATTTAAGCCATGAAAAAAATAGTAAAAGTAGGTAATATCGAGTGTGGCGCTAAGGACCTTTTCCTTATTTCAGGGCCATGCGTTATAGAAGAAGAAAGTATTATGATGAAGACCGCCGAGAAACTGAAAGAAGTTTCCGAGCGCATGAACATAAAGATCATTTATAAATCCTCTTTCCAGAAAGACAACCGCAGCAGTTTAAAATATTACGACGGGCCGGGTTTAGCGAAAGGTGTTGCTTTATTAGCAAAAGTAAAAGAGCAATTTGGTTTTCCTGTGCTAACGGATATTCATTATCCTGACCAGGCCAAAGCTGCGGGAGAAGTTTGTGATGTGCTACAGATCCCTGCTTATTTGTGTATGCAATCTACTTTATTGGTAGCTGCTGCAAAAACAGGAAAAGTAGTGAACATAAAACACGGACAATTCTTAGCGCCTGATAACATGAAGCACCCGGTACAAAAATGTATCGAGAGCGGAAACGATAATATTATTTTGACTGAACGCGGTTATACATTCGGATATAATGATCTTATTGTTGACCCGAGGAGTTTTTATCATTTGAATAATATTGGTTACCCTGTTGTGTTTGATGTAACGCATTGCGTGCGTAAATACGGTATCCCGAGTTCTGATGCAAAAGGCGGCGCGCGTGAATTTTTACCTGTATTATCAAGAGCAGGGGTTGCTTCAGGTGTCGATGGTGTCTTCATTGAAACCCATCCTGAACCTGCAAAAGCTTTATGTGATGCCGCATCCCAATTATGCGTTTACGATCTGGAAGAGTTCTTAAAACCTCTGATCGAATTGCATAATGTGGTGAGGAAGTATTAAAGAATAAACGCCCTAATGGCGCCAATCCGGCAAACTGGGTGCGGATAAGCGAATGTTTATGGCGGGTATAAGCAAGTTAGTGGCAAGCATTATGACAAACGAACTTTCCATAGACAAAGTTAAAGACAAAATTTATCCGTGGATAAAAGTGATGTTCGACCCGGACGAAAAAGTTCCTGACTCAAATTCAGAAATAGAACTTAGTGAAGATGATTCTCCTGTTAACCAGACGTGGTTAGGGAATCTTTCCATATTCTATGCGTTTGACGAAGGTGATTACTTTAGTTTAATTTTAAATCGACAATTAAATTCAACTTGGACATTAGAAAAACTTCATGATATCGCTGTTTCCAATCTTGAGCGTGACATAGAATACCAATATGTGGATTGTTCGTTCGGTGGACATGGACTAATTGCTGGTGGTGACCACGAAGCTGGCGCACTCTGTTTACCGAATATTTGGGAGTGGTGCGCCGAACAAAATAATGACGACTTAATTGTAGCTGTTCCAGCAAAAGACATGGTTGTAATGGTTCCTTCTTCGGATAAAGAGAAGTTGCCTGAATTAAAAAAGTTAGTTCAAAACTTATTTCAAGACGGGGAAAGACTTCTTACCAGACAATTATACAAATACGACAGGAATAATAAAACCTGGACGTTATTTGACACTGTGAATTAAATGCGAGCCACTAACACCGGCTCTCCGAGACCAGCTAGTCAGCTATACCTTCTTTTACACAAAAATTTCATACCTTTAAATAAACAACCATGAAAAAAGTATTACTATTCGGAGCAACGGGCAATTTAGGAAAAGAGATTGGGAAGGAAGTCGTTAAACAGGGTTGCGAATTAACAGCGGTGGTCCGTAACAAAGCAAAAGCTGAAGAGTTAACCGGCATCGCTACACGCTTCGTTATTGCTGATATTGCCAATCCAAGTTCACTTGCCAATATTTGCACCGGTTTTGATGTAGTTATTTCTGCTTTAGGGAAAAGTGTTTCTTTGAACGATAAAACAAACCTTCTTTCAGGGATATTGATCTGAATGCCAATTCGGCGATCTTAAATGAAGCTGTAAAAAGTAAAATTCAAAAATTCGTTTACGTTTCAGCATTTGAATCGGAGAATTATTTGCATTTAGAATATTTCAAGGTTCATCACGAATTCTCTGAGAAATTAAAAGCGTCCGGGATCAATTATTCCATCATTAAACCTCCAGCCATTTTCTGCGCCTTCATTGATATGATCGCTATGAGTAAAAAAGGACAACTGATGAATATCGGAAAAGGTGATAAAACAACTAACCCTATCTACGAAGGCGATCTTGCAAAAGTTTGCGTTGATTCCATTAAAGAGAACAATGTAGTTAAAGGCGCCGGCGGTGAGAACGTTTACACCAGGAAACAACTGAATGAAATAATTCAAAGTGCCGTGGATCCTTCAAAAAAAGTAAGAAGTGTTCCTGCAGGTCTAATGAAATTGGCTTTACCATTCATGAAAGTATTCAATAAGAACATGTACGATAAAATGGCCTTCTTCGCGGAAGTACTTCAGCATGATACACTCGCTCCGAAGATCGGCAAAATGAAATTCGAAGATTACATCGCCATGAAAACAAAAAAATAATTATGCTTAACGTAAGAGAAATACAGGAAAAAGATATTGAACAGCTAACCAATTATTGGATGTCGGCCGACAAGTCTTTTCTTACCGGCATGGGTTGTGATATAGAAAAAATGCCGACCCGTGAAAAATTCTCTGACATGCTGCATTTGCAATTAAGAACACCCATAGAACAGAAAAAAGGTTATTGCATCATTTGGGAAGAAGACGGAAAGGCTATTGGTCATTCGAATACCAATCCTATTACATTTGGCGAAGAAGCCACCATGCATTTACATTTATGGAACAGCGGATCAAGAAAAAAAGGAATGGGAACAGAACTCGTAAAAAAGACGCTCCCCTTCTATTTTAATAACCTGCAAATAAAAAAACTTATCTGCGAGCCTTACGCATTAAATCCCGCACCGAACAAAACTTTAGCTAAAGTCGGGTTCGATCTTGTAAAAGAATACATCACCACACCGGGCATGCTGAATTTCGAACAACCTGTAAAGCGATGGGAAATGACCCGCGAAAAATTCTTAGAACTAAATTTATCTCCACTCGGCCACTGAGCTTGTCGAAGTGAAGGGGAGATTGCTATTAACACTGTTGCGTGAAATAGCATAGGGGTTGCCAAAAGTGCGGAACTTACACATTCATTTCTACAAAGAAATCGGGTAATGTTACAACTTTATGTTAAAGTAATATAACATGAGTCCCTTTCCTGTGTCCCACCTTTGTTTTATAAAAATAAACTTAACCTTAAATTTAAAAAAAATGAAAAAGTCGATCCTAATGCTTGCTGCATCGTCAGCCTTACTCTTTACCTATTGTCAGTCTTCTGCCGAAAAAGTGGAAGAAAAACACGAAGATGTTGTTGAAGAACAAAAAGATGTTCAAAAGGCACAAGAAGATTATCTTGAAGAAATTGAAAAATATAAAACCGAGAACAACGACAGGTTCACTGAGAATGAAAAACGAATCGGTGAATTCCGTGCAAGAGCAGACCAGGAGAAAAAGGAAACCCGCGCTGAATACAACAAAAGAGTAGACGACCTTGAAACAAGGAACAACAACATGCGTACCCGCATGAATGATTATAAAGCAGATAATAAAGACAACTGGCAATCGTTCAAAGAAGAATTCAACCATGACATGGATGAATTAGGCAAGGCTTTTTCTGAGCTAGGAAACAACAACGTGAAAGATAAAACTAAAGAAGATCACAAATAAACGTAACTAACATGGGTAATATACTTTATACGATCGCTGTAGTACTTGTAGTGATATGGGCTATAGGATTCTTAGGTTACAATGCCGGAGGGATCATTCACATACTTTTGGTAATAGCGCTCATAGCAGTTCTCTTCAGGATCATCAGCGGACGCAAACCAATGTGATAAAATCTGCTTAGCTATAGAAATGCCGTTCTTACCGAAAAGAGCGGCATTTTTTTTTGCTTTCTAAAAACCACATCGTCAACAAATTGCAGAACATACTTTAAGATTCTTACAACTCTCGCCATTAGTTATGTAACGACTTCGCCTTTAAAATCATTCATCTTTGTAATGACACCTGAATTCACCAATGAAAAGCAGGTACATAATTCATAAACCACTAAAAAACAAAACTTATGTCAGATTCAAACAACACAGGAAAATTAGTAGGAGCATTATTAATCGGGGCCGCAGTTGGCGCGGCATTAGGAATTCTTTTCGCCCCTGATAAAGGAAGTGAAACAAGAAAAAAATTAGCGAGCCAGACCGGCGACCTAACCGATGGCCTTAAAAAAACGTTGGCCTCTTTACTGGAAGACTCGAAAAAAGAAATTGACGACAACGAAAAAGCAATTGCCGGTGATTACGCTGACGGTGTTTAACCATTGCTTTCAGTTTTAATTTGAATGTTCATTTAAAATAAAACCCCGTAAGGTTTTATCAAATATTAATAAACAAAAATAAACCTAAGGGATTAACACCATGGAAGAAGAAAAATCACACGTAGAAGTATTACTGGAAACAGGCAGCGATTACGCCCGCAAAAAGATCGAATTGTATAAACTTAAAGCAATCGATAAATCAGCGGATATTGTGTCGACTATCGCAGCTGACATCACCATCGTTTCCATCCTGATCCTTTTCGTTCTCGTCATTAATATTGGTTTAGCCTTATGGCTGGGCGAATTATTAGGAAGAACCTATTACGGTTTCTTCGTTGTTGCAGGATTCTATCTTCTCAGCGGGATCATCTTTTACACTTTCCGTGATAAACTGATCAAATACCCGGTTAGGAATTCGATAATAAAACATGCTTTAAAATTAGACTGATGAAAAAGCCGGACGCAAGCACAACTTTAACGAACAGGATCTTAGAACTGGAGATCGAACTTAAAGCTGATGAAATAGTACTCAAAAATAATTTTAAAGAAACTCTCAACTCCTTAAGGCCCGGAAAACTGCTTCTGAGCACCGTGAAAGATGTTGTTACTTCTCCGGGTATCCAGGGTAATGTTGTTAACTCATTGATCGGCATGGCTTCCGGATTCATTGCTAAAAAACTGGTGGTTCGGGGATCAAAGAATCCGTTGACGAAAGTTCTTGGCAAAATTGCAGAAGTTTCAGTTGCAAATAAAGTCGGGAAAAATGCCGATGGTATAAGAACACTGGGTGGAATGCTTCTAAAAAAGTTATTTCATAAAAACGGACAAACTTAATAGAAATCATGGGATCGCCCACTGTCATTAAATTCCCCTCCTACGCAAAACTCGCGTTTGTACTAATTAGCCTGATCATAATTTTTACGATCGTTTATCTTGGACAGAATGTTCTGGTACCGCTCGTACTTTCACTACTGTTCGCCATCCTTTTAAGACCTGTTGCAGCTTTTCTAAATAGAAAACTACGGTTCCCTCATGTAATCGCCGTTCTTGTTTCAGTCATCTTGCTTGTGATCTTAGTTGCCGGCATCGTTCTGCTTGTATCCTGGCAGATCGCTGACATGACGGAAGATTGGAATAAGATCAAAACAAATCTCTCGAATCATTTTCATCATGCACAGCAATGGGTCAAGACTAAATTGAATATCAGCTATATCAAACAGAAAAATTATCTTGAACATATTAAACAAGAAACATTAAAGAGCGATAGCCAGATAATGGGTGATACGCTCAATTCTTTCACCGGTACTTTACTCAGTATTGTCCTTATCCCGGTTTATACATTCCTGATCCTTTTGTACCGCACTTTGTTCGTAAAATTTCTCTACGAAATAGTTGCGAAAAAGAACTGGCCGGCACTTCAGGATATTTTATGCCAGGTCAGAAATGTGGTTCAAAGTTATTTAGTTGGTTTAATGACAGAAATGGCCCTTGTGGCTACAATGACCACCATTGGTTTCATGATCATCGGCATAGAATATGCCATGCTACTCGGGCTCATCACCGGCATACTCAATTTAATTCCTTATATCGGAATTTTAATGGCGGGCCTGATCTCTATCCTCGCCACACTGGGAAGTTCAGGAGAGATCTCATTGATCATCGGGATCATTGTAACCAACTCAATTGTTCAACTTATAGATAATAATTTTATTGTGCCGAAAATTGTTGGGAACAAAGTCCAGATCAATGCGCTTGTTACTATGGTTGGAGTTATTGCAGGAGGAACAATTGCCGGTGTTCCGGGAATGATCCTCTCTATTCCTTTGATAGCGATCATGAAAGTGATATTTGATCATGCTGCACCACTTAAACCATATGGTATGTTAATGGGAAATTCAGTTCCGGAAAAATACACACCTCCTTCTACTACGTAAAAATTAAAATGGACGATGCTTCAATAAAGAAAACAGGAGCTGCAAATAAAAAACCAATCTTTGCAGAAGATGAACGGATCAATCCGGTCACCGGTTTTTTTATTGAGATAACCCTACTGACAAAATTTGCCTTTCGCTTCATTCGGGAATCTTTCAGGGCGCCTCACGAATTCAGGGAATTCATCCGCCAATGCTATTTAGTTGGTTACAGATCGTTTCCGTTGATCGCAATCACAGGTTTCATCATGGGACTTGTATTAACTATTCAATCCCGTCCAACCTTAGCAAGATTCGGAGCAGAATCGTGGTTACCTGCTATGGTTGCCGTTTCTATTATCCGTGAGATCGGCCCTGTCATTTCGGCTTTGATCTTTGCAGGAAAAGTTGGTTCAAGTATTGGTGCCGAACTAGCCTCCATGAAAGTAACTGAACAAATAGATGCCATGGAAGTTTCAGGAACGAATCCCTTCAAATATTTAGTGGTAACGCGGATCGGGGCAGCCACATTAATGTTACCGGTACTCGCCATTGTTGCAGACGCTATTTCGTTGTATGGCGCTTACGTAGGTGTAAATATAAAAGGTGACGTCAATTTTACACTCTTCATCATAAAATCGTTTGAATCACTTGAATTCAGCGATGTTCTTCCTGCTGTTATAAAAACTTTCTTTTTTGGCTTTGCTATTGCACTACTCGCCTGCTACAAAGGATATAATGCCGATAAAGGAACTGAAGGTGTTGCCCATTCTGCCAATTCATCAGTAGTATTAGGATCACTCGCCATATTTTTATTAGACATGATAGCTGTACAAATAACAGATCTGCTTTTTTAAATGGAAAATGTAATTGCTGAAATACAACACATAAAAAAATCGTTCGGAGAACATCATGTCCTGAAGGATATGAATTTCTCGTTAGAGAAAGGTGAGAACCTGGTGATACTCGGAAAATCCGGCAGCGGGAAATCCGTGCTGATCAAATGCATGGTGGGATTAATGCAGCCTGATGATGGCAAAATAGTTATTCTTGGCGAGAACATTTCACAATTGGATAATAACGAATTAAATAAGTTACGGAAAAAAATAGGTTTTCTCTTTCAGAGCGCTGCTCTTTACGATGCAATGACCGTACGGGAAAATCTCGAATTTCCTTTGAGAAATCTAAGGTCTAAATCCGAAGAAGAAATTGAAGAACTGGTTCTTGAAGCTTTAAGAAATGTTGGCCTGGAAGATGCAATTGATAAAATGCCTTCTGAACTTTCAGGCGGTATGCGTAAACGGATCGGACTTGCCCGGGCCATTATTTTAAAACCTGAAATAATTCTGTATGACGAACCAACAACAGGATTAGATCCGATCACATCTAAAGAGATCAGTCATTTGATATTAGATATTCAAAAAAAATATAATACAAGCGGCATCATCATCACACATGATGTGGAATGTGCTCGTCTTACCGCTAACCGTATCATCATGTTAAAAGACGGTCGTATGGCAGTAGAAGGAACTTTTAATGAATTAGCAGCTTCAAATGATGAATGGGTGAATTCATTCTTTAAATAAAATGAAAAAAGAAGGCGGACATACAATAAAATTAGGACTTTTTGTTACGCTGAGCATTGCCCTGTTCACCGGTGCGATATTTATTATCGGGGAACGCCAACAATTATTTTCAAAGACATTCCAGATCAGCGGCATGTTCTCAGATATAAGCGGATTACAAGTCGGGAATAATGTTCGCTTTGCCGGTATTGATGTTGGTGTGGTTGAAAATATTTACCAGATCTCGGATTCAGTTGTAAAAGTTGACATGCTGATCAATGAAAACGCGAGAAAATTCATAAAAAAGAACGCAACAGCAATGATCGGTTCAGACGGCTTAATGGGCAGCAAGCTAGTTCTGATATCTCCCGGCGCACCGGGTAAATCTGTGATCAGTAATAATGATTACCTGGCAACAGCCAAAGCTGTGGATATGGACGAGATCTTATTAAAACTGAAAATAACAAGTGATAACGCTGCCAGCATAACAGGGAATTTATCAGAGATCATGATCAATATAAAAGATGGTAAAGGCGCTATTGGAAAATTATTAATGGACAGTACATTTGCCCTGACTGTAGAACAAGCGCTTATAAATATAAAACAAGGCGCAGGCGGGTTCAAAGAAAATATGGATGCAGCCGGGCACAACATCTTGCTGCGCGGGTTCTTCAAGAAAAAGAAAGACAAGAATAAAAAATAATTATAAAGACGTGACCAGACCAAAGAAAATATTATTGACAACAGGCATTATCATTGTTGCATTTGTGGCAGCCGTTATCCTTTTCATTTCGCCGATAACAAAATACCTGGTGGAGAAATATGATAAACAATTCACAGGCCGTGAAATTGAAATGGATTGGGCTTACGTTAATCTATTTACCGGGCAGATCCATTTTAATGATCTGAAAGTGTATGAATATGAAAGTGACAGCGTGTTCTTTTCAACTGAAGGTCTAAGTATAAACGTTACTATGTATAAATTATTCTCAAAAAATTATGAGATCAGTGAAATAATTTTAAATAAACCGTGGGGAATCATTTTACAGAGAGCAGAAAAACACGTCTTCAATTTCAATGACCTCATCGAGAAATTTGCTTCGAAAAAAGATAGTCTTGAAGAAGATACAGCAAAAGAGCCTGTGCATTTCAGTATACTGAAAGTGAACATCAATGACGGGGAATTCCATTATAGGGAAGATATAATTCCCGTGAATTATTTTGTAAAGAAAGTAAATATAGAAAGTTCAGGCCTGACCTGGAATGTGGATACAACTACGGTGAAATACTCTTTTATTCCCGGGGAAGGTTCCGGAGAGGCAAATGGGAATATGATCTTAAATGTCAAAAATATGGATTACAGGCTGGCGGCTATTATTAAAAATTATGATCTCGGATTCATTGAGCAATACATGAAAGATTTCAGCAACTATGGAACCTTCAGGGCGAATATGGACGCAGATATTCACGCCAGCGGCAATTTAAAAGAGGCGCGTGATCTGAGTGCGAATGGAAGAGTAGCATTGAACGACTTTCATTTTGGAAAAGATCCTAAAGAAGATTTTGCTTCGTTTAAAAAATTCATAGTCGGGATCATTGATCTGAGTCCGGATAACAATAAATATGTTTTTGATACCATTTCACTGCAGCAGCCTTATGGTAAGTATGAACGGTATGACTACCTTGATAATATCCAGAATATCTTCGGACAAAAAGGATCCAATGTAAAAGAAGCGAATGCTGCTAAAGAAGAACACTTCAACTTAATACTTGAAATTGCTGAATATGTAAAAAAACTAGCACAGAATTTTTTTCGTAGTTATTATAAAGTGAACCGCGCTGAAATCATTGAAGGAGATCTAAGGTACAATGATTTCGCACTGACAGAAAAATTTGCAATTGCTGCTAACCCGTTTTCATTCGGAGGTGATTCCATTGATAAGAACAGGAAGAGAGTGGTACTGACCGCTAAATCAGGAATAAAACCTTATGGCAACCTATCGGTTAAGCTGAATATAAATCCGAAAGACAGCAGTGATTTTGATCTTAACTATCATATTAAAAATATTCCGCTGTCAGCTGTAAATCCTTACCTGATAAAATATACGTCCTATCCTATGGACAGAGGTTCGATCGAATTAAAAGGAGATTGGCATGTATTAAATGGTGGCATCAGCAGCGAGAATCATTTTATTGTACTTGATCCGCGCATTGCTGACCGAATGAAGAATAAAGGGAACAATTGGGTGCCTGTTCCATTGGTCATGGCATTGCTGCGAGAACGCGGAAATGTTATTGATTATGAAGTACCGATAACAGGAGACCTGAACGATCCGAAATTCCATTTATGGGATGTGATCCTTGATGTACTGAAGAATATTATCATCAAACCTCCTACAACCGGGAAAGGCCTTAATATTAAACACACAGAGAATGCAATTGAAAAAACTTTAGCAGTTACATGGGGAATGAATGAATCCGCTATTGATCTTGACAGGGAATACTTTGTAAGGAAGGTTGCCGACTTTTTAAAAGAAAATCCGGAAGCGTACGTTACAATTAATCCGATCCAATACACTTCCAAAGAAAAAGAACATATTTTACTGTACGAGGCGAAGAAAAAATACTTTTTACAACAAAACAAAAAGAAACCTGCTGATTACACATGGGACGATTCTTTACAGGTTGCAAAAATGGATGTGAAAGATCCGCCTTTTGTAAAACAACTTAACGGCTTAGTGAAAGGACGGTTGATCTTCACAATACAAGATAAATGTGCGCTTTATGTGGGAAATGACATCGTCAACAAAAAATACAAGAATTTAGTAGACCAACGTGAAAAACTGATCAAACAATTCTTCGCTGATAACGGAACCGAAAAGCAATTAAAATTCAATTCGCATAAGTCAGATATTCCATATAATGGCTATTCCTATTTTAAGATCAATTTTAAAGGTGATTTCCCGCCCAATCTCATGGAGGCTTATCACAAAATGGATGAATTTGACAGTAAGCCGCCAAGGAGGAAATTCCGGGAAGAGCGGAAAGAAAGACGAAAGAACAAACAGAGTTAATTGCGTAGATCCCTTACAGAACTACTTGCTATTTTGTTTTAATTTTTTACCTTTAATCGGCCTCATTTAAAGGTTCGTGCGTGAAAAAACTATTTCTATTTCTCTTTATTAGTTCTGCTTTTTTTTCTTCGGCGCAAAGTTCACGTAAGACAGACAGCCTTATTAAATTACTGAACACTCCTCAACACGATACAGTAAAATTTCAGGTACTTACAAAACTGGTCAAGGCTTTTAAGCGGATCAATGTTAATAAAGGATATGAATATTCCCTTAAGCTGCTTAACCTGGCAGAAAAAATGGATGACCGTCATAAAGCCGATGCCTATTATTACCAGGGATTGCTTTTATTGGCACAAGGCAAATATGATACCGCTATTAAATGGTGCGAAAAAAGCGTTGTCATTTATAAGGCACTGGACAGACAAAAAGATATTTCACAAACATATAACCAGATAGCCAGCGCCTATTTGGAAATACCTGACCTTGTAAAATCTGTTTATTATTACCAGCAGTCCTTAGCTATTAAAGAAAGAACAGGCGATGAAGAAGGTGCTTCAAATACATATGGTAATTTAGGAAACGCCTACAACCAGATGGGAAATAGTGAAAAAGCCATTGAGTATTTTGATAAATCGGCAGCGATAAAAAAGAAACTTAATGATGAATTCGGCTATGCTATAGCTTTATGCAATAAATCTTCTGTATTGAACAGGCTGGACCGTTATGAGGAAACTCTAAAAATATTAAAGGAAGCTTACGTTATCGCGGACAAGGTGAATGACGCGCCGCTTAAATCTGCCATACTTGGTAACCTCGGTGAAACTTATCAATTTATGAATGATCTGCCGAACGCTGAAAAAAATTCACTTGAATGTTTGAATATACGTTTGCAGCTTGCCGACAGTAATGATATTTGTTACAGTTACATTAGTCTCGCTAATATTTATGCTGCACAGGAAAAATACAGGAAAGCAGTAGCCTGTGCCTTAAAAGCTAAAGTGATCGCTGAAACAAATAACTGGATGAGTTCCCGTTATGATGCCTATTATACACTTGCCCGCTCTTATTACGAACTGGGTGATTTCAAACAAAGCGCCGATTACTCTTTTTTAATGAAAAATGTAAATGACACGCTTTATACTGAAGAAAATTCGGAGAGCGTCAACAAAATGGAAGCTATTTACCAGACCGAGAAGAAAGATGCTGAGCTGAAGCTTAATTCTGAAAAAATGAAGAACCAACAATTGGAAATTGACCGCCAAAATGTTTTGAAAATTGTTTTTGCTATAGCATTGGTATTATCATTACTCGTTATCTTTTTTGTGTTCAGAGGTTACCAACAGAAAAAGAAAGCTAATGAGATCATTTCCGCGCAAAAGCATATGCTGGAAGAAAAAAATAAAGAAGTTACTGATTCTATTTTCTATGCCCGCAGGATACAAAGAGCTTTATTGACCTCTGAGACCTACATGAAAAAATTCATACCTGAGTGTTTTGTGTTCTATAAGCCAAAGGATATTGTTAGTGGTGATTTTTACTGGTCGCTTTGCAGGAACGATCTGTTCATGTTAATGACGGCGGATTGTACCGGGCATGGGGTTCCGGGAGCATTTATGAGTTTGATGGGAATAAATATGCTAAATGAGATCACTGCTGAAAGAAATATCAGCACACCTGATCAGGTATTGAATAATCTCCGAAGTGACTTAATAAAAGCATTAAACCCGGAAGACGCTGAAGAAGAATCAAAAGATGGTATGGATGCTGTATTTTGCACTTTGAATCTTAGAACATTAGAACTACAATTAGCCTGTGCAAATAATCCGGTTTGGATCGTACGGAATGGTCAATTAGCAGAGACCATTCCTGCGGATAAAATTCCTATTGGTAAATCACCAAAAGAAGACGTACCTTATACTTTACATACGTATCAATTACTAAAAGGCGATATTGTTTATAGTTTTACTGACGGTTATGCGGATCAGTTCGGCGGCCCGAAAGGGAAAAAATTTAAGTACAAACAATTGCAGGAATTGCTTTTAAACAATTCTCATTCCAATATGGATCAACAAAAAAAGATCTTAGAAAAAACCATTATGGATTGGAAAGGTGATATTGAACAGCTGGATGATATTTTAGTGATTGGGATAAAAGTATAAACTACTTCCCTGCTTCGTAGATCGCAGCTACACCAAACGATAAAGTTTGAAATGAAGAATTTTTAAAACCACATTTATTCAAAACAGCAATAAAATCCTCATTATTAGGGAACGCTTTCACACTTTCCGGTAAATAAGAATAAGCACGGCTGTCTTTAGAGAATAACTTTCCAAGAAAAGGTGTGATCACAGAAAAATAGAAAGTGTACAATTGCTTTACAGGGAACGCTCTTGGATAAGAAAATTCCAGGATCACTATCTTACCTCCCGGTTTTAAAACACGGTTCAGGTTTACTAATCCTTTTTCAAGATTCTCAAAATTCCGTACACCAAAACCTACAGTGATCGCATCGAAAGAATTATCCGGAAAATTTAAAGTTTCCGCATCTCCCGGTTGCAATTCAATTAATTTATCAAGGTTTAGTTTCTTTAATTTCTCTCTCCCGAATTTCATCATTCCTTCAGAAATATCCACGCCGATAATTTTATCAGGGTTCAATTTAGCAGAAGCTATTGCGAAATCTCCGGTGCCGGTAGCTACATCTAAGATCTGCTTTGGATTTACGCTTTTTAATTTCTTAACGCATTTTCTTCTCCAGCCTTTATGAATGCCGAAGGATAAAAGTCCGTTCAAAAAATCATAACGGTGCGCAATGTTGTCGAACATATCGGCAACCTGCTCCTTCTTTGAGTCTTCGTTATTATATGGAGTTACTTTAGTCATTATGGAGATTCGTCCTTTCAACACAGAGTAACCGAGTTACTGAGGACACAGAGAAGGTTAGTTAAGTTTATTACTAATGCTTTGTTCTTTGAGATTACCATTAATTTTTCTTCGTATTCCTTCTTTCAATAATGGAACATTAAAATTAATAAGCAATCCTAACTTTTTATTTGATAGTTTTAAATATGGTACCAATTGAGCCTCATGAATTGGAAGAATTCCCTCTACAGATTTCAATTCAAGGACGATAAGGTCGTTAACCAGAACATCGATCATAAAATCCTTATCCAAAGCCTGACCTTTATAGTGAACCGGTAAAACAAGTTGTCTTTGTACATAAAACCCTCTCTCCTTCATTGCCGCGATCAAACAAACCTCATATACTGATTCTAATAATCCCGGGCCGAGTTCTTTATGAACTTCTATTGCGGCTTCAATAATTTGAGCTGTTATCTTATTGTATTCCTCCTCCGTGTAACTCCTCATCTCTGTATCTCCGTGTTGAAAAAACGCTACTTCACAAAATCAAGTTCAAGGGCTTCGCGTAAAAGCTCTTCTTTATTGATAGGAACAACGCCGATTTCCTGGCAAACGATTCCGCCTGCTAAATTTGAAAGTGCGGCTGTGAATACAGGATTACATTCTAATGCACGGCATAAAGCGGCTACACTAATAACTGTATCCCCTGCTCCTGATACATCAGCAATATTTCTTACGTGCGCTTCAATATGTTCTTTTACGCTTCTGGAATTTGTAATTACACCTTTATCTGCCAAAGTAACTAATGCTGTATCTAATTTCTGTTTTACACGGAAACTGCTCACTGCTCTTTGCAACTCAGCAATATTATCACCGTCAATATCCAATTTCAAACCCTCGCGCAACTCTTTCAAATTTGGTTTGAATAAGGTAACACCTTTATACGCATTGAAATTTTTCTTCTTCGGATCCACGCAGGTTGGAATGCCTTTGCTCTTCGCAAATTCTACAACCTTCTGAATTAATTTCGGCGTGATCAATCCTTTATTATAATCTTCGAAAATGATCACATCAATCTTATCGTGAGAGATTATATAAGAGATAAGCGTAATTAAGTTTTGCGTTTCATCAGCGGTGATATCTTCTTCCGTTTCTTCATCCACACGAACTACCTGGTAATTATTTCCGATCACACGGTTCTTTACCGTTGTTACGCGGTCGCGCGATTTTAAAATGCCTTTTTGACTTAATTTTTGCTGGCGTAACAGATCTAAGAAAGACATTCCTTCATAATCGACACCGATAACAGAACACAAAATTGGATTTGCTCCTAATGCCTGAACATTCAATGCAACGTTAGCCGCGCCACCTAAACGGCGCTCTTTTTTTGTAACTGAAACGATCGGAACAGGAGCTTCAGGAGAGATACGTCCTACTTTTCCCCACATATAACTGTCCACCATTACGTCGCCAATAATTAATACGTTAAGGTTACTGAACGAGCGGAAAATTTCGCGGATGTGTTCTTTTTTGATTGAAAACTTTCTCATTTATTATTTAAGTTTCGCAAGAGCTTCTTTCATGCGCTTTAAAGCTTCTGTTAAGTTCTCTTCTGAGGTGGCGTAAGAGAAACGGATATAATTATCATCACCGAATGCTGCGCCGGGCACTAATGCCACGTGAGCTTCATCCAGCAAGAACATAGAAATGTCGCTGCCGTTTTTTATCGTTTTTCCATTATAAGATCTTCCGAAATAATAACTCACTTCAGGAAAAACGTAAAATGCACCTTGCGGATGATTTGTTTTTAACCCCGGGATCTCTTTCATTAATTTCAGAACAAGGTCCCTGCGTTTCTGAAATGCATCACGCATTGGTTTGATATAGGTAGGAAAATCTAATTCCATTGCTTTGTGCATTGCTTTTTGAGTAATGCTGCACGTAGCTGATGTGAATTGTCCCTGCATTTTATCGCAAGCCTGTGCTATCCATTTTGGTGCAGCTAAAATTCCGCCCCTCCAGCCTGTCATTGCAAATCCTTTTGAAACACCATTAATTAAGATCGTACGTTCTTTAATGAAATCAAATTGTGCCATACACTCATGTCCTCCAACAAAATTGATGTGTTCATAGATCTCATCGCTGATGATGTACATCTCTTCATGTTTCACAACTTCTTCCGCTATAGCTTTTAATTCTGCTTTCGAATACACAGAACCTGTCGGGTTACACGGTGTACTGAAGATCAGCATGCGTGTCTTTGGTGTGATATGTTTTTTTAATTGTTCAGGAGTGATCTTAAAATCGGATTCGATCGTTGTGGGAATGATAATTGGTTTTGCACCTGCTAGTTTCAACAACTCCAAATAACTTACCCAATATGGAGAAGGAACAATAACTTCATCGCCCTCGTTCAACAAACACAATACGGCGTTTGCAATACTTTGTTTCGCACCGGTTGAAACAACAATTTCGTCAGGTGTATATATTACACCATTATCCCTTTTAAATTTTTCACAAATAGCCTGGCGTAATTCCAAATATCCCGAAACGTGCGTATAATAACTGTAATCAGAATCAATTGCTTTTTTAGCTTCATCCTTAATGATCTGAGGCGTGGTAAAATCCGGCTCACCTAAACTCAAACTGATGATATCAACTCCCTGAGCTTTTAACTCACGGCTTTTCCGCGCCATCGCGATTGTTTGCGATTCGCTGATATCTTTAACACGCTGTGAAAGGTATGTCATAAACTAAATAGTTTCAGGAACAAATCTATAAAAATGTTTGGTTACCGAGCCCTTTTTTATCGCTTTTTTTGGGGATTTGTCTAAATAAAAAGAAGCGCCTTATTGAGTAATAATCAAGCGCTGAGCTTGCTGTCTTCCGTCGACCGAGATCTTCACAAAATAAACGCCTTTAGCCAGATCAGGAGGCAGTTGGGCATTTACGGTTTGTAATCCTATATGCTGATCCTCATTGGTAATTTCAGCTATTTCCTGCCCTTGTAAATTATACAACGCAGCTTTTACATTGCCGCTTTCAATTAAGTTATAGCTGATCCTGAATTCAGATCTAACAGGGTTAGGATATACATTCAGTCCGGAAACCCCGCTGGAAACCGCTTCATTTATCCCGATACTTGAATTAGCTGTAAGTACAAATGAAGTATTTCCTCCCGCATCTCCGCCTGTTCCACCTGTTCCGTCAACAGCGTTACCTGCAACGTAAACGATAGCCGTTCCCGTACTTGGAGCAGTCCATACAAATTGAAAAGGAGCAGATCCTGTACCCGATTTTGGAGCCGTGTGCGTTACATTTTTACGTGTAGCATTTATAACTTGTACACCGGAAAGTCCGGCGGAAATATTTCCTGCATTTGTATTCGAAGGATCTAAGATCTCAGCATTAAACCCGAATTTCGAGAAGGCACTGTTGATCACCGTTAAAGTAATTGTGTAAGTTTGCCCGGGTGCAAATTGTCCTGTAGTAAAAGAGGGAGAAGCTGATAAGCTAACAGTAGTTGGTCCGCTACCACCGCCATGACAACCTGAACAAGTGCCTTCTCCCGGAGAACCGGTACGTCCTGTTATACCACCGCTACTGATTATAAATGCAGTTGATCCTGTAAAAATTGCACCTAACGAAATAAAAAATAAAAGTCTTTTCATACGCAAATCCCTGAATGTTAACATGCAATTTAGCCAATTTATTCGGGATTTCAAAGAAAATAAGAAGTCAAAAAGTCGTAAATTTATGGTCCCGTGCTAAAGCATTTTACATATTTACTTGCATTTATTTTATCAGGGTTTTTCGCTCTTGCGCAATCTACTCCAACAACATCTCCCAATTATAAAGGCAGTTCAGAATACGATCTGAAAAATTACAAAGGCGATCCGCGCGACCGTCTTATCCTGGAAGTTAATTATACTAACTGGCTTGGCGTACCAAAAGGGATCAAATCGGATTGGAAATGTATAGGTTTTGCATTTGCAACCATGTTCGATAAACCATTCGGAAGTTCAAATTTTAGTTTAGGGTATGGTTTGGGATTTTATGCTCACAATTACAGTTCCAATGCAAATTTCGTTTATCAATTGGATAGCACGAATTCTACTGTTACCACTATTTTAGAACCAAAGACCATTCCATATATCGCGAACCGTTATAATGAACGCAGTTTTGAAATTCCTATTGAATTACGTTTCCGTACGAAAACTGCAACTATGTTCAAAATAATGCTAGGCGGTAAAATTGGTTACGTAGTTTCTGATTTCAGGAAAACAGATGATGCTGACGGACGTGTCCGCCGTTACAATACACAAAACATAAATCGTTTGCGTTACGGTTTGGTTTTCAGGATTGGTGTTGAACAGGTTTGTTTAACTGCCAGTTATTACCTAAGTGAAGTATTTACAAAGAATGGCCCTAAGGGTGTTATACCTTATTCGGTAGGGATCGCCATTATTCCTTATTAAAATTCTGTGTTCAGCGACGTTAACATAACAAATGAACTTTTAAGGACGCGTACCAAAAAACGCTCGCAGGAAGATGTTTTGCTTGATGAAGTAAAAACCATTCTCAGTTCAGATCTCTTAAAGGAAAATAAAATTTTAGGGAATCTTAAATTCTACAACAAGAGTTTTGAGTTATTGGATGAAACAGAAATTGACCCGTCTTTTGTTTTCAGCCTGGAGGAAATTAAGAAGATCTGCATATTATACCGATTACGTTTTTTAGACAGTCAGTATTATAAAGATGAATTTCCTTATGAAGCTGTTCTGAAAATCAAAGATCTGAATACAGGATTTAAAAAAGATCTTAAAGGCTTTAAGATCCTTGCCCAGGCGGAAGCGTTCTCGAAAAAAGAAAAGGACAAGCCTTGCCTTTTGTTTGCGCCCACCATCAATGGGAATTTTTATTTGATCCACAGCTGGGGGAAAGAATACAAATGGTACAGGAAATATGCTTTATTCCCGATGAGGACCTTTGAAACTTTGATACTGACCATTGCTATTTTTGTTCTGATCGTCGATCTTTCATTACCTATAAGGCTTATTACGCTTGACAGAAGCGCTCCTTATTGGTGCGGTTACAGAATTGCAACTTACTTTCATTTATTTATTTTCTGTTGCGGGTTTACAGCTTACGCGACCTTTGCGTTCAATAAGAATTTCTCGAAGAGTAATTGGAACGATACGCGGGTGTGAACTTCTCCTGATTTGACAATCAACCTCTCCTTCAGGAGAGGTATAATCTGTTTATTTAGGGGCTTTGTATAAGGGTACTGTACTGCATGGTTCGCCATACATGATGCTTTTTGCGAATGGCCTTAAAGCAGCTGTTAATTTTACAAAGGCATTTGTCGGAACCGGTTTTCCACTGCAACCTTTGATGACAATACGTGCATCTTTGTATTGGGAGAAATCAATTTTACTTAAAGCTTCATCGAATACGCTCACTTCCAATTGCTCCAAATTTCCAAAGACGATCTTTTTTGCAAATGGTTCCAAAGCTAAACTCAATAACATATAAGCCCAGGTTGGAACGATCGCATCATTGGTACAAGTGATAGCAACAAATTTATTTTTGTATTTGGCCCAATCTTCATTCTTAATGAACTCACGGAAATCTTTTTCTTTCAGTATCAGCTCCCGGAATAACAATGGTTTTACATCCAGCAATACACGTTCGTTATCACCATAGAATTCTTCAAGATCAATCGTGATCAATCCGCTGTTTGCTACTTTATTTACAATTTCATCGTTCATTCCGTTATACCATCCTTTCGGGATTTTTATTGCTTTGCCATTTCTTTTCTATAATCATTTTATCCCTTCGGGATTTTTACTATTGTGTTATTTCTATCCAGGCAATTACATAAATCCTAATTCTAATTGCGCTACTTCGCTCATCATTTCTTTGGTCCAGGTTGGTTCAAAGGTTAATTTTAATTCGACGGATTTAATCCCTTGAACTAATTTACACTTATTCTCAACTTCTGCAGGTAAACTTTCTGCCGCCGGACAATTCGGAGATGTTAAAGTCATTGTGATCTTTAATTCATTCTCATCATTCAGATCCAATTCATAAATGAGTCCTAATTCCCATACATCCACAGGAATTTCCGGGTCGAAGCAGGTTTTGATCTCATCGATCACGCGCTGCATCAATTCTGTGTTCTTTGTTATTATTATTGCTGCCATTTTAGTTCTTAGTTGGTGGTTCGTAGTTCGTAGATCTACTTAAGGCCAAAGCATCCAGTTTCATCTGCTTTATCATACTTACGAGTCCGTTTGCTCTTGTAGGAGACAAGTGTTCTTTTAATCCTATCTTATTTATAAAATCTAATTCTGCACTTACTATATCATCAGCTTTTTGTCCTGATAATACTCTTATCATTAAAGCTACCATACCTTTTGTAATGATCGCGTCACTGTCGGCCGTATAAACTATTTTTCCGTCCTTTACTTCCGAATGCAACCATACTTTACTCTGGCACCCTTTTATTATCCTGTTTTCCGTTTTATATTCTTCTTTTATTTTCGGTAAGGATCTTCCGAGATCAATTAAGTGCCCGTATTTTCCTTCCCAGTCTTCACCAAAGATCTCAAATTCATCGATTATTTCCTGTTCTATCTCTTTAATGGTCATGACAACATTTTAATTGATTTTTTCAAAGCTTCAATAAATTGATCTACTTCCTCCAAAGTATTATACATGGCAAAAGAAGCCCGAACCGTTCCAGGAATATGTAAACAACTCATTAAGGGTTGTGTACAATGGTGACCGGTTCTCACCGCAATTCCGTATTTATCCAATAAAGTACCTACATCAAAAGGATGTGCGCCTTTTACATTGAAGGAAATAACTCCTGCTTTATTTTTTGTATTTCCGTAGATCTCCACCTCTTTGATTTCGTTGAGTTGCTTGGTTGCATGTTCCAATAGGGTATGCTCATGGTTTGAAATAGATTCGATTCCAATTGCATTCACATAATGTATTGCAGCTGCTAAACCAATAACGCCTTCAATGTTCGGGGTGCCGGGTTCAAAACGCAAAGTTCCATCAGCGTATTCTGTTTTTTCGAAACTTACGGTTTTTATTGTGCCGCCTCCTGCTTTTACTAATTGTAATTTCGAGATCCAGTTTTTATTCATCCACAAAACTCCTACTCCTGTTGGCGCGTATACTTTATGTCCGCTGAATACAAAGAAATCTGCTCCTAGTTCCTGAACATTTACTTTCATATGAGGAACGGATTGTGCACCGTCGATCAAAACGATCAAACCTTTTTCTTTAGCAGTTTTAACTAATTCTTTCACAGGATTAATAATGCCCAATGTATTTGATACATGCGTTATAGCTAGCACTTTTGTGTTCGGGGTAATTAGCTCATTTAGTTTTTCAACTTGAAGAGTACCATCTTTATTTAGCGGAATGAATTTCAGCTTCCCGTTATTTCTCTCACACCACAACTGCCATGGGAGGATATTGGAATGATGCTCCATTTCTGTAACTATGATCTCGCTTCCTCCGGGTAAATTTAATCCGCTAGCCACAATATTAATGCCATCTGTTGTTCCTGCGGTAAAAATAAGTTCTTCTTCCGAAGCACCGATGAATTTTGCGACATTCTTTCTTGCTTCTTCAAATAAAATGGTTGCTTCTCGGCTTAAAGTATGAACTCCCCGATGAATATTTGCGTTTTGTTCTGAGTAATACTTTACAAGAGCATCAATTACCGCTTTTGGTTTTTGAGTGGTGGCACCATTATCAAAATAGATCAGCGGCTTTCCATTTATTGTTTTGGAAAGGATCGGGAAATCCTTACGTATGATATTTATATCGAACACTATAATGCTTTCTCAAATAATTTGATCACTTTCTCCTGTAATTCTTCAATTTCAATTTTATCTATCACTTCCTGTGCGAAAGCCTGTAATAACAGCTTCCTCGCATTTTCATCGCCAATACCTCTTGACTTCAGGTAGAATAAAGCCGCTTCATCCACTTTACCTGTTGATGTTCCGTGCGAACATTTCACATCATCGGCGTAAATCTCCAATTGAGGTTTGGTGTTGATAGTTGCGTCCTCACTTAACAAAATATTCTTACTGCTTTGATATGCATTTGTTTTTTGTGCATCTTTCCGCACATAGATCTTTCCGTTAAAGATCCCTGTCGACTTATCCTTTGCGATACCTTTATACAATTCGTTACTTTCACAGTTTGGTTTTTGATGATCGACCAAAGTATGGTTATCAATTAATTTAGCTCCGGAGCTAATAAATAAACCGTTCAAATGCGATTCACAAAGATCACCGGATAGTACTGCATTCAAGTTATTACGAACTAATGCGCCATTAAATGTAAATGTGTTTGTATTGTAATTAGCGTAACGGCTCACATCAACCTGGACTGTATTTACCTGATGAGAATTCTCATCTTCATTTTGCAAGCGGTATGACTTTAATTTAGAATTCTCATTCAAAACTACTTCTGATAAATGATTTTGGAACACTTTGCCTGAATTATTTTCAGAAACAAAACTTTCTACCAGAGTTACTTCAGCACTTTTCTCCAATATAATTAACTGACGGGGATTGATAACTGCATTTTCCTTCGCTGAAACTACATTGATAATATGAATAGGTTTTTCCCGGATACCGCTTATACTAATAAATAATCCACCTGAACAGAAAGCTGTATTTAAAGCAACCATTGCATCAGAATTTACATTCGCATACTTAGTAATATGTGCCTTTAATTCTGAACCGGCATTCGCTAAAGTGCTTAATTTAATTCCTGAGATCTTATCAGATAAACTTTCGTTGTACTCTCCGTTAATAACAACAATATTATGCGCATTTTTCAATTTGTGAACATCAACATTTGCTACTGAATTAAATTTATTGCCGATCACCTTAAAATCTTTTCTGAAAACAGCTTCAAGATTACAGTATTTATAATCCTCATGCTTATTATTCGGAATTCCATTTTCTTCCACATAACGGATCGCCTCTACCACTTTAGCATCCGGCATATAGCCAACCTTATTACCGGAAGCAGTTAATGCATCTAAAATCGTTTGTGTGATATTTGTCTTTGTATCTATCATTGTCTCATTATCAAATTGTCAATCGACAAATTAAACTGTTTCTTCAAATTGCTTCTTAATTTCATCGTATCCTTTTGCTTCTAATTCAAGCGCCAATTCTTTACCACCCGATTTTACAATTTTTCCATTGTATAAAATGTGAACGAAATCAGGAACGATATAATCCAATAAACGCTGGTAGTGAGTGATGACAATAGTTGCGTTATCCTTCGACTTCAATTTATTAACGCCGTTCGCAACGATTCGCAATGCATCAATATCCAAACCGCTGTCTGTTTCGTCAAGGATCGCTAATTTTGGCTCTAACACCGCCATTTGGAAGATCTCGTTACGTTTTTTCTCGCCACCGCTGAACCCTTCGTTCACGCTGCGGTTTGTTAATTTAGCGTCGAGTTCAACGATCTTCTGTTTCTCCTTTATAAGAGCTAAAAAATCTTTCGCGGAAATTTCTTCCTGGCCACGATAAGCACGGATCTCATTTAAAGCCGTTTTCAAAAAGTTGATGTTGCTCACGCCAGGAATTTCTACCGGGTACTGAAATGCCAGGAATAATCCTTCGCGGGCGCGGTCTTCCGGAGAAAGTTCCAGAAAATCCTTTCCGTTGAAAGTCACTTCACCTTCAGTCACATCATAATCTTCTTTCCCCGCTAAAACGCCTGATAAGGTTGATTTTCCTGAACCGTTCGGCCCCATTATAGCATGCACCTCTCCTGCTTTTACTGTCAGGTTGATTCCTTTCAGAATTTCTTTGTCGCCAATAGAGGCATGTAGATTTTTAATTGTTATCATTTTATTTTATATACTGTTGCTTGTTTATAGATCTGTGATATTTCTGTTGCGTGATTTTTTTCAATTATAGTTTTTACCGAATCACTTCCGGTGACCACCATATCACCGCTTTGTAGTTCATTAGTATTGCAGATGATAAGATCTGTGTTATTTTGCACTAATTTGTACTTATAGAATAATAATGGCGAAATGTAATTGTCACTGATCACATTTAGTTTTTGGTTAGCAAAATCAGCTCCCTTATTCATAAAAAATTCATGAAGGATCTCTATTCTTCTTTCTGATTGCGGAATTTGATTGTTATAAGATCTCTTGACTGCGTAATAAATTACTGGAAAGAAAACTACCACTAAAAGCACGCAAATAGAAACCCTGCCTTCAATTTGCCCGTCGACAAAACCAAGCACTTTCCAAATGAAATATCCTGTAAGAATAGCAAGCATAGGGAATAAAGGCACATCATACCAATAACATTTAGTCGGTGAGATACAAATGATCGCAAAGAAAACTGCAGCTGATACCGATGCAACAACCATTAACTGTTTTAATTCAGGGGATCTTTCAAACCAGACTAAGATCGCAGAAGGAATTACAGCCAAAATAAAAGTTGAAAAGCGCTCGTTGAATAAATTATTGATATAAAAATCCCAGGGCTTATCATGCGAATCATTAAAATGCCCTTTGAATTTTCCGAGGTAAGAACTGAAGTGTGAAAAATATCCCGGCTCGTATTTTCCCCTGATCACAAAATAAGCGGCGATCAATCCAAAAGTTGCCACAAGTCCGAACCAAAGTTTCAGATCTTTTAAAAGTTCACGCTTTGAAATGAAAAGAAGTAACAGATGGGCAGGTATAAAAAACAATCCTACAACACTTTTAGTGTAAAATGAGAACAGAACAAAAATAAAATACCAAACGAGATACTTCATTTTTTGTTCTTTCAGGTAAGAAACGAAAGAAAGAACTGAACCGGTTAACCCGAAAGATAACATTGTATCCATATCACCTGTACGTGATGAATGAAATGTGACAAACCCAACTGAACAACTTAATACGAAGGCAACGGATAAACCTAAGTAAAAAGAAAAACGTTTTACTATGAATAAGAATAACATCAATACAGTCAGTGCCCCGAACATTGCTGAAGGAAACCGTGCCGAAAATTCATTATACCCGAATAATTTAATGCTTAAGATCTGGCTCCAGAAAAATAACGGCGGCTTATCATTCAAATAATCTACTTGGCCTCCTAAAGTTGGAACAATATAATTCCCACTTTCCATCATCTCATAAGAATAAACAGCATATACTGATTCATCCCATGTACGGATAGGGTAAGTTCCCAGGCGGTGAAAGAATACAAAATAGATCACAAGCCCCAATAAGGCCCACAAAATATATTTTGTTCTATTAGTTATGTTCTCGGTTACTGTCACTCTTTATAATTATAATCGTACACCTCTACTTTAAAATCCTTTACAAGGAATTTTTTCTTTTCCCGGTTCCATACATACACTACAAATTTGTCGGTGGCGCTAATACCTCCGTCCATTGTTACATTATAATTCCACTGCTGCCACTCTCCACATTCCGATGATGGCGTATCATTCAATTTAATATACTGCGTATTTTTTTTGTCACCGGTTGCCGATTCTATACTAAATACAATTAATGCTTTTTCGGATGAATTAACAGTTGATTCCCGTCTTTGCAAACTCGCTTTCACGTATATTTTAGTTGCATCGAACCCCACAGCAGTAACCTGGTAAGCTAAACCGTATTCTTTATTGTTATAATCAAATATTTCTTTCTCTCCAAGTGGACTTTCATAACTGAAGCTTTTTTCAGGATGATGTTTTGAGTAAGGTAAAAGATCATTGCAGCCTCCGAGAACACCGGCGTATTTTTTATCTGTCTTCAGGAAAATGTATTTGAATTTTTCATAATTCATACTTGCAGGGGGTAAGATCCCCGCTTTATATTGGTAACAAGTTACCAAGTTCAAAACCAATAGAAGGCCTAATGCAGGAACTGTTACTGCTTTTATTTTTCCTTCGAGTGATGAAATTAATTTTGCACCAAGAATCGCGAATACCGGCATGATGTCCACCATCGGCCGGATACTTAGTCCGTCGAAATAAGTGTACGCCCAATGACATGAGAATAAATAAAAAATGAAGGCCAGGAATAAAAATAGCGAGAAGAATTTATATGTATTCTCCCTGAATAACGGAATAAATCCTAACATGAGCAACAGACAAACCGGCGTATAAATAAAAAACCCTGCATTAAATCCAAATAACATTTTTAAAGTATTCGGACTTAAGAAATATAAACCGTTGTCTTTATAACTCCACTGCATCATTTTTCCATTCTGCGCCAGCCAAACAAAACCCTGGATTAAAATCGTTAGTTTGAAAACCGCACCGGCAATTATCATGGTCACGGTTTTTTTAAAGAACACAACGCGCATACGTTCAATAAAATCCCTTAGGGAATTCGACCAGAAAGGAATAATCCCTAACACTATTAAATTAATTGGACGAACAAGCGTTACAAGCGCCAACATAAATGCAGCAAGTACAAAATATTTCCTTTCTCCTGAATTAAATACCTGGTAAGAATAATAGAAGAATGCTGAGACTAAAGCAAATGAATATACATGCGACATAGCCGGCTCATTCAAACTATAATTTAAAAGATGTGTGCCGAAGAAAATCAAGAGAAGAACTACCGCAATGATGTGATCTTTAATATTCAATTTCTGGAGTAATTTACGGATGAAGTACAAACCAAGCATAGCATAGAATAAAGCGCCGATGCTTATCATTTTCTCGAACGGGCCGCTTAAGCCATTTATTTCATAACCGCCTAATGAAGCCCATGCATATCCAAGTAAAAAGAAAGGTAACAACAATAATGAAACGCCAACAGTATGTACATTGATAGTTCCGGTTGGTGTTTGGATCACATACCACGGCGTTGTATCCTGGTGCCCGAGATTTTTATCAATGAAAATGGCCATTAAATAAGAGTAATAATCTTTACCGTCGCCGTCAACAACAGTATGGTAACCTGCAGCGCCTGTTCTCCATACAAAAAACCAGATCACCAGTAAGCTGATAAAGCAGGTAAAGATGAGAGTGTATCTTGAAAGATTATTTTGCGAGGTTAGCATAATAAGATTTTATCCTACACTTCCTTCCAGGCTTATCGCCAGTAATTTTTGTGCTTCCACCGCGAATTCCATTGGAAGTTTATTCAATACCTCTTTACAGTAACCATTTACGATCAGTCCTATCGCTTTTTCAGTATCGATACCGCGTTGTTTGCAATAGAAAATTTGGTCTTCGCCAATTTTACTTGTTGTTGCTTCGTGTTCAACGATCGCTGATTTATCTTTTATTTCGATATAAGGAAAAGTATGTGCTCCGCATTTATCGCTCATCAATAAACTATCGCATTGTGAAAAGTTACGGGAGTTATGTGCGCCTTTACGGATCTGTACTAAACCTCGGTAACTGTTATTACTGAAACCTGCAGAAATTCCTTTTGAGATAATGGTGGAGCGTGTGTTCTTTCCGATGTGGATCATTTTTGTTCCTGTATCAGCCTGCTGGTAATTGTTTGTTACCGCAACAGAATAAAATTCACCAACACTGTTATCGCCCTTTAAAATTACTGAAGGATATTTCCATGTAACAGCAGAACCGGTTTCAACTTGCGTCCAGCTGATTTTAGAGTTATCTTCTAAACAAATGCCGCGTTTAGTTACAAAATTAAATACGCCGCCTTTACCGTCTTTATCACCGGGATACCAGTTTTGAACGGTACTGTATTTTACTTCAGCATTTTTGTGAGTGACAATTTCTACAACTGCCGCGTGCAATTGATTTTCATCACGCGCGGGAGCAGTACAACCTTCTAAATAAGAAACATAAGAATCTTCATCTGCAACAATTAATGTTCTTTCAAATTGCCCGGTGCCGGATGCATTGATACGGAAGTAAGTTGATAATTCCATTGGACAGCGAACGCCTTTTGGAATATAACAGAAAGAACCATCACTGAAAACTGCTGCGTTAAGTGCTGCATAAAAATTATCAGTATGAGGCACAACCATGCCCATGTATTTTTTTATTAATTCAGGATGTTCCTGAACAGCTTCGCTGAATGAGCAGAAGATCACGCCTTTCTCAGCAAGTGTTTCGCGGAAAGTTGTTTTTACGGAGACGCTATCGAACACTGCATCCACGGCAATATTACTTTGCACGCCGGTCAAACGTTTTTGTTCTTCGAGTGAAATTCCAAGTTTCTCGAATGTTTTTAGAAGTTCAGGATCTACCTGGTCTAAACTTTCGAGTGTGGGTTTTACTTTTGGTGCAGAATAATAAATGATATCCTGGAAATCAGGTTTCGGATAGGTAACATGTGCCCAATGCGGTTCAGTTAAAGTTTGCCAGTGACGGTAAGCTTTTAACCTGTATTCCAACAACCATTCCGGTTCATTTTTCTTTTTAGAAATGAAACGAACAATGTCTTCGTTCAAACCTTTCGGCGCGGTATCCGCTTCAATGTCTGTAACAAATCCGAATTTATATTCGTTATCAATATGTTCTTTTAAGATCTCGTTAGCCATTTTTTAATTCAAAATTTAAGATTCAAAAATTCAAAGATTAAATTTTGAATTATTATACTGAGAAACTTTCTCCGCATCCGCAAGTTCTTGATGCGTTAGGATTTTTGAAAACAAAACCTTTTCCGTTCAATCCGCCTGAATATTCTAATTCTGTTCCAACGAGGTATAAAAAACTTTTGCGGTCGACAACGATCTTAATTCCTTTATCTTCAAAAGCCTGATCGCCTTCGCGCATTTTATCATCAAATTCGAGCATGTACGACAAGCCTGAACAACCTCCGCCTTCAACTCCAACGCGTATAAAAGAGCCTTCCGGTTTGTTCTCCGCTTTCATTAATTCCAAAGCGTGTTGTTTCGCGTTTTCTGAAACTGTTATCATTTTATAACTATTTAAAAATCAATAATTTATACTCTATTCTTATTTAGACTTAATCTAAATCCTATACAAATATACCACATTTAAGGTATCTGTGCAAGCCAAAAAAAGCCACTTTTCCGGTGGCTTTTTTTGAGATCCTGCATGCGCTTTTGTGAGTAGAATGACAGGTTCGTGTTGATTGACTTTTTTCGAGACTCTGCATACGCTTTCGCGAGCAGAATGACACATGTCTTCGATAAGAAAATTACGCTATCGCTTCTTCTTTTTTTGTTTTGCGTTTCATTACTAAAGAAGCGATCAATGTCATTGGAACGGTTACTGTAGTTGGCTCCAGAATGGTGAACATAGCATTATATAATGGATTTGTTTTATACTTGACCGCCATATCAAGTGAACCCTGGATCTCAGCTTGTGAAGCACCGGATGTTCTTAGTCTTTCCGCTTCAGCGGCAAACCATCCATCCATCATATCATTCATGAAATTAAAAAATGCGATCTCCCAGACTATAGTGTATAAAACGGCAGAGATCAAGGTGATGAGTATTCCTACCTGGAATGCTTTTCCAAAAGAAATAACGCCATTATTATAATTATCCCGGTAACTTTTTATGCCAAAGAAAATAAATAATGATGACAACAAAATAACCGTCCACCCTAATATCAGGGAACCGCTTCCATGAGCGCCCCCACCTGTGAAGACCAGGCCTAATAACATAACTGTGATTGGAAGCGCACCGCTTAATAAACCGAATGTAAGTACTACTTTTTTCATGATGGTGTTTTTTTAAAATTAATTATTTTTTTATTTGTGCTGCAAAACTATAGTAACAAGCTGCGTTTCAGCTCATACTTTAGTATGATTTTGGATTTAAAAGGGAGATAATCACCCAAAAGTTAAGGAACAAGTCCTAATTTTTTGGCTTCCTGAACGGCTTGGGTACGACGCTGCACATTTAATTTCTCAAATAATTTTGAAGAGTGGGTCTTTACGGTATTTAAGGAAACGAATAATTTATCGGCAACTTCCTGGTTACTTAAACCCTGTGCCATCAACATCAGCACATCGTGCTCACGTTTACTAATGCCTAATTGTTTCAGGTTATTTTCATTCACACTGAAATTTTCTGTTGGCTGAACCAGAACTTCTTTCACAACCAATATTTCTTTTTTCTTTACAAACTTAGATCCGCCCCAAATTCCCACGATCGCAAATAATATTGCGATCAAGCCGGCATACACTTCGAAAGAATTGCTTTTGATAAGAAACCGATATTCAGCAAATTTCAAACCCAGGATCAAAAAACCCAGAACTGTACCGTATATAAAAACCTTTTTCACACTCCGAAGTTATGAATTATGTTCTGAAATTTTTTGTTACATTTAGGTTTATTCATGAAAAAGCTATTCCTGATCCTTCATTTCTTTGGCAGTTCATTTTTGTTCTCACAGGCCGATTCGCTTTATAAGGTCTATAATAATACTTTATTGCCCGACTCGATCCGTTTTTCTGCCGCGCATAACATTGCTAACGAATTAGTTTATAATTACCCGGATTCCACACTAAAGCTTGCTTTTGAATATCATTCCCTCGCCGAAAAAAAGAAAGACCACACCTGGCAAGGCGCGGCTTGCATGACGATAGGTAATGCTTATTATATGAAAGGTGAATACAGTACAGCTTTGAATTGGTTAAATAAAGGACTTTTGATCGCACCGAAAAATCAACAGATCCTGATCGCAAGTCTCTATTCTTCGATGGGAACAGTGTATTACGGACTTGCGGATTATTCACACTCACTGGATTTTCATTTCAGATCATTGAAGATACGTCAAGCCGAAGAAGATATAGATGAAGGTATTTCTTTCCTGAATATCGGGGCGGTGTATTCGCAAATGGGTGATTATAAACGTTCGAGCCATTATCATTTCCGCGCATTGAAATTATATGAACGGCTCAGAATAAGTTGGGGGCAAGCCATGGCATTAAGTAATCTCAGTTCAAATTTTTTACACGAGAAAAATTACGGTTCAGCTATGACTTACCAAAAGAAAAGCCTGGCAATAGAAGAAGAAAATAACAATCCGGCGGGTATAGCCGAATCGTATGATATAATCGGTGCTATTCATTTAGAACAAGGTCAATACCTCCTTGCAGAAATTGATTTTAATAAAGCTTTAAAGATCAAAAAAGAAATAGGCAATATTCAGGCTGAAGCAGTCACGCTTACTAAACTTGCACAGGTATCCCTAAAACAAAAGAACTACAAAAAGGCCTTAGAGGTCATAACAATAGCGAAAGAGATAAGTAATAAAGTTCAGGATCTTGCTACCTATAACGAAATACAAAATAATTTAGTTGATATATATAAAGGACTGGGTAAACCTGAGAAAGCCCTGGCCGAATTAGAAGCATACCTTATATTAAAAGACAGTTTATTTGAAGATGAACGCAAACGTGAAGCAGCCCTGAAATCAATGCAGTACGAGTTTGATCAAAAAGAAAATGACCTGAAAACTGAACAAAAGATCAAGAATGCGATTGACGCTGAAGAACAAAGAAAACAACGGATGGTGATCTATAGTGTTTCAGCAATTTTGCTTTTAACTTTAGTATTGGCTGGTGTTATCTTTAAAAGTCTCCAGGCCAATAAACGCAAGAACAAAATTATTACTGAGCAAAAACTGGAAGTAGAAAAACAAAAAGAAATTGTTGAGCATCAAAAAGAAATTGTAGTGGAAAAACAAAAAGAGATCCTCGATAGCATCAAATACGCTAAACGGATCCAGCGCGCTCATTTGCCAACTGAGAAATACATTGTTAAAAGTTTAGGGCGTTTAACAGGCAAAAAAACCTGATTGCATCGGGATTTTTTGAGATGCTGTAAATGCCTCCGGCAGGCAGCGTGACTTTCTGTTATTTTCTGATTATCCTGTATTGCGTGTGCGGAATTTTTGTTGCGGCGATATCTTCAGGCGCTAATTGTTTTAAAGAAACGCCTTCGCCTAAAACTAACCCGAGTTTAGAGTAACAATGTTGGACCATTGCTGAACAGAACAAGGAATTTTCCCTGGCCATTTTATTCTCACTGCCCCTGCTCTCTTTCTTTAGTAAAGTGTATAGAGCACCAAATACTTCGCGGATGGAATATTCAGTTCTTGCATTTACCAAATGAAGCGCTTCACCTAACACAACGTTTTGTTTTTGTTCATCCAAACCAAGATCAAGTATGGACAAATTTGGAAAATGTTTCTCATCAAAATACTTTTCAGCACGGTTCTCCTGGACGCCTAATTTTATTTGTTTAGTATGGAACTCCAGATCTGATTCAATTATCCACCAATGCCCGTCGTGACGTTTACTGCTGTAAATAAATGCGTGCGACCATAAACTGCTTTTGCCATCGGAAGTAATGTATTTCTGCATTTTCTTAATGGAATTATCGATAGGTGAATCTGCACCCACTAAACCAATACATCCCGGCTTAGCGTATTTCTCAATGAATCCCTTATTACTAAGGCCGGTTATGATCTCAATCGGCATTTATCACAAATTTATAGTTTAAATTTTAACAGCCGTAAATTAAGCGCTTTTTTAATCGTAAATTTGCGCACCAAATGATCGCGATCAAAAATACATTAGTATCAGAAGACCTCCTCGAAAAAAAATTCGTGTGCGACCTCAACGCCTGTAAAGGTGAATGTTGTGTTGCCGGAGACAGTGGTGCGCCTTTGGATGAAGACGAATTAGAAACTTTGGAAAGTGTTGTTGAGAAAGTAAAACCGTACATGACCAAAAAAGGAATTAAAGCTGTTGACAAAAATGGTCCTTGGGTAAAAGACAGCGATGGTGATTACACAACAACACTGGTTAGTGAAGGCGCTGAATGTGCTTTTGTTTTTTTCGATGAAAAGAAAATCGCGAAGTGCGCTATCGAACAAGCTTATAACGAAGGCAAAGTGAAATGGAAAAAACCGATCTCCTGTTATTTATATCCTGTCCGCATCACCAAACACAAAAATTACGACGCTGTTAATTATCATAAATGGAATATCTGCAAACCTGCTTGCGAATGCGGCGCTAAATTAAACGTTCCTGTTTTTCAATTCCTGAAAGATCCGTTGATCACCAAATATGGTAAGGAGTGGTTCAATGAATTAGTGAAGGCTTATAAGTTGAGTAAGGTTTAGTTTCAATTCAGCTTGTCGTTAAAACCCCTCTCGCCTGATTCCGATAAATCGGAATATCAGACGTTCTCCCCTTGGAAAAAGGGGAGAAAATATTTCGTGTACATAAATTTATTTTGCAACAAGAAAATTTCTGCCCCTTTTTCAGTGGGGAGTACCGCTTGCGGGGAGGGTTTTTTTACGAATGCTTTTTCTTTCTATTTCTTCTGATCAAAAATATAATAAACCACCAGATCAATCCGGCCATTAACCAAAGCGGCCATAATTGCACCATTATAATTAAGAACCATAAAAATCCGGTCGAGCCATCTTTTAAAGCATTTCCTAATTTCCCGCCAAAGTTAAATCCCGAGGTTGCTTTATGCTCGTAGTAATTAATTTTCAAAGTACTATAGCCAACCTGGTTACTTAAATATTTCAACCGCCCTTCTGCTGATTCAATATCCTCACGGATGATCTCCATTTCTTTGTTGATCTTTAAGATGTCATCCATATTAGTGGCCTTGGTCAGTAACTCAGAATATTTCGCTTCTAACTGGCGCTTTGTTTTTAATCTGGCTTCAATATCCACGAACTGTTCGGTCACATCTTCAATATCAACACGCTTATAATCTACTTTTTCTACGCCATTTAATACGTCCGCCAAAAATTTATCGAAGTCTTTGGCCGGAACCCTCACGATCAATTCATCGGTTGGGTTGTTACTGTAATCATAACTGTTCTCTTTTGAGATATAACCGCCATTCGCTTTTAATGCAGCTTCGATCTTTTGTTTGGTGGCTGACAGGCTGCTAACCTGGAATCCGACCTCACCATTTTTGATGAGTTTTTTTTCCATCGGAACCGGCGCTGTGGCTGTTTTGTCATTTTCCTGAGTTGGATTGCTAGCTTCCAGATCTTTACCTTCATCACCGCCTGTTGCCTTTGACACATCATCGTTTGTTGATATATAATTATTATACCCCGGCGCTTCGGCATTCTTTTCCATTCTTTCGCCACCACAGGCTATCATTAAAATGGCTGTAGCCGTTATTAAGGTCTTATTAATGGTTCTCATAGGTTTGGTTTTAAGCTTTCTGATCATTTATACCCTTTTTAAAATTTAGTAACCTTTTGTTGATTTTCGTTTTAACTTATATTAAGATGTCCTTGTTTCAAAGTTTCCATAATGTACTTAAAAAAATATTCTTTACATCAAAATAGAATCTCCATAAATTTTTTACTTTTTTTTATTTCCCTGTAACGACGCGGGTTTCCGAGTTTTTCAACATTTTCCCAACTATTTTATAATGTTTAAAAGTAGCCCAACTTGTTAATTTGTTTGTCGGGCTTTTACGTTCTTAATTTCCAATATTTGCATGTACTAAAAATGAATAAAACAGACTATTAATTAACCTTACATACTACACGTTACTATGACCGAACCCATCCTCGCCGAAAACAAAGACCGCTTTGTCCTTTTCCCGATCAAACACAAAGACATTTGGGAAATGTATAAAAAAGCTGAAGCCAGTTTCTGGACAGCTGAAGAAATTGACTTAGCTTCTGATCAAACTGACTGGGCTAATAAATTAAACGACAATGAACGTCATTTTATTAAGCACGTATTGGCATTCTTTGCAGCTAGTGATGGTATAGTGAATGAAAACTTAGCGATCAACTTCCTTAATGAAGTGCAATCGCCTGAAGCACGTTGCTTCTATGGTTTCCAGGTAATGATGGAGAACATCCACTCTGAGACCTATTCTTTATTAATAGACACTTATATTAAAGACCCTGTAGAAAAGGATAAATTGTTCCATGCAGTAGATACCGTACCATGTGTGGGTAAGAAAGCTGACTGGGCTATCAAATGGATCAATAACGGAACTTTTGCTGAGCGCTTAATTGCTTTTGCAGCGGTTGAAGGAATTTTCTTCTCGGGTTCATTCTGCTCTATCTTCTGGTTGAAGAAAAGAGGTTTGATGCCGGGATTATCATTCAGTAATGAGTTAATAAGCCGTGACGAAGGTTTACATTGTGACTTCGCGTGCTTATTATATACACAATATATTAAAAACCAATTGCCAAAGGAACAAGTGACCAAAATTATCACTGACGCTGTAGCAATTGAAAAAGAATTCGTGTCAGACGCTATACCGGTTAAGTTAATTGGTATGAACGCTGACCTGATGTGCCAATATATAGAGTTTGTTGCCGACCGCTTATTAGTAGCGCTTGGCTGCAGCAAGTTCTATAATGCTTCGAACCCGTTCGATTTCATGGAAATGATCTCGTTACAGGGGAAAACCAATTTCTTCGAAAAACGTGTGGCTGAATACCAAAAGGCCGGCGTTATGGGCAAGGATGCGGAAAATAATGTATTTAAGCTGGACGAAGATTTTTAACCAGATCTTCGTCGGCTAAAATTCCCGATTAAACTATTGAACAACAATGTTTAAACTCGTGTAAAACGGGTATGGGAGTTCTAGCCTCAGAAAATTTAAAATAATTAACCGCTTAATTGTTAATAACGATTTCGCGGGCCGGGAAAAAACGGGGATTAAGGTTATAACTTGTTCTTTCCAAAAAGAGTTAAATAAAAGGAACTAATTTAAAAAACTTCACTCCTATACGACACTCAAATCGTATAAGAGGTTAAAAACAAAATGGCGTTATGTTTGTAATTAAAAGAGATGGCACAAGGGAATCAGTGAAATTCGATAAGATCACTGCCCGTATTCAAAAATTAAGCTACGGCTTAGAACCAACACATGTAGATCCGATCCAGGTCGCTAAAAAAGTGATCGATGGGGTATTTGATGGTGTAACTACCAGTCAGCTGGATAACCTTGCAGCGGAAACTGCAGCGGGATTAACATCACGCCATCCCGATTACGCCCAGTTAGCATCCCGTATCGCTGTAAGTAACTTACATAAGAATACGATCAAGTCTTTCTCTAAAACAGTTGAAGCTCTTTTCAATTACATCGACCCTAAAACAAACTTACGCGCCCAGTTAATAGCTGATGATGTATATGAGATCGTTCAGAAGAACGCACACCTTTTAGACTCTTCTATTATTTACGACCGTGATTTCGGTTACGACTATTTTGGTTTTAAAACTTTAGAGCGCTCTTACTTATTAAAAATGTACGGACAGGTTGCTGAACGCCCACAGCATATGTTAATGCGTGTATCTGTTGGTATTCATAAAGAAGACATTGCTGCTGCTATAGAAACTTATAATTTAATGAGCGAGCGCTGGTTCACACACGCTACGCCTACTTTATTCAATGCAGGTACACCAAAACCACAAATGAGTTCTTGTTTCCTATTACAAGTGAAAGAAGACAGCATCGATGGCATTTACGATACATTAAAGAACTGCGCTAAAATTTCTCAGTCTGCAGGCGGTATCGGTATCAGCATTCACAATGTACGCGCAACAGGTTCTTACATTAAAGGAACTAACGGTACATCAAACGGAATTATCCCGATGCTAAAAGTGTACAACGAAACTGCACGTTACGTTGACCAGGGCGGAGGAAAACGTAAAGGTTCCATCGCTGTTTACTTAGAGCCATGGCATGCTGATATTTTTGATTTCTTAGATATCCGTAAAAATCATGGTAAAGAAGAAATGCGCGCACGTGATCTTTTCACTGCACTTTGGATCCCGGATCTTTTCATGAAACGTGTAGAAGCAGAAGGCGAATGGAGTTTAATGTGTCCGAACGAATGCCCGGGCTTAAGCGATTGCCACAGCGAAGAATTTGAAAAACTATATACTAAATACGAAGCTGAAGGAAAATTCCGTAAACAAATTAAAGCACGCGACCTGTGGGCTGAGATCATCAATTCACAAATTGAGACCGGAAATCCTTACATGTTATTTAAAGACGCGGCTAACTCAAAATCGAACCAAAAGAATTTGGGTACTATCAAATCTTCTAACTTATGTACTGAGATCATAGAGTACACAAGCGCTGATGAAGTAGCGGTTTGTAATTTAGCGTCCCTTGCTCTTCCTCGTTTCGTGGATGAGAAAACAGGAACTTTCGATCACCAGAAATTATTTGAAGTAACCTATACGGCAACCAAGAACTTAAACAAGATCATCGACCGTAACTACTATCCGATCCCGGAAGCGCGCAAATCGAATATGCGTCACCGTCCTATTGGTTTAGGTGTACAAGGTTTAGCGGATGCATTTATTTTAATGCGTTACCCTTTCGAAAGCGAAGAGGCTAAAAAATTAAATACCGAGATCTTTGAAACTATTTACTACGCATCGTTAACTGCAAGTAAAGACTTAGCAAAAATTGACGGTCCTTACGAAACATTCCCCGGCTCTCCTATATCTCAGGGTATTTTCCAGCAAGATATGTGGAATGTTACGCCAAGCTCTCGCTGGGAGTGGGATGTGTTACGTGAAGAAATTAAAAAGCACGGCGTACGCAACTCATTAATGTTAGCACCAATGCCAACTGCAAGTACTTCACAGATCTTAGGTAACAACGAATGTTTTGAGCCATACACCAGCAACATTTACACCCGCCGTGTATTAAGCGGAGAGTTCGTTGTAGTGAACAAACATTTATTACGTGACTTAGTTAAGTTAGGAATCTGGAATGATAATTTGAAAAATGAGATCATTGCAGCTAACGGTTCGGTACAAAATATCGCGGCAGTACCTGCTAACATAAAAGAGATCTACAAAACTGTTTGGGAAATTAAACAACGTACTATCATTGATATGGCTGCTGACCGCGGTGCATTCATTGACCAATCACAATCTTTGAATTTATTCATCCAGGATGCGAACTTCGCGAAGATGAGTTCAGCTCACTTCTACGCCTGGAAAAAAGGATTGAAAACAGGAATGTATTACTTACGTACTAAAGCTGCAGCTGATGCTATTAAGTTCACTGTTGACCAGGGCGCGTTAGATAAAACGAATGTAGTAGTATTAGGCAACGAAGATGCTTTATTAGTAGAACGCGGCCAGACACACATTTTAACTGAAGAAGAGATACAAGCACAACTCACCTGCTCCCTGGATAACCCGGATGCATGTGAAGCGTGTGGATCTTAATGGTGCCTTCGACTCGCACAGGCAAAACACACAGGCTGCTCAGGCACCGCGTGATTGAAAAGACGGTGGTTGCGGTCACTGAGCTCGTCGAAGTGGTCGAAACCACTGATTGATAGAAAAGAAAAACAAAAAACTCAATATAAAAGCCTCTCAAGAACTTGAGGGGCTTTTTTGTCGAAAGAAATTATGAAAAAATACAAATACGACATTGCGTTTTCCTTAAAACATGAAGATTTAGATTTTGCTAAAGATTTATTTGAGATTTTAAATCATTATAAATTGAATATTTTTCTGTACCCCCATAATCAAAAAGAGTTAACGGGGAAAAATGGAATTAGTATTTTTTCCAAAGTCTTCAAAGAAGATGCAAGAATAATTGCGTTAATTCATCGGGAAGGTTATGGAGAAACGCACTGGACTAGGATTGAAAAATCCGCTATAGAAAGTCGTTTTCTTGCCGAAGGTCCAGAATTTTGCTTGTTAGTAAAAAGAGACAAAACAAGTCCTATTTGGTATCCACCATACATGCAATACATAAATTCACAAATGGAAACAAAAGATATAGCCGACCTTATACTATATAAAGTACAGGAAAAAGGTGGCGAATTAGAACCAAAAACTTATGAAGAATATTTAATTGATGCAAGAACAAGACGAGATGAAAAAAATTCTCATTATAGGAGTTTAGTGACGAAAGAATCATACGATTTTGTTATGTCTGAATTTAGAAGATCTAAATCTCTCTTTCTTCCATACGTACAAAAAGCTATAGAAAATCTTCATTATTTGAATCATGTTTCTTTAGGTTTTAATAATGATTCGGTTTTTGAAAACACTTTATATCTAGGTAAAGTATACATTACAATTTCTTTTATAGGTTCAGATAATGGTAATACTTCGCAATGTTTTATTTTGCGCTTTACAATTTCCGAAGAAAAAAAAAGCAATACAGATCTAATTTATTTTACACAAGATTACCGTTGCAATTTTAATCCAAATGAAATATGGGGTTGGTCAAAAGTCATTCCTGTTTCAGATGATGCCCCATTGTTTTATCCCAAAATAATGTCTGAAAACTCTTACTATGAATTAGATTCTCAAGTTCAGTCTCTCGAAGAATTAACAGAATATTGGTTTACAGAATATATAAAATTAGTCGTTAGAATTCATAAAGTTTGATTAAAAGACTTATTCCATGCAACCCTCCTACAACAACATAGGCATCGGCTATAACAGCACTCGTCAGGCGGATTCTTATTTATCAGAGCGGATGTTTGCATTGTTGGGAGGAGAAAAAGGAAAACAGTATTTAGATATTGGCTGCGGAACCGGAAATTACACAACGGTTTTAGAGAAAAAAGGATTGCAGTTTACAGGTGTTGATCCTTCGGAAGTGATGTTGAATGAAGCCCGACAAAAATCAAAAATAATTAACTGGTTACAGGGAACAGCCGAGAACATCCCCTGCAAAGATGAAAGTTTTGATGGTGCCTTAGGAAGTTTAACGCTTCATCACTGGAAAAACGTAGGACAAGGGTTCAAAGAATTATTCCGTGTATTAAAACCAAAGAGTCGTCTCGTCTTCTTTACCTCTCTTCCTGAACAAACACAAAATTATTGGCTCATGCATTATTTTCCAAAGATCATCTATGAATCTTCGTTAGGCCTTCCTACGCTTGATAAATTGAAACAATGCAGTCATGATGCGGGTTTTCATTTCATTGAACAGGAAAATTATTTTGTAAAAGAAGACCTAAAAGATCTCTTCCTCCAATCCGGGAAACACAACCCTGAATTATATTTTAATCAAAATGTAAGAAAAGGCATCTCCACATTTGCTCTCCTAACCAATAAAGAAGAAGTTGAGGCAGGGTTAAAACAGTTGCGCGCTGATATTGATTCGGGAAAATTTGAATCAGTTAAGAAGAAGTACGATAGCGAGATTGGGGATTATTGTTTTGTGGTGTTTGAAAAGAAATAATTTTTTCATTTAATTACATTTCGGTTCTTAGTCCCGTAGGGACTATATGTTGGTAACATCAAGTCCAACGCACCAACCCTCGCCGCTCGTCCCTGCATGCAGGGACGAGCGGCGGAAAACAAAGTCAGCTGATTTATTACCGACATTGAATCCCTATGGGATTCCGGTGAACAGATACATACAGATTTGTAATTCATGCAAATTGCTACAATTTATAGCCATCAATCCATTACAGCCTGATTATTTTTGTTACTCAAAATTTTAAGAGATGGCAAAGAAGGAGAACGGGTCGGTATTACCGGATGAGACGGTAATGAATAAAATCTTATTAATAAGAGGGCAAAAAGTAATGTTGGACAGCGATCTTGCAGAGCTTTATGGTGTGGAAACCAAGGCTCTGAAACAATCAGTAAAAAGGAACCCAAGTCGTTTTCCTGACGATTTTATGTTTGAACTGACTGAAAATGAGGCTGAAATCTTGAGGTCACATTTTGTGACCTCAATAAACTAAAGTAAAAATCCATTAGGTATAAAGATACCCAAATTATCAGAGGGTTACAAGAGAAAGCGGGTAGGTTGGCTTAGGTTCTTTTAGAGGCGTTTGGAGGCTTTTTGTTACCCGTATGTTACCCAAACTTTCAAGGGATTGCACGAAGGTTCAAGAACCCTACACTACCCGTTTTATATAGGGAAATTTGTTGTAGGGCGTATTGGGCTTATTTATTAACCCTTTAAAACCCTAAAATTATGGGAGTGCAATTAAGAGAAAAGAAAATGAGTAACGGACAAATATCCTATTACTTGGATATTTACCACAACAAAAAAAGATGGTATGAATTCTTAGATATTCATATCAACAAAAACAAACCAACTGAAAGCGACAAAGAAAAAAAGCGGTTGGCAAATGAAATAAAAGTAAAACGGGAAAATGAATTAATTGTTCAGGATAACGGGCTTGTCGATAAATCAAAACGCAAAGCGGACTTTGCGGTGTGGTTTAAGAACTACATTGAAGGAAGAAGCCAAAATTATAAGAACAATAAAAAAACCCTGAAACATCTTGAAAGTTTTTTAAATGGAAAAACTTTACCGTTTACAGCCATTACGCCCGATTGGATTAAAGACTTTAGTAAGTATATGCAATCCAAAGTAAGCGTAAATACAACGGTTGACTATTTAAAGAACCTCTTTACAGCATTGGAAGAAGCGGTACGAAAAGGGATCATATATGTAAACCCTTTCCGTAAAATTCCTCGCCATGAGAGATTAAGACAAAAGCCCGTTTACAGAAATGCTTTTACGTTTGAAGAATTACAGCGCTTAGCGGACACGCCCTGCAATATAGAACCGCAATACAAACAGGCTTATTTTTTCTCCTGTTTTACGGGGCTTCGCTGGAGTGATGTAAACCCGTTAAAGTGGTCGGAAATAATTACCAAAAAAATAGACAATAAAGAAGAATGGTTTATTTATTTTGAGCAGGAAAAAACAGAAGATATAGAATACCTGCCATTAACGGACGGAGCTGTTGAGATTTTGAAGGAACGCAAAAGAGAACAGGAAGAAAACAACGAAAGAAGTTTATTTGTGTTCCCACTTGTTAAGGAAGTTGATCCAGTAAGAGAAACCCGCCACAAACAAGTTTGGTACAGTTTGAAAAAATGGGCAGAGGTAGCAGGAATCGACAAAAAGCGGATTCACTTCCATACAGGAAGGCATACCTTCGCAACAAACATTTTGGAGAATAGTCCCGATGCGGATTTATGGACTGTATCAAAATTATTAGGTCATAAGACCATAAGTGCCACGCAAATTTATGCGCACGTTCGGGATAGCAGAAAAAAATCAGCGGTAAAGGCTTTACCGAAATTGAATTTAAAATCAGTAAAAGCCGCTTAATTTTAAATTATAAAAAGCCCTGAAATGTATTCAGGGCTTTTTTTATGATTATAAATTTATTCTTAAAGTAAATCCGGCACTTTTTTTATTGGATATAGTGGTTTGCCTTCATTCACATGAATGCCGTTTTCATCAATATCAATATAAAAAACAGGATATTTACCTGTTTCTGCCTCCTTTTCAATTCTTTGACGACACTCCGCCAATTTTTCTTCTACTTTTTCCTTACTCGGATATGTTCGAGAAAGGTTGTGCTTTTCATAATAGGATTTTCCAATTTCAATACTGTTATGGAAAGTTCTAACTACAATTTGAGTTGCATAATTCATGGCTTTAATTTTCATCAAATATATGATAAGAAAAACAATGTCAAGAAAATTTAGTTGTGAATAGAAATCCAACCTACTTGCTAAAACGAAAGTTTTTTTGTAAATTAAATTGAACTATAAATTTTTTTATAATTGACAATGAAAATTTGAATAGATAACAAATTGATTAAATTTGTATTATGGAAAACAAGGAAAATTACGAATTGGTTTTGAATCACATTTCTGCCGGCGAAAGCAGATCAATGGATGAAAAAAGATATGAGTTATACACTCACACAGCCGCTATGTGGTTAAATCATCAGGGTAAACATTTATTTCAAGATGAAATAATGGCGAGATATAGCACCACAAAAAATTTCGGAGAAATTCTAAAAATGAAGAAGCATGAGTTTATTCCCGGCATGATAATGCAGAGAGGAAAGAAACGGGAACAGGTTTATTATGATGTATGGGGAATGGATGTTATTGAATCCTCCGATCCTTTTTTTCCTTTTTTCTTTGCGTGTAAACTAAGTCATATTGATATACTAAACTTAGATGAATTCTTAAATTATCATTTGGAGAACAGTTATGATAATGATACCGAAAAATGTTTCAGGGCTTTACAACTTATTTTTAGAAGGTACGAACATCTTTTAAAGCCTGATACTATTACAACCGCTAACGAATGGATTAGTGTTAAACAAAAAAATCAAAATCTATCAGGAACAGAAACCTCCACCAAAAAAGCAAGGGTAAAACGGGATTCGGGCGACAACATAACTTCTTTGAACCTTGCACAAACTGCTTATTTAATAAACCTGTTAAAAGAATCAAGGGTTATTATTAAAGACGATACTATACTTACATATAAAACCGCAGGTGAGGCTTTCTCACTGCTTACAGGTTACAGTCCCGATACACTTCGGTTAAAAACAAATCTCAAAGGTCAGGGTGAACTTACGTACAATGATCGTAAAACGGTGCGTGAAATTTTGTACGGCATCATAACCCTTATTGATAAAGAAATAAGCGAACAAAAGGGAAAGAAATCCTAAAATCAATAGCAAGCTATGACGAGAAAACGCAAAGACAATATAGACCATAATAAATTTCCGTTTGCATATCATCGTCTTGAAGAAATGACAGACCTTATTGATCTTACAAAAGGAACAATAAAGGAGATAAAGAATCAAAAAAATACTCGTATTGTTATAATAGAAACATGGCTTCTGATCGACTTTATAATTCGGGATGCTATAATGACATTATTAGAATTAAAAAAACATTCTCGTGAAGATTGTGATTTGAAATATTCATTACTTCCAAAAAGTTTCATGGAATGCGTTGAGTTTCTTAAAAAGTTCAAAAAATCCCAAGACAAACTGAAAGAAATTAAGCCTGCTGTTAGACATCAAATCACCTACGGCGGATCATGGGAACTTATAATGTATATCAGGGAAAATAACCCAAATATTTTTAAAGATATCGAACTGTTAACTGATGCTTTTTTTAAGGACAAAGGCGAAACAAGACCAATGGTTTATTTAGATATGCCCGAAGAGGAGAAAATAAAATATAAAAGCATTAATAAAGATTTAGAGATTCAATTAGCAAAATTCACTGATGAATGGTTTAAGTCAGCCGAAAAGCTAAATAAGGCTCGAAACAAAAGTGCTCACTTAATTAACCCCGGTGAAATTTATATCATCTTTGGTATTAACGGCGACAACAAATTAAAGAAGTTAAAGACAGTTTGTAGTCAATTAATATTTGAACTAATAGGCGTAAAATAATAATTAAAGCCTAAAAGAACTTTTAGGATAAAAATTTTCAAGAAATTCAATCATTCCCTTATTGCCTGAAGTAGTTATATTTTCGAGAAAATTATACTTCTCAATAAGATCATAATACTTTTTACCATGCTGTCCGATCCCGTTGTAATATAATAATTGAAGCTCACTATCTGACATTTGAGATTGAATGAATTTGATGTATTGCTCCTTTTTTCTTTTCGGAATGTCTGGATGGGTATCTACGAAAGTAATCGCATTAAAAGTAAACCTGTAATAATGGGCTAATTCAGCAATATGATCTCGGAAGAAATCATTGTAGGTGTCTTTAGCCATTTGGTGTATTTCGCTTACGCCTTTTGCGTCTTTCTCATTCGCACTAATAGCCAAATTAACCATTTTATCTCCAAGTGCTTTCATTAATCTATTTTGCAATTCATTATTTGCTTTTGAAAAATATTCAACGCCTTTCCCTTTATTATCTGGGTACATTGAATATGCGTCGCTTTTAGCCTGTGTAATACTTCCTTCTGTATTTGCGACCAGGCTCCTTATGGAATTCAATAAACTAAAAAAGGTTCCTTCGGCTTGCATTTGCCTGTTTCGTATTAATTGCCTCCACAGAACATAAAAGGCAATGAAGGAAGGGATTGCAATTTTTGCTACCTCAGTTAAGTCTATTACAAAGCGCGGGTACATATAAACAAAGATAGTAGAATTATAGGTGAACCAAAAGAGGTCGTTTCAAGGTAGCACGAACCTTCAAGAACCCTTCAAACCCCAAATCATAGACTGAACTTTGTAGTACACAGATAAAAGTGTACTACAATGGGAGCATCATTTTTAACCAGCCTTACCGAACAGGAATTCAAGGAATTTCTGAAGTCGGCCATTAAAGAAATCCTAAGCGAAGATTTAAAGAATTTAAAGAACGATCTGCCCGATATTTTAAATATCAGGGAGGCAGCTTCATTTCTAAAACTCAAGATCGCTACGCTTTACGAAAAGACCTCGTTAAAGGTGATCCCTCATTTTAAAAAAGGAAACAAACTATATTTTAAAAGAAAGGAGTTAGAAGAATGGATTAGATCAGGAAAAGTAAAAACAAAACCGGAACTGGAAGGGCAAGCGGAAAACTTCCTGTTAAACGGTGGCAAAAAGAAAGACCGCAAAAACAATAATAATCAAAACCATTAAAAATTAAAGCAATGCGCAAAATTGAATTTGAAGTGCCAGCCGAAATATTCGGGGACTTCACAGAAAAGTTAGCAGAAACAGGTTTGTCTAACCGGGTTGTTGGAAGGAACGAAGACGATGAAATCGAAATCGAGGTTCATTACGATAAGAGCGATGCAGGATTGATCGACGAACTGGAAGAACACCTTCAAGACCTGAAAGAACAGCTTTCAGGCGAGGAAGAGGAGGAAGAAGAAGAGGACGATAAGTAATCCAAAGCGATGCTAAACTAAGGGGCGGAAACACCGCCCCTTTTAAAGCAACAATAAATTAAGCGCTTAATAAGCGCTTAAACAGTATAACAGAGCCGATTAAGCGCTTAATTCAGCGGATAACGGCTAAGATTAAAAACCAAAGCCATGAACAAACATTGTGAACAATGCGGAGAGACAATAGACAAAGGGAAACGGGGGGATTCAAAATTCTGCTCAAGAGAATGTCAGAACCGTTTTAATTATCTGCAAAGAAAGTCAGGGTTAAACGGTCTTAAACTAATTCCTGAGAAGGTTGTTAAAAAGAAAAATACTTTGGGTGATCTTGGAACAGTAGAACCCATTAACGATGTTCAACAAAATGGGATTGAAGATACACAGGTTATAAGTGATGAGGAATTTAAGAGATCATATAAAACGCCTACCGTTGATTCCGAAACAGCAAATGAGTTATTAGGTATTGATGATTTTAGTTTTTCGGCAAACTCTGACCAGACCGATGTAACGGAAGAAGAATCTGAGGAAGAAGATCAGGACGAAGCAGAAGAACAAATTAATACACCTGAAAATATTTTGCCTGAAAAATACATCACTAAACAAATTCAAACCGATAACCCTTTTTATAAGTATTACCATAACTCAGCCAATCAAAATCAAAAGGCTCTGCATGATCTTGAACAGGAATATAAAAGACTTGAAGCAGAATTAAAATATCAGCAGAACCGTACAGGCAATGAATTGATCTCACTTGGCGGGTTGGGTGCGGGGTTGTTTGGTTTCCTGAATGTGCCTGAAAAAAAAGAATCCAAACAAAAAGAGGGTGATATGATCCTGAAAGATTCAAAAGGCAAACCTATTTTGAAATCCAAAAAGGGTAAATGGAAAAAGCATAAAGAGCCAAAAGATGACACACCAAGTTTTTTGGAACGTGCGCTCAAAGCATTGGTATATGGTGCGGTTGGAGCCGGAGCGGGATATGTTGCAAAAACGGTTACAGAAGATTCGCGGGAAACTGATAAAAAACAAAAGATCGAAGCGATTGAAAAACGAATGAAAGAAATACAATCTGAATTTACAAAGGTTAAAAACGCAGTTGGTAACACACAAAAGCTTTTAGGCTCAACACCAAAATATCAGTTGACTACAACGCAGGTCATAAACCCAGAATATGAAAAAGCATTGAACGGGCTTAATGATGAGTTAAACAAAGAAAAAGAAATGAAGAAAGAACATAAAAAAGAGAAACGATATAAAAGTGACAAGATCATTTCCGCGTCCGAACTGGCCAATCAAAAATATGAAGCATTAAACTTTAAAGGACTATGGAGAGAATTTTTTGGATTGCCTTCGCTTAACTTTCATATTTTAATACATGGTAATTCGGGAGAAGGTAAATCGACGTTTTGTTTATGGTTTGCACGATACCTTGCCGAACATCATGGCTCGGTACTTTATGTAAGCGGAGAGGAAGGGGTAAATAAAACATTCCATGATAAACTGATTTACTGTAAGGCAGAGGTTGATGATCTGCATATTTTAGATGTTAGGACAGCCGATGAATTTATGCAGGAGGTCAATCCTAATGAGTTTCACTACATAATCCTGGACAGTTTGCACGATATGGAAATAGACGCAAAAAAACTTAAAGCAATTTTTGAACGCTATAAAAACACCGCTTTTATCTGCATTGACCAAAACAACAAAAAAGGTGAACTGCTCGGAGCGAACGAAAAGAAACATATTTGCGATACGGTGGTGAATGTCAAAAATTATATTGCCGAAACCACTAAGAACCGTTTTAAGGCAAAAGGCATGATCTTTAAAACAGAGGATTTTCAGGATTTGAATAAGGCTAAGTCCATTATCTCAAAGCCTAAAATTACCGTCAATAACAAGGGTGGTTATAACCTTGATTCAGACCGACGGGGAATAGTTTAACAGATTTTGAAAATTAATTAGAGGGCGGGTTTTCCGCCTTTTTTTTATGCAAGTATTGTGCAACAGTTATGCTACAATCGTGCTTCAGCTATGCTACAGGTAAGGTATAAAACCAGCCAAAGTGCTACAGGTGTGCTATAGTTATGCTACAGCTATGCTACAAAACCCATCAAAGTGCTAGAGATATGTCAGAGCTATGCTTCAGTTATGCAACACTCCGATTTCGTGGTGTCTTTTAAGCGAATGAGGAATTAAGCGCTTAATATCTGCTGAATAAGCGCTTAATCGAGGGTAATTCGCTTAATTAAGCGCTTGATTATTAAACTTTACCATTCCATTTGAGTCTAATTCTAAACATACTGATGTATGACTTGTAACATTGCTCTTGTTAAATCCGTTCTGCCGAACGGCAATATTGAGATTTCAGATCAGTCCGGTTTGTCCATTGGTCTTGTCAAGTGAAGAAACACAAGTAACAGTTAATTTCGGTGGAGGGCAATTATGTGATGAGGCAGATCACCTCGAACGTACACAGGTCGGAAAAACAATTACTGTAAAGACGTTTTATAAGCACCCTAATAATGTAGTATGTTTGGATCAGCCAGCCCAGTTTCAATTAAAATTTCCTTTCAAGACAACTCAAACAGGGCAATTCATTTTTAAATCCAGCGATGATCCAAATATTGCGGACACTCTAATTGTGTTTTAAAATCGAACATGTATTATAATAAATAAATTATTTCTTTTTTTTTCTGGTGTTAAGTTTTTTAGTAGGTAACTTAGCAACCATAAATGTTCTTCTAAGCAATAGGAAAACAGCATTTCTGCCTCAATTCCAGCGTTTTAACATTTAAATCTAATTACGTATATTTGTAAAGTTGAAAAAAACTTTCTACATATTATTTGCTTTTTACTTTAGTTTACTCACGGTTATGCCTTGTGGTGATAATGATGATTGCAATGAAGCAAATCACTCACAAAATGCACAAGCCAAAAATCACGAACATAAGGATGAAGCCTGTACCCCTTTATGTGTCTGCTCTTGTTGTGCTACACACTTTGTAGTTAAAGATTTTGAAACTTCTTCAAATCAAATAGCAGTAATCAATACTGTTTTCACGCTTCACAAGGTTGTAAAAACTTCTGCTGCTGTTATTCCAATCTGGCAACCGCCAAAGCTTTCTTAATACCTTTTACAGTTTGTATTATCTCCATTGGGGATAATGTCCTTTTGGTATTAATCTAAAGCTAAAATTATGTTAGATAAAATAATTTCGTTCAGTATTAAAAACAAATTCATCATTGGATTGATGACTTTTGCACTCATTATTTGGGGAGTATGGAGTGCAACTAAGCTACCTATTGATGCACTTCCTGATATCACTAATAATCAGGTGCAGATCATTACATTTTGCCCCACCCTCGCAGGACAGGAGGTGGAACAATTAGTTACTTACCCAATCGAGCAAAGTATTGCAAACCTTCAAGATTTAGTGGAACTACGAAGCATCTCCCGTTTCGGGCTTTCAGTAATTACGGTTGTGTTCGATGATAAGGTAGATATTTACTTTGCCCGTCAATTGATCAATGAAAGATTAAAGGAGGCGGAAAGTAAAATACCAAACGGTATTGGCACTCCTGAATTAGCTCCTGTAAGTACAGGATTAGGAGAGGTTTATCAATACATTATTCATCCTGCAAAAGGTAGCGAATCAAAATATACAGCAATGGATCTGAGAACCATGCAGGACTGGATTGTGGCAAGACAGCTTTACGGAACTCCGGGCATTGCAGAAATCAACAGTTTTGGCGGTCAGTTAAAACAATACGAAGTCGCAGTTAACCCCGATCGCTTATTGGCTATGGGAATAAGCATTCCTGAAATTTTTACTGCACTGGAAAAGAACAACGAAAACACCGGTGGTGCTTATATCGATAAAAAACCAAACGCCTATTTCATTCGTGGTGTTGGTTTGATCGGTTCTTTTGAAGATATAAAAAACATTGTTGTAAAAACTGCTCCCAATGGAATTCCGGTTCTTATTAAAGATGTTGCTGAAGTACATCTAGGAAGTGCGGTTCGGTATGGTGCGCTCACTTATAATGGAGAGGTAGATGCGGTTGGTGGTGTTGTAATGATGTTGAAAGGATCAAACAGTGCTGAAGTTGTAAATCGTGTAAAAGATAAAATGACTACTATTCAAAAGTCGCTGCCAAAAGACGTGGTGATTGAACCTTATTTGGATAGAACGGATCTTGTTGGGCGCGCAATCTCCACCGTTCAAACAAATCTGATTGAAGGTGCTTTAATTGTGATCTTCGTTTTGGTTCTGTTTCTCGGAAACTTTAGGGCAGGATTGATTGTAGCATCTGCTATCCCATTATCTATGTTGTTTGCCTTAGCAATGATGAATTTATTTGGAGTCAGTGCGAACTTAATGAGTTTAGGAGCAATTGATTTTGGTTTAATTGTAGATGGTGCTGTAATTATAGTAGAAGCAACTCTTCATCATTTATCAATGAGAAAAATTGCCAGAAGATTAACACAAACAGAAATGGACGATGAAGTATTTGTTTCTGCATCAAAAATAAGGAGCAGTGCGGCTTTTGGGGAAATTATTATCCTGATCGTGTACATCCCTATTCTTACCCTTGTTGGTATCGAAGGGAAAATGTTCGGGCCAATGGCGCAAACTGTTGGCTTTGCGATTTTTGGTGCATTGATATTATCTCTCACTTACATTCCAATGATGTGTGCTAAATTTTTATCAAAAAACATCTCTCACAAAGTAACTATAAGTGATAAAATGATGAACTTTTTCAAAAGAGGTTATGTGCCGCTATTAGAAAAATCAATTCGTTTTAAGAAATCAGTAGTAATGGTAACAATATCTGTTTTTTTTATTGCTGTGTTTATTTTCTCAAGAATGGGGGGTGAATTTATACCGACATTACAGGAAGGCGATTTTGCTTTTCATTGTATTCTTTCACAAGGAACATCCTTATCTCAAAGTATAGAAACATCCATGCAGGCTTCCCGTTTAATTAAAGAGTTTGACGAAGTAAAAATGGTGGTTGGTAAAACAGGCGCAGCTGAAGTGCCAACCGATCCAATGCCGCCCGAAGCTTCTGACATGATGATCATTTTAAAGCCTCAAAGCGAATGGAAAAGAGATATTTCTTACGATGAATTGGCAGATGAGATCAATGAAAAACTAGAAACAATTCCCGGTGTTTTCTTTGAAAAGAACCAACCAATACAAATGCGCTTCAATGAATTAATGACGGGTATTCGTCAGGACGTTGCCGTTAAAATTTTTGGTGAAAACATGGATACATTATTGGCTTATGCCAACAAAGTTAATTCAGTAGTACAAAGTGTACAGGGAGCAACTGAACCTAGTGTTGAACGCGTAGCCGGATTGCCTCAAATAGTGATAAATTATAACCGTTCTCAGATTGCCAATTATGGTTTAAACATAGAGGATATTAACCACATCGTTAGCACTTCATTTGCAGGTGGTGGCGCAGGTGTTGTATTTGAGAACGAACGCAAATTTGATTTAGTGGTGAGATTAGATAGTGCACACAGAAACAATATTGAAGATGTTAGCCATTTATACATACCGTCCGCAAACGGGACACAAATACCTTTATCGCAAGTAGCAGAGATAAAAATGGAATTGGGTCCTGCCCAAATCAGTCGTGAAAGTGGTAAACGCAGAATCGTAATTGGTTTTAATGTCAAAGGAAGGGACGTTTCAAGTGTTGTTACCGATATTCAAAATCAATTGGCTGAAAAAGTAAAATTGCCCGAAGGTTATTATTACACCTATGGTGGAACATTTGAAAACTTACAAGCAGCCTCTAAGCGATTAATGATAGCTGTACCTGCGGCATTGGCACTTATATTTATGTTATTATATTTCACATTCAACTCTGTAAAACAGGCTACATTAATTTTTACAGCAATTCCAATGTCAGCTATTGGAGGTGTATTTGCGTTACTTATTCGCGATATGCCTTTTAGTATTTCAGCAGGAATTGGATTTATTGCCCTATTTGGCGTAGCGGTTTTAAATGGTATAGTACTTATAGGAACGTTTAATCAATTAGAAAAAGATGGTATGACAGATATTTTAGAAAGAGTAAGAGAAGGAACTAAAATACGTTTAAGGCCAGTGCTAATGACGGCGGTTGTAGCCTCGTTAGGATTTTTACCAATGGCGTTATCACATGGTGCTGGTGCAGAGGTGCAAAAACCTTTAGCTACAGTAGTGATAGGAGGGTTAATTACGGCTACTTTTTTAACCTTGTTTGTTTTGCCGTTACTTTATTTGTTGTTTTATAATGCAGGTAAGATCAAGCCCGCTATTTCTAAGACAGTTGTCGTACTCATAATGATATGCAGCTGTTTTGTTACAAATGCACAGACTACGCAAAAAAACATTACTGTAGAAGATGCTATTTCAACAGCTTTAAAAAATAATTTAAGTCTGCAATCGCAGCAACTTAAAGTACAATCCTCTACAGCCTTGAAAAAATCTCCCTTTGAATTACCAAAAACAAATGTGAATCTTCAAATGGGTCAGTACAATAGTATTAATCAGGATAAAGCATTTCAGGTATCTCAAAACATTCCTTTTCCGGGTTATTATTCTGCCAGATCAAGCTTGTATAAGGCGCAATTGCAGGCAAGTGAATTTTTGAAGCAAGCGAGTGCAAACGAAATTAAAGCGCAAGTGCAATCTTATTTTTATCAATTGCAATATCTGCAAAATACCAGAAAACATTTGCAAGAATTAGATAGCTTGTATGATAATTTTGTTAAAGCATCTATGCTGCGGTATAAAACGGGCGAAACTAATTTATTGGAAAAGGCAACTGCTGAAAGTAAACGTGGACAGGTAACACAAATGCTAAAACAGAATGAAGCTGATATATCAATGGCTTATGCTACATTAAGATCACTGATGAATACTGCCGAAGATTTTGTTATTAGTGTGAATCAGGACTTCCTGCCATTAACCTTAAGCAATTCTTTGGATACTTCATTAATCACTAATAATCCCTCTGTTAAATTTTTGTACCAACAGGCAGTTATTGCTGAAAAAACTAAAAAAGTAGAAGTGTCAATGGTAATGCCTGATTTTACAATAGGATATTTTAATCAGTCGCTAATTGGAACCCAGGTTATTAATGGCAGCGATGTCTATTTTGATGGAAGTAACCGCTTTCATGGTTTTAATATTGGAATAGGAATTCCTCTTACTTTTTTTAGCAGCTCTGCAAGAATAAAATCATTAAAATACACACAGCAATCATTAGTTAAAGAAGCTGATAATAACAAACTGGTTTTAAAAACGCAAATGCAAAATGCTTTCAGTCAATATAATCAGAATCTATCACAGTACAACTATTATAAAACAACCGCTTTGCCAAACGTTGACATAATAATTAATACAGCAACGGTTAGTTTTAAAAGCGGAGATATTGGATATATTGAGTATTTGCAGGCACTGCAAACCGCTAATGATGTGCGATTAAGTTACCTCCAATCGGTAGACCAGCTTAATCAATCCATTATTAATATAAATTTTTTACTAAACAAATAAAATTAAGACAATGAAAAATCTAACAATTATATCAATAATAGCTATAACTATTTTCTTTTCGTCTTGTGGAAATTCTTCGGATAAAAAAGAAGCTGAAAGCGAAACAGAGCACCATGATGAACATGAAAATCCGAGTACCGCAAGTCTCACTGAAGCGCAGATGAAATCTATTAGGATCGAATTTGGGACTATCGAAAAAAAGCAGCTAACAGCTTCGCTAAAAGCAAATGGCATTTTAAAAGTACCAAATCAAAATAAAGCAACAATTACTTCTTTGATTGGCGGTGTTATAAAATCAATTTTGATTTCTGCCGGTAATACGGTGAGTAAAGGACAGGTGATAGCTACCATTGCAAACACATCTTTTATTACCATGCAGGAAGAATATCTAAGTGTGTCGTCAAAAACGGCCTTATCTGAATTAGAAGTAGCCAGACAAAAAGAATTGCAAGCAGGTAACGCAGGTGCATTGAAAAATTTTCAATCGGTTGAATCTGAATTAAGAATTTTGAAAGCACGGAAAGCAAGTTTGCAAAAACAATTAGAAATGGTTGGTATCAATGTCTCATCATTGACAAGTGAAAATATTCATTCAGTTGTAAATATTACAAGCCCGATCAGTGGTGTAGTAAGTAATGTAGAGGTAAATATTGGTAGTTTCATTGATGCAAATAACTCTATTGCAGAAATTGTAGACAATAGTCAATTGCACTTAGATTTATATGTTTACGAAAAGGACTTGATAAAAATGAAGGTTGGCCAAACCATTCATTTCACTCTTACTAATAATGCAGGTAAAGAATATGATGCAGATGTATACGCAATCAGTAATACTTTTGAAGAAAGCACAAAAGCCATTGCGGTACATGCTATGGTAAAAGGCGATAAAACAGGGCTGATCGATGGTATGAGTATCTCTGCATTGGTGAGTTTAGAAAATGCCAATGTGGATGCCGTTTCTACAAATGCCATTATTAATCATGATGGTCAGGATTATATTTTTATTGTTACTGATGCACACAGTGAAGAAGAGCATCATGAAGAGGGAGATAAAGAGGAACATGATGAACAGGGGCATAAACATGCAGAAAAAGGACATGATGAAGAAGGGCATAAACATGAAGAAAAAGAAGAAAGCGGACATGCAGAGGAGGAAGGAACCACCTTTGAAAAAATTCCTGTCCGCAAAGGAACAACAGATGTTGGCTATAGCGAGATTACTTTACTAAAAGATATTCCCGCAAACAGTAAAGTAGTAGTAAACGGCGCGTTTTTTATTTTAGCAAAAATGAATAACAAAGGCGAAGGGCATGCACATTAAAAATATATGGGCGAAGAAAGTCCGCCAAATTAAAAATAGCAGAAATGACAAATACAGGAGTTACTAAATAGTAATTTCCACAACAAATTTAAGGTTCTTAATTATTAATTTAAAAAATATGAATCATGAAAACACGAATTTTTATTTTAGTGATTGGCATTTTTATAGTGCTTTCACTTACAAACTGCACTACTATAAGACCCGGTGAAGTTGGGCTCAAACAACGTTACGGTGTTTTAAAACCCGGCACGGTTACTGGTGGCTTAAAAATATTAGGCCCTTTCAGTTCAAAGGTCATAAAAATAAATACCCGTATAATCGAGTATAAAACTACAATACACCTGCCAACTAAAGACGGACTCGAAATCACAGCAGAAGTAAGTTTGTTTTATCATGTAAAGCCGGAGAGTGCACGCGACTATTATCTGAAATTTGGAGAGGATTATGACAATGGGGTTGTGATAAGCGCACTCAATTCAGGGGCAAGGGAAAGTAGCATTTTATATAACGCCAAAGATTTAATTGTCATCCGGGAAGAACTTGAAAAGGCGATAAGTGATAAAATAAAGACTCACATCGTGTCGTTTGGCTATGCCGTTGATAATTTCTTAATAATGGATTTAACTTTACCTGCCGAAATTGCTCAGGCTATTAAAAATAAAGTTACTGCAGAGCAGGTGGCCTTGCAAACGGTTATTGATATCGAACGAAAAAAGAAGGAGCTGGTCTTTGATATCGAAAAGCAAAGAGTGGAAAACACCTATAATATCGAAAAGCAGCTTCAGACCGCGGATTTTGCAATAGAAAAGCAGAAAAAAGAAGCGGAGCGTATGCAGATAGAAGCGGAAGCAATTAAAAAGGCACAGCAAACTATTAATGAATCACTAACCGATAAAATGCTTAAATATAAATCTCTTGAAATTTCAAAAAATTTAGTTACATCGCCCAATTCAAAATTAATCATCACAGATGGTAAATCGGTTGGTATTCATAATGATATAGGCGATATTAAATAATTATAAAAATATGGGCGGAGGCTCGGTTCCTTTTGGTTTATGATTGTAAACTTTTTTCAGAATCGTGTTCTCACGCCCGCCAAATTAAAAAGAAAATAAAATTGTAATTATCCAATAAATTATATATAACTATTGCAAAAATTATCATAATTACATTCTCAGTCTTGCTTTTCTGTTCCTGCAAGTTTAATGTCGCATTGCTAAGAAGTAGTGAAGATGTTGACAAGTTGCAGCCCGAATTGAAGGTGGTTAAAAGTATCAGGCGTGCAGTTAAATCGGATTCTCTAATTATAGCTGAAAGAAATGGAGTAACAAAAGTATTAGCCTGCGATAGTGTCTGGGGCATAAAATATAAAGATGACACGGTTTACAGAAACTTCGATGATCAATATTACCTGCTGCGGGAAAATTCCGATTTGATTATCTATTCCCAAAGTCATGCCGGATATAAAACAAGCCACACTTCCTATTATTTCAGGAAAAAATTGGACTCTAAAATCTATTCCTTAAAACAAAAAGCTATAAAAAAGGAGTTTGCCAATGATACTTGTTTCCTAAATAAGTTAGAAAGGGAGTTAAAATGGTATCAGGATTTTACTTCCTATGATAGAAAACATAAAACATATTTCATTGTTAAATTATTTAAAGAATGTAAATAATGATAAACGCCGATCCTAACCACAAACACACTTACGATGCAAAAGGCGAAATGATCTGCTGCTCGGAAGAAGAAAAGAGAAATTCCATTCACACATATTAAAGAATAATATTTTAGTTATTAAATGAAATTACAAAATGAAAAATTTAAAATATGATTTGCCGTCAGGCCTTGTGGTATATCTTGTCGCACTGCCATTATGTTTAGGTGTGGCCTTAGCTTCAGGCGCTCCTTTGTTATCGGGTATAATTTCAGGAATTATAGGAGGAATTGTAGTAGGTTTTTTTAGTGGATCTCAAACAAGTGTAAGTGGCCCGGCAGCAGGTCTTGCCGCAATTGTACTTGCTTCTATAACCAAGCTTGGCGGATTTGAAACTTTTTCGACAGCCCTTTTAATAGCGGGTTTTTTACAAATGGCAGGAGGATATTTTAAAGGTGGGATAATTGCAAATTACATACCCTCAAATGTTATTAAAGGGTTATTAGCTGCAATTGGAATTTTACTCATCTTAAAACAAATTCCACACGCTATTGGTTACGATGCCGATCATGAAGATGCTTTTTCTTTTATTCAACCCAATGGCGAAAATACTTTTTCTCACTTATTAGGAAGTTTTAATCATTTCAATGCCGGATCTTTAGTGATCAGTTTTATATCTATGCTATTACTTGTTTTATGGGATAAAACATTGAAAAAAGTAAATTTTTTGCCGGCTTCGTTAATCGTTGTTGCTTTAAGTATTGGACTTAATGAAGTTTTTCGAAGATTTACTCCTGACTTTTATATTGAAGGGCATCATTTGGTAAATATACCTTCGCCCGGTATTTCAGAATTGTTTACAATAAAGCTTCCTGCATTGTCTGCCCTTGCTGATTATAATGTGTGGATTGTTGCTTTCACAATAGCCATTGTCGCTTCGTTAGAAACATTATTAAACCTGGAAGCCGTTGATAACATTGACCCACACAAAAGGGAATCACCGCCTAATAAAGAACTTATTGCCCAAGGGCTGGGAAATATGTTAGCAGGATTTTTTGGTGGCTTGCCTGTAACATCAGTAATTGTTAGAAGTTCAGTAAATATTGATGCAGGAGCCAAAACCAAATTATCTGCCATACTACATGGCTTATTTTTACTTATCAGCATTTTAACAATTGCCTCTGTTTTAAATATGATTCCATTGGCTACGTTAGCTTCTATATTGATTATGACCGGATATAAATTAGCAAAGGGAAAGCTATTTAAAGAAATGTTTCAAAAGGGATGGAATCAGTTTATCCCTTTTATAGCAACGATAATGGGAATTCTTCTTACCGATTTACTAATAGGGATTTTGATTGGCTTGGGCGTAAGTATTTTTTACCTGTTAAGGAGCAATTTCAGAAATCCGTTTAAGATCGGAAAGGAAAATGTTTATAGCAATGAAACTATCCGCATAGAATTGCCCAATCAGGTATCCTTTCTCAATAAAGCCACCATTAAAGAAACTTTGTGGAGCATTCCCGAAAATTCGCAGGTAATTATTGATGCAACAAATACGGATTACATTGATAACGATGTCCTTGAAATATTAAAGGATTTTAAAGAGGTAGTGGCTCCGGAGAAAAAAATTAAGCTCAATAAAATTGGGTTAAAAAAGGAGTATCAATTTATAGACCACATACAATTTGTAAATGTGCTTGATAAGAACACCCGTGAACAATTGACTCCCGAAACAATACTAAATTTATTGAAGGCCGGCAATGAACGTTTTCTTAAAGGTAAATGGTCAAAAAAGGAATTCATGCATCAGATGAATGCTACCGCTACTGGGCAATTTCCGATGGCGGTTGTGCTAAGCTGCATTGATTCAAGAACTTCTCCCGAAGTGGTTTTTGACGCCAACTTAGGAGATATCATCTCCATCCGGATAGGAGGAAATATCGTCAGCCCTGAAATAATAGGAAGCATAGAACTATCCCACAAAGAAATTGGTGTTAAACTAATCGTTGTAATGGGCCATTCAAATTGTGGCGCCGTAAATGCAGCGATACATAATATTAGTGATGGGAAAATAGCTATGATTACTGATAAAATCAGACCAACTGTAAATAAAATTGCTTTATCACTTGGCCAAACCGATACTCTTCCCAACGAATTACTGGATAAATCCAGCCGTTTAAATGCTCAGAATTCTATAAATGAAATTTTATCAGAGAGTACTTATTTAAAAGAACAGGTAGCTAAGGGAAATTTGGGTATAGTAGCAGCGTATTACGATACCAAGACAGGGAATGTAGGTTTTGACGCATTAATAACCTCAATTAAATAATTGAAAAATAATTCCAGTGTTATGGATATAAAATTAGAATTAATTTTTACTGCAAAGCTGCTTGCCGCCCTTGTATTAGGCGCTATGGTTGGCTTAGAAAGGGAAATGCATGGCAACCCTGCCGGAATAAGAACCTATGCTGCCGTGGCAATGGGGGCCGCTTTGTTCACATTAATTGGACTTCATTCGAGTGATCCAACATCCGCTTCAAGAATTGTTTCCAATATTGTAACGGGCATCGGTTTTCTTGGCGCTGGTATTATATACAAAGACAATACAAAAGGTATTACACATGGCTTAACTACCGCATCAACAATATGGGCAACGGCAGCAATTGGTGTGGCAGTGGCTTACAACATGCTCATTGTTGCCGTCTGCTCAACCCTTGTTATTTATTTTTTACTTGCATTGCATCATTGCGAATGGTATATAAAAATAAAGAAACGTTGGGAATTAAATAAAGAACATAAACATGATGACAGCAACACCCATACTAATGAGGATTGAACAAAACTTACCGGTTAAGCAAAATAGTAAATAACTAATTAAAAATGAAAAAAATTAAACTAATAGTAATTGTCATTTCGTTATTGAATGTAATTTGTAGTGCGCAAAATCCGCAGGTGCAAAATTTATTGAACGATGTGAGGCTTGATTCTCTTACCAATTTTGTGAGACAGCTTTCAGGCGAAAAGTCAGTAAAAATTAATGGTGTAACCGATACAATTAAATCAAGACATTATCAAACCATTGGCAATGAAAAGGCTTTTCAGTTCATGAAACAAGAGTTTATTCGCTACGGTTATCAAATAGATTCCTTTGCGTTTAACACAAATGGGAAAAATCTCTTTGCAATAAAAACAGGCTATAAATATCCAAACCGCAGATTTATGTTTGGTGCGCATTACGATAATCAACCCACAACAACCATAGCGCCTGGGGCTGATGATAATGCCAGCGGATCATCAACGGTACTTGAAGCTGGCAGGATATTTTCAAATTATAATTTTCCTTATACAATTGTATTTGCTTTGTGGGATGAAGAAGAGCCCGGTCTTTTAGGAAGCATTGCTTATGTTCCTGCAATTGGTTCAAATAATGATACACTAATGGGTTATATCAATGTGGATATGTTGGGTTGGGATGGCAACAATGATTCGATAGCTGATATTAATGTAAGACCTGTGGCTAACTCCATCACATTATCAAATCGGGCTCAATCATGCAATAGCATTTACAATATTCAATTGGGTTTACATATTGTCAATCCCGGTAACGGATCCACAGATCATGCTCCTTTTTGGTATAATAATTTTTCAGCAATTGGTATTGATGAGGAGTACGATAATGATTTCAATCCTTATTGGCATACTCCCGCAGATTCCCTTGGTCAGTTCAATCTTAGTTTTTATCAGAAATGTTCAAAATTGGCGTACGCAACACTTGCCGATCTCGCAATGGACACACTAAATACGGTTGGTATTAGTGAAAACACATTTGCTGCTCAATTTCAGTTATATCCGAATCCATTTACAGAACAAATTACTATCCATTCGGATGGGCAAAACGAACTTATAAAGAAAGTAACTCTCTTTGATTGTACAGGACGTATCATTTTTGAAAAACAAGTTGATAACCATTATACAACTTTATTCATGTCGGAAATATTTAATAACGGTGTGTACTTTTTAAAAGTGTTCACATCCGAAAATTCGTTTGTGAAAAAAATTATAAAACAATAATTATGAAAAAACAACCTTCAGTCATCGTCTTGGCATTGCTCTTTTCCTTTGTGATACCAGTATTGTATTTATCTATTTTTTAATATTCATTAAGTCACCAAAAAAAATTCACACAATGATAAATAAAGACCCAAATCACAAGCACACTTACGATGCAAAAGGCAATATCACCTGCTGCACACTGGAAGAAAAAATAGATGCTAAAACCGGCACGCCGCATTCACACACAGAGAATGATGGACAAGATCATGATCATGGCTCAGCCGACAAAGTGCCTTGGAAAGAGTACCTGCCGGCCATTTTAAGTTTTATAATGTTAATGATGGGCATCGCTCTGGATAACAGGCTCGAGCTTGAATTTTTTTCCGGCTATGTACGCCTTGCATGGTATGGAATAGCTTATTTACCTGTAGGTGCTCCTGTAATAAAAGATGCCTGGAATGCCATCCTGAAACGTGAATTTTTTACCGAATTCTTTCTTATGAGTATAGCAACCATTGGTGCGTTTGCCATTGGCGAGTATCCCGAAGGCGTTGCAGTAATGTTATTTTATGCTGTGGGTGAATTATTCCAGTCCGCAGCCGTTAACCGTGCCAAACGCAGTATAAAAGCATTGCTTGATATACGCCCGGACAAAGCCACCGTATTGCGTAATGGAACATTAACTGAGGTTGCACCCGATACCGTAAAAGTTGACGAAATAATACAGGTAAAAGCTGGTGAGAAAGTGGCACTCGATGGCATTATGCAATCAGCTGGAAGCTCTTTTAATACAGCTGCCTTAACAGGAGAAAGCAAACCAAGCACCTCAAAACAAGGCGAAACTGTTCTTGCCGGAATGATTAATCTCGACAAAGTGGTGGAAATAAAAGTTTCCAAAGTATTTGCAGAAAGCTCCCTTGCCCGTATTCTTGATATGGTGCAAAATGCTAACTCACGCAAAGCACAAACCGAACTATTTATTCGTAAGTTTTCAAAAATCTACACACCCATAGTTGTATTATTAGCTGTACTGTTAACCTTTATTCCTTACTTCTTTGTTGAGCAGTATGTGTTTTCGGAGTGGTTGTATCGTGCGCTTATCTTCCTGGTGATCTCTTGCCCCTGTGCGTTGGTTATCTCTATCCCACTCGGATATTTTGGAGGTATCGGAGCTGCATCAAGGAATGGGATCTTGTTTAAAGGCTCCAATTATCTTGACCTGATGACAAAGATAAATACTATTGTAATGGACAAAACAGGTACGTTAACCAAAGGTGTGTTTAAAGTCCAGGAGGTAAATACTATACATAATTCTAAGGATGAATTTGTGGCAATAGTGGCAGCCGTTGAATCCCAATCAACTCATCCCATTGCAAAAGCGATTGTGGAATACGCAAACGGGAAGGAGAAAGGTTTTTCTGTAAGTAATGCAGAAGAAATCTCCGGGCATGGTTTAAAAGCGACCTATAAAGGCTCCGTAGTATTAGCGGGAAATACCAAACTGCTTAAAAAATTCAATATCCCTTATCCGGCAGAAGTAGATGTAATAACTGATACCATTGTTGTCGCTGCTATTAACAATGAATATGCCGGTTATATTACCATAGCTGATGAACTAAAGGAAGATGCAAAAGAGGCGGTTTCACAGATGCACCAAACGATTACAAAAATTGTAATGCTTTCAGGTGACAAACAAAGTGTTGTAGATAAGGTTGCAAAAGAGTTGAATATTGTTAATGCTTACGGAAGTTTATTACCCGAACATAAGGTACAGAAAGTGGAAGACTTAAAAAAGGAACCGAATCGTATTATTGCTTTTGTCGGAGATGGTATCAATGATGCTCCTGTTCTTGCATTGAGCGATGTTGGTATTGCAATGGGTGCTCTCGGTTCTGATGCTGCCATTGAAACTGCGGATGTGGTCATACAAACCGACCAACCTTCTAAAATTATTACAGCTATTAATATCAGCAGAGTTACTCAAAGGATTGTATGGCAGAATATAATATTAGCTTTTGGTGTTAAAGTGATTGTACTGGCTTTAGGTGCGGGAGGATTGGCTACTATGTGGGAAGCAGTGTTTGCAGATGTTGGAGTTGCTTTGCTGGCAATATTAAATGCAGTGAGAATACAGAAAATGAAATTCTAATTCGCGAGATAAAACTTATATATTATTTAACGATATTTTTCATTCATATAAAAAATTAACCCTATGTCAGCATCTAAAAAACATACGCATCATTGGTCAGAAAAAGTATCCGGCCCGAAAAAAAATGATTATTAGTTTGATAGTAGCAGCTTCTGTTTATACAATAAGTTGTTTGTTTAAAGGCCATGCAAGCAACCGGCTCATTTTTGCGTGGGATATGTTTTGTGTTTTAATGATTCTGTTTAGTTGGATATTATTTATTACAACTAATTCAGATGATCTATGTGGTGTAGTCGAAAAGCAGGACGATGGCCTTAAAATTATTTTTACCATTATTCTCGTAGCAATATCATTTAGCATATTTGGCACATTGGCGCTACTGGCCGAAAAAAATGAAACAGTTGCAAATAAAATTTTGCATACCATTATTTCCTTATCACCTGTTATACTTTCATGGTTTCTTCTCCATACCATGTTTACAGTACGGTATGCACATTTATACCATGATCACAATAAATTAAATACGGGTAGCGAAGTGGGAGGTATTGAATTTCCAACTGACGAGGCTCCCGACTATCTTGACTTCGCATATTTTTCCTTTGTTATCGGTATGACCTTTCAAGTTTCAGACGTAACGGTTAGCTCACGTGCTATAAGAAGGTTTGTTCTGATGCACAGCTTAATTTCTTTCGCATTCAATACAATTATAGTAGCATTAACTATTAACACTCTTGCAGGCTTGAAAGGATAAATAAATAACGTTAAACACCTAATTAAAATTCAAAAAATTATGACACTTAAAAAAAATATGTACCGAATAACAGTATCAACATTTATCTCAGCTTGTGTTGGTCTCATTTTGATAACAGCTATTTCTTGTAAAAAGCAAAATATCGGAACGCCCGGTGAAAACGAAATTTTCCTTCTTTACAAAACTTTTAGTCCCACATCGCTAGCTGTAAAAAAAGGAACAACAATTACGTTTACCAATAAAGATAATGCAAACCATTCTATAACTTCAAGCACAGGTTTATTCGATAGTGGGAAGATAAAAAACGAGGACTCTTTTCTGCATACATTTAATGATGCCGGAACCTATAGTTTCTATTGTAGATACCATTCAAATCAACAAGAACAAGGTACTATTATAGTTCAATAATAAATAAAACATGAAAACAATTTTGAATTATGGGGTACACTATAGCCATGAGAATACAAAGAATGAAATTTTAATGCTTATATTCGTAGTATGAGATTTTTGAGTCTTTTAATTTTATTCTATTTCCTTTTTTTGTGCGTGACCCCATGTACAAAGCAATTCATTGAAACTAAGAAAAATTCATGCTGTACTCCGGCAGGTGATAAACCCTCTCATGATGATTGTAGCGGATGCAACCCATTAAACTCTTGTGATTGTTGTTCGATATTCGCCACTCATCCACAATCGTCTTACCTGACTTACCTTTTTGAAAGCAGAATACAGAACATTGATTATTCTGTATCTATCCTGCCTTCGGTAATTATTTCTGTTTGGCAACCGCCTAAAATTTCCTGATATTTTGGCCAACATAATCGTTAGCTAAACGAGTTCTAAGTTATACTTTAACAAATTAAAAAATTATTTAATCTCAAAAAAAATAAAAAATGAAAACAATATTTCTTTCTGTTATAATTCTGGGTGTAATCACCTTTTCTGCCTGCAAAAATGATTCAAAACGTTTTGAAATCTGTGAGGCTCATTTAAAAAATTGTCCTATCTCCGAAGATTGTCCTGAACATCCTATATGCGAAGCGCACGAAAAATGCGCTAAGGATATGGATTGTAAAGAGCATCCTGACTGCGAAGCATTTGAACATCGCTAACTAAAAAGTGGGGCTATTCTATAAGGCATCTTTGCTCTGAACACAAGCAGAGAAATAAATCTTAATTCTGTATGGGTGGTTTGGTTTGTTAAAGATCGAATCATCTATATTGGATTTGGTACATTCCCTTATGGAATATTCTCCATTTTATCTTCAGGAAAACACATACAATAATTTAAAGACAAAAAATGTTAGATAAAATCATTCGATTTTCAATTTATAACAAATTCGTTATAGGCATATTTGTTATTGCAATGGCAGTATGGGGAGTATATTCGCTCTCGCAGCTACGTATCGACGCTGTTCCTGATATAACTAATAATCAGGTGCAGGTTATTACTGTGGCCCCCACTCTTGCCGGACAGGAAGTTGAGCAATATGTTACAGCTCCAATTGAGTTTGCCTGCTTAAACTTGCCTGACATGATCGAATTCCGTTCGATATCCCGATTGGGTCTATCCGTTATTACAATCGTTTTTAAAGATGAAGTGGATATTTACAAAGCACGGCAGATGATTAATGAACGGCTAAAGCAGGCGGAAGAAAATATTCCAAAAGGCGTTGGAACACCAGAACTGGCTCCGGTATCAACCGGCCTGAGTGATATTTATCAGTATGTCGTACATACCAAACCCGGATATGATTCCGCTTATTCCGATATGGAATTACGTACTATTCAAGATTGGATTATCAGACGGGCTTTGCTTGGAGTGCCGGGAGTTGCAGAAATAAATACGCTTGGCGGACATTTGAAACAATACGAAGTGGCTATTAATACCGACAGGCTTAAATCAATGAATGTAACCGTTCAAGAAGTGTTTGAAGCACTTGAAAATAATAATGAAAATACAGGAGGGAGTTATATTGAGAAAAGCACCAGCTCGTATTTCATTCGTGGTGTTGGAATGGTGAAAAGCCTTGAAGAAATAACAGATATTGTTGTAAAAAACAATAGTGGAACCCCGGTTCTAATTAAGGATATTGCGAAAGTGCAATACGGAAGTGCTATACGTTATGGAGCTGCTACCCGAAATAGCGAGGGAGAAGTAGTTGTAGGAGTTGTAATGATGTTGAAGGGCCAGAACTCGGCAGAGGTAACCGAACGGGTGAAAGAAAAAGTTGAGCTTATTCAAAAATCGCTTCCCGAAGGAGTAGTCATTGAACCATTTCTTGACAGAAGCAAGCTGGTAAATCGGGCAATAAATACTGTTACGACTAATTTAATTGAAGGAGCGCTTATTGTAATATTTATTCTTGTTTTGCTGTTGGGTAATTTCAGGGCAGGCATAGTGGTGGCTTCTATGATTCCTCTGTGTATGCTTTTTGCCATTTGTATGATGAACCTTTTCGGGGTAAGCGGAAACCTCATGAGTTTAGGCGCTATTGATTTTGGGTTAATTGTGGATGGAGCAGTGATTATTGTCGAAAGCATTGTGCATCGAATAAGTATGAGCACACATCACCATAACGGAATAAAAAAATTATCACAAGATCAGATGAATAATGAGGTATACCAGGCATCTTCACGCATTCGTACATCAGCATCATTTGGTGAACTCATTATTCTTATTGTGTATTTACCAATTTTAACTCTTACAGGCATTGAAGGCAAGATGTTCACACCAATGGCACAAACGGTAGGCTTTGCTATCTTCGGAGCCTTCCTCCTTTCTTTAACCTATGTGCCAATGATGTCTGCACTTTTTCTCAGCAAGCGCACCACACACAAACGAAATATTTCAGACCGCATAATAGATGCCTGCCAATGGATATATACCCCTGTTATTAATTTTGCACTCAAAAGAAAATATGGCATTATTATTACCGCTGTTTTACTTTTTATAGCAAGTATGTTTGTATTTAAACAGCTTGGTGGTGAATTCATACCTACTCTTGAAGAAGGAGATCTTGCCATCAACACAAGAATAATGGCGGGCAGTTCCCTCTCTCAGAATATTAATATTCTAACTCAACTTGAAAAAAAACTTAAAAAGAATTTTCCTGAAGTAATAGAAGTAGTTTCAAGAATCGGTGCTGCTGAAATACCAACAGATCCTATGTCAGTTGAAGTAGCAGATATAATTGTAGTGCTGAAGGATAAGAGCGAATGGACAACTGCTAAAACAAGAGAGGAGATGGCAGACATGATAAAAAGTGAATTAAAAACAATGCCAGGGATAAGCATGGAAATATCACAACCTGTACAGTTACGTTTTAATGAGCTGATGACGGGGGTACGTTCGGATGTAGCTATAAAAATATATGGCGAAGATCTGAACCTGCTTTCAGAAGAAGCTAAAGAAGCCCTGCGCCTAATTGAAAACATTGAAGGCGTGGCTGACTTAAGGGCTGAACAGGTAACGGGCTTACCGCAAATTAGTGTAAATTATAACAGGGCTAAGATCTCACAGTTTGGGCTTAATATAAAAGATATTAATCGCGTGCTCAAAACGGCTTTTGCCGGAGAAGTGGCAGGCGTGGTATTTGAAGGTGACCGTAGATTTGATATGGTAGTTCGTCTTGAAAAAGAATTGCGCAGCGATATTAAAAATGTGCAATCATTGCTTGTACAGCTTCCTTCAGGAGGACAAATTCCATTAAATGAATTAGCTGATATCCAATATGAAGAAGGTCCCATGCAGATTTCAAGAGATGATGGAAGACGAAGAGTAACACTTGGACTTAACGTTCGTAACCGGGATGTTTTATCAGTGGTAAAAGAAATACAGGAAAAATTAGATGGGCAACTTGTGCTTCCGGCGGGTTACTATACTACATACGGAGGTCAGTTTAAAAATTTGATTGAAGCCAATAAGCGGTTAAGCATTACTGTTCCAATAGCTCTGCTTCTTATTCTTACACTTCTGTATTTTACGTTTACATCCTTTAGTCAAACTCTGATGATATTTACCGCTGTTCCTCTTTCTGCCATTGGTGGTGTGCTTGCATTATGGTGGCGTGATATGCCATTCAGTATTTCAGCGGGTGTAGGATTTATTGCTTTGTTTGGTGTAGCAGTTCTAAACGGAATTGTTTTAATAGCCGAATTTAACCGCCTGAAAAAAGAAGGCATGATAGATGTTTACGAACGGGTACGGCAGGGAACGAAACATCGGCTACGGCCTGTTATAATGACAGCAGCAGTTGCATCGCTAGGGTTTATCCCAATGGCTTTTTCAAACGGTGCAGGGGCTGAAGTACAAAAACCACTGGCTACGGTAGTTATTGGCGGATTAATTACTGCAACATTATTAACGCTTATTGTATTACCGGTGCTTTATGCTTTGTTTTCAGGAAAGGAAAAAAGAAATACACCCACTAATGTTGAAACTATTTAATGGTAACAAATTAAAATTAAAAAAATGAAAACTTTCATAATCAAACTAAATGCTTTACTTTTTATTGCAGCTATAACATTGGTAAGCTGTGGAGAAAAAGAAACTAATAAAGCAGCAGAAAATCCGAAACCAGAAACAGATTCTGTTGTTACAGCAGTTACAATCACTGAGGCGCAGTTTAAAAATGCAGGGATAAAGTTAGGCTATATGGAAACTAAAAAACTTCCTGAAACTATTAAGGCATCGGGCTATATTGAAGTGCCTCCTCAAAACTTTGCCGAAGTTTCCACTTATATCGGTGGCGTTGTAAAATCTGTGCAGGTGCAGGAAGGTGATTTCGTAAAAAAAGGTCAAACGGTAATAACACTTGAGCATCCGGATTTTATCAAATTACAACAAGAATACATTGCGGGTAAAAACAATTTTTTATTTCTTGAAAAAGAATACCAGCGACAAAAAGAATTATTTGAGCACAATGCCGCTTCAGGAAAAATATTTCAAGAAACGGAATCCAAGTATAAAACAGAAAAGGGTAATGTAGCTTCACTTGAAAATCAACTATCCATGCTTTCCATCTCAACAGATGATCTTGATAAAGGCCAAATTATAAGAACAATAGCATTAAAAGCTCCAATAGAAGGATATATCAGCCATCTTAACATCAGCTTGGGCGCTTATGCCGAACCTAATAAAGAATTATTTGATGTAACGGATATCGGCCATCTCATTGTTCATTTGAAAATTTTTGAAAAAGATATTATTAAGGTGCATAACGGTCAAAAAATATATATAAGCTTGCCCAACCAAAGCACTCAGGAAATTGAAGGTGAGATTTTCACTATGGGGAAAAGTGTTGACAATGAAACTAAAACGATTTCTGTAAGAGCGGAAATTAAAGACAACCAAAAACACAACCTCATACCCGGGATGTTTGTGAATGCCAGTATCAGTATAGCCGATAACGATTCAAAATCCATTCCTGTTGATGCCGTTATTCGCACCGGGCAAAAGCAATACGTTTTTATGGCTACTGATGAATGGTGTACTAATCCTAACGCAACCATAAAAGCTGCAAGGGAAACCGTTCCTAAAACTGAAATGAGTCGGGACAGCATATCGCTTTCTTACAAAATGGTTGAAGTGAAAACAACCGCTTCAGCTAACGGTTATGTAGGTATCATACCTCTTGAAGAAATATCAAATTCGAATATAGTAGTTGTAAAGGGTGCATATTTTTTGATGTCACAGTTAAAAAGCGGTGAAACCGTGGGCTGCTGTGGAGAGGGAGAAGAAGCAAAAAAATAATTATTAACTCAAATTATTATAATGCCTTAACCATTAAAAGCTTTTCTTACATTTACAAAAAGGATATTAAAATAAAAAATTTGAAATAGATAATGAAAAGGTTTCTAAAATTATTTGTGTCGGTTTTAATTCTACTGGTGATTTTTATTTCTTTTGCTCCGCAACTATTCCATGAAAAGATCGAAGAAATTACTTTAAAAGAAATTAAGGCCCAGATAGTCAGCGACGTGTCTTTCGCGCATCTCGACATTTCAATCTGGCGAAACTTTCCGGATTTCACGATCTTGTTAGATGATGTGCTTATAACCGATAAAGAAACCAAAAAAGATACACTTATAAAGGGAAAGGAAGTCATCGTGGTAATCGATGCCCTTGAATATTTGCGGGATAGCCACATCAATATCATTAAACTTCAATTCAATAAACCGGTGATCAATGCGTGGGTTAGCGAAGCCGGACAAACTAATTTTCTTACACTAAAATGCGACACAGTTACAACAGCCGATTCCTCTTCGCTGAGCGTGCATGTTAGGGACATCGAAATAAATAAGGCATACGTATCCTATACTGATCATCAAAACAATTCCACATTTGTATTGGATGACTTTAATTTTAAGGGCAAAGGAGAAATTGGTCCGGAAACATTTGATATGGATGTACGCATGACAATAACCAACTCATCATTAAAACTTGATGGTAAGAATTATTTTAAAGATAAAAAGATTGGAATTACTACTCTGCTTACCGTTAATTCAAAACAAAATAAATACACCCTTAAAGAAAGCGAAATCACAATTAATAGTTTATCCTTTGCCGCTAAAGGTGAAATAGAACCAAAGGAAGATCGCGTGAGAGTTGATTTCAAATTTAGCTCTCCTAAAAGCGAACTTAAGGACATTCTTTCACTGGCATCATTTTTCAGAAAAGATATGGCCGGAATCGAAACAGAAGGTCAAGTTAAACTGGATGGCTTCGCAGTCGGATATTATGTGCCCGGAACAGATACGACCCCTCAATTTCTTGCAAGCCTTGAGATCAGCGACGGTTCCTTTAAAGTTGATACTATTCCCGACGCTATTAAAAATATTCATCTCGATTTAGCCGTGCTTAACACAAAAGGCTTGATTGATTCTACACAAATTAAACTCGATACTTTGTACTGCCAATTGAAAGAACATATTATTCAAGGACACGCTCACATTCACGGATTAAAAAATTCTGAAATTGATGCTTCATTAAAAGGTTCTATTCATATTGATGAAGTTTTGAAAGTTTATCCGATAATGGGTATTGATGCCAATGGTGAAATTACTTTCGATATAAAAGCAGAAGGAAAGTATAACTCTATTGGCGGCAAAATGAATCTGCCCCGCATGCATTTTGACATTGACATTGCAAATGGTTATTTTAAATATGATTCATTGCCGGAAGCAATCTCTCAGATCAATTTCCATAGCATTGGCCACACAACACAGGGGCACTTAGAAGATGCAGAAATAGCTATAAGTAAATTATCACTTTTAATGGGCGACGACCCAGTGAAAGGCGGTATAAAAATCAAAGGTCTGGTAAACCCAATAATTGATGGATATGTTAAAGCAGAAATGCACTTGGAAGATATAAAGAAATTTTATCCTATAGATGGGTTAGATATGAAAGGCGCGTTAACAATAGATGCAGTATTAAAAGGCATGTATAATTCCACGACAGGAATTTTTCCGAAAACGGAAGCAACGATAATTGTAAAAAAAGCCATGATTAAAACTTCTAATTATCCGAAACCCTTAGAAAACGTGAACCTCGGCATTAAGTTTACAAACACAACCGGATTGATAGCGGATTCAAAACTTTTATTAGATGATTTTAAGTTTGAACTGGAAGGGGATCAATTTAAAATGACCGGAATAATAAAAGACTTCAAAGACTTCGCTTATGATTTGAAAATTGAGGGGCTTCTGGATTTAGGAAAACTCACTAAAATCTATCCGTTGGAAAAAACCACCTTAACAGGATCGGTTGAAAGCGACTTAAGTGTTAAAGGCACTCTTAGCGACCTTGAAAAAGGTAATTATGAAAAAACCAAAGCCAATGGTACCCTTTCTTTAAAAAACCTTTTTATAAAAACAGATTACCTTCCTAAATCAATAGAAATTAAGAGCGGCATTATAGCTTTAACGCCACAGGCAATCATTTTGAAAAATGTGGATATGGACTGCGGAAAAAGTTGCTTTCAGGTCAGTGGGCAGTTGAAAGATTATTTCTGTTTCTTTAAAGATGATGGCGACCTTGTTGAAGCAAACCTTAAGCTTGATGCCGATACTCTTGATTTAAATGAGTGGAAAGAATTATTCACCGGCACCGCCAAGGAGCCAGCAAAATCATCGGAAATATGGAAGGTGCCAACGACAATAGATTTTGATTTTGATTCAGATTTAAAGTTCGTGAGGTATGAAGATATGGAGATAAAGAACATGAAAGGGGAGTTACGAATAAAAGATGGAGTTTTGTCACTTACACAAACAGGTTTTAATACTTTGAACGCGCTCTTTTACGTAGGTGGTAAATACGATACGCGTGATATTAATCATCCGCTTTTTGATTTTGATCTCGATATTCAAAAGTTGGATATTCAGAAGGCATATAAAGGACTAAAATTAATAAGAGAACTCGCCCCCGCTGCCGCTGAAACCGAGGGTATATTTTCGATCAACTATAAGATCAGTGGCGAACTGGATAACAAAATGAATCCAAAGGTTGAAACCATTGTAGGTGGTGGCGAACTAAAAATTGCCGATGCAAAAATAAACGGCATGAAACTGTTTGACGAATTAGGAAAAGCCGCACATAAAAAGGAAATGAAAGATCCCCATTTAAAAGAGTTTACCTTAATAACCGAAATAAAAAACAACAGACTTTATTTAAAACCCTTTTCAGTTAAGGTTTCAGGTTTTCATACCGAAATTGAAGGGGTAACCGATATTCACGGTCCTATTAGTTATCAGATCAAAGTAGAATTGTTGCCGATTGAAAAATTAAAAGTTCCATTTAACGTCTCCGGAACCTATGATAACCCAAAAATATCACTTGGAAAAGGGTCAAAACTACCTGAAGAAATTCCGGGTGATGCAAAAACTAATTGAATGACAAATGAGAAAGCAAAATAGAGATTCAATATTAAAAACTTGTATTTAATTGAAAATTATGCAAAAAAGTTATTCATTGATATTTTTTCTTCTTGCCCTATTTAACCTTTGCTTTTCTCAAGACAATGAAAAAGGCAGTTTCTATTTTGGCTGGGGCTACAACAGAGATTGGTATAGCAAAAGCGATATTCGTTTACAAAATAATAATCCTCAAACTATCAATGGTAAAGTGTACACCTACGATTTTACAGTGTATGATGCCACAGCAAAAGACAGGCCGGATTTTGACCGGATCAAAGATGTGATTAATATCACAATACCTCAATTCGGTTTCAGGATCGGATATTATTTTAAACGTAAAAAAAATATTGGTATTGAGTTAAACTATGATCATGCAAAATATGTAGTTACCGATTATCAAAAAGTGAGAGTGAAAGGACAAATTAATGGTGAATATTTTGATAAGGACACAATCCTCGATCCAGATACATTTCTGCATTTTGAGCATACTGACGGTGCTAATTTTTGGATGATAAATTTTATAAAACGCTGGAAATTGATCGAAACTGAAAATAAAAAAAATAATATCGGATTAATATTGAAGCCGGGATTTGGTATTGTTTATCCGCGCACGGATGTTACGATATTCGGAAATAGAATTAATAACGAGTGGAAAATTTCGGGGATCATTGGAGGGGTTGAAGCAGGCATTCGCGCAGAGTTTCTTAAAAATGGATTTATTGAATTTACAGGGAAAGCTGCTTATGCTAATTATATAAACGCTATCACACAAGGAAAAGGTTATGGGAAAGCTAGTCACAAATTTTGGGCTTTTGAGGCGATTTTAATTCTTGGTTACCAATTAAAATTGTAAATTTATATTAATCAATAAATTATATAAAAATGAAAACAAAAATCATCGCAGCGTTATTAGCAGTTATAGTAATTACTTCCTGCAAAAAAGAAGGAACAGGCGGAGATGCCACAGTTGCTACTATTATTCAGCATCATGGTAAGAATATTCCGTTTTCTACTGTATATATAAAATACAATGCAAAAGATTTCCCGGGAGAGGATGTAAGTAAATATGACGCTAATCAAAAAACAGATATAGAAGGTCATACGCATTTTGAAGGCCTCCAAAAAGGGGATTATTATTTTTATGCCATTGGATACGATAGCGCTTCGGCAGCTATTGTTAAGGGTGGCGTTGCTTATAAAATAAGTCGCAAAAAACGTAAAGAAAAACATGAATTATTTGTTTCCGTTACTGAATAAACTGGATTATGAGTAAAAGAGTTTTATTAATTTTAAGTTTCGTGGCGGTCGTGGCAGTTCTTGTTCCGTATTCCTGTATAAAGGATAAGGGATTGATTGATTATTCTGCTACAGGATATCCTCAGGATGTTGCAAGAATTATGGTGAGAAAGTGTGCAACAAGCGGATGTCATGACGAAGTTAGTAAGGATGCGGCCGCTGGCTTATCGCTTGTTTCATGGGATAAGTTGTTTGAAGGTAGTCGTGCCGGTTCTGTTGTGATACCTTATCGTCCTGATTTCAGTACACTGATTTTTTATACTAATTCCTATAATGAATTCGGAACCATTCAGCTTTCTCCTAAAATGCCTGTTGGTAATGTGCCATTAACTTATGATGAGGTAAAAACTCTTTATGACTGGATAAAAAGTGGTGCTCCGAACGCAGATGGGCAAATAAAGTTTTCTGATAGTCAAAAGAAATTCTATGTTTCAAACCAAGGTTGCGATGAAGTAACAGTCTTTGACGCGCAAACGATGTTAGCAATGCGTATGCAAAGTGTTGGAAAAATCACTAGTTACGTTGAGGCTCCACACTTTATTAAAATTTCTCCCGATAATCAATTCTGGTATGTATCCTTTTTAGGAGCGGGTGTTTTTCAAAAATACAGAGTTTCTGATAATGCGTTTATGGGTGAGGCAAATATTGGACTTGGCAGCTGGAATACATTTGCTCTTTCCTCTGATGGTAAATATGCTTATTTAGTAGATTGGTCAAGTAATGGAAAAGTTAAGCAGGTTAAAACTGACAGTATGCTAATTAAAAATACGATCGGTGCTTTACAGTGGCCTCATGGTTCGGTACTCAATGTTACGAATGACACTTTGTATGTGACATCACAATTTGGCAATTATCTTTTTAAAATGCCGACCGATTTTTCCAATGTTTATGAAGTTGTTTTAGATGGAACTACTATTCCTAATAATACCTCAAGTTTAGATCCGCACGAGATCTTTATGAACCCTGAACTTCCCGTTTATTATGTTACTTGTCAAAAGTCAAACGAAATTAAAGTGGTGAATAAAATAACGAGCCAGGTTACTGCAACCATTCCCGTTGGGGATTATCCACAGGAAATGGCAATATCCACGTCAAAAAAATATTTGTTTGTTTCATGTATGGAAGATGTAACGACATTTGGTGCCTCAAAACGTGGTTCTATTTATGTTATTAACTACTTAACTAATTCTGTGGTCGCAAAGGTTTATACAGGTCATCAGCCTCACGGTATTATGGTTGATGAAACAAATGGCAGAGTTTATGTTACAAATAGAAATGTAATTTCCGGAGGACCGGCACCACATCATGCCGCATCATGCAACGGGAGGAATGGATATGTAACAGCTATTGATTTAAATACATTAGAATTGGTTTCCGGATTTAAGGCTGAAGTTTCTGTAGATCCATATGGATATTCTATAACAAATTAATAAATGAGAACATCTTTTTCGATAATATTGTTTTTCTTACACCTGGGAGTATTTGCTCAACATGACGGTCACGATCATTCAGGAGAAAGTGAACACAAGCAAGTTGATCCGCCACATGGAGGAATAATTCTTGACGCAGGTAAATACCAAATAGAGTTACATCTTGATCCATTGGCAGGAGACGAAAAACTAACATTGTGGATCTTAAACTCTAAATTTAAAGCAAGACATCCTGAGAAAGGAATTGTAACTATTAAATTCAATTATAAGGACGGTAAAGTAATCGAGCAGAGTATGGTGAATGCCGCGGATAGGTTCCATTGCAATATCCCTGATCTCACTGTTCCTTTCAACGCTTTGATACTTCTAAGTATTAAAAATAGAACTTACAACGGAGTCTATTATTATAAGGGATTAGGCAAATAAAAATTAAATAATAAATGCATGAAGTATAAAAATTTATTGATCGTTTTAATAAGCTTTGGTTTTATCAGAGTTTATTCTCAACTACCCGTTGGCCGTGATACTGCCACTGTTTATGAAAATGGGAAAGTATTAAAACTACCTTGGGCAGGGGGTTTAAATTATTGTATGTTTTCACATATAGATCTGAATCTTGATGGCAAACAAGATATTGTTGCGTTTGATAAGGTTAATTATATGGCTTACGGAAAATTAAGATGTTTTATTAACTATGGCGGGGTCGGTGAAATTAAATATAGTCACGGCGCTGATTATGAAGATAAATTTCCAGCAGTACAACAATGGGCTTTATTTTACGATTACAACAACGATGGCAAAGCTGATCTTTTCACAAGTGAATCATTTGGCATAAAGGTTTATAAAAACACCTCGGTGCCGGGCAATCTATCTTTTCAACTGGAAAAGTTTACACTTAGGTCCAATTTCACGCCAACGATCAGTGCAAATATTTTTGTGAGTCCGGTTTCATTCCCAGGCGTTTCAGATATTGATAACGATGGAGATATGGATATTTTAACCTTTAGCTCTTCAGGTATCGAAATCGAGTACCATAAAAATAAAAGCATGGAGATGTATAGCATAGCTGATAGTTTAGTTTTTGATCTCGAAGAAAGCACATGGGGAAACATAACGGAAAGCAATTGTTCGGTTGTCTTAAATCAATCCATTACCACTACTCCGGGCGGACCAGATCCAAATAAAATTTATCATGCGGGGTCAGGGTTAATGGTTTTCGACCGCGATGGTGACGGAGATAAAGATCTGTTAATGGGAGATATTTCATGCAACAGAGTAAACTACTGTGAAAACGGTGGAACACCTTTAAACGCAAATATGATTGATACCACCAAGTTATATCCGAATTATCCTGCCAAAGCAAGTACTCAGATCATTAGATTCAATAATTTCCCTTGCGCTTATAATATTGATGTAGATAACGACGGTAAAAAAGATATGATAGCAAGTCCGAATGCTCCAAATAGTGAAAATACTTCGAGCGTTTGGCTATTTAAAAATAATGCTTCAGGTTTAGTAGCAGATTTTCAGTTTATCAAAGGTAATTTTCTTCAGGATGAAATGATGGAGCACGGAGACGGTTCTTATCCTGCAATATTTGATGTGGATAACGATGGTCTGCAAGATCTCATAGTTGGGAACACGGGCTATTATACTATAACAACTAATAAAACAAAACTGGCGTATTATAGGAATATCGGAACCTTAACTCAGCCTAGTTTCTCTCTAATAACAAGGGATTTTGCTAATCTTTCGAGCACCTCTCCATCAAACACTTTAACAACTCTTATTCCAACTTTTGGTGATATAGACGGCGATGGAGATAAGGATATGCTCTTAGCAGATTATTATGGAAAAATTCATTGGGTTGAAAATACAGCAGGGGCAGGAAACCCTTGCAATTTTAGTATTTTCAAACTTAATTATTTTGGAATTTCCACAACCTTTCCGGCAGCGCACCCTCAGTTAATTGATGTGGATAAAGACGGAGACCTCGACCTGCTGATCGGATTAAGAAATGGCAGACTTTCATACTTTAGAAATAATGGAACAGCAACTTCACCAGTATTTGCTTTAATTACTAATGCCTTTGGGAATGTAAATGTGAAGCGTAATGCCTCTTTGTATCCTTCAGAGGGACATTGCGCCCCTTTTCTTTTTGACGATAACGGAAGCTATAAATTATTGTGTGGTTCAACGAGTGGGTACATTTACCTCTACGATAATATAGACGGGAACCTTGGAGGAAATTTTAATTTAGCGGATTCATTGGTCAATAAAATAAATACAGGCCCTAATGCCGCACCCCAATACTCAGACATTGACGGTGACAATGAAAAGGATCTGATTATCGGTAATTTTGGTGGAGGCCTTGCTTTTTATTCTTCTAAGAAAAGTATAATCGGAATAAACGAGATTGATGGCGAATTGGATTCTGAATTAGTAATATATCCGAATCCTTCTAAAGACTTAATTCACATAAACTTTAAAGGTCAAATGGAAAAAATGGAGATAACATTACTGGACATGATAGGTAAAGAAATTCTGTTTACATCGTCAAATCTTGGTGCTGTTACTTTGAATTGCGAGGCTATTTCCCCTGGAATTTACTTATTACGAAGCAATTGTTTTAGTAAATCAAAATCAAGAATAATATATAGAAAATTAATTATTCAATAAATACTGCCGATATGTTAATTTTTCTTTTAAGAACATGATGTTTACTGATTTTCAGACTGATAAAGGAAAGATTCTCTTAACTACCTGATTAAAAAATACTTATATTTGTAATATCAGTAAGATTTTGGTGTATTTTATGTGAGCCTCAAGTGTTTAGCTTGTATAACAATATTCTTTAGCTTTTTCGTAACTTTATATAGCTTCATATTAAACTTACAATTCTCACAACACTGAACAATGCGGTAAAAATATTCATTAATTTATGTTCTGGTTGCTTTAACAATATGGAATGTGAGGTATCAAAACCAAAACTTACATTCCTTATATTTTTAATTTCTGTTTCTATCCATGCGCAAATTCCCAATAACAGTTTCGAACAGTGGAACAATATTAACGGATACTTCGATCCTACCGATTGGGGAACCTTAAACGAATATACCAAACCTTATTCAGTATTCACTTGTGATAGGTTCAGTCCTGGTAGCATCGGAAGCTACTATTTATCCGTTCGTACAGTAAGTATAACTGGCAAAGGATTAGTACCCGGAAGGATTGTGTCCGGCAAGATTGATACGGTTACTTACAAACCTTTATCCGGTTTTTCATTTGCATTGCGACCTGCCTATCTTTCTTATGAAATGCAATATATGGTTGCCTCGCCCAGCGATACCGCTTATGTTTCGGTTTTGCTTACTAAATGGAACTCTTCACTGTTGAGAAGAGATACTATTGCCTATGGAAACAGTTCATATAATTCAATGATGCATCAGTGGACCACTTATTCGACCTATTTAAATTATTTAAATGGAGATAATCCAGACAGCGCTTGTATCGTAATCTCTTCAAGTCGTTATGCCCCATTGCAAAACAGCTATGTTTGGATTGATAATTTAAAATTTAATGGAAGTGTTATTGGTGTTGAGGAGTATCAAAAGTCAGAGGTCGCAGTTTCTGCATTTCCAAATCCCTTTACAGATGAGTTAAAGCTTAATATTGAGTTCCCTGTTGAGGACACTGATCTGTTTGTTTATAATTGCTTGGGGCAGCTTCAAAAGTATATACAAAAAATTCAGAGCTTTCCTTTGTCTGTCAATACTTCGCAATGGGTTCCGGGAATTTATTTTGTAGTTTTCAGATACGGTAATCATCAAGTCACAAAAAAAATAATCAAATGACAAGAAAAATACCAATTGTTCTTTTATGCCTTTCTTGCTGTATTATTTTTATTAATGCAACTAAACAACCAATGCCGGGCTGTGATGCGCCTTTAGTTGGAGGTCACACCGGAGCACCGGGCGAAACCGCATGCAACGGATGCCATGCAGGAACTCTGAATTCAGGAACAGGCACATTTACTTTTGATTTGGGAACAAGCACTTATGCTGCCGGGCAAACCTATACAGGCACAGTAAGAATAAGCCAGGCTGCAATGTTAAAGTTCGGTTTCTCAGGACTCGCTTTAAAGGATAGTAATAATTCAACAATTGGCGCTTTTAATTTAATTGAGACAGTGAGGACGAGGACATACACTGACGGTCCAAGAAAATATGTGAGCCATACACCTTGCGGGGCTGATTCAGCAAGTGCAAACAGTTGGATATTTACTTGGACTGCTCCTCCCACAAATGTTGGGAATGTTACTTTGTATATCGGCATGTTAGCTGCTAATCACAGCCATTCTACCGCTGGGGATTTTAGTTATACTTCAAGCAAACTACTCACATATCAGGCAATGTCAGGCATTAGTGAAGAAAAAATAAACTTTTCACTCGCAGTTTATCCAAATCCTGTTACCGAGAATCTATATATTAATTTTACTTCAGTAAATAAAGTTGAGAAGTTCGAGATCACTATTTATGATATCAGTGGTAGGAAGATTTATTATTCACAAACAGATGATGATAAACTGAATGTTGATATTTTCGATTGGTGTAAAGGAATATACTATGTAAATGTAAAGCAAGGAACAAGTTTAATGAACAAAAAAATTGTTTTACCTTAAAAGAGTTGTTACGAAGCAAAAAAGAAATTAACTAACCGAATATAATAATATAAAAAAACAGAAATATGAAAGCAAATCAAAAAAAGTTTATTTTGGGATTACTGATTCTCATTTTAGGTATAAACAACTTAATTGGTCAGTCAGAAGACCATTGTGGAACTGATGAGAATTTAAAACGATTAAAAACTCTAGATCCTAAGCTGGAGCAAAAAATGGCTGACTATGAAGTTCAAATTCAGGAATGGATAGCTAATCACCCTAATCTTAGAACTAGCCAAAGTCCAACCATTACTGTTCCTGTGGTATTACATATAGTCTATAAAAATGCTACAGAAAACATTTCAACAACCATATGTAACCAAATAATTACTGTTTTAAATCAGGATTATGGCAGAACTAATTCTGATACCAATCAAACGCCTGCTGTATGGAAATCAATTTCTGCTAACACCGGAGTACAATTTTGTTTAGCTCAACGCGATCCTAGCGGAGCTCCAACAACCGGTATCGAAAGAAGATCAACAACTATTGCAAATTTTACTACTGATGATAAAGTAAAGTTTTTTGCGCAAGGCGGTTTAGATGCGTGGGATGTTTCAAGATATTTTAATATATGGATTTGTGATTTAACTCCGGGATTAGGCGGTTATGGAGAATTTCCAACAGGATCTTTGAGCAACACATACGGCCAGGTTTCAGATTACGCAGTTGTTGGTACCGGTCAGTGGGTTTGTACACACGAGTGCGGACATTGTTTTAATCTCCGTCACATTTGGGGTGATGATTCAGGCGCTTGCACCGGTAGTGATTTAGTTGCTGATACACCTAATCAAGCGAATAATTCTCCGGGAACTTGTCCAACTTATCCTGCATTGGATGCATGTACTACAGTTGCACCCGGTATTATGTTCATGAACTATATGGATTATGGCGGAAACAGCTGTAAAAATATGCTCACGAACGGACAATCAGCACGGATCAATGCAGTATTAGGTTCAGCACCCTACATTTCATTGGCAACCTCTAGTGGATGTATGCCTGTGGTTTTAATGGCTAATGATGCCGGAAACCCAAGTATTATCAGACCAAACGGATTAGTTTGTTCAACGAGTTTTACACCTGTTGTACAATTAAGAAACTGGGGAACAAACACACTTACAACAGTAAATATAAATTACAAAATTGATAGTAATCCAATAACAACATTTAGTTGGACAGGAAGTGTTGGCTCGTTAACTATAATAAACGTAACGCTTCCTACAATGACTACAACTGCCGGAAGTCATACTTTTAAATGTTATACTACGATACCTAACTCAACTACCGATCCAAATAATGCAAACGATACGGCGTACAGTAGTTTCAATGTAATTCCATTAGGGCAACCGCTTCCTTTTAGTTATGGTTTTGAACCAACTACATTTCCTCCAACAGGGTGGACATTATATAATCCGGACGCAGCAGTTACGTTAGCCAGAACAACCGGGGCAGCAAAAACAGGCGTAGCATCTATGTGGTTTAATAGTATTAATTATACTTGTAATGGTTGCATTGATGAAATTACTTTACCGAATCTTGATTTAACAACCATGAGTTCGCCATTAATGACTTTTCAGGTTGCTTACAGATTACTAAGTGACCCAACACAACCAACAGCCTGGTCGGATACTTTAAGAGTTTTAATTTCGACTGATTGTGGTATAACATGGAATCAGATATATAATAAATTTTCCTCAGCGCTTACAACTATCATTCCTGCATTTTCTACAACACCATTTGTACCAACAGCACCTGATTGGCGTTTAGAGACAATTAATTTGGCGCCTTATGCGACAAGCGCTAATGCAATTTTGAAATTTAGAACTGTTTCCGATTACGAGAATAATTTGTATATAGATGATATAAATATTATGGCTTCAACCGGTATAAAAAATATAGGTAAAACGGAAACATTAATTGTTTATCCAAATCCCTCAACCGGAAATGTTAACCTGTATAGTAATAGTGTCAAGGCTCAAAAAATAGTTGTCATCAATTCATTAGGCGAAAGGGTGAAGGAATTTGTTTTAGAGTTTGGATCCAACCAGTTGGATTTATCAGATCTGTCGGACGGGTTTTACTTTTTGAACGGTCAGAATGAATCTGGAATAACTACATCTAAGTTGATACTGAATAAAGAAAAATAATTTTTTTATATTCATTTAATGGACATTTCTTAAAATAAAAAATATGTAAAAGATAGCAGGAGGCATAATTGTTCTTTACTTTATGAAAGAATAAAGGTTTTAAATGTTGCGCCTCCTGCTTAAATTAAAAAACTATCTGTATTATATTTTTCTGATACATTAAGTGATTAAACATGAATAAACCAGAGTGAATTTAGCTACCGGGGGCTTTTTAGAGTTAAATTAACTAGTAATTGTTTTTTCGCTGAAAAGTTCCCTTGGTAGCTAATATTTTAAAATGAATTAAGTATAGTGGAAAAGAATTATTTATATTTTTTTGCAAAGGAGTGATTAAATTATGTTGGAAAAATTAAAAATATTCCGGAGAAAAACATTAAGACTGCTGGAAATGCGCCCAATTCATAAGGTTATTCGTTTATTAAAACAGAATAATTATTTACTTATGGATAGCGTTCTTGAGGTGTTTGGTTATACAGGAGAATATCATACATTGGATTATGTGAAGTACGTAAATCAATTAGACATTTGGGAAATTGATTCCGCGCATGAAATTCATCTTAAAAATAACTTACCGCGTGCAAACGTGAAAATTACAGACGCCTATTCTGAAATCCGCAGTACAGATAAAATATTCGATACAATAATTATTGATAATCCCAGGGGAATTTTTGCAGACGAAAAAAAGTGCGAACACTTTGAAATAATAAAAGATTGCTTTCATAAATTGGCCGATAGATCAGTACTAATTACCCATGTTATTCCCGATATCTCAGTAAGTAAATATGTTACACCACCCTTAATAATTTCAAAGCACATAGAAAAGCGAAAATTATTTTATGCTCATGAAAGTGGAATTTCAATTTCCTTTTTACATTTCGAAACAATTTATAGACGTATTGCCTATGAGAATGGTTATATAACTAAAGATGTATTTTTTGTCAAAAGAAATTACTTGTTTACGTATGTTATTTTATGTTTAGAGAAAAGGGAATAAGTATTATTTTGAACAAAAGGTAAAAAGGTTCATTTAGAGTACAGCCTTTTTATTATTGAGATACTTAAAAGTTCTGATATTTCTTTTTCACTTCTGTCAGTACTAATGCGTATTAATACTTTTTCTTCCATTCATTTAATTTTTATTTTAGTAATAATTAACTCCGTTGAATTTGGTAATTTAGTTACTCTTTACATCAACCTGAAAACTTAATACAGTTCGATTTCCGCTCAAAAAAAGAGGATTTAAAGGGTTGGTAAATAATAATAAAGCCAATAAAAAATAAATCATAAAATTCCCGAATACTTTTTTACTTTCTATACCTTTCATTTTCATAGGCATTTAGGCTATTTTGCATATTCAAAAAATCTTGTTATATTAGCATTACAATTCTTTGAAATACTGCCGGAAACAGAAGGGTAACTAAAAACCCAAATGCTTCCTAAAGGGATCTAAAGTAACAGGTAAGTAGTTTTTGTTACCTATTTGTTACTTCAGCTTACTTAATCCTTTTTCATACCTCTGAAAAATGGATAGTTACGGCAGTTTATTGAGGTCACAAAATGTGACCTCAAGATTAGACAATCCAAGAGGTTGGGGCGGATCAAGGTATTTGCCAATGGCATTTACTGAACAAGGTGTAGCCATGCTTTCGAGCGTTCTTAATAGTGAGCGAGCAATTGAAGTCAATATTCAGATCATGCGCATTTTCACAAAAATAAAACAAACGTTGATGGACGTTACTGAACTGCGTCTTGCCATTGAAGAGATCAGGAATAAAACCAATAACAATTCTAAAAACATTGAAATTGTTTTCAGCTATATTGATGAACTACTGGAGAAAAAAGAAAATCCAACACTAATACAAAAAATCGGCTTTAAAATTTCAAAAGAATCTTGAGGTGCCATTTGCACCTCAAAGATCAGTTCCTAAATCCACCCAGATTTCCACTTATAAAGCAAACCATACCACGTATTAGTTCAGGCTTTTTAATTCTCAATTGCTGGCTAACTTCATGTAAAATTAGTGCGCATGAAGGTCTTTTTATCTATACTACTTTACCTGGTCTGCTCCGAATGCCGGATAGAGGATGGCTCTATTGAACAGGTCCCATACAATGTCCTTGGAAGCGGACGCGCTGACGATGTATATAAAAATTACAACCCGATTCTTATAAAAGACCTCAACGATTACACTGATTTTTATCTCAACTATTATGGGGCTTATCCGGGCTATACGGATTTTGATTTTACCAAAAACATGATGGCTGTTTTTTTTGTTTCAGATACAAGAAGCGATATTGAGATCGAAAATATTTATGAAACGAACGACCAGATCTCTATACATATGAACCGTCCTGCTCTCAATGTTACAAGGCTACATTATACTTCTTGCCAGGTGATTGAACCCATGACCCACTTTATGGCTATAAGTCTGCAACGCTCTAATAAAGTGATCAAAGTGTATAATTAACAGGCATTATACTAAAAACCCGCTTTATCCGTTAATTACAAAAAATCAAGCTTTTATACCATTCTGCTATTATTCCCTGATTATTTAGTTTAATTTCATCCCATATGATACGACTCCTTTTAATTTTAAATATTTTCATTTGCGTGTATACAGCTGACGCGCAGAATTTTTTTTACCTGAGTGCCGGTAATTCAACTATTGTTGCCTGCAACTCCACAACAACATCTGTTTTTTATAACATCAATTCAAGTGCCTCCGGTCTTTACACTATCACCTTACAACCCCCTACGGGTGGAACAACCACGCTGGCTACATCAGCCAGTATAGGGCACGTATTTACAGCAGCTGCCGGTGTTTATACGATAACCGGTTATGATGGAGCTTCAACTGTACTGGGAGTTATTCATTACACCGTTGCAATGTCTACTGTATTTAATCCAACTATTACCGTTTCTGCCGGTACCATTTGTTCAGGAGAAACGTCATCCTTATCATTTACACCTGTTACTTCCGGTTACACCATCAATCCTTTCAGTTGGAGTACCACACAAACAATTACGCCAATTAGTGTCAGTCCTACAATAACTACAACTTATACCTTAGGGGGGTTATTTACAACGGGTACACGAACCTGCACTGTATCAGATTCAACGACAATTACAGTGAACGCCTGTGTTGGCATAGAAGAACTGATAGGTAATTTTGCTTTTAAAATTTATCCGAATCCGGTATCATCTGTATTACATATTTCAACGGAACAAAATATTCCGAACGGCTCACAACTTGAAATTACAAACGTACTCGGTGAAACTATTACAAAAAAAGGATTTGAAAATACTATTGATCTGAATGCTTTACAGAACGGGTACTATTTTTTAACGATCATTACTCCTTCAGGAAGTCGTTACAGGAATAAGTTCATTAAGGAATAACGTGTTACCCCAAGATCAGGTATTATCCAGCTTACCACTATTCTTCCAACTGTCTTCAATCAGCTTTGTCATTTCAGCCGTCAGCGCATCCCAATTCAAAAAAAGATCTTTTACAGTTCGTGAATCTAAATTTGACCTTCCGGAACCTAATCCCTGGATAAACCTGAAACGATCAACAGGACTTGGATGCGTATCATCATTGGTTGTTTCGCGGTTCAATGCTTGTTTTAATTCAATTTCTATTTCATTTTCAAAGTTTCCGGGCAAAGAATATAGATTACTGAATGAACGCTTTACTTTTTTTGCGTCTTCTATCTCGTGCTTTGCCAGTTTAACAAATTCAATATTGCTCTTAATTACATATGTTAAGCCATTTTCAAAAGCGTTCGCACCGTAAGTTTGCGCGGCAACCCTGTCAGCTAAAATTTCCTGTAAACGTGTTGCACCATTACTTATCCTGTAAAAAATGAAATGATAAAGTCGCAGGAACTGGTAAGCTAAATTCCACCACACCGTTTGGCCGGCAAAATAAAGCGTTTGAATATATTTGTTCATGTCGTTTCTTACTCTCAACGCAACATCGCCGCCGGCAGTATCACGATGAGAAAAATGTCCATATTCATGTGCTAACACAGCTTTAAAAGCATCCAGTTTAAAATCTTTCAATACACCTGTTCCGAGTATTAAAATCCTTCTTCCCTTATCCTGTATTTTTTCTCTTTTTGTTCCTTTTTCGTAAACCGCCAGGTCGGTTTCAGGCGTGATCCGTATCTCATCAATAGCGCGTGTATTCATTGTACCGGCAACTTCTTTAGCCAATGCAAATAAAGCGGGCGCTTCTGATTCTTTTAATTCACGGCCTGGATCACTGTAATCAACTTTTAGTAATAAAGATCTGATCATTGCGTAGATAGAAACTCCACCGCCAATTACTAATAACAGAACAAGTTTAATTGGGATATGGCCCAATGCAAAGAACATATATGTAAGCCCACCAACAACCACGATCACAAGAACAAGAACTATAGGAAGAGAAAAATAATAATATACCCCGGCGAAACTGATCAGTTTTTTATAGATGCTTCTAAGTGTGATAGCCAATTTGGTTGATGCTGTCGCCTTGAATTCTTTTTCAATTGACTTAAGTGTGTAATTTGAAAGTATGATCCCTGTGATATACAGGACAACAAAACCCAAAGCCCAAATGATCAAAAGCCAGATAAAGAATTTTTTATACTTTGCTATAGCTAATTTACTTTTAATGCCGGAATCCATAAATTGGTTAAAGGTACCCTCTTCCAGTCCCATTTCTTTAGCAGCTATAATTTCTTTCTCTGCCTGAATCCAGTCTTCATCATAAGCTGCTAACAAGGCTCCGAAATAATGCGTGGCCATTTTATCCGAATGATTTTTAAGTAAATAATTTGTTGCGGTCTTAAAATCAGGGATAGCATCTAACTGAAGTGCCACCTGGCACATTAAAGCGTTATACTCGTAATCATCATCACTCGGTAATCCTCTTCCTTCACGCAAAATTTCAAGAGCATGTCCTAACCACACCGAATTATCTCCGTTTGGATTTTTTGAAGCTGCATTAACTAAAGCGGATGCAAGACTAATTAAGTTATCTGAACTTCGTGAGATCTCCACTGCCTTTTCACATAATGCCAAACCACTTGTTACATCTCCCATTTCTACTTTTACCCCACCCGCTCTTCTAAGAGCAGGAACAAAAGTCGGTGCCTTATTAACTACAATGGAATATAAACTGTCTGCTAAGTGAAAATTAGCTCCATCCATTGCTTTAGTACCCTCAGCAAAGATCTGTACTAAAGAAGGATCAATAGTATATAACTCTGACTGAAGTTTATTTTCTTTGATAGAATCACGTGTTTGACCTGGCACATTGAGAAAACTTAAATATAGAAGCAAAAACAGGGTATTATTTATCAAGACTCTTTTCATAGCATGGATTTTATAACTATAAATGTAGAATTTAATTACTTCTTTCCAAATCTATTAATTTGCAGACTTCATTTTTAAATTGTAACTTGTATTACAAATCAGAAAGCCATGAGAATAGCTTTATTTTTAGTAGCGTTTATTTGTCTTCAGCTGAATGCACAAGACAAAGACAAAGTTGCACTGACAGCCGGCGGTGAATTTTTATCAGAAACTAAAGGTGAGAGTAAAAGCATTACAATGAACGAACCTGTGATGTGTCCGTTTGATGTTATCTCCCGTCCGAAAAATGAATTTGTAGCTAAATTACCGCAATCGGTTGAGATCGTTTCTTCACGGAAAACAAATCCTATCCTCTATTTGGTAATTATTTTATTGATCGGTTTTGCGATCCATTTTTTCCTCTCTAAAAAAGAAGCTGCATTTGCCTCTAATATCGATCTCCGGGAAGAAGAGGAAGATCAAAAGAAAAAGGAATTATGGGACGCTATGGCTGAGTCCGAGCATGACTAAATCCGGTTAGACCCTTCTTACATTACATAAATCCCTGCGTTCGTTAAATTTATCTTGCTTTTCTACCTGAATTTTATACATTTGGTATAAGCTAATATCACAATTTAATGTCATCCCGAAAATATATTCAACAGTTCATCTGCTTTGTATTTGCATGCAGTGTTCTTTATTCCGGTGATGCATTTTCCCAATCCATGTTCGCGAACAGCAGTTACGAAACAGGAACTACAGCCAATTGCAATTGCCCGACAGGTTATATTTGTGCTAACGATGCCGGCCGTGTTATCCAGGGCTTTCACCCGAATTTCGTTGTAGGAAATCAGGGTTGTATTGGCGGACAAAATTATTTTCCTCCGTTTGGCGCACGAACCGGTTCATGTTGCGTTTATTTTTACGCAGGACTTGATCGCATAACAACTGCGAATGCGGCATTTACGGCAGGACAAAGAGCTTGTATCTGTGTTTGGTATGCGGGGCCACAAGGTTCAGGTGCGTCCGGACAAAATACCGCTAACAGTTATTTTCAAATTGGCGTAGATGGCGTTGCCATTTCACCTGCCATTCTGGTTCCTGTAAATACAGGATGGACGCAATATTGTATTTTAAGTGCGGCATTAACAGCAGGAAATCATAATTTTTCGGTGATGTCGGGTGGAGCCGCCCAATACTCGATATGGAATGATGATTTTACAATAAACGTTTGTACTACATTGCCTATCGAGCTCATTGATTTCGATGTTCACCAGAAGAACGGTGTTGCAGGAATAAAGTGGACAACGGCTTCAGAAACCAACAATGCTTATTTTACAGTTGAAAGATCTGCGAATGGTTATGAGTTCACAGAACTAAAAACAATTCCCGGAGCAGGCACAAGCCATTCCGAATTGCATTATTCAATGATCGATCACGAACCATTGGAAGGGATCAGTTACTACCGCTTAAAGCAAACTGATAAGGGAGGCAGCTTCACCTATTCACAATTAGTGTATTTGAATTCTGCATCGGAAATAAATCTGAATGTATATCCGAACCCGAGTGATGGATCATTCAAAGTTGATATTGCTGATGAAGTGGAGCATGCTGAAATTATTTTATTCGATCCGGTAGGCCGCGAAGTTTTTAAACAACCTGTTCAGAAAGGCATCAATGAAATAAATACCATAGATCTTAAAAAAGGCTTATACCAACTGATCCTGTTCCGTGATAAAGAAAAGGCTTACATGACCAAGATAGCTATTCATTAATTATACTACGCCAACGTAATAATTTCTGTATATTTATTTCATGAAATCCTGCCTCATCCTGGTTCTATTGTATATGTTTTCCTTCGCAGGCTATACTCAAAATATTGATTCTGCTTTAGCAAAAATTAATACCGGTCCCGACGATACAGCTAAGATTGGTAAACTACTCCGTTTTGGCTGGACATTAAGGAACAAAGATATCAGTGCCGCAATAAATTGTTTTGAAAAAGCTATTACGGTTTCAGAAAAATTGAAACACGACCGTTGCCTCGCGCAATCCAAAAGCAAAATGGGTTCTGCTTACAACATCAAGAGTGAGTTAGAGAACGCTATCAAATTCCACGACGAGGCGCTCGGGATCTTTCAAAAACTAAAGGACACGACATGGGTCATTTCCTGCTATAAGAATATTGGCAATGTATGGACCAAAAAAGGAGATTATTCAAAAGCTTTGGCTGCGTATTTAAAAGGTTTAAAATTGTCAGAACAGTCGCAGAATAAAAAGTATGCTTCCCTATGCCTGAGCGGAATTGCCAGTGTTTATTATTACCAGGGAAATATCATTAAAGCGATAGAATGCTATAGCCGTAATAATACAATATTAGCGGAAATGAACGATGGCCCTTCGCTTTCTACAGGGCTTAATAATCTCGCCGGCTTACTATACGAATTAAAAAAATACGAGGAAGGCCTTAAAAGCGCGCAGCAAGCTCTCATCCTTGCGAAAAAATTAAATATTGAAAAAGAAATTGCAAATTCCTACATCATCCTCGCTAATATTTATTCCGACACAGGCGATAATGTAAAAGCAGAATCCTATTATTCGGATGCAATGAAGCTGCAGGAAAAAATCGGCGATGCTGACGGGCTCCTGATAACACTTTTTAATCTTGCAGATGTGTATAACGCTCTTGGCCAACATTCAAAAGCGCTCGGGTTCCAATTACAGTCGATGGAAATGGCCAAAGAACTGAAAGAGGATTTCAGATTGCAGGAAGCTTATCATGGGCTTGCAGATACTTATTTCGCAATGAACGATCATAAATCAGCGTATAAATATCATGTGCTTTACTCTGACCTGAAAGATTCGCTGCGAAACGATGAAAATAATAAGATCATTGCAGATATGAATACAAAATATGAAACTGAAAAAAAAGATAAAGAGTTACTTACAAAGGATAAAGAAATAGTTGAGCAGTCAGCAAAAGCTGAACGACAGGCAACTCAACGTAATTATTTCATCATTGGTTTTATTGTAGTATTTGTATTATCAGGATTCATATTCAGAAGCTACAGGTTAAAGCAAAAGGCGAATAAAATAATTGAAGCGCAAAAAGAAGAAGTGGAACATCAAAAGGAACTTTTGGAAGAAAAACAAAAAGAAATACTTGATTCTATAAAATATGCAACACGGATCCAGCGTGCTCATCTCCCTACAGAAAAATACATAGAGAAAACAATGGATAAGTACAGAAAGAACTAAAATGGAAGTTGAAGTAGAAGAAAAGGTAGAAATCAAAACGCTCGAGAGTGAAGAGCGGCAAACCATCGTACATTGTCAGTGCACCAGTGATGGCAGTGAAGCATACCGTATATGGCCTTCTACTTATTTAATTGAACATGGCAGCGATAAACGTGCTAAATTATTGACAGCATATAATATTTCCTTCGCGCCGCAGTGGACACTCAATGATGGCCGTGGTTTTACTTTGATCTTTGAAGGATTAAGTAAAGGATGCAAGTCGTTTGACCTTATAGAAATGATCCCGCAGGCAGGAGGTTTTGAGGTGTTCAATATTCAGAGGAACAATACGGATGTTTATCATGTAAAGTTTTAAATCACGCAGCGATTTATTTTCCTGAAATGTAAAACCAATACAAAAATCACTAATTTTAATACGTGAAAAAACTCATCACAGCGGTCGCTCTTGCTTTAATTTCATTTGATGCAATTGCACAAACTGATTCGCTGCGGCTTTTATTAAGGAATGCGAAACACGATACCACACGCTGCAATTTGCTTCTGGCGATCGGCGAGTCCATGTATACCAATCAACCGGATTCCGCTTTGGCTTATTGGATAAAAGCTGATAAACTAAGCAAAGATTTTATAAGTAAAAATTCTCCGTGTAAAACTGTAGTCCGGAAAATGAAAAACCTGAGGGCAAATACCCTGAATAACATTGCGTACATTTACGATAATAAAGGGAATATAGCTTTTGCGCTTGATCATTATAATGCCAGCTTAAGAATATTAGAAGAACTAAAGGACAGCCTGGGCCTTGGATATGCTTATAACAATCTTGGAATTGTTTACCGCAACCAGGGCGACCTGAAAAATGCTAAGATCTATCTCGAAAAAAGTTTAAAGATACGCCGTGATTCGCGCGACCTTGCCGGAGAAGCACAATCCTTAACAAATGTGGGCTCTCTATATATGTTTTCCGGGCAACCGGATTCTGCGCGATCATACTATTCAAAAAGTATTAGCATACGTGAAAATAATGGTGACAAGAACGGGTTGGCATACTCTTACCAGTTCATGGGAGACTATTTTATCCTTAAGAGGTTAAATGATTCTGCATTAAATTATTTTAACCGTTCGCTGAAGATCCGGAAATTAATTGGTGATAAACGCGGGACAGCATATTCGCTTAACCGTATCGGAAATATTCTATTAAAGCAAAATAAATATAAAGATGCGCTAACCGTTGGCTTAGAGAATTATAATATTGCTACAAGTATGCGTTACCCTGAATTGATAAAAAGCAGTAGTGAACTTCTTAAGAACGTATATCTTAAACTTAATGATCTGAAAAAAGCAATTGAGATGTATGACATATTTATTTCCATGAAAGATAGTGTAAGTAATGAGAGTACCCGCAAGGCAACTGCGAGGCAGCAATTAAAATATGAATTTGAAAAAAAGGCAGCGGAGGATAGTGTAGCCTACGCTAAAGAAAAAGAATTGAAGGAAACGGAGATCGCATTACAAAAAGCCGAATTAAAAGTAAAACGTAACGAACAGTATGTATTATACGGAGGATTAATATTTGTTTTATTATTGACTTTGTTCATTTATAACCGCTTTAAAGTAACACAAAAGCAAAAGAGTATAATTGAAAATAAGAATATCATCATTGAACAAAAACAAAGAGAGATCCTTGATTCGATCAATTACGCCAAACGTATCCAACGGGCCCACTTGCCTACCGATAAATATATCGAGAAGAGTATTAATAAATTAAAAAGCTAAAAAACCGCTCCTCCTTTTGCTTTAAAATTTAAATTCTCTATATTTATAGTATGAAACTAAAAGCCCTCTTTTTTTCTTTATTTGTCCTTACTGTGAACTATAGTTCTCTTAAAGCACAGGCCCTGCCTGAAGAAACCAATGGCAATGGTATGTCAGAACCTGTTGATGCGCTCCCTGAATATCCGGGTGGTTTTGTCGAGATGATGAAATTCATGTACGCAAATATCAAATACCCGAAAAGTGCGATCGATGGAAATAAAAGCGGAAAAGGCATGATCAAAGTTACTGTAATGGAAGATGGATCGCTGACAGAGATCACTGTCATAAAAAACATTTCCGGTTGTCCTGAATGCGATGAAGAAGCGATCCGCGTGATAAAAACGATGCCGAAATGGAAACCGGGAAAAGTAGCAGGCAAAACAGTTCCTCTGTTATATAATATTCCGATCAATTTTAAATTACCGCAAAAAGATAAATAATTTTTTTTATTGTTCTCATGAAAAAATTCCTGATCACATTTTGTGTCGTTTTAATTAGCAGCAAAACATTCGGTCAAAAAATGGCCAAATTAAATCTGAAAGATTCTTGTATCATGTCAGGCGGCATTATAACGATGTCTGATTTTAAGAAGCTTTGCAAGATCTGTCCGCCCGAAGCAAAAAAGGTTGTTAGCTTTCATGTTTCTTACCCGATCAATGCGCCATTCTATGGCGACCTTCCCGGTAAAGGCAACCGTTATGATTCAAAATTTTTAAACCAATATGCAAAGCCGGGCTCAGCAATGGTGATCGAGAATATAAATGTGATCGATGCGTCAGGTAAGCAAATTGAATTGCAGCGTTGGACACTTGGATTTAAATAAAAAACCCCTGAAGCAGAACAAGTACGTTTCAGGGGTTTCTTTTAATTCAGTTTTATATTACTTATCATCGTCCTTCTCATCTTTCTCTTCCGCTTTCTTTAAAAATCCCCCATTACTATCAAAAAGATATTCGTCTTTACCGATCTCTATCTCATAACTGATCACGCCTGTATTATCAGTGATCTTATATGCTTCTTTTATTTTTTTACCACCAAGGTTTTTTGTAACATAGTCACTAATTCCGTTTGGCAAAGACTTTGTTTCACTTTCTTCTTCCGTTTCCAGGATTGACCCCGTTGGTGAGATTAAAACTGTCCCTTCCACTCTCACTTTAGATGTACTTCCTGTTTCCATATTTGTTTTTATACGCTTTCCTTCAAATTCAGCCTCATAATTCCCATCCTCCTTTTCCCATTCGGCCTTTAATCCGGGATATTTTTTTGCAAATGCATCTTTAACGGGCGCGGGAACATCGGCTTCTTTTACATCTTGCCCATAGCTTGCGGTTATACCTAAACACAACGCTACAATTAAGGTTATCTTTTTCATTTTACTTTGGTTTAAAATTATAATTCAAATATAGGAGACGATTCTAAAGCAATTCTGTTCTTAAAATTCCAGTACAAACGTATGAAAGCCATTTAAGTACTCATAATTACATTTATAATTATACGCATTCAAAATACTTTTTACAATAGCCAGGCCTAAACCTAATGATTCTTTTGAACCATCGTTCTTTCTGAATCTCTCAAATATTTTCTCTTTATCAACCGTAAGGGGATCACCTGTATTAGCTATAACTAAACTGTGTGGATAGATCTCGATATTAATGCTCCCGTTTGCTTCATTATGACGAACTGCATTTTGTACCAGATTGCTTATGAGAATGTCTGCTAACAAAGAATTGATTTTCATACAGGCCGATCCTTTATTAATTCTTTTCACCTTGATGTTTTTTAAGCTGATCATATCTTCATAAACCAACAAGGTTTTGTTTATTACCGCTTCTAGGTCAACTTCCTCAACCTCTTTGAACTGGTTATTCTCGATCTTCGCCAGTAATAAAAGTGCTTTATTTAAAGATGATAATTTTGCAACGGACTGTTCAATAACTTCAAGCTGCTTCATGTCATTCTCCTTTAAGTTCGGAGATTGCAATAACAGATCCAGCCTGGCTTTGATAACCGCTAAAGGAGTCTGCGTTTCATGAGAAGCGTTTTCGGTAAATTCCTTTATGTTTTTATAATCATTTCTGATCTTGGCAGTAACCTCCTCAAGTGTTTCATTGAGTTGCCTGAATTCTTTGATCTTAACCTTATCGAGTTGAAGGGCCTCGCCCCTTTTAACATCGTATATATTTAAAGCATGTATGGTTTTGTAAAAAGGTCTCCAAAGGGTCCTGGAAATGATCCAGTTCAAAATAAAAAAAGAGAAGATCAAAAAAGCGATCGTTAACAACAGCATTTGCGAAAGACTCTCAATAAGATCATCATTTTCGAATTTCGGCTCAGTGATCGTGACCAGGTAATTCACACCTTTTGACTTATAATAACTTTTGAGCTGCCAATACCAGATCTGTTCGCCCTCTTCCGGATCCATTTTGAACAGGTATTTGTATTTATATCCTGTTCCATTAGTGGAATCTATCTTAATGGAAGATAAATTATCAATACTGAAAAACACTTCTTTTGGTTCCTTAAATGAATCTATCAATGTTTCTGCCTTTCTTTTTTTATTCCATATTTCCTCGTTCAGGTTTTCATTAACTGCTCTTTTTATTAAAAAGTATGATGCTGAAAACGCAATTAAAATTAATGGCACGCACATCAACAAATAATAAAATATGGTTTTAGTTATTAGTTTCATTCACCTTAAAATTATAACCGATCCCATAAATAGTCTGCAAATAATCTGTGCAGCCTTTCTCAATTAATTTTTTCCGAAGATTCTTTATATGTGTATAAATAAAGTCATGCCCGTCAACACGGTCCGCATCATCTCCCCACAAATGTTCGGCAATAGCATTCTTCGACAGCACCCTGTTCTTGTTAGCAACAAAATACAATAGCAGATCATACTCTTTTCCTGTCAGGATAAGTTCTGTGTTCTTTACAGTGACAAGACGTTTCTCGGGTTCGATTGAAATTTCATTTAAAGTGATCCTGTTATTGCCATCAAATCTTTTACGGCGTAACAGCGATTTTATTCTCGCGTTGAGTTCCGGTAAATGAAAAGGTTTTGTAATGTAATCATCAGCGCCATACTCCAATCCTGTAATTTTATCATCCAATGAATTTTTTGCGGATATAATGATGACGCCTGCTTCTGAACCTGCTTTCTTTAATTGCTTTACTATATCAAGTCCGTTGCCATGTGGTAAAGTAATATCCACCAGGATGCAATCGTATTCATAAACATTGGTTTTTTCTGAAGCTTTATTAAAATCGTTGGCTGATTCAACTAAATAACCCTCATTATGCAAATATTCTTTAATAGATCTGCGTAATTCGGCTTCATCTTCTATCACCAGTACTTTCATCTAATGTAAATTTAAGATCAAATTCTGTAGTGAAACTGAAGAAGCTTATTTCTTGTTCTCTTTCAGGTTGCCAAAATCGTAGATCTCGCGTTTAATCACTTTTCCCTTCTCATCGTATTCTGTCCAGGTACCGTGTTTCATGCAATAACCTGCGTCCCATAACGGATCCCAGACATCCGATTCATTTTCGCGGTAATGGCCGATGGTTCTTATCTTTCCGGAAGGGTAATAATTGATCCAGTAACCTACAGGACAATCCAGGTATTTAACAGCGCGGCTGGCTAATTTATTGTTGTTATCGTAAGTTTCCATAATGCAAGGCTTGCATTGTGCCATGCTTTTGGTTGAACTTGTGTAAGTATCATAGGTCGCTTTATCTACAACTTTCCCTCCGGCTTTATAAACCACGGTGCCATTTTCTGTTACAGTTTCAGTTGTAATAGTATAGAATTTCAAAACCGGCAGGCTCTTGTAAATTGTCTTCATGGTATCCTTTTGGGAATGGCATGTTATTGCAGAAAGAACAGCTATGAGAATTATCAGGTTTTTCATAAAATGGCTCTATACAAAAATAAGAATATTAGGGAGATTGCTTGGAAATAATGGTTTTTTTAATACTTTTATTCCACCAAAATCGCAATCATGAAAAACCCGGTACTAAAACTTGCGGCTTTATTATTTATTATCCTGCAAACGGCTTGCGGTGGGAAAGCTACAACCACCAGCACCGGTACTTCAATTATTTTAAAAGGACATTACAACGGTAATAATTTATACGTTAAGAATCCGGTAGGCCCCGATGGTTTAGGTTTTTGCGTGAATGAGATTCTGATCAATGGCAACCGCACAAGCGATGAGATCGCCTCTGAGCATATTGAGATCGACCTGAAAGCAAGCGGCGTACACGAAGGCAACGAGATCACCGTAGAAATAAGACACTATAAAGGATGTGAACCGAAAGTGCTGAATCCTGAGGTTTTAAACTAGATCTTTCGTGCTCTCAAAGCCATGTTTTTATGGCTAAATGTCCCATTAAATATTTGCATAATTAAAATGTAGCTATTACATTTGCACCCCTAATTAGTTCTTTTTGGGGGGTTAGCTCAGCTGGTTCAGAGCACCTGCCTTACAAGCAGGGGGTCACTGGTTCGAACCCAGTACTCCCCACCAACAGCCTCACAGAAATGTGGGGCTTTTTCATTTTAATTTACCCCCAAAAAGGGTGAGCATTCTAAGCTTAAAAACCCGTAATTTGCATATATGTTCAAGGTGATAGGTAAATATCTTGTTGTTTTTGCAATTTTACTGTCTTTTCCTGTTAAATCGCAGGATCACGGTTTTTTTAACCAGGTGTGGCTGGAGCAGGGCTTATCACAAAGTAGTATCAGTTCCATTTTACAGGACAGCAAAGGCTTTATCTGGCTCGGAACACAGGACGGATTGAACCGCTACGACGGAAGGATCATCGATCACTACAACTTCAAACCTTTCGATTCCAAAACAATTTCAGGTGATGATATCTATTCATTCTGCAGCGATAATACTAATTTATGGACCCTGAGTGCTGGTGGATTAGATAAAATGGATCTCAACACTTCTGCAGTAACACATTTAAAAGAAGAATTAAAGAAAGACGAAAAACCTACTGCCCTTTACAGGATCTGGTTCCTCAATAATAAACTTATTCTTTATACAGGAAAAGGCCTGGCAATTGCAGAGATCAACAAAAATAATTTTACTCTTAAACCGTTTGTGTTTGAAGAATCACAAAAAAATGAATTGCGTACTGTCACGTATTCTATTTGTAACGACAAAAAAAATAATTTATACGCCGCAACTAATAAAGGGGTTTTTGTTTTAAATGCTGTTAATAATTCATTTCAGCCATTACTGGATTTTTACCTGTTAACTAAAACAGAAAGCGGAACACCGATCGAATGCAATACTGTCCTCTGCAGGAATAACCTCGTTTACTTTTCTATAGGTAATTTATTCTATACCTATAACACATCAGATAAAACAATAAAAAATGTTTCTCTCGGCAAAACACAAACCGCAACTATTGCGCATGCATTGATCGATAACCAGAATAAGATCTGGCTGGGAACCAATAGCGGCCTTTACAGGGTTTGTACAACAGATTGTGATTCGTTATACATCGACAAAAATTTTTACAAGAACCCGAACAACCGCTTCGGATTACAGAGTAACGACATTACAGCTCTCTATCAAAACCCGAATTCAAAAGATGATATTGTTTGGATAGGTACGCGTGATGCCGGTGCATTCAATTACAGTTATTCGAAGAACTCATTTTCGATGGCTTCATCTTTATTGAGTAACAATGATCTTAACTTTTTTGCGACAGTTAAAGATAAAGACGGCGTCCTTTGGGCCGGGTTAAATTACGGATTAGTTAAATTAGACCGCAAGAACAAAACTTATAATGTTATCGGTCCGAATTCACAATTATTAAAAACTAACCGCTTCGTTGAGGCTTTATATTGTGATGACGATAATACGATCTGGACCGCCTTCGGAAATGCTTTGTATAAAATTGACAAAAAGTCGAATACTTTACAAACTGTATTAGAGCCGCTTTCGCCAAACAAAAGAAATCATGTAGTTCGTATTGTAAAATACACCAAAGAGGAATTGATCTTATGTACATGGCAGGGAATTGTTGTTTACAATACTACCACTGGAAAAACCAGGACAATAAGTGAGGCAGAAATTAATGGCGAGAAATTAAAATTTGAATCGCCCAGTTGCTTTTATATCGATACGAAGAATAATTGGTGGATCGGAACATCGAAAGGACTGTTCTGCATCAACATCATAACCAATATCAATAAATTTTATAGCAATAATGTTTCCGATACTACCAGTTTAGTATTTAACCGTGTGATGGATGTGAATGAAACTACAAAAGGAGAGATCATTGTTGCGACAACAAAAGGGTTAAGTGTTTTAAAAAATCCGGAAGGAAAGGGAACATTTAAGAATTTTTATTTCGTGAAAGGTTTGTCGAACAGTTTTATTTACGGATTACTCCGCGATAACAAAGGTTCGTTCTGGATGACCACAAACTTTGGCATCACTGTATTTGATCCGGAGAAACAGGAATTCAAAAGTTACAGCGCCTCTGATGGTGTTTGTATCAATGAGTTCAACTCGGCAGGTTTCCATAAAGCTTACGATGGCGAATTATTATTTGGCGGTATCGGTGGTTTAGTAAGCATTTATCCTGATAAACAGATCATCAATAAAAATACACCTGATATATTCTTAAAATCACTTCGGATCGATAATTTCCGGGATACAATTTCAACCGCCTCTACTACTCCATTGAATTTAGATCACGATCAGAATAAGTTATATTTTGTTTTTTCAGTTCCTGATTTTTCCGGTGCTGACAACATCAATTTATTTTACCGTTTGCAGCAATCTTCAAATGTGTGGACGAAAGTGAATCCTTCACAGATCTTTTCTTTAGCTTTCGCGAACCTTGCTCCCGGAAATTATAATTTAGAAGTAAAAGCTGTAAATACAGAAGGTGTAGAATCAAAACCCTTCTCGTTCGCATTTGTGATCTCTCCGCCGTTCTGGAATACAGGCTGGTTCTTTTTACTCATTATCGTTATTGTAATTCTTGCGAGCTGGGCTGTTTACCGGATCCGTTTGCGGAATAAGATCGCGCACTTAAAAGAAGTAGAAGAGATCCGTAAAGAAGAAAATGAAAAAGTGAGAAAAGCCGCTGCGCTTGATCTGCATGACGAATTTGGTAATGGACTAACACGTATCTCGATGTTAGTTGAAATGGCCAGGATCCACGTCCCAAAAGAAAACAAAGAAGCAAATGGAATTCTCGATGTGATCTCTCAAAACACGTCACGTTTATATCATGGAACGAAAGATTTCATTTGGTCGATCAATCCCGGTAATGACAATTTATACGAGATCATTATCCGCATCAAAGATTTCGGAGATGAATTATTCTATGGTACAGGATGCGAATTTGAAGTGAGCGGATTACAGGATGAATTCAGGAATATAAAACAACATCCAAGCTCCGGAAGGAATATCGCGATGATCTTTAAGGAAGCTTTATCAAATACCATTAAACATTCTAAAGCCAACAAAGTAAAATTGAGCATTGAACCTAATGGCGTTGCGATAGCTGTGAAATTAAAAGACAACGGTTCAGGCTTCGAAATGAAGAACGACAAGAACAGCTTTGGCTTATCTAACATGCAACAACGTGCTTCAAAAGCAGGAGCTACATTACAAATACAATCCGAAAAAACAGGGACAGAAATAATCCTGAAAATAAATAAGAACATTCAAAACCCGGTACCATGAAACATCAGTCTCCAAAAAGAATAATCATCGTTGAAGATGATAACATCATCCGCAACGCATTTGTAACACTTATCCAACAGAGCGGTGATTATACCGTAGCCAATGCTTATTCGAATGCAGAAGCTGCTATTAAGAACGTAAAAGACGATGCGCCGGATATTTGTTTAATGGATATTGAATTACCCGGTATGAATGGCATTGAAGCTATTCCCAAAATAAAAGTTCTGTCTCCGAATACACAAGTTGTTGTTGTTACCGTTTACGAAAATGATGACCTTGTATTTAAAGCGTTATGCGAAGGTGCCAGCGGGTATTTGACCAAGAACATGCCGCCGCAAAAATTAATTGATTCGTTAAAAGAATTAGAGAACGGCGGAGCCCCAATGAGTACTAACATTGCCCGTATGGTGGTTTCTTCATTTCATAAGAACAGGCAAAGCCCTTTAACAGCGCGTGAATTGGAAGTATTGGAATTATTATCATCAGGAAAAAGTTATTCAACTATAGCTGACCAGCTATTTGTAGATAAGGAAACTGTTAAATCCCACATTAAGAATATTTATCTGAAACTGGAAGTACATTCGAAAGCGGAAGCGATCGAAAAAGCGAAGAAGAGTAAATATATCTGACCCGCTCACCCTTTCTATTTTTCCGTTCAACCTCTCTCCCCCATTTAGCGGGAGGCGTTTTCTTTTTTATTGAAATAACTTTGATCAAAAACTATTTCAATCATGAAGAATTTATTGATCACACTGCTTTCTGTTCTAAGTTTCTTTTCCTTTTCACAGGAATTAAAACGCCGGCCGTTCTTAGGTACAAAACTGGATAAGATCACTGATGATGTGAAGCGCATCATGGAATTACCCAATGAAAAAGGTGTTTTAATTTCAGAAGTTATAGCAAATTCTACCGCTGAAAAAACAGGTTTTCTAAAAGGCGATGTGCTTTTAAAACTTAACGGGATCGAAACTAATGTTCCAGCCGAAGCAGTTGAACTCGTGAGTACTTATCGTGGGGGTGATGAATTCACTTATGAAATACTGCGCGGTAAAAAGAAAATAACCGGCAAGTCGGTATTTAAAGAAATGATGAAAGAACAATACACTAACATTGATATGGAGTACACTGCTACAAAGTCAGTAGCCGGTGTGCAACGTTTAATTGTAAGTAAACCTAAAACAAATAAAAAGAGTCCGGCAATCATTTTTATTGGTGGTATTGGTTGTTATTCTTTGGATAATGCTTTAGATACTTCAAGAAGTGAAACACAATTATTGAATGGGTTGACCCGCTCAGGATTTGTTTGCGTACGCGCTGAAAAACCAGGAATGGGTGATAATATAAAATGCAAACCTTGTTCCGAAGTATCCTTTAAAGAAGAATTAGACGGTTACGTAAATGCTGTGAAAAGTGTGAAACAGTACAGTTATGTTGATTCGAACCGGATCTACATCATTGGGCATAGCATGGGCGGAGTATTTGCCCCCTTAGTTGCATCTCAAACGACTATCAAAGGCATTATTGCTTACGGAACAATTGGTTCTAACTTCATAGAGTATTTAAATAAAACACGCCGGACAATAGCCGAAGCTTATGGCTGGAATCCGGTTGAAACGGATGATTATATTAAAGAATCCTGTGAGTGCGCCTCTTATTATTTCGTTGACAAATTAACAACAGAGCAAGCTACAAAAAAGAAGGAAGTATGTAAGGAATATCTTCCCGTATTCGATTACCGTTCGAGAGCTTACAATGACGAATTATATAGTTTCAATTTTCCGGGCTTGTGGAAAGATTTCAACGGCAAAGCACTTTTACTTTGGGGGAAGAGTGACTACATCGCATCAAAAGAAGACCATGAGATTTTAACACAAACGGTTAATCATTATCATTCAGGAAATGCTACCTTTAAAGTAATGGATAATTGTACCCATGGAATGGAGTACGCACCTTCATTCCAGGAAGCGCTAAAAAACCCCGGTTCTTTTAACAGGGATGTAGTTTCTGAAATACTTAAATGGCTTAACACTTAAATTTGCGCCTACGGACCTTAAATATTCTTTTATTCTTTTGCGTTACCGCATTTGCACAAAACGCGGTTTTCGATGATCTGTGCAAAGAATTTGTAAAGGAACAAGGACATTTAGATCGTGTTGAAACGGGCCTGGATTACAAGATCAATTTTCAAAACATCAGGGATAATTACGAGTTAGCTAAACAGGAAACATTCTATAAGAACTTTTCAGAAAAGATAAAACCTGTTATAAAAGAAAAATTAAATCTCCACGAGTTGATCCGTTTATCCCAACTCAAATACGAATGCGATCTTAATCTGGAACGTATCACCCTTGAAAAAAAATGGAACGATTCAGGACGGAAAATTCCTGAAGGCGGTTTACATACGATGGAGAATTATAAAGAATGGTATTCTTATCTCGTAAAATTTTTCACTTCAGTAAATATCACGCCTGAAAAAGTGTTAGAGTATGGGCAAAGCGAAGTTGATAAGATCAAAAAAGAAATTCTACTGACAAAAGCTCAACTTGGGTTTAAAAGTGAAGAAGATTTTTACACCTATCTGAAAAAGGATACTTTCTTCTTTACTGACAAAACAAAGATCCTGAAAAGGTATGGTTCGATTGACAGCACTGTCCGTAAGAATTATAAAATATTGTTTCCTGAATACAAAATTGCTGAGATCGGCTGTATGGAATGGCCCGATGCAGGCGTCAATACACCTCCAGGAATTTACCTGAATAAAAGTAATAACCCATTCGGAAAAGATGTATTCCAATTTAATTTTTACGGTTCAAAACACAACGCAAGGTGTATGGAATGGCTTTATATGCACGAAGCTATTCCGGGACATCATTTTCAATTCACCGCGAAGGCAGGCTTAAAGAACGAGCCATTAAAAAATCATCTTTTCTATTTTGGCAACGCTGAAGGCTGGGCCTGTTATATTGAAGACCTGGGCAAAGAAATCGGTCTTTATAAGAATCCTTACTCTTACTTAGGAAAATTAGAATGGGATCTTGTGCGCTCTTCACGTTTGGTGATGGAAGTCGGCATTCATTACTACGGCTGGAGTTTTGATAAAGCAATGCAATACTGGAAAGACAACATCAAAGGTCAGGATGAGATCGCGGCCCGTGAAATAAACCGCATAACAAACTGGGCCGGGCAAGCACTTTGCTATAAGATTGGTGCGAAAGTCATCAAAGAGATCATCGCGCAGGAAAAAACTGATGGCGTTGATATTAAAAATGCGCACGCTTACATTTTAAATCACGGCGATGTGCCTTTGCAGTGCTTATTAAACTGCTCCCGCGGAGAAAAATAATTCTCTCCTTGAGGAGAAAACGCCAAAATCACACTCGCGTGACTGGCGAGTGAAGTGTTACTCCCCCATTCTTCGGGATTTTCATTGGTAAAACCTACCACTCATCACAATCCCCCATTCGGGGTGTAAAGCAAAAAACGGCTTCAATCTAACTTTACAATATATGAAACGTGTACTTATTCTCATAGTTATTTCTCTACCTTTTTTTGGATTCAGTTCTAAAAATTTCAATAGCGGTATCGTTAAAGGAATTCTTAATGACGAAAAGAACCAACCGGTTCCGTTTGCCACTTTAATGTTGAAATCTGCTGCAGATTCTTCCTTGTACAAAGGTGAACTGACCAACGAGAACGGAATTTTTACTTTCGAAAACCTGAAAGAAGGAAACTACTTTCTCGAAATAAAAACGATCGGTTTCGAAAAATTCAGAAGCGCGCTCATTTCCATTTCAGAACAAGACCCTTTAACAGATCTGGGAACATTAAGTTTAAAGTCAAACGCTCAAAATTTAAACGCAATAACTGTAACAACTGATAAACCTTTCATAGAGCGCCAGGTTGATCGTACTGTTGTGAATATTGAAAATAGTTTGATCCACCAGGGCTCATCGATCTTAGATGTGATGGAAAAATTACCTGCTGTCCAGGTGAACCAGGATGGACAAATAAGTTTAAAAGGAAAACAAGGTCTCATTATTATGATTGATGGCAAGATCACCGGCATGTCAGGTCAGGATCTCGCAAACATGTTAAAAGGAATGTCGGCTGCAAATGTTCAGAAAATTGAGATCATCACAAACCCTTCCGCTAAGTACGACGCGCAAGGAAATGCAGGAATCATTAACATTATAATGAAAAAGAACCGCCGGGAAGGTTTATCAGGTGGCGTGAACATGAGCTACGGTCAGGGCCGCTATGAGAAAGCGAATGCCGGTTTTAATCTTGCTTTCAAGAATAAAAAATATAATCTCTTCATGAACTACAATTTTTCTCACCGAAAAGGTTTCAATAATTTAATGCTCGTTAGAAAATTTTATTCGGGCGATACTTTACAAACTGTTTTTGATACGGATAATTACATTATTTTTCCTTTCAATACCCATAATCTCCGCTTAGGTTCTGATTTTTATTTAAGCCAGAGAACAACACTTTCTGTTTTAGCTTCAGGTGTATTGAATCAATTCAATCCAACTGCCGATAATCATACGGATATTCTTGATGGTAATAATAATATTGTGAACAGTTATGATTTTGCCAACCGCTCCGTTGACAAATGGCATAATTATTCAGTGAACACAGAAATAAAACATCAATTCGATTCAACAGGTAAAGAATTAACAGTTGACCTGGATTATGCCGGATATGGAAATAAAACTGATCAAAAATTCACCACAACTTTAAATGACGCGAATGGCGATTTTTTAAGCCGGAGTTTTTTAGTTGGCGACCAGGATGGTTCTTTAGTGATCTACTCTGCAAAAGCAGATTATTCAAATCCTTTAAAGAACAACGCAAAATTCGAAGCTGGATTAAAATCGAGTTATGTAGAAGCGAACAATGATGTGAAATTCTATAATAAATTCAATGAAGACCTGATCTTTGACAGTACCCGCAGTAATCATTTCATTTATTCGGAGAATATAAATGCCGCTTATGTCAATTACAGTAAAGATCTTAAAAAACTAAGTATTCAGTTAGGCTTACGTGCAGAACATACTAACGCTAATGGAAAACAGATTCTCACAGGTCAAACCTTTCACCGGAATTATGCGCAATTGTTCCCTTCAGTTTTCTTTGACTATAAACTCACCGAGAAACATGGCTTGAATTTAAGCCTGAGCCGCCGCATCGACAGGCCGGCTTACCAACAAATGAATCCCTTCCGGAAATTAATTGATGCGACAACTTATGCCGAAGGAAACCCTTACCTGTTGCCACAGATCAGTTATAATTCGGAATTCACTTATTCATATTTCAATACTGTATTCCTGACTTTAGGATATAGTTACACAACTGACAACATTACTGATGTTTTAGTACAGGACGGCGTAAAAAGAGTAACAGTACAAACGGTTGCTAACTTAGCTGAAGTACATTCTTACAATATAAATCTTGTCTTTACCAAAAAATTAACCAAATGGTGGACAACCAATACAAGCTTATTCAGCTATTATAGTTTGTACACAGGAACTGTGAACAATTATTCGTTTAACCAAGGCTGGCCTTCGTTCACATTCAATACGTCAAATAGTTTTCCATTAGCAAAAGGGTTATCAGCAGAATTAAGTTTTATTTACAATCATGCATCATTATATGGGGTAACACTTATCAACCCGAACTATAACCTGACACTCGGGGTGCAACAATCCATTTTGAAAAAGCGCGGATCGATCACTATCAATTTCTCTGATATATTGTGGAAAGCATGGCCAAGCGGTGTTACTGATTTTGGAAATGTGAATGAAAACTGGATGGCGGTAAGAGACACGCGCGTTCTGAATATCACTTTTAATTATCGCTTTGGGAAAGGGCAGGCAAAAATGCGCCGTAATACAGGTGCTGACGATGAGAAAAAGCGTGCCGGCTAACGAAAACCTCCATTCGACAAGTTCAGGACGAAGGACTAAATTGTTTTAATAGGAATCAGATAACAGAAGTAATGCTTAAATGATTAAATTCGTGAGGCATGAAAAAACTATACTTCTTAATTTTATTAGCATTGGGTTTACCGGCAGTTTCTCAAACTCCGTTTAGATCCATTATGCAGGAACAATCTGAATTTTATAAGCAATATAAGTTAACCAATGATCGATCGTGGGACAGCTTGAATAATATAGTTAGCTCCCAAAACTCTTCTTCTAAAAACTCTTTAGCCTGTTCTTTAAAAAAGAAAGTGTATGGCTGGCATCCTTACTGGAGCGGCACAGTTTACACTTCATACGACTGGACCATGTTAAGCGACTTTTCTTATTTTGATTATGCTGTATCACCAACTACAGGACAAAACACCAATTCATCTTTTGCATGGAGTACAAGTGCAGCGGTAACTGCTGCAAAAGCAAACGGTGCGAAAATCCACATTTGCGCTACTTTATTTTCGAGCCATTCTACATTCTGGGCAACACCTTCTGCACAAACCGCATTCATCAACAATATGGTTTCGCTATTGAACAGCCGTGGCGGAAATGGCGTGAATATTGACTTTGAAGGAATGGGCTCAGCTGATAAAACACCGTTTAAAAATTTCATGGTGAATTTGAAAGCTGCTTTGGTAGCTGCAAATCCTAATTACGAATTGAGTATGGCATTGTATGCAGTTGATTGGAGCGGTACATTTGATATTCCCGGTTTAAATCCTGTTGTTGATGATTTTATTATCATGGGCTACGATTATTATTATTCAGGAAGTACAACAGCAGGACCTGAATCCCCATTATATAATTTTCAAACAACTTACAATTACACTTTAGCAAAATCAATTACCTACTATTTAAACCTTGGCGTGACTCCCTCTAAATTACTGTTGGGCTTACCTTATTACGGAAGAGAATGGTCAACAGCCGGGCCAAACGCACCATCAGCAACTACAGGAGCTTTTACATCATCACGTACTTATGCTTATGTGAAAAATACACCTGCAACCTATTCTGCTGCCAATAAAAAATGGGAGATGACTTGTTTCAGTCCGTATTATTCATTTTCTGTCTCCGGACAACAACGTCAGTGCTGGATCGATGATGTTTATAGTATGGGCCGCAGGTTTGATCTTGTAAAACAACGCGGCATTGGTGGAATTGGTATCTGGGCTTTAGGTTATGACAATGGTTACAACGATTTCTGGCAACTAATAAAAGATAAATTCTCTGATTGTGAAGTGGTGCCATGCACAGACAGTTTATTCGATATGGGCGGGCCTCTGAGAAATTATTACGACAACGAGAAATACACTTATAGCATCTCACCGAACGGAATTGATAAAGTACAATTACAATTTAAAAGTTTTACTACTGAATCAGGATACGATTCGCTATACGTATATAACGGACCTACAACAGCCTCTCCGCTATTAGGCGCTTATTCCGGATCCACAACTCCCGCAAACGTGACCTCAACAGGTACGGTTATTACTTTAAGATTTAAATCCGATGTAGGAATTGTAGGAAGTGGTTTTAAAATAATTTACAATTGCGTTTCAGCAACCGGCATCCATGAAATTTGGAATGATGATCTTCTTTCTATCTTCCCAAATCCAAGCAATGGAAGTTTTGAGATCAGAACTTCAAATGATATTTCGACAATTCAGATCTTTAATTCCATTGGCGAATTAGTTTATCAGGGGCGTGAAAAAACAATTGATCTGACGAACCTGAATTTAAATTCAGGAGTTTATTTTATCGAGATAAATTCTGAAGGGCAAAAGGTGGTGAATAAGTTGGTTTATTCGAAGTAAGATCAAGTAAAGTGGTTTTGACAAGCTCAACCACCGAATTCTATCGGTGACTGAGCTTGTCGAAGTCACATCTACATCCTTCTAAATAGATCTTTAATATAATCCAGAGTAGCGATCTCTTTGTAATTATCACCAAAAGCGTGGTTCCACATGAAAGGTAAATTATAGGAGACTTGTGCCATCTTATCTAAAGTGGCTTCATCCCATTCTTTACTTAAACCTTGCGGTAATTTAATTTGATGTGTTTCGATCATCTCCATGAATTCAGAATGACCTTTTTTATAGATATCATCTAGATGTTGGAAGATGAGGCAATTTGCATAACAATGGCGAGTTCCGTGAATTTTTGAAAGACCATAACTCAAAGCGTGACATACTCCTACTTCACTATAAGTTAAACTTAAACCGCCCATCAAAGAAGCCACCATTAATTTATCATCATTCTCAGGAGTTTGCCCGGAGTTTTTTCCGAGATAAACTTCCCTGCACAATTTTAAAGCTTGTTCTCCGTAAGCTAAACTGAATGCATTATTACGGATTCCACTTTCGCTTTCGATACAATGGATATATGTATCCATTCCTGTATAGAACCACCAATCGCGCGGAACAGAAGCAATTAATTCAGGATCTAAGATCACCTGGTTGAAAACTGTCCAATCACATTTCAATCCTAATTTTTTTTCAGGACCGGTCAATACTGCTGTCATACTTACCTCAGCGCCTGTTCCTGAAATTGTAGGAACGCCTAAATGATAAATGCCCGGCTTCTTAATTAAATTTAATCCTTGATATAAAGTGGAAGAACCTTCGTTGGTTAACATCAACGATAATGCTTTCGCGATATCCATGATGCTTCCGCCTCCGATTCCAATAACACCACTTGGTAAACCTTTTGTTTTTAAAATTTCATCACGGAGTTTATCGATCTGTTCAGTAGTTGGTTCGTAAGGATCAACATCAATAAAATAAACGAGATCCTCAGGTTTGTTCTGTAGTTTTTTCGAAAGATCTTTTCCTTTGAAATAATTATCTATAACGTAAACAAAATAATTCTTGTTCTCTTTTCTTACAGGTTCAACAGTTTCCGCTAATTGAGCAAAAGCACCGCGGCCATAAGTTACTTTATCGATGTTCTTGAAATTCTTATGCATCATAATATTTTCTCCCTCTCTTTTGAAGAGGGCTGGGGAGAGGCCTAAACGTTAACGGGTTTTGTTGCCTTAATTACACACTCAGAAATTTGTTTTGCCAATGTTTCCATTTCTTCTTTTGTCCATGTACAACGCACACCAAATGAAATTAAACGGCCAACTACTTCCTGTGTTTTTGGCAGGTGAAGATTTTTATAATCCTGCGGCGCACCTAAAATTTCAATTGGTAATTTGCTTACCGTTTTTAATTCTTTGATATGATCCCATTGGTTAATGAAGTGATACATATTCAGGAACCAGTAATCAAAACCTGCAACACCTGCAGCTTTGAATTCTGCAACAGTACGTTTTGCTGCTTCAGTATCCGGTAAAAGAATATTTAAGAAAGTTGCAGAATCCCCACTTGGATCAGCAATTTTCGCAAATGAAATTCCCGGGGTTCTAGATAAAAGATCCGTTAAGAATTTTTTATGCTCTTGGTTCTTTTGTCTAATGTAAGGTACTTTACGTGTTTGAGCTACACCAATTCCGGCGTGCAATTCAGAGATACGATAATTAAATCCTAAATACGGATGGTTCTCCATGCCGCGGACAGCACCAATATGATCATGGCCATGATCGCTATATACGTCCGCTTTTTTGTAAACATCTTCGCTATTTGTAACTAAAACTCCGCCTTCACCTGCCGTTGCGATTTTGAAAAAATCGAACGAGTAAGAACCGGCAGTTCCGAATAATCCCGTGAAAGTTCCTTTATAGGAAGAGGCAAATGCTTGTCCGGCATCTTCTACTAGAATTAAATTCTTTTCTTTTATAACAGACATAATGCTGTCCATCTCAGCCATACCACCGCACATGTGAACTAAACAAACTGCTTTTGTTTTAGGCGTGCATGCTTTTCTGATACCTTCCGCGCTTAAGCAAAGTGTTTCATCAATCTCCGCAAAAACAGGAAGCGCTCCGATGAATAAAACCGCTTCAATGGTTGCCATGAAAGTGAACGGAGGTACAATAACTTCATCACCTGTCCCGATTCCGCTTGCAGCTAATGCGGTTGCAATAGCAGTTGAACCACTGCTCATCGCGTGTGCATATTTAGCCCCAGTGATCTTCTTCACTTCGGCTTCAAAATCCTTTGCTTTCCAGTGATTATTACGAAGTGCGTCGTGGTTATAACGGAACAAAATTCCGGTTTCTATCACATCGTTTATTTCTTTACGCTCTTCAGCGCCAAATAGTTCTCTTCCTGGCATGATAATTAGTTTTTACAAAGATAGTCAGATTTAATTAGGGAAATATTGGAAATTTTCAGGCGCATCAGAGGCGCTAAAACTCAAAGTTGTCAGTTTACCATTCTCGAAATAACAGTCCAGTCCTGCATCATCAAAACTCAGTCGCTTTTCGCCCCATTCATGTTTTTCGGTATCACTAAGTTTGAACCCGTTAGCTTTTATCAGTTCAACCAGTTCAGGCTCCTTCAGGTTGAATATTTGCTTCCCGAACATGATCGTTTCATGGTTATCAACTTCAACTATATTCAGGGTGTTATTTTTATTAGCATCAAAGAATAATGAAAATCCCAGCTCCCAATAATGCATTACAAACGAGGAAGTATTAAGGATATCATCATTCAGCGATTGAGTCTCCTCAGGAGCTCCGAAAAGCGCTTCCGCGTCACTTGGTTTTTGGCCAAATTTCAGACGGCAAAAGCCTTTCAGGAGGTGTATTTCGGGAGTAACAGACATTACAGGGTTAAATGTATTGAAAATGTAATTTTTATGGAAAAAATGTGTTAAAATATTTATTTAAAATAATTTTGCGTTAGAGAATTAACCTTTTATATTTGCAGCCCCGTACCAAAAAGTTCTTTACCATCATAAACTTCGAAGAAATTCGATTCCGTAGCTCAGCTGGTAGAGCATTACACTTTTAATGTAAGGGTCCTGGGTTCGAATCCCAGCGGGATCACAACAAGAGCGCCAAAGCCCTCGGAAGACAACAATCTCCGAGGGTTTTTAGTTTCAAGGAGTCGGCTTAGGAGTCGGTTAGTACAATGCGGACTATATAATCCAGTTTGCACTAAACAATCTCTACCCAAAAAACATTGGCTCTTTTTGATTTCTGCACTTGTATTTAGCACTTTTCTTATTTTTTTGAGTGCAACTTCCACACAAACGAATAGTTTGCCTAAGGGCTTTGTTTTACGTACAGTTGGCTTTTTACTGATTAAATTCATAAACATACTTTACTGTGACTACTGGCCGATCCTTGTTATCGTAAGCTGTGTATTCAGTCTCCAAGCCATTTGCACCATACTTGTACACATATCGGTAGTCGCCAATTTTTTCAGCCAGTTTCCCTTTCGCATCATACTTAAAGTCAATTTTCCCTGTGTAACCATCGTCAACATTCAAAAAGTCGTCGGCATAGAATGTTGTTTGAATCGTTCGGCCCTTATCGTCGAATTTATAGCCCTGTGACTCGATCAAGGAGAATTTACCTTCGTAAGTTCCATTCTCGTCAGACGCGCCTTTAAATGAGTATACGGGCTTATATTTTCTGAACTTATACATGTTGCCCTTAGAATCATATGAGTAATCGATCTTGTTCGCAGGAACTGTGTCCTTTTGGTAGATGAAAATCTCCTTTAATCTTCCAATGCTGTCATAAACGTTTCTGTGTTTTGCAACAAATGCGGTAGTACCGTCTGATTTTTTGAAAGTCATCTTTGAGTAGTTTCCCTTGCTGTCATATTCGTAAACTGCCCAATTCTCTATCGTACCTCTCTGTGTATAGGAAATTTCCTCTATATCACCTCCTTTCTTGTTGTAAATTGTTTTTGCGACTTTATTTGCTGATTTTGCTACCCACTCACCTTTTACATAACCATATTCGCTTTGCATTAAGGTTATCGACTTCACCTTGAGTTTAGATCTCAGTGCTTCGCTTTCTTTTTCTTCGGTGCTTGTTTGCGAATAAGAACAAACGCATAACAAGAGCATGGAAAAGATTGTTTGTGTTTTTGTTGTTTTCATGTTGGTTATATTTGATATTAGACTGTACACTAGTTTTCTTGTACTATCACAAGTTATATTCTGACTCCCTCACAAATCAGTCCAGGCTCTGATTTCGCATCCAGATGATTTACAAATCAAATCAATTTTAAATTCGCTATGACAAGGAGTCGTATGACGTCATACGACTCCTTGTCATATTAGAATACTCAGAACCTTAACAATCAAATATACTCAAAATTTCTAATCGGTGTCATATAAGCTACCGATTTTCCAATAGAAAAGAGGGTATTTTGAGTATGACTAAATCCGAAAAAGACAGATTTCTAAAGGCGCTTGGTCAAAAGGTTGACAAGATTAGAAAGGAGAAAAAATTATCTTTCGGCGAACTCGCATTTAGAGCTGAGATGGAAAAAGCTAATGTTGTACGTTTGACGAAGGGGGCCAATGTAACTAGTCTAACTTTACATAAAATCGCTAATGCGCTTGGAGTTTCAGTAAAAGATTTGTTCTAATTTAGGATAGTTTATTGATCTCTTTTAACGCTGTTACAAAGTGACTGTTAGTGGATTCAACAACCTTACCCAGCTCAGTTTTTTTCAAGCTGTATTTAATCACATTTTTTGTAATTGTACAGGTTGACATTAGGGACTCCAGCTTTTCAAAATCCTTTTCGAGTGAATCAATGCTACTATTGTTTAATCCAAAGGATGAAAACATTTGCTTAAGTGACATGGTTCCTTGGTTCAACTCTTTAATGTGTTTTGCTAAATCACTGACTTTAATTTTATCATTCAAATCAAGAGTATGAGAAAACGCGATGAATTTTTCCCAAGTGGCATTAAGTTTTGGAAACAAATAATTATGGAGGTTTGATGATTTATTCTGATTCCTCTTTAAAGTTGTTGCAATGAAAAGGCCAATCACAGCGGTCATTAAGGCAATAAGAGTTGTAGAGACATTGATCTTTGGATCTATTTCAAGAAATTTCCATTGAGTTAATAAGTAGGAAACTAAAGCTCCAAGGATAAAACAAATTATGTAGAGTAACCAACTATACCCTTTTTTCATACACAGATTCTTTCACTTTTTGGATATATTTAGGCATTTCCTCAGAAACCAGAATAAGATTCCCCCAAACTTCTTCCGCGCCAAATTCATTACCCAATCTTATGAAAGCCTCATTCAAAAAAGAACTTGCAAAACCTTCTGTGCCATCGAGAATTACCTTAAGCTTTACGGCTTCCTTCTTCGCTTCCTCATATCTTGGCTTCAAAAGTTTATCAAAAAATTCCTCACCCGAAAAAGGCCCGTCACTATAATTACGAGCTCCAGGCTCAGTTGTAAATTCTACAGCTATATTAATTTCCTTCATTTTCTGTTTAATTTATTATATCAATAGTCATGCCCCTCAAAGATAGTCTGTCATTAAGGCATATTAGTTACATAGTTTATGCCTTTTTATGTATAACATGCCTTTACGCAATCCTTATTCAATACCCAAAAATAATAAGTTCCTGAGAAAGGAACACTTAACTTCTTGCTTAGACTTCTATCGAAGTCGATAAAAACATCATTCGAAATTACAACTAAATTCTTAAAATACCCATCTTGGTAGTTTTCAAAAATAGTGGGTAACCCTTTCCCCCTCCAACTTAAACCTGTTCTTGATTCTATACCGTTTCGAAAAGCGGTATTCAAAATATCCACGTTGTCCGTAAAAAGATGTTTTACTGCCTTGAGAATTCCATTTCTAAAAGAACGAATAATACCTTTACCGTTATCCACAAAAGAGAATTTTACTAAGTTATTTGAATCGTCATGACTAATGGCCAAATGCCAAATAATATTATCGACATCTTTAAATGCGTGATCACAACTATTTCTCATCATCTCATAAACGCTTCCGCGCATGGGTGGATTGCGGCCTGTCGACCCCCAAACGGTGTCGTTGGCTTTTCTAATTTCCTCAGGTAAATTAATGACAGAGTCATTGACGCCACCAGTTCTCAAAATCGTGTTCTTCGAATTTTTGTTTTTCTCATCAACTGATCCACTCATATATTTAAAAAAACCTGATCTCTCCAAAACATCTTTTACGTCTGGATCCTTGGGCTTTGCTCCTTTTATAAGAACATTCTGTTTAGAAAGCTCGTCCATTACGGACAACAGCATTGCAATAGCCCCCTCGCCGATTTCGTCAATGTCGTCCATTCTAATATTAAGATTCCTACCGTTATTACCCATCTGTTTGATTCTTGCAAGATAGCTTACAACTTCATCGCAATTTTCATATTGTAAATTGAATTTTACGGGGGCCCTGAGCTCTTCGAAAAAAATTTGCTGCCTTGTTGCAACAGGAATTCCAGTAGACCTTGGTTTAGAGGCAGGTTTAGTATGGTAGGTTTTGTTTTTCCTCTTAACCCTGTTCTGAAGTTGTTTTTTTGCGGAGGCTTCTAAATGCCTCTTACTATCGTTTGTAAGCTTTTTCATTTACTCACTTACTTTTTATAACTCCAGTTTCCTCTAGCTTTACAAAAATAAAACTGGCGTTAAACAAAAGATGGATCGTTGTTCTTTCATTCGGGGTCATATTCTCGTGTGATTTCGGATTTCTTATACCAATCATTGCCCCTTCAAACAACTTCATGTAACCAAGTTGAATATTACGACCATTTTCATTTGACAAATCAGCAAGCGGTATAATTGGATTATTTACGGAAAAAGCTTTTGTCATTAGGGAGGCTCCGTCTAATTCTTCCCCTGTTTTTGTTTTGACGTACTTCTTTATTATACTATTAGCTTCGCGGAGACATTGAACAATTGAATCAGCGTAAAACCCACTTTCAAATCGTGGTCTTGCAAGTTCTTGAACTTTCGGATGTAACAAACCCCAAAATGGGGTATCGAGTTTACTTTGTTCGATTTGCTCCTTTACATCAACATAGGTTTGCAGAATCTCCTTTGCTTGTTTTTTACAGGCTTCAAGATTATAGGCTAAAGCATCTATGCGATCCATGTCTACTCGATAAAGCTTAATATTTTCAATTTGAGCGATAAGATCTTTGTGATTGGGAACTATCTCTTTAAGTAAAGTGATTGTTCCGCCTCTCCAAGTCTCAAAACCAAATGTGAAATCCGATCCTTCAAAAGCATCCTGCCCAACCGAGTTGAGTGCCTGAATTCTATCCTTTAATAGCTTTAGCATTTTTATACTTCGTTTTTTAATTCAAGTGTTTCTTTCAAAAGTTCTTCATGCTCTTCCTTATACTCTCGCAAGAATGCTCTTTGCTGTGTGCCGTCCCCTATGCATATCAAATGAGCTTTTGAGTCAAAATAATCTTTATTGTAAGACTCTATAATCTTATCTTCATCCTTGAACTCTGCAATGGAAACTATAAGTTGAGTATCGGTTGGGCGATGTTTATAAACAAACTTCAATATTTTCCCTCGCTCCACTTTGTCAATATCCTCTTTTAAAATAGCATCTAACATAAAAGGAAAACGATGAATATTTGACGTATCTGCTATTACCTTATTGAATGCAATATGGTAGGCCATCACTGTTTTTAGAAGTTCAACCCCCTGACTTGGAAAACTTGAGATTTCATAAAGTTCCGTGAATCGTCTTTCCTCAAGCGGGTTAACTAAAACTAATTCGTTTGTATATTCAAGAAAAATATCCTTAAAAAGTTTGGATTTTATTGCTTGCTCTTTTTTAATATCCTCGTCTGTTTTAAATGCCTCTAAATCTTTTTTATCCTTTTCGATTCCACGTGTAAGTTCACCTAGCTGTTCAGTAACATTTTCTACAAGTTTAACATTTGCTTTATTCTTCAACCATGTATCGAAAGTTACTTCTTGTTGTGTGTATTTTTGTAGTACCTTATATTCTTGGCCTATGGCTTCTTTATCTTCGGATATTGAAGACTGCAAAGCGTTAATCGAAGACTGTAGCTTTTTTATCTGTTCCTTACAATATTTTTTCTCTTTTTCAGTATCATTTTCTTCCTGAAGAAATTTATAAGTTGCCATTATCGAAGAAGGAAGATTTTGAGAACAGGTGGGGCAATTTCCGTTATCTGGATTTTGATCTTTTGTGTTTTTAGATACTTTAGAAAGCACTGCAAGCCTATGAGTAAAATAACTCAGTTCATTGCATTTTAGAACATAGTCTTTCTCGTTTTTGATTACTTTATCCTGTTTGTCTTTATGAGCGTTTATATAAGTTACTGATTGTTGAGTAAAGTTCTCATCCGAGATTTTTGCAACTTGGAAGTCATCATTGGTTTTTTCGAGCTTAGTGAAAAAACTAATTTGATCTTGCTTTTCTTTCAATGCTTTTTCCAACTCTTGTTTTTTCTTACGATCTACAAAATTGTCTATTCCCAAATAGTAATCCAGAAAATCCTCCTTAAAGTGTTTATAGAAATCTAAACTGCTAAAGGATTTACGTAAATATACCCAACCAACAGATTGGGAAACATAATAAGGCAAAAACATGGTTTCTATCGGAGCTGGGCCATAGCCTGATTTGCTTTCAAGATTTAAGGTAAATCCAAACAAACCATGTAAGTACTCCTTCAACTTTGTATGTTCAACAGAATTATTTGCGCCGATTCCATTAAACTTTCTAATGGGCTCATCGCCCGCTTTGATGGTCATTATTTCATCTTCCCTGATAAAAATTATTTTTTTTGATGCATTACCAATTTTTAGAGTGGTGTCTAATCGGAAAATAACTTCTTCAGACAATAACGAACTTAGCTTTTGCTTCTCATCATTTATGCCCATAGTAAACAAAATAGCTTGAATCAACGTGCTCTTACCAGATGTGTTTCGACCATGGATTACGTTAAATCCATCTTCAAATTTTGAATAAAAATATTTGTTTCCATTCTCTGAATAAGCGAAAAACTGATTATAATATAAAGTTGATTTCATTTTTATCCTTTTATTTCTATATACGCTGCGAATATTGCTGCTTTTATTTGAAGCTCGGAAAGCTGACTATTGTGTGAAGATTTAAACTTGTCATATATATGCTTAATACAATCTTCATCTTTAATAAAATTGTTCAATTCATTAACGTTGGCATTAACAAAAGAAAGTATTTTTTGATGTTCAGTTTGGGTAAGGTCTTTGAATTCATCAAAACTATTTTCAAAGTGAATTTTAAAATTACTTTGATCCGCAAGACTCAACCCAAGTTTGTCAGAAATGCCTTCATCTTTCTTTCGCCATAAATCATAAGCCTTGGTTTTACTTGTTATGACATTAAGAATTTCATTAATCTTTGCACTTTCCACTCTTTTCGTGGAATCATCTAATCGTGCCGCTCCTCCTTGGTTAAAAGTACTTTCACTATCTTTAAATGCTTTCAAAAGCAGATCAATTGCAGCTTTATGATCATGAACAGATTTACCAAAGACATCACCAAACATTCCTACTAACTGTTGATGTTGGGACTTACTTGTTTTTGCTAAATCAACATACCTTAAGGAAACATGATCTAATTCTTTAAGAAACGCTAATTCTCCAGAATCTAAAAGTGATTTAAGTTTAGTCTCAATATCAGTTTTAATTATGTCATCTAATGAAGGATACCCAACAGTGTGATCTTCTTCATTAATATAGCAAGTTATCTCTTCCCTTTTTGGTTTTAAAGTTTTAACAACTTTAAGAGAAATAGTATTGTTAGTTATAAAATGCAAATTGTGACTATAGTTTTCCTCCTTTTGTATTGTGTCAACTCTTAACGAATTACCATTGCAAACAATCTTCTTAAGTATTTCATACAATTTAGAAATGCCCCATTCACTTGATGATTTTTTCGCCTGATAAGCCTCAATTAATTCCAACTTTCCAGTTGGGGTTAAATAACCAAATACAAGATCGTCATGATGTTCAAGAATAATGAAATATTGCTTTGCTTTAATGCTATGATAGTTATCTAATAAAACATAAATAGCACAATACTTCTGGAAATCAATACCAGTTCCTGTATGAACCCCCGCATTAATGCTCTTATTCTTCCTAGTCATTAGTAATGCTAATTTAACCAAATAATCGGGTTTCTTTGGAAAATCAGCTTATAAATTTGAAAACCTACCGTATAAGCAACCTTTATGCTGAGTGTTCGCCGAATTGGGTCGAAAAAAACAAAATGATCTCTATGAAGAGCACAAGGATATTGAGAAAAAATGCTGAGTGCTGAAAAGATAAACAAAAAAGGTAGGGTTTTCCCTACCTTTACTCTATTCTATATTAAAAAATAGATGGGAACTTTAGATCGTCTTCCTTTTTATAGTGTTTTACACAAAAATCTAAAACTTCAAGTTCTTGATCGGAAAGTTCTTCTATTATAGATCTTAACTCCAAGGCTTCTTTTAAAGTTCCAAGCGCGTGACTCTTTCCTTCTACTATACAGTGACTGTTGTTAGGATAACCGTCGGTTTGGATTTTGGCCTCTTCCCAAGTAGCATAGATTCCAACCTCTCTTCCCTTTTTTACAACGTAAAACTTATTATTGATTGCTTCAATCGAATTAAAACTTTTGATTTCCATTTTTATTAAATTTTTAGTTAAACAACTTTATTAAAAGACCTTTTCAAAACGCAACTCAGCACTCAGCGCCCGTGCAAACCTGCTGCAAGTCCGGACACAGCAGGCCCCAGAGGAACACAGGGAGTACCCAGCTTTGTGTCAGCGTAGGTTGGGGGTTGCCGAACTACTGCCGAACTGTTCGTGCGTTCCTCTGGGGTGCTTCTTGCAAAGCTCTGTGCCATCGGACCTCCCTGTGCTGAACGCTGAATCAGGGGCCGACAAACCGCAGAAGGTTTTGGGTATGCTCGAAGTATACCCTATACCCCATGCTGTACGCTTTTTCGGCTTCGATCATAGAGTTGAATCCTTTGAACTTTGCGGCGTGGTAACCTTTGGTAGCGAGAAAGAAATCGAGAGAGTCCGCAAAAACTCCAGTTTGAAATCCTTGCCAAACTACATAGTAAGTATATCTACGTTTTTTCATCACTTCAGTTATTTGGTGTTTTTTTAAGAAGCGTTGGATTGAGGACGAACTGATAAGACTGTTTTCCGTTCTCACTCACTTCTATTAGCTTTCCTAATGCGCGGCTACGCATCTCGCAAAGCAGATCATAGGCTTCTGAAAAATTCTTCACACCACCAACCTTGTTCGTATAGACTCTGCGGATTGGAGCCTTCCCTTCTGGCTGTTTCATAAACCACGCGATTGTTTTTTCAATTTGCCTTTCCTGAGAACTGGAGACGAAAGAAGAATAAACTTTCATGGCTTGAGACTTAAAGTATTCTGTGAGTTTTATTGCTCCTTCCAACCTTTCCTTACCAATTTCTTCTATAAGTTCGCCTGAACCTTCTCCGAAGTGTAAAAAAGCAAGAATGAGAGCGAAACGCGCGGTGTATGCTTCCAATTTGGTAAGTGTACCTTTAATGTAGTAAGGAAGATCGTCTGCATTCATTGCCTCACAGTAGTCCGTGTGCCAACTGTTCCATAACTCTTGTGCTTCGATAGAGAATGGCCAAACGCGTTCTTCTACACCTATAACGCCAGCAACGTCAAAAATCTCATTAAACATTCTTGCGTAATCATCCATTAGCTTTTTTGGAATCTCAACGTTTGTGTGCTTTGAGCGAACGGGTTTTGGATAAACAAACAATAAGCGATCAACAAAACCATTTCCTTTCATATCTGAAAGAGATACAAGTATTTCTTCTTGAATTCCACCAATAAGAGTAACAAATGGATTGTTGATTTGGATATTGGCTTTTTTCTTTCGTGTGATTACACAAACGGTTTGCGACCAAAACGAAAGAAATTTCTCTTGGTCATTGCCTCCACTTTTATACTGATTAAAGCCTTTCAATAAAGCCATCAACTCGTCCATGTAAAGAACTATTCCATGTGGATTTTTAGAAAGTAGTTCTGCAAGCGATTCAAGTGTTGCGTCGGTCGTAAGAATAGTTTTAGGTTCTTCTTTCTTGTTTTCCTGAGAGTTTTCTTCACTAGGTTTTACGGCATAACTTTTCTGTTTATCGAGAACGGGACTTAACGCTTTTATTATGGCGGGTGTTTTTCGCGTTCCTGGATTTCCTACAATAACCATATAAAGGACTGGCCCTTCAAGCCAGCCCTCCTTGATTTTGATTTTATGTCGGCTCCCAATTCCTATCGAAGTAGTCACTAACATGCTTGCGAAAACAAAATGATCGTTGCAGTTTAGTGACTCTGCCATGATAGCACCAATACTTCGCACGGCCTGTGGAAAAACTTCACTTGGAAAGGGTATATCATCCGCCTCTTCTTTTTTATACAGACTCGTTATCATTTTCCGAAATTTTATCTTGGTTAGTAAAAGAGGCATTTAATTTTTCGATCTCCATTTGTTTGAGCGCCGTCTTCCGTTGTATTATAGCACGAGTTCGTCTTGGTATTTTCAAACTTGCACATAACTCTTCGAAATGATAATCCGCATTCATTCTGAGTTGGGCTCCTGATGGTAGTTCTCTCCAGTATTTGTTTGTTAGAATTGTGACCGTCCTTGCATGAATCAAAAGGCATGTTTGAATAACAGTAGCTTCATCAATACAGAAAATGGGTTGCTGCTGTTCTTCCATAAGCTTAATGATCTCGGAAGCGCGTATACCCAAGCTATCAATTGCTCTCGCCGCAGAATCATAAGAGCTACAAGGTTTTATCTTGGCATTCTCTTTGTCGTAGTGCTTAATGTATGCCTTGTTCTGGTCGATCCAATTCTTATAGCAGTAATAGCTGTATGGTAAGACTACGCTTGGCAAATGTTCTAATAAAATAAGATAGGGATCGGGGTCGTTCGTGACGGGATCGTTCAAGAACTTGTGTGGATTTCCAGCGGCTCTTGTGCCGTACAACATTGCTGTTTTCATGCTTAAGATTGGCGTTTCTGCGCCTGTACTTTCTAACTTTTCTTCATTGTTTGTTTTCATGTTTTGGTTTTTTATTGGTTATAATTTTATTCTCTTCTTCTCGAATGTTTTGTTTTGTCGATTTCTGAAAGCGCTTTTAGAATTTCCTGTTTACAATACCTGATCGTTCCATTACCTAAGTGATGTGCAGTTAACAAACCAAGCCCTCCTTGTTCTTTAGTTTTGGAAAATTTGGTGAGAGTAGGCAATGATATTCTCAATAGCTTTGCAGCCTCTACACGTTTGATAAATTCTTTCTCCTCTTTGGGAATTTCGATAGCTTCGGATCGCATTGCTCTGAAAACGCATTGTTCTACTACCTCCTGCAATCCATTTAGAGTAATCGTTATCGTGACTTGCTTATCTGTGACTTTTACAATCATGTCGCAAATCAAATGCAAAAAGAAATAACAAACATGTACATGTTTGTGTTAAAATCTGAACTGAACTATACTTTTAGCTAACTCTCGTACGGTTCCCGTTCAGGAATTTTACCTATGCTAGCAAATCCCTTACGAACTTTTTGAATTTTTTTTAGAAAAAATATTTAACATAAAAATATTGTTAAATATTTTTATGTGCGCCATTCTGGCGCTATGCTTTGAAGTACACACTAAAATTTGTTATGAGTGTTTCAGGAATTCTGACGAATAATGTCTTTTCTTCATATAGGACATCGAAAAGCAATTTCTGATTTCCTAAACCTCTTACCTCGCAAATCTTAAACTGTAGATTATCAATCGAAAAATTAGGAATACGAACTGTAACATCCAAAACAGTCCCTATACTTAGTTCTGTTACGATCATCTCAAACTCTTTGATGGCTAAAGCACTTACTTCTTCTAGTTTTAAATCATATAAAGGAAAAAGTAACTCTTTATTATAAAGTTGCATCAGCTTGAGTATGGTTTTTCTTTTGCCATTTTTCCAAATCTCAATTCGGCTTCGCGGATCATCCAAAAGCCCAAAGTAACTATATTCGATTTCTAAATCGGAGATGGACTTTAATTCGGGAACACCTAGCATAGGAAAAAACTCAGCATCGAGAAGTGCGTCATTAAGCGAAGATTTAAGTTTGGCCGCAACTGAAAACATTCGAGCAAGTAAAGCTTCGTTCACTTTGCTTTTTTGAATCATGTAACCAACTCCAACCAAACTTATTCTTATACTATCATATTGGTCTGTCATCTTACGGTTAATATAATTCTGTTTTTCTCACAATTCACTTCAACCATTTTTCCTATTTCAAAACCATGGGAAGACAACCATTTGCCCGACAACCTTATCTCAGCTACCTGAATAAATCCACTCGATCGTTGTACAAACTTTGGATATACTTTTACTTTTCTTAATGCCTTATCATTCTCTTGTGCTTCCACTTTTATTAATGTTGCCTTGAATACTTTATAGTCTTCACTTCTTTTAATGTTCTCAGAACTTCTGCCTTCTTGAGTTTTACACCACGCCCAATTCTATATGAAATCAAAACTCCGCTTTTGCAAAATTTAGCAAGGGTACTTAAGCTTACACCTAACAACTTCGCTGCTTCGGAACGTGATATGATTATGTCCTCTTCTTTTTCGGAAGGCGGAGGGATTATTTTATGAAATTCAGACTTGACGCATTCTCTGATTAAGGTTTCTAATTCCTCGATAGAAATCGGAAACAGAATTATTTTTTGTCTATTGTTGTTCATTTATCTGTTCTGTTTTAGTTAGTTCTTTTTTCTTCCAGTGTGCCTCCAACAATTCCGCATTTTCTTCCATTGTGACCTTAATATAAAGCATAAAGCTCTTAAAGTTGCGATGGCCTGTCATCTTAGAAATCTGAAGAGAGTCCATCCCCTCTAAATATAAATTTGAGATGAAAGATCTTCGAGCCGTATGAATGGTTATGGCTTTGAACTTTGGAATAGTTTCTGTAATTACCTTCCCCCCTCGCGTTATACTAACTTGTATTGTTTTTTGAAGTGACGGAATCAACGCCCCAACAAGCTTTATATAACGATTAAATTTCACATTAGAGATTCCTGGCGGCAGTGAGTTTGGATAGTCAGTGTATCTTTTCATTATACTTTTAATTCTGGGATGAATTGGTAACATAATAACCTCGCCTGTTTTTTTTGTTTTTATTTGAAATTTGTCTCCTTTAATATTTTCTTTTTTTATAGAAACTATATCCGCATAACGCAAACCCGTATATGAAGTGCAGATATAGAGATCTCTCACGCGCTCTAACTTTTTATTATTTGTTAAGTCCAAATTGAACATGTCTGTTAGTTCTTTTTCATTAAGATAAATCTTGTAGACAGACTCGCCTAAAATTTTAAAACGCTTGCTTTTAAAAACCATATTTGTATTCAAATTTTTTTCGGTTGCGGCTTGCATAAAAACGCGAACAGTTTTCGTGTAGCGTCCAATGGAATTAAGTGCTAACTGTAGTTCTTCACTCAAAAATTCAATCCACTTATCATAGAAGTCCAAATCCACGGTTTCAAATTCTATCTTTCTACCATAGTACTGTTCAAATTCCTTTAATCTTCGCTGTGTGTTTTTGTAAATACGGATTGTTCCTTTTGATTTTTTTCTTCCGTTTTCAAGTGAAATCCCACTTTTCTCCGCTTCTTTAATAAACTGGTCAACAAATTGAAAAAAAGTTAATCTTTTCTGCTCAGGTATAAATCTCAACTTAACATCAAAGATCTTCTTTAACTCATGGGGCTCTGGAATCCGATGATTGTCGTTAATAAAGGAATGAAAGACGTCTTTACTGGCATTCTCTAAATAGTCCAAACGACGATTCAATTCGCTATAACCAATATGAGAGTGTTTAGCCCTTTGAAAGTTTCTTTTGCTTGGATCGGTTTCGAAGTGTTCTGGTTCGATCTTTTCCAATGTTGAGTATGCTAACTTTCTGCCGTGCCAGCGGGCGATTAAATTTATGGGGCGCTCTTTTAGATGGGGTTTTTGTTTAACGCTCTTAAGGTTAAAATTGCAGTGGATCATAGCGATATATTTGTTTGATGGTTAACACAGACTGTACCAAGCGTGTTTTTCAAGACATACTTGCCGATAAAAAGAAAAAACTCCGCTTTTTGGAGCGGAGTCGCGGAGGGAGTCGTAATTTTTTTATTAGAATTTATAGGAATTTCTACCCCTTGTTTTAACAACCTGACAGAGGTGCAGGTGGGTGGTAAAAGGCCAGAAAATGCTGTAATAATCAGTGAGTTATCTAGCGTTCCCAGCGGGATCACGGGTAAAAGAAAACCTGTTCGCTTTAGCGGATGGGTTTTTTTGTTTTTGCCCTTCGACAAGCTCAGGGTGACGCCGATTCTTTATGGTTTTTACCAATATCAAGCAGTTAAATACCCTGAAGTCATTCATCTGCTTATGAAAAAAGGCTGATTATTGCATCTTAATAATAAGTTTTAGTGATTTATTCCCGTAAAATAGGCCGGAAATACCTTAGATTTATTATATTTAATGCCCTGAACCATACTATGAAGACTAGCTTAAAAATATTACTGGGATCTATGTTAATGGCCTTTATCGCACATGGCCAAACACCCGCACCTCCGAATTGGGTGTTGAAATTTAGCAGTGTAGTGGAAAAAGATGGCCAGGGTTTTGGCGGAGTTGATATTACTTTATATGAATCCGGTAAAAAAATCTCTCAATCCATTACCAGCGGCGGGGGTGACTTTGTGGTAGATATTCCGGCAAACAGCGAATTCCTGCTTGTTATTTCAAAAGAAGGGTATAATACAAAGAAGTTTTACATCAATACAAAGAACGTCCCTGAAGGAATGGATAAGAACAACTTTAAACCTGTTCTAAGGTTAGAAGGCGTGACCATGTCGAAACCTTTACCTGGTGTTGATTATTCCCCATTGAATGAACCATTATTAAAAGCAAGCTACCAGGTATCCGGGAAAAAATTCAGTGATGATGCCGCTTATACAAATCAAATGCTAGGGATCTTAGGGAAGATCAGGAGCCAGGAACAAATTATTTTAGAGCGGTATGCAGCTGCGAACAAAGCCGGAGATGAGGCATTAAAAAAAGCAGACTGTAATAAAGCAAAAGAAAATTACAATAAGGCTTCGGCTATCCTGCCGGATGAGCAATATCCGAAAGATCAATTAGCGAAGGCAGAAAAATGTGCTTCAGCTAAAGAAGAAGAAAAGAAAAAAGAAGAAGAAGCAAAATTAGCAGCAGAAAAAGCGGCAGCAGACAAAACAGCAGCTGATAAACTTGCTGCGGAAAAGGCGGCAGCAGATAAAGCTGCTGCAGATAAAGCGGCGGCAGATAAATTAGCTGCGGAGAAAGCTGCAGCGGAAAAGGCGGCAGCTGAGAAAGCGGCAGCGGAAAAGGCAGCAGCTGATAAAGCGGCAGCAGATAAAGCAGCAGCGGATAAATTAGCCTCGGAAAAAGCGGCGGCTGAAAAGGCGGCAGCAGATAAAGCGGCGGCAGATAAAGCTGCAGCGGAAAAGGCAGCAGCAGATAAATTAGCTGCGGAGAAAGCTGCAGCGGAAAAGGCGGCAGCAGATAAACTTGCAGCTGAGAAAGCGGCAGAGAAAGCGGCAGCAGATAAAGCGGCGGCAGATAAACTTGCAGCTGAAAAGGCGGCAGCAGATAAAGCGGCGGCAGATAAACTTGCAGCTGAAAA
>CALMVZ010000025.1 GCA_937873155.1 uncultured Bacteroidota bacterium | reverse complement strand
AAAGCGGCGGCAGATAAACTTGCAGCTGAAAAGGCGGCAGCAGATAAAGCGGCGGCAGATAAACTTGCAGCTGAAAAGGCGGCAGCAGATAAAGCAGCGGCAGATAAATTAGCAGCTGATAAGGCCGCTGCAGAAAAAGCAGCAGCGCAAAAAGCTGCTGCAGAAAGATTCGAAGCTGAAAAATTAGCAAAAGAAAAAGCAGCAATGGATAAGATCGCTGCACAAAAAGCTGCCGCAGATAAAGCAGCAGCCGATAAAGCCGCTAAACAAAAAGAAGCGGCAGATAAAGCGGCGGCAGATAAATTAGCCTTAGAACAAGCCGCAAAAGACAAAGCAGAAGCTGATAGAATTGCAAGAGAAAAAGCTGAAGCCGATAAGAACAAAGGCATAGTTGTAAAAGATATAGAACCTGTCACCAACGAACCCAGCGATCCGGATGTAGATGCGAAACACAGAATCGCTAATAAACTTGGATCCGATAAATACAAGGAGAAGATCAAACAGGCTGACGGTTATTTTAAAATGAAACGTTGGGCTGAAGCAAAAACTGCTTATGAAGAAGCTCTGAAAATGAAATCAGGTGATCCGTATGTTACCGGAAAACTTGCAGAAGTACAAAAACTTTCAGCGCCTAAATAAGAAACTCTTTTAGTAACCTAATTTTTAAACTATGGGCAGCCTGATCTTAACAGCAGATGATTATGGCGCATGCGATTTTATTGATAATGGGATCATCCGCGCCGTCCGGGAAGGAAAAATAAATACAGTCACAGCTTTCGTTACACATCCTGATTCAAAAGAGCGGATGGAAACACTTCTCATGCTCAGGGAAGAATTAAAACAAAAGAACAGTGGCAGTTATACGTTCAATATCGGCTTACATTTTAGTTTAACATCAGGTACAGCATTGACAGGCTATTCCACTCTAACTAGTGATGAAACAGGTGATGATGGAAAATACGAATTCCATGAAGCAAAAAATTATCCTTTCCGTAAAGTAAAACTGGAACACCTGCAACATGAATTGACCGCTCAACTTAATTTATTGGACACCTGGCTGGGCAATATTGCGATCGATCATGTTACCAATCATCATGGGATCTGTTATTTGGATATTGACTTTTTTGAAGAGTATATTAAAGCCATTTCGTTATTTAACAGTGCTAAATTAAAAAACAGGCTCCCGATCCGTAGCCCGTGGAGCTGGTTAAAAAGCGACATGAAAGTGTGGAAGAAAGGAAAACTTGTTGTTCCTACTATCCGGCAAGGAATTGAACTTGGCATGTGGAAAAAACTGGCCGATCTTACCAACCGCCAATTAAAGCTGAGAGAAACACAAGCTTATGAATTGGCTATTGATTTCCCTCATTTTTTAGCAGATACTTTTTACGGTCAGCCCTTTGGGGAAAACTTAGATCATTTATTCAGTGAATTAAGTAAAAAAAATTATTCTATTGAATTCATGTTCCATTTAGGGCATCCGGGGCATTTGGTAAACGATCTTGAACAAACAATAGATAATTTAATTATGCCTCACGGAATAGACCGCGGTTATTTCCTGAACAGAACAAAAGAGCTTGATGTTCTATCCGGGACTAATATTGAAAATAAACTCACCCAAAATAACCTGAAAAAAATATTCTTTGCTGAAGCTTAGAAGTGAGTTTTTACCAGGTCCATTCAATTCTTTACTTACTACTGTGTTAGAAACATCTTAACAAGGTTCCCCTTTAAAGGCATTTTTTATACGTTTCTTTTATATATTTATTGTATCAGAAACCCATGAAAAATATAATTTTTATTACAGGCATTGGCGATCTTGATACAGATGTTTCCTTATCAGGTTACGCACGCCGGTTTGCCAAGGCATTAGATAAGAATGATGATGAAAAAAATTTCTTTTACACCATCAGCCTCGAGAAAAAAAAGTTCAGTTCCAGTGACCCGCAGGATTGTGAAATCGCTACCATACGCCGGAAACTTCCCGACGATAAAACCGGTGGAGAAGTACTTTACAAGTTATTCGAATACAGTTACCAGGATGAATTCGTAAAGAGCTTCAATGAAAAGAATATTTTCATCAAATCATTAAGACTCAGTTGGGGCGTTTTTAAAATGACTCCTGTTTTTTTACGGGCGGCGTTCGGGGCACGCGGACTTAATGGGAAACAAAAAAGACAATCGCTTTACTTTTTCTTTATCCTGATCCTGCTCTCCACATTTGTTTTCTTTTTAATGCCATCCCTTCTTGCGCTTGTGTTCGATAATATTGAACCTGTTAAAAATTGTTTTATTAAATATTTTCCTGCAGATCTAGCAAGCAATGTAACTATAAGAGGTGTACTTCACGATGTTCTGAAAAAATTCGATAGCTTTTCTCATTTTTCTGTTGCTTTTGCTTCCGGGATCGCTATACTTTTTCCTATGTTCCAGCAACAGCTTTCAATTACAGCTTCACGTTTTTTATGCGTACATTATTATTTAAAATATGGCGAAAATAAAGCGCGTGTTACCGGCGAGCTCGCTAACCTGATAGAAAAAATTTCTGAGTCGGAAAATAACTATGAAGGTTTTGAGATCCATGCTTACAGTTTCGGAAGTATTATTGCTATAGATACATTATTTCCAAAAACACCAAACCAGGTTGATAAACGTGTCAGCTCAGAGATCACTGACCTTGTTACTATTGGCTGCGGCTTTGATTTTATACGTGTCTATTATCCATATTATTTTCAACACCGTCCAAAAGGCATGATGAATATTAGATCGTGGTATAATGTAAATAGTCAACTTGACGTTTTATCTTCGAATTTCAGGAATGACAGTAATGAAGAGAACGGTGATGAAACTTTAACTCCGGGTAATCTGAAGCCGGTGAATGTTCCTTATGAGGTCACAGATCCAAATAGTGTTGGCGTTTTTGATAATTTACTTCTCACCAATTTTAAAACCCACCGCATGTACTGGGATGATGATATTGAAGGCCTGAGTTTCTTTACGAATTACCTGAATAAAAAGTATACCAATTAATATGGCAGTTTTTAATTTTAAGATCAAAGCACAAAATACTATCAAAATAAAATTGAATTATTTTGGCAACCCCGCTCCTGTAATAGCAACCTATCTGTACAGGCTCAAAACAAAAGATTCAAATAAATCAGTAGAAGAATTTTCAGGAGATAACCAGAACAGTGATGATGATATTTTTTCTTTACCTGTTCCACTAAGTGAGAACAAAAATAAGTATATCATTATTTCAAATGAGATATCAGCATTCAATGCTAATTCGGGTTATTCTATTCAAATTGAAATTATCCAGGATGATGTTGTAACAGATACTTTTGAAGATAAAGGCGAAGTGGTTTTGAATGAACCTTCACATGGTAAAACCATTTTAATAAGAATGGAGTAATTCATTATGAAAAAGTTTTTTATATTTTCCCTTCTATTCTTATTCCGGGTTTTTAATGCTCAGGAAAAGCCTGATCTCGCTAAAAATTATAATCTGAATTTTGCTGTTCCTGATCATCCTGCTTTTTTTATCCTGGACAACAATCCAAGTAATATCATCCGGCCGGGGAACAACATGGAGTTATTTTCAGTTATGGCTTCAAATATTTTAAGCGGAACAAGTTTTGTGATCCCGAAAGATCTGTCAGTTGAATTCGCTCCCGTCCAACTTTTAGGTTACAACAAGATCACTTTCCAGGATTATTATAAAAAAAGATTACTCTATGATCTGAAGATCTCCATTGGTGCCAAATCCACTCAAAAAATGGATTCGCTAAATAACCTGGCCTTTGGTTTACGGATGACCTGGGTTAATAAGTCAACTGTAACTGCCGCTTACACAACGGTAAGGAACAGGATGTTGGCGAAAGATAAATTCAGAGAGGAACTCGAAGCTAAAGGCGAAACATTCAATGGCAAACCAATTTCATTAATAGGAATGGCTGAAGATCCTGCTATGCAAAAACGAGTTGATGAATTGTATGAGACAAAAATAAAGGAAGACGTAAGCAACAGTAAAGATGAATTCTGGAATAAATTCAAATTTGAAACTTCCATGGCAGTTAAATATTCTTCACCGGATACTTTAATCCATACAGTGTCCTTCGCTAAATTTTGTATCTGGAACTCGATCGCTTTACCTGTTGGAAAATCAGCACAATTACTCATTGGTGCTAATTACTCCCTTGCGCGGCGTGATAGTTTATACACCAAAAAAACAAACGATAGCCTGGGTTTTAAGATCGATACACTAAAATATTTTCAACACTTGCCTAATCTATCGGCAAGATTTTACGCAGGAAGTAATATGCTGAAAGCTTTTGTTGAAGCCAGCGCTAAATATAGTACCGACCGATTAATGCTTTACACTTTGAACATAGGCGCTGAGTTCAATATTAAAGATGGGCTTTGGGCCGTATTAAATACAGGCAATAACTGGACAAGATCTTTTGATGATAAGAACGGATTGCCTCCAAATACAAGTAAATGGTTCTTTAAATTGGATCTGCGTTATCATATAGGAGAAAAAAGAAAATTGTAATGCCGGAAGAATTTGGAAATCCACAATTATTACTTGAATTAGTAAAAATGGAAATGCCTTTTGGAAGATATAAAGGCTATTTACTTTGCAACTTACCTGTGAGCTACCTGGAATGGTTCAACAGGAAAGGTTTTCCACAGGGAAAATTAGGTATTCTCCTTCAAACCATGTACGAAATTAAACTGAATGGCCTTGATCATTTATTGAAACCATTAAAAATATAACTGTTAAATTCTTCCAAAGCCGCATTTGAAAAAATGACCAAAGAAACTTTATACTTTATCTCTTACATGTGGTTGGCGATAGCTGTGGTTGTCCACATTACTATGTTCTTTGTCACAGCCCCTTTTGGCAGACATACATCTGATAAATGGGGGAAGACCATCAATAATAAACTGGGTTGGGTGATGATGGAACTTCCTTCATTGCTTATTATGTCGTACTTCCTTTTAACAGGAACTAATTCCTTTAGTTCTTATGCGTGGGTCCTGTTTGCCCTATGGATCCTTCATTATACGAACCGTTCATTCATTTATCCTGCCAGGATAAAAGCCACACCAAAACAAATTCCAATTTTTATTATACTGAACGCAATTGTATTTAACTTGATGAACGCAGGCCTGAATGGTTATTATCTCGCTGAATTAGCTTCGCCTGAAAATTATAATTCCGAATGGCTATCGTCTCCTCATTTCATCGTTGGCATAACTTTATTTGTAGTCGGAGCGTTCATTAATTTACGGGCAGATACAATACTAATCAATCTAAGGACTCCTGGTGAAACCGGATATAAAATTCCAGGAGGGTTTTTGTTTGATAAGATCTCTTCTCCGAACTTATTCGGCGAAGTCGTTGAATGGAGCGGCTTTGCCTTAATGGCCTGGAATTTACCCGCACTGACATTTATAGTTTGGACGTTTGCTAATTTAGTGCCGCGTGCAAAGAATCATCACGATTGGTATAAGAAACAATTTCCGGATTATCCGAAGGAGAGAAAGATCATTTTTCCTTTTATTTACTGATCTTATTTCTTGAAAAATAATAGACCGGGATTCCAATTAACGTGATCAGAATTCCTAATACTGAGTTAATGATCAGGCTTGAGCCATTATTGTAATTATTTACATCAGTATAAACCGTAGTACATAAAAAGAAAAACACAAACGCAATAAAAATTATTGGAATGAATGGATATAGCCACACTTTGTAAGGCCTTTCCACATCCTTCATTTTAAATCTTAAGATAATAACACCAAGCGAACTCATTCCGTAAAAGAACCAGGTTACGAATACAAGCATATCCGTCAGCACATCGAAGGATCCGCTGAAAATTAAAATACTACTCCAAACCCCGTTAAAGATCAAAGCGTTTGATGGCGTGTTGAATTTCGGATGAATTTTTTCTGTAGCTGAGAACCATTTACTGTCCGCGCCCATTGCAAACGTTGTACGCGCTGTTGCTAAAACATTGGAGTTCGCAGCTCCTAAGGTAGAAAGAATAACCAGTAAAGCTATGAATCCTGCTCCGATCGTGCCTAATGAAACAGAAGCTGCATCCGAAGCTACAAATGACGAAGCTGCCATTTTGTTTATTGGAAGCGCGTAACAATATGCTAAATTGATAAATGCATAAACCAGGATACAAAAAAACAATCCACTGAATAAAGCTTTAGGAATATTTTTCTGCGGATCTTTAATTTCTCCTGCCACAAATGTAATATTGTTCCAACCGTCATACGCCCAGAATGCTCCGGAGATCGCTGCCATATACGAACCAATCAAAGCCCAACCCGATGGCATAGCATCTGAGCTTGTAATTACATTTTGAAAACTTCCTCCTGATCCGGAAAAGATTCCGCCGATCAACAAAAGAATAGCGATCGCTTTCATTAAGGTTAATACGTTTTGCAAGCCCGCACCATAACTGACGCTCCTGATATTGATCCAGCTTAAGATCCAAACCAAACTAACCGTCAAACATTTTATACCGATATTCTCCAACGGAAAAATTATTCCGACAGCAGGAATATTTAACTGCAAAAGATGTTCTGTTTCTGCTGAGAATCGTGGCAATTCAACAAAATAATTAGTGTATTGGGAACACACATACGCAATGGAGGCATTCCCTGCTGTATTTATAACTGCAAACGCCGCCCATGCATAAGTGAAGGCAAAAACGTTCCCGTAAATTTTTTTGAAGAACACATAAGGCCCGCCGGTTTCAGGAAACATCGTTGCCAGTTCACAATTGGAAAGTGCGCCGAACATACTAACAAGTCCTGCTACTAACCAAACACTCAATAATAGTAAAGGAGAACCTAATTGGGAGGCCATTAAAGCAGGCTTCATAAATATTCCGGAACCAATTACACCACCAATGACTATCGCAATAGTTGCTTTTAATCCGAGTGTGCGTTGGAATCCGCTCATCCGATAAATTCTGCTAAAAGTGAATGGAAATGATGCGTGCCTTTTTCCATAGTTACCGAATAACGTCCGTATTTGTAGAAACGTGAACGGATCCCTTTCTGAACATTTTCAACCACCTCTTCATCTTCGTGTTCCACATTGTCCAATCCATTTCCGGCTCCTGTGTGTAATTTACTCCCGTCAGAAACATAAGTGTAGAACGAAACCTTACATTCACTGACATTAATTGGCTGAACTACGTTAATTGAAAGGCCCCACGGATAAAAATTGAACATCATATTCGGGAACACCCAAAAATAATACGCTGCGACTCTTTTTCCATGATCCGGAGATGAAGTCGGCAGATCAAAACACTCTTCACCTTCTTTCGCAATTCCTAACTGGAGATTGGAATATTTAAATAGTTCTGTTGAATACGAACCGAAATCCAAAACAGCATTTAATTCAGGATGAACGAATGGAATGTGAAATCCTTCCAGGTAATTCTCACAATACAGTGCCCAGTTAGCTTTTACATTATAATCCTTTGAAAGATCTGCCCTGAATTGCAATTTGTCTACAGGAAACCATTCAACACGCTTTATCATTTCACCAAAGAATTCTTTAGCCGGAATCTTTGGATGCAATGCGGTAAATATTAACTTTCCCCATTTAAATAATTCTAACTGGTGCAAATTATCATCTTCACAAGGGAAATTCTCAACTTCTTTGAATTGCGGCATGGAAACAAATTTTCCATCCAGTGAGAACTGGCGGCCATGGTACTTACAACTGATCTGTTTTAATTTACATGGCTCATATACCAGCAGGTTTCCTCTATGAGTACAGACATTACTCATGCAACGCAATTTTCCTTCTTTATCTTTTGTAACAACTAAAGGTTCATCCAGGTAGTTCTCCAATAAAATAAAAGGATACGCCGAACCGGGTTCCGCAGTTCTGTATTCGTCGCCAATGAATTGCCATGAAAGCGAAAAGATATTTTCCTTAGACCGCTGATAACACTCTTCACTCTTATAAAAAAGAGTATCCATCGTTTTTGCCTTCGCAATATTCTTATCTACAAAAAAGCGGGTCATGTTTAAATTCTAATTCCAATAACACAAACATCATCTACCTGTTCAAGATCACCTTTCCATTCAGCGAATACCGTTTCCAGCTTTCCTTTTTGCTCTGTAATAGGCATTGTACTGATCATACACATCAGATCCACTAATTGATGATACTTGAATTTCTTTCCATTCGGCCCTCCGAACTGATCGGCATAACCGTCAGTGAAAATATAGATGTTATCACCTTTTTCCACTTTTATCTTATGTGTTTGATATAACAATGGTTTATCTACTTTACCGATCGCTTGTTTATTCGGCTTGTATTCGATGATCTGCGCGTTTCTCACGATCCACAAAGGATTATTTGCTCCCGCCCACTCCAGTTCATTCGTTTTTTTGTGAAGCTGACAAAGCGAAATGTCCATTCCGTCTTTTACTTCAGTTTCACTTCTTTCAAATGTTTCAACAACAAGCTCACGTGTCTTATCCAGAATTTTTCCAGGATCCTTGATCCCGAATTCTTTTACTGTCCTGTTCAAAGCATTACTACAAACCACACTTACCAGCGCACCCGGCACACCATGACCCGTACAATCTGCAGCAGCAATAAGAATATGTTCTTTGTCCACTACTTCAGTCCAATAAAAATCACCGGCCACAATATCTTTTGGCTTATACAAGACAAATGATTGCGGAAGATTCTCTGTGATCAGGCTCATTGGCGGCAGGATCGCTTCCTGTAAACGCTTCGCATAAGCAATTGATGATAAGATCTCTTTTTGTTTTTCTTCGATAATGATCTTTTGCTCTTCAGTTTCTTTGTTCTTTAATTCGATGATCTCTTTTTGCTTGCGGATAATGCGGAACCTGTTATACATAACAGCACCACCTACTATCAAAAGAATCAATCCGCCGAACAAAGCAATTTTCTGGATACGATCCTTTTCGATCTGTGAATTTTTGGCGAAGATCAATGCGTCGGTCACTTTTTTTTCGTCTGCATTCTTTAAACTATCAGCAACCAGTTTTTTATCGAACTCAGCCTGCAACTCTTTTTGGGTAAGTTCTTTTTGCACATCACCCCTGTATAAACTATCTCTGAGATGCTGGGATATCTCAAAATGTTTGAAGGCCTCCTTGAAATTTCCCATTTTCTGATAGACCTCAGAAAGAACTGTTGATACAGCCATTTGAGCTGAACCATCCGGTTCGGTTTTCAATAAAGCTTCAGCATCATTCAGGTATTTCAGGGCCATGTCGTTCCTCTTCATCTGGAAATACGTATTCCCTATTTCCGCGCCGGTTGTGATCGCTAAGTTCGTATACCCGCCCTTATTTGCGAGAGAGATGCATTTTAATTGATATGGCAAACACTTATCAAATTTTCCCTGCTCAAAATATAAATTCCCAATGTTTCCGTTCGCAGAAGCTATACCGTAATCATCCTTCAGGAGTTCATACATATCCAGGCTCTTCTGAGCATAACTGATCGCTTCGTCGTAATTCTTTAATCCTGTGTAAATGATGCTTATGTTATTTAAAGAACTCGCAACACCCTCAATATTTCCGATCTGCTGCACTAATTTTAAACAACGCATCTGGTAACCCAACGCCTTACTGAATTGCTTAAGATCGATATACAAGCTTCCTATATTTCCCATGGCTGAAGCAATACCTTTGGTATCACCTAACTCTTCCATGAGCTTTAAACATTTTTGATAAGAGTCAATTGCTTTTACATAATTCCCTCTTACCTGGAAAGAGGCACCAATGGTGTTATATGCTTTTGATTCCTGCTTCTTTAATTTCTTAGCCTGTGCGATCTCTAATTGTTTTTGTCCGAGAAGATAAGTTGAATCCGGATTGGTATAGATCAGGTCCCACGCAATTTCATAAAGTGCTGATAAACGGGTTGTATCATTATTCTTTGTGTTCTTGTATAATGCCCATAATGAATCTGAACGCTGGGCATAAACACCTGACGTGAAAAAGATCATGATGATAACTATACTTTTTCTCATACTACCTTTATTCCGATAACACACACATCATCTATTTGTTCTAAAGAACCTTTCCAATCATCAAAAGTTTTGCTTAAGATGTTTTTTTGCTCTGCCATTGGCAAATGACTATTATTCAATAGCACCTCGTGCAAATGCTTGTATTTAAATTTCTTTCCTTTTGGTCCGCCGAACTGATCCGCATAACCATCAGTATACATATATAAAATATCTCCTTTTTTCAGAGGTAAAGCGTGATGCGTAAAATCATCTTCACGAACGCCGACACCAATTGGCATTTTATCAGCATGATATTCTACGGTCGCGCCATTGCTGACAACAATTGGTTTATTGTGAGCTGCGGCATAAGTGTATTGTTTTGTTTTTGAATCGATACACAACAAAATACCATCCATTCCGTCCTTACCGCCTTCCTTCGAAATATTTTTTATCAATCGCCTGCGGACGTGATTTAATATTTCATTCGGTTGTTCTATTACTTTTTGTGAGATACCTTCATTTAAAAAAGAGATATTCAATAAACTCATAAAAGCTCCCGGCACGCCATGCCCGGTACTGTCACAAACCGCGAAATAAAAACGGTTATCCTTTGAAGTGGCCCAATAAAAATCACCACTCACAATATCTTTCGGTTTAAAATAAACAAAATGTTCAGGTAAATTCTTATTCAGGAAGGATTCAGAAGCCAGTATTGTTGTCTGGATCCGTTTTGCGTACATGATGGAATCTACAATTTCTTTTTGTTTCTCTTCGATCACATTTTTCTGCTTCACCACCTCGGCAGTACGTTCCTCAACTTTTTCTTCGAGGGTATGATTGATATGACGCAGATCGCCTATCAGCTTAGCAATGGAAGTCTGCATCTTTTTGAAACTATCTGCCAATGTTCCTATCTCATCTTTACGCCCGGTAGGAATTTCAATATCCATGTTACCATTTCCTAATTCCTGCGCATCTATCGTCAGTTCTTTTAAAGGTTTCGTTATCTGGCGCGATACAACATAAGAAGTACCGAATACAAGGACCAATAATCCGGCAAACGCTAACAAAATATTTTTGCGGAGTGCGTGTACTTCAGCAAAAGCTTCTGCTTCATCGATCTCACTCATAATTACCCAGTGCATATTCAGGATCCCCAGCGGTTTGTAAGCAGATAGAACGGGTACGCCGCGGTAATCTTTAAAGATACGGGTATCACTATTACCTTTCAAAGCTTCTTCAGTTCCTTTTGTTCTTACTTCCTGCAAACCAATTGTGCTTTTGAAATTTTTAATTTTAATAATTGTTTTAGGGTCCACTTTCAGGTCTTCAAGCATTTTAAAATAATTCGTGCTGTCCTCAATTAAAAAACGGGATTGATTACGTATCGTGTAATCTTCAGCAACAATATAAGTTTCGCCTGTTGTACCCAACCCAACTTTTGCCCACTCCTGCTTGTTGGTCATGATATCGTTGATCTTATCAATAGGCATTTGAAATACTAAAACACCGATCTCAACATCACCATCAAAAATTGGCGCTGCAATAAATGACGAAGGCGCATTATATGAAGGATGATAGGGTTTATAATCCACTAATCGGATCTCCGACCTTTCTTTCACATCTTTAACGGCATTGAATGCAGAAGCTAAATTTGTATTTCTGTAAGGACCTTCAGTTAATGAAGAAGCAAAATCAACTTCTTTGTAAACTGTGTAAACTACATTTCCTGTTTTGTTATCAATTAAAAATATATCGTAGTACCCGAACTTTTCTAAAAAGTCACGGATGACAGGATGGTATTTTACATGAGCTTTCGTATAAGCACTTTCATCATTACTTCTGTCGAACTTATGCTTAACGCCAATATTGTTAGGGTTATCATAAATATAAAGGTTCTGTAAAATAATAGCTTCCGCGTTTCTGGATTGCTCTTCTTCCAGCATAGTTTTCACTTCCATGTTCTTATTTAAACGCGGAATGAATTCTGTATTAAAATATTTTACGGATTTCTCTTTCAATGTACTTAATTTCTCATCACCTATCTTCAACTCTTCCCGGATCGTGTTGTAGCCATTTTTAAATTCACGCATCGCTTCAACCATCATCGGATTTCTTGCTGTAGTAGTTAACTGATCCTGGATGATCCTGAAATAATCCTGGATCTGGCTCGCTTTCATTTCGCGGACCGCAGTTAGTTTTTCGAAAGACTGTTTTTCTAACGATATCTTAGCGCGTTTGTAGCTAATGATCCCAATAACCAACATGGAAAGGAAGGCGATGGCAAAAAACGTAAGGGTGATCTTAACTCCAATTTTCATAAGTGAACTAGGACTTACTAAAATAAGGGTTTTAATACAATATTGTTGTATTAAAAGGGTGAAATATATTGATAAATGTGTAAGTTTGTTTTAGCTCTGGAGACCCTTATCGCATATGGTTTATTTCTGCTGATCGGCCTTATTTTAGGGCTCATAGGAGGCGGTGGCTCCATTCTCAGTGTTCCGGTTTTGGTATATCTTTTTCATTATCCTGCCGAGGTTGCAACCGGTTATTCTTTGTTTATTGTTGGACTCACATCTTTAGTAGGTGGTTTCGCTTTTATTAAGCGAGGTGATATCAGTTTTGAATCGCTTTTGCAATTTGCTGTACCCTCGTTAATTACTGTTTTTTTTGTCAGAAAATGGGTTATTCCGGCTCTTCCCGATGTGTTTTTTAATGCAGGCGCGCTAACGGTAACCAAACAGGTATTTATCATGATCACTTTTGCCGTTTTGATCGTTTCTTCCTCTTTCAGCATGATCAAAAAACAGAAACCTAACTATAGAAATGATGCTATGTGGGAAGAGTTTTCCAGGTCACCGATCCGCATTTATTTTGTTATTTTGCTGGCTATTTTAGTTGGATTTTTAACCGGTTTTGTTGGTGCCGGCGGAGGATTTATTATCGTGCCGGTCCTGTTATTTTTCATACGTGTTCCTGTAAAAAAAGCGATCGGGACCTCACTTTGCATAATTGCTATCAATTCTTTAGTTGGATTTACAGGGAATTTAGGTCATTTAGAGATCGATTGGAACGTTTTAGGGATAACCTCATCTATTTGTGTTGCAGGAATATTGCTTGGGAATATGATTTCTATCAGAATTTCAGCACATAAATTGAAGCCTGCTTTTGGGTGGTTTACCCTTATTGTAGGTATCTTTGTTATTATTAAGGAACTTTTTATTCTCTAGTCCCCTATGCACATAGAACAAATATATACGGGTTGTTTAGCACAAGGCGCTTATTACATCCGTTCGGAAAATGAGGCAGCCATCATCGACCCTTTACGCGAAACACAACCTTACACATCGCGGGCAGAAAAAGATAATGTGAAAATAAAATACATTTTTGAAACGCATTTTCATGCAGACTTTGTTTCCGGACACGTTGATCTTGCAAAAAAAACAGGCGCGAAAATTGTATTCGGACCAAATGCAAAAACAGATTATGAAAGTTACATCGCTAAAGATGGGGAAGAATTTAAAATCGGAAAGCTCACGATCAAAGTTTTACATACACCCGGGCATACTTTAGAATCGACGACTTATTTATTATTGGACGAAAACAAAAAACCGTATTGTATTTTCACAGGCGACACTTTATTTATTGGTGATGTTGGAAGACCTGATCTTGCAATCAAAAGTGATCTGACACAGGAAGACCTTGCAGGTATGTTGTTTGATTCGTTGAATTCAAAAATAAAATCATTACCTGATGATGTTATTGTTTATCCAGCTCATGGTGCCGGTTCTGCTTGTGGTAAGAATATGAGCAAAGAAACGTTCGATACATTAGGAAGTCAGAAACAAAAGAATTATGCCCTGGTAATGAATTCGAAAAAAGAATTCGTGACCGAATTAACTACAGGTATTTTGCCGCCGCCACAATATTTTTCTAAGAACGCTATGTTGAATAAAATTGGTTATTCCACATTTGATGAGGTGATGAAAAAAGGAAGTAAAGCATTACCGCCTGCTGAATTTGAAAAATTAGCGACATCAGGAGATGTTCTGGTTTTAGATGTACGTAAACCACAAGAGTTCGCTAAAGAACATATTCCAAATTCAATTTTCATTGGTATCGACGGGCAATTTGCGCCTTGGGTTGGTGCTTTGATCACCGACATTAAACAACCCATCGTTTTAGTAACACCACAAGGCCGTGAAGAAGAAGTTGTGATGCGTTTGAGTCGTGTGGGCTATGATAATTGCATTGGCTATTTACAGGGCGGAATTGATGCCTGGAAAAATGCAGGAAAAGAAATTACAAGCATTACTTCTATCAGCGCTGAAGAATTCGCAGGAAAAATAAATAAAGGCATTAGTATTTTAGATGTAAGAAAACCCGGCGAGTACAATAACCAGCACATTAAAGATGTTCCGAACAAACCATTGGATTTTATAAACGACTGGACCTACAACCTTGATAAAAATACAGAATATCACATTCATTGCGCCGGTGGTTACAGGAGCATGATCGCCGCTTCCATTTTAAAAGCCAGGGGGTTTAATAAATTAGTGGATGTTGCGGGAGGATTTTCTGCGATCGCAAAAACCAATGCGCCATTAACTGAAGTTAATACGTGTTCTTAGACCTCACCCGTCTTGGGTAAACCAAAACTGCCTCTCCTCAGGGAGAGGTGAATCACGAGTCTTATTAATTGGCCCGTATTTAGAATTCAGCATACCGTTCTCCTTGAGCTTATATAACCCCGTATTTGGAATTCCGCATGCCGCTCTCCTTGAGGAGAGCAAGTTGCCGCAGGCGGCAACGGTGAGGTCAAAACCAATTACCTCACTATTTATCCGTAACTTTGTACCATATAATTCCTTTCAAAAACATGTTCAAAGACACAAAACTCTATAGCATTCTTACCAATAAATGTCCTCATTGTCATAAAGGACAATTTTTTAAAAGCAAACATCCTTACGATTTCTCGCACTTCGGAAAAATGAACAGTGAATGTTCAGTTTGCGGAGAAGGTTTTGAAAGAGAATCCGGCTATTATCTCGGCGCCATGTATGTTAGTTACGCTTTGAATATCGGGCTGGGTATCGGTTTATTTTTCCTAATGGTAATGTTATTGAAACTCGACACACTCGCTTTCCTTTTTACTTTCCTTGGAACTGTTCTTATTCTTTTCCCTCTCAATTTCTGGCTTTCCCGCCTGATCTGGATCAACTTTTTTGTGAAGTATAATAAGAAGTTGAATAAGTAAATTATTTGGCAATGATCAATCGTTTAATATCAATTTCATTCTGAGGTGTTTTTATTTGAAAAGTATAAATCCCATCACTAAGTTCCGAAACATTCAATTCCTTCTTAAATCTTGTCTTTAAAACCGTTTGCCCTAAATAATTAATTATTTCTATTTCTGAATTTTCTAATTTATATTGTGCTGAGGAAATAAAAAGTGTACTTGAAACAGGATTTGGGTAAACCAATACATTATTTTCCGGACTAATAAAATTTTCCACATCCGCGGGTCCGTATCCTAATCTGGATATAAAAATATCTACAGCAACAACCGCAGTTAAAGTATAGGTTCCCAGACCCGGATCAAAATCACAAGTTCCGCTAAAATAACCGGTCGTATAAATACTGCCAAGCGGATCAAGTGTAATCGCTCTTGCAAATGATCCGTTTGGACTTCCAAATTGAAGAGCAAATCCGAAATTACCGGAAACATCAAGTTTACTTATAAAAGCATCTGCAGAAAACGCTACGGCAGTCATATTATAAACTGTTGCGTTAGGATCAAAATCAACAGTTCCCTGAAATGCACCTGTTGTATAAACACCATTACTCGCATCTAACACAATGCCGTTTACGTAATCCTGATTTGTTCCGCCAAAGCTTTTACCCCATAAAAAAGAACCTGAATTATCTAGCTTACTAACATAGATATCATTCAATCCATTTGAACTTACAGTACTTGTTCCAACACCGGGATCTAGGTCAGAAATATTTACAAATGTTCCTGTTGAGTACAAATTTCCAGAGGCATCTGAATTAATGGAATAACCCATATCGCTTTGTAACCCTCCAAAATTTTTCGCCCACAAATAATTTCCCCCAGCATCCAATGCCCAAACGAAAGAATCATAGAGGCCGGCTGAAGTAAGGTTAACGACTGCTGCTCCGGGATCAAAGTCTGCGGTAAATGAAAAATAACCTGTTGAATAAATATTCCCTAGTTGATCGGCGCAAATGCCCAAGGCTCCATCATTTGCCGAGCTGCCAATTTTTCTTGCCCACACAAATGAACCTGAAGCATCCAATTTCAAAACAAAAGCATCTAACGACCCTATTGAAGTAAGAGAATAAGTTCCGATGCCCGGATCAAAATCAGTTGTAGATTGAAAAGAACCTGCCGAATATATATTACCAAATGGATCAATTGTCAACGAACTGATGAAATCGTTTCCAACACCACCTATTTGTTTTGCCCATATAAGATTTCCCAGCGAGCTTAACTTGCAAACAAAAGCATCATCATTACCAAAAGAAACCAAACTAAAAGTTAAAGGTCCGGGGTCCATATCAATGGTGTCTCTAAATCCTCCAGTAAGATACACATCACCTGAAGGATCGGTAGTAATACAAGTAGCACCGTCAGAATTTGACCCACCCATTCTTTTAGCCCACAAGAAATTACCTAAAGGATCTAACTTCGAAATAAAAATATCATAACCGCCTAAAGTTGACAAAGTATATGTTCCAGATCCTGGATCAAAATCGGCCACACCTGAAAAAACACCTGTAGTATACACATTTCCGAAAATATCGGTTGTTACTGAATAACCCTGATCTCCACTTATTGATCCAATTGACGTTGCCCATTGAAAACTGGGGACTTGGGCTTTAGACAATAAAATACCAAGAAAATAAAATATAAAAACGATTACCCTTTTACCCATGAACTAAGACCTTAATAACTCAATGATTCTTCTTTAAAAGGATTTCTCGGTACCCAATCGCTTGGTTGAAGGAAGGAGATGAATGGTTTTAATACCAATCTTGATACTGTGTTTTGTGGTTTTATGTAACAGGTTAATTCTTGTGCGCGTGCTCCAATGGTACTTTTTATTTCGCCCGCCGTACGACCTAAATTTAGTTTGCTTTTTTTTAATGTGATGGCTTGTTCCAGGAAATTATATAATATGTTCTGGTAAAGATCTATTTCCTTATTCAATTCATAATCGAAACCGATATAATGTGCTTCAAGAGAATCCGGAGTAATATCAATTCCTGAAGTGAAGGCCACTAGTTTTCCCTGATAATGAAAAGTGGTTATTGTGAACTTGTCGCCGAAATTATGTTTGCAATCCAGGAAATAATTTTCAGGTAACTTCACTAATTTAAATTTGGCGTGATTAAACACCTGTTCGTATAATTTGTAAATGCTCTTATTCTCTTTTTTAAGTTCTTCTTCCGTCAGCGTTTTAATTTCAATATTAGCTGCGTTCTTTAGGATTGCTTTCGCGCGGTTGCGGTATTTCTTCGAGAATAAAGCAATATAATCATTCACCGAATTAATGTTTTTCGGAATATCCACAACCATATTCGGTTCTACGCTGAACTCAATATATTTATCACGGTTAAAAAAACATTTCGCTTTTTGCAGAACAGGCAATTCAAAATCTTTCACCATCACCGCCGATACTTTTCCGCGTAATTTTTCCCTGGTTCCTATACGTTCGATAAGATCTTCGATAATTTTAAATTCCTCAGCTTTCTCTAATTTATCTTTGAATAAAAAAGCATGTTCGCCACTCACAAAATTATTCCCGCAGGTTAAAAGGCGCATCAACACTTCATCCTTATTATTGCCAATATAATTCTCGAATAATTTAGCACGGTTCGATTTCAAACTATTGATCTTGCTATCCAGCAATTCTCCGAAAACCCCGGCCTGGAAATCGATCACCTGGAAATAAGCGATCGCAAAAGGAAATGCATCTTTGTAAATGATAATATAGCGCGACTGGAAATTTTTCTTCGGAATCGTGTCAAGTATCCGCAAATATCTCAGGTCTAAAAAAAGATTTCTGTCCTGCAACACTTCGTTCCAGTGCTCCTGTTGAACTTCTTTAGCTGAATCAAACACCATGAAACTTAACTGGTTCTCCATTTTACCGGTGCTGCGGTAATGAATAAGTTTCTCGATATGTTTGCAAAAAAACATTTTTATAAAAGTACCTGTTATTGAGGCGTTAACTATTGTAAATTCCTTAAAAAAACATAAAGTGATTCAACACTCTGGTTCTCCGATTGGTTTTGTGTATCAATGATAAAATGTGCCTTTTCCGGTATATCAAAAGGCGCAGATATTCCTGTAAAATTGGGTATTTCCCCTTTCAAAGCCTTTCCGTACAAACCTTTTACATCTCTTTTTTTACACGTTTCCAAAGAGGTAGAAATATGTACCAATTTAAATTTATCTCCCAAAATTGTTTTAGCTATTTCCCTCAGATCATTTGTTGGCGTAATTAAGCTGCAGATCACAACAAAGTTATTGGTGCATAGTACCTTAGCGATCTCGGCGGTGCGGCGGATATTTTCTTTACGGTCCGCCTCTGTAAAACCTAGACCTGCATTGATACCATTCCGCAACACATCGCCATCCAATACCTCGCATAGTACATTTTCATGCTGCAGTTTTTTCTCAAGCGCGTACGCAATGGTCGATTTTCCGGCGCCCGATAGGCCCGTCATCCATAGTACCACAGGTTTAAATGCCGACATAATTATTCAATAAATTTAAGCTTAAAGAAGCAAAAAAAGAATTATTTTTATAGGGATTTGAGGAATATGGAATTTAATAATAGCCCAACAGTAGACCAGGTAGGAATTGAGGAGAGAATTGCAAGATTTAACTCAAGAAGTATCAAGAAACAGAGTAAAATTCAGGGTTTAAAACTTGCTTTGAACATGATCGACCTAACCACGCTTGAAGGAAAAGATACTGAAGGAAAAGTTCGTCAGATGTGCTATAAAGCTATGCATCCCGCTGATGATATTCCGGGATTACCTACTGTTGCGGCTGTTTGTGTTTATCCTACTTTTGTAAAGACAGCGAAAAAAGCACTGGGAGATTCCAAAGTAAAAGTGGCTTCAGTAGCAACTGCATTTCCAAGCGGGAATTCAACTTTAGAGATAAAAATTAACGATACAAAATTAGCCGTGAATGATGGGGCTGATGAAGTGGATATGGTTATTAGCCGTGGTGAATTTTTAAGCGGCAATTATACTTTTGTATTTGATGAGATCGCAGCTATAAAAGAAGCTTGTGGAAAAGCAAGATTAAAAGTAATTTTAGAAACAGGAGAACTTTCAACTTTAGACAACGTCCGCAAAGCATCTGACATTGCCATTTTAGCAGGGGCAGATTTTATTAAAACTTCAACAGGGAAAATTCAGCCGGCTGCAACCATGCCGGTAACTTTAGTGATGTTACAGGCGATCAACGATCATTATCATAAAACAGGAAAGATGATTGGCATGAAACCTGCAGGGGGAATTTCCAGTGCAAAAGCGGCCTTACAATATTTAGTAATGCTTCATGAAACCTTAGGGAACAAATGGATGAACAATGAGTGGTTCCGTTTCGGCGCAAGCAGTTTAGCGAACGATATTATTTTACAATTAGGCAAAGAACAAAAAGGAGTTTATTACAGTAAGGATTACATCAGTAACGACTAGTTCGTAACAGTTCGTTGTTCGTGGAGAAAACAAAATCTACTAACTGCGAACTCTGAACTACGAACCAAAACGAATTTCGATATGAAAGAAGCAACATCAAATGAATTTTTCACAGATTGGAAGTATGCACCGGCTCCGGAAAGTACCGATCATATAAAATTGAATAAGCAATACGATCTGTTCATCAACGGAAAGTTTGTAAAACCGACCAGCAAAAAATATTTCGACACCATCAATCCGGCTACGGAACAAAAATTAGCTGAAGTTGCCGAAGCGAATGAGAAAGATGTTGATCTAGCTGTTACTTCGGCGAAAAATGCGTATGATAAAGTATGGAAGAAAATGCCTGCTAAAGAACGCAGCAAATACATTTTCCGCATTGCCCGTTTAATGCAAGAGAGAGCCAGGGAGTTTGCTGTGATTGAAAGTATGAATGGCGGCAAACCCATTCGTGAGAGCAGAGATGTTGATACACCTTTAGCAGCAAATCATTTTTTCTATTACGCAGGATGGGCTGATAAATTAGATTACGCGTTCCCTAATAAAAAACCACAATCATTAGGTGTAGCAGGACAAATTATACCATGGAACTTTCCATTATTAATGGCGGCATGGAAAATTGCGCCTGCCTTGGCCACAGGAAATACTGTTGTTTTAAAACCGGCAGAAACCACACCGCTCACCGCTTTAAAATTAGCAGAACTTATCCGTGACAGCGGATTACCGGATGGGGTTGTAAATATCATTACCGGCTTCGGAAAAACAGGAGCTGCAATAGTAAATCATCCTAAAATAAATAAAGTTGCTTTTACAGGAAGCACAGATGTTGGGAAATTAATTCAGAAATCTATTGCCGGCACCAATAAAAAAGTAACCCTTGAACTCGGCGGTAAAGCGGCGAACATTATTTTTGATGATGCGCCGATCGATCAGGCTGTTGAAGGAATTATAAATGGGATCTTCTTTAACCAAGGACATGTTTGTTGTGCCGGTTCACGCTTATTCATTCAGGAAAATGTAGCAGATATTGTGATCGGCAAATTAAAACAACGTCTCGAAACTTTAATTGTGGGTGATCCTTTGGACAAGAATACAGACATTGGTGCGATCAATTCAAAAGAACAGTTAACTAAAATAAATGATTTTATTAAAATAGGAATTGATGAAGGTGCGGAAATGTATCAAAGCTCATGCTCCATTCCATCAAAAGGATTTTTCTGTAAGCCGACTTTATTTCTACACACCTCACAATCTCATAGAATTGTTCAGGAAGAGATCTTTGGGCCTGTATTAGCAATTCAAACTTTCAGGACCGTTGAAGAGGTGATTGAAAAAGCAAATAACATCCCTTACGGATTAAGCGCAGGTGTTTGGACAGACAAAGGTTCTAAAATATTTAATCTTACTTCTAAGCTGCGCGCCGGTGTAGTTTGGGCGAATACTTACAATAAATTCGATCCTGCTTCTCCATTCGGTGGGTATAAAGAAAGTGGTTTTGGCCGCGAAGGTGGTTTACATGGTTTAATGCCATACTTAAGTTTTTAATTGTGAGCAAAGACCTGAACCAGATACAACTTGATATTAAGAGGCGCCTCTTCAAACCCATTTATTTTTTATGCGGTGAAGAGCCTTATTATATTGATGTGATCTCTGATTCGTTGGAAAAAACCGTTCTGGATGAGAATGAAAAAGAATTCAATCAAACCATTGTTTACGGAAAAGATACTGATCTCGCTACAATATTAGGATTAGCAAAGCAATTCCCGATGATGAGTGAATACCAGGTAGTGATCGTAAAAGAAGCGCAGAATATAAAAGAACTAAATAAAAGTGCGGAATCAGATGATGAGGAAACGGAAACGAGATCCGATAAAAAATCAAATGCAGCAGCACAATTTTTAGCTTACGTTCAGAACCCGCAGCCTACAACTATTTTAGTGTTCTGCTATAAATACAAAACACTTGATAAACGAAGTGCTATTGCAAAAGCTATTCAGAAGAATGCTGTATATGCCGAATTCTCTAAATTGTACGATAACCAGGTTCCGGAATGGATCAACAACTACGTTAAAGACAAAAAATACACTATAAACCCTAAAGCTTCCTTTTTACTATCAGAATTCCTAGGCAGCGACCTTTCTAAAATTGCGAATGAAATTGACAAACTCGTTATCAATTTACAGGCAGGCAGCGAGATTACCGCGGAAGCTATCCAGGATAATATCGGGATCAGTAAAGAGTATAATGTATTTGAATTCCAGGATGCATTAGCAAAGAAAGATGTTCTGAAAGCAAACCGTATCGTTAATTATTTTGCAGCGAATGAAAAAGAACATCATCCTGTAATGATCACCGGCTCTTTATATAATTATTTCTCGAAAATATTAAAATATCATTTCCTTCCCGATAAAAGCAAATTCACTGCCGCGCAGGCTTTAGGTGTCAATCCTTTTTTTGTAGATGGTTACGCCAGGGCAGCTGCCAATTACAATACAGGAAAACTAAAGCAGGTCTTCGAACATTTAAAAGAATGTGACCTGAAAACAAAAGGCGTTAACAATAACGGAACCCCTAATGGCGAGTTGCTAAAAGAATTGGTCTTTAAGATCCTTCATTAATCCTGAATCCTAGGACAAGCTCAGGACGAACTGGCCAATTAACATTTCTTAAGTTTTACCTTTTTCAGGGCTTGGTATAAATTAAAAACAATGAAGCAGATGTTACATCACTTCACCCTAAACCAACAACCATGAAAAACAAAACTAATTGCGGAACTAACTTTCAGAAAGTTAACCGCACAAAATTAAGTTCACTGGTCCTTATTCCTGCAATTATTATTCTATTATTTAGCTGTGGCGCAAGCCCTGAGGAACGATTCGCTTCTGAAGATGTTAAAGACGAAATGGATTCTGTGAGAAGCGTTGCGACTTCTAACGCAGCAGTTGTTGGCAAAGCCGACAGTACTCATACTTTCATAAGAACCGCTGATATCAAATTCAAAGTGAAAGATGTAAAACAATCTACTTTTGATATTGAAGACCTGGTAGCGAAACACAATGGATACATTACTTACACAAATCTTTCAAGCAATATCTCTTACCAAAATAAAGTTCAGGTCAGCCGGGATTCCTGTAAAGAAAGAACTTACTATGTGGTAGATAATTCTGTTACCATGCGCATCCCGAATACGGAATTAGATGCTGTGTTACGCGGCTTGGCACCATTGATGGATTTCTTAGATCACCGAACTATCAAAGCCGATGATATTAAATACACTTTATTATCCAATCAATTAGCTGAGAAGCGTTATAAGAATTACAAGCAACGTTATACAAATGCGATTGATAGTAAAGGCAAGAAACTAAAAGAAACAGTTACTGCCGAAGATAACCTTGCTATCAGTAATCAACTCGCTGATAACAAAACAATAGAAAACCTTGAATTAATGGATAAAGTAAATTACAGTACTGTTACGCTTTATATTTACCAACCGCAAACTATCAAAGAAACGATTGTTGCGAGTGAGAAAACAATTCCTCCATATGTGCCTTCTTTCGGACAAAGATTAGGCGAATCCTTTACAGATGGGTGGCACATTTTTGAACATATTATTTTATTCTTTGTAAATATTTGGGGCGTGCTGGTTCTAATGGCGGGGATGTTCTTTATAATACGTTGGTTTGTTCTTTACCTGAGCAAGCCCGCAGTGAGAAAAGCTTAACTGCACCAAATAAAAACCCCTGAAGCAGAACAAGTACGCTTCAGGGGTTCTTTTATAATCATTTAATTAAAAACGCTTTCTCGGGTTGAATGGTTTAGTTGGTTTTTCGATAGTCGTCAGAACATTTTTTAATTTACTATCGTTACCTAAAACCTCAACAGCAGCTTTGATATCCGGATCGGATTTTACACTTTGTCCCAGGCGACCCGTTTGAAAATAATAACGCGAAGCGATCTCTTCTTCCAGGAACTGTTTTATTTCGTCTTTATGCTTTGTCAGGTCATCTTTCTTATCAGCATTGATCTTGGCACCAAGGTTATCATACTCAACTTTTATATTCCTGAAATATTTTTCATTCTCCGCTTCTTTCCTTAATTCCTCCATCACTAACTCAGTTTCAGTTTTGTAACTGTAATCCTTGTCTTTTAAGAAAGCGATAAAATCCTCATAATCCTGACCGGTGAGCTGAAAATCTTTAACAGGAGGAATAGATTCATGTTTTAAAACATATTGTGTTGAATAATTAAAGATCAGGTTCTTGTTCAATAATGCTAAAGTGATATTGCTTAGTTTATGTTCGCCTGTTTTAATATCAGGCAAAATGCCTGCACCATCGTATACTATCCGCCCACCTTTTGTTTTGAATGCGGTGATCAATGAATCAGGAACTTTATCCACTCTTCCATCTTCATCACGGTGACCGTAATCCAAAGCCTGCACGCAACGACCGCTTGGGATATAATATTTAGCAACTGTTACTTTTAATTTTGCATTATACATTAAGTCGCGGGTCTGTTGCACTAAACCTTTTCCGTAAGAACGCGCTCCAACAAGAACAGCACGGTCGAAATCCTGAAGTGATCCTGCAACTATTTCAGCGGCTGATGCAGAATTCTCATCTATTAGAACAACAATCGGAATTTGTGTATCGATAGGATTATTCACTGCTAAATAAGTTCTTTCCCAGTCAGAGATCTTTCCTTTTGTATAAACTACTTCCTTACCCTTATCAACGAAAAAATTCACGATATTAACCGCTTCCTGTAATAATCCTCCGGGATTACCGCGAAGGTCGAGTACTAATGCTTTACAATTCTTCTCTTTCAGTTTCAGGAAAGCATCTTTTACCAATACGCTGCAATTTTCAGTGAAGCTCGTTAATTTGATATAGCCAACATTTTCATTCACCATTGTTGAATAAGGCACCGCTGAAACTTTGATCTCTTCCCGCATTAAACTGATATCAACTGCTGTGGTTTGTCCGGCGTGTATTACTTTCAATTTTAATGGCGAACCTGCGTTTCCTTTTAAGAGTGGCCTTACGTCGTCTGATTTTTTTCCTTTCACTGATTGTCCATTCACTTCAATGATCTCGTCACCCGCTCTTATACCGGCGCGGTGGGCTGAAAACCCTTCATAAGGATCAACCACCACGATCTTTCCATCGATATCAGTTACCAATGCACCAACACCTCCGTATTCACCGGTGGTCATGTACATGAAATCTTCGATGTCATTCTCAGTAATATAATTTGTGTAAGGATCCAAAGATTCCAGCATAGCGTCAATGGCGGTCTTCATTAATTGGCCGGGCTTGGTCTCATCAACATATGATTCATTTAGTACACGGTACAAACTTGAGAAGATATCAAGGTTCTTCGATATCTCAAAAAGATCAGTAGGTGCAAAACTGGCAAAAAATATAGCAACACCTGCAATTAGCAGGATATATGTTCTTTTCTGGAATAACTTCTTCATTAATGTGTATTCGAAATCCTTAATAAAGTTACGGAATATTTTGTTCCTTATGAACCACCCGTCACGATTTGCTTCGTTAAATTATTCAAAAGTTTTGCCGTGGCTTTAAAAATGGCATCGTATTCCTCGGTTTTATTGCCATAATACAAAATGGCCAGGTTGAGCTTATAAGAACCAATAGAAACATAGAATTCTCCCTTTTGCAGACGGTAAGCCTCTCGCATCCGGCGTTTCAGTTTATTGCGGTCGTTAGCGTGCTTGAACTTTTTTTTGGGAACCACGAACATGGCTTTTACATCAGTTTTTGACTCTGACCTCCCTCCCAGGTAAATGAGTTTTATCGGGTATGCATTCACGGTTTGACCTTTTTCAAACAACGTATCTATTTGCTTTTTACTGCAAAGACGCTCGTTCTTATGAAAGGTATTATCCAAGTGATATTTTTCAGTAAATATACATTATAAGAGTGAAAAGGGCTGAAAGCGTTGTTATTTGGGTTTATTTTTCTACTTTTACATCCAATTAATTATACTTCGACAACCTCAGTAACCAATTTAAAACAAAAAAAACAATACAATCATGGGAAAAGGCGATAAACGTTCAAAACGCGGTAAGATCCATATCGGAAGCTATGGAAGAACCCGTCCGCGCAAAAAAGCGGCAAAAAAAGCGGCAGCAGCAGCAAAAAAAGGAAAAGCAGCCCCTAAAAAGGCAAAAAAAGCTGCGAAATAAAAAATTAACCGCGAGTACACCTCGCGGTTTTTTTATTTCGAGACGCTGCTTGTCGCTTGGCAAGGCATCATGAAAAGCGTTTTCATTAATTCCCTGTCGGGAATAGGGCTTTTAGAATTCCAATACAAGTACTTCAACCCGTCTGTTCGCCTCTTGCTGATCGGGAGTTGTATTCTCATCCAACGGAAATAGCATCTCATTACAACCTTTTCCAAGTGTTTTGATTCGCTCGGGCTTTATTCCTTTTTTAACAAGGAAATCTTTTATTTTCATTGCTCTTTGATCAGAAAGTTGTTGCGCATAAGGTTTACCAAATGAACACCCATTGGTATGCCCTTCGATCTGAATGCTTAAATTTCTATTTTTGACCATGAGCCTGCAAAGATTATTAATGGATGGAACTGCATTTGGAATATATTCCGGTGATCCGCCATAAAAATTAATATTTCCAATAGGACGTTTTACACCCTTTCTTAATTCAGGTAACACGGTCCTGATATTCTTTAATGCAGCTGTGTCTTTTAGATAAACATTCTTTGTGAAAGTGAACGAACTATCGTTATAAAAGTTCAGAACGTAATTCACTTTTGCACGCAAATGAGTATCAATCTCGTAAGAACCATCAGCTTTACTTTTCGATAATTCCATAGTATCACCTCTTGCATTGGTAAGAGCTATTTCAGCAATAAGAGGTTTGTTCTTTTCATCTAAGATCACTCCTTTTATGCGCACAGGTTCTTCAAAATAGAATTGTATCGAATGGCCTTCACCTTTATCATAAACATTATCAAGAACTAAATAATACACTTCTCCCTTTGTAACAAAGAGTGGTTTTACGTATGCATCCCCCACACCTTCATTCACAAATTCTTTAGTGCCTTTGTAACTCATTCCTGTTTTCCCTTCAATATCTTCTTTTTCCCTTGAAATACAAGCTCTCACCGGTTTGATCCTGTGCGAACTTAAACTATCGCAAAAACCACCCGTCGCTCCTTTGAACAACATGAAATCATAATCATCTTCCTTTTTTGAAGGCATGATGTTAAAACATAGATGTCCACTGCTGTTGATCACCAGTTTATACCACGAACTGTTGTGCTCTTTATCAAAAGCGTATTTTGTTCTTTGTTTCGATTCGCTGATCTCTTGTTTTGCACCATGTCCTTTCGGAGGAATGGTCTTTTTTACTGTAGCATTTCCGTTGATTGGAATTATCCTGGCTTGTTCACAATCACAGAATACAGTATCCAATTTAGGGGCTTTCTGTCCGAGTAAATTGATAGAAATGAATAAAAGAATAATGCTTCTCATACTCTCATAATACAGATAAAACTAAAAGTCACAAAAAAACCCGCCTTTAAGCGGGTTCTAAACAATTTGCCGGAATTAGTTTCTCTTTCCGAATAAACGTAACAAGTAAAGGAAGATATTAATAAAATCTAAGTAAAGGGTCAATGCGCCCATTATACTCATTTTTTTAAATGTTGTGCTTCCATCATCTTCAGCAGCCATATTCTTGATTTTCTGAACATCCCATGCTGTTAACCCTGTGAAAATGATCACGCCTAAAATACTGCAAATAAAACTCATTGAATCGCTTCTCATAAAGACGTTGATCACTGAAGCGATAATGATCCCGAATAAACCTATCATTAATAAACTTCCCATCTTAGTAAGGTCAGTTTTAGTAGTATAACCGGCAATTGCCATGATAGCAAACAAAGCAACTGAACTTAAGAATACATTTACTATTGAACCCAATTGGTAAATTATGAAAATAAAACTTAAGCTGATTCCTGTTATGGCCGCATAGGCTAAAAATGCAGCCACTAAAACAGGATAAGAAAGTTTATTAAATCCGAAAGACATTAACAGAACAAATCCTAAAGGCGCGAACATAACGATCCAGGCTAAAGTTGTCATGCCCGTTTCGTTGATCAATAAGCCTAACAAGGTTGGTGTAAATGCAAATAGCATAGAACACACTGTGGTAATAGCCAACGCAGCTGTCATCCATGCAAATACTGTTCGTAATAAAGTATTACTGCCAACTACAGTTGCATATTCAATTTTGTCGATATTTGTTCCTCTTTGGTTTTCCATTTTTGTATTTGTTTAATTGTGGTTAGTGAGCTTTCAGAATCATTACTTATTTTTTCCTTTACCTTTGCCATTCCCTTTTCCACCTTTGTCTTTTTCCTTTTTCCCTTTCATCTTGTCCTTTAAAGCATGAAATTCTTTTGATCCGGGTTTAATGCCAAGATCCTTTGCGATTTGTCCCCAGCCTTTATCTTTTGCTTTTACATAAGCTTCTTTAACTTCCTCAACGGGTTTATTTACAATTTGCGCAGTTTGCAGGGTCATGAACACATCACCCGGATCCATGATCTTAATTAAATTTTCCACTTTATCTTTTGCGATATTGAATGTCGTTGTCGCGTTATCAATAAAACCTTTTATATCATCTTTTGCTTTGGTGCTGATATCTTTCAAAAATCCATCCATATCCACATCACCCGTTCTGGGATTGAATGATATCGTTTGTGCATTGCTCATCCCGAACATGAACAAACCCGCTAATACTAAAATTGTTTTTTTCATGGCTTTAAGGTTTTAAGTTTATAATCCTAATAATATCTCTTCCGGGTTCTTACCACCGAATAACATTTTTGTCGGGTTCTCTAACATCTCTTTTACTTTTACTAAGAAGCCAACGCTTTCCTTACCATCAATAATACGATGATCGTAACTTAAAGCCACATACATCATAGGACGGATCTTTACTTCTCCATTCACTGCCATTGGACGATCAACCACGTTGTGCATTCCTAAGATCGCGCTTTGAGGAGGATTTATAATGGGTGTACTCATCATACTTCCAAAAACACCACCATTAGTGATGGTAAAAGTTCCTCCTTCCATGTCAGGGATAGTTAATTTTCCATCACGTGCTTTTATCGCTAATTCTTTTATTCCTGCCTCAATTTGTGCAAGGCTCATCAATTCTGCATTTCGTAGAACCGGAACCATTAAACCTTTTGGTGCACTAACTGCAATTCCGATATCACAATACTTATTGTAAATTATTTCATCTCCATCGATCATGCCATTAACGGCTGGGAAATGATATAAAGCTTCGGTCACCGCTTTTGTAAAGAAGCTCATGAAACCAATATTGCTTCCGTAAACTTCTTTGAATTTATCTTTGTATTTAGCCCGGATCGCATAAATAGCGCTCATGTCAACTTCATTGAATGTAGTTAACATCGCCGTTTCATTTTTCACCGACACCAAACGTTTCGCAACTGTTTTACGAAGGGCGGTCATTTTAACTTTGTTCTTATCACGCCCGCCTTTCCAACTGTTTGAAAGAACTTCCTGTACATTTGGTAAACCATTTGATAAAGCAGCTAACACATCTTGCTTAGTGATGCGGCCATCTTTACCTGTACCATTTATTTGAGATGACTTCACGCCATTCTCATTCATGATCTTCGCTGCGGAAACACTTGGTGTTCCTTTCGCATAACTTTCTTTTTCGTTGGCAACAACAGCAACTTTTTTCTCTTCTTTCTTTTCGTCCTTTTTGGTTACTGAGCTTGTCGAAGTATTGGTTTTTGCTTCAGGTTTGAATGAAGTATCGATCTTTACCACCACAGCACCTACTTTAACCGTGTCACCTTCAGCAGCTAATACTTCTATCTTTCCGCTTTCTTCAGCGTTTAATGTTAAGGTTGCTTTATCAGAATCAATTTCTGCCAGCACATCATCTTTCTCTACTACATCACCGCTTTTTTTCACCCATCTCGCAATGGTTACTTCTGTGATGGATTCTCCCGGACTCGGTACTTTTAATTCTACTATTGCCATATATTTAATTTTGAATTTTGAATGATAAATGTTGAATGGATCTTTAAGCATTCAACATTTAAATTCAATATTTATTTTACTAATACTTTCGAAAATATTTTACTCATGATCATTTCGTTCTCTTCGTTGTGACGTTTAGCAAATCCTGTGGCAGGAGAAGCGGCATCATCACGACCGATGTATTTCAAATTCAATGCGCGCGCAAAATGATCAACATGTCGCCATGCACCTGCGTTCTCAGTTTCTTCCTGTACCCACATCAGGTCTTTCGCCTTGCTGTATTTTTTCAGGATCTCATCGATTTGTTTTTGCGGGAAAGGATATAATTGTTCCAATCTTACAAATGCAATATCATCCGCTCCTTCTTTTTCGCGGCGCTCAACCAGGTCGTAATAAACTTTTCCGGAACAGAAAGCAATGCGAGAAACTTTTTTAGCATCTGCTTTCGGATCATCCAAAACTTCTTTAAATCCACCTTTAATAAAGTCAGATGCCTTGCTTACACAAGCAGGATAACGCAGTAATTTTTTAGGCGTAAAACAAATTAACGGTTTACGGAAATCACGTTTTAATTGTCTACGCAAAGCATGGAATTGTTGAGCAGGAGTTGTAGCATTAATTACGAAAACATTATTATTCGCACACATTTGCAGGAAACGTTCCATACGTGCAGATGAATGTTCAGGGCCTTGTCCTTCATAACCATGAGGCAATAGCATTACCAAACCATTCATCCGGCGCCATTTATTTTCAGCAGCAACTATGTATTGATCGATTATTATTTGTGCTCCATTAAAGAAATCACCGAATTGAGCTTCCCAAATGGTTAAAATGTTTGGTGATGCAAAAGCATATCCGTACTCAAAACCTAAAACACCATATTCACTTAAGTGAGAATTGAAAATTCTTAATTCACCTTTTGCATCGATATTATTCAACGGCGTATATTCTTCCTCGCTATCCTCGATCTTCACAACCGCATGACGGTGACTGAAAGTTCCGCGCTCCACATCTTGTCCACTGAAACGAACATGATGACCTTCTTTCATCAATGAAGCATAAGCTAACAACTCTCCCATCGCCCAATCGTAATTGTCGTTGGTGATCATCGCTTTTCGGTCTTCAAATACTTTTTGGATCTTATTGAAGAATTTTTTGTCCTTCGGAAGTTCTGTGATCGCTTTTGCTAATTCTAAAAATTCCTTTTCTTTTACTGATGTATCCGGCGACGTTTCAAAATCTTTATCTGTCGCCATTCTCACACCTTTCCAGTTTCCTTCAAGGAAAGATGTGATCTTTGCTGTTACACTCTTACGCGCCTCATCAAGGTAGGAATCTAATTTAGCCCTGAATTCTTTTTCTATCTCTTTTGCTTCCGTTGCTAATTCCGATCCTTCTTCTTTCAATTTATCAACGTAAATTTCTTTCACGTTAGGATGCGCTGCGATAGCTTTGTATAAGATCGGTTGCGTAAAACGAGGTTCGTCACCTTCGTTATGTCCGTACTTTCTGTAACACAATACATCAATGAAAACATCACGATGGAATGTCTGACGGAAATCCATTGCTAATTGAGAAACAAAACACAATGCTTCAACATCATCTCCGTTCACATGGAACACCGGCGACAGAACTACTTTTGCAATATCCGTACAATAAGTTGATGAACGCGCATCCAAAAAGTTCGTAGTGAAACCAATTTGATTGTTGATCACAAAATGAATTGTCCCGCCTGTTTTATAACCATCAAGCTGACTCATTTGTAAAACCTCGTAAACAATTCCTTGTCCTGCAATAGCAGCATCCCCGTGAATCAACACCGGGCAAACTTTTGAATTATCACCGCTGTATTGATTGTCGATCTTCGCACGTGCGATACCTGTTACCACAGGATCTACGGTTTCAAGATGTGATGGGTTTGGGGTTAAACTGATGTGAACTTTAGCGCCGTTCTCACTTAATTTATCACTCGAATAACCCATGTGATATTTTACATCGCCATCGAATAATGAATCTTCACTAGGCCTGCCTTCAAATTCAGTGAATACATCTTTGTAGCTTTTATGCATAATGTTCGTCAACACATTCAAACGGCCGCGATGCGCCATTCCAACAACGTAATCACCAATTCCTAAATGGGAACCATGTTCAATAAGGGCGTACATCCCGGGGATCACAGATTCGCCTCCTTCTAAAGAAAAACGTTTTTGGCCGACAAACTTCGTATGTAAATAATTTTCGAAAACAACTGCCTGCGTTAATTTTTTCAGGATCGCTCTTTTTTCTTTTGTATTGTATTTTGGAGTGTTCTTGCTTTTCTCCATTCGTTCCTGTAACCACTTCACAACTTTTGGTTCTCGCATGTATAAATACTCAGCGCCGATACTTCCGCAATAGGTTTGCTCTAAGTGAGCGATAATATCTTTTAATTTAGCAGGCCCGATTCCAATTTCACTTCCTGCTTGAAAAACTGTATCCAGATCTTTTTCCGACAGACCGAAATTCTCAAGGTCTAAAGTTGGCTGATAAGTACGACGCTGACGGACAGGGTTTGTTTTGGTAAATAAATGCCCGCGCTGACGGTAACCTGTGATCAACCCTATCACTTTAAATTCTTTCGCAATATTCTCAGGAATTCCACCACCGCCCAAATTTGAATCATAATTCGTACTTGCAAATTCAAATCCTTTAAAGAAATCACGCCAAGTGGCATCTACCGAATTAACATCCTTTAAATATTGCTCGTAAAGGCTCTCGATGGCAGTTACATCACTCGTCCCTATGTAAGAAAATTTGTCAGTCATAAAGAATCAAAAATCAGAGCTCAAATTTAGTGTTTTAATAGGAATTTCTTGTATTTTTGTCTGGTGAATAAAGTGTTGGTTTTTACATACTTTTTGCTCGTTTCCCTTATCAGTTTCGGCCAGGAAACTCCTGATAATGGTCAAGCTCAGACTGAGTTAAAAGTGAAGCAATTAATTGATAAAAAAGCTTCTTATAACCGCCTGAATAACGGTGAATATGATGGGTTCAGGATCAAAATTCATTTTGGGGTTGACCGGGTAAAAGCCAGGGAGGTAAAATCAAAATTTGCTGCTAAATTCAACGATTATACGCCTTATGAAGATTATGACCAGCCCAATTTCATTATAGTAGTTGGTGATTTTCGAACCAAATTGGAGGCTTTTGAAGCCTTGAAAAAAGTACAGGCAGAATTCCCGAACAGCTTTATCATTAAAAGCAAGATCCGTCCGATGAAAGTGTAAACTAGTTGGTAGTTTTCAGTTCGTAGATTTTAACTAATTATCCTATAATTCTCCGAACTACCATCTACCAACTCCGAACTAAATCACTATTTTTATGCCTCTAAATGAAAGTTAGCATCATAGGCGCAGGCATGTCCGGTTTAACTGCCGGTTGTTATTTACAACTCAACGGTTTTGAAACTGAGATCTTCGAGAAACATGCAATTCCGGGCGGACTATGCACCAGCTGGCATAAGAATGGATATACGATTGACGGTTGTATTCACTGGATACTGGGAAGTGATACGGGTAGTTCCTTCAATAAAATGTGGACGGAAATTCTCGATATGAAAAAGATCGAGTTCGTGAACCACGATATCCGGATCGAAGTTGAAGTAAAGAATACGAAAGACCGTCATGGCAGTAATGTATTTAAGTTGTATACGAACTTAGACCGCTTACATGGTTATCTTTTAGATCTTTCTCCTGAAGATAAAAAACCAATTGATGAGTTGATAAAATCGATGCGTATCATGCAGAAATTCGATCTGCCTCCTGTCATGGATGAATTGCCATTTGTACAATCGATGATCCGTGGTATAAAAATGACGCGTTACCTTGAGTTCTTATACTGGTTCCTGAAATTAAAGAATGAAACGAATTACACTTTCGCAAAAAAATTAAAAAGTCCTTTTTTACGTGAGAGCTTTGAATTGTTGTACGATGGGAATGAAGTGAACATCCTGGTTGTGACCATGCCGCTTTCTTGTTTTGATAAGAAAAGTGCGGGTTATCCTATTGGCGGATCCTTAGAGTTTGCTAAAAAAGTTGAACAAAGTTATTTAGCACTTGGCGGAAAGATCCATTACAAAACTCCGGTTAAAAAAATATTGGTGGAAGGTGATACAGCGAAAGGTTTATTGGTTAGGAATGATGTGAAACATTATTCAGATGTAATTCTTTCCGCCAGTGATTGGCATTTTACTGTTTTCGATCTTCTCGATGGAAAATTCACCAACAAACACATGCTTGAATTACGCGACCTGAAAAAACTGGAAGTGTTTTATTCTATTGTGCATTTAGGATTTGGAATTGCCGATGAATTAAAAGATCAACCACATTTCTCAAGGTATCCGTTAAAAGAAGATCTTATTTTACCTGACGGAACAAAATATGACCGCTTAGAGGTTCACGTTTACAATTACGATAAAACAATGGCACCCGCAGGAAAAAGTGCTGTTGTAGTTAGTTTTTATACTAAGAATGGAGAGTGGTGGCTGGATCTGAGAAAGAATAACCGTCCGGAATACAGAAAAGTAAAAAAAGAATTCACAGAGAAGATCATCGGGTTACTCGACGAACGTTTAGGCGGCATAAAAGATAAATTAGAAATGAGTGATATGGCAACGCCTGCCACTGTTTACCGCTACACAAATAACTGGAAAGGCAGTACTCAAGGTTGGTTACCGGGGAAAAATCTTTTGGCACCAAGTCCAGTAGGTTTTACATTGCCCGGTTTAAAGAATTTCTACTTCAGCAGTCACTGGAACCAGCCCGGTGGCGGATTACCAATTGCCATTAAAACGGGACGTGATGTTACCAAAGTGATCTGCAAAGCAGCGAAGAAAAAATTCAGTACTCAGCCTAAAGTTTAAGCTGCCCCAACCTTTATTATTCGTAAATTAGCAGAACATGCTCAAGAAAATTTTCAGGATAGTCTTCAGAAGTTTTTTGGTATTTCTTGTTCTGATACTTGGCTTTGCTGTTTATTTTATTATCGCCATTCAAATTCCGGAACCTAAAATTGCAGACAACTCCATTATAAAGCAGGAACGTGTTCAGCATTCGGAAACATTTTATACTGTTAGCAATGGCTGGTTAAAGCAAAGTGAAAGCGGCTTATGGGAATTATATGTTTCAGGAAATGGTTTTGAAAGAGGCGCTGCGAACGGACATTTAACAAAAGAGTTGGCGCAATTCCAGGAAGATGCTTTTATTCATCAGATACAGGTTTTAATTCCTGACCTGAATTATTTGAAATTCTTAAAATTCTTTGTCGCCTATTTTAACAGGCACTTACCTGATAACATTACGGATGAATACAAAGAAGAAATTTACGGCATCTCTCGTTTTGCCTCGGATAAATATGATTTTGTCGGGCCCAAATACCACCGCATTTTAAATTATCATGGCGCTCATGATATCGGACATGCTTTGCAGGATAAGAATATGACCGTTGGTTGTACATCGTTTGGTGTCTGGAATGACAGGAGTGCTGACGGTGAATTATTAATTGCAAGGAATTTTGATTTTTTCAGCGGTGATGAATTTGCCATCAACAAGATCGTTCAATTCACACATCCAAAACAAGGTTATAAATTTGCAACAATAACCTGGGCCGGGTTTATTGGCGCTGCGAGCGGAATGAATGAAAAAGGAATTACGGTTACTATCAACGCTGCTAAAAGTCAAATTCCCACAGATGCCGCAACGCCTATTGCGCTTTTAGCAAGGGAAATTTTACAATATGCCAGGAATATTTACGAAGCTGTTGCTATTTGTAAAAAGCGGAATGTGTTTGTTTCAGAAAGTATTTTGATCGGAAGTGCGGCGGATAATAATGCCATTATCGTCGAAAAAACTCCAACCGCTATGGATGTTTATGATGCTAAGAGTAATGAAATCCTCTGTTCTAATCATTACCAGGGAAAAGAATTCTCTAATGAACTTTCTAATCTGAAAAATTTAAACGAAAGCTCTTCTCTCTACCGTAAGATCAGATTAAAACAATTGTTATCTCAAAAAAACAAAATAGATCATTTGTCGGCCGCTAAGATCCTAAGGGATCAAAGGGGTATCAATGATAAAAATATTGGGTTGGGAAATGAAAAAGCTATGAACCAATTGATCGCGCATCACGGAGTGATCTTCAAACCCAAACAAGGTTTAATGTGGGTGTCAGCCAATCCTTACCAGTGCGGTAAATTTGTTTGTTATGATCTGAATAAGGTATTTAAGAACTATTCTTCATTGGAAGAAGAGGAAGAGATCACAACAGATTCTCTCACTATTCCGGCTGATGATTTTTTGAAAACAGAAGCCTATCGTCAATTCGTTCAATTCAAGAATTTAAAGAACTACATACAATTCTTAACCAAAGCGCCAGGCTATATTTTCCTGGATGGTAAATTTGAAGCTGCCTTCCTTGAGAGTAATCCTCAAAGCTATTACACTTACCAGGTCCTGGGTGATTATTACAGATCGGTGTACAATTACGAAACAGCTTTCAATTATTACAAAATGGCGCTGACCAAAGAAATCGCCTCAGTAAAAGAAGAAAACCAGATCAAAAAAGACATGATGATCTGCTTTAAACATCTAAAACCCCGCTTTTAATTATTGTTTTGTATTGGCGTATATTTTACTAATTTGGCGGTAGAATTCAGTACCTAAGAATGTCCATCCCAGCAATAGAAAAAGGAACCGTGCAGGAAATAAAGTCCTTCCAGGAGAAAAAACTGAAAGACCTGATCGCGTATACTATTTCCTATTCTACTTATTATAAAAATCTGTTTAAAGCTAATACTATAAATGCCGGTTCGATAAACACGATCGATGATCTGACTAAAATTCCTGTCACCACAAAAGATGATCTTTACAAATTCAATAAAGATTTTATCTGTGTTGCACCGAACAAGATCATTGATTACGTAACTACAAGCGGCACGTTGGGTGATCCTTTAACTTTTGCATTAACTAATAATGACCTTGAACGTTTAGCTTACAACGAGAATATTTCTTTAGCGTGTACAGGAGCAACGAGTGATGATGTATTTCAATTAATGACAACTCTTGATCGCCGTTTCATGGCAGGGCTTGCTTATTTTTTAGGCATCAAACAAATGGGCGCTGGGGTTATACGTGTAGGTAATGGTATGCCGGAATTTCAATGGGACACGATCAAAAGATTAAATCCGACTATTGCCATTGCCGTTCCGTCATTCGTTTTAAAGTTAATTGAGTTCGCTGAACAAAATAATATCGATTATAAGAATTGTTCGGTCAAAAAAATAGTTTGCATTGGAGAGAGCATACGCAATGAAGATTTTTCATTGAACACTTTAGGCAAACGGATTAAAGAAAAATGGGATGTTGAATTGTTCAGCACCTATGCTTCAACAGAAATGGGCGCTGCATTCACAGAATGTAAAGCCGGGAAAGGCGGACATCACCATCCTGAATTATTAATAATTGAATTATTGGACGAGGCGAACAAACCTGTAAAGAACGGTGAGCCCGGTGAATTAACAGTAACCACATTAGGTGTAGAAGGAATGCCACTACTCCGCTTTAAAACCGGAGACGTTTGCATAGCGCATACCGAACCTTGTAGTTGCGGAAGATCAACTATGCGTTTGAGCCCGATATTAGGCCGCAAACAACAAATGATAAAATTCAAAGGAACAAGTTTGTATCCGCCGTCGCTTTATGATATTTTAAATCATGTCCCGTATATAAAAAATTATTTTATTGAAGTTTATACCAATGATATAGAAACGGATGAGATCAGCATAACCGTTGGCGTTATTGATCCTCCTCAGAATTTTGAAAAGGAATTGAAAGATCACTTCCGTGCGAAATTGCGCGTTGCTCCAAACATCAAAACAGAAACACCGGAAAATATCACTAAGGTCCAGTTTCCTGAAATGAGCCGCAAACCCATTACATTTTTTGACAAAAGAAAGAAGCAATAATTATGATGAAAAAATTCACGGTTGAAAAACCGTCACACATATCAGATTTCGCAAAGGAATTCAATTTCGATGCGCTTCGTCCATTCTATGATAGTGAAGCCACCCAGGTTATGCATCGCATGTCAGGCGACCCTTTGTATTTTCAATTAGTATCTTACCTGTGGCCCGGCATTACCAAAGATGAAGCTTTAGCTAAAGCACACAACACAAAGAATATTTACGATTTCCAGACAGGCTACATGTCGCACGCAATATGGAGCATTGTAAAAATGAGTTCAGCAGGATTAACCTGGAGCGGTATTGAGAATTTAGACCGTAACAAGTCTTATTTATTTATCGCCAATCACCGCGATATTTTATTGGATAGTGCGCTTCTACAAATTATTTTAGAGAAAGAATCGTTTGAGACTTCCGAGATCACATTTGGAAGTAATTTAATGGACCAGGGTTTTATAACTGATTTCGGACGGATGAACCGGATGTTCACTGTAAAACGGGAAGGAAATGCCAAAGAACTATATGATATCTCAAAAGAATTAAGTGCTTATATCCGTCATACCTTAATTGACAAAAAAACAAGTGTGTGGATCGCACAAAGAAACGGCCGCACTAAGGATGGGAACGATCAAACACAGACCGGCCTTTTAAAAATGCTTGGCATGAGCGGCGGGAAAGATTTCCTGCAGAATTTTTCGGAATTGAATATTGTTCCATTAACGATCAGTTACGAATATGAACCTTGTGATATTTTAAAGGCCCAGGAATTATATCTGTCAGACTTGCACAGTAAATATGTAAAAGCCCAGGGAGAAGACCTGAACAGCATTATTACAGGAATAAAACAACCGAAAGGTAAAATACATCTTGCATTTGGGAAACCAATTCAGGAAGAATTAGTTGAAATAAATAAATTTAATAACGATAACGAAAAGATCAAACAATTAGCCGCACTTATCGACAAACGCATTTATACTGATTATAAATTAAATCCCGTAAATTACATTGCTTACGATCTTAACCGGCAAACCAACGTATTCGAAAACAATCATACTTCTAAAGAAAAAGAAGATTTTATCTCATACCTTAATAAGATCACGGAACCACAAAAAGGAGAAGCAGAAATGCTCAAAGGAATACTTATCAAAATGTACTCCTATCCTTTAGAGAATAAACTCAATTTAAAGAGCTAAAAAAGCAGCACACCAACTTTTACAAATACATTTAGTTTGTTCACCTCGCGTACCCTGCGCTTCGAAGTTTTTTCTATATAATTATAATTAGTGGTCTGCACCTCTGAGAAGATGTCGAAAGGGGATTCACCGATTGCATCCCATAAAATAAAGCCTAAAGCTACTAACTGGAAATTAACCCCATAATCAATCGTCACGCGATTCCCGATCATGCGGTTCCTTCCCCATCCGAATAAAAGATCGCCCCTGGCATATAACTCACCTTGTGCCCCAAAATTATCTATACGGATCTTAGCGCCTCCTGAACCATCTGTTGTTTCAAGCTTCATAATACCTGGATCATAAAAAGATCTATATGTGTTCACAACAGGTCCGAGCAGGAAATAACGACCCCAGGGAGCTACATAACGCTTATTATAGAATTTAAAATACAAAGCATAATTGAGTCCTTTGATCTGGTAAAAACCACCCGGCTCGCCGCTAAGAATATATTGTTGTCCGTTTGGTGTAAAAGTATAACCATATACGCTTGTAGAATTATCGAAAGTTGAATTATAATATCTGCAGGAAAGCCCTACACTCGTCCTGTTCTTGAATGCAAATTCAAGAAAGCCGTCATGAGTAGAATTAAAAGCAGGATCTCCGCCTAACGAATGCGGACCTCTTCCTATAATAGAACCTTCTGATCCGTTAGAACCTAAGATAGCAGGGCTAAAATGAAAACCGTAACCAAGCATAAAACGCTTACCAAGATACCCGGGGCCAATTTGTGCAACTACACTTGATGCAAATACTAAAAACAGAAAATAAAAAAATATCCTTTTCATGTCTAGCCGTTCTTTAGTTCGTAAAACAATTGATACATCTTGGCATTTATAAGATCCTTGTTTGGTTTGCCTTTGAAAACTTCCTGCTTCAGGTAAACCATTTTGTTGGTTCTCATATCGTAAATGGCCGCATAGAACACTGTATATTTTTTCTTGCCTTTCACATAGCCGATTCCTGTTTTAAGAATGTGCGTAGTGCCGTACTTTTTTGTAATGTCCCTGATCTCATCTGTACCTAAAATAGGTACCGAACTTTTAGAATTCTCGTAAGCATCAAAGCGCTCATAGATCCAATCATTGATCACAGAATAATCATTCATTTTACTCACATCAGTTGCGGTGATCAATCCCGGATCCAATGTAACCAGTTCAAAGTTTTGCTTACCCGCACAAGTGTTAATGGTATTGATGAGGATCTCTTGTTTTTCGTCAGCTTCAACACTTTCAGAAATTTTTTCATTTGTATTGATAATGACATAGAATGGTTCAAGCGTGATCACCTTGCTGACCTTTTCCATTTCTTTATAGCGATTCCCTTTTTTCATTGCTTTCTTACTTGTGGAATAAGAGCGGGGTTTATAATCACTAAAACCTGAACTTGATGAAACAGTTGGCCCGGATGTCGGGAATTTTCTTGCGAATTCTTTATCGGTCATGAACAGATCAACAAATGCATCTTTATAATACGCTGTGTCATAATTCTTGAAATTATTTTCTTTCTGGAGATTCGCTATCAATTCGGTCTTCGATTTCGGGCTTGTTGTATCTTTAACAGGTTCAGTCTTTACTTCTTTTCTGTTCGTACGCACAAAATCTACAATTCCCCAGTTAGTTCTACCAATGAGACCGAATAAACTGTCTGATAACCGGCTTAAAAGCGAATCTGACTCGAATTTTTTATGGGCTCTGTAAGTGTAGTTGAGAGAAACGATCGTCCATTCATTCTCCGGCATTTTTTCTATCAGGTGATAGATCTGTTGCGGGAAACTTTCCACTTTGTCGTAACTACTGATGCCATTCTCCAGGTAAGAATCACTGCCATACCGCAGATCTCCCTTTTTATAAAGTGTGATGGCATACAAACACTTCGAGATGACTTGCGTCAGATATTTGTTGTCCGGATATTTTTCACGTAAAATATATGCTGCATATAATGCATTGGGATAATCACGGTTCTTTAAATATAACCTGCAGCATTCAAACCTCGCAAGATCCCTAATGTATTTAAATAATTCCTCACCTGCTATATTGTTTACACGCCCTTCATTTGCGCGTGCTTTGATCAGATCTTCAATAGCAGCTTTTCTTTTTACCGTGTTAGGGTGAGTGCTTTTTGTGTCGTCATCAGAACCATTATTTCTTATTGATGAAACCTCTTTCAGAAAATAACCGGCCGGCAACTTAAGGTTCTCTGTTTCTAAAAAACTCTTTTTGAATTCGATCAACTCAAATGGCAGATGCGCGTATTGTAATACATCAAATGCCTTTTGTGCCTGTATAAAATTGTAATTGGTACCTTCAAATAATTTGAAGCCTTCCATATCGGCTTCACTTTCGTTCTCTTTTGAATACTGGCATTTTTCGATTATAATATCGTCGGTACTTTTTCCCTCATACACTTCTTTCTCCAACTGACGGTTCTTTACGTAACCTTGTATGTTATGTCGTTTTGTATAATGCGAGATCTCATGACATAAGATATAAGCTAATTGAGCTTCACTTTCTGCCTGAGCGATCAAACCTACGTCAAAGAAAATATAACCTTTATCATAACTATATGCATTAACTACAGTTGATTTCAGTGTAAAAATATTCAGCTTGGCTTTAAGTTCGGCATTATTACTCAGGACGATGTCTTTTAATTTGTTAAGGTACTTTGTGATCTCATCGTTGATAAGAGTATTTCCGCTTTTTACGATCTTTTCAATTTCGTAATTCGCTTCTGTTAAATAAACAGTTTTGATCATCTTGTCCTTTTCCTTACTCTTATTCAGATCGGTAATATCCGCTTTAATAACATTACGGATATTCTGAGTAAATATTTCGGGTAACACACCTTCCGATTTCAAAGGTGTAAAGTTCTCTTTCAGATTTTGTTGGGAAAGGACATCTCCGACAATAAAGCAGAAGACAAGTGCTGCAAATATTCTTGAATAGTTCATTTATGGACGTAAAGAAAAAACTCCTGCATATTCATGCAGGAGTTTTTTTATGTTATAATATTATTCGAATTTAATAGTAGCGAAACGGTCTCTGCCTCTGTCTTCTGTGTAAATGTAAATCTCGTTATTTTTACCCGGCACAAAGATCTCACAATCACTAGGCGGAATGAATTGAGGATTTCTTTCCTGGATCGGAGCAAAGCAATAATCTTCGTTCTTCATCAATACAACCCGGTTGGTCACTTTTCCGTCACCTAAACTAACAACATTACAAACGAAGTTAGAACCATGTATACCTCTTACTGATTTAAGATCGCTTGGTTCGAAATCAGCTTTTTGGTAACGCTCAATATTCTTAGGATGATCGTCATTTAAAATATAAAGATTCTTATTGGTTGCGAAAGCAATGTATTGTTTGAATACATGCGATGGCGCACCATTGTTCAATTGCATTTCGTTACGTAATGGTGCATTCTTGATCCACTCGAATTCACCTTTTGAATTCAATTTACCAATTATCACATCCATATATTCATATGCCCAATATCCGTTATTTCCTCCCATTCCGCCATAACCACTGTTCGAATTTTGGACCCAGTATTCTTTGTATTGCTCACCAACATAATAAGTAGCATCACCAACAGGAATGATATAGTCCAATTTATATCTGAACCATCTTGAACGCTTTGCATTCGATTCTAACGCAGTTAACATAGCGTCATCAAAGAATTTAAATGTTTTTGCAGCAACCGTATTATTCGCTACGTTGATCTTAAAGCTGAAGATACCGCATTTCACAAGGTCGCGGCCTTTTCTTTCGATCACATCTTTAAGGAATCCACCCATTACAACCTCGTTCTCTGAAGTTTTTGAGAACTCAATATCACTCACCAAATAATCATCGTCAAATAAACACTCTAATTGTTTTTCTTTCTGATCAGCTGCGTTTAAAGTATAAAGATTTAAACGGTAACGTTTTTCTTTCTCTGTAGCTGTTTTTGCAAGCGCGTTATAACCCCAATAGATATTATCCTTATCATCAAGATAAAGACCCAGGAAACCAACACCTTCGGCTTCACCGCGAACACCGCCACCGAATAAAGCACCTAAAGCTGCTGCTCCGAAGTTGATACCGTTACTGTGTAATTTCATAGCAACAGTTTTGGTCCAAACTTTTTTCATACTCACCGCATCCATTAAAATGAAATCGGTTTTATAAGTATCTTCTTTATTTGCCTTATGAGAAGCTTTTATAACGAATTTAGTTTGACTCGGGTTCGGGAAAATATCGAAGTCTACGAATTCATAATGATCGGCACTGATCACGCAGATCTCTTTAAGGTCATTTGCCACAGCTCCGGATGAAGAAACTGTTTGAAAAAATAAAGACATCTTATCTGCTTTCTTGTCGTATTCACGGCGGAAAATGAAAACATTTCCTGCTGCGTATTCAACGTCTTCAATCCTGGTTTGTCCTTCTTCAGTTAAATTAACTTCTTTAGAGAACTCCGGTTTTAATGTTTTTTTATTGTATTTCTCAACGATAAATGAGGTTCCTTTTCCTTTACTGCGGATCCTATAGCAATAAAAGCTATTCTCATCACCACCTAACATTCGGTTCATTTTCGCATCCCTGTCGTTATCTAACTCCGGGCCGTTATTCAATTGCACCTGTGCAAAATCAGACATGCAATAGAAAAGCATGGCTGTAAAAAATAATTTTACTTTCATAAATAGATTGTTTTTTTGTTAAATATAATGTTTTTTAAATATTAAACCACATTTAATTTCCGATCAAAAAATAAGGTATTTTAAGTGGGATTTTGAGTATCTTTTTACTAATTTGGCGTATAAATTCAATAATTATGAAATAGCTATGTTTACCGAACCCGATCAAAAAATAAAGATAAACAGGCTACTCCATATGACTCCCGATAGCTATCGGGATAAAAAACAAATTATCCACATATGAAAAGGTATTTTTTAGCCGCTTTACTGGCTGCTTGTTTTTTAACAAATGCCCAGGAATCGAAGAAAGGGATCGATCCTAAATACATGTTCTGTTATAAGAACACTTCTATTAGCACAGATGATTTTAAGATCTATGTTGAAGATGCAGTGAATGAAGACGGCCTTGCGAAATTCAAGATCAGGATATTCAATAAAACCAACGATTACCTTATTTTTAAACCTCATGATGTGATTTTTAAGATAGGAAAACAGGAAATTCCCTGTAAAGACAAACAAATTCTAATTCTGCCGAATGAAGAGGGCTGGCGGGTGATCAGTATTAAGGGCAAAGGATTCCAGGAAGAAAAATATACCGTTGAAATAAAGAATATGCAAAAGATCCCGGCGAGTGTAGAACCTATCAAAGTGGAAGATGTGGATCTGCCGTTGAAAAAAAATGAGATAACTGCCGGTAAATTCAAATGCAACATTAAAAAAGCCGATCTGCAAACTGATAAATCCATTTTAAAATGCGACTGTATCTATGAAGGAGATGGTATCGGGATCTTATCACCCGGAAAAAGCTATGCAAAAATGCCGAAGGGACAGGAAAATCCTAATGCCGATAAATTCAAAGCGTGTTTATTGGAAAAAGGTAAAGGAGAAAATTTCCTAATTGAATTCAGGGAAATGAAAGGTGCAGGCGACATGCAGAAGAATCCATTCAAATTAGTCTGGGGTGAAACATTCAAAGATTCAAAACTTGAACCAATTAAAGGTGGTACTATTAATTTTGAATTGGATGCAGCAAAAACATCTGAGAAGAATCAGTAGTTAGACCTTAGAAGCTATTTCAAACAATTTTCCCTCTTCGAAATAATTGGCCATGATCTGTATACCCATTGGCAATCCGTTGGTATGATTACCACACGGAACTGAGATCGCAGGAACACCTGCAATATTAGCTTGCACTGTGAAAATATCTTCAAGGTACATTTTGATGGGGTCTGCACTGTTCTTTCCAAACTCAAAAGCTGTTCCCGGAGTAGAAGGTGTTACTATAAAATCGTATTGTTTTAGAATGTCGAATGTTTTTTGCTGAAGTAATTTTCTTACTTTTTGTCCTTTTGCATAATACGCATCATAATAACCCGCACTTAATACAAAAGTACCAAGCATGATACGCCGCTTTACTTCTTTTCCAAATCCTTCACTACGCGATTTTTTATATGTACTTTCAAGATCAGTGGCTTTTGTGGTACGGTATCCGTAATGAACGCCATCAAAGCGTGAAAGATTAGAAGAAGCTTCTGCTGTGGTTAAAACATAATATACAGGAACTAAGAAATCAAGGTAAGGAAAATCAACCGCTTCCACGACGTGGCCTTGCTTTTTGAATTCTTCTAATTTATTTAACACTGCTTTTTTTACTTCAGGATCCAATCCGTTCGCTTCGATACAATCTTTTAAATATGCTATCTTATATTTGGTGGTTGGTGAGCCTGTCGAACCATTATTCCCTGATTTGTTGGTATAAGAAGGAACCGGTTTTTGAGAAGCTGTGCTATCATATTCATCAGCGCCTGCAATAATTTCCATAACTAAAGCAGCATCCTCAACTGTTTTTGTAATAGGGCCGATTTGATCGAAGGATGAAGCGTATGCAATTAATCCCCAACGCGACACTCTTCCGTAAGTCGGTTTAAATCCAACTACGCCACAAAACGAAGCAGGCTGACGGATCGAACCACCGGTATCGGAACCTAAAGCTACATGCGCCAAATCTGCTGCCACAGAAGCTGCTGCCCCGCCTGATGAACCGCCGGGAACATATTTTTCATTCAACGGATTCAACACTTTTCCAAATGCTGAATTCTCATTACTGCTTCCCATTGCAAATTCATCACAATTTGTTCTGCCAATAATGATAGCATCCTGCGCCAATAAACGTTCAACCACCGTTGATGAATAAAGCGACTCAAATCCCTCTAATATTTTTGATGAAGCGGAAACTTTGTGGCCTTTGTAGCAGATGTTGTCTTTTAAAGCGACAATAACACCTGCTAATTTTCCGGCTGTTTTATTCTTGATCTTTTCATCCACTTTCTTTGCCTGTTCCACAGCCGAAGCTTCAAACACTTCTAAAAAAACATTCAGGTTCTTTTTTTCAGAGATAGTTTTTAAAGTTTTATTCAGGACAGAAGTACAAGAAATTTTTCCTGACTGAAGATCAGCCTGCAAATTCTTTATGGTGGTGAAGGTGTACATATTTAAATAATAAAGCGCCACTCTTTTTCAGAATGACGCTTTAAAGATACTATTAAAACTTATTTTTTATCTGATTCTGTTGAATCAACTCCTTTTGAAGCGTCTTTAAAATCTTTTATTCCGCGCCCTAATCCTTTCATCAACTCAGGTATCTTTTTACCGCCAAACAATAATAATACGATAATCAGGATGATGATTATCTCCGAAGGACCCATACCTAAGATCAGTGTGAACAAACTTGTCATTTCTTTAAATTTTAAGGTACAAAGTTAATAAATTTAACTGGTATTGCAAATTGCTGAAAATGACCTATTTTTGCTTAATTCTGTTAAATTTTATGCTTAAAAAAATAGAACATATTGGTATCGCCGTGAAGAGCCTGGAGAGCTCAAATGAGCTGTTTAAAAAACTCTTTGGGAAAGATCATTACAAAATTGAGAAAGTAGAAAGTGAAGGCGTAAGCACCAGTTTTTTTATGCTCGGCGAAACCAAGATCGAATTAGTGGCCTCTACAACACCTGATAGTTCCATAGCAAAATTTATAGAGAAAAAAGGAGAAGGCATCCATCACATTGCTTATGCAGTTGATGATATTGTTGCAGAAATGGACCGCCTGAAAAAAGAAGGTTTTGAATTGATCCACCAGCAACCAAAAGACGGCGCTGATAATAAGATCATCTGCTTTTTACACCCTAAAAGTACTAACGGAGTTTTAGTCGAACTTTGCCAGGAGAAGAAATAATGTGGCAATTCGACAATGGATTAATTCTTCTTCTCAAACACATTAAAAGAATTCGACGTCAGGTTTCCCAAGAAAGCATGGAGCGGATGTTTAGGATTGCTCTCCACCTGGGAAATGATCTTTTCCATTTCCTTTAATAATTTTGGAGCGGTATCATCGTAAACATCTCCTTGAAGGAATTTAATTATATCTAAACGATACTTTGGTTGATTAACAAAATACGTGAAGAGTACATTCAATCGATAATACATCTTAATGAAATTGTACCAATTGTTAACACCGGCCCGAATGGTTTTATTGTAGGTATCAAATGACGTTGCAGTATGATCCCCTTTTTTCAAGGCTTCAACAATATCTCTGGATGCAAATCTTGCACTGTTCAACGCCACACTTACGCCACTTGAGAATATAGGATCCACAAAACGTGCTGCATCACCAATGAGAATCAAATTATCCTTCACCAATTCCGTCATTGCATAACTGTAATCGCCCTCCACGGTATAAGGACGAACGCGTTTTGCTTTTTTCAATTGCTTGTCTAATTCCGGACGTTTGGCAACACAATCCCAGAAAAACGCTTCACGTTGTTCATTTGTATTCGGGAAATTATCTTTTTGGGTCACCACTCCAAAACTAGTTGTAGTTTCATTGATCGGAATTTGCCACATCCAGGTATTGGAAACCGGAATAAAATGGATATAAATAAAATCAGGATCTTTAAATGAATTCCTATCGAAATCCGTGAACCAGGTATGGAAAGCACATTGGTTAAAAACAGGATCCTTGATCTTGATCTTTAATTTATTTCCCATAAAAGTATTCCGCCCGCTCGCATCCACTAAGATCTTGCAAGCGTATTTTTTTTCTTCCTTATCCGGGAATCTGACCTTAACCTCTACTCTATCCTTATTTACAAATTCTACATGAAAAACATCCGCTTCCTGGTGAACTTCTGCCCCCAATTCTTCAGCATGTTCCAATAATAATTTATCAAACAAACCTCTATCCACATGATAAGTGTAGGGCTGATCAACGTCTTGTTGTTCGCGTTCATTGAAACGGATATCCACATCGCTTTCTTCCAGGTCTTTAAAATCGTGATGATAGATCTGATCTGAATTATAAGTGGTCCAGGCTGCACCGAATTTTTTCGGAAAACCTGCCTTTTCCATTTTCGGAATAAAGTTCAACTCGTTAAATACGCGCGTACTTGAAGGAACCAAAGATTCTCCAACATGCGGACGGGGAAATTTTTCTTTTTCAAAAATGATACATTTCACTCCGGATTTTGCCAGGTATGATCCCATAGAACTTCCGGCAGGACCGCCTCCGATTATAATTACATCCACTTCCATATCACACATCCATTCCTATATGAATTAAAGCATCGCCCTCATTTACTACAGGCTGATTATTTATCCCGACAATATATCCATCCACAGTTGCCAAAATTTTATGTTCTACATTACCGAAAGGATTGCAGATCACTCCCAAAAGATCATCCTTACGAACGTAGGCGCCATTACTTGCATTCATATGGAACAATCCGCTTTCTGCTGCACGGATCCATTTGTCATCCTTAATTTGTACACTTGGATTATTAGGAAGCTCAAGATCTAACATCCCATATGCTTTCATTAAACGCAAACATCCGCTCATACCTTCATTGATCGATAAATAATCGAAGCGCATACTTTCACCTCCTTCAAACACCAAAATAGGTTTATTCTTTTTTGCAGCTTCATGGCGTAAAGTGCCTTCGCGGTAATTACTGTCAATGATCAAAGGTGCCGAAAATTTCTTTGCAATTTCTAAATTCTCAGGAAAATCAAATACACAACGGATCTGCGGGTAGTTATTGATCTTGGCGCCGCCGGTATGAAAGTCAACTCCAAAATCTATCAGCGGAATAATGTGTTTCATTAAGTCATAGGCAATCCTGCTTCCCAATGAACCATTCTTGGTTCCGGGGAAACAACGGTTAAGATCCCTCCCATCCGGAAGATCTCTTGTAGAATATAGAAATGAAACAATATTAATTACAGGAATAGCGATGATACTTCCGCATTTCAAATTTTGTACTTCTTCACGCTCTACTAATTTCCGTATGATCTCGATCCCATTGGTTTCTTCACCATGCAATCCTGCGCTGAATAAAATAGTTGGTCCCGATTTTTTTGAACGGAACACATGCACAGGAATTTTAATGGATGACTTTGTGTGCAATTCGTAAGAATTCAGAATGACCGTTTTGTTCTCTCCTGCTTTTATTTCCTGGCCGTTGATCGAGATCGCTGTCATAATTTATTCTCCGGGCTTATTAAATTCATTTCTCTCAACGTACTCAATTATCTTTCCGGCAATATCAATTCCTGTCGCACCTTCAATACCCTCTAGTCCCGGAGAAGAGTTCACTTCCATCACTAACGGCCCCCTGTCACTTTGCAGAAGATCAACACCCGCTATATTCAAACCTAACTTTTTTGCGGCTTTAATTGCCGTTGCTCTTTCCTCCGAACTTAATTGTATCACCGTAGCGCTTCCGCCTCTATGTAAATTACTTCTGAATTCACCTTCCTTAGCCTGGCGTTTCATCGCACCGATCACCTGACCATCAACAACAAACACACGGATATCGGCACCTTTTGATTCTTTAATGAATTCCTGAACTAAGATACTTGCATCCAATTTTAAGAATGCTTCAATAACAGATTTCGCTGCTTTTTGATTTTCTGCGAGAATAACGCCGATACCTTGTGTACCTTCTAATAATTTAATAACACAAGGCGCGCCGCCTATTGCTTCAATAACACTATCAATATCTTTATCCTTTGGTGAAGATGCAAATGCTGTTTTTGGAATTCCAAGTCCGGCACGAGCTAAGATCTGCAGACTTCTTAATTTATCACGTGAACGTACTAGTGCCTGCGATTCAACCGCTGTAAAAATTTTCATCATTTCGAACTGACGGACAACTGCCGAACCGTAAAAAGTTGCTGATGCACCGATACGCGGAATAACAGCATTTACGCCTGTTACTTCTTTACCGTTATAATAAATGTGCGGGCGGCCCTGCTCAATAACAAGAACACATTTCATGTGATCCAGCAAAAGAATTTCATGCCCGCGTTTTTCACCTGCTTCGATCAACCGCCTGGTTGAATACAAATTCCGGTTACGTGATAGAACTGCTATTTTCATAGTAAAATAATACTTTAAATATAATCATTAATTGATCTGCTGATCCGTATTCCGCCTGTATGAATTTTATTTACGTCGATCAGGAACTTGCCTTTTAACAAACGCCGGCCGATCAGAACAGGATACCTCATATTCTCCCTGTCGCTTAAAGATAAGGTTGTAAGGATCGCTTTTTTTCCCAGTTTAATTTTTGTTTTAACTATGTAACGCTCTTCCATTTCTCCAAACGAATTCTTTATCTTCTTTTGATAGAATTCAGTGAATTGATGAGTTTGCTTTGAGAATTCAGGATGGGAAGTATCCAATAATTTAAAACAGAGAACAGGTTTATCGCCAATCTTTTTTATTTCGATATCAGAACAGTGTACAGAAGATGTATAAGCGCCGGTATCTATCTTTGCCTCCACCGAAAAAATATTCAGCTCAGGAAAATCAATGAATTCCCTACGGCCGATCAAACGGATCCTGTTCTTACTTTTCTTCATTATTGAGAAGGTTAATGTACAAAAAACTTATTAAATCTTGCAACATTTACTTCGTCATTTAAGGGTTCGCTAACCTTTATATGATCCACAAGTTTTTGGGCAAAATAAGGGGCCAGCATAACTCCTTTTGTACCAAGACCATTAAATACGAAGATCTTTTTATGCTGAGGATGAGACCCGATTACAGGACGACGGTCGATAACCGATGGCCTTACTCCTGCTTCATGTTCTATTATCTTATACGGAGCCTCTGATAGTTTTGAAAACTTATCTTGCAATTCATTCAATGCAACCTCGCTTTTAGCTTCATTTAAATCATCCCAATTGTAGGTAGCGCCTAATTTATAGATCCCGTTTTCCAATTGCATCAGGAAGGCATTTTTATTTATAATGTTACTTCCAATATCCAGATCTTCTGAGCCTACAGTAAGCACTTCTCCTTTGGCGGGTTTGAATGGAACGTAATTAAAATACGGATTGTGTTTCATCAGGTAACCATCAGCAAATACAATGTGCTTTGCTTTTATATTTTTGTAGTCGATAGTTTCAGAAATTCTCAGATCCTTATAATTGAATTCTTCATTTATAAAACCGTCTTTCAAATATTCTTGTGTTAACTGAAGAAATAATTTTACATCCAGGTTTCCCGCCCGTAAAACTTTTGAATATCCCAAAGGCGACTTTTTTATTCCTGTAATTTCATCTGTGTAAATTGCTTCATCGAGATAATTCTTTAATTCCCCTTCGGCCTTTTTCTTCCACAGATCAATCTCTTGTTGCTCCGAAAATATTTTTACTATTTCACGCTCCGTAATTAATGAAGCATTAAACAGTTTTTCCTGTTGACGGTAAAATCTTAAAAGTTCAGGCAGCAATTCATCTATCATCCAGCTTTTGGTAAGCCGTTTAAAAACTACAGGATTCCAAATTCCGGCGGCAACTTTTGAGCAAGCTGATAATTCAGGCTGATCAATAACTGCTATAGTATAACCTTGCTCTTTCAATTTTAACGACAGAACACTTCCGGCAAGGCCTTGTCCGACAACTATAACATCAACATTAATCATGAAATTCCCGCGGGGATCATTTCTTCTTTTTATAGCCTCTTTTTTCTCCGCGGTACGCACCGGAAAAATAACAAATCACACGCAGTCCGGCCATTTTTTGCTCGGCGCTTATGTCAGCGAATAATTCTAATCCTAAACCGACATCGTACTTAACTTTATATACCCCTTGCAAACACAAATAACCGCCTATGGGTGTATGTGACTTTACAGTGAAAACCCCTGAAGTATCGGTTGATCCCGTAACAAAATAAGAATAAGAAGGCCCTACAAAAACAGCCCAGTTAAAATAATTATACTCCCATCTTTTACCATAACAAACATGACCGGAAATATCTGTATTCCTTAAGAATTCGTCGCCACTCATAAAAAATCCAAGCTGAAAATATTCTTTTTGCAAGTGAAATTGAAAATCAACATTTAAAACACTTTGAACGATCCGTCGGATATCTGAATACGCTTTACCTGCACCGAACGTCAGATAATTGTTGTAAACACGGTACCTTTTATTATCGAAAATGATCTCCTTTTTCTTATTATAAGGCAAAGTATCCTTTTGCGCCCAACAATAGGAAATGCAAAACGTTAAAAATATAATAACCGCATTTTTCAATACTGCTAATTTACGTACAATCAATTATATTTTAAGGTATATTTGTCTTAATTGTGAAGTTTATCCCCCTCATATTAATCTGCATTGCCTTGCTATTTAGTTCTTGTGGCGGTGGTGAACCGAATTTGCCGGAAAACAAAGGAACTGATTCTGCATCTGCAGGTTTTAACTGGATCCAGGGAAAATATGTGGTGGTGAATGACCAATCCGGATTCTATTATGAAGAATGGATAAAAGTTGACAATAATAATTATACAGGTACAGGTTATTTTTTAACGCGCGATTGTATTGATACGCTTTTAAATATTAAGATGAGATTGATGCATGAAAAAGAAAAGACCACTTTATTCTATGATGTAAAAGACCAGAAGCAAAATAAAGAAGCTGAATTTACCTTGACCAAAGGCGAAAATAATCTGTATGTTTTTGAGAATCCTTTCCGTGATTTTCCTTCAATCATGCAATATAAAATTATTGGCGATTCGGTTATTGAAGTAACTCAGCGCGGGTTCTATGCCAATAAGGAAAAGGTAATAGATTACCGTGCCACAAAAATAAATTAAAAGAAAGCCCTCACCTGCGCTCCGCCAATGTGCACGATCTTTGCATTCGGCGATTTTCTTCCTTCATAATTTATACTGATCTGGATATTTCCTGTCAGATTCCTTTGGTAGTTTATGTTCCATGTATAATTGTATCCCGGCTTTAAAGCATTCAGCATTTCATAAGCGACAGGAGAACTTTCGATATCATTATATGTTATAGTTAAGAAATCGGCACGTAAATTAAAACTACCCTTTTCGGATTGGTTATAACGCATCTCGATAGCATAATCATTGATCAATGCTTTCTGGAATCCGCCTTCGCCTAAGTTTTGCTTCCGGGAATATTTGTAGATCGCGCTTAAACGGAAAGCTGTATTCGGCTGGAAACTTAATTTCTCTTCCGAATCGTAATATTCGATCTTATAATTACGCGTTGCGAAAAATTGTGAGGCATACGTCTTATACCCTCCGGTACTATTACTCAAAAAACTCCATGCTTTCAGAAAGTTCAATCGGATACGGACCTCATGGGAAAAATTATCACGCGAATCAAAACCATTCAATAACAATTGCTTCCCTTTATTATTCAAAAATGTATAATCCATTCCGAAAACCGTTGCTGACTGATTAAAGAATAAGCTTTGCCTCAAAGCATAATTGGTTGACAAAAGAGCTGTATCACTAACACTGCTATTGAAAAAATCATAATTGAAGAACTGTCCGTTGTCGTAAGTTTTATTATCCACCCTGTAAACCGATTGTGTTGCAAAACGTCCAATGAATTTTGTGAAACCACCGCTTCCTTCTTTCACAAAAACAGTTGGCCGTAGATTGAAAGAAAAACTTAATTGGTTCTGCAACACTTTTACATATTGATTGGTTGGCGTATAAACACGGATGAATTTCGATTGATCGGCGAACTGCGCAATTTCAAACTCATTCAACTCCTTTATGCCGTTTCCGTTATAATCATTCCAGGCGTATTGGCCTTGTCCGGGCGCCACTTCTATATAATAAAATTCTTTTTTGTTCTCGAGACCATAACCTGTTTCATAGAACAAAGTAGATGAAATAAACCCTTTCATTAAACGCGGGCTATATTCCAAACGGCTGAGTAAAGTATTATCCGGCTTTAAAGAAGTGCCAACAATATTTTTTGCTAAATGTAATTCGCGGTAAGTGAAATAAAATGTGATAGGATGATTGCGCATACTGAAGATCCCTAATTGCAATCCAACGTTTTGGGCATAAGTGCTGTCTTTTACTTCTTTACCATAAACCTGTTTGTCCTTCCGCTCACGGTAAAATAATTTTATTTTGTTTTTTGTTGAGTCCGTATTTGAAATACTCGCTTCCCAATCCCAGAACTGATAAGAACGCGCTAGCAATGTGTTCGTCAATGAAGAGCGAAACATATTATTTTCAAATTCGTCGGTCAAAGCAAATCTGACTTTGCCAATGCCTTGCGAGATCAAACTTTTGTGACGGTAAAATTCCGTATTGATCGGATTATTGTTTGTGGTCAAATAAGATCCGTTATAATCTGAAATGAATTTTCCTTTAGTGAATTTTCCTCCTAAGTGTTGTTTGTAGCCCGTAAAAAAACTTCCTTCCTGGAACGTATTGAAACCATATATCAGGCGGTAACGGTTTGTTTTTTCTACACCAACCTCAGCTGCTGCAATATGCTGATCTGTTCTTATCACATCTACGTAAGGCCTGTTCCAATCTCTCTGGAATTCTATCGACCGGAAACGTTCAACTTGCGTGAAATTTTGCTGGATGTATTCGTAATTTAAATTATAAATGGCCTTTACCGGTAATTTATCGGTCGTGTCTTTTTGCAGAACGGTTTTATTCAGACTTTTTAATTTATAACCGTAACCTTCATCGTTCTTGCTATCATACGGACTAAAAGTATTGATGTCATTCTTCGTATAAGAACCCTCCATTACTAAATTATGATTGCTGTTAAAAGCATATTCGAAACCACCGGTTGCCATTTGATTTTGTTTTGGCGTTACCAACGGAATTAACGGTTCAAAATTTCCTTGCGGCACTCCCGCAACAGGCGCTACCCATTTGTACACTTTTCCGTTGGCAGTGGATGTTACCTGGATATAATTTCCCTTCTGGGCACCGACAATTGAAAATCTAACTCTGTATTTTGCACTATCAGGATTTGTGGAGTAAACAAATATCCCCGGATATAATACACTGCTGACAGTAGTATCCTTCTTCCAATAAAAAACTTCCGAATCGTTAAATGAAGCTAACTCAGCTCCCGAATAAACGGCTTTGGTCAAAGTATCTCCAATATCGAACATGATCTTTTTTTGATCTTGTGTTAATGTCTGCTGCAGTGACCTGTTCTTGTTATCCTGTTCCGAATAAAAGTTTCCGAATATTTTCAGTTTTCCTATCTCAACCTCTTCACCGAAGAAGGCGAGCGATCGTCCGTAGTTTCTTTCTGCGTATTGAAATTCTGCGGTGATCCTTTTGTCCTTTGTTATTATTTGTTTGGCCGTGAAAGTTAATTCTGCCGTATTGTAATCAATAATGTAATCATTCTCTTGTCCGCGTTGTAATAATTTTCCATCTAAATAAACCTTTTCAGTTCCCGACAAAACAATAATGAACGGTTCGTTATTTGCCCCTGTTAAACGATAAGGGCCCTGATTATTTTCTGTTCCGATAATAATATTCCTCGCAAATTTTCCTTTTGAAACGGCACCGGCCACTTGTGTCCTGAAAATAACAGGTCTTTTTCCGCTGCTGTCTTTATAAGCATTAGCAATATATGCTCCCTGCGCCCGCTTATAAAAGTTCATGAAATACGAATTCGTCGGTTTTGACAATTGATAATCACCCACAATTAATTTCGTGTTATAATTTGAGAGCTGAATGAATACTTTATCGAATTCCTGTAATTGTGCAGTCGTTCCATCAGCCTGGAACGGAATATTATTATCCGTGGCCGCCATCATGATATCGATCTCGGGCGTTAATTTTCCACTCACCTGTAAATTCAAATTCGAATTCACCACCACATCCTGATTATTGCCAAACGTGATACCACGACTGATACTTCCATTTTTATTCAATCCATCATTCATGAATAAGCTGCCGTTGTTATTCTGATCATTAAAAGAAATAGTAAATGGATTTTGTGGCCGCGACAGATCTTTAGTGATCAATCCGGGATCTTTGTGATAATAACTCTTCTCAAAATTATAAGGGAAGGTTTTATAAGTGATCACAATTCCATCAGGCCTCGGACTTCCCTTTTCAAAAATAATAGCGTGCCGTTTATAATCGATCTTATATTTTAGAGTTGTATCATTTAAATTCACACTGCCGGGCACCAAACTCAATGAATCGAGGTAGATCGTATCGTTTGAAGTAATGAATAATTTTGTCTTTTCAGAGCGGTTCAATTGTGAAAATGCGGCTCCTGTTATAAAACAGAAAATAAAAAGAAGCAGCCGTTGTTTAGTTTTCACAGGAAATTATAGGTTTTTAAAGATATTAAAAAAATACCCTTTTAGATTGGACGGATATTATTATGTAAAACGGAAAAAAGTCTTTATAAATTGTGTTTGGAAGCGGGCTTTAAATCCATAATTTAGAGCCGATTTAATAAAAGTATGCCGCGTATAATCACATATAACGTAAATGGGATCCGTGCTGCAATGGGCAAAGGATTAATTGAGTGGATGAAGGCTACGGAACCTGATATCTTATGTGTCCAGGAGATAAAAGCGTCACCGGAACAGGTAGGCGTTTTTGAATTTGAGGAAATGGGTTATCACCATTACTGGCATCCTGCTCAGAAAAAAGGATACAGCGGCGTTGCGATCTTTTCAAAGCAAAAACCCGATAATGTGACCTATGGTTGCGGCATCCCTGAATATGATTTTGAAGGCCGTTTTTTAAGGGCAGATTATGGTGATATTTCAGTCATAAGCGTCTATCATCCGAGCGGAAGCAGCGGTGATGAACGCCAGGCCTTCAAGATGAAATGGCTCTCGGATTTCCAGAAATATATTAAAGAATTAGAGAAAGAAAGGACCAAACTTGTTGTATGCGGCGATTACAATATTTGCCATAAAGCCATCGACATTCATAACCCGATTTCCAACGCAAAAACATCCGGTTTTTTACCTGAAGAACGGGAGTGGATGGAACAATTCATTCAATCGGGATTCATTGATACGTTCAGGCATTTTAATAAAGACCCGCACCATTACAGCTGGTGGAGTTACAGGGCCGGATCGAGAGGTAAAAACCTGGGTTGGCGCATTGATTATAACATGGTTACCAAGAACCTTGAGAGTCAATTGAAACGCGCCGCGATATTGCCCGATGCTATGCATTCTGACCACTGTCCGGTGCTTCTGGAAATCGATTTTTAGGGGTGATTTCACGCCAATTGGGTGAATTCTTAAATTATTAACTAAAAAATTAGTTTTTTTTACTTAAAAGGTTAATTTTGTGGGGTATAACACATTATTTTAGCTCTATGAATAAATATTTTGGCGCATTAATAATTCCTGTTTTGACTTTAGGGCTTTTAAGCTCCTGCGGTGGCGATGAGAATAAAGATCATGGCGGATCCGAAGCAAAAGGTGGAATTTATTTAGGTGGGGTTGCCCGCTTGAACGAAGTAGAAAATATCAAAAGTTTATTTCCTATTTCAATTAACGATCAAGTGAGTTTTCACTTAGCGGCTCAAGTTTATGAAGGGCTGGTAAAATTCAACCAGGTTGACCTAAGTTTAATGCCGGCAGGTGCAACCCGTTGGGATGTAAGCGCTGACCAAACAGAATATACTTTCCATTTACGTTCAGGAGTTGTGTTCCATGATGACCCTTGTTTCCCTGATGGAAAAGGAAGGGCAGTAACTGCTAATGATTTCAAATATTGCTTAGATAAATTATGTACTTCTGATCCTGTAAATAACCTTTTCGATTACACTTTTAAAGACCGTGTGGTTGGCGCTAACGAATCTTTTGAAGCGTCAAAATCAGGTAAAAAAACAGGTTGTTCAGGTGTTAAAGTAATAAACGATTCAACTATCTCTATCAAATTAGTTCACTCTGATCCAAGTTTCTTAAATATTCTTGCAATGCCTTGCGGATATGTATATCCACAGGAAGCTTTTGCAAAATACGGAACTGATATGCGTACAAAAACTGTAGGTACAGGTCCGTTCGCTATTGAAACTGTAAAAGAAGGTGAAGTGATCATCATGAAGAAAAATCCTAATTATTGGGGTGTTGATGAGCACGGTAATAAATTACCTTATTTAGATGGTATCAAATGGACATTCATCCGTGAGAAACAATCTGAAGTATTAGAATTCAAGCGCGGTAATTTGGATATGATCTACCGTATCCCTGTTGTGATGTTCCATGAATTAATGGGAGATCTCGAGCACGCGAAAGAACGTAAATCCGAATTCAACATTTTAAGTTCAACAGCATTAAATACCAATTATTACGGATTCAATTGCATGAGCCCTACCTTCTCTAAAAAAGAAGTAAGACAGGCATTCAACTATGCTATTGACCGCCAGAAGATCTCTGATTTCACTTTACAGGGAGAAGTTAATCCTGCTAATTATGGTATCGTACCTTACAACGAAGCTTTTGAAAAAGCAGGTTACGATTACAAAGCTGTCGGCGGTTATAATTACGATCCTGACAAAGCAAGAGAATTATTGAAGCAAGCCGGTTACCCGAACGGAAAAGGTTTCCCGAAATTAACTTTAGAGATCAACCCGGGTGGGGCTGACCGTAACATCTTAACTGCTGAAGTAGTTCAGAAAATGCTAAAAGAAAATTTAAATATCGAGGTTGAGATCAACACTGTTCCTTTTGCTGAGCATATCGAGAACGTACAAACTGCTAAAATTGATTTCTTCCGTTATGCATGGATCGCAGATTACCCTGATCCTGAAACCTTCTTAGCAATGTTCTACGGAGCTAACGTACCGGCTACTTTACAAGAGAAATCGTATACAAACTTCTCACGTTACAAGAGCTCTAAATTCGATTCGCTTTACCAGGCGGCACGTTTTGTGAGCGACAAAGCGAAACGTTTCCAAATGTTAGCTGAAGCTGAAAAAGTAATGATCGAAGATGCTCCTATCATGCCGATCTATTACGATGAGAACTTCCGCTTAGAGCATTTGAACGTTCGTAATTTACCTGAGAACCCGATGAACTATTTCGATCTTACAACTACTTATCTTATCCCTGCTGATAAGATGAAGAAGAAGTAGCTTCGACACGCACAAGCCACCACACAGGCTGCTCAGCTACCGATAAGTTTTTTAAAAGCCCTTCCGTATTGCGGAGGGGTTTTTTATTTTAGCTTCGACACGCACAGGCCAAAACCCACAGGCTGCTCAGCTAACAGTGGCATTTTAACCCCTGAAGCGTACTTGTTCTGCTTCAGGGGTTTTTTATTTTTATATCTTTACATAAGTGCAGGTCCAGGAATACATAATCATTGTTGCCGGCGGAAGCGGGAAGCGTATTAAAAGTAACATTCCAAAACAATTCATTGAAGTGAACGGTAAGGCACTTATCATTTATACGATCGAAAAATTTTTATCCTACAACCCTGAGATCAAAATTTGTATTGTGGTGCATAAAGATTACCTGCAACACTTAAACGACCTCTTGAAAAAATATTTTCCGGATAAATACATCAATACAACGATTGGCGGTGATACGAGATTTTATTCCGTTAAAAAAGGATTGGATTTAATAGAACCCTCGTTAGCAATCGTAGGCATTCATGATGCAGCGCGCCCGATGGTAAGCATTGATACCATTAAACGTTGTTATGAAACGGCGGCGCAAAAAGGAAATGCAATTCCGGTTGTAAATGTAAGTGAAAGCATACGTGTTATTGAAAACAACAGCAACAAGGCTGTGAACCGCGCTAATTATAAAGTGATACAAACCCCGCAATGTTTTAATGCCGGCTTAATTAAAAAAGCATTTGAACAGGACTACAGTAACTTATTTACGGATGATGCGAGTGTATTGGAAAAAACGGGCGAAAAGATCTTTTTAGTAGAAGGAAATACCGAAAATATAAAGATCACTCACGATACAGACCTGATCTTAGCACAACACCTTTTAAAATGACTACCGAAGACATTGCCGATAGCTTAGAGCTAACTGCGAAACTCATGGAACTGCATGAGGAAAATCCCTTTAAAGTAAAAGCATTTGCCAACGGCGCTTACAAATTATCGAAAACAAGAATTGACCTTACAGGAAAAACACAAGACGAGATCGCGCAACTGGAAGGGATCGGAAAAGGTATCGCAGCAAAAATTGTCGAATTCTTAGAAAAAGGAACAACAACCGAATTAGAAGAATTAAAAAACAAAACTCCTCAGGGTGTTATTGAGATCATGAACGTGAAAGGCTTGGGGCCTAAAAAAGTCCGTCAGCTCTGGCATGAATTGAAAGTAGAAAGTGTTGGTGAATTATTATATGCTTGTAACGAAAACCGTTTGGTGGATCTGAAAGGTTTCGGAACGAAAACGCAAAATAGTGTGAAACAAAGTATAGAGTTCGCACTTAACAATTCAGGGAAATTGCATTATGCGAATGCCGAAAAGATCGCTGCAAGTTTACTTGACTCATTGAAAAAAGTGAAAGGTGTTTTTGAAGAAGTTTCTTTCACTGGAGAGTTAAGACGAAAAAATGACATCATCACAAAAATAGAATTGTTGTGTTCAGTCTCTGATCTTGACAGGGCAAAAACAGGTTTAGCAAATGCCGGTTATACAGAAGACGAAGAAATTGAAAATACGTTTGTCTCCAATACTTCCGCCTGCCCTATTTATATTTACCTCTGTGAAACTGAAAATTTTTACAAAGAATTATTTTTGACTACGGGCTCCCCTGATTTTGTTGCTGACTTTTTGGAAGTGGAAATGGATGCGCCCGAGTCAGAAGAAGCAATATTTGAAGAATTGAATCTTCAATATGTGGAACCTGAATTAAGGGAATCGCAAAACATTATTTCTTTAGCTGAACAAAATAAAATTCCGGACCTGATCGAATACAAAGATCTGAAAGGAACACTTCACAACCACAGTACGTATAGTGACGGGATGCATTCGCTGGAAGAAATGGCAGTGCATTGCAAGAATTCAGGTTTTGAATATTTAGGTATTTGCGATCACTCGCAATCTGCTTTTTATGCTGACGGATTAAAACCGGAAACGGTTCTCATACAGCAACAGGAAATTGAAAAACTGAATAAACAATTAGCGCCTTTCAAGATCTTCAAAGGCATTGAAAGCGATATTTTAAATGACGGCAGTTTAGATTATACAGAAGACATTCTAAGAACATTTGATTTTGTTGTGGCATCTGTTCATTCCAATTTAAAAATGAGTGAAGAAAAAGCGAACGAACGATTAATTAAAGCTATCGAAAATCCCTATACAACAATTCTTGGTCATCCAACCGGCCGATTACTTTTAGCAAGACCGGGTTATCCGATCGATCATAAAAAAATAATTGATGCCTGTGCCGCTAATGGTGTCATTATAGAATTGAATGCTCATCCTTACCGGTTGGATATTGATTGGACATGGATCCCTTATTGTTTAGAGAAGGGTGTGAAAATTTCCATCAACCCGGATGCCCATCAAAAAGAAGGTTACCAGGATATGCATTACGGCGTAAATTCTGCAAGAAAAGGAATGTTGGATAAAGCGAACTGTTTCAATACATTGAACCTTAAGGAAATTGAAGCTTTCTTTATTACAAGAAGAGGCCGCATCAAATAATTCGAAAATTGAGTCGATTCGACAATTACCTGATGCTTAAAGGTAATTTGACATTTAAGTAATTTCTCATTAAATTGTAACATAAAATCATTGCCGAATTAGCAAATTGCCGATCCCGATAGTTATCGGGAGCCACATTAAATTATGCCGATCATAAACTCCATAGCCTCATGGCTGATGAAAAAACGAATGCACCAGATCGAACTGTTCATGAAATATCCTCATGATGTTCAGGAAGAATGGATGCACAAATTAGTTTTGGACGCTAAAGACACCGAATTTGGTAAACGTCACCATTTTGCTTCTATAAAAAACTACGAGCAATTCAAACGCAATATTCCTTTACAGGATTACGAAAGTTTAAAACCTGCAATTGAATTAACCAGGCGCGGCGCTCAAAATCTATTATGGCCGGGAGAAATAAAATGGTTCGCAAAAAGCAGCGGTACAACTGATAAAAGTAAATTCATTCCCGTAAGCGCTGAATCGCTGGATGGTTGTCATTATAACGCAGGCCGTGATATGGTAACACTTCATTGCATCAATAATCCTGAAACATTATTATTCACCGGAAAAAATTTAGCGCTTGGCGGAAGTTATAAGACCGATGTATTTGGCGATCATAATTCATTTCATGGGGATGTGAGTGCTATTATTATTCAAAACCTCCCTATGTGGGCTGAATTTTTCAGGGCACCGGATGTAAACATTGCCTTAATGGATGAGTGGGAAAGTAAATTGCAGAAGATGGCAGAGACAATGATGAATGAAAATGTCACGAGTCTTGCGGGCGTTCCGAGCTGGATGTTGGTACTGCTTAAAAAAGTTCTGCATTTGAAGAATGCAAAGACCATTCATGAAGTGTGGCCGAATTTAGAAGTGTATTTTCACGGCGGTGTCAGTTTCACGCCATATAAAGAACAATTCAAACAGATCTTTAACAACGATCAGATCAATTATATACAGATGTACAGCGCATCAGAGGGATTTTTCGGGATACAGGATCTTAAGGGGCGCGATGATATGTTAATGATGCTCGATTATGGCATTTTTTATGAGTTCATCCCTATCGAAGATGTCGGTTTAGAAGATCCGCGCATTTATAATTTATCAGAAGTGAAAACAGACGTGCATTATGCAGTCGTGATCACAACAAATGCCGGGTTATGGCGTTACCAGATAGGAGATACGATCAGGTTCACGGAAACGGAACCGTACCGTTTTATTGTTTCAGGAAGAACCAAACATTATATAAATGCATTCGGGGAAGAAGTGATGGTTCATAATACAGACCAGGCCTTATTTAAAGCATGTGAAAAAACACACGCGATGGTTGCTGATTATACGGTTGCCCCTGTTTACATGAATGAAACGAGCGGATCACATGAGTGGCTGATCGAGTTTGAAAAAGAACCGGATAATTTCGATAATTTTGTGAAAGAACTGGATTCAACTCTAAAACAACTGAATTCCGATTACGAAGCGAAACGTTATAATGATTATGTTCTGAAATCACCAATCGTAAAACTATTGCCGAAAGGCAGCTTTTATAATTGGCTGAAATCACATAACCGCTTAGGCGGACAATTTAAAGTGCCGCGTTTGAATAACGGAAGAGAATACGTTGACAGCATTAATAAAACTATTTTGTGAAACATTCCTTTAAATACATTTTAGTTGCCTTTGTTTTTATTATCGGATCAGCTTTCGTTCTGAACCAAACACTTTATACTATTTCGCATCCGTTCAATTTATTCACGACTGATAATCTCCGTAATAGTTATTTAGTAAAAGGTGAAGAAGTTGTAAAATACAATCCATCAGGAAAGCAATTATTAAAGTATAGTAACAAACGCTTCGGAGATATTACGACTATTGATGCGACCAATGCCCTAAAAGTTTTGTTGTATTACAAGGATTTCCAGCAAATTGTTTTTTTAGACAATCAGCTTTCGCAGAACGGAGAGATGATCTCATTAGAGAGTTTAGGGTATGAGCAAACCGATCTCGTGTGTTCTTCATTCAATAACAGTTTCTGGATCTACAATAAACAAACGGTCGAATTGGTCCGCTTCAACGAAAATTCGAAACAAATTGCTAAGACCGGAAACCTGAAACAATTACTACAAGCTGATCTGAAACCGAATTTCATGATCGAGTACAATAGTTATTTGTATCTGAATTGTCCTGATATTGGGATTTACGTTTTCGACATGTACGGGACCTTTAACAAGATCATCACTTTAAAAAACCTTCACTCATTCCAGGTAAGTGAGAACATCATTTATTTTTATAAAGACGGGAAATTCTGTTCATACAACACTAAAGCATTTGAAGAGAAATGCATTTCGTACAATGATTCTTTAATTAAAAATGTGAGAATTGAGAAGGACAGATTATTCCTTCAGTATCCTGATTCAATAAGAGCAATTGATAATACTACGAAGTAGGTTATTGAACTGTAACAGTTTCTCTTACTTCCTTACCCTCTTCCAGTTTGATCATACCTTTTGCTTCTTTCGAATCCACTTTTGCTTCTATATCAAAAATAGCAGGTAAATTAAAAATAAAAGACACTTTGCCGGCATCATCGGTTACACCTTCTGCCTTAATATCGCCTTTTATATTATGCTTGACTTCAGCGTATAAATAAACTTTAGCGTTTTGAACAGCATTGCCATTCTTATCCTTACATTCAATAGTAGCTTTGCAGGTTTTGTCGCGGTTACAAGAAGTTAAAATGATCGCTGATAAAAATAAGCCGCTTAAAAGTTTGATAGTTGAGTTCATGATGTAAGTTTTAGTATCTCTAAGGTATGAAATTCTTTCTTAAACGACAAATTCTTAACTAATTGGAAGGCCACGTTCCCTAATTGGCCGACGTGAATTTCGGGTTTAGAGTTTCGGGTTGCTTATTCATAATTAAGAATCTTTATTTATCTATGGAATTCCCGGTTTAACACAAAGAGCACATGAAAGCGTAACGAACGCAAAGATTAATAACTCCGGGCTCTCTGTAACTATGAATCTTCGTTTTGAAATTGACGAATCACCTTGCTTTTCCCCCTCTCTCTTTCATCCCCACTAACCCGAAACTCTAAACCCGAAATAAAAAACCCAAATATTGCATTGGTTCACAGGCTCTTCCATTCCTTTCAGGCTTGGGAAATACCACAAAAAAATGTATTTTTGAGCCTTATTTTCAATTTTTAATGGCTAAGTTCAATCCCCTAAAGGTTAAAGACATAAAACGCGAAACTGCTGATGCCGTTTCTGTTGCTTTTGATGTACCTGCAACTCTTCAAATTCCTTATCAATATAAACAAGGACAATACATTACTTTAAAAATGATTATCAATGGCGAGGAGCTTCGTCGTTCTTATAGTATTTGCACCAGTCCTTATACCGAAAAAGAATTACGCGTTGCCATTAAAGAAGTGAAAGACGGAAGGGCTTCCTCTTATATCAACCAGAAATTAAAAGTTGGTGATGTGATTGAAGTTATGACGCCGATGGGGAATTTCCATTCGGTATTATCAGGAAGTAATAAAAAGAATTACGTGTTGTTTGCGGGCGGAAGCGGAATCACACCGATGATGAGTATTTTAAAAAGCATTTTGCATATTGAAAAACAAAGTAAGGTGACTTTAATTTACGCTAACCGTGATGAAGCTGCAACCATCTTTAAAAGTGAATTAGAAAAAATAGCTGCTGACAATACTGACAAATTTACTTTAGTAAATGTTTACGACTCACCAAAAACAGAAGTAGCTGATCTGTACAAAGGGATTGTAACTACAGATAAAGCAAAAGCGCTTATTGAGAAATACGGGTTAGGCGCTGATGAATATTTTATTTGTGGTCCGGGCCCTTTAATGGAAAATATCAAAACGACATTAGAAGGATTAAAAGTTGCCAAAGAAAAAATTCATATCGAATATTTTACTGCCGTTGCCGATGCGGTTGCAAAAGCGGAAGGACTTGGTAAGAACGTAAAAAGCAAGATCACCATTCTTCAATACGGAATTGAAACTAATTTTGACCTGGAAACAGAAGGCGCGAGTATTTTAGACGCTGCCATTGATGCCGGTGTTGACGCTCCATTCAGTTGTAAAGGTGCAGTATGTTGTACTTGCCGTGCTAAATTAATTGAAGGTGAAATAAAGATGGATGCAAATTTTGCATTGACCGATGCAGAAGTTGCTGAAGGTTTTATTTTAACTTGTCAGGCGCATCCGTTGACAGAGAAAGTTGTTGTGGACTACGACGCTTAACCTAACCTTACCCGGTTCGCTTTGCGAACCGTCCTCTCCTATGAGGAGAGGCATAATAATGGATTAGTTTATTCCACTAAATTTCGTAGAGCTTTAAAATTAATATATTTTGAGGGGTATCTTGTTCATAATGTGAAACAGAAAAAAAATGCGGATAAATTGGCTGAGATATTTAGCAAACGAAAGTTTTGATTTATAAGACCAACAAAGTTTTTTTAATTGAGCTTGTTAGTTTCTGGTTCACGTCAACTTTAGCGGCGTATTGAGACCAGTTACTAATTACGGAAGATATTTGGTCTATAATTTTATCTGCTTTTTTGATATTCATCTGCTTGCCAATCTTAACTAAGTCCTTTCGATTAATATCTTTTCTTTTACTATTAACACTTAAACAGTGCTGGCTTACCCAATCACTGCCTGGCCGATAAGCGTGACAGACATCGTATGCTGGTGACAAACTCCATTTCCCATTTTGGCTCATTGTGAAAGCAAAATTTTTTGTGTGGTCATCACAGTTTCTTCCAATGACATTAAACACCATCCTTCTGTACATTTGCTCTGCCGCTGTAAACGGTAGACCTAATAAGCGCATTGTTTCAAAAAGTTGCTCGTAGCTATATAAATTAATTTCATTGAAGTCATAATGCTGCATGGCGCAGAAACTTTGAACGTGAATTTTTTTTCCTTTGTCTCTGTCGAAGCGTTTCGTCATAAAATGCGCTCTTCCGTTTTCTTCCAACAGACGACTCTCGGTCATTTCGATTCCAGCATCAATAGCCATGTTATAATAAGCCATTTCGACTCTTCCATATCCACTTGAAGCGCCAAACTGCTTGTCAGTAACCCCATCAAATTTTATGAGCCAATGTGAGAATCCAGCAGGAGCATCTGCTTGGCCGCTTCGTATTTCTTTTGTTTTAGGATTAAATGCAATAACTGCTTTTGCTCGTGCTCCACCAGCTGAAGTACCTATTTTCAGAATATCCAATAGAGCTTTTTCCTCATTAGGTAATAATTTCGTCTTGAAATTTTTGCGGCCCGTTAATATTTGTTCAGCAATTTCTATCAAACTATTTAATTCAATTTTAGTTGCTTTATCCGCTGTCTTCTGCATCACAGGTTCAAATTCCAGTGCACCCATTCCTCTTTTTCCGATGAAGCACAATTTTTCAACTGGATTCAAACTATCACTTGGACGTTCTTGTCTGATGAGCCAGGCATTTATCAAAGCGTTTCCATATTTATCAGGAAGCGCATCAACCACTAAGCCAGGCAAGCCGCTAAATGTATTTGCGCTTCTCAACTCCGGGAACCTAAACACCTTTTTTTCTGCCTTAGTTATAGGCATTTTGATTGGAGCAAGGTCTAAATGTTTCTTCAAGAAATTTGGTTCGAATTCAAAAGAGCCAATTCCTGTATCAGAATCCCAAGCGATAGCTCCCACACGCTGATTCCAGATATTTACATACGCAGTTGTTATCATTACCAGGTAGATTTATTTTTTCGTGGAGTTTTCTTTGTTTTTGAAGCTCTTTTTCTTTGTTCCTGTTCCAGCTTTGCAAGTTGAAGAGGGCTTATTTGTTTTTGTACCTGGAACTGTTCTAAGGTATAGAGTAAATTAAGGGCTCGTAGGAGTTGAATAAAGGATGTTAGATTCGTTCTCTTTCCAGTTTCAAATTCAGCCAGTGTAGAGCGGTTAATTCCCGCTTCATTTGCTAATTGAGCTTGCGTTTTGTTCTGGTCAATACGATGATATCTTATGAAGCTGGCCAGCATCTCTATTAATCCGCTGTCCGTAAAACTGTTTATGTTGGTTTTTTCCGACATTAAGGTTATTTTTAGCTATTAATGTCGGCTTTTTCCGACAAATGTTTTTACATGAATTGTCGGCTTTTTCCGACATTATAAACAAATATAGGTATTAATGTCGGCTTTTTCCGACAAAAATACGTATATATGACTAAAATTAAATTATCTGCTTGAATGTCAGGGAATAAGGAATTTATCTAAGCGGCCTTCCCGAAAATTAGGCCTGTTGTTTTTAGGGTTCGTGGAAACGGCACCCTTTTTTCCTAAGGAGAAAACTGCTCGATTCTTAGGAAAGGTTGCATTGCAATTGTTTAGCTTAAAACATAAGGAACTATTTTGTTTCCGACAAGAGCTTCTTAAATGAAAAAGGCAGAGTGAATCCAATCACGCCACAAAGTTATCAAGAGACACTCTGGCATCTCAATAATCAGAATCCAATGTATGTCAGTTACAGAATATCGAAAGAACTCTGTGTTTACTTTAAGTCTGTATATTTAAAGGCAATACTAAAGACTATGAAAACATTCACTTCAATTTTAGCCCTGATAATACTAATAATAACCTTAACTTATGCTTGTAGTGAGAAAAGCCCTCCATTAAAACTTGTAGCTTCATATGAACTAAAAATGAATAAAGACACCATTAACCTAACAGATAAAAATGGATTTAAACAAGGCTATTGGGAAGTAAGAGATCATATTAATAGAAAAGAACACGAGCCCCCTTTAATAATTGAATCAGGTGAATATAAAAACAATATGAAGCAAGGAGTTTGGCATTATTACGATTCTACAGGTAAAATTAATAGGTCTGTTAAATATCTTAACGACATGCCTACAAAAAACTAGCAGACATCTCTCCTGTAAGGAAACGGGGAAGTTCAGGAGATCAAAATTTAAATCCCAATCCTATTGTCAGGTGATTACCTGTAATGAAGAGCGAAGACGCAGTGAAAGAATCTTTCAATAAATACGGCGAGAAACCATAACGGTAAGTGATCTCAGCGAAGATGCAATTCTTGTAGGTCTTTAAATTATTTTTTTGCAAACCTAAAGTTACACTTACAAATGGATTGTTGCGTTTGGAAAACAACTGATTTTTGAAAGTGACAACTTCGTAAGTTTTGTGAACTGTCTCGCCATCTTGTTTCACTTTTAAATTAGCATCGAGTAAAGTTCTGAAATGATATCCTGCGATGAAATAAGGTGTCCAGATAGCATTATTCTCGTGATTGAAACATAATTTTACTTGTACAGGAAAATCAATTTCATGCATGTACAAGTGATACTGATAGGTCATTTCACCATCGTATAATTGAATACTGTCCGGTTTAAAATAATACGAATCGAAATTCATACCATGCACCATATATTCCACTCCGAATAAAAAGAACATATTGTGTTTCCACGACAAACGGACCTCTTCGCGCAAGCTAACTAGTCCTGACATTTTTTGTCTTGGTGTCGTTGCATGATTATTATTGATCTTATAGAAACTGATCACAGGTGCGATCATCAGGCGCGTCCGTATTAAACGGGATTCGCCTGCTTTTGAGGCGTATTTAAACAAAGGCGGATTTTCTGAAAAACCAATTGCACCCAGGAGAAAAAGAAAAATAAAAAGTATGGGCCTGCTTTTAAGCATACTGCTAAGACCTAATGATAAACGAACCGGAGATATTGTATTTATATCTTGTTCCATTGATCTTTTATCTAAGTCCGGCGGCACCTATGAGTTTCTTTTAACTGTGGTTGAATTCGCTTGTGCAGACGGCATGATGATCACATCATTGATATTGACATGAGCAGGACGTGAAGCCATCCAATAAATCGTTTCCGCCACATCATCAGGCGTCAAAGGCTGAAACCCATCATACACCTTCTTTGCACGGCTCTCATCTCCATCAAAACGTACTACAGAGAATTCTGTTTCCACCATTCCCGGATTTACTGCCGATACTTTTATGCCGTGTGGCAAAAGGTCTATGCGCATACCTTTATTCAAAGCATCCACCGCGTGTTTCGTTCCGCAATATACATTTCCATTCGCGTAAGCTTCTTTCCCTGCAATGGAGCCAACGTTGATGATATGTCCTTTTTTATTTTCGATCATCAGCTTACTCACTTGTCTAGTAATGTAAAGCAGGCCTTTGATATTCGTGTCGATCATTCGTTCCCAATGATCAATGTTTCCATCCTGAATAGCTGATAAACCTGCGGCTAAGCCAGCGTTATTCACCAACACATCTATCTTTTTAAATTCGTTTGTTAAAGAAGCGATCGCTTTTTCTACTTCCGGTAATTTACGGATATCGAAACACAGCGAATGAACTTTTATTTTATATTTTGCTTCGAGCTGCTTTCTTAGTTCAGCCAAACGCTTTTCACGGCGACCAGTGACAATTACATCATAACCATTCTTAGCAAAAATTTCTGCTGTGCTTTTTCCTATACCTGAAGTGGCTCCTGTAACAAGCGCGATCATAATTAATTGTTTAAAAGACTTTTTCTGTAACCGTAAGCTAAATACACAACCAGTCCGATCAGCAACCATGCGCCGAACCAGATCCAGTTAGAAGCTTCCATGCCGGTTAATAAATAACAGCAGGATAATAATCCCAACACCGGTATCAACGAAAGATTTTTCATGAACGAAAGGACCGCCATAACGATACACAACAAAAGAAAAACGATCATCGGAATATTTTTCGCTGCGTTATCGCCGGAAATATTGAATTGCTCGCTTAAGAAATGCGGATTGAATGAAAAGATCAGAATAAAAGTTAACAGGATGATCGCCGGCACAATGAATTTTCCATTTATGAAAGGGAGATGAAATTTCCCCGGTTCTTTTTCTTTTCTTGGTAAAGTTAAAACACCTCCGCAAACCAGGACAAAAGCAAATAAAGTTCCTATACTAGTGAAATCCAATACGAATTTCGGGTTCGTGAAGAATATTGGAATCCCAACCACTAAACCTGTCATGATCGTTGAAAAGCCCGGTGTTTTATATTTGGGATGAATATTTGCGAATTTTTTTGGCAACAAACCATCGCGGCTCATGCTCATCCAGATGCGCGGCTGTCCCATTTGAAAAACAAGTATTACACTCGTCATCGCTACAACAGCGGCTATAGAAACAACGAACAACATCCACTTCACACCTTTCTTCGAGAATACTTCTGCTAAAGGATCTGACACATTTAATTCGGAATACGAAACCATTCCGGTAAGAACTAAAGCGAGGATAACGAATACAACCGTACAGATCACTAATGAGTAGATCATGCCACGCGGAAGATCACGTTGCGGGTTTTTACTCTCTTCAGCTAAAGTTGAAACAGCATCAAATCCGATATACGCAAAGAATACTGCTGCTACTCCGCCCATTACTCCACCAAAACCATTTGGCATGAAAGGCGACCAGTTATCAATGTCAATATAAAACGCACCAACAACAATTACTAAAACAATGATCGCGAGTTTTATCATCACCATGATATTACTTGCGTTACGGGATTCTTTCGTTCCAACGTAAACTAACCAGGTCACAATGATATTGATGAATACAGCCGGGAGATCGAAAATAAGTTTTACTCCTCCTAATTCAGGTGCAGACAACCATGCAGATAATCCTTCACCCGCCACATTGTCTTTAAATGCAGTTCTTGCTTCCGAATAATTGATCGTAAGCCATTCGGGGAGATGCAAACCAAATCCATCGCAGAGATTTGTAAAGTAACCACTCCATGAAAAGGCGACATAAATGTTTCCGATGGAGTATTCCATTAATAAAGCCCAACCTATCACCCAGGCGAAAACTTCACCGAAAGAAACGTAAGCATAAGTATAAGCACTTCCTGAAGCCGGAACACGTGAAGCGAACTCAGCATAACACATAGCTGTGAAACCACAGGCAACAGCACAAATAATAAAAAGAAAAATTACACCGGGACCACCACTGAAACAAGCAGAACCAATACTACTGAAACTTCCTGCACCGATAATTGCTGCGATACCAAAAAAAGTAAGGTCGCGCACACTCAGAACTTTATGTAAAGATTCGTGAGGTGATTCATCCAAACCAATTTCAACAACGGGTTTCTTACGGAATAATTTCATGTGTTTTTAACAGCTCTTTAAAGTCACATGGAATTCGTCTCTAACAGTATTGTTAATTTCGAGATCCCCCATGCTCATTTCATAATAAAACTTAAGCTTTAAAGATAAAGTTTTATTCCTGAATTCCGATCAGTTTTTGAACAAATTGCTGAGTCTGGAATGGTCTTTTATAGTACTGCTTAACAGGGCTGTTAGCAATACAAAAGGCACTACAAGGGCCCTGTACCTTTCCATTGCCCCGAGGTTAGGGGAAGTTATACCAATGATGACAAGCACCATAATAACAATGCTTAAGAAATAAACGTAATGAGGATCCCGGAAGCCGTTTTTTATTCCGTTATAAATAAACCATAGCAGTGATAACAAAAGAATGAGGTTTTCTATTGAAGTAACTCTATCAATCGTACCGCGGGCATCAAGGAAAAACGGTTTGAAGGCGGCGATGTAAAGTGAATAAGGAATTGCAATTAAGAACGACAACCAATCTTTTACAAGGATAGCAGGTTGAAATGTGGTATTTGATTTGGGGATCACATACGACAAAGGATACCAGGCTGTATCTGTATTGCTTTTTTCATATAATGTATCGAGCATGTCCGTTTGCATAAAATACATATACTGAATGCCGGGTTTTAGTTTTGCAAGTACCGGTTTTTGTGTTGAATCAATTTCCACTAATGAATAATCAAATTCGGTACGGATGAATTTTTCTTCATTCACTAAGAATAAGCCTCCATGAGAAACATCCATGAAATTCCGCTGACGTTCTGCCAGAAGCTTAACTGCATCTTTATTGAAAACAAACTGCATGGTTAAATTCAAGATAAGAAAAACGATCAGTAATATGCCGGCATATTTTAGCCCGATCTTTTTATCCGTTCTGTTCTTGACACCAAAGAAAACTATGGTAGCGATCAACACCGGCAACATTAAATACGATTTGAATGCAACGCTTAATTGCAATGCGATGAATAACATTAACAGATTTTTAAAGCCGTATTTCCTTTGGGCGACAACTCTTTTCAATGAGATCAAAAGCATTCCCAATACAAAAAGAGCTGGGCCTTCTTTAAAAACACCGGAGGTCCAGAACCAAACACCCGGGAATAAGATCCAAATGAGATAAAAATAGATTTCTTTGCTTTGGAATTTGTCTTTGAAAGTTTTGTAGATCCAATTGATACCGATAAACGAAAGGAAACAACTAAAGAGCGCGTGAATGAAATAATTTCCGAAAGAAATAAAATGGATCAACGCATGTAAACGTAACACCAAACGATTATCGTTATAGAGAACTTCATCTGTTGCTTTATCCCAAGTGGTAGTTGGTTCGAGGAATTTGAAAATATAAGAACCTTCCCCGTCCTGTTGAAAACCGAATATCAATTTTGCAAACTCTCCGAAATTTGAGAAAGCTATTCTGTTGATCACACCCGAATCCCTGAAAAAATTACCTGTATCGGAATAGTAAATTGTTCCATACAATCTCATGTACACGATATAGAACGCAGCTAATGAAGAGATCTTGATAACGAACGCTGTTAGAATAAATTTTCGGTTCAGGATCTCATCTTTGAAAATACCAAAGAAATGTGTTCTGTAAATTATAAAACACAGCGCTAAAAAGTATAGACTGAATACGATCACTTCTTTTTATAATTTTCGAAAGCTTTGATTTCCATGATGCGTTCAGGAAAAGCTAAATTCTTAAACCCGAATTTCTCGTATAATCCTTGTGCATCTTTTGTTGCAAGCATCATCCTTCTGAATTTTTTACAGGGCGGGTAAGTCATGATGAATGCCATGAGTTGTTTTGAGATACCTTCTCCCCTGTATTCTTCAAGAACAAACACATCAGCTAAATATCCGAACGTAGCGTTATCGGTAATTACTCTTGCGTAAGCTATTTGCTTATTGTCTTTATACACTCCGAAACAAACACTGCCGGTTATGGAATCTTTTACTACTTCAAGAGGGATTCCCTGTGCCCAATAACTTTCGTGATGCAAATAATTGAAAATAACATCCACCTGCAACAGCTCTTTATTGTTGGAGAACAACAGACCATCAATGGTAGTTTCGTATAACATTAATTATTATCTACTATTACAATGTTCTTATTTTTCGGGTCAAATGCAAAACGGGTGATCTTTTTTATCCCGGCCGAAGTGAAATCGAATAACACTTCCCATTTCTTATCAAGTGCATTGAACCTGAGAATCTGAACTCCTTCCGATTTTACCAAGCCGTACGTTTTATTCCATACAAAATCCTCACTCTTACTCTTGTGATTCGCGTACTCAGTGCTTTTTCTCAGGACCGGTTCGTAATATCTATATTGGACAGAAACAGAATCTTTGATTCCATAAAGAAAATTATTCCCTTCTACATGTTTGAATGCCCTGCCGGGTGAATTACATAACCATTTATCTGCCTTACCGGTTTCAATATACATGCGTAAAGAATGAGGTTCTGTTAATTTATAATACAACAAGGTATCATTCGTGAGCCACGAATAATAACCAATAGAATCAATTCCTTCGTTATAACATTTCTTTACGCTGCCATCTAAATTATACAACCATAAACGCTGCGTTGAATCCCCTTCCACCACAACACAGGAAATACTTTTCCCATCCGGGGTATAATTAGGGGAATACTCGCTCTCTTTTGTTTTAGTTAACCGGGACGCCTGTTGTTTTCCCAGATCATAACGGTAAACATCTGCCTGGTTATCTTCACGGATACTGACATATAAAATGCTTTTCCCGTCAGGCGTGAAAAACGGTTGGTTGTCGTAGCCTTTGCGACCGGTGATGTTCTTTCCTTCTCCCAAAATTAACTTTTTATTTTCTGCTTTCAATTTAAAAAGCCAAAGGTCCGTTTCAGGAAGCTGGGCTGCACTGATACCTGCAATAAAAAATAATATGACATTAAACAGCTTTTTCAACTTTCCACTTTACTGTTAAATATTCGAAAAATTTATAAAAAATAATGCCGAACAAAATCCCATCCAAAGTACCCACCAGAATATCGCTGGGGTAATGAACGCCGAGATACATCCTGCTGTATTCAATGATCGGAGGGAAAATGAAGATCCAGTACCGGTAACGGTTCTTCAACTGACTTAAAACCAAAAATAAAAATACTGCAACACCAGTATTATTAGAAGAATGCCCTGAAAAAAAACCGTATGGTCCGCCCCGGTAATCATTCACTACATGTATCTTATCTTTTATCTCTAAATTGTGCGTAGGCCTATAACGCTTAACAGAATGCTTTACGATATTAGTAGATTGATCGCAAAATAAAATGATGAGCCCTATACATACCATTGAAGTTGCCAGGTACTTCATTCCTTTTTTCACATAGATATACCATATTACCAAAAGCCATAATGGAACAAAGATCCATTCAGCAGAAGCGGCCCAGAAAAAAGAATCCAGGACAGGATGGTGCGCCCCGTTAATGGCAAGAAGGATCGTTCTATCGATATGCTCTAAGGTTTCGAACATTTATCTTCTGCGTTTTTTCTTTTTACCGCGGTCTCTTTGCTGAGGATTATTTTTATTTTGATCGTGATGTCCGTGATGCTTATTTTTTTTCCTGGCGCCCGGCTGATCTTCACTTGCGATCTCAATTTCTGAATCCATGAAACCGAAATCTAATTGCTTCTTCAGCAGATCCGCTTTTTTCACGATCACAAAAACAGTATCGCCCAAAGCGTAAATTTTTCCTTTGTGCCTGCCAACGTAGCGGTAATTATCTTCATCAAAAATATATACATCATCATTCATCTCACGTGAGCGGACCAATCCTTCACATTTATTCTCGATGATCTCAACAAAGATCCCCCACTCTGTAACACCGCTGATCGTACCTTTGAATATTTGACCTATCTTATCAGACATATATTCAACTTGCTTATATTTAATAGAAGCGCGTTCTGCTTCTGCAGCAACACGTTCCATTTCGGAAGAATGCTTACATAACAATTCAATATCTTCCCTGTTCGAATAAGTAACTCTGTTCAATCTCGCCTCTAACAAACGGTGCACCATTACATCGGGGTAACGCCGGATAGGTGAAGTGAAATGTGTGTAGTAATCAAATCCTAAACCGTAGTGGCCAACATTCTTTGTGGTGTAAACAGCCTTAGGCATACTTCGAACTGCGAGCAATTCGATCATGCCTTGTTCTTTTTTATTCTTTACGTCCACTAATAATTTATTAATGGATTGAGCAGTTTTTGATTTATCCGTTGTATTTACCTGGTAACCGAAACGGGCAACAAAATTACTGAACTCCAGCATTTTTTCTTCGTTCGGCACATCGTGGATACGATATACACAAACCGGGCTTTCTTTTTTGTTCTTAGGGTTCGGCGCTTGCTTTCCTTCAGGTGTACTTAAGAATTCAGCTACTTTCCTATTGGCCAATAACATGAAATCTTCAATGAGTTTATGTGCATCCTGTTGTGTTTTGAAATAAACGCCCATTGGGTTTCCTTCCTCATCCAAATGGAATTTCACTTCTGCCTTATCAAATACAATAGAACCTTTTCTTAAACGGTCAGCTCGCAATTTTTTTGCAAGACGATCAAGAATCATGATCTCATCTTTGAATTCGCCCTCTTCCGTTTCAATTATTTTCTGAACTTCTTCGTAAGCAAAACGTTTGTCACTGTAAATAACCGTTTTTCCAAACCACTGATCGTGGATCTTTGCATCATCATCCAACTGGAACACTGCACTAAAACAATATTTTTCTTCTTTAGGACGAAGTGAGCAGGCAAAATTACTTAACACTTCAGGCAGCATCGGGATACAACGATCCACCAAGTAAACTGAAGTAGCGCGGTTTACTGCTTCCTTATCTAAAGTTGAATGTGGTTTTATGTAGTGGGAAACATCGGCAATATGAACGCCGACTTCCCAAAACCCGTTATCTAATTTTTGCAACGACAAAGCATCATCAAAATCTTTTGCGTCGTGAGGATCGATCGTCATTGTAAGAACTTTCCTGAAATCCCTGCGCTTTGCAATTTCTTTATCTGTGATCTCAGTAGGCACTTTTTTTGCCGCAGCTTCTATCTCATCCGGGAAATGTTCAGGCAAACCGTATTCAGCCATGATGGCGTTCATTTCGGTTTTATGTTCACCGGGATTTCCAAATACACTTATAATTTCCCCGATGGGATTTGCATCGCCTTGTTTCCAATCTTTGTAACGGACTAAAACTTTTTGCCCGTCTTCAGCTTCACCAATATCATCCAGGCGCACAAAAAAATCAACATGAATTTTATTTCCATCAGGAACTACAAAAGCAAATTTCGGAAGGATCTTTACTGTACCAACGAATTCAGTTTTGATCCGCTTCATTACTTCCACTACTTCACCTTCTTTTCGTTTCCCGGTACGGCGGCCTAAAAGAATTATTCTTACAAGATCTCCCTGCAATGCATCCTTTGTTTTTTTGAAAGGAATAAAAATATCGTCATTCTCGCCCATTACAGTCACAAATGCTGTTCCTTGCTGCGTGAAATCAATTGTTCCTGTTAATTGTGTTTTCGTGTCTTTGAATTCGAATTTCCCGGTATCAACTTCTTTTATCAAACCCTTTCCTACAAGTGCACTTAAGGATTCCATTAACTCCAGGCGCTCACCTTCAGTATTCAGTTCCATGGCAGCGCCTATTTGTTTGTAGTTAAATGATTTTCCGGAATTATGTTGCAGAAATGCAAGAATTTCTTCGAATAAATATCTTTTTTGCTGTTTTTTCTTTTTCGCCATATGGTAACCTTAAAGATAAGGGGAATTTGGTGATAATTGGTACTACTTTACGGCTTCCCCGCCAATTTCCTTCGCCTCAAATTTCACTGCGATGAAAGTATTGGTCTTTGGTTTAATCGTTATAGGAGCTGAATCCACATCGTACCAGAATTTCACATAAAAATTAAAAGTATGACTTCCGGGAGTTACATTCATTACATATAAGCCTGTTTTTTTATCAATTTTCGGCTGAATAATGGTGTCGCCATCCATTTTAAAAGCCAAATGACTGGCAGCAGGTTTCCCGCTTGGGCCAATGAACCTGAAGGTAATTTTAGTCTTACCACTCGCTTCAGGTGTAGTTTTTGTGATCTTACAAGTTCCGCGCTGAGCCAACATTATGCTGCTGCAGAAAAGAAAAAAGAAAACTAATTTTTGCATGTAACTAAACTATTAAATAATTAAAACTAAAGCAATTTTTCGATCGCTTTCGGAAAATGTTGATGTTCTAACTCCCGTACCTTTTGTGCTAATGTTTCGGCTGTATCATTACTGTCCACTTTGCATTTTTCCTGTAAAATGATCCTGCCTTTATCGTATTCTTCATTTACAAAATGAATGGTAATTCCGCTTTCAGTATCTTTATTTTCGATCACTGCCTTATGTACGTTCATCCCATACATCCCTTTTCCGCCGTATTTCGGGAGTAAAGCCGGATGAATATTCACAATCCTGTCAGGAAACGCTTTTACGAAGGCTTCAGGGATTTTTAACAAAAAACCAGCCAAAATGATAAGGTCGATCTTCTCTGTACGAAGAAATTCTATGATCTTATCGCTGTAATTGTTAAGTGCTTCTTTCCCTATGATCTGGACGTTTTTCCTGTATTTTTCTGCCCTTGCTACCACTCCTGCATCATCTTTATTTGTAATGACCAGCTTTATCCTGATACGGGGGTCGTTTGTAAAGTACTTAATAATGTTTTCTGCATTGGTCCCTTCCCCTGAGGCAAATATCGCGGCATTGATCATTGTTAAAGGCAAAAATACCTTAAACCTTGATATTATTTGTAAAAATTATACCTTATTTTTGACAAAACAATCGCCATGAAAGCAAAACGATCTATCACATTCATTTTAGTACTCGGCAGTTTTCTTTCTTTTTCGCAAAAAAAGATAAAATACAAAACTGTTTATTTTGAAGATAATACCGTTGAGACCCCTAATGCCAAAGTTTCCTTTTTGGATGCTATCGCGGAAGATGCGCTTATGACCGGCTCCCTCAAAATCGAGAACAAAACAGGCAAAGCACTTTTAGTTAAACGTGACGAGTGTAGTTATACTACGGCTACGGGAGAAGTTTTTTCGAAGAATAAATGGATGGTGATAGCACCACATCATAATGAAGCAAAATCAGTTGATATAAAAGGAGAGAACCTGAAAACAAAAGAAACGGTTTTTAAGATCGGCGGTTTTTATATTTGTAATTCATCGGAGATCGCTGTAGCCCCGAATGCAGTTCTGCCCCCGGAAAAAGAAATTTATGTGGGTAATTTTAAGTTAGAATTGGTTGAATGGGGAAAAGACGGGCCTGAAGTGAGGATCCGTTACATTGTTAAATATGTGGGCGATAAAGTTGGTTTGTTAGATCCGGCTTTGGTAACGATCAAAGGAACTTCGGGTGAGGAATTGAAAAATCAGAAAGCAGATGGCGAGATCTTATCATTCAACAAAAAAGAAACTATTACTGTAGATTTTGTTTTCCCCAATGACGGCAAGACTAAAACTGCCATAGTCTGGAACAAAGCCTTTAGCGAAGGTGTACCTGAGAAATTAGGCGCGGTTTCTTTTCTTGTAAAAATGGATGAGAAGAAGACCAAAGCAAAGAATAAAGATTAATTTTTACAATTACCTGCTTTGAAAAAACATTTTTTATCTTTTTCGTTTATAACTCTGGCTTTTATTTCAGCGGTTTACTCGCAGGAAAAACTCAAAGTTGGAACTATTTTCTTTGAAGATGCAAGTGTAGAGACGCCAAGCGGGAAGATCACATTGACCAACGCTATTTCGGAGGCGGATCTGATCAAGGCAAAGATCAAGGTGGCAAATTATACTGATAAAGCATTAGTGATCAAACCAACGGAATGCAGTTTTTCAACGCCGGCCGGAGAAGTTTTCTCTAAGGACAGGTGGATGGTGATCCCGCCGCATCAACAGGAAGCAAAAGTGATCGATATTCAGGGCGATAATTTAAAAACAGACAAGACCACTTTCAAAGTTAACGGCTTTTACATCTGTAAAACAGAAGAGATAAATGTGGCTCCTGATATGCAATTGCCTCCGCAGGAAGAGTTAACTATAGGTAATTTTAAACTGGAATTAGATAGTTACGATAAAGACGGGCACGAGATCATGATCAAATATAAGGTCAGGTATATGGGTGATAAGATCGGCCTCTTGAATCCTCAATTAGCGACATTACGATCTGCAACGGGAGCCGAATTTAAAAATCAAAAAGAAAAGGAACGGGTTTTTGCTTTCGTGAAAAAAGAGGATCGTTTGGTTGGCTTTACTTATATGAGTGATAGTAAAAAGGATAATATCCTGCAGTGGAAAAATGCTTTCAGTGAATCGGCTCCTGAAAAATTAGAAACTGTTTCTATTGAAACAAAAATAGATCTGCCGAAAACAAAAGACAAGAATTAATTCTTTTTATGCTCTCACAATTCATTCATTGGAATCCTGACCCTGATATTTTTACAATTCCGGGAATTGACTGGCCTGTCCGCTGGTACGGATTGATGTGGGCCCTTGCTTTTATCGGCAGTCATTTTATAATGAACCGCATTTACCGCACTGAAGGCCGTACTGAAAAAGAATTAGATACTTTGACACTTTATGTTATTGTAGGAACGATCCTGGGTGCGCGTTTAGGGCACTGTTTATTTTACGATCCGGAGTATTACTTATCACACCCTATCGATATTTTAAAAGTTTATGAAGGTGGTTTAGCAAGTCATGGCGGCGCAATCGGTATTTTAATGGCAATGTGGTTATATTGCCGCAAAACAAAAGAAAGCTGGTTATGGTTGTTCGATAAAATTGTTGTTGTTGTTCCTTTAGCTTCCATGCTGATCCGTTTCGGAAATTTAATGAACTCTGAAATTATTGGTACACCTACCAATGTTCCATGGGCATTTATTTTTACAACCATTGATAATGTTCCGCGTCATCCTTCACAATTGTACGAAGCTGTTTTTTGTTTATTCCTTTTTATATTGATGTATTGGTTATGGAAAAATAAACGTGATCGTTTTGCTCCCGGCTTTATGTTTGGTCTGATGTGTGTCTTATTCTTTACACAACGGATATTGGTCGAATTCTTAAAAGAAGTTCAGGAAGCTTTTGAAGCGGATATGTTATTGAACATGGGGCAAATTTTAAGTATTCCATTTGTGCTGATAGGACTATTCATGATGTGGCGGGCGAAGAGTCAGGTAGCCAATAGTCAGTAAGCAGTTGGCAGTAGTTTTTATTTTATACTATTTTTATCGCTAAGACATTAAATAATTTACTTTTCAAAGCCATTCTTGCATCGGTTGAGGCAGGTAAAGAGATCCTGAAAATTTATGATACAGCTTTTGAAGTTGAGTATAAATCGGATGATACGCCTTTAACCCAAGCCGATCAAAATGCAAGTGATAAGATTGTTTCTTTTTTAAGTGACACAAATATTCCGGTCCTGTCTGAGGAAGGCGAACATTTTACTTACGAGAAAAGAAAACCATTACAGGAATTATGGATCGTTGATCCGCTAGATGGCACCAAAGAATTTGTGAAACGTAATGGAGAATTTACAGTGAATATTGCTTTGGTTAGAAATAACCGGTCAATACTCGGCGTGATATATTCTCCGGTATTTAAAGATCTGTATTTTGCAGCGGAAGGAACCGGTAGCTTTAAAATTACAAGGCATGATCTGATTCCTGTTCTTGATGACCTGCATACTTTTACTTTAGAGCGTTTGATATTATTAGGAAAAAAATTACCTGCGCATTCGTATCCGGAAGTTTATACCCTGGTAGCCAGCCGTTCGCACCTCAGCAAAGAGATCTACACTTACATTGAAGAGAAAAAAGTAAAGCACGGACAGGTAAACATTGTGAATACCGGAAGCAGTATTAAAATGTGTTGGGTAGCAGAAGGCATCGCCGATGAATACCCGCGTTACGGACCAACTATGGAATGGGATACAGCAGCCGGACAAGCCATCTTAGAAAACGCAGGCTGCGAGTTGATCGACCTCAACACTGATCAGCCGATGAAATATAATCGCCCTGACTTGAGAAATAATTCTTTTATAGCAAGAAGGAAAGGCAGTGAGCAGTGGCAGTAGGCAGTGAGTAGTAGTTAGAAGTAAAGATCGCTGGTTTTAAGACGGAGATAGCGCATCACCGAGAACATCGCACTGATACTCGAAATAAAAATACCTAAAAGAACTATACCGCCGAATAAAAGCGCCAGCATGTTCTCATCCTGCAGTTGCAAGAGATCAGGGATATAATTTGTACTTACTACTAAGAATCCTGCCAATAAAGCACCGGCTAAAATCCCTGCGATTACGCCTTGGCGAATGCCTTTAAAAATAAATGGTTTGCTGATGAACGTTCTGGTTGCACCCACCAGATACATAGTACGGATAAGAAAACGCTGCGAGTATATTGATAAACGAATGGTGTTATTAATTAAAGCGATCGCAACCATCAATAAGAGTCCGCTGAAAATTAAAATGTACAAACTTACTACTTTCGCATTCTCATTCACTTGTTTGATCATGTCTTTATGATACACAACTTCTTTCACATAAGATTTTTGCAGGAGATTTTTTTCTATTCCCATTAAAGTATCGGCATTAGCGTAATCTGCATTTAATTTTACATCGAGAGAAGATAATAAAGGATTGTATCCCAGGAACGAAACAAAATCTTCGCCTAAGTCAGCTTTTAATTTTTCAGCAGCTTGTTCTTTTGTAGTATGGGTAACACTTTTTGCAAAAGCAGATGCCGAAATTTCCTGTTGCAATGCATCGACCTGCGCGGAGGTAGCTGTATCTTTTAAAATAACCTGGAAGCCTATATTTTCTTTGATGTGATTCGATAACTTACTTGCATTCAGAACCACCAGACCTAATAATCCTAACATGAACAGGACTAATGCTAAACTCACTACAACGGTGATGGAAGAAGTTTTTAAACGGCGTTTGGCAAGTGTATCTGACATGATACTAAGTTACCTTGTATATAAGTCCGTTTTTAGGAAGAAGATCATAGAAATTAACAGTGTAGTGTTAAAGCCGACCTTCTGCCTGTTCCGCAAAAGCGGAATAAGACTGTCTCCCCTTAAAAAGGGCAGAAAAATACCTGATATAAAAAAGTGACAGCTTTACTTAAAAGATCTCCTTCGCCACCCTACGGGTAGTTTCGCTGGTGCCCATTGTGTAAAAATGCAGGCAAGGGACATTAGCTTTCACTAATTCTTTACATTGGGCAATGCACCAATCGATGCCAACTTGTTTGACCTCTTTGTCGTCCTTACATTTTTCAAGGGCTTCGTAAAAATCATGAGGGATATCGATCTTGAAGATCTTTGGTAAAGATTTTATTTGTGCTTTAGTGCTAAGCATTTTTAATCCCGGAATGATCGGGACGTTGATGCCGCTCTTTTTACATAGCTCAACAAATTCGAAATATTTTGAGTTATCGAAGAACATTTGGGTAACAATATATTCAGCGCCTGCATCCACTTTTGCTTTCAGCCATTTCATATCGCTGTTCATGTTCGGTGCTTCAAAATGTTTTTCAGGATAACCGGCGATCCCAACACAGAAATTAGTCGGGGCTGCATCTTTCATTTCTTCATCCAGGTAACTACCTTTATTCATATCTGAAATTTGGCGTACAAGATCCAACGCATAATGATGTCCTCCCGGTTCGGGAACGAAACTTGGTTCAGTTTTGATACTATCGCCGCGTAAGGCCAACACGTTATCAATTCCTAAGAACTGAAGATCGATCAGGGCATTCTCGGTTTCTTCTCTTGTAAAACCACCGCAAATGATATGAGGAACCGCCTCCACATCATATTTATTCATGATCGCCGCGCAAATCCCAACTGTACCCGGACGTTTACGGATGCTTACTTTTTCAAGATAACCGCCTTCACGTTTTTTGTAAATATATTCTTCACGGTGATAAGTTACATCCACAAAAGCAGGTTTGAAATCCATCAGGGGATCGATCGCATCGTAAATGCTTTGAATGCTTTTCCCCTTTAAGGGCGGAAGGATCTCGATAGAAAAAAGTGGTTTTTTGCTTTGTGATAATTTATCAACGAGTTTCATAAAAAATAATATGAATTGGGTTTGGGGATATTAAACTGTTACTGATTCAATGCCTTTGATCTCCGGTACGGATTTTTTAATTGTTTCTTCTATTCCGGCACGCATGGTCATATGACTCATATTACAGGTTTTACAAGCTCCTTTTAATTCCAATCTTACAATATTGTCTTCCGTGATCTCAACGATCTCCACATCGCCGCCATCTGCTTCCAGGTACGGACGGATGCTTTGTAATGCGTCCTCTACTCGTTGGTGTAATTCGTGCATGATCAAAGATACTATTATATTGTTACCTGATTAACTTCTGTGGTTTGCATAGCATTCCTGATCGCAATTTGCTGTGCTGCATTTTGTGCCAATTCTGTCATGATCTTCGAGGTAGCCGAATCCACATCAAGCACCGAAGGTTTTCCTTCATCTGATCCTTCACGGATACTTTGTACCAATGGGATCTGGGCTAATAACGGAACATTTAATTCTTCAGCTAAATTCTTGACGCCGTCCTTACCAAAAATGTAGTACTTGTTATTCGGCAATTCTGCAGGTGTGAACCATGCCATGTTCTCTACTAATCCTAAAATAGGAACATTGATGGTTGGCAGATTAAATAGAGCAATTCCTTTTCTTGCATCAGCTAAAGCCACATTCTGCGGTGTACAAACTATGATCGCTCCTGTTAATGGAACTTGCGAACATAATGAAATTTGAATATCACCTGTGCCGGGAGGAAGATCAACGATCAGGTAATCCAACTCACCCCAAACTGTATCGTAAAATAATTGTGATAATGCTTTTGATGCCATTGGCCCACGCAAAGCAATAACCTGGCCGGGCCCTGCCATAAAACCAACGGAATTTAATTTCACGCCATAACTTTCAACCGGTTTCATTTTTGGTTTACCACCGAAATCAGCAGAACCGGGCATATCGCCTTCCACACCAAACATTATAGTTTGCGACGGACCATAAATATCAGCATCAACTAATCCAACTTTTGCGCCCTGTTTTGCCAAACCTAGTGCTAAATTGGCTGCAACGGTCGACTTCCCTACCCCACCTTTACCTGATGCAACAGCAATAATATTTTTTACATCGCGTAATGTGGTTTCGTCTTTTGGTTTTTTAGACGTCACGTTAGCGGTCATATTGATCTTCACTTTCGCTTCTTTATCCACGTAATGCAGAACAGCATTCATGCAGGCATTGTGGATCATATCTTTCATCGGACAAGCCGGTGTGGTTAAAACTACGGTAAATGAAATGTTCTTCCCTTCAACAACAACATCCTTTACCATGCCAAGCGTCACGATATCCTTTTTCAGGTCCGGATCATCCACATATTTTAAAGCTTCAATAACTTTTTCTACTGTAGCGCTCATGATAAAAATTTAGGGTACAAATTTAGGGACTTAATTCGTGAATAAGCCTAAAAACATTGATAAAAACGCTAAAATTACTTGGCAGTTGGGGTTGCAGCAGCTGTAGGTTGGGGTGCTATTACGGGCTGTGCAGTGAAATTGATGTTCCTTCCTGGGTCAGCTAAAGAACTATCTATTAAACGACCCAAAGAATCAGACATACGTTTAGCAATTCTATCCATTTGAAAGCGGTCTTCGGCAGCAGGACCGCACGATGTTAAAATAACAGCAGAAATGAAGATCAGGGAAACAAGCTTTTTCATGATATAGATTTTATTGCGGTTTAAAGTTAAAGAAATTTATTAGATACAAAACGCTTAAAAACAGAAAAGCCCTACCATTATGGTAAGGCCTCTCTTTCTAACTAACTAACACAGAATATTAGTGCTTTTCTTCAGCAGCCGGAGCAGTAGTTTCAGTTGTTGCAGCAGCAGTTGAGTCAGCAGGAGCAGTAGCTTCGCTAACAGCAGAACTTAAGCTAGCTTCTAAAGCTTTCGCGATAGAATCAGCAGTACGCTTTGCAGCTTCTTCAGCTTTAGCTTTTTCTTCTGCAGAAGGACCACAAGCAACAAAAGTAGCTACTAAAGCTACAGCGATTAATGACAATACTTTTTTCATGAAATTGGGTTTTAAACGTTTATAATATTTGATCATTTATACCGTAACGAGCTTTTGGTAACCCTAAAATTTGGGAGAAAATGGATATTTTCCATAACATATTGATTATCAATAAGTAAATTTTACATTTATCCTTTTCGTACCTCGTCAATCGTAATTCCTACTTCAATTTTGGGTTACCTTTGCCTTTTAACAGTATTAATCTATACAGGCTTTATGGCTGCCAAAGCATTTTCGGACTCTGAATTTATTGAAGGACTAAGGACCGGCAACGAAGCAGCTTTAAAGGCACTGTATAAAAAGTACTATAATATCGTTCTTAAAATTGTTGTGAATAACAGTGGCAGCAGTGAGGCGGCGCAGGACATTTACCAAGAGACAATCATCGTACTCTTTGAAAATGCTCAAAAACCGAATTTCGTTCTGAATTGCCAGTTGCAAACGTTCATCTATTCAATAGCTAAACGTTTATGGTTAAAGCAGCTTAGAAATAACAGCAACTTAACCAAATTAAGCAATGGCGATGAAGATGAACTGGTAGATGTAAGTGAAGAAATAAACGAACATTTGCAAAAAGAAGCAGCGCTTCTGAAAATGACGAAAAGCCTGGATGAATTGGGAGAACCCTGCAAAACAATCATCACTGATTTTTACATTAGTCATTTAAGCATGGAAGAGATCTCTGAGAAATTCGGTTACACGAATTCAGACAACGCGAAAACTCAGAAGTATAAATGCCTGCAGCGATTGAAAAAGAATTTTTTTGACAAATGATCCTAAAGCAAAGCACACTTCAGGATCATTAAAAATAAAAGAGGAGAAATAATAAAGTAGAATAAATACGCTTTATTATAAAGAAAGGAAAAATAAAATGAAGAATACAGATCTATTTGATGATTATTTGTTGGGGAAATTAAATGCCCGACAAAAAAGTGAGTTTGAGAACAATTTGAAAACTGACGAAGTTTTTGCGAATGCATTCAACGAACATAAAACTTTGGTGGATGCTTTGAACAAACACGCTGAGAGAAATGAATTACGTAAAGCATTAAAAGCCATTCATGAAAAAGAATTCGGCAACGATGCGAAGATCATCTCTATTAAACAGGATACTTTTACCAAAAAATTAGGCCGCAATGTAGCTATGGCTGCAGGTGTTGGTTTGATCGCGGTTCTTTCTGCTTTAGCTTTATTCAGCACGGGCGGATACATTCTTACTAAACAAAACAATGATATCACTGACCTGAAACGTGAGGTGAGCGAATTAAAATACACACAGGACGGAATTGTTGAAGCGATCTCAAATGCAACTGAAAAACCAAAATATGCTCCGGCTAATTTTGAAGGCACAGGTTTTGCGATCAATAACAAAGGTTATATCATCACCAGCTTGCACATGATAAAAGGTGCGGATTCTGTTTTTATTGAGAACAGTAATACCGGACGCACTGCTACAAAATTAGTTTTCTCTGATCCTAAAATTGATGTGGCTGTTCTGCAAATTGAAAATACCGAAGTCTACAAAACGTGGAATGTTCCATTTGCATTCAGTAACCGTAATTGTGATCTTGGAGAAAAAGTGTTCACACTGGGATTCCCGCGTAAAGACATCGTTTATGGTGAAGGTTCTTTAAGTTCTTTAAGCGGCTATCACAGCGATACAACCATGTATCAGATCTCAATCCCGGTTAACCCGGGTAATAGCGGTGGTCCTTTATTGGATGAACAAGGCGCTGTGATCGGTTTGGTTCGCGGTAAGATCACAAATGCTGAAGCGACCGGTTTTGCTATCCGTTCACAACAGATCATCAGCACAGTCAATGCCTTTAACAAACAGTTAAAAGATCAGGAACAAGCTTTCAATCTTAACCTTAAAAAGAATTCTTTAAAAAGTGTAAAGCGTAGCGAGCAGATCAAGCGTATCAACCCTTACGTATTTAACGTAATGGTGTATAAGACCAATTAATTCCTTTAACATTTCATTCTTAAAAAGCTTCCCAACAATACTGTTAGGAGGCTTTTTTAGTATAGGTATTTTCCGTAATTTTAATGAATGCTCAGAGGTAAATATCTGTCGCTCCTGTTTTTTGTTTTCTTATTCCACCTGGTAAGATCCCAGGATATCATTTACCTGAACAACGGCGCAAAAGTTAAAGCTGTTGTTAAAGAGTTAAATGTTACTACTGTAAGATATAAGAATTTTGATAACCAGGATGGCCCTATGTATGTTGCTAATAAAAAAGATATCCTGTTTATAGAGTATCAGAATGGCACTATAGAGATCATCAACAAAGAACCTGCTTCCATATTACCACCCGGACAAGAAATTGTTTTACCTAAAAAAGAAATTCCGAAAGGACCTTATGAACTTCATTACAGTAACAAGAATTGCATTTACCTGAACGGGCTCGCTTTGGTGAATTCAGATATTGCTGTGATCTACGACCGTGAAATTGCAAAAAGCAGATTGTCTCTTGTACTTTTGGGTGCTTATAATTTAAATATCCAGACCAACTATACTAACCGGTATATACAAGCGCTCAGCAATTCCAAAAAGAATTATGACCTCGGTGTTGGCATAAATTATTACACACAAGCGAAAAGGAAAACACAATATTTCGTCGGCGTGATGGTGAAGTGTATGCATTACGAATATGTCAGGGAAACCGAAGTGGAAGAAAATTTAAACGGAATTATTTATACAAGAACCAAACAGGAGAACATGAATAATTTCCAAGTCGCGGGGCTGCTCATTAATGGTTTGCAATTCAGGATCACGCCATTCTTTACTTACAGGGCATTTCTTGGCCTCGGCCTTACGAATAAAGATGATGATATTTCAAAAGCGCTTAACGAAAACGGATCGCAAAGAACACGTTCGTTCCCGAAAGCTTATTTAGGGATGTGCGTTGGTTACAGGTTCTACTAATGAAAAAGAAACTTCACATATTGCTTTTAATGACACTACTGGTGTGTGTGAATACTTTTGCGCAGGACAAATTGATATTAAAGAACGGCACAAAAATAAAATGCAAGGTGATCTCCATCAATATTCTAACTATTGATTACAAGGACAGCACCTCAACACTTTTCACCCTGGATAAAACGGATGTGTTAATGGCCGAATTAAAGACCGGTGAGATGTATGTTTTCGGAAATGACAGTTACCGTTCAACATCACCGCCAAGGAACAAATACACGCGTGAATTAGAGAGAAAAGAAGCGATACGAGAAAAAGAAAAAGATTTTAAAGATAACATCTTTGGATTCCAACCAATAGATATTATATGGGGACGATTAACATTCACCTACGAGCATTTATTCATGGATAAAAAAATGGGCGTTACTGTTCCATTTAGCCTGACCTATGATCCCCGGGTTTTGATACCAAACAGTTCAAACGACACAATTGTAAATACCCGTGAAAAAGTAAGACGGAATGTTGGATTTATTACCGGCCTGGATCTGAATTATTATTATGAATCCAAATCACACACTAAATTCTTTTTTGGCCCGCGTTTCAGATATGGGACGGATGTGAATTTAGCGAACATCACTGCTTATACAGTTCAGTTCCAGCAAGGATTTTTATTATGTGATTCGAAAGGTAAAATGGCAACTACTGTTGCGTTTGGATTTGGTTTTGCAAGGATCATTTCTACTCCCTTCAGCAGTGCATTTCATCCTAAACAATCATTTCCCTGGGCGTCATTTACATTGCGGTTAGGGATCAGAAGATAACGCTCTTCGTAGCCTTTGTTTCCCTGCAAACCTCCGCTATGGATCACCAATACTTTTTTACCGTCAGGAATTTTATTTTTTGAGATCAGGTCATCTACCGCGAAAAATAATTTAGCTGTGTAAACATAGTCCAAAGGGATGTTATGTTCTTTCTCAAATTCGTTTTTAAATTCCAAAAGTACCTTTGTGTGTTTTGCATAACCGCTGAAATGATAATCGGAGATCATATTTGGAAGTGAATTTAATTCTCCGACGCCTTTTACAACACTGATACCGAAAAGTTTTTGATCTTTCTTTAATGATCTTTCAATTCCTTTGAATGTTGTTCCTGTTCCGCTAGCACAAAAGATAATATCGAAATCATTTTCTTTTGGGAGCACCTCTCCGCAGCCCTTAATTCCCAATTCGTTATTTCCTCCTTCAGGAACTACATAAAAATTCCCGAACCAATTCCTGAAGCCTTCAATATAATTTTCATTTTCTTTTAGATCATAATCTTCGCGTGAAACAAACGCCAATTGCATACCGTGTTTTTTTGCTTCACTTAAAGTTGAATTCGTTTCGGATGCCTTTTCTCCTCTTATAACACCAACACTTTTAAATCCGAATTCTTTGCAAGCAACCGCTGTGGCAAGAATATGATTTGAAAATGCGCCACCGAAAGTCAGTATGGTATCACAACCTTGTTTCCTGGCTTCCTCTACATTGTATTTTAATTTGAACCATTTGTTGCCGCTGATCAGCGGATGGATCAGGTCAAGACGTAAAACGAAAACTTCTGTTCCCGCCAGCTTTATCTTTTGAATTATAGGATTATACCCGATCAATTTTTTCTTTTCAATGTGACTTCGGCTACGCTCAGTCACCACGTTTTCAAAAATCCGGTGATTGAGCGTAGTCGAAACCACCATTAAAATTTAACTTTTCTCTTCCCAAATAGAAACAAGATGCACAATTGTCTCAACTGCTTTTTGCATATCCTGAACACTCACCCATTCTTGTTTACTGTGAATTCCATGTTCGCCAGCGAAAATATTAGCACAAGGCATTCCCATAAAAGAAAAACGGGAACCATCTGTACCACCACGGATACTGTCTAACATTGGTTTTAAACCGGTACGTTTTATAGCTTCTAAAGCATTATCAATTATTTGCGGATGTTTCGCCAATACTTCTCCCATATTCCTGTATTGCTGAATAACCGAAAACTCGAATGAACTTTTGTCGTATTGCGCAACAACTTCAGCAGTTATCTTTTTTAACTCTTCTTCGAGAACCAATAAGGTTGGCGAATCAAAAGCACGGATAATGAATTTTAATTCAACCGCCTCCAGACCACCATTCACAGAAACAGGATGGATGAACGGCTGTTTCTTCTCAGTCGTTTCAGGTGTTTTATCTTTTGGGATCTTATTGATGATCTGTGCAGCGATCTTCATTGAATGCTGCATTTTATCTTTTGCGTAACCGGGATGGGTTGGAAATCCTTTGATCTTAATAGTAACCATATCAGCGCTAAAAGTTTCATTCTCTAAGGAACCTGCTGTTCCGCCATCTAATGTGTAACCAAATTCAGCACCTAATTTTCTCATATCTGCTTTATCAGCGCCTCTTCCGATCTCTTCATCAGGCGTGAACAGCACTCTTATTTTCCCATGCTTCACTTCTGGATGTGTCATTAAGAAATGTGCAGCGTCCATAATTTCTGCAACACCGGCTTTATCATCAGCCCCTAATAAAGTTGTTCCATCAGTTGTGATAATGTCATTGCCAATTTGATTTTTTAATTCAGGATGCTCAGATACTTTTATTATTTGTGTTTTGTCTTTTGGCAGAACAATATCCTTCCCGTCATAATTTTTATGCATTTGCGGATCTACATTTGTGCCTGTACAATCCGGAGCTGTATCCACATGCGAACAAAAACATAATACAGGAACTTTTTTAGCAGTTGTTGCAGGAATGGTTCCGTACACATAACCATTAGCATCCAACTCAGCATCATTAATGCCCATTGCTTTTAATTCCTCAACCAAAATTTTACTCAGGTTCAATTGTTTTGCTGTGCTCGGACAAGTCGGAGAAGCTGCATCTGATTGTGTATCTATTTTCGCGTAACGGATGAAACGATCGGTTACAGTGAAGTTGTAATTCTTAAAATCCATATTTATTTATAGTTAGTTGTTCGTAGAATTAAAGGTGAAGTTAGCGAATATGCATAAAATAAAAAAGTTCGTATTTCTACGAACTTTTCCTTATAGAATTTCAATATAAATCAGGCCGCCTTTAAATGGCTCAGCTTCGCGGTTTTCAATTTTTCTATAGCATAATCTAAATTGATCGTGAATGATTTTGGGGCTTTTTCGCTGCTTGGCAGATCAAACATCAGGTCCAGCATGATCGCTTCACAAATGCCGCGTAAACCACGTGCGCCTAATTTAAATTCGAGCGCTTTATCTACAATTAATTCTAACACTTCTTCTTCGATCTCAAGCTTAATACCTTCCATTTTAAATAAGTGCTTGTATTGTTTGATCAAAGCATTCTTAGGGTCTGTTAAGATCGCACGCAATGCTTTTTTATCTAAAGGTTGTAAATAAGTGAGAATTGGTAAACGGCCGATTAACTCCGGGATTAACCCAAAAGATTTTAAATCTTGTGGAGAAATGTATTGCAATAAATTACTTCTGTCAACCTCATCACCTGAAACCGATGCAGAATAACCAACAGCTTGTGTATTTAAACGGTTCGCGATCTTCTTTTCAATGCCATCGAATGCGCCGCCACAGATAAATAAAATATTTTTCGTGTTCACCTGGATCATTTTTGCATCCGGATGTTTTCTTCCTCCCTGAGGCGGAACATTCACACTTGACCCTTCCAATAATTTCAACATCGCCTGCTGAACACCTTCACCGCTCACATCACGTGTGATACTTGGATTATCGCTCTTACGCGCGATCTTATCGATCTCATCAATAAATACAATTCCTCTTTCAGCAGCAGCAGTATCGTAATCTGCAGCTTGCAATAAACGGGTTAAGATGCTTTCAACGTCTTCACCAACATAACCTGCCTCCGTTAATACAGTCGCATCAGCTATACAAAAAGGAACGTTCAATAATTTTGCAATAGATCGCGCCATTAATGTTTTTCCGGTTCCTGTTTCACCAACTAAAATTACGTTTGATTTCTCGATCTCAATCTCTTCTTTATCGTTCGAGGCATGAGCGATACGCTTAAAGTGATTATACACGGCAACGCTCATTACTTTTTTTGCTTCGTTCTGGCCGATCACATATTCATCCAGGTACGTTTTGATCGCATTTGGCTTTAATAGATTTAATGCCTGTTGAACTTTTTGCTTAGCGTCAGAATTACCTTCTTCGCTGATCATTTTAAAGGCTTGCGAAATACAATTATCGCAAATATGTCCGCTGATACCTGCGATCAGGATCTTTACATCCTTCTTATCGCGGTTACAAAATGAACAAACTATGGGTCCTGCTTTTGCCATAGCACAAAGATAAGGATTTTAGGACTTGTTTTCGGACAAATTTAACAGGGTTTAACCCTTAAAATGAGCGGTATTTACTTGAAATCTTCAGCTTTTATTGGGATAAGGTCGATCATTTCACCTTTCTGCACGATCTTAAAATACCAATGCTTTACATTATTCCAATACATATGGATCAAATTATTTTTTATCTCATAACCATCGATGGTGCTACAATGAAATTTTGCAGGTTCCGTCTTTTCATTGCCATCAGCGTCGAAATAAGTTTCTTCGGCCATATCACAATAATTGATTTTTCCGGTTGACAAAAATTCTGCAGTCGCAACTTGTTTGTCACTTACAGGTTTCCTTGTGAATTTGATTTCCTTTTTAGCAACGTAGCCTTCCGCATACCATTTGCCACTTAACAAGGTATTCCTAATGTCCTGGGAAAACATCACAGAAGCTGTCACTACAAAAATTAAAATAAATAGTTTTTTCATGATGGATAGTTTTGAGAGCATAATACAGGCTCAACAAAAAGTCACAAAATAAAAAACCCCGCCCTTCGTCAAGCTCAGGATGACAGGCGGGGTTTCTGGAAAACTATAACTACTATTTAGAATCGTCTTTAGGGGCCGGAGCTAATTCTATGCCTTGGCTGTCAGGCAATGGCTTCATTTTATAATGGAACGTTTTATCGTATTTCATGATGCTCACCACGTCATTTTTTACACTATAAACATACATTGAATCACACCAGAAAGTACCTGATTTAACCGCATTACCGAACATATCCACTTCATCCTTTTTAGTAACGGCGCAGCTTGACATTCTTCCTGTACTTGAGAATCTTGCTTCCCATTCACTCGGGATCTTGCCTGTCGTTGTTCTAAAGATCATTGGATTGTTATCGCCAACGGTTCCGGTAACGAACCAGCTTTTTGATTGCAACTGAACTGCCATTTTTTCGTTTTGAGCGTTACAAACAAATGCAGCTACGAAACAAATTGTGAAAAATAAAGATTTCATTTTGTGGATGTTTTTTAGTCTAGTAAATGTAACTAAGTCCCTTGTATTTTACAAGCTTCAATGAGCCAAATGGGGATTATTCTGAGTGAAAAAGGTTTTTTCTATGGAGAATCTACTCCGAAAACCTCACCCGGTTCGCAAAGCGAACCGTCCTCTCCTGTGAGGAGAGGGAAATCATTCTAAATATGGAGTGCGCGTTTGGCGGTGGCGTCTAAACAGGCTTCTTTAAAGCTTTCGGTAAAGGTTGGATGGGCGTGACAAATACGTGCAATATCTTCGGCACTGGCACGGAATTCCATAGCTACAACAGCTTCAGCGATCATATCTGCAGCGCGCGGGCCGATCATATGTACGCCTAAAATTTCGTCTGTTGCTTCATCACTTAATACTTTAATGAAACCATCTGTATCCATACTTGCACGGGCACGGCCACTTGCTTTGAAAGGGAAATTTCCTGTTTTATATTTTTTGCCTTGCTCTTTTAATTGCTCTTCAGTTAAACCAACAGCTGCGATTTCAGGCCATGTATAAACTACACCAGGAATTAAATTATAATTCATATGCGGTTTTTGTCCGGCCATTAATTCAGCAACATATACACCTTCCTCTTCAGCTTTATGAGCTAACATCGCACCCTTCACTACATCACCGATCGCGTAAATGCCTTCAACATTCGTTTGTAAATGATCATTCACCGCTATTCTTCCACCTTTGTCTTCTAATTTAACTCCTGCTTTTTCCAATCCTAAATTATCGGTGTAAGGGCGTCTACCAACAGAAACTAAAACGTAATCACCTTTTATTTCTACTTTTTCAACATCAGCTTTTTCAACATTAACTGTTACGTCTTTTCCTTTAGAAGACACACCTGTTACTTTATGTTTCAGGAAGAATTCGAAGCCTAAATTCTTTTTCAGGATGCGTTGTAATTCTTTTCCAAGAGATGCATCCATTCCAGGGATCAGGCGATCCATATATTCAACCACACTTACCTTTGAACCTAATCGTGCGTAAACACTTCCTAATTCTAATCCGATAACACCACCGCCGATCACGATCAAATGTTTTGGAACCTCAGTTAATTCTAACGCTTCTGTTGAAGTAATAATTCTTTTTTTATCTATTTGAATGAACGGTAATGAAGACGGCTTTGATCCGGTTGCAATAATTGTTTTTGCAGTTTCGATCTGTGTTTTCTTTCCTTCATCATCGACCTCGATCGTATTTTTATTGATGAAAGAACCATGTCCGGTTAAAACAGTGATCTTATTTTTCTTCATTAAGAAATTGATACCGTCGCAGGTCATTTTCACAACGCCGCGTTTACGTTCGATCATTTGTTTGATGTTCACTTTCGGTTCGTTGATATCGATACCATGCTCTTTAAAATTATGCATAGCGTTATGGAAATGTTCACTTGAATCCAATAGAGCTTTCGAAGGAATACAACCCACATTTAAGCACGTGCCGCCTAAAGTAGCATATCTTTCGATGATCGCTGTTTTCATGCCTAATTGCGCGCAACGTATTGCTGCCACATAACCACCCGGACCTGAACCAATAACTGTAACATCAAACTTTTCCATAATCGAATTTTATAATCAGCTAAGTTACGCATTTAATAATTTAACCTTTTTCAATTCATAAAATAATTCTTAAATTTGATAATGTTTAAGTTAGACAGAAGCGTTCATAAAACATATAATCTCAAGCAGATACAAACTGAATCTAAAAACTATATCAATTTAACCCTTGAAGAAAGATTAAAGGTTTTTGCCTATTTACAGAGCGTGGCTTATAATTATAACCTCAATTCTCCGCCAAGGATGGATAAAAGTTTTCATTCTTACAGATAAATGGGAAAGGTTACTCGGTTATTTATCACGGTTTTCCAAGAACAACCGGTGACCTTGATATTTTTGTTGAAGTTAGTCATGAAAATTATTTATGTTTGAAAAAAGCTTTCGACAGATTTAAAATGCCTGTATTTGAGATGACGGAAGCTAACTTTTTAGCCAACGCTCAAATGTCAGTTTTTTCTTTTGGCCGTGCCCCGGTATCTATTGAAATTTTGAAGGAAATAAGCGGTATTACATTTGATGAAGTTTATTCTCATGCTATTGATGCTAATTTCGAAAGCATTCCTTTAAAAATTATTAATCTTAAAGACCTCCGAACAAATAAAAAAGCTAGCGGAAGAGCAAAGGATATAAATGATCTCGAAAATCTTCCAGATTAAGCTTTTTTATATCTTGCCACCTGCGCCCAGAGCAGAATAATTAAGGTCAATCCAACCGAAATATAAGAGATCAGATCGCCAAATCTCACAAAGAAAGTCTTAACAGAATTTAAATTCACTTCGCTATTGATAACACCAAATTCCCAATAAGGTTGAGGCTGAGATATATTTCCGAACTCGTCAATAAAACAACTGATCCCGGTATTTGCACAGCGGATAATTTGTTTTCGTGTCTCTATAGCTCTTAATTTGGCATAATTCAAATGTTGCTTGTGACCGGGTGTATTTCCCCACCAGCCATCGTTTGTGGTGATGCAAATAACCTCCGCCCCTTTTCTAATATATTCCGTCATAAAATCACCATAAACACTTTCGTAACAAATACAAGGCGCTACTTTTATTCCGTAAACCTTATCTTCAAAAACAGTTCTTTCTTTTTGTGTAGCCAGACTTCCACTCGTTCCTCCTAAAGCAATGGCATACTTCTCAAAGTATTTGAAAAAACCGGGATACGGCATACGCTCTACGCCGGGAACTAATTTTGATTTGTGGTAGAACGTAAAATTCCTGACAGTATCAATATACATTGCGGTATTGTATGAATCAAAATATTTATCCGCATTACTATACTTTCTTGCTGTCACAGATATTTTTTCATTTGCGGAAAAATCATGTGAGGTATTTGCGCCTGTTAATATCGATGCTTTGGGAAAATGAACTTTTGTTAAAGTAATAACATTATTTACTTCAGGAGAATTCTTACTTTGCTGTTCATCTACATCAAAACCATCCTCCGAAATCACGAAAGTTTCCGGATATACTACCAGTTGCGTTTCCTTATTCAACTTAAACTGCAATAATTGAGCATGAAGTTTATTCAATTGCTGTGTGAATGGTGAGTCGAATTTTTCATTGTAAGGATCAATATTTGGTTGGATGACGGTAACATTTATTTTTTTTTCAGGTGTAATGGTCCTAACCGCTAAGATAAAATACGAAATTAAAATCGGAACGATGATTATAGCTAATGGTTTGAGATAAGTTTTAAAGTTTTTCTTCCCTGACAGAACAATTTTTAATAACAGAATATTCACCAACAACACCCATAAACTTCCGCCGCCTGTTCCGGTGAATTCATACCACTGCACAAAATTACTTGTCGAGGCAAAATTATTTCCAAGTGTTAACCAAGGCCAGGTCAATTCCCAGGTGTGATGCAGATATTCGTATGCCAGCCATATTGGAATTAGCAACCAAAATCTTAAAGTGCCGAAAATACGTTTCTCTGTTCTGTACCAGATCATGAACATCCAGCTGTGTAAAAGGGCATTACAAACAATTGCCAGAATTGCCCCTTCCAATGAAGCATTGTAAACCCACCAGGTGGAAACTACATTCCAAACGAAAAATGCGATGTAAGTCAGTCCCCAGATCTTTAACCCTTTTTTACGCGACTCAGAATTATGAATATTATTTACCGCAAGAAGTAAGGGGACAAATCCTATAAAAATTAAAAGTGTAAGCGGACTGAACCAAGATATTCCAATGAGAAATCCGCTTAATAAAACAAGTAAAAAATCAGATGCTCTGCTAAGCATATTATAAATTACTGTCCGTGACAGTTCTTGTATTTCTTACCGCTTCCGCAAGGACATGGATCGTTCCGTCCGATCTTCTGCTCTACACGAACAGGCTGTTGTTTTACTTTCTGCTGCTCTTTTTGCTCCAGGATCTCGTTCTCGTCACGTGTCTCCGTTAATTTTTCCTTCTTTTGTTTAGGTTGTTCTTGCGTGAATTTAGCTTGCTGAATTTGTTGTTTGTTGTCTTCAACAGGTAATCCGCCTTTCATTAAGAATGAAACAATATTCTTGCTTGTTCTTCCGATCATATCACGGAATAAATTAAATGATTCTAATTTATAAATTACTAAAGGATCTTTTTGTTCTAATGAAGCGTTCTGCACGGCTTGTTTCAAGTCATCCAATTCACGTAAATGTTCTTTCCATGAATCGTCGATCATTGCTAATACAACTGTTTTCTCGAACGCTAACATCATCTCACGGCCTTTGGTATCATAAGCTTTTTTCAAATTAGCCATGATCTGTAAACCACGTATACCATCCGTGAATGGCGTTACAATGTTCTCGTATTGATTGTTCGGATTAGTATATACATCACGCACTGTCGGGAAAACCGTTTCGCAAATAGTTGCTACTTTTTCTGCGTATTGCTTTTGTGAGGCTTCAAATAATTTATTCGTTACTTCATCCTCATTACTCGAATTGAATTCTTTTTCGTTAACCGGGCTTTCTACACCAAAATTCTTAATACACTCCAACGTAAATCCTTCGTAATCGCGTATTGAATGATATTCTGCAACAATGTTCTCAGAAACTTCATACAACATGTTGGCGATGTCAATACTTAATCTTTCTCCATACAATGCATTACGGCGACGTTTGTAGATTACATCACGCTGCGCATTCATTACATCATCATACTCGATCAAGCGCTTACGTGTACCGAAGTGATTCTCTTCCACTTTCTTTTGCGCGCGTTCGATAGATTTGGTGATCATGCTGTGCTGGATCACTTCGCCTTCCTGCAATCCCATCCTATCCATTAACGAAGCGATACGCTCGCTGCCGAATAAACGCATTAAGTTATCTTCAAGAGATACGAAGAACTGGGAAGAACCCGGATCACCCTGACGACCTGCACGACCACGTAACTGACGGTCGACACGCCTGCTCTCGTGGCGTTCTGTACCGATGATCGCTAAACCACCCGCATCTTTTACTCCGGGACCAAGTTTAATATCTGTACCACGACCTGCCATGTTAGTAGCGATGGTTACAGTTCCTGCTTTACCCGCTTCTGCAACAATTTCTGCTTCCTTCTGATGAAGTTTCGCGTTTAACACATTGTGTTTAATACCACGCAATTTTAAAGTACGGCTTAATAATTCGGAGATCTCGACTGAAGTTGTACCGATAAGAACCGGGCGGCCTGCAGCTACTAGTTTTGCAGCTTCTTCAATTACTGCATTGTATTTCTCACGTTTAGTTTTATAAACAAAATCCTGTTCATCCTTACGGGAAATTGGTTTATTGGTTGGAATTACAACTACATCCAATTTGTAAATATCCCAGAACTCTTGAGCTTCCGTCTCCGCAGTACCGGTCATGCCGGCAAGCTTATTATACATACGGAAATAATTCTGTAAAGTAATTGTAGCGTATGTTTGGGTTGCGGCTTCGATCTTCACGTTTTCTTTCGCCTCAATAGCCTGGTGTAACCCATCACTGTACCGACGGCCTTCCATTATACGGCCGGTTTGCTCATCAACAATTTTAATTTGTCCGCCATCAATTACGTACTCAACGTCTTTTTCGAAAACAGTGTAAGCTTTCAATAATTGATTCACAGTGTGAATACGCTCGCTCTTCACACTGAATTCACGCATTACCGCTTCCTTAGCAACTAATTTTTCTTTTGGATCTGTAATATTTTTTTCAATATCAGCGATCTCATCACCAACATTTGGAATAACGAAGAATTTACTATCATCAGCACTTGTAGTGATCAGGTCAATTCCTTTTTCACAAAGATCAACTGAATTATGTTTTTCATCCACCACAAAATATAATTCCTGGTCGATCTTATGCATTTCCTTGTTTTGGTCCTGCATGTAATGATTCTCCGTTTTCTGCAATAAGGCTCTTACACCTTGCTCACTTAAGAATTTAATTAAAGCTGTATTCTTTGGTAAACCTCGGTAAGCACGTAACAATGGGATACCGGCTTCTTTTTCTTTTCCTTCAGCGTATAATTTTTTTGCATCCGTCAGGCAAGTTAACACGTATTGTTTTTGTGCATTAACTAATTTCTCGATCCTTGGTTTAAAATCGTTGAACTCGTGTTTATCACCTTGCGGAGTTGGCCCGGAAATGATCAACGGTGTACGGGCATCATCAATTAAAACTGAATCGACCTCATCAACTATAGCGAAATTGTGTTTGCGCTGCACTAACTCATCAACGCCACGTGCCATATTATCACGTAAATAATCAAAACCAAATTCGTTATTGGTTCCGTAAGTGATGTCACATAAATATGCCTGACGACGCTCTTCTGTATTGGGTTCGTGTTTATCAATACAATCCACAGTTAAACCATGAAATTGGAATAATGGTGCATTCCACTCACTGTCACGTTTTGCAAGATAATTGTTTACCGTTACTAAGTGAACACCTCTTCCTGCCAAAGCATTTAAAAAAACAGGTAAAGTAGAAACTAAAGTTTTACCCTCACCGGTTGCCATCTCTGAAATTTTTCCCTGGTGCAATACAATACCACCGATCAACTGCACATCGTAATGGACCATGTCCCAAGTAATTTCAGCGCCTGCTGCGGTCCAGCTATTTTTCCAATAGGCTTTTCCGCCGCGGATCTCAATATGTTTTAAGGTCTTTGCGAAATTGGTATCGTAATCAGAAACTGTAACTTCCAATTCTTTATTCTCTTTGAAACGGCGTGCGGTTTCTTTTAAGATCGCGAATGCTTCGGGCAGAATTTCATTTAAAACTTCTTCGATGTGTTTTGTGATCTCAACTTCTATCGCGTCAATTTCCTTATATAATTCTTCTTTGGTATTAACATCCATATCCGGCTTTGCTGCAATTTCGGCATTAATGCCATCGATCTTAGCGCGCTCTTCTTGGATATGATCCTGAATTTTTTGTTTTAATTTTTGTGATCTGGCTCTTAACTCATCGTTGCTGATATTAGCTAATGTTGCGAAAATTTCATTTATTTCGTCAACCATCGGCTCAATGTCTTTCACATCTTTTTCAGACTTAGTACCAAATACTTTTTTAAGAAAGTCGAACATAATTTTACCCTGATTTTACAGGCTACCAAAGGTAACAAAAAAAGGGTATTCCAATAGGGAAAAAGGGGTTTGATTACCAGTAAATTGGCTTTTTTTAACCGACCTGACATTTTTACGATCCGCACCCTTAAAAAACTACCAGGTATGGCAGAAAGCGGAACCATTTAAAAGATAAAGCCTGCCATTTATGCAATGTGCTTTTGCTTTTGTATTTAAAACCCTATTTTTAAAGAAGTAAAACAGTTGACAGTTCGTAGTTCGCAGATGTAAGTTACTTCTCCGAACTACCAACTACCAACTACCGACTATATATGTACCATCCTATCTTCAGATATTCGCTGATCTTTCTTTTATGGGTTGGTTCTTTCTTAAAAGCGCAGCAATATCACTTTAAAAATTATTCGGTTGAAAGTGGTTTGCCTTTTGTTCAGGTGTATTGCATTTTCCAGGACAGTAAAGGGTATTTGTGGAGTGGTGGTTATGGCGGTTTAAGTTGTTTCGATGGAAAGGATTTTACAAATTATTCTACCAAGAACGGATTACTAAACCATTATGTGAATGCGATCTGTGAAGATGATTCAGGAACCATTTATGCAGGAACCGTTGAAGGTCTAAGTTTACTCCGCGATAAAAGAATAGTCAAGAATTTCAGTACAAAGAACGGGTTAAGTGAGAATACGATCAATGCTTTGTATTACAGGAGGAATGATGGTGTTTACATCGGAACTTCAAAAGGATTATATTGTCTTGCCAAAGGAAAATTTTCACTCATCACTGAATTCCCAAAAAATAATGTTAAGAGTTTAAGCTCGCTTGGCGATGTTTTGTGTATTGGAACAGATAATGGCCTGTACTATTACAATTTAAAAAATAAGGAAATTAAGAAGCAGGACGGGCTTGCGAGTAATAACATTAATTGTTTATCGACTTGCGGTGATGAAGGCTCGTTGCTCGTAGGTTCTATCAAAGGGTTTTCAATTATTAAAACTATAGGCGATAAACCTTACAATTTACGTCAGGAAAATGGTTTGATCGATGAGAACATCAGTTCTATATATTGTAAAAATGCAAATAGTGTTTGGGTAGGTTCATCCAGCGGTTTACTGAAATTCAACGGGAAAGAATTTTCATTCTACAACATTTACAATGAAAATAATTCAAATCGCATCCGATGCATCACAAAAGATACAGAAGGGAATTTATGGCTGGGTACTCACACCGGCTTATTCCGTTACCGCGATAATGCCTTCTCAAGTTTTAAGAATGGAGGGATCGCGAATGCCATGGTGTTCCAGATCTTCCGTGATAAAAAGAATGATCTGTGGTTCTGTACAGAAACAGGCGTTTTTAAGTACTCGCAAGGCTTCTTCAATATGCTTAGTGAAAAAGACGGATTGGCTGATAATTACTGTTTGGTTGGATTCGAAAACGATGATGGAACGATATGGTTCTGTACCAGTAAAGGTATCTCGTGGTACAAGAACGGAAGTTTCAAAAATTTCACAATAGATAAAGGATTGAAATTAGTTCCGCCGTTAAGTTGTATTTACAAAGATAAAAAAAATACGATCTGGATCGGCGGTAAAGAAGGCGTTGCGGCTTTCAAAAAAATCAACGGCACTTATATACCAACTTATTATGCATTACCGGAATTAAGACAAGAATGGGGCGTAACCGCAATGGTTGAAGATAACAATGGAAATCTTTGGGCGGGAACTTCTAACGAAGGCCTTTACAAGTTTGAAAATAATACTTTCGTGTACCAGAATAATACTTTAAACATAAAGCCAACTTCATTCTTCACCTTGTTGTGCGACAAGAACAATATCATTTACGCAGCTACACTCTCCGGATTGTGGATGTATGATCAAAAGAATAATACCCAGGAATTGATCACAGAAAAAGACGGCCTGAATTCAGAATTCATTTACTCCCTGAAGTTTGTAGATAATGAAAATGCTATATGGATCGGAACAAATCAGGGGATCAATAAACTAGATCTACAAAAATACCGCTCATCAAAAACAATTGACCTGAACAGTTTCGGAAAAGCAGAAGGATTTAGCGGCGTGGAATGTAATTCATATGGCATTTGGGAAGATAAGGACAGTACGCTTTGGTTCGGAACTGTTGGCGGAATTGTAAGATATCAGCCAAATGCTTTTAAAGAAAATAAATTAGAGTCGAGAACGTTCATCACTTCAATTAAATTACAAAATGCAGATACTGCTCTGGCTAACGGCGTTGTTCTGCCTTATAATTACAATAGCCTTACATTCTATTACAGAGGGATTTCATTGACCAATCCCGATAAGGTCCGCTATATAAAAACGCTTGAAGGTTTAGAAACAAAATGGTCGGAACCGAGTTCTGAGGATTATAGTAAATACGCCAACCTTCCTCCCGGAAAATATACTTTCAAAGTAAAAAGTTGTAACAGTGAAGGTATTTGGAATTCAGAGGCAGTTTCTTTTGAGTTCGAAATTAAAACACCGTACTTCAAAACATGGTGGTTCTATACTACGATAACAGGATTATCGATAGCGTTGATCATGACAGTTTTCCGGGTCCGCGTAAACAACATCCGTAAAAAAGAAAAAGCGGAGTTCGACAGGAAAGTGGAGATCTCGAAAGTGGAGTTAAAAGCATTACGCGCCCAAATGAATCCGCACTTTGTGTTCAACTCTTTAAATTCTATTCAGCATTATATTCTGAATAGTAAGAGTAATGAGGCAGCTAAATATTTAAATAAGTTTGCTAAACTGATCCGTATAATTTTAAGTAATTCAGAAAAAGCAATGGTGACGGTGAATGAGGATATTGAATCTTTAAATCTGTACCTTGAATTAGAATCCATGCGCTTCGACGGAAAATTTGATTACAGTATCAATGTAGATAAGACAGTGGATGGTGATTACGACGAGATCCCGCCAATGTTGATGCAACCGTATATTGAGAACGCCATCCTTCACGGCTTAAATCCAAAAGAAACAAAAGGCCATTTAAAAATTGATATCTTTATAAAAAACAATTACATTGTGTGTAGAATTACTGATGATGGCATCGGCCGTGCAAAATCGGGAGAGATAAAACGAACGACACCAAGCAACGCACACAAATCACTAGGTATGAAAATTACAAGCGAAAGAGTGAGAATTTTAAATGACATCAATAAATCGGACCTGAGTGTTTCGGTTACTGATCTTACGGATGGAAATGGTAATTCTAATGGCACGATGGTTGAAATATACATTCCGCATTTTAATTAGCAATGAAGCACGCTTCATTATTAAAAATAAAGTGATCAAATATTAAAAATAAAATTATGATAAAAGCATTAATTATAGAAGACGAACAAAAAAGCCGCGAGATGCTGGCTATGTTGGTTCAACAGAACTGCCCTTCCCTTCAATTAATGGGCAGCGCTAAAAATGTACACGAAGGAGTTGAGATGATCAACTCATTGAAGCCGGATCTTATCTTTTTAGATATACAAATGCCTGACGGAACAGGTTTTGATCTTTTAGAGCAAGTCCAGGATAAAAAATTCGAAATTATTTTCACAACTGCAACTGATAAACACGCATTGAAAGCGATCAAATACAGCGCCTGTGATTATTTATTGAAGCCGCTTGATATTGATGAATTAAAATTAGCAGTTAATAAAGTTTCGGATAAAAGTAATGTAGCTCCAACCATGGAGAATCTGCAATTTTTAATTCAGCATTTGAAAAAAGCGGATGATACTTATCAAAAAATTACTTTACCGACCGGAAATGCTTATGAGATCGTGAATATTAAAGATATCATCCGCTGTGAAGCTGATGCAAGTTACACCCACTTTTATTTAGCAGGCGGAAAAAAATTAATGGTCTCTGCCAGTTTAAAACATTATGAAGATCTTTTACCCGAGAATGAATTCATCCGTGTTCATCATCAGCATTTAATTAATATGAATCATGTAACGCGTTATTTAAAACAAGATGGCGGCTACGCGGTGATGAGCGATGGAACACAAATAGAAATTTCCCGTCGTAAAAAAGATGCGTTTATGGAGCGTCTTAACAAAGTCTGATCTCTCTTTGCTCCTAAAAAACCCTTGACAAATCCAAAATGACGGTCAACCTTTAAACCTAAACCATTCGCCATCCTGAGCCTGCCAAGGGCACCCTTAAGCTAACTACTCAACACTAATTTGTCTTTTCGCTTTTTGTTTTGCTTCTTCCTTTTTCGCGATGCTAAGAGTTAACACCCCGTTATTATAGTTCGCATTAATTTTTTCAGCATCCGCTGTTTCCGGTAATGTGAATGAACGTTTGAACGATCCGTAATGGAATTCGCGCTTGGTCACTTTATCTTTTTCCCCGGTCTTTTCTTCCTTACGCTCTCCGGTGATCACTAAAAGATCGTTCTCCACTTCAATATTAAAATCCTTCTTGTCCATACCCGGTACTGCCAGATCAATCTTGTAATCGTTCTCACGTTCCATAATATTTATTGCTGGCATCCAGGTCACTTTTTCATCTTCATTCATCAACTGATTGAATACATCGTTGAAAAAATTCGGAAGTTCTAATCTGTTATTGGAAGGGAACATATTATTAAAACTGTTACCATTCCTGAATTTTACTAGTGTCATAATTTTATAGTTTTATTAGTTAAACTTATTTTTCCTTTTTAAAGGACCTGCAGATACTCTGGCATAGATTCATCAAAGGCTATTCCAAGCCGATTTTTAACAAATTTTTACGCCAAAACGACTTGAATTCCTGCTTTTTAATGAAAGAATTTCCGAAACCCGGTAAAAAATCGGACAATCCCGACGGGCTGTACCAAGATATTAGATCCTACCTGAGTCCAACCGGACAAGAACCACTTATAAAGAAAAACCCGCCAGTTGTAAAGCGGGTGTTTTTAGCCGCTTAAACCGCTGTAAATTTACCTTACGTTCTTTGCTAAGGGTTTTTGTTTAGTTTATACACTAAACCTTAAATAGAGCCATCAATATGATTCGCGGGGATGTTCATATTGATGGCTTCTTTTTTTTAGCCTCGGTCCCGATAGCTATCGGGAACACATATTTTCGTGGATTACTTACAACAAAAAAAGTCCCGCCAAAAACTTAGCAGGGACTTTATCCGTGTTAATCTGGGATCCCGATAGCTATCGGGACTGTGGCTAGTGATGATGCCCGTGTGGACCATGAACATGTCCGTGATCTAATTCCTCTGCTGTAGCATCACGAACTTCTAATACTTCACCAACAAAATGAAGATCATGTCCTGCTAAAGGATGATTGAAATCCATCGTTACGTGTGCTTCTGCAATTTCAAGAACTTTACCAATTAACTGGTTTCCATCCTGATCATGCATAGCGATATCTTCTCCTTGTTTAACGCGCGCGTCGTCAAATTTTCCGTCAACAATAAACGCCTCCTTATTTACTTTTACTACGTAATCTTTTTCTACCAAACCATAACCTTTTGCGGCTTCAATCCTGAAATCGAATTTATCGCCTTTTTGTTTACCTGCTAAATTTGCTTCAAAATCAGGTAATAATTGTCCATACCCGAATAAAAAAACAAATGGGTGTTCTACGCTGGTTTGTTCAACTAATTCTTCAGGTCCGCCATCTTTGTGTGCAGTTAAATAATAATTAACTGATACTGCTTTGTCTTCTGCTATTTTCATTTTGTCTTGTTTTTATTTCTCGCAGAGACCGCAGAGCCGCGTTGAGAATGGTTATTATTATGTTTATAATGAAGCGTGTTTTGCTCTGCTTCATTGATTAAATTGTGAATTTTATGCCTTGTGCCAAAGGTAATTTGTTACTGTAATTAATAGTATTTGTCTGACGGCGCATGTATGCTTTCCAACTGTCAGATCCGCTTTCACGCCCGCCGCCAGTTTCTTTTTCGCCACCAAATGCTCCGCCAATTTCCGCTCCTGAAGTTCCGATATTGACGTTTGCGATCCCGCAATCACTTCCATTGGCCGATAAGAATTGTTCTGCCTCACGCATATTTACTGTCATGATGGAAGAAGATAAGCCTTGGGGAACTCCGTTTTGCATAGCGATCGCTTCATCCAATGTTTTATATTTCATGATGTATAATACCGGTGCAAATGTCTCGTGCTGCACAATTTCAAATTCATTTTTTGCTTCAGCGATAGCGGGTTTTACATAACAACCGCTTTCATAACCTTTACCTTCCAAAACACCACCGGGAACAATGATCTTTCCGCCTTCAGCAATTACGCGTTCTAAAGCGCTCATGTAACTTTTCACCGCATCTTTATCGATCAACGGCCCGACATGATTGGCTTCATCCAATGGATTCCCGATTTTTAATTGTCCGTACGCTTTAACCAAACGCTCTTTGAATTTATCGTAAATGCTTTCGTGAATAATTAAACGGCGTGTGGTTGTGCAACGTTGTCCTGCCGTACCAACCGCACCGAATACTGCTGCGGTAATTGCAATTTCCTGGTCAGCATCAGGTGTAACTATAATTGAATTGTTTCCACCTAACTCTAATAAAGAGCGTCCGAAACGTTCTGCAACCTTAACACCAATTTGTTTTCCCATTCGGGTAGAACCTGTTGCACTTACTAACGGAACACGTGTATCGGCTGTCATGTATTCACCAACTTTTGCATCACCGTTTATTAAACAGCAAATACCTTCAGGTAAATTATTTTCTTTTGCTACTTCGTTCCAGATGTTTTGACAAGCAACAGAACACAAAGGTGTTTTTTCAGATGGTTTCCACAAACACACATTTCCGCAGATCCACGCTAAAGCTGTATTCCAACTCCAAACAGCAACAGGGAAATTAAATGCGCTGATGATACCAACAATTCCCATCGGATGCCATTGTTCATACATACGGTGTGAAGGACGTTCGCTGTGCATAGTTAAACCATACAATTGCCGCGAAAGACCAACTGCGAAATCACAGATATCGATCATCTCCTGTACTTCTCCTAAACCTTCTTGCAGGGATTTTCCCATTTCGTAAGAAACGAGTTGTCCGAGTTCTTGTTTTTTAGCACGTAATTTATCGCCGAACTGACGAACATATTCTCCGCGCTTTGGCGCAGGGATATTTCGCCAATATATAAATGCTTCTGACGCAGTTTTAATTAATTTATCATAATCAGCTTTAGTTGCAGTTTTAACCTTACCAATTAGCTTTCCATCAACAGGACTATAAGATTCAATAACTTCACCATTCGAGAACCAGTTTTGCCCGGTTGAACAGCCATCGTTAGTTTCTTTTAATCCGAGTGTTTTTAATACTTTTTCCATAATAAATAAAAGGAGCGTAAATGTAGTGAATAATTCAAGGATTTAATATTTAAAATTCAAAGATTCTATATAGGGGTTTTGTTGTATTTTTACTCTATTGTTTAATGGGAAAACCATATTTTACGGAGCACTTGACTGGGGCCTAGGACACGCAACGCGCAGTGTGCCAATCATTAAACAATTGCTAAAAAACAATACCGTTATTTTAGGGGTTACGCCTCTTACAAAATTGATCTTTGACGAGGAGTTTCCGGAGCTTAAAAAGATCGATCTGCCGGCTTACAATATTAAATATTCAAAGGTTCTTCCGCTATGGATCAAGCTTGGATTAAGTAGTCCACGGATCTCACGGATCATCGCAGAGGAGAACAAATTATCAGAAAAGATCATTACTGAAAATAAAGTTGATGTTATTGTAAGTGATAATCGTTTCGGTTTGCATTCAGATAAAATTCATTCCGTATTCATTACACATCAACTTTTTTTGAAAGCTCCTGTATTTGGTGGATTGGGAAATAAGATCAACCAAAACTACATTTCGAATTTTAATGAAGTGTGGGTGCCTGATTTTGAGAATGAGGCTGAAAGTTTGGCCGGTGAATTATCTCACGGAACACACATTGATAAAAACGTAAAATACATTGGTCCGCTAAGCAGATTAGCAGATGTTATTACTGCTGCAGAAAAAGATAAATACGATTATTTGATCTTATTATCCGGTCCTGAACCAACCCGGACCGAATTAGAAAAAGAATTATTAAAGTTAACGACTAAATCTTCCAAGAGAATTGCACTTGTCCGCGGTTTCGGGTTTCGGGTTTCGGGTTTAAAGTTGGATACTGTTGAAGCGTTTGATCTTCCTACGAAAGAAGAATTGAAAAAATTGATCCTCTCTTCTAAAAAAATAATTTGCAGAAGCGGTTACAGCACTTTAATGGATATGCATTTATTAGGAAAGAAAGAACTCATATTGATCCCTACTCCGGGACAAACAGAACAGGAATATTTAGCGGAGTACTGGAAAAAGAAATTTGGAACAGAATATTTACCACAAAATAAAATATCTACATTTAAACTATGAAAAAACTGTTTTTACTACTTGTGTTCATAAGCTTTTCAACTTTCGCACAAAAAGCTACCTACGATTCCATCTTAGCAAAAAAATTAGGTGCTGATGAAAGAGGTATGAAAAAATATGTGTTCTGTATTTTGAAAACAGGTCCTGCTAATATAACTGACAAAGCAAAAAAAGACAGTCTGTTTGCAGGACACATGAAAAACATTGGCCGTTTAGCAGATGAAGGAAAATTGGCTGTTGCAGGGCCATTCATGAAAAATGACAGGCAATATCGCGGGATCTATATTTTTAATGTGGCTACTATAAAAGAAGCGGAAGAATTAACGCTGACCGATCCTGCAATAAAAGCCGGCGTGTTCGTTGTTGAGCTAACCGAATGGTATGGTTCCGCATCTTTAATGGCAACCCCGGAAATTCATAAGAAGCTGGAGAAAAAGTAGTTTTTGACATAGTCATCCCTTTCCTGAAGGGATTCATTTGAGCGGGAAATTATTTAGTACCTTTGTAACATGAGCACACCACAAGTCGGAATTATAATGGGCAGTCAAAGTGATCTTTCGATCATGAATGCTGCTGCCGAAATTTTACAAAAATTCAATATCCCTTACGAGATCGATATTGTATCTGCGCACCGCACTCCGGATAAAATGTTCGATTACGCAAAATCTGCTGTTGACCGCGGATTAAAAGTTATTATTGCCGGTGCAGGTGGTGCCGCACATTTACCGGGAATGGTTGCTTCGTTGACTCCTCTTCCTGTGATTGGTGTTCCTGTAAAAAGCAGTAATAGTATTGATGGCTGGGATTCTTTATTATCAATAGTTCAAATGCCAAATGGCGTTCCTGTTGCAACGGTTGCAGTTAACGCTGCGCAAAACGCAGGGATTTTAGCAGTACAAATTATCGGTTCGCACAACAGAGAGGTTTTAAATAAACTTGCGGTATTTAAAGATGAACTGAAAGAGAAAGTGAATAAATCTTCTGATGATATTAAGAAGTAGCTTCGACAAGCTCAGCTACCGTTTTTTCTGAAAACATCACATAAAAATAAAAAAGCGCTGTATTTCTACAATGCTTTTAAAATGCCGGCCCCTGAGCTTGTCGAAGGGTACGTTTAAAAATTATTGTTTATCTATCAGGTCAAATTTCCACTCTTTAGCAAAAGCTTCCTGTGCTCTCTGAACATCTCCTAAAGTTTTTTCGTATTCCGTGTCGAATTTTTCGGCAAGCTGGTTGATCTTATCAACATCTGCTTCTGTCATTTGTGTTGAATCTTTGCTCATGATCTCCACCATACTTTTTCCTTCGTTATCGGCTAAACCTTTCACCACTTTAAAATAAGCGATCGCTGCATCAAGATATTCACGTTTATCCGCGAATGGACCCATTTTTTCTGCGGCTTCTAATGATGATTTTGCATTTGCTGAAAAATTACTGTGTGCCCATTTTAATGAATCTATATTATGACCATCCAACTGATCGATAAATGCTTCGTGAACAGGAGTTAATGCTTTTTGGATCGCAACAACCTCATCGTTGTACTTTAAAGCATCTTTTTGTGTCGGGCCGCAAGATGTAAGGGTCAATCCCAAAACAACAAGTGCAGATAGTATTACTTTTTTCATTGGGGTTTTATTTTCTACAATATTAAATAATTATTTACAATAAAAAAGTCCGAACATTACTGTCCGGACTTTTAAATATTAAGAACTTATTAGTAACGGTATTGATCCGATTTGAAAGGACCTTCAACTTTTACTCCGATATAATCAGCTTGTTCCTGGTTCAATACATCTAATTCAACACCAATTTTACCTAAGTGTAAACGCGCAACTTTCTCATCTAAAATTTTTGGTAACACATAAACTTTCTTCTCGTAAGCTGCAGTGTTGGTCCATAATTCTAATTGCGCCAGAGTTTGGTTAGTGAATGAATTACTCATAACAAAACTCGGGTGGCCTGTAGCACAACCTAAGTTCACTAAACGGCCTTCAGCTAACACGATAATGTTCTTTCCTTTGATAGTATACTGATCAACCTGTGGTTTGATAGTATCCTTCGTATTACCATAATTTTTATTTAACCAAGCCATATCAATTTCAGTATCGAAGTGACCGATGTTACAAACGATAGCACCATGCTTCATTGATTCGAAGTGACGGCCAACGATAATATCTTTATTTCCGGTTGTGGTTACTAAGATGTCAGCGATCTTCGCAGCATTATCCATTTTCATAACCTGGTAACCATCCATTGCAGCTTGTAAAGCACAAATAGGATCGATCTCAGTTACTATAACACGAACACCTTGCGATGATAATGATTGTGCAGAACCTTTTCCAACATCACCATAACCTGCAACCACAGCAATTTTACCTGCCATCATAATATCAGTAGCACGACGGATCGCATCTACTAATGATTCACGGCAACCATATTTATTATCGAATTTAGATTTGGTAACTGAATCGTTAACGTTGATAGCCGGTAACAATAAAGTTCCGTTCTTCATGCGCTCATACAAACGATGAACACCTGTTGTAGTTTCTTCTGATAAACCTTTGATGCCTGCTGCTAATTCAGGATATTTATCAAATACCATGTTAGTTAAGTCACCACCGTCATCTAAGATCATGTTCAATGGTTTACGGTCTTCCCCGAACCATAATGTTTGCTCGATACACCAGTCAAACTCTTCAGCATTCATACCTTTCCATGCATAAACCTGTATACCCGCAGCGGCAATTGCAGCAGCAGCGTGATCTTGTGTAGAGAAGATATTACAAGAGCTCCAGGTAACTTCGGCTCCTAATTCTTTTAAAGTTTCAATTAGAACTGCTGTTTGGATGGTCATGTGTAAACATCCTGCAATTCTCGCACCTTTTAATGGCTTAGATGCGCCGTATTCTTTACGTAATGCCATTAAACCCGGCATTTCTTCTTCAGCTAATTTAATTTCTTTGCGTCCCCACTCTGCTAAAGACATATCTTTAACTTTGTGTGGAATGTACTTGGTAGCGGTCATAGTTGGCATATTTTCTCTTTTTTAATTTAATTTTTAGGGATTACAAAGATAAGCCATAAGTTTGTAACACTCAAATAAATAACACTCTTGTTTTTAATACGGGAAATAAACGAAAATATACGATTAGGGCTGCTGCACCTACCTGATTATTCGGCATTTACGGGATTTACAGGGAAACGGGAATTAGAGAAGAATGCTACTGTTTTCCTGCTTGAAAAACTCTTTAACAAAACGGTTGATCTGCAGTATAATTCGGAAGGAAAGCCACTGCTTAATTCGGAAGGGTGCCATATTTCCATCTCACATTCCCATGATAAACTCGTGATCATTTGTAATATAAAAGATGATACCGGCGTTGATGTTGAATTGATACGCGATAAGGTTTCAAAGATCAAAGACAAATTTTTATCGAAGACAGAATCAGATGAAGCCAAAGATAACGTTGAAAAACTGATCATTTATTGGGCAGCTAAAGAAACCTTGTATAAAGTTTACGGTTTGAAAGAAGTTGAATTTGCAAAACATTTGTTCGTGCATCCTTTTCAATTAGAAACAGCCGGCACTTTAGTTGGAGAAATAAATTTAGAGAGTTTCAGGAAAAAATTTAATTTGCATTACGAGAAACTGGAAGATTACATGTTAGTTTACATTTTAAATGAGCTTAGGTAAAATTATAACCTCAAATAAAAAAGCGCAATTGGTTGTATTGGTTGATCCCGACAAATTCAACACGAAATTAATTGATCTGGCTGCAAAAAGTAAAGTTGCCTTTTTTCTTGTGGGCGGAAGCGAACTCAAAAAAAATAACATCAGTTCTGTTGTCGCACAAATAAAAAAGAGAAGTAAAAAACCTGTTCTTATATTTCCCGGAAACGAAAAACAAATTTGTAAGAATGCAGATGGGCTTTTATTACTGAGTTTAATTTCAGGAAGAAACCCTGAATTCCTGATTGGCAAACATGTAAAAGCAGTTGATGCGATCAGAAAAAATAAATTAAAGACTTTACCTGTTGGTTATATTTTAGTGGATGGTGACAGAACCTCAACAACTCAAAAAGTAACCGGGACAAAAGCACTTTCCTCTTCTAAAACTAAATTAATTTCAGACACAGCCATTGCGGGAGAATTATTAGGATTGAAAGCCATTTATCTTGAGGCAGGCAGCGGTGCAAAAACCCAGGTAAAAAGTAATATCATCAGTTCAGTAAAACGTAGTATTAAAATACCATTATTTGTTGGCGGCGGGATTGATTCTGCCGCAAAAGCACGATCAGCTATAAAAGCAGGTGCAAATTTTGTGGTAGTTGGTAATGCTCTGGAAAAAAACCTATATTTATTGTCGGAAATAGAAAAAGCATTTTAATAAATGGAATTAGTTTTAATAACCTCATCGAAAAAAGACGAACATGAACCGGAATTGATCACGAAGCTTTTTGAGGCAGGATTAACTACATTGCATTTACGTAAACCAACTTTCGCCACCAAACATATGGCTGCTTATATTGATGCCATTCCAACTGCTTTTCATAAACGCATTATCATTCACTCTCACCATGATCTTATTTTTAAATATGATCTGAAAGGAATTCATTGGACAGAAGTTCACCTGGCCCGCAAATTCAAAAAATGGTGGTTCCTGAGAAAATTAAAAGCGAGCGGAAAAAAAGTTCTTCTGACGCGTTCGTATCACAAATTATCGGAAGTTTATAATGAAGAAGAACTTCCTTTTGATTATTACCTGATAGGGACCATTTACAACAACATCACGAACGAATTCTATAGCGGTTTTTATGAGCAAGGCATTAATACGATGATAAAATCCTCGAAGAAACAATTCATCGCGCGCGGAGGGATCAATGAAGTAACCATTGAAAAATCTTTTAAATATGGTTTCAGGGGCGTTGGGCTTAACAGCCAGATCTGGAAATCAGACGATCCTTTCAAACGTTTTATTGAGATAGTTGAGGACGCTAAAAAAAGAGGCGTTGTTATTGATTAGATCATTTCGCTTTTCCAAACGACATTAGTTCTTTTCCTATTCCTGTCACTGTTGTAAAGTTCAAAGGGAACTCAAGGAATACATGCAGGAAACTTAAAAAGAAAAGTGCTCTTACACCGATATTGTAATCGTACATATAAACCGCCACTGAACCGATCCACAAAACAATTGTAGTAATTAAAACTTTTTTAGGAACCTGGTGCCATTTGATAACTGAGGTTTTAGAGAACCAATTCAGGTAATGATACGTGTAAGCAAAGGCCACTAAACGCATGATCACAAAACCGGAATTACGTTCGAATATATCCGTGATCTGGGTTAATGAATCCATATGAAAGAGATGGATCAGGTTAAAATTAAGAAGATTGAACATCTTATAATTATCACGTACGATCGGCGTTACATTATAATTCAATCCGCTTGGCTGGATAATGAAAAAAGAGGCGGCGCAAATGATCAGAACTATAATAGATAAAAATCCGGAGAATGATCTTTCTTTCATCACACCGTATAACATGAACAACCATGTGAAAATAAATACATGGATGATCGTTGGGAGAAAGATACCTACCCAGATAAAGTAATCACTGAAGTTATTCAATACACCTACTACGAGAACAGTTAAAACAGTTAAGACGATCCTGTATAGCATGTCTTTTATAAAAACAAAAACTATAGAAATGAAAAAAGAGAAGGCGATAAGATCTGCAACTATCAAATGATCTTTTGAAGGATAGAACGTATAATAGAAAAGTATAACGCAAGCGATCGTCAGGAAAACAAAATCGTATTTGCCTTTAGTGAAATAATTTTTCTTATGAAGCCATCCTATCTCCGTCAGATAATGCAAGGGACCTAACACACCATAGGAAAACAAAAATAATTCGAAAGGAATAAAGAACGCGACGATACAGGACACGATCATGAGTCCGATGTTGATGTAATTAATTTTATTCGCGGTCATCATTTTTTTGCTTTCGGTTTAAAATATTCTGCGATAAAATCGGGCCACTTTTTTGTTTTGTACTGATCGCTTCCAAAATAAACAAGAACCGGCTTTAAATTCTTTGGATGCTGATACATATTTAATGCTTCCAGCGTTTCCATCTTCTCATCTAAGATCGCTATTGTCGGGAACATTAATCTTCCATTGGTCGCCTGCATCGCAAAAGTGTGTAAAGGATACCCGTTGATGACCTCCTTGAAATACTTTTTATCCTTGAAAACAATGGTATCTGTACTTTCAGCATTAAAATTTACGAGGTAAAAATTCTTTTCGATGTAAGACGCTAAACTTGTGTCAACAAAAGTGGTTTTGGTTTGCACTTTGCATGTGTTACAAAAATCAGCATTTATATTCACCAGCATTTTTTTTGGTTTCTTTTTCGAAAGAGCCATTGCTTCGTTTATCGAATAGGTCTTTATCTGTTGCTTCACAAATACAGTATCATAAAAAGTTTTGGTAAAACGGTCATTAAAATCTTCGAACTGTGTAGTACGATAACCATTCTCGACTGTAAAAATGAGAATTGGTTCGATCTTCTTTTCATCGAGGTACCCCTGCGAGAGTAAATTGAACTCGAAATTATTCGCCACGAACATTGTAGATGGATACGTGAAACTTGTTCCTAAGAATTTAGCAGCTAACTGATGAGGTGTTTTAGGTTCCTTTGAAGTTGGAAAATACTTTTGGCCATTATACTCAATAGTGTCTTTAGTTTCTGCATTGAATTTTATGGGATAAAAATTCTGGTTGATATAAGCTGAGAGCCCTGGATTGGAATAAGTGGTCTTCATCATATGCTTGCACCAGCCGCACCAGTCGGTATATAGGTCAATTAAAAACGGTTTAGGTAAAGTTTTATTTTTTTCCTGCGCTTCTTTGAAGGTTAACCAATTCACTAAACCGCTCTCGTTCTGTGCCTTAAATGTTAATGTAACACCAATAAATATTAACAATAACGTAACCCTCATTCTCTTTAAATTTCGTAGCTTTGCGACTATAAAATTAATTAATATGATCAAACATTTACTATCAGCAAGCATTTTATTTTTAGGTCTTAACGGTTTTTCGCAATCGTTCAACGTTATGTACGACTTTAGTTCGGTGATGTCTGGCACAGCCAATACCGGAACGACTGATCCTACTCCTCCTCCGACTGCCGCCGGAGTAACATTTGGTTCGTTCATGGCAGTAGGAACGCCAACCGGCACTTCAGCAAACGGCGTGTTCGCTTTTTCAGGATGGGATGTTGGTGTTATTACCGGTAACGATAATTATTCAACATATACCGCTGCCATTAATCCCTCGAAGTATTATGAAGTAACTATTACCCCAAATAGTTCTTCCGTAACTTTAAATTCAATTATGTTCAATATGTCGCGTTCAAGTACAGGTCCACGTACATGGGTGGTAAGAAGCAATAAAGATTCTTATGGCGCTAATTTACCTGCGATGGTTTCAGGTAATACAAACATTAATGTCCAAGCAACGAATGTGTTCTTTTGGGCATTAGACAGCTATACGGTAACTGGTGGCAAACAAGAGCCTGGTTCAACAGTTAACTTAAGCGGCCCGAATTTTACTAATCAAACAACACCATATACTTTCAGATGGTATCCTTATAACGCTGAAAACACTGCCGGTACTTTCCGTATTGATACTGTTCGCTTCAGCGGAACAGTTAATGGCGCTTCAGGCGTTAATGAATTTACTCAGGATCTGAATTCAATGATCAGGATCTATCCTAATCCAAGTAATGATGGTGTTGTGTTTTTAGACACTAAAAAAGTGAACTTCTCGAAAATTGAAGTGGTAAATATTTTAGGAGCTACTGTTTTAACTGAGAACAAAGAAGCGATCCGTAATGAAAAAGTTAAATTAGATCTGAACACATTACCTGCAGGAACCTATTTTGTAAGAGTTACCTCAGGCGATAAGATCTTTACAGAACGATTCTTCATTACGAAATAATCTAAAATACGACCGAAGGCGTCAAGATTTGACAATTTTAGTTAATACCCTTTCCTTGCGGGAAGGGTATTTTATTTTACACCGGTCAAAATACTATCTTTGTTCTGTGAATAAGCAAAATTTCAGTGTTATATCAGTTGTAGTGGCTTTAGCTTTTTTGGCGCTGATCGGCATCCAGGCGTATTGGATCATGAACGACTGGGAACTGAAGAACGAACAATTTAAACTGCGTGTTTATGCTGCTTTGAATAATACGGCCGCTAAACTTGAAAAAACTGCTTTAGCTGATAAATTATCTAAAAAATATAAGAAGCGCACACAGGGGATTGTACAAGGTGATGTTATCCGGGAATATTCTGTGTTAAGTAAAGATTCGGGAGGGGTATCAACCAGCGTTTATTCGCAAAAAGAATTTTCGAAAAATGATTCCGTTCAGTTCAATGAGGATTTTCCTTACCATTTTGCCGGTCGTACAGCAGATACAATTAAACAAATTGAGAACGCGCGCGACGAATTATTAAAACACAAAGAAGAAATATACAATGATCTTTACGATGAAATGGAAGAGGTTAATGTTTATTCTAATTACAAACCCAAAATAGATACTATACTTTTAGATTCAACGCTCAGAAAAGAATTACAAAATCAAGACATTGATACAAAATACCACTATTACATTTCTTCACAACACCCCGGCAGTTTAAAAACAACTAACCTGAGCGAAGCTGAATTAGGCAAAGATTCATTAGGAACGGTCTACAACGTCAACCTTTCTCCAAAAAATATTTTTATTAAACCTGAATATTTGACGGTTCATTTCCCGCATCAGAATAAATACCTTCTACAAACCATGTGGTCGATGTTAATTGTATCAGGGCTCGTTATGCTGATATTGATCTTCTCTTTCTATTATTTCATCTTCACTATTCTCCGTCAGAAAAAATTGGGCGCCATCAAGAACGATTTCATCAGTAACATGACACATGAATTCAAAACACCTATCAGTACTATCTCACTCGCTTCTGAAATGTTAGGTGATCAGACCGTTACTACAACTCCTGAAAAGCAAGCCCGCTTTTTAAAGATGATAAAAGACGAGAACAAACGCTTGAGTGTTTTGGTAGAAAGTATTTTACAAACTGCGATCTTAGATAAAGGCGAATTCAAACTAAAATTAAATGATCTTGATGTGCATGAGATCATAAATACTGCGATCAACAGCACTAACTTATTAGTTGAACAACGTCACGGAAGATTAACAACAAATCTGAATGCAAGCAAAACGCATTTAAAAGCTGACAGGGTTCACTTAACGAATATTATTTTCAACCTGATCGATAACGCAATTAAATATTCTAAAGAAAATCCCGAAATAAATATTACCACGCACGATGCCGAGAACGGACTTGAGATCATCATCCGGGATAACGGGATCGGCATCAGTAAAGAGAACCAGCGTAAGATATTTGATAAGTTCTACCGCGTGCCAACCGGAAATGTACATAATGTAAAAGGCTTCGGTCTTGGATTATCGTACGTGCAAGCCGTTGTAAATAAGCACGGAGGCGAAATCAGCGTGAACTCTGAAGTGGGCAAAGGCAGCACTTTTACAGTTATCCTTCCTCTCCACCCCAATACCTAATAATTGTTAAAAGGCCTTTTTTTGGCCCGATATATGTATTAACTTTATTGTTAAAATTAACAATTATGGAAGCTGTAAAGACCAGAGTACTATTGGTAGAAGACGACCCGAGTTTAGGAACCCTCTTAGAGGAATACCTGAATGCCAAGGGGTTTGAAACGAAACTCGCTGATGATGGCAATAAGGGATATGACGCCTTCTGCAAAGGCACCTTTGATCTGTTATTATTAGATGTGATGATGCCGCATAAAGATGGTATTACGCTTGCTAAAGAGATCCGTTTAAACGATAAGAACGTTCCTATTATCTTCTTAACTGCGAAAAGCATGAAGGAGGATACTATTGAAGGCTTTAATGCCGGCGGTGATGATTACATCACAAAACCATTCAGCATGGAAGAATTAATGGTTCGTATCAATGCTGTATTACGCCGCAGTAATAAGAATCGTTCCCAGGATACCGATGAATCAACATTCAACATTGGTAAATACCAGTTCAATTCTGAAAAACAGATCTTGTTTCATGATGCAGTTGAACAAAAGTTAACGACTAAAGAAAGTCAGTTGCTGCGTTTATTATGTGTACACAAAAATGATGTGTTAGACAGGAACTTTGCTTTGAAAACGATCTGGCATGATGATAATTATTTCAATGGCCGGAGTATGGATGTTTACATTGCTAAATTGCGCAAATATTTAAAAGACGATTCGAAAGTTGAGATCATCAATATTCACGGTAAAGGATTTAAGTTACTCGTGAACTCATAAGAAGAAAATAAATCAATTAAGAAAGCTGCCTGTAAAGAGCGGCTTTTTTTATTTCGTTTTCGATCTAACCTTTAACCAAACGAAAGCTGCCAAAATACAATTACAAGACTTTTCAAAGAAGTTATTTGCTTTTTATTTGTACCTGAGATGCTATTGCTAATATCAACACGAAACTCCAAACCCGAAACAGTTAAAGGCCTCCCAACAAACACACCTTATCAAATTCTTCTTTCTTCACTACACTAACTGAAAGGCGTCCGATCTTTACGAATTGCATGTCTTTCAAAAGTTTGTCTTTTTTCAGTTCAGCCAATTCAACCGGTTTTTTTAATTGCAGGAATGGTTCAACATCCACACACACCCAGGCGTCTTCTTTTGTTGTAGGATCCTGGTAAAATTCCTTCGCCACTTTTGCGATTCCCACAATGTGTTTCCCTTCATTACTGTGATAAAAAAAACACAGGTCGCCTTTTTTCATGGCCTTCAGGTTGTTCCTTGCAGCGTAATTTCTAACGCCTGTCCACGCTGTTTTTTTATCTTTTTTGAGTTGCTCCCAACTGTAAGCGTCAGGTTCAGATTTGATAAGCCAGTAATTCATTGAAGGGGGTTTATCTGACAATATTTTTACGCTTCAATAATTTTTTCCAAACCAAAACATTACCGGCGTTGTATTTATCATGACGGAGAATCCCAAAATCAGAATTGAACCAATACACCGATTTTGTTTTTCCGGGATTGGATGGATCTTTTTCAACTGTAACTTTTTCTACACGCTTGTAATAACGGTCGTAAATGAAACATGAATCCAAACGGCTAACGTTAAAAGCAGCCGAACTGTCGGGATAATTAAAATCAGTATAAATTTTGATACCGCTGTTTGGCATTCCACCGGTGTTTTTTTCAATACCTGTATAATAGATCGCGACATTAGATGATAAAAGCGCCGGGTAAGTTGTCATGTTATAACCATAAGCATGAAACTCTTCACAAACGCCAACTTTTCCTTCAGACACACTTGTAACAACTGTACTATCGGTGGTCATCCCGATTGAATCCAAATAGATCCAATATGTTCCCGGTGCCAATTTTCCATTTAACAGATCCGGCGAGCTTATTTCATGATAAGGTTCATTGCATTCTGCGGTAACATCTTCCTCTTTACCACAACTTACTAATGCAAAAACACTGAGTATAAAAAATATCTTTTTCATTGCGACTATGAAGTTAAGGAATTTGAAGCTTTCTTTTTTAAAAATGCTTCAACAATCCGCTCTTAATAATTAACCTAAAACCATTTGAAAACCCGTTAAATTGACGTATTTTTAAGGTTCGAAAAACAAGGAAGATAATGAGTTGCGGAAATTGCAATACAGGGAGAGGAAATCATAATACATCCACAGGAGTACCTGCCGGATGCAACAATAATGGCTCGTGCGGAACAGGCGGCGGTTGTAATAAACTGAATGTATTTGATTGGTTAGGCAATATGAGCCTGCCAGGCGGACAAGAGCCTTTTGATATGGTAGAGGTGCGTTTTAAGAATTCAAGAAAAGATTTTTTCAGGAACGTAAATGCACTTGGTTTAAATGTGGGTGATGTGATCGCGGTTGAAGCAAGTCCTGGCCATGATATCGGCATCGTTTCGTTAACAGGGGAATTGGTCCGCCTGCAAATGAAAAAGAAAGGCGTTAATTTTGACAGTGACGAGATCAAAAAAATTTACCGTAAAGCCAAACAACAGGATATTGATAAATGGCGCGAAGGGCAATCGCTTGAAGTAGCTACAATGTATAAAGCACGTACTATCGCATTGCAATTAGGTTTGCAAATGAAATTAAGTGATGTGGAATACCAGGGTGATAAATCGAAAGCTATTTTTTATTATACCGCTGATGAACGCGTTGATTTCCGTGAGCTGATAAAAGTTCTGGCAGATGCATTCAAAGTAAGAATTGAAATGCGGCAGATCGGTGCACGCCAGGAGGCCGCTCGTTTAGGAGCTATTGGCTCTTGCGGAAGGGAATTATGTTGCAGTACCTGGTTAACTGATTTCAGGACTGTGTCTACTTCAGCAGCACGTTACCAGCAATTATCATTAAACCCAATGAAATTAGCGGGACAGTGCGGAAAATTAAAATGTTGTTTGAATTACGAATTGGATACTTACCAGGATGCGCTGAAAGAATTTCCGCAAATTGACGGAAAAAGATTACACACGCAAAAAGGCGATGCCTTCTTGCAAAAGACAGATATTTTTAAACGTTTGATCTGGTGGTCGTATACAACGGAGCCGGATGTTTTTATTCCGTTAAGCATTGAACGTGTGAAAGAAGTTTTAGCAATGAACGAGAAAGGCGAAAAACCTGCTGATCTTGCAGCGTTCAAAGAATTAAGTGCTTTACCTGAAGTGAAACAACCTGATTTTGAAAATGTGGTTGGGCAGGATAGTTTAACCCGCTTTGATAAACAAAAGAACCAGAACAGGAATAAACACAAAAAACAACACGGTAACAAAGGACCAAATCCTAATAACAAAAATGCTGGCCAGAATAAGAATCCGAATCAGCAAAACAAGAATCAGAACCAAAATAAAAATCAGAATCCACAAAATAAATCAGCGAACCCGAATAATAAAGGCGGGAATAATCCTAACCGCAAGCCAAATCCTAATCAAAAACCAAACAACAATCCGAACAACAAAGGCGGCGGACAAAATAAACCGAATCACAATAAAGGGAACAACACTCCCAACAAACCAAAAGATAACTAGTAATGAGAGTACTCACAGCGCCTCTGCTTTTTATTGTTTTGCTCCCGATAGCTATCGGGATCAGCTCTTGCCGCAATAGTGTTGTGTTCAGTAAATACGAGAATTTTGAGAACAACGAATGGTTCGCAAAGAATAAAGTGACTTTTGATGTTGAAATGACCGATGCCAATTCTTTTCACGATATCAGTGTAATGGTACGTCATGCCGATGCTTATCCTTACAGTAATTTATATTTATTCCTGACCACAAAATATCCTGACGGTAAAGTTACTTTAGATACTTTGGAATGCATTTTAGCGAATCAAAAAGGAGAATGGGTGGGCAACGGTGCAGGAGATATTTTTGATATTACAATTCCGTTAAAACAAAGTACACGCTTTCCTTTAGCTGGAAAATACAGTTTTACCTTTGAGCAAGCTATGCGAACAGACCCTCTTCCTTTAATAATGGATTTTGGTTTTGAGATCAAAAAATCAAAAACGAATTAATTTATTTTCTTTTCTCAAAGAATTCTTTCTCGGTAATTTTATCCAGGTCATTTAGAGCTGCGTCATTGATCGTAATGAAACCATTCGAATTTTTAGTATTCAAAATGCAATAAAGTTCATTATCGCTGAATCCGCCAATCGCATCAGAACCCTTGTGTGCCTTTTGTTTATTCCAGTTATTGCCCGCGGCTATCTTTACATTCATTTCAGTGCTTGGTAGCTGAGAAACCTCAATATAAAAACCCGACTTTATAACAGCGCTTCTCAGGAATTTATCTTTTGTATCATATATAGCCACCACCATATCTTTTCCGCTGAAATTTTTTATGACCATTGCTCCATTTGCAACCGTATCAAAAACAGGATCCTTAAAATAAGCAGTGAACGGATCATCCGTCATTTTTAATTCATCCTTTTTTAAAGGCTCAACGAGCGCCGTTTTTTTACTTTCTTCGGCTGAATTTTGTTCCGTGGCATTCATCACGAACATCAGCAGTCCAACTGCAAGCGGCGCCGCAAACAAAATATATTTATACTCGTTATAATTTTTTTTGGTAACGTGGGAATGCTTTGCATAACGCTCGTACTCTTTCTTATAATGCTCCTTGTAATACTGCCGCCGTTTCATTTCCTCATCACTGAAACTCCACTCCTTTTGTTTTGCAGGTCCTGATTTTTTTTCTTTGAAATTCTCTGTGTTACCGTGTTTCAATTTCAGGTCATACTGATATCTTCTGGAAGTATCTGTTAATACTTCGTACGCGATCAGGATCTTCCCGAACTGTTCTTTTCCCTGGGGATTTTTATCCGGATGATATAATTTGGCCAAACGCCTGAATGCAGCTTTTATCTGTTGGGAACTGGCATTTGGCGCGACACCTAATATATCGTAATAGCTTTGCATTTATTAAATTAAAAACCCTCCGTTTTTGCGGAGGGTTTCCCATAATTAAATTGTCACCCTGGGCTTGCCAACGGGTTACTTCTTCTTTTCTAATGGCTCCGGCGTGCCAATCATCACTCTCGTCAGATCAAAATACCGTAAAGGATTCACCACAAAGTTCTTCAGCTTAGAGCTGATCAAACGGTAATTACTTTCATACCATAACACCATTATAGGTGCATCGTTCATCATGATCTGCTCAGCTTTCATGAAATACACATACGAGCTGTCTTTCGATTTAGCATCACGTCCCATCTTATAATATTTATCAAACTCCTTATTCACGTAACGCTGTGTATTCGGATAAGATGTTTTTGCAGTATCTGCAGGAACAGGCTCACCATAAAAAACAGATAAGAAGGATTCCGGACTTGGATAATCAGCGATCCAGCCATCACGGAAGATATGTCCTAGCCCTTTATGCTGAAGTCTGTATTTTTCATTATTGCTCAATGATTCAAATGTGATGTTCACATTTAAATTCTCCTTTAAGTGGCGCTGAATTTCTGCGGCAACCGTGTTGTTACGTGTATTACCTGAATTCACAATTAAAGAGATCTCAGGGAAACCAACGCCACCCGGATAACCTGCTTCCATCAATAATTTTTTCGCTTTTTCAGGATCAAAATTGTAGCCTATGATATCACCTACTTTATACGCTTCAAATGTAGGAGGTGTGATACCATAACTTCCCGGGCCATAAGCTTGTCCCTGCAGAACTTTATCAATGATCTTATCGCGATCGATGGCATAGTTGAATGCCTGGCGGACTTTCACGTTATTGAACGGTGGTTTATTGATATTGAAAACATAATACTGGCTGATCATTTCAGAACTACGTTCCAAAATAAAAGCAGGAGGGTTATTCTCAAAATCTTTGATATTCTCTTCCACAATACTTCTTACTGCATTTGAAGGAATAGAACCAACGTATTCACAACGTCCTTCTTTAAATGCAGTTAACCCGTCTTCCGTTGAATTAACGATATCAATGATAACACTGTCAAGATATGGTAGTGAATTTCCTTTATCATCTTTACCATAATAATTTTCGTTCCGTATTAACACCACGCGTTTCGGTGTGCTTAATTTTGTATCGTAAATGAACGGGCCTGCGCCTGTCCTTAAATTCTCGAATTGTTTTTTATAAGCTTCTTCGCTGATGATAGAAGTTACCGGGTTTGCCAAGATCTGCAAGAAGATAGAAGATGCATTATTTAAAGTGATGCTGAATGTATGTTTGTCGATCACTTTGAAACCTTTCAACTCGGCTTTTTGTCCTTTTGTTGTAGCTTCAAAATATTCATTCGCGCCAACAATCCTGTCTTTACAAACGGTTGCGAAATGCATATTGGTCATGCGGTCAGAACTTAGCATTTCAAAAGTGAATTTCACGTCTGCAGAAGTAACTTCGCTGCCTTGTTTTCCATCTTCACCACTATGAAAATAAGCGCCTTTCCTTAAGTGGAAAGTAATGGTCTTTCCATCTTCAGAAACTTCCCATTTTTCTGCTAAACCGGGAATGGGCTCCAGGGTCTTCGGATTCAATCTCACTAAACCTTCATGTATCTGACCGGCGATCATGCCTTCTATTTGGGTAGTAATAGCCTGCGGAAATAGGTTCTTTGGAGGGCTAACCTCAACTATTCTTATAGAACCACCGCTTCCTTCGGGACGCTGACCCTTTTCAGACTCTTTTCCGCCACCACATGCCGTAATAACTGCCGTTAAAGCAATAATAGAGCAGTATTTTGATATAATATTCATAAAATGTTTAAATTCACTGCAAAACTACTTAAATATAACTCATTTTTCAACTCTGTGCAAATAGACCAATTTTTTCTGAAAATTTATTTTGTTTTTTTAAAATATCGTTTTAATATTGCAACGCCATTTATGGGCTACTCTTTTAGTATTTGTCGATGAAAAAAATATTTCTATACCTTCTTTTGACCGGTTTCTTGGGCTTTAAAGCCTATTCTCAAGGAGGGGTAATTATACTTGAAGGCAACTACCAGGGGAAAAACTTATACGTTCAAAATCCGTATGGAAGCGGTGGTGTTGGTTTTTGTGTTACTGAGGTATTGGTAAATGGAAATATTGCCACGGATGAGATCGCATCAAGCGCCTTTGAGATTGATTTTAAGCCACATAAGCTTGTTGTTGGTGATAAAGTTGAGATCAAGATCAAGCATAAAGAAGATTGTAAACCAAAGGTTTTAAATCCGGAGGTCCTTAAGCCAAAAAGTACTTTCGAGGTGATCAGCATGTCTTTCGAAAAAGATGGTACTGTTAAATGGCAAACTAAATCAGAAACCGGCAAATTAGCGTTCGCAATCGAGCAATTCCGTTGGAACAAATGGGTAAAAGTTGGCGAAACTGACGGTAAAGGCACTCCAACAACAAACGATTATACTTTCAAAGTAAGCCCGCACTCCGGTAAGAACCAGGTTCGTGTACGCCAAACAGATTATAGCGGCCAGCCACGTTTATCTAAGCCTGTTGAGGTTCTTTCTGATGTTCCTGAGATCACTTTCGCACCGGTAAAAGCTTCTAAAGACATTAATTTTATGTCAGGTGATAAGCCGATCGATACCATGTATGAGATCTACGATCAATACGGTAACATCGTTAAAAAAGGATTCGGTTCTAAAGTGGATGTCTCTAACTTACCTAAAGGTGGTTATTTCCTGAACTTTGATAATAAAATGGGCGAATTCGTTAAAAAATAAAAAGTCTTTATTACATATTTAAAAGCCCCCTTTTTTAGGGGGCTTTTTATTGGTTATAATCGCTACATTTGAATCTCTATGTATAACATTACTATCAACGGTAAAAATACGGTTAAGACCGAATTGAACTTCAATAACAGCAAAGTATCAGGCACTTTAAATGGTAAAGAGGTAGAAGCCGATATTTTAAATACGGGTAACCAGGAATATCATTTGCTTTTAAATAATCAGTCATACAATATTTTAGTTGTGAAAGCGGATGCTGCCGAAAAGAAATTAGTGGTAAAAGTGAACGGCAAAAAATATACGCTAGACGTTAAAGACAAATACGATGAGCTGCTTCATAATTTAGGCCTTGATAATATCGCTGCGAAAAAGATCAATGATATTAAGGCGCCAATGCCCGGAATGGTGTTGAATATTTTAGTCGGCGAAGGACAACAAGTGAAAAAAGGAGATTCTCTATTAGTACTGGAAGCTATGAAAATGGAGAATGTTCTGAAATCACCTACAGATGGGACAATAAAAAAAGTAGTTGCTACAAAAGGTACTGCAGTGGAAAAAAATCAATTATTAATTCAATTCTAAAATGGATAACAAGCGCAGGGATTTTTTAAAAAAAAGTGCTTTGCTTGGTTTGGCAGGACTCGCCACTAATTTAGTTGGTGAAGAAAAGATCAACGCACTTAATAAATTAACTTCTGATGGCGGAAAATATTCTCTCCCGAAATTACCTTACGCTTACAATGCATTAGAGCCATTTATTGATGAGCAAACGATGCAGATACATCACACAAAACATCACCAGGCTTACGTCGATAAATTAAATAAAGCGCTTGAAACATATAATGGTGATCAGAGTTTTGAAGGACTATTTTCCAAAGCTTCAAAAATTGATCCGGCATTAAGAAATAATGGCGGCGGGCATTACAACCATTCTTTATTCTGGCAATTAATGAAAGCAAATCCAACAGGTGAAGCTAATTTACCAGCCGGAAAATTAGAGAATGCTATTATTGCTGAATTCAATACTTTTGAGATCTTCAAAAAAGAATTCACGGAAAAAGCGACCAAAGTTTTTGGAAGCGGATGGTGCTGGTTAATTGAGGCCAAAGGAAAATTAAAGATCGTTACCACTTCAAACCAAGACAATCCTTTAATGGATTGTGTGAGCGATAAAGGTAAACCTATCTTATGTTTAGACGTTTGGGAACATGCCTATTATTTAAAGTACCAGAACAAACGTGCCGACTATATTGCTGGCTGGTGGAATGTGATAAACTGGCAACAGGCTGAAAGTCAATACACTGCCGAATAATTCTTTTATAAAACCATCACTTCCTTCGATAAAACAACAATAATTAACGATTAATTGTTAAATAATGCCGTTGAATGTAAGGCAAACTCCTAAAAGAAGAGTACCTTTGCGCCTGAATTTATGAAGACATTTTTTAGAATATTATTCCTGCTTTTAATAAGCGTAGCTGCATTCGCACAAAGTGAAACATTAAATCTTGGCGGAAGAATTTCCGACGAAAGAAAGATCGCCATGGGCGGCGCTGTTGTAAGTGTTACGCGTGATGGAAAAACATTTACTGCTTTTCCAACTTCATTGAATGGCTCTTATGCATTGTATTTACCAATGGGCTCTGAATTTGTTATCACAGTCAGCAAAGCCGGTTACGTGAACAAATATTTTACCGTGAGTACTATGGGAGTTCCTGCAGAGAGCGCGAAGAAAAAATTCTCAGTTATGGTGGCTGATCTTGAATTACTCGAATATGTTGACGGCGTTGATTATTCTATGTTCAACAAACCAATGAATAAATATTACTTCAATCCGAAGATCGATAATTTCGAATTCGATAAAAAATACATGAAGGATATGCTCGCGCAGGTGGAAGATGTAAAGATTGCGAAGAAAGAAGCAATTCTATTGGCAAAATTACAGGCTGAGCAAATTAAAAAAGATGCTGAGCTGGCAGCGAAAAATAAATTACGTGAAGAACAATTAGCAATAGAAAAAGCTAACCTGAAAAAAATGGAAGAAGAATTAGCAGCCGCTAAAAAAGCAAATGCCGCTCCCGTAAATCCTGTTTCACTTTCACAACCAAAAGTTTTAGCGAAAGATGCTTTAGTTGTAAATAATAATACTGATCAGCGCATTACAGCTTTATTGGCAAAATACAAAGTTGGAGTTACCGAAGAAGTGATCCATGGCCTTAATGTTATAATCATCCAACGTGTTTTGGTCCGCGACCAGATGGCATGGGTGTATCATAAAAAAATGTTCAATTGGGGCGGCGTTGCATTTTTCCGCGATGGCCAGCCTATTACCGAAAGTATTTTCGAAAACGAAACAAAGAATAGTTAGTTGTAGTTTAGTTAGTTCTGATCCTGTCCCGTGGTGTTATGGTGAGTTCGCCAAACCACGGGATTTTTTTTCTGCATTTTGCAGGATGACGCAATCCTTGTAAAGAGTTCTATCAATATTTTTGTATTTTTACCTTTTCAATTATGTTAAGAACAGTTACCTGCGGGGAATTAAGGATTTCGGATGTAAACAAAGAAGTTACATTATGCGGTTGGGTGCAAAAAAGCCGTGACTTAGGGGGTATGACTTTTATCGACCTCCGCGACCGCTATGGTATAACCCAATTAACTTTTAATCCGGAATGGAATAAAGATCTTGCCGCAAAAGCAGGAAGTGTTGGACGGGAATTTGTGTTACAGGTTAAAGGAACAGTTATTGAACGCTCAAGCAAGAACAAAAATAATCCAACCGGTGAAATTGAAATTAAAGTAAGCGACTTCACTGTTTTAAATTCTGCTATTACTCCCCCATTCACCATCGAAGATGAAACGGATGGCGGCGAAGAACTGCGCATGAAATACCGTTACCTTGATCTCCGCAGAAGTGTTGTAAGAAAAAGTTTAGAATTACGTCACCGCTTAGCAATTGAAACCAGGAATTATTTAGACCAGCAAAATTTCCTTGAAGTAGAAACTCCTGTTCTTATTAAATCTACTCCGGAAGGCGCTCGTGATTTCGTTGTGCCAAGCCGGATGAATCAAGGGTCTTTTTACGCTTTGCCGCAAAGTCCGCAAACCTTCAAGCAATTATTAATGGTGGCAGGTTTCGACCGTTACTATCAGATCGTAAAATGTTTCCGTGATGAAGATCTGCGTGCTGACAGGCAACCGGAGTTCACGCAAATAGACTGCGAAATGAGTTTCATTGAGCAGGAAGATATTTTAAATACATTCGAAGGTTTAGTAAAATATTTGTTCAGGAAAGTAAAAGATATTGAAATTCCTGTTATGTCACGCATGACCTATGCCGATGCGATGAAATTTTACGGTAACGATAAACCGGATACACGTTTCGAAATGAAATTCGTGGAGTTGAATGATGTGGTGAAAGGAAAAGAATTCAAAATATTCAACGATGCAGAACTCGTTGTTGGTATTTGCGCGAAAGGGGCTGCTGAATATACACGTAAGCAATTAGATGAATTAACTGAATTTGTAAAACGTCCGCAGATAGGCGCTACAGGTTTGGTTTATGCGCGTTATAATTCAGACGGAACACTTAAATCATCTGTAGATAAATTTTACAACGAAGAAGAATTAAAAAAATGGGCCGCTGCATTTAATGCACAACCCGGCGACTTAATGTTATTGTTGGCAGGTGGTGCAGATAAAACAAGAAAAGCTTTAAGCGAATTACGTTTAGAGATGGGAACCCGTTTAGGCTTACGCGATAAAAATAAATTCTCTTGTCTGTGGGTAATTGATTTTCCTTTATTAGAATGGAACGAAGGTGATACCAATTTATTAGAATCACTTCGTGGACGTTGGGTGGCGAAACATCATCCTTTCACTTCTCCAAAACCTGAAGATATTTCTTTATTAAGTTCTGATCCGGGAGCTGTGCGTGCAAATGCTTACGACATGGTCATTAACGGTGTTGAGGTTGGCGGCGGCAGTATCCGTATCCATGATAAAAATTTACAGGCTTTAATGTTCAAGACATTGGGCTTTACTGCTGAAGAAGCACAAAATCAATTCGGATTCTTAATGAATGCGTTTGAATTCGGCGCGCCTCCACATGGTGGTATTGCGTTTGGATTCGATCGTTTGTGTTCCTTATTCGGCGGCGCAGATACTATCCGTGATTATATTGCTTTTCCTAAAAATAATTCGGGCAAAGATCTTATGATAGAAAGCCCAAGTCCGATCAGCGAAGAGCAATTGAAGGAATTGGGAATTAAGATTTGATTTCGAATGCTTTCACAAACAATCCCGAAGGGATGTTATTATTCCGGGATCAAATTATTCAAACACATTAAACCATGAAAGGGTGAAATATCCGAATGGTAAGACACGCAATGTCATCCCTCCGGGATTTTGCTTGTTTCGTGCTTTTTCTATAATAATTTCATCCCTTCAGGATTTATAAAATACTTAAAAAGTAATCGGAATTAGAGCGCAATTGGAGGAATTAAGTTTTAGTTTTCCCGCTTTCACTAAAAATTCTTGTCATGTACTTTTCTGACGGCAGTAAAGACCTTTGTATCATGCGGGCGTAATTTATGCTATCCATCACCTGTTTGTTCTTTTCATGAAGTTTTTCGTAAGCTTCATCCACTTCCCTTTTCTGCGATTCAATAATTACTTTCTGCTTTTGTGCAACTCTAAAACGGTTGAATACAAATCCGCCGAACGACAGAACCAGCACAAGACCTCCATACAAAGCAAAACGCTGCGTCTTCTCTTTCTCCAGTTGCGAACTTTGTGTTATCAACTTCGCATCTTTTATCTTTTTTTCTTCGGCATTCCTTACGCTATCCTGTGCAGCTCTTTTTTCATAAGCATACTCATATTGTTTTTTAATTGCTGCTTTTTTTGTTTCCTGGTTGCTGATACTGTCACGCATCTTCGTTTCAAGGTCAAACATCTCAAAAGCTTCTTTGTATTTATTTTGCTTAGTATATATTTTTTTCAGGATGGTTGCCGCATGTTTAATACTTGCCGGAAAACCTAATTCCTTCGCCAGTCTTAAACTTTTTTCTGCATAGCCCAGAGCCTTTCCGAGTTCGCCAATGCTGAACATTGCACTGGCAATATTGCAAGAAGAGTGCGCAATTCCTTCCTTATCACTCATCTCTTCCCTTAGCTTCAAACTCCGGGTGTAATATTCCATGGCTTTATTAAAATCTTTTTTATCCTCATCATAGATCACACCAAGATTTCCTAACGCATAAGCAAATCCTGATTTATCGCCTATCTCTTCTTTTATTTTTAAACTCCTGTTAAAATAGTCGAGAGCTTTGGGAAGATCCTTCTGCTTTCTGTAGATCTGACCTAAATTATTCAACGAAACAGAAATCCCCATCTTATCCTGAATTGCCTCTCTGATCTTCAAACTCTTTTTATAATACTCTAAAGCTTTGCTAACGTCTCCCTGATTGAAATAAATAAGACCAATGAAATTTAAGGAGTTCGCAATTCCCCTTTTATCTTTTAATTCTTCCTTCATCTTTAAACTCTTATGATGATAAGCTAATGCTTTCGGGATGTCTCCTTGCTTGTCGTAAATATCAGCTACATTACTTAATGTATTAGCAGCATCTTCTTTACTGTCGATCTCTTCACAGATCTTTAAAGATTTTTCATAGCTGTCGAGGGCTTTAGGTATCTCTCCTTGATTATCATAAACAACAGCTATGTTATTTAAAGAGACACACATTCCCGGTTTATAGCCGATCTCTTCCTGTATCTTCAAACTTTTTCCATAATAGTCCATTGCTTTATTATGATCCCCCTGGTAAAAGTAAAGCAGTCCGATGTTGTTTAATAGATTACTCAACCCGGGTTTATCATCGATGGCTTCAGAAAAACTTAAGCCCTTCTTAAAATAGCCGATCGCTTTATTCATCTCACCCAAACTCTGATACATAAAACCAAGATTATTAAATGTAAGCGCTATTCCTTCTTTATCATCGATCTGCTGATAGATCTTCAGACTCTTATTAAAATAGTCTATTGCTTTTGGCACATTATCTTCAGCATTTGCGATCATTCCAAAATTCCCGAATGCATCCCCGCAATGTCTCAGGTAAAAAGGTTTATCCTGCTTTGATGCGGTTAAACTATTTTTTTGTGCCAGTGTTAAAAGCTGTTCAGTATAAAGCAAGCTTTCATCTTCACTTAATTCGGCTAACTGATTTAAAATATCACAGCGTTTTGTATCGTGTTTCGCGTTCTTCAAAGCGAGTTTTAAGGAATCAACCGTCTTATCCTGAGCATATGAAACCCGTGCGAGTACAAAGACACTCAGAAAGATTATCATATTTATGAGGCGCGTTTTCATTTATTCTTATCCAGGATCTTTGAAATATATTTTTCAGTCGGCAACAACGAATTCTGGATCCGCGATGCATAATTGATACTATCCATCACTTCCTTATTCTTTGAATGCAGCTGATCGTAAGCAAAACCAACCTGCTCTTTTTGCTGCTGAATAATCTGTTTCTGCTTTTGCGTTAACCTGAAACGGTTAAATACCAAACCGCTTCCCGCAAGTAATAATGCCAAACCACCATACAAGACCACCCGTTGTGTTTTCTCCTTGGTAAATTCAGCTTCCTGCGCTAATAATTGGGCGTTGGTTACTTTTTGTGCTTCGGCATGTTTAACACTGTCCTGTGCAGCTTGCTTTTCATACGCATACTGGAACTGTTTTTTAATAGTTGATCGTTCCGTTTCCTCATTATTGATACTGTCACGCATTTTTATTTGCAACTCGTACATTTCAAAAGCCTCTTTGTGTTTGTTCTGTTTATGATAAATATCTTTCAGGATCATTGCAGCACTTCCTATCTGTTCAGGGTAGCCTATCGCGATTGCAATTGAATAACTTTTTAGCGCATAAGGTAAAGCCTCATCTGTAAAACCTTGCTGGAATTTAATATTAGCAATATTACACGATGTTATTGAAATATCTGACTTCTGACTCACGCCTTCCTGTATCTTTAAAGCCTCCTGAAAAGAATTTACCGATTCCTTCAGATTATTTTTTTTCCAATGGACCATTCCAATATTATTAAGAACAGCTGCCACTCCGTCCATGTCATTGATGGCTTTGCAGATCTCTGAACTCTTGTAATAATACTCAAGTGCTTTAGGTATATCGTTCAGGTCATAATAAACGCCGCCAATATTCAGTAACGCTGTTTTGATCCCGTCATCATCCTTGATCTCTTCGCAGATCTTTAAACACTTGGTAAAATATTCAAGAGCCTTCGGTCCTTCGTACTGTGACTGGTAAATTAGCCCTATGTTATTTAATAAAGTGGAGATAACCCCTTTATCGTTCAACTTCTCACCAATGCGCAAACTTTTATGATAACATTCCAGGGCTTTGGGAATATCACCTAAGTCGTTATATAAAAAGCCAATGCTGTTCAGAGATGCAGCGATACCCGCATCATCATTAACTTCTTCCTGCAATTTTAATCCCTCTTTATAAAGATCCATTGCTTTATTAATATTGCCGCGGTTGGCTTCTACCTGTCCAATAACATTAAGTGCATAAGCTTTATATTCAGTGTAAGCTATTCTAAGTTTTTCTGATGGATCTAAGTCCAAAGCTTTATCGGTAATTTTAAGAATGGCCCAACCATATTTTTGCCAAAGTTCGTCGCTGGTCTCATTTTCAATTAATGCCTCTAAAATATAGCAGCGTGTTGTGTCGTGCTTTGCATTTTTAAATGCAAGCTTGAGTGAGTCTGTGTTTTGTCCGAACAGGTTAAAACTTACAAAAAGAAGAATGAATATTTTCTTGAGCCTATGGATCACAAGTTCTTTCAGGTTTCCTTGTGAAGATAGAAAATTTTTTGTTTTAAAAAAGTAGCGTTTGAATAAAAAAAGGCTTCATTCCCTGAAGCCTTTTATTTTATTCTTTAACAACTTTTGTAGTCTTCATTTGCACACCCTTCTCATCTTTTATCACTACAGAATAAACACCGGAAGCGTGAGCACTGATATTGATCTTATTATTTTGCTTGGCAATTTCTTTGTGAACTAATTTTCCGGCCACATCATAAATTTCGATCCTTCCTTCCAGGTCTTTACTTGAATTAATTTCAAATAACCCGTTGTTTGGGTTTGGCGTGATCGAAATATCCGCAGCAGTTGCGTATTGTTCAGGTAAACCTAAAGTAACATCTTTAGTCGGCCCCACCGTATTATTAATTACCCATTGGTTCGGATCAACGGTAACGCTTGTAACAGTCCCTAATAAATTGATAACGTAATTCTCAATGTTCACATTATGCTGAACCCTGATAGTCGTATCCGGTAAACTTGTACGGGATACTTTATACTCCATAGGTGTAATGAATAAAGGAACCGAAGAAGCTGATGACGTTGTTTGTGCTGATTTCAAATAGAATTTTCCCGGACCTGAATTCCAGGTTACATTGAAAGTAGGGAAACCATGTCCGTAATACCACTGATTAAAGAATTGTGTAAAATTCATTCCGGTGAATGTTTGTGCGTAATTCTTAAAATCGATCGCTGATGCTGTACTGTTTTTATAAGTGTTTTGGAAACCACGTAACATCGGGAACCAGACAGAATCATTATTTACCTCAAATTGTAAAGTACGTACAATTGCCCCGCCTTTATCGTATGTTAAGCGGCTGCTGAAAATACGTGTTGCATTCATAGTATCTGCACCTGTAAAATAAACACTTCCGCCCGGCTGGCTTTTTACATTTGTATGAGCGCTATTTAAATTCGGAATAAAATTACCCGGATCTAAATATTGCGCGGTTACATGTTCTGAGTAAGATGCAAAACCTTCATTGATCCAGATATCACCCCAGCTCTTGCAAGTTACATTATCTCCCCACCATTGGTGACCAAGTTCATGTGCATCTAAATAATAATCAAAAAATCCGAGACTGGTCATCGTTTGATGTTCCATTCCTCCGCCGAAAGGCGCCATGCAATGGCCGTACTTTTCTTTATAGAAAGGATACATACCGAACAAATTACACTGCAATTCCATTTGCGGCTTTATTAAATTCAGATCGGCTTTCTGACCGTTAAACGCTGTGTTGTTTATTGCATTATCATAAATATAATTTTGGATCCAGATCGAATCTCCGGCTAAATACAAAGGCTTGGCCCACAAATTATATTCTTTGTATTTCGCAACCGCTACAGATATGATATAGTAGGATTGCATCATCCTTGTTTTCCATTCGTAGCGCTTTTTATTTCCTAACAGGACAACATTTTTTAAAATTCCATTCGATCCGACTTTATTTGCCGAATCAGTTGTCACAAATACCCAGCTGGAATCTATTTTATCAGTTAAGATCTGTTTACATGGCCACCAATGGTATGCTGCAATAGCTTCGCTTAAACTCCAGGTACACTGATTTCCCCATGAACCAGACGTGCCGTTACTGAAACCACTTCCGATAGCTGAACCGCCAACCGGGGGAGTTCCGCGATAATAAATAATAGCATCAACTGTCTGGCCGTTCAAAATTGGTCCCGGAGTTTTTAGTTTTACTATACTGTCTTTACGCGATACCGTAGCCAATACACCATTTACACGGGCCGAATCAATTATCATTACCTGGTGTAAAACGCAACCAAATGTATCGATAGCTGAAGCTGTCACGGTTGCAACACTGCGTGCGCTTCCGCTCATAGCTTTTGTATTGCGCTCAATATTTAAATTCAAATGAACCCATTTTACATCATACGCTTTTTCGTGAGAGATCCACGCGGTAGGAGCCGAAACTCGTTGGTTATGTGCCAACATTTTTTCGTAGGCTGCAATTTTGCCGACAGCACAGGCGTGAGTGCGTTCAGTTTGACTAAATAAAGAATTAAATCCTAATAGAGTGGTCAGTAATAATAGTTTCTTCATGATTCGGTTTGTAGGTTCATAAAGATAGAATATAAGGCTACAAAAGCAAGCGCCACTCGTCTAATAAATACTACCATTCATAAATAAATTTTAATCAAGTGCGCATGGGTTTAGGAATAATAAGCTTAAAAATCCTTATCTTTACGCTGTGGGAATTAAGGTGTTAAATAAAGATTCTTTGCTTGGTATAATTTCTTCCAACAAAGATGCAATTCGCAGATATGGGGTAAAGACACTTGGGCTTTTTGGGTCATTTTCCCGGAATAAGCAAACAGACGAAAGCGATGTGGATCTTTTGGTTGATTTTGAACCCGGAAAAGAAACCTATAAAAATTTTATCGGCCTCGCTTATTTTATGGAAGAATTGCTGGGCAGGAAAGTTGAACTAATTACGCGTAATGGAATGAGCCCTTATATAGGCCCTAAAATTTTAAAAGAGGTTGAAGATGTACCACTCTAACAAAGAACTTTTGCAACATATTTTTGATGAAGTAAATTATGTTTTGAAAGTATGTACAGGAAAAACAAAGGATGATCTGATGGATGGAACTTCCTCTTTTGGAAGAATACCTCCGGGAAATATTAATTGATCCGAAATAAAATGCTCCAAAATGACTTAGTACTTCGTGCAGCCAGAGGCGAATATGTGGAACGCACACCCGTATGGTTAATGCGCCAGGCCGGCCGCATATTACCTGAGTACCGTGCCACACGCAGCCGCGCTAAAAATTTTATTGAATTCGTAAAGAGTCCTGACTTAGCTTGCGAAGTTACCATTCAGCCTGTAGATATTTTAGGAGTTGATGCGGCTATTATCTTTTCTGATATTTTGGTAATTCCTGAAGCAATGGGTTTGCCTTACGAAATGATAGAAGCTAAAGGCCCATGGTTCGAAAGAACAATTAAAACAAAAAATGATGTAGAGAAATTACATATTGCTGATGAGAACGATCTGTGTTATGTAATGGAAGCTTTAACTCTGACAAAGAAAAATTTAAATAACCGTGTTCCTTTAATTGGTTTCGCAGGTGCGCCGTGGACGATCTTTGCTTATATGATTGAAGGCAGCGGCAGTAAAACATTCAGCAAAGCGAAACAATTTTTATACACTCAGCCGGAAACAGCACATTTGCTTTTAGAAAAAATCACCCAAAGCACTATTAATTATTTAAAAGGACAAGTGAGGAGCGGCGCTGATATGATACAACTATTTGATTCGTGGGCGGGAGTTCTGGCGCCTGAACAGTTCTACGAATTCTCATTAAAATACATTTCAAAAATTTGTGATGCAGTTCAACCTCTTGCCCCTGTTACTGTTTTTGCAAAGGATGCGCATTATGCCGTTGAAGCGATCTCAAAAATAAAATGCAACACTATTGGTTTGGACTGGACCATTGATCCTGCAACAGCGCGGAAACAGGCAGGCACTAAAACTTTGCAAGGCAATGCTGATCCGTGTTTGCTTTATGCTGATGAAAAAACAATTGCTGAAGGAGCTAAAAAAATGCTGGATGCTTTTGGTTCGCAAAAATACATTGCAAATTTAGGACACGGATTATACCCGGATATTGATAAGGAAAAAGTAAAATTCTTTGTAGAGTATATTAAGCAGTATAAAGCTTAATACGTTTCAACTATCTTTTTACGGAGCGCGTTGGTTTTGTCGGTGATGTCCTTAATGGTTTCCAGCGTATAAGTTTTTTTCTTCACCGCTTCATCAAAAGTAACTTTCAGGTCATTTAATCCATCGGTCACGTATTTTGCATCAGCGCTAACGTTTGAAGCTTCCACCATGTTGATCAGGTGCTTTAATGATTCATCCTGTTTTAAAATGGTTTTGATGATGCTCTCTGAATTGATCCTTTGCGCGATCTGAACAGAAACATACATTCCTTCGATCCATGAACCACACAAAATTAAAGCTGATGTTCCGGGCCTTTCATTTTCTTTTAAGAATTCATCTGCCTTACGGAAAGATTGCGCAATGATCTCTAAAGTTGAATCGCGGTTCTCTTTGTGAGCTTCCATCCTGTCCATCATATGCTGATCGAAAGCTGTACTAACTCCTAAATTCTTTGATAAGATATTTACACACTTCAGGAACAACATACTTTCCTGGGTTTGATCAAAAGCTCCGGCTACACTTAAGTCGGCACCATAAGCTCCTAAGTTCAAAGCACGTGAATTTTCTAAAGAATATTTTGAAGCTACGTCCGGATTGTTCAAATAGCTTGGATCATATTCGATCTTCGATTCACCTATAAGTCTTACAATTTCAGCACGGGCAGGAATAGAATTAAATACGTTCTGAGCACTGATCTGTTTATTATCAATAACGTTTATTGAACCGGTGGTAGTATCTTCTGTGGTTTCGTCAGGTTTTTCGCCCTTGCAAAAGCTGAAAACCACTAAGGAAGTACTTGCAAGAAATAAATATAAAAAATGTTTAGGGCTCCTCATATGAAGGTAAATATACAAATTATTTTTTTAGTTCCGAACCCAGGTATTTATACTTATCCCCTTGAGCCTGTTCATTTTCTGACCCCATTATCATACGTGATTCGACTAATCTCCTTACCATTTTTATCGTAAAAGATCCAGTCTCCATCAGGCACACTTTGAACGGTGCGCTTGCCCTTCCGCTTTTCCGAAACCACTTTATAATTACTTACACTCTGTATGGTATTATTCTGGTAATAGGTCTCACATTTTCCATCCAGGTGCCCATCGCTGAAACTCTGCGTTTTTAAGATCCCGCCTGTTTCGTAATAATATTTCCAGGTGCCGTTCTGGTGGCCTTTACTGTATCTCCCCTCCGTATCCACGAAGCCGCCTTTTTCATAATAGCTGATATAATTACCATGTTTGATCCCGTTCACATAACTGCATTTTTCACGGAAGGTCCCGTTCTCGAACCAATACTCCCAATCGCCTTCCTTTTTCCCTTTATCGTTATACTTGCCTTTGTAATTTGATTTCCCGCTGGCATACCAGCCTTCCCATTGGCCTGTAATAAGGCCTTGCGTAAAAGTACCCTGGTCTTTTTCGGTTCCATTACTCCACCATGATTTCCATAAACCGTGTTCTTTTCCATCCACGTAAGGACCTTCCTGTAATTTATTCCCGTTCTCGAACCAGGTGGTCCATGTTCCCGATTTAATCCCATTTACATAATCTCCTTGTTTCCATTTTTCGCCTGTTTTGTAATAATAATTCCAGGTACCTGTTTGTTTGTCATTCGCAAAATTACCTTCCGATTCTTTTTTACCATTATTGTAATAATAGATCCATCCGCCATCCTGCAAACCATCTTTTAAAGTTCCTTCCATCTCGATCTTTCCATCTTTATCATAGAATTTCCAGAGGCCATTCTTTTTCCCGTTAACGAAACCGCCCTCACTTTTTATAAGGTGGTTTACATAATAGGAAGAATAATATCCGTTCAAAATTCCTTCCCGGTAATTCGCTTCATAATCCAATTCCCCATTCGGGTGGAAAAAGCGCCACAAACTATCCTGCAATCCATTCTTATAACGGCCCAAAGCCCTGATATATCCTGAATCATAATACGCAGAGATGTATCCGTTTCCGTTCGCAACTACTTTCTTTCCTTTAGCATCCCACATGGTCCATAAATAAAGGGTGCTGTCTTTATATTCTTTTTCGAATTTATTCTGGCCGTTCTCGTAATATTCCTGCCATTTTCCGCATGGAACTCCGGCACAATAAAATTGTTTGGCTGCAGGTTTGCCTGAGGCATAGAAAGTGTTTACTTCTCCTTCTTTTTTATCATTTTGAAATTTTCCTTTACTTTCGATCTGACCATTCTCATGGTAATAGGTCCAATCCCCTTCTTTTTTTCCGTTCTCAAAATTCTCTAAACTTTTTATTTTTCCATTCTCGTGATAAGAGGTCCAGGTACTATCCGCCACATCAAAAGTAATATTGTTCTTAGTTACCAGTTTGAATTTTGTACGCTGGGCAACTTTTCCGTTCTTATAATAATAGGTATTGATCCCATTCTTCCTGCCACGGTTGAAATGCTCTATTGCTTTTGTACCGCCATCTTCAAAATAAAATGTCCAGGTACTGTCTTCCTTTCCCCTGTAGTAATACCCTTTGCGCGCCACTTTCCCATTCTTAAAATATTCGTAGTGCGGGCCATGAGGCATACCCCTGTAGTAATCGGTCTCACTTTTTAGTTGGGTTTGTTGGTTATCGTAATATTCTTTTTTTAACTGAGGGAATATCAGTAGTGGTATAAGGACAAAAATAAGGGGTAAAATGCGCATGTTTCAAATTTAACAAAGCATAACGCGAGGGGGCGAAGCCGGTTACATTATTTGTAAACAATAAAAGTTGAATATCCTGCCCAAAAACCGCTCATCTAAGAATACACCCTTTGCCACAATAAACCCTAAAACCCCGTTTTTTTAGGTAATTTTAAACCCTGATGAAGAACTTTTTAATAGCATTTCTATTTATTGCCATTGGCAGCCCGGCTCAAAACGAATGGAACCTGGCCCAATGTGTTGATTATGCTCTCAAGCATAACATTATGTTACAACAATCTGAGTTAAGCAACCAGATGACCAAAAATAATTACACCCAAACAAAAGCGGGAATTTTACCAAGTTTGAATGCGGGTGCGGCTCATACTTATAACTTCGGAAGAACTATCGACCGGTACACTAACACTTTCGCGAACACACAGGTATTATCACAGAACTTTTATATTTCAAGTAATGTCGTTTTATGGTCAGGCTTATCGCAATGGAATAATATCAAAGCGAACCAATATTCTTATTTGGCGGGTTCGGAAAATGTGAAACAGCAGAGAAATGACATCGCATTAAATGTGGCTACTGCATATATCAATGTTATTTACTGCAGTGAATTATTAAAGATCGCACAAAGTCAATTCGATATTACGAAACAACAGGTTGAACAAACTGAAAAATTAGCAAGCGCCGGAACACTTGCTAAAAGCGCTGTTTACGATGTGAAAGCTCAATTAGCAACGGAAGAAGTGAACGTAACAACAGCTGATAATAATTACCAGATCGCTATGTTAACACTGAAACAATTAATGAACCTGGATTCACTTAATAATTTCAATGTTTCAAAGCCTGATGTTGAAGTTCAATCGGGAGACCTGTTAAGTAATAGCGTTCAGAATATTTATGAGACCGCTTTAAAAACGCAGCCTTCTATAAAAAGCGCTGAATACAATTTCATGATGGCTGAAAAAAGTTTGCTTGCTGCAAAAGGCCGCGTTAGTCCTACTATTAGTTTGAACGGATCTATAGGAACCGGCTATTCGGGTTTAGCGAAAGATGTAGTGGGTTTTAATAATGTTACTGATACGCTTGGTTATATTGGAACTGTGCCTTTTACTTACGAGAGACAAGATCCTATTTTTAAGGATACGCCTTTTAGTGATCAGTTCAGTAATAACGTGAATAAAAGTATTGGTGTTACATTAACAGTTCCGTTGTTTAACGGATTGCAAACCGTTACTTCAGTTAAGAACGCGAAGCTGAATACTATTTACGCTAAATTAGGACAAGACCTCGCTGAACAAAATCTTTATAAAAACATTGCACAGGCTTTTGCTAATGCAAGGGCAGCTTTGAACAGGTATGCCTCTTCTAAATCATCGGTGGAAGCATCAGAACAATCCTTTAATTTCGCGCAGCAAAAATTTAATGCCGGGGTCATCAGCTCTTTCGATTTCAACCAGGCAAAAACACGTTTGGTGACTGCACAAAGCAATTTATTGCAAGCTAAATTCGATTACCTTTTCAAATTAAAAGTTTTGGACTTCTATCAGGGGAAACCGCTTACTTTCTGATCTTTCTTTTTCAGCATTTACCATTTTTAAACTTTACCATTTGCGATATTCCTTAATCCGGCTTTAGCTTTTGCGGAAATCAATAATCCAGGGCCGTTTTTAAGGGTTTTCCATCACTGAAAAGCGAATTTGTCCAATTTTCAAAAACGGTTGTCGCTAATCCGTTTACCCGTGACTTTTTCATCCGATACATTTGTTGGCATAAAACAATTACACACAAGCCAATGAAAACAATTCTTCTCTCTTTAACAGCAATAACTTTTTTAGCTTCCTGCACAAAGACCAAACAGTCTTATAAATGCAAAACAAAAGTAACCTCCAAAGGCGAACCGGAATATGTTTGCCAGGCCATAACAAAATCATTCTAAAAATTCTTATTTTTAATCCCGATGAAAAAACTCATTTTTCTTTTAGCATTCACTTTCAGCAGTGTTTGCTTTTATTCACAAAACTATTTACAGAACGTAAAAGGTAAAGTAAGCGATAAAGCAACAGGCATTGGTTTGCCCGGAGTAGTTGTTAAACTTAAAAATGATACCTCAAAGAAAATAAATGCAATTACCGATGGTAATGGTTTTTATAAATTAAAGAATGTCCCCGTTGGCCGCCAGCAATTTGTTTTTTCATTATTAGGATACAATACTGTTCCTGCGAATGATATAATTGTAACGAGCGGAAAAGAAGTGATCCTGGACCTGGAAATGGAAGAATCGCTCGTGGAAATGGCCGAGGTAGAAGTTAGTGCAGAGAACAGTAAAGATGTTATAGGCGATATGCAGGCGACTAACATGAAACAATTCAGCTTAGAAGAAACTGAACGTTATGCAGGCTCGCGGAATGATCCCGCACGGATGGCGCAGAACTTTGCCGGTGTATCCGGAACAAACGATAGTAGAAATGACATTGTAGTGCGCGGAAATTCGCCCTCAGGAATTCTTTGGCGCATGGAAGAAGTGGATATCCCAAACCCGAATCACTTTGCAGTTGCGGGTTCTGCTGGCGGACCACAATCTATCATCAACAACAAATATTTAGCGAACTCTGAATTTTATACCGGAGCTTTCCCGGCGAATTACAGTAATGCATTAGGTGGTGTCTTCGATCTGAAGATGCGTAATGGTAATAATGAAAAGCACGAACGTACCTTTCAATTAGGGATTTTGGGAACTGAATTAGCTTTAGAAGGCCCGCTTAATAAAAAGAGTGGTGCCAGTTATTTGATCACTTACCGCTACTCCACCCTGGCGATGTTCTCAGCATTTAAAATCCCCATCAGTTTTGGTACAAGTGCAATTCCTGAATACCAGGATGGCGGATTCAGATTTAATTTCCCAACCAAAAAAGCAGGCGTATTTAGCTTCAGCGGCATCGGTGGCTTAAGTTCCATCAGCATCATGCTAAGTAAAGTGAGAGAAAAACCACGTGAATTATACGGCGACCAGACACGTGATCAATACTTCTCAACTAACATGGGTGTAGCCATGTTGAATCATACTTATTCTTTGGATTCACGTACATTGATGAAAACCACTTTAGCTTATGGTGCTCAATACATTAATTCAGATCATTATTTAATTTTACGTGATGCAAATTATGTCCCTGATTCTGTACTGCCTCATATTTTAGATTACACGCAACGTGAAGACAAAGCCACTTTATCGTGGTATATTAAACGCAAAGTAAATGCTGCTAATAGTTTTAAGACCGGGTTCTTCGCCAACAGAATCCAGGTGGATTATGCAGACCGGGTAAAAATAAATTCACTTTACGATACAATTCCCGGAGATATTTTATTAAAACCCTGGAAGAGCCGCCTGAACTCGAAAGCTGATTTCTACCTGATCCAACCTTACTTTGCATTCACACACCGTTTCAGTGAAAAATGGAGTACGAATTTAGGATTGAACGCACAGTACTTAACACTAAATAATAAATGGACAGCAGAGCCCAGAGCAAACATCCGTTACCAGTTCAGGGAAAATCAAACTTTAAGCTTAGCTTATGGATTGCACAGCCAGATGCAGCCAACTTATATTTATTTCGCTATTCCTGACAGCGTCGTTCGTAATGATGTGATGACGCCGAATACAGAACGTGAGATGGCGAATAAGAATTTAGATTTCAGTAAAGCGCATCATGTTGTTTTAGGTTGGGATCTTCAAAAGACCCGTTTCCTGAGATTCAGGACTGAATTATATTATCAGTATCTGTGGAATATTCCTGTATATGCAAAACCATCTGGTGTTTCCTTGATCAATCGCGGTGCTACATTTACCCGTTTCTTCCCATTATATAATATGCAGAATTACGGAACCGGATATAATTACGGCCTGGAATTTACAGTTGAGAAATTATTCAGCAAACATTATTTTGTTATGTACAGCGCAAGCCTGTTCGATAGTAAGTACACGGGCAGCAACGGCAAAACTTACGATACAGATTTCAACGGGAATTACATGATGAACTTACTAGGCGGGGTTGAATACGGTGTTGGAAAGAAAAAGAAGAACAGCATCAACGTCTCGGGTAAATTCACTTATGGCGGAGGTAAACGTTATTCACCGGTGAATTTAGCGGCAAGTAATGCGATCATGGATGTGGTACCTGACGAGAATAAAATTAATTCTTTACAATTCGCGCCATACAATCGCTTAGACATCCGTATCGCTTATAAAATAAACGCTAAGCATTCACATGTTGAAATTGCTTTCGACCTTGTGAATGTAATGGGCGCGAAAAATGTATTGGCATTAAGCTATGCTCCGGATCCTGCTAATACGAATGCAGATCCATTGATAAAAAATTACCAATTAGGATTTTTACCGTTGTTCTACGTAAGAGTGGATTTCTAGCCGCAGTCCCGACAGCTATCGGGATCACGGATTTGCACAGACTTTTATTTCACATTAAACTTTGATGTGCTTTTGAAACACGAAGTCATGGTGAGCTTGCCGAACCATACATTGAGCTCAAAAAAATAACCACTGAGCCTGACGAAGTGGTTTCGTACACGCGCTTCGTCAGGCTCAGCGCAAATTTTAAGGCAGACCTTTAATGGTTCGGCGAGCTCAACATGACTCTGTCCTTTGAAAAATTCACGAAGAATTATTTTAAACGGAATTTATTGAAGACTACTTCTTAGCTTTTTTTTCAATGAGGATCTTGTTTGCATCCTCAATAAATTTATCCTGCTCTCTTCCCATTTCTGCACCAACAGGATATCCTAAAGATCCATAAGAATCCATCGTGAATTTCTTCTCTTTATCGTTCTTAACTGTTTTAAACAACCAAACAGTCGGGTAACCTGTAACACCAAATGCCTGCTGCATATTTGCGTTTTGTGCCGCTAATGCCGGAGGTAATTGTTTAGCGCGAGGATAATCCAATTCTAACAAAATAACGTTCTCCTTTGCCCAACTGATGAATTCAGGTTTCGAAAATACATTGTTTTGCAATTTAATGCACCAGCCGCACCAGTCACTTCCTGTAAAAAAAGCGAAGATCGGTTTCTTGGTTTTTTCCGAAAGATCATGAACTTTCATCAGGTCAGTATGCCATTCCAAAGCTTCCTTTTTTGCTTCCTGTGAAAACAAATTTGTGCTTAGAATACAGAATAATGCTGCAAGAGCCGCTATTCTTGAAAAAGAGTGTGATTTTACCATATACAAACTTACTTCATTGGCTCCGAATAGTCCAGCCCTAAATGTTAATTTTTGTATATTTGCTCTCCCTTTTAACGATATGGAAAAAAGAGTAAGAGTACGTTTTGCCCCAAGTCCCACAGGCCCGCTTCACATTGGTGGAGTAAGGACCGCGCTTTATAATTACCTGTTTGCAAAAAAGCACGGAGGTGATTTTATTTTAAGAATTGAAGATACCGACCAGGAACGTTTTGTGCCGGGTGCGGAAGAATATATTATTGAAGCATTGAAATGGTGCGGCATTGAACCGAATGAAGGTGTTGGTTTTGGAAATGGCCCTTATGCTCCATATAAACAAAGTGAGCGTAAAGCTATGTACGGACAATATGCAGACCAGCTGATAAAAGCGGGATTTGCGTATTATGCTTTTGATACGAACGAAGAATTAGATGAGATCCGCGAACGTATGAAAGCTGCAAAAGGAACTTTTTCCTATAATGCGATCACGAGACAAAACTTAAAAAACTCTTTAGTACTTCCTGAAGAAGAAACTAAAAAAAGAATTGCTAACGGTGACAGTTATGTGATCCGTATCAAATTACCGCGCAATGAAGAAGTGCGTTTCCAGGATGCTATCCGTGGATGGGTGCAGGTGAATACAGCGCAAATGGATGATAAAGTATTGTACAAATCAGATGGAATGCCAACGTATCACTTAGCAAATATTGTTGATGATTATACCATGAAGATCACGCATGTGATCCGCGGTGAGGAATGGTTGCCTTCTGCTCCTTTACATGTGATGTTGTACCGTTACTTAGGATGGGAAAGTTCAATGCCCCAGTTCGCGCATTTGCCTTTATTACTCCGTCCTGACGGAAATGGAAAATTAAGTAAGCGTGATGGTGACAGATTAGGATTTCCTGTATTCCCGTTGAATGGGGAATTACTAGATACAAAAACTCAGAAGCCTGAAAAATTCTCAGGTTACCGTGAAGCCGGTTATTACCCGGATGCATTTGTGAATATGCTTGCTTTATTGGGATGGCACGGTGCAGGTAACCAGGAACTTTATACATTGGATGAGTTAGTGAAAGAATTTTCATTAGAGCGCGTAAGTAAATCAGGCGCTAAATTCGATCCTGAAAAAACAAAATGGTTCAACCAGCAATACCTTCGCAAATATTCTGATGCGGAATTAGCCGATGCTATGATGCCGATCTTAGAAGGAAAAAACATTAAAAAAGATAAAGTATTTGTAATGGAATTTTGCAGGTTGATAAAAGAGAAAGCACATTTTATCAATGAATTCTATGACCTGGGCTCTTACTTTTTTTCAGCACCAACTACTTTTGATCCAAAAGTGATCGAAAAGAAATGGAACGAAAATTCAAAGCCATTATATACAAAGCTGAATGAAAAACTCACCGCTTCATCAGATTGGACCAATACTGCTATTCAAAAAACATTTGAAGATGCTCAAGCGGAATTTGGTAAAATGGACATGCAATTACTCCGCGTCCTTTTAACAGGCGTTGCAGGCGGACCTCAATTATTCGATATGATGGCTTTATTGAGTAAAGAAGAATGCACTAAGCGTATTTCAGCTGCTCTAGTCTCCCTTAAATAAAAAGCCTCAAATTCCCGTTAAGAGAAAAGAGGCTTTACTTAATTTCCACGCGAGCTGCTCGCGGTTTCAGAAATCGGCATGTATTTGACAGCCTTTTTTAACGTTTTGGTGCTTATGGCCAGAGGTTTTAAATAAGTCCAAGAAACGCAGCTAACAATACAATGAAAAAAAATACTTTTGTCTTCATAAGGATATTGTTTCTCGATTATACGCCCCCCTTCCCGATCGGGTTGCAAAAACGGCCCTTTTTATTCAAAAAAGCCTCTTTTTAGTTGCTATTTGTCTCGATAATTTTTATAATTTTGGTTAGTCGAATCAATTATTTAGTACGATGTTAAAAATGAGGTGTTGGTCGCTATTGTTAGCGTTCGTTTTTTTTTCAGTTTCAGGGTTCTCTCAAACCGCTAAAAAATATTTCTCTGCTGCTGAAAAGTTCGAGCAGGCCAATAATATCAAAGATGCTATCGATAATTATTCCAAGGCTATCCAGATGGACCCTGCTATGGAAAAAGCTTATACTGCCCGCGCCCTTCTGTATGAAAAACAGAATATGAAAGCTGAAGCCGTTGAAGATTATAAAAAACTGATCGGTTTCTCACCAAAAGAAAAAGAATTGTACTACAATGCCGGCCGGTTATCATTTAATCAAAATAAATATACGGAGGCAGATGGCTTTTTTAGAAAAGCATTAGAGCGAGATAAGGCGTACCAGGAAGTTATCGACCTTGAAATTAAAACTCTTTATGCGATCCAGGATTATTCTTTCGGACTAACCGTCACCAATTATGCGCTTGATATTAAAAAAACGGCAGTGAACTATTATCATCATGCGGTAATGTTCGATAGCCTTCATAATTATGTTGAGGCTGAGAAAGAATACAAGAACTCGAAATATTTCGATTCTAAATACATTCCTGCTTATGTAGGATTGGCAATTTGCCAGGTCAAATTAAATAAAGCGAATGACGCCTTAACTACTTGCGAAACTGCTTTAACTAAAGATGCAAACAACAATGATGTATATTGGGCTCGCAGTATGGTGTATGTTGCGAAGAAGGATTATCAGAATGCCCTGAATGATATCACGAAAGTTATTTTAGCAGCACCAACCGCTTTCAATCACAAATTAAGAGGAAGCATCTATTACAAACTCGGACAATTCCAAAATGCAGTTAATGATTATACCCAGGCGCTTAAATTAAACGATAAAGATATTGATGCTTACCTGGCCCGCGCGCAGGCAAGCGAAGGCGCATTGAATTACAGGTCTGCAATTGCCGATTATAACAAAGTTGAAAAACTAGGCGCGGGTAATCCGAAGATAGAAGGTATTTTAAAAGAGAACCGTAAAAAGATCTTTGATCTCAGCCGTGAAGCTAACAAGCCTGAAATAGCGATCACAGCCCCTTCTGTTCCTGATAAAAATTCGATGAAGATCATTGCTGATAAAGACACTATCGTTTTCAAAGGACAAATAAAAGACGCGTCACAGATAAAATCGATCACTATCAATAATACACAGGCAGAATTTAACAAGGATTCATTAAACCCTGATTTTTATGTGAAAGTTCTTGGTATGAAAAAAGCAACTGAAGTTGTCGCATTAGTAACTGACGTTTATGAAAACACAACTAATCTTGTTTTAAAGATCGAGAAAACAGAAGCGAATAAACCGATCATTACTATTGAAGCTCCTGCCGCTTCTTTCGATAACGAGATCTATTTAGAGAGTATGGCTTCTGATATTTATTTACAGGGAAAAATAAAAGATGAAAGCTTAATTGAATCTATAAGTATCGATGGCGTGTTAGCTTCATTCTCTGTTACATCTCTAAATCCGACTTTCAGTTCTCAGATATCAATTGCAAATAAAAACAAAATTACCGTAACTGTAAAAGATGTGAATGGCAATGAAACTGTCCAGGTATTCACTTTGAACCGCAGCGGCGCTGATGCTTCAGCTAACCCGATGGGAAATACATGGGTTGTATTTATTGAAAATGGAAAATACCAGAACTTCGCTAGTTTAGAAGGTCCGGGTAAGGATGTTCTTGCGATGAAATCAGCTTTAGCAGGATATAAGATCACAAAGATCCTTCACAAAAAAGACATGACGAAATACGACATGGAGAAATTCTTCTCTATCGAATTACGCGACCATGTTAAGAACAGCAACATTCAATCTTTAGTAATTTGGTACGCAGGCCACGGAAAATTCGTGAGCCCTACAGGATATTGGGTACCTGTTGATGCAAAGACTGATGATGAGTTCAGCTTCTTTGGGATCAATAACCTGAAAGCCGGGATGCAATCGTATTCCGGAAAATTACTTCATACATTAGTTGTAACTGATGCTTGTGAATCTGGTCCGGCATTTTTATTAGCAATGAGAGGTGCAGATGAGAACCAACGTTGTGAGAATTGGGAATTGACAAAATCCAAATCAGCACAGGTGATCACATCTGCAGGATATGAATTAGCCTCTGATAATTCCCAGTTCACAAAAACGTTTTCTTCAGCCCTTATAAATAATCCGGATGGGTGTATTTCTATTGATAAAATAGCTAAAAAAGTCATTTCAGCAGTTACAGCAGCCGGTAACCAGGCGCCTAAATTCGGTAAGATCAAAGATCTTGAGGACGAAGGCGGAACATTCTTTTTCATTAAAAAATAATTCTTTACTTCGACAAGCTCAGCATAAACTAGCTCAGAATGACACACGTTTACAAAACAATTATATCATTCCTTGCATTACTTCTCTTCCCTTTTTTAATTCAGGCACAAACCTATCCATTCACCAATTATGGCGTGCAGGACGGACTAGCACAATCGAACGTATCCGCCATAGCACAGGACAAAGAAGGTTATTTCTGGCTGGCGAGTGAAAGCGGTATCTCTAAATTCGACGGAAGGAATTTTGTCAATTTCACTACAGAAAATGGTTTATCAGATAACAACGTTGCTTGTTTGTTGGTTGACAAGAAAAATAATTTATGGCTAGCTCATGAGAACGGATCATTAACCAAATACAGCAACGGAAAATTCCAACCGGTCATTTGTGAAACACTTCCGAAGAACAAAAAGATATTCTCTTTATCACAAGATAAAAAAGGACAGATCTGGATCTGTTCAGCAGCAGGGGCAATCGCAATTGTCGACCCGGAAGGAAATTTAAATGATAAAGCGAATTACAAAGCTTATACTTCGCAGGAAGGCCTGAGCCAATACGTTCTTTCTTCACAGCAAGACAAGAGTGGCAATATGTGGTTCTTAACCGATATCGGTATTAAATGGATGGATGCTGCTTCAGGTAAATTTGACTTTTTCCGTCCTGAAGGAATGCCTTTTGGCCAGATAACATCTTTCCTCTTAGACGAAAATGATAATGTCATCTTAGGGACATCCAACGGTGTTATTTACAAATACAGTAACAACCAATTCCAGCCGATCTTTGATCATCACCTTTATGTTACTTCTTTTGCTGTAACGAATAATTTTGTTTATACTATTTTCAAGGACAGTAAACATAATATTTGGGCATCTGTTTTAAATGTTGGTTTATGTAAGATCAACACTGAAACAAAGAACACGATCGTGTTTAATACAAACAATGGATTAGCAGTAAATAAAATTAAAAGCATTGCCGAAGATAACGAAGGCAATATTTTAATCGGAACTTTAGGAGAAGGATTACAGGTGTTCAAAGGCGAGAAATTCATTTCCTATTCTAAAGCTGATGGCCTGGTTAATTCGCAAGTATGGGCTGTTTGCCAGGACAACAATTCAAATTACTGGTTCGGTACTAATGAAGGACTGACCATTTATAATCCAAAGGAAACTGCCGACAAAAAATTTAAAAACATTCCGCAGATAGAAGGAAGCCCGGTGAGTAATGTGCGTTCTATTGTAAAAGATAAGAATGGCGACCTTTACATTGGCATTTGGGGCGGGCGAGTTGTAAAATATAATGCAGCCACAAATAAATTCTCAGCTATCCCGCAATTGTTTGAATACGTTTATCCTTATGTAAGTTGTTTGTTAGTTGACAAGCACAATAAATTGTGGATAGGTTCAGCAGATGGCATTACGGTTTTTGACCTGAATTCAGGTGCGGTAAAAAGTATTCGCAATATTGACGGCTTAAGTGATAATGATGTGACATGCGTTTTTGAAGACAGTAAAGGAAAAGTTTGGATCGGGACAAAACAAAAAGGGATCACTACTATTGAAGGAGGTAAATTCACGGTTTTAGGAAAAGACCAGGGATTAACTTATAGCAGCATTACTTCAATCGCCGAAGACAAGAATGGAAAGATCTGGATCGGAACTGAAGGCGGCGGTGCTTTTGTTTATGAGAATTCTAAATTCATTAAATATAAAGTCAGTGATGGTTTGCTTTCGGATTTTGTGACCTTGGTTTCTGTTGATGAAAAAAATAATGTCTGGTTAGGAACGAATAAAGGCTTAAGTAAGTTTGACCAGGACAAAAAGCAATTCTTCTCATATCAGAAGAACGATGGCTTTACCAGTATTGAAACAAAACCGAAAGCAGTATTTACAGATGGACAAAAGAACATCTGGTTTGGTACAGTAAATGGCGTTTTTAAATATTCTTCTTCTCTTGATAATAATTTACTTCCTGAACCTAGACTTCACATTACAGGTTTCAGGATCAATCAAAAAGAAACACCAATTACTCAAGAGATCAATTTATCGTATAAAGAAAATTCACTTGCGTTTAATTTCATTGGTATTTCCTTATCAAATCCTGAAGGAATAACTTATAAAGTAAAATTAGAAGGATATGATGAGGCTTGGCATATTACAAAACTGAATTCCGTTTCTTATCCTAATCTTCCGCACGGAAAATATACTTTTAAATTAATCGCCTGCAATACTGCCGGTGTGTGCAATAAAGAACCAAAAGAAATCTATTTCGGCATTGCCCCGCCTTTTTGGAAAACGTGGTGGTTCTATGTTTCAGTTATTGTTATCGGGGGTGCTATTGTAATTTCTTATATCAAGATCCGCGAAAGGGCCTTAGTTCGCGAAAATAAAATATTAGAGGAGAAAGTTGAAGAACGCACTGCAGAAGTTGTACAAAAAAATATTGAACTCGATGAAAAGAATAACGACATCATGGCGAGTATACGTTACGCAAAGCGAATCCAGGATGCTATTTTACCGCCGGATGAATTCGTGAGAAAATTCCTTCCGAAAACTTTTGTCCTTTTTAAACCAAAAGATATTGTAAGTGGTGATTTCTATTGGCTGGATGATAAAAAAGACCAGGTGTTATTTGCCGCCGTTGATTGCACGGGCCATGGTGTTCCCGGTGCATTTATGAGTATTGTTGGTCATAGCAAATTAGATCAGATCGTGGGCGAACAAGGTTTAACAAAACCTTCTGACATTTTAAATGAATTAAATAAAACCGTTAGTGCTACTTTACGTCAATCTTACATTGAAGATAACGCCGTGAAAGACGGAATGGATATTGCCCTTTGCTCATTCAACCGCAAAACGAATGTGATGGAATATGCAGGTGCATATAATCCGATGTGGCTGATCAGGAAAGGTGAATTAACAGAATACAAAGCTGATAAATTCCCTATCGGAAATTTAAAAGCAGGTGAGAATAAAAAATTCACCAACCATAGCATTCCCTTACAAGAGGGTGATACTTTATATATTTTCTCTGACGGCTTTGCGGATCAGTTTGGCGGACCTAATGGAAAAAAATTAAAATATTCTACATTCAAGCAATTATTGCTTGACAACCAGCATTTATCTATGGAAGCACAAGGGGCTTTACTTGATAAAACCATTGAAGGTTGGCGCGGGACGTTAGAACAAGTGGATGATATTTTGGTTATTGGCACTCGATTATAAGACCGAAGAGACTTAAGGAACGGAAGAGATTTAAGAGACAATAGAATGGATAATTTGTCTCTTTTATCTTTTTAATCTCTTTAAAATTCCCTCGCCCCTGTAACCTTTTTAAAATTCCCCGTTATTTCATAAAGCTTCTATTATGAAATACTTTTTTACATTCTTTTTTGCAATAATTCTTTCCGCAGCAAACTCTCAAACTTATCCCTGGTTAGGCCAGTTCTACAATGAGATTCCCACAAAAGAGCAGTTATGGGATTCTTCAATAACAGCTAATCATTACAATACTATGATTAGAACGCTTACTCAGTTCAACAAGAAGGGAATAAAGAAAAAGAGAATTGATACTTTCTCATTTGCCTACGACAAGAAAGGCTTTTTAACCTCCTATTATGAATATAACTCCAGGAATAAAAAGTCGGAGAAACATGAGTATAATTTCAAAGATTCAGCGTTGATAGGTTATACCTTCTATAAAAATGGTAAAACTGTCCGGCAATATGAAATTATCCGGAATACGAAAAAGAAGATCACTGATCTTGTCAAGAAAAATTCAAAGGGGGAAACAGTTTCCAAGCAACACACGGATTTTGATCCGAATACTAATTACATCACGCGCGTGGTCATTTATGATAAGAATAACAAAGAAAAAAAAGCGGTTGAATATACGTGGTACGAAGGAAATAATATGAAGCAGGCGAAAGAATACAGAAAAGGTAAATTGAAAAAAATATGGAATTACTCCTGCGATCCTAAAGGAACCGATGAAAAAAAAGTGAAAGAAATGAAAGTTTGTAAGAACGTTAATGCAGACGAGAATGGTAACAGGGTTGAATCTAACCGTATTGTCAATCCGAAAGGAGAAGTAGAGTTACGCGTTAACACTTTCGATAAGCAGGAAAGAATGATAAAACAACAGGTTTACGATGATATAAAACATAAATTGAAAAGCGAATTCTCTACCACTCTTGTGAATGGAAACGAAGAAACAGTTTATAAGTGGTATGATAAAAAAGAAAAGCCTATCAGTATAAGTACCGTTATTTACAGCAGCTTTCACAAGATCCTGAGCAGCGAATATGTTGCAGGTAAAAAAAAGAAGCGCGTATACAAAATGATATTCTCCTACAATGAGAAAAATCTATTGACCCATTCTGAGTGTTTTGACAATAAGAACAGGAAAACTTCAGAAAATATCCACACTTACAACTAGAGGGATTCAAGAGACTTAAGGGACAAAAGAGACTAAAAAGACATAAATCACATTCATCATCCCTTGTGTCCCTTAGATCCCTTAAGTCTCTTCGGCCCTTCAAAAATGTTGATAAAAAAGGGGAGCTCTTCTTATCTATACTCTTAAATTTGCTCTCATAGAATATGTACCATGAGCGAAGCTAAATTATTTTTCAAAATTGCAGATGATCTTAAGATCGATACTAAACAGGTTAAAGCAACTGTTGACTTATTAGATGAAGGAGGAACGGTTCCTTTCATTTCACGTTACCGAAAAGAAATGACAGGGAGTTTGGATGAAGTTCAGATCCTTGCCATTAAAACGGAAATCGAGCGTTTACGTCAGTTAGAACAACGCCGTGAAAGCATTCTTAAAGTTATTGAAGGACAAGGCAAATTAACTCCTGAATTAAAAGAACAAATTTTAGGTGCCGAGACCCTATCCCGCTTAGAAGACTTGTATCTTCCATACAAACCAAAACGCAGAACGAAAGCCACTATTGCTAAAGAAAAAGGTTTAGAGCCTTTGGCACAATTAATTTTAGAGCAAAAAGAAACTGATGTATTCTCTCAAGCTCTGCAATTCGTTAATAAAGAGAAAGAAGTTGAGAATCCTGAAGACGCTTTACAAGGTGCGCGTGATATCATTGCAGAAGTGATAAGTGAAGAAGCCAACGTACGCGAAAGTTTACGTCAGCTGTTTAAAACAAGCGCCATCATTAAAAGCCGTGTTATAAAAGGTAAAGAAGAAGCCGGGGAGAAATTTGAAGATTATTTTGAATGGGAAGAGAAATTATCATCCTGTCCTTCTCACCGTATGTTAGCGATGCGCAGAGGGGAAAAAGAAGATTTCCTGATTATTGATATCAGTGTTGATGAAGACAGCGCACATGATATTCTGAAAAAGTACTTTATTAAAAGCCGTGGTGAATGCGCTGAGCAGATCAAATTAGCAATTGAAGAAGGCTACAAACGTTTATTGCAACCAAGTATTGAAGCGGAGATCCGGTTATTTACCAAACAGCAGGCCGACGAAAAAGCTATACAAGTGTTCGCTGACAATTTACGAGAGTTATTGCTGGCTTCTCCATTAGGTCAAAAAAATATTTTAGGAGTTGACCCCGGATTCAAATCAGGCTGTAAAGTTGTTGCTTTAAATGCGCAGGGAAAATTATTGGAAGAAACTGTCATTTATCCTCATGAACCTCAACGAAGAACTGTTGAAGCAGAGAATATTGTTCTTGCTTATTGTGCGAAACATAATATTGAAGCAATTGCTATTGGTAACGGAACTGCTTCAAGGGAAACTGAACAGTTCATTCGTAATATTGATGTGCTTCCAAAAAGTATCTCAGTGATTGTAGTTAGCGAAGCCGGTGCTTCTGTTTATTCGGCAAGTGAAGTAGCAAGAGAAGAGTTTCCTGATAAAGATCTTACTGTAAGAGGAGCCGTTTCAATTGGAAGAAGATTAGCTGATCCTCTGGCTGAATTAGTGAAAGTAGATGCGAAATCAATTGGGGTTGGACAATACCAGCATGATGTTGATCAGAATGCTTTAAAAAACAAATTAGATGATGTAGTAATGAGCTGCGTGAACAGTGTTGGCGTTGAGTTGAACACTGCTTCTAAACAATTGCTTGCCTATGTTTCAGGAATTGGAGATACACTTGCAGGAAACATTGTAACGTATCGTAATGAGAATGGCGCTTTCAAATCCCGGAAAGAACTTTTAAAAGTTCCGCGTATGGGCGAAAAAGTATTTGAACAATGTTCGGGATTTTTACGGATCAGGGATGGGGTTCATCCGCTCGACAAAAGCGCTGTGCACCCGGAAAGCTATCACATTGTAGAAAAAATGGCGCAAGATCTGAACTGCGGAATTGACGATCTGATCAATGATAAAGAACTCCGCAAGAAAATAAAATTACAGGATTATGTAACAGAAACAATTGGCCTCCCTACTTTAAAAGATATTATTTCTGAATTAGAAAAACCGGGACGTGATCCGCGTAAATCATTTGAAGTATTTAGTTTTGATGAGAATGTTCATGAAATAAATGATCTTCGTGAAGGTATGCGTTTACCCGGCATCGTAACCAACGTGACAAACTTTGGCGCTTTTGTTGATGTAGGAGTTCACCAGGATGGATTAGTTCATATTTCACAGTTGTCGGATACTTTCGTTGATGATCCGAATACAATTGTTAAGGTTGGTCAAAAGGTTTGGGTGAATGTAACTGAAGTTGATGTGAAAAGGAAACGAATTGCTTTATCCATGAAAGGTGAAGGTATGGTGAAGGCAGCAAGCAGTGGGCAGAAAGCTGTTTCAAAAAGTAAAGAAGAGCAATACGATCCCAATGATATGGCTTCTGCTTTGAATGCGCTGAAAAGTAAGTTCAAAAAATAAATGAGTGCTGTAAAACAAATACAATGTCCGGCCTGCGGGGCCAACAGCACCTTCAAACAAGTGGATGGCTCGTACCGTTGTAATTATTGCCAGAGTACTTTCGAGCTAAAAGGGGATTTAAAGAAGCCTCAGCCGCAAAGACCAACAGTTACATTTGATAAAACGGATCTGAAGCCGGTTAAAAGAGGATGCGGACTTAGTATTGTAATGGCAGCTATTTCAATGATAGGGGTTGGTGTGGCTGTTTTTATCAATTTCAAAAACAATCCGGCAATTGCTGAAGGCGTTGAATCGATATTTACTGAATGGCAAAAACCAAGCTTAACTATTTACCAAAGTTTTGTCGGGAGTAAAGGGCCTGTTATCTGGGAGATCTCATCTCAAACCAGAAATAAATTAGACAGTGCGAAATACAGTATTGAAATTATCGATCCTAAAACAAAAACAGTTCTTGTTACAAAACCTGTTTTTGAAACAATGACCTGGACGGAATCATTTGACTTCGGTAAAAAACTAAACAATCAATTCTTTCAGTTAGGCGATATCGCTTACAATTGTTCGCAAGAGAACGGTTTGATCGGATTTGATATTTATACTTTCAATATTGTCGTGAATGAGGAAACACTCTCTAAAAAATTTACTGAACTGAATTCAGGAATTTCGAAAGCGGACTTCATGTGGTATAAAAGGGCTTTCAATATTACAACGAACAAAGGTGAAGATTACGTTTATTATCCTGAAACCGAATTGATCAGAACTAAAGACAAAGACGACAACTCTTACCGTAAAGATACCATTACAGATCTAAGAATTTATTTAAGTGATGAGAAACAAGCTCAATTGTACCTGATGCAAAGAAAGCATGATAAAACCCGCGACGAGTTGAAAGTGGATAAAGGAGTGGTTGAAGGATTTGAAAAGAATAAAAGTTTTTACAGCCGGAGTTATAACATACGCATTTTAAAAAAACTGAACGACCGTGTTTTTTTTAAGGCTGAGGCCATTATGCGTACTAATGATGCATTGGTATTTGTTTATGTTGACGATCTTTCTAAAAAAGCAAAAGTGCATTTGGAGTGTGTAGACAAAAACGGTAACACTAAATGGAAGAACAGCGATGAAATTTTACAGGAATTAAAAAATAATAACAGTGATAATTTATCTTTTGAACACAGAGCGAATGAAGACTTCCTTACCATTAGTTTATGGGGAGCTAAACGGAAGACCCATTGCTTTGATCTGAAAACCGGAAAATTGCTTTGGAGTTATAGTCCGGAGAAGTAATTATTGCACTAAACTATTAAAGACAATTTCGGAGTATTTTTTATGGAGTTCATTTCCTGGCACATAAGAAACTATAACCTTTATGGCAAAATTATCTTTTACCAAAGAATAATTTTCGAAAGCACGAAGCGATCCCTCAAATCCGTAATTTCCTTTTCGTACAAATGCACGATAGTCATGAATTGTCATTGTAAATGTTGTTGAATCGGGATATTGAATGGCGAGATGGCTTCCCATATCATTATTCACAATGTACGAAACATCTTTAAATGAGATCTTAAAACGTTCTATTGTTTCAAATTTGGCTATTGTCACAGAAAATCCATCCGATAATTCTGATTTACAACAGGCTTTACTTTTAATGTAATGCATCATGAATGGGGGTAGAATATTTATATTAGTATCAATAGGTGCAGGTAACAGGACCTTTACCTCATTTGTAATATAATGGGTTCTCCATTTTGGAGGCATGTACGGTTCTTCATGAAGTTTCGCAACTAAAAAATACAAACCAAAAACCGCCGAAACAATTATTAAAAATATAAAGTTTGCTTTATTTGAACTTTTATTTTCACCCTCGCTTTGTATTAGTTTATTTTTCCGTTCATACTCCAAATGAATCCTATCACGCTCTAATGCTTCATCATATTCTATTCTTTTTGCATGATCCAATAAAATAACATAAGCATCCCAAAGTTCTGGTTGGCGTGATCTTAACTCCGCATCACTTAATGGAATACCCGGACTAAATTTCCCTAAATCTGTTTTAAAACGCTCAAATGCAAATTCGATCTCTTCACGGGTAATTGATTCGGGAAGTTTTAAAAGTTCGTAATAGTTAGTCATATAACAATACTAAGGTACACGAGTTATCCAAATGAAAAACAGAAAAAAGAATGAAAATTTTGTGAAAGGGAATGAACTTTTAAATATCTGAGGTGTACCGGCATTTTGCCCGCAGAGACGCAGTTTTTCTGTGCGCATTAGCGTCTTTGCGAGAGATTAGCCTTTCCAGTTGATCAGGTCCTTACCAATATCTTTTCGGTAGTATTTTTTATCGAAGGTGATCTTCTCTGCATTCTTAAAACTTTTATTTACCGCTTCCTGGATCGAATTCCCGAACGAAGTAACTGCAAATACGCGTCCGCCTGATGTGAGCACTTTATCACCTTCCTGTTTTGTTCCTGCATGGAAAACGTGTGAGCCTTCGTTCACATCAATACCTGTCACTATTTTATTTTTTTCATAATCTTCAGGATATCCTCCCGAAACAATAACTACAGTTGTTGCCGTTTCATTTACAGTCTCGAAACTTTTTTTGTCGAGAGTTTGACTTGCAACACCCTCTAACAGATCCAGGAAATCACTTTTTATCCTTGGAATAACAACTTCTGTTTCGGGATCTCCCATCCGGCAATTGTATTCAATCACTGATGGTTCTCCGTTATCATTCATCAAGCCGATGAAAATAAATCCACGGTAATCAATTCCTTCTTTGTTTAAACCTGCTATTGTTGGTTTCACAACCTTCTCTTCTACTTTTTTAATGAATGCATCATCAGCGAATGGCACCGGACTAACAGCTCCCATCCCTCCTGTATTTAAACCCGTATCACCTTCTCCTATTCTCTTATAATCTTTTGCAGCCGGTAATATTTTATAGGATTTCCCATCTGTCAAAACAAAAACAGAAAGTTCAATGCCATGTAAAAACTCTTCAATAACAACAGTTGATGATGCATCACCGAATTTTGCATCGAGCAACATATTCTCTAATTCTTTCTTTGCCTCATTCAGATCATTGATAATTAAAACACCTTTTCCTGCTGCTAAACCGCTTGCTTTTAAAACGAACGGAGGCTTTAATGTTTCAAGAAACTTTTTTCCTTCATTCACAGTTGCCTTCGTAAAACTTTGATAAGCTGCAGTCGGAACACCATGTTTTATCATGAATTGTTTACTGAAATCCTTGCTGCCTTCTAATTGAGCACCGTCTTTTTTAGGGCCGATCACCGGAATATCTTTCAATACTTCATCCTGCAAAAAATAATCGTGTATACCTTTTACCAATGGATCTTCAGGGCCAACCAGAACCATATCAATCCCTTTTTCCCACACCAAAGCTTTCACCGCTTCAAAATCGGTAGCACTGATATTTACGTTCGTCCCGCAGTGAGCTGTTCCTGCATTACCCGGAGCGATATAAAGATTTTCTAACTTTTTACTTTGTGCTATTTTCCATGCAAATGCATGTTCTCTTCCGCCGGAGCCTAATATTAAAACGTTCATAATATAATTTGCATAAAAATAAAAAATCCCGCGCTTTTCGGAGGCGGGATTTGAGAAGTATTAATTACTTTCTAATATTTTCTTCTATGGAAAGTGGCGTTGCCTCTTGTACGTTTTCTCGCTCTCTCACGGTTTAAACGTGCCTGGATTCCATCCTTGTAACGTTTGTTCTTAGTGCGGTAACGGGTAAATAAATGATGTTGTTCCTGGTTCTGTTTCTTGCCAGGACGGGTTGGTTTGTATACCCATCCACCCGGAATACGTTTTTTACCTGAGAATAATCTTGAGAAGAATCCACCGCTGCTTTTACCTGAAAATTTATGGATCTTGCGCTTTCCGCCTCCGCCGCGGCGCTGGTTCTTATGCTCACGTTTACGACCTTGTGCATACGCATCGGTAAAACTGCCAACAGCAAATAAGAGTACGAGTATGAGTAGTATCCTTTTCAAAAAGTTGTAATTACAATATTATTGAATTTATAGCACAATTTCCAGTATTTTTAGACGAAAAGCAAGCTTTAGGGGTTTAAATTTTAACATATAATTTTTAATAAATCCCCTCTTTTGCAGGTTTTTAGCTATACTTATCGAGTGAAATACCAATGAAAACTGAGGCCATACCCGTTGATAACTTTCTTGAACAAAGCCATGAAAAATTGGTCATTGACGTGCGTTCACCTATAGAATTTAAAAAAGGGCATATCCCCGGGGCTGTTAATATCCCGCTTTTTGACGATCTCGAAAGGGCTGAAATTGGCACTTTGTATAAGGCAAAAGGCAAGGAAGATGCTGTTATGCGGGGGCTCGAGATCGTATCACCTAAACTCACTAATTTTATTATTGAGTCTAAAGCCAAGACGCAAAATAAAGGTGTCCTGGTGTATTGTTTCAGAGGAGGAATGCGTAGCAACTCTTTTGGCTGGCTGTTAAACACTGCCGGATTAGAGGCGAAAATTATGCAGGGCGGTTATAAGGCTTACAGAAATCACGTGGTAAAAAAATTCGGGGAAAATTACAAACCTCTTCTCCTGGGCGGCGCTACCGGTTCTGGAAAAACTGAAATTTTAAAGCAATTGAAAAGTGAAATTCCTGTTATCGACCTTGAAGGATTAGCAAATCATAAAGGTTCTGCATTCGGAGGGATCGGTCAGCCCACACAATTACCTCAACAATTATTTGAGAATAGTTTTTACAATGTTTTGGCTGAAACAGATCCTGAAAAATATGTTCTTGTTGAGGATGAATCAATGTCTATCGGTTATAATAAGATCCCTTATCCTTTCTGGTTACAAATGAAGCAAGCGCCGATAATAAAGATCAATGTGCCTTTCGAATTGCGTGTGAACCGCTTGGTAAATGAATACGGAAAAGAAGATGTTGAGAAATTAAAACAAAGCGTAAAAAATATTTCGCAACAGTTAGGCCCGAACAACGCGAAGGATTGCTTACAATGGTTAGATGAAGGAAAATTAGCTGATGTGGCTGCTCTTACATTAAGATATTACGACAGCGCTTATGAATACAATCATACTAAAAAAGAAAAGAAAACAATTATTCCTATAGAAACAGACACGGATGATCCTATAGTGAATGCAAAAAAAGTTAAGGCTATTTTTACGGAATATGGAAAACATTAAGTTAACTCAATATAGCAAAGCATCAGGTTGCGGCTGCAAAATTGCGCCTGCTGTTTTGCAGGAAATATTAAAGAGCGATCATGATTTTGTTTGTAAGGAACTTTTGGTGGGGAATAAAACCAATGACGACGCTGCGGTATATGATCTGGGAAATGGAAAATGTTTAATTAGTACAACCGATTTTTTTATGCCGGTGGTTGATTCTCCTTTTGATTTTGGAAGGGTGGCTGCTACTAATGCGATCAGCGATGTTTATGCTATGGGAGGAAAACCAATCTTGGCAATTGCAATTTTAGGCTGGCCTGTTGAAAAACTAGGAACTTCTTTAGCAAAAGAAGTATTAGAAGGAGCTCGACAACAATGCGCAAAAGCCGGAGTTCCATTGGCAGGCGGACATAGTATTGAAAGCACAGAACCAATATTTGGTTTAGCGGTGAATGGAATTGTAGAAAGAAAACATCTGAAAGAAAATAATTCTGTTAAAGACGGGGATAGTATTTATATGACCAAATCATTAGGAACAGGTGTCTATAGTACAGCTCTGAAGCGCGGTGTCTTAAAAGAAGAAGACCATGGTGTATTGATAAATTCAATGTGCGAATTAAATACTTTGGGTTTTGAATTAGGACAATTACCTTATGTAAATGCTTTAACTGATGTAACAGGTTTTGGTTTTTTAGGGCATTTATTGGAAATGATCGGGGATAAGAATTTGACTGCTACTATAGAGAAAAATAAAATTAAAACATTTGAGAATCTCAATTTCTATACTTCACAATTCGTTTTTCCGGATAATACAACTCGGAATTTCAATGCTTATGAAAAAGAAGTAAAAGGAATGATTGATCTTGAATTCATGACCTATTGCGATCCCCAGACTTCCGGCGGATTATTATTCACTATCAATTCCGGCAATGAAAATGAGTTTGAGAAATGGCTAAAGCACAACGGCCATTCTGCAATTAAAGTTGGAAATATTTCGAAATTGAAAGAGAAAAAAGTAGAATTTATATGATGTGCGTTACAACCCGTAAATTCATAATTTAAATGCTAAGCGCGCAGGTTCGTGAATTCGAATAAATTGGTATTCGTCGATTAATCGTCTGCTCTCTCAACAACAAGGCTTTTGCAAACATAGTGATTCACTGCATCCCTGAACGTTTTTTTATGTGAGCCACGGATCCCGAATGTTGAGATCACTTCCTCATCATCATCATTATAAGTGATCGTAAATCCCTTTGGCGTAACATCACTCACGGTTTTAATATCAATAAAATACCATTGCTTATTGCTGAACATCGTCTTTTTCATCTCGAATTTGTCTTCATAGATAACAGCGAACGGATTTAACAAGATCCATAAGGTTTGAAATATCAGGATCACCGTTGGAATTCCTAAAACAAACATGAGCGGATGAAATGCAAGAAAATACGAATATGTTAAAATGCCGAATAACGCTGTTATTGCTATAAAAAACAGAATAACAACAATATTTCTCTCGAAATACTGTAATGGAATGTCCTCTTTTTGTTTCTTCACAGGGCTAAGTTAAAAATTATAATTCTTTAACTGGCTCTCCGGGATTTCTTTTTTTAACTTGCCACTTGTATTTATGAGGTTTTTTTAATATTTATGTAACTTGTTTAGATTTTGAGCGTAATACTTAATAAGAGAAGCCCTGAAATCCCTGAATTGATGCGGATCCTACGACATACACTAATTTTAGCCCTCGGCACCTGTTTAGCTTTCCCGGCTAAGTCCCAATCTGTAATGACCGACGATCCTATCGCTGCTATGTTAGACAGTTTAGCTAATGTTAAGGTTCTGGAAGTTGCTTTTACCAAACCCGCTTTTCCTAAGAACAACAAATATCATTTTGAAGCAGATAGCATTCCGCGTTATGATGATTATACATTTGAAGCGCGTCTCGCTAAATTAGATGCCGTTTCCCCTTGTGATCTCGTTTATAATTCCCACGTTAAAGGTTTTATTGACCTGTATACGATCCGCCGCCGTTCACTAGTGAGCAGGATGATGGGATTGGCACAATTATATTACCCGATGTTCGAGGAAGTGTTTGACCGTTATAATATTCCGCTCGAATTAAAACATCTGGCGGTCATTGAATCCGCTCTTAATCCGAATGCGCGTTCCAAAGCCGGCGCGCAAGGTCTATGGCAATTCATGTATCCTACAGGAAAATTGTACGGATTAAAAGTGACTTCTTATATTGATGAAAGAAGTGATCCTTATAAAGAGACCGTAGCCGCTGCTGAATATCTGAAATCATTGTACAGTATGTTCAACGACTGGCAAATGGTTTTAGCAGCTTACAATGCCGGACCTGGAACTATCAGCAAAGCGATCCGCAGAAGCGGCGGTAAAAAAACTTATTGGGAGATCCGTCCGTTCTTACCAAGAGAAACACAAGGATATGTTCCTGCATTTATTGCTGCTAATTATGTGATGAATTATACTGCAGAACATAACATCTATGCGGAGGTGCCGCGTAAAACTTATTTTGAAGTAGATACTGTTGTTGTGAAAGAACCAATGACCTTTGCACAGATCGGGGCGGCTTTAGATGTTAGTGTTGATGAAATAAAATATTTCAATCCTCAATACCGCAAGGATGTAATTCCTCCCGGCGGAAATGCATTGTGCTTACAAAAAGATAAGATCGGAATGTTCTTAACTAATGAAACTGAAATTTACGCTGCTATTAAAGCACAAAACACAACGAATGCAGGATTAGCAAATACTGCTGTAAAGGAAGTTCAATTGACACACATTGTAAAAAAAGGACAACGTTTAAGCGATATCGCCCGTAAATACGGCGTTACTGTGGCAGATCTTAAAACCTGGAATTACATTGGGAAACGCGGCTTGAAACCGGGAAAAAAATTAACTATCTACATCCAGAAAGCTGTTGAAGGAAAACCTGAGAATGTAGAAGCTAAAGCGAACGAAACACAATTAGCCGCTAATAGTGATACTACTGACAATAAAAAATTAGCAGAGAATATTAAACCTAAAAAAACTACTTCAGCACCAAAAGAGAAAACAACTCCTTCTACAGGTAAAGAAACCTCTCACACGATCAAAAGTGGTGAAAGCTTATATATGGTTGCAAAAAAATATGGTGTAACTGTAGATCAGCTATTAAAACTGAATGGTTTGTCTAAGAACTCTACTCTTAGCATTGGTCAGAAGATCAGGATCAGGTAATTACTTCTTCCGCTTTATTAATTCAATTATTTTTTCAGGGGGCCTTCCAATTACAGCTTTGTATCCATCAATTATTATTGGGCGTTCAATTAATTCGGGATGTTCTATTAAGATCTGGATCCATTCTTCATCCTCAAATTTTTTCTTTTCAAATTTCCTGATGAATAAAGGTTCTTTTTTACGAACAATATCAATGGGCGTACAGCCGATCTTTGCTAACAGTTCACGTAATTCTTTTTTTGTAGGCGGCTTCTTTAAATATTCCCTTATGGTGAACTTACAATTATTCTCCTCCAGAACTTTTACTGCTTCACGGCATTTAGAACATTGGGCGTTATAATAGATGATCATGATCTTAATATTTCATTTAGTATTTTGCTTACCTCTTCCGCCCTGTTCACTACCATAGCGTGAGAACCGTTCCTGATACTATAGTCGCATTTAACACTCATATGGGGTATCAACCTATCTCCCGTTCCGTGAATATGAATGATATCAGGGCGAGAACAGTTACTTTGTTTCCAATTAACAACGCAATTAATAGAACGCTTGAAATAATTTTCTTCCATCGAATCTATCATTTTATGAAAGTCTGTAATGAAAGATCTTTCAAACCCCAAAAGCCGTCTGGATCTTTTGGCCAGTTTTCTATGTTGGCTTTCCGAAACTAATTTGTGTAAAGGAAAATATCTGAACCACCGTAAGAAAAAAGGTAATTCTTTCCTGCACTTACAACTTGAGATCAAAATTGTTTTTACCGGTTTTTTTATTAACGAGATCTCAGAGCATAACATTCCCCCGAAAGAAACGCCCATTAAATAGAACCGCTCTGTATCATCAATACCCTTTGCCATCTTTTCCGCCAAAGACCTCATGGTTTCACCTTCTTCCAATAAAGGCCAATCCAAAGTTCTTAATTCGGTATCATACAGGTCCAGGTACCTGAAGAGGTCTTTTGTAGTTCCAAGACCCGGAATAGCATAAATGATGTTCATATTTTAAATATATATACATTTAAGAGAACAAAAAAGGCGGGTACTCCCGCCTCTTTAAATAATTAAAAGTTCTGTTAATTTGTAATTACAAAACGCTGGTTCTTAACTAAAACCCCTTCCACGTTCATTTGAAGGTAGTAGATCCCTGAAGACAGATCGCTTATTTCAAGTTTAAATTTATTTTCACCAACAACGGTTTCTGATTCAGTTATATGTTTTACCATTTGCCCGGTGCCATTATAAATAAATAATTCGCAAGGCTTGTTTGCTTCTAAATTGCAAGTCACGTTTAAATTCTCAGAAGCCGGATTTGGGAACAAGTTAAAAGAACTAAGCAAATTTTCATTTTCTTCAACAGATGAAACAATGCTATTCAGGTATGACCCTCCAGAACTCACCCCCGAAGAACTGGTAAGAGTAAAAGTTGTGGCTAAGAAGTAATGGGTGCCTGGTTTAACCCACCCATATTGATCATTGGTATAATTGATCATTATAGGGAAGCCAATTGCAGAGTCCTTATACACCTGTACAAGGTGAATACGCATAACATTCGCGTATGTTCCGGCAGGTGTAGTTACTGTACCATATCCGTCAGCAGTTATTGTAGATGTACCGTAGCGGGCAAAGTTAAAGCTGCCTGTGGTAAAGTTGCAACCCCACGCATCCACAACCGAATTACCATAATTACAAGGGTAATTTAATGTCACTTCTGCGTTAGTATAAGAAAAAACAACACCGCCACCTACAGCTCCATAATTTAACCATTGGCTGGCGGAAGTTTGATAATATCCGTAATTGGTCCCATCGTAAACAGACACATTTGCAGAAGGAAAGCTGGATCCGCTCGGTGTAGAAGCTGAATTTAAAACGCTCCATGTGGTTGTTGAGGTCATCGCCATAGAGGAAAGGTTCCATGTCTGACTGGCGCCTGCACTTCCGGGTGCAACAGAATTAGTATTTCTCACAACGAAAACATCACCTACAATAGGATTGTTGAGTGCGCCGGTGAGCGTTGGCTGAGCCACAACTGAAGTTGAAATGATAGTTAAACTAAATAAAGTTTGTAAAAGTTTTTTCATAGAATAGTTTTTTTGGTTAGATATCTAAAGTACACAAAATAATCCTGACCAAAAAACCTAAACCTGAATATTTGTTTTAGTTCAACTTTTAATTTTTATCGTCACGTTTCCTAAAGGGATTTGTTCTCCGTTTGGCCCCACCGCTATTATATCTTCTAAAAACACCCTTCCTCCTGTCTTTACTTTTAAAACAGATGCTTTCGCGCCCGGTGAAAAATTAAAGCCTTCACACTTATCTTCATTTACAGTTCCGTTCGGGATCGTTATTACCTTATACGACTTTATTTTAAACTTAGCATTCAGATCAAAACCCGGGATGTCTGCTGTAATAGCGCTTAATGCTGCCAATTCGCTCTTTTTCATTTCATAGGTTCCTAAAGCATACTTACCATTTATTTTTACGAAAGGAGTCGGTATAGCTTTTATCCTGAATGTTGAAGGTGCGCCTTGAGGCTTTAATTGTCCGTTTGCTTCACGTGAATAAACCATCACCTGGCAAGTACCCGTTGTTGTTGGTTTGATGGTGTACTTACCATTTCCTGCCGGAATTAACGGTGCTGAATTACCATTTACTTTTACAACAAGATTTGTTGGAGCAACACCAGCCGCACTTATTGTCAAAGCATTTGGTAACCCCGCATAAAATACATTCATGTAATCTGCAGACACAGCAGATGCAGGCGCTGCTACTGTATATTTATCCTCGAACGGAAAATATTGAATTTCCCCATTCGGTTTTTTAAACTTTATTACCCCCGAAACGCTTTGGTCGCCTTGTCCTGATGTTTTTACTTCGAATTTTCCGGCACCTCCCGACATCAACAGCGGGGAACCTTCATTTGTAAGTTTATTTGTAATTGTATCGAGTTTTGCTCCGACAAGGATCTGCATATTGTCCGGATTAAAATCACTTGATGACGCTGATAAAATAATATCGGCCGTGTAATTCTCACCACTCCTGATATACTTTGAAGGCGCAACCACTTTTGCAGAAAAATGATTAAAGTTCACAATAAGTTTTCCGGAAGCAGCAGCTATTTGGTTTATCATTTCTGTTTCAAGGTTTCTTATATCAGATTGGATCTTGGAAAGATTGGTTATCACTGCAGCGATCGGGAGATTATAAAAATTCTGTAATTCCCATGTCATTTTAAGATCGTCAACCGTTTCATTACTATCTACAGGCCGCATTAGTTTTATCTTTTCTTTCAATGAAATATAATCTGATTGCGGTAATTTAGTTTCCGGATGCGAATTCATATCTTCAATTATTGCATCCAGCTGATCACAAAGTTTGTCCAGGTTACCCCGTAATTCTTTCGCTGAATATTCTTTATTCACAGGATTATTCTCATCTGAACCGATCAATTGAAATGTTGGCTTATCGTACTCTTCCAGTTTTTCAATGAAACGCAATCGCATGGTATCAGCTTTTGAGGCATCTACCTCTTCTGTGATCTCAATTAATTTCTTCTTCAGCTTATCTATATAATCAACTGCTGCCATTGTCAGTTTCCTGCTTTCAATAGCTTTATCATAATAAGCTTTTGCGGAAGCGCGTTCTGCCGCCGTTTTTTCAAACTCAGCGAGCATTTTCTCATTACTTAACTGAACTCCTTTGTTGGTCTTCTCTAAACTTTCATTCACGGTAACAAAACCTTTCAATATATCTTTAGATACATTTAAAGCTAATAAACAGGTCAGCACAAGATACATCATGCCGATCATTTTTTGTCGGGGGGTTTCTTTCATTCCGGCCATAGTCGTGATTTTTTGGGATTATACCGGATATAATGATTCGAGGTCAATAAATGTTACGGACTGTAACTTTATTTTTTTGTTACGTTATCTTGTAGAGAAAGTGTTGTAGGCTCAATCAGGGCTAAAGCCCGTTAATTATATTATTTGTCTAACCCCAGACTTAAGTCTGGGGTTAGCAGACCAGAAATTCAAATGGGCTTTAGCCCTGAGGAATAAAGAGTAAACCAGCTAAGATTTTCTAGCCGTACTCATAAGGTACGCTTTTATTAATTCATCGAGGTCACCATCGAGCACGCCTTCGGCATCTGTAATTTTTAATTCAGTACGTACATCATTAACCATTTTATAAGGATGTAGAACATATGAACGAATTTGTGAGCCCCACTCTATTTTCATTTTTCCATCTTCGATTGCTGCTTTGGACTCATTACGTTTACGCATTTCTAATTCATATAATTGTGATTTCAGCATTTGCATTGCCCGCTCACGGTTTGCTAACTGTGAACGCTCTACCTGGCAAACCACAACAATTCCTGTGGGCTTATGCAGGATCTGGACTTTGGTCTCAACCTTATTTACGTTCTGTCCGCCTGCTCCACCACTTCGTGAAGTACTCATTTCAATATCATTCGGATGAATGTTGATCTCTATTGTGTCATCAACGATCGGATAAACATAAACCGATGCAAAAGAAGTATGGCGTTTTGCATTCGCGTCGAACGGACTGATCCTCACCAATCGGTGAACACCGTTCTCTCCTTTTAAATAACCGTAAGCGAAATCACCTTCTATTTGTAACGACACAGATTTAATTCCCGCAGCATCGCCATCATTTTTATCAAGCTCTGTTATACTATATCCTTTTTTATCGGCCCACATTACATACATACGCATCAGCATGCTCGCCCAATCGCAGCTTTCTGTTCCGCCGGCGCCGGCATTTATTTGTAAGATACAGCTAAGCGAATCTTCTTCACTGCTCAACATATTCTTGAATTCAATCTCCTCCAATTGTTTAGAAGCAATATTGAATTGCTGCATCGTTTCCTCCTCCGTAGCATCTCCCGACTTAAAAAATTCATAGAGCGTAGCCGTATCATCAACTGCTCTTGTTAATTCATCGTATGAATTAATCCAGCTTTTTTTGATCTTGGTCTCTTTTAAAATTTGTTCTGCTTTTTTGGGATCATTCCAGAAATTGGGATCCCCTGCTTTTTCTTCGAGCTCTTCTATCTCGTGTTTCTTCTTATCGTAGTCAAAGATACCCCCTTAGGGCCTTATGGCGATCAATAAGATCTTTCAGCTGGTCGGAGGTAAACATGGCACAAATGTACTAAGTTTTTTTAGATGGCGAATAAAAAATTGCATAAGCTACTATCATTATCAGTCCGAAAGAAGGAAGTCCTAAAATAAATATAATGAACAGTTGTTGGATCACACCTAATAACAAATACCATTTTTTGATCTTTTTAATATAAACGAGTACCGGGAACAGCAATTGATACCAGATCACCAGGTAATTCAGTATGGCTGTAAAAGTTCCTTTGCTTTCATAGAACATTGGAAGGCTGAATTCATGGATCGCTAACGAATCACTTAAGGCATTCCCGTTCAGCCAATCCATATCTGACAATTTTGCAAGTCCGTTTAAAAAATAAACGAGACAAACCTGCATATGCAATGCGATCACCCCTGAGTTATGAATAGCTGTATCAAGATCTGTTATTACAGGATCTTGCTTCTGTTTTCCATTACTTAAAAACATACAAAAGAATAAAAGATGCTGGAAAAGAACATCGCCGCCAGTCATGGTACAAAATACATTGTTGTTAATGTTACTGACCAGTAACCACAAAATAAAAAAAGCCAACCGGTGAAATTTACTGCCGAATAAAATATATAGCGATATCAAAAAAATTAACCCAATAAAGATCCCAGAGCACAATGGAGTTGGATGATTGAAGAGTATGAATGCCCCATTCTTCCACCAGCTTAATTGTACATTGTTATGATAGATGATATTATCCGGCGAGAACAATAATGAAAAATCCACTAACCAATACAAACATTTATACAACGTGTATGTCACCATAGCATTCTTCATCCATTGAGCTTGTACCGCACCCTGCATTTTAAAAAGATATGTTACAACTGCGCTCAATTCAGTTTATAATAATGGGAATAATCTAACCGGTTGTTTATGTTTTTTGTTCTGATAATTACCCTTACGTTTTTAGAGGTTTTGCCATTCTTTATTTTATAATAATTCAAGATCATTTTTTTCAGGACCACAAAATTTATATTTGAATCATCATCTTTTTCTATTGTACTAGTTTCACTTACTGATGAGGCGTAATATCTTAAAGAATTAGAGAACGAGAGCATTAAGGCTTCCTCGCCTCCGAACCTCCGGCTTTGATGCGATGAATACACCTTATAAAATACATCCTCCCAATCTTTACCATCGTACTTTACATACACATTAAAATTCTCTTTCGGTACAGGCACGAATAAACTCCAGCTCTGGTGGAAGTACGGATAGACATAAGGGAAAACATAGAACCTTAATTTACTCCCCTCGTTTGCGGGATATGGATACGAATAGACAATAACAGAGAAGAAATGTACTGTTAAATACACTAATAGAACGGCTGCTGTAATTATTTTATGTTTATATTTAATGCTCTAATTTAACCATTAAATCCTGTTATGAAAAAAGCGTTTTTCCTTGTCCTGGCCCTGGCCGCTTCTTTAACCGTTAGTTCTCAAAATAAATTATTGACCATACAGGATGCTGTTCTAAAAGGACGGACTACATTGGCCCCAAAACGTCTTCAGTCTCTGGGTTTCATTCCTGGCTCCGATAAATTCTCTTATGTTGAAGGAACTACAGTAAAAGTTGGTGATAACGCTACAGGTAAAGTAACTGATTTCGTTACGATGAACGATATCAATAAATTATTGAAAGCTGAGAAAAGAGATTCTCTTAAGCAAGTGATCATCTTAGAATGGAAGAATGAAAAGCAATTTTATTTTTTAAGCGGGATTTTAGAATTGATCTATGATGCAGGCGCTAAAAAAGTTATGGATGACGACCGCAAACAAAATGATAAAACTTTGGAGTCGTATGATGAATTTGATAACAACACTTATGCCTATACAGAGAACAATAATTTATTCATTCATAAAAGCGACAAAAATATCCAGGTAACAACCGATGGCTCATATACACTTGTTTATGGAAAAAGTGTTCACCGTGATGAATTTGGTATTCACAAAGGAACCTATTGGAGCCCTTCAGGGAATTTCTTAGCGTTCTACCGAATGGATCAAAGTGATGTGACGGATTACCCTATTATTGATTGGACAAAATATCCTGCAGAGAATAAGAATATAAAATATCCAATGGCGGGAAATAAAAGTCATTATGTTACTTTAGGTATCTATGATCTGAAAACCGGAAAGACCTGGTACATAAAAACTGAAGGTGATAAAGAACAATACTTAACTAATATCCAATGGAGCCCGACTGAAAAGAATATCTATATAGCTGTTTTGAACCGCGGGCAAAATCACATGAAATTAAACGAGTACGATGTTGCGAACGGAACCCTTACAAAAACTTTATTTGAAGAGAAAGATGAAAAGTACACTGAGCCTCTAAATCCTATTTATTTCGTAAAGAACGAAAAACAATTTATTTGGTTAAGCCGAAGAGATGGTTACCGTCATGCTTACCTTTATAATAATGATGGTTCATTAGTAAAACAATTGACAAAAGGTAAATGGGAAATTAAGGACTTTAACGGCTTTGACGAAAGTTATTCACGTTTCTTTTTCCATGGCAATGACCAGGGACCTGCTACCCAGGATTATTATTCCGTTAATATTAAGAACGGCGAAATGACAAGGTTAACTTCAGGAACAGGTTTTCATTCAGCTATGAAAGATAAAAAAGGAGATTATATCATTGATAATTTCAGTTCCTGTTTCACGCCGCGTGAATATTATGTAATAAATACCAAAAGCAAAAAATCTGTTACGATCTTCAAAGCGGAAAACCCTTTAGCAGAATATAAAACAGGTAAATGGAATTTATTTACGATAAAAAATAGCGAGGGAACAGAATTATACAGCCGTATCTTTAAACCGGTTGATTTCGATAGTACAAAAAAATATCCGGTGATCGTTTATTTATATAACGGCCCGCATTCACAAATGGTAACTAATACCTGGATGGCAGGCGGAGAATTATGGTACCAGTACATGGCACAAAAAGGTTATATCATTTTCACTTTAGACGGAAGAGGAACTTCTTACCGTGGAAAAGATTTTGAACAAGCCACTTTCCGTCAGCTGGGAACTAAAGAAATGGAAGATCAATTAAAAGGTGTTGAGTATTTAAAATCGCTTTCGTATGTAGATCCAAACCGTATTGGTGTTTTTGGCTGGAGTTTTGGCGGTTTCATGACCACAAGTTTAATGACAAGAAATCCGGGCGTTTATAAAGTTGGCGTTGCGGGCGGACCGGTTATTGACTGGAGTTATTACGAGATCATGTATACCGAGCGTTACATGGATACACCACAGGAAAATAAAGAAGGTTACGAAAAAAATAATTTGTTGAATTATGTAGATAAATTAAAAGGAAAATTATTGATGATCCATGGTGCACAGGATAATGTTGTAGTTTGGCAGCACAGTGTAAAGTATCACAAACGTGCGGTTGACAAAGGCATTCAGTTAGATTCTTACTATTATCCGGGACATGAGCATAATGTTTTAGGAAAAGACCGGGCACATTTAATGGATAAGATCTGCAATTATTTCATTGATAATTTATAGTTTAGTGTTTAGTGTTTAGTGTTTAGTGTTTAGTGTGAGAACGAAAGTGTAACTAATTATTGTTTTAGCGTTATAAAAAAGATGAAGAAATTAGTTTTAATATTTATCGGGGCTATTGTCTTTTCTTCTTTCCAAACCGTTCCGGTGGCAGGGAAAATTCTTGAATTTTGTAAAAGCAACATGGGCAAGAAAGTTGATCGCGGTGAATGCTGGGATCTGGCGAATGCAGCATTGAACAGTGTTGGTGCCGATTGGACTCCGCCATTTGGTTATGGAGATAAGATCGACTACAAAAAAGAAGTTTTGAAACCGGCAGACATTTTACAATTCAGCAATGTAAAGTTCATGTTCCCGAACCGCAGCATGAGCTTCCCAAAACATACAGCTATTGTCTCTAAAGCAGAAGGCGGAAAGATCCTGATCTATCATCAGAATTTCAATAACAAACGATACGTTGATACACTAACTATTGCATTGGAGAATATCAAGAACGGAAAAATAGAAGCTTATCGCCCTAAAGGAAAATCAATGTGATCAAAACACCTGGTCAGCTATAATTTCTCCGACACCATTTTGGTATAGCCAATACCCATTCGTTTGTCCTTTAAAATTCTTTTCGCCCCCTAATTTTCCGGAAGGCACAAAACCTGAGGCTAACCCAACGCCAAAAATATTTTCAACTACATTTTCATTAATATCTAATACCTGGCATTTGTCATTTACAAAACGCTTTCCGATACCGATATTTAGTTTTACGGATTCTCCATTCTGACCGATCACCTCTACAGCATTAGGAATATATCCGAAAGCCGGAATAATAATATCTGCACGTTCCAATACATCCTGCAATTCTGTATCGCCGGAAGGTATTTCACTTAGCGCTACTTTATCTGCTTTTCCGGCCTTTATTAAATTCAGGAAAAGTTCACGGGCTTCGAATCTTAATCCTGATAACCGGTTCACCCGTCCGGTTAGCGGACAAGTATCATCAGTACCATAATCAGTAAATCCATTTTTATGCGCCTCTTCAAGAGTTAAGAAGAAAGGTTTAGGCATCGACCGGTAAATGATCTTTATACTATAATTAATAATCTTCTTTTCCTGGAAATATTTCTTTAGATATACAGTTGAAGTAAAAGCGCTATGTGAACTTCCGATGATAAGTACAGACGGTTTTTTTTGTTTACTTAAATTGCTGCTTTGTTTCCCTCTGAAAAGATCATCAGTATAAATAACTTTCTCCGCATAATTCAATAAATTCATTGTTGAGCTTCCTATCTTACGATTCAAGATCTCTGATCTGTCCTGTACGCCTCCGCAAGCCATCACGATCTTTTTCGCATGATACTCGTGTTCAGTAAAAAAGGAACCATTGCTTGCTATAGAGCGTATCCTGAATCCATTATTAGAACAAATTATCCTTTGTGCAATTTCCTTATTTCTAAGATCTACATTCCTAAGTTTTCCGATCACCTTCGAATAAATAGCTGAAGCATCAGATAAAAATTCATCCGCCTTCTTCAGAGCTACATTTCCATCAATAGCTTTCAATTTTTTATAAGACGCCTTTCCTGACAGTTTTTTTGCTGCCGGATCTTTTATATTATCCACAAACTCAGTAAAGGTCTTAGCATACGTATCGCTGTTAATATGGTAAGAGGTAATATTTCCCTTCAAAATACTATCTGACTTATCAAGTATCACAATTTTCTTCTTCTTAAGCCTTGTGGTCAGATTCCTTTGTAACATATTTATCATTACCCCTGAACCTGCAGGCCCAAAACCAAGAAAAGCTACGTCATAGATCTTTTTCTCTTTAAAATATCTTTCAAACCATTCACGGATCCTAACTGAAGCATTCCCTTTGCCAAACAAATTGCTTTCAGAATAATTCCACTTAGAAATTACCTTCTCAAATAAGTGTTCTAACTGTTCGCCTGCATTTCCTGTCAAAAAACTTTTTTTATTAATGATGCCTCCCGGCCGTTCTGTAAAATTACGGGTTATCAATACAGGTATTCCTAATGAAATACCTTCCTCCTGCATTCCTCCGGAATCTGTAATGATTACCGCAGTTTGGTTATACAACTTTAATAATTCTTCCGGATTTAAAGGTTGAATATGTTTAAAATTGGAAATACAGAGTTCTGGTTGTTTATTGTCAGGCGCTGAAGGATGTTGTACCCACAGGAAATTGTACTTTGGGTACCGGGTCGCTAACCCGATACAAATATTAAGAATTTTTTTAGATCTGTACTCCTTGTTATTCCTCCTGTGCAAGGTAATTAAAATTGTATCCCGCTTTTGTTTTTTTATTTTATAATGACTTTTTAAAAAATCTACGATAGTATTTCCTGTTAAAACAATATTATCCTTTATCTTTTCTTTTTGAAGGTTAGCAATTGCTATTTTATCCGGCGCGAAATGAACGAATGCGCCATGACCGGCCAGCTTTCTGTTCATTTCTTCAGGAAACGGATCGCTGTCTGAAAAACTTCTTAATCCCGCTTCAACATGCGCGAATTTTATTTTGTTATATCGACTTACTATTGAAGTGGCCAGAACAGTGTTCGTATCACCCTGGGCTAAAATAAAATCAACTTCGTTCTCAGAAAGAATGCTCTTTACAACTTCATTAAGCTGATCAGCGATCTTATATACACTTTGTAACAGGCCAGAACCATTTACTCCTTTAAGTGTATGATCAGGCCTGAATTTATAATAGCTTAACAAAGGCTCCAGCAGATCCGGCTGTTGATTCGCATTTACGATGATGATCCTGGTGTTCTTTATTCTTTTCAGCTGCTCAATTACAGAGAATAATTTAATAAACTCCGGGCGCGTGCCAAAAACAACTACAATACAATTCATAATTTAAATTCCCCGTTTTGAAAGAATTAATTCGGAAATACCTGTTGCGAAATGCAAAGCGCCGGCCTTATTCAGGTGCACACCATCAAAAAAATGTTCCGGTCCGCACTTGATTTCGGTGAAGAACGTGTTATGCTTTTTAACCAGTTCTGAAATTATTTCATTGTACCTGTCAACATATTCATTCATGCTCAATTGATACGGCAACATGATACCTTTTTGGAACTGAGGTAATTTAATGACCAGAACATTTTTATTTTGCGCGAGTAGCTTGGCTTTGATGAGCAACTGGTTGTACGCGATCTTAAAATCCTCTTCATTAGTATGCTCCTTGGCGTCATTAGTACCTATTAACACAACCACAAGGGAAGAATTGCACGCAGATAAAGCAGCAAAATTTTGAGTCACTAACTTATTAAGCTCATTAACTGTGATCCCATTGCTTGAGAAATTCATGACATTCCATGATTTACCTGTTTTCTTTTCAAGTATTTCTCCCGCGTATTCAGCAAATGAAAGGTACGATCTCGCACCGTTTGTAATACTGTCACCAATAAATAAAATAGTTTCCCAATTCATAGATCAAATAACATGACTTAACTTCATCATATTTGTACGCCCTTTTTCTTTCATTGGCATACTTGCTATATTAATTACAAGGTCATCTTGTTTTACGAGCTTTCTTTGTTTTACAAAATTGATCAGGTCGGATATGGTTTGATCCGTGCTCTCGTATTTGTCATAATAAAATCCCTGGACACCCCACACTAAACTAAGAGTAGTAAGCAAAGATAAATTATCAGTGAATATATATATATGTGCTTTCGGGCGGTGGCTGGCTAATTTAAATGCCGTGTAGCCGCTATTGGTCATACTGATGATAGCCTGCACCCCCGAATGATGTGCCAGCTGACATGCATTGAAACAAATGCTATCCGTTACGTATGTTATCGTTTTTATTTCGGGAGCGTGTTCGCGGTAGTAAATTGTATCGGCATTGTTTTCAACCTGGGTAATAATGCGGCGCATGATCTCAATAACTTTGACAGGATATTTTCCTACTGAAGTTTCTGCGCTTAACATTACAGCATCTGCCCCATCCATAACTGCATTGGCAACGTCGTTCACTTCAGCACGTGTTGGTGTGTAACTGGTGATCATGCTCTCCATCATCTGGGTAGCGATGATAACCGGTTTCGAAGCCTGGATACATTTTTGCACCATCATTTTTTGCAGCATCGGCACCTGCTCCATTGGCAACTCAACGCCAAGATCACCGCGGGCCACCATGATACCATCCGTTACATCAATAATATTATCTATCTCTTTAATAGCTTCAGGTTTTTCTATCTTTGCAATTACTCTTGCCCGTTTTCCTTTTTTATAAATGATATCCTTTAAATCGGCGATGTCTGTTACTGAACGTACAAATGATAATCCTATCCAATCAAAATCATGTTCCAATGCGAAATCAAGATCTTTAAGATCCTTCGGCGTTAAACATGGTAATGAAATTTTTGTATTCGGAAGGTTTACTCCTTTTTTGGAAGAGAGAGTTCCGCCGATCATAATAGTACACTTTACTTCGTCTATTCCATTAGTAGAAGTTACCAATAAATGTAATTTACCATCGTCGATCAAAACCGTTTCCCCGACTTTAACATCTTTCGGGAACTGTGGATAGGTAATGTAAATTCTGTTCTCATCTCCTTCGCATTCCTGTGTAGTGATAGTAATGGTTTTGTCTTCCACCAGGATCACTTTATTATCTTTCACTGTACCGATCCTTAATTTCGGGCCTTGCAAGTCGGCTAAGATACCTACGTGATAATTTAATTTTTTGTTTAGGGTGCGGATATTATTTACGGTATCTTCAACAGCTTTGTAATCGCCATGCGAAAAATTGATGCGGCAGATATCAAGGCCCTGGATGAACATTTGTTCTAATACCGCTATATCGGCTGTAGCCGGACCCATGGTGGCTACAATTTTAGTTCTGTTGAATAATGAGCTCATATTAAGCACTAAATGTAGTAAATAGATTGCTAAATTCATTTATAAACTGCTTAAATTTGTGTCATTAAATTGTAATTAAAAATGCCCTCAAAACTCGAAAAATTTGAAGATTTCAATGGTTTCAGCAATTGCTTTACCCTTTATTTCGAGAATAAAGAAGCCGGTTTACCCCTGGAAGGTAAATGGCATAAAAACTATTTTAAGAACGAAAATCCTATTGTATTAGAGCTTGGCTGCGGAAAAGGCGAATACAGTGTAGGCCTTGCTAAAAACAATCCCGCTAAAAACTATATTGGCGTTGATATAAAAGGCAACCGCATTTGGACGGGTGCGACAGAAGCTTTGAAGTTGAAACTAAATAACGTTGCTTTTGTAAGAACACGGATCGATTTTATCGAACACTGCTTCAGCGAAAATGAAGTAAGTGAGATCTGGATCACTTTTCCTGATCCTCAACCACAAAAGACAAGAACGCGGAAACGTTTGACCAATATGCTCTTTATTAACCGCTACAAGAAGTTTTTAAAACCGGGCGGATTGGTCCACCTGAAAACGGATAGTACCGGTTTTTATGAATATACTTTAGAGGTTATTGCGGAAAATAAATTTCCAATAGTATTTACTACAAATGATCTTTATAATAATTGTCCTGCCGGAAGAGAAGAACTCATCAACATTAAAACACATTACGAAAAACTCTTCACTGATAAAGGCGAGAAAATAAAATACGTTTGTTTTAAAATAAACTAAATGCTGAATCCTTTAGAGAATTATTTTGCAAAGCAACCGGAACCGCATCAGAGTTGCATGTTGTTCTTAAGAAAGTGGCTGATAGAACAAGGGCTTGATGAGCAATACAAATACATGACCGCTATGTATTTTTTCAGGGGAAAACCATTTTGTTATTTGAGCGTGTCATCGAAAGAGAAAAATTTATATGTTGGTTTTATGAAAGGACATTTGATGAAACATCCGAAACTAGAACAGGAAGGCCGTAAACAAATAAAAGTGATCTACCTGAATCCTGAAAAGGATCTTCCGATAAAAACATTAAATGAGATAGTGAAAGCGGCTAAGAAACTCTATTAAATACAAAAAAACTTAAAATCACACTCTTATTTCATTTTTCTTCACAAAATTTATACCTTGGTATTATTAATGGACGAGAAAGACGAAAATAAAAAAGGCAAGAATGAGTTGAATGACCCCGGTGTTTCTTATGGCGAGGGGAAGAGCCGAATTGTTTTTTTTAAATCTTTCGAGGAGGAAGCTGAACATAATGCAAAAGAAGCGGCTGAAAAAAATCCTATTCAAGGAATTAAAGATACGGTCCGATTAATTTTACAGGTATATGGTTTTACGCAGGAAAGCTTACGAGAGCGAAAGCCATCGAACGAAATAATTGTGGATAAGGGATGAATATTTTCATAGAAAAACATCAGCAATTAATCAAGGAATTATTAGAAGCTAACGTTGACTTTATTTTAATTAGAGGCTATGCAGTAATTTATTATGGATACCGACGCACTACAGGTGATATGGATCTTTGGTTAAAACCGAGCAACGAAAATAAAACCAAATTAATTCCTGTATTAAGACATCAAGGATTTCAGGAAGAAGGTATAAAATATGTTGAGAGCTTTGATTTTACAAAGCACAACGCCTTTCATTTTTGGGAAGAACCGGAACGTGTGGATTGTTTAACCCGAATTTCAGGAATTGAATATGATGAAGCTGATAAACAAAAAGAAATTGCAGACATTGAGGGCCTGAAAGTTCCTTTCATTAATTTTAAACATTTGATCGCTTCAAAAATCACCACCGGCAGGTCTAAAGATAAGGCTGACATTGATGAGCTTCAAAGAATTCAGAAATATAGAAAGTAGTTAGGCCTTCCTCCCGTTACTCATCGCTACCATATTGGCAATACGATATAATAAACGAGCAGCTACATTCTCATTCCAATCGGTACCTTTTGTAGGAGAAACTTCATTGATATCAAAAGCGATTATTTGCCTGCCGGATTTTACGACTTTCTCTAATAAGAATAAAACCTGTTCCGTTTCAAAACCGCCTGCTACAGGTGTTCCTGTTCCCGGACATAATTTCGGATCAAGGCCATCAATATCAAAACTTAAATAGATCTTTTGTGGTAATTCGCTTACGATGCGATTGCAAATTCTGTCCCACGAATCGCCGTTATACATTGTATGTTTTATATCGCGATCGAAAAAAGTTTTTACACGGCCTTTTGAATTGTTGATGATATCTAATTCCTCCTGGCAATAATCCCTTATTCCCACTTGAACTAACTTTTCAACTTGCTTTATTTTTAGAGCATTGTACATTATAGAAGCGTGCGAGAACTCAAAACCTTCATAAGCTACCCGAAGATCAGCATGCGCATCAATTTGCAACACACAAAAATTTCCGAATTTATCAGCTAAGGCCTGCATCATTCCTAATGGTGTTGAATGATCGCCGCCAATTAAACCAACAATTTTATTTTGCTTCAGGTAATATTCCACTCTTTCTTTTACAGTTTTGTTCATCCACAAACAACCTTCGTGAATTTCTTTAATTGACTTTTGATGAACTTTATTCTTACTCACATCCTTTCCTGAAGCCATTGCATTGATCAACGCTTCTGCTTTTTTACGGAGTGTATTACTTTTAGCACGAATCGCCTTATTCTCTTTATCCATTCCAATTCCCAAATGCCATGCATCTTTCACCATCGGATCATAAAGATCAACCTGGTAAGATGCTTCGTGAATTGCTTTTGGTCCGTTTGCAGTTCCGCCGCCATAACTTACAGTAACTTCCCATGGTACAGGGATCAGAACCGTTTCACATTCATCTAAAGTAAAAGGCAATCCGAACATGCCCGCTGTTGTATCACCGATACTATTTGCATCAAAGTTTTTTATTTTTTCTCTCTTGGTCATAAACATTTTTTTGGAAACATTGTCATCCTGAACTTGTTTCAGGATCCCTTTATTAAGGCGCTAACCTCTTAATAGCCCACTTATCTTTTTCTAATGTGTAAGATATCCTGTCATGCAAACGACTTTTCCGTCCTTGCCAGAATTCATAATAATTTACAGTAATTTCAAAACCGCCCCAGAATTCAGGACGAACAATGTCTTTGCCTTCAAACCTTCTTCTGATATTTTCAACACTTGCTTCTAACTCGTCGCGGTTCTTTAAAACACCACTTTGATTCGAAGCCCAGGCGCCAATTTGTGATTCACGGGGACGGTGACTAAAATAATTATCGCTTCTTTCTTTATCGGCTTTTTTTGCGATGCCTTCCATACGAATTTGTCTTTCCAATTCAGGCCAGAAAAAAGTTAAACTCACATGCGGGTTCTCTAACATCTCTTTTGCCTTACGTGAATTATAATTGGTATAGATAAAGAATTGATGATTCTCAAATTCACGCACATAAACGATCCGTGAAGCCGGCTTTCCTTCTTTTGAAACAGTTGCGAGATTTACCGCCTGTACTTCAGGGATCTTTGCTTCAACAGCTTGAGCTAACCACAATTCGAATTGCTCGAACGGATCAGCTTTTGCAGCCGCGTCGGTAAGAGTTCCTTTAATGAAATCCTCTCTTAACTTTTTTATCTCGTCGCGTAAAGCTCCCATTGAATTGTTTTTCAAAAGTACAATTATTGGTTGATAAACTTCATTAACATTTAAACATTTTTTTACTACTTTAGCCCTTATGCAAGGCGATTTCCTGATAGCGCACCCGATGTTACAAGACGGGTATTTTAAACGGGCTGTTATTTACCTGACCGAAGATAACAATGAAGGCTCGTTGGGATTTGTATTGAATTTCAAAACCGATTATGTTCTGCGTGACCTTTTCCCTCATATAAAAAATGGTAATTTCCCTATTTATGAAGGCGGGCCTGTTTCAAAAGACCAATTATACTACATTCATAATTTAGGAAATAACTTAAGTGAGAGTATGGAACTAAAAGATGGTTTGTGGTGGGGCGGCAATTTTTTTGAATTAGCCCATATGATCGATCACGGAAAAGTAAAGACGCATAATGTGAAATTTTTCATGGGCTATTCCGGGTGGACGCCCGGACAACTGAAAGATGAATTAATTCAAAAAGCCTGGTTCTCTAATGATGCTGAGCCCGGTTTGATCCTGCAAGGTGATCATAAAACGATGTGGGGCGATGAACTGGAAAAGATAAAAGAATCACTTAAAGTATTTTCGAACATTGGCTTCGATCCGAATTTAAATTAGTTAATGAGAAATTTATTTTTTGGTTTATTCATCCTGTTCTACTACTTTGCATTTTCCCAAACTTATTCCCTTAATAAAGTAACAGCAACCAACGTAAACGAAATTTCGTTTGTAAAACATACATTTTACGAAATTGGTTTCAATACAAAATATCAATTACCGGCCTGGACGTTTTACTCGCTGACCAAAGAACATTTGGCGCTTGCTGATTTAGACCGCAAAGGTTCATTTGTAAAAGATCCTGAATTAAAATATCCTCAAGCTAAAAATTCAGATTACAGTGCTTCAGGTTTTGATAAAGGACACATGGTTCCGTGTGAAGATATGTCCTTCAGTGAACTAGCTATGCATGAAACATTTTTCTATAGCAATTGTGCGCCACAAACTACAGAGCTTAATCGCGGTGAGTGGAAAGTGTTAGAAGAGCTAACGAGAAAGTGGGGAAAAGAATACGGAGAAGTTATTGTTGTGAGCGGGCCTGTACTTGAACCAAACTTAAAAAAGATGGGAGACAACCCCGAAAAAAACGGGGCAAGTAAAATTCCTGTTCCCAATTTATTCTACAAAATAATTATTCGTCACGAGGCGCAAACTTACAAAGCTGTTTCGTTTTTAATGCCGAACAGTAAAACGCCATTAAACCAATTACAACATTATGTTTGCAATGTTGATTCTGTAGAGAAACTAACAGGTTTGGATTTTTTTAGCGACCTTCCTGATAATTTGGAGGCCCGGTTTGAATCTGTATCACATTTAAAAGATTGGGATTTTGATCATCATCACTATATCAAAACAAAGAACGATAGCATTTTAAAAATAAGTTCTACTACCGTACAATGTTCAGCGAAAACAAAAAAAGGGAAACGGTGTAAGAAAACAACTACTAATACAAATGGTTATTGCGCTTTGCACGAAAGCACTAAACATTAAACACATAATGAAAAACACTAAATTGCTTTATAATTTTTCATTTTTGTTTAGTGTTATTGATTCGGGCTATAACTTTTAGATGAGAACAATGTGCCATTTTCATCCCATTGGATCCAGGTACCAACTTTAGTATCGTTCTTGTAATTCATTTCGAAACGTTTTTTACCATTGTCATCCCACGCTATCCAGGTGCCATCTTTTTTTCCCGCATTATAAAATGCTAGGCCAACCATCACACCTGATTCATTGTAAGTGATCCACTTTCCATTTTTCAATCCGTTCTCATGCGTACCGGTTCGCATTAATTGGCCGGTCTCGAAAAAATAATTCGCTTCGCCGTGTAACTGCCCGTTCTTAATTTCAAGAACAGCAGTTTTCATACCATTCTCATTCAATTCTAACTTACCTGTATATAAAACTCCTTTTGAGTCGGTGTATAAACCGTTCTCGTTTTGTTTCACCTGTCCGTTGGCTATAGTAACCAGGGTTAAGAAGAACAGGAATAATCTTAAGCTTTTCATTGCGACCTCCTTCCTTATATTATAACGTAAGGCGTTGTAAAAAGTTTGGTGAAAACGGAGGGAATTAGGGAATAAAAAGAGCTATATAATGGTTTCGGGTTCAAGGTTTCGGGTTTCTGGTTTATTCTATTGAAATTCAATAGATTATGGATGTGTTTTAAATCTTAAATTTGTGCATGCGAATAGACATAATAACCGTTTTGCCTGAGTTAATTAAAAGTCCTTTCGAGCACTCTATATTAAAGCGTGCCAGTGAAAAGGGTTTGGTGGAAGTTAATTTGATTGATCTGCGCAGTTATGGCATTGGCAAACATAAGCAAGTAGACGATTATGCTTTTGGCGGAGGGGCAGGAATGGTTATGATGATAGAACCAATCGCGAATTGCATCAACGAATTAAAAAACAAAAGAACATACGACGAAATTATTTACATGACTCCTGATGGAGAAACGTTAAATCAAAAAATTTGCAATCAACTTTCTTTAAAGAAAAATTTAATGGTTCTGTGCGGACATTATAAAGGTGTTGATCAGCGTTTGCGCGATCATTTTATAACCAAAGAAATTTCAATCGGAGATTATGTTCTATCGGGCGGAGAGATTGCTGCGGCTGCGATGTGTGATGCAATAATAAGATTAATTCCGGGTGTATTGAATGATGAGACCTCTGCCTTAACCGATTCTTTCCAGGATAATTTATTAGCGCCTCCTGTTTATACCCGTCCTGCAGAATATAATGGCTGGGGCATTCCTGAAATTCTTTTAAGCGGCCACGGCGAAAATATTGAGAAGTGGAGGTACGAGCAATCTGTAGAGCGTACTAAAAAAAGAAGACCGGATCTGTTGAAATAGAACAATCCATCAAAGATGATTCATTTTTAAAAAAATGGCGCCATTTTAAAACAGCTAAAATTTTGCCCCGCCTGGTAAAATCCTCCTTTTACCCACGCAATCCCCTGTCTAAACAAAATGATCGATTAAAGCCGTATCATTAATATAATTTTACTTTAGAAACAGCAAGAAACAGTTTAGGATCCTGTAAGATCCGCTGCGAAATGCCCTGTTTAGGATCCCGTAAGATCCGCCGAAAAAAGTTCTTTCATAAAGCCTGGTAAAAAGTTTTAAACTCAAGGACCAAGCAACAGAAATTGATAAAAGAGGCTCTCAACAGCTTCGTAAAACAAAGAACCAGTTTAGGATCCCGTAAGGTCCGCTGTGGGAAAAAAATAAGCAGTTTAGAGTCCCGTAAGGCTCGCTGTGATAGGAACCAAAAACAAATGCCGATGCTGACCCCGTAAGGTCTCATCAACAAATCGGTCTAAAGCCCCGTAAGGCTTGCCGGAAGAAACAAAACGGTTTAGGATCCCGTAAGATCCACCGGAAAAAGCGGTTTAGAGCCCCGTAAGGCTCGCTGCGAAAAAGTAAATAAGAATACTATTCCCGGGTGTGAGATACAGCCGGGAATTTTTTTTCATCCACCTATTTTTTTAAGCTTATTTTCTCATCACCTGCTTTATACGGCATGTAAGTAAAGATGAACTGGAACATTTCCTCTGTGGTTTGCATGCTTTCGTTCCCTTCTCCCTGGATAATTTGTTGTGGCGGATGAAAAGGATTCAATGGATTTTTATCGGTGTTATCATAAGTTCCGTACACATGGATCGTGGTTCCTTTAGAAAGTTTTACCGGATTTTTATAGGTATAATAATATTGCCAGCGGAAATCCCATTTATTTATTCTCACTAATTTAATTGTATCCCCGCCAGGAGGCAATGCATAAGCCACAAAACTTTTTCCGATCAAGTGCATATGCGGATTAACTGATAAAATTGATATATCATTTTGAATTGTGACCTGTGTATGGAAAGTTTCTATTTCGTTTGGCGGAATAATTAATTCAGGTTCGATCTTTGAAATGCCGAATGTTCCCATTTGAGTTTCATAAACAGGGCGCTTTGGCGATGTTTTCCTGAAGAATACATTTATATAACTGCTGTCGAGACAATCTTCTTTGCCCGGACCGTAATGAATATTCTTTAAAAAGAAAACACCTTTTTTTGGCAATTTAAATCCGCCAATATCTTCATTGTATACCGGAGGCTGATAGCCCGGCAAATAATAAACGACATTTGGCAACAGTGATGGTAGTTCAGGTTTCTTTCCATCTGTATAAGTTAATCCCATTTGCGCATAAGCGTTTGTGAAATTATTCAAAGCATCACTTAAACTACTTTCCCCTCTCCAATAGTCAAACTTCCTTGTTTCATCATAACTTAATAAATGTCCGTTCACATGGTGAACTAATTTCCGCTGGCCGGGAACAAACTCTATGTACTGAACATATTTTTCTTCGGGAATTTCGAATGGGAACTTCAACATTAAAAAAGCATCTGTACCATTTCCTTTTATCTGAACCGGCTTTTGCAATTTGATGACCATATCAGGTTTACCGAAAAAAGATCCGGGATAAAAAGTTGGAGCGGCCGGCTCCTTTGATGCATCACCTCTTGGCATTTTATCTTCCACCCATTTTTTTATCAAAGTAATTGCAGTATCACTTAATCCGCGCTCATCTGCAAAATGAACGTAACCCTGGTCCGCCGGCCAAGGCGGCATGAATTTTGTTTGTGTTACGAATTTTATCTTGTTCGCGTTCTTAACCGCATCATCATAACTCAATAAACTAAAAGGCCCTGATTCACCGGGACGATGACAAGGGGTGCAATTTTTAAAAACGATAGGGGCAATGTGCTCGCTCCATGTGACAGTCTCCGGAATTTCAGTTTCGTTTGTTTCTTTACCGGCACAGGCTATCAGTATAAGACTTAAAAAAATATTACAGTATCGTTTCAACCGAACTTGGGGATGATTTATTAAATATACTGGTTTTCTTTTTTACTACATCCTGAAATGGTAGAAATATTATATATTTACTGCTATGGTAAGATCAATTCTTGGAAAGATCATATTTACCGGATCACTTCTGATCCCCTTGTTCTGCTCATCCCAAAATAACAAGACCGATAGTTTGAAAAAAGTGTTACTCACTTTAAAAGAAGACACCAACAAAGTAAAAACCCTCAACTTATTAAGTGGTCAAAATGATGGTACCGGCAATTATGAAGAAGCTATTCAACAAGCGAATGATGCTTTAAACCTCGCCGAAAAACTAGGTTTTAAAAGAGGGATCATCGCCGCATATAATAATTTAGGGAACGCTTATCTTGACCGCGGTGATTTTGAACCGGCGCTGAAGGAATATTCTTCCTCGCTGAAAATGAGTCTTGAAACAGGAGATAAAAAAAGCATCGGTGCATCATACAATAATGTTGGCCTTACTTATTACAACCTGGGGAAATATCCTGAAGCATTGGAGGCACATAATAAAGCATTAAAAATAAGGGAAGAAATAGCCGACAAGAAAGGGATCTCGATGTCGCATAACAATATCGGGATCATTTACCGAAACCAGGGAAATTATCCTGAGGCTTTGAAGGAATACTTTGCATCCTTGAAAATTAAAGAAGAGTTAAAAGACAAAAAAGGCATTGCCGCTTGTCATAATAATATCGGACTTGTTTATTCCGACCTGCACAATTACGATGAAGCACTGAAAGAATTTTTTGCTGCGTTGAAAATAAATGAAGAATTAGATAATAAGAACTGGATCGCCATCAACCATAATAATATCGGTATAGCTTATGCTAAGCTCGGTAATACCACTGAAGCAATGAAGGAGTATCTGATTGCACTAAAGATCAGGCAGGATATTGGCGACAAATACGGTGAGGCCATGTCGCGGAATAATATTGCTCTTGCGCATTCTGATCAGAAAAATTATACCGAAGCCTTAAAAGAATATTTTAAAGCGTTGGAGCTGCAAAAAGAAGTAGGCGATCCGGATGGTGAAGTTACATCACTTAGCGGTTTAGGTGAAGTTTACATAAGGATGTCTCAACCCAAAAAATCGAAGGAGGCTTTGTATGAGTGTTTGTTATTAGCAAAGAAGATCGGTGTAAAAAAAGGTGTTCAGGATTCTTACCGCGGCCTGGCGAAAGCTGATAGCGCGCTCGGAGATTATAAAAGTGCGTTTGCCAATTACAAGCTTGCTATAATTTACAGGGATAGCTTGATCAATGAAGAGAATACTAAAAAAGTTGTACAGCAACAAATGCAATACACTTTCGATAAAAAAGAAGCGATAGCTAAAGCAGAACAAGAAAAAAAAGACGTTTTAGCGGCTGCCGAAAAAAATCTCGCAGAATCGAGGCAAAAATGGATGGGTACTATTGCTGCATTGATAATTATCTCTTTAGGCTTAGTAGCTTTTTTGATGTACAGGCGTTACCAGATCAAGAAAAAAAGTAATGAAGAACTGGAGCTTAAGAATAAGATCATTGAACATCAGAAAAAAATAGTTGATGAAAAACAAAAAGAGATCATCGACAGTATCACGTATGCAGGACGAATTCAAAGGAGTTTACTTACTTCAGAAAGGTATATTGAGAAACATCTGGGCAAGAAGAGAACGTCTTAGTAATTATAATAAGGCGAGATCATTAAATACACGACCACGCCGGTGATTGTAACATATAACCAGATCGGATAACTAAAGCGGGTCAGCTTTTTATGTTTCTCGCGCTGATCTGTAAGCCCATAATAAAAGGATAACAACACCATTGGAAAAACTATCACTGCAAGGAAGATATGCGACAATAAAATCACAAGGTAAAAAGGTTTTATTCCGGAAACAGCAGCCGATTCTGCGGTATCCAGAATTCCATTATGATCAACATCACCATACCGCGTATCAGGGATAAAATAATGTGCTGTTACATAACACACTAAAAATAACGAACTCAATAAAAAAGCGGTTAAGTTCAATTTACGGTGCAAAGGGATGTTTCTCTTTTTAATGGCAAGTAAAGAAAAAATCAAAAGCACAGAACAAGTGCCATTGAGTATCGCATTTACCAAAGGTAATTTGAAAATGAATGAAGGGATAGTATCCGGCACAGGGAAGATATGCATTTGCAAAACAGTAACTGCTAAACAAATGACAACGGTTGTGATCCAGATCACACCTTTGATTGATCTTTCATTTTTACTTTCTAAAGCTAAACTCATAATTAAACTGCTAAAAATTTTCCTTTATACTTTGTGAATACTGTTTCTCCGTACGATAATTTAGCATCGCAATGAATTTCCAGTTCATTCATTTTAAAATTCACTTCTAAATTTACAACAGGCGTTTGGTCAGGAATTATCATGCCTGTGAATTTTATATTATCGCCATGCGTCATCTGCAACTTTTTTCCGATAAGCTCTTCAAGTAACTCTTTTACAATTTGGATCTGGCAAACTCCCGGAACAATCGGCTGATTAGGGAAATGTCCTTTATAAATATCGTGATCCCGGTTAATTTCAATGTTCGCCAGAATTTGATTTTCCGACATTTTTTTCAGTTCCAGTACTTTGTAAAATTCGTCTTTAAGCTTGATCATTGTCAGGTTTCGTGTTTGGGGTTTCGTGTTATTCGTTTATTTTATCCATTTCAATATATAATTTCACCAAGCCGTATTGTTTTAATTTTATATGTTCGAACTCCGGAGAATAAGTTGTTCTTGTTTCTTTTTTCCTTTTATAGAACACCCACTGTTCTGCAGACTCCTTCTCTCCTCCATCAATAACAAACCGTTCGTGTTTTCCCTCCTTCAAATATAAGGCGACTTTACCAGACTTTTCGCGTTTTTCGAGATTTTTATTGCCCCATTTCACCATGAAAATGGTCTCGAAATTCCTGATTAATGCATTTATAGTTTGTGGTTTATTAAGCCCTTCAAATACGGAAACAGGGGTCATGCTATCACCCTTTATAACAAAATCGAACATGGTCATACCAAGTTCCGTGACAAATACCACATGACGGGTTTCAGCATCTGTTTTCTTAAAAATTATCAGTCCGGTGAAGTGTTTATTCAATACATCGATCGAGGTCTTGTATTTTATTGCCTTTTCAACATTATTGAATTTACCTGATGGAAATGTGTAGTCAGACCTTTTTTTGTAAGAAGATAATTTATGATAAACACAGGAACTAAGAAGGAAACTACTTAACAGTAAAGATATTATCCTGTAGTGGCGCATTCTGTGATTTGAGATTGAACTCTAATGTGGTATAATCATCATTAGGCTCTATCATATCTAATTTATTCACCGAAGTTACGTTTTTATCGAAATACATGTTTATTTTTTTAAGGCTTTCTTTCATGTTCTTTTGAAGGGGAATAAGCTCCAGTTTATAGTACTTTTCACTCTCGAAATAAGCCACTTTGAACTTGCCGGATTTGAAGATATTGCCTTGAACGCAACTCATCATTACATCATTGATCTCTTTAAAGACCTTGTTAGAGTTCATGTCGTATTTCTGGGTTTTCTTCTCGTCCCTGATCCAGATCTTGTCTTTATTGATAACGATCAAATACTTATAAGGCGTATTATACTCCCACCTCAACATATTCTCTTTTTTGAATTTGAAACTGCCTTTACTCGTGATCTTTTCAGAAAGCATATTTAAACTCTTCACCTGCGTAAAATCGCTTTCGATCGAATTCACCGCCTTACTCATACTCTCGATCTTTTGCTTTAAAGCAGAAGTATCTTTTACAGCTTTAAAATTCTGAGCGATGGTGAAATGGGAAATAAATAGGAGAATAATGAGTTTTTTCATGCTAAAGTAACAAATTCAAATTTTTTTTCTTTTAATGCTGGTATTAATTTATCTAATAATTCAGGCGCATAGTCCAATCTGTCGTGCAACAAAATTATGGAACCATTCTGAGTTTGTTGCAATACACGTGCCAAAATCTTGTTAACGTCAGATGTTGATGTATCATAAGAGCGTACATTCCAGCCAACAGAGCGCAAATTAAGTTCTTTTAACACATATGCGAAATTTGGCGTGGTTACTCCATAGGGCGGCCGGAACAACTTTACGTCATGTCCTGTTACGTTTTTGATCTCAGAAAGACTTTTCTCAATATCCCCCTTCAGTTTTTTCCTGCTCCACATATCGATCCAAAAATGATGAGTGTAGCTGTGAGAACCTATCGAATGTTCTTCGCTAACCATTCTTTTCATAACCGCTTCATTCCCCGAAATATTTTTTCCGATCACAAAAAAAGTAGCTTTTACGTTGTGTTTTTTAAGAGTGTCCAAAACTTTTATTGTTTGCGGTTCAGAAGGGCCGTCGTCAAACGTTAAAGCAATTTTATTCTCGTTCTTATTTAAATGATTTAAAGAAGTAAGGTGAAAATTTAAGCCGATAAAATATGCGCCTGCGAATTCGATGATCAAATACGAAAACAACAAAAGCATTTGCAGCCAATAGAAACAAGGGGTTCCGAGTTTGCAGAAAATAAACACCAGACCTATCCCAATTGCAAAAAAAGCCGTTACCAGGCGATGATTTAGCATTTTGTAAGGAGTGTAAATGAATAATTAATGCCGATGTAGCCGTTAATGATAAGTACAGAATTAATTTTTTCTTTGGGAACCGCATTTATTTTTACAGCATCCGGGATTCTTTGTTTCTCAATAATTTTATTGGCCAGCCACATGGCAAAAGAACCTGCAGTATGATGATCGCCACATAAATGTTTGAAGTATCCTGTCGCTGAATTTTTTGAAGCAAGAGGAAGTGTTTCCAATAAATATTTATCGTGATCTTTATCTCCTGAAATGCCAAATAGTACCAGGTCTGTTTTTCCTAGATCTGTATTCTTACTTTTTAAGAATGAATTCAATTTCTCAGTGAACTCCTCTGTGCTTTCAGGTTTATACGCAACTCCAATTCCTTCAATAGCAGAAACAGCATTTTTCTTTTCGTCAGACACAACAAAGAAAGCTGAACCTTCGCCCATTTGCATCCCTTTTGTCTTTCCTTCGTAATATTTATGGGAATTATCTGCGTTTAATTTTTTTGCTTTACGATAAAGCTCAATATAAATAGGTGTGTGTTCTTCGATTCCGCCAATTAAAATGTTTTTCTTTCCCTCTTCAATACTCATCAGCGCATCCATAACACAAGAGTCAAACGAGAACCCGCGGTGAACATACGTATAATTATATTGCTTGCACTGCATGATCAGGGCTACTTGCGATCCAACCGTATTGTGTGTAGATTGAATGAAAGAAGTTGGCGTTAAGAATTGTTCGTCGTTATTGATGATCGCTAACAAAAATTTCTCGCTGTCTTCAAAACAACCTAATCCTGTTCCTGAAATGATCGCATCCACATTTTCAACACCGGCTTCTGTAACAGCCATCCGTGCTGCAGACGCTCCCATCTTAATGGCGCGACCCATACGACGTAGCATATTAGGATTGATATGTTCTTTGTAAGAAGGTTCAACAGCGTTGAAATGATCCGTATCAGGACCATTTACCGTTTCAAAAAAGTAATTTGGATCCGTACTGTTTTGCGGAGAGATACAGCCTGAACCTATTATGTAAGCTTTCTTCCCCACTATACTTTCGATAAAACTAAAGATGAACAATTGCCTCCAAATCCAAATGAATTTGATAGGACATTATTTATTGTGGCGTCAGTAACTTTAGTAACGGGCACTAAACCAAATTCGCTTATCGGTGTTGTAAAATTTAAATTCGGGAATATTTTATTATTCTGTAATGACAGAACTGAAATCACAGCTTCAACACCTGCTGCTGCAGCTAAAGTATGTCCGGTATAAGCTTTTGTTGAACTGAATTTTGGAATTGCGTTCCCAAAAACATTCACAGTGGCTTTACTCTCCGATTGGTCGTTATTCGGCGTTCCTGTTCCGTGCATATTGATATAATCAATTTGTGCAGGAGAAAGTCCGCTCATTTCTAAAGCTTGTTTGATTGCAGTGGTTGCCCCTATTCCATCCGGAGAAGAAGCTGTTTGATGATACGCGTCGTTTGAGTTTGCGTAGCCTATCACTTTTGCCAATGCTTTTCCTTTTCTTTTTTTTAAGGCAGCTTCACTTTCAATAACGATAAATGCACCGGCTTCACCAAGATTTAATCCTTTTCTATTCTCATCAAATGGCTTGCACCATTCTTTATCCAGGATCATTAAAGTATTAAAACCATTGAATGTGAATTTTGATAATGAATCAACGCCTCCAACAATGGCGCGGTCTAACATACCGTGCTTTATCATCCTGCATCCTAGCATTACTGCGTTTGCGGCTGATGAACAAGCTGTAGAAATTGTAGTCACAAAATCTTTCACGCCTAAATGATCAGCGATCTCTTCTGTACTTTCCCCGCAATCGTGAGCGTCCAATACTTCTAAATGTTTTCCATCACTTACCATTTCGCCGTAGAATAATTCTGTCTTACACATTCCGGCAACTGTTGTTGAAGATATCAACCCTGTACGCATTCCGTCTTTCAGATCAATACCTGAATGCTTCAGGGCTTCTTTCGCTGCTGCAATCCCTAATAATGATGTACGGTTCAAAGCAGGAGAATGATCTCCGATGAGATCCATTAATTGTTCGTTAGAGAGTTTTACTTCTCCAAGAACATATTCATCCTTGTAACGTGTGGTGAGATAATTAACTTTACCGATCCCTGACTTAGCGTTCGATAAATTGACATAAGCTTCCTGTACATTGTTGCCAATGGCAGAGATCATGCCGAGTCCGCTTATAAATATGGGTTGCACCAATTACGATTTACCTTGGTCTTTTATAAATTGAGCCATAGTGCGTACCGATTCAAAAATTTTCTTGCCATCAGCAGGATTTTGAATTTTGATACCATAATGTTTCTCTAACAATACGATAAGCTCTAAAGCGTCGATCGAATCTAATCCTAAACCATCTCCGAATAAAGGAGCGTCCGGATTAATATCTGCAGGTTTTACTTCTGCAAGGTTTAATTGTTCAATGATCTGACCTTTTAGTTTTTCGATTAAAGCATCCATACTGTTATTTATAAAATTGGGTTAAAATTGTCTCGTTGAGAGGGTTAAAATTAATATTTTTAATTGAATCGGAGGCCTTTTCCACCAAATAAATCAAAGCATCTGCCATTCCATTATCATAATCCACCCAACCGCAAATAGCAGCCTTTGTTCCCGGTTGATTTAGACTAATTTGAGCCTGATTTACCAATAGTTGCGGATCAAAGCCATCGCTGACAAAAAAAGCATTCTCTCCAGTAATTTTATGCTTTATGGCAATTTCACCGATGACAATATTAGGCAAAGTATAAACAAAAGTGGCCGGGGAAGGGAGATAATTATCCTTCGAGTTAATGCTATTTTGATAGTTCCTGTCTGTATCAAGACTTGAAGCCTTATTGCTCAGTATGATCGCTACGCTTTCCGGAGAATTCCTTTGAAGGAAATCACTTCCTTTTAAAGCGGCTTCTGTGGCAATGATCCCTAACTTAGATAAATTATCCATCTTATGGAACTTCGGGTAATTTATCTCCAGGTGTTTGTAGGCATCTGCAAAAAAATAAGAAGCGACATCTTGTTTCGGAACAGACAGCTCTTTTCCGTTCACAAAAATAATTTTGTTCTTAATTGTGCAATATGAGGTAATATTCAATTCCATTCTTACTTTACAAATAGTGCTGCAGCGTTACATCCTCCGAATCCGGATGCCGTTTTTAAAAAGGTTTGTATGTTTCGGGTATTATGGGTTGATGTTCCTTTATTATTTGAATGTTTCCGGTAACTCCCTTTTCGGAAAAACCTGCAGATCTTATTAATTGATTATTAGATGCTGCTTCGATAGAAATTATAGTTTCTAAAACGCCTGCAGTGCCTAAGGTATGGCCATAATATCCTTTTAAACTATTTACGGGAACGTTTATCAGCCCGGCTCTTTCGAAAGCTATTGATTCCATTTCATCGTTGTACGGCGTTGCTGTTCCGTGAGCGCTGATAGTATCAATTTTTATTTTATTTCCTTCTAATGTTTGAGAGACTGCTTTGAACAATCCATCGCCTGTACGTGATGGCCCGGAAATATGATTCGCATCGTTTGCAGAGGCCCCACTTACAATTTGCATTGATGTTGGCGCCAATTTATTTTTTGTGATCAGTATTGTTGAAACCGCTTCCCCTAAATTAATTCCTGTACGTTTTGCATCAAAAGGTTTACATGGTTCCTGACTTAATGCATTAAACGATTTAAAACCGCTGGTTGTAAATTCAGTTACCAGATCTCCTCCGCAAACTAAAATATTCTCATATTGCCTGGCTTTGATCAATCGCTGTGCAGTTATGATCGCAAGTAATCCGCTTATGCAGGCATTTGACAGTACTAAAGGTTTATTAACTGCATTAAAATATTTCCCGATCATATTTGCCATGACTGATAAATACGTTCTTTCATTCGGGAATGAATGTTTAACTGAAGAATCTAACAGATCGATATTCCCCTTGGTAGTGGAATATATTAAAAGTGTTTTGGGATCTCTTAATGAAATCCCTGATTGATCTAAAACATCACAGATGGAAAGAATGCTTAGTTTTTCAAGTTTCGTAAAGAGTGACGCGCCTTTTATTTTTTCAGAAGCGGAATTGATCTTTTGCTCATCAATAACTGACAAACAAAATTCTTCATTCAGTTTTCCTAAACGATGTGGTTTTACACCCAACTTATTGTTAAGTATTGCAGAATAATTTTCTTTAGTGGTGAAACCTAAAGGTGATATAATATTGTGATATGAAGTAAAAACTTCCAACGTCACAAAGGCCTTTAATTTCCGCGGAAGTTAGCTTTACGCTTTTCTAAGAATGCCGATACCCCTTCTTTGAAATCAGAAGTGCCAAAACTTTTTCCAAACTCTTCGATCTCTACTTCGTAACCGTTTTGTTTATTGTTGTAGCCTGCGTTAATCACTTTAATAGCTGTGCGGATCGCAGTTGGCGATTTAGTAACTATCTTGGCAGTGATCTCGAAACATTTATTTAATAGTTCTTCCTGGGTAGTAACATAGTTTGCCAATCCCCACTTGTAAGCGTCCTGTGCTCCGATCATATCTGCCGTCACGATCATTTCAAAAGCTTTTCCTTTTCCTAAGATCTGTGCCAGGCGTTGTGTTCCTCCGTAACCGGGAATAACTCCTAAACTTACTTCAGGTAATCCCATTTTTGCATTCTCACTTGCTACACGGATGTGACAAGCCAATGCCAACTCCAATCCTCCGCCTAATGCAAAACCGTTTACAGCAGCAATAACAGGTTTAGAATAATTCTCGATGAAATTGAATATTTTGAAGTGCCCTGTTGAGCTTAATTGTTTTCCCTGCTCCACAGAATAATCAGCGAACTCTGCAATATCGGCTCCTGCAACAAATGCTTTTTGCCCTGCACCAGTGATAATTACCGCACGTATCTCTTTTTGATTCTCTGCTTCAACTAAGGTTTCATGAAGAGTTTCAATAGTTTCTTTGTTCAATGCATTTAATTTATCCGGACGGTTTATTGTGATAACCAAAACGCTGTTTTTAATTTCGGTTAAAACGCTTTCTGAGGTCATGATCATTTCTTTTAGGTTTTGTTTCAGCAAATATAAGTGTATATAGGAAAACCAATTAAAAAGTTATTAACCCTTCTGAAACCATTTTTAATGAGGATTTTTTGTTAATTCAATCATAAATTCTATATACTCCGGTATAATGATTCGGAAGGGCAGACCCTGTACTCTGATTATTTAGTGTTATATTCCGGGATTGCTTTTATTACAGAAATATTGGAAAGTTCCTACGGGTCAGGCCTCCATACATGTGCTTATTTTCTAAATGTTAAATAAAATACAGTGCCTTTGTTTTCGTTACTCTCAAACCATATTTCACCGCCGAAAGAAGTAATAATGTTCTTTACCATTGCTAAACCTAAACCTGTTCCGGTAGATTTAGTTGTGAAATTAGGCACGAATATTTTTTCCTTCATGCTTTCAGGAATTCCACTTCCATTGTCTTTTACACTTACCAGTACCACTTCATTTTGGAGTTCAGCTTTAATTTCGATTTCCCCTTTTCTGTTCTCAGGAATGGATTGAACCGCGTTTTTTACCAGGTTATTGAACACACGCAAACATTGATTCTTGTCTGCTAAAACAATTGACGGATCAAGTTGTGACGTAAATGTAATTTGCGTTTGATCATTCTTAAATAATTCTATTGTTGATCTAATGACTTCATTTAAATTGACCTGCTCCAAACTAACTTTCGGCATTTTTGCAAAGTTGGAGAATTCATTGGCAATATGTGCGAGCGTATCGATCTGTTCGATCATGGAGCCGGAAACTTTTTTGAATTTACCAGTGAAATCATCGCCGCCTTCGTTCACCACTTTTTGCAGGTACTGTAAATTCAACTTCATTGGTGTTAATGGATTTTTGATCTCATGCGCTACTTGCTTCGCCATTTCCTGCCACGCGCCTTCTCTTTCTGATTTTGCCAATAAAGTGGCGCTCTCCTCCAATTTCAGCAACATTTGATTGTATTCATTCACTAATCTTCCGATCTCGTCATTCGATTGCCACTCGATGGGTTCATTTATTTTTCCTAATGAAATTTTAGCTAATTGCTGCTGGACGATACGCAATGGCTTCGTTACATAAGTTGTTACGATCAATCCCGTAAATAAACTGACAAGGAATAAAACAACATACACATTTAATAAAGTGGTGATGTAATCAGATAACCCTTCTTCAAGATCACTTTGCCTTGCAAAATACGGCAAGTTCATATAACCCGTAAGATCTCCTGAATTATTATACAGCGGCCTATAAAGTGATAAATAATTCAGCGAACCAATTCTGTCACGTGTACTGAAACTTGAAGATTCATTTTTTGAGAAATTAGAAATAGCTAACGGATTTATTAAACGCGAGCACAATCCCGCATCAAATAATTGCGGACGCGAGGAAGCGAACAAAAGACCATTTTTATTATACAAGCTGACATCAGAATTAAATAAGGTGGCGTATTTTTTTAATAATCCTTCCGCATACTGTTTGCTGTTAACATCTAAATTTACCACATCTAACAGAACAGTTTTTAATTCATTTTTTATTTGTGTTGATTTTTCTGCAAGGTCATTTAAATTGTCACCTTCCGATTTTGTCATTACCAATTTCACAGTAAATATACCGACAGCTAACAACGCAAAGAACAAAATAGAAATGGTAAATACCTGGATCCTCCTGTTCAATGAAAAGAACATTAATTTACGGTTACCGATCCGGAACGCTATAACTACGAGAACTAATCCTAATAATGAATAGAAAATAAAATAATATGAATTGGTGGTAAAGACATAATTGAAATCTTTCGTTTTTGTGCTTAATACGATCAAAGTTTCTTTATCAGGCGCCACAAAATAATGCCTGAAATTACTTTTAACGCTCTTCAGGATCGTTGAATCAATATTATGTGAAGGATAGTCGTATTGCCCATAAGAAGAAGTTAATTTGTTTTGCCGATAGACCGCATACGATATTTGTTTATACCTGTTTTGTTTTTGCTGACTTTCGTCCAATAGCAGATCAGGAAAACCGCCCGAGCCCGAACTTTGTTTTGGTTCTATCTGAACATATAATACATAGGATGTTTTATGCCCTTCAACTTTATCAAATTCTATTTTTCCAATATAGCGGGAACTTGCTTTATACTCTTCCATAAAGAACAAATTATCGCTGATAGTTGGCAACCCGGCCATCACCTGATCTTCAAAATATTCATTGTTGTTATAAATAAGATCCGAATTTTTAAAATACGGCATACAAACTGAATCGAAAACTGCCAGTTGAATATTGAATTTTTCGAAATAACCTGTAAAATAATTCTGGCGTAGTTCCTGTTCGGTTTGGCTGCCGAACAATGGCAAGCGGTATAGCGCTTTTTTAAAACGAGGATCCTTACTTATCTTTTTCGCCACATCTGAGAATTCATTTTCGAGGATCGCATCCTGGCGTTCCGATAATTTGTCAGCTAAAACTTCAGTATTAGATCTTTCTTTTGCAGAATTGTACTCGCTGAACAGCCAGGAAGTGATCAGTGAAAAGATCAGTATCCTGAAACCCGAACTCAAAATACTTTGTGTAAAATCATATTTGCGCAGGATAACCGACATGATAAATAAGATCGGCAGCCAGAACCATTCGATAGCATTGAAGTCCTTGTTAAATACAAAATACAATCCCGAATAGACCAGTAAGCAAACGATCAATACTGAAACATATTTCCTGTTTCCTTTTTCAAAGAATAATTCAATGCATTTTTCGATGAGAATGGCAAGGGAGAATCCGTTTATAAAAACGATGCTTAAACATAAAAAGCTGAGTTGGTTCAAATTAAAAAAATTAGAGAACTCAAATGGGATCGTTGAATTGAATACAAGACTTTCTACTGTAACATCAAGAAATAAGGCCGTTCCGGCAAGAGCGGCGAAGAACAGAACAAAACCTGCCAGTTTCAATCCTGCATTCTTAACATTTATCTCAACACATTTATAGAATAAACTTGCCCAGGCCAGGAATAAGAATACATTTATCAATATGTCCCCTAAATATTCATTGAAGAAAGATTCCGAGTTACCGTAGTCGACCGGCATAAATAAAGTTGAGGAATAAAGTAATCCCGGCCATTTTAACCAGATCATCAATGATCTTATTCCGATTATCAGCAAAGTACTGATCGCAAATACTTTCAAAGATATCTTATTGTTATAAGCACTTTGCAGGCCGTAAAAAACAAATCCGGCAAGCGCAATGAAAAATAAAATAACCGAACAGGCTGAACGCCCTTCGTTTTTACTTATTTCTTCATTCATAAAGATCTCAAACAACGGTGTGCCGGTTTTCGATCTTATAGTATGCGGTAAATAACTGGCTGAATCGCGCAATTCTGTTTGCGGAGGAAGCCGGAGCCAGGAAGCAAAAGAATTATCGAAATAATTATTCTGAACATCATACTCCGGTTTTATGAATATAAGAGCGAGTTTCTTAACTTCATTTCTCTCTTCTAAAAGATATTCATACCAGCCATTCCTGAAATGAACCATGCCATTGCTAGTTCTTAAAGACATTACAGGCCTATCGAACGGAACAGTATTTGAAGACCAAAATATCAGACTATCTTTTACAAAAGCGAACAGTGAAATATTCTCGTGATCCAAAAATTCTTTATCTGTTTTTGAAAAAGATTGGAAGGGATGCGCTTTATCTAAATGATCTAATAATTGTAGTGCTTGTTCTGCTCTCGTTTCTTTAGCATGAAGGTTTTTTTGTGTCTTTTCGCAGAGTTCAGCGGTGGTATAGCTGTTAAACTGGCCAATTATTATAGCCACAATAAGCACTAAAGCTGATATAATGAGTCCTGATCTGCTATTTAATTTACCTGACATTCTAAACCAAAAGCAATTTAGGGATTTTTCCCCAAAGGGGGAAGGTTAATGGTTATTAGTTATCGGGTTATCAGGTTAATAATCAAGTCAAGACAAATGATCAATAGCCTTATAACAGATAGCCGATCACCAATAACCATTAACCTTTTTTAAGATTTAATAGCACGATTATTGAACCTTTTGCGCGTTTGCGTGTACAGCTCTATAAATAACCATGCCGCGTGAACCGGAAATCAAATAGTAAATAAGCCATTTTCACTGTTTATGCAGCATAAAAAAAGTAGATTTTCTGTTCTGCCGGATGAAGAACTAATGCTGCACTTGTGCAACGGTGAAGTGCCGGCTTTTGATGAGATCTATCACCGGTACAGTAAACAGCTACTCGGTTATTTTACGAGGATGTTGAATTTTGATAAGGGATTGGCAGAGGATGCGTTACAGGACCTGTTCATGAAAATTGCTGAAGACCCTGAGAAATTTGATGCCTCCCGTTCTTTTAAAACATGGATCTTCTCGATCGCCTCTAATTCTTGCAAGAATTTTTACCGTCACCAAGCCGTGGTGGCCAATAGTAAAGAAGAACTGAATTATTTAGGTGAAAGATCAAATAATGATGAATTCTTAAAAGCAGCGAGCCGGATGGACGCTAAAGAATTCCGCAGGATACTGGATGAAGCTTTGAATGAGTTGGCGCCTGAGAAAAAAGAGGCTTTTATTTTAAAATACCAGGAAGATAAAAGCATTTCAGACATCGCATTTATTCAGAATTGCCCGGAAGGCAGTGTGAAATCGAGATTGCATTATACTTTAAAAATATTAGAAGAAAAGTTAAAAATATTCAATCCCTCAAATTAAAAATTATGGAAAACAACTTAGACCATTTCCTGAAGAATAAATTATCGGTTGATGAGCTGAACATAGAATCGCCCGATATCTCATTGGTAAATGATGCGCGTGAAAAAATAAAGCTCCGAAAAAAACCAGTTCCTGAGAAACAAAGCTTTTTTGATTTTTTAATGCATTTCTTAGATCTGAAGCCTTATCAGACAGGTTTAGCAGCTATAGTTTTGATCGCCGGCTTTTTTTATTTTATTAATCCGCGCTCAGAAAACAACAACGAAACACTTGCTTCACAAAACGCAGCCGGCAATTATTCCATCAGCAGTTCAACCGTCCTTGCAAGTTTAACGCAGTACACAAATAACAAGACCGCCACGAGCAGCTCAACAGTTTTAACCAGTATCATCACTTTTGTAGTAAGAAATTAATATGAAAAAAGGATTTATTTTATTGTTTATTTACTTAGCCGCCTGTCAGCCCCAAACCGAAACCCGGCTACACATGGATAATACGGGTGACCGTATGTCGGATTCGATCTTAAGAATAATAGACAGCTCATTGGCCGATCCTTCAAAAGAACTGGCAAGTAAAGGACTATATAGTTTATCTATGGAAAATAAGCAGTGAAAAACACCTTCAAATATTTTCCTTTTTCGGGGCACTATCAGCCCTATATCGTATTGGCTGTTATAGGGTTTATCTTCTACTGCACCGGTATTAACAATGAATACGCTTTCCACGATAACATGACTATTCACCTTAATCCGCATGTAATCAAGGGTGTAAAGGGTATCAAAGATATTATGTTCATGGAGCACTATTCCTGGCTTAACAGAGGCTGTTTCTATTAGGTGGTTTTTATTAAAATATTATATTTGTAATTCGTTTTAAAACAGACATATGGCAAAGCAAACCAAAGGGGGCAAACAACCCGTTTTCCCGGAATTAAAGAACACTTTTAAGTACTTTCCTTTCATTAATCAGAAACAACCTATTATAGTACTTGCCCTTATCGGGATCATTTTTTATAGTACCAGTTTATATAACGAATATGCATTAGATGACGGGATCATCATTCACCAAAACGACCACGTGATCAAAGGCGTTAAAGGTATTCCCGACATCTTAACTAAAGACGCTTACGAAAGTTTCTATCGCCGGATGAATGCTACCGATCAGTTAGCAGGGGGCCGTTACCGTCCTTTATCGGTTGTGAGTTTTGCTATTGAACAGGAATTCATTGGCGCTTACCCGAAGGATGGACTCTATCCGCAGCGATGTTGGGATCTGAATAAAAACAATGTGGATGACCCTGAAGAAGATCTTAATATTGATGGTGTATTTAACGAAGTAGATTGCCAGGTAAAAAATGCGAGCCTTCGCCACTTCAATAATATGTGGACCTATGTATTGGGATGTATCTTTTTATACTTAGTGTTCAGAAATTATATGTTCAGGGATAACCAGGACATGGCGTTCTTATCAGCCTTATTATTCTTAACGCACCCGATGCACACTGAAGCGATTGCTAACGTAAAAAGCCGCGACGAAATTTTCTCATTGATCTTCATCTCACTCACCTTCCTGTACTCCTTCAGGTACCTGGAGGATAAAAAACCGACAACCTTGTTCTGGGGGTGTGTCATGTTCTTACTCGCACTCTTATCGAAAGAATATGCCGTGGTATTATTAGGATTACTTCCGTTGGCAGTTTGGACATTCACTAAACACACTTTCGATCTGCAAAAATTCTTAAAACCATTAATTGGTTATGTTGCTATTGGCGGAGGCTTGGTTGTTTTCTTAAAAGGTTACGGATCATCTACCGGCTCTGGAGGAATTATGATGTTAGGCGGACTTGGTGTTACTGCAGGAGGCGTTGCTTTATTAGCAAAAGGTTGGAAAGACTATAAAGATATTTTTACGCCTATAGTGATCTTCTCCATTTGCATGGGGATCATGTTGTACATCAAATTCAACTTTGATATTCATGCGAAACCCGGAGAAAAACCGGATAAGAGTTTCTGGTTATTCCCTTTTGTTTATGCGGGCGTAATTCTTCTTCTTGTAAAAAAGAACGGGAAGAAAGATTTCAATAATCTGATGACCTGGTATTATTTTATCATGTTGTTCTATCTCGGCATGCGTTTAGTAGCGGTAAAATTAAAACCGGGCGTGCCCGATACAGAGTTGTTGAACAATCCATATTTATTGGCTGACGGACAAGAACGTTTCTGTACAAAAGCGTTCGTGTTATTTAAATATTTAACGCTGCATTTCTTCCCTCATCCATTATCATCCGATTATTCTTACAATACAATTGCGTACAGGCATTTTACGGATTGGGATTTCATTACCTCTATTATCATACACTTAGCGTTAGTTTATTTTACTTACCGATTAATTTTAAAGAAACACGTCTTAGGATTTGCGTTCGCAGTATACATCGCGTTCTTATTAATGATCGGTAACGTTTTGATGGATATCGGTGCAACCATGGGCGAACGTCTGATGTTCCACTCCTCTATTGGTTTCTGTATGTTCTTAGCCTGGGTCTTACTGGAAGGATTCGAAAAAGTAAAAGCCATGAACCTGAATGTGAAACGTACTGCTTTAATTGGTATGCTAAGCGTTGTTGTTTTCTTATATGGTTGTAAAGCATGGGAAAGGAACTGGGATTGGAAAAGTGATATCACTTTATTCATTAAAGACGCGAACACTATGCCGAATTCAGTTCTCGTGTTAGGTAATGCCGGCGCACGTTGGATCGACTTAGCAGATACAAAATGGTTCACGCGTAAACCGGGCGAAGCAGCAAATCTTCCTTTCGCTACTTACGAGGATAAAATGCTTGAGTTCATGGTTGATACTGCTGAATTCAGAGATGGTGCCAATAAGAAAAATATTATGCAACCTGCCCCTGAAGGAGAATGGAAAAATCCACAAAACCTGAACATGAAGCAACGCAGTTTGTATAAAGGTATTGCGTATTTAAAACATGCTACCGATCTGCACCCGCGTTACGTGAACGGTTATCTGAATTTAGGCCTTGCTTATTATAAGCTGAAACGTGATAAAGAAGCATTATACTTTTGGAAACACGCTGAACGTTTATACCCGAACAATCCGTATTTAAAGAATTATTACATCGTATTCTACAACGAATTGTTACAACGTGGCTACCAGAAGGCACAACGCGGACGTTCTGACAGCGCTGCTTATGAATTGAACAAAGCAACTATCTTAGACAGATATAATCCGGAAGGCTGGTATAATTTAGGAGGAGCTTATTACAACCTGGGCATGTACCGCAAAGCAAAACAATGCTGGCAGGAAGCGCTTAAGCTGAACCCAAATCATCCTCAGGCTAACCAGGGTATGAAAGGGATAACACCTCAAATGTTAGGTGAAGCTCCTGCAGTTACTGTAGCACCGCAACCGATCAAAAAATAATTGATTTGTTCAGGTTGTGTTCTATAGTTGCATTATTTATTTGTTGTTCGTTCACCGGATGGGCGCAAGTTATGAATACAGATAGCATAGGTGCAAAGACCGTTAGTGACAATGTGTATAACAAATCCCTTTTTAGTGATACGTTAGCAAGCAGTTTTGTGATCGTGATAAAAAAGGAAGTTAAGCTTCACAAACACCTCTCGCATTCTGAACACGTGGTGGTATTAGAAGGAAACGGGCAAATGACTTTAGGAAGTAAAGGGTTCCCTATAAAAAAAGGTGATGTTATTTTTATTCCGAAGAACACACTTCACTCGGTGATATCAATGGGCGAAAAACCTTTAAAAGTGTTAAGCATACAAGCACCAAAATTTGACGGGAAAGACAGAATATTTATTGATTAGGAAAGATGAAAAAGATTTTAGCAGGGATTTTTAGTTTGATCTATATTGGCGCTAACAGCCAGGTATTATTCAGCGACAGTTTTAACGGTTTAACTTTACAGAACGACGTCCAGGTGGTTGGAAGCATAACTACTACGACCACCTATACCACCGCACCTGCATCTTATAATTTGATCAACGATGGCTATAAGAACAATGTCGGGAACACAAATTCACCAAACAAACCCTTTAACGTCGCTTCATTAAAAACAACAGGATGGGCCGTAAGCTATAACAGCGTTGAAGCAGATACTTTTTTAGTGACAACATCCTGGTTGGACACAAATGCAGCCGTACAGCGTTTTATCGTAAGCCCGGTGATCAATTCTTTAACTGCTAATTCTGTTCTGTCGTGGCAAGCAAAATCTCCCGATGCAAACTTCCCTGAGGGTTATGAAGTTTATGTTACTACAAATACAACCGGAACTTTAACTGCCGGGGATTTTACAGCAGCACCCGTTTTTAAACTTAATGATGGCAATACTGCAGGACAAGGCGAAAAAAATGTCTGGACAAAACGTGGGGTTTCATTAGCAACTTATTCAGGACAAAATGTTCGCATCGCATTTAAGAATATCTCGAAGAACATGTACCAGTTGTGGATCGATGATATTACAGTAGAAAATATTGCAAATGCAAATGATGCCGCCCTTAGCAGCAGTCCTAAATTCTATAATTATAATTCTGCCAATACAAATGGCGGTGTTTATTGCAGGGTGACAAATGCAGGAAACAATGATATTACTGCATTGAATCTTAGTTACCAGGTCATAGGTGCAACTTTGTCCGTTCCACAGGGTGGAACCATTGCATTGACCCCTCATGCGGCTACTGATTTTTCTTTCATTACATCTTACAGCATTACAACTCCCGGGTATTATAAAGTAAAGATCTGGGTCAATTCTGTTAATAGCGGATCAGACTCTAATGCGCTAAACGATACGATCAACACTTACGTTTGTATCGTAACATCTGTTCCGGCAAAAAATACTTTGGTAGAACAATTCGTGAGTGCAACTGATGGATTTAGTCCGGATGCACAGGAGAAGTTAAAAGCAGTAACGAGTGGTTCGGTCATCGCTATTAATGTTCATGATAACGATTCGTTAACTACGACTTCTGCGGCAAGTTTAATTTCTACTTATAGAAAAACTTTATCTACTGCTATGATTGACAGAACTTTTTTTACGGATGTGAATTCTGTTCCCGTTTCCAGGACTTCTTATTCGGCTCATATTAACCAGCGTAAATCAGTGATCGTTCCTGTAAGCGTTAGTATTTCTAATAAGAATTATGATTCTGCTTCACGTGTTCTGACATTTACAGTAAGTGCAAGTTTTGTAGGAGAAGTTAAAGGCGATTACAGAATGAGTGCTTATTTAACAGAGAATAATATTTACGGCCCTGTAATGGATACATCTTATAACGGATGGAACCAATTAAGTTTTATGTACAACATTCCTTTCTCTCCTTATTTCCAAACAGGGTATTATCTTCCGGCACAAAATGGTTACGTATTGAAGGCCGATCAATTCAAACACCTGAATGTATTGGATATTGCTTTAGACGGCTCTTTCGGGGCAGCCGGAATTATTCCAACAACAGGCGGTACTCAAGGACAAACTTACACTAAAGCTTATTCTTATACAGTACCTGTTTCTCCTCCCGGACAATTCCGTTACATACCTGAGAATATGTACATTGTTGCATCCGTTTCAGAATTTGATGCTGATCAGAATAAACGAACAGTTTTAAATTGTACACAGGATAAAATGATTTCTAAAAGCGAAACTTTTGTTTCTGTAAAAGAACTTGCTTTCAATTCTGAATTCGTGTTGTATCCGAATCCTTCTTACGGATTAACTAATGTTTTAATTCCTGAGAACAGTTTCCGAAAACAAATTACCGTGAGCATCATTGACGTGATAGGAAAAGAAGTGTATACTCAAAACAGTAATATGCGTTTTGGCTTATTACAATTAAATTTATATCACCTGGAAGCCGGCACTTATTTTATTTGTTTAAGTGATGGCGAAACCAGGTCGGTAAAAAAACTGGTGATCACCAAATAATGAGCAACAATGTTCTTCAGGCAACTATTTTTGCCTGTACAGAAATAGATTTTCCAATAGTAAAAAAACTGATCGCAGAATTTTGCCTGGATGATAATGATCTTCGTTCCGATCAATTCCTGGTTGCCAAATTTGAAGGAAAGATCGTTGGGTTCGGGAGATTGAGGCAATATCCTGCCTGTACTGAATTATGTTCCTTGGGTGTTATAGAAAACGAGCGATTGAAAGGTGTTGGCCGGCAATTGACCCTCGCCCTCATCGAAAAAGCCACCTTACCCCTTTATTTAGTGGCTATAATCCCTGACTTTTTTACGAAATTCGGGTTTACAGAAATAACCGATTTTCCCTCTGAAATAGGGGTAAAATTGAAGTATTGTATTGAGTCTCTTTCTGTACCTGAAACTTATGTGGTCATGAAGCTGATTTAGGCCTATTTTCCTCTAAAAAAACAAGCGTTTTATATCAAAAATTTAGTAAATTTGCCTTCCTTTCACAAAAGGAAAGCGCTGCGGGTGTGGCGTAATGGCAGCCGCGCCAGACTTAGGATCTGGTGTCGAGAGACGTGGGGGTTCGAGTCCCTTCACCCGCACAAAAAAATAAGAGAGGTGACCTTAACGGGTTTTCTCTGTGGAATTGAACGGGACGAGAAGTTTATCCTGAGCTTGTCGAAGGAAGTCCCTTCACCCGCACAAAAAAAATAAGAGAGGTGACCTTAACGGGTTTTCTCTGTGGAATTGAACGGGACGAGAAGTTTATCCTGAGCTTGTCGAAGGAAGTCCCTTCACCCGCACAAAAAAGTCCACTAAAAATGGACTTTTTTTATGCCCACGTGGCGAAATTGGTAAACGTTGCGGTCTCAGAAGCCGTTGGTGTAATTACCTTGGGAGTTCGAGTCTCCCCGTGGGCACTTATTTAGTATCTTCGGGTTTTAAATAAACAGTTTGTCGGAAACAAAAAAAATAGCAATCATAGGAAGTACCGGGAGCATAGGTACCCAGGCCCTTGAAGTGATCCGCGAAAATCCAAAACATTTTTCCGTTGAAGTTTTAGTGGCTAATTCTAATGCAGAACTTTTAATTAAGCAGGCTTTAGAATTTAAACCGAATGCTGTTGTTATCGGGGATGAATCGAAATACCAATCTGTAAAAGATATTTTATTTAAAGAAGACATTAAAGTTTACGCCGGAGAAAAAGCGATCGAACAGATCGTGGAGATGGAAACTATCGACATCGTTCTTGCTTGTATTGTTGGCTACGCGGGATTAGCTTCTACCATCAATGCCATAAAACACAAAAAAAATATTGCACTCGCTAATAAAGAAACTTTGGTTGTTGCGGGTGATCTTGTCACCCGTTTGGCAATGGAGAACAGTGTGAATATTTATCCTGTAGATTCGGAACACTCTGCGATCTTCCAATGTTTAGCAGGAGAATGGGATAATAAAATTGAGAAGATCTATCTCACTGCTTCAGGCGGACCATTCAGAGGAAAGAAAAGATCGGATCTTGAAAAAGTAACACGCGAACAAGCGCTCAAACATCCGAACTGGACCATGGGCGCAAAGATCACTGTTGATTCTGCCAGTTTAATGAATAAAGGTCTAGAGGTGATCGAAGCAAAATGGCTCTTTAATTTATCTCCTAAACAGATCGATGTTATTGTACATCCACAAAGCGTTGTACACAGTATTGTACAATTTGAGGATGGCAGTATGAAAGCTCAATTAGGATTACCCGATATGAAATTGCCTATACAATACGCGTTTTCCTATCCGCAAAGGGTGAAGAACACCTTTAAACGTTTTGATTTTTTTAACTATCCTGAGCTGACCTTCGAGAAGCCTGACACCAAAACTTTTAGTAACTTAGCTCTGGCCTTTGAAGCCCTTGAAAAAGGCGGAAATATGCCATGCGTTTTAAATGCCGCTAACGAAATTGCAGTGAGCTCATTTTTGAACGATAAGATAAAATTTTTAGAAATGAGTTCGGTCATAGAAAAATGTTTAAGTAAAATGTCTTTTATCGCAAAGCCAAATTACGAGCAGTATATTGAATGCGATAAAGAAACGAGGGCTTTCGCACAAGGCCTGCTAAAGTAAGCAGAATGCAGTTGGCAGTTAAAAATTAAGAATTATGAATGCAGAATTAAGAATTTCTAATTTAGTCAATGCTTGATTTTTTATGAAGAACGATCAACCGAAGAACTAATAACTAACAACTGATAACCATTAACTGATAACCAACAACTTCAATGATAAAATTCGGACAATTATTCTTAAGTCTTACTATATTAATTACACTTCACGAGTTCGGGCATTACTTTTTTGCGAAGCGTTACAAATGCCGGGTTGAGAAATTCTATTTGTTCTTCGATTTCTTATTTCCATTCGCAGGTGTTATGAATTTCTCTTTATTCAAAAAGAAAATTGGTGATACAGTTTATGGATTAGGCTGGTTCCCATTCGGGGGTTATGTTCAGATCGCGGGAATGGTGGATGAACAAATGGACAAAGCTACTTTAGAAAAAGAACCTGAGCCATGGGAATTCAGAGCGAAACCGGCCTGGCAGCGCATGTTGATCATGATGGGCGGGATCTTAGTGAATTTAATATTAGGTGTTTTTATTTACTGGATGGTGTTTTTCTTCTGGGGAAAATCAACCGTGCCCGCAGATAAATTAACTTACGGTATTGCTTGTGATTCTACTGCATTGAGCATGGGATTGCGTGATGGTGATTTTGTTGTATCTGTTGATGGAAAACCGATTACGAATTTAAATCGCGTTGAAATAGAGATCGTGATGAACAAAGCGAAGAGCATGGTTGTAAAACGTGACGGACAAAATATTACTATCCCTATCAGCGAAGATAACATCAGTACCATCTTACGTAATTTAAAAAAGGGAGACTTCATTGGTGTACGAATGCCAACTGAAGTAGGTGAGGTTACAAAAACTTCTTATGCTGAAACAGCCGGATTGAAAAAAGGAGATCTTATAGTTGCAGTTAATAATGTGAACACACCATTCTTTAATGAATTTCAAAGAGCTTTAGCTGCCAATCGCGGAAAAGAAATTGACCTTGCCGTATTACGCGGATTAGATACCGTTCACTTAAAGCCAAAAGTTACTTCTGACGGGACAATTGGTTTCAGGCCGCTTGGCGGAAAGTATATCCCGGTAGAAGATTTTAAATTCGGATTTTTTGAATCATTGAAAGAAGGGTTAAGTTTTGGCGCGGAGAATTTAGTGATGCAGGCGAAACAATTAGTGGTGATCTTCACCGTAAAAGATGCACACAAACAGGTAGGCGGCTTTTACAGTATGTACAAGAACATGAATGAAGAATGGGACTGGCATGCCTTCTGGATGTTCACCGGGTTTCTTTCTTTGGTTCTTGCTTTCATGAACTTTTTACCTATCCCGATGTTGGATGGCGGTTATATTTTATTTTTATTGATTGAAATGATCAGTCGCCGTAAAGTGCCTGAAAAAGTATTGTACTACGCTAATTATGTTGGCCTTGTTTTCATTTTAGGATTGATGATCTACGCCAATACCGATTGGCTGCGTGACTAGTAACTTTATTAAGTTTTTAGTGTTATATTAAGCAATGAAAAAAACCATTCACAGCTCTTATTTGTCGATCGTTTTTTTTATGGCCGTTCTTAGTCTGAACGCTCAAAATACACTCAATCAAAAAGGTTCAGAGAAAGCACCGCCTCCCGGCAAACATAAGATCATGCTCATTCCCTTCGAGCCGCGTTTGTACATGAGCGAGGTTGATTATGCGATCAATAAAGAAACTAAACTCACAGGCAAACAGATCAAAGCTATTTTTCGTGACGGCATCAATGAACAGTTGTACAAATCATTGAAGTTGCAACATTTGGTTATCGACATGATGGATGATACTGTGAAAACCAAAAAAGATCTAGGGGAAATATACCAGCACCTGGTTTTGGAATACATGAAAGTTCCTGATCAGAAAAATTACAAACCACCTGTAAAAGAAAAACAGGAACAGATCATTAAGAACGGACAGGTAGTTGATGAGACCAACACGGATGCCCGTTTCATGAATGCTAAAATAAAAAACGCAACTTTAGTTCCTTATCTATACGCCAAATATAAATGTGATATTTTTGTTTTCATCAATGAGTTGGATATTAAATCATCTGCCAGTTCTTCGAATGGAGATCCTTTAGCAACTACAGATGGCTTCAGAAAATTGGTTGTACATTATACAGTTTACACTTATGATGCGAAAGAAATAAATTCAGGTATTGCCGAAACACAATTTCCTGTTGCAATAAATGATCCGAAGAAGATCGTCAATAGTTATTTTTCAAAATTAGCACAGATCATTACAGAGCGTATTAATTTGGCTTTGACGCCTCCGAAGGCTAGGTAGTGGCTAAAACATCCGCCACTACGAAAGTACTTCCTCCAATAAAGATCAGATCATTTGCTTTCGCTTTTTCTTTTGCTGCGGTTATTGCTTCTTTTACAGTAGAGAAAGAATTTCCCTTCAGTCCCATTTCTTCTGCTTTTAATTTTAATTCGTTTTCCGGTAATGCCCGTGGTACAGAAGCCTTGGTGAAATAATAAATAGCATCCTTAGGTAGTAATTTCAAAATGGAAGAAACGTCCTTATCATTCACAGCTCCTAAAACAAAATGTAATTGCTTATATGAGTACAATTTTAAATTAGAGAGGATCTCTTTTATACCATCCTCGTTATGTCCTGTATCACAAATTACAAATGGCTTTTCACTTAAAGTTTGCCAACGGCCTTGCAATCCTGTTAACTTAATTACACTACTCAATCCTTTCTGAATATCATCCTCATTAATAATAAATCCATTCCCGGCAATTATTTTTAAAGCCTCTATAACTCCGATCAAATTCTTTACCTGGTAGGCGCCGGTAAGATCTAATTTATAATTGGTGGTAACATTGGTTTTTTTGTCAAGGAGAGTAGTTGATAAATAATCTCCTTCCTTTTTATTTTCTATAACCTTAAAATTTTTATCAGCGATCTCTATTGGCGCTTTTAATTCCTTCGCTTTTTCTATGAAAATCTGCGAGATCTGCGGCTGGTATTGTGAAACAACCACAGGCTTCCGTGCTTTTATAATTCCTGCTTTCTCAACTGCGATCTTTTGTAACGTGTCTCCTAACAAATTCATATGATCCATTCCAATATTAGTGATCACACTAACCACCGGATCTATCACGTTGGTCGAATCCAATCTTCCTCCCAGGCCAACTTCAATAACCGCCACATCCACTTCCATATTCGAAAAATAATCAAAGGCCAGGCCAACGGTCCATTCAAAGAAAGAAGGCTCAATGTATTCAAATTCTTTTTTGTGCTTTTCTACGAATTCAATTATGTATTCTTTCGGGATCATTTTGCCATTGATCTTCACGCGCTCTCTGAAGTCCAATAAATGCGGTGATGTGTATAATCCTACTTTATACCCTGCTTTTTGCAATACAGCAGCGATCATGTGTGAAGTAGAACCTTTCCCGTTTGTTCCCGCAACATGAATACACTGTAACTTCTTTTGTGGATTACCTAAGGCTTCGCAAATTTTAATAGTGTTCCTGAGATCAGCTTTGTAAGCAGCTGCGCCAACGCGTTGGTACATTGGTAAACGCGAAAACAGGTAGTCAAGCGTTTGAGAATAATTCATTAATTGAATGCGAATACGATCGTTATAGTTCCGGTTTGTTCTTCGAATGCACCGCTAACATTGAATTTAGTAGCCAATGCCGCTTGCCGTGCTTTAGCTTTTAAAATCGCGCTTGATGTAGTTGTACCACGACCGTTAGGATTTGCCTCAGTAACATTTCCATTTTTATCTACAGTAATTTCAACCACAACTTTTCCTTCTTCTTTAGTGTCTTTAGGTAATGTTGGAGGATTTACAATGGCGCGTCCGGCCAAACTAAATCCGAATTTTTTTCCGGGACCTGAACCTGGCCCGCTACCTGGCCCATGACCAGGACCATCGCCACCTCCATCACCGCCACCTGTACCCCCTGTTCCATTTGTATTTGGGTTTCCATCAGGACTACCATCATTTCCGGCGTGACCGCTGTTGCCATCACCGCCGCCTGTTTTTCCCTGGTTCTGTTTGAATTTCTCTGCTAATAATTCAGCGGCTGTTTTTGGTTTTGGTGTTTCAACAACGGGTTTAATTACTGTAAAATTAGTTGGTTTTGTTTTAGTATCATTTACTTTCACATCTTCCCCCTGGTCGCTTGTATAAGTTGGATCATTAGCATTATTAGTCGGGGGAGTTGGTGTTTGCTCAGTGATAACGCTTGTTGCTTCACCAATTCCGTTTTGTTCAACATTACCCGTGCCTTCGTTATAATTACCGAAATTAATTTCCAATCCGCCACCACCGCCTACTACTTCAGGAAAAGGAGGATTAGGCGTTATGATCTTGAACAAAAATAAAAACAATAACAACAAAGCAAGTATAGCAGCAGTGACTGCTGAAGCTTTTGCCCTGTTCTTATTTTCCTCTGCCGCGGTTAAATACATTACTTATTTCCGTTAGATGGGGCCGTTGCACAAACCATTTTGCATTTTAAACGATCGCCTATTTGCATCACGTCAATAAAATCCTGGTACACCAGATCTTTATCTATATGTAAGATAACAACAGGCTCTGCTTTACCTGCTATCTTTTCTGATAATGCTGTTTCCAGATTGGCAACGTCGGTTTCTTTGCTGTCGATATAATATTTTCTATCCTTTGTCACAGCTAAGTTCACCGGCTTTTTATTATTATCAATTGGTTTGTTTGCTTTTGAACTTGGCAAATTTACCTTCATGGCGTTCGGACTTACCATGGTAGATAATATCAAAAAGAAAAGCAGGAGGAAGAACATGATATCGTTCAACGATTCTGTACTTACTTCAGCATCTCTATGTCCTTTTTTTCTTAATCCCATTTTTAAAAATTTTGAATGTTGAATTTTAAATGTTGGATTGATTCTTCATTCAAAATTCAACATTTAACATTCATAATTATTTGCTTGGTTCGTTTAACATGTCTAAGAACCGGATCTGTGATTCTTCCATGCGATGTGATATTTTATCAATACGTGCATTTAACCAGTGATAAGCTACGAATGCTAATACACCAACAACTAATCCGCCTGCAGAGGTCACCATCTTTTGGTAGAGGCCCGTAGAGATAACTTCGATCTCAACTGTTTTTGCTAATGAGATATCGTAAAAGATCTTAATTACACCAAAGATCGTTCCGATAAAACCGAACATCGGTGCTATACGTCCTGTGATGTTTAGAACGCTTAGATGTTTTTCTAATTTATTTAATTCGTTAGTACCTGCCGCATTCATGGATTCGCGGATCTCTTGTGTGGATTGTCCGATCCGGGAAACACCTTGTTCTAACATCAATGATTCAGGAGTATTCACACTTTTACACATCGCGCGCGCGTTTGCAATATTACCGCTATGGATCATGTCTTTTAATCCCGGCATTAGAGTTGGATTTTTCTTTGCAGCTTTGTTGATCACGATCAAACGTTCAACCAAAACATAAATTGCTACAGCAAATAAAAAACCAAGTATATACATTACCGGTCCGCCTAGTAAAACCATGTCGATCAAATGGATCTCGGTCGGAGGTAACGCTTCAGCTGTTGTACTTGCAGTTTGAATACCTGTAACAGCATTATTCAATGAATCACTTGTTGCAACGGTTGCGGCCGGGTTGATCTGTAAAATGAAATTCAGCATAATAAAAATTTACTACGAAATTAGACGATAAAGGTATTAGTAAATTTTATGCCATCAGGGGTTTTAAACAGAGTTATGTTTATATAACGGAAACTTACAAGTTGGTTACACATTTTATGCTTGTTTTTTGAGTAAGTTAATGGTTTTGCTTTTTACCGGCAGAACTACTATCTTTAATAGAACCAATCAAATTCAGCGCATGAAGCATTTTTACACGCTTATCATTATAATTTGTTTTATTGGGGTTAGTAACTCCCAAACCAATAGTTATTTTAACAATAACCCTTGTTGGCAGATCAAGCGGATGTGCCAGGTTGGCTCCAATTGTTTTAAAGTTGATTACTATAATTATTTTATCAACGGAGATTCATTGATTGGTTCTACTCAGTACAAAAAGGTGTATTCGAAAGGGTACGGCAATCATCAATATTTTGCAATGGGACCGCCTCCGGCAGGCAATCCTTGTGTTGGTCCACCATCAACCACTTATACGCTGACAGCTTTTGCCTTCCTTATAAGGTCATCGGCTAAAAAAATTTACGTATATATCTCCGGGGACACTTTATTGTACGATTTTAATTTAAACGTTGGCGATACTTTACCTACAACTTTTAATAATTTTAGCGGGAGTAATATAAAGGTTACATCTATCGATTCCATTAATACCTTAAATGGTTGGATGAAGCGTTTTCAGCTAAGCGGCAGCTCCACCAGTACGCATTTAGTGGAGGGAATGGGCCATTATGGAGGGCTTATAGAATTACTTCCAATAAATGTGACAAGTTGCGGATGGACTTTAGAATGCTATAGCCAGAATAACACTACTTATTATCCCACAAGCGGGCCGTCTTGTTTATTATCTACTAAGATCAAAGAAGAGTTATCCGTTAACAAGCCTGTTATTTATCCAAATCCTTCAGAAGGGAAATATCAATTACGTTTGACTGAATTTTCCACCAATTCCCTAATAGAAATTTATAATATTACAGGCCAACTCATCTATTCATTTGCTCCCAAAAATGAATCTATAGAAATAGATCTCCGAAAAGAAAAAGCCGGAATTTATTTTCTAAAATATATTTCTAATGGTGAGACAAGATCTGTTAAGCTGATCAAAGAATAAAAAAACCACTCCGGTCCTCGTGAGCTAAACGAACGATAGAGTGGCCCTGAAACAAACACAAACACAACTCTTTTTTTTATTTATAATGAAGCGTATCCCGTTAGGGATCCTGCTTCATTACCTCAACTTAAAGGCAATTGGCAGGTTAAAAATGGTTTTAACAGGTTTGCCGTATTCATTACGTCCAGGTTTTTTAAATTTCGGGATTTTGCCAACAACACGTGTAGCTTCTTCACTACATCCACCACCAACACCTTTTAAGATCTTTGAACTTTCTATTTCACCTTTTTCATTTATAATAAAACTCACATATACTGTCCCTTCCAATCCCATCTCTTTTGCCAATTCAGGATATACAGTATTCTTTTTAATGAAGTCGCCCAGTGCTTTTATACCACCTTCGAATTCCGGTGCTTCGGCAGGAATTGCAGTTGGAGGTTCTGGAATCTCTACAACTGTTGGTGTTACAACGGCAACAGTACCTGGACCGCTTCCCGTTAAAGTGCTAGTATTATTCGCGTTTCCATTTGGATTAATGGTAGCATTTGGATCCAATTCAGGTTTACTCTCAATCGAAGTCGTGTCATTAATTACAGTACCTGTAGCATTTGTCTTTTTACCACCTTGAGTGTTTTTTGGTGGATCGACCTTTTTTGGCGGATCAACCGGTGGGTCTATAATTACTACAACACCGGTATCAATTTGTCCAGTCACAAGTGCTGAGACATCAGCTACTTTAGTAAAAACATAAGTCCCGATCAAAAACAACAGAACTGTTGAGAAGACGATGCTTAATGATTTAAAAAGTGTTTTGTTATACTCGGCTCTCAGAACATAAGCGCCGTAACTCTTGTTGCGTTTAGCAAAAACGATCTCGTTCAGTTTTTGTGAATTGTTGAATACAATTTTCATGGCCTTTTAGTTTTAAGTTGAACATTATGTAAGGTAACATGTAAATTCTTTTCATAGAGTTTCTTTGTTGGTATAAAGATATGGAGGGTCCTGAAAACAAAAAACCACCTTATTACAGGTGGTTCTTTATTTTTATTAAGTGGATGCTTTAACCTTAAATGTGGTCTGCGGTGACTGAGCTTGTCGAAGTCAATTGAATATAAATCTATCCTTTAATTCCACTTCTTTTTCAAAGATACAGATCGACTGACGGAAAGTATTGCAAAGATATTTTTCTTTCTCATCAAATGTTTTAGTAGAGATCAAGGTGTATTTTTCTTTAGCAGATAATTGAAGAAGATTGGCGATATCGTATAATGAAACCGCATCGAATGTTTCGTAGTCTACCATTTTATTCTGTGATAAAGACAAATATTCCATTGCTAACTCTTGTAAATGCTGAGTTGCTTTTGGCATATCTTCTTCTTCGTATTGAATGATAGCTGCGCCGTATAATTTTGGTTTCAGTGTACTAGAATAATCTAATATAGTGAACACGCGTTCGCCCTGCACCATGATATCCATCTCACCGTTGTCAAAGATCTTGATCACTTTTTTAATGCTGACCTCAACCCCGAAAGTTTTTACTTTGCCATTGACCGAAAAAGGAATTCCGAAATGTGCTTCGTTATCCAGGCAATCATTAATGAGTTGTTTATAGCGTTCCTCATAAATATGCAGCTTAACCGACTCTCCCGGTAAAACCACCATATTAAGCGGAAACATTGGTATAGTAAGTTGTTTAATTGCCATGGCAGATCTTGTTTTATACTAACTAAGACGCAAAAACCATGCAAAAGGTTTAGTGAAACACTGTGAAGAAAGGTTAAGGGGTAAAAATATAGCTCGTAATTATTTGAAATTTAAGTAATTACAAGTTCACTCATTCTTTAACACATTTCGCCCATTGGCTTCAAAAAGCCTTGAAACGAACTATTGTGTAATGCTTAATTTTTTAGCGATCGCCGCCGGAACACCTTTTTTATGAAGCATGATGCTTGTTGTTTTATACAACACAAAACTTTCTGAAGCGAAAAAATAGCCGCCACATTCATTTAAGTCACTACCCCATGAATTTTTTACAACATAATATGGTGTGCCATTCTGATCTTTAACTAAACCAACAATGTGCATACCATGATCATCCTGTGTTTCGTAATTATCAAATGCTTTCTGGCGCATTTCCTGTGTTACAGTTAATTGCTTTTGCGGTTTAGTTGCAAGGTCCTTTTTTTCTTCCGGCGTCATATCTTCAAACGCTTTTTCAGGAGCTATGGCAATTCCGTCTTTGAACATAAATCCTTTTTCGCTAACATCCGCAGCCCATGCAATAGTGTATCCATTCTCAATTGCTGAATTCATAATTTCCCTGAATTCATTGATAGGAACATTGTACATCGATTCCCAATTCCAGTTATCAGGAACTTCCAAAACGAATTTTGAATAGAACGGATGATGCGTGAATGAAGTAATGAAAACATAATCATCTGCTTTTATTCCTGTTGCTTCGGCATAAGTTTTAGGTGTATACTCTTTTCCTTTGTAATTGAATTTCTCAGGCACTTTTCCTAAGAACGCGTCACAAATACTTTCCACTGAACTGTGTGCTGCATCGAAATCTATCTTTCCTGTTTTTTCATCTACAGTTGATTTTACTACTGAAATAATAGATGCTTCTAATTGTCCGTGATAATGTTGTGACTTCGCATCCTTCTTTCCTGTGTATGCTTCTTCAGGAACCATACCGTACTGACGGATCACCTGTATAACGTCCGGGAACCCCCCGCCTTCACCGATATTATTCTTGCCATGCATACGGATATAATTATCAGCTTTCATTGGATACGCTTTACGCGCTACGAACATTTCAGATAAATTGTAATCTTTTCCCTTGCCCATGCGGATCATTTCGCTTTCAAAAAATGATAGTGCCGAGAACGACCAGCAAGTACCGGTCATATTTTGATTCTGAACAGCAGTTGCATCCAGGTTCTTTACCACGCTGAATTTATATTCGCTGCCTTTTTTATTGGTCATTTCCGGGCCTTGTAACTGCGGAACTTTAGTCGCATCCTGCGCACTTGCGATCACGCTCACGATTGCGAACATGATGGCTGAAATCTTTCTATTGATCATTTTTAGGGGTTTTAATAAACTTAAGTAAAGATGCCATTTCGAATACAGTAAACAAAATATAATGGAGTCCAAAATGTAACGCAAATTGGGTGAAATTTTCCTTATCCGACACTCTGTAAACCAATAATGCCACCATGCAACATAATAATCGTCCCATTGAGGAGAACATGATCTTGAATACATAATCTTTCGGGTCACCACCTTTCCGGAACATCACAAACTGGATCGCTAGTGAAAGCAAACAATGGAATAATAAACTCACATACCAGAATGCAGAATACGTTCCGAATGAGAACATGTTCATTAACAAAGAACCGCCTAACGATAATACAAGTGCAAATAAAAGTGGTTTTAAATTTTTGAAAGCCATTTAGTTTTTTGGTTTGATGAAATCCTTTAATACAAGATATAAGGCGGCGAAAATAGAAAATAAACTTAAAACGATGGTCCAGATGCGGAATTTGTTAGGATACATCTGGTCGAGTTTCCACCCGCCCCAGCACCCTAAACCAATAGTGACCGCCATTTGTATTCCTAAATTAGAATACTTAGTGAAATTATTAGGCGGTTTTCGTGGCGATTGATTTGTCACCTGAAGAAATTATATTTTTTACGATCGCACCCATGTTACAGCTTCCTGTAAATACTGCCCCCGGTTCTATTGAAAGTTTCCCGATTGCCATATCACCTAAGATCTTTGCTGTAGCTTTTAGTGCTAACATTTCTGCAACATTTAAAGTGCCTTTTATCTCACCGGAAATATCTGCGTTCGCACACATTACATCACCTTCTACTTTCCCGTTTGGACCTATTACTAAACGGCCATCTATTTTAAGGTTACCTCTTAAAGTTCCGTCAATACGTACATCGCCGGCAGAAATGATATCGCCAATGATCTTGGTACCTAATCCGATCAGGTTAATTGCGCTTGATTCTGCGCTTCCGCTTTTATTTCCTATTCCTAACATAAAAAAATAGCTAAATAGTTAATTTAGTGCAAGTTAACAGATTTGAGTTAAATAAGCAAGAATTATTACCTAGGCTACTGAACCACAGTTTTATAGGCTTCATTATAGAAGCTTTGGTAGGCATTTACATCGGCCTTTTTATAGAACATAGGCAGGTTTTGGGCCGAAATGACCAGGAAGGTAAATAGCTCTTTTTTCAGATTTCCGGCGTAGATCTTTGTGTCACTTTTCAGGTTCTCCACGTATCCTACAGCCTCTTTAGCATCAACAAAAGACTTAACAATGATCATTTGTGATGTGGTAGCGAACAGGTTGCTTGAGATCGAAAAACTTTTGTTAGAATAATACTGGCGGTTAAAATCATCGATGGCGGTTTTGAACGGGTTCACAACTTTCGGATCATCCGCCGCCAATACAATCACAAAATGTTCTGTATCCAATTTATTACTGAATTCAACTGAATCTTTTTTCTGAGGCTGTTCACCACCCTGGAACATAGCAGGATTTTTTTGCTTCTTGATCGCCGTTAAGATCTCGTTCGCACGTGGTGTTACTTCAGAATTTGGGTATTGGATCAGGAATTCGTTGATCGCCCATTCTAATGAATCGGGGCCTTTCAATTGTCCAACACTAAGTGCGCGTACCAATTCGAACTTGGCAGAAAAATCAGTCTTCCCGAATTTTTTCGGTGCTTCTTCTGCTTGCGACAATGACACCGCATAATTTCCCGCTGAATAAGCATCGAATGTGCTTTCGTAGAATTTTTCTACTTCTCCGCGCTGTGCATTTCTTTCTTCTGCATACTTCGGATTTTTGATCAGCTTGGCGTATTCACTGTTCGGATAATTGTTCAATAATTTGTCTTTATAAAAATCAGAACGCTCCTGGTTCTTTTCTGCCAAATAAATGCGGTATAACTGGTAATACGATTGTAAACGGTACTTATGATCTGAGTAACGGTTATTCAGATCTTCAAAAGCCGCGATCGATCTTTTATTGTTATTAAGTTCTTCCTTATAAGTTGATCCCAATAAATAATCTGCTTCAATGATCTTGTTATGAGAGATCTTCATCAAGGTGTCAGTTAAAGGCAAGAACTTTAAATAATATTCGCGCGTCTTTCTGGGATCTTTGTTTGTTTTTGGGTTTTTACCATTTGTTGTTGTCGTTTTCGTTGCCGCTACATCTGTATTTCCGTCAGTGTTTTCGATGGTCATACCTTTCTGGCTTCTTCTCCAATTATCTTCCAGTTTCCTGTTTCCCCAACGTTTTGCAAAATCAGCAATACCGAAACTAATTGTAGTTTGATTATAGAAATACCAACCGCCACCGCTCTCAATTAAATTATCCGCCGTCGTATTCGTTGTTAATGGATTCAGGTTTTGGGATTTGATCGCTTCCATTGCATCGATCTTCTTCTGCTCATCGTCTTCGATCTTCTGTATGATCCTGTCGATCACTTTATTTCTTTCCGGCTCCGAAAGTTTTGCAAGTCTCTGTAAACTATCTTCACGCTGGATCGTTTTAATGAATCCAACTAAAGTTGAAAGTGTGTTCTTACGGTTAACGATATTCGTGTAATTCGGATGATCTTTTGGCAGCACAACTATCGTACTATCGTAATAATTTTCTGATAATTGATAATTAGTCCGTTCAAAATAAATATCTCCCAACTTCAGGTAAGCTAATGCTTTTTGATTTAAATTACTTGTACTTGCTTGCGCTGATTTAGCATAATATTCTATCGCTTTATCTTCGTGTCTTTCTTTTTCCTCAAGTTCACCAAGCGTATAATAGATCACATCCAGGTAATCAGCGTTCTTTGTGTCCTTTATCATCTTCAATAACTTCGCTTTTGTTCTTTCCGCGCCGCCACGTTTGGTATCTACCATTCTTGCCAGTTTAATATTGGCATAGAATACCATATCGTAAGCAGGTTTCAGGCTCAAAGCCTTTTCATAAAACTGGCGTGCCTTCTTAGTATTATTTTCAGCTTCGTAAAGTTGTGCTACTATAAAAGCATAACGTGCGCGTTCTTTTTTCCGTAATCCTTTTCTTAAGATCCCCGGTTGATTAGCAGCTTCTGTTAAGGCACTGATTGCTTCCTTATATAATCCTCGTTTAATAAAATAATCGCCACGTATAGCGCCGATCTGGCTTTTAATTTTTCCCGGAACTTTTTTATCATTATTCAATATCGCAATAATTGGTTCGGCAGTAGATACTGAACCGATCTCGCATAATGCTTTTGCTTCCCACAATAAAGCTTTGTATTTATCTTTTGTTTTGTAAGTACGTACAACATAATCGAACGCTTCGATACCTGAAAAGAATTCTCGTTTGTAAAAACGAGAGATGCCGATGTTGATCCAGTTGTTATCGATCCATTTTCCTGCGGCTGGAATTTCAGTATCTTTTTTATCCTTGATCGTATGACGCTGAATGACCAGCGATGATTTTTTTATAGCTTTATCAAAATCAGGAAAAGTGGCTTTTGCATTTTCGTTATTCGGAATAACATAAACAGGAAGTAATTTATCGTAATTATCTTTGTTGTTGCCTTCGATCTTAAATACTCCTTCTTTAATGGCTTCAGAACTCCAGTAATATCCATTAAAGCGTGCGGTCATATTATGATAGCCCCTGTGAACGAAGGTGTTTCTCTTGGTGCTGCAGTTCTGGAATAATAGTGCAGACAAGAACAATACTAAATATGTGATACTACGCAGTTTCAATGTTTTGATTAACGTAAAGCCAGTAAAAATAGTATATTTTTCGCGATAAACGATGTTAAAATACCCCTTTTCAAAAGGTCTAAGCAAGGTTTAGCAATTGAGTTCATTGAGAGCCAGCCACGCCATTAAACCTGAGCCTATCTTCAGGGCATTCTCATCAATATCAAAGGTTGGGGTATGCACTCCTGAAACAATTCCTTTTGCTTTATTTCCGGTTCCTAAACGGTAAAAACAACACGGTAATTCCTGCGAAAAATAAGCGAAATCTTCAGCGGTCATTCGCAATGGCAACTCTTCCACATTTTCCTTACCTAAATAATCCATTGCAGCTTTTCTGCAATGTTCCGTAACTTTTTCATCGTTGACCAGGAATGGATAACCACGTACGATCTTCAGATCGGCCTTTGCATTATTCTTATTACAGACCTCCAGAACTATTTTAGTAATTATATCATGGCCCTCAGTTCTCCATTTTTCATCCATTGTTCTGAAAGTTCCCTGTATATCCACTTTATCGGGTATAACGTTGGTTGCCCCTGCTCCTTCAATTTTTCCGAATGCCAATACAGTAGGGATCTGACATTTTCCGTCGTTCGGGAATTTCTTTTTTAACTCTAATAATACTTCTGAGGCGATCAGTAAGGGATTATTATAATCAGCCGGCATTGCAGCGTGACCACCTTTACCTGTTACTGTTAAATAAATTTCGTCGGTGCTCGCCATGTACATCCCGCTCTTAAAACCAACTTTTCCAATTTCCATGCTTGGATGTACGTGCTGTGCAACTGCAACATTTACATTTGGGTTTTTTAGAACGCCATCTTTGATCATTAAAGAAGCGCCACCCGGTAATACTTCTTCTCCCGGTTGAAAAATTAATTTCACTGTACCTTCAAATTCATTCCTGAAATTATTTAAAATATGTGCGGCGCCGACCAAAGAAGCACTGTGAACATCATGTCCGCAAGCATGCATCACACCTACGTTCTTCGAAATGTAATCCGTTTTATTTTGTTCAACAATCGGTAATGCATCCATATCCGCGCGCAATAACAACACTTTTTTATCAGGATTTTTTCCTTTAATCAAAGCAATGATCCCTGTTTTTACATGACCTGTGGTGTATTCAATTCCCATTTTATCCAATAATGAACAAATGTACTTTGATGTTTCCGTTTCCTTGAATGATAATTCCGGGTTGGCATGAATGTGCCGGCGCGCTTCTAAAACGGTAGCGAAAACTTTTTCGGCGTGATCTTTTATTTGCTCAACGGTTGGCATTATTTCCAGAAGATCATTTTTATTCCTAATACTACAATGATCACACCGAAGATCTGTTTCACGGTTTTCTGATCGAGTGAAATGGCGAGTTTACTTCCAAAATAACTTCCAATGATGAATGTACTTGCAATGATAAATGCTGTTTTAAGATCCACATATCCTGCTTTGTAATAGTTCATCACACCTAATATGCCTATTGGTAACAAGAACATAAAAAGAGTTGTGCCCTGAGCTTGTTGCTGGGAGAAGTTTAAAAAGTAAACCAGAACAGGTACAATAATTATACCGCCGCCAATTCCAACTAAGCCACTGAGCATTCCGGCTACCAATCCAACTAAAAGCAAAATGTAAATGCTATTCATATAAGCAATGATCTCTTTTCAGGTTTAGAAATCCGTTGTGAATGAAAGATACGTAATTGATTTTTGAACTACCATGGCATCAATTCCCCAACCAAAATCCAAACGGACAAAATAACCTAACAAACGTGAGCGTACACCAAAGCCGATGCCGCCAACTAATGGATTTTTTTGATTATAGATCGTTAATGTGATCGGGTTGCCGTAATAAATATTCTTGTTCAAAGTGTTCTCTTCGCTCAATGGATTCACACCATACCAGGCCATACCTGCATCACCGAAAGCAATGATCTGGAAATTATTGATAAAGTCGGATCGGATCGGACGGTTATACAAATATCTGAAGATCGGGAAACGTAATTCAGAATTCCATACTAAGAAATTATTTCCGTTACGGATGTTCTGTTTGAACCCACGCATATTTGTAGCAAGAGTTTGGAATTGATATTCCTCTGATCTCACCACATTGATCGAATTATCGAATTTCGGATTGAACCATGAATCAACCCCACCTAAATAATAAATAAGCTTGTCTGTTCCCCAAGAAGAACCTCCTGCCAGGCGGTTACACCAGATAAGGTCACGGTGTACTTTTTTATAACCGCGGATATCAAAACCGAATGTGATGAGATCGTGCCTGTCTTCTTTTATCAGTCTCCAGTATTCCGCCCACACTTTTGCACGGACACCGTTGAATAAATTCAATCCGCGCTTACGCGTGTTATCAAAAATATATTCTAATCTGGCACCTGCATAATTATCATACGTATTCTTCTTGGGTAAAGAGAAATCACCAACAGAAGCGTATACAGCTCTGTCGTTACGATACATAACAGAAAGACGGGTTGCACTTACTTCACTGAATGGTAATTTAACAGAATAACGTCCATCGTAAGTATTCACTTTTGCGATATCGCCATAAAAATTATTGACCTTGAGGAAAGCCTGGCGGTGTAATACCAACTGGTGATCGATCAACCGTTTCCTGTTCTCGAAACTGATCATTTCCTCATTATCAAGCGATCCTGCAATTCTGAATCCGGCAACAATTCTTCTGTCTTCCATCAGGTCACTCAACCCGATTTTAAATAACGCATTCAATCCGGGATTTAAATATATAGGATTCGATCCGCCAGTGTATCGCTGGTAATTCGTTCCTAAATATGAGTTATCTAATTGTGTTACTACAACATCTGTATAAAAAGCTGTATAATAATTTTGCTGGATCGGGAATCGGAATTCATTTTGTGTGACAGTACTTCTTTGCGCTGTATCAACCGCTGCAGGTTTTTTTATAACAGGACCTTCCGTTGCCTCACGCGGCTTCTTTTTTTCGCCGGATAAATTATAATTCTCGAAATCAACTCCTGTCTGCGTTTTCGGAACTGTATCAGGAACAGGGCTGCCTGATTTTTCCTGCATCGTTTTTTGCATCGATTTCCGATAAATTATTTTTTCAGGGTCGAATATGCTTTGACGCTCTGAAGCTTTGAACCATGAATTTTTCAGGTCAACAGGCACAAGGTCTTTTTCCTTTTTCAGATCGGTAACCGTTAACACATAACGCCCGTTATTATAAAAGATCTCTCCTGATTTGGTGAAACGCGAATTGATATGTTGCTCAATGGCATTCCTGTTGTAATTACTTACCGCTTGCGAATTAAAGAAAAAACGGTAATGCTCTACTGTATCTACAAACGAAATGCTACTATCGAATTTAGCAATGAAACGATTGTAAACGCCATTCTTTTCGCTTAAGAAAGCAATGGCTTCTTTCGAATATTCCTGTGCCTGGGTTTCATTTATATCAGGTGTATTGGTAACGCGGATCGCAATTTGTGACCTTGGATTGTACGATAAATAAAAAATATCGTTGTTTCGTGTGATCTTATAAAATACTTTTGCATCATCGGTCCAACGGATCGTATCCGAAACCCGGTTACTCTCGAAAACGATACCTGTTGTGTTCTTTACGAATACAGGATTATTATCGTCCCAGATATCGTTGGTCATCTGTTCCAAACCGCCACTGTTCATTAAGAAAACGAAAATATCTGATTGGCCTTTTCCTTTTTTAACACCGCTGAGTACAAGTTTTTTTCCATCGTGACTGAATGAAAAACTATTTATTTTTTCGAATCCCGTAATGTTCCGTTTGAATTTTTCTCCTGTAGAAATATCGTACGTATGCAAGATCATCTGGTTCTTACGTTCGTAGATCATTGCCACGATCTCATTATTCGGGTGCCATGCGAGCAAAGGATAATTGTAATCTTTTAAGCGCTCGACTTTTGGCTGGAATTTTAAAACTCGTTTGTGTTTGTCTTCTCCTATCGTATTCAACCAAACTTTGAACTGGCCTAATTCGTTGGTAGAATAGATCACTTTTTGTCCATCAGGACTAACTTTCAAATTATAATAATGCCTTGATTTCTTTTGCTTCTTCAATACCTCAACACCTTGTGGTAACCGCTGGCTGGTATCCTTGTGATTATAATATCTTTTCTGGAAAGCTTCCGTTAACTCGAAGATCAGGTTACTGATATTAACTCCTGCGGCAGATTGCTGGAATCCGTGGTCAGCACTACGGTTCAATTTTGTATTGAATAAGATGTTTTGAATAACTACATCGCCATAAGTTTCTGCAACGTAATACCAAACTGCGTGCCCTGCATTATAAGCTTCTTCCCCGGTTAATTGATTGAATTTATATAAGCGGTCGTTTTTAATGGCATCCATTAATAGATTATCCGCATACGTGTTCCAACCTTCTGATAAATATTTTATTAATCCCTGAGTATACCATTCCGGCAAGACCAACAAGGAAGAATTGCGGACCATATCACGGGTACGGCCGCCGTACATTATTTTATTGATCATTAATTCTGCTAATCCGGCGCGAACCTGGCGATCAAGGTCTGCATGACTTCCGTTAAAGAATACATGGATCTTATCCCCAACAATGTGAGTAACGCCGCCAACATTATTCATGTCTTCTGCAGCTAATCCAATGTTACTTTGCTTAAAATCGTTTTGGTTATTGTATACGAGCACCTGGACTTTATCTTCCAATTGCTCGCCAAGCCGTTTTTCGAGAACCGGAAGTTGCTTATCCATCGACACCGCTACATACTGTGCGATCTCTTTACCACCGGCATAGGTGTACACCTTAAAACGGTCAAATTCAAAATACGTCCAGTCGAAAGTTTGGTATTGGATCCTGTTCTTGCCGAAGTCAACACTTTGCATACCATAATAGAACTGGCCAAACAAAGGTTCAAGCGTACTGATAAGTACTGCTGCAAAAACAAATAAACCCCTCTTAAAACTCATAGGCGATAAGCTTTTAAAGATACGTATTTTTAACGAAAATATTGTGTTTTTCTACAGCTCCTTTATAAAGGCGGTCAGGAGGCGGAAAACATCGCCATAATCGGTTAAGGGGAGGGTTTTTTCGGTATCAAAAACATCATGATAGGCCTTAATTCCGCCTAAAGTATATATGAAAAAGCAAGGTACCCCCTTCTCGCTGAACCAGTAATGGTCACTATTACGGGCTTTACCTCTTTGTCTGATCTCCTTTACATAATTCTTGCTTTCATTAACTTTTTTTAGCTTTTCGAATTGGGGTTTATATTCTGTGGCATTTACAACCATGATACCATCATCTCCGGTACCAAGAAGATCCAGATTTATTAAAAATTTAACTTTGGTAAGATCAAGGGTGTTGTTATCCACGAAATATTTAGATCCGATAAGTCCGGCCTCTTCACCCGCGAAGAATACAAAGATCATTTTATACTTTGGCGGATTTTGCGCGTAATACTTCACCATGTTGAGCAGCATACTTACCCCGCTTGCATTATCGTTTGCGCCCGGGAAATATGTTTTCTTGCCAATACCGCCTAAATGATCGTAATGGGCTGTCATAACAATAACAGAATCATTTTCGGTTTTGCCTTTTACATACGCACAAATATTCTTATTGATGTATTTGGTGAGGACCTTACTTTCGACGTTGAGATCAATAGTTTTTAATTCTTTGTATTGATTCGCGTTCAATACTTCTATTCCGCAAACATTTACGGAATTTGTCGCCACGCTGAATGTTAGTTTTCTTTTTAAACTTAAACCTATCGGAACAGGAGAATTATCCGCAACAAAGGTGATACTATCTTTCTTTGTCAGTGTAAATTTTCCTCTTGCGCTGCCGCTTTCGGGAATCGGGATAAAATCAATGCCGGGTTTCAATAATTTTCCATTGATCTTTACGCTCATTTTATCGGGGAACGTATTCACATCAAAATCGAACCACTGGAAATAGCCTGTAGCGAAAAGTGGTTCGGCTTTAAAGCGCTTTAATTCTGAGGCAATGAATTTAGCAGCTACGTCCAGACCGTTATTCAAATACCCTCTTCCAAAACATTCTTTGGAAGTAAGTTTTTTTATAACAAGACGGGCATAAAGTGAATCCTGTGATCTTGCTGAGGACCCAATTATAACTAACAGAACAAGAAAAAGATTCTTCACGTTAAGAAAAACGTTTTTGATTTAATTGATAGAGACGAACGGTTAATTCACCATCATCTTTCCAGGCATACAATCTTTTTAATTCATCCAGATAGGCCTGGCTTTTTTCAAGTGTTTCGATCAGGTTCAATTGTTCGATCGCTAAATTGAATTCGGTTGTGCTTTGTTTGAACAATTCATTTATCATTCTGAATTTGTCATTCAGTCCCATTTCAATTTTACGCGAAACATTCACTGTTCCCTCGATATGATCTTGAATGATAGTGTTTGCAGTTTCCTTTATAGTTGAAGTGGCAATGGTTTCAGGCGGGATAACCGTGCTTGCTTTCTCCATCACTTTTAAATGGATGTTAAAGCTTGGTGATAATTCTTTTTGCGTTTGAAGGAATTTGTAGATCACGATCTGCTCACTTAAGATGCCGATCCTGCTTGCAAGTTTTTCAATTTCATCCACCGACGGGTGAATATTCTCATCAATATCAATTAACAGAGATTTCACTTCGAGTGCCGCTAACTTCAACTGTTCAAACGCCTTATCTGTTGTCATTTGTTATTATTTGTGAATAATTAAAGTACTAAAAATACTTCTTTTACTTTTACATTTATCCTTTATATATTAACGGTTTTTAAACAATGTTTTTAGAGAATACAACAACATACCAGCGCAAAGGTTGGATAGAAGTGATTTGCGGTAGTATGTTCTCAGGCAAAACAGAGGAACTCATCCGCCGTTTAAAAAGAGCACAGTTCGCAAAACAAAAAGTTGAGATCTTCAAACCACAGATTGATACACGCTACGATGAAATTAAGGTAGTATCGCACCAGGGAACAGAGATACACAGTACGCCTGTTCCGGCCAGCGCGAATATTTTACTAATGACCAATGACGTTGACGTTGTTGCCATTGATGAAGCGCAGTTTTTTGATATGGAACTGCCGAATGTTTGCAATCAATTGGCGAACTCAGGTATCCGCGTCATAATCGCAGGCCTGGATCTCGATTTCCAGGGGAATCCGTTCGGGCCGATGCCTCAATTGATGGCGATGGCGGAATATGTGACGAAAGTTCACGCCATTTGCATGCAATGTGGTAATTTAGCATACGTGTCTTACAGGAAAATCAGTAATGATAAATTAGTTTTGCTTGGAGAAACGGATAGTTACGAACCGTTATGCCGTTCATGTTACAATAAAATGAATGCCTGATTTGTATACCGCTAAAAAAATATCTGAAATCGTAAAAGGCAAGCTAAACGGCGCTTCATCAAGCGCAATTAAACATTTGATCAGTGACAGCCGTACTATTACAAGTTACAATGAAAGTGTTTTCTTTGCTTTGGTAAGTGAGCGTAACAACGGACATAAATATGTAAACGATCTTTACAGGAACGGCGTTCGCTGTTTTGTGGTTTCTGAAAACGTGAAGTTGCCGAAAGATTGTGCTGTTATAAAAGTAAAGAATTCCCTGGCTGCGCTTCAACTATTAGCTTCGCATCATCGTCATCGGTTTTCTTTACCGGTTATTGCGATCACAGGCAGTAATGGAAAAACAATTGTGAAAGAGTGGCTATACTCTTTATTAAAGAATAATTTCAATATTTGCCGTAGTCCGAAAAGCTATAATTCACAAATTGGCGTCCCGCTTTCAGTTTGGAATTTGAATAGTGCGCACACGGTTGGGATCTTTGAAGCGGGCATTTCCACCAGCAAAGAAATGCCGAAACTTGAAAAGATCATTAAACCTAACATTGGGGTATTTACGAATTTAGGAGATGCACACAGCGATGGATTTTCAGGAACAAAACAAAAGATCGCGGAAAAGTTTTCGTTGTTTGATAATTGCACAGTGATCGTTGTGAATGGTTTAACCACGAAACAAATTCCCTCTAAATACAAAAGCAAAAAAATAATCCTGATCGGCAAAGCTAAAGATTCGTCGATACAAATTATAAATACAAACGTTGGAACAAACTCCACCAGGATCATATTAAGTTACGACAAAAAAAAATATTCAATAGAGATCCCATTTACAGATTCTGCCTCAATTACTAATGCCATAACTTGCTTTGGGGTTTTATTAGCCACAGGATTAGAACCTGAAAAATATTATCCAGCGTTCAAAGAATTACCTTCTATTGCGTTGCGTTTAGAAATCAAGAACGGAATTAATAACTGTGTGCTGATAAATGATTTTTACAATTCCGATCTTGATTCACTGAAGATTGCTTTGAATTATTTACACCAGCAAACACGCAATAGTTCAAGAACCGTAATATTATCTGATATTGAACAATCCGGACAAGGGGCAAAGAATTTATATAAAGAGATCGCGAAATTACTGAAACAATATAAGATCAATTCATTAATTGGTATTGGGAAAAATATTTCGGCGAATGCTTCAGCATTTAATATCAATAGAACTTTTTTTGCAGATACAGCGGAATTTGTAGCGGCATTTAATTCTAAAAATATACAATTCAACAACTCTACAATTTTATTAAAAGGCGCGCGTAGTTTTGGTTTTGAGAATATTTCGCAACTGTTGCAACAGAAAAGTCATGATACAGTTTTAGAGATCAACTTAAATAAACTCACAGAAAATATTAATTATTACCGCAGCTTGCTAAAACCGGAAACACAAATTATGTGTATGGTTAAAGCAACTGGTTATGGAAGCGGAAGTGCAGAGATCGCAAAAACCATACAGCATATTGGCGTCAACTATTTAGCTGTTGCTTATGCCGATGAAGGTGTTGAATTGCGAAACGCCCAAATCAATTTGCCGGTGATGGTGATGAGCCCTGAAGAAGATTCATTGGAAGATATCATCAATTATAATTTAGAGCCTGAGATCTATTCATTCCGTATCTTAGAGTTATTCTGCAAACAATTACAAAAAAGCGGCTATTCTGAAGCTTATCCTGTACATATCAAAATTGATACAGGCATGCACCGTTTAGGTTTTGAAGAAAAAGATCTTGAGAATCTTGCTTCTACTCTTTTAAAATATCCGCAGCTAAAAGTGAAAAGTGTTTTCTCTCATTTGGCGGGAAGCGATAATCCCGAACTTGATAATTTTACCCAACAACAAATTTCAGCTTTTGAAAAAGCTTGCGGTTTATTAAGTAGTACATTAGAGTACGTTTTTATAAAACATATTTGTAATTCAGGCGGGGTAACACGTTTTAAAAATGCGCATTATGATATGGTGCGGTTGGGGATCGGGATGTATGGGGTTGGTATTAATACAGAAGAACAAAACAAATTACAGAACGTGAGCACTTTAAAAACACGTATCTCTCAAATAAAAAATGTAAAAGCAGGAGATACTGTTGGTTATAATCGCAATGGAAAAGTGATAAATGATATTACCATTGCTATTATTCCAATTGGTTATGCAGATGGATTCAAACGTGAATTAGGAAACGGTAAAGGGGTTGTTTACATCAATAAGACACCTTATAAAACAATTGGTAATATTTGTATGGATATGTGCATGATCGACATTACAAATGCAAATTGTAAAGAAGGCGATGAAGTTGTTGTGTTTGAGAATTATGCACAAATACACAATTTATCAGTAGCAATGAATACTATTCCATATGAAGTGCTTACTTCAATTTCGGGAAGGGTGAAACGGATCTACATCCAGGAGTAAAATTAAACAGGCGGAATAAAGTTTCCTCTATCACCGCCCGTTGTTTGACTAACCCGTAGTCAAATCTTATTTTCCTTTTTCGTTACTTACTAATTCATCGAATTCCATTATTAATGTTTCCGCGTTCATTTTAACAGGTGCTGCTTCGCTAAAGCATTCCCGCCATAAAATGGTCATTTCCACTTTTTGCATGTCCATTTTTTTACCGCCTTCCATACGGTCCCATTTCAAACTAAAACTATCGTCTTCACCTTTCATTAACATGATAGGGCCTGATGGCCCTCCTAATAATCCGCCACCTTGTTTTGCAGCAGAATATTCATTTCCATCAGGCATTTTTACTGCCACCTTCGAAGGGTCGATAAACCCAATTTTAGATCCATTATACGCGCATTTGAATTTTATATCCGTTGCATCGCTCTCTTTGTACAATTTGGTCATTGAACATTTAAAACTTCCCGCACTGAAATCGTTACTTGACGGAGGCAATTTAAAATCAGGTGCAGTGATCCCTTTTGAATCCGGAGAAACAGAATACAGACCTTCCATTACAAACGAATAAGTTTTAATACTATTAAAATTCTCGCCTTTCAGATTAATGATCCTGAAATCTGAAGAGTTGGGTTTAATGATCAGAACCTTTTCTTTTGATTTCAATTCTTTTCCATTCACAATGAACTTACTTTCCTCCGGTTTGTAGATAAGAAAATTTGCCGTCTTGTTCTCGATCTTTAATTTGAATTTCGTTTCACCGTCGGTTGAAACAGCATTATCAACTGTAATGTTAATATCATCTGTTTCTTTTGTGAGGTTCTTATAATACATTTTGGAGTATTTTACCTCTTTTTCTTTTTTCTGTGCAAATACTGTGCTGCTTACTATTAAGCTTAAGCAAAGTGCTAATGTTGTTTTTTTCATATTTTTTTGGGTTAGTGATACAAAGGAAATGCCATCACTAAAAAAAGACGTTTACCCATGTTGCAGAAGTATGTACTCCTGTGACATTCTTATAAGTTGCTGATGACCAGCAAGCTTTTGAAGCTATTTGCAACAACTATTCCGTTCCCGGAAACAATAAAGCCACCTTATTTTTGATAAGATGGCCTTTTGATGAATTAAAAACCTTTAAACTATTTTAATTCACACGAAGTTGAAACACTATAGCCGGGGTTCAGGTCTTTCGCTTGTTTCTCAGTGATCGCTTTTGTGTTATCACAGGCTGCTTTCGCATGCTTTTCTTTCATCTTAACACTGTACGATTCTTTTACCTCACTGCTTGAGCTGAATCCGGTAGTTGAAACCGTGGTCTTACAACTGCAGCTAAAACTTTTTTTACATGATACAAGGCTTAATGCGGCCAATACTGCAACAACTAATGTTACTTTCTTTAAATTGTTTTTCATTTTCTTTGTTTTAAATATTATGCTACAAAGAAAGTGCGGCGGTAATTTATTTCCGTGCTGTTAAGTTGCCTTTTAATGCAATAAGGTGATGTAGTTTCAAAAGACTGATTATCACATTCAAATTTTTTGTGATTGCAACATTTGTGTTGGTGAAACTCCAAAATGTTGCGTAAAGCATTTGGTGAAATAAGATTGGGAAGAGAACCCGCTTTGATAGGCAACTTCTGTAATATTCCCTTTTTTAGCTAATAAGTATTCTTTCGCTTTTTCTAACCGTATGATACGGATAAGATCAGAAGGCGTAATGCCTGTTATTGCTTTTACTTTGCGTTGAAAGTGACTGCGGTTTGTTGCCATCAGATCTGCAAGACCTTCCACAGAAAGATCCGGATTATCTAATTGTTGGAATATCAAAGCAAATAATTTTTGAGTATAGGGTTCTGTTCCAATATATTTTTCTTCAACGGTTTTTTCTTTTTGGGCAACCTGCTCTTTGAACTCGGCTTTCTTTTTACTTAAAATTTCAAGTTGATTAACAACCAGCGTCAGCAATTCGTCCGGTAAAAATGGTTTTGACAGATAAGCTTGTGCCCCTGTTTTTAAGGCTTCCATTCTTGACTCCGAAGATGCTTTCGCTGACAGAACAATCGCAGGAATATGATCTGTAACTTCTTTACTTCGGACTTTTTTTAAAAACGCCAATCCATCCATATCAGGCATCATCAGATCAGTAATGATCAGGTCGGGTAATGTTTTTTCCATTAATTCAAGCGCTTCTTTGCCTCCTCTTGCTTTCAGAACAGAAAATCCATTCTTTGAAAGGTAATTCGAATTGAAGTTCAAGATCTCTTCATCATCTTCAACTAATAAAATAAGATCGGCATCTTCATCAGCTACAATTTGTTCTTTCAATAGCTTATCGTCTCCTGTTCGCAAAACAAAATTCACTGTAAATGTTGAACCTGACTTTTCTTTACTTTTTACATCAACAGTTCCTTTTAAAAGATCAACAAGGTCTCGCACTAAAGAAAGGCCTATTCCGACTCCTTTCGTACTTGTAGCTACAGAACTACTCCTGTAAAAACGATTGAATATTTTATCAAGTTCATTCTCTGCGATACCCACTCCTGTATCCCATACATTGATGGTTAATTTTATACCTTCCTCTGTTTCATAAGCATCCACATCTATACCAACCTGGTTATTTGCCGGTGTATATTTAATAGCATTGCTCAACAGATTACCAATTATTTTTTCCAGCACATCTTTATCAAAGAATACCGGTTTCCCGGATAAATTAAAACGGTGTAAAAGGATTATATTTTTCTCTGCCGCAATTTTACTATAACTGCTTAACAATTGATTTAAAAACACTTCCGGATCTCCATATGATTCGTTCAGTTTATAACGCGTTGATTCTATTTTAGAAATATCCAGCATTTGATTGATCAATTCGTTCAAACGTTTGATATTACGCTCTGCAATCTCAATATTGTATATGTCATCTTCCGTATTATGTTTATCCTTCAGTATTTTTAATGGCGCCTGGATCATACTTAAAGGTGTTCGGATCTCATGAACTACGTTTGAAAAGAATTTTTTCTTGGCTTCTTCTGTCCTTTGCGCCACTTTCTTCCGGAAATTGAAATACACGAAAATAAAAACGGCTATGGCGCCAACTATCACAATGCTCAAAATAAAAAGATACACCCTTTTACTATGTTTATTTAATTCTATTTCCTGTTCAGCGATCTCTAACTTCTGCTGCGCGATTGTTTCGCGGTTCTTTTCTGTTTCAAACTGTTTGTCTAAACGCAAGGCATAATCTGCTAATTCACTTTTATTCAGGCTATCTTTTATCTCAATATATTTCCTGAAATAATCTGCAGATTGTTTATGATCCTTCAGATCATAGTATGCTTCGGCAATATTCCCGTAAATGATCATCTTCTCGCGGTACAATTTCAGAAACGAAGCCAACTCCTCCACCCTTTTATAATATCCAAGTGCTTTCACAAATTGTCCTTTATCATGATAAGCATGACCTAAATTAAACAAAGGACGAAAAGCTTCCTCTTTATTATCTAACTTAAGCCAAACCGACAAAGATCTTTCGTAATTATTAATAGCCGAATCTAATTGTGATGAGAGGGAATCCCTTTTGTAGAGCGAATGATAATGGATCGCCCTGGCATTATAAAAATATCCTGTTAGTTTTTCATCTTTCGTTGTGTTAACGATCTCTTTTAATTCAGATAATAAATACATTGAACTATCATACTCTTTCAAGGCCCGGTGCATTGCCGAAAGATTAATGATGTTATTCGCTAAATGAATTACATCTTTCATCTCGCGACGGATCTTTATTTCTTCTTTAAAGAATTGCTTTGCTTTATTCCTGTCGCCTTGCTGATAATTCAAAAGACCGAGTCCGTTGTAAATAAGCATCTTCTGACTGTTCTCAGAAGTGTCCTTACAAAGTTTTAGGGCTTTATAATATGAATCAACCGCTTCCTTTGTCTTGTTTTGTTTAGTAAAGGCGTTGGCTTCAATATAATGCGCAACAACTATAAAGTGGTTCGACTTAACTTTTTCTGCTTCCTCAAAACATTTTTTTGTATAAGTAAAAGTTGAGTCCATTTCTCCGTCGTGAAGAAATTTGTTGGCTTTGGCGGCCATTTCCTTTGCGCTTTCAGTTTGAGAAAACATCGGACCTGTCAAAAACAAAATGACAAAGACCAAGTTCGTATTTAATAAATTTTTCAGAAAATCTATTTAAGCAGCTCCGCTATTTTCTTCAGCCAGTATTCATCTGTTGTGTTAAACGAAGCTAATTGATCGCTATCAACATCGAGTACAGCTACTATTTCATTATTCGCATTGTAAACCGGCAAAACTATTTCCGACTTAGATAAAGAACTGCAGGCGATATGTCCGGGAAATTTATCGACATCTTCAACGATCAGAACTTTATTTTGTTCCCACGAAGCGCCGCAAACACCCTTTCCTTTTTTAATCCGGGTGCAGGCAATTGTTCCCTGGAAAGGACCGAGAACTAATTCATGTTCTTTAACAAGATAAAACCCGACCCAGAAAAAATTCATACCGTATTTTAAAGCCGAACATATGTTAGCCATATTGGCGATCTGGTCTTTTTCGCCCTCAATTAATGCTTTTATCTGAGGGAAAAGCTCGGTGTATTTACCTTCTTTTGTATCCGCTTTTATATGTAGGTCTTCTGCCATCAGTGCTAAATTAATGAAATTACTTTTATTTAAACAGGTGATATTCAATATAGTCACATATTTGAATAAGAAAGTCACAAATTTATATACCTTTAATCATCTAAAATCAAATACCAAATGAAAAAAATATTAGCAATTGCATTTTTAGGTTTAGCATTCGGCATGAATGCACAAACCATCGAAAGCGGAAGTCATTCAACAACGGGCTACGTAAAATCTGACGGAACTATTGAGAACAGTAGTCACAGCACTAAAGGTTATATTAAGAGTGATGGAACAATCGAAAATTCATCTCACTCAACTATTGGCTACATTAAAAATGACGGAACTATTGAGAATTCTTCGCATTCAACTGTTGGCTATGTTAAAAAAGACGGGACAATTGAGAATTCTTCTCACTCTACCATTGGTTATGTAAAAGATAATGGCACTGTTGAGAACTCTTCTCACTCTACTATTGGTCATGCAAGTGGTGTGAAAAAAGAGTGGGCAGCGGTGGTTTTCTTCTTTTTTAAATTTTAATCAATGAAAAAAATACTTTTGATAGTATGTTTGGGCATTACTTTTTTATGTGATGCTCAAACTATTCAGAATAGCAGCTATGGTACAACAGGTTATATTAAAGATGACGGTACTATACAAAACAGTAGTTACAGTACGAAAGGTTACATTAAAAAGGATGGTACTATTCAAAATGCCGGTTACACCACTATTGGCTATATTAAAAGCGATGGTACTATTCAGAACAGCAGTTATAGTACGGTTGGTTATGTTAAGAAAGATGGTACTGTACAGAATAGTAGTTATTCAACTCTTGGTTATGTAAAAGATGACGGTACTGTTCAGAACAGCAGTTATTCAACAATTGGTTACGCAAAAGGTGTCAGCAAAGAATGGGCAGCGGTTGTGTTCTTCTTTTTTAAGTTTGATTAACATTCAAAATAAAAAAGCCCCATCATTGTGATCAGACTCCTTAAGTAAAATGAATTATTCCTTTATAACCTTAACACTTTTCGAAAGGCCGCCTTTTATTTTTACTACAAAAGAATAAATACCGGCGCTGAAATTTGTTATATCAACTTGTTTTTCTGTTCCACTGAAAGAAATATTTTTTATCAGAGATCCGTATATATTATATACTTCCAAATTATATTCTCCGTCTAATTCCGTTCTTACAGTATAAGAACCATTACCCGGGTTTGGAAAAACACTGACCAACATTTTATTGTCAATTAAGTTTTGAGCTTTTATAACTTCTTTTACTTGTGTTTGTTCTTCACTTTTTCGGGAAGGCTGGTTAGCGCTGTTAGTGCGAAAATTTCCATTGTTTGAACAAAAAAGATCTGGAGAAATGTACGCATGAAATGTACTACCGGCCTTTGCAACAAAGTTTGGTTTTAGTACAATTTTATTTCCCGCGGTAAAGTCAACTTTATATAATGGCTCTATTGTATAATTATTAGCTGATAAAGTGTTGTTTACATGATAATCGAGTGGGTAATTATTACCACTACCATTATTAGAGTTCCCTCCATTTCCATTATTCAAAAAATCATCGCTATTAATGACTTCATTATTGAGATAAAGACCTGGACAGAATCCATCCATGGTGAAGACATTCACTTGCCCATCATAGTTTCTAAATGTAACAAGCGCGTCCTTGTCAGAGTAGTTACTTAGACGGACTGAACACATTACCCCATGTTGCTGATTTGTAGGAAAAACTTCTTCATTTTTTGCATTTGGAATATAGGACAGCACTCCATTTCTTACTTTAAATATTCTAAACGTACCATCTTCATTTTGATAGGTCATTAATTCGGAAATTCCATCTCCGTCATAGTCACCTGCAACCATATTAGGATATGTTCCGGTTGGAGCTTGAGCTGTATAAATATTATTATAAATATTTCCTCCAACTGATTTATAGACTCTGATCTCACCCGTAGTTTTGAGAAGCGCAAATTCATAGGTAGTCCCTCCCTCAAATTTACCAACTGTAACTTTACTGAAACCCGCAACCGGAAAATGATTTATTAAGTTAGGAAAATTACCGGATAGAATTTGATAGATATAAACCATACTATTGCTTAAAAGAACGAGTTCATCTATTCCATCATTATTAAAATCGCCCGAACTAACTGAAACAATAGGGGCTGGAGGTGTAAAATACCAGCTAGGAGTAATTATATTTCCATTGTTAACTTTGAGCAAAGTCAAGGTATTTGTTGAACTACTGAATACCGCTACTTCATCGCCGGGATTATTAGCATCAAAATTTCCGCCGGCAAGATCTGTATAATCAGCGGGCATTTTATTGGCAAGAGAAGTAATAACGTTATTTGAAGAAAGATAATAAATACATAATTGACCCGAACTATTAGAGTTCATGGCAGCGAATTCATCAGAACCATCGTTATTAAAATCACCGGATGTAGAATTGCGCCAAGTTGCAACTGATTCATATGGATAACCGCTTCTATTTCCGCCACCCCACGCTGCTATTGGATTAAACAGATTTTCATGTAAAGCAAGCCCAGCATAGGTTTTAAGGGTTATTGTAGCATCTTGATCAGCAAAATAATTATTATTATCCGGTACAAAAAAGTCGCTTATCCCCTGGTAAATTTGTTTGTTGTATTGCGATAAAATTGAATATCCGCCGCATATATGATAGTTTTCCCGAATATTCGCATTGGTTGTGTTACACTTTTGATCACAATCGATATTACTGCCAAAAACGTTCATTTTAACTATGAGTGGTTGCGGAACCATTCTATATGCAAATCCATTAGCAAATTTTTGCATATCGGATTCTCCAAACGGAGTATCAATCTGCGTTGGAAGATATTTATAACATAATTCAGCAAATTCTTCATCAAGAGGGGCATGAGCAATATCCTCAATCAAAACATCTTGACAGAAGGATTCACCATACCACCCGTGGCGCCAAGTGTACCAGGGTAAACCGGGACTAGGACCCACATATGAATTTCCTGTGCTGCTACACTGTACATCCATCCACAACGCTTGAGCAATGGCATCAATTTTTGAAATGTATTCATTTTTCTTTTGTGAATAGTATGAGGGATTTAATGAATACTTACGATTTGCAACTTCGTACATAAGCACCAAAGATCTGCCCATCGCACATTGCTGATTGATACCACGCCAACCATCAATTTTTGAAACGAATGCCAGGGAAGGAGAGCATCCAAATCTGTTTTTACTCCAGTCATTGGCTATTTGCCAATCTAAAGATTGATAAATATTAGCTTCAAGCCAGTCGGCAAATCCTCCGAATGTAGTAATATTAGAAGAAGCCGCTTCAGTAGGTAGATTAATTAATCTTAGACTATTATCATCCAGAAGTAACAATACAAACTGAGCTAGAGGATAAACATTTCCTCCCGTATCCATAAAATGAGGGTAAAGTATACATCCTTCATCAGGAGTATCCATAGCTCTACTCCATGCTGGATAGTCTACTTGAGTTAGAAGCTCTCCAAAAGAAACGTCACAATCAGGGTCATCAGGGCCAGGGCCAGAGACAAGTGGTAACCCTGCTATAAATGTGGTAGAGGTAATGTAGTCATCGCGTCTATCCATCATTCTTTTAGCGTATATAACAAATTCATGTAAATACTTAAGGTCTTTTGTTGCCTTATACATAGTAAGACAAGCTACCATCACCTCTGAATTAATCCCTTGCTTAGTGTCCGCCATGCTCCAAAAGGAATATCCCGGCCGAAAAGAGCCTGTTTGTTGTATTTTTTTATCAAACAACTGCCTGTAAGTTTGAGCGGTATTCTTTTTAATTAATGCAGAAACTATAATGAGAATCAGAAATATCTTTTTCATAATTAATTTATTATTTTACGCGCTATACAAGCATCTCAATTTCTTTTATTGTTCAACTAAGTTTGCTTAACGACTGGGGTACTTAAAAATATTATTCCTTAATAAATTTTTGTCTATATTTATTTCCTTTTTGATCGTCAAAAACTACAAAGTACATTCCTGATTTTACTTCTTGTCCCAGATTAATTTCCTTTAACAATTCGCCTTGTGTTTTTTCTGAATACAAAATTTGCCCGAGTATACTTCTTATTTCAAGGACACCTTCCCCTTTGCCATCAAATTTTACGGTAAAGCTTCCATTGTTTGGACTTGGGAACACTTTAAAAAGTGAGTTTTCTTCTATTATTGCACCAATCTCTTCATTTTTATTCTTGATCGGGTTCAATACCTGAGTATCAAATAATTTTCCGTTTTGTGTACAGCCTAACGCAATATGAAGTTTACTTGTACTTCCAGCATAAGACTTAAAATTCGTTGCTTTTATACCAGTTGCTGATGAAACATTAAGGTTACCGCCACTATTAACATTAACGTTACTTAATGCTATTTTATGGAAGTAATTTTTTGTGTATGTGGAACTGACATTAAAATTCTTTATGTCAATTGATCCGGTATAATCCATTCCTACTCCAACGGCATACCAAGCTGCTGTAACCGATGCAACTTCTTCAGAATTATTCCCATAAAGAGCTTGAGCGGCATTTATACTTTCGACCCTCGCATCATAGTAATCAGGTACGCCATTATATGCAGGCAAATAATTAATGAGTGTTGAATATGCAATAGCTGCCGCTTTTTGTCTTCCAATTCCTTTCACGCAATAACTTGAATTATTATCATTTATCCCTGAACCACCTTCTGCCAACAAATAGAACCAATAATTACCTACCCCACTATTTGTATGTACCCCTCCAAAATCATTAGGCCCCCAATAATAATATTGGCCTCCATGTGTATTCGGCTGACAATATTGTTTAGGATTAGCCATGTTTCTTAGTGCACCGCAATTGGGATGATAGGCATCTTCTCCTTGAGTATAATTTCCTGTGCCAGACAAAAAATTTGTTTTTGCATAATTTTCAACCATTGAACCAAACATATCTGCAAAAGATTCAGATAATGCTCCAGATTCATTTTGATAGGTCAAATTCGCTGAGCTCTCATCAATTCCATGAGTATACTCATGGCCCAATATATCAAGAGTTGTAATATCATCATATGATACTCCACTTTCACCCCCCGTTCCACAATGAATATTAATTCCTGTCCAGGCTGCATTACTAACACCCCATGCGTTACCATTAACAAAAACATCTAATTTACTGCCTTGATCATCAAAACTATTTCTAGAAAAATTAGTAAGGAAGTAATTAAATGCCATATACGCGCACCAGTGAGCCGTAACTCCCGGTCGTGTTTCCATCCATTGCCAGTCATTATCCTGATCGGAAATTTCTCCAGCTACATCTCCAGCATCGCGTGTGTGTATATCGGCGCCGGCGCAATTATTAAAAAGACGATACTTGCAATCAAACATGTTTGCTTGGTACTTCCCAGTATTGATTGAAACATTTCCGTAATATAAAGCATTCCCTGTTCCCGGATAACAACTTCCACTACATGAAGTAACATCAAAGGGGCCTTTTGATTCAGTTTTTTCAGTAATAACTTCATCACGCTTTCCAAAACAACTTTTTACAAGGCTGTTTTTCTTTACTACTTCTCCAGTAACGGCATCCACGTAAATTTGCCAATTGTTATAAGGTTCCTTAACACTTACAATTGTTTTATAAACCAATTTGTAATCTTCACCTGTCTTTAAATAGACCAAGGAAGAGTTTGGAAAAATTAACTTTGAATTGTTTTTTGTCCTATTCTGATTCATAATATTAATCATCGAATAGTCAATTTCCGAATCGCTAAAGATGTTCCTGATCTTGGAGTTAATTTGCTCTTCGTTGATTGCCGGAGATAAAACAGCACCTTTAATGGTAGATAATTTTCCAGTAATAGACACAGTGCTCTCCTTTTTGTTTTTGTGAACAACCAAGCACTCATTTTCTATTTCTGTTCCATTAAAGAATTGTTTATAAATATAATGTTCGTTTCCAGAATTATCCGTGTTGACTGTTTCATACACAGGTTTTACATCACTATTAGTTTTTACTAAATCACTAGACCAGAAATTAACCATTTCGTTATGAGACAATTCTCTACCCGGAATAAACTCGTACATCCTTTTTGCTTCATCAGCTTTTATTATACGTTCTTTTGGAACTTTTATTTCCAACTGTCCATAACAAGTCGCAATTGGGATTAGTAGTATTAATATAAGGATTTTCTTCATTTCTTTTTTTTTAAATTATGAATACTTCGATCTAAATAAGGGCTAGCCTTATTTTCTATTCTCCTTCGACTGTTCAACTTTTTCTTCTAAAGCCTTCATTTCATTTTTAAGCTCCAGTATATAAAGTGTTAATTCTTCGATTTTTTCCATTTGAATTTTGCTTAATTCACCTAAATTCGCTCCATTGGATTCAACGTCTTTAGCAGTAGGAACATTTGGCAAATGGTGATTTTCTTTAATATATTCGCTAAGCTTATCAAGACTCATTAACTTATACTCTTTATCAAAAACATAATCCGGAAAAGGAGTTGCCTGTACATTTACTTCAGTACACCAAACCTTTCCATCACCAAGTACTCTGAAGACATCAATTGGAGTTGAAACGTAATTTGATACAACTAAAGCTTTGCTTGCAGCATTTTTAACCCTTATTTCTTGTGCTGTACATGCTGTTGTAGATCTATGATCTAATAAAATTCCATGCCATGCAACATCCGGAGTTTGAATATGAGCAAAAGCATCTATATTTGATGCGGCAGGAACTCCGATACCTAATTTACTATATGGATTTGTTCCATTGCTATAATTACCACCGATACGTACGGCAGTAGCCTGATCGTATCCCAGAAATAACGTACCGCTTCCAATCGGATCAACAGCAGAACCGCCTGAAGAATGCCATAGATTCAAATAACTACCATATACTCCATTAAGATAAATTCGGAAGCTTTCTCTTTCCACAGCACTTTGAATATGAATCTTTGCTAAAGGATCGTGTCCCCCACCGATGGCCAGATTTCCATTATACTTAAAATGGGCAAGATCAGTATAGCTTCCTATGACCCCATTATTAATCCTTCTAAACCAAAGGTCACCAAATCCACCACTTCCCCAATCAATAACACCATGTTGTGAATTATAGACTAAATGTGTTCCTCTTATCATAACGTTACCGTTAACATCGAGTTTTTCAACCGGGGTGTTCGTACCAATACCAACGCTATTGCCTCCTGAATTGCTAAGAACTGCTCCTGAAGGAGTATAAATCTGAGCCTGTGCTATTGAGGCAAATGCCAATACGCTAAATAAAATGATTTTCTTTTTCATAATTAATAAAGTTTAAATTTTTTCCTAAAACTATATCCATCCCAAAAAACAAAAAACAAAAACCATGCGGTTCTTGCTTTTAAATTAATAAGTGGTTGGAATTTTAGTGCGGATCTGTTTTGGAAAATTAAATAGGTATTTTCTCACTTTTTTTGAAAAGTAAAGTCTCACTTTTATTAATGCTATGAAATGGGAAAGAGGAAGTTAAAGCAGAAAATAAATTTATTCCGCTCCCAGATTAATTCGTTTTAGAAACTCTTCTTTCTTTTGTTTTGAAACAGGAATGGATTTTTTGTTCTGCATTACAGCATAGCCTCCGTCTTCTTTCACATATTTACTTACTCTGTGAACATTGATAATGAACGAATTCTGAACCCTGATAAAGGCAATATTATCCGAAAGATGATTTTCAAATTCTTTCAATGACCTCGAAGTCGGGGTTTGCTCGCCATTATTAAATGTGACCACCGCACTATTCGAATTAGCTTCTATATACATGATATCATCTACAGACACCAGATCAATGCCGGTTTTAGTAGGTATAGCCACTTTTTGCTTTTGCTGCTCTCCAAGATCTTTCAATAGCATATAAATATCCGGCACTTTCTCATTTTCCGTTATTTTCTTCTCTACTTTCTGAATGGCTTTTATCAGATCATCTTTTCCTACCGGCTTTAATAAATAATCCACTGCGCTTTTTTTAATAGCTTTCAAAGCATACTCCTGATGAGCAGTTGTAAAGATCAAATGGAACTTTTTAAATTCGATCTTCTCCAATAATTCGAAACCGGTAAGGTTCGGCATATTAATATCAAGGAAAACTATATCCGGACGAAAATCATTGATGAGAATAACTCCCCTCGTTGCACTGGTTGTTGTGGAAACAATTTTTATATGAGGCGCTACTTTCTTTAGTAAAAGTCCCAAACTAACTATTCCGTTCTCTTCGTCGTCTATAATTAAAGCGTGTAACATATCATTTTATTTTTGGTATCACAATTTCTACTTTAGTTCCCAAACTATTACCTGAGTCATCTTTTTTATCTATAATTTGCATCCCACATTCAATCCCCATTATTTTTTCCAGTAAATCTAAACGCTGCTTTATAAATTCTGTTGCTAATGATTTCTTCTTTAAAGTGTTTTCTTCTTTAGCTTTAAAACCTCTGCCAACTCCGTTATCCTCTATAAAACACAAGATACGATGAGCATCCAATTCAGAAAAATTTATTTTCAAATATCGCTCACCCTGTTTAGGCATTAAACCGTGCCATATTGCATTTTCAACAAAAGGTTGTATAAGCATAAAAGGGATCTTTACATTTTCAAAGTTGTCAATACTATTTATTATCTCATAATTAAACAATCCTTTAAACCTCAGTTTCTCTATTTCGATATAGTTCCTCAGGATCTCGACCTCCTCAGCCAATACTATTGATTCGGCTGTGCTGCTCTCCAGCATCTTCCTCAACAACCGCGAAAACTTTGTTAAGTAATCGTGTGCGTTATCGGTATCCTCCTCCAGAATATAACGCTGAAGAGTATTTAAAGCGTTAAAAATAAAATGAGGATTCATTTGTGCTTTTACCGCCTGCATCTCCAGATCGTACATTCTTTTCTGCATTTCGTTTTTCTTTCGCTCTTTACTAATAGCCTTTATATATCTGCTATAGATCGACAAAGCGATCAAGGATACTAGCAGCAAAGTTATAAGGCTTATGAACCACCACCTAGCCCAAAAAGGTTTGCTAATAGATATTGTAAGTGCGGATTCGCAATCTATCCACTCGCCGTTATAATTACGTGCCTGAAGTTTTAATAAATAAGTGCCGGAGGAAAGAGACGGGAAATTTAAATTAGATTTTGTTGAATATACCCAATTTGTATCCCCCGTGAATTTATATCTGTATAATACTACATTATTGTTACTATAAAACAAAGCTGCAAAATCTACTTGTACATTGTTTTGATAATACTCGAGATTTAAATCTTTTGAACGAGGTAACTCGATTCCGTTTACCAGAATACTTTTGATACTGAAAGGCTGGTGCAAAACTTCTTTTTTTGATAAAGGAAAAAAACAAAGGTCATTCTTGTCGAAAAAAACCAAGGAATCTCCGATGAACTCAATTTCTTCCAGCCCTTCAGGAAAAACATGATCAGCGAATGCGTAATTTGTTATAGTATAATGTTTATACCCTTTATACTTTATACGACTTAAACCGGAATAAGTTATCAGCCAAATTTCATCTTTATTTAAAAACACCTTTCGGCAAATATTGCTTAAAAGGCCTTCCTTTACAGATATCGTATCATACGTCTCGTCCTTTTTGATGATCAAACCATTTGACTTTGTTGCCATAAATAAATACTCTTTATCACACAGCAAATTATCAATCCTGCATTCCGGTCCGGTTTTTTCAAATTTATCTTTTAATACATTCAATTTATGTAACCCGTGAACTCCGGCTACATATAATATATTTTGCAGCGGATCATGTGCTATAGAATTGATCCGCTCCTGGAATTCAAAAACCTTTACCTTTTCAAAACTCCCGGTATCGATCAAATAAACACTCTTAATGTTATGCCCAGCATAATATTTACCTGCTTTGCAAAAGAATTTATACCGGGTTACCTTATTAAGAAATTTCAATTTACCGGAGACATCAAATAAACTGCTTGAAAGAACCGAACTGTTGCATATAAGTAACTTCGATCCATTCAATTTTATAAATCCTAAAACAGAACCATCGTCACCATTTGTATAAACCAGATTCTCTGATGTTCTGCCATCGGAAAGTCTTAACATATAAACATTTCCTGATTTTGTTCCAATTAATAAAGAAGTATCACTTAATTTTGTGAACGCATTTATTTCTGTTTTTTCACTCTCAATCTTTAAGATCCGTATACGGTTATAATTTTTATCCGGACAGTAATACACCCCATTTTCAAGTGTCCCGAACCAATAGCCACCATTAAGATCTTTCTTAACGGCTGTAATGCTATGATGTTTTAAGTAATTACACTCAACCTGAGCTGAAAAAGATCCATACTCTTTTACACCATTGATCCTCGAGCCTAAAAGGAGCTTTTTATCATCAATAAGCCATGTTATGATCTGATCATCTACAATTTTTATTAACTTCTTTTGTGTTTGCAGATCATATTTCCTCAGGTACTTTCCTGAACCATAGATCACTTCTCCGTCGTTGAAAAACATTTTTACCAGTGAATTGGTTTCTATTGACGGGAACGTGTCAGCGATCACAACTTTATTATTGTAGGTTATATACAATTCATAAGGAACAATATAATTTGAAGGGGTAGCAACAAAGTTTCTATTATCTGCAAAAACAACTCTATTATTAATAATAAGAGCATCTATGCCGTTCCTTTCAACATTTTTTGAGACAACTTTAGTTACATTTTGTTCATTATAGGGTGGGTTCACCTTAATAAAAAAACATCCGTCCGTCGCAGCTCTTCCGAGCCATACACTACCATTGTCGTCGATAGCAAATGATTGCAAGATGCCGCTTCCTTGAAATTCAATGATCTTTTTATTTGCTTTTACAGAAACAACTGTATCATTAAAAATATAGCCGATCCCCCCGGTAAAAGTTCGGTACCATAACCTGCCGGTTTTATCTTCCATGATTTCAAATACAGTATTATCGGGGAGCCCGTTGTATGCTGTAAAATTTTTAAAAGTATTAGCGTCGTAACGTGTGACACCTCCATCAGTAGAAAACCACATAAGTCCTTTACTATCCTGGAAAATATGATGCACTTCGCGGCTGCCTAAACCATCCTTAGTGGAATAATGATAGAGAAATGGTTCCTGGGCCCAAATAGCTTTGCAACAAACAAACAGGTTAATTAAATAAAAAAGATGGATGTGTTTTATCCGTAAAGGCATTAAAACAAACTTACAAAAACTTAATCAATAAAAAAGCCCTGTCTTTATCAGGGCTTTTTTTATTCGTTCACAACAACTAACCGTTGGATTGATCGCAACACCTTTTCGTGATAGAAATTCACAAAATAGGTTCCATCAGAAAGTTTCGTTTCTATTTTTCTGTGAGGATCTTCTATAGTCTTTGAAAAAACTTCCTGGCCTAAAACATTGACTATTTTAAGTTCTGTTATTCCATTAAGACTTTCATTCAAATAAAAAATTCCCGGATTAGGATTGGGAAAAATTCCAATATCAGGATCACCATTCTTAATTTCGTTAATGCCTGTACACGAAGAAACACTTATATCCAATGTTACAGGCTGCGAACCTCCGCAACAATTTTTAGCTGCCACTCCTATTTGTCCCGACGAAGAACCCACGGTTACCGAAATTGAGTTAGTAGTTGAAACTCCTGTCCATCCACCCGGTAATGTCCAGGTATAAGAAGTTGCGCCGGGTACAGGACTAACACTATAAACAACAGTTGAGCCGGCACACACTACAGCATTTCCGTTTATAGCACCCGGTGCTGCGGGAAGACCAGCACATGACATGTCATTGTACAGGGCTAAAACCTCTGTTGGTGTTAAAGCACGGTTATAAAAAAAGAAATCATCAAGATCGCCGTTAAAATGTCTCGATGGCGCATCTGCTGTTCTTCCTATGGTGATAGGATAAGTAGCCCCACTATTGATAAAATCATTTCCGCCGCAAGTAACTGATGAAGACATCGGAACTCCATCAATATAATAGATCATGTCATTCATCATATTACTGATTGATACATCATAAACAACTACAAAATGGTGCCAGTTATTATTCGCTAAATTAGTATTACCGCGGGTCTGGAAAGTGCTACCGTTATCAAAACCTATTCCTGCACAGCTGTAATCAAAGAGTATGTGATATGAACTGATCCATCCCGGCGTTCCATAATCAAAAGCACATTGCAAACCTGAGCTTACAGAACGTTTAGCCCAAAAAGAAACACTCCTTGATACTGTTCCGGTGAGACCAGCATTAGCCATTAAGATATAACTGGTACTTCCATTGAATTTATAAGCACAGTTTGGATTTCCAAACCGGTCAGGGGTTAAAGTAGCGCTAAAAACCGTTCCGTTATTTGTGCCTACAATATCATTAGCATTTCCACTAAAAGGCCATTGACCTATTAAACCTGCGGTTGGAACCTGGGCTGACAATATACTGGTAAACAAAGCGAAAAAATAAAAAAATCTCATATTCAATAAATATACAATAAATATTCGTGCCTAATCTCTCTTTGCGTAAGCTAAACTCAACACGGAAACTTTGATTCCAGGTACATTTTTCATTGCTTCATAACACGCATCAATAGTTGCGCCGGTGGTAATTACATCATCCACCAGTAAAACAGTTTTTCCTTCTAATGCTTTTGGATCTTTTAATTCAAATTTACCTTCAACATTCTCCCACCGCGCGAATTTATTTTTCCGGGTCTGGGTTTCGGTGAACTGGTTGCGGACCAAATTAGTTGCACTCAAAGGCATCCCGAATTCCTTCGCTAACCCTCTTGCAAATTCTTCACTCTGGTTAAAACCGCGAAGCTTTTGCTTTTTAGGATGTAATGGAACAGGAATAATGAGATCTGAAGCAGCAATTTCCTTGCAGTCTTTCAGCGACCGGGCATACCACCCGCCCACCTGCTCGGCAAGGGCTTTATTGTTCTTATACTTGATGCTATGTAATAGCTTCTGAACCTTCCCGCTCTTCTCAAATATATAGTAACTCCCTGCTTTTACAAGAGGCACTCTTCCAGCAAAAACACGCTCCAGTTCATTATTCTCTTCACTATGAAAATTGGACTTCGGTAATGAAATATAGCAATGATTACATACCACATTTTCGTGTTTGAACAGGGGATTATTGCAGGTTACGCAATTCCTGGGATAAATAAGCGCTATAAAGTCGTTCCAAAGGCCCATTCAATTCACATTGGCTTGTTTAAATTTAAGATTTATTAAATTTTAAGCAGTCCTAAAATACATAATTTTGTAGTAAAATTTACACTATGGCCGAGCAGGAAAATGAACAGAAAAAAAAGGGTGGGATCCTGTGGATCATTATTGTTCTGTTAATGAGCAGTAATCTTGTTACAGTTTGGCTTTACTGGCAGGAAAAAAATAAAGCGGCCGAGCAAATTGTAGTGACTGAAAAAGTACTTGTAGAGAAAAATACCCTCCAAAGCGACCTTGCAGAGCTTCAAAAAGAATACGATAATCTTAAAACAAGCGATGTGGCACTTCAAAAAGAAATTGACGAGAAGAAAGCCTACATTGAACAGCTAATTAAAGAGGCCGCAAAGCATAAAGGTGATGCTTATATCATCGCGAAACTGAAAAAAGAGACCGAGACCTTAAGACAGATCATGATCGGTTACGTGCACACCATTGATTCACTGGGGCAATTGAACCAAACTTTAAGAGTTGAAAAAGCGGAAGTGATCAAAGCGTTGGATAATGAAAAAGAAAAGATCACTGGCCTGAACAAAGAGAAAGACGAATTAAAAGCAACCATCGAAAAAGGTTCTATCCTATCCTGTTTCAATGTTAAAGCTGTTGCAGTTAAACTGAAAAGCGGTGGTAAAAAAGAAAGTGTGACAGATAAAGCCAAGCGTGCTGACAAGATAAAAGTATCTTTCACACTAAGTGAAAATAAGATCGCGAAGCCGGGTGAAAAAACCGTTTACGTACGCATCATCACTCCTGATGGAAAAGAGATGGCTAAGAACTACGACGAGAATTATAAATTCAATTTCGATAAATCAAGCGGGTATTATGCCGGCAAAACCGCACTTAATTATGCTAATGTAGAGATCAGCGGCGTTTTATATGCTGAAGGCATGGATCCGCTTGTTTCAGGCAATTACATTATAGAAGTTGTTTGTGATAATGTTGTGGTTGCCAATACCAGTCTTAAACTAAATTAATTTTTATTGGTTTGATTCATCAAATCGGGTGAGGAGGTCACACTGTTTTCTTATTCATCACTTCATTCTGCACACGGATAGATTCTTCATGCAGGAGCTGGCATAACTTTTCGATATGATGCCGTGATAAACCCAATTTCTCAGCTAACTGAGAACGTGTTCTTAAAATTTCCTGCCAGCGTTCTAATTGGAATACGGTGATGTTGTGTTCCTTTTTATAGATGCCAATATCTTCAATAACAGAGATACGTTTCTTCAAAAGATTGATCAGTTCATCATCGATCTCATCTATCATCGCACGGAAACTGTTCAGTTTATTTGCAAACTCTGCATTTGTACTAATTGTTTTCGGGAATTGCAGTATTGCCAGTAATTCTTTCAGATCGTTTGGCTGTAATTGTTGTTCTGCATCGCTTAATGCTTTTGAAGGATCAATATGAGATTCGATCATCAATCCGTTCACCCCTAAATTCAGTGCTTTTTGTGCTACGTTATGAATTAATTCACGTTTACCACTGATGTGGCTCGGATCACAGATAACAGGCAATTCAGGTAACAACGTTTTTAATTCTATCATCAATTCCCACATCGGCTTATTCCGGTATTTACTTTTACCGAAAAAATGAAAACCGCGATGAACAGCTGCTAGCTTTGTGATGCCTGCATTATTTATCCGTTCAATTGCACCTATCCATAATTGGAGATCAGCATGAATTGGATTTTTGATCATCACAGGAATATCAACACCTTTTATAGCATCAGCGATTTCCTGGACACTGAACGGATTTACAGTTGTGCGCGCGCCTATCCATAACACATCAACACCGTGTTTCATTGCTAATTCTGCATGATGAGCATTCGCAACTTCAACTGTAGTTTTAAAATTATATTTCTCTTTTACTTCTTTCAGCCACCACAAACCTTGTTCACCAACACCTTCAAAAGAGTTCGGACGGGTACGCGGTTTCCAGATACCGGCACGGAATAATTGTATAACCGGAATTTGTGATAAGGTTTTTGCAGTCTCCAAAACCTGTTCACGGGTTTCGGCACCACACGGTCCTGCTATAATAAGCGGTTCATTATCAGTTGTTATCCAGGTATTTAATGCTTGTATTTTCAAGTACTCAAATTTCGTGTTTATTAGGGCTTTCTCCAAATTACCTTATTTAAGGTATGTTAAGTTCCCTGTTAATTTTTGACCTTTGTAACATGATCATCGAGTTTTGCAAGACATCCCAAAAATGGCAATTGAACAATCCTATGACTCCATTTGCCGAGACTTGTAAAAAACACAAGAAGTGTTGTAAAGAATACAAGAAAGGCGACCGCTGTAAAAAATGTCCCGGCCGTAAATAAGTATACTATTTATTATTGAAATGAATTGTTGTAAGTCCTTGCAACCTGTATGCGCTTAGCATAACGTTTGTTTTTGTTTACAATGGCGATAATAGAACCGCTTATTCCGGCCGCTGTTCCTAACAGAAAACCAGTGGGTGAATTTGCGCTTAAACTGATAAAAGAAGTGGCGATGCCTCCATATAACAAGAATAAACCGATCGTCCTGTTATTTTTATATCCGCTTATCTTGCTGAAGTCTTTCAACATTAAATTCTGCATGCCTTGATCAGGATGTTTCCTGATCAGGCTCAACAGGGCTTTATCGTTTAAAGCGCGATGATCGTAAAATAGTTTTTTTCGCACAATCACTATTTGCTGATTAGATGGTGTTACCGGTGTATTAACATAACCCGGAGATTCAAAAATCGGAAATTCTTTTGTGGGCGTTTCAGCAACAGGTGTATCCACCTTTGGTTTAGCTATTGCGAACGTATCCTTCATTCCGTTCACATAACGGATATAACGCACTTCACTTTTTGCCACTACATAAACCGGACCGGTAATATTATCCCAGCGGTTATATTTTATTTCAGTCTCACCGATCTCATTTACTTTAACCGGTGTTGCGACCCCATTAGTAAAACGGATCGTATCCTGCGCACAAAGTGAAACAGCAAACATAAAAAAGATCAGGGTCAGTTTTTTCATTGCATATAAATTTACGGATAATTTTTGTCTTTTCAGATAAGCGCTGAAAGTTGTTAATTTATCATAAGCCGTTTTACGGCCCGGGTTCTTCTTCTACCTTTACTAAAAACATGCGTCTGATTTTACTTTTTCTTTTTAGCTTACAACTAAGCTTTTCACAAAACCTCGTGCTTCAGGGTGTGAATGTTGTTCCGGTTAACACCAATACGATCATCAAAGGATGTGATGTTTTTATTAAAGGCGGAAAGATTGAAAAGATCATTCCCGCCTCATCGCTGCCATATGCGAAGAATTATACGGTTGTAGATTGTCAAAATAAATATGTGATGCCCGGTTTAGCTGACATGCACGCACATTTTCCTGATGAAAAAAGCCCTATTCAATTACAGGAATATTTAAAATTGAATTTAGCTGCAGGAGTAACAACGATCAGAAGCATGCGCGGCGAAGAATATCAATTGGCTTTGCGTGATAGTGTCAGATCACAAAAAAAGGTTGCGCCAAACATTTATGTTTCTTATGTTTTAAGCGACAAAGATAGTTTATGGACCAAAGACAGTGTAGAAAAGATCGTCAGCAACGCAAAATTGAAAAAATATGATTTCTTAAAATACCTGGGTGGTATCAATGCAACTAATATGAACTACCTGGTTGAAAGTTGCAAAAAGAATAAGATGTCTATTGCGGGGCATGCTTATAACCGAAGTTTATTGAGATCTGTAGATGCAGGTTTTACATCTGTTGAACATTATCAACCCGTTCTTGGTCTTTATATGAAAGACTCTTTGAGTTTTAATAAGAACATTGCATTGCTTAAAGAAAAACAAACGGCGCTATGCCCTACACTTTCATTCTATCATGTTTATTCTTTCCGGTTCACTAATGAAGAATTATTAAAACGGAATGGCATGCAACACGTTTCTAAAAAAGTTAGTGATGAATGGATGAAAGAATACAGCGAAGCAGTGTCAGGCACACAAAAACAAATGGGAGATAATTTTGAGACCAAATACAAAGCATCTTATCAAAAACAATTTTCAGATTTCAACCGCGTTTTCAAAAAAATGACTGATGACGGTGTGTTGATGTTGTTAAGTCCTGACGATGGGTTTTTTAATGTTCCCGGCTTTTCAATGGTGGAAGAAATGAAATTATATAAACAGGCAGGGCTAACGAATTACCAGATCTTAAAAGCTGCAACTTTAAATGCTGCTGTTTATTTTAAAGAAGATAAAAGTTGGGGAAGTATAGCCGTCGGACAAAAAGCTAATCTGCTATTACTTAATGCGAATCCTTTGGAAAATATAGACAATGTTTCTAAAGTTGAAGGGACTATCCTGAATGGGAAATACTATTCTCAGAAAGAATTACTCAAATGATCTCATGCTTCCGAAACGATCACATCCGTATCCTAAAGAGAGTTTATGATCTCTGCTGCCTGTTCAAGTGTTTCGTCTTTTTTTGCAAAACAGAACCGCAACAACTTGTTATCTGTTTGTTTTGAATAAAAAACAGAAAGCGGAACGCTTGCTAATTTTTTCTCTTTCGTTAAGCGGATAGCGAATTCAGTATCCTTTTCTTCAGAGATCTTTTTATAATTCAGCAATTGGAAATAAGTTCCTGTGCAGGGTTCTATTCCAAAACGTGAGCCGGAGATCAGGTTCCGGAAATAATTTCTTTTCTTCTCGTAGAAATTTTTCAGTTCCATATAATTCTTTTGCTCTGCTAAAAAATCACTTAATGCTAGTTGGAACGGATGATTCACTGCGAACACAAGGAACTGGTGAACTTTTCTGAATTCCGCCATTAGCTCTTTTGGTGCTGCCACGTAACCGATCTTCCACCCGGTGGTATGAACCGTTTTTCCGAATGATGAAATAATAAAAGATTGCTTTCTCAATTCCTCATAGCGGGCAACACTTTGATGAGGCTTGCCATCGAAAGCCATATGTTCATACACCTCATCGCTGACCACTAAAATATTTTTACCGGTAACTATGCTTTGCAACTCTTTAAGATCATTCTCATTCAATACTGTTCCGCTTGGATTATGGGGCGTATTGATAATGATCATCCGCGTACGTGGATTTACTTTTTGTTTTACCTCTTCCCAATTGATCTTAAAATCAGGATAACATAGTTGCAAAGGCACTGCTACTCCTCCATGCACTTCGATCGCCGGTACATAACAGTCATACGCCGGTTCAAAAACAATGACCTCATCACCTTTGTGTATGAAAGCGGCTATCGCAGTATAAATTCCTTGAGTTGCTCCTGCTGTAATTGTAATCTCTGTATCGGGGTTATAAGATGCGTTGTAACAATTTCTTATTATTTCAGCAATACGTTCACGTAACTGGATGATGCCCTGCATAGGCGCGTATTGATTAAATCCGGCACTCATATACTTTTGAACCAAGTCCAACAAATGAGGATCGCAACCAAAATCAGGAAAGCCTTGCGACAAATTGATCGCGTTGTACTCACGGGCAAGCCCGCTCATTATTGTAAAAATTGTAGTGCCTATATTTGGGAGTTTACTTTGCGTTTGCATAAGGACTTATTTAACCACCACGATCTTTTGCTGTAAATTATTTTTTCCGTTCGTGAGATCAATAAGATACATACCATCTGTTAATTGATCCGGCAATATAAATTCATTAGCGCCTTTATTTAATTCGACGGGTATTGAATAAACTTTCTGACCCAGCAAACTTGTTATGGTTAAGGTATAATGATTTGTAGGATCGTTCAATATTCCGTAGTTAACATATAGATTATCTTCAAACGCATAGATAGAGGTGAAGCCTGCCTGTTCATTTTTAACTCCTGTTGGAACAGAATTACCAGTGATCCTAAAATCATCGATACGCATACCTTGTGGTAATCCAGCAGCACCAACGTAATTTGAGCGGAATTTATACTTAAACATAACGTTAGGCTGGCCTGATAAAAAATTAAGATCGAACCAAACAGAATCAAGCAATGCAGGTAATGCCATCAAACTTGTCCAACCAGCACCACCCAATGATGAAAGCGTTGCGCTATTATACCAATTGTACGCCTGTGTGACCGTTGTATAATTTAAAACAGTCCATGTATTACCGCCATTCAAAGAATATTGAAAATTTCCTCCCGTACCTGAAAATGAATTACCCCATACGAACGCCTTAAAACTTAATTCAAGTGAATTATAATTTGTGAAATCAAAAGCAGGGCTTTCTAAATTCCAGAACGGGACAAAGCTTGATGGCATGCCTGAATTGATCCTATCAGTGAACATTTGGTTCGAAACAATTTGTGATTGATAAAGAGGTTCTGCGGGTGCTGTTTTATTCCTGAAACGCCATTGATCCATTCTTATGGCTCCCGTATATTGATCGCTTAAATACTCATGCCAGCCGTTAACTGTTGAATCATTGAAATTCTCAAAATATGGATAGGTTGAAACACTATCTATTGCCAATGGCCAAAAACCCGTATTATTAATCTCATTACTCTCTGCGTTCAGATTCGTAGCATCAATTTCATAAATGAAATATTTGTAAGATAAAAGCGAAGAAGGAGCATTAAAGGCACGGTTGATATAACGCTTCATATCAGGCATAATATAAGGGATCGTATCTGCTCCCAAATAAAAATCCGAAGCGTCCAATAAACTATCTGCCGAAACATAGTATTTGTTTATTGCTGTTGAACTGATATAATTGCCTACGTTACGGATGGACATGTTGAATTTTATTTTCGGACTGAGGCTACTGATCATCATCGCCTTCTTGTAAGGCACTACAAGATCTATGAATTTTTGACGTATACTGAAATTATCTATAGTAACGCCTTCACCCGGAATTGGAGTCCAGGCGGTTGTTGTATCATTTGCAGCATTTGCTATATTGAACCGAAACTGTACATGAGGGAATCCGGCCAATTGGGCTACATCTAATATGTACCGGGTATTACGGTCTGCATCCCTGCTATTATACTGATCTATATTTACGAAAACATTTTCCGTTCCCTTATAAAATAACTGTGAATAATTCGAGAACATTACCTGATCTACGCCTCCCCAATCCGAATAATCGAAAGCATTATACCAACGATTATATGAACGATTTAATGTATCTGCTACTTTCCATGTCGCGCCCCCATCAGTTGAATAACTCAAATTCATCGTACCGTCGAAGCAATGACAACCTCCTCCTTTATGAAGCTTCATATCAAATTCTATAACAGGACTTGAGAGGGTAGTAAAATCAAAAACAGGAGTATACAAGTGCATCCTCGACATTTTTGGCATAGGAATTGTTTTGGTAGTATTGAAGGCTTTGCTTCCTGAGAAGGCGCTTGTCAGAAAAGTTCCTGAAGGCGTACTGAGTTGCCAGTTATCTGTTCCGATCGAGGCATTGTGCCACCAGCCTGTAGATTGTGTTTCAAAATCATTGTAATATGGCAAGGGGATAATAGGGTCCTGTTTTAATTTATAATAACCGACATTATTTGTTTCACGCATCTCGGCGATCGAAGCAGTTGCATCCACTTTATACAAAATAAAATAAATGCCCTGTCCGGTTGTTGGTTTTGTATAAACATATTTTGCCTTTCTATAACCTAATGCTCCAACTGTAGCTTCAGAAACTGAACCTAATAAAAGATCCCCTGCATCTAATAAACTATCAGCCGACCAATAGAATTCAGTGGTTGAAAGAGGTGCAGTTGTAGGGCCTGAATTAAAAAACTCATAATATAATGTATCTGATGACAATGTTGTGGGTGTGTGTAAAATATTTTTATGCTCTATAGAAAGGTCAGGTTTCGGTTGGCCTATAAATATATCATCAACATTCATATTCTGGTTGAATAAGGCATAGGTCAATCCATCCTGGTGTGTAAATCTTAATTTGGCATTATTTTGTCCATTCATAAAAGTTAATGACTGACAATTACAATCCCAATCATTGAATCTCGGCATTGGTATGGTAAGAGTTGATGTATAAGACGGGAAAGTACTGGTAGTTGAAAGTTCCATCTTTAATTTTGACGGACTTGTTGTATATGACATTTTTGAACGATACCAAAAACAAATATAATTGTTGTTAGCAGGTGTCAGATCCATATAAGGACTCTCTAAGTATTGATCATAAACCGTGAAACCTGTATATTTCGGATTCTGTATAAACCAACTGTTATTGCCTGAGTGCGGTCCTTCTATCTGGTGAACATTACTATATCCTTTTTGCCATACCAAAGGCGGGGATGGCGTTGAAGCTTTCCAATAATCTTTTGGCCCTTCAAAATCTTCCACTAATTCAGGAACAGAAAAAACAGTATCGAGATGCAGCTTCATAACTCCCAGGTTATTGGTCTCATCAAATTCACTCAGGTTATTCAATGCATCATGTTTATAGAATACCCAATAATCACGGGCATGTAAATTGGGAAGCATGGTAAAAGTTCTGGTATACGCCGCTATACTTGAACTTACATTCTGACCTTTTGTTCCAAGCAAAGCATCACTTGCATCATAAATTGAATCATAAGAAAAATAATAATTGGTTGTGTTGCTAAAAGTAGTTGTGGGGAGTCCGTTATAATTAATATTTGTAACCACATCAAATTGAGAGAAGTTCTTGGTACCATTATATTGAATACCCGGTGTTGCTACAATGTCAGGAACATTTTCTATCACACTAAAATCATCTATCATCCATCCATCAGGCAAGCTTAATGAAGTACCTCCGTATTTAAATCTGAACCTAACGTCAGATTGTCCTTGCAAGGAGATCAAACTATGTGCAGGATTACTATAAACGGAATACGAATCGAAAGACCAGGCAGGCTGTCCGCTTAATCCTGCACATGAGGTTGTGTTATACCAACCTACCTTTTGAGTAGAAGTTCCATTCAATACATTCCAGGTGACGCCACCGTCGGTCGAATATTCTATATTTCCTCCGAAAGCTGAAGAGCCGAAATTATGATATTTGTGTGAAAACGTAAGTAAATATACCTTCGAAAGATTGGAAAGGTCAAAGCCTGGAGTAGCAAGAAACATTACAGACCCTGAAGAGGTAACATACCCTGCAAGATTTGTTCCCCATACTTTCGGAGCTGAAGAAGCATTATTAAGAAATACACCTGAAGGGGCACCGCGCTGCCAGTCATCATTACCAGCTAAAGCGCCATGTGTCCATCCTGTACAATTCACCGAATCAAAATATTGAATATAGGGCGGAACGATCTGTGCTTTAGTATTCAACACAAAACATAAAAGAATTACAACAAAATGGATCTTCCTGCTCATCTAACAAATCTACTAAAAATAATAAGATCTCCTTCATGCAACCAATCACAAAAGCGGCGTATATCAGTTAAAGCCTTTTATGCAAGCCATTGCTTCTGTTCAGCCCAACAACCGTAATTATGCCATGGATGTGATGCGCGGTATCGCTGTGCTAGGCATCTTATTAATGAATATCACCGCTTTTGCAGGCAATGAATTCCTTATTACCTGGAACGATGCTATCCGCCATCAATTTACCCTCAATGGTTTTATTTTCAACTCAGCCAACGTGGTGCTGAACGGAAAAATGCGTGGATTGTTTACGCTTCTATTCGGAGCCGGATTAATATTATTCATCCGGAACAAGCACGACAACAGTATAAAAGTTGCAGATGCTTATTTCCGGCGCATGATTTGGATGTTATTGTTTGGATTGATCGATGCCTATTTGCTATTATGGACCGGAGATATCTTATATGAATACGCTTTATGCGGATTGTTACTATTTGCATTCCGCAATATGCGCGTGCGGTATATGCTATGTATCTCGTTTCTCTTCCTTGCCATTTTCACTTTTAAAAGCAGCATGCACTACTCAGCTAACAAAGAAAAATCTGTTGTGTATACACAAACCACCAAATTATTAAAAGAAGGAAAAAAATTAACTGAAGAACAAAAAAAGACACGTGAAGAATTTCAGGATATTTTGGATCATCATATTCCTTTTCCAAAGAAGACGATAGATGAATTAGTGAAAGACATTACCGAAGAAAACAACATTCACCGATCGGGTTATAGCACCATCTTTGAAGATCATTTCGGCGATATTTATAAAGGACAGTCGAAAGGATTTTACAAGGGTTTTTATGAGTCGTTTGCGATGATATTACTAGGCATGGCTTTATTTAAGCTGGGATTCTTTGAGTACCGTTTAAAATTGAACACATACCGTTTCTTAACCTTTATTGGAATTCCGCTTGGTTGGGCGTTAATGATCTTCTCGATGAAAGTTCAGGCAAAAACAGTTGAAGAATTATGGTACACCTACAGTTGGCGGCCCTGCAGCGCTTTGTGCTTCGAAATGCCTGCCAGAGTATTGCTCACCGTTAGCTATGCAGCCACATTCATGCTATTCTGCAAAGTGAACTTTATGAAACCGTTTTTGAATTTATTTTCCAATACAGGCAGAATGGCTTTTACAAATTACATCATGCAAACTGTTCTGTGTTCACTTTATTTTTTTGGTTTTGGCCTGGGGCATTATGGCGAATACGATGCAACGGGTATGTTTATTTTTGTTTGCTGTATCTGGTTATTACAAATTACCTACTCCAACATTTGGATGCACTACTTTAACATGGGGCCGCTCGAATGGGTATGGAAAAGGCTCACCTATGGAAAAGAGTTCAATAAAGTCTCTGGCTAATTGGCTTGGGTAAACGCCAATGAGAACGAATACGAATCCTGCTTTTAATTAAAGCGGGGGCTGTAACTTTTTCATACCTTAGTGCGTCTTACCCTAAATTACGACTATGCGCATTTTTTTAACTTACTTTTTCCTGATCTTTTTTGGTACAGTAAATTCTCAAACCATTATAAAATGTAAAGTACTTGATAGTGCAAGCAAAGCGCCTGTGATGTTTGCCAATGCAGGTATTGTTTCTAAAGCTTTTGGAACAGTTACAGATGAAAAAGGTGAATTTACTTTGAATGTACCGGACAGTTTAATGAATGAAAAAATAAGGATCTCAATTCTTGGATATAAAAGCAAAGACATTTATTTAAAAAAACTGATGAACACGCCTGTTCTGTATCTTTCTGAAGCGGCATATAACCTATCGGAAGTCGCTGTAAAGCCTAAAAAAACAAAACACAAAGTCCTTGGTAATGAAACTACAACAAAAGTGTCGACCTGTGGCTTTACTTCGAACACACTCGGTTGTGAAATGGGCGTGAAATTAAACATCAAACACAAAGAGACGCAACTGAAAAAACTATCATTCAACATTGTGAGGAATATTTACGATAGTTTGATCTTTCGTGTGAATATTTATAAAACAACTAAAGACGGAAAGCCCGGGGAAAACATCCTCACTAAAAGTTTATTTGTACAACCAACAAGCAAAACAGGTTTAGTGGAAGTTGATCTTTCTAAATTATATTTGTTCGTTGATGAAGATGTTTTTGTTTCTATAGAATGGATCAAAGACCTTGGTGATACAAAAGGACTTTTCTTTTCCTGTCAATTATTCGGCGGCACCTGGTACCGCCAGGCCAGCCAGGATAAATGGAGCCATATTGCTGCGGTTGGTGTTGGGCTGTTTGTGGATGTTGAGTACTAAAAACTTACAAATCTATTCCATAAAAATGTAACATCTTTATAAATGATCTGCGTCATATTTGTTCTGATGCAGATCGAAGAGATAAGATCATCAGATATACAACATTTCAATGTAAAAGGTGACGACAGGTTCCCAAACAGTACACTGCAAGTGATCTTGTATAAAGGGATATTGCATCTTCCATTCTTATTTTCAGCTTCCGTGGTCCGGCAACTTTTCAGAAAGAATAACTATCGCAATTTTTGGAAGGCCGGTGTTTATACTTATCATCATTATCACAGCAACACTCATGAAGTAATGGCAGTAATAAAAGGAAAAACAATCTTACAGATCGGCGGGCCGAAAGGAAAAAAGATCACGATCGAAAAAGGAGATGTTCTTATAATTCCTGCCGGAGTGGCCCATAAAAATCTGAAAAAAGAAAATGATGTAACTTGTGTAGGAGCTTATCCTAATGGAAAAAAATGGGACATGAATTACGGAAAGGCAGATGAGCGTCCGAAGGCTGATAAAATGATCAAAAAGGTAAAATTACCTAAGAGAGATCCCCTATTCGGTAAAGAAGGCGGCATCAAAAAATTCTGGAAGGAAACACGGAAAACCCGGTGAAGAAAAAATATCACATAGGTTGTTCAGGTTATTATTACTCTTACTGGAAAAACAGGTTTTATCCCGAAGGAATGGCGCCAAAGAATTGGCTCACTTATTATTCTACTGTTTTTAATACTGTTGAACTCAACGGCACCTTTTACAGGACTCCCAAACTATTTGCTTTAAAAAGATACGCAGAAGCCACACCAAAGGATTTTAAATTCGCAGTGAAGATGAGTAAATATATTACGCACATCACGAGACTAAAAGACAGCAAACAGAATATAAAAGACTTCCAGGAATTGTTGCAGGAAGGGTTAGGTAAAAAACTGAATCATTACTTATTTCAATTGCCGCCATCTTATCATTACACAGAAGAGAACTTAGAAAAGATCATCAGGAACATTCCGCACAAACCTGAGAATGTCGTTGAACTCCGTCATACTTCGTGGTGGAATAAAGAGGTGGAGAAAGCATTTAAAAAAGCAAAGCTTACCTTTTGCAATGTGGATTTTCCGGGACTGAAAACTTATTTCATCCACACATCTGATCATTTTTATTTGCGCCTGCATGGCAATCCGGAATTGTTCAAATCCTCTTATACTGATGCAGAATTAAAAAAACTGAAAAAGGAATTTCCAAAGGACTGCAAAGAGCAAAGCATTTATTTCAATAATACCTATTACGAAGCGGGTTACAAGAATGCGCAGGCCTTACAAAAACTGATAAAGAAATAATGCCTGAAGGTCCTTCCATAGTTATCATTAAAGAAGAACTTCAGTCTTTCACTGGCAAAAAGATCTTGAAAGCAGAAGGCAATGCAAAAATTGATATTGCGCGTTGTAAAGGTTTAAAGATCGCGGACTTTAAAAGTTGGGGGAAGCATTTTTTAATTTGTTTTGACGGATTTTTCTTAAGAATACATTTACTCATGTTCGGTACTTATCGCATCAATGAGAGAAAAGAAACTGCGCCGCGTTTGCTTTTTAAATTCCGCGGAAGTGAATTCAGTTTTTACACCTGCAGTATAAAATTAATTGAGGGCCACCCGGATGATCATTACGATTGGGAAGCTGATACCATGAATAATGACTGGAATCCGAAGAAGGCCGCGAAAAAATTAAAGAAACTGAAAAAAACATTTGTATGTGATGCTTTGTTGAACCAGGATATTTTCGCGGGTGTTGGGAACATTATAAAAAATGAAGTTTTGTTCAGGATAAAGATCCATCCTTTATCACTTGTAAATAAACTCCCTGCTAAAAAATTAAAAGAGATGATCGAAGATGCAAGGGATTACAGTTTACAATTCTACACCTGGAAAAAAGCATTCGTTCTGAAAAAAAACTGGCTTATTTACAAAAAACCAATTTGTCCGCGCTGCAAAATAAAAGCCGAAAGAACTTATCTCGGAAAAACGGATCGGTTATCAAGCTTTTGTACTAAATGCCAGAAGCTTTATAATAAATAATCTTGTAATCCTTTTGCAAAAGAATGTAAAGCATTTTCTTATTGTTCATTGCACCTTTGCATTCATAAACCAAATCAAGAACCAACATGAAAAAATTATTTGTAACACTATTAATGACCGGATCATTTTATGTCGTGAAAGCGCAGAACACGAATACAACAACAAGTCCTACCAACACAAATAACACAAGCGGACAAGACATGCAAGGCAATCACGGACAACAACAACCTACGCATCATAATAAAGACAGCGTGAACAAAGCCAACAAAAACAACACTAACCACCCGAATAAAACCAATACGGACGGAACAAATCCAAAAAGCAAACCGAATTCGAACCAGAAAAAGACAAAAACGGATTCTACAGGTACTCACCGTCCTCACTAACATTTCATTTTTGAAACCTGAATATTTCTCTCCCTTAAGGAAAGACACAACAATTTGGCTTTTAAACGAAGAGATTTTTGAAGCTAATATTCAAAAATATCGTGGTTTATTGTTAAAATTGATATGTTTTATTCGGAAATTCAACAGAAATGCGGGTTTTTACCTGCTTTGATAGGAGGCAGTTATTACAGCAGTAAATAGTTAAATGACTAGAGGGTTGCCGGAAGTCAGAACTCTATTAAAATATCATATTTTTATGAATTTTAGTTGAAAATGATTGAATAATTTGTTAAAAAATGGTGTTTTACGTTGTTTTAGGATAATGACAAGCGTGTAACCTGTCAATAATATCACTATGCCTTTAAAAGGGAGAAACGGGCTTTTATTCTAAGGAATAGGCCCGTTTTGTTTGGTCTACTATCCCAAAAAAAGAGTATTTTTGCTGTCCGTTCTTACAAACAAATGGTCCTGTGGCCGAGTGGCTAGGCTGAGCTCTGCAAAAGCTCCTACAGCGGTTCGAATCCGCTCGGGACCTCAATAAATCAATAAAACAAATATAGTCCCCTTTCCGGGGACTTTTTTGTTTTTCACAGCGCGACTCAAACTTGCTTGAAGGCGTGATGGGAAAAATAAAAATGGCCAAAGGCCAATATTTGTTTTATTGATTTTGACTTTAGGCTTCACAATGCGGATCACCCTTAGGTAATCCACAGGGAAAATTTATTACTTTTAAAGCAATGCGCATCAGACCTCTTTTACTTCTTCTTTTTCTCTTCAGCGCAAGCTTAGTTCAATCGCAATCGCGCATAATGGATTCGGTGCGGGTATTGATGAATACTACTAAAGATGAATACGTAAAACTGAAGCAATTCCGGTTGATGTGTTATTACCACAGCATGCTATCGAATCTTGACTCTTCTATTTATTTTGCCGACCTCGGCATTGCACTCGCTACCAAGTTAAATTCGAAAAAAGATCTTGCCAATATCTATGGTACGGTCGGACAAGTGTATGTAGATAAAGGCAAACAGCCGAAAGCACTTGAATTATATTATAAAGCGATAAAGATCTCAGAAGAGATCGGTGACAAAAAAAGTGTGGCTGATAATTATGTGCGCATCGGTGCTTTGTACGATGAACAACAGGATTTTGATAAAGCCCTGAAAAATTATTTCACAGCGCTTGCTGCTTATAAACAATTACAGAATAAACCCCATATCTCGATGGTGACCGGGAATATCGGGAATGTGTATTACGGTAAGAAACAATTCAGGAAGGCGCTTGAACTTTACAAGGAAGCTATAAAGACCGATGAAGAGCTTAACAACAACGTGAACTTACAGTATTCGCTCGGGTATATTGCGATGGTGTCGGCAGAGTTAGCTAAGGAAGAACCTGCAAAAAAAGATTCGTTCAATACGGTATCTATTCTCTATTATAAAAAAGCTTTGGATCTTGCAGAGCGGATGCATACGCCTACATTGATCATCAACTGGCTTGGGAATATGGGAATTAAGTATTCTGAAATGAAAAATTATAAAGAAGCAGAGAAAGCTTTAACACGCGCAGTGAATTTAGCCGACAGTTTTAATTTGCCGCAGGAGAAGATCCAGTTCCAGGGCGGGATCAGTGAATTGTATTATGCAATGGGAGATTATAAACGTTCTATTGATCATTACCGGAAATTCACAAGGGAAAAAGATTCGATGTTCACCGCCGAAAAGAACCAGGAGCTCACCAAACATGAGATGAATTTTGAGTTCAATAAAAAAATGACAGCAGTGAAAGCGGCACAGGAAAAAAAAGAAGCCGAGGCGGAAGCAAAAGCACGGCAGCAAAAGATGATCATTTATTTTGTGATTGCCGTTTTACTTATTGTAGCTGTGTTTGCCGCATTTATTTTCCGTCAGCTCAGAATTACCCGCAGCCAGAAAACAATTATTGAACTGCAAAAGAAACAGGTGGAAGAACAACGCCATGAAATGCTCTCCAGCATCCATTACGCCAAACGCATCCAAAGTGCGCACTTGCCAAGTGAGAAGTATATTGACAGGAAAATGAAGGAGTTGAATTGAGCCTTTATTGTTTTATTTTGCGAAATCGATCATATCCAATTTAATTATTTCCCAGATCTTTCCGCGCAGACATTCAGGATCTGCTTCTTCATCTGCAACTTCAAAATTTGAAAATTGCTTTTTTATATGTTTGGCGTCATGACCACAAGGATATTTCTTTCCGTGAAGACTTAACATGGTCTTAAAAGAATAGTCAGGTATTAATTCATGTATGTCCCAAAAATCTTTTTTTCGGCCACCGCGGTTGATCACATCCAGTTTCATGGCAATAATATCTTCTGCGCTTGCTAATCTTATGCCATCTGTTTCTATAACAGGAGTAATATAATCTTCCGTGTAAAAAACATCGAGCTTCACGCTTTGCTCTGCACTTTCACCAACGAAATAAGATCTGCCGAAACCTATTTCTTCTACTTTACTTGTTTGTATATAAGGAAAATTGGCAGATAAATAGTTATCTATCGTTTTAAAATCAATTGTGCCGTGAGGCGCAGCCGTAAACAGATCTATATCTACCGACAAACGGTGACCTATTTGTAAACTTAAAGATGTTCCGCCTACTAATCTGAATTTTTCAAATTCCTTTGCGGCTATTAATTGTTTAAGCACCTTTAGTAAATAAGGAGTGACTGTATTGTAATATAAATTATCTGTCATCTTTTTTCAATACAGAATTTATGAGCTCTTCTCCGTAGAATTTTTTTATTTCATTTTTTTCTTCTTCATTCCCTCTTTCAAAAACGCGTTTAATGATGCTGCGTTTATGTTTTTTCCAATCTATCTTATCAAACGACGTATCCCAGAAAAGTATCTTCCTTATTTTAGAAAGATCGGGATGCGCTGTGTTCTGTTTCTTTTTTTCGCGTTCTATTTCGTAATACGCCTGTAACACCATAAAAAAACCTTCTTCCATATCCAATGCTTTTTCAATCTTAAGGGAAAGCGCTGCATTCATATTGCGTTTGCCTTTTGTAATTGAAACCAGTGTTTGCGGATACTCATTAAGCGCGATAGCAAATCTGCTTTTAGCAATTTTCTTCTTCTTTAATTCACGCGCTAGTATAAAACCCGGGTGGACGCCTTTAATTATGGATATATTGGTTTTCATGTATTTATACTCAAATATAAACAATTTTATGTAAACATTTTTGTTAATTTATTTAAATATTTTAGTTGTAACTTATTGTAATTCAGTAAATTTTAATTTATACGCTTCTGGAATTCCATTATATTTGCAGGATGGCAGATGTTCACTCTAAAGAAATAAGGAGTTATAATATGAGTCAGATCAAAGGCAAAAACACAAAGCCTGAGATTTTAGTACGTAAATTTTTACATTCAAAAGGATTTCGGTTTCGTTTGCATGATGCGAAACTCCCGGGTAAACCGGATATTATTTTACCCAAATATAAAACTGTAATTTTTGTTCATGGTTGTTTTTGGCACGGACATAAAAACTGTAAATACGCGACTATTCCCAAAACAAAGACGGAATGGTGGCTGAAAAAAATAATTGGCAATGTTGCCAACGATAAAAAGAAAAGTTCAAACCTTAAAAAAGAAGGCTGGAGAGTAATTAATATTTGGACCTGCCAGCTTAAACCTAAAAAGGTTGAAAAAACCTTATCCTCTCTTCTTAACTCCCTTCGTTAAGAACTTTACTACAATTTGTAGCAATACGTGACTTAAAAGCAAATGTGCTTATAGGTCACGTTTTCCAATTTTACATTATGTCTATGGAGAAAAAAATCGGACTTAGAATCAAAGAGATTCGAATTCAAAAAAGTTTAACTCAAGAGCAACTTGCATGGGAAGCTGATGTAGACAGAACATACATGAACCATGTAGAGAACGGTCGAAAAAATATTTCGATTAAAAGTTTAGAAAAAATCATTAAGGCGCTTAACACCGATTTTTCAACCTTTTTTAGGGACTTTAAAAATAAAAAAGTATGAAAAAATTAAAAACAAAAAAAATTAAATTTAGTAAGATAAGCGAAAAGCTTTTCGATCCTAAAGCAAACAAAGGTGATAATCACCTTGCTGAAATCACTCACTTTCTTCAATCTGATACTGAAGAAAAAAATTTTAGTAAGAAACCACTTAAGAATTACTTAAATGGTTTAACAGAAACAATCGCTGCAGAAGATTATTATCAATATGATCTTGATATTAAATGGGACATTCCTTTTCCTCCACCCTTAAGTCCAAAATTTGAGTTTATAGACTTATTTGCCGGGATAGGCGGTTTTAGGCTGGCTATGCAAAAACTTGGCGGCAAATGTGTCTTCACTAGTGAGTGGGACAGAGAAGCGCAAAAAACTTACCGAGCTAATTTTGGAGAAGTTCCATTTGGAGATATAACCCAAAAGGAAACGAAAGATTCTATTCCAAAAGGGTTTGATGTTTTATGTGCAGGCTTTCCGTGTCAGGCATTTTCAATAGCCGGAAAACGTGCTGGTTTTAAAGATACAAGAGGGACTTTATTTTTCGATGTTGCTGAAATAATTAAGAAACATAAGCCTAAGGCAATTTTTTTAGAAAACGTCAAAGGTTTACGGAATCATGATAAAGGGAATACACTTAAAACAATTTTGAGCGTCCTGCGAAATGACTTAGGTTATTTTGTACCTGAACCCCAAATATTAAATGCTAAAGATTTTGGTGTACCGCAAAACAGAGAGCGTATTTTTATTGTTGGATTCAGAAAGGATTTAAAAATTACTGGTTTTACTTATCCTAAACCAATAAAGGAAAAAAAGATATTTCTTGATATACGAGAAAAGGATCCTGTTGCAACCAGATATTATTTATCGACTCAATATCTTAAAACTTTAAAAGATCACAAAGCAAGACACGCTAATAAAGGTAATGGTTTTGGTTATGAAATGATTCCTGATGATGGCACAGCGAATGCAGTTGTATGTGGAGGAATGGGTAGAGAAAGAAATTTGGTTTTCGATCATCGTATAACAAATTTTACTCCTGAAACGAAAATCAAAGGAATGGTAAATAGAGAAGGGGTTCGAAAAATGACGCCTCGTGAATGGGCAAGGCTTCAGGGGTTTCCTGACGATTTTAAAATTGTTGTTGCTGATGCCTCTGCCTATAAACAATTTGGGAATTCTGTTGCTGTTCCTGCAATACAAGCAACTGCATCAAAAATATTAAGCCTTCTTAAATAGAAAGAATATGGGATTTCATATTTGCATTACAAATGAAAATGCTGTGAGTATTTCGGACAAAAAAGGAGTTTACGGTAACGTTGGAAATCCTAGTGAAAGCAGGCAAACCATTTGGGGGAAAATTAAGGACCTTTATGCTGTCAGGCCAGGCGACTTAATTTTACTTTATGTTAAAAATCCAATTTCTCAATTTAAAGGGGTTTACGAAGTAACCTCTACGCCTTATATATGTTATGACAACTTGTTTAATGACGAGAACGAATATTATCCTTTTAGATTTGACTTCAAAATAAAATATAATTTTCCAAATCCTGTTCCATCATTCGAGTTTTATAGCCTTGTAGAATCAGGTAAAATAGATTCGCTAATAAGTCTTTCCAGAGATATCAATTCATCTTATAGAGGAATAAGACAATTATTTGAATCTGAATTTGAAGAAATACTTCATCTTTTTTTTAAATACAACGCAAAAACTAAACCGGATAGCTTTAAGCAAATTAATAATGTAAATAGAAAACTTATAAAAATTGAAGCGAGTGAATTTATTGCTGAAGATATTGATAGAGTTACGAGACCAACCGCAATTATATTTAACAGAATCCCCGCTATAGGCGGAAAAGCGATTCTTGAAGATGTTTTACATGCATACATAGTTTATAATGTTTTACATAATACGAACCAAGTTAGAGAATCATTAGGGCTGATTAATTTCAACGAACTCATTCTTGAAGCCCCAGTGTTTAAATCCATGCAATTCCGAAGTGATATTCTAGCAACCTTTAAGCAAGCCGATAAAATTTATTTTTATAGTTTTTTTGAATTAAAAAAAGATGCTACTATAGGTATTGAAGAAATTTCTCAATTAATAGGGTATCTTAAATCATTTGCAGCCAGTAAATCTCTTCCTGTTAACAGTTATGAAGGCGTATATATTTCAACGAGATTTTCCTTTGAATTAATGGATTACTTGATTAAAAGACAAACAGTAGAAAAGGAAAATATTGTGAGTTTAATATCTTATTCTGTAAATGAATTAGGGGAAGTTATATTAACAAAAGAGGTATGATAAAAGGGAATAAAGGAGATTGGAGTGAAATATATACCTTATTTAAGGTGCTTGGTGATACCAAATTATTTTCTGGCGATACTGATTTAAATAAAGTAGAAGAATTGTTTTACCCGATTATTAAAGTTCTCAGAATTGAAAGTGGTGGTAATTATGAATACGAAATTAACGGTGATTTGGTAATCATTTCTTCAAATAAAGAAATACTACGAATTCCAGTCACAAAATTCAAAAGTCAAGCATCTGTTTTATTGCAAAAAATAAAAGATTCAAAAGGTGCGTTTAGCGTCCCCGAAATTGAATCTTTTATGAGGACCATAAACTGCAAAACATTAAAGGCAAAATCAACAAGCAAAACCGATATTCGCATTGTTATTCACGATCTAAGAATTAACCAACAAATAGAATTAGGTTTTAGTATCAAATCTCATTTGGGAGGCGATTCTACTCTTTTAAATGCAGGAAAAACAACAAATTTTATTTACCAAATTCTTAACTTTAATCCCTCAAAATTTATTATTGATAAAATAAATGGCATTGATACCAAAAGCAAAATAAAAGATAGATTAGAAGCAATAAACAAATCGGGTGGTAAGTTAAAATATTTAACTCTTGAACAAGATATATTTAAAAATAATTTGATTTTAATTGACAGTCTTTTGCCTAATATTTTAGGGGAGATTGTTCTTTCCTTTTATACAACAAAAAATACAACAATTAAAAACCTTTCGGACGAAATAAGCAAAAAGAACCCGTTAAAGTACGACACTCAGTTTTCACATTCATTTTATGAGTATAAAATAAAACGTTTTTTAACTGATGTCGCTCTAGGGATGATGCCTTCTAAGGTATGGAGTGGTTTATATGATACAACTGGCGGGTATTTGTTAGTCAAAGAAAGTGGTGAGGTTTTATGTTATCATATATATAATCGGAATCAATTTGAAGACTATTTGTTTAACAATACAAAATTAGAAACTGCTAGTAGTACAAGACATAATTTTGGAAAAATATACAATAAAGAGGGTACAAATTACTTTAATTTGAATTTACAAATTAGATTTATTTAATAGAGACTAATCCTGTACGCGCTGATTTGTAATCCAGATGATTTAATCTACAATAGTCAAGGATATAATCTCTCAAAATCAGATAATCCTCCAGGAAAGGTTTCGTTTCTGTTTCACTTCCTTTACGGAGTTCCATAAAGCGGATAGCATATTTCTCAAGCGCAATTTCATGATCGGTGTACGGTTCCCATTTTTTGCCCCTAAACAAGGAGATAAAAATTCGGTGTAATAAAAGAAACAGTATCTTTACCCCCATGCGCCTCCACGATCTGATAAATGAAATAAAAGGACTAAGTACAAACACACCGCGTAAGGCTGCGTTTGATATCTATAATATCTTAGAGAATAATAAAAATTTATTTGAGCCTTGTATGGATGCGGATACATTCAGGCAGATCTTAAATACTTTTGAGAAGCTGGCATATTCAAGCGCAGTTGAATTTAATACCCCAAGCTATAAAGACGAATTTCAGAAGACGTATAACTTGCTGAGTTTTTATTTGGGAAAGGTGATTTAATTTTCAGAGCAGCTTTGCGTAAAAATCCCCGTCCAGACGGTACTCCCCTTTGAAAAAAGGGGAAGAAAATTTCTGTTTTTATTTTTTACCGCGGTGCCCCAGGAAATATTTTCGTATTTTCATACCCGCATGACCCGCGCCCGTTTACTCATATTCTGCCTCTTTGTGCTTCTGCGGTTATCTGCGCAACAAAAACTCGACTACGTATTCAATCACCTCGATCCGTCTACCGGTTTTCCTGCTAAATTGGTAAGGAAAATCAAAAAGGATAATAACGGCCTGATGTGGATGCTCACAGATAAGGGGTTGATGAAGTATAATGGCCACTCCGCAAAATTCTACCCCGCTACTAAAGATTCAAGCGGCTTACTCCATTTACCACTCTATTCTTTATACATCGATAAACAAGGTGTCATCTGGATCGGTTATCTCGAGATCGCCCTTACCAGTTTTGATCCGAAAACAGAAAAATTCACACATTATTTCAATAACGAAAAAGATCCAACCTCTTATCCTCCCGGCGGTGCTGTACATTTTATGGAAGATAAAAAAGGCGAATTGTGGATCGCTGTCTGGGGCGGCGGATTAGCACATTTCAACAGACAAACAAAGAAATTCAAAACTTACACTTCTACAAAAGAAGAAGCCGCGGCTGATCCTACACGTATCAGTACTCACAATTGTACTTATGTTGTTGAGATGCCCGATGGAAAATTCATGGTAGGAACCTGGGAAGGGGAAGGATTCAAGAATAGCACAGTTCAGCATTTTGATCCGGTAACAGAAAAGTTCAGCCGCTTCGATCTTGGAAAATATAAATATGTTAACAACTCCGAGAAGGATGTGATGCGCTCAGCTTTTCGCATTGTGCATTTTATCTATCCCGCACCGGATAAAAAAATATGGATCGGTTCTTTCATCGGCCTGATCTGTGTTGATGAAGAAGCAATGACCATTCAACGCATCTCAGGTGTCGGCGGAAAATTTGATGGGAGCGGAAAATATGAGAACGCAATGGATTACCTGGTCGATAATAACGGCCAGTTGTGGATCTCGACAGAAGTAGCGGGAATTATGACAATTGATCCTGTGTCTAAAAAATGTGCATACATCAATCATCAGTATAAAAATTCAACCACTATCCGCGGCGATAATATCTTCTCGATGTTCAAGGATGAGGATGATAATATCTGGATCACAACTTCAGGCGGCGGCGTTGATATTTATACGCCTTTATTACAACAATTCAAGTTTGAAGACAATGAAAGCCTTGAAGCTGAAAAGACGAACCGCGCACAAGGACAAACTGCTCTTCATCATCTTACCTTCAGTAAAAACTCAGCTGATATTTATTTAAGTCATGGTAACGGACTAACGGTCTACAACCCGGTAACAGATTCTTCATGGCGCATTGATTGCCGTGAAGTGTTGAAAAAGAATGTAGGTAAAACAGGTTTAAAAGATCTTCATCAGAATTCAAATCATGTGTTCTCGGTACATGAATATGGTAACAAAGTATGCATTGCCAATGGTCATGGTCCCATAATTTACGATAAAGTAAAAAAGACCTTTGATTTTTCCCTTTTTAAAGATTACCAGGTAATAGATATCGAAAGGAACAAATATGGTTTTGTCGCTTTTGCCAGGAATAAGGCCGCTAAGGATTATAACATACGTTTAGTGCATTTCGATACCAATTTTAAGTTCGTAAAAGAATTACATTATCCTGAATGGCCCTTTCCGGATATGCAGGGCCACATTAATGGCGGGTTTGTTCAACCTTTGGGGGAACATCACTGGTATATCAATTTGAACCAAAGAGCTTTTTATATCTATAACGAAGAGAATTCAGAATTTAAAATGTATTGTGCGCGGAAAGAATGCAATAACAACTTTCCTGATTCGATGCTGACACCGCTGACAAAAGACATGGATGATAATCTCTGGATGTTAGGCAACAATGGCATACATAAATTTGATTACAGGACCGGTAAAACAGAGAACTATACCGACAGATTCAAATTGGCCATTGGTAAAGAATTGATCATGAGCCTGACATTCGATACTGAAGGTTATGCATGGCTCGCATTGAAACAGGATCTGATAAGATACAATATGAAAACAGGCGAGTCGTTCCGTTTCACTCACAGGCTAGGATTGAATGTAGGTGGCTTCTCGAAAGTGGCAACTTATTTTAATGAACGCAAAGAGATCTACATGATGAGTTCTTACGGCCTCTTACATTTTGATCCTCATAAACTGAATTTCACCCGTAAAAAACCGGATATTTTTATTTCAGGTATTATTATCAATAAGGATACATTGAATACTAAAGCATTTTCCTCATTCATGGATTCAGAACACTCATTGGATCATGATCAAAATCATTTGACGATCGAATATGCTACTTATCAATTATACACACCCGGACCAAAAAAATATGAGTACCGTTTATTAGGATTGGATTCGGCCTGGTACAATAATGAAGACAGGAATTATGTTTCTTATTCTTCATTATCGCCGGGATCATATATCCTCGAATTAAAATGTTTGAATGTGTACGGCGTGAACAGTGCAGTAACAACATTTACTTTCGTGATCCAACCGCCCATCTGGAAACGCTGGTGGTTCATCGCAGCAGAAATTATTTTAATAGCTCTGCTTATCTGGGGATATATTAAGCAGCGCGAAAGAAAACATTTAGCTGATAAAGAAAAATTAGAAAGAACAGTTACAGAGCGGACTAAAGAAGTTGTAGAAAAAGCCAAAGAGATCGAAATGCAGAATGAGATCATTTTTGAAAAGAACAAGGAACTTACAGACTCCATCAAGTACGCTAAACGAATTCAAACCGCTTTATTAGCGAATGCTGAATTCATGAAAGAACATTTACCTCCGCATTTTGTTTTCTTTAAACCAAAAGCAATTGTGAGTGGCGATTTCTATTGGGCGACGAAGGTTTCAGGAGGAAGCAACAGTGAACTCTTCTATTTAATGGTGGGAGATTGCACTGGTCACGGTGTTCCGGGGGCGTTCATGAGTTTACTGAACATTAGTTTTTTAAATGAGGCTATCTCGCAGCAAAATATTTTAGAACCAAACAAAGTTCTTGATTATGTAAGAGCGAAATTAATTTCTAATCTCTCTGCGGATAAAGGTAGTGACGGCATGGATGGAACTTTAGTATGCTTTAATAAGAAAGCGAAATCATTTACCTACGCTTCAGCACATAACAAACCTGTCCTCATAAGAAACGGCGTGATGCAGGAATTGCCGGCTGATAAAATGCCGATTGGTAAAGGTGAACGCAGCGATCCTTTCACTTTACAAACTGTACAAATTCAAAAAGGAGATTCCATTTATTTTTATTCTGATGGTTATGCCGATCAGTTCGGCGGTCCGAAAGGAAAAAAATTCAAGTACCGTCAATTGAATGAGATCTTAGTTCAGATTTGCAACAAACCTGTGGAAGAGCAAAAACAATTCCTTTACGATGCATTCGAAAAGTGGAGGGATAATTTAGAACAGATCGATGATGTAATGGTTATTGGGTTTAAGTTGTAGATCCGGCTACGCTCAGCCACCAGTGATTCACTTAGTAATCGGAATATGGTTCGCTCAGCCATTGTGACACTTCCCTCAAAGAAAAAATAAAAGTGCTTGCACTGAGCGCAGGAGAAGTGTTAAATGTTTATTACGTGTTAATATTTACATCGCATTTTCCGGCTATAGAAACATACCCTTTACCGAATATTAACGTACAAGTAATAAAGTGGCACTACATTTGAATTAAATATTAATAACCACAAACCGACGGCTAAGCTTAAGCGATGCCGGGATACGGGAAAAAAAACTAAAGCCGGAGATAGTATTTTCGGCTTTGTTTTTTTGTTGAATATTCTTTGATCTTCCTGCCATCGACCTCCTTGTCACCTGAAGATGACAGTCCTCCTCTAGGAGGAAAGACTCTTCCTTTGAATGAGGTTTGCGAGTTTCCATGCACCCCATGTAAAAAATGGTGCAGCTAAAACATCAAAGCTGTAATGTACACGCTGCCACATGATGAGTAGGCTTACAGAAATCACAACAATTCCATAGAACCATTTTAGCTTTTCATTTGGGGTTACTAAATATAAAAGGGTTACAGTTGCAACATGACCTGAGAAAAAAAGATCCTTTGTAATGCGGGTTTGCCCGTAAAAGAAGTGTTCTATAAAAGGATCGTGTAAAGGAATGATCCCTTGTGGTGCCTCCAGCGGAACCAGATATAAAGTGAACAAACGGATAAAAAGCATGATCGCATAAGCCTGTACTGCTGTTAAAAATAATTCCGGCTGACGGATCACCACAATGATGGTATAGATAGCCACCGAATAAATAATTAAAAATGTAAAAAGTGAAACATCAAGCGGTTGAACTAAATTAAGAACTACATCGTTCACTGCGAATGAAGGCCGTGCTTCAATGAAAGCGAAGAAATAACTTAAAGAGAAAAGCAGAATGCTGAGAAGTGTAAACGTTATAACAAATTGCGTTTTAAATTTACTATCACTCCAGCTTTGCTTCCAGTTTGTTTTAAAGGCCTTTTCTATCACATTTAAAAATACGCATTTTTATTTATCACTACTTTAGTATCACAACCAAATGAAAATCGGTTCGGTCTTTTGGTCTTCCCAACCATTTTCTTACAGATCCGCTATCGCTACGCACATCCAATTCAATAGGATGTTTTTTATTCACCATTTCAGAAAAATTGAACTTTCCATCCTTATCCGTACTACTTCCAGAGCTGCCCGTCGGGTAACTTGAAGCGGATCCATAAACATTAAAATATACCTTTGCATATTTAACAGGAAAACCATAGCGGGAATATACCGTCCCTTCACATGTCACCCGTTTTGTGCATGACCATAATCCTATGATCATCACACCAAGAATTAATTTTCTCATTTTACACCAAATCCGATTTTTAAACCAATATCCACATTTGGAAATATCATCCTGCCCGCATAGTTCACCGCGACATTAGGGCCATAATCAGAAGAGGATTTAATATTCTCTTCTTTATTCAAACTATTGCAGCCTTGACGCATCCGTATACCGGCTCCGATAAAAAGATCAATAGTGAGTCCGCTTTTGTAAACGAACAGCGTTCCGTATTTAACTGTAAAACACTCCACACTTTTACGGACGCTGAAGTCTTTATAATAGTATATTCCGGGATTTACATAAACACTATCTCCTGCTTTATACTCCTGGCGTTTAAATGCAAACTCGAATGAAAGATATTCACGTGAAGACATTACACAACTTTCAACTTCGAGGTTGTTCAGGTACTTTCTAAGCTCCACTTTTGTGATAGCGCCGGTATTTATAAAAAAATAGCCGACCTCATTATATAAATTCACATCCCTTTTAACCTTGTATTCAATTCCTAATCTTGCTGAGGGTCCGTCATATGGATTCAGCAAACTGAACGGAGCCGCTTTAATGATAATACGCGGCATGATCTGAACCGGCAGTTGTTCGTGTGGTGTACTCCAGACCACTTTTCTTTTCATGAACCGTGTTGAATCTTTTTGCGCATTCGTTGTCAGCATGGCAACAACTAAAAGCATAAGTAATGTTGTTCTCATTTTTCCTCAATTTTAAAAATAGTTGTTGAATCAATATTATGATCATCAATTGTTGTTGCTTCACCGTATCCGATCAATTTGAAAGGCATGTAATCGATGTATTCTTTCGTAGTAGTGAAAAAATCGAGACCATATTTCTGAGTACCTTTGTAAGTAACAAAATTATTGATGAGGTATTTCCCTCTGAAATATTCGAGCAATTGTTCATTTATATGATCAAGATCCTGCAGGATCATCCAGGTGATGTCTGCTAATAAAATGCAATCGATGTTCTGCTTATTTCCAAGACGCCCAAGGTCCTTGATGTCTCCTACATTAAAATCCAGTAAAGGAAATTTTCTTTGTGCACGCCTGACAGCCGTCTCGGAAATATCTATCGACTTACAAACAATACCTGTTTCCTTGTAGATCCAATTCGCATAATAGCCAAGTCCGCAGCCATACTCAACAATACTCTTTATGCCGTAACGCTTGATATTCATGATCGCCATTTGACGGCTGTATCGGTTAGGTTGCTGTGATTGCATCCAAGGGTCATCATGTGCTTTATACATCTCTTCGAATTTTCCTATGAATTTTCCGTCCTTAATCACATAATCGTGGTATGATCTTTTATTTTCCATGATCTTAAAATTTTAAAAGCGATATCCTATTGTCCAACTGAAATTCGCATAAGGCAGAACATTTGCAGGTGCTTCCCGTTGCCAGTTTGTTTGTCCGTTTAAATATTGAATGCCGAACGGGTCCTTTTCACTGTACGAATCTTTTTTACAACCTACATTAGCAGTTAAGGTCATGTTCAGTTTTTCTGACATACGGAACATGAAACCGATCGTTGCTCCGTAGAATTGACGGAACATATCAAAGTCGTTCTTAAATTCCCCGAACGTTGCGCTTGTACTCATTGTAGGAGGCGTGATCATGTAAGATGTTTTGGTTGACATTGAGAATTGGGAAAAACTAAATGAAGGCCCTATCAGGAAATTTACTCTTTGTCCGAAGTTTGGTGTGAACAAAATTCCCGCTCCTACCTGGTAGTTCATTAAGTTGTATGTGTTCTTACTGCCATAATTCAAATAACCGCCGTTGTAAACATTATTTGTAATATCCGGTTTATCAATACCAAAACTTACAGGTACATGAAGAATGATCTTTTCTTTAACGATATCACGCATGTATGTCAAGCTGATATTAGAATTCAAAAATGTCAGGTGATTTATCCCTATGTAATTTTTGCGCTTATACAAATGTTCCGGGTTCTCAGGTCTGCGTGGAATACGTGGACTGCGGATATTAGCAGGAACGCTATGGTAAACGTTGAAATCAGTTGGTTGTGAATCGAGATCGTATTTACTTAAATTTTCAGTGGCACGGTTCGTGAAACGATCAGAGGTTCCGTTACTGTAATTAATATATGCCACATGGGCTTTGGAAATTAAGTAGGTTGGTCCATCAGGATTCTTTGCTAATTTGTATTTAATGTTTTGCTGTTGCACTTCCTGTATTAGTGTTTGAATACGCGTGCTGTCGATGGCAACTAAAACGTCTTGCGATTTAACAGCTTTAATTAAAGCGATGCCGGCGATGATCAAAAATAATTTTGTTTTTTTCATGGTTTTAATTTTTGGTTTATGATTATTGATTAGGTTGTGAGGTCACATAAAAGTTATAAGCTTCAGGTAAGTCGTGGAATAAGATCTCTTTTCTCTTTTGATGAGGGATGCCTGTTGAGATAGCGAGAATTGGTGTTGCAAGAAATAATGAAGCTGCGCTAACACCTAAAAGAGCGTATCCGTTTTGCGCTTCATAACCGTAAGTAGAAGATCCGATCATGGACGAGGAGGCCACCATGCCGATAAAACCTCCAATGCCGCAAACGAACATAGCGCCCAATATTTTTTTCTTATTAGAAGTTAATTGGTCGTACCTGTTGATCTGAAGTTGGATGCGGTCATCATTAATACCGCGGCATTGCTGCAAAAAAAGTTGTCCGTTTAAAGGCACTTTGTTGCTGGTGAATAAGCGGCGGCGTGTGAAATTGTAATAGACCGGCTTTAATTTATTGCGGTCGTTTTTCATAACAGTAGTTCCTGTTACAAACTCATCGATCTCATAAGAATTGTTTTGCGCTTTAATGCTGAACTGGAAGCAGAAACAAAAAGCGGCTAGATAAAAAATTGTCTTCATATGTTTAGGTTTTAATGTTGATACAAACCTATTCCATGAAGCCTCATTTCATATCATATTTTGATATATTAATGTGATAACTATCTCATTTATCAATATTTATATATTTTTGTGATACTTTTATTAAACTTATATCATATTTTGATACCTTAAATTAAATCATTAGCTTTAATTAATATTTATAATAATGAAAAATTTAAAGATTTTATTGGAAAACCTCGAATCTGCCCTGCCTTCAGGAATAACATTGAACCAGGCTTTAATAAAGGAACTAAAAATAAATAAAGATGCGGCGAGCCGGCGCATTAATGGAAAAACTCCGTTCACTTACGATGAAGTTTGTGTGCTATCAAAATCATATGGCGTTAATTTATTGCCGGCACAATCGGAGCAACATTCCAATGTGGTGTTTGGTTACACGCCTTTTAAAAGTAAAACCATTGAAGACTCGAAACATTTTTTTCAAACGATATCTACCTTACTCTACAAATTAAATACACACGAACATAAACAATTGTATCACATCGCGCCCGAAGTTCCGGTATATCATTATTACAATTACCCGCGCTTATTGAATTTTAAATTATTCTATTGGGGAAAATATTTATTGAATGATGCGTACTATATAAAGCGTATTTTAGGCGAAGCACAAATAAATTCGCAAGTAATTGAACACGCTGCTAAAGCCTACGAACAATATTGTTTAGTGCCGAGTGTTGAGATCTGGACGCCTCAAACTATTCAAACTGTTCTCTCACAAATTCAATTCTGTATTGAAACAGGCGATTTCTCGAATAAGAACGAAGTGCTTTTAGTTCTGGATGAAGTCAATAATATGGTGCAACGCATCAAACAAATGGCAGAAGAGAATAATAAAACCTTCGATTTCGATAAAAAAATACATGTGCCGTTCCAGTTCTACAAAATGGCGGTTAATATTAATACTACGAGTATTCTTGCAGAAATGGACGGACAAAGAATAGTTCTGCAGCCTTTCAATTCCATTAATTTCATGAACACATCGCAGCCTGATTTTTGTGATGAGAATTTTGCCTGGATCCAGAACATGCAATCCAAATCTTCCCTCTTAAGCGGCGCAGGCATTATCGAACGCCAGAAGTATTTTAACCTGGTGAACAAACAGATCAACGACTTTAAGGACCATTTGAATAAAACAGAGTTTTAAGCACTATACTAATCCACAATAAGTTTGTGATTGCAATTTAAAATTGCTTTAATAACATTTAAGTTAAGGGGTTTTACCAGGAGCTCTTTTACATTTGGTTCTTCTTTTGCCCGGTCCTTATCTTTTTCATCAACTGAAGAGGACAGTACATAAATACTAAATGAATTGCGGATGTTTTCTTCAATTTTTTTTAACTCTTCCAAAACTTCCCAGCCGGTCATTGTTGGCATGTTCAGATCCAAAAACAAAATGATCTCTTCATTCTCAGCAAAGTTTTTTTGATTTTCAAAAATATATTTTAACCCCGTCTCAGGGCTGGTAAAATCAAGTATTTCATTTTTATCAGTTACCATTTTTATAACCTCCCGGCAAATAAAATTATTTATAGGATCGTCATCTATGATGATAATTTTGCAAATTTTATTTTTTCTTGAATCCATACCGTCAATTTAGTTTTCAAATTCGATGGAAATTTCTGTTCCTTTATTTACCTCACTTTTAATGTCAACTTTTCCGCCCAAAGTCTCAACCTGGGTTTTTACCATGTACAAGCCCATCCCTTTACCTTCAATGTTGGCGTGAAATCTTTTGTAAAGACCAAATACTTTGTCCTTATTAACTTTCAGGTCAATTCCGGTACAATTATCTTTAAAAATTAATATGATCTTTTTGCCGGCCTTAATACTGGTTATATCAATAACCGGAGATTCGTCCGCTTTCCTGTATTTAATACTATTAGATATAAGGTTATAAAAAACACTGTATAAATAACTTTTTATTGTAACCATTTCATCAATATCGGAAAAATTACTGTTAATGGTAACTTTCTCTTTTTCTATGAGGCCCTTAATGCTATCAACTATATTGTTTACTGTGGTTGAAAACCTGGTGATTTCCTTTTTCTCACTTATATTGCGCCGAACCTGTATAACATTATTCAGATCTACAACAACATCATCTAATCGCTTTACCGACTTTTCAAGAGCTGCCATATACTCTTTTTTAATTTGTTGCGTTATATTAGTACTTTTCATAAGCGCCGATAACCCCAGTATATTTGCAACAGGGGCGCGTAAATTGTGCGAAATTATATAGGTAAACTGCTCAAGGTCTTTATTACGTTGTATCAGGTCATTTGTTATTTTAATTCGTTCAAGTTCCATGTTTTTACGCTCTGTAATATCCTTGGCCGCTATACTTAAACCCAGGATCTCTTTATCAAGATTTAAAATAGGGTGCATGCTTACAGCTGAAAGCTTCCCCTAATTAGTAGCATTCAAAATTAAAGATTTCCATTGATATTTAATGTCCTGTTGGAATGTGGGAA
>CALMVZ010000024.1 GCA_937873155.1 uncultured Bacteroidota bacterium | reverse complement strand
TCCTCAACCACCGTTACCAATTCATTTTGAACGGTTTAAAAGCAAAAAAACCACCCTGATCGGATGGTTTTTGGTAGACTGCCTGCCTCAAATATCTAACTTTTTTCTGAAAGATTTACAATTGATAAATGATTTAATGCCGTTTATTGAAATTAAGTGAATTTAGCTTTTAAGAAAAGGGCTAATTGACTGTATTTACTCGAGTAAGATGTCAATAAACCTAAATCTACTTTTTTATATTCAGCCATAACTCATTTTTTTACCCACTTATGGCTAAATATAAATCGGGGTAAGCAACCGATTAAATAAAAAAACGCCCAACCTCTTTGTGAGATTGAGCGTTAAAAAAGTAGAACCATCAGCCTGCAATATTTAACTTTTTTCTGAAAGATTTACAACTAATAAATGGTTTGATGCTTTTTATAGAAATTAAGTGATTTTAATTCTTAGGGAAGAGATAATTACATACATTTACTCGAGTAATTTGTAATCTGTCATATGGCTACAAGAAATTATCCGAGTAAGAGGAAGGCTGCTGGGATGTGGGAGTGCCCTATCTGCAAGAAAATTATGAATATTCGGGGGAAAAGTGGACATCTAAAACTTGTTCACGAGCAAGTCCAACTTCCAAGGAAGCATGATCCCTTTCCTGTTATAGAACGAAAAATGGTTCCGAAAAGGAGACCATTGGCAAAAGCAGATGTTAGAAATCTTCTTTCTAATATCCAGTATTTAATTTCCAAAGAAATACCTAATGATCTTTTAAGTAAACGAAAGACATATCTTCAGTGTGAATTTCTCATTAGAGAATTGGAGATTAATTTCAAATGTACATTGGAGGATGCCATGAATAAATTTCCTGAATTAAAATATTAGGCCTAACCATGAAAATCCTCATCATAGAAGACGATCAGAGAGTGTCCGAGCTTATTCAAAGGGGCATGGAGGAACAAGGCTATTCGGCTATGGTAGCCTATGATGGCGTGATGGGTAAAAAACTGGCTCTGATTCAGGATTTCGATTTGATTATTACTGATATTATTTTACCTAAGATCAACGGCATTGATCTGTGCAAAGAGATCAGGCAGGCAAAACCGCATATACCAATAATTATGCTCACCGCACTTGGAACAACCGATGATAAGGTAGAGGGCTTTGATGCAGGAGCGGACGATTACCTGGTAAAGCCTTTTGATTTCCGGGAGCTGCACGTACGTATCCGTGCATTAATGAAACGTAACAATGGAACATCAAAGGCTCAGGGATTTATAGTGAAGTATGCTGATCTTGAAATGAACCTGCGAACAAAAACAGTAAAACGTTCAGGAGCAGAAATTGATTTAACCCCCAAAGAGTTCAAGCTATTAGAGTATATGCTTCAGAACAGTGAACGTGTTCTTACAAGAGCAGAAATTGCAGAGAAAGTTTGGGACACTCACTTCGATACAGGAACTAATTTCATTGATGTTTACATTAATTACCTGCGAAAGAAAATTGAGAAAGAACATTCTGAAAAATTAATTCACACCAAGCCCGGAATGGGATTTATTCTGAAAACAGGCAATGAAAATCAGAAATAAACTCAACCTACTGTTTTCCCTTATCTTTTCGGGAATATTATTACTGTTTGCAGTAACGATTTATTTTTCCTACGAATCAGACCGGGAGCAGGAATTTTATAAACGTTTAAAACAACAGGCTGCAACCAAAGTTAATTTATTGATTGATGTTGGGATCAAGCCGGAAGTACTGCAAACCATTTATAAAAACACTCCCAATAACCTCATACACGAAGAAGTCGCCATTTATGATACTACCTTCCATCTTCTTTACCACGATGCTGCGGATATAGATTTCATTAAGGAAACCAAAACCATGATTGATGAAATTGTGCAGCACAAGGAAAAACGTTTTGTCCAAGAGAAACATCAAGCCATTGGTTTTACCATGAATAAAAATGGAAAAACGTATGTAGTTACTGTTGCAGCTTACGATGAATATGGCTTTGCCAAGCTCAAAAATCTTTTCTACACTTTAATTATTTCATTTGGAGGTGCAATGCTCCTTATTATAGTGGCGGGAAGATTTTTTGCAAAACAGGCATTAAAGCCAGTTGCAGATATGGTTGATAAAGTAGAAGAAATTACTGCAACCAGTCTTGATTTAAGGGTGAACGTAGGAAGCGGGAAGGATGAGATTTCAGAACTTGCCAATACGTTTAACCAAATGCTCAATCGTTTGGAAAATTCCTTTGATGCTCAAAAGCAGTTTGTCTCCAATATAGCACATGAACTGCGGACACCGCTTTCATCCATCATTACCGAACTACAACTTTCTGCGAACAAAGAACGCAATATCGCTGAATACAAACAGGTTATTCAGAATGCTTTGAATGATGCTCAGAAGTTAGCCAAGCTCTCAACTGACCTACTCGATTTGGCAAAAGCCAGCTACGATGAGAGAGAAATTACATTTAAAGAAGTTCGTTTGGATGAAATATTGCTTGATGCCCGCAGAGATATATTAAAAAGCAACCCCGACTATATAATCAATATTCTCTTTGAAAAAGAAATTGAAGACGATAGATTTATTTCGGTAAATGGCAATGAATATCTTCTGAAAGTTGCCTTTGCAAATCTAATGGACAATGGCTGCAAGTTTTCCGAAAATAAACAATCAGATGTGTTAATTGCTTTTGACAGAAAAAAGACTACACTAAAATTTTCAGATAAAGGCGTAGGCATACCCGAAGACGATTTGAAGCAGGTATTTTACCCTTTTTATCGTGGAGAGAATAAAAAGTACGCTGACGGAAACGGTATCGGTTTGTCATTAACAAAAAAAATAGTTACGTTGCACAAGGGGGAAATTTTAGTTGATTCAAAAGTAAATAAAGGGACAACGTTCAGCATAGAACTTTCCTCTGTGTGATATAATAAAATACTCATCATTAATGTTCAGAACATTTGAAAAAGACCATAAGAAAATCATTACGGATTATCTTCATTTTTATTCTCGTAATTACGCTCATAACTACTTTCTGCAACTGGTACATCAATAGCTATTCAGATGATTTTTTATATGATGACATTACTTCAGTTCCCTCCAATGCGTATGGGTTAGTTCTTGGAACCAGCAGGTTTTTTATTTCCGGTGATAAAAATTTATATTTTGAATACAGGCTGGAAGCCGCAACAGAACTTTTACAGGCAGGCAAAATAAAGTCTATCATTGTCAGTGGTGATAACCGGGAAAAGAATTACAATGAACCCTTAACCATGAAAAACGAGCTTCTTAAAAGAGGAGTTCCTGACAGCTTGATTATTCTTGACAACAATGGATTTCGCACGTATAATTCGATTGTCGGCTCCAAACAATTAACCGACAATGCAACTATTACGATCATCTCCCAGCGTTTTCATAATGAAAGAGCCATATTTATTGCCAAAAAGATGGGTGTTTCCGCCATCGGGTTTAATGCCAAAGATATTGGCTTCCGTCAAGGATATAAAGTGAGATTCCGTGAATATTTTGCTAAAGTTAAAGCCATCCTGGATTTAGCATTTGAGGAGTAATTCCACTTTTCAAATACCTTTTATTTTTGGTATTGTTAAGTAAATATAGAAATCGTCCATGAATATATATGATAACCAATGAATTACATTTTAAAATCTCTACATAAATAACAATACCTTATTTTTTTACAGAAGAGAATTAAATTTATTATTTTTACCAACCTATAACAGGCGATGGAGTTCGCCATAACCGTCCCAAAAGGGTCTGATAACTCCTACTCACTTTATAAATTTTGGATTATGAGTAGGATTTTTTTATTAATAGGAATGGGCGGTTTCATTGGAAGCATTGCGCGATACCTCACAGGAATTTGGCTTACCAAACTATTTCCATCTGCATTTCCTTATGGAACATTTGTAGCAAATATTATCGGATGTTTAATTGTTGGCATTGTTTATGGGCTATCCGAACGGTATAGTTGGCTTACCCCGGAATGGAGATTTTTTATTGCCACTGGGCTTTGTGGGGGCTATACTACTTTTTCATCCTTTGCCTATGAAAATATCCAACTTTTTCAGGGAGGATACTACCTTACCTTTGCTGCATATAGCATAAGCAGCTTTATCCTTGGATTAGGAGCTACATTTGCAGGATTATTTTTAACCAGAATATAATCGCTATATCAAATTAGGTTTCCGGAAATGTTTTGCCAAAGTAAAAGCCATCCTGAATTTAGCATTTGAGAAGTGATCTTACTTTCCCTTTTTCTAATAACTTTCTAATTTTTCTTTAATACTCCTCTAACGGACTTTTCCTTTCAGAATCAGAATTTTGTATCTGTTCAAATACTGAACATGAAAGGATATGCGGTTTTATGTTACCAAAATACTTATAGCTTGCTGGCTGGTGATAATGGCATTGTATTCACCTGCACAAAATAACTACACCCTTAAACAGGCTATCAGTCAGGCTAAAGCGAACAATCCCCTTCTCAAAAACGAAAAATTCAACATTGACATTGCCCAAAGCGATGTCGTTACAGCCAAGCTACGTCCTAACCCAATACTGAATAATCAAACCCTTCAATTACTGAATCCGTCCCTTTTTCCTGAGAATACTACCTCATTCTCGCCTTTCAACCGTCAGGTATGGTGGCAACTAACTAAACCCGTTCAGCTACCCACGCAACGCAGATACAAAATCGAATTTGCTTCCCAAACCCATAAGCTCACGGAAAAGAATTATTACGAAACCGAACGCAATATTTCTCTGAAAGTAGCCAACAAGTGGCTCGATGGCTGGATTATTAAAACAAAGTTGGGCTTATTACAACAGGCACAAGTTAATTTGGACAGTCTTGTAAAAATTAACGAGGTACGTCTGAAAAATCAGGTGATTACCTCAACCGATGCCATTCGCACGCAACTATTGCTCGATCAGTATAACCTTCAGCTTAATTCCATTAAACAGGAATATAAAAATGAAATTCAGAATCTAAAACTGCTGCTTGGAACAAGTGATAGTGCCGATATTGACATTAACGCTGCCATTGAATCCCTTTCTATAATTGCAAGCTACGATAGTTTACTTAATCAGGCATTAAAAAACCGAACAGATATTTTAACCATTCAGAACACCGTTGATTTAAGCATGAGCAATATAAACCTGCAAAAGTCTTTGGCATGGCCGCAACCTGAGCTTGGTTTTATATGGAACCCACAAAATACTATTCCCTATGCCGGAGTTTTTGCAACCATTGATATACCTGTTTTCTCCCGCAATCAGGGTGAAATACAGAAATCAAAAATTATCCGCCAGCAGGCAGAACAAAACCTTCAATCCACACAATTAAAAATACAGACTGAAATAACATCTGCCTACCAGTTATGGCAGACGCAAAAGCAAAACCTTCAAAAGTTTGAAGGCATTTTAAAACAATCGCAAACGGTTTTGGACAATGTTAAGTATGCTTACTTAAAGGGAGGCACTACCATTATTGATTTTCTCGATGCACAGCGAAACTGGTACGATACCCGTCAACTGTATTATGAAACGCAATTATCCTATTACAAAAGTTATATCCAGTTACTTTACTCCACAGGCTTAATTAATCAACTATAACATGAAAATTTATATCAGATATACCATTCTTATTCTTGCAACTGTAACCCTTGTCAGTTGTCGGGATAACAATGAGAACAGCCAGCAGGTCATAGATGCACAACCACAGGTAACGGAACAGGGAAAGAAAATTGTGTTCAGCAACGATAAAGTAATTTCATTCTTTAAAACTGAAAAAGTTTCAGGCACAGATGTAAATGCCGAGTTTACTGCTCCAGCAAAAGTCGCTGCCATTGTTGTAAAATCACAGGAAGGAGTATCGCAAAATATTGTGCTGTTTGATAATCCCGATTTAACAGGCAATTACACCCAACTTTCACATCATCTTATCAATATCAGTCAAATCCAAAACATCAATATCAAACAGAAGAAGACAGAACTGGAACGCATCAAGGATCTACAGCAGCATGGAGCAGCCACAGGTAAAGACTTACTGGATGCTGAAACGGCTTTTACAATGGAAGAAAGCAACCTTGCCAACGAAAAAGCTGCCTTGCTCGAACATGAAGCAGCTCTTAAATCAGGTGGTTTCGATACGGAGGCTTTAAGAAAATCTCCTGTTGGAACTACTTACCTGATTAGCGAGCTTTCTGAAAACCAGTTAGCCAATATTAAAGAAGGAAGTAGTTGTTCTATTCAGGTAGCATCTTATCCCAATGAAAAATTCACAGGACAGATTGAAAGCATAGGCGATGTGATAGACAATACTACACGCATGGTAAAACTTCGTATCAGCATAAATAATGCTTCAGGAAAATTCAAAGCCGGAATGTTTGCAACTGTATCATTCAGCGTTGGGGAAAAAAACGGTATCAGTATCAGCCAGTCTTCTCTTGTTACCGTTCAGGGAAAAAGCTATGTATTTGTAAAAAAATCTCCTCTTGAATTTGAACGGAGGGAAGTTGGTATCGGTCAGCAAATTGGAAACAGAATACTTGTTAATAGCGGATTAAATAATGGCGAAGAAGTGGCAGTTGAAGGAGTATTGCAATTAAAAGGGCTATCATTTGGATATTAAACTATGATCCGAGCATACACATTACCGGAATATTCTCAATGCAAAGCATCTGCTATTACAGAACTGGAAGATGCTAAAAATATTATTTGGATTGATTTGCAAGCTTCAGACTTATCTGAAATTAAGGCGGTTGAGAAGAAATACAATATCAACTTCCCCACACAGCAGGAACACGAAGAAATTGAAACCAGTTCCCGTTATGTGGAAGAAGATATGACAATAAAAATTAATTCTACCTTTTTAATTTTTAATCACGCTACCGAAAAACTCGATGAGCAGGATATTAGCTTTATCTTAAAAGACAATATTCTGTTCACACACAGAAATTTTGATTCCAAAGTTTTAGCTGAAACTGTTAAACGAATTAAAAACCAACCGCAGGCATTTAATCATCCGTCCAAAATACTTGTTTCAATATTGGAGACACGTATAGATTATGATGCTGATACAATCGAAGCCATTTCAGGGAAAATTAATGAGCTTAGTAGAACCTTTGGTTACCATAAAAACCTGGATGAAAAAGTTATCATCAGGATAAGCTCTTTTCAGGAATTAATGATTACTGTAAGAGAAGCATTGTTTGATAAGCAGAGAGTAGTGTCTGCATTGCTAAAGAACGATTTTATACAAAAAGAAAACAGTGAAAAATTAAGAATTATCATTAAAGATATCAATTCATTGATTGACCATACTTCTTTCAATTTTACAAGATTGGAATATCTGCAAAACAGTTTTCTTGGCCTTATCAATATTGAACAAAATAAAATCATTAAAATCTTCACCATTGCAGCAGTTGTTTTTATGCCACCCACTTTAATTGCCAGCATCTACGGGATGAATTTTGAGGTAATGCCGGAATTACAATGGGCAATGGGTTATCCTTTTGCATTGGCATTAATTGTTCTCTCATCTCTAATTACACTTTGGATATTCAAACGAAAAAAATGGTTATAAAATGTTACAGGCACATATATACATTGACAAAGAAGAAATGAAAGGAGAGAAACCTCTCTACCAGTTCATTTTAGAATTTTTATTAAAAAATGGCATAGTAGGAGCCACTGCCTTCCGGGGAGTAATGGGCTTTGGAAGAAATCATCATTTAAAAAATCCTGATCGTCTTTTTTCCTTTGATGAACCGCCCATGCTAATCATATTTATTGATGAAAAGGACAAGGTACGGAACGTACTTAAAGAACTAAAAAAAGAAAACAGCACTGGATTTACTATTGTAAGTGAAGTAGAAAAAATTTGATTTAAAGGTGATTCGTAATACACTCATATTTTCACTTAATAACCGTTGGGCGGTTATTGCTATAAGCATAGTACTTATGGCAATAGGTTATTGGTGTTTCTCTCAATTAAAAATCGAAGCCTATCCCGATATAGCGGATACCAATGTTATTATTGTTGCTCCATACGAAGGACGTGCAGCCGAAGAAGTAGAGCAACAGGTAACGATTCCTATTGAAAGGGCTTTACAGAATACACCCAAAGTATTGGACAGGCGCAGCAGAACCATCTTTGGTTTGAGCGTAGTACAACTAACTTTTGAGGATGGGACAGACGATTACTTTGCAAGACAACAGATCATGGAGCGGCTTGCAACAGTTGAACTTCCCGAAGGCGTTACTGCGGAACTTGCTCCCTTCAGCTCTCCAATCGGAGAAATATTCCGGTATGTGGTGGAAGCCCCTCCGAATTATAGTCCTACACAGTTGAGAGACATACAGGATTGGGTAGTTAAACCTTATCTTTTACAGGTTCCCGGCATAGCTGACATAACCACCTTTGGGGGACCGCTTAAACAATTCCATATTTTGACTTCCCCTGACAAGTTGCGTAAATACAACCTCACTTTACAGAATGTGATTGATGCTGTTAACGCCAATAATCAGAATACAGGTGGAAACATCATCCAAAGAGGTGGACAGGGTTTTGCAGTGCGTGGATTGGGAGCAATTAAGACCGAAAAGGATATTGAAAATATTGTGCTGACTTCCTCTAACGGAACTCCCGTGTTTGTCCGTAATGTAGCAACGGTTGAAATTGCTCCGCCTCCCCCAAGCGGAGTATTGGGTTATACTGTTACCAAAGACAAAAAAGATGTTAATAGTGGTGTGGAAGGAATTATCCTGTTACGGAGGTATGAAAATCCGAGTGAAGTGCTTTCTGCCCTTAAAGAAAAGATTTCAGACCTTGAACAAAGTGAACTTCCTGAAGAAGTAAATATCAAAGTGCTGTATGATCGCAGCTTTCTTATTAATCATTCCCTTGAAACAGTTGGTAAAACTCTTTTTGAAGGAATTTCCATTGTGGTAATTATCCTTATTTTCTTTCTTGGCAGCATCCGCAGTGCATTGGTAGTTGCGCTTACTATTCCTTTCTCTCTGCTTTTTGCATTTATCCTGATGCGATTTACAGGCATTTCGGCAAACCTTCTTTCACTTGGAGCCATTGACTTTGGAATCATTGTGGACGGAGCCTGTGTAATGGCAGAACATCTTATACGGAAATACCGTTTAGCAACCCCGGAAGAAAGAAAGGAAGGATTGATTAAAATAACGCTTGCCTCTGCCCAGGAAGTAGGACGGGAAATCTTCTTCTCCGTTACCATTATCATACTTGCCTATATGCCTATCCTGCTTATGACAAGGGTGGAAGGAAAACTCTTTTCACCAATGGCTTTAACCCTTGCCTTTGCGGTCATTGGCTCCATGATTGCTGCCTTAACGCTCATTCCGGTTCTTATTTCCTTTGCTTATAAAAAAACACTTGAAAAGACCGATGCTCCTTTAAAGGAACGCAGAAATCCTGTACTTAATTTCTTTGAAAAGAGATATGAAAAATTTCTTTCCAGAGTTCTCAATCATTCGAGGAAATCAGTCATTATAGGTTTCATGGTTGTGGCTGTTCTTCTTTTATCAGCGATGAAACTTGGAACGGAATTTTTACCTGAATTGGATGAAGGCTCTATTTTCCTTCGTGCCAATTTTCCTTCCGGTATAACCATTCAGGAAAATGCCAGTTACGCACCAAAATTTCGTGAAGTCATAAGCAAGTATCCGCAAGTTTCATTTGTTATTACACAGACAGGACGTAACGATGATGGAACAGATCCTTTTCCTGCAAACAGGAATGAAATACTGGTTGGACTAAAAGATTATTCCTTATGGAGCGATACTATAAGCAAAAAGGAACTTGTAAGAACCATGCGTAAAGAACTTGAAAACAAATTTCCCGCTGTTCGATTTAGCTCCGGTCAGCCTATTATAGATCAGGTAATGGAAATAGTAACAGGCAGTGCTGCGGATTTAGCTATCAGCGTTGTAGGGGATGATTTGGAGTTTATGCGACAAAAGGCAGATAGCATTGCTAATATAGTTCGTAATACTGCTGGAGCTGAAGCAGTAAATATTGAACAGGAAGGACAGCAGGCGCAGCTTGCTATCAATATCAACCGTACCACTACAGCGCGCTTTGGAATTAATGTAGCCGATATACAGAATATGATTGAAACAGCGATAGGTGGAAAGGCCATATCTGTTTTGTATGATGGTACAAAGCGTTATGATATAGTTATCCGTTACCTGCCTGAAAACCGTAATACCATTCAGTCTGTTCAAAACCTGCAAGTGCCATCCGCAAGCGGTGCGCTTGTTCCCATGAATCAGTTGGCAGACATACAGTTTGTGGAAGGTCAAACCAATATTTACCGTTATAGCAACAAGCGCATGGTAACGGTGCGTGTGAATATTCGTGGCAGAGATCAGGGAGGGTTTGTAAAAGAAGTGCGAAGAAAAATTGAAGATCAAATCAATATACCAAAAGGATATTCCGTTGTATATGGAGGACAATACGAAAATCTCTCAAGAGCAGGAAAACAATTATCATTCACCATTCCGCTCACACTCATTATCGTATTTGTTTTTCTTTTTATGCTGTTTAAAAATCTCCGTTATACACTTATTACGCTCTCCTGCATACCCTTTGCCTTGACAGGTGGAATTATTGCATTGCTTGTCCGTGATTTTCATTTTAACGTATCGGCAGGCGTTGGCTTTGTTTCCATTTTCGGAATATCTGTTATGGCGGGCGTTCTCATTGTTTCGGCTATTAACCGTGCAAGAACATATAAAGAAAATTCATTGACAGAAAATGTTCTCATGGCTTCTATTCAGCAATTACGTCCGGTGCTTACCATACTTATTGTCGCCATTGTCGGTTTGATTCCGGCAGCTCTTTCTACTGGCATTGGGTCTGATGTACAACGTCCACTTGCAACCGTAATTATAGGAGGACTTACAAGCACTTTGTTATTTGCGCCTATTATTATTCCGCCTTTGTACTTGTGGATTGAAAGAAAAAACAAATGACGCGATCTATATTAATGTTGTTTGTAGTAACTCCAATTTTTGCCTTAGCAGAGGGAAAAATGCCGTTCCATTTTATGAAAAACGATAATGTTTTTCAGGGAATAATTACAATAGGTTTTAATACTTGTCAGATAGATGGAGATGGCCCAACAGGATATAATTACATAGGAGCGTTGGGAGGAATTGGAACAAATATGAAGTTCAGTAAAAACACTTCATTCAGTATGGAGTTATTGTATTCGATGCGTGGCTCAGTGCAAAGAAGAATTTTAGAAAAGAATCCACAGGAGGTTTTTAAAATTTCTACTGATTATATTGAAGTCCCGCTATGTCTCAATATTAAATACAATAAGGCTATTGCTATTTCAGGAGGACTTTCACCTGGAGTTCTCATTCGTTACAAATCAGTTTATCAATATTATGATTACAGTGGACTTCCACAAAACTCTTATGCTCCTATATGTTTAATTGTCAATCCCCGAAAGTACGATATAAGCGCTGTGGGAGGGATTGACTATTTTATTAAGGAGCATTTTTCAATCGGAGCAAGATTTTTATACTCATTAATCGGTATCCGCCCTACCTGCATTGGTAGATCAAGGGCAAGGGCTCAATTTCATAATATGATTTCATTTAAGTTAACATACAATATCAGTAATAAATAGATGATACGTATAGCCTTTATACTCTTACTCTCCTTTACCCACTTTCAAGATAAAGACAAGAAAGCAAAAATGCTCTGTAAGAATTGGGGGCAAATCGGACAGCAATATTTACCTGAAGGAAGTTATAAAGATATCCCATCTAACATCGCGAGAAAAATAACCTTCAATGATAATGGAACTTATTCAGAAATATACGGAGCTAATAGAGCAAGTGGATATTGGAAATTTAATTCCGATTCTACAAAATTTCTAATTTCCTACGAAACCTACAACGATGAAAAAGTGCAGAATGATTTCAATTTGAAATACTATTTCCCAATATTGAAATTAAACGAAGATACACTTGTTTTTAGCCGTATGGACAGGCAAAGAACGGTTAAGGAAACATACATTAAACAACTGGATAAATAATATGAAGCGTAACTCCGTTGGCTTTTACATAAACGCAATTAACATTGTTTAACATGCTTTTCGCTATATCGGACACTAATTTTGCAGATAAAATGCTGACTTTTTTTAGAGACATAACATTTGCCAATCCAGAATTTTTTTGGTTAATGCTGGTTATCCCTTTGTTAGCTCTCTGGTATATATTAAAAAAGCAGAATGCTGAAATAAGAATGTCCAGTTTAAAATCTTTTGAAGGGATAAAGCCTTCCTTCAAAGTGAGGATGCGCCACACTTTATTTGTATTGAGAATTATTGCAATTGCTCTGTTAATAACCGCTTTAGCCCGCCCTCAATCAAAATCAGATTTCAGGGATGTAAAAACAGAAGGAATAGACCTTTTAATAGCAATGGATATTTCCGCAAGTATGTTGGCGCAGGATTTTAAACCAAACCGGATTGAAGTAGCAAAAGAAACGGCAATAGAATTTATAGATAACCGGGTGAACGATAGACTGGGCTTGATTATTTTTAGTGGCGAAGCATTTACTCAATGCCCTCTTACCACTGACCATGCAATAATCAAAAATATGTTTAAAGATATTAAAACCGGCATGGTTAAAGATGGAACCGCAATTGGTATGGGACTTGCAACTGCGGTAAATAGAATTAAAGACAGTAAGGCTAAAAGTAAAGTTATTATTTTGCTGACTGACGGAGTAAACAATTCGGGGTCAATAGCGCCACTCACTGCTGCGGAAATTGCAAAATTATATGGGATTCGTGTTTATACTATTGGAATTGGAACTATTGGTAAAGCTCTTTCTCCTATTGCTATGTATCCTAATGGGCAGTATGAATATGGTTATGTAGATGTTGATCTTGACGAAAAAATGATGCGTGGTATTGCAGAAATGACAGGTGGAAAATATTTCAGAGCGACTGACAATATGAAGCTAAAAAATATTTATAAAGAAATAGATAACTTAGAAAAGACCGTTATTCAGGAAAAGACGTATACCAACAGAGCAGAAAGGTTTTTACCTTTTGCTCTTTTAGCTGGCATTTTACTTTCTCTGGAAATAATATTAAAATACACGATCTTTAGGAGCATACCTTAAAGCCAGCGAACAATGAAAAGAACATCATTTATTTTTCTGTCTTTATTCGTACTTTTTACTTCATTCGATCCGTCACAATATTCATTTCAAATTGCACGATTGAAGTACAATGGTGGTGGAGATTGGTATGTAAGCCCTACCTCACTTCCCAATTTAATTAACTTCTGTAACCAAAATCTGAAAACGAATATTAACCCAGACGAAGCTACCGTTGAAGTTGGAAGTCCTGAAATTTTTAATTATCCTTTTATTCACATGACCGGACATGGAAATGTTATATTTAATCAAAAGGAAGCAGAAAATCTCAGAAATTATCTGATAGCCGGAGGGTTCTTGAATATTAATGATAGCTATGGAATGAAGCCTTTTATTTTTTCGCAGATGAAAAAGGTGTTTCCCGAACTTGATTTTATTGAGCTACCGTTCTCTCATCCTATATATCACCAGAAATATGATTTTCCTAATGGGCTTCCCAAAATACATGAACATGATAATAAGCCGCCTCAAGGACTGGGATTAATATATAATGGACGACTGATTTGTTTTTTTAATTATGAATCTGATATTGGAGATGGATGGGAATCTCCCGAAGTGCATGGAGATTCGGAAGAAACCAGATTAAAGGCTTTGAAAATGGGAGCCAATATTATTCAATATGCCTTTACTAATTGATTAAAAAGAAAACATGTTTAATATAAATAAGCACCCGTTCCAAATAATTCTTTTTTGTTTTATTCTATTCCAAACCACTTGTACTGCCCAGCAAACAGCTAAAAAACCTATTACAAGAGCATTGCTTGTTTTTGACTGTTCAAAGAGTATGGTTGCAGACTACAATGGTCAACCAAGAATGGATGTAGCAAAGCAACTTTTATATCAACTGGTTGATAGTCTTCAAAAGATAGATCATATTGAACTTGCATTGAGAATGTATGGTTTTCAAACCCAATATCCTCCGGGAGATTGTAAAGACACAAGGTTGATAGTACCATTTTCAAAGTCAAACGGCTCACAAATAAAAAATAAAGTTAAAGCTATATCCCCTACAGGTATAACTCCTATTGCTCACTCTTTAAACGAATCAGCAAATGATTTTCCAGAGAGTCCCGGTATTAATATGATAATTCTTATTACAGATGGAATAGAAGAATGCGATGGAGATCCTTGTGAAGCTTCAAAAAATTTGCAAAAGAAGGGAATAATATTGAAACCTTTCATAGTGGGAATTGGTTTGGATGCCGAAAAAGCAAAAGCGTTTGACTGCGTTGGGAGCTATTTTGATATTACAAGCAATGAGTCGTTTAATAATGTCTTAAATATTATTATTTATCAAACATTAAATCCAACAACTGTACAAGTGAATCTTCTTAGTGCAGGAGGAACGCCATCAGAAACAGATGTTAACATGACTTTTTACAATCAATATACAGGGAATATAAAATATAATTATATCCACACTATTAATAATAAAGGCAATCCTGATACCATTGAAATAGACCCGCTTGGTTTTTACAAAATAGTTACTCATACACTTCCCCCTGTTGAGGCAGATAGCATAAAATTTGTTCTCGGAAAACACAATACGGTAGCTATTGACGCGCCTCAAGGATACTTACAGCTTGTATATGGAAGCTATACTACCTATAAACAGCTTCAATGTATTGTGAGGAAAAGTGGAGAAATGAGAACCTTACATGTTCAGGATTTCAATAATACAGAAAAATTTATAGTAGGAAATTATGATTTGGAAATACTGACATTGCCAAGAATACATATTAATAATGTTCCCATATCCCAAAGCACAATTAAAACCGTTGAAGTCCCAAGAGCAGGAACGGTTAAAATATATACAGGCGAACTTGGGAATGGTAGCATATGCCTTGAAAGGAATAATAAACTTGAATGGGTCTGTAATCTGAGCAATAGCCAGACTGTTCAAACATTTAATATTCAACCGGGAAATTATAGAGTGGAATTTCTTCCCAAAAGCAAAAAGGAATCCATTTATACAGTGGAAAGAAGATTTACAGTAAAATCGGATGATTCACAAAGTATAAGTCTGTTTTAATCAAAGGTTACCTTTTTTCCATAGAAAGGACGGACAAAATATCAAAAAAGAGATCTATGTTCATTTACGAGAAAAATTGATTATGGAACTGAAAGTAATCCATTACCTCTATTTTTCAGGCAAATGAAGACACTTTTTAAAACAATTTCTTGTATCGGTGCAAAAAACTACCGGAATAACGTAAATTTGCCGCAATGAATGCAGGAAAAATATTAATCATAGACGATGAAGAAAAGCTTCGTAACCTCTTTGTTCGGATTATTAAATCCGAAGGTTTTGAGGTGCATGATGCCGGGGACTGTAAAACTGCATTAAAAAAATTAGAGCATAATGATATTGATGCTGTTCTTTGTGACGTAAAATTGCCTGATGGCAATGGCGTGGAATTGACCAATAAAATCAGAACTCAATATCCTTTGACTGAAGTTATTTTACTTACCGCTTATGGCAATATTCCTGATGGAGTAAAAGCTATTAAAAATGGAGCGTTTGACTATATTACAAAGGGCGATGACAATGAAAAAATAATTCCTTTACTATATCGTGCCATTGAAAAAGCGCAACTGCAAAAACGGGTTAAAGAACTTGAAAAACAAGTTGGGCAGAAATATTCTTTTGATTCGATCATAGGAAAATCAAAAATTTTACAACAGATAATTGAGGATGCAAAAAAGGTTGCCAAGACTGACACTACTGTTTTGCTATTAGGAGAAACAGGGACAGGAAAAGAAGTATTCGCGCAGGCAATCCATAATGCCGGTGAGAGAAAATTGAAACCGTTTATTGCCATTAATTGCAGCGCCTTTTCTAAAGAACTTTTAGAAAGTGAAATATTCGGGCATAAAGCGGGAGCATTCACCGGAGCAATAAAAGATAAAAAAGGTCTCTTTGAGGAAGCTAATGGAGGAACTATATTTTTAGATGAGATCGGAGAAATGAATCTTGACCTCCAGGCTAAATTATTAAGAGTTCTTGAAACAGGTGAATTTATTAAAGTAGGAGATACAACATCAACAAAAGTAAATGTCCGAATTATTGCAGCAACGAACAGAAATTTAAAACAGGAAATAGAAGAAAAAATATTTCGTGAAGATTTGTTCTATCGCCTAAGTGTATTTCAAATTACACTACCACCCTTGCGAGAACGAAGGACGGATATTGAACTCCTTGCAGAATACTTTGCACAGGAATTTTCAATCAAAATAAATAAAAGAAATGCAAAACTAAGTTCTGAATATTTGCAAAAGCTAAAAGCATATAACTGGCAAGGAAATATCCGGGAACTTAAAAATGTAATCGAACGGAGTGTGATTTTATCTGACACGAATGAACTTGCCATTGGTACACTTCCATTTGAAATACAAAGTACAACCGCAACTAATAAAAGCGGTTCTCTCTCAGCCTTTGATTTAGCCAGTGTAGAGAAATTGCATATTCAAAAAGTATTGAATTATACAAAAGGGAATAAAACCGAAACTGCCCGTTTACTGAATATAGGATTAACCACTTTATATCGAAAGCTGGAGGAATACAAAATCCATTAATATTTTTCAGAAAACCAACTGCTGTATAATAAACACAGATATTCCAGCAACAAAACCCAAAGCTGCAAGCCAGCTAATTTTTTTTAGATACCACATGAAGCTGATTTTTTCAATTCCCATCACAGCCACACCTGCTGCGGAACCGATGATAATAATACTACCACCAACACCCGTTGTAAGAGCAATGAACTGCCAAAAGGAATGATCTGTCGGGTATTGTGAAAGATCATACATCCCCTGTGTTGCAGCAACTAATGGAACATTGTCAACTACTGCCGATAACATCCCCAATAGCCCTCCAATCATGTAATCATTTTTAAAAGTATCATCAAGAAAAACAGAAAGAGTTTTTAAAACTACGAAGGATTCCAATGCTGAAACTGCAAGTAATATTCCAAGAAAAAATAAAATACTTGGAGAATCTATTTTCTGTAATGCTTCGGAAGGAGTAATAAATTTCTTTTTAGTTCCATCACTATTTTTGAAATGAAGAAAAGATGTAATGATCCACATGAATGATAATGCCAGTAACATTCCCATGAAAGGAGGAGTATGCGTTAAAATTTTAAAAGCGGGAACAAATAATAATAAAATGATCCCTGAAATCAGAATGATATTTCCTTCCCTGGCATTAGTACTGTTATTATTTTCCGTTTTAACTATCTGTTTTCCCCTGAATCTTCTTGCAATGATTGCGAGAGGGATCAACCAAACAGCTATACTTGGAACAATAGTATTCAATGTAATCTTTGCAGCCGTAATTTGTCCTCCTATCCAAAGCATAGTAGTTGTTACGTCCCCCAAAGGCGACCACACTCCACCAGCGTTTGCAGCAATTACAATCATTCCCGCAAACCATAGTTTATCTTCTTTGTCCTGAAGAAATTTTGAACTGATAGAAGTCATAACAATGGCGGTGGTCAGGTTATCAAGCAAAGCAGATAAAAAAAATGTAAGTGTCGAGATAATGACCAGAAATATACTCTTGCTTGGAGTTTTTATTTTATGCGTAATGATGTCAAAACCATTATGGGAATCTATCAATTCAACAATCGTCATTGCACCTAAAAGGAAAAACAATATGGAAGAAATTTCACCTAAATGATTAATTAAAGATTCAGAAGCTTCTTTTGTTTCAGGCACATGGATAAAATAAATCAGCCAGCAAAGAACTCCTGTTATCAATGCTGAAGCTGCCTTATTTAACCTGAGTGAGCTTTCAAATGCGATAGCCAGGTAACCAAGTATAAAAACTATTAATGCAAGTATTGCCATCTTGAAATAAAAAACGCTGCAAATATACCGTAGTTTTTTACGGTCAACTCTATAAAATCAATTAACTCATTTTTTCGTTTATTAAGTTGTCTTTCAAGGAGCAAACTTTTCTTTTCTGTTTTATACCCTACCAAAATGAAAAAGTCTTCCATTTTGGCATGGGTAATTCTTTAATTTTTTTACGCATTATTTTTCTTAAAATGCTGTTATTCAATTATTTGTATTAATTATTTTTTATTAGGAATAGATTTTGGCATTGCTGTTTCACAAAGAAAGAAAACAACATGAAAACAGTATTGATTTTTTTGATCGTGTTCGGATTTATGGCTGCTTTCTGTACTCTATACTGGATAGTTGGAAAGTTGATGGACAGATGGAGAAGAAGGATTGCACGAAGAATCATTATGCGAAAACAAGTATTGAAACATACATAAAACAACATTTTTAATAAACATTTATTATGAAAAATCGAGCTATAAAAATAATGGTTCTGAATACATTACTGGTTCTGAGTACCATTCATCTCTATTCACAAAATAAAGAAGGACTATATCTTACTGCGGGAGATTTTGCTAATAATAACCTTACTCACTCCTGTAAAGATACTCGTATCAAATTGCACGAAGTATTTAAAAAAGATTTGGTAGAAGTAAAATGTAACGACAGTCTGTACGCATACAATAAAAAAGATGTCTTTGGATACAGGGATAGTGATGGAAAGACATATCGTTTTTATGACGGAAAAATTTATCCTATTGCTAACCCAAATGAAACCATTTTAATTTATAAAGTATCAAATGGGATGGCTACGAAAGGTCAAGCGCAAACATTCTCTTATTATTTCAGTAAGAACGCATCAGCTTCAATCATTCCTCTATCAATGACTAACCTTCAAAATTCTTTTTCTGACAACAAAGTATTTCAAGAAATTTTAGAAATACATTTTAACGATAGCAGTGATTTGTTGGAGTATGATAGAACACACAAAATGTACAAGCTAAACCGTTTATTGGAAATAGCAAAGAACAGGGAAATTTAATTAATCATTAAAATGAAAAATTCATTTATAAACGCAACTATTGATTCACCAAAGGTTAAAAAGAGATTGACTTTGAAGAAAACGAAACATATAATAAACGAAAACGAAATACGTGAATTATTGAGTAAAGAATTACCGGAGATTAATTGTGAGCTTGAAAAACTTTCTAATACAAACAATGTTTACAAAACGATGGAATGTTTTGTTGGTTTCACCAAACAGCTTATTAATACAGGAAAGATAAATACCGTAAAGCAATGTTTTAATCTGGCTGAAAAAATGCTGGAAGAAGGAAATAATACCGTCAAAAATGCCATTGAAAATGTGTATGTGTATTCATTAGGAACATTCGTTGAGTTATCCGTTTCAACAGCGTATCAACTGAAAGAATTTTTCAATGGCTCGTTGAAAAAGGAATATATCAGGCAAGTGATGGCAAGCGGAATATAAAAACTGGCGTAAGACCAGTCTGGTCAGTTAATGAATGAAAAAAGGAAAATATGTAAATAAACAGATCAAAGAACTTGTCATATTCATTTTGGCGTGGCTTATAGCAATATGTATGGTTTATGTTGCTATTCAAAAATAAAATGGAATATAAGCAGTTTAAAAACTGATATAAATCATTGATAGTTCTGAGAAAGATCACATTACTATTTTCCGCTAAGACAGTACTTTGCCCATGCAAAAGCGATATAAAGAAAGGATAATGAAGGTGATAGCAATAGTTTTTTACTTCTTATTCGCTGTAAGCTTATTATATATTGTAATTATGAAGATTAAATACCTAATAATAAAGTAAGAAATGGAAACACTATTCACAATCGGACTAATTGTAGCAGGGCTTGTTTGCTTTTGGCTGTTTTATAAAGCAATTAACTTTTTTGAAAAAATATAAAACTATGACAGCATTATTTATTTTATCAATTGCGGTTTTCTGTTACCTGGTTTACGTGCTACTGAAACCGGAGAAATTTTAATATAAAAAAACGATGAGAAATTTTTTCAAAATACAAACAACGTGGTCAACTATGGAGCTGGGACTGATAAAGCTCTGTCTTGCCTGCCTTTGGGTTTCCGCAGGAGCCTATTTCCATGAATATCTTATTGATTATATCTGGTTGTTTTTGCCGGTATTTTTTGTTACAGGAATATGGTTATGGTATTTATGGATAAAGAAAATTAAAGCCAACGAAAAATGAACACAGAACTAATAGGAGTAGTTGCTATGTTTACACTTACAGTGTTACTGGCAATTCCACTCGGAAAATACATTGCAAAGGTTTACGTAGGAGAAAAAACGATTCTTGACTTTTTAGCTCCTGTCGAGAGATTTATTTTCCGCATCTGTGGAATTGATTCCACAAAAGAAATGAATTGGAAACAGCACATGATAGCCTTGCTTTCCATCAATATGCTATGGTTTGTGTATGCTTTTATCATGCTTTTAACACAGGGAAGTTTGTTCTTAAATCCTGACGGCAATCCATCCATGACACCGGATTTAAGTTTTAATACCGCCATCAGCTTTTTAGTGAATTGTAACCTGCAACATTATTCAGGAGAAACCGGCTTAACCTACCTTACACAATTAATCGTTATAACATTTTTGCAGTTTGTTTCTGCTGCAACAGGAATAGCTGCGCTGGTAGTAGTATTTAATGCTATGCGTGATAAGGTAACCGATAAACTCGGAAACTTCTTTGACATTTTTACAAAAACAGTTACCCGTATTCTGCTTCCCATTTCTATTGTTCTTGCTGTGATTCTTGTATTTAATGGGTCCCCTGCAAGTTTTGAAGGAAAGGACACGATAACTACTTTACAAGGTGATACAGTACAAGTTTCTCGTGGCCCCGCTGCCGGAATGATTGCTATTAAACACCTCGGTACAAACGGAGGCGGTTGGTTTGGTGCAAACTCTGCTCATCCTCTTGAAAATCCCAATTACCTGACCAACATGGTTGAAATGATTGCACAGGTGCTAATACCTATTGCAATGATTTTCGCTTTAGGATTTTATCTAAGAAAGAAAAGACTTGCCTGGACGATCTTCGGAGTAATGACGGTTGGAATGCTAACATTTCTTATTCCGACTATGATAGCGGAAATAAATGGCAACCCTGCAATTACACAAATGGGAATTGACCAAAATGCAGGAAGTATGGAAGGAAAAGAGGTTAGGTTTGGAACTCCAGCTTCCGCTTATTGGAGCATTGTTACCACTATTATTTCTACAGGTTCCGTTAACTCAATGCACGATAGTTCCATGCCTGTTTCGGGAACTATGCAGTTACTTGGAATGATGACGAATGCTTTTTATGGTGGTTGTGGAGTTGGAATTTTGAACTATTACATATTCATCATTATAGCCGTATTTATTTCGGGATTAATGGTTGGGCGAACACCGGAATTTTTAGGGAGAAAAATCGAAGCTCGTGAAATGAAAATCGCTTCAATAATAGCCCTGTTGCATCCGTTATTGATATTGGCAGGAACAGCTTTATCTTCATGGACAATCGTTAACCATCCTGATGCAGCATGGGCAGTAAAACCTGCCAACTGGCTGAATAACCCAGGCTATCATGGCTTTTCAGAAATGCTCTATGAATACACTTCATCTGCCGCCAATAACGGTAGTGGTTTTGAAGGATTGGGCGATAACAACATCTTTTGGAACATCACAACGGGAATAGTGCTTATTCTTAGCCGTTTTCTCCCAATCATCGGCCCGGTTGCAATTGCAGGAATATTGGCAAAAAAGAAATTTATTCCTGAATCAGCAGGCACGTTGAGAACAGATACAGGAACTTTTGGCATCATGACTTATGCAGTAATCATGATACTTGCAGCGTTGGCTTTCTTCCCTGCACTTACATTAGGCCCATTGGCAGAGTATTTTTCACTCTATTAAAATTATTTGAATTAAAAAATATAAATAAAATGGCAACCGTTAGAAAACAAGCAAAATCCATGAAGCTTTTTGAACCAAAGCTGGTAAGCGAAGCATTGAAGCAATCGTTTGTGAAGTTGCGTCCTAAATTCATGGTAAAAAATCCGGTGATGTTCACTGTTGAGATAGGAACATTGGTAATGCTTATTGTTTGCATTTGGATATTGGCAGGTGAGCAGTCGCAAGGAAGTTTTATATATAATCTTATTGTATTTATTATTCTCTTGCTCACTCTTTTGTTCGCAAACTTTGCCGAAGCGATTGCGGAAGCACGAGGAAAAGCTCAGGCTGAATCATTGAGAAAAACAAGAGAAGAAACTCCGGCTAAATTAATTCAGCCGATGGGTGAAATGTTTTTAAATGAAATTCAAAAAGTAAGTTCTTCCCAGCTTAAAAAAGGAGATGTATTCCTGTGTGAAGCCGGTGACATTATTCCCCTTGATGGAGAAATTATTGAAGGGATAGCTACTATTGATGAATCGGCAATCACTGGCGAATCCGCTCCCGTAATACGTGAATCGGGCGGTGATAAATCCAGTGTAACAGGAGGAACAAAAGTATTATCAGATAAGATCAAAGTAAAGGTTACTGTTTCCCCTGGAGAATCGTTTTTAGATAAAATGATCGCATTGGTAGAAGGAGCAAGTCGTCAAAAAACACCGAATGAAATTGCATTAACAATTTTGCTTGCTGCATTCACATTAGTATTCATCATTGTATGCGTCACGCTTAAACCTTTTGCCGATTATGCAAATACGCCAATCACCATTGCAGCACTTATCTCGTTGTTTGTGTGTTTAATTCCTACCACTATTGGTGGACTACTGTCAGCCATTGGAATTGCGGGTATGGACAGAGCATTACGTGCCAACGTAATTACCAAATCAGGGAAAGCTGTAGAAACAGCCGGAGATATTGATGTTTTACTACTTGATAAAACCGGCACTATCACAATTGGCAATCGTAAAGCAACCCATTTCTATCCTGCTAATGGAATTGACGAGAAACATTTTCTAAAATGTATTGTATTGAGTTCATACATGGACGAAACACCAGAAGGGAAATCAATTATTGAACTGGCTGGAATAAACCCACTGAGTTATAAAGTAGACAACCCAAAATTTATCAAGTTTACTGCTGAAACACGTAGTAGCGGGATTGATTTTGATAATGGCAATTCCCGTATCCGAAAAGGAGCTTTTGATTCTATCCTCAATTTGGTGCATAAAGCCGGAAATAAATTTCCTGCCGAAACAGAAAATAAAGTAAAAGAAATATCCAGTAATGGCGGAACTCCATTGGTTGTTTCTGAAAATGAAAAGGCAATAGGAGTAATCGAATTACAAGACATCATTAAACCCGGTATCAGTGAACGATTTGAACGTCTTAGAAAAATGGGCGTTAAAACGGTTATGGTAACAGGCGATAATCCATTAACCGCAAAGTACATTGCTGAAAAAGCAGGGGTGGATGATTATATAGCTGAAGCCAAACCCGAAGATAAAATGAACTATATCAAAAAGGAACAACAGAATGGGAAATTGGTTGCCATGATGGGAGACGGTACAAATGATGCTCCTGCTCTTGCACAAGCTGATGTGGGGGTTGCAATGAATAGCGGAACTCAGGCTGCCAAAGAAGCCGGCAACATGGTGGATTTGGATAATGATCCAACAAAATTGATTGAAATAGTAGAGATAGGAAAACAGTTACTCATAACAAGAGGAACATTAACAACTTTTTCCATCGCTAATGACGTAGCAAAATATTTTGCCATTGTACCTGCATTGTTTATTGCTTCTATTCCTGCTTTACAGGGATTAAATATTATGAAACTGAATAGTCCCGCAAGTGCTATCCTTTCAGCAGTAATATTCAATGCTCTCATTATCCCCATACTCATTCCACTTGCACTCAGAGGGGTACAATATAAACCAATTGGTGCGAGCGCATTATTACAAAGAAACTTGCTGATTTACGGTTTGGGCGGAGTGATCATTCCTTTTATTGGAATTAAACTCATTGATTTAATAGTAGGCGTATTCTTTTAAAAAGTTAAAAAACAAGAAAAATGAAAACATATCTTTTACCATCACTAAAACTCACAGCGGTTTTAATTATCATTTGTTCTGTGCTGTATCCTTTGCTGATAGCAGGTATAGCCAAAGTGGCTCCCGGAGGCGGAGACGGAGTTACTGTAAGTTCTCATGGAAGAGTTGTTGGATATGAAAATATCGGGCAAAAGTTTACAGAAGATAAATATTTCTGGGGACGGCCATCTGCCGTTGATTACAATGCAGCAGGTTCAGCAGGTTCTAACAAAGGCCCTTCTAATCCTGATTATCTCGCAACTGTTCAGGCAAGGATAGATACATTCCTTGTACATAACCCCGGAATAAAGAAAGAACAAATATCTGCCGACCTGGTAACTGCTTCGGGCAGCGGATTGGATCCTGACATTTCTATTCAGGCAGCAAAAGTACAAGTGCCAAGAATTGCCAAAATAAGAAACAGGAACGAACAAGAACTTTATGCACTTATTGATAAAGTAAAAGAAGCTCCCTTGTTTGGATTTCTTGGGCCTGAAAAAGTAAATGTTTTAAAACTGAATATTGAGTTGAATGTAAAATAAGAAAAGTGAACATTTGGAAGCTTGCCATTGAGTATAAAAAGAAAATATTGGAAGTAATAGTAGTAGCTCTAAATGATTTTGAAGCCCGGAGTGAGGTAGAAAAAAAGTATCCCGGATGCTTTATAAAAGACATATCAAAAACTAAAAAAGTACAATGAATTTAGGTACCGACATATTAGGAATTGTAATAATGTTTACTGCAATGGTGGCACTTGCTATTCCGTTCGGAAAATATATTGCAAAAGTGTATGTGGGCGAAAAAACGTTTCTTGATCCTGTATTCAATCCTATTGAAAAATTTATTTACAAATTCATTGGCATTGATCCGAATGAAGAAATGAATTGGGAGCAACATTTAAAAACTCTGCTCACCATCAACATCATTTGGTTTCCGCTTACTATGCTCATTCTTATGAACCAGGATTGGCTTCCCTTAAATCCCGATAAAATTCCAGCCATGTCTCCTGATCTGGCATTTCATTCAACCTGTGCTTTTATCACTAACTGTTTTCAACAGCATTACTCAGGCGAAAGCGGAATGAGTTATTTATCACAGCTTGTTATTATGTTCTCGCTTTTTTTCTTAACTCCTTCAGTTACGTTGGCTGCAATGGCAGTTGTTTTTAATGCACTAAAAGAAAGAACCACAGAAAAACATGGAAATTTTTATAATTACTATGTAAGATCAATTACACGGATTTTACTTCCGGTATCAATAATTACAGCGATTATTTTTCTGTTTAACGGTATGCCAATGACATTTAGTGGGACGCATACGTTTACCAGCTTACAAGGAGATACCGTTCATGTCGCACGTGGTCAAGTAGCCGCATTTGAATCTATAAAAATGCTTGGCTTGAATGGTGGCGGTTACTTTGGGGTTAACTCAGCGCACCCTTTTGAAAACCCTAACTTTCTTACCAATCTGATCGAAAACATTTTCCATATGCTTCTTCCGATAGCAACAGTTTTTGCACTTGGGTTTTACCTGAAACGAAAAAAATTAGCATGGATGATTTTTGGTGTGATGACATCATGGTTTCTCTTGTTGCTTATACCAGCAGTTTATTCCGAACTACAAGGCAATCCTGAAATTACCCAAATGGGCATTGGCAATTCAATTGGAAATATGGAAGGAAAAGAAATTCGGTTTGGTACAGCTGCTTCCACGTTCTGGAGCATCACTGCAACCGCATCAATGAATGGGGCTGTAAATAGTATGCACGATAGTTATATGCCCTTGGCAGGAGGAATGCAATTGCTTGGTATCATGATCAATTGCTTGTACGGTGGCGTTGGAACCGGAATTCTTGGTTTTTTCGTTTGTATCATTTTAGCTGTATTTATTGGAAGTTTAATGATTGGAAGGACAGGGCAGTTTCTCGGAAAAAAAATAGGTATCCGGGAAATAAAAATAGCAATGATCATAACATTGTTGCATCCATTTTTATCTCTTGCCGGTACAGCCCTCGCTTGTTATTTTCCAAATCTTACCACGCCCACACTCAACAATCCCGGATATCATGGCTTTAGTGAAATAATCTATGAATACACTTCAGCCTCTTCTGCCGATGGCAGTGGCTTTGAAGGATTGGGAGATAATACGCCCTGGTGGAACATTAGTTGTGGGATTATAATTCTCCTTGGCCGTTTTTTACCAATCATAGGTGCTGTTGCAATTGCAGGGATTTTGGCAAGTAAACAATATGTCGGGGATAGTGCAGGCACTTTGAAAACAGATAATCCAACTTTTGGTTTAATGGTTTTCAGTTTGATTTTTATCATAGCTGCATTAGCGTTTTTTCCTGCATTGGTATTAGGCCCATTTGCAGAATATTTCATATGAATTAATTAAAATAAATAAACATAAACTAAACAAATAACAACAATTAAAAAATAACAAAATGAAAACAAAATTACTAAGCATTGCTCTCTTTGCAAGTACATTGACAGCTTTTGCTCAAGAAAACACAGAACGAGTAAACCAACAAAAAGGAGAACCTTTCGAAGATGTTGACGCTACTTGGCAAAATGGAAACGACCGCAGAGATTCGTCCCTTTTTAAAAACATGAAATACTTCACACCTTCTATTATGATGGATGTGAATTACACTTATTCATTCAATAATCCAAACGATAATACCGTTGTGGGTTCTACTGCATTGGCCCGTAATAATGAAGTGCAATTACAAGCCTTGCATTTTGGAGGTGATTTTAATTACAAAGGAGCAAGAGCCCGATTCATGACACAATTCGGTATGCGCTCAATTGTTATACCAAGAAATGACTACAGCGTTTTTCGCGGGCAATATCAGTTGGCAAATGTGTATCGCTATTTAAGTGAAGCGTATGCCGGATACCACTTTAATAAAATGTATGGGATTAATGTGGATTTCGGGATGTTTATGTCTTATATCGGGTTAAACTCTTATTATCAAGCTGAAAACTGGGAATACCAGGCATCTTATACATCTGACAATACACCCTGGTTTTTCAACGGTATGCGGATCCAGATTCACCCAACAAAGCACCTGAAAATTGAACCCTGGATCATTAATGGCTGGCAGAGTTATGGCAAGTTTAATGCAATGCCCGGATTAGGAGCCAACATTACTTGGATGAAAAATAATGTAAAACTCTTAACAAACGACTACTTTGGTACAGATGCAGGTGGATTGCCTGACAGAAAGCGTTTTCACTCGGATAATAGTTTATTAGTAAGGTATTACAATCAGAAAGAATCAAAAGGTGTTAGCCAAATGGCTTTTTCTTTGACCGGTGATTTCGGTTTTGAAAAAGGAGGAGGAGTAAATGGTTTTAAAGATGGAGATTCTATTCAGGGTCCTGCTCAGTATTTTGCCAGCGCCATGATCTATAACCGAATTTGGTTCGCAAAAAATAAAATTGCCTGGACTATTGGAGGTGGAGTGATGAAAAATCCTGGCCGTTACTTGGTATTATATCCTACTGGTCAGGCAAGTCCATTGCCGAGTGTTGCTAACCCAACAACAACAGAAGGTGCATATCCTTTTAGTTGCAGCCCTGGCGATCAGTTTGAAGCATGGGATGCATCAACGAATATTAGTTGGATGCCAAACAAAATGTTAGAATTCAGGCTGGAATATGTACACCGCGAAGCAAGTGTACCTTATTTTGCCGGGCCAGGCGGAGTAACTTCTCCAACCGGGTATCAATGGACTACATTACCTCCGGAGTGGAGACCTGACTTAGTGAAGTCAGAAGACAGAATAATTTTTGCGGTGCTTTTCCGCTTATAAAAGCAGGTTGTTGTTTGTTTAGTTTATTGACTGGAAACAACCCAATGGGTGTATACTCAAAGGGTTGTTTTTACATAAAAAGCATATCAATGAAAAAATTTGATTATTCAAAAGAAATTTATGACAAGTATTATAATTCTAAAGGAAGGATACTTGAAGTGTTTCTTAAAGATGGTTCGATAATCGAAGGAACGTTTACCGGTGTTTTTCACGGAGATAGTGAAGCGGGAGAACCTTTTGTTATCAAGTGGCACTTTATTCCTGGAGATAAAACAAAAGAATACAACAGCGCTATGTTGAGTAACATTTATGGGCAGTCCGGTTGGATAATAAAACAGGAAGATATAATGAGAGTGTGTTTTAGAAAGTAATACCTGATGATTGTATTAAGATCAATAGTCATATTTCTTTTTGCCGGCTTATGTGAAATTGGCGGAGGATATCTCATTTGGCTGTGTCTGAAGGAGGGTAAACCTATGTATTACGCTTTTTTAGGAGGAATTATCCTTGCTTTTTACGGTATTGTAGCAACCTTACAAACGGCTAACTTTGCAAGAGTGTATGCCACTTATGGAGGAGTTTTTATAGTCCTGTCGTTATTATGGTCTTACAAAATGGACAATTATATACCTGATAAATATGATATTATTGGAGCACTGGTTGCTTTGGTGGGAGTTTGTATAATATATTATACGCCAAGAGTAAATTGAAAATTTATGAATATGACTTATGCTAATATTTGTTTCATTGCAGCCATTATCTGCTTTGTATTTGACGGTCTGGGATTTGGTTCAGATTATCACTTGCTATCTTGGGGCTCTGCATTTTTTACCGCAGGTTTTTTAACCTGGGAAATCAAATTTTTAAAGCATCAAAAGCAAAGAGAAGAAGAAGAAGACAAAAAACGACTAAAAAGTAAAAATGCATCTAAGACAGAAAATGAATAAAATAAACGAATCATGGCACAAGAAAAATCTTATGCCTGACAATCCAACAATGGAACAACGTATAAAATGGCATTTGGAACATATAAAATATTGTGCTTGCCGTGATATTCCGATTAAATTAAAGCAAGAAATGAAAAGGCGTAAGATTAAATTTCCAGCCTGATATGAAAAATTTAGAGAATTTTAAAAATATTACGTTTGCAGGATTTCTTATTTCGATAGGAATAGTATTTGGTGATATTGGAACTTCACCATTATATACCTATTCAGCCATTATCGGAGATAGACCTGTTTCGGAACTTCTTGCTCTTGGCGGAGCTTCGGCAATATTCTGGACATTATTTTTTCAAACAACATTAAAGTATGTCATCATTACTTTAAGAGCGGATAATAACGGAGAAGGAGGAATCTTTTCCCTTTATGCGCTCATCAGGCGATATAGAAAATGGCTGTTAATCCCTGCAATTGCCGGAGGAAGTTTCTTACTTGCTGATAGCATTATCACACCTCCAATTTCAGTTTCTTCAGCCATTGAAGGGTTGAAACAACGGTATCCTGATATACCTCTTATTCCAATTGTTCTTACAATTATAATTTCTCTTTTCCTTATTCAACGTGCCGGCACGTCAATTATTGGAAAGATGTTCGGCCCGGTAATGATGGTATGGTTTACCATGATAGGAGTATTGGGAATTTCCGAATTGTCGGGAAACATTTTTGCATTAAAAGCTCTTAATCCATATTATACTTATAAATTGTTAGCAGACTATCCTGGAGGGTTTTGGTTATTGGGTGGAGTATTTTTATGTACTACCGGTGCAGAGGCATTGTATTCCGATTTAGGACATTGTGGAAGAAAAAATATTCAGATTAGTTGGATATATGTTAAAATATGTTTGGTACTCTGTTATTTCGGACAAGCAGCATGGTTACTCAACCACCAGGGAACAACGTTGAATATAAGTCCTTTTTTCGGTTTAGTTCCCGGTTGGTTTCTGCTTCCTGCTATTGGGATAGCAACATTAGCAACCATTATTGCAAGCCAGGCATTAATCAGCGGATCTTTCACATTAGTGGCGGAAGCCATCCGGTTAAACCTCTGGCCGAAATTACGGGTGATTTTCCCAACGGATATAAAAGGCCAACTCTATATACCAACAATTAACTATCTGCTGATGATTGGCTGTTGCTGCGTAGTCCTGTACTTTAAAGAATCTAAGAATATGGAAGCAGCATTCGGTTTGTCTGTTACTTTAACAATGTTAATGACCACTATTTTATTGAGTTTCTATTTATTTATCAAAAAGACCAACAGGTTTCTCGTAATTCTTCTGCTGATCGTATTCCTCACTATTGAAGGCGCTTTTCTCATAGCCAATTTAAGAAAGTTTACGCACGGTGGCTGGGTTACAATGTTGGTAGGCATTATCATATTCGGAATTATGTTTATTTGGTACAGGGCAAGTGAGATAAAGAAAAAAGTGCAAGCAATAGTTCCGTTAAAACCATATGTTCCCATACTAAAAGAGTTGAGTAATGATCTTGCTGTTCCTAAATATGCTACTAATCTTGTTTACCTGACTTCTGTTGGAAATGATAAAATTGAGGAACGAATCATTCATTCTATCTTACATAAACAGCCTAAACGGGCAGACCTTTATTGGTTTGTACACGTAGATGTAATGGATTCACCCTATCACATATCTTACAAAGTAGATATTGTTGAACCCGAAGAAATAGTTAGAATCACTTTTAAATTAGGTTTCAGGATTTCTCCCCGGATCAATTATTTTTTCAGAAAAGTAGTGGAAGAAATGGTTCAGAATAAAGAAATTAATATTCAAAGCCGGTATTCCTCTCTTGAGAAACACAATATAACAGGCGATTTCAGATTTGTTGTGATGCAACGCTTTTTAAGTTTTGAAAATGAACTTTCTTTAAAAGACAACCTGATTTTAAAAGCCTATTTTCTTTTGAAAAAATTCAGTTTGCCGGATGAAAAAGAATTTGGCCTTGATTATAGCAATGTAACAATTGAAAAGACACCATTGCTTTTAGCCTTGCCTAAGAATATAAAAATGACGAGGGAAATATAATGTCTGAGGAAGTAGAAAAAGAACACAATGTCCAGCGATTTCTTGACCTGATACGCAAACAGCGTTTAGGCAAGTTTAAAATCTATATAGGCATGAGTGCCGGTGTAGGAAAAACTTACCGTATGTTGCAGGAAGCACACGCTCTGCTGAAAAATGGCATTGATGTTAAAATTGGTTATATAGAAACACACAACCGTAAAGAAACAGCGGCTCTTTTAGAAGGCTTACCTGTGGTTCCCCGCAGAAGTATTTTTTATAAAGGGAAAGAGCTGGATGAAATGGATGTGCATGCAATCGTTAATCTTCGTCCTGAAGTTGTTATTGTAGATGAATTGGCTCATACCAATATTGAAGGGAGCAAAAATGAAAAACGTTGGCAGGATGTTTTGGAAATTTTAGAAGCAGGAATTAATGTAATCAGTGCAGTAAATATTCAGCATATAGAAAGCCTTAATAATGAAATAAAGAATATCACAGGAATTGAAGTTCAGGAAAGGATCCCTGATAAGGTTCTTGCATTGGCAGACGAAGTGGTTAATATTGATTTAACCGCAGGTGAGTTAATCGCCCGCTTAAAGGAAGGTAAAATATACCAGGCTGAAAAAATAGAAGCAGCTATCAAAAACTTTTTTAAACCCGAACATATTCTTCAGCTTCGAGAGTTAGCCCTAAAAGAAGTTGCCTCACAGGTTAAAAGAAAAGTTGAAACAGAGATTCCTGCAACTATTGCTTTACAACATGAACGTTTTTTGGCCTGTGTCAGCAGCAATGAACATGCAGCTAAAACAATTATCCGTAAAACGGCACGACTGGCAAGCTACTATAATGCAAAGTGGTTTGTAATTTATGTGCAAACACCAAATGAAAGTGCGGATAAAATAGCGCTGGATAAGCAGCGACATCTTATCAATAATTTCAAACTCGCAACTGAATTGGAAGCTGAAGTAATTAAAATAACGGACAGAAATGTTTCAAAAGCAATACTGAAGGTGGCTGAAGAAAAAAGAATCACTACCATCTGTATTGGCAAGCCGAGAATCAGTCTGTTTAGAATTCTTCTGATGAGGAACGTTTTCAATGAATTAAATAATACGCTTGCTACAAAGGACACTGACCTTATAATTCTTTCATGATGAAAATAAAAACAAAATTAACTCTTGGTATTGGATTATTATTTCTTTTTATAATCCTCCTTGTAGTTCTTGGAACTACTTATATAAACGTGTTAAACAGGGACACACAGAATATTCTGGTGGCTAATTACAATACACTTGACTATTCCCGCAGTATGCTGATTGCGCTGGATGAAGACATAACAAATCCAAAGAGTTTTAAAAAATTTTCGGATAATCTTATTAAACAGCAAAACAATATCACCGAAATAGGAGAAAAGGAATTGACAGAGAAATTGTTGCTCGATTTTAATAGTTTGATGAAGGCCCCCAAAGACAGTACGCTTCATATTACTATACGAAAAGACCTAACAGATATTATGCTTTTGAACATGCAGGCGATCCAACGCAAAAGTGATATTGCGAAGCAGACTGCTAATAATGCAACCTGGTGGATTGCATTATCCGGGACATTTTGTTTTATGATAGCATTTATCTTGCTTGTTAATTTACCTGGAAATGTCGCTAATCCTATTAAAGAACTGACGGAAAGTATCAAACAAATTGCAGCAAAGAATTATAGTGAGCGGGTACATTTTGAAAGTCATAATGAATTTGGACAGTTAGCAGCAGCCTTTAATTCAATGGCTGAAAAACTGGAAGAATACAATAATAGCAGCCTTTCAAAAATTATGTTTGAGAAGAAACGCATTGAAACGCTCATTAATAATCAGCACGATCCGGTAATCGGTCTTGATGAAAAGAAATTGATTTTGTTTGTCAATGATGAAGCTCTCAAAATTCTTGGAATGAAAACCGATGAATTGACTGGAAAATATGCTCAGGATATTGCTGTAACGAATGATTTGATGCGTTCGCTCGTTCAAGAACTAATACTTTCTAAAGATGGTAGGCATGATAAGAAGTCATTGAAAATATATGCAGATAATAAAGAGAGTTATTTTGAAAAGGAAATTATACCTATTTCAATCACACCAACAGGTGAAAAAGAAGCAAAACAGATTGGTGATTTCATTGTATTGAGAAATATTACCTCATTTAAAGAATTGGATTTTGCTAAAACCAATTTCATAGCAACTATTTCCCATGAACTAAAAACTCCAATTTCAGCTATTAAGGCAAGTTTACAGCTATTGGAAAATAAAAACACAGGCGCACTTAATGAGGAACAAAAACAACTTATAGAAGGGATCAAAGATGATAGTAACCGCTTACTCAAAATAACAAGTGAGTTACTTAATTTATCTCAAGTGGAAACAGGAAATATTCAACTCTCCATTCAGCAAAGTGAACCTTCCAAAATACTTCAGTATGCCTTAGAAGCGGTAAAAGTTCAGGCAGACCAAAAGGAGGTTAAATTGGAAGTGCAAAAGGACAATAATTTACCATTAGTAAAAGCAGATGCAGAAAAGACAGCCTGGGTACTAATCAATCTACTGACAAATGCCATTCGTTATTCACCTGAAAAAAGTCAGGTTATAATTGAAGTAAAAAAAAATACAAATAAAATTTTCTTTTCCGTAAAAGATTTTGGGCGGGGCATTGAATCAAAATACAAAGATAAAATTTTCACCCGGTATTTTCAAGTTCCTGGAAGCAGCAGGTCTGGAACAGGGTTGGGGCTTGCCATAAGCAAAGAATTTATCGAAGCGCAGGGAGGAAAAATTTGGGTCGATAGTGAGATTGGAGAGGGAAGTAAATTCAGCTTTGAATTGAATATTTAAATCCAACAGATTTAGACTAATTACTATGAAAACAACAGAGCCATTTTATAAAATATATTCATGAGTTATTTTTTTTCTGTTCAAATGATTTCCATTTGACATAATTTTTAACCTGAGATACAGATAAAAGAATACAAGAATTTTAATTTTTTGTAGAAATTAATAATTCCCTTACATCCACATCCAAAGCAACAGCAATTTCAAAAAGTGTTTCAACGGTAGGTTGCATTATATTAGTGCACCATTTTGAAATGGTTGTTTTATTTTTTCCAAGTTTTTCAGCCAGCCAAATGTTTGTTTTTCCTTTTTCTGCTAACACTGCTTTAATCCGGTTATATACTTTTTTCTTCATCTAAATAGAGAATTTATCTGTTTAGGTAGCAAAATAAGCAAATCCATTTTTGTCGAAATTGATTGATAAATAGCCTATTAGGGTAATATAAATCCTTATTTATATTTTATAATTGCTTATTAGGGAATTAAAGTTATTTTTGTACAATTTTTACATGCTAACAACTCATTCATGCATATTCGACCTATAAATGAAAAGGAACTTATTATTGGCCTTATCAAAGACGACCTCATCAATGTTCGTCTCGTTCATGGCCTTGAAAAATTAGGACTGGATTCCGGTAACTATTACCTGCATTTAAGCGAAACCATTTTTAAGCTGATAGGAATAACCGTTGATGATGAGGATTTCTTTGAGCAGTACATGGATGAATGCAAAACAGTTGTTAATATAAACATCTTCGAATATCCCGAACTATTAAACAGCCTTGCGCTAAGCCTGTATGATAAACTCGTAGAACATAAATCCGAAATCCATGAATCGTAAAACAATTAAAAAAATACTTGCTGGCTCTGCCTACATAATTCTATTACCGCTGCTTGCAATAGAAATACTGATAAAAAATCCTACCCATTTTATCCAACAGATTCGATTAGGTTTCCAGGTATTGCTATTTATAGTTGATTTAGGAAGCCATAAATAGCCGGGGGATAGGTACTTCCCCTAAAAATTAGTAGTTCCAAGTACGTTTTATCCTTCCATTTTCCTTATTCCAAATTGTTAAACTTGCTAAGGTAAAACAAACTACCTTTGATGACCTTTTGATGTATTATAAGCCCCAATTTTTAGGGCTTGCGCCACAAGATAAGGTCAATGGCTAATGATTTCCATAAATAGAATGCCACAGAAAAGAAAAAAACGAAGAGAGCCTTTAAAAATCGGAGAAAATCCGAACGAGTGGGAATTTGAAAAATATGAATATGACCTGGATATTATTGACATCTACCGCCAGTTAGAAAGGCTGTTAAATACCTCTTCTGAATTAAGACCTGATATAAACAAAAAAGAATATTTAGAAAATCTCAAGCATAGCATCGAGTATTACTGTAAGTTCCGCAACATTAACTTTAATCTTCATTTCAGCACCGGGAATATTATTATTCCTTCTACCGAGGAGTATTATGTAAATGCTTTAGGCATAGCCCTTATTTGCTGGGATTTTTATAAGATACGTGCGTTTCTCAATCATCAGAAAGAAAAATACCTTGGAGAAGGAGACTTTCTTAAGCTGGTTGAGTTTGGCGCTTATTCCATCATGGTGAATAATTCCCCGTTTAAAGACATAAAAGAAAGGCAGCATCTTATTATGCAGTGGGTGGAGGAGCAGCAAGGTAAAAAGCAAGCGGGAAAAACTGCATCAGACAAAAAACACAAGTCGGCAGAAATAAAAAAATGGGAGGATCTCTTTTTAGATAAGACCCCGGCAGAAACTATCATTCGGATACTTAAGACGCATGAGATAGTGAACAAGGACGGAACCTGGACCGGTCTGACAGATAAGAACACAGAAATATTAGCCTTAATAGATGTTCTGCGGGAAAAGCGATACATTAAAAAATATTCCCAAACCTTAACAGCAAAACTTTTCTGTGAAAAATTTCAGTTAAATCTGAGTGACCGTTCACTTCGCACAAAAACCCAGGCATACTACGACAACCTCTCCGAATACCAGCGAATCATTCCCGATCTGAAATCCTGATTATTATTACTCTATCTTATCAAAGTTTATTGCCAACTATTGCCGTCCGGCAAAAACGGCAATGAATGGCAATCCTTAGTTAACAATTTTGGCAAAGTTAAATTAAACCGACAGCCTGATGGCTGTTAAAAACTTTGTCAAATGAGCGAACAATTAATCGTTACCCTGAAAGTTGGTGAGCTAAAAAACATCATAGATGAAAGTGTCACCAATGCCCTTACAAAAGTCTCGAAAAAACCGGAAGAAGAAATTCTTTTAAAACGAATAGATGTAGCCAGGCTATTCGGAGTTTCACTTGTCACCCTTAATCAATGGATGCGTGATGGCAGGATCCCTTGCCATCGTATTAACACCAGGGTATTTTTTAAACGCACGGAGGTAATGGAAGCCTTGAGCTCTGTGAAAAAATACTGCAAACGATGAAAACAGACTATAAATACCAATTTGAAAAAGCGCCAGCTAAAAAAGGTACTTGCCCCAGCTGCGAACACAAAGGCGAATTTCGCTATTATGTTGGTTTACCCCGTGAGTATGGCAAATGCGAACGTGTGAATAATTGTGGCTATCATAAAAAGCCCGATGAATCTGTTAGGATCAATAATGAAATCCCAACAAAAAAATTGGAGCCAAAAATTATTTTCCCGGATGCTGAATTATGCAAGACTACTATTGGTCATCAAGATTCTAATTTTCATGTTTTTTGTATTGGAGAGAAGTTAAATATTCCCAAAGAACATCTTGAGAAATGGAATGTCGGTAGCAGATTGAATGAACGAAAGAATAGTATTGAAACCGCTTATGTGTATCAAAACATTCATCAGAAATATGTAAACATCCGGTATTTTGAATATTCAGACAATGCTAAAAGAAACAAGGCCCAGCATCCCTATTCCTTGAAAGCTCCTGATGCTAACACTAAATATTCCATTTGTTTGTACGGAGAACACCTGTTAAGCAAGGATAAAATCATTTGCCTGGTGGAGAGTGAAAAAACAGCGGTCATTGCCAGCTTCTTTTATCCTGACTTTGACTGGCTGGCCACCGGAGGTAAAAGCGGATTAACCGATGAGAAAATTCATGTGCTGTTTAATCGTGAAATCTATTACTTGAATGATGCGGACCAGGCAGGAAATAAAAATAGTACCATCGATAAGCTAAAAGCCTACCAGCTCAATTTTAAGAAGATTGATTTATTTCCTGAGCGGAATGATGGCTATGATATAGCAGATGCAATCATTGATGGATTAAGGCCGGAAATAAAGTCTTTGGCCAAAACCAATTTTGTAAGCTATGATCCGGTTCCGGTACAGGAAATACCTCATAAGAAAATTTCAGCTTTCGAGAAAGTAGAAATCTATTTACGGGAGCTATATGATATACGTTATAACGAGGTTTCCAATGAAATAGAATGCAAGGCTAAAGAAGAAAGCAACTTTAAAAAGATCAACGAAAACAATATTTACAGGCTCCTGCAACACAATAATATTACATTCTCACTCACCAATATCTCTGCCTTATTACGCTCCGATTTTGTTCCGATCCATAATCCATTTAAAGATTACTTTGAAAGCCTTCCCATATGGAGTGAAGAAACAAGCGAGGATTACATAAATAAATTATCGGGCTATATAAAAGCAAAAGATCAGCAGCGCTTTAAAAAACACTTCAAAAAAATGATGGTGCGATGCATTGCCTGTGGCTTGCTGGATGATGTATTCAATAAACATGCTTTTATCCTGGTGCATGAGAAGCAAAGCACGGGCAAAACAACATTTCTTCGCTGGTTATGTCCCCCGCTTCTCAAGGAATACTATACGGATACATTTATTGTCGGGAAAGACGGAGAAATGAGCTTATCGGATAATATGTTCATTAACCTGGATGAATTGTCCACCTTAAGCAAACAGGACATTAATGCGTTAAAAAGCTCCTTCAGCAGGGTTAATATACGCCAGCGAAGGCCATTTGATAGGACCATGTCCAATATGCCCAGGCGAGCCAATTTTGTGGGATCAACGAATAAGGCAGAATTTTTAACGGATGAAACCGGATCCGTCCGTTGGCTCTGCTTTGAAATTGAGAGCATAGACTGGAATTATAATAAAGATATTGATATCAATTCAGTATGGAGCCAGGCTTATTCACTATTTAAAACAGGATTCAAGTACGAATTAACCGCAGATGAAATCATGGAGAATGAAAGCGCCAATAAGGATTATCAGATCACTACAGCAGAAATAGAACTGATACAAAAGCATTATACACCTGCCACAAAGGAAAAACACGAAGTATTTTACACTTCTTCCGAATTTCAAAATAATCTCTCAGAAAAATATCCCCACATACGGTTGAATACAAATAATATCGGAAAAGCCCTTAAGGTGTTAGGATTTCTGAAAAGTCAAAAATATAACGGCAGTTATCCGATTAAGGGCTATTATACCAATTTTATAACAACAGAATAATTCCAAAACACATTACTTCGTTACTAATTTCTTCTGAAAGCATTGATTTTACTGTATACTTAACTTAGTAATGATTTATTTTCAACCTTACTAAGTACCTTACTTCATTACTTAAAAAGTACCCTCCAATTTTTTTGTTAGTAACGTAGTAAGCTTAGTAGCTTACTTTACTGGTATTTCAAAAAAATTATGAAGAGAAATCCTTCGTTTTGCAAAAAAATAAAAATCAATTTACTTGAGTAAAAGAGTTTGTAATAACTCGAGTAATTTATAGGCATTTACTCGAGTAAAAAGGGAATGTTTTTTGTGCAATTTATTGCAAACAGACTGGCAATTTTTTTTACTAAATCCCTACGGTCTGAAAAATAAAACTCTTTAAGGCCTACGTACAAATGTCTTATAAGACTTTCGTGCAAAATTCCTAAGGGCTTGTGTAGAAAAGTCTTTAAGGCTTTCAAAGAAAACTCTTTAGGGCCGGCGTACAAATTCCCTATAAGGCTTTCGTACAAATTTCCTTAGGGCCTCCGTAGAAAAGTCCTTAAGGCTTGCAGAGAAAACTCTTAAGGACTTGCATACAAAAGCCGTTAAGAGCGTCACAGAAATCTCTTATAGGGCTTTCATAGAAAACTCTTTAGGGCTCGTGTATAAATTCCCTATAAGGCTTTCGTACAAAAGTCCTAAAGACTCGCGTAGAAAAATCCTTAAGGCTTTCATACAAATTTCCTTAGGCCCTGCGTACAAAAGTCCTTAAGAGCGGTGTAGAAAGTTCTTATAAGGCTTTTGTATTTTTCTCCTTAAGGAGTTTGAAAACTTTTGCTGTATAGTGCCCGTGAAAAAAATGTCGTATAACAGCCTTCAAATTTTTGTCTTATAGGGCCTGCAAAAAAAAATCCTTTAAGGAATTTGAAAACTTTTCTCTTTAAGAGCCGAAATAAATTCAGCCCTTAACAGCCACAGAAAATTCAGGCCTTATAGGAGCTGAGAAAATAAATGCTCTTAAGGACTAAAATAAACGATGCCCTATAGGCCTTTAAATTTGAGCCCTTAAGGACATCGAAAATAAAAGCTCCTATAAGACCCTTGAAATTTTAAGTCCTATAGGAAGTGAAAAACAAAATCCCTTATAGGAGTTCGTGCAGAAAGGCTCCTTAAGGAGTTGTTGTGGAAAAGGCCCTATAAGGACAGTGTAGAAAAAAGCTCCTTAAGTAAACATTTTGTACAAATTGTCCTAATCAGACCTACGTGTAAAAATGATCCTTAAGAAGCTTTGCAAAATTTATTTTTAATGAACAAAAAAAAATTTGGAAAGCCAAAATTGAAATTTATTTTATCCGGTTAATTTTTCAAGGAAAAAGACAGCCCGCAAAAAGTCAGGGAAAATTGTTTTGACATTTTTACCTCTTGGAAAAATATTCTGTGAAAATCCGAATAAATAAAAAATTAGTACGTGTTCTATTTCATCCCGACTGAATTAGAATCCATGAGCCTGTATGAAACTTTTACTATTAAAGAATTTGTAAAAATTAAAAAATGTTTTGTAAAAGTTGTGGCAGTTTTTTCGGTTGAACCCCTTTATTTTCAATGCTTTCGTATTTTCTTTGTAGGAAGCCACCAAATTAGCTCTTGACTTTTGGTAGAAGTTTGATATACCTTTGGTGCAGAATTTTCAGCACGTCATGAAAGAGAAAACACGAAAAGAAGAACTGCAAGAAGCACTACAACTCGATAGTCCAGAGGCTTATTCACAAGAGTTAAATCCCTATGTGAAAGGCGTTCTTTACATCGCTGGAGCAGTAGCTGTTGTATGGGCTTCCCAATTTATTTTCTCTGCTTTTGCAGGAGCTATTCGAGGGTTTAAAGACCTCAGAAAAAGTATCCAGGAATGACAGGCACAGGCATAGCCTGGTTATTAATCAAAAAGTACAATGAATAAATCAATTGCTGAAATATCAGATGATTCAAGAAATTGTACAGCAGATAATGCTGGAATAAAAACTATTACAACCGCTGAGCTAAGGCAGTTCAGTGGATTAAACGGATTAAGTGATGCAAAGGCTCAAATGCTGTCAGAAAGTTTAAAAACGTTCTCAATCATTCTATTCCGACACTATCAACAAACATTCCCTGACGGGAAGAAAGTGTCAGACAATGGAGACGTTAAAAAACTTTCGCCCCTTTGTTAAGAAAGGCGATGCACAGAGCAAAGAGAGCAATAACCATGCGGTTATTTATACCCGTGTCTCCACCAAAGAGCAGGCAGAGAACAACCTGAGTTTAGATACCCAGAAAAAATATTGCCAGCAGTTTGCGGAGAAACAGCAATTAATAATCCGGGGATATTTCGGAGGAACCTATGAGAGCGCACAGACAGATGAGCGCAGGGAGTTTAAAAATATGCTGGCCTTCGTCAGAAAGAACAACGTTTCTCATATCGTGGTTTACAGCATAGACCGCTTCTCCCGATCAGGAGCCGGTGCGATTGGTATCATTGCAGAATTGAGCAAGAAGGGTATTTTGGTTCGTTCGGTAACACAACCTACGGACCCAAAAACATCAATGGGTTCATTTTATCAAAACATCCAGCTCGTGTTCAGCCAGTACGACAATGAACAAAGAAGAACAAAGTGTATCACCGGGATGAAGGAACGCTTAAGCAGAGGTTATTGGGTTGGCAAGGCTCCCCTGGGATATTGCCACATACACGATGCAAACAACAAACCAGTTGTTGTTATCAGCGAACAGGGTAAACTATTGCAAAAATCATTTCTGTGGAAAGTACATGAACGCCTGACCAATACAGAAATAACCAAACGTTTAAAAGCGCTTGGGTTGAGTGTAAGTAAGCAACGGCTCACTGAAGTATTCCGGAATCCATTTTACTGCGGTATAATCACTCATGGCCTCTTAAAAGAGCCTGTTATAGGATCGCATGAATCCTTGGTGTCGCAGGAATTATTTTTGAAAGCCAACCAGATTGTAAACAAGGTTCCGCATGATTATAAGCACCAGGTGGTGAATGATGATCTGCCATTAAAGCGTTTTGTCAAATGCAAACAATGTGGAGTACCTTTTACTGGCTACTTTGTAAAGAACAAGCGTAAACATTATTACAAATGCAATAATCCCCATTGTAAATCAAACACCAGTAAGGATAAACTGCACGAAAGATTTAGAGAATTACTTTCCGGTTTCAAAATAGATGAAAAACTAATTGAACCGTTGAAAGTACAACTGAAATATGTATTCGAACATTTCTGTAAAACAGATACCAGCGAATATGCCGTGCTCCGAAAAAGGTTTTGCGAGATAGAACAGAGAATAGAAAAACTAAAAGAGCGCTTCGCTGTTGGTGAACTGGATAAAGCATTGTACGAACAATTCTTACGGAAATTTGAAGAAGAAAAAGTCAGCGTTGAAAAAAATATCAATTCCGTAAATGGAGGAGATAATTTCACCGGACTTGTTGGGTTCACTGAAAAAGCCTGTGAGAATTTATTGGAATTATGGGATGCAGGGAACTACGAACAAAAACAGCGCTTGCAATACCTTCTGTTCCCGGAAGGATTATTGTATAGCAAGGAAAGTAATTCATTTGATCTATTAGAGATAAATAACCTCATTAAGCATGAATAATTGAACCTCTCAATAGTCCGTTTTAGCGAAAATTTAACCTGCAAGAATAAATTTATTTATTTGCAGATAAATTAGTAACTGCAAATAAAAATCACATTATATCGAAATCACCAGTACAAATTCTCAAAAAACAGGCGATAAAGCCGATAGAATGCCCTCTTTATGTCTGTTTTTCATGCCTTCCTGGCAAACTAAAAACACCCCTATTTTCAATTTATTAATTATTTTTATACGTTTTTGCGTATAAATAAATATTTTAATATTAATTATACTTAAATACATATAATATTTGTACATTTGTTTTACATGAATGTAAAAGCATACAATGAAATCATTAGCAAAATTTGTTAAAGAGAAAAGAAAAGAGGCTAAACTGGATCAGAAAGAGTTTGCTGAACGGGCTGGTGTGGCACTTACAGTTATCCGAAAGATCGAGCAAGGCAAAGGCAATTTAAACCTTGGAAAGGTGAACCAGGTGCTGAAAATGTTCGGACATGTATTAGCTCCGGTAAACAGTAAAGAGCTATTACGCAAAAAAGAAAATTCTGAATCATGAGAAGTGCAGAAATATATTATAAGGATTTGCTGGCCGGTATTCTCACAGAAACCAATGAAGGCGAATATACTTTTCAGTATGATAAAGAATACGTTACAAAGCATCCGGATCAATTTATCACATTTACTATGCCGGTAACCGAAACAACTTACATAGATAAACGGTTGTTCCCCTTCTTTGAAGGACTTATACCGGAAGGGTGGTTACTGGATATTGCGTCAAAGAACTGGAAAATAAATCAGAATGACCGGATGGGTTTACTTTTAGCCTGTTGCCAGAATTGTATTGGAGCGGTAAGTGTTAAACCAATACCTGAAGAAGATGAATAAGAAATGTTTGTACTGTTATAAAGCATTGGAAAAATCCGTTGAGGGTGATTTCCATGAACATTGTAGCCTGGAATTTTTCGGAGCAAAACAAGCGCCTCTGTTGTCATATTCATTAAGCCAGATGGCAGAGTTAGCTAAAAATGTGGTAGAAAGAAGTGTGACAGTACCAGGCGTACAACCTAAACTGTCTTTATCGCTGATTAATGATGTCATGGCAGAGGGAAGCAGAGGACGTTTGACTGTTGTGGGAGCATTAGGAGGAAACTACATTTTCAAACCACCCTCAGAACATTACCCTGAAATGCCGCAAAATGAACATGTAACAATGCGAATTGCAGAAGCATTTGGAATACGCACGGTACAGTCAAGTTTAATACGATTGCAATCAGGTGAATTATCCTATATCACCAAACGTATTGACCGCACAGCACGTGGAGAAAAGATACACATGCTTGATATGTTTCAGATATTGGAAGCATTTGATAAATACAAAAGCTCAATGGAAAAAGTAGGGAAGGCACTGAATGAATATTCAAGCAATACCCTACTGGATAAACTATACTTTTTTGAATTAAGTATTTTTAGTTTTCTTACCGGAAATAATGATATGCACCTGAAAAACTTTTCCATGATTAACAACGGCACTGAATGGTCTTTGTCTCCTGCCTATGACCTGTTGAATGTAGCTATTGTTAATCCAGAAGATAAAGAGGAAATGGCATTAACCATTGAAGGGAAAAAGAAAAAATTGAAATGGGAACATTTTGAGCGGTTGGGCAAAGGCCTGGAGTTAAATGACAAGCAAATTGAAAGTGTATTTAAGCGCATGATTAAAAACAAATCAATCGCAATACAATGGACTAACGATTCATTTTTATCAAAGGAATACCAGAAAAAATATAAAGCACTTTTGGAAGAAAGGTATTCGATAGTATCAGAATCCGAATAAATTTTAAATATACAATGCCATGAAAAACTCATTTCAACAATTCGCCAAAGGGAAAATCACACAAGATTCCAAAAGCAATAATAATGCGGTAATCTATACCCGTGTATCTTCCAAAGAGCAGGCCGATACCAATCAGAGCCTTGAAACTCAAAAAAAATATTGTATTGAATATGCAACAAAAAACAATTTGAATGTATTAGGATTTTTCGGAGGAACTTATGAAAGTGCTAAGACTGATGAACGGAATGAGTTCAATAGGATGATAAAATTTCTGAAAAATTCTAAAGAAAAAATTTCACTCATCCTGGTATATAGCCTTGACCGTTTCAGCCGTTCAGGAGAGAATGCCATTTATATTTCTTCACAACTCAAAAAGGAAGGAGTTACCATTGTTTCTGTAACACAGCCCATTGATGTTTCCACACATGCTGGCGTATTGCAGCAAAACATACAATTTATTTTCAGTAAATACGACAATGATTTAAGAATGCAGAAGTGTGTGGATGGAATGAGAGAGAAACTCAAAAGAGGGGAATGGTTGGGTGCTGCTCCTACCGGGTATTCTTATGACCGTACCTATGGTAGAAAAGAACAAAAAATAATCATCAATGAAAACGGTAAAATTCTTCAAAAGGCTTTTCAGTGGAGGCTGGAAGGACATTCTAATCCACAGATTGTTGAAAAGCTGAAAGCATTGGGATTAATTCTGCCCTTTCAAAGGATCAGTGAAATATTCAGAAACCCTTTTTATTGCGGATTAATCTCTCATAATATGCTGAACGGAGAGATAGTGGATGGAAAACATCCGGCACTCGTTTCTAAAGAAACGTTCCTGAAAGTATTCCAATTGAATAAACGGGGAGGTTATAAGCAGAAAAAAGAAAATGAGCATCTTCCACTAAAACTATTCGTCAAATGTGAAAAATGTGGATCGCCCTTTACAGGGTATCTTGTGAAAAAGAAAGGCATTTATTATTATAAATGCAACGATAGAAAATGCCATTGCAATAGGAGCGTTAAAATCATGCACAATAATTTTGTCCAGTTGCTTGATAATAAGTCTGCGGATTCTACTTATAACAAAACCTATAAAAAAGTCTTAGAATACATTTACAACAAAGAAACTTCAGCAGGTAAAAGCAAACAGGCAGAATTTATCTCACAGCTAAAAGAGATCAAGGAAAAGCTATACAAGACAGAAGAACGGTTTGCCTGCGGAGAAATTGACCGGGATATTTATAACAAGGTGTCTGAAAAATTTAAGTCAGAAATAAGAGCAATAGAGGAGAGTATTGAAAAATCAGCAATAAAATTATCTAACCCGGAAAAGGCGATAAGTTTTATAGTGGATTTGTCCTCAAAACTCTCTACTACGTGGGATTTTAACGATTATTCCCAAAAACAAAATGTTCAAAAACTACTCTTTCCTGATGGCATTCGGTACAATAAGGAAAATGATGAATATCTAACTCCGAGATGGATTTCTCCAATCGCTATAACTTCCTATCTGTCAGCTACTTTAAAAGAAAAGAAAAACGGGATACCAGATGATTTTTCTGAAATATCCCGTTTAGTAGCCCGTACGGGAATCGAACCCGTGTTTCGTCCGTGAAAGGGACGCGTCCTAACCCCTAGACGAACGGGCCATTTTCTTAAATGGAGTGCAAAAATACTAATTTTTTCATAAATACAAATTATAAATTTCGGCATTGCTGGAAAATAAATCCTGCGTTTACTAACCCAAATACGGATTTCCGGGCGCTGTCTAAAATCGTGTAGAATTACTTATGGCTATTTTCAATAATTATCCTTTATTTTATGTAACAGTACTATTCATATGAGCGACATTAAAGAAATGACCGAAGCCCTGATAAAATTCAGGGATCAGCGAGATTGGGAACAATTTCATAACTCTAAAGATCTTGCGCTTGCAATTTCAATTGAAGCAGGAGAACTGAACGAGCTTTTTTTATGGAAGAAAGCAGAAGATGTAAATGTTGAAAAACTAAAAAACGAATTGGCTGATGTGCTTGCGTTCTCTCTGTTACTCGCCAACAAACATAATTTAGACGTTAAACAGATCGTATTGGACAAGATAAGATCTAATGGTGAAAAATATCCTGTAGATAAGGCTAAAGGTACTGCTAAAAAATATGACGAGTTATGACCTCTTCCCCATTTTTAAAGTCTGTATCTATAACTAAATATGATTTTAGTAAGAACTCATTCCATAAGATTGAAGATTATTTGTGGAAAAACAGCCTGTGGCCCTTAGTTTATATTATTAGTGATAAAGGACGCAAAAAAGCTTACGTTGGAGAATCCACTAATGCGATCTTAAGATTTAACAATCATTTAAATCATAAAGAAAAAGGGAAATTAAAAAATATCCACTTGATCACAAGTGATAAATTTAATAAGTCAGCCACATTAGATATTGAGTCTAACCTGATAAAATATATTTCAGGTGATGGGTTTTACAAATTACATAATGGTAATATTGGTTTAGCATTTCACGAATATTACCAGAAAAAAGAGTACTTCGAGTTATTTGTAGATATCTGGTCAAAGCTAAAAAAGAAAAAACTGGTTTATCATGAATTGAAATGGATCGACAATTCCGATCTGTTTAAATTTTCTCCCTACAAATCTTTAACAGATGATCAATACAAGTCTGTTGAGGTCATTGTTAATACGCTTTTAAAAAACAAAAAGAAGTCGATCTTCATTGAAGGCAGCGCAGGTACCGGTAAAACTATTTTAGCAATTTTTCTTATTAAATTATTAGTGACAGATTTCAACGATCTGTATAACGAGGAGAATTATGGCGTTAAAGAAACCAAAGAGTTTGTGCTTACCTTAAAGAAAAAATATCCAAAACCAAAAGTAGCCTTAGTTGTGCCGATGACTTCTTTAAGGAATACACTTAAAAAAGTTTTTAAAAATATAAAAGGTTTGTCTTCTTCTATGGTGATCGGGCCTTCCGAGGTTGCTAAAACTAAAGTTAAATATGATATTCTGTTAATTGACGAAGCTCACCGGTTAAGGCGGAGAAAAAATATCACAAATTACAAAAGCTTCGATGATACAAATAAAAGACTAAAACTTGGAGCAGTTGGCAACGAACTTAGCTGGATCCGCTTAAAGAGTAAAAAACAAATATTTTTCTATGATCCCACTCAATCCATTAAACCGTCAGATATCCGGAAACAGGATTTTGAAAAAGTACTACAAAGATCCGAAGTGATTCCCCTCGTATCTCAATTGAGAGTTAAGGGTGGAATTGACTATATTAAGTATGTTGAAGACCTGTTAAATGTTTCGTTATCAAAAAATAAAAATAGTTTCGAAAGCTCTAAATATGAATTTTTTATTTTTGATTCGCTCAAGGTACTTATTAACAGATTAAAAGAGAAGGAGTCAGATGTTGGCTTGAGTCGTTTAGTAGCAGGCTATGCGTGGGAATGGAAATCGAAAGGGAAGAAAAAAATTCATGATATTAATATCGAAGGGATAAAACTACGTTGGAACAGTGATTTTAGTGAATGGATTAATTCTGAAAATGCTCCAAAAGAAGTGGGTTGTATACATACAACCCAGGGATATGATCTTAATTATACAGGCGTTATTTTTGGCCCGGAAATTTCATATGATCCGGTAAAAAAGGAAATTATTATTGATTCTAAGAATTATCATGACAAAAATGGCAGGAACGGAATAGAAGATCCGCGAGAATTAAAAGCGTATATCATAAATATTTATCGCACATTGATGTATAGGGGCATCAGAGGCACATATGTATATGTTTGTGATGATAAACTCAGAGACTATTTTAAAGAACATATTACACTTTTTGAGCCTCCTCATTCTATTAAGACAATAAAACAGAAGAAAGTCATTCCTTTTGTAAACAGCGTTCCTCTTTATAACATAAAAGTTGCGGCAGGTTCTTTTAGTGATGTACAATCTGTAGAAGATTTTGAATGGATCGAATTACCTAAACCTTATAAAGCGTCAGACGACTACTTTGTTTGCAGGGTTACCGGAAATTCTATGAATAAAATTATTCCGGACAACTCTTTGTGTTTGTTTAAAAAAGATCCGGGCGGATCCAGAGAAGGTAAAGTAGTTTTAGTTGAACATACTAAAATTCAGGATAAAGATTTCGGCTCCGGTTACACCGTTAAATCATACCATAGCAAAAAAAACTTTGGAGGAGGGAATTGGTCGCATAGTTCAATAGAATTAAAACCACTATCATACTCTAAAGAGTATAAAAGTATATTCCTTAAAGAAGACGAAACAACGGAATTGAAAGTTTTAGGTATTTTTATTTGTGTTTTAACCTCTTAAAAATTGAAAGCATACAACTCGGGGTATAGTTGAGTTATTCCTTAAGATCCATCCAGATATTTTCAAGGTCCATTATGTACATATTGCGTCTTACGATCTTCCGGCAAAGGCGGGCCATAATTAAAAAGGAAATGCTGAGAATAAGCAAAACAATACTCAGTGTCATTTGCAATGGCACCACGGTATCCGCCGTATACTCCGCAAGAACTCTGTCAACATGTTGCTGTTCTTCTAAATAATCAGCTATCCGGTCATTTACACTCATGGCCGCTAACATTAAACCAAAATAGATCAATGAACCTACCAGTCCGATTGACCCGGCAATTAAATAAAAGATCCGCAAGCCTCCATGAAAAGCAAAGGAGCGGATGGTGCTGGGGCGTTCATTAAAAAGAGTTTCAAATTTTAATTTCGCATTCTCAAACCTTAAGCTTGCGTTTTCTGCTTGTAATTTCGTTTCCATTTAAAAGGGTTTTAATTTATAATAAGAACCAAATTGCAGGAGGCTAAAGAAAATGAAAGGTAAAGAAACCGCAGCGTAATAAGACTAAGTAGAATCTCACTTTTAATTAATAAGTAATTAACAAAGCCTTTTACATTTCTCAAAATGCTACGATCTGTAGCAAGGTTTTTTGTTGGGGAGGGTTAGTTTTGTATTTAATTCTTAACCCGTCGGATTCGGCGGGTTCAAAGGTTACGGATCCGTGACCTTTAATATGCGGGTTAAATAAATTAAAACGGGTTAACCTATTATGGAGAATTCTCCATACTTAAAAAACTTAGATCAAAATATGAAAAACATTAATGTAAAAGGGATTGAAGTAACTATCTTAAAAGTAAAAGGAGAGGACTTTATCTCGCTAACTGACATTGCCCGCAATAAAAATGCCGGCGAACCTAAGGATGTGGTCAAAAACCGGATGAGATCAAGGGCCACCATTGAATTTTTAGGTCTTTGGGAGCAATTGAATAACCCGGACTTTAAAGGGGTCGAAATCGACCCCTTATTACATGAAGCCGGCAGCAATTCTTTTACGCTTTCAAGTTCTAAATGGATAGAATGCACTAATGCAATAGGGATCAGATCTCAGCAAGGTAAGAATGGCGGAACTTTTGCTCATAAAGACATTGCCTTTGAATTCGCTTCCTGGGTTAGTCCGGAGTTCAAACTCTATTTAATAAAAGAATTCCAACGCTTGAAAGAAGCGGAAAGTGAATCTAAAAAGTTAGAATGGGATTTTCACCGCACTTTGGCAAAGGTCAATTACCATATCCACACCGATGCAATAAAAGAAAACCTGGTACCAAAGGAGCTTAGTAAGGCACAGATAAACTCGGTTTATGCCACTGAGGCCGATCTGCTGAATACGGCGTTGTTTGGTTTAACAGCTAAACAATGGCGGGATGCCAATCCTAAAGCCCATGGCAATATTAGGGATATGGCTACTATAGAGCAATTAGTGGTACTCTCGAACCTGGAGAGTATTAACTCTATTCTTATAAAACAGAAATTATCTCAATCGGAAAGACTGGTCAAATTAAATGAGATCGCCATTTCCCAGGTAACAGTACTACTGAATAACAAAAGGCCCGTAAAACTTCATTAAAGCCGTTTTAAGAGTGTTTTGCCCCGGCATACACATATTAAGACTTCGTTACCCTTATATGAGGTTACATTTAATACAGGTTGATCTGATCTTTGAGCATACTAAATATAGCGTTCCCCTCAGGAAAAGGCGGATTTGAACAGAAAACAAACCCTGTTTTCATTGGTAAAACGGGTACTTTCATTGGGGAAATTCAGGTTTTTTGCTGTTTTCCCAATGGAAATCCTGGTGTTGTAACCTGTTTTTTGGTTTTTCCCCAATAAAAAGATGTTATTAACAATGGCAACGGTTTTTTTATGTTCTGTTTTTTACCTGATAAAATTTCATTTTTCATTGGGGAAATTGATGTTTTTTACTAAAAATACCAATGAAAAAATAAGCTTCCCATTGGGGGTTTACGGGTGAGTTGTTAATATCATTTTTGATTTTCCCTCTGTAAAATTTTTGCAGTTACAAGTAATTGAATACTTTTGACTCATAATTAATAAAAACAAAACCTATTAATCATGGCAAAAAAAGCAACAAAAAAGAAGTCAGCTCCTAAGAAAGCTGCAAAGAAAAAGTCAGCACCTAAGAAAGCTGCAAAAAGCAAAACTAAAAGAAAGCCTAACGCTGCTTTCATGAAGCCGTTAACTCCATCTTCAGCTTTAGCTGATGTTATTGGATCTGCTGCACGTCCTCGTACAGAAGTAGTGAAAAAAATCTGGGATTACATTAAGAAAAACGGATTGCAAGACAAGAAAAACCGTCGTATGATCAATGCTGACGCGAAATTGAAAACAGTATTCGGCGGAAAAGGCCAGATATCTATGTTTGAACTTGCAAAAGTTCTTTCTAAACACGTAAAATAATCCTTACGGAATTAGATAAAAAGATCCCTCGCTGAGAAGCGGGGGATTTTTTTTGCCTTCAGCTCACACTGATCATACCCTCCGCCCCTACTCGAAAGGAGCGTTATGCCACTTCAATTACCGCCAGGCAGGTATGCCTTGCATCGTTTAAAGGATACGCGATAGAATTGACTTCCTGGTGAAATTCAACTTTCAAAAGAAAAACAGGTGTCCCTGCAACTGCAGGAATTGAAACCGGTGTTAAGTTAAGGTTCACAGAAGGATTAACACCAGAACTATTTTCATTAAAATATGGAACGTAGTTTTGAACATATTAACACGTTTCAACAAAAAGAAAAAAGAAGCAAAAAAGAAAAATGAGTAATAATAAAAATGATTTATTTAAATTTGAATGGTACTAAGAACAGGGGAGCTTACAGAAGCAGATATAATAAAAGAGATCGTTATGCTTTGCGGCGGACAGCCCTCCAAAATGAAGCATCTTTTTAATGATTCCTAGGTTTCGAACACTAATGATTATAAATCCGCGCTAACCAGCTAACAATTTAATAGCTACTTCTAATTTAGATCCAATACCATGGTAAATCTTCAATTGTAAGTAAAGGCATTTGGGCGGATTTTTCGATCATTCCCTTTTGTTTTGCGATTGAATGTAATTCCTTAAAAACAACTTTTAATCTGTCTAGCAATTCCTTGTCCTTTCCCAGAATTCCCTTTGTAATTTCAATAGTATCATTTCCATACGCAACCTTCATAAGTTCTTTATCGTCAGATTCCTTAAACTTTGATACACTTTCATTTATTGTTTTTACTATACTATGCACCAAAGCATTTTTTACATCTTCATATTCAACATCCTTTTTATTTTTATCAAATAGAAAAGATATCAATGGATGAGTTGAGTTAAATTGTGGATAGATATATGTTCCTCTTAATGCAAATACTACTGGAAGATCGGTAACAATACTATCACTATTAGATATGGCATCGAAGATATCATATTCCCTATTTAGAACATTTTGACAATCTTTATTATTAAATTTAATTAAATTTATTGGAGAGTCGGGTAATGGTTTTAATAAAAGCTTTAAAGGTTTTAAAAAATGTTCTCTACTACCCATTAATGATTCAAGTAATGTATCATTTCGACCGTTTCTAAAATTGACTTCGTTTATAAAAACAATCTCTAAATCATTACTTCTTTTAAAATCTATTAACTTTTTAATATCATTCTTGTTATAACGATCGTAAATAACACCAATATTGTTTTTCAAAAATAAATCTTTTGCCTTTATCCTTTTTAACGATCCATCATCCTGAAGTACAGGAAATGAAACATATTCCTTTAAAAATGCCTTAGCTTTTTCTGATGGATGACTTCTATCCTCCAAATCAATACCAAAAAAACCTGCTGAATATAAAAAGTCTAAATAAATAACAAACTCTCCCTCACCATTGTTCTTAATAAATTCATCAAAATGCGACTTATAAGAGACTATTATTTTCTCTTCAATTTTAGATTTTATAATTTTATATTTTTCATCAATAATGAATTCTGATCTTTCTGGGGATAAAGACAAACATGATTTTGAAGTAAAATTCAATACCGAAAATCCGCTAATCCATTTAGGGAACAAGCCTAAAATAGAATCAGTTAGTTTAATTGAAAATTTTTCGTCATTAGTTCCTGGAAAACCAACCGAAAAATTTCTTTGACAAACACAACCGCTTAAAGTCCCATAATAATTGACTGGATTAGAATTAACAATCAATAGGTTTCCCGAAATTCCCTCAATAGCATTTGGAGATTCATTAAAATTAACACTGAATAAACCATGAGTAAAAAGCGAATTCCACTGGGTATCATAATACTTTATCTTTCGTAAAATTTCACTGGTATTCTCCTTTTTATAATCGAGAAATGATATGGAAACATTATTCTTTCCGTTGTAAATCACTTCAACTCCATTTTCATTCGTAGCGATAGGAAAGGGCGGGTTTGGAATAATTTCCTCTAAAATATTAATTAGACTTTTGTTCTTAAAAGGATTTTGACCCAGTAATTTCAAAGTAATTTGAGTACCTATCTCTTTACGTTGTCCTTCCCTTTGTATTATAAAACTGTGGGCAGTAGGGATATCATAACAAATGGGCAAAAAAGGGTTAATCGGGTCATCGGGTTCCTTTCTACTTTCAATATTGATTGAAGATGCTAACATAAAAACAGAGAGTATCCCAATTCCAAATTCACTAGTTACATCTATTCCTGAATGCTTACTGTAAAACCTGGGGCTTGAGTAGTAGCTTTTTCCTATTTGAAGAAAAAAATCTTTAAAAATAGACTCATCCATTCCGATTCCATTATCCTCGATTACTAATGCCGAGTCAGTAAGCGTAATTTTCACTAACGGATCAAATTTTTCTTTTTTCTTCTCATAAATTACCATTCTAACTTTAATAGCATCTAAAGAATTTTGTATTAACTCTCTAACCGCTGTAGTAGAATCCCTGTATAGTTTTTGTCCCATTAATAGAGACATTATTCTATGGAAATCTAAATTAAACGCTAAATCACCATAAATATAAGTTCCATCTGAATGAATTCTATCCTTGCTCACAGGATCATTTAAAGAAAGGAAATACTTTGCTTTTTCTTCAGGGCTATATGTTTTTAATAACTCCATAGTTTCCTTACGTTCGATTTCAATCCAGTCCATGAATTGTCTTAAAGCTCTTTCAACTTCAGGAGAACTACACTCAGATTCAAACAAAATTTGATTAGAACCAATACTTGATCCTAACACAGATCTATGTTTTTGCCATTCAATAATACTAATTGGATCTTCAGGATTTACGAACTCATATATTACTTTAGGAGTTCTTTCTGAATCAAGATCTAGAATATCTCCTAAACGGAGAATTAGTGAAATAAACTGAACGTTCACAATTTTTTCTCCAACTAAAGTTTGTTTTGGCCATTTTTTAATGTCATATAAACTTTTAACTGGTTCACCATGTGCGTCACAAATTTTTCCTAATGTTTTATAAAACGGTATACTATTATAATTTAAACATAATTCACCTTGAGCTAATTTGTCTGAAATATAATCAGAACTTCTTTCCACATGCTTCCTTCGTAAATACTCAGTAAATATCTGATCTTGAATAAAAGTAGCATTTCGATGATTATTTTCTGCGAGATACTGTTCATACTTCTGAAACTTATCAAGATTTGATTTAAACAATATATTATATTCTTCGTCACTTGATATTATTTTTTCTTTTTCCTCCTTTTCACACGTCATTCCAATATCGTGTAAGTAAGCCGATAGGATTAATAAGGTGATTTCAATTGTATTCAAATTATTTAAGACTTCATCAGGAAGAATCTTTCCCATTATTTCCACAATCTTGGCACTATGAGAAGAATCATGCAAAGTATACTCTTTCATGTTTTCTGGAATCCTTTGTAACAACGGAGCAACTTCTTCTACTATTTTAAGTAATTTAGATGATAACTGATGATCTTCCTCTTCCTTTTTTAAAAGTGATAAATACAATTTAGACTTTTTTAATCTCAAGATAGCTTCTGTTTCCATGGATCAATTAATTATTTAATCAAATTTTAAACCTTGTCCATACGGAAGCTTGGTTTGTTTTTGAGGTTACTGCTTTTGTATTCATTAGTCCAATACTTTTATCTCTATTACGGGATGGATCTCGACATCGTTAGTGGCATGGCCTTTGCCATGAGCTGCTTTGTCGAAAAAAACATAACCTGTGATCTTTACTTTACGTTTTTCATCCAATGGCTTTACTGCACTGCCGGGTGCACCGATCTTTTCGTCTACTTCTTTGCGTGCTTTTGTATAATCGCTTTTATACCCGGGGAAATTCTCTAGCTTGGGCGTTGCAGGGTCAGGTATCTCCGCGATCAATGTTTTTGTACCTGTAAGTGCTTTTACAACGAGATGATAATCCCCGTCTTCTTCTGTTCCTGTATCGGTTATATAACCTGTAACCGTGATCTTGCGTTTTTCGGCATCAGCACGTAAGCCATTCTTTCTTTCTTCGTTGGCAGGTTTTGGATTTGCAGTTTTGCTTGAGATGTTCTGAACTGTTTCTTTCTCGGGTTTGTATTTCTTTTTGTAGATGCGCTGACCGGCTGTATCAACACCGATCTTAACGTCCCAACGGTATACACCTTGCTGGGCAAACAGACAATTTGATAGTATTATAGATAACGCGAATATGAGGCGCATAGCTAATGGGTTTTGGTAGCTAATATAAAATAATTCAGGATAAAAACAACAAGGAAAATACCTGGTGTTGGAAAATATTTCTGGTTTCTGGGTTTCTAGATTTCTAGGTTAACCCCGCCGAAGGCGAAATTGCTGTTGCAGAAAAAACGGGAAGTTAAATTGATGCCGAGAGTTGACGTGCAGGTTATTGGTTCACCAATAACGCTCGTTAATACATCCCCGGGACAGCTAAAATAATAATTTCCTATTAAAATATAAGTGGCGAAAAAGGTGTTTTCCCTACGTATAAAGACGTAGGGTTTGACTCTTAAAAGCAATCGTTGTTGTTATAAGTACGATTGCAAATCCGCACTAACGGGACAACTATGATAACTTTTATCCGGGCTTATTGATACAAATAACCGGTATCATCTCGTTGTGTTTGCTTTCACCCGGTTTTTATCCTCTTCGGTATACTCAATGTTTTTTCCCATTGTACCGCGAATCCGTTTAAAAAAACCTTCTCTCTTTTTTAATGAATTAAAAGTGCTGTCATTTATTTTGGCTGACTCAGGATCGATTTTTGGTTCAGTTCTATCCATTATTAAAACTGTATCCAACAATAAAGGCACTATCTTGATCTCTAACTTTTGTTTTTTAATGTACGAGTAAAGGTTGCTGGTTTGATACGGATCTGTTGCTAAGGCTATATTTTTAAAACTATGGGGCTTGGCTAAGTAATAGGAATAATATACATTCTCGGTACTATGCTCAGCCCGCTCCTCAGTAAAAATATTTGCCCTTGGTATACCAAAAGCTTCAGCATACAATCCCATGATCCTGCTTTCGATATAATTAGAATGCACGGCCCCACCTGAAAAAATAATATTTTTAGCGTAGCCCTTCTCAAATAAAAACTTCGCCCACAAGATCCGCAACCGCATTACATTACTCCATGTTTTAGCATTATAAGGCACACCGGGGACAATAATAGCATCGAAAGGCTGATCCTTAATATTGGCCATATACAAATTGTATGGAGATTTACGAACAGGATTTAATACAGTACATTTGCTGAGAAAAACGATCAATACAAGGGGTGCTAAATACCGCATGCCGCAAAGGTACGTGAAAATTCACTCGTAATACGGATAATCCTTCTGAAAGTGAGTAATAACCACAAGGAATTGATATTCCCCTTTGCCACCAAGGAATGTAAACTCTACTTTCATTTTCTCACCATTCGCATTTTTCCAACGCGCTTCTAATACATCATAGCCCCAGTGTTTCTTTTTATAGGGATCAACATACTTCTGATTGCCGGTAATAGTTTCATCAGGCGCACCGTACCATTCAGTGTAATCAGCAATAATTTCTTTTGTAGCTTTCAAACATTTTTTAAAATTCGCATCACTTAATTCCCCGATATATTTATTGAACATCATCCACGTGAGTTTATCCTCTTTGAAATTCAACCCCCAGGCAGAACCTAAACCATGTAAAGTGTCTTCAATAGTTAAATTGACCTCCTGCTGATATCTGCTTTCTTTTGCAGCGGGATAGAGTTTCTTTACTTCCTCTAAACTCATACCTATCTTTGCTTTTTGCTGGGAGAAAGCGATGGTAAATGAGAGGAGAAAAATTATGGAAAGGAGTTTTTTCATTTCTTAAATTATTACTTCCCGCATTTACAGCACCTATTAACCTCGCCCGTCCGCAAGCGAACGTCCTTTCCTTTCAGGAGAGGATTATTCTTGTTTCGGAGGGAGATCACTTCATATTCTCATAAGTAGGATTCGGTTGCAGTTTCAGCTCAGCGAATACTTTGTCCATTGATGATGCGGGTAGTTTGCGGGATTTGAAATATGTGAAATCTTCCTGGAGGATCTTATCGAAAGATTTCCCTGATTCCGTTTTTTTACCTAAACCGCTCTTATACGCTTCTATAGCCTGCGGAATGCTTCCGAAGAATAAATAGGAATGCCCTAAGCCCGCGTACAAGGAAATATCAGTTCCATCCATTTTAAGTGCATCTTTGTACATTGTATTTGCTTTACTGTAATTTTTATTTTCCAGTTCTTCCCATGCCTGTGCTTTAATACCTTCCATTGTTGAAAGATCATTTGTACTTTCTTTATTTAGTTCAGCATTATCAGCCAGGTGCACTTCACTGCTTAATTTTTTTCCTTCCACACTTTTCATGCCATCCTTATACAAAGCAAAACGATCTACTTCACCACTCTCATTCTTCAGGAATTCGATCTTCATATCAGCAAACTCCCAGAAGAATTTTGTCTCTGTTTCAGGAAAAATGTCATTCTTACTTTGCCCGCCCGAAGCCATTGCAACTAAATGATCAGCTTCCTTGTAAACAGTTAACTTGATGTTTGCTGATACTTCGTATTGCCCAACATAAGAATCTAATTTCTTCGGATCTATTTTAATCGTATTCTTTCCAACAGTAGCGATCAGCTTATCTGCTTTCACTAACATTAAGTTACAACTGATAGTTATTTCTTCTGACATCACAACCCCACCATCATTCATGATCTCGTAATTACCAATACCAAAATCACCACGGTTTATTTTTCCTGTGATAAAGAATCCGTACATTGTTTTTCCTGAGTAATAATTGGTGACAGGTTTAGGTGCACCGGTTGCGGTCAATTTTACTTTTTTTGTAATGCCTTTAATCGTCATATCCCCTTCTACATCGTATGTCCCTTTTACTTTACCCGGTTTAAAACCGGTAGAAGAAAATTCCGCCCTTTGGAATTTGTCTGCGTCAAAGAACATTTTACTTTTCAGATGACTATCACGTGTCTCATCCCCGGTTTCAATGGTGCGCGTATCCACCATGAAGGAAATAGCTGCGTTATTAAAATCAGTTTCTGACGTTGAATTGATCTTCCCGTCGTACATTTTAAAATGGCCCTGAAAATCGTTTACCATCATGTACTTTAATGAAAATCCCATTTGGCTGTGACTGCGATCTACTTTCCAGCTTACCTGTGCGTGATAAGTAAAACTGCAAACGGTTAATAGTGCAATGAGAACGTCCTTAATAGTTGTCATGCGAGATGTTTTTTTAATTACTTTTTGGTTTTAGAGCCTTTCAGCATTTTTTCATATGTATCGATCCAATCCTGTGCGCTCATTTTACCTGCCAATTCACCGATCAGTTTCACAGGCACATCATCCATCTTTTTAAAGCGGATACAGCTCTTGCCCATATCTAATTTGTACCTGGTATGCTTCGGGAATTCTTTCACGAACCAATCGTACAATTTTTTATCAGCATATACACCCATATGATACACAGCTATAAAATTCTTTTGTGATGCCAATCCCATAAAAGGCAATGGTTGTTTTGGATCACAATGATAACCCGCCGGATAGATCTTATGCGGAACCGAATAACCCATCATACCATATCCCATACCTTCGGAGAATTTTTTATCGATGTTCTTTTTAATTGCTTTACGTAATTCGGTCATTACTTTTTTACGGTCTTCAGGTAATGACTCGATATAAGCGTCTGGTGTGTTTGCTTCTGATCTCATAGTACTGGTTTAGGAATACCAATGTAATAAAAAACCCCGTTCCTTCAAATAGAAACGGGGTTTTTCCAGTGTAATTTCTTTGCTTACAACTGAGCGTTGAGTTTTGCAGCCAAATTAGCTTTAGGCACAGCGCCTACCTGCTTATCTACTACCTGTCCGTTCTTGAAATACAACAAGGTTGGGATGTTACGGATACCGAAGTTCATACTAATGTTCGGATTATTATCCACATTAACTTTACCGACAACGGCTTTGCCTTCGTATTCTTTAGCAAGTTCTTCAACAATGGGTCCTACCATACGGCAAGGGCCACACCATTCTGCCCAAAAATCAATTAATACCGGTTTATCGCTTTTCATTACTAACTCATCAAAGTTAGCGTCTGTTATTTCTAGTGCCATTTTAGTGTTTCCTTTCTTTTTGTTTATTTATGTATTATTTAATTATCAATTACTATTCCAATCGGGTTTTTTGTCCTTTTGTCACCCTTCCACAAGTTCAGGGCAAGGGTTTTAAGCCCCTTCTGCTGTTTTGTCCTTTTTAATGCCTAAATATATGCCACCTGCCACGCTTAACAATACCAATATTGAACCTATCATTGCAATGCTATTACCTGTTTTATAGGTTTGAGGTTCGAATTTGAATTCGATCTTATGCTTTCCTGCCGGTACCGGCATGCCCCTTAAAACGTAATTTACAGCTACATGAGGCACTATATTACCATCGAGGTAAGCATTCCATCCTTTGGGGTAATAGATCTCGGAGAACACCGCAAATTGCGCTTCATTTGAGTTAGATTCATAAACCAAATCGTTTGGCTTGTAACTTAATAATTTAATTGCTCCTTGTCCTGTGTAATTCGCATCTACTTTTACATCGGCTTTGAATTTCGACTGCATGATGGCCTGTGTTTTTGTGTCGATCTTACCTAAACCGGTAATTTCCTGGTCAGCATTTTCAGCAACAGCAACTTCTTTCACAAACCATGCATTGCCGTTTGCCTGCGGATTTTTTACGGGAACGATCTTATCTTCACCAAACTGAACAATGAAATATTTTGTGTTCAGCATATTAAAGATACCGATCTTGCTCAATTCAACATTTAAAATACTGTCGTTACCTCTTGCTTTATTGAAGCCTTCGTAAAACGCATTGATCTGCCTGCTGAAATAAAAATCATAGAGTTCCTGGTATTTTTTCAGTTTTGCACCATGATATCCGCCGATAGATTTATGTAAATAAGATGTAGCTGCATCCTGGAACGGAGAAGCTGCAATATTCAATACACGGTAATTCGGATCAGGGTCTTTTAATATCTCTTCATCTGCTTTCGTTTTTTCGAAGCTTGCCATGTTCTGTGCTTTGGTGACATAATTCTTTTCACTTAAGTAACGCATGTCAACCGTCCAGAGATCTATCAAAATAAAGATCCCTAAAGCGCCGAATAATAATTCGCGTTTTACTTTTTTATTCAGGTACAGATAAATGAAAATGAATGCGAGTGTAATGAAAATGAAAGAACGCAGTGCATCGGATTGGAAAATAGCTTTACGTGCTATCTCTAACTGGGGCATTAATTGTGTTACATACGAACGCACCTGGTCTTCCGGGTTCCCTCCCTGTGTATAGCGGTAGATCATTTGCTGTTCTTCACCATCGGAAGTAAACGAATTCACCATACCCGGTGCTAAATATCCGATCAGGCAAAATCCTCCAACAAGAGCAAAGGCAATGATCAGTATTTTTTTAAGTGCAACTTCCTTTTTTATGAAGCCTATCGTAATTTTTTCATCTAAGGATTTGTATTTTATTAATTCATTCAAAGTTAACATAGCGAATAATGGCAGGCATAATTCAGCGATCACCATTGTCATAGATACTGCACGGAATTTATTATAACCGGGAACATGATCAAGGAAGAAAGAAGTTAATCCCATAAAATGACTCCCCCACGATAACATCATTCCTAATAATGTGATCAGTAACAACGGCCATTTTAATTTGTGTTTGGTAATGAAAAGACCGAGCACTACAAAGAACATGATGATCGCTCCGATATAAACAGGACCTGCGGTGATATACTGATCGCCGAAGTAAGAACCGTGCTGGCCAACTGCCTGTTTAAAATCAGCAGATACTTTTTTCAATGCATTCGGATCTTCTTCACCAATAGGAATACTTGAAGAACCGCCTTTGTAATCCGGGATCAGAAATGTGAAACTTTCAGAGATCCCATGACTGTATTGAACAACATATTCTTTATCAAGACCGGATGTTTTATTATCAGCATTACTTTTTCCATCGGGAGTAATAGTTAATTCGGAAGGGCCGCGGGTTGAATATTTTCCATACTCCTCGGTACACATTAAACTGGCTGCGTTTGGCATCAATGCTATTATTGATGCAACAATAAAAAAAGCAAATGCCTTTAAAAAAGTTGGTAAGGTTTTTTCTTTGAAAGCATAATAAGCATAAGCAATAATAATTGCCCCTATGATCATAAATCCATAATAAGAGATCTGAACGTGGTTAGCATTTAATTCCATCGCCATGAACAGGACAGTTAATGCAAATCCTAACCATAATCTGCCCCTGAATAACAGTACGACCCCACCGATAAGCGGAGGAAGATAACCCAAAGCGTTAATCTTAGAATTGTGTCCTGCTCCAAGTGCTACAATAAAGTAAGTAGAGAGCCCGTAAGCTATTCCTCCAACCAATGCAAGCCAGGGTTCAACCTGGAGACAGAGTAATAAAATGAAGAAACCGAGGAAGCACAGAAAAATATAACCACCGGGATGCGGCAAAAATAATTTAAAAAGATTATCGAGGGAGAATACAGTATCCGCACTACGCATGCCTAAAAGATTACCGGGATAATAAGTTGATACCTGGTATGCGGGCATTCCACCGAACATGGAGTTGGTCCATAATGGTTCACTATTATACTGTTTCCTGAAATCGGCGATCTCTTTACTCATTCCCTTTGCCTGCATGATATCATGCTGCGAAATTTCTTTGCCTGATAATAATGGCTTGAAATAAATAAGTGTGAGAACAGCAAATACAATAACTGCCGTTATGTGTGGTAAAAACTTTTTAATTGAGAATTGCATATTAAATGATAATGAACAAATATATTAATTTAATTAATAGCAGGTCACCCTGAGCTTTGCCGAAGGGTCAAAATTAAAAGGCAGAACCTGTTGGGTCCTGCCTCTTTTATTCTAATTTTTATTAAAAACTTGTTACTATTTAGCTCCGAAAACCTTTTTTAGGAGGTCGGTCACCCTGGCCATAGGATCTTTACGGATCTTAGCTTCTTCGTCAGCTATCAATATAAATAAACCGTTGGCTGCCTTTTTTGTTACATAATCGTTCAGATCAGGATTTTGTTTTTTAACGCCCGGCAGCTTGTTATATTTTGTAACTAAAGGATTCCAGTAGCTGGTCACTTTCACTTTAGCGATCGCTTCTTTTACTATTGGAAGGAATTGATCATATAATGGAGAATAAGATGTTTTACGAAGGAAATTGGTTGCAGCGGTATCAGCGCCTTTCAAGATCGCAAAACCATCGCTTACACTCATTTTTGTGATAGCATCCAAGAACACAGTTCCTGCTTTTTTCGCAGCTTCCTCGGCAGCACGGTTTAAACTTGTTTCAAACTCCTGCACTTTTTTCTGCATGCCTAATTTGATCAGTTTTTCGCGCATGTCTTTTGCTTCTTCCGGCCAGGGGATAAATAAACGTGCATTTTTTAAATAGCCGTCTACTTTACTTGCTGTTCCGCTCGAATTATTTGTTCCCACGCTCAATGCTTCACGTAAACCTTTAATTACTTCTTCGTTGGTTAAAGCGGGGGTTGCGTTTCCGCCGATAGCAGTATTAACTGCTGTAGTAGCTTGCTGAACCGCTGTTGTTGCGGCACCTGTTGCTATACCTTTTGTCTGGTTCCAGGCATCTTTTAATATCTGTGCTTTTATAGTTGATGATGAGATCAACAAAGCTGTTACTATTAATATTTTTCTCATTTTAATTTTTAATATACATTTACAATAATACAAAAATAAGGCCAAAAATTTTATGCGTGCTGAAATATTAACTATAGGAGATGAGATCCTGATCGGCCAGATCATCAATACTAATTCGGTTTGGATTGCTCAAAAACTGAATTTGCTGGGAATAAAAGTAGTGCATATGGCCTCTGTAAGTGATGAGAAAGAGTCTATTCTTAAAGCATTTAGCGATGCACAACAGAGGGCCGACTTTGTATTTATTACAGGGGGATTAGGTCCTACAAAAGACGATATTACCAAGAAATTATTCGCTCAATATTTTAACACAATTTTAGAATTGGACGAAAAAGTTCTGGCACATGTGAAGTCGTTCTTTGACAAACGCGGCAGGGAATTGAATGAAGCCAACCGCCAGCAAGCGTTAATTCCGAAAGGATGTTTTGTTATTCATAACCAAAGCGGCACTGCCCCGGGCATGTGGCTGAAGAAAGATAATACGGTTTTTATTTCGATGCCCGGTGTTCCGTACGAAATGAAAGATATGATGAGTAACATCATCCTTCCAAAAATACAAACAGAATACAAACTACAGCACATCTATCACAAAACAGTTTTAACTCAGGGTTTAGGCGAAAGTTTTTTAGCTGAAAAAATTGAGAAATGGGAAGATAATTTAGCAGCAAAGAATATTAAGCTGGCGTATTTGCCGCAGCCTGGAATGGTACGTTTACGTTTATCTACTTCAGGAAATGACTTTGAAGAGATCAGGAAAACAGTAGAAAAAGAAATTGGCATCCTTAAAATATTGATCAAGGAATATATTTACGGTTTTGAAGAATACGGCGAAGAAACCCCTTCGTTAGAAAAGATAGTAAGTGAATTATTACGTGAACGGAAGAAAAAAATTGCACTGGCAGAAAGCTGTACGGGCGGTTATATCTCTTCTTTATTCACAGCAATCCCGGGAAGTTCTGATATTTTCAATGGCGCTGTTGTTCCCTATCACAATCACATCAAACATGAATTGCTGGAAGTAGATAATTCCGTTTTCGAACAGCACGGAGCAGTAAGTAAAGAATGTGTATTACAAATGGCAGAACATGCGAAAGTAAAATTCCACTCTGATTATTCTATCGCCACTTCAGGTATCGCCGGTCCTGCAGGCGGAACCCTTGAGAAACCTGTTGGGACGGTATGGATCGCTGTTTCGAGCCCGGAGAAGACTTTAGCGATGAAATTTATTTTTGGCGATGACAGACAGCGCAATATACAAATGACTGCTGCTGCAGCTTTAAATATGCTCAGGAAGATGATCCTGAAAGAGGAACAGTAGGACAACTGTCAAGGCTAAAACCCATTCAGATTCATGAGCACAAAACCCCGGACATTAAAAACCCCGGACTTTAGTCAGGGGTTAAAAGCATAAGCAAGTGCATGGGCTTTAGCCCTTATGAATATTAATCTTTCTTTGTTACGAGTGCGTAATTCCCGTCGATTTTAAAGTTCCAGGTCTTGTCGTAAATTTTAGGAAGGTAACGTTTGTATAAATGCATGCGGGCATTTTCAGCTTTCGTTTCGTTCTCGCCATCACGCCCAACTGCATTGAATTCGTAGATGCACACTTTAGGATGTTGTTTGATGAAATCTTTTACTATATCAACAATAGTATTCATTACCTGGAACACTTCCCCTCTATTGGTGGTAACATATTCTTCTCCCTCAAATTCATCATTGATAACACCAAATACAATTGAAGCGTGAAGGATATTATCTTGTCTGCGGCCAAAACGGACTTCGTATCTTAATCCTGAAGGGGTATTAAAATAATACAATCCCGCGCTTTTAATAGCAGGATATTCTATCGGGAGTATTTTATCGTAAGCAGACAAGTGATCGGATTAAACAGTTGCTGATTCAACTATCAGTTCTTTTTTTTTAAACCTGTCGGCAGGAATTAATTCTTTACCACCTGATGAATAGTCATAGAAACCTTTTCCTGATTTAACGCCAAGGTGTCCGGCCATTACCATATTTACCAATAGCGGGCATGGTGCATATTTAGGATTACCGAAACCATTTTGAAGAACGCGCATGATATTTAAACAAACATCCAAGCCAATGAAATCAGCTAACTGCAACGGACCCATTGGGTGAGCCATACCTAATTTCATCACTGTATCGATCTCTTCAACACCTGCTTCACCTTCGTATAAGGTGATGATCGCCTCGTTGATCATTGGCATTAAAATTTTGTTTGCTACGAAACCGGGATAATCATTCACCTCAACCGGGATCTTATTTAATTTTTTAGAAAGGTCCATTGTCATTTTACAAACCTCATCGCTTGTAGAATAACCGCGGATCACTTCAACTAATTTCATTACAGGAACCGGGTTCATAAAATGCATACCTATTACTTTATCAGCGCGCTTCGTGTTCGCAGCGATCTGTGTAATAGAAATTGAAGATGTGTTTGAAGCAAGAATTGTTTTTTCAGGACAGATCTCATCTAATTGTTTAAACAATTTTGCTTTGGTATCCGGATTCTCACTTGCTGCTTCAACAACAAGATCTGCATTTTGTGCAGCTGTTTTAAGATCAGTATGAGTTGTGATATTTTTTAATGTGTTTGCTTTATCGGCTTCTGTGATAGAACCTTTAGCAACCTGGCGATCTAAATTCTTAGTGATAGTTGCAATTGCTTTTTGTAAAGCAGCATCACTGATGTCAATTAAATTTACCGAGTACCCGAATTGCGCGAAGGTGTGCGCAATACCATTTCCCATGGTTCCGCTTCCGATTACAGTTATATTCTTCATAGGTTTAATTTAAACACGTAAAGCTAAGCGAGAGATTCGGTTTATACAAGGGAAGTTTTTAACCATGAGCCTTATAATTCTTAATAATTAAAAGCTTTTTAGGCAATTTTTAGATGCTTAGCGCACAATAAATTAGAAGTGGATATAGTAATCCTTGGTGAGTTCTTTATACTCGTCTGTATACGAATGCCGTTCGTCTTTTTCGATTACCAATGAAGATTCGGAAAATTCAGTTGGCCTGAATTCGAATTGCATCAGGTGCCGCTTTTCTTCGCCTTTTACAAGCGTGGTGCGGATCCTTAATAATTTAGACAAATGAAATCCTCTTGCTTCTGCCAGCTCCCTGAATTTCGTAGCCTCATTTTTAGGCAGTATAAGACAGAATTTTCCTTTTTCAGTCATGATAGCTTTAACGCCTTCTATCAATTCAATAAATGGCAGGATATCAGCGTGGCGGGCGTTTGAACGGTTGCTGTCTGAATTCTTTAGTGACCCTACAAAATAAGGAGGATTGGTAACAACAAGATCGAATTTTTTACCTGCTACTTTTGAAAAATCCTGTAAAGACTTGTGTTCGGCTGTGAGACTTTCTTTAAAGATACTCTCTTCGAAATTGATCTTTGCCTGTTCAAAAGCACTCTGATCGATATCAATAGCATGGATCTTCCCTTTTGATTTTTGTGCAAGCATAAGTGCAATAACACCAGTGCCTGTCCCAATATCTAAAATGTTTGTTGAACCGTTCGGTATGACCCAGGAACCAAGCAAAACTGCGTCGGTGCTCACTTTCATGGCGCACTTGTCTTGCTTAATTACAAATTGCTTAAACGCAAATGTGGTGTTGGACATAAATCATTAAAAAATAATTTACCGGTTCTTACTTATAAGTAGGTCTGTTCACGCTCGCGCCTAACATTTTGCCGTATCCTGCACTGGTACCGTAACGTAAACAAATTTCTAATCCGCCTTTCAATTTTGAGGCAGGTGTTAACTGGGATACATTTAAATCGTAAGAAACGCCGATCGCATATTTACTTTTTTGATACATAACGCAGGGGATGATGGCGTCCTTAACACGATAATAAGCTCCGAACGAGAATGAAGAAGCATCTTTGATATTTGTATAAGTACCTTGCTCTTCGATGATGTATTTGAACATCATTCCCATTGTGATCTCTGTATTCGGACCTTGCTTCATGTATAATAAACTTGGGCATAAATTCATTCCAACCTGTTTCAATCCGTAATCCAAATTAGCATGGAAAATATATTTTGTATATAATCTTTCGCTGCTTTGGAAGAATGAATTTTTAGGAATGTTATAATGGAACGTAGAAAAACCGATATCACATTTAGCACCGTCTTTTGAGCTGATATAACGCTCGCTCTTCGCGTAATGGAAATTCACGCCCGCACCTGCATCAAAAGTAACGATTCCGCTTTTTGGAGTAACCTCACCTGAAATCGCGTTAGGATCGTAAACATAAGCTTCATTATCGTACTGACTTCCCCATCTTAAATTTGAGATGTCGATAGTACGGTAAACAAATCCTGCCTGAATACCGCCTGTAAGCCAAGCGAATTTTGAAGCTTTTGTATGAATAGCAAGCGCTAAGTTCGGAGTTAAAGTTCCCATTTTTGCATCACCCGCTTTATCAGAATACATATTGAAACCTAGGGCCATGTATTTTTTCTTAAGCTTCAAACGTTTTAAAGATTGCTCGATGGTAATCCCATAAGTTGAGTAAGCTTTTGCAACACTGCCCCACTGTGATCTGTAATTCACAATAGCACGTGTATCGTAAGCACTGCCAACCAAAGCCGGGTTAACATTCACGGGTGCTTCAGTGTACTGTGAAAAATGGATGTCCTGCGCATTGACCACCTTTACAGCGAACAAAGCAATTACAAGACTTCCGGTTTTTATTATCCTGTTCATAGTTTCTTACCTTATTAAAGTAATATTTCCTTTTTGACTGAAGGACTTTTCATCAAACGTTGTTCCTTCGAGTCGATAGACAAAGACGGCAGTATTCATTATTTCACCATTGAATGTTCCGTCCCATCCTAATTTCTGGTCACTGGTCTCAAATACTTTCTCGCCCCAGCGGTTAAATACCATAAACGTGAGGTTCTTGAGACACTTGCCGTAGACATACAAGACGTCATTGACCCCGTCGAGATTCGGCGAGAAAGCGTTGGGGACAAACATCTCCCCGCAATCCTGGACGACGCAGACCGTGAGTGTATCGTTGTATTTACATTTCTTGCTATTATAGCCGGTAAGCACATAACTCTGCGTGACCGTTGGGCTCGCGACCGGATTCGGACAAGCTGTACAGGTCAAAGCAACATTCGGGCTCCACGTATAGTAACTTGCCTGCATACCAAATAACTGAACGGATTGACCATAACGAATACACGTATCCCTTACACCGTAAGTATTTGGTGTATCGACTACGTGGATATATTGAGTTTTTATAATGCTATCATAACCATATGGATTAGTTACCGCTAAAGCAACTGTGTAATCTCCTGGCGTATTGTAACATGTCACATGGAAATTTGTTGAACTTGTGTCGGGATTTCCGCCATAAGTATACCAATTCTGGGTCATAGGCTGACCACCGCAAGAGGTATTCAGGAATGTTACACAACCTTTAGTACATATCGTGTCGTTTTGTATGGCTGTTGTAAATGAAACGACAGGCGGGAAACAATTCACTAAACGGACCGTGACCGTATCGATCTTACTTAAACAACTCGGAATATTAGCATATGACATCTGGCACGTATACGTGATGAGATAATTAACATCGCAGACGGACATAGTAGGTTGGGCAATGACCGTCGTAGGAATTGTGGAAGCTATGTTTCCTGTGGTTGGTGTTGCACCTCCCAACATCGGCACACCAGGTGTCCATGTATAATTGTAAGACATTCCTACAGGAGGATTTGAATTGTTAATGGTAAGTGTAAGGATCGGAATAGATGTTTGAGTAGGGTTATTAGTAGAACTACTTATACAAACAGAGTTACCCGGAATACCCAGCGTATTTGTAGTTAAGGAAACAGTTTGTGTAGGAACAGGAACAACCGTTAACGTGATCACTTTAGGAACTGATAAACATCCCTGGCTGGTTTGACCGAACACAGTATAAGTTGTAGTAACAGTAGGGTTTGCTGTATTTGTGTAACCTGTAATATTTGTCAATGTAAATGCCGGTGCCCAAGTATAAGTACCTGCCGCACCCGCTCCTGTAGCAGTGAACGTATAAGCTTGTCCAACACAAATAATTGTATTTGTTGGTGTAACTGTTAACTGGGGAGGTGGGGTGACCGTTAGATTAACAACAGCCGTACCTGTACAGGTTCCTGTTGCACCAAACACTGTGTACTGCGTACTTGTACTTGGTGTTGCACAAACGTTCGGGCCGAACGAAGTATTTAACCCGGTTGATGGGGACCATGTATATTGTGCTGCACCACTTGCTGAAAGACTGATACAAGGAGCACCAACACAGGTTGTGCCTGATGAAGGTGTTACTGAAATAGTAAGAGGCGTCCCGATAAATACGCTTGCAGATGTTGTTCCTGTACATCCTGTTACCGGATCCTGTCCGACAATGACGTAATTTTGATTACTTATCGGGGAGGCAGTAACAACAGCACCATTAGTAGCACTTAATCCTGTACCGGGCGACCACGTATAATTTGTTGCGCCGTTTGCTGTTAAAGTAGTTGTTCCGCCGGGACAAATTGTGAAGTTACCTGAAACAGTAATTGCTAATGCAGGAACGACACTGACCGTTATAACCGCTGTATTGGAACAAACACCTGTTGTTCCTGTGACCGTATAATTTGTGAGTGCGCTTGGAGAAGCCGTAACAACTGCTCCGGTTGTACTGCTTAAACCTGTACCCGGTGCCCAGTTATAAGTTGTTGCTCCGCTACCTGTGAGGGTTGCCTGTGTTCCGGGGCAAACCAATGTTGAACTTGCCGTAACGCCAACAGTTGGTGTCGGATCAACCTGGATAGTTTGAGTTGTAGATGCTGTTCCTGTAGCATCACTTGCCAAAATTGTAATTGAATAAACACCCGCTGTCGGGAATGTGATACTTGTTGTTGCTCCATTGGGATTTCCGAATACCGGACCTCCGGGAGCTGATGACCAGGTATAACCTGTTAATGCAACAGTAGCAGGGTTCGGTGTTGCAGTTACGTTAACTGAACCACCGGAACAGATCGGAGTTGGTAAAGTAAATTGAGGTGTAAATGTTGCAAGAACTTTTAATGTAACATTATCAATTGCGAAAGAAGGATCAGTACCAAGATTGTCGTTGTTATTCACCCATCTGAAACCAACCTGGATACCTGCCTGGTTGTTACATGTTGCAGGCAGCGCTACTGAATAAGTAGACCACCAGCCTTGATTTGCACCGTTACAAACAGCAGTACCCGTACATGCGCCATTACCACATGGTGTTTTTGGAGGAGTAGAAAGGAAATTCCATGGACCTGCTCCTATCTTGTAATAAACCGAACCATCGTCTAAAGCACCCTGGCCCATTAGTAAATAATCGAAACCAAGAATAATATTGCTTTGACCAATCGTACTGATACCGGGAGATTCTGCCCTTACGTCAGAGGCTGTAGCCGCATTGTAAGCTGCGCCGCAATCACCTGTCGTACATAAAAAAACGAATGAGCTTGAAGAGTTTGCTATATGTAATGTTTGGTTGCTTCCACAACCGCTTCCACAGCTATTTACAGGATTTCCATTTTCAGTAGCACTTACATAAAATTCATTTGATCCGGAAGTCGGAGCAACTAAATAAGTAAGGTTCCATGCGCCGTTCCCACTGTTAAAACCGGTGGCGCTGGTTAATGCATTACAGCCTGTACCAAATCCTTCAGTCCAAAAAGGCAGTTGGGAAAAACTTAATGAGAATGTGAAAACAAAAAGTAAAAAGTAAAAAATTCTTTTCATACTGTATCTAATAATTTATAGGCTAAGTTAATCCTCTATTTTGTTGAATTGCATTTGCTTACTCAATAAAATCGCCAACTCACTAAGTGGTAAAGATAATAATAATTAAACATAATTAAAACCACCAAACCACTTGATTTGAACAGAGGATTCTTAATTAACTATTGACTGTACGCACGGAATTTGAAAAAGGTTGGTTTTGGTACAAAAAACACCCGTAACATTACAATTGTTAATAACTTTAACGGTTTTTAGCATATTTTAGACTTGCTTTTCTCGTAAAATAGTAAAACTTTGCAAAACTCTGAAAATGAAGGTCATCCCAAATAACCGGATCTTAGCTCTCTTAGTAGCAGTTTTCGCCTGTACTTCAGTATTGGCGGGGGTTTCAGACGACCGAACCAAACCCGGGGATGATAAAAAGGCAAAGTCAAAACGTACAGATACAACCTCTAATAACACTTCCAACCTAATTGATAACGAGGAAGAAAGTCCCGATACGACACTGATCCTATTCCCATCGAACGATTTGTATGCAAGTTGGGATACTAATACAGTTCATCCTTATAATTTCTCTGATTGTTTCAGACAAGATTCAGTTAGCATTTGTCTTGCAGATATAGGCCAAACTTTTGTTATGCCATTTAAAGGCATGGTTACCAGCCAGTTCGGCTGGAGGCGCTATCGTCCTCATTATGGTACCGATATCGATCTTGAGATCGGTGATACTGTTGTTTCGGCGTTCGACGGAATGGTGCGTATTGCTAAATCTCATGTTAACGGTTATGGCAATGTGGTGATTATCCGTCACGATAATGGGTTAGAAACTGTTTACGCCCACCTTTCAAAATTATTGGTTGATCCGGGGCAAAAAATTAAAGCAGGTGAGCTTTTAGGATTAGGCGGAAACACCGGTCGTTCTTATGGTGCTCATTTGCATTTCGAGATCCGTTACTTAGGACAAGCATTGGATACTGAAGATTTTATTGAATACGCTTCAGGTAATTTAAAATCGTACGAATTCACATTACGTAAAATTGATGTTGAAACTAAATATGACCTTAGGGCATTACATCACCGCCACCGCCGTGATGTAGGCGCGATCAGTTATGTGAAAACTAAAAATGGCGGAACCTATAAAGTTTACCGTGTAAGACCGGGAGATAATTTGGGGCGCATTGCACAAAAGTGTCACACTACTGTAAAAGCACTTTGCAAAAAGAATGGCATCAAGCCAACTAAGATCCTGCAGGTGGGCCAGAAATTAAAAGTATAATTTCCTTTTTATTTATTGAGAATTCCGCTTATGATCAGGAGCGAGATCATGCCCATAAAAACAAATACAAACCATTTAATGAAACCGTAAGTGGTTTTCTTCAGTAATTTGTTTCCGGCAATTGCACCGATCCATGCCGCCCCGATCGCGATCAATAATAAAATATAATTCTGAGAAATAATTTCTTTGCTGATCGTGGTTGAATAAATACTTAAGCGTGCAATATCTACCATGCCGGCAATTGCAATACCTGTAGCGATAAAAACTTCTTTCTTTAAATCCATCCGGATCAAAAAAGCGCTACGTAATGCGCCTTGATGTCCTGAAAGTCCTCCGAAAAAACCACTTAATGCCCCGCCCCATAGTAAATTATTTTTTCCAAAACTTAAATTTTTCAAATAAGGGATGAGTTCCCACAATGAAAACAGAAGCATTAAACTCCCAATGGTAATTCCGATTCCCGTGATTGAAAATAAATGGCCGGATATTGAATAAGTAAATAATGGTTCTGATGCAGAGAATTGTTTTAATAACCATGCGCCTAAGAAGGCGAACAACAAAGATGGAATTCCGAATTTTAAAACTAAGGATGTATTGATCTTTTTATATACCAATCCGAATTTGAAAACATTATTTAAAAAATGAACGATCGCTGTTAAAGCAATTGCAGTTTCGAGATCGAAAAATAAAGCGAAGACAGGAAGCAGTAATGTACCTAAACCAAAACCGGAAAAAAAAGTGAGCAATGAGGCCAATAAAGAAACCAGGGCTATTGCGATATACATCATAATAAAGATTGATGATATTCTACTAGGCCGTCGATCGGCGATTTGATCACCTTGCCAAGTTTGTATCCTTTTTCATTGGCCACCTCAGCCAAAATATCTTTGTAATAAAACCCGACTGAACCAACCGAATTCACAGTGTAATCACGCGAATTCGGATATTTACTGATCTGCGCGTTGAAAAAACTTTCGAAGCAGGTCTTCACCAGTTTGCGAACGTAAGTGTCTTTAATATTCTCCGAAACGAATTTATTTATGGAAGCGAGATACCGGCTAGGCATCGGCTTTTTGTAAACGTTATTTAAAATTTCCTCGCGGTGATATCCATGCTTTTCAAAAGCGTCTTTTATTTTTTTCGGAAGTTCATCATCAAAATAAGCCTGTATGAATTTCATGCCAATGTTCGCACCACTCCCGTAATCACCAAACAAATAACCAACGGATGGTACGTTCTCGATCACATCATTCCCATCGTATAAACAACTATTACTGCCGGTTCCTAAAATACATGCAATACCGGGTTTGGTTCCGCATAAAGCGCGCGCTGCCGCTAAAAGATCGTGATGGATATTTATATTTTTAAGATCAAGAACATTGTGAATACCATCAAGTACAATTTTACAATTCGCTTCATTCGAACAACCTGCCCCATAATAATAAATGTGCCCGATCCTGGAAATATGATCATTCAGATAAGGTTTTAAATGTTCTTTTAGCTCTAATGATATCTGATCTTTGGTCTGGAAGTATGGATTAAAACCAATAGTTTTCAGATTGGAAAGGATATTCGTCCGGTCTATCAGTACCCAATCTGTTTTTGTAGATCCGCTATCGGCAATAAGAGTTAACACGGGGTTTAAATTGTTTTAGTAAAACTATAGCTTTTATACGTAACTAAAAAGCCTCTAGTTACAGAGGCTTTTATAAAATTACAAGATTTTTTAAGTTTATGCCGGATTTTCTTCAGTAGACGTTGTGTCTGCCGCCGGAGTCTCAGGAGTTTCAACTACAGCTGCTGTTTTTGCTGCAATTTTAGCTGCTTTTGCTTCTTTTGAAGAAGTTTCCGCTTTAACCTGATCTGATTTTTTCTTCTTAGCATCACCCGCTAAACGATCTTTTTTAGATGTGATCTTGCCTTCTTTTTCCTGTAGCCATTTGCTGAATTTTTGTTCAACCTGAGCTTCAGTTAAAGCGCCTTTTCTAACACCATCCAAAAGATGTTTTTTAAGCATGATACCTTTGTAAGAAAGGATAGCGCGACAAGTATCTGTCGGCTGTGCGCCTTTCATAACCCAGTCAAGGGTCTTATCAAAGTTAATGTCGATAGTTGCCGGGTTAGTGCCGGGGTTATAAACCCCTAATTTTTCAATGAATTTTCCATCACGAGGTGCACGACCATCCGCAACTACTACTTGGAAGAAAGCTGAATCCTTCTTACCATGTCTTTGTAGTCTAATCTTTACTGCCATTGTTTTAAGTTTTAAATTGGGGTGCAAATATCGTAAGATTTTACCGTTTTCACAAAAAAAACAGGCAATTCGTTTAGATTGCCAAAATTTTATACCTTTGTGGCTCAAAATCCTAACCTTATGCAAGTTAAAGAAAGAGGCATCGTATTAATTCCTATCGATTTTACCGAACAATCATTGTTAGCTGTTAAACAATCCTACAATCTTGCAAAATATACTCATTCTAAACTAGTTATACTTCACGTTTACTCAAAAAGCGGGCAAGAGCGGTATGATGATCTTACCAAACTGGTAAAACAAACTGAGGCGGAAAGCGGACTTGTACCTGTTGAGTTCATGAATGTGAAAGGTGACATTTATACCGAGACAGATCGTATTGCTGAAGAAATTAAAGCTACCCTGATAGTTGTTGGCTTAGAAAGCCACATGAAATTCAAAGATATTTTTGGCGGAAGTGCTTCCAAATTGATCCGTAAGGCGCCATGTCCTGTGATCACCATTCGTGGTAAAGAACACCGTGATGGCTGCGAAAATATTTTATTACCATTAGACTTATCACGCGAATCACGCGAAAAAGTAGATGTTTCAGTTCAGTTCGCTAAATATTTCGGCGCTTCTATCCGTATATTATCTGTGTTCAGTCCAAACGACTTGGCTTATGAGAACCAATTATTAGCTTATGCACACCAGGTGAAGCAATTTATTAAAGGCAAAAATATTTCCTGTACCAACAAATCAATTGCAAGTGATCATATTGCAGAAACAGTTGTTGAATACGCTAATAAAATTGAAGCTGACCTTGTGATGATCATGAACAAACCTGATCTGAGCATTAAAGAGTTTTTCAGCGGAACAGATACCCAGCATATTGTTGACATAAGCAATATCCCGGTTATGACTGTGAATCCGATGAAACGTGAGAGCATGAACCACTTCGGTACCGGGTTCTGATAAAAACTCTTTCTTACTTTTTTATTCCGAATAATTTGAAGCCTATCGTGGCTGATAATTGGGCTACGTAAAATGAATGTTTTGCTGTGCCATTTCCTTTTCCGAGCACAAGGCATTTCCTGTAATCAGCATAAGCACCTTTAGCTGTGAATTCGAATACACCATATTTTAAGAACTCTGCCCTCACTCCTGTTTCAACTCCTGCTATCCAGCCTGCAAGATGCCAATCGTTATTTAACCGTTCACCAAATAAAGTCACATCCGTACGCGGATAAACAATACCTGCTCCTGCTTTTGCTACCCATCCGATGTGAAGTTTTTTACCGGGATTATACAATGTCCAACGTTTTAAAAAATTCACCATCCAGAAATTTGCACCATCCGTATGCTCGAAATGCAAAAGTGTTTTTGGATCTAAGGTCGTGTCCTTATCTACATAATTTCCGTTGAATTGTCCTTTGATACGCACACGCTGATAATCGTCCACAACATATTTTGCATGGTCGTAATTTATCTCGATACCGAAATCCTGTTTGTTATTGAAATAATAACCCATGTGAATAATAAATTGTGGAACAGTGATATTAATGATATCAGGTATTCTGTCGAAATCAGGACGATCAGAAGCAGTTGCGTTATAAATTGTAAAATCGTAATCGGTAGGCTGGCCTGTATTATTTTCACGTATTTTTCCTGAATGATCTGAAAAATGAATTGTGCTTTTACTGTAAGCGCAACGCGTATAACCCCAGGTAAAATAGAAACTGCCTTTTATTAATTTATTCTTTGGCTTTTGTAAAAGTGAATCGGTTTGGGCAAAAGAAACAAATGCCGTCAGAAGAATTATACAAAAAGGAATTATCCGATTCATTAAAATGGGTTAAAAAATACCCACTAATGCTTATAAAGAGAACTAAGCGATATATTAACGGGTAATTCGGGCACTAAGATAACGATTGTTCCTGCTATCTGTAATGATATCGATATCCAGATAAGGTTTTGTTAATAACTCAACTGCCACTTGCGGCCATTCTATAAAACAATAATTGCCGCTGTCGAGGTATTGTTCTATTCCTATATCAAGAATTTCTTCGACAGATTTAAGGCGGTAAAGGTCTAAATGATAGATCTTCCCGACAGGAGCAGAATATTCGTTAACTATTGAATAAGTAGGGCTACTGAAATTATCTTTTGAACCTAAAATTTTAGATACCTCTTTAATAAAAGTTGTTTTACCGGAACCCATCTCTGCATTAAAAGCAAACACTTTTATACCGTTAGCAAAGTCTAATAATTTCCTGCCTGCGTCCGGCAATTTTCCTATATCACTTATGTCCAATTCAAACTCAGCCAATTTATTTCGCCGATAATGTGATATAAGGAATGATCATTTCTTCGAGACTAATCCCACCATGCTGGAATGTATTACGGTAATAATTCACGTAATAATTGAAATTATTCGGATAAGCGAAGAATCTGTCTTCTTTCGCGAAAATAAATCTTGAACTCGGATGTAATTTCGGCAGGAACGCATCACTAGGGTTTTTAATTTCGAAAACTTCTTTCGCATTATAATCTAATGCCTTTCCCTGCTTGTAACGGAGATTTGTATTTACATTCTTATCACCTAACACTTTTGTCGGTTCTTTTACGTGAACAGTTCCGTGATCAGTTGTGACAACGATCTTTATTTTTTTATCTGCCAGTTGTTTTATGATCTCCATTAATGGTGAATGCTCGAACCATGACAATGTAATACTTCTGTACGCAGGTTCATCATCTGCTAATTCGCGGATCACTTCCATTTCGGTACGTGCATGACTCAGCATATCCACGAAATTGTAAACGATGACGTTCAATTTATTTTGAAGCAAGTTATTAATGTTATCCGATAGTTTTTTTCCTGCAGCATGATTAGTGATCTTATTATAAGAGAATTTTATATCCTTCCCCAAACGTTTTAACTGTGCCTGTAAAAAATCTTCTTCGTGCATATTCTTTCCGCCCTCGTCTTCATCATTCAGCCACCATTCTTTATGACGTTTTTCCATTTCACTCGGCATTAAACCGCTGAACAGGGCATTACGTGCATATTGAGTTGCTGTTGGAAGAATACTGCAAAATAATTCTTCATTCTCTACTTTGTAATAATCCTGCAGCACAGGCTGAATGATCTTCCACTGGTCGTAACGCAAATTATCGATCACAATTAAAAATACATTCTCATTCTTTTCCAGTTCAGGAATGAATTTATTTTTGATCAAAGTATGACTCATGGTCGGCGCATTTGCATCCTTACCGTTTAACCAATTGATATAACTTTTTTCAACGAATTTAAAGAACTGTGTATTCGCATCTGCTTTCTGCATCTTTAATACTTCAAGCATGCTCTTATCCTGGGCTTTGTCCATTTCCAATTCCCAATAGATGATTTTCTTGAATACTTCCTTCCACTCGTCCCAGCTTAAATTATCGCTGAGTGTCATTCCGATATTTCCAAATTCTTTGCGGTATTCTGTATTTGTTTTATCTGAAACGAGACGCTTATTGTCTAAAGTTTTTTTAAGAGATAATATGATTTGATTCGGATTAACAGGCTTAATTAAATAATCAGCGATCTTTCCGCCTATGGCATCATCCATGATATGCTCCTCCTCACTCTTTGTGATCATGATCACAGGAAGATCAGAACGTAATTGTTTTATTTTAGTAAGGGTCTCTAAACCTGTGATGCCCGGCATATTCTCATCTAGCAATACCGCATCGATATTCCTGTTCTCGCGGACCAGATCAAGCGCTTCATCACCACTCACTGCTGTTATTACCTCGTAACCTTTACCGGTTAAAAATAAAATGTGAGGTTTTAAAAGCTCCATTTCGTCATCCGCCCAAAGAATCGTATTTTTTTCCATAAATAGTTTATTACCTTTACAATATTACGTAGTAAAGTTAGAATTATTGTTACAAAAGTGATTTTTTAGGTTTATTTAATGCCCGTTTTTAAAAGCAAAATAATCAACGACCCTATCTATGGTTTTGTGACCATACAGGACGAACTTATTTACGCGCTTATCAATCATCCTTATTTTCAGCGTTTACGCCGTATAAAGCAATTAGGGCTTACCAATTTGGTTTATCCGGGTGCTTTGCATACACGTTTTCATCACGCCATTGGCGCGATGCATTTGATGAGCGAGGCTTTACAGGTTTTAAAAAGTAAGGATGTAAAGATCAGTGATGAAGAAAGCCGGGGCGCTTTAATTGCGATCTTATTGCATGACATAGGACATGGTCCTTTTTCGCATTCATTAGAACACAGTATTGTAAAAGGTGTAAACCATGAGGTGATCTCATCTTTATTAATGGATGCTTTGAATAAAGAATTCAAAGGGAAATTATCACTGGCCATTAAGATCTTCAACGATAAATACAACAAGAAATTCCTTCATCAGTTAGTGAGCTCACAGCTCGACATGGACCGTCTCGATTATTTGAAACGCGATAGTTTTTTTACTGGTGTGAGTGAAGGTATCATCAGCAGCGACCGCATCATTAAAACACTGAATGTTGTAAAAGATAATTTAGTGGTTGAGAAAAAAGGGATATATAGCATTGAAAAGTTTTTGATCTCGCGCCGTTTAATGTACTGGCAGGTCTATCTTCATAAAACTGTTCTGAGTGCAGAAAATCTTCTGATAAACATATTAAGGAGGGCTAAAGAACTAAGCAACTCCAAAACAAAATTATTTGCAACACCTGCCTTTAGTTTGTTCCTGGAAAACGATTTTACTAAGGAAGATTTCTTAAACAAACCTGAATTACTCGAGAAATTCGCACAGTTAGATGATTATGATGTTATGGCGTCGGTAAAAGCATGGGCAGATTCTGATGATTTTATTTTATGTACACTTTGCAAGAATTTGCTGGACCGTAATTTATACCGCATAGAATTACAGAACGAGGCGATTGCGACATCCACAAAAAATAATCTGATAGATAAAGCTTCTAAAAAATATTCTATCTCCCGAAAAGAAGCTTCTTATTTTGTTTTCTCTGAATCGGTGAATAACAGCGCTTATAATAACAGCGATCAGGGCATTAATATCCTTTACAGCAACGGCAAATTGGCTGATGTGGCAGCTGCCAGTGACCTTTTAAATCTGCAGGCATTAAGTAAGCCGGTTACAAAGCATTATATATGTTATCCGAAAGATCTTTGATCTTAGCAGTGCCTTCGACTCGCACAGGCTCTGCGCAAACCTGCTCAGGCACCGCTTACTCCTTGAACACATTTTGATTTATAAACTTGGTGGTTGAGCGGATTGTGTGTATGCTCGTGGGAGTCGAAACCACAAAAAAAAGCCCCACTTTTCAGTAGGGCTTTCAATATTTTATAGCGTTGTCTGAGCAGCCTGTGCTAAGCTAGTGCGAGTCGAAGACAATGCTAGAATTTCGCACGGATCTTACGAACTCTTCTCTTCGAACGTTTGCCGAAGAAATGTCCGTAACGGCCGCGATAGAACGAACTCTTCCCACGAATCACATAACTGTAAGATAAACTCATTGTAATGTAAGAATCATTATGTGTTTTATCACCACGTTTTTGTCCTGCAAAGCGGGGTGTGTTATTCTGATTCATGAAATAATAATATGCGCCTTCTTCACCTTGTACCGGGCCTGCAGCTCCTAATTCATCACTGCGGTTAGACAGATCTGCTGTAGCAGAATTTCCCGGAGTCGCATCAGGATAATTACCACTGATATCATCCAGATAATCTGTAAATGTTGTTCTCCAGTTGATCTCATACCCGATCCTGTGTTTCTTTTCTAAAGTAAAATAGAAACCAACACCAACAGGTATGTTCACCCCAAATTTTTTATAAGAAACGCCTTCAGTCTGTAACGGACGGAGTTTTGTCCATGCCCCATCATAGAACCCTTTCGGGTTGCTGTAATAAGCACCAACACCTCCGAATAAATAAGCCCTGAAACCATTACGGTAACGGTAGGTATTTCCTAAATCGTTATTCTCGTAAAAGAACCACTCACCTGTAAAAGCAAGATCGAACATATCGTTACGGAAATTAAGGTTACGGTAACGGCGGCCTAAGTTCGATGATAATTTATCATCACCTTCGATCCGTAAATAATCCAATGCTAATTTTAAGGATACTTTCGGGCGCCATTTGTAACGGGCAAAACCACCAACGTTCCATCGGGTCTTTGCAAGTTTCATGTCCATCACGAAATCACGGCGGGCTTTTTCTTTACCGCCGATATCCCCTAAGTAATTAGAAGCACCAACAGCAAAGCCATAATCCCATAACCATTGGGAATAAGACATTGAAAAACAAAAAACCAGAAAAAGAGATAGTATTGCTTTTTTCATTACTTTGGTAACTTTCATATACCTAACAAAATTAATAAAATTTCTAACTTTATACCACATATTTTTAACTATTTTTTGGCTCTATGAAGAACCCGGTTTGTACTCTTTTTAACATAAAATACCCTATTATCCAGGCCGGTATGATCTGGTGCAGTGGCTGGGAGCTGGCCTCTGCAGTAAGTAACGCGGGTGGCCTCGGGCTAATAGGCTCCGGATCCATGTACCCTGAGGTACTAAAGGAGCATATCCAAAAGTGTAAAAAAGCCACCAATAAACCATTCGGCGTAAATATTCCATTGTTGTATCCTGATATAGATAAACACATTCAGGTAACAATTGATGAAGGTGTTAAAATTGTATTTACCAGCGCGGGCAACCCAAAGACCTGGACATCAAAACTTAAAGAACACGGCATTACTGTAGTTCATGTGGTGAGTAATGTGAAATTTGCAATCAAATGCCAGGAAGCAGGTGTTGATGCTATAGTTGCTGAAGGTTTTGAAGCCGGGGGACATAACGGACGGGAAGAAACAACCACTTTAGTATTGATACCACAGGTCCGGAAAGCAGTGAGCATTCCTTTGATCGCTGCGGGAGGAATTGGAAGCGGATCTGCGATGGCAGCAGCTTTTGCTTTAGGTGCTGATGCGGTTCAAATTGGAAGCCGCTTTGTTGCAACACCCGAATCATCGGCACACCAGAATTTCAAAGATGCTGTTATCCATACGAATGAAGGTGATACTGTTCTGACCTTAAAACAACTTACCCCTGTACGTTTAATTAAAAATAAATTCTATTCAGAAGTTGAAGCTGCTGAAAAACGCGGCGCATCGAAAGAAGAGATCGCCCAGATTTTAGGTCGTGCGAGAGCTAAAAAAGGAATGTTTGAAGGCGATATGAATGAAGGTGAATTGGAGATCGGACAAATTAGCGGGGCGATCGATTCGATAAAACCCGCAGGGGAAATTGTGGAAGAGATCATGAAAGATTTTAATTCAACTATCTCCCGGCTTTCAAAATTACTTTAGAGTTCGGAGCCATTCCAAAGCGTCCTCTTCATTCTCAAAAACGCGGTGCTCAACCGGCGGCTTATTAAAATTAATAAAAAAATTAGCGAGAATTCGCATGGCCAAACCATTCAATACAATTGCCTTTCCCATTGCATGTATGTTTACTTCTTTTGATGCCGAATGCTCTCTCGCCTCCTTGGTCATTGTTCCGAATTTCGGCGTAATGAACAAAACAGAATGCCTTTGATCTCCGATCAAAGACCGTTTTACTTTTTGCACTTCCTTTACTTCATCGATATCAACTATACAATGTTCATCTACCTCTATTCTGATGATATTATCTTCCACAAGAGTTATGGTCAGATTTTTTAGCTTAACTTCCTTGATGGCTTTTGTGCTCATAAATTAACGGCATAACGAAATTAAGTGTTTTTTAATTATATATACAAACTTGCGCTGTAAAAAATAACTGTAACTTTATCCCATTGCATTTTGTTATATAATTGCAAGATGATAAAATTCGAAAAAATCAAACTCAAGAATAACCTGACTGTTATTGTTCACCAGGACAAGTCGTCGCCGATGGCATGTTTAAATATTTTGTATGATGTTGGTGCGCGTGATGAAGATGAGAGTAAAACAGGTTTTGCGCATCTGTTTGAGCATTTGATGTTTGGGGGAAGTATCAATATTCCGAATTACGATGAGCCTTTGCAGTTAGTGGGTGGGGAAAACAACGCTTTCACTACAAATGATATAACAAATTATTATTGCACTGTTCCTGCCGAAAATTTAGAAACTGCTTTTTGGTTAGAGAGTGACCGGATGTTAAGTTTGGCTTTCACCGATAAAAGCCTGGAAGTTCAGCGCAGTGTTGTAATTGAGGAATTCAAGCAACGGTATTTAAATCAGCCTTACGGCGATGTTTGGTTGTTGTTGCGTCCGTTGTGTTATAAAGTTCATCCTTACAAATGGGCAACTATCGGAAAAGAAATTTCGCATATTGAAAATGCAACTATGGATGATGTAAGATCATTCTTCAAAAAGCATTATCATCCGGCCAATGCGATCATGGTTGTAACAGGGAATGTTGAATTGGATCAAGTAAAACAATTATGTACAAAATGGTTCGAGCCAATTCCTGAAATTCCTAAACCAAAACGGGATTTACCTGTTGAACCCAAACAAACTGAAGCGAGAAAGTTAACTGTGGAGCGTGATGTACCGGTAAGTTCTATTTACAAAGCATATCATATGTGCTCGCGTTTTGATAAGGAATATCATGCTTTTGATCTTTTGTCAGATATTTTATCAAGAGGGAATTCATCGCGTTTGTATAATGCTTTAGTGAAAGAGGATCCGCTTTTCTCTGAGATCAACGCTTATGTAATGGGTGATTTTGATAAAGGCTTGTTTGTGGTATCAGGAAAATTAAGTGAAGGTGTTGAGATGGACACAGCTGAAAAAGCGATCATAAAAGAATTAGAAAAAGTACGAACAGAATTAGTTTCAGAAACCGAATTACAAAAATGTAAGAACAAAGTTGAATCAAGCATTACCTTCTCTGAAACTGATATTTTAAATAAAGCAACGAACTTAGCGATCTCTGAATTATTAGGAGATGCAAAACTGATCAATGAAGAAATTGGCAAATACCTTGCCGTGACTACCACCGATATTAAGAACATCGCCTCTGTTACACTAACCGAAACCAACTGCTCTACATTATATTATTTAAAAAAGAAATAAGCCGCGGTCCTGAAGCTATCGGGATCACGGATTTACACAGACTTAAATTAGAAAATAATGATCGTATTTAAGGATAAACTGAAAGACTACGAAAAACTTTCATTCAGCAAACAAATGGATGCCGAGAAAAAAATGTTCTCTGCTCATCAGTCAATTGATTTTACAGAATATAGAAAAGCAAGGCTGGAACATTTGAAAAAGATCAATGCCGATAAAAAACTGAACGCTTTGATCGATTACGTGAGTTCTCATGTGCCTCGTATTGCAGTTTTCCCGGGAAGTTTCAATCCTTTTCACAAAGGGCATTATAATATTCTGCAAAAAGCAGAGAAAATATTTGATAAAGTGATCATTGCTTTTGGTAATAATCCTGACAAAGGAAAAAGCGCCCCTGTTCGTCCGAAAACAATTAAGAACCGACAAATTTGTGAGTATAATGGTTTATTAACTGATTTCATTAATTCATTGAAATATGAAGTAGTTGTAATAAGAGGCTTACGTAACTCAACCGACTTTCAATATGAGCAGAATCAATACCGTTATATCCAGGAATTAAAACCGGGCATTAAGATCATCAGCATTTTTTGCGATAAGGAATTCGAACATATAAGTTCTTCAGGTATCCGTACGCTCGAACAATTCAAAAAACACAAGCAGTATCTTTTAGATTAAAAGAATGCGAGAAGGTTTTAAGGATAAATTCAATCTTTACTATTTCGTTGCCTTCGCAATTGCATTTGTTATTGTTCTCATCCGCTGTATCCATGTTCCATTCGCGCATGATGAAGTTGCCACGTTCTATTATTACATTCAATCCGAAAAATTCTTACCGTTCCTATCGCACATTGACGCTAACGGGCATTTCTTAAATAGTTTTTTAGGATGGATCAGCTATAAATTATTCGGGTCCTCTGTTATTGCATTACGCCTGCCCTGCCTGTTCGCATTCCTGGTTTTAGGTTACGGAGTTTACAAACATTGCCAGACCTTAAACAATTTTCTTGCTAAAGTAACTTTGACAACAGCATTCGTTCTATCGTTCAACATTATCAATTTCTATTCGTTGTGCCGTGGTTACGGATTATCTATTTCCTTTTTAGTATTATCACTTTATTATTTCTTCAACTATTTAAAGAATTCTAAATTCAGTTATGCCTGGAAATTCATTTTATTCGGACAAATTGCTTTATGCGCTAATCTGACATTAGTTTTTACTTTATTGATCGCAACGGGAATACTGATGTTATTCCAGATCAAAAGCAAACAGTTATTCAGTATTAAGAACCTTTTATTATTGGCCGTAAATTTTGGCCTGATCTTCTTTTGGGTGAAGTATGCATTCTACTTACAGGAGAATGGCGCTTTGTATTATGGCAGCGGAAACCACAGCTACTGGAAAACCACATTTGAATCTCTATTAGATACCGTTTTCATCAAGCATGTTGCTGTTTATATTGTCGTTCTTATTTCTTTCGCGGTATTGTTCGTTTTCTGGGGTATTCAGTTATTCAGGCATAAATTAAAATTTCTGACAGGAAGTACATTTGGATTATGTTTCCTGATGTTGATCTCTTTGATAGCCGCATTTTATTTCCTGAAATTACTTTTTCATGTGAATTATCCTGAGGATCGCACCGGTTTATTCTTTTATATCCTCTTCATTTTATCCATTGCTTTCTTATTGGATGAATTTGAATTGAAGTTCTTTAGTCCGTTCTGTATTTTTCCCCTATATTTTTTGATTCATTTTGCATTCAATATAAACTTCAGCAAACACGCATGGGGATTTTATGAGACGATGCCGAAGGAATTCTTTGATATCCTGCTCTCGGAACAAAAGAAGTCGCCACGACCGATCACAATTGGTGGTCACAGGGTATTGGAATTGTTTTATACTTTCTATAATTATAACAGCGAGGAAAAATTAAATCACATGATGCCTCCTGAATTGATGAGCATGAATTGTGATTATTACATTACGTGGAAGAAGGATAAACCGTACTACGATAAATATTATACAGAACTGGCAACGGCTAAATACTGGAACATGGTACTGCTGAAACGTAAAGTTGATATAGAACGGAAATTACAGCTAGACATGAATGATCCTAAAGAATACAAAGGCGCTGACGAATATTATTCTTTTTATGAGAAGATCGATACTACTTTTATTTCGAAAGATCCTGTAATGGCGGAATTTGATATCAGTATTGCAGGGGCACCTAAACCTTTGAATGCTTTTTTAGTTTTACAAGTGGATGTTGACGGGCAGTCGAAATACTTCCGTCGCACTGCTTTGAATTGGGTGCGTTACGATTGGAATGGTGTTGAACATTTTAAAACTTGTATCCAAACGGATTCGCTGCCCTTACAAAAAAGCAGGTTAGTCGCCTTTTTATGGAATATTGATAAAAAAGAAATTACCTTTAAGCTGAATAGTTTGAAATTATATCATTTAAAAGCAGAAGGTATAAACGAAGTTTCAAAAGCAATCGAGTAATTAGCGGCCACAAGGTTTAACCGCAAAGAACACAAAGAATGCGCAAAAAACGCTAAGAAGTAAAACGAAAGAAGAATAAAGCTAAAAAGAAAAAAAATGTTAGATAGAACCATAGCCCCCGAATTTAAGACCATTGAGAAAATTGATATTATCAATGCAGCTGAACAACGCTTGGATAATGGAGTTCCGGTATACAGTATCAATGCGGGTTCGCAGGAGTTGACTAAAGTTGAATTTATTTTCAGTGCGGGTATGTATTACCAGGACCGCACCCTGTTAGCTTCTACTACCAATACTTTACTGGAAGCAGGTACAACAAAACGTAATGCTTTACAATTATCGGAGCATATTGATTTCTTTGGTTCTTTTTTAGAACTGGAAGTTGGCCAGGATTATGCTTGCGTTACTATTTATTCGTTGAACAAATATCTGAACGAAAGTTTAGCTTTTGCCGAAGAGATCTTAAAAGATTCCATTTTCCCGCAAAGTGAAATTGATATTCATTTAGCCAACCGCAAACAAAAACATTTAATTAACCAGGGAAAAGTAAGCAGTTTATCAAGAAGGAAATTCACTGAGTTGTTATTCGGTGCACAACATCCTTATGGTATTGACGCCAGGACAGAGGATTTTGATACCTTGAAACAAAGCGATATCATTAATTTCTTCAAAGATCATTACAGTTTTAAGAATTGTTTTATTGTCGCTGCCGGAAATTTACCTAAGGATCTTCATAAAGTATTGAATGATCATTTCGGAAAAGAAAATTGGGGAAGCGCTTCCCCTGCACAAAGCAAACCCGCTGTATTGAATACAACTTCAGAACGAAAAGTATTAGTTGAGAAAAGTGATGCTATTCAATCCGCCATAAAGATAGGGCGAGTGCTGTTTAACAAGACACATGAAGACTATTTTAAATTCCAGGTATTGAACACGATCCTTGGCGGTTATTTTGGTTCGCGTTTAATGGCGAACATCCGCGAAGATAAAGGATATACTTACGGGATCGGTTCAGGATTAACTTCTTTAGTTCACTCGGGTTATTTTTCAATCAGCACAGAAGTTGGTTCTGATGTGACCAAAAATGCCCTGGAAGAAATTTATAAAGAGATTAACATTTTACGCAATGATCTTGTAAGCACAGAAGAATTAGAAACCGTGCGCAATTATATACTGGGCCAATTCTTAAGAAGTGTTGACGGGCCATTTGCTTTAGCGGAAAAATTCATTGCCGTAAAAGAATTCGGCTTGGATTACAGCTATTACGCCAATTATTTTAAAGCCGTAAAAAATGTGACACCGCAAGACATTCACGAGATGGCTAATAAGTACCTCCAGGAAAAGGATCTTATTGAGTGTGTGGCGGGCAGGATGTAACTTTCAGGGTTAAAGCCTGTCGCTTTGGTATTAAAAACCCCGGACTTAAGTCCGGGGTTAATGAATCTACAACAATTTGGGCTTTAGCCCTGAATCCGTTCCTCCACCCAAACCAAAATTTCTTCAAGCATCGGAGCGCTTTCGGGATTTGAGTTTATTGTTTCGGTAAGGAGTTGTTGAGCAGCTTTCAGATCTGCGGAGAGAATTTCGCTTTCGATAGTTTCAATTACGGTTAAGCATTCCATGGCTATCATGTAATCACCTTCGCAAGCTTGTTTTACAAAGAAGAGAAAATCAGAAGTACAATCCAAACCGATCTCCCAATAAATAGAAATGAGCCTCGCTTTTTTTGTTTTGTCTTTTACAGAAGAAACTACTTTCAATAATGCTTTTTCGGGATTACTGGCCTTTATCTTTGCTAAAAGGGCTTCGCGTTCTTCAGGCAGTAATTTTCCTTCCGCGATCTCATCAATTGCATCTTTCAGATCACCTGTATCTTTAATGCCATCTTTACCAATAATAATAGTACGGAATTTTTTCTCGTCGAAATACTTTTGATTATTCTTTTCGAAGCTGTCTTCTGATTGCTTTGTCATTATAGCAATTGTTTAATGATCTCTTCAACACTTACACCCTCCGCTTCTGCTTTGTAATTTAAAACCAAACGGTGACGTAAAATAGGAATAGCAATAGCTTTCACGTCCTCAATATCCGGACTGAATTTTCCATTGATCAAAGCGTGGCATTTTGCACCAAGGGTTAAATATTGTGATGCACGCGGACCTGCACCCCATGCTAAATATTTTTTCGACACTTCACTCGAGTATTCACTTTTCAAACGGGTTTTGTTCACCAACTTAACAGCGTATTCAATCACATTATCAGCAACCGGCACTTTACGAACCAATTCCTGGAAATAAACTATTTCTTCTGCGCTTAACACTTTATTTACTTTCGCGTTAGATGTTGTTGTGGTTTGTTTTACTACTTGTAACTCCTCAGCGAAACTCGGATAATCTAACCACACATTAAACATGAATCGGTCTAACTGCGCTTCCGGTAAAGGATAAGTTCCCTCCTGCTCTATCGGGTTCTGTGTTGCCAGAACGAAAAATGGATTTCCTAATTCATATTTTTTTCCTGCTGCAGTTACTTGTCGTTCCTGCATCGCTTCTAATAAAGCAGCCTGTGTTTTTGGAGGCGTACGGTTGATCTCATCCGCTAAAATAATATTCGCAAACAAAGGACCTTTAATGAACTTAAAATTACGGCTCTCATCCAACACTTCACTGCCAATAATATCACCGGGCATTAAGTCAGGTGTAAATTGAATACGGTTAAATGATAATCCTAAAGCATCAGCAATTGTATTTACCAATAAGGTTTTTGCTAATCCCGGAACACCAACTAATAAACAATGTCCTTTACTAAAAACAGAAATAAGCACATCACGAATGGTTTCGTTCTGTCCAACAATTACTTTTCCGATCTCGGAATTCAATTGCTTATATTTAGCAACAAAGGCTTCTACAGCTTCGGTATCCGATTTGTATTGCATAGCTTTAGTCTTTTATCGTCCAGTTATAATCTAATTTACACTGGTACTCCGGATCAATTTTAATATAAGTTACTTTGGAGCGTTTCTCGATCCATTCTTCAATTTCCTTTTTATTCTTATCAAAAATAGCAAGCTGCAAAATCTTATTATAGTCATCCTTAAGATTCATTCTATGCGGCTCGGTACGCGAGATGATAGTTAAGATACGGTAACCCGGTTTTCCATCAGGCCCCACATAATTCATCGGCACCGTCACATCACCAACATTGAGTTTATCGAACATGAACACTAAATTCTGATCCAGCTGGCTGATGTCTTCGTTATCCCATTTCGTATTTCCTTCAGCAGGATTGATCATCAGGCCGCCGTTTTGTTTTGTATCCTTATCGTCACTGTATTTCTTCGCAGCTTCCTCAAACGAAATTTTTCCGTCAATGATAGCTTTCTGGATAGTATCTAATTGTATCTTCCCTGAATACACATCTAACTGACTTGTTTTCGGGGAAATTAAAATATGACGGCAATCCACAACTTCACCTTTACGCGAAATAAGTTGCATAAAATGAAAACCGTAAGATGTTTCAAATATTTCAGAGATCTCATCTTTCTTTAAACGGAAAGCTACTGCCTCAAACTCAGGAACCATTTGTCCGCGCCCGAACGGAGGTAATTGGCCGCCCAATTTTGCTGAACCCGGATCTTCGCTGTAAAGAGCAGCTAAAACACTGAAGCTTTCACCATTGATGATCCTGCTACGGTATGATTCGATCTGTGCGCGTGCATCTTGTTTTGCCTGATCAGATACAAGCGGCATTTTTACAATTTGCGCGATCTGTAATTCGGTTCCGATCAAAGGCAAGCTATCTGCAGGGATAGTTTGAAAATATTGTCTTACTTCAGATGGCGTGAGTTTTGTATCACCCGTGATCTTTCCTCGCATCTTTTGCTGTAACAATTGCTGTTCAACATCACCGCGGATCTCATCTTTAAAAACATTGATGCGTTTCCCGTAAAATGCTTCGAACTTATTTTCGTCGCCGCCAAACATATTTAAATAATACGCAATACGTTTACTTATTTCCCCATCCACCTCAGCATCTGTAACGGTAACACTATCACGATCGGCCTGGGCCAATAGTAATTTACTGTATAATAATTCTTCGAAAGCTTTGCATTTCACAGCATTAGGATCTTCTTTTAAACGTTCCATCTGGTACACTTCAAGATCAGATAAAAGAAGCGGATATTTTCCAATGATAGCAATGACCTTATCCAATAAAACCTGGGAATTGGAGGTCATGGCAGCCGCTGAAAAAAGTATGATTAATAATTTGCGCATCAGAGGCACTAAATTACGGAATATAATCTGTTTAGGTAAACAATTTTATGAAGAAGCCTCTTATAAATTAAAGATTTTTAACAGCATTTGGATGACGTATAAATTCATAACTCGTCTTTTACCCTCTCTGTTACTTTACGGGCCGGATTAATTCACTTTGAACTTCCCTTCACTTTTAGCCTTTTCGAGGATCTGTTGTTTGTATTGACTCACAAGCTTCATTTTACGGCCATTCAGCAATATCTTTTTGATGTTAGCCATCTCGAAATTGATCGGCGACAGACCATTCTTGATCTTTATCTCCTTTATTTTTAAATAATAATAATTCAGGCTATCGGCATATTCAAAATAACGGCCTGCGTAAAAATTGTATTCCGGTAATTCGCGTAACTGCGGGATCTCTTTTTTGATGTCTTCCAGTAATAACCAGGTGCTGTCGTTAATGAAATAATTATCTGCATACTGGAGACAGAGTGATTTCAACACTTCTTTATCCTTTGGATTAGGAGATAACAGGGCCGCTTTCATTTTACTCAATGCTTTTACTTTTACCGGTACTTTAAAATAATTCACTTTAACGATATTGTCTTTTAAAATAAAATTATCGCGGTTCGCATCGTAATAAGCCTGGATCTCTTGTTTACTGATCGCTGTGTCAAGATTGTTCTCGATCAGGCGGATCTCATATTTGTAATTGATCAATTCACGGCGGTATTTTTCTACTTCTGCATCTACATTCAGATCTTCTTCCAACAACTTTTCTTTTGCTTCCTGGTAGAATAATTCATCCTGCGCCCAGCCTTCAATCAGTTTTTTAGAAACGAAAGCGCTATCATTAGCCCCGCTTCCGAAAAAATTGAACTGCTTATACTCATCTTCTCCTAATGTTCTGTCACCTGCTACGGCAATAACTTTCACAATTTCTTCTTTTTTGTTTTCGTTGCAGGAAACAAATGCTAATAAAAAGAATATGTAAATGATATGTTTCAAAAAGCAGTCTCAAAAAAAAGGCTGTTTGTACAACAGCCCTTTTATAAATTTTTTTTATTTATTTAATGGTGCTTAAAACCGCTTCATCAATCTTAATAGGATACTTATTCTTTAAGTAAGCGATCCACTCTTTCTCTAAATTAACCTGGAAATCAGCAGTCACCAATCCTTTTGCTTCGTTCAATTGTTTCGGCGTACGAGGTAATACTTTATTTACTTTGATAACAAGAACCTTGTTGTCTTTTCCTTCTTTAATATCTTTTGCTACAATACCCTCTTTCCAGTTATCATTTAAATTAGCATTCTCACCTTTCAAGTACATCACATTCTCAACTGAAACATTCAGCTGGGATGTTTTATTGATAGTTTCAGTGATCTCCTTTTCTGATTTTCCTTTTGCCAACATTTTACGTACTTCAGCCGCAACTTTTGCATCTAAACACTTGTAAGTAGTCACATCAGCTCTTTCTTCCCACATATAATTGTTCTTGTTCTTTTGGTAGAACTCTTTTAAACCTGTAGTATCTTTCACAGCCTTACTCCATACTTTCTGATCAGTAAGATCGAATAACAAGATGCCATCGCGGTATTCATGTAACAGATTCCTGAAATCAGGACGGGTTGTTTCTAATTGCGAATCTTCGTAAGCAACCACAACTTCTTCTACCCATTTCTCATAGATCTGCCCCATAAGGTCTTTTAGATCTGTAGGACTTCTGAAGATCATTGACTGTTCCATGAACTTTGCAAAATCTTTCATGCCATACGTTTTCTTATTGAAAGTAATGATCTCTTTGTTACCTAATTTATCCGCGCGGCTTGCTTTCCAGGTTGCAGTTAAATAAGTTGTATCCAATACTTTTAAGATCTCATCGCGGTTAGCTAAATTTTGCTTGAACCCATTCTCTTTTTTCACACGTGCGATCAATGCAACGCGTCCCATTTGTGAACGTGAATCACGTGCTACCTTTGCCTTGATCTCCGCTTTCAACTGATCGAAAGGCGCTAAAGGTTTTAATTCTAAACGCTTTATCAAATGCCATCCTAACGGAGTCATTACAGGCTCAGGAGTAATATCACCATCCTTTTTTAAAGCGAATGCAGCATTCTTAAAATCTTCAGGTAACCGGCTTGCGCTTTTGAAAGCTGCTATTTGTCCGCCACGATCTGAAGATTGTTTATCGTCAGAATAACTTTTTGCCACATCTTCAAATTTTTCTCCTGCTTTTATTTTCGCATTCAACTCGTCGATCTTTGTTTTTAAATTCTTTTTATCTGTATCAGACGCATCCTTAGGGAATTTAACCATGATGTGCGCAACTGTTATATCACCAAGATTAGGACGTTTGTCATAAACTTTAATAATATGATAACCGAACTTGGTACGAACCACCTGGCTGACTTCACCCGGTTTAGTATTATACATTGTAGTTTCGTACGGATATGCTAATTCAAGAACTGAATAATAACCAAGATCTCCTTTGTTATCCGGCACAGAAGGGTCATCGCTTGTCTTTGGTGCAATGCCAACGAATTTATCGGCACCGGCATTCTTATAATAATCAGCTAAATTTTTTACTGAACCTAATTTTGATTTATACAAACCGCTGTCTTTTTTTGCGAGATCAACTTTTATTTGTGTTGAGTTCTTTAATATTTTATCATACTCTGCGATCTGGGAAGCTGTAGGCAGTTTTCCAACGACTGCATTTCTGATCAATGTAGCGCGTGTCCAGCACTCTAAAGTGTCTTTCGGGAATTCTATATCACTGCAACGGATCAGGATGTGGCTCGATTTTATTTCCCACTTCATGCGTTCGTAAGCTTCAGTGATCAAATTCTCATTTGTATTCTTATCCGTTAAATACGGCTGTGCCAATTGTCTCCGGTAACCTGCTAATTCAGTTTTAAAAGACGCGGCTGTATCTAATCCCATTGATTCCGCTTCAAATACCTTCATTTTAAATAACGAGAACAGGTCAGCGTAATCTTTTACCGCTTTCGGATCCACATTTGTTTTATTGTTGTTCTTACGGAACACACTTTCAAATTCAGATTTGTAGACTGATTTACCACCAATGGTCATGATAACCGGGTCAGCTGTTTGGGCATACATTGACACTGCTGTTATTGCAGTTAGAACTGTGATCGCAATTTTCTTCATAACTCTGATTTTTTTTACGGAATGCAAATTTAATTTTTTTCCTGAATCTTAAGGCTTATTTACCAAAAATCTCTTCCAATTTTTGCTCTAAAGCAGGTCCTCTGAGGTTTTTATCAAGGATCTTACCCTCTTTATCAATTAAAAGGTTTTGAGGGATACTGGAAATGCTGTAGATACGGCCTACTTCGTTGCCCCATCCTTTCAGATCACTCACTTGGGTCCAGGTCAGTTTATCTTTTTCAACTGCTGCCAGCCATTTAGCTTTATCCTGGTCGAATGAAACACCGAGAATGGTGAATCCTTTGTCTTTGAACTTATTGAAAGCCGCCACAACATTCGGGTTCTCGGCGCGGCACGGACCGCACCAGCTTGCCCAGAAATCAACCAATACAACTTTTCCTTTGTAATCTGAAAGTTTCACCGGCTTACCATCCGGATCATTCTGAGTGAAATTAATTGCCGGATACCCGATAGTTGTTCCCTGTAAAGTAGCTAAGCGCTCTTTTGCCAGTTTACCGTATTTGGTTTCAAGAATGGATTTATCAAGGAAACTGATCACCTCTTCTACTTCCGGCATTGTGAAAACCGGGTTAGCGTATTCGGTATAAATGATATAACCACTTACTGCAGATTTAGGATGTGTTTTAATATAATTCTTCAGCTGTTCCTTCACACTTGCACTTAGCTTTTCGAATTCAGCCTGCTTCGCCTGCATGGTATTCATATCATTCGCACCACGTGCCGCATTATAATCGTTCACAATTTGTTGCTGCTGGAACTGGAATGTGATCATGATCGATTTATACTCTTCATAATCCTTTTGGCTTTGTCCGCCTTTGATGCTAAGGGTCTGAAGTGAATCCATGTTCATGTTCACAGTGGTTTTACCTCCATCTATGTAAAAAATGATCTGCGGCTGCGTATTCGGATTGCTTGCCGTTGTTAACCAGTACATATTTGCCTCAGGGCTTTTACCTGCAAATTTGAATTTTCCGTCAACCACTTTAGTCGAGTCTGTCACAAATTTATCGTCCCACTTATGGTTCAAATAAATATAGGTTGACTTATAGTTTTTTACAGTTCCTTCAACGTTAAAAGAAAAAGGTTTTGGTTTTTGAGCAAGAACAATTCCGGTAAGGAATAAACTGCAAAGCACAAGTTTAACTTTATTCATTTTTCATGTTTTTTATGAGTCTTAAATATACCAATTTTTATGCCAATTTCGTTTTTACGGCCTGAATCAGAGAACCCTTTTAACAAAAATTAGAAAGTTTTGTTATACCTGTGGATATCAGTGAGATTAATGGAAATTTTACCTTCTCCGCTGACCTCCTGTTTTATAGGAACAAACTTCGCATTCTCTTCAAACTCATGTGCCTTATAACTCATCCGCGAATATACAGTTTGGGAATAGGTATCGTTTATGGCTTTTATCAGGATTATTAATTCAGCATCCCGCTTCAGAAGTTCTTCTGTACTTACTTTGTATATAGGACTTTTTTCGTCAATAGGATGAACTATGGTCCAACTCAAAGTCAGGAAATTGATCTTATTTATTTCTAAAGACAGCGATTCAAATTCACGCTTGTTTGTTTCAGGATCCGAGTAGGATAACACAACACTTGCCTCTACCTCGATCAATTCATTTTGCTTCGTATTGGCTACCCTGAACATTAAGCCGGTTATTCCCTGGTAAGGTGAGATCAAAACTTTATCGCTGTAAAGTAAAGCAACTTTTGGTCTTGAAAAACGACCATATAAAACCCCTGTAGCCAAAGCGAAACCCATCAATCCGAACAACGACTCTATTGCAGCAACCGTGCTCACATTAGTTGAGTTGGGATAAACATGCCCGTAACCTACGGTAGTTAAAGTTTGGGCGCTAAAGAAAAACAGATCCAAAAAACGTTCCGGGCCATCATATCCTGCAATGCCTCCAAAATTCTGGTAACCCATTTGGTAATATATTGCTGCAAAGATGGTGTTAACAACAGCATAGGAAATAAGAATTACAGCCAATAAATTGGTCCATGAAGTGGTAATTAACCAATGGTACCTGTCAATATTATCGAAACCTTTGAGGCCTTTGCGTTTAATGTTCACGCTGCCGTCTTTATTTAAAAAACGAACGGTCTTTTGGTAATTCTTTGTTCCGAATCCAAGTTCAAGGCTCTTTTCTTTATTTTTTTTATCTCCCAGCATAAGTTTTAATACCTTTGTGGATGAAGCATAAATTTGATTATTCTATAAAGGAATAGGTAAATTTAGCTTCACCCTAAAATCATGTTCAAAGGTAAAATTTATTGGCTGTTATTGCTACTTCTCCCACTCGCTTTTATTGGCTGGTATTTTTATTCGAAAAAAGAGAATAAACCCATTCGCACCCTGGCTTATTTTGGCCCGAAAAATTATGGAAAAGCAAAGGATACGGCCTATCATACAATTCCACCTTTCTTTTTTACGGATCAGTACGGACAAAAACTGACTGAGAATGAGGTAAAGGATAAAATCTATGTGACTGATTTCTTCTTTACGACCTGTCAATCCATTTGTCCTATCATGAGCACAGAATTAGAACGTGTTTACAAAAAATATAAAAGCAGAAATGATTTTCTGATCATTTCACATACTGTTGATCCCGAAACAGATTCTGTAAAACAATTAATGGAGTACGCGAAATTACATGGCGTTGATGATAATAAATGGTTGTTTGTTACGGGAGAAAAAAAGCATTTGTATGAAACTGCACGGAAAGGCTATTTATTGAATGCCGAAGAAGGCGATGGCGGTGAAGAAGATTTTATTCATACTCAAAATTTTGCTTTGATCGACAAAGAAAGACACATACGCGGATTTTATGACGGAACTGACAGTATTGACATAAACCGTTTATTGGTTGATCTGAAATGTTTATTTGATGAATATGAATTCAAAGAAAAAAAATAGTTTTCTGATACTCTTTTTCTTTTTTGCGATTTCTTTATTTGCACAGAAACCTGCTGTGTATAAAATTGACGATCTGCTGAAACGAATACATAATAACAGTGATACCATTTATGTTGTGAATTTTTGGGCCACCTGGTGCAAGCCTTGTGTTCAGGAAATGCCCGAATTCGAAAGTTTTTACCGTCAGAATAAACCTGCTTTGGTGAAAATTATTTTGGTGAGTATGGATTTTAAAGAGGACCTGGATAAAAAACTGGTTCCTTTTTTAGAAAAAAATAAATACAGTTCAGAAGTTGTTTTGTTGGATGAAGTGAACGGAGAAAATTTCATCAACAAGATCAATAAAAAATGGGGCGGCGCTATTCCGGCCACCTATTTCACGTACAAGAACAAGAAAAAAGAAGAGATTTTTGAAAAAAAAGTTAACCTTGAGTTGCTGAATTCGACTATGAACAGCTTCATCAAATAAATTTCAGGGCTAAAGCCCAATTTCGTTATGTAGCTTAATAACCCCGGACTTAAGTCCGGGGTTAAAACAGTTATCAAACTTTATGGGCTTTAGCCCTGATATAACTAAACAATTTTAGAATTTCAAAACTCAAGTGTAATCGGGCTTGCGGAGGGGGTCGTCGATTTTTAAGGGTTAAAAAGTACATAAAACGTTAATTTATCAAAAACGGCTGTAATTTTTTGTATCTTTACTCGTTTTACACTCAAACCGTAATTATATTTCATGAGACAGCTCAAAATTACCAAATCCATCACCAACCGTGAGAGTGCATCTTTAGACAAATACCTTCAGGAAATCGGCCGCGAAGAACTCATTACCGCAGAGGAAGAAGTTCACTTGGCAAAAAAAATCAAAGAAGGCGATCAAAAGGCGCTTGAAAAGTTGACGAGAGCAAATTTACGTTTCGTTGTTTCCGTAGCAAAACAATACCAGAATCAAGGCTTGAGCTTACCTGACTTAATCAATGAAGGTAACTTAGGTTTAATTAAAGCAGCACGCCGTTTCGATGAGACGCGTGGATTTAAATTCATTTCTTACGCTGTATGGTGGATCCGTCAGTCGATATTGCAGGCTTTGGCTGAGCAATCGCGTATTGTACGTTTACCATTGAACCAGGTAGGATCTTTAAACAAGATCAACAAAGCTTATTCAAAATTAGAGCAGGAGTTCGAACGTGAACCAAGTGCTGAAGAATTAGCTGAGATCTTAGATCTTCCAATTGACAAAGTAGCTGACACTATGAAAGTGAGCGGACGCCATGTTAGTATGGACGCGCCATTCGCTAATGGTGAAGAAAGTTCTTTATTAGATGTGTTGATCAACCACGATTCGCCAAAAGCGGATTACGGATTAATTATGGAGTCTTTATCGAAAGAGATCGACCGCGCACTTTCTACTTTAACAGAAAGAGAACGTGATGTGGTTAAATTATTCTTCGGCATCGGGATGAACCATGGTTTAACTTTAGAAGAGATCGGTGATAAGTTTGACTTAACGCGCGAACGTGTTCGCCAGATCAAAGAAAAAGCCATCCGTCGTTTACGTCACAGTTCAAGAAGCAAATTATTACAGCAATATTTGGGATAATTTTTCTCAGATCTAACAATACTAAGAGCCCTATCCGAAACGATGGGGCTTTTTGTTTGCCCTGAAATGCCCTAAACAGCCTGATTCACGCGGTTTTTAGCGGGTTTAACTAAGTCTTCATCGGAATTTAACATTAGAACAAACGTCTGGCATTAAGTTTGCGTACAGTTATACAACTAATACAACGATTATGAACACAACACAAGCAATAGTGATCTTAAAGAATGGAATGCGCAAATACGGTTCTATATTACAATCAGAATATAACCATACCGTGGTCTTTATCCCGGGTGCTGAAACAATTAAAGACCGTGAATCAGTGAATCATCTGATCGAATACATTCCGGTTGAAGAGATCGAAGGAATTGATACTTATTTGAAGTAATTCCAAACAGGGTCGTTCATTAAAGGAGCGGCCTTTACGTTTACTTCCTCTAATTTTATCGGATGCATAAAACTGAGGCTGTAAGCATGAAGATGAATGGATCCATCTTTGTTACTTCTGTCGAATCCATACTTCAGATCGCCTTTTATCGGACTGCCAATTGTCGACAACTGACATCTTATCTGATGATGTCTTCCCGTCAATAATTTTATCTCGAGCAAATGATAAGTATCACTCGACTTTATGTATTTATAGATCAATTCCGATTTCAAACTATCTTTCACTTCTTTCTCGAATGCTTTAGATTTATTTGCTTTCTCATTCTTGAGGAGATAATGGATCAAATGATCTTCGGGCTTTACCGGTTTATTTTTCACCACAGCCCAATAGGTTTTATTCAATCCTTTCACGCGGATCAATTCGTTGAATCTTGATAAAGCTTTACTGGTCTTCGCAAAAATCACCAGGCCGGAAACAGGCCGGTCGATTCGATGGATAACGCCCATAAAAACATTTCCGGGTTTTGAATCGCGTTCTTTAATGTAATTCTTTAATTTTTCGGAAAGTGGCATATCGCCTGTTTTATCACCCTGCACAATTTCGGATGGAAGTTTGTTTACGATGATGATATGATTATCCTCGTAGACTATCTGCTCAGTATGAATGGTATTTTGTAATGGATTCAAGGTTCAAAGATAGGATTAAACTGCGTTCTGCCTACTGCCACTGCCTACTTACTTAAAGCTTCTTTTACAATTTGTTCGTATACTTCTTTCCAGCCCTTCCACTCACTTACGCTTCCCATCGTATCGTTGTGGATCGTTGTTACTAATTCGCCTTTATATTTTTTTACTTCATCAATTATCGGTTTCGCGAATTGAATGGCTGTTTGGTCGGTTGCTTTATTGGTGAACTTTAAAGTCGTTTCAATTATACAGAACGGATGAATGACCAAAGGAGTTTCCTGCTCTGCATCCAGATCGTACCAATTGTACGGAATACAAAATGAAGCCCTGAAACCATTGTAATTCCCATAGCCCATTGAATAATCATTTATGATGCCTGTTTGTAATAATGCCTGGTATGTTTCCGGGAATTTTAAAATGGCAAAATGTTGCCTGCTGTTCTTAATATCACGGTGTGTGATGTTTGCCAAACGGTTCACTTCAACTTTTAATTGATTGAGATCGTTATTTGACCTGTACGACGGATGAATGCCGATTTTAGCATAATCAGCCAAATGTTTTATCAAGACCTGAAAATCTTTATTATTTGCGGGATGGTTCTTATCATTCACACCGTAATCTCCCAATAAAAAGAAATACAATACATTTAAATTGTACCTTTTCTGAACATCCAGTAAAAAATCATACGAATCAAATGGGTCCGGTTTGTTATTTAATACAACTGCTGTCCTTTCTTTTATTTCTTTAAAGTTACGCGTCAAAAGGCTTTTCAAATAACCACCCGCCTCACGCATGATACCCTTGAATTTGAATTTGTAGGCATTATCAATATCAACCGTAGATATATAAGAGAACTGATGTTCTTTGAATTTAATTTCAGGATACTTGACTGACAACACTTTTTTAAATTGTTCCAGCCATAGATTCACCAATGGGATCTCAATGAAATCATATTGAAATGCCAGACTGTTCTTCACATCGAACCGATTGTATTTATCCTGCTTAAAAGGCAAATACTCTTCATAGCGCGTAATAAGCCAGAACGAAGCCGCTAAAATATCGAAAGGGATCTCGGAATGTGATTTGAAAAATAATTTATTGTAATCCTTATGGTTGTTCACTTCGATCAAATGGTCCTTGATCCCATATTCAAACAATAAAGTTACAGGCGAGATCTTGATCCCATCCCTTGTGAATTTCTGAACCGAATAATTTATTTTTGGAACTTCCGACTGTTCGAACTGCACCGGGTTTTGAGTGATCACATAATCCAGACCGAACACATCCTTTAAAATAATATTCAAAATATATTTTAACCTCGGACTGCTTTTAACCGAATATATCAATACAGGCTGTACCACTCCTTAAAATTAAAGAACCAGAGGCGCTCCGGGCTTTGTAATTTTATAACTTATAAACAAGCGAATGAAGATTAATAATATTAAATTTGTATGAAGCCTCCATTGAAAAAAAGAAGAGCTATATACGCTATTTTCATACTGATATCCCTCCTGATATCCGTGCTTTACCTTTACAACCGCTTCTCTATAGCACACGAGAACCTAAAGAGTCCCATCCTTGAAACAGTTAATGACACCAGTTTAACCATTGGTATAATTGGCGACAGCTGGGTGGCTGCCGGAAATCTTGACCCTTTCGTTAAAAATAGCTTAAGGCAGAACGGCAGGAAGTGTACTGTTTATTCAAGGGGGCTTGGCGGTGCAAAGACCAAACAGGTTTATATGAACCTGTTCGCACCGGAACGTGATTTCTTTTCGACCGCATTTATAAAAGAGAAACAGGTTAAATATTGCATCGTAAGTTGTGGCGTTAATGATTCTTTCGGACAATTCGGAAAGCGGTTCTATTCGAAGAATATGTGTATGATCATTAAAGAACTGCTGAAATATAATATCAAACCGGTTATCATTGAATTGCCTGAATACGGTGTCGATGAATTGTACGGCACACTACATATCGTGAACAAAATAAAAAATGAGGCCTTCGCTTTTTTCACCAGTAAGAGCGGCCGGGATAACATTAAAGAATACCGGGAAGCTTTGGCAGAAGAACTGAAAAAAGAATTACTGAACGACAAAATTGTGTTCATTGATTTTGACGCGGTTTGCAGCGATTACTCAAAATGCAGCAATTTGTATACCGACCACCTGCATCTTACAGACGAAGGTTATTCAAAATTGGCCGATGAGATCGCGAACGGTATTTGCACCGACCTGGTAAAAAACTAATTCAATAAAATATCCTGCGTAGCTTTTAAGATCTTTCTTGTGTTCTCAATCGTATCGCTTTCAGCATACACACGTAATACAGGCTCAGTACCACTGGCACGGATCATCATCCACTGATCGTTCTCGAAATAATATTTCCAGCCATCAATGGTTTCGAGCTTCTCCACTTTATACGGACCAAATGATTTAAATTTATCTTCCTTACAGGCTTTGATCACTTTTTGCTTCACGTCTTCAGTTAAATGAAGATCGTTACGCTCATAAACAAAACGTCCGGTTAATTTATAAAGGTCTTCTATCAATTGCTCTAAAGATTTTCCGCTCTTGGCCATGTATTCCCAAATAGTTAAACCCATCCAGATACCATCGCGTTCAGGGATATGTCCTTTAATTGCGATTCCCCCGCTCTCTTCACCGCCTAAGATCACATCTTCGCTGATCATATAACCTGCAATGTATTTGAAACCAATTTGAGTGATAACGATAGGTAAATTATAATGAGCGGCTAATTTTTTTATACGTGGTGTAACTGAGAATGCACAAACAATTTTTCCGCCGAATTTTTTCTCTTCCACTAAATATTTAAGAAGTAATAAAATGATATGATGTGAATCAACAAAGTTTCCTTTGCTATCGTACAAACCAATTCTGTCAGCATCACCATCCGTACACAGACCACAACTGATCTTTCCGTCTTTCTTGATCAAATTGCTGAACTCTATTAAATTTTTATGGATAGGCTCAGGAGCTTGTCCATGGAATCCCGGATTTTCATCATCATGCAAATGAACGATCTCAGGGAACAAACGTTTCATTACACGTTGTCCTGCTCCGAACATACTGTCATAAGCAAATTTTAATCCTGACTTTTTGATTGCAGCGATATCGAAATTATCTTCAACATGCTTCACATACATATCTTCAAGCGGTGCAATTTCCAATAAGCCTTTCTTCTTCGCTTCTTCCAGATCAATCGAATCTAAATTCACTGAATGTTTTTCAGGTATAATATCTTCCACTTCCTGGATCTTTTCCGGAACTAATGGCCCGCCATAATGGCCTTTTAATTTATACCCGTTATATGATGGAGGATTATGACTTGCCGTAATAACCACGCCTAAAGAAGCTCTTAGTTTTAAAGCGCCTAAGGACACCATTGGCGTTGAAGTATATTCTTTCGCTAAAAAAACTTTGACGCCATTAGCGATAAAAACTTTTGCCGTTGTTTCAGCAAATAATTCTCCCGCAAAACGGCAATCATGACCAATAACAACACTTGGCTTATCAAAATTCTTCAATAACCACTTTGCCGTTGCTTCTGTAACACGCGCAACATTGTCAACTGTAAAATCTTTCGCAATAATTGCTCTCCAGCCGTCGGTACCAAATTTAATTTTAGTCATAGTAATAAAAATAGAGGTTTAAAGGTAGTAATTTAAGCCACAGATTCCGAAGATTTACTCAGATATTTTATCGCTTTATTCCCTTGGCGTCGAGGGCTTTTTGATAGGCATCCGCATATTTCAGGTGCTGGTCGTAGTTCGATGAGAAATCACTATAGCCATTCAATGAAGGTTTGGCACAGAAATAGATGTAATTATGCTTTGTATAATTTAAAACTGCATCAAGGGATTGCATATTTACAAGACAAATTGGTCCCGGAGGCAGACCTTTGTACTTATAGGTATTGTAAGGGGAATCTATTTGCTTATCTGCATTTGTAACACGTTGTACCTCGAAATTGCGATTCGCAAATTTTAAGGTCGGGTCAGCTTGTAAAGGCATATTCTTTTTCAGTCGGTTTATGTAAACACCGGCTATCTTTTGCTGTTCACTTGCAATACCGCTTTCTCCTTGTACAATTGAGGCTAATGTCATTACTTCAACAAGTGAATAGCCAGCTTTTTTACATTTATCGCGGCGCTCTTTTATCCAAACCGAATTAAAATAGTTTTTTATTTGCCCGAACAGTTCTTCCTTTTTTGTAACCCAACTCACTTCGTAAACATTTGGAAGGATCAGGGCCATTATATTATCGGGATCCAGTCCGTACTCTTTTTCCAGAATAACATCATCACTTAAGTATTCATCCAGTTCATCAAAACTTAATTCCAGTTTATTATCGAGGTATTCAATAAATTCCTCTTTGGTACGGATCTGTGAATTGAATGTCAGTTTTACTTTTTCCTGTTTGTTATTCTTCAGCATTAAAATTATCTGGCGGTTATTCATACCTGTATTGATGCGGTACTTACCGGGATGTATATTTTTATCCAGGTCCATCCGCTTCGCCATCCATTCGAAGGTTTTGTGGTTATCAATAACACCCTCGCTGTACAATTCATTCAATAAAGTCTCAAAATCCGCATCGCTTGGGATGTAAACGTATTTAAAATTCTTGCCTTCGAGATTGACATTGGGTTTATAGAGGTTGATATAGGCCCAATAACCTGCGAAACCGATCCCAATCAAAACTAAAACAACAATTATCCTTTTTAGGAGCCTTTTCATAAACAAGAACTTAAAATTATGAAGATTAATTTACTTTTTGTAGATTTAAATGTGAGAAAAACATTTTTTAGCATATTATTTTTAATTGCTTCTATTAAAAGCTTTTCTCAATTCAGACAAGATACAACCATTACCTACCCGGATGCCATTCAGGTCAGTCCGATGTTCTTATTTGAACCTTATACCTCGTGTTTTCATGTTACGTGGGAACATCAATACAGGCCGGAACTTTATTTTTCAACCAGTTTGGGCTTGATCCTTAATGACAGTTATGTGCTCAACCAGGAAAATCCATTGGAACAAAATGGCTTCCGGATCGGTTTTGATATAAAACGATGTATCCACAGAAGTGAAAACATAAAACAAAGAAGGAATATTCATCTGCTTATCGGGCTTGAACCTTTTTTTAAATATATTACGACGCAACGCTACGATAATTACGGGCCGGCTTTTAGCACGATAAATACCACCTATACTTATTCGAGGGGAGACCTGGCAGGCAGTAAAAGTTATTTATATAAACTTGAAAGGAAACAGGCCGGTGTCATTTTAAAATTCACTTTAAAAAGAAGTATTAATAAATTCACATTCAATATTGAATGGGGATCAAGAATCTTTTATAAGATCAATAAAATAACAGGAGTGCCCGATAACGAGATCCTTTACGTTACGGAAAACCAATACTTATTCACTGAAGACTATCTGACACGATTCGACAAATGGGTCATACGTCCTTATTTGAATGTAAAGATCGGACGCCGTTTTTAAAACATCTTCTTCAATTGTTCAAAAGCCATTTTAGCTTTTTGATTCGAAGGATTTTTCTTTAAGATCTGATTTACTATTTCAACCGCGCCTTTATAATCTTTTTTATAGGCTTTCAATCCTGCCACATTCATTAAAAGCGGTTCATAATCCGGATTCAGTTGAAGCGCCTTATTATAAAGTTGCTCAGCTTCAACAACATTATTTTGTGAAATTTTTATAAAACCAAGATTCGTATACGCAGAAATATTTTTCGGATGCTCTTTGATCATGAATTCGAATTCTTTTTGTGCTTCTGCGATCTTTCCGGCGCTCATATACGCTGAACCTAATTTATTTCTGAAATCCAGATTGTAAGGAGACAGATCAATTGCCTTCTCAAACCATTTCACAGCTTTGTTCACATTACCGGTATTAAAATAAGCTTCGGCAACATGATAAGCTGCCCAGGCATGAAGGTTATCGTATGTTTTTATATGAAGTGCTTTAAATAACTCATCTTCTCCGATAACATTTACGTATTTTATTATTTGACTAAAATTCTGTTTAGAGAAATGCAGCTGAAACAAAGCGTAAACGTTCTTCTTCAGATCTTCTTTTGTTTTGTCGCTCAAATATTTTTGCGCTGAATCCAAATACTCCGGTTTGGGCTCAAATTTATCATATTGATTAATATAAGCCCACGCTTTTGTGAGACCAGACGGATCCTTCTCATTGACGGCATACAAACCAATGAATTTTTTGAGTTTGTCTTTATCTTTTTGTGTAACAGGTTTACGGATGTAGTGATCATGAACAGTCACATGAGGGATATCTGTTGAACCTGATGAAGGCATGTGGCACTTTGTGCAGCTCGGAGTTGAGAGTTCGGAGTTCGTAGAGTGCAGCACTTTTACAACTGAAGGCTCTGTACACTCCTGCTTTGATTTTTTTTCAGGACCATGACAACTCTTACACGCATCATTGAAAACTTCAGCGTTTGTTTCTCTTACACTAACGTGAGGATTATGACAAGTAACGCAAGTAAGAGCTTCTTTGAAAGGTCTTAATGATTTACTGTCTTTCGATTCCTCATAAGACTTAATAAAACATTGGCTCATTTTCAACCTATCTGCATGCGAAGCCATAATGAACTCATCATCCGCATTTTCGTACTTTGGTAAGAATACAGTTAAGTAATCGCTCAATTTCATTCCCGGTTTGAAATCGAAAAACGACTTCCCTTCTTTTAAAACAACATTTCCCTGTAAATGGCAGCGCTGGCAAATATCGAATTGCCTGTCGATCGAAAGTTTTGCGGGATTCACAATACTGTAATCAATATAATTTGCCGTGTCAATTTTAGATCCGGTAGAACGTTGCGCTACGTGAATGCTTCCTGGACCATGGCAACGTTCGCAATTTATTCCTTCCTGTACACCTACATATTTATTCTCTGAACCTAAAACAAAATTAGGATACGAGTTATGACAACTCATACATTCCAATCCGATCTTGCGCGTGAAATGGGTATTATGCCCTTCTTCAAATCCCGGAGGCAGGTCCCATTTTTTCTTCTGGGTATAAAAAGTCATTGGCATTTGATTCAGATAACCATTTACCGATTGAATATGGGAATTTGTATGCTGGCCTGATCCTACAATGTAATTTACCTGCTCTGTCCTTTTGAAAACAGTATCCTTTCCTTTCAGCCTGAATTCCGTGAAATACAAACTGTCATTTTTCCAGGAAGCGTTATAATAAAAATCTTTTATCTTATCATAGATCAAAGGATGTGAATAATCCGCCGAAGATTTTTCTTTTGTAGCTACGTCGAATGATTTACCCATTCCGGTATTTAGGAAAGAATTGTAAATACTTTGGTGACATGCTTTACATTGGCCCATTCCAATATAACGGGCAGTATCCGCATGGTTCAAATAAACTAAAGTGTCTTTTTTAACCTGGGTATTAGAATTACCCCCTGTTGGTTCTTTGCACTGATATGCAATTAACAGGATAACCAAAGAGGAAAAGAAAAGTATTACCTTTTTGCGGAGCATTATTTATTAATATGCTGCAATAACCACTCATCGCCAAACTCAGTTGCAGAGACGCGGTTCCAGCTTTTTTTGAGTCCGACCTTTTCAAAACCGCATTTTTCGAATAACTGTAAGCTTGAAGGCGCAGAAACAGTTACGTTGGCGTAAAGCTGCTTCAGAAGTAAATTATTGAACGCATAATCCTTTAATAATTCCAAAGCCTCGAAAGCATAACCTTTATTTCGGTATTCTTCAGCTATTAAAATTCCAATACCTGCGCGTAAATGATAAGGGTCAAAATCAAAAAGATCGATCGCACCAACAGCGTTTTCTTTTTCGTTTGGCGAAATAATTAAACGCAATTGCTTATTGGTATAGATATCTTCGTGCGCATTCACCAGGAATTGTTCTAAAACATAACGACTGAAAGGCGTTTGTGTATTACTTACATGCCAGATGCCGCGGTTGTTCTCCCATTTGTACAATACATCTACATCTTCAGGTTCCAAAGCACGTAAATGGATATTATCTCCTTTTATAAACATAATACGGATTACGAATTAATACGAATATACGAATAGTAGTTGATCAATACGAATATACGAATTATTTCAGGAAAACTGCACGTTCATTGGCGATCCTTTGCTGTAACTCTTCATTGGTATAATGCGGTAAAGCAAGTGTATTGTTTGCCTTATTAATGACATTTAAACCAACAGCCTGAACCAGATACTCATTCTGATACAATTCTTCAAGGAAATCAAAAAACAATTGCTCCTTGTTGTTCTTCACAGCGTAAAACTCTTCGAAGAATAATTTTAAAGGAGACAGGCATGTTGCTTCGTTTTGTTTAACTGCCGTGAACTGATTTAACAGTTCCTGGAAAATATTCAACTGGTGATCGGAACTGAACACCGGATGCCTGACCAGTTTCAAAAACAACGTTTCGATCTTCTTTTGAGAGATCATTTTCAATAAAGCTTCTGAACTGACATTTAATTCGCGTTCCTTTATGGTCAATGAATTATAATTCCCGTCAATCATCAACCCCACATGCGGCGGGATTCTTGAGGCATGAAGAACAACCAACCATGTTCCTTTACTAAGAACAGAGGGTTCCGTACAATCTTCGTAAGCGATCAGGTATTTTGTTTCTGAGATCAAATCTTAAATTTTTTTTCAGGCTGAAGTTTTAAATGTGCCACCCTATAAATAATTATTTCTTTATCTAACACTTCATAAATTACTGCATATGGAAATTTTTCCAGCATTCTTTGACGATAAAATACATACCTAATTCTATATCCCAAAGAACTTTTCTGAATACTATCCACCGATTTCCAGAAATCAGCTTCCATTCTTTTGCCAAGCCCTTTAACTTTACTCTCATAATAAACAACTGCATCTTCCAGATCATAATAAGCTAAAGTACTAATTACTATAGTGCATTTCATTTACTTAGCTTCTTTCTCAATCTTCTTTTGGCTTCACTTATAGACATTCCTTTGTCTTTTCCTGACAAATAAGCCGCTCTTCTTTCTTCTACAATTCTAATATCTTCATCAGTCCATTCCTGTACATCGCTTGAAACTCTGCTCAGAAGTGTATAAACAGCCTCCAGAACCAGATCATCATTAATACTATCTACAGCCTTATGAATATTTTTTTTCAATGTTGTTCTTGTCATAATTTCAGTCTTTTAAATTGATACTTCCGTAAAACACAAATTCCGCCGGGCCTTCCAGCCAGATATTATAAAAATTACTTTCCAATACTTTATCGAACCTTACATTCAGGTTTCCGCCAAGTGTTTGAACCTTGCAGGAATTCTTTTGACTTGAGATCCCATTCACAGCGGCAACCAAAGCAGATGCGGTTACTCCTGTTCCACAGGACAATGTTTCTCCTTCTACCCCTCTTTCATATGTACGAACGAAAATTCCATCATCAGTTTTCTCAACAAAATTCACATTGGTTCCTTCTGCAGAAAATCTTTCATTGTATCTGATGTTTTTTCCTTCTTCATGAACATTATACTTCCTTACATCTTCAACAAATTTTACATAATGAGGAGAGCCCGTATTTAACCAAAAGAATCCATCACCTGTTTCAACAGACTTCACATCATTCATTTTTAAAGAAACCTGATTTACTCCGCTAATAGTCGCTTCATGCAAACCATCGATAGCAACAAAACGTGCTCTATCATTTATTATCCCTAAAGATTTTGCGTAAGCAGTTATACAACGGCCACCGTTACCACACATGGTGCTTTCGTTGCCATCGCTATTAAAATAAACCATTTTAAAATCAACTCCGGGCTCTAATTCCAACAACATCAAACCGTCAGCTCCAATGCCAAAATGACGGTTACATAAAAAGGCAATCTGTTCAGTTGTCAGCTGAATTTCATTCTTCCGGTTATCGATCAGGATAAAATCGTTCCCCGTTCCCTGGTATTTATCGAAACTTAGTTGCATTAATTTATTTTGGCGAGCAGATCTGAATCACTGATCCTATCCATAGGCATAAAATCGCTATTAGAAGAAACTTTGTAAACCTGCTCTTCACTTTTCAAATAATAAAACCCATCTACTTTATACAAATTCAATGAAGAGAAATCAGAGAAACCATAAAGAATGATCCTGTTCTTCGTCATTCTGTATCCTTTAGAACCTAATGGCGTTTTCCAGAACTCAACAAAGAACAAAGTTGTATTATCGTTATAATTTACACCCGCTAATTTGGAGGCCAAAGTATCCTCCCTGTTGTTATCCAGATCGATCAACTTAATATTCTTTACTGAGATAAATTCTTCTTTCGCCAAATTCACTTCGCCATCCTCGCTCTTAATTAAACTATCAACCTCTTTGTAATTTGTATAAGGAGAAACTTTGGTATCTATCTTATAACGCTCCTGATCATTCTTTGGTTCTTCCTTTTCTTCCTGCTGAACAGGTTGCTCGATCACTTTTATTTCTTTTGTGGACGCTGATTTCATCTTACTGAAATAATCATCCATCTTAAAAATAAAAAAACCAACGCCGATGATCAGTCCGATAGAGACCCCGAAAACAAAGGCAGGTATTTTGCGTTTTATTTGCATTTTTTAGCACTATAAAGATAGCAATTTTACCAATACCGCCGTTAAGTATTGTTAAAAGAAACTGACAGAAGAAATTTCGGAATTATTTTTGCATTATAGTTTTATAAATTTAAAAAACCACAGATATGAAAAAGTTAGTTTCAACAGTATTTGCAGCCGTCCTCGGTGGGGTTGTGGCTGTAACTTCTTTAAACTTTATACAAGATAATCAAACCCCCGGTGGCAAGGTTACATTAACCCAAAAGGCCCCCGTTGTTTATACTTCCTACTCAGGTACCAACATGGGTAATATGCCTGACTTTACATTGTCAGCAGAGAAATCCCTTAATGCAGTAGTGCACATACGGACAAAAACATCTCAAAATAATAATTTGACCTATAACCCGTTTGAACAATTTCTTTACGGGCACAGTAACCGTCCTTATATAATGGAAGGCAGCGGTTCGGGTGTAATTTTGTCACAAGACGGTTATATTGTCACCAACAATCATGTTGTGAATGGCGCTGACGAGATCGAAGTAATGCTGAACGATAAACGTGACTACATGGCGGAAGTTATCGGAACGGATCCGAGCACGGATATAGCTTTATTAAAGATCAAGGAAAAAGACCTGCCTTTTATCTCTTATGGCAACAGTGATGTTTTAAAAGTTGGCGAATGGGTATTAGCTGTTGGAAATCCTTTCAATCTGAATTCAACTGTAACAGCCGGTATCATTAGCGCAAAAGGAAGAAGCAATGTTCTGGAAAATGACAGATCAAAAGGACAATTCCCTGTTGAATCATTTATCCAAACTGATGCCGCAGTGAATCCGGGTAACAGTGGCGGGGCGTTAGTGAATACAAATGGTGAATTGATCGGTATCAATACAGCTATCATGTCAAGTAATGGTGCTTACCAGGGTTATTCATTCGCAATTCCTGTTACGATCGTAAAGAAAGTAGTTTCAGATCTTATTGAATACGGTAATGTTCAACGCGCTTATATTGGTGTAAGTATTAATGACATCAATTCGAAATTTGCTGAACAAAAAAGTCTTTCAGTTTTAAAAGGTGCTTACGTTAACGGTTTAACTACTAATGGAGCTGCTGAAAATTCAGGTGTAAAAATTGGCGATGTGATCACTTCTGTTGAAGGAAATAAAGTGAACAGCGTTTCTGAATTACAGGAGCAGGTTAGCAAATACCGTCCTGGTGATAAAGTAAACGTAACTGTTGTGCGAAATAACAAAGAGGTTATCCTTCCTGTTACATTGACAAATATTAAGAACGGAACTGAAGTCATAAAGAAAACAGTTCCTGTTTTAACCAGTTCAGGAAGTTTAGGTGCGACCTTCGAAGAAGTGGATCAGGATTACCTTGATAAATTCAAATTGGAGAATGGTGTGAAGATCGCGAAACTGAACAGCGGTAAATTAGCATCTGTGGGGATGAAGGAAGGCTTTGTGATCACCAGCATCAACAAGAAAAAAGTTTTCACTGCTGATGACGTGAAGAAAGCTTTAGAGAATAAAACAGGAAATGTTCTGGTAGAAGGCATCTATCCTAACGGAATGATCGCTTCTTACGGGTTCGGATTATAGCAGTTCGTAGTTTTGAGTTCGGAGTTCGTAGAGTTAATATTCTACGAACTACCAACTCCGAACTAGCAACTTTTTTATTCCCACCAACTCCATCTTGCCGGCCAGTAATCAATAATTCTAATTTCAAAATCACTTAATGAAAACTTCTTTTTACTCCTGTTCCAGATAAAGAAAGTTACTTTTCCCCCTCTTGCTAACCAGTGTTTAAGATCGGAACCGACAAATATTTCTGAATAAGCCCAATACCCCCTTGGATCTGTTGTGTAAAACTGTCCGATATCAGGCCCGCCAAAAAACAAGGTAGAATCCTTTTCATCAGATATACTGAAATTAAAACCAACATCGTTGAATTGTTCTGTGCTTTTCAGTTTTACTTTTGCAAGAATAACATTTCCTTCTTTTAATCCAAGGTTTTTTAATTCAGCTTTTGCCGAATAGCAGAATTCATTCAAAGAATCAACAGTATAAACTTCCCCATCCGGTTTTTTATTATTTAAATTGAATTCGAATTTTCCCTGCGAAAAATAAGTAGATGAATGTTTAACGCTATCGTATTTTGCCCATGTTGAGCTTCCTGACTTTGCTACCAAATAATAATTGACATTCAAGGGCTGCCAATGCTCTAATAATTTCGGGAAATATTCCTTCACTATCTCAAGTTGTATATGGGTTGGCTCACCTAATAAAACATACTCAGCTTTCGAATTACTGATCTGCTCTTTGAATTGGGAAATAGTTTCAAATTCTTCACCAACATGATAATTGAACTTCCTTTTGTACTTCAATTCATAATTGATAACGAAATATTTTTGTGAAGCCATATAATACGCTTCAACTTTTCCTTTACCATACTCATCCTCCAATTTACAATAGCGCTTACTCTGCAAAGCATTTTGATTCAGAACTGCGTTCGTAAAAAAAACGCTTTTTAACCACTGATTGGTAAATTAGAACGAAACTTAAAACAATAGCTGAAACAACTCCCCACTTCGGCTTGAATTTAATAATTCCGGTAATAGCCCAAATAAAACAAGGGGCTGAGAATAACATAACCGAATACTGGAAGATCGGCGCTTTTGTTACCGAATAAAAATGAATAAGCGAATAATTTACAAAGAACAGAGCTATTAATACAATGGTCTTTTTATTCACCGGGAAATCCTTCATTAAGGCAAAACCAATTCCCACCAAAACTAAAATCAAGATCCAAACATAACCCGTACCAAACAGAGTTTTCAGAAAACCAAACAAGGCCCACTTATCCGGAGCGGCCAGCCAACCATCTTGCGAATGACCAATACCACCTTGAGCAAATTGCGCCATTGTAATTGACCAATGAGGAAGATACAGGATTACTGCCGCTAAACAAGCTACTGAATATTTTACGATCGTTTTTTTGTTTTGGAAAACTAAGCCCGCAGCGCCGCAAGTGAAAGCATAGAGACAACTTAAATGATTATTAAGAGCCGCCAATAAAATAAAAACTACAAAAAGCACGTGGTGCTTTGCTTTTTTAGTTTCAGAAAAAGATAATTCGAATAAATAATAAGTTAAAGCCGTACAAAAGAACACACCGCCCGAATACATCCTGGCCAATGGCGCATAAAACAAAAAGATATAAGAGAATGAAAAGATGCTTGCTGTAATTAAAGCGGGAGTTTTTCCATACCATTTCAAGGAAAACAAATAAGCATAGATAATTCCTCCTAAACTAAATAACAGGAAAGGTAGTTTCACCCAAATTTCATCATACCCAAAAACAGACACGGTTGCGTTAATGATCAGTTGCACAAGGATCGGGTGCGTATCTAATTTTACACCGTATTCAATAAGATCATGCCAATTGGCATAAATGGAATTCCTCAAACCACATAATTCATCGTAACTATACTGATACCTGAAAACAGGAAGGAACCTTAGGATCATTGCCACTAAAAAAATGGCCGCAAATTCTTTATTCTCCTTAATGAATTTTATCATACCCGTGTTCCAAATATACGAAAACCGTAAACAAAAAAGCCCCTGCTATTGCAGAGGCTTTGTTAAGGATCCGGACATAACTAATCCGTTATATCTGTACTTGTAATAGATGTCTTATTATAGTATTGCGTTATTGTAGCCTGGAAACTACCCGTGATGGTTGCTGCATTACCTGAAGAATTCTGAAATCCTGTAAGAGGTAAATTGAAGCTTCCTGATAACACTCCCGTTCCGGTATTATAATTCAAACCTGAAACGGCGACAGTTGAAGAACCTGTATAAAACCTGAACACCTTATTCGGCCCGATAGATTTTTCATAATTCAAATACGACATGGTAAGTGTTCCGGTTGTGGCCGTTTTTGATGTTGTTTCAATATCAATACTGCAAAAATTACTTCCCAGAATGTCATTTTCAGAACGGCTGATGGAAAATCTATACTGATTAGACGCAACGCTATCCAAACTACCTGCCGGTCCACCAAAATAATATCTGTAATCAAAAACCTCGTTAATAACAGCACCATCTTTGCGGGTACCTGAAATATTTGCAGTTATATACCCGTTGTTTTGTGAGGGAACGATAGCATTGGATCCGGCAGCCCCGTCTTTTCCGGCAGGACCCGTTTCACCTTTTTTACATGCTCCTAATACTAATACTGCAGCTGCTAATACAACAGCGAAATTTTTAATTGTTTTCATGTTTTAATTGATTTAATGGTTAATTAAAAGTAAGTTTTTTTAAGAGAAAAACAAGCGGTTTTATCTTTTTTCCTGAATACTAAACGCCTGTTATTTACGTTATATTGTGTAAATTAGTCCTGGTGAAAAATTTACTTTTTATAATTTCTATTCTATTAGGGATCGTATTCGGCTCTACTTCTTGCAAAAAGAATAAACTGATCGATGATCCTTCCGCTAAAGTTGATTTTTCGGCCGATTCAGTCCTGTTCGATACAGTATTTACAACCGCAGGCTCCACTACACGCCAGATCCGCGTTATAAATAATCATAAAGAACGCATCAATATTTCTTCTATCAATGTACGCGGCGGTTCTGCATCTGCTTTCTTTTTAAATGTAGATGGATCACCGGGCCGTTCGTTCTCTGATATTGAAATAGCGGGAAACGACAGCCTTTTTATTTTTATCCAGGTGAATGTTAATCCAAATAATTCTAATAGCCCGCTTGTGATCAGTGATGGAATTGATTTTGTTGTAAATGGGAATACCCAGAGTGTTTACCTGGAAGCATGGGGACAGGACGCATACTATCACAAGCCAACTAATGCTATAAAATTCGTGAACGGCGGCTATTTACCTTATACCACGGTTGCCCCCGGAACAAACACAACTGTTACCTGGATAAACGATAAACCACATGTCATTTATGGGTGGCTGGTTGTGGATTCGAGCCAGACTTTGATTATCAATGCTGGCGTTAAAGTTCATTTTCACCAGAACGCCGGTTTGTGGGTTTACCGTTACGGCACTTTAAAAGTTCAGGGGACCCCAGGAAATGAAGTTGTTTTCCAGGGTGACAGATTAGAACCTTATATGCAGGATGAACCCGGACAATGGGACAGGATCTGGATCAATGAAGGAAGCAAGAATAATGATATAAATTATGCTATTATAAAAAATGGTTTTATTGGTGTGCAGACTGAATTATTATTCGGGAATTTCAGTGAACCCCGCCGTTTAAAAATTACGAATACAAAAATTCATAACATGAAAAAGTGGGGCATGTATAATCTTGCTTTTAATGTTTACGGCGGGAATAATGTGTTTTCGAATTGCCATGAATATTGTTTAGCAATGGTAGCCGGCGGAAATTGTACTTTTATTCATTCCACTTTTGCTAATTTCTGGACCAAGGATTCGAGACCAACACCGTGTGTTCACGTCGATAATCATTTAGGCGCTCAACAGATCCCGTTAGATACTTGTTACTTCGGAAATTGTATCATTGACGGGAATAGTAGCAGCGAACTGGAATTGGATATTGTTAATACAGCAACTTTTACACCTAAGCATAAATTCTCTAATTGTTTTATAAGGACAACTTCTAATCTCAGTTCCAATCCATCCGTATTTATCAATTGTAATCCGAATGGAACACCGTTAACTGCTTTTAATGATCCGGCAACCTATAAATTTGATCTTGGCAATGGTTCCAGTGCACAAAACCTTCCAAATAATGTAGCTACTACAACTGACGCGGCGCTTTTCCCTTTGGATATTACAGGAACAAAAAGCCGCTCACCCGGTGATAGCTTCCCTGATGCGGGTGCTTACGAGAAATAACCGCCCTTTTACTCGATTGGTCTATTTTAACATTCGGAGCCACTCTTTTTTTAAGATATTTGTCCTGTTTTTACTTTAAACCCAATGAAGAATACTTATTTAGTGCACATCACTTTGCCTGAGATCTTTTCAACCAGGTTCATGGCTCTTATTCCTAAACAACGACACCTTATCAATAATTTGCTTGAAAAGAATGTGATCCGCTCTTATTCATTGGATATGGAACGCCATAATGTGTGGGCTTTCATAGACGCAAAATCAGAACAGGAAGTGATGGATATATTAAGTTCGTTTCCTATCATTAAAGATGTTACCTTAAAAATTCACGAATTAGCATTTTACGATTCGTCGCACGTTGGTTTGCCTGAACTTATAATGAATTAATTTACTATTCCGATCCCTCTGTCACTTCGTGACATCTCCCCTTGTAAAGAGAGAAAATGTTTCTCTCATTCTTTTAAATATTTCTTTTTATTTAGTAGTATGATTGTCTTAGTAGAAATTTTTATTTAAAAGAAGAAATTTCTCCCCCTTTTTTAAGGGGGAGTACGGCTTTAGCCGGGAGGGGGTCATGCAGAATGCTTAATTGGAAACTCTATTTCCCGATCACTTCAAATTTCACCTGTGTAGTTTCGCCTTCGTTATCAGTAATGCTTAGAGTATGTTTCCCGACATCAGGTAAAACTGAGATCTGATGAAATTTCTGTGTTGTCCCAACAAACACATCATCCAATTGCCAGAACAAAACTGCATTTGCGTTCTTATGGGTTGCTTTTAAGATGCAGGTTCCTTTCTCTCCTTTTTCTGTTACAGGAACATAAATTTTAAATCCTTCTCTCGGATAAATAATTTCCAGTTGATGGATATTCAGTTCACTCGCACATTCAGGTAAATAATCGGGCAAAGGCTTGTAGAATAAACTATGTTGCCTGTAAAAATATTCCTGGATCGGTGAAACAACAAACCACGGAACATGTTTCATTTTATTAACGGAATAACAATTGCTGTTCACCCTGTATTTACCCGTTTCATCTAAATGGATTGTTTTGTGAAAACTGCATATCATTGTTTTCTCACTTCCTTTTGGAACAAGCTGAACAGAAACCTCAGGACAAATTTCGGAAGCTTTAAAACCACTGGCTTTACAAACTTTCAATTGCACCATATCGCCTGTGGGTTTTGAGAACCATTTCTTCTCTCCCAATAAATTAAAGATCGAGAACATTAGTGGCGCTGCAGCTCCAGTTCCTGTCAATTCCGGACGGCCTTCTCCATCTGCATTTCCCACCCAAACAGCAACAGTATATTTTGCATTCAATCCGACAGCCCATGCATCCCTGAATCCAAAGCTAGTTCCGGTTTTCCAGGCGATCTTTGTGCGGGACAAGAATTGCATCCAGCCTACATAATCCTGCGGTCGAATTAATTCCGTCATTGCATTAAAAGCATACCAAATGCTTGAGGCCTTCAGAACGTCTTCTTTTTGCGTGGCTGTTTTCTTTGGGTAAATTTCATTCTGCAAATAATTCAACGGCCTGTAATTGTTAGGGGCGTATTTATTTCTCGAATTGGAATAAGACAGTAAACTTCTTCCCATTGAAGAATACGCGCCTGCAATATCCCAAAGCGTCGCCTCTCCCCCACCTAAAATTAAAGATAAGCCATAATGCACAGTTGGTTTATTGAAATTCTTAAACCCAATTTGCTTTAAGCGGTAATGGAATTTTGCTGTTCCGTAATCCAATAACATTTTCACTGCAGGCACATTTAACGAACGGGCTATGGCTTGATTAGCCGGCACCAGGCCATCATAAGTTAAATTAAAATTCTTTGGTCCGTAAGAACCAATTTGCGTTGGAACATCCTCCAATAAAGAAGCCGGTAAAATTTTATTCTCATTGAGCATGAACGCATATAGGAATGGCTTTAAAATACTCCCTGTACTTCTTGGAGCATTTACAACATCCACATAATTCTCGTGTTCATTCCTTTCAGAAAAAGAATTACCGATATAAGCGATCACATTTCCGGTTTCAGTTTCAATAACTAAAGCACAGGCATTGTGAATTTGATTTCCCGACAAATTCTTACTGTGTTTATTCAATTGTTCAGCCACTTGCACCTGAAGATTTTTACTGATGGTTGATTTGAAGATCTGCTGGGCACCTTTCTCGTTGATACTTCGGTTCAATAAATGATTTGCCAGTTGAGGAATTGGATACGGTTTATCAGGTAAAGGTTCTTCTAATGACAATTTATAAGTGGCTTCGTCAATTATTTTTTTGTCACATAGTTTTTTTAGAAGCGTATTTCTTTTCTTTAACAGGCGCTCGTGATTTTTACCGGGATAAATCAAAGAAGGAGAATTGGGAAGGACAGCCAACAAAGCACTCTCCGCCCAGCTTAATTTAAATTCACTTCTTCCAAAATAACGCCATGAAGCAGCAGATAAACCAACAACATTACTTCCGAATGGCGCATTACTTGCATAAGCTTTAAGGATAGAAGATTTTTTGTAAGACATTTCAATGCGGACCGCCAATAACATCTCCACTATTTTCTGGTAATAATTCCTGCTTCTGTTTCCTCGCATCATCCGGGCGACTTGCATCGTGATGGTACTTCCCCCACTCTTTACTTTTCCTGAACTGGCATTCCGTTTAATGGATCTGAAAATGGAAACAGGATTGATACCGAGATGATGCTTGAAATATTCATCTTCAAATAAAGTGATACACTGTGCGAATTTTTCAGGAATGCTGTCGTTTTGAGGATAGCGCCATTGTCCGTCACTCGCAATTTGAGCGGAAAGCAATTCATTATTCGCATCCAGTAAAACAGTACTGCAAGGTTTATCAAATAATTTGGAAGGCAGCCACCACCAATAGATCAAACCCAGTATAAAAATTATACTGAGCTTGATCTTGTGTCTGAAAAGGAAGGCTTTTAGACGAGGCAGTTTATTTGTTGGCCACTTTATCATCTTTCTGCTTCACCACTCTTATCCACTGACCTTTTGTTCTTGCAAAAACGCTCTTATCGTACATTGCTTCCACATTTATTGCCGGTAAATAATATTTACCTGCATAACTGGAGTTCAATAACAAATTGAATGTTTTTGTTTCGTTGGTGTACAGATCAAAATAAGTATTCACCCTGTCGTCACGGATATCCTGGTAAGTATAGCTTGAATTCTTTAAAGCTGTTTCATTATCATCCATGCGTGCATTGTGAATTTCCCAACCCGATGGAATGTAATTTACTAAAGCAAGATTTTTTAATTCACCCATCAATCCTAAATTCTTAACGGTAACAGATAACATGAAATTAGTCCCTTGCTGCATCTCACTTGGATCAATTACATTTCCACCCATATCTTTATACATAGCCGAAACAATAATATTCTCGTTCGCTTCCACTTCTTCACCAATAGGCGGCTTGCCGCGGTTGATCAAGCGTGCATACAACATACCCTTGCCGCTATTCACAATGCTGTAATTGATAGAGCTCGCATCTTTGAAACTAATAGGTATTTGAGTAATGGCAGAGTTACCTTTGATGTTAACTTCCTTGCTATTCACTTTCACAACAGCTTGCATTGACGACGCACCTCCGAACTTCTTAATGAATTCAGAAACCGAAACTAAACCAAATGCAGTTGTTTGTGTACTTAACCAACTCTTCGATGATAAGAAATCAGAAACTTTTTTCAATTGTGTGAATGCCTGTTGCTTTTTATTCATCAGGCATAAAGTTTGTAAGATGATCGCCTGATCTCTGTCAGATGAACCATAAGTATAGTAATTCACCGAATAATAAGGAATATCAACCGAAGCTTTAGCAATTAATTTTTCAGCTTCATCGGTTTGTCCGATCTGAGCATAAGACGCGGCCAATAACCAACGCGCCTGATCCGATAAACTATAGAATTCTCTTAAACGGTTCATTGCACTCATTGCAGGCTGACCGGCAACTGCTAAGCCAAATAAACGATATGCCTGCAATACATCATTATTGAACATTTTATTTTTAGCGAACTCGTAATTCTGCGCAGCGGTCTTCTGATAATTCAACAGGTTTTTCTTTAGACCCGAAGGTAAAGTATATCCTTTTTTCTCTGCAAGAATTAAGAAATGTGTAGCGTAAGAAGAACCCCAGTCATTTGCTTCATTCATACCTTGCCAATAAGCCATTGCACCATTACTGATCTGGAATTTCCGGATCTCATTGATACCACCTTTAATATTCTTCTCGATCTCAGCTTTACGTTCTGCACTCAGATCCATGATATCGGTTAAATATAATTGAGCAAATGCTCCCGAGGTCGTTTGTTCAATACAACCATGTGGATAAGTGATCAGATAATGCATACGTTCCTCTAAATTGATCGGAGGTATGGTTGACAATTCTATCACACCTGTATTTGTTCCCGCCAATCCTGTTGGTTTAACATCACCCGCCTCAGTTTTTCCTGCATCCATCCAGAAATCTTTAATTGTAGTTTGGTATGGATTCGGATTGCGGACATCCAATTCAATTTCGTAAACAGAAGTATGTCCGCCGCCATTCGCAGTGATTTTCACCTTAGCGATACCAGTTTGATTTTTCACTTTCAGGTCGAACACCACTAATTTCTCATCATCCTTACCAACATTAACAGTTTTTGAATTACCGCCGACTGTTTGTAATAAACCATTCACCTCAATTTTAACATTGGTTGAACCTATGTTTTTATCACCACCAAAAACGGAGATCGGTAATTTAACTTCTTCAGTCACACTTAAAACACGTGGTAAAGTTCCCAATACCATTAACGGTGCTTTTACAGGGGTTGTTTTTTCAGTATGACCGTACGCACCTTTGTAACCGGCGATCAACATCGTTCTCACAGAACCGACATACATAGGCAATTTGAACTTCACATCTTTCTTCTCACCTTTATTCAAATGGAACGGACCGAAAAATCTCACCATTGGTTTAAAACGGTTTGCTTTTGCTCCGTCATCTCCTGCTTCGCTGCCATCACCACCAATACTTAATACGCGTTCTAATTCCGCACCGAATGCACCGATCACATTATCATAAACGTCCCATGTTTTTACGCCTAAAGCTTCTTTACTGTAGAAAGTATTCCATGGATTCGGCGTTTTGAATCTCGTGATATCCAATAAACCTTCATCAACAACCGCTAATGTAAAGGCCATCTCTTTGGAATTTTCTTCTCCTACAGTAATAGTTACATTTTGCTCAGGAACTAAAACTGAAGGCATTGAGATCGTTGGTTTTAAATGCGTTTCCGGATCATCAATATTGATCGGAACAACTCCATATAAACGGATAGGCAGATCATTTTTACGCGTATGTGGCTGCATTAATGAAACGTGAACGTAAACGTTCGGAGCCATCTCAGGTTTGATCTTGAACTTAAATAAGGTTGTTCCTTTTTCTGTTTCTAACCAATGTGCTTCTAAAACACGACTGCCATTTTCGATTGTTACTAAGGCTCTTGCTTTTTCAGGAGAAGGAATTGTAACAGTGGCTTCGTCGCCTGTTTTATAAGCAGTTTTATCGGTTGTGAACTGAAGCATGTTCGAGATGATCTTATTATCTTCTCCTCCGCCTCTTTCCATCCAGTTCGACCAATCGAAATAAGTTATTGCAGTTGTCGAGTGCCCGCCATCAACATCGGTCACTTTAATTAAATATCTGCCCCATTCATTTTCTTTGATGTTCACTTTTACTTTCGCATGACCGTTCTTAGAAGAAACCATTTCGGTCATTATCGGTTTATGATATTCATCAGAAGCATAATTCGCTAATTCATCATTGTACTGATCCCACCACCATCTCCATTCTAATTTATACAACTCGAATTTCAAATTACTACGCGAAACAGCATTTCCTTTATAATCACAGGTCGCAATACCCACCATGTGATCTTTTCCTGTATAAAGTATTCCTGAATTCTTTTCACCTTCCGGTAATTTCACTCCCACATAGTTTTGATAAGGAGAATAATCTATCGAGAAACGATCGACACTAAATGCACCGCCTTCTTCGTAAACCTTTGTGTTGAAGTTCGCATGCAGGAAACCGGGAGCACTTTTTTCAAGGTTTAAATTCAATGGGATCGTTGCATTTCCTTTATCATCTAACTTATCATTGAACACACTTACATTCTGTGCTTCAAAACGTAAGGTCTGATCATCGAAATTATACTCTTTGAATTTATCGAAAGCTGTATATCCTGAACTCAACGCAACATCAATTGTCGCCGGTAAATTATGAACCACTGCGCCGGTCAACCAATTTGCATGTAAATGAATATCATTCGGCACACTTCCATTGATCAATTTATTATCAGCGACATCAACTTGGATTTTCAAGCGGTTCGGCATTATAGTCTCGATACGGATGCTCTTGTAGAATTTAACAGAACCGATCTTCACTTCAGCATTCCACAGACCGGTTGGTGCATTTTTATCGGTCATTGTTGTGAAATTGTAGAAACCATCCACACTCTTATTATTGATAACACGTTTGTAGATCTGTCCTTGGGGATTGGTTAGTTCAAATATTACAGGATGCCCTGCCGGAATGGAGGCCAGTTTATCTTCCAAAATAAAATTCAGGAACAATGTATCGCCCGGACGCCAAACACCACGTTCGCCGTAAATAAATCCTTTCACTCCTTTCTTTACATATTCTCCTGAAACATCATACATACTTAACGACAATGATGTTCCGTCATCCAAACGTAAATAAGCGCGCTGGTTATCTTTTTTTGCGACTAAGAAACTTGCTTTTTGTTTTGCATTGATGAAAGCTTGTCCGTCGCCATTTGTTTTTTGAGTGTGGATCAATTGTTTTTGATAATCGTATAATTCAAGCGTAACATCTTTCATTGGATCAGTTGAGATCAGATCACTTGCAACAACAAATAAACTTCCATCGTTTCCTTTTTTTAAGGTCAAACCGATATCAGAAGCTAAAATGTTCTTTGAAACAGTTCTTTCGTATTGGTGGTAGTAAGCAGATTTACATGGATTATCCCGATTGCTCCAATCGTAGCTGTCACCGTCTTCGCCTTCATCATAATAATTGTAACCGCCATAATATTCATCGTAATAATATCCGAAATACTGAACATCGTCTTCCTCTTCAGCTTTTATCTCTTCCATTTCAAATTTATCATCAACCGAATTTCCTAAGCAAGGATATGTTGAATACGCTTTTTTGAAACTCATCTGAACACGGTAGATCGCTCCCGGTTCACTTTTTATCATTGAACTCAGATCGAGAGAGAATTTTTTCCAGCTCCCGAAATCTGCCGGATTTGTTATTCCAAGGTTAATTCTTTTTTCAGCGATCTTTTTTCCTACCTGGGCCAGGTTTCCTCCGCCATCCATTGCATTTGTCTGTAAAAATTGAAGCACGTTGTTCTCATAGATCTTAATGATCTTCACATCTACTGCCATTAAGTTCACGGTTTCGAATGGTAACGACAATCCATTTGTAGAGGGTAAAATAGTTCCATTGCCCGAGAAACGTACTTCAGGTTTGAATTCGTTGAACGTAATACTATGTTCAGAAGCTTCTCCCAAAATTTGTCCTTTGGTATCTTTTACGTTCTCATTTACCGATAAAGTGTAAGTTTCTGAATTCACTTTATTGGGATACACCAACACCTGGTTATTATTCACAATAAATTTCATATCCTTCATTGAGCCAAGATCGATCAATCCTTCTAAGGTCTGATTCTGATCAACCGGATTCGAGAAATTCAATAAAACAAATTGTTCGTTGTCACTTTCCACCCTTGTTCCCAACAATTGGAATTTTCCCATTGCAGGCACATCAAATGTCTTTGTTTGATTGTAAGTAACATTTAAACCTTCTCCGTTACAAGTGATGGTCATTTTATTGCCTCCTGAATTCGGACGCTCGATACTATCGATCATAAATTTGTGAACGGTTTGCTTTTCGTTGTGAACCCATTTCACTTTATAACCCGTGTTGCCCAATTTAGCAGCTAAAGTTTTTTCTACAGTTGCTTCATCTGCAAAATCTGCAGTTGAAACTGTTCCGGCAAGAGAATAATATTGGTAATCGTTATTATGATACGATTTTAATTCATTAACCTGTAATTGAACAGATTGTTTGATGGATTGAAAAACAAATTCAAATTCCTTTAATTCATCTTTCACTTCCATTAATTTGTCCAAATGGAAAGTAGCTTTGTACATTTTCCCGGCATCCAGACGGCTCTTCGGTTTAAATTCCAACGTTTGTGCATCCTTCCAAACCGTTTCGCCCTCAATAGAAGGAGAGAAAGAGAAATATTCTTCCTTCACAGGTGTATTCAACTGCGTCGCATTCGCAAATTCACTCGCGAATTTAATTTTGATCGTTGATCCTGTGGAAATATACCCTGTAGTGAATGCGCTGATGTAACTTGCAAACTCAGGATTGATCTTATTGGCCGGCCCGGGGTTATAATTACTTCCGGCTAACGATTTAAAAAAATCGCGGTTGTTATACAATAATACTGTAGATGCAGTAAGAGCTACGCCTACTGCCATCCATTTGATTTTGTTTAATAACATAAAGTGGTTTGGAATTTGAGATTAAAATTACTCCTTTTACTATTGCGCTCATTTTTTGTTGTATTGGACTTGTTAGAAATTGTTAACGCTTATTAATTTCGGGTTGCGGGTTTAGGGTTTCGGGTTATGAGCCTATAATTTGTAGATTTTGGTTTCTGATTTTAAGATCCTTCATTACTTATTTGTTATTATTGATGCCATCTATTCTGCAATTCCATAAAAACAACCCTAAACACCGAACGCAATACCCGAAACGCTTGTCCCTGAACCCAAATTTTTCAAAATGCTATAAATCGTAGCAACATCTTGCTATAAAACGCTATATCTTTACCTCATGAACGAGAGCCTAGATCCACACGAAGACAACCTTTCCTCCTCTGACAAAGAGTTAGAAAAGGCTTTACGTCCAATTGAGTTCAACGACTTTAGCGGACAGGAAAGTGTAGTAGATAACCTTAAAGTTTTTGTTCAGGCGGCCAAGCAAAGGGAAGAGGCGCTTGATCATGTTCTGCTTCATGGGCCTCCCGGCTTAGGTAAAACTACCCTTGCCCATATTATTGCTAATGACCTTGGGGTTAACCTTAAAGTTACTTCAGGACCTGTACTTGATAAACCCGGAGATCTGGCCGGATTATTAACCAACCTTGGTCCGAACGATGTTTTATTTATTGATGAGATCCATAGGTTGAGTCCGATAGTAGAAGAGTATTTGTACTCCGCCATGGAGGATTTTAAAATTGATATTATGATAGACAGCGGGCCGAATGCCCGTTCGGTTCAGATCAAATTGAACCCATTTACTTTAGTTGGTGCCACTACCCGCAGCGGATTATTAACCTCTCCTTTACGTGCCAGGTTTGGCATTAACTCCCGCCTCAATTATTATGATAGTAAAGTACTGACCGGAATTATTGAGCGCAGTTGTGATATTCTAAGTGTTGAAATAAGCGCGGATGCGGCTTATGAGATCGCAAGACGGAGTCGCGGAACACCTCGTATAGCAAATGCATTGCTCAGAAGGGTTCGCGACTTCGCACAAATTAAAGGTTCAGGCAAGATCGATATGGAGATTGCCACCTACTCCTTAAAAGCATTGAATGTTGACAAGAACGGATTGGATGAAATGGATCACCGGATCTTAACTGCAATCATCGAAAAATTCAAAGGTGGTCCGGTTGGAATTACTACCATTAGTACCGCTGTTGGTGAAGAAGCCGGAACTATTGAAGAAGTTTACGAACCTTTTTTAGTTCAGGAGGGTTATATCACACGCACCCCACGTGGGAGGGAAGTGACTGAGTTAGCTTATAAGCATTTGGGTAAGTCTATCTGGAAAAAAGGCGGGAGTTTGTTTGATTGATCTTTAATGACCTCTCTGGTTCGCCCTCAGGCGAACCGCCTCTCCTCTAGGAGAGTAATATTCGTACTACGAAGTAAATTCGGAGACGGAATTCTTCTCTCCTTGAGGAGAGCAAGTTGCTTGCAGGCAAGCAACGGAGAGGTCAAAATACGCGATGCCCGATCGGTAACATTATTTAAGCAAAAATTTATGAAACATTACGTGCATGAGTATGATGCCAGAAAGGCTACAAGAGAACTTGCTAAAACTTTTCGTCGCTCATTAACACCAGCCGAAAATCGCTTTTGGTTCTTCGTAAAAGGTAAAAAAATGCTAGGCTTGAAATTCAGAAGGCAACATCCAATCGGTAATTTTATTGCTGACTTTTATTGTCATGAATTAAAATTGGTAATTGAACTTGACGGTCCTGTTCATAACAGCGATAAAGCAAAGAAATCTGATTCATTCCGAACCTTTAAAATAAATGAACTTGGTTTAAGGGTTTTGCGTTTCTCAAATGATAATGTGTTTTTCAATGTTGCGGGAATTGAAGAGGAAGTGAGGAAGGTTAAGGAGGCTGTTCGCTGATTTTGAACTCTCCGGTTCGCCTTTAGGCGAACCGCCTCTCCTCAAGGAGAGTGATATTCTTCCTGCAAATTCAATTCCGGAGACGGAATTAGCCTCTCCTTGAGGAGAGTGATATTCACCCGAATGTGATTTCGGAGGCGAAATTCTTCTCTCCTTGAGGAGAGCAAATCGCCTGTATTCAGGCGATGGTGAGGTCACTGTAAGTAAGAGCCCCTATCTTCGTCTAATAGGTATGCGGAGTTTTTTTCTCTTTTTATTGATGATCTCCTTTGGTCTACAAGCCCAAACCGATTCTATTCAAAAACCTTTGGATAAGACTAATCGTTACTTTTCATTTAATTACGATAATGATTTTTTTAGTGCGACGGACAGATATTATACCCAAGGGGTTTATGTCGAACTGATCGCTCCTTTTCTGAAAAAATCTCCGCTTTCAAGAATTTTAATTCCATTGAACAAACGCTCTCAAAATTATTATGGCTTTGCGGTGCGGCAAGATTGCTTTACGCCCGGAAGCATCCGTTATGATACTTTAAATTACCTCGATCGGCCTTTTGCAGCGACCATGTATATCTCCCAGTTTTTAATTTCTATTGATGAAATAAAAAAAAGGAGATTTACCACAAAATTGGATATTGGGATTATTGGCCCATGCGCCATTTGTGAAGAAGAACAAAAAGGCATTCACAGGGCTTTAGTAAATATTCAGCCCCTCGGTTGGGAAAATCAGTTAAGTGCGGATTATATTCTCACTTATAATTTAGGAATTGAACAAGGTTTATTTACTTCAAAATATTTTGAGGCAATGGCTTTAGGTGATCTCCGTATAGGAACAATTTATGATGACGCAAGTTTAGGATTAATGGTGCGTTCGGGTTTTATGGCGGGATATTTTAAGCAACTCGGCATTATTAAAAACGCTACAAAAAACAAAACGCAACTTTACGTATTCGCAAAAGGCAAAACAAGGTTTGTAGGTTACAACGCCCCCATGCAAGGCGGTATGTTTGATAAGGATATACATTCCCTTCCCGCTTCTTCAATAAACCGTTACGTCCTGCAAGGAACTTACGGCATCGTATTCGCTTATAAACGGTTTAGTGCTGAATACACAAAGATCTGGCAAACTCCTGAATTCGACAGGGGACGCGTTCATGGTTGGGGACATTGTAACCTGACCTTTTGTTTTTGAATGGAGTTGCGGGAGTTTATTTGACCTCTCTTGTCCCGCTTTGCGGGACAACCTCTCCTCAAGGAGAGTGTTATTCTTCCTGTGAATTTAACTTGGGAACCGGGATCAACCTCTCCTCAAGGAGAGTGGTATTCTTCATATGAATTTAACTTGGGAACCGGGATCAACCTCTCCTCAAGGAGAGTGGTATTCTTCATATGAAGTAACTTGGGAACCGGGATCAACCTCTCCTCAAGGAGAGTGGTATTCACCCTACGAATGTGATTTCGGAGGCGAAATTCTTCTCTCCTTGAAGAGAGCAAATCGCCCGCCTGCAGGCGATGGTGAGGTCATTCGTTTATTAAATTGCTGTTTGGAATTCCAGCCCAAATTCCGTAACTTTAATACAAGACCAAAGTATAAACATGTATTAACCCTTAAATTGAATTCTATGAAAACGAAAACTACGTATTTGATAATAACGGCATGTGTCGCGATGGGATTTTTCCTGTTTAATTCCTTTAAAACAGATGCGGGAGTTAATCCGGGCAAATATTTAACATTAAAAGTAGTTGAACAACCCGGACTTATGGCCAATTCCTTTATGGTAGTTGTTGATGAAGACGGGAAGTTCGAAGAGACCTTATTCGAAAAATTCAAGATAGATAATATTACGCCTAATACTATAAAGGTCAATAGTACCATTAATGACATCTCTAAGAAAGGTTATGATCTTTTTTCTCACAGCAGCAATGCTATTGGGGGATTACTGATCGATACTTACACTTTTACAAAGAAGTAGTTCTTGCATCCTTGTAAATAAGTTCGTCTGAGGGATTACCCACTCAAAATTATATTGGATTTTCTTCCGGGTTTAAACTATAATTTCCTGCTTTCATCTATTCATTCATTGTCATGAACGAATGCGGCTCCGTTTTCCTTTATAGAGGGTCTATTTTTATCCCTAATGAACAAGAAATAATTCTATTAATCCTAAAAAGAAAAATACCATGGAAAACAAGAACGAAGAAGTAGTAAAACAATTGAACAAAATTGTTGAGATCAACAATGACCGTATCGAAGGCTACGAAACAGCCACTAAAGAAACAACTGACAGTGCATTAAAAGCGCTTTTCACAGATTTTGCTTCACGCAGCCGTGGCTTTAAAAGTGAGTTGTCTTCGGAAGTAACCGCATACGGAGGCACACCAACAGATGGCACAAAGAATACAGGAAAGCTTTTCCGTATCTGGATGGACGTTAAAGCAGCTTTAACAGATGCAGACCGCAAAAAGATCATCGAATCTTGCGAAAGAGGTGAAGATGCTGCGTTGGATGCTTACGATGAAGTATTAAAATCTGATGCACCTTTCAGCGAAGCACAACGCACCATGATCTCAAGACAGAGAACCGCCATCCAAAGCGATCACGACAGGATCAAATCTATGCGCGATGCGTTCGAAGACTTGAAAGTCAAATAAAATCGTTTAAAATTCAAGATTCAAAAATTTAAAGATTGAACCTTGAAATAATAAAATATATAATCTTCAAATTTTTAAATATTTTAATACTATAAAATGGCAACTAAATCTAAATCCCCAAAAGGAAAAACCAAAAAAAAGCCTGCAGCAAAAACTGTAAAAGCTAAACCGGATGCAGCTGAAGGCCTCCGTGATCTTTTTGAAGATGAATTGAAAGACATTTACGGGGCAGAAAAAGCTTTAACTAAAGCGCTTCCGAAGATGATCCGTAACGCAACTTCTGAAGATCTTATTGATGCCCTGACTGATCATCTTGATGTGACAACACGCCAGGTAACAAGGTTAGAAGAAGTTTTTGAATCGATAGGCCAGAAACCACAGGCAAAAAAATGTGAAGCTATGTCAGGCTTAGTAAAAGAAGCTGAGGAGATCATGCAGGAAACTGAAAAAGGAGTTGTGCGTGACGCAGCTATTATTATGGCCGGGCAAAAAGTTGAGCACTACGAGATCGCTACTTATGGGACTTTATGTGCTTTCGCGAGAACATTAGGCGAAGAAACTGCTGCTTCTCTGTTAGAGGAAACTTTGACTGAAGAGAAAGATGCGGATAATACTTTAACACAAATTGCTTTATCATCGATCAACCTTGAAGCTTCCCAAGTTGAGGAGGGAGTTGAAGAAGAATCTGCTGAATAAACACTACATCCCAATAAAAAAGGGCGGTGAATTAATTTTACCGCCCTTTTTGTTTATTTATTCCTGAAAACAAATTTATTATCGAACATATCCAGAACTATCTCTTTTTCTTTATCTACGGTTCCTGATAATACCTGCTTTGATAATTCATTCAAAACTTGTTTCTGCATCACTCGCTTTACAGGGCGGGCACCGAATTGGGGATCGTATCCTAATTGGGCAAGCCAATCTATTGCTTCGGGTGTCGCGCTGATCTTTATGCTTTGTTCTGCTAATAACCTTGCCACCTGATTAAACTGTATTTCCACGATCTTATTGATATCTTCGCGGTTCAAAGGTTCGAACATGATCACTTCATCGATACGGTTTAAAAATTCAGGGCGGATCGACTTTCTCAGTAATTCAAAAACTTCGTTCTTGGTCTTTGCCATTACCGCGTCTTTATTCTTAGCTGTCATTGAATCATAATTCTCCTGGATCAAATGCGAACCAATGTTGGAGGTCATAATAATGATTGAATTCTTGAAATTCACTGTTCTTCCTTTATTATCAGTCAAACGGCCATCATCCAACACTTGCAACAAAATATTGAATACATCCGGATGCGCTTTTTCGATTTCATCCAGCAACACTACTGAGTACGGACGGCGTCTTACCGCTTCGGTTAATTGTCCGCCTTCATCATAGCCAACATAACCCGGAGGCGCTCCAACCAAACGGCTCACAGCATGGCGTTCCTGGTATTCGCTCATATCAATACGGGTCATTGCATTCTCATTGTTGAATAAGAATTCAGCCAGTGCTTTTGCTAATTCTGTTTTACCAACACCTGTTGTCCCTAAGAAAATAAAAGAACCGATCGGACGCTTTGCATCCTGTAGTCCTGCCCTGCTCCTTCTAACAGCATCGGCTATACTTTCAATAGCTTCATGCTGACCAACTACTCTCTTATGCAATTCATCTTCGAGTTGTAATAATTTTTCCTTTTCGCTTTGCAGCATTCTTGAAACCGGGATTCCCGTCCACGCAGAAATAACACCTGCAATATCTTCACTGTCTACTTCCTCTTTCACCAGTTGTGATCCGCTTGCTTTTGCTTCCGATAATTTACTTTCCATTTCGGCAAGCTTAGCTTCAGCCTCTTTTATTTTACCGTAACGGATCTCTGCCACCTTACCGTAATCACCGGTTTTTTCAGCATTCGTTGCCTGAAGTTTGAGGTCTTCAATCTGCACTTTTATTTTTTGAACGCCTTCTATCGCTTCTTTTTCACCCTGCCATTTAGCACGAAGGGAATTACGCCTATCCTGGAGGTCAGCAATATCTTTATTGAGTTCAGCTACTTTTTTATCTTCTCCTTCACGTTTTACAGCTTCCCTTTCAATTTCACGGTACATGATCTCACGCTCTATCTTATCCAATTCTATTGGCATTGAATTGATCTGCATTCTTAATTTAGAAGCAGCTTCATCCATTAGGTCGATAGCTTTATCCGGCAGGAAACGGTCACTGATATAACGTTGTGATAATTCAACGGCAGCAATGATAGCTTCGTCCTTGATACGAACTTTGTGATGCGTTTCGTATTTTTCTTTTATACCACGCAAAATGGAGATCGCATCTTCACCGCTTGGTTCATCCACCATTACTTTTTGAAAACGGCGTTCTAAGGCTTTATCCTTCTCGAAATACTTTTGGAACTCATTTAAGGTTGTTGCACCAATCGCTCTTAATTCTCCACGTGCCAATGCAGGTTTTAAAATATTTGCCGCATCCATGGCACCTTCTCCTCCTCCACCTGCACCAACCAAAGTATGTATCTCGTCAATGAACAGAACAATGTCTCCATTACTTGTAGTCACTTCTTTGATAACTGATTTCAATCGCTCTTCAAATTCGCCTTTGTATTTTGCGCCAGCGATCAAAGCACCCATATCTAAAGAAAATATCTGCTTTGATTTCAAATTTTCCGGAACATCACCGCTGATGATACGATGGGCCAAGCCTTCTGCTATAGCCGTTTTACCAACACCAGGTTCACCAACTAAAATCGGATTGTTCTTTGTTCTGCGGGATAATATTTGTAACACACGACGGATCTCTTCATCACGACCTATCACAGGATCCAGTTTCCCGCTTTGGGCCTGCGCATTTAAATTGATAGCATACTTGTTCAAAGCATTATAAGTATCTTCCTGTGATTGGGAAGTTACATTAGTGCCTTTGCGTAATTCCTTAATGGCGGCTTTAAGATCTTTTTCGTTGAAGCCCATATCTTTCATCATTCCGGAAACGCTATCATTACTTGCTAAGATCCCTAATATCAAATGTTCGATAGAAACGAATTCATCTTTAAATTCTTTTAAATATGTGTTTGCTTTTGCGATCGTTTGATTAGCCGGCGCCGATAAGAAAGGTTGCCCGCCTTCTACTTTTGGATATGACTTTAAAATGCTTTCTAATGTCTTTTCAAAAACATCTGCATTAATGCCTAATTTCTTTAAAATGAATGGAGCGACATTTTCATCTACTTCTAAAATAGATTTTAAAATGTGCCCGTTTTCTATAGCCTGGTTCCCATTCATCGTAGCTAATGTTACCGCCTGCTGAATGGCTTCCTGCGATTTTATTGTAAAATTATTCAGATTCATTTTTCTTGTTTTTTTATAACGACGCGTGCTTTTATTATTAAGTATGCTTTGCTCTGCTTCATAATTGTCCCTGCTTTCATCGTCTTTTAATTAAAATTAATACATCAAATAACAATCCACCTTACAAATTCCTGCTAAAAGGGCATTAAAAACTACGAAAAAAGTCATTTTGTCTATGAAAAAATGCAAATAAGGACTTATTGGCGGACTATGAATGGTGGCTTCGACAAGCTCAGCCACCGCTGGTGCAAATTGATCTAATTCCGGTGACTGAGCTTGTCGAAGTCACATTACAATGATTTAATTACGCAGTATCCTGAACTCAATACGCCTGTTTGGCTGATGTTCGTCATCTGTACAATAAACACCATTTTTACAACGGTTCGTTATTTTACTTTCGCCATAGCCTTTTGCGCTTACGCGGTTTGCAGCAACACCCTTGCTTACCAGAAAATCAACCGCTGATCTAGCGCGGGCTTCGCTTAGTTTTTGATTGTAAGCATCATCGCCGTTACTATCTGTATGGGCACTGATCTCTATTTTTATGGCGGTAGTTAAATTCAGAACCAAAGCGATCTTCTCTAATGTTCTTTGCGCATCCGGTAACAGATTCGATTTATCACTGTCGAATAAAATATCTTCTACGATAACTTCTTTAGTTGTTTTGTTTGCTTTTCCTTCCGAATTCAATAAAGCTAACCACGGATCATCTGCATAAATTTCCTGTAACCTGGATTTATCTGCATCCAGCGGATTGTATTTAAAACGTTTGCCTTTAAAATTAGAAACGATCTTTATCATTTCATCTTCGCTATTGTAAACTAAAATATTGTTGATCGCTTCTAATAAACTTTCCTTATCATCCAGTCCCGTGAATGTATAATCTTTACTGTACGGGAGATATTTGAATAAGAATCTTCCGAAACCATCAGTGGTTGTAGTATCGATCGCTTCAAATTTATCATTCAATAATAATATTTTAAGATCACCTAAAGGATTATTCATGTTATCGCCATATAATTTACCGCTGACATCCATACGCAACTGACTGTCATCGATCAGGAGGTCATTAAATACAGGATTGTTCTCGGCAGTGAATCGACGGACAAAACGAGTTGTCACCCCGCTATCAACAGGCGCAATAAAATGATCGGCATTCGTATACAAATTCACTTTCATGGCTGCTTCCACATCCATTTTTTCTACACCGATCATATAGGTTTGTCCCGGTTTAAGATCAGTGAATACAAATGAACCAAACGCGTTTGTTTTGCCACGGCGGAGAACAGTATTTTTATCGTTCAATAATAAAACAGGTTTATTAGAGTAGAACGAGATCTTTTTATCATTCTCAGCGATCAATTTCGCTGAGATCTTATAGGAAAAACGCGGATCAATTAATTTTTCGATCACTTTATTTGTAGCGGTACTTGCACATTCTGCTTTATTGTTCACCACGTTATTAGTGCAGATCACTTCTCCTTTACTATTTAATAATTCCAGCGAAACAGATTGATTGGTGAATTCCTTTTTAAAATCGATCTCGATCTTTTTAGCATCATTCAGGTTCACGCCTGTAAAAATAAAATTACCATATTTGTTGGTTGATGTAGTTTTAACAACAGCTCCATTCGCATTCAGAAGGTTTACTTTTTTATTCCGGACCGGTAATCTTTCTTTGTTATTATAAACAAATCTGCCTGCCAGGTTATTCCATTTTATAGATTTCGGATCTGCCGGCAAAACTTCTTTTTCATCTTTTTTCTTTATATACACTTTAGCAAGGAATTGCTTCATATACGTTGTATCATCCACCATTTTATCCTTACCATTGAATATTACTTTGTAAAATGGATCTTTGAATTGTGTTGTATCGATATTAACGCCATCCCTTGGAAAAAAAGGAATATCAAGCGCATGAACCATTTCAAAAGCCCTTACTTTATCAGGTAAATTAGCCATGATCACATCCATGAACATTTTCTGCGACTTCACGTTTGTAAAATAAACCGAATAGTTCTTTCCGAATGGTAAACTAACTTTGAACTTCGAACTGTTGCCTGTATTAAGGGCCTGGATCTGTTTTCCCGACTCAAACACCGTAACCGTCGTGTTTAAAAGAGGTTGCCCGTTAAATGTATTATTTCCCTCGAATATCAGCATCTGCGCTTTAATAAACATTGGAAACATTAAGCAAATTATTATTCTGCAAACCTTGTTCATACTATAAAACTATTGTCTTGTATTTAAATTTAATGCCTTTTTTTAAAATATCATCCGTATGGTTCACCATTTCCCGAACAGTTTCAGGTTTATAATTACCGACACAAAATTCTATCACCGGGATATTTTTCATCTTCTGTAGTCCGGACGCGTAATTCTCAGTTACGGACTGCAGGTATTTTTTTCCTATATTTTTCTCATAAGAACGCCCCCGCTTTTCAATATTGAATAAAAGATTCTTATGATGTGTATGGATATAGATCAACAGGTCAGGTTTCGGTGAAACAGATTCTATTACTTTATAATGTTCTTTATAAAATTTAAATTCTTCCTTGGTCAGATTTGATTTTGCGAACCATAAACATTTATGCAGACTAAAATCTGCAACGGTGATCTTTCTATGTTTACCATTAAAATAATTATGAAGTTGTGCATGACGGGAGATCAGAAAACTATATTCCAAAGGAAAAGCCATTTTTTTCCTGTTCTTATAGAATAAAGGAAGCAATGGATTATCCCTGAACTCCTCGGCCAAAAAGTGGGCTCTTCTTCTTTTCGCCAAAGCAACAGCTAAAGTAGTTTTGCCTGCGCCAATATTTCCTTCAATGCAAATGTACATCTGCTTCAATTTTTTTTGCTGTTAAGGTATCGGGGCAATCCATTAGTAAACGATGAATACTTTTATGCAGAACAGGATGCAGGATTCCGGAAGCGATCTCGTTAAGCGGCTTCAAAACGAACTGGCGCAAATGCATTCGCGGATGCGGGACTTCCAGCAATTCGGTTTTAATAACATCGCCGTTAAATAATAACATGTCAATATCAACGGTACGCGATTGATTTTTATTTTCATTCCGGACACGGCCTAATTTTTGTTCAATACCTAAAAGTAACTTCATTAAATTTTGAGCATCCAGTTCAGTGCTTACTTTAATGCATTGGTTCAGGTAATCCGGTGTTTTTTCATCGCCCCAGGCTTGTGTTTCGTATATATTACTTTGTGCCAGTATTTTTAACCGTTCCTCCTTAATAAGGGCCTTTGTACGATTTAAATTCGCCAATCGGTCGCCCATATTTCCGCCCAAACACAAAAATGCTACGTTCATACAGTTTATCCTTTTTAAAGGCTTAATAAAGGTAACTTAGTTCTTATTAAACACAAAATTATTATAAAATGAAGCAATTTTTCGGAGCATTTTTTGGCTCAATTTTAGGACTTTTAATTACAGGCATCATAATGGCCTTAATAATAGGCGGTTTTATCGCTGCGGGGTTAAAAGGTGCTTTTGAAAACGAAGGCCAAAAGGCATTCAGCGTTAAGAAAAACAGCGTTTTACACCTTAAAATAGAAGGCCCTGTTACTGAACGTGGTATGGACAACCCGTTCGAGGAACTGGACCTTGGCCCTTTTATGCCACCTGCCGTTTTAGGAGTACGTAGTATCGTAAAATCGATAGAGCATGCTAAGACCGATGAGAATATCAAAGGCATTTATTTAGATATAAAACATATTGAAGCCGGTATGGCAAGTATTCAGGAGATCCGCAATGCTTTAATTGATTTCAAGAAATCGAAGAAATTCATTTATGCTTATAGCGAGGCTTTCTCGCAAAGGGAATTTTACCTTTCTTCTGTTGCTACCAAATTATATTTGAACCCACAGGGCGGAATGGAATTCAAAGGATTGAGCGCGCAATTGATGTTCTTTAAGAATATGCTCGAAAAATTACAGATCGAAATGCAGATTTTCCGTCATGGTAAATTCAAAAGTGCTATCGAACCATTCATGTTAGATAAGATGAGTGAAGCTAACCGTTTGCAAACTGAAACTTATATGAATGCGATCTGGAATTCGATGTTAGAAGGCATTTCGAAAGAGCGTGGTGTTGGCGTTGATAAATTAAATGAATTAGCTAACAATTTAGCTATCGATTCACCTGAATCTGCATTGAACAATAAATTAGTAGACGGTTTATTGTATGAAGATGAAGTGATGAACTTGTTGAGAAAAGACCTTGGTATAGGAGAAAAAGATAAGATCGCTTTCGCTAACATAGCGAAATACCAAAAGAATGTAAAACCTCATAAAGGCGATAAAAAATTACTGACCAAACAACCTAAAATTGCTTTGATCTACGCGGTCGGACAAATTCAAAGCGGTGAAGGTGATGAAGAAACTATCGGCAGCGATCGTATCGCAAAAGCTATCCGTGATGCGCGTACGGACTCTACCGTAAAAGCAATTGTATTACGTGTGAATTCACCGGGTGGAAGTGCTTTAGCGAGTGATGTGATCTGGAGAGAAGTAACTTTAGCTAAAAAAGTAAAGCCTGTTGTTGTTAGTATGGGAGATGTTGCAGCAAGCGGTGGTTATTATATTTCTTGTGCAGCTGACAGAATTTTCGCGCAGCCAAATACGATCACAGGTTCTATTGGTGTATTTGGTATTTTACCGAATATGCAAAAAGCATTTGCTGATAAATTAGGGATCAATATTGATACTGTGAATACAAACAAGCACAGTGATGTTGGGACACCTTTCCGTAAAGTTTCTGAATCTGAATTCGCTTACATTCAAAACAGTGTTGAGAAGGTGTACGAAACATTTATCGGCCGCGTTGCAGACGGACGTAAAACTACAACAGCAATGGTTGACAGTATCGGGCAAGGCCGTGTTTGGAGCGGTACTGATGCTTTAAAAATTAATTTAGTTGACGAATTAGGCGGAACGGATGACGCAATCAATTACGCTGCTAAAATGGCGAAGATCGAAGATTATAAGATCGAAGAAATGCCAAAGCGCAAAGATCCGTTCAGTATGTTCTTAAATAATAAAGAAGACGAAATGGAAAGCCGTTTAATAAAAAAGAATTTAGGTTCACAATACCAATTCTTGCTGCACGTACAAAGTCTTATTAATTTAAAAGGTGTACAGGCAAGATTGCCTTATGAGTTGATCATAAATTAATCTTTCAATCGGTGCCTTCGACTCGCACAAGCTAATACACTGGCAGCTCAGGCACCGATAACGTACAGCGGTGGTTGAGCTTGTCGAAACCACTGTTTAATATAAAGGCTTCCGGTTGGAGGCCTTTTTTGTTTAGGGATTTTTGTATATTTAAAGTAAGAAAGCGAATAACCGCGTATAAACATTTGTAAGCATTTGTTTGTGGCGCCTATCCGCTAGTTATAGCGCATAGGGGCGGACAAAATCTCGATAAGACAATGAAATATTCCAGACAACAAATCATCGACTTCATTGTTCTCGCTCTCCGCTTTTATTTAGCCTACTTTATGATTGACTACGGCTGGAGTAAAATGACCGGAGGACAATTTCACATTTGGGACCAGAAAATCCTGGACAAGCCTCTTAAGGAAGTCGACAAATTTTATCTCGCTTGGCATTTGTTCTCTATGTCGACCGTTTTTAATGTAGTTGTCGGTTCGACACAAATTATCGGCGGACTTCTCCTAATGTTCAATCAGACAGTTTTACTTGGTGCGCTGACCTTAATTCCAGTTTTAATTCAAATCCTTCTCGTTGATATTGCTTTCACGACAAATATGTTCGGTGCAGCTCTTCCTTTACGTCTGACAATAATGCTTCTGTGCGACATCGGAATTCTTTATTATCACAAAGACAAAATGATTCCTGTAATAAAACTCTTGACATCAAGCGGACTTGGGAAATTTAAATACAAATGGTGGACTTATATTATTGTTTTACTACTCGCTTTACCAATAGACTTTATGTTCGCTCTTATTGCTTGGCCATGTAAAATGCTTATTTACTGGCTGACAAAATAAAGCGGACGCGTAATCAGTGTTTAATCTGGGTGCGCCCCTACGACGCTATAACACGGGGCAATTGCGTCAGCGGGCGGACGTCGGTAATAAAAACATTTGTATCTTTACATAAACATTTTCGGTTATAGACGCAGGAAGCTTCGAAAGCCCGCCGAACGCAAGCCCCGAAAACGTTATAGGTAATACAGCGGACAGACATTCCGTTAGACAAAAGTCTCTGCGGACAAGCAATGAAACAACACGTAATTTCAAAGACATATTTAGAACAATTTTCATTCATTCACAAAGGTGACGGAAAACAAATATGTATAAAATATGCGGACAAAAGCCGGACCACAAGACGCTATATAAAATCCTTCAATAGGTACGTTGACTTTTTTGACGTTGTAAGTGACAATCCTGAATTAGTCAGAGCTTTTGAAAGCCATGGCCAGACAATTGAGACACATTATCCTCAAATAATTGAGCAATTAGAAAACACAAAGTCTCTTTCCGACAATTACAGTTCATATTTGCTTCAATATTCTGCTAATTTAATCAGTCGCTCAAATTATTGGCGTTACAACATAAAAACTGTATTAAATAGTGAGCACAAACTCACATTTATTAAACATACTCTCCGACATGTAATGGAAACAGAAGAAGATATTATAGCAATAGAAAACAACGAACTTTTAAAATTACCTACTGAAGAGTTATTAAATTGGGTAATACCTAATTTTGATGATCATTTATGGTTCAACCTTTGCGTTTTCGAAATTGTATTTTTAAAAGCCCCTGACGCTAGAGGTTGGTTTACTTCTGATAATCCTGTTGCAATTTTAAAAGCTTCTGAACGTAATAACATCCTTTCAAAATTACTTTCATTTATTTCAAAGCCTTTAAAAAAACCAGAAGACTTTCTTTCTAATGCTGAAACCATCTCAGAAAAAACTGAGATATATTTTCCTTTATCTTCAAAATACTTAGCTTTCATTTACCATCCCAAATTAAAATCATCTACTAATAAATTAAGGCTTTTAAAATCTAATAGCATTAATGAGATTTCGGTCAGCGTATTCGACAACATAACAGAAATAATTATAAAGAACAGTTACGAATATCTTATTTGTCCATTCGACATTGAATACGACACTAATAAGCGGACAAACGAAATATAAGCTGTGTGCGCCGTACAACCTATAACAGCACCTACTTCCAATTTTTTGCGGGTTAGCGCCCAAATGCGTAAATTGGACTTAGCAAAAAACTGCAAGTAGCTGCAAAACGTTAGTAGTAATGCGCCTAAACATCGAATGACAAGAAACATCCTCATAATATTTTGTTTGACCGCATCCAGTTTAACATTCGGACAGAATTTAGTTAATAACCCCGACTTTGAAATTGCAAATACCGAACCTTCTGGAACTTTAACCACGGACAATAACTTTACCTGCATTGACTGGACTAGCTCAACAACAAAAGGCAGTCCTGACTATTTCACTACAAAGAGGACTGGAAATTACGGAGCACCAAGTAATCTTTGGGGAAACAGAAATCCCTTTTCTGGAAATGCTTACGGTGGTATTGCAATAAATCACGCGGGACTTGGATCATATGAATATTTACAAGTGAAGCTCACACAAAAGTTAGTAAAGGACAATTATTATTGTTTGTCTTTAGTTGTTAGTCCAGCGGACACCCGAAACTTCAGTTCAAACGAAATCGACTATTTATTCAGTACCGAAAAGCAAGAGCATAATACGGGCGGACTTATTAAAACATCGAGCTATGAAAAATTTATTGCTTCTAAAGGTTACTTCGAAGAAAAGGCGTGGAATAAAATTCAAGCTTGCTACAAAGCAAAAGGAGATGAAGAGTTCCTAACCATTGGTATTTTCAATGAAAAATTCAAACGAATAAGTCTTACTTCAGTTCCTCCAGCATTTGATGGAATTTACTTTTACATAGACAATGTAAGTGTTACTCCTGTTCCAAACATTTCAGATTGTAAATGCAATGAGCTGACTGTCATTAAAGCCAAAACAACCAATTACGATCTTGCGATAGGCAAATCTTTAGTCTTAAAAAATATCAACTTCGAAACCAACAAAGCAGAACTTCTTTCCAGTTCAAACGCAGAACTTAACAAACTTGCAAGCTATTTAAAATCAAATCCAACCTACAAAATTGAAGTTATCGGATATACTGACAACGTCGGAAAAGAAAACGACAATGTTACATTAAGTAAATCACGAGCAAAGGCTGTTGGAGACTTTTTAATAAACTCTGGCATTTCAAAAGACAGAATTACATTCAAAGGACTCGGTAGCCAGTCTCCAATTAAACCTAACGACTCAGAAGAAAACAGACAGTTAAACAGACGGGTTGAATTTAAAATCGCAAAGTAGACTGAACTGTGTGGGGCGCACAACTACTAACAGCGGGCTTGCGACCATTTGCGTGTTAACGCATAAATACATAACTTGGACTAGCAAACGGGCGCAAGCCCGCAAAACGTTAGTAGTAATAACTGTGAATAAAGTTCATCAATAAAAGTACTAGCAAAGATCTTACAGTTCCTCCTGACCCGGACCTTTGACAGGTCTAAGAATTATACTAAAACAATTGACTTGAGATAACAGAAAGTCGACTTAATAAACAATTTTAATCCTAAAATAATATGAAAAAAATGGACAAAACCCTTGCAACGTTTATCGACATATCGCATCTTGAATATCAGACTTATGATCTCCTTCATAGAAAATTAATCTGTTCCAGTGGTTTTGCTGAGAAGGTATTAGGTTATACCAAGAAAGAGTTTGAAAAATTAAGCAACAATTTCTACCAGGCGTTAATTCATCCTGATGATATAGATAGGAGAAAAGAAGAAGTAGAAAAAATTATAAATTCAAGACTTGGTGAAGTTATCGAAAACACTTCTCGTTTCAAAAAATCTGATGACTCTTACATATGGGTACACACACGAAAGACAGTTCTTGAGAGGGATAAAAAAGGTACCCCGCTAACTATTTGCACCGTAGCGGAAGATATTACCGAAATCATCTTTTTGGAAAACGAATTGAAAGAAAAAATCAAGCAACTTTACAATATCTCTTGGAAGAACTCTCATTTATTACGAGCCCCGGTCTCTACCATCATTGGACTCGTTAACTTAATAGAAGAAAAAGAAATTACAAGTCAACATAATATCCAGATATTTAAATACGTTAAACAGACCATAGAGAAACTTGACATGGTAATTCATGAAATTAATGAAGATGCAAAATAGACAATTTTATGACTCTCTTAGCATTGGGGCGCTTACAACTATTGACCGTGCGTTTGGTGCCTTTATCGAGAATCGGTCATCTCTCGCCTGTAATACAGCGACTCTTCAAAAATTTTATTTGCGACTCACTAATTATATAAATATCTTTAAAATACATTTTGGCGATTAAGGAAGATGGTGCTTCGAGAGCCCAACGGCCAGTAGCCAAACGTTAGAAACATTTCTTAATGCCAACCAAAACTTTACGCACCTGTAAAAAAGGACACAACTATTATAAGAGCAGCGATTGCCCTGTTTGTCCGGTTTGTGAAGCAGAGAAAAAACCAGCCGATGGTTTTATGTCCGGGATAGGAGCGCCGGCGCGCCGTGCTTTACAAAATGCGGGCATCACTACTTTAAAACAACTCTCAAAATTTACAGAGAAAGAAATTGCTGAACTTCATGGGATGGGGCCGAGTGCTGTTGCTAAACTGAAGAGCGGGTTGAAGAAAGCAGGGCTTGCGTTTAAGAAGACCTGAACCTTCTCAATACCATTTGTCATGCTGACCGCCGAAGGCGCGAATCAGCATCTAAAAAAAACAAACATTAATGTTTGTTTTTTTCCGTATCTTAGATGCTTATGCGAAGGCATTTTCTAATACTCATTCTTTCTATATTATTCTTCCCTGCTTTTTCTGCTAAGAAACCTAAAACAATAGAAGAAGCAGCTGTCCGTTTAGAAAAAAAGTTGAGCAAGAAGGATAAAGAGATCTACAAAAAACTTAAGGAAGATGATGCTCTTATAGAAATTGATAATATGCACGGCGTTTGGATCCGTAACGAATGGATCCGCCTGAATAAAGACACTACCCTCCTCCATTCATTCCACGAAATGGGTATCACACATGTAGATGACATGTCTGACATCATAATTGTATGTACTCACAGAAAAATGAACGGCTTACCATTAGATATTCCTGCACAGGTAAAAAAATGCAAAGATTATTGGACGCCCGTTCGTGAGTGTGAAGAAAAAGCTGCGATCATGTCGATCTCTAATTACGACAGGTTTAAACCGGGTGACAGCATAACTATTTATTTACATGCTGAAAATCTCGCCGGCCTGAATGGAAGAACAGTTCCTTGTCCTTATTCAGACGATTGGGATTTTGATTATAAAAAAGATATCGTTGTAAAAGGGATCGTGAATGAAAAATATTTCCTGTACGGTGATCCTCATCTGAAAGTTCAGGTCGGTTCAATGAGCAGGGAAGCTGAGTTCCTACTGCATAAACCGGCTAAACCTGGTGACATTGTTGAATTCCCCCTTAAATCACTTTTAGTTAAACAGCCTCCTCAAAAAGAAATGACAAAAAAACTTGATAAGGTTTATTAGCATATTCTTCTTTTTTGTTTTCACTCACAGCGCATTTGCAGCTAAACAACCTGCGACCTTGGATGAGGCCATTCTTTACTTTGAAAAGAAATGGACCGATAAACAAAAAGAAAGCTATAAAACTTTACCGGAAGAAAAAGCAGTAAGCGAATCCGACCTTACGCTTGGGATCTTTATCCGTAGCAAATGGCTCTACAATAAAAAAGACCAGGCGCTTTTAAATGAATTCTTAAAATTAGGCATCGATGAACCTCATGATATGTCAAGGATCATTCTTACTTCTCTCCATAGAAAACTAAATAATCAGCCGCTTGATATAGAAGACCAGGTGAATGATATTAAAGAATATTGGAAACCGATAAGAATTTGTCAGGCTAACGCTGATAAATTAGCAGAAGAGAATTTTAAGAAATTCAATGTCGGCGACAGCATTAGTATCTTCCTTGATATAGATGAAAAATTCAATACAAAGAATGCGATCCTGCATGAATGTCCGAACACAGAATGGAGTTTTGATTATAAGAACGACATGATCATAAAAGGAATTGTTACTGAAAAATTTTCGAGTGCGGCTAAAAAGAATGTTTCACTTAAAGTGAGAATAAGTTCATTGAGTTCTGCCAATACCACCGTGTTCTTTAAGAACATGAAACCTTCCGATGAAGTGGAATTCTATCTCCGCTATTTGGTGGTAAAAGGAAAGAATTAAGAGGAAAAAAAAGTTACATCTTTCCCAGAATAGGTGATGCGAATAATTTAATTCCGGAAAAAACGGCTTACATTTAATTCTCACACTAAATTCCTAACATCATGAAAAAATTAATATTATTCTCAGTTGTATTGCTAAGTTTAACTTTTACTTTTTGTGGCGGTAAAGACATGGATGGTACGCCGGATGGTTCTGATGAAGGGCCAACTTACCTGAACGAATTCGAAGATCCGAAAAAATTGGAAGCTGATGCGGACAGTACCTCGACTAAGTAAATAAGCAGATTTGCATTACAAGGACCTCACAGGTCTGCCTTTGGCCGACCTCCTCTCCTCAAGGAGAGTAAAAACGATCCGTTGAATGAATTTCGGAGAGCGGGAAATTATACTGAATGAATTTCTGAGGACACATTTCTCTCTCCTTAAGGAGAGTACGTTGCGGCGTGCCGCTAACGGTGAGGTCGAACCGGAAACATCTTACTCATCATCATAATCGTTGATCACTTCTACATCTAAGTGACCAATGATCTTGAAATCAGTACGACGGTTAAGGGTACGGCCATCCGGATTATCAGAGCCATCAGGATTTTCATTCGGCGCAACAGGTTTGCTCTCGCCGTAACCTTTAGCTTTTAATCGTTGGGCGTCAACTCCTTTCGAGATCAGGTAAGCCACAACGCTTTCAGCACGACGCTGAGATAATTTCATATTGTACTGATCGTTACCCTTACTGTCGGTGTGCGACATGATCTCGATGATGATCTGGGGATTATCTAACAATAAACGTAACACTGTTGTATCTAATGCTAATTTCGAAGGTTCTAAAATATTTGCTTTATCAAATTCGTACAACACATTCGGAATACGGATCGGATCTTTTGGAAGTGGTGTTAACGGAATATCTTTTTCTAAAGTAGTTGAACTTGTAATATGGCGTGTACTGAAATCATGACTATTACTCAGGTAACCATCCTTCTTCACAAGGATCTGATAATCGTTGTTCGCTTCAAGTTTTATATCATACAAGGCGAGATCACTTGACTTTAAAGATTTAATTAAGAACCGCTCGCCTGTTTTTTTATCTTTAGAATACAATTCAATTGTCGCATCAGGTAAATTCTTCTTTCCACCGGTTTCCTCTGCATAGATCAAACCTTTAATATTGACATGGATGTACTCGGAATATTTGTAAGAGAAGATATCATCACAACAAGTAGCATTCTTCAAAGCAACGGCACCTTTACGGTTCGAAACAATGAATCCTTCTTCCCTGTTCTTCGAGATCGTATAAAAAATATCATCTGCTCCCGAATTGATAGGTGCCCCGATATTTTCTGCACTTAAGAATTTTTTACCATCACCTGTCGCTTTGTAAACATCAAAACCTCCTAAACCGGGATGTCCCTGCGATGAAAAATATAAATTACGTGTCTCCGCATCGAAGAAAGGCGACATTTCATCACGCTTGGTATTGATCTTGGGCCCTGCATTCTTTGGTGTTTTATATTCTTTCTTTTTTACATCGTAAGTAAAATACCAGATATCCAATCCGCCTTTTCCTTCTTTGTTATCCGAGATAAAATAAACCACTTCATTTCCCTTAACCGGATCAATAGAAACAGCTGGTTGCGTACTTGTATATTTTGGATTATTGATTTTCTTATCGAGTTTAACAGGTTCGCTCCAATCTCCGCCGCTGCCTTTTTCTGTAACATATATTGCACAGATCATTTTCCCCTGCCAATTCGGCTTACAGCGGGTGAAATACATCCGTTTTCCATCAGGCGTCATGGTTGCATTTCCAACATTATAACCCGAAGCATTGAAAGGCCCATCCATCTCACCGGAGTACTTCCACTCCCCATTTTCCTTTTTAGCAAGGTACATTTTTCGGACAACCGTATTGTTTGTATCACCTTCCACAATAAATTCTTTTTTATCGGTACGTAATGAAGAATACAATAAAGTATTCTCATCCAAACTCAAAGGACTTGCTTCTACGTTGATCTTGTTGATCTCTCCTTCTAAATGCTGAATGATAATTTTTTTCTCAGAAGCTGCGATCTTTTTTACTGAATCACAAAAATTAATTTCTTGCCCTGCAATTTTCCTGAGGTCTTTGTCTTCACCTTTATATTCTTTTTTGAATTTCGCGTAACTTTCTTTTGCTTTATCATAATCGCCATTCGATTTTTGCATTTCTGCTACATAGAACAAAGCCTCAGGATATTTATCCGATGCTTTCGCATAAACCTGTGCGTACATTTTCTCCGCAGCTTCGTAGTTACGGACCAAACGGTACGCTTCAGCTAAAAGGCCCTGCGTTTCGTAATCGGACTTATTCATCGAATAACTTTTCTCTAAAAAAGTCACCGCCGAATTCGGATCGCCTTGCAAAATTGCATTCACACCAAGTTTTTTAAGATCCTTTGCATTCATACTTGCCATAGAAGTACTGTCAGTTTGTGCATTCACACAAAAAGAAAGAAGAATTAAGAATATGACGTTTCTAATAGCGGTCACAAGGAATTTGTTTTTTAACCAGGCGGGTATTTTTAGAAGTGTAGATCAATGCGAATTCTATAGCACCACGGTATTCGGTAGCAGTATGTAATTTAGAGATATTAATGTCGTAGCTAACACCGGCAGTATAATTTTTGTATTTCAATCCTGCCGTAACAATTCCGGCATCAGAGATCCGTTTTAAACCATCACGCCACATGAAGCCAACAAATACTGCATTGGTAAAGAATGGCGTTTTGTTCAGGTTATATTCAACATTGAATCCGGTCACCCAATCACTTGCTTTGGTTGTGGCGGCCATCATTGTATATAAGTTCAGAGTGAATTTTTCATTCAAGTAATATCTGGCATCGAGGTTGAACATTTTGCGCATCGTTAATTTATTGCTGCCTGCAAAAAATGTTTCTTTAGGTTGAGTTAAATGGAACATGGCGAAATAAATACCACCTTCAAATTTCTTTATACGTGCGGAAGCTCCGACACCTGCATTCAGATCAAAATAATTGGTCCGTTGTGTTTGATACGGTTCGTAATTATTAATTGTATTATCAAACTGGCCTTTATCCCAATTCAATTGATTAGGGAAAGTATGCGCGTTAAAATCAATACTTTTTAAAACAAATCCCGGCTGAATGCCTGCATGCAAATTGATCCCGGCGATCTTTTTATGCAATGCTCCTGATAAAAAGATCTTGTTCACCACTAAATTTCCGCCTGATTTATCATTCAGGAAATAAAGCCCTACTGAAGTTTGCTGGTTCATCGGATAAATATTCGCTTCTCCTCCTAATGAAACGGTCTTATACGCTTTTTGGATCTCGCGCCATTGGCTGCGGTAATTCATTGCGATCCTGTAATCACCTAAAAAATTACCTGTATTAGCAGGATTCAGGCTTAATGGAGAAAAATAATATTGGGAAAAATGTATGTCCTGTGAATGAACAAAACCGCTGGTTAAGAGTATTAGTAGTATGTACCGTTTTACGCCTTTAAGCATAGATACTAATGTACTGAATTTTGAATAGAATTAAAAGAATTTCAAAGTTTTTATCGTGTTAAAGCAACTATTGGGCGAAACCCGCGTACTTCCACCAAATTGGGGGATAAACAGCAATAGGAAATACCCTAATTTCACATTGAAAACTTATGAAAAAACTATTCGTTTTCATACTATTCGTTTTAACCTTTAACAATGGTTTTTCTCAAGCTCTGAAGAGTATTGGCGCTCTCCGTGTTACTAATTCTCCCAAAATCGATGGAAACTTAAATGATTCTTCATGGGTCAATGCTGAACCTGCCGTTGACCTGATCCAAAATATGCTGAGTCCCGGTATGCCATCTGAACAAAAATGCGAAGTAAAAGTTGTTTATGATGATGCAGCCATCTACATAGGAGCAATGCTTTATGACAGTTCACCTGACAGTATTTTACGCGAATTAAGCACAAGGGATGCTGAAGCTAATGCTGATCTTTTTGGTGTTTTATTTGACACTTATAACGACGATATAAATGCTTTTGGTTTTTTTGTTACAGCGGCAGGGACACAAATTGATGCACGTTACAGCAGCGAAGGACAGGATTTTAACTGGAACGCGGTTTGGCAAAGTTCTGTGAAATACAATGAAAAAGGGTGGGTGATTGAAATGAAAATTCCCTACTCTGCATTGCGTTTCTCTGCAAAGGAAGAACAAACCTGGGGATTCAATATCATCAGGAAGATCCGCCGTACTCGTGAAATGTCGTTCTGGAATTTTGTTGATCCGAAGATCGATGCATTCGTAAAACAATTTGGAGATTTAACCGGGTTAAAAAACATTAAACCTCCGGTGCGTTTGTCGTTCAGTCCTTACATTGCAGGATTATTTAATCATTATCCTTACAACCAGGTTGGAATTAAGAATGAAAGCTATAGTTTCAGCGGCGGGATGGATCTTAAATATGGCTTATCGGATGCTTTCACTTTAGATATGACATTGGTGCCGGATTTCAGCCAGGTACAATCGGATAATAATGTTTTGAATCTCTCGCCATTCGAAGTCCAGTTCCAGGAACGCAGGCCTTTCTTTACAGAGGGAACAGAATTATTCAATAAAGGCGGATTGTTTTATTCACGCCGCGTTGGTGGCCTTCCGATCGGGTACAGGAACGTTTATAGCCAATTAAAAGGTAATGAAGTCATAATTAAAAATCCGACACAAACCCGTTTATATAACGCTACAAAATTATCAGGACGGACTGAAAAAAAATTAGGTATAGGGATCTTCAATGCAGTATCAGGAGAAACTTATGCGACCGCACAGGATACGGCGGGAAATACAAGGGATATTTTGTCTTCTCCCCTTACAAATTACAATATTGTGGTTTTAGATCAGGCTTTAAAAAATAATTCATTCATCACACTCGTGAATACAAATGTTACGCGCGATGGACATTGGCACGATGCGAATGTCACCGGATTAGGATTTGAAGCAAACAATAAAAGCAACACTTACCAGGTCGCAGGATTCGGCGCCATGAGTCAGAAGTTCTATCCTGACAGCAACAGTTCTTTTAAGGGTTACAGCGGACGATTGAATTTTGGAAAATCAGGAGGAAATTTCACCTGGAATGCATACGGTAATATGAATACGAATACTTATAATCCAAATGATCTCGGTATCCAGTTCATGAATAATAATGTGGATATGGGACTTGAGATCGGGTACAATGTTTACAAACCCTTCTGGCGTTTGAATAATATTTTCAATAGTGTGAATTTTTCCTATTCACGAATGTATGTACAAGATGCTTTTGCTAATTTCGGCATCTATGGAAATTCTGTTACCACCTGGAAAAAGCATTTTTTCACAACAGGGATCCGTTATGGTTTAGAGCCGATCATCACTTATGATTGGTATGAACCACGCATCTTCGGAAGGTTCTATACTTTCCCTATCAATTACCGGGGGGGTGGATTTATTTCGAGTGACTACAGGAAGAAAGTAGCTTTAGATATTTCGGCAAATTACAGGGTGTTCAATGAGAATCAAAGATCGACAGTTGATATTTACGTTTCTCCGAGATGGCGTGTGAATAACAAACTCTCTTTCATTTATGAAACGTATTATGAAGATCGTATTGATGATATCGGATTTGTATTCTATGATTCTTACACGGACACCATAACTTTAGGAAGACGAAATCTTCAAACGATCAGTAATACTTTATCGGGCGTTTATAAATTCACCAATAAAATGTCTTTATCTGTAAGAGGCAGGCATTATTGGTCGAGAGCCACTTACTCAGGGTATTATAATTTGAATCATGATGGCTCGTTAACGCAATACAACCATCTCTATTCCCATAATGTAAATTTCAATGCGTTCAATATTGATGTAGTTTTCTTCTGGCAATTCGCACCGGGAAGTGAATTGAATATCGTTTATAAGAATGCCGTGTTGAAAAGTGAGTCATCCATCAATTATGATTACTACTATAACTTCAGAGGGTCTCTGAATTCACCTCAAAATAATTCAGTCTCGATAAAAGTGCTGTATTATATCGATTACCTGGATATCAAAAAGGCTTTCAGAAGGAAGAACAGGAAGTAGACAGGGCTAAAGCCCATTCCTTGCTATCACATGTAAACCCCAGACTGAAGTCTGGGGTTATTAGTGTATTTTTCGCAGAGGATCATAATACCAAATTCCACATTCTTATTCTTTTAACCCCGGACTTTAGTCCGGGGCAGAAAGACATAACGGCCAATGGGCTTTAGCCCTGAATTCCCTACCTTTGTAGTACTGAATACAAGTAAACATACCCAGATAGTAAAAGCAGAAGCAAAGCGTTTAGGTTTTGATTTTTGCGGCATCGGCAAAGCCGAATTCTTAGAAGAAGAAGCTCCACGTTTAGAAGAATGGCTTAATAAGAATATGCATGGCAAAATGGATTACATGGCGAATCATTTTGACAAGAGGCTTGATCCACGTTTATTGGTGGATGGCGCAAAATCGGTGATATCATTATTATTCAATTATTATCCTGAACATGGACAAAGAAGTGATGCTCCGAAAATTTCGAAATATGCTTATGGGAATGATTATCATACAGTCATTAAAGAAAAACTAAAAGAATTTGTAAATACGTTAGAGGAAAAGATCGGAAAAATAAACGGAAGGGTTTTTACAGATTCTGCTCCTGTGTTAGATAAAGCATGGGCAAAAAAAAGCGGATTGGGTTGGGTTGGAAAAAATTCTAATCTCATCAATAAGGAACAAGGTTCATTTTTTTTCATTGCTGAATTAATAATTGATCTTGAATTGGAATATGACGGGCCTATTGCAGATTATTGCGGCACCTGTACAAAATGTATTGATGCCTGCCCTACCGACGCAATTGTTGCGCCCTATGTGGTTGATGGAAGTAAATGTATTTCTTATCTAACAATAGAGCTTAAAGAAAATATTCCTACAGAATTTAAAAACAAAATGGACAACTGGGCTTTTGGCTGTGATGTTTGCCAGGATGTTTGTCCATGGAACCGTTTCAGCAAACCGCATTCAGAACCTTTATTTAAAAATTCAAATGGACTTTTAAACTATTCTGCAAATGAATGGCATGAAATGACAGAAGAAGTTTTTAATTCTGTTTTTAAAAATTCTGCTGTAAAGCGGACGAAATTCAAAGGACTTAAAAGAAATCTTGAATTCATTAAACCAAGCCACTAATTTCACGAATCAATACTAATGCATTGGTGCGAATTAGAGGCATTCGCGGTTAATTCTTAAGCTTACTGATGAATCCATCGATCTCTTTTTTTGTGTTTACAGAAAGTGTAATTGGTTGCGAACACACTACTTTACTACAGACAAATAAACTTGGTTTTCCGAGATCAGGATAATGTCCCGGCGCTTCTACTTTAATTAATTTTGCAGGATGATAATACGTTTGAATTTGTTTTATAAGATTTTTTGCCTCGACAGAGTTTGGTTCAGAAGTTACAACGGTGAATACCAAATGTTGCTTGCGTAATTTATCAATAGCTAAAACATAATCAGCGATCAGGCGTTCTTCATTCTCAACCATTTTCTCACTGCTAACTGAACGTATTGCGCCTTCAGCCCATTTCAAGTAACTTTCTTCGCCTGTCAGATCACTTAACTCTATTAAGAAACGGGCGTATAATGAATTCTCCACTAAAACTTTTGTGAATGTTTTTTTTCCTCCCAAGGCCATAGGGGCATAATTGGTAGAATAATAGCCGCCATTTTCTTTATCGGACAATTCTTTATTGACTGCTGCGTTTAATTTTCTTGCGTGCATTAACCAGGTTGAATCACTTGTATACTGGTATAAAACTAACATTGCTATTCCCGCATGGCCTTGCGGTTTTAGATACAGAACTGTTTTCTGTGCTGAATCACTCGGTAGCTCGCGCATCCTTGTAATAGTATTTTTATTTTCAATAACAGACTTGAACCAACCTTCCGGCATTTGGGCTTTCGAAATTATTTTTTTACCAATAGCGATCGCAATGTTCAGATCGGCAGGGTCCTGCGTAGCCTCATACAATTTTATAAAGCCTTTTACGATCCGGAAATTAATATCGGTGTAAATTGTTTTATCGATCGGAGGAAAACCATATTTTTTCCTTTGCTCACCCGTTAATGTAAAATATTTTTCAGGAGGCATTCCCGGAGGATTTCCTTTTATATCCAGGTATTCTTCCTGGCTGTTAAAGAACAAGCTGTCATCTTTCGATAACATGCTTTCCAGTAAATATTTCTTTAACAGCTTAGCTTCATTCAGCCATTTAATATCTCCTGTCGCTAAATAAGCTTCAGCATAATTATGCAGAACCCCACCTTGGTATTCACTTCTTTTTTCAGGAGCCGCACCTTTCCAGCTTCTGCCGGATGAACAACCAAAATAAACGCCGCCGCAAACACGATCGCTCACCTGTGCATACTTCGTTAACGATTTGATCGCTTTTTGTTTTTCATAAGGTTTCTTTTGTGTTCTCGCAGCCCAGAAACTGTATTCAACAGGTTGATACAACGGAATCTTCAGATCGTAACCCCAACCCGCATAAAGTGAATCATAGTAATAATGAAGCTGGCCATTTGCTTTGTTGAATATTTTTGTGAGGTCGGATTTATCCGGTGGTTCGGATGAGAAGAAATTATTATCCTGAATAGAGACTTTACCTTCTTTGAATTGCTTTAGGAAATCATTTAAGATCTCAGTAAAAACACTTGCCCTCCTGTTTCCCTGGATAGCCATTAACTGATTACCATCGGGGTCCAAAAATATTAAGGCCGGCCAGCCCCATTGCAGGAAACGTGCTCCTACGTCAGGCTGAGCTTCGGCATCTGCTTTAATTGAAATAAAATTCCTGTTAATTATTCCTATAACGGTTGTATCAGTATAAGTATGTTCCTCCATTAAATTACAGGCCGTACACCATTCTGTACCCACGTCCAGAAAAACAGGTTTATGCTGCGTTTTAGCGCTTTTAAACGCGGTTTCTCCCCATGCCTGCCAGTTTATCTTCCGGGAAACCGCAGTGCTTAAAATTGAGAAGAGCGATAAGGTTAAAACGATTCTGTTCATATGAAATGAATTTGCTTATATGAACAGACGAATGAAATTCAGATTCCTTACCCCTGCAGTAGAGATCTTCACGGATCACACTTCAGGGAATAAAAAATTATAGACCGGAACTCAAACGAATGACACTTTTGGATATAAAAAAACCCTGAAGTTTTTATGCTTCAGGGTTAAACTTACACTAACAACAATTTAAAAGTGCCATAGATCATGCTCCCAACGGAAGATGTCGTTCTTAACGCGATCAGATTCCAATAAGGCATCTATACCACGTGCGTACTGATCAATTTGCCTGTCCCACACGTTAGTTTCTTTATGTACTTTACTCGAGAATTGCCTTTTCCAGAAAATGTCCTCGAAAGAGCGTCGCTCAGAGTCGTTCTTAGGATTGAATACTTCATGCTGTGCCAAATAAGGACGGCAAGCAGGGAAGTAAACCCAGAATAATTCTGAATAAGCTTCTTTTTCTTCGATATAACGACGGGCACTCATACCAATGATACGAACTTCAAGAACTGATTTTTGCTTATCAAAGAACCAGTCTTCTTTCAATCGGTAGGTTTGAACCTCAGCGTAAATTGAGGTTGAGTCACAATTCCATCGTGAAGTAATGATCTCGTTTCCATCAGCGTCAAAGCTTGATTCTTTGATCGAGTCACACTTCTTTAATTTATCTTTAATAGCAGAGATCTCGTAAGGAACCAAAAATTCCTCATCTGAAAAAGCCATTATCTTACCTGATAAGATATATTTTGCAAGCACCTGGAATAAAGAGATACGGCTTACAACGATATCAGTCGGGTAATATAATTGCTGGTTGATCTTTTCGCGCATATCCAAATCACGCCATACGCGTTTTTCCCATGCCACATCAGCCTCGCGGAGGTGAGTGTAAGGAATGAACCGCCTATTGGTTGTATTTTCTTTTTCGTAGATCCCGTCTTTATAGTCGCCCGGTTGAAATACGCCAGGTTGTGCATTCATATTGAACGCAGCAACGAAGATGAAAACAATAAATATTTGAATAGCTCTATTCATATGGTTTTTATTTTACTTTTAATGATGCCGTAGCAATTTTCCTGACAGTTCCATCAGGTGCTTTTACTTTGATATCTTCAAAATATGCTTTTCCACCAACACCTAAAGACGAAAGAACCGCTTTTGCTTCAGGCGATAAGTTCGGGCCGTTACAAGTGAACTCTTTTAAGTTACCCTTTACGTTAGCCGAGAAAATAAAACTGATAACCGGGAACTTCACGTCGAAGTCGAAACCTGGAACCTCAGCACCTACACCACCAATAGCAGCAAGGTTGATCTTCTTAACGTCAGCGATACCTTGAATCAGGTTACCACCTAACTTCGGAGTTGGATCCGGAATTTTCTTAACACGGAACGGAGTTGGTTTGCCCTGAGGTTTTGTTCCTTCAGCAGTTTTTGCCGATACACTTACCTGCATGGTACCCGGAGATGTAGCTCTAACAATGAACTTACCACCCGCACCACCGGTTTTAGTAGCACCACAACCGCTTAAATTCACTATTAAGTTATTCGGAGCAACACCCGCAGCAGAAACTGTAACAGGATTGTCAACACCGATATAAATTACGTTCATTTTTTCAGCGGCAACAGCTACCGCAGGAGCAGCAACAGTATAAGGAGCGCTAAAGTTGAAGAAGTCAAAAGTACCATCCGGCTTTTTGAATTTAATTACACCTTTTAAAGTTTGGTCACCTTGCCCGCTTGTCGGGATATTTACTTTACCCATACCGCTTTCAATAGGAACCGGAGATCCGCCTGCACCTTTAGAAAGTGAGTCTGAGTTCAATAACACTTCCATATCTTCTTTACGTAATTGCGAAGAAGAAGCTGCTAAGAATACATCAGCAAGATAAGGCTGACCGGATTGGATATAAGATGAAGGAGCAATTACTTTCGCTGCTAATCTGTCGAATTTGATCGCTAATTTACCTGATGCACCGGAAAGAACCTGTAGGATCTCAGCTTCCACGTTCTTAAGATCGGCTTGCATTTTGTTAAGGTTACAAACTACAGCGGCCATTGGTAAGTGATAGAAGTTCTCAACTTCCCAGGTCATTTTCATACCATCGTCTTCAGCACCTGAATCGATCGGTTTCAAACTTCCAACTTTACGTTTTAAGCCTTTGTAATCATCATCTAATAATTTCGCTTTCGGATTCTTTTGCATCTCATCAAGCATTTTCACCAAATTATCGTGAAGCTTGTTGTACTTATCCTTCATCTCTAATGCAGAAAGAGGTTTGTTCTCAGGAGTTGCCGCATCGCTGCCAAGCAACTCGAATGTAGGGATATCGTAATTATCGATAGCAGTTAAGTATCTTAATTTAGCAGTATCACCAGATGCAGCGTTCTCGAATTTTTCTGTTTTAGAAACAACATTCGATTTGATGGTCTCGATATACTTAACCATTTCTTCCAGTTGCTTTTGCGCTTCGATAGCTTTATCGTAATATGGTTTTGCAGCAGCATTACCATTGATAGTTGCTAAAAATGCTTCAGTGATACGTTTGTTGTTCTCAGTAAGGTTTTCCTTACTGTGCTCCATACTCTCGTTCACCACAATATATCCGTGTAAGATCTGTTTTGATACGTTCATAGCCAGAAGGGCCGTTAGTACGAGGTACATCATACCGATCATCTTCTGTCTCGGAGTTTCTTTGCCACCACCCATTTTTTCTAATTATATTTTAAATGAATATTTTCTTTAATTACTGGCTACCAAGTATAATTGAATAATGATATAAAAGTTACATCATTATTCAATTATTTACCCGGTAACAATTTATTACGCCTTCATTGCGCTTAACATGTTACCATAAATCTGGTTCAACGATGTTAAGTTAGAAGACAATTTCGACATTTCCTGACGGTATAGTTTAGTATCGTCAACTGAATCGTGAAGATTCTTCATCAGATCTTGTAAACCATCGTAGAATTTAGAGGTAGCATCTAAATGCTCTTTCGAACCTTGTAATTGTAATTCGTAAGTTGCATTTAAAGCAGAAAGATTCTTGGAAACTTTATTCAACGACTCTCCGATAGAATAACCGGCATCATTTGAATTAGCTAAATCAGACATTGCTGAAGCAGCTTTGCTGTATGTATCAGCTAAAGTTGAAACATTTTTAGAAGCAGATCTAACGCTGTCAACATACTCATTTGTTGCAACAGTAGCATTAGTGATATCACCAATTTTACTTGCGTTTTCGCTTAATGAACGCATACCGTTTCCTAAGCTTTCGATTAACTCAGGACCGATCTTTGCATCTTCTAATAAATTATCTAATTGGTTTGAAATAGGCAGATCGCTGTGTCCGTCGCCACCTTCTTCAACACCCATACCACCTAATTCAGGGTATGCTAACGACCAATCATATTCCTCATGTGGAATATCTGATGCGAATAATGCGAATAAGAACGCCTCAGTACCAAGGCCGAGAATTAACATCGGTCCTGACCCAGGCCAGTGCATGATTTTAAATAAGGCACCCAAGATTACAACGGATGCACCAAGGCAAGATGAAAGGTGTAAGAACCTCTTAAATCCTTTTACTTTAGGAAGTTTGTGACTCATAGCTCGTTTTGTTAGTTAGTTAGTGTTTGTTTTGTTTGTGTGTTTGTGTTTGTTGTTAATGCAAAGGATTAAATATCATCCCCTTTCGAACGACCCAAGTAAGTCATTACGTTACGGAATCCTAAATAACACTTAGCAGTATCCTGATATTCATAAGTACGGGATGAAGTTTGTAAGTAATAACCAATGTCTTTCCAGCTACCACCACGGATCACTTTACGTTTTAATACGTTCGCATCTTTATCCTGCGCTTCGTATAAGTAATCAGGGTTTAAGTCATGTTCGAAATCGTAAGCTGATTCATCAAATGCGTTACTTGTCCACTCAGATACGTTACCGGCCATACAATACAGACCGAAATCGTTAGGGTTATAAGAGTAGATATATACCGAGTGGAATCCGCCGTCATCGATATATGAACCACGCATTGGTTTGTAGTTACCTAAGAAACAACCACGGGCATTACGGATATAAGGACCTCCCCAAGGATACGGAGATAGGTCAAGATCACCACGAGCCGCTCTCTCCCACTCTGATTCAGTTGGTAAACGGAAGTCGTTAACGATAGTTTGACCTGTACCCATTAAATAGTTGTTCAATAATAATGATCGCCAGATAGAGAATGCACGTGCTTGTTTCCAGGTTACACCAACAACAGGGTATTGGTCGTAAGCCGGATGCCAGAAGTACATATTGGTCATCGGTTCATTGAATGAATAAGTATAATCGTGTACCCACGCTAAAGTATCAGGGTATACATTAATAATGTCTTTTACGATGAATGCTGAACGGTCAAGTCCTTTACGCTCGCGTGGAACATAATTACCTTGTCCAACTGACATTTGATCTGATACATTATAAGTACCTAATGTTTTTGCGTCTTTTCCAGGATCAGCAACAGGAGTTGAAGGAGAACCGGGTGAGTTATTCTGGCCATCGTTCAATACAACACCATTCATATACTCAGATTTTTTATAATCATGAGCTGCATCCCAAACATCCGGTGATTTCTGAGGACGGAAACGGTTTGATTTAGATGCTGCTAAACGGATATCGATCCTGTAATATTCATAATTCAATTTACGGGTATCAATTTCTTTACGGTTATAGAAACGCTCTACTTCAGGTAAGTACATTGGCTGTAAGTCCGCGCGGTAATCTTCATCCCCGCTATCCCAGTTGATGTTCTTTTCCCAGTTCAGGTAAGGATCCTGAAGGTTATTATCTCCTTTGAATACAGGCCATACTTCTAAGTAGTCTTCCTGGGTGATACCAAATTCTTCAGCTTCAGGGTTAGAACCGTGAGCTAATAACTGGCGGGCTATAGAATCGCGTACCCAATAAACGAATTGGCGGTACTCATTATTTGAAATCTCAGAATCGTCAATATAGAAAGCCTGAACGGAAACCATTTTAGATTTGGCGGTATGTGCCATTGGGGTTTCTTCGTCGCTAGGGCCCATGTGGTAGCTTCCCATTGGAATCCAAAGGGTACCGTAAGGATCAGGCTGGAACCACGGGTCGCGGCCTCCAACACCTAATAGCTCACCGGATTTCTTATTACAGCCTGTTACAACTGCAACGAAAGAAGCTAATACCAAGAGTTTTTTCATAATTGTTCTTTTAGTTTATAACCTTATTACCGTCTTTTAGTTACAAATATACGTTATTAACAAATTGTTAACAAAAGCTGGTAAAGAGGTTTTAACGATAGTTTCTTAAAAAGGTTACAATTTTAATTAATCCAAGAACCTAACGTTACCATATACAGTAGGTTTTGTAGTCTTCTTATTCATACAATAACCTATCATAATTTCATGAGTACCAGATGTATAGCCTTTAATTTGCGACATCGTGTAATCATAAGAATATCCGATTTTCAATGCTTTATCTTTTAACAATCTAACGCCTAACATAGGAGCGATCGCATCTTCCATACGGTAAGAAACACCTAACCAGAAGAATTGGTCATATTCATAAGTCAGGTTAACATCTAACTGAGTTGTTGCAGCATCCGATTTAACTTTAACGTTAGGAGTAATTGTATTACGTGGATTGATCTTGAAAGTATAACCTGCTACAAAGTAGTAGTGACGTGCCATATTGAAATTCACGTCGCCACCGCCCTTAATGGTTTGAGCCGGTAAGTGGGTTGATGATAAACCGATATACATTGTGTTAGGAATTTGGTAAAACGCACCAAAACCAAGGTCATAAGTAACTTTGCTTAAATTCGGGTTAGTATTATTACTACCTGTTGCCTGGTATCCGGGAATGGAAGCATCATCTTTTCCGGGCTCCGGAGCGATCCAGGTATTGCTGATCTTCATTTGAAGCATACCAACGTCGATTCCGAGACCTAAACGGCCTTGACCTAAGTTCATGTTGTAAGCTACGGCAGCACGACCGAAGAACGACTCAATAGCCCCGATCTTATCACTCATTAAATTCACGCCAATACCCAATTGAGGAAGGATAGGCATATCAAAACTAAGTAAACCTGTTTGTGGCGCACCATCAAAATTAACCCATTGCTGACGGTATAAAAGGTTCGCACAAATTGCATTGCTTGTACCTGCATAACCAGGGTTGTAGATCAATTTACTATGCATAAACTGAGTGAACTGAGGATCTTGCTGAGCGATCAATACATTCGAAATGCAGGCTAATGCCACAACAACTTTTGTAAATAGTTTTTTCATATTTCGTTTTTTAATTTTTTACAGCGGCTTAAACCGCGCATACTTAGGGCACTAAATTAGTTAAAGAAAATTAAAAAACAAACGCCGGAACCGTTTTTTTGTTAAAAGTAAAGGGTTATTTAGAATAAATCTAAATATTAATTATTGGATAAAACCATCTGCACTGTATTCCGGCTCCTCTGCTCCATCAGAACGGTCTTATTTTCGATCAGTTTTTCGATGGTTGGCTGATCGTAATTCCGGATCGTTAAAAGTTCAAGGCCTGCATTGTAAAGTACCTTGAATTCCCTCTGCAATTCAGTAATTAGTTGCTCCGTTTTGGTTCCCTCTTCGTCAATACAAACCGAAAAACTTATGGCAGAATTCTGCATCAAATGGATCTTGGAACCATATCTCGCAAAAACATCAAATATCCGACTCAGATTTTCTTCGCCGATGAACGAAAAATCCTTAGGTTGGATAGAAATTAACAATTGATTTATCTTGAAGATATAACTTGGTATCGGAACCCGTTTATCACTGTTGTATATAACGGTCCCGGCATCTTCCGGCTTTAAAAAAGATTTAACAAAAAGCGGGATGTTTTTGTTCTGCAATGGCTTGATGGTTTTCGGATGAATTACTGTAGCCCCGTAATACGTGAATTCGATTGCATCATGATAAGTTAATTCATCAATTTTCTTGGTATTCCTGAACCATTTCGGATCCGCATTCAACACACCCGGGACATCTTTCCAAATAGTCACACTTTCTGCCCCGGTAAAATATGCTAAAAGAGCTGCTGTATAATCCGATCCTTCCCTACCCAAAGTGGTTGTGAAATTCTCAGAAGTTCCGCCAATAAATCCCTGTGTAACGATAATTTTATTCTCGTTCGAAGCAGGTAACAATTGGCTTTTCACCAACTCTTCGCTCAACTCATAATTTACTTTTCCTTCACGGTAAGTATTATCGGTTTGAATTATTCCGCGGACATCGATCCATTTATTTTTAATTCCTTTTTCCAATAAATACGCGGCAATTATTTTTGTTGAAATGATCTCACCCATGCTCACGATCTGATCATAAACTTGATTATAATCCGGCAAAGCTTCGTCTTCCAATATCCAGTTTATCTCAACAAAACTATTTTCAATATCGTTATAAATCGGGTGCTCTTTATTGGGAAAAAGGTCTTTTAAAATATTAAAATGGTAATCTTTTATTTTTTGAAGAACCGCTTCCGTATCGCCGGTTTTATTATAAAAAGCATTGACCAGTTCCTCCAGACCGTTAGTTGTTTTTCCCATCGCTGAGACCACAACGATAGTTTCTTTGGTGACGAATTTTTTAAGGATCTCCGCCACATTTTTTACAGCTTCTGCATCTTTTACGGATGCACCTCCGAACTTAAATACCTGCATTACATGTCAAAAATAGGTTTATTACTCCAAAAATTTACCACAAAACACACAAAGATTTTACACAAAGTTCACAAACAAAAAAACATAAAAAAACCGCCCTGTCGAACAGAGCGGTTCTTAATATTTTTTAGCAGATCTTAGTGATTATGGCCATCATTTGGTCCATGCTGCTCACCTGCCGGTTGTGCTTGCTGAGGCTGTTGAGCAGGAGCTTGTTGAGGCATTACTGCACCTGCTGCCTTTTTACGGGTTACAGACTCAGTTGAAGTACTACCGCTGTCAGCAACACCTGTTTTAGGCGTCATTAATAAGCTGAATACTAATAATAAAATAGCTAATGTCCAGGTTGCTTTTTCAATCACATCAGCACCACGGCGAACACCCATGATCTGGGTTGCAGCGCCGAACTGGCTTGAAATTCCACCGCCTTTAGAGTTTTGCATTAAAACCACTAAGATCAACAAGGCGCAAACGATAATTATACAAATTGATAGTATCATGATATTTTAATTTTTTACTTGTTTTCCTTTTTCAGATTTTCGATAAGGGATGCAAAGTAAGCACTTTTTTGGGGAAATTTCAAACTTAAAATTTCGTAGGCCCTAACCGCTTTTGGGACATTCCCCTGAAGGGCATAGATCTTAGCGAGGGTTTCAGTCACTAAATGCTCGTTCTCAAGCAGACTTTCCTTTGCTTTTTGATTAGCTTCAAAGAACCTTTGGTTAGGATCCAGACGGATATTCCCCGGCTCAGCTTCAATGATCTTATCAATTATGGCTTTTTCCTTCGCCTTTTTGTCTTCAGGTTTTTTGAATGTGGTAATTATCCTCGATTCCTGTTCTTCTTCAGTTTCTTCTTTTTTATTCTCAACCCTTTCTTCTACCCTGTCTGCTTTTTTAAGCGCTTGTAGCCAATCCGAGAAACTACCTGAATTGATCTCCTCTTTTTTCTCCTCAACCTTCTTAACTTCCTTCTTTTCTTTCGGTTTATACCAATCGTGAGTTTTTAAAACTTCTTTCTCAACAAAGGCTGTAATAATATCTTTCTCAACTTGTTTCTCAACCTGTTTGGTCAGCTCTTCTTCAGTTAATTTTATATCCGAATGTAATTCGATCGCTTTTAAATGTTCGATCTCAGTAGTTTTCTTCTCCCCGCTTTCAATGGAAATTTTCTCTTCAACAAGAGCTTCTTCTGAATTCAACAAATTGTACAACCGCGCACGGTTCGGAATTGAAATAGCTGTTTTACGTAATGTATCCTGGTAGATCCCACTGTCGAATTTTTTTGAGACAAGCGTGAGCAACATATGTGCCGACTGAAAGAAAGGAAATTGCTTCTTTAGATCCTGCAGTTTTTCCATATCACCATAACTTGAACGGTAAGGTGTTGAAATGAGTTGTATGAGTTCGCTTTGTTTCAAGACTTGGTCAAAAATACAATTTTAGCCACATATTTCACAGATTAACGCAGATCGAAAAGTGCTTTTAGCCACAGATTTTCGCGGATATATTAGACCCTGATCGATGGCTATTGAAGATTTTACCTGTGTTAATCTGTGAAATCGGTGGTTACCAATTATTGAATGCCTTGTTAAACACATCTTCTGTTAATTGCCTGTAGATCTCGGCAACAAGATCGGCTTCCCTGGCATTAATACTTTCCGTGCTTTTATAATCCGCGAAACGGGTAAAATTCTGTTCGAAATTTTTTCCCGCATCAAATCTATTACTGTATTTAACATTTACGGTTATTGTTAAACGGTTCAAACCTGCAAGATCTGTACTTTGGATCGCCACCGGGGAAATATTATAATCCATGATGCTTCCTTCGAATTGCAGGTCTCCGTTCTGGCTCACTAGAGCTAATCTTGTTTGCGATGAAACAACATCCCTCATCTTTTCAGTGAACCGTTGTGATAAACTCGGTGCACCTAATGTAGTGTTATTGACAAAAAATCCCACTGATATAGTTTTTGCTTCAGCAGGAATGGAAGCCCCGTTCAATGAATATTTTACTTTGCATGAATGCATTGTTACCAATACAAACGCTAAAACTATTTTTATAATATGCTTTACCATTAAGCCTTAATTCCAATTACAAGGATATCGTCTGTTTGTTCAAGGTCCTTTTTCCAATCCGTTAATTTCTTTTCTAATTCTGTTTTTTGTTTCATCGAATCGTAAATAGCTATTTCACTTAACCATTCCTTGAATAATTTAATTTTCACCTTTTTAGATTCCGGTCCGCCGAACTGATCTACAATTCCATCTGTGAACATATAAATACTATCCACCTTTTTCAGATCTATCTTTTGTTCAGTGAAAGGCTGTTGTTTTTCATACAGACCGATCGGTTGCTTATCCGGTTTTAATTCAATGATCTCATTATTACTGATCACCACGCATGGATTATTAGCTCCTGAATAGATCAATTCGTTCTTATTCCAGGCAATAAGCGCCACATCCATGCCATCGCGTTTTTCAGAAATATCACCTGTGATATTCAAAGATGAAATAATACCCTCACGCAATTTATTTAATATTTCAGATGGTGATGTAATTCCTTTTTCATTAACGACCTGGTTCAATAACGTAATTCCGATCATACTCATGAACGCGCCCGGCACACCATGCCCTGTACAATCCGCTACGGCTAACAATTTAAATCCGTTCTTCTCCCCATACCAATAAAAATCACCGCTTACAATATCACGTGGTTTGAACATCACGAACACATTATCGACCCTGCTTGATAAAGTTTTTTCACTAACGATCAATGCCGTTTGGATCTTTTGAGCATAGTTGATACTATCAGTAATGTCTTTGTGTTTCTCTTCCAGCAATTTTTTTTGTGCTGAGATTATGTTATTAGCCGCACTGATCTTCTTATTACGGTTCACCACCATAAAGATCCCGCCACCGGCAAGAAGAAGAACTGCAACCATGAGGTTGATCTTCAACTTTTGTTTTGATTCTTCCGATTCCTTCAGTAATAATTCATTCTTACTTGCATTCAATTCCTCTTGTTTCTTTTGCAAATTAAAACTGCTTTCATATTCTGATATCTTTCGGTCTATCCGTTTACTCTCGATCTTTTTCAAAGTATCAGCCCGTTGTTTATAATACCTGAAGGCATTTTTATAATCACCCATTTCCTGGTAAATATTATGATACGTGTCAAGAACCTCTATCAGTTCGGTTTTGGATTGAACGCTGTTGGCCAGTTGCAATGCAGTATCGGCATATTTGATCGCTTTCTTATAATCTTTAAGCTCCTTATAATAAAGCGACATGTTATTATACGAACCCGAGAGATTAGGAATATCCTTCGTTTTTTTCCGGTAATACATTCCCTTTTCCAGAAAATACAGCACTGAGTCCAGATTTTTCTGCATTATTTTTATTACTCCAAGGTTATTATATCCGTTACCCAGACTTGAAAGTTGTCCGCGTCTTATCGCAGCCTGTAATGCATCACGGAAGTATCCTTCTGCCTTTGCCATATCACCTGTATTGGCGAATATAATGGCGAGGTTATTGTAAGTGCCGAAAATGGTGGAGTCTTTCGGATCTCTCATTTTTTTTATCTGGATCTCCTTCAAAAAACATTCCTTGGCTTTTTCGTAATCTCCAACATACATCAATAATAAACCTTTCTCGCCGTAAGCTATGGATGTGAGATGTGAATTATTTAAACTATCGGAAAAACGGAAAGCTTCATTAATAAAAGGAAGTGCCTCTGCATAATTTCCCAACGTACGGTTAACAGCTGAACATTCGATGAGAGAATAAAAATAAGCTCTTGGATGTGTTTTTATATTACGCTTTAAAATAGCATTCGCTTTATAAACGAATTCACGGGCGATGATCGGGTTTGTATTCCTGTTCCTGGCATAGATCTCGAAATATATCCGCTCTCTTACAGTATCTAAAGGTTCTCCTGTCGCTTTTAATATCAGCGCGGTTGTTTCCGGGTCATCATTCTGTGCAGATGAATTGACAAGGCTTAAAAAGCAAATGAACGCTAAAATATATTTCTTTATCAGCGACAATTATTCCTCTATTTTATATTCGTTGATCTTACGGTATAAGGTTCTTTCGCTGATGCCTAATTCCTGCGCGGCATATTTACGTTTCCCTTTATGTTTTTTTAATGCGCGCTTGATCATATCTACTTCCTTATCCTGTAATGAAAGAGATTCTTCCACTTCAATTGTTTTATTGATATTACCGGTTCCTTTCTGAATTGCAGGGTGAATAGTCATTCCGCTCTCAATAACATCATCTTCCTCCATGTTATCATATAAACGGTTCGCTATCATCACATCATCGTTGCTAATTCCATTTTGACCTTGTGAAGCGATAACGATATCATGAACCACCTTTTTCAGATCGTTCATATCCTTTTTCATTTCTACCAGTACCTTATAAAAAATATCACGCTCATTCATGTCCACGTTAGAACTTGCATTGTCACGCTTCAACACAGGCAAGGTATTCACGCCGAAATTCGGGAGATACGTAAGTAATACATCTGCGTTGATCTCCCTGTTCTTTTCGATAATGGAAATTTGTTCGGTGATATTTTTTAATTGACGCACATTACCGGGAAAATAATAATTCATCAATAACTGTTCAGCATCAACCGTTAATTTGATAACCGGCATCCTGTACTTAGCGGCAAAATCACTGGCGAATTTTCTGAATAACAAATGAATGTCTTCTTTACGTTCACGCAATGGCGGCAAATAAATTGGAACTGTATTTAACCGGTAATAAAGATCCTCGCGGAACTTTCCTCTCTCAATCGCCTGGAAGAAATTAATATTAGTAGCTGCAATAACGCGTACATCGGTTTTCTGAACTTTGCTGCTGCCTACTTTAATATATTCCCCGCTTTCCAAAACACGAAGTAAACGTGCTTGTGTTGCCAAAGGCAACTCCCCTACTTCATCTAAAAAGATAGTTCCGCCATTCGCGACTTCAAAATAACCTTTGCGTGCTTCATGTGCACCCGTAAATGATCCTTTCTCATGACCGAATAACTCGCTGTCGATAGTTCCTTCAGGAATAGCGCCACAGTTAACGGCGATATATTGTCCGTGTTTACGTGATGAATTCTGGTGAATGATCTGGGGAAAAACTTCTTTACCTGTTCCGCTTTCTCCGTTTATCAATACGTTCAGATCAGTTGGCGCAACCTGGCGCGCAATATCGATAGCTCTTTCTAATAACTGACTGTTTCCAATTATTCCGAAGCGCTGTTTTATATCCTGTATACTCATTTTAACTGACTTAAGGGACTGTTTGACTTAAGAGACTAAAAAGACGGCTTAAGCTTAACAGAACGCTTTTATTTTTGATTCAACATTTTATCTCTAAAGTTTGATATTTGTGTTTGTAATACCTCTACCTTTCTTAAAATCACTTTCAACTCTTTTGAGTCACCGTACTTTCTTCTTTCACAAATTAATAGTTGTGTTTCCATTTCATAAGAGGAAGTTAAAGCAGTAGTTAAAAACTCAGCAAAGTGTGTATTTGTTCTTTTACCTGAGCCTTCCGCAATATTCGAAGGAATGGAAACACTACATCTTTCAAGTTGACTTATTAAATTGAATTTTTCTTTAACGGGAAGTGATTCCGTGTATTTATAAATTTGGTCATACATATCCATTCCATCCTGCCAAATAGTTAGTTTCTTATAATTATGCTTGTTCATCTAACTTCCTTTTGTCTCTTTAATCCCTTAAGTCTCTTCGGTCTCTCATGTCCTTCTTAAACGACTTCTCCAATAAGAGTACTGCTTGTACAACTTGTTGCCATAACATTCACATACTCTCCTTTTTTATGATTCCCTTTAGGGAAAACTACCGTTGTGTTTTGTGAATTTCGACCAGAAAGCATTTCTTTTGATTTTTTGGAAACACCTTCAATCAATACTTTATGAATTTTTCCAACTCCGGCTTTTGTTTTTATTTCGCTGTGCTTACGTTGAAGATCAACGATCTCCTGTAAACGCGTCTTCTTAACCTCTTCAGGAATATCATCCGTGAATTTACGTTCAGCTAAAGTTTTTGGTCTTTCGCTGTACATGAACATATATGCAAAATCGTAAACTACATTTTCCATTAAAGAAACTGTTTCTTTATGTTCTTCTTCCGTTTCTCCGCAAAATCCTGTTATCACATCTGTACTTATTCCACAATCCGGCATTATTCTCCTTACTGCTGCAATTCTTTCTAAATACCATTCGCGTGTATATCCACGATTCATTTTATCCAACACATTACTGTTTCCGCTTTGTACAGGTAAGTGAATGTATTTACAAATGTTCTCATACTTCGCCATCGTGTGCAATACTTCATCGGTCATATCTTTGGGATGCGATGTGGAAAAGCGAACACGAAGATCAGGACTAACTAAAGCAACCTTTTCTAATAATTGCGCGAAGTTGGTTGCACCGGCTTTTTGCTCGTCAGTCAATATTTCTTTTTTCAATCCGCCGCCGGCCCAAATGTAGGAGTCAACGTTTTGTCCCAATAAAGTTACTTCCCTGTATCCGGCAGCAAAAGCTTCTTTACATTCTTTAACTATACTTTCCGGATCACGGCTTCTTTCTCTTCCGCGTGTAAATGGCACCACACAAAAACTGCACATATTATCGCAGCCGCGCATGATACTTATAAATGCAGAAACCCCGTTCTTATCCAAACGCATCGGACTAATATCAGCGTACGTTTCTTCTTTACTCAATATTACGTTAACCGCTTTTTGTCCGGTCTCAGCTATCTCAATTAAATTCGGAAGATCACGGTAAGCATCAGGGCCAACCACCATATCCACCAATTTTTCCTGTTCTAAGAATTGTGATTTCAAACGCTCCGCCATACAACCTAAAACACCTATTAATGCATCAGGATTATTTTTCTTTACTTTCTTATAGTCTTGCAAACGCTGACGAACTCTTGATTCAGCATTTTCACGAATAGCACACGTGTTCACGAAAATAACATCCGCTTCTAAAAAATTCTGCGTTGTCTCATATCCTTTATCTATTAATATAGACGCGACTATCTCGCTATCCGCAAAATTCATCTGGCAACCGTAACTTTCCAGGAACATTTTTTTCTTTCCCTCATTTCCGGTTTTTTTCATCAAAGCTTCGCCCTGCCTGCTTTCGTCTATTATCTTATCTTCAAACTCCATATTAGTGCTAAAGGCCACAAAGTTACGATATTCTTATGTCATTTTGACATATTAGGCTTAATTAACTAAAAATCAGGCTCTAATAAATGTATTTGGTAAATTCGGTTTTTTATATTTTCCTTTGCACAAAATTTTTTAGCGTAAAAAGTCGCAAAAAAGAGGGTTTTAATACTTAAAACACTTGAAAATGAGGCTGTTTTACATTGTACTATAAACATGGCAAAAAATCTAGTAATTGTTGAGTCACCGGCCAAAGCCAAAACCATTGAAGGATTTTTGGGTAAGGATTTTACGGTTAGATCGAGTTTCGGGCATATTCGCGACCTTGTGAAGAAGGGATACGGTGTTGATATTGAGAATAATTTTACGCCTACCTATGAAGTACAACCTGACAAAGAGAAAGTAATAGCTGAATTAAAAAAATTAAGTAAAGGTGCTGATATGGTTTGGTTAGCGTCCGATGAGGACCGCGAGGGGGAAGCAATATCATGGCATTTATCAGAGGCGTTAGATCTTAGTCCAAAGAAAACAAAACGTATTGTATTTCACGAGATCACTAAAGGTGCTATTGAAAAAGCAATTAAAAATCCGCGTAGTATAGATATTAATTTAGTGAACGCACAACAGGCACGCCGTGTGTTAGACAGATTAGTGGGTTTTGAATTATCACCTATATTATGGCGTAAGGTTCGTCCGAGTTTATCGGCAGGACGTGTTCAATCTGTAGCTGTTCGTTTAATTGTTGAACGTGAAAGGGAAATCCAGAATTTTACTTCTACATCAGCATTCAAAGTTTCAGCTATTTTCATTGCAGGAAAAGCAACATTAAAAGCAGAATTAGATAAACGATTTGCAACAGAACCTGAAGCACAAAAGTTTTTAGAGAAATGCAAAACTGCATCTTATTCTATTGGTACTTTAGAAACAAAACCCGCAAAACGTTCTCCGGCCGCTCCTTTCACTACTTCAACTTTGCAACAGGAAGCTGCACGTAAATTAGGTTTCTCTGTTTCACAAACGATGATGTTAGCGCAACGTTTATACGAAGCAGGAAAGATCACATACATGCGTACTGATAGTGTGAATTTATCAGAGACCGCCATGAACCAGGCTAACGAAGCCATCAATAAGAATTACGGAAAAAAATATTATCAGCCTCGTACTTTTAAAACAAAAAGCAAAGGGGCGCAAGAAGCTCACGAAGCTATTCGTCCTACATATATTAATGTAACTGAAGTTGACGGCGACGCGAAAGAAGTGAAGTTATATGATCTGATCTGGAAGCGTACAATTGCTTCGCAGATGAGCGATGCTGAATTAGAAAAAACTACAGCGAAGATCACTATCTCAACAACTAATGAAGTTTTTGTTGCACAAGGTGAAGTATTGAAATTTGATGGTTTCTTAAAAGTATATTTAGAAAGCAGCGATGATGATGAGGAAACAAATGAAGATGAGAACTCGTCGATGTTACCTCCTTTAAAAGTGGGTGATAAATTACAAAGCAAGGAAATTACAGCGACACAACGTTTCACACATCATCCTCCGCGCTACACCGAAGCAAGTTTGGTGAAGAAATTAGAAGAATTAGGCATAGGCCGTCCTTCTACCTATGCTCCAACAATTTCAACTGTTCAAAAACGTAATTACGTTGAGAAAACTGATCGTGAAGGAACACCAAGAAATTATTCTTTCCTGAGTTTAACAGGAGGAACTATCAAAAAAGAAACTAAAACCGAGAATACAGGTGCAGAGAAATCAAAGTTATTCCCGACTGATATCGGCATGGTGGTAAATGATTTCTTATTGCAATATTTCCCGGTTATTTTAGATTTCCATTTCACTGCAAAAGTAGAAGAAGAGTTCGATGAAATTGCGGAAGGCAAATTGAATTGGACAAAAATGCTGAAAGATTTCTACAAACCTTTCCATAAAACAGTTGAGCAAACTACCGAGAACAGTGAACGCCAAAGCGGTGAACGCGAATTAGGAATTGATCCGGTTAGCAAGAAAAAAGTTATTGTTCGTATCGGAAGATTTGGTCCTCTTGCACAAATTGGCGAGACCAATGAAGAAAAAGGAACCAAAGCACAATTTGCCGGTTTAAGAAAAGACCAACGCATGGAAACTATTACGTTGGACGAAGCTTTATTACTATTTAAAATGCCCCGTGTAGTTGGTGAATTTGAAGGGAAAGAAATGAAAGTGGGGATCGGAAGATTTGGCCCTTATGTTGTGCATGATTCTAAGTTCACTTCATTGACAAAAGAAGATGATCCTTATACTGTAAGCGGTGACCGTTGTATTGAATTGATAAAAGCTAAACGTGAAAAAGATCTTGCAAAGATCATTAAAACATTCCCTGAGAATCCGGATCTGAAAGTACAACACGGCCGTTGGGGGCCATGCATTACATTAGGCAAAGATTTCTTCAGAATTCCAAAAGATAAGGAACCTGCGAAATTAAGTTTTGCTGATATAGTTGAGATCATTGGCGGCATTGACGCTTATGAACAAGTGATAGCTAACCAGGCTGCAAAAGCTAAAAAATTCGGGGCTAAAAAAGGAAAGGCTGAACCAAAAGCTAAAGCTGCGAAAGGAAAGAGTGCTAAAGTTGTTGAAATTAAAAAAGCTGCAAAAAAAGCACCGGCCAAAAAAACCGTTTTCAAAAAAGCGGCTTCAAAAAGCACAGCTCCTAAAAAGGTGATCAAAGCAACACGTAAGAAGGCTGCGAAGCGTAAATAAGCTATTTAATATTTTATATTATATTTAATGCCGGATCTAAAGTCCGGCATTTTTTATTTAAAACCGTTTTATGAAAAAATTTCTTTCACTCTTGTTCATACTTTCAGTAATTCCACTTTCCGGACAAACTTTCGACATTAAAAAAGGAGAAGAATTTGAACCGGAAGATAACGCCGTTTTCCAATATTATATTGGCGTTGATGAGTCAGGAATTTTTATGCGACGAACGCGTACCAGGGGAAGAGGTACCAGTTATTTCTTCCAGAAGCTGAACCGCACTACTTTAAAAGTTGAATACACAAAAGATTTTGAAACGGAGAAAACAGAAGAACCTTTTAGCTGCCAGTTAAAAGGCGGAAGAGTGATCTTTCTATCTACAAAAAAAGAAGAAAAAGACAGGGTGTTGTTGATGCGTGAATATAAAGCCGCCACCGGTGAAGCCATTGGTACAGTTAAACAGATCTCACAATCCGTAACTGATCAAACAGATCTTACAGGCCACAGTTTTGAAGTGAGCTTCTCACCCGATAATTCTAAAATGATCGTAGTTGAAGAAATATCAAGAGCTAAAAAATTACCGGAGAATACAGTTCATATATATGAATTTCCTTCTTATAAAAAGATCGCCTCTAAAAATATCCTGAATGTTTATGAGCAATCTACAATTGCCGTTTATAATTACAAAATAGATAATGAAGGACGTATCTTTTATATGTTCAATTACATGATGGATTTTGATGAGCAGATCCAGGGAAAAGCAGTCGTTACTATACAACCAAGTGATCAAAAGAATACGGTGACCAAAATTCCGTTCGATAAACTGGAAGTTCAGAATGGCGTTTTTGATTTTGTAAATGATAAATTAGTTTTGGCAGGTGCTTTCAAAGATGTTGTGACCAAAAAAGAAAAGAAAGAAGGTAAAGTAGCAAATGTTGGTGTATTCTCGTTCTTTATTGATCCAAAAACTTCTGCCGTTCTTAATAAAGGTTATGATTATTTTAGTCCTGCTGTATCCGAAAAATTAAATTACAAAGACGGATTGATCCAGGCCAATCCCGGCGATAAATATTACTCATTCGAACAGATCCTGACTTTCAACAATAACGTTTACCTGATCGAAAGTCATTCGTATGTTATCAGCGGTGATAAAGGTTATTTCGCTTACGAAAGGGAATTAATTGTTTCAAAATTCAACAGCACCGGTAAATTAGAATGGATGCGTATCATTCCAAAATATACTTGTAACGAATTGAATTCTTTCAATTTTGTCATCAATAACAACAAAGTGTATTTGTTCTATGCCGAGCATCCTGATAATGTAGAAGAAGGCACTTCAGTTACAGATTGGAATCCGAAAAAATATAAACAGATCCGGAATTTCAATGGTTCTGTATTGGTTTGTACAACATTTGATGAAAGCGGGACCATTAACCGCACTTCACTTTTCAGGAATGACGGCTGGTGCTATGACCCTATTCCAACCAATATTTCACTGGAGCCAAACAATAGTTTGATCTTTAGAATGATCAACCGTGGTAAAGAACGGTATGATATATTGAAAATTAAGTAGTTTTCTTAAAATTTCCCTACTTTTGCGTAGCTGAAAGGTTATGCAATTCGAATTAACTACAGAATACGTTGATCAATTAAAGGAAGCAATTGCTTCTAAGAACAATGCTTTCTTAAAAGAGCATCTTGCAGAAATGCATGCTGCAGATATTGCTATTGTATTCAACCAGCTTGAGATCAATGAAGCACATTACATTTATGATCTTTTAGATGAAGATATCGCTCCGAATGTATTATTAGAATTAGAAGAAGACCGCCGTGAAGAATTATTAAGCACCTTCTCTACCAAAGAAATTGCAGAGCAGATCGAAGAAATGCAATCGGATGACGCGGCTGACGTTATTAATGAATTACCGGAAGAGATCCAGAATGAAGTACTTTCGCAGATCGAGGATATTGAACAAGCGAGCGACATTGCCGACCTCTTAAATTATGATGAAGGTACCGCGGGCTCGCTAATGGCAAAAGAGTTAGTGAGCGTTTATATTCATGATACTGTTAGTACTTGTATTGATGCAATAAGAGAACAAACTGAAGATGTGGGGGTGATGTACGCAGTTTATGTTGTTGATGAGAACAGAAAATTATTAGGCATGCTCTCATTAAAAAAACTGATCATCTCACATCCTTTGACCCGCATTGAAGAAATATTTACACCGGATGTTCACTCAGCAAAAGTGACAGCTACCAGCGAAGAAATTTCTGAATTGATGCAGAAGTACGATTTAGTTGTATTACCTGTTGTTGATCAGTTAGGACGTTTGGTTGGGCGTATCACCATCGACGACGTGGTTGACGTAATGAGGGAAGAAGCGGACAAAGACATCCAGATCATGAGTGGTATCACGGATGATGTTGACAGTAATGACAAATTATGGCGTTTATCGAGGGCGCGCATTCCGTGGTTATTAGTTGGCATGTGTGGCGGAATTGTTGGTTCGCGCATTATCGGGACATACGAGAACCAGATCCAGATCCATCCGGAGATGGCTTTTTTTATTCCGCTTATTGGTGCAACCGGGGGAAATGTAGGCGTACAATCTTCTGCTATAATTGTACAAGGCTTAGCAAATAATACTTTATTAGGGGATAAGATCGGTTCGAAACTTTTCAAGGAATTAGGTGTTGGTTTGATCAACGGGATCATTTGTTCATCATTGATCTGGGGTTACGCATTTCTGATCGAAAGCTGGAAATTAGCAGCTACCGTTAGCGTTGCGCTTTTCACTGTGATATTATGTGCTTCCCTCCTGGGAACCTTCGTACCCCTCACAATGAACCGGTTTAAGATCAACCCTGCCCTTGCTACAGGTCCTTTTGTAACAACACTGAATGATATCATCGGAATAACCATCTACTTCCTTGTCGGGCGTTTATTATACACTGCCCTGTAATTCCTGACCCTGTTATTTTTCAAATGTGTACACTTTGAAGATCTCTTCGAATTTCTTAGTATCTCTGATCTTAAATCTGCTTTCAAGTGTTGAGAATACATTATTACCGGAATTTGAGAAATCTGCACCTGCATCAAGGTAAATAATGCGTTTTGCAGCATCTATCAATCTCATATCAACTTCGGTTATACTTCTGACCGGGTAAATATTTTCAGCATGTAGTTTTGCTTCCAATCCTCCGTACTCGCTCTCACTTATTGTTTCAAAATAGTCTTTGTTATAATAATAAGCAAAATTGGTAAGGAATTCATGGGTACAGATGATCACAAGATCACCCGGCTTTTTAATTTCCTGAATGTATTTTGTTACAGCTTCAGATTCGCGTTTCTTGCCCGGATCGGCATTAACTGTTACGCCGAAAAGGAGAACAAGAATAGCCATGGTTATCCATTTCATTTTACTTCCTTCAAACAAATTGAATGCCATCACGGCAATGCTTAAATAATAGAACGGCAAAAGAAAGAACAAATATCGTGCATTATAAACCGGGATCTTAAATGAGACCAAGAACATTAAAAGGAAAGGGAGAAAGAAACTGAGGTAGATCAACCGGTCAGGAGTTTTGTGATGATGTGTTATTTTTCGTCGTTTGATAAGATTCTTAATCACAGTTGCAGCAATAAGGAGTAAACAAGCTACAGCAGTAACAGGCATATTTGAGAACACCCAGATCATATTGTACAAACTTTCCAACCCAACAGGTTCTTTTAACCAGGTACCCTCTGAGGTTGAATGCGAGAAACGACTCATCACCACAACTATCTGGGGCAAATAAAATAATGTGATCGCTCCCAACCCGGCCAGAATGAATTTCAAATGCTTTCTTGCTAAAGTAACCATCGCTAACATTTCAAAAAACAAGACTATAAAACCAAAGTAATGAGAATAGATCAGTAAAAGATTTACGATACTCCAAATAACAACATTTGTCTTTGAAAAATTTTGACGGATGATCTTCAGCGCATAATAAGCAGAGATGACTGTCAATAACAAAAATAAAGTATAAGTCCTGCAATCATGTGCGTAATAAATTGCATGTGTTGAAAAACAATAAAGTAATCCTGCACATAAACCAACTTTAAAGGAAAAGAACCTCGCCCCGATCTTATAAATATAAATTACAGCGAGTGATCCGAACAACATTGGCAAAAATCTTACTGCGAAAGCCGAGATGCCAAATACTTTAACCCAGAAATGTAAAAATATTTCGAATAAAGGTGGATTGTTAGTTGGTTTAAGGAAGCGGATAATATCGCCTAGTCCCATTTGAGCATGATAGATAGAAAAAGGTTCATCAATGCAAATATCCTGTGCGACAATGAATAAATATCGAAGCGTAAAACATAAAATAAAAAGCAAAAGAGGTGTAACTACATTTGTTACTTTTGAATTTAATAAGCTATCAGCTTTCTTTCCCAAATTAACTATTACGTAAGCGTTTCGCTATTTCACTTTCAATGATCCTGGTCTCTTCAACAACCTTTTCTATTAACTGATTTCTTAATTTGGCTTTATCCAATACTTCCGGTTGCTGTAATTGATCCAAAAGGTCCAGCAATTTTTTTGACGCCACTAAGCCCAATGGGCTTTTCATTTTATGGATTTGTTTTCGGATGCCTTCTGTATCCTTACTCTTTTTCAGGGCTTCAAGTTCATCGATATACACCGGCAATTCAGCAATATATAAGTTATAGATCTCAACTAAACCGGTTTTATTGTCTTCATACTTTTCTTCCAATTCATCAAATACATTTCCCCATGAGGTTTCTTTCTTAATAGCATCAGGCATTTTATCCTTATTGTACAAAAGATTATTGATCTTCACATACAATTCTTCCGCATTGAATGGCTTGGTCACTACATCATTCATTCCGCTTTGCAGGCATTTATTTTTATCGGCTTCAGAGGCATAAGCTGTTAATGCTATTATTGGAATATTATTCTTTGGCGCTTTGAATTTCATCCGGATATATTGCGCGGCATCCCAGCCACTCAACACCGGCAATTCAATATCCATCAACACAAGATCAAAATCATTATTCATCAATTGCTCGAAGCCTTCAACAGCAGTTGAAACCAGGACACATTCTGCCTCCCATGATTTCAATGTGCTTAATATTACTTTCTGATTGATCTCATTATCTTCGATCACTAAGAATTTCTTACCTTTTAAACGATGTTCGGCTATTATCTTAGTTCTTTTTTGTTTTTTCACTGCAGGGCCATCCGACACATAATAAGGGATACCAAAACTAAATTCACTTCCCTTCCCTACTTTACTTTTTACAGTGATAGTCCCTTTTTGCAATTCAACCAATTGTTTAGTGATCGATAAACCAAGACCTGTTCCTCCGAACTTACGACTGCCCGCGCTTTCTAATTGTACAAAACTTTCAAATACGATGTCTAATTTCTTTTTTGGAATTCCAATACCCGTATCACAGATATTAAAATTCACCATTACTTTATCATTTTCAACCGGTACAGCGCTCACATGGATCTTTATTCCTCCGCTTATCGTAAATTTCACGGCATTACTTATGAGGTTGATCAATATTTGTTCTAATCTTATGACATCTCCCGAATAAAATCCTTTTACCGAATCATCGATCTTTACTTCAAAACTCAATCCTTTGTTAACAGCCATCGGCTCCATTAACTCACGAAGCATATTCATCGTCTGCACAATATTGAATGTAGTATTCTCAAATTCGATCTTCCCCGCTTTAATTTTCGACAGATCCAAAAGATCATTAATGATCCGCAATAAATGTTCTGATGAATTCTTTATGGTTTCCAATTGATAACGCTGCGAATCGCTGATATCCGAATCCAAAAGTAAATTCACCATTCCCTGGATGCCGTTCATCGGCGTTCTTATCTCATGACTCGTATTCGCCAGAAATTGCTCCTGCATCACCCTCGCGCTGTCAGAAAGTTCCTTAGCCCGTTTTAGGTTACGTGAGTACATATATAGGAACGTAGCTGCTAAAATGAGAAGTAAAGAAAAAGTAAAAGCAAGATAAGCTGCAATCCTGTTCTTACTTAGTTTTTCTTCCACAATTTTTTTCTCCTGGTTTAAAAATAAGATCTCCTTATCTTTTATCCCGGTCTCATATTCCACCTGCAAACGTTCCAGATCTAAAGTTTGTTTTATGTTCTTGTCTTTATTATCGATCCTTATAAAATCTTTGTAAGCATCCAATGCTCCTGCATGGTTATTCTTCAAAGAATACAGTTCCGATAAGATCCGGTAATCGTTTCCCATTGGGGAACCATTGTATTTTAAACCATCATTGATAGCCTGTAGAATGTGCTTTAGCGAATTATCATAATCACCTTTCGCTTTATACGCCATTGCCAGATTCTTATTGATAGCTTCATTCCAGGTGGTCATTTTGTACTTATCTTTTATTTCAGCAGACTTTTTATAATAGAAGATCGCGCTGTCGTTTTGCATACGTGCATAATTCGCTTCACCTATATTAAGATAATGGATCATCGACCATTCTTCTTTTTTATTCTCGAGGCAAAAATTCAAACCGTAATAACTTAACCGGATCGACCGGGTAATAAATTCTTCATCCCCGAATATGGTATAATAGTGCATGTAGGCATTGGCCAGGTTAACATAGCCATTACTGATCAACAATTTATTATTGGAATACCGGCTTAAGTTCAATGATGAAGTATAATTCTCAAGGGCCGCATCAAAATATCTTTTATTCTTCGTCTTATCGAACCAATCCATCAAAACGTGACCCAAAGTGTTTTTAGAAATTATAGTTTGCGACAGATCGCCTTTTTTTCTTGAGAACTTTAAAGACTTGGTGAGGTATTCGACCGATTTTGAGAATAATTCGAGCCGCTTATAGATGACACCAATATACTGGTAACACATACTTATTAAAAGCGAATCTTTGATATCAAGTGCTGTCCGGAATGCTTTCTGATAGTATTTATAGGCCTCTGCGGTCTTGTTCTTTTCCTCCTGGATCCTTCCTAAAAGTATATTTCCACGAACTACAGCCGGTAAATACTTTTTATCATAACCTTCTTCGATTGCTTTATCTGCAAACAAAGTGGATGCATAAACATCAGTAAGACGGTATTTTTCAGCTAAGCGAAGAAAATTTACTGCATTTACAGAATCAGGGCGGTCATTTTTAGTTGCAGGTTGCGAAAAACATGCGCTGACAAATAAAATTAATACGGATATGATTTTACCTGTTCTTCGCATTAAATAAGAATAAACCGATTATCGTTTGATCGTTTGCTTTCTGTCAGGACCAATAGATACTATAGTGATAGGCACTTTAACTGCGTTCTCTATATACTTGATATAACTCACCAGTTCTTTCGGCATTTGTTCTTTTTGGGTGAATTGTGTGAGATCACATCCCCACCCTTTCACTTCTTCATAAACAGGCGTTAAGTATTTCGGATCGATATCATAAGGAAGATAGTCGATCACTTTACCATTGTAATTATAATGCGTGCAAATTTTTAATGTATCAAAATCAGAAAGCACATCTGCCTTCATCATCATCAATTCAGTTACACCATTTATCATGATCGCGTATTTAAGTGCAGGAATATCTAACCAGCCTGTTCTGCGAGCACGACCTGTAGTTGAACCGAACTCACGGCCGATCTGACGGATCTTCTCACCTACTTCGTCATCTAATTCTGTTGGGAATGGTCCGCTGCCTACACGTGTACAATACGCTTTGAAAATTCCGATCACATTTCCAATTCTGTTCGGGGCAATTCCTAAACCGCTGCATGCACCGGAACAAACTGTGTTCGATGATGTAACGAATGGATACGAACCAAAATCGATATCCAATAAAGAACCTTGTGCACCTTCTGCCAGAACCTTTTTACCTGAGTTCATGGCGTTGTTAAGGTAATGTTCACTCTCAACAAATTGTAATTGCTTTAAAGTTTCAATGCCTTCGAACCATGCCGGTTCCAATTCCGCTAAATTATATTCGTAATTATGGAACGATAATAATTGCTTATGTTTTTCCACAAGTACAGAATATTTTTCTTTGAAATCATGACGTTCAATATCTCCAACACGTAAACCATTACGCCCTGTCTTGTCCATATAGGTCGGGCCTATTCCTTTTAAAGTAGAACCGATCTTATTTTTTCCTTTTGAGGCTTCACTTGCAGCATCTAATAAACGATGAGTAGGTAAAATTAAATGTGCGCGCTTTGAGATAACCAATTTCGCTTTCACATCCACACCCATTTTCACAAGTGCATCAATCTCTTTTTTGAAAATTACAGGATCAATCACTACGCCGTTACCAACGATATTAATTGCGGTAGGATGAAATATACCGCTTGGAATTGTATGCAACACGTGTTTGATACCATTGAACTCTAAGGTGTGTCCTGCATTTGGTCCGCCCTGGAAACGCGCGATTATATCATATTCAGGAGTTAAAACATCAACGATTTTACCTTTTCCTTCATCGCCCCATTGCAGGCCTAAGAGAACATCTGATTTCGACATAGTATCAATATTAAAGAAGTAAATTTAGTGGTTAAAAAGGGCTTTAACAGGCTTTTTTAATAACTGTTGAAAAGTTGAAAGATTTAAGATTCAAAATTCAAAGATTTGAGGTTCAAAAATTCAATACTCAATCTTTAAATATTTAAATCTTAAAATTTTAGAAATGCAGCATTTTGATAGCAGTAACAGCGGCCTCATCGCCTTTATTACCGTGCTTCCCGCCTGCTCTGTCAATGGCCTGTTGCTGATTGTTCGGAGTTAATACACCGAAAATAACGGGCTTGTTGTATTTTATATTCAGGTCAGTTATCCCGTTAGCAACAGCCTGGCAAATAAAATCGAAATGTTTTGTTTCGCCCTGAATTACACAACCAATGCAAATAACAGCATGAAGATCTTTACGCTTAGCTAATTTCTGGGCACCAAGCGTTAATTCAAAACTTCCCGGGACCGTTTTCGAAATGATGTTCTTTGGTTTAACACCGTATTTAAGAAGTGTGTCGTAAGCCCCTTTATAAAGTACTGATGTAATTTCATGATTCCATTCCGCCCACACAATTCCAAATTTATATTTAGAGGCGTTCTTTATTGCGCTTCCTTCAAATTCAGACAGATTTTTATGTTGACTCGACATGGTTCTAAAAAAAAGGCCTGCCTCATTGGGGCAGGCCGTTATAAATTCAATTTCTTATTTATAGATTGCCTAAAGCTTTTACTTTAGCAATGTATTTTTCAATCTCACGCGCTTCATTGCTGCGGCTGTGTTCTTTTTTAATGCGCTCGTAAATATTCAAAGCTTCAGCATAATTGTTCTTTAATTCATAAGTGAACGCTGCTTTCTTCAAATAAACGGGAGTTGTGAAGTCGTTCGAATTCTTTTCTGCAGCTTTTAAATAATATTTCAAAGCTTCATCAGTTCTGTTCAATTCCATGTTCGCATCACCAATACAGCCGATAGCTATTGCCGATACCATCATATCGTTACCGTCATACTTTTGCAAGAACTCAATCGCTCTCTCATATTGACCGGTACGCAAACAACAAACACCAGCACAGTAATTTGCTAAAGCTCCTACCGAGGTCATGCTATACTCATCTGCTATTGCCTCAAAGCCCATCATAGCTTTATCACCTTCAGATGTACGTACCATATAACCGCCTTTTAAAGCGACATTGAAACTGTCTTTTTCAAAAAAGTTTTGCGCCCAGAAAATTTCATTAGCCGCTGCCTTTTCTTTTTCAGGCATGTAAAAGAATTTATAGTAAACGAACAAACCAACTACAAGGAGGATACTTCCGCCTACATAATTGATCATTTTTTTGTTCGACTCATAAAAGAACTGAAGCCCTTCAAGGGTTGGATCTACAACCTTGGGCTTCGAACTTTCTTCTTCGTTCGATTCCTCTTCAACCTCAACGTTTTCGTTAGTGTTGTTATCTACGTTTTCAACCGGGTTTTCTTCTTTAAGTTCGGCCATTTTATCGACTAATTTTAAGGTGCAAAAATAGATTTTTTAATTTAAACCCCGAAATTTATTTTAAAAGGGGTTTTAACTAAAAAAAGGGCTTAAATTTACCCAAGATACTGCGTTAATAGGCTTAAAAAACCGGAATCCTGAAATTTAGGTTCTGTATTAACATTTGGCAAAGGAACGCAGCACAAGTTTTCCATGGTTTTAAAGCATCTTTCCCTTATAAACTTCAAAAATTACGCTGATGTGACCCTCGATTTCAGCGAAAAAATGAATTGCCTTGTCGGGAATAACGGCATGGGAAAGACCAATATTTTAGATGCCATCCACTACCTCTCCTTCTGTAAAAGCTTTTTTAACGCAGTAGACAGCCAGAACATCAAACACGGGGAAGGTTTTTTTGTGATCCAGGGGACTTATAACCGGAATGGCGAAACAACTGAAGTGTATTGCGGACAAAAACGGAACCAAAAGAAAGTATTTAAACACGATAAAAAAGAATACGACCGCTTATCGGAACATATCGGGATGTATCCTTTAGTGATGATATCACCGGGTGATGCCGAATTAATAAATGGCAGCAGTGAAATGAGAAGAAAATTTATCGACGGCATCATTTCCCAATACGATAAAGTGTATTTAGAAAAACTGATAGCGTATAATGCTGTCCTGAAACAACGGAATGCTTTATTAAAACAATTCTGGGAATCGAAAGCTTTCGATTCAGTGACACTGGAAATTTGGGATGAACAACTTATTATTCACGGTAAGAGTATATTAGAGATCCGGACACAATTCTTAAAAGAATTCATTCCGCTTTTCAATAAACATTATTCGCATATCAGCGACAGTAAAGAAGAAGTTTCACTTCATTACGAATCCTCTATCGGTGAACGCGATTATAAAACAGCTATTCTTACCTCTATGGAACGCGATAGAGTCCTGCATTATACAACTGTTGGTCCGCATAAAGACGATCTTGAATTTACCTTGAATGGCTTTAGTTTAAAGAAATTTGCTTCGCAGGGACAACAAAAATCGTACTTATTAGCTTTGAAGCTGGCCCAGTTTGAGTTCATAAAAACTAAAAAACATACTAAACCCCTATTGTTATTGGATGATGTTTATGATAAATTAGATGAAGCGCGTTTCCGTAAATTAATTGAACTGGTGAGTGATGATAATTTCGGGCAGGTATTTATTACGGATACGCATGCCGACAGAATAAGAGACCTTTTTGCTTTTAATAACATTGACAAAAAAATATTTTTAGTAGATAACGGTGTTGTTGAAACACTAAAATAAGAATGAAAAAAAGTAATCTCATAAAAGTGGGTGATGCTATTAACCAGTTCCTGAAACAGGAAAAACTGGATGTAAAGATCAGTCGCTTTACCGTAAAAAATAGCTGGAAGGATATTGTTGGTGAACATGTGGCCAATAATACTTTGGACATTTCTTTTAACGATACCGTTTTGTTCTTAACTCTGAAATCTGCAGCTTTAAAGCAGGAATTATCCTTTAACAAACAACAAATAATAACCAACATCAACCGCTTTTGCGGGAGTAAATTAATAACAGACATAGTATTTAAATAAATAACGGCTTATTACTCTCCTTAAGGAGAGGTTGTCTGCTAAAGCAGACAAGAGGGGTTAAATTGAAACGCAAAATGATGAAAACAATAAGAATAATTATCCTTGCAACGATCGCTTTCTCAGCAAACGCGCAGTACCAGGACTCAGTAACACTAAGAAAGATCTACGATTATTATTTAACAGAAGGGAAATGTTATAAGAACCTTGAAGTATTATGTAAAACTATTGGCGGACGTTTAAGCGGGTCTCCTCAGGCTGCAAAATCTGTTGAATGGGCTAAACAAGCCATGATCGATGCGGGCGCTGATACCGTTTATTTAGAGCCTTGTATGGTGACGCATTGGGAGCGCGGTGCTAAAGAAATTTGCGTGGCCACTTCTCCGGGCAAACGCTTGAATTTAAATGTTTGCGCATTGGGCGGATCGACGGCGACTCCGGTTGCCGGATTGAATGCAGGTGTTGTTGAAGTGAAGAATTGGGAAGAATTAAAATCGATGGGTGAAAAAAATCTATTAAAAGGAAAGATCGTTTTTTATAACGTATCCTTTAATAAGAAAAACATTTCTACCGGAAAATCATACGGTGAAACCGTTCCTTACCGTTATGTTGGTGCTGTTAAAGCCAGTAAATATGGCGCTGTTGCAACTTTAGTAAGGAGTATGAGTTCCTTGAATAATGACTCTCCGCATACCGGCGCAATGACTTATGACAGCGCTGATGTGAAAATTCCTGCTTTTGCTTTAAGTTATAAAGCTGCGAATGACCTTTCAAATGCATTAAAAGAAGATCCGAAATTATTGGTTCAGTTAAAAGCAAGTTGTAAAACATTCAAGGATACACTTTCCTATAACGTTATCGGTGAATTAAGAGGAAAAGAAAAACCGGATGAATACATTATTACGGGCGGACATTTGGATAGCTGGGATAATGGTGAAGGGGCGCATGATGACGGCGCAGGCGTTGTTCAGTGTATCGATGTTTTAGGGATGTTCAAAAAGATCGGTGTTAAACCAAGACACAGCATCCGTGCGATCGCTTTCATGAATGAAGAGAATGGTTTAGGCGGCGGAAAAGCTTATGGAAAGGAAACAGAAAAAAAGAAATGGAAACATATTGCCGCTATTGAAACAGATGCCGGAGGATTTACACCAAGAGGTTTTGGAGTAGACACGGTTGGAGGGATGTATAAATTAGTTTCGTCATGGAAACCATTATTTGAGCCTTATTTAATTTCAAGGATCCATCCCGGTGGCGGTGGCGCTGATATCAGTCCGCTCGAAAAAATGGGCGTGCCTTGTATCGGATTCGAACCTGACGGACAACGTTATTTTGATATTCATCACACAGCCGATGATACTTTTGATAAAGTGAATGAGCGGGAATTAGAATTAAGTGCGGCTGCAATAGGAAGTTTGATCTATCTAATAGATAAATACAGATAGATCTCCAAAGAAGCACAGATCAACCTTCTCCTTTGAGGAGAAGCAGTTTTCGATTTACCGAAACGAATGAAGTCAATGATGGGATCTAATTGGAGCTGCCGGGTTTGACCTCACTTGTTTCCGCAGGCGGAAACAACCTCTCCTTAAGGAGAGGTTAATTTGAATTTCTAAACGAATTTTTACATGATAAACGAAAATTATCTCAAAAGCATGAATCGCCAGTTCTTGTATTACAAGAGTCTCGGTGAAAAAGCAATGGCACAAGTTGAGGATGAGAAATTATTCTGGCAACTAAATGAAGACAGTAATAGCATCGCCACCATTGTAAAACATTTAAGCGGGAATATGATCTCGCGCTGGACAGATTTCCTTACTACAGATGGCGAAAAAGAATGGCGCAACCGTGATGGTGAATTTGAGAATGACCTGAAAACACGGGCAGAAGTCATCGCTTTATGGGATAAAGGTTGGGACCGTTTATTCAAAACCTTAAATGAATTAAGAGCAGATGACCTGGGAAAAATAATTTATATCCGTAATGAAGGTCACACCGTAATGGAAGCGATAAATCGTCAGTTGGCACATTATCCTTACCATGTGGGACAAATAGTTTACGTGGCCAAGATCATTAAAAGTTCTGATTGGGAGAGTTTATCCATTCCAAGAAACAAATCGAAAGAATATAATGCCGGAAAATTCAGCGAGTCAAAAACACAGAAACATTTTACGGATGAATTTTTGAAGAAGAAAAAGGGTGAGTGATCAAAAAAACTACCACTTATTAATTCAAAACATATAACTGCTCAATAAATTGTTTTCTATCCTTTTTTATTCTTAATTTAGTATATGCTTCAGGTTAGGAACATACTTATTTCATTAAGTCTTATTCTATCATTTTTTGATTCCAATGCACAGATCTGGTGTCACCCGGGTGCAACCTGGCATTTCACACATAATACAGCACCATCCTCTTCAGCATTCACAAGATTAAATTACCTTAAGGATACTTTAATATCCAGCATGAATTGTAACAAAATAAGTTACTATTCTCAAGGGCATAATTTTTCTATTCCTTTTGCTGCTTATGGACCCTACATTTATACTCATGTGAACGGAAATGTGGTTTATATCCAAGATGTAACAGGAACGACAGCCAACTTTGATACTTTATTTAATTACGGGGCTAACATTGGAGATTCCTGGCATTTGACTCCAAAATCACTTACTAATTGTGCGATATCAAAGGTTACCGTTACGGACACAGGACATGTTTTTATACAATCTCAATATCTAAAGTGGTTAAAGGTTAGTGTTGGCCGATACGCCTTCAATATTCCCACTCCTTATTTTTTTACAGATACAATTTTTGAGCGCCTTGGATGCGTTCAATATTATTTTTATGATCCGCAAGATGTTTGTCCAACCCAAACTGATTCAGATAAAGGCGGTCCTTTAAGATGTTACGATGATACCCAGATAAGCGGATACAAGAGAGTGACCTTCGCTTGTAATTACTTTGTCACAGATGTAGCAGAAAAAAACAATGATCTCACAATTGTTATATATCCGAATCCGTCATCAAAAGATATCTTTTTATCCGGTACTCGCGAAAACCATATCGATGAGATCAAAATAAAAAATGTTTTAGGTGAGGGGATAAAAACAACCACCTTAAGATCCGGTGAAACAATTAACATTTCAGAACTGCAGAACGGGATCTATTTTCTTGAGATCTTCAGAAATAATAAATTGATCGCCACAAAAAAAATCTCAAAACAATGATCAAGCTAAACACCAATTGATCTCTTTTATCCCTTTACTTTTTAAGAATTCATTGGTCTTACTGAAATGTTTGCTTCCAAAAAATGCGCCTCTTGCTAAAGGTGATGGATGCGCTGCTGTTAAGACCAAATGTTTATTCGCGTCAATCAGAACTGTTTTAGCCCGGGCGTAATTTCCCCATAACAAAAAAACAAGGTTCTCTTTTTTATCACTTAAGGTTTTAATAACAGCATCAGTAAATAATTCCCAACCTTTATTTTGGTGACTGCCGGCAGCATTGGCACGTACTGTTAAAGTTGCATTTAATAGGAACACGCCCTGGTGCGCCCAAGGCTCAAGATTGCCGCTTTTTGGAGGAACACACCCTTCATCTTCCCTTAATTCTTTAAAGATATTCACGAGCGAAGGAGGCTGCCTGATCCCATCTGCAACTGAGAAGCAAAGCCCGTTAGCTTGCCCTTCTCCATGATAAGGGTCTTGTCCTAATATCACCACTTTCACCTTATCGAAAGGGGTAAAATCGAAGGCTGCGAAGATTCGGCTGCCAGGTGGATACACGGTATATTGCTTCTTTTCTTCAACTAAAAAGCTCTTAAGGTTGTTGAAGTAAGGCTTGCTAAACTCTTCATTTAGCGCCTGTAACCAACCTGCTTCTATTTTCGGGCTATTCATTAGGCTAATTTACCTAGGTTTTTAACATTGTGAACAATATTTTTTTTGTTCTTTTTGAGAATATCATATCTTTGTTACATAAACATTCAACTCTCATGAAAAAAGTTATCATCACCATCTCTGCATTCGCTTTTGTAGCTGTACTTTTCTCTTCTTGCAAATCACACGAAAAGTGCCCTGCTTATTCTAAAGTAAATACTCAAAATCAACATATTAAAATAGCTTAAGCTCAGCTTAACCTATCTTATACATATTAAAACAAAGCCCAGACGAAACCGTCTGGGCTTTTGTGTTTATTCCTATAGCAAATTACCACTCGAAAGTTATCACTTGTTTAAGATCGGGGTGCAGGCTCTTTGCAACCGGACAAGTATGAGCTGCGTGTTCATACATTTTTTTCTCTTTATCCGTAAAGTTCTTTTTGGGCATTATTAATTTAACATGGATCTCGCCTATCCTTCGGGGATCAGCATACATTACTTTAGTCACCTCCGCCGTGGCCCCATCGGTTGTAGTAATACCTTCTTTCATTGAAACAATTCCCATTACAGATATCATACAACAGGCCAGGGCCGTGGCCACAAGGTCGGTTGGCGAGAAAGCCTCACCTTTGCCATGATTATCTGACGGGGCATCTGTGATTATTGTATTTCCGCTCTTTACATGAACTGCTTCAGTTCTTAATTCACCGGGATATTTTACAGTACTTGTTACCATTTTTTATGATTTATGTATATCAAACAAAAGTAGGTTTTCAACCCTGAATTATGTAATTTTGTTACAATGGTTTTTAAACGCTTTTTATCATTTTTAGCTCTTATCTTATCGGCAAGTGCCTTTTCACAAAGCACCCTTGAAGCTATTGAAAAAGGCCAGGAAGTGAACGTATTGTTCCGCCACGAAGCTACTTTTAAAGTTTTTGCACATACCCGTGGTTTTGGTGTTGGGTACAGGAGAGGAAAACACCTTTCTGCTAAAACAAAATCATTACTCGAGTTTGAAGGCCTTAACTTAAAGCACCCGAAAGAAATTAAAGTAAAGAGCACTGAAGAAAATGCCAAACGTTTCGTTTATGGTAAAATGAATAACGTTGCCATGCTACGTGTAGGTACCGGTTTACAGAATGTGCTTTATAAAAGATCAGACAGAAAAGCAATCGAGATCCGTTGTTCTTATGTTATTGGCGGAACAATCGCTTTAGCAAAACCTTATTATGTTTTAGTTTACAGGGGTAACGGACCTAGAAGAGCGCCTGAATCTGTAAAATATGATGAAGAGAGTTTCACACAGGATAGCGTTGTAGGAAAGGGCCCGTTCATAAATGGACTCGATGAAATAAAAATTTATCCGGGTATACACGGAAAAGTAAATATGAGTTTTGAGTATGCGCCTTTATCGCATTGGGTGCGCGCAATTGAAACAGGGGTATCTGCTGATTACTTTCCTAAAGCGCTTCCAATCATGGCCAGGAATCCGGACGAAAATCTCGTAGTTACTTTCTATGTTGGTTTTGTGTTTGGTAAGAAATGGTTTTAACCCTTTACGTCGACAAGCTCAGCATAAACTAGCTCAGAATGGAAACTGAAAATTTACAAGAACCCCGCATTAAAAAACCAGATTGGTTAAGAGTTAAATTACCGATCGGTGAAGAATTCCTTAAAGTCCGCGGAATAGTTAGCAAACATAAATTACACACCATTTGTGAAAGCGGTAATTGTCCGAACATGGGTGAATGCTGGGGTGCAGGTACAGCAACTTTCATGATCTTAGGAAATATCTGTACACGCTCCTGCGGATTTTGCGCAGTAGCTACAGGTAAACCAAAACCGGCAGATTGGGACGAACCAAAACGCGTTGCCAACTCCGTAAAATTAATGGGTGTTAAACATTGCGTGATCACTTCTGTTGACCGTGATGATTTGAAAGATGGTGGTTCTATCATTTGGGCAGAAACAATTAAGGAGATCAGAGCGATCAGTCCCGAAACAAAATTCGAATGCTTAATTCCGGATTTCGCAGGGAACTGGGAAAATTTACAACGCATCATTGATGTAAAGCCTGATATCGTTTCCCACAATATTGAAACTGTAAGAAGATTAACAGCGCAAGTTCGCATACAAGCTAAATATGACCGCAGTTTAGAAGTGATCAAACGTTTGAATGCTGCAGGTGTGAAAACAAAAAGCGGTTTGATGTTAGGACTTGGTGAAACTGAAGAAGAGATCTTAGAAACGATCAATGATCTCCGCAGCGCGAATTGTGATGTAATGACGATCGGTCAGTATTTACAGCCAACACCAAAACATTTACCGGTTGCCAGATTTGTTCATCCTGATGAATTTAAAAAGTATAAAGAAATAGCTCTTGAAAAAGGGTTCCGGTTTGTTGAAAGCGGTCCGTTAGTTCGTTCGTCGTACCACGCCGAGAAACATATATTTTAGTTACCTGTGCTGCGCGAATTCACAATGCAAATAAAATTGAAAATAGCACTTTCGAAATGCAATTATTTAATAGTCGCTGCAGTATGCCGAGAATAATTTGTGTATGTCTTATTATCCTTCTCTCTTACTCAACTTCAACTTTCTCACAAACGCGGAAAGAAAAAAAACTCGCTGAAAAAAAACGTGTTGAGCAGGTTAACAAAAGAAAAAAAGAAGTTAAAGATAGTTTGGCAGCCGTAAAAAAAGCAAGAGGCGGAGTTCCTGAGAATATTGAAGTTTTTCCTAAGAATTTTTTATTTAAACCTAAGTTTGTTTACCCGTTGGTAGTATTCAATGTCACCAGCCGGCAAAACAAAGGTTCAAGTTTTAACTGGCAACCTGCTATGCCGGGGTTGGTTGGTCTGGCTATAAGAATAAAAAAGGTTTATGCGGCCGCTATGTTCCGGTTACCTGCTTCAAAAGCGCTCACCCAAAAGTATGGCGATACAAAATTTCGTGATATCTATGTAAATATCCAGGGACGAATTGTATCGTGGGGAATTTTTTACAGGGATTACAAAGGCTTTTATCTTGCGGATTATAAAAAATTCTATCCAAAATGGAATGAAGATTCCTTAGGATTTCCTACATCAAAAAACCTGCATATCATTGAAGGAGGTTTGAACCTTGGATTTAATTTCAATAAGAATTTTTCATTGAATGCTGCCTTTGCGCAATCAGAGCGACAAAAGAAAAGTGCAGGTTCTTTTCTAATGACGCTTTCCGAAAGATATCAGAGAATTGAAACTGACAGTAATATTGTACCCGTTGACCAGGCTGTTAATTATCCTACCCTTGACAGATATATTGGCGGAGATTTTTTTACCACTATTTTCAGCATTGGCGGAGGCTACCAGGTTGTAATGGGAAAGTTCCATTTTACACCTGTAGTGTTACTTGGCAGTGGTGTTCAGATCCAAAACTATCAACAGCCCGGTAAAAATCTTTGGCGACTCAATATTCCCACTTACGCACACGGGCGGGCGCAGATCGGTTATAACGGTAATAAATTTTTTACAAACATTATTTACAGTATCGAATTCAATACCGTTCCTATAAAAGAATCCCGTATCAGGTTGTACAGGCAAGCCATTGAATTTGGTTTAGGAGTACGCTTTTAAATGAAAATGGGAAATGTGTTATTACATCTGCCATCTACACTTTTACATTTTATCTCTTAGAAATCGTTCGCATCGATCAGATCCTGGATCTCAGAAGGTTTTAAGCTCTTAGGTAATTTCTTTTTAGGAATGGTGATCGTTCCATTACCAGGATTTATATTATTGTCACCGGGATCAACCGAATTATTCAGATCAACAACATCGTACATATTAGTGTTATTGTAATATGATTTGGAGCGGCCTATCCTGAAAACAAGTCCGAAATTCACAAACACAGAATTTTTTGGTGCTGCGGCATAAAAATCGCCATACCTGCCTTTGTTATTTTTATTAAAGCTGTTCGAATAAAATGTGATCCCGTTCTTTGTGCTGAAACCTGTAGACAAATAAAAATTGAACCACCTGCACGGTACAACGTCCATTCTGAAACCGGTGAGCAATTCGTAGCGTCCGAAATGAATTACCTGGTCATTCGAAATATTGGTATTCTTATAATACCTGTTATCATAAACAGTATCCCGGTTCGAAAAACTAAATACACCACCCTGCGGTTTCGAATACAACGATAAGCGGAACACATTTCCTAACGGCAAATTAAGACTAATGTTCCTTGGGAACTGAACACTGAAATTCAACCTGTCAAGCCTTCCAAACCTGACACCGATAAATGGAAGATACCATCTGTTTCCCCATAAAAAAGATTTGGTAGCCCCTAAACGAAAATTAAATCTTGGCCCGGGCGAATAACTCCACAATAAAGTACCTGACATACGCCATGAGCCTTTGTCACTACTACCGGGAGTAATATCCTGGGTTAAAAATGGAGTGGATTCAATAAAAAAAATAGATCTTTTTCCTGTGTTATAAATAGCCCTGATCCCCATTCCATATTTTGCGAGCGTATGTTCTGAGATCCCGCTAAAACGTGGCTGGAGGTAATAAGCAGTTCCGGCCAGTAATAAATGGAAGTTTGAATTAACACTGCTATCCCTGTTATAGTTATTGATCGTTACAAGGGGTGAATAAAAACTGATACAGCTTTGCTGGATAGAATATTGTCCGAGTTGTTTTGCAATTCTTCCAGTATCCAGTTTGCCGTTTGGTTTCATAAGATCGGCCGGCGGCTTATAATATGAGTCGAGAAAAATAGTATGATTAAAAAAATGTTTCGGTTCCTTTACCTTCTTCACTTTTTTTGCGGCTGTTGAATCCGATTGGGCATAAAATGAAGAACTGAGCCCCAAGTAAAGGCCCAGCACTACTAAACAAAATATCAGTTGCCGCCGGTTATTCACGAATCGTTTCCGTTACCTTTAAATATCTTAAGAACTTCTTTTTTAAATTCTTCTTCCGCTTTACGCAATAATCCCGTTTTTTTACTGCCAAGGATCTTTTTGAATTTATCGAAGTATTCTTTCTGCAGATCAACTTCAGTTTGTCTTAATTTTAATTCGGCCGCTAAATAATCATCCGCTTCTTTATCCGATTTAAAATCGTTCACATTAGCATATTGCTGGCGAAACGCTTTACGGGTAAATTTAATCTTATCGTTATATTCGTTATACAACGGCCAGAAATTTTGGGCTTCCTGCGGTGTTAAATTTATCTTTTCAGTAATGAACGATACTTTCAACGCTTCTACTTTATCAGCTTTTCCCGGTTGGGCAAACGATACTGAAGTGGTAAAGACTACCATCACAACAACAAGTATATGTCTGATACTAAATTTCATCTACAATATCGTTTACGTCCACATTTTCCAAAACATACTCTTCTTTTGTTTCTTTATCAGATTGTGTGTCGCTTTGTTTTTTTGATTGTTTGATATTTTCCCGAAGGTTCTTACTTAACTCTTCGATATTTACAGATTCCATTAATGATTCTTCATCAAGTGTATTGATGAATTCATTGCTCTTCATGATCTCATTCTTATCTAAACAAGCTATACCATTACATTTCGTTGTCTCTTCACCTGAATTATAAAAATACAATCCTAAACTGATCACCAGCATTGCAGCAATTGCATAAGCTGTTCTCTTATTAAATACAAGATGAAGGACCTTAACTACAGTACTTTCTTCCTGCACCGGAGTTATATCACCACGCAATCTGTAACTTAATTCCTCAAAATAATTTTGTGGTGCGACAAAAGCATTTTCTTTAGTTATAGAATATAATGTTGGATACGCTTTTAATTCTTCATCTATTTCAATTCTTGTTTTGATCGCTTGAGCAGAAATTTCGAAATATGATTGAGGTGTTGTGAAACCATTTTGTTTTTCAACTGAAGATAATTCAGGATAAACAGAAAGTTCAGATCTTACTTCACTTGATGCAAAATAATTATCAGGAGTAGCAAAAGGCAATTTTTTTTCGATCGATGAAAGCACCTTGAACTCTTTCAATTCTTCGGCCAGCTCTATCTTGTGCATCATTTTTTTACCAAATGAGCCAAAATAGCCTTCAGGCAACGAGAACGGGTTCTCATTCTTCTTGTTATTATTATTTTCTTCGTTTTTGCTCATTTCAATAGGTTTGACGCTATTTATCGTTTTAGGTTTAATCGGTTGTTAAAAATTCTTCTATCTTTTTTGCCGCATGGTGATAGGAGGCTTTTAAGGCCCCGACCGAGGTTTCCAGCACCTTGCTCATCTCCTCATAAGGCATTTCATCATAATACCGCATGTTAAATACTATCCTTTGCTTCTCCGGAAGTGTCAAAATAGCCTGTTGAAGTTTCTTTTGAATATCATCACCCACAAAATACACATCACTCTCTAAAGACTTACTTAACTGATATTCAATAGGATGTAAAGAAGTTGTATTTTGCTTTTGTTTTTGTCGTAAAAAAGTAAGCGATTCATTAGTGGCGATTCTGTAAAGCCAGGTAAAAAGTTGTGATTCTTCCTTAAAATTCTCTAATCCTTTCCAAACTTTAATAAAGGTGTTCTGCATCACATCATCAGCGTCATCGTGATCAATAACTATTTTCCGGATCTGCCAATATAACTTTTGCTGGTACTTTTCAATAAGGTGGTGCAGGGCGATGTTCCGGGAGCTTTCCTCCTTGTACATCTTTAATATTTCTTCGTCAGAATAATGACCCACTTGTTATTAGACTACAATTTGGTGTTGAAGTTTAAACCCTGAAGGATTAAAATTTCCATTCTATCGATCTGACAGGGGTTATTCAAAGAATTTCAAAAAATCCTGGTTTTAATTCCTTCAGGGTAAATATACACTTTTTTAAAAGTAAAAAAATGTATTCATTTGTATCTCAATATGTCGGATAAAAAACAAGCGCCGGAAAGTATATGGCAGGGTTTGCCTGAAACCAGGTATTGGGAGAATATGCACATACCACTTTGGTTATTGAAAGATACTTGCTGGATGCTGGAATGGCGTTGGCTGGGAGTTACGATGGTTATTCCTACGGTTTTAACTGCAATTTATATTTTGTGGAAATCCAGAGGGTATAACGAATTTTATATCAATCTCGCCATATGTTTCTGGATCACTGCCAATTCATATTGGATGTGCTCCGAATTTTTCGGATTTGTGGAGTATAAAGATCTAGCAGGAATTCCTTTTGTAATGGGCATGATTGCTGTTAGCATTTATTATATCAAACAATCGAAAAGGAAAGACGCTTAAAGCCTCGCTACTAATTCTTTTACAAGCGCACTCATTTTAGGTTCTTGCTGATTGGCCACCTGCTGCACCTCTTCGTGACTCACATTAAATACTTTTCCTTCAACACCAAGATCTGTAACGATACTCACACCGAATACACTCATGCCTCCATGAATGGCAACAATAACTTCCGGAACCGTACTCATCCCAACCACATCAGCACCGATTCTCCATAAATAACGATACTCTGCCGGCGTTTCGAAACATGGGCCGCTTAAGCCTGCATAAACACCTGTACTTACTTTAATGTTTTTTTCTTTTGCGATTGCTAAAGCGAGGTCAACATACTTTTTGTTGTACGCTTCGCTCATATCAGGAAAGCGGACTCCTAATTCATTTATATTTTTTCCGATCAATGGATTAGTCGGGAATAAATTGATGTGATCTGTTATGATCATGATCTCTCCTACTTCGAATTTCGGATTCATTCCGCCTGCTGCGTTACTTACACACAATGTTTTTACACCAAGTGATTTCATTACTCTTACAGGAAAAGTAATTTGTTGCATGGTATACCCCTCATAAAAATGAAAGCGTCCTTGCATGGCAACTACATTTTTTCCTCCCAGGTTTCCGAAGATCAATTTTCCGCTATGGCCTTCAACAGTTGAAACAGGAAAATTCGGGATGCTTTCGTATGGAAGGACATGTTCCACGGTAATTTCTTTCACTAATCCTCCTAAACCTGTTCCTAAAATGATCCCGACCTCAGGTTTAAAATTATTGGTCTTTTCACGAATACTTTTGGTGGTAAATTCTATTTGTTCTAACATATTTTAAAATGATCTCGTTAAATTCTTCTGCTTTATCTTTAAATGTGACCTCAACAGGGAGCACAAAAATATTCATTCTTTCGGCAATTGTCCAAATTTCCGGCAATTTCAAGCGCATCAGATCTTTTTCCGTGGTCACAATTATCTTATTGCCGCCCTCAAAAGTTTCGTAATACTTCTGAATGTTAGCCACATCAGCTATTGTATATTCGTGATGATCATCAAAAGGTAAATGACTAACACCGGCAGAATACTCTTTCAAATAAGTGATCATCGGTGCCGGATTTGCAATCCCGGTGAACACAATAAGGCGGTAACGGAACAGATCGTTAAGCGTACTTAACTTTTCATTCGTATTACTGATCGAATAAACATCTCCGTATTTTAAATAACTGAAGAAAACGTATTGATGCGGCAATGGCTTAACGTCCTTCATCACATTCCTGATATCAACTGCTGTGGTTTTCTCGGGAGTTTTACTGATAACAATAATATCAGCTCGGTGCATGCCTGATTTACTCTCACGTAAACGTCCAACCGGCATTAAAAAATCATTGTAAAAAATATCCTCATATTCACTCACAACAATATTCAAACCGCATTTTATGGGACGGTGCTGAAAAGCATCATCGAGAATGATCACTTGCGGCGAAGGATCATGTTCTGCTAATTTTTTTACGCCTTTAACTCTGTTCACTTCAACACAAACGGTTAGGTCTTTATGTTTTGTTTTATAAAGCAAAGGCTCATCGCCTATATCTTCAGCTGTGCTGTTAGTATCAGCAATTATGTAGCCCGATGTTTTGCGTTTGTATCCCCTGCTTAATGTTGCGAGCGGATAATCTGACTTGAGAAGATTGATCAGGTATTCTACATGTGGTGTTTTTCCACTACCTCCTACTGAAAGGTTCCCGACGCAAATGGTATGTTTTAATGGATGATACGATCTGATAAAACCCAGATCATACAAACGGTTCCTGATGAAGGTGATCAACCCAAATATAAGGGCTAATGGAAAGAGTGGTATTTTACTTAGTTCCTTCAATTTTTTAAATATCAGTTTTTTTTCGGAATAATCAAATGAAAAAAGGCTGATAAAGTCACGATAAATATTTTGCGATTGACTATGATTTGAATATTTTTGAACTGTATTTAAACCTTAAATTTAAAATGAGAAAATTATTATTAAGCCTTTTATTGCTCGGCGGCATAAGTATTAAAGCTCAAGATGCGGCAAAAGCATTTTCAGCTACTGAAGTTGTGTGGTTCGGTTTGGATTTTACTAAAGCAAAATTTATTGGTGCATTCGACCAGGGAATGGGAATTGCCGGAACAAGTGGTACTGATATGAGAAATAAATGGGTTCCACGCTGGAATGATCTTATTATTAAAGAGCAGGATAAATACAGTATTAAAGACGCCTTCCGTAAGGAAAGTTGTTATTATGACATTGAATCTGTAAATGGTTTGAATAGCAAGATCGATGTGGATAATATGATGTCGCCTAATCCTTCCAAGATCGACAAATCACAGATCCCCGACATGGTGAAAAATTATAACAGCGTGAAAAAGGAAGGTTTTGGAGTTGCTTTTGTGATTGAAACTTTCAATAAAAATGATAAGGTAGCTGATATGTATGTAGTATGTTTTGATATTGCAACAAAGAAAGTCCTTATATGTGAAAAAATGTCGGGAACACCGGCCGGTGGAGGAATGCGAAATTATTGGGCAGGCGCTATTAAGGATGTATTGAACCAGATAGATGGCGGTGCCTATAAAAGATGGAAAAAAGAACTGGGAGTTAAATAAATTTTAAGGGTTGAATTTTCAACCCTTTTTTTTGTCTTGTAGTGAAGTAATTCACACCTCCAATATCTTCAGTGAATTTACTTCACTATATTTGTTTATGCTTATTAAAGATGTTATTTCAGAATTAGAAAAGTTTGCCCCGCTCGCTTACCAGGAGAGTTATGATAATTGCGGTTTGATTGTCGGGAACAAAGAAACAACTGTAACCGGCGTGTTATTAAGTTTAGATTGCGTTGAAAGTGTTGTTGAAGAAGCCATTCAGTTAAAATGTAACCTGGTCATTGCACATCACCCGATAATTTTTGGCGGCTTAAAACGCTTGAACGGCAACAATTATGTTGAGCGTACGGTTATAAAAGCTATCCAAAATAATATTGCGATCTATGCGGCTCACACCAATTTCGATAATGTAAAAGAAGGTGTGAACGCGAAAATAGCTGAGAAGTTAGGATTGAAGAACATTAAGATCTTAGCCCCGAAAAAACAATTACTGAAAAAATTAGTTACTTATGTTCCTGCATCACATCAGGAAAAAGTAAGGACTTCTTTGTTTGAAGCAGGAGCGGGAAACATCGGTAATTATGATAGCTGTAGTTTCAACATAGCAGGAACGGGAACTTACCGGGGAAATGAAAATTCAAATCCCGTGATCGGAGAAAAGGGAAAATTAAGTACAGAACCGGAAACACGCATCGAAGTGATCTTTGAAGCTGTAAATGAAAGTGCGATCCTAAGGAACCTTCTGGCAAATCACCCTTACGAAGAAGTAGCTTTTGATGTGTATCCTTTAGATAATTCTTACCAAAATGTGGGTAGCGGCATGACCGGGGAGTTTGAAAAATCCATCCCCGAAACCGACTTTTTGAATTTGGTAAAAAAGACCTTCAACTTAAAAGTTGTTAAACATACCAGCCTGTTGAACAAGCCAATAAAAAAGGTAGCTTTTTGCGGGGGAAGCGGCAGTTTTTTGATTAAAAACGCAATAAACTCAGGTTCAGACGCTTATATAAGCTCTGATATTAAATACCACGAATTTTTTGATGCTGAAAGCAGGATATTAATTGCGGATACCGGACACTTTGAAAATGAGCAGTTTACCCCGGAGATATTTTATACTCTTATTCAGAAAAAATTTACTACATTTGCGACCTATTTATCGAAAGTTAACACCAACCCGGTAAACTATTTTTAACTATGTGCGCAAAAATCAAAGAAAAAATCGACGCTTCCATTGAAGGAAAATTGCGTTCTCTTTACGAATTACAATTAATTGACTCTAAAATAGACAAGCTTCGTACTGTGCGCGGTGAGTTACCATTAGAAGTTAGCGACCTTGAAGACGTTGTTGCCGGTTTAGAGACCCGATTGAACAACGTTACTACTGAAGTACAAGAGTTAGAAAATCAGATCGAGGAGAAGAAACAAGCCATAAAAGATTTTCAGGCTAACATTAAAAAATACGAATCACAACAAGGTAAAGTACGTAACAACCGTGAGTATGATGCTATCACTAAAGAAATTGAATTCCAGAATTTAGAGATCCAGTTAGCTGAAAAACGCAGCAAGGAAGCTAAAGCAGGAGTTGCACTTAAATCAGATCTTTTAGAGAAATCTAAAACTGAATTTGAAGAGCGTACAAAAGATCTAAAGCAAAAGAAGGGTGAACTTGATGAGATCATTGCTGAAACTGAAAAAGAAGAAGTTGAATTATTGAAAGAATCAGAAAAAGCTTCTGCAAAAATTGAAGACCGTTTATTGAATGCATACAAACGTATCCGTTCTAATACGCGTAATGGTTTAGCAGTTGTTACTGTTGACCGTGATGCTTGCGGTGGATGCTATAACAAGATCCCGCCTCAACGCCAATTAGACATCCGTACAAACAAGAAGATCATCGTTTGTGAACATTGCGGACGTATCTTAGTTGACGGAACAATTATCCCGGACGAACAGCAAGCGGCACAATAATCAAATTTAAATTTTTAAAACCCCTGATGTTTTCGTGCTTCAGGGGTTTTATTTTTTGAATAAAATGAAAAAATTGTCATTATAATGACAATTTTTATATAAATTTTGTCATTATAATGACATTTTTAATGTAAATTTTGTCATTATAATAACAGAATTCGTATATTTGCAATATGGACATCAGGCGTTTACAACAAGAAGCACTGGCAAAAGCTTTAAAACCACAGAAAGTAACTATTTTGTTAGGAGCAAGGCGTGTGGGTAAATCGGTGCTTCTTCAAAATTTTCTTTCGGCTTATAAACGCCCTTACCTGTTTTTGAACGGAGAAGACCAAACAACGCATCAACTGTTAATTGAAAGAAGCGTTAAAAACTATACAAGAGTACTAAATGGGAATGATTTATTGGTTATAGATGAGGCTCAAAACATACCTGATATAGGCCGTAAATTAAAGCTAATGATTGATTCTTTTAAGGGATTAAAAATCCTGGTAACAGGTTCATCAGCGTTTGATATGTTAAATGTATCTGGAGAACCTCTTACAGGCCGAAGCAATAATCTTATACTATATCCGCTTTACCAGGGCGAAATCGGAAAATATGAAAATGCACTTCAAACGAAACAAAATCTTGAAGAAAGGCTTATTTATGGTTCCTATCCTGAATTATGGCACCTACCCTCTTTAGAGGACAAACGAAATTATTTAATCGGCATGGTAAACTCATACCTTTTAAAAGATATTTTAATGCTGGATGGCATTAGAAATGCAAGTATAGTGAGCAGCCTTTTGCAAATGATCGCTTACCAGATAGGGAAAGAAGTATCTTATAACGAAATAGGTAATGCCTTAGGTATAAGTAAAAATACAGTAGAAAAATATTTAAACTTACTTACAAAAGTATTTGTTTTGTATAAGGTCAGTGCTTATAGTAATAATCTCAGAAAAGAAATTAGCAAGAGCCAGCGTTGGTACTTTATTGACAATGGAATACGTAATGCCATTACAGGCGATTTTAATCCACTTTCATTACGAAGGGATGATGAAAAAGGAATGTTGTGGGAAAATTACCTGTTTATGGAAAGATTAAAACGCAACACTTATAGAAACTATTTTCCGCGTTATTACTTTTGGCGTACATACGATCAGCAGGAAATAGATCTTTTGGAAGAATACGACAAAAAACTCCACGCCTTCGAATTTAAATTTTCGCCGAAAAAACTTCCGAAAAAACCAGCGGCATTTTCAAAAGCTTATAAAAAAGCTGCGTTCGAAGTAGTAACATCAACTAATTATCCCGACTTTATTTTGTAGCTTTTAGAGAAAACATACTTTGGAAAATTAAATAAAAAATGTACGTTTGATTCATGGAATTCATCAGTGAGGCATTAAGTAATTACAGTGAGCAACACACCGAAGCTGAATCCGCTTTATTGAATGAATTGAACCGCGAAACACATTTAAAAGCTATGTCCCCCCGCATGCTTAGCGGACATTTACAAGGACGTGTATTGAGTTTTATATCTAAGTTAGCATCTCCAAAGAACATTCTTGAGATAGGCACCTATACAGGTTATTCGGCCCTTTGTTTAGCTGAAGGTTTACAAGCTGATGGAAAACTGATAACCATCGATCCTAATGAAGAGACCAATGTCATAGCTTCAAAATATTTCCGGTGTTCTGCTTATGCAAATCAAATTGAATTAAAAGCCGGTGATGCAACGAAGATCATCCCTACTCTAACCCAAACCTTAGATATTGTTTTTATTGATGCTGATAAACGTAATTACGCTTTGTATTTCGATCTTGTAATTGATAAAGTAAAACAAGGCGGATTGATAATTGCTGATAATGTTCTATGGAGCGGAAAAGTGGTGATGAATGAGAAAGAAATGGATCCGGACACAAAAGCTATTCACGATTTCAATAAAAAAGTAAATGAAGATAAGCGCGTGACAAATTTATTGTTACCGGTTAGAGACGGACTTATGCTAATGAGAAAGATTTGAAGATTCAAAATTCAAAAATTACGCTTGCCATCTTTAAATTTTAAATCTTTAAATGAATTAACAACGAATTAAGAACCAGGATATGATTATAGATTTAAGAAGTGATACCGTTACAAAGCCAACCAAAGGCATGATGGATGCTATGATGAACGCAAAAGTTGGTGACGATGTTTTTGGTGAAGATCCGACAGTGATCGAATTGGAACAGAAATCTGCAGCTCTCTTCGGAAAAGAAGCAGGATTGTTTTGCCCGAGCGGCACCATGACGAATCAGATCGCTATTAAAGCACACACCCAACCGGGAGATGAGTTGATCTGTGATGTGAATTCTCATATTTACAATTATGAAGGCGGTGGTATCTCTTTTAATTCGGGTGTACAAGCTAAATTAATGACAGGCGACAGAGGAAGAATTTCTGCTCAACAAATTGAACAAAGCATTAATGGCGATTTTGATTGGCTGACAAGAACTTCTTTAGTAAGTTTAGAGAATACTGTGAACCGTGCCGGCGGATCTTTTTATACGGTTGACCAGGTAAAACCAATCCAAAAATTATGTAACGAGAAAAAACTGGCGCTTCACCTGGATGGGGCAAGAATTTTCAATGCTTTAGTTGAAACAAAAGAATCAACTCAGGATACAGGCAAATTATTTGATAGTATTTCCATTTGTTTATCTAAAGGATTAGGAACTCCGGCAGGATCCGTTTTGTTAGGTTCAAAAGAATTCATCAAAAAAGGAAGAAAGATCAGGAAAGTATTTGGCGGCGGGATGAGGCAGGCAGGTTTTCTTGCTGCTGCAGGAATTTATGCTTTGGATAATAACGTAACACGTTTGAAAGATGATCATAAACGCGCTAAAGAAATAGAAAAGATATTAAAGCAACTATCGTATGTAGATTCTGTTCTGCCTGTAGATACAAATATTTTGATCTTCGATATCAATCCTAAATTAAGCAGCCTTGATTTTGAGAAAAAATTAGCTGAGAATAATATCCGGATGGCGGCATTCGGAAAACAAACCGTACGTTTTGTAACTCATCTTGATTTCACTGATGATATGCTTGGACAATTAGAAAAAGTCCTGAAGTCTATTCGATAATCAGTTTTTTGGTCTGGATGAATTTACCATTACTGATCTTTACGGTATAAAAACCGCTTGCGAATTTTTCTGTTGAGATCATTCCGTTCCCTGATTCCAGTTTTTCGGAATGAATGATCTTGCCGCTTACATCTGAAATTTCAATTTCACAGCTTGATGTTAAGCTTGTGCTGATATATAATGTTCCTTTAACCGGATTCGGCGCAACTAAGAATGTAAAATTATTGTTCAGTTCATCAACCCCTGCAAAAATGCTTAAGCGATACCAGATAGGAGAAGAAATGATCCTGTCACCATCCTGCTGAACCACTTCAATAAAATAGTAGTAATTTTTTCCAGCGGCCTGAACCAGGTCGGTATGCGATAAGGTATTTGTTGATTTTACAACTTTAATAACTGTTGGATAAGATCCGCTGCCTTCTTCCCCTGCCCAAACTTTAATACTGTCTGCGATCTCACCATCGCCATCATTATGCGTAACATCTATGGTTGGCCTTACTGTTCCTGAAGTAGAATCCCCCATGATACTGCTGTTGATCTTAAAATCCAATTTGCAATTCCAATCATCACTTGCATAAAAATGCATGCTTTTCATTGCAGAATAGAAATTACTTTCGGTTAAAGTCGGGGTAATAACAACAAGACGACCTGCATTCGTTCGTCCAAAAGTTGTATAATGATTATCCTGATCGTAAGTGATCCCAACATGATAACCTTTTGACAAAATTTTTCTGTAATATTCAAAATAATAATCACTCCCGCTTCCGGCGAAATCCAAATAGTTGGTTGCTGTACTGAATGCAGGACCATTTTTAAAAACCGAGCCAACTATTGCTGAATCCGCAATAGGATTATAAGACGAGTTCGATAAATTGCCAAACTCTGTGCTGCCGGGATGCGCTAAAGTAGCGAACCCGTTTGGATAGCTTTTAATTTTTGTGAACAAACCATCATAATCCGTTTTATCATTGTAGACATCATAATTCGGTGCATTCCCCGGGACTCCGGAGGTTTCCCAACCAATCAACTGATTTACGCCGTAAATAATAACATGTCCATTAACGCTGGTCCCCCATTCCATTCCATATAAACATAAAAAAGTTCCTGTATTTGAAGCGGCAGCTTGTGCTAAACCCGGAGCGTACAAAGATCTGAACATCCCCGGATTATTTGAAGATGAATAATGATTATGTTCTGATATCCCCATAAAATCAAAATTCTGGGAAAGCTTAGCATAGGCATAACTTGCAGAAGGAGTTGAAACACCTGTAGTACCGGCATCTTTATTTCCATCCGAATAAGCAGTGTGAGAATGCAAATTACCGAAATAATAGTTTAAAATTTGCGAATGGAGGGTCAGGGAAAGACCTGTAAAAACGAGAATATAGAGCCAGAATTTCATTATATAAATTTACGGATAAATAAGGCTGTTTTCCTATGAATTTGATAAAATGACAATAATTTAAATATCTATCTGATAATATGGGGTTTTAACAATGCTTCCACCCAACCTTCCACCTCAAAAAAACGTTATATTTGTATAATGCGCTTCATTCACAAAATAAGCCTTTTTATCATTTTTATTGTTACTATTGTTTCATGCCGCAAATCTTTTGAAACGGATTGGGATGTTGATATTGTTGCCCCAATTGCAAGAAGCAAACTAAACATCAGGAATTTTTTCAGCGACACCCTCTTTTCTTCTGACCCAACAGGCTTGTTACATTTATCATTTTCCAGGAAGATAGCAGGTTTTCAATTAGACTCTTTGATCGAGTTACCTGATACTGTTATCACCTACGGATTTAAATTGGGTTCAGGCACTCTTTACATACCAGCCGGGAACAGCATTATCGGTTTCCCCCAAACACAGGAAATACCTTTCAATATCAGTGGCGGGGTAGAATTACGGAGAGCCATTATTAACAATGGCCGCTTAAAGATCGTTTTTAGCAACACTTATGCCCAACCCCTCGTTTTTAATTTAGTTTTACCTTACACAACTAAATACGGATTCCCGTTCACTATCAACGAAACTGTTCCGCCGGGAGCAAATAACAGCGTTAGGTATTATGATATTTCCGGTTATGAGGTCAAGCTTACAGGATCCACTCAAAACAAAATAAACAAACTGGTACAAACCATCGACATTAAAGTTCCTTCTACCGCCCAGAACGATACACTACGTGCAAACCAGGGTGTAGAGGCACTCATCTCTTACACTGACCTTGTTCCATATTATGTAGAAGGCTATTTTGGCCAGCAGAACATAGATATACCTTACGATTCAACTGCACTCAACATCAGCAATAATTTACAGGTCAGTAATTTTCAGATCAATTCAGCTTTCATTAATTTTAAAATTGTAAATGAATTTGGCGTTGACATTAACGCGCAATTGACCAACATCAATTCAGTAAATTCGTTAAACAGTACTTCCGTTACACTTAATGCGTCCGGATTATCTAACATCAATATTAACCGTGCCGGAAAAACAACTAACTTTTCTAATCCTGTTTTCCCTTCCGTTAAAACAATTTCAGTTAACACTAATAACTCCAACCTAAAACCGTTCTTAGAAAATCTGCCCGATTATCTGACCTACCAGGGAAAAATAGTCGTGAATCCGTTCGGGAATATTTCAGCATCCAACGATTTTGCTTTTTTAAATACAGGCATCAATATTTATGCCGATGTGGATATGCCGTTACAAATACGTGCTGATTATTTCAAATTAGTATCCAACAGCACCATTGATCTTACATCAGTGAAACAGATCGATAACATCAATTACGGGAATATTATTTTACAATGTACCAATGGTTTTCCTTTTGATGCCGTATTACAAGGTTATATCTTAGATGAACAGAAACAGGTCATAGATTCATTATTCAACATTCCGGGAAATGTAATACAAAGAGGAAACATCGACGTTATGACCAATCTTGTTCTTTCCCCTGTATATACAAAATTATTCATATCACTCACAAAAGAGAAATTACAAAACCTGAAAAAGTGCAAACAGATCCAATTTGTTTCCAAATTCAATTTGCCTCAACCTCAACCCCCGGATATTAAATTATTGGATAGCTATAACCTCGACCTGATCCTTGGCCTGGATGTTAATTACAAAGCGAAGAAGAAGTAAACCATGTTCAGATCATCTTACCTCATACTTTTTTCATTTTGCCTGTTTGGCGGTCAGGTGCTGTCTCAATACAACAGTGAATTCCTGAATTATGAGAGTACAGGAAGGAGCGTTTCCATTAATGCTGATTTTGATGCAGGTACCAACGGGATCCAAAATGCGATGATGAATAAATTCATTTTGGGCGGACACATTGATACCAAAATGAAGGATGCCGCGCTGAAAAAAATGCATGGTTATAATCAACTAGGCATCAATCTTAACTACGATATCAGTTTATTCATTGGTAAAAACCCGAAATATGATTTCCTTGTCGGGTTCAAAAACCAGGAGATCCTGAATGCTACTTATACAAGGGATTTTTATACACTAATGATGTATGGCAACAAACCGTTCTTAGATAAAACAGCGAACTTCAGCGGAACCAATATCAATGCCTTGCGGTTCCAGGAAGCAAAATTGGGGATCATCATGCATAAAGTAGATTCGACCGCCAAGATCGGGATCTCAGTTTCATTCTTAAAAGGTGAACAATTATTTTATATCAAAGCCAACAAAAATTCATCACTCTATACAAATGCAGATGGAACAGAGCTGATCTTTAATTCGAATTTCAACATGGCGCTGAGCGATACCGGTACAAAAAAAGATATTTTTTCGTTTAACGGGATCGGCGCCAGCGCAGATATCTTTTTCGAAACACCATATAAAAGCAAGATAGGAAGACAAAGTGTTCTGACAGTGAACGCCAACAACATCGGTTTCATCCACTGGTCGGAAAGAAGTTTGCAATACAGCAGCGATTCCATTCTGAAATTTGATGGTTATCATATCAACAACATCCTTGATCTGAAAGATTCAACTCTGCAAAAAGTAAATACAGATAGTGTGATCCGGAAAGCAACTAATGCAAGGCAGGAATCATTCAACACAAATATTCCCACCAATTTAATTATCATCAATAAAATTAATTTTAACCGGCAGTTCGCTTTCAATACAGGCTTCCGTTATATTTTTCATGCGAACTACAAACCTTATATATTTATTGAACCTGAATATAAGATCGCAAACCGCATTCAAATAAGCGTTCATATTGGTTATGGTGGTTATACGCGTTTAAATATGGGATTATCACTGGTTTATAATGCAAGGCATTGGTTCGTGAAATTGGGAAGTAATAGCCTGCAAGGTTATATTGCGCCTAAACAAGCATACGGACAAGGTGTATTTTTCAGCATTGCTAAAAAATTCAAAGGATGAAGAAATGCTTAACATTCATACTTATCTTTATTAGTGTTTTTCTTTTCGGACAAGCACCGCAAAAATTCTATACCCGTTTTGGAGGCTTTGGTCATGATGTGGGTTATGGTGTTATTCAAACATTAAATGGTCAATACGCTGTAACAGGATCAACAGGAAGCTTCGGTATGGGTAATACTGATGCTTACCTGGCTTTTGTAGATAGCATGGGATGGGTCCGCTGGGAAAAATCTTACGGCGGTTTTAATAATGATATCGGTCGCTCTATAATTCAATTACCGGATTCAGGATTTGTGATCACTGGTTATACCAATTCATTTGGTAATGGCGGCTATGATGTTTTGGTTGTGAGAACTGATAAGGTTGGAAATCTGATCTGGCAAAAAGCATTTGGAGGATTAGACTGGGATTTTGGTTACTGCGTAAAAGCGACTTCCGGTAATGATAGTTTAATTGTAGCAGGCACTACATCCAGTTTCGGTTACGGAAAAAATGATGGTTATATTTTAAAACTGGATCTTAATGGAAATTTACAATGGCAGGATACCTACGGCGGTGCTGAAGATGATGAGTTCAAATCGTTCACCTTAACTTATAATAACCAATATGCTTTTGCAGGAACCACAAAAAGCATGGGAAATATAAAAGGAAATGCCTGGTTGGTTAAAACAGGACTAGCGGGTGACTCTATTTTTTCATTGAAGTACGGAACCGGAAACAAAAAGCAATTTTTTAACGATATAAAAGAAAATCCGGGTAATAATAATTTTCATTTATGCGGTGGTTACGATTCTCTTGGAGTTGACTCCACATGGGCAATGATACTGATACTTGATTCGAATGGAGGTAATAAATTTAATTTCATTCACAGTTATCATGAGCAAAAAGATGAACAATATCTCACCAATGCACACTCTAAGGGCAACTACTTTCATTATATAAGAAAAAGCATTAAATCTTCCTCAGATCATAGAGAAGAAGCATTGGTTTCACTATTTGAGGATCACCTTTATAACGGAGCAACAAAATATGGATCATTTGACGATGACCAGATCTATTGTATATCTAAAACAAAAGATAAAGGATTCATTGGCGTTGGATATACCAAAGGATACGGTGCTGAATTAACCGATGTTTATTTACTTAAAATGGATACCGTTTCGTTACTTGGTGCAAACAGTCTTATCGGGATCAAAGAATTAGAGAACAAGGTTGAATCTTACAAGGCTTATCCTACCATTACAAAAGATGAAGTTGGTATTTATAGCCATGCAAATTCAGGTAAATACAATATTTACATTTTAGATGCATTGGGTAAAATCATATTAACAAAAGAATCCGTTGAGAAAAAAACAACTGTAGACTTGACCGGTTTAAGTGAAGGATTTTATTTTATTAAAATAATTGAGGGAAATTATTCCAAGACCTTTAAAATCATGAAAATTGAATAAGGTGTATGTTTAAGTCGCTTAATATCAATTCCAAATCCGGTTATTTCATTCTTCTGTCTGGCATTTTTATTTGCAACCTGATTCTTAAGATTTCTTTCTTAGGCGCAGAACCCTTTTGGTATGATGAAATAGTGAGCGTTAAAGCCACCCTAATTGATTTTGGACACATTAAACATATGTCCGAGTGGGATAACAACCCGCCCTTCTATTATTACTGCCTTTGGGTTTGGGCTAAGATGTTCGGGATATCAGAATTCAATGTCAGATTGCTAAGCGTTTTATTCAGTTCGGTTTCAGTTTGCCTTTTATTTCATTTCCTAAAGAAACATTATAATATACTTACAGGTTTATTTGGAGCTCTGTTATTTTCATTTCATGGCTTTTCCTATGAGTATTCCCATGAGGCACGTTGTTATTCTCTTGTAGTTTTACTTGTCATTCTTTCTACAATTTGCTTTTTTCACGCGCTTGAGAAAAAAACATTTCTTTCGGTCTTCTGGTTGGGCCTGGTTAATTTCCTTGTCATTTATACCCATTATATTGCGGGTCTCATTCTATTCTTCCAGTTAGTTCTGGTCCTGATCTATAAAAGAGATTTCATAAAACAATTCGGGATCTCAATTGCAATTCTCCTTCTTTTCGTGTTGCTCCGGTTCACAAAAAAACAATTCCTGGTCATGCTTTCTTTTAATAAAGAAGGCAAAACATTTTGGTTGCAGACCGCAGATTCCAACTCATTAAAAGAAGCACTCGCCAATCTCTTTTTTGGTGAAACAGTTTGGCTGATCTTTTTAACTGTCTTTTTCATTTCGTTAGCAGCCACGTTTATTCTCAGGAAAAAGAATTCCAAGGATCAAAATCTTGTTCTGGTCTATTCTGTTTATCTTTCTGTTATGTGCATTGCGCTGACCTATTTTATTGGCATGTTTAAACCGATATTTTTGGCGCGTTACATCTTGTTCACTGTTCCATTCATTTTAATATTGATAAGCCACTTTCTATCCAACATCAATAAATTAATTGCTCTGTTGGTCATCCCACTCGTTTGTTTAGCCATCTATTCCGCTAACCTAAACCCATCAAAACCAATGGATTTTAAGCTTGCCTCATTGGTTGTAAAAAGACTTCAGGAGAACAAAAAGCCTATGATCCTTATCCAAACTAAGGACGTAACGGCCTTATTTGCTTATTATTTCGATATATCTTATTTCAAAGACTATAAGAACTTAACCAATAATTTAAAGAATCATAAGGTATTTGAACTTGAAAATAAATCAGATCTGTCCGGGTTACCCTTTACAGGAGAAAACACCATTATTTTCTGTCAAACTTTCGAGAAACAGGATGACAGTAATCAAATTTTTGATATATTTAAACAAAATAACTTCGTTTTCAAAACGACAAAAGGCGTTAAGGGAGTGAAGATATCTTTATTGAGAAAAATCGAATTTTATGAAAAATAGTTTACTAGTTTACTTTCTATTATTTTGTGTCGTTACTTTTTCGCAAGTAACCAATACTAAAAAATGGAGAAAGACCGAGCAGGATTCGATGCAAAAAGCATTGATCATGTATGATGAAAAAGATTACAAAGCTGCTTTACCTATCTATGAAAATCTGTTCAAAGCACATCCGCAGGAAGATTTCCTGAAATACGTATATGGCCGTTGCTGCCTCACCAGGAGCGATAAACATGAAGAAGCATTGACCAACCTGAGTGCTATCTACGCCAAGAATAAAAAAGCAGAAAGTATTGAATATGATATGGCACGTGCCTATCACTACAACTATAAATTTGATGAAGCACTTGCAATGGTGAACCAATGCCTAGCTAACAAAAAAACTTTCCCCGAAGAAAAGATCTTAGCTGAACAATTAAAAAAATATATTATCAATGCTAAAGAACTTTATGCGAAACCAACCAGCGCTAAGATCACTAATGCCGGTACCATCTTAAATACCGAATATGATGAATACGTTCCGGTAGTTTCAGCCGATGAATCTGTTATGATCTTTACTTATGTAGGAAAAGAAAGTACGGGAGGCAGACAGGATAAAATGCAGCAACCCTTCGCTTATGGCGATTATTACGAAGATGTTTTCATGTCTGTAAAAGTGAATGATCAATGGACCAAACCACGCGGTATCTCAAGCATCAACACAAAAGTTCACGATGCGGCTATTGCGATCAGTCCCGATGGTCAGCAATTATTTGTTTACCGCGATAACGGTGATGATCATGGTGATATTTATGTGAGTTATTTACATGACACCACATGGACAGTCCCTCAAAAATTAAAAGGACAAGTAAATTCTTATTCGTGGGAAGGAAGCTGTTCTTTAACATCAGACGGAAAAACACTTTATTTCTCGAGTGAGCGTTCAGGCGGATACGGTGGACGTGATATTTATCGTGCTTCTTTATCAGCTGACAGTACATGGGGGAATATTGTAAACCTTGGTGATTCAATTAATACTAACCTGAACGATGATGCTCCCTTTATTCACCCTGATGGCATCACTTTATTCTACAGTTCTGAAGGCAAGAACAGCATGGGAGGTTATGATATCTTCCAGGCAGTTATGAACCCGATAGATTCTACTTTTAAGAACGCTGTGAATGTTGGTTATCCTATCAATACTACAGATGATGACAGGTATTATGTATTATCTGCTGATGGTAAAACCGGTTATTACGCCAGTGCTGAAAAAGGCGGGGTTGGCTTAGAAGATATTTATTTAGTTAATCCCGGCTATATCGGAAAAAAACCGCTTACTTATTTGGTTAAAGGTAAGGTAACTTTAAATAGCCAACCTGTTGAAGCAAAGATCGAAGTTGTTGTTACATCAAGAAACAATAAAAAATTCACCGAATCAAAAACCAATGGTGCGACCGGAAATTACCTCGTGACATTACCTGCAGGTGCAATATTTAAATTAACCTATACTTATAAAGATTTTCCTGCACGAACTTTAGATGTAGATGCCAGTGCCATCACAGACTTTACAGAGAAAGAATTCAATATCGAATTCAATACTGCTCCGGATACAGCTAAACCTGTTGTAACACCAACTGTAGCGGCCGTAACTCCAACTGTAGAGCCTAAAAAAGATGATTTCGTAGCTAATACACCGATACAGGCAAAAGTTCAGAAGTATGCCGAGAAATATGGTGATATAGTTTCTTCCGGATTAGAATTCCGTGTACAGGTAGCAGCTTATAAATTCCCGAAGAATTACAAATGGGATCATTTGAAAAAATGCGGGAAGGTAGATCATTTATTGTTGGAAGATGGCATTACACGTATTACTATCGGCGGGCAATTCCTGAAACTTAGCGAGGCATTTGAACACAATAAGAAGGTTATAAAAGCGGGACAAACCGATGCTTTCGTAACTGCGATATATAACGGCAGACGTGTTTATCTTGAAGAATTAGAAGCCCTGGGGATCTTTAAATAAAGAAGGTTCTTAAAATTTCAGTCTCAATAACTCGCGGTAGAATTCCATCATTCCATCGGAAGCGATCTTTTTAATATGTTTCAGATTATTCACATAATCGAGACTGAAATCACCCGGGTCTATTAACCATTTAGGGGCTTTGGCAGGCACATAATTCAAAATTCCTGCAGCAGGATAAACATTAAGTGATGTACCTATTACAACGAACAGATCAGCTTTTTCAGCTACAGCAATGGCATTATCCATTTCAGGGACCATTTCACCGAACCAAACAATGTGGGGGCGTAATTGCGAGCCTTTCTCACACCTGTCCCCTATTCTTATTTCCCACTGATTTATCGGGTAAACCAATTCAGGATGGCTTGAACTTCTTACTTTCATGATCTCGCCGTGCAGATGCAAAACATTTTTACTGCCGGCGCGTTCATGAAGGTCATCAATATTTTGTGTGATAATATGTACATTGAATTTACTTTCAAGGTCAGCAATGATACGATGCGCATCATTAGGCGCAGCATCCATTACCTGTTTACGGCGTAAATTATAGAATTGCGTAACTAAAGAAGGGTCTTTCTTCCAGGCCTCAGGTGTTGCTACATCCTCGATCCTGAATTCTTCCCATAAACCGCCCGAATCGCGGAAAGTTTTTAATCCGCTTTCCGCGCTTATTCCGGCTCCGCTAAATATAACAAGGTTCTTTTTCAATTACCTTGCCAAGATAATTTATAAATTCTGCTTTACAAAATTCAGGATCTTGGTATAAAGGTGTAATCTAGTATTACCGCCGTAGATCCCATGATTCTTATTAGGATAAGTCATGAATTCGAACGGAATATTGTGCATCACTAATGTTTTTGCCATTTCCATACTGTTTTGGTAATGAACGTTATCATCTCCTGCACCATGGACCAACAGGAATTTACCTTTTATCTGTTTTACAAAATTCACAGGTGAGTTATCCTCATAACCGCTTTTGTTATCTGCGGGCTTACGTAAAAAACGTTCCGTATAGATGTTATCATAATATTTCCAATTGGTAACAGGCGCAACTGCAATTGCTGCTTTAAAATAATCCGCTCCTTTACTAATTAATAACGATGCCATGTAACCACCATAACTCCAGCCCTGGAACCCTATACGCGCCTTATCTACATAAGGTAAATTACCAATGTATTTTGCAGCTTCTATCTGGTCAATAGTTTCTAATTTGCCTAACTGTAAATACGTGCAGTGCTTGAATTGACGGCCTCTGCCTAAAGTTCCCCTGCCATCTACACAAACTACCATATAACCTTCCTGTGCTAATAGTTGATCCCATCCTGCGCCACCCCAGCTGTTATTTACCATGTTGGAACCCGGACCATTATAAGCGGTCATGTAAACCGGATATTTTTTACCCGCGTCAAAATTCTGTGGCTTTATCATCCATCCGTTCAGTTCAACACCTTCGCTTGTTTTAAATGTGAAGAATTCTTTTTTAGAAAAATTATAAGGCTTCATTTTCTCAACCAAAGCTTTATTGTCTTCTAATACTTTCACCAATTTTCCATCCGCAGTATGTAATTCAAAAACAGTTGGTGTATTGGCATTACTGTAAGAACTTACATAATACTTGAACCCATTTGTGAAATCAGCTTCTGTTGTTCCTTCTGCGGTTGATAATAATTTTTTACCGCTTCCGTTCAATTTTACACTGTAAAGATCACGGTTAATGGCGCCGCGCTCCGTAGATAAATAGAACAAAGTACCAGTTTTCTCATCGTAGCCTTTGAACTCGATCACATCCCAATTCCCTTTCGTGATCTGGTTCACTAATTTTCCATTCATATCATAATAATATAAATGATTGAATTCATCCATCTCACTGCTCCAGATAAACCCTTTATTTCCCGGAAGGAAAGTTAAATTGTCAGTGATATCGATATAAGTTTTTGCCTCTTCCGTTAAAATTACCTTTGAAGCGCCTGTAGCAGCATTTGCAAATAACAACTCTATCTTATTTTGTAACCGGTTCATGCGCTGGATGCATAAATTAGCGTCTGCCGTCCACGTGATACGCGGAATGTAAATATCTTTTTCCGCTCCGATATCTGCCGTTACAGTTTTCTTAGAAGCTACATCATAAATATGAACTGAAACGATCGAATTATCTTCTCCTGCTTTCGGATATTTGAAAGTTACTTTATCGGGATACAAACCGCCATTGTACATATCCATGCTATACTCTTTTACATTTGTTTCGTCCCAACGGATAAAAGCTAAATACTTTCCATCATCACTCCAGTCAAAATAATTAGCTAAAGAAAATTCTTCCTCGTAAACCCAATCCCCCCAGCCGTTCTTAATTTTATTATTAGCACCATCTGTTGTTACCTGGATCTCTTCACCATTCTCTAAATTCTTATAGAATAAATTATTATCGCGCACGAAAGCAACTTTCTTACTGTCTTTAGAGAAAGTCGGGAACATCTGTTTTCCGTTCTTACTTAATTCTGTTAACGACTTCGATTTGATATCAAAAATATAATGGAACGCTTTTGACGAACGGCGGTAAATATGATCTGATTCTTTCGAAAGAATGATCTTTGATTCATCCGGACTAAAACTATATCCCGATAAAGGAAGAATTTTACCATCGAATTTCACATCTGATCCTTTTACAAGAACATCAATTTTTTTGCCACTTTTAATTTCGTAGGTCACCAGGTCATCACCTTCCAGTTCGGTATAGCGTAACCCGTCATTCATGGCGTTATAGCCATCAGGGAATTGTTGCCTGAATGTGGATTTTACCCATACATCCTCAAGGGTGATCTTGGTTTGGGCATTAAGGCCAATAAAAAGTGCTAACGAGACGAATAAAAAAAGCTTTTTCATATATGGGTTTTATAGGGTGAAATTACAGATTTCGCACGGTTTTACACTCCCCCATTATACGGTAAATGCCCGTTTACTCAATTGTAAGGCTATTTCAGTAATTAGAGGCGTTTTTCGATAATTTTTTAATAACTATAAAGATTATTTATATAGATTAGCATAAACTATTCCGGGTTACGGGTTTAAAGTTTCGGGTTAACTATTAATTTTCAAAAAAACACGAAACACTAAACCCGAAATTTACGAATGTTAATAGAACCGGCAATTTTAAATTAAGAAACAGTTTTTAAAAAACTATAATACCAGAATTATGCAAAAATATCGTGCTTTAATAGTTGATGACGAAGAGAACAGCCGCAGTAATACCAAAAACATGCTGTCGAATTACTGTCCAGAAATTGAAATTGTTGGCGAAGCGGGAAGCGGTCCTGAAGGAAAAGTAAAGATCCAGGAATTAAAACCTCACGTGGTTTTTTTAGATATTAATATGCCGGGCATGAACGGTTTTGAAATGCTGGAAGGTATTTATAACCGTGATTTTTGTGTGGTGTTCTTAACTGCTTATAGTGAGCATGGTATCAATGCTGTAAAAGCAGGTGCGACTGATTATTTAATGAAGCCGCTTATTCTGGGTGAACTTCAGGGGGCGATCCGTAAAGTGATCCAGCATTACGAAGCAAAAGGCGGTATCAGTACAAAAACTGAAGTGGATAAGAACATGGTGCTTATCAACCACAGCAAAGGATTCAATTTAGTTGATTTTAAAGACATCATTTGGCTAGAGGCCAATGATAATTACACGACTCTATATCTGAATACCGGTAAAAAAATTGTAGCGTCAAAAACTTTAAAAGAGTTTGAAGCTATTTTACCTACAACAGATTTCTTCCGTTCTCATCGTTCTACTTTAATTAACGTCAGTTATATTAAAGAGTATTCGAACAACGAAGGTGGAGAAGTGATTTTAAGTGACGGTACTCATGTTCAGATCTCGAAAGCACGTGTTCAGGAGTTCGCCGATTTCATTAAAAACCGCTCTGTTTCTCCTAAATAAATAGTACCTTTATTCCTCAACGGGATAGCCCTTATTTGGCAAACTTCAGATCATATTTGCCCTGCTTACTTATTCTATTCTCCTGTCTTTTAAAGGCACAGGATAAATCGTTCACATACCAGCATTACGGTCCGGAAGACGGATTGAACAACACTAACGTATGGGCAATTAAGCAATCACCGGGTTCGTCGTTAATGTATTTTGCAACTGCCAACGGGATCTACTCTTACGATGGTTATAATTTCATTCAGTTACGGGTAAGGAATCTAAAGACCAATTATATCCGCAACATCAATTTCAACGGTGATAAGCTTTTAGTATCGAATGACGAGGGCGCTTTTGAAGTGGACCTTAAAACTTTCACAGCAAAAAAAAATGAAGATCTGAAATTCGGCGGTAAATCAACTGATGAGATCCAGATCAGCGGTGATTATGCTTACAATCTCATTCCAGAGGCCACCTTCGGTTGTGTCAATTTAAAAACGAAAGAATTTTTCGGGGATGGTATCCGGAAAAAAAACGATCTCGATTTCAATACGCCCTATTGCATTTTTAAGAATGCGGACAACAAAGTTTATATCGGGCGGTCAGATGGGATCTATTTATTAGAAGGGCCTAAACAAGTTAAAATAAAATTACTGAAGGATATTCCCGTTTATTCGATCACCAACAATAAAGAAGGAAATTTAGTTATCGGCTCCGACAATAAGATCATTGTACTCGATAAAAATTACAGGGTGGATAAAGAATACTTTCCGAAATTCAAAGCAGCCAAGACCTTTCTAATTGATTTTGCAAAACCGATCCGTAAACTAAATGTAGACCGTTTCGGTCGATTTTGGTTTACTACCAAACCTGATAATACCCTTTTCCTATTTGAGAATAACCAAACCTATGATGTTTTTGAGAATCTTAATATTTCAACAACGGTATTGAATAGCATTTCAAAAGACAATGATGAGAACATTTGGGTGAGCACGTTCAATGATGGGGTATACTTTATCCAAAATCCATTCTTAAATAATTTTTCATTCAGCATAAAAGATAAGAACCTTACTGTGAATGAAGTTGCTGTGAGAGATGATTACATCCTTACAGCGACAAGTAATGGATTGTATGGCTTCAATTACAAAACCTACGGTTTACAAACCCTTTCGGGCCCGGATGAAAGTTTCTCAGAACCTATTTACAATATTGTTTCAAATCAAAACGACTATTATTATTCCGTACAGGGAACTTTCAGTACCACAAAAAAAAGTTTAATAAGCGGGAAGAATATTTTGAGGTTCAATCCCATCGAGTCTAAATACGTTTACTTGTCCGATAATGGAAAAGAGCCTTTGATGGTTGATGCAGGGACCATTTATAAGTTCAATATCTCAACAGGAAAAGTGTTTGATACAATTTTGTCTTTTCCGGATTACAGAACTAAGGTCACTTCTATACTGAAAAAGGATAACCTGCTTTTCATTGGCACGTCTAATGGTTTAACGATCGCTGATCAGTCTACAAAAAAACGCAGTAATAGTACCGATTCAATATTTAATTTTCCTGTCAATCATATTTGTCTCATCAATAATAAAGTTTACATTGCCCACGAAGGAGGATTAAGTATCTATGAAGATAAGAAACTGATCAGTGAGCTTAAAACAAATTCGGGTACAATAAAATTAACCGCAGTTAAGAAGATAAAAGCTTACGATAACCACATCTGGCTTGCTACGTTGAATGGTTTATTCATGTGTGATATGGACCTTAACCCGATCACAAAATATAATAAATCTTCAGGCCTTTTATCCAATACTATCAACGATGTTATTTTCAGCGGCGCCACAGCTTGTATTGCAACTGACAGGGGCATTTCAATTGCAGATACAAAAGAACTGATAGCAACGCGGTTTAAGCCGGATGGAATACGTATTACCTCTTTGATCATTGATGGTGTAGAAGTACCTTACACGACCGGGTTATTAAAATTAAAAGCATCTCAAAGCGATCTGACCATTAAATTTTCCAGTCCTGTTTTTAATAAGCCAAATAAACAATCCTTTAAATACAAGAAAGATAAAGGGCAATTTACTTCATTTACAGATTTTGAGTTGACATTCCCTTCAGTGGAAGGTGGTAAACACAGCATTCAAATAATAAGCTCACTGGATAATATTAACTGGAGTGCTCCGGTAAATATTGACCTCGAAAAAGAAGAATCCTTTAAAGAAACAGGCGGACTTTACATTTTTGTAAGTATTGCGGCATTATTTTTGATAATTACTGTCAGCTACTTCTGGGTAAAGAATGTAAAACGTAAGGCCAAGAAGCGGATCGCAGATGAACAACAGATCAATTTACTGAAGCACCAGGCCATGAACTCTTTATTAAGTCCGCATTTCATCTTTAACTCTTTAACTTCTATCCAGAACTACATTAACACGAACAATAGTTTGATGGCGAGTGAATATCTTGCCAAATTCTCGCGACTTATACGTATGATCATTGAGAAAGCGGCACAAAGCCAAATTACTTTACGGGATGAAGTGGTACGTTTAAATTATTACCTGGATCTTGAGAAAGAGCGTTTCAAAAATAAATTTGATTTTAAAATTGAAGTTGATCCTTCAATTAATATAGATGATATCTCGATCCCAAACATGATCATTCAGCCGCATGCAGAGAATTCCATTATTCACGGTATTTTACCTAAACACGAACACGGAACACTTACTATCAGCTTCAGGAAAAGCAAAAAAAATGAATTACTGATCACTATACAGGATGATGGTATCGGCCTGATAAAAGCTAAAGAACATGCTAAGAGCAGCCACAAATCGTTGGGAACATCAACCATCTCAAATATCCTGGAACTGAACTCTAAGCTTTATAATAAAAAACAAAATGTGAAGATGGAAGACAAAAGTGTCCTTAACCCTAAAGATCACGGAACTATCATAACTATAACACTTGAACTGTAAACTGAAAAAAATAATCACATACCTTTTTCTATTCTTCTGTTTTGCAGGCAAAGCGCAGGTCAATTTGCTGCCGGATACCATTGGCATCTGCAGGGGCGATACTGCTTTTTTAGAAGGAAAAAGCAATTCGATCGGAAAAAATCCTTTTTATCACTGGAGAACGCCGACTGCTATTAAGGATAATTACAAGATCTTACCGGCGCGTGAAGAAGGAAAATATTACCTGCGGATCAACAGTAATAATACTATTTATACGGATAGTGTTTATGTAAAGTATTACGAGCGGCCAAAATTAAAACTGAATGACACTTTGATCTGTAACAGTAACAGCGCACTTATCGGGATAAAAAACACCGCATATACATATTTGTGGAATACAGACGAGACCACACCAAGGATCCGTGTAGAAACAGCCGGAAAGTATACCGTAAAAATTAATAATCACGGTTGTGCCATCACGAATAATATCAATGTTAGTTTTTATAAAGCCTCAGTTCCAAGTTTCGGTAATGAAGTTACATTTTGCATGAGTGATGAGAATAAAGTACTCAGTGTTAAACCGGCTGCAGGAAGTAAAATAGTCTGGAACAATGGTTCAACAGCGAATAGTATAGTTCCGCATAAAGAAGGCGTATATTGGGTAAAAACAGAAAGTAAGATGTGCGGGATCAGCGTTGACAGCGTTAATGTGAAATTAAAAGCCTGCGATTGCGAGATCTTAATTCCAAATAGTTTTACACCGAATGAAGACGGAAAGAATGATTACTTCTATCCTCACTTAACCTGCGAGTACAGTTATTACAGTATCACTATTGAAGACCGCTGGGACAACGTTGTTTTTACCAGTACTAATGTAAATGCGAAATGGGACGGTCGTTACAAAGGGAATTTATGTCCGGATGACATTTATATTTACAGGATAGAAACTATAGAGAAGAATACCGGTAAAAAAGTACCGCGTACCGGTCAGATCACTTTATTTAGATAAAGAGAACATTCTTTTAAAAGCGGAAGAATTATTTCCATTCTTAAAAAAACCGTGGGAAGAACTTTTCACATCTTCAATAGAATAAAAAGCATCCGGTGAATGCTCGTGTATCAATTTTATTATTTCATTTTTAGTAGTGCGGCGTACAACTGTAAAAATTACCTTCACGGGGCCGATAGCTCCTTGTCCGTCAACTATTGTAACACCTTGTTGGTATTTTTTGAATGCTTCTATAAGTTCATCTGTATTTTCGTGAGTGATAATTCTGATGATCTGCATACCAAGAGCTAATTTTTCCTCGATGTACATGCCTAAATAAGTTCCTGCACTGAAACCGCCTGCCCAGGCAATATAACAGGCTAAATTATCTACGTTATTAAAAATTTGACGAATAGCAATTAGCCAAATTAAAACTTCAAAAAAACCAAGAATGGGAACTAATGTTTTGTAACCCTTGGAAACGAAAATATGACGAAGTGTTGCTAACGACACATCAGCCAGCCGCGACAGAAAGATAAGAAGCGGTAAAATGATCCAGTTAAAATAATCAAAATCCATTATAACAAAGTTACACTGCTTCAAAAGCTTTATGTTACATGTATTTTAAACTATTAAACAGCAGGTTTTTAATAATTAAAGTTACAGAAATTCCGTTTGGGGTTTACCTTATCAAATAATCAGAGACGCTTCAGTTCGAAGTTCCTATAGCCCTTTACTTCGCCTTCGGTAGCGTTTACCTCTGAAACTTTAGCTTTTGGCGGGCCGTAATAACACCACTCTATCAATTTATTGATGGCTTCCTCTTTTCCTTCAGCTTCAATAAATACCGAACCATCCGGCATATTTTTAACTAATCCTGTTAAACCGAGTTCAATGGCTTTATGATGAGTAGAAAATCGATAGCTAACACCTTGAACTTTTCCTTTTACAACTATATCATAGTGACGGATCATTGCAGTACCTGAATTGGTTTTTTAATGTATTTCTTATCGAGATGCGCCAGGATACTATGGATCTCCTTCTCAGAAAGATCTTTTTTCCTTGCAATAACGTCAACTCCTTCCGGACTCACTAATGTTTTCGTAGAATAGATCACTATCCAACGCCCCTCCTTATCGCTTGCAATAACTCTCCAATTACTTTTAAATAGGGCTAACAAACCTTTTCCTCGCCAAGCGAATTTTAATTCGTCAGAATGCTTTTGTTTGTCTTTCCCTTTGATCTTTTTGGGAGACTTATTTTTAGAATACATCACACAATCATCAAAGATCAATTTGCCTTTCTTCTCCCTGAAATTGGTGTAATTAAAATTAGGATCAGTATTCTTCTTGTCCAGCCACATTGGGAAATTAGTGGCTACAACATACCATTTCCCTTCTAATAAAGCCTTACTGTATTTATATTTTGAATCACTTTGTCCGTTTACAACAGAGGCTACAAAGAATGATATCACTAATAAATACCTCAACGCTTAACTGAATTGCCTGTGTTCTGTTTTAGAAAGTTCTTCTTTTGATAAAGACTTAAAGTAATCGTAAGTGATCTTTAAACCTTCTGCCCTGTTCACTTTTGGCTCCCAGCCTAAAATGGCTTTTGCTTTTGTGATATCTGGCTGACGTTGTTTTGGATCGTCTTTCGGTAATGGCAAAGAAATTAATTTTTGCTTTGCTCCTGTTAATTTCAGGATCTCTTCACCAAATTCTTTTATAGAAATTTCACTTGGATTACCAATGTTAACCGGCAAATGATAATCGCTCATTAACAAACGGTAAATACCATCAACAAGATCATCCACATAACAGAAACTGCGTGTTTGTGAACCATCGCCAAACATAGTTAGATCTTCCCCTCTTAAAGCTTGCCCGATAAATGCAGGTAAAACACGTCCGTCATTCAGTCGCATGCGCGGACCATATGTATTGAAGATCCTCACAATTCTGGTTTCAACACCATGCACATTATTGTAGGCCATCGTCATTGCTTCCATGAAACGTTTTGCTTCATCATAACAACCACGCGGACCAACTGTATTCACATGTCCCCAATATTCTTCAGGTTGCGGATGAACGTGAGGATCGCCGTAAACTTCGCTGGTTGATGCAACTAAAACCCTTGCCTTTTTCACTCTTGCTAATCCTAAAACATTATGAGTCCCCAATGAAGAAACCTTTAAAGTTTGGATAGGAATTTTTAAATAATCGATCGGACTTGCCGGAGAAGCAAAGTGCATGATATAATCCAGATCGCCCGGAACATGAATGAATTTACTTACATCATGATGATAGAACTCGAATTGCTCCAGCTTAAAAAGGTGTTCAATGTTTTTTAAGTCGCCGGTAATTAAATTATCCATCGCGACAACTCTCATGCCTTCTTTAATAAAACGGTCGCATAAGTGTGATCCTAAAAAACCAGCCGCTCCGGTTATGAGTACTCTTTTCATAATAACTAATTTGTCGATTTGTCAATTTGATAATTTGACAATGGTTTTATATTTGTTTTAGAAGAGCTTACTATTTTAGTAAGTATCTTATCAATTGAATTAATCTTTTCTTTTAGCAATTTGGTATCTGGATACCCTTCAGACTGCTGAATAATATCAAGCCAATATTGAGTTTCGTCAGCTTCTTTTAAAGCAATTTTCATTTTGTGAATAAAATCCGATTTACTTTCTGCATTTTGTGCTTCCCTAACATTTGCACCAATGCTAGTCCCTGATTTTAGAATTTGACGAGCGATAACATACTTCTTGTTTTCTTCAAGAAGATCCGATAAAGTGACAATATCCAAAGCGAACTCGAAAGTCAGCTTAACTATAATATTTTCTTTTCGTGTATCCATTTTTTAATTGTCACATCGACAAATTGTCAAATTGGCTAATTGGTTTTTACGCCGATACAATAATAATCGTATCCCATTTTTTTCATTTCAACCGGATCGAAGATATTTCTGCCGTCGAATAATACTTTATTCTTTAAACGTTTTCCTAATTCATCAAAATCAGGTACCCGGAATTCAGGCCACTCGGTGATGATCAATAAAGCATCTGCACCGTTCAGAGTATCATTTAATTCATCCGTATAAGTGATCGTATCTCCTAAAATTCGGTGCGCTTCATGCATGGCAACCGGATCGTAAGCAATAACTGAAGCGCCGGCTTTCAATAATTTCTCTATAATAACTAATGATGGTGCTTCACGCATATCATCTGTTTTTGGCTTGAAAGATAATCCCCATAATGCGAATTTCTTTCCTTTCAGATCGTTCTTAAAATGGTTTTTTACTTTGGTGAACAGCACTTCTTTCTGAGCTTCATTCACATCTTCAACAGCATTAAGGATACGCATATCATACCCTTGTTCCTTCGCGGTTTTAATTAATGCTTTCACATCTTTCGGGAAACAGCTTCCTCCGTAACCTACTCCGGGGTAAATAAATTTTTGCCCGATACGTGTATCACTTCCAATTCCTTTACGGACCATGTTCACATCTGCACCCATGATCTCACACAGATTAGCAACATCATTCATGAAACTTATCTTTGTAGCTAACATAGCATTCGCGGCGTATTTAGTCATTTCCGCTGAAGGGATATCCATGAAAATAATAGGATGCCCGTTCATTAAAAACGGTTTGTATAATTTCTTCATGATCTCTTCCGCCTCTTTCCTATCAGTACCAACAACGATACGATCAGGTTTCATGAAATCTTCAATAGCCGCTCCTTCTTTTAAGAATTCAGGGTTTGATGCAACATAGAAATCAATTTTTGCCCCGCGCTTATCTAAAGCAGATTGCACAGCACCTCTGACTTTTTCAGCAGTGGTAACAGGAACCGTAGATTTTGTTACTACTACCAATGGATTTGTCATATGCTCTCCGATAGAGGAAGCAACACCTAATACATATTTAAGATCCGCAGAACCATCTTCATCAGGAGGAGTTCCTACTGCGATGAAAACAACTTCTACATCTTTAATACTATTTTTTAGTGATGTAGAAAAATGCAAACGGTGCTTTTGAGAATTACGGATCACCATTTCTTCTAACCCGGGTTCGTATATCGGAAGAACACCTTTGTTTAAGTTGTCGATCTTTTTTTGGTCGATGTCAACGCAAGTAACATCAACACCTACTTCTGAAAAACAAGTACCTGTAACTAATCCAACGTAACCTGTTCCTACTATTGCGATCTTCATAAAATAATTTTTCTAATTGTTATTTGCAGAATTCTAATACTGAGTCTGTAATATATTTCAGAGTGTCTTCATCTAACTCTGTATGCATCGGTAGTGATAATACACTTGCACATAATTTTTCAGTCACCGGAAAATCGCCTGCTTTATACTTGTCATCCTTATAAGCTTTTTGCATATGCAAAGGAATCGGATAATAGATCATCGCCGGAATTCCTTTATTGGATAAAAACTCTCTTAAGGCTGTTCTGTCCACACCATTCAGTTGTAGAGTATATTGATGGAACACGTGGGTTGAATTCTTTACTCTCTTCGGTGTTTTTAATTTTGGGTGGTTTGCCAGCGCCTTATCATAATAGTTAGCTGCTTTGTTTCTTGCTGCAGCATACTCATCCAAATGTTTCAATTTCACTTTTAACACCGCTGCTTGTATAGTATCTAATCTTGAATTCACACCTAAAACATCATGCACGTATTGTACACTTTGTCCGTGATGCGAGATCATTTTCATTTTTGCTGCAAGATCAGGATCATTCGTGTACATAGCTCCGCCATCACCATAACAACCTAAATTCTTACTGGGGAAAAATGATGTGCAACCAATGGTTCCGATCGTTCCTGCTTTTGCTTTTTTACCATCACTGAACGTATAATCTGCTCCGATCGCTTGTGCCACATCTTCAATCACAAACAAATTATGCTTTTTAGCAACAGCCATTATTCGTTCCATATCAGCACATTGTCCGAATAAATGTACAGGAACAATTGCTTTTGTTTTTGGAGTAATTGCTTTTTCTATTGCTTCAATATTGATATCAAACGTATCCGGATAAACATCCACTAATACCGGTTTCAGTCCTAATAATCCGATAACTTCCGCTGTAGCCACATAAGTAAAACTTGCTGTGATAACTTCATCCCCCGGCTTCAGATCCAGAGCCATCATTGCTATTTGCAAAGCATCGGTACCATTAGCACACGGCATCACATGCTTTATACCCAGGTATTTTTCCATGTCGGCCGCGAATTCTTTTACGGCAGGACCATTAATGAAAGCCGTATTATCGATCACTTCAGCGATCGCTGCATCCACTTCCTTTTTTATTTTCAGATACTGACCTTTCAGGTCAACCATTTGAATTTTTTTAGTAGCTGTTGTCATGGTAAATTAAGAGATGCGAATTTAACGATTTTACCTCTATTTATTTAAAATATTTTTGGGCCGCTGAAACGAACCATTCGGGAGCCGCGCAGGGCTTATTTTTAGCTTTATCTATGAATACAAGAACCACTTTTCCGGTATTCAATAATTCTTTGTGCTGGTTGTAACACTCGTAATCAAATGTGATCCTTGCACCTTTTGGCATTTCCTTTACTGTGGTTATAATCGTAACCTCATCATCGTAGTAAGCCGGTTTTTTATAATTAACTATAAATTCGCTTACAGGCATCAAGATCCCTTTCGCTTCCACATCTTTGTAACTAAAGCCAAGAACACGCATGGTCTCAACACGGCCTACCTCGTAATACTGGGCATATACCCCGTAATACGCATACCCCATTTGATCGGTCTCACCATATCTTACCCTTAATTTAACTTCAGCTTTGATCATAAAATTGTATTTTAGCCGAAGGTGCCAAGGGCATTCCTTTGGAACTTCCCTTCGGGATAGCAAATATAAATGTTATAAATGATCAGGCTTTTAAGATACAGTTTATTCCTGGTTGTTTTAAGCGCCTGTAACCGACATTTTCATGTTTCTGAGGTAAAACCAGCCCATTACGAGGTAAAAAGCTCTAAAAACGACTCTATAGCCCTTTTAAGCGCACTTCCCTATAAACAGAAGCTTGACTCTGAAATGAAACAGGTGATCGCTTACAGCGACAGTAACTTAACCAAGGACGGAAATGACGTTTCATTAGGAAATTTCGCATGCGGGACCGTAGACGACTATGTAAGGGTCAATAAAAATGAGCTGGCAGGCAAACATATTGTGATATTGAACAGAGGGGGATTACGAAATAACCTTCCTGCAGGTGAAATTACAAAAGGTCATATTTTCGAATTGATGCCCTTCGATAACGAGGTCGTCATTCTAAAGATCTCAGGTGAGAAAATAATAGAAATGATCAATTCAATGATAAAGGACAAAAAATTGATCAGCCGTAATTTAAGTTTCACTTCGAAAGATAAGGAAGCCTTGGATATAAAAATTTGGGGATCCCCATTTAATATTAAACACGAGTATTATGTTGTGACCACTGATTATTTAGCAATGGGCGGAGACAATTGCAGTTTTTTTGCTCAACCGATTTCTTATGAAACAACAAAATTAAAATTGCGTGATGTGATGATCAACTATTGCCTGACGCTAACAAAAATTAACAAACATATTATTCCGGAGAGAAATAGTGATGTCAGAATTTCAAAATAGGCGTGATTTTTTAAAGTACTTTATCGGAGGCACAATTGCGCTTTCGGGATTTGATGCTTTGGCGAATGACCTGGCGAGTAAAAAGAGAATAAAGCAACTCACTATTTTATATACGAATGATCAGCACAGCCGCATTGAACCGTTTCCGGATAATGACCCGAAATATCCGGGGCAAGGAGGTTTTGCAAAAAGAGCAACTTTAATAAAGGAAATTCGTAAAACAGAAGAGAACGTTCTTTTACTTGATGCAGGAGATATTTTCCAGGGAACACCTTACTTCAATTACTATCATGGTGAATTGGAATTTAAACTCATGAGCCAAATGGGTTACGATGCCGCCACTTTCGGAAATCATGATTTTGATATGGGCATAGAAAATATTGTTACCCAAATGCCGCATGCCTCTTTTTCTTTTCTGAATTGCAATTACGATTTTTCCGATACAGCACTCACCGGAAAGATACAACCTTACAAGATATTTAATAAGAGCGGATTGAAAATCGGTGTATTTGGAATTGGTATTGAGCTTGAAGGACTTGTACCAAAACACCTCTATGGAAATGTGAAGTACACTGATCCCGTTGCTTGTGCCAACACTACAGCACATCATTTAAAACATAATATGAATTGTGATTATGTTATATGCCTGAGCCACTTAGGTTATAAATACGATTCGAAAAAAATAAGTGATGTAACACTCGTTCCTCAAACTAAAAATATCGATTTAGTAATTGGAGGCCATACGCATACCTTTTTGAACGAGCCCGTAATTACCACAAATTCAATCGGAAAACAAACTTTAATTACACAAGTAGGTTGGGCCGGAATTTGGTTGGGACGCATTGATGTTTTCTTCAATTTCAGAGGAGAAAAGCTGTTTCAACAGGGGACTAAACAAAATATTTAAATATCCAAGCAAATCACGATTTTTTTAAAAAATTTTTTTTTGAGGGAATTTGTTGCGTAAATAAATAAACAATGTATATTTACAAACAATTACACGTTAATATCATTTTTACTCAATATATAAACCATAAAACTTATTTACAATTATGAAGGAGAAAACAGCAGAACAGGTTTGGAGCAATTGTTTAGAGGTTGTGAAGGATAATGTTAGTCCGCAGAACTTCAAGACATGGTTTGATCCGATTAAGCCTGTTAGATTAGCTGAAAGTATTCTAACCATCCAGGTTCCTTCACAATTTTTTTACGAATGGCTTGAAGAGCACTATATCACCCTCATTAAAAAAGTGATTCGTAAAGAACTTGGTACTGAAGGCAGATTAGAATACAACATTATCATGGATAATGGCACAGGCAAGACAGAAACCCCGATCACATTTAAGTTACCGAACATCAACACCAATTTGAAGAATCCTCATGTATCTATGCCAATAGACGTGAGCGCTAATCCGATTAAAAATCCATTTGTAATTCCCGGGTTAAAAAAGGTTCAGGTAGAATCCCAGTTAAACCCTAACTATAGCTTTGATAATTTTGTAGAAGGCGATTGTAACCGTTTAGCACGCAGCGCAGGTTTCGCAGTAGCACAAAAGCCGGGCGGGAACGCATTCAACCCATTATTAATTTATGGTGGTGTTGGTTTAGGAAAAACTCACTTAGCACAAGCTATCGGTATCGAAGTAAAGAAGAATCACCCGAACAAAACGGTTCTTTACGTTCAGTCAGAAAAATTCATTACTCAATTCATCGAGAGCATCCGTAACAATAATCAAAACGACTTCGTTCATTTCTATCAAATGATAGACGTTCTTATTATTGACGATGTGCAATATTTTGCAGGTAAGGATAAAACACAGGATGTGTTCTTCCATATCTTTAATCACTTACACCAATTAGGCAAGCAGGTTATTTTAACGGCAGACCGCGCTCCTGTTGACATTCAAGGCATCGAGCAGCGTTTATTAAGCCGTTTCAAATGGGGCCTTAGTGCAGACCTACAAGCTCCGGGCTTAGAGACACGTATCGCTATCCTTGAGAAGAAGATCTATAACGAAGGTATTCAGTTACCAAAAGAAGTGGTTGAGTATTTAGCATACAGCATCACTTCAAACGTTCGTGAATTAGAAGGTGCTTTAATTTCATTATTAGCTCAGTCTTCATTGAACAAGAAAACTATTACTTTAGAATTAGCGAAGAACATGATCGATAAATTCGTGAAGAGTACTGCACGCGAAGTATCTATCGATTATATCCAAAAAGTAGTTTGCGATTATTTCGATTTAGCTATTGATACCATGAAATCTAAAACACGTAAACGTGAAGTGGTTCAGGCTCGTCAAATTGCAATGTACTTTGCTAAAAATATGACTAAATCATCTTTAGCTACTATCGGTATGCATTGCGGTGGTAAAGATCACGCAACTGTATTACATGCTTGCCGTACGGTAAATAATTTAATGGATACTGATAAGCGCTTCAAAGCGTATATCGAAGAATTAGAAAAGAAGATCAGCATTAGCAACTAGTGCCTTCGACTCGCACGGGCTTTCGCGCCAGCAGCTCAAGCTCCTTCTTATAAATTTATAATTGACAAAAAAGCCCTTCAGAAATGAGGGGCTTTTTTGTTTACCTATTACTCATAATCTGGTGACATTTTCCAAACATTCCGTTCTCTTGAAGTAGGCTTGACCAAGAATTTCTTACTTCCAAACAATACACCGGTACTAACAGAGATCGTAGCTATTCCCAAAGAAACTCCTGAGACCTTCCGAAATCTATTTGCATTAAAACCGTCCTTTTGTATTGAAACAAGTGGAGAAACCACAATTGCAGATACTAATGAAAGTAAGGTCAACGAAATCACAGAAGTTTGCAACACAGGCCTGGTTTTTTTAATAAGTGTAATGTCTTTCAGTGGGATCTTTTGAAAACGCCTGGGTATGTTCTTATAATAGAAATGAAATGGGTCTGTATTTCTTTTATAGTAGTCATGAACTTCCAATTCTTCGCTATGAATGATCATAGTATCATCCATAATAGTTACCATGTCTCCCTGTACATTATAAGCCACGCTATCTGTTTTAATTCCTCTTGTTTCAAAAAACACGCTTAACCTGTCGTATCTGCTTATTTCTTTATATTTCTTTCCCTTTTCCATATAAAGGGAAGAAAGTTTGTCATCACAAGACCTGGACACTATATTTGGAATTAAATATTTTGCTTTTTTTCTGCTTTCAAATATTCCATACCCAAAATCATCTACAATGCCATTCACAAAATTCGACTTGTAAATTGTTCCATCATTATAAACGACCGTCGCTTTTCCATCCTTTATATCCAATTGGTAATTAATGGTTATTTCCTTTATTCCGTCGTAAAATCCTATCCACTCCCCCTGCCTGTAATTATATTGATAATTCGTTGTGTCTTTAGGCGCGAATCCGAAATACCTGAATCTCAGAAGGATTTCCGTATTACTTTTATCCAATCCATTATTTATAGGAGTAATTTTATATCTCTCATCATGAACTCCTGAACAAGTCCATTCTGAACTCCCGGCGTCTAATTCCTCTGTTGCTAAAGCCTGCAGAACATCGTTCTTGAAAAATTTTACATCCGGAGGTCTTAGATAAAAGTAATCGCCAAGCAAATAAGCCGGAAACTCCAGTTGAAGTTTATAAGTTCCATCATCAAAGAGGGTTAAAGCGGAAGTTTTATTGCTGGGAAGAAATTTCAGATATGTTCTATTTTGATCATATATGATCTTATCGTTTATTTTTACTGAGACACTATCAATGAAAACAGTAGAAGTTTTCTGAGCTTTTACACCGCTAACCAACAAGAACAAACCAATAAAACACTTAATTACTCTCATGCACAAAATCATTACGGGTAAAAACCCTTACAGGATAAAGAGCAGCGAAGAAACCGATCAGCATAATTAAAGAAATGATCCAGGCAAAATCTTTTGCCTGGAGATCGATCGGGTAATAAGGAATTACATATTGATCATTGAATTCAACAAAATGAAATTCCATTTGCAGCAGACAAACTACTAAACCGATAGATAAACCTATTGCAGCACCGATCGCAGTAATTAAAAAACCTTCGCCCATAAAAATTCGGCTTATTAAGGTATTGTCGGCACCAAGACAATACAGAGTCTTGATATCTTTCTTCTTCTCTATAATAAGCATAGTTAACGCTCCTATTATATTAAAAGTGGCAATGATCAATATAAAGGCCAGGATAATGAAGGTCCAGAGTTTTTCGGATTCCAGCGTCTTAAACAGAACATCATTCAACTGGTAACGGTTCTTAATTATGAATTTATCTCCCAATACAGAAGTTAATTCTTGCTGCACGTCTTCCATATCCGCGCCCTTATTTAAACTGATCTCAACAGAAGAAACTTCATTCGTACAATCTAACAATTCACGAGCAAGGTCAATATCAACGATCACATATTTAAAATCAAAATCATCATTCAATGAGAATACACCCGAAGGAAAAACATATTTCTGGTTAAAATTATCATCCGGGTTCAGGCTCTCCTCCTGCCCTCTTTTCGGACTATAAATTGCCACTTGCTCGATAAGGTTATTGACGTTTATTCCTAATTGGTTAGCCACCCCTCTCCCGAAAACTGCGAAACGGTCTTTGCCATGTTTCAAATGAAAAGAACCTTCTTTAATAACAGAATCAAAACGCGTAACTATCTTAAAATTATCATCAACACCTTTAATAGTTATGATAGATTGCTTATCGCCACTCTTAATTAAAGCATTATCGCTGATGCAAGCTGAGACCTGGTTAACGCCTTGTGTTGATCTTATTTTCGCCATGAAGTCATCATCAGCTATAAAGAATTTACCTTTAGCGGGCATTACTTTAAGATCAGGCTCAATAGCGTTGTAAAGGCCTGCCACTACTCCGGTCAAACCATTCATAGCCGACAAAATAATAACAAGAGCCGCGGTAGTTAAAGCAATAGCCACAATGCTGATCCAGCTAATGATATTAATAGCGTTATTCGATTTTTTTGAAACTAGGTAACGCCGGGCTATGTGAAAGGATAAATTCAGATCTACTTTTTTAGGAGTTCTTCTATTTTCATAGCATAATCCAATGAATCATCAATGAAAAACACTAGGTCAGGAACCACACGCAATTGTTTGCCAATCAAATTACCAAGACGCTTTCTTATACTTGCTTTTTCCTGTTGTACCAATTCAAAGATAGCCTGGCGGTCTTTGGTAGCCATAATACTAATATAAACTTTAGCAAGACCCAGGTCAGGGCTCACCCTGGTTTGGGTAACCGTAATAAAAGCCCCTCCAAAAAGAGTTTTTGATTCCCCCCTGAAAATTTCCGCTAATTCTTTTTGAATAAGTTTATTTACCTTTTGCTGCCTTACGCTTTCCATAAGGTAAAGATAGTGAGAATTTTATACCGTAGGTACTCCTTCGGAGTAATAATTTGTTGCTATCTTCGTTGTATCATTATGGGAAAACTCTTTTCGGTTCTTAAATACATTAAAGGTTATTGGGGCTATGCTTCTTTAAATATTGCTTTTAATGTGCTGTTCTCCCTCTTCTCTGTCGTGTCCATTGCCTTAGTAATGCCTTTCATGGACCTCCTGTTTCAAAAGGATCCTCAATTCTATGTGGATGCCATGAAAAATGCACCGACACATTTTGAACTGAGCGGTGAGTCTTTAAAAAATTATTTCTATGGACTGATGTCCTCTTATATTTTGCAGTTTGGTAAATCAACTGCTGTCGTATTCATTTGTATAACCATTTTTATACTTACATTCTTCAAAAACCTGTTCCGGTATTTAGCCATGTATTTTTTAGCGCCGATCAGGAATGGTGTGGTGCGCGACCTGAGAAATAAACTCATGAAAAAATCTTTGAATCTGCCGCTTTCTTATTATAGTGATGAACGGAAAGGCGATATAATGAGTAGAATGACCAGTGATGTTCAGGAAATTGAATGGAGCATCATGCAAACATTAGAACTTATCTTCAGGGAACCATTGATCATTATCTTTTACCTGATCATGATGGTCAAGATCAGCGGTTATCTGACTTTGTACGTTTTATTGTTCTTACCTATTGCAGGATTAACGGTGGGTATTATTGGAAAAAGTTTGAAACGTACTTCGATCCGCAGCAAAGAGATCCTTGGGAATCTCTTCAATATCATGGAAGAAACGCTTGGTGGTTTAAAGATCATTAAAGCATTTACAGGCGAAAGTTACGTACAGAAAAAATTTGAAGAAGTGAATCAGTCCTTTTTCAAACAAGCAGTAAGAGTATACCGTAAGACTGATCTTGCCTCACCCATCAGTGAAACGGTTGTAGTTGGTGTATTGATGCTCATTTTATTTATGGGCTGCAATATGGTATTCAAAGGTGATGGTGTATTAACAGCAGCAGCCTTCATTACTTATTTCGCAGCAGCTTCTCAAATTGTCCCTCCTATCAAACAAATTACCCAGGCTTATAATAACATTCAAAAAGGCGTAGCATCAGAAGAACGTATCAGCAAGATCCTGGATGCGGAACTTGTCATACATGAAAAAGCTAATGCTAAACCTATCTCTGAATTTAATTCGCAAATAGAATTTAAAAATGTATCCTTCGCTTACCGTAAAGGGGATTCAGGTTATGTATTGAAGGATATCAACCTTGTTATTCCTAAAGGAAAAACCATTGCACTCGTTGGACAAAGCGGCAGTGGTAAAACTACTTTAGCGGATATGGTCCCGCGTTTTTATGATGTGGACCAGGGCGAATTATTAATTGACTCCGTAAATACAAAAGATCTGAAAATAAAAGAACTCCGCGGATTGATCGGTATGGTTTCGCAGGAAAGCATTTTATTCAACGATACTGTTTTTAATAATATCGCTTTTGGAATAACTACGGCTTCAGAAGAAAATGTGATCCAGGCCGCTAAAATTGCAAACGCACATGATTTTATCGTCGCTTTACCCGAAGGCTATCATACCAATATCGGTGACCGCGGCGGAAAATTAAGTGGTGGTCAGCGCCAACGTTTAAGTATTGCCCGTGCTGTATTAAAGAATCCACCGATCTTAATTTTAGATGAAGCGACCTCAGCTTTAGATACAGAAAGTGAAAAATTGGTCCAGGATGCCTTAAGTAATTTAATGCAGAACAGAACCAGTATCGTCATCGCCCACCGTTTGAGTACAATCGCAAACGCTGATGAGATCGTTGTATTACAACACGGTGAAATTGCAGAGCGTGGCAACCATGCCGAACTCATTGCTAAAAATGGCATTTATAAAAAGCTTTGCGATATGCAGAGTTTTAAATAGGGAGATTTCCTTTTACAACACAGAGAAACGGAGATACAAAGATCACAGAGGTCTCTGTACAACTCTATAAAACTCCTTTAACTCCGTGTTGAAATTCTGACTCTCGTTAGTTTCCTAAACCTCCAATAAAGAATTATTCCCACAAATACCAGGCTAAACGTCAGCGCCCACCATATCCCGATCACCTCCATTTTACAAGTGAAACCTAAGAAATACGCGAGCGGCAAAGCCAGGATCCAATAACCAATCAATGTAACGTAAGTAGGAAATTTCACATCTTCCATACCACGTAACATTCCGATGGAAACAACCTGCAAACCATCGAACAACTGGAATACAGCCGCGATCAAAAGTAAGTCTGAGCTTAGATCTAAGATATAAGCATCATTCGTGAAAAATCCCGGCAATACATTACTGAATACAGTAAATATCAAAGCAAAGAATCCCATACATGCCAAAACCAACAGCACAGCCATGTTTCCTGCTTTTCTGATCTCCGCAACATTCTTTGTTGCAGCCAAATTACTTACACGGATGGTTGACGCGCTACTAATACCACTGGCAAACATATAAGTGAACGAAGCTAAAGTAATAGCGATCCCATGCGAATCAATTTGTTCTTTCCCGAATTTTCCCGCCATGAATAAAGCGATAACAAAAGCCGCTACTTCAAAAGTAAACTGCATACCTGAGTTAATTCCTATCTTCCAAAGTGAGCGCAATGCTTCGCCGCCCAACTTTACTTTTTTGTAAAACTTTTTTATATCGTTGGTTTGCGGATTATAAAAAACATACCAAAGAAAAGCGATGCCCATAAAACAACGCGCAGTAAATGTTGCCCACGCGGCGCCCATATAACCTAATTGAGGCAAACCCCATTTTCCCTGTATCAATGCATAATTTAAAACTATATTCAATAAGTTGCCGATTATACTAATGTACATCGCAGCGCGCGTGTTACTCAATCCTTCAGTATATTGTTTACAGGTAAAGAATAATGAGATCGGGATCATGGAGAAAACCAACACATTAAAGAACGGTTTTGCCAATTCAACCACATCTGGTGGTTGCTGCATATAGATCATTAATGGACTCAGAAAAAATAAAAGCAGGAACGCGATCACTGAAACCAAAAGATTCAATACTAAAGCATTTTTGAATAATAAAGCTTTTCGTTCAACATCACCTTTAATATGTGCCGATGATACCAATGGTGTTGACGCAAAACTCATCCCAATGCAAAATACAAGCAAAAGAACGAAAATGCCATTCGAGAATACCCCCGCCGCTAATTCTGTTTTTCCAATTTGTCCGAGAAAATAATTATCTGCCATACCGGTAAAGACATGACCGATCTGTGTCGCTATTAACGGAAGTGATAACAGGACAGTTTCTTTTATATGTTGTTTATTTGTTAAAGTTTTCACAATAGTTTATCTACGGGTTAAATGAACCCGCATTTACGTTTAATTCGAAAATTCAGGTTTTAATTGGACGGTGTTCCTTTTGCTAAGCGCATCGCTAAGACATATTTCCAAAGTGCGTCTTTTTGTGCATCTGTGATCTTAGCTTTGGGCGCCATGCGATTTATGTCATTTTGCCAGTCAGCTTCAGAATGTTTGTACATATTCTTTTTACCATGACAATTTGTGCAGGCACCAATGTAGATACTGTGTCCTTCTTTTAAGGTTGCGGCAGTAACATCAGCGTACTTTGCCTGGATCGCTTTTAATTGCGCATCCCCGGGAGTATACAGGTCTTCAGTAGTTGTAGTTCCTGCTGATTTTGATTTGCAGGAATAGAAAACTACAGTTAACACAGATAATATGGCTAGAATGCGTAATTTCATACTATTAATAAAAACGTAAAGTTAAAGTTTATTTTGGAACCGACAATCAAAATACTTGAAGATATAGAGACAAAAAGCTATTCAGTTTGTGACGGATTCATTTCTTTAAGTGAAACGGAAGTTCTTTTGAGTAAGATAAAAGAACTGGAAACTCAGAAATTATTCAAACAAGCTTCTATCGGAAACAAAACCGAAAAACAAACTAATACCGGAATACGCCGCGATAACATTTATTGGCTGGAGAAAGATGACGAGAGCATTTCTTTCTTTTCAAACAAAATAAATGCGTTGGTCCAACACCTCAACCGCACTTTTTATTTGGGGATCAACGACGAGGAATTTCATTTGGCACATTATCCTCCAGGAGGATTTTATAAAAAACATAAAGACGCTTTTAAAAGTGATGATGCACGGAAAATAAGTGTGATCCTTTACCTGAATAAAAATTGGAAAAAAGGAAACGGCGGCGAATTGAAATTGTATTTGGCGAACTCCGAAGAAACTATCGAACCAATTGGAGAACGCTTAGTTATTTTTGAAAGTCATTTAGAACATGAAGTCCTGGAAAGCAAAACCGACCGTTACAGTGTAACCGGTTGGCTAAAAAGCAAGAGGCTTGCTTTTTAAATATCCTGACTTTCGTTGGGACGAAAACCGCTCATAAATAAAAACCCGCTTGAGTCGCGGGCTTTTAAAAATTATACTCGAAGTCCAGAGTCATGGTGAGCTCGCCGAACCATCACACGTGAAGTGATTCTTTCTTTTGTAATAATTCCGCTTCGCCCTCAACATTATTCTCATCCTTTATACAGCAATCAACCGGACAAACAGCTGCGCATTGAGGTTCATCATGGAAACCTACGCACTCAGTACATTTATCACTTACGATATAATACAGATCCATTGATACCGGCGTTTGCGGATCTTCAGCACCTGCTTCGATTCCTGAATTTTTTCCTTTAAATGTTCCTTTTACACCGGTTCCGTCAGAAAATCTCCACTCTGCTCCGCCTTCATATATTGCATTATTCGGACATTCAGGTTCACAAGCCCCGCAATTAATGCATTCATCTGTGATTTTAATAGCCATTTTACTTAGTTTTGTACTTCTTTTAACAGACCACAAATATACTACGTAATTATGAATTTAGAACAGAGAAAAGCGGCTTTTGTTAAATGCGGCTTGTTTATTAAACGTCATTTTAACGCAAATTGGGAGGAAAAAGAGAAGGGTTTGCACGAAGGCCTTAACAAGCTTATTGAAGGCGCTTTTGTCTATAACGGCTGGTTTATTAAGGAATTTGTGGAAGAAGCCCTTAAGAATATTGCTTTGATGCTGGATGAGAAGTCTATAAACGATTTCACGAAAAATATTCCTGAGCCTAAGCAACAAAAGATGGTCGCCATTATTATGGCGGGCAATATTCCAATGGTTGGCTTTCATGATCTTATGTGCGTTCTGTTAAGTGGACACAAAGCATTATTGAAACTATCGTCCGATGACAATGTACTCATGCCTTTCTTCATTAAACTTCTTGAATACTACGAGCCGGCAATTACAGAAAATGTAAAATTCAGTGAAGCAAAGCTGGTAAATTTCGATGCGGTTATAGCTACAGGCAGCAATAATACATCCACCCATTTTCAATATTATTTCGGGAAATACCCTAACATCATCCGTAAGAACCGCACTTCGGTTGCAATTATTACAGGTAAAGAAACTACTGCAGATCTTAAAAATTTAGGCCGTGATATATTCCTTTATTTTGGCCTGGGCTGTCGAAACGTTTCGAAATTATTGGTGCCAAAAGGTTTCGTTTTTGACCCCGTTTTTGAAGCCGTTTTTGATTACAAATTTGCGGTCGATAATAAGAAATACGGAAACAATTACGATTACAACCGCGCCATTTATTTGTTGAACCTGGATAAGTTCCTCGATAATAATTTCCTGATCATCAAAGAAGATAAAGGACTTTTTTCTCCCGTTTCGGTGCTTTATTACCAGGAATTTGACTCTCAAAAAGAGATTGAACAATACCTCGCCGATAATAAAGAAAACCTGCAATGCATTGTAGGGAAAGGGCCTGATTATGTGCCATTTGGTTATTCACAACAACCTGTTATTACTGAGTATGCCGATGGTGTGAATACACTGGATTTTTTAGTAAATTTATGATGTGTTAAGAAAGCTACTTTCTATTGTCTTTACCGTATCCGGCCTGCTGGCTCTTAGCCAGGCACCAACCGCTACTATTGTTCCGCCCGCAGGAATACTTTGTACCGGACAATCACTTGTTTTTAATTCTTTAACTACCAATACACCTACAGCTTATTCATGGACCATTAACCCCGGCAGCGGGGCTATTTTAAGTAATAATCAGCCTTCGGTTGGAGTTACTTTTACAAACGCCGGAATCTATTCTGTTTCATTAACCGTTTCAAATGCTTCAGGAACTGTAACAGCGTCAACTTCTGTTTCTATCGGCATTTCTCCTTCAGCACTATTCTCTGCAAGCTTGACTTCTGCAGGCTTTCCTAACCAGATCGACCTCACTAATTTTTCTACAAATGCAAATGCTTATCTGTGGACGTTCAGCGGAGAAGCAACTACTTATACTACAACTAACGCCTCTCATTCATACACCGCCAGCGGGAATTATACAGTTTCCCTTGTAGCTATGAACCTTAACGGATGTTCAACCATTTCGAGTTATAGTTTCCGTTTAGCGGATTCATCAGGGGTTTCATTACCGAATTTCTTTACACCGAACGCTGACGGGATCAATGATATCTTTAAACCTGTTGCAAGGGGGCTTAAAACTTTAAAAGTTCATGTATATAACCGCTTCGGCATTTTAGTTTACAATTGGGATACTGTGAATGGTTTCTGGGATGGCTATACTACAAGCGGTATACTTTGCGATTCAGGAACTTATTTTTATGTACTGGAAGCTGAAGGCTTCGATGGGAAAAGTTATAAATTAAAAAGCTTCCTCAACCTCTTTCGAAATTAGATCTGCTTAAGGTTAAGAACATATCTTTTAATTACAAGAACCAAACCGCATTTACCGGCATCACCAACGTATCGTTCGAAGTTAACGATGGCGAAGTATTGGCATTACTCGGGCCAAGCGGAGAAGGAAAAACAACATTAGTAAAATGCGTTTATGGTTTAGAGGATATTACCGAAGGCGAGATCATTTTCAATAAACAAAAAGTATTAGGCCCTTCTTATAATTTAATTCCCGGTTACCCGGATATGAAACTGGTAAGCCAGGATTATTATGTTCTGGATAATCACAGTGTGGAAGAGAATATCAAAGACATGCTGATCGGTTATACAGATGAGTATAAAGAAAAAAGGAACCGTAAAATTTTAAAGTTGCTTGAATTAGAAAGCATCAAACATTTAAAAGCGAAAAATCTTTCATCCGGGCAAAAACAACGGGTTGCAATTGCAAGGGCGTTGACTGCTTTTCCGAAATTGTTATTGTTAGATGAACCATTCAGCAATCTTGACAAGATCCTAAAAGATAAATTATTTGATTTCATCATTCACGAAGCACAGAAAAAACATTGTGGTGTTATTTTAATTACACACCAGGCCGAAGAAGCTTTGAAATATGCAGACAGAATTGCTTTGGTGATCAGCGGAAAGATCGCGCAGATCGGAAGCAAAGAACAAGTGTATTACAGGCCAAAGAATTTAAAGATCGCTAAAACCCTTGGAGATTATAATGTGATCGATCATCTTGAGTTTGAAAAAGGGTCTTCCTATTTCAAAACAAAAAAACGGGCATTGTTACGACCGAATCAATTCAGTGATGCTTCAAAAAAAGAAGCTGATATAGTTGTTACGGTCATCAATTGTTTCTTTAATGGTAAGTGTTACGAATTGTTTGTTCAAACAAGATCAGGTAAAGAGATCATTATTTACAGTCACGGCCCAAAAGCGAAAGAAGAGGAATTATTCTTAAAGATCGACTCTATTAAGTAGTTAATTAACAGTAATTTACAAGCTTTAATTGCTATTTTTTCAAGAATTCAGTACCTTTGTCAGACTTAGTACTCTTGTTCATGCGCTATACCTTACGGTTTTTTATCAGTTGGATCCTTGCAGCCATAGCAATGTATGGGTCTTTTTATTTGTGGCATGGTCTTATTCTGAATGATTTTAAACAGATCCAGTTCCCTATCGTTTGGTTTGTCATATTATCGGCTTTTGCTTACCTGATCATATCTTATATCTTATTCCGGGTTTTCGAAACAAAGATCCTATCTTTCTTTGATAACATATTGATGCGTGGATTTATTTCAGCGCTGATTGTTGCGGTTAGTTTATTTGCTATCATGACCGTGCTTCATATTTCTTTCACAAAGAATATGACCACAACTTATTTAATAACTGATTTTTGCTGGCAGATCGTTGAACAATCCATCGGGGCAGTATTCATAGTTTTAGGCAAACATTATATTTTTGAACCTGATTTCGAAGCTGAAGAAGCAGGATAGAATTTAAAATAACACATAACAAAAAAACCTGAAGCGATCCTTCAGGTTTTTTTATTCTAATTTCTTTGCGGGCTCTTACTCGCCTGTCTTATTCAAATTACTGTTCTTCTTGCTGTATAAGAAGTAAACTGCAATTCCAATTGCGCCCCAGATCAAAAATGCGATCCATGTTTCTTTTCTTACAAAAGCCATTAAGAAAATATTGAAAGCTACACCTAATGTTCCCACTAAATAAACAGCAGGAGTTCTGTACGGTCTTTCCAATTCCGGTTTCTTTTTACGTAAGATCATAACAGCAACACAAACCATCGCGAATGCTAATAAAGTTCCCATACTGCACATCTCAGAGATCTTATCAATCGGAGTTAACGACGCTACAATAGAAATGATCAACCCGATCAATAATGTACTTTTATAAGGCGTTTTAAACGTCTGGTGCAATTTACCGAACATGCCGAATGGTAATAACCCGTCTTTTGCCATCCCTAAGAATACACGGGTTTGTCCTAACATCATCACTAACATTACTGAAGTTAAACCTGCAGTTGCAGCGATCGTGATAATAAATACAGCCCAATTAATTCCTATTCCCGAAAAAGCAGAAGCAACCGGAGCGGCAAGATCTAACTGATCATATTTAACCATACCTGTTAATACTAATGAAACTAAAATGTAAAGCACAGTACAAATTACAAGTGATGCGATAATAGCAAAAGGAACATCTTTTTTAGGATTAATAGCCTCACCTGCCTGTGTTGATACAGCATCGAAACCAATGTATGCAAAGAATACGATGGTGGCCGCAGTTAATACACCACCAAAACCAAATTTAAATGATTCCGTTCCGTCAGGATTAACAACAAGTTGTTTTTCGGGAATGAATGGTGTCCAGTTGTCAGGGTTTACATAAAAAGCACCAACAATGATCACAAATAATACCACAGCTATTTTCACAACTACAATAATGTTGTTTGTACTTGCAGCTTCTTTAATTCCTTTAACAAGGATCATAGTTACGATCCAGGTAATAATGAATGCTGGTAAATTAAATGCAAAAGCCGGCGCCTCCATTCCTAATGCCAAACATTTTTCAGTGGCGGTGGCGAGATCATTAGAGAGATAAATGGGGACATCAATGCCGCATAGATGAAGGAGTTTACAGAAGTATCCGCTCCATGCAACAGCAACTGTGGTCGCTCCCATCATATATTCAAGGATCAAATTCCAGCCAATGAACCAGGCGAATAATTCACCTACAGTTCCGTATGCATAGGCGTAAGCTGAACCTTCAACAGGTAATACTGATGCAAACTCAGCATAACAAAGCGATGCGAATAAACAACCAATACCCGCAATAACAAATGATAAGGCTAAAGCAGGCCCTGCATAATTATGAGCCGCGATACCTGTTAACGTAAAGATACCTCCGCCAATAATTGCGCCGATCCCTAACGAGGTCAAGCCCCATTTTGTTAGAACGCGCTTCAGGTCACTCTTTTTCATGTCGGCCTCAAATGCTGAAACCGGTTTTACTCTCCAAACTGACATAAATAGATTTTTATTGTTTGAACCAAATATAAATAAATTCCGAGAAAAGAACTCCCTTAAAATGGGGGTTTACTACGTTGTTACCCCATAGTTATTAAATAAACGGGGTTAATAATACATTATAAACAACGTGATGGGGATACCAATCAGGAAGAATACATAAATAAGCAGGAACAGTACTTTTTGAAAAACCGACATATCTGTAGCGAATTCAGGTCTCAGTACCTTCATAACATGCTGCATTAACATAGCTTCAATTATGCTGTATTCATACTTCCCGGGAGGTACAGCTCCGTATTTTTTCTGAAATGAGAATAAGATACAATCACGGATCAGCCAATAATTCTTATCAGGCAGATTCTCGTATTCTATATGGTATTGAATTCTTTCCCCATCCAGGTAATCACGGATCTTCTGATTCTTGATCTCGTTTATCAATTCAAAGATCATAATGGCCGGAATTATCACCATAATGATGTTACCACTTAAAGTAATAAGTGTTATCAAAAGGAGAATTGACAGGATAGTGAACACTAAACGAATGCCATGATTGTTCTTAATGAAAAGATTTTCCAACAAACGTCCGCCATCCAAAGGATAGATCGGCAACAAATTGAAAATATTAATGAAAATAAAAACATTCGCTAACATTTTGATAGTTTCATTCGGGTCAGACTTGTGGATCATGTACAAGATCGTACCAATTATAATTCCCGGAACCGGACCCGCCAAAAGAATGATACTCATTTGTTTTTGTGAAACACTGTGTTTCTTACCACTCACAAAAGCACCAAGTAAGGGAACGATAAATAACCTTACGTTTTGGTAATTGTAAAGTTTCATTGCTGCAAAATGTCCGAATTCATGAATAAGCAATACAACTAAAAGGGCTGCTATGTAAGCGATATTCTGATCAAATAAAAAATAAAAGAGCACACCGTATAAAAGCAAACTGAATAACGAACGCGTCAGGTTATTCTGTTGCGTTTCCGCTACCTGCGGTTTTGGAGGGAATATATTATCGTTGATCTCCACTTACAGGTTTCAGGTTAATATGGAACAAGAGATAGATACAAGTAGCAAATAAAAAGAAAGCGCCTGTCTGATGCAAAACGCCCATTGCAACAGGAACCTGGTACAACAGCGTAAAAATACCAAGCATGAACTGAATAGTAACGCCGTAGATCAATAAGGTTACCCCTAAGCTTTGTTGCTTGGTCAAATTTAATTTTGAAGACTTCTGCCACAAAAGAAGAACACAAGCCACAACCAAAAACGCAATGGTACGGTGCATGAATTGAACCCCCGCTCCTACTTCCAGAAAATTCCTGATGAATGAATCTTCGATCATGATCGTATCTTCCGGAAACCATTCATTTCCCATTTTTGGCCAGGTAGGATAAAATAATCCGGCTTTTAATCCCGCAACAAATGCACCATAAATTATTTGAACGATCAACACAATGAAAAGAAATACAGTCGTACTCTTTATTTTTTTTCCATCACTCTCAACAGCACTTTCTTTCGGATAAATTAATTGCAGCGCGAACCAGAATGTAAATGCGAATACAGAGAATGCACTCATTAAATGTATCGCTAAACGGTAATGAGAAACATTCGGATCTTTAACTAATCCGCTTTTCACCATCCACCAGCCGATCAATCCCTGGAAACCTCCCAATACAAATAAAAAAACAGCCTTCCACAACATTGGCTTGTCGAATTTCTTTCTTACAAGGAAATATACAAAGCCCGCTAAAAAAACGAACATCATTGTATTCCCGATAGAACGGTGAATATATTCCCACCAGAAAATGGATTTGAATTCTTCCATATTCATAGTGCTGTTCTTGTAAATGAATTCAGGACTCGTTTGATACTTTTGAAAACGCTCGAACCAATCATCTTCGCTCAAAGGCGGCAATGATCCCATAAAATTCCAATCTGTAATTGATAATCCGGAATGCGTTAAGCGGGTCAAACATCCAACCACAACCATAATATAAACTAGGGCGCAGCCCGCTAATAGCCAGCGGATGATCGCTTTGTTAGAATTTTGTAACACCTGATTCTCCATTATGGTGCGTAAAATTACTCAGCATTTGAATACCAAAAAAATAAACCCGCATTTATATTATGAAAAATATGTTTTTCCAGATGAGAGATTTTAACTAAATTCACCACTTTGGCTTTTATGCTTAAAAAACTGGCATATTTCATATTAAAATACCGTTTAACGCTGTTATTTACGCTGTTAGCTATTACAGTCGTGATGGGCTTTTTCGCAACAAAAGTTCAGATCACCTTCAATAACCCGCGTCTTTTACCTTCTACCGATTCTGCCAGTATTGATTACGATTTTTTTAAGGAAAAATTCGGTCAGGATGGCACCATTTTAGTAGTTGGAATTAAAAAAGATGAATTAAACACACTCGCGAATTACCAGGCATGGGCTAAAGCAGGTGATGATGTGAAAAATCTGGCGGGAATAAAAAATGTACTTTCCGTAGCCCGTTTGAGCGACCTCACTTTAAATGATTCCTTGGGTAAATTTGAATTCAAACCATTAAAAGGTTCTGTACCTACCACGCAGAGTGAATTAGAAGATCTGTGGCTAAAGATCAACAGCCTGAAATTTTACGAAGGTTATGTTTTCGACCGCAAAACGAATTGCACCTCAATGCTTATCACATTCTACGAAAAAGACCTGAATACAAAGAACCGTTTAGATATCGTAGATAATATCCGCACTGTAATTGATAGTTTTTCGAGAGCTACGAACATTGAAGTACATTACTCAGGATTACCGTACATCAGAACTATAATCATGCGGAAGATCTCGCATGAGATGATCTTCTTCTTACTTATCGCTTTAATTGTTACCGCTTTAATTTTAATCATTTTCTTCCGTTCATTATCACCAATGATCTTCTCGCTCATTGTTGTTATCATGGGAGTGCTTACTTCTCTTGGAACGGTCGTCTTGTTCGGCTATAAACTCACGGTACTTTCCGGACTCATTCCTCCGCTCATTATTGTTATCGGTGTTCCGAATTGTATCTTAATTCTGAATAAATATCATACCGAGATCGCTAAAGGCGTTTCGAAAATGATGGCGCTTCACATCGCTATTCAACGTTCTACAGTTTCTTTGTTTTTTGCGAACATCACCACATCAATCGGCTTCGCGGTATTCTGCGCAACAAAAAACCAGATCCTTTACGAATTTGGTTTAGTATCTTCTATCAGTGTAATGGCGACATTCGCTTTCTCGCTGATCCTGATTCCTATTATTTTCAGTTATCTGCCTGTCCCGAATAAACGTCAGTTAAAACATTTAGACGGGAAAAGTTTACGCAAATCGCTTGAGAAAGTTGCTCTCATCACTGTAAAATACCGCCGGACCATTTATATCACTGTAATAACTTTAGTTGTAGTTTGCCTCATCGGCGCTTTAAAGATCCGTGCTTTTGGATTTGTTGTAGATGATATTCCGAAAACGGATGTCCTTATCACCGATTTAAAATACTTTGAAGAAAAATTCGGGGGCGTATTACCATTCGAGATCACAATTGATACCAAGAAAGAGAATGGGATCATAAAAAATTCAGGCCGCGCCCTTTATCGCATTAACCGCGTACAAAAATTATTAAGTAATTATAAAGAGCTATCCCGTCCCCTTTCTTTAGTTGAGATCGTTAAGTTCTTATTTCAATCCTACAAAGGCGGAGAAGAAAAATATTTTAAAATGCCTCCCGTTACCGATCTGAAGATATTAGCAGAATACATCAAAGAAGAAAAAGAAAAACAGGCACAGATCCGTCCGTTCGTAGATAGCACCAAACGTTTCACACGCATAAGTGTTCAAATGAAAGATGTTGGTTCTGTCCGTGTAAAAGAGTTGACCAAAGAATTAAAACCACGCATCGATTCCATTTTCAATTATGATGATGAAGCTAAAGCATGGCTGCCGAAAGAAGATCAATACGATGTGAAGATCACAGGTAATAGCATCATGTTCTTAAAGGGTAATGATTTTTTGATCAATAATCTCGTGGAGAGTGTAGTTCTTGCTATTGTATTGATCGCTTTATTAATGTTAACGCTCTTCACATCATTCCGGATGATATTGATCTCAACCATCCCGAGTTTAGTAGCGTTATTGATCACTGCCGGTGTAATGGGTTATTTGGGAATTCCTTTGAAACCAAGTACGATCCTGGTATTCAGTATCGCCTTCGGTATCTCTTCCGACGGGACTTTATATTTTCTTACCAAATACCGTTTCGAAATTAAAAAGAACAAACGCAGTATTTCTGATGCAGTTAAATTAACCATCAGTGAAACCGGTGTAAGCATGATCTATACCGCTATCGTATTATTTTTTGGTTTCGGGATGTTCGCGCTTTCAGGTTTTGGAGGAACGCAGGCCCTGGGCATTTTAATTTCATTCACGCTTATAGTCGGTTATTGCGCCAATTTAATTTTATTGCCGGCCTTCTTATTATCACTCGAAAAACGTTTAACAAGCAAAGGCTTTATTGAAAGTAAATCTGAATTAGGAGAAGCATTGGAAGATGCGGAATTTGAGGACGACAAAAAATTCGATTAACATAATGAAAAGAATTATTTTCTTATTCTTCTTTTTCATTCTTGCCAATACTTTCTATTCTCAAACCCAACTTGATTCCCTTAAATTAAAATTCCAAAAAGATTCCGCGCGCACTTACCGTTTCAAAAAAGTAAGGCCATGGATCGCACTCGACCAGCGTAATTCGTGGATAAAAAATACGAAAGGGTTACAAAGGATTCCTGTGACGATAAACGGCTTGCAGTTTGGTGCTATTTTAAAAGAGAAACACACTGTAGGGCTTGGTCTTTATAGTATGAATGCCACTTCACAAAAACCGGTAAAGATCAGTGACGGAAGCAATAAGATCACGTACCAGGAATTATTACTGAAATACTCAACCCTAAACTACGAATATGTTATTGTGAATACCCGCTTCTTCGAATTGGATGTACCACTTGAGGTTGGACTTGGCCGCTACGTTTACAACTTAAAAGATTCGTCCCAAACCGCTTTATTATGGCACGAAGAAGGCCCCATAAAACTTACCGGTGGCGGAGTAACAATGATAGTAAAACCACTAAAATGGATAGGCTTAAGAGGCATGGCCGGTTTTCGTTTTGTGGCTTTCAATAAACGAACCAATTTAAATTTCAATGGATTCTATTATTCCTATGGAGTGTGGATCGATCTCCGCCAGATCTACCGTGATATTAAGTTCTATGGCTTCATTCGACCGAAGTACCGAAAAAAAGTTAAAGCTATTTCGGCATCTAAGCCTTAATTTGTATCTTGGTCTGATAAATTTGAATCCATTTCATTATGAAGGGAATTATTTTAGCCGGCGGTTCCGGCACGCGTTTACATCCTTTGACACTTGCCATGAGCAAGCAAATGATGCCCGTTTATGACAAACCAATGATCTATTACCCATTATCAGTTCTGATGATGTCAGGCATAAATGAAATTTTAATTATTTCAACACCACACGACCTTCCCAATTTCCAAAAACTATTGGGAACAGGCGAACAGATCGGTTGCAAATTCTCATACCAGGTACAGGAAGTACCAAATGGTTTAGCGCAGGCTTTTGTGTTGGGAGAAAAATTCATTGGTAATGATAAGGTCGCTTTGATTTTAGGAGATAATATTTTCTACGGTGTTGGTTTGGGACGAATGCTTCAAACTATTTCTAATCCGGATGGTGGCGTTGTATTTGCTTATCACGTAAGCGATCCGGAACGTTATGGCGTGGTTGAATTTGATAAAGACAATAAAGTTCTCTCTATAGAAGAAAAACCAAAGCAGCCAAAGTCACATTACGCGGTACCGGGATTATATTTTTACGATAACGATGTTGTAAAAATTGCGAAAGAATTAAAACCATCTCCGCGCGGTGAATACGAAATTACAGATGTGAACAAAGAATATTTGAAACGCGGCAAACTAAAAGTATCTATCATGGACCGTGGAACCGCATGGCTGGATACCGGGACATTTGCCTCTCTTATGCAAGCAGGGCAATTCGTTCAGATCATCGAAGAACGTCAATCACTTAAGATAGGATGTATTGAAGAGATAGCTTACACAATGGGCTATATCAACAAAGAGCAATTGCGTAAAGTGGCCGAGCCATTGACAAAAAGCGGTTACGGAAATTATTTATTGGGTTTATTAGATTAAGCTGTGAAGAATTATCAGTCATTATTTGAATTATTCAATACACACCTTGATAATTACATTAAAGGACTGGATAAAAAGCTACCTAAAGAACTCTACGATCCTGAAAGTTATATCCTATCATTAGGCGGAAAACGAATCCGTCCGCTTTTAGCATTGATCGCTTGTGATCTTTTTGATAAGAAAGCTGAAGAAGCTTTAGACGCCGCTCTATGCGTTGAGTTATTTCATAACTTCTCTCTCATTCACGATGATATTTTAGATAAAGCACCTTTGCGCCGCGGACAAGCAACTGTTCACAGCAAATGGAATTCTGATATTGCCATTTTAAGCGGCGATGTGATGCTGGTGAAAGCTTTTGATGTGCTCAGGAATACAGAACCTCAAAAATTAAAATTACTATTATCAGAATTTTCTAAAACAGCCATCGAAGTTTGTGAAGGCCAGCAACTGGATATGAATTTCGAGAATAATGATTCGGTTACTGTTGCAGATTATATTCATATGATCACCAATAAAACAGCTGTTCTTTTAGGCTGCAGTTTAAAGATGGGGGCCATTTGTGCAGATGCACATCCGGATGACGCGAATCACATTTATGAATTCGGAAAACATTTGGGAATAGCATTTCAATTAATGGATGATCTTTTAGATGCTTACGCTGAAGGAGATAATTTCGGAAAGCAGGTTGGCGGCGATATCATTGCGAACAAAAAAACATTTTTATTATTGAAGGCGTTTGAATTATCAGGAACTTCCAAAAAAGAAAAATTAGTTTCTGCTTTGAAAGAAACGGATGCTTCAAAAAAAGTGCAAAGTGTTTTAGCGATCTACAACGAATTCAATATAAAAGCATTTTGCAAACAGGAAGCCGATAAACACACCAGGCAAGCCATAAAACATTTACACGATATAAAAGCCAGGTCAGAAAAGAAAATGGCGCTTGAAGAAATGGCGCATCAACTTTTAAATCGTCAATTCTAATGGAACCCAAAGATTTTAAACACAAACTCCCCATTCAGATCCGTTATAAGGACGTTGATATCCAGGGACACGTAAACAACGCTAATCACATCACCTATTTTGAAACAGCGCGTGTAAACTATTTCAATGAAGTAATAAAACGTAACGACTGGACCAAAACCGGGATGATCCTAGCTAAAACGGAGATCGATTATTTTGAACCGGTATTTATGAATGATGAAGTTTTTTGTTACACCAAAATAACATCATTCGGCACCAAAAGTTTCGAGATCTCCAATCTCATCACCAAAAGAACGGAAAAAGGCGAAATCAATGTTGCAGAAGGGAAAAGTGTAATAGTTTGTTTTAATTACGAGATCAAGCAAACTGTTGAGATTCCCACTGAATGGAAAGAGGCGGTTTCTCGCTTCGAAAACTAATTCCGTTTTAATTACCTCACCTATCCGCCTTCGGCGGATATTGCTCTCCTCAGAGGAGAGAATGATACGGATTCCTATTGAGTTCATGAATTAACCCTCTCCTTGAGGAGAGACAAATCATCCGCAGGGCGGATGATGGGTGAGGTTTATTTACTACCTTTACACCCCAATGAACTACACATTCAACACCACCGGCGATTTTGAAATGAAAGTCACTACTTTTTTCGGACTCGAAGAAGTTTTGGCGGCTGAACTTTTACGTTTGGGAGGAAAGAATATCGAACCGTTCAAACGCGGTGTTTCTGTTACAGGAGATCTTGGATATTTATACAAAGTGAATTTATGTTCACGTGTAGCTTTACGTGTTCTGATCCCGATCTTCAAATTCAAAGCAAGCAGTGACCAGGAATTGTACGATGGCATGAAAAAATTCCCCTGGGATGATTTCATGAAAGTGACGGATACATTAGCAGTTGAAGGGGTTCCGAATTCAGAATATTTCCAGCATAGTTTATATGTAGAACAGAAAACAAAAGATGCTATTTGTGACCGCTTCAGGGAAATTAGCGGGGATAAACGTCCGAGTGTTGACCTGAAAGCTCCTACACTTCGTATTTACGTTCACATCTTTAAAGATGATGTAAGCGTTAGTCTAGATAGCAGCGGCGATATTTTATACAAGCGCGGTTACCGTGAAGATATTATTGAAGCGCCTATCAAAGAAGTTTTAGCAGCAGGAATTGTTCTTATTTCCGGATGGCAGCCGCATTTACCTTTGATCGATGGGATGTGTGGAAGTGGCACTTTAGCAATTGAAGCAGCTTTGTTCGCCGGAAATATTCCGGCAGGTATCTTCAGGAAAGAATTCGGTTTCATGCGCTGGAAGAATTACGATGAGAAATTATACGATACCATATATGAATCGGCTGTAAGCAGAATTAAAGAAGATATTCCTAATATTACTGCGAATGATATCTCAGATAAAAGCCTGAATGTTGCAAAAGTGAATGTAGCTGTTGCGAAAGTGGATGATGCTATAAAATTCACACGTAAATCTTTCTTTGATGTGAAAGTAGATAAACCAATGGGAACAGTTCTGTTGAATCCTCCTTACGATGAACGGATGAAGAAAGAAGACATTGCTGATTTCTACAAACACATCGGCGACAAACTAAAAAAAGATTTCAGCGGCTGGACCTGCTGGATCATCACATCCAATCTCGATGCCGCTAAATTCATCGGCCTCCGTCCTACCCGCAAAATAACGCTCTTCAACGGCTCCCTCGAATGCCGCCTCTTTAAATTTGAGATGTACGCAGGCACTAAGAAAATTCATAAGCTACAGCCAAAGCAGGAATAAATTTTTGTATATTTAATCTTACAAAACAGGATAAGCGCTTATAAGCATTTGTAAACATTTGTTTGTGGCGCCAATCCACTAGTTATAGGCAATGCAACAGGACCGATTAAACACTGTGTAATCGCTTGGTTTCTAGACTGCAAACAGAAGATTCCAAAAATTCATTATCTTTGACTTATGTCTACTCTATTGAAACAAGAACAACCGACTTTTGGCGGTCTAGTTGGCAACGGAAGAACTTTCGAAGTACCCCCGTTTCAACGTGACTATAGTTGGGATAAAGAAGAATGGGAAGACCTTTGGCTAGACCTGATCGGATTAGACGAAGAAGGTGATCATTACATGGGTTACGTTGTTCTACAAGAGACAAAAGAAAGTAAAAAATTCTTGATTATTGATGGTCAACAAAGGATAACCACAATTAGCACTTTGGTAATTGCAGCCGTTAAACTATTACAAGACAGAGGAGATTCTGAAAGATCAGACTTGTTAAGAAACACTTATTTAAGTTATAAAGAACCGTCTTCTCTTATCCACAAGACTAAATTAAAGCTAAACAGAAACAATGACTATGTTTACGCTTCTCAACTTCTCCAATTACAAGTTCCACAATATACGGCTGGACTAAAGCCATCGGAAAAAAGATTGGTAGGAGCCTACAAATATTTTTATAACGAGCTTCAAAAGCATTTTGAAAGCCGTACTACCCAAGACATAGCAGCTTTTATTAGTAGAAAGGTTGATGAAAAACTTTTTTTCACCTCAATTACGGTAGGAGATGACATTAACGCTTACAAAGTATTCGAAACGTTGAATGCGAGAGGCGTAAAATTGTCAACTGCTGACTTATTAAAAAATTATTTGTTCTCCAAAGTTTTTTCTCACGCCGAAGGTGAAGTCGAAATACTGGAAAAAAAATGGTATCGAATTAATGATCTTTTGGGTAAAACTGATATCACTAATTACATCCGACATTTTTGGAATTCTAAAAACTATCCGACCGAAAGAAAGACCACGCTTTTCAAGACAATAAAAAAGAAAATTGACAATTACGAAAGATCAATCGGAATGATCAATGCTCTAGACGAAGGCGTATTAATATATTCTGCTTTAACTAATCCAGATAGCGAAATTTGGGTTGATGAACAATCAAAGTATATTAACGAGATAAACATACTTGATGTTTCTCAATGTTATCCTTTAATTTTAGTTGCAAAACAGAAGTTCTCAGATCAAGAATTTACGAAATTACTACGAGACATCGTTGCCATTTCATTTAGGTATAACACCATCGGGGGACTTAATCCGAACGAACTTGAAAGAGTTTACGGAAAAGCTTCGGTAGCAGTCTTTAATAATGAAATTACAACTTCAAAGGATCTCTTCGGAAAACATTTGAAAGAAATCTATATTGATGACAACAGTTTTAAAAACGATTTTAAAAACAAACAAATTAATACAAACAAATACAATTTACTCGTTCGTTATATCCTTTCAAAACTTGAGGTACAATATGGCGGGGCTGAATTAGAGTTAAATAACAAGAATTTAACAATAGAGCATATTCTACCCGAGACTCCAACTGACGAGTGGACCAACCATTTTCAGAACGTAGATGTATTGGATTATATTTTTAGGTTAGGAAACCTTACACTTCTTGAATCTGCAAAAAATAAAGATGCCGACAGAAAATCATTTGCGGATAAATCGACTATTTATCAAACTAGTAATTATGTTCTGACTAGTAAAAATCTAAATTATAATACTTGGAATGTAACTAGCATTTCTTCAAGACAAGCCGACATGTCGAATAAAGCTTCGACTGTTTGGAAAATAAACTATTAATTTTCTGCACTGCCTATAACAGCACCTACTGGCCATTGGGCGGAAGTATCTCATCGCCGCGCGCTATTAACAAGGTCGCTTCGCGAAATTTAATTTGCGGCGGCTAATAAACATTTGTATCTTCAAATAACCTTTGGTAGGTAAAAGAAAGTTGATGCTTCGAAAGCCCAACGGCCAGTAGCTGCCAAACGTTAGTGCCAATGTATAGACAGACATGGAAATATTAAACGTACTTAAGGACATAGGAATTTTTGGACTAGCAATGTGGTTTATTCAATTGCTTCTCTCCAAATCGGCAGATAGGAAATTTGAAACCTATAAAACAGAACTTGACCACAAATCGAGAGAGTTTCAGGCGACCTTAGATAGCAAAATGGAACTTTATAGAGCTGAATTAAACTTACACAACTATAAGTCAACTCAAATATACGAGCGACAACTAAACGCAGTTGTTGAACTTCATCGAAAATTAGCTAAGCTTAATCAAGCTATGCGTGAAATGACAGCTTTGATGAAACTCATCGTTAAAGACGCTGAACAAGAGGAAAGTGATAGAATAAATAAAGCAGCCGAAGCCTACAATGATTTTTTAAACTTCTATATGGAAAATCAAATTTTCATACCGCACGAAACAATTGCCAAAGTTGAAAAAATAAAAAGCGACTATTTTAGTAGCTACCATGATTATACCATTGCCCGACAACTACGCTCAAGCACAAATTTCTCATGGGAGAAATCAAAAGAAGCTGGCGAAAGAGTGACTGAAAAAATTCAACCCGCATTAGATCAACTGTTGTTGGACTTTAGAGAATTAATTGGCGTTGAAAAAAAGCCCGTGCAAAAGACATGAATGACATTTATTACAAAATATTATCGGTTCTTAAAGAACATTCGCATGACGGAGAGTTTATAGAAATTACTGAAAAGCTTCCTGACTTAAAGCCCGAGAATATTAAATCTGCATGTTCGGCACTGGCTAAAGAAAAGAAGCTTCAAGTAAAGTCCTCAGGTGAATATCACTTTCTATTCCCTGATGGTTCAAGCTTCAATAACAAAACAAATAAAATCTCCGCCAAAATACTCCCGGACGGCATCAAGTATCTTGAAGAAATAAATAATCCAAAATCGAACAAGGACATTAGCTTTAAAGCAGGTGACGGTGGTCCTAATGGCGACGGAGGTGATTTAATTATACAAGCAGGTAATGGGCATTTCGGTGGAAAGGGCGGTGATCTTTTTATTAAGGCAGGCGACGGTGAAAATATAGAACCAAAAAAATCTTGGCTCTCAAAATTTTGGACACTCATTGTAATACCTGTCTTGATTGGCTTAGCTTTACTTGCTGCGGAATACGGCTGGTTCGTCAAAAAAGATATAGACCCAGTAGTAACTAAGGAAATTCCGTCAAAATCAAATGACAGCCTCTTGGCGGTTGACAAAAGAACTGTAATAAAAAAAGTAGTAAAAGAAGTCTTTGGTAATTTTGATGAGACAATTTCTACATTCGACAGAAAATACACTGCAATCAGTGCTTTAGACTATATCAATGACTATCTAAAAAAAGAGTTCGATATTATTGAAAGTAGAATAAAGAATAAATCTTATCTAACCAGGTTTTCACAAAACCTAAAATCCTGGACTGAGAGTGATGTTAACGAAGTAAATACAACTTTAAGAATCAAAACCATTAATAGAATAAAGGAAATTTTAGAAGACATCGAGAATAAATCTCAGGGGCCTTTTGTTTTCTCAGACGAAAAACTCGGACAACTACGAAAACAAGTTATATTCGAATCTACTGCGGACTAAACACTGGCACTAACACGGGTCGTGGCGACAATTTTTCCTTTGCGCCTTCACGGGCATCGCGCGGACAAATTGCCCGCCGACGGCGGAACTTAAAACGCTAGCCTTAAGAAAGAGTTTCAAAATAAAATCATTATCTTTATTAAAGGGTTTCTGGAAGCGCAAAGTAAAAACTGCGCCAACCGCGAAACCGTTACCACGCATAGGGCGGACAATTTTTTTAATGAAAAAACTTTTGACATGAAAATGTTATACCTTTTAACATTTTTAATCTTACTTTTCTCTTGCGGACAACAACACAAGGACAGTGTTGCAGCAACACAACAAAATGGACCTTCTTACGAAATACAAGCAAAAAAAACTGGAGTGTTTGACACCATTAACTTAATTGACGCAAACGGACTTAAGCAAGGCATATGGATAGAAAAAAACGAACACGGTTCTTCTGACACATTAATTTACAAAGACAATGTTGTACAAAAAATAATTTGGAAAGTGCCGGAAGAAGGAAAACACCAAATTATCGTTAAAGAACCTGAAACAGAAAATCAAAAACAACCTCTAAAAATCAAGTAGACATTCCGCTGGTTTGCAGACGCGTATGCAAGACGTAAACTAGGTGCGCCCTACGACGTGGTAACAGCATTTGTCCGTTAGACAAAATAAAATTAGATCTAAAAATATTACCTTTGGGTCGAGGATAGTATTCTTACGTTTACACAGTTAACTGGATATTACCGGATTTGCAATCGGTGTCCTAATGAACTACCTTTAGGTGTTAAAAAAATATTATGACCGACCTGCGCCTCGCTGTATTAATTGATGCCGACAATGTGCCTTATTCCCACATTAAAGAAATGTTAGAAGAGATCGCGAAAAGCGGTACGCCTACTATAAAAAGAATTTATGCTGATTGGACCCGCCCCACTCTTGCCGGATGGAAGAACGTTTTACTTGAAAACGCGATCACGCCTATTCAGCAATATAGCTATACAACGGGCAAAAACTCGAGCGACAGCGCCCTGATCATAGACGCCATGGATATTTTATATTCCGAAAAAGTAGATGGTTTTTGCATTGTATCGAGCGATAGTGATTTTACAAGGCTTGCTACACGCTTAAGAGAAGCCGGCATGAAAGTAATAGGTATCGGTGAGAAAAAAACGCCGGCACCGTTTATTAAAGCCTGCGATAAATTCGTTTATATAGAGATCTTAAAATCAATAAAACAGCCAGCAAAAGAAACCGGCAAACCAAACAAAGTAAAAACAGAAAGCCATCCTTTAAACAGAGTTGATGATGCATTGATCAATCTTTTAACAGAAAGTGTAATTGATCTTGCAGACGAAAGCGGCTGGACCTTTTTAGGGGAACTCGGAAGCTTTATCCTGAAAAAGAAAACCGACTTTGATCCCAGGAATTACGGATTTTCAAAGTTATTACCCCTTATTAAAAGTACTAACCGCTTCGAAATTGACCAACGGGAGACAGGCAACAGGAACATCAAACACATTTATATAAAAACAAAATAATGAACAGTATCCCGTTTACAACCATCGATTGGAGTTCGATCGCTAAAACTGAACATAAAGGAGAAACAGGAACTTCAACCTGGCAAACAGTACAATTAGGAGGCTTAAGGATCCGTATTGTAGAATATGGCGAAGGCTATTTAGCCGACCATTGGTGCGAGAAAGGCCATGTGGTACATTGCCTGGAGGGAGATTTCATTACTGAATTAAAAACAGGAGAGAAAACAAAATTGCATAAAGGCGAAAGTTATGTAGTTTCCGATAATTTAAGCTCTCACCGCTCCTATTCTGAGAATGGTGTTAAACTTTTAATTGTGGATGGCGATTTCTTAAAATGATCCTGGAACACAAAATAAAAAAGTCAGCTGATGTTGTGTTCGATCATTTAACGGATATGAAAAAATTTGTTTCTATCCATCCTATCATTTACAAAATGGATGATCTTGGGAACAACACTTACAAAGTTTATGAAAAATTAGGTTTTGTTTCTTTTACTTACTCAGCAACCGTTACAGGGAACCCTCAAAATAAAACCGTGAATATTAAAGCGGTTGTAATGAAACTCACACATATCGAAATGAATTTTACTATTAAAAGCGAAGATGACCATACCCTCATCCGTGAAATAGTTTCTTTTAAGTCCCCGCTTCCTGTAAAAGGTATCATGACAAAGATCTTTGAGAAACAACACAAACAATTATTCCTGAACATCGAAAATGCAAACTAGTATCCAACCTACAATAAAAACAATTCCTTCAAAAAAATTAATCGGTAAGCGGATAACCATGAGCCTGGCCGATAATAAAACGTTCACTTTATTCAGCGGCTTCATGCCAAAGCGGAATGAGATCAAGAATACAATCAGTTCGGATATTTTTTGCCTGAAAACTTATTCGCCGGACTATTTCAAGAATTTCTCTCCGACTAATACGTTTGAGAAATGGGCTTTGATGGAAGTAAATGACTTCAGTAATATTCCGGAAGGAATGGAAACATTTCAAGTACCTGAAGGACTTTATGCTATTTTCCATTACAAAGGATTAAATACGGATTTCAGCATTTTCCAATACATTTTCAGCCGGTGGATCCCGAATTCGGAATATATCCTTGATGACCGTCCGCATTTTGACATTATGGGTGCCAAATACAAGAACAATGATCCTGAGTCGGAGGAAGATCTTTATATCCCCATAAAAAAGAAGTGATAATAAATTGTACATTTACAGGTAGCTGAACCCCATTATGTCGATCACTGAGAAAAAAAGCTGGTATAAGATCAAAGCATTCATACCCAAACAAGTTTACGAACCGCTTTTAAATTTCTATCTCGGCATTCAAAGTATTGGTTACTCAGGAACAGAATTTCATTGTCCTGTCTGCAAAAGTGGTCTCAAAAAATTCAAAGAAAAAAGCTGCCCTAAATGTGCTGCAGGGATCCGTCACCGTACCATTTGGTTATTTTTGGAACGTAAGACCGATTTTTTCAAAAGTGAACTCTCAGTTCTGCATTTCGCACCGGAACATTGTTTTTACAGGGTGTTCCGCAAATTGAAGAATTTAAAATACCTCTCTGCCGATATCGGTTCTCCGAGAGCAATGGTTGAGATCGACATGACCGACATTCAATACCCGGATAATTCTTTTGATGTATTATTAAGCAGCCATGTTTTAGAACATGTGAATGACGATCTCAAAGCAATGAAAGAATTGTACCGTGTTCAGAAGAAAGAAGGCTGGTCTATTCATTTAGCGCCGATCGATTATTCGAGGACAGAAACATTTGAAGACCCTTCTGTAACTGATCCGGATGAACGCCAGAGAGTATTCGGACATCATGATCACAAACGCATTTATGGAACGGATTATAAGACGAGATTAGAATCAGCTGGATTTAAAGTTTCCATTTTCAAAACATCAGACTTTTGCAATGAAGCTGAGATCAAAAAAATGGGATTGAAACCGGATACCGAAATTTATTTTTGTAAAAAGTAATGTCAAACTTCGATCTTCAGCCAACACTTCAGAACGAATTTGTAAAATTGGTTCCGCTCAAAGAAAGTGATTTCGAAATTTTATACAAAGCCGCAAGTGACCCTTTGATCTGGGAACAACACCCGAACAAGAACCGGTGGCAACGTGAAGTCTTCCAAAACTATTTTAAAGGTGCGATAGAAAGTAAAGGCGCATTTTTAATTTATAATGCAAAGACAAACGAAGTGATAGGCAGCTCACGTTTCTATGACCACGATCCGGAAAAAAGTGAAGTGTCAATAGGTTATACATTTTATATCCGAAGTCATTGGGGCGGGAAATATAATCCTTCAGCGAAACAGTTAATGATACATCATGCATTCCAATACGTGAATAATGTAATTTTCCACATTGGCGCTAATAATATCCGTTCACAAAAAGCTATTGAAAGATTAGGTGCTGTTAAAATTGATGAGCAGGAGATCAATTACTTTGGAGAGGATTGTAATCTTAATTTTGTTTACAGGATAAGGAAGGCTGATTTCAAATAACCTCACCTATCCGCCAGGGGCGGATATTACTCTCCTCTGAGGAGAGAAAAATACAGGATTCTATTTGGTTCAGAGATTATACTCTCCTCTGAGGAGAGTAAGTCCACCCACAGGGTGGACGGTGAGGTCACACGGATATTTTTTGCTTTACTCCCAAACTTTACTACCTTAGTAAATACAAACCTTATAAATTCAAGCTCATGAAAAAACTTTACACTTTTATTTTTATTGCGCTTCTTGCAGATGTGTCGTTAGGACAGATCTCATCAATGACCTATTCCTTCTCAGGAAATTTCACTTTTACTATTCCAACCGGTGTTACATCAATGACGATGGAAGTTATGGGTGCCGGTGGCCGCGGAATTAACAACGGCGGTGGTGGAGGCGGTGGCGGTGGATACGCGGGCGGTGTTTTCACTGTAGTTCCCGGTTCCACTTTAGCTGTCAGAGTTGGAAGCGCAGGCGTTAACCCTACTGTTGGCACATCAAGCATTACAGGTTACATTGTTGCTACAGGCGGAGCAAACGGAACAACAGTTCCAAATCCTTCGGTTGGCGGTGGTGGTGCAGGCGGCGTTGGTTCAGGCGGAATGATCAACACAACAGGTGGTACAGGTGGTGGTGGTTACTGGACTTACTTCGGCGGTGGCGGTGGCGCTGCAGCGGGACCTTTGGGAAATGGCAACAATGGAGGAAATTGCATGGCTTATACAGGAAGTAATTGTTTACAACCCGGCGGTGCAGGCGGAACAAGTCCCGGTTTTCCTGTAGGTGCAGGCGGTAAAGGCGCAGGTTTTTTAAATTCAGGTTGTACACAAACAGATCCTGCAGCTAACGGCGGCTTCTTCGGAGGTGGCGGAGGCGGCGGAAACGGTGTAGGCTCTACTCCTGGTAACGGCGGCGGAGGTGCAGCGCGTTTCTCATGGCCATCAGTTTCTACAGGAATTGTCGGATTATCGAAAAGTAATGTCATTGTATTCCCGAATCCATTCACTTCTAAAATAAACATCCAGGCTGCCACAGGCAACGAAGTTTATGAATTTGTAAATGCATTAGGACAACAAATTTTTGTCGGAAAGAATATTGAAGAGCAGGATTTCTCTTCTTTATCAAATGGCGTTTATTTTTTAAAGGTCCTGAATACAACTTCAGTAATTAAATTAGTGAAACAATAATATCTTCCGGCTTCCTTCTCCAAACCGGGGAAGGAAGTTTTTTTAATCCGCATTTATGAACGAAAAAATAGTTTGGGATACCGTAGGTTATAATTACGATAAAGAAATTTTCAGCGTACTTCACTCCGACAAAAAAAATGTCGTTAAAAAACACATTGCGAAACACATTGGTAAAAATAAATTAGCGATCGACTTCGGTTGCGGGATAGGTTATGCATTACCTTTTTTAGCTCCAAATTTTAAAAAAGTTATAGGTATCGATATCTCCAAAAAACTATTAGATCAGGCCGCCAAATTAAAATTAAAGAACGTTGCTTTAAAACAAGGTGACCTCACCAAAAAACAAAACGTACCCAAAGCAGATTTTGCTTATTGCTGTAATGTTGCTATTTGCGATGACAATAAAAAGAACTATGCCATTTTAAAAACGGTTGTTGATGGTTTAAAAAAGGGAGGAGCGGCAGTAATTGTTATTCCTTCTTACGAATCAGCCTCTTTATCTTTCATGCAATTATTAAAGCTGTACAGGAAAGATGGAGTTAAGGTCAATAAGATCCCGAAAGATGAATTGGATCCTAAACATTTTAATCCGGATTGGATTCAGAACGGAATTGTAGCGATCGACGGTCACCCTACAAAACATTATTTGCTCCAGGAACTTTATACTTTATTCAACACCTCTGATTTTTCGATAGAAGCCATTAAAAAAATTGAGTTCGGTTGGGACAGTGAATTCACCGATCCGCCGAAGAATTTAGGAAAACCTTATCCATGGGATTGGATGATAGAAGTAAAACGTATCAAATAATGAACTACTTTTTTAGTTTACTGATATGTCTTATTATTTTTTCGTGCACACGAACTGAAACACCTAAGGCTGTATTACCACAAAAAGATACTGTAATAACAAACCCTCCCGGACTTTCTTTAGAATCAGAGATCACTTGTCCGAAATGTAATTTCAGGAAAAAAGAAATGATGCCTACGGATCAGTGCCTGTTAAAATACACTTGCACAAATTGCAGAGCGGAGTTATATCCCGACGAAAAAGATTGCTGTGTATTTTGTACTTATGGTACTCACAAATGTCCTTCTAAGCAATAAATACGGTTAATTCAGCTATAAAGTTTGTTATACTTTGCTTCATGTCATAATTTTACAACATGAAACAAAAGATCAAAAGAAGTTACCGCGTTGCCAAATATGTAGTGTACAGGCAAACCATAGTTGAACCGGAAGATCACATTTGGACCTTTATAGGTGCTTTTTTAGGGATCGGTATCATTGGCTTTATTCAAAGCAGGTTATTCACAGAACAGGACTTTGTTTTTTTAATAGGTTCTTTCGGAGCCTCGGCTGTTCTTATTTTCGGCGCCACTAATAGTCCATTAGCTCAACCACGTAATTTGATTTTCGGGCATTTCATTTCTGCTATAGTTGGCGTTTGCGTTTACAAACTTATCCCGGGTGAATTATGGCTCTCCTCTGCTCTTTCCGTTTCACTTTCCATCGTAGCGATGCAAATAACAAAAACCATGCATCCTCCAGGGGGCGCAACAGCACTGATCGCCAATATTGGTTCTGAAAAAATAAAAGCGCTCGGATTTTATTATATCCTTTCCCCGGTCATGAGCGGAGTTCTGATTCTGCTCATCGTTGCATTGATAGTAAATAACATTCCGAAGAACAGGAATTACCCTTACAAGAAATTGTTTTAAGCTACAAGCAGGAACATATTGCGAAATTCTTTATACACAATATCCTTTTCCTTCTCAATTTTTGCGCCTCTCCTGTATGGAATGATGTCTATTATTTCATTCTTTTCCATGCAAGTGTTTACTTCAATAAAAAAGCTTGGCATATAATAAACAGTTACCCGGATATCCTTCTCAATGTAACTTTCAAAAAGCACTGCAACTTCCTGAATTGTTAATTCCTGTTGGGAACGTTTTAGTTTAGCAAAATCAAAAATCGTCATTTGTTTTTTTGGGCAAATATCGCCTGGCATTCACTTATTTTAAATAACAGATCAGGTATTAGGTTACCCATGTAAGGAATTTGACAAAAAAGAAGGCCTTTTTACTACATTTACAGCATAGATCCTGTTAAAACGCTATGAATTCTCACTTACAACTAAATGATAAGGATCTTGAGACGCACTTCTCTGAATGTACTTTAGATCCCGGATTATTTGTACATGAAGCTCATTTAAGGTTAGCCTGGATCCATGTTATAAAATACGGAAGTGAAAAAGCTGCAAAAAATTTATGTGAACAGATCGCGCGATTTGATCAAACTTTTGGCAACGGAACGAAATTCAATACAACAGTAACCATCGCCTCAGTAAAAGTAATTGAGCATTTCGTTCAGAAGTCGGTTTCAGATTCCTTTACAGATTTTATGAATGAATTCCCCCACTTGAGAACAAATTTTAAAGACCTGCTGGCCTTTCATTACGGAATTAATATTTTCACTGATGAGAAAGCAAAGAACACGTATTTAGAACCGGATCTTATGCCATTTGAATAATCAATTTCTAAAGATCCAAACCTAATTGGGAAAATAACTCCTTACGTTCTACTTCTCTCACTTCGCCGGCTTGCATACCTATGATATTCACATTTTCGATATGAGTTCTGATGAGGCGCTTGCAATCATGCCTTACACCTGAACACATTTTACGGATCTGACGATTCTTTCCTTCTTTTAAAATGAACTCTAACCACGATTGAGGTAGATCTTCCCTGAAAGCATGTCCGCGTTCAGGTAAATAGGTTGGCTTTTCAATAATGTTCACTTCGCATTCCTGTGTGCGGTAAACACCTTTTCCTTTTACCAAAATATCCATGCCTGTTCTCAGGATATTTAATTTTTCTTCAGAAACTACTTTTTCCACCTGTACAACATAACGCTTGCTTCGTTTTCTGTCAGGGTGCATTAATTTCCCAACTAAACTTTTATCGTTAGTTAAGATCAGGAGGCCTTCACTATCATTATCTAATCGGCCAACCGCATTCGTTCCTTCCGGGAATTTATAATCCAGGTCACAGAGTAAACGTAATTTGTGGGAACTCACAAACTGGGAGACCATTTTGTAAGGTTTGTATATAACGAAATAACGTAATTCCATCATTGAACAGGTGTAGCTTTATACCTGAATAATTTTAAAGAAAGGAAAGTTGCGATCCAGCCCGCAACAGCAGCAATGACAGAAAGAACACAAGCACCTACAGCATAAACATAAATATTGTTCAATGTTTCTACGCTTAACATCCTGCTGAATTTAATGTGTACTTCCTCATTTAAAATCCACTCCCCTGTTTTTATACTTCCGTATAATATGAAAGGAATCATTGGAGGAACACTGATCTGTGCCGTTAAACCAACAACTACTTTATTTAATTTCAACAAATGCGCTATAATTAATGCTGTGGCGAATTGAAATCCCCAGATAGGAACGATCCCAAAAAATAAACCTAACGCAACTGAATTGGCTTTTGATGCCGGACTTTCATGCTTCGCAATAATTTCTTCCTTCCAGATCTTTTTAATATTGGTCCAGGTAAATTTGCGGAGCAACATGACGGGTTTCCACCAGATCGCTGTTAGGATCACCAAATATGTATTCAGTAAACTGATACGAGTAAAATCTTTTCCCGGACGGAAATGCGTTACTCTTTCTCCTTGGGGGGCATAATACACTTTGACCGGAACGGAAACAACAGGAATGCCTCTCCACGCCGCTTTTACTATCACTTCAATTTCTAATTCGAACTTTGTTGTGAAGAGCCGGATCTTTTTTAAGCGTTGAACAGGATACAAACGGTAACCGCTTTGCGTGTCTTCCATTTTAATTCCTGTCTCCACCCAAAACCAGAAATTACTGAATTTGTTGCCAAATGTACTTTTGTTCGGGACATTATCGACACTCATATTACGCGCGCCTATAATTAAACTTCCGGGTTGCTCTTCTATCTTATTTAAGAACGTTATAAAATCTTCAGGATAATGTTGGCCGTCACTGTCAATTGTAATTACATATTCAAAACCTAACTCAACAGCTTTTTTAAAACCGTTCCGCAAAGCCATTCCCTTTCCTTTATTTTTAGGATGCGTAACAACAATAAGGTTTTTGAATTTTGAAATAATGTTTGGGGTATCATCAGTTGCACCGTCATTCACCACCATTACCTCATCACAATACTCCAATGTTTTTGTAATAACCTCTTCTAATGTTTTCGCATTATTATAAGTCGGGATAAGAACGCAGGTCTTAAGTGCTTTGAATTTAGCTTTGGTTATTTCTTTTTCCTGCATTTTCAGGGGCAAAAATACTAAAAAAAAGAACTATCAGGGCTAAAGCCCTTTATTAGCTATATCCGCAAACCTCGGACTAAAGTCCGAGGTTAAAAAATATTATTATAGACATGGCGTATCCTCAAAATACTTAGCTCAAGACTTCAATCGGGGATTAATGAAGGAATGCATTTAGGGATAGATATGTCCTTGAAAAATATTAACCCCAGACTTCAGTCTGGGGTTAATAGATAATAGAACAAATGGGCTTTAGCCCTGAAAGACCGGGATCACTTCTCATCAACGCGGATGACATTATTTACGCCCTTCACTTTTTTGAGTTTATCCATTAAATGGTTTAGATGTTTGGTATCGTGTACATATACCATTATTGTTCCTTCAAAGATACCATCATCTGTATCAAAGGTTATAGAGCGCATATTGATGTTGTTCTCATTCGAGATCACTTTTGTGATGTTGTTCACAATACCCAATTCATCCGTACCGATGATCTTGATACCTGCTAAGAACGAGATAAGATGTTCGTTCATCCATTTTGCTTTTACAACACGGTAAGCATAATTGGATAATAATTTAACGGCATTCGGACAATTTACGCGATGGATCTTGATACCTTCTCCAACTGAAATAAAACCAAAAACATCGTCGCCGGGGATCGGGTTGCAGCAGCTTGATAATTTATAATCCAGTTTTTGAAGATCATCACCTATTACCAACATATCACTCGAACCACGTGCGCTGCTTACTAACTGTTCGATCTTTTTGCTTTCTGTTTTACGCGGCGTTGCTTTTTCAGGATGTTCTTTATGTTTTTGGAATTCTTTTATCTCTTTCGTATCAACATTCCCTAAAGCAGCACGGTAGAATAACTCCTGGGAATTAGGTAAACGCAAATATTTATAAAAATCATTAACGTTCTGCAATGTAAAATCCAGTTTACACTTGTAGAATTTCTTTTCCAGCAATTCTCTGCCGCTGTCCGCCACTTTTTTACGCTGCTCTTTTAAAGCGTTCTTTATTTTCGATTTAGCACGCGCGGTAATTACATAACTGATCCAATCTTCTTTCGGGGTTTGTTTACCTGAAGTAAGAATTTCGATCTGATCCCCACTCTTGATCTCATAACTTAATGGTACCAATTTATGATTCACTTTAGCGCCAATACAATGTTCGCCTATCTTGGTATGAATATCAAATGCAAAATCTAAAGCTGTTGCACCGCTTGGCAATGTTTTCATATCCCCCTTTGGTGTGAACACAAAGATCTCGTCTGAAAATAAATTCAATTTGAAATCGTCAAGGAATTCCAATGCATTTGCGTCCGGGTTCTCCAGCATCTCACGGATCTTCTTTAACCAGCCTTCTAAATTATTTTCTTTCTCTGCCGCTGATTCTTTGTATTTCCAATGCGCTGCATACCCTTTCTCTGCTAATTCATCCATCCTCACAGTACGGATCTGCACTTCCACCCATTTCCCTTCAGGGCCCATCACTGTAGTATGTAAACTCTCGTAGCCATTACTTTTTGGCGTAGAGATCCAATCACGTAAACGATCGGGGCTTGGGTGATAAAAATCCGTGATGATAGAATACACTTTCCAGCAATCCGATTTTTCCTGTTCAACAGGCGTGTCAATAACAATACGGATCGCGAACAGATCATAGATCTCTTCAAATCTTACCCCTTTGTTCTTTATTTTATTGTAAATAGAAAAAACAGATTTCGGCCTGCCGAATATTTTGAATTTGAATCCTTGTTCCTGCAATATTTCCTTCAGCGGATCAATGAATTTCTGAATGAATTTCTTACGTTCCGGTTCTGTTTCTTCGAGTTTACTTACGATCTCTTCAAATCCGGCTTCATCAGTATATTTTAATGACAGATCTTCCAGTTCTGATTTTATCGTGTTCAATCCTAAACGGTGTGCCAGCGGTGCGTACAGGTATAATGTTTCGCTGGCTATCTTCATCTGCTTATCACGCTTCATGTGTTCGAGCGTGCGCATGTTATGCAAACGATCGGCCAGTTTTATCAGGATCACCCTGATATCTTCTGCCATCGTTAATAATACTTTCCTGAAATTCTCAGCCTGGATAGAGGAAGACTGATCGATCACTCCTGAAATTTTTGTCAACCCGTCAATGATCGCCGCTACTTTCGGACCAAATAATCCTTTAATATCGTCTAAAGTAAGATCAGTATCCTCAACTGTATCATGTAGTAAAGCGCAAACTATAGCTGTTGCTCCTAAACCAATTTCTTCTGCACAAATGTGAGCTACTGCAATCGGGTGATAAATGTAAGGTTCGCCAGACTTACGGCGCATTTCCTTGTGTGACTCAACAGCAACCTCAAAAGCTTTCCGAATCATCTCCTTATCGCCTTTTTCAAGGGTTCGCTTACAGGCCTGGATGAGGGATTTGTAGCGATTCAGGATCTCTTTACGTTCAGCTTCCAGGTCAATTTCCATAGGAGGACAAAATTTGAATGATTAAATTTACAACCAATTCCAAATATATAAAAGTTGAGAACCATTTTTCTATACATATATTACTTTTTTCGCTCTGTTTATTATCGGGGTTTGTTTAAAACCTTTAAAATGCTCAGGTATGAAGGCCGTTACGAACGGCTGTTTGGCATTAAGACGATGCAGATAAAAAAGTCGGATGACGAGCAGAATTTCCATTACCAGGGCGCCAGTTATTTAGTGCTTTTAGATCTTTTCAAAAAATTGCCTGAATACTTGAAAAACAAAAATTTTGTTGATATCGGCAGTGGTAAAGGACGTGCTTTATTTTGCGCTGAATATTCCGGTTTTAATAGTTTAATTGGTGTTGAGCTCGACCGGGAATTAGTTGATATTGCCAATGAGAATATTGGAAAATACCTGTTAAAACGGAAGGAAAGTCATTTCAAATTCGTGTGTGAAAACGCCCTTCATTTTGTAATTCCTGAAAATACCGGCGTATTTTATTTCTTTAATCCCTTCTCGGAAAACATCATGAAAGAAGTGGAAAAGAACATCAGCGCCAGGCAAATTCACAATGGTTCAGAAATATTCATAATTTACGTGAATCCCCAATTCAAGAATGTGTGGGAAAATGCGGGCTATGAGACTTATTACAAGGAAGGTAACAGCCGGTATACCGAAGCTCTCATTTTTAGAAAAAAAGGAAGTTAAAAATAATATCACTATCTTTGTCTCTTAATGAAAACGCACAAACCTATACGATTTGCAACCAATAGCAAAGGCAACGAATTCTTTTCAACTTTACGTCAAAGAGTAGATAAGCACTTTAAAGACAAAAATATCTCGAAACACGCTAATTCAACAATGGTCATCAAAACCATTATTTTATTGGCCGCTTACCTGGTTCCTTTTGCAATGTTCTTATTTATACAACCGACATTCTGGGTGTCTATGTTATTGTGGACCATTATGGGTTTTGCTTTAGCAGGTATTGGCATGAGTGTTATGCACGATGCTAATCATGGCGCTTATTCATCTAACAAAAAAATAAACTCACTTTTAGGTCATACATTAAATTTATTAGGCGGCTCGGTCTTTAACTGGAAATTGCAACACAATGTGCTTCATCATACCTACACGAACATCGTTAAAATGGATGATGATATTGATGATAAATTGGTATTACGTTTTTCGCCCCATACAGAAGTAAAATGGTATCACAAATTTCAGTGGGTTTACGCCTTTTTCTTTTACGGGATCCTTACTTTGTACTGGGTATTGTTAAAAGATCTGATCCAGTTTGTGAATTATACCAAACGTGGTGTTAATCCAAATACACCTGCACAAAACAGAGTGACGTTCGTTAAAATGACCTTACAAAAAGTAATTTACTTTTTATATATTTTAATTTTACCTCTTCTGATTTTTCACGTGCCTGTGTTGCCTTTAATATGCGGCTTTCTGATCATGCATTTTATTGCAGGATTAGTATTAACTACTATTTTCCAATTAGCACACACTGTTGACGGAACAACATATCCGAGACCTGACGAAAATAATACGATAGAAAATAACTGGGCCATTCACCAAATGAATACCACAATTAATTTTTCAAGAAAAAGTAAATTGATCTCGTGGTACGTTGGCGGCTTGAATTTCCAGGTGGAACATCATTTATTTCCTCTTATTTGTCACGTACATTATCCTGAGATCGCTGAGATCGTAAAAGCCACTGCTGAAGAATACGGTGTCCCTTATTTAGAGAATATCACTTTTATGGACGCGATGCGTGCCCACATGGTTGCTTTAAGAAAGTTAGGAAGACTACCCGATATCAACGAAGCTTTAGCTTAATTCTCTTCAATCAAAAATTCTGTTCTGCGATTTTTTGCACGCCCTGCTTCAGATGAATTGTCTGCAACCGGTCTGCTCGGACCATAACCTTTTGCTTTGATCCTGTCACCGTGAATTCCAAAACCTTCTAATGTGGCTTTCACTGTAAACGCACGATTGGCAGATAAAGCCTGGTTTGCTGAAGCGCTGCCGACATTATCGGTATGACCCTGGATCTCGATGATCATTTTCGGGTTCTCTTTTAAATACTCCGCAAAACTCTCTAATACCTTTTTTGATTCTTCATGAAGATCGGCACTGTTACTGTTATAATAAATATCATTGATCACAAATGAACTTCCGACTTTCACGGAATCCATTTTAATAACAATAGGCTTTATAGGTTCTGAACTTTCAGCCTCAACTGTTTTCGTTGGAGATGTATTTGTTTTAGGCGGCCCATTAAATGTGGCCACAGCTTGCTTCACATCTACAACAGCAGAATTGTAGACCATACCCTCTTTCTTTACACTTACAACAACTTTATCATGTTTTTTTGCATTGATAGCAAACATGAATTCACCTGTTGCTGAATCTACACGCGCTTTTATCTTTTCATTGGTTCCGAGTGTTTTCACTTCCACCTGCGCACCTTTAATTGGTTCTCCATCTCTATCAACCGCCTTTCCTCCTGTTAAAGCCATCTCTTCCGGCTGCGCTTCTTTATATAATGGAAATGAATAAAGATCATAACGTCCGGCCGATTTATTTGTACTCACTTTTTCTCCCGCAAAAGAAACAAAATAACCTGTTTGTGCATCAGTACTTACAAAGAACCCCGTATCATCACCGGGTCCATTAATTGGTTTTCCGATATTCTTAGCTTCACCCCACTCACCTTTATCATTCTTCCGGATATAAAAAATATCAAAACCACCGAATCCCATATGCCCGCCGTTGCCTGCCTTATCAGGACCACTACAAAAATAAAGTGTTTTACTATCCATGTGAATGAAAGGTGTTTTTTCATGTCCCGGTGTATTTACTTTAGGACCGAGATTTATTGCCGGGCCCCACGCTCCCGTTTTAGGATCCCTGTTCGATTGATACAGATCAACGCCGCCAAATCCCCCTTTACGGTCGCTGGCAAAAATAAGTGTATTTCCATCAGCAGAAACTGTCGGCTGCGAATCCCAATAGACCGGATCATTGAACGGCGCTTTGCTGAAAGGTTTCCATTCATCATCATGATTTCTGCTCACGTATATATCACAATTCTTTTGTGCACCACCTTCATCGCGCATCATGGCGAAGAAAAGGTATTTATTATCCATTGTGATCGTACAACCTCCCTGGTTATCATTTGTTGCATTGAAAGGAAAAGGCATTTCTTCACCTTTATCAAACACATTTGTTTTATCTTTCCGCGAACGCATAAACACTTCCTGCTCTTTATCGGTTTGATAAACCAGGTTCTTATTATTAACAGGCATTTTCCTAACATAAAGACAATTCCTGTCATCAGGAGAGATGTAAGCTAAGTATTCATCTCTCTCAGTGGAAACACCATCAACTAATTTCGGATCGAATGGAACAGTCAGCTTGTCTAACTCAGCTTCCTTTTTTGCCGACTTTACCATTTCCTTTGCATTATATAGTTCGGCGTTATAATCTTTCCCGAATTTTTTTTCATCGTTACTTGTGAACTTGATGAATTTATTCAGATACTTTACAGCTGAATCATTCTTCATTTCCTCATAATAAGCGAAACCGATATAATAATAAGGTTCAGAATGGATATCTGGACACTGAGCAATTGCCTTCATGAAATAAGGGACAGTTGGCATGAACGATTTTTCCTCAAGTTTCAGATGGACGATATATTCAAAACCCATTCTAAGATTTGCTTCAGCGAAATCCGGATCTTCATCCAGACATTGCTTTAAATATTTCAAACGCTCCGGTTTTGGTGTTTTCCGGTCGGTACCTTTCAGGTAAAGTTTCTCAAGTTTTTTATCGATCTCTTTACAGAATTTCTTTTCGCCCTCTTCCTCATCCTGTGAGAATAAAGGGAAACACAAGCAGATCAATATAAGAGGTAAAAGATGGCGCATATTCAAACAATATATAAGCAAATTTAGTGCTAACGGTTACACTTTAACATTTATTTTTAATTTTTCTGGGCCTCAGACTGTTAAAAACGCCTGTTTTCGGTTGATATGTTTTTAGCGTTGGCGTGCATAAGCCTCCTACATTTAATCAAAATTAAAACCCATGATGACCTTCCTAGTTAATTACTGGTGGACCATAATCCCCGTATTCGTATTGATCTTTTACAAATTGTTTTTTCGTTTATTTGGTATCATTATCATTCCTGAAGACAAAATTGGTTTAGTCACCAAAAAATTTGTTCTCTTCGGTAAATCCGAACTTCCTCCGGGCCGCATCGTTGCTGTAGAAGGAGAAGCAGGTTTCCAGGCCCAAACTTTAGCTCCGGGAATTTATTTCTGGAAATGGATCTGGCAATATGAGATCACTTTGCAGGCCTTAACCATTATTCCGCAGGGAAAGATCGGTTTATTGGTGGCAAAAGACGGAGCCGAATTAGAAACAGGTCACATTTTAGCCCGTAAAGTAGAATGTGATGGCTTCCAGGATGCCGTTGGTTTTTTAACCAAAGGCGGACGAAAAGGCCGGCAGAGTGCTCACATTACTGCAGGTACTTACCGTATCAATACCTTCTTATTCGAGATCTTTACAGTAGATATGTTCACTGTAAATGAGAACATGGTAGGCATCGTTACTACCCTTGATGGTATGCCAATTGAAGAAGGCAGTATTGCGGGTAAAAATATTACAGGCCATAATAATTTCCAGGATACAGACGGTTTTTTAAATAATAATGGTAACAAAGGTTTACAGCCGCAGGTTATTTTAGCGGGTTCTTACTATTTGAATCCGTGGTTTGCGACTGTTGAACAAATAAAAATGACAGAGATCCCGATCGGTTCGGTTGGGGTTGTTATTTCTTATGTTGGCCAGGATGGAAAAGACCTGAGCGGTGCCGATTTTAAACATGGTAATATTGTGAGTAAAGGAGAAAAAGGAGTTTGGGCAGAACCATTAGGTCCGGGAAAATATCCTATCAATACATATATCATGCGTGTTGAATTGGTGCCTACAACAAACCTTGTATTAAACTGGGCGAATGCCAGAAGTGAAGCGCATCAACTCGATAAACATTTAAGTACAATTACAGTGCGTTCGAGAGATGGTTTCCCGTTTAATTTAGATGTGAGCCAGATCATTCACATTCCAACTACGGAAGCTCCGAAAGTTATTGCGAGATTTGGAAATATGATAAACCTGGTTGGACAAGTTCTGGAGCCGACTATTGGCAACTATTTCCGTAACTCGGCGCAGGATAGTGATGTAATTGCTTTTTTAAGTTCGCGTAAAGAAAGACAGGACGCTGCAAAGAAACGTATCAGTGAAGTGTTAGACCAATATAATGTAAATGGTGTTGATACATTAATCGGGGATATCGTTCCGCCGGAAAGTTTAATGAAAACTTTAACTGACCGTAAGATAGCGGAAGAACAGAATACAACTTTTGAAACTCAGAAGAAAGCAGAGATCACGCGCCAGGCTTTAGAAAAAGAAACAGCTGTAGCTGATATGCAAAAAGAAATTGTGAAAGCCGACCAGGGTGTATTAATTGCTGAACGTATTGCAGACGCCACTGTAAAAAAAGCAACCGGTGATGCGAGCGGTGTAAAGATCTCATCCAATGCAGAAGCAGAACGGTTAAAAGTAATTGCGGCAGCGGATGCTGAAAAAACAAAACTATTAGCTAACGCGGAAGCTGAAAAAGTAAAAGCATTAGCAAATGCGGAAGCAGAAAAAATATCTGTTACGGGTAATGCGGAAGCTGAGAAGATCTTAGCGATCGGTAAATCAAATGCTGAAGCTTATAAATTATCGGTTGGTGCGATGGGCGGCGATAACTTCACTAAATTAAAAGTAACAGAAGCTATAGGTAAAGAGCGCATTAAAATAATTCCTGAAGTATTGATCACCGGAGGCGGCGATGGCGCTAACGGACCGATAAGCGGATTATTAGGTTTGCAATTATTAGAAGGCATCACTAAAAAGATGGTAGAAGACGGCGGTAAGACTGATGAGAAGAAGAAGTAGGAAGTATTTAGCAGGGAGTTGGCAGTGGCAGCAGGCGATCAATTTTTGAATACAGGAGAACATTCGGAATTTTGAGATGACCAACGTAAGCTGGAGTGAATATAGAATCCGTGGATTGATAAACTCATTTTCATTTTTTCTGCTTATTTTCGTTTTGTGAAAAAACTTTTGACTGCCTTATTCTTTTTTTGTTTTACAGTTTGCATTTCACAAACCCAATATCTCGATAGTTTATTGAACGAACTTAAAACTGCAAAGGAAGATACCAATAAGGTCCTGCTATTAAATTACATCAGCCAGGATATCTTTAAAACAGATGCGAAGGAGGCCTTTCAATATGCAAAGGCTTCTGTGAATCTCTCTGAAAAATTAAATTACGAAAGAGGAAAAGCCATCGGCATCATCAACATGGGTCGGACCTACCAATTAGAACTGAATTATAAAGAAGCACTGAAATGTTATTTGGAAGGCCTTACGATCAATCAAAAACGCGGCAATAAATTAACCATCGCGAAGTCATACGGTGATATTGCAGGCGTTTACGGCGACCTTCTGGATTCCGATAATGCCATTGTTTACCAGCATAAAAAAATAAACCTTTTAAAAGATCTGGCAGATCCCAAGGCGGTGCGTTCTCTAGCCATTGCCTACAATTCGCTGGGCATGACCTATAAAGATAAGCTGAAATACGATAGCGCTCTTAAATACATTGACCTTTCGGAAAAGATCAACCACACACTGAATGACAGTATCCTGCTTGCCGCTTGTTTTTTTAATAAAGGCCTTGTTTACGATGAGATACCGGGATTTGATGAAGAGGCCTTATCCTGGTATCAAAAAACACTGGATATTTCCCTTAAGATCGGGCACGATTCTTATTTGCCGAACGCTTATATCGGTATAGCCGATATCTATATAAAGCAAAATAAATTCAGGGATGCGTTACAATATGCCGAAAAAGGAATTAACTATGCCAATTGGACAGGAAACAAGATCTGGGTCAAATATGGTTATGTAAGCGTAATAAAAGCTTATGAAGGTTTGAAAGATCCAGTATCGCAAAACCGGTATCTTGAAAAACTGCTTGCTTTCAATGATTCCATTGCTAAAGAAGAGACTGATTCGAAACTGGCCGAGTGGAGAATAAAATTCGAAACCGGAGAAAAAGAAAAGGAGAATCTCATACTTATTAATGAGATGCAGGCAAAAGAAATTGAACTCAATCAAACCTTATCTCTTGTTTATGGATTAGGAGCAGCTATTCTACTTCTTGGATTGATCGCGTGGTTGGTAATACGGCAAAATAAATTACAGTCTGAACAAAAAGCTATTCAGCTCGAACAAAAATTATTACGTTCTCAAATGAATCCTCATTTTATCTTTAATTGTTTGCAGGCCATCCAAAACTTTACTTTAAAAAATGATGGGAAGCAAGCCACTTTTTATTTAAGCGCTTTCGGAGCTTTAACACGTTCAGTTCTGGAGAACTCACGTACAGAATTGGTATCGCTGAAAAAAGAGATCACTTTACTAGAACATTATCTGAACCTACAACGCCTGTTGCATGGACAAAAATTTACTTATGAAATAACTATTTCCCCTGATCTGGATGTGGAGTATATTGAAATCCCTCCGATGTTAGCGCAACCTTTTATTGAAAATTCAATTGAACATGGCTTGAAAGAAATTAACGAAGGAGGATTGATCAAGATTATATTCGCTCAAACAAAACGGTATATGATATTAGAGATCATAGATAACGGAAAGGGAATAAGTCCTGCTGAAATAAAAGAACACCGTTCACTGGCGACAACTATTACGAAGGAGAGGATCGAACTCTACAATAAAAGGAATAAAACAAATGCTTCTTTTACTATTACTGATGCCTTTTCATCAGAGCAAAATAAGGGTGTTAAGGTAACCATTGTTTTACCTCTAACTTAAATTATCATATATTTGATCTAATCAAACCTTATGCTTAATATCATTATAGCAGATGACGTGGACAATATACGTGAATCTCTTTCAGAGATGATCCGGCAATATAGTACAGATACCAAAATAGTAGCAGCCACCAATAACGTAGCGGCAACCATTGATGCTATTAAGCAACATTCTCCTGATGTGGTTCTGTTAGATGTTGAAATGGGAGATGGCACAGGTTTTGATGTTTTAAAACAATTCCCCTCTCCTTCATTTAAAGTTATTTTTGTCAGCGCCTATCAGAACCATGCTATTGAAGCTTTTAAATTCTCTGCATTGGATTATTTATTAAAACCTGTCGACCCGAACGAATTAATTAAAGCTATTCATACAGCAAGCGATAAAATTGACCGCGACAAACTCAGTTTAAAGATCGATTCGTTTTTATCTAATATTGAAAATATTTCTAAAGGCCCGAAGAAGATCACACTTAAAACATCTGATAACATTTACATAGTAAATATTCACGATATTATCTTTTGTGAATCAGATCACAGCTACACCAAATTCCATTTAAATAACAGTTCACACATTATGGTATCCCGAGGGCTTGGTGATTACGATGAACTATTATCGCCTTACAATTTCATGCGCATTCACCAATCTTATTTAGTGAACCTGAATTTCGTAAGCCGTTACGAAAAGGGAGACGGCGGTAAGATCATTCTCTCCAACAACACCAACTTACCTGTCGCCACCCGAAAAAAAGAGCGGCTCATGCAGATCCTCTCCAAGCTTTAATTTTTTAAAAAACGAAATATTACTCCCCCTTTTTTCAAAGGGGGAGTACGGCTTTAGCCGGGAGGGGGTCAAATGGAAGCGGCTGAAAAAAGGAGGGACATACGCTTTTAGTTAAAAAACCCACGCTTATCAAATATCCCTGAACGCTTTTCAATTAGCTGTTCCCAGACTTGTTCTTATATGTATTTTTAAACAAAAAACGCATTTAATGAACTGGTTTTTAATAGTTAACGATACCAAGATCAGAAGTGAATTTCAACTATTCCTTAAAAATAAGGAAGCTGTATTATATAAAGCAAAAATAGACGCCGGACTGAAAAATATTGAATCTGCACTTAATGGTCTGAGTCCGGCTTTACAAAAAAACCTGATCGTTATTAATTCATCTAATCATTTACATCTGATCAAACTGAATGATATAATACATTGCCAGAGTCACCATAGTTATACACAACTGCATTTAACAAATGGAAAAACTATTACCGCTACCAAAACGTTAAAACAATTTGAAGAATCCATCAACAAAAAACAATTTGTTCGCATTCATCAATCCCATTTAGTAAACATTAATTACATAGAAAAATATGTGAAAGGTGAAGGAGGACACCTGATTCTAAACAATGGAACAAAATTACCGGTAGCAATCCGCAAAAAAGAACATTTGTTAAACGAATTAGAAAACTACATATGAAAAATTCCGGACTACATTTTTTGGCTTTTATTTTTTTACTACTAACCTGTATCCGAACCATAGGGCAGGACGAAAGATCCGGTTGGTTCGCTGATGGAGTAAAAGTTGATAGACTGACATGTTATTCATTTGGTAGTTTTCAGGTCGCAGTTCCGTACAAATCAGAATGGGAAGTATATGAATTTATAAGTGTACATATTTACAAAGGTAAAAGCGAATGGGGAGGCGTAAAAATGATACCGATAAAAGCAATTAACAACTACATTAAGGGTACAACCTTGGTTTACACAATTTATAAGGACAACGACATTAGTTTTGAAGAAGGTTCTTTACTTGAGAAGGGAAGCTACTCAAGTATTGGCGTTCATGATATAAATATTTCAGGTCAAACCGAAGATTTCTATTTATATAGATGGATGCTAAAATATGAGGCAATTTATATGGGAAAAGCGAGAGAGCTACCTGATGAGGAGTTAAACTTTGATCTATATGGCGTAACGCAAACGGGAATTAAAGAAGAGTTTTCACCGACTTGTAATTGCATAAAAAAAACTCCACAGTATTCAACAAAAAAATTAACAAAAACATATAAACTGGTTTGTACAGGCAGAACTCAACGCAAAGCAAAAGAAAAATTGGATCCGGCTGAATTTACTGTTCCATGCTCTTATCCTGGTACTAAAATAGATTTTAATAGCTCAAGTACCAGTGGTAGTTCGTTAAACTCAACAAACAATTCAAATACAAATTCAGCTTCTATAAATAACACATCTGCAAAAACAACTGCGCCAGTTAAAACCTCAAGCGCAAGCGGCAAAACAATAATTACGGCTGTTGCGCCAACTTCTGCTTCAGCCATAAAACCACTTGATAAAACTAAACCGGGTTATTTCGAAGAAAAATCCGATGATAAAAAATTCATGTACCGCAATGGATACCAAACTTCACCGGGTGTTTATCATGGGGAAGTACGGGAGTATGAAAGTAATGCCCTGGAAAAGATAATTATTTACACCAATGGAATTGAAGATGGACTGTATGTCATTTTTTCGGATGGCAAGATCGAATGGAACGGCAATTATAAGAACGGGAAAAAAGATGGCGCATGGAAACATTATAAAAATGGAGTTCTTGAAGAAACAGAAAAATATATTAACGGAGAAAAACAGAATTAATAAACTCAATACTATGAAAAAAATACACAGCTTAATTTCAGGATTGCTGCTTACAATAAATTTAGTCGCACAATCTCCCACTTACCAATGGGCTAAACCAATAGGTAGCACACTCGATGATCGCGGTTATTCCGTAGCAACAGATGCTTCAGGTAATGTATATACAACCGGCTATTTTCGAGGAACAGTAGATTTCGATCCAGGACCGGGTACTTTTAATTTAACCGCTTCAAGTGAAGATGTATTTATTTCCAAATTAGATGCTTCCGGCAATTTAGTGTGGGCAAAAAATGTTGGCGGTAATAATCCCGATTATGGTTATGGCATTGCATTGGATGCTGCCGGTAATATATATGTCAGCGGAGATTTTGGGTCCGCAGCTGATTTTGATCCGGGCGCCGGAATTTTTACTCTTTCTGCAAGTGGTAGGGATATTTTTATTTTAAAACTAAATGCAGCCGGCAATTTTGTTTGGGCCAAACAATTAGGTAACAGCGGCGGAAACGTTGATGAAGGAAGAGGCATTGCTGTTGACGCATTGGGGAATGTTTATACTTGCGGTTATTTCCTCGGAACTTCAGATTTCGATCCCGGAGCAGGTATTTTTAATTTAGTATCTGCGGGTTTAGAAGATATTTTTGTTTCGAAGTTAGATGCGTCCGGTAATTTTGTTTATGCTAAAAGTTTAGGCGGTCCTGCAACAGATAATGGATTTTCAATAGCTGTGGATGCAGGTGGAAACGCACTGACCACCGGCTTATTTGCAGGCGTAGCTGATTTTGACCCTGGTGCAGGTACTTATACATTTAGCGCTACTGGTCCTAACACCGACATTTTTGTTTCGAAATTGGATCCATCAGGCAATTTCGTTTGGGCAAAACAATTGGGGGGCGGGTCTATTGACCGGGGCTACGGAATAACCACGGATGCATCCGGAAATGTTTATACAACAGGGTATTTTAGTGGTTTTGGTGATTTTGATCCCGGAGCCGGTTCGTTCATACTTTCCTCATTCGGTAGTTTTAATGATATGTTTATTTCTAAACTTGATGCTTCCGGTAATTTCGTTTGGGCAAAGGGAATAGGCGGCGCAAGTTCACCTGTTGATCAAGGGTACGCAATAACTGTCGACGCATCAGGAAATGTTTTTACTACCGGAAATTTTTATGGAACAGCCGATTTTGATCCGGGCGCAGGTACCTTTAATTTGAACTCAACAGGTGGTAGTTACGATACATTTGTTTCCAAGCTGGACGCTTTAGGAAATTTTGTATGGGCGGTTAACGTAGGCGGAACAATTGATGAGAATGGTCGTGGCATATCCGTAAATACTGCCGGAAATGTTTATGTGGCAGGTGAATTTATGTCAACTACTGATTTTGACCCAGGTGCCGGTGTTTCTAATTTAATTTCCAATGGTAATACAGATGCATTCACTCTCAAACTTTCAGATTGCACCACTTCACCTTCACAGCCCGCCACGATTTCAGGAATTACATCAATTTGTTCAGGCTCCGCTACTACTTACAGTGTGTCAGCAGTGGCAGGAGCAACTTCTTATTCCTGGCTGTTTCCAAGTGGTTGGTCAGGAACGAGTTCTACAAATACAATTGGTGTTACATCAGGAATCACAAGTGGCACGATATCAATAACTGCAAATAATGCATGTGGGAGTTCTGCCGCGCAAACTTTAAGTGTAACGGTTAATGCATCACCAACAATAACTGTAAACAATGGCACAATTTGCTCAGGCTCCTCATTCACAATGGCACCAAGCGGAGCAAGTACCTATACATTCAGTAGCGGTTCAGCAATTGTTTCTCCAACTGCAAACTCATCTTACTCTGTTACCGGAACAAGTACAGCCGGTTGCGTTGGCTCTACTACAGCAGTTGCAAGTGTTACTGTAAATTCAATTCCTGTTGCTTCTGCAAGCACAACACAAACTTTAACATGTATAAACACAACCGCAACATTGAATGGTTCGGGTGTTTCAACATATACATGGAGTGGACCGGGAATTGTTTCAGGTGGTAACTCTGCAACACCCACCGCAAACATGGCTGGTACTTATTCATTAGTTGGTACAACAAGTGGTTGTGTTTCAAACATTGCAACAGTAAGTTTAACTTCAAATACAATTGCACCTTCAGTTTCTGTTACAGCAACAAGTAATTCAATTTGTATTGGTAACTCTGCAACATTAACTGCAAGCGGAGCAAATACTTATAGCTGGAGTACAAGTTCAACTGCTACTTCAATTGTTGTTAGCCCTATCACAACAACAAATTATATTCTTTCAGGAACAAATACTTCAAATGGTTGTACTAACTCTACAAACCAATCCATAGGAGTTAACCCACTACCTGTTGTCACAGCAAACACAAGTGCCTCGATAATCTGCGGTCCGCCATTCCAGGGCACAGCAACTATCACAGCAAGTGGCGCTTCAACTTATACATGGAATACAAGTGCAACCACAACAGCTATCGCAGTTTCTCCAAGTGTAACTACCGTGTACACAGTAACAGGAACAGATTCTAACGGTTGTATGAACTCTACTTCATTTACACAAAGTGTTTCAGCTTGTACCGGCGTGCAACAGTTCGGAGTTGGCATCCCGATAGCTATCGGGACGGAGTTCGTAGTATATCCAAATCCAAGTTCGGGAATTCTAACTGTGAAAGCAAAAATTGGTTTACAAATAGCTGTTTACAATGCAATCGGTGAATTGATCTTGTCGGCTGAATTAAAAACGGAAACGACTGAGATAAATTTAAATGAACAGTCGAATGGTATTTATTTCATCCGGATTGGTTCTATTACAAGAAAGATCATCAAACAATAAAAAATTGCATTAAACAATAGATAACTTCCTCTTATTTTTTGTAACTTAGGAGTTAAAATAATAGTATGAAAAGTATATTTCTTTTTTTCGGGTGCATTTTACTAAACGTTAATGCTTATGCACAATGGACAGCTTTGCCTAATGCATTAGGTCCTTATTCCGGACCTAATGCTTGCATGATCTCTTTGACTATTCCAAATGTAATCCAACCCGTTGCTAATGGTAAAATACTTTATACCACAGATTGTCAGAAAACCGCATCTAGTGGTGGTGAGGTTTTTATTCAACTGTCAACAGACGATATGTTCTCAATGCAAATAAAACATACAGCCTCCGGCTTAGGCTGTTGCCCAGTATATAACATGAGTTCATTTAACGATTCTACATTTTCATATATTCAATCGCAATCAGGTATTTCAATAGTTAAATTCACAAACAATAATCTTTCCAGCATTTCAAACTTAAATAATTATTCTATGCCTTCCGGAAAAGCTACCTGTATTACTCCCAATTTTGTATACAGTCTTTTTCAAATGAGTGGAAGTGATTCTATGCGTACATTCAGGGCAACCCAAACAGGAATTGCAATGCCTAAAAAAACAAATTTTCTTTACAATGTTATTCCCGATAAACTTCAGTTCTTTAACGATAGTGTTGGATTTACATTAGCCAATTTTAAATCAAATACATCAAAAACGGCTTTATTGAGAACCTTAAACTATGGTAGCACTTGGCTTCCGGTATTAGTTGATTCTATAAATCCAATCAGCGATTATCATATTCTACCTTCAGGTTATATTTATTTAAGCAGACAAGATGGTAACGTAACAGGCAGTACGAATTTCGGAGCATCATGGACACCTCTTGGCTCTGCTCCTGCCGGAAATTACTTTGCAATTCGCTTTGTAAACGATTCTGTTGGGTTTATCGGAGGCGCTTCTGGCACTTTATTTAAAACAATTAATTACGGCATTAGCTGGACTGCTGAAATAAGCAACACCACTCAACAAATTAATCAGATATTTAGTTTTGGAAACGTAGCCTACTTCACTGATGCTACAAAAAAGGTATTTAAAAATCAAAATATTTTAGCTTCTGTCCATTCGGTTTTCATTGAAACCTCTTCAAGTCTAAACATTTATCCTAATCCTTTCAATGCTAAAATAACTATTGTTACAAGCGCCTCAGAGCAACAAATTAATATTTACAACGTATTCGGTCAGGTTGTGTATACAGATCCTTCTTCATTGAAGACGAAACATCAGGCTGAAATTGACTTAAAACAACTACCAAGCGGCATTTATTTTGTTAGAATTGGTTCTGTTACAAGAAAAATAATTAAGGAATAAAAATAAAAGTCCTGTCATTCGTCAGGCCCATAACGACAAGCGGGGCTTTTTATTGAATTCCATTGTGATCCCTTAACTTTTCAGTTTTTCTAACACTTCCTGTTTCTTTCTTCTTGAGACCTCGAAACTTTGTCCGTTACTCATTTCAATAATACACGGTTCACCTTTACTGTATTTAGTGATATGTTTGAGATTAAGCAGGCAGCCCTTGTGTATTCGAATAAAATTATGCGTTTCGCCCAGGTAATCTTCAAAGTCTTTTATGTACTTAGCCAAAGTATATCTTTCGCTATCGCAGGTTATAATATTACAGTAGCTTCCATCGCCCTCAATGCTCACTACTTTTTCACTATCTATTAATTTCACAAAATCATTTTCATGAATGGCGATCTTTCTTATTTTTTCTTCCGGAGTTACGGAGTTAAGAAGGTTAATGAGCTGCACATTCCTGTTATTTTTCAGATCAATCATTTTTCCGGCCCTTTCCATTGCTTCTTTCAGATCTTTCACTTCAATAGGTTTCATGAGATAATCCAGTGCGCTGAATTTAATTGCATTGATAGCATATTTATCGTAACTGGTAACGAAGATCACTTCGAAAGGGATTGTATCGTATTTTTTCAGCAGGCTAAAACCATTAGCGCGTGGCATTTGGATATCCAGAAAAACTAATTGTGGTTTTCTTTCTTCCACTAATACGTATGCATCCTCTACGTTCGCAGCTTCACCCAACAATTCTACTTCCGGAAAAAAACCGGCAAGCAGGCTTTTTAAAACCTTCCTGCTTTTTTCTTCGTCGTCGACTATTATGGCTGTGCGTTTCATTTAGTTCGTAGTTTGGAGTTGGCAGTTCGGAGAGATTTAGAGTTAAATGTTATAAGAGTATTTCGACTTTAGTTCCAGAATCATTAGGAAGATCAATAATAGTTACTGAAGTATTCTCGTAATCTTTCATCGCATTTATCATTTGTAAACGACGTTCAGAGAGTTTCATTCCTTTTGACTTATGCATTTCATCTTTTCGGAATTGCTTGGCAAGCTTTCGTCCTACTCCATTGTCTTCAATACTTATTTTTAATTTATCATTTGCTTTACTTATATCTATCTTCAATAAGCCTTTGCGCTCGCTTTTGAGATTCATTAATCCGTGCCAAATGGCATTCTCCACATAAGGCTGAATAAGCATGGTTGGCAATTCAATGTTCTCGGGATTAACATTTTCTGAAATTTTAAGCTGATACTCAAATCCATTGTTGAAACGCAATTGTTCCAGCTCCACATAAAGACCAATAAGTTCCAGTTCTTTTTGCAGGCTCACCATTTTATCTTCGGAGTTGTTGAGGACCATTCGCACCAGCTTACTAAACTTGGCAAGGTAATCGTAAGCTTCCTGCTTTCCTTTTTCGAGAATAAAATGCTGAATACTATTAAGTGCGTTAAAAATAAAATGGGGATTCATTTGCGCCATGAGCGCCTGCAATTCAAATACAGCTTTATCTTTTTCTTGCTCGGATCTTTGTTGTTTTCTTCTATAGTCAGCAATTATTAATACAAGTATCACAAGGATCAGACCTCCTCCAAGAGCGAAGACTATATATAATTTACGTTTCTCAGCTTTTTCATTAAGGAATGCATTTTCGTTCTCAAGAAGTTTGATTTCCTGTTCTTTCTTTTCGGTTTCGTATTTGGTTTGTAATTCAGAGGTATTTTCAGCAAGTTCCACATTGTAAATACTGTCGTGGAAACTCATTAATTTTCTCTGATAATTCAAAGCCTCGGCCAAATTCCCATCTTTTTCATAGGCCATAACAAGCGCTTTGTAAGTTCCTTCTCTGTCAATATTATATTTATTGACCACCTCCATCGCCTGTAGGCCATATTTAATAGCTTCTTTCGGCCGGTTTGTCTCACTGAACAATTCTGAAACTGCAGACAATAAACCCGCTTTATTTTCTACATCGTTTATTTCATCATAAATAACCCTTGCGCTATCATAATACATTGCAGCTTCATTGTATTTCTTAGTGTAGCAAGCTACATTACCTAGACTTTGATACGATTCAGCAATAGATCTTGCCAATCCTAATTCCTTTTCCAAGACAAGAGCTTCTTTGAATAATTTGGATGCTTTTTCATACTTTTCCTGCCGTCCATACAACACACCGATATTGGATAATGTAGCGGCTATCCCTTTCTTTTTATTTCCTGCCTTTTTTATTGCCAGTGATTTTTCATAATACATTAAAGCAGCATCAAAATTCATTTGATCGGAATACACCAAAGCGAGATTGTTATAAATGCTTGGCAACTCTGCACTGTCTTTTAATGGTTCGAAGACCTTAAGTGCCTTAATATAATTTTCTACAGCCATTGGGTTATTTCTTCCGTAAGCATATACAACCCCCAGATGGGTGTATGCCCATCCAATGCCACGTTTATAATTCATTTTAATAGCTTGATCAAGATATTTTTTTCCAAGTTCAATGCCTTTTTTATTATCGCGGGAGCGGTAATACCAAACGAGGTTAAGTTTAGCTTGTAGTTTTATTGTATCTGCCATATCACTTGCGATCTCACGGTTCAGACTGTCAATGATTCGGTCAGTTTGTGCGTAGGTAAAAGAATTTACCGATAATACTGAAATCACAACGAATAGATATTTAAGGATTTGGGGCAATACAACAAATATAAAGATAAAGAGTTAGTCTAAAGTTGTTTTTAAATAACGTGTAATAATCCTTGTGAACGGCAAAGACTTTTCATCAAGCTTCTATACTTTAGCCTTCATGAACCTGAGATACAAAATAATGAGACCTATGATTAAAACCACCTTTTTTGCTTATACCTTTTTACTTTTATTCTTTTCAAATACCAAAGTTCAGGACGATCTTTCAGTTTGGCATACTGACCGCATTAAAGTTGAAAAAATGGATCACGTGTGGAAGGAAAACAATTCAGATGGAAAACTTTTAAACACCAAAAAATACATTAACAGAGAAGTTCAAGTAAAATTCTAAAAAAAACTTTATGAAAAAAATCCATTTTACAATTATCACAACAATTATTATCTCCTTCAATTGCTTTGCTCAACCCTCATTTACCTGGGCCAAACAAATGGGTGGTACTGGTTTGGAAGGCGCCAACACATTAGCCGTAGATAACAACGGTGATGTAATTACCACGGGAAATTTCACCGGCGCAGTTGATTTTGATCCGGGGCCAGGCACATTTACAATGGCAGGCCTTGGTGTTAGTACCGATGTGTTCCTTTCGAAACTCGATGCGAACGGTAATTTTGTTTGGGCAAGGCAAATTGGCGGAACACAACTTGATCAGGGCTTTAGCGTTACTGTTGACAATACAAACAATATTTACTTTTCCGGCTCTTTTTCCAATGTAGTGGATTTTGATCCGGGTCCAGGAGCATATACACTGAGCGCAAGCGGCACTACGCAAGACGCGTTTGTTTGCAAGTTCGACGCCTCTGGTAATTTTGTGTGGGCAAGATCGTTTGGAGGAACAGGCACCGACTGGGGTTTATCTGTAAAAACGGATGCTTCGGGTAATACTATTCTCGGCGGTTTTTTTCAAAACACCGTTGATTTTGATCCTGGTCCTGCTACTTTTACTATGAACGGTGGATTTCAGAATGGTTTTGTATGCAAACTGGATGCTACCGGAAATTTTGTATGGGCAAAACAATTTACAGGTGTAAGTGAAACCTCAGCTATAGTTTTAGACGCTTCCGGTAATATTTATTCCGGGGGCTTTTTTCAAAATACAGGGGATTTTGATCCGGGTCCGGGTACCTTTACCTTTACTGCTTTTGGATCGAGTGATTCGTTTGTGAGCAAATTAGATGCTGCAGGAAATTTTGTATGGGCAAGGCAATTAGGAGGTACGGGGAACGATATTACAGAAGGTATCAACCTTGATGCTTTAGGTAATATTTACACTACAGGGCAGTTTACAGGAACCGGTGATTTTAATCCCGGGACCGGTGTTTTTAATCTCTCTGCTCCCGGGTCATCTCCGGATGCTTATATAAGCAAACTCGATAATTCCGGAAATTTTGTTTGGGCCGTTAAACTTGGAAATACAGGATCGGAAACCGCTTATTCTATACAATTTGACGCTTCAGGAAGCTCACTTACTTCTGGTTATTTTAATGGTAGTGTAGATTTTGATCCCGGACCCGGTTCTTATTCACTGACTTCAGCTGGTAACTCCGATATTTTCGTTTGGAAACTGGATGCCTCCGGTAATTTTGCTGCCGCCGCCAGGATTGGAGGCACGCAAACGGACAATTGTATAGGGACTGCAATGGACGCAGCCGGCAATTACTATATGACCGGACTTTTCAGTAATACAAACGATTTTGATATGGGAGCCGGTACTTTTAATTTGACTTCTTTTGGTAGTTATGACATTTACACTGCTAAATATAATTCCTGCGCAGCACCATCACAACCGGGCGTCATCAATGGTTTAGCTTCTATTTGCGGGGCATCTTCCATTCAAAATTATTCTGTTGCAGCGATTAGCGGTGCCACATCTTACTCGTGGACTTTACCCGGCGCTGGCTGGAGCGGATCCAGTACAACGAATAGTATTTCGCTTACAACCAGCAGTGTGAGCGGAAACATTTCTGTTACAGCAAGTAATGCCTGTGGCGCAAGTGCGGCTTCAGTTTTAAATGTTACAGTTAATGCAACGCCAACAATTTCTGTAAATAATGGAACTATATGTAGCGGACAGAATTTTGTTATGATCCCTTCTGGTGCAAGTACTTATACTTTTAGTAGCGGGACTGCGACTGTCTCACCTGCGTCAACTACGAACTATTCTGTTACAGGAACCAGTATGGCAGGTTGTATTGGATCTAATACTGCTGTTTCGAATGTTGTTGTTAATACTACTCCAACAATCTCTGTAAATAACGGAACTATTTGCAGCGGACAAAATTTCGTAATAGTACCATCAGGAGCAAGTACATATTCTTTCAGTAGTGGAAGTGCGACAGTTTCCCCGGCTTCAACTACCAACTATTCTGTTACGGGAACAAGTGCTACCGGTTGTGTTGGATCTAATACTGCTGTTTCGAATGTTGTTGTTAATACTACTCCAACTATTTCAGTAAATAGCGGAAGTATTTGCTCTGGATCTTCATTTACGATCATACCAAGTGGTGCGAGTACATATACAATTCAAGGTGGAAGTTCTGTTGTTAGCCCGGGTTCAAATGCAACTTATACAGTTAATGGTACAAGTTCTGTAGGATGTGTTGCAGCGGGCACTGCTACTTCAAGTGTAATGGTTGTCAGTACTCCAACTGCCAATGCAGGTTTATCACAAACCATTACCTGTATTTCTTCTAATGTGAATCTGACTGGTTCCGGAGTTTCCTCATACACCTGGACAGGACCAGGAATTGTTTCAGGAGGTAATACTTCATCTCCTCTTGTAAACATGGCAGGTACTTATTCTTTGGTTGGTTCGACGACGGGATGTAATTCAAATACTGCAACGGTCATTGTTTCAACAAACACTGTTGCGCCTTTTGTTTCCATTGGTCCTTCAACCACCACTATTTGCAGTGGCTCCTCCGTTACACTAACAGCAAGCGGTGCTAATACTTATACATGGAGTACATCTTCAAATTCAACAAGTATTGTTGTAGCGCCGGGTTCTTCGCAAACTTATACGGTAACAGGAACAAATGCAATAAATGGCTGTTCAGCATCTTCATCACAAGCAATTGCAGTTAATACAACTCCTACTATATCGGTAACAGGTGGTGCAATTTGTCCGGGTAATTCTTTTACAATTAATCCGATCGGAGCATCAAGCTATACTTACTCAGGAGGATCTCAAGTTGTTTCTCCGGGATCTACAACAAGTTATACTATTGATGGCGCTTCCGCAGCAGGCTGTATGGCGGCACCTGCAATCATAACAGTTACCGTTGCGGGGACATTAACTTTAACGATCAGCGGCGCAAATTCTATTTGTGACGGCAGTGCAGTAATTTTAACCGCAGGAGGTGCGACAACATATACCTGGAACACTGGCGCTACAACTACCAGCATTTCTCCTACTCCTTCTGTAAACACAACTTATTCTATTATTGGTTCAAGTGGTTCTTGTACAAATACTGCTGTTTTCAACGTTTCGGTAAACCCATTACCAACTGTGAGTGCCAACACAAGCGCCTCTATAATTTGCGGGCCTCCGTTCCAGGGAACAGCAACAATTACTGCGAGTGGCGCTTTAACCTATACATGGAACACGGCAGCAACTACTACTTCAATTGCAGTATCTCCAAGCATAACTACAAACTATACTGTAACGGGTACTGACACTAACGGATGTGAAAATTCAACTACATTTACACAATCAGTTTCAACTTGCTCCGGTGTGGGTCAAATTTCAATTGTAACACCCGAAATAAATGTTTATCCTAATCCATTCCATAATAAAATAACACTTGTTACAAATGGAACACATTATCCTTTCCAAATATTCAATGCTTTAGGTTCATTGATCTACCAATCGGTGAGTGAAGAAGAAAATACTGAAATAAATCTAAACGATCAAAGCACAGGAGTTTATTTTATAAGGATTGGCCTGATAACTAAAAAAATAATTAAAAACTAAAACAGAGAGCAGGAGCACATGTTCCTGCTCTTTCTGAATTAACTGATGAGAATACTATCCTTTATAGGTGTTGTTGCAAGTGTTGGATTAATGTTACTTACAAACATGATCTATTCCTCAATTTTGGATTCTCCACAAACAGCAGTTTCCACAAGAATTTTAATTTCAGCTGTGCTGCTTTTACAGGTTTATTTTCTTTTCTTTACTGTGTATATTTCAGTGAGAATATTTCCTGTTTTTAAATGGGAAAATGAGGAGTTGAAAGAAGAAAAGTAATCAACTTTTTACACGTGATCTATTTCAAATTATAAATTATTTAATATGAGAACTTTCAATGTAATAATTTTTTATTTATTAATAGCTCTTATCAAGCCCCTTAATGCCCAGCTTACCTATCAGTGGGGTGGTTCGGCAGGCTCGGCAGCTAATTCAGAATATGGGCAAGCCATTGCTTCTGATCCGAGTGGTAACGTTTATGTTACAGGTATTTTTACCGGGCTAGTTGATTTTGATCCGGGAGTTGGTACTACTACCCTGACTAGTATCTCCGGTAGTCAGGATATTTTTTTAGCGAAATATGATGCCAGCGGTAATTTTATATGGGTCAAACAAATTGCAGGTACAAATACAGAACGTCCTTTCGATCTGACAGCAGATGCCAGCGGAGTATATTTAGCAGGAATCTTTATGGGCACAATTGATTTTGATCCAAGCGCAACAACCAACAGCCTTACTTCGTTGGGAGGTGGTCCGGATGGCGATGGTTTTTTTGCAAAGTATGATGTGAATGGTGCTTTACTCTGGCGCGACAGGATTGGCAGCACAGGTAATGACAGAGTAATTGGAATTGTAGTTGATAATTCACAAAATGTTTATGTATCAGGTTTCATTGGTGCTAATGCGGATATGGATCCGGGAGCAGGCACAGTAACATTCCCTGTAAGCGGAACCTATAATGCTTTCTTTGGTAAATACTCCGCAACAGGCGCTTATACATTTGCTAAACAAATTGTAGGAGGTTATTCCGAAGCAGATGATATTAATATTGATGCGGCCGGAAATATATATCTAACGGGTTCTTATGCAACTTCAAATGATTTTGATCCGAATGCAGGAACTGCTAATCTTTCTACAAGCAGTTTAACTCAGCTGGATATTTTTTTAGCTAAATATACTCCCGCAGGAGCATACACATATGCAAAACAAATCGGCGGAACCGGTGTTGATATTGGTTTCGGCGTTGTACCGGATGCTTCCGGAAATGTTTATCTCGGTGGTGTTTTTTCTACGGTTTGTGATTTTAATCCAACCGTTGCCACCTTTACTTTAGCAAGTGCAGGGCAAGGCGATCTGTTTGTTTCGAAATATGATGTGAATGGAAACTTAACGTGGGTCAATGGAACTGGAGGAACTACGAATGATTATTGTTATGGATTAGGTTTAGACGGCAGCAATAATGTTTATATAACTGGTAAATTTCAAGGCACTAATATTGATTTTGATCCCAGCGCTTCTTCAGCAGTGCTAACGGCCAGTTCGAGTACTATGTATTTAGCAGGTTATACTTCATCTGGTGCTTACCTCTTTGCTAACATGCCCGGCAATATTACTTCTGAAGGAAGAGGCATTCAGGTAAATACATCCGTATATGTTACAGGCATGTTCCGAAACACATGTGATTTTGATTTTAGTGCCTCAACAGCAATGCTTACAAGTTCAGGCAGTGATGATGTTTTTTTTGCAAAATATAATGCCTGTGTGGGTTCTCCACCTAATCAACCTTCTTCTGTGTCAGGCAACACATTTCTTTGCGCAGGCACTTCCCAAACTTATAGTGTAGTTAATGACCCAGGCGCTACTTCTTATACGTGGCTACTTCCATCCGGAACAACAGGCTCATCAACAACTAATACAATTGGAGTAATAACAGGCAGTATTTCCGGAACTATTTCTGTAACTGCCAATAATGCCTGCGGTTCAAGCTCTGCTTCTACTTTAAATGTTACTCTTAACCCTACTCCAACTGCAACCGCAGGTTCATCTCAAACCATAACTTGCGTTTCAGCTAACGTAAATCTTACAGGATCCGGTGTTTCAACTTACACATGGAGTGGTCCCGGAATTGTTTCAGGAGGGAATACTTCTTCACCTGTAGTGAATATGGCTGGCACTTATTCTCTTGTGGGTTCAACAAGCGGTTGCAATTCAAATACAGCAACTGTAATTGTTTCAACTAACACAATTGCCCCTACTCTTTCTGTTGCAGTAAGTTCAAATTCAATTTGCGTTGGCAACTCTGCAACGTTAACTGCAAGCGGCGCTAATACTTATAGCTGGAGTACAAGCTCAACAGCTACTTCAATTGTAGTGAGTCCAACCACAACAACAAATTACATTGTTACAGGAACAAATACAGTAAATGGTTGTACGAGTATGATCAACCAATCCATTGGAGTAAATCCGTTACCGACAGTAACGGCTAACACCAGTGCAAGTATTATCTGCGGACCACCTTTCCAGGGCACAACAACTATTACCGCGAGCGGAGCTTCTACTTATACATGGAACACATCTGCAACTACAACAGCAATTGCAGTTTCTCCAAGTGTAACTACGGTTTATACCGTGACTGGAACGGACGCTAACGGTTGTATGAACTCAACTTCATTTACGCAAAGTGTTTCTGCCTGTACCGGCGTTGAGCAGTTCGGAGTTGGCATCCCGATAGCTATCGGGACGGAGTTCGTAGTATATCCAAATCCAAGTTCGGGAATTCTAACTGTGAAAGCAAAAATTGGTTTACAAATAGCTGTTTACAATGCAATCGGTGAATTGATCTTGTCGGCTGAATTAAAAACGGAAACGACTGAGATAAATTTAACCGATCAGGCGAATGGAATTTATTTAATTAAGGCAGGTTCGGGGACAAAGAAGATCATCAAAGAATAAAAGAAAAGCCCCCAACAGAATTGTTCGGGGGCTTTTTATTGAATTCAATTTGAACCGGTGCGACTTTTAAGATCAGGTGGCAGAAACCTTGCTATCTTCCTTTATCTGACGAATTTTTATGAAGTAACTTTTGTTTTGGTTATTGGTTTGCGGAAGTACTCATCCTTAACCTGAATATAAAGTTCTAATCAACAACACAGATTTTTCCGGAGCTTATTAATTTGTTTTCTTTACTTATGGTGAAGAAATAAACCCCATTCTTCCAATCATGTGTATCTATCCTGTTTATTCCTGGCCACAATTTTGATGATAAGATCTGCCTGCCTAAAACGTCGTTGATACTAATTTCCGAATCTTCCGGCAGAGCGTCGCTTATTAATTCGAAGAAAGAATTTGTACTGACCGGATTAGGAAACACAGTCGTTTGTTCTCCTCCATCCGTTTCAGCATTTAATCCAAGCGTAAAATTACAATAGGTTGTGAATATTGCAGAGGGTATGGTCACTGAAGGCGCATTGTTTGTGGTTGAATAGTTAACAACCCCCGTCGTTATTGGCGGCGTAAGAACCGGAATGGTAAAAGTGGTGTCTTTTAATACAATGGTATCAGAGTTACAAAAACCATTTCCAGAAGAATCTATCATTGCAACGAAAACCGACCCGGCTAAAATAAAACTATTTGAAGAAGCAATGACACCACATTCTGCAGCATCATAACCGGGGCTACTAGGTAATGTATTTCCTGATGTTTTAGTCCAGATCGGAGTTCCGGTATAATCAGTATAAGTATAGAGGTTTTGTACATTTTTCGGGCCGGTATAAAACGCGTTCCCTGCCATTAGCACTCTGTTTGGCCCTGTGCTTAAGATTACGTCAAATCTTGGGTCGTGTGTATTATGATATTTTTTGAAGTTTAAAACATTTCCGAGGGAATCGACCCTGAAATAAAAGTCCTGGTAATAGGCAGAATTACTTATAGTGCCACAAACTAAAATACTTTTATCATTGCTTTCTACCGACAAATTTACGTATTCATTATCGGAACCAAGATCGTATATATTTAACCACTTCAGTACCCCGGAAGAGTCTATCCTGAATATTAGCGGATCGAACGCGTTATTTAAACAGCTTCCGCTGAACAAATAATCGCCATTCTTACATTGGAAAATATATGATAAATAAGAACCTCCATTAGGAGGGCTTCTTTGATAACGATTCTGCCAAACTATATTTCCGCTGTTGTCGAACCTTAAAACATAGCTATCATAATTAGCGTTGGCAGACAAAATAAATCCGCCGCCCATACTGGCATGGATATTTACTACATTCAGAAGGAGTGTTTTTGACCATACTAAATTCCCCGATCTGTCTACTTTCATCAGGTTGGCATTAGTGTTGCCAAAATAACCGGTAGATATATAATAACTACTATCCACCAAATCCTGGGTCAATCGCATTGGGAGTTGAAATTTTGGTGAATTATGGAACTGTTTCACCCAGATTATATTTCCGTTCAGGTCGGTCTTATACAAGTTTAAAGTGGTATCATTTATTAACATGGCAAGGTGTCCGCTCATGGTTTTAATAATTGCTTTTGCTTCTCCATTTGCTCCTTTATAATATGTATTCTGGGTTTTGGCGGTAAGGCAAATAAACAAAAAGATCAGTAAACTTATTTTTTTCATGGACAATAGAGTTAAGGCTTATAAATATAATGAACTATACGGCATCAAACACAATAAGGTTAGGTGTACATTTGATTTTTTGTGCTATTATTGAAACAAAAAATAATAAGGCTTATTTCTTCACTTTGCCAGAGTCTCACCTTCTTTCCTCCCGGCAATTTCAAATATTTTTATTTGTCATTTCAATAATGTATGATTCGTTTTGCTGTACTCTTTAATATGTCTTACAATCAGTTGGAGTTAATCCGTTATCAACGATACTAAGTACAGAATAAAAAACGGAAACGACTGAGATAAATTTAAATGAACATGCGAATGGGATCTATTTTGTGAAGGTGGGAACAGTGACAAGGAAGTTTGTGAAGGAGTAAACCCCTCTGCTATCATCCGCCTGAAGCGGATAATCCTTAAAGAAGCGAAAAAAATATTTTCAGGATAAGTCTCAAACAAAAGCCCCCGCAGTAGTGGGGGCTTTTTTATTTACTTCTTCTCCTGTGCATCAAGTGCCTTGATCACATCAGGCACTTGCTCAACTGAAAGGCGTTTTGCTTTAATGATCTTGTCTTTATCCAATAAATAAATTACCGGTGTCGAGAAGATATCGTATTTGGTCTTTATGTTATTTATATGGACAGGATCCCAAACGTTGGTGAAATCACCCAATTTATTCTCAATTAAATACTTCCTCCACTTGTCATATTCATGCTGTGTATAAACACAAAATACTTTTACATCGTATTTCTTTCTTAATTCGGCATACGCATCTTTTAGCTTCGGCATTTCTGTTTTACAATGGCTGCAATCCACATCCCAGAAAACCAAGATCGTGTATTTAGCTTTTGTTCCGTATAAAGTAGTGAATAATGGTGTTAACTTCTGAAGATTATCGTAATACAATTTGGTAACCGACTGGCTTGTTTTTGCCGTATCAAATCCCATTTTGTTCACCGCTTTCGAATTCACGGTATCGATCATCAACAGATCCGGGGCATGAGAACCCAATAATAATGGTTTCAGAATATCAACGCGCTCAATTATTTTCTCTGAAGTTTTTTCATCATACACGCCTTTTGCTAAACCGGTACGAACGTATTTGTCAACCAGGTTACAGAACACTTTATCAAATCCCATGATCTTACTTTGCTCGTAAGTTGGCATAAAATAAGCTAACAGGAATTTATACATATCGCTTCCGGGAACGCATTGACTCATCATGCGGTCGATCTCAACAGAAATTGTATCCGGTAATTGCAGGATAACCCTGTCGAAATAACGCTTCACTCTATCCGCAAAGAATGGCGTACGCAAAATGCGGTCATCTTTAAAATTCAAACCATCCCAATAATGCGATTTATAATATTTGTATTGTGCTACACTATCCGGACGGCCATTACTTGCTTTAGGAACATCCTTCATTTCCTTATCAGTTTTTATATTCAGAACATCACCTAGGAAAGTTCCTGAATGCGCCTTTAAAAAATCCGCATCGAATTTTGCAACTTCTTCATTCAGCATTTTCATTTTTTCAGTCATGAATTTGAGAGAATCTGCTTTGCTCTTTCCTTTCGCTTCTGCTTTTACTTTATTGAATTCAACATTCTTATTGGTAATGAACTTGATGTAACTAAAGAATTCTTCGTTCTCTTTTGAACCCGGTGCTTTTAAAGTGTTCACTACATCTGAAATATCACTATTGATAGTCAGCTTACTGCTTTCATTGACAAAAAAATCAAAATAACGTACCTTTTCCTGACTCACCAAAAAGTAAACACCTTTATCCAGGTTGCGTTTTCCTTTGAATACCATGTTACCTGCTTTTACTTTTTTACAGGTATCAACAATGTATTGCTTATCGAAATTATAACGTGCGAGATACGCGACAGAGTCTTTAGCCCCCTTAAGATTGACCTTAATATCGAAACCGGTCTGCGAATAAATAAATCCGCAGATGAATGTGAATAAAAGAAAACTTATTTTTTTCATAACATTAATAATGTACACAAAGTTAATTAATAGATAATACCCGCAAAATGGCTATTTAGGCTTTTTTGCCTTCTCCTCTTCCTCATAAATTTTGATCAATTCAGGGATCTTATCTACAGGCATATGTTTCGATTTTATGATCTTATCCTTATCCAATAAATAAACTTTCGGGGTAGAGAAAATATCGTACTTCGTTTTTAAATTATTGATATGCACAGGATCGTACACATTTATCCAATCCAGTTTTTTATCAATTATATACTTCCGCCATTTATCAAATTCATCAACTGTATACACCGAGAATACTTTCACATCAATTGTCTTCCTGAGGTCATGATAGATCTCTAATAATTTGGGGATCTCCGTTTGGCAGTGACCGCAATCCACATCCCAGAAAACAAGTACAATATATTTTGCCTGTACCGATGATAGTGTTTTGTACAAAGGGGCAAGCTTATCCATGTTCTTATAATACAACTTAGTGATGACCTCGCTTGTTTTCGCAGTATCGAAACCCATTTTACTTACTATCTTTCCGTTTATGGTATCTATCATATAAAGATCGGGTGCCACTTTACCTATTAATAACGGCCCAACTATATCTGCTTTTTCAATGATCTTCTGTGTCGTCTTCTCGTCATAGATATTTCCTGATTTCTTTGTGCGGATATATTTATCTACCAGCATCACGAATACTTTATCAAACCCAACCAATTTCGGGTTCTCATATTCTACCATGAAGTGAACAAAAAGGAAATTGAACATCTCACTTCCCGGCTCACACTGTGATAAGATCTTATCAATTTCATGTGCTACTGAATCCGGGCCTAATTGATTTACAACCTGCTCGAAATATTTCTTTAAACGGCCATCAAAGAACTGGTTGCGGATAACCCTGCCGTCTTTAAAATCAACGCCATCCCAATAATGACTTTTATAATAATTAAAACGGAACATGGTACTGTCAGCAGTCGTTTTAAGGCCATCAGGATATTTTTTTACCAGCTTTTCTGTTTTCAGGTTCAACCACATGCCAATGAAATCTTTCTCATGCTGTTTTGCGTAATCTGCTTCAAATTTCATTACATCCTCAGTGAATTGTTTCGCTTTATCCTGCATGAATTTTGTGGAATCAGCTTTATTCATGCCTTTTGTTTTCGGCATAAGCTCACCAAATTCTTTATTCTTATTAATGAAAAAACGGGTGTATTCGAAAAACTGTTCATTCAATTTTGATCCGTCAGACTTCAGATTATACTGAAGGTCTTTCATATCGGTTGAAAGACTGAATTTATAGCTATCATCAATAATAAAATCGAAACGGTGAACGGCCTTTCCTTCCTTATCAATACTCGCTAAAAAATATAATCCTTTATCTAATTCTTTTTTGCCTTTGAAAATAATGATGCCTTTATATGCTGTTTTACAGGTATCAACAATGTATTGCTTACCAAAATTATGCTTAGCCAGGTAAGCTACTGAATCAGGGAAATTTTTGACCGTAATTTTAATTTCATACCCCTGGGAACGGGCGAAAAAAGCTACAAAAATGAGAATGGCGAGGATAGGTTTCTTCATAAATCAAATATACTTTAAATGGTATAATTTACAGAGGCTTTTATTTCAAAGATTGTACCATTTTAGCCAGGTTGCCCTGATAAAATTTGTTAAAAACCCCCTCCAGAGAGTCCTGCAGGCTGTTATACTGGCCAAAATCAACGAACCAGGCATTTTTAAAGGATAAAATATTGTTCTGTACCCGTTTTATCCTATCAGGATCTGCAAGCTTAAGCTTATCAAACGAACGGGATATTCGGGTCAGCTTTTGCAACCGTAAAATGTTCTTTTGCTCTTCGCTAAAACCTGCTATACTATCATAAAAACGGTTCAATATCCTCAATTCACTTTCAATGTGGGCGTCTATCACCTTATGGTCGTTATAACTTTCAAGATACTCTCTTAATTCTATAGTATCAGGCCTTAAAAATTGTATGGTTGCTTTACGCGCGATAAAGGAAGCAAGATTCTCATTAAAATCTACTGAACTTTTTGCGTAATAAGTGGCGTGGAATAATTCATGAAAGATGAGATCACACAATTGACCCTTGCTCCTGTTCAGCATCGAACTTAAAACCGGATCACTGAACCAACCAAGCGTGGACCAGGCCGAAACAGAACGGAGATCAACATCATAACCTTTACTTAATAAATGATCTTTAGCAGCAATTGCTCTTTGTTCATTGAAAAAACCCTTATAGGAAACGGTCCCGACAACAGGGAATTTCCAATAGTAAGGCTTTATTTTATACTTTTCAGAAGCAGTTATTACCCATAGAACAGGGGAATTTTTTTGATTGAAGATCTTCATGAAATTCTTTGTCGGCCTGTAATTCAAACTATCTACCGAGTATTTCCTGATCTTCGTGATCAGTTCAAGGTTAAGTTTTTGTTTTTCCGTTAATTGATTCTCAGAAACAAACACTTCAAAATCCTGCCTGTTCATTAAAATAGAAACCTGTCCGCGTGACTGATGGAACAGGTACACAGTTGTTTCATAATTCACCGAACACAGGAACAAAAAGGTCCAAAGTATAATGTTAGAAATTATTTTGATCAGTTTCATAATCTCTTTGTCATCTTGAGCTTGCTGAAGGATAAAATGACTAATTTCGTGATATTATGTTTTTCTTTTTGTCGAAAGTATTAACTTTTTTAAGCTCACCTATGGTTTGGTTCTTTGCCTTATTGATCTGGGGCCTAAAGACAAAAGATGAGCGCCGTAAAAAAAAGTTACTCATTTCTGCATGTATTGTGATCTACGTTTGCTGCAATTCTTTTTTTGTTGATGAATTGGCAAGAGCCTGGGAACCTGTAACCGATGATACTTACATGACCTCAGAAAAATATGACATTGCTATTGTATTGGGAGGTATAGGAAGAATAGATGAACGCCAGCACCGTTTTGATTTTATGACAGCCGGCGACCGTTTATTTCAAACCTTGGAGCTTTATCACCGCGGGAGAATAAAACAAATTATGTTCACAGGAGGATCGGGAAGTATCCGTTACCCTGATCATAAAGAAGGCGCTTATGTAAAAAAATATTTGCACACCATTCATGTTCCTGATTCAGCAGTTATTATTGAGAACGAATCTAAGAATACCTATGAGAATGCGGCTTTCTCAAAAAAAATATTGGACAGTTTGCAGTTCAAAGGCTCAATGTTGCTTGTTACATCAGCTTATCATATGCCGCGCGCACTCGCGACATTTAAAAAAGCGGGGTATGCAAATATCACGCCTTACATCACCAACCGCATGAGCGGACCGCGCCGGTTTGATTGGGATTTTTGCTTGCTTCCTAACGCAGAAGCTTTGACAAACTTAAACATGTTAATTCACGAGTGGATCGGACATATAGTCTACAAAATGAGGGGCTGGGCTTAAGATCTTGAAAGAAGAATTATTACACTTCATATGGAATTTTCGTCTTCTGGATCTGAAAGGATTGAAAAGCGTGAATGGAACACCTATAAAAATCTTTCACCAGGGAGAATTAAATAAAGATGCAGGTCCGGATTTTTTCAATGCTAAGATCGAAGTGGATGGCATTACACTTGCAGGAAATATTGAGATCCATGTGAACTCATCTGACTGGAAAAAACACGGTCATGAGAATGATAAATCCTACGATAATTTAATTCTCCATGTAGTTTACAACTACGATAAAGCCATTGAACAGAACACAAAGAACAATGTTGAAGTTCTCGAACTAAAGAATTACCTCGATGAAAAAGTGATCAAAAAATACAATTCGCTTGTTTCCTCCTCTTATCCTCTGCCCTGCTCAAAAGAAATTAGTTCGGTTGAAGAATTGAAAATGAGATCATGGCTTCAACGGATGTTAATTGAAAGATTAGAAAGTAAAACAGAATACGCGAGACAAGTTTTCGCCTTAACACAAAACGATCTTTCACAGACCCTATACTTAATGCTGGCCAGAAATTTTGGCTTCAAAGTGAATTCGGAACCATTTGAATTATTGGCAAAACATTTACCACTTACTGTTCTCCTTAAACATTCTTCCAATTTATTTCAGTTAGAAGCATTGGTGTTTGGATGCGCCGGATTTTTGAACAATACTTATAAAGAAAAATACGTCCAACAATTACAGAATGAGTTTGAGTTCTTAAAGAATAAATATAAACTGAAAGAGCTGGAAGTGGATCTCTGGAAATTTTTAAGGTTGCGTCCTGCTAATTTCCCTACTGTTAGGTTATGGCAATTTTCGATGGTGATCCATAAATGTCCTGAACTTTTCAGGAATCCGGAAAATTATAATTCTGTTGATACTTTACATAAAGCGATCTCTCACCAACACGAAGGTTATTTTTCTGAACATTATAAATTAGATGGGCCAAAAGTTCCAGTTCTAAAAGGCATTGGAAAGAATTCCATTGGGAATATCATTATCAATACCATGGCACCTTTCTTATTCTTTTACGGACAACAAACAGGGAAAGATAAATTCATTGAAGCCGCTGTAGAGTGTTTTGAAAGTCTTCCTTTTGAGGATAATGTGAAAACCCGGAACTTCGTTAAAGCAGGGCTTAAATTCAGGAATGCAGGAGAAAGCCAGGGAATAATTCAACTTTTTGATACTTATTGTAAAAATAGCCGTTGCCTGGAATGCGGGGTGGCTACGAACCTATTGTTAAAATAATAAATATCGAAAAAATATTTGCCTACCGTCCTGTGCCGGATGTCACCCCCTTCGGGGTTTATTTTGTTCTTTACCTATATTCTATAATACTATCATCCCTTTGGGATTCAGAATTCTTCATTTTTCACTCGTCAATCGTCGCTCGTAACTCGTATTTTTTTATATATTTGTATTATGGTAAACCGTATTGTAGCCTGGTTTGAACAGCAAGCTTTCGGGGTTTGTGAATGGTGGGGGAAGAAGTTAGGGATCAAGACCACGAATATCCGTCTGTATTTTATTTACCTTTCTTTCTTCACGTTTGGGAGCCCGATCATCATTTATTTTATCATGGCTTTTATTTTAGAGCATAAATATTATTTCAAGCCGTCTTTTTACCGCAAGCGCAAAAGTGTTTGGGATATCGAATTTTGATCCCGGTAGCTATCGGGACGACAAGCTCAGTCACCGCTTTAACAATTTAAAAACAGAAACTATGAAAAACATTACAACAGGCCTTCTTATCATGGCAAGCGCTTATTCGTTCGCGCAGGAAGTAAAAGTTAAAAGCGGGAACGAGAAATTCTCTTCAGGGAGTCATGATTGCTTAACCACCCAGATTTTTGAGGGCGATAAAGATAAAGCTATGACCAAATGGAAAAGCAAATTGAACAGTTTTAAGGATGAGAAAGTAAAATGGAAAGGTGATGAGATCTTTGGTGATAATATTGAAATAAAAGATTGGGGAAATAATCCTGTGGATATCTATTCGAAGTTCGATGAAGATAAAGACAAAAAGATAGTGACCATGCACGTCGCTGTTGATCTTGGAGGCACCTATTTAACTTCGTCTGATAAAGATAAATACAAATACATTGAAAAATTAATGAAGGAATTTGCCGTTGATCTGAGTAAAGACAATATCAAAGACCAGGTTTCTGCTGCTGAAAAAATATTAGGTAATCTTGAAGATGACCAGAAAGACCTTGAGAAAAAGAACAAAGGTTACAAGGATGATATTGAAGATTACAAAAAGAAGATCACAAAAGCTGAGAGCGATATAAAAGATAATGAATCTGCACAGGCGAAAAAGAAATCTGAAATAGAGGCTCAGAAAAAAGTGACTGATGAGATCAGGAAGAAATTAGATAAAGTGAATTGATTACGGATAACTACGAATATACGAATCTGACCGCCTAAGTATTCTGATCTGGATTCGCAAAAATTATCAATTCGTTATACTCGTACTTATTCGTAATCCGTATTTTGTACAAATTCGTAATCAATTGTTCTGTTCGAAATCTTTTTTGCGTTTATTCCTTTTCTCCCACATGTTGAAGCTCTCAATTATCATAGCGAATAATAAAGCAACGTAAACGTAATTCTTATTTATTTCAACGTGATGATCATGACTAACGGTTGTGTTATAAGCATCAACTAAAGCTTCAGCTAACAATATACCTCCTATTGCCAGTAAGAACGTTAATGCGATCATTTTAATGCCGGGATTACGGTTAATGAATTCCGCTACCATACCTGAGAACATGATCATCAATATCATCGAGATAATTACAGCGCCAACCATGATGATGATGTTATTTGAGATGGCAACAGCCGTTAAAATAGAATCGAAAGAGAAAACGATATCGATAAGGACGATCTGAAGTACTACCGCCCGGAATGTATCTGTTCCTTTTTTTGAACTCATCTCATGATCGATGCCATTCACTTTCTCCATTATTTCGCCCCATGTTTTATAAAGAAGGAATACACCGCCTGCAAATAAAATTAATCCCCTGCCCGACACACCGTAAATACCTAAATGGAACAACGGATCGATCAGAGAAGTGATCCAGTTGATCGAGAACAATAAACAACAACGCACTACCAAGGCTAAAACCAAACCTATTCTTCTCGCTTTTTGCTGATTGACTTTAGGAAGGCGGTCGGCAATAATAGAAATGAAAATGATGTTATCGATCCCTAACACGATCTCCATTACCGATAAAGTAAGGAGACTGATGATGCCCGGTATGCTTAAAAGTTGATGGAAATCCTGACCGTAATCGTGCATTTGTTTAATGTAACGGGGCAAAGTTATGGGTTTTTTATGGGAATACTAAAAAATTATTCTATTTGATTTTCAATCACTTACTAATTATTTTAGTACTATGTCTTGCATAATACCTTTTTAACCACTTATCTTTGTATCACCAACTAATAGCTAATACACTGAACCTGCAGTACAGTTAAAAAGCTTGAAAAGGAAAAAAGAACTTAAAAACAAAATATATAAAAAACATTAAGAAAAATGAAAACGAAAGCAAGCATCACAGGAAAAGTAATTAAAGCAGCAGCGCTTGTTGCATTAACACTTGGCTCGTTCCTATTAAAAGCAAGTAATGGAAATGAAATAGCCGTAGCAACCGAAAAAACAATTAAAGAGCACGTTAAGTTCCCGAAACTGATCTTACCGGTTCAGAAAGAACAAAAAATTGAAGTGATCTTCACTACATCTGAAAATGGTAACGTGAATTTTGTTCTGGCAAAAACTGATAACAAAGAAGCGAAAGCCGAAATTGAAAAACAATTCTCGAAACTTAACTTAAGTAAACTGAAAGCTAATGTTGCTTACAGCGTAGTATTAAACTTTAAAACTATTTAACCATGTCAGTAAATTCAGAGAACACAAAGGCCCAAATGCGAAAAGGTGTTCTTGAACTATGCATACTTTCGATCCTCTCGCAAGGCGATGCTTATCCAACCGAAATAATTGATAAGCTGAAGGAAACAAAGTTAGTAGTAGTTGAAGGAACCCTTTACCCGCTCTTAACACGCTTGAAGAACACCGGCCTCCTGGCCTACCGCTGGGAAGAAAGTACTTCCGGTCCGCCAAGAAAATATTACAAACTCACCGAAATAGGAGAACAGTATTTAAAAGAGATACAACAATCCTGGTTCGAGCTGACAGATATCGTAAACAAAACCATTGCACCAAAAAATTCATAATAAAAACTTTTTAAAAACAAGACAATGAACAAGACAGTTACCATAAATATAAGCGGGATCATTTTCCATATAGAAGAAGATGCATTCGATAAGCTTAGCAAATACCTGGGTACCATTAAAGGTTACTTCAGTAAAACGGATGGCGGCAGCGAGATCATGAGCGATATTGAAGCGCGTATCGCTGAAATGCTGCAAGGTAAAACAAGCGCTATTAAACAAGTTGTATTAATGGCTGATGTGGATTCAGTTATTGAGACCATGGGCAAGCCGGAAGAATTTGCAGAGGGAGCCGGCGAAACTTCATCAAACAACGAAGAAGAAGAATACACAACAACCACTGAAGGCGTTAAGAAACGTTTGTTCCGCGACCCGGATCATAAAGCTGTTGGTGGTGTTTGTTCAGGGATCGCAGCTTATTTCGATATTGATATGATCTGGGTGCGTTTAGCTATGTTCCTGTTGGTTTTCTTCGGTGGCTTAAGTTTATGGGTTTATATCATCCTTTGGATAGTTATCCCGGAAGCAAAAACTACTGCTGATAAATTAGCAATGAAAGGCGAGAAGATCGACATCAATAATATATCCAAAACAGTAAAAGAAGAAGCACAACAATTTAAAAAACGCGCCGAAAAATTCGGAAGTGAACTCCGTGACCAGCATGGAAATGTACCAAAGAATTTTTTTGAAAAAGTAGCAGACTTCATAAAAGATTTTTTAATTCTCTTTACTAAATTCTTTGCCCGCATCATTGGCCTGATCTTATTGATCTTCGGTGTAATGTTCATGTTAGGACTGATCTCAAGTGTATTCGGTTTCTCGATTGTTGGCGCTAACACTGAATTGAATGACTGGATCAACTTGTTCTTTATGGAAAGAAGTCATTATACTTTAGGATTGATCGGTATCTGTTTATTCTTCGGTATTCCTTTCATCATGATGATCTACGGCGGGGTTAAATTATTATTCAAGATCCATTACAGTAACCGTTGGTTGAACATCTCTGCAGGTATTTTTTGGCTGATCGGTTTAATCACAGTATTATTTGTAGGGATCAGTACCGGGCAGGATTTTAATGAGGTTGGAAAAGTAAAAGAACCTGTGCAACTTAATATTACCCGCGACACCTTGCATTTAAGCCTTGCTGACAGCAAAGAATTGTACGAACACCTGAATGTAAAAGAAGAAGATCTGGAAGATTACGACAGTCATGGTAATCACAGGACGAGACGTGGTGGCCACAGTGATGATTATATTGTTGCAAAAGCAAACGATAAAAAATTCATCATCGGATTTGCAAAGCTGAACATCTTACCTGCCTCCGGCGATAGATTTGAAATGTATGTTATCAAAAAAGCAAGAGGCACCGATAAACGTGCTGCAGTAGAAAGAGCGAAGAATATCGATTACAAACTGAATGCAACCGACAGCACTATAAAATTCAACGAAATATTCACTGTAACGGCGAACGAAAAATTCAGAATGCAGGAAATTGATGTGATCTTAAAAGTACCAAGAGGTAAGGTTGTTTTCCTTGATAAAAGTTTAGTGAATATCATTTACGATATAGAGAATACTACCAATACTTACGATGCTGACATGGTAGACCGCCGATGGATAATGGGTCAAAATGGCCTGGAATGTATTGATTGTGAAGGCCTGGATTTTGATGAAGAAGAGTTTTATAAACAACAACACCTTAACCCTCCGCCGCCTCCGGGAACTCCCGCAGAACCTGGTGCCATTAATGTACACGCCGAAGATGCTAAAGTGAATATTGATAAGAACGGTATTCATGTTAAATCAAAGGACGCTGATGTAAATATTGGTGAGAACGGGATTCACATTGATACAAAAGGTGAAAAGGGAAATAAAGGTGAAAAGGGAGAAAAATAACTGACTTAAGGGAGAGAAGAGACTTCAGGGACCTAAAAGACAAAAGAGATTAATGACCAGGTTATTTTGTCTCTTCAATCCCTTCAGTCTCCTGAGTCCCTTTAGTCTCTTTAATTCCCACAAACTGTAACTATTTAACGGAGACATACGTCTCACAACTGGAAACAATGAAAAAGATACTCATTATAGCAATTACCTTGACCGTATTTTGTGGTCTTGCACAACCAAACCAACAAAAAGCAGCCCGGGTGGATTCGATCTTAACGGTTTATGCCAAACAAAATAAATTTAACGGCTCTGTACTTATAGGCCATAAAGGAAAAACACTTTTAGCTAAAGGTTATGGAATGGCAAACTATAATTACGACATAGCAAATACATCAACCACCAAATTCAAATTAGCTTCTGTTTCCAAACAATTCACCGCCATGGCGATCATGATATTGCAGGAAAAAGGAAAATTGGGTGTTGACGATAAATTATCGAAATACATTCCCGATTATCCGAAAGGAGATAAAATATCAGTATACAATTTAATAACACACACGTCAGGGATCACGAATGTGACAAGTTTACCATCCTTTGACTCCATAAAAGTAATGCCTCACTCTCACGAACAATTGATCGCTCATTTCAAGAACAAGCCACTTGAATTCGAGCCCGGTACTAAAATGGATTACAGTAATTCAGGTTACATATTACTGAGTTATATCATTGAGAAAGCTTCAGGAAAAAAATACGGTGAGTTCATGCAGGAAAACATCTTTAAACCATTAGGCATGAAAAATTCCGGGTTATTTACAAACCAGGAAGTTTTAAAGAACATAGCTTTGGGTTATTCTGAAACCGATAACGGCCCGGTGAACGTGGCTTATATTGACATGAGCATTCCAAGCGGGGCCGGTGCACTCTACTCTACTGTTGAGGATATGTACTTATGGGACCAGGCTTTGTATACCGAGAAATTAGTGAAGAAAAGCAGTCTCGAAAAAATATTCACACCTTTCAAAGACAATTATGCTTATGGGGTAAAAGTGGACAGTTATGCGAACCATAAAATGATAACTCATTCAGGAGGCATTGAAGGATTCGCAACGATCACATATCGCTTTCCTGATGATGAATTGTATATTGTTATCCTCAAGAACTTCGACAACCAGACTTTCTTTCCTGCCCATAAAATTTCCCGCGCTATCATGTTAGACCAGAAGTTTGAGTTGCCGGTTGAACGTAAGATCGCTGCTATTAATACAAACGTTTACAAAACATTTGTGGGTGAATATGAATTGCAGCCCGGTTTTGTTTTCAATGTAACCACAGAAGCCGGTAAATTATTTGCCCAGGCGACCAACCAGCCGAAAATTGAGATCTTTCCGGAAGGTGAATACAAATACTTTGTGAAAGTGGTGGATGCTCAATTCGAATTCAATAAAGATGAGAAAGGGAACATTGCTTCACTTACTTTATTCCAGGGCGGTGCTAAAATGCCGGCAAAAAAAATAAAATAATTTGTTACTAATGAACTTTTAATGCATTATACGTGTAGTAACAACAAGAAAGTAGATAAAGTGCAGTTGGTTTATTGATTAAAACAAAAAGCTCCGTTTCATGTTCGGAGCTTTTTTGTTGGTCTTCTGTTACTTTTTTTCCGCAAAAAAGTAACTAGGAGAAACTAAAATTGAAATACAGTCTTCCTTCTAATACTTATTCATATGCCCATCGAAGAAGACGATCACAACAATCTAAATTTGTTTAGTATTTCCTTTATCGATTTAAATTCACAAAAACTTGCTTCTCAAGCGATTAAACTGCGGATTATCGTTTTTAAAAGGGTACATTTGCAACTTAAAAAATTAACCTATGAAAAAACAATTACTCGGTATCTCTATTTTCTTCACTTTGTTCGTTGCGCATTTTGCGTTAGCACAACAAAACAGAACGAATGTTTCAACATCCGGAACTCACTCATTCAACAAAACAACAATTAATCCAAAATCAACGCCTCAAGCCATTACATCAACAACTACTACAAGTTGTATGTCTATCAACTTACCTGCACCTGCAACATGGTCGCTTGTAAATTACGGAACAGGTACACCAATTTTCGCTGATGGTTTCGTGAACGGTAACAATACGTACGGAGACCGTGAAAAAGCAATGTATTTTGATGCTTCAGCAAGTGCGAATACATTGATGACCCAAGTGTATGTTGGTTTTGATCACGCGTATAGTGCAACGCCTACAAAAACTGTGGCTATAAAAGTATATGATGGCAGCAGCGGAACTCCCGGAGCAACATTGGGAACAGGAACGATCAGCATGGCAACCATTATGACTGATGTAACGAATAACCAGTATACATTATTGATCTTCCCTACTCCGATTAATTTACCGGCATCTAAAAGATTCTTTGTGAGTGTTGACGTTTCAGGATTATCGTGGGGAGCAATAAAAGATTCATTGAGCATTGTAAGTAATAGCGATCCTCAAACAATCCCGACCCAAACATGGGAAAAATGGAGCACCAATGCATGGTACCGTTACGATAATGCCAGTTCATGGCAATTGGATATTTCTTTATTGATCCACCCTTTCCTGAGATCAACGCCAATGACTGCTTCAATGACAGCTACGCCAGGCAATACAATTTGTTCAGGACAAACCATCAATTACAATTCAGCTGGTTCAACTACCGGGGGAATTTTTGAATGGTACTTTGGTTCTATTCCTACACCATCGGCAACCGGAGCAACAACTATGGCTACTTATCCTGCAGCAGGAACATTTACAACCATTTTACTTGTTGAAGACGCTTGCGGTTCTCTTGCTGCTACTTCAAGAACTATTACCGTAAATCCTTCACCGACTGTAACAGCTAGTCCAAGTTCTACAACTGTTTGTAACGGCTCAAATGTTACATTGAATGGCGGCGGCGCGTTCACTTATACATGGACCGGCGGCATCAGCAATAATACACCATTCGTTCCTCCTTCAACAAATAATTATACTGTTACCGGAACTGCAGCTAACGGTTGTACCGCACAGGCTGTTGCCGCAGTTAACGTAAATCCTATTCCTGCTCCGACACTTTCAAGTAACAGTCCTGTTTGTTCTAACTTAACTATTAATTTATCATCCAGTTCTATCATCGGTGCTACTTATCAATGGAGCGGCCCGGGTTCATTTACTGCAGCTACACAAAATCCGAACATTCCGGGTGCGGCTTCATCCAATGCAGGTGTTTATACTGCTTCTGTTACAGCATTAGGTTGTACAGGGATCGCAACTGTTGCGGTTCTAGTGAACACAACTCCAACTGCTAATGCAATTTCAGGAGGAAGTATCACATGTGCTTCAACAACACAAACATTAAGCGGTTCGGGAGTTACATCATATACATGGAGCGGCCCCGGAATTGTAGCCGGTGGTAACACTTCTACACCTACAGTAAATGCAGTTGGTAATTATACTTTAATAGGATCTGATGCTACAGGTTGTATATCTGCTCCGGTAACTACAGGTGTTTTTAGTAACACTACACCTCCAACTATGTCAGTAAGTGCATCTTCAAATTCTATTTGTGCAGGTGCAAGCGCAACCATCAGTTTAATAAGTTCTGCAACAACTCAAACCTGGAGTACAGGTGCTAACACTACATCGATCGTTGTTACGCCAAGCACTAACGCGACGTACACTGTAACCGGAACTGATAGCGGCAACGGATGCAGCGGATCAACCGTACAATCTATCGGTGTGAACGCGCTTCCAACCATTACTGCAAGTTCGGCAAGTCCTGTAATTTGCGGACCTCCATTCCAACAAACAGTAACGATCACTGCAGGCGGAGCTTCAACTTACACTTGGAACACATCAGCCATCAGTTCTTCTATTTCTGTATCGCCAAGCGTAACAACGGTGTATACAGTTACCGGAACAGACGCAAACGGCTGCGAGAATATGACCAGCTTCACACAAAGCGTTTCTGCTTGTACAGGAATGCAACAGTTCGGAGTTCAGAGTTCGGAGTTTGTAGTTTATCCAAATCCAAACAACGGTGAGTTCACTATCTCTTTAACAGGATCAGAGAAGAATCCTTCTGTTGAGATCTATAATACAATTGGTAAATTAGTTTACCAGGATGTTTTAACTGCAGAGAAAACCACTTTCAATACAAATTTAGCAGCAGGTATTTACTTTATTAATTTAATTGATAACGGTAAAGTGATAGCTGCTCAGAAATTGATATGTAAATAACATTTTCACCCTCAATAAAAAAGGCTTCCTGTTCGACAGGAGGCCTTTTTTGTTTATAAAGGCCGGTGTTTTCCGAAACAAAAGCCTTTCATCAGACCTTCTAAACTGGTGCAAAATGCATTGGCAATTTTAATTAAAGTGATCAGCGTTGGGTTTGATCTGCCCATTTCCATTCTCGACATATTGGAGGCTGTCAGGTCGCTGCGTCTTGCCAATTCGGCGGATGTGATGTTTTGAGATCTCCTTAATTCTACTATGTGCTGACCAAATTTTATAAGCACATTTTTTTTAAACTTAACGACCTCATCTTGTCCGGTTATCATACTATTGTTTTTTATATTGAAATTAATATGGCTGAGACATCCTCTTATTAATATTTCGATAAAAGACTGATATTAAATGGTAATAAATTACTTAATGTGGTTAATTCCCCCTTATATATTATCTTTTATGAGGATGTTCGGATTAGAACTATTAAGTAAATTTGCGAAATTACAGCCCGGGGTTGTTTTACAATGAAGAAACTATCAGTAGATAAAAGCAAGTTCAAATTTCGATATTTACCTGACTATGCAGATCATATATTGAAAAATAAACTGGAAGAATTTGTTACTGTTAGTATAAGATTCTGCCGCGAATTGGACCTTCCGATGCTAAAACCGCTAGCAAAAATGCCTGAAAAAGAATTGGTCGCTCTGAGTCTCGAATCTAACAGACAAATACTTGAAGGGCTTGTGAAGGGTACAATAAGCGATCTTATTGAAAATAACCTGAACACATGGACTAATAATAAATTGGAAGTCCTGGATAAAAGTGAGATCGCTATCGAGGATATGACATTAGGATATTATATCCGCCGAAAGACGTTTGCTCATTTTCTATATGGTTATACTGTAAGTGCACCAATCCAACAAGCTATCACAGCAGAAGTTGATGCTTATACCTCAATGGAAGAATTAATTTCATTAAAGACTTACGTTGAAATTCAAAACGAAATTAAACTGGGAAAATAACTTTAGTCAGTTACCACTTCCCGCCGGATCCGCCGCCGCCAAAACTTCCGCCACCGAAACCACCGAAGCCGCCGCCACCCCCGCTGCTTCTGAAACTTCCACCGCTGAAACCGCCGCCGCTGTAATAACGACCGCCACCTCCATAACCTGTTCCTCCACCCTTCCCGAAAAATATTTTAATGAAGGCAATAGCAACAATAATGAGCATTATGATCTTGAACCATTTGTCAATATTCACAGGTTCCTTAGCATAATCTTTTACATTGATCTCTCCCTTTGCAAGAGCCATCAATTTATCAGTACCATTATTTATCGCTGCGAAATTCTCGCCATTCTTTAAATAAGGGTTCATCTCTTCTTCTCTTATTTTTTTTGTAGCGAGATCCGGGATCGCACCTTCTAGTCCATAGCCAACAGCAATAAAAAGATCATGCGTGTTTGGTTTCAGTAAAACAACAATTCCGTTATTAGCGTCTTTTTTACCAACGCCCCACGATGTTCCTAACTCTGTAGCAAAAGAAGCAGGATCGGTCCCGCCAATATCATCTACAATTACTACAACAATTTGGTTACTGGTCTCTTTACTGAAAGCTTCGAGTTTCGCTTCAATAGTGGCCGCTTCCGACTCGCTTAAGAAATTCGGAAACTCCCGGGATAAATTATTATATAGTTTAGGGGGATCAGGACGCTGTGTAACCTGCGAAAAAGAAAAAAGCGTTGCGAAAAGAAATGTTAAAGCAAATAATTTTCTCATTTCTTAAAAGATATTGAATCGTTCAACTCATTCTTATCATCACTTGCATAAGGAAAATATTGCTTTAATTGATGCCCGCAATCAATAATGGCATCCGCTAAACCCTGAGCATGTTTTCCTTCTTTGAATTTAGAAACTACACCTTGTACGATCTTATCCCAATATTCTTTTCCCAATTTCTTATAAATTCCCGCATCCCCAATGATAGCGATCTTATGACTTTCAGTTGCGATATAAATTAAAATACCATTTTGCTCTTTGGTACCAGCCATACCGATCTTATTAAAAACTTTTTGCGCACGTTCCATCGCATCGCCCCAACAAAAGCTTTCCAAATGTACACGAATTTCACCTGAAGTATTTTTCTCAGCCGTTTGAATAGCTTCTACTACCAGGCCCTGTTCCTCTTTTGTAAAAAAGCGCTCGGCCTGGTTTACAAAAAGATTTTTAAGTATTGCGTATGCTAATGGCATTTGGTTTTAATTTATGAGATCATTTATTTAAAAACAGTCGTCAATTTCGGGTTTATTGTTATTCAGATCAGTTATAACCTTAACAAGAAACTATTCGAAACTTACCTTCGGTGCTTTTTCTGCGCCCGCTTCTGATTCAAAGTATGGCTGAGGCTGAAAACTGCTTCCTGCAATTAAACTGCCCGGGAACATTTGAATTGCTTTGTTGTAGTCTTTCGCTGCATTATTATACTTCATCCGTTCGGTTGAAATTCTGTTCTCACAACCTTCCAGCTCAACACGCAGGTCAGCAAACGCTGCATTGGCTTTTAAATTCGGATAATTTTCAGTGACCATTAATAAACGGCCCAAAGCATTACTCAATTCACCTTGTGCAGCTTTATATTTTGCGATAGATGCTTCATTCATATCATCCAAATTCACTTTTACTTGTGTCGCAGACGCACGAGCCTGAACAACCGCTTCTAAAGTACTCTTCTCAAAATTCGCTTCTCCTTTTACAGTTGCTACAATGTTTGGGATAAGATCACTACGGCGCTGGTACTGACTTTCCACCTGTTGCCATTGCGCTTTTGCTTCTTCACGTAAGCCTACAAAACTGTTACGTTTGTTACAGGCCCAAAAGCCTCCAAACATTATTATTATACCAAATACAATTGCTACTATTAATCCTTTGCTCATAATTTTAAATTTTATAAGATAAAGGTATATATATTTCTTAACTTTGAGACATGGCTTTCGAACTAATTTCCGACTTCCAACCAACGGGCGATCAACCCGAAGCCATACGTCAGCTGACAGAAGGTTTAAAACAAGGAACAAAGGATCAAGTGCTACTTGGCGTTACAGGTTCCGGAAAAACGTTCACAGCTGCGAATGTTATAAAAAATGTTAACAAGCCTACACTTATATTAAGTCATAACAAAACTTTAGCGGCGCAGTTATACAGTGAGTTCAAACAATTCTTTCCGAACAATGCAGTTGAGTATTTTGTAAGTTATTACGATTACTATCAGCCGGAAGCTTATTTACCTACAACTGATACTTACATCGAAAAAGATCTGGCCATCAATGATGAGATAGAAAAGCTTCGTTTAAGTGCAACATCTTCTTTATTATCGGGCAGAAGAGATGTGATTGTTGTATGTTCTGTTTCCTGCATTTATGGTATCGGAAATCCTACAGATTTTAAGAAAAATGTAATTTCCATAGAGGTCGGTCAAACTATTTCACGGAATAAATTCTTACATCAATTAGTAAGTGCTTTATATAGCAGGACAACAGAAGAATTCCAAAGAGCAAATTTCAGGGTTAAAGGTGATACGGTGGATGTTAATTTAGCTTACGCAGATCATTCTGTACGTGTTTCTTTTTTTGGCGATGAGATAGAAAGCATTGAAACTTTTGATCCGGCGAACGGATATGTGATCCAAAAATTTCAGGGTTTTAATATTTATCCTGCCAACATTTTCGTGACCGCACCCGATACCATGCAACAATCCATTCAGGCCATTCAGGAAGACATGGTGAAACATGTGGAATTCTTCAAATCGATTGGAAAGACTCTGGAAGCAAAACGTATTGAAGAGCGTGTGAATTACGACCTGGAAATGATGCGCGAACTCGGCTACTGCAGCGGCATCGAAAATTATTCACGTTATTTTGACGGCAGACAACCCGGCACACGTCCTTTCTGTTTAATGGATTATTTTCCGAATGATTATTTATTGATAGTTGACGAAAGTCATGTGACCATCCCGCAGATCCGTGCTATGTACGGCGGGGATTTTTCGCGTAAGCAAAATCTAGTAGAATTTGGTTTCCGTTTACCTTCTGCTTTGGATAACCGCCCTTTGAAATTTGAAGAGTGGGAGTCTTTATTGAATCAAAATATTTTTATAAGCGCAACGCCTGCAGAATATGAATTAGAAAGAGCTGAAGGTGTTGTTGTAGAGCAATTAATTCGTCCGACCGGCGTTTTAGATCCGATCATTGAAGTTCGTCCGTGCTTAAATCAGGTAGATGACCTTTTAGATGAGATCCATAAAATTGCCGCAAAAGATGAACGTGTTCTTGTTACCACCCTGACAAAACGAATGGCGGAAGAACTTACTAAATATCTTACTAAATTAAATGTACGTTGCCGTTACATCCACTCTGAAGTGGATACGTTGGACAGAATAGAAATTTTACGTCAGCTTCGTGTCGGCATGTTTGACGTGTTGGTAGGTATAAATTTATTGCGCGAAGGATTAGACTTACCTGAGGTTTCTTTAGTAGCTATTCTCGATGCAGACAAAGAAGGATTTTTACGAAACGAAAGAAGTTTAGTACAAACTTCAGGCCGCGCTGCACGAAATGTAAACGGAAGAGTGATCATGTACGCGGATAAGATCACAAAAAGCATGGAGTACACCATTAACGAAACAGAGCGTCGCCGCGCCAAACAAATTGAATACAACACGAAACATAACATTATTCCAAAACAAGCCGGTAAAAAAGCTTCCGCAACGCCGGGCTTTGGTGTGGAAGTAGAAATGGACGGGAAAATTGTAAAAGCTTACGCGGAAACAGATAGTTTTAGTATTGCAGCTGATCCTGTTGTTCAATATATGGAGCCTGAAGAATTACGGAAACAGATCGGCAAAGTAAAAAGCGCTATGCTCCGCGCTGCAAAAGAAATGGATTTCAATGAAGCCGCCCGCTTACGTGATGAAATGTTCGGATTGGAAAAAATTCTTGAAAATAAAAAAGGTTAAGCGTTCTCCAATTGTTGAATCCCTACGGGATTCTGTTTCTCTTTTATAATTGGTTTCTACCGACATTTAGTCCCTATGGGACAATTTTATTTTTTCGAACTTATAAACGCGATTCAATAGGAATTAAATATTAGTAAACACTACAACAAAAGATTTGAAAAAAATCCCGTAGGGATTCAATATCGGTAAAACAACACAACGGAAAACTTAAAAAATCCCGTAGGGATTCAATAGCGGTAAAACAACACAACGGAAAACTTAAAAAATCCCGTAGG
>CALMVZ010000023.1 GCA_937873155.1 uncultured Bacteroidota bacterium | reverse complement strand
AACTATCAGCTTGTTCAGATAGCCCTCAGAACATACAACCTTAAAAGCCCTGAAGTACAAAAGACTTCAGGGCTTTTTGTTTCTAACAAAATGTCCTTTAGTGTTAAAAATTAAATTCACTACATCTATAGCGTTGTTGTAACTTAGCTATTTGCAAAATGGCTAAATCAGGAGATAAAGAAACCCCTTTAATGAAACAATACAACAGTATCAAGGTGAAATACCCTGATGCTATTTTACTGTTCCGCGTTGGCGATTTCTATGAGACATTTGGAGATGATGCAGTAAAAGCATCGAAGGTATTAGGGATCGTGTTAACCAAACGTGCTAATGGCTCAGCTTCACATATTGAGCTGGCGGGTTTCCCGCATCACTCTTTAGATTCGTATTTACCTAAATTGGTAAGAGCAGGTTACCGTGTAGCTATTTGCGATCAGTTGGAAGATCCTAAAATGGTTAAAGGAATTGTGAAGCGCGGTATTACAGAATTAGTTACTCCCGGTGTTAGCTTCAATGATAAAGTTCTTGATCATCAAAAAAATAATTTCCTTGCGAGTTTGCATATTGATAAAGATAAAGCAGGAGTTGCATTCCTCGATATTTCTACAGGCGAATTTTTAGTCGGACAAGGTAATTTGAGTTATGTTGACCGCCTTATTCAGAATTTTAAACCCAATGAAATTCTATTTGAAAAAAATAAGCGTGGACCGGTTACTGAATTGATCGGCGACCGCTTTTATATTTTTGGGTTGGAAGACTGGGCTTTTACTTACGATTACGGATATGAGAGCCTGACAAAACAATTTGAAACTACATCCTTAAAAGGATTTGGTATTGAAGGCTATGATTTAGCAATAACTTCTTGTGGAGCTTTATTACATTATTTGAATGACACGAAGCACGATAAACTAAAACATATTACAAAAGTCAGCCGTTTGGATGAAGAACAATATGTTTGGTTGGACAAATTCACGATACGTAATCTTGAGTTATTCAATTCGAATAGCGATAATGGAAAAAGTTTAATTGATATCATTGACAGATCCATTACGCCAATGGGGTCGCGTTTATTGAAACGTTGGCTGGCATTGCCTCTAAAATCAATTGATGCGATCAATGAACGTTTGGATACAGTTAATTTTTTCTATACAAATAACGAACTGAAAAACAAGATCAATCTCCTGTTGAAAGAGGTTGGAGACCTTGAACGTTTAATTTCAAAAGTGGCTGCTGCAAGGGTAAATCCGCGTGAATTGGTTCAGTTAAAACGTTCATTGAATGTTATTGAGGAATTGAAATCCATCATGACGGATATTGAACCTTTACCTTTGAAAAAGATCGGTGACCAGTTGAATGCCTGTGCTGTAATAAAAGATCGTTTGCAAAATGAGATCAACGAGGAGGCTCCTGTAAATATTTTAAAAGGGGATGTGATCGCAAAAGGTGTGAATGCTGAGTTGGATGAATTAAGAAGTATTGCTTTTTCAGGGAAAGATTTCCTCTTACAGATTCAGCAGCGTGAGAGCGAAAAAACAGGAATTCCTTCATTAAAGATCTCTTATAATAATGTGTTCGGTTATTATTTAGAAGTAACGAATGCACATAAAGATAAAGTCCCGGCTGAGTGGATCCGTAAACAAACTTTAACCAACGCTGAGCGTTACATCACACCTGAATTAAAAAGCTACGAAGAAAAAATATTAGGCGCTGAAGAAAAGATAACGGTTATTGAACAACAATTATTCGAGAATATCATCCGGGATGTGGCCGATTATATCACCCCGATCCAGTTGAACGCTAATCTTGTTGCAAGATTAGATGTGTTGTGTTCGTTCGCTACTCTGGCTTCTGAAAATAATTATGTGAAGCCGGAGATCAACGATTCAAAAACATTAATGATCACAGAAGGCCGTCATCCTGTAATTGAAAAACAGTTAGCAGTTGATAAAGAGTATGTGAGCAATTCAGTATTCCTGGATAATGAAGAATGCCAGATCATGATGATCACAGGCCCGAACATGAGTGGTAAATCTGCTTTGCTTCGTCAAACTGCGTTGATCGTTTTGTTAGCGCAGATCGGAAGTTTTGTTCCTGCGCAAAATGCAGTATTGGGAATCACAGATAAGATCTTCACGCGTGTAGGCGCAACGGATAACATCTCTTCCGGTGAATCAACCTTTATGGTGGAGATGAATGAAACTGCGAGCATCTTAAATAATATTACCGACAGGAGTTTAGTGTTATTGGATGAGATCGGGCGTGGTACTTCCACTTACGATGGGATCTCGATTGCATGGGCCATTGCTGAATATATGCATACGCAACCATTGAACAGGGCAAAAACATTATTCGCAACACACTATCATGAATTAAATGAGATGACCAATTATTTCCCGCGCATTAAAAACTTCAATGTGTCGGTAAAAGAGGTGAATAATAAGATTATTTTCCTTCGCAAATTAGCTGAGGGCGGAAGTGAGCATAGCTTTGGTATTCATGTGGCGCGAATGGCCGGAATGCCTAAAGAAGTGATCTCGAGAGCAAATATTATCCTTAAAAAACTGGAAAAAGAGCACGAAATGGAGTTGACCCCGGAAGGTGTTTCAAATAAGGAAAAGACGATAAAAGGCCTTGGTGATGAGGAGCTGCAACTGAGCTTTTTCCAGCTGGACGACCCTGTTTTGGAGCAGATAAAAGAAGATATCCTGAATACCGATATTAATACCCTGACCCCTGTAGAGGCCCTTCTGAAACTCAGTGAGATCAAGCGCCTGGTAGGCGGCGGGCACGTGGCGGCCCAGGGGCAAAAAAAAGCCTAAAAATTTGAGTATTTTTAAAAAAACCTATACATTTGCACCCCCTGTAGGTTTTGGGCCAAAACTGTCAAAAACCTGCAGAAAAAGCGGAAATAGCTCATCCCGATAGCTATCGGGAGTTAGAGCGTAACCAAAAAATATTGAAACTAATAATTTCAATAAAAAAGCGGAAATAGCTCAGTTGGTAGAGCGTAACCTTGCCAAGGTTAAGGTCGCGGGTTCGAGACCCGTTTTCCGCTCAGGCTTAAGGCCTCACCCCTAAATCCCCTCTCCTAAAGAGAGGGGACTTTTAATAAGAGGGAAGTTGACAACGTTCTTTATAATATGCTTGGGTGGTGGAATTGGTAGACACGCAGGACTTAAAATCCTACGTGTCCAAACACGTAGGATAAGGTAAAAACGTTCTTTAAAATTATATTAGTATAGTTAAACGCCTCCGTGGTGGAATTGGTAGACACGCAGGACTTAAACAGTAAATTTGAGTGCCTCTGAAGAAATTCAGAGAGTAGAATCCTTCAAATTCGGTGAAGCCTTTAAAATGGTAATACCGAGCTAAGCCTTTGACAATAAAGGAAAGTGTAGAGACTTGACGGAGGGAACCTAAGCCTGAAAAGGTATGGTTAAGGTAAAGTCCAGACCCCAAAATCATCTTTTGGATGATGCGCTGAAAAGCGTGGCTGGTAAGAAAATCCTGTGGCTTCACGGCCGTACCGGTTCAATTCCGGTCGGAGGTACTAGGCCGGTCTTATCTTTTAAATTAGATAAGACCGGCTTTTTTATTTCACCTGAATCATTTGATAATTGCGAAGTTAGCTCGATGACCGAATTTACTTTCTCGGTTCGATAATGCTCTATTTTCACGTCATAGACTACTCCTTGCGGAAACAGCGTATTTTGAAACGTTTGTTTTTGGTAGTAATCTCCACAAGCCCACGCTGACGGGAGGTTACAGGCTAATCTCGATGTAAAATCAATCAATTCTTTAGGGTTCGATAATTTTTGGTCGAGCTTTTCGTAAGCCTTCACCAAGTCCTCTTTTTGCTTGGCAAAAACCACCGAGAATTCTTGGTAAATATCAAAAGCTACCTTGCCAATGGCGTGGTTCTTCCTTAAAGTAAAGTACTCTTCATCTATTGCATTAATTTGCAAGGAAAGGGCTTTTTTCTCGCTTGTGTTCGCTTCTGTGCAGAAATCCCACACATAGTGCAAATGGGCTTTTAAAGGCTCCATGTGGAGCGATTCTACAGAGTATTTCTTCAAGAATTCTTGGAATTTATCATGCATGATTTTTATGCTTCGGTTGATTCCGATACCAATCTTGTTTACCTTATAATAATAAAGCCCTTTCTTTTTTACTAAATACCCTGTATAGGGATAACCTGTGTCCGCATCTTTTACAAACACTTTCAATGGTAGGTTATCATTAGCTTTGTTTACCTTAAATCCGGCAGTAGTTTTTAATTCATTAGCTTTTAAAAATAACTCCTCGCTAATTAATGCCGGATGTTTGCCCTTCACCAATTCTCCATTCAGTAAGTTGTGCGACATCTTTCCGCAATAAAACGGATTCTTAAAAATCTCAGCCAGCGTTTGTTTGGGAACTGTTAGTCCTCGCACTTTTAATCGTTCAATGATTTGTTCTATCGTCATCCCAATAGCTCGGTATTCAAAGGCTTCTTTAATTAATGCTCCTTTTTCATTGATGATAATGGTTTGAGTTGGCGCACCTTTTACAAATTCATAACCTGTGGGTGCATTGCCTATCCACTCTCCTCTCAACAATTTTTCACGCATTCCATCAATGGTTTTTTGTCTGCGTAAATCATTATCGTATTTACTAAAGATGAACTGAATGTTTTGTTGCAATGCTCCTGCATGTGAGTTGGTATCTATTGGCTGAGTAACCGCCATAATATTGATGCCCACTTTCTTTAACTCACCCGCTATATAAATTGCGCTATCTCCGGTTCTACTAAAGCGGTCTAAACTATAAACCAAGATGTAGGATATTTTTTCTTTGCTTGCTTTTACAAACTTGAGCATACGATTAAATTCTTTACGCTCATCACTCTTGGCACTTTCATAAGTTCCACCAAAATAACCTTTAATTACAAGGCTATTTTTTCTTGCGTAATCATCGCAGTATTTTTTCTGCCACTCTAAACTTTGGTTCGTGTCCATTTGCTCTTTGGAACTTACCCTTGTATAGATCACACAATTTTGAACACCTGTTTCTTTTGCTTCTGTGTTTTTACCCTTTGCAAATTTTCTAAGCAGCGTCTCGTTGTTCAGAGAATTCTTCTCCTTCATTGTTGCCTCCTTTCAATTGTTTTATTTTTGACTGACTGTGTTTTTGTTTCATGTACAACTCATAAAATAGCATGGATAGTTTTTCCAATGATTTTATAGTTGCTTGTGCTTCTTCATCTGTGTATTTTTCAAAGCCTTTGTATGACCTTAGTTCAGCTATGGTCATCCGTCTCAATATTTTCTCTTTCTTCTCCGACATAAGCCTCCCTTCTTATTCCTGATCCTTAACTTTAATGAACTTGTATTTGCGTTTTGCTCCGGGGCGATTATTCTCAACCATAATTGTTGTGGGTTCATCTTGTCGGATTCGGATTTCTTTTCCTTTCTTGTCTATTAGGATAAAATCCTTGTACTCTCTTTCTAAAAAGATTTGCATCACTTCCTGAAGTGTCGATTTTGATTTTGCAATTTCAATCGGTTCAGTTTTCTTGGATTTAAAAAACACATGAATCTTTTGAAAATCTCCTTCCATCACATAGTACAATAAATTTGCTTCTTGCTTGGTGTATAAGAATAAACCGCTGAAATACTCTACCAAGTAGTCTTCCAATATGTAGGTGTAAACAATATTGGTAATGTTGATTCTGATTTGAGAACTGAACTCTATTTTATGCAAGAGTTCTTTCGGGTACAAATGTTCGTTGGATTTTAAAAATGGGATCCACTCGCCATCTTTAAAAAGAATAATTGACACCGACTCTCTTGTAGCAATTGCTTCTGCTATTAAAATGTGTAGAAAATGAAAATTGAATCCTTCTAAATTAAAGTCTTCGTTATTATAGCCACCGGATTTTAAGAACTCAATGAACTCTGCTTTATCTTCTCCTTCATAATTATCTAAGGAACTAATGTTCTTTGCCATGTTATCGTAGAGTTCCTTCATAGGAACATTTTCAAAAATGTCATCAGCTATTTTTTTAATGGCTTCAATGCTCACTCCAAACGATCGCAGCTCATCTACTATCTTGATCCAAATAAAATCGGTGAAACTGAACTTTCGATTGTGTTCTTTATTTTCTCTTCCAAAACGTATAATGCCTTTTTCATCCCAGTGATTAATTACTCTATAATTAATACCTGTGTCTTTTGCACTTAAGCGTTCTTCATTAATTACCTCATACAACTCGGCCAGCTTATCAAAGCTGCGTGTATCTACAAACTCATCTAATTTTAATGAAAACATCTTTTTCCTCCTTCTTTTATTAGTTAAACTGTTGTTGCTTTTTATTATACACAAATGTAAGACAATTAAAACCAAACTTCCAAGTCAAAAATCGTAAATATTTGACCATAAAAGCTAAAATTGCCAAAATCAGCGAGTTAAATATTTATATTGATTTTCAACATATTAAGTCTATAAAAGTAAAGAAATGACCACGGGAGGATAAAAAACGGTCAAGAACTATTGCGGGATTAATTGGGGATGACTACATTTGTATTAAGAACAGTATAAGAACAAATAAAGAACACTATAAGACAAATGTAAGAACTCCGTTAACTGAAATAAAGAACTCTATGAGAACGGATTGTGGAGTGGCTGTGTTTGCATTAGTTAAAGTGTATTTTTGATTGAAATAACAGCTAATTTGATAGTGAAATGAAGGAATTATTGATGAATTACTTAAACCAAGTAGTGTTGGAACAACTCAGCAAAGCTGAATTGATTAAAAAAGTAATGGAATTGCAGGAGCGTGATAAGGAATTGATGGATAAGCTTACAGTTTTTTATAATTCAAAGCGTGAAGCAGACAAAAACCACAAAGAAGATTTAAAACAGTATAAGAAACGCATTGAAGAACTCATTAAAGAGATGTCCTTGTATCAAGTTGAAGCAGAACATTACAAACGCATTGCTGATTTAAAGCTTGGTAACTCCTACAATTTAAACGCTACATGGATTGATAAGATCGTTTACGTTTTAAAAGAAGCCGGAAGGCCTTTAAGATCTTCTGAAATCATAGAGGTTTTAAAACGTAACGATATTAAATTCAGGGTGCTTACGGATCATCAAAAAGGTTTATCTGCTCATTTAACTAAAGCGATGAAATATGGAAGGATAATTGGCTCCAAACAGAAAGGACAGAACGGTTATATCTTCTCTTTACCCAATGAGTCCTAATCAACTTATCCACATTAAACGCTAACTTATTACTGTTTAAAGTTACCAAAAAGGTAATTTTTGTATCTTTCTTACCTATTAGAAATGAATAATGGCTAAGAAAAAACTATTTAACCGCATTAAAGTTGTACTTGCTGAAAAGAGTAAAACAAACTTGTGGTTATCCGAAAAACTAAAAGTTTCCAAAACAACAGTATCTCGTTGGTGTACTAACGAGATGCAGCCAAGTGTTGAAGGTTTATTTTTAATTGCTAAAGCATTAAATGTAGATGTTCGTGAACTTTTAATTTCTAACAAAGCATAAGATTAAGATGAACTTAAAAGAAATAAATATAAAATCCTCGCTTAACAAAGCCTACCGATTGGTAAAACCAAAGCGACCAGAGATTGAGACTTTTAAAACCAATCTCATCAAACTTCTATCTCAAATTGACGAAAAAGAAAGCGAAGAGAATGTGAAAATTCATTTGATGGATTTTCTAAAAGATACTTGGTATAAGCAAGATTACTTAGTTGCTACTAAAGGTCGTACTGATTTTGTTATTCACACAGGCAAGGAGGCAAAAACACCAAGTGGAGTTTTATTTGAGGTAAAACGCCCTTCAAATAAAGGTGATATGGTTACAAGGCAAAATCTAAATGCCAAAGCCATGCACGAATTGATACTTTACTATTTGCGTGAACGTGTTAATGAAAAGAACATTGACATACGCCATTTAGTTATAACCAACATTTACGAATGGTTTATTTTTGATGCTTCTGTTTTTGAAAAAATATTTGCTAAAAGCACAAAACTTGTAAAGGCTTTTAAAGATTGGGATACAGGACAAAAGGTAAGTACTAACACCAATTTATTTTATAAAGAAATTGCAAAACCGTTTTTAGATGAGTTAAAAGAAGATATCTCTTTTACTTGGTTTGATATTCGTGAATACGAAAAACAGTTAAAGAATAACGACAAGGCTGATGATAATAAGCTGATCGCTTTATTTAAAATCTTTAGCCCAATCCATTTATTAAAAATTCAGTTTGCAAATGATAGTAACTCTTTAGATAAAGGCTTTTATTCTGAGCTCTTGCATATCATAGGCTTAGAAGAAGTAAAAGAAGGAAACAAAAAATTAATTCGCAGGAAGCAGGAAGGCAAAAGAGATGCAGGTTCGTTATTAGAAAACACCATTACGATTTTAGACTTAGAAGACAGCCTTCATAAAGTTCCGGATATCTCTTCCTATGGAGAGAATCGTCAGGATCGTTTATTTAATCTTGCGTTGGAACTTTCAATCACATGGATTAATCGGGTATTGTTTTTAAAATTACTTGAAGCACAATTAATAAAATACCACAAAGGCGATCAATCTTATAAGTTTTTAAACTACACAAAAATATCTCAGTACGATGAGCTATATAAACTCTTCTTTCAAGTATTAGCTAAGAAGCAGAGTGATAGAAATGATGCCATCACTAAAAAGTTCGGCAACATTCCATACCTCAATAGTTCTTTGTTTGAAATTAGTGAGTTAGAAGACCAAACCATTAAAATTAATAGCCTCGATGACGCATTGGATTTGGACTTATACAGCGGAACGGTATTGCGTGATGCAAAGAACAAACCCATTGCAAAAAGTTTAAACGGATTACAATATCTATTTGATTTCTTAGAGGCTTACGATTTTGCTTCTGAAGGTTCGGAAGAAATACAGGAGGATAGCAAAACATTAATCAACGCATCGGTATTAGGTTTAATATTTGAAAAAATAAACGGTTATAAAGACGGTTCGATATTTACACCGGGCTTTATTACAATGTACATGTGCCGACAAGCGATTCGTTTGGCGGTGTTACAAAAATTTAAAGATGCTTATGGGTGGAAATGCGAAGCCTTTGAAGATTTAAAAAACTACATGGCTGACCGTAGAACCGGAAAAGATGTATTAGAATTTAATGCATTAATAAACAGTATGCATCTATGTGATCCTGCTGTGGGTTCAGGTCACTTCTTGGTTTCTTCTTTAAATGAAATCATTTCTATCAAGGCTGAACTTGGGATATTGGCGGATGATAAAGGAGTGCGTTTATCCGGCTACGACATAGAAATTGAAAACGATGAGTTGATTGTTACTTATAACGATGGGCAGGATATTTTTGAATATCAAGTAAGCAACGGTACTATTAATAAAGAAACCCAACGAGTGCAGAAATCACTCTTTTACGAAAAGCAAACTATTATTGAAAACTGTTTATTTGGGGTGGACATTAACCCGAACTCAGTAAAAATATGCCGCCTGCGTTTATGGATTGAACTATTAAAGAATGCGTATTATACTGAAGAAAGTAAATTTAAAGAATTAGAAACCCTTCCGAACATTGATATCAACATCAAATGCGGAAACTCTTTAATTAGCCGTTTTGCTTTAGATGCCGATTTAAGTAAAGCATTAAAAAGTATTAAGTACAACATTAACCAATATAAAGGCTTTGTACACGATTATAAAAACGCTCACGATAAAGAATTAAAGCGTGGCTTAGAGCAAATAATAAATTCTATTAAAAATGATTTTAGAGTAGAAATAAGCAGTAATAGTAAAGAAATAAAAGATTTGAATAAATGGAAAGGCGAATTGATTAACCTTACCATGCAAACTGACTTGTTTGAGAAAACACCTAAAGAAAAAAAAGACTACGATCTTGAGGTAAAAAAACTTACCGAAAAAATAAGCAAGCAAGAAGCATTAATTGAAGATATAAAAAGCAACGCCATATACCGTAATGCTTTTGAATGGCGTTTTGAATTCCCCGAAGTATTGGATAAGGAGGGAAATTTTGAAGGCTTTGATGTAATAGTTGGTAATCCGCCTTACGGTGTAAAAATGAACCAATCTTTAAAAGATGCAATAAAAAGAGATTATTCGGCAACCGAGGATATTTACACATCATTCATTGAACTTGGCACGAAGTTAAGTCATGACAAAGGTAATGTTTCGTTTATTATACCTGTGTCTTGGCAGACTGGGGACAACTATATAAATACAAGAAGTTTTATTAAAAACAACATACAATTAAGTAAAGGAATTGTTCTTCCATATGATGTTTTTGATGATGTATACGTTGATACAGGTTTATATTTCTTTTCAAAGAATAAAGCACAGTCATCTTTTGTTTATGAGTATTCATCAAAAGATAAAGTTTCGTTGGACTCCTTAAATAATTTAGCATTCAAGGAAATTCAAAATACGGAATGGCAAAACACTTCATCGCTTAAAATTGTTTTTAATGCCGGAATTAGAAATATTCAAAGTAAGTTTTCAAAATTAGAAACGACAATTGGCGATATTACAAAATCGGTTCGTGGGATTTTAGCTGACTCATCAGATTATTCAATAAAGGAAATAGATTCAACTTATAAATCTGTTTTTACCGGAAAACTAGATCGGTATTCTATTGACAATGAATTTATGTTTGTTAAGTACGGAGAAAATTTGAAAGAAAAACCTTTATCTGAAGATTTTTTTAAAGGCGAAAGAATCTTAATAAGACGAATAATTAGCAGGCAATTTAGAGTAATGGCAACCATAACAGATCAAGATTTTGTAAATAAAAAAGATATCTATGTTTTTAAATTGAATGATACAGAGTTTGTCTCCAAGTATTTACTTGCAATTATAAATTCGAAATTAATTTCGTTTTTAAAAACAAATGCCTCCAATTCTGCAAAGAAGGATGATTTTACGCAACTTACATTGGGGGATATAAGGGAAATTCGGATACCAAGAATTTCGGTCAAATCGCAAGCGGAATATGTTAAACATGTAGATAATATTATCTCAAATAAAATAAAGGGAAATGACACGAATGAACTTGAAAGTAATTTAGACTTGATGATCTACAAATTGTATGACTTATCAGAAAATGAAATAAAAACTGTGGAGGGAAATTAAAAAAAATGAAATCAATTGAAAAAATAAAACTGAAGAATTTTAAGCGATTCAAAACGCTTGAACTTGAATTTAATCAAGAGATTAATATTTTAATTGGAGATAATGAGTCAGGTAAAAGTTCCATTCTATCAGCAATCAACCTTGTTCTAAGTGGCAGTGTAAATAAAATTGAGAGCGTTGGACTTGAAAGTTTATTTAACTCTGAAGTAATCAACAATTTTCTTAAGTCTGATAAAAAAATCGAAGAGCTTCCTACACTTACGATTGAAGTCTATCTAAATGAGCAAAACAATGAGGAGCTCAACGGCAATAACAATTCAGATAAGAAGATGTGTGATGGATTAAAACTGGAGTGCATTCCAAATGATCTGTTAAGTAAAGAAATTAAAGAAATCCTTCAGCAACCTGAAACTATATTTCCTTTCGAGTATTACACAATACGTTTTACGACTTTTCAAGGTGATGGGTTTACTGGGTATCGAAGATATGTAAAACATCTTCTTATTGATAATTCCCAAGTAAGTAGCGAATACGCAATTAAGGAATATGTGAAGGATATGTATAACAGCTATACAGATGGAGTCGAAAAGAATAAGCATCAAAATGAATATCGAAAACATAAAGAGGGTTTTAAAACAAACATTCTGAAAGAGCTGAATGATAGAGTTGAAACCTATAATTTTTCCTTAAAGAACAACTCTAAAGCGAATCTTGAGACAGATTTGACTCTCTGTGAAGATGAAATTAGTATTGATAACAAAGGAAAAGGAAAGCAGGTCTTTATAAAGACTGAATTTGCGTTAAAGAAAAAAGACAAAAATCTTGATTTCGTTTTGATTGAAGAGCCAGAAAATCACCTTAGCCATGTTAAAATGAGGCAATTGATTAACAAAATAAAGGAGTCAACTGAGAAACAACTCTTTATCTCTACTCATAGTAATATGATTAGTTCAAGGCTTGATCTTAGGAAATCCATTTTGTTAAACAAAAATGGCGAGGCTCCTATTAAACTGAAAGATCTGCCGGAAGATACAGCGAAATTTTTCATTAAAGCTCCTGACAACAATATTCTCGATTTCATTCTTTCGGAAAAGGTAATCTTGGTTGAAGGCGATGCAGAGTATATGCTTATGGAGGCTTTCTTTAGAAAGATTTCTAATTCTGAACTATCTGATTCTGGTGTACACGTAATTTCTGTTGACGGCACGAGCTTCAAACGTTATTTAGATATTGCCAGACTATTAAAAATAAAAACAGCAGTAATTAGAGATAATGATGGCGATCACCAAGCTAAATGTGTTGATGCATTTAGCGCATATAATGTAAGTGAAATTAAAATCTTCGGGGACAAAGACAATGCTCGTTCAACATTTGAAATATGTGTTTATAAGGATAATACTTCTATTTGTGATGGACTCTTTTCGGCAGGGAGAAAAACTTTGACTGTTCAAGAGTACATGCTTGCAAACAAAGCAGATGTCGCTTACGAACTTTTGGATAAGAAAGGTAAAGACTTAAATGTTCCAGGTTATATTAAAGAGGCTATTGAATGGATAAAAGGGTAATATTTGCAGTTGCTGGTTCTGGAAAAACTACACACATTGTCGATAAACTTGATCTGCAATCGCCTGTGATTATTGTTACTTACACCAATAACAACGTAGAAAATCTTAGGGAACGCATTTTAAAAAAATTCGGATATTTTCCTTCTAACATCAAACTTCAGTCATATTTCTCATTTTTACATGGGTTTTGTTACAAACCATTTCTTTCAGGAACGCTTAAAACTAAGGGACTTTATTATAAACCAAATATGAATAGGTTTGCAAAGAATGATGCACAATATATGACGAGCAGCGGGAGATTATATAGCAACCGTTTAGCGAAATTTATTGAAAGCAAGGGCGTGATACAAGATGTAATTGCACGATTAGAAAAATACTACAAGCACATTTTTTTTGATGAGATACAGGACTTTGCTGGCAACGATTTCAATCTCCTTAAGAATCTCGCAAAAGCCAACGTAAACATAACTATGGTTGGAGATTTTTATCAGCATACTTTTGATACTAGTAGAGATGGTTCAGTAAATAAAAATCTGCATAGTAATTATAACTCATACATTAAACTGTTTGAAGATATGGGGTTTACAGTTGATACAACAACTCTAAAAAAGAGTTATCGATGCAGCCCTACAATTTGTTCTTTTATTTCGAATAGTATTGGCATTAGTATAGATTCTCATAGAACTGACTCCGTAAATATTTACTATATTGATAAGCAGGAAGAAGCTCAGACTATAAAGGCTAATAATGAGGTGGTTAAACTTTTTTATCAAAAGCATTATGAATATGATTGTCATTCACGAAATTGGGGAGATTGTAAAGGCGAAGATCGATACAATGATGTTTGTGTTGTATTAAATAAAACAACCTTTCAAAATTATAAGGAAAACAACCTTCAGGATTTAGCTCCGTCTACTAAAAACAAACTATACGTTGCTTGTTCAAGGGCAAAAAGGAATTTATATATATTGTCAGAGGAATTGTTTAAATAAAAGAATGGCGAACTTATCATTTAGCGAAAAGAAAAGATTAGAAACATTCCTTGATATGGGAGGAGGTTATGTTTTGAATTTTAGTAATAATACTTTACAGAGGTTTGTTCATGATGCAATTGGTATTGATATTTACAATGCTAAATATGATAATGGAGGTACTACTTCAAAGGCAAATAGAATAAGAGGCGTTTGGGATAAAGAAACGGATTATCAAGTTGGATTGTTAATTGAGGCATTCACAAAGTATTGGTGTGAATTTATCGGTGGATCACAAATAAGCAATGAACAATATGATTTGCTTAAAAATTGTGAAGCTCTCGCTCACAAATTAAAATCCGAATCACTTGGCGCACAAATTCAAGTAATACAAGCAACGTCCGATGATATTAATTTTCATAAACTTGCCAAACAAGTTAGAGAAGCAATAGAAAAAAACGAGCCGGAAACCGCATTAGATAGATTACATACATACACCGTAAAATTTGTTAGGGAGTTATGCGACAAACATGGAATAGCATACGATAAAGACAAACCCCTTCATAGCTTTTTTGGAGAATACGTTAAACATCTTTCAAAAAGTGGTTTGATAAAATCTGTAATGACTGAACGTATCTTAAAAACAGCTATCTCAAATTTAGAAGCCTTTAACGATGTTAGAAACAATCAAAGTTTTGCTCATGATAATTCGATTTTAAATTACCACGAGAGCCTGCTGATTTTTAGAAGCATATCCAGCATTGTAGAGTTTATTAATTCTATTGAGGAACCAGCTGATAAAGCTGCAAAATCAGCGCAAACAAAGCCCTCCGAAGATGACCTGCCTTTTTAGTTTTAAATTACTATTTCTGCTTCAACAACCAAGCATAAGCTTCATTCCAATCAGAAAAAATCTCTTGAGGATAGCCTTGCTTAGCAAAACTTTGTAAAAACTTAAATAGAGCTGCTTTAATAGAATTGGATACAACTATAGCCCTTGCTTTGGTTACAGAGGCGGAGGTTTCTATTTTAGCCCTTTCTTTGGCTTTTTTATCCATACTCCAACTGGCACGTGCATCCAAAAGTTTTAAGGCAGGAGTTAATCCGGTTTTATGTCGTATTGCAAGGTTTATATTTATCACATCATACTGATCCAATCTTCGGTAATCCTTCATGGTAATAATGATGATTCCGTTTTTATCTTTAAAAACAGTTGCAAATTCTAAATCAGTTGGGTTTTGGTTTGCCATTGTAACAAATGTAATCATTTAACAAATTTTCTCATCCAATAATTGTGGCGAATAAATATTGTTCGTATATTTACGAACATAAATAAAAACACATGCCAACCGAAACAAAAAAATACACCGATAAACAAGAGCTAATAGCTAAGTTTAGCAATGCACTTGGGCATCCGGTGAGGGTAGCCATCCTTCAACAGCTTTCAAAACAAAGTTGCTGCTTTCATGGAGATATGGCAGAAGTATTACCAATAGCAAATAGCACCCTGTCGCAGCATTTAAAGGTATTAAGAGAAGCAGGACTTATCCAAGGAGAAATTGATCCTCCTAAAACAAAATACTGCATTAATAAAGAGAACTGGAACTTAGCAAAAGGTTTGATGATAGGATTTTTTGATTGAAAAAATTTGAATATGATATTCGTCATCTTACGAACTACGAACAATAAGTAAATTCACTAATAGAAATAAAACATAAAATTCAATATGAAAAAGCAAGTAAAAGTATTAGGACCGGGATGTGCAAAATGCAAAACCACCTACAACAATGTATTAGAAGCTGTAAAGCAATTAGGCATTGAAGCAGATGTAACCAAAATAGAAGACATTGAAGAGATGATGAAATACAATGTGCTTACAACACCTGTATTAATGATTGATGACGTAATTAAAGTAAAAGGAAGAGTTGCCGACATCAACGAAATTAAAACATTATTAACTGCATAAAATAATTGCAATGGAAAATTTTGACAGAAAAAAGCATTGGGAAAATATTTATCAAACCAAGCAATTAAGTGAAGTAAGTTGGTTTCAACCTACACCTGAAACTTCTTTAAGTTTTCTTAAGCAATTTAATATTCCAAAATCGGGAAAGATTATTGATGTTGGTGGTGGCGATAGTTATTTAGTTGATAATTTATTGGATTTAGGGTATCAAGATATTACTGTTCTTGATATTTCCGAATCGGCTTTAAACAGGGCAAAGCAAAGACTTGGTGAAAGAGCTGTAAAGGTAAAGTGGATTGTAGCAGATGCTGCAACATTTAAACCAACAGAAAAATATGATTTTTGGCATGATAGAGCTGCATTTCATTTTTTAACACAAGATCAAGAAATTGAAACCTATATTGATAGCGTTCAAAAAGGCATATCACCAACAGGCGTGCTTATTATTGGTACTTTTTCAGAACAAGGGCCGACAAAATGTAGTGGTATTGAAATAAAACAATACTCTGAAAAATCAATGACAGAGCGTTTAACTAAGTTTTTCGAAAAAATTAAATGCATTGTAGTTGATCACCAAACTCCGTTTAACACTATTCAAAATTTCATTTTTTGCAGTTTTAAAAAACTACAAAATGCGTAACATAATTAAAAAAATAACAACAATGGAAAAGCAAACCTTAGTAAAAGAAATATGTCCAACCACAACACAAGGATGGGTAAAAAACGGCGCATTATTAGTTGATGTGCGAGAGAAAGATGAAGTAGCAGAATTAGCCTACGATGTTCCAAACATCATTAACATTCCATTAAGCGAATTTGAAGAACGTTTTAATGAAATACCAAAAGATAAAGAGGTGGTAATGGTGTGTCGTAGTGGTGGAAGAAGTTTAAGAGCAGCGGGATTTTTAGTGAATCATGGTTATACTAATGTGGTGAACATGGAGCATGGCATGATCCGTTGGGCAACAAAAGGATTTCCAACAAAAGGAGATACATCTGCTGTATTCGGAAATACTCAAAACACAGGATGCTGTGATACAACCGACAGTTCACAATCATGTTGTACTCCAACAACGGAGAAAGAAAAAGTTAAAACAAATGATTCAGGTAGCTGCGATTGCAGTAAACCCGGATGTTGCTAAAATAAATAAACTATGTTTGATTGGTTACAACATATAGCAGATTGGTTAATCTATTCAGTCTTTGGTTTAACGCATGGCTCAAAAATTGGCGATGCGTTAAACTTCTTTGTATTTGATACAATAAAGATTTTTATCCTCTTAGGATTTATAACCATTTTAATGGGCATCATTAATTCGTATTTCCCAATTGATAGAGTCCGTAATTTTTTAACCAAACGAAAATGGTACGGTTTAGATTATTTCTTGGCGTCCTTCTTCGGAACTATTACTCCATTTTGCTCTTGCTCCTCTGTGCCTTTATTCATAGGCTTTGTAAAAGGCGGGATTCCATTAGGTGTAACCTTAGCCTTTTTAATTTCATCGCCATTAGTTGATGCAGTTTCGGTTGCCATGTTCCTTGGTATGTTTGGTTGGAAAGTAACAATAGTATATGTGGTGAGTGGAATTGTTTTATCAATGACAGCAGGATATATTCTTGGTAAAATGAAGTTGGAGCATTTGCTTACAGATTGGGTTAAAAAAATATTAGAGAACAAACAAATTGCCGATGAAAATTACCAAGAAGAGAAACAAACTTTCGTGCAACGTTTACCGGGCATTGGAAAAGAAGCATTAGGGATTGTTAAGGGTGTTTCGATTTATATTTTAATTGGTATTGCCATTGGTGGTTTAATGCACGGATTTATTCCAACCGGATTTTTTGAGCAGTATATTACTAAAGAGAATCCCTTTGCTGTGCCAATAGCAACATTAGTTGGTGTGCCTATGTATAGCAATGCCGCAGGGGTTTTACCTATTATGCAAGTGTTGGTTCAAAAAGGTATTCCAATTGGAACAGCGATTGCCTTTATGATGGCAGTTGTTGGTTTATCAATACCGGAAGGTTTATTACTTAAAAAAGTAATGACAACAAAAATGCTTTTAATATTCTTCGGAGTAGTAACAGCGTGTATAATCATTTCAGGATATTTATTCAATTTAATTCTATAAAAAAAACAAGCATGAAAAAAACAATTCTAATTCTTTCGGCAGTAGCAAGTATCTTTTTAATTTCTTGCAATAACAGTCAATCTGAAACTGCCAACGCAGAAGCTAATAAAAAGGGTTCTACTTCAACTAATTTTAAAAGTCCTAAAGCTGATATTACAGTTGATGAAGCCTTGGCTTTAAGTAAAGAGGGAGCATTAATTATTGATGTAAGAGAGCCGGATGAATTAGCTGAATTGGCGTATGATGTAAAGGATGTCAAAAACATTCCATTAGGAGAATTAGAATCAAGATTGGCAGAAGTACCTAAAGACAAGCAAGTAATTGTGGTTTGTAAAAAGGGCGGCAGAAGTTCTCAAGCCTATGAAATATTAAAAGGAAAAGGATTTGAAAACGTTGCCAACATGGAAGGCGGCATGGATGCTTGGAGTGAGAAAGGCTTACCAACTCTTGCCGGAGGCGAAAAGAAAGCTTGTTGCGAAAATCCAAACAGTAAAGATTGTAATCCCGATGGCACATGCAAAAAACCTGCTGAAAAGAAAGCCTGTTGTGCAAACCCAAACAGCAAAGATTGTAATCCTAATGGCACATGTAAAAAAACTGCTGATAAAAAATAAGGCTATGACACAAGAATTATTAAAGATGTTTAAAATGGGAAGAACCCGTTTAACCAATCAACTACCAAATATTAAAGAGGCGGATCTTGTTAAAAAGCTACATCCCAATTCAAATTCTATCGGATTTCTTCTTCGTCATATTAATGAAGTGGAACACTTGTTTGCTAAAAATGTATTCGGCTTAGATATTAGAGTTATGGCATCAACCATTGGAAAAGGAATACATGACACCGGAAAATTCATCAACTTACAAGCAGAATTGGATGGTTTAAATGAATCAGCTTCTGTATTAGAACAGGCAATTTTAAAACAAGCTGATGCTGATTGGCAAAGCAATGTTACAACAGCCGAATTTGGAACAGTAACAAAAGCAGAGGCATTATCTCGTATCATTTCTCATACTGCATACCATGCAGGGCAAATAGGTTTAATTTTAAAATACGCAAACTAAAATGAAACAATTAATTTTACTTCTTACAATTGCCACAGGGCTATTTACAGCTTGTAATAACTCAACTCCAAAAGCAGAAAACGAAACTGCTAAAGTTGAAACAACAACCTCCGTTGCAAAACAAAATCGCTTAGAAGTATATTGTTTTCATGGTACTCGCCAATGTGAGACATGTAAGAACATGAAGGCAAATACTAAAACAGCATTAGATAAATATTTTGCTTCTCAATTAAAAGATAGCTCTATTGTATTTTCGATAGTTGATGTGGACGATGAAAAAAATGAAAAGTTAGCGGAGAAATTTCAAGCTACCGGAACTGCATTAATGATCAACAAAGTAGTGAATGGAAAAGATAGTATTGTCGATTGGAGCGATTTCGCTTTTGAAAAAGCCAACGATAACGAAGTATTTATTTCCGAGTTAAAAACCATGATAGATGCTGCTCTGAAATAATGACCGAGACACTTTATCAATGGATGAATAGCAGCAACTTTCCTTTAGTTTCTGCTTTGCTGTTAGGAATTCTAACTGCTATTAGCCCTTGCCCTTTAGCAACCAACATTACTGCCATCGCTTTTATTTCAAAAAATAATTCTGAAGGGAGAAAGAAAGTTTTGATGAGTGGTTTGCTCTATACTTTAGGCTTAGCTTTCACTTATACAACCATTGCTCTTATTATCACTTTCGGTGCAAGTAAATTTCATGTTGCTAAATTTTTTCAGGGGAATGGAGAAAAATATGTCGGACCGATTATGGTTCTTGTAGGCTTGGTGATGTTGAATGTAATTAAACTTAATTTTTTAGGGAAAGGAAATTTTACAGAAAAGTGGAGCGATAAGTTTAAAGAAAAAGGATTGCTTGGTGCATTTTTATTAGGCGCATTATTCGCAATGGCGTTTTGTCCTTATAGCGGAGCATTATATTTTGGGGCGTTAATACCAATGAGCATCAAAGGTGGAGCAGGAATTATGTATCCGTTATTCTATGCACTCGGAGCAGGAACGTTGGTAATGTTCTTCACAGGTATTATTGCTTTTAGTATTTCGCAATTAGGAAAATATTTTAAAGCCATTCAGAAAACAGAAAAGGTAATGCGGAACATTGCCGGGTTATTGTTTGTGCTAACAGGGTTGTACTATATCTTAATTTATTTAAAAGTGATCGAATAATGAAATGGTTTAACTTAATACTACTTGTTTTATTTGCGAATCTTTTATTAGCGCAAAATCCCTCCATTAAAGTTTTAGATACTGACTTTTCTAAAGGCAGATTGCAAAACGTTCAAACCATTACGTTAAATGATGCCGCTAAATTACATGGTCATTTATGCGATGGCTTGGTGGTAGGTTTTTTAGGGTTGAAAGAAACGCTTTACAAACTATATCCCGACAGTATCATAGACAGAACCAATAACAGAATCGTAAGTAAATCATCGCCATGCTTGACTGACATTGCTATTTTTATGACTGGGGCGAGATACCAATACAACACTTATTACGTTTCAGATAGCATTAAATACCTATTTATCGTTCAACGTATTGAAAATGAAAAAACATACGGAGTTAAATTAAAATCGGGCTTAAAGCCTGCTGCCATTGATAGCTTAGGTAGATTAGCCACCAAAGGTGAGTTGGATGCTTGCGGAATAGATAACCTCAGAAAATTAGAAAGCGAATTTTCAAATTTTTTACTCTCCAAAAATCCCCAAGACCTCTTTATCATTGAGGAAATTAAGAACTACAAATGGTTACCTGTTTTAAAAGGTAACTTCCTCAAAACCGATGTGTTGAATAAAAAGTTACAAAACTGTTTGCCGAAATAATTTAATATCGTATTATTGCGATATTAAATGAAAGACGAAAGCAGACCAATAACTAACAATCGCCATTCGGACTTAGCACGATTATGCGGGGCGTTGAGTAATCCCTCACGCATTGCCCTGCTCGAAAAGTTGGCTTGTGATGGCACTTGTATTAAAAATGACTTTATTGACCTTGAAGGTATGTCAAAATTTACCGTTGGCATGAACCTTAAATATTTAAAAAAGTTTGAGTTAGTCAATGGAAATCTTAGTTCAAAGAAGCTATCATATTGTCTTAACTATCAAAAATTGGATGAGCTAAAAAAGCAATTTGATGAGTTTTACGAACGCATCAACCGCAATCGTGGGAATATTGATGCTAATAAAGGCAATTGCTTAAATGAATAATTATGGGAACAGCAAAAACTGAAGAGTTTACTATAAAGGATAACAAGATCGCCAAGTATGCAAAAGCATTAGGGCATCCGGCACGAATCGCCATTTTACGATTATTAGTAAAAAAAGAAGCCTGTGTTTGCGGAGATATTGTTGATGAACTGCCGTTATCACAAAGCACCGTTTCACAGCATTTAAAGGAATTAAAAGATGTTGGATTGATTAAAGGAGATATCACAGGGAAATCGGTTTGTTATTGTATTGATGAAAAGGCATGGGCTGAAGCCAAAGAATATTTAGGAGTTTTATTTGAATCTTATACTAATAAAAAGAATTGTTGTAAATAATAAATTATGTATCCAAACATTAAAATGTATGTGGATGGTTTAACAAAAGAGTTTAAATCCATTCCTGAAAACAGAAAAGAGATTTTAGAAAAAATCACACAGTACATTGCTAAAAAACGAGTAATGGGTAGCCCAATTAATTTGGTTTACATCTGTACCCATAATTCCCGAAGAAGTCATTTTGGGCAGGTTTGGGCGCATGTGGCTGCAAGTTATTATGGAATTAAAAATGTTAACACTTATTCTGGTGGAACAGAAGCAACAGCATTTAATATTAATGCGATCAACTCACTAAAAAGAGTTGGCTTTAATGTTAAACCAATCAATATTGAAAAAAACACAACCTATCATGTGTTCCATGATGATAACGAAACACCGAGTGTTTGCTTTTCTAAAACCTATGATGACGCTAAAAACCCTCAAAAGGAATTTGCAGCAATCATGACTTGTAGTGATGCAGAAGAGAATTGTCCGTTTATTCCGGGCGTTGAGTTGCGTATTGGAACTACTTATGATGATCCTAAAGCATTTGACAATACGCCACAACAAGACGCCAAATATGATGAGCGTTGTAAACAGATTGCATTAGAAACACTTTATACATTTTCACTAATTAAATAATAATATATGTCAACAAACAATTGTGCACCAGTAGTAGAAAGAAAAAAACTAAGTTTCCTTGATAGATTTCTAACTTTATGGATATTTCTAGCGATGGCAATTGGTGTTTCTATCGGCTATTTTTTTCCATCTTCCTCAGCATTTATTAATTCGTTTTCAACCGGCACAACAAATATTCCTCTTGCGATCGGGCTTATTTTAATGATGTACCCTCCTTTGGCAAAAGTGCAGTATGAGAAAATGGGCGAAGTATTTCGTGATACAAAAATTTTAGGTGCGTCATTATTGCTCAATTGGATTATAGGTCCAGTAGTAATGTTTGTTTTAGCAATAGGCTTTTTGCATGACCACACTGAATATATGGTGGGATTAATTCTTATTGGTCTTGCACGTTGCATAGCAATGGTTGTTGTGTGGAATGATTTAGCCGAAGGTAATCGCGAATATGCTGCGGGTCTGATAGCACTCAATAGTATTTTTCAAGTATTCCTTTATAGCGTTTACGCTTATGCATTCATGCATATTTTACCTCCATTATTTGGAATTAAAGGAATAGAAGTAAATATAACAGTTGCCGAAATAGCCAAAAGTGTGGGCATATATTTAGGAATTCCTTTTGCAGCAGGTCTAATAAGCCGTTATGCACTAATTAAATTGAAGGGTGCAGACTGGTTTCAAAATAAATTTATTCCATTTGTTTCTCCAATTACTTTAATCGCATTACTGTTTACAATAGTTGTAATGTTTAGTTTAAAGGGAGAGCTGATTATTCAAATTCCACTGGATGTAGTCCGTATAGCTATTCCCTTAGTAATCTATTTTGCCATTATGTTTTTTGTAAGTTTCTTTTTTGGGAAAAGGATGGGGGCAGACTATTCTAAGAGTGCATCTATTGCGTTTACCGCAGCGGGCAATAATTTTGAATTGGCTATTGCAGTTGCTATTGGAGTTTTCGGTATCAACAGTGGACAGGCTTTTGTAGGTGTTATAGGTCCTTTAGTTGAGGTACCTGCTTTAATTGCCTTAGTGAATGTCGCCTTCTGGATTCGTAAAAAATACTATATACAAAAATAAAAATGGGAAAGTTTTATATAAGTTTTGTGATTCAATCTAGTGATTATCACAAGCATGATTTTGAGATTGTTGATTTTCAGAATAGTAAAATTGCTTTATATTCAGATGCTTCATCTCAACAGATTATTGAATGGTCAGCGCATCGTCAAAAGGAATTAGAGCCTAACGAAAAACTTGTTGTTTTGAACTATTTCGCTATTTCAAGTTTGGCTTTAGAATAATAAATAAGTTTAGTTGTGACTGATAATGATTACCGAAATTAACAAATATTGAGATGGATAGATTCGTGAATTTAAAACTATACTTTGATAACCAAGATAAAATTTCTTACCTTTGTCTTCAACTGCTATGAAATCTATTTCATACATACTTACAATTGTTGTTTTACTTTTAACAGTACAACCCATTCTTGTATTAGCATCAGAAAAACCTGTTTCAGAATGTTGTGGATCTTCATGTGATGAGAATCATGCACCCAAAGACACTCAAAAGAAAGACGGGGATTGTAAAGACCAAAACTGCAATCCTTTTCAATCATGTAGTTCCTGTTTGGGCTTCACAATAAAAAGTGGTTTCTATGGAGTTCAACCTCCTGTTAATCAAAAAGCAACACTTGTTTCAAGTATTGAGAATTCCATTTCTCAATATTCCCGTGATTTTTGGCAACCGCCTAAAATAGTTTAATTGTCTGTATAAGTAGAAAATCATAAACCAAATGGTTTGTGTAATTGTGGGTTTTATTTAAACACACTGTCATCATTATTTAATTCAATTAAACTATAAGAAAATGAAAACAATTATTTCAATCATCATATTATTTATAGCTTTGGGAGTAACTAACACTGTTCAAGCCCAAGCCAACGACACCCTCAAAACGGCAACCATTAAAATCAAAGGAATTGCCTGTACGATAGATTTACCAATCATAAAAAAGAAATTGGTAAACGAAGAGGGGATTGACGATGTCACTTACTCTGAAGTTAAATCTGAAGCAGTAATTTTTACAGTTAAATATCACTCTGCTTTAATTACAGAAAAGCAGATTAGAGCAGCGATTGAAAATGCGCCAAGCTGCGAGAATCCAAATGAGAAGCCTTACAAGGTAAAATCGTTTAAAGCAGAGCCTAACAGGAAATGAAACCTGTACTAACCACCCTTTGCCTTTTAGGGATGGTACTTATGGTTCAGGGACAAACTCTGAAAGGAAAAGTATTTGGCAAAGGGGAGCATGAAAGAGAAATTTTGCCCGGAGCAGCAGTTCATTGGTTGGGTACAACCATTGGTACAAATGCGAATGAAAATGGAGTTTTTGAAATAAAAAAAGATAGCATTTCTGACAAGCATTTGGTTTTTAGTTACGTTGGTTATGAATCAGATACTATTCTTGTAACGGATCAAACTTATATAAGTGTAACGCTAAAAGGAACAAAACAGTTGAAAGAGGTTACTGTTGTCGGTGAGCAAGGATCAGCATATATTTCAAATATCAATCCAATCAAAACGGAGGTCATTACTCAAAAAGAATTGACTAAGTCCGCTTGTTGTGATTTAGCAGGATGTTTTGAAACACAGGCTTCTGTTCAACCTCAAACAACCAATGTAATTACCAATTCAAAGGAGTTGAGAATTTTGGGCTTATCGGGTGTTTACAATCAGCTCTTATTTGATGGGATGCCTATGTTTCAGGGCTTGTCCTTTACCTATGGTATTAGTAGTATTCCTGGCACTTTGGTAGATAATATCTTTGTGTCGAAAGGGGCGAATTCAGTATTGCAAGGTTATGAAAGTATAAGCGGACAAATAAATGTACTTCCTAAAATGCCCGATAAAGCTGAGAAGTTATTATTTAATGTTTACCTCAATAATTTTATGGAGAAACATTTTAATGCGAACTATTCTACTTCATTGGGCAAGAATAATAAATGGAGTACGCTCCTTACATTTCATACGGTGCAGCCCGCTAATAAGTTTGATCGCGATAAAGATAATTTTCTCGACCTTCCTTTGCTAACTCGATACATGGGTTATAATCGTTGGAAGTATGGTGACGAAAATAAAAAAGGAATTTTCACACACATCGGAGTTCGTTATTTAAACGAGCAACGTATTGGTGGGCAAACATTTTTTAATCCAAGCACAGAAAAAGGAAGTTCAACAGTTTATGGTCAAACAATTAATTATAATCAGTCAGAACTTTATACCAAAACAGGATATCGTTTTAATGATGATCATGCCTTGGTTTTTATTGCTTCGGGTTTTCACCAAAAACAAAATTCCTATTTCGGAACAGTAAAGTATAATGCGGAGCAACTCAATGGTTATGCAAACCTTCAACATGAGTGGCTATGGAAAGACCAACACATGCTTAAGTATGGAGTCAGTTTTCGCTATCAGGATTTGAATGAAAATGTAAGTTTTACGGATACTTCTTTACACAGAACTTACGCAGGACTTTATAATACCAAACAAGTTGTTCCGGGAGTTTTTGCCGAGAATACCTTTCATTGGAACGAAGATAAAGTAGTTTGGATTGTTGGTGCGAGATTAGATAATCATAATAAGTTCGGCTCTATATTTACTCCACGTACCTTGCTGAAGTATAGTATCAATAAAAACAATACTGTGAGAGGATCTGTTGGGACAGGTTGGCGACAAGTAAATTTATTTTCTGAAAATATAAATCTACTTGTAAGCTCACGAGATATTGTTTTTGCTGAACAGTTGAAACCTGAACAAGGATTGAATTGGGGACTAAACTATACTTACACTTTTGATAAAGAAAAAGTGAGTGGAAATTTTAGTGCGGATTTTTATCAGACACGATTCTTTAATCAGTTCTTTCCTGATTACGATAGTGATCCCACAAAGGCAATCATTAAGAACTTTACAGGAGCTTCCATTTCAAATGGCTTACAAATAGAAGCGAATTTTAAATTCTTTAAAGTGTTAGAATTCAGAACTGCATATAATTACCTCGATGTTTACAGGGAGATTAGCGGCTCAAAATATTTGCTGCCATTCAATCCTAAAAATCGTGTAATGGCTGCAATTTCATACCGCCCTAAAAACGACAAATGGTATTTTGATGTGAATGCTCATTGGTACGACAAGCAACGGTTGCCGAATACAGCAACTAACCCAATCGAATATCAACATGCGGATTACTCAAAACCATATACCCTTTTAAATGCACAAATAACTTACAAGTGGATGCGATTTGATGTTTATGTGGGTTGTGAAAATATTTTTGATTTCAGACAGAAAAGACCGATTGTAAGTTGGCAAGATCCGTTCAGTAAATACTTTGATACTTCATCGGTTTGGGGGCCTACAAGGGGTAGAGAAACGTATATAGGAATCAGATGGAAATTAAAGTAAATTTGAAAGTGTTTAAATCAGAATTTAATATTACCAAAATGGATTGCCCTTCCGAGGAGCAATTAATTCGTATGAAACTTTCGGACATTGAAGGTATTGAAAAACTTGAATTTGATATTCCTAAGAGAAAATTATTCGTGTTTCATAATGCAGATGTAAACATCATTAATAAGAGTATTGAAGAATTAAAATTAGATTCAAAACTTATCTCATCAATTCAAAATGAAGAAAAATTTTCTTCAGATGAAAGGAACGAGGCAAAATTATTATGGAGTGTTTTAGTGATTAATTTCTTCTTCTTTGTATTGGAAATTACTTACGGCTTTATTTCGAGATCAATGGGTTTAGTGGCAGACAGCTTAGATATGTTTGCAGATGCGATTGTGTATGCGTTGAGTCTATATGCCATTGGTCATGCAGTAGCAAAGAAAAAACGAATAGCCAAAATCAGCGGATATTTACAGATTCTTTTAGCAATTTTAGGATTGCTTGAAGTTATTAAACGATTCTTGGGATATGAAGAAGTTCCTGTATTTCAAACGATGGTTGTAATTTCTAGTTTAGCACTCATTGGAAATGCAACTTCTTTAATATTACTGCAAAAATCTAAAAGTAAAGAAGCTCATATACAGGCAAGTTTAATTTTCACAAGTAATGATGTATTAATAAACATTGGCGTTATTGCTGCCGGAATCATGGTTTATTTTTTCAATTCCAAATGGCCTGATTTAATTACAGGAACAATTGTATTTGGCTTCGTAATAATCGGAGCCTTGAGAATATTAAAATTATCAAAGTGAAAATTATTACAAGAAATATTTGGATACTGTCACTAGTGAGTTTATTTACCGATGTAGCAAGTGAAATGCTTTATCCGATTATGCCGATCTATTTAAAGACAATAGGTTTTTCCATTATCTTAATTGGAGTTTTAGAAGGCTTTGCAGAAGCAACAGCGGGTTTAAGTAAAGGCTACTTCGGGAATTTAAGCGACAACAAAGGAATGCGTTTACCATTCGTTCAAATAGGATATGCTTTTAGTGCAATCTCAAAACCAATGATGGCTTTGTTTACATACCCACTTTGGATTTTCTTTTCGAGAACCATTGACCGACTTGGTAAGGGGGTAAGAACAGGTGCAAGAGATGCCTTATTATCCGATGAAGCAACTCCGCAGACAAAAGGACGTGTATTTGGTTTTCACCGTTCAATGGATACATTAGGCGCAGTAATCGGGCCATTGGCGGCTTTGGTTTATTTGGCATATTATCCAAACGATTATAAAACGCTTTTCTTTATTGCTTTCTTTCCGGGCATCACTGCTATTGCAATCACATTTTTCATAAAAGAAAAACAAAAAGAACAGTCGAAACACAAAACTAAAACACGCCTGTTGGACTTTGTTCGGTATTGGAAGGAAAGCCCTGCAACCTATCGTAAATTGGTGGGTGGTTTATTGGTATTTACTTTATTCAACAGTTCGGATGTTTTTCTCTTATTGAAAATTAAAGAAACAGGCTATAATGATGCCACCGTTATTGGTGTTTATGTATTCTATAATCTGATTTATGCTTTGTTTTCTTATCCATTAGGAATTTTAGCAGATCAAATAGGGATGAAAAAAATATTTATTTCAGGCTTGTTTTTATTTGCAGTGGTTTATTTAGGAATGGCTTACACAGAAAGTAAAATTATATTCATAACCCTGTTTTTTCTATACGGAGTATATGCCGCTGCTACAGAAGGGATAGCAAAAGCATGGATTACGAATATTTGTAAGAAGGAAAATACAGCTACTGCCATTGGAACCTATACTGCATTTCAGAGTATTGCAACTATGCTTGCAAGTTCATTGGCGGGCTTGTTATGGTACTCTTTTAACCCATCGGCTACGTTTTTGGTAAGTGGTCTTGTTGCGGTTGGTGTTTCGATTTACATTTTAAGGATCAGACCCTAATTTGTATTTCTGGCACGCTCTAATTTTGTCCCTAAAAGTAAAAGTTCGAAAACTTGCCGCTTAGGGTATCCGAGGGAGAGCGTTCATTAGCGTTCTAATTGCTTGAAAATCATCTAAAAGTTCGATAACATAAAGTTCTAAAATTCAATTATTGAACTATCTATTAAGAATCTCTTAAGATTTATACCGTTATATTTACTCAATGAAAATTCTACTCATAGAAGACGAACCTGACTTAAGAAAATCGATCAAACAATATCTCCATCAGGAAGGATATGTGGTTGAATCGGCTGCTGATTTTGTTAAAGCAACCGAAAAAGCCGGGGTATATGACTATGATTGTATTTTAGTAGATATAACTTTGCCAAAAGGTAGTGGTCTTGATATTGTAAATCAATTGAAAGATAAAGGCTCTAAGGCAGGAATTATCATTATTTCGGCTAAAAACTCTTCTACCGATAAAGTAAAAGGGCTTGATTTAGGAGCCGATGACTATTTAGCAAAACCTTTTGATTTAGCTGAATTAAACTCTCGAATTAAAGCACTTATTCGTAGAAGGAACTTTGATGGAAACAAATCAATAATTGTCAATGAAATAACTATTATTCCAGAACAAAGGCAAGTTTCTGTTAAAGGAGAAGCAGTAATACTTACAGCAAAAGAATATGACCTACTAATGTTTTTTGTCTCTAATAAAAATCGTGTGGTTTCTAAAAACTCAATTGCTGAACATTTGTGGGGAGACGATTCAGACCAAATGGATAGTCATGATTTTATTTATGTACATCTAAGAAATCTGCGTAAAAAATTAATGGATAAGGGTTCTAATGACTACGTACAAACGATATATGGTATTGGATATAATTTTAAAATAGATTAATGAAATAGCCATGTACACCTAATTAAATGAAACATATGGCTATACCATATGACATTTAATATAAATAATATCTACATATGAAATTAATTAGTAAAACACTGCTTTATTACCTGCTCATTAGTCTTCCACTTTTGGTGCTTGCTGGATTGTTTTCTTATTTTTTAATTAAAATCGAATTACGAGATGGAACAGATGAAACACTTGTAAGTGAAAAAATTAATGCAGAAAAGCTAATTCGATCAGTAAAACCAACAAGCACTATATATCTGAGCTCAGATAGTCTTTCGAATATCAGAGTGGTTAATAACCCAAAGATGGAAACTAAATTATACGACACTCTTATTTATGATTTAGAGGAAAACGAAAACATCAGCGCACGGATATTGAGAAGCCATTTTACCGTTGACAAAATAAACTACCAAATTACGGTTGTGAAAACCACAATGGAAGAAGAAGAGTTATTGGAAGGGATTTTAACTACGTTTGCTTTAATTGTTGGCTTCTTGATTTTTGCTTTTATTATCGTGAATTGGCTGCTTTCAAAAACTTTATGGAAAC
>CALMVZ010000022.1 GCA_937873155.1 uncultured Bacteroidota bacterium | reverse complement strand
CTCAGTACCCATAACCTGCGCTGGGCATCAGAAATAGAATAACTCTTTTGCTCCGGTACTTTTTCTATACTGATAAATCCATTTTTTTCTGAATTTTCTTTTATAATAGTTAATATATCATTACGATGAAATTTGATTCTTTCAGAAATCTCATTGGTTAAAAGTCCAGGTTTAATATCAAGTTTTATTTGCCCATCCGAAGCATAAATTTTTGCACCTAGCGTTTTAAGCTCCTTCAGCAAAACATAAACATCAATCATATATAACTATTAAATTTTTATAACCACGTTTTTATTTAAACACCAAGAATGAATGACGGCGTCGTTTCAAAGCAAGGAAAAATATAACCCGCAAAAGGGGAAAGAAAAAAAATGTTAGAAATCTTACCTGTTATATTCATAAATTATTAACGCTTAATTCAGTCTGCATTGCTTCAAATAACGCATGAATATTATCTAATCCGAATCCCTCATAGTTATTAACGCGTTGAACTATTTCATAGAAAAAAGTAGCGCGGTCACCAATAGGAGTTGTGAATATCTGAAATAGCAAAGCACCTTCAACCACGTCACACAGAACTCCATATTTTCTTAGAAGGCTAATGTTTAAATTGGAATATTTTACAGCCAATTTTTCATAATACTGATCCGGGGGTTTTGTGAATCTAACACCATTCAATCGAAGTAATTCAACAGATTTAAATATATTACTGGACGAAAATGCAACATGCTGAATCCCTGCCCCATAATTTTGGTCAATAAAACACTGAACTTGTGATTTGATTCCGTGTTCAGGTTCAACCAATACATTATTCATATTCTTATTCTCAGATTGCAATACTTTCAATAACATCCCTATTTTCTTCTCGCCCCTCTGCATATCTTCTGGTGTCCGTCGCTCATCGAATTTTTTTACTGTACGTGAATTAAATATATTATTAAAATAATCTTCCCATAAAGTGATTTCGTTTAGACGCAAGGCGCAGGCTACATGGTCGATCTTCTCTAATTCTGTATCCTCCGAGGGCAAAACCCAATCATTCTCAACATTCTTATAACCCGGAATAAAATCCCCTTTATAGGTACCATAGTCAATTAATACAATTTCATTATCATCAAACACTTTTAAAGAAGCCTGTTCAACCGAACCTTTGTCATCCGAAACAGTACAAGGATGCTGCAAAGGAATTGCGCCATTCGTTATTGCAGCATTAAAGAACTCATTTACATTACCTACTCTCACTGCAATTTTTTTTATGCCGTTTCCATGAAGATCAACAAATGAAACTATTTTGTACGAGCTCGGCTGCGATGCTGACGTAATTACAATTTTAATGTCATTTTTCGTAATAAAGTAAGAACATTTATCTTCAACACCGGTTTCTGGTCCACAATATGCTACAACTTTAAACCCCAAGGCTTTAACATGCCAGTAAACGACCATCTTAGCCATACCAACATAATACTCTATGTAATCATATTCCATTTTTAAAAAATCCGTTTCCTCAACCTCATTTTTGTTCACATTTTCCATAAGCGTTTTCTAATTGTTAATAATTTTGTGTTTGAAATACATGGTTAAGTTTTTAATCGCATGCTCCATTTTTCTATCAGGAATATTGCTAAATGCGAGTCTGATTTCATTACTCCCACCTTTATTAAAGTAGAAAAAAGACATTGGCGTAAAAATTACCTGATAATTCTCCGCACAGAAAGCCACTTCATTTTTATCAACTTTAAAAGGGAGAGAAATGGTTATGAAAAACCCTCCATCAGGAATATTCCAACTGATTGCTTTTGCCCACGGAGAACTTTTTATGTTTAAAAATTTTTCCAGAGAAGATAACATCAGATTTCTTTTTCTCTTCATACTGAGCACTTTTTCTTTGTTCATAGCTTTAAGAGAAAACCCGTTTTTTATAAGAACACCTCCTAATATCGCTTGACTAATCGAAGAAGTATTAACCGTTATATATCCTTTTGTTTTAGCCATTAAATCGCTTAAAGCAATCCAATTTTCTTCATGCTGAATAACCTGATCTGCTATCATTGCTCCTAATCTCAATGAAGGATAAATTGTTTTTGAGAACGAGTGTAAATATATTACCCTTTTATTTATGTCAAGGGCTTTAAGTGTTAACTTTCTTTTTCCTTTATATACAAACTCTCCATAAGCGTTATCTTCTACAATAAAAAAATTGTATTTATTTGCTAGATCTAGTAATCGATGCCTATTTTCAAGTGTCATGTTATTACCAGTTGGGTTTTGAAAATCGGGAATCACATAAACAATTTTCACCACTTTATTGTGATTTTTACATTGTATAATTTTTTCCTCTAGCATTTTAAGAGAAATCCCATCCTGATTGACGCAAACAGGTTCAATTTGATATCCTGCTATAATTGAAAAATGTGTAATACCTACATAAGCAGGATCTTCTACAATAATTACATCATTTTCCTTATCGCATAAGGTCATCACAGTTATTACTAAACCTTCTTGAGTTCCAACGGTCAACAATATATCGTCAGGATTTACACTTATTTTTTCATCCTTGCTTAAATACTTTGATATCAGCTTATTTATTATTCCTTTGGTCTGATTATATTGTCCCAAACTGTTAAGTACCTCTTTGCGGCTTTTCTTCTTTGAAGAAGACTCGTAATCAATATAAAGATTAAAGTACTCCGGAAAATTTTTCAGATCAAAATAATCTTCATTAGGTCGGCCCGACGCCAATGAAATTGCTTTCGGGTATTTTTGTTGGATTTCATTTAAGAAGCTCATCACATCTTCTCCGAGATTATTCAATAATGGATTTATGTTATTAATTTTTCTCATAAACTTCTTCCATCATATTTCATTTAAAATTACTATTTTTTAAAGAGTGATTTTAATCGTCTTAATAAACTTTAAAAACTAAATGTTTCAGTATTTTCAGACGATTCCTCCTGGCTTGCATCTACTTTGACCCAATTCTGAATATCAATTAATTCTGCATGGGACGCTATACTTGTATGAGCAAACAGATCCTTTAAGGATATTTTTACCGCAAGCTCCTTATGATACACATTGCTCAACTTCACCGCTTTTAAACTATGCCCTCCCAAGGCAAAAAAATCATCCATTACCCCGATGTTCTCCCTCTGTAATATTTCTTGCCATATTCTCACAAGTTTTTCTTCTGTCGCGTTTCGCGGGGCTAGATAGTCTATTCCACTTTTTAGTCCGAAGCCCTGAGGATCAGGCAATGCCTTTTTGTCTATTTTTCCATTAGAAGTTAATGGCATTTCTGTCAACTGCACGTAACATGCAGGAAGCATATACTCCGGTAGTATCTCTTTTAGATAACTTCGCAACTCACTTGTGTTTTGTTCGGTAATGGATGTAATATAAGCAACCAGTTCTTTCTCCCCATCTTTATTTGATTTTACCAGTACCACTGCCTGTTCTATCTGTTCATTCTTTAATAATGCATGCTCAATCTCACCAAGCTCTATTCTAAAGCCACGTATCTTTACCTGGTCGTCTTTCCTGCCGATAAATTCTATGTTCCCATCTGACAACCATCTGCCAAGATCTCCTGTCTTGTACAACCGTTCGCCTTTTTTAAATGGATTTTCAATAAATTTCTCCTTATTAAGTTCTTCCTGGTTCAGGTAACCACGCGCTAATCCAGCTCCCCCTATGCAGATTTCTCCGATTACACCTACAGGCACTAACTGCTCCACATGGTTTAATAAATATATCTGTGTGTTAGAAATAGGTTTGCCTATGGGAACATTAAAATACTGATCATCTACTTCGAAACTTGTTGCGACAACAGTACTCTCAGTAGGACCATAATTATTAATAAATCGATAGTTCTTCTTCTTAAATTGATTCAGTTTATCTCCTCCAGTCAATAAGTAGCGCAAAGATTTATTGTCAATTTTCAGAAATTTCTCGGCAATCGGAGTTGGTAAAAAACTGATTGTAATATTATTTCTTTCGAAGTAAGTGTTAAGCGCATCAAAATCTAAACGTGTGATTTGTGGGATAATGTATAAACACGCTCCGCTAATAAGATAGGGATATAATTCCCATATTGAAGCATCAAATGCCTGTCCTGCGTACAAAGTCGCTCGATCTTCTTCTGTTACTGAAAACCTTTGTTGATGCCAGAAACATAAATTTACCAAAGCACCATGCTCCACCATAACACCCTTGGGCCTTCCTGTAGACCCAGATGTATAAATAATATAAGCAAGTAGATTGAGGCTGATTTTTACTTTTGGTTCCGTTGTTGGCTTTGAATCCAAATCTCTTTTACAATATTGCCATTTATGTTTCTTAACTTTATTTTTTTGCCCATTTTTATTTTTTTGCCTGTTTTCATTTATTTGACTTGCTTTTTTTGATCGACTTTTTTCTATTTGTAAAATAACATCGTATCTGAACTTAGTGAGCTCATTTTCTATTGTTCGAATCTTTTCACTCACCATGACCTCTGTTACCTCCTTTTCATCTACGTTTAAATCTTCAAAATAGCCTCTGGAAACAAATAATTCGGATGAAAAATCTGTCTTTGTAGTGTAACCTTTGCCAATATTAGATCTCTTAAAAGCTTCTAAATCTTCTTTCATGTCGCTTTTTTTATTGATATCCATTACATCACCGATAAAGATCCTGCCTTCTTCTTTGAGTAAGGATATGCAATCTCTTATCACTTTTAACAGATAGTTATGGCCATGAAAATTTTGGATCACGCTATTTATGATAATCAAATCAAAGTTGTCTTCTTCTAATTGCGATATATCATGGGCCGCTAATTGCTTTAACTTTACGTTGTTTAAGTCTTTCTCAATAATTAATTTTTGTGTATTCGAGATGATAACCGGCGATAAATCTGTGCCGTAATACAAAGAAACTTCCGGAGCTATTTTACTCAAAGTAATACCCGATGAACAGCCGATCTCCAACACCCGAATGCCTGAATGTAAACCACCTTTCAGTTTATTATAAGCATTCAGAGAATACTCTTCCATTTCGATGTCTGATATTGCTTTACCGGTATAGCTACTCAGCCAGCCACCTCCTGTAATTTGATCGTGAGCTCTTTCTCCAACATGGTCCCAAAGCTGCTGGCTCATCATCACATTCTTATGATGCTCTGGCTCTGATTTTACATCCTCGCTATCTATACATAAATAATTTTCTAAACTTCCTATCTCCCATTGTAATCTATTTGCTAATTCTATAGACTCCTTCTCTGTGATTAATACTCGCATTCCTATATCTGATACGATAAAGGATAACCGCTCTTCAAGCAAGTTTGGATCCATGGGCACATATGCTCCTCCTGCTTTTAACACACCAAGCATCGAAGCTATAGCATCTAATCCGGGACCTAATAACAAACCAACCTTTTCTTCTTTTTCTATTTCTATTTCTTTGAGTAAAAAGTGTGCGACCTGGTTAGCGCGTTTATTTAATTCTTCATAACTATAACTCGTATCCCCGTATATCAGGGCTGGATTTTGTTTTTGTTTTTTTACCTCTTCAACAAATAAATCCAAGATCGTCTTATTAGGATAGTCCGCTTTTGTAGCATTGTAAGTAATAATCAGCTCCTGCTTCTCATTCTCCGATAAATAATCTATGGACTCTATCTTAGCAGCCGGATTCAGCAACACCATATCTGCAAATTTCTTGAAGTGCCGCATAAATCCCTCTATTATTTCAGCATCATAAACATCCTTATTATACTCTACTGTGAAACGTAAATAATCTCCCTCTTCCTTAAAATCAAATTTAATATCATAGATACACGTTCCTCGTTCAAGTTCTATGATAGCATCTACCTTTTCTTCAGGTATTAATAATTCCTGAGGCTTTTCCCCGGTATTCTGGAGAACTACCGTCATATCAAATACCGCACTTCTGCTGGTTAACCTGTTTTGCTCCAGCTCATCAACCAAACGGTCAAATGGATACATCTCGTGAGTATACGCTTCTAATATATTATGTCTTATTTTTTGAAAAACGTTATCGAAATTATCTTCTCGCATAATACCATTTCTTAATGCTAGAGAGTTAACATAAAAACCTATCTGATTCTCTAAATCCGAATGATTCCTACCTGCTATTTGCATACCAAGTATTAAATCTTCCTGACCTGTATACCTGTATAGCAATGCTTTTAAAACAGCCGTAATACCCATAAACAATGTACCTTCCCTCTTAAGAGTATAAGAATTCAGTTTACCAGTTAAGTCTTTATTTAAATAAGTAACAAGGGTTCTGCCATTGTGGGTTTTGACATCCGGGCGCTTTTTGGAACTTGGCAAATCCAGCAAGGGTAATTCTCCCTTTAAACTATTCAACCAATACTCTCTATGAGATTTAAATGATTCTTCTTCTAACTGTGCTAACTGCCAAGCCGAATAATCCTTGTATTGGATCCGTAATGGTTTTAATTGCGGCTCGGCGTTTGCTTTGTAAGCTTCATAATATGAAAATACATCCTTACTCAATACCTCCATTGACCAGCCATCACTAATGATATGGTGCATGTTATAATAAAAAACATACTCCTCGTCCTCTACCTGGAGTAAACCTGCTCGTAACAATGGGCCTTTCACTAAATCAAAGGCCTTATACGAATCTTCTGCTATGTAATTCTTTACTTTTCCTGCTTTATCTGTTTCTTTTCTATAATCCCTATAATCAATTTTAAAACCTATATCCTCTTTATTTAATATCCATTGCCTTATCTCTCCCTTTTCATCTTCTTTAAATACTGTTCTTAATATTTCGTGACGCTCTATAGTAGAATCTATGGCACGTTTAAAATAGTCGATATCTATATCTTTGTTTAAGTATACATTCCCCGGCATATTATAAGCCACCGAGCCGTCCTCAAACTGACTCAACACCCAGAGCCTGCGTTGGGCATCAGAAATTGGGTAGCTCTCCCGTTGGGCTACTTTTTCTATTTGTATAAATTCTTCCTTCTTCGAAGAGCGGATCAACTCTGCATGAGATTCTATACTGGTATGTACGAATAAATCCCTTAAAGGGACCTTTACCGCCAACTCCTTACTATACTTATTACTTAACCGCGCAGCTTTTAAACTATGGCCGCCAAGGGCAAAAAAATCATCCTTTACACCTATGTTCTTCCTTTGTAATATCTCCTCCCAGATCTTTACAAGTTTTTCTTCTGTTTCGTTTCTTGGAGCTATATACTCTATTCCGCTCTTTAATCCCAAACTTTGTGGGTCAGGCAATGCCTTCTTATCTACTTTTCCATTACTGGTTAACGGCAATGATTCCAATTGAACATAATATAAAGGGAGCATATATTCCGGAAGTATCGCCTTTAAGTAGGCCCTTAACTCGCTTGGGTTTTGTTCTTCCTTTGATGTTATATAAGCCACTAACTCTTTTTCACTGTTTTGATTTTCCCTGACAAGAACTACTGCTTCTTCTATCTGTTCATTCTTTAACAAGGCATATTCTATCTCACCTAACTCTATCCTATATCCGTTTATTTTGATTTGATAATCCTTTCTGCCAAAAAACTCCATTGTTCCATCTCTGAGAAAACGTCCCAGGTCACCCGTTCGGTATATCCTGACATTATCGGTAATATCAGGAAGCGGACCTTTTAAAAATGATTTCTTAGTCTGCTCTTTATCATTCAAATAACCGCGACCTACCGCAGGTCCTGATAATAAGATCTCTCCTTTTACTCCAATAGGTACTAACTTCATCTTCTCATCTACTATATGCAACTGAAAGTTCTGGATCGGTCTTTTAAACACAGGTATGGTCACAGTATCAGGACATTCGTGCATGATGTAATGAGAAATGTCATCAGATGCTTCTGTTGCTCCATATGTATTAACAATAGGAATATGCGGATAAAGAGAGAACCATCTTTTTACCATTGATGGTGTAAGCGTTTCTGCATTTAAAATCAGAATCTTTAAATTTGAAAAAAGAGTTAGTTGCTTATCTGACTCTAACGAAGTTAACATTTCAAGGAAATACGATGGAACTAATTCCAACGTGGTTATCTTATCAGCATCTACATTTTTAATAAAAAAGCCGGGATCTAATATCGTATCTTTATCATAAATAAGTGTGCTTCCTCCAACCAACAACGCGGAGAAAAACTGCCATACCGAAATATCAAAGGTATGAGGAGCATTCTGCGCTACCCTACTCCCCCCATCGATCCGCATTTCTTTAATTTTTGAACCAATATGGTTTACCATTCCCAAGTGCTCAATCATTACACCTTTAGGCTGACCTGTACTACCCGAAGTATAAATTACGTAAGCTAAACTGTTCAAATCTATCCTGGTCTTTAATGGTTCCTTAGAAAGAGTTGAAAAAACCGGTATCTCTTTTTTCAAATCGATAATAGATACGTTCAATTCTTCTTCCGCTTGCCCGTCTGTTATTAAAATATTAATATCAGAGGATGTGATGATTTGTTTGCTCCGATCCGCCGGATAATTCACATCAATCGGAACATAAGCTCCACCGCTTTTCCAAACCGCTAATATTGATATGATCATCCACTCACTTCTCTCTTGCTTGATACCTACCAAATCATCCGGTTTAATATCATAGTTATTTTGTAAATAGCGGCCTAATTGATTTGATAATTCATTGACCTGTTTATAGCTTAATTCCTTTTTCGCGGATACTACTGCTATATTATTCGGGGTTTTTACCACCTGCTCCTCAAACAGCTCTACTACCGTTTTGTTGGTGGGATAGTAAACTTCTGTATCATTGAAAGCAACCAATAACTTGTGCTTTTCTTCATTTGTCAAATAATCTATTTGCGAGATCTTTTCTTCAGGGTTTTCTAATACTGCACTTAATAATTGCCTATAATGGTTTATCAAACCTTCAATCATTTCCCTCTCATAAACATCGGTGTTGTACTCGATTGAAAAAGAAAGATAATTTCCTTTCTCTTCAATCGCTATATCTATATCAAATTTTGATGCACTATATCCAAGATCTTTTATTTCCTTTAATTCTTCTTCCTTTAATCCGATAGTTATCGGATTAACGTCTTGTGTATTTTCTCTTACATTTTGAAGAGTTAACATCACATCAAAGACTGCACTTCTACTGGTATCCCTGTGAAGATCCAGTTCCTCTACCAAACGATCAAAGGGATACATTTGATGAGAATAACTCCTTAGGGTATTTTCCTTCAATTCTCCGTAAAAAGCATTAAAGCTTTCCTCCGGTTTTATCTCATTTCTTAAAGCCAATGAGTTTATATAGAATCCTATCTGATCTTCCAGGTCCACATGTTTTCTTCCTGCCATGGATGTTCCTATAATAATATCTTTTTGAGAGGTATAACGATACATTAAAACATTCCAGATACCCAATAAACCCATGAAAAGACTTCCGCCGTTTTCTTTAGAATATGTTTTTAGTTTGCCGGTTGTAGTTGAGTCGATGTATGTAATTAACCTATGTCCATTATTGGTTTTTAACCGTGGTCGTTGCTTTGTGACCGGTAAATCCAGCAAGGGTAATTCTCCCTTTAAACTATTCAACCAATACTCTCTATGAGATTTAAATGATTCTTCTTCTAACTGTGCTAACTGCCAAGCCGAATAATCCTTGTATTGGATCCGTAATGGTTTTAATTGCGGCTCGGCGTTTGCTTTGTAAGCTTCATAATATGAAAATACATCCTTACTCAATACCTCCATTGACCAGCCATCACTAATGATATGGTGCATGTTATAATAAAAAACATACTCCTCGTCCTCTACCTGGAGTAAACCTGCTCGTAACAATGGGCCTTTCACTAAATCAAAGGCCTTATACGAATCTTCTGCTATGTAATTCTTTACTTTTCCTGCTTTATCTGTTTCTTTTCTATAATCCCTATAATCAATTTTAAAACCTATATCCTCTTTATTTAATATCCATTGCCTTATCTCTCCCTTTTCATCTTCTTTAAATACTGTTCTTAATATTTCGTGACGCTCTATAGTAGAATCTATGGCACGTTTAAAATAGTCGATATCTATATCTTTGTTTAAGTATACATTCCCCGGCATATTATAAGCCACCGAGCCGTCCTCAAACTGACTCAACACCCAGAGCCTGCGTTGGGCATCAGAAATTGGGTAGGATTCGTTTGAAGATATACAAGGAATTTCGAAATAATCCAATCTGTTATAATATTTCTTCAAATATTGAATAAGTAATAATTTATTGTCTTTGATTTTAGAAATCAAATCATTGGGTAAATTACTACCATCAAAATCGACAACTAATTCATCCTTATCTACAGATAAAGATATATTTCGCGCTTTAAGTTCAGAAATCAGATCTCTCATACCCATTATAATCTTATTTGATTAGACTTTGTTTCCCGATTAATAGATTTATTTAATTCATTAACCTCTAATACTAAATCAATTTCTTTAGCCATTTCTTCTATGTTTCTTTTTTTGAAAAAATCACCAATACTAATTTCAATATTAAATGATTTGTGAATCCTTTGTATTACCGTCATAACTTTCAGTGAATCTCCTCCTAATTCGAAGAAATCGTCATTTATACCTATTTGCTCATATCCAAAAATAGATTTCCATAATTCACACAGTGCTTTCTCAGTTTCCGTTTCGGCTTCTTTGTAAACTGACTCAACACTTGGCCTTTCTACTTCTCCTATATTACTGTTTTGCTTATTTGCAAACTCCAAAGCACTTTTTAAAGTATGTTCATACGATTGAGCAATCCTGGAGCTTAAGTCCTTTATAGAAACAACAAGTTCAGGACTATTTGAGTTTAATGCGTATTTAAATATTTCAATTCCCTCCTTATTACCAATACC
>CALMVZ010000021.1 GCA_937873155.1 uncultured Bacteroidota bacterium | reverse complement strand
GGTAATATCCAGTTAACTGTGTAAACTGTTTTGAAAAAAGTAGTTTATTAAGAATTATTAAATTTAAAAAACAGTTAATTAAAATGGAAACAACAAAATTAAACATCAATGATGAAGATTTCTTCAAGCAGTTTAAATCAGCAGACGAATTAGATTCTTTTCTTCATAGTATTTTCAAGAGAGGAGTTGAGAAAATGTTAGAAGTAGAACTAACAGAACACTTAGGATATGAGAAGCACTCTGTTGAAGGAACTAACACGGGAAATTCAAGAAACGGTAAAAACACAAAGCTTGTAAAAACAAAGATGGGTGAAGTGATGATCGAGGTTCCTAGGGACAGAGACGGATCCTTTAATCCTGTGCTAATTCCAAAGCGTAAACGAATGATCGATAAGATCGAAGATGTGGTGATCTCACTTTACGCAAAGGGAATGAGTACCCGGGATATTGAAACACAAATAAAAGAAATCTATGGGATCACCGTAAGTTCATCGTCTATCTCAAACATAACAGAAAGGGTTCTGGTGGACGTGGAAGAATGGCAAAGAAGACCATTGGATAACACTTACCTCGTTGTCTGGATGGACGGTATCGTGTTTAAAGTTCGTCAGGAAAACAAGATCATCAACAAATCAATTTATATCGTTATGGGATTAAACACAAATGGAAGACGAGAAGTTCTTGGCATGTGGATCAGTGAAACCGAGCGAGCGAGTTTTTGGATGCATATTCTTACCGAATTGCGAGCGCGTGGCGTAGAAAATATTGCTATTGCCTGCACAGACAATCTTAAAGGGCTTACACAAGCGATTAAAGCCGTTTTCCCTGATACTTTAACTCAACTGTGCATCATTCACCAGATCAGAAATGCAATCCGGTTTATTCCATCTAAACACAAGCGGGAATTTATGCGCGACATGAGCAGAATTTACAAAGCCATCAATCAAGAAGATGCTGTGATCGCTATTGAGGAACTTAGCAGAAAATGGGCTGATAAATACCCCTTCAGCGTCAAATCCTGGCTTCAAAATCAGGCTGAGCTCACAACCTTTTTAGACTTCCCGGTAGAAATAAGAAAGATCATATATACTACCAATATCATTGAGAATTTAAACAGGCAGATCAGAAAAAATACTTCGAACAAAACCATGTTCCCTACTGATGAAGCGGTTTTAAAGGCGGTTTACTTAAGCGTACAGCAATCACACATCACTTCGTCGCATCAGATAGTAAACTGGCCGGTGATCGCTAATCAATTTAATGTTTTGTTTGGCGATAAAATAAAAATTTGTTTAAAAAATATACCTTTACGGTGATCTTTAGTCGAACTCGTTTACACACTTTATTGGACACTCTC
>CALMVZ010000020.1 GCA_937873155.1 uncultured Bacteroidota bacterium | reverse complement strand
ATTTTTATGACAAGAGAAGAAAAACAGGAAGTAATTGAAACACTGAAAGGCAAGTTCTCTCAGTACACCAACTTCTATATCACAGATACAGAAAATTTGTCTGTAGCGCAAGTAACTAATTTACGCCGGCATTGTTTTAATAAACAAGTGGAGGTAAAGGTGGCTAAAAACACATTGATAAAAAAGGCTTTGGAAAGTTTAGACAGTGAAAAATATGCAGGCATCTATGATTCATTGCATAAAGTAACTGCATTGATGTTCAGTGAAAATCCTAAAGATCCTGCCGTTATCATAAGCAGTTTCCGTAAAGAAATAAACGGGGAAAAGCCTCTTTTAAAAGCTGCTTTTTTAAATGGCGATATTTTTATTGGCGATAATCAACTGTTAGCTCTTACCAAAATAAAAACCAAAAATGAATTGATTGGTGAAGTTATCAGCTTGTTACAATCACCCATTCAAAGAGTTCTTGGCGCTTTGCAAAACAGGCCAGATAAAGAAGAGAAAACAGAAGAGACTCCTGCACCTGCAGAAGCATAATATTTTCCTTGTCCCCAAGGGGATAGGGGGTTAAACAATTTTTAATAAACCCATCCGGCGGAGTGCAAGCAAAGAAGTCGGAAATAAAAAAACAAAAAACATGGCAGACGTAAAACAATTAGCTGAAAACTTAGTAGGCTTAACAGTAAAAGAAGTTCAGGAATTAGCTGAATTCTTAAAATCAGAATATGGTATTGAACCGGCAGCAGTTTCAGTTGCAGCAGCATCAAGCGATGGCGGTGGTGCAGCAGCTGTTGAAGAAAAAACATCTTTTAATGTTATTCTTAAATCACCGGGGGCTAATAAATTAGGTATTGTAAAGATTGTAAAAGAATTGACCGGCCTGGGTTTAAAAGAGGCTAAAGATTTAGTTGATGGTGCACCAAAAGCAATTAAAGAAGGTGTTGATAAAGCAACTTCTGAAGAGATCAAGAACAAGCTTACAGAAGCGGGTGCCGATGTTGAGATACAATAATACATCAATGTAAGTACTCTATATACATCTTCCGCCAGCTGGCGGAAGATGTATCCCAAAGGTATTCCGTTGGAAGAGTCCGGCCGGGGAGCAATCTCTGGCTTTATACGTTGATAAAAATGTCAATAAAAAATGTAACGGAAGTACAAAAAATTATTTAAATTATTTCCAATAAGGAATACTATATTAATTTTTGGATATTTTCCCTTACTTTTGCACTCCTTTAATTTTGGATTAGTGGCTTTATGCCTGTTTTTGAATCCGGTTAAAGGCACTTCTACACTTTAAAAGTTTTAACTACAATATGGCTTCAACTAAAGTAGCTCCTGCCAAAAGAATCAACTTCGGAAAAATTGAACATCTTGCAGAGACTCCCGATTTGCTTGGAATTCAAATCCAATCATTCAAAGATTTTTTTCAGTTAGAAACTACTCCAGACAAAAGAAATGTTGAGGGTTTATTTCGTGTGTTTAAGGAAAATTTTCCCATCACCGATACCCGTAATATTTTCGTTCTTGAGTTTCTTGACTATTTTGTTGACCCTCCGCGTTACACAATTGAAGAGTGTATAGAAAGAGGACTGACTTATGCCGTTCCATTAAAAGCCAAGCTTCGGCTTAGTTGTAACGATGAGGAGCACGTTGATTTTCAAACCATCGTTCAGGATGTTTTTTTGGGAAATATTCCTTATATGACACCCCGTGGTACATTTGTTATCAATGGTGCTGAAAGGGTTGTAGTTTCTCAATTACATCGTTCTCCCGGAGTATTTTTTGGTCAATCGGTTCATCCCAACGGAACCAAGATTTATTCTGCAAGAGTTATTCCTTTTAAAGGTGCCTGGATGGAATTTGCAACAGACATTAATAATGTGATGTATGCATATATTGATCGTAAGAAAAAATTCCCAGTAACCACTTTATTGCGTTCTATCGGTTACGAAACTGATAAAGATATTCTTGAATTATTTGGAATGGCTGTAGAGGTAAAAGCTGATAAGAAAACCTTACATGCAAACATTGGCAAAAGACTGGCAGCACGGGTGCTACGCAGTTGGGTAGAAGATTTTGTGGATGAAGATACCGGCGAGGTTGTAAGTTTAGAGAGAAATGAGATCGTTCTTGAAAGAGATACAATATTGGATGAGGAGAATGTAGCAATGATCCTTGAATTGAATGTTAAAAGTGTTTTCATTCAAAGAGAAGAAGTGAGTGGTGATTATGCGATCATCTACAATACATTAAATAAGGATACCTCCAACAGTGAGATTGAAGCGGTACAGCATATTTACCGCCAGTTACGCGGCGCCGATGCTCCGGATGATGAAACGGCAAGAGGTATTATTGATAAATTATTCTTTAGTGATAAGCGCTATGATCTTGGTGAAGTAGGCCGTTATAAAATTAATAGAAAACTGGGTTTAAATTATCCTATTGAAAAGAAAACATTAACCAAAGAAGATATTATTTCTATCATTAAATATTTGGTATTGTTAACCAATGCTAAAAGTGAGATCGATGATATTGATCATTTAAGCAACCGTCGTGTACGTACAGTGGGTGAGCAATTATATGCCCAATTTGGTGTTGGTCTTGCCCGTATGGCTCGTACTATCCGCGAAAGAATGAACGTTCGTGATAATGAAGTTTTCACTCCTGTTGATTTGATCAATGCAAGAACCTTATCTTCTGTTATCAATTCATTCTTTGGCACATCACAATTATCGCAGTTCTTAGATCAAACAAATCCATTGAGTGAGATAACGCACAAGCGTCGCATCTCCGCACTTGGGCCCGGGGGCTTAAGCAGGGAGAGAGCAGGCTTCGAGGTTCGTGACGTACACTATTCTCATTACGGTCGTCTTTGTACAATTGAAACGCCTGAAGGGCCGAATATTGGTTTGATATCTACACTTTGTGTTCATGCCAAGATAAATGAAATGGGCTTTATTGAAACACCTTACCATAAAGTAAATGATGGTAAAGTGGATATGAAAAAAGTTACATTCCTTAGCGCGGAAGAGGAGGACAGTAAAAAAATTGCACAGGCAAACGTGGGTGTTGACGAGAAAGGAAATTTTGTAGAAGACAAAATAAAATCAAGGCAAACAGGCGACTTTCCGATACTGGATAAAGGGGAAGTTGAATACATGGATGTTGCCCCAAATCAAATTGTTGGTTTAAGCGCTTCGTTAATTCCATTTCTTGAGCATGATGATGCCAACCGTGCTTTGATGGGTTCAAACATGCAACGCCAGGCAGTTCCATTGATCCGTCCTCAGGTTCCCATTGTAGGTACAGGCCTGGAAGCCAAGGCAGCTCGTGATGCAAGAATTCAAATTCATGCAGATGGCGATGGTGTTGTTGAATTTGTGGATGCTAATGAAATACATGTTCGGTACAACAGAAATCAAACCCAAAAATTAATAAGTTTTGATGAAGACTTAATTGTTTACAAGCTTACCAAATTTATAAAAACAAATCAGGCAACCTGTATCAATCTTCGTCCGGCTGTAAAAAAAGGACAGACTGTAAAAGAAGGTGACTTCTTAACGGAAGGTTATGCAACAAAAGATGGTGAATTAGCATTGGGCCGTAATCTTAAAGTGGCATTTATGCCATGGAAGGGCTACAATTTTGAGGATGCAATTGTTATAAGTGAAAAAGTTGTAAAAGAAGATTTATTTACATCTATTCATATTGATGAATTTGAATTAGAAGTTAGAGATACAAAATTAGGAGAAGAAGAATTGACGCCGGATATTCCTAATGTAAGTGAAGAGGCCACCAAAGATCTGGATACAAATGGTGTGATTAGGATCGGTGCTCATGTAAAAGAAGGCGATATTATTATTGGTAAAATAACGCCGAAAGGCGAAAGCGATCCAACGCCTGAAGAGAAATTATTAAGAGCAATTTTTGGTGATAAAGCCGGTGATGCAAAAGATGCATCTTTAAAAGCACCAAGCGGAACAGAAGGTGTTGTAATTGATAAAAAATTATTTCAGAGAGCTAAAAAAGATAAGAACGGTAAGGTAAAAGAAAAAGCTTCATTGGAGAAAATTGAAAAAACACACGAGAAGAATGAAGCCGATCTTTTGGAAATATTGATAAGCAAATTACTTACGCTTACAAAAGATAAAAATTCTGTTGGTATCAGCAATAATTTTGGTGAGATATTGATTGGCAAAGGAGCCAAGATCACTGCAAAAAATTTAGCAGGTATTGATTTTCAAAATGTAAATCCTTTGGGATGGACAGGCGATTCAAAAACCGATGATCACATCAATACCTTATTGCATAATTATAACATTAAGTACAACGAAGAATTAGGAAGATATAAAAGAGAGAAATTCAACATCTCTATAGGTGATGAATTACCTGCAGGGGTTTTAAAGCTTGCAAAAGTATATCTCGCTGTAAAGCGTAAACTTAAAGTAGGTGATAAGATGGCAGGTCGTCATGGAAATAAAGGTATCGTTGCAAAAATCGTTCGGCAGGAAGATATGCCTTTCCTTGAAGACGGAACGCCTGTAGATATTGTTCTTAATCCATTGGGTGTACCCAGCCGTATGAACCTTGGACAGATATATGAAACTGTTCTTGGATGGGCTGGTGAAAAATTAGATTGTCGTTTTGCAACGCCAATTTTTGATGGGGCTTCTGTTGATGAAATTGCAGAGCAGGTTGCTAAGGCTGGCCTTCCATTATTTGGTCACACCTATTTATACGATGGAGAAACCGGAGATCGTTTTGATCAAAAAGCAACGGTTGGTATTATCTATATTATTAAACTTCACCACATGGTTGATGATAAGATGCATGCACGTTCCATCGGGCCATACAGCTTAATTACACAACAACCTTTGGGTGGTAAAGCACAGTTTGGTGGTCAGCGTTTTGGTGAGATGGAAGTGTGGGCTTTGGAAGCTTATGGCGCATCAAATATTCTGCAGGAATTACTCACTTTGAAATCAGATGATATTATCGGCAGAGCTAAAACTTATGAAGCTATCGTGAAGGGTGATAATATTCCCAGACCAGGTGTTCCTGAATCGTTCAACGTTTTGGTTCATGAATTAAGAGGCTTAGGGTTAGATCTGAAATTTGAGTAAAGGCCCTCTTCCAAAGGAATCCCTTTGGGATATATCTCTCCGCCAGCGGGCGGAAGACTTGCTAACGCTCAAATGCCGTGTTTAAAAAATTTGAAAAGGATTATAAAAATTTGAAGTCTTCAAAGTCCCTCCTTCGGAGGGATTTAGGAAGGCTTAAAAGCTAAATAAATATGCAAAAAAAAGAAAATCGTCCACGTCCAACGTTTTCTCAAATTACAATTGGCTTGGCTTCGCCTGATTCTATTTTAGAAAGAAGCTATGGTGAAGTTTTAAAGCCTGAAACCATTAATTACCGTACTTACAAACCTGAAAGAGATGGCTTGTTTTGCGAAAGGATTTTTGGGCCTGTAAAAGATTATGAGTGTGCCTGCGGAAAGTACAAGCGTATCCGTTATAAGGGTATTGTTTGCGACCGATGTGGCGTAGAGGTTACAGAAAAAAAAGTTCGTCGTGAAAGAATGGGTCATATCAAATTGGTGGTACCTGTTGTTCATATCTGGTATTTTAAATCTCTTCCTAATAAGATAGGATACTTGCTAGGCATGAGCTCTAAGAAATTAGAGACCATCGTGTATTATGAAAGATTTGTGGTGATACAAGCCGGTATCCGTGCTGATAAAGGACAAAATTATTCAGATCTTTTAACTGAAGAAGAATACCTGGATATTTTGGATACACTTCCAAAAGATAACCAGCATTTGCCTGATGAAGACCCTGATAAATTTATTGCAAAGATGGGTGCGGAAGCTGTGCATGATATGTTACAACGTATCGATCTTGATCAGTTATCATTTGATCTTCGTAATGCAGCCGCAACTGAAACATCTCAGCAACGTAAGGCAGATGCGTTAAAGCGTTTGAGCGTTGTAGAAAGTTTCCGTGATGCTAACACAAGAATTAATAACCGTCCCGAGTGGATGGTAATGCAATACATTCCTGTTATTCCGCCGGAACTTCGTCCGCTTGTTCCATTAGATGGAGGTCGTTTTGCATCTTCAGATTTGAATGATTTGTATCGCCGTGTTATCATCAGAAACAATCGTTTAAAAAGATTGTTGGAGATTAAAGCGCCTGAAGTAATTCTTAGAAATGAAAAAAGAATGCTGCAGGAGGCTATCGATTCATTGTTCGATAATTCAAGAAAATCAAATGCTGTAAAAGCCGAAGGTGGACGTGCATTAAAATCTTTGAGTGATGTATTGAAAGGTAAGCAGGGGCGTTTTCGTCAAAACCTGTTAGGAAAGCGTGTTGATTATTCAGGACGTTCTGTAATTGTGGTGGGACCCGAATTAAAAATGCACGAATGTGGCTTGCCGAAAGATATGGCTGCAGAATTGTTTAAGCCCTTTATCATTCGCAAGCTTATTGAAAGAGGTATAGTAAAAACAGTGAAGAGCGCAAGAAAATTAGTTGATAAAAAAGAAGCGATCATCTGGGATATTCTTGAAAATATTTTGAAAGGGCATCCTGTTTTATTGAACAGGGCTCCAACACTTCACCGTTTGTCAATACAGGCTTTTCAGCCAAAGTTGATTGAAGGAAAAGCGATACAATTACATCCATTAGTTACTACAGCATTTAATGCGGATTTTGATGGTGATCAGATGGCTGTTCACGTTCCGCTAAGTCATGCTGCTGTTTTGGAAGCACAGGTATTGATGCTTTCTTCTCATAATATTTTAAATCCTCAGAATGGTACACCTATCACCCTTCCTTCGCAGGACATGGTTTTAGGATTGTATTATATTACTAAAGGAAGAAAATCAACAAAAGAATTAAAGGTAAAAGGAGAAGGCAAATCTTTTTATTCTCCTGAAGAAGTTATCATCGCTTATAATGAGCAAATGATTGACTTACATGCGAACATCAAAGTAAAAGTAGAAGTTCGAAATGATGATGGCACTTTTCAAAAGAAATTAGTGGATACCACAGTTGGCCGGGTAATATTTAATCAGCATGTGCCTAAAGGCGCTGGCTATATTAATGCCTTGCTAACTAAAAAGGCTTTAAGAGAAATTATCGGCGACATTATCACATGGACAAATATCCCTGCCACTGCAAAATTTTTGGATGATATTAAAACCCTTGGATTCCGTATGGCATTCAGAGGTGGATTATCCTTTAACATTAACGATCTTATTATCCCTGATACAAAACAGGAAATGATAGATAATGCAACAGGCGAAGTGGATGAAGTTTGGGATAATTACAACTCAGGTTTAATTACAAATAATGAGCGGTACAATGGTATCATTGATATTTGGAGCCGTGTGGATACACGCCTTACTGAAAC
>CALMVZ010000019.1 GCA_937873155.1 uncultured Bacteroidota bacterium | reverse complement strand
TTTCATGTTTTCCCTTTTTAAAGTTAACGTTTATTTTTCTAGTTATAAACGCTACAGTTTATAGGGAAGCTTTCAGTTACAGGTTGTTGTATCAGTTACCAGAAGTAAAACATTGTACGTTCCGAGATTTGTGTACGTAGTAGAAGCTGTATCCTGGGTTGACGTAACCCCATTTCCAAAACTCCAATAAGTTGTTCCTGTATTTGTTGTACTAACAAATGTTGGCGTGAATGGCGGGCAACCGATTATGTTTGCGCCGTAGGAAGAATTAGCGTTGACAACAATTTGTAAATCTATTTTAACAAATGCATCATTATAAATTGAATCACCCGAACTGGTAAAAGTTTGGCAATACGCATTCGAAGTAGTTGGTAAACCACTGTTTGAACACAAAGCGTGGTATAGGCACCCTTTACTATCAAAATAATTAACTCCGCCATCTGAATGATCAAATGTGCTACCACCCCAAAATGAGCCAAACTTCAATGATGAACAGTTAGCATTAAATACAGCGATATATAGATCACTCATTCCGCCGGCAAAAGGCATTAATTGGTTTGCAGTTGTTGGAAAATAATTCTGTCCAAATCCACCAATATATAAATTTTGACAACTATCCACTTTAAAAGCTGAATAATTCAAATAAGGGCTTGAACCACCCATTGGAGGAGGATTAAATCCAAACTTAGTATTGTAAATAATAGTATTCAACCCTGGATTTATTTTGTAAATTGTGTTAAACCCATTAAGGTTGCTAAAAGTACCGCTACTTGAAATAAAACCAGAAGGAACACTAACATTACCACATATATATAAATCATTATTTTGGTCTATGTCCAGCAAACCTCCATAATCATTAGCTGATGTTCCGAGGTATGTAGATTGAATTAATGAAGTTCCATTAGAATTAATATGAGATACGAAAATGTCGCTGGAAATACTTACACCTGACTTTGTTTGAGAAATAACGCTCGCAGTCGTAGGAAAATTTGTACTTGTAGTTGTACCGAGAACATACACGCCACCGGTAGACTCAATTCGAATCCCTTTTCCGGTTTCATCATGTGTTCCGCCAAGATAAGTACTCCATAAAAGAGTTGTTAATGTGTTATTAAATTTAAAAACACAAGCATCCAAATTACCTTTAATTGTATTAGAAATTGCACCCGAGGAAACGGGGAAATTAGATGAAGCAGTTGTAGAAATAACAAAAACATCTCCCAAGCCATCGCAAACCATTTCTGTATTTCTCATATAATCAACGTTTCCTTGAATTGACGGACCAGTTAAATTTAACCCATCATTTTTAGAACCTCCGATATATGTTGATGCTAAAAGCAGGTTGCCGGATAAATTTAATTTAGTCACGCATAAATCTCCTAAGCCATTATGAGTTGAATCAAAGGCATTAATGCTACAAGGATAATTATGTGAGTTTGTAACTCCTGCTATAATTATTTGATTGTTTTTTATTAAAATATTTTTCACAAGTTCAATGGAATCTCCTCCCAAATAAGTTGAGTAGATTTTAGAAGAACCGGTACTATTATATTTAGAAAGAGCTATATCATAATAGCCGCTATAAACTATTGAAAAGGCACCTGTACTAACCGGGTACCCTGCACCGCACCAACCTGTAACATAAATATTTCCATTATCATCATATCCGCAGGCACTATTAGCTCCTGTTCCTGTAAACCCTGAATACGAACAAACTACAACTGTCGGATCAATTGTTAATTCATAATTCTTATTATATCCTTCAGGGAATTCAAAACCAATTACATTATTTTTCAGTAAAGTATATTTACAGTTTATGTTTTTTTGTTTTCCGTTTATGGTTTGATAAGCGAATGGCTCTTTTTCAATAATGATGCCGACTGAAGTTTTTATTACTAATTCTTTATTTACAATTTTAATTTCCTCAATATATTTATAATTTAATCGGAGTGAATTTACATTGGCACCTGGCTTTACAATAAAATCGTATTTTAAATTTAAAGCGTTGCTATAAATTCTCAAATCAATTCCTTCATAAATTTCATTATACAAAAGATCTTCATAAGCTTTTATTTCACTTGCCCATTTACTGCGGTTGTTGCCAAGAAAATAATTATAATATTCTTTTTGTTCTTTAGTTTTTGAAACACTATTTAAATTGGCTCCAACCAAATTTACTTCATAGTTGTGTCCGTGAAGAGCCGAGCTCTTACCCGAATATATGTGATGAAGTTCCTTGCCTCTTTTTAGATCTTCATTATTATAAACACAATAATTGAAACTGTTTTTGTTGACGTAAAACTTTGTATTCAAAAACTCCGCCCCAAACAATACTTTCTCCGGCCATTGGCCTTTGTTCTCTTTGAAAATAATAGCAGGAGGGTTTCCTGCCTTACTTAAAAAGCCTAATAATATAAATATGAATGCTATTTTTTTCAATCTTCTTTTATCGAAACCACACAAGGCTTATTTGAGAACGGTAATGAACCCCTTATCAGTGGCAAACTTCCCTATACAACTCGACTTGTAATTGGCAACATAAAAATAGGTTCCGTTCTCAAGTTCGTTTGGCTCCCACTTTTCATAGGGGTTCGTGATCTTTAAACGTTCTTTGCCCCATCGGTCGTAGATAATGAATTCGAGTTCTTCAAAATCATAATTTGTAAAAAAGATCCAGTCGTTTATTTTATCGCCGTTAGGTGTAATTACATTTGGGAACCGTTCTGATAATTTCTTTTCTCCTATCACAACATTCACCACATCACTTGAATTACATCCACCATTGTTGATCGTTAGCGTATAGGTTCCGGGTAACGCATAAATATTTGGAAATGTTTGTCCTGTACTCCAACTGTAAGTGACTGCGGAAACATTAGATTTTATTAAAACCGGAGTTGTTATGCAAGTTGGAATGTCTTCACCCAGCTCAAAATCTGTGGGGTTAATGACATTCAAAACGCTTTTTATGGAATCATAGCGATTACAGGTTGTTGTGTCTGTTACCAATAACAAAACATTGTATATTCCAAGATTTGTGTACGTTGTAGAAGCTGTATCCTGAGTTGAAGTAAAACCATTTCCAAAGTTCCAATAAGTTGTTCCTGTATTTGTTGTACTAACAAATGTTGGCGTGAATGGCGGGCAACCTGTGATGTTGGCACCGTAGGACGTACTGGCGTTTATGAACGTTTGAAAATCAATTTTCATAAATGCATCATTCCAATGCAACGAATCACTTAGTTTTGTAGTTTGAAATGCACCTAGGGTCGTTGGTAGTCCGCCATTAATGCAAATGCCATGATAAAGAAAACCTCTGTTATCGAAATGACTGATGCCTCCATCCGTATGCTCTCCATAGGATATAGGGAAACTATAGCCCGGACTTTTGCCACCATAGTACGAAGCAAATTTCAGAGAACTGCAATTCGTACTGAATACAGCAAAGTACATATCAGTTGGCCCCCCGCCATATGCGGGTTGAAAAGCATTTGGAGTTGTAAACATCGAATTTTGTGCATAACCGGCAATATAAATATTTTTACAGCTGTCAACTTTAAAAGCCGAGGCATTTAAGTAAGGAATAGTTCCGGGTGAGGGTCCGGGAATATAATTACCGAATTTAGTTTTGAATAATTCGGTGCTTAACGCAGGGTTTAGTTTGTAAATAGCATTATATCCATTCGGGTTATTGTAGATTCCGCTTGGTGATGGAGTAAGTTGGGATGGTGTCTGCAAATGCGAAAGCAAATAAACATTGTTACTTTCGTCAAGATCCATTATCCTTGCATAGTCAAAACCTATAGTTCCCAGATATGTTGAGGCGATCAGAGCGGAACCGGTTGAATTAATATGACTAATAAATAAGTCGGCAGCTGTTACACCACCGTTTTTTGTTGTTTGAATTGCGCCACTTGTTATGGGGAATGTTGAACTTGTTGTGATACCAAATAAATAAGCTCCGCCTGTTCCGTCCAGACGAATGCTTTTTCCGCTTTCGTCCCTATTACCACCTAAATAAGTGCTCCATACCAAATTGCTTAAGGTTTTGTTCAATTTAAAAACACACGCGTCGGTTAATCCGGTTCTGGTTGTTGAAATCGCAGAACTGCTTATAGGAAAATTTGTTGATGTTGTCGCTGAAATTATGTAACTGTTTCCTGAAGTGTCACATACCATTTCACCGTAATATCCAAAATCATTTAAATTACTTGAAAAATTATTTAAGCCATCTTTGCCATTCCCTCCTATATAGGTCGAAGCTAACAAACTTGTCCCTGACAAATCCAATTTAGAAACTGCAAAATCATAATCGCCGTTATAGGTGGTGTCAAAAGCAGCAGTTGTACAAGGGAAATCTCTGGAAAGTACCTGGCCGAACAGAACGATCTCGTTATTTTTTACGATGGCGGTTAATGGGAAATCTAAAGAATCACCACCCATATAGGTTGAAAACAATTTAGACGATCCGGTAGTGTTATATACCGAAAGTGCATAATCGAAATGTGCATTGTAATTTACTTCAAATGCGCCGGTAGTTGTAGGATAACTACTATCAGCATAACCAAAACTATAAATGTTTCCATTTGAATCATAAGTGCAAGCAGAAGCATCGCCATGCTGAGAAGTGTTTGAAAAAGAACAAACCACTACCACAGGATCAATTACCAAATCATAATTTTTATTGTAACCTTCAGGCAAAACAAAGCCCACTGAATTGTCGGATAGTAAAACGTATTTGCATTTAACTTGCTTTTGTTTTCCATTAATTATCTGATAGGCGAAAGGTTCTTTTTCAATTACATTTCCAACCGATGTTTTAATGATCAATTCGTTATTTACTAATTCTATCCCATTAATGTATTTGTAATTAAGTCTTATAGAATTAATATCAGCAGTGGATTTTACCACAAGATCATATTTTAAATTAGCTCCATTTGAATATAATTTCAGATCAACACCTTGATATATCTCGTTAAATAGTAAATTTCCGAAGGCTTTTATAGAATTTGCCCACTTACTTTTGTTGTTTCCTAAAAAATAGTTGTAATACTCAGGCTGCTCTTTTGCCTTTGTTACAGTAGTAAGATCAGCTCCAATAAATTCAACTTCGTAATTATGTCCATGTACTACCCTGCTCTGTTTAGGCTCTTCATTTCTGTGATGCATGTATTCATGAAGTTTCTGAAGGTCAGAATAATCATAAACACAATAATTAAAAGAGTTTTTGTTGACATAAAATTTTGTATTGTAGATTTCTGTTCCAAACAAAACCTTTTCCGGCCACTGGCCTTTGTTCTCTTTGAAAATAATTGCAGGAGGGTTTCCTGCCTTCGAGAGAAAGCTGGCCAAAATGAATATGAATCCTACCCTTTTCATAAATTTACTCTAAAGATCCAAGCCGCCATCCTGACGAAGCCAAGATCTTTCATTGTTCTGAATTTTCGAAGCAAACTCTTTCTAATAAGCTCTTTACTCCGAATAGATGCTGACTTTGGTCAGCGTGACATCCGTTTTTAAACGGGTATCACAGATAGTAAATATAATAAAAACCTCTATTTTCACTTGTTCAATTCCCTTGTTTTTATGCATTAATTTGTAAGTGGCAGCACTTGACCAATATCTGGTAAATTGTGTACATTTGTACTATGTTCAATAATACAGAATTACAGGAAATTGAGTTAGCTGATGTTAAACTCAAAACAGAAAAAGAAAAGAACCTTGTACTTTATAACGACGATGTGAACACTTTCGATTTTGTAACTGATAGTCTCATCAAAGTCTGTAAACATGATACTATTCAGGCCGAGCAATGTACTTATTTAGTTCACTTTGCCGGAAAATGCGCTGTAAAAACTGCGGATTATAAAAAACTGAAACCAATGTGTGAGGCTCTATTGGAACGCGGACTCACCGCTAAAATTGAGTAATTTATGAGAATCAAATATCTTTTAGTTGCTTCATTAATTTCCTCCTTATTTATTTCTTGTCATAAAAATGCCGTTACCGGACGTACGGGATTAAGTCTTATTGCCGAAAGTGAATTGATAAGTATGAGTATGACAGAGTATGATAAATTTTTAAAGGAGAATAAAACTTTACCCGCGAGTGATCCGAGAGTTGAAATGGTGCGAAGATTAGGAACGGGTATTCAGAAGTCTGTAGAAAAATATTACGCTGATAAAGGATTAAGCAAACAATTAGAAGGTTTCGCCTGGGAATTTAATGTAGTTGAAGATCCTGTTGTGAACGCATGGTGTATGCCCGGGGGAAAAGTTGTTGTGTATACCGGTATATTACCTGTTACCCAGGATGAAAAAAGCCTGGCTGTTGTTATGGGACATGAAATTGCGCACGCCGTTGCACAACATGGTAACGAACGTATGTCGCAAGGAGTGGCAGCCCAATTAGGAGGTGCTGTTCTATCAGTCGCTCTATCAACAAAACCTCAATTAGTTCATGATCTTTTTCTTCAATCTTATGGTATTGGATCTCAATTAGGCATGCTTAAATATAGCCGTACTCATGAAAGTGAAGCTGATAAAATGGGAATTATTTTCGCTGCGATGGCAGGTTATGATCCAAGAGCAGCAATTTCGTTTTGGGAACGGATGTCTGCACAAGGTGGTGAAAAGCCTCCTGTATTATTAAGCACCCACCCACATGATGAAAAACGTATCAATGATCTGAGAGGATTCATGAAAGATGCACTTCCATACTATGAAGCATCTGTTAAGAAATAAAAAAAGGCTTGAAGAAATTCAAGCCTTTTTAGTTTATATCATCAACTGAAAAATCAATCTTTAACCACTTTAGTAGTTTGTTGTTTTTCGTTCTGTAAAATAGTTACGAAATAGATACCTTTAGCATGGTTTTGTAAACTGATAGTCTGTTTTCCTGCATTCATTGTTTGTTCGGTTACGATCTGTCCTAATGAATTTGTTACTGTAACTTTAGAAGCTGATTTCAGATCAATATTGATCACATCGGTTGTTGGATTAGGATAAACTTCAATTTTAGTATTAGCCGTATTCTCAGTAATTCCTGCTGTAGGATTAGAGATCCTCCTGATCTTATGATTGAATTGATCAGCCAGGTAAATATTCCCTATGGCATCTATACATGGACCGATAGGACCATTGAAAGTTGCTCCTGTCCCTACTCCATCAACACCACTTGCAGTTCCATTACCGGCGAAAGTTGTTACTACTCCTGCCGGAGTTATTTTTCTAACTCTTTGATTATTGAAATCACAAACATAGATCGTATTACTTGCATCAGCACAAACGCCATAAGGAAGATTGAATCTTGCAGCTGTCCCGGTTGCATCTACGAACCCTGAAGTTGAACCTGCTAAAGTTGTTACCACCGCAGCCGGAGTAATTTTTCTGATACGGTGATTTAATTGATCTGCTACATAAAGATCGCCTGCAAAATCAATACAAACACCTGAAGGACGGTTGAAACTTGCGGCTGTGCCTGTTGCATTCACATTTCCTGAAGAACCCGTACCTGCAAAAGTTGTTACTACACCTGCAGGAGTGATCTTTCTGATCTTGTGATTGAAGAAATCAGCAACATATAGATTTCCGGAACCGTCAATACAAATCCCTCTCGGGAAATTGAAACTGGCAGCAGTTCCCGTTGCATCTGTTGAACCTGTAACTCCAACCTGGCCTGCAAAAGTAGTTACAACACCGGCAGGAGTGATCTTACGGATCGTATGATTTTGTTCGTCGGTAACAAATAAATTTCCTGAAGCATCCCTGCAAACACCAAAAGGCATATTAAAGCTTGCTGCAGTTCCGGTGGCATCAACTGTTCCTGCTACTGCTGCTTGCCCCGCAATTGTAGTTACAACTCCTCCGGGAGTAACCATACGGATTGTGTGATTGCCGCGGTCTGCAACATAAATGTTCCCTGAAGGATCAGAACAAGTGCCTGATGGAGCATTAAAGCTTGCTGCTGGCCCTGTTGCATTAACAGTACCTTGCGAACCTGAACCTGCAAGGCTGGTCACATTTTGTGCAAATGCTATTGTAGTAAGTGCAATAAGGGAAATGGATAGTAAAGTTTTTTTCATATTCTGTTTTTTTAGGATTTTGGGGTTTTGCCGAGGGCATTCCTCCGGAAAACTGACCTAAATTCGCAATTAAATTGAAACAAACAAAATATGATTCACCTAAACGATGTATTACTATTTTAGGTCGACCAAAAGCAACAAAAAGAGGGCTGCAATTTTATTCAACCCTCTTTTCCGGATCCCCCATTAGTAGATAAATAATTATTTACCCGTCCGTTATTTTAATACTGTTACGTGTCCTGCCAGGTCGTGATTCTTATGATTTATATCCAGTACTTGTACTTTCCAGGTATATACATCATCTTTTATCGGTTCATTGCCGCCTTTTACAGTGCCGTCCCAATAGTTGTAAATGTCATTCGATTCAAATACCACATGTCCCCAACGGTCGAACACCTGCATTTCGAATTGAAGTATCCCCTCTCCTTTTGCACCAAAACCATCATTCAATCCGTCGGAGTTTGGTGTGAATGTGTTTGGAATATAGATCACAAATACCGGTTTTATATCGAGTATTTTTATAATGGTATCATGACAACCGTAAATATTTGTGGCGATCTGAGCTATCAGTAATTTACCGGGTTTATCATTATTCATTGTGTGAGTGAAATTTGGTGTATTATAAACCGGACCGGGATTCAATTGATAGATGACAGAATTTGCATTTAATGCTGTACTTGTAACCTCAATTTGAGGATCGAATTCATTTATCTCTTCCGGACTGACATTAAATCCAGCCATTGGTTTTGGATACACATTTACCAAAGCATTCGATTTGTAAGAACTGATACATCCGCTGTCTGAAACACAGTTTAATGTGACATTGAAAGTTCCGCTTTCGTAACAATGAGTCGGATCTTTTAAATATAATGGTCCGCTGCCATCTCCAAAATCCCATTGGTAAGTAACTATCGTTCCATTGTTGATATAAGAGTTGTTATGAAAAGGAACACATAGGCTTGGACAACCTTGTTTGTTTGTAGCCGTAAATTGAGCAACAGGTTTTGCATTCACATACACCGGTTTCGAAATTACGTTCACACAACCGTACTGAGTCTGCACTTCTAATTTTGTAAGGTAAATTCCGTTTGCTGTATAGGTAAGAGTCGGATTAACAGAAATGTTATCAGTGATATTATCGCCGTTAAAATCCCACATATAACTTGTTATGGTTCCATCCACCGAGGTAGAAAAATTCTGGAAATTGGTCACATCACCTAAACAGGTTGAATTAGCTTTGAAATTGGCAACCGGGTTACCATGGACAACAACAGGACTGATCTTTTGTCCGTAACAATTGTAATTACTTATAGCCTGCAGTTTGCAATTTTTTACACCAAAGTTTGGATAAATGTATGTTGGATTAGCCGTTGAATCATCCCAGATAAAGTCATCATCAAAATCCCAGCGGTATTTACTTATAGTTCCTGCCTGGATAGTACTTGAGTTTGTAAATTGGGTCGCCTGGTTCAAACAAGCTGTATTAGCAGTAAAATTCACAACCGGATTGGCATATACAGAAACAACTGTTGAATATGTGCTTATACAATTGTTATTGGATGTTGAAGTAAGTGTTACAGTATAATTTCCGACCGTGTAATAGATGATCGAAGGATTAGCATTGTAAGTTGTGTTACCATTCCCGAAATTCCAGAAAGATGTTGTGATCACATTTCCCGCAGCAATATTGGAGTTGTTGGTGAAACTGGTCATTGCACCCATACAGGTATTATTAGCTGCAAAATTCGAAACAGGAAGCGCATTAACTGTAACAGTATTGGTAAAAGTCCTCACACAATTATTGTTACTTACAGCGGTTAAACTCACAATGTAATTTCCAGCTGCAGGATAAACGTAAGTAGGATTCTGACTTGTGCTATCAGTGTTATTGTCGCCATTCACATCCCACATCCAGTAATTTATATTACCGCTTGCAATTGTAGTACTGTTATTGAAATTAGTAGTAGCGCCCTGACAAACATTTGGTGCAGTAAAGTTTACATTTGGATTCGGCCATACGGAAACTAATGTAGTGCCGGTGCTCACGCAACTATTATTGGAAGTGGCGGTCAGGTTGACAATGTAATTTCCGGGGTTACTGTAGATCACCATCGGATTGGTTTGCATTGAACTTGTACTGTTGCCAAACGTCCACGAGTAATTGGTGATTTGATTTCCGTTTCCGATTGATGAATTGTTTGTAAAATTTGTTACAGCGTTATGACAAACATTATTCCCGCTGAAATTAACAACAGGTAAAGGATGTATAGTTACGGTTGTAGAGAATGAATTGATGCAGTTCGCGTTACTTGATGCCGTTAAAATGACGGTATAAGTTGCCGGAGCGGTATAATTGAAGATCAGGTTTTGTGAATTAGCATCTATGATGCCATCGCCATTGGCATCCCAATTCCAACCGGTGATATTACCGCTGATAATTGTAGATGTGTTATTAAAATTGGTTTGAGTACCTAAACATCCGTTTGCAGTATTAAAACTTACGCTTGGCAAGGCGTTTACGGTTACCCAATGAATTGCAGTATCAGCGCAGTTATTTGTGCTTCCTACAAGTAAAGTAACTGAGTAAGTACCGGGTGTAGAATAAATGTGGGAAGGATTTTGTAGTAAAGAATTTACAGATCCGTCGCCAAAATCCCAGTTCCAGCTATTGATCGTACTTTGATTTCCTGTACTCAGATCATTAAACGTAACAGGTGAACCCTGGCAAATTGTATTCTGACTAAAATTGGCAATGGGCGGAGAGTTAACAGGAACAAGATTTATGATAGTGTCAAAACATCCTTTATTCGATCCTGTTATCAAACGCACCAGGTAAGTTCCGGGATTAGCATAGGTATGTGTTGGATTTACTAGTGTTGATGTATTGCCATCACCAAAATCCCAATTGTTACTTATAATGGAACCTGCAGAGATACTTGATGTGTTATTAAAATTAACGGTCATTGTACAAGTATTATTCTGTGTGGTAAAATTAGCAAGTGGTTTAGGGTTATTAAATATGTTGTAGTAGAAAGTTGGCCCTGTACAGCCTGTCACTAAAGTTGTGTTTACAGAATAATTTCCGGCAGCACTCATGTTCACACATTGGTTAGTGTTTCCCGTAAGATTTCCCCCGCTCCATACATAAGATCCAAATCCGGGAGGAGCACAAATTTGTTTTGTTGAACCAACACAAAGTGTATCGTTAACTGTTTGCTGAAATGCTAAACAAGAGCCGTCTATATAAGCGTAACCGTAATGCCCGCCTAAAGAACAATCGTAGGTTGAGAAGCGGATGGTCACATTCTGATTTAAATATGCGCTAAGATCCACAACAACATTGGTCCATGGCTTGTAAACAACACCCGGACAATTTGCAGAGTTCAGGAAACCCGGAATGTTTTGTCCTGCCGATACATTATAATATGTACACGGAATTGCATTACCGTTTGAATCGAGCATCTGAATTGTAAAAGCCGGTTGGTCTGCTACAGCATGACCCGGGTCCTGGAAAACTACAGCGTACTTATATGTGAAATTTAAATTTGCTGCTGTTACCGAAAAGGTTTGTTCCATACGATCCGCAATACCGCCCGTTCCGTTATTACCTAATCTCACAGAAAATAATCCTCCGGGACTAACAACAGGAAAACCACCGCAAGGATCAGTTCCGTTACCAGTCATAATAGCTTGAGCTCCACCCGCAGTCGGGCAGCAACCTGAAGCATTGAATAAAGGATGAAATCCTGTACTTAATGTCCACCCGTTAAAATTTCCTGTTTCAAAATCGATATTGGTGCAAGCTTGTTGGATCGTTGGCGGTGACGGAGATAATTTTGCTGATGGATAATAGGTATCGCGTATATATTGTCTCTCCTGAGCTTTCATGAACTCAGCCGCATCTGCTTGCGAAGGATGGTTTTGGCTTATATAGTTAAGCCAATGACTTTTATTGAAGTGCTGTAAACTGTCAATCGTATAATTGGAGTTTACATGTGTTTGACTTACGCTTAAGATACACGTTAAAGCCAACACCGCTGTGATGTAGATCTTGGTTTTCATGGCTAATGGGTTTTAGATGAATGTGTGTTTTCATTTGCTTCTGTGTTTTGATGTTATTATTCATTTATATTGGTTTATAAGGCTTGACCCTCCGGAACACCAGTATTTACAAGGGTTTCAGCCTGTTTGGGTTTTTACTACAAGATTATACGGGCTTAAAATAAAAGGGTTATGTTTTAAAGCCTTTATTTAATTAACCGAAAATTGTTCATTTCTACCTTTTTGGCCTTAAAAAAATGGGCTGTTCCGTTTTAGGTATGAAAGAATAATGTTTACTTTAGCTTAAAATATTTTTATATGGAAAATTCAAACAACCCAAACGAACAACAAATAAACCAACAATTCAGCCAGCAATTTGGCAACGGACAAGTTCCATTACCAAACTCAACAGCTGTATTGGTTTTAGGTATCATATCAATTGCATTATGCTGGTGTTACGGAATAGTTTCTTTGACTTGCGGTATCATTGCATTAGTTCTGGGTAATAAAGGTATGGCTGCATATAAAGCTAATCCTTCTGCATTTACTTTATCTTCTTTCAATAACCTGAAAGGCGGAAGGATCTGCGCTATCATCGGCTTAAGTTTAGGCGCACTTTATTTAGTTTTTGTGATCATTTACTTAGTGATACTTGGTACAGCATTCTCAATGATCCCCTGGCAGAATATGCACTAAGTTGTGCGGCAAGCTCACCATGACATTAATAAAAAAGCCCTGAAGTTCTCTTTCAGGGCTTTTTGTTTTAAGATCTTTCAATCAGAACCAATGATATTTATCATTTATGCCACGGTATAGTTTTCGTAAGGCTACATGTGCCTCCGGAACTGCTAATTTCAGTCTTATTCCTCCAGTGTAACAAATATCCATAATGGTAAAACTTGCCCTTTCTTCTAATTTTCCTACTCTCATTTTATAATCAACAAAGATCACCACTGGACCAAAAGCATGTTCGGCACCTGTACCTATATTAAAACCGATCCAGCGATTGGAAACTATGTTATTAAAACCATATTTCTGATACAAATTAAGATAATCATTTGCTCCGGTAAAAAAACCTTTAAATGTATTATAACTAAGACCCACAAATGGATAAAGAACAGTCTTCTTATTTTTGAAGAACACCATCATTTCAACATTTGATTCGAAAGTTTGGGCGTGTACATTATACCATGTCGGAGCTATATCAATTGGAAAAAATTTTGTGTATTGAAAGCTGTATCTTAGTAGTTTTTGATTACCACCACCATAATTGAATATAAAAGTTGAGCCAAAGGCATCATTCTTTTCGTTTATATTCCGGCTTAAATACAGAACACTTCCCATTACACCGCCGCCGATCTGGATATTAGTATAACCTTCTTCCTTTTTCTTTTTTGCTTTTGGTTTTTTATAAGGAGTTACAATACTGGTACCCGGTTTTTGGGCATAGGCTGATTCGTAAGCTAACAGCAAACAGAATATAATAGCCGGAAAGAAAATGTAATTAGTCCTCATATTTTATCTTCTATCTTCTATAAAGATAGATAATTTAACTCCGACTTTAACCGGTTTAACAATAAGTGGTTGCATTTTTCAAATAATCGGTAAACCTTATAAAATATGTTAAGCCTTTATTTTGGTGAGGTGATGAGAAAAAAGAGTAGTATTTTAGAGGTGTAATGAAACATATATTTTTAGCATTAGCGATCTTAATTTGCGGAAGCATGTTTTCCCAAAACGGCAACGGAGCTGTAAAGAATAATTATATCCAGCTCTCAGGCGTGGTTGTTGAAGGTGATAGTCTCCTAGGCGTTCCTTTCGTTTCTGTTTACAAAGGCTCGAAGCCTGTTACTATTACCGATTATTATGGATTCTTTACCTTGGTTGTTCAACCTGGTGATGAGATACATTTTGCTTCTTTAGCACATCAGAATGCGATCTATAAATTAGATGATACTTTAAGTCTTAAGCATTATTATATCATTCAGCGCTTAGTTAAGGATACGATCATGCTTGCGAATATTGATGTTTATCCCTGGCCCACCAAAGAAGAATTCAAAAAGGCATTCTTAAATCTTGATCTTGGCGAAAATGATTATGACCGCGCCTACAAGAATCTTGATAAAAATCAATTGAGTTATAATGAGCGTAACCTGAAGATGGATTCGCAATCGAATTATCGTTACGCGATGCAGCAATACTTAACTAAAGTATACACGGCAGGACAATATCCTACCATAAGTTTATTGAACCCTATCGCATGGGCCCAATTTATTGATGCATGGCGAAAAGGGAAATTCAAAAAGAAAGCACCTGCAAAACCGTACGATAAGTAAGAACTGCTTATAATAGTTTATCGTCACCATTTTCATGCATTTTTTTGAATGATTTTCCCCAGCCTATTCTTACTTTTTTAATGGGTTTAAAAATGAGGAAATCTTTAGTAAGAATCAGTTCGATTTTATCGTTGATGTTGTATTTTTTAATTAAGCTTTTAGAAAGCCTCATAACTTTTGACTTATCGATTGATATTATAGAAATGTACATGTAAATGAAATTTGAAGTTATTAATAAAGAAATAAATAGTAGGATATCATATTCTACGAACTCCGAACAACCGACTACGAACTAGATTACCACTCGTCTTTAGAGTCGGTAGCATTCTTGGTCATTCCATCTTTTAATTCAGAAATTACCATTGAAGCACTTTTGAAAGCTTCGCCTTTTATTTGTTTCCACGTCTTATCAGGCATGATCATACTTCCGCATTCAGGAACAATGTTAGTGATATCACCACCACTCGCTTTTCCGTTAGAAGCCGTATGCTTCATTTTTGTGATCGAATAGCGGTATTTATTGTCTTTGCACTCAATAGTTACGTGCATTGTGATCATTCCGGTATAATCAGGATTTGGATTTAACTCTTTTGCTTTTATTTTAAATGTTGCAAGACATTCTGCTTTTGAACCTGTGGCAACACCCATTGATTTTTTAAAACGCGGAGATTCTGCTTTTACCCAATTAACGGCGCGTTTGGTAAGATTTGAACCCGGAACAGAATCAGTAGTAACTACTTCAGAGAATTGCTTATCAAGTTCACTTTTTCCTTCTTGTGCCGCTGCGAAAAGAGAACACGCTAAGAATGGGACGATAAAGAGAGACTTACGTAACTTATTCATGAATGTAAAGTTACAAAAATTAAAGATACGCTGGAAATCAGGTTTTTAACGTTGCATTGTGGATTTCTATTTGAACACTCAGGCTAAGTATAACAAAGTCATCCAAATCCCGATAGCTATCGGGATGCCGAAAGGTTACCACTCATCTTTTTTTCCTTCAACCTCACGGTTCATTTTCTCCTTCAGATCTTCGGCAACTAATTGTGCGTTGATAAACGCCTCTTTCTTAATCAATTTCCAGGTCTTATCTGAAACTTTCATTGAGCCGCATTCAGGAACAATAGCATATATATCGCCACCCGACATTCCTGATTTTCTGGCCTGGTGTTTAATATTCTTAATGGTATATCTGTATTTACCTTCTTTCGCTTCAATGATAAGATCCATTGAAATAGTTCCGTCAACATCATCAACCGGATTCAAAACTTTTTGTTTGAATGGAAATGTAACATTACAGGATACTTTTTCACCTGAGTTCGTACCGTTAGCTTTTTTGATCTTATTGTCCTTTAAAGTATACCAGTTCTGCGCACGCTTTAAAACTTCAGCTTGTGGTGCAGGAATGAATGGATTGGTTGTATCCGGTTCTCCGGCTTCAGGCGGAGGCGGTTCTTCAACTTTCTTCTTTCCTTTTTTTCCTTTAGTCTCAGCAACAGGCTCAGGTGTTGCTGGTTTTGGCGGAGCAAATTTGTTTTTGTCAACCTGTAATTTCACAACTTCACGGATCAATTTCGTTTCATCCTCTTTTTCCTGCGCAATCACAACGAAACCGGACAGGAAAAGAACGAGAACTAAGATTACTTTTTTCATTTTGTATTAAAATAGGATTAATAAATTTTCGGGAACCGTTGCGGATCGGCCTCATGCATTAAATTGTAAATAATATCGAATACATCATCCGGATTTGGTTTCGAAAAATAATCACCATCACTGCCATATGCAGGACGATGTTCTTTCGATGCAATTGTTGTTGGAGCTGAATCTAAATATTTATATCCGCCCTGCTCTTCCATGATCTTTTGTAATATATAAGCACTTCCTCCACCCGGAACATCTTCATCCAATACCACTAAACGATTTGTTTTCTTTACCGATTCAACAATACTGTGATCAATATCAAATGGTAATAAGGTCTGAACATCGATCAACTCAACTGAGATACCATGTTCAGATAAGAATTTCATTGCTTCCTGTGCAATACGTACACTTGAACCGTAAGTTACCAAAGTAACATCACTTCCCTCTGCTAACACTTCCGGTTTACCTAATGCGATTTTATATTCACCAATATTAGCCGGCGCTTGTTCTTTTAAACGGTAACCATTTAATGGCTCAATAATTAAAGCAGGCTCATCTGCTTCCAACAATAAATTATACATTCCCGCGGCCTGAACCATGTTACGGGGCACGCAAACATTTATACCACGGCAGGCGTGAATGATCATTCCCATTGGAGAACCACTATGCCAAACGCCTTCTAAACGGTGACCTCGTGTACGGATGATCACAGGAGCTTTTTGTAAACCTTTTGTTCTCCATTGTACTGTTGCAAGATCATCACTCATCACTTGTAGCGCGTACAACAAATAATCTAAATATTGAATTTCAGCAATTGGCCTTAAACCACGCATGGCTAATCCTATTGCCTGTCCCATAATAGTTGCTTCACGGATCCCGGTATCGAACACACGGTGTTCTCCGTATTTTGCTTGCAAGCCTTCTAATCCCTGGTTAACACCGCCAATTTTTCCGGAGTCTTCACCGAAGATCATTACTTCAGGATATTTTTTTAAGATCGCATCAAAATTCTCACGCAAAATTTCGCGGCCATCCATCATTTTTGATTCTCCTGAAAGATCAGCATCTATTGGAGAAATATTTAATACATTTTTTGATGACTGCGAATGCAAATAAGAACTGTAACGGTCGTGATTTTCTATCTTCGATAAACTTAACCACGAAATTAATTTTTGCCTGCCTGCAGTTTCTTCGTTCTTTATCAAACGTAAAACTTTTTTCACAGCAGTCTGAATATCTTTACGGATCGGTTCTTTAATACTTGTCAATTCATTTTTAATTGGTATTATAAATGAACCTTTTTCGCTCTCACCTGCTAATTCATCAAGAATAGCACCAACTTCGGCGATCTCATTTTTAATTGGCGTTAAGTAAGCTGACCATGCAGCAGTTTTGCTATCACGAACGGCATTCTTGGCCTCTTCTTCAATTTTATCTAAAACAGCTGCATCCGCTAATGCGTTTTGAATGATCCACTCGCGCATTTTTCTGATGCAATCAAAATCTGTTTCCCATTGTAAGCGTTCTTTTGATTTGTAGCGTTCGTGTGAACCTGAAGTACTGTGCCCTTGCGGCTGAGTTACCTCTTCCACGTGAACTAAAACAGGAACGTGTTCTTCGCGGCAAACTTTTGCAGCTTTCTCGTATGTCTCACATAAATGAGCATAATCCCAGCCTTTTGTTTTGAATATCTCGTAACCCTTACCGCCATTCTCACGCTGGAAACCTTTTAAGATCTCTGAAATACTTTCTTTGGTTGTTTGATATTTTTTAGGAACAGAAATACCGTGGCCATCATCCCAAACGGAAATTAACATTGGAATTTGTAATACGCCAGCAGCATTTATAGTTTCCCAGAACAATCCTTCTGATGTACTTGCATCACCAATGGTACCAAATGCAATTTCATTTCCTTTATCCGAATAATTTAAGAATTCACCTTGCTGAAGATCTTTGTTTATTCTGTAGAAATGAGAAGCATAAGCTAATCCCAATAAACGCGGCATTTGAGAACCGGTAGGGGAAATATCAGACGAAGAATTCTTTTGTTCCATCAGATTACGGAACGAACCATCTTCATTCAAACTTCTTGTTGCAAAGTGTCCACCCATCTGACGGCCTGCACTCATCGGTTCGTGTTCTATATCTGTGTGCGCATATAACCCGGCAAACCATTGCTGTAATGTAACAGCACCGATCGCCATCATGAAAGTCTGATCACGGTAATAACCACTACGGAAATCCCCATTCTGAAATACTTTTGATAAAGCAATTTGAGGTAATTCTTTCCCGTCACCGAAAATACCGAACTTAGCTTTGCCCGTAAGGACTTCTTTTCGCCCTAACAAACTGGCCTGGCGGCTTTCATTTACAACGCGGTAATCTTCGAGGACAATTTTCTTAAAATCTTCGAACGAGAGGCCTTTTGCAGTACCGATATTTCCTTGTTTTTCCATTGCAGAGTATACCTTACAAATATAAAATTTGAGGCGGATTAAAAAAAATTATTAATTATGATTTTAGTGTTAATTTTAGTTGTGGAAAGTAAAGATTATAAACCATCAGAAGGAGAAAAATCAGTATCAGTTCGTTTGAACGAATTCGTTGATAGTAATTGTCCTGACTGCGGAAAAAGTCCGGTTCTGATCTACGAAAGAATACTGATAGAAGGCAGCCTTGAAAATTATCATCTAGTTCATACTGAAGTTGAAGATCTTTACGAATGTAAAGCCTGTAAACATACCTGGAGAAAGTTTCAGTATTTGTAGAATTAATATGTTTATAACCTATTAATTAACAATAATTTACAGATAGTTTTGTATAATCCCTGAAATTGTACTAATTTTGTAGCCCGTTTTAAAGATTAAAAAAGAAAAAGATGAAAAAAGAAATTCACCCTGAAAGCTACAGATTTTGTGTATTCAAAGATATGAGTAATGGTTATGCATTTTTAACCCGTTCTTGTGCTGAAACAAAAGAAACTACCAAGTGGGAAGATGGTAACGAATACCCATTGGTAAAATTAGATATTTCAATGACTTCTCACCCGTTCTATACAGGTAAGCATATGTTAGTTGATACTGCAGGCCGCGTTGATAAATTCCGCACCCGTTATGCAAAAAAGAAATAGTTTTTGTTAGTTATATAAATAAACCCCGGAGATCGCCTTCGGGGTTTTTTATTTACTAACGAATGACGCGAATAAAACACTAATTGATTCGTGAAAATTAGTGAAATTCGTGGCTGTATTTGCCGTTTATCCAATATAAGGTATTACGTTAACAATTTTTGACTTAGAATTTGAAATAATAGAACAATATTTAGGTTATTTGTAAAACATTTAAATTCTATGATAGGTAATTATATTTTCATTGGCCTTGTTCTCATTTCATTTTTCGGTCTGTCGAAACTGTTTGCGAAAGCAGGAATTGAATCTTGGAAAGGCTTTGTTCCTTTTTATAATTTTTATGTACTCTCTAAATTACTGAACAAACCATGGTGGTGGTGTTTGATCATGATAGTTCCCGGCGTGAACTTAATGATGTACGGTGTTTACGGTTTCAACGTTGCCCGCGCGTTCAACAAACCTTCAAATGGCGAATTATTGTACGCTTCTTTAATGCCATATTTATTCTTTGTAAGTGCAGGTTTAGATCCGAAAGCAAAATTTGTCGGATTAGATAAATATAAAAAAGAGCCAAGTGCTTTTATAAAGAATTGGGTCGATCCTATCATTTTCGCTGTTATAGCCGCTTCCATCATCCGTACTTTTTTCCTCGAAGCGTTTACAATTCCAACTTCTTCATTAGAGAAATCGTTAATGGTTGGAGATTTTCTCTTCGTAAATAAATTAGCTTACGGTGCAAAAATTCCCCAAACACCGATAGCATTTCCATTTGCCCATCACACTTTGCCATTCACAGAGAAAACAAAATCATATGTTGAATGGATCAAATTACCTTATTTCCGTTTACCGGGATTTGGTAAGCCTAAGAATGGAGACATCGTTGTTTTCAATTATCCCGATGGTGACTCGATTTTTGTTAATGATCCTGTGCCAAGTTATTACGAGATCATCCGCCAGGTGGCGCACATGCTGAAGAACCAGGATTACAGCAACAACCAACCGTTAAAATCGGATGCAGCATACCAGCACGAAGCATGGGAATACATGCACACACCGCAAAATCAAAGCCCTTCAAACGGCAGGCCGGTTGGAGAAGTTGCGGCGCGTCCTGCTGATAAACGTGAGCATTATGTGAAACGTTGTGTTGGTATTGCCGGTGATATGCTTGAAATTAAAGATTGGGATATTTACATCAACGGAAAATTGCAGGCCATGCCTGAACATTCCCAACACAGGTATTACGTTAGTACAAAAGGCCCTTTGTTTGGTGAACGGATGGAGAATAAACTAGGCCAGGTTGTATTGAGTAATGCTGCGTTATTAGACGAACTGGATATTTACGTTGGAGAAGCTGATCTTGCCAATACAAAAACGGATACCTGTATTTATGACATCAACATGCCGAATGATGTTGTGGAGAAAGTAAAAAAAATGGCAGGGGTTATTTCAGTTGAGAAAAAGATAACTGCTAAAGGCGAACGTGAACTTACAGTCTTCCCTCACGATCCTGCCTATAAATGGAACAATGATAATTTCGGTCCTTTACAAATTCCTGCAAAAGGAATGACATTGAAGATCGACACCGGAAATATTTCTTTGTACAGAACTATTTTAACTACTTATGATGATGGCATCCACTCGGTTGAAGTAAAGAACGGAAAAGTACATTATGATGGCAACCCGATCACAGAATATACGTTTAAACAAGATTACTACTGGATGATGGGCGACAACCGCCACAACTCTGCCGATTCGCGCAGTTGGGGTTTTGTTCCTTTCGATCACGTAGTTGGTAAACCGGTGTTCGTTTGGTTCAGTATGAAATATGCCGAGAACAATCCGATCAGCGGTAAATCGGTGTTAGGTTCTTTACTTAAAAACTCAAAAGAAGGTAAATTCCGCTGGGAACGCTTTTTATGTTATGTAGGTGATAATGGCCTGGTATCCGTTAAAATACCCGTTATCGCCATAATTTTGGGTCTATGGGGTTATAGTAAATGGAACAGGCGCCGCAAATCTAAAGCAGTGGCAAATGCTAAGAATAGATAAAGCATTATCTCAAAAGATCATTCCCTGGTTAGCTCCGGTAATTATTGCTGTACTTATACTCTTTATCATCAACCAGGCTTTTTTTCAGTTAGCTGTAATTCCTTCTGCTGATATGAGAAGCAGTTATTCCCCCGGAGACCTTGTTTTGATAAACAGATTTTCTTCTGAGTATAAAAAAAATGATGTTCTTGCTTTTAATTATTTTACAGATGATACTACTGCAGCAAAACCATTACTGTTCTTCCAGCGGTGCGCGGCCCTTCCCGGTGACACTTTGGAATTGGATAACGGCTTTGTTTTTGTGAATAACAATGAAGACCGTTTTATGGATGTCCTCCAGCATAATTATCACTTCAAAGCCAAATTAAAATTAGATACGTCTCTTATGATGGAATATGGTTTGACCGAAGGCGGGAAGATATCTGATGAGTTTGATTATAATTATAGTTTAACGCAATCGCAGGCTGATAGTTTGCGGCAGGATGAAATGATAATGGAATTGAGCAGGACTATTGAAAAAACGGGTCTCCACGATCCTGCCATCTTCCCGAATGATTCGAATTTTAAATGGAACAAACATAATTACGGGAAATTATACATTCCAAAAAAAGGAGATGTTCTAAAGCTTGATACGGTCAATATCGCATTATATAAGAAAATAATTACAGTGTTTGAACAGAACACGCTTGAAGTACAGGGGTTCAGTATTTATATTAATGGTGTGGTTTGCAATACGTATACCTTAAAGCAAAATTATTATTTCGTGCTGGGAGATAACCGCGATAACGCCATCGATTCACGTCATTGGGGATTTTTACCTGAAAAGAATATTATCGGGAAAGTAATGTGTAAGATCCGTTCAAAAAGAAGAGCATGAAACAGGTTTTACTTCCTACCTCCTATTTACCGCCGGTAAATTATTTTTCTGAATTATTGAAAAGTGATGTTGTGTTTATTGAGAAACACGAACATTTTATAAAACAAACACACCGCAGCAGATGTGAGATCTTGGGAGCCAATGGAAAATTAAATCTCAGTATTCCGTTGGAGAAACATGCTGATAAAGAAATTATTTCTGAAAAACGAATAAGTTATACTGAACCCTGGCAAATAAAACATTGGCGGGCTATTACAAGTTCTTATAAAAATTCTGCGTATTTCGAATATTTTGAAGATGAGTTCAAGCCATTCTATTTCGAAAAACATGAATTTTTGCTGGAGTTTAATACGGCTCTGACAAAATTGATCCTGCATATCCTAAGGCAAAAAAAAGAAATACAATTCACAACAGAATTCAATAAAACATTTAACGGACCTGACCTGAGAACGGAACAACCCGAAACCCTAAACCCTAAACAGTACTACCAGGTTTTCGGAGACAAATTCGGCTTTACTTCTAACTTAAGCGTGGTCGATCTGTTATTCAATAAAGGTTTAGAAAGCGTAGAAATTTTAACGCTTTAGGTTCAATTTTAAAACAGATTCGTTCCCTACCCTGTCACTTACTTTCAACTCGATCTTCATTTCACCCGTGGGTGTTTCCGCATCGAACCAATAGGTTAAAAGATCAGATTTCCCGTCGTATTCAGCCAGGACCCATTTATCATTGATAAATAAATTGTATTTACTGATCCCGCTTAAATTATCGATCATAACAAACGTAAGATGATCAGCTTTTTTTAGTGATGTCTTCAGTTTTTTGAGGGGTATTTTTGTTTTTAACTTCGGACTAAGTGTGTCAACTACTAATCTGAATGTTCCGAATTTCTTTAAAGGATACTCGCTTATAATTCCGGTTTGGGTTGGATTGGCAATACTTCCACCGTTCACCAAAACAAGTTTATTGGATAATGATATCCACTTTTGCGGGACTTTCAACCTGATAGTTCCCTGCCAACGGAAATTCACATCTTCAGGAATAATGCTAAATGAATTGAATTGGCTAAGTTCATCAGTTACTTTAATAAAAACATCGTTATAAAGAGTTTTAGGAGGCAAAGTAAATTCGAAATTCTTGCTCTTGTAATTATAAACTTTTGTACAATTCACATACGAACCATTATCTTTTCGCGACGGAATAATTGAAGTCATTGTGCTTTTCAAAAAGAATTTTAATTGTGTTTTATTCTCTGCCTCATCTGTGAATTGCAAGTTTACCAAATGAAATAATGTATCCTTAAGATCGATCTTACCGGAATTAACAAGTGTTTTATACATCTCTCCCGGGTAAACTTTCGGCGTAAAACATCTCTGGTATTTTTGTTTATCAATTATTTCAGAGAATTCATTCACATACCGCGCCTGGTCGAAACTGATATAATTCAATTGATGATGATAAATTAAATTACTGTCGAGAAATAATCTCACATCATAAATATTATTCGGATTTCCTTTGAACACCTCTTTGTCCTCACCATTGAACGAAACACCAATGACAGATCGCTTTAAAATAATTGTGTCCGTTAATAAATAAACGCTATCTCCTTTCGTTTTTACTTTAAATGTCGAGATGAATTGAGTGTTCATCTCATCACTCATATCATAAATAGCAAGATTGTTTATCGTAGGTTTAATTGTATCGGCCAAGTTGAAATGCAATAACGGATTAACAGGGATCTCCGTCAATTCATCCCTCACTTCAAAATGTAAATGTGGACCTGTTGATCCGCCTGTATTCCCGCTATATCCTATAATTTGTCCTTCTTTAACCGGAAATTGATCTTTTTCAGGAAACAACTCCACCTCAAAACTCATTTGCCTGAATTGTTCATCCCTGACAAATTTTTGCAGGGTATCGTTAAATCTGTTTTGATGAGCGTAAACTGTAAGTTTACCATCGTTATGTGTTATATAAATAACCTTTCCGTACCCAAAAGGACTAACCTTGATCCGTGAAACCCAACCGTCCCTTATTGCATAAATCGGTAGATTTTCGAGTCCGTTCGTCGAAAAATCGAGTCCCGCATGGAAGTGATTTGGCCTTATTTCCCCATAGTTTCCAGTGATGTTTACTGAGTCAATCGGCCATGTAACCCGCGACTGACTATGGCTCCAAAAGCAGCTAAAAACTAAAACACAAAGTAGGAATTTAGGAACTTTCATTATAAAACGAAGTTAAGTAGTCATAAGTGTTAATTTCCAGTTATATAGCCCTTTTATTAACTATTAGTGCTTTAATAACTTCAGTGACAAAAATCGGTCGAATTACTTGATTTTATCGATCCTATTCTCTATTTTCATATATCTAAAACTAAAACTCAGCGCATGAAAAAAATCTATTCACTTGGATTAGCAATATCAGCATTGCTGTCCTGTAATGCATCCTTTGCTCAAAACAATCAACGTATCAAAGAAATTGCGCAAGATGTAAGTCTTGACAAGAATAATAACGTTGAATTATTCAGGCTTCGTGATAACTATGTTGTTTATGAGAACAACGCTGAGAATTTTTTGAACTCTGTTGTGTTCGGTAATGGAAATACAACCGTTAAAAAATTAAAGTTTGAAAAAGACGATATAGGGTTTACGCATATTAAGTACCAGTTGATGTATAAGAACACGCCTGTTGCCAATACTGTAGTTATGTTACATGCGCAAAACGGAAAAGTAGTTTCTGTGAACGGAGATCTGAATCCTATAAAAGATCCTATCAATAGTGTTGCTATCAATGTACAAAAAGGACTTCAATTTGCTTTGAACAAAGTAGGAGCTGAGACCTACAAATGGGAGAATAAAGTTGAAGAGAACCATATGAAAGAAGTTTATAACAATCCGAACTTCTCTTATTATCCTAAAGGAGAATTGATACTATACAAAAAACCAAACATTGTTGAGACAGCTGATTATTCATATGCATACAAATTCAATATCTATGCTGAAAAACCCCTATACAAAGCAAATGTGATCGTAGACGCTGCAACAGGAAGCATTTTAGCTGAAGAAAACCAGATCTGTACTGCCGACGTACCGGGAACCGCGAATACAAAATACAGCGGCGTACAATCTTTCACAATTGATAATTATGCAGCGGGTCAATACCGTTTACGTGAAACAGGACGTGGTTTAGGTATAGAAACTTACAATTTAAATACAAATACTACTTATGCTAATACTGACTTAACTTATACAAATACAGTTTGGCCTAACACAGGAATTGAGCAATTAGGAACAGATGCTCATTTTGGTTGTGAAAAAACCTATGATTATTATTTCATCAATCATGGCCGTAACAGCTTAGATAATGCCGGATTTAAATTATTAAGCTATATCAATTATGGCGTGAATTATAACAACGCTTTCTGGGATGGATTAAGAATGACCTACGGTTCAGGCGGCGGCGGCGGTTTTATTGGCCTTGATATTTGCGGCCACGAAGTTAGTCATGGTTTAACTGAGAATACTTCTAACCTTGTTTACAGTTATGAATCAGGCGCACTCAATGAAAGTTATTCTGATATCTTCGGTAACTCTATCGAATATTATGCAAAACCATTAACCGCTTCATGGATCCTTGGTGAATCCATTGGCGGTATCCGTAATATGGCTAATCCAAATGCATTTGGTGACCCTGATACATACTTAGGAACCAATTGGTACACCGGAACAGGTGATAACGGAGGAGTTCACACGAATAGCGGTGTAAGTAACTTCTGGTATTATCTATTGGTACAGGGCGGTACAGGAACAAATGATATTTCGAATTCATATACAGTTAATGCTTTAGGATGGACGGCAGCTTCGCGTATTGCTTTCCGCGCATTAACAGTTTATTATACCCCTTCTACGAATTACGCTAATGCAAGAACATTATCTATCCAGGCTGCAAAAGATCTTTATGGAAATTGCAGTAACGAAGTTGTCCAGGTAACGAACGCATGGTACGCTGTAGGCGTTGGTCCGGCTTATTCAAATGCAATTGCTCCTAACTTTGTAGCGGCAGGAACTTCTTATTGTTCTGTACCTGCAAATGTGAACTTTACGAATACAACCGGTAATGGTTTAACTTACCAGTGGAATTTCGGTGACGGCTCTGCGGTTTCAACGGCAACTAATCCTGCTCACACTTATACAGCTAACGGAACTTATTCAGTTAAATTAAAAGTTGTAGGGTGTTTGTCAGCACAGGATTCTATCACGAAAGTTTCATATGTAACAGTTAATACACCGGCTAATCCAACTACAACAGGTGCTTCTCGTTGCGGAACAGGAACGGTTAACTTAACGGCAAGCGGAACATCGCAATTGTATTGGTATGCTTCTCCAACCGGAACAGGTACACCTCTCACTATCGGCACTACTTATACTACACCATCTATTAGCGGCAATACAACTTATTATGTTGTTAATACATCTACTAACGCACCGATCTTTGGCGCACCGACAAGTTCGGCAAGCGGAACGGGATCTAATTATAATTCAACCAATGGGGCTTATAACACTTTTGATGTTATTCAACCTTGTACTTTAAGAACAGTGGTTGCTTACGCAAGTGTTGCAGGAAACAGAACTATTGAGTTGAGGAACTCCGCAAACGTTGTTATCACTAATACGGTAATTAACATGGCTGTTGGGGCAAACACCTTAACACTTAATTTCCCTTTAACCGTTGGTACAGGATTCCGTTTAGGTTTAAGTTCAACTTCAGCAATTAATTTATTCAGAACAAGTGCAGGCGGCCCTACATTCCCTTCAAACATCGGAGGCCTGGTGGATCTGACCGGAACCAGTGCAGCTACTCCGGGTTATTTTTACTTCTATTATAACTGGCAATTACAAAAAAATGCCTGTACAAGTGCGCCAGTTGCTGTAACCGCTACGGTAGGCTCTACCCCGACTGTCGCTGCAACTTCTGCAACTATCTGCAACGGACAAAGCGCAAACATTACAGCAAGCGGCGCAACAACTTATTCTTGGAGTTCAGGTCAAACTACATCAGGCATCTTAGTATCACCAACGCTTACTACAGTTTATACCGTGACAGGAACAACAGGTTCGTGTATAGGAACAAGAACTACAGCAGTTACAGTTAATCCAAATCCAACAGTTTCTGCTACGTCTGCTACTATTTGTAATGGTCAAAATGCAAACATTTCAGCAAGCGGCGCAACAACTTATTCATGGAGTTCAGGTCAAACCACTTCAGGTATTTCAGTAAGTCCTTCCACTACCACTTCATACTCTGTAACAGGAACTACGGGAAGTTGTTCTAATACCCAGGTTGCAAGTGTTGTTGTAAATCCTACGCCTGTTGTAACTGTAAACTCACCTAATATTTGTACCGGTCAAACCGCTACTTTAACAGGAGCAGGCGCTGCTTCGTATACTTTCAATCCCGGCGCTATTACAACCAATCCTGCTGCTGTAAGTCCAACAACTAACACAACATATACAGTGATCGGAACCAACTCGTTCAATTGTTCTTCAAGCGCGATCTCAACTGTTTCGGTTAGTTTATGTACCGGCGTACAGGAGATCGCTACGGCAACTCCCAATATGATCAACGTATACCCTAACCCGGCTGAGAATTATATCGAGATCTTCAATACTGTAACTTCGGATAAGATCAGCATTAATTTATACGACGTGACAGGTAAATTGATCGTATCGAAGCAAACCACATTATATAAAGATCAAATTGATATGAGTAAATACTCTAAAGGCCTGTATTTTGTTGAGATCATGGATGGTGATACCCGTATCTTTAAAACTAAGTTAGTAAAACAGTAATTAATTCAATAGATATAGAAAAGTTTGGCTAAATTCGGCCAAACTTTTTTGTTGAACAGACGTAACAGTTAATAAACCCAGAACACAAAAACATGAATAAAAGATCAACTCTAGTACTTTTAACCCTTGGATTATTTTCCACTCAGTTAATGCTTTCACAAACCAATCAAAGATTGGCTGCGATAAGTAAAGATTATACAGTAAATGATAAAAATGAGATCGATTTTATCAGGATGGAAAAGTCTTCACCTGTTTACGAAAGTAATACACAGGCTTTTTTAGACAACACATTTCTTACAAATGATTTTAAAGCTAAGAAATATAAAAGCCAAAACGACGAGATCGGGTTTACGCATAGCCGTTATCAATTGAACTATAATAATGTTCCGGTACATAACAGCCAGATCATTGTACATAGCCGCGACGGAAAGATCGTATCGTTAAGCGGAACTTTAAATGATCTTCCGAAACCGTCAAATGCTGTTTCAATCTCATCTCAAAGAGCTTTACAAATAGCTTTGAAAAAAGTTGGGGCTAAAAAGTACAAATGGGAAGATAAAGCCCTTCAGGTTCAGCTTCAAAAAAGTTTTAATGATCCGGACCTCTCTTATTATCCAAAAGCAGAAGTGATCATTTATCCAAAAGAGAATAAGTCTTATTACGCATATAAATTCGCGATCTATGCTGATGAACCTTTGTATGGCGCGAATGTTATTGTTGATGCTCAGTCTGGTGTTGTTTTAGCAGAAGAGCAATTAATTCATACTGCAGATGTACCCGCTACTGCAACAACTAAATTCAGCGGCGTTCAATCGTTCACTGTAGATAATGTTTCGGCAGGCCTTTACCGTTTACGTGAAACGGGCCGTGGTTTAGGAATTGAAACTTTTGATCTTAATACTTCAACCAGTACCGCTGCTGCTGTTGATTATACCAATACAAGTACTGCCTGGACAAATACTACAACTATTGACCAGATAGGCACTGATGCACATTGGGGCGCTGAAATGACCTATGATTATTATTTGAACGCGCATAGTTTTAACAGCATCAATAACGCAGGTTTTAAACTGATCAGTTACGCTGATTATGGGGTTAGCTATGCTAATGCGTTCTGGAACGGATCTTATATGACCTATGGCTCAGGTTCTTCAGGAGGTTTTACGGGAATTGATATAGTAGGTCACGAGATAACGCATGGTTTAACCAGCATGAATGCAGGTTTGGTTTACGCCAGTGAGTCGGGTGCTTTGAATGAAAGCTACTCTGATATTTTTGGAGCTTGTATCGAATTTTATGCAAAGCCAATGACTTTCAATTGGCTGATAGGCGAAACTGTTGGTGGTATAAGAAACATGGCTAACCCAAGCGCTTTTGGTGATCCGGATACATATGGCGGAACAGGATGGATGAATACAGTTGGGTGTACGCCTAGCGGCGCAAATGATCAATGTGGTGTACATTCCAATAGTGGCGTAAGTAATTATTGGTTCTATCTTTTAGCTATAGGAGGTAGCGGTGTCAACGACCTTTCAACCAGTTATACTGTTACAGGTTTAGGAATGACCGACGCATCGAGAATTGCTTTCCGTGCTTTGGTTAATTATTATGGTCCGAGTACGAATTTTGCTTCTGCAAGAAATTTATCTACGCAAGCTGCCATCGATCTTTTCGGCGCATGTTCTAATGAAGTTTACCAGGTGAAAAACGCATGGTATGCAGTTGGCGTTGGTCCTGCTCCATCAGGAACAACTACACCGGTTGCTAATTTCACATCTATCGGTACATTAATGTGTTCGTTACCTTTCACTGCAAACTTCTATAACACATCAATTGGCGGCGATACTTATTCGTGGGATTTCGGTGATGGCTCTGCCCTTTCTACCTCATTAAATCCTGTTCATACCTATACGGCGAACGGAACTTACAATGTAAAATTAGTAGCTACTTCAAGCTGTGCTGCTACCCCTGATTCGATCATTAAGAACAACTATATCGTAATTAGTTCTCCTCCTTCTTCAACCGGAACAGATGATTTCAGATGCAGTTCAGGAACAGTAAATCTGACAGCAAACGGAACCGGGCAACAATTTTGGTATACTACTCCAACAGTGACAGGCACTCCGGTTTTCATCGGCACAAATTATACACCTACTATCAGCACAACAACCAGTTATTATGTAGTTAATACGTTTACAAATCCGTCAGTTTTTGGAGGCCCTTCTTCACCAACCATTGGTACAGGCGCCAATTTCCCCGGAACTACGGCTTACGATTCATTAACCGTTCTCCAGCCTTGTAAATTAAAAACAGTAATGGTTCAGGCTTCAACAACTAATACGCGTACTATTCAGTTAAGGGATAAAATGAATACTGTATTGCAAAGTACTGTGGTAAATATTCCCGCCGGTATCAGCACTGTAACCCTTGATTTTAATTTAACACCGGGATACGGCTACCGTTTAGGTTTAGGTTCGGGCACCGCTCAATTATACAGGAATAACGGTGGGGTGACCTACCCTTACAATATCGGCGGCATGGTTGATATCACAGGAAGCAGCCAGGGACCAAATTATCACTTCTATTTTTATAACTGGCAGGTTGAGCCGGGTGATTGTAAAAGTGCGCCTGTTGTAGTTACAGGAACTGTTGTTCCGGGGTCAGCTATTACTGTTAATTCAGGTTCAATTTGCAGCGGACAAAGTATAAATCTTATTGCGAGCGGCTCTCCTACTTATTCATGGAGCACCGGTGCAACTACATCTTCTATTAGTGTTAGCCCTTTAGCGACCACGGTTTATACAGTGTCTGCATCAACTTCTTCATGCGGTATCATAGTAGAAACAGCAACTGTAACGGTGGCCCAAACTCCTGTTGCAACTTCTACAATAAGTACAAATACAGCTTGTTTAGATGATGGAATGGTAACATTAACGGGATCGCCAAGCGGCGGTATATTTACAGGAACAGGCGTTAGCGGAAATAATTTCAACCCTGCAACAGGTGTTGGGACTTATACTATAACTTATAATTATTCTGATCCTGTTTCAGGTTGTTTTGCCTCAACAGCAAAAACTATTTCAGTATCAGCTTGTGTTGGTATCAATGAATTGAATGGTTCTGCAACAATCAATTTGTATCCTAATCCGGCCAATGATTTCTTAATATTAACTAACGATAAGGAAACAGAACTTAGTTTCAGGGTTTTTGATGCAACCGGAAAATTATTGATCGTAAAACAATTGAACGCAAGATCGAACAGGATCGATATTAATACATTAGCAAAAGGTATTTATTTTATTGAAGTACAGGATAACTCGAAAAACACATTCCGTCAGAAAATAGTCAAACAATAATACTACAAATTAAACCGCCTCCGGGCGGTTTTTTTTATGCCTTTTAATACCAATTAAAACCGTAACTTCGCCTTCCCGTTCAAATGATAACGCAACTTCTCATAGGTACTTTAACCATAAGCATTTTGCATGCTCTGATCCCAAGTCATTGGATACCTATCCTGGCGTTTGAGAAAAAATTCGGATGGACCAATCAACAGACTTTTAAGATCACTATTATTTCAGCTCTTGCGCATGCTTTAAGTACAGTTATTTTAGGAATAGCAATTGGTTTGTTAAGTTTTAAAGTAAGCGCACATTTTGAGGAAATTTCAAAGCTGATATCTTCTATAATTTTAATTGTTTTAGGTTTGATATTCATTGTCCGTCATCATACACATCATCACTTTCATTTACACAACGAAGATGAGATCCGAAAAATGAGTTCCAAAAAGATCATTACGGTTTTGGTCACAAGTATGTTCTTATCACCATGCCTCGAAATTGAAGGTTATTTTGTTTTGGCAGGAACAGCAGGAGTGAAATATATTTTCCTGATCAGTATTCTTTACATCGTTATCTCTGTTGCGGGAATAATCATCTGGCTCTCATTTGCCAAAAAGATCTTAAAGAAAATAAACGCTCACAAATTAGAACACAATGCAGGTCTTGTTTCAGGAATAGTTCTAATCCTAACAGGTATATTGAACTTCTTTATACACTAGGTTGTCATGGTGAGCTTGCCGAACCGTCAGGAATAGTTCTAATCCTAACAGGTATGTTGAACTTCTTTATACACTAGGTTGTCATGGTGAGCTTGCCGAACCATCAGGTGTAGTTCTTATTCTAACAGGAATTCTTAATTATTTCGTTCACTAGTAACATTAGTTATTTCGGGTTTAGAGTTTCGGGTTATATAATGGTAAAAAAAAAAATCGGGTTCCGGAACAACCCGAAACCCGAAATAACAAACACGAAATTATCAAGCTACCTTCATTGTCCAACGGAATTTATCGTCCGTTCTGCATTTTCTTATATCGCGTAAAGCCTGGTCCACTTTAGGTGAGAATTTACGTTGTTCTACAGGAGGTAATTCATAATCTTTTCCTTCATAACCAATAGTAACAATTTGCGCAATGGTTGCAGCTGTTCCCACGCCGAATGCTTCCTGTAATCTTCCTGCTTTATGCGCATCAAAAATTTCTTTAATTGAAACTTTACGTTCTTCCACTAACATTCCCCAGTCCCTTGCTAAACGCAAAACACTGTCGCGGGTAACACCTGCTAAAATAGTATCGCTGGTTGCAGGTGTAACTAAAATATTATCGATCACGAACATTAAGTTCATAGTTCCTGATTCTTCGAGGAAAGAATGCGTTTTCGCGTCGGTCCAGATCACTTGCTGGTATCCTTTTTGCTGGGCTAATTTTGTCGGGAATAAACTTCTTCCGTAATTACCTGCACATTTTGTAAACCCCACACCACCTTCAACCGCGCGGAAATAATTAGTTTCCACCATTACCTTGATCGGCTCGGAATAATATTTACCGGCAGGACAAGTAATGATAACGAATTTATAAGTATCGCTTGCTTTTACACCAATAGCTTCGTCAGTAGCGATCATGAACGGACGGATATATAAACTTCCGGATTCAGAACTTGGCACCCAGTCTTTATCCATCTTCAACAATTCAATTAAACCACCCATGAATAATTCCTCAGGAATTTCAGGCATTGCCATCCTTACTGCTGAAATATTCAAACGTTTAAAGTTATCTAACGGTCTGAAAAGTGCTATTTCCCCCGCTTCATTTTTATAGGCTTTCATGCCTTCAAAAATAGCTTGTCCATAATGCAAAGCAGAAAGCGCAAGGCTCATCGGGATATCCCTATACGGTGTAATAATTCCTTTTTGCCATTTACCATCAGCATATTCAACTACGAACATGTGATCAGAAAAAACTTTCCCGAAAGGAACGTTATTCACATCCTGATCTTTTATCCTGCTTTTTGCAGTTTTTTCAATGGTTATATCTAAAGTACCTGTCATAATCAAATGGTATTTCTTCCTTCCAAATAACAACTTTTTTTTGATATAAACAAATAAAAAAAAGAAATTGAGATGCCCCGGAACCCCCTAAAACAGGGGCTTTCAGCGGTTTAACCTTTTAAAGCTTTACTTTTTATCCTTTAAGCGCCCGATTTCTTTCTGGAAGTACTTTTCGCTTGGCAATATGGATTGCTGGATCTTCCTGGCGTAGTTGATACTATCAGTGATCTCTTTATTCTTTTCTTCAATAATGATCTTTTGTTTTTTAGTTAATTTAAATCTCGAATAGATTAGTCCTAACACAATAACTGCCAGTACTAAAATAAAGATCAGGAAATAACTTTGTTGTTTCTTGGATGAAATGGTTGCATCCTTTAATTTGATCTCTTCTACCGATTTGATACTATCCGCCAAATGGATCTTACTGAATTCAAACTGCATTTCCAGTTTGGTAAGGCTGCTTACTTTTTCACGGCTGTTAGCAGAATCTTTAGCTAAAGAATAAAGTTTAAAATACCTCAATTCATTCCTGTAATCTTTTTTACGGTGATAAATTTCATTCAGTAACTGGTAAGCATGCATCAATTGACGGTTGAAAATAGTTGTATCCAGGTAAGTTAAAGAAGTATGACAATAATCAAGTGCTTTTTCGATCTTTCCCTGGTTAATATAGAACATAGCCAGTATCCTGTAACCGTCAGATTTATCCGCAAGATCCCCGTGACGCAGTTTGAGTTTAAGAGCGAGATTATAATAAAATTCAGCGCTGTCGTTTTGGTTTTGTTCGTGAAAGATCTGCGCGAAATTATTGAAAGCATAAGCAAGACTCACACTATCTTTCGTCTTTCTCCAAATATCCATTGCCATCGAAAAATATGTTTTCCCGTACACAAAATCATTTGTCGAGCAATAAACTCCTCCCATATTATTATACAGGTTGGCCAGTTTAGCTTCCTTATTGCTGGTTGGATCTGTTATTTTTTTGGCATAGCTGATCGCGGTTTTGTAAAATGAAAGCGCTTTTTCATAATCGAACATATAGAAATAAGTATTTCCCATGTTCGTGTAGGCATTACAAAGACCGGAAGGATAATCGATCTTTTCCATTATAGCTATCGACTGCCTGAATGCCTCAATAGATTTAAAACTGTTACCTGTTCCGAGGAAAAAATTACCTTTCGACATCAGGACGATCGCCTCTAATTTCTTGTCCCCGACCTTTTGGGCTTTATGCAGCATTGTATCGAGATAATAGTAATTGGCATTATAGGAATTGAGCTGGCTGAAACTATCCACAATGGCAACATGACGGTCCTGCATTTTATTGAATTCCTTACCCGCCGACATAACACTTTTGGCAAGATCTTCTATGCTGGTTTTCTGTCCGTAAACTGAAAGGGTAAGAAAGATGAAAATGAATGTTGAATATGAGAGTCGTTTAATCAAATTGATATCAAACAATTAGCTCTCTAATATAACCATTTTTATTAGTTTTTAACATTGGTGATTTAAGTTGCCTTTCTTCATAAATTTAAGGTATGGAGAATAATGAACTCATCAGGGCAGCTACCTTTAACCCGAAGGTAAAAACTTACATTTTCCTGGTAGTACTTTTTTATCTCGTGGTTACTTTCATCGGGTGGGTCTTAATTCCTTTCTGGTTATTTGGTTTAGGGCAATGGTTGAGCAATAAATTTTTCCTCACCCTTAAATGTGAGTTGACACAAAAGCAATTAAAATTCTCAAAGGGTTTGATCCTGCACATAGAAAAAACAATTCCTTTAGAAAATATACAGGATCTTTCATTTATCGGTGGTCCTTTCTTAAGAGCGCTTGGACTAACTCTAATTAAAATTGAGACAGCCGGAGGAGGTGGCGGACACGGATCTAACATGATGAGTATTCCGGGTATAAATGATGCCGAGAATTTTAAAAGTCTAATTCTGAGTCAACGGGAAAAAGTAATTAAAGAAAAATCACAGGGCTTCTCCTCTGCTCCGTCAACAAATAATAGTAACGATAAAATTCTGTTAGATATTAAAAATGAATTAACAGAAATAAAGAATATCTTAAAAACAAAACCATAATCTTTGAATCTTAAATCTTTAAATATAAAATGTTCTTAATATTCGATACCGAAACAACAGGCTTACCAAGGAATTACAACGCTCCTTTAACTGATTTTGATAATTGGCCGAGAATGGTGCAGATCGCCTGGCAATTGCATGATGCTACAGGTAATCTTTTACATAACGACACTATCATCATTAAACCCGAAGGGTATTCTATTCCTTTTGCTACGATCCAGATCCACGGTATCACTAACGAGCGTGCTAATGAAGAAGGAAAGAATTTAAAAGGATCTTTGCAGCAATTTGCCGATGTAGTCGCGAAAACAACTTATTTGTGCGGACACAACATTGAATTTGACATGAACATCATCGGAGCTGAATTTCTCCGTTGTGGTTTGCCAAATGTATTACAGGGAAAAGCTTTTATTGATACTAAGAATGATGAGACCACTGAATATTGCGCTATTCCGGGAGGAAGAGGCGGAAAATTCAAATGGCCTACGTTGACCGAACTTCATCATAAATTATTTAATACGGCATTTGAAGAAGCTCACAACGCTGCATTCGACGTGGCTGCTACTTCTAAAGTTTTCTTTGAGATCATTAAAAGGGGAATTACAAAAGTTGCTGAGATCACTTCAGAGCTTTTACCAACTATTAATTATGTTGCTCCGGATTTTACTGAACTTTCAAAACACGAACAGTACTGGAGAGACCGCAAAGCAAAAGAAGCAGCTGCAAAAGAAAAAGAAGAAGCCGCGAAGATTTCTGAAGCAGTAGATACTGATGTTGATTTTAAATTCAGTCATCTCCATAATCATACCCAGTTTTCAGTTTTACAATCAACGAGTGATGTTTCTTCATTAGTAAATAAAGCCATTGAATTTAAAAGTCCGGGTGTTGCTTTAACAGATCATGGGAATATGTACGGTGCTTTTTTATTCTGGAAGGAAATAGATAGCCAGAATAAAAAGATAAAAGAATACAACGCTTCTATCGATAAAGGCGAGATCATTGGAGAAAAGAAAACAGAATTGAAATGCATCATCGGATGCGAAGTGAATATTTGTGAGAACCATAAAGACAAAACCAAAAAAGATAATGGATTCACACAGGTGTTGATCGCCAAGAACCGTACGGGTTACGAAAATCTTTGCAGGATCAGTTCAATTGGATTGATAGATGGTGCTTATTATGTTCCGCGTATTGATAAAGATATCCTTGTAAAATATAAAGAAGGCTTAATTGCAACAACCGGTTCTTTGAATTCGGAAGTACCCTATTCTATAATTAATTTAGGAGAGCAGCAAGGCGAGAATGCCTTCCTGTGGTATAAAGAACAATTCGGTGAAGATTTTTATGTTGAATTGAACCGCCAGTATAAAAATCAGGATGAGGATTACGCCAATACTCAATTGTTAGCTTTGGCTAAAAAATATAACGTTCCTTATTTCGCCGCCAACAGTAATTATTACATTGATAAAAAAGGTTCAGAAGCGCATGATATTTTATTGTGCGTGAAAGACGGGGAAAAGAAAAGCACCCAGATCGGAAATGGAAGGGGTTTAAGATACGGAATGCCTAACCAGGAGTTTTATTTCAAATCCCCTGCTGAAATGGCCGCTCTCTTTAAAGATCTGCCTGAAGCTTTGACCAACACAAATTTAATTGTAGACAAGATCGAACAATTCAAATTAGGCCGTGAGGTATTATTACCAAAATTTGAAATAGCCGCAGAATTTATTTCTGCGAACGAACAAGCAATACAGGATTCATTTGGAAGGATCTGTGCTTTAAAAGAAAAAGACTGGGCCGCGAAAAAATTAAGTGAAGACGCGATCAAACACGAAAAAGCTGAAGTGAGAGTTATTGCTGAGCAGTTCGTGTATATGACCGAACTTACATACAAGGGCGCGGCAAAACGTTATCCTGATCTGACCCCTGAAATAAAAGAAAGGATCGATTTCGAATTAGCCACCATTGAAAGAATGGGTTATCCCGGATACTTTTTAATTGTTGCGGATTTTATTAGTGAAGCACGCAGACTTGGAGTTTCTGTTGGCCCCGGCCGTGGATCAGCTGCAGGTTCTGCTATTGCCTATTGTTTAGGAATTACAAATGTGGATCCTATCAAGTTCGACCTCCTCTTTGAGCGTTTCTTAAATCCGGACCGTATCTCGATGCCCGATATAGATATCGACTTTGATGATGAAGGCCGCGGTGCTGTTATTGATTATGTAATTAAAAAATATGGTTCCGACCAGGTAGCGCAGATCATCACTTATGGTACTATGGGCGGAAAATCTGCGATCAAAGATACAGCGCGTGTTCTTGATCTTCCTTTGGATGATGCTAACCGCCTCACCAAAATGTTCCCTGATAGTTTAGATGCAAAACTGAGAGCATTATTAAAACCGGGAGGAATAGACCAGAAATATCTTGGAAAGATAGAAGGCAAACGCGAGGTAATTGATCAATCTTATGCTTTCAGAAAATTAGCCGAAGAAAAAACACCTGAAGCTGATGTTTTAAAACAGGCTTATGAATTGGAAGGCTGTTTACGTAATACCGGAATTCACGCCTGTGGTGTAATTATTACGCCGGGTGAAATGGTAAAATATGTTCCTGTAACAAAAGGTAAAGACAGTGACATGCTCGTTACCCAATTTGATAACTCAGTTGCTGAAAGCGCGGGATTATTAAAAATGGACTTCCTTGGCTTACGTACGCTTACTATTATTAAAGACACTCTCAAACTCATCAAAGCAATACACAATGTTGAAATAGATATTGACGCGATATCCCTCGAAGATGAAAAGACTTACCAGTTATTCCAGCGCGGTGAAACGAATGGTATCTTTCAGTATGAGAGTGCCGGTATGCAAAAATCCCTGAAGGAATTAAAACCGGATAGTTTTACGGACCTTATCGCTATGAACGCATTATACCGTCCCGGACCGTTAGCGTATATTCCAAATTACATTGCACGTAAGCATGGTCGTGAAAAGATCACTTACGATCTTGAAGGAATGGATGAATTCCTGCAGGAAACATATGGAATTACAGTTTACCAGGAACAGGTAATGCGTTTGAGTCAGAAGTTAGCAAGCTTTACAAAAGGTGATGCCGATGTGTTGCGTAAAGCAATGGGGAAGAAAGATAAAAAGACACTTGACAAACTAAAGCCATTATTCATTGAGAATGCAACTAAGAACGGACACGATGCCAAGATCCTGGAAAAAGTATGGAAGGATTGGGAAGCATTCGCGTCTTACGCATTCAATAAATCCCACTCCACCTGTTATGCTTATGTGGCGTTTCAAACTGCATATTTAAAAGCGCATTATCCGAGTGAATACATGGCTTCCACATTAAATCACTCAGGAAGTATTGAATCGATAGCCTTCTTTATGGAAGAATGTAAACGGATGGGAATAAAAGTACTTGGCCCTGATGTGAATGAAGGTTATGGAAAATTCTCAGTAAACCCGAATGGCGATATACGTTTCGGAATGGCAAGTATCAAAGGTGTTGGTGAGAATGTGATCAATATGTTAGTTGAAGAACGCAAGAAGAATGGAAAATTCACCTCTGTATTTGATCTCGCAAAACGTTTAGACAGCAAAGCGATCAATAAAAAATCAATAGAAGGATTAGCTTTAAGCGGCGCTTTTGATAGTTTTGAAGGACTACACCGTGCTATGTTCTTTAAACCGGAAGCCGATAATACAACTTTAACAGACCGCGTTATTAAATACGGTAACCAGATGAATAATGGTACTGATACGTCCCAGGCAAGTTTATTTGGTGGTGAAGATGAGATCCAGGTTACAGAACCTCAATTACCGAAAGTAGAGCCGTGGAATACAATTGAACAATTAAACCGGGAAAAGGAAGTTGTTGGCTTTTTTATCAGCGGACATCCCCTGGATCAATATAAATTAGTTATTGAACACAAAAGCAATGTTAATTGTTTACAGCTTAAAGCCGGATTAGAACCTTTTAAGGGGCGGGAAGTGATATTTGGAGGAATTATTGTTGGAAACGAAGTAAGGGAAAGCAAAACCGGAAATAAGTTTGGCAAGTTGATGATCGAAGATTATCACGGAACAGTTGAAATTATGTTGTTTGGAAAAGATTTCCTTGAATACATCAGGTTTACTAATATTGAAGCAAGAGGACTTTCAGTATTTATTAGAGCTAAAGTTCAGGAAAGATATAATCAACCCGGAAGCCTGGAATTAAAATTACAGAAGATAGAATTATTGGCTGATGTAAAAGAAAGTGCTTTTAATAATATTAAAGTAAAAATCGATCTTAGCAATCTTACAGACGAACTTGTAACCAATTTAGAAAATCTCTTTAAACAATACAACGGCAAAAGCCATGTTGAGTTTTTTGTGGAAGACCAAAGCGAGAATATTTCTGTGAAACTTCATTCTAAAGGATATAAAGTTGCGATAAGTGAGGATTTTTTATTTGAATTAGATCGCATTGGAAATGTTACCAGGGAATTGACTTAAATGAACATTCTTTTTATTTGTAGTCGTAATCAATGGCGTAGTCCGACTGCCGAAGCTATATTTAAGAATCATCCGACTTATAAAGCAAGGTCAGCCGGCACTGAAAGCAGTGCGAGAATTAAAGTATCTCAAAAACTTTTAGATTGGGCTGATATTATCTTTGTAATGGAGAAAAAGCATAAACAGCGTTTAGAGGAAAAATTTTCTGTTGATTCTGAAATGGTTATTCTCGAGATTCCGGATGAATATAAATTCATGGACCCTGAATTGATCGATTCACTTAACATAGCTCTCTCGCCTCATCTGAATTTATAGTCCGCTCAGGCTAAAACCATATAAACCATTGATTTTGTATAAATCCGCCTTTTTTTGCTTAATTCAGTTCCATTTATTAAATTTGATTACAGGATCACATCTTGGATCATAAAGACATTAATTAAACCGTAGGATGCGTTCTTACGAAAAAAAACAAAATTAATATGGCCTTGAGGAATGCATCCAACGGGTTAAAAATCTAAATTATATGAGATCAAAATTTACTTCATTTTTAGCATTGGCAATGATCGTATTTGCGGCAAGTCAGTGTAACAAGAAAAAAACAGATGAACCGGCAGAAGAAACCCCTGCAACAACTACACCTGCAGGACCTAATTCTGTAGCTGATATACTTGCAGCGAATGGCTCTTCTGTGAGCACATTTACCGTAGATCCGTCCGTTTCAACCACAGTGACCGTTTTAGGAAACATATTTGAGATCCCTGCAAATTCTTTTGAATCAAGTGCAGGCCTGGCTACAGGTATTGTTACATTATCAGTTAAGTCGATTACAACCACAACTAAAAGTGAGATCATTTTAAATGGCGCCGGTGCTAACTCATCGAACAGTAAATTAGTAGTAACAAAAGGTTGTATCAAAACAACTGCATCTCAAAATACACAAACACTACGTTTAGTTCCCGGTTCAAGCGTTGTTATCAACGTGAAAGATCTCAGCGGCCCTACCTCTGCTCCAATGAAAAAATTCTATACTACAAAAGTAACAGCAGTAGATTCAACCCAGATCTGGGCTATGAAAGCAGATATAAGCGATATTCCCCAGGTAACCATGGGGCCAAGTCTTTATCATAAAGTAACACTTGATACTTTGATCTGGTTAAATGTTGGCGCTCAAAATAATGATCCCGCTCCAAAAACTGCAGTAACGGTTAGTGTAACCGGCTCAATGTTCACTAAAGCTAATACTCTGGTTTATCTTTCATTCGATGGAAGCCCGACGGTAGGCGCTTTATTTGAGATCAGTCCCGGTGTTTTCCGTATCTCAAACATGCCGCAAGGGCAAGCAGCTCATATTATAGGTATTGCTGCAGTTAACGGCCAATATTACTGTACGGAAATGCCATATACAATTCCTGCTCCCGGCGCACCGACAGTGAATTTGAATTTAAATGCTGTTACCCAGACTCAGATGAGGACTATCGTAGCTTCACTGCCTTAGGTTTAAAAACATTTTATTTGTAAAGGCTGCTTTCAATTGGCAGCCTTTTTTATTATTTTTAAAGCAGAATGATCAACCGGAACTTATTGAACACGCTGTCAAAAACATTACTGTTTTGTTTTGTTTCGATACTTTTTAATTCCTGTACTTCAGATGAAGTAAAAACAAGGGAAAAACCTTCCCGGCAGATCAGCCTTTCAAAGAACGTTGCTGAATTATTAAATGATACCGCTTCGGTTAATCCCCTGATCGATAGTCTGCGTAAAGAATTTGCCTATTCCAAGACCGAAGATCAATTGAATATTTTGGGAGAGTTGGCAGAAAACTGGCGGCTTTATACATATGAGATTGCCAGGGAAGAATTAGACCAAAGTATCAAAATGCACTATACTTTAGGCGAAGGCGATGCTTATTGTAAATTCGGGATCTATTACGTCCGTAAATTCAATTTTGATTCGGCGAAATATTATTTAGGAAAAGCAATTTCGGGGCCCGCAGCAAAAAAGGAAAATATCGCTCAAGCAAAGTCATGGGAAGCGGAAATCCTCAGGTTGTCAGGGTCATTTGACGAATCTGTAAAAATACAGGATCAGGTCATTGCTATGTGCGATACTGTTAAAGATATCAAACGACTAGCTTTCTGTAATATTTCAAAAGGTGAATCGTACCGTTTAACTTTTGAATTTCCTAAAGCTGTTGACTGCTATAATGAAGCGATCAGGTATGCTACAAAAATAAACGACCTGAATAAGATCTCGATCTGTTATAACAGTATGGGAGAATTGTACAGGATCCAGAATAATTATCCTAAAGCATTAGAATTTTTCAATAAAGGCTTAGAGATCGCAAAGAAAAATAAGAATAAAACACAGATCGCATTTTGTTACAGCAGCATGGGTGATATCTATACGGCACAAAAAGATTTCGAGAAAGCTTTGGCGTATTTTGAAGATGCATATAAAATCGCATCAGAACTGAGATCGCGCTTACAGGAATGTAACAGTTTAAGCAGTATGGGGCTCACTTACCATATTACTAAAGATGAAGTAAAAGCATTGGAATGTTTTAATAAAGCTCTGGCTATTGCCGAAGAAATAGGGAATAAAGATAAGATCGCGTTCTGTTATTCTGTGATCGGCGACATCTATCAATCCGGAAAAAAATATGATGATGCTTTAACTGCATATAATAATGCTGTTAAGATCGCAGAAGAGACAGGAAACAAAGGCTTATTATCCAATTCTTATTATGCCTTGGGCGGACTGCATTTATTGAATAAGAATTATGCTGCTGCAAAAACTGCTGCAGAATTAGGATTCACATCTGCAAAAGAAAGTGAAGTGCCTGATAATGTAAAGAACGCTGCAAGGCTTTTATCTAAGGTATATGAAAAACAGAATCAGCCCGCACAAGCCCTGGAAATGCTTCAGTTATTTATCACTATGAAAGATTCAGTTGATAACGAACAGAATATAAAACAGCTTGCCGCAGTAGAATACAAAGCTAAAGAAGCCGGATTAAAGGCAGAACAAATTGCAAGGGAAGAAACCAATAAAGCACAACAGGCTCAAAAAGATGAAGAATTAAAACGCCAGAAAACAATTCGCTACGCATTTACTATTGGTTTTGGATTAGTATTGATCTTAGTGATCGTTGTATTCCGCAACTTACAGGAAAATAAAAAGAAGAACAAGATCATCACGGCCCAGAAGAAAGAAGTGGAGCACCAAAAAGAAATTGTTGATGAAAAGAATAAAGAGATCACTGATAGCATCACTTATGCAAAACGACTGCAGGATGCCATTCTTCCGCCAATAAAAATGGTGAAAGAGGTTTTCCCTGAAAGTTTTGTACTGTATATCCCCAAAGATATTATTGCCGGCGATTTTTATTGGATGGAACATTCGGGTGATTTTACTTTTTTCGCTGCAGCAGATTCAACCGGGCATGGTGTTCCGGGCGCGATGGTCTCTGTTGTTTGTTCGAATGCACTTAACAGGAGTGTAAAAGAATTTAAATTAACAGATCCCGGATTGGTTTTAGATAAAGCAAGAGAATTAGTATTGGAAACATTTGCGAAAAGCGAAGGCGATGTAAAAGACGGGATGGATATTTCTTTACTCTGCATTAACCGCAAAAAGAAAAGTATTACCTGGGCCGGAGCAAACAATCCATTATGGTTCATCTCACCCGGCGATGAAATTTTATCGGAGATAAAACCTAACAAACAGCCAATTGGTAAAACAGACAATCCACTGCCCTTCACCACGCATGTTATTCCATATGTTGAAGGAAAGATCATTTACCTGATCACAGATGGTTATGCAGATCAATTCGGAGGACCCCATGGAAAAAAATTGAAGTACAAAAAACTTGAATCATTCCTTGTAACGAACAAAGACAGATCACTTGACGAACAGAAACAGATCCTTGAGAATAATTTCAAAGAGTGGAAATTGAATTACGAACAAGTGGATGATGTCACTTTATTAGGAGTCAGGATATAGGATTTTAGGATTTAGGGAGTTATGTTAGATATCCGGTTAATACCAAAGCAAAATATAAAAAGTATAATTCCGCTCGTTCACCTGTTGAACGGTGTTGATGAATCTATTCTGCTTCAACGACTCGAAGTTATGATGCAAAATAATTATCAATGCCTGGGTGTTTACGATACTTCAGCATCGCCCGGCGAAAGTAATGAAAAGTTAATCGGCATTTGCGGTTTGTGGACCTTAATGAAATTCTATAACGGCAAACACCTGGAGCCCGATAATGTAGTTATACATCCGGATTACAGGGGAAAAGGAATTGGAGAATTAATGATGGAATGGGTGGATAATTACGCCAAAGAGAATAATTACGAAGCAATTGAACTCAATGCTTATATAGAAAATGTGAAAGGCGTTGAATTCTGGAAAAAAGCAGGATACAATATACGCGGACATCATTTTCAAAAACTGATTAAGCAATGAAGTAGAGGGCTTGATAAAAGTGGCATCAAGATCACACTTCATTATAAAAAATATAAAAAGTGAAACGTTTAGCATATTGTGGATTAGGTATATTGTGTTTTTGCGCCATCATTATGTGTTGGGCCAATTATACGATCAATTCATTCAGCGAACAATATTTATATAACGGAACAGACTCTATTCCTCCGTGCAAAACAGCGGTATTATTAGGCACCAGTAAATTCATGCGCAGCGGCACGAAGAATTATTTTTTCTACAACCGTATCACTGCAGCCGGAACATTATTCAGATCCGGGAAGATCCGGTTCATCATTATCAGCGGAGATAACAGTTTAAGTTATTATAATGAACCCGCAGACATGAAAAAAGAATTAATAAAAGCCGGTGTCCCCGACTCCGTCATTTATTTAGATTATGCAGGCTTTCGCACTTTTGATTCGATGATCAGGGCAAAAGAAGTATTCGGGCAAACTAAATTCATTGTCGTATCGCAGCAGTTCCATAACGAGCGGGCTGTTTTTATTGCGCGTAAATACGGGATCGAAGCTTATGGTTATAATGCAGAAGATGTGAATGCATACAGCGGATTCAAAACAAAGGTAAGGGAATTATTTGCGCGGGTAAAAGTGTTTATTGATGTATACACAAACGCAAAGCCAAAGTTTCTTGGCGAGAAGATCGAGGTTAAATAACTCATTTTGGAACAATAAAACCCCAGAAGGTTGGCGCGGATTAAGCCAATTATTCAAAAAAGGTCTCCAGTTATATATTGTGTCCTTAAAAAATAACATAACACAATACCTTTGAAAAAACCTCAGGTTAGTTTTATGAGCCAAAGAATTAAAGTCCTTATTGTCGAAGATCAAAAACTAATGAGGGATGGTTATATTTCTATTTTCAAAGAACGTAAGGATTTTTGGATTGTCGGCGAAGTTAATAACGGAAAGGAGGCAATCGAATTACTTGATGAAAAAAGTGCTGACATATTAATCCTTGATATTGAAATGCCCGTAATGGATGCCTTCCAGGCTATACCCATTATCAAAAAGTGTTTTCCGGAAGTTAAAATTTTAATTGTTAGTATGCATGAAGAGGAGGCGCTCACGCGTGAACTAATAAGTATGGGAGCAAATGGTTATTTAAGTAAAAATTCTTCTGACTCAGAATTATGTGTTGCTCTACATGCAATAATAAAGGACGGTTTTTATTTTAATAAGAACATAGCTAAATCTCTGTTGTTTGACAATAAAAAAGATTTGCCCGTAACTTTGAAAAGTGTAGAACTTACAGAAACTGAAGAAAAAGTTTTGAGATTTATTTGCGAAGGTAAAACAAGCAAAGAAATCGGAAAGGAATTAAATATTTCTGAAAATACTATCGAGTTTCACAGAAAGAATATCTTCAAAAAATCTAATTCTAAATCACTAGCCGGTCTGATAAAATACGCTATTCGAAAAGGTTTAACAGGCTTAAACTCTCAATAATTCTACTACGGTAACCGTAGTATTTTAATCGGAAAACCGTAGGTGTTTTTTTACAAGTGGTTGACTTATAAAACCCTGTTTTATTTCAACTTTTTCCTCCACTTTTCTGGTGTTTTTTCTTTCGGTTTTTTGCAATACACTTGTTTGCCCTTAAAGAGTTGCTTTTTTTAGCTCTTTACAAAACACTTAAAAAAATTAAAACTTATTTAACTATGAAAAAAATCAAATTATTTCTTACAGCTGTTGTGCTTTTAACAAGTACATGGCTGGCAAAATCACAATCGTGTCCTTCTTGCACTATTACTCCTCCATGCGAATATGTTTGCAATGGAAGCTTCGAATATAATATTGGTAACCCAACAGGACCAGATCAAGTGGCGTTAGCATGTGGTTGGGCTAGGGCAAATCCAAATACGACACCCGATTATTTTACCACAAGTGGTGTACCTAATTACGATTTGCCATGTAACTTTCATGGCAACACCTCCACTCATACAGGCTCGGCGTGTGTTGGTATTATATCTAACGACGGTGCCACATGGAGGGAATCAGTCGTGACAACTTTAAATGGTTCATTAATTACGACTAAAACTTATAAAGTTAGTTTCTGGGCTACGCTTTCTACAAAATCACTGGAAAACACCGACAATGTTGGAGTTAGATTCCATAATACCTCAATGCCTGCTTATACTGATATAACAGTAAATACTAGTACTGCTACTACCAGTTGGGCTCAGTATACTTTCACGTTTACACCCCCTTACACCATAACTCAAATTGAGTTTGGCGCATTAACTACCGCACCTCTAAGAACAACATATACAACAACTGCATCTGATTGTACTGGAACGGTCGCTGTTAGCCCGCCGGAGGATGATGATATATACTATTTCTTGGATGATATTTCAATTACAGAATATGTGGTTCCTACAGTTACGGCTAGCTCTAATGCTGGATGTGTAGGTGAAACTTTTACATTAACTGCTACCGGAGCTTCTACATATACATGGAATCCCGGAGGGCTTTCGGGATCAAGTCCAACTGTTGCACCTACTTCTTCAACAACTTACACAGTGGTCGGTACTACATCAGGAGGTTGTGTAACAGAGCCTGCCACAATCACAATTGCGCCATATACCTGTTGTCTAAATCCGAATAGTGGGAAAATTAATTTCCGGGATGTTAATTTAATGCCTTATTCGACAAGCACCGCCATAGCAATACCTTGGTCCGCTTTGGCATCCGGCACTGTGGTTTATACCGGAAACGTAGCCATTCCATCCAATAGTATTATAACAAGCACATTAAGTGTTATTGGGAGCATGTCCGTGAGTGCGACTCTTACGTTTAATACCAGTAATATTTCGTTCGGAGAAGCTGCTGCTATGAAACAATATTCTGCCACTACGATTGATCATTCCTATTTATGGGGTTGCGATAAATTATGGGCAGGTATTCAAACTATGGCGGCACTTACTTTTACAAACTCATGGATTGAGGACGCATACAAAGCTGTTGATCATGGGAATACTTTTACAGGTATTAATAATCACCCGCAAATTATAATTGATAACGTAATGTTTAATAAAAACTACCATGCGATCGCTACAGGCGCTTCTACAATGACACCAGGGAATTTTAAAATCACCGGTTGTTTATTTTCTTCGCGCGCATTCGGTACACCAAATTATACAACCACAACCAGGTATAATGCTTTATTTCCGAATCCTTCGGCAAAACCACCCGCAAAACTAAAAGGCTCAACTATTTATAGCATCACTGCAAACACTATTCGTTCGGATGTAGGAATTTTATTTATCGGACTAATAAGCACAACTACTCCAAATTATTTTACAATCGGAGATGTTTCCTGTACCTCTGGTGTAAACGCAACTTACACAAACAGGTTTGATTATGTTAATGAAGGCATAGTAACAGGCAGTACCCGCGTTTCAATTATCAACAATATTTTTAGCAATATTATAAATACCGGACTTGGAAACACTCTTGGCGCCATTTACCATCTGAATGTTTTCGGAGGAACTGAAACAAGAGTGGGGCCAACGGCATCGGCCGGAACTTGTACTGCTTTTTATTCAAACTTATTTAACAAAGTTCGTGACGGAGTTAATGCAACTTATGGAGGTCAGTTAGATGTACAGTATAATAATTTTGATGATGTAAATCGATACGGTGTTTCTGTTACTTCCTGGTCAGCCGGCGTAAATGCCGCTACTCAAACAGTTGTTGTCAGTAACAATAGTTTTAGCACCACTTCTTACGCTTTCTATGCCAGTGACAACCGAACTATAACGGCTACGGTGGCGAGCAACACCTTGGTTCAATCTCAACCTACGTATACAAGCACTGGATATGGAGCTTATATTAATGAAATTGCTAAACCTGCTACTACTTCTTATAGCATTAACGGTAATAATTTCAGCGGCGGGCAATACGGAATTTATATTATAAACACCCAATATGCTCGCGCAGTAAATAACGCTGTTCAGGTTAAAAAGCCAACAACCACAAGTATTTTTAACGGTGGGGTTTGGCTTGATAATAGCGATAATTGTTTTGTAAAAGGAAATATTATTAGCTGTAGCCCTACCAACAGCGGAAGCTGGAATACTTTTGGTGTTTTTGCAAGTTCGAGTTATAATAACACCGTAAAATGTAATAGTATTACGGCGGTTAGCTCTTGTATGAAGTTTCAGGGAGCTTGCGATCCAACCACTATTTATACAAATACTTTGAATAACGTGGCAGGAGACCCTTGCTTGTATGGTATTTGGTTCGATCAAGGCGGACAAACTGGTAATATTGGATATTATAACGGAAGTCAATGGCAAATGAGTGATGATGTTTGGGGTGATTTTCTATATGGAAGTGGGGGCGCAGACACCAAATGTCAGACTAGTTCAAATCCTACCCCTGCTGCACCATATAAAATATATTATGACAACACCAAAACAGCAGCGCTTTATCAACCCTCTTTGAATATTAACACAAATGGAGGTCTTGATCTGTCACAATCTTATTCCCCAACTGTAAATGGAAATACAAATAGTCAGGGATGCGGCGAAACATCAAGATTTATGAGTATTCCTGTTAGCGGCGGCGGTAAAAATACAAGTAGTGATCTTTCTTCCGGCTATGATAGTCAAAATTCAAGTATTACTCTGCAACAAGAAAATAATGAAGCAGTAAACTATTATAATCAGCCATACAAAAAACGTATCATAATGAGAACATTCGATACCAATGGAAAACAAATCGTAACGAATGAAGATGCTTTTTGGATGGTGGATAGTTTAATGACCGCTTACACCCAATCAGGAAGCAGTACAAGTATTAATTCAGCAAAAACGATCAATGCCGCGATTACTCCTGTAAATAATATTGAGCAGAATCAGAAAGATTTTAACTCTATTTATTGCGTATATCTGGAAGATGATAGTTTGGTTACGGCAAATCAGGTACAAGACATAAAAGATCTTGCTACACTTTGTCCGTTTACAGAAGGGTTGGCCGTTTACAATGCGCGTGCCTTGATTCGCAAATGGGACGATAGTACACTTTATTATAATGTTTGCGAAAACAATGTTCCCGATCTTGCTAATGATGCGGCTCGTTTTGCCGAGAAAATGAAGGCGAACTCAATAGTGCTTCCAACCGTCTATCCAAACCCTACATCAGGCAATTTAATGGTAAATAGTGGCTGTAAAAGCTGTATCTTTGAGGTATATGATGTAATTGGCAAAAAAGTAATGAGCCATAAACTTAACGAAAACGAAACCAAGGTTGATCTTAATTCGTTAAACAATGGTACCTACCTGTATAAAGTAGTACAGGAAGGCGTTATACTTAAAGCTGATAAGCTATTGTTAAACAGATAATGTATTTTAAAAAACATAGATTATTGACGCAAAAAGGGGCTTATGCCCTTTTTTGCGTTTTGTTTAGTTTATATTCTTTTTCTCAAAGTGTTACAAACCTTGTTAATAACCATTCTGCCGAGCAATACACAATGTGTCCAAATTCATTAGGTCAAGCGTACAGGGCAACTTATTGGTATTTACCTACTGGTTATCCTGGCAGTACTGATTATTATAATTCCTGCAATACTTCTACTCAAGTTTCGGTGCCAACAAATTTTTTTGGCACTCAAATTCCTCGAACTGGAAACGCATATTTTGGTTTTATTAGTTGTGGAGATAGACAAGTCCCGTGGCAAGAATATAGAGAATATCTTGGAAATGGTTTGAAGCAACAATTAAAAAACAACTCATTATATTGCGTAACTTATTATGTAAATTTAGCCGACAAGAGTCGATTTGCTTCAGCTAACATAGGTGTAATATTAAGTAAAGACAGTATTTTGAATAGAAATTTACCTTGGTTGGGCGAATCATTGTTTTTAACCCCAGATTTTGAAAATACTAACATTATATCGGACACACTTAATTGGGTTCAAATACAAAGCACTTACTCATCTGATGGTACCGAGCGTTTTATTACTATTGGTAACTTTCGTAATGACGCATCTACTTTTAGTGTTCAGGTTAAACCGGGAACACTTCCTTCAGGACAAAATTTTGCATATTATTATATTGATGACATAAGTGTTGTAGAAATAAACAACGCCAGCGCTGCGATAAAAGATTCAATTACAAAATGTGCTTTGGATAGTGTTCTTCTTGGGACGGACAGCACCGAATTTGCAACCTACACTTGGTCTAGCACAGCCGCAGGTCTCGCGGCTTTAAGCTGTACCAACTGCCCCAACCCAATTGCAAAACCACTTGTTACAACAAAATATTATTTAACCAAACAGCAATGTAGTGCAACAACAATTGATAGTGTTACGGTTGTAGTATTAACCCCAACAACACAAGCTAATGCAGGTAATGATAAAACAATTTGCATCGGAGAGTATACGCAGCTTGGCACAAATGATAGCTTAGCATTTACCAATTACAGTTG
>CALMVZ010000018.1 GCA_937873155.1 uncultured Bacteroidota bacterium | reverse complement strand
ATTACTATTCATTCGGTAGTCCAATGCCTGGAAGGCAAACTACTGGCAGTCAGTATAGGTACGGCATGAATGGCCAAGAGAAAGACGTCGAGATTGCTGAAGGTATTTACACCGCTGAATTCTGGCAGTACGACAGTCGATTGGGAAGACGTTGGAATATTGATCCTGTTTCTTACGCTTGGCAATCACCATATGCAGCTTTCAATAATGATCCTACATTAATTGCAGATCCATCAGGAGCCGAAGGCGAACCGAAGACAGGTGGAACCAATCCTGAATTCCCTTTAAACAAGGGTGGTGAGGCCATTCAACTTCCCGAAATTGAAATAACCCCTTCTGGTGGTACAAGTGCCCCATTAACAAATGGCGTATTTGAATTAAAAATGGCAGAAAATGGAATTTCTCGTGGAAATACCGACAACCTTACTTTCAATAAAATGAAGGGTTATGCCTTTGAAAGTGCTTATCTCCAATATAGAAATAAATTTAGAAACACACAGTTGTTTGAGAGTGGAACTCCAGGTTATAGGGTAAGACCTGATGCGACTGGAGATGGATCGCAATACAGACAGAAAAAAGGAGCTTTCTTTGGCGAATCTTACTTTGAAATTTTCACGAGCAGTATTATGTATGAGGTCAAAGGGATATCAAGTGATGTTGGTTTGACAAAACAAATAAAGGGTGAAATCAATGCCGCATCTAATTCGAAGAGTTCGCAAGGAGGTTACGCCACTGAGGCCGGGCAGTCGCAAATGGTTATTGTGACCTTTGCAGATGTTGCAATAAAGCAATCAGTTGTGCAGTATGCAACAATGAAAGGCGTACATTTGTATCAGGTTACGGCAAATTATAACCCTCTTACAGGTGATTTAGGCTTTTCGATACCAACTTTGCTAAATTCAATTGGAAAGGAAATTCCGATACCTTTGAAATATAATAGCGATGGGGTAAAAATTGATTGGGGAGGAGTTAAAACGCTGTTTAACGCAACAAATGAATCGGGAAATAATGATTAGAATAAAGAGTATATCGGTCATCCTTGCGGTAGCTTTAAGTATTCAGGATGTTTTTCCCGCAAACTTGAATAATTGGTCTAATTTTACCATGTTTGTGAGGCAAATGGATACAACGATAAATATAGAGTTTCAGGAAACTGGACATAAAATTCCTTTACGAGTTATAAGCGAAAGCACCTTTGATGGAATAAAAAAGGAATTCCCTGGACTTGTTAAAAATACTGAATTGAGCAGTATGTTAGGAACTGATGCTTTTTCATCAGGTAAAAAAGTTATCGTAAAAGAAAAAAGAAGTGAAGTTTATTTTCTTGTTTACCCATCAAAAGAGGATTTAATCCAAATTAAGATGAGAGCTTTTTTAATACTGGATGGAACTTCGCCAGTTGTCGTGGTCAAAAACGATAAAAATCAAACTCTACAATTACTTTCACAAAAAAAATGTGTTGAAATTAAAGAGCTAAAGGATAGTAAGAGAAAGGCATTTCAAATGGACAGTCATATACTTGTAATTGAAAACAAGTCGAAGGAAAGTTTTATCTATAATTCTTTAGAAGACCTACGAATTTATAATCCGTTTGAAAGTCAATTAGCCAGCTTTAAGCCGATTGGAGCCGACATTAAGCAAGTGTTTATTGAAAATGGAAAGTCAGTTCCTATTTCTGTTTTGAAAAAAGCCCAACAAGAGGGCTCTAAACTCGATAACTATGCTTCTTCCCTTAAAAACGGAAAAGTAGCATATAATTTTTACGAAGATCATACTCTGCTTTTCAATTCAAAGACTGAATATGATCTTTTTAAAAATGCGAGGAAAGGCTATATAAACAAGGAACAATACGTCTTTCAGTCGTTAATGGATAATCCGGAAGACTTTGTAAAAAATAGGACGACAATTAGTCAACAACTGTCTAAAGAATTGGGTATCTCTTCTGAAAAACTTGACTATTCTATTTCAAGTTTAAAATTAGTTGAAGACGAGTTAAACAAATATTTTCTCGATGACTTTCATTTGGATAAAATCTATCCTTCTCTTATTGCATATATGGGTGAATGCATTATGAAGGAGAAAGGAGGAACTTGGGTATTTAACTCGGAAACGACTCAGAATAAAATCGAAAAGCATCTATTCGTTAAAACTGATTCAGGAAGGGTTGTCGACTTTCTACCTAATTTATGGGATGAGCTTTACAATCAGAAGGACAGCGGCCACTGCTCCATCGCGAGTTTTCTCATTCCAATTCTACAAATGAAATAACTTTTAGTTTTTTAGGTCGTGAAGGTTTCCGTGAAAGAAATATCTGAGAACGAGTTTACTGCTTCACCAGCCGAACTTCTGTTCAAGGATGATGATATTTTCAACCGTAAATTCAGCTTACTCCAAGGAACAAATTATAAATTAGCCTGGCAGAGTGATCTACTCTCTCCGGCAATTACCGAAATAAAACCGTTCATTTTTGCAATTGGCATAGATCAGAATTTTGCCATCGTGGACACATCTAATTCAACTATACCCCTTAAGCTAACTCTTGATGACTTTTTTTGCACTACGAAGATTTTTGGCGGTGTCCTTTTCGTTGCAAGTCAGTTGCAATTGATAAAAATAGACCTGCAAACCTATTCTATTACCAAGAAGTATGATCTACCCGAATTCTACGATAGCATGAATGTGAAAGGTATTGGATATGAAGTTCACTTCATGGAAAATACGGTGCTGGATATAGTTTAACGCAGTTTTAGAATATCTTTCCTGATAGACTGGCATCATATATTGCTTTTATTCTATTTCCGATTTCATCTTTATCAGCATGAAATGAAATTGCAGAGCTTACTTTGAGTTCACTGTCTTTAAATGGCGATCCTTCCACAGTCAACACTAAATTACTATCGTTTGCACTACGAATGAAAATGTTAATGTAATCTTTTTCAAACTTAGTTATTGACTTAGATTTACCGTGTTTGTATGCAGGCCAATCGCTTTGCTTGCTATCCCGCAGGTTGACATCTTTGATTGAGTAAATATTTAAATTTCTTATTATTTCGTTGCCCAACTCTTCCGAAGTTATTGGATAGTCCGAAACAAAACATACTTTTTGCTCATAAATTATTCCAGCATCATTTTCATGATGGGGAGCAATTATTAGATGTTGAAATTTATCGGAAATATAAACCGCTATACTTTTCGTCAATTTCTTTTTTCCAAACATAGTTTAAGGCTATGTTTCAAAGATACCAATTTTCGAATGTCGTATGCATTTTCCCTATCACAAATGCAAGAGAAATCTGCTCGCCCACTTTCTTCCATATACTCCGAATTTCACTTGTACTGCTGTATTGTCCGGCAAATTCTGACTGCCAGTTCCGGACATTAAATCCGAATTCCCAGGAATGTAGCCAACAAAAGCCATTTTCTTTGTAACCATTGCCCCACAATGGATTCGTGGCACAACGTATGATCCCACCCATGCACGTTAAACCAATTAAAAACAAAGTAAAATGAAAACAGCAGAAACAAAAACAGGAAGTAAGACAGCAACAACTGCATTCCAAACAGGTAACTATTCATTAGTACCGCCATCACAAATTATTGTTGATGAAAAGAAAAACCCTCGTGAAGATTACGGCAATGTTGAGGAATTGATGCTCTCAATAGTAGAGAACGGTATCCGTAACCCACTCAAAGGTTACCTGAAGGATGGAAAGGTAATGTTGCGTGAAGGCTTCCGAAGAATGAGGGCTGTAAAACTGGCCTTATCCAAAGGCCACAAAATTGAGCGAGTTCCGGTGATCATTGAAGACCGCCCGATGAGTGAGGAAGAGCGTACTTTGGAATTCCTGATCAATAACGATGGTAAACCTTTTACGATGCTGGAGCAATCCGAAGTGATCCGCAGACTGCTGAACTTCGAATGGAAAGTAACCGACATTGTAAAGAAGACCGGAAAAGCGAGGGGCTACATTGAGAACCTGATCCTTTTAGCTAAAGCTCCTGTGAAGGTTCAGAACTTCATTAAGGATGGCAAGATCAGCGCACACGCAGTAATTCAAATTATGCAAGCGGTGAAAGGTGATCCTGAAAAAGCGGTGAAGGAAATTGAAAACGCTATTCAGGCAGCAAAAGAATCCGGCAAGGCAAAAGCAACTCCGAAGCACGTGGGAACTAAGAAAGTGAAAAGCCAGTCCTTCGGTAAGTTTTACAAATGGGCAGAGGAAATAGCCGATATCATTGCAGGAAGGAAGGACGTATTCAAACAACGTGAAGAAGTGCTTGATAAAATGCTGATCGCTTTTGAGAACGGGCAACACGCCAAACAGTTCGCTGAAAGCTACTTCGTAGATAAAAGTAAAACCCCTGCTACTCCAGCAGCTAAGAAGAGTCCCGCAAAGAAAAGCGGAAAGAAAAAGTAACAGTTTCGGCCTTCAGGCAGAAGCCTTGCGGACACCGCAGGGCTTTTGTCGTACAGCAACTCCAATATGTCAAAGAACCCACTGAAATCTATTTCTTTTTTTGCTTCTGCTTACGCAGTTTTTCTTCTCCGGCTTTGGTTAGCGTTCCTCCAAGTTTCAGCCAAACGTCACCGGGAATCTCCTCTCGAATAACGGTGTCGCATTCCATGCAAGCATAGTTAAACGCTTCTTTCATTTCCCCTGCTTTGTACAGATCGTAAATGTGTTTTAGCCTTTGGTGATCAAACTCATTTAACCACTTTGGCATCGTCCATGAGGGATACTTTGGTTTTCCATCCAAGCCATTCAGATTTTCAGGTGCGGTTGCATTTTCAAAAATGTCCATTGCCCCTCCCTGATTGAAACGGCCATACTGAGTAGCCTTTCCAATTTCCGGTACTTCGATAACAACATCCACATCGTGCTGGAATTCATTGTTGCCCTTGAATTTCCCACCCTTGGTACACTGGAAGATGTAAACAAAAGACTTTCCTTTATTCTCCACTTTCAGCTTCTCCAAATCTTTTGGAGTGAGACCGAGTTTATTTACAGAGTCAAGAATGATAAAATCATAAGGACTCAGATCGGCAGGAATACCATCGGCCACCGTTAAGTTTTCGTGGGCAACCTCTTTTTCTTTCAATTTGTCCTGTAAAGTTTTGTCCAGCTTCTCTTCCTTTGCAACGTAAAGCACCTTGCCATGATTTCGGGCTAAATATCCCGCAAAATCCACGCACAGATAGCTTTTGCCCATTTTAGGCATACCAAACACCATCGCTGTGAATCCCGGCGCAGGATCGCCTATAAATCGAAGCCAGCGTTCCTTAAACCCGATGGTGTTAAAGTGTAAGTTCGCAAACTGCGTACTGGGCATGATATTAACCTGTGGTGAAGGCGTAATACCATTTAAGGCTTTGGTTTGCTTTTTACTCTTTGCGTATTTCACATCGATATCTTCGTGAGAATTTTGCCATTTCGCAACAACGGCCTTTAAACGTTTGATTGTAGCCGGCTTCAAAACAAAGTGCGTGGCGTTGTACATATTATTAAATGCGTTCACCGCTGCCGTTTGTATGAGCATTATCTCTTTAGCTGCCGGAGACTTCTTTGTGATCTTTTTATCATCGATTGCTTTTTGCAACTCATCAATAAAAATTCCAAAGGTGTTTTTATAAAGTATCTGATCGTGAAACGCAAGGAATCGATCTATGAGCATACATTCCTTGGCGATATCTGAGTATGGATTTTTCTTTTTCATGTTATCATCGGTAATTTTTCCTGTGCCATTTAAACCTTTCATTTGTTTTGTAGTGTCGATGTCGTAATTCATAACCATCATTTCCACTTTCTGTTTATCGGTTAATTTGGTAACAGCAACCGACTTGCTGATTTTTTTTACTTTCCATTTGTACTTCTTGATAAACTTGTTCAGGATCGGGTTCGGATAAGAACTTAAAAGGAACTTACCTTTCAGCTTCGCCAGCTTATTCAGCAAGGCTTCGTATTCAGATTCAGAGTAGCCTTCGTAATGCCCCTGATCTGAACCGATATAAGGAGGGTCGCAATAGATGAATGCGCTCTTGTCATCACAGCGGTCGATAACTGTGAGCGCATTGTTGTGTTCAACCTGGACTGTCTTCATTCTCTCGGCGTATTCCTTGGTGAACGAATCTCTTTTACCAGCCACCGCTTTTTCTTTTGAATTCGTTTTACCAAAGCCCCAAGAGCCAATAATCCCGGCAAAGCCCTGATTGGTTAAAACCCAAAACGCCCATGCTCTTTGAACGTCCGAAAACATATCGGGAAAATCGTATATCGCTTTCGCACGTTTAAAGAGTTCCCTGCTGTGAGGAGAGCCTTGTATTTCTTTTTGCAGCTCGGTGAATTTTGTTTTTACAACCTTAAAGAAGTTTATTACTTCACCATTTAGGTCGTTGATCACTTCCACTTCTGATTTTGGTTTGGCAAAGAACAAAGCCCCGCCACCAAAGAATGGCTCGCAATAAATTTTGTGTGGTGGAATAAGCGGGAGTAAATACTTCAGCAACGACTGCTTGCCTCCATAGTATGTGATCGGTGTTCTCATGAATTTCTTTCTGTATTAAAATTCCCTCCGGCAATCACCGGAGGGAATTTATTTTCATTTTAGCTGTAAATCAAAGCAGCACGGTTGTCCCAAATCTTGTTGAATGATTTGTTACCACCAGCCCATTGGTAAGACAGGATGCCTTTTTTGGAAGTGATGCGTTCAATAGCCCATACCGCTTCATTAGTCTTTGCACCGGGAAGCGCATAGCCTTTGTAAACTGTGTTGGGATTGTTTTCATCAATTAAAGCAGGTTCAAAGAAGAGCTTGTTGTCCACTGATCCGACTTTGGTTTGCAGATCCGATACCTGGACTTTCAAATCCTGAATGGTAGCAATCTCATTGTCCTGTTTTACTTCGGTAGCCAGTCCTGCTGTGCTGCCTTGCAGCATTGCGAGAATTTTATCCCGCAAATCTTCTACGGATACACTCGCTGGATTTGTAACGGTTGCCTGATCCACATATACGTTGTTTAATGCTCCCTGACCAATATCAATTTTGATAATGGTATCACGAAGCACGTTTACATCCTTGATCTGTGATTTCAGAATGATACGGGCATCACCGTCCGTTGTGATTTTGAGGCTTGCGCCATTGTTTACGATTTCTGTAGCCATATTTGTTTTGTTGTTTATAAAGCCGGAGATTAAGAGTTGAGTTATTTTGCGATCAGTAAATTGGTGGTGTCAATTATTTCAGATTCCTGTAATCAACTCCTTGCCCCTTGGCTTTGGTTATTTTTCCTTGTCTTTGTCCTTATCCTTTTTTTTGTCGTCGTGCAGAACGAGCCCTGCTATTGCTTCTCCGAGTATAGCCCCGATAAAACCTCCGACCATAACATAAGGCACTACATCCTTTTGAACTGTTCTTGCATAGAAGTAGGTCGCCAGCGAAGCGGCGAGGGAAACTGAGGAGACGATTGTTTTTTCGTTGATCATTGTCGTGATTTTATATAAAGAGTTGTTGTTATTCCTGAAAGAAAGAGCATCCCGGCTGCAAGGACTTTGTTCTGCACCCGTTTTCGCTTCAGTTGCTTTAAAGCGACATTCAGGTTTTCTGTGAGTTGCTGCTCTCTCATGGATTGTTCAAGCAATAAGTCTTTAACTTCACGGTAGGATCGGTCGCAAACTTCAATTTGTGAATCCCTTATCGCCACCATTGATTGCATGACAGAGTCCCTGCACTCAAAAACATTTATCAAAGAATCTGTTTTTGCGTTTAACGAATTTATTTCCGTGCAAAGACTATCGGCAAGCGTACTGTCGCGTTGAGTAGAAGCCGAAGCTGTGATCCTGCCCGTGAGTTGGTCTACTTTGTTTCGTTCAGAGAACAACAGGCTTTTGTGTATGCTCAAAAGACTATTGGCAACTTCAAGTTTTCGCTTCAGGCTGTCGTTCTGCTGAAGAAACTGAACCTTGCCTTCAAACATGGCCGAGTCGATCTTATTTAATTTATCCTTCGTTTGCTGGACTGCTTCTGCAATTGGAGGCTTTATCGTTTTTCCGGTTGGAAACAAAAGGTGTCCTAAAAATAGCCCCGCACAAAAGGCGATGATGATATAAACTGTTTTCATATTGTTTTTTTAATTGATGAGTGAATTATTTTTTTCGTCTCCTGGACTTTATTCTTTTCCGCTTTTCCTTTCGAGAGAGTAACCAAAGGCTGCTGCCCCGATCATACTGATGAAGGAATAAAACATATACTCCGGCACGGGCATTCCAAAGAACTGCTGCGATACCCAAGCGATAATGCTCATAAGCACATAGATTAAGGCAATGGCTTCACGGAGCGAAAAGTTGCCGTCTTTATCCTGAAGGATTTGATGAATGATCTGTTTGAGGTTCATAATTATTTTTTGTTTGAATGATATCTGAAAAGAAATCACCGACTTCTTCCACGATGTTTTTTATTTTTTCTTTTTGTGTGATGGCGAGGATTCCTAATCCGAGTAGCCCTGCGATGCCAATCCCTGCTGCCACATACCTTGCGTTTTGTCTTCTTACTGCACGGAAGTCGATTAGGGAATAAGTAAAGCGATTACCGTATAAACTTTTATGCTTTTGGCAAAGCTTGAGGAAAAGGGAGAAATCGTCTGCATTCTCAAAGACCTGACAACCGGCTGAATTTTTATCAATAGTTTTAGTTGTCCCTGTTTTATTAGCACGATGTACGTTAATTCCGAAATAACCTGTTGTCTTATTTCCATTGTTAAAATCCAGTATAGCGTCCCTGTTATAGTCCCTAATGATTGCAACGGGTCCAGTCTGCACGAGTGCAAGGTACTTCCCTCGATGCAAGCCCATACCGTAAGCGTTAAGGAACTGCCCTTCCTGAAGGATCGCTGTGCCCTGCGGTTGCAGCGGCTGCCGAAGCCAAAACGTCCCCGGATCGGTGGTGGCTTTGAAGATGTGATAATACCAGTTCAAATTGGATACTTTGTAAAAGATGTGAATCTCATCATCAAAGCGATTCGGGATTGTGCTTTTACTTCTAAGTCCTACTATATTAAGTTCAAAGGGACGGCTGAATATTTTGAAGCCCTTGTGCCTCATTATCGCTTTCATTTTTTGCAGAATCATTTTTCTCTCTTTTTCTTTTTATTATTCTGCGCTTTCTAAATCCGGCTCGTATTCTGAAAGCCATTTTTTTACATCGAAAGAAGGACAGGCTTTTTTTACACCGGGAAAATCCCTGTGGCCTAATACTTCCACGCCTTTGTACTTCTCCGTCAATTCCACGATCTTATCGAACATGGCGTGCTTTTGTGCATCGGATCGGTTGTCCATTGGCTTTCCGTCTTTGTCAATTCCACCGATGTAAGCGATGTTGATACAGGCCGAGTTGTGGGCGTAAACACCATTGCTGTTTTGTTTTTCATCCAGCAATTGAACAATGTTTCCGTTGCGCTCGATGATGTAATGGTAGCCCGGAGTATCTCCCCAGCCACGTTGCTCTTTCCAATAGCGTTTGATGGATTCAATCGTGGTATTGGAAGGAGTCGCAGTACAATGGATCACGATGAATTTTATGTTCCTGTTAATTTTCATTTGTTCTTTTCGTTAAGTGTTATTTCTGAACCCGCTGAGTGACCACTTTGTGCCATCGTATTTTAATCCCATGTTCTTAAAGGCTTCCTGCACTTTTGCTTTTTGAGAACTCTCGGTGAATGTGCCAAGTGATGCGTTTACCAGCGTTTGCCTTACTCCGGCGATGCGGTAATTGTTTTTTAGTTGTTCACTTACCAAGGAATAATCTGTTGTGCTTTTGATCGCTTTTAAAAGAGTGATGGTCGTATTAAAATCCTTTCCGGTTATTGCGGTATAGATCGCTTTGGCAATCGCAGCCGGATCAAATGTTACGAGTGGCGGTGGCGGTGTTTGTGCTTCTTCTTTTTTCCCGGTGATTTTGTTGTATTCGGATTCCGAAAGCGGAACTCCATATCCTTTGCTTCTGAGTGCGGATTGAAGTTCTGAGCCGAAGTCTCCATCTGCACCAAACTTTTTAAGAATACCAGCACCATAGGTTCTGATAAGAGCCTGCTGAAGAAGTCTAACTTTATCTCCTTTAGAGCCGAAGCGCAAAGGAAAGGCATCGCCAATGCCAGGAGAAGGTAAGCCGGTACGAGGCTTATTACGAGGAGGATTCTGAACAGTCGTTTTGCTATCCAAATCATCAGTTGTTTGATCGGTTTCGTCATTGTTTTCGTTTTGTTTTTTTGTAAAATGTTTGAAGCCGAAAAAAGCAAGTGTTCCTAAAGCCAAAGTTCCAAGCCCTAACAGCACCACTTTTTTGGTTCTGCTTTTCTTTGCAGATGCTTCCTGATTATTTTGTATTGTTGCGTTTGCTTCCATTTTGACTTTTGCTTACTGTTTTCTTTTTTTCACGATGATGGCCATCCATTCATCGTATTGTCCGAATTCCGATTCTCCGTTCAGATCATCCAGCATATTTGTTCCGTAGAGTCTTTTGTATTCCACTCCGGTTTGTATGAATGCCGCTTGCGTTGGTATTTCATTGAAGGTGGCGGTGATCGCTGCATCGTCTGTTCCCGGCAAGAAGCCGTACTCCTTATCAAATGCTGCTTTCAGTCGTTTAGCCCACGCACGGTATTGATTTCCCGCTGGAGCCTGCCCACGCTTCTTTGGTTTGGCATTGATGATCTGAAGCATCTCGTTGTATTCGGTGGACTGTAACTCATCGCTCAAATCTTTTAGCAGATTAGCCTTTTCAGTTGGCGTGCTGTAAAGTTTTTCATACGACTTAATTACTTTATCCCAATCATCCTGTGATTGAACTGAAACCAAAGTCTCTCGCAGAGCAGTTGTGTTTGTTCCCCACCAGCCATCGTTTTCAAAAGCCATTTTAATCTGCTTGGCGATGGTTGCTGAAGATCCGTCTTCGAAAGTGTTTTTCTGTTCTTTGTTAGACCGGGCATTCAGGATGATTTTTTTACCCAGCCAAACTGTACCTCCGATACCTACTAAGCCAAGCAAACCGAATATGAGTTTTTCTTTCAGCGTCCATGTTCCATTGGGAGTTTGTTGTGTAGTGGTGGTAACAACATTGTTTCCCGCAGGGTTTGGCTGCGCTTCGTTTGTAGCTGGTAATTGCTGTGGCTGATATGTAGTGATCTGGTTCAATTCGTTTCTTTTAACTCAATCCTAATTTGCTTTTAGCGATGGCCAGCGCAGTCGGGCTGCTTACTGTATTTGCCAAGGCTTGTAATTCTGAAAGACTCAAGTGTTTGCCCAGCGCATTCAGGGCTTTCATTTTACTGACTGCGTCCTGCTCGGTCGGTGCGCTGATCGTAATTTCAAATTCAAATTTTTTCATCTTGCTTTTTCTTTGTGGTTAATCTTCCTGTTCTTCTTCGCTCTCTTCAAATGCCGCATTGATATCGATATTCAAAAGTTCCGCTACCGTTTGCAGTTGGCTGGTATTCTCTCCAAGTTCCACGATCACCAAACCCAGGATTCTGCGCTGCTTCTCATCGAAGTGTTCCCCGATAAAATCAGCAAGCTGCCTTACAGTATGTTCGTGCGCTTCAGCTTCGGGAGAGCGTTCCTGCGTTTTTCCTTTCGCTTTGAAACTCACATCACCTTCAAAAGAACCATTCAATTGTTGTGGTTTGTTTTTTACATCCTCCTGTATCACTTTGGCGATCCCGTTTAGCACAGGCACTTTTTCCAAAATTTTAGGGTGGTGAATTGCTACGCCTTCAATGATGCTGCTTCCGAGTTTACCTAAGTCCCATTCGCCAAAGTGGTTCGGTTTGATTTTGGCTGCTTCCAGTTTGTCCTCAAGGATACGGATGTAATCTTCCGCTTGGTTCAGCTGATCCTGCGTGTCTTTGAGTTTCTCCTCGATGCGTTTTGCTGCCTGTTTCTCTTCAAAGGCTTTCATGCGCTCATTGAGTTTCTGTTCCATGTCACCGATTCCGCTTAATGGCTCTTCGATTTTTCCGAAAGTATATTTGTACCATTCCTTGCGGTTGTTGTTGTTGGGATCGGGATAAACATTGATCACCAATTCCTTTGTGGTATCGTTGATGAAATTGTAGAGTTCGTTAAAGCGTTCCACCTTGTTGGTCTTGTGAATCCGGGTATTGCCGTTCACCTTCACATCAAAGCAGAGTGGCGTTCCTTCTTTGGCTTCTGCTTCCAGCATCAAACGGATGCTTTCCACTTCGCCCTGATCGTATGCTTTATATTCTGTTGTTGCCATGTTACTTCTTTGTTCTTAAAATGGGTGTTACTTGCACGAACTGGACGTGGCTGACCGTTTTAGAGTAATTTTGAATGGAGATAAATCCCTGATGCACGTATTGCAATTCATCAATCCGGTCAAAGCTGAGATCGAACATTCCGAATTCGGATTTGATGTTCACATTCTCAACAGGCTCCACCAAAACATAGAGATCATTATATGCTTCAACATCCTTATGCTGTCCGGGCTGAAGAACGAAGTGGTGGAAATCGATATAGTATTCCGTTCCGTAGTTCAGTTTTTCCATCCGGCTTCGGATGAATTCAGAGATTAATTCTTTTACCATTTTATTTCTCGTTTACTGTTTCGTCCTTTTTTACTTCGCCCGGTTCGTTCTGAAAATCAAACACGACTCCGTCTGTATCCTCTTCTGTTTCTACCCACACAAATACTTTCACTGTGTAAGCGATATCTCTTTTGAGGAAATTGCCAATGGTGTCTTCGTAGATTCCATTTACAATGGTTGTTTCCACTGGCACGTCCACTTTTTTGGCTTGCCTGTTTTTGTTCAGGGAGATGGGACTTCGTGCGAACAGACCCATGCTCATGTCCGGTATTCCTCCGTTGAATAGAATGAAGTGCAACCACTCTTCATAAAAGATGTATGTGCGCTCCATGCTTTTCAGCTTCAACTTTCCCATGACAGGATTCTGTTGCTGAGTCCAGGACAGAAATGGCACACCTCGTGAACCACTCCCTACCGCAGAGGCTTTAGGCTCGATCACGGGTAACGTTTCAAATCGTGGTGCTGGCTTGATATCTCCGATACTGATACCTTCGATTCTTAAATCAATCCGAACATCAGTTTCCACCGCAACAATTCGCTTCACGTTTTTAGGCAGCTTGATCTGAAAATTTTTGATCTCGCCATGCTTTGTGATCTGCACTTCTTTTATGATTAGTCTTGCTCTCTTCATTTCTATTATTTCTTAATGGGAGTCGCCCTGCGACCATTAGTCTGTATCCCTTTCTCCTTCCACACTTAATGAAACTGTGTAGGGTACAAAAGCGGTGAGGCCATCATTGGTATCGGTGTATTCAAAAGTGATCAGTCCGTTCCCGGTGCTTCTTCTGCCAATGCTCTTTAAGCGGTCGTTTGCACTTACTGTTGGCCAGCACATGATTTTCTTTGTGCTGTATCCGTCAGGGACGATCTCATCTTTGTTGATCTCCAGCCGGAATGATCCTCGGTAGTATGTCAAGTCCTCGCGATTAGAGAGAATGGTGTAATGCGTGATCGTCTTTACACTCTTGTCCAACTCAAATGTTTTCTTTACCGTTTGACCTGCCGCAGTTACCTGCACGTCGAAGTCTTTTGAAAAAAATTTTATCATCTCTTTTGTTTTTTAATGGTGAAGGTTTGTTGTTCCATGCTCTCGGTTCTTTCAAACTCCGAGCATGGAACTTTAAACCCGGCTCTACTATGGAGTAGTGATCGTACCGTGTAAGCCCACATACAGGACTGTTTTTGCGGTATCGATCCCATCCAGCGAGCCCAACTCTACGGTTGCTTCAAGAAGGATGTCATCCTGAATCATGCGTGGGTTTGCCAGCTTGTAGTAACCAATTGGAACGGCATGATTGTTATTGGTTTTGAAGATGGCATTGTCCACATCGGTCATGATGATCTTCTTGTTTGCCTTCAGGGTGAACTCTCCGTTGGCAATGGCTGCATAGTCCTCGATCTTATCATACTTCGCAGCGATGATTTTATCGGAGGTCATGTTCTCGGCAGTTGCAGCAAGCAGAAAAATTCCGCTTACCAACAAGGCTTGGTTCTTCGGCAATTTCGCATTGCTGATATTGCGGATACCTACCTCTTTCACATCCTGGGTTTCGAACAGCTTCACAGTTTTTGAGTTCACCTGCTTACGGCTGTAGATGATTGTGTCTGCAAGGCGCAGATCTCCCTTCAATAAACCGTCTTTAATGTGCTGTGGTAATTCAGAGAAATGCTTTTCCATTTCCGCACGTGATCCTCTGCTTGCGGGAACTCCTCCGGCCAGCTTGTTCATCACTTTCATGCGCTGGATCGGGTTCATGCGCTTTAATGCTCCCAGCAATTCTTCATGCTCAACGGCATCTAATCCTAAGAGTGCGCCTGAGTTGTTGTATTCATTGAGTCCTTCTAATTCTAACATTGTTTTTTGTTTTAATGGTTTAACTTTTTCTTTTTTTAGGCAGTTCTCTTCTAAGGGAGGCATTCCACCACAGATGCCTTCCTGAAAAATTGAACTTATTTACTTGGGTGTTTTTACATGATCCTGTCTTCGCCCTCAAGACCATCGGTTCCGTTTACATCATCTTCGGTACCGCTTACGTCTTCTTCTGTTCCTGAGAAGTCATCAGACATTCCATTCATTTGTGCGAACTGTTTTCCGCTTTGCTCGATTTGTTGTTCGATCCGGTTGGCTTCGGAAAAGTCGAGTTCTTTTCCGTTGACTTCCTCGCTGCTGGGATGTTTGAAGTATTGAACTTCGCCCACACCGTTGGTGGAATCATCATCATCACTTTTCTCTTTCTCTTTTTTCGCAGAGATAATTTTATCGAGGAACAACTGGCGTTTCAGGTTCTCTTTAAAATTTCCAAAGCGTTCTTTGATTCCTTCGATGCCTTCTTTCTCTGTTCCGTTCATCGCTGCACTTACAGTTTGGTATCCTCCTGAAGCCATCATACCTACACCAAACATTGCTGCTGATGGGCTTCCGAAATAATGTCCTGCACCTGTTACTGCAATTCCGACAAGCAGAGAAGAACGACCAACGACAGCACCAGCAAGGCTTCCGCCTATTGCCCCGAAAAGAATATCCCTTCCGGTATAAGCAGCGGTCTTTTTAAAATCGTGCTTGGTTTCCACTTCGTGTGCAGAGCTTGTCCCGGTAAGGGATTTTTGTCTTTCTTTTTGCACGTAGTGATTTTTCTTTGTGTTGCTCATGTTTTCTTTTTTTTAATTCTTGTTTTCGTTTTTAAAGCAGGGTAACCACTTTCTTTTTTTCCTTTGGCTTGTGTTTTCTCGCCTGATGATTACCTCCTTTCTTTCCATTCAGTCCGTTTAAAATATTCCCGGACTTTTTCTTTTTTCGTTTGGTAGGTATGCCATGCACGGGCTTTGGTTTAGGTTTTAAAAGGTGGTAGATCAAAGCGATCAATCCCAAAGAACCAACACCGATGCCCACAGGCTTGATCCACTTTTTGTTGTTCTCCCAAAAAGAAGGTTTGGCATTTGACCCATCGTTTTTCGCTGCACTTTTTTTCTGTGAGCTGCCTCCGCTGTCGCCATCTCCTGCATCGTCATCATCGCTACCGCCGTCATCGTTTGCTGCTGCTTTCTTTTTAGTTGTGGCCGGAGTGTTTTTGCCGGTTGATCCATTTGTGCCTTCATCACTTCCTCCACCGGAAGAATCATCGGAACCCGAATCAGAAGAAGAGTTGTCCGATCCGTTGTCAGATGAAGAATCTCCACCTGAATCACCGCCACTGCTTTCTCCACCTGAATCACCACCGCCATCACCGCCACCGGAATCGCCACCACCTGCATCCGCACCTTTTTTCTTCGGCACTAAGCTGCCCACGCTTTTGATCAGCGCAGCGATGGTTGTTAGAACAGTTGTGGCTGCTGCGATGGTTGCTGCTGTCGCTGGCTCTCCAAGTTCGCCCAAGCCATGCACTCCTTCCATTTCTGATGAGTACATATCACGTCCGATCAATTGTGACAAAGGCATATCCTCATGCAAGCCCTCTACATTTTCATTGTAGATATATCCCAAACCATTCACCGGAACTTCTTTGTTCCGATTGCCACGTCCGGTTAGGATCGCTTTTTTCAGATTTTCAGGTTTACCACCTGCACCGTAGAAAATCTTTTCCAGTTTTTCTCTGATGCGTTTCATCTTGGCGTAGCGATCCATGATTAAACCTTTTTGTTTGGCTTGATCCTCGGTGAGATATGCGTAGCGGATTTGCCCACCGATTTTCATAAAGTTCAGCTTCATCGCTGCCAATACTCCTGCACGTAGTGTTGCAGCTGCGGGGTTTAATCGGTTGGCAACGTGAAGTCCTTTTTTCAGAAATTCTTTTACCTTGCCTTTTTTCTTTCCACCGTTTTCGCCTTCAGCCTTGTGTTTAAAGAGTCCTCTCTTTTTGGGTGCGCCACCGCCTCCTCCCGAAGCGGCTTTACGCTTAAATATTTTTCCCAACTCGGCGAGTGCTTCCTGTTCACCCATAAGACCCATAAAGTCTTGGGAGTCGCCTACCTTGTAATTGCTGGTGTCTGTTACACCGTTCAGATATTCTAAATCCATGTTTGTGTCTTTTTTTTCAGTATAGGGTTCTTCATAGTCAAATGATCTTACCACGCAATCGATTGTGATGTAGCTTCCATTTTCAAGCGGTACGATGGGGTAGATGTGTTGAAAGTGATTCTCGCTGTACTTGGTTATTCTTAATTTATGTTTGATGTTAAGGTTTGAAAGAACGCTGGAGATGAATACTGTGTAACAATCACAATCGACTCCCATTGGTTCTCCGTTCTCATCGGAGTTGTGCCTGTCATGCCATGCACGGGCTGGTGAGCGAACCTGCTCTTTGCCGTCCTCATCTTTTTTGTAAGCGATGTGATCGGTTACAAACTGCCAAAGGTTTCTGCACGTCTCTTCAAGTGTGTCGGCCTTGATCACTTCACCAGCAAAGCGTTTTGTATGGAACAAGGTTTCACGAACCACCGCAGGGATCAGCAGCAACGTGTCGGCAACGGTCGCTCCTTTCTTTTTGGTGATGGTGATGAGTTTCGCTTTTGGGAAATAGTGATCGTACTCATATCCAGGTCTAACTTTTATGTCTTCTCTGCGTTCCATTAATTACTTCTGCTTTCTTAGTGTTACTGCTTGTTCTTTGTTGTAAGGGATCAAACTTTTTTTGCCAAGATTGATCAGGCGTTTCCATTCTTTTTTATCCTCATCGTATTCCCAATAAGGATCAATGCGCGTGAGCGTTGTGATGTCAACTTTAACTTCGGTATTGTTCTGCACCGCTTTCAGTAAAGACCCCGCCATAGAAAGCACGCTGGTGATGGGTATGTGCATCATAATCTGCGTGATGTTGGCTTCACCGAAGCCGGGCATTTCAATATCCTTGTTCACCGATTGAGAAGTGCCAATCACGGAACCTTTATAGGAGAGCCGGATATAGGGATACTTCATTTTAAAAGCAGCGGTAGTTGGATTTTTCAGTTGAACATCAATGCGGATGGTGATGCCTGTGAAATCCAGCTTGTGAATTTTCGCTGTCGGGATCACATCCAATTCAGGCGAGGCATTTTTCAGCTTGATCAGTTTCGGAATGAATATGATTCCTCCGATGATCACTCCTCCGGCCAAGGTTCCTACTGTTATTTTTTTCCAAACTTCCATTTTACTTTTTTTTCATTCGTTCACTGAAATAATCTCCTGCGATCTTGAAGCACATCCAAATTGCTCCTCCGATCAGGGCTTTCACGGCATAATCCGTAAGCCCCGAATAGTCCATGTTTGCCAGCAGAATTGTTCCGGTGAGAAACATATTGCTGCTGCTGTCAGTTGCTTGTGGTTTTTCCATTTTGTTTATTGTTGATTGACTCCTGAGTGAGTTTGTAGAGTTCCAGCAGCATTCTGAAACAGCGTGGCCATAACCACTCCGGTGTAAGGTTGTGCAGGATCATATCCTCGTTGGCATCTTTTGCATTCAGGCAGCGTACTAATTGTCCCATCCACTTTTCGGTGATGAAGATTCCGTTTGCTGCAAGTGCCTGGCAATTTTTGCGGTCGAAGTAGTCTGCGTACTTTGCATCAAACACTTTGTCTTCGCCTTCAGAGAAATAAATTCTGAAGAGAATCTCAGCCATCAGTTCCATGAGTTCATCAAAGGATTCGAAGTTTGCGATGTGCAACTCTTCCAGCATTTCCTTAACAACGGTGTTGTCATTGATCTCCGGGTAGGCTTTTGGAACGATCAATTGGAATTGCTTAATTGTTTCATTGATGATATCAAGCATCTGCGCTTCTTCTTTTAGCCGTGTCATTTTTGCACTCAGGTGTGCGATTAATTTTTCTGTTTCGTTGATCTCACTTTCTAACTGAAGACTCTCCAGTAAGAAGGTTGGGATGTGAAAGTTTTTTATCTGTATAGTTTTCATTTTTCTTTTTTTAATTCGGTTTTTATCGTTTGCGGAGACAAAGGTGTATCAAGGGTTTGAGACCTATCCCCGGTTTTTAGTACATTGATTTTAATAGGTAGGCATTGGTAGTTATTGAAGAGTGTTTTATTTGAATTCTCTTTCTCCCGGCACGCCTCTTACTTTTAAAATGGCTGCTACCTGATGAATGTCGAGCCAGTTCTTTTTTCCTGTGTTGGCCGTTTCAGGAATTTGTTTGAGCCATCGCCTGAAGGTGGACTCCGGTATATTTCCATAGAGTAAGCGGAGTTCTTTTTTAGTGTAGGCTTTCATCACAAATTTTACTGTTGTATTTTCTGTTGTTTCCATTTAAAGAGAGAATTGAAGGTTAATGATGGTGGTATAGAATACTTGCAAAAGATCAAACTGTCTTTGAGCGATCAGTTGTTTGCGGTATTTGTGAATGGTGTTCTCTCCTGGACTTTCAATGAAGGAAAGAACCGCTTTAGCGAATGTTTGAATCCCCTTGTTGTATTCAGGAACATCCGAGCGAACTTCATTTACTCTTTCCAACCATGCGCTTGTTCCGGCAAGTCCCAATGGGTAATGGATGTTTAACCAATCCTGTGGTTTGGAAATGTATCTTCCTCTTTTTCGTGCAACGTAACGCTTGACTAAACAAATACGCTCCAGCAGTTCTTTGAAATTTCGTTTGTCGCTTTTTCCGTTTGAGAAATGATCTGCGATCAGTTCTTTAAAAACTGTTTTTTCTTTTTCGGAGAAATTTTGATTTGGCCATAATCCCGCTTGCGCTACATTCAATAAGCCGGTGATCATTTTATCTGTGTCCTTTGTATAAGGCGTACGGAAGGCATTTAATTGAATGATTTTACTTGTTCTTTTTCTGCTTTGCTTTTTCGCTGCTGTTCTTTGTGTCGTTTTCATCTTTTCTTTTTTTATGATTAATTTTTCGTGATTTCTCTTGCTTTCGGATACAAAGTTGCAGCAACGAAAAAGGGCTTTCCCGTGTTTGGCGGTGTTTTGCCGACCATAGTAACATTGGGAAACTTTCTACCGGAGAATTCGGTGTTCGGAGTGAAAAAGACGAAGTGGGCGGAGTTTTTCCGAGTTTGGCGGGTATTGAATGGAAAGGAAAACTATTGGAGAATTATAAAATGCAAAAGGCCGGATATCATCCGGCCATTAAATTAATTTCATAAAAAAAGTTTTAGGTTATGCTGCTTTATCAGTTTTAGAATTATGCTTTTCCAATTCATCAGCGAGGAACGTTCCCGGTACTCCGCATTTTTCAAAAAGTATTTTTACCTGATGCGTATCCCAAAATTGTCCCTGTCGTTTTCCTGTCAGATGAAGCCATTTATCGGTCATCCTTTTAAATGCTTTCTCATTTCCGTCCATTCCGTACATACTACGCAGCTCCTTATTCTTGTAAGGCCTGATTTCAACTGTTACATTACTCATCTTATCTAAATTTACTTTGTTACTAATTAATTGTATCGCTCTAAAAACTCATCTTCGAAAAGATGGAAAAATTCTGCGATCTCTTTCATGTTCATTTTTTGTTTTGTCCGGTAGGTGGTGATCAGATCACGAAGCAATCGTCCTTTCTCAATCACAAGATCGAGTTCCTTTGGTTCCCGTCTTCTGATCTTTAAAGCATTGAACTGATTGATCAGGTAACGCTTTTGGTTTTCTGTGATCACTTGCAAATCCACCGCACGATAAAGTATGGCGTGCATCGATGCTTTCCATTTCCCTTTTAACCTTGCCAGCAGATCCAAATCCAAATTCTCGTTTAAGTCTTTCAGGATATCATCCTTCGGCATTAAAAATTCTGCTGCAAATGAATTTGTTTCTTTCGACAGGTCTGTAAAAGTGTTCAGGGAAGTGCGAGTGTGCATTACAATGTGACCTAATTCATAAGCCAATGTAAAACGCAAACGGTCGCCCAGGAGTTTTTTATTGTAGAAGATCACCGGGAATTTATCCTCGATCAAAATACTTCTGCTGTCCACACGTTCAGTTCCAAAATCAATCACTATGGTAAGAATACCTTGTTCCTCTAACACCTGCGTTAAGTTTTCAATTGTGCCTTTACTCAGCTTCCATAGCTTGCGGAGTTTAGTTGCTGCCGCTTCCGGCGATCCTGTTTCAGAAATGGGAAGCGATGGAATGCTTACTGCTTCTTTTTTCATTGCGTTCAGTAAACGGGCAATGTTCATCTGATACAAGTTAATGTTCGCATCAATCTGCATCATTGTTTTTGCGGGCACGGTATCACGTCTGCGGTATAATGCGGGCGGGAGTATGTCCGTGTCCGCATAAAAAAGAGAGTCCTGAAATTTTAATACGCCCATGATTTTGTTCAGTAGGTCGCTGGACATTTGAATGCTATCCTGTTCAAAGCGTGAAATGTTAGAACGGCTTACACCGGACTTTTCTGCAAGATCAGCTTGGGAGTATCCACGTGCTTCACGAGCGAGGGTTAACATTTTCGGATTTATTTTTTCAGATGCAGTCATTTTTTAATCGTTGGCAAAACAAATGTAGAATAAAACTGCATATAAATTAAAAACGGTGCATAAAATTGATATTAAAATTGACTAAGTTGTTGATTCAGAGACCCGTTAATTTTGTCTCGTTAAAGTAAAACTGGAAGTAAATTTTTATGCTATTTTAGTAGTATGTTGATGTTATAAATTAGTTATATAAATAGTATTCAAATAGAAAAAGTATGTTATAATTTGGCTATTCAAAGCAAAAAATTCGTACTTTTATCTCATGACTGCAAAAAAGGACTGGCAAAATAGATACAAACGGGAAAAGGATAAGCAGGTTTATCTTGAATTTGAGAGTTGGAGCCGGGAAGACCTAATCGACTACGTTCTTCAGCTTCGGGCTGGCCTTGATGAGATGGGAGAAATTGCGAAGAATGGTGGATCAGGGGCTGGTTCAGGATCGCAAATAGAGCTTGCGGAAACGGATTACAAACAGAAGTGGTCGTACCCAACCAAGATCGCTTTCCTACTCACATTAAATAAGAAACCCCTTACTTCTGAAGAACTGGATAAGCTGTTGCGGAAGCATGACACGCATTTTAAAGACTATACAAAGCCAAGGAACAATCTCACCGTTACTTTAAACCGTGCGGTGAAATCCGGTCGCATTAAAAAGATCAAAGTGCCAGGTATTCGATCACTCTACTATGTCTTGCCGGAATGGATCGATAAGTCGGGCGAGCTTAAAAAAGAGTATTCTTCGATCTACAATACCTTCCAATAACTACCATTACCGCCACCTTACTAAAGTGTTGAAAAATACTTAGACCATTCTTCGTTCATTTGCATCAGGAAAAGTACATTTGTCAGAATTTGACAAGTCAATCCCAAACAAAATGAATCATTTTGGAGAGAAATTGAGAAAGTTGCGAGAGACTAAAGGTTTATTGCTAAGACAAGTAGCTGCTTCTATTGAAGTAGATACTGCCTTTCTAAGTAAAATGGAAAGAGGTGAGCGCAAACCTAAAAGAGAACAAGTGATGAAATTGTCAGAATTACTAAAAGCTGATTCAAAAGAGTTGTTATCACTATGGATAGCAGATAGGATTCTTGAGGTAATTACGGATACTGATGCGGGCATAAGAGCTTTGGAGATTGCGAAAAAAGATATAATTAAGAAATGAAGATCACCACAATAAACGCAAGTAAATCTTTGAATAAAGCCTACCTGAAAGAAAAGGTAGGTCGGAATGATATTGAAAAATTGAAAGCCAACTTAGTTCGTTTATTAGAAAGAGTTAATACAGAAGAGTCGGAGGAGAATTCAAAAAACATCATTTCGGACTTTTTAAAGGAAACATGGTATAAAGAGAATCATGAAGTAAATACAAAAGGTAGAAATGATCTCGTTATACACACAGGCAAATCGGCAAAAGAACCTGTTGGAGTTCTATTCGAAGTTAAAAGGCCAGTAAACAGACTGGAGATGCTTACCGATTCAAAATCTAATGTGAAAGCTCTTCACGAATTAATCCTTTACTATTTGCGTGAACGTGTAGATCATCAAAATATTGATCTCAGGTTCTTGGTAGTCACTAATATTTTTGAGTGGTTTATTTTTGATGAAGTTTGGTTCGAAAAAAATGTGTTTCGTAATTCTAAACTGAGAAGAGACTATGATAATTGGAAAGCGAGTGGTAATGATACACGTTTCTTTTATGAAAGTATTGCACAGCCGTTCTTAGAATCGATTGATGAAATCTTAATCGGCACGAAAATAGATCTGCGAGAGTATTATGATCCTGTAAAAAAAATATTTGCTGGTGATACTAAGTTAATCGCCTTGTTTAAAATATTTTCCCCTGTTCATTTACTTAAACAGCCTTTTGCGAATGACAGTAACTCTCTTGATACGAAATTCTATACTGAACTTTTGCACATAGTAGGGCTGGAAGAAATTAAAGATGGCGGTAAAAAATTAATTACTCAAAAAAAACAGGCGGATGAAGCCTCCTTGATCGAAAATACTATTCGAAAACTTAAAGATAGAGATTGTTTGAGGTCGATGACCAATGCTTCGCTATTTGGAGCGGATAAGGATGAGCAACTGTTCAATATTGCGCTTGAATTATCAATCACATGGATTAACAGAGTTCTTTTTATCAAACTTTTAGAAGCTCAATTAGCAACCTACCATAAAGGAGACCGACAATACCTATTCCTTAATTCGAATTTCATTTTTGATTTTGATGAATTAGCGAATCTGTTTTTTCAGGTTTTAGCTGAAAGGCCTTCAAATCGCTATAATCACTTAAAAGACAAATTCAAAAATGTTCCTTATTTGAACAGTTCTTTATTTGAAAGAACTGAATTGGAGCGCACAACTTTTGACATCGGATTGTTGGATAATCGATTATCATTGCCGCTTTTTGAGCGTTCAATTTTACTTAAATCTGATCGCCGAAAAAAAACAAAAGAACTTCCTACTCTGCAATATCTTCTTGAATTTTTGAATTCTTATGATTTCAGTTCTGTAGGTTCAGAAGCAATTCAAGAGGAGAATAAAGGATTAATTAATGCTTCAGTATTAGGCCTTATATTTGAAAAGATCAATGGATACAAGGAAGGTTCCTTTTTTACTCCAGGTTTCGTTACCATGCATATGTGTAAGGAAACAATCCGGCAGGTAATCATTTCTAAATTCAATGAAGCCAAAGGATGGAAGTGTGGATCAATTGAAGAAATTTATAATAAAATTGAGGATAAAAAAGAGGCAAATGAAATTATCAACTCAATAAAAGTATGCGATCCCGCCGTTGGTTCAGGGCACTTCTTGGTGTCTGCCCTTAATGAAATAATTTGTGTCAAAGGAGAATTAAAAGTTTTAGTTGATGGAAGGGGCAAAATGCTTCGTGATTACCACTTCGAAGTAGTTAATGACGAGTTGATCGTTACTGATGAAGAAGGCTTGCTATTTGATTATAATCCAAAGAGCCCGGAAAGCCAGCGAGTGCAGGAGTCTTTGTTCCACGAAAAGGAAATTATAATTGAAAACTGTTTATTTGGAGTTGATATCAATCCCAACTCAGTCAAGATCTGTCGACTGCGCTTGTGGATAGAATTATTGAAGCATTCGTATTATACAAAAGAGAGTAACTACGCCGAGCTTGAGACATTGCCTAACATTGATATTAATATCAAGTGCGGCGATTCTTTAATAAACAGATTTAATGTCAAGGACGATTTAAGAAGCGCTTTCAAGAATATCGATTATACTATTCAGGATTATAAAAAGGCCGTACACGATTACAAAACGACTAATGACCGAGAGAAAAAAAAGGAAATTTCCGATATTATTTCAAAAATAAAAGAAGCGTTCAAAGATACTCTTGATGAGTCGTTCAAAGATAAGCTGGCTAAAGCAAGAGGTAAAGTAATTAACCTCGAGTCTGATATTAACGCAAAACGTCAATGGGAAGAAAAAATACCTAAAGAGCTTTTGGTCAAATTCGAGAAAGCAAAAAAAGCTTTTGAAAAAGTTAAAGTCGAGAAAGAAGAAATACTAAGTAATGTCTTTTATAGAAATGCTTTTGAATGGAGATTCGAATTCCCGGAAGTACTGGATAACGAGGGTGATTTTATTGGTTTCGATGCTATAATTGGTAATCCCCCTTATATTCCTTTGGAAGATTTTAGTGAACAACATAGAGAGTATTTCAGGTATAAGTATGAGCAATTTGAACGGAAATTTGAGACCTCCGTATTGTTCATAGTTGAAGCATTTACCATTTTAAGACCGGGCGGCATACTTGCCTATATTGCTCCAGTTACATGGCAGACAGGGGAAAACTATTCTGTTTTCAGAGAATACATTTTCGAAGAGAAGGGATTAATGAAACTGATTAATCTTCCATTTAATATTTTTCCTGATGCTTATGTTGAAACGGCAATCTACTTTCTGAAAAATGGCGTGACAGATCACTACGATATTTACAGTTACAACAAAAAGGACTCTCCCTCAACGTTAGACAATATTGAGTTTACGACAATAGTCAATTCGTTAATATTAAAGCCAAAGTATAAAGTAATACTTAATCCTTTCGTTTATAAAATACTTAACGACCTGGGCAATTTTATTTCGTTAGGCGAAATTACTATGTCGACTCAAGGCTTGGCCGGAAGCAGTTTCAAAAAAATTCAAAAACCTGATGAAGAGAAACACTTTCCATTTTTAAATAAAGGAAATGTGTACAATTACCTTTTAAAGGTAGAAGACGTTTATTACACGAGCTTAGATGATAAGCCTTCATTAAAAAAATTCTATAATGCGGATGCAAAACTATTGATACGTCGCATTATTAATAGACAGGATCGGTTATCAGTTGGATACACAGAGGAAAAAATGGTGTTTAAAAAGGACATCAATCCATTTTTGTCCACGGATAAAAGATTTGATATAAAGTTTCTTTTAGGATTAATGGCGAGCCGATTGGTTTCTTTCATTTATCTAAACATTTCGTCAATTGCAACTAAAGATGATTTTCGTCAGACTACGCTTGCTGAATTAAGAGAGATTCCTATTCCAATTATTGATAAAGAACAACAGGAGCCGTTTATTTTCATTTCCAATTGTCTTTTGTATTTAAACGGCTTAGATGAGAAGAAGCAGCTGAATGAATACGTACCGAACAGTCACCTAATCCAGCAGTTTGAAGAGATTATGGATGCAATGGTTTATGAACTTTATCTCGCTGCTCACTTTAAAAAGGAGGATGTAAGAATTTCAAAATTTGTAAGTCAGGAAATCCAAGACTTAAAAATGACAAAGAAGGAAATCGAGAAGTCCATCCAAGTATTTTATCAAAAATTTAGGCAAAAGGATAATACCGTTCGAAACAATCTGAAACTCATGGATATTAGAATGGCTCCTTTATTAATGCCAATTAAGCAGTTTTCGAATGCGGCGAATAAGTAAAATACATTTAAATAACTTTAAGTTTTTCTACGGTGACAATGAAATCTCATTGAACCGGAAAAATCTATTGCTGTATGGAGAAAACGGAAGCGGGAAAAGCTCAATCTATTGGGGCTTATTTACTTTTTTGCAAAGTGTTTTCAAATCTAACGATGCCGATATAAAGAAGTACTTCGACTTAGCTGATCCTCAAAATTTGGTGAACCGATTTACCGCTGCTCCTGCGGAAGGAGCCATTATCGTAGATCTGGAGGACGAACATCAATCTGTATTAACTAAAAAGATATCGTTTAATTTAATTAATACCAAAACCGATTCTGTCGTCAAGGAAATTGCTCAAACAAGTGATTTCATTAATTATCGTCTGCTTTCAAGAATATATGATTTTAGTAACCGAGATCAAATCGATCTATTTCCCTTATTTGAAAAGGAAATTCTCGTGTTCATTAATTTTACCAAGGAGATATCTCCTGGGAATACCAATGCACTTGACTGGTGGCTATTTTTAAAGCCGGGGATGCAACCAAGGACTGTTATGCGCCATCCGGACTACCCCCGGTTTAAGCAACGAATAGTAGAGTTTAATGAGGAATTCGAAGCCTATTTAAATAACATTATAGAATCGGCCAACGAGTATTTGCAAACGAAGTTTAAGCAAGAGCTGAAATTGAAATTGCGATACGTACCAACTTCTTACGATGAGTTTGAGCCCGGTAGTACCACAAAAAGAAATCACAAAACAATTCCTCCTAAAATTCTTTTGGAAGTGGAATACATCCACGCAGGTTTAACGGGTGGCAAAGAAAAGGTTGAAAGACCTCATTCGTTTTTGAATGAAGCACGACTAACAACAATTGCCTTGGCTATTCGTTTTGCGATTCTTGACGAAAAATATATTGAAGCTGCGCCTAAACTTTTAGTCCTTGATGATCTTTTGATATCGCTTGATATGTCCAACAGGGATATTGTTTTGGATTTAGTCTTGCAAGAATTCAATGATTATCAAATTGTCATTATGACGCATGACCGAGGCTTTTTCAATATGGTTAAAAGAAGACTCGACTCGGACGGTGTGCTGGATAAATGGGGTATAAAAGAAATCTACCGTGATGAAAATACGCAGCTAATTCCTATTCCATTCCTTCCAGCCAGTGTGGATTATCTTGATCAGGCTAAAAAATATCTTAAGTTGTTTGATTATGCCACGTGTGCAAATTATTTGAGAAAGGAATGTGAGAGAATCCTAAAGCATTTGTTGCCTTCGAATAAAACAATAAAGCTTTCTGCTGAAGAAGGTGTTAAACCGCTTCAATTAGATACCCTCATTGATAATTTTAAGAAATCCTACGAAGAGTTCGGTGGAAATTTTGATGACTTCAAGCGATTAAAAGAATACAAAGACCTTCTTTTGAATCCATTGTCTCATGATAACATTGACACACCTATATATAAACAAGAACTGGATGCGATAATCAATATTGTTATACAGCTAAGGCAGCTGGCGTTTCGCAATCTCATTGGTGTGAACGAAGCAAATCCGACGATAATTCACTTGTCTGAAATAGGGCATGATGGAGAGAACTGGAAGTATAAAATTCAACTAAAGGAAAATCTCAGGGTTTTTAAGTTGTTGAATGGAACTTGGATGATTAGTAATCCGAACTGTGACTTCATCGAACGGGTAAAATTATCTGATGGAACAACGGATGTAGTAAATGCTCAAATAAAACTTAAGCAAGGTCACGATAAGATCAGGCACTTTTTGAGAATAAAGGACACGGAAGCTGCCAAAGATTTATGGGAAATTGTAACTGATGATCAGAATAGAAAACTAAGAGACTTATTGATTTAAAAAATGAGAGACACAATCTTTATAAGTCATGCTACTCCTGATGACAACGAATTTTCGATTTGGTTGGCGTCCAGGTTGGAGTTACTTGGATATAAAGTTTGGATAGATAAAAACGAATTATTAGGTGGAGAGAAGTTTTGGGAAAAGATAGACTTGGTTATCAGAAACGAAGCTGTTAAAGTTCTTCTTGTTTACAGTGAGAAAATATTGCAGAATGGTCAAGCAGGAAAACTAAAGGACGGCGTTTATAAAGAGTTTAGCTTATCAGAGAGTATAGCTAAACAACATCCGGAATTGATTGATTTCATTACGTTGGTGAAGATCGATCATTCTGCATATAACCTTTTCATAGGAGCAGATCGATTAAATCAAATTTCTTTCACTGATAATTGGGGCAAGGGACTGGAAACCCTTTTAGATAAATTTAATAAGGACAACATTCCGAGAAACGCATCTCAGGTTAACAATGAATTTTCAGAATGGTATCTTTCAAATTTATCGGTTAAGAGTCCAATCATTGAAAAGAAAGAGTTATACTATACAAATTGGTGGAGCGTAGATTCTTTTCCTGAGTCATTTTTCATTTATCGCTTTGAGAACGAAGCGCAGGCTAAAGCGATCTTTGATCAAAATCAAGATTATCCGATTTCTATAATTGCTAATTGCATTTCTACTTTCAGAAAAGACCTGAATTATAATGTTAAACGTGATCATGATGAGGTAGAAGTTCTGCCCAAAGAAACACACGAAATTCGTGTTTCTGATTTGCTGTTGGGTTTTGACAGGGAAGTCTTTCCAACTCATAAAGACTGTATGAATCATTTTAAAAAACTTTTCAAACGGTCTTTGCATCTATTTTTAAAGCAAAAAGGTTTGTATTGGTATGAGCTTGCGAATAAATCAAATGCATATTATCACAATTTCAAAAGTCTGCCAACATCAAAGGTGTCTTACTTTTACCCTTATTCTAATGCGAGAAAGCCAAAGAAAAAAAATCTATTTGGAAAGTATTTGGAATTGGGTAGATGGCACTTCGCATTATCCTTTCGACCGACTTTAGAGCCATTTCTTGGATTTTCAGTTAAAACACACGTAATATTTACAGAAGACGGTTTTAAGGCTTGGGAAGAAAAGGAACTCCAGCACTCGCATCGCAGAAAAAAGGGAAAAAGAATGTTTAATGAAGAGTGGCGTGACTTATTGATTGGTTACATAAACAGTCTTAAGAATGAAAATGAACTGATTGAAATCCCAATTAGTAGCGACTCTTCAATTAAAATGAAAACAAACGTTGAGCTATTTTGGTCTGAGGTAGGTTATACTGATCCTACTGACATAAACCGACAAGAGATATTTGTCGAGGAGGAACGTGAAGATGAAGCTGAGGAGGAAAAAATAATTGATGAGGAAATTAAACATGATTGAACCGGAGTTGACATATATAAATGAACCAAACTTAACCTTTGGCTTCAATCAAAAGGCTTCTGATCCAAGAGACGGCTTGATGCTATTTGGTCCTTTTTACAAGGATAAAATAAAAGGACAAATTAATATTGGAATCATCGGACCAGAAAAACAGCGAAACTATCTTATTGATTTTCTTAAACAGATTCACAAACCAATCTTCGGTATAAAGAAGGATGTCGCCCGTCCATATTTCCCCGGGCTGGAATCAATATTTGGCATACACATTAACTTTAATAATCTTAGTGAAGTTGAAGTATCGGAGAGTGATATTATCAAATTTTTACACTACGAAGATGGCCATCAAAGGGTACATAATTTAACTAACCTTTATTCTGAAAAACTTGCTCTATATCACAAACAGGAAGAACAACCGATTTCAATGTGGTTTGTTGTGATCCCTGATGACGTATATAAATTCGGACGACCGAATTCAAAAATTCCAAAGGCAGCAGACAATATCAAAGTTGGATTAAGTAAAAAGGATCGCAATAGCACCCAAAGTTTTTTATTCGACGAAATGAATGAGGAAAAGGAGGCATTGCAGGAGGCTTATGATTTTGAAATTAACTTCCATAATCAACTAAAAGCTAAATTGCTTAATGATAAAATCGTGACTCAGGTAATAAGAGAAAGTACGATTGCTTATGAGAAGACCTGGACTAATGAGAAACGAATTGAAAAGGAAAGAATTTTTGACACCGCAAAGGCATGGAATATTTCAACCACAATGTATTATAAAGTGGGCGGCCTACCTTGGCGATTAGGGGATGTAAGAGACGATGTGTGCTATTTAGGCTTAGTATATAAGAAACTCGACAAAAGCGATGCGAGTAGAAATGCTTGCTGTGCCGCCCAAATGTTTCTTGACTCCGGTGACGGAATGGTCTTTCGGGGAAATATCGGGCCTTGGTACAATCCTGAAACAAAGGAGTATCACATCTCAAAGGATGACGCAAATAAATTGATTAGTCAATCTCTTGAAGCGTTCAAAGCAAAATTGGGTAATGGTAAGTATCCAAAGCAAATTTTTATTCATGCAAAAACCTACTTCGATGATGATGAATGGGAAGGTTTCTCTGAAGCAGTTGCTGGGAAATCTGAGATTGTGGGTGTGAGAATCCAATCTACAAGCAATTTCAAATTGTATCGACAGTTTAAATTCTGTGTTCCAAGAGGAATGGCAATGCTGATGTCTGATAGCAAAGCCTTTTTGTGGACGAAGGGATTTATTCCACGTCTTCAAACTCAAATTGGCTTGGAGACTCCAAATCCGATTTCTGTTGAAGTAACGAGAGGCAAAGAAGATATAAAACAAGTTTGTAAGGACATACTTGCTCTTACAAAATTAAATTACAACGCCTGCATCTATGGAGATGGTGAACCTGTGACATTGCGGTTTGCAGATTCTATTGGTGAAGTGTTGACAGCAGGAAAGAACGTAATTTCGGATGTCTTACCCTTTAAGCATTATGTTTAAACAAAATGTCTAACGAGCTGAAAGAAATAATCAAGTCGATAAAAATAACAGTTACCTACGATTCCACTCGAAGCAAGGGTGCGAATGATTTTAATAATTTAAAGGAACTAAAAACATGGTTGGATGCTCATCCAGTATTTGCAGAGGCATTAGGCTACACAAAAAAGAAGTAGCAATACCTACCAATTCCTACCTATAAAATTCCTTTCCTTAAAAACCGGGGATACATCAAAAACCCCACTTCTACATTTGCTCCAAGTTTTGAAGTAGAAGCAAAAACTTAAATTTTCTCGTATGGCATTCTAATTCGGAACGTGCAAATCGTGTCGACTATTTATCTGCTTGTGGTGAGCAGTTTATTCTCTGACTTGTCTTGCGTGTCCTAAAAGGTGTGTCGATGTTTGTCGTGTGAAAGCCTCGTTAGTATTGGCTTTCCTAAAAACGATAAATATGAAAACGAAAAAAGAAAAAGAATTGCCAACCACCAAAACCGGATGGATTGCATTCATTTACAAATCGTGTTCAAATGGAATACGTGCTGCAAAATCAAATGCGCCAAGGGAATGGTTGGCAAAAAAAGGATTGAGCATTGATACAACCGGGGCTTGTTTTAATTCCGGTCAAATGCACCACAGGCAGGAGCAGTCATTTAAGATGGCACTCGCTGAAGTTGGTTTCATGCAAAAATCAACTGTGGGAGTAAACAGCGATACTGTTCCTTACACGGTGTTCGGCATTTTCTCAATCATGTTTCCGCTTCGAAACGAGAGTAACGAGGTTGTAAATTTTTATTCGATCAGGATTAGGAGTGAAAACACGGCCTATATGAATCAGGAACCTGGACTTTATCCGGGATATCCGAGCGAGCTTACAAAACGATTGTTTGTGGTGAACAGCGTAATGGAAGCAGCAACGATATTGGAATCGAAGGTGCTTGATAATAAAGAGGCAGTGATTGCTCTGCATGATGGGAAGGTGATGCCTGAACATGAACGGGCAATTAAAAGATTGACTGCGCTGTTGGAGGTTATATATATAGACTCACCACTTGCAAAGCCTTCGAAGGAAAACAAAGTATGGGACAAGAACGGAATAAAATATTAAGTATTTCGCTTCAGAAAGAACAGGAGCGCAATGATCTCTTTGTCAAGATTCATAAATCTATGACAAAGGGATTGCGTAATGTTTATTCTAAAGTTCCACAAGCATGGCTTGCGAATAGAGGTCTTACACCGGAACGAATCGGTGCAGGATTCAATTCAGGCCAGCTTCACTTTGATGGCGATCAAAAATATAAGGATGCGTTAATTGAAATCGGTTTCAGAAAGTACTCTCGGAAAAACAGTAACGGAGTTGACGGATATAAAACCTTCGGTAATTATGGAATCTTATTTCCATTGAAAAATGCCAAAGGCAGAATCGTGAACTTCTATGCGATCCGGATTAAAACTGATCCTGAAGAACACTCCTTATTAAATCAGGAAGGTATTTATCCGGCCTATCCTAACGAAATGACCACACGCCTTTTCATTACTACGGATATTTTGGATGCTGCCACATTAATAGAATGCAACGGTATTCAAAACCGGGATTCATTGATATTCATTCCTGATGGAAAAATTTTAAAACAGCATGAAGAAGCAATCAAACGCTTATCAGCCCTTCAGTCCATTATGTGGATCGATAATAATAAAAACCAAGTAAACATGAAAGATTCAGCAAATCAGTTAAGGAGTCTCATCCAGCGAGTTCCCTTACGAAAAGTGGTTGTTCCTGAAAAGGAAAACCTTAATCAGATATTCCTGCGTGAAGGAAGCACAGGAATTCAAAAGCTGTTGGAATCATCCTCACTTGTTGAGGAAGTAACCGAAGTGGAAAACACACCGCTTCCAATAACCCCAAAAGAAAACATCCAAGAAGAGGAAGTGGTTGTTTTTTCTCCGGTGAAGGAAACGGTCAAAGCTGAAAACACCGGGGAGCAAAATTGGGAAGGGAACGTGAACAACTTTCTTAACCAATCGTCAAATGGTGATAAGGATTTTGACAACCCAAAACTCGAAGTACTCCATGAACATAAATTGGTGTTACGCAGACCGCTTAACAACTATTATGTGCTTGGTACAATGGTTCAGGATATCGGAAGTATGCGGATCACTATAATGATTGAGGAAGGTGCGACAGGCAGAAAAGAAAGAACCAAGATCGATTTGTATGAACGTGAACAAATCGTGTTGTATGTTCAGCAGATCTCCGAATTATACAACCAACCTGCTGATGAACTGGAAACCGATCTATTGATGCTTACTGATTTGCTGGAAAAATTCAGGGAAGCGCAACTACAACAAGTTAAAACACCTTATCAGTCGCAACGCAAAGGCCATGTGATCACACCTGAAAAGCAAAGCGACTGCGTCCAATTCCTGAAAGGTAAAAACTTTATGAAAGGAATTGATGAACTGATCCAGCAAGCCGGAGTGGTGGGTGAGGAAAGCACCCGAAGGCTTTTGTTTGTGATAGCATCGACTTATAAAATGTCAACACCGCTTCACGCTTTGGTTCAGGGAACATCGGGTTCAGGGAAGAGCCACCTTATTAATACCATTGGGGATTGCTTTCCACCGGAAGATGTGATCAGCATGACAAGGGTAACCAGCAAATCCTTTTATCACTATACAAAGGACGAGTTGGTTGACAAACTGATTCTTATTCAGGATTACGATGGGCTTGATGAAGAAGCGCAATTCGCATTTCGTGAATTGCAAAGTGCAGGGAACATTTCATCTTCTACCACTTATAAAGACCGCTACGGCAATTTAATGTCGGCAGTAAAAACGGTACGTAGCCATTTCGCTTCGCTCTTGGCAACAACCAAGGCCGAGGTGTATTATGATAACATGAGCCGTTCCATGATCAGCGGGGTGGATGAAAGCGATGAGCAAACCAAACGGATCATCACGCATCAGAACCGGAAACTTGCGGGAATTATTGATAACCGTGAAGAGCGCAAAGCAAAAGAGTTTCTGCAAAACTGTATGCGATGTATTCAGCCCTTGGACGTTGTGAACCCTTATGCCGATAAAGTTTATCTGCCCTTCGATGCTAAAATGCTCCGAAGGCTAAACAGCCATTATCAGGCGTTCGTTAAACAAATAACCATCCTTCACCAATACCAGCGTAAAAAAGATGAACGTGGGCGTTTAATTGCTGAACCGGAGGACTTAAAAATCGCTTGTGAAATATTGTTTGATGCGATCATGCTGAAGGTGGACGACCTGGACTCTTCGCTTCGCCAATTTTATAACCGCATGAAGGAATATGTGATGAAGCTGGCAGCCAAAACCAAGGAAAAGGAATTCACCTTCACGCAACGGGACGTTCGTTTAGCCCTGAATATAAGTAAGACCCAATGCTTCCGCTATTTTGAGGAACTGGAACTGCTGGAATATATCCAGCGCACCGGAGGCTACGCCAACCGTGGCTTCAAATACAAGGTGGTGTTTTGGGATGAAATGGAAAAGATCAGGGAACGAGTGATGGAAGACCTGAAAAAACAGTTGGTTGCTGTTGGTTCAGAAGGCATGGAACACCAAAACCCGCACAAACAGGGCGAATGAGCCGTAGTGTTCCATTAGTTCAGGAGTGCGCATTGTATAGCAAAATAAATCAGCCAAAAAGGAAGCCGAAATAAAAATGAAAAGCCTACCAATAAATAACCCCGAATTTGAGCGCCTTTACAGCGAGTTTGCCGACTTCATTCGCCTGAAGGGGTATTCACGGGGCAAGAACACTTCTTACGCTGCACAGGTGCGTGAGTTTTTGTTTTTCGTTGAAAACCGGGGCATAACTGAAATCACCAAGGTAGTTGCTTTTGATGTTGTCGGGTATTATGAATATTTGCGTGAACGCCCGAACCAACGCCGTGAAGGTGGTTTAAGTGAATCGATGATTAGAAGCCATTTGTTTTCACTGCGTTTGTTTTTTGATTACCTGATGGACATGGGTGAAATAACCGCTTCAGCTGCTCACTTGCCAAAGCTGAATATTGGAACGCACGGCCAGCGACAAATATTAACCATTGCTGAAATAAAAGAAGTGGACAAGGCTTGCATAACCAAAATGGAGAAAGCCCTGATGGCTATTGCTTACGGTTGTGGGCTTCGCAGAACTGAAATAGAACTGCTCGATACCAACGATGTTATTTTAAGCAAGGGCGTTGTTGTTGTCCGGGATGGTAAAGGTGGGAAAAGCAGAACAGTTCCCTTGTCGGATGCTGGAGTGAAAACTCTGAGAGAATATATTGCCGATGAACGACCTGCTTTATTTGCACAGGAAGGAAATGAAACAACGCCATCACTCTTTGTAAATAAAGTCGGAGGCAGAATGAAAGGGGATCATTGCGGAGAAGTTCTGAAAGTAATACTTGCTCGAACTCAAAACCCAGTGATCCTTGCTAAAAATATTACTCTGCATTGTTTACGCCATAGCATTGCAACGCACTTGCTGGACAATGGTGCTGAAGCCGAATTTGTACAGGAATTTTTAGGCCATGCGATCATGGATACCACGACCGTTTATTCAAGACGCAGAAAGCAACGATTAAATCTTTATAATAAAATTAACGCACCGACTTATGGAAGCCGCAAGTTTTGAAGAATACATAATTAAAAAAGGACACACAAAGGAAACGGTAAAAACGTATTGCTTTCAGGTGAAACCGTTTATTGAAATGTTCCCTGATCTGAATTCATTTTCTTTTCGGGATGTGCATAACGCTCTGAGCGAATATCTGAAGTACCACAAAAATTCGAATTACAAAAACTCAATTCTTGCTTCGATAAAAAAGTATTACGATTACTTGATTGAAACCGGCCAGCGCAACGATCACCCTTGTCGAACGATGCAATTCAAAGCGATCAGAAAAAAAGGAGTTATTCATAGCGACCTTTTTACTTCTGTCGAACTGGAGCTTTTGATGGAGCGTGATGAACGATTCCCTGCATTAAGAAAAAGAAATCAGGTAGTCATTTCACTTTTGATTTATCAGGCTCTTCAAATTCAGGAAATTGAAAACCTGAAAGTTCAGCACATCAATCTTGATGAAGGCCGTGTTTATGTGAAGGCAACACCAAGCGGAACAAGGAGGCATTTAGAACTTCACCCGAAGCAGTATAAAATTTTTGATGATTACATTAACGAGTCCAGGAGAGACCTTCTAAAAATAGAAAGTGACAAATTAATTGTTGGATCAAGAGGAACGCCAATCACAAAAGATATGGTTCACTATATTGTTTCAACTTTTAAACCTTTGTTTCCTGATCGCAATCTCACTCCTGAAAGTATCCGGCAAAGTGTGATCTCAAACTGGATCAATGAAAAGCGATTCCCTTTAGAGCAGGTTCAGCTGATGGCTGGCCATGCTTGGATATCAACCACCGAAAGATACCGCCAAACCTCGGCGGACGACAAGCGGGCAATTGTAAACCGCTTCCATCCTTTAGCTTAGAGCGAATTCTCGTCCTAAAACCCCAATAAAATAGGCTAAAAAGCCAATGTTTTCAGGAAGTCTACGGGCTTCCTTTTTTTATTATCTTTATACCGTTCGAGTCGTTCTTTGAATAGTGTCCTGAAACCTTTTGAGTCAGTATTTTTAGTTTGTTTCTGTAACGCTTAGAGTCCTATCCGTACGGGATGAATGGGATGGAGAAAGATGACGAGATCGTAGGCTCTGGAAACATTTACACAGCAGCTCATTGGGAATACGATGCAAGACTTGGAAGGAGATGGAATGTTGATCCAATTACGCAGCCTTGGCAAAGCCCTTATGCAACATTCAATAATAATCCGATTATTTTTGTAGATCCAAGCGGTCTATTCGCAACACGTGGTGAAGCAAGAGCATATAGAAAAGAGCACGATTTAAAAGGAAGAGTTAGGAAAGGTAGCGATGGAACATTCTCAATTGATAATAAAAAAGAAGGAACATCAATATTCAGAGATGATGATTTTGGTATTACTAAGGCTGTTTTAGTTGAAGCAGAACGTACTAAAGGAAAAATTAGTAATATAAATGGTGAGGCTCCATATAAATATGATCCAATCGATGGTGTGCAACGTGGGCCAAAAATGGCAGATAAAGTTGAAGCTATAATTTTGCACCGTACAGTGAGTTCGAATGGTGAAAGCCAATATAATCAATGGAAAAATGCGACAAACCCTCCTGCAACGCACTTTTTAGTTGGAGAAGACGGAACAATTTATCAAACTGGTAACTTACAGAAATATACCATACATTTGAGAGACAAACAGTCCGGACAAATGTATGAAGAGTTTTTCGGTAAAATATTAAATTCGAATACGATAGGAATTGAGGTTATAGGTAACTATAATGAAGACACGAAGTCATGGGATCCATTGACCTCTCAGCAACAAATTGCTACCGCTGCCCTCGTAAATGAATTAATGTATCGCTATAATCTTGAAATTCATCAAGTAATGACGCATGAGGGTGTTCAAAGAAAGACTAAAGGCGAAGGACAAACTGTGCTAGATGCAATAAAAGAGGATATAAAATAATTCTATTTAAAATGAAAAAAGCGCATTATTTTATTTTTCTTGTTACTATGTTCTCCCTTTTCGTTATGATAGGTTGTGACGAGACTGCTAATCAAAAGGATAGCAATATACCTGATACTATCGAGAAATTAGACACTTTATTAAATGAGCCAGTAATAGCGGAGGAGCATGATTCAATTGCAACTGATTCTAACGTTTCTGGTAGAGTATCAGTTAAACTATTCCAAAAGAAAATTAAACTGTTTCCTGAAGACAGTATAATTTCATATCAAATTAAAAGAGCTAACGATAAAAATTGTTCCAATTGGCAAATTCCTTCAAAATCTGAATTGATTAAAATCATAGCAACATTTTATGAAATTTCAGGAAACGAATGGAATGGTTGTTATGCTGATTGGAATTGTGGAATTGAAGGGCAAATGATATTTCAGTCAAAGAAATACAATTACCGACTTGACGCAGGAGGATGGATAATATTATTTAATAAAAAGGAGCAGCGATATTTTGGTTGTATGAATCCTGATTGTAAAAAATATTTCCCTTCAGATTGTTTTTGCAACGAAGATGGAATAATAGATCAGTAAAATGGATCATTATAAAAATAATAATGTCTGATTACGAAGATTTTTTATTCGATTTATATCATGCTAAACTAAAATGGAAGGCGATTGAGTCAGGTTATATTCAACCGTTATGGAACGATTCAATTCAAAACCATATAAACGCCCTTTCAAACTTATCTGAGAATATTTTAGAGATAGAAGCTCACATAATTGCTTCACAAACTTATTTCAGGGATCAAATTAAAATGGAAGATATTTTAAAGAACATTTCCATTTGTTTAAAGGGACAGAAATCTTTAGGTAATAAAAGTCAATTTGAAATGTGTCTATTTAATAGACTTTCAAGAAAGACAAATGAAACATGAAGTGCCAATTGAAAGTGCTTGTAAAGTCTGCAATTGCCTCATCATTTATTATCCTGTTCAGAGTATTTTTTCTTTAGTTCGTCTAATTTTTTCCCTGTCGGTTGTTTGCAGCCTTTAACATTAAATTTTATTGGAATCATTACCGTTGAATCAATGTCCTTTCCGTCAGATTTTGCAGATGACCATTTAGCATCTGTTAATTTTATAACTCTGATAGCTTCATCGTCTAATCCGAATCCAACGCCTCTTTTAATAATGATATTATCAATCTTCCCATCAGAAAGAACAGTGAATGAAACATAAACTACCCCTCCAACACAATGTTCTTTTGCCCATTGAGGATATTCAATATTATTGCCAATAAACTTGAATAATTCAGCTTCTCCATTTGCAAACTGAGCCTTTGTTGTATCAGTATTTACTACAATACCTATGGCTTTGCCATGCACTGTAAAACTTATTAAAACAAAAAATAAAAGTAATTTTTTCATGGTTCGAGGAAGTTATGATTCCAATATTAAAAACCTAAATTACAAAAAATACTAATATCGTCAACACGGTAAACCCCTTCATTGTTTCAATGAACTCTCTTTGGTTTTACCATTCACAGTAAAACAATTTATCCTCCCCTGCAATCTTTTTGATTTCGCTTTTCTCTCCTTCCAAAACAACATCAAAGTATGATGCACCCGTTGTGATATTATCTGAATCGTTTTCTCTGTATTTGAGAGATTTTATTTTTATTTTCAGATGTTCATCTTCAATTGCTTGTTCAGCCATTGACTTTGCCATCTCCTCAACACGTTTTGGTTGTGAATAAATTATTTCTACGATTTCAGTTCTGTCGGCATCTTCGGGCAACATTTCAATAGCGAGTTCTTCGAGTGCAATTCCAAGTTCTGTTTTTTTAGTGATAGTTTTTCTCTTTGATGAAACTAAAAGTTTACGGTTCTTTTTCAGTTTAGCTTTTCCTGTTGGAGTTAACTGACCACCCATCGCTTTCCAAATCTCGCCCGGTATCTCTTCACGAATTGCTGTGTCTCCTACGTGACTGGCGTAATCCATAGCCTCTTGCATTCTTCCTTCAGAGTAAAGGTCATAAATATGGCGAAGCATTCCGTGATCGCTTGCATTCATGTGTTCAGGAGAAGTCCACGCCGGATACTTTTTCTCTTTTACGGGTGCAGTTTTTTTCAACGCTTTCCCTTTTAACTGGGCATTCAGATATTCTCTGTCAATTTTAAAATGCCCTTTGTAGTTGCTGTAAAGATTATTCAGGTTGAACCCTTCTCCGTTATTTCTGACTTCCCATGTATAACCTTGCTCATCTTTGATGGTAACCTTTTCCCAAATGTGAAGCTTTGCAATAGCTTTAATGTCGTCAGGGTGTAATATGGCATGCCAGTCAATACCATGTTTTAAAACTACAACATCTCCCCATGAGTGATGCTCAATTTTAACCTTTAGTTCTTTTCCGATTTTACCGTTTTCCATTGGCTCTTGTTTCTTTCCTGCTAACATCGACACATCTTTCGGAACACGCAAGGGAACACCCGATAAAGAAGATGAATTTTCAAAAATGTCTATTTCTCCTCCCTGATTGAATCGTCCGAACTGCACAGCTTTTCCTTGTTCAGGCACTTCAATCACAACATCCACATCGTGCTGAAATTCATTATTGCCTTTGAATTTCCCGCCTTTGGTAGCCTGAAAAATATAAATGAAGGATTTTCCTTTATTGTCGGCTTTCAGTTTGTCAAGGTCTTTGGGCTGAAGACCAAGTTTGTTGACCGAGTCCAGGAAGATAAAGTCATATGCAGAAAGGTCAGCAGGTAAAGCATCCGCAACAAAGAGGTTCTCATGAGCAACGTCTTTGTCTTTTAATTTCTTTTGAAGCGTGGCATCCAGTTTCTCTTCTTTGGCAACGTACAGTACCCTGCCATGATTTCGTGCCAAATAACCGGCAAAATCTACGCACAAATAGCTTTTCCCCATTTTAGGCATACCGAATACCATTGCAGTAAATCCGGGCGCAGGATCGCCTATAAATGCAAGCCATTTGTCTTTGAAGCCAATAGTGTCAAAGTGAAGATTTGAAAAGTCGGTACTTGGCATTACATTCACCTGTGGTGAGGGCTGATTGATTCCGCTCAAGTCCATCTTTTTCTTTTTCACTTTGATGTATGACTCGTCAATATCATCGTAAGCATTCTCATATTTTTCAATAATGGCTTTTAACCGTTTAACTGTGGCAGGTTTCAGTACAAAATGTTTGGCGTTGCTCATGCTGTTAAAGGCATTAAGCACCGCCTGCTGAATAGCCATGATATCTTTGGCAACCGGAGATTTCTTTGTGATTTGCTTTTCTGAAATTGCCCTTTGTAATTCATCAATAAAAATCTCAAAGGTCTTTTTGTAAAGTATTTTGTCATTGAAATCCAAGAAGCGGTTGATGAATCTTACTTCAGTAGAAATTTCACCATAAGGATTTTTCTTTTTTGGTGTACCGGATTCAGATCCTTCCAACTGAACACCTCTTTTTTTCATTTCCTTTTCAATCGCTTTTTTTCTGATGGTGATCCATTCGCTCTCACCATCTTCCAGTTCGGCATCCTGTTCAAGTCGATAAATCATCTTTAACTGGTCGGTGCTTAATTTGTGATAATTCTTTGCATCCTCCTTGGCTCTTTTCAATTCAGGATGTTCTGTGCCTGACAAAGCTTTACTGCCGGAATTCACAAACTCCTCCAGTTTTTTAAAGGCAAGATTTATCATGCGTTTTAAATCAGGTTCGTTTTTATATCTGTCCCAGTCCTCACCCTCATCGGTTTTAGAGAGAATCACCATGTGCGATTCCTGTAATACTTTTGGCAGATTTTCAAAACCAATCTCCTCGATGGTTTCAAAGTAGTTGTCGGTTGTTATTTTCGTTCCCTTCATTATGCTGCGAATTTTAAGCGTTTAAGTTTTGATTCAATTTCTTTTACTGAGATGCTTTTCAGTTTCGGATCTGTTTTCATTGGTGTGATCTTCTGCGGGTCATAATTGAAAACAAGCATCTCTGTTTTCTTTTTATCGGTGTGCTTGGTAACAGCCACTGATTTCTCCACCTTCTTTGTCCGCCATTTATATTTCCTAATGAACTGGCTGAGTATAGGCGAAGGATATGAGCTCAGTAAAAACTTACCCTTCACTTTTGAAAGTGCAGTTAACAGTTCCCTGTAATCATTTTCAGAATATCCTTTGTAATGCCCCATGTCCGAGCCGATGTATGGCGGGTCGGCATAAATGAAAGCATCCTTTGCATCACAGCGGTCAATCACTTTTAACGCATCGTTGTTTTCAATCTGCACCATTTTTAAACGCTGTGCATAAGCATGAGTAAAATCTTCTCTTTTATTGGCAAGTGATTTTTCTTTGGAGTTCGTTTTGCCAAAGCCCCATGAACCAATAAGCCCCGCAAAGCCCTGATTGGTCAAAGTCCACAGAGCCCATGCACGTTTTACATCCGGAAACAAATCCGGGTTTTCATACACCACCATTGCTTTTTTATAGAGCTCACGGCTGTGTAGGGTTGCCTGTATTTCCTTTTGCAGTTCAGGGAATTTGGTTTTAATGACTTTGAAGAAATTAATCACTTCACCATTTTTATCGTTGATGACTTCCACTTCTGATTTAGGTTTTGCAAAGAATAAAGCACCGCCCCCAAAGAATGGTTCGCAGTAAATGCGGTGAGCCGGTATCAGGTCAAGCAGATATTTTACCATTGTCTGTTTCCCTCCGTAGTATGTAATTGGTGTTTTCATTTAAGCAGCGTGTTTCAAATTCAGTAATTCAAGTTCCAGTTCAATTGTCAGCAGTTTAATTTGTTCATCGTTTTCAAGTACAACCTGCTTGACTGTCTTACCAAGCAGTCGCATAGCAATGGCTTCAACAACAGCAACTGTCACTGCATTGCCAAGCATTTTATACCGCTGCGCATCGGATATCTCTTTCATAGTTCCGTCAAACAAACCCCATTTAGTCCAGTTGTCCGGGAATCCCTGCAAGCGTTCACATTCCACAGGAGTCAATCTTCTCAGGCTTCCCTGCTTAAGTGTGTATTGCTGAACACCTGTGTCGATGGTATTGGCGATGCCTTTTCCAACTCTTCCTCTTCTTCTGTTGGCTTCCAAAAATGAAAGGTTAATGCTGTCTCCTTCTGTTGCGGTAGCATATCCTTTTCGTGTCGCTTCGGGAACATGGAATAAAACCATGCTGTCCTTTTGCACAGTGGTGAGCTGATTGGCGTTCTTATCTTTCCGTACTTCAATTTTACCCGGTTGCCCTTTGTAATTTCGTGTACGGTAAGCTGCACCACTAACAACAAGCGGTTGTCTCACCAAATCTGATTGTGCTTTCAGCGCAGGGCTTTTATCCATGCGTTCTTTTACCCATTTATCGGTTGAATTTTTCCAGTGAAGGATGTATGGACTGCGGTGTGATGATTCACCGACCTTTGTATCAATCGTTGGACTTAAACTTTTCCTTTGAGATTCTTTTTGATGGATCGCATGATTCCTTTGATGGCTTTCTCCGAAAGGAAATATCTGTGGTGTGGATGTTCCTCTAAGATGTCCGACAAGGTATATCCGCTCTCTGTTTTGGGGTAAAAACCAGCAAGTATTAAGCAGTTGCCATTGGCATTCATAAAGCCCAATGTCGGCAAGCGTTTGAAGTACGACCTCAAAGTCTTTGCCTTCGTTACTGGAAAAAAGTCCTTTGACGTTTTCAAAGATAAAAACATCGGGTCTGCATTCACGGATGATTCTAACAGCTTCAAAAAAGAGGCTGCTTCTTTTTCCTTTGAGCCCTTTGAATTTTCCAGCAATGGAAATATCCTGACAGGGTGAACCAAAGGTGATGATGTTCGGGCGTTCGATTTGTTTGCCCTTGACTTTTTGGATGTCTCCGATGTTTTTCGCATTTCTGAAATTGTATTGATAGTTAGCAATGGAGTATTTATCTATCTCAGAGAAATAGTGTTTTCTAAATGAAAAGCCCGCATTCTGCAATCCCTTTGCAAATCCGCCAGTACCGCTGAACAGATCGAGATAAACGATTTCTTTTCCTTTTACGGAAGTTCCGTTTAAACTTAATTCTCCCTGGTCGGCAAATGAATAATAACTCTCTTTAGTGATGATGATGTGATCCAAGAGCTGAATATCCATTTGTTTTGCAGCGGTCTTTAAACTGGAAGTGAGTTTTATATCCGACTGGCTTGGCACAAGCGCACCGCTCGGATGATTGTGGCAGATGATGATTCCGGTACTTAAACTTTTAAGAGCTGTTGCAAGGATTAAGCGTGTATCGATTAATGAACTGGTTAATCCGCCTGTGGTGTGGCGGTAATAGCCAATTACCTTATTGGCATTATTCAGATACAATACAACTACCTGTTCCCTTAATTCAATTTCATCTTTCCCGAATATCTGCCTGAAGATTTTTTCTGCATCCTGTGATTTGGTGATCTTCTCTGAAAAGGTTTTGTTTGCAGATGATACATAACGCAGTTTTATTTCAGGGATATTCATTTTAGGAACATCGCCCAAAGCAAAAACATATACTCCTTTTTGATTTAATTTCCTTTTCATAGTTTTTAATTAAAAGCCGGGCAGTCAAGCCCGGCTTTAGTTTTAGTCTTTAGCTGTACACAAGTGCTTTACGGTTGTCCCAAACTTTATCGAAGTTTTTATTACCACCTGCCCAGTGATAAGAAAGAACTCCTTTGTTGTTAGTCACCTTTAAGATTGCCCATACAGCTTGGTCGGTTGCTGCTCCCGGATTCGCAAAACCTTTGTAAACTGCATTTGAATTTGTTTCATCTACCAGTTTAGGCTCGTAGAAGATTTTGTCGTTCATGCTTGTTACCTTTTCAGATAATTGAGCTACCGAATTTTTCAAATTCACAATCTCCGCATTGCCTTCGGTTTGTTTTGCTTCCGTAGCCAAACCAACCGCTGCTGCTGTTTGAAGCATGTCGATGATTTTATCTCTCAACTCTTCCACAGTTGCACTTGCCGGATTGGTGACTTCGGTTTGGTCTACAAACACATTATACAATGCTCCCTGACCGATGTCGATTTTAATAATGGTATCTCTTACCACTTCCACTTCTTTGATTTGATTTTTCAGAACAAATCGTGGTGAGCCATCTGTTATAATTTTAAGGCTCGATCCGTTGTTGATGATTTCTGTTGCCATTTAGTCCTCCTTTTTGTCTTGGTTGTTTTTACTGTTGTTAATTGCTCCTACAATCACTTCACCGATTACAGCCCCCATGAACCCGCCAATCATTACAAATGGAATGGTGTCCTTTTGTGCTTCTTTGGCGTAGAAGTAGCTGATGAGTGAAGCAGCGAGTGTAACGGATGATACGATTGTTTTTTCTTTCATTATTTATTGGCGTTGATGTAAAGTGTTGTAGCGATTCCTGATAGTATAAGCATGCCTCCGGCAAGCAGTTTATTTTGCAGCACTTTTCTGCGCTGAGATTTGTAGGCTGTATTCAAATCATCGGTGAGCTTTCGTTCCCTTTCTAAATTGTCATCCAACAAACCTTTTATCTGTGAATAGGAGGCCGCACAAACCACAATCTGCGAATCTTTCGTTGCGACCATTTCCTGAAGTTGCAGGATGTTGGTTTCGTAGATGCTTTGTGTACTGTCCACCCATGCTACATAAGCGAGTGTTTGCTGTTTTAAGGAATCACAATCATTCAGCAATTGCTCAAAACTCAAGGTGTCGCTTTGTTTTTCAGCTAATGCAACAAGCGCAATTTGCGATTGATTCAACTTGAACTTGGTTGCTTTCAGTTTGTTTTGAGTGAAGGATAGTTCCTTTTGCAAACTGTCGCTGTGTGTTTGTAAGGATTCAAAAGCAGCTTTGTAATTGGTGTCAATGCGCTCCGCTTTTTCTGAAGCCTTTATGATTTCCGTTTTATCCGTCTTCACTTTCTCTCCGTTATTGCAGGTACACAGTGACAGGAACAAACCTGTGATCAATGCTGTAAATAAAATAACTAATGGAACTCGTTTCATATTTTTTCTAATTTTTATTGGTTAATAATTAATTGCCTGTCGTCGCTGACGACGACTTTTTCTCAAGAGAGTAACCGAACGTACCTGCACCAATCATGCTGATGAATGCATAGAACATGTATTCAGGAACCTCCATACCAAAGAACTGCTGTGACACCCAGCTAATGATTGACATAAGAACGTAGGTCAGCGTAACGGCTTCTCGTAAAGAGAAATTTCCGTCTTTGTCTTTTAGTAACTGGTGTAAGATGTCTTTTACTTTCATGGTTGCTGTTCTTGTTTTTTAAATAGGTGATTAAATGTTTCGCTGATTTGTTCAGCGATGTTTTTGAGTTTATCGCCTCCGGTGAAAGCGATGTACCCTAATGCAAGCAGACCAACTATTCCTGCTCCAACTGCGATGCGCCTGTAGGTTTCTCTTTTTACTGCTCTGAAATCAATCAAAGTGTAAGTGAATTTATTGCCGTACATCCGGCGATGGCGTTCACACAGAAGCATGAATTGCTGAAAGGCTGTTGCATTTTCAAATACCTGACATCCTGCTGAATTTTTATCTACGGTTTTGGTTGTTCCTGTTTTATTGGCTCTGTGGACATTGATTCCATACAAGCCCTTCGTTTTTTTACCGTTGTAAAAATCAAGCATGGCATCACGGTCATAATCCCGGATAACAGTTACAGGTTTGCGCTGTACCAAAGCGGTGTACTGTCCACGGTGTAAGCCCATCTCATAAGCATGCTCATATTGCCCTTGGGCGAGAATGGCAGTTCCCTGTGGCTGCATCGGATTGCGTAGCCAAAATGTTCCCGGATCGGTGGTGGCTTTGTAAACGTGATAGTTCCATTTGATTGGGCTAACCTTATAAAACACATGGATCTCGTCATCAAAGCGATTCGGAACTGTACTGGCAGATCGCAAGCCGACAATGTTCAACTCATACGGGCGGGTATAGAGTTTAAAACCATTGTGCTTTAGTATTGCTCTTAACTTCTGTAATACCATTATGCTGCGGAATTAAAATCAGGTTCGTAATTCTTTAGCCACTCTTTTACATCAAAGCAGGGGCAGGCTTTTTTTACTCCCGGAAAATCTCTGTGTCCAAGTACTTCTGCATTAGGATATTTTTCCGTTAAGCGTACAATGATGTCAAACATCGCATGCTTTTGTGCATCGCTGCGGTTGTCCACAGGCTTTCCGTCTTTATCAATACCGCCAACGTAAGCGATGCTGATGCATTCAGAATTATGTTTGTAAACTCCGTAGCTGTTTTTCTTTTCATCAAGCAACTGAACAATTGTTCCGTCACGCTTAATGAAATAATGATAGCCGGGAGTATCACCCCATCCACGCTGTTCTTTCCAGTAGCGTTTGATGGATTCGAGAGTGGTTGTGGTGGGCGTTGCTGTGCAATGCACCACGATGTATTTGATGTTTCTTGAATTCATAAGTAATTGATGGTTTTGGTTTCCACTAAAAAGTGCTTTCCATTGTTTTCAAATAATGTGTGATTTCCTTTTTGTGCGATTACTTTCCCAAGCACCATATTGGATGGAACTTTAATCGCTTTTTTTGAATGCACCCACACCAGTGTTGGCTGTTTGGTGATGATACTGGAGCTTTCAATACCGGACAGTGACCATTTCTTTCCATCGTAATTCAGTCCCATGCGGGTGAACTGCAATCGGATCGCTTGCTTTTGCTTCTCATCGGTAAAGCTGTTGAGCATTCCGTTGACAAGCGTTTGTCGAACTCCACCGATGCGGTAGTTAGTTTTAAAATCATCAGAGACTGTGGTGTAATCATCTTTTGATTTTAGCTTTTGCAGGGCTTTAATTGCTCCGGTGAAGTTTTTAATGATGGCTGCGCTGTACAATTCTTTCGCTGTTGCAGAAGCATCCAAAGTTTCACCCTGTGTCATTACATTGAAGGTGCTTTCATCAATGGTGCTTGGATATCCTGCTTTAATAAGAGCCGCTTCTGTTTTGCTTCCGAAATCTCCGTCTGCTCCGGCTTTGCCGAGTGCATCTTTTCCGAGTTTAGCAAGCAATACTTCCTGCACCTGTTTTACTCGTGCGCCTTTGCTGCCTTTTTTTAATGGAAAATCATCATTACGTTTAGGAGCAGCAGGAAGAGAAAAACTATTTTTTGCAGGAGGAGTTAAGTCCAGGTCAGGTGTTTCTCCCGAAGTATCCGCATCACTTCCTGACTGTTTGCGTTTTTGCCACCATTGGTAACCAAAGTATCCCAATGTGCCTGTGGCTGCTATTCCTAATCCTACAAGCAATATCTTTTTTCCCTTGCCTGATGGTTGCTGTTGCTGTGTTATTGTCTGCTCCATGTTATTTTCGTTTTGCTGTAATGATTTTCATCCAGTCATCATACTGTCCGAACTCGCTCTCGCTTTTCATATCCTCAAGCATGTTCGTTCCGTACAATCGTTTGTATTCCACAGCCACTTTCACAAAGGCTGTCTGTGTTGGTATTTCATTAAAGACCGCTATGATCGCTTCCGCATCTGTGCCTCCAAAGAATCCGTACTCTTTATCAAAGGCTGCTTTCATTCGCTTTGCCCATGCCGTGTATGCAATCGGGCTTGGTGCTTGTCCTTTTTTATCGGGTTTGGCAGCGAGAATTTGCAGCATCTCATTGTATTCGGTGGATTGCAACTCATCGCTCATGTCTTTAATCAGATTGCCGTTGTACAGTTTCTGATAGGACTTTACGACTTTGGCGAACTCTTCTTTGCTTGGGATTTCACGGAGTGTGCTTCGCAAACTCTCTGTATCTGTTCCCGGCCATCCGTCATTCTCAAAAGCCATTTTTATTTGTTTAGCAGAAGTGGCGGATGTGCCATCTTCAAAACTCTTGTTCTCTTCTTTGTTGGCGATTTTATCGAGAATGATTTTCCTGCCGATGTAGATGGTTCCTCCAACCACCACCACACCAAGTAAACTGAACAGGATTTTCTCCTTCAGTGTCCATGTTTCCTTATCCTGCTGTGTGGGCTGCACAGCCTGAACCGGAACTGGTTGTGGTTGATATGTAGTGATTGCGGTTTCCATTTTATTGAAGTCCTAAGTATGCTTTTGCCAATGCTGTTTTTGCCGGATCGTTTTTTACAATGTGTGCGAGTTTTTCCACTTCAACTGTTTTCAGTTTGGAAGCAAGCACTCCGAGTGCTTTAACTTTTTTCTCTGCTTCCTGCTCTGAAGAAGCTTCGATGGTCATGGTGAATGAGAATTTTGCCATTTGTTTTTTCGTTTTGAGACAGTGCTTCCCTGATCCCGCATTTTTGCGGAATGATTTTGTACTGTCATGATTTAAAAATTGATTGTTTAAGCCGGAACGTTCAGCAGTTCTGCAACGGTTTTGAGCTGTGAAGTATCTTTACTTAACTGGTGTATGATTTTCATTAACACCGATATTTCTTCATCTTCAAAATTTTCCGCCACCTCTTTTCCAAAAGCGAGATAAGATTTTTCCTCTTCTGTTAATGCAGGAGTAGAGTTTGCTTTGGTCACTGTAACTTCCGTTTCTTCTGCCGGAGCATCGATGCGTTTTCCATTGGTGTTTTCATCGACTATTACTCCCGCCAAACCTTCCAGTCCGGGAACTTTGGTTAACCATTGTGGGTTTCTGCGCATCACGCCTTCAATCGCAGAGCCTGCTAATGAACCTAAATCCAGTTTCCCGAAGTGATTAGGTTTTTGTTTTACCTTCTCCAGTTTGTCGGTCAATTCATCAATGTACTCTTCGGCTTCCTGTAATTCCAGTTTGGTGCGATCCAGTTCTTTCATTAACTGATCTCTGTCCCATCGCTCACGTTCCACAGCAATTGATTCTTTTATTTTAGCATTGATGTCGGTTACTTCACCCAATGCCTGCTGTACCTGTGGTTTTCTTTCTTCTACTTCAAACACATATTTGGTGTGGCTGATGGTTTCCGCAGGAGAGTTGTAAACATTGATTCGGATGTATTTTGTATCGTTGGTCATTACATCTTCGTAGCTGTCGAACTCTGATAAATCAGTTGTTTTCATCACTACTTTAAAATTGTCTACAAATACCTCGTAAGCAAGCGGACTTCCTTTGGAGGATTGTTTCTCAAGCATACGCTTGATGATCTCTATTTTTTGCGGGTTATATGCTTCAATTATCTTTGCCATTTTTCAATTGTTTTAATGCGATGTGTTTTGGTATTACCTGAATAAAGCGAACATGATTTACGGATGATGAGTAGTTCTGAATACTGATATATCCCTGATGTTCGTACAACTGCTCATTAGTTCTGTCTACACTCAAATCAAAGATTCCGAACTCGGAAGTGATGTTGATGTTTGAGGGTTCATCCACCATGATGTAAAACTGGTTGTAGGCTTCAATATCCACATGCTCGTTTGGCTGTAACACCAAGTGGCGAAAGCGGATGTAATAATTTTTTCCAAATCCCAGTTCATCCATTCTGCGGGGGATGTATTCCAATGCTAATGCTATGTTCATGATTTACCTCCTTCTTCTTCAATTTCAATCCACACATAGACATTGACGATGTATTCAAAATCTCCTTTGTTCATCTCACCAATACGGTCTTTGTAAATTCCCTGAATGATGGTACTTTCTCCATCAACTACGACAATATCCTCTTCGCTTTTACTTTGATGCGTAAATGCGCTTGCTTTCCAGTTGCGGTTCTGCGAAAAATCTCCTGCACCAAGGTTCTCATCTGTTTGCAGATGGGTGGAATAAAAGATATTTGCCTCTTCACAACTTTGCAGTTTCAGTTCTCCGATGAGTGTATTGCGCTTAAAAGGAATCAGTGATTTTAAAATTTCTGCTCGCATGGTTTTGTTATTGCTTTGCTATTTGTTCTTTTGGTGTTACACCGATGACTGTTCCATCTGTTCCAATTGTTCCGCCTGTTCCGTTCGTTCCATCCGTTTTAGGTGTTTTTATCAAACGACCTCCAACTTCAATTCCGATGATGCGTTTGGCATTTTTCGGAAGCTTTACCTGAAAGTGCTTCACCTGTCCGGCTTTGGTAATGCGTAACTGTGTTATTAAGACCTGCTCTTTCATGATAATTCATCCTCCATTTCACAGTCCAGGTATAAGGACACACGGTAAGGAGCAAAGGGCGTTCTCAAATCATCGGCATCGGTAAAGGTGAGTTTTACCAAACCATTTCCCGGTGCTACATTTCCTAAATCATAGTAGCGTTGTTTTGGAGCTACATTGATTCCGGACATAAGCAGTTTGCTTTCGTAATTATCAGGGAAGAACTCTTCTTTGTTGATCTCAATCTTTTGTGTTCCCCTGAAATAAAGCAGGTCATCCTTATCCGATGTAATCAGTACACCTTTTACCGCCTTGATATTTTTATCAAGCTCGTAAGTTTTGCTTACCGTCTTGTTTGCATCGGTCACCTGAAGGTCAAAGCGTTTCTTTACTGGTTTTAACATCTCTTTTTGTTTTTATTGTTTTTAATAATTGGAAGTGTCCCTGACACTGATGCCCTGAGTCCTCCGAGTTACGCAGCACATGTGGCTGCGTAACTTCGGACTCAGTACTCCGGTTATGGAGTAGTGATAGTGCCATGCAATCCAACATACACATGGGTTTTCGGGTCTAAGCCCTCCATTGAACCCAAGTCGATGGTTGCTTCAATCAGGATGTCATCGTGGATCATTCGTGGATTTGCCAGTTTATAATACCCAACAGGAACAGTGTTCATTGTTTTGGTTTTAAAAATGGTGTTCACGGTTTCCGGCATGATGATTTTTTTGTTGCTTTTCAAAGAGAACTCTCCGTTTGATAAAGCAGCGAAATCTTCAATGCCATCGTATTTCGCTCCGATGATTTTATCCTTGTTTACTTCGGCAGGAATTCCGGCAAGCAAAAAGATTCCGCTTACAAGCAAGGCTTGGTTCTTTGGCAATTTCGCATTGCTGATGTTACGCAAGCCAACCTCTTTGTCATCCTGTGTTTCAAACATCTTGATGGTTTTTGAGTTCACCGCTTTGATGCTGTAGATTACAGTATCAGCCAAACGCAACTCGCCTTTTAACAAACCATCTTTAATGTGCTGTGGCAACTCATTAAAATGTTTTTCCATTTCGGCACGTGATCCTTTGCTTGCAGGAACACCGCTTGCCAGTTTGTTGATGGTACGCATGCGCTGAATTGGATTCATGCGTCTTAATGCGCCAAGCAATTCTTCATTGTCAACTGCATCCAAACCTAATAAGGCTCCTGCATTGTTGTATTCTTCTACTCCGTCTAATACGCCTAACATAATGTTTCGTTTTTATGGTTATTAATTATTTTCTTTTTTGTGATGATGATGTTTTTCAGGTTTAGAAATTCTGTTCACTGATGTCCAGCATTCCCATTTCTCCTTCCAATCCGCCTGAAACAGATTGTTTGGCTTCAAATTTTTTGGCTGATTCTTCCACCTGTTTTTCGATGCGGTCTAACACATTCAAGTGATCGGCTGCGCCTTCCAGTTCTTTGCCGTTGGGATAAGTGAAGTATTGAACTTCGCCCATACCATTTGTGCCTTCTTCGGATTTATCTTCTTCTTTCTTTTTACTCTTGATGATTTTGTCAAGGAACAGTTTTCGTTTGAACTCTTCTTTGAAAGCTGCCATGCGTTCTTTCACGCCTTCGAAGCCTTCTTTTTCTGTTCCGTTCATTGCCCCGGCAACTGCCTGATAACCGCCCGAAGCCATCATGCCCACACCGAAAGCTGCTGCTCCATTACTGCCCATGTAATGACCAACACCTGTTACAGCAATTCCCACCAAGAAGGAAGAACGTCCGAGTACCGCACCTGCCAAGCCACCGCCAACTGCACCGATCAAAATATCACGACCTGTTTCCAGTGCGGTCTTTTTGATATCGCCTTTGGCATGCTCCGCAGCGACTCCTTCAAGGAGTTGTTTTTTCTGCGCTTTTTTCTCGTATGAATTTTTCTTCTTCATGTTTTTGATTTTTTCTTTGTTGTTTTATTAAAGCAATTCAACTGCCTGCTTCTTTTGTTTTTTACTCTTTACCGCTGCCTTTTTACCTCCTTTCTTCTTTTGCTTCTTGCTCTTTGGAATTCCTGAAAGTGCGGGTTTCGCCGTTTCTTTTTTACTTCCGGTGACCATTCGGTATCCTGCGTATATCAAGCCTAATGCGCCAACTCCGATGCCTACTGGCTTGATCCATTTCTTATTCTTGTCCCAGAATCCTTCAGGCTTTGAAGTATCACCTCCTGATGAAGCTTCTCTGTTTGAAGATTTATTTGCGCTTCCTGAATCACCGGAACTGTCTCCTCCTGTATCTCCGCCACCGCTGTCTCCACCGCCACCACTATCTTCGTTTTGTGAAGGCGCACTTGTTTTCGTGGTAACCATCGGTTTACTGCTGTTTGAACTTCCGCTGTCGAAATTCATATCCGCAGATCCACCACTTTCTCCTGATGAAGAGGTAGAAGTTTCTCCACCGCTTTCTCCACCGCCGCCTGATTCGACTGAACCACCTTCGCCACCACCTTCTTCAAAGTCTTTTGCTCCTTTGTCTTTTTTAGGAAGGATGTTTCCGATTCCTTTTAATAATCCCGCAATCGCTGTAAGGATTGTGGTTGCTGCTGTTACGGATGCTGCTGCCGAGTAGGGTTCACCAAGTCCGTTTAACTGATCCAAGGCTTCGCTTTTATAGATATCGCTACCTAACAACTCTTCTGTTGAAGAATATTTGTCAAGCCCGCTCATGTCATCGGCAACATATCCGAGTCCGCTTACTTGTTTGTCACGATTACCTCTTCCGGTAAGGATAGCCTTTTGGAAGTTTTCAGGGATACCACCTGCACCGTAGAAGATGCCTTGCAGTTTGTCTTTAACCTGTTTCAGTCTTGCAAACTTTGCCATGTCAATGCCACGCTTGCGGGCTTCATCATCACTCAGGTATGCATAGCGCAGACGTTGAGCTATCTTGAACATGTTTGTTTTAAGAGCGATTAAAATTCCGTTCCGGATAAGCACTGTTGCAGGGTTTAAACGGTTGGTGATGTGCAATCCCATTTTTGCCACCGCTTTGATACCGCCTTTTTTATAGGCTTCTTTTATTGCTCCTTTTTTGAAGACTTGTTTGAAGCCTCCGCTTTTTTGTTTTGGTGCGCCACCTCCGGCTTTCTTTTTGAAAAGCCTGCCGAGTTCTGCCATCGCTTCACGGTCATCATATATTCCGATCAGTTCAACAGCATCGATGTTTTTGTTTGAGGAGTCGTTGACTCCGTTTAAATATTCTAAGTCCATTTTTGTGTCTTTTTTTTCGCTGTAGGGTTCTTCGTAATCAAAATGTCTCACTACACAATCGATGGTGATATAGCTGCCATCGCCTAAAGGAACAATCGGGTAGATGTGCTGAAAGTGATCCTCTTTGTATTTGGTGATTCGCAGGATGTGTCTGATTTTTAAATTGCTCAGGATACTGCTGATAAACACCGTGTAACAATCGCAATCCACTCCGTATTTCCTGTCGTGCCATGCTCTTGCCGGACTTCTGATTTGTTCCTTTCCATCTTCATCTTTGCGGTAAGCAATGTGGTCGTAAACAAAATGCCATATCGCTTTGCAGGTTTCGTACACTGTGTTTCGCTTTAACTGCTTTGCAATTTTATCAGTATGAAAAAGCGTTTCTCTTACTACCTGCGGAATGAAGCGAATTGTATCAGAAACTGTTGCTCCTTTCTTTTTGGTAATGGTCATCAGCATTGCCTTTGGGAAAAGATGATCGAACTCTGCACCGCTTTTTATTTTTACTTCTTCTCTGCGTTCCATTATGCTTTAGGCTGACTAAGTGTTAGTGTATCTGTTTTTGTGTAAGGAACTTTTTTCCATCCCAAATCAATTGTTGTGAGTGTCTTGACATCAATCTTAACCGGCTCTTTGTTTTGTATGGCTCTTAACAAACTACCCGACAGAGAAAAAATATTCATCAGCGGAACTCGTATCATCATTTGTTCAACCACTGCCTCACCGAAAGCGGGGATGCTGATGTCTTTGTCTATTACCTGAGAAGAGCCAACCGTTGTGCCTTTGTACACGAGCTTGATAAAAGGGAACTTGATTTTAAATGGAGTGCGTGTCGGATTTTTTAACTGCACGTCAACTCTGATTGTTAACCCTGAAAGATCAAGCTTGTGTATTTTTGCCATCGGTACAGTTTCCAGTTCTGCGTTCATCTTGTTCAGGCGCACCACATACACCGTCCCGCCAATGAGCGCACCGCCCACTACTGTTCCTACTGCTATTTTTTTCCAAGTCTCCATTACTTTCTTTTTAATCGTTCACTGATATAATCTCCCGCTACTTTGAATGACATCCATATCACTCCGCCTACAAGTGCTTTAAGCGCATAATCGGCAAGACCTGAGTAGTCCAGGTTGGCAAGCAGAATTGTTCCGGTGAGAAACATATTGCTTGTGCTGTCTGTGCTTGTTTGATTTTCTTTCATGTTACCTCCTTTTTGTTTTTTTAGTTTTTGTTCTTAATCACGGAACAAAGGTGTGGCAAGGGTTTGACGTGCATTCCTGTTTTAAACCTTATTGAGCCTTATTGGTTCTTTTTGGTTCTTATTGAACTTTATTAGCTGAATGTTTTTTCACCGGGATATCCGTATTCCTTTACAAAGAGTTCAACTTCTGCTGCCGTGAGCCAGTTGTTCCTCTGCGCTTTCAGCATGCTGCGCAGAGGAAGTAACCATCTTTTAAAAGTGGAATTTGGAAGACCATACAACTGGCGCAATTCCTTTTTTGTGTAAGCACGGATCATAAAGCCGTTTTTATTTTTTGTTTCTTCTGACATGATTAAAGTCCGTATTGAAGGTTAATGATGGTAATCTGAAAAATGGAAAGCAGGTCGGCTTGTTTTTGCTCAAGAAGCATCCTGCGGTATCTCTGAAACACGATGATGTTTGGTGACTCCATGTATTTCAAAATTCCGTTGGCAAGTGTTGTAATGCCTTCGTTGTAATGAGGTACGGATTTGCGTTGTTCTTTAACATCTTCTAACCAAGAAGCTGTACCGGATAATCCGTTTTTGTAGTTGATGTTTAACCAGTCGATTGGTTTGGAGATGTATCTTCCTTTTCTGCGGGATACAAAGCGTTTAGCTAAACAGATGCGCTCAACAAGGTCTTTGAAATTACGCTTGATGTTTTTGTTGTTTTCAAAATGTTCAGCAACGAGTTGTTTTAATTCTTCCTGTTCGCTGATTGAAAAATCTCTGCCATTCCAAAGTGCGCTTTGTGCAACTTTCCATAAACCGTTTACCAGTTTTTCTTTTTGCTGATTGCTTTCATTTGGAATTAATCGCAGTTGAATTACTTTTCCTTTTGACTGATTTCTTTTTTTTGTTTTTTTAATTGCGCTCATATGATGATGTTTTTAGTTACTTGATTTTGTTTGACAGGACAAAGTTCCGTCAACTAAAAACTGAGCGTGCCGACAACTGTACTCAACTGTAGTTAAGTGTATGTTATCGTATATTACTGTATCTAACTGTGTGCAACTGTTACTAACTGTAATTAAGTGTAGTTAACTGTACTCAACTGTACTTAACCGTATCAAAAAAACTTTTTTGAACCTTATTGAACCTTTTAAAAAGTGTATAAAACAAAAAAGCCGGGCAGAACCCGGCTTAATGTTTTGTAAAAGGTATTTTAATTTACCTGAAGAGCATCAACTGTTTTATCAAAATTGAGAAAGACAGTTTTTAATTTATCATCGTTTAAGATTTCTGATTCATTTTTTAAAACTCCCGCAAGAAATTTCCAGTATCCTGCAAACACATTGTTAAATCTGTGGTTTCGGGCCATACTTATTTTTGCTCTGCGGAGTGTTTCTTTTAATCCTGATTCAATCGATTCATACGTCTGCATATTGTGTTGTTTGATTTCAGCAGAATAATGAAGGATTGTGTTTTGCAGGTGAAGTGAAAAATCATGTATCCGTATCATTACTTCTTTTTTCTCATCCTGAGTTAAAGAAGTTGTTTTTAAATAGTCGTTTGTCACATGCCACCAGTTCATAAATTTTAAATCCTGTTTAAATAATCGTGGCTGCACCGCTTGGTGTTCGTTCTGTTCGGTTTTCATAACTTGTTTTTTATTTTCATGATTTTGCTTTTTCAAATTCATCATTCAACAGGCAGGGTGGTAAACCGAGCTTGTTGAAAATATCCTCAACTTGTTTTACAGAGTAGTATCTTCCTAACTTTTTTCCAACGGCATCTTCATGCGGTTTAAACATGGTGTAGAATGCTCTTGGACTTAACTCATAAAGCACTGCAAGCTCTTTCTTTGTGTACGGCTTGATGCCGATTCTCATACTCACTTTCATACTCATATATCTAAAATTTATCGTTACTATGTTGTTAATTGTATCTTGCTAAAAACTCATCCTCATGCAGGCAGAAGAATTCGGCAATTTGTTTGAGACTCATTTTTTGTTTTGTTCTGTATTTGGTCATCATGTCACGAATCAAGTTCCCTCTTTCAATTACCACGTCCAGTTCAGGCGGTTCTCTTCTTCTTATTTTTAAAGCATTGAACTGCCCGATGATGTATCGCTTTTGATTATCGGTAAGCATATCCACATCGCTTGCACGGTATAACAGTGCCTGCATGGATACTTTCCATTTTGCTTTCATCTGTGCAAGCACATCGAGTGTGAGTTGTTCTTTAAATTCTCCTTTGATATCTTTTTCCGGCATCAGGAATTCAGCAGCAAACAGATTAGCTTCATGTCCGACTTCATCCGTTGAAAGAAACGCCTGTCTTGTATGCATAACGATGTGTCCTAATTCATAGGCGAGTGTAAATCGTAAACGGTCACCAAGAAGTGTCTTGTTGTAAAAGATTACCGGAAACTGGTTATCAATCAAAATGCTTCTGCTGTCCACACGGTCTGTTTTAAAATCTACAGCAAGTGTCATGATGCCGTTTGACTCCAATAACTCTGTAAGATTTGGAATTTCACCTTTGGCAACCTTCCATTGTTTACGGAGGCGCATCGCTGATTCAGCAGGTGATCCTGTTTCTGAAACAGGAAGCATTGGTAATTTGGGTGCTTCCATTTTCATGGCATCAATAAGCCTGTGCAGGTTAATGCGGTAGATGTTTATGTTTGCATCGATATAGGAAAGCACTTTTGAAGGTACTTTATCACGTCTGCGGTATAATGCGGGCGGGAGTATTTCCTGTTCCTGTGAAAAGAAAACTTCAGGAAACTGAAGAGCTTTGATTAATTTCTCAAGCACATCATCCGTAAGCCCGGTGAACTCCTGTTCAAATCGGCTGATATTGGAACGGTTAATTCCTGCCTGATCTGCCAGTTCAAGTTGAGTAAGACCTCTTGCTTCACGGGCGAGCATTAACATTTTTGGATTTATTTTTTGTAGTTGAACCATCTTGCTTTTTAAAAATCGTTTCCGAAATCAAAGGTATAAAGATTTGCATATCGTGTATTAAAATGTGCATAAAATAGTTATTAAAAAAGTGTATTATATTGATTTACAATCAGAAAACTTTTTTGACTTGGAATTTTAGTTTACCTGTGTCAAAGTGATATAAAAAAGATATAGATTTGTTTTAGAAATACTATTAATTGTATTTAGATTAATAAAAGAACTTATATTAAATTGTTATAGATAAAATATAGATGAGCGAGAATACACCAAAAAAATCAGCGTGGAAGCACAAATACCGCCATTTAAAACGGCAGGAAGACCGTCAGGAATTCGAAGGATGGTCGGAAAATGAGCTTATTGACCACATTTTGGAATTGCGGGAAGAGCTCGACACGCTCCAGGAGAAACTGGATAAGACAAACACCACCACGGCGGAGGAGAAAAGCCCTGAAAAGGCAGAAAAAGGGCTAAATTTTGAAGGTTTTAAGGCCGACTGGCCTTACTCGACCAAGTTTGTCTTCCTGCTTTCAGTTGAAAACAGACCCCTTACCAGTAAGGAGATTCACAACCACCTCCTGAAACTGGATAAGCAGTATTCTTTTTACAACGATCCGAAAACAACCCTGTCGGTTTATTTGAGATCTGTTGTAAAAACCGGAAGGATTAAAGCGGTGAAAATTCCGGGGTTCCGGGAAAAACTTTTTGCGATGCCGGAGTGGGTGGATGAAAATGGGTTTTTATTGAATAAATTTAAGCCTACAATAAAACTTTTTTAAAGTAAGTGCATATAAAGGATGAACTTTTGAAAAAATCAAACTATTTATAATAAAAAAAGCATGAGTCTAACATCTAAAGAAACAACCGAAAATTTTGAAACATGGTTAAATAAACCTTTTGTTTCAGCAGAATTGAAGCAATCACTGGCAGATGCATCCATTTTGATCCTCCCAACTGAAGGATTCAGGAATCATGAAGGGCCATTATTCCCTGTACATACCAGTGAGCTTTATGAATTTCTAAAATCAAAAATGCCGGAGGATACAATTATAGATATCTGCGTTGACAGCGATAATTTCAAAGAACTTGCTTTGCATAGTGACTATAAAAGAATTGGTAATTTTATTGTTAAAGAGATGGCATTGCCACTTTTAATCGGGTTAATTTTGCTTTATGCTCAACAAAAGTATTTTAAAGATGACCAATCATCATCCACGCAAGTCGTAAGCACAACAAATGGAGCAAGCACAACCGTGAATAACTCTCCCAACACAACTGTGGTAAATACAAACGTAACTGTTGTTGAAAAAGAAAAGCCGGTTGAAGAAGAAAAGCCACCTGTAAAAAAATATCATAACCCTCCGAAAATTAAATTTTCCTATACGGTTGTGGATACTACCGGAGCCTGTAAAGAGTTTGAGTTTGAGGGAACAGCTAAAGACTTAGAAACTGTGGTTGAGGGACTAAATAAATTAAATGGCGATGGAGATAGATAAAATTAAAGAAGAGCTTTCATCGGTTTCAACTAAAGAAATCAACTATTCTGAATTAGCAGAAATATTAAAGCGTAAAAAGGCTGAAGCAGTAAAACTGAGTGATGAACCTTTGGCAAAAGAAATATGGATTTTGGAACAAGTATGCAAAATTCAGCAACGGTATTTGGAAGCCTTTAATAAAATAAAGCAAAGGGATTTTTACAATGCTTGGTGTTTACTTGAAAAAGCTGAGATCGGATTATTATTTTTAAAAAAGCATTTTTCGATAAACGAAAATCCATACCAACTTAAATTCATTAACGATGTGATTCGGAAATATCAATCGATTTATCCGTACAGACTGTTTTTTAGTACAGAATTAATTGAAAAAGAAAAAGAGTGTAGTATTTGCGGAAAGGTTTACAAATTAAGGGATAGTTGTGGTCATATCACTGGAGAAATTTACAATGGAGAATTGTGTTTGTGGAAAGTAACCAAAAGCGAATTAGTTGGGGTGGCAGTGGTTGAAAACCCTGTACACAAATATGCTGTGGCATTCTTAAAGAGTGGTGAAGGTGAAGGAGTGGAAGATAACTATGATTACAGTTCACTTGAGTATTTGATGAAATTAATAAATCAGCCTTTTGATACATGGGACATTGATTTTGTAGTGAAATACGTTTCACATAATTTATTTAAAACGTATAGTCCTGATGAAACTTGCCCATGTAACCAAACAGATAAGACATACAGTGAATGTTGCTTAAAGGAAAAAGGTGTAAAAAGTTTGTTTCACGAATTCGTTGTGGAAAAACCATCAAAGGAAATAATACTCCCGAATTCAATAGCAATAAAATTGAGTAAATAAGAAATTGGATTTATATGGATGTCATCAATTCCTTCAATTCGATAAGAGACTTTTTAGATTCAAAGGAACTTTATCGTGGTTGCTTTTTAACCGTTCAGATAATGGTCGAGAGTGAGAAAGGCCGACACTTTATGAACGATACAATTGAGTTCGTATTTAATGAAACGTACGCTTACTATACCATATACAGTAAGTGCTTTTATTCTTATATAAAAACGGACAAACTTAAAAGCTCAGAACATATCTTCATTTTGAATGAAAAGGAAAAGAAACTTTTTATTCAACTTAAAGACGTTAAAATTGAAATGACAAAAAAGTAAGACTGGTGAAATCATTTAATGCTAAACCTAAATCGAAGCTATCTAAATAATTTATTGAAAATCGTCACTTGATTAGGATTGATTTTTAGTTTTCCATTTTCAACATTCTCGTAAAGTTTCTCGATGTACGAAAGTCCTGCCTCAAATGTTGAGCAATATAAAATACTATCCTTAAATTCCTTTTTACCCTGAAATGTGGCCACAAACGATTGAAGAGGCCATCCGTTAAGTAGATATTGGTTAACCACTTTAATAATTAAATTTCTCCCTATATCCCAGTATTCTGCCTCAAATTTGTTTTTATTTTTTTTCTCAAAAAATGTCCAAATAAGGAAGGGATTAAAATCTGCATGGTCTTTTATAGCCGATTCTTTACTAATCGTTTTCCAAATATTATTTCCAATTTCATTTTTACAAACCTGATCATAGACAACCGGAAAAGTTCGCTCTACCAAAAGATGTGATCCAAATAATTTATTGTTCAGTCCAACAGCAAGTAATTTTATTGAAACTGAATTTAAAAAGTTCTTGGTACTATTAGTTTTGAAATCCTCATATCCTGCAATAAGGTATTTCGGTTCAAGAGACAGATATCCAATTTCCGAAGGAGATAGGTACTTAAAAATTTGCTGATATATGTTCCTGTTAAGAATTGTTTTATTTGAGATTATCCATTCTTTAAAAATACCTTCACTCTCCGCAATATATTTCGACCATTCTTCTATTAAAATGTTGTTTAAAGAAGCGTTAGTCCATTCCAAAGAGAAAGCGGAAATTCTCGCACCTAAATTTTTTCTGAAATCAAAAATGATTTCACTTTTTGATTGAAGCACATTTATTGTAATAGAATGCCAATCAATATCGTCAAGTTTTAAGATGGAATAAAATATCTGCCTTTGTACTGAAAAATCCAATTGCCATATCTCTTTACTGTTTGCTATTGATGGCCATTTCTCAACTAAAGTTGGTATCAAGTCGCTGTCAATACGAATTAGTTGTAATATAAGTTCGTGTGATAGTTTTAGTTTATCCCAAACTGAATTATCAATTCGTTCGTACTTGATATTCTTAAATAATTCAGCAAATTCGTTGGTTGAGAATTCATTACTATTAATAAGTGCTGCAACCCTTTCGTTAATGGATAGCTCATTAAAATCCACGTTTGGTTGCTCCTCCGAAGTAAGAAGGAATCTTACAATTTCCTTTTCACTTACCGGAAGCATGGATTTAGAACCAAATAAACTTTTCTTTAAAAATTTACCTTTATTAAGAGATGGGAAAAACTCATTTACATACTGATTGATATCCGAAAGGCTAAAGGAAGAATTATTTATCGCATCAAATAGTTTTAATAATGGGATATAATTTATTCGCTCACCTTCAATATCGGAACCAAACGACCATAAAAACTTCCTGAGGTTCTCTTTGGGATACTTTTCAATAATTTTAATCCATTCAGAATTGGACTCTGAGTTGTAATCGAGAAGTTTTCCTTGCTTTGATTGTCTTTCAACTGAAGTGATATTTCTTTCAGGTATTATTTGTAAATCAAATTCTTTTTCCTCAAGAGTCTTTAGGCTCAAAGAGCCACTACAAAATGTAAAGTTCCGTCTCAACCGAGGCCATTGGTTACTCCAAAGCTTTAATATATTTGTTTCGAATATTTTTGATCCTGATGAAGAAGCTAAAACGCTATTTGCGGGGTTTTCATAAATAGCTTTGATAAGAAACTTGTGCTGATTATCTAATTCTAATTTTGATAAATTTCTGTCATCAAAGGGTATTTCAAAACTTATAGCTTCTGCAAAGTTCAAATATTGATTGACTTCAGGACGCTTAAAAAGACTGTAAAGACAATCAAGCTCCGGTATCTTTCCTATATCTGCAAAATCTAACAATAAACTATGTGTCCATACGCAACCAGGTCTCGACATCTCATTTGCATACCATGTTTTTGCAAAAACATAGATGTTACTGTCTTTTATTGGGTATCCTGTTATGTAGCTGTCATAGCCTGATTCGACCATAGAGCCAGTTAAATCCGACTGAAATAGCAGTGTTTTCTTTGCGTAAATGCTCAACTCTTTAGAACATGCTAATAACTGATGCCCATTTAAGTATCCATGTAATGCTTGATTTATTTCTATTTTCACTTCTCTGTTAGCCAAATTATAGGTGCTGTTAAATCTTTTACTACTTCGTTTTCTAATCTTATAAATGGTCGATCAAACGGTTCAATATCAAACATTCTGTTAACATCATTCTGATTGTCATAATCACATCCTTGTGCACTCACTCCAAAATACGATGGTTTAAAGTAGTTAGTATTGCATTTCAAATATTGATAAAGCAGTGGCATATTAGTTTGAATCCATTGTTCTGGAGAAGGACAATCTTCAGCCTCGATTAAATCCCAGCGAGAGACTATGACGGAAACCTTAATAGGCTCAACAATATCTTTCCTCGCTTCAATAAATTGTAGTGTTTCAACTAATTTTACTTGGTTAGAAGTATGTTCTTCACTCCATGCAGCAAAGTTAACGTTGTCATTACTTTCAGGTGTTCCTCCTAATCCCTTCACAATTTCTAATGAATCAGCAATAAATTCTGTTCTATTCTTTTTATCATTAGGATTTATGAAAAGTAAAATTCCAGTGACTTGATGTATCAATGAATCGTATTCTGTTGTCCACTCTCTTAGTTGGAAGTGATTGCTGAAAAGTTCCCCTGAAATATCCGGTATTTCAAGAATAACGTTTTCTGAATTCGATTCCTTCAGAAGATTCATTTTCACGTTCTCTGTTTTATTCAAATTAGTACGAGTCACTTTCTTACACTGTAACCATTCTTCACGAATCGTATCTAAATATTCATTTTCAGAATTAGCGAGAGTGTTTAGTTTTAAGTGCTTGCCTTTTTTATCAGAATTTACATAAGCCCATAATGCAGCAATGAACGTGGTTTTTCCCGAATCATACATCCCCGCAAACAATATTCTATTTGTATTCATAATTGTCAGATGTTAGGGAGTGAATATTTGTAAAATGCACGGTTTGAATGTTGTTTGCCTCCGGATATTTCAGAGGCTTTCTCGTTGGTGAATTCGGTTTTCCAACTTTTTAAAAGGTCGTAAAGGCCAAATCCTGCTTCGACACTCGCATTTTCGGATCTTGCTGCAAGTTTTGTGAATTCTAACCTTCCTAACTTGCTTTCAAATCTCTCCTTGAAAACTCTTTCTATTTTATCTGCAAAGTTGAATGTCGTGTCAGAATGCAGGAAATCCCATTTGGAAACAGCAACCTTCAGATTTGTATTTGAATCAAAAATATTCTCATCTAATGCCTTTTGAATAAAAGTCTTAGCATCTTCCAATGTCACTGGACGGGTTTCCTTTGTCGCAATCTTTTCGCCATCAATAATGAATAAAATGAAATCTGCCGCTTTCAGAATTGTCAAATCCTTCATTAAAACTGTTGACCTCTTTGCTTCCCTGAAAGTTTCACCTGAAATGTCTGAAATTAAGAAATGCGTAGGCTCTTTATCAAGTTCATCTTTATGCTTTAATGCTAAATGTAAAAAACTAAACTCTCTTGATTGAGTTCTTCCAGTGTCAGGCTTCTTAGCTTTTGATCCAACAGTGGCATAGAAACAACGTTCTTCAAAACCCGTCTGAGTTTTAGACCCAGCGAAATAGTATTCTTTTATTGGCTGCTTTTGCAGGTTAATGTAATATTCAGCAAGTAATGTGGTTTTACCACTTTTACTTTCTCCAACAATAGCGATTAATTTGCTATCATATCTATTAGTGATGATTGAAGTTTCTTTGAAGCTCAACTCTCTTCCTGTGAAAAGTTTAATAGAAGTAGACTGTTTGGTCTGCTCATTGATCTTTTCATCCTTCATTTCATCATTCTTACTATCTAAATAAAAATGGGGGCACTCATCTTTTGTTACATCAATACTTTCTAAACAACTACCACCTTCCAGTATTTTACAGCCGGGTTGGTGACAAATCTTTTTAGTTTGTGTTTCCATAATAATTTAGTTAGCTGAATTAATGAAGACAATTTCTTTATAAAACTGCATCGCTAAATCACTATGATTTTGTTTTTCATCTACTGCAAAACCAATAGTCTTATACCACTCTTTTGTGCTGGATTTTTTTAATGCATAAAGACAAGGTGTAAGTATGTCAATTGACTCGGCATTTGAATCAAGGATTTTCTCTTTTAAGGTTTGCTCTAAAGAGTCGATGCATGATTTTAGGCTTGTTTGTTTTGTTCCACCTCCATTTGACGCTTTAATTGCCTTTCTAAGTATGTGTCGGGCAGCAGGTAATTCACTGTTGAATTTTGAAAGATCGTATAGTTCTTTCGCACTCAACACAGCCATAGAGTTATCTTCAATCTCGCTAAAATATTTATTTGCCAGTTCGCTATATTCACCAAATAACCACCATAAAACATTAACTTCTTCAGAAAGCAGTTTATTTTCCTTTATAATTGCCTGCGCTGCTTTAACTAAGTTCACTTGTTCCGAAGCCTCTAATTCCTCCGGTTCTTCGGACATTCTGCTTATTGTTTCATTTAATTCATCTTCATGTTCACTGATTTCAGATGCTCTTTGATTAAACGAATAATCAGTTAAATACGCTTTTGCAGTTTCTAATACAGGAACCTTTGTATTTAATTTGTATTGATTGAAAAAAACTGAATTTACAAGTGCGTTGCTAATTACCAGAGCGATTTCACTATGATCAACAACTTCATCTTCTTCTTCACTTTCCTCTGATGAGGTCTCTTCTTCCTCTTCTTCAGACTCATCATCAACAGTCGAATCGCTATCCACAGCTAATTCAATCTTGCAAATCAAAACCATACCCGCTAAAACTTGTAAAAGTTTATCATTTTTGGTTAATGGGAAAGTATTATCTACAGTGGAAAATGCGTTTACAAAGTCTGTGACATTTTTTCCTGTGACATTGATTTCAAGGTAAAGTCTAACAATATCAAGCCAAAAATCAATCTCGTTTCTATTTGTTAGATTTTCAATTGACTCATATCTGTGATTCAAAGTTTCGTTTTGAACTGCCACCTTTGATAGAGTGTGCCATTCCGCTATTTTACTTTTATTCATATTAATTTAATAATTTAATTTGTGAAAGGATTAGTTGCATTTTCAAATGGTGATATCTTATTCAACTCTTCCCAAAGATTTGATAGGACATTGTTTCTTTGGGCTCTTGAAAAAATTTCTTTGTCACGTTCATGAGCGTACATGGAATTCAAAGCAACCACATACACACCGATTTTTTTAGCAATAGTAATTTTTTGCTGATCATCCAGTGAACGAAATACCCGGACAACCTCGTTGATTGAGCTTGGGAGCTTTACTGTTGTATTTTCTTTCATTTCAGCTATTATTTCTTTTTCAACTTCCTTAGCAGTTAGTACTTTTGACGCTTTCTTTGTAGACATCTTCTTTGCTACCTTTCTTTTCTGAGATTTTGCAGGATGCAATCCAATGTCTTTAAAAGCATGTGGTGAATTAAATACATGATGGCATATATCAACCGCACTTCCCGCAGCTATTCTTTGATTAGCTTTTTTATTTTTCTTCTTATTTCCATCCGCCCAATCACAAATAGACTTGACTACTAACCAGTGGTTGACTTTCCCATCGCAGGCAGTATAAATTCCCATACCTTCCATTTCACCACCTTTGGCATCGGGTTGAAAATCCATTAATTGCTTTTTGTACTTTTCGTTGTCTATTAATTTTTCTCCTGAAAAAACACCTCCGATGTGGATACCGGGAATTTTATTACGAACCTTATGTTCCCAATTCGTAATATGTTTAAATCTATTAAGCATGGTGGAACATGCAGCACCGGGCGCACCACGATATTGAATGTTGTTTTTTCCTTTGCTTACCCTTTGTACTTCGTAGGGGATTATAGTTTCAGCAACAAGAACGTCCCCAATTCTTTGAGGTCTTCCTGCTCCAAATGCAATTCCCGGCATCAACACAGCTTTTGGTTTACAATAATTAATTGCATCAATTGTTGTTGAGATTGACGCTTGACGGCCTGTTGCGCCCATATTGTCGCACGATACATGAACGGCGTTATATTTTCCGAATGTACCTAAATAATAAGTTTGACGGTCTTTATGAATTTTAATAATTCCTGATCTTCCATCAATTGGTTTTAGATAACTATGCAAAGTGTCCTTTTCAATCTTTGTTGCAGTAACTAATAGTAAGTTAAAATCATCAATGATTGAATTAATAAAACTGCTTTCTTCTTCTTCGTATTGAATTTTATCCATATTAAATTAATTGTTATCTCGGCCCCATAAATCTGTCGCCATTAAAGTGAATCATGTGGTCAGGCATATCCATTAACCATACTTCTGTTTCCCAAGCGATATTTGAGCTGTGTTTTTTAAATTCTGCCATGTCAGGAAATGCAGTAACATATACTTTTCCTTCCTTACAATTTTTAAGTAAATCCTCCAATTCATGCAATCTCTTTGGAGATACCGGGCCATGTGAAGTAACCGCTTCAATTAAAAATAACCAACAACGTGCGTGATCATAAATAACAACATCCGGCAGTTTGCTATGCTGATCGATTGGAATCCCTAAAGACTTTAAATATTCTTTATCAATAAAGAGGTCTTTTTTAGCGGTGTCACCGAGATAAAGAAGTGTTGTACCTTTTGCAAAACGAGGAGCAAATTGTTCAACAATTGCAGCTTGAAGTTCGTTATGTTTCCCAGCAGATAATTTAATAACAGTGCCATTAGGTAATTTAACTGGAACCATATTCGTAGTGCGCTCTTTTGCATAAGTCTTTGCAAGGTTCGCTACTTCATTAGTGAATTTTTCAGCAGCCAATTTCCATCCTTTACTTCCATATTTCTTTATCGCTGTCCATGCTTCATTTGAAAGAGCATAGTGTGCTCTTGGACTATTTACAGGGAGATCAGGCTGATCGGGATTGTAATCTGCTATTCTCGCCTGAACAAATTGATGTAACACTTGTCTTCTTACCGTCTCACGAGTATTAGCAGCATATTTTCTTTTGTAGTTGGTTTCCATGAAACTCATAATACCCTTTGAAACACCCATACTGCTGCGTGTGGCATTTGACCATTCATCTTTTTCTTTCAGATTACAAAGTGCCAGTAATGTAAGTGCTGACATTTCATTTTGCTGTGCATTGGGTAAACCAAGTGCTTTAAGGATTTCCTGTGCTTCCGTTATTTTGCTCATACTAAGTTCAATGCTCCTGAGAGCTCAAAAGTTTCGTTAATAATTTTGTTTACATTTTCAACCGAATAATCATTTGCTAAAATGAGTCGGTCTCCGATTTCCTTTAAGGTTTCCAATGGAGGTAGCGGCATTTCTCTGAGTTCGGTTGCACTCACATTTACGTTACCATTAAAGATTCGGAAATAATTATCAAACAGTTCACTATTTAGTAAAGCGCAAAGCCCTACCACTTCGTTCCTGTTCAAATGCCCTTTTGGACGGTAGATATAGTTTACTTTATTTTCAACTCCGATATACTCGGCACTGATGTAATTACAGAAATAAGGCGCAGCAATCAATCTGCTCTTATCATCTTTGGTGCTAAACCGTCTTAAAAGAATGTAGTTTTTATTAGGGATCAGGATGGATTTGCTCTCATCCTGAATTCTTATATACTGACCTTTTCCTTCTTTAACAACTGGCCAGTTTAAAGACATTTTATTTACGTTGTGAAGCCAAAAAAGCGGAGCAAGAAAAACAGTTCCGTTTTGGTAATGGTCTTGTATAAACTTTGTAGCCCTAAAGGAAACAACTGGGCCAGTAGACACTTGAATGTTGTACGCATTCAGATTACCGTTCCATGCTTTAAATATGTTGACGATATTCTGTTCGTTATCATTGGTCGGCAGGTGTAATATTTTCTCCTGCGATTTCAAATCGATAACATCTTTGTGCAAAAGCCTTTTAATTGCAGGGGTTTCAATATCCTTCAGTCCGTGCGAAGATGAAATCACAACTTCCTCTTTAGGATTGATACTCCCTGTGTTGCTTGCTTTTAAAATAACCGTTTCCTGAAGTACACTATCTCTGTTAAATGTATCCTTGCGGGAAACAAAAAGGTGTATTTTATCAAGTTGCACCGTGTTAAAGAAATACTCCCTGAAAGCTTTGAAATAACTGCCTGAAGAGAAACTTCTCGGAGTGATAAAAATAAGCTGTCCGTCCTGATTAAGCATCTTGGCAGCGAATGCCATAAAAATAGAGTAGATATTGGTTTGACCGCTTACAACTGATTTAGCAGCGAGTGTTCGTTCATCGTCTTTAGATAACTTAAAGTAAGGCGGGTTGGAAATGATAAAATCGAAGCCCACATCTTTACCTTTAGTCCAGGAAGCATTCTTAAGAATAAAATCGTTTTCATTCAGTTTAAAATGGAAATCAATTTTTTTCTCAGCAAGCCACTTCTTTATGTGATTTGCTGACTTCTTAATATAAGGAGCTAAATCCTCATCCGTTTCATAAGCAATCAGCTCAATCGTTTTTACTCCTTTATTATTTGAAATAAGGTGTTCAATTAAAGCAGCGGATAAAACTAAAGTGCCACATCCCGGATCTAAAATTCTGATGGATTTCAGGTCTGTAGTATCGGCAAGAGAAGCCATAAGAGAAGCGATTTTCGTAGGGGTAAAAAACTGCCCTTTGCCTTTCTTGCTCTCCTGCGAATTGGCTTTAGAATACTCCAATCCAATGCGGTCAGCAAAATGACTTGGAGACTCCGTATGTAGTATTTCCTTAGCCTTTGCCATTCTTTTCTTTTATTAAGTAAGAAATTTTTTTCTCAGCAACGTGCATGGCTTTAAGAGCCAACTGTTCATCTTTTAATTCATAAACAACTCTGTCGCTCAAGTAAATAACCAACAAGTCTTCCTCATTCATTTTAAAAATTTTTGAGAGATGAACGACCTGATCTCTTGTTGGTCGTTTATCGCCACGTTCAATTTTACTGAGTAGTGATGGATCAACTTCTAATTCAGCAGCAATTTGCCTGAGAAGCAATCCATGTGCTTCTCTTAATTCTCTGATTTTTTCTCCTATTGTTTTCACTTGAATCATTTTGACCTGACTATTTTGGTCAAATGTATGAAAAAAAATAATCGGCAGGCTTTGCAAGTTTTCAACCGCCAACCTGTTGATTTTGTGTTTCAATATTTACGGTTGATTTCCAAGAGCCAATCACTATTTATCGTTCAAAAATTCGGTTCAATAAGAACCAAAAAGAACCAATAAGGCTCAATAAGGTCGGAATTCGGTTTTGCTCCCAAACTGCTCATCTACCTTCGTACCCGATGATGATGAGAAAAACTACACTTTCAGGAATTCCCGCTGTGGTGGCGGACATTCGGGCGATTAACGACACATAAGGCAGCTCTTTATGTGTATGGCATTTGTTTTTGAAACGTGCAAGTCTTTTGGGGATAATCTGCAATGTGCTGTAAATACTGGGCGACAGCCTTGCGTGTCCCAAAGAGTGTACGCATGTTTGTCCTTGAACGGTGAAAGCCCAAGAGGGATAAGCCTTCAGGAAAAACAAAAAATTAAAAAATGGAAAACGAAACAAACAAACAAGTTGACTGGAACAATAAAACGGAACTCGAACTTTTGGAGTTGGTTTACACTTATGCAACCAACGGATTAAGATTCGGAAAAAGTCAGAAAGCAAGAGAGTGGTTACGAAACCAAAAACTCTCTGTTGAAAATACAATGGCTTGTTTTAATTCCGGTCAGCTTCACCATCGAAAAGAAAAGGAGTTTAAAGAAGCACTGGAGCGAATCGGATTTATGAAAGCATCGAACGTAGGTTCAAATTGCGATTCGATTCCCTACACGGTTTTTGGAAACTTCTCAATTATGTTTCCGCTCCGAAATGAAATAAATGAAATCGTGAATTTCTTTTCAGTGGGATTGAAAAATGATAAAAGTGCTTTCCTGAACATGAAAGGATTGTATCCGGGTTATCCGAGTGAACAAACAAGAAGGTTGTTTGTGGTGGACACCGTTCTTGATGCAGCAACGATACTCGAAGCAAAAGTTTTAGATAACAGAGAAGCAGTGATTTCATTATACGATGGTGTTTTTTTAGAGCAGCACGTTGAAATAATAAAAAGCCTGAAGCACTTAACCGAAGTAGTACAAATCAAAAGAAAAAAGTAAAATGGGAAATTCAGTAAAAGAGTTAAGAGACATTATAAACCACGTGCCGATTAAAAAAGCGGTGCTTGGAGAAAATGAAGATCTCCACTCTGTATTTATTCAGCATGGCAGACCGGGGGTAATGCAGGTCATTCAGAATGCAGAAGAACTTGAACCGATTGAAGAGGTCGCTGTGATAAACATTGCAACACCAGTTCCTGTAATAAAAAAGGAAGAGGATATTTCTGAAACCGAAAATGAAACCGAAGAACATACGGAGACCATCGATGTAATTGCTGAAGGAAATCAGAAAACCAAACTGGAGGTCATCCATGAAAACAAACTTCTGATGCGAAGTTCCATTAACGACTACTATGTACTCGGAATGCTTACTCAGGATTTGAGCAGCATGCGGATTACTTTAATGGTGGAGGATTTAGCTTACGGAAGAAAGGAACGAACCAAGATTGATTTGTACGAAAGAGAAACCGTCCGCAACCTTGCGCTTCAGCTTGCCGAACTATTCTATGAAAATTCAGAAGTGATTGAAGCGGATTTGACTTTGCTCACCGACCTATTGGAAAAGCACCGGGAAACCCAGTACGAACAATCAAAACCTGCCTTACAATCCAAACGCCAATACTCAAGCGTTTCACCGGAGAATCAGAAAGCCTGTATTGAGTTTTTATCAAACGGCAACCTGATTGAAAAAGTCGACAAGCTGATTGAAAAGGCAGGAGTGGTTGGTGAAGAGAATACCCGCAAGTTATTATTTGTAATTGCCTCGACCTATAAAATGTCGCACCCGCTTCATGCTTTGGTACAGGGAAGTTCAGGAAGCGGAAAGAGCCACCTGATAAATATTATCGGACAGTGCTTACCGCCTGAAGAAGTAATTTCCATGACAAGGGTTACAAGTAAATCCTTCTACCATTATAACAAGGACGAGTTGGTAGATAAGCTGATTCTGATTCAGGATTACGATGGCTTGGATGAAGAAGCACAATACGCTTTCAGAGAATTACAAAGTGCCGGAAACATTAGTTCCTCGACCACTTACAAAGACCGAAGCGGAAACATTGTCTCCTGCGTAAAGAATGTACGCAGTCACTTTGCTTCTTTGCTTGCAACAACTAAAGCAGAAGTTTACTACGATAACATGAGTCGCTCGGTAATTATTGGTGTAGATGAAACCGATGAGCAGACCATGCGAATTATCGAATACCAAAATAAACGCTTGGCGGGATTGATTGACCTGCGGGAAGAACACAAAGCAAAGGAGTTCATTCAGAATTGCATCCGCTGCATAAAGCCATGTGAAGTAGTAAACAAATACGCAGATAAAATCATTCTGCCGATTGAAGCCAAGATGCTCCGAAGGCTGAACAGCCACTATCAGGCATTTGTAAAACAAATTACAATTCTTCACCAGTATCAACGCAAGCGTGATCCACAGGGAAGACTGATTGCTGAACCGGAAGATTTAAAAATTGCCTGTGATATTTTGTTCGATGCGATAATGCTAAAGGTGGACGATTTGGATTCTTCACTAAGGCACTTTTTTGACCGCATGAAAGAGTTTATTAAAAAGCAAGCGGGTGGTAAACAAAGCGATTACCAGTTTACACAGCGTGATGTAAGGCTTGCCCTTAACGTAAGTAAAACGCAGTGCTTCCGCTTTATGGAAGACTTAGAGCTTTTGGAGTACGTTCAGAAAACAGGTGGTTACGCCAACAGGGGATTCAAATACAAAATTGTGTACTGGGACGACATGGAAAAAATTCGTGAGAAAATCAAATCCGGATTGATGAATCAGCTTGCCCAATTGGAAGCAGTAAATAATCCGGTGGTTCTTGGTGGTTCAAACGGTTTGGAACACCAAAACCCGCAACAACAGGGCGAATGAGCGGTGGTGGTTCAGTAGTCCAAGAGTAAGCATTTAAAGGAATAAAAATACATCGTAAACAAACAGATTAAAAAATGAAACACCTGCCTCTAAATAACCCGCACTTTGAAGCATTATACAAAGACTTTGACGTTTTTGTAATTGCTAAAGGTTACCGTCAGGGAAAAAGCCAAATGTTGCAAAGTTGTGTGCGTGAATTTTTGTTCTTTATTGAGATTCGGGGCTTCACTACCATTCAGCAGGTGAAAGCCCCGCAAATCGTAAGTTATTACGATTATTTGAGGGAACGCCCGAATCAGAGAAGGGATGGAGGATTGAGCGAATCTATGATCAGACATCACCTTTATTCATTACGCTTGTTTTTTGACCACTTGGTGGATTCAGAAGAATTGGATAGTTCTCCTGCAAGGCTTCCAAAGTTTCAGTTGGGAAAATACAAGGAGCGCAACCTTTGTACAATTGAGGAGATAAAACAAATGTATGAGGTTTGTAAAAACAAAAAAGAAAGAGCCCTATTAGGAATTGCTTATGGTTGTGGTCTTCGTAGAAGTGAAATTCAAAACCTGAATACAACCGATGTTCTTTTACATAAAGGAGTGCTGATAGTTCGTGAAGGTAAAAACAGCAAGTCCCGAACCGTTCCGATTTCTGATAATGTGATTAAGGATTTGAAGGAGTACATAATTTACGAGCGCAGTAAAGATTTTACTGCTAAGAATTACGAAGAGAGTCCTTCATTTTTCCTGAACAAACTCGGCAAGCGTATGGCAGGTGATAAACACAATAATGCGCTTCGTGAAATCATTAACCGGACGCAGAACCCTGAACTAATAAGAAAGGAAATCACCCTGCATTGTTTGCGCCACAGCATTGCCACTCATTTGATGGATAACGGTGCAAGCATTGAGTTTGTTCAGCAGTTGCTTGGTCATGCGGAAATTGATACAGCACACCTTTATTCCAAACGCAGAAAACAACAAATGAAAATTTTAAGTCAGATACGATAGCTATGAAAAAAGAAATGACCTTTGAAGATTACTTGTACAAATTTGGACACACTCCTAAAACTGTGAAGAGCTATTTATTCGCAAATAAAATCTTTATGACTGACAATCCAAGCCCTGAAGATTTTAAGTACAAGGATATCGTGGAGTACCTGAATAAAAAGGTTGATGATTATGCTAACAGTAATACGAAAGTTTACATTCTTAACGGAATGAAAAAATACTACGATTACCTTCTTGAAACAGGAAGAAGAGATGACCATCCTTGTAGAAACTTCTTTGTTCGCAATCAACGCAACAAGCAGGTGATCCATCAGGATTTGTTCAGCACACACGAACTTGAAATGATGCTTGAGAGAGAGGAGCGTTATGCCGACCTTCAGCAAAGAAATCAGGTTGTGATTTCACTTCTGATTTATCAGGGATTGCATTCAAGAGAAATTTCAAACCTGAACCTAAGTAATGTTGATTTGGACTCCGGGACAATTTTTATTAGGGCAACTCCAAAAGTTTCACAGCGTCATCTTGAAATCACTAATAAACAGTACAGATTATTTGACCGCTATTTGAATGAAGGTAGAAAGGCTTTATTGCGTGATGATAACCAAGCATTTGTTTTAGGAAAACTCGGAACAAGAATGAGCGTAGATGACATTCACTATCTTGTTTCAACTTTCAAAGGATTGTTCCCTGATAGGAATTTAACTCCGGCAACAATTCGACAAAGCGTAATTGCTAACTGGCTTAATGAAAAGAAACTTCCCTTGGAGCAGGTTCAGCTCTTGTCTGGTCAGAAGTGGATTTCAACTACCATAAAATACAAACAAGTAAACATTGACGAACAAAGAAAGCTGATGAATCGCTTTCATCCTTTAGGCTAAAAACTTACCAAAATAGCCCTCAAAGCCCTAATATCAGGGCATTAATTCCAAGTTAAAAACTGATTATAAAAATAAGGAAGCCAATACCGGCTTCCTTATTTTTTTTGTACTTTTGCTATGATGACAAATAGTATTTTTAAAACCGTTCTTTGAGAAATAAAATGTTTGTGTCAACCTTTACGAATCAGAATAGAAAGTTTGTTTATGGATGTGTAGAGACATACAGGTATGGGTTCAACGGCAAAGAAAATGATAAAGAGGTTACCGGAACCGGACAGGGTACGCAGGATTATGGAATGAGGATTTATAACCCGAGTTTAGGCAAGTTCTTAAGTGTCGATCCTCTGAGTAAAAAGTTCGCGTGGTATACTCCATATCAATTTTCGGGAAATAGGCCTATATGGGCGATTGATCTTGATGGAGCTGAAGAACTTCCAACTAATAATGGTCCGAATCCTTTGCCAACGGTTAATGGTCAAACTGGCCCTTATTCACAAGAATATATAAATGAAATGTCTGGTAAAGGTAATAATCCAGTTATGTATGGACCACCAAGTCCAGCAACTGACAAACCTGACTTTAGAGTTTCTGCTGGAGGGCCTTTACCATATCCCCTCAATTTTACTTCAAATTTTGGGTTTGCATTTTATAAAACTCTTAGCCATAATTGTGGCGATGATTTTTATGATTACAATAGTTTGGCTGAATATTGGAATGTTTGGGGCCGACAAGATGAACCTTCTTCTAATTACCGACCTGCTGAGTTTTCAATACAGAATTCTAATGGCAGTTGGAATACCCTTAGTATAACAATGTATCATTATAAACAACATGTTTCAAATGTTTTTCATCCGGCGGGCGGTTTAAATGAAATTTCATTAAATTATACTTATGAATCAAAAATGCTTGGTGAGGGTATGTTCAGTAAACATTTGAATTTCTTCGCTGGCGGAGGTTTTGGATTCATTGCAACAGATCCTACGGTGCATGGCCCTTATGACAAGACACATACAGCTTCTCAAGTCGGGCCGAGATTATTCGGGGGGTATGAAATTGCAGGCAAAGGCGGATCGGCACACCTAGGTTTGATGTACTCATTTAAAATATATAAAAATTTTAATATGGGGATTTATGCTATGGGTCAAATGCACGCTATGGATACAAGGAATTTTAGTGTTGTTGAAAATTCTACAGGAAATGTCGTTTATAATCAAGATATTAGATCTTTTGGAATTGGTGGAAGTTTCGGAACTAGAGTAACTTATAATATTACAAGGTGATTAGGTTATCTATATTATTTTTATTGACATTTCTGTCTTTTTTCAGCAACGCCCAAAACATAGTTTGTTTTGGAGTTAATGCAGGCTGGCGAAGCAATGGTCCAACACTTAGCTATTTATTTCTAAAACATTTTGAGGAAGAAATTGTAACTGAATGGCAATATTATAATTCATTTGGTATCGCTAATTTTATAAAGGTATACCCTTTTAAAAAAAACCTAGAAAAACATACGTTTTTTGTAGGCATAGGTGCGAATCATACTTTTGGAACAAATTTTGGAACTGAATATAAAAACGAAACTTATAAGTATAGAGTAAATGATATTAATTATTTAATACCTAAGATCGGATATACTGCAAATGAAACCATAATTAAGGAAAAATCGTATCTTAAATCTGTAAGTTTTAGTATCGAATTGCAATATGCGTTTCGTGTGAGTAAGACAAATATTGTTTTTCTTGATAAAAAACAAGAAAATACAGATTTAACTTCTAGAATTAACAGGTACTATAATAATCGAGGGTTAGGAATTAATATTCAACTTAAATTGGGTTTTGGATCTAAAAAATGAAGCACATTTTAGTATTTCTATTCTTGTTTAACTGTTGTTTTAGTCAAAACATAGAATTGTCGTTAGCTAATAAAAATTATGATAGCCAAAACTTTAAGGAAGCGATATACTGGTATACAAAATATCTGGATAAAAACGATACGTCTGCTTATTCCTATTGTTTAAGAGCTGTTTGTTATAGCTTAATTGGAGATTCTGTTAAAGCTATGGAAGATTTTAACAAAGCCTTGTCGTTAGATAAGAAAAACCCAAAAATATTTTATCAATTAGGCCAGTTCCATTTCTTTAATAAAAAATTCAAGACTGCTATAACTAATTATAACGAAGCATTAAAAATTAAGGAACGGCCTGAATATTATCATGGTAAGGCGCTTAGCTATTTTATGCTTAGGGATGTTAATTCGGCAATTGATAATGAAACAAAATCTATATTGATTGATTCCACCTATTCTGAAGCAATTGCTAACAGAGGGTATTATTACTATCTTCTTGAAAAAAATACCTTATCTCTTAAAGATCTTAATAGCGCAATTAAACTGAATCCTAAAGACTTCGTTTCCTATGCCAATAGAGCAATGACATACTTGAAAATCGGTAAAAAAGAAGAGGCTGTAAGTGATCTTTCTTCTGCATTGAGTATAAAACCCGATGCTGATGATCTTCTAATTAAAAGAGGAGAGCTTTATTTAGAACTGAACAAAAAGGACGAGGCTTGTACGGATTACATGAACGCGGTAAAATTAAACAGTAAAATCAAAACAAATAAAAAGTTTTGTGTTAATTGAATATATTAACGAATCATTTACATTTATCAACTTTATCAAAAAAGGCAGGGTATTTTGATTTAAAGGATTTACTATTGACAATGTGTAACCCTCCCTTAATTAGGACAGCACTAATTTAGTTTATTTTCATTAATTAATAAGTTTTGTTTCACAAGGGGGAAGCTAGCTTCCCCCTTGTGAAATTGATTTTGTAATCCGAACTGAATCTTTGCTTTTGTAAACAGTTTCAAAAATTTTTTGCTTAATAATTTTATCATGAACTCCCGGAGAGCCCTGTTTACAATACACGTCTCCAATTTGATTTAAAATATCAGCGAAAGTTGTTTTTGGAGCCCCAACATTAGTCTGGCTAAATGCAAAAGTATAAAACAAACAAATTATGGATATTATTAAAAATCTCATTACTGCTCAGGTTCTTCAAAGTTCAGAAAATTTGTATAGAGATTTATTCCCGTTTTATATCTTGTTCTTTTTTTAAATTAATACTAAGAATAATCTTCTGTAAAGAATCAACTCTAGTTGCTGTGAATTTTATTGTATCCCCATTGGCAGTAATCTGAGTTTCTCCGTTTAATATCTCCCAAAGATTCATTCGTATCTTAGGATCAATTTTGCTCAATTGTTCTTGCTGCTTAAAATTATCATTCCAAATAATTTGTAAAACATTATCTTTTTTAGTTTTAAAAAAAGCTGTAATTTGACAATAATATTTGGAATTAATATCCTTTTCATCCGTATAAATAAGCATACCTTTGTATCCTAATTTTTTGTATATCTTTCTGTTTTTCCTATCAAATACCTTAGCTTTTGATTTATTTAAATCAAGTGTTTCAAGATAAAATGTTTTTTCATTAGGAAATTGTATGGTAGTATTATTCTCTGTTAAAGATAAAATCTTCCACTTGCTATTAATTTCAAGCGTATATATGTTTTGACAATAAATTGATTTTAGAACTAAAAATAATTTTAAAAATATTGTTACTCTTTTCATGGTTGCTTTGGTATCGGGGTATCGAAATTCGTATTCCAAATTCTATGTTTCGAGCCTAATTTAACTTTGCCTTCAAAACCTTGGTTTTCTAAATATCTTATTAGCGCTCCAGGTGTAACAGCATGAATGTACTTTGATGCAAATTCCTTACTACCCCGATTTAATTCATCTAAAGATCTACCGACGTTTCTGATGAATTTTAAAACTTCAATGGTGTTTGTCATCCTACCATAATACAAGAAATTTTACCTCTTAACGATCTTCATATATACAATTACAGAAAAAGAAAGACTAAAAAGATTTGTAAAAAAAGATAATAAAGTTATGTTATAGAAATAAATATTCCACGATAATAAAACCAGCAATAGAAGCAAAGCAACAACGGTAAGAAGCACGATTTTTTTAAGCAGTAATTTTTTAAGTTTTTCTAGAATTTTTACTTTATTAAGCAACAGGGGAATGACTATAACGGTTAGTAAAAAATACGGAAAAAAATAAACAAAAACCCAAACACCCCACCTGTCATTAGAAGATTGAGGAATGGCGATTAACGGTACCCAAAGCAAACCTGAAACGGTTGCGACAAGTATCAAAAAAACCTTGGGCCAAAATCTAATCTTCACATTTTTCATCTCCTTTATCACAGTCCTGAACATCTTTTTCCCAATCGATTTTTCTAGTAAAGTTATGAGTTTTTTCGGCTTTACCTCCAGTAGCATTTACATCTTTTACTACATTGTCCATCACAGTATTCCATAATTTGTCTGCTATTCCAAAAAAATCTGCCATATAATGACCTACCCATAAATCAAATGAGTCCCACATAGAATCAACACCTCTAGTATAAAAAGTATAAGAACCGTCAGCATTCTTTGTTAGTCCGAATTCACGATGACCAGCAAGCATATGTTCATCATCCAAAAATGTTCCTACAGGTGTAAAAACCCAATGATTTTCGCTTGCTTGCGATACTAAGACGGGGGCATTATCTCGGTAATCTTTAAATACCATGATTGCTCCTGTTGGATTTTTGCTTTTCCACAATTCTTCTGAAGTAAAATCCCAATTAGGTCCAAATCTTTGGTCTCCTAAATAAGTTGCCAAGTTTACTCTGATTTTTTCGAACAGTTGATTTTCAGTCATTCCTTTAGGTAATTGTGTAATTTTAACCGCATAATAATCGGTATTTAGAATGTCCGAAAAAGCCCAATCCATTTCCTGTCTTTCTAAAATTCTACCTTTATCAGCTTCATTGAATACAGATCTATATTTACACGATTGTTCCCATTTTAACATATCCTTCCATAAACTGTAATCGTTACTCTTCAATGTTTTTAACTGTGCTTGAGATGGGAATATAATTGTTTTTCCAGTCATTAAATCCTTTGGTTCCAATCCATCTAAATCAATAGCCTGTATCGGTCTATTCCCTGCAAAATGATACGGACTATACCAAGGATACTCTTTACTAATTGGATCCACACTTAAAAATCTACCTAAACTCGGGTTATAAATCCTCATTCCATAATCCTGCGTACCCTGTCCGGTTCCGGTAACCTCTTTATCATTTTCTTTGCCGTTGAACCCATATCTATACGGATTAGTAAACTTTTGAGATGTTTTTACATCCCCTCCCGAATTTGTATTTGTGTAGTTGACAAGGCGTGTCATTGGGAAATGGGACTTACAAAAATGTAAGTAAACATAGATAAATTCATCGGGAATACCAAATAAAAAAGCCCTGAATTTACAGGGCTATCAAAAAAATATAAACATATCCGCTCTATTGGAGCGGATGCCATTTATTTATTTTCTCTCGCTGTTCGGCTATGTCAATACGCTTGTACCTGAGTGTACTGCTTGGGTATTTATGACCTGCCCATTCCTGTACGTTTTCGAGCTTGTGTTTGTAAACGTTCAACCAATTAGCAATAACACTCAGGCGAATTGTTTTAGCGTTAAGCGGTCTTTCAGGATACAGGTTCTTTAACGGATGTAACATACCGCCAATGCCTTCAACAGTTTCTTTATCACCACGAATACCAATAAGCAAACGGTCTGTTGTACATTTCACTAATTTATGTCGGTGAAAGGTAAGGTAATCTTCAATCCATTCCATCTGCATCCGTTCTAATTTTAGTAATCTCCTGTTAAGTTTTGCAGAACTCTTGATGTAGATTGTGGAATTATCAAGGTCAATATCTTTTATATCGAGCCGTATAAGTTCATCGCAGGTTAGTGCCTGAAATATCAGGAGCGAAATAATAATCTTGTTGCGGGTTTTTAAATGCGGGTATCTATTTTCCCTGTTAAGTAAGGCATCAAGTTCGGTCGGAGAAAAGAAATTTTGAAAATGTGCCTGTGTTCTCTTAGCAACGTTATCTCCTTTGATGTAAAATGTTCGGCATGGGTGGTCGTTGCGTTGCTTGGTTTCAATCAGGTAGTCGTAATATTTTTTTATTGCAGCAAGTATCCCGTTACGGGTGCTTACTTTCGGGTAACGTTTTTTTATTTCTTCAATGTAGCTGACTATATCCTTGTATTGATAGTATTTTGCTCTTGGATTTAAACCAAGAAAATTACCAATAACAAAGCTGTAAGTCTTTGCCGATTGTTTAGTATGCTTCCTGTTCAGATAGTGTTCTATGGTTTCGGGTTTCATATTGACGGTTTAGTAATTTTTGTTTTTGTTTATTTTTCATTGCGTAGATATACGTGGTGTCAATCTCTGAATGACCGAGAAAATCTCGTATAAACTCCATATCTGCTCCATTTTTACTGAGGTGCATTGAGATACTATGCCTTAAACTGTGCAATGTGATTTCTCTTTGCATAAGCTCTGTATTACCTGTACGCTCAATGATTTCTTTTAAAATTTCATTCATGTGGTCGCCCTCCATTTTTTTTCCTTTGTTGTTTACAAAAAAAGATGGCTCTAACGGATTGTGTTCTTTCAGGTAGTTCGGTCTTTCGTTATGCAGGTAATCTTTCAGGTCTTTTATAATTCGGTCGCTCATCGGCACATCCCTGCGTTTTTTAAATTTCCCTTCACGCACTACAAGGATGCCATTTGAAAAACTAATATCACTTGTTTTAAGCTCCTGAATTTCTGACCGCCTTAAACCGCACCCGTATCCGACCGACAGGATTGCTCTCTCTCGTTTGTCTTTACAGTTCTTGTATAGTAGTTCAATTTCCTCCCTCGTTAAACTATCACGCTCTTTTTTTGTACCCGTGTTATTTTTCGGAATAAGAACAGCACTTTTTATCTGCCCTGTGTCAAGCAGGTAATCAACAAGCATCCTTATACTAAACAAGTGTTGGTTTATCATGCTCTGACTTAATGTCCCTGCTTTTCTTTTATTCGGTCGGGTACTGATGTACTCGTAATAGTCAATCATGTCGCTACTTTGTATCCGCTTTATTTTTGTGATACCCTGTGATTCCAACCACAGGAAAAATTCTTTGACACATAGCTGATATGTTCCCTTACCTTTTATACTTAGGTTTCTTGCTTTGATATATTGGTCGTAGTCTTTATACAATATTTTAAAGAACGGACTACTCAACTCCGCTTTACTGATTGATATTTCGTTGTGTTCTTTCAATTCTTTTCCTGTTATGCCTGTTACGATGGTTCAGGAGGCATCGTAACAAACCCGTTCTATAAATGCACACTTCCCGATTTTTGGAACACCAACTTGCTTTTCTTTTAGTATCAACGCTTTCAGAGATTTTTGGCGTTCCATTGGTGTTCCATTAGCGTTCCATAGTGTTCCTCTGCGTTTCATTTTTTTAGTTTACCTGAGTGCGTTCACCTGTGCGTATAATTCCTGCTTAATTTTTTCTCGCTGTTCTTTTACCTGTTTCCATTCTGTTACCTTGTATTGATAGCCCTTGTTTGCCGTACCCGATGCAATGCTGATATATTCCATGCGGTGCAGGGTTTCAAAATTCCTGAAACATTGGCTCTTGCTTTGGTTCAATACCTGACGGATTTCTTTTTGTGTGAACGTTTTATTAGTACCATGTTTTTTCAGGTAGGCTTTCATACGTTCAAAGAACTGCCGTGTGGTACTGTCAAGCTCATCAATCTTTAACCATATCGCATCAAAGAATAAATCCACCGCCGTCTTAATATCTTCGGGTGTAGTTATAACCCTGCCCTTGTCATCAATCTCCCGTTGGAACTGATGAACGTATGTTACCTGCATTATAAAATTTTGGAACTGCTCATTCAATCGTCTGAGCATTTTTGCTTCAATTGGTAATTGTATTTTATCTGCATAGCGGTTAATAACCTGATACGGTTTTAGTACACGGATACAGTTTTGTAATAGTTCCTTTGCCTGTTGTTCTCTGTCGGTATCAATTAATCCTGCAATGCGTCTATTTTGCAGATGAACAATACGGCGTGTTTGTGCTTCACTCTCATCCACACCAATAATTATTGAACGGCTCATATTATCAAAATAAATTTCAGGATGAGTGGTCGCTGTCAAGCTCGAAAAATAAGCATCAACTCTTTTTGAAACAGATTGCAGGTTTTGAAACTTATCTCGCTCAACACTCGAACTAATGAGGTACTTGGCACTCTGAGCCTCACGAAATGCGAACTGTGCCTCCTCATCCAAGCCATCAAAATCCTGAATCACTATTAACTTATTCACTAAATCATTACCCTGATAATGATAAAGGGATTTGCTCGTTACACGAGTCCAATTAATAACATCCTCCTTTGGCATGAAGTCTTTAATCGTATTTATCAGGTGGCTCTTACCACTTCCTGAACTACTTTGAACGAGTACGTGCAGGGGATTTGTTTTGTAAGTTGAGGCACATAAATAAAGCAGGGTGCGGTTATTTTCTTCGCCCGTTACGCCACTTAGTCCGATGAGCTTATCTATTCGTTGTAGTAATTTCGATTCACTTAAAAATTTTACTGCCTCTTTTTCTTTTTCATGGTTAATTGTTTGTGCAGGTCTGCTACTGATTAAATTAATTTCTGATTTTTCAATTTGTTTATCCCGATGTGCAGATAATAAATTTGCTAAGTCCATAATATCTGCCTCGACTTCATTCGCATTTAATCCGCTTCTTTCATACAGGTCGTTGCAATAATTTTGCACCTGAATATTATCAAACAGGTCTATTTTTTTTGTTTGCGTTTTACCTGTATGGCGTTCTACTAATTGGAGGGTAACAATCATATTACCTAAGTCATGCGATAGTGTTCCGAGAACACAGTAATGACCTGCCTGACCTTTGTACCCAATTTTTTGAGTGTTGTATATTAGAAGCGTCTTTTCGCTCGGCTGATTTGAAAGGTGTTTCTGAATCTCGCTTTGTGCAGTATTTACGGGCGGTTCAGGTACTTTTGCCTGATTGGTTTCTTCAAGTAGTTTATGGATTCCCTCTGCTTGGTAATTAACTAACATATCATTCATGGTGTGTCCATCAGGTAACTTAACGAATGAGTTAGGCATATCAGGAAACTGCTCTTTTAACTTAGTAATTTCTTTACCGACAAAAATTATTTGTTGTAGTTGTTTTATTTTTTTTATTGCATCAATATGCTGCTGCATTAATGTTCCTTCAAACAGGGCTAATACTTCATCGCCTTTATCCAACACTTTACTTTGCAATAAACTTGCTGCATCCATCAACGTTTCGGTAATAAACAATCGCTTTGTATATAGATTCGGGTAGCACGGATATAAACCATCCTGATTCAGGTAAAGGGGATTATCGTTTTTTATTTTTATGCGGATGGCAAACAGGTTTACAATTTCTCCTTGTTCGTTCAGGAGTGGAAACACAATGCCGTAATGTCCGAAACAGGTGTACGCTTTCATGCCTTCTTGTTTTACAGGTGCATCACTTTCCTTCAACACACCTATGTCAACATAACCTTGTCGGAACTGTTCATCCTTCCTGTGATGAAACTGACCGCTATTAAAACCTATTTGCAGGTCATTAGGATTGAGTTCTCGTTTCTCTAACCATGTACGAGGCTCGACTGACTTTCTCGCTCTTATGCCTGTTGTAAATGATGTAAACAAGCTCTTTAATAATTCTTGCTTGGTATTTCCTGTTGAAGTATTCATTTGTATTTAATTTTTGATGTCCAAAAAAACAGTAATAAAAAAATATTTTGTTAAAACGATTATCGGATGGTTCAAAATTAAATAATTTTTAGTACATTCGTTGTTAACGAAACTTCTTGAAGTTTTAACTTTTCGGTTAACGCAACTTTGAAGGCTCGTAAACACTTTTGTAAAATAAAAAACTAAAAAAATGGGAACATTGAAAAAAAACACAGAAGAAAATAAAAGCCACTCTTTAACCTGTGAATATTGTGGTTCAAAATTCAAATCCTCCAAACCATTTGCCCGATTCTGTAAATCAGGATGCAGGGTAATGTATTTTCGTTATAAAGAAGCCTTTGATACGGTACACGAATTTCAGACCAAAGAGTTAATGAAAAAAATCGGTCTGAAAAAACTGAAAGATATATTCTCCGAAATTGAAAAAGCATCAAGTCCAAAATATTTTGAGAATGATGGCGACAATAAGGTGGAGCGACTTCTTGACCTCTTGGTAACTACTCAAAAAGGTTACAAAGACAAAACAGGTTTGATGACCGCCTTTAATGAATTTATAAAAGATAAACAAACCTACGCTAAGAAAAAGAAATGAATCATCGCTTAAAAAATCCTGATACATACCCACAGGAAATTCACACCAAAATAATTCGGGAAGTTCTGAAACGTGGGACTTCTTTCAGTTATATTGGATTATACCGCACTCTGAAAGATGTAGGGAGCGAATATATCCGCATCGGCGATAGTAAGGCAAAGCTCTTTGTTGCTTACTATGTTTCAAAAAATTTCATTCAAAAAAAAGATGCAGGTCTGTATCAGGTTAACCCGCTTTAACACAGGTTAACCTTAATTTATTTTAGTTTTCTAATTCCCTTCCAAAATAATTTATTTTCTGAAACCCTTGTACTTCAATAGGTACAGGGGTTATTTTTTTCTTGCATTGTTTCGTTACAGGAAATGATTTTTTCCTGACTTAAATTTAAACGATGATTTAATGATAATTAAATTATATCTGTTCGATTGTTTTTTAGGTTACGCTTGGGCAGGTCTAACGATAAGTAAATTAAATTTTAATTAACGGCTAATGATAAATTAATTTTAAAAAACTAAAAAAATGAGTTCAACCGCCCATTGCGAGTTCTGCGGTAAGGTGTTTAGTTATGATGAGCATAGGCGAGATAAAAAATGCTGTTCCAACCTGTGTAGTGTAAAACTAAACTATGCTCAGAAGCATAATTTTCTTTCGCCGTATCAACGGCACATTGGAGCTGAACTAAACTACACAGATGTCAAAGAACTAAACCATAGTCCGCCTCCTGATACACGGATTGAAGAACCTAAACCCGTTATCAAAAAGAAAAGCGATGACACCTCGCTCAGAATATTACAAGAAGCTGAAAGTAAACTAAAAGAATATAAACCTTATAAAAACTAAAAAAATGGAAACACAAATTCAAAATCAACAAGAAGTGGTAACACGTTCGGAGCTTAACTATCTTCGGGCTACTGATGCACTAAAAACCCTCAATACAAAATTAGAAGCGGAAAATTCAGAATTGAAAAAAGCAATAACAGCACGGGAAGCTCAAATTAGAAATCAGGATGCGACACTATCAAGTTCCCAATCGGATAATAACCGCCTACGCCGTGAACTTGAAACTAAGAACGACATCATTAGCGATAACAAATATGATTTAGCAGAGCTAAAGACGTATGCTAATAGGGTTGGAGAATTAGAACGTCAAATAAGTACAATCAATAGAAGGCATGAATCAGATTTAGATTTTCAGAAACACATCCTGAAAAATAAAGATAATGAGATAGCGGAACTAAAAGAAACTATTGAGCAACTCGAAAATGAGATTGAAGAATTAGAGGAAGATGGTACTGATGAGGAATCGGAGGAAGTAGAAGATGGGAATGTATTGAAAATGGAAATCGGTGGTACACTTGACAATGCACTTGAAAAGGAAACATACAAGATGCCCGAAGCTGATGACTATTTTGAAAATCGTGAAGACTATATTAAGCGAAAAAAAGAGGCAATCCTTCATCTTGTAGATGGTGGTGAAATTTCTTTCAAAAAAATTTCTGAGCTTGAACAGGCAAAGAAAAATCTTGGTGGTGAAATTAAAGCAGAGCCGACGGAGAAAGAATTAACTGAGAAAGCGATACTTGACGGTATTAAAAAAGGGAATGGTCGGATACCTGAAAGTGAGTTAATCAAAATTAAAGGCGTTACCCTGAACGATGAAGGGTTTGTTGTTCTTGCTAAAGGCGGAGAGCTTAACCTTCGACGTTCGTTCCTTCATCCGAGTTTCATTTTAATACCGCAGAAACCATGAACGACTTATTCTCTGACTTCGTGAAGTGTACTTTACACCCGCCTCACCTTAAAGTAGCCCTTCGCTTGGCTCTTATAGGTATTGCTATCTCATTAATAATAAAACCTAAAAAATAATTTTATGAAAAATGCAATTTATTTACGCACGTCAACGACCGACCAAGAGCCGACCTTACAGCTAAAGGATATTTCAAAACTAATACCGATTGAAGATTGTTCCGTGTTTTCCGAACAGGAATCTGCATGGAAGAAAGACACCAAGCGACCTGAGTTTGAAAAAATAATCGCTATGATAAAGCGAAAAGAAATTTCGGATTTGTATGTATGGGATTTAGACCGACTGCATAGGAACAGAAAAGAGCTTATAGATTTATTTACTTTGTGTAAGTGTTACGGTACAAATATTCACTCCTTCAATCAGCAATGGTTGGAACATCTTAATACAATCGCTCCGCCGTTCAATGAGATTATGAAAGACCTTATGATTAGTTTAATGGGTTGGTTAGCCGAAGATGAAAGCAAGAAAAAAAGTGGAAGGATAAAAAATGCAGTCCGAAGAACGGATAAGGGAACAACATCTTATAAAGGAAACAAGTGGGGTCGTCGTCAGTTTCCAAAACAAACGGTTAGTCGGGTCTTGAAATTACACGAGCAGGGAAATTCAATCAGAGATATTGCAAAAGAAGTTATGGTGTATGACAAAAACAATAATTCCCGAAATATTAGTAAATCCTCTGTCCATAAAATATTGTGCCAAAACGTAGGGGAAAAACATAGTATTTCTGCTACTCCATAATTCATTTAATTTATAGACACCCGTTTCCGCCTATGGCAATTATCAGCTACCCGATATTTCATTACCGAAGCAAAATTGATTTTGAGATGAACTTTGTTAAAGACCTTAGCAAGTTGGGGATTTGTTGTTCTGACCTGATTGAAAAATCAGTTCAGGAGAAAGTCGGGTATCCTGATAGTCAGTTCACCGTGATTATTACAAAGGTTATTAGGAGCGGTCGAAAACCAAAAACATTGCTGCATGATTTCTTAAACTAAAAAACAAAAAAGCCAAAGCGTAAAAACTTTGGCTTCTTTATTTGCTGTCGTATTCCAAATTATTTCTTACCGCTACATTCCAAATTTACTTCGATAACTTTATCGGTCTTAGTACCCGCACAGTTGGAAGCATCTATCCCGCCAAGTATTGTCAGGTTAAGAATGTTCAATAGATACAAGTGATTAGACCTTACAGGAAGCTCAAACTGCTTATCAGGACAACCGCTCGACTTTATTGTGTAGAGCTTAGTAAAATCGCACTTGTTTAATTTGATGACCTGATTTGTTTTGCCGATTTCTTTCAGGTTTTGATAAACCGTTCCATCAACATTACTTTTAAAAGTAACCTTCTGCTTAGACCCGCTAAACATGGTAGCACAACTTGTTGCAAATAGTAATGAGCAACACGCTATGATTGGCATAAATTTTCCTCTCATTTTCATTGTTTTTTTAGTATTAATAAAGTGGTACTTGCTTGACCGATACGAATTTAGCAAAATTATTTATAGTAATCAATATTGATGACTGCTTTGCGGACAAATACCTGACTTTTAGATGTATGAAAGACAAGGAATACCTTAAAAGAATAGCTGCGAATATTAAAAAAATCAGGAAGGAAAAAGGTATCAGACAAGTTGATTTAGCTTACTCCTGCGGATTTGAAAAACAAAATATGCAGAGGATAGAATCTGCCAAGACCTCACCGACCCTTAAAACGTTGCTTCGGATTTCGGAAGCGTTGGAGGTGGATATTCGGGATTTGATTGTGTCGAACATAGAGTGAATTAAATAAATGGCGACGCTCTCGAAAAAACACTTAACCCGTGATACAGACGAATGTCTTTGTAATACCGAAGGCGTAAAACGGGAACACCTTGTTTATTCTCTTTCTGAGTGGAATAAACTACCTCCGAGCCAACAATGTAAAAGGTGCATCAAAGAAAATCAAAACAAAAAAACCAAGCCTTTTGAGCTTGGTTGATTTTAAATATCGTATTAGTTATCGCTTAGGTAGAATTAATTGTGATACCAATCGGGTATTTTATCACCGCTATATTCTGAAATTCCCCCTTTAAATATTTCGACATGAACTAAGCTATCGTTCTCAAAATATTTCCAAAGCCCATCCTTTTTACCTTCGACATCATTATGTCCTACACCTGTTAATTTACCACTTTCATCCCAATACTTCACTTCTCTTGTTGCAGGGTTGAACTCATATTCGAGTTGCCCATTACAATAGAAAGATTTAAAAGTTATATTGGGACTACCACTTCTTATAAGTTGTCCATTTGAACAATGTTCTTCTAAGAATACAATATCACCCACATACTTCTCAACACGTTTAACCTTTCCACTTCTCCAATAATTCACAACAATTACTGAATCGCCTTTGTAGTCCCTGTAAGCTGCAATTCGTTTGTTATCCTTTTCATAGTAAATTTTCCATTTCTTAATCTTGTAGTCTTTGAGATGATAAACTGAATCTATGCGACTTTCAACATTAGTTTGCAATTCTATTTCGCTGTCTGTCACAACGAATTTTTTGTACCCCGTGCAACAACTTAAAAACGTGCTAACCGCAATAAGTAATATTAAGTTCTTATTCATCTTTTTAGAAACTTGGTTTGGACTCTGTTGTTTTCTCTTTTAAAAATATCTTAATGCCAAATTTATCTCTATTTCTTGGTTGTACGTCAATTCCTTTGAAATTTGCTTTTTCTCCTTCATCTCTTGAATAAACATCCACACCCTCAGCGTTTTGAAAGTAATGTCCTTTAACCTGTTGAGCCCGTTGCTTAGAGAAATCATCGAATTGGTCGGGATTAATTTTTCCCTCAGTTGTTTGATAGCCCGTTACATTACCACTCGCATCCTTAAATTCAGGTAATGCAGCATTTCCAATAATTCCAATTTCAAATTGGTCAACAGCTTTTGTGCCTTCAACTAAAATATCCCTAACTAATTCCTTTCCAAGTTTGCTTTTTTGCAGCTTTTGATAATCAGGATTGTTAGCCAATATTTCTACCTCCTTAGATTGCATTTTTGATAAGCCCATAGATTTATCGTTCCTATACTCATCTTTTTTACCTGATTTTTTATGCTCAGTATAGAAATTGAAGTCAATATTATCAGTACCATTGCTAACATTAAATTCCTGTGGTCTTTTTTGATTATATTGAATTGTGTACTCTACATTCTTATAAGTGAATTTAACTGTAATGTTACCTTTTTTATCCTTATCATAGGAAGGTGGGTCGCCCACTTTCTCCCCATCAATATCCACCCATCGAATTGGATTATTACCCGCAAAGCTATACGGGCTTAAAAAAGGAGTTTCTGACATTCGTCTATCCAAACTAAAGAACCTACCAATACGAGGGTCAAAAATTCTATCTCCAAAATCATAGCTGTTTCCGCTTCCTTTTATTTCGTCATCTTTCTCCTTATCATTAAATCCGTACCTATACTGACTGCCAGTAGTTTGCCTTCCAGGCATTGGACTACCGAATGAATAGTAAT
>CALMVZ010000017.1 GCA_937873155.1 uncultured Bacteroidota bacterium | reverse complement strand
GTTTGCTTTAATTGTTGGCTTCTTGATTTTTGCTTTTATTATCGTGAATTGGCTGCTTTCAAAAACTTTATGGAAACCTTTTTATAGTACACTTTCGCAACTGAATAAGTATGACATTAAGAACCATGAGCATTACCATTTCAAGCATGAAAAAACAACAGAGTTTAATCAGTTGAATGATGCTCTGAATAAAATGATGGATAAAATATATTCAGATTACGTTCAGCAAAAAGAATTTACTGAAAATGCATCTCATGAAATGCAAACACCCTTAGCTGTTGTAAAAGCAAATTTGAGTCTCTTGATGCAATCGCCTAATCTGAAAGAAGATGAAATGGATCGTCTGCAAACAATTGAGAATACAATAAAGAAATTATCTTCTTTAAACAAGGCATTGATTCTTCTTTCCAAAATAGAGAATAATCAGTTTAACGATACCGAAACTGTTAATATCAAAACAATCACGTCACGTATAACCAACAATTATGCTGATGTTATTCAGTCTAAAAACATTAATTTGGAGTTAAAACTAAACGATGACGTATTTGTGAAAATGAATACAGTCTTGGCAGAGATACTTATTACAAATCTTTTGCAAAATGCAATCCGACATAATAAAGATAACGGCTTAATCTCAATAGAGTTGAAGGACAATGAATTAAATATTTCTAATACTGGCTTACAACTTAATATTCCTGAAGAGCATTTATTTATGCGCTTTAAAAAAGATGATGCATCAAAGGATTCGTTAGGACTTGGTTTATCAATAGTAAATGGTATCATAAAATTATACGGCTTCAAAATAAACTATTCCCACTCCAACTCCTTCCATCATTTTAAAGTTTTGTTTAAAAAAGATTTACTTTAGAATTGTATTGTAGGTTTGTATTATGATAACAATAAATTGGTTTTATTCTATATCAAAAATAGTTGCTAGTTTTATTCTTCTTCTATTTATAAGTTTTCAAACCTATGCTCAAAACGTCTCGGTTTCAGGAATAATTAAAGATAAAACTACAATAAGTCCATTACCCTTTGTAAGTGTAACTATTAAGGCAGAAAAAGACAGTTCGTTAATTGTCGGCACAATAACCAATGAAGAAGGACGATTTATATTAAATAATATAAAACAAGGTCGTTATTATATTGAAGTTTCTTATATAGGCTATATTACTCACAAGCAGCCACTCTTCGTGGGAAGTTTAAATTCTTTTTTAGATGCGGGGACAATAGCACTAATTGAAGACACCAAGATATTAGATGCTGTTGAAGTTACTGCCAAACAAGATGAGGTGAATGGTAAAATGGATAAAAAATCCTATACACTTGAAAATAATATTACGCAAAATGGAGGAACAGTATTGCAAGCGGTACAAAATTTACCTGGTGTTACGGTTCAGGATGGCAAAGTACAGATCAGAGGAAGTGATAAAGTAGTCGTTCTTATAGATGGAAAACAAACCGCGCTTACAGGCTTTGGGAATCAGGCAAGTTTGGACAATATACCTGCTTCTGCTATTGATAAAATAGAAATTATTAATAACCCTTCTGCTAAGTATGATGCAAATGGTAATGCTGGAATTATCAATATCGTTTATAAAAAAAATAAACAAGAGGGTTTTAATGGTAAGGTTGGTTTATCGGCAGGTTTAGGAGCATTGTGGATTAAGAAAAACAATCTGCCAACAATTGCACCTCAATACCAAAATACACCTAAAGTTAATCCTTCGCTTTCTCTCAACTATAAGAAAAAGAAAATCAACTTGTTTTTGCAAGGTGATTATTTACTTACCAATACGTTAAATAAAAACGAATTTGTTGACCGCTACTATGATAATGGCGATATTATCAAACAACAAACAAGAAGAAACAGAAATACTACCATTGCTACCGGGCGAATAGGTTTTGATTTCAATCCTAATGAATACAATCAATTCAGCTTGTCGGGATTATTCAGTTCCGAAAGAATTTTGGATCATGGTGAGGAGCCTTATTTTAATTCTGATTTAAGCGATAGAAAAAGATTATGGCAATTTTTGGAGGATGAATTAAAAACAACCGTTACTGCATCTTCAGCTTTTCAGCACAAATTCAAACAAGCGGGGCATACTTTAAATGTTGGTCTTAATTACACATTTCATCGGGAAGATGAGAAGTATTATTTCACGAATGTTATGCCGACTTTCACAGGGAAAGACGCCTTTAAATTAATATCGGATGAACACGTAGCTGATTTTAATTTGGATTATATTAAACCATTGAAATTTGGCAGACTTGAAACCGGAGCTAAATTCAGATACAGGAATATCCCAACTAATATGCTTTTCTTTCCGGGACTTAATTCTCCAATCGATTCAGCAGCAGGTGGTTGGGCAACCTACAAAGAGACTATACCTGCTTTGTACGCAAATTACGTATTGGAAAACAAAAAGTATGAATTGGAAGCAGGGTTAAGAGTTGAATATGTGCAAGTAAATTATTTAGTTAATCCTAATCATCCAACTTACAAGAGCAATGGATATAATTACACTCAGCCATTTCCGAATGTAAGGTTCGCTTATAAATTCAACGACAACAATAAAATATCTGTATTCTACAACAGGCGTGTTGACCGACCAAATGAAGTGGATATTCGAATTTTCCCGAAATATGATGATGCCGAAATTATCAAAGTTGGTAACCCTGCTTTAAATCCTCAGTTCACAAACTTATTTGAATTAGGTTACAAAGGAAACTGGAAGACAGGATATTTTTATTCAGCAGCTTATCATAAAATAGCAGATGGAACTATTACTCGTATTGCAAGCGTAGTTCCCGGAAGTACGCTTATCTATTCAATTATGCAGAATGCGGGAAGAAGTTATAATACAGGACTTGAATTGTTGATTTCACAGGATTTTAAAAAGTGGATGACTTTAAACATGAATTTTAATGGCTATCAAAGTACCATTGAAGCCTTTACTGTTTATAACAAGTATCCAGCACCAAGTATCTACTCCTCAGATAAACAATCTTTGATTTCATGGAACTCAAAATTAAACGCCTTATTTCACTTAAATAAAAACTTAGATATACAGCTAACAGCTATTTATCTTGCGCCTGACCTAATTCCTCAGGGCAAAATTGGATCACGCTTTTCTCTTGATCTTGGAATAAAAAAACAGATTCAAAAGGGTAAAGGAGAAGTATTTGTTAATGCAACCGATCTTTTGAATACTATGCAAATACATAAAGAAATCAAGGGTGCTGGCTTTTATTATATAAGCACCGATTATTATGAAACTCAAGTAGTTCGTATTGGTTATAATTATAAGTTTTAATTATTTTACTAAAGATTTGCTTAAGAATTGTATTGTTACTTTGAATTATAAATTTTAAAAACTGAAAAAGATGAAAACAATGTTAATGATTGCAGCAAGTATGCTAACATTTAGCTTTGCTAACGCTCAAAAAATGAATGAAGCAGAAATTCCAGCAACTGTAAAAAATGGTTTTGCTAAAAAGTATCCCGGCGCAAAAGTGGAGAAATGGGAAAAAGAGGGTACTGATTATGAAGCGGAATTTCATTTGAATAAAGTTGAATCTTCAGCTGTATTTGATGCTAACGGGACTTTTAAAGAGCTGGAACAGGAAATTAAGACTTCTGAACTTCCAAAAGCTGTAACTGATTATTGTACTAAAAACTACGTTGGGCATAAATTAACTGAGGCTGCTAAAATTACTGACGCAACTGGTAAAGTTATGTATGAAGCAGAAATGAGTAAAGGAAAAGAACATTTTGATGCTTTATTTGATGATAAAGGTAATTTCATTAAGAAATCAGATACAGAAACAGGCGAAGAAGAAAAAGACTAATTTTTCATTTTTATTAAGTTTAAGCCCCTATGTTTCATAGGGGCTTTTTCATTAAAGTTCGAAATTCCGCCGCTTAGGGTATCCTAGGGAGAGTATTCATTAACGTTCTAATTGCTTGAAAATCATCTAAAAAGTTCGATATTTGCAATCCGTAGGGTAC
>CALMVZ010000016.1 GCA_937873155.1 uncultured Bacteroidota bacterium | reverse complement strand
GTTAAGGTCTGAATCTCATTGGTAGAATCAATATCTTCATCCAGCGGAAGTTTAACAAAACCTCCGTTGGACAAATAAAGCGTATCGTTAGAACGGGTCAATGTCTGAAGTTCATTGGTAGCAGAGGAATCGGCCAATATCACTGAACCTCCATCTGACAGTCGAATGGTTCCTTTACCTCCGGAAATAGTCAGATTTTGAATTTCATTGGTGGCAGAGGTATCACTGCCAGTAGGAAGCGTTACAAAACCACCTTTCGATAAATATAAGGTATCGTTACTTCTGGTAAGATTTTGCAATTCGTTGGTAGCCGAAGAATCTCCGTCAAAAACTTTATCGAATGGTAATTTTACAAAACCACCATTAGTCAAATAAACCGTATCGTTGGAAATTCTCAGTGTCTGAATCTCGTTGGTCGAATCAATGTCTTCATCCAGTGGAAGCTTCACAAAACCACCGTTGGATAAATAAAGAGTATCATTGGAACGGGTAAGCGTCTGAAGTTCATTGGTAGCCGACGAATCTGCTAATATCACAGAACCACCATCCGATAATCGAATTGTTCCTTTTCCTACTGAGATAGTTAGGTTTTGGATTTCGTTGGTAGCAGAGGTATCACTGGCTACAGGTAAAGTAACAAAACCACCTTTGGATAAATATAAGGTATCATTACTTCTGGTAAGATTTTGTAATTCATTAGTCGCCGATGAATCTCCGTCAAATACTTTATCAAAAGGCAATTTTACAAATCCGCCATTTTGCAGATAAATAGTATCATTTGAAATTGTTAAGGTCTGAATCTCGTTAGTCGAATCTATGTCTTCATCCAAAGGCAGTTTTACAAAACCGCCGTTGGATAAATACAAGGTATCATTACTTCTTGTTAACGTCTGCAACTCGTTCGTTGCCGATGAATCAGCCAGTATCACAGAACCTCCATCAGACAGGCGAATGGTTCCTTTACCTCCGGAAATAGTCAGATTTTGAATTTCATTGGTGGCTGAAGTATCATTGCCAGCGGGCAAAGTCACAAAACCACCTTTGGATAAATATAAGGTATCGTTGCTTCTGGTTAAAGTCTGAATCTCATTGGTAGCCGATGAATCTCCATCAAATACTTTATCAAATGGTAATTTAACAAATCCACCGTTTTCTAAATAGATTGTATCGTTGGAAATAGTCAGCGTCTGAATCTCATTGGTCGAATC
>CALMVZ010000015.1 GCA_937873155.1 uncultured Bacteroidota bacterium | reverse complement strand
AAATAAAAGAACCCCGTTTGCCGGAGTTCTTGAGCCCTTGATATACCTACGAAATACTTAGCGTCCGATAATATATAGACTGTTTTATGCACGATTCGAGCGAATATGCGCTTAAACGGTCTAAAATCGGTACTTTTGGCACTTTGCTAATTGTATATCATATGTATAATAAGAAGTAAGCAGACACCGCTGTTGTGAGCGATGTCCACTAGAAGGGTTTAGTGATCCGGCAAAGAAACACTAAATCCTTCGTATGTAATTAAGATCATTGTAATCTAGCAATTGATTTTTAGCAATAACTATTTTGTAATTAATTAGGTAAAGCATGCGGCGATCATTCTTCAGATGATTCGTCGTCTTTTTTTTGCTCCGGATCAAGCAGTTGTTTCTTCTTTAACACCATTTTTTCAAAATCTTTGCCGTTCTTGTTTTCATAATCTTCTATCAGCTTATAAACTCTTTGCAATAAAGAACCGTCAAGCAGCTCGCTGTCCGTTCGTGCCGCGATAGCAGAGAGGTAACCAACAAAGCCAGGAGCTAGTGCATCGAGTACAGGCAAATTTTTTTGTTTATGCCTAATCAATAAATGCCCGGTGTCACCGTTAAAAACTGATAACTGGATCCACCAAGGAGAAATTTGCCAACGTGTTCGCCGATCCTTGTCTGGGATACGGTAGGTGATCCAATCATTCGTAAGATAAAACCAAATCGAAGCCATACCTTTAATTGTACTTTCAGCAGAATCTATTTTTTTACCGGCAATTTTAATTTCATCAAAATATTCTCGATCTAACTGAAATTCTATATTCCAAATTTTGCGTATGTTCATCCCGGCATTAAACCAAATATCGAAAAACCATTGTTTTTTAGTTGCCCTGGACTCTAGATATTTATCGTAGCAGCGTAAATAAATTTTTTGGCTCTTTCGTGATCCGATATTTACTCCTGACAACCTCCTGTGAGATCTTCGCGTATCATCCGAAGTATGTCGACCTACAAAGTCATCTGCATTAAAATCTTCTGGTACATCATCCGTATGATAACAGAGATCTAAACGACTTATTTTACTGCCAATATACCCACAACCTAAAACCTCTTCAAGCCATTCGATAACAAGTAGAAATTTGTCCATAAGCGATGAAACACCGTACAAACTTGACCAAAGGAATTGGCTTTTAAAATGAACGTAAATTGGAAAAGAAGTTGCCGACCGGGAACGAAACTGAGCAATTTTGATCTGCATATCTTCATTGTGCAAAATGTAGTAATAAGAACGACTACCATGATTTAGCACTTCAAATTTAAAAAGACCAAAATCTACAAAACGATCTTCATTAGGTTTTACTCGTTCAAAATCCAAAATAACGAACATTTGATGTAAACGGAAATTAAGCTCTCTATCATAGTTATCAAAATCAGCAGTAAAAGAAAACCAATCGCAATTATACACTCCCAAGTTGTTTGCTCCTAACCTAATAACATGTAATCTTTCGAGCTAAACATACACAGTTTTTCAATACCAACACCTATTAACGGCTTACATAGTTTTCATACCGTTTCAAAACAAAAAATTTACATGAATCATTCATCAGATATTTTTTTATGCACGTAACGGAGCAGTAAAATTAAAGCATAAAAAAAGAAAAAAAGTATAAATAGTAAGATAATTAATAAGTACATAAAGAGCTCCTTCTAAGCTAATTTTGGTTTTTGCACCCCCCCTGTTAGTAGGGAGGGGGGGTTGGCGCGTTCCGCGCCATCATTGGGTTCTCGGTGCTTTTGTATACCTCAAAATTTGACCTTTTTTGACCTTTATAAAGCAATAGGTAATTTTAAAATCTACTTGCAATAAACTGTAAGCATCCAGAAAAGATCTTGCATCACCATAAGTCTTAAAATAAACATTATGGCGACACTTTCGAATGTATCGTAGCGTTTCACGATTCAATATTTTATAGACCCAAACACAACAAGAACAATAAAAAACCATAAATACCTACCTGCAATGTTTGCGTTCTGCTTCGCCAGCCTTCCAAATTCGCCCTTTAGGGCGAGGTCAGGCTTTCGTGCTATTTGGTCAGAAATTGTTCATTTTAGACCGTTTTAAAACCTGTTTTAAAGGAAATATCAGTGCGATTAAAAATTGTCAAACAGTTACTTGTGTACATTTTATTGAATGGCCGGACGAAATTGAGTAAAATTCATTCATGGTACCAAAGATATTGTACTCAAATGTTGCCTGCAGCTCGCCCGGTATGTACTCAAGAATTAATTACGCACGTATTTTTCAAAAATAGATTTAGGCACTTGATCCACATTTTTATAAAAATCCATTAGAAAGACAATTAATTCAGTTGGAGAACGGAATTTGAATTTCGATTGCATTTCCCTAAAATCAGAAGCCATTGAATTATTAAGTTCAATCATATCTTTTGCGTGATACTTGATTAATTCATGAATCGCATCCGATTCTGTTTTGGTCCTAAACTTTTCTTTAATTGGTTCAAGCTTTGCTTTAACCTCTTCTGACAGTTGAACCGTTTTTCGAATACTTGATTGAGATTCATTCATTTTTAACACTCCTTGTATACAGGCTTAACCGCGATCCGCGCTTTCCTGAAATGATTTTGAGTACATTATACTAATGCCAGGCAAACTTTTTGTGTACAATATCAAGATCCGGAGCTGCTATATTGAGTACAATTAAGCAGCTGCCGGTTAAGTCTTTGTAATCAATCTTCCAATACCATTTCGTTCATTTTTTCAATAAAATACCGACACATTGATTCAAATCGCATAATTTTAGTTATCTTTTCAAATGAAAAATGATTAAAAGCATTTTCAGTTACTAAGTAAACTCTTACATAGCCATTAGCATTAATAGTTTTAATTTTTTCAATTTTATCCCATGCGCTAGAAATTTCGATTTGCATTTTTATCCTTAAAGCAAACTCTGAATTAGTTATTTCTTGCAGAGAATCAAAGTCAATTTCCATTTCCCCGTTATTGCCTACTTTGATTAGATCCATTGCCATAAGTATCATCTCCTCTTATTCTTATGTACCCATTATATCATTTTTTGTACCCTTTGTATAGTTATTTGTACCCTTTTATTTTAATATAAGATACTTTTTTATTGAATTTGGGTACAAATAATGTTATGATGTCCTAAAAATGAGGTGATAATTTGAAAGATGAAGAGCGTAAAAGTGTTAAAGTTAACAAGGATATTAAGAACATTTTGCAAAGTCTAAAAGTTAAATTGAATCTATCTAACGAATCAGAAATCATCGCCTACTTATACGCAATCTATGAAAATCATTATCCGCGGATCACTCTTCCAGAACATGAAAAAGCAATGAAGAGAGTAGAAGACATTCATAACCAACTAAGCATTTAACCTTCCTTCTGGAAGGTTTTTTGTTTGTTTAAGCAGCTCTATATATCGTTCCTGCTCGTAATCTAGCCAAGGAGCGATAATCTGTTCTTGACCAATATCAAAGAGTGATGAAGTCTTTTCTAGCTTATAATGGGTATCATAAAAATTAAAATAGAAGGGATTCGATAACCAATAACGGCGACCATAATCCGATCCCTTTGGTTGAGGATCAAAACAACGTACAAAACCGATTCGCCTATTTTTAGTAATTTTAAAAGATGTATAAATATGAAATTGATATTGGATTAAATTCCAAAATCGCCATGCGACCTGGCTTTTCTTTTGTGCATCACAGACAATATTGACGCCATCATGACGATGTTGAGAGAGATCCTCCCAAACGGAATTAGGCAATTCATGCATGACATAATCAGACATCTGAATACCAACTTCTGATATATAGATATTAGCATTCTGGACACGCCCAAGAACTTCTAAAGGCTCTTTAAAATGATGATATAAATGTTGTATATTTGACGGCAAATTTTTCATATTAAAATTAGTATAAACGTTTTTTCCAGTCATCATTGATTTATAAGCAAATTCGCATAACTTACTCGTTTTCCCGAAGCCAGGCAGTCCGGTTATTATCGTTATTGCCAAAGGATACACCTCCTGGCGTAAACCGTTTTGTTGAAGCAGCTGCTTGATGTAAATTAAGCCGATCTGACATAGTACGAATTTCTAACTTCAACCGATCGTTTTCTAGCCGTATTTCTTCAATCTGTTTAGATCCAGTAATAATACTGTTGACTCGTAACGACAACTTGTAATCGTCATATAATCTTTTTAACGCTAAATATTTAATGCCAATAATTAATCCCGATGCGAAAATCAATAGATATATCAATAATTTTCCTCCTCCTAAAACTGTTATCAGGATTCCCAACAGTATAGAGACAATGAGCATAAACTTTTTACGATATTTTTTTATAGCTTCCACATCATCATTCCGTTCTTTGTTGAGCTGCTAATCAAGGAACCCCACGAGTCAAGCTCTAGGGAACCCTTGATCAGCAGCTCTATTTTCATTTCCAAGGCTTGAATCCCATCATCTTAAGCATGGGTAAAAGGTTTTTCGCTATTTTACGTACTAGCCATAAACCTACTAAAATTCCGGCATAAATTAATATTGGTTTAATATCAGCGAAAGACATAGTTCCTCCTAGAATGGCAACATTTTGCGTATGAATGCCAATGACCATATAACAAGTAGTACAGCTCGTATGGAACCCATAATAATTAAGATGGTCAATATCGTGTCCACTGGAAAGATAATATTCGCTTGAGCAAGATAAGGGTTTATTATATCCATCATTTCAGTAAGTTTATTCCATGGAATTGTGAAGGAAGGTATTTTTAAATTGAATTTATTTAAAAGCCATGTTATCTTATCCATCATAAAATCCATACAATCACCTTTTTCATATTATGAGTACAAAATCAAAATCCAGAAAGCCTATTTTGAGTGCAATTATGACGCTGCCTAATTTAATTTTGAATACAATTCATTCGCAGCTGCTTAATTAAATGTTCTCATGTAACTCCTATAATCATTTTGTTGCCATGATAATAATTCCTATCAAACCGAAAATGCAACATCCAAGAAGAACTTTAAATTGATCTTGATTTTCAAGATTCTTATAACCTTTTAGCCTATATAGCATTATTAATGAACCGACTATAATAATAAAATGTGACGTTTTTTGGGGAAATACAGAGAAGCCCAATATTGACCAAAAAAAAATAATTATTAAGTACACTTTTATTGCTTTTAATGGAATCCTGTAAATTAAATTAATATTCATATATCCTTCACAATATTTTTTTTTGGTTCCAATACAACAACAGCTGTCTGTGTACAATAATATCACTGCAGGATCCTTTCTTGTGTACAAATGACAAGCAGCTGATCCAGGTGTTGTACTCATATATCAATTAGATGCTAGGTTTTGGTGTGAGCATCGACATGAGCATATAGAAAAAGTAAATCCATATCGTAGCGTTCATGATGGTTCGAAATAATATGACCTGATCTCGATAGTCAGATAGATCCAGAAAGCTTATTTCAGATTCAGCGAGCTCAGGAATCAATCGAAATTTACCGCCTAATTTGAGATCCGATGATGCAGTAGAATGGAGCTGGTCAACACTTTCTTGAAGCGTATCATTCATTTCTGATATTTGTTCTGTCATTTGCGACATAGGCAGCTTTTCCAATATAGCATCCATAGCTGAATCCAATGCCGCTACTGATTCTGGACTAGGTGTATACATAGATTCTATTGCTTTTAAAATCTTTTCTAGTTTTTCTTCAAGAATTATCCGTATATCTTCTAACTTTTGTAATATTGCTGATAGAAGATTTACTGCATCCTGATCAATCACAGGCAAAGGCTTAAATTGATAAGGTTGCGTTTCTGCTGACCAAGCGACAACAAATTGTTCACCCTGATTATTCTCATGTAAACCAGCAACTTGAAAATAAACAAGTGACCCAATTTTATCCGGATTAATATTAATGTCTACATAGTAATATTCCTTATACGTGTTCGTTTGTGTATCCAAATAAGTTTGGACAAAATCAACAACCACTTTATTTCCCATAATCGTAAATCCGCTAATCTCTCGATCTACAATTAAATTCCAATCCACCGTTATAACTGCCTTAACAGTTTGAAAACTTATAGAAGAGTAATCTACTGCTATGTCAATTCCGTTTCGCGAAGTTGAAAGTTCTATATCCGATCCAAAATATAAATATTTGTCCTCAATATGTGTTTGGGGTCCATATATTCCATATCCATTTGCCGTCTGCATAAGGAAGAGGCTTAGGACTAAAAATAGCCCCAAGCCGCCAGTTAACTTACGCATTTTACGCACCGGATACAGACTGCTTAAACTTGCCACGCAGCCAAAAGAATACAAGGACAGCGACAGTAATTGGTATAGCAGCCAGAGCCAAATACCAAAAACCTGTTTTGATCGTTGCAAACGATGTTTCAAAAATCGTTAACGCTCCATCAAGATCAGTATCACCTGTAGCCGGAACTGCTCCGGCCGGAATAGCAGCCGACAATAAAGCAATTGCCGTTAACACCATTGCCAAAACCTTTTTGTTCATTCTTGCTGTAAACTTTTTGATCATGTTCATTTTTCTCACTTCTCCTTAAAATTTTTTATTTGAGCCAGTAAATACCTTGAAGGCTTTAAACTGGGAACTCACATGTTTAATTTTGTTATCGAAATCTTTTGGTACGAATACTTTTCCTTGCCCTTTTACATATTGTTGCTTATATCGAATGCCGTTTCGTTCAAAAGTTAAATGCTCCTTTGACTTTGCAGCAGTTAAACCTAAAAAACCAGTACCAGTAACCCTAACTTGCCGTTCTACAATTTTAAAGCCTGTTTGTTCTTCATGTTTCTTACTTCGTAATTCCAACTTGTCTTTTTCAGAAAAAGGTATTTTTGTCTTGTGACCCTTACGTTCACGCCATTCATTTTTCTGATCGTCCGTCATTGATTTCCAAGGAATAAACTTTCGCTTTTCTTCTCGATGATCAACTTTTTCTTGATTCGGATTCAGTTTAGCGTTCAAGAACTTATCTTCTTTTTTCGGTGAACCAACTAGTTTTTTATATTTATGACGCAGGAAAAAGAACAAAGCAACAGCGAGAATAACAGATATGGAAGCAATAGCGATATACCAAAATGAATTACGAGTGATGTTAAATGCATTTAAAAATTTAGCAATTAAATTATCTATACTTTCATCGCCAGTAGATTGAGCAAGTGTCGATAATTCATATGTAGATGCGTTCGGATCAGAGGGAGTTAGTGTTACATTTGCAAATTGTCCAGTTATACCTGACATGTCTAGTTCGATGCTATTTTGGCTTACTGGATACTCGCCAATCAAAGCACCATTTACGTAAACCTTTACAGTAGTTACATGTTCATTTGCTTCATATGTTAAGTTGCGTTTCGTAGGTTGTCCAGATACAGGAGTCACAGATGCATTGTTTATTTTAGGAACGGGAATTTCATTTGTCCTTGCCGATCCAGACGATTCAGATGTACCATTCTGACCATTGGCTACAACTTTGAACGTATATAATGTATTCGGAATAAGAGAGCTGAACGTATATGTTAATACATTGGCTGTCATGACCAAACTATTATTTAAATAAATTGAATAATCATTTGTAAAACCAGTTGCTGACCATGATACTGTAAATGCATTTTGCGTTTTATTCGTAACTGTTAAACTAGGTGCAGAAGGTTGTGGCGGTAAAGTCATTATATTCAATGTATTAGATTGATTACGCCTACCATACTGATCTACACCAACCACATACAAACTATAAGCTGTATTTGGAGTCAAAAGTGTTACATAATCGAATAAATTAATTGTTGAGTCATAAAAAACACCATCTTTAAAAATCTCATAAGTTACTGCTGTATCATCCCAAGTAAGACGAACTGAATCATCTTCTAAATTTGATGACAATAGAGTAGGGGAGAGTGGCTGTGACATAGATTGTCCGGAAACTGCAAGCGACTTATTTGATTCATTCCCTGATATATCTACAGATGATACTTGAAATAAGTAGTTTGAGTCTGGCAATAGATTTATTGCATTATATGTCGTACCATTAATTAAAATTGCATTTTGCTTTAGTCCATTTGCGTAAATATTATAGCCTGCTAAATCAATCTCACTATTTGCATTCCAATTTAATGATACAGATTCTACTCCTTGTGTAGTTATCAATCCAGTAGGAACTGCAGGCGGTATAAAATCAGGAGGTGGTCCATACAAATCCCATTCCATTAAGCCAAAAGAAGTTGTTCCTGTATTGTGTAGTGCAGCATACTTAACACCTATTACCGATGTTGGTGTACTGGTCAATTCATAATTCTTATTTATAGAAATTGATGCTAACAGCGTTCTTGATGAATTATACAAATACATAGTATATATTTGAGTAGCATCTCCCTTTACAATGTATTGACCTATATTTTGCACTGAAGGAAATGTATAAAACATTACTGATGTACTTGTTCCAATACTACCCAGACTGCCACCGCCACCGTAACTACCTGTATTTATATTATTATCAGTTGGTTCTGTAGCAGAATTTCTACACGATTGCTGTTCATCCCATCTTTGCATGTTTCCGTTAAAACTAAAATTATAATCCATGCATATTGTTTTCCCCCTTAAATATCCGGGATCAGCTGCAGATACTGAATTAATAAAAAAAATAGAGAAGAATAGAAGGAAAGGAATATATAAAATTATTTTCTTTTTCATATTTTCACCCCCCCCTAGTAACCGCTTTTTGTAATAAACCGCCAAACAAACCAATGAGTATCGAGTAAGTAAATATTTTAATTAATATCGTTAATTCATACATTACAATTTCCCCGTATCGTCAAAATCCATCATTCGCTTAGCTAAACTAAATATAGAGGTAATAACTAGTGCTTGTACGGCAAGTGCGATTAACGATTCAATAAATGTCATGATTTATTAGACCACCTATGACCAATGTATATTCCACCAACTAAAGCAACTATAATTGATAAAAACATAACATAAGTTTGTATTTTTACTTCAACTTGGTTCATTGCATCGAGGTAAGCAATAATTAAATCAAATTGTTCTGTCGTCACTAGGAAACCCCCTCGACATAAATTTGATCTGTGGAAATTGAGAAAATTTTTTCTAGCATCCAGACCATTTCCCGTCCGCTGGCAACTTGGTTGCAATAAACATCAATCCAGCGTAATTGACCGTTTGAATAATTTTTTAATAGATAGTCAATGGCATCGATTTCTTGTACATAAACTGGTATTAAATCTGCATCATGATCTTTATCGGCTGCTTGTACAATAAATAATTTTCCGTAGTCAGAAGCATCCTTTGCCGCCCCTTTTATAATTCTAAATCCAAGGACGATACCGCTGATTGGTGTTCTCATGTGATTGGCTCCTACCTTGTTTTATTTTATCTGTTACGCTCCCCTCCAGTAGGGGGAGTCGCTCCACAGATAAAATATATCTGATCTTATCCTATTACTGCTGATAACTTATAATAAGCTTCATTTCGGTAGGCATTTATTAAAACTTCCAAATCAATTAAATCTCCAAAACAAAACTTGGTATTAAATTCGGTTAATCGTGTAGCATCGTCACATTTAACGGATACCATTTTGTCTTGTGCTTGTGAAGTAGGTTGGTAAACGTCAATCATGCAAGATACTTTTTTTACACCCTCGAAGTTAGATTCTTTGAGGTGTGCGCCCATAAAAACACCTTTGACTATTGCTTGCGCCATCATCATTTCCTCCTTAAATATTATAGTGGAACATTTGTTCTTATATTATAAACGAATGCATGTTCCTAAAGATAGGATATTCACAATATTGTCACATTATTTCTTTACAATTTGATTATTATATGTAGTTCTGAATATGAATAATTAATGCATAAAATTCATGCGAACACTTGAAGTCTAAAAAGATACGAACAACATACTATGAATTAATTGCATTTTTGTATTTTTATACATGATTCTGTATAAAAATAAAAGAACCCCGTTTGCCGGAGTTCTTGAGCCCTTGATATACCTACGAAATACTTAGCGTCCGATAATATATA
>CALMVZ010000014.1 GCA_937873155.1 uncultured Bacteroidota bacterium | reverse complement strand
TGCCGAATCCTGAGGGCCTTGGTATAAAGAGTGGAGTAGAATATGTAGCTCCACGCAATGAGACAGAAGAGAAGCTGGTAAAGATATGGCAGGAAGTATTGCAAAGGGATAAGATAGGAGTAAAGGATGATTTTTTTGCACTGGGCGGTCATAGTCTCAAGATGCTCAGAATAAATCAGGAATATGATCAGATATATGGAAAGAAAATATCTTTAAGTTTTTTTATTTCTAATCCAACTATCGTTTCACATGCAGAGCATTTACAAGACCTGTCAAATAATCTACCTGTAAATCATTTATGCTTAATAAAGCTTAATACCTTTTCCAAGCTTAATAGCAACATAATTATGGTTCCGCCAATTCAGGGCGAGTCTATTTATTTTATGGAATTTGCAAAGCATTTAGAAAATAAATATAATTGTTATGGGGTAAATTATGGAATACACTATAACTTCAAAACAATCAATGATATCTCTGAATACTATGCAAAATTAATTGATAAATGTTCATTTGATCGGTCAGCTCCACTCAAGGTAATGGGTTTTTCTATGGGTGTTCCTATAGCTTTCGAAATTGTTAAGCTATTAGAAAATCTAAATTACCATTGTGAGCTTTTCTTAGTGGATCGTCCGCCAAACAATAACTCAGTTTTAAAAGAAGTTAAAAAGATCGGCCCGCATGGTTATAAAATATGGTTAGATAATCAAACGAATATTGCTTCTGAAATTTTCAGGAAAGAAAGTCAAGATGAATTAAGAGAGAAGATAATTGATAATTATGAAATATTGAATAATTACGTGACTAAAGATAAAGTTAAGTCGGATGTTTTTTGCCTCCAACAGGCTAACTTAAGTTCAAAACTAAGCATGGAGCAATGGAAGGTTCATACCTTCGGTAAGTTCCAACTAAAAAAAATATCAGCTAGGCATGATGAAATATATCATAAGATAAATTACAAAGAGTTAGTTGACTTTATGGACAAAATGGACTAGATTTATAATATTATAAACAACAAAAAATAAATGGACAATAAACAATACTACTTGAAACCCAATGTTGCTATTGAAGCGTTATGTGACAGATGGTACGCCTGGTCTCACTTAATTTCTCCGGCCACTGCGGCTATGAATATTAAAGAAAGGCATTTGAAAATTATGAATTCGTACGTGAAAAATCCAAAAATTCACGCTGCAGCCGTTGCAAAACCGGAAATGCTGGGAGGGCCTTTTATAAATTATGATGGCGGAAGAGTTGATGAGATAAAATCTTTAGCTGATAAAATTGTAGAGAAAAGGGCCAATTTGCTAAAATTAGCGGATGCTATTAATGAGTTAAATAACTTTCTTCAGAGTCAAGCTAAGGGTCATTCACTTGACCCTTTATATCTTAAGGTTCCGGAAATATTGAAAGGATACGTCGAGCTTTATTACGACTTAAATGATCAGGTCAATTTCAGATTTTTTGAAGCATTATTGTATAAAAGCGAATTTTATGACGAAACAATTCAGTCAATTGCTCTTCAGCTCGTTAATTCAGATAAACAACGAAGTTTTGTTTTAAGTACCCCAAGACTTGATGATAAGAACATCATTCATGTGGACATACCTTTTAGACATAAGGTAATTGATCAATTATTTAAAATGAAACGCGTTCCTGGTAATTACGAGGAAATTAAGGATGTTTTGCAAGTAAAGCCAGATCAAGAGAAATTATTTAAAGAATTTTTCACTTTAGATTCCCCAAAAGTCTATGAGCCTTATACTGGCCATGGAATTAGGACAAGATATTTTGGTCATGCATGTGTATTAGTAGAGACGAACGAAATTTCGATGTTGGTTGACCCAGTGATAAGTTATGATGGTTACGAAAATGAGGTGCCGCGTTATACTTGTGCCCATCTTCCCGATCAAATAGATTATGTATTAATTACTCATAATCACCAGGATCATGTGTTGTTAGAAACTTTGTTGCAGCTAAGACACAAAATAAAAAATGTTGTAGTTCCATCTTCGGGAAAAGGAAATCTACAGGATCCAAGTTTGAAATTAATGTTTAAAAATATTGGATTCAATAATGTTATTGCGTTGGATGATATGGAATCAGTTGAATTGGATAAATGTACAATTACAGCGCTACCATTTTTAGGCGAACATTCGGATTTGGATGTTCGGTCCAAAATGTGTATTCATGTGAATCTTCATAATAAATACAGAGTAATATTTGTAGCTGATTCTAAAAATGTTGAGCAAAAACTTTATGAGAAGGTTCATGATGTAATGGGAGATATTGATGTTCTATTTTTAGGCATGGAGTGTGATGGTGCCCCGCTCTCTTGGTTATACGGACCCCTTTTACCAAAGAAAATGGACCGTGACAAAGATCAATCCAGAAGATTAGCAGGCAGTGACTGTGATGAAGGAATGAAGTTGGTTAATCTGTTTAAACCGAAACATGTTTTTGTTTACGCTATGGGACTTGAACCTTGGCTGGAATTCATTAGCTCTATCAAATATACCAATGAATCAAGACCAATAGTTGAATCTAACCGTCTTGTGGAAGAGTGCAAAGCTAAAGGAATCGACGCAGAGCGGCTGTTTGGAGAAAAGACTATAGAATATTAAGAAAATTATTTTAACATAAAAAACAGAATATGATAGCATCATTAATACATTCAATGGCAGTATGTCCGGATATGAATAAAGTGTATCCTAAAATAGAATATGGAAGGGGGGTCTATCTCTTTGATAAAAACGGTAAAAGATATCTGGATGCCTCCTCCGGTTCATCTTCCGTTTCCAATGTTGGCCACGGACGTGTTGAAATTGCGGACGTAATGTATGATCAGGTAAGTAAAATTTCGGTGCTTCCAACCCACGCATTTAGCTCCGAAATAATGGAGATTTATCTTCAAAAACTGGTTGACTTTGCGCCTACTGGGTTTAAGAAGGCATGGACGGTTATGAGTGGAACAGAAGCTGTGGAAAATGCGGTGAAACTTGCATTGCAATATCATCAAATTCGAGGAGAAGGGAATCGTTTTAAGATAATATCCAGGTGGAACACATATCATGGTAACTCGGTCTTTATGCTTGATATTGGTGGTATGAAAATGAGGCGTGAATTATATTCTAAATGGCACAATAATTTTCCGCATATTTCGCCGGCTTATATATATCGAAAACCGGATGAATTGACGACCAGCGAATACGTTAATAGTTTGTTGGTGGAATTTGAGGAGTGCCTCATTGAAACCGGGGCGGAAACCGTTGCTGCATTTATTGCTGAACCGATAGTAGCAGCGGCCCTTGGTGCAGTACCACCACCTGAAGGGTATTTTAAAGGGATGAAAGTAATTTGTGAAAAATATGGAGTGTTATTCATTTCCGATGAGATCTTATGCGGTTTTGGAAGAACAGGAAAAAACTTTGGCATACAACATTTTGATATTACCCCAGACATAATAGCTGCTGGTAAAGGAATAAGTGGCGGCTATTTTCCTTTGTCTGCAGTTTTGGCCTCAGGAAAAGTTATGACTCCATTTATTGATACAAACTCTTCATTCCTTGGTGGGCATACTTTTGCTTGTAATCCAGTTGGAGCCGCTGTGGGCATGAAAGTCTTAAATATTTTGAAAAATGAAGACCTTATAAATAATTCGCAAAAAATGGGAACCTTGTTCCTTAATAAATTGGAAAAACTTCTTGAATTTGATATTATTGGTGACGTGAGAGGGGTTGGTTTACAATGCGGAATAGAAATAGTTCAGGATAAGGTTTCTAAAAAACCATTTCCAGCTGAATTAAAAGTTTCCAAAAGAATTGGTGGAAAATGTATTGAAAAAGGAGTTGTATTATATCCTGGTTCTGGTTCTGTTAATGGTACACTTGGCGATCATATTTTGATAACCCCCCCTTTAACCATTTCAGAGGAACAATTAGATGAAATTGTAAATATTTTGTACACCAGCATTAAGGAAGTAATTACCGAATTAACTTAATCGATTGCTTAACCTTAACCTAAAAATTGAATCGTGTCAACTAATAACTTCAGGTGTTCTGAGTTTTTTTGCTTTCCTTAAAAGAAATCCTGTGTAAAACGCCAAACCGCTGAGAAGTCCACCGATTAGTCCAATTATAAAATAGAAGATGTAATACGCCGCACCTGTTCCGGTTAATTTAATGAGAATTTTTCCTTCGTAAGCTGTTTCGAAGTAAAATGTCGACACTATCCATGTTAAAAAACCTGCGAATAATCCGTACAAAAAAGACGAAATACGCCATTCTTCCAGTGGAAGAAAGAAGCCTAGTAAGGCGACAGGTACTAAAAAACTCCACCATGGGAGAAATGTAATTAACTGAGTTAATACCGAGGCAAGAATTATAATTGTTAATGTGATTGTTTTTTTCATGAATAAGCTATTTAATGGTCCATTTATGAATTACATGTGATCCTGTTTCGTTTTTGCTGAGAAAAAAGTTAAGCGGGTAGTATTTGCCGTTTATCCAGTCATCTACGAATTGATCGTATTCACGTGACGCGGGGTTACCTGATTGTCCACCTGCATATACACCATAACCGGTAGGCTTTTTATTCATTTCTACAATTAATCTTAAACTTGGTCCCCAGTCTTTTGACAAAGCATTCAAAACATTGGGATGTCCGGATGAAGGTATTCCAATTCGGCTGAAACCTGAAATGTTTGTGACGTGCATTATGTTGACCCTGTTAATGTCGCCCCACTTAATATGCGGTTTTCGTAATTTCTGGATGGCTTCTTTCAAAGATTGTTGGATAATATCTTTCGCAGATTCTTTTTGACTTGTAGATTGAATATCAAAATAGGAGTTATTGGGATCATTACTTATTAATTCTAAAAGGACTAAATCGTCAGGAATCCTTTTTATTTTTTTATACTTGCTTATTTCATCCCAGGTATTGCTTTGTATTTGGATCCACCATTTTTCAAATAATGCAGCTATTTCGGAATCCTTATTGTAAGTACAGTCCCAATTATTGCACTTCATAATAAATTCGCTGTTGTCGTTTGGAAGAAAACTTACCAGTACTGGTATGGCCAATTCTGCCAAAGGGCTTGTATTGTTTAATTGCATTAGCTTCATATCTTCCAGTGTCAGCTTATTTTTTTCAGAAAGAAATTGCTTTATCTTACATGCCCTTAATTCAAAATAATGTCCATTCGGAGAAAAAGAATCTGTTTTTTGAAATGGATTGTTATTAGCAGAATACACAAATCCCTGGTTGGGGTTGTAAACATATGGTAATTCTTGAGTCAAAACTTCGTGTACCAAATTATCGGACCTGGTTCCGTCTAAAACAAATTTACCACGTCCGCGCCAACGAGTTTTAAGAATTTTTCCCTGATGATGCATCGCTATATTTCCTTCTACATCTGCATAGGTAAAATTCTGAACTGGGCATTTATAATGCTTTATAGCCTCCTTAAATTCAGTATAGTTAGAGGCTTTATTCAATTTTAGGAACGCTAAAAATTCATTGGAAGGATCATGTAATAACCACTTGATCGCGAGACCTTTTTTTACTTTATCGCCAAAATGAAGGTCAGATGATATCGGGCCGTGTACCGTACTGTAAATAGTATCATAAAATGATTTAGCGCCTTTTATTTTTATTTCTTCAATATTTTTTTGTGTATTTTTCCAAGATCCGTCGTATTGATATTGAGAATAGTCATCTTTTAATACAAGCCTGTAAAAATCATAGACGTCCGTGGCACCATTCGTAAGCCCCCACGAAATTTTTTGATTATAACCAATAATAATTCCAGGAGTGCCTGGAATAGAATATCCATAAACGTTCATTTCATTTGAAAATAATTGCATTTCATACCAAACTGCAGGAAATGATAGATTCAAATGAGGATCGTTGCATAATATGGCGGATCCTGATGAACTTTTTTGAGGACTTATTGCCCAACAGTTGCTTCCTAATCTGGGATTATATGGGCTTTCCTGGATTAAAGATGCAGTTTCCAGATCCGATGGTTTAAAATTAAGATCAGATGGTAATGAGTCCGTAAGGCGTTCAATTAATGATTTGTTTCCAGTTGATTTATCTCCTGCTTCATTAATGATGTAACCTGAAAAAAGTTTTTCATAATCTTTCTTTCCTAATATGGCAAGCAGATAAGAGGATGAAACGTCTTCTTCATAACCAGACAGAAGAGCTCCCATGTATTTTAGGATCAGAACAGATTTCAGATTTGTCCAAGGTTCCGGACGATAACCCAGCAATTTATATTCTAACGGAAAATTTTTATATGATAAACCGTTAATATAATTGTTTACTCCTTCTGTATAAGAATCTAAAGCCTGCCGTGTTTCAGGATTAGATTCAATTAGCTGGAGTGAAATTGCAGCGGCTGATGCGATTCCCTGTCTTCTCTGTCGTCTATCATTCTCAATGAACCCCCCACCAAAAATTTCACAAAGTCTGCCGGCAGCAACGTAAGACAAAAAATCCATTTGCCATAAGCGGTTAGAAGCACATACATACCCTTGGGCAAAAAACAAATCTTCTTGGTTATCCGCGAAAATATGCGGTACAGATCTCTCATCAAATGAAATTTCAACTGTATTCTTTCGTCCAAACACTAAATCCTTATCATTGTCCTGAACTTTCTCGTTTTGTACCATTCCTCTGAAAGGATTTAAGACAAGTCCCAGCGGTGGTATCATAAGTATGGATCGGCTGAACACCACAGTTAATAGAATTAATGTCAGCGAGGAGGATATAAGTTTCAAGACTGTTTTTTTCATATGATTTGAGAATAATTTAGTCCAAGTAAATTTTAAAGTCGTTTAAAAAAAGTTCCCTTGAAACAATATTGCATTCGGCAATTTGGGTACATAGGGCAACGCTATAATTTGGAATGAGCAAAATACTATGTAAATACCATTTTTCTTCTGAATTGATTTTATTCGAAAGGCAGTTTTCCTGATGGATCCCATCAACGATGCCTTTACCTGTGGCCTTAAGGTAAGCTTCCTTTCGTGTCCAGAGTCTAAAGAAGGCTTCTTTCGGGTCAGAACTTTTTTTTATATGTTTAATTTCTTCAGAATGAAAGTACGAAGCCACTGAAGATATGTCAAAATTTGAAGATGCTTCTATATCCACTCCGATCTCTTTATCTGAAAAAGCTACAATTACGTATTCTCCTGAATGTGCTATATTAAATTTTTTTTTATTTTTAAAATAGGGTTTCCCCCTCAAAGTCGTAACCCAATCTTTCCAACTAAACTCTAATCCTGAATCTTTATAATATTTTCTTACTATCAGTTTTCCAAAAAATTTAAGTCGTCTATCATCAAGGTTTTTATAGCGAACAATTTCTTCAATCATATGATCGGGAATTAATCTAAATAAAATTTTCAACCTGTCTTCATCAATACCCTTTGTATTAAAATACCATAGGTCTATCATATTGATTGCATATTATTTTTATTAGAGTAGATGGGTGATCATGGATAAAGAAATGATTCCCCGGAAGAAGATAATATTTAAAATCATTGGAAGTGAAATTTTTCCAGTTTTGGATTTCCCCGGCGCTTTCTTCTTTGTCCCCCATAACAGCTACTAATGGTATTCTTATTTTAAAATTTGAACTTAATTTTTCGCTGTTTTCCAGCAGTCTAAAGTCAGACCGCATTATGGGAGCAAAAAAACTAAAAATATCTTCATTATTCAATATCTCATTAGAAACTCCACCGAGGGCTCTCAACTCGTTCTTAAACGCTTCATCAGTCATTTCCGATCGCCGCAGGTCCTCTTTTTCTGTTCCAGGACCCGCGTTACCAGCAACAATTAGTCTAGTTGGTGGATCCCCCAACTCTTCAAGCTTTTTTGTTACTCGTAGACCAAGAGAGGCCCCCATACTATGACCAAAAATTAAAAAAGGATCATTATTTCTTAAAGTAAGAATTTGAGATACTAAATCTTGTACCGCTTCGAGATCATTTGAGAGTAATTGTTCCTGTATTCTCTTCCCACGACCGGGCAATTCGAGAGGAAGAAAGTCAAAATCCGGAAGAACATGAGGTTTTAAAAATTGGTAGGAATAACAATTACCCCCCCCAAAATGAAGCAAAAATAGTTGAGTCTTATTTTTCATATATCGTTTTACATTTTCATTTGAACCGAAAATGTTTATGATAGTTTCTCGAAGATAAGTTTTTTTTTAATGTACAATATCACTTCTGTTATTTGTTGATAATCAATCGAATACGAAATAATCAATAAAGTTTTCAGACAAAAGACTTGTCCGAATTCTAAATTTCTATAATTTCTGGAGAATAATATTGAATTTTTTGGTTTGTAAAAACAACCAAATTTCTTACATTTGATATCAATATGATATCATTTAAATGTAAAGTATAAATATGGAAAGAGAAAAAACGATTATACCGATTAATGGCTATATTTTGGTTGTATTGCAGTTAATAATATTAGTACTGATTTTATTTGGATTTTATATTAAGAATCTTTTTATGGGTTTTTCTTTTATTCCATTATTTATTTTTTTATCTAAAGGATTCATGATTATTAGTCCAAATAGTTCGAAGGTACTTTTGTTGTTTGGAAATTATAAAGGAAGTGTTAAGCAGAATGGTTTATTCTGGGTCAATCCTTTTTATAGCACAAGTACCCTATCATTAAGAGCAAGAAATCTTGAAAGTGAAAAGATTAAGGTAAATGATAAAATGGGTAATCCAATCTTAATCAGTGTTATTTTGGTTTGGAGGATTCGGGATACATATAAGGCGACTTTTGAAGTAGATAATTACGAGAACTTCGTTCGCATTCAAACGGATTCTGCTGTTCGAAAATTAGCGGGGTCTTTCCCTTATGACCATTTTGAGGACGAAAAAGCAAACATTACATTGAGTACTAATTTCGACGATGTTAATCAAGCGCTTGAGCGTGAAATAGCCGAACGCTTGAGTATTGCTGGAATTGAAGTTATAGAATCTAGGATTGGATATTTAGCGTATGCTCCTGAGATAGCTCATTCAATGTTAAGAAGGCAACAAGCGTCCGCCATAGTAGCGGCGCGTCACAAAATTGTAGAAGGCGCTGTTGGCATGGTAGAGAGTGCGTTAAAACTATTATCTGATAAAAAAATTATAGAGTTTGACGAGGATAAAAAGGCTAGTATGGTAAGTAACTTAATGGTTGTTCTTTGTGGTGATAGTGAGACCAAACCAGTGATTAATACCGGGACTTTAAATCAATAGATTATAATGTCTGTAAAAAAATCATTTGCATTACGTGTAGATTCTAAAATAATGGAAGCTATTGAAAAATGGGCTGCCGGTGAATTTCGTAGTATTAATGGCCAAATCGAATGGATGCTTTATAATTATCTTAAGCAATCTAAACGATTAAAAGAAAAAGAAAAAAACAAAAACTAATTTAGCAAAGTATCACCCCAGATATTAGTTACTTATTTTAGTTTTCGATATTTAGGATTATGTTTAATAAATTGTTTAACAGTTTGTTGTGATGAAAGTTTTACTGTATCAAAAAGTAAAGTTGTGCGAGGCTTTAAAATTAATAACTTTTCTAAAGGAAATTTAAAATAATTAACATTAGAATCTTTTCGGTTTAGTTCATCTTTATTATTACTACAAGAGTAGCTTAAAAAAACCGTATAGATTAAAGTTAATAAGAACCTGAATATTCTCATAATATTTAACGTCTTATTAATTTTTCTGCTAATTGTTCAGCTTGAATACGTAGTTCATTTACCGCTGTACTTTCCCATAATTCGCCTTTCAAATTAGATCCTAAAGTAAACAAATTAACGTGAGGTTTCCCATCTTTCTTAATTACCTTAAACGTTTTGATATCTGTGGATATCCCCAATCTTAGTTCATCTTGAAATAAAATATCTTTTAAAAGGCAACCCTTTAGAAAACAACCATCAATTTTTAATAAATTCGTTTCAGGTCCAGTACAATTAATTATGCGCGATACGTTGATTGTTTCAATATTGCCTGTCTTTTTATTAAAGTATTTTGCTGAAATAAAGTTTGGTTTCTGTATAAAATCGATGATTTTTCCAGAATTTATATGGAGTTTACCACTTAATCTTAGGTTCTGAATTTTATAGCTAGAATCTAATGGAATTCTATGTCTAGCAACGCCCCACAAATGTCGTAATCTTGATATAAATAAGCTCTTTTCCTTAGCCGAAAAGGATGTCCAAATCTTTTGAGTATATGGACGTAACGAATCGATAATCGGTTCAGGCGAAATGCCTAATTTTTTAGCGGTTTTAATATGTTTGTTCAAAAGCTTAACCAATTCATATAAACTAATATTATCTCCAAGCTCTTCGATTAGCTTGGAGTATTTTGGCCCATTATATCGGTGAGATAAAATATTGAAACCATGAGACGAGATAGAAAATATTTTACCTTTAAATCCATTTTCTAAACAACCAAAAACAGTATCAACCATTGTGAGACCGTTCCCGATTATTAAAATCGGTAATTCATTCTTGATGTTTTTCACAGACTTAATATCCCATGGATTACGAAAATAGTTTTTGCTACTGTAAAAGTTTATATTTTTAATTATAGGATTGCTTGGAAGGTGATTTCCTGTAGCTATAATGCAATCATCAACTATCTTAATCGAATTATTGTCAAAGCAAATGCTTACTTCATTTTCTGAAATATCAAGGTCTTTAACAGAACGATTAAGTACTGTTAGTTTTATTTTTTTGTTTTTTGCTTTTTTCTTAGCTTCTTTCCAGATGTCGCTTATGTACTCGCCATAAAGTTTTCTTGGTAAGAATGAATTTTCGATAAAAGCTCTATCTTGGTTTTTAAAAGAAGTTCTTCTCATGGTCCAATCCAGGAAATGATTTGGCTTATCTGGATAAGCGCTCATTCTGCCTGTTATAACATTAAGCAAATGTTTTTCAGAATAAGGGTTAAATGCAATACCTTTATTTAATGATTCTCCTTCATAAATAAGCGTAATCTCGATAGGACTCCTTGATTTCTCAATGAGTTGAACAGCAGTCATAGTCCCCGTGAAACCAGCTCCAATTATCCCTAATTTTTTCATTTTCGGAATAGTTTAATAGCCAAAACTCTAAATAAAAGTAAGTAAGGTTGAACAAAAATTCTTCTTTACGGAAGAACTCTCAAAATGCTCTTAAATATAATAATTTTTAGTACAAAGTGATTAGAATGAAATAAAATATTGGTTGTACAGGTACAATAATTTATAGTATATTGGTACAAAATTAAGTGCGAAGGAAAGTATAATTAGTAACTTTTTGGCTGACTCCTATTATTCGGTTAATTAAATGTCCTCAATTACTCCTGTTGTATTATGGATGAGTGGTCTTTCTGGAGCAGGAAAGTCTACGGTAGCATATACATTGAAAGAGAAACTCCAAGCCGAGAAATTTCTGTGCGAAGTATTGGATGGGGATGTTTTAAGAACTGGTATTAACTATGGTTTAGGATTTAATGAATCAGACAGAAAGGAAAATGTTAGACGTAGTGCTGAAATCGCTAAGATTTTATGTGCAAATAATTTTATTGTTATTTGTAGTTTGATCACACCCACCAATGAGCTAAGAGAAATAGCTAAAACAATAATAGGTGATAAATTTAAATTAATTTATGTAAGTTCTTCTCTAGAGATATGTAAAAAACGCGATGTGAAAGGTCTCTACAACAAAGCAACAAAAGGTGAAATATCTAGCTTCACTGGAATATCAGCTCCTTTTGATATTCCCAGCGGCCCAAATTTTATTTTGGATACCCAAAATCAAGCAGTAGAACAAAGTGTAGAGGCACTTTATGAATTTCTAAAAAGTTTGAACTAGAAATAGGTCAACTGCTACGCCATAACGAAGTTAATATTATTTTCTTAGTGTAATTATATATCATTACTGATTCTCAGCAGAATATCCTCTATTTAGAACCAGAATTTATGGATTTAGAGAAAAAGGCATATCTAAAAAAGGCTGGAGGCAAATTCAAAAAGATAAGGATTTCGAAGAAATTAAAGCATGTAGACCTGGCCAACATTTGCAATTTTGACCAGCAGAAAATGTACCATATAGAAGTGGGCCGGAACAATCTTAACTTAACCAGCGTCAGGAAAATTGCGGAGCCTTTAATGTGGAAATCAATCAAATTATTGATATTTGAGTTTAATTCAACCGTAAATTGATGCGCTGAAAAGTAGGATTTTGAGCCTTTTTACATTAATTTTGTGTTGATTTTTAGGATTTTGGACGGTTTTCCCCGCACTTAAAATCCTGTGCTTTCACGAGCGTACGGGTTCAAGTCCCGTCCCGAGTACGAGTAACAAAGAGAAAGTCTTGTGAATTAAAAATTTACAAGACTTTTTTGTTTTTACAAACCTATTCAGTATTTAAGCACCCCTTTTTCTGATAGACTTAAACTACAAAGCAAGTGAAAGCTTCCCCTAATTAGTAGCATTCAAAATTAAAGATTTCCATTGATATTTAATGTCCTGTTGGAATGTGGGA
>CALMVZ010000013.1 GCA_937873155.1 uncultured Bacteroidota bacterium | reverse complement strand
CAAGAGTTAGGGCTTGATGCCAATGCAATATTCAACAATGTTGGCTGGGTAATAATAGCCGTTTGCGTGAATGTACAGTTGTTGTTATCCCTTACAGTTACAGTATATGTACCTGCTGTTAAACCTGTGAAATTACCACTACCGCCAAATGGACCACCGTTAATAGAATATTGGTATCCGGGTGTTCCCCCACCTGCTGACGCGGTAACCGAACCATTAGATCCTGCATTACAACTCACAGGAGAAGGAGTTAATGTTAATGTCAATTGAGTTGGTTGATTGATCGTAATAGTAACCGTTGTTACACAACCAACGGCATCCTGTACAGTCACATTATAATTTTGTGCCGTCAATCCTGTAAAGTTACCTGTGGTATTTACGGTACCTACCGGCGATAAAGTATAGCTGTAACCGGGAGTACCGCCACTTGTAGTCACACTAAAGCTACCTGTATTTCCACCAAAGCAAGCTACGTTCACTGAAGAGCTGATTGAAGAAGTCGGACTACCTGTATTGTTTACATTGAAAGTAATAGTTAATGTACAACTGTTTGCATCACGTACTACAACCGTGTGTGTGCCGGCAGCTAATCCACCTGTATTGTTTGATAAACTGAAAGGCCCTCCGTTAAATGAATATTGATAAGGAGCCGCGCCGCCTGTTACCGCAGTTACTGTTCCGCTACCATTCGAGTTACCGCAAGTAGCAGGACTTGTATTTACAGTTGCTGCAGTAGGACCTGCCAACAAATTAATATTGAAGTTACCTGTAATGATACAACCGTTAGCATCACTTACACTAGCAGTATAACTTCCATTAGCCAGAGCTGTAGCGACACTTGATGTACCTACGCCATTCACAGAATAAGAATATGCCGGAGTTCCACCTGTAACACCAATTGTTGCCGCACCTACCGAACCAACACAAGTTGTTGGTGAAGTTGTAAATGTAACAGCTAATGGAGTTGGTTGCGTAATCGTTGTTGTAGTTGTTCTTGTACAGTTATTAGCATCCCTTACAGTAACAGTATAAACACCTGCTGTCAATCCTGTGAAAGAACTGCTTCCTCCGAAGGGACCACCGTTCAATGAATACTGATAAGGAATTGTTCCGCCACCGGCAACCGCGGTGATCGAACCGTTAGTTCCGGCATTACAACTTACGTTTGCCGGCGTTAAGTTTAAAGTTAAACCTGTAGGCTGATTAATAGTGGCAGTTACAGAAGTTGTACACCCTGCAGCATCTCTTACAATAATTGTATATGCCTGCGCTGTTAAACCGGTAAATATACCTGTAGCATTAGTTAAAGCAGTTGGAGTAAGTGTATAGTTATATCCGGGTGTACCGCCAACAACACTCACAGTTAAACTTCCTGTTGAAGCACCATTACATGTAACACTTCCATTTGTTGCTATGTTAGCAACCGGACTACCACCATTCACAATATTGTAAACAACACTGATCGTACAAGTATTAGCATCTCTTACGATCACTGTATAAGTTCCTGCTGCAAGGCTTGCGACATTATTCACGGGGCCAAAAGGACCGCCATTCCATGAATATTGGTAAGGACCCGTTCCGCCTGTAACTGAAGTTACTGTCGCACTGCCATTCGCATTACCGCAAGTGGCATTTGTGACAACTACGTTAGCAGCTGAAGGACCTGTTAACGTTCCGATAACGAAGTTTGCAGTGATGAGACAACCATTAGCGTCTCTTACAGTTGCTGTATAGTTTCCTGAAGCAAGACCTGTCGCAGTACTTCCTGATGCAACACCGTTGATAGAATAAGTATAAGCGGCTGTTCCTCCTGTAACACCAATCGTCACTGATCCTGCAGCACCTGAACAACTGCTTGGGGTTGTTGTGAAGCTAAGTGCTGTTGGGCCAGGTACGTTAGTTAATACTACCGTTTTTGTGAAAACACAACCTTGACTGTCTCTGACACCAATTGTGTATGTTCCTGGAGCTAAACCTGTCAACGGCGGCGAAGTAGTGAAAGGTCCACCGTTAATATTGTAGGAATAAGTAGGAGTACCGCCTGTTACAGCACCAATTGTAATACTTCCGTTACTTGCACCGCACTTAGGTGCAAAAGTTGTTGTTGCAAGAGCGGTAATAGGAGGTGTGTTAGTAATATTTGTTACGTAACTGGTCAAACAACCATAGTTATTCACCATAGAAACAGTGTAGCTACCCGCAGCTAAATTTATAACGGTCTGCGTAGGTACCCCAACACCATTCACGGAGTAACCTGTTACAGTTTGTCCGGGGCCGGATGTATTAGAAATTATTATCTGTCCGTTATTATTTCCACAAGTGGCGTTAGAAGGCGTTAATGCACCCGATGGTTGGGGATTGACGACGACGACGGAATTTGTTGTACTGATACAACCTCCACTATTCACAGTATGGGAAACAGTGAAGGTACCCGGTGCAGTGAAACTTACCGGTCCGTAATTTGCTACGTTACCTGTCGGAGGGGCTCCTACAACAGGATTAAAGTTATAAGTATGAGTACCTCCACCGGCGGTGGCATTAAAAGTAAATGAGTTTCCCTGTAAACATTGGGTATAACTTGGAGACGTGAATGTTGATACGACACCATTAACAGTCATGTTTGTTGTGACGACATTGGTACAGGATCCGATGGCGACTGTATGTGAAATTGTATAAACACCCGTTCCACCAAAAGTGATGGAAGGACTTGCTGAATTGACTGTAGTTATTGTTGCCGTACCTGGCGTGACGGCCCATGTATGTGTAACACCGGCGGTACCTGTATGATTGAATACAACCGTACTTCCGACACAAGTGCTGGAGTTAACAGGAGTAAATGCTGCCGACACCCCCGGGACGACATTGACGGTAACAGGCTTTGTCAATGTGTTACAAGGCGTACTGACTTGGGCAGTATAAGTTGTTGTGACCAGAGGCGAGACGACCATGGGATTGACCGTGGAACCACTCGGGAGCCATATCAAACTGGATTGTCCGCAGCCACCGGTTATACCTGTGACCGAGAGAGTGGCTTGTCCGGGAGCACAATAGATGGTTGGAGTTGCAACAACGTTAAAATTAAGAGGCGTGAAAGCACCGGGCACAATAAATGAACTTGGAGCTGTCCAGGGACCTACGCTATTTGTTCCGCTCACCCACTCACGTGCCGAAAAGAAATATTGCTGACCGGGGCAAAGACTTGTGAAGGGAATAAAAACAGGATGATAAGGTTCAACAACACAAGCATCAGGCCATGAACTTGCGAGGTTATAGTTTGGAACATTTAAGAGCGAATTATACCATGGGAAGTTATTGTAAGTTACACCGGGACCTGTCCAGTTCAACAAGTTGGTTTGCATTGTAGCAGGAGGGGTTCCTGTTAACTGGCTCGCCGTACAGCGGAGCTCTACCTGCAACCAGTATGGACCGCCACCACACGTCGCGGCATCTGAACTTGCTGTAAAAGTTAAACCTGTAGCACCCACCGTGAAATTAGGAGTGATGAGGGCCATGCCGTGACTGGCAAACGATCTGTCAGCACAGAAAATTAGTGATAAGATCGTCAGGAACAGGGGTAATAATTTTTTCATGATATTTTGAAATAATGTACCGCAAATTGGCAATATTTCCTGCGAAAAGGAAAACGGTTACTAAATAATAAGCATTACTCACTCATTCAACTACTTAAATGCATTTAATGTTCATTTCTTGTTAATAAAAAAGAGGGGTGGAAAACAGTATTTTTTAAGTCAGTTTTAGGTCAAAAAAAGCTGCAATTTGGATGTTTTCGGACTTAATTTTTGACAAATTTCAGGTGTTTTTCAACGCTTTTTTGACCACTTGAATACTGTAAAATATAGACGCCTTTTGGAAGAAAATTTACATTTATTTTATGGCCTGCTGATGAATTTGCTACAAACATTCTTCCTAAAATATCATAGAATGAAAAATAAATCTTATCGTTACAATTATTTTCAAAATTAATTTCTTCATTGGAGGAATCGTAAAAAACGCCATTCACACAACCAACAGATCCAATTTCAGAAATACCGGCAAGCGTACTCGTTTCAGTTGTCATCACAGAAATAAATCCATCCAGTGTTCCATTAAAAGTATTCTGATAAACATTCCCGAAAGTTGGAAAATCTGAACTCGTTGTACTGCCTGCAATGACAACTTTTTTATTACTTACCGAAACTGCTTCAGAAGGAATATCAGAAACTGATCCTCCCAAATAAGCCGACCAGAATGGCGTGCCATTGGTGAGCATTTTTATTACAACAACATCCGCACCTCCTGCATTCACAGTATTATTTCCGATACCAAGCATAGGAAAATTTGTGCTTTGTGAATTTAAAAGTAAAACCAGCTCTTTATTTTTATTCATGTGGATTCCATTCATAAAATCCTGGTTATTTCCTCCCAAAAATGTGCTCCAAAGCATACTTCCCATTGGGGAAAAACTCAAACAGTAACCATCATTACCTGTAGATTTTGTTGGTTGAAAAGCACCCGGTGAAGTGTAGAAAGCACCGCTGTTTGTTTGTCCGCTCACATAAATATAACCAGGATTATCAGTGCAAACTCCGTATGCGTCATCTGTTCCTGCTTCACCGATATACGTCGAGAAAATCCGTTGGCCCGATGAATCCAGTTTGATAACATATGCTTCCATTCCACCATTATACGCAGATTGATAACAGCCGGGCGAAGTGCTTAGGTTAGGACTGAAAGACCCTCCTACCCCAATAATATTGCAATTTCTATCAATGGCAATTGCATGTATATCCTCTGAACTTGTTCCACCATAAAATGTCGAGAATTTTAATGCACCATTACTATTGAAACGGGCAATAAAAGCATCTGTTGCTCCTGACAGATTTTGCTGAAAAGAAGTTGGCGTAGTGTATAAAGTCGGGCTGATACTGGTACCTCCGATCACAATATTATTAAGAGAATCTGTTTCTACATCATAGGAGAAATCACCTCCTGTCGAACCAAAATAAGTGATCCAGATCGGCACACCTGTCAATGAGAACTTAGCCAGAAAGCAATCATTACTGCCATTGTTTACCGACTGAAAACATCCTGAAGTTGTATCGAGATCGGTTCCATCTGTATGTCCGCAAAATACAATAGAATTATCCCTGCTGTAAGCGATCTTTTCAGCATTATCAAAACCCGATGTTCCGAAATAACTACACCAAACCAGGTTATCACACGAATCAAATTTAGCTATGAAAGACTCATAACTCCCTTTTAATGTACTCTGAAAAGCTCCGGCGGTAACAGGCAAATTGGTGTTATAGGTGTTCCCTATAACATAAACGTTACTCTGAGGATCAGAACATATCCCTTTAATTTCATCCAATTGAGATTCCCCGAAAAAAGTAGAATAATTGAGGCAAGGCTGAGCGCTTATATTTAAATAGCAAAGCATTGAAACAATTATCAGTATCCTCCTTATCATTCTTATCTCATAAGCTTTGTTAAACAGCTTAATAATCAAATATAATTAATATTTAAGAATGTTTGGAATAAGCATAAATGCCGTAAATTTGTATAGTTAATTGATAAGTCTAATTTTAAAATCTTAATAATATGTATCCGGAATCACTCGTAAAACCAATGAAAGCTGAATTGACTTCAGCAGGCTTTGAAGAATTATTGAATGCCAGCGAAGTTGACAAAGCATTAAAAACTGACGGCACTGTTCTTGTTGTAATGAATTCCGTTTGCGGTTGTGCTGCAGGTGCTGCCCGTCCGGGAGTAAAAATGAGTTTAACCAACGCTAAAAAGCCTTCTAAGCTGACAACAGTATTTGCAGGTTTTGATATTGAAGCAGTGAACCAGGCAAGAAAACATTTTGCACCATATCCTCCATCTTCGCCTTGCATTGCTTTATTTAAAAATGGTGAATTAGTTCATTTTGTAGAGCGCCACAATATTGAAGGGCGTAATGCACAAATGATCTCTGATCATTTGAAAATGGTTTACGACGAATTTTGCTAAACGAAATTTTTCAGAATCTGTTAGTGGGATCTTCTGACCTGCTCTAACATTTGTTTGATCTTCTCATTCTTTACACCTTTTTTGACAGCCTCTTCAAGAAGCGCTTCTGATCTTGCAAATTCTTTTTTTGCGTTGTAATCATACACTAAAAGATCATAGGCGTTTTGATATCCCGGATCATTCTTAATGCAACGCAATAATATTTTTTCGCAGCTGTCAGGCTGATGTAATTCACGGTAACAAATGCCTTTGTAATACAACACTTCTGTTGAATATTCAATTGCCAATGACCTATTTACATGCGGCAATGCAGTTTTAAAATCGTTATACATGAAGATCAGCGCATACGATAATTGGTTTAGCGCCTCAGGATAATCCCCGTAAACTGAAATTGCTTTTTCAAAATTCGCCCTTGCATCTGCAACTTGTTTTTGATCTTCCGGTTGTAATTGAGAATTATTGCGCGCATCTATCGACCGCATGATATTAGCACCTTGCTTATAGTTTAAGAATGCAGATTCCGGATATTTTTTCACATCTGCATTCGTCAATGTAACAAGATCCTTCCATTCGCTGTTTCGTTGAATAATTAGTACTGAATAAAAAACCACTATCAGCGTGACAGCACCTTTCATTGTTGTTGAGAATTTTAAATTCTTATCTCCCCATTTCCGGTATGATGCCACTGCTATAATAGCTATTCCCAATGACGAAGTAAAAGCAAAACGATCAGCTACAATTCCTGCTGCAGGAAAAACAAAGTTCACATACATGGAGATGCATGCTGAAAAAATAAATAATCCGTAAAAGATCGCATCTTCTTTTTGTTTGAACGACCACCAGAGACCATACAGAATTGTTCCTGCAAAAAGAACACCAAGAACTCCATAGAAAAAAGAAAATTCTGTCACCGGAATTGTACTTAATCCATAATAATACGACTGTTTCAGAGGCAAAATACATTGAATAATGTAGAACCCTAAACAATTGAAGAGACCGAAAACTCTGTACGTAAAATTCTTTTCGAAAAATAAAGGATTCTCGAAATACAAGAACGTTCTGACGTTATGAGCTCCTTCCAAACCAATTTTACGGGTAAGTTTAAAAAGAATGAACGAAGCAACAAACACAACAACAAATCCAAGGATCCATTTTGCTTTTGCTTTAAAACTTTTTATAGCAATTAATGGAATAATAGCTAAGAACGCAATGATATCTGTCTTACTCAAGAAAGCGAAATAGAAAAACAAGACTGACAAACCAATCGCTACAATTTTATTTTTATCTCCTCTGATAACTTTAAAGAACTGAACATTCGCCAGCATCAGAAAAAGAAAACTCATGAGGATATCACGGTTCTTGATATTAGAAACGGCTTCGGTATGAATCGGCATTATAGTGAATACGAGAACTATCATAAAAGAAAAATGCTCCGGATATTTATAGAAAACGATCTTTAGCCATTGCCACAGAACAACAAGACCTAAAAAATAAATTATCAGATTAAAGAAATGCGATACGGAAGGTTTTACCCCGAAAAACTGATGTTCGATAGCAAAACTTACCTTTACCAGTGGCCTGTATTCATAAGTGTTCTTATCGCTTTTATTCGTGTAAAATGTCTGAAAGATCGTTGGGATGGATTTAATTCCCTTCGCGGTGATACATTCGCTGGTGGTAACACAATTGTCATCGATAGCATAACCGTTCTTCAATGTATTCCCGTAAAGAATGAATACAATTGCGAACAAGATCAGCTTCGGATATCTATAGAGTACTCCCGACTCAGCCATATGATAAATATAAAACAAAAAACCCTGCCGTTCGTCAAGCTCACGATGACAGGCAGGGTTTTTAAAGGGGTTATTATATTATTATGCTTCTTCTTCGATCTCTTCTTTACTTGCCATTAAACGCTCGTATTCTTCTTTGCTTCCTACAACCAGTTTTTCGTATTGACGAAGACCGGTACCTGCAGGGATCAAGTGACCTACAATTACGTTCTCTTTCAAGCCTAATAAAGTATCTACTTTACCATTTACAGCTGCTTCATTCAACACCTTAGTTGTCTCCTGGAACGATGCCGCAGAGATCCAACTGTGTGTTTGTAACGACGCACGTGTAATACCTTGTAAGATCGGATTTGCTGTAGCAGGAACTGCATCACGCGCATCAACCAATTTCTGGTCTTTACGGCGTAATACTGAATTCTCATCACGTAATTTACGTGCTGTAATTACTTGTCCACGCTTCAATTCAGCTGAATCACCCGGATCCATTACAATTTTCTTTCCATAAACATTGTCGTTCTCAGTCATGAAATCAACTTTGTTCACGATCTGTTGTTCTAAGAATACAGTATCGCCCGGATCAACGATCTCAACTTTACGCATCATCTGACGCACGATAGTTTCGAAATGTTTATCGTTCAATTTCTGACCTTGTAAACGGTATACCTCCTGAATTTCATTCACAAGATATTCCTGAACTGCAGTAGGGCCTTTGATCGCTAAGATATCGCCAGGAGATGTTGCTCCGTCTGATAAAGGATCACCGGCGCGAACGAAATCATTTTCCTGAACTAAGATATGTTTAGATAAAGACACTAAGTAACGGCGTTGTTCACCTGTTTTTGCTTCTACCACAACCTCACGGTTACCACGTTTAATTTTACCAAACGTTACGATACCGTCGATCTCAGAAACAACCGCAGGATTACTTGGGTTACGAGCTTCGAATAACTCAGTTACACGAGGTAAACCACCGGTGATATCACCTGTTTTTCCTGTAACACGAGGGATCTTCACTAATATTTGTCCCGGCTCGATCTTCGCAGCTTCGTTAACAACGATGTGTGCGCCTACCGGTAAGTTATACATTTTTAAAGACTCACCTTTTTTATCCACGATCTTGATCAATGGATTCATGGTTTTGTCTTTACTTTCAATAATCACTTTTTCTTTAAAGCCTGTTTGCTCATCAGATTCTTCACGGAAAGTTACGTTCTCTTTAATGTGTTCGTAAGAAACAGTTCCCCCGAATTCAGAAACGATAACCGCGTTATACGGATCCCAATCACAGATCATATCACCTTTCTTCACTTTCGATCCCGGCTTAATATATAATTGTGAACCGTAAGGAATGTTACCGGTAGTTAAAGTGATTCCGGTGTTAGCATCAACGATACGTGCTTCAGTGGAACGACCGATAACGATGTTCACTTTTGCACCATCTGTATTAACGCTTTCTACTGTACGTAATTCATCGATCTCAACAACACCTTCGTATTTCGCTACTAAGCTTGATGATTGAGCAACGTTACTTGCAGTACCACCCACGTGGAATGTACGTAAAGTTAACTGTGTACCCGGCTCACCGATCGACTGTGCAGCAATTACACCTACAGCTTCACCTAACTGAACTAAACGTCCGTTAGCTAAGTTGCGGCCATAACATTTAGCACACACACCGGATTTAGATTCGCAGGTTAATACCGAACGGATCTCAACTGATTCAAGAGGAGATTTTTCAACTGCTGCAGCAATGTCTTCTGTTAATAATTCACCACCTGTTGCAATTAATTCTCCTGTTGTCGGATGATAAACGTCGTTAACAGCTACACGACCTAAGATACGATCGTATAAAGTTTCAACAACATCATCGTTATTTTTCAATGCAGTCATTGTTAAACCACGAAGGGTTCCGCAATCAGCTTCATTGATGATAACATCTTGTGCTACGTCAACTAAACGACGGGTTAAGTAACCCGCATCGGCAGTTTTTAACGCTGTATCGGCAAGACCTTTACGAGCACCGTGAGTTGAAATGAAATATTCTAAGATGGAAAGACCTTCACGGAAATTCGATAATACCGGATTCTCGATGATCTCTGCACCTGTGTTACCGGCTTTCTGTGGTTTCGCCATTAATCCGCGCATTCCACTTAACTGTTTAATTTGTTCTTTAGAACCACGGGCACCTGAATCTAACATCATGTACACAGCGTTAAATCCTTGTTTGTCGCTGCTTAAAGTATCTAACACTTTCTTAGTTACTTTAGAGTTAGTATGCGTCCAGATATCAATGATCTGGTTGTAACGTTCGTTATTGGTAATGAATCCCATGTTATAGTTATTCATTACTTCTTCAACCTGGTCGTGTGCTTCTTTAATGATCACCGCTTTTTCAGGAGGCGTTTGAATATCTCCTAAGTTGAACGATAATCCACCACGGAATGCAGTTTTAAATCCTAATTCTTTGATATCATCTAAGAACTTAGCAGTTTTTGCCATTCCGGTTTTCTTCAATACCATACCGATGATATCACGAAGTGATTTCTTGGTCAATAATTCATTGATGAAACCAACTTCATGCGGCACTAATTGATTAAATATTACACGCCCTACAGAAGTCTCGATAGTTTTTGGAACTAATTTGTCTCCGTCTAAATGGTTTGTAATTCTAACTTTAATTTGTGCGTGTAAGTCAACTTGTTTTTCGTTTAACGCGATAACAACTTCTTCTGCGCTATAGAAAATACGGCCTTCACCTTTTACTGCATCATTCTTAAGGTTACGCTTAGATTTAGTTAAGTAATATAAACCTAAAACCATGTCCTGAGATGGAACCGCAACCGGCGCACCGTTAGACGGGTTCAGAATGTTATGAGAAGCCAACATCAAAATTTGTGTTTCCAGAATTGCAGCATGTCCCAATGGAACGTGTACTGCCATCTGGTCACCGTCGAAATCGGCGTTGAACGCAGAACATACTAATGGATGTAATTGAATAGCTTTTCCTTCGATCAATTTTGGCTGGAATGCCTGGATACCTAATCTGTGGAGTGTCGGGGCACGGTTTAACATCACCGGATGTCCTTTTAACACGTTCTCTAAAATATCCCAAACGATCGGTTCTTTGCGGTCAACAATTTTCTTTGCAGATTTAACTGTTTTCACAATACCACGTTCGATCATTTTACGGATAATAAATGGCTTGAATAATTCAGCTGCCATTTCTTTTGGTAATCCGCACTCATGTAATTTTAATTCAGGACCAACGACAATAACCGAACGTGCTGAATAATCCACACGTTTACCTAATAAGTTCTGACGGAAACGTCCTTGTTTACCTTTTAATGAATCTGATAATGATTTTAACGCACGGTTAGATTCAGTTTTAACTGCATTCGATTTTCTTGAGTTATCGAATAACGAGTCAACTGACTCTTGTAACATACGCTTCTCGTTACGTAAAATTACATCCGGAGCTTTGATCTCGATCAAACGCTTCAAACGGTTGTTACGGATAATTACGCGGCGATATAAGTCATTTAAATCTGAAGTTGCGAAACGTCCGCCATCTAATGGAACGAGTGGACGTAACTCAGGTGGAATAACCGGAACAATTTTCACGATCATCCACTCAGGTTTATTTACAACGTGAGTATTTGCATGACGGAACGCTTCAATTACTTGTAAACGTTTCAATGCTTCGTTCTTACGTTGCTGAGAAGTTTCAGTTGATGCTTTGTGACGTAACTCGTACGATAAGCTGTCAAGATCTAAACGAGATAATAAGTCCTGAATGGCTTCAGCACCCATTTTCGCGATAAATTTATTCGGATCAGTATCGTCTAATGCAGTGTTCTCTTTTGGAAGTGTATCAAGAATATTTAAGTATTCTTCTTCAGTTAAGAAATCCAAATAGTTAACAGTTGCAGCAGCACCTGCGTTAATTACTACATAACGCTCGTAGTAAATGATCATATCCAATTTCTTGGTTGGTAAACCTAAGATGTAACCAATTTTATTTGGTAACGAACGGAAGTACCAGATATGAGCAACAGGAACTACAAGAGCGATATGCCCCATACGTTCACGGCGAACTTTTTTCTCAGTTACCTCAACACCACAACGGTCGCAAATAATGCCTTTGTAACGGATACGTTTGTATTTACCGCAATGACATTCGTAATCCTTTACAGGACCGAATATACGCTCGCAGAATAAACCATCACGCTCAGGTTTATAAGTACGGTAGTTGATCGTCTCCGGTTTTAACACCTCACCGCTTGAACGCTGCAGAATAGATTCCGGCGATGCAAGGCTGATCGTGATCTTAGAGAAGTTCGATTTTAATTTATTATCTTTTCTTAAAGCCATTTTTTTCTATTTACAATTTTTATATTGACAATTTACAATTTTGATCTCTTAACGAATTTTGGATTTACTTTTACAAATCGTCAATTGTAAATCCTAAAATCGTAAATCAATTACTCCATTGTTACATCTAAAGCCAACCCTCTTAATTCATGTAATAATACATTGAATGATTCAGGTATGCCCGGTGCAGGAATGTTCTCACCTTTTACAATTGCTTCGTAAGCTTTTGCACGGCCCATTACGTCATCCGACTTAACAGTTAATAATTCCTGTAACACGTTAGCTGCTCCATATGCTTCGAGTGCCCAAACCTCCATCTCACCAAAACGCTGACCACCAAACTGTGCTTTACCACCTAAAGGCTGTTGCGTAATTAATGAATATGGTCCGATCGAACGCGCGTGCATTTTGTCATCAACCATGTGGCCTAATTTCAACATGTAAATGATACCTACTGTTGCAGGTTGATCAAATCTCTCACCGGTTCCGCCATCAATTAAGTATGTACGGCCGTATTGAGGAACACCGGCTTTTGCAGTGTATTCATCTATTTGTTCAATTGAAGCACCATCGAAAATTGGAGTCGAGAATTTCAATCCTAATTTTTGTCCGGCCCAAGCTAACACAGTTTCGTAGATCTGTCCAAGGTTCATACGCGATGGTACACCTAATGGATTTAATACGATGTCAACAGGAGTTCCGTCTTCAAGGAATGGCATATCCTCTTCTTTAACGATACGTGCAACGATACCTTTGTTACCGTGACGTCCCGCCATTTTATCACCAACTTTTAATTTACGTTTTTGTGCGATGTAAACTTTCGCTAACTGAACGATACCCGCAGGTAGTTCATCACCAACAGTGATCTGGAATTTTTCACGCTTGTACTGACCTAATAAGTCGTTGTACTTTATCATGAAGTTATGTAACAAACGTTCGATCTGTTCGTTCTTATCCTTATCAGTTGTCCAGTTGCTTGGATTTACTTCAGAGAAATCAACACGCTCTAATAATTTTTGTGTGAACTTAGTTCCGCGAGGAATAATTTCTTCACCTAAAATATTATGAACGCCTTGCGAAGTACGGCCATTCACCAACACAAATAATTTATCAATTAATTGTAATTTGATGTTATGGATATTCTTCTCGTGTTCTGAATCTAATTTATCGATAACCGGTTTTTCATCGGCTTTCGCTTTTTTATCTTTAATAGCGCGAGAGAATAATTTTTTATCAATTACCACACCTTTCAACGATGGAGATACGCGTAATGATGCATCTTTCACATCACCTGCTTTATCACCAAAGATCGCACGTAATAATTTCTCCTCAGGTGAAGGATCAGTTTCTCCTTTCGGAGTGATCTTACCAATTAAGATATCACCTTCTTTAACCTCAGCACCGATGCGAATGATACCTTTATCATCAAGGTCTTTCGTTGCATCTTCACTTACGTTAGGGATATCCGGAGTTAATTCTTCTAAACCACGTTTTGTATCACGAACTTCCAAAGAATATTCATCAATGTGAATAGACGTGAAGATATCATCGCGAACGATCTTTTCAGAGATCACGATAGCATCCTCAAAGTTGTAACCTTTCCAAGGCATGAAAGCCACTTTCAGGTTACGGCCTAATGCAAGTTCACCTGCTTCAGTTGCGTAACCGTCACAAAGCACTTGTCCTCTTGAAACTTTATCACCTTTCTTAACGATAGGTTTTAAGTTCATACAAGTACTTTGATTCGTTTTTTGGAATTTAGTTAACTTATAAGTTCTTACATCGCCATCAAAGCTGATCAATTTTTCTTCTTCGCTGCGATCGTAACGGATCACGATCTCGCGAGCATCCACATACTCAACGATACCATTACCTTCTGCGTTAATTAACACACGTGAATCTTGAGCAACACGAGCTTCAATACCTGTTCCAACGATCGGAGATTGCGGACGCATTAAAGGTACAGCCTGACGTTGCATGTTCGATCCCATTAAGGCACGGTTAGCATCATCATGCTCTAAGAACGGAATTAACGAAGCAGCGATAGATGCGATCTGATTCGGAGCAATATCCATTAAATGAACCTTGTCCGGTTCAAGTACAGGGAAATCACCTTCGAAACGAGCAACAACTTTCTTGCCTGTTAAGTTTCCTTTTTCATCAATAGTTGCACTTGTTTGTGCAATATTCTTTTGATCTTCTTCTTCAGCTGTTAAATAAACAATTGGTTTGTTGATTTCGATCTTACCATCTTTTACAGGACGATAAGGCGTTTCAATGAAACCAAGTTTATTAATTTTTGCATAAACACACAATGAAGAGATCAAACCGATGTTTGGCCCTTCCGGTGTTTCAATAGTACAAAGACGACCGTAGTGAGTGTAGTGTACGTCACGAACCTCGAAGCCCGCACGCTCACGACTTAAACCTCCTGGCCCGAGTGCCGAAAGACGACGCTTGTGAGTGATCTCCGATAATGGATTGGTTTGATCCATGAACTGAGATAACTGGTTTGTACCAAAGAAAGAGTTAATTACAGATGATAATGTTTTAGCATTGATCAGATCTGTAGGCGTAAACACCTCGTTATCGCGAACGTTCATACGCTCACGGATAGTACGTGCCATACGAGCTAAACCTACTCCGAACTGAGAGTAAAGCTGCTCGCCTACGGTACGAACACGACGGTTACTTAAGTGGTCAATATCATCCACATCAGTTTTAGAGTTGATCAATTCGATCAAATACTTAATGATAAGGATCATGTCTTCTTTTGTAAGAACACGGATATTCATTGGAATATCGATACCTAATTTTTTGTTGATACGGTAACGACCTACTTCTCCAAGATCATAACGTTTATCAGAGAAGAATAATTTGTCGATAACACCACGAGCTGTTTCTTCATCAGGTGGTTCAGCGTTACGTAACAAACGGTAGATATATTCAATCGCTTCTTTTTCAGAATTGGTTGAATCTTTTTGTAATGTATTGTAGATAATTGCGTAATCAGCAGTGTTGATGTCTTCTTTGTGAAGAATGATCGATTTCACGCCTGCATCAGCAATTAGGTCAATGTGTGCGTCTTCTAGAACAGTTTCACGGTCTAAGATAACTTCATTACGTTCGATAGAAACTACCTCTCCGGTGTCCTCATCAACAAAATCTTCTAACCATGTTTTTAAGATACGTGCTGCAAGTCTGCGGCCTACTTCACGTTTTAATCCGGCTTTGCTAACCTTAACTTCATCAGCTAATCCGAATATCTCTAAAATTTGTTTATCGCTTTCGAAACCGATCGCGCGTAATAGAGTTGTTACCGGTAATTTTTTCTTACGGTCGATGTAAGCGTACATGACGTTGTTGATGTCGGTAGCAAATTCTATCCACGAACCTTTGAAAGGGATAACACGTGCACTATATAATTTTGTTCCATTTGCATGGCGGCTTTGTCCGAAGAACACGCCTGGTGAACGGTGTAACTGAGATACAATTACCCTTTCAGCACCATTGATCACGAATGATCCTTTTGGTGTCATATAAGGGATTGTTCCCAAGTATACGTCCTGCATAATGGGTTCGAAATCTTCATGTTCAGGATCTGTACAGTACAAATAAAGTTTTGCTTTTAAGGGCACACTGTACGTTAATCCACGCTCGATACACTCATCAATAGAGTAACGAGGCGGATCGATATAATAATCTTTAAACTCTAAAACGAAGTTGTTACGTGCATCCGAAATTGGAAAATTTTCGGCAAACACTTTAAACAAACCTTCTTTTTTACGGTTCTCAGGTGTAGTTTCTAACTGGAAAAAATCCTGGAAAGACTTCACTTGAATATCCAAAAAGTCCGGGTACTCGATCGGAAATTTATTGGATGAGAAATTAATTCTCTGTTTTGGTTTTACTGTTGCAGCCAATGTGTTTATATAGTTAAGTTAGTAAAGATTCAAAGTTCAAAGTACGAGATCAGGTAACAACAAATGGGAAAGGGCTGTTGTTACACAGCCTTTTCCCGAAATGTATTAATTACTTAATTTCAACTTTAGCACCAGCTTCTTCTAAAGCTTTCTTAATAGATTCTGACTCTTCTTTCGAAATACCTTCTTTAACTGGTTTCGGAGCACCGTCTACTAAGTCTTTAGCTTCTTTTAAGCCAAGTCCTGTAAGATCTTTTACTACTTTAACTACGCCAAGCTTCGCAGCTCCGGCTTCAACTAATATTACATCGAATGTAGTTTTTGCTGCTGCTGCGTCACCGCCTGCTGCACCACCACCTGCTACAACAACTGCTGCTGCTGCCGGTTCGATACCATATTCGTCTTTTAGAATCTTTGCTAATTCTTGTACATCTTTTACTGTCAAGTTAACAAGCGTTTCGGCTATTGATTTTACGTCTGCCATTTTATTTTGTTTTTAAATTTTTAATAATTGATTAATTGTTGTTTTCTTTTTGATCGTTGTGCGTTAATTAAGCTGCTGCTTCTGACTCGCCTGCTTTTTTCTCTAATCCGCCCATTACACGCTGGATCGGAGATTGAAGTAACATAATGATATCGCCGATCATTTCGTTCTTCGACTTCATTGAAGCCAAAGCGTCTAATTGATTGTCGCCGATATAAACTGTTTCTTCAACATAGGCTGCCTTTAATGCAGGTTTAGAATCCTTTTTACGGAATTCCTTAATTGCTTTTGCAGGTGCATTCGCTGTTTCAGTGAACATCAAAGCTGTTTCTCCTTTTAATGCAGGAATTAACTCAGCTAATTTGCTGTCGTTAGCACGTTCAATTGCTTTTTTTAGCAATGTGTTCTTAACAACAGTTACACTTACTTTTTTATCGAAGCAAACCTTACGGAAAGCATTAACTTTTTCAACTGTTAACGTCGAACAATCTGCTAAATAGATCTTAGTGTTGGCGTTTAATTTTTCCACCAACTGATCTATTACTTTTGTTTTTTCTACTTTATTCATTTAGCAGGTTTTTAGTTGTTGAATGATTTAGTATCGATGATGATACCCGCACTCATTGTGCTACTCATGGTTACTGATCTTACGTAAGTACCTTTTGCGCTCGATGGTTTCAATTTCACGATAGCCTGAAGAACTTCCATTGCATTTTCTTCTAATTTTTGTGCATCGAAAGAAGCTTTACCAACACGTGTATGAATAATACCCGCTTTGTCTACTTTGAAATCAATTTTACCACCTTTTGAGTCTGATACAGCTTTACCAACATCCATAGTTACAGTACCGGTCTTAGGATTTGGCATTAAACCACGAGGGCCTAATACACGACCTAAAGCACCAACTTTACCCATAACTGAAGGCATAGTAACGATCACATCTACGTCAGTCCATCCACCTTTAATTTTCTCAATGTACTCATCTAACCCAACGTAATCAGCGCCCGCAGCTTTAGCTTCCGCTTCCTTATCAGGAGTTACGATTGCTAAAACACGCATAGTTTTACCTGTACCGTGAGGTAAGGTAACTGTACCGCGTACCATCTGATTAGCTTTTTTCGGGTCAACTCCTAAACGGATCGCAAGATCCACTGAAGCATCAAATTTAGTAGTGGTAATTTCTTTTACCACCTTTGAAGCTTCAGCAACGGAGTGAGCTTTTGTAGCGTCGTACTTTGCTACAGCAGCTTTTCTTTTTTTAGTCAACGTTGCCATTTTTAGCTAATTTTTAATTGTTATTAATTGTTTAATTATTAAAAGGGTTTGTTACCTGTTACGTTAACACCCATACTACGTGCAGTTCCTGCAACCATGCTCATTGCTGATTCAACTGTAAAACAATTCATGTCTACAATTTTATCTTCAGCGATTTTGCGAATTTGATCCCATGAAATAGAACCAACTTTTTTACGGTTACTAGTACCTGAACCCAGCTTTATTTTAGTCACCTCCATAATTTGTGCTGCTACCGGCGGACGTTTGATAATGAAATCAAAAGTCTTGTCAGAGTAAACATTGATGATAACAGGTAATACTTTACCTTGTTGCTCCTGGGTTCTAGCGTTGAATTGCTTACAGAACTCCATAATGTTCACACCTTTTGCACCTAATGCAGGACCAATTGGCGGAGATGGGTTAGCAGCTCCACCTTTAATCTGAAGCTTCACTATTGCTGATAATTCTTTTGCCATCTTCTTTATTTATTTTTTAAATTATGGTAAAGCGTACTTTGTTCTGCTTTACCGTTTGTTTAGCGATGTTGTCAATGTCTCACCTATGACTTCATCTTTGTTTTATTGTTGGTTCCGTTTCTGACTAGTTTTACTTTGAGTTGGAAGCAGCAAAGCGGACTCGTGTCAGGACTTAACCTTCAATGTTTTTATTCTCTTTCTACTTCTCCGTAATTCAACTCAACTGGAGTTTTACGGCCGAAGATCTTAACTGTAACTTTAATTTTCTTTTTCTCTTCGTTAACTTCTTCAATGATACCATTGAATCCGTTGAACGGACCATTAATTACTTTCACTGATTCACCTACTACATAATTTGTAGTAACAGTTCCTTCAGCCTCAGTTAACTCATCCACTTTACCTAAGATGCGGTTTACTTCTGATAAACGCATTGGTACAGGATCGCCACCTTTTGTTTCACCTAAAAAACCAATTACACCTGTAATGTTTTTAATGGTGTGAGGAATTTCACCTACTAAAAGAGCTTCAATTAAAACATAGCCCGGATAGAACGAACGCTCTTTCGCGATCTTCTTTCCGTTACGGATCTGGATAATTTTTTCAGTCGGGATCAACACTTGCGAAACGTAATCGTTAAGCTTAAGACGGTTGATCTCCACTTCAATATATTGCTTCACCTTTTTTTCCTGGCCGCTGATAGCACGTACTACGTACCATTTTTTTGCAGCAGTTGCAGGATCAAGTTTCGATTTTGTTTTTGGTTGTACCATGATCAAAAAATCTTCTAATTAATTTACATTCCGTTAATCATCTGGTAAGCCAGTTCCATTAGCTTTCCAAATGCTGAGTCCATGGCAAAAACCACAAGCGCAATAATTATTGAAGCCACCATAACTACCATGGCGCTTCCCTGTAATTCCTGCCAGGTAGGCCAACTCACTTTACTTACCAACTCATTGGTAGTTTCTTCAAAATATGTTTTTATTTTACTCATAATTTTTAGTTTTTAGTTCGTAGTTCGCAGTTCGTAGAATTCAGGTTTTTCTCCCAATTCCGAACTATCAACTACCAACTGTTTTGCACGGGCAGAGAGATTCGAACTCCCATCAACGGTTTTGGAGACCGCTATTCTACCATTGAACTATGCCCGTTCTTGCATTCAATGTTTCAAAATTTAAAGAACTTTTGCTCTTTTCCCTCTCCAAAAGGGCCCTATAGCTATCGGGATTATAAAACAGCAAAATGGCACCCTTCCAAAACAAAGGGAAGGGGCCATTTTGCCTATATATAAACTATGGCAATTATGCTAAGATCTCAGTTACCTGACCTGCACCAACTGTACGTCCACCTTCGCGGATAGCGAAACGTAAACCTTTATCCATTGCAATTGGGTTGATCAAGTTAACAGTGATAGTAACGTTGTCACCAGGCATAACCATTTCGCGGCCTGCTTCTAGTTCCACTTCTCCTGTTACGTCAGTAGTACGGAAATAGAATTGAGGACGATATTTGTTATGGAATGGTGTGTGACGACCACCTTCTTCTTTTTTCAAAATATAAACCTCAGCTTTGAATTTAGCGTGTGGTTTTACTGAACCTGGTTTCGCGATAACCATCCCGCGACGGATATCTTTTTTCTCGATACCACGTAGTAATAAACCTACGTTATCTCCAGCCTCACCGTAATCAAGGATCTTACGGAACATCTCAACACCTGTAACAGTAGAAGCTAATTTCTCAGCACCCATACCAATGATGTCAACTGCATCGTTAGAGTTAATTACACCTGTTTCGATACGGCCTGTAGCAACAGTACCACGACCAGTGATCGTGAACACGTCTTCAACCGGCATCAGGAACGGCTTATCTTTATCACGCGGAGGAATTGGAATGTATGTATCAACAGCTTCCATCAACTCCATAATTTTATCAACCCATTTCGGATCGTTATTTAATCCGCCTAATGCAGAACCACGAATGATCGGAGTTTTGTCACCATCGAATTTATAGAAAGTCAATAATTCACGAACTTCCATTTCAACAAGGTCTAATAACTCAGCGTCTTCAACCATGTCAACTTTGTTCATGAACACAACGATACGAGGTACACCTACCTGGCGCGCAAGAAGGATATGCTCACGGGTTTGTGGCATTGGTCCGTCTGTAGCAGCAACCACAAGGATAGCACCGTCCATTTGTGCAGCACCTGTAACCATGTTCTTCACGTAATCCGCGTGACCCGGACAGTCAACGTGAGCGTAGTGACGGTTAGCTGTTGCATACTCAACGTGAGATGTGTTAATAGTAATACCACGCTCTTTTTCTTCAGGAGCGTTGTCAATTGATGAGAAGTCACGAACTTCACATAAACCTTTAGAAGCTAATACAGTTGTAATAGCAGCAGTTAAGGTAGTTTTTCCGTGGTCAACGTGACCAATAGTTCCAATGTTCAAGTGAGGTTTGGAACGATCGAATTTTTCTTTTGCCATAGTAGTAGTTTATTTACTTGTTTTTATTTTGTTTATATATATTAGTTTTAACTAATCTCGTTTAATGCTTTTGAGAGCTGTTGAGCAGGATTGAACTGCCGACCTCTTCCTTACCAAGGAAGTGCTCTACCACTGAGCTACAACAGCTTTTGTTCTATTCCTGATCAAGTCCACAATAATTTAAAAGAACTAACTCCCTTACATGCCAAAAGTCCCTCCTTTTGGGGACATCCAGAAGACCTGCAAACCGTGATACACAAGTTTTTCAGTATTCTGCCCTCTGCATGCGCGGAAGGTTATTTTTTTCACTCTCACAATTTCTCTTCTGTAATCGTTTCCTTACTATCCCTCGTTTCCTTGGTGTTCGGATATACAATTACATTCATTCTAAGAGCGGAAGACGGATCTTCCTTCGGCAAGCTCAGGATAAACTTCTTGACCCTTTGCTTACTTACTCCTTTGGAGCGGAAGACGGGTCTCGAACCCGCAACCTCCAGCTTGGAAGGCTGGAGCTCTACCAATTGAGCTACTTCCGCTTTTTTTATTTCGTCGGACCTACCATCCCGATAGCTATCGGGAGAGCTGCTTCCGCTTAATGTGCTAATTTCTTTAATTAGCCAAGTGGGGTAAGATGGATTCGAACCACCGAAGTTAAAAACAGCAGATTTACAGTCTGCCCCATTTGGCCACTCTGGTATTACCCCCAGTTAAAAAGAGCCGAAGAAGGGACTCGAACCCCCGACCGCCTGATTACAAATCAGGAGCTCTACCAGCTGAGCTACTTCGGCTTTTTATCGTTTTTACAAAGAACTTTTACCCTTTAAAAAGGGACTGCAAATGTACTAACAAAATTGTTTGGCGCAAATAAAAAAAGCACATTTTTTTTTACTTAGTTATTCTATTTGGTAATCAGCATCTTACAGGCTAATTTTACAGCCTTTTTCTGCTCAAAATCCATATTATAATTTATTGGCTTTTAGATATGACGATAAATAATGATTTTTAATGCTTTAAATTCTTTTAGATTCAATAAAACCATACAACATGAAAATTTGGAGTTTTTTAGTCGCTTCTTTGCTTCCTTTTTACTTTTTCGGGCAAGCTGTGAACCCTGTAAAATGGGAGGCCAAATATATTGAATTAGCTAATGATGAAGCAGAAATAATAGTGACCGCCTCAATAGAAAAAGGATGGCATACTTACTCTCAGCACATTTCTCCGGATGCAGGACCAGTGCCAACCACTGTTGATTTTTCACCGGGAAGTGATTACGAAATGATAGGCAAATCGGTTGAAGAAGGTGTAAAAGAAGAATTCGATAAAACTTTCGAAATGAAGATCGCTTCATTCGAACATAAAGCGGTGATCAAACAAAAATTAAAACGTAAGAATGCCAAAAGTTTCCAAACTCCAATAAAAATCGAATACATGGTTTGTAACGACAAACAATGTTTGCCGCCGAAAACAGTTGATATTATGCTTGTAGTACCCGCAAAAAAATAGGAATCTAATTTTAAATACTTTTAATTTATATAACGGAACCCAACTCTAACCCAAAAGACTATTTTTGTGAAAACTCAAATCAATATCATGTTCAAAAAAGTAATTTTAGGATTCCTGTTCTCTGTTTTCTCAGTTGGACTTCTGAATGCACAGATTTTAGAGCCGGTACATTGGAAATTCTCAACTAATAAGATCAGTGATTGTGAATATGAATTGATTTTTAGCGCTACAATAGATGAAGGCTGGCATTTGTATTCTTTAATACCAACTACCGGGGACGGTGCCCCAAATCCTACAACAATAAAATTCAAAAAATCAAAAGATTATGAACTTATCGGGAAAGTAACCGAAAGCAAAACTAAAAAGGATTATGATAAGGACCTGGAATTAACTACAATTTACCACGAGCATACAGGTTCATTCAAACAAAAAATAAAATTACTTACCGGCGATAAAATTAAAATAAAAGCCAAATTAAGTTTTCAGAGCTGCAGGCTTGGACAGTGCATCTTTCCTCCTGACGATGATGTTGAATTTGAAGTGCAGGGTACTTCTTCTTGTGTGAATGTATCAACAGCAGCGGTTCAGGATTCTGTAATTGCTGATACCACTGAACACAATTCTATAACGGCTAATACCCCTCCGGCTGATACTTCAAAAAAACATTTGAATAATGCTTCACTTACTGAAAGTCATTATGATCAAGATGAAAAACCAACATCATCAATGTCCTGGTTTGGTATTTTTCTTGCAGGATTTATTGGAGGTTTTGCAGCATTGCTAACACCTTGTGTGTTCCCGATGATCCCGATGAATGTGAGCTTTTTCACCAAGCAAAGTAAAAGCAAAAAACAAGGTATTCGTAACGGACTTATTTATGCATTGTTCCTTATCGTACTATATGTTGGTTTAGGGTTAGGTGTTACCCTGATTTTTGGCGCAGGTGCTTTACATACTTTATCAACCAACGTTTGGTTCAACCTTGCTTTTTTTGCATTACTATTAATTTTTGGCGCTTCATTTCTTGGTGCTTTCGAAATTGTTTTACCAAGTTCTTTTGTAAATAAAATGGATTCTAAAGCTGACAGAGGAGGTTTGATAGGCATCTTCTTCATGGCATTTACTTTGGCGCTTGTTTCATTTTCCTGTACAGGTCCAATTATCGGAACATTATTAGTTGAAGCCTCCTCCACCGGAAATATTTCAGGACCGTTTTGGGGGATGTTCGGATTTGCATTAGCCTTGGCTTTACCATTTGGTCTATTTGCCGCTTTTCCGGGATGGCTAAACTCTTTACCTCAATCCGGCGGCTGGTTAAATTCAGTAAAAGTGACCTTAGGCTTTTTAGAATTAGCGCTCGCTTTAAAATTTGCATCCAATGCTGACCTGGTTGTACAAGCCGGTATTTTAACACGCGAAGTATTTATTGGCTTATGGATCGTGATCTTTGGATTATTAGGTGTTTATCTGATCGGCGGATTTAAAACCTCTCACGACAGCGATCTTAAACATGTTTCCGTAACACGACTATCCTTTGCTATCATAGCTTTTTTCGTTACAATTTATATGATCCCCGGAATGTGGGGTGCGCCTTTAAAATTATTCAGCGGGATCCTACCTCCGTTAGAATATTCTGAATCACCGCACGGATTTGGCGGAGGAGGAACTACGCATAATATGAGTGCTACAGGAAGTTCTGACAAAGAGTTTGGGCAATATATAGAAGTAAATAAAAACGGCATCGTCCATTTTAAAAATGATTATGAACACGCTTTAGCTTACGCGAAAAAAGTCGGTAAACCTTTAATGGTTGACTTTACAGGGCATGCTTGTGCTAATTGTCGTAAGACCGAAGATTATGTATGGCCGGATCCGGAAGTAACAAAACGATTGAATAATGATGTGGTTCTTGTTTCATTGTATGTTGATGATAAAAGAGAATTGGACCCTGAAGATTATATGAAAGTTCAGTGGTACGGTAAGGAAAGGGAAATTACAGATATCGGAGATAAGTTTAAATATTTAGAAGAAACGCTTTATGGACAAAGCACCCAGCCATTATATGTATTATTAGATCATAACGAAAAACTATTAAATCCTGTTCGCGGTTACGACGCCAGTATTCCGGATTATATTAAATGGATGGATGCAGGTATTAACGCATTCAAAGCAAAAAAATAATCTTCTTGAAAGTTATTGGTTCCAAAAAAGAGATCAAAGAAATTTTTGAGTCCCTTGAGAAAGAAACTTCAGATTGGACAGATGATGACACCATAAAAGCCATTCACAAAAAGATCCTGAAACAAAAGATCCGTTTTCCTGCATTGGAGTATTTTTCTGAATTAGTATTTGAAGCAATTCCTAATAAACAACTCTATAAATTCCTGGATAAAATAATTGCCTTGGATGAGATCGGCAGCTATACCATCGCGGGAAAAATACTTCAGTTAAATTTGAAGAACGACATTTCAGGTTCGCATAAAAAGGCAAACGAATATATTTCTAAAGGCAACGTTTGGTACGCCTGCGATATTATTTCAGAACGTGTGCTGGGAGTAATGTTATTAGAACATCCTGAGAAAACCATCGAAATAAATAAAAAGCAGATCAACAGCGATAATTTCTGGATGGTAAGGAGTGTTGGCGTTGCGACTCATCTGGCAACTAAATGGGGATTACAAAAAAAATATGCCAAGCAACAATTCGAACTTTTATTAAGCAAAGCTGATGCTAAAGATTATCATGCAATAACCGGAATCGGCTGGGCTGCAAAAACTATCGCTAAATTTCATCCAGACATCATCAAACAATTCGAAGAAGAACTGGATTCTCCCAATGTAAAACAATGGTTCAGAACCAAAGTAAAGATCGGCCTTGGCCGTAATTACAAATATGCCACAAAGTATACAGGCTAAAAGCATATTAAATAAGACCAAAAAACGTGATACATGGTTTTTGGATGATTATACCATCAATCCGTACAGCGGCTGTTCATTCAATTGTCTTTTCTGTTATATCCGCGGCAGTAAATACGGCGAGCATATGGAAGAAAAACTGTCCATAAAATCGAACGCTGTTGAATTACTCGATAAACAATTAAAATCACGGGCTGCTAAAAACCAATATGGATTTATTGTTCTTTCTTCAGCCACTGATCCTTATTTACAATTCGAAAAAGAAGAAAAACTAACGAGACAGATATTAGAGGTTATCTTAAACTACAAATTCCCCGTTCACGTTATCACACGTTCCAATTTAGTGACGCGTGATTTTGACCTGTTACACGAAATAAATAAGAATGCCATTTTACCAATAGAGCTCGCAGAAAAAACTGACCAAAAAGTTTTTATTACATTTTCGTTTTCAACGATTGAAGATGCCGTGGCAAAAATATTTGAACCCGGAGCTACTCCACCCTCTTTAAGATTGGAAACCCTGAAATTAGCCGCTAAAGAAAATTTCCTTACAGGAGTTAGTATGATGCCATTGCTCCCTTATATTTCCGATACAACCGAATCGTTAAATAACATGTTCTCTGCTTTTAAAACAGCAGGAGCTAATTATGTAATGCCTGCCTCTATTACTTTATTCGGTAAGGGGCCAAGTGACAGCAAAACATTAGTGTTCCGTGCCATTGAAAAACATTATCCTGAACTCAGCGAAAAATACAAGAAGCTATTTTTAAGCAGTCATGAATTACCTGCATATTACAATAAAGCTTTCTATAAAAAAATGCTGGAGTTAAGTAAAGGGTTTCAGTTGAAGAACCGAATACTGCAATAACACACCCTTTTTCATTTGTTAAAAGCGGCATAATCCGCTTAAATCACTTTTGCTTATCTTCGTATTCAGATCAGACAATAATGCTTCGATCTGAAAACCGATGAAAAAAATTCTTTACCTGTTTTTTTTAATATTAGTTTATAATCCGGGCAGATCACAGATCGTAATTAACGAAGTGAATTACTCGAACGTATCCGGTCAAACGGATGGTTTCGGCCAATATTCAGATTATGTAGAAATATATAATCCAACAGCCGGAAGTTTGTCTTTGGATAATTATTACTTGACCAATGATATTACCAATCTATACAAATGGAAATTCCCTAACGGCCTAACCTTAAATGCCGCTCCTTCTGCTTCAGCATGGATGGTCGTTTGGTGTAGCGGCCGGAATTTATTAGAAGCGGGTCCAACAGGCCGCTGGCATACTAATTTTGATATTGAACAATGTAAAGGTCAATGGTTAATTTTATCTCATCTGGGCGTCATCAAAGATTCTCTGTTTGTAAAACGCACAAAACCCAACGATACTAGAGGAAGATATCCGGATTACTCAACGCCATCCAATACGGGATGGAAATTGTTACAAGGAGCTGGTACCAATCTCCCAACTTTTGAAGCTTCTAATAACAACCCTAATATTGCGCCTTCTTCAGTTTATTTAAATTACGCTCCGGTTCCTACGTTTAGTACACAAGCCGGTTTTAATATTCCGCCGACAGGAAATTACGCTATGTGGATCCCTGATACTGTCAACTTTCAAATTAATTATACTATGGGAAATTGCGCACAATTAGGAGGAAGTATACCTTGTCCGAATTACACCGGTTGTCCGGGCTCTCCAACAAGCGCACAAACTTTTACATACGCTAATGATCTTGTTACCCCAATTCCTATGGATGGAACAAGTAAAGTTATTACAGCTGTTACTTATCCAAAACCTAATGGTGTGGGCTCAGCTTCCCTGGCTAATTTATATCTGCCAAGTTTTGAAGAGAGTAATACCTATTTTGACGGTGCAGATCTGACGGTAAATCCAGGTTTTGGTGTTCTGTCAGTAGTAACAAATACAACCTTTTTTACAACTGCCTCCGCCCAAACTCTGCACGTTGAATACTTTGATATGAATACTTTTTATTCTGAAGCAGGTGGTACTATTTCAAAACCTGCAAACGACGGATGGCTAAACCAACAGAGGGGTTTTGATGTTGGTTTTGATGACCGCACAGGACAAGGCTGCAGGCTAACAGGAAATATTTACAACAATGCTACTTTTGGAACAAGTACAAGAACTGTTTTTCCAACTTTTGAAATTCGCGCTTCAGGTAAAGATAATTTTTCGGCTAAGACCCCCACATCTTCTACCGCCCCTCCTCTAAGGACAACACATATGCGTGATGCTTTTGCCCAAACGTTCGCTATGAAAAATGGTTTGGCGATGGAAGGATCACATTATAAACCAATAAGGACTTTTGTGAATGGATGTTACTGGGGCATCTATGAATTCCGTGAATTACTCGATCAGGATTATTTAAACCATTACTTCGGCATCAACCGGGATTCTTCTGATATTCACCGACAACACGGAACAGGTTCCGTCATAACATCAAATCTTGATACGGGTTGGGTAACAACTCCTATGACAGGGCCATCGACTAGTAGTTTAGGAGTTTTCAGTTTTGTAAAAGCAGTTAGCGGTGCTATATCATCACCTGTTTATCTTAATCACGTATTGAAACGCTTAAGTAAATACAGCATTATAGATAATTTTATTTACAATAGTTATTTAGTGAACGCCGATATGCCTTACTATAATGTGTCATGGTGGAGGAAAACAAATAATGGCAACCTTCCTCCCTATAATGACACGCTGATGAAGTTCCGTTATTTTATGTGGGACATGAATAATATTTTAGACATAGGCGCACAACCGAATTCTTTCTCTCCTTCACTCTCTACAAATATGTATGTGTCACCGTGTATGTATACCAATTCATTGACCACTCAAATGAATCCACCTTTGTCAATGAACGTAACTACTTACACAACCCCGGCATCTGCTTACTTCGGGCATAATTTGATCCTTAAACAGTTATTGCTTAATCCGGCCTTTAGGAACGATTACATGAACAGATATATGGACCTGTTGAATTCCACTTTACGTTGTGATAAACTGATCCCACATTTAAACTACTTTAAAACAATTTTCACACCTGAGATACCTTATCACTCCGCATTCTGGAATGTTAATCAACCTGAATGGGATATGGCAATGGATACACTTAGCTTCCGCTTACAGGAACGTTGCAGTAAGATCGATTCTCTATTGGTAAAATGCAATAATATGAACGGTCCTTATGCCATAACTATTAACGTAAAACCGGCAGGTGCAGGCACAGTTGATTTAAATAGTTTACATTTAAATAGTTTTTTCTGGACAGGACAATATTACCAGTATAAATTCGCAGCGCCGTATCTGAATTCGTATATTGAAGCATGGCCAACGGATACATCACTTTATGTTTTCGATCATTGGGAATGGTCGGCCACATCAACAAATAGCTCAACTGCCACACCTGCAAATTTAAACTCAAGCAACTATCTCAGTAAAGACTCCCTTAGTTTTATTATAAATGCAAGTGATAGTATAACAGCTGTGTTTGTTGGTAAAGCAATTGGGATAAAAGAACAGTCAGCTAAAACTTATGATGTCTCGTTACACCCGAACCCGAATAACGGGACTTTTACTCTTGAGATCAATGGTGATATCAAGAACGGAGAATTGCTTGTTATAAATTCATTCGGACAAAAAGTTCATCATCAAAAAGTGATACCGGGCACAAACGAAATAAATACATCTAACCTGGTCCAGGGATTCTATCATTATATCTTAACCGAAAATAAGATCAGGGTTCATACCGGTAAGTTATTGATCCAATAGATTTATTAAAAACCCTGAAGCTTGCTTGTTCTGCTTCAGGGTTTCTTTTATTCCTTAATTACTTTTATCAATTCAGGTTTTCCTTTTTCAGGAGTTAGTTTAATAAAATAAACACCGTTCGCTATTTCAGAAAGATCTACCTCTTGTTTTTTAACCGAAGAACTAAAACTGATATTATTCTTTTGAACTACTTTTCCGATAGCATCCACTACTTCAACCGTAACCTCTTCAGAAATTCCACGTGCTGAATTAATCGATATTATACCATCCGTCGGATTAGGATAGATAAAATAAGTTGCGCTGCTTCCTGCAATTTCGTTCAAGCCTGTACAAACAGCAACTATGATATTCGTATTATTTGTTCCCGAACAACCTGTTGTTGAATCTGTATAAGAATAAACAGCTGTATATGTTCCGGATAAAACCTGGGCTGTAAAAGTATTACCTACAACACCACTTCCTGAATATACACCACCGGCAGGAGAACCTGTCAGATTTAAAGTTATACCTCCGGAAGCTTGAGTACAAGCTGTACCTGATGAACTTGCCAACGTAACTGTTGGGTTCGGATTAACTGTTATTGAACGTACGGTCTGACCAACACATCCGTTAGCGTCTACTCCCGTACAAGTATAAGTTGTGTTTGATGAAGGTGAAGGAGCTATAGGATTACCTGTAATACTTCCGGGTGTCCATGTATATGAAACAGCACCCGATGCAGTTAATGTAGTTGATTGGCCTGCGCAAATATTAGCCGCAGTAGCAGAAACTGAAACTGACGGAAGTGCGTTTACACTTACAGTTCTTACAGAAGTATTTGTACAGCCATTAGCATCTGTTCCCGTTACAGTATAATTGGTAAGAACTGTCGGAGATGTTGTAACTGTGGCACCTGTTAAACTTCCGGGCATCCAGGTATAAGTTGAAGCGCCACTCGCAATAAGGTTCGCGTTGGAACCTGCACAAACAGCACTGCTGCCGGATGTATTAATAGTTGGAAGCGCATTCACAGTTAAAGTTTTTGTAAATACATTTCTGCATCCGTTAGCCGCTGTTCCTGTTGTAGTATAAACTGTGGTTATAGTAGGACTAACAGAAATACTTGTAGTTGTTGCCGATGTATTCCATGTGTAAGTAAGAGCTCCGGTTCCCGTTAAGTTAGTGGAAGATCCTGAACATACCGCATTTACTCCTGTAATTGAAACTGTTGGTAAAGAGTTAATAGCAACACTCGCCACTGCGTTACCTGAACATCCTGCTGTTGTACCTGTAACAGTATAAGTTGCTGGTGATCCCGGCGTATAAGTAGCTGATGAACCTGTTCCTCCTCCGCTGGTCCAGCTATAAGTTGTTGCTCCGCTTGCACTGAATGTTACCGGAGAACCTGCACAAACTGTTTGAGAAGCTGAAGAAATATTTACAATTGGTCCCGGATTTACAGTAACAGAACGAACTGAAATATTCGTACAACCATTAACATCAGTACCTGTTACGGTATAAGTAGTATTCATTGTTGGAGTTGCACTTACCGTAGCGCCTGTCATACTTCCCGGCATCCACGTATAAGTTGAAGCGCCGCTTGCAATTAAAGAAGCATTTGATCCGCTGCAGATAACACTGCTGCTTGCAGATGTATTGATAGTTGGAAGCGCATTTACAGTTACTGTTTTTGTAAATACATTTCTGCAGCCATTAGCCGCAGTTCCGGTTGTAGTATATACCGTAGTTATTGTCGGGTTGACAGAAATACTTGTCGTTGTTGCAGACGTACTCCATGTATAAGTTAAAGCACCTGTTCCTGTTAAATTAATTGATGAACCTGAACATACCGCATTCGCTCCTGTAATAGATACTGTAGGTAATGCATTTACAGATGCAGTTACTGTTCTTATAGCAGAACATCCGCTTGTTGTTCCTGTAACAGTATAAACAGTTAATGCAGCCGGAGTATACGTTGCAGATGAACCTGTTCCTCCTCCGCTTGTCCAGCTATAAGATGCTGCGCCATTTGCGCTAAACGTAACAGGTGAACCCGCACAAACTGTTTGAGAGGTTGCGCTTGTTATATTCACAGTTGGTGTTGCTCCAACAGTGATGGTTTGTGATGCCGGTGTACCCGGACCTGCACCGTTTGATGCAGTTAAGGTTACAGTATAAGTTCCGCCTGATGTGAAATTCATTGTCGGATTTTGAAGTGTTGGTGTAGTAACTGTAACACCTGCACTTGGGCTCACTGTCCAGCTCCAGCTAGTTGGAGCGTTAGTTGATTGATCCGTAAATGCTACGTTTTGCCCTGCACATAAACCTGCTGCTGCAACAGAAAAACTTGAAGCAGGAGGTGCTGCAGAAATAACATCAACGATCCAAACACCGCGACCATAACTTGCCGCCGTTAATTTCGTAGGATTAGCAGGAGAAATTTCCATATCGAAGATCGGCATATTTGGTAAACCTGAATTGTAAAGTGTCCAGGTACTCATTGTATTATCACGATAGTACACCCCAACATCCATTCCAACATAAACAAGATCACTTGTTCCTACCTGGTAAACCGAACAGTTCGCAGGAAGATTTGGTAAGTTAGAAGTGTAATTGGTCCATGATGTTCCACCATTAGTTGATAAGAAAACTTTGTTTCCTGCAGAGTATCCGCTTAATGTTACATAAACTCTGTTTGCGTCAGTCGGAGAAACAGTGATGAAGGTAGGAGCTCCGCTTCCTACAGGAACTGTTCCTGTAATATTTGTCCATGTTGCACCGGCATCAGTTGTTTTCCAAAGCGTTGTTCCTTTGATAACATAAACGATCTGATTGTTAGTTGGTGCAACAGCAAATTCTACGATAGTTCCTGTTCCCGTCATTGATCCCGTTGTAGCAGTAAAATTTGCTCCGCTGTTTGTTGATCTGAACATTTGTGATCTTCCGGCCCATGCTACAGTTGCGTTAGCAGGATCTTGTTTCCATGGAGAAACCCAATTTCCGGTTCCTGAAAAACCACCCGGTGTTGACCATGAAGCACCGCCATTAGTTGAACGCTGGAATTGCCCGCTGTAATAAGAAGCGAACATAATGCTATTGTTTGTGCGGTCTATCCAGCAATCCATTCCATCACCACCCATGCGAGCCTGGTATGTTGTACCATTCCACCAGCTGGTTCCATTATCCTGATGTCCTGTTAACCAGAAATTAGGGGTTAAACCGGAAGTTCCGATCTTATAGATCTGGGAAATATTCATTGTACCTGAGATCTCAGTCCATGTAGCACCACTTCTTCTGTAAATTGTTCCATCATTTGTATTGAATAAAGTTCCGGCAGCATCATATTCAAGATCATGATGATCAGCATGTGTAAACGGAGCCCCGGTTCCTGTCCAGTGGCCATAAATAGTCCATGCACTTCCGCCATTTGTTGTTCTCCAAACATTCACACCACCTACTACAACTTCATCTTGATTCAAAGGAGAAGCTGCAATACAAAGGTCATACCAAGATTGGCCTCCAGTATCACTTCCTGTACTGCTCCAGCCAAGGAGGTTTGGAGTTGTTGCCATTGTAGAGAAACTTGCTCCGCTATTTGTTGATCTGTAAAAACCCTGGAAACCGCTATTTGAACTGAGTCCTGCCAAAACATAAACATAAGCCGGATTCGCAGGAGTTACCGCAACTGCCATTCGGTTAACGCCTGTTGTTGGGATACCGGCACTAACCTGGGTCCATGTTACACCATTGTTAGTAGAGATCCTGAATGTTGCACCACCGGCATAAACAGTATTTGAATTACCCGGCATGAATTCTAGATCATGCGTACTTGTGGCATATACTTGTGTCCATGTTGTTCCGCCATTGGCTGTACGCCAGATACCAATGTTAGTTGCTGCTATTACAACCTGCGGATTGGTTGGATCGATGATCAGTTTACGAATAAGCCTTCCTTGATTAACTGTCCAAACCATTCCTGTTGCAACCCATGTGTTTCCGCCATCTGTAGATTTTAATACGCCTATTGAATAAGTATCACCTGCGTCACCATCACCTGTTGCTAAGTACATAATGTTAGGGTTAGACGGATCGATGACAAGATCCGAACAACCTATTACTTGTAAAAAGTCTGTATTGGTTGTCCAGCTGGTTCCGCCATTTGTAGATTTCCATAAACCACCTGCAGGAGCTCCTACAAATAATGTGTTTGATCCGGCCGGATGAATAGTAACAAAATTGATCCGTCCTGATTTTAATAATTGTCCGCCTGCAGAACCTGCTATCGGGCCCATCGGACCGACTGCTGTCCACGTAGTGGAAGCGATCATATTGTTCGGAGTTGTTTTTTGTGAAGCAGTTGCCGTTAAGAATGCTTCGAAATTCTCCAGGTTCTTACTTGGCAATGTAAGATCACCGCTGGGATAAACCCTTGGGCTCATATAATATTCCCAACGCTTGAACTGTTTCCATCCTTTTCCTTTTTCAGTGGAATCATGAGTGGCCCAATAGGCGTAAAAATCCTTCTGGATGTCATAGAAATTAGCACCGGGCTCCATTAATTTGTCTGCCCAATGTTGTGAAAAAAGATTCAAGCTTAATACGCTTAAAATGAAAAAAGGTAATATTCTTTTCATGAGATGGTTTTTTTAGATTAGTAATAATAATAAATCAGGATGTCAAAATCAATACATCTAAAGCGGTATTCGATGAACGCAGAAATAATTCGACTAATTTTTTGGGTTCCTAAAAGCCCCCGACGAAGCCTATTTGGATGATAGGGTTTGGATAGGGCGATAATGGGGTATCATTCAGGTTCCATAGACCTGTCGCCATGCATGAGATATTATCACTGATAGGGTATCTTAAACCGCCTCCCACTAAAATGTTATCGATCCAGATCCTCGAATTTGGCTTGTACGCGTAAGGGTTATCACGGTTGATCCTATCGTAACCTGCCTGCAAAAAAATATTTTTCAGTATAAAATAACGGGCAAGTAGCCTGCCTCCGTAAAAACTTGTACTGTATTTGTAATTGTTATAAGTGTAACTGTAATAATTGTAAATAGCGCCAATCCCAACCGAAAACCTATCATTGACCCTATATCCTACCAAAGGCGAAAGATCTGCAAAAGTCGGATTGCCGATCCAGGCTCCGATATTTCCTCCCCAGAATAAACGGTCGACAAAACGCTTTTCATCTTTTGGTTGAGGGTCCTTGCGGGGAATAGAATCTGACTGCGCAGAACATACCGATACAGTCATACTAAAACCTGCCAGGAAGAGAAAAAATACTTTATTCAATGTAAATTTCATTGTGATTTTTAGCCGTATATTCGTACTGCAAATTTACGCAATATGTTCATAGTAGTTACAGGAGCTTCTAAAGGAATAGGGTTAGAAATTGTTAAACAATTTTTGGTCGACGGAGAAAATACCGTGGTGGCTGTTGCCAGAAGTTCGAAAGAATTAACATCCCTTCACAAGCATTATCCTGATAATCTTATCACTGTTTTCGGCGACCTGAATAAAACACCAACACAGAACAGGATCCTTACAATTATCAAGAAAAAGAAAGTGCAATTGGACATTCTCATCAATAACGCGGGAACTATTACAAATAAAGCATTCGAAAAGATAACCGCGAAAGAACTTGAATACATTTACGCAACGAATGTTTTCGTTCCGTTTCTTTTGATCCAAAAATTATTGCCTCTGCTTGGAAAAAAGAACAAGTCACATATCATCAACATCAGCAGCATGGGCGGCGTGCAAGGCAGTTCAAAATTTCCGGGGCTAAGTGCTTACTCCTCTTCTAAAGCCGCTGTTGCAGGATTAACTGAATGTTTAGCAGAGGAATTCAAAGAAAAAAATATTTCAGTGAATTGCCTGGCATTGGGTGCTGTTCAAACCGAAATGCTTGGCAAAGCTTTTCCCGGGTACAAAGCTCCTTTGCAGCCAAAACAAATGGCTAATTTCATTGTGGATTTTGCTATTACAGGCCACCAGTATTTTAACGGGAAGATAATTCCTGTTTCATTAACAACACCATAATATGAAGTTCATTTTTTTATTACTTCTTCCTCTTGGTTTGCTATCACAAACAAAAGTTAATATTCAGATCATGCAAAAAGGCACTTATTGCGGAGGTGCCAGGCCAAATCCCGAAATACTAGCGCAGCATGAAACTCCAAAACCGTTTGCTAATAAAAAATTTGTTTTGGTATCGGCTAACACAAAAACATGCACCGTAACTACCAACGCAAACGGTTATTTAAAAATAAAATTAAAACCGGGTTCTTACAAAGTTTATGAAGCCTGGCGTTATTATAAAAAAACTCCGGATGGATCCGACATGAAAAATTTTGATCAAGAATGTTTGAAGTCGGCCTGGGAAAAAGTTGATGGAACTATTGATGCTCAAAAAAAGTCACAGAGTGTTATCATTGATGTTGATGCTGTTTATTGTTCCCACACTATTCCTTGCCTCCTTAATCCACTGTATCCGCAATAATGAAAAAGTTTGCTCTCATATTTTTTCTTTTTCTCTCTTTTATTTTTAGTGCTCAAACCCTAAAACAAACTGTTCGTGGCGTTGTATTGGATAAACAAACTCAAAGTCCTTTACCGGGAGCAATTGTTGCTGTATTAAACACCAACCCTATTAAAGCTGTGATAACAGATGAAGACGGGAAATTCCGTTTAGATAGTATCACGCTCGGAAGATGGGCCATTAAAATCTCTTTGATCAGCTATAAAGAAAAAACACAAACTGTTATCCTGACCAGCGGAAAAGAAACTGTTTTGAATGTGGAGTTAGAAGAGAATGCTGTACAAGCCAATGAAGTAACCGTCCTGGCTGAACAGGATAAAACAAAAACTAACAATAAAATGGCAACTGTCAGTTCACGCGTATTTTCTGCAGAAGACGCTTCACGTTATGCAGGCAGCAGGAATGATCCCGCCCGTATGGCTGCGAATTTTGCCGGTGTAAGTGGTGCGAATGACAGCAGGAATGATATCATCATAAGAGGGAATTCTCCTCTTGGAATTTTATGGAGATTAAATGGTTTGGATATTCCGAACCCGAATCACTTTGGCTCTTTAGGTTCAACAGGCGGGCCAATAAGTATCTTAAATAATAACACGCTTGATAATTCTGATTTTATGACAGGTGCTTTTCCGGCAGATTATGGAAATGCAACAGCCGGTGTGTTCGACCTGAAAATGCGGTCAGGTAATAATGAGAAATATGAATTCTTAACTCAAATTGGTTTTAACGGTTTTGAATTAGGTGCTGAAGGCCCGTTCTCGAAAAAGAAAAAGGCAGGATCATTCCTGATCAATTACCGCTACTCTACTCTTTCCGCATTTAAATATTTAGGTTTGGATTTCGGAACAGGTGATGCGGTTCCGCAATACCAGGATTTGACTTTCAAAGCAGATTTCCCAACGAAAAAGATTGGAAAATTCTCTGTGTGGGGAATCGGAGGATTAAGTTATGTTGAACTTCTTTCCAGTCAGCAATCCAAAAAAAATAATTTATACGGTTATAGCGGCCGTGACACTTATTTCAGAGCAAATGTTGGTGCTGCCGGAATTTCCCATACTTATTTATTGAACTCCAGTTCTTATACGAAATTCAATATCGGTGCAAGCGGACAAATCAATTTCATACAGGCAGATCGTGTAGATACCAATACAACGCCTTATACGATCACTCCCGAATACCGGAATAATTCAGGAACCACAAAATACTCAGCCAACTTTACTTACAATAAAAAATTCAACTCCCGTAACTTTATTAATTGCGGAGCTTATTACGATCTGTTCTATACAACATTCATTGATAGCACCAATAATTTCGATAGCTTAGGATTTATCACATTGCGTGATTACAAAGGAGAAACCTCTTTAGGAAGAGTGTTTTTCCAATGGCAGCATAAATTCAATGACAAACTTACTTTAAACACAGGTGTGAGTTACCAATATTTTTTATTGAACTCCGCACAAGCACCTGAACCTCGTTTAGGATTAAAATACAGCATCAACAGCAAACAAACTTTGAGTTTCGGCGCAGGCATGCACAGTCAGGTGCAGCCTTTGTATTTGTATTTCGCCACTTCAAAAACAACAACGGGAAATGTTGAGACCAACAGGAATCTCGATTTTACGAGGGCGATCCATGGTATTTTAGCTTACGATGTAAATATTAAAAATAACGTGCGAATAAAAACTGAATTCTATTATCAATACATGTACGGTGTTCCGGTTCGCAGTAAAAAAGATTATTTTTCTGCCATTAACTTAGGAGCAGATTTCAATAGCCCGAATGTTGATAGTTTAGTGAGCAAAGGAACAGGAGAAAATTACGGAGTTGAATTAACGATTGAGAAGTTTTACAGCAGAGGGTATTATTTCCTGATCACAGGCTCAGTATTCCAGAGTAAGTATGTTGGGAGCGATAATGTTTACCGTAACACGGCATTCAATGGTAATTATGTGTTTAATGTTTTAGGCGGGAAAGAATTTAAAATAAAAGAAAAACATATTATTGCTTTAGATGTGAAATTCACCTACGCAGGAGGAAAACGTTACGTGCCGATAGATCTGGCCGCATCTATTGCTTATGGTGATGAAGTAAGGGATGGGACACAGGCTTATGTAAAACAATATCCAGAATACTTCCGGATGGATGTTAAACCTTCTTACAGATTAAATACGAAACGATTTACACACGAAGTAAGCGTGGATATTCAAAACATCACTCAGCATGATAATGTGTTCCAGCAGATTTACGACCTCAACACAAAAAGTATTAAAACGGATTACCAGTTAAAGTTCTTTATAATTCCGCAATACAAGCTAACATTCTAATTAACGCTCCAAATGAACGGAACCTTTTCTTACGTAATTCTTTCCGTTAAGATCCATTCCTTTAAAGATGTAGAAATAAGTTCCGGCAGAAACATCTTTACCATTCATGTTTTCACCAGACCATTTATCGTTAAGGTCTTTGAACTCATAAACTAAAACTCCCCAACGGTCATAAACAGAACAATTCATTTCCTTAAAGCTGGTCATTACCGGGAAGAAGAAGTCATTCACGCCATCATTATTCGGTGTGAACACATTCGGCATAATAACAGATGGTGGTAACACAACGTTAATATCATTCACCACAATTATTGAAGTAGTTGTATCGTTACATCCGATTCCATTATAAGCAACCAAAGTAAGTGTATAAGTTCCGGGAGTATTTACAACGAAAGACGGCACCGTTGCTGTAGCTGTACTTCCATTACTTAACGACCACGAATAAGACGCTGCTAAACTTGAAGTATTGGTAACAGTTAAAGTTTGCGGGAATGGCATAATTGTATTTGTTGCCGTGAACGCGGCATTAGCGTAAGGACTCACATTAACAGCAAGTGTAGAAGTTGTTTTACACAACACTGAAGCGTTAGATGTCACTGTATAAATTGTGGTTACAGAAGGGGAAGCAACCGGATTAGTACAGGTAAGGCAACTCAATCCTGAAGCAGGCTGCCAATTGTAAAAAAGACCATTACTTGCATTTAACTGAACATTATCGCCTACACATATACTCGCGCTCAATGGTCCGGATGACACCTGTGGATTAGCAGTAACAACTAAAAATACCGTACTGGTTGCAGAACATCCTGTTAAAGTTGAAGCTCCAACCGATGTAACTGTATAAACTGTATTCACTGACGGTGTCACAACAGGATTAGAACAAGTAGCACAGCTCAATGCAGTTGTCGGAAGCCATGAGTAATTTATAGCATTGCTTGCCTGTATCTGAATAGTACCTCCGGAGCAAACATTTGTCGGGGTAGCTACAATAGTTGGTTTCGGATTATATATAAAATGCGCCACAATGCTATCATTGGCCGTCAATAATAAACTCACAATAGAGTCTGTCATATTTGCCGACAACGTATGTGTTTTAGTGGTCCAATGTGAGAAACAATAATTTGGTTTGACGTGCGCGGCTAAATTATTCGGTAAATTACCGGGATAAGTTCCTTGCCATACAAAGTTAGAGATCTTTAAAGAGTTAAAATCAACTGTACCTGAATTCGGCGGATCAACATTTATCTTTAATGTATACGGACCTGTTACATTATAACATCCGTTAAATAGTTTGGTAACTGTATCGCAACGATCCTCAATGAACTTCCTGAGATCACTCACATTTTGCTGCCACTGCGTCATCGTTCCGCCCCACTTTGCGATCTGTCGCGGCATTTCAGGTTTGATCACATTGATCATACTATCTAAAATATCTGTCATACGCTTACAACTCAATCCTGTATTTAAAAGATCGAAATAACGCATTACATAATACTGTTTGAAAGTTGGGTTGGTCAACAGTTTATTTAAAATCGGAACGTGGCCTTGTCCGCCCGGATTTGGTAATGAAGATGGATCACAAGGATCAGCATTCGGATCCTGGTTCGGGATATTGGTATAATTTATATAATGCTTGAATGTCGCATCTTCATCCCACAAAGCGTAACGCCATTTCTTTTTATCACACTGATAATTCAAACCGCGCCACCAGGCAGTATTCCAGTTCAACCAGTCTGAACAAACAACGTAGGAATTCAGAATCACATAATCGGCTAAACTTTTTATATTGTATTGAGCATCCAGCGTAGCATAATTAGCTGCAACGGTCATACTATTAGCGGCAACCCAGTTTCTGAAAGTGGTCCAATCCGTTTGTGCTTGTGGACCACCGTATGCTGACCAGGTACTTCCCCAGGTTTGAAGGAATTGTAATGAATCTTCTTTTGAATTGTAATAATATTTGGTGAAATCTTTATCATCTACTTTTTCGCGCACGTCATAAACACCCCAGTATTGTCCGTTCGCATAAAGAATTGCAGGTGCCCATGTTCTTCCGTCGCAATACATGCCTGCTTTTTCAGCAACCGTATGTACATACTGGTCGCGGATATGTGCCCCGCCTAATTCACCCGCAAAATTTGAATTTGGAGTTCCTTCGAACGGATAATTGTCGTTTGCTGCGGCTTTGATAATGATCCGTTGGAATTCGTTCCTCGGTTTTGAATTAAAGATCTGGTGTTTCAATGCATCATTGATGCCAAATTCATCCCGGCAAACAAAATCTATACCTCTCTGCTGGTAGAACCAGGAATCATTTCCGTGTTTATTTGAATGACCAAATCCTTCTGTTTTATAAACTCCTGTTTCATTAAAATATTCCAATCCGCTTTCAGCATCTAATTGTGTTCCGCCCAAAAGAGTAAGTATGTCATCTCCGAAAACAGAAACTACATTAACAGAATGTGTAACATTGATAAAAAATGTATTGCTCTCGATAAAACTTGGGAGAATGGATGTATTGGTGCTGGTAGCCTGCGCTCTTACTACAGTTGTTGTATTGATTGCGAAAGCACTGAAATAAGTAAGGCCGGAACTTGTAACTGGAGATCCTCCGTTCGTTGTATATTTTATTGTTGTTCCCGGATCAGCCGTGATAGTCAGCATTTGCGGGCCTGAATAAAATCCCTGCGGAATGCTCATTGTTGGAGTTGAAGAGTAACCTAAGAAAGGTGTTGCCGTATTATTAGATGCATTCGGAGTCGGATTTGTAAATACACTCCAAGTAGTGGCACCATTTGTTGTACGGCCTCGCGAATGCGAGATCTGTGTTTTTTTAAGAGTTACTGAATCTAAAATCACTAAAGCCGGACTTGCAAAAAAGATCTTGTCGCCCTGGCACTGCTTTAATTTAAAATTGGTGTGAAGATTTGGCCCGGTATTATCATCTTTATTAGAAGCCCAGATCCTTAAAAATCCACCGGCATTAATTGTAACATTTCCGAAGGTCCACTTACCGAGATTACTTGCTTTTACAGCGAGATGGTAACCTGTAAGGTTCACCGGTGTTGCACCGGCGTTGTATAATTCGATCCAGTCTTCATACTCTCCGTAGTTATCAACGAAGTTTGAATAATTCGATACTGAATACTCATTTATTTTAATTTGAGCGTTAGTAATATGACTCAACATTAAAAAACTGAAAATAAAAAATAAGGACCTTGTAAATTTTTTCATGATAATAAATTAACCTACGGTTAATCTAAATTAAACAAAAAAACGTTCGTTTTACAATTTGAGGGAGATTGTTAAAAAGAGGCTAATAAGCCCTTACATTTTTCCCCTCCATGAAGTTGATGAAGGCGCGGTTGGCTACTTTGTTACCTCCGGGTGTCGGATAATTTCCTGTAAAATACCAATCACCTAAATGATTCGGGCAAGATAAATGAAGACCTTCAATATTCTGGTAGATGATCTCAAGCTCGGCTTTAAGATCGGTAGGTTTTATTAACTCACCAATTTTTTGGGAGATCTCTTCAGTTGTAAAAGTTCCGTAGATCTCTTTCACCACATTCACTTGTTCTTCTTTTGGCTTTTTTATTTCAGCGAGAGCCTTTTCATAAACCGCTTTCAGAACACTTTCCCTTCCTGTTTCTTTTAACAGGGAAATAGTCGCTTCGAAAGCTGCAAATTTATTCAGAACTGCCATGTCAATTCCATAACAATCAGGATAACGGATCTGCGGCGCTGATGAAACAACAATAATTTTCTTTGGTTCTAAACGATCCAGGATTCTTAAGATACTTTGCTTTAAAGTTGTTCCGCGCACGATACTATCATCCAATACAACTAAATTATCTACACCTTTTTTTACGGTTCCATAGGTTACATCGTAACCTAAGTTCACCATAATATCACGGCTTTCATCATCGGTGATAAAAGTGCGTTGCTTTACATCTTTCAGAACAACTTTATGGATCCTCGGCTGAACAGAAAGTATCTTACTCAACAACGGTTCCGCAATTTCTTTTCCTGCTTTTAAAATTTCTGTGGCTTTATGTTTGTTCAGGTAATCATCCAAACCTTCGATCAAACCACCGAATGCAACTTCAGCCGTATTGGGAATATAACTGAAAACTGTATTGTCAAGATCATAATTTACAGAGCGTAGAACGGCCGGCACAAGATAACGGCCGAGAGCTTGCCGCTCGTTATAAATCTGGGCATCGTTACCACGAGAAAAATAAATCCTTTCGAATGAACACGATTTTTTTTCGAGCGGAGTTACAATTTCCTTTACCGAAAACTTACCGTCTTTTTTTATGATCGCTGCATGTCCCGGATCTAATTCTTTAACATCTTCAAAAGGCGCGTTGAACACAGTTTGAATTACCGGACGCTCACTCGCCACTACCAAAATTTCATCATCCATATAATAATAAGCCGGACGAATTCCATTCGGATCACGCAATACAAAAGCATCGCCGTGTCCCATCATTCCTGCCATTACATAACCGCCATCCCAACGTTTGCTGCTTTCAATCAAAATGGAAGCAACATCTATGTTTTCCTGGATCTTTTTCGAAATGGTTTCGTTATCCAGCCCTTCATCTTTGAATTGACGGAACAAACGGTCGTTTTCTTTATCCAAAAAATGACCGATCTTTTCCATGACTGTTATCGTATCAGCTTTTTCCCGCGGATGTTGTCCGAGTTCAACCAAATGATCAAAAAGTTCGTCAACATTTGTGAGATTAAAGTTACCGGCTACGACTAAATTCCGTGCCATCCAGTTATTTTGACGGCGGAAAGGATGACAACTGTGAACACCATTTTTTCCGAAAGTTCCATAGCGTAAATGGCCTAACATTAGCTCACCTAAAAATGGAATATTATCTTTTTGCCACTCTGCGCTTTTGTATTCTTCAGGTTTTTTTCTCGATGCATTTACGAACAGATCATTGACCTGCGAAAAAATATCCTGGGTTGCTTTTGGTTCTACAGAACGGATGCGGTCGATGTAAGTTGTACCAGGTTTTGCGTCTAATTTAACTGTTGCTAAACCTGCCCCGTCCTGTCCGCGGTTTATCATTTTTTCCATGAGCTGGTACATTTTGTGCAGGCCGTATCTTGCCGAACCATATTTGGTTTTATAGTAGGAGACCGGTTTCAGAAGGCGGATCAAAGCTACACCGCACTCGTGTTTTATAACATCACTCATTTTGGGATTACAAAGGTAATTGTTTGAACGGTTTTTTACTATTTAGATTTGAACACTATCCTCCAAAAAATCTTAATACTTTTAAAAATATTTTAACCCCGGCACCCATCCTTTTGCTGATTTCCTTCGTTATAGTATTACAAACACCACCTTATTGAAAATTAAGCTGTTAAAGACTTGCTGATTTAAGTTATAATAGCTAAATTTGAGGTTTAGATGGTAAAAACCGTTTTACACATGAAGAGAATTTTATTTTTTATTTTTTTGGCGCTTATCATAAACACAGCCAAATCTCAAGTTATAATTAGTGAAGTTTGTTGGACGAATAAGCTCGCAGGTCATGGAACTTTTGCTCCTGCTACTGTGATCTCTCCGGATACTGAACCTGACTATATTGAATTGTATAATGCAACACCCAGCTTTACCCATTCCTTAAATGGATTATATTTAACCAATAGTAAAACTGATCTTTATAAATGGCCGATACCTTCAGGTTTAACACTAGGTCCCGGACAATGGATGTTATTTTGGTGTACCGGGCTAAACAGAAAAGAAACCGGTGCTTTAGGCCGATGGCATACGAATTTCACTATTGAACAATGTAAGGACCAATGGATCATGTTAACCCGTCAACCCGGTGTTATCGTAGATTCCATTTACGTTCGCAGAACTAAAGTAGGAGATTCATGGGGAAGGTATCCGGACAACAATCAAACAGGACTACCTGTAAAATGGTTTTTATTTGCAGGGGGCTCCACCATTGGTCCTAATGTCGGAGGATCTAATCAGGTGAATGTTCCTGCGGCTAATCTTTATTACGGCTACGCTCCTACTCCAACATTTACTACGCCTACAACAGCAGGATTTACGCCTCCGATAACAGGAAATTATGATATGGTAATTCCGGATACCGTGAATTTCCAGATCAATTATACCAGAGGGGATTGTACTATTCCCGGCGGAACTGTTCCTTGCCCTACTTATTCCGGTTGTGTTGGTAATGCTACTGCTGCTACAACTTATACTTACCAGGATGGGATCGCAACACCAATTCCTATGAATGGTCTTAGCAGTGTAATTACGGCTGTAACTTATCCTAAACCCGTTGCAGGCCCCGGCACAGGAAATTCTCAACCGGTGTGGACCCAGAATTTTTTACCAAGTTTCGCCGAGACAAATACCTTTTTTGATGGAGCAGATATAGTCGTCAATCCCGGATTCGGCGTTCTCTCTATTGTTACCAATACAAACTTTTTCCAGGTCGGAGGCGGTGGAACAGTCCATTGCGAATATTTCGATAAAAATAAATTCGTTTATGAGATCGGTGGCAGTTTAACTCAACCACCCAATGATCCATGGACACACCAGCAGCGTAGTTTTGATGTTGGTTTTGATGATGAAACAGGTGAAGGTTGTACTTTTAAAGGCCAGGTTTATAATGATGCCGTATTCGGAACAAGTACCCGTACAGTATTCCCTAATTTTGAGATACGGACCGCTGGAAAAGATAATTTTTCTATTCCAACCCCAACAACCGCTACTCCTCCGATATTACGTACTACGCATATGCGGGATGCATTTGCTCAAACGTATGCAATGAAAAACGGATTATCACTGGATGGATTACATTATAAACCGATACGTACTTTCGTTAACGGTTGCTATTGGGGGATCTATGAATTCAGGGAGATCCCTGATAAGGATCAGCTAAGTTATTACTACGGATTGAACAGGGATTCAGTTGATATTTTACGCCAGCACGGTGTTGGGTCAATAATCACAAACAATCTTGATACAGGTTGGGTTACTGTAGGGCCCGGGCCATCTGTTGCAACAAGCAGTTTAGGTGTTTTCAACACTGTAAGAATGCCGACAATTTACACTTCACCTGCTTTTTACGGTAATGCAATGAAGCGTTTAAGTAAATACAGCTTTATGGATCATTTTATCTATAACAGCTATTTGGTAAATAATGATTTTACTTATTACAACAGTTCATGGTGGCGTAAAACGAACAATGGCAATCAACCGCCTTATGCAGATACTTTAATGAAATGGCGTTATTTCATGTGGGATATGAATAATATCCTGGATATTCAAATACAGCCGGTAGTAACACCATCGGCAATTGCAACCATGACCAATGCAACGCCGTGTATGTATACAAACTCTATTACAGCTTTAATGAGTCCGCCTGTATCCATGAATCCTACTACGTATTCAACAGTTGCTTCAGCTTATAACGGACATAACTTAATGTTCAAGAACCTGATGTTAAATCCGGTCTTCAGGAATGAATACATGAACAGGTACATGGACTTACTCAATACCAGTCTCCGGTGCGATAAATTACTTCCTCATTTTGATTATTTCAGGCAAGTGTTTACACCTGAGATCCCTAATCATTGCGCCTATTGGTTAGTGAGTCAAACCGAATGGGAAGCCAACATGGATACTTTACGGTACAGGTTGTTGCAGCGTTGTGATAAGATTGATTCCTTATTGACAAAATGTAATAACATGAATGGTCCTTTCGATATTACCATTGACGTAAAACCTGCAGGTGCGGGCTTGGTTAACTTCAACAGTTTGTACCTTTCAAATTTTGCATGGACCGGACAATACTATCAGTACAAAGTTGACTTCCCTTACCTGAATTCATTCCTTGAAGCTTGGCCGACTGATACATCGATCTATGTATTCGACCATTGGGAATTTACGGCTAATACCAATAGTACAACTGCTACTCCATGGATCCTGGATGAAAATAGTTACTTAGAGAAAGATTCCATAACATTTATCATTACTCAAAGTGATCAGATCACTGCTGTATTCGCTGATAAACGGAACGATATAGTTATGCCAACCGGTTTTACACCAAATGGTGATGGTGTTAACGATGTATTCTCTCCTTTAGGCGCACAAGCGCGTTATGCAAGAGATTATGAAATGCAGGTATGGAACCGTTGGGGACAGGAAGTGTTCAGGGCCAATGAATATAATTTGGGATGGGATGGAACGCATGGCGGAACGATGGCCCAGACAGGCGTTTATGCTTACATATTAAAGTACAAGAATGTTTCGAACGAGTACAAGGTTGTTAAAGGCAACGTTACTTTAATTCGCTAATTACCTTGAGAAAAATTGTTATGAAAAAAATAAGTTTACTTTCCTTTCTTTTTCTTTCACTGATAACTTCAGAGGTAAGATCACAGGATATACATTTAGCACAGATACAGGAAGCGCCCCTTGTTTATAATCCTGCTAATACAGGATTTTTTCCGGGGTATTACAGGATAATTGCAGGCTACCGTAATCAGTGGGCATCAATGGGTAAAGCTTATAGTACAATGGGCTTATCAGTTGATGGTGGTATTTTCAGGAACCGTTACAAGAATGCTTTTTTAGGAGTTGGCTTAAGTATATTCAAGGATGAAGCGGGTGCAGCGAAACTTTCCCAGACAAACGCTAATTTCAATATTGCTGCCATCTTAAAGGCTTCAAAAAAAGTTGTTCTCTCCCTGGGTGTTTATGGAGGCATCTCGATGAACAGTGCGCAGTATGCTAAATTAACTTACGCTTCCCAGTTCAACGGAACAGAGATCGATCCGGCATTACCAAGTAAAGAATCAGTTATCTATCACAATTTCACCAGTTCTGATTTTGGCGCAGGTTTCGCTTACGAATGGTCAACTGCAAAGATCCGTAACGACCGTGATGATATAAAAAGCATCCGTTTTGGTATCGCAGGTTATCACTTAAATCAACCCGAACAGGATTTTGGAAGCAATACTTATGTAGACGCGACGGGAGCAACTGTAACAATTGAAGGTTATCATATGCCATACAGATTAGTTGGATCCATCGTATCAAGATTTGATATCTCTAATACAAAATTATCTATCACGCCAAGTGTAATCTATATGTTACAAGGTCCGGCGAGAGAAATTACTGCAGGAACATATGTAAAATACCGTTTCAAGAACGGAACTAAGATCACCGGTGAGAAAGTTGAGAATTCGATCGGCATTGGTATGTTTTACCGCGTTGATGATGCCATCATTCCGCAAGTAATGATCGATATGGGAACTTATGCTATCGGGATCTCTTATGATGCCAATGTATCGAGCTACAGAAAAGCTTCAAGAACTGTTGGAGGTTTCGAGATATCATTACGTTACAACAAACTTGCCGATGCTTTATTCAGTAAGCGCAGTGAGTACAGCAAAACCAGGAAATAACCCGCATTTCCTTTTAACAACTTGATTTTTTATGAAGAACAGATCTTCTTTAATTGTTATTATACTTTTAACCATTCTTTGTGCCGTTTCGTATTATTTGTACAAGAACAAAACAAGCGGAAGTACAGTAGATAAAGAAGCGCGGGATTTTAAAATTGAGGACACTGCCTCAATCACCAAAATATTTATGGCCGATAAGAACGGGCAAAGCATTACTTTAACCCGTACTGATAAAGGATGGGTTACCCCGAATAAATATCCGTGTCGTTCTGACGCTATCAACCTCCTGCTCTATACAATGAAACGTATGGAAGTAAAATCGCCGGTTGGAAAGAATGCTAAACCGGGTGTTATTAAGACAATGGTTGGAAGATCCATTAAAGTACAGGCCTATCACAACAACACATTAATAAAACAATATTATGTCGGGCATGAGAACATGGAGAATGATGCCACCTACATGATCTTAACCAATTTGGATGAGGATAAGAATTATGAGGACCCTTTTTTAATGTGTATTCCGGGTTTTAACGGGTATTTATCGTCGCGTTTCATACTAAATGAAGATGAGTGGAGAGACCGGATGGTGATCAACTACACCCCGCCTCAACTCAAAACGATAAAAATGGAGTTCACTGAAAATATGGATTCATCATTTGTACTGAACCTGAACAGCACTACAAGTTTTGAATTAAAAAAACTTAATGGCACTCCCATCCCTTTTGATGAACTGAAGATGAAACAGTACCTCGCCTATTTCCAGAATATTAGCTACGAACAACTGCTTAATAATTTCAACAAAAAACTCACCGACTCTATTCAGAATGCCATTCCTTTCCTCAAAATGTCGATCACCACTACTGATTTTAAAACGAGAACATTCCGTTTTGTAAATAAACATACCACAGCGGCCCTCAACCGCAAATACGGGTACGACTACAAGTACGATCCTGACCGATTATTTCTTGTAGAAGAATCGAATAAGGAAACCTCTCTTATTCAGTATTACGTATTCGGAAAAATCATTCAGACCTACAGTTATTTCCTGCCACAAACTACTGTTAAAAAGTAGTTCAAAACTAAAGCCATTATTTAGGCTGTTTTATAAGGCGAAACCTAAATTTGTTAACCAGAAGAAGCGGTAATGCCAAAGCACTACTGCTCTTCTGCATTATCACAAACTGAAAAAACTTACTTATGAATTTTGTAGTTTCATCCTCCACTTTACTAAAACATTTAAAAGCCGTAGGCGGCGTATTGAACACAAATAATACTATTCCCATTTTAGATTGTTTTTTGTTTGAAGTAGCTAACGGCGAGTTGACCATTTCGGCAAGCGATATGGAAACAACTATCACTACCGGATTAAAAGTAGAAGCTACCCAGGGCGGATCTATCGCTATACCGGCAAAAACATTGCAGGATGCACTTGCAAATCTACCGGAGCAGCCAATTTCTTTCATCATCGATAATAAAAAATTCTCCGCAAAATTAAAAACAGAAACAGGCGATTACACTTTGACCGGGCATAATGGGGAAGAATACCCGAAAATGCCTAAGCTTGATTCACAAACTTCGATCGTGATCAAAAGTGATATCTTAGGTTCAGCGATCAATAAAACAATTTTTGCTACAGGTAACGATGATCTTCGTCCTGTTATGAGCGGCGTTTTTTGCCAGTTCACAGAAACAAATTCCATTTTCGTTGCCACCGATGCGCATAAATTAGTGCGCTACATCCGAAATGATGCTAAAGCAGGCGCTTCTACTTCTTTCATCATGCCGAAGAAACCATTGAACGTTTTAAAAAGTTTATTGACAGGTGTTGATGATGCTGTGAAAGTTGAGTTCAATAAAACAAATGCTTTATTCTCTTTCGGTAATATTAATTTAGTTTGCCGTTTGATCGATGGCAAATATCCGAACTACGAAGCTGTTATTCCGAAACAAAATCCGAATAAATTAACTATCGACCGTTCTTCTTTCCTTGGTGCAATTAAACGCGTGAGTGTATTCGCTAACAAAGCAACACACCAGATCCGTTTAAAGATCAATGGCAGTCATTTGGTTGTTTCTGCAGAAGACCTGGATTTCGCTAATGAAGGCCACGAAAGTTTAGTGTGTTCTTATGTTGGTGAAGACATGGAGATCGGGTTCAATTCTAAATTTCTTGTAGAAATGGTGAGTAATTTAGAAAGTGATGAGATCACCATTGAAATGAGCGCTCCTAACCGTGCAGGAATTATCGTTCCGTCACAAAAAGCAAATCCGGGAGAAGATGTATTAATGCTGGTGATGCCGGTGATGCTTAACAATTAATTTTGTTTTTCAAAACCATGTCACCCCTGCGGGGTTTTTGATCTTTTAAATTCTATAATTATTTCATTCCTTCGGAGTTAAAAATTAATCCCAAAGGGATGAAATAATTATAAAATCATCCGCCGCTCAAATAAAAAACCCCGAAGAGGTGATATATAGGCGCTTAGTTAAGCAGGTATAGTTATAAAAATCCGTATCTTAGCTCTTATGAAATAACTAAAGTTATTTCATGTGACTTTTTTAAAAACGACATTACACATGAAAGCAAAACTATATTTAAGCCTGTTATTACTGACAGGCTTTTTTGTTTCCGCACAAACAGGAGCGACAGTAGTAGATAGCATTAATTCATCAAGTATTTGGCGCACTTACCGTTTGTACCGACCGCTATCTTATACAGGTTCTCAGCCTTACCCGTTGGTCATTAATATGCATGGATATACTTCCAATTCATTTCAGCAGCAATTCTACGGTAATTTTATGCCAATAGCTGATACGGCAAAATTTTTGATCGTACATCCTCAAGGCACAAAAGACGCAAGTAATCAACCTTATTGGAACGCCGGAATCTCTCCTACCGGCGTAAATGATCTTTTATTTATTTCCCAATTGATAGATAGTTTAAAACTGATCTACAATATTGATCCGAATGCTATTTATTCAACAGGTATGAGTAACGGCGGTTTTATGAGCAACTTTTTAGCGTGTAATCTCAGTAATAAGATCGCAGCGATCGCCGGGGTTACAGGAACTATGTTTTCCTCAGTAAGTCCAACTTGTAATCCCGGGCGGCCTGTTCCTGTAATGCATATTCATGGTACAATGGATGGAACAGTTCCATACAATGGAGGTTCAGGGATGTTAGCAGTAGATACACTAATGAAATTCTGGCGTATAAAAAATAATACGAACACAGTTCCCACAACAAGTGCTGTTCCAAACATCAGCACAACTGACGGCTGTACTGCTGATCATTTTTTATGGTCAGGAGGAACTTCAGGTGCTACTAACGAATTATACAGGGTGAACGGTGGTGCCCATACATGGCCGGGAGCAAGTATTATTGTTGGAACGACAAACCAGGATTTTAATGCTTCTGTTGAGATCTGGCGTTTTTTCAGGAAATATAAATTAAGCATGTTCATTACAGGTATTGAAGATAACACTTTTGAAAACACTTTTTCAGTTTACCCGAATCCTGTTTCAGATATCGTAACTGTGAAATCAGATAATGAGATCGCTTTAAGTCTTTACGATATTACAGGGAAAGAATTAATTCCTGAGACCAAAGAAAGCACAATTTCTTTAAGTCATTTACAACAGGGAATTTATTTTTTAAGGGTAACTTCCGGGGAAAGATCCGTAACCAAAAAATTGATCAAACAATAATCTTAGATATTGATAAAGATATCTTCGACTGTCACTTTCTTTTTTGCTTCTTTGATCTCAAATTCTTTTATCACAGCTTTCTCACTGTCATTACCTTTTACTTTACGGGAAGTATCTATCGAATTCGCGAATACTTTATAATGTCCTTTATTCAGGTATTTGAATTCATAACTGCCATCGGTTGACGTAACAACACTATTCCCGATCTCAGTTCCATTCCCGTAAATGATATATACTTTGATGCCGGGAAAATAACCTTTCGATACCAAATATGTATTCGTATTATCAAAATCACTTGCGTAGACTTTTCCCTTCACGCTGGCTTGTCCGCCCGGACCTTCAGGCTTCTTACATGAAGAAAGGCAAACAATGAATACCAACAAAATTAAAATGTGGATGTATATTCTCACTTCTTTCATAATTTTTTTACTTTAATTAATTATTATATTTTTTATTATTGAATAGTTCTCCGATTCGCATTTTATAAAATACACGCCGGCTTTTTTATCACTCAATCCCAGATCAATACTTTCCAGATTTTCTACTTCTCTTTTATAAATATCCTGTCCGAGCGAATTGGTTACAGTTATTTTTGTTGCCTTCATATCAGGCATCTCAATTTTTATAGTTCCGTTACTTGGGTTTGGATAAACACGAATGTTGTTAGCGAGAGTTTTATTCTCTTCAACACCAACAGCCATAGTACCATTCGGATTTAATTTTAAGAATATTGCATCCATATCAGGACCAAAACTTGCGGTCTTACCTATCGCGATATAACTTCCATCAGGTTGTTCCCTTACTACATAACAATGTTCATTATTTACACCACCGTAATGTCTTGTCCATGTTGTATCTCCTCCTCCATCACATTTTAAGATCCACATATCAGGATTGATCCATCCAAAACTTCTGCTGATCGCACCAATGATATATCCGCCATCAGATGTTGGCTGTATCATTTTCGGAGTGTCTTTTTTGTCACCACCATACGCTTTACTCCAGATCACATTTCCACCTGCATCTGTTTTTGTAATTCTTAAATCAATATCCATTCCTGCATTACTGCTGTCTCTTACAATAAAAGTGAAGCTGCCATCACCGTTTACATTTATATAGGAACCTTCATCATAACCCGCGCCCCCTATTGTTTTATGCCATTGGTAGATTCCGTCATTATCAGTTTTGATCAGGTACGCGTCGCCGTTCCCGACTTCCATAGTATGTCCTAATATAATGAGGCCATCAGCACATTGTTTAATTGAATGCCCATAATCATCAGAAACACCGCCAAGCATTCTGTTCCATATTACATTACCGGCCGGATCAATTTTGATAATGTTAGCATCATTACTACTTGCGCCGGAATTAGACCAACCTACAATAACATAATTTCCATCTGCCACCGCAATAATATCCTGCCCGAAATCATTTCCAAACCCGCCATATGTTTTTTGCCATATAAGATTGCCGTTTTGGTCTACTTTCATTAGAAAAATATCAGCGTCTCCTCCGCCATAACTTTGAGAGTAACCTATCAGGAAAAAATTCCCGTCAATAGTTGCTATCATGTGATAAGGAAAATCAGGTCGGATACCGCCATACGTTTGAGATGATAGTTTATTGCCGTTGCCATCTGTTTTAATAATGTGTACATCGCAATCCGACGGATCACTGTTCTGAGTATAACCTGCAATTAAGTATCCGCCATCCGATGTTGCCATTACATCCTGACCCTCCTGATTATACGGTGAATTTAAATAGACCTGCTGAAAATACTGAGCCTTACTTAAAAAAGGAACTGAAAACATAAGACAGGCTGAGCAGGCTAGAATAAATTTAGATGTCATATCAAACTTTTTTCTAAAGTTAAAACGACAAAAAACCAATGGAAGGACTGTTCGTTTAAAAGGAGGGAAAATTGGTCTAGAACAGAGAAAAAGTCGGCAGGAAAAAATCGGGTTTTTACAAGCTCTTAAATAAGTCTTTATACTCCGGAAGTTCCGGCAGTAAAACACCTTTACCTTTCTCCACACTGATAACAAACTGTTTCAGGCCATTTGTGATCAGAAGATATTTTACGCCAAGTATAAGGTTATACCGCATTGCCTGATCTAACGTTGCATCAGTTATTTGAATATCGGGGGATTTACATTCTATCAGTAAAACAGGTTGTTTAGCTGAATTATACACAACCGCATCATACCGTTTACGGGTATTATTCAGGTTGATCTCTTTTTCAACGGAAATAAGTGAAGCAGGAACCTGTTTACCGGTAATTAAATAGTTCAGTAAATGCTGCCTTACCCACTCTTCAGGGTTTAATGCCAGCCATTTTTTACGGACGAGGTCAAAAATAAAAACCTTGTTATTCTCCCGTTTTATGCGTACATTAAATGTTGGATATATGAGGTCTGATTCCAGATTTTATAAATATCTTTACAAAGATTAAACGGTCACAAATTAAGAAGATATAGTGAAAAGTAAAGAAGAAATAGTAAACAATTGGCTGCCCCGTTATACAGGTGTTCCACTCGCTGAGTTCGGACAATATATCCTGTTAGTGAACTTCAGTAATTATGTTTTTGAATTTGCCAAAATTAATAATGTTGAAGTGAGGGGTCTCGACCGCCCTATGTGCAGCGCAACTGCAGGCGGGATAACTATTATTAATTTCGGGATGGGAAGTGCCGGAGCTGCAACTGTTATGGATCTGTTGAGTGCAATTCATCCGAAAGCAGTTCTTTTCCTGGGAAAATGTGGTGGTTTAAAAAAGAAAAATAATATCGGGGATCTTATATTACCAATTGCAGCTATCAGGGGTGAAGGAACAAGTGATGATTATTTCCCTCACGAAGTTCCGGCTATGCCTGCGTTCAGTTTGCAAAAAGCGATTTCTTATACGATCCGCGTTGCTAATAAAGATTATTGGACAGGAACTGTTTACACAACTAACAGAAGGGTTTGGGAACATGATGATAAATTCAAAGAATATTTGCGTGTTGTGCGTGCCATGGCAATTGATATGGAAACAGCTACCATTTTTACGGTTGGCTTCCATAATGAAATTCCAACAGGAGCATTATTACTCGTAACTGATCAGCCAATGGTACCGGAAGGTGTAAAAACTGAAGCCAGTGATAAAGCAGTTACAGAAGGACATGTAAACCATCACTTACAGATCGGTATTGATTCACTAAAAGAATTACAGAATTCCGGAATATCCGTAAAACATTTGCGTTTTGAGTAATTCACAAATAACTGATCCGGCCTATTTTATCAAAGGAATCCTCTCCTCGGATATCTCTATTCTAAGCCGCGCTATCACCTTAGTTGAATCCACTAAAGAAGAACATCAGCAAATAGCTGAAAGAATAATTGATGGGGTTATAGAAAAAACAGGAAGATCATTCCGTTTGGGAATTACCGGTGTACCCGGAGTTGGTAAAAGCACTTTTATTGAGAGTTTTGGTTTAGAATTAGCAGAGAGCGGACATAAGGTTGCCATTTTAGCAATTGATCCAAGCAGCCAGAAAAGTAAAGGCAGTATCCTTGGTGATAAGACCCGAATGGAAAAATTATCTGTTCATCCTAAAGTTTATATCCGCCCTTCGCCAAGTTCAGGAACATTGGGCGGCGTTGCACAAAAAACATTTGAAACTATTTTATTATGTGAAGCGGCAGGCTACGATTTTATTATTGTTGAAACTGTCGGGGTCGGGCAAAGCGAGATCACTATCAGTCAAATGACAGATTTCTTTTTATTATTGATGCTAACCGGAGCCGGTGACGAATTACAAGGTATAAAAAGAGGAATAATGGAAATGGCGGACTCCGTGATCATCACAAAAGCGGATGGTACAAATGTTCAGAAAGCAAAAAATGCCAGGACTGAATATGCACATGCACTTCATTTATTCCCACCAACAGAAAGCGGATGGATACCGAAAGTTGATACTTGTTCCGCTTTACAAAATGATGGTATCAGTAATGTGATCAGGATAATTGAAGAATATAAGTTACTTGTTGAAAGCAACGGATATTTTCATAAAAAACGTAATGCCCAATTGAAGGATTGGCTGCACCAAAGCATTGCGGATAAATTGAAAGAAAAATTCTACAGCAATCCTGCCATCAAAGCAGAATTATCAAAAATGGAAACTCTTTTGCAAAAAGGAAATATCAATCCGTACAAGCTCGCATCAGATCTTATTTCTAAGTGGAGATCTTAATATTTCCTTAACACTTTTTCTCATTTCTTCATTGACGGTTCTCTTTTAGCCATTCATATTCTGTCTTTACCGAATACTAAGATCTTCCCTCTTATTTGGCAGTACCTTTGATAGTATAATTAAAAAGAATACGAACAGATTAAAAAATTAAAGATCATGGAACCGAATAAGCCAAAACAAACACCGGATACAGAGATGGAGCCTGCAACTAAGAAGCCGGATACAGGTGTAAAAAAAGACGAAAGAGAAATTGAAGAGACCGAAACGGAAACAGGATCTCAGGAAGAAGATAAAAGAGATAACGAAGGATACGTTGATTTTAGCAAATTATTTTAATTATTATAAATGTTTACAGTCACAAATAAATATTCAAAACTTCATAAACTTATGAGAAAGATCTTTACATGGAAGTTCAGGAGAACAAAAAGAAGAGATGAAGACACTTTTTGGTTCATTTGAATCTTTTTGAACTCACAATTCCATACGTTCAATTAAAGTTTAAAAGTTATGAAAGAGACGGAAAAAAATGATCAACGTGGTAAGGATACTACAGTTGATCCAAAAACGAAAGACACGGGCCTCAAAGGTGATGATGCCGACATGTCGCGTAATTCAACAGCCGTTGTAGATGATGGTGATACAGAAAAGGTAGATTCGAAAGATAAAGAATACGATGATACCGATCATGAACACGATTACCATACACCGGTTGATGATGTAAAAAATAATGAAAGTGGTCAGGATGTTGATACCGAACAGAACGGGGAAACACGAAAAATTGACCAAAACAACACCAACAATAAAGGCAAATAGAACTTTGTTCTGTTTCCTGAATTAACAACACGAATAAAAAGGGTGAGGTGTTTTACCTCGCCCTTTTTAATGTAAACTATCAATTGTTATGGAAAGATCGACCAAAGGATTCAGCAAAACAATTAAGGTCAATAACATCACTATGAGTTATGATGATGTTGGTGAAGGAAAAGTGCCGATTATTTTTCTTCATGGTTTTCCTTTCGATAAATCGATGTGGAAGAACCAGGTAAATTATTTAAAATTGGCATACCGATTGATATCGGTCGACCTCCGCAGCTTCGGAAAATCTTCTGCAGGCCATAAAAAATTAAATATCGATCTGTTCTCAGATGATGTTATTCAATTAATGGATGTATTGGAAATTGACAAAGCAATTCTATGCGGCTTATCGATGGGAGGATATATTGCTTTGAATACGATCAGCAGATACCCTGAACGGTTTGCAGGATTGATCCTGTGTGACACAAACTGCATTGCAGATTCGAAAAAAATGAAAGAGCACCGTTACAAAACGATCTACCAGATAGAAGCAGAAGGCATTAATGATTTTGCTGAAGAATTCATTGAAAATGCATTCCGCAGGGATTCATTCGTATTAAAAAGGGAAGTGGTAAAGAAAATAGAAGCTACTATTCTTTCGAACACAAAACAAGTAATAACCGAAGGGTTAAAAGCATTATCGAAACGCAGGGAAACGTGTTCAGCACTCAGTTCAATTAAAGTGCCGACATTAATTATTTGCGGAAGGAATGATAAGATAACACCGGTACAACAATCCGAATTCTTACACCGTCATATCAAAAATTCAGAGTTAAAGATCATTGAAAGAGCAGCGCATTTATCCAACCTGGAACAACCGGATGTATTCAACGAGCATCTTCTTGATTTTTTAATGTCGCATTCAGAAGAATTCGATAAAAAGAAGAAAAATTCGAAATGATCTTATTCAAACAAATCTAGAAACACTTGCGTAGCGGCGGATCATTCACGACCGACGATTTATATCTGTCAGGATCTTCAACAACTACGGTTGAATTACTATATGAATCATGATTATTGGTCTCATCATGCCACCATGGGGTGGGTTTTTGGGGTGACCTTTTTCCCGGCTTAGCAGGAGACCCCTTCCTATAGCACTTTATGCTTTTCTTCATATTCCTTGCATTATTTACAATAAAAGTATTTCATAAAACGGCTTATTTAGGGGTTTATTAGTTTAGACAGGGAAAAATTGTGTTAATCACGGCCAATTTAAAGCTAAAAATCTCTGAAATGTTAAAATATAAACATAAAAAAACCATCCGCTTGTGGCGAATGGTTTATATAATACTTTTGCTTTTAGAAGCACCAGGTCAATCCTAAATAAGCTGCGTGATAAAAGCGGGAAGCTCTCACCAACACATTATAAGTATCCGGATTATTAGAAGTTTGATCAGCACTTGCATCGATCAAACCATAATACCCACGGTAACCTACGTCAGCACGCATTGTGTGTGCTTTGTTAAGTGCAAATTCAAGCCCTGTACCAAAAGCTAAACCAACATCTGTTCCTTTCGCCCCTACTACAGCTCTTAATGTTCCTGAATTTTCATCGCCTGTAGTTTGAACACTGGCACCTAAATTAATACCAAACTGAGGACCTGCAACAAAGTTCCAGTTCACCATCCTCGTCTTATCAGTATTCAATGATAACATGATCGGGATGTTCAGATAACTTACATTTACCTGGCGGCTTAAACCCTGGTCTTTGTATTTCTGGGAAATGTCTAAATAACTGGCTTCTGCCTGTATCCCCACATTTTTCGAGAAATTAGCCCCTAACATTAAACCAAAGCCATGGCTCATGCTTACATCACCCTGAACAACTTCTCCGTTATAGGTCCTGAACGACATTGATGAGAATGTTGGCATGTAACGTAAACCGAACTCACCATGGCGCAACGGAGGACGTTCCGGTTTTGCCGGCTCCTGCTTGGGGGTTTCTCTTACTACTTCTTTTACTACTGTGTCATGTACTGTAACTGTATCACGAATCACCGTCTGTGTTTCCTTTACTTTCACCGTATCAACTTCCTGAGCTGACAGAGGCATAGAGAAGAACGCAATTAAAATTGCGACTGCTCCCGTTGTGATTTTCTTGTTCATAATTTCAGATTTTTATTTTTATATGATTCAAAATTACATCACCAGCTGCGGTTTCATTGGTTTATTCGCCTGCATCAACTATTAAGTCGTTAGTACATACAGAAGTTCTTTTGCTAATTTTAACAAGGTGATTTTCTTACAACATATGATTTTTCATTGGTAAAAAACAGTTGATATACCCGCATTCCGGATTCCGCGTTTAAGCTATCGATTACTTAACATTACCGAATTTCAATCCACTATACTTTAACTATAATGTACTTTTATATTAAAATCAATAGTTATGGACTCAGAAGAAAAAACACTTACACAAAGGATCATGAACATTACACAGGCTATTAATGAGAGATATCCTGAGATAGTACAATTCATTCCTGAAATGACACAAACCAATCCTGATGAGAAAGATCCCGATATAAACAGGAAGACCTTAAAGGAATATTATGATTCGCTAATCCAAATGATAAAAAAATATAAGCCCGAGTATAAATTACCAGAAGTATCCGGGCCATTGAAATAATTTCACAGAGGAAGCGATTATTGTGTCAGTAGTGCATACATACTCTTAAACAAAGCAAAGGGCGTTTAAACCATTAAAAACAATTCTTTACCGAATTTAAAAAGACGTCGCTATATCCACGAGTACTTTTACCGTATTCAATTACAAAAACAATTAAAATAATTATGAAGAACATTATTTCCATCTTCTGTCTTGCATTAATTACTGCTTGTAATACGAGAGACACAGAAGTTGCAACAAACACACCTGATCCGGAAAAAGATTCGCTGATCAGGATCACCACAGAACGCGATGAATCAATAAATGAATTACTCGCTTCTTTTAATGAGATCGAACGTAATTTGGATTCTGTTGCCGTTAAACAACAGATCATTTACGCCACTACCGAAAAAGGGAAAGATCTGAAACGTGCTCAAAAAGACAGGATCATCAACGAAATACAGGCTATCAATACATTAATGAGCGAGAATGTAAAAGAAATCTCATCATTAAAAAAGAAACTTAGTAAATCGAGCCGCAAGAACAAACAGTTGGATGAAACGATCCTGACCTTAAGTAACCAGTTAGAACAGAAAAATATCGAATTAACTGCTCTGAATGAACGCTTGAATCAACTTGATTCAGAAGTTGCACAGTTAAAAATGTCGGTTGATACTTTAACCCAACAAAATCTCGCAAAAGAAGGTACGATCAAAGAAAACGTTACCGCTCTACACACCGCTTATTATGTGGTTGGGAAATCGAAAGAATTGCAGGAAGCAAGACTGATCGACAAAAAGGGCGGATTACTCGGGATAGGGAAAACTCCTGCTTTAAGTGAGAACTTTGATACAAATAAATTCACAAAGATCGACTATACGCAAACGGGAACTATTCCGGTGAATGGCGATCATGTGAAGATCATAACCGTTCATCCTGCCGGTTCTTACACCATGGATAAAGAAGGAAAGAATATTGTGAAGAATATTGTGATCACCGATCCGGAAAAATTCTGGAGCGCATCAAAATATTTGGTGATCGTAAAAAGCTAAAAGAAATACAATTCAAATCATAAATAAATCAATTAATAAACTAAAAACAACAAAAACATGAGCAGCACAGGTAAAGTTTTATTGGGTGTATTGGCAGGCGCAGCCGCCGGTGCATTACTAGGGGTTCTGTTAGCACCGGATAAAGGTTCTAACACAAGGAAAAAAATTGCTAAAAGAAGCGAAGATTACACAGACGCTTTAAAAGAAAAATACGATGAATTGGTTAGCAATCTTACCGACAAATTCGAAGATGCAAAATCAGAATCGAAAGGCATGCTTCAAAATGGCAAAGCCAAAGTCGACGAGTTTAAAAAGGATGTCAAGACTTCAATGGGTTAAAAGAAAAAAACTGAAAACTTTTTTCTTATATCTTAATTTGAAAAAGGCTCCGATTTAAGAAAAACGCATGGCCGAAGCCATGCGTTTTCTCATTTATAGAATTTTTAGGATAATTCTACCATTTTGAGATTAAAAACCCCTTTCCAAATCCATTTATTGAACTTTATGCTTAATTTTGATGGCAGCAATGAATTGTATTGTAGTTGACGATAGCCTTGTAGCCCGGAAAGCCCTGACGATCCTGATCGGCCAGGTTAATTTCCTTACACTTAAAAAAGAATGTTCTAACCCGGTAGAAGCATTCAACTACCTTCAAACAGAACCTATAGATCTTATTTTTCTTGATATAGAAATGCCTGAGATGACAGGGCTTGAATTCATTAAGAATTTAAAACACCGGCCAATTATTATTTTAGTGAGTTCTAAAAAAGAGTACGCTGTTGAAGCCTTTGAATTAAATGTGGCTGATTACATTGTCAAACCCGTAACCCTTTCCCGTTTTATGGTTGCGGTTGAAAGAGCTAAAGAAATAAATGATATCAGGGATAAAAAAATAGGGGCTCAAGAAGGAGGAGACTCGGATCACATTTTCGTTCGTTCTAATTCAGCTTTAACTAAAATAAAACTGCAGGATATACTTTATGTACAGGCATTAGGTGATTACGTGAAAATATTCTCAGGTACAAAACATAACCTTGTACACAGTACACTTAAAAGCATGGAAGAAAAACTGGATCCTTCCAGATTCTTCAGGCTGCACCGTTCTTATATTGTTGCGATCGATCATATCGAAAAGATAGAAGAGAATGAAGTCCGGATAGGACAACATTCCATTCCCATCGGTGAACAATACAAAAAAGAATTACTCAAAAAACTGAACCTGCTCTAATCCCCGCTTCTTCCGTTGTGTTGTATACTGAAATCACCCATGCTAAGTTCTGAGTAATGATCTTTATAATCGATACTATTCCCGAACATTGAATTCCTGATATTAGCCGCAGTTATCTTTGCATTATTTTGAACGATCGTATTTTTTATTATAGAATCTTCAATAACAGAATCGCGTCCGATGGAAACATAAGGACCAACAACTGAATTGATGATCTTTACATTCTCGCCTATATAACAAGGTTCAATGATCACAGAATTTTGTGAGACATGTGTTTTCGAAACAAGATCCTCTCCCCTGTTGAATTCAAGGATGCGCTGATTGGTATGAACCGTTGAATCTTTATTCCCGCAATCGAGCCACTCGGTAACTTGTCCCGGAGTGAACTTAACGCCTTTTGATTTCATATTCTCAAGAGCGCTGGTCAATTGGAATTCGCCTTTATCTTTAATATTATTCTCGATCAGATACTCCAATTCCTTTCTAAGATTTACTCCATCCTTAAAATAATAGATACCAATAATGGCAAGATCAGAAACAAAGTGTTCAGGTTTTTCAACAAAATCGGTAATAATATTCTTCTCGTTCAGTTTTACTACACCAAAAGGTTTAGGATCTTCTACTTTTTGTACCCAGATAATTCCTTCACGTGAATCGTCCAGCTTAAAATCAGCCTTAAATAATGTATCAGCGAAAGCTACAATTACTTTTCCTTTTAAAGCTTCCTTTGCACATAGAATAGCGTGCGCAGTGCCTAAAGCCTCTTCCTGGTAGAAGATACTTGCTTTCGCTTTCAGATCGATCGCTATCTTTTTGATCTTTTCCTCCGTTTCCTTTCCAAGGTGATTTATCACAAATGCAATTTCATCTACTTTTTCACCTGAAACACTGATGATGTCTTCCACCAATCGCTGAACAATTGATTTACCTGCTATAGGAAGAAGTGGTTTTGGTGTTGTTAAAGTATGCGGCCTCATACGCTTGCCCATACCTGCCATAGGTACTATTATTTTCATGATAATTTTTTTTGATTGTTAAACCATGGCAATTTATATCAAAATCCCGCTCATCGGTGTCGAATTCGGTGAGTACCCTTTTTTATAAGCCAAGAAAAATTCGCTCTTCGTGTTGTCCCTGATCCCGGGATCCAAATGTTTCACATAAATTGGGAAAAACCACCTATTTCCGGTCGGTTCCGGGCTATTTAAAAGCCCTATTCAACGAAAGTCTCAATAAACACTAAATGAACTTTATAGTTTAGTTGCATAAAAGTAATAATGGAAACCTCAAAACCACACAACATGAAATGTATAATAGTTGATGATAATAAGCTCTCAAGAGCAATGGTAAAACAACTGGTAGACCAAGTTGAATTCCTGGAATTAAAAGGTGAATGCGAAAATCCTGTTGAAGCTTTCAATTATCTGAAGAAAGAAGATATTGACTTAGTTTTCCTCGATGTTGAAATGCCGGGCATGACAGGTATCGAATTAATAAAGAATCTGGAGAAACGGCCTATCGTGATCCTCATCACTTCTAAAAAAGATTACGCTGTTGAAGCTTTTGAGTTGAATGTAGCTGATTACATCATCAAACCTGTAAGCTTATCACGTTTCATGGCAGCAGTTGACCGCGCAAAAGAATTACACGCGAATAAAGATCAAAAAGTAGAAACGAACACGAAAGAAAAAGATTACATTTTTGTACGTTCCAATTCCTTACTTACCAAGGTAAAGATAAAAGACATCATTTATGTTCAGGCTTTAGGTGATTATGTGAATATCTTCACTAACGATACCCGGTTAACTGTACATATCACTTTAAAAGGAATGGAAGAAAAATTACCACAGGATAAATTCTACCGTTTACACCGCTCTTATCTGACATCGCTCTCACATATTGATAATATTGAAGAGGGAACTGCTTATATAGGCAAACATCCGTTACCGATCGGGGAACAATATAAGAAAGAACTTCTGCGGAAGATCAATCTTATTTAGCTCTTATTTCAGATCTACGGCTATCTTTTCTCCAAATTAACCGAATAAATTAGTTTGAAACTGTATTATTTCTCTATCTTAGTTATAATTTCCAATCCGGTTGAATTTTTAACCATTCGGGAATCAGGACAATTATGAAGAACGATCCAAAAGAGAATAAGGCCACCTTAGATAAGAATCCGGCTTACGTCAATTTCAGTTATTTGAAAGAACTGACTTTGGGTAACCGGGAAGGGATGATAGTAATGCTGAAAGCATATCTCGAAGAAACTCCAAAGTTACTTGGCGATCTGAGCCTTGGTATTGAAAAAAATAACTGGCGCGCAGTAAAAAACGCGGCTCATTCTATGCTCCCTTCTTTTCCAATGCTTGGCATGGATTCCAAATATGAGAACATGGCAAGAAAGATCCAGGATCTTGCAGCCAAACAAGAACAGCCAAAAGAGATCAAAAAATTATTTTCAGAACTGGAAGTGGTCTGTAAAAAAGCTATGGAAGAATTAGGATCAGAACTTTCCATCCTGGAAAAAAATTAATTCGCATCATCAATTTCCATTTCCGTCCAAAGAATTTCGGTTTTATCCTTATCAATTATCGGGTTTACCGATTTTTTCAGTTGCCGCCCTTCACACATTCTACATTTGCCTAAATTAATATTAACTTAAACTTTAGACAAATGAAAAAAGTACTTTTGATCATTTTCCTTGCTACTACAGGATTATGTAAAACTGCAAGCGCACAAAAGCCGGCAGTTATTGTAACTGATAAGAGCGGTTGGCATAAGATCGCCGAAACCACAGTAAGCTTTAAAAAAGAAAAAGATGAAGTGGTAATTATGGGCGCTGATAAATTCGCATCTATCAAGATCAAGGTGACTGATGCTCCTGTCGACTTAGTGAACCTTGAAATTTATTTTGAAGATGGTGGAAAACAACATGTAGATGTTGCAATGCCTCTTAAAATGAATGGAGAAAGCCGTCAAATTGATATTGATGGCGGTGAACGTGATCTTAAAAAGATTGAATTCGTTTACAAAACACTTCCTAACCGAAAAGATGAAAAAGCAGGAGTTGAGATCTGGGGTTTAAAGACCAACGCGGATAAGACCAGCTCGAAGTAAGAAACAAAATTTAAAAAAGAAGCCGTCATGCGTTATGCCTGGCGGTTTTTTATTTTCTTTCACTCCATGTTAATGATGCAACTGATTAACATGAAAGATGTAACTCAATTCCTACTTGTTGCAATAACTTTATAAGAAAACATTATAGCATGGACTCACCAATCTTAGAACCAATTAACAGCAATATAACTTCAGGCGAAAACAAACCATACTGGACAACCGGTGTCCGGCCATTATCATTTAAAAAACTTCAGAATAACCATGACACAGATGTGCTTGTGATCGGCGGCGGCCTTGCAGGGCTAACAACTGCGTATTGCCTATTAAAAGCGGGACGAAAAGTTGTTTTGGTTGAAGATGGTTATTTAGGAAGCGGTGAAACCGGTCGCACCACTGCGCATCTGACCTGTGCATTGGATGATCGTTACTACACGCTTGAAAATTTGTATGGAAAAGAAAAAACGCGACGTATCGCCAGCAGTCATATGTCGGCAATTCAATGGGTAGAGAATACCGTAAAATATGAAAATATAGATTGCAATTTCAAACGTATTGATGGCTATTTATTCCTCCATTCTACTGATAAAAAAGAATCCCTCGAAAAAGAATATGCTTCAGCTAAAGAAGCCGGTTTAAGAATTGAAATGCTTGAATCCATCCCCGGCGTTGAATCCGAACAAGGAAAATGGGCCATTAAATTCTGCGGGCAAGCGCAATTCCATATCATGAAATATCTTGCCGGCCTTGCAGAAGCGATCATCAATATGGGAGGTGAAATTTATACAGAAACAAGAGCAGAACATATTTCGAAAACCGGGGCAAAAGCTAATGGTTATGAAATAAAAGCGAAACATATTGTTGTTGCTACCAATACACCCGTGAATGATTGGGTGGCTATGCATACTAAACAATGGCCTTACCGAACTTATGTGATAGCGGGTAAGATCCCAAAAGGAAAACTACATCATTCACTGTGGTGGGATACAGGTGACCAGGATTCAAAGTGGATATCCAAACCTTACCACTATGTAAGAGTAGTACCGTTTGATGAAACAAATGATCTGCTTATTTCAGGAGGAGAAGATCACAAAGTCGGGCAAGCTGATACGGAAAACATTCCTGAAGAGGACCGATATGACAAATTAATTGATTGGACAAGAAAAAGATTTACAGATTTCGGAATTGCAGACTACAAGTGGTCGGGCCAGGTAATGGAACCTATTGATTCATTAGCTTTCATTGGAAGGAATCCCGGAGATGATAATATTTATATCATCACAGGTGATTCAGGGAACGGAATGACACATTGTACCATTGGTGGAATTCTTATAACAGATCTGATCACCGGTAAGAAAAATTCCTGGGAAGATATTTATGACCCTTCACGAATTACCATGAAAACGACAGGTGCTTATTTGCATGAAGCAGGAAATATGACCGCACAATACATTGATTGGGTAACTCCCGGAGATGTAAAAGAAACTAATGACCTGAAAGCCGGTGAAGGTGCAGTAATAAATGTAAACATGAAAAAGATCGCAGTGTATAAAGACGTGAATGGTAATGTACACGCGTGCACCGGGGTTTGCCCTCACCTCGGGGGCATCCTGCAATGGAACGCAGATGAAAAATCATTTGACTGTCCAATGCATGGCTCACGGTTTACAACTGACGGGAAATTGATAAATGGTCCTGCGACAGGAGATCTGAAGAAAATTGATATCCAAGATGAGATACACCACTAAGCCGTCCAACCACTATTCATAGGCATTAGCGACAAAATACGGGGAATTACCGAAAATACGAACTGTTACATACTACTCATCTTAATTTTATAAAAAAACAAAAAACTAAATTATCATGAAAAAATTAACACTCGTATCCGCTTTAGCATTATTCTGCTCATCGGTAATCTCAACAGGTTTAAATGCGCAAACTACAGCGCTTGCTGACAAAAAAGAAACTGCTCCTAAAACTAATGTTAAGGAAGAAGTTTTCATGGAACGTTATTATAACCTGAAAGAAAGCTATCCCTCACTTACCAATCTTCATGGCGCATTTGCGGCTTCGTCGAATGCCAAAACAAAATTCATGGAAAGGTATTATGCTATCAAAGCCTCATACCCTGCTTTAAAGAACGCGCATGATAATTATGCGGCTTCAGACCATGAAATGGAAACTTTCATTAAAAGATACTACGAAATAAAAGATGTTTATGCTGACCTTTCAAAATATTGGGGTGACTATGCCGGATCTAAAAAAACACTGACCGAATTCATCAAGCGTTATAATGAGATCAAAGCTTCCTCTCCCGGTATGTCGGAATTCTATGGCCAATATGCCGCTTCAGATAATACATTGGTTGATTTCACAACACGATACTACGGCATTAAAGCCAGTAAAGCAGGAATGGAAAATGGCTATGGGGAATATGCAGGTTCCACAAAAAAACTTGCAAAGTAATATGATCTTAATATAAGTTACTTGTACCATCTCCAATAAAAAGTAATGGATTTTTGCAACAAGCATCATTAATTTGAAAATAGCTATGGTGATAAGTGTTTTGGCTAACCAAAGGACTGTATTACCGAATAATGCCAAAGGCCTTTTACCATAGCTTTTATCTTGCATACCAGTAGTATTAACCTTTTAAAAAAAGCAAATGAAATCAAATACTTTCGATCATTCATCAGGAATAAGACCAACAAATATAAAGATCATTCTGTTCAGCCAGCTCCTTGTTTTACAAGCAGGGCTTATATTCGGGCAGAAGATCACCTATGATAATTTTGAGGGATCGAAATATATCCGTTATACAGAGCGGACAGGAGTACTTGATACGTTAGCGAAAAACCCAAGAGTTGATAATGTGAACAGCAGCGAAAAATGTGCTCTATACATACGTAATGCCGGAAAAAAATTCGATAATATAAAAATGGAATTACCCGGTAAGATGGCTGACGTTAGTGAATACGCCACTTATTTAGGGATCCCGCCAAAATTAAAAATGAAGTTATACACGAATGCACCTGTTGGCACACTCGTTGAAATTTTGTTAGGTGATAAGAACGGAAACAATGATTATCCGGCAGGAACTAATAGTCAATACCAATGTTATACAACCAAGACCAATGCCTGGGAAGAACTGGAATTTAAATTCTCACAGATACCACAAGGGAGTAAAACATCTACCAGTGATATAAACCAGATCACTCTTCTGTTCAATCCTAACTCTTCTGCTTCTGATGCTTATTATTTTGATGAGATAACAGGCCCCGGTTTAGCCACTCCTGCTAAACAGGACCCGATCGCTAAAACACCAGAAGAGAAAAAACCTGAAACCCCGAAAAAACCGGAAGTAAAAAAAGAAAGCACAACAAAAAAAAACAATAAGAAAGACCAATAATATTTAGCATGGTATTAAAAATACTGCGCGGAACTAAAAAGAAAATCATACCAAATATTATGTACAGAAACGAAAAATTTGCCTTTGGCTGGCCCGGAATTGAAGCAAGATGGACAACAAGCGCTAAAAGCGCCGTAGGAAGTTCATTGAACTCGACAAGCAAAGTATGGTACTCGCTAAGTCATGGGATCTTAAATGAAATTTATTATCCGCAGGTAGATCATGCCTGCACCCGCGATTTAAGTTTAATTGTGACCGATGGAAAAGATTTCTTTTCAGAAGAACAATTTGACACCTCGCATCATGTTAAACATTTAGCAGATGGGATTCCCGGATACCAGGTGACCAATTCCTGTAAAGATCATCACTACCGCATAGAAAAAGAAATTATTACTGATCCTTCAAGGGATACACTTCTTCAAAGGATCCAATTCATTCCGATGAATAAGAAAAGGAAGGATTTCAGGTTATACATTCTTTTAGCTCCGCATATCGGAAATTCAGGCGGTGGAAATACTGCCTGGGTAGGAAATTACAAAGGGCTTACAATGATGTTCGCACAGCGTGGTGAAGTTTCATTAGCTCTCGCCTGCTCAATTCCATGGAAAAAATCATCTGTGGGTTTTGTCGGAACATCGGATGGCTGGCAGGATCTGAAACAACACAAAGAAATGAAATGGGCGTTTGAATGTGCTGAGAACGGAAATGTTGCTTTAACAGGAGAATTTGACCTGGAAGAATCGAACGGAAATAGTTTTGTTGTTGCACTGGGTTTTGGAAGGAATTCAGAAGAAGCCGGTCAACGCGCCAGAGCAAGTTTATTCGAAAGTTTTGAAACAACTAAATCTCAATTTGTTGAAGAATGGGAAGAATGGCATAAAAAATTATTCTCAATAAAAAGCCCGAAAAAAGATGCGCCTAAACATTTGAAGATAAGCGCAAGCATGCTTCGTGTACATGAATCAAAAAGACATCCCGGCGGTTTGATCGCTAGTCTTTCTATTCCGTGGGGATTCAGCAGGGGTGACGATGATCTTGGAGGCTATCATTTAGTTTGGCCGCGTGATATGGTGCAAACTGCCGGTGGTTTACTCGCTGCGAATGCTCACAGAGATGCCCGTCGTGTTTTAAATTATTTAATGGTGACCCAGGAAGCAGATGGTCATTGGTCGCAAAACATGTGGCTCGACGGAAGGCCTTACTGGAAAGGAATTCAGATGGACCAAACTTCATTGCCTATAATGTTGGTTGATCTTGTTAACCGTGAAACAAAATTAAGTGAAGCAGAACAAAAACTTTTCTGGCCGATGATCCGCAAAGCGGCCAGTTATCTTGTGATCAACGGACCTATTACTGAGCAAGACCGTTGGGAAGAAAATGCCGGCTATTCAACTTTCACTTTAGCAGTTGAAATTTCCGCTCTGTTAATTGCAGCTGAATACGCTATCGTTAACAATGAACCGCAATTAGCAGAATACCTTAGGGAAACTGCAGATTCATGGAATGCAAGCATCGAAAGATGGAGTTATGTTACCGGATCTGATCTTGGAAAATTTGTTGGTGTTGAAGGGTATTATGTAAGGATAAGCAAAAAAGAAACTAACGATACATCATCTAACGAAACAGAACTACTAACCATCTCTAACCGTCCGCACGGAGAAAATATTTGCCCGGCGAATGAAATGGTGAGTCCCGATGCCCTGGCGCTTGTACGTTTCGGATTACGTTCTGCTGATGATCCAAGAATTCTAAACACCATTAAAGTTATCGATGCCACTTTGAAATATGAATCAGCGGTTGGCCCTTTGTGGTACAGGTATAACCGTGATGGTTACGGAGAAAAAGTGGATGGCAGTCCATTTGCAGGAACAGGGATTGGAAGGCCCTGGCCATTGCTGACCGGGGAGCGTGCGCACTACGAGATCGCTGCCGGCAATTATGAAGAAGCGGAAAAACTCTTAAAAACGATGGAGAACTACGCGAATGAAACAGGCTTGTTCCCTGAACAGATCTGGGATTCGGAAGATATTCCTGAAAAAGGATTATTTAAAGGAAAGGCTACAGGTTCTGCAATGCCGTTAGTTTGGGCGCATTCCGAATATATAAAATTATGCCGTTCATTAAAAACTAAGAAAATATTTGATATGCCTTTGCAAACGAAAGAACGTTACCTGGTACAAAAAGTGTCTTCGAATATCATTACCTGGAATTTTAATAATGCATACAAACACATTCCAAAAGGAAAAGTTCTGCGATTGCATTGTTTGACCGGCGCTAAAGTCCGCTGGACAATTAATAACTGGGATACATTTAAAGATGTAACAACTCTTGATTCAGGGATTGGTATCCATTACGTGGATCTTCCAACTGACAAATTGAATCCGGATGATAAAATTCAATTTACATTTTACTGGATCGAATCTAAGAATTGGGAAAACAAGGATTATACTTTATCTATAGAAAAACCAAGATCCTCAGGAGAACCCGGCGGAACAGAGAACAGAAAACCAGACCGCAACAAAACGAAGATCTATTATCCAACTTAGGATGCGAACCAATGATTCCGAAAAAAATATACAGTTTATTCCTGATCCTGATGATCACTATCAAAGGATTTTGCGTGGGGTACGCAGATCCCGAAGGATTTGGATCGAACACCCGCAACAGGGATTCAGCACTGGCATTTGTTTCGAAAGGGATTGAAGAGATCAATTTCCGGAATTATCCGGAAGCTATTTCTTACTTCACAAAAGCATTGGCAATAGATTCAACTCTTGTTTCTGCTTACATCAACCGTGCCCACGTTAAAAATCTTCTGCTGGATTACCAAAGTGCTATTGACGACTATAACCGAGCACTCAGGTTAAAACTATCCTGGGAAGAATCTTACGAGATCCATTTTAATAAAGGATTGACCTATGTTTCATTGAATAATTTAAAAGGTGCGATGTCAGGATTTACTTATGCGCTAAAAATAAATCCTGATTATGCAGATGCCTACTATAACAGGAGCATTGTACGCGGGATGCTAGGTGATTACAATGGTGAATTAAAAGATATTGATAAAGTAATTGCTTTGCGTCCCAATGATGCAAACGCCTATAACAGCAGAGGTATAACAAAATCAATGTTAGGTGCAAATGCAGGAGCAATTGAAGATTATACTAAAGCCATTGAACTGGATAAAACAAATACCAATAGCTATTTCAACCGCGGGTTAGTTTATTACCAGATCAAAAAATATTATGATGCACTAAATGATTTTAATAAGGTTATTGAAATTGAACCTGACGCGGAAGCCTATAACCGCAGAGCGAATGTTAAATACCGGCTAAAGGATCTCCGCGGCGCAATGGATGATTACAATAGTGCAATACAGTTAAAACCGGGAGATTATGTTGGTTATTTAAACCGCGGACAATTGAAATATGATCTGAAAGATTATCAATCAGCAATTGAAGATTATACCCAGGCGATAGAATTAAAACAAGACTGCTCACTTGCTTACTATTGCCGCGGACAAGCGAAGTGCCAATTAAAAGACCATAAAGGTGAGATAGAAGATTATACGCATGCCATAGAATTTAAACCTGATTACGAGAATGCATATAAAGACCGCGGTGTTGCAAAATATGAGACAGGTGACAGACCGGGCGGATGCGAAGATCTTAATAAGGCTGTTCAGTACGGAAGTGACCTTGCTTACAACTACCTGCTTGAACATTGCAAATAATAATTTACAAACGATCACTAATCGGACCATTGATCCATGATATATAAAGAGAAAACTGCACTTAAATTCAAGGTGCATATACTACTTCTTCTTTGTTCGGTTTTACTTGTGAACAGATATTCCGCACAGATCATAATTGAAGAAGAACCCAAACGGCTTTATTATGAGTTCGCAACTAAACGGATCACAAAGTTTTCTGAAATGAAAAATTTCAGGGATGTTTTCCATAAAGATAAACTCCTGATGGGCAAGAACAGGATACTCGGAACGTTTTCTTATAACACAGGAAGAGTACTTGTGACAGGAAAAGACGGAAAGACCACCGGTGAATGGAGACAAGCTATCGGGATCTATACGCGCATTCGTTTCTTTGAGCAATTCAGCCTCAACACTACTTTCTTTATCGATTTTAATAAAAGAGCTTCTGCAAGATGGACATCGGATTACTCTTACACCATCGGGCGCTATCACTGGAAACCAAATAAATTTAATTATGGGTACGAAAATTATCTAAACAATAAATATTCGGATAATCTAAAAACTTTCGGAGAAAAATTCCTGGAAGGCTATTACTTCCTCTCTTTTCAAAACGCCTTATCTGACCGGGTAAGGGAAGCGATAAAATTAGATGAATCAACAAATATGCGTTTCAATTATTTTGTACGTTATTCAATTAAGTACCGCGACGAATTCAATAAAATACATGGTGGAATTGCTAACGGGAAAGTAGTACTTGGAGCTGCAGGCCGCTATACATTCTATAAAAATCTTTACATAGAAGGCGGTGTTTATTATTATCCTGAAGCGGGCAAACGCCAGCCATGGGATCCGGATTACTCTTATGGATTTGGTTATTTCGACTGGCGGTCTTTCCGTGCTTCGGTAACATATGGTAACTGGGCTATCAACCGATGGCCGGGAACTAAAACACCTTATAAAGACTACGGATTCCTTGACGGACAATTCAGAGTTATTGCAAACTGGATCTGGTAAATACTATTTGTGAATGAAAATACTTCAGTACTTCATATTATTCATTCTGTCCATTCATCCGGTTCATTCCCAATTAAAATTTCTTGTCGAAGATTTTGAAGGATATACAAATGGGCCTTCCGATTTTAAACAAAATGGCTTATTCACTTACGGATACATAAGCGCCAAAGTTGATGAAAACATTTATACAAGCTACAGAACCTATAGCGGACAAAGAGCCCTTAAACTTGAAAAAGGAAGTAAGGTTAATTATGGAGGTTGGGGAAAAGGCCTGACGCTTAATATAGAACTCGATCCTAAAGAAGATCATTTTAATTTCTACGCTCTATTTCCTCTGAATGGCCCCCTCTTAAAAACCTCAACAACTTTTACAGTTGAATTAAGGGAAGATGATAATGATAACGGCGTCTTTAATTCAGAAACTGATGACACATGGGCTTATACAATATCCGTTGATAATGTAAAGAAGAATGATCAATGGCAACTGATATCGGCTCCGCTTAGTGATTTTAGAGACAGTAACCCCGGAGGTGATCATATTTTCAATATAAACTACAAACAAGGAAAACTCCTCACAGTAATTATAAATTTCGGAACAAGTGATAATTTCAATCCGTCCCAAACCTGCTATTTTGATTTTATTTGCTTTTCAAAAGGAAAACTTCCTACAGGTTCGCATATTTTCAATGCGCCGCCTGCTTCTACAAACGATTATTGCAACCTCGGAACTTTTTCTATGGTTGACAAATATGCTAACTTTCTTGATGAGAGTATTGCTTTTGAAAAATTATTTGAACTTCCTGAAAAAAAACTAGGTGTTATTCATTTATTTCAGCCTTTTGGAAAAGATGACGGAACTAAAACAAGTTCCTACCCTTCGGTGGAACGCATGAACAAGATCATTTCTGAAGGATATATTCCAATGATAACGCTGGAGAATCATTATGAAAGCACAGATAAGAATGCAAAACAACCGAACCTGTATAGTATCCTTGAACATCATTTCGATTCTTTTTTTGGATATTGGGCCAGCCAGATAAAACAAGTTAAGGGAACAGTACTTCTTAGAATGTTACATGAATTCAATGGCGATTGGTATCCATGGTGCCTGGTCCACAATAATAAAGATCCAAAGGTGCTTGCAAAAACATTTTGTTATATAAGGAATATCTTCACACAAAATAAAGTGACCAATGTGAAATTCATCTGGTGCCCTAATTCAATGTCGATACCGCAGGAAAGCTGGAATTATATACTGGATGCTTATCCCGGTGACGATTTTGTGGATTATGTTGGCCTTGATGTTTACAATGGCGCCGGCAACAATGTTATCTGGACATCTTTCAGGAAAGAAGGAATAGAAAATTATTTTTTATTGACAGAGAAATTCCCTGACAAACCTTTATTGATCTGTGAAACTGCTTCACGGGAACGTTTAAAAACAGAATCAGCAAGATCACAGACCAAAGCCCAATGGATCCAGCAGATGAGTGATGCTTTAAAAACAGATATGTCGAAGGTTCGTTTGATCACCTGGTTCAATGAGCGGGATGATTTCAAGATCAACTCTTCAATGGAAGCAAAAGATGCGTATTTAAATTACATCATGAAAGATGATTACTTCACGCCTGCTTCCAAGAACATCTTTATCAGTTCATCACACTGATCACTGAAGGATCAATTTCACAACCTCTGCAATGTTCACATCTGAACTATTCAGCAAACTGGCTTCTAATCTAACATGGTAAACGCCCTTTTGAAAGTTACTGAGATCTATTTGTTTTGTAAATGCATTTGAAACGCTTCTTATTCTTTCGGAATAAACCCTGACTCCGGCTTCGTTCGTAATATCAATTGTGAAATTTTGCTTTATGGTATTAGAAGTATAACTGATGTTAACGAGCCCGCTTGAAGGATTCGGGTAAATATAAAGTCCTTCGCCATAAGCATGACGCTCTTCAATACCAACCGCATTTCCCTTAAAATAATAATCGTCGTTCCAAATATTATTGGTAAGTGATTGTAATGCGCCTGGCGAAGAATCGATGAACCAGTTCTGTTCATGGAAACTATTAAAGAAAATTAAAGCGCGTGCTTTATGAAAATTAGATTGTAATTCTTTATCCATTACAGCATACCAATCCCCTTTTCCCTGCGATCCTGCATTTTCAGAACTTGCACGCTCACGGCAGCCCACCTCACAAATGTATAATGGCTTATGCGCAAAATACTTACTGAGATAATAATAACTTTCGGTGGTTTGCCAGCGAAAAGATTTCCACCATGGTAAACTCATTGGGTAATGGTTATTATAAATATCGGTACCAACAATATCTACAAAGGCATCTCCAGGATATGCGGTCACTACAAAATTATAAGCTTTTACAGGCGCATAGTCTGAATTTAAACACCACATCCATTGTACATTTGTTACACCTTTTGCTTTGAATCTATTCACTACTCTCTGAAAGGCGGTAATGTAAGCCGAAGGATCGCCGCCATTCTGCGAAAGAGCCCATGGATACCAATCTCCTTCAAACTCGTGCATGAATCTTATGATCACAGTATCAGAAAGTAATTTTATTTTGTCTGCATAATTATCAATGAAGCCATCATAAGTGCCGCTATTGATATTAACTAAGCGCGGTTGAACAGGATCCAATCGGTCATATCCCCAGAACATCGGTTCCCATGTAATGATAGGTACATATCCGTTATTGATCAGCGTTTGTATTTCCGGTCCGGGCATTACGTGCGGAGTTGTAGAACCATCAGTTGCCCAATGCTGAAAAAAATTCACATACCTGATCTTTTTTGCAGGGGTAGCCGGAAACATACTTTCAAAATGAGCCGGGATCAAATGATTATTTCCAAGACTTTCCTGCATGAATGCACCTAATAAACAATGATCTGAAGGATCTTTGTATGGAAGATCAAAATCTGTTGCACCTCTTGGTAAAGCACCATCTGAAAAAGCAATCATGTCAAGATAAAAAGCAGGAGTGTTTGTTCCTCCTCCTCCCTTTGAAAAACGAAATTCAACATGACAAAGTTTTCCCTTATCACCCGTGAAAGTCATATCAAAAGTTCCATTCCCACCTGTATTGTAGTCTGTAAACGAATTCAGCGGTATCGAATACAATTGCCATCCGCCTGATCCCGGTATTGACATACTTTTTATCCAAACATCATCATTTGCACTTTCAAATGCACCGCTTTGGTTATCGTCATCACCAAGCATTACATCAAACACAGCATTTTGTCCGTTTGAAGATGGATTGTAAAAAAAGAAATTAAAAACATCTTTTGTCGGATCGAATTCAATATAGCGCGAGATCCCTCTTCCAAAACTACCGTAATTCACATTCCAATTTACATTTAATCTCAAAACACGGTCACCGATCATATCATTTGCGGTTATGGGATTCGGACTTACTTCATACGTGAGATCACCGTAAGAATAATCACCTTCAGGCAGACTGGTTGCTCCTGCATCTAAACCGTCGAAATCATATACCATCGATTTCAATTGTGCACGGGAGGTTGTTGCTACAGATAAAAGAATTGCCGCTGCAATTCCGTTTTTTGTGAATTCAGTTAATTTCATAGGGATAATATTTTTATTCAGTACTTAATTTCTTTTCGAAGATCTGTGCATCATTCGCAATTTTCAGGTAATACCCGTTCCTGACAGGGTGCTGTAAAGCGATACTTTTTTTATACGGCCCGCTAAAATTGTATTGGCAATCCATATATACCATATAGCCCCGGCTATCAAAAACAGTGACCAAAAGACTATGGATCATCTTATCGGTTGAAAACTCAACTTCAAATATACTGTCGGTCGGAATTTTTACTTTATAATCAATTTCTGATCTTACAGGTTTATTCTGAGCCAACGACACGTTTGTTGATAAGAACAGACCTACACAAATAACACATTTAATACTTTTTAAAATTTCCATTCTTTATACATTTTAAAATTCAATTTCATAACCAATACCAATTACAAATTTCCTTTTTAGCAAATTATTCCTGGTTGAGATATCTTGATCAAACCAGTCGTTGTTCTGCAACTGCATCTGATATAGGTAATACAAGTCAATACCTTGATTCTTCCTGGTTTTTATAAAAACCCCTCCTACCGTACGAGAACGGGTTAACCCTTTTACATCGGGATTGTTCAATGGAATATGTACTTCTTCTGACACATAAAATTCAAACCGTTTATTTGCTTTATACTTTATAGTGACTTTATTACGATCGTACATATACGGAATATACCCGTCATCACTGGTGAATGGGCTTTTATAGGTGCACTGGAACATATTCCTGTAACTGAACGTCCAATACCCGATTTCTTTTTTAAAGATCAATGCCAAATTGAAACGATGACGTGTTTTATAATAATCTGAGTTTCTTCTCCGCCGGGTATTCACGTAATCAGCAAATACTTTTATATTTTTTGTGATCTTATAACCAACACCGATCTTAGCATAACCTTGTCCGTATTGAGTGAAATCGTTGACTAGCCTGCCCTGGTGCTTAAAATGTATATCGAACTTCTCCCCTAATTTTTTTTCAAGAGATAAGTTATACCACAGCTGGGCATCATCATAATAACCTTTTTGAGCCTTTGTGACAGAATATGAGAACAGAAGTAAAACTATGACTCCTGTCCTAAACCAAAATTTAATCATAGTAATATATTTTTATCTCTGCTGAATCCTTTAAAAAATTTATTTTTTGAACGGACACTCTGTGAACGTTGATCCCGGTACGTAATCGGATATCCGCTAAGAGATCCTCATTTTTATTAGATTGTATCAGATCAATATTTTCATAAACAATCGTCTTGATCATCTCCCGTTTCGAAAACATCCTGCTTTCCAGGACATAGGTGATCAATAATATTACGGCATTTACACCGATCAGAAAAACATATTCGAAATTATCAGGAGCGCCTTTTATTTTTGTAACGGCGCAAACCAATCCGATCGCGATAGTTAAGAAAAGGTAGGTCATGTCTTTTATAGATATGTTATCAGTCCTGTACCGTAACATACTAAAGACGGCGAATAAACCAAATGCTGCCCCCATTGACAAGTCTACTTTATTCAAAAGAAATGAGACCAGGAAAATAATGAGATTAAAGATCACGAACATGAAAAAGAATTCGCGGTGACGGTAGATCGGAAAATAAATATACCTCACAAGTACGAATATTGTAGCAAGGTCAATTAATAACCTGAACCCGATCTTGGATGACATTTTCATAACGGCATCTACATTATCAGTCATCATACCATCTTCAACTATTTGCAGGAGTGTCATAATCTATTATATGTTTTAAGGCAATTAATTTTTGTTTGAAATTATTTTTTTTTACTGTTTGGTCTGTCAACGCAATTCCCAAGCAATATTTACTCATTCCTCCCTCTCGGATACGGAATTTCTTCATCATTGTGAGAAAGAAAGAAGCTGCCCTTTTATCCTGTTTCACTTCAGCAACAACGAGGCCTGTCATTTTCTTTGTTGTTTCATTCTTTACAAACTCCAGGTCCAGATCTATCGTCACTCTTTCCGGAACAGTATTATGTACCAATGTACAACGGCTATAATTTACCCACATCGTTGGTACCAAAGTTTCAGGTCCAAAAGGAAGCATCTTTGTCAGGAAATTTTTTCCTTCACCTTCCCACAGATCCTGCGGACATTGTTCTTCGATCCTTTTCTTTATCGTCCTTCCTTTATTGTTCTTGAATTTTACTTCTAAGAATCCTGCTTCTGTTTCAACGTAAGTGCGGTGCCTCACTTTATAACGGTTCAATTTCCCGCTTTGATGTTTTGCATACAAACTTAATCCCGCAGTATCATAATACAATGTTTTATAACGGCTGATACGCTTCCCGTTCACTTCAAGTATCCTGTATTGATTCTTGGCAATATTCATCATGAGCGTGAACTGATCTTCATTGAAGAGGAACTTAGTATCCGTCCTGCTCATTAGTTTTACACCATCCATCTCTTCAAGAGTGATGGGTTCAAACTCATTCAATATGTCCCTTATTCCGCTCAATTAAATGTGTAGCTATACATTCTTACTCCTAAAACTTTGCCATCCCCATCCATGGTCTTCTTTTCGATCTTCAAACCACGTGTATTATAAGTATAATAGTGCATTCTCAGCTTTTTTCCCGAGGCATCCCAAACATGCTCTTCAATTTTTTCTCCCAACGAATTATACTTATAAGTATGCTTTTCGGTTTGCTTGGTTTTTTCATCATACTGCTCTTCTTCTATTACATCGCCCTCCTTATTATACTTGTATTTACATCGCGTCTTTAAGATGCCATCTTTAGTATAATCTTCATCACAAATAGTTTCACCGTTCTTATCAAACTCAGTTCTTTTATTCTTTAAAGTTTTCCCGTTCTCAGTATCGGTAACAGTAACGGTTTTAATATTGTTCTTTTTCACTTCCTTTTTGCTTTGCGCGAAAGAAATATTCGCTGAGACCAAAAGGAGAATCAGTACTTTACAAATTGTTTTCATAACTCTATTAATTATTGAATAACTATCTTTCCTGTTTTAACTGCATTATTTACTTCCAGCTGGTATAAATAAACACCGGCCTGGATCTGGTTCTTTTCAAAAACTATTTTAGAACTTCCCTGGTTAACGTTGGTGCTCATGAATCTCGCCACTTCTTTTCCAACCACATCCGTGATGCACAACGAAACATCTGATTTTTTTTCCAGCTTCATATCGAATGTGGTACTGTATTGCATCGGGTTAGGATAAATACTCAACTCACTAACAATATTGCTTTCCTCAATCCCAATCGCACAAGGCGCATTGATATTTGCATCCATCCATGTGATCCGGTTAGTGATCCAGTTCTTAAGATCTGCGATCTCAGTTGCGTAATTTGCTCCAACCTGGTTCTGCGGATTACAATAAATAAAAGCACCTAACACAGGCCATTGTGTAAAATTCCGCTGTTGCGCTTCACCCAGTAGATTTGCTTCAGCATCAATAATATTATTAATGTTGGTGATACTTAAAACATTTGACCGTAAATAATTCCAACGGCAAGCGAGCTGAGCCACAAATTGCGGATCCTGCATGAATTTTATCCACCACGTTGGTGCAGGAAAAAGATCTGATGAAGCCCAATATCCCCAATTTGTGCTATTAGGTGAATCGCCCCAAATACAGTTGTGCCATGCAATATCATAATCCCAAACCGGACCAATATGTAATTTTCCTCCATTAGCGATATTATGTTTATACAGGAATGTACTTAACCTCGATGCATCCACATTTTTACTTAATTCATTGATAATGAAAAAATCGATGAATGAAGTCATATCAATGTATTGCGGATAACCTGTATTTGGATCAGCATACGAAGAGGAGTTCATCACCGACTCAAAATCATTCATGTAAGTTTGTATATAGTTTTTTTGTTGTGCAGTGATCGAAGTATCTTTAGGATAAATGTATTGATAGAAGAATTTCATTCCTCCGGGCGAATTTCCCGGGAATTGGGAATACCATCCCGGTTCATTTGGCCTGTCTATCTGGATAATATATCCTCCTGTTACATCCGGAAAAACATTATCATTTTTGCCAAGTTTCTGAATATTCACACGGTTTGAATCTCTTTTTATTTTTTCAAATAATGAATACACACCGAAATACTCGCCATTAACTACCAATTCTACATTCCTATGACGTGGTGCGTAATGGCCCATTCCCCTGAACAGTTCACAGGTCAGATTATTTCTAAGAAGTGTTTTATCAGCATACGAAGAACTCAGTATCCAGTCTTCCTCTTTAGGCATTCCTAAGATTGGTACTTTTATCTTATTGTTTGCTCCGTCATGCGTTTCGAAGGTGTAAGACTTTTTTTCAAAACCGGAGCTGCTGCTGCCTCTCACATTTATTTCGGCTTTACCATTGTATGCATTCCATCCGTCAGTTACATAATTTCTATTTGCGCCATTATCAACAATTCCCATCGTCGCCATTATTTTTGTTTCACCAATAACCTGGGATGTATTAACAAAAACGATCGGGAGATTGGAAGATCTAAATACAACAGGTTTTGATGGTGCAGTTCCAAATTGTATACTGCAAGAGAGCAATACGCCTGAATTAACTGAAGTGTTTTGATCGAATACAATTAAATTCCACGTTCCGTTCGCCGGTTGTCCCTTGTTGAAGCGACCTAAATAACCTATAGGCCTGAAAGTTCCGGTATAAGGTGCTGCACCGGTGGTGATACTTGTACCCGGCTTACTATCTAAACATGTATTCAAAAAATCAGTACCGCCCTGTGAACTGCTTCCTGAATTCAATTGAATGAATGTACCTGCCGGTGATACAAGAAAAAGATCCAGCTCTGCAACGTTTGCATGCGAAATACTAAAACATACCTGCTCTAAACCAAAAGTACTATCTATTTGTGCCGGAGTGACTCCTGAAACAACTATTGGAAAAAAAGTGACTTGTCCATTATTTAGTATAGGTCCTGAAGCTCCTGAAAAGACCTGCGACCTCGTAACAAGAAAAAAGAATAAACAAGAAAGAGTAATTATTTTTTTCATTTAATAATGGATTAATGCTTACTTATTTTTTATCCCCAATTTAGCGTCCATACTTAATGTTGAATGCGGCACGCTTCTTAATCTTTCTTTTGAGATCAGTACACCTGTTACGCTGCATATACCGTAAGTTTTGTTTTGAATTCTTATTAATGCATTCTTCAAGTGTTCCATATACTTCAACAAACGCATCGCCTGGTTCGACATATCTTCTTTTGCCGTTGCATCAGAAGCATCTTCTATAAGATTAAATGCAGGTAAAGTATCATTGATGCCATTATCACTTTTATGTGAAAGGATCTCTTTCAACAATTCATATTCGTTTTTTGACCTGTTCAGTTTTTCAGTGATCAATTCTTTGAATTCATTCAATTCAGCATCCGAATAACGCACAACATGTTGTTCTCGGATCAATGGCATTTGGCTGGAGTTGTCTTTGTTGTTGTAGTTAAGTTGTCGGTTTTCCATAGTACATTTTTTAAAATTTGTTTCACGTTACGGGAATATTTTCAAACGTTAATGGTAAAGATACTTTCGATGCAAGTGAGCGATTTCTGTTTTCGTTCAAATTCTGTTTTGCCTCGCCAGAAGCAGAAAAAAGAAATGCTTACAGAAATTTGCATAAATACAACTTTGCTTTTTCATTCGTGAAAAAGGTTTCAGATAAATTACATTTTTTAACACCACTTTAAGAAGCATTCCCGATTTGAGATTCTCATTGGTGAAAGCCTGAAAAAAATAGCTGTACGCCTGAAAAACATTGGTGGGAACTGTTAAGATTCTGTTAATTCAACAACCTTAAAAAAGTATATGCGTAAACGTAATCGTCAATAGCCAAACGGGCAAAAAAGATAGCCAGGAATGGTTGAAGAAAGGCTCAAAGATTACTGACAGTAAAAGTTAAAAAGAGTAAATACTAATTTAAAAAGACAAAAACATGAAAAACATAATAAGATCATTAAAGTTAAGTTTGATCATCGCAGCAGGCTTTTTATTCAAAGCAGGAATTATAAATGCCCAGGCTATATCTCCGCATTTCTTCGGCCAGAATGCATGGATGCCGGATTCTATTGGTAAAACATACTATGGCGGTAAATTGCACCAGTTATGGCCGGACATTAAAGCAAGTAATCCGCATTTCATCCGTTTTGGCGGTATTGGTGCTGACAGGGAAATGCCAACTAAAACCCAATTCCTTAAAATGATCGATGCTATCCGTTCTAACGGTATGGAGCCTACCCTCCAGGTGCCTTTTGATAAATGGAAGTTCACGGCACAACAAGCTGCTGATCTTGTTAAGTTCATTAATATCACCAGCGGCAGAAACGTTAAGTACTGGAGTATCGGTAATGAACCGGATCTTGGTTATGCTTACACAAATTCATCACAAGTGGCAGCTTACGTTAAAGCTTTTGCAACTGCGATGAAAAATGTGGATCCTACAATTCTCATTATGGGACCTGAAACTGCGTGGTTCAACCAGAATATAATTAACGGTTTAACTACTCCTAACGGTCCGGATGACGTTACAGGCAGAGATGCTAATGGCAGATTTTATCTTGACATCATTTCATTCCACTCTTATGGTTTTGACGGTTCACAGAACAGGAACCAGGTTATTTCAAAATTAACACAACCGGGCGGATTGCAGGATAACCTGATCTATTTGAATACACGTGTTGCCGCTTGTAATACCGCACACGGAAGAAGCGGTTCGTCAAAGTTAAAAACTGCAATTACTGAAGCAAATATCGGATGGCAAAATGCTCCCGGTGATAATTTATGGGGTGTAGGTGCGAGCAGTTTTATTGGCGGACAATACTGGGCTGAGATGATGGCAGTATCGTTGAAACAAGGTGTTGATTTCGTTAACTTCTGGAGTGTACAGGAAGGTGGCGGAGGAGCTAATACGAACATTGGCTACATTGAGCCTTCGAACAATAACAAGAAACCTTCTTATTACCATTTTAAAATGATGGCTGATAATTTCAAAGGTAATTTTGTGAATGGTACTACTAATAAAACGAGTGTAAAATCCTTCGGCAGCAACAACGGACAACAGATCGCTGTTATGATCTTAAACCAGGACCAGGCAGCGGGTTATAATTATAAAGTGAAATTAAACACAAGTGCAATGACTGCAACAGCGGCATTAAATATCAATATAAATGCAAACGTAAATGTTGAATACACTGATATGATCCAAAGTCAGTCAACTGTATTACTTGTTTTTAGTCCATCGGGCCAGCTAATTAAGAAATATGAATATTCTCTTAATACTCACGCTGCCAATAACCAGCCTCCGACTATGACGCAATACCTTGCAACAGGTGTAGCTGTTAATAACGGTGAAGAATCAGGGCCTGAATTTGAGATCGCGAAAGCTTATCCAAACCCCACTCAAAATAAGATCAAGATCCAGTTGAACAAGAACAACAACGAGGAAAGAGAATATGGAATGGAAGTTTTTGATATGCAGGGAAGATTGGTTATGGAGAAAAAAGCCAATTTTCACAAAGGAATTGAAGAATTAGACCTTTCTTCAAGCTCACTTGCATCAGCAATGTATATAGTAAGAGTAAAATACGAGGATATCCTTAAAACAACAAAGATCATGCTGGTTAAATAAAGATCACGTTCTGTTTTTCAGAAGCCCTGCTATCACTGCGATAGCGGGGTTTTTGTTCTTCAAGAAAGAAGAACAAAGACTTATATTTTCCACATTTTTACTTTCTCATTTATGTAATAATTCCAAGCCAACCTTTTTCCTCGTTTGGCTATCCGAATCAGTGCATTACCGAATTCAATCTTAAACAGCCTTATTCTCCAATAGATTCGTAGTTAGATTACAGGAATAATGCACAATTCTGTGAAGAATCGTGAGGAAAAATTCCGGTTTCAAAAAAAATTTCAAGGAGAAAAAATTAAAATGAGAGAGAACTTACCAAAAGTACTGATGTTAGGATGGGAATTTCCGCCGCTGATCAATGGCGGACTGGGTGTTGCTTGCCACGATCTGTCGAGCGCTATGTCGAATTTTGCCAATATAACAATGGTGGTTCCAAAATCAAGTCTCGATTTTAAAACTAAAAATGTGAACCTTATAGGTATAAATAATATTGATCCGAATGCTTTTTCAAGTCATAATAAAGGTAATACACCATTCACACTACATTCCGTTCCTGCTGATCTTAATCCTTACTACACTTCAACGACTGATGCTTCCGCTACCGATAAACCGGGTGAAGGAAAAAAAAACGCAAATCCGTTCGATATTGATAATCTATACGGCGGCGATGTGATAAAGAAAGTGCATCAGTACAGTGATATTACTGCTTCGCTTGCCTCTACCCTTAATTTTGATGTTATTCATGCGCATGATTGGATGACCATGATCGCAGGCATGAAAATAAAACAGCAAACAGGAAAACCACTGGTTGTACATGTTCATTCGTTAGAAGTTGACCGCAGCGGACCTGACAGCAAAGGCTGGGTTTATGACCTGGAGAAAAAAGGCATGGAATATGCCGACATGTTAATGCCGGTAAGCAATTTCACTGCAGAGAATATTTATAAATACTACGGGATCGACAAACAAAAGATGTCAGTTATCCATAATGGCAGCACAAGTGTAAAGTCATATCAAAGCAAAAGGAATTACAAAGAAAAGACTGTTCTGTTCGTTGGTCGCTTAACAAGACAAAAAGGTCCCGAACGTTTTTTAGAGATTGCAGCGAAAGTTTTAGAAAAAGACCCTAACGTGCGTTTTGTAATGGCCGGCACCGGGGATTACTTCCGTTCGATGTTAGAACAAAGTTCTTACAAAAATATTGGAAACCGTTTTCACTTAACAGGTTTTTTAAATGCAGAAAAATTACATTATTTATTTTCAGTAAGCGATGTGTATTGCATGCCTTCCGTATCTGAGCCTTTTGGTTTATCAGCTGTGGAAGCAGCGCACTTCGGAATTCCTTGTGTGATCTCAAAGCAATCCGGTGTTGCCGAAGTTTTAAAAGGCGCGCTTACATTCGATCATTGGGATATCAACAAAGCAGCAAGTCATATTTTAAGTTTACTGAATGACTCAGTATTTAAAAACAAGATAGTGAACGATGCCCGCGAGAACCTTGACAATATTACCTGGGATATCTCGGCACAAAAAATAATGAACGCTTATTCATCACGTAATTTTATTTAATAATTAAAAAAAACAGGCCCATGACATCCATTTGTTTTTACTTCCAGGTTCACCAACCCTTCAGGATCAGAAATTATTCTTTTTTCGATATCGGAAGATCAGATCAGTATGAAGACGATCAGAAGAACGAAGAGATCTTAAATAAAGTAGCTGAGAAATGCTATTTAAAAACAAACCGCAAGATGCTGGAATTAATTCAGCGGCATAACGGAAAATTCAGGATCTGTTATTCTTTAAGCGGAACTGTGATTGAACAGTTTGAAAAATACAGGCCGGATGTGCTGCAATCTTTCATCGACCTTGCTAACACAGGTTGTGTTGAATTTTTAGCAGAGACCTACTCTCACTCTTTGAGTTTCGTTTATTCGAAGAAAGAATTTGTGCGCCAAGTTAAAAAACACGGAGCGATCATTAAAAAACATTTTAACCAGGAACCAAAAGTATTCAGGAATACTGAATTGATCTTTAATAACGAATTAGCCGTTTTTATGGAGCAAATGGGATACAAAGGCGTTATTTGCGAAGGCGTTGACCGTTTACTGAATGGCCGAAGTCCGAATTACCTTTATAAACCGGTTGGTGCCCCTAAAACAAAACTATTACTAAAGAATCATCTTTTATCGGATGATATTGCTTTCCGTTTTTCAGACCAGGGTTGGAAGGAATTTCCTTTAACAGCGAACAAATTTGCAACCTGGGTACATTCTGTAGCCGGACAGGGTGAAACTATTAACCTATTCATGGATTACGAAACATTTGGTGAACACCAATGGGAATCTACAGGAATTTTCAATTTCCTTGATCATCTTCCTGCGGAAATATTCAAACATCCTGACTTTGATTTTAAAACACCATCAGAAGTTATAGATACCTATCCTACAAGAGATACTTATGACGCACATGATTTTATTTCGTGGGCAGATACAGAACGTGATCTTTCGGCGTGGTTAAGTAATTCGATGCAGCATGAAGCCCTTAAACAGATCTATTCTATTGAAGAAACCGTTATGAATTGTGGTGATCCGGATCTTTTGAGAACATGGGAAAGATTGACCACATCTGATCACTTCTATTATATGTGTACTAAATTCTGGAATGATGGTGATGTACATAAATATTTCAGTCCTTACGATTCACCTTACGACGCTTATATGTTCTTCATGAATGTATTCAGTGACCTGGAATGTAAATTGAATGACCTGAAAGAAGCTACTGCCGCAACAGAAGCCCTAATGAAAGCGAACCAGATCAGTTTAGACCTTCCGGTTGAAGCGAATGGGACACTTGAAGAAGTTTCCCCTTATAACGCTTTGATGTTCTTCTCGAATATATACAATGAGTGGGAACACAAGATCAAAAACAGTTTAAATCCTGACCAAGTGAGTTTAGATTTTTCTACTGAAGTTAGCAATGAAGAAAAGGATGAGGAGATCTCTGACCTCAAGCTAGCAATATAGAATCTTAAATAAAGAAGTTGAACGTCCGCCTCGGCGGATTCAAAATGTTACCCTTGTTTTTGTCGTGCCTGCAAACCGATAAGGACTCATGGGTAACATTTCTTTTTATTGATTTTTTGATTAGGGGCAAGAAAATTTTCTCTGCTTTTTTCCAGAAGGGACCACTATGTGGAAGGCATGACCCCTTCCTTTCTTTCATACCTTTCCAAAAAAATTTGTTTTAATTACACTCAGACTAACTAAGAAAATTAATAGTTTGTCTGGTTGAGAGTATATAGAAGAAGAGAATATCCCGGATAAAGGACGAGAGTTTATATGTCGCTTTACCATTTCTCATAATCATCTTAAAAATCAGGTTATTTTAAAGTTTTAATAAAATTAATTAACGGCGCCGCAGAATTTTCATCATGAATTGCTCCAAAGAGATAAGCAAGGCAATTTCCTTTTTTGTCTAACACCACATGTAAAGGAAAAGATTGTTTTTTAACTTCGATTTCGTTATAAATACCGGAAATAAAGTCAATCATTTCATTAAGAAAGACGAAATTTTTCATTTCTATGTTTTTGTTCTTCAGAAAATTGCTCACCGCCTCGTTACTGTGTGAAGAAACCATTACGTATGTTATTTGGTTAGTAAATGAGCTTAATAAAGAATCTATCAAAGGAATTTCGTCTAAGCAAGGTTTACAAGCCATGCTCCAAATATTAATATAATAGTATCTTTTTTCTAAAAGATGTGCGTTTTTTGCTTTCAGGGAAATTACAAATTTTTCAAATTCCTGCTGCAAGATCGAATTGTTTATCAGAAAACTTGAATGGATTCCTCCCGAAATTTTGAAATCCGACTTATTGGGAATGCTCCTCTGAAAATCTATATTATTATCACTAAGTAAACTCAATTAATTATTATTATTTATTATTAAATTCCCTCATTTAATTTATCTTTTATAATAGAATCATTTCTATAAATCACTGTGTCTTTTAATTTGTTTGTTATGGACGGAACCCAAACACCCTGCTTTCCCATTGCGTCTAATAAATTAAATGTATCTCCCTTTATTATTTCAAAACTTTTAACACCTCTTTGAGAATGTGAAGATTGAGAACATGACATGCACAATAGAACAAATAAACAAATTATACTTAATAATACTTTTTTCATGAGTAAAGTTTTATACTTACCAAGATATGAATTTAATTATGAAACTCAAGTATATTTATGAAACTGATGACCAACTTCCCCGGTTTTTTGCACACAAATTGTATAACATTTAGTCTTTCCGTTCTCAGTCCAACATTGGGTTACGCAACAAACATTGTCTAAACAAACCACATAATTTGATGGCATTACGTCATTAGAGTCGATTGGTGAACCAGATAAATTTATTGGTTTCGTAAAAGTATCTATTTTTTGGCTTAAATAGTTTTCAGCAGAATTTATAATCACTTTCAATTTCTCTTTTTCTTCATAATTACATTTTTTAATTATTGCTTAATATTTTACGCTTCATATTTCCAATCGTTGCCAATGGCAATAACATTAAAGTTCTCTGCCAGTTCGGTACTTGCCCATAAACTCCAATCAGCAGGTAATTCAAAATCGTTATCAAAAACAATTGTATGCGTAAATGTTTGATCCGTGCCTGATTTTGTTACAGTAGGTACAGGGATTTCCCATAAAACATACTTTACAGCGCCGGTGGTTTTTGCCCAAATTCTAACCATACCCGGATTAACGCTTACACTACCTTTTATTGTGATCTCACTTATGGATAGGCCTTTAAACCCGGAAGCGGAAGCACCTGCTGCACATATTTGTACTGTCGTACCTCCGGTTAATGTATTATTTGCCGTTGATATTTGTGCTATCCCGTTATTCGCAGTATAAAGTGTTGTATCGTGTCTAACCGAAGTAGCATAATAGGCCCAGTTTAAACCTTCGGCGTACACAATTGTTGATTGTGCATTTTGTATTGAAGCTTTTAATATGTACCCTGCTTTTAAACAAAAGTTGATAGGGATGCGTGCTTCAAAAGTTGTGCTGGTACTTGCTTGTGCCCGTGCCGGTACTTTAACTTCAGTTAATAAACGGATATTGCTCCCTGTAGCATCATCAATATAAAAACGAACCATGCCTGAAGTTGACGTAACCCTTAGTTTTATGAAAAGATTTTTAATCAGGGTGCCGTTAGAAGCACCGGTTAAAATTGTTGCCAAAGTGCCGGTCCCGTTAAGGTTAGAATTGGCGGTAGTTAAAATAGCTACGCCTGAATTTCCTGTATATTGCGTTTCTTCTGCCATGTTTTAATTCAATAATTTAAAAATTCAAAATTCAATGTGCATTAATTAAGCAGGGTATTTCCAATCGTTACCTTCTGCGATTATTGAGATCGATTCGCTTTTCTCAGTAGTAGCCCTTATTTCCCAACCGGCCTTAAGGTTAAAGTTGCCAAGTGTAATTTTACGTTCAAAAGTTGGTTCGGTTGCAGATTGTGTAACAGCAGGAACAGGTATTTCAGTCATTAATCTCGTATTTGTTCCGTCGTACAAAAACAATCTCACCATTCCCATTGTTGTAGTTACAATAGCTTTAATATTTATCGACTCTATTTTTAAGCCTTTCCAGCCTGATCCGGATGCACCGGCTGCAATAACTGTCCAAATATCAGTATTCAATGTGCCTGATCCGGTTAATGAAGTGTTTGCTGTAGTGATCAATGTAACACCGGTATTAGCAGTATAGTTAGTGCTTTCAGGCCTAACCCCGCTTCCATAATAAGCCCAATCTAAACCTTCCGCAATGATATTAAAATCATCACCTGTTTGCGTTGTTGCCCTTATTATAAAACCTGATTCCAATTTAATATTACAATTCCATGTATATTCAAATGCCGGATTGGTTGCCGATGGAGTATTGGCGGGAACATGAATTTCATTTAAAAGTCTGGTATTTGTACCATCATAAACAAATAACCGCACCATTCCTTCTGAAGTAGCAGCTATTGATTTTATGATAAAAGATTTTATTAAAGTACCATTTGATGCACCTGTAATAACATTATAAATGTCGGTACCAACAGTACCTGAACCTGTAAGCGAAGTGTTTGCTGTAGTGATCTGAACTAATCCTGTGTTTGCCGTGTATTGTGTTTCTGCTGCCATATTTTTATAGTTTAATTTTTAAATATTTATGTTTATTTGTTTTTAAAGCAATCTTATGGATATGCGTAATCCAAACCTTCAGCAATTATTATAAAATCATCGCCTGTTTGTGTACTTGCTTTTAAAGACCATCCGCTTTTAAGGCTAATATCAACATCATAACAAACTTCAAAGGCTTGCTGAATGGATGATTGTGTTACAGCCGGGATATCTATTTCATCAATCAAAGCTGTTACGCTTGTGCCGTCATAAATGAACAACCTTACCATACCGGGAGTATCAGTAGCAATACCCTTTACTGTTATAGTTTGTATTAATGTGCCATTGGATGCACCTGTTATTACAGTCCCTAATGTTCCTGTACCATCTGTGTTTGTATTTGCAGTGTCTACAATTACAACGCCGGTGTTCGCGGTATACTTAACCCGCTCATTTATATTGGTCTCGGTTGCATTTAAAAGCTGACCTGTCTGATAATGTAACATAATCTTTGAATTATGTAACAAAACTATCTGGAGTGAGTGCCAAAACTTGGCACTCAGATTTTTTTAACAAAATATTTATTCTTCAATAAAATAAACTTTACGCTTCTTACAGAACTTAAGATCGATACCTTGAAGTTTGATCTCATCAACTAACCTTAGAACAGTTCGCCGTGATACACTTAATTTCTCAGACAATGAATCTACATTAACAGCCGATCTGTTTTTAATAAAAAAAATAGCGCTATCGAGTTTTTGTTTATGCTCGAAATATCCCATCAGTAAAGCAAGTTCTATAAAATTAAATATTCTCGCTTATATAAATTTTACGTGGATGCATCGTGCGAAAATCTAAAATCCTGCTAAAAAATTCAAATTGATGAAAATTAATCAATTACCACAGATGAAAAGTAATGAAAGTGAGAAATTACCTATTAAAAATGGGGTGTTTTCACCCCGTACTAAACAATCAATTTTTCAAAAATCAGAGATCTAACAAATGATGTTTAACAGCATACATAACAATGCCAACCGTGTTACGCGCCTTTGTTTTTTCAAGTATTCTTTCCCGGTGACCATCAACAGTTCTTTCACTGATAAATAATTTTTCCGCTATCTCCTTTGCCGTGTATTCTTTGCTCATTAGGGTTACTATCTCTAATTCCCGCGGACTTAAGCTCACTTTCCTGAACGTCGGTCTTATTTTGTCACTCTCTATTAATCCTTTCACCATCGCCCGTGAAACACGGTCATTAAAATAATACCCGTTACCGATTACACCATATATAGCATCAATTATCACTTCTATATCCTGGTCTTTAACAATGAACCCGTGCGCGCCTTTCTTTATTAAATGATGGATGAAAGATTCCTCATTATGTGTTGTAAGAATAATGATCTTAACATCAGGATACTTTTTACTAATAGTTTCTGTTGCTTCGAAACCATCGATCTTAGGCATCTGAAGATCGAGCAGCACTATATCCACTTTTTTCTTCTTCATTTCCTCCAGCAACTCATCGCCATCACCAACCTCTATAACAATATTTACTTCAGGAAAATCCTTTAGCATAGATATTAATCCTTTCCTGAACAAAAGCTGGTCATCAGCTATCGCGATCTTAAACGTTCTTTTCATGTAAAGGTGTTTCAATTAGTATCGATGATGATGCATTGTTACTGCTATAGTTTACAACGGCGTTGATGATCTGCGCCCTGCTTTGAATGCTTTTTAAACCTAAACCTTTACCGTCCCTCATTAAAGCGTCAATTGAAATATTAGTTATGCCCTTACCATTATGGATCAACATCACTACAAATTTATCAGAAAAAGAATTCAGGCTGATACTTATTTCAGTGGCCGCCGCATGTTTTAAGGTATTATTAATAACCTCCTGAATGATGCGGTAAAGTTGCAGTTCTGTTTTTTGCGGCATTTTTATTTCCTTACCGGGCCTGGTAAAATTTATTTTAACAGCCCCTGAATTATTTAATTTCTGACACAGGTCATTAAGCCCTTCTTCAAATCCTAACTGCCTTAAAACAGGCGGTGCCAGGTCACGTGAAATACTCCGGATATTCTCCATGGTAGTTTCTAAAAGGCCTGCGCTTTCATTACTTAATTCCTTCACAACAGTCTTATCCGAAGTACTTCTCTCTATTTTTCCGATATTAAGTTTAACCAGGTTAATAATGGCGCCTATATCATCATGAAGATTATCTGCAATTCGCCTGCGTTCTGCTTCGGCGATCTCAATTGTTGCATTCAGTAATTCTCGCTGATGGTTCTTTTCCTTCTCCTCATTCAATACTTTATTCTTTAATTCCTTCTTTTGATAGAACAGAACAAAAAGGATCACAAAGAATATGAAAACAAGTATCCCGACTGTAGCAATTACAATCAAAATAGGAATCTCTATGCCCGCTTCGTTTTCCAAAATCCAACCGCTAAGATAATATTATAAAAAATATTGAGGACTGAGTGCATGGTCCAAAGAGCAATATGACTTGAAGTTCGGTATTTAAGCATGTAGTTATCGAAAATAAAGAGAATTAAATTTCCGCCAAAGTAGATTAATATGCCAGCATTAAACCAAAATACCGGTTCACTCAATATTTTTTCAAAAAGGAACTTTTTTGCAATAAAATAAAAGGCCCATAATGACATTGCGGAAAATGTAATAGATTCAAATGAGGTAGCATAATTATCAAAATTTTGAATACCATTAAAATATAGATCAATAATCGCCACAAAAAAGAAAATAATAAGTATTATTAAAAACCAATTTGCACTAAAACTCCCTTTAAAAAACAGAAAATAAAAATAAGAAATCAGAACTGCTTCAAAAATAGTGTATACTCGTATTACTAAATCGTTATTCTGATCTTTAGCAAGAAAAACAAAATTTATCACTTCGGTTATACAAGCAATTCCGACAAGGATCGCTAAAGGAACAAATTTTTTTGAAATACTTTTTCGGTAAAGTAGTACAAAAAGTAAAGTAACAAATATTGAAAAGCCGGATACAACTTGTAAATTACTGTAAAAACTTTTTAAATTCATTGTTAAAGATAATCTTTTTCAATTTATGAATTAAGCGGATTTGGATTGCCGCAATTTGTGGGACAACGCATTGCCCTTTCTGCAATATACCCACTAAAAATATCATTCTGATCAGCATCCGCACCAACTATAACCAAATGTTGTTGACCGGTTGAAGGATCATTGGCGTAATAAATTCTTATTCCAACACAACCGTTTTGATTTAATATATCCACTATAGCATTTTTACCAAAAAAGTGGCCTATGGTTTGCCCGGGATGAGTTTCCCTATATGCTCTCGTCATTGCAGAGGCTTCTTGCAAACTGATACGATGATCCTCAAAGCCGGTGAACTTTTTAATAATTCTTCCTAATTCGCTTAAACTTATTTTTCCTTTGCGTGTTACATTAATTTTCTTTTTCATTTTTTTGATTCCAAAAGTATTTTTCGCAGGATTTTTGATTCCGGCTTTCGTCATACCTTGAATTCATAAACAGCTACTTTACAGTAGATTATCTTTTTAATAAAAAACATAAACCCGTGAAAACACGCATGCAATAGGGTGTTTTCACCCATAGCCAAAAAGGGGTGTTTACGCCCGTTGATAAAACTAAACACTTCATCTACTTTAGTTCATTACATTTTTCTGATGCCGAAAACAGGAAAACCGATAAATAAAACGATCGATATTTTCGACAAGAACGAAATAGAATACTGGTGTGAAAAGTTGGATTGTAGGAAAAATGAATTGATCAACGCAGTTCTGACCGGCGGCCGGACAGTAAAACAAGTAAAAGAATTTTTAAAGAAGAATAAATAGAAATGGCTGTAAAGGATAACCCAACTAATGTTAATACAAATAATAACAACAATACTATCGACATAAAAATCGATGCCAGGCCTAAACGCGCCTATACAAAAAAGAAATCCAATCCTAATTGGTATACAAGGACAATTATTGGCGGAATTATTGCCTTACTGTTATCAATTGCAGGTTACTACATTAAAAGCAGCCTGGATAACGATGGAAGCAAAACCAATGTGGAACCAATAAACAGTTCAAATCAAATACAACCAAACTAAAACCAAATACTATGAAAACAAAAATCCTAATCGCATTCGCAATTAATTTACTCTTGCTTACCGCTTGTAAAAAAGGTGACACCGGGCCATCCGGAAAAGATGGAAAAGACGGCGCTGCTAATATTAATTCAACAACATATAATGTGAGTTCTTGGATAAGCGGATCATCGGCATGGTACGTGAATTTAAGTGTACCTGCATTGACGTCATCGAATTTAAACTCTGCGGGAGTGCAGGTTTTTTTCAGTACAAATAGCGGAACAAATTGGTGGGCTTTACCTTATACTGAAGTAGCATCAACTAACTATTTTTTTAATTATACTACAAGCGTTGGTAACGTTCAGCCGCAATGGGTATATAATGGTGTTGGACTTGGTAGCAGTCCCAATACATTTTACAGCACAACAGTTCAATTAAAAGTAGTGGTCATACCACCTGCCATGATAAAACCCGGAGTAGATAACACTAATTACGAAGAAATGAAAGCGGCATATAATTTAAAAGACTAAAAAAAGAAAATAATACAGTTCTTACAGATTACTATGGAAAGATATAAAAATAAAAGAGGAGATTCGGGAGTAAGTGGTTACAACATTCATCAGGATTCAATAAGTGTAGAGTTTACCAGTGGAAAAATTTACACATATAGCTATGGCAAAGCCGGAGCAGGTAATGTTGAACAAATGAAAAGGCTTGCAATAAATGGTGAGGGACTGTGCAGCTTCATTCAAAAACATGTGAAAGATAAATTCGACTAAATAAAATAAATATGCCATATGTTCTAATAACAGCAGATTTCCCCGGAGTATCAAAAGAGGATCGGGATAAAATAAACGAATGTCTTGAAATGAAACATGTAAATAAGGTTCGTGAGCCCGGACGGGATATTGACACGGTTTGGGAAGCTTATTTCGGCTCTGATACTCTTGAGAGTAACGCAATAAAAGGTATAATTTCAATTTTTGAAGAGTGCTGCAAAGGATATTGCAAGCCGAAATTGGTACTTCATTGGGGCCAGAATAAACCAACAAGACACGGTTTAGTTTAATGAAAAAAATCCTTTCCTTTCTTTTATTATTTGTTGCGCTAAACCTTAGCGCACAAACTGTTTATGTTACCAATACCGGCGAAAAATACCATCGCGGCTCATGCAGGTACCTGGCAAAAAGCAAGATTACAATTGAACTTACTGATGCCATCAATCAAGGCTATGGCGCCTGTAAAGTTTGTGCACCACCACAATCTGTTTCCAAAAAAACAGAAGTAAAAGAAGAGAAGGTAACTGATTATAACAGGAACGCCACTTCCTCTCAATGCACCGCAACAACTAAAAAAGGCTCTCGTTGCAAACGAAATACAACCAGTTCAAACGGAAAATGCTGGCAGCATGGGGGATAGTTAATATAAATCAATAAATAGCAAATTTTAAACTATAGATATGGAATGTTTAGACATAATTAAAAAAGCAATTCAGTTAAGAAAACCATTTCATTATGAGTATCATGCTCCAGACCATGTAGCAGGTATACGAATTGGCCATCCTCACGCAGTCTTCATTCATCCAACTTCCGGAAATGTAAATATGGATATTTGGAAAATAGGCGGAGTTTCATCTAATCCATCTAAAATTCTGCCCGGATGGCAACAATACAGGGTAGAATTTATAAGGAACGTAGTTATATTAGAAGATGAAGAATGTTTTGAATCAGCTGACGGTTATAATCCCCATTCTAAGCAGTATATAAAAGCAATAATCAAATTATAAATCAAGAGCTTTTTGCATCTTTTTGGGCGGACAAAAAGGCTTAGAGAAATGTTTAAGCGAATATATCCTTAAAACACAAAGCCCCCGACATTGCTGCCAAGGGCTTTACAAACATTAACAAAACATGATACTATGAATTATTCCGGATCTTAGATCTGATCTGAAATTTGTTGATTATTATTCTGATTTAAATGCTGGGTTGGATAGTTACTCACATTTTCATGAAGATGAGTGATGGTAGTAGGAAATGTTTCCTCCGTCTTCATCTTGGCAAGATCTTCTTTAGTGATTGATGCTAAATATTTTGACGGGCTCATGCCGGTGATCTTCTTGAACTGGTTCGATAAATGCGCTACACTACTGTAATGCAATTTAAAAGAGATCTCTGTCAGGGTCATACCTTCGTACACCAATAACTCTTTCACCCGCTCAATCTTTGTCTCGATGATAAAGCTTTGAACACTCTTACCATGGATCTTCGTGAAAAGATTTGCCATATAAGTATAATGATAACCTAATGCCTGGCTTAAATAATCAGAGAAGTTGACCTTCATCTGCTTTTCTGAATAATAGATCTGGTCGATAACGGCTTTTTTTATACCTTCGATCAAAAGGTTTTTCTTATTATTAGCAAGCTCGGTCTTCACTTTAGCTAAAGCAGTTTCTAATTCGTTGGCGGATGCTTTTTCTTCACCGCTATTTTCAGTTTCTTTTGTTTCAAGGTATGGCTTTTTAGGCATGGTATTGGGTAGTAGTGGGTTCTGTAGAACTCTTTGGTTGTGTTGTAACATGTGAGTATTGTTTTAGTTTAGGCTAAAGGTACTCCTGAGAGGCGCGTCAAGGCCGGTAATTCGGTGAGAGGGGTATAAAACAAGCCAAAAAAGACACAAATATCGGTGGGATCATGTAAGTTCGGAGTTAATAATAAAGAGTGGTTAGTGGTTAGTGGTTAGTGGTTAGTGATTAGTGATTAGTGATATGGATGTTGTTTCCGGTAAAGCGAGGTACATATCTATCCTTTCAACGAGGTCGGAGGTATCTAGTTTGCCTGCTTTATAGTCGGCACAGATACGGATGAGATGTTCTTTTTTCAGTTTTTTGGTGGTTAATGCAGGAGGATCTTCGAATAAATATCCGTATCGGCCAAAATCGGAAGGAGTTACAGATTCTATCGCAAATACCAGCCAGGTTGCGAAGATCAAATTAAAAATAAAAAGAATCGGCTTTACTAAGAATTTATACTTTTTCATGACGTTTGAATTTTACCTGGTTCTAATACTGAACGAGGCCTCCAGTAGGCGGCCCGGATCATAATACTTAAAGAAATGATATTGAATATGCACCAAAAGGCATTCGCCGCAAATCCGGAAGGCGTCGGATGAACACCCATATATATTAAAACGATATTGTACCCAATGCCTAAAAGCGTTAAACCTATTAAAACAAGGTGCGGAACAATATGCGGCAAATTATTTGAGAAATTAAGATCTTTAGAAGTGACATTGAATTTTACTTTCTTTCCGCTCACTACAGTAAACAACGACATCAGCATATACCAAAAACCCGAGATATAATACTGATCACCGCGCTTGGTTGAGATCCCCCAACATCCGAGCAACATAGCAAACGTATTCATGATCTGGAATGGCAAAAAGTATTTAAAGAAATCGAAACTGTAGGCTTTTACAGGAAGTGTTAATGTGAAAAAGAAAATGATCGGACTAATAAGGAAGATCAATATCCAGAATGGCGCAAAGTACGACCAGATCGTACTGAAGTAACAAATTTTCTGACGAATGGTTAGTCCCCTTTTAAAGATCGGATTATCTTTTAATGCAATATCGAGTGAACCTTCTGCATAACGCTGGTGTTGTTTTATCCAGCTATCGAGGTCCTGTGTAGACAGCATTTTACATTCTACTTCCGGATGCTGTAGGCTTTCCCACCTGTTCTCTTTATCAGCATGCAGCATAATAGAAGTATAAATATCTTCTGAAGCATGGAATTTAAAAGGGATGATTTCCTGGTCGATGATCAGCTTTTTTGTTTTCTCTTCAATTTCATTGCTACTTCTGTTAAGTATGGTCAACTCCTCTTCCAGTTTCCTTATCTCCTCCGAAAAATCTTTTACAGCCAAACTCATTATAGCTTCACGCCGGTGAACTGATCCCGCACCGCAACAAAAAGCGGCGTTATGATAATTTCTCTTTCTCAAAATAACATCATAGAATAAACGCGGGTCATTTCCATAGATGTCTTCATTCACAATGATCTTGCCGAAAATTTTTTCTACCCCTTTTTTAACTCCTTCTTTTTTGATCCTGAATTTTGTGCTGATGATATCACTCAGTTTTTCAGGTTCTGTAGTATCATAGAACCATTGTGGTGTTTGAACCCATGCCATCTTCCTGTTCCTGAAATAACCGATGGTATGGATCAGAAAATCAGGAAAAGGACGCGTATCCGCATCGAGGATCACAAATATATCACCATCAGTCTGCTCCAATGCATTCTTAAGATTTCCTGCTTTATAACCTTCATTATGTTCACGCAATAAATAGCCTACACCCTCTTCTTCAGCAACAACTTTCATATTTTCTTTTGCAGGATTTCTTCCATCACGGCGGCCATCATCCAAAACATAGATCTTTATCACAACATTATCGTGAGGATACTTCATTCTCTTTGCATCAATGATACTTAAACGGACCAACTCTACATCTTCGTTATACGTAGCGATGAACACGTCTATTTTTATAGAACGGTCGGGCCTGCCTTGTAAGTCTTCGATTTCTGAAAGGTATTGCACAGGCGGTGTTTGAGGCACATCTTTGTTCGACCAAAAATTGATGATCACCATTACTGTACTTATAAAGCTTAAAGTTTCTGCAGTAACAAGCAACACAGAGAACCACATGGCCTCGTAGTTAAATGAATACCTCCACCGCCAATTCAAGTAGGCAATGCCCAGAGCTATAGTGAGCGTCCCGGTGAACTGAAATAAAAAAGTTCTGTATTTGTTTTCCGGGATCGCTTTATAAGGTACTCTGTTCTCAAACTTATCAAAGTAAAAACTCTTTCGCCTCATCGTTTAACCCAGGTTAATGAATTTTTCAAGCCCGAACGACTTGATCTTGTCCCTAATTATATTATTTGCATTCACAAACTTTACCACCACTCCTTTTTTAAGAAGCGATCTCATCAGGCTGATGAGATTTGCAATTCCCGTATTATTAATGAACCTGATGTTGTTCAGGTCATAATATTGTACGCCATTACAATAAACTCCGGACACCCTGTTGTCTATATTCAATTCATCTACTCCGCTGTTCTCCCCTTCAAGTTTCCGCTTAGTAATAAAAATTAAATTTGATTCCGGTAAAGCTTCTGTTTGGTTTTGTACGGCATCAATTTTAGTTTCGTCTTTCTTTTCCATAATTCCCCGATTCAATTACATTTTCTATTCTTATTTACTATAAAATTAGTATAGCATTCACATCATTTTTTTTACAATTCGTTAATCGGATATTTAACATAGCCGAAGATCGGTTAAGTTTATCTATTCTTTCACCAGGATACTATCATTCTGATATTCATAATTCCAACCATAGATCTTAGGTTTTAAACCACGCGATCTAAGGCATTACCGAATTAGCTTCTTCCGCTTTCAAAATCAAACATAAATTGCCATTAATTAACACAAGTCTTTATTCAAAACGTAGAAAGAATGGAACAAAACAAACCTGCATTAAAGACATTATCTGTATTACTGATCGTTGTCGCGCTTATATTCAGTATTGAGAAAAAATTCCTTGTGCGTGAATTAAGAGGCGAAAGCATTTCAAAGTATGAATCAATTAAGTGGGTCAACCAGGTTGCATTGCTTATTGATGACTTTGAAGGGCTGACCGATACCACATCTTTAAAGAATGCAAGTTTTTTCGGTTACGGAAATGCGCATATCTCAATTGACAGTACGCAAAATGACAAAAATACAATTGCTTCTAAGAATTGTGTAAAGGTTCAATGGGGCGGCGCTTATAATTATGGAGGCTGGGGAAAAGGTGTTGGAAAAAACGTCGAACTTAATACAGCAAAAGATCATTTCAATTTCAGGGTATTTGTTCCTAAAACAAATGCCGACACAACAATTCTCAAACTTATGCTTGAAGAAGATGACAACTTTAACGGAACACTTGATACGGATAAAGATGACAGCTGGTTCTATAAAATACCATTGTACTCTACCGGAAAATGGGAAATGGTCTCTATTCCCTTAAAAGATTTTACAGACAATAATCCGAATGCCGGAGATGGCATATTGAATATATCCCGTAAAAGCGGATTGCATACCGTTATAATTGCCTTCGAGAATGTAGAAAGATTTACGCCTGAACATAAATGGTATTTCGACTTTATTTGCTTCACGAAAGAAAAAATTTCAGAATAAAACCTATTACAATGGCAGAAACAATAGATACACAACGGATATATTTCAGGAACCTGGATATTTTAAGATTTATTGCAGCTTATATGATCGTATTGCTGCATTGCTTTTTTGGCTGGCAGGTGAAATTCGGCGATCCGGGTTTCTTAGCATCTTCCCTTTCACCATCACAAATGGACAGATTTGAATTGATCATGCACAATTTTTCATTTGGTGTTGATGTGTTCTTTATCATCAGTGGATTCCTTCTTACTTATTTACTTTTAAACGAACGCGAAAAGAATGGAAAAGTAGACGTAATGAAATTTTACATCCGCCGTGCATTCAGGATATGGCCTTTATATTTCTTCATGATCCTGCTGGCGCCTTTGCTTGTATATTTCTTTAATGAACAAAGTCCTTCCTATGCATTACACTTCACATTCCTGGGAAATTTTGATCTTATAGCGAACGGACCGAAATCCGTTGCAACAAATCATTTATGGTCTATTTGCATTGAAGAACACTTTTACTTATTCTGCCCTCTGTTAATAGGATTAATTCCATTAAGAAAATTACCTCAAATTTTATTGATGATCATTTTAGCATGCATTGTTTTCCGTGGCTATTTCCTGGCATCTACAGCAGATTACGGCATGTCTTATTATGTGCATACTTTAAGCCGGATTGATATTTTAGCTCTTGGTGCTTTGTTCGGATACTTATTTTACTACAGGAAAATAACTTTTAATCATTCATTACCGATCCGTTTCGTTATCTATTCCACTTTTATTTTGCTATTCCTTAATGTAAATTATGTTGACAGCGGAAACTTTTTAATTGACACGATGAAAAAATATTTATATGTACTTCCTTGCGCATATTGGATGGGTAATTTCCTGTTCAATCCAACCGCAGTGTTCCCTATGCATAAGCCAAATATCCTATTGCAATTCGGAAAAGCTTCTTATGGTATTTATATGTTCAATCCTGTAGTCATATTTTTACTGATCCAGTTATTCGCTAAATACAATTGGCAGAATTACTTTATGTTTCTTGCCGTTGTTCATGTTTCTTTAGCAGCAGTGACTTATTTATCCTATAAATACCTGGAGCTTCCATTCCTTGCCTTAAAAGAAAAATACGCAGTTATTAAGAGTGGTGACCCGCTGAAAAATAAATTAACAGAAAAAGAAACAGAAATTGAACAGCCTATAGTACTGGTACAACAGGAAACAATTACGGTGAACACGGGCAATAACACCCCGATTCCCTGAATAATAATTATACTTTTTTAGCTAACTAAAAACCCGTATTACCGAAAAACACTAAAAAACAACTTTATCTCTTACTAGGTTTACAATAAATTAATAGTTCGACAAGCTCAGTAACAAAATTTAAACGAAAAATATGAAAAGAATCTATACTCTAATACTTTTAAGCTTTATGCTTAACGAATTCAGATCTCAAACCTTTAACTGGGCTAAAGCTGAAGGTCTTTGGACCTATGATTACGGAATGGGCGTTACACTTGACAATGCAGGTAACGTATACATGGCTGGTAAATACGAATTGAACGCTGTATTCAGTGGTCAAACTGTGAATTGCGCAGGCAACCACGACATCTTTCTTGCTAAATATTCTCCGTCAGGAAGTTTAACCTGGCTAAGAACTGCAGGTGGTGTTATCGGAGATTACGCGCACGCTGTTACATGTGACGGATCAAGTAATGTTGTTATTGCCGGAGAGATTGAAGGTGCCATGGGAGATATTATTACTTTTCCCGGATCAACGATCACTTTAACTGCTTATAACGACAATGATTTCATGGTTGCCAAATATGATCTTAACGGTACTTTATTATGGGCAAGAGCTGAAGGCGGCTGGGGAAGTGAAAAAGCGGAAGGTGTTGCGATCGATAATTCCGGTAATGTGTATTGCGTAGGAAAATTCAAACAACCGATCACTTGGGCCGGAAGTGTTACAACAAATACCATGGGCGCTGAAGATTGCTTTATAGTAAAATACGACGCGAATGGAAATTTCCAATGGGTGCGTACTATCGGCGGTCCCGGAAGAGATGAAGTAAAAGGTGTGCGCTGCGATGCATCAGGAAACATTTATGCTGTAGGATATTATTCTGACAACTGTGTTTTTGGAACAACTACTTATTCAACAAATGCAAACAGTGCATACTTAGATGTATTCCTTGCCAAATATGACCCTAGCGGAAATTTAGTATGGGTAAGAACTGCAGGTGCACCGTGGGACGATGCAGGATGGGCGATCACCATGGATAATGCAGGTTTAATTTACATTACAGGTGAATTCAATGCGGCAGTATACTTTGGATCAACACAGGTAATTACAAATGGAAATGCCGATGTGTTTGTTGCATGCTACGATCAGAATGGAAATCCTGTCTGGGCAAAAGGTGCAGGCGGGCCATTATCAGACCGCGCGCGAGGAATTGGTTGTGACGGAAGTAATCTTTTCATCACAGGCCAGTTCGGAATTTCTGCAACTTTCGGTTCAACCAATTTAACTGCAGCAGATAGCTCGGATATATTCTTTGCTTCTTTAAGTAATACAGGAACGTTCCTTAGTGCATCTTCTGTAGGAGGCCCTCCGGATGCGTTTGATCCAACTACTTTTGAATCGGGACAGAGTATTTGCGCAGAACCTTCCGGCAATGTTTATGCATCAGGCTCTTTATTGAATGGCGGTACTTTCGGAAGCATAACTTTAAGCGGCTGGGGAAATGCAGATGCGTTCTTAACGAAAATAAATCAAATGGTTGGCATAAATACACTAACAAGCAACAAACAAAAGAGCATTCAAGTATATCCGAACCCCGGAACAGGAAACTTCACAATTGATTTTGATGACCAGGTCACCGCTAAATATGAATTGAATGTGATCAATTGTCTGGGACAAACCGTTGATACAAAAACAAGCAAAACATCTTCTAAAACAACAATGGATCTGTCAGCTTTAGAAAATGGCGTTTATTTTATAGAAGTGAAAAGTGAAGATAAAACTGTAGCTACGAAAAAAATTGTAGTGCATAAATAGAATTTAAAATATTGATCGGGTAAGTCCCGTAAGACTAACCGGTTAGTACATCAATACATAAGTTGGATAAGCCCCGTAAGGCTGACCAGAAAATAAAACAAAACCGGGCAAGCCCCGTAAGGCCGACCGGGAAAATGAAACCAAAAACCGGGTAAGCCCCGTAAGGCCGACCGGTTTTTTTGTAACTGCGCATGTGGAATATTAACTATAAAGTCATGAAAAAAACATTCAACGCTGCAATTGATTTTCTTTTTAGTCCGGGCAACAATGAACCCCAGGCGTTAAATGAGGTGCTTTTCAAATTAGTTGTTATCGGATTTTCAATTGGCTTACTTGTTGTTGTTGATTCTATTCTTTATGGTTTTCTGACCCGCTGATCATTGCACAAAAAAAAAGAGGAACACTTTCGTTATTCCTCTCCTCCTAACTAAATTTTATTCAGCTAAGCTTTAAACAAAGCCTTTCCAAGGTTTTGTATCCGTTCGTGATCTGCTTTCAACATTGAATATTGCTTTTCAATTAAGTGATGGTAGGCATCTGCAGGATCATCAGACACAGTAAGCAGATCTTCGTACGCTTTAATATTAATATCTTCACCATAAGCACATGAATTAAGGATCACCCTTTTGTTCTTGTTACTTAAAGCGATCTTGACTCTCATCCAAGCTGTAAATATTTTTCCTGACGCTGAAATACCCTCCTTTGGGATTCCTCCCAGTTTCCTGATCTCATTACTCAATTCTTCCTTACAAGTACGGCTATTCTCTTCAAGGCGTCCGAACAAATATTTCAACGTTGGGCCATCGGCCTCCTTTGCAGCCTGGCAGTAGCTTTCGAACCTGCAATTATTGATCTCGACGAGCCTGTTAAGCATTTCTATGTTTTCACGACTATTTTGCATTTGTAAAATTCTTAATGTCAGATCAAATTGAGACTTCTCCCGGTGTTACATCCATATTTTCAGAAGGCATTCCCAACGCAGTGGTTTTGATCTCTTTTGATATACGACCGTTCTTTGACTTAGGTTTTCCCTGGGCATCATATAACAATGTTTCTTCAACAGCCTTTAAGATCGCTAATGTCCTTTTTTTAGAACCGGATTCTGCGTAATTACGGAGAACAGGTTCTGTACCTGATGCACGGATCAATAACCACTCTTCATTTGAAAAATAATATTTGTATCCGTCAAGATCTTCAGTTTTAACAACCTCATACTCCCCGAAATTCTTATAAGCATTCTTTTTACAGTTATTGATTATTTTATTTTTAACTGTCTCCTGCAAGTGAAGATCCGATCTTTCGAAAGAAAAAGGACCAACGATTGCATAAACATCTTTAATTAATTCCTGTAATGATTTTCCTGAGGCAGCTATATATTCCCAGATCGTTAAGCCGATCCAGATCCCGTCTCTCTCAGGAATGTGACCTTTGATCGCAATTCCCCCTGATTCTTCGCCCCCGATCAATACATCTTCAGCTACCATTATGCCCGCAATATGTTTAAACCCGATCTTTGTCACCTGGTGTTCTAAACCGAAATGCTCGCACATTCTTTCTATTTTCGGACTTACAGAAAAAGACGTAACAACTTTTCCTTCTATTCCTTTTACTTCGCAGAGATATTTGATCAGAAGCAACATAATGTGATTAGAATCCACAAAATTTCCTTCATGGTCATACAGACCTATTCTGTCAGCATCCCCATCCGTAGCCAAACCACAATCAATGATCCCGCTTCTTTTTATAAGCGTTGAAAATTCCTGTAAATTCTTATGAATGGGTTCAGGAGCCTGGCCGTTAAATGAAGGATTATTCTCACAATGCAGCAATGCAGTATCCGGCAATATGCGACTGATCACATTCTGGCCTGCCCCGAACATCGCATCGTACCCGAATTTAAGAGGAGATCTTCGGATAAGATCCAGGTCGAAATTAGATGCAATATGTTCGCAATACATAGTTTCAAGATCAATGTACTCTAACATGCCGCTATCAGTAAATTCTTTTAAAGTGAGATCACCTAATTTGTAAGGATTCCTTTTAGGAATAAGTTTTTCAATTTCTTCAATCTTTTCCGGCAAAAGCGGGCCTCCGTATGCTCCTTTCAATTTAAAACCATTGTACGAAGGAGGATTATGACTTGCGGTGATCACAATTCCGAGATCAGCTTTTTGCCTGACAGTTCCTAATGAAACCATGGGCGTTGACACAAATCCTTTTGATAAAAAAACCTTTATACCCTGATCACACAGGATCATTGCTGTTGTTTCAGCAAAAAGTTTTCCACCAAAGCGTGTATCGTATCCGATCACCACTTTTGGCTCATTACCGGTTTTTAGCAACCATTGTGCTGTGGCATCAGCTACGCGTGCCACATTCTCTAAAGTATATTCATCTGCGATTATTGCCCGCCAGCCATCAGTTCCAAATTTTATAGTTGTCATATATATTTATTTAAATTGTTTACTGAGCTTGTGTAAGCCTTATTCTATACTTAAAATCTTCATTTCTACTTTTCCGAAAGAGATCTCATCCGGCTCATCTTTATTCTTTTTCTTATTCTTCTTTTGTTTGAAATAAACTTTAGTTTCCGCTCTTTTTTCGGAAATGCCGCTATCGGCCAGATATTTTTTTACAGAACGTAACCGCTCTTCTGTAACCCTGATCTCATCGTATAAACTTTTTTTATCCAGCGTAACTGAAAGTTCAACGTTTACTTTTGGGTAAGAATTAAAGAAATTCATCAAACGGTTCAATTCCAGGTCAGATGACCCGGTGAGCCTGGATTGTCCTTCTTCAAAAAAGATATTATTCAATGTGATCTTCGAATCCTCTTCAATCGGAACCAATTTCACAGCTTTCTGCACTTCATAAAAACTTGCTTCTTTCGAGGCATTTATATTTTCTGAATAGAACAGATATCCATCTGCTTCGTAAGTAATGTTGTTATTCTTTTCTGAAGGAATTATACACAGGAATTTTCCTGTAGCCGGATCCGGATGATATACCCCACAAAGCTCTCCGGTCTCATTATCCGATACAATAACTTCTGTGTAAACCGGGATGTTCCCTCTGTTGGTCCTGATATTCCGTTTGATCAGTGTGATCGGAACTTTCTTCCGGCCATTGAAAGTGACCATGTAATTATCCTTCTCAGCGATCTTCGCAGCATTCTCCTTTACTTTTTCTTTTGTTTTAACCTGCTTATGCAAAGGATATCCTGAAGGAACAGGAACTGTCCAACCGGTATCAGAAAAAGTAGCTACGAAATTATCGAAGTAACCATTCGTTCTTTTCCTATCCGAACTAAAATGCAATGTTACGCCATCAGGATGAATAAATGCAGCTTCCTCATTGAATTTCGAATTGATCTCCGGTCCCAAATTCTTTGCCTTACTCCACTCTCCGTTCGGCATTTTCACACATTTATAAATATCCTTTCCGCCAAATCCTCCTTCACGCTCACTTGAGAAATACATAGCATTACCATCTGCAGAAACAAATTCGTTTGGCTCCCAGCTTTTATTATCGATCAGTTTATCTACTTTTTCCGGAACTGTCCATTGATTTCCATTCAGAAATGAAGTATAGAAATTCGCCTCACCTTTTTCATTCCTGTAAATTAAAATTATTTGGCCATCGACCGAAGCGGCAACTGTAGTTTCAGTTAAAGTAGTATCGTCGTCTTTTTTTCTTTCAACAGGATCAAAACGTGGTTTAACTAATGTATTGCTCTCAAAAAGGTCCCTGTCTTTAATTCTTGCGGTGCTGCGCGGCTTAATAAGATCTACAGAAGCTAGGGACTTCTGAACCTGCACATTACCTGGCAGGAATGAACTTTTGTCTTTTGTTTTACCATTACACTGATGAGCAGCGAAGGCATCCACTGACTCTTTCAATTCTTTAAGTTCAGCGACCATTGCACAAAGTTCCATTTTGTAACTGATCTCCTCTATTTCAAAAGCTGAACGTGATCTGTCATTTAAAATTATCTTTTTGTACTTTTCATAATTGGTAATGGCCTGATCGAAATCACCTGTCCGATAACAGGCATCCCCTAACGATTTGTACGCGGGTGTAGATCCGTTGATGCCAATGTCCCCACCGGTAGCTCTTTTAAAATAACGGATCGCTTTATCTTTCTGTGATCTTGAGTTCAGGTAGCAAACGCCCATTTTGTAGTTAAGGTCGGCATTCAAAGAATCTTTATCGGTAATATCACGGTAATATTTCCAAACCGCTGCGTACCGTTTCTTTTCAAAAAGTTTTTGGGCATCATCTTTGTCCAGCATCGAAACCTGGCCGGGAACAATTAAACTTAGTACAGAAAATAAAAATGCAATGCCGTTTTTCATGGGATCAACCAAACTACTATTATTCAAATCTAGATTAACATTTATACAACATTTTCACTTTTCGGTAACACCGTAAAATCTGTAGCCAAAAAAGGAATGTGCTGGTTTACTTTTTATTTCCGCTTTCGGTAGGGAGGCCGTGCTCAAACTTTTTCAATTTTTCTTCCAGGCTGTCAGTACTGAACGGTTTATGTAAAAAATCATTTGCTCCCGCCTGGAAAGCTGCGTCTTTAAGTGATTGATCATTCAAAACCGACATTGCAATAACAGGCGTTTTTACAAGGTGAACAGTGCGCAAGATCGATAACAACGACAGTCCGGAGATACCCGGCATCATGATATCACAAAATACAATGTCAAACTTTCCCTCGTTGATCATGTTCATTCCCTCTTCTGCATTCTCACTCACATCAACATTGTGTCCCCAACTTTCCATCACATGCTTCAGAGAGAATGATGTAAGCTTATCGTCTTCTATAATTAAAATATTCATAATGTAAATCCGTTATTATAACAAAGTTAGTTTTGGTTTGAGAGGGCATTTTTAATTTTTCGCTAACAGCATACTTAACTTCGGTAAAAGCCTTAATGGATATTGCAATTATGTAAATTTTCGTTAAAGTAAAATGGCCCGGGCTATTTAATTGACCGTTTTATCGAATGCTTAAAAAATATAGTAACACGAAAAGTATCTTCGGATCATAAGATCAATTAAATATGCTAACCGACAGAGTCATACCAAAAGAGTTAAAAGAAAAGATCAATATCCTTGTGGTTGAGGATAATCTTCTTGGCAGAAAACTAACCTCCTTCTTACTTGATAAGTGGGGGTTTCATCACGATACAGTTGCAAATGGAAAATTAGCCCTGGAGAATCTTAAGATCAAACAATACGATCTTATACTCATGGATATCCAGATGCCGGAAATGGACGGCCATCAGACTTCTAAATATATTAGGCAGAAATTAAAGCTGGGACTGCCAATAATTGCAATGACCTCTCATGTATCGGAAGAAGAACGTAAGAATTGTTTAAGTTCCGGGATGAATGACTATTTGGGAAAACCTATTATAGAAGAAGAGTTATATAATTTAACTGTCAATTATCTGTTCTCTACGGTTGTGGAAAACCAGGAAAACAAACTATAGGAAAAGAAATAAAACCAATATTTAAAACTGATCCGCATGAAAACGACAATGACAGATGAAGAAAAGATAACCGACCTTTCCTATCTGGTACGCTTATCCAATGGAAATAAGGTATTCGTAAAAGAAATGATCAATCTCTTTCTTTCGGAAAATCCTGAAGAGATCAAATCCCTTGAAACAGCGATCAGGGATAAGGATTATGATACTATAAAAGCAACTGCTCATAAATTACGATCTACCATACCCTTCATCGGTATTGATAAATACATTGAAAAAGAAGTTTCAGAAATAGAAGCATTGGCCGCCGAACATGCCGATATGGAGGAGATCAAGACCAGGTTCTCAAGAATAAGATCTGTTTGCGAAAAAGCCTGCATTGAACTTACATCGCTGTGATCTTTTCAAATTTCCCGTTTCATTTTCATCCGATCATTTACCTATTCTATTCAGGTAAAAGGCTATTGATATAGTATGCGTACCGAATACTTAGACATTTCGTTTAAAACCAATGCATCTTTACAGTAAACGAATCTGCCTTAAGCGGATAATTAAAAACTAATTGTTATGGGAAATATTTTGTATGTAATTGCCGTCATTTTGATAATCGGCTGGGCTATTGGATTTTTAGGATATGCAGCCGGAAGTTTAATTCATTTGTTATTGGTCCTTGCTGTAATAGCAATTCTTTTACGTGTCATTCAAGGCCGTAACCCTGTTGATTAAACTGTTATGAAGAAAAAACAAAATACTACAGGAAAAGCGGGTGTTCTTGTCACGCTCGCTTTTCTTTTGATCATGGCCGGATTGTATTACATCAGCAAAAAACAACAACTATTCAATACTACTTTCCAGATCAGCGCCGTGTTCAAAGATGTAATGGGATTACAGGTTGGGAATAATGTGCGTCTGTCCGGAATTAATGTCGGAGTAGTAGAAAGTATCCGGATCGCCAGTGATTCCACTGTTAAAGTTGATCTTGTAATTGATGAGAAGTCGCGTAAGTTCATTAAAAAAAGCGCAAAAGCAATTATCGGAACTGATGGCCTTATCGGAAATACGATCCTGATCATTATCCCGGGCGCTACGGGAAATCAAGTAGTAGAGAATAACGATCATCTTGCCACCACAGAGGCTGTAAATATTGATGATATACTTTTTAAATTAAAAGCAACCGGTGAAAATGCTGTTACTATAAGTGACAATCTTGCTATACTGATGGAGAATGTAAAAGAAGGAAAGGGTACAGTTGGAAAACTATTAATGGATCCTGCTTTTGCAAATACACTTGATAAAACAGTTGTTAATTTAAAAGAAGGTTCAGGAGGTTTCAAAAAGAACATGGAAGCTGCTAAACACAGCTTTTTATTGAAAGGTTTTTTCAAGGATAAGGAAAAGAACAAAAAAGATAAGAAAGAAACTACCGATAAAAAAACCTGGAAAGAAAAACGCGCCGAACGTAAAGAACGCCGCGAAGAAAAAAGATCTATGCGCAAAAAATTGAATGAAAAGCAGATCAATACGCGATGAAAGCCGGCTTCGACACCAGGAAAGTTCTCACCCTTAAAGTAAAACTCAGCACCGGATTATAAACTACATACTCCTTTCTACCGTCCGGCAACAGGGGATAAAATCCAACGGTCATTTGAAATGTACTGCTTACGAGGTTCTCATTCCTCACCATTAATCCGAGGGAATAAGCCTGGTACAAATTGCTTCGGAATAATTTATTCTTCTCATCACCGATCACTCCTAAACCAACCATAAGCACAGGTGCGAAACGGAAACCGATCACGTTATACGGTGCATAGGCCACTGTTTCGAAATTCGTTACCATTTTTTTGGTCCCTCGAAGAGATCCGGCATTAAAACCGTACAGGTCGCTACCGGTCAATGTAATTCTTTCGTCCGCGGGTTTATTTTCACCATAAGTCAGATTATAATTTACAAATTCCCGCATGTACCACTTTCCTAGTCTCAACAGGTTACTGAAGTAATAAAGTTTGTAATGGGAAGTTATATTATTAGCAGAATACTTACTAAAGAAGATATTATGCGAAAAAGTGGATGTCAGATATCCGAAATCAAAATGTTTCGCCCGGGCTATCTCAATTGCTGTATAATAGCGCAAAGGCGAGATCTCTTTTTTTTCACCTCCATACAATAGCTGAACTATCAGTCCTTCCGGAACATCTTCATTGGCGCCGAACCTGTATATGAATTTATCTTTATAGAATTGCTGCACAGCGAATCCGACATTCCCGATAAAAGCAGAAGTGTTGTGATTTCTTCTCATGATGTTATCTGCAATATCAGGCCGTTTAATGTACGGTGAAGAATAATATCTTGCGCCGAGAATAATGTTTGTACTTTGGTTGAAGAACGATCGTGTTGTATTTAATTTGATACTTTTTCCGGCCCACACATCATAATTATACATAGTAAGATTGGCGCATTTTCTTCTTCCATCGAGTGTATCTGAATAATCGTAAAACCGTTGTGTATAATTCAAAGAAACACCGCCCGCCCATTCCGTTAAAGGAGAAAAGAACGGCCTGTCGAATGCCAGGCCTACTTGAGTTCCTACCTTATCAGTATGATAACTTAATGCCGATGAGATATAAGTATTATCAAGATTGGCTATAGTATAAATACCGCTGAAGATGTGTTCATTTGGCTTCCTGAATTCAGCGAACTGCTCGAATTGCTGCCCGGTTCCTAACATGTTCTGGTTCCTGAATCGCGCGTTCACTAAAATATCTGAAAGAATTACCGGTGCTGTAACAGCCCATTTATCCTGAACCAGGACATTCACAATTATACTGTCGGTATTTTTAATCTCGTTGATAAAAACACGGGCGTCACTTATAAAAACAGATTGCCTTAACAAACGTTCACTCTCGCTGAGTTCTATTGCCTCCAGTTCATCATTCTCCTTAAATAAAAGTTTATTCTTTATTACCCAGTGCCTTGTAGTAATATGTGCCCGGTTTGCCCCTTTTTCAAATGTGTTGATCTTGCGGACAATTGTATCGTTAACTGAATGTCCGAACGGATCATATACAGTAACGTTTATCTTTTTTATGATCCTACCTTCGTATTTCAGGTAGGGATTGACATTTTTTTCTTCAGTAGAGGCAGGCTGCACAGGATACTCTTGTGGTTTGGGATCAACGAAGATCGCCTGGTATAACCACGTTGTTAGTTTCCGTTTACTTGAGAACTCTTTAATTTTTTTGTAGATCGCAGTTGAATCTGTTTGTGCGTTCGAAGAAGCATACACTAACGGTATTATTATACATATGATCCTGAAGCGGGATGTAATTTTACAAAACATGGTCGCCTCCTTCTCTTTAAAGCCTACAAATGATTATCGCCGCCCAAGCTGTAATAATTATTTTCTTCATCTTCACTTCCGATATCCTCCATATCATCATCCAATTCAGCACCCGGCACATCAAGATCTGTTCCAACAAGATCATCTTCAAAATCTTTTTCGTTCAGTTCATCCAATTCTTCTATAGGCGATTTCAATTTTGTGGTATCTTCCGGATCAATGTCTTTTTCTTCTTTCTGCCTGCGGTAGATATCCTCGTGTGCAGGATACCGTTTGTATCCTGCGGTCTTATTCTTATCAGAGCCCTCCTTCTTAGGAGTGACTTGCTTTTTATCAGTTCTTTTTGCCATAGTACTTTTTACCTGAATGGTGCTTTAGTATTTAACCTTTTCCGCTGTCTGAAGGTTCCGTTTTTACGATCTTATCTTCACGGTCTTTTGCCTCGCGTCCGTTCTTCGCTTCAGTTTTTGCTGCTTTCACTTCTTCACGCTCTTTCTTCTCTTTAGCTTTCCGTCTGTCTTTTCCCAGTCTTTTAGCTTTTGAATCGTGATGATTGGCTGTTCCGAGTTTGTGCTCCTTGCGTGCCTTACGTTCATTTTGTGCAGCCAGACCTAAAGAAGCTTTATGGATCCGCATCTCTCTCCGTAATTCACGTTTTCCTTTAATAGTTGTTTTATTACTCAACGGCTGCTTGTTCTGTACCTTTTGTGCCACACTTTCCATGCAAAATAACAAGGAAAAAAGTAGCAGGTAATTCATTATTCGTTTCATGACTTTAACTTTTATTCAGGACTCTTCACTTATCTTCCTGATGTTTATAGTTCAAAATTACAGCGGCTTTCAGGCAACCTCTTTTATATTCGTTAAAAGAGGGACATCATTAGCTTAAGGTTATAAATTAAAAAGTGGTCATTTTACAAGCTGTGAGCTTACAAGCACTGTACTTAAAATCGTTTTAGGAAACTTTTAGAGGGGAAAACTACCCTCATTTAACACAAATAGTATGGTAAAAGAACAGAGTTTTGATATCTTTGCGGCGCATAAAATCAATTATGAAAAAAATTCTGATACTTTTTATCTCTCTTTTATCTTTCTCTGTAAACGCAGAAGGTATATCTGAAGGAAAAACTTTTGAAGATTCTTTCTCGATCTCAACAAACCCTTTCTCATACGATGTGACCATACGCATGAATATTTTTATGGATGCTGATGTGAAAGTAAGTTTAACAGATGAAGTTGGTAAACGTATCTTACACTCTTACTTTGAGAATCGTGCTACAGTAAAAACATTGAACACTTCACAATTACCGCAGGGCACTTACTACATCAAAATCGAAAGCGGTAAAAATAGTTTTGTTACTAAAGTAGTAAAACAATAAAATAAATTCATTTCAAAAAAAAGACCCCCAACAATACTGTTGGGGGTCTTTTTTATTTATGTGAGATCAACAATTAATTCTTTGTGATCTTGAACATTTTACTCTTGTCGTCAGTCAGCGTACTTACTTTAACAAAATACATTCCTTTTGCTTCCGGCAATTCAATAACATTTGTTGAGTTACTGATAGTAGAAGTAGAAATTACTTGTCCAAGTACATTTGTAACCTGAATCGATAATGCTTCAGAAGTGTTATTTAATTTAAGTGTTACATTCGAAGTTGTCGGGTTAGGATAAACACTTACACCGGCGAACTCTTCAATTTTTGCAACACCTGTGCTGCCTGCGTTCTGGAAGTAGAACAAATTTCCATTTGAAGCGCCCGAGATAAGATCAAGGTCGCCATCAGCATCTAAGTCTGCGAAAGAAGCAGATGCTCCGTTCAAACTTCCTGTGAGGACAGTTAACATAAAAGGGTTTTGTACTAATGGCGCAAATGCAGGAGAAGATGCTGTACCGGTATTTTGGAAATAATCGAAATAAGGTCCATCACATGCGAACATATCTTTGTCGCCATCGCCATCAAGATCAACAAAAGTTGCAGTCGAATAAACTGAACCGGTACCTGTTATACCGAAAGGATTCATTACCGGTGCAATGAAAGCAGCTGCAGAAGCAGTTCCTGTATTTTCATAATAATAAGTATTTCCATAATAACTTCCTGAAACGAAATCCATGTCGCCATCATTATCAATGTCAACAAAAGAACCCGCTGAATATCCGTAAGGATCAGGTATGATTGTTAAACCAAACGGATTTGGATTAGTATAACCTAAAGTAAAACTTGGAACCGATGCCGTTCCGTTATTTTCCCAATACCATATGTCTCCGCTTTGAACACCGGCGAACATATCCAGGTCGCCATCATTATCAATATCCACAAAACTAGATTGTGAATACGTAGAATAAGGTGCGCTTAAACCAAAAGGATTCATTACAGGTGCAGAGAAAGACGGAACTGAAGGTGTTCCGGTATTTTGGTAATAGTAAAAATCACCGGGCCCTGAACCACTCATGATATCTTTATCTCCATCGTTATCAAGGTCAACAAACCAAGGTGTGGACCATGCTGCTGATGCAGTTGGAACTGCAGTTAAACCATAAGGGTTTGCAACTATAGTTGGAAATGATTGTGCTTTTGCTGCATTGGGTTGAAACATAACAAAACCTGTTGCTAACACTGCAGTTGCATGACTAAGTTTAAGTTGTGTTTGCATACCTTTCAACAATTCAGCTAAACGCGTGATACGGCGTGTGAGAATATCCTGCTTATACGGATTCTTTCCGAGCGCCAGCAAGCTTCTCAATTTTTTTAGGCTCCGGTTGTAAAACCTGACCAACTCATTGTAATTGTAGTTTTTATTCATTGTGCTTTTTTTGGTTTGTAAATATACTGTTATTATTGGCTTTGTTCATCAGGTTTGGCCCAGAAGGTCTTCCCCGGAATACTTAAAGAATACTTATGCAATGGGTTTATGGTGTTCAGAATATTTGGACGGATACTATCCTGCAAAATTCTCAGGGCATAGATCTCATCAACACTTGCCAGATAGGTCAGTTCTCCAATTATAGCTTTAGTTGGCAGATGAACAATTTTTACTCCGGCAATTCCAGCTTTATCGGCGAACGGAAGTTTGGCGAAGGTTGAAGAATTCTTACGCAATTTACTCAAGGCAACAAATGCATGATCACCAACTATATCCATCCCCCTGCAAAAACCTTCAAACTTTTTAATCACTTCATACTTCTTTGCTTTGACATCCACTTTAACTAATTCACCTGTTGCAGATAAAAGCAAATAGAATGAACCATTATGGATCTGCGGCGAATGCGGCATTGGTAATTTATCAAGAATGATTTCGTTCGTCTCAACATCTATCAGAACACCGCCATTCACAATATTCTCTCTCCAGCCCTGGTGTGCATCTGTTTGGCTTAAAGCGGTAACATATTTCGGTTTACCATTCACCATAACCAATCCGTTCAAATGACAACGGTCTTCTGAAACAAGATCAGAGATAAAAGAAGGCTTCCATTTAGGAATGAAATTAAAATTACCTGTTACCTGGCACAAACAAGAAAAAGAAGTATTGATCGCCCAAATCCCATCATTACCTAATGCAACATCATGCATGTCCACTTGTCCTGTATAAAAAGTGGTACGTGGTAAAAATAAACTATCGTAAGTGCTTGGTTTATTCGGGTAGTGTTTAGCGAGGTCTTTAGAATTTTCGAAATAATGAACTTCGTCTTTTGTTGCCAATATCATTTTATCACCCGCAATTTCGAAACCCATTGGCTTCACAAAATCACGCGGCAATTGCGTGATGCGGTTCTCGTCAACAGGACTAATGAAAATAAGTTTGTTGGCCTGGTATGTTGAGATAGCGATGCTGCATTTCAATTTCAATAATAGCTCGGGTAACTGCGGATTGAACGTACACGAAAAAGGTGCTGCTCCGACACTATTATTTGAGGCTTGTTCCATTGCTTTTAACTCTCTTCAGAGTGAAACAAATATAATCTTTAATTTGTAGTGGAAAAGCCTGATTTATCCCGTAAAGAATGTGAAAAACTACTTCTTTTTAACATTTAGATGTTTTAGGATTTCTTTTTCTGAATTTCAGCGAACTTTTTGGTGTTTGATCTGATTAATTCTTCCAGAATTTTTTTATCTACATCCTCCAATGAATTAATGTACAAACATCCGCCGCCGGTCTTATGCTTACCTAATTTTTTTAGCAGATCTTTGTTATGACCAAAACCGGCCATAAGAACAATCGAAATATTTTGCTTGCGCGGAGAAAAACCGGTGATGTACCACTCTCCTGTCCGTCCGCTTGCACCTTTGTAAGTATAGGACCCGAAACCGATAGCACCGTGACTCCATAATCTTGGAGTAGCTTTGGTGATCTTTTTCATCATCTTCAAAAGAACTAAAGAATCTTTTCTTTGCCTTTCGTTCTTTAAAGCTTCAATATAATCTTCAACGCTATCGTCGGTTATTTTTGTTTTAAGATCGCTCATACTATTCAACTTTTACAAACTTCCTTGTTTTTACTAAACTTCCGTTCAGATAAATTGAAGCAACGTATGTTCCGGTGGCAAAATTTGAAATATCAACTTTGGTTTCTGAATTTAATTCACCTTCATATAGTTTTCTTCCTGTAATGTCTCTCACAACAACCATTCCTTTATCAGTTGACTTAAAATCTGTTTTGATCGTGATCTCATTAACTGCAGGATTCGGATAAATTTCATTTCCATTCTCAACATCAGTAAATTCTGCAATTCCTGTAGTTGTAACAGTTCCCGTTTTCATACCGTTTCCAAAACTGGTTACCCAAATTTGACCCGGTACATAAGGATTAAAGAAGACGCGCTCCGGTTGATGGAAAGGATAACTTGGCACCATTGAAAATGTTGGTGTTACGTTATTAATATTATGACTGATCCATAGACCTTGTCCTTCTGTTGTAATGTAAATTTGATTTGGATTCAAAGGGTTGAAAGTGCAAGATGTTACACGGTCTAAAGTTGTGCCTGTTAATTTTGTCCAGCTCGTTCCACGGTTCGTTGTTTTATAAATTCCTCCTAAACCATTTGGTGGCCCGCCCCATCCGCTGAATACATTCGCGTACCATGTATTTTGAGAAGGATCATTCGGATCGATCACAATATCTTTTGTCCAGTAATACATACCTGTATGTGAAACATCAGACCATGTATTAGTTGCAGGATCATAAATGAAAACCCCGGAGCTCGCTGTAAAAGCACCGGCACTTGTTCTTCTTCCGGAATAAGTAGCTACTAATTTTCCGTCATTCAAAACCACTAAGCTCGCCGGATGTTTTTCTGTACGAGGAGGATTTGGTAATAATGTCCATGTTGAAGTTGCTAAATTATTAAGATCGCTTGTCACCCAAACTCCACCTGTTCCTGCACCTCCTGCATAATGAATTACACTCGCGTAGGCACGGTTAGAATTGTTCGGGTCCAGAGCAATCCAAAATACAGGGTGATTAAAGTTCCGGAGTTGTGTCCATGAAGCTCCATTGTTTGTTGAATACATTATTTTTCCATTAGCATCTGTAGCATCCAGGATCGCATCCTGTAAACGTGTGCTTTGATACATATCGTGAATGTTCGATGTTCCCATATATAAAGTTCCATTAGTAGGATGCTGAACAATACGGTAAGAAGAGTTGGCGTTGTAACCTGTATAGTTGAACGACCATGAATTTCCCGCATCTGTACTTCTTATTCCTCGGATATCAGAAAAACACGACCACATATTATTCGCGTTCATCCAATGCACTTGCCATGAGGTTGTATTTTCAATTCCTACACTTTGATAGGTATCGAACGGTGGTGTATTCGCTCCCGCCGGATGCTGATCAGCTGCATTGACATAAGCTTGTGACCAACCTGCGCCTCCATTACTTGTTTTATGTACGAAACCAAAATCACCAAAAATAACCGAATTCGCATTGTTCGGTGCAACTGCTAAACCAAAAGGACATTCACCATAACTCCAGCCCCTGTCTCCGCCTTGTCCGCTCCAGCCTGTAATAATGTTTGCATTTCCTGCAGTCTGGAATGTATTGGCCCAACTTGTACCGGCGTTTGTAGTTTTTAAAACAGTCGGTTCAGAATTATTATTACTTCCCGCTAAATAAACTGTATTGATATCATTCGTAGCCATACCTACGAACATCGGGAATGTTGTAGTAAGATTGATCCCGGTGCTCTTTGAAACCCAATTGCCCGCACCGTAATCAACAGAATAAATTCCTTTTGCATAATTGAAATAATCTGAACCAACAATTCCAACATACAGATCAGCAACATCAGCAGTGATACAAAAGAACCTTGTTACAGAACCAACTTTCGCCCCCGCAAAACTCCAGATACGGTCATTGGTTGGTAAACCTGTGATCGTTGCAGTTGTCCATGTAGTCCCCCCGTTTGTTGAAACTAAAACGCCATCATTTGTTCCTATGTAAATATTATTTCCATCCCAAAACACACCACCGACAGTATTTCCTGATCCGGTCAAGGCCGTATGAATTTGGGTGAACGTATTTCCGCCATTATTTGAAAAATGAATTTCCCCGTAATAAGAAATAATTACGCGCAAAGGATTATTGTAATCCGCATCAATACTGAATGTTTCTTCCGTATTATCAGGATTCCCCGAAAGCGCGGTCCAATTTACTCCGTTGTCGGTACTTTTCATGGGCACCACCATATTGTTTGCATAGCTTACTGAATACAATAAACCAACCGAATTCGTATAACATACTTTTGAATTATGACCGCCTATCAACTGGGTAAAATTAACCTGGTCGTATGTTGTACCAAAGTTTGTGGTATGAAATAATTCACCCATATCACATGACACATAATACTCATTATTATTTGCCGGGTTAATAGCTACTGCGAACAATGCACCTCCTCCACCGATACCACGTGAAGAAAAAGAAGTTGGCTGTGCGTTTACTAAAAGTGAAAAGAGAACAATCGAAAGGGTAAATAATTTCTTCATATTGCCGGAGTTTTGTATACATTAAATTAAAGCAAATTCCTGCAGAAATACAATAGTATTTAAATACCTACTCTATCGATTTAGATTTGCCGTTCATCCGAATCCCCTATTATGGGTGATTACACCCGGACACAAAGGGGTTACTTTTAAAATCAAATATAAAACCATGAAAAAACTTTTTACATCATTCCTGTTTATTTTTACGCTAAGCATCTCGCAAGCTCAGGTTAATTCTCTAAGTTCTCCTCCTCCAGGCGGAAATAAAAAAGCATGGAGCGGAGAGCGTATTGGTATTACTGATGTAATGATCTCTTATGATCGTCCGGGTGTTAAAGGCCGCGAAGGAAAAATTTATAGTACACCTGTTGTACATGATGGTTTCGAAAACCTTGGTTTTGGAACAGCAAAGGCTTCTCCATGGCGAGCAGGCGCGAATGAGAATACAACAATTGAATTTACTACAGATGTAAAAATAGAAGGTAAAGATCTTGCCAAAGGAAAATACGGATTCTTTGTTGCTTATGGGAAAGATGAATGCATACTTATTTTTTCGAAAGAGAATGGCGCATGGGGAAGTTTTTTCTATGATGATAAAGAAGATGCTTTGCGTGTAAAAGTAAAACCTGTTGCATTAGACAAAAGTGTTGAGTGGTTAAAATATGAATTCACAGATCAAACCGATAACTCAGCTGTGATCGCATTGCAATGGGAAAAAGTTTCAATTCCGTTCAAAGTAGAAGTTGATCTGATCAATACAAGTTTAACTGCATTCCGTCAACAATTAAAAAGCGACAAAGGTTTCAGCTGGCAGGCATTTGAACAAGCGGCAACATTTTGTTTGCAGCATAATACTAATTTAGAAGAAGGATTAGGTTGGATTAACAATGCAGTTCTGTACCAGAAAAATTTTCAGACCTTGAGTACAAAATCGAGCATTCTTGAAAGTTTAGGAAGGAAAACTCAAGCTGATTCAGCTATGAAAGCTGCGTTACCATTAGGCTCTATGAATGACCTGCATTTTTATGGAAAACAATTATTAGCTCAGAAAAAAAGTAAAGAGGCCTTAGAGATCTTTAAAACGAACGCAGCTAAAAATCCAAAACAATTTACAACCTACGCTGGCTTAACCAGGGGCTATTCTGCAGTTGGTGATTATAAAACAGCCTTAGCAAATGCTAAACTTGCTTTGCCATTAGCTCCAAATCCACCCAACAAAGCTGCTATTGAAGGCATGATTAAAAAGCTGGAAGCAGGTAAAGATGTGAATTAATTTACCGGTCATTCCATATCGGGCATTTACCCGGATCCGTTATCCTTTTCCATATCGCCCAATTTTTGAATTTATAGATCCAACGCGGAGTTCTTATTTTTTTATCCCTGGCTTTATGCTTTTGTTTTCTGTATCTATCAACCCGGTTTTTACGGATCTTATCTTCCCGAAGATTTGATCTGCTTGCCACTTCTCCATTTCCTTTATTCTTCATCCGGATTAATTTAGCGTATTCTTCATCCGCTAACTTCTGATATTTATGGCAAGGACAATGCGGATTACGGGGATCGTTGATATCGAAAGTGGTTTGGGCATTGATAGTAATAGTTAAATACAAAAAGGACAGGAAGAGAATCAATCTCCTCCTATCCAATTTATATTTCATCGTGATCCCCATCCCGACTATGAGTTTGCTTTTTTGATAGTTACTTTATCGGTAGCACTCCATGTTTTGAATTCGTTAGTGTAGTACAAGTAAGCTGCTGAAGCAGGCGCATCATACTCACCCGGCATTTCTGCTTTAAGATCTAAGTTGATCTCTTTTACAGCTTTTGGTCCCATGCCCCGGTAGTAGATCGCAATGTTGTTACCTTTAATTTCATAGTAATCGAACACTTTTTTCTCTTGCAATTCTTTTAACTGCCATGGTTGGGCAGTGAAACCTGCAGGTATACCAATGATCGCCATCGTACTTGGTACTTCTTCTGCTTTCTTGTTAGTGATAGTAGCCGTTAAGCGAACTGTTTCCCCTACATTGGCAGTTTTGCTTGCCATTTTTGTTTTAAGATCGATAGCGCATTCCTTATCACTGTTAGGTAAAGAAGTACTCCAGTTGATCGACATTGAATAAGGAAGAGGAGTTTTTACACCAATGTATTTTACTTTTACTTCGTGCTTACCTTCACCCTTAATGAATTCTTCTAAACCTTCAGCTACGATTGCACCTTTATCTCCGGCTTTGTATGTTTTAGTGATCGCTTTTTTGCCATCAATATAAATTTCGATGGTACCATCTTCAGTTGTTTTTTTGCTGAACTTAGCATACTCAGTTAAAGCTTTAAGAGCTAAGATCGTTCCTTGAGTAGAGCTGAATACTCCTGAACCACTGCGAGTGCTTGTCAAGAACTGAACTGTATTATTCAAAGCACCTGCATGTTTACCATTCGAATTTAAAATTGCCATGATAGATAAAGCTGATGTTTCAATAGTTAACGACTGTCCTTGCGAATAAGTGATAGAATGAGAAGAACCTGTGAAGCTTCCATCTTTTGCTTGCTGCTTCACTAAAGCATTCAATGCTTCATCACCTTTTGTTGTTTCCTTCATTGCATAAGCCGCATTGGTCATCATTGCTAACATGTAAGGATCTTTTGTATCCATTGCTTTTTTGTACGAGGTTTCAAATTCTTTTTTGATATCCGTATAACCTGCTTCTGTTAATGCATACACGATGTAAGAATTTAAAATATCATCGCTGATCCTTCCGAAATCATGGTACGCATGTTTTTCTCTTTGGAAACCACCTTTACCATCTTTATGCTTGATCAGCCACTCAGCAGTACGGTCTAACATTTTTTGATCGATATCCTGACCGGCATTTTTCATATCCACAAATTCCATGATACCATAAGCTGTTAAACCTTCGTGAGCCGGATTTGCACCAAACCACTCGTAACCTTTTTCACTAGATTCGAAAGTGGTCAGGCGCTTGTAACCGCGGTTCAACAGATCAGTTGCTTTTGCCAATGTTTTGGTGTCTTTGCTATCAGTTGATTTTAAATAATCCAGCACCATTGCATTCGGATAAGCAGTACAGGACGTTTGTTCGAAACAACCGTAAGGCTCTTGCAAAATTCCTTCTACACCTTTCATCAAGTCAGAAACTACATTCGGGAAAGCTGTGAAAGTCGCTTTTAATGAGCCATTCACTAATTTATTGATCTCGAAAGTATATTCTTTCTCAACTTCCTGTGCAGAGAATGAAGTTTGCACAGGGAAACCTTTAGGTGCAATCTTTATTTTCTGGGTGAATGCATCGCCTAAACCACAAGCTTTGAATGCAATTGTGAATTCACCGGTCCCGATCTTATCCAACACTTTATAATCTAAATAAATTGTTTTAGCAGCACCGGGCATAATCGTTTGTACGCTAGGAACAGTTGCTAATTCTTTCAATCCATCAGGAGCTGTAATTGTGATCACACCACCTAAAGGACCATTCGTATTATTTTTCAGAGTTAAAGGGATTGACACAAAATCTTCAGTTGCTACTTCAACCGGAATTTTGGTTGACATATTGAAAGGTAACTGAGTAAAGATATTTTTTTCTGTACGGCCAACAGTTCCGTCTGAACCAATACCCTCAATAGTTGTTCTGAAAGAGGTGATATCATCAGAAGTATAGAACTCAATTGTTTTTTTGCCGCTGTAGCCTACTTCAACATTCGGATTCCAGTAAATTGTATTGCGGAAATCAGTACGTGTTTCAACATTCTCCTGTTTTTCGTAAGTAGGCGCATAGAATTGACGGGCACGATAGTAAGTTTGGATCGCTTTCCCATTCATTCGCTCACCATCCCATTCATCCAGGTCATCACCTGCATTTTTATCAAAACGGCGATCAGCTACAGATTGACTTACAACTTTTGCATCTTCCTGGGCAATATCCTTCGGTCCGTTATTATTGTTTCTTTTTTGTTCTTCGGCCTTAGATTGATCGCGAGTCACTTTTTTACCTTCTACTTGCTTGAAAGCATCTTCTTTTTTCTTTGAAGCATCAGGTTGAGCTTCTTTTCTAAGTTCTGCTTTATTCGCTGCCAGGTTATCTAACATCGGCGCCTTTTCGTTCACCATACCGGCCACCGGTGCCAAAGCGATATCTTCCATATCCACAACTGAAGGTGCGCCAGCAGACTTTCCGGATTTAGCCCTGTGTTTGCTTGTCGTATTATAACCATAGTAGTTGTAATTCTTTTTGTACATATACAACACTAAATTCTGATTATAATCCTGCAGATACTGCGATTGCTGATAATATCCTTCAGAATTGAATATTAAAGAAACAGGAGAAGAAAGATCTACCTTTTTAAGCGAAAATTTTCCGTCAGAATCTGATTCGTATTCAACCCCGCCCGGAATTTTAATTTTCACACCCGACATTGGCTTACTGTCTTCCCCATTGAAAATTTGTCCTGCGATAATAGCACGCTCACCTAAATAATTGATAGCAGGTAATTCCTCTTCCATTAATTTTTCCCAGCTAAAACGTCTCCAGCCTGAGGTCATCATTACATAATCCAAAGCTTTATCTGCTTTCGGTTCTTTAGCATTGAAATAAAAAGCAGGTTCTTCTACTTTTTGTTTCAGGTCTTGTTGTAATAATAATTGCGATAAGATATTTCCTGATTTATCATCAGCGAACGATAATAACTGATCGTTCACAACTGCCATTGATAAATTTGCCGGCATTGGCAGACCTCGCTCATCTTTTACAGTTAATGTCATTCTTACTTTCTCGCGTGGCAAGTACTTTTCTTTTTCCGTATCAACAGAAATATTCAATTGCTTGTGTTTGTTCACAAATGCTAAACGTTCAGCGCGTGCTATTCCTTTTGAATCGAATAAAGTGATCTGTGCAACGCCAATAGGAAATTCATCTGTTGAGAAAATGAATTTATTACTTCCCGGTTTAGCATCAACTAAAGTTGAATAATACAGTTTACCGCGAACCTGTGCAACTACAGCTAATTTTTCAGTTTCAGTTGTATTGATATTCACCGCTACTTCACCTAATTTACTATTATCAATGTTTAAAACATAACCACGTTCTAAAACAGATGGTACTTTAAATATTTCAGTGATCCCTTCAGGCTTTGTGATTTTTACATGATAAGTTTCGCCGCTTTGAGGGTTGAATTTAAAAGAACCCATCCCTTGATGAAAACTCGAGAAACTTGCTACTTTACTTCCCTTTTCAGTTAAAACAACACCTTCTACATCTGCAGGTTTTCCAAATTCATTTTTAGCTGTGAATGCTACATTGTTATCTAAACCGCAAACAAGGTCACCACCTTCAGGGAACATAGTGAACTCTACTTTGTTCAATATAATTGGAATAGAACGCGAAATACTTTCTGTACTTCCGTTATAATCGATCATTATATTCAATAAACCATCATTTGTTTTTAACTCTTTAGGTAAATTGAATTTAATATAACGCATACCGTTCTCATCCGTAACTTCAGCTTTCTCGATTAATTTTTGTCCGTTAAGGTTAGCAACAACTTTCACTTTATGATCAGCCAAAGGTTTATTCTCATTGGTATTTAACTCCAGTTTCGCGATCACCTCATCGCCTGCACCAAATGCTTTTTTCTCGAAATCTAATTTCATTTTCAGATTCGGAAGAATTACATCTTGTACCTGAAGCTCTTTTTCGAACTGGTTGTCTTTTCCTTCGTTCTTCATCCAGTTCGTATAGGCACGGATCTTATACATACCTCCTAAAGCTTCTTTATCTAACATAAAATCGCCTGCAGCTTTACCATTTTTCGCAATAACATTAATGCGTTTTTCGATCGTGCCTTTCGGACTGATCAATTCGATGTGAACGATATCACTTTTGCCGGAAGGTTTTAAACTTAAACCATCACGTATATATGCCGAGAACCAGATATCATCTCCGGGAGCATAAAATGGTTTATCGAGTTGCAGATACACCCTGTCTTCCGGTGCATGTGCATTATACTCGGTCAATTTTTTGCGTAACGACTTTATCAGGTCGTTCTCCATTGCCGCTTGATAATATGAAGCCGGCGTGATCCATGCAATTACAGAAGCTGTTAAAGCTGCTATTGCAAAGATGTGCGATAGTTTTTTTGTTTTTGTGGTTTGCATGACGATATATATTAAAATGTTAAACTTTTAATATTGAGATGCAGCCCAAAAACTTATTCCATAAATTATTTTAAGCGAAATGTTAAATAGAGGCCAAAAAGCCCGCTAATAAAGGAATTCAGAGGTTACAGTTGCTTCCTTCTTAACCAATAAATAACACTGTAATCATTAATTATGGTATCCATACCAGCCTGTAATTCTACGGGTTCGAGCGGACGGATGGACTTATCAGGAAGTGTAACATAAAGTCCGTAAAAATAGATCTTATCACTTTTTGGCTGGAAATACCTCAACCTTTCGCGCATCGCTTTGGTTAACTTACATGTATCCGCTCTAATCGTATCAGCAATTGGCTTCCTGCTTTTTTTAACTGAAGCCGAGAAGTCTTTATAATATAACATGTAGAATTTATTTACAGGAAGTTTAGTTTTATAGATCTCTGAATAAGCATACAAGTGCATCTTACCCAATTTCAGAACCTTTGATGAGGAATCTATTTTTAAACCACAGAAATAAAATTGAGGCGGAACGATATCTGTCTTTTTCACGCCTATTATCCTGCTTCCTTTTTCCGTTACCTGGTAAACGGTAATAACAGAAACGCCGGGATTTAAAAACCGCAAATGATATACATTCCCTTTTACAGAACGAATCTCACAACCCTTTACACGCACATCAATTTTAGGATTACGTCCTTTTACTTTTATAGTAACATCTGCCTCACTTTCAAGGTAAAATTTCTCAGGACAAATAAATTCGCACTTCGCCATACCTGCCCGTACTTTAATAACAGAGGTCTTGCCTTGAGAAAAACACAAGGAAGAAATAAAAATGAATATGGCTAAGGATGTTAAACGCATTTAAATTCCTATTGCTTCTCTAATACGCTCCAGATCAGCTCTTTTACCGGCTCCGTTACAATTAATTTCTTTCAACTTAAAAGTGATCTCCTTACCTGAAAGATCAGTGGTTTTTAATTTTTCATCCTTCAAATAATACACTTTATAATTATTTGCTATTACAATTAAAAGATCAGCACCATTCACAACTGTTACAGGAAATTCAGTAAAATCAGCCGGACCTATTGGAAAAGTAGCATTTATACTTCTCTTCATAAACCATACACCACGAACATTTATTTTATTCCCATCAGTTTCGTTAGTGAAATATGCAGTAGGTAATTTTCCTTCTACTCTTTCGCCATAATAATTAGGATCACCATTTACAGGAGTTCCGGTTTTAACCGAATATATTTCAGTGTTGTTAAGCGGCCTGTCAAAATTCCAAAAACCTGTGGCACCAACAACTATGGATCTGTATATTGATCCACCATGAACATAAGCTTCAAATCGCTCGTTCTTATAATTACTTCGCATCACATGTGCATCAGCTTCCTGTTCCAGTCTGTTCAAGGAATCTGCCTGCGCCTTAACGATCTTACTGTGATGTAAACGGATCTTCTCATATTCTTTCATAGCTGTTTCAAAATTCTTTTCATCAAAAACCGGATTAGCTGTGATACTTGTACTTTGCTTCCTTACTTTGAATGTGAGAATATAATTCTTTCCGTCGGGGTGACGACTGATGAACACATCTTCCCAAACTGTATTTCTGAATTCGTTGGTATAGTTAGGATCGTTCGGGTTCACTTCAAATTTTACACCATCATACACTCCCAGTTCCGGGAATTCTTCTTTATCATAATCAATTGTAAAATTATTAAGTGAAGCATTTGCTTTTCTTGGTGTGATCAGTTTAGAAGGATCGAGTAAATTATGTTTTGATAAGAATTCGTCTTTCTCTTTACTTAATTTATCCAATTCCTCCTTGTGTGCTTTAGTTTCCTGCTGCCTCAATTCCCATTTTTTCGCGACAGTATCCAAATAATAAACATTGAACCTGTTCTCTTCGTTATGTGAAATTAAATTCACTTTTAATGTTTTTCCGTCCTTTAAGTATACAGGTATTGAATCATCTTCAAAAGCCAGTACTTCGAACATACCTGCAGATTCGAACGGACGGATAATTCCTGCTGAATCATAATTCATTGGGATGCCACTAAAGATCTGATCGATCTGATCGTGGAATTCACGATATTTTATTTTTACTTTTTTCTTCGCGTCCTTTCCATCTTTTGTTTTAAAAGAATTAGCAGGGACGTAAATTACAGTTCCGGTTTTGTAAACAATGGTTGTATCTTTATTATTATCCACAACAAATTCGTCAGACACCAAATTCATTTCCGGCACAGGTGGATTTATAAAGGCTTGTGCTGCTTCTGAATCTTTATGTTTTATGGATTTATAGATCGCAAATGTTAATGTTACCACTACAACCGTTGCAATAGTTCCACCTAAAAAGGTTTTCATGCCTTTAGTTAACCAGGAAGTTTTAGCAGCTGAATAACCCGAATAGAATTTATCAAAGTTCATATTGCCGGCAATATCCCTTTCGGTTAGCGGTTGTTTATCTGTTTTTATCTTGTACTTGCTCATGGCAAAATTTTTTAGTGGTTAGAGTTTAGTGCTTAGTGGCTAGTGTTAAGTGTTGTTTTAATTTTTCGAGAATACGGTATAACTTCATCTTACACGCGCTTTCGTTCATATCTAATATCTCACAGATCTCTTTAAAAGAACGCTTCTCGAAAAAACGCATGTTCACTAATTCCATGTCTTCTTCTTTTAAAGTTTGTAAAGCTTCAAACAACTGTTTATCAATTTCAGGCTGATCATTTTCTTCCATATCGCCTTTCAACTCACCTAACCCATCGCGATCAATACTTAAAACGCGCATGGTCTTATTTTTTCTGAAATATTGATTCATTTCATTTCCTGCAATTCTGAATAACCATGCAGAAAAAGGAACGCCCATGGGTTTATATTTAGGAAGATTTTCCAAAGCTTTATAAAACACCTGTGATGTCAATTCGAAAGCGGTTTCTTTATCTTCCACACGATGATAAATGTAATTGGCGATCCTCTGAAAATATCGTTTATACAAAGGCTCGAAATCCCTGGGATTGGCCTGTGCAGCTTTTATCTGCTTCTCTTCCAAAGAAATTTCTTCGGCGGTGAGATGGTAAGAAGCGATCTCTGTCATATGAATGGTCGTTAACATTTGTGTCCCTTTTAATTACCATAATAACAGCGTTTCAAAAAGTCACAATTGTTTTAAAAATAGTTATTTTTATGGCATAAATCCACATTTATGGGCAAAACCAACTGGCCGGAAGCATTCAAACCGCTAATCAAAAAGTACAAAGACAAACCTCATCCTTTAGAGTACAAAAGCATTTACCAATTGTTGGTGATGGTGATCTTATCAGCACAGGATTCAGATAAGAACATCAATAAAATTGCACCGGATCTTTTTAAAGCATTTCCAAACATGAAAGCTTTAGCTAAAGCCGATGTGGATTCTCTGATCAAATTCATAAGTAAAGTCCGCAACTTTGGAAATAAAGCGAATTGGCTGATCAACCTCGCACAAAAAATAAAGGATGATAAAAATATTCCATTAACGATGGAAGAGCTGATTGAATTACCTGGGATAGGAAGAAAATCTGCTAATGTGATCATGCGAGAGGCAGGAATAAAACCTGAAGGCGTTATTGTTGATCTTCATGTGCTGAGAGTTGCACCAAGAATTGGAATTGCTACAGGAACCGATCCGAAAAAAATTGAAAAACAAATAATGGAAGCGATGCCTCAAAAAGATTGGGGAGTTGGAATGGATATTTCTTTTTTAGGCCGCGAAACCTGCCGCCCGACAAACCCCCATTGTGAAGAATGCGTAATGGCCCCGAACTGCGATTTTGTCAAGAAAAAGTAAGAATTTTACAACATAATAACTAATTATAAATCAATAATATATAGTTGATTAATGAAAATTCGTATTTAGATAATCCTCTTTTGTCGAATTAACAGAACCCTTTAGCATTTATTAACGTACAATTAAAATGTAGGACCCCTAAACCCTGCCCACTATGGTAAAAAATTACAAGCCTGTCAATTTTACCCCTAACACTATTTGTTCCGCCTCTAAGGTTTTAGATGCGGTTTGGGTAAATAAATACATCCGTAATTTCATTTTAGCTTTTTTGTTCCTGGTCATATTCCCTTTCCAGGGATTCTCGACACATATTGTCGGAGGTGTGATCACCTATACATATAATGGCGGAAATAATTATACGGTACAAATGATCTTGTACCGTGATTGCGGAGCAGGTTCAGCGGCATTTCCTGCAGCTGTAACTTTTACTGTATTGCAAGCTGATGGATCTGTATTTGCTCCGAGCAGGAACTTTACGGCAAATGGCGGAACTGTAACTCCAATCCCTCCGGTATTACCACCCTGTGCAACTTCTCCAAGCGTTTTACCATGTGTTGAACAAAGGATATATACGAATACTGTTAATCTTGCTCCCTCGCCGGGAGGTATGCATATTGTCTGGTCGGTTTGTTGCCGGAACGGAAGTATTTCAAATATTGTAGGTCCTGGTGCTGCTGGTGAAACTTTTTATGCTTACATCCCTTGCTATAACACAGTGTGGAGTGAAGATTTTAATTTGGCTAATGGAACAACAGTAGATGCCGGGCCAACAGCGTGGACCCGTACAATAAATGTAGCTGCCCCTCTTCCGACGGCGCAGGTCAATAATGGATTATTTGAAATTATAAGTCAGAACAGCGGAACTGCAGGACATGTTATTTGGGCATCGCAGGTTATTCCTATCAATACTTATGCTTTAGGTGTTAATTTAAGCGTGAATTATTCTGATCCTGTAGGAAATACATTAGAGAACAGCGACTCTATAAAAGTATTCTACTCATTGAATGGCGGTCCAAAAGTTCTGTTCCCGGTAAATGGTCAACGCTTCAATGACTTTGATGCGAACATCTTTGCAACTGCCACCGGTTTAATTGGAAATACCATTCAAATATTTGTTCGTACAGCCCACGGTGCGAATTCACCTAACGATGAACAATATTATTTTGATATGGTAAACGTATATGATAATACGTTCATGGCAAATAGCAGTCCCTATTTTAATAATCTCCCACCACTTATTTTCTGTGCAACGAATTCTTTTTCTATCAACTGCTCTGCCACAGATGTTGATGGAGATAACCTTATTTATTCAATGTACACGCCGTACAACAATACACCGAACCCTCCATTATTTCCAAACAACACTTTATTTGTGAACCCGGTTACCTGGCAGCCCGGATATTCTGCTAACAGCCCTTTTAACTCACCTTCGCCAAGTGTTACACTTAGCCCGACAGGATGGATGACCGGCGTTGCAAACTCGCTTGGACAATATGTATTTGGGGTGAAAGTGTCTGAGTATCGTGCAGGAGTTTTATTGAGTGAAGTGGTTCGTGATTACCAGGGAAATACTGTTAACTGTCCTCCTTTCGTTCCCGCAGCTCCTATTGCCGGTGCGAACACACCGTTATGTGTTGGCCAGACTCTAAGTTTAACTGCCAGTTTTACTGCCGGTGCGACTTATAGCTGGACAGGTCCCGGAGGTTTTACATCTACATTAATAAATCCAACTATTTCCGGCGTCACTCTTGCAAATGCAGGAACATATTCTGTAACCGCTACCGTTTCCGGGTGTACAAGTCCTCCAGGCACAGTTGCAGTAACTGTAAATACAGTACCCGCTACGCCAACTGTTAGTTCTAATTCACCTTTATGTGCGGGACAAAATTTAGCTTTAAGTTCATCCTCTGTTTCGGGTGGAGCTTATAGTTGGAACGGACCAAATAGTTTTACTTCTGCGGTTCAGAATCCGACAATCGTAGGTGCATCAACGCTCGCTGCCGGAGTTTATTCTGTTAATGCTACAGTTGCCGGTTGTACAAGTGGAAATGGAACAGTTAACGTTGTAGTGAATCCATTGCCCGCAGCACCAACTGCCGGTAATAACTCGCCAATATGTGCGGGATCCGCTCTCAATTTAACCGCGAGTCCTATAGCCGGTGCTACATATAGCTGGACGGGGCCCAATAGTTTTACAGCCAATGTCCAGAACCCTACAATAGCAGGCGCCACAACATTAGCAGCCGGTGTTTATACCGTTATCGCAACAGTATCTGGTTGCCAGGGACCCGGTGGAACAACAACAGCAACTGTAAATCCAACTCCTGTTTCTCCAACTGCGACAGCTAATTCGCCTTTATGTGCAGGGCAAACTTTAAGTTTAAGTGCTTCGCCGATTGCAGGTGCTACTTATACATGGAACGGACCAAACTCATTTACTTCTAATTTACAAAATCCAACGATCGCCGGTGCTTCAACACTAGCCGCAGGGGTATACTCCGTTAGAGCAACTGTTGCCGGCTGCCAGGGACCCGCAGGAACTGTAACTGTAGTTGTGAATCCTGCTCCTGCAGCTCCGACAGCAGGTGCTAATACACCTTTATGTGCCGGTTCAACTTTAAGTTTGACTGCCTCTGCTATCGGAGGTGCTACTTATAACTGGACAGGGCCAAACTCATTTACTTCAAACGTTCAAAATCCAACTATACCAGGTGCTACCACTTTAGCAACCGGCGTTTATTCCGTAAGCGCAACTGTTGCCGGTTGTCCGGGACCTGTAGGAACCATCAGCGTAACTGTGAATCCTATTCCTGCTGCACCGACTGCAGGAGCGAACTCTCCTATATGTGCGGGATCAACTTTAAGTTTAACCGCTTCGCCAATCGCAGGCGCTACATATACCTGGAACGGACCTAACTCATTTACATCAAACTTGCAGAACCCGACAATTGCGGGTGCTTCAACTTTAGCGAGCGGTATTTATACTGTTCGCGCTACAGTTGCAGGATGCCAGGGACCTGGTGGAACCATTTCTGTAACAGTTAATCCTATTCCTGCTGCACCAACTGCAGGTAATAACTCACCAATTTGTGCAGGTTCAACAATTAATTTAACCGCCTCTCCTATCGCAGGCGCTACTTATACATGGAACGGACCAAATGCATTTACTTCAAATGTTCAGAATCCGACAATTCCCGGCGCTACAACTTTAGCAGCAGGTGTGTACACCGTTAGAGCAGTTGTTGCCGGTTGTACAAGTCCGAACGGATTAACAACTGTAACAGTGAATCCGATTCCGGGATCACCGACACCAGGATCTAACTCTCCAATATGTGCGGGATCGAATTTAAATTTAACTGCAAGTAATATTGCAGGTGCAACTTATAACTGGACAGGTCCAAACTCATTTACTTCAAACGTTCAGAATCCAACAATTGCCGGAGCAACAACATTAGCAACGGGTGTTTACTCTGTTAACGTTACAGTTGCCGGTTGTACAGGAACTAATTCTACTATAAGCGTTACTGTAAATCCAATTCCTACTTCGCCTACAGTTGGTTCTAACTCGCCTTTATGTTCAGGACAAACTTTAAGCTTAACTGCAACACCTGTTGCGGGCGCAACCTATACGTGGAACGGACCAAACAGTTTTACTTCTAACTTACAGAATCCAACGATCGCAGGCGCTACAACTTTGGCTGCCGGTACATACTCTGTAAGAGCAGTTGTCGCCGGTTGTACTAGTCCAATCGGAACAGGTGTAGTAGTAGTGAATCCAACTCCTGCAGCACCAACGGCGGGCGGCACTCCGACTCTTTGTGCAGGTTCAAATATCAATTTAACTGCAAGTAATATTGCAGGTGCAACTTATAACTGGACAGGTCCAAACTCATTTACATCAACAACACAAAATCCTACTATTGTTGCAGCGACAACTGCAGCAACCGGTATGTATTCAGTAACTGCAACTGTGTCAGGATGTACTGGTCCTGCAGGAACTGTTAGTGTAACTGTATATGGTATTCCCGCTTCTTCAACGTTAGGAAGTAACTCACCTGTTTGTTCGGGACAAACTTTAAGTTTAACATCAACACCGATCGTTGGTGCAACTTATAGCTGGACAGGTCCGAATACATTTACATCAAACGTTCAGAATCCAACCATTCCTGCTGTTACAATGGCTGCGAATGGAACCTATAGTTTATTTGTTACTGTAATGGGTTGTGGAAGCGCGACTTCAACAGTTGCAGTTACTATTAATGCAACTCCTGCCGCTCCAACCGCAGGAAGCAACTCTCCGCTTTGCGCAGGTTCAACAATTAGTTTAACTGCTTCTCCAATTGCAGGCGCAACTTATAGCTGGACAGGCCCGAATACATTTACAGCAAATATTCAGAATCCAACAATTCCTGGCGCTACAACTTTAGCGGCAGGTATTTATACTGTAAGAGCAACTGTTGCAGGTTGTACTGGTCCGAATGGAACTACAAATGTTGTTGTTAATCCGATCCCGGGTTCTCCAACTCCCGGTTCTAACTCACCAATTTGTGCAGGATCTACTTTAAGTTTAACTTCTACTGCGATTGCCGGTGCAACTTATAACTGGAGCGGGCCGAACTCATTTACTTCAAACGTTCAAAATCCAACTATTCCGGCTGCTACAACTTTAGCAAGCGGAGTTTATTCTGTAAATGTTACGGTTGCAGGTTGTACAGGAACAAATTCAACAATCAGCGTGACTGTAAATCCAATTCCTGCTTCGCCAACTGCAGGATCTAATGCACCTATATGCGCTTTACAAACTTTAAGTTTAACTGCTTCAACCGTTGCAGGTGCTACATATAGCTGGACAGGACCAAATTCATTTACATCTAATATTCAAAACCCTACAATAACAAACGCTTCTACTTTAGCGAGTGGAAATTATACAGTAACAGTAAATGTTGCAGGTTGTAACAGCCCTATCAGTACAACAAGTGTGACTGTTAATCCTGCTCCTCCTGCTCCAACGGCAGGTGGTACTCCAACTCTTTGCGCAGGATCGAACATCAATTTAACTGCCAGTAATATTCCGGGCGCAACTTATAGCTGGAGCGGACCAAATAGTTTTTCTTCCGGTATTCAAAATCCAACAATTGTCGGAGCGACATCTTTAGCAACCGGTGTCTACTCTGTTTTTGCTACTGTTGCCGGTTGTCCCGGCCCTGCCGGAACTGTAAGTGTAACAGTTTATGATGTGCCGAGCTCTCCTACATTAACAGCGACTAACCCGGCTTGCATCGGACAAACCATGTTCTTAACTGCACAAACTATTGCAGGTGCAACATACAGCTGGACAGGTCCGGGTGGATTTACTTCTTCAGTACAAAATCCGACTATTACCGGTGTAACAGCAGGTATGGCGGGAACATATAGTGTTGTTGTAAGTGTGATGGGTTGCGGAAGCGGAAGTTCTACGATCTCTGTTATCGTAAATCCAACTCCTGCGGCTCCTGTTGCAGGAAGCAACTCGCCACTTTGCACGGGTTCAACAATTAATTTAACAGCAAGTAATATCGCCGGTGCAACTTATAACTGGACCGGGCCGAATACATTCACTTCAAATACTCAGAATCCAAGTATCCCGGGTGCATCTACATTAGCCGCAGGGATGTACTCCGTTAGTGTTACCGTTGCAGGTTGTACAGGACCTGCCGGCACAACAAGTGTTGCTGTAAACGACGCACCGAATGTTGTTCCTAACAGTAACTCACCAATATGTGCAGGACAAACTTTAAGTTTAACTGCAAATACAATTGCGGGCGCTACTTATTCGTGGAGCGGGCCAAATACATTCTCATCTTCATTACAAAATCCAACCATTCCTTCCATTACAATGGCAGGTAACGGAACTTACTCTGTATTCGCAAATGTTGGTGGTTGTATCGGGCCTGTTGCATTGATCAACGTAACAGTTAATCCGGTCCCTGCTGCTCCTTCAGCATCTAACAACTCTCCTATTTGTGCATTGCAAACGATAAGTTTAAGTGTTGGTACTGTTGCAGGCGCGACTTATAGCTGGACAGGGCCGAATACATTTACTTCGAACATTCAGAATCCAACTATAACCAATGCTTCTACGTTAGCGGCGGGTGTTTACTCTGCATATGTGAATGTATTAGGATGTAATAGTCCTGCAGGCTTAACTACAGTAACTGTAAATCCTGCTCCTGCTGCTCCAACGGCCGGTGGTACTGCTACACTTTGTGCAGGATCTACAATCAATTTAACTGCAAGTAATATTGCAGGTGCAACTTATAACTGGACAGGGCCAAATAGTTTCACAGCATCTACACAAAATACAAGTATACCGGGTGCTTCTACTTTAGCAACGGGTGTATATTCCGTTAATGCAACGGTTGCGGGCTGTACCGGACCTGACGGTACATTCAGTGTTACTGTTTATGGAATTCCGGGATCACCAAGTTTAACAGCGACCAATCCTTCTTGTATCGGACAAACATTAAGTTTGACATCAGCCAGCGTTTCGGGTGCAACTTACAGCTGGAGCGGGCCAAATAGTTTCACGTCATCAGTTCAAAATCCGACATTAGCTCCTGTTACTCCCGCGATGGCCGGTACATATAGTGTTTTAGTTTCTGTGATGGGTTGCGGAAGTGCAAGTTCTACAATTTCTGTAATTGTGAATCCGACTCCTGCTGCTCCTGCTGCGGGTAGTAACTCTCCGCTTTGCGCTGGATCTACAATTAGTTTAACTGCAAGCAACATTGCAGGTGCAACTTATAACTGGACAGGACCAAATACATTTACTGATAACGTACAGAACCCGACAATTGCCGGCGCTTCAACATTAGCCACAGGGATTTATTCGGTAAATGTTACTGTTGCAGGATGTACCGGGCCTTTCGGAACTGTGAGTGTAACTGTGAATGATATTCCTGCTGCACCAACTCCAACTAACAACTCACCTATTTGTATCGGATCAACTTTAAGTTTCAGCGCTAATACAATTCCGGGTGCAACCTATAACTGGAGCGGTCCAAATTCATTTACTTCCAACGTTCAAAATCCAACCATACCAGGAGCAACAGCTTTAGCGAATGGTATCTATACATTAAATGTAACAGTTGCGGGTTGTACCGGACCTGATGCAACAATAGGCGCAACAGTAAGCCCGATCCCTCCCTCACCTACTGCAGCTAACAACACACCGATCTGTGCTTTCCAAACTTTAAGTTTAACTGCGAGTACAGTTGCCGGTGCAACATATAGCTGGACAGGCCCGAATACATTTACATCAAGTGTTCAAAACCCAACTATAGCCAGTGCAAGCACATTAGCTGCAGGTGTGTATTCTGTTTATGCTAATGTAGCAGGTTGTAATAGTCCTGCCGGATTAACAACAGTAACTATTAATCCGGCGCCTAATGCTCCGACTGCAGGTGCTAATACTCCATTATGTATCGGCGGCACTCTTAACTTAACTGCAAGTAATATTCCGGGCGCAACATATAGTTGGACAGGACCAAATTCATTTACTTCTTCAACCCAGAATCCCAGCATACCGGGTGTAACAACACTGGAAGCCGGAACCTATTCTGTATTCGCAACTGCCGGTGGTTGTAACGGACCTGTTGGAACGATCTCTGTAACGGTGAGCAGCCCTGCTATTTTAAGTACTGGTTCTTCTCCTGTAGTTTGTGCTAACAATAACACCATTTCATTGAACGGAACTTCATCTACAGGTTCAGGAACATGGACATCAGGCAGTACAGGAACTTTCTCGCCAAATGCCTTAACCGGAACATATGTACCTACTGCTTCTGAGGTTTCCGCAGGTATGGCATCATTCACTCTTACTTCAACTAACAATGGAGGTTGTCCTGCTGTAACTGCGACAATGACAGTGAGCATCACACCCGCTCCGACTTCAAATGCCGGAACAGATCAATCGGTTTGTGCTAACAATGCTACCATTTCATTAGGAGGAACCGTTACCGTTGCTTCCGGTGGAATTTGGTCATCAAGCGGAACAGGAACATTTACTCCAAGTAATACAATTCCAAATCCACAATACATACCAAGTGCAGGTGACATTTCTGCGGGAACAGTTGCTATCATTTACACAACAACAGGAAATGGAAATTGTAATCCGGTTAGTGATACGATGATCATCAATATTACTCCTTCCCCCGTTGTAAACGGCGGACCAAACTTACAATACGTTTGTAAAAATAATCCTAATGCTAACTTAAACGCAACTTCAACTACAGGTTCTGTGACATGGACCTCTTTAGGAACAGGAACTTATACACCAAGTAATACGATCCTGAATCCGACTTATTTATCAAGTACTGCTGATACAACAGCAGGTAGTGTAACCATGATCATTACTTCGACCAATAACGGAAACTGTAATGCAGTTACAGATACCATTCAGCTGATCTATACATCCACAATTACAATTACTGCAGGTGCAAGTCAAACAGTTTGTTCTAATAATCCAGCTGTTGCATTGAACGGTACTTGTACAACAGGTGTTGGAACATGGACAACTTCAGGAAGCGGATCATTTAGTCCGAATGCATTAACAGGTACTTACGTTCCAAGTGCAAGTGATATCTCCGCCGGTTTTGTAGTATTAACAGTAACCTCAGGAAATAACGGAACCTGTTTACCTATCACAGCACAAATGACAGTTAACATTACTCCCGGCCCGACAGCTAATGCCGGAAGTGATCTAAGTGTTTGTGCGAATAACGCAACTGTTGCTCTTGGTGGTTCTGTTACAATAGCTACAGGCGGGCAATGGTCATCGAATGGTACAGGAACATTCTCACCGAACAACACATCGTTAAATACAAATTACATTCCAAGCAATGCAGATACCACTGCCGGAAGTGTAACGATCTATTTAACAACAACAGGAAACGGAAGTTGTTTCGCCAGTATTGATAGTTTAGTGGTCAACTTCACTCCTGCTCCATTGGTAAATGCACCGAATGTTTCTGTTTGCCGAAATAATCCTAATGCTTTACTGAATGGATATTCTTCTACAGGAACAGGTACATGGACCACTTTAGGTTCAGGAACATTCAATCCGAATAACACAATTCCTAATCCTACTTATATTCCCAGTACAGCTGATACAACAGCAGGAAGTGTGCTTATAGTATATACATCAACAGGTAACGGAGCATGTAATGCGGTAACTGATACTTTACTACTAACGTTCAGCAGCATTCCTACAGTAACAGCAGGACCTAGTCAAATGGTTTGTGCCAATAATTCGAGTGTGACTCTGAATGGTCTTTCAAGTACTTCTTCCGGAACCTGGACATCAAGCGGAACAGGAACTTTCTCACCGAATACGATCAATGGTAATTACATTCCAAGCGCTTCTGATCTGACCACCGGGGTTGTTACATTTACATTGACAACAACAAACAACGGAGGTTGTAACGCGGTAACTGACGTAATGACCTTAACCATAACACCTGGACCAACATCAGCAGCCGGAACAGACCAGATACTTTGTGCAAACAATGCTACGGTTGCTCTCAATGGTTCTGTAACCGTTGCATCCGGCGGACAATGGTCGACAACCGGTACGGGAACATTCTCACCTAATAATACATCTCTAGGAACAACATACATTCCCAGCAATGCAGATACAACTGCAGGAAGTGTGATCATTTACTTAACTACAACCGGAAACGGAAATTGTAACGCGGTAACAGATACATTACTCATCAACTTCACACCTGCTCCTTTAGTTGCAGCAGGAGCTAATGTCTTCCGTTGTAAGAGTTCTCCTGATGCAAACCTTAACGGTTATTCATCAACCGGTACAGGAACATGGACAACTTTAGGAAGCGGTTCATTCAGTCCTAATAATACCGTGTTGAATCCGGTATACCAACCAAGTTCTGCAGATACAACCGCGGGAAGTGTAACCTTAATTTTAACGTCTACAAATAATGGCGGATGTAATGCGGTTGTAGATACAGTAGTTGTTACCTACCAGGCTAAACCACTCGCCAACTTTGTTTCAACAAGCAAATGTGTTAACACTGTAACAACATTTACTGATATGTCGACAGGAAGTCCTGTAACATGGTTGTGGACACAAGGAGCGAATACTTATACAACACAAAGCGCGAGTACTACTTTCACTGCTACAGGTAACCAGACCGTTAGTTTAGTAGTAACGAATTCGGGTGGTTGTAAAGATTCCATTGTGAAAAATGTATTCATCAATCCGAATCCGTTCACAACATTCACCTTCCAGCCATTGTGCAAGGATTCAGTGATGTTCACAAGTACATCAAGTACTACACCGAATGTTACCGGATGGGGCTGGGATTTCGGAGATACAACATTCTCTGCATTAACTAATCCTAATCATACTTATAGTGATACAGGAACTTACATAGTAACATTGACTGTTACTTCTGATTCAGGCTGTGTGGCTTCTCACAGAGATACAGTACGTGTGGTTGCTTGTTCTGATGATGATCCTATTGTGACTAATCCTGCTGTTCCTTCCGGATTTACTCCGAATGGTGATGGTAAGAACGATATTCTATTCGTAAAAGGTGGTCCGTTCAAAACAATGGAGTTCCGCATCTTTAATGAATGGGGTAACCAGATATTCAAATCCGACGTCCAAAGCACCGGCTGGGACGGAACATTCAAGAGTGCGCCGCAGACCGCGGGCCGTTATCTCTGGACACTGACAGGGGAAGTCGTGGACGGAAAAGAAGTTCGAATGTCGGGCGAAGTAATTTTATCACGTTAAACCTTTAAAACAAAAAGACTATGAAAAAGTATATAACATATATCACAGCTTTCGTTTTAACAGGAAGCGTTTTGAAAGCCCAGGATTTTCACATTTCACAATATGATGTAGGTACACTGTACCTGAACCCTGCCCTAACCGGCATGTACGGTGATGAAAAAGGTGATTACAAAGTGTATGTGGATTCACGTTCGCAATGGCGCGCCTTTGGTGTAAAGCCATTCTTTACCACTTACCTTGCTTACGATATGCCTTATACTATTAAAGATAAGAAAGTAGGATTCGGCGCGTATTTCATCAACAACAGAACAGGACCGGGTAACTTTAATACTACAGGTTTCATGCTATCGGGTGCTTATAATATTTTAGACAAGAAAGCGAACGGGGTTCATTATTTAACTACCGGTTTGCAATTAGGTTTGTTCTATAAAGCATTCAATAACGATATAACTTATGATGTACAGTACAATCCGTATAATAACGGAGGAAGCTTTGATGAGAGTATTTCAAGCGGTGAAAAAGAAAATAAGCTTAACATAACCCGCTTTGATGCGAACTTTGGTTTATATTATAAGTATTTGGAGAAAGGCAAAAAAGCACATCCGTTTGTAGGTTTCTCGATGGCGCATTTAACCCGCTCGAATACTTCATTCGTAGGAACTGTTGACCGTATTCCATTTAAATTCATTGTGAATGGCGGCTGCGATTTTGAGGCACATGAAAAATTCATCATGACACCACGCTTCTATTATGCTAACCAGGCTAAAGCTTACGAGGTGAATGTTGGTATGTTAATGACTTACAGTTTAGCTGACGACTTCAGTGTGAAAACGGTTAATTGGAAAGTAATTGGCGGATTCGACTGGCGTTACAAAGATGCTGTGGTATTTCATTTAGGCGTGAAACAGGATAGTTATGCATTACGTTTCAGCTATGACCTTAACACATCGTATCTGAAGAATTATACACGCAGCCGTGGTGCATGGGAGATCTCTTTGGTTTATACAGGCGAAAAAGGGAAATCTTTCATTAAATCAATCACCAGTTATTAGGATCCTGGATAGAGGAGTTAGGATTTAGTGTTGCTTATTCTTAATTTTAGGTTGTGAGAACATTACTATTTGTCTTTATACTCTTAGGCTTTCTCTTTTCACACGCTCAGCCATCTCCCTCATGGCAATGGGCGCAGAGCGGAACCTGCACAACTACTGATAATGGTTCGTCTGTTGCAACTGATAATGCCGGTAATGTCTTTACAACAGGCTATTTCTTTGGCTCTAATCTAACGTTTAGCAGTACTGTCCTGGTTAACGCCGGTAATTACGATGCTTATATTTCAAAACATGATAATAATGGCAATTTTTTATGGGCGCAATGTATCGGAGGTGCATTTGACGATGTAACTAATTCCGTAGCGTGTGATAATGCAGGAAATGTTTTTGTAACAGGTTACTACACCAGCAATACTTTAACCATAGGGACATTTACTTTGACTAACATTGGCGGAACAGATGTTTTCGTTGTTAAATACGATCCTAATGGAAACGTGATGTGGGCGAAAAGTTTTGGCGATAATATGATTGAAGAACCTTTTGGCATAACTACCGATGGCAGCAATGTTTTTGTGACAGGTCAGTTCCAAAGCAACCTTATTAATTTCGGTTCAGGAACTTTGACTTGTAATGGCGGCGGTGATGTATTTACTGCGAAATACGACAATAACGGTAATGAATTATGGGCAAAAGGATTCGGAGATGTCGGTTTGGATATCGGTTACGATATTTCTATTTCAAATACGAATGATATTTACGTTACAGGAAGTTTTAAAAGTCCGCAGCTAACGTTTGGTACCTATACTTTAACTAATAACGGAATGGGTGATTTTTTTGTTATACGTTATGATGCTTTAGGAAATGAATTATGGGCAAAAAGTGAAGGCGGCAATTTTGATGATGCTGGGACAAGTATCAAGTATGATTTTGGAACATTATATGTTACAGGGCAATTCAAAAGTACAACTATCAGTTTCGGTTCAACAACATTTACTAATGCAAGTGTAGCCAGCGCTGATGTTTTCGTGGTAAACTACAATTCTTCCGGTAATGAAATATGGTCGAGAACTTTTGGAGGAAATTTAGACGACATACCCTATGGTATAGTTTGCGACGCCGGAGGTAATGTTTTCATTGGCGGGCACATTCACAGCTCTTCGATAACATTCGACACCTATACTTTAACCTGTAATGGTGTTGGTGATGGTTTTGTGGCTAAATTCAATTCAGCAGGTACTGCAATTTGGGCAGAGAATCAGGGAGGAATAAACGATGATGGCATCAATGATATAGCTGCCGATCAGTTCTATCATGTTTTGGCAGCAGGTTTTTACAACAGCGCTACCATAAATTTCAATTCTAACACTTTAAACAACAACGGAAGCTCTGATCTTTTTCTTTCTAAATTGTTTACACCACCATCCGGTATACATCAATCAATAAACGAGGTGCAAATGTTCTCTCTCTATCCTAACCCTGCTTCGTCACATCTCATAATTACAAACGTGTTGGCTAATTCAACTGTTAAGATCTTTGATATGAACGGCAGAGAGTTAATACTATATGCTATAAAGGACGAGGAATCTTTACAAATAGAAACCCAAAATTTAATGGCCGGTATTTATTTTGTGAATGTTCTGTCTGAAAACTCAAACCAAACCCTCAAATTTAGCATAGTGCATTAAAAATATTTTCTGTATTTTTAATCATGAAGAATTTTTTAGCAACAGGTCTTTGCTGTTTGTTTCTTTCCCATTTCGCCCAAACAGTAGAAAATGACATTGAGTATTACAGCTCAGGTCAGATGAAATGGAAAGGACAAAAGTATTGCGTCTCTCTTAAAGATGATAAAGAATGTAAACCTTCAGGCCAATGGACCTATTGGTATAAGGATGGCCAGAAAAAATCAGAAAGTTATTTTCCATTAGGTAAGAATAATTCAATTCCTCCGACACGATATATAAATATGTGGCAGCAGGATGGCTACCAGATCCTGAAAAACGGTGTGGGCTATTACTACGAAAAAGAAAACCGTGGCGGTGGGGAGTACGATAGTTTAACCTACCAGATCAAAGACAGTTTATGCAATGGTTCCTTCTCCCGCTATCATAAACAAAAAGAGCGAAATTATTATTTAGTAGAGACAGGACAATACAGCGACGGGAAAAGATATGGCGTTTTCAAATTGAGGGATACTGTTAAGTTAGTTGAAGAACAAACCAACTACGACGAAAACGAAACCTGTACTTACAAATATCTCCATCTTAATTTTAAAACAAAGGAAGAAGGAAAAATGATCAATGGAAAGAAGGAAGGACTTAACAAAACTTATAATGACAAAGGCGTTTTAATAAAGGAAATGAATTATAAAAACGATTCTGAGTTTGGCGAGTATAAAGAATATTACGACACCGGTGCATTAAAAGTGGAGGGACAATACACACATACGAGCGGTAATATCACGAATAAAACATACGATGCGCAGGGAAATGAACATATACGAAAAGCCACCAGTAACACCATTCCTAAAAAAACGGGCGAATGGAAATACTATGATGAGAAAGGGAATGTAACAAAGACAGAAAATCTGAAATAGATCACTTATGCTTCGCGGCCAAATACTAAGACCCCTTTTTCTTTGTTCAATCTTATTCTTTTCCTGTAAGAATGAACCGAAAACCAATGTCAAAATAGTTTATTTTCCGAACACAGAAAAGATACAACAAAGTATCACTTATCTTGATAGTGTTAAACACGGCGAAGCGAAAGAATTTTTTGCTAATGGAAAATTAAGGTCACGGCGCTTTTATGTAAGAGATACTTTATCAGATACAACTTTCTTATACCATGAAAACGGAAATTTAAGATCGATGCAAATGTACAGGAATAAAAAAGCGCATGGCGGATGGAAAGAGTTTAATAAAGACGGGAAATTATATTCTGAAATATATTTCAAAGACGGGTTGTTTGACAGTACTTCTACTGTTTATACTTACAGAACCGGCAGGATACTGGAAAGAATAACTTTTAAAAGAGGGATCAAAGACGGTTTGGAAGAGTTCTATTATCCCGATGGAAAACCAAAAAGCAAGATACTTTATAATTCCGGTGAACCTTGTAAAAACATTGAAGAATGGTATGATGACGGGGAAAAAGTAAATAATGACTTTAAAATATTTATCACGGAATCTAATGAAGTGTTGATGAAAAACACATTGACTTATATTATACGCCTTGAAAATCCTAAACCGGATGACAAAGTTTACCAGGAAATAGGAGAAGCTAAAGATAAATGCGATTACGGTCAGTTATTTTCTATCAAAGAAGAAAACGGTGTGTTTAAACTACAATTTGAAATTCCAAAAGGTGGCTTTATAATGCAAACAGTTAAGATCGTAGCTTTCCGGAAAACCGCATTCGGGAATACATGCTCCCAAACCAAGGCATTTAACGCTGCCTCGAATAACTTTTAATTTATCTGGTTTAATCTCAGTTTTAGTCCGAAATTTTCAGGAGCATATTCAATTCCTTTTTTTAAGAACTGTTTTGCTTTAGCTTTATTTCCTTTTTTATAATAATATGTTGCTGCAGTTGAATACGCCCTTTCCACAAAACGGTCACTTGGCTTTATATCCTTATCCTTTGAGACGAGCGACTCAAAATCAGTAATGTATTTTTCGCCTTTCGCGATCTCGTTCATCATTAAATGTTCATACCCCAATTCCAACAGGCAGTTACATTTCACCGAATTATAAGCGGCATGATCAACTAAAAAATCAAAATTCGCGCTCAATTCATTCAGCAACTTCATGACATTAGAAACAGAAAAATCGGTCTCTATCTGTCTCCCGAGATACGCTATAATAAGTTGCTGCAGATCGGCATCTTTTTTATTAGCAGAATAAGCGCCGGTCAAATGTTTCATCTGGTAATCCTTATCCTTTAATTTTACATAACCCGTTCTTGCCAATTCATAATGATAAACAAAAGCGATCTCTTTTGCCAATACAGAATCTTTTATTTCATGCCTGATCCTGTTATAAGAACTTTCAAATTGCACTTCGTCCGATTGATTAATTAACTGGCCGCGAGTAACTCTTTCAAATTCATTCCTGATATTCTCATCCGTAACACCTTTTTCATTTTGCCGGTTGAACCTGCACAGAATGATGAGGTTTTCGATGTTCTTCCCATCTTTATAATCACTATTACTAACTGTTCCCTTCAAAAGATCTTCTAACATATATTTATGCCGCTCGTTCGCAGCCATGTAATACGCTTTTTTGATCTCAACACACGCTTTTTCATATTCACTTTCCTCAAGGTAATATATTGAGTAATTAGCATATTGGATACCCGCAAGCTCCTGAATTGTTAATCCTTTTTGAAGAAAATAATGCTTGTTAAAAAGATCATTTACATTATTTGCATCGTATTCCTCCTGGCTAATGATCTTCGAATCCTTCAGGTAATTAATATACTTTTGAACATAGTTTTCCGAAAATGAGAAATAACCTTTATCAGGAATCGTTGATTCGATAAATATTTTATGTGTTTGCGGATAAGCTATTAAAAAAACATGCTTGGGTAATTCTATGATCTGGTAAGGAATTCCCATTAAATGAAAAATGATAGCGTAGGTAGCAGAACCGGAAACACAATTGTACTCACCGGTCTCAAAAACATCAGAAAAACTATTTTTTAAATTATAAACTTTAAAGAATCGCTTGTGAACGTACCTGTATATTTCCTTCACAGCTTTTTCCTGTGACATTCCGGCGGTTTCCTTTTTCAGGATCCTTATGCAATCATTTATTTGTTCGTGTGCATAAGCAGAACTATAACCTTCGTCCTTTGCATATGAATTCAGGAAAAGATCAATAACATCAGTATTAACGCCGGATACCTGGTACTTTTTAAATGTTTGCTTTTCAAAATCGGTCCTGAAATTAAGATCGGAAAATTTTACCAATGAGTCCTGGCCTGCGGCTGACACATTGATGAAAGCACCAAGTACAATTAACATGAAAAATATGAAATTTTTGACCTGCATTGACCCTTTCAAATTTAAAGGAATTATCCTTACAAAAAAAGGAGTGGCTTTTGGGTTACTGGAGATTCTTGATTATTTGTTAATTGCTTTGCTTTGTTTTTTATTAATTTCAAACCGTGAAAAAAAACGCTCTTCTTATTCTGTTACTTTGTGTTGGGATTTCCTTTGCTCAAACTACTACAAAGACGTGGGCGGTAAAGATCAGCAGTAATGTGGAATTACGTACCTGGAAGCTTACTTACAAATCTGAGAAAACTGAAAAAGCTCTGGGGGGCGCAAGTATTGTACTTTCAAAGGGTGGTAGTATTATTTCACAAGGTACAAGTAATGGCAGCGGTGATTTCCAGGTAATGGTACCGGGCAATGGTGTTTACATTTTAACTGTTTCTTATCCGGGATGCAATCCTAAAAAATTTGAGATCGTTACCACGGGTGTTCCTGAAGAGATCCAGAACAATAATTTCTACCCGAGTTTCAGTATTGGCGGTTTTGTAATGGCCAAACCTTTTCCGGGCATTGATTATGCAGGATTGAATGAACCATTAGTAAAAGTGGTTTATTCACCAAAGATCAAAAATTTTGATGACGATGCTGAATACACAGATTATGGCTTGAATATTGTTTCAAAAATATGGAATGCCGAACAAACACTGATCGATAAATTTTGCGGGACGAATAAAAAAGGAGATGCAGCTTTGGCTATTCCGGATTGTCCGCTTGCTAAAAGATTATACAACGAAGCAATAGCTTTAATTCCGGGTGAGCCTTACCCTGTTGAACAATTAGCGAAAGTTCCGGATTGTGATAAGATAGAAGAAGAAAAGAAAAAAGGTGAAGAAGCGGCTAAGAAAGCTGCTGAAGAAAAAGCATTAGCGGATAAAGCTGCAAAAGAAAAAGCAGCGGCTGATAAAGCAGAAGCTGACAAACTCGCCAAAGAAAAAGCAGCTGCAGACAAAGAAGCGAAAGCAAAGGCCGCTTCAGAAAAAGCTGAAGCTGATAAATTAGCGAAACAAAAAGCCGGCGAAGAAAAAGCCGCTGCAAAACCAAAACCTGAACCGAAACAGGAAAAAAAGCCAGAGAAAAAGACTACGGAAAAAGTTGCGGAAACACCTAAAAATAAAATGCCCGACGCAGAAAAAGAGATCAAAAAACATGAGTACGAGACTAAAAGTTCAGATGACGAACCTGTGATCGGTAATGGTGATAGTAAATACAGTAAAAAACAAGTTCTGGGAGCCAATGTATATAAGGATGCCCTCACAAAAGCTGAAGGATATTTTAAAATGAAACGCTGGGCCGAAGCAAAAACTGCTTACGAAGAAGTACTGAAAATAAAGGCAGGCGATGCTTATGCTACTTCGAAATTGGATGAAGTAAATAAGATGTTGGTGAAGTAAGTTTAATTTTGGCACCGTTTTTGATATAAGAAATCAAACCCTCGGGTAATGAAAAAAAATCTGTTTTCTTCTTTCCTCTTTTTATCTCTTACTATTACATCACAAACTACCAACTTTCAATGGGCAGGTCTTTTGGGAGGTTCAGCGCAGGAGTACATGTTTTTTGCCAGTACCATCGATCAATCAAGCAACGTTTTTACATCAGGGACATTCCAAGGACCTTGCGATTTTGATCCCGGCCCTGGTGTTTTTAATATAAATAATAAAGCAGCTGATGGTTATATTTCGAAACTTGATGCGTCTGGAAATTTTATTTGGGCAAAACAATTGAGATCCAAGAACATTTGCGAGCCATGGGCAATGGTAACAGATAATCTCAGTAATGTATTTGTAACAGGGACTTATGTGGACTCCCTTGATTTGGATCCAGGCATTGGCAATTTTTATGTGAACTCTTCAGGAGCTTTTTTTCTGAAGTTAGATCAGAACGGAAATTTCCAATGGGGTGCCAGTTTCACGGCAACATGTGGAGCTTGCGCAAGTCAAGGTTATGACGTAGGAGTCGACGCTTTAGGTAATTCCATCGCAACTGGATATTTCACTTCTATAGTAGATTTTGATCCAGGACCGGGAACCTACACATTAGATGCAGGGCCGTTTTCTTCCGATGCTTATATTGTAAAATTAAGTCCTACAGGAAGTCTCGTTTGGGCCAAGCAACTTCAGTCTTCCGCTATTAGGTCCACAGATGTCGACGCCTCCGGTAACATTATTGTATGCGGCGAATTTTCTGCGATTACTGATTTTGATCCAGCATTAACTACATTTACCTTAGACGCAAGTTCTGGAGCTACCTTCATCGCAAAATTCGATCCTAATGGCAATTTGATCTGGGCTAAACAATTTGGTAGCGGTCCAGGAGGCACAACTACTTGTTGGGATCTCAAGGTTAGTTCATTTGGCGATATTTATGTAGGCGGAGAATTTCAGATATCTACTGATTTAGACCCAGGACCTGCAATAGTAACTTACACAACTAACTCTAACGCAGATTATTTCATTTTAAAACTAGATGGTACCGGAAACTATCAATGGGGGTATACTTCAAGCAATGTATCAGGGTATGAATATATATTTTCGTTAGATGTAGACGCTAGCGGAGATGTTTATATGACAGGATGTTTTGATAGCGCTGTTGATTTTGATCCAGGTGTAGGAACATATACTTTATCTTCGCTAGGTTCTGAAGATGTTTATCATTTCAAATTAGATGCTTCCGGAAATTTTATGTGGGCTAATAACCTTGGCGGTGGCGGCTATAACATTGGATTAGGAATTAATGTTGATGCGGCGGGTAGTGTCTATACAGTTGGTTATTTGAACGGTATCGCTGATTTCGATCCTTCACCCTTATCACAAACTATTTTGACTCCAGTAGGTTCAGAAGACATTTTTGTCCAGAAGATGTCCCAAAGTCCTTTAGGAGTTGAACAAAATGAGATTAGCAAAAAAATACAACTCTTTCCAAATCCCAATAATGGTCAATTTTATTTTCGATCGGACAATAGTGGTGAACTGGAGATTTTTAATCTTGCCGGCCAAATAATTTTCATTGAAAAAATTGGTCGCGGTGTTACCAAAATAAATTCAGGTTCGCTTTCAAGAGGTATTTATCTTTATTCTTTAATAAGTGACGATGGGAAACAACAAAAAGGGAAGTTCATTATAGAGTAATGCTTCCTCCCCCATTCTGAGGGATAAACTTTACAAGCGGTAAGCCCGGATGCGTTTCCCCTCTCAAATCGCAATGATTATCAAAGGATTAAACCTCTTTTAGATTCCATGAAATTAACAAAGATTTGTACCAAATCACTTCTCTTCCAATATAATTAAACTACATTTACTTATAAATTAAAACCAAATGAAAAATCTAAGATCAATTTTTGCGCTCGTGACCTTAAGTTTAATGTCATCAGCTTTATTTTCTCAAACAACTGATGAAATTGTAAAAAAACATATTGAAGCCATAGGCGGTAAGGACAATTGGGCAAAAATAAAAAGCCTTCAGACCGAAATGACGATGAAAGCCAACGGTGCTGAGATCAAGATCACCATGTACCAGGTCGATAAAAAAGCAATGCGTCAGAATATTGCTTTAATGGGAATGGAAGGCTATAGTATTTTAACCAATACAGAAGGCTGGAGTTATGCTCCGTTCCAGGGACAAACAAAACCTGAACCAATGACAGCAGATGATGTGAAAAAAGCACAGGATGGTTTGAACTTACAAAGTGATTTCATTACCTATAAAGAATTAGGGAAAAAATTAGAATACGTTGGAAAAGATGATGTAGACGGAACAGAATGCCTGAAATTAAAAATGACAGATAAAGATGGTATCGAATCTACTTTTTTTATTGACCCTACAAATTACTACATCATAAAAGAAACGAATAAGATGACCGTTAATGGTAAGGAAATGGAAAATTCTACAACTTTTAGTAATTACAAGAAAACACCTGAAGGCATTGTTTATCCTTACAGTATCGGTGGCGGCTGGGGCGAATCAGAAGTAACGAACCTTGTTATAAATCCAAAGATCGATGAGGCGTTATTTAAACCCACTACTCCGGCAACAAAATAATTCTTAGGAATACATTTTAAAAATCCTCTTATGCAAAAATTAATTGGCTTATCGCTACTTGCGTGTTGTTTGAATAGCAGTGCGCAAACAGCTGTGAATTCTTCTATCTTTGGTGCATTCGAAGCAAGAGCACTTGGTCCCGGAACAATGAGTGGCAGGATCACCGCAATCGAAGGGATCAACAGCGATGATGGAAAAACAATTTATGTTGGCACTGCAGGCGGAGGCGTTTGGAAATCAACAAACGCAGGAGCCTCTTACAAACCAATGTTCGATAAATATTGTCAATCTATTGGTGCATTAGCGATCGACCAAAAAAATCCAAAAACAGTTTACGTAGGAACCGGGGAAAGTAATATGCGTAACTCAGTTTCTATCGGGAACGGAATGTATAAAACAACTGATGGTGGTGATAACTGGAAAAAAATCGGTTTAGATTCTGTTGAACATATTGCACGCATCATCGTTGACCCACAAAATTCTGAAATTGTTTATGTAGCAGCGCCCGGACCATTATGGAGCAGCAGTAAACACAGGGGACTTTACAAATCGACTAACGGTGGTGAGACCTGGGAAAAAATATTTTATATTGATGATCTGACGGGCTGTGCTGAATTATTAATGGATCCTACTAATTCTAATATCTTATTTGCATCCATGTGGCAATTCCGCAGACAACCATTTAGTTTCAATTCAGGCGGAAAAGGAAGTGGTTTATTTAAAAGTACAGATGGCGGAAAAACATGGAAAGAAATTAAGGACGGATTACCTGAAAAACCATACGGCAGAATTGCCATGAATCTTGCGCCAAGCGATCCTAAACAAATGTTCGCTATCGTGGAAGCTAAAAATATGGGGCTTTACATTTCATCTGATGGCGGTGAATCATGGAAAGAACAAAGCGCTCCTTTAAATGTAAAAGCGCGTCCGTTCTATTTCAGTACGATCGTTGTAGATCCGAAAAATCCAAAACGCGTTTACCGTCCGGCTTTTGTGTTTGGTTATAGTGATGATGGCGGTTATTCATTCAGTGAAGCAAGTTCAGATGGCGGATGGGTGCACAGTGATATGCACGCTTTGTGGATCAATCCAGGTAATACAAACATTATGTATTTAGGAACTGATGGGGGTGTTTATACAAGTATTGATAAAGGATTAACATGGCAATTCCATCATGGTTTACCTGTTGGACAATTCTATCATGCTACTTACGACCTGAAAGAACCTTACAATGTTTACGGCGGGTTACAGGATAACGGAAGCTGGATGGCTCCGAGCGCTTCTCCGGGCGGAATTGGTAATGCTAACTGGGACAGGGTAAATGGAGGCGACGGCTTCTGGACGATACCTGATGCTGACGGAAAAGTTGTTTATTCAGAATACCAGGGAGGAAATATGTTCCGTACTGAATTGAGCACAATGAAAGGTGAATTTATTCAGCCACAAAAAACAAGTAAGGAAGATAAACTCCGTTGGAACTGGAATACTCCTATCGTAACAGGTGCCAGCAATCCTAAAAACCTCTATGTTGGCGCGCAGTATTTATATAAATCAACTGATCAGGGAAGAAACTGGAAACGTATCTCAGCTGATCTTACAACGAACAACAAAGCAAAACAAAAACAGGAAGAAAGCGGCGGACTAAGTGAAGACAATACTTCAGCAGAGAACCATTGCACTATTTTTACTATTTCTGAATCACCTTTAGATGAAAAATTAATTTTTGTTGGAACCGATGATGGCAATTTACAATATTCTACCGATGCCGGTGCAACATGGGTGAACACATCAGCAGCTATAGCAAAAAGCGGGATCGCAAATCAAGCATGGGTCAGCAGTATCGAACCATCGAAGTTTGATAAGAACACTTTGTACGCAACATTTGATAATCACATGTATGGCGATCATAAAACCTATTTAGGGAAAAGTACTGATTTAGGTAAGACCTGGAAGAGAATAACCAGTCCTGAATTCACAGGCTTTGCACATAAGATCAAAGAAGATCCTATCAATAAGAATTTATTATTCTTAGGAACAGAAATGGGATTGTTCGCTTCGCTGGATGGCGGAGAGAATTGGTTCCGCATGAAAAATAATATTCCTGAATATGCATTGGTACGCGATCTGCAAATTCATCCGAAAACACACGATCTTATTGTAGGAACACATGGTCGTGGTATTTACATTTTAGATGATATCCGCCCGATGCGAAATTTGACCAAAGAGATCTGGGACCAGGATTTTTATTTATTTCAAACTCCTGACATCACACTTACCAACGGGAAATTTGGTTGGGGAGGCCCTGAAACCTCAGGTGGCTGGACAGCATGGAATCCTTCAGAGATCCCGACTATAAATTATTATTTAAAGCAACGTTTAACAAGCGGAAAGATCACAGTTGAAGTGTATGATGAGAAAGGTACGATGTTACAAACTATGCCTGGAACGATCCGTAAAGGGGTAAATAAAGTTTCGTGGAATCTAAGAGGCACTCCGCCAAAAGTTGCTGCAGGCAGTACAAAATTTGACGGCGCAGGCTTCTCTTCTCCAATGGTCCTGCCGGGTACTTATACTATTAAAGTTAAAGTGAAAGATAAAGAATATACAAGTACTGTAAAATGTATTCATGATGAGAATAATAAAGACCTGACCCTGGAAGACCGAAAATTGGTGTATGAGAAAGCAATGGAAGTACAAACACTTTACAATAACGTAAATAATACCATCGACAGTATTTCATTCTTCCAGAAGAGCTTAAAAGAAGACACGGTTGCTTTCAAGAAAAATAAGAATGCGCAATTATTCTATGACGATCTTCAAAAAGTGAAAGCTGAATTCATGGCCACCAAGAAAACTTCCATTTTTGCTGACGAAGAACGCCTGCGCGAAAAAGTTTCGAAATTGTATGGTTCATTTTGCGGAATGGAATCAAAACCGAATGCTACCCATTTAGAGTCGATCACTGATCTTCAAAAAGAATATGCAGTTCAAAAAGAATCTTTTCAAAAAGTAATTACAAAGAATCTTCCAAAGAATCCACAGATAAAAAGGCCTGCTGACTTTAAATAAAATTTCTTCGCAGATAAAGGCACCTTCCCGGGTGCCTTTTTTTATGCTGCCTGCTGCTTTCGAAAATATAATTTAAAGACCGAACCTTTATATGGTGCTGATCTCACCAATTCTATTTTACCGCCTAATTTATCAAGTGCGTTTGTCACAATATATAAACCTAATCCTGTTCCCTTTGCCGAATCATTCGCGCGTACGAAAGGCTCGAATATCTTTTCCTTGAATTCATCCCGTATACCTATCCCGTTATCCTCAACTGTTATTGTATAATAGGAGTCCTCTTTCCCGATTTTAATGTTCACACGAGGATCTGAAATACCAAGCTGACTGTACTTCACTGTGTTTTGCAAAATATTTCTTAAGATAGTTTCTGTTAACAGTTCGTCGGAAATAAATGCTTCGTCCAGATCATTCTCAATACAGAATTTCATTCTATCATAGTTGATCTCGCTGCTTAGATTTTGGACCAACCTATCTATCAGTTCAGGAAGGCTGACTTCTTTTAAAACAACCACTCCTTTTCTTATGACCGTGACTTCATATAAAGTTATGAGAATGCCATCCAATTTATCAATGGAACTTCTGATCAATCGGAGATATTCCCACACTTCATCCGGCTTGGTCGAGCTCATTGCTAAATTCACAAGGCCCTTCGCAGAAGAAAGAGGGCCTTTAAGATCGTGGGAAGTCCTGTAGATAAAAGATTCAAGTTCCTTGTTTGTTTCAAGAAGACGTTTTTCTGACTTCATCAACTTATCTGCGATACTTTGTAAAGCATGAGTCCGTTCCTTTACCTCTTTACCTAATTTTTGATTCAGTTTTTTATTCAACCGGTTATTGCGGTAAATAAAGAATACGAAACCAATTAATACAGATATTCCTGCAATATAAATATTACGGTACGTCCTTTCTTTTTGCATTTCCATTCTCGAGATCTCCTGCTCAGCACGTATAGCCAACATCTCAATAAACGGATCTTCCTTAAGTTCCTTCCTTTGATTCGGGCTTTTAACAGAGTCACACCGGGCTTCTCTTGTACCGGCTAAAAAAAAGAAAATGAATAAAGTAACAAGAAACCACTTTTGAATTTTTTGCATATTAAGGAATGGGTTACAGAAAGCAAATATCAAGATTTTTAATCAAAAACATTTTCAGAAAACCTACGACTAAAGACGTAGATTTCTGAAAATTAATTTAAGTATTTTATACAAGATCGACTATTTATTCGCCGTGCTGCTGCAACTTCCGTTAGTACAACAATTCCCGCCCATCCAATTCAACATCACATTCTGATTGCTCACAAATTCCTCGAACATTTGTCCTGATCTTTGTTTCAGATCGCAGTTCTCACCATATCTCAACTCAGCTTTCGCTAATTCTGATCCCGCCCAATTATAGATCACCATTGCCGTAGCAAAATCCTGTTCCACCTTTCCTGTTTGGGCACTATGTTTCATTTCTGTCATCATTTTATTCAGGGTTGACATAATAATGTTATGCCCTTCACTGTGATTACCTGAAATTTTATCTTTGCTGCTGTAAGACCTCATATGCTTTTCATGTTCTTTCATTTCGACAGCGCTCACTTTAGCATTTTCCTCTAAAACAGGATCACTACCTGCCATTTGATAGATCTTACAAAGGCCAATACCACCGCGCTGAAATTCCTGCATGATAGCAGCATAATCTTTATCAAAATCGTCGGTCATTTTTAAAGTATAGATCCTGTCCATCATCGAGCTCATTGGCTGAATAAAATTTTCTTTGGCAGGATTAGCGCCTTTTATTACCAGGTTAGGTGTTTGAGCTCCGGCTTTGGTACTGAATAATAACAATGCGGTGATGAATATAAAATAAGCTACAGAATAAAATACTGTCATTCTGAATTCTTTTTTTCTCTTAAAGAAATTTACATACTGTTTGATACTTCTCCTCTTTTCCATGATTTCACAATTTTAAACGTTCATGGTACAAAGTTAAAGCCGGATTTTACCCTTTACTTGTGTTTTCGTTAAGGTGAACTGAAGGATAGCTATAATAACAGAATTAACTTTTGTTAGGGAAATAACAGGTTGAATAACCAATCCTGCATTCTCAAAATGAAATATATTTTATCACTATTAAAATGAACTGCAACGAAGATCCGATTAAAATATTATTTTTGTAATTGTTTTTACATTCTCAGTTAAAGTTTTTATGAATGAAATTGAACTTTCATATGTTACTATTACCTATACAGAACCTATAGTGTTTTTCAGGTATAAAGAAGGAAAAGTTGAATTAGGATTTCCTGAGATACGTGAATTAATTGCTGCTGCAGAAAAAATAAGTGGTCATAAGCCGTATGTTACCTTATCAGATGTACGAATGGCAGATATTAATGTGACCACTGAAGGTAAACGTGTACTTTCAGATATGAAGAACATGCCTTTGTTCCGGGGTACTGCAGCAATTGTAAAGAACAATATGTACAAATTCGCTATAGATTTTCTGAATACATTCAATAAACCTAAACATCCCTTCCGTGTCTTTGTGAATGAAGAAGATGCTATTGACTGGCTATTATCTTTACCCCTAGAATAATTTGTTAAAACCATCTATTTGTCGAATAAATAACGTTTGGTGCAACAACAATACCATATTGCTTCCAATATTATTATTTTTGTTCTGAATGACACGAAAAGAACTTTTCGATTATATTAAAAGCATTGAAGATCCGGTAAAAGATTATGGTAAGATATTAAGTAATCTTCATTATACACATTATTTTCTTTTAGATAACTATAAAAAGATCCTTGACAATTACAATCTCACCTTCACGCAATCCAATGTTCTCGGGATCATCGCCCACTTTCATCCGGGGGCAGTTTCTCTCGAGGAAATAAAAGCAATGGTATTGGAACCAGGTTCAGATGTATCAAGAACTGTTACTCGTTTAAAAGAAAAAGGCTTTGTGGAAAAAGTGCTTAATGAAAAAAATAATCGCAAAGTTTCTATTAAGATCTCAGCAAAAGGATTAAAAACCATTAATAAAATGGATTCCGACCCCCGGTTCAAGGAGTATACTTCAGGTACTACCCTTTCAGAATCAAGGGCTTTTATAAAATACCTGGTAAAACTCCGTAAAGAGCACTGATTCCCCCGACTACCACTCATTTTCCGGAAAAATTTTACTTTTAATGAAATTCTTTTTTACATTTGTTGCACCAACAGTTCATTAGTAAGATTGCATTCTAAGTAATATTTAGAAAACAGCCGATGATAGATTTTACAGTTGATCACACCATTTTTAAATTCAAATATATTCCCAAGTTCTCGGAATATATTTTACAGTATCATTTAAAGGAATTTACCACAGTGAACATCCGATTTTGCCGTGAAGCAAATCTTCCACTACTGAAACCGTTGAAAAAATTATCGGAAGAACAATTAGTCGCACTTACCCTGGAATCCTCCAGGCAACTATTGGAAAAGTTATCGAAGAATGAAATAAGCGAACATATTGAAGCCAATTTAAAGAATTGGATTGACAACAAATTAGGCGTAATTGATAAAGATGAAATAATGGCTGAAGACCTTACCCTCGCCTTTTATCTTCGTCGTAAAACATTTGCTTACTTTTTATATGGTTATACAAAAAATGTGGAGTTGCAGAAATCCATCATAGCTGAAATGGATGTTTATACTACACAAGAAGAATTGGTCACTTACAACATTTACCTCAAAATGCAACAGGAGAAATTAGCGTACCAAAATGAATTATTATTAGAGGCGCAGGAATTGGCTGAGATCGGCTGGTTCTATATCGATTATAAAGACCGCTCCAAATCCCAATTCACATCCCAATATTTAAAAATACTCGAATTGGATGATCCGCAAAGCGATAGGGAAAATTTCACGAATGCCATTCATCCTGATGATAAAGGACATGTTATTTCGACCATTGACCATGCCTTGAAGCATGGAGGAAAAATTGAATTGGAATATTCTTATATTAAGAATGGAAAAACTAAAAGGATCTGGACCCGAGCTATAGTAGAACTTGAGAACGGGACTCGTTCCCTTATAAAAGGCACTATCCGCGATATTACCAAAAAGTATGAACTTATTCAGAAATTGATGAATAAGCAAAAACCTCAGAACTAAAAACTTGGGATTATTATCCCTGTTCCAAAAACCAATGCCGGTGAGCATTTCGGACGGTACATAGCAGTTGTATAATCGAAATGATAATAAGTAGTAAAGCCCATGTAATTCCGGATCTTTAACCAGGTCAGATTTACATCAAGCTCAGCACACAAGGCACCTTCTATAGTTGAAGTACGGAACTCGTTGAAATTAATATTACTCTCCTTATTAGTTATTGTTTCTACACGTGAAGCTTTATAACTTAACTGCGCTGCATTCGTATATTGGAAATAACAAAGCATTCTTAATTCTAACAGGTCTTCCCGCTCCTCTTTTATATTTTTTAACTCATCAGCATCATAACGATCGAGTCCGCCTGATAATAAACGGGAATAAGACACCTTAACACCATTAAAAGCCATTGAACGCTTTTGAAGGCATGGGCCAATTCCGAACACCGATCTGCCTTTTGATATATTAAAGCGTGCTGAGTAAAAAGTACCAAGTGCATTTCCTGCAACATAGGTCTCTAAGCCCAAGCCGATCTTTACCGACGGGGATTTCTTTTCTTCTTTCTGAATAAAAGTTGGTTTCATAACTTTCGCATTCATCATACTTGTACAAAGCTGGGCTTTCAAATTCGGACAAACGCATACTATTATAAGTATCAGAAATAATGTGATAGATATCTGTTTTTTCATGTTTAAGATTTTTATCAAAGTAACGGCTAACGTGAACCGTTTAAAATTCACACCCCTGTCTTTCATTACCGATGTAAGATTTTCGTAAAAGTTTATATTCTCATTTTTAGAAATTCCCGATTAATCCGAAAATCTTACACCTGCAACCTAAGTGACCGATGTGGATTGTTCACGCCTCACTCCCTCCGGATATTTGTACATATAAAACTTAAAACATGACACTGTATGATTACGCCAAATTACCGGAAGCGGAAAAAGAACGACTGTTAAAAGAAGAAGGACTCTTCCTGGAAAAATTCGCTGACAAAGACCAAATGGTATTTGTATACTACCTGGAAGGATTTTTTGTTGAACTCACTACTAAAGAAGGAAAGATACTTGACATTCTTCCTTATAAACGGGGCTATAGACTAAATAAAGCCAAATTACATGAAATTGAAAAAAGAAATATGTTGTTTGGTGTAGCTGCCTGAAGCATCAACCTGCAAAGCACAGTTGATAATTGTATTCATTAAAAAAGGCCGGAAAAGGAAAACAGATCATTTCACTTACTAGAATGTATCTTTTTCTTGCTCGAAGAATTGAGTGAGGAATTAGTAACCGAAATTCTTTAAACGGTTATCATTGCTGCGCCAATCCTTATCTACTTTCACAAAAAGTTCTAAATAGATCTTTTTATTAAAGAATTTTTCGGCTTCTTCACGCGCTTTGGTGCCAAGCTTTTTTAAAGCTTCGCCCTGGTGACCGATGATTATACCTTTCTGACTATCGCGTTCAACAATAATATCAGCCTGGATCTTCAGGATTTCGGGAGAATCTTTGAATGAATTGATCAGAACTTCAACACTATATGGTATTTCTTTGTTGTATTGTAAAAGTATCTTTTCACGGATGATCTCACTTACAAAAAAGCGTTCCGACTTATCAGTTAAGGTATCTTTATCATAATATGATTCGCCTTGCGGTAGCAGTTCAATGATCTTTTTCATTATCTGATCAAGGTTGAATTTTTCGATCGCTGATATAGCAAGGATTTGTGCATTAGGTAATTTTACTTTCCATTCTGCCGCTTTTTGTTCCACTTTCTTTTGAGTAGCTGCATCGATCTTATTGATCAATAAAAGAACAGGGATCTTTGTGTTTTTTAATTTCTCAATGTACTCTGGTTCAAGCTGAATATCTTCGAATACATCGGTAATTAATAAGAACACATCAGCATCCGATAAAGCCCCTATCACAAACTGCATCATTTTTTCCTGCAGTTTATACATTGGTTTTAAAATACCCGGTGTATCAGAAAAAACGATCTGGTAATTATCTCCGCTGACTATGCCCATAATTCGGTGACGAGTGGTTTGCGCTTTAGAAGTAATGATACTCAGGCGTTCACCGACAAGAGCATTCATAAGCGTGGATTTGCCAACATTCGGACAACCAATTATGCTTACAAAGCCTGATTTATGAGGGGTTTCAGCGATGTTAATAAGATTTATTTTGTTTACAAAGAAAGTAAATATATCTTTGCCACCGAATTAAGTAGCTTGTATCTTTCAAACAAAACATCCCTTTGAAAGTAAAAATATAGAAGTGAAGCAGAAGCAAGAACGTTTCACCTCAATGAAATAGTGCGGGATAGAGCAGGGGTAGCTCGTTGGGCTCATAACCCAAAGGTCGGATGTTCGAATCATCCTCCCGCTACCAAAGAAGAATCCGGGTCTAAAACGACTCGGATTTTTTATTTTATGGAATATGTAGTTTATATTCTCTACTCTAATAGAAGCAAAAGGAATTATACTGGATTCACCTCTAATCTGATAGAGAGGTTCTATTCTCATAATTTCTATGGAAAAGATAGCACGAGGCTTTATAGACCTTGGCGTGTGATTCATGTGGAGTTTTACGAAACAAAAGACGAAGCATTAAAGAAAGAAAAATATTACAAGTCAGGAAGAGGTTCAAATAAGAAACAAGAATTAATAAAAGAATATATCACTCGTTGGGCTCATACCCTTCCCTAAAAAGGAAGGGCGGATGTTCGAATCATCCTCCCGCTACCAAAGAAGAATCCGGGTCTAAAACGACTCGGATTTTTTATTTTATGGAATATGTAGTTTATATTCTCTACTCTAATAGAAGCAAAAGGAATTATACTGGATTCACCTCTAATCTGATAGAGAGGTTCTATTCTCATAATTTCTATGGAAAAGATAGCACGAGGCTTTATAGACCTTGGCGTGTGATTCATGTGGAGTTTTACGAAACAAAAGACGAAGCATTAAAGAAAGAAAAATATTACAAGTCAGGAAGAGGTTCAAATAAGAAACAAGAATTAATAAAAGAATATATCACTCGTTGGGCTCATACCCTTCCCTAAAAAGGAAGGGCGGATGTTCGAATCATCCTCCCGCTACCAAAGAAAAACCCAGGTAATTGTCTGGGTTTTTTATTTTAGAGATTTTATAATCGGTTTACAAGTCCGATGTATTCGGATTTACCTGTTCATCGTTACGCACCCCTGGTTTTGCAATTTTTGAAGGATTATAAATAGTTGGAATTTCGTACTCATTATGCGGGCGTACACCCTTCTTCTCACTTTGAGTATTCGGATTTACCTGTTCATCGTTACGCACTCTGTTCTTCACAGGACCCTGTTCTGTTCTTAAGTGATCATTCCACGGATTCACTTCTTCATCATTACGCACACCACGTACAGGAACTTTGGTATCAGGCCCATTTTCCTCCATTCTTAAAGTACTGTTGGTGTGATTGATATTCTCATCATCACGAATATCTGAAGGAGCGACGGCATAAGATGTTTCTGTTTTCGGTTCTAACGATGTTTTGTTCTTGTTGCACGACACTGCAAAAAATAACAGTGTTCCGATTGCTAAGGTTCCTAACTTTTTCATTTTGTAGATTTTTTTTTAGTTTATGTATTCCTTTTTTATCAAATCGCTTGCCGAATACTTCTTTAAAAAACACAAAGGCCAAAAGCAGGATAGGTAAAGTCAGAACCGCAATTAATATGCTGAAAAATCTCTTCGTTAAGAATTCTAAAATTTTCTGTTTCAAAACGGGAATGAAATTCTAATATTTATCACTTCTCTTTAAAGATACCGGCCTTAATTACCCCCCCTTTTTATCGTCCCGGTCCATTTAAGGGTCGTAATTCCCTACTTCTTCAGCCCTCCGCTTTCATATGTAAGGTTTTGGCAGTTTCCGTCTTTTTTCAGGCCCTCAAATGGTGAATCTTTGATCCTATAAAACCAAAACAAATGAAAAATTTATCCGCAAACCTTAAAAACAGCTTAATAGCCTTAGTTATTACAGCATCTACCGTTTTAAATGGACAAAACACCTATAAGTTCACTACGGCAGGGGCTTCCGGGCAATTCGGCCCTACCCAATCCCAGATTGATTCGGCTTATAATGCAACCAATTTAAGCGCATCTGTAAAATCAGAGAATGGTATTCAAACCTGGACGGTTCCGGTAACGGGCTTTTATAAGATAGAAGCAAAAGGAGCTCAAGGCGGTGGTGACGGTGTATCGAAATTCGGAGGAAAAGGGACCCATATGAAAGGTGAATTTTACTTCGCGGCTGGTTCCGTATTAAAGATCCTGGTAGGGCAACAAGGTTCTTCGGGCTGGGGTTGCTATGGCGGCGGCGGCGGAAGTTTTGTGGCCGATACAGCAAATAATCCTATTATTATAGCCGGTGGCGGTGGCGGTGCCGGCGGGGTTTCAGGCGGTAATGGTATAGATGCATCAACAGGTTTGAACGGAACTGCAGGTGCTGCAGGTGGTTCAGGAGGAATTGGCGGTAGTGGCGGAACGGCTGTAAACACAAACGGCGGTTCAGGCGGTGGTTTTTATTCAGATGGAACAGGTTCTTTTTATATGCCTCAATGTTCAACTTCTGTAGGTACTTCATTCATTGCCGGTGGTGTTGGCGGGCAATTTGATTTCTGGTTGCCGGGCGGATTTGGTGGTGGCGGTAGCGGCTGGGACGGTGATGGAAATGGCGGCGGCGGCGGCGGTTATTCAGGAGGCGGAACAAGCGGGACTTCATATTCGGCAGGTGGCGGTGCAGGCTCATTCAACAGCGGATCGAACCAGGTGAATTTAGCAGGGGCTAATACAGGTGATGGTGAGGTTATCATAACTCAAATAAACACAACAGGCATCAGCTCATTGAAACACGATCTTCAGTTAAATTTATATCCAAACCCAAACAACGGGACGTTTACGGTTGAATTACCACAAACTGATAACGCGGTAATAACTGTAAGAAATGTTTTAGGTGAAACTATCTTAATTAAAGAAGCAACTCTTATCAATTCGATTGAATTGAATGAGGTGAACAGCGGTGTATATCAATTAAGCGTAACGGTTAATGGGATCCTGGTTTGCAATAAACCATTTGTGAAACAATAAATTCCGTACACGTCAGTGCGATTTAAAAACGCATCTGTCATTCCGCCCGCCAGAGGCGCATGCGGAATCTAAAAGAGAGCGGCATGTTGCCGCTCTCTTTTTAACCTTGTATAAATGCATCAAGTCCCCAGATCAACCAGACCCCAAAGATCACAAAAACACTATAAACTCCGGTACCTAAATGCTTGGTGATCATTCCCCAGACAGCAAGTCCAATGAACATTAAATAAGCCCCCATGTCGAAACAAATAATGAAACGTTTCAAGGATTCAACATCTAAACCGGCAGCATAAATATTTATCAAGCCAAAGAAAATATTCAATCCTATCGCCCACCCCATAAAGAATTTACCCCAGTAATCCAATTTAAATTCTGTTACAAATATCTTGGTCCAATCGTTCATCAGTTTTTTTCCAAATGATTCATTGAACAAACCGATCATCATTAAAGACCCGACTAAATTCCACCAGCCTAATGCAAGTAAATAGTAATTCATAATATTAATTTTTATAGAAATCCGTAGTCATCCTGAGCCTACCGAAGGGCCACCAGCCTAAAGCAGTTAAATAGTTATTCATGAATTAAATTTAAGAAAAAATTTCGATCAGGCTATTTTGGCTCAGACATCTTGCCCATATCGCCTTTGTTTGAAGGCAAGGCCTTCTTTTTCTTTCTCTTTTTAGGTTTGGCAGGATCATTCCAGTTCTCATCGTTTTTCGATTTTTCATTACGGATATCAATTTCTTCCTCCAATATCCAACGATCCTTCTTCATAGCATAAGCATCAAAACTTCCATCCGGACCATAATACTGATACTGCCCTTCCAAAGTTGATCCTTCATCTTTTGGCGCAAGATGAGAGAAAATAATTTGTCCGCGTTTACTATTATATTTTAGTGACATTGCTACTTCAGCAGAATACTGGAACATGATCCGTTTAGGACTTTTCTTCGGAATTTTAAAAACATCTTTCCCGAAAATTGGTGTTCCGTCAGATTTGAAATACAGGACGTCGATGAATTTTTTCTGAACCAGGTTATCATTTCCATCCCAGCCAAGCAAAGTATAATAGCCATCACAATCCACAAGATCATAATACAACATACCGAACCATTTTTTCGGATCACCTACAAATGTTTCAGGATTTGTTATTGTTGCTGATTTATCCTGCAAGGGAAATACTTCGTAATTGTAAGTTGTAACTTTTTTAAATAAACCTTTCTTCTCTGTTTTTTTATTGTTCACCTGGATGAAGCCGAAATAAGCGTACTGACCATCATTCTTAAAAATATTCCAGGTAATGATCCTGAATTTTTTATCGTGCGACATTAAAGCGGAAACACCTTTGATGCTATCGAAACTGTATTCCATAGACGCAGGATTCTGTAAAGCTTCATCCCACAATTTTAAAAATGCCTTATTAGCCTCAAAACGGTCCGCTTCTTTTTTCGATTCAAATACTTTTTTCTGAAGTTCTTTTATCTCAGCGGTGATCGGATCTAGAGCACGGTAAACGGTGTCCTTTTTTTGGGAACACACGCTTAATGTACTAAGTAAAAAAAAGATGAAAGTAAGACGCACCTGCATTGCTGATTATAATACAAATATCGGGAATTAGTTACAATAATGGAAAACGGAAAAATGGCGGAGGGACAATGGTTACATAGCTATGTTCCATTTTCCATCTTACCTCTTACATTTTCCATTCTAAAATAGTTATATTTGACCTGCATTTATCATTTATTATGAAGAAGATCCTAATAGCAAACAGAGGAGAAATTGCCCTACGCGTGATGCGCAGTGCTAAAGAAATGGGTATTAAAACCGTTGCCGTTTATTCGGAAGCTGACCGTAACGCCCCCTTTGTACGCTATGCGGATGAGGCTTTTTTATTAGGCCCCCCTCCGAGCAATCAATCTTACCTTTTAGGTGATAAGATCATTGAGATCTGTAAAGCCAATAAAGTAGATGGTATACATCCAGGTTATGGTTTCTTAAGTGAGAATGCGGATTTTGCAAGAAAGGTAAAAGCAGCGGGTATCACATTCATCGGCCCAAGTCCCGAATCGATGGATATGATGGGTGATAAATTAAGTGCAAAAGCAACAGCGAAAAAAAATAAAGTACCGATGATCCCCGGTTCTGATGGAGCGATCAGTGATACAAAAGAAGCTATTAAGCTGGCTAAAGAAATCGGTTTTCCATTATTAATAAAAGCATCGGCAGGAGGTGGCGGAAAAGGAATGCGTTTAGTTGAGAAAGAAAGCGAAGTTGAAGAACAAATGAAGATGGCGATCAGCGAAGCAGTATCTGCTTTTGGTAATGGAGCCGTTTTTATTGAACGCTACGCCAGCAAACCACGCCATATCGAGATCCAAATATTAGCCGATAATCACGGCAATTGCGTTTATCTTTTCGAACGTGAATGCAGTATTCAACGCCGTCACCAAAAAGTAGTTGAAGAAGCTCCTTCAAGTGTTTTAACTCCGGAATTAAGAAAACGTATGGGTGAATGTGCAGTAGCCGTTTCTAAAGGTTGCGGTTATAGCGGCGCAGGTACTGTTGAATTTTTAGTGGATGCTGACCTGAATTTTTATTTCTTAGAAATGAATACACGTTTACAGGTTGAACATCCTGTAACGGAAATGATAACAGGGTTGGATCTTGTGAAAGAACAAATAAAAGTAGCGCGCGGAGAAAAATTATCTTTCAAGCAGGAAGATTTAGAGATCAACGGTCACGCTTTAGAAGTTCGTGTATGCGCTGAAGATCCTGCGAATAATTTTTTACCTGATATCGGAAAATTAATTGTTTACAAAACGCCGAGTGGTCCGGGCGTACGTGTTGATGATGGTTTTGAAGAAGGAATGGACATTCCTATTTATTACGATCCGATGATCGCGAAATTAGTTGTGCATGGAAAAGATAGAAATGATGCTATTCAGAAAATGCTTCGCGCGATAAACGATTATAAGATCGTTGGCGTTGAGACCACTTTAGATTTCTGCACATTTGTTCTGAACCATAAAGCCTTTATTTCAGGAAAATTTGATACAGGTTTTATTAAAGATCATTTCACGCCTGAAGTATTAAATCCTGCAGGAAACGAGAATGATGAGGCCTTAGCTATTGCAGCCTCCTTCATTTTTAACAATCAGAAGAGCCTGAATAAGCCCTTAATTGATTCCCGTGTTAAAAAAAGCAAATGGCGTGAGAACAGGCTCAAAAGTTAATGTAACTTTAGGTTACCTTTTGCGTAAAACCTAATAAACAGGTATATGAATTGCTTAAAGAATATACCCTTGAACAACTCTGATACCAGGCTTAAAATCCCTGCCCTTTTTCTCTTTATCTTTGCCCTATGCTCTTTTACTTTAAACGCACAGGAGGTACCCGACCCAACTATTCCAACAACAAAAAGCGGTTATAAATGCCGGGCTGAAGTGATTAATGGCGACACTGTGCCGGTTGTTGATCTTTATGATGTGTATGTTTACACAGATTTCGTTTATAAAACCCAACGCCAGCGAGAACAATGGACCCGCATTAAATACAATGTAAAGAAAGTTTATCCTTACGCCATATTAGCCGCAGCCAAATTAAAAGAATACGACCGTATCTTAGAACGCATGCCCGATGAGAAAATGAAAAAAGCCTATTTACGTGTGTGCGAAAAAGATCTTAAGAACGAATTTGAAGACGAATTAAAAGAGCTTTCTATCAACCAGGGACGCGTCCTGATGAAATTAATTGACCGCGAAACAGGGAAAACAACTTATGAGATCGTGAAAGAAATGCGTGGCGGTTTCCAGGCCTGTATGTGGCAAGCTGTTGCCAGGATCTTTGGCAACAATATGAAAGATGATTATGATGCAAATGTTGAGGATATCATGATCGAGCGGGCTATAAAAATTGTTGAATCCGGACAGTTTTGACCATTTAGTCATCCGTATTCTTAAATACATCCAGATAAATTCCATAAGACGTTTTCTATTTTCCTCTGGGGGTTTTTGCATTAAGGAAAAAAGTGACTGGAGAAAATCAAAATCAAAGGTAAAATCTCCTTTAAAGACAAGCTTCCAAAGAAAAGACTAAACGCGAAAGCTATTTAAAAAGATTTGCCCTCGAATTCGGGCGCTTATGAATTTGCCAATTAAAACCTTTGAGGCGTGCTTCATCCACATTAACTTCCTCTATTGGCGTAACTTTACTTTCCGGCTGACCAATAAAGCTTGCTTTATCTAATTCGCCATCATGGAACCAAACAACTATATCACTGCAAACAGTTCTGTTCAATCCTTTAATTGTCTTTTTTGTTTTCGGGAAATATAAGATCTGCGAATTTCCTTTTACCGTAATTTTCCGGAGGGTATCATCAAGAAAATATCCCTTGATACTTCTTCCTGTGAGCTGATGATACATTTTATTATCAATTGAATCTGATTGCTGGATCACAAACGCGTTTCCTTCCAATAAAAAATCATGTATGCCTTTTTTGGCAACACACACTTGTATCTTTTTTGCAGTCGATTGCCCGTTCTGTGACCAAACGATAGGGCTGTAAAACATGTGCATTAAAGAATCTGTTGTATTGTAAGCGAGAGAATCACACATCCCCTGCAGGTCTGTTTTATAGAATTTAACGTGATGATAAGCGCGTACCATATTATTTACCGAATCTATATCACGGTGGTATAAAGTATCAGCCGTAAGAAATAAAGAATCCTTTTCAAAGATCCTTACATACAAAGCTTTTTTAGTAGCGAAAGCTATCGATCCTTTTTCGGTGTACTCAATATAATCTCCGTAAATGATAGATTTGTTTGTTGTGTCGATCAATCTTACATTTTTAAATGCCCGGCCAAAACCTTTTTTTCGGTCGTACATTAAACTGTCACCCGTAAGTTTTTGTTCTTTTGTTACAAGGACTGCATTTTTACTGAAAGCTGAGTTTTCCTTATCTGTATCATACCAGCCATTTTCGCAATAGATATAATCGTCTTTGCTAATAATGATCGTTGGTCCCAGAAAATAAGATGTTTTACTTACTGTATTGTACCGAAGTGTATCGCCTCGCATTGTATAATCCTTATTCTTTAATTCAACATCATATTTAAATGCAACATCCTTTGTGGCAGAAAAATAATGCCCGTTCTTACTCACTAAAGTATTTTCTTTATTAACTATAGTTCCGCCATCATAATAATTGGCGACACCATTCTTCACATCATAGGTCATCAAATTTGTAGTAAGCGTCATGTCTTTTTCAACACATTTCACATTATCCTGCAAAGTTGCCAGCTTAGTTGCACCATCATAATGTAATTTGTCTCCATAAACAAAAATACTGTCACCTTTAACGATCGAGATCTTTCCAAAAGCATCCATACTGTTATTCTCGTAGAGATAAGCGCTATCGCATTTCATAACAGCCCCTTCATGTTCACAAACTACATCACCAATTAATCGCTTTGCATTTATCCCTTTATCAAAACGTAAAACACCGGCGTGTTTGATCTCAATTTTTTTTCCTTCGTCCTTTGCCGGGGTAACTGAAACAGTTTTAATAGTCACTTGCTTCGGTATGTCTTTTTTTTTGGCTTGCGAGTAAGCAAAACTGCCTATAAGGGAAAAGATCACTATGTAAACAAGATTTCTCACGCAGTTTCACGTTTTGTGGGTTGCCAGACATTAGTTTCGACACCTTTCATATAAATTATGAACCCTTTTAAAAGAGCAAGATTCATTAAATAAAAGTGGCTGATAAATCTTAACAACGAAAAATTAATATTCAGCACACGGTCGATAACAGGTGTAATAAAACCGAAAATCTGCAGGACAAACAAGATCAAAAAAACTTTAGAATAAATGATTAATAGTGCTGAAGACAGAAAACACACTATCAAAAAAAATGGTGTTAACCACCGCAATACTTTGTGCGACCAGAATGCCAATGAAATACCATTAAATTTCCAAAGCAATTTTTTATAACGGTCCAGGTTTTGAAAATTACCGATCGAGATCCTCACTTTACGTTTGAACTCCTCCTGCGATTGGGTTGGAACATCTTCATTACATATCGCTTCTTTGTCGAACACGATTTCCTTCCCCTGCTCTATCACGTTTAAAGTGATATAGAAATCATCCATGTAAAAGTTCTTCGGGACCGGTGAAAAACTCTCTCTGCGAATAGCATAACAACCTCCTTCTGCCCCCATGATCACATTCCAACGGAGACTCTCAAAATATTTTATCTTATTCTCTAGCGCGATATAAGATTTCTCCTGGGAAGCAATTCCCTTATTGCTTGCTGACACTTTGATGATATTTGCCGCTACTTGGGCAATGTTCCCATTTTTAAAATGACGAACCATGTTAAAAATAGTTTCCGGATAAAAGATCACATTCGCATCCGTTAAAATAAAGATTGCCTCTTCGGCCTGACCTGCCAGTTGATTAATTATACCTGATTTTCCTGTCCGTCCGCCAAACCGTATTAATTTCACCTGCGGGTATTTTCTTACGTAATCTTCAATAATAGAATCCGTTTTATCTGTTGATGCATCAGACCCGATATACACTGTGATCTTTTTTAAAGGATAAGTTGTTTCCATCACAGAAGCAATTTTTTCTCCTATCACTTTTTCTTCATTGTAAGCAGCCATTAAAATAGCAACCTCGGGCAAATTATCCTGTAAAGTGTATCGCGGCTTCAGTTGTTTTTTATCTGAAGTAAATGAAAGGAGCCATAAAGGATACACCACATATGAATGCACTATAGCATAGGCCGACAAAATAAATATGACCAGCAAAACATTATACATTCAAAACGTTTTTGTAAAAATTTACCAATCCTGCCACTACTTTTTTATTGTCACATTCTTTTTCAGCAAAATTCAGAGCCCCTTGCTCCAATGTCTGGCGTTTGGTATCATCTCTTAATAATTCCACTACAGCCCGCGTAAAATCCGTGGCTGTATCTGCGATCAGCATATTTTTCCCTGAGGTATAATTAATTCCTTCAGCACCGATAGAAGTGGAAACAATTGCTTTTCCATAAGCCAATCCCTCTATTAATTTTATACGTAAACCGCTACCTGATAATAACGGGACTACCATTATCTCATGCTCATTGTAAAACACTTTGGAATCTTTTACACTTTCAACAACCTGGACATTCGGCAATTTTAATTTAGCAAGCTTTTGCGGCATGTGTCGCCCGGCCATTACGAATTTTGCATCGGGCACTTGCTTCAAAACATTTTTCCAGCAATTGCTGAGGAACCATTCTACCGCTTCAATATTCGGCATCCAATCCATACTCGCAAAATGAAAAATGGTCTTCGGCTTTCTGACAGTGCCGGTCTTTTTTCTGTACTGTTCTACATCAACCCCGGTGATGCAGGTGTATATCGGTTTTTTAAATCCTTCCTTTTCAAAAACACTTTTATCAACATCAGTAATGGTAACTATCGAATCGATCTCGTTCAATACTTTTAATTCGAATCTTTTCAAACGCCTGGTTTGTAAACCGAGATACATTTTTTTGAATAATGACGGTTCATTCTTCAAGTGACGTTCCCAGATAAGGTATTCAATGTTATGTGCCCGCAGAACAATTTTAGCCTTTGAATATTTTTTTATAACAGGAATATACGTAGCCACGAACAATCCTTCAAGCTGGATCACATCAAAAGTATTCGCTTTTAATTTTTCAATTAACTTGTTCTCAAAAGCGCTGAAATAAAAACGGCTCACAAAATAAGATTCTCCTGAAAATAAATTCTTCAAAGCTCCGAAAGCACTCACATCTGTATTCTCAAAAACAGACTGATAATTAGCTTTTGTTCGGTACTCCTGTGGTACATCCGAATCTTTCTTAAAATGCTTTTTAGTATTGATAGTTAGTACATGTAACTCTACCCCATTCGAAATAAATCCTTGTCCCATATTGTAAATAGCAATGGAACTGCCATCGTTTGGCGGATAAGGAGCTTTATTACACAATTGAAGTACGCGCATTATATTATGGATTTTTGTTCCGTTGGATTATTATTATTTAAATCTTGTTTAATCCTACGGGATGAAAACAGTTTTTTAAAGGGTTGCAAATAAGCATCAAGATCAAATAGCGCGGAATCAGTTGCCGCTTTATAGGTCAGGAAAATACTTATCGGTAAAAATATAAAAAGCGGCAGCCACATACCAAACCATGGAGATAAAACCCCTTCAACAGCGAGATCTTTGAATGCGCCGCTGAAAATAAAATAGGCTAAAAAGAAAAATACAGCTATTACCACCGGCAATCCCAATCCGCCTTTACGGATGATAGCGCCGAGGGGCGCCCCCACAAAAAATAAAATGATACACGCAAAACAAACATTGAGTTTTTCATGCCAGCCAATAGCAAATTCCATTTTATTAACTTCATCTACCTTGCTGCCATCATTAACAGAATCAATAAATCCACTGGAAGAACGTGCTATATTCAACGCATTCTCGATAGCCATATTGAACTGAGGGGTTGATAAACTGTTATAGAATTTCCGGATGTTCACGGGTTGACGGATCGGTTTCTTTATAAAAAGCGAAGTACGGTAGAAAAAATAGGTCTGTGCCTGGTTATCCAAACCTTCATATCTCCTGTTTATCTTTTTTTCCAGAGTATCTTCTTCGTGACTGATCTGCCACATGTTCATCATTTCGTGATGATGACCGAAAGCATCCTCATCGGTACGTTTTAATTTAAAGTCAGTGAGTTCAATATTTACAACAAGTTCTTTGAAATTTAATTGTGAAAATGCTTTAGTATCAGGCTTACCTAATTCCGGAACGATCTGCTCGTACCGGTTACCATTACGTAATTTTACTATTAAATAATTGGTGTCAGCACTCATCCGCATCTCACCGCTATCGGCATACAGTTGTTTATTATTTCCCACACGATCAGTATGATCATAGATCAAAACGTTCGCGATACTTACACCATCTTTCCCTTTTTTACCAACGCGCATCGAGTAATCATCGATCTTGTTATAGAAAATTCCTTCCTTGATATTCATCACGGGTTTAGCCTGCCGGATGTCCCACAACAACGATTGGGACCTGAGCATGACCCCGGGTAAAATAAAATTATTGAAAACAAATGTTAAGACCGCGAGCAAAACAACACAATAGAACAGCGGTTTTATGATCCTGTAAAGTGATAATCCTGATGATTTCATAGCCGCCAATTCGTAGTTTTCTGCGAATCCTCCCATCGTCATAATAGAAGCCAAAAGCACGGCTAACGGGATACATTCCGGGATAATGGCTACCCAGGCGTAAAAGAATAGCTTTCCTAAAGTCCAAAAGCCCAAACCTTTGCCTAAAAAATCATCCAGGTAGGTAATTACTACCTTCACCAAAAAGAACATAAATACACTCACAAACAGCGTTATAAAAAACGGGGGTAAGAAGGATTTGACCAGTAAAGTATGTAGTTTTTTAGCCTGCACTATAAGCCTCTAAGATACGCTGAAATTTAAAAACCAACATTACTTAGTTATTAATCAAAATTGTTATTTTTGTTTAAATATTATGATCAATAACAAGAAAATAGTGGTGGTTCTGCCGGCTTATAATGCGGCCCTGACTCTGAAACGTACTTACGATGAAATTCCTTTTGATATTGTGGATGATGTGGTGCTGGTGGATGATTGCAGTAAGGATAACACCGTGGAAGTGGCAAAATCTATTGGCATTAAACACGTGATCAGTCACGAAAAAAATAAAGGTTACGGTGGGAACCAGAAAACATGTTACGATAAAGCCCTTAGTTTAGGTGCTGATATTGTAGTGATGTTGCATCCCGATTACCAGTACACCCCGAAATTAATTCACAGCTTAACATATTTGCTGGCTCACGATCTTTATCCTGCGGCATTTGGTTCCCGGATCCTGGGAAAAGGTGCCTTAAAAGGTGGCATGCCGATGTATAAATACATTTTCAATCGCTGTTTAACTTTGACCCAAAATATTCTGATCGGACAAAAATTATCGGAATACCATACCGGCTACCGTGTGTTTTCGAGAGAGATCTTAGAGAAAATAAATTATCATGCTAATTCGGATGATTTTGTTTTTGATAACCAGATGATCTCACAGATATTTTATGCAGGGTTCAATATTGCAGAAGTAACTTGTCCGACCAAATATTTTCCCGAAGCGAGTTCGATCAATTTTAGCAGGAGTATGAAATACGGATTAGGAGTATTAGGAACTTCGTTTACGCATTTCTTCAATAGAATTGGAATCGCAAAATCGGAAATTTACAAAGCACGCAAGTAAGTTAAACTTTATCTTTACAAAATAATTCAGCGCCATGGCAGTTTATCGTTTCAGGGTTATTATCGAGGATAACGACGATGTTTACAGGGACATTGACATAAAAGCTGCGCAAACCTTCGAAGAACTTCATACTACTATCCAGGAAGCATTTAAATTCGACAATAAACATGCCGCTTCATTTTTTGTGAGTGACGATTATTGGAGAAAGGGCCTTGAAATTACTTTACGTAAAGAAGATCTTGAATTAACTCCTGAAGAGATCCGCTTAAAAGTAGATCCGAAAAAATTAATGTCTGACGCAAAGATCGCGAAGTATATTGAAACACCGCACCAGCGCTTTGTTTATGTATTTGATGAGAATGTGCAATGGACCTTTTTATTGGAAATGATGAAGATCACCAATGAAGAAGCGAAAGTAAAATATCCGAATATCTCTAAAAGCATTGGTACTCCTCCCAAACAATACAAACAATTAAATATTATCAAGGATGAAGATCCTGCCGACGCTTTATTAGCTGCGATCATGGGTGGCGATAAAGCCAAAAAACCTGCAGCAAAGAAAGATGATGATGATCATGAAGACGAAAGTGAGATCTACAAGTCTTTAAAAGTGGAAGGTGTTGATGCCACTGATCTTGAAGGTTTAGATGGTGAGGAGGGAGATGATGCAGAAGTTGAGGAACCTGAAGATGAAATGGAGGGCGATGATGAAGGAGGAGATGATTTCAGTGTGGAAGAGCACGATGATGATGACAGGTAAGAATTGAAAACATTCAAAACAAAAAACCCCGTAAGAATATCACGGGGTTTTTTAATGCTTTAAAAGAAGAATTACTTCTTGTTCACAGTTCCCGCCAATTCAGCACCGGCTTTGAACTTCACAACACGTTTAGCTGCGATTTTAATTTCTTTTCCTGTTTGAGGATTACGGCCTGTTCTTGCAGCACGCTTTGCTACAGAGAAAGATCCGAAACCTACTAACCCGATACGCTCACCTTTTTTTAAGGCTTTGTGAATAGAGTCGATAGTTGCATCCAATGCACGTCCTGCATCAGCTTTTGTCAATTTCGCGCTTGCGGCAATTGAGTCGATTAATTCTGCTTTGTTCATTTTTAAAATTTTTAGCCGAAGGCTCTCCTTCGGGGTAAGTTAAACAATCCTTGTTGTTGCGTAACAAATGTATAACGTATTCAGAATTTGTCAAGTGTCTCCGTCGAAAACACATAATCTTTGTTCATAAATCTGGGTTTTGTTCATAAGTGAAGGCTGAAACGCCTTGTTTAACGCGGGTTACAGACCATCCCGTCCCGCAAGCCTTGACACTAAAGCCTTACAGAAATGCAACATTTTCAGGAAAACGGTAACCTCGGAGGAATTCTTCAGTCGTCATTTTCTTTTTTCCCTGCAGCTGCAGTTCTTTTATACTGATAAAACCGCCGTTGCAAGCCACTTTCAGAAAAGTTTTGTTGTCGGAGGTGACATAACCGTTAGTTTTTGAAACAGCACCTTCTTCCTTTGTTGAAGAAAATATTTTCAAAGATAATGTATTTCCATTCGCATCTTTAAACTCAGTAAAAGCTGCCGGATACGGAGAAAGGCCACGTATCAAATTATAAATTTCTTTTGGCGTTTTACTCCAATCGATCTTACAGGTGTCTTTAAATATCTTAGGCGCATGAATAGCTAATGAATCATCTTGTTTTTTCAGATCAATATTACCGCTTTCAACTGCTTTTACTGTTTTCAAAATAAGCTCCGCACCCACTTTCATTAATTCATCGTGCAGATCACCGGCAGTAGTCGTTTCTGAGATCTTTACTTTTTCCTGGAACAATGTACTTCCGGTATCGATCTCGTGCTTTAATTTAAAAGTAGTAACACCGCTTTCAGTCTCACCATTAATGATAGCCCAATTAATTGGCGCTGCTCCGCGATATTTTGGCAACAAAGAACCATGCAGATTATATGTGCCCAGTTTTGGCATGTTCCAAACTTCCTCGGGCAACATTCTGAATGCAACTACAATTTGCAGATCAGCATTCAAATTTTTCAACTCTTTAATGAATTCAGGGTCTTTTAATTTTAAAGGCTGCAGTACTTTTAATCCATTAGCAACCGCGAATTTCTTTACAGCACTTTCCTGCATTTGCTGTCCGCGCCCCGCCGGTTTATCGGGCACGGTCACCACTCCGACTACATCGTAATGGTTCTTGACCAATATATCTAAACATGGCACCGCGAATTCCGGTGTTCCCATAAATACTATTTTCATCGAATACGAATATACGAATTACAGGTTATTGGTTATTGAGTTATAAGGTTATTGGTTGATAACTGTTAACCAATAACTGATAACCGATAATCAATAACTGATAACTTTATAACGTGCAGTCTTCTTTAAAAAGATATATACCAATTATTGCCGGTCCTTTGGCCGCATCCATTCTTTGGATATTTTTCGATCTGCAGCCCGGTAATCCAAAAGTCACCTTAATGGCAGGAATAGCTGTTTGGATGGCTATTTGGTGGTTCACAGAAGCGGTTCATTTAGCCGTCACTGCTTTGATCCCTATCCTTATGATGCCAATTTTAGGATTAGCGGATGCTAAACTGGTAGCTCAACAATATACTGATAGCATCATTTTTTTATTCCTGGGTGGATTTATGATCGCCTTTGCTATTGAGAAATGGGACCTGCATAAACGTATTGCTGTAAAAATTTTATCGGTTGTCGGAACTAAACCAACCAGCATTTTATTAGGTGTGATGTTAACTTCTTATCTGATCAGTAACTGGATAAGCAATACTGCTACTTGTATGATGTTATTCAGCGCAGTACTGGCTTTGATTTTAGAAACCGAAAAATATATTGATACGGAAAAACACCGCAAACATTTTGCGGCAGCCTTATTATTAGGACTTGCTTATTCGGCCACCATTGGCGGATTAGCCACGCCGGTTGGAACCCCTCCTAATATGTATTTTTTCAAAGCTTATAAAGAAGCATTCCCTGAAAATCATGATCTCAATTTTTTAAGCTGGGCCGCAATTGGGTTTCCATTATCATTTATTTTTTTGATCGGCACTTTCTTTGTCTTATCGAAATATTATTTTGATAAGACCTTAAAAATTGATCTCACTAAAGATTTTTTTAAAACGAATTACAGATCTTTAGGGAAAACATCTTATGAAGAAAAATGGGTGTTCAGTATTTTTGTGGTTTGCGCTATTTTATGGTTCACGAGAGCGGATGTAGATCTCGGAACTTTTAAATACAAAGGCTGGGGGCATTTGTTTAAAGAATCCAAATTCATTGATGATTCAATTGTAGCAGTAGCTGCGGCTTTATTATTATTCTTAATTCCTTCTAAAAAGAATAAAAAAGAAGCGCTTTTAACCTGGGAAGATGCGAAAAAGATCCGTTACGACATTATTTTAATGTTCGGAAGCGGTTTTGCTTTAGCTTATGGTTTCGAAGTCTCAGGATTAAGCGGTTGGTTAGCGGGCTCTTTAAAAGTCCTTCAGGGGGCAAATCCTTTCATAGTTATCATATGTATTTGTACTGTTGTTTGTATCATCAGCGAGTTTGCTTCTAATATTGCGAGTATTCAATTAGCTATTCCGGTGATGATCGCTTTACAGAAAAATCTTGATCTGCCTCCTTTAGTATTAATGATCCCGGCTACGTTTGCCGCATCGTTAGGATTTATGTTACCAGTGGCTACTGCGGCAAATACTATTGTGTTCGGAACCAAACAAATTGAGATAAAAGACATGTTCCGCGTAGGTTTGGTATTAGATTTTATAGGAATTGTATTGATAAGCGTATTTTGTTACCTATTTTTGTAAAGAATGATATCAGCAAAGAACATACATAAAAAATACGGTGAACTTGAGATCTTAAAAGGCATTACCATTGATATCAATAAAGGCGAGGTCATTTCAATTGTCGGTTCATCAGGTGCCGGAAAAACAACTTTGCTTACAATTTTAGGGACGTTAGATCGTCCGACCTCAGGGGAATTACTAATTGATGGCACCGACGTTTATAAATTGAACGATAAAAAATTAGCAGCCTTCCGTAATTTAAATATTGGATTTGTTTTTCAATTCCATCATCTCTTACCTGAATTCGATGCTTTGGAAAATGTTTGCATGCCGGCTTTGATCGCAGGAACCTCAAAAAAACAAGCTGAGACAAAAGCCAAAGAATTATTGGATTATCTTGGATTAAAAGACCGTTTCACGCATAAACCTTCCGAATTATCGGGTGGTGAACAACAACGCGTAGCTGTGGCAAGAGCATTGATCAATTCCCCTAAAATCATCTTTGCAGATGAGCCTTCAGGAAACCTGGATAGTAAAACAGCTGAAGAATTACATCACTTGTTTTTTAACCTGCGGAAAGAACTGGATCAAACTTTCGTAATTGTAACTCACAACACTGAACTTGCCAACATGGCAGACAGGAAAATAACCATGAAAGACGGCCATGTTATTTGAAATACGAAAGACGGGTTACTAAGTACGAATGAATCTTTATACATACACTACCCGTAAATCTATCTCCACGAACTCCAAACTACGAACTCTTAAAAGCTTTCACTTCTTTAATAAGGTCTTCAAAGAATTCTAAAAAATCTTCCTCTATCTTCTTTTCATTGGCCACAAATAATGGCAACGATTCGTTCAGAAAAATACCGTGATTGATACGATAAGACAAATGTTTCAGAACAAGTTCTATTCCTCCGATCTTCGAGTATTCGAAAAAAGTGTTATTCTTTTGCGCATACTTCAAAAATCCAATCGAAGATTCAGGCAAATGTTGTTTGTTACGATGAAGTAAAGCGTAAATGTTCTCGGTGAATTGCTGCAGACCGATCACAGAATATTTACTAAAATTTTTAGCTAGGATGTGATCGTAATAAATATCTGTCAGAACCCCGCTATACCTTTCGAAACCGCCATAAAAATTACGTTTACTTTTAATGAATAAAGGATGTGTATCCGTAAAATAATCGATCCGTCTATGAAGCAATATCCCTTGTCGTATATCCTCAGGTAAATGTTCCGCTGCAGCTAATTTAATATGATCAGCTATAAAATTACCCACGGTTAGAGGCTCATTGTTGAATGATAAGAAGGAGTGGGCTAAATAGTTCATTAGTAGTGGTTGGTTACCGGTTATTGGTTATCTATTAACCTTATAACTATTTTTTGAATTCTAAATTTATAAATTACTTTTGTACTATAAGTTTTAATTATGACAAAGAAGTTGATTTTATTGATGTCGGTACTATTGGCAGGTTTAAGTTCGTGCCGTAAAGACCGGAGCTGCACATGCACAGATAGCAGTGGTACAACTTTAGGCACTGCTACCTACATTAATGTAAAGAAAAGCGAGGCAAGGAGTTTTTGCAGTGCTCTTCAATCCCAATACCAAACTTCAAGCCCCGGTGCAAGTTGCGTTGTAAGATAATGATGCGTTTCATATTTTCTATACTAATTATTGCTTTCATCTTTGCTTCCTGTAATAAAGCCAGGAGATGCCAATGTGTTGACACTTATGAATACGCAATTGAGGATACAACCATATTTTATATTAACGGTAACAAAAAGGACTCAAAAAAAGCCTGTGTTAACCTGGCCGACAGTACCGAGACCTGCACTTTAATTGACAAATAATGATCAAAAAGCTATTTATACCAGGATGCTTAGTTGTGATGATGTACTCATGCATTAAACCTTATGCATGCGAGTGTGAATACGTTTATACAACGCCGGTTCAAAAATCTCATATCCTTGTTTATTCTACAAAGAAGAATAAAGATGCAGCTTGCAGCAAACAAAATAAAGATACCAGCCTTGTTTGTAAGGTGAAAGAATAATTAATTCACCTTAGAAGTTTCATTTGCCAAACCGGTAGCATTGGTAATATCCATTTTTACAGAACCGATCAGGATCTTAGCTTGTGCTCTTAAAGGAATATGATTCTTATCGTCGGTGATCCAAACAGTAAGATCTTCTTCACTTTTAAATACACGGCCTTTTTGTACGATCGGACGGAACTTTAAACATTTGTAGGTTCCTATTTCACAATCGATCGTTTCCCTGCCAACGAATTTCATTTTCACCGGCCATAATTCTTTATCAATAAAACTATTCAACGCAAACACATCACCTTCTTTTGCATTACTGAAATCCAAATTACGCGCTGCATAAAAAGCCGATAGCATATCCTGGATCCCGACAGGAACATCATATTTTTCACCTGCACCAACGTCTACTTTTTTAGTGTAATGATTGAAAACATAATCCTGGCTGAATTTCACGCCGCCTTCATCAACGCGGCGGACGAACATCCACGGAACCATTGCATCCTTGTCAATAAATGTTTCGTAACGGTCACGTACTTTATAGAACCAATCGAAAGTTCCTTTCGAAAAACCATTTCCAACAACATGATAAACTTTTCTTCCCGAGATCTCCATCATGGAAGGTTTTACTTCTAATATAGCAACACCTGCATCCATGATACCATAATGTAAACGGTAAGTAAGAACTTCGCCTTCTTTAAATGCAGTGTTAGGGTTACTTGGAAGATCCTTAATGTTATTGTCGTTCGCAATTATTTGAGTCAATTGCTCTTTTTTGTCGGCGGTATAATAACCTGCTGAACAAAGCGCCAAAGAAGCTGCTACGGCAGATACTGTTATGAATATTGAGTTCTTGAGTTTCATGAGTATTCTAACGAAGTACAGCAAAAAACGTTCCAATCTAAATTATTAATTTTTGTTAAGCATTCCAAACAAGCCTTCTAGTTCAGAGCGTTGCTTTTTGAGCTCTACAACTGTTTGAGAATGAGTAAGAACTCGGTACAATCCTATTGCCTTTTTGAGAAACGGATAATAGTAAAGAACAAATTTTCCTGTAATAAAAGAGATCACAACTGCCAAAGAGGCCCAGCCGATACCTGCCAGTTTATTTACAATATAAAATTGCAAACCATAATAGATCCACATTAGGATCATGCCAATAGCCATGTTGAACGATGAATGAAATTCCACATTCCTCACTTTCTTATCGACGATTTTTTCAGACAATTTATAGGGCAGGTAATTTCCGATCAATCCGCGGATCCAGAATGGGGAAAAGATCACTAATAAAATTGCTCTTCCTAAAAAATGCAGCCAATTCACTTTTGAATTATTATTAGGATTGATCAGCCAATCTCTAACACCCATTTTATTAAGATCAGAAATATAAGCAGCGCATTTTTGTTTTAGCGTTTCTACAACTTCGTTATTCTCATTATTGCCTTTATTAACAATTGCAGTGATCTGTTGCGCAATTTTCAATTCATGCTCCAGATCTTTATAATTCAAATTTTGCTTTTTGCACATATCACGCAAAAACAACTCCTCTAACCAGCCAACCAGTTTATCATTTTTCGGATCATCGATATGAACGATCAGCTCTTTCATTTTCGGTTCAAGAACTTTAAGGAAGGCATTCATTGTACGCGCAGGCTGGGCTTTGTATTCTTCCATATAATCCGCCACCCTGATCGGTTCACCAACATTATAAAACAAATGGCTTCTGAATTTTTTTGGATCAGTATAAACAACCCCAACCGGTACAACTGTAAGTTCAGGATAGTTAACTTCTTCAAACGCATTGAACACCATACGGGCAACACCTTTTTTTAACGGACGTAATCTTCTTTCCTGCACACATAGTCCTTCTGCAAAAATGATCACCTTTTTATTTTCCCTTAACATTCCAAAAACACGGCGGTAAGTATCATCGTTCTTTTTAAGTCCTTCCTTCCCTCCATCCTGAATTCTGAAAATAGGTGCGATCCCCAACCCTTCAAAAACAATACTTGCTATCCCCGGCTTAAAAACATCACCTCGTGCTAAAAAATAAAATTTAGGGGGATAAGCCACATAAGAGAACATAGCAGGATCCATAAAAGCATTCGGGTGATTAATAGCAAGAATGACAGGGCCTTTTACAGTAACATATTTACGGTTCTTAATGGCTACACGTTTGTAGAACGTATCCATGCCAAAAGCCATAATAAAACGTATGATATGCCAGATCATTGTTGTAAAAATACGAACAATTAAATCAATAAATAAGGGTTAATCCTTTAACTTTGTACCGTGAGATCACTCCTATCCCTTAACCATTACTTCTTAAAATACAAATGGCTCTTGTTAATGGGCATTCTGTTCGTTTCACTCTCTACTATTTTCGGTACCTACCAAGCTGTGATCGTCAGAAAAGGAACCAATACGGTTCTGAAATATATTAAGGAGAATAATTTTTCAGACACTTCTGTTTTCATTTATTACGGTTTAACTATCATTGGACTTGCACTCACAAGTGGTTTGTTCATGTTCTTAATGCGGCAGACAATTATTGTGATGAGCCGTCATATTGAATACGACCAGAAAAATGAAGTGTACCAACATTACCAGGCTTTGGATGTAAGTTTTTACAAACGTTACAGCACAGGTGACCTGATGAACCGTATCACAGAAGATGTCGGAAAAGTAAGGATGTATACCGGACCCGCTGTGATGTATTTAGTAAATACGGTTGTCACTGTAATAACCGTTCTGGTTTTTATGTTGAATGTGAATTGGCAATTGACCCTGATGGTATTTATCCCGCTTCCGATATTGTCATTCATCATTTATAAAGTATCTGATAAAATAAATAAACGAAGTAATAAAGTACAGGAAGAACTTTCTAACCTGACATCCCATGCCCAGGAAAGTTTTGCTTCCATCCGGGTGATCAAAGCTTATGCCCAGGAAAAATTTTTTACAAAAAGTTTAGATGAGAAGGGTGACGTATACAAAAAAGAAAATCTGAAACTCGCAACGATAGAATCTTATTTTCAGCCTACAATGGTTTTAATGATCGGTTTAAGTATCATGATCACCATTTGGTACGGAGGTTATTTAGTGATGCAGGGTAAAATTGAAGCCGGAAATATTCCTGAATTCATTATGAATGTTTATCGTTTGACATGGCCATTCGCTGCTTTAGGGTGGGTAACTTCACTGATACAACGCGCCGCTGCATCACAAACCCGTATCAACGAATTTTTAAAAACACCTTCTTCTATAAAAAATGAATCAGAGACCTCAACAAAAATTCAGGGTGATATTAAATTCAATAACGTTTCATTCACTTATCCCGAAACAGGCATCACAGCTTTAAAAAATGTGTCGTTCCATATTAAACCAGGACAAGTTTTAGGCATTACCGGCCCCGTTGGTTCTGGAAAATCAACCATTGCACAATTACTGAGCAGGATCTACGACACTCATCAGGGTGAAGTATTAATGGATAACAGGAATATCAAACACCTCAACTTATCAGATCTGCGTAAAGCTACAGGTGTTGTTCCGCAGGAAGTTTTTTTATTCAGTGATACCATCGCGAATAATATTTCATTCGCATCAGAAAAAGAGTTCTCGAAAAATGAAATAGAAACTGCTGCAAAAAATGCAGTTGTTTATAATAACATTATTGAGTTCCCAAATAAATTTGAAACCATGGTTGGCGAAAGGGGCATCACACTTTCCGGCGGACAAAAACAACGTGTGTCAATTGCCAGGGCCATCATTAAAAATCCTGAGATCTTAATTTTTGATGATTGTTTATCTGCCGTTGATACTGAAACCGAATCCCTGATCTTAACAAACTTAAGAAAGATCATGCAAAATAAAACCTGCGTTATTATTAGTCCCCGTATTTCCAGTATCCGTCATGCTGATTCTATTTTGTATCTAAAGAACGGAGAGATAAGTGAAAGCGGAACCCACCAGGAGCTGTTAAATTTAAAGGGAGATTATTTCAGTTTATTCGAGCTTCAGAAAAATTAATTATTACCTTTACCGCGCCTTGAACGCCACCTCACAAGATATTAAATTGGAAGCCGCAGATTATTCGAAATTCAAAGGATTTGTAATGTTGACCAAATACCGTTTGGCGGGGCTGGTTGTTTTTTCAGCAGTGATCACTTATTTAACCGTTGCGGAAACAATAAATTATCAACAGATCTTAGCGCTTTCTATCGGAGGATTTATGGTGACTGCAGCTGCTAATGGTTTTAACATGATCATTGAAAAAGATCTTGATAAATTGATGGATCGCACAAGGAACCGTCCTCTACCAACAGGAAAATTAAATGTGGTTGAATCGCTTTTATTTTGTTCAGCATTTGGTATAGGTGGAACAGTTCTGTTATGGATCTTCACAAATCCGCTAAGCGGAATTTTAGGTTTTGTTTCTATTGTACTTTATGCTCTGGTATATACACCATTAAAACGCGTTACACCATTATCTGTTTTTGTGGGAGCCTTTCCCGGCGCTCTTCCAACTTTGATCGGGGCGGTTGCTGCAACTGAAGGGTTTGGAACCATTAGTTTTTTCGCTTTGCTTTTATTTTCTATCCAGTTCTTCTGGCAGTTTCCGCATTTCTGGTCGTTAGCCTGGTTCAATCATGATGATTATGCCAAAGCAGGCTTTATGATGCTGCCCTCTTCCGGAGGCCGCGATGATGCTTCTAAATTTCAGATCCTCTTATATTCATTATTCTTAATTCCGATCAGTATTCTCCCGTACGTATTTGGTTTTGTTGGAATGCTGACGGGAATCATTGTTTTGGTATTCGGGGTTACATTAGCTTTACAGGCGTATAATTTTTACAGGATCCCGACTGTAGAGAACGCGAAAAAATTATTTGTTGTTGCAATTATTTATTTACCGGTTGTGCAATTAGCACTAATGACAAAAGCATAAAATGGAAGATATAAAATACAAACCGAGCCCGACCTTAAAAGAAGACCTGTTGATCGCAAAACGCAAATCAGCAAAAGCTTTATTGTGGATCGGGATCATCAGCATGATCATGTTCTGGGCAGGATTGACCAGTGCATACATTGTTCGTCAGAATGCAGGAAATTGGTTATTGTTCAATGTTCCTGATATGTTCTTCATCAGTACAGCAGTCATAATTTTAAGCAGTATTGTTTTTCTTTATGTTCAAAGCTCGGTAAAAAAGAACAATACAAAAGGAATCACGTTAGGAACTTTAGGTACCCTTATTTTAGGTTTTGTTTTCATGGCTTGCCAGTACCGTGGTTGGGGTGATCTTTTCGATAACGGGGTTTATTTGGGCGGGAAATACAGCAATCCTTCAGGCTCCTTTTTTATCCTCTTTGTTTTAGCCCACTGGGCCCATCTTTTAGGGGGTATAATTTCCCTCATAGTAGTGTTGATAAATTCTTTACGGAAGAAGTACACAGCGGAAAACGCCTTAGGGATCGAGCTTTGCGCCCTTTACTGGCACTTTTTGAGCGTTTTATGGGTATATTTATTTTTGTTTTTATATTTTATTCGTTAAAATTGCAGTGTAAAATTTAATTTTTGTTAAAACTATGTCTCACTCAGTAGAAATAGACCCAAAAGAAGCCTGGAATGGTGGTGTATCCCCTTTCAGATTAAGTTACGGAAAGATCTTCATGTGGTTTTTCCTTATTTCCGATGCTTTAACTTTTGGAGGCTTACTTTGCGCTTACGGTTTTATCCGTCATAAATATTCTGACGTATGGCCGAAAGCAGAAAACGTATTCACTCACTTTCCATTTGTAGAACAACATATTCCATTAGCGTATGTAGGTTTAATGACCTTCATCCTCATTATGTCATCCGTAACGATGGTATTGGCTGTAGAGGCCGGTCACCGTAACGATAAGCGTGGTGTTTTAGTATGGATGTTCTGGACCATCATTGGCGGTTTAGCATTCGTTGGTTCCCAGGCCTGGGAGTGGTATCACTTCATCGTAGGAACTGATGTTGGAGCTTTAAGAATGGTATGGGATCCTGAGGTAGGAAATTATGTTCAAAAAACGATATACGGCGCTAACATGACCGTTAATGAGTATGGCGCTCCTCAATTTGCGAATTTCTTCTTCTTTATAACCGGTTTCCACGGAACCCACGTATTCTCGGGTGTGGTTATCAACTTTGTCATATTCATGAATGTAATAATGGGTACTTACGAACGGCGCGGCCATTACGAAATGGTTGAGAAAGTAGGGCTCTACTGGCACTTCGTAGATTTAGTGTGGGTGTTTGTATTTACGTTCTTCTATCTATTATAAAAACTTTAAAACTTAAGAATTATGGAATTCCACGACGATTATCCTGAATACGAAAAGATGGCTCATCATGACGAGGCTCAAGGCAAAAAAATGCGCCGTACGCTTTGGAACGTGTTTTGGATCATGTTGATCATTACAGTTTTCGAATTAATTATCGGTTTCATGGCTCCGGGTCACGGTTGGTCAGGCACTTTATGGCTTAAAACCTTATTTATCACCTTAACTATTGCAAAAGCCGGATTTATCGTTATGGCTTTCATGCACTTAGGCCATGAAGTAAAATTCTTTAAATACACCGTTCTGGCTCCATATACGGTATTTATGCTTTATTGCATCTTTATCTGCCTGAATGAGGGTACATACTCAGGAAAACCTGCAAACCGCACTCCAATCGACCAATTATTGGTAAAACAGCAAGAAGATTTAAGGGCTGGTCACGGCCATCAGGGCGGAGGGCACGATGCTCCCGCTGAACACGGTGCAGAACACCACTAACATTAAAATAAACCCGTCAAATGACGGGTTTATTTATTAAATATTTTTGCACTTTTAAATAATTTCTTATTTTAGCGGATTAATAAATTTAAGGTAATAAGTCTATCTATGAAACAGATCACCAAACTTACATTAATTGCAGCTGCAGTTATTTGCATGGCATCTCCTGTAATTGCTCAGAAAGCATTAGCTAAGGCTGATTTAGCATTCGAAAACCGCCAGTACTTCTCAGCGGTAGAGCTTTATAAATCAGCAATTACAACCGTTAAAAAAGGCGATGTAAAAGCTAAAGTTTTGTTCAGAACTGGCTATGCATATCAAGAGATCAACGATATGAAAAGTGCTGAGGTTTATTACTTAAAAGCAATTGCTGCTAAGTATCCTGATCCTGAGGCAGTTGTAAGATTAGCTGATGTGTTGAAATCTCAAGGTAAATATCCTGAAGCTATCACTGAATACCAAAACTTCAAAAAATTGGCTCCTTCAGATCCGCGTGGTGATAAAGGTATTAAATCAAGCGAATTAGCTCAACAATGGAAAGACAATCCGGGCCGTTACAAAATCGAGAATATGGCTTTGATCAACTCTAAAGAGTCTGACTTCTGTCCTACTTATTCTGATAAAAAATACAACACTTTAGTATTTACTTCAACCCGCGAAGGTGTTAACCAAAAACAAGATATCACAACCGGTCAAAATCACTCTAAAATGTATGAGACCAAATTGGATAAGAACGGTAAATGGTCTACTCCTGTTGTTTTAGCAGGTGCTGTTACTTCAGTATTCAATGATGGTGCTGCGGCAATCTCTAAAAAAGGTGATTTCATGTTAATGACCCGTTGTCCTGAGATCAAATCTCAAAAATCAGGTTGCCAGTTATACATGGCTAAAAAACAAGGTTCGGGTTGGGCAGAGCCGGTTAAACTTCCGTTTAACATCGATTCAGTTCAGTTCGGTCACCCAGCTTTATCTGCTGATGGTAAAACAGTTTATTTCGTATCACGTATGAAAGGTGGTTTTGGTGGTGCTGATATCTGGAAAACAGTTTATGATGCAAAAGGTAATACATGGAGCGCTCCGATCAACTTAGGCCCTCAGATCAACGGTTCTTCTGATGAAATGTATCCTTATGTTTCTGATGATAGCAAAATTTTATATTTCTCTTCTAACTCACATCCTGGTATGGGTGGTTTAGATATTTTCAAAGCTGATATCGGTGCTGATGGTAAATTCACTAAAGCCCCTGAGAACTTAAAAGTGCCTCTTAACTCAGGTGCTGATGATTTCGGTATCGCGTTCGAAGGTAAAAAACAACGTGGTTACTTCTCTTCTAACCGTGAAGGCGGAAAAGGAAGCGATGATATCTGGTCTTTCTACTTACCACCATTAGTATTTAACTTAAAAGGTAAAGTTGTATCAAGCGGCGGAAGCAAAGGAATTGGTAAAGGTGAACCGGTTTCAAATGCTAAAGTTAAAATGCAGGGAAGTGATGGAACTATCAACGATGCTACTACCGGAAACGAAGGTTCTTACTCTTTCAAATTAAAAGAGAACGTTTCTTACACAGTTACTATCGAAACAAGCAAACAAACAGTTTCTGCAACTTATAAAGATGGTTACTTAGCTTCTAAAGATATGGGTGCTTTAACTACTGCAGGTGAAAAAGACTCGAAAGACTTTATGAAAGATTTCGAAGTTGTACCGGTAGAAAAAGAGATCCGTTTCCCTGCTGTATTATATGACTTAGGTAAAGCAGATCTTCGTCCTGAATCTAAAGACTCGTTGAATTTCTTATACCAGACTTTAATTGATAACCCTACAATTATTATCCAGTTATCAGCTCACACTGACAGCCGTGGTAATGATAAAGCTAACCAGGATTTATCACAAAGACGCGCTCAGTCTTGCGTTGACTACTTAGCTAACGAAAAGAAAATTCCTTTAGCACGTATGTCAGCAAAAGGTTTTGGTGAGACCCGTTTATTAGTTAAAGATGCTGAGATCAACAAAGCTAAAACTAAAGAAGAAAAAGAAGCATTACACGCTAAGAACCGTCGTACGGTATTCGGAATCGTAAGTTGGGATTATGTAGATCCTAATGCTCCTCAAAAAGCTCCTACTAACAAGCCTAAAGTATCGGGCGAAGAAGAGGAAGAATAATATTGATATTATATCATAAAAACCCCTGAAGCAGAACATTACGCTTCAGGGGTTTTTTATTTTTGTACTGTCCTTGAGAGAATAAAGTATCTTTAAGGTGAGAACATGCAAAAGAACTTTGTTGTATACAGATCATCGGCGGGCAGTGGTAAAACATTCACCCTTGTAAAAGAATACCTGAAGATCGCGCTGAGTGATGAATCTCCACGCCCTGTCGCGTACAAAAAGATCCTTGCCATCACCTTTACCAATAAAGCAGCTGCGGAAATGAAATTAAGGATCATTGAAGCCCTTAAACTCATCTCGCAAAATAAACCCAAAGCAAAGCCAATTACCGATCTTATATGTGCTGAAACAGGAATTGACACTAGTACCCTTATCGAACGCGCTAAATTGAATTTAAATGAGATCCTGCACAACTATTCCGACTTCTCTATAAGTACCATCGACAGTTTTACCCATAAGATCGTAAAGACCTTCGCTTTCGATCTGAAACTGCCTGTGAATTTCAGTATTGAAATGAACACGAATGAATTTTACCGGAAAGTAGTTTCAGGATTAATGTCTAAGATCGGAGACAGTTCAGAATTGACCGATCTATTGATAAAGTATTCGTCTGATAATGCTGAAGAAAACAATGCCTGGGATCCCGAGGTCAAATTACTGGAGTTCGCCGAGATCATACAGAAGGAAGATGCCGAATTGAATCTTAAGAAGCTGAAAAGTTATAGCCAGGAACAATTAAAAGACATTCAGAAGGAATTGCACACTTTCACTTCAGGATTTAAAAAACGTGTTAAAGAAAAAGGTGAAGAAGCCTTACAATTGATAAGAAGCAAGAACCTGAAAGATGCCCAATTTAATTATGGAAGCACGGGCCCGCAAAACGTATTCAGGAAATGGGCGAATTTTGATTTTGATAAAATTGCTGAACTGACAGGTGCAAGATTAAAAGATGCTGTTGCGAAGAACAAATGGAATAATAATAAAAACACTGCTTCCGAAAATGCAGCCATCGATAGCATTGCACCGCAATTACATTCTATAGCCTCAGAAACAATTACTTTCATTGAAGAAAATGCCACCCGTTTTAGCCTGTTCAATTTATTAGAGAAAAACATCTATTCGATCATTCTCGTTAACGAGTTACAACAGATCAGTGAAGAATTCAGGGCTGAAGAACAAATTGTTTTTATCTCTGAATTCAATTCAAAGATCGCGAAAGTTGTGTCGGAAGAACCTGCCCCTTTTATTTATGAACGACTGGGAGAACGTTACTCTAATTATTTGCTGGATGAATTCCAGGATACTTCTACCCTTCAATGGCTGAATTTATTACCACTGATAGATAACTCACTGGCAAGCGGCCGCTACAATTTAATAGTTGGGGATGGCAAGCAAAGTATTTACCGCTGGCGGAATGCCAATGTGCAACAGTTCAATGTTTTGCCCGAATTGAAAAATGCAGAAAAAAATGAGATCCTCGCTGAAAGGGCATTTGCACTTGAACAAAATTTTAAAGCTGAAGTGCTTGATACTAATTTCCGGAGTTTAAAGAATGTTGTTGAGTTCAATAATGATGTTTTCAATTTTTTACCAGGGGCGTATCTCACTGAAGAATTCAAAAGTATTTACAATTCCCAACAACAAAAATTCAGGCATGCCGAAGGCGGTTATGTAAGTTTACATCACGGCCTGCTTGAAAAAGACGATTTAGACAAGGAGAATTTTACATTGATCCGTAAACATATTCAGCAAGCACTTGCGAATAAATACAGTTACAATGATATTTGTATCATTGCAAGGAACAACCGCCAGGGGAATCTTTGCGCTAATTTCTTAATGGGAACAGGGATCCCTGTGATATCATCTGATTCATTACTTCTGAAAAATAATCCTGAGATCAATTGCCTGGCCTCGTTCTTAACTTACATTAATGATCCGTTTGATGATATCAGCGCCTCTGTCGTGTTGAATTATCTTTCCACTAATGAAAACCTTTCAGGAAGTATAAAAGAATTAGTACGCTCGAAAGACTTGTTCCGGGTTTTAAGAACACTCCATATAGATCTGGATTCACATTCTTTCAATCAAAAAAATATCCTCGATATTTGTATTGAGATCATTACGCATTTAAAATTAGAAGAAAAGGAACCACAATATATCCGTTTCTTTTTGGATGAGGTGAATGACTACCTCGTAAACAAAACAGGATCCGTAAATGATTTTTTATACTGGTGGGATAAACGGAAAGAAAAAGCCTCTCTTATCATTCCTGAAGGAACAAATGCAGTACGCATCATGAGTGTTCACAAATCAAAAGGACTTGAATTTCCTGTAGTAATTTTACCCTTCACCAATTGGCAAGTTTACAAAGCTAACCCCGGTTGGGTTGACTTGGCTGAAACAGACTCTCCTCTGCCCGTTGGTCTTTTCAATCTCACACAAGGTTTAGCTGAAGCCGGTTTAGAGCAGTTTTACGAGCAGGAAAAGAATGAACAATACCTTGATAATTTAAATTTGCTCTACGTAGCTTTTACCCGGGCAGTTGAACGTTTGCATATCATCGCCTTCAAGTCAAAATCACAAAAACACGAAACTGTTGCTGATTGGCTGAATGATTTTTTGACCAATAACATAGGTGTTAGCGATGAATTTTATCAGTCAGGAACTTTACAAGATAAATTGCTTACTGAATCTGGATCAGGGCTGACTGCTTTTGATATTTCAAAACTACATTTTAACTCAAACAGCGGATTGATAAAAATAAAAGGCAGCCATAAATTAAAATTGCATGACGACCCCGATAGCTATCGGGGTGAGATTGCACGTGAGAAGGGGATCAAGATGCATTATATTTTATCGGGTATCAACACCTTAACAGAAGTTCCTTCCGTTCTGGAAAGCATGCTAAAACAAGGTATTATCACTGAGGATGAAAAACCTGAACTGGAAGAAAAAATAAGATCTATACTTACCAATAAATTACTGGTGAATTATTTTTCTCCGGCAGCCATTTCAAAGAATGAAGCAGAGATGATAACTGAACATGGTGAATTACTTCGCCCGGATAAAATAGTATTTGAAAAGGATCACGCTGTTGTAATTGATTATAAGACCGGGAAGCCCAATTCGAAAAAATACGCCATACAAATGAATAAATATGCAATGGCTTTGCAAAGCATGGGACACACTACAGTAAGAAAAATCCTCGTGTATGTAGATGAAAATTTGGTTGAAGAAGTTAATTAAAGATTATGAAAATTTCGAGCATACACATAAGGGTTACATTTTTTCTGTTATTGGCCATATCGCTTTTACCGAAAATGCTATTGGCACAAGATAGGGAGATCGATTCACTGGGTTCTCTTTTAAAGTCATCTTTGCCTGACACAAGCAGAATTGATATTATGCTTTCATTAGCTGATGTTTATTCTTACCAAAATTCCGGTTCATTTCGCAACTGAGGCAAGGAGAAGTGAGAGAGAAATACTTGCAGAAATTGATTCAATGCGCGGCAAGTGGCAAGAAATCTTGAACGAATAATAATAAAATTCGTTGAGTTCCCCTTTATTCCGGACTGAACTCAAAGTATACATGCCTGAACTTGCAGTATACGTGTCTGAACTCGCAGTGTACGTGCCTGAACTTTCAGTATACGCGCCTGAACTACCAATCTACCCGCCTGAACTCGCAGTGTACGTGCCTGAACTACCAATCTACCCACCTGAACTCTCAGTGTACGCGCCTGAACTCGCAGTGTATGCGCCTGAACTCGCAGTGTACGTGCCTGAACTCCCAATAGATTTTGTTAAGTTTTTTAACTTTTATCCTGATGCGGAAATAGTACTGCCAAAACTTCAGACTGTGCGCACTGAACTCGCAGTATACGCGCCTGAATTCGTTATGTATTCTTAAACTGATGGTCTTAAACAAAAAAAATCCCCGCTCTTTTAAAAGCAGGGATCTTAATTTTCAATTCACACCGGTTCTATTCTTTAATGATCTTGATGATCTCAGTCTTATTATCTGAATTGGTCAGATGAATGAAGTACAGGCCATTTGCAAATGCTGAGATATTTACAGATTGTGAATTATCAGAAGCAGTATAATTCAACTGCTGTTTTAAAACTAATTTACCCGCGGCATCAACAACTTCTGCATTGATAACAGTTGACTTTGTTACATTAACTTGTATAGTTATTTTTCCGGAAGTAGGATTCGGGAACACCGAATAACCACCCGTGTTAACTATTTGATTAATTCCGGTACAAGCCGAAACTGATAAAGTTAACATGCTTGTTCCACTGCAATTCGCCGTAGAAGTTCCGGTAACACTGTAGGTTGTAGTTACTGTAGGAGAAACCGAAATTGAAGTTCCTGGCCCACCCGGGTTCCACGTGTAAGTTGAAGCGCCGCTTGCAGTTAAAGTCGCAGTTTGACCGGTACAGATTAAAGATGCGCTTGGAGAAGCAGAAACAACAGGCAATGCATTTACAGTGATTGTTCTGATCGAAGTATTAGAACAAGAGTTCGTTCCGGTTCCAATTACTGTATAAGTTGTAGTTGTTGTTGGCGAAACTGAAATAGCCGGAGTTGTTGGCCCTGTATTCCATGAATAAGTAGAAGCACCACTTGCAGTTAATGTGGTGGTTTGTCCTGCACAAATCACACTTGAACTTGCAGTTGTATTTACAGTTGGTGAAGTATTCACTGTAATACTTCTTACAGCAGTATTATTACAGCCGTTAGTTCCTGTTCCTACACAAGTGTAAGTGATTGATGAAGCCGGAGTGACTGCAATAGGACTTCCTGTGATACTTCCCGGGTTCCATGTATAAGTTGCCCCACCGCTACCTGTTAATGTTGTAGTTTGTCCTGCGCATATTACAGTAGCACTTGCTGTTGCATTTATTGTTGGTAGAGCATTTACACTTACTGTTCTAACTGCAGTATTTGTACATCCTGAAACACTTGTTCCTGTAACGGTATAAGTTGTCATTACAGTTGGCGTTGCGCTTACAGTAGCACCGGTTAAACTTCCCGGCATCCATGTATAAGTTGAAGCGCCACTTGCGATCAATGAGGCATTCGAACCTGCACAAACAACACTGCTGCTTGAAGCGGTACTGATAGTTGGGCTTGGATTAACTGTTAATGTTTTTGTTGAAGTATTTGTACAACCATTCGTTCCTGTACCCACTACTGAATATGTTGTAGTTGTTGTAGGAGAAACAGCAATAGTTGCACCAGGGCCTCCGGGAGTCCATGTATAGGTTGAAGCGCCTGTTCCTGTAAATGTTGTTGAACTTCCGTTACAAATTGCATTTGCTCCTGTAACTGAAACAGTAGGCAACGCATTCACATAAGCTGTAGCCGTTCTAACACCACTACATCCGCTGGTGGTTCCTGTAACAGTATATACTGTCATTGAAGCCGGCGTATAAGTTGCAATTGTTCCTGTACCTCCCCCACTCGTCCAGCTATAAGTTGTAGCGCCGGATGCGGTAAATGAAACCGCTGAACCTGCACAAACTGTCTTAGACTGAACTGGAATTGTGACAGTTGGTGTTCCTACAATAACAACAGTTTGTGTTGCTACAGAACCCGGGCCAACAATGTTCGTTGCCTGCATAGATACTGTATAAGTTCCACCGTTAGTAAAATTCATTGTAGGATTTTGAAGCGTAGGTGTTGTAACCGTTACACCTGCGGCAGGCGTTACACTCCAGCTCCAGCTGGTTGGCGCATTGGCAGATTGATCTGTGAAAGAAATATTTGTACCTGAACACAATCCTGTTGAAGCAACAGAGAAACTTGAAACAGGTGCCGCGGAAGTAACAACATCAACTTTATATACACCACGTCCATAAGTTGCAGCATATAGCTTTGTCGGGTTGATAGGAGAGATTTCAAGATCCGCAATTACTGTATTTGGTAAACCGGTATTATATAATGTCCAGTTCGTTGTTGAGTTATCTAAATAATAAACACCAACATCCATACCTACATATACCCTGTCGTTAGAGCCCGGTTCGTATACGATACAATTCGCAGGTAAGTTTGGCAAGTTTGTTGAAACGTTTGTCCAGCTGGTTCCGCCATTTATTGTTTTATAAACTTTTGTTCCGCCTGTATAACCGCTGAACGTAACCCATGCAGTGTTAGGGTCGGTTGCTTTTACTGCAATATAAGTTGCCTGTACTCCCGGAAGTGCTCCTGTTGCGGCCCATGTTGGAGTTGCAGCACTTGCGTTCGTCGTTTTATAAACACCGGTATTTCCGTGAATAACATAAATAACGTCGGGATTAGAAGGAGCGATCGCAAATTCAATAACACCTTGTGATGCGTTACCCGGAATAGTTCCGCATTGCACCCAGCTATTAGCTTGATTTGTTGATCTCCATAATTGTAAACGCGAACCATAAACAACGTTAGCGCTTACAGGATCTTGTTTCCAGGGTGACACCCAATAAGTACCGCCTGTTAATCCCGTAACACAATTTGTCCATGTAATTCCACCGTTAGTAGATTTCCTGTAACCACCATTTGGTGTTGAACTGAATACATTCATGTTATTAGTTCTGTCAATGAAACAATCCATACCATCACCGCAATAACTCGCACTGTATGTTGTCGGCGTGTGAATATTACTTCCATTATCCTGGTGACCTGTGATCCAATAATCAGCAGTTGTTCCTGATAAACCGATACGGTATTGTTGCGCAATATTTCTTGGCGAAGTAAGATCGGCCCATGTACTGCCATTGAATTTATAAACACCACCATCATTAGCAGAATATAATGTACCTGAAGGCGTATATTCAACTTCGTGAACGTCGGCGTGAACGTAAGATGGGTTTAAACCTGTGCTGTTCCAGCAACCGATACATGTCCAGGTTGATCCTCCGTTTGTACTTCTCCAATGGTTAACACCACCTACAACAACTTCATCCTGATTCAAAGGTGAACTTGCCACTGTAAGATCATACCAACCTTGTCCGCTACCCGCCGCACCTGTACAAGAGTTAGCAAGTACATCTGGCGTAGTTGACATTTGCGTAAATGAAGCTCCGCTATTTGTTGAACGGTGTAAACTTGCAAAACCATTTGTACCGCTATTCGAACGCAGAACATAAACATAGTTAGGATTAGCAGTTGTAACAGCAATACTTGTTCTGTTACATCCTGTTGCAGGAATGCCGGCTGTAACTAAGGTCCAGCTTACTCCATTGTTAGTTGATAAATAAATACCGTGCGTGGTTCCGCTTGCCCCCGCACCTGCATAAACTGTTCCGGTAGCCGCAGGTTTAAATTCAACATCATAAGCATTTAGTGTACTTACTTGCGTCCATGAAGTTCCACCATTAGCAGTTCTCCAGATACCTGCACTGGATGCAGCGATCAGAACCTGTGGGTTTGAAGGATCAATAATTAAACGGCGCATCATACGTTGTTGATTCACTGTCCAAACCAATCCTGTAGGATTCCATGTAGTACCACCATCAATAGATTTTAATACACCGATACAATACGTATCGCCTGCATCGCCATCACCGGTTGCCATGTACATGATGTTTGTATTTGTCGGATCGATAGCAAGGTCAGAACAACCGATCACACTAAGATTATCCGTATTGGTTGTCCAGCTTGCGCCGTCATTTGTAGTTTTCCATAAACCTCCCGCAGGAGATCCGCACCAATAAGTTGTGCTGATAGTAGGACTAAATGTAATGAAGTTATCACGTCCCGCTTTACGGGGTAAACCACAAGCAGAACCTGTCATAGCACCGAAAGGGCCCATTGCAGTCCAGGTTGTAGATGCGATCATGTTCGGGGCGATCACTTTATTTCCTGAATTATTTTGATTTTGAAATGCCTCAAAATTCTGCCAGGTCATACTTGGCAGATACATATTACCGCTTGGATAAACGCGTGGTTCCATAAATGCTTCCCAGCGCTTGTAGGGCTTATAACCATTTCCTTTTTCCTCTTTATCATGTGTTTCCCAATAAGCATTGGCAGCTTTTTGTACATCGTAAAAATTAGCATTCGGATCCTGCATTAATTCACGCCAATCCTTTTGCGGTTGTTCTACTTTATTCGCTTGTGCATTAATTGTGTTTACAGAAACTAACGCAAGAAATCCAAGTATATATTTTTTCATGTTGATGGGGTATTAAAACTTATATAATATTATAAAATATATAGGAGAATATCAATAAAAAGATTCTCTTTTTATCCCTTAAAAATACCGCCTGTTTCATTGAGTGAAAATAAGGTTTGGTCGAGGGAAAAGAGCCTTTTGGGATTTAGATTTTTAGTTATGAAACATGTAACATTAAAATAGAGATCCTGTAACGGAAAAAACCGGCTCTCCTACGATTTTTGCAATAAAACTTCACATGGCGAAATATTCGAAAAAAGCACAGGATAAAGTGGAAAAAGTGATGCATGAATACAAAGAAGGAACATTAAAGTCAGGCAAAAAAGGAAAAAGCGGAAAAGTGAAAAGCAGGAAACAAGCTATTGCAATCGGACTCAGCGAAGCGCGAAAAGCAGGAGCCAAAGTACCAAAGAAAAAGAAGAGGAAATAAGATCATGCAAAAAAGTAATCCGAAAAGAAAGATCCACAAAAAGCAAACTCAGAAACATCCGGGACTTGAATCCAAAATGGATCCGCATCCTGAATTTGACGATGGGTCTCCGGGCAATAATAAACTCTACAATAAAAAATGTATTATCACGGGCGGTGATAGCGGAATTGGAAGAGCAGTTGCCGTAGCTTTTGCAAAACAAGGTGCAGATATTGCGATCATCTATCTTAAGAATGAACAAAAAGATGCAGATTTCACGGCAGATTACATCAGGGAGAAATTCAAAAAAACTTGCCTCACCATTCCTGCTGATATCGGTAAAGAAAAAAATTGCACACAGGCAATACAAAGCATCCTGAAAAAATTCAGGAACATTGATATTTTAGTTAACAATGCAGCTTTACATTATCCTGAAGACGATATTACCAAAATAAGTTCCGCAACATTAATTGAAACTTTTTCAGTTAATCTTTTTGCTATGTTCTGGATCACCAAAGCGGCACTCCCTCACTTACAAAAAGGCAGCTGTATAATTAACACCAGCTCTGTTACAGCTTATCGCGGAAGCGCCGAACTGATAGACTACTCTTCCAGTAAAGGGGCCATTGTTTCTTTTACAAGAAGCCTTTCGGCCAATCTTGTTGCTAAAGGGATCCGTGTAAACGGTGTTGCGCCAGGACCTGTGTGGACCCCTTTGATTCCTGCCAGTTTCCCTGCAGCTAAAGTTTCCGTTTTTGGAACGGATGTACCTATGAAGCGCCCGGCACAACCTGCGGAAGTTGCACCTGCTTATGTATTCCTTGCAAGTAATGATGCTGCATACATAACAGGTCAGTTCATACACGTTAATGGAGGCGAGATCGTGAACGGTTAACGGTAGAAAAAACCTGTTTCCCGGCTCAAAAAATGATACGAACAACTTTCTAATTTCCTGCTTTAACGAAAGTCACCGTATCGGGGCTTTCCCTTTAATATCTTTATATCAGTATAAAGAAAAGTAGCCATGGATACCAACGAAAAAATAAAAAAAGATGTGAGGGCTGAACTCGAATGGGGATCCCGCTTAAGCGGATCTTCGATCACTACAGAAGTTAATAATGGGATTGTTACGTTATCCGGCTACGTTGATTCTTATCCGAAAAAAGTAAGTATAATTAAAGCTATTGAACATATCGAAAATGTGATCTCTGTTAACAGCTTCCTTGAAGTGAGATTGCCACTGATCAGCTATAGAACAGATAGCGATATTGAACGTTCAGTTAAAGCCACTATTAAATGGAACTCCTGTATAGATGATAGTCGTATTATTTGTAAAGTTCAGAACGGTGTAGTTATCCTTGAAGGCTATGTCGGGTGGGACTACCAACGGACAAAAGCAGGCTTACTTGCGGGAGATATAACAGGTGTAACAGATGTGAAAAACAGTATTAATGTTTCTACGTTTTGTAACCTGATTTCCAAGAACAATACAGCTTACCGTAAAAGCACTGTTCAACACCGGCCCGGTTTACTATAATTCCTACCGATTCAAAATTTGTTTTTAGCCATATTTTTTGGCCTTTTAACGTATTCTTTCTATTCGTTATGAATAAAAAAATAGATTTGGATGTACTTTATAAACTAAAACAATGAGATCACGGTGTGGTTTTGTATTTACACTACTTACGTTTAGCATTCTCAGGTGCCTTGGCTCCGATCCCGACTCCCTAAAACAAAATTGCAGATCTTTCTTTTTGTTTAATGCGGGTTACAGAATGCCTGTTAATAAAGCCATGGTCATTAATTCAGGGCACGGACTTTATATGGAAGGTGGATTAAATCTTGGTGATCTGGTCTCTAAAAATTCCATCATCGGGTTGTATGCAGGATTTGGTTTCCAGGATAGATTATGGACAACCTCTTTCAATAAGAATTTTTCGGATGATTATACCCGGGCAATAAATACAGAAACACTTTCGGGGGTTGATTCTTCTATCATTACATCAAGCGCTTCTCTTTTCAGAAACATACACGGCCGCGCTCCTTTACAACTTGGCTGCGAAACAAAGTCTTTTCACAATTATAGTTTATATTACGGTATTATTTTAAAAATGCCATGCCGGTTCTCTCCTATCTTAAAATTATATCAAGGATCAACACGCAGTCATTACCAGGGCGACGGATCCATTGCAACGAAAGAAAAAGACTTCAATATTTTTGAATTAAGAAGAAAAATGTATGGATGTGAGATGGCTTTTCCGGTTACAATACACAAGTGTAATGGCCTGAAAAATATTATTTCAATAAGTGCTTACACGGAATACAGTGATCTTAATACCTCTTCATTGTATTTCTATGATGGAACCGAAATAAAGAATATCGCTCTTTCCAACTTCACTAACACTTCATTCAGGAATAGATACAGGAATGAATTTTATTACGGATTTAAATTAAGTGTGTTGATAAACTAACGCTTTTTCCTGGTTCTGTATGAAACCCGCCTCGAAGTTCTTCCGGATAACTCCCGATCAGAGATATTTCCCGCATTTTCATTTTGATAACGGTAAGTTGGATTCCGTTCTGAGTTATTGTCATTTTTTTTCCGGCGATCTCTTCCGTAATCCTCGTAGCGTTCATCATCGAATTCCGGATCATAAAATTCTCCATCATAATCTGAATCCAGTCTTCCTCCCCAACTTCCTCTTTGGCCTGAAGAATTATTCCGTCCGGTATTCTGGTCATCAACGTACTCACCATTCCGGTAATTATCACCATCGTTGTTTCCATACCCAAAATTATTACTTGCCCCGTAATTATTAGTTCGGCGGTTATCTTCCCTGTTCTCAAAAAAACCACTTCCATAATTTGCAGAATTCCTTACGCTTCCGTTCCTCCCTCTATAGAAATCCTTTTCTAAATGCTCTTCAGCATACCCGACATATCTTCGCTTTTTATTAGTTGCGCTTTGACTTTCCTGCCTTTCCCAACCGGACTGCCTCTGATAATCATCGTCGTTATCATTGTAACTTTCATAATTACTATAATAATCATCATAAACTGTATTACCACGTGTATTTCTGTTTCTGTAGCTGCGGTTGTTTTCCCTATTGCTTCCGTTAGAATTCCGTTCTCCCGAATGGTCCCTTCTGTTTTGCCTTGAATTATTCATATACACGCTGATATTTCTTATTTTTTCTCATAAGGTTGAGGATTATCGTCTTTTCCGTTGTTAGCAGTTGGCTGCGAATTGGCATGAGGTTCTGTGTTAGTCATTGTAGTATCACCTGTCTTATTTTGCGCCGGACCGGTTTCATCCATGGTGCTATTGGAAGCATCCCTTTCGTTATGTTTGTTCGCTGAATTATGCTCGTTACAACTGAACAAAACAAAAAGTAAAATAAGTGTAACAAATAAGATTGTCTTTTTCATTTTTAGTTATTTAAAGAGTGGATAATACACGAAGTTATACCGTGAAAGAGGGAAAACGACTTGCTTTTCGGTAAAAATGGATTAAAGTTCGGCAATATTACTTCCCGATACAGAATTTTGTAAAGATAGAATCGAGGAGGTCATCGTTGGTCACTTCGCCGGTGATACTTCCTAATTCTTCGAGGGCATAACGAATTTCTAAAGCGAGAAGATCTCCTGCTATTTGTTTGTCCAGACCATCAGCTACTTTTATTAAAGCCTGATTAGCGCGTTTCAATGAATCAGAATGACGCGCATTGGTCACAATAGTTTCAGTTGTGTTCACTGTTCTGGCATCAAATAAACCAACTAATTTATTCTTTAAGATATCGATATTCTTAGATTCTTTTGCTGAAATATAAACGGGGTTGAATTCAGAGAATTCTTTTTTAAGATCAGTTTCATTCTCAACATCAATTTTATTAGCAACAACTACCAACTGCGAAGTACCGATATGCTCTTCAATTACTTTGATCTCATTCCTGAGATCTCCGGCACTTAATTCATGGGCATCGAATAAATAAATGATGATCGCTGATTTTTTGATCGCTTCGAAAGCTTTGTTCACTCCTATTTGTTCGATGATATCGGTTGTAGTTCTTATTCCCGCCGTATCAATAAAACGGAACAACACGCCATCAATCGTGATCTCATCTTCAATGATATCCCGCGTGGTTCCCGGAATTTCACTCACGATAGCTCTGTCATCATCCAACAGAACATTCAATAAAGTTGATTTTCCGGCATTCGGTTTTCCAACAATAGCAACAGGAATTCCATTCTTAATAACATTTCCCACTTCAAAACTATGCACCAGTTTTTCGATGATCCCGATAATACTTTGAATTAATTTCTTCAGATCATTTCTATTCGCAAATTCAACATCTTCTTCACTAAAATCCAATTCCAATTCTATCAACGAAGCGAAATTAACCAAATGATCCCTCAACACTTTTATTTTACCGGAGAATCCACCTCGCATTTGCTGCATGGCCACCTGGTGAGACAATCCCGAATTACTCGCGATAAGATCAGCCACTGCTTCTGCTTGAGAAAGATCAAATTTCCCGTTAAGAAAAGCCCGCAAAGTAAACTCCCCCGCATTTGCCATTCGCGCACCATACTTCAACAACACTTGCAAAATTTGCTGCTGAATATAAGTAGAACCATGACAAGAGATCTCAATACTGTCTTCACCTGTATAAGAATGCGGGTTTTTAAAAATGGTAACAAGAACTTCATCAATCACTATATCACCTTCCGCTATAACTCCGAAATGAACTGTGTAGCCTTTTTCTCCTGATACTTTTTTCGGCTTTAATTCTTTTGTAAAAAAAACCTTATCAATGATGCCGAACGACTTCTTCCCGCTTAAGCGGATAACTGCAATAGCACCACTTCCATGCGGAGTAGCTAGTGCTGTGATCGTATCGTTCAATTGAATCTTCATGAGTTAAAAAAACCCAGCCGTTCAGACTGGGTTTAGTTTCTTAAGCTTTCGCTTCCGTGGAAGCTTTTATTTTTGCTTTGATAGCTTCGGTTGTTGTTGAACCCGGGCGTTCGATCGGTGAGCCTGTTGCTCTGTCCCAAATTAAACTTGCAAGTACACCTAACGAACGGCTTACACCGAACAATACAGTATAGAAATCATGCTCATGCATGCCATAGTGAACCAACAATGCGCCAGAGTGTGCATCAACATTCGGCCATGGATTTTTAATTTTTCCCGTAGCTTCTAAAATCGGAGGCGCTACTTCATAAACCATCTGAACGATCTCACAAACATCATCATGCTTGATCCATGTTCTGTAAAAATCCTGTTGCGCAGTGAAACGCGGATCTGTTTTACGTAATACAGCGTGACCGTAACCCGGAACAACCTTTCCTTCTGCTAATGTTTTCTTAATGTATTCTGCAATTTGATCTTTAGAAGGTAAACCTCCTCCTAAATTCTCCTGTAATTCCATGATCCAGCCTAATACTTCCTGATTTGCTAATCCATGTAACGGGCCAGCTAAACCATTCATGCCCGCGGCAAATGCCAAATAAGGATCAGATAATGCAGAGCCAACTAAGTGAGTTGTATGTGCAGAAACGTTTCCTCCTTCGTGATCAACATGGATGGTTTGGTATAAACGCATTAAACGTTTGAAATCAACAGCATCGTAACCTAACATGTGTGCGAAGTTCGCTGCCCAATCTAATTTGTGATCCGGCTCGATGTGAACTCCATTTTTATATTTACGACGGTAGATATACGCTGCAATACGTGGCAAACGCGCAATTAAATTCATTGAATCTTCGTACGCGTAATCCCAATATTCTTTTTTGCTCATGCCCTTAGCATATGCTTTTGCAAAAACGCTTTCTGTTTGCATGGCCATAACACCAACAACGAATTGGGTCATAGGGTGTGTATCCACCGGTAATTTTTCAATTACGTCGAATACATGTTTCGGTACGTTGCTGCGTTTCATCCACTCATTGGTGATAAAAGAAACATCGTCTTGAGTAGGCAATTCCCCAACCAACATTAAATAAAAAATTCCTTCCGGTAATGGTTCAGTTCCACCCGGTGCTTTTGGTAATTGTTTGCGTAATTCAGGTATAGAATAACCTCTGAAGCGGATACCCTCTTCAGGATCTAATTTTGAAGTTTCTGTAACCATGCCTAACATGCCGCGCATACCCTGGTACACTTGCGCAACAGTTATCTCGCCCATTTTCATATCACCATGGTTCTTGATGATGTCTTTTATATCAGCTGCAAGCGCTGTGGCTTTTTCACTGAATTTCGACTTTAAAGGATCCATAATACGTGTTGTTTTAACTACGTAAATTTAGCGAAGAGGGACTAATAAACAAATTAATTTTGGGTTAAAAAAAGTGTAAAATAATGGATGTTTTATTCCATAAAAACCCAATTGACCTCACTTGGTTCACATTGTGAACCAACCTCTCCTCAGAGGAGAGGGGTAACTCGTTTTTATAATATAATTCGGTTTTTCCTCTCCTATGAGGAGAGGATGTCCCGCTTTAGCGGAACAGGGTGAGGTCATGTTAACGTTACTTTGCGAACCGGAAAGCTTTTCCCATATAACGGGCCGAGCTACCTAATTGTTCTTCAATACGTAGCAATTGGTTGTATTTTGCGATCCGGTCAGAACGGCTTGCTGAACCCGTTTTAATTTGTCCGCAATTTAAAGCCACTGCTAAGTCTGCAATGGTAGTATCTTCGGTTTCCCCACTTCTGTGGCTCATTACAGAGGTATATCCGTGTTTATGCGCCAGGTTAACAGCATTGATAGTTTCAGTTAAAGTTCCGATCTGGTTAACTTTTACAAGAATTGAGTTTGCTACTCCTTCGTTGATGCCTTTTGCCAAACGTTGTGAATTTGTAACAAAAAGATCATCTCCTACTAATTGAACCTGGCTGCCTAACTTTTCAGTCATTAACCCCCAACCTTTCCAATCGTCTTCACCAAATCCGTCTTCAATTGAAATGATCGGATATTTTTTGCACCAGTCAGCCCAATATTTTACCATCTCTTCACTGGTTAATTTATCACCGGTCGATTTTTTGAAGTGATATACTTTTGCTTTTGCATCGTAGAATTCAGAAGCGGCCGCATCCATTGCAATGTAAATGTCTTCTCCCGCTTTATAACCTGCTTTATCGATCGCTTGCATTACAGCTTTAATTGCATCTTCATTGTTTTTGAAATCAGGAGCAAATCCGCCTTCATCACCAACATTCGTGCTCATTTTTTTCGATTTCAAAACTGCTTTTAAGTGGTGGAAAATTTCTGTTCCCATTCTTAAACCTTCGCTGAATGATTCTGCACCAACAGGCATGATCATGAATTCCTGGAAATCAATTCCATTATCTGCATGCGCACCGCCATTTAAAATATTCATCATCGGGATCGGCAATAAATTTGCGTTTACGCCACCCACATAACGGTACAATGGTAAATTCGATTCAGCCGCTGCAGCTTTTGCAACTGCAAGCGACACTCCAAGAATAGCGTTTGCACCAAGATTTGATTTATTCTCAGAACCATCTAACTCGATCATTTTAGCATCGATTCCATTTTGATCCAGAACATAAGCGCCTTTCAAATTCTCATTAATAACGGTATTCACATTATTTACAGCCTTGTTAACGCTTTTACCCATGTACTGGGATTTGTCATTATCACGTAATTCCACTGCTTCATGACTACCGGTTGAAGCCCCGGAAGGCACGGCAGCACGGCCTAGAATTCCGTTCTCGGTAATTACATCTACTTCTACAGTAGGGTTTCCTCTTGAATCTAAGACTTGGCGCGCGGTGATCGAATTAATATATGACATAAAAGGTTTATTTTTGTTAGAGACCCCAAAATTAGGGATTTTAGATCGAATGAAATCGGCCAGACGCGTAATATTTCAGCAGTTTTTAACTTTTTTAGGGGTCGTTTTCCTGATTTTGCCGGCTTGCCGCCCCAAATTAAACCAACTTAAAAACGGACAGCAAAACGGCATGTGGATCGTTTATAAAGACAGCACCCACACTACATATTTGACCAAAGGAAAATTTAAGAACGGTATCCAGGTCGGGAAATGGATCTATAATTCGCAGGATGTAATTAAAGAACGCACTGAAATTTATCACGGTAAGCGAATTAAGATAAAACATTATCATCCCAACGGAAAAACACAAGTGAAGGGCAAGGCCCGGATCGTGGTTGAACAGAAGAAATTGCATTTCTATTACCAGGGGCCATGGTATTATTATTTAGAGAACGGTGATCTTGAAAAAACGGTTTGGTTTGAGAATGGGCAAAAAGTAAAAGAGGTTTACAAAATAAAAACGGGAAATCAGGCTTACGATTCCCTGAACTTGGAGTTAGTTCAACTGGATAAAGATTTTATTAAGTATCGTGATACTTTAAGAAAAACCGCAGACGGAAAAGGAAAAGATTCTCCCGAATATTTAAGCTTAAGAAAACTGGCGAAGCAAAATGATTCTTTAATTTATTTAAGAATAGAAAAAATAGTCGGCCGTTTCGGTTATCCCGAAAAAATTTACACCGGAGATAAGAATAATGTGATCTTTTTCATCATCGGTTTTGCTCCTTATCAGATCAAAGAAAAATATTTAGAGATTTTCAGAATAGCGGCTGAGAAAAAAGAAATTTCAGTTAAGGACTATGCTTTTTTTGTAGATAAATATTGGCTGGCAAAAAGCGGTTACCAAATTTATGGGACGCAATCTAAGTTTGATAAGGAATATAAGACCATATTTTATCCTGTGAAGGATTTGTCGGGAATGAATGACAGGAGAATTAATGTTGGGTTGGAGCCAGTGAGTTTATTGGATTATACGGAAACGAAATAGTTTAGTGTAAGAAGGAAAAACCTAATTGTAAACTATATATAGAATTTACAGTTCGGCAAGACTTTAAATATATTTTGACTGTTGGCCTGATTTTTTTATTAATAAATAGAAAAATCATTTTCCGCATTAATTTAAATGAAATCGCTTATAAATCCAGTTGATCGTTGGATTTTTCTTATCTATTTTAATTTCATTCTTATAAATCGTAAAAAACTCTTTTGCATAGGCTTCCTCTGCGCTAAAGTTGTTGATGAGATTCCATTTGTCGGGTGTTAATTTGCTTTTTGAATAATCGGGTTCAAAAACAGAAGCATTCTTATTCCATGTAAAATACATTGGATATGTATCATTCAATAATATAAGGCCATCTTTAAACTCGCAATTGTTTTTCGCTGACTCCCATTCACCAAGCTTATCAGATGGTACTATTTTCTCATCAAATTGTGTGCACAGCCAATATTGACACTTATAGTCAGCTTTGATCCCGCCCACTGTGTCAATACTGACGGCCTCTAAAATGTTTCTCATTTTCAAGGTTCCATTCACGTTAATTGACGCTTTTAATTTTAAAACCTCCAGTACCTTATTCGAAATAAATCTGTAGTAGGAATGATAAGTGTCGCTGATCCCTGAGCCACCGCCTTTTTCAATGATCTCCGCCAAATCATTCCCAAATCGAATGTCCAAAAATTTGACTTCAGGTGGTTCATACCTGCAATAAACTTCTTTCCTAAATCGTACTTTATAAACGTTTTGATTGAAATCAAGAATCAGGAACAGTAACTGAGAAATTGTTCTGTCACCAAGTATAAGAACAACTTCAGTTTCAGGATCATCATCCAAATTATTTTTCTTAATATGTAAAAAAGGATTGCGTATTGTCTTATCCTCAACAAACGAACGCAGGTTAAAACTATCTTTAGGAAGACAGTTGGAAATTCCAGTGAAAAGATCAGCGATTTTGGATTTAAGTGAATCTCCTGTTTTTATCTGATTCTTCTCAAGCCAGTCAATTGCACTCTTATAGACCGAAAGTTCTCCATTCTCGTAAAACACCATTTTTTGAGTTGTTACAGTATTCGTTTTTATTTCTTCACAAGAAAATGAAAGAAACAAAAAAAACACTGCAAAACTGAATTTACTGTACCGGTTTACATATAATAAATTGCTATTCAAAAACTGTTTTATGGATAAATATACATACTACCTTCCAATTCACCAGATTCTGAGGAGATTTTATGTAACCATCCATCAGCTTCGCTTATTGTTGAACCAAAAGCATATTTCGCACGCTTGGCAGCCGCAGCCTTTTCCCTAACTTCTTTTGTACCCTTAGTTTTTTTATAATATGAATTCATATCACTCGCCCACCAGTGAAAATAGGATTTCCCAGCGGTTGCAGGTATAGTAACCGACCAGCTGGCAAGTACCATTTTAGCAATATTTTCAACCGCTTCACTTCGTTTATTTTCATTCAATTCTTTGAGTGCTGTGTCATACAAACTATTACCATAGGAAGTGTATTGATCCTCTTGCGCTAACACCGATATCATTCCCGGAGGAAACTCAGGACTGGCTATTCTTGCCACGATCGAATACCACACGTACTTTTGCTGCTCCTTTGCGTTTGGCCCGGTTCCTGTCTGTTCGGCATATATTACTGCTATAGCTTCTTTAACTTCCTGTGGAAGATTATTTATATCCTTAGGTTTTGTAGAAAGTGAGCCAATATTCGGATCTTTCCATCCTTTTAGTAAAATAATTCCATTCCCAACCGTACCATATTTAATATCTTTATTTATCTCCACTATTTTATCTCTTAAATGATTGTGAGTGGTTTGATTGTCTTTCAATGTTTCCTTGGCAAGTGAATCGGGAACATCACCTGATTTGATTACTCGGAAATATGTTTTTCCTTTAAGGTCGGACTTCAATTCAAGTTCTTTTTGCCGAGCCATCAAAGCTTCATAATTTTTATAGGTTGCTTTCATTCGCGTAAGTTCCCCTACCGTTTTCACAATAATTATCTTCCCTTTATCGGGATGCACAATATGACCAGTATTGGCAATTGCTTTCTTATTTTCATCATAGAACAGGACATAATAAGTACCTTTTGTATCTTTACCTACCTGTTCTGTGATATTTAACTCCTGGTCCTGTTTAGCCTCCGGGAATTCCATTCCTCCCACTAATTTCAGGTTGTGTTTCATGTCAAAAACAAGTGCATACTTCACATTTACTTTAACATCTTTTTCAATAATATCCGGCTTTATCTTTTTAGGTAACTGTTGCTTTGCCTTTGGATTTTTCTTTTTTTTTACTTTGTGGGATTGCCTCTGAATCTTTGGCTGTACCTTCCCTTCTACTTGTTGCACCGTGTGTGCCACTTCATGCGCTAACAACTGCTTTCCATCATTACTCTCTGGATTATACTGCCCTTGCTTAAAATAAATATCCTGTCCATGTGTAAAGGCCTTCGCATTTATATTCTCCGACATTTCATTGGCATTGGAATTTGTATGCACATTTACACCGCCCAGGTCTGTCCCAGTGTGTTGCTCCAATTCAGTTTTTGTAGAGTTATCCAGCTTTTGACCCTGCCCTTTTGTACTGTGTAATTGCGAATCAAAAGCATCGGTGGTTTGCATATTGCTGCCTTCACTCTTTGCGTTTATTTCGGAAACGGGATTTTGTGTAAGAGCTGCTTTTGAAATTTTAGTGTCGCCTTGTGTAACACCTTCCGCTACTTTGTCCGCTTGTATTTCCGCCGTATCCTCCGGCTGCGAGATCTCCAACTTAGCCTGAACACGGGAACTGTGTTTATCCCAGATCCGCTGAATCTTCTCATTACTTAAAGAGGATACCATCCTCCTGATAAACTCAACCCCACCCTCTCCTTTTTTTGAGATCCGCTTTTTCTTATTCTGGTATCCGTTATCGTACGTTTTCATTCACTAAAAATTCTTGCGCTGTTCGTAACCAGGACCGTAACGACGTACAGGATCCTGTTTTACCATTTCGTCCGTGCACACTTCGTAACGTCTGCCGGTCTTTTTAAATTCTTCCTGCATGGCGGGTTCTAAAATTTCAAATGTTATAGTATCGGTGTTCTTATCCAGCGCTTCCATGATCCCTTCTGAGATCACATTATAAATACCGCCGCCGGTTAACTGATAATTCTTCGCCAGCTTTTCCACCAGGCCTTCTTCAAATATAAACGAAGCACCCAAACCTGTCTTCCATAATTTTATCCGCTCCGCATGGTCCGGAAATTCAAATGTCACAATTTGTCTTATCCTCCGTTGGAAAGCTTTATCAAAATACTGAGCAAGGTTCTGCACATTCGTAGCTAAAATGATGATGCCTGAAAATTCTTCCAGCTTTTGCAAAAGATAAGATTGTTCATTGTTGGCATGCTTATCATGTGAATCTTTTACTTCAGTGCGTTTGCTGAAAATAGATTCCGCTTCATCAAAAAATAAAATTCCGGGATGTCCAGTAAAACGGTCGAAGATTTTTTCCAGGTTCTTCTCTGTTTCACCTATATACTTCGAAACCAGTTGTGCAAAATTTATTTTGTAAACAGGTAAATTCAATTCGTTACCTAAAGCTTCAGCTGTATAACTTTTTCCAGTCCCGGGATCCCCGCTGAAAATACATAAAAAATTATCGCGGTATTTAGTACGATCCGGCAAATTCCAGAGCGTCTGCATGTTCCGTGCAAAGCGTTTCAATTTATCAAGACTTTTAAAAGCAGCTTCACTTAAGATAACATCATTAAGAGTATGCGTTCTCTTACTGCGCCGTGCAGGAAATCCTGCGTCCCCGTCCAATATCGGAGGCTTACCATTTAGGATACAAGGCAAAAACTGTTCGTTAAAATAAAGTTCCGCGTCCGCGAAATTTACATCTTGCTCGCTATTTGTTTTTAAAACAGAATTCGCAAACAATTTATGCTTACGATTATAAATGCTCAGGTAATACGAAAACAATTCATCGTCATCACCACTCAGCAGATATAACGCGGTACGCAATGTAGGTGTAAATGACACCGATTCTTTTTTGTACAGGCCTCCGAATTTTATGCTTTTATCAGGCTCATTAACCGAAAGAATGAACGGCAGCAACACTACCGGTTTAAACAATGCAGAAAAGGCGAGCATAAGTATCACTCTGTCTGCCTCATTAAGATCATACTCTGAAATAAACTTTCCATAAGCTGAATCTTTATCCATAGCCGGCATTGATAAAGGTGAAGTTTGCTCTTGCTTTAGCAAATGCCGTATCTTCAGATCAAGCCAATCCATTTCAGTGGCTAACTGTAAAATACCTGAAGGGTTTAATACGTCTTTCTCCATAAGAATAAAACGTAAAATCTACTGAAAAAACCTATAAAAATCAGGGACAGATTTAGTGATATGTGCCAGCTAAAATCAACACATCCAATTCATAAATACTTATAAATAAACGTATTATCCTAACACTTTACTTCTTACATCCCGAATCGAAATATTCCTTCTTAATAACCGGGTTATCCATTACCTGGAAGCTCATGAATGGTTCCCCGAATAATTTGCAATAGCGGTCGTTGTTGCGTTTATGGGCTATGCTGAGTGCATTTGCAAAACTTCGTGCATAGAATTTTTCAGGCAAATGAGAAGCTATGCTGATGTAAGCAAAGATCAGGTTCTCCTGCGCCTTCTCGTTCACAAATGGCTCTAATAATGAAGAAGCGTATCTGTAATCTTTGGCTCTGGTAAATACGAACGCCAGTTTTAAAGCATTTTGCCATGTTGATTCCTTGATATCATAGAAACTTTTAATACGTGTTACACAAGCATCAATTGCAGCTTCTGCCTGTGGAGTATCAGCTGTATCAAGTGCTTCCATGATCTTGAATTGCCATTCGATATTCAAACCATCCAACAAACGTTTTTCAATTTTTGTTTTGGTGTACATCTCATCAATTTCCTGTTGCATTTTCGCCTGTGCATCCGGATTTGCTGCAGCTGTATCCAAACGGATAGCGCAATATAAACGGTTGTATTTTAAAATTTCGTTATCCGGCGCGAGTTTGAATAAACGCTCAATTTCTTCCTGGTCATCATCATCCACATTATTTCCATTCTGTAGAAAACGGTAATGAACTTTGTTGTTCGCCAGATTGATCCATCTTGCGTCTTCAGGAATCTCCAAGCTATCAAGAGCGCCTGAAGAGTACTTTCCTTCCATTACTTTCTTGTATGCATACTCCATCATTTTGTAAGCATTCTTCTCTTTTCCCGCTTTTACGGCGCGTGAGAAACTTACTTGTGTGAAACGTTGTTCTTTTCCGCCAGTAATATCATAAGTAATATCCATGATCACCTGGGCGAAACGCTCTTTTGCCAATACAGGCTCTAATTCTTCCTGTAATTTTTTGTCTTCGTTAATTTTTTTGATCGCAGCTTTTTTACCCATTGTAGTTAAAGCTGCATTCGGCCCGTCATCATTCTCTAACATGAACAGATCCCAACTATCACGTGTTTCAATGTTCGGTTGGATCTTTAAAGCCTGGCGGCCTTGTAGAACTTTCGCTACACTCTCAGCACGTTTGCGTTGTAATTTTGAGTTAGCAACTGAATCCCCTTCAATGGAAGAGTAAGCATAAATATAAAGTCCTTCAATAATGAAATCAGGCTCATTCAATGCGTTAATTAACGGCTGAATGTCCTCATTTTTGAATTCGAATTTATTTTTCGCGAACGGAATGGTGAAATTGATAATAGAGCTTTCAGAACGCGGTTCGAAGGCAGGCTTTAATCCTTTTGTATCAGGCGCCGGTAAAATTCCAATCGGCGTGCTGCTTTCCTGGTCGCCATTCTCTAAATAACTTCTTGTAACTGTCTTGCAAATTTTTCCATCCTGCACAACAATCAAATTGATCTCATAGTCACCTTTTAATTTCGGATCGATCTTCGCCATCTCCACTTCAATCTTGTTGTTGCGCACTTTTTTCTTCGCTTTAGGGTCCGGCTTAATTAAATTTTTCTTGAAGAATTTATCCTTATAAATTACTTTGCTCATGACACCCTTGTTGTAAAGGTTGTTATCCATGATATTGTAATTCTCTTTGTCATACTGGCCTCTTTGAACAATATCAACAGCTAATCCGTCTTTCGGTTTTTTCAGGAATTTTTTCAATTCCTTCATGTTGTTATATTTCAAATATACTTTTCCGTTAGAGACATAAATTCCTTTTTGGAGGTTATCATAGTTCTTGAACTTCTCGCAATTTTTGCAGCCTTTTAAGTCAGGCGCTTTCATTTTTTTCGATTTGGTATTGAACGGAACAGCTAATTCTTTTCCCATTTTAGCCCCATCGTTCGTGATATCATAACCGCCGAACACAGCAGAAGCATAAACTTTTTTGCCATCTTCGCTCATGATATAACTGATCCCCACATAAACATATTTTGGATTCAGGAGAACTGGAATATCCTTCTTATTGTTTTCCCAGCGTGTATAAATTACTTTCGCAACGTCATCCGTACTATAATTCTCCTTGCCTTTACTAACCGGCGCGCTCATTAAACATTCTTCTCCTTTAGAAGTTGCGCCTACTTTTTTCAAATTCTTTTTGGTCTTTGAGGCTTCCACTTTTGCCTGTCCGCCGTCATCGTAAGAACCCGCGCTTAAGGCGGCAGCATTCTTCAACATATCATTCATCTCAAGGCTATCAAGACCTTTGCTTTTACGGAATTTGTTGATCTCCACTAATAGGGTTTGCGGGAGTTTTTCGAATGTGTCCTCGTTTTTCTTTTTGTCTTTCTGAGCGGATAAACTCAACACGAAAAAAGAACATAGTAATAATGAAAAATACTTCTTCATAAGCGGGATTGTGTTTTACTTTGAAGCTAATATTAAAAAAAATAAATCGGGAGGCAAAGGCTGGCTATTAACAATGTGTTAACAGGAAATGAATCAAAAACGTCTTTTGAAGGGTTTATTGAACATTATTAAGAAACGGAAGTCATGGTGAGCTTGCCGAACCATGTCCTGAGCACAAAACACTTAGCCCTTGAGCCTGACGAAGGGGCTGCCGGCGCTTCGTCAGGTTCAGCGCCCATTATGGTACATATCTTCCTTATGGTTCGGCAAGTCCCCCATCATTCTGTACCTCGAAAATGTTTGTTTGTTAACTATTCTTGAAGGCCGCGTCCCGCTTTTTCGATCTTACCTTCTGTTTTAAGTTGAAGAATGATCTTATCTAAAACCCCATTCACGAAGGTTTTACTATTTGGAGTGCTATACTCTTTAGATATATCGATGTACTCGTTAAGGGATACTTTTACCGGCACATTTTTAAGGTGAAGTATCTCAGCAATGGCCATTTTCATCAATAACATATCCATATTAGCTATACGGTCAAGTTCCCAATTCTTAGTGTGTGCCTGAATCAGATCTTCGTATTGTGCTTTGTATTGGATGGTCTTTTTGAATAATGTAGAACAGAATAACTTATCATCTTCTACGTCCTTTAACAATGGCATCAATTTAAATTTACCGTCAAAATTCTCGAAAGTACGGATTGCAGAGTTGAATGCTAAAAAAGTATCATCAGCAAAATGAATGTTTTGTTCTTCGAAGACATGGTTCAGCAGATCATGCTCATCAAAATGATTAACAATTATGTTTATTAAAAGATTACGGTCTTCTTTAATGCCTGATTCCGGTGAAGCCATGTAAGTTTTGTAATCTTCACTTACAATAATTTCATTGTATAACTTACGAACTACATCCTGGTTTTCCATCCAGGAGATCTTTTGTTTTTCGATCTCCTTCTTTAATTCAGGGCTTTCTGATAAAGAAACTAATAAACTATTATTGATGAACTTTAAATTCGGATTAAGATCTTGCGCTGTAGGAAGTCGTTTGTTCTTATGTTCATCAATTACTAAATGTGCGTTATGATGCAGATCAGTGAAAAGCGCCAGAACAGAAACGTAGAGGTGGTAAATTTTATCAAGACTCTTGAATAATTCTTTTTCGAACAATGCTATATCGGCATTTTCATGCTGGAAAAAAGAATACAGCATTTGCATGACTTTGATACGGAGGAATCTGCGATTTAGCATAAAGAACGTTCTTTAATTTTAGAATTTTTGAGTTACGGAATTTTAGAGTGCAAAGTTAGTCAATTTATCAAATAAAAATATAAATTCTAAAAATCTACAACTCTAAAATTCAACAATTATAACACGGCGTTAATTCTCGCGATAGCTTCAATACGTTTCTCTGCTAATCGGTTTGCAGCCATGTAAGTAGGGACCTTTTCAGATTTTGCGGTCTGTAAAATGTTCCAGGTCGTATCGTAAATTTTCTCAGCATGAGCTAAAGCACGTTCACGGTTATAACCTTCTAATTCGTAGAATACATTGATGATACCACCGGCGTTCACTACAAAATCAGGTGCATAAATAATACCTTTTGATACTACCATTTCACCGTGTTTTTTCTCTTCTGCTAATTGATTATTCGCAGCACCGCAGATCACTTTACATTTCAAGCGACCTAATGTATCATCATTTACAGTTGCGCCAAGAGCACATGGGGCGTAAATATCGATATCCAAATCAAACATTTTATCGGTTGCAACTGCTTCTGCCTTATATTTTGCTACTGCATCTTTTACTCTTTCTTCACTGATATCATTCACAAAAACTTTAGCACCTTCTTTGGTTAGGTGAGCTACTAAACTTTCGCCAACGTGACCAATACCCTGCACTAAAACTTTCTTTCCTGATAAACTATCGCTGCCCCACGCTTCTTTCGCACTGGCTTTCATACTTACGTAAACACCATAAGCAGTAACAGGAGAAGGATCGCCGCTGCCACCCATATTTTCAGGTAAACCACTAACGAATTTAGTTTCCATGTTGATGATCTCCATATCACGACTGCTCATTGCTACGTCTTCAGCAGTAATATATTTTCCGCCTAAACTATCAACGAACTTACCAAAACGACGGAGTAAGGCTTCTGATTTTATTTTCTTTGCGTCGCCGATAATAACAGCTTTTCCACCGCCAAGATTCAAACCTGCTACGGAAGATTTGTAGGTCATACCGCGTGATAAACGCAGTACATCCGTTAACGCTTCCATTTCATTATTATAATTCCACATACGGGTACCACCTAACGACGGGCCTAATACGGTATTATGAATCGCGATGATCGCTTTTAATCCTGTTGCATTATCGTTACAGAAAACGATCTGCTCATGATTGTTCATCATCATTTGCGCTATAACAGGGTTTTGCGCGAGGTTGGTGTCTTTTAGATCTTTTACTTCCATAATGGAGAATTGAGCAACAAATTTAGCTTTATTTTTTACCTGCGAAAAAATATTTGATGGGGAGAAAAAGGGGGTTTATCTAATATCCTAATGGTTCACGACTAGTATGCCTAACTCTGATAACCCGGATCTCATTTAACGAGGATTTTATTTGATAAGTGATCCTGTAACTATAAACAACAAAGGCCCTGAACTCTCTATCCTGAGTATCCTTTAACTTATCTGTTTCGCAAATAAAGGCGTTTTTTCTTATCACTTCTAATCTGGGAAGAATTCCTTGCTTTACGATCCTCGGAGCTTGATTGCCTTTTTTTGACAAAAACTCAAGTATCTCTACGAAATCGTTAAGTGCATTTACATCCCAAATAATTTTAAAAGTTCTGTGCTTTACCACCTTGATAATTCCTTTAGAGCTTCTGAATGAGAAACAAATTGTCCTTTCTCAATTCTTGCTACGGCCTCCGCAAGTTCCTTATTATACTGCTTTTTGGAAATGCGCTTTGAGCCTTTGTCGGTCTCAAGAAAGCTCTTTATCATTTCAAGAATTAACTCTTGTTGTTTGACAGTAAGTAACGGCAAATAACCGTCAAATTGTTTTTTTATAGCGGCTGTTGTCATGTAAATTAATCCTAAATCAAATTTACAAAAGAAAAATGTCCAAACAAACAAATAAACAAAAGATAACACTTGCCAAACCATTACTGGTACCAAAAGCAAGGTTCACCCGACTCAGATCGTTAGGCTTTACTATTAAATGCTGATAGATCAGAAGTCCGATAAAAACTACAGCCCCTACAATATATAACCAAGAAAACGAACCGTAGAAAAAACCAAAAACTACAATAGAAGCGGCGATCAAATGCATGAATTCAGATAATCTAAGAGCCTTAGCCTTTCCCATAAGAACCGGAATAGATTTCAGGCCTTCACCCCTGTCAAATTCTTCATCCTGTAGAGCGAAAATTATATCAAATCCTCCTACCCAAAAGAAAACTACTACCGAAAAGAGAATTGGTAAAATATCGAACTGTTCGGTTAATGCTAAATAAGCGCCGATCGGGGCCAAACTTAATCCTAAACCCAGTATCAAATGACATAAGGGAGTAAAACGTTTAGTGAAACTGTAACCTAATATCACCAATAAAGCAACAGGCGATAAATAAAAACACAATTTATTGATAAAATAAGCGCAAACCATAAATAAGGCTGCGCTAATTAAAGTAAAAATTGCAGCAGCGGAAGGAGATATTTGTCCGGCCGGGATTTCTCTGATCGCTGTCCTTGGATTTTTAGCATCAAAGGCCCTGTCGATATAACGGTTAAATGCCATCGCTGCACTTCTCGCGAATACCATACAGCCCAAAACTAAAAGCAATTTTTCCCAGCTAAAAACTGCTTTACCTGAATAAATAGCGAGGCAAAATCCTATAATAGCAAAAGGTAAAGCAAAAACAGTATGACTGAATTTAATAAGTGAAAGATATTTTTTTACAGTGATCAATTATCTGCGGAATATCATTATCATTAAAAAAATAACAGGTAGTGAAGACAGGATCATTCCTGCATAACCTAAAGGATATTTTTTACCGGAGAATTCATGCTTTGCATCAAGAAAAACATTAACGCCCGACAAAATAAATCCTAATACTGAGAATAATAAACCAAATGGAAGCGTACGGATACTGACTAAGCAACAAGCTGCAAGTATACCGAACACGAGGGAAATGACGCCCGAAATCTTATATACTTTATAAATGCTCATTACTCAACAAAGAAGTTCATCAAACGTCTTCTCAACTTGCTTGAGTACGATTGATACAACCAGTCTGTATAATTATTGGTAGCGTTAATGCATTTACCGAATTGTTTAACACGGTATTTCATTTCTTCGCTTAGCAAATTGAATAATTCGAAAGCCTCATCAAAATCAGCAGCGTTATCTTTAATACGGCCAAAATGATCTTCCAAAGAATTATCAACTACAACTTGCGGTTTTAATCCTTTACGCAAAGCCGCTAAATAATGATCGCGGACAATAAATGCTTCCTGGGAAGAATTTAAGAAACGCTCCTTAATTTCAGGGGGCATTTCATAATCGTTCTCTAATTCATAATCCCACTCATCTTTGTAACGGTGTTCTAAATATAAATGCGGTGCAACAAACACGTGTTTCCAGTCAATCGGATATTGCCATAAATTAAAACGGCGTGAGTTATTGCCGAGATCAAGGATCTTAAATTGCTTTTTATTTGGTAAAACACGGCTGCCACGACCGATCATCTGGTGATAAAGCGTTAATGATTTTGTGGCGCGGTTCAGCATGATAGTTTCAACTTCCGGCTCATCAAAACCTGTAGTTAAAATACTTACTGAAGAAAGCACACCATCTTTTGTATTACGGAACCATTCTAAAGTTTCAGCACGTTCTTTGTCGCTGAAAGTACTATCCAAATGTTTTACGGGATATCCTTTTTTCTTAAATGTTTCGTAAACAGCGCGGCTCGTTAAAATACCCGCGTTAAAAATCAATGTCTTTGTTCCTTTTGCTACTTCTTCGTAAGCTTCTATTAACTTACTCTGCATCATAGCCTGGGTATATAATGTTTCGTGAGAACCAACTGTAAATTCACCGGTAGTACCGATACGGAGTGAACTTAAATTCACATCGTAAGAATAAGTAACACCTTCACACAAATAACCTTGCTCAATTAAATTCGGAATGCTTTGTCCGACAATAAGATCGCTGTACGTTTGATAAAGCGGTAGTTTTTTATTGCTGCTTAATGGTGTTGCGGTAACACCTAAAATATTTATATCCTGGAAATAATGGAAGATCTTACGGAATGAATTATTGTGAGCCTCATCGACGATCACTAATCCGATATCTTCTAAGAACTGATCATTTTCCTGTAAACGGTTATTTAATGTTTCAACTAAAGCTGTAAAACAACCGTACTCGCTTTGAGCGGGAAGATCCTTTACTTCTGAATTGATCACTTTATTCTTAATACCTAATTCAGCCAATACATCCGAAGTTTGTTTACTTAACTCGATACGGTGAGTAAGAATTAAAACCTTCCTTTTATATTTTTCGATATAACGACGGGCTATCTCAGAAAAGATGATCGTCTTTCCACCGCCTGTTGGTAATTGAAATAATAAATTTGCGTTAGGAGGTAATTCAACCAATCGCTTGAAAATATTTTCCACGGCTTCCGCTTGGTACGGATACAACTGCCTGGGTTCTGCTGCAACTAAAGTTTCCTGGGTCATAAAAAATTAACCGTCAAATATACGCTTTTCTTAGGGTTCGGGCATTATTTCTATCAACATTTAATTAAAATTGGCTTTTCAGAACTCCCGTTTTTAATGCTTATATTTACTGTTTTTTTAATCTCACTTTCATGCCTAAAGTTTCCAATAAAGCCACAGGAATGCCGGCTTCCCCCATTCGTAAATTAGTTCCTTTTGCAGAAGCCGCTAAAAAAAGAGGCACAAAGATCTATCACTTGAATATCGGTCAGCCCGATATCGAAACTCCGGCTGCGTTTTTAAATGCGGTTAAAACTGCGCCTGTTAAGGTATTGGAATACAGTCATAGTGCAGGGAATGAAAGTTACCGCAAAAAACTAAGCACATATTATAAGTCGTATAACATCAATATTGATTTTACTGATATCATCATCACTTGCGGCGGATCGGAAGCTATTTCCATCGCCATGCAAACTTGTTTTAATCCCGGCGATGAAATAATTATACCTGAACCTTTTTATGCGAACTATAATGGTTTTTCTAGATCTGCTGATGTAATTGTAAAACCAATTCCAAGCTCTATCGAAAGCGGTTTTGCTTTACCTTCTATCTCTGCATTTGAAAAAATGATCACGCCTAAAACAAAAGGGATCATGATCTGTAACCCGGGAAATCCAACGGGTTATTTATATACCAAAATAGAATTGGAAGCTTTACGCGACTTAGTAAAAAAATATGATCTGTTTTTATTAAGTGATGAAGTATACCGTGAGTTTTGTTACGACGGAAAAGAATATGTTTCAGTAATGCATTTATCAGGTATCGAGAACAATGTTATTTTGTTGGATTCTATCTCTAAACGTTACAGTGCTTGTGGCGCACGTATCGGCGCATTGATCAGTAAGAATAAAGATGTGATGGCTTCCGCCTTAAAATTTGCACAGGCGCGTTTAAGTCCTCCTTCATACGGACAGATCGGTGCTGAGGGTGCATTGGATACGCCTCAATCTTATTTTGATGGTGTGAAAAAAGAATACATCGGACGCCGTGATTTTGTTATTGATGCTTTAAATAAAATTCCGGGCGTGTTCTGTCCTAAACCAAGTGGTGCATTTTATTGCATTGCCCGTTTACCAATTGATAATGCCGATAAATTTTGTCAATGGTTATTGGAAGAGTTCGAATACAACAAACAAACTGTAATGTTGGCACCGGCAACCGGATTCTATTCTACTCCAGGAGCCGGAATAAATGAAGTTCGAATCGCTTATGTTCTGAATTTACAGGATCTTGACAATGCGATGGTTTGTTTAATGGACGCTTTAACAAAATATCCCGGCAGAACGACTGTCACTGCAAAAGCATAATATTTAGGATCCCGATAGCTATCGGGATTTGTGTTTTCTTAACAGTGTAACAAACCTTAAAAATCTGTAATTTTATATTACGGAATTCTAATGTTCCGGGAATCAAATTGCAGAACAACATCCGAAAAGAATTACTAAAAATCTCTTTCTTCCCGCTTTGTTTTTTAGCGGTCATGTGGTTTATCTTTTTTCTGGATACTAAATTCAATTTGAATTTAGCGCAATTCGGAACTTCTCCCAGAACACTAAAAGGACTAACAGGAATTTTATTTTCTCCATTCTTACATTCAAACTTAGAACATATTGTCGGGAATAGCCTGCCCCTTTTGGTTTTGGGTATGTTAACTTTCTATTTCTACAAACCTATTGCCTGGGGAAGTTTTTTATGGATCTATTTTATGGCCGGAGTTTGGTTATGGGTGGGCGGACGAAATAATGAAGAAGGATCGATCCATCACATCGGTGCGAGCGGATTAATTTATGGGGCGGCCTTATTCTTATTTTTCAGTGGCGTATTTCGTAAGCACCGTCCATTAATGGTGATCTCAGCTTTAGTTGCTTTTTTATATGGCAGTATGATGTACGGAATTTTCCCTTTACAACCAGATGTTTCATGGGAAGCACATTTGTTCGGAGCGATATCGGGTTTACTTGTTGCTTATAATTACCGGAAAGAAGGTCCCCAAAAACAAGAAGTAGTTTGGGAAGATGACGGTGTAGATTTTGAAGCGGAAGAGAAAGCGCAGGAAGAAGCTTACCGTAAATTCTTAGAGCAGAGCAACGTTAATATTCATTATCATTTTAAGCCGACTGAAGAGACTAAAGGGACAGAAAAGACTTAAGAGATAGAAGGGACAAAGAGGCAACAGAAACAAAAACTGATAAAAGGTTTTTACTTAACAAACAAATTATCATCCCTTTAATCTCTTCGGTCCCTTAAGTCATTAAGTCCTTCACGCAGTTCGATAGAATTCTACCAGCTCAATCGCTTGCATCGCCTCTGTTACATCATGAACGCGCAGAATTTTTGCTCCATTTAATAAAGCAATTGTATTTAAAACGGTAGTTCCATTCAAGGCTGTAACAGGATTTGTTCTGATCACTTTGTTGATCATACTTTTCCTGGAAACACCTGCTAAAATTGGAAAACCTAATTCGGAAAATTGCGGTAATTGTTTTAAAAGTTGATAATTGTGTTCCGTTGTTTTTCCGAAACCAAAACCGACATCAAGAATGATATTTTTGAAATTCAATTCCGTTAAGCGGTTTACTTTTTGTTCCAATTCGTTCTTCACTTCATAAACCACATCTCCATAATTAGGATCTTGCTGCATGGTTTGCGGGGTGCCTTTCATATGCATCAACACATACGCGACATCCAATTTGGAAACAACTTCGAACATCTTATCATCCAAATTGCCTCCCGAAATATCATTAATGATATCAGCGCCAAGCTCAGCTGCTTTTTTTGCGATAGAAGAACGATAAGTGTCTACCGAAATAAAAGTTTGAGGGAATTGTTTTCTTAGTTCTCTTAAAACGGGCTCTAATCTCACCCATTCTTCCGTTTCATCAATTTCTTTGGCGTTGGGACGTGATGAAGCTGCTCCAACGTCAATGATATCCGCTCCTTGTCTTATCTTTTCTTCTGCATCGCGGATCACATCGTTAACTTCACTATATTTTCCGCCATCATAAAAACTATCAGGCGTTAAATTCAAGATGGCCATTATCAAAGGCTTTGTGAACAAAAGCTTTTTAGCATTTATTTGATAGTGGTTTGGTATATTTTCTTTAATTTTAGTGCTCATTATGCAGAATACAAGTGCTCAATACGATAAGGCCATAAAGCTATGCAAAGATATCTTTTTAAAGAAGATGAAAGATTATGGTACTGCATGGCGCAATTTACGCCCAACTTCCCTTACAGACCAAATTTTTATTAAGGCCCAACGCATAAAAAGCATCGAAAGCAAAGGCACCCAAAAGGTTGGCGACGATATTAAAGGCGAGTATATCGGCATTATCAATTATTGCGTTATTTCTATGATCCAGCTTGAATTAGAAAATGATTCAAGGGTTGATCTGCCATATGAAGAAGTTGAACATCTATTCGATAAGCATGTTGCTGCCACCAAAAAACTAATGGAAGATAAGAACCATGATTACGGTGAAGCATGGAGAGATATGAGGATAAGTTCTTTAACAGACCTTATTTTGATGAAAATCTTCCGTGTTAAACAGATCGAGGATAATAAAGGAAAAACCATCATTTCAGAGGGCGTTGATGCCAATTATATGGACATGATGAACTACTCCGTTTTCGCCCTGATTAAGCTGGATAGTTAAAAACCCTGTTAGTTAAAAAAGCCTAAAGCCTTTTTACTTCTCCCTTATTGGTATAATTTTAACCTTAGGAACAAATAAATTTATACCCCATGAAGAAATTTTTATCCTCGAAAGTATTCCGCGCTATCTGGTCAGTTGGTTTAGCTGCTTTGTTTTATTTTATTTGTCCCCCTTGCTTTAGCAAAGGCACCCTTGCGATCATTTTATTGATCTTATTGGTTTTGATCAATGGTTCAGCTTTGATAGCCCGTTCTCCATGGCCAACGCATATTGCGCGGTTTTTAGTCGGAGGTTTATTTATTTTCTCCGGATTCATTAAAGCAAACGATCCGCTTGGTTTTTCTTATAAACTTCAGGAATATTTTGAAGTATTTAAAGCTGACACAGGCTTAGGAATGTTTGAGTGGTTCGCTCATATTGCTTTACCCCTGGCGATCATTATTTGTGTAAGTGAAATGTTGTTGGGAATTATGTTGCTGATCGGTTACAGAAGAGAATTAACGCTTTGGCTATTGTTCGCACAGATCGCATTCTTCACCTTCTTAACTTTCTATTCTGCTTGTTATAATAAAGTAACACATTGCGGTTGCTTCGGTGATTTCTTGAAATTAAAACCATGGGAAAGTTTCTGGAAAGACATTGCGCTTTTAATTTTGATCACACTTCTCTTTGCGGGTAAAGAACATATTAACGAATTAATGTTCCCTGCTTTAACAGGAACGGTATTTATTATAGGGGCGGTTGCTTCAATTGCTTTCCCGATGTATGCATACCGTAATTTGCCTCCTTTAGATTTCAGGGCTTATGCTATCGGAATGAACATTAAAGAAAACATGAAACCCGGCGCCGATTACAAACCTGCCGTTTATGAATCCGGCTTTGTATATGAAAATTTAAAGACGGGTGAGCTGAAAGATTTCACCATGAAGAATTATCCATGGGAAGATACTTTGAACTGGAAATGGAACGCTACAAAAAATATTTTAATAAGTGATGCTGTGAATCCGCCTAAGATCACCGACTTCACAGTAAATAATGCAGACGGTGTAACTATCACCGACAGCATTTTAAATAATAAAGATTACAGCTTCTGGTTGGTGTATTATGACATTACAAAAGCAGAAGACAATTCATCTTTACACGCGAAGATCAATGATCTTTATACTTTAGCGACAAAAGACGGCAAGAAAATTCTGGGAATGACTGCATCAGGCGCAAAAGAAGTTGATGACTTCAAACATGCGCATAATGCATTGTATGATTTTGCAACTGTTGATGGAATTGTTTTAAAAACGATGATCCGCAGCAATCCCGGTTTAATCTTAGTAAAGGACGGAACTGTGATCATGAACTGGCACTGGCGCAATATCCCAACCTACAGCGAGATCAAAGAGAAGTACATGAAGTAATCTCCCTAAAAAACGGAATCATTCTCTCCTTGAGGAGAGCAAGTCCGCCAGTGGCGGACGGTGAGGTCTGGTTAGGCCATCGATCTAAACATCATACGCTATTGACCTCTTCCTTCTCTGACTCAGTCAGAGAAGGCTTCTCCTCAAAGGAGAAGGTTATTCCAGTTTCAAATGGAATTTTTCTTACATTTACTTAATGCCCAAAAAGACTTTAAAACTGCGTTTCAACACTGAGAACACCGGAACACTTTTCTGGCGGGCTATTATTGAAGGCGAAGAACATTTAGCCGATCACGTAGAATTAAAAGTTCCCTCATACACATCACAAGATACCTTGCCCGATGGCCGTGTAAAATGGCACATCTCCGCCGATTATACCGAATTGGTTTGGGAAGGGACGACTTTGATAGTGAAATGATTTTCTAATGGTGGTTTCGACTCGCACAAGCCAGGCACAAGCAGCTCAACCACCTCGTTTCAAAATTAGATTTATTATAGTGAACCGGTGCCTGAGTAGCCTGTGTGCAAGCTTTGCGCGAGTCGAAGGCACTCACTCAAATATCTTTCCCGGATTTAAGATCCAATTTGGATCAAACACTTTTTTAATGTCGCGCATTAATTGGAGTTGATGTGGAGGGAAAATGATCGGCATGTATTTTTGCTGCACTAATCCAATGCCATGTTCACCACTAATTGTTCCTCCCAAAGATTTACAGAGTTCAAAAATTTCAGTGATGCCTTTTGGTAAAGCGTTGTTCCAGACTTCATCACTCAATTCTCCTTTAATAATATTCACGTGTAAATTTCCATCACCGGCGTGACCGTAACATACGGAACTGAATCCGTATCTTTTTCCAATGTCTTTCACGCCCCGTAATAATTTTGGTAACTCGGCACGCATGACAACTGTGTCTTCTTCTTTGTAAACTGAATTACTTTTTACAGCTTCTCCTACTTTTCTTCTTATTTTCCACAACGAAGCTTTTTGATCTGCTGTATCAGCAAATAAGATCTCATCACATTCGTGTTGCTGCATAATGCCACTGATCACTTCACAATCACTATATAAAATATCCATGTTGTTGCCGTCCACTTCCACTAACAACAACGCTTCCCATTCAGGTTTGATTGCAAAATTTACTTCTCCTGCATATTTGATGCTCCAATTGATCGCATCGCGCTCCATGAATTCCATCGCGCTTGGAATAATTCCTGCTTTAAAAACTTCTCCAACAGCTTCACAAGCTTTCTCTGCACTTTTGAATGGAACCAGCATCAATAGATCAAATTTCGGAAGTGGAATTAATTTGAAAACGATCTTCGTTACAACACCAAGTGTTCCTTCACTTCCAACAAACAAATGCGTTAAGTTATAACCTGTAGAATATTTTAATGTGTTTGCGCCTGTCCAGATAATTTCACCATTCGGTAAAACAACTTCTAAATTCAAAACATAATCACGTGTAGTTCCGTATTTCACTGCTTTTGGTCCGCCGCTGCTGTGTGCAATATTTCCGCCCAGGCTACAACTTCCCCAACTTGCAGGATCGGGAGGATAGAACAATCCTATCTTCTTTACTTCTTCCTGAAAAATATAATTGATCACCCCCGGTTCAACAGTCCCTTGCAAGTTTCTTGTATCAATATTTAAAATTTTATTGAACTTCTCCATACTCAACAGCACACCACCTTTAATGGGTAAAGCACCACCACTTAATCCTGTTCCGGCACCACGGGTTGTTACAGGAATTTTTTGTTCGTTGCAATGCTTCAGGATCTTTGAGACTTGCTCAACGTTCTGCGGCTTTACTACTACTTCAGGAAAAAACACCAGATCTTCGGTCTCATCCCTGCCATACTTCTCGAATTGTTCCTTATCCACGCTTACAAACTCCTTACCAACAATAGTTTCCAGTTGATTCAGGGTTATTGACGTCAGCTTGTTATAAGATATTTGCCCCATTTCGAGAGGCAATTTAACCGTTTTTGTAATATTGTAGACCCAAAGGGTTTATAAATTTTAGACGTGTTTATTAACATTCATACCCATAAAGAACTGATGGATGCCAAGGTGGAATTGGTAAGCCTGAATAAACCCGATGCTAAAAAACCGAATGTTTATTCTTTTGGTGTTCATCCCTGGAAGATCGGTAAAGATGTAAATGACATTTTGCAGGAGATGGATACCATCAGCCGCAACCGCCGTTGTATTGCGATCGGAGAATGCGGATTGGATAAGTTAGTGGACACTGATTTCGAATTACAACAAAAAATATTCTGTGAACAAATTCAAATTGCGAATGAAGTTCAGAAACCTTTGATCATTCATTGCGTGAAAGCTTTCAATGAATTAACTGTTTGTCTGAAAAAAATGAATAACACGGTTCCTGTTATCATTCATGGATTCAATAACAATAAGAATATTGCGGATGACCTTTTGAAAGAGGGGTACATCATTTCATTTGGAAAAGCATTGATGCAGCCTGATTCGAATGCAAGTGAAGTGATCAAACATGTCGGGCGGAAAAATTTCTTTCTGGAAACGGATGACAGTGATGTTTCCATCAGGGATATTTACAAAAGATGTTCTGAAATATTGGGTATTGATGAATTAATTTTACAAGAACAGTTAAAGAATAATTACCAACGGATCTTTAAAGAAGAGATTTTATAATATGGAAACCGCCTGGATGGAACGCACCCAATTATTGGTTGGGAAAAAAGGAATAGAAAAATTAATGGCCGCTGATGTTTTGGTTGTTGGCTTAGGAGGCGTTGGCTCTTACGCAGCTGAAGCGATCGCCCGTGCAGGTATTGGCAGTATGACGATCATCGACGGTGATTTTGTTGATCCAACCAATCGTAATCGTCAGTTACAAGCACTTTCCTCTACACATGGTTTAAGCAAAGCTTTGTTGATGGAACAAAGAATAAAAGACATCAACCCGGATATCAAACTCACCACAATAAAAGAATTCCAAACACCGGAAATGATGAAAGTGCTTTTAGATAAAAAATATTCTTACATCATTGACGCGATCGATAGTATTTCTCCTAAATTACATTTGATCCAACACGCTTACTATAATAACCGGAAAATAATTTCTTCAATGGGTGCCGGCGGAAAAATGGATCCGACAAGAGTTCAGATTGCTGATATTTCAAAAACAAATGTGGATCCTTTAGCTCAATACGTTAGAAAACGTTTAAAATACATGGGCATTTACAAAGGTGTGAAATGTGTTTACTCAGATGAACTTCCTGCAAAATATTCCATCATGAAAACTGATGGAAGTAAATTCAAAAAATCAGCTTACGGAACTATTTCCTATTTACCTGCAGTTTTCGGATTGGTCTGTGCTTCGGTCGTTATCAAACAAATCTCCGATTATAAGGAGATAAGGTAATCGGTGGCTGAGCTGGCTGTGTGAGAGCCCTGCGTGAGTCGAAGACACCGTTAATTTAATACGTATTGATCCTATACGTGCTGGTATTTGAATTCACTATGTAGTATTTATTTGTAGTTACAGTATTACCGGTGATCGAATAAGAAATAATATGAAGTTGGGGGAATAACCCTGATACTTTCTTTTTAACCGCGCTGATTTCCGCCGCTGTCCATGTACAAGAACCTGAAGAAGCCAGAACTGTTTTCTTTTGTACAGCAACCGAATCTCCTGTTAACATGATCACTACAGAATCTGCATTAGCTGCGCCTGTATAAGTTGCAACATATGGAGAACTTTTGCTTATTAGTGTTGAACTGGTTAAGGCACCAACAGAAGGAAATGTTGCAGTTGAAAAAGTAAAAGCGGGCACGCTTGATGTTCCTGATACAGTCCATGTAGAACCTGTGGCGAAATTTATACCGCAATTAGGCTGTCCGTTCTTTAGTGTTCCGGCGAAATAATAAGTTCCGCTTACTTTTGGCAAAACAGAGTCTTTACAAGTAACAGTTCCTGCGTCAACATAATTATAATTTCCGGGAGATGTATAAAAGAATGCGTTAGCTTTACCCACACGTGTTTTATATCCGTTTCCAAATTCATGCTCACTCTCTGAAGCCATTAATACGCCATCAGCATCGGCAGGAATATTAATTGGTAATACCGGAGCGGGCGGATTCGTTGGTGTCGAAGTTACAGGAGGTGTTTCAGGTTCTTCTTCGTTCTTTTTCTTCTTACAAGCGAACATAATACCAAATACCAGAACTACCAGGATAATTTTCTTCATTTTAATTAAATTATAAGTAAAAATAGAGATTTTCATTCTGAAATTCAAACCGAAATTGCTGCAAATACCCGATTTTTGATTATTTTTGGCGCTTCCCGAAGGAATGCCTTTGGCACGAAATTCATGACAGTTACCGAAGAAATAAACCGCCGCCGAACATTCGCCATCATCGCCCATCCCGATGCCGGTAAAACTACGTTGACTGAAAAATTATTATTATTCGGTGGTGCTATTCAAACCGCCGGCGCCGTTAAGTCGAACAAGATCAAAAAGTCAACAACTTCCGATTTCATGGAAATTGAAAAGCAGCGGGGTATCTCTGTTTCAACTTCCGTAATGGCTTTCGATTACAGGAATTATAAAGTAAATATTTTAGATACGCCCGGCCACGAAGATTTCGCTGAAGATACTTACCGTACATTAACTGCAGTAGACAGTGTTATCATGGTGATCGATTGCGTAAAAGGTGTGGAGCCTCAAACAAGAAAACTCTTGGAAGTGTGCCGCATGCGTAATACACCGGTGATCGTTTTCATAAATAAAATGGACCGTGAAGGACAAAATCCATTTGATCTTCTTGATGAAATTGAAAAAGAATTAAAAATAAAAGTTTGTCCGCTCACCTGGCCTATCGGTATTGGAAAATCTTTTAAAGGCGTTTACAATTTATATGAGAGAACGCTGAATTTATTCCAGGGTGAAAGTAAAACAAAAGTGGAAGAGACCATTGAGATCAGTGATCTTAATTCAGGTGAAATAGAAAAACGTATCGGAAATGATTTTTCAGAACAGTTGCGTAATGATGTTGAGTTATTAAGTGGTGTTTATGACAGGCTTGATAAAGAAAGTTACCTGGCGGGAAAGATCAGCCCGGTATTTTTCGGAAGTGCTGTAAATAATTTTGGGATAAAAGAATTATTAGATTGCTTTGTTGAAGTGGCTCCATCTCCTAAAGAAAGAGAAACAGACGCAGGAACTATAAAACCAAATGATCCGAAGTTCAGCGGATTCATTTTCAAGATCCACGCCAACCTTGATCCTAAACACAGAGACAGAATTGCTTTCTTAAGAATTTGTTCAGGTGTATTTGAAAGAAATAAATACTACCATTTAGTACGCGGAAAAAAAGAATTACGTTTCAGTAATCCAACCGCTTTTATGGCGCAACAAAAATCTGTGATCGATGAAGCTTATCCGGGTGATGTGATCGGTTTGTATGATGCAGGAAATTTTAAAATTGGAGATACTTTAACTGAAGGTCCTGATTTTAATTTTAAAGGGATTCCAAGTTTTTCGCCGGAGTTATTCCGCTATGTTACAAACCTGGATCCGATGAAAACCAAACAACTTCAGAAAGGTTTAGAGCAGTTGACCGATGAAGGCGTTGCCCAGTTATTCACCAGAAAAGTAGATGGCCGCAAAGTGATCGGAACGGTTGGAGCGCTTCAGTTTGAGGTTATTCAACACCGCCTGAAAGCAGAATATAATGCAACGGCCAGTTTCGACCAGATCAATCTTTACAAAGCACTCTGGATCAGTTGCCCTGATAAGAAAAAACTCGAAAGTTTCATGCAGGATCGCTCAGCTCATATAGGATATGATAAGGAAGAAAGGCCTGTTTTCTTGGCAGAATCAGCCTGGTTATTGCAAATGGCACAGGAAAAATTCCCTGATGTTCAATTTCATGCAAAAAGTGAGTTTTAGGGCTAATTTCTTTAGTTCAACCACTTATTAAACAGCCCGAACCACTTATTGAAGAGCAGTGAAAATCAGGTGTTTTATTGCTAAATTTGTGTTAGTTAATGTACCCGCGCGTATTATACCCGCTTTCCGGCAAAAAAAATCCGGTTTTTGCCCTTTTTATCCTGCTTTTCAGTTTGGGTTCTATGTCTGTGAGATCACAATGTGCAGGATTGAGCTTATTAGCAACTGCTTCTACTGTAAATTGCCTTTCTTCAACTGCGACCGGAACTGTTCAAAGTTTTAACGGAACTCCACCTTTTACCTATACCTGGTTACCAACAGGAGGAAATGCATCAGTTGCTGTTATATCTCCAAACTCTTACAGCATCATAGTTAAAGATGCTTTGGGTTGTATAGGTACCACTCAGCTATTAGTTAATAATACTGCTGCCGTAACTATTTCTTTCAATACTTTTAGCGTTCAGTGTAACGGCGCAAATACAGGGTCGATATCCACAACACTTTTAGGATCACCTAATTTTCCTGTCACATATTCCTGGACGCCGACTGCACCACCAACATCAAGTATTGCAAATATTGCTGCAGGTGTTTACAGTTTAGCGGTCACTGATAATTCGGGATGTGTTTACACAGGCTCAACAATAGTGAACCAGCCTCCGGCTCTGACAGCAAGTATTTCAACAAAAACAATTGCGTGCAACGGCGGGCTCTCGAATGCAACAATTACCGCTGCCGGCGGACCTACAACCAGTACTACTTACTCCTATTCGTGGGCCCCTACCTCCGGAACTAATACCATCATAAACAATATAACGGCAGGAACATATTCCTGTACTGTAACAGATGCGAATGGCTGCAAACTTACACAAACAACAACTATTACAGAACCTGCACCAATACAAAATACTTTAAATTTAGTTCACGCGACCTGTAATACATTTACGAATGGACAGGCTTCCAGTAACCTAACGGGCGGCACACCTGCTTATTCGTATACTTGGCTTCCTGTAAATGCATTTGCATCCAGCGTTTCAGGTTTAGGGGTTGGAAATTATACTTTGCTGGTAAAGGATGCCAAACAATGTCAATTCACACAAACATTCTCTATCAATCAACCTCCTCCCATCACTTATACGATCACTCATACTGACGAATTTTGTATCAATGCTGATGGTTCTGCTACTGTAAGCACAAGCGGAGGTAACGGTCCGTACACCTACAGCTGGAGTACAACACCTGTTCAAACCGGTTCTGTTGTTTCAGGATTACCGACAGGAAGTTATTCTGTCCAGATCACCGATGCAAATAATTGTAAGATCACAGGAGCCGTTACTATTGGGAACACAAGTAACATGATAGCATCCATTACTTCTATGTCTAACGCAAATTGTAACGGTGTATGTAACGGGGCCGCTACCGGAAGTGTTTCAGGAGGAACAGGGCCATACACCTATAGTTGGGTTGGAATACCTTCTGCAACTCTTGCAAGCATCAATGCCCTCTGCCCGGGTCAATACACTGTTAAAGTTACAGATGCGTTAGGATGTTATACACAAACAATGGTTACGATCACTGAACCGGCTGCAATGAGTTACAGTGTTGGAGGAACAAATATTTTATGTTACGGTCAAAGCACAACTTTAACAAGTACTGTTACAGGAGGAACGCCCGGCTACACTTATAATTGGCAACCGGGTAATTTAACCGGAAGTTCTGCGATAGTATCACCAACTGTTACTACAGGATTTTCTTTAACTGTAACTGACAGTAAAGGTTGTGTTGGCGCTCCGAAAGTGTATTCAGTTACCGTGAATCCTCCGATAACTATCAATTCCGGCGCTAACAGTTTAACGGTTTGTCCGAATGTAACAACATCTGTTTCTATCAATCCAATTGGCGGAAACGGAATTTACACGTACAATTGGGTGCCCGGAAACATCACTACTAATACACTCAGTGTAAATTTAGCAAGCACTGTTGTTTATACAGTAACTATAAATGACGGATGCGGAAGTACGCCTGCAGTTTCTACAGTAAGCATTAATGTTTTCCAGGTACAGAATCCTTCTTTCACAGTTTCATCTACTAAAGGCTGCGAGCCTTTTTGTACAACGTTCAGTAACACATCTACAGGAACTACAACTGCACTGTGGAATTTCGGTGATTTCTCACCGCCTGTACAAAGTCCGGTTGTAACCCATTGTTATACCAACCCCGGCACTTATAGTGTTTCGTTGATGATCACGAATAATTATGGATGTAAATTCACTTTGATAAAACCAAACATCATTACTGTTTACGGAAAACCAAAAGCTGATTTTGTTCAGCATCCAAACCAGATCGATCTGAATACTAATGATGCTGTTTTTGAAAACGCTTCGGTTAATGCTACTTCTTTTTCCTGGAGCCTCGATGGAATTCCGATGTCATCTCAGAATGAATTCAGTTATAGTTTCTCACAGGTAGCTTGTTACAATGTTCAATTAATCGCTTCGAATGTGGGGACAAATGGCAACACCTGCCGTGATACGATCACAAAGGAAATTTGTGTTACAGAAGGATTTAATTTCTGGATCCCGAATGCTTTCTCCCCGGATCTTGATGATAAGAACGATTACTTCTATCCGAAAGGAACAGGTTGGGTTGAAAAGGATTTTGTATTTGAAATTTATAACCGATGGGGGACTTTAATTTTCAGAACTACAGATACAACAGGCCGATGGGACGGAACCTACGGCGGCAGCAGGGCTACCGATGAAATTTACGTATGGCATATTTTTGTCAGGGATATATACGATGAGGAACATGATTACAGGGGCCATGTTTTGATCATGCGATAAATGAAAAAAAGCATTTTCATATTCATTCATTTGCTTTTATTTTTTACAGGCAACGGACAGCTTTCAGTAAGTACAAATTTAACCCCAACCAATTTAGTGAACAGTGTTCTGTTAGGGCCGGGTGTAGTGGCTACTAATATTCAATACACAGGAGCTAACAGGGCGATTGGTTATTTTTCCGGCACGTCGAATATTGGTTTAAATAGCGGGGTTATTTTATCTACAGGCGCGGCAACAACAGCAGTCGGACCGAATAATTCAACTAATGCAACTGCTATAAATTCAACGGCCGGCCATCCGCAATTAACCGCAATTTGCGGGCAACCGACAAATGATGCAGCAATACTTGAATTCGATTTTGTTCCTTCTTCCGACACAATAAAATTCAAATATGTTTTCGCCTCTGAAGAATACTATGAAGGCGTATGTACACCTTATAATGACGTTTTTGCTTTTTTGATCAGTGGTCCCGGAATAACCGGTACGGCAAACATTGCTTTGATACCGGGAACAAATAAAGCAGTTAGTATCAGTTCTGTGAATGGCGGCGTGCTGGGTCAATCTATTTATGGCCCGAGTACAAGTTATAGTTATTGTAATTTAAGCTACACCAATTTTTATGTAGATAACGTTACGCCTCCCGGAACAACCATCCAATACGATGGCTTTACAAAAGTATTCACTGCGAAGGCAAAAGTAATTCCTTGTCAGACCTATCATATAAAAATGGCGGTTGCTGACGGAGGAAATGATAATACATGGGACTCTGCTGTATTTTTAGAAGCGGGAAGTTTTAATTCGCATTACTTAACCGTAAATAGTTTACCGCAATACCGTGGTTGTATTTTTAACAACGCAATAGCAGAAGGAACCGGCACCGCAAAAATTACGTTACAACGCTTTGATTCTATTCCTTATCCAAGAACACTGAATTATACAATTTCAGGAACTGCAACTTCACCTTTTGATTACGCCATTAGCCCGCCGAATATTTCTTTCCTGCCAGGATTTGATACAACCAGTGTTTACATCACACCACTTTCAGATGCTGCTGTAGAAGGAATAGAAACAGTTTCGCTTACAATAGTTCCGGATTTTATTGTATGCACCGGATGGACCATTCCAGGAGGAGAAGTCAGAATTACAGAACCTCCTGAACTAAATCCTGACTTTACTTCTACAAATCCTTTCGGCTGTGAGCCTTTTTGTGTTCAATTTAATAATACAACTTCAGGAACCACAACTGCTACATGGTCGTTTGGAGATTCAACAGCTAATGTTCAAAGTCCTGTTGTAACACATTGCTATCCAAAAGGAACTTATGATATTACTTTATTTGTAGTAAATAATGCCGGTTGTAAAGACACCATTACAAAATCTGGTTATATAACAGCTTACGAAAAACCATTTGCAGATTTCGTTCAGAGAAATGAATACATCACATGGATTGAGAATAATGGCATTTTTCAAAACTCTTCTTTGAACGCTGCCGGTTTTAGCTGGAGCGTTGATGGGATTTATCAAACAACATCCAGGAATCTCGAATACAGATTCCCTGATACAGGTTGCTACCTTGTACAATTGATCGCGATCAATGGAACTTCCTGTTCAGATACAACAGAGATGAATGTGTGCGTAACTGAAGGCTTTACATTTTGGGCACCGAATTCGTTTTCACCGGATGGCGATGGAATAAATGACGTATTCATTCCTAAAGGAACAGGCTGGATGGAAAATTTTTATAGTTTTGAAATAATCAACAGGTGGGGTTCAACTGTTTTTAAAACAACCGATCAAACTGCATCATGGGATGGGAAAACAGGAGGACAAACGTGTACTGATGATATTTATGTCTGGATAGTTAATGTTCGGGATTTACGTAACAGAACTTACGAATTCAAAGGACATTTACTGATCATGCGCTAACCCACCTTACACAATCGGAGCAGATTTTTTATTTTGCTTCATTTTTTGTACATTTGTTATATGAAATACATTTTAGAAATAGATGATAAAACCAAAAGTGCTAAAAGCCTTATTGATTTTTTACGCCTATATTCTGCCTCTAATAAAGGCATAGAATTTCTGTCACCAAAGGAATTAGAAGAAAAAGAAGACGCTATACTTGGTAAATTAATTCAAAAATCTCTTAAAAGCGGTTTAGCCAATAAGCAAACCGTTCTAAAAAAACTTGGGCTTAAATGATTGTTGAGTTTGGCAAAAGTTTTGAAAAGCAGCTGGATAAAATCGTCGACACTCATTTCAAAGCTAAAATTACTGAAGCTGTAAAATCAGTAATGCAATCACAAAAAATTACAGAAGTACCCGGCATCAAAAAATTAAAAGGTTATAAAACCGCCTATCGTATTCGTACAGGAGACTATCGGATCGGAATTATTTTCGAAAACAAAACTGTTTATTTTATTGCTCTTTATCACCGCAAAGAAATTTATAAGTATTTTCCTTAACCCACTTTCGCCCAATCAGGACGCGTCTTTTCACGCTGGATCAAACCTTTATGAAGATCTTTATTTTTTTCCAGATTTAATTCAGGATCTTCATTTAAAATAGTTTGCGCTGCAGTTCTTGCTAATTGAATGATTTGCCCGTCACGTACAAGATCAGCGATCTTAAGATCTAATACACCGCTTTGCTGTGTACCTTCAATATCACCGGGACCGCGAAGTTTAAGGTCGACTTCACTAATTTCAAAACCATCGGTAGTGCGAACCATTGTTTCCATTCTCGTACGGCTATCAGCACCTAATTTATAGGAGGTCATTAAAATACAATAGGATTGATCTGCGCCACGTCCTACCCTGCCACGCAACTGGTGGAGTTGTGACAATCCAAAACGTTCTGCACTTTCAATAACCATTACAGAAGCATTCGGTACATTTACACCAACTTCAATTACAGTTGTTGCTACCATAATTTGTGTTTCACCTTTTACGAAACGCTGCATCTCAAAATCCTTTTGTTCTGAAGATAATTTTCCATGGACAATACTGATCTGGTATTGCGGTTGAGGAAATTCTTTTACCAAATCATCATAACCTTTCTGTAAATTCTGAAGATCCAGTTTTTCACTTTCTTTGATCAAAGGATACACTACGTAAATTTGCCGGCCCAAGGCAATTTGCTCTTTCATAAAGCCGAGCATCCGCAAGCGTTGTGTTTCCATATAATGGGAAGTACGGATAGGTTTTCGCCCCGGAGGCATTTCATCGATCACTGAAGTATCCAGATCGCCATAGAATGTCATTGCTAAAGTTCTTGGAATTGGGGTTGCTGTCATAATTAAAATATGCGGGGGAACTTTTCCTTTATCTCTTAACTTTGCCCGCTGTGCCACACCAAAGCGATGTTGTTCATCAATAACAACTAAACCTAAATTTTGAAATTTTACTTTGTCTTCGATCAAAGCATGTGTGCCGATCAGAATTTTTATTTCTCCACTTTCCAACTGGGTATGGATCAATTTTCTTTCTTTCGTAGTTGACGAACCTGTAAGCAGAGCTATCTTGGTACCCATTGGCCCTAACAATTCACGGATAGTTACAAAATGTTGATTCGCGAGAATTTCAGTTGGTGCCATCAGGCAGGATTGAAAGCCATTATCAATTGCCAACAACATACTTAATACAGCAACTAAAGTTTTTCCACTGCCAACATCACCTTGCAATAAACGATTCATCTGATGCCCGCTTCCCATATCGGTACGGATCTCTTTCACCACTCTTTTTTGAGCGCCAGTCAATTGAAATGGCAAATGCTTATTATAAAAATCATTGAAGCTATCTCCTACTTTACTGAAAACCGCCCCTGGAACTGTTTTTACATTGATATGATGAAGTCGCAATAATTTTAACTGAATGAAAAATAATTCTTCAAACTTTAATCTGTACTCAGCTTTTTGTAACAACGAATTACTATCCGGAAAATGAATTTGTTTCATCGCCTCCATTTTAGGCAACAATTTAAAATCAGACAATAATTCCTCCGATAAATTCTCTTCGATCGCGTTTGGCGGGATCTGGGAGATCAATTGACGGATCAGTTTTCTCAAACCTTCACTATCCAAACCTTTACTTTTTAATTTTTCTGTTGAAGAATAAACTGACTGAAATGCAGATCTCAGTTTCATATCAACCGTGCCCGCTAATTCAATTTCAGGATGTGCTAAATTGTATCTGCCATTAAAACTCGTAGGTTTTCCAAATACGATATACTCCGTTTGTGTTTTTAATTTATCAGCCATCCATTTATGTCCCTGGAACCAGACAAGGTCTATTGTTCCTGAGCTATCCCTGAAAACAGCTACTAATCTTTGTCCGCGCTTTACACCAACAGTAGTTAAACTTTCAATAACTCCTCGTAATTGAACATATGGCAGGTCCTCACTAACTTCTCTTACAGATTGGAATTTAGTTCTGTCGACATACCTGAACGGGTAATGTGTTAAAAGATCGCGGAATAAGAACAATCCTAATTCACTTTTTAACACTTCGGCACGTTGCGGGCCTATCCCTTTCAGGTATTCAATCGGTGTATCTAGGAAGGAAGCGGCCATTCGGGTACTAAAATTACAACAACCGTATTGTTAATACAATTATCCGTTATATAATTATAAACATTGTTTTAGCCTTTAATTTTATAGAGTGAAGTACATCAAACATATTCTTTTTTCATCTGTACTTTTTATTTTTTTATTTAAAGCGAACGCGCAGTTGCTTGATAGTTTTAAAGTTATTTTAAAAACCCGCGCATCTATTGATCTCCGGATCGAATCACGATATTCTTTTATTGATAATGAGCTTGCCACTATAAGTGGTTTCCGTGCAGGAGTTTCATTCAAAAGAAAAGTAAAACTCGGAGGCGGAATCAGCTGGTTAAAAAGTAATATTTCAGAGAATGAATATATCCGGAATACAGATAGTATTCCGATCTTAACTCCAAAATATTTAAAGCTGACTTATTTTTGCCTGTACGCTGATTTTGTTTTTTATAAGACGAAGCGCTGGCAAGTAAGCGTCCCGCTTCAAGCAGGATTCGGCGCTTCGTGGTTCCAATACAAACCGGGATATGATCTTAGTTCCGGTAATAAACATTTCCTCGCTTTGTACGAGCCCGGGATCGCAACGCATTTTAAAATATTCAAATGGTTTGGTTTAGGTACAAGTGTTGGTTACAGATTCGTTCTGAAAAATAATAAGAATATGAATTATCAATTCAATTCACCTACTTATGCTTTCAAGATCTTATTCTGGGCGGATCAATTATATTACGATCTTTTTCCGAACTCTAAATGGACAAAGAAATACGGTCCTGCTGAATGGTAGTTTTTTAGGATTAAGGAGTTGGGATATAGGATGAAGTGAAAAATAACACACCATATCCTAACTCCTTAATCCTTGTTAAGGAAATTCCTTAATGCTTTATACACTTTCAATGCTTCATCATCACTCAACTGCATTCCGAAACGTACCACTTTAGACTGACATTGAAATTCTAAACGTTCGCCACCTTTGATCCAGAAACTTTGGTTGATATTATCTGCAAAGCTTGTCGGGCTTACTTCGATAACTTCCAAGCCATTTACTAATTCCAGATCGAATTCCTTTATTTTTCCACGGCCTGATACTTCCCTTTGGTATTGAAGTTTTCCTTTTTTGATCCACAATTTTTCTTTCCCGAATTTTTTCCAGGTATAAGCCCTTACTATCTTAAATTCGAAATAGGCCCAAAAGGAAAGATAGACAATGATGAATATCTTTGAATCCCTATCAGTAATATTAAAAAAATTCGCGAATACAATAACCCCGCAAATGGTCCAAGCTAACAACCATAAGAATAAGATCCACAATTTTCTTTTGTCGGTAGTAGGCAAAATAACCAGGCTGAAGACATTGTCTTTCTCTAAAATACTTACCCTATCACTTATTACCTGCATTAATTTAATTTTGAGAACTAAGATCTTATTACTTTCTTTAGGTACGCAAATTTAAACTAGTTTAATGAATAACCCGCAACGCACCCTGAATTTATTTGATACAGTTATGCTTGTATCAGGGTCTATGATAGGTTCCGGTATCTTTATTGTTAGCGCTGATATGAGCCGGAGCCTTGGTTCGCCTGTCTGGTTACTATTGGCATGGGTTTTATCAGGGGTAATTACACTATTTGCTGCTCTGAGTTATGGTGAATTAGCAGGTATGATGCCTGAAGCGGGCGGACAATTCATTTATTTAAAAAGAGCTTTCGGAAAACTAACTGCTTTTGTTTATGGCTGGACGGTTTTTTTAGTGATCCAGACAGGAGTGATAGCCGCAGTTGCTGTTGCGTTCGCGAAATTTACCGGTGTATTTATTGATTTCTTTGATGAAAAAAATGTTCTTATGCAAATGGGAAGTTTTAAAATAACCAGTGCTCAATTGCTGGCCATTGCTTCTATAGTTTTTTTAACCTGGCTAAATTCGAAAGGAATCAAAAACGGAAAGCTGATCCAACGGGTTTTTACTTCCGCTAAACTTACTGCTTTATTCGGTTTAATTATTGTGGGAATAATTTTAGGGGCTCAAAGCGGGATCTTCTCTTCCAACTTTTCAGATACATCAGCTTACAAAACAGAAGTTGTAAATAACGTCGTGACCACTACTCCGCTCGAAGGGCTTGGAATAATGACTGCGCTTGGCGTTGCCATGATCGGTGCTTTATTCAGCAGTGATGCATGGAACAACGTTACTTTTATAGCGGGAGAAATTAAAGAGCCACAACGGAACATACCTTTAGGTTTATTCATTGGTACTGGTTTAGTGACTGTAATTTATATTTTAGCCAACGTTGCTTATTTAATGTTGTTACCTGTTCAGGGCGATCCTTCTGCGACAGATGCAATGGGAAAAGGAATTATGTTCGCTCAAAATGACAGAGTTGGTACTGCAGCTTTATTCACTGTTTTCGGAAACACGTCTCAATACATCATGGCTGCATTAATTATGATCTCAACATTCGGTTGTAATAACGGATTAATTTTAGCCGGCTCGCGTTTATTCCAATCAATGGCTGTTAACGATCTGTTCTTCCCTAAAGCTAAAGAGTTAAATAGTTTTGGAGTGCCGGGAAAGGCGTTAGTGATGCAGGCAATTTGGGCCAGCGTATTGTGTTTAAGTGGTTCTTATGGCGATCTTTTGGATTATGCCACTTTTGCTTCGCTGATCTTTTATATTGTTACAATAACAGGATTATTTGTGTTGCGCAAAAAAGAACCTGATACGCCTCGTCCTTATAAAGCATTTGGGTATCCTGTAATTCCTGTACTTTATATTTTACTGGCGGGATTTATTTGTATCGATCTTTTAGTATTTAAAACTTTCAATACGGGGATGGGCGTATTGATGATCTTATTGGGAATTCCGGTATTCTATTTGTTTAACAGAAAAAAGACTGAGTAATCATGCAATTCATTCACCGGTTCTTAAGTGCCTGGTTTGGATTTAATAAACAACAACGCAACGGTTTATTAGTGCTGTGTACTATTATCCTGTTCCTCTTCGTTATCCGGCTAAGCATTTCTTCTTTCATTACTCCTGAACCTATCCTGTTTGCTGATTTCTCTAATACGAAATTACCAAAGCTCAATTCAGCAACCGCAGCCACAGATTCTGCTTCTGAAGCTAATGGTCTTTTTATTTTTGATCCGAATACTGTTACAAAGGAACAATTAGTAAAACTGGGGTTAAAAGAAAAAACAGCGAACACATTCATCAATTACAGGAACAAAGGCGCTCACTTTAATAAAAAAGAAGATCTGAAAAAAGTATACGGTATCACAGATGAATTATATTCGAAACTCGAATCCTATATTTTAATTTCTAAGGCGAATGATCCCGAAAAGACGTTTATACAACAGGAACCGAAATCCAAAAAGCAAATTAAAACAGTTGAATTGAATTCAGTCGACAGCATTGGCCTGTTACCGCTGCCGGGAATTGGCCCCGGCTATGCGAAACGAATTTTAAAATACCGCAGTTTATTAGGAGGATATTATTCAATAGAACAATTAAAAGAAGTGTACGGCTTTACGGATTCTTTGTTCCGGGTAGTGAAAGACTATGTTAAAGTTGATCCTTCATTAATAACAAAAATTGATCTGAATACTGAAGATTTTAAAAAGCTGAACGCGCATCCTTATCTCAGTTATGAAGATACAAAAACAATTTTCAATTACCGAAGGAAGAATGGACCTATAACTAAACTGGAACACTTGAGAATCTGCATTTCAGATGAAGGGCAATTGCAAAAGATCATCCCTTACCTGAACATCAATTAGAATTTAGCTACTAAACCTCCCTGTACCAACGACCATTTATCAAACCCAACCTCACCGTAAATACCAATGTTAGGCGTAAAATAATATCGCATTCCTACTGTTATAGCGAAATAGGTCGGAATTCCTGTTCCTGAATAAGGCCGTTCAAGAATTGCGTTTGGATTATTAGTTGTTTGAGTTTGTTTGTATTGGTTTAGAGAATAACCAACTCCTACTCCTGCATAAGGGTCTAATTTTTCACCGCGTCCGAAATGAAAATTTATCCGTGCTCCTACAGAGAAGCTTGACATTTCATACTTAGTTACATCTTCATAATTCACATACTGATAGGTAGAGGTACTCGAATTGTACTCTGAAACCTGGTAACTTCTGGTTTGCGTAATAGAAGTATTGAAATATCCTGCAACAACACCGAGGCCTATCAGTTTAGAAAGTCCGTAATCAGCTTTAAAAAAAGCAGGCCCCATACCTTTAACTGAATAAGAATAGTTTTCCTGGTAATAAATCGAGTTTATACTATTCACTGTTGAGATCAATCCTTTGTAAATGTTTTTATACAAATTCGGAAAACCATAACCTGCGGTAATAACAATATTCCCTTTTTTAAAAGCCCCCTCAGTATCATAACTCTTTTTTTTCTTGCTTTCACTTTTTGTAGTTTGATTTCTTACTTTGAACTCACCTTCATTTGTATCCTGTGAGTGCATTGTGCTACTTAACATTGTTATGGCAGAAAGTATTAATAGAGTTCTTTTCATAATAGAGTTTATTTATTAAACAAAAAAGGGGAGTTACCTCCCCTGTTATTGATTTAAATTTAACTACGCCGTTTTCATTTCACTTAACACTTTGTTCATCGAGCGAACTGCTTCAGCGCTCTTAACGAAAGCTGCCTTCTCTTCATCGTTCAGGTTGAAATCAACGATCTTTTCCCAGCCATTCTTGCCAATAACAACAGGAACGCCTAAACAAATATCTTTTTGCCCGTACTCACCATCTAAACTTACACAACAAGTGTATAATTTTTTATGATCATTAACGATGCTATCAACCAATGCAGCAACCGAAGCGCCCGGAGCATACCAAGCCGATGTACCTAACATTCCTGTTAAAGTTGCACCGCCAACCATTGTATCAGCAGCCACCTTTTTTAATTTTTCTCCATCCAAATAACCTGAAACAGGAGTTCCATTATAAGTTGCTAAACGTGTCAAAGGAATCATTGTAGTATCACCGTGGCCACCGATCACATAACCTTGAACATCGCTGGCAGGCACATTCAATGCTTGTGATAAATAACATTTAAAACGTGAACTGTCTAAGATACCACCCATACCGATCACACGGTGTTTATCTAATTTGCTTTCTTTTAACGCTAAGTAAGTCATTGTATCCATTGGATTACTTACAATGATGATGATCGCTTTTGGAGAATGTTTTAATACGTTCTCTGTTACAGTTTTTACAATTCCTGCGTTGATGCCGATCAATTCTTCACGGGTCATTCCCGGTTTACGCGGGATACCTGAAGTAACAACAACAACATCACTATTCGCTGTTTTTGCATAATCATTAGTGCTACCACTGATACGGGTATTGAATCCGTTCAAAGTTGCAGTTTGCATAAGATCCAATGCTTTTCCTTCAGCAAAATTTTCTTTGATGTCTAAAATAACTACTTCACTCGCGATCCTGTTTAACGCGATGTACTCTGCACATGATGCCCCTACATTCCCGGCACCGATAACTGAAACTTTCATGATATTTTCTGTTTAAAGAGGTTTATATTTTCTTTAAATATAGAGGATTTGAGAGAATTAATAAAAGATTTTAGCCTTTTTATTTTATCTCTTCATAATCAATATATTCACCTGCATCCGGCTTTAATTCGCCCTTTTTATGAGGTGCTTGAGAAGTGGTATTCCGGTCTGCATTGTGATGATGGTCCCGGGCAGTTCTTTTAGACGAAGGTGACGAATAACTTCTAAAAGCACTGATGATCCTGAAGATGACCCAAATGATTATGACTGTCCAGATTATATCGCGCATGGCGTTTATTTAGTAGGTCAAATATCTTAAAATTTCAGACTCGTAATACGTTAATTTTCGCCAAACGGCGGTAAACGGTAGATGGAATCGGTAAATGGTTATTTACTTAAATACAGGTTTCTCTCACTGTAAATATTCTGGAAATACTCATCGTAAAGATCATCAATAAAGTATATTGCTTCTCCTGTTGATTTCATTTCCGGACCTAATTCCTTCTGGATCTCAGGGAATTTTTCGTAACTGAATACCGGAATTTTTATTGCGTAGCCTTTTTTCTTAGGCGCGAAATTAAAATCTTTTACCTTTTTCTCTCGTAACATGACTTTGGTTGCATAATTCACATATGGCTCATCATATGCTTTTGCAATGAACGGAACTGTACGTGATGCGCGCGGATTCGCTTCTATGATGTAAACCACACCATCTTTTACAGCGAACTGAATGTTGATCAGCCCAACGGTTTTTAATGCAAGCGCAATTGTTTTTGTGTGCTGCTCTATCTGTTTAATTACATCATCACTTAAATCGAACGGAGGTAAAACAGCGTAAGAATCTCCTGAGTGAATTCCGGCCGGCTCAATGTGTTCCATGATCCCGATAATATAAACGTCGGTTCCATCGCAGATCGCATCAGCTTCTGCTTCAATGGCGCCTTCTAAAAAGTGATCCAGCAAAACTTTATTATCAGGAAGATCATTCAATAATTTCACTACATGCGTTTCCAATTCTTCCTCGTTGATCACGATCTTCATGCTTTGTCCGCCTAATACATAACTCGGGCGAACCAATAACGGAAAACCCAACTCTTTTGACAAACTAATTGCTTCTTCAGCATCATTGATCACACCAAATTTTGGATACGGAATTTTATTTTCTTTCAATAAAGTTGAGAAACTTCCTCTGTCTTCCGCAAGATCTAAAGATTTGAAATCTGTACCTATGATCTTAATTCCATAGCGCTCTAATTTTTCAGCTAATTTTAACGCTGTTTGTCCGCCCAACTGAACAATAACACCTTCCGGCTTTTCATGAAGGATGATATCATAAATATGTTCCCAGAATACAGGTTCGAAATATAATTTATCAGCTGTGCTAAAATCCGTACTAACGGTTTCCGGGTTACAGTTGATCATGATCGTTTCGTAACCACATTCTTTTGCAGCAAGCACGCCATGGACACAACTGTAATCAAATTCGATCCCCTGGCCAATACGGTTCGGGCCGCTTCCTAAAATGACCACTTTCTTTTTATCGGAACGCACACTTTCATTCTCATCTTCGAAAGTTGAATAGTAATACGGTGTTTTTGCTTCAAACTCTGCAGCGCAGGTGTCAACTAATTTGTAAACACGCTTAATACCGAGATCATTTCTCTTCTTATACACTTCGCTCTCTAAACATTTTAAAAGATGAGCAACTTGCCTGTCAGCATACCCTTTTTGTTTCGCTTCGTATAAAAGCTCTTTTGGGAGATCACCTAATTTATATTTTGAAATTTCGTTCTCCAAGGCGATCATTTCTTCGATCTGCTGAAGGAACCACATATCGATCTTCGTTAATTTCTGAATGGTCTTGATCGCGATACCATGTTTCATTGCATCGTAGATCATGAACAAACGGTTCCAGCTCGGACGCTCTAATGCCTGCAATAATTCCGCAGTGTTCGTGTTCTCTTTTCCATCCGCACCTAAACCATTACGTTTAATTTCTAAACTCTGACACGCTTTTTGCAATGCTTCCTGGAAACTTCTTCCGATCGCCATTACTTCACCAACCGATTTCATCTGGAAACCTAACTCACGGTTACAACCTTTGAATTTATCAAAGTTCCAACGTGGGATTTTTACTATAACGTAATCTAATGTTGGTTCGAAATATGCTGATGTTGATTTTGTGATCTGATTGATCAATTCATCTAAGTGATAACCTATCGCTAATTTACTTGCGATACGTGCAATTGGATAACCCGTTGCCTTACTTGCTAAAGCAGAGGAACGTGAAACACGCGGATTAATTTCAATTGCGATAATTTCTTCAGTTTCATCGTTACTCACGGCAAACTGAACATTACATCCTCCTGCAAAATTTCCGATACTACGCATCATCTTAATTGCCATCGTACGCATTTTCTGGTACGTGCTGTCACTTAATGTCATCGCAGGTGCCACAGTGATACTATCGCCTGTATGCACACCCATCGGATCAAAATTCTCTATGGAACATATGATCGCAACGTTGTCGTTCTTATCACGTAACAATTCTAATTCATATTCTTTCCAACCTAAAACGGCTTTATCAATTAATACTTCGTGAATAGGAGAAGTTTGCAATCCGCGGTTCAATAAAGCATCGAAATTTTCTTTTTCATATACCACAGATCCGCCGCTTCCTCCTAAAGTGAACGAAGGACGAATTACCAAAGGGAACCCAAATTCCTGCGCAACCGATTTACCTTCTAAAAAACTTTTCGCGATCTTGCTCGGAGCCATTCCAACACCGATCTCGTTCATTCGTATGCGAAACAGATCACGGTCTTCTGTAACTTTGATCGCTTCAATATCCACACCGATCATCTTCACATTATATTTTTTCCAAATACCCATGTCTTCACATTTCAGTGCAAGATTCAAAGCGGTTTGCCCGCCCATGGTTGGCAATACAGCGTCAATTTGTCTTTCTTCTAATATTTTGATGATTGATTTTACTTCTAATGGCCACAAGTAAATATGGTCAGCTGTTACTTTATCAGTCATAATAGTAGCGGGGTTACTATTAATTAAACTCACCTCGATACCTTCTTCCCTTAAACTTTTTGCGGCTTGTGATCCTGAATAATCGAATTCACATGCTTGCCCGATAATAATGGGACCTGAACCTATAATTAAAACTGATTTTATTGAACTATCTTTTGGCATATTATTTAGTTGGTAGTTTATAGTTCGGAATTCGGAGAGTGTTGTACGTATGATCTGGGGAAATTCTACGAACTACCAACTACGAACAACGAACTTTTGTAACCGCGTAAAGATAGTGCCTTTGTACCTCCTCCGAAAAACAAGATATTAACGAGTTATTAATAAAATAAAATTGCTTAACTTTCGTTAACTAAAATATGCTTTTAAAACATTGCATAGCTGCCATTGGCGTTTATCTAATTTCCTTTACCGGATCTTGTCAATCCTGGACGCAATTATCCGATTTTCCCGGTTACGAACGTGATGATGGGGTAGCTTTTATTTTGAACGACGGAAAAGCCTATTGTGGCACAGGCTTACAGGTTGGATGGGCTCTTACTAAAGATTTTTATTCTTTAGATCTGGCAACAGATACTTGGGCTCCTATTGCCTCAATGCCAGCGGGTCAGGAACGTCAATATGCAGTAGCCTTTAGCAATGGATCGAATGGATATGTATTTGGAGGGGAAGCAGGTGGAATTGACCTAAACGATATTTGGATGTATTCTCCAATAACGAATTCGTGGACAGCCTACACTTCAAAACCCGGTAATGGCGTCAGAGGCGCTTCGGTTTTCTGGAATGGCGCCGCTCACGTATTTATAATGGGCGGAGCCTTCTCTGCAACCGGTGCTTTATCTGAGATTTGGGTATATAATATGCTGAATGATACCTGGACCCAAAAAAACAATATGCCTTTTACTTGCTGGCGTGCTTGTTCAGCTTTTGCTAATCTTAAGGGCTATTTGCTTTTCGGAAGAGATGTGAACGGAAGATTCAGAAAAGAGTTATTTGAATATGATCCGGCTCTGGATACCTGGACTCAAATAAGTACGTTTCCCGGACCCGGAAGAGCTTATGCAACAATGCAAAATATAAATAATGATCTTGTGGTGTTCGGAGGATTGGATAGTTTAAATAATTATTACAACGATGTCTGGAAATATAGTATTGGATCAAATACATGGACCCAACTCACTTCGCTGCCTGGCGTTGGAAGGAAAGGTGGTATTGGCTTTACAAACTTTACTAATACTAACTTTTATTATACGTGCGGAATAGACCAGGGGAATACCCGCTTAAAACAAACCTGGAAGGCAACTCAGTTTGTTGGGATAAATGAGCTAGAAGAAAAAGCAGGACTCAGAATATTTCCTAATCCTTCCTCAGAAAAGATCACCGTGAAATTGCCGAAAAATTATTTAAATAATTATGAAATCGTTGATGCAACCGGTAGAGTATTGCTTTCAGGCGACCTTAAAGGAAATCATCAGATAAATGTAAGTTCGCTTAGTCAGGGTATATATTTTTTGGTTTGCGGTACTTACAGTTCAAAACTTATTATCCAATAATTTTGCAGTTTCTTTAAATCTTATTTTCTTTGTTGGCGTAAATGGCGACTGTTATTTCATATAAACGAAAATGTAAGGCCAACCCGGCCGTTAATTAGTTCCCGGAGCTACGTGCTTCTTTTTTTGTGTCAGATCATTTTATTTTTATCATCTTTAACCTTTCAATTGAATTTATATTATGCAGGTATTAAAATTTGGGGGAACAAGTGTAGGAAGTGCGGAACGGATCCGCGCGCTTCAGCAACTAGTTGTAAACAACGAACCGAAAGTGGTGGTACTTTCTGCTATGAGCGGAACAACCAACTCTTTGGTTGAGATCAGCGAAGCTTTGTATAAAAAAGATACAGCTAAAGCAAATGAGTTAATTACAAAACTCGAAGATAAATACAAAGGCGAGATCGCTAAACTTTATAAGACCGACGAATACAAAAAGAAAGCTTCGGACCTGATCACTCATCATTTCAATTACCTGCGTGCTTTTACTTTAGATATGTTCACAGCTAACGAAGAGAAAGCTGTTTTAGCACAAGGTGAATTATTAAGTACTGCCATGTTCCATTATTATTTATCGGAACAAAATATTAAATCGGTTCTTCTTCCCGCTCTTAATTTCATGCGAATTGATGAGAATGAAGAGCCCGACTTAAACTATATTGAAACAAATATCAACTCAGAATTAAAAAAATATCCTGGTGAAAATCTTTTCATCACCCAAGGTTACATCTGCAGAAATGAATTTGGCGAGATAGATAATTTAAAAAGAGGGGGAAGTGATTACACTGCTTCTATCATTGGGGCAGCTTTATATTGTACCGAAGTTCAGATCTGGACCGACATCGACGGCATGCACAATAATGATCCGCGGTTTGTTAATAAAACTCATCCTATTAATGAATTAAGTTTTGATGAAGCGGCAGAGTTAGCTTATTTCGGTGCGAAGATCTTGCACCCTACTTGTATCTTACCTGCTCAAAAAAGAAATATTCCTGTTCGTTTAAAGAATACCATGCAGCCTGAAGCTCCGGGAACTTTAATTGCTGCTAATGTTAGTAATAAGGATGGATTAAAAGCTGTCGCTGCGAAAGACGGTATCATTGCCATCAATATTAAAAGTGACCGAATGTTATTAGCCCACGGTTTCTTACGTGCTGTGTTTGAAATTTTTGAGCGGTACAAAACACCTATTGATATGATCACCACATCTGAGATCGCTGTTTCTTTAACTATCGATAGCTCTAAACATTTAAAGGAGATCAGGAAAGAGTTAGAGGAGATCGCAAATGTAATTATTGAAGAGAACCAAACCATCATTTGCGTTGTTGGGAGTTTACCAAAAGAATCTACAGGTTACGGTTACAAAGTTTTAGCGGCTTTAAAAGATATTCCTTTACGAATGGTTTCTTACGGCGGAAGCCCGAATAATATCTCGGTGCTGATCGACGGTTCGTTGAAGAAGGATGCTTTGATGGCTTTGAATAAAGGGTTGTTTAATTATTAACAGAACGGATATGTTTTCAAAAGAGACGATACAAAAATTTGAGAAACTGCCAACCCCGTTCTATTATTACGATATTGCTTTGCTTATCAGAACTATGGAAGAGGCGAAAAAACAATTCTCTAAACATAACTTTCATGTCCATTATGCATTGAAAGCGAATTCAGATCCGAAAATCTTAAAACTAATTCAATCTTTCGGTATTGGTGCGGATTGTGTTAGCGGTAACGAAGTGAAACGTGCCGTAGAATGTAATTTTACCAATGACAAAATTGTTTTTGCCGGTGTTGGAAAAAGTGATGCTGAAATAAATTATGCTTTAGACCAGAATATTTTATGTTTTAATGTGGAGAGTTTGCAGGAACTGGAAGTAATGAATGAACTCGCGCAGAAGAAAAATAAAGTGGCCTCAATCGCATTACGTATCAACCCAAACGTTGATGCTTACACCCATAAATACATCACAACAGGTTTGGAAGAGAATAAATTCGGGATCAACCCTTACGAGTTCGATGAAGTAATTGCATTGCTGAAAAAATTGCCGAACTTAAAATTGATCGGCATCCATTTTCACATTGGTTCTCAAATAACTGATCTCACTCCTTTCAAAAAATTGTGCCAGCGTGTGAATGAGATCAATCAATGGTTTCTTCATAAAGGTTATGATCTCAAAATAATAAATGTTGGCGGCGGGCTGGGTATTAATTATAAAGAACCGGATAAAGAGAATATTGTTAGTTTCGAAACTTTCTTTAATGTGTTCAAAGAGTTCTTAGAAGTTCGTCCAAACCAGGAAGTACATTTTGAATTGGGAAGAGCACTAACCGGACAATGCGGTTCTTTAATATCGCGCGTTCTATATATTAAGAAAGCGATCAACACCAATTTCGCTATCCTTGATGCCGGTATGACCGAGTTGATCCGTCCTGCTTTATACCAGGCTTACCATAAGATCGAGAATTTAAGTTCGTCGGGAAAGACCCTGAAATATGATGTGGTTGGCCCGATCTGTGAAAGCTCTGATTGCTTTGGAAAATCGATGGAATTACCTGAGACTGAAAGAGGTAACTTATTGGCTATCAGGAGCACAGGAGCCTATGGAGAGGTCATGGCCTCGGGCTATAATTTAAGGGATAAGACCCGGCAGGTATATTCTGACGAATTATAGGCTGTTATAGGTCTAAAATTTTGCAACTTTAGCTTATTGTCGTATATTTGCGTCCCCATAATTTTTGGGGATAATGAAGCAGAACAAAGTACACTTCATTAGTAATAATTAAAGCATTTAGAATATGTCACGTATTTGTCAGATAACAGGAAAAAAGGCGATGGGCGGTAACAAAGTATCGCACTCTAACGCAAAGTCTCGCCGTCAGTTCAAAGTGAACTTAAAACGTAAAAAGTTTTTTGTTCCTGAAACAGGAGAATGGGTAACACTTCGTGTGTCTACTTCGGCATTAAAATTCATTAACAAAAAAGGAATCTTTGCTTGTTTAAAGGATGCGAAAGCAAACGGCATTTACACAGCATAACACTGAAGCAGAGCAAAGCACACTTCAGTATAAAACTTAAAAATCAGAAAAGATGGCACGCAGTAAAAACAGAATACAGGTAATTTTAGAATGCACCGAGCATAAAGACAGCGGTAAGCCGGGAACGTCTCGTTACATTACTACTAAGAACAAAAAGAACACGCCTGACCGTATCGAATTGAAAAAATACAATCCGATATTAAAGAAAATGACTGTTCACAAAGAAATTAAGTAATCTTTAAAAATATTGTACAATGGCTAAGAAGGTAGTTGCAACACTAAAGACAGGAAAAGGTAAAGATTTTACCAAAGTGATCAAGATGATCAAATCACCTAAAACAGGTGCTTATGCATTCCGTGAAGAGATCGTACACAACGATCATATTAACGATTTCTTAAAATCGAAATAATTTTTATTCAAACATTTTGCCGAAGGCATCCCTTCGGGGAAAGATTTCTTTCTCACAAACAGGGAAAGAAATTTTTATTTTAAGACCGTTCTAAAATGGGATTTTTCTCAAAATTATTCAGCAAAGAAGAAAAAGAAAGCTTAGACCAGGGTTTATCAAAGACCAAGGAAAGCTTTTTTGGAAAACTTGCTAAAGCAGTTGCCGGAAAGAGCACTGTTGATGCTGATGTACTTGATAATTTAGAAGAAGTTCTTATCAGCGGTGATGTTGGTGTTAATACAACTATCAAGATCATCAAACGCATTGAAGACCGCGTTGCCCGTGATAAATACGTTTCAACATCTGAATTGAATTCTGTGCTGCGTGATGAGATCTCATCTCTTTTAAAAGAAAATAATTCTACCGATAACACAATTGATTTCTCTGCCTCTCTTCCAAAAAAACCATATGTCATAATGGTTGTTGGCGTTAACGGCGTTGGCAAAACAACTACCATCGGAAAATTAGCTCACCAATTTAAATTAGGTGGTAAAAACGTTTTGTTAGGAGCGGCTGATACATTCCGTGCCGCGGCGGTTGACCAATTAATTATCTGGAGTGAGCGTGCAGGTGTTCCAATTGTTTCTCAGGGTATGGGAGCAGATCCGGCAAGTGTTGCTTTCGATACTTTAAGCAGTGCTAAATCGAAAGATGCAGATGTAGTTATTATTGATACAGCCGGACGCTTGCATAATAAGATCAACTTAATGAATGAGCTCACTAAGATCAAGAACGTGATGAAAAAAGTGGTGCCTGATGCCCCTCATGAAGTGCTTTTGGTTTTAGACGGCAGTACCGGCCAGAACGCTGTGGAACAATGCAAACAATTTACAGCCGCAACCGATGTAACAGCTTTAGCCGTAACAAAATTAGATGGTACTGCTAAAGGAGGCGTGGTTATTGGCATCAGCGATGAGTTCAAGATCCCTGTTAAATATATTGGGGTTGGTGAAAAAATGACCGACCTCCAGCTATTTAATGCCCCTGAGTTTGTGGATAGTCTTTTCAATAAAGTTTAGGATTTCCGAATTTTTTTATTAATATCGTAGAGCAAAACTCTTACTCTATGAAAAATCTTTTAGTTGTTTTCTTCAGCGTTATTTGTTTATCACTGGCCGCACAGGATGCACCTCTTTACGATGATATGATATTTGAGTCGGATTCTATGACCAAAGCCTATAAGCCTGTCGGAAAGAATTACATTATGCTTAAGTCGAAACGTGGTGCAGACGGAATGCCGAAATCATCAAGCGGGGATTCTATCAGGAACATGAACATTACTGATATCGTCCTTGTTTTTACTGAAAACGAACCAAGTGATCTTGCAAACCGCCCGGTTGCTAACCGTGAGCGTTGGGAAAATTTAATTAAGACCTATCCTGAATATTTTAAAGAGAACCCGAATTTATTTAACACTTGTCAATGTACCTCAAGCGGTGATGCAGAAGCTTTAAAAAAATCGCAGGGATTCTACATCTATATTGGTGGCAAAGCTGAAGCTCCGGAACCTAAAGTTGTTGCGAAAAAAGAAGAGCCAGTTAAAACCGAAAAACCAAAGAAAGAAGAGAAAGCAAAAGAGGAAAAGCCTAAGAAAGAAGAAAAAGTAAGAGAAGAGAAAGTTGCTAAGGAAGAAAAACCTAAGAAAGAGAAAAAAGCTAAAGAAGAAAAAGTAAAAGAAGAGCCAGCTGTTGTTTCAGAACCTGTAGTTGAAGAACCTGTAGTTGCGAAACCAAAAAAACAAGGTTATGCAACTCCTAAAAAAGCTAAAGACGCTAAAGTTTGCCGTCCGCCCTGCTACGATGGTGGCGATGAAGGGTTAAATAACTTCTTAAAGGAAGCTATTCCATTAAGTAAAAAACAAAAGCGCCATAGCGGTGATCTTGAAGCAACTGTTACGTTAATGTTACATTTTGATGGCTCTATCAAGAAGACAATGATCATGTGCCAGGATGAAGAATTCAAGAAACAGGTTGAAGAAGCTATTAAACTAATGGATCTTTGGAATCCTGCTGTTAAAGGCGGAGTAACCATTAAATCACAAGTGAAAATGGTTTTACGTTACGATGGGTCAAGCAAACAAATAAAACCGTTTGAAACGACTATCATTCCTCGCCCGGCACCAAAATGTACCGAGTGTTTGGATGACAGCCAGGTGTTCCCTCAATAAGTCCTTTCAGGGCTAAAGCCCATCACATCAATATGCAATTAACCCCGGACCTAAGTCCGGGGTTTTTAATGTCAAAAGGTTAAGAGGGCTTTAGCCCTGATCTTTTTTTGACCGTAATTTTACAAGTGTCCGCTGGATGTATTTTTCGCTGGGTATAAGAGCTCTCTGAATACGTTTTGCGTAATGAATACTATCGAGCAGTTCTTTTTGTTTTTCTTCAATGATATGCTTTTGTGATTCAACCAGTGTCTTCTGCTCTTCTACTTCTTCTTTTTGTTTTGTAATGATTTCATTAGCTTTCTTTTTATCCTTATAATTCTTAAAAATAAAAAGTGCCAGGCCGGCTACAAATAAAAGGCCAATGATACTCACTCCTATCATTACTCTTTGTTTTCCGATCTCTGCATCTTTCTTTTCAGCTTCCAATTTCTGAACTTCGTTCCTGTTTTTTAATGCCAGATTTTCCTTCTCTTTCTTTTCAGTTTCGTATTTCGTTTCCATTTCGGTTATCTGCAAATGGCTTTCTTCACCTAAAATAGAATCTTTCAGGTCAGAATAAACAAGATGATACTCATACGCTTTTTTGTAATTTCCTTCTAAAGCATACAATTCAGATAATGCTTCAGCTCCGCCTTTTTCGAATTCTTTGAATTTGCTGATCTTCGCTAATTCATATCCTTTTAACACGTATTCCTTTCCCTTCTTTAGATCTGTTGCTGAATAAAATCCACCCAAATTTATATAGGAGGCTGCAAGATCTTCTTTATTGCCGGCCTGTTCTTTTATCTCCAGAGCTTTGAGATAACAATTTAAAGCTTTGTCATTATCACCAACTTGCTCATACATCACGCCTAAATTTGAGTAAGACCCGCCTAATGCCGCTAAGTTTGAACTTTTTTTGTAAAGCCCGATCGCCTTCTCGCAAAACTCAATCGCTTTAGCCGGTTGCTCTAAACCAAGATAAACATTAGCGATATTTGAATAAGAATAGCCAAGATTGGTCTGCGAATAGCTATCGTTGATTTTTGCCAATATTCTTTTTTTGAGTTCAATTGCTTTAAAATGATACTCCAATGATTTCTCAAATTCCTTTTTCAGCCTGAAGATCATTCCAAGATTATTGTACGAAATAGCCATTCCTACAGTATCCCGAATATCTTCTTTTAATTTAAGTGATCTTAAAGCAAACGCGGTAGCTGTTGGGTAATCCCCGCTTTTCCGCTTTACTTCTGAAATATCGCTATAAGCACCGGCTTCACTTTCTTTATCCCCAATTAACTTTGCCAGCTCAAGACTCTTGTTAAAAGCCACCTCAGCAGAATCAAAATTTCCGCCGACAGAATGCTGAATGCCTCTTACATGAAATAAAAGGATCTCAAATTTCTGCAATTTTAAAATGAGGTTTTTATCTTTAGCATTCGGCTTCATTAGTTCCATCATCTTAAACCCTTTTACAGACAAATCCCGGCTTAATTCCAGGTTATTCATAACAAGCCTTTCGGAAAAGACAACATACTTCCTGATCCGGCAAGTATCGGTTTTACATTCGCTAATAGATCTGTTGATCGAATCGACGGAAGGAATATTAGTTTGTGCTTTAAAGAACAAAAATGAAACAGAACAGATGAAAAGAAGAAAATTACGTTTGCTTGTCATCCGGAATTGCATTTATTTTTCTTTTCGTTTAACGATCAGCACCATTTCTTTTTCAAGTAACAGGTACCCGAATTCGTAACAATATACGTAAGTATGATTATTCTTCGTCACGATCTGGTTGGTGTAGTATTTAAAGTTGAATCCCTTATCAATCAATTTTTGTTTGGAAATAGTTGTGGTTTCCCCTTTCAGGTTTTCTTCCAATATGCGCCGATTCTTCCGAAGAATGTTATTGATATTACGGACGTAATTGGTTGTATCGCTATTTAATTTATTATTATAGGAATTGCGGCAAATGTCGTTACAGAATTTTTTATCTGAACGGCCCTTTATGGTTTCACCACAATCTATACAAACTTTCTTTTCCATTATTTTTTAAACCAAGCTATCGTTTTCTTTAAACCTTCTGTAAACAAGATCTCAGGGCTATAATCCAGATATTGTCTCGCAGCAGAAATATCCGCTAAAGAATCCTTCACATCACCAAAACGCTGACCACGGTGTGTCGCTTTTGCCTCAGGTTTAATTTCATTTGCGATAATACCGAACATTTCGTTCACGCTAATGCTTTGCCCGCAAGCGATATTAAATACTTTGGATTTCGCTTCAGGATTATCAGTTAACAAAGCTTTTATATTTGCCTGAACAGCATTGGCGACATATGTAAAATCACGGCTTTGGGTTCCATCACCATTTATAAAAACTTCCTGATTGTTCAAAAGCGATTGAATGAATAAAGGGATCGCCGCTGCATACGCTCCATTTGGGTTTTGCCGTGGGCCAAAAATATTAAAATATCTCAGGCCTATAATTTCCATATTATAAGTAGAAGAAAAAATAGCAGCGTATTGCTCGTTCACCAATTTACTTACCGCGTAAGGAGAAAGTGGTTTGCCAATACGGTGTTCAACTTTAGGGCTTTCATTCAGGTCACCGTAAACCGAAGAAGAACTTGCATACACAACCCGCTTCACCCAATTATTCTTTGCAGCTACAAGGATATTTAAAAATCCGGTGGCATTTGCTTCATGAGTTGCCTGTGGATTCTCTATACTTCTCGGGACAGAACCTAACGCAGCCTGGTGAGAAATATAATCTACACCAATACAAGCTTTTTCGCAATCTGCCGGTTTTGTGATATCACCCTGCAAAAATTCAAAATTAGAACGAGAACGGAATGGTTCAATGTTTTTAATATCTCCGGTAACCAAACTATCCAGTACACGGACTTTTTTTGCATTGTTGTTTAAAAGGAATTCAACGATGTGAGAACCAATAAACCCGGCACCACCTGTTACCAGGAAGGTGTTGTTCTCTATTTGGCTCTTGTTATACACTTATCGTTTTACGTATTGTTGCTCGTAGTATTTTTGATAATCGCCGGAAGTAACTTCTTTCAGCCATTCTTCATTATTCAAATACCAATCCACAGTTTTTTCAAGTCCTTCTTCGAACTGAAGTGATGGTTTCCATCCAAGATCTTTCTGTAATTTTGTTGAGTCGATCGCATAACGGAGATCGTGGCCGGCGCGGTCTTTCACAAACGTGATCAATTTTTCATTGGTACCTTCAGGTCTTCCTAATTTCTTATCCATGATCTTACACAACAAACGGATCACAGCAATATTCGTCCACTCATTATGTCCGCCAATATTGTAAGTGCTTCCGGGTTTTGCTTTATGGAAAATAGTATCAATAGCCCGTGCATGATCGATCACATATAACCAATCGCGGACATTCTCACCTTTACCATAAATTGGAAGAGGTTTATTGTTCTTGATATTACTGATGCAAAGCGGAATTAATTTTTCAGGGAAATGATTTGGTCCGTAATTATTTGAGCAATTAGAGATCAAAGCAGGCATGCCGTAAGTATCATGGTAAGCTCGCACAAAATGATCAGAACTAGCTTTTGATGCGGAATACGGTGAGTGCGGATCGTAAGCCGTAGTTTCTAAGAACATTCCTGTCTCTCCAAGAGAACCATACACCTCATCTGTACTTACGTGATAGAATAATTTGAATACAGAGTTATCTTCCTTATAAATATTTTTGGCAGCGTTCAGTAAATTTACAGTACCAATAACATTCGTATAAACGAACTCTAAAGGATTAGAGATACTTCTGTCAACATGACTTTCGGCAGCTAAATGTATAACCGCGTTGAATTTATTTTCGGCAAATAATTTATTGATGAAATCCGCGTCAACAATATCTCCCTTTACAAATTTATAATTCGGCTTGTTCTCGATATCCTTTAAGTTAGCGAGATTGCCCGCGTAAGTTAATTTATCCAGGTTATAGATAGTATAATTTGGATAATTGTTTACGAATAAACGTACCACATGCGAACCAATGAATCCTGCGCCTCCTGTTATTAATATCTTCATTTTTTACAATTTAGTACCGATAGTTATCGGGATAAAAATTAAGAATTCAGAATTACTTTTTAAGCTTTTTAATTCTGCATTCTTAATTCTGCATTTTTTATTTCTACAAGCTCCAATAAGTAAAGTTTTTGATCTTGCCTTTGTACATTCCTTTCACATCCACTACAATTCCTTTTTTACTTAAGATCGTATTAAAGAATTTATCGTCGTATCCTTTATACTCTTTATGATTAACAGCAACGATAACACCATCATAACCTTTTCCTAATTTATTCAAACCAAACCCGTACTCATGTTTTAGTTCGTCATTATCCGCATGCGGATCAACAATCTCAACTTTTACACCGAATGATTTTAATTCTTTTACGATGTCTGCCACTTTACTATTACGGATATCGCTTACATCTTCTTTAAATGTAGCTCCCATCACCAGCACTTTTGATTTTGAAATATTTTTTCCGGCGGCAATGATCTTTTTCACACAGGTTTTAGCAACATAAAAACCCATGCTGTCGTTCACATAACGCCCGCTGTTAATTACACGTGCATGATACCCCAGTTCTTCTGCTTTATAAGTTAAATAATATGGGTCCACGCCTATACAATGTCCGCCAACTAAACCGGGAGAGAATTTCAGGAAATTCCATTTTGTTCCGGCAGCTTCTAATACTTCATATGTATTAATACCAATACGTGAGAAAATAATTGACAGTTCATTCATCAAAGCGATATTCACATCACGCTGTGTGTTCTCAATAATTTTTGCAGCTTCAGCTACTTTTATTGAAGAAGCTTTATGTGTTCCCGGCTCAACAATGATCTCATACGTTTTAGCTATGTTATCTAAACTTTCCTTATCACAACCCGAAACGATCTTTAAAATTTTAGTAATGGTATGTTCTTTATCCCCGGGATTGATACGCTCCGGTGAATATCCAACTTTAAAATCTTTTACAAATTTCAATCCGGATTCGCGTTCCAAAACCGGAATACAATCCTCTTCTGTACACCCGGGATAAACTGTCGATTCATAGATAACGTAATCACCTTTCTTCAATACTTTCCCTACTGTTGTTGAAGAAGCGATCAAAGGTTTTAAGTCAGGTAAATTATGTTCATCAATCGGTGTTGGTACAGCGACAATGAAAAAATTCGCTTTTTTAAGGTCCTCTAATTTATGAGTGAATTTAATATCCGCTCCGGCAAATTCCTTTTTGCCTAACTCGTTGCTTGGATCAATTCCTTTTTTCATCATATTAACGCGTTTCTCGTTAATATCAAAACCGATCACTTTAACTTTTTTAGCGAAGGCCAATGCTATCGGTAATCCGACATAGCCTAAACCTATCACTGCAACTTTTGCGTCTTTCTTTAAGATCTTTTCGTAGATGCCCATAAATTTATTTTGATGATAATTTTTTAATAACTGTTGTTGGTCTTAATGCATAGATACGCTCGATGATATCAACTACTTTCAAGCCTTCAAGCGCATTGGTTGTGATCTTATTTTTTCCTTTTAATGTATCGATCACATTTTCGATGACGTAATTATGGTTGTTGGCCGATCCTTTATAAGCCCCATAATCATTGGCAGGATTTGTTGGTGCAAGGTCAGGCATTGTATAATCTTTTATATTGCAAACTTCGATCTGGTCCATGTATTGTCCGCCCACTTTTACACTTCCTTTGCTTCCTACAATTGTCAATGAAGATTCCAGGTTCTTATCCCAAACCGCCGTACTGTAATTCACACAACCCATGCCGCCATTCACAAAATCAAAACTTACGAAGCCACTGTCTTCAAAAGCTGTTGAATTCTTATGATTGAAATCCGCAAATTTTGCCTGGATGTTAGTTATATCTCCGAATAACCAATACATGATATCGATCCAGTGCGAGAATTGCGTAAACAAAGTACCTCCATCCAGGTCATCAGTGCCTTTCCAGTTTCCGGGTTTATAATATCTTTCATCACGGTTCCAGTAACAATTCAATTGAACCATGTAAACATCTCCAATTATTTTATTATCGATCACATCTTTCAACCAGACACTTGGCGGCGAATAGCGGTTCTGCATAACGCAAAACACAGTTTTATGATGATGAAGTGCTGTGTAAATTAACTTCTCGCAATCCGCTTTTGTTAAGGCCATTGGTTTTTCAACCACCACGTTCTTATCTGCTTCCAATGCTTTTAAAGCGTGTTCTGCATGCAGACCGTTAGGTGTGCAAACATTCACAACCTCAACTTCGGGATGAGCTTTTAAAAGATCGTCGATGTTCTGATAGAATTTTTCCTTCAGATCTGTTAAACCGATCTTATCTTTCGGCATTACATCGCAAACAGCTACCAATTCACATTCCGGATTACGGCGTACCATTTCTGCATGACGTTTTCCAATGTGTCCCTGACCAACTACTGCAAATTTTATTTTCGACATATTAAGATATTCTGGAAACTATGTTATTCTGTAATTTATATTTTTGTCCGCTTTCCTTACAAGTTGCGTTCCCGTCCTTATCAAATTCTAAACGGTGGCCGAACTCACTCATCCAGCCTACTTGCCTTCCGGGATTTCCTACTATTAAAGCATATGCTGGAACAGTTTTTGTAACAACAGTGCCTGCTCCTATAAAAGCAAAAGCACCAATATCATGACCGCAAACTATTGTTGCATTTGCTCCGATAGATGCACCCTTTCCAACATGTGTTTTTGCGTATTCAGATTTTCGGTTTACAGCACTACGGGGATTAATTACATTGGTAAAAACCATTGAGGGTCCTAAAAAAACATCATCATCACAGGTCACACCTGTATATATAGAAACGTTATTCTGGATCTTTACATTCTTACCTAAAATAACTTCAGGAGATATCACAACATTTTGGCCTACATTGCATCCATCACCTAAAGTGCAGTTTGGCATAATGTGTGAAAAATGCCAGATCTTCACCCCTTTTCCGATGTTACATCCATCATCTATAACAGCGGTCGGATGTGCAAAATATTCTTTACCTGAGCTCATAAAAAAAGAACAGCAAACATAAGAAAACCTTTAAAAACCAGCAAATTAAAGACGGTATAAAATCAGAATTTCCACTGTACTTTGAGATGTGACAGATTAAGTGAAATTTCAGTATTTTTCATTATAGGTGATAAGTACTTATAACGGTTCTTTTTATTGACCGCCCACATACTGATGTCAAATATCAGAAGCCCGCTGCCCTGGATCAGGAATGAATCCCCAAAACCGTATAACATAGCTCTTCTGTTCATATCTGATTGGTTTTTAGCGACTTCTTTTAAACCAAAACCACCACCAATATAAATTACATCTAAAGCAGCATTTATCGCATAAACCCGCTCGGTTTTCAATTGATCTTTATACAGTTTTTCTTTATTGATATACTTTTTTTCTTTACCCAAAAGCCCGGGAATTGCAATAGCTAAATTAACTACGCCCCAGGCGGTATTCATGGCATAAAAACATTTTTCCTGCCTTGAATTTGTGAGAAAATATGCCCCGGCACTAATAATATTAGCTGATGCCCAAGAGGTTAGAACAATCATGCCTTTATGGTTCAGATCATGCTTTTTTTCAGCGTAATTATTCAGCTCATTTCCAGCATCCTGTGCCCTCAAACCTGCCAGTGGTAAGATAAAAGCGACCACTTTTAAAATGTTAGGTATTTGTTGTGTCTTTTGTATCACTTTATTTTTATATTTACAGAAATTTAATCGATTTGTTAAAATATACTAAATAACAATTTATAGTGAACAATATGATTTCAAGATTTACAAAACAATTAAAAGGCGCCGCAATATTAGGAGCTTTATTGATGGGAAGCAACGCTTTTGCGCAATTAGGATTAAAATGGGGTGAACTAGGGCCTAATGATATTGCCGGACGTTGCCGTTCTATTCTTATCGACAATACCGATGGTAGCGGAAACAGATTATTTGCTGCCGGCGTTAGTGGTGGTATATTCCGATCTACTGATGCAGGTGCTAATTGGTCGGCGATCAATGACCAGGCGCAATCGTTAATTGTAAGTTCGATGGCGCAGGATGGTGCCGGAAATATATATTTTGGAACAGGTGAAACTTTTGGCCGTGGTGGTGATGGGGCCGGATTATCCGGATTCATCGGAACAGGGTTATACAGGCTCGCTGCCAGCAGTACCTCGATCACTGCTTTACAGGATTCTTCTTTGTTTGGTAACATCAATGAAGTTGCTGTGGCAGGTACAAATACAGTTTATGTTGCTGCTAATAAAGGTTTCTTTATCTCTACCGACGGAGGTTTTTCTTTTAATGAAGAAACAGTTTCTGCAACCGGAACTTTAGCTGCTATGGATGTTAAGGTGGCAAAAAATGGTGATGTTTATTATGCTGCAGGTGCTAAAGATTATTCTTTATCAGCTGTTTATTATGCTTCTGCAGGTTCATCAGCTTTCACTTCGATCACTCCTACAGTGATTGCAAACCGCGGACGTATTGAGATCGCTCCTTCACCTGTTGACCCTAACTATGTTTATTTAAGTATAGCAAAAATGAAAACAGCAGGAACTGCATCAACAGGCGTGTTATCAGCAATAATGGTCTCTGATGATAAAGGTGTTACCTGGAAAACCATAACTATCGGCAGTGTACAGTTCGATCCATTTGTTGAGGGAACAACGGGTAACGGAGACTATTCAAATACTATTGTTGCTGATCCGATTGAAAAAGACATATGTTACGTTGGAGGTGAGGTCTTTTATGTTTGGGAGCAATTACCAAGCAATCCTTTAGGACAAGGAACCTGGACACAAATAGGAATTAATGTTTTTGTAAATCAATTTCCTCTGCCTCAACTTTATATTCACTCTAAAATACACGATGTTAAATTCAATTTAGGAAATAATTCAATGTACATTGCTACTGACGGTGGAATATTTAAATCAGCTGGCGGAGGATTTGTTCCTTATAATAAAGGTTTTAATATTTCCCAATTCAATTCAGTAAGCGCGCCTCTTTATCCTGCTGCAAATGCAGGACCTACTAATACTCTGGCAGCAGTTGCAGGTGTAGCAGGCGGTTCAATTGGTAATAACTTAACTTATTTACCGGGTTATTATTTAAATGGTCCTATGACCTCAAAAACATTTGGATCGACAGATGCTTACCAGGCTGACTTCTCGGTATTAAATCCAAAAGCAATTGTATATGCCGGTGCTTACGGATCTCTTTTCCGTACTAACGATATTGATGTTGCCGCCCCGGCAACTTTTTATGATGGTTCTTATAGGGGAAGTAACTCGGGAGTTTTGCCTGGTTCGGTAGGATTCGCTAACGAAAATACACCCGGACGTTTGTGGGAACAATACAAAAATGCAGATACGGCGATGTACTTAAATGAACAATCAGTTGCAACTATCCCTAATATTGATAATACAAAAACCAAATTTGCTATTTTCAATGTTAAAGGGCAAAGAGATCACCGTTATGAGAGGGTTTATATCACAACTGCAAGTACAAAATCAATTTCTCCTCCTGCCAGTCAAACTATCACTATTATCCCGCAATACAACGGCCCTAATACTATTGTAGGCCATGTAGTGACCGGTAATGCAAATACTTCTTCTGTTATGAATAACAGGATCAGTTTAAGTACAAATACAGCTACACCTCAGGATTCTATTTTCTTCGAATTCGCAACTGCGCCTAAAGATTCATCAGTGATCACAGTTATTACTGATTTTTCTTTCCAGACCAATGAAGGTATTTCTACATATGGTTTAGCGTATAATACTTCTGCAACTACTTCTACATATGCGATAGTTTCTAAGATCCGTCCTAAGAAAAAATACCATTACACCAATATGGTAGTGGCAGTTGTTAGTACGAAGATGGTTGGAGCACTTCCAACTCAAACTTTGAACATCGCAGTAGGAAGTTATACAGGAAATTCAATTCCGGTGAGCAGCCAAACTGTTACCGGCGCTGCATTAGGAGCAACAATTGCACTTAATAACACAACCGTGAAAGATACTTTAAAACTGAGTTTTGCAGGTCCTACTGATTCATGCCGTTTCGACCTTTACACTGATTATATCACATATGATAGTATCATTGTAAAAAATACGGATGTGAGCGGTTATAATTTTGAAACAGGAATGCCTATCACCAGTTATTTATCAACTACTGTAACACCTGTTCCTGTAACAAAATTACCATTAAGGCATTCGGCACGTTACGCGGTAGGTACAATTCAAACAAACGCTTCTATCGGCCCAAGTATCTTTGTTACTAAAAAACCATTGAACTTCTCTTTAAATCCTGATTACGTAAGAATTGTCGGAAGACACTCGAAAATGGACGGCCCTGGGGGCGTTCCCGGTTCTGTTGTGGCACCTGTAACAGGATCAGTAGTTACCCGTTTAGAGTGGGCGCATAATGGAAAATGCCTTTACTTCTCTACTAAACTGAACGACACTTCTTATTTCTTCTATAGAGTTTCTCACCTGGAATTCATTGGTGATTCAACAGATTACGGAGGAGCTTATGCTTCTGACATCGATCTTAACAGCGCAAGCGTTGCAAGGCCAAATGTACCTCAAAGAACTACTCCTCTTGGAAGATTTAAATACCCTATCACAGGTATCGCTATTAGCGCAAGCGATTCAATGGTAGCTATCACATGCGGTGGTTATAAGAATAAATTAGGAACTGTTTACTACAGTAATTCTAACGTAACCAAGATGAATATGAATAACACTAATACCGCAAACTTTGATATTAAGAACGGTGGTACATTACCTTTCACACCTGCTTATACAGGCATCTTCGAAATGTCGGATGATAAAACTGTTTTAGTTGGTACTGAGAGTGGTGTATATAGTACAACAGATATTACACAAGCATCTCCTAATTGGACAAAAGAAGTTGGTACAACAAATAACTTCCCTAACGTTCCGGTATTCCAGTTGAGACAACAAAAAGAACCATCTTACAGATGTTATAACTCAGGCGTTATCTATGCTGCAACTCACGGACGTGGTATCTGGTCGACAGATAAGTTCTTTGTTCCATATGCTATCGGCATCCAGGAACAAGAGAGCACTAATTACGGGTTTACTTCCAGCATTAAATTAATGCCAAACCCTGCAGGTGATGCAGCAAGCATTTGGTTCAAAGCGTCAAGTGATGCAGCTTACAGAGTAACTGTATACGACATCAATGGCCGCGTGATGATCCAGGAAACTACAGGTAAATTAATGGAAGGTGAGCAAGTATTAAATTTAAACACTTCACGTTTAACAACAGGTGTTTACTTTGTTAATGTAGTTGGTTCAAACAACTTCAGCGCTACTTCTAAATTAGTGATAACCCACTAGGTTCAACAAACTCACCTACAAGGTGAATTAAATATTAACCCCTGAAGCGTACTTGTTCTGCTTCAGGGGTTTTTTATTTAGAGATATTCTCTTACTTTTAATTAAATAAAACCCAAACTATGAAACATCTATTAAAAATCACAGCGATACTTTTATTTAGTTCATTACTTAATTTCTCTTGTAAAAAAGCAGAGACCGGTCCTAAAGGCGATACGGGTGCCGCTGGCGCAACCGGTGCACAAGGTCCGCAAGGAACTCCCGGAACTTCGAATATGCAGATCCAGACATTCACTACAACAACCGCAAGCTGGATCTCTTACAGCTGGCCATACGAATACATTGAAACGGTTTTAAATGTGCCGGCCATTACTTCTACTGTTGTTGCAAACGGTGATGTGAGAGTTTATGTTTTGGATGCTGCAGGTACAAGCTGGATGGGAATGCCCTATTCTTTTTTCTCTTACCAGTACAATTATAAATACAAAGTTAGCCAGGTAGTAATAGATTACACGATCTATAACAATGGCGCCCCTGTAAATCCGGGCGTGCAACAATTTAAAGTAGTTATTTTTCCTCCTGCATTCATTAAAAATAATTCAGATATAGATTTTAACGATTATAGTAAAGTGAAAGAGAGATTGAAGTTGGTTGATTGATGTGAATAGCCCTGAAGCTATTCTTCAGGGCTTTTTGTGAATGATAAAATCGGAAAAATATTTAATAAGATCTTTTCTATTTATAGTTGCCGTATCCTGTTTTACTTCTTGCTCCACAATTGATCAAATAAAAAGAGACAGAAAAGATATAGCGCTTGATACAGCTAACTACAAAAAACTGGACGGGTCTTATTCGAATGCTATTGGTCTTCTCGGGACTTTGAATGGCAGACAATCACTTCCTTCATCTTTAAAGAACGAGGATAGTGTTGTTTTGAATTTAAAAACCATAAATAAAAAATCAATTAAGCTTGATTTTCAATCAAAAGGAAAAATCATCAGAACCGCAAAACTAAGAGGCAAATATAAAGATGGTTACTTTAAAACATCTCCTAAATTTTCAATTTCGCTGACACCGCTTTTTCCTATTCTTTGGGGATCGGGAGTTTATAATTTAAGCATTGGCTTAACCAGAGGAAATAATTTAGTCTATTTAGAATCACACGGAGGAATAGCGTTCTTTTTAGTTCTTCCTTTTTTTGGAAGCGGTGGGGAGAGTGGTCACGAAATACAAAGGGAACTAAAAGAATCAGACTAAAACGCCCTGCTCACGCCTATCATCCAACGGAATTGGAAATGGTCTTTTTCTTCAAAAGGAAGACGGCTAATAAAAAAAGGCATATCAAAACGGATCGTGAATGGAGCTACGTTCACTAATGGTCCCCACTTTACGATACTGAATGTTGTTCCAACACCTGCATCGTACATGATATCACCAAATTTAAGATCTTCATTTGCGAGATCGGTATTTATTGTTCCGGCATCACCAAAAATGTATGGATTCATTTTAATACTGTTCTTCAAAAATTTAAAGTTCATGAATTTAAAAAGTTCTCCGAACTCCAATTCCATATTAAATGCAGCGCCGCTTGTTCCGCGATAATGGTAAGTGGTTGTGCCATCTTTTCTCTTCTCAGGTAATAAATAACCGGAATATCCTCTTAAATTCAATCCTCCGCCTGCGGTAAAATGATTGGTTACTTTTCCATAACCACCGAATTCAGGCGGAATGAATCCCATCGAGCGGGTGTACTTATTATCCATCAATTCTTCGTTATTCGCCCCGGCTACATACAAAGCTGATTCAAGCGGAACATTATTCCCGAATCCGGCCTGCGCAAATAAACGCGTATTGACATTTATTTTTCCAAGATCATTCCTATTTACGACACATAAGGTCACAGCAGAGAAATCATAATCATAAGTAAAGGCAGAACTTCTTGCATTCAAAATGATATTTCCTGTTCCTTTTTTGTAACGGTAATTGTGTTCCAAACCAACATGCATTGCACCGTTATATTTTTGGTAACCCCATTCATTTCTATTGATCAGATATACCATGTCTTGAGGAAGATCACGTAACATCCCTTTGTAATGCGTATAGAAACGTGTTTTATCATTGTTACTTCTCTTTTCAAAACCAATTGTCCCGCCATCCAATCCATCTATAGTTCTTAACTGAGCATAGAAATTAGACCGTTTCATGAATTTATTAGTGTTGGTCTTATAATTGAATAAAATAGAGATCGGATTAAAACTATTGATACTACTTATAGATTTAGTTGTACTATCCAAATAAGCCTGGCCTAATCCGGTACTGAACCATGTTGTAAGATCGAATACATGCTTTACTGCCAAATAATTTCCGTTCAAATGAACTCCAGCTTTCACGCCATCGTAACCATTATACCAAAGGGCCGGACGAACACGCATATCATATTGTTTCCAATTAGGCGGGTTATAAATATGTGAATCGAATTTCACGTCAATCTTATTTCTCTTAACGTTGTTCATCATGTTCACGTCTGCTAAACGGTAACTTGGATCGATGATGACATTGTTTATTTTACTGCCGACATTAACTGTTGCTGTATAAGTTGTTTTTAGTTTTGGTCCCCACCCTATCCAGCGCGGTAATGGTTTTGCCCAGGTAGGTTTATCGAACCATGTATTTGGAATTTGATAATGTAATGCGGAATCATTTCTGTCGATCACAGTAAAATCCAGCGGCATTTGCATAGTGCCTAAACGCTTGAAAGTAATTTCGTAAACACCTTTTTTCTTTTTCTTAATCCGGCCGATCTTATAATCAATTGTTTTTGTTGTTTCCAGCCATTGATCGAAGAACCAGTTCAGGTCCACACCACTGAATTGAATAATTGAGTTACGAAAATCTTCAGGATACGGGTGACAGAATTTCCATTGTTTAAAATAAGCCTGCATCGCTTTATCAAATAATGCACGCCCTAAAACATATTCCAAATTCTTCAGCATCGTTGCTGTTTTAAAATACACACTGCTATAACCGCCACCGTGACGGATACCGCCATTAAAATCATCGCTGTGAGTATTCAGGGTTACTTCTTCTCCTTTTGTCACCACCGAATTATAATAGCCTGTATAAATTTGTTGGTCGATGATCTTAGTAGGGTTCGTGAATTTATTTTCGTACTTACTTTTGGAAGGATAATGCTTTACCATTGGCCCGTCGATGAACTGATAAGTATCAGCTGTATAGAATTGCGTTAAACCTTCGTCTAAGAATGCACGGTACGTTTCATTACTACCAACCATGCCGAAAAACCAATTGTGGGTTAATTCATGAATAAATAAAGAACGATACTCAGGATCATAACCGCCGTTCAATGTCATCATCGGATATTCCATTCCATCATTTGCATCGGCGCTGATCATTTTCGGATAATGATACGGACCAATGTTATAACTGTTCACTTCAATGATCTTGGTGAGGAAAGGAGCCGCATTATACCAACCTGCAGCGTGAGGTTCCTGGACTAAAGCGATACAACGTATTCCATCTATATTTGCTTCACCGATCCGGTAAGTCGGATCTGCAGTGTAACCAACATCATGCACATTGATAGAACTGAATTTCCAGGTTTTTTTTGTACCGTCTTTTTTGATCACTGTACTTGGAGGTGAATTCCATGGTTTCTTTAAGAAATTAGAGATGTCTAATTTTTTACGGAGCGTGTCCGGTAAAACTTCTTTTTCGTTCACCATCACTCCTGTTCCATCTACAACATAATTATTCGGGAAAGTTAGCTCCACATAGAATGAACCGAAGTCGCCATAAAATTCATGATCCATATGCTGATCAGTATCCCAATTGAATTTCCTGTCGAATACAGAAATGCGCGGATACCAATGTACAAGATCAAAATGTTTATAGCCGAACACATTGAATGTTTTCATCCGGTTACGGATCACTTCCCTGTCGAAATAAGTTTTGAAATCAATATCGAAGGTGATGGATTCGCCTGAAGGCAGCGGCCGCGGTAAAATGACTTTCAGAACTGTGTTATCTAATTCCGTTTGCAGATCATTTCCTTTGATCGAAATCTTATCTACCGTTGTTCCTAAATTCTGTTCGCGGTATTTACTGTATTTTAAATTGTAATTATTGTTCTTATAAAGATCGGAGAGATATGAATCTTTATTTTGCGCGTTGCTGTAGAGATGGAAATAAACAATTGTCAGATCGTTAGGTGAATTATTCCAGTAGATCAGTTCTTCATGACCGGTAACAATATCAGAGCTGTCGTTGATCTCCGCTTTAATATTGTAATGTACGTCCTGCTGCCAATAGCCTTCATAAGGTTTACGGTTCTTCCAATATAATGGATTGGTCACCGAACGATAGTCGATATACTCATTTTGAGAAAAGAGAAAAGCAGGAAGAACAATAAAAACCAGGAGGAACCTCATACTATTTATTAATATGAAATAAAGATAGAAGTTATTTAAGCGCTTTCAAACTTAAATCCAAACTTTTTACATGGTGGGTAAGACTGCCAACCGAGATAAAATCGACACCACATTTTGCATAATCGGCAATATTCTTTTCGGTGATGCCGCCTGAGGATTCTACTTCAAAACCGCCTTTTATCAATTTAACCGCCTCTTTGGTTTGAGCCGGTGTGTAATTATCGAGCATGATGCGTTGAACACCTTTACGCTTTAAAACCTTCTTTACATCATTCAGTGTACGTGTTTCAACTTCTATTGGTAAATTCAGTTTATTCTTTTTTAAATAAGCGTTAGCAGCATTAATAGCCTGCACAATTCCGCCTGAAAAATCAATATGGTTATCCTTGATGAGGATCATATCAAACAAACCGTAACGGTGATTTGCTCCTCCGCCAATAACAACAGCCCACTTCTCGAAAAACCGGAAACCGGGAGTTGTTTTACGTGTATCGATCACTTTTGTTTCGGTGCCTTTGCAAAGTGTTTGCAGGTATTTTGTTTTGGTTGCGATCCCGCTCATGCGCTGCATAATATTCAACACTAAGCGTTCGGTGGTCAATAATGTTTGAGTATTTCCTTCCACAATAAAAACGATATCGCCTTTCTTAACCTTGCGGCCATCTTTGATCAGCACTTTCACAGAAAGTGTTTTATCAATGATCCTGAAGGTTTGAACGGCAGCTTCCACTCCGGCAATAATACCATCTTCCTTCACCAATAACTGCATTTTTCCTCTATGATCTGAAGGAATAGTTGCTAAAGCAGTATGATCACCATCACGCACATCTTCTTTCAATGCGCGCTGCACAAATTTTTTGAAATTAAAATGTTTTTCGTGAAGCAGGATGTAATTACTCATTATCATTCTCGATCCTGAATTGTGAGATCAGATTGCGGCGTAATAAAATGGAGACACGGAATTTTCCGTTCGATGTTTCGAGGGAACCGCTCACAAACTGAACATTCGTGTTCACGGTACGGGATTGTGAAACACTGAAATTCTTAATGGTATGTTTTTCGAAAAAATATTTTACGTTGGCTTCAGCCTGTGCTTTGCTTAAAAGATCTTCCTGGTTCAGAATTTTCACTGTTAATTTCTCATCGAAGAATTTCACCAGCTCTGATGACTTACCGCCCTTGATAGCAGATACAACATCATCCGTCACATCAAATGCACTGAAGAAAGAAGAAATAAAAAAGAATATAGATAGAACTAGTTTCATTAATAGATGCTAAATTTACTAAATTATACGCTTTACAAAGATGAAGGTTACCTTACTTCAAATCGATAAAACTACTGAGAGCTATTTAAACGAGGGAATCTCAATTTACCTCAAACGTTTAAAGAACTACACAGCATTTGAAATAAGCACAATAAACGTGCCAAAGGCGGTGAGAATGAGGCCTGAGAAGGAACAAAAGAGTGAAGAAGCAAAACTGATACTAAAGGAACTTAAAGACAATGATTATTTGGTACTATTGGATGAAGGTGGAAATTTGTTAAATTCTGTCGATTTTTCTCAATTTTTGACAAAAAAAGCACTTTCAAATGTTAAAAGCCTGGTTTTTCTAATTGGAGGGCCTTATGGCTTCGATGAAATTATTTACAAGCGCGCCAATTACAAATTATCGCTTTCACCTATGACATTCTCTCATCAAATGGTACGGTTATTTTTCGTTGAACAGCTTTACAGGGCTTACACAATTACTAAGGGTGAGAAGTATCATCATATGTAAAAAAACCACCTGATTATCAGTTACCTAAACTTCATTTTAGATAGCTGTGAACAGTGCCTGTTTAACAAAAAATTGGTCTAAAAAAAATCAAATTGGCTTTTTATGAGGTATCTTTGTACAACTTTAAAATTAAACAATAAGTGGACAATTCTAATATAATCCGTTTTAATAATGCTAACCGTCAGTTTTACCTGACGGCTAAAAAGAGGGTTGACGAGTATTTCAAAACAAACAACATTTCGAAATTCGGGAATTACAAAATGGTTATTAAAACCATTGCGATGTTCATCATTTTCTTAGGCCCTTATGCGATCTTAATGTCAAATATCGTTACTAATGGTTACGCCCAAATGGGGCTTTGGATCATGATGGGTATCGGTATGAGCGGCGTCGGTCTTTCTGTAATGCATGATGCAAATCACGGCAGTTATTCAAAAAATCATAAGATCAATAATTTAATGTCGTTCAGTATGACATTAATTGGCGGCAGCTCTTTGAACTGGCAGTTACAACATAACAACTTACATCATACGTTTACAAATATCGAAGGTCATGATGAAGATATCGCGCCTTTAGGGTTCTTACGTTTTTCCCCTCATGCGGAATTAAGAAAGATCCACAAGTTCCAATTCTTATACGCCTGGTTCTTTTATGGGTTAATGACATTGATGTGGGCCTTCACAAAAGATTTCTCCCAATTGATCCGTTATAATAAAATGGGGTTATTGGCAGGGCATCACACTACTTTCAAAAAGCAATTGATCAAATTATCAATTCACAAAGTAATTTATTTAGGATACAGCTTAGCGTTGCCAATGATCATTATTAATGCTCCCTGGTGGCATATATTACTTGGTTTTGCTGCTATGCATTTCACTTGCGGTTTGATCTTAGCTCTTATTTTCCAACCGGCACACGTTGTTGAAATGACTCAGTTCCCTACTCCGGTTAGCCCTGATTCATTAACCATGGAAGATGATTGGGCTTCTCACCAAATGAAGACAACTGCGAACTTTGCTCAAAAGAATGTTGTTTTATCCTGGTTCGTTGGTGGTTTGAATTACCAGATCGAGCATCACCTATTCCCGAACATTTGTCACGTGCACTATAAAAAAATTGCGCCGATCATTCAGCAAACTGCTAAGGAATTCAATTTACCCTACCATTCTAAACCAACATTCATTGGTGCGGTTATCTCGCATGCTAAAGTGTTGTATCAATTGGGAAGAACAGCGCCTCCGCAGCAGATGGCTGCTTAAGGTTTTAATTAGAAATCTTCGTCGTCCTCTTCTTTTTTCTTCGGCTGAAGGTTGTTTTGCTTTTTCTTATCCTTATTCTCGTCTTCTAATTTGAATTTCTGATCGCCTTTCTTCGGTTCATTTTTTATTAACGTACTGTCTTTCTTAAATAGCCCGAATTCCTCTTTTAAGATCTGTTTAAGCGTTTGCTTTTCGGCTTTGATGTCTTCGCCTATTTTTTGTTTTAAGCCCTTACGGTCGTATTTAATGATTGGATTATCAACTGTTCCTGTCATTAATACATAAACGCTGCGGCGGTTTTCCGGATCGTTCTCGTAGAACTCCATTTCTTCATCCAATTGTTTATTAGCGCGCTTCTTACTTGCTAATAATTCACTGAGTAATAATTTGAAATGATAATCGATCTCGTTCTTAAAGGTGTGTTTTCCCCACAACTCAATATTAAGAGCGGAATTTTTAATATACGTTTTTGGAATAGTTATGACCTGGTCATGGATATCAAAATTACTTTGCAGGCTTGAGAATTTAATATCGCGCAATTCACTTACTTCAACATATTTTGATAAGCTTTCCAATGGTTTAAAATCAACCAGTCTTCCTCTCTCTATCGTTAAACTTCCTGTTGATGTTACACTTTGGAGATCGCATACTAATTCTTTAGACCAATTACCTGTAAAATTGATATTCGCTGTTGCAAAACCTTTTAAGTGTTTTTCAGTAAGCGTTTGTTGCCCGAAATTATTGAATTGATAGAACATTTTTGTGATATTTATATTCTGAAGATCGGAAGCTGCTTTAATAGAGATATTCTCTCCGCTTGCATCAGCAAATGCATTCACTTGCGCTTTTCCGTCCATAGTTTCCAGCGAAACATTCTCAGCGACAATTTTTTGGTTATGAATTGCTATCTTACCTGAAACAGATTGCGCTTCAAACTTTGAAAAACTGAATTTAGCAATATTGGCATTCAGATCGAAACTTAAATTGGCAGGGATATTGATTTTTTCTGAACCTGAATTGGAACCGCCGTATAGCACATCTTCCAATGATAAGGTATTACTCTTTAAAGCTGCATTGATCACTAAAGGTTGTTGCGCATCGAATAAATAATTCAGGAATCCCGGTAATTGGCCGTTCAATTCTACATCAGAAGCACCAATCAATAGCTTGAAATCATTCACTGCAACGCTTCGGTCATTCAGCATAAAACTACCCTGGCTGATATTTATCTCGTTCTGCTTTCCTTTGAATTTAGTTTTGATATCTTTTAAGGTTGCGGAACCATCAGCTGTTACGCTAGGAGAAAAAGCTGACTTCTTCATTTCATTCAAATTCCCTTTTACCTGCGCATTCAACTGAACGCTTCCCGAAACATACTCCAAAGTATCAATTGGCCAGAAACTATTTACTTCTTCCAGTCTGGCATTTACATTTACGCCAACATTGAGATAAGGATCAGATAGATTCGTAATTAAACAGTAACCACTCATAGTATTAGTACCCAATTGCGCTGAAATATTCTGAAGATTCAGGAAATCATCTTTCTCATCCATTTTTAATTTCCCTTGTATGTTCAGGTTCTTTAACTGCATTTCCTGTTGCTTATAGGCAACAGTTGCATTATTGATCCCGAATTCAGCGTTTACATTTGCTTTTTGCCCGGCTTTGTAGCTCACACTTCCTTTTGTAAAAAAGTCGCCTTCGCTTTTGTAATCGTTCATCCTATGCGCGTATTTCTCAGGTAGCAATGACAGAACAGAAGCAACATCCAGGTTTTTTCCGTCGAATTTCAGATCCAGTGATTGCAAACTGTCTTTATAATTGCAATTCCCATTTAGCAAAAAATACATTTCATTCAGGGCAAGTTCGGCTTTGTTTATTTGGTAGACCGATTTATTAATATCAAGATCCAGATCATATTTGATGTTTTTTTGGCGGAGCAAATTAGTTTTGTTGACCTGCAGATATTCTAATTTAGCGCTTCCTTCTGTTTGTAAAGCGTACTGATCATCGCCAAAATCCCCTGCAAAAACTGCTTCTTTAAAATTCAGGCTCAATTTTACTTTTTGTTCGGCGTTCTTATATTTTAAGTTTATTTTTTGCAGACTTATATCCTTTAAAGCAAATTTTAAGTTATCAGTACTTTGTCCCTCATTCTTTTTCCAGAAAATATAATTCGGCCTGCCTTTTTTATCGATACCCAAATTACATTGGGCGCCGCTAATATTTATTTTATTGATCGTATAATTTTTATTCCATAGATCTTTTAAGTTAAACATCAATCGGATGCTCTCGGCAAAGACTAAAGTATCGCGTTCTTTCTTTTCAATCGCCTCCAGGATCAGAACATCTTTGAATTCTAATGCGCATTTCGGAAAAGACTTAATAAATGTTAAATCGATATTCTTCGGATCAACTTTTACTTCAGATTTTAAATTTTTATTGAGTTCCCCGATGATAATGGATTTCACTTCATCCTCGTAGATAAAAACAAGCGATACCGTTGCAATGCCCAGCACCACTGCAATCCCAAGCATCCAAAAGATCGTCTTAAACAAAAAACGGAATGGACGGAAGGGTTTTTTCCCAGGTATTTGAATGTTATTCTCCAATAAAATAAAGTTGGAAATAAAAACAACGCAGGGTGAAGCCCTGCACTGCTTTATTTAAACAATAACGTTTTAATAAAAGATCGTTACCAAAATATTTCAGGGCTAAAGCCCGGCTGATGTTCTATTCACAAACCTCGGACTAAAGTCCGAGGTTAAAAACAAAAACCTTTCCCAAATCAGGTATTACAGGAACTCCGATTAAACCAAAACCCCAGGCTTCAGTCTGGGGTTAAAAAGAACTATATGTCAATGGGCTTTAGCCCAGATGAATTATTTGGTAATTACCCTCGAAAAGTTAAAATAAATAGTATCGGTTGTCCCGCCAATGAAAGCCTGCATCGTATTCTCTGAAGGCAAACGGTAATTGATTATCCTTGGAAAATCGTGTGCAGGATTTTCAAATTGAACCAATGTATCCTGTAAGATAGAGCTGGTGAAGGTCACTGTTTTCCCTTTATTCTGGCCTTTTACTAACGTTATAAAATTCCATTTGCCGGCTTCGCTTACCACTTTAATTTCTTCCATCATCGTAGTATCTTTTCCGGCCACGGCAAAAACGCGTGATGAATAAGAGCCATCGTTGTTTTTAGACCACTGTTCGAATTGATCTTCATCAGAAAGTTTCCATGTACCGAGCAATTTGTCAAAAACCAGGTCAGCATTTTCTTTTTTATCTGTGTGTTTATCTGTACAGCTTAGACAAATAATTAAACATAATGAAAGGATTGCAGGCGTTTTCATGGCGAAAAGGTTAGATAAGTAAATATAGCGAAATTAAATTAAGAAGCAATTGCTTTTAAATCCGGCTACAGGAACTTAATTATAAATGATCTTGCGATTGATTATTTTATCACCGGAGTTTATCCTGACAATATAAAGTCCTTTTGGGTAATGGCTCAGATCTATAGTTGAATTATCGGGTTGAAGTGCAGTTTCTGAAATAATTCTACCTGTATTATCTAAGATCTGAACGGTACCTTTAACACTCATTTCCATTGCCGAAGAAAGCGTGTATATTCCGCTTTCAGAAGGATTAGGCCAGATTTTAAGATCACCTTTTAGTGATTCTCCTTTTGCGACTGCAACCATTTTTGAATAAGTATACGAACCGTCAAGATCGGTTTGTTTTAACCTGTAATACGACACCTCTTCATCGAGAGGTTTAGTATCATATGCCTTGTAATTTCTGATTACCTTGCTATTACCGGCACCATTAACTATCTCTAGCGGTTCAAAATAAGTTCCGCTTGCGCTACGCTCAATTGTAAAATAGTTATTATTGGTTTCTGTCGACGTTGCCCAATTCAATTCTACAGAACTACCTACCGACTTCGCGTTAAAATTGATCAGCTCAATTGGCAATGCACAGGAACTGCATGAAACTGTTACATTATCAATTTGATATTTTTCGCCCGCAGCCCAGGTTTGGAGAGAGATTCTTAGCACTAAAGTACTTGCAGCAGGTAAACAAGTAGAAAAGTTATAGGAAGTTCCGGATGATAAGGCCCCTAAAATTACATAAGTACCTCCAGAACATGTTTGCGCACAGGCACCGCCCTCGGGAGATGTTAGAGGTATAAATCCTGTACCGTTTGCATTGTACTCCACGCTGATCCAATCAACGCAATTACAACCGCAACCAGCGGTGCATTCCTCGAGTGCATTAGTAGTAGCGGCCAGATTAAAATCTATTGACAAAACTAATCCACTCGTACAAGCTGCGGTATTAATGTTTCCGGTTGTCCATGTAGCTGGGCCATTAGTATCTTCACATTCGAGTGTATTTGAATTGACATAAAAATAATCGCCGGCTAAACAGGTTGCACAGGAAGTGGTCCAGTTCACGCCTCCGATATTATCAGAACCCGTGGTTGACGTATTTGCCTCATTGAATGGCTCGGAAAAAATGATTTGCGATCTCGAGGTGTTACATACACCAAAGAAAAACAATGCTAAAAGAAGATCACAGGTGTATACCCGGTTCGGCCATAAACAAATAAACTCAAGTATATTTTTAAAACCTTTCAAAAACAATTTTATTAAATTAGTTTTCAAAGCGGTTAAGGAGTCTTTTAACAGAGAATCAAAGTTAAAATTCCTTTAGGGTGATCACTTTTAAGAAGCATATCAAATTTACATAGTTATCCTCTATAGGTTATCTCATTAATATTAACAAAATATTAAGTTTTTGGGTGATTTTAACACTTGCATAAGGGCACGGTTTTTGTACCTTTATTAGATAAAATTAATCCCCATGAAAAAGATATTTCTTGCAGCAACGATAATTACGGCAGCCATCAGTTCTGCATTTATGATAACTCCGGCTTATGATGAATTAGCCCTTAATTCGCCAATGCCGGAAGCAGCTTACAAAATGAAAGATGTGAGCGGTAAAGAAGTTGCCCTGAATGATGCTAAAACTGCAAAAGGTCTTTTAGTGATATTTTCCTGCAATACTTGTCCGTACGTAAAATTAAGTGAAACACGTATTAAAGAGTACAGCGATTTTTGTTCAGCTAACGGGATCGGTTGTATAATTGTGAACAGTAACGAAGCACAACGCAGTGAAGAAGATAGTTTTGAAGCGATGAGTAAATATTACGCTGCTCAAAACTTAAAATGTTTTTATACCGTAGATGCGGGCTCTAAATTAGCGAATGCTTTTGGTGCGACCCGTACCCCTCAATGTTTTTTATTTAACGCAAAAGGTTTGGTTTACAAGGGCGCTATTGATGATAATGTAAAAGATCCGGCAGCTGTAAAAGAAACGTATTTAAAAGATGCTTTGAACGCAGTTGTGAAAAATACGGTCCCTGCAAAACAGGAAACAAAATCTATCGGTTGTACTATTAAGAGAGTAGAATCTTAATAATTATCGTACCACTGACGCTGACGCGGGATCTTAATATCGCTCAGCATACTTGATTTCAAATTGATCGTTAAGCTGTAACTTTTACGGAAACCAAACGGGATCCAATCGATACGCGCTTCCCAGCATTTCAGATCACGGTATAGATTCATACTGGTATAACTTAACTGTTTATTGGTAAAATCGTAACCGCTGGTCACTCCAACTTTCCAGTATTTGGTTACATCAATACTGCCACTGAAATTTAAACTCTGAGTGTATTTTGTTTTAGCTCCAATGTGAGTTTGCGTAATATTTAAGTTATAGAATATATTCAAATTCCACGGTAAAGGACCTTCTGTTGGCGTAGTTTGCTCTGCCCCCCTCTCCGCACCGTTAGTCATATTCGGTGGTTTACGTGCATTACGGATAGCTTCTACGATATTAGAACTAAAAGCTGCATTCACTGCTATATTTGCCGTTGTGAAACGCGCCCATTGACCGTTCTGGTCATATTGAAACTCCGGCCTGTGCTTCTTAAGAATTGTATCATAGATATAAGGGTCGAAAACTGCATTCCCCACAAGGTCGAAGAATTTGAATAGTTTGTTACGAGCGGTTATATTAATATCACTCAAATTAAAACTATCTGCAGCAAAATTGTAATAACCCCCAATACCAAGATTTTGTAAAATGGTCACTTTGTTATAAACAAAACCGGTATCTGTTTTCTGTCTCACTTTTGCTTCAATGTTGTTATTCAAACCAAAATTCAATGTGTTCTGTTCGCCCTGTTGCGGGCCGCCAAATACGTTGTTCTGAAAGATCGAATAATACTGCTTCCTTCCTAATGTATCTACAGTGATATTCTTCCAAAAACCATATTGCTCTTCTCCAAAATCGGGACGGTACAAATAAGTAACTGTTGGGATCAATAAGTGGCGGATCTGTTTAAGACGCTTCGACTTAAAATAATAATCCATAAATAACTTTGTAGAAACAGCCGTGGTGAAATTCGCATCGTATCCTGCCACAAAACCGTTTACGGTATCAGTTTTCAAAGTATTAGTTGCTTCAATTAATTCTTTACGCGTTGATTTTGTATACATCACAGAACTTAAATTCATTGCAGGAGTCACAGTGATATATTTTAAAACATTGAAATTGGTTGAGATCGGTAAACTATGGCGGATCCCGTAACGCATCCTCTTTTCAATATCGCCTTTGAACAGAATAGAATCGAAACCTGAAAGTGTATTCTGTGCTTCCAATAAATAATTCACGCCTATCTTATCGAACACATTTGGCTTAACCGCATTCTCGCGCTTGAACGGAAAGAAACGATTCACGTTAAAAGTTAACTGGGGAAAGGAGAGATCCACGATTCCGGTGATCGTATTCTGGCTTCCCATTGCATTTATACTTAGGGAACTCAACCGCCAGCTTTTTGTAAAATTCACATTCGATTGGAATGTATTCGCTAAATATTGTCCTGAATTCAGCGAATTGAATTTGTTATACTTTTGATTGATGTAATTCACGTTAGCCGTGAAACGCACCGAAGGATCATTCTTGTTATCCTGCGTATGTAACCAATTTACATTGTACGATTTTTGTTTGCTGTATCCTGAAGGCACGTCCTTATCACCAATGATAAATTCAGAATAACCCAGGTTTATAGCGCCGGCAAATTTATACAACACGTTGTATGCATTTGTCGTTCGCAGCCCCCAGCTCCCGTTCGAATAGATATCACCGCGTATGGTCATATCCGTTTTATCACTGATCCCCCAATAGAATCCACCGTCTTTAAAAAAGTATCCTTGCCCGGGAGAATTCCCGACAAATGGCAACAGAATTCCATTATGTCTCTTTTTTGAATTCGGAAAATAGCCGAATGGTAGCATCAACGGCGTTGGAACCCCGCTAATTTCCATGTACATTGGACCTGTTACAATTTTATCATCCGGAATTATTTTTGCTTTTGTTGCCCTGAAAGCGGTTTTCGCATCTTCGAACTGGCACGGATAACATTTCAGGTTTTTCATGTAGATCACATCCGTGCTGTCTTTCTTGATCTCATTTCCAAATACCAAAAGATCGCCTTGCTTCGTCAAAACATTAAAGATCTTACCCTTTTTTGTTTTCAGGTTATACATTATTTTTTCCGCGTTGAACTCTTGCGTATTGTCTTTGAAAATTGGAGTTCCCACTTTTTTTCCTGTTGAGTCTACAGTTCCGTAAGCAGTCACTAAATTTTTATCATTATCGATCTCAATGAACTCAGATTTCAAATTCATATCGCCATACTCCACATACGCACCACCAAAAAGGTAAACTTTATTTCCTTTTGCCTCGTATCTTGATGAATCTCTTGCGTTATAGATTACAGTCTTGTCAAGAGGTTCGTCTTCTTCGAGAGTATCAACCGTCACTAAATTAACAGTTGAGTCTTTTTGAACGGGTGTTACAGTCTGTGAAACGCTAAAAAAGGGCATAGATATTAACATTGCCCTTAAGAAAACTAATATGACCCTTGGTCGAGGTATCAAGCTGATTCAGTTAACTTTGGTAAGATACAAATCTACTAAATACTCGCATTTAGAGTCGGTGAAGGACAGGAAGATATTAATAAAAAACCTTAAAAAAACGGGGCTTTTGCCTCTGTTTTGTCTTGTTTTTGTAGTTACATTAACAAGTTTTCACAGGGACGAACCGAAGGGCATAAAAACCATTGTTATTGATGCGGGGCATGGTGGACAAGACCCCGGTTGTAATGGGGTTACTCATAAGGAAAAAGACATTTCCCTAGCCGTAGCACTCCGATTAGGTAAACTTATCGAAGAGAATTGCCCGGATGTAAAAGTGATCTATACCCGTAAAACCGATGTTTTCATTGCATTGGAAGAAAGGGCTCAAATTGCTAACCGGAATAAAGCTGATCTCTTTATTTCTATCCATTGTAATGCTGCAGGTAAACCTGTAATGATAAAAGATAAAAAAACCGGAAAGATGCGTGTGAAAACCTTCACGAATAAAAGAGGCAAGAAAATTCCTGTGGAAACCATAAATCCAATCCCGTTCGGTTCTGAAACTTACGTGATGGGTTTGAAGAATGAAGAAGGAAAAATGAAAGTGGCGCAGCGTGAGAACTCAGCGATCTTATTAGAAGATAATTACGAAAAGAAATACGAAGGTTTTGACCCGGAAAGTGAAGAGAGCTACATCATTATGAGTAATTATACTTCAGCTTATGTAATTCAGAGTGCACAATTAGGATTAAAGATCCAATCGGAATATTCGAAAAAAGCGGGACGGGTTGATAAAGGCGTGCATCGTCAGAGTATTTGGGTATTGTGGAGAACGGCGATGCCAAGTATTTTAACTGAGATCGGCTATTTGACAAATCCGCTGGAAGAACAATTCCTCGCTTCTGAAAAAGGTCAAAAATATATTTCAGTGAGTATCTTCAATGGCTTCCGGAAATTCAAAGATGAAGTAGAAGGAAAGAAAAAAGAATACAACGATGAATACGAAAATTTAGAACCGCTTAAGAATGAAAACCTGGAAGCGGGGAATACAGGCAAACCTGTGAAAGAAGAATTCACCGTAGAAGATGATGATGAACCAAAACAGGATTCCACAAAAACAGCAATTAAGGATGGCCCGAAAACTCCCGAAATAAAACAACCGGAGAAAGAAAAGGAACCGGTGAAAGAACCGGAAAAAATAGCAGAAAAAGAAAACCGTCAAGAAGTGATCCCTTCGGGAAAAGATGTAAAGGAAATAATTGAGAATTATAAGAACAACCAGAAGAAAGACAGTACAAAAACTGAAACGGTAAAAGAAAAAACAAAAACTGATGGAGAATTAGTTGTTTCTTTCAAAGTTCAATTTGCAAGCAGCGATAAAGAATTAGACCTGAAAGAAAGTAAATTCAGTGCGGTTGAGAATGGCAGTTATTACAAAGTGGGAAGTTTTTTGAAATACACTTCAGGAAACTTTAAAACTTCAGGAGAAGCATTCAAACACCAGAAAAAATTAGCTGAAGCAGGCTTTAAAGATTGTTTTGTTGTCGCATTTAAGAATGGGCAACGCATCGACGTAAAAGAGGCAAGGGCCTTAACCGAAAAATAATCCGTATTGAAACCAAAGAAAAAGAAGATACGAATTTTTCTTTTCGCATTTGCGGCTCTATTAATTTTACCTCTCATTTTAACTTTCTTAGTCTTCACCTTTTACAAAAAAGAGATCTCCGGCCTGCTCGTGGATAAATTAAAAACTGAGTACGGATTGGAAGCAAAGGTTGGTGATATCCAATTATCTTTATTCAAAGACTGGCCAAATTCCAGCATAACGGTAACACAGGCAGAAATTAAGAATTCAGGAAACGACCCGTTTTTTATTGCTCAGAATATTGACCTCTCATTTAACCTGGCCAAATTGTTAAAGAAGGAATTCGTGATCAAATCTGTCAGTATAAGAAATGCTTCCATTCAATTAGTAGTTGAGACAACGGGAAAAAATAATTTCTCCTTCAAAAAACAGGACTCAACCGGACAACAGAATTCAGATTTGAATTTTGATATTAAAAAAGTAGACCTGGTAAATGTCAAGTTCATTTTCGTAAATAAACTTCGCAAAAAACTGATCGGATTTACATTGAAAGATATTCATGTCAAACCAACTTATTACAACAATACTTTGAAAGCACATGTGTACGGCGAAATGTTCTTTAACCAATTATTATTTAAGCAGGCCAAAGGGCCTTTCCTGAATAACAAATCTGCCAACATAAACCTGGATCTGGAATATTATAAAGAGTTAAAATCTCTTTTCGTGAGGCCCTCCTCCACTGCTTTGATAGATGGGCAAACTTATAGTTTGAGCATTTATGCGGAATTCATGAACAAACCCGCACAGCTTGCACTTCAATTCAAAGGAAAGAACGTTGATGCTAATAAAACTATAAATCTGTTGAATAACAGCATGCGGAAATTTTTGTACCAGTTCAATTTTAAAAAACCGATTGATGCGGATGTGCTATTGGTAACAAAAATAGGACAAAATGAAGATCCGCAGTTCAATGCAACGATCACAACCACTAATAACAGTATAGCTATTGGTGATAGTAAAATTCCTTACACTGATGTTTCTTTCACAGGAAGAATTATTTCCGTTGGAGAAAAAGGCCGGGAACCTGATCTCAGAAAAGCAAAGGTCATTTTTAAGGATGTAACAGGTAAAATTTATAGTTTTCCTTTCAAAGCGAGCGTATTGGTGACTGATCTTACCAATCCTTTCATAAAAGTAAACGGGGAAATAGAAGCCAATGCGAAAGACATTAATTTGGAAAATAAAAAAATGACTTTAAAAGGCAGTTGTTTTGCTAAAGTAAATTACAGTGGCCGTACCCGCTTTCTGAATAAAAAACAATTCCTAAGTGACAGCATGAAACTGATCGCCGATTTTGAATTCAGGAATATCACCTTCAAAGCCGGTGCCAAAATTCCTGAATACGGAATTAATGGAAAAGCAAAAGTTAAGAACGATAATCTCCTCTTCAAAAACCTGGTGCTTACAACCAAAGGCGGTAAGGTTATGTTAAGCGGAGAGGCGCATCGTTTTGCGAGTTATGCCAGTGGTGTTTCGAAAGGATTTGATGCGAAAATCAATGCAGTAACTGAAAAATTAGACCTGACTCCGCTCCTTGTGAAAAATGAAAAGTCGAAACCGAAAAATTATTCCTCTGAGATCAAAGAACTAAAAAGATCGGATTACAACTTCGCCATTTCTTTGAAAGGAAAAGAAATGACCTATAAAAAATTCAGGGCGAATCATGTTGATGCGAACATCAATTATGATGAGACATTTATTTCAATTCCAAAATTAAATTTAAATGCATGCAAAGGAACGCTCGCTGCCAAGGCCGAATTGAGAGATTTCAATAAATTAAAAGCTGATGTATTATTAAAAGGTATGGATATTAAGCAACTCTTTGAAGAATGTGAAGAATTCAAACAAAAAGCGATTACCTCAGAAAATTTACGCGGGGTATTAGATGCGACTGTGAATATTACATCAGATGTCGATGCTAATTTCAGTGTTGATCCTAATTCTTTATTCGGACAAGTGAATTTAGACCTCAGGGACGGGCATTTACTTCATTACGAACCATTGAAGAAGATCTCGGGTTTAGTTTTCAGAAATCGCAATTTTGATGATATCACATTTACCGAGATCCATGAAACATTTGGGATTGATGGCACTCAATTACATATTCAGGAATTTGAACTGGCATCAAACGTTGTTAATCTTTACATCGAAGGGATCTATGATTTCAGAAATGAATCTAACATCAATATCCGCATCCCATGGAGCAATTTAAAACGCCGTGGCGAAAATTATGTTCCGAAAAATTTAGGCGAAGCAGGAAAAGACGCAAAGGGCCTTAAACTAAATTATAGCGGAATGCCTAATAAGATGAAATTAAAACTGGGAAACAGATAATAACTATTTCTTCTTCCCTGTACTCAACTGTTGCTGACGCTCTTTGGTCATTTGCTCCAGTTTCTTTTGGAAATTAGAAACTTTCACAGGCTTTTTCATGTTCTCATCGATCTTCGCACGGATCTTCTTATCATCGATGATCCATTTGAACGCATATGTCTGCAAGAACGTGATCATGTTCGCCAGGAAATAATACCAGCTTAACCCTGCGGCGTAACTGTTCATTACCGCTAAGAAGATCACCGGCATAAAATACATCATGAATTTCATTCCGGGCATTTGCGCGCCCTGTTGTGGCTGAAGCATTGAACTGTTCATCCATGTATAAATAATAGTTGAAACGAACATTAACATTGCGAATAAACTCACGTGATCACCGTAAATGCTATTAATGATCGAAACTTTTCCAAACGTCCAAATACTATCGTAAGTTGATAAGTCATCGGCCCATAAAAATCCTTTCTGGCGTAATTCTATCGCAGCGGGAATAAATGCGAATAAAGCGATGAGGATCGGGAACTGTAATAACAACGGAATGCAACCGGATAAAGGATTAACGCCGGCTTTGCGGTATAAAGCCATGGTTTCCTGTTGTTTTTTCATTGGGTCGCCGTCTTTATATTTAGCAGCAAGCGCATCTGTTTCGGGTTTTAGAACACGCATGCGCGCTCCCGACATATATGTTTTGTATGCAATTGGTAACAACAAAATTTTCACAACCAAAGTAAGGATCAGGATCACTAACCCCATATTCATATTTCCAAGAAGATCGAACAATGGAATAACCATCCATTTATTAATGTAAGAGAAAATGCTCCATCCTGTTGGAATAATCTGCTCCAGGTCATCACCATATCCTTTTAAGGTTTTGTAATCGTTCGGGCCGAAGTAGAACTTCATGCCGAATTTTTCGTTTGGTAAGTGGTTATAAGGGATCCCAAGATCAGTATTGATAGCCTTTACAATTGTAGTTGAATTAGGACGCCCTGCCATTTTTACAAAACTTCCGTCTTTTAAAAATTCGGTTTGTGCAATTAAAGTTGAATTAAAGAATTGTTGTTTGAAGGATACCCATTTTATCGGCGCATCATTCAGAGGTTTTTCTTCTTCCGGTGTGCGTGGGTTGATATAATCCGGTTTGTCTATTGTAAATTTATAATAAGCTGTCGCGGCTTCCTGTTCTTTCTCAATGTATTTTTCCTGCGATGGTAAATTCATGCGCCAGTTAAGGGTCATCTGATCTACATTTGAAGAAATGATCTTGTCCATTCCTACAAAACGCACATCACAACCTAACATGTAATCTTTATCTTTTAAACTATAAACAAATTCGATATATGAACCCGGCTTACTCGTTTCTAATTTAAAAGTGATAGACTTATTTCCGGAAGAAGGAACTACAACAGCTTTTTCTGACGCTTTGAAATAAAAACTATCTGTGGATAAAATACGTGAGCGCTCGTAAGCATCTAATTTAAGAGAGAAGTTTGTAGAATCTTTATCAAATAGAATTAACGGGGCGGTTTGTCCGGAGCGTGAATATTTTTTCAACTCTACTTTTATTACCTGCGCGCCTTTGTTGGTGATGTAGGCTTTCAGGACATCATTCTCTATCGTAGTGATCTCTTCGGTTCCTTTTGCAGCGATAGAGAAATCACGGTAAGCATCATTTACAATTGCAGCTTTTACTGAATCGCTCATGACAACTGCAGCTTTTAAAGTATCTTCTACTTTATTTGTATTCGCTACAATCTTTTTAGCCTCTTCATCAGCTAATTTCTTTTGTACTAAGGCAACTGAATCCTGTTTTCGTTTAGCAATCGCTTGTTGTTCTTTGCTTGGCCCGCTGAAAAATAACCAGATACCAAGTATCGCTGCAATTATTCCTAAACCTATTAATGAGTTCTTATCCACTTCTGAAAATTTTGAAGGGCAAATTTAGCATTTTTAGAGCATATTACACATCCTTGTAAGCTACTAATTGTTAACAGGTTATAATAGACGGTAAACGGCTGCCTGCAGGAGGCGAACCGTTACCGATGTTCTCTATTATTCGAGAATGAGTTTCCCTGAATAGATCTTGCTGTTCTTGTCTTCGGCGCGGATAAAATAAATTCCTTTTGGTTTATCAGAAATATCAATCAGTATTGAAGAAAGATCATTTGAACTATAGATCACTTTACCAAACACATCTACAATATCAATTCTTACAATTTCAGTTTCGGATCCTAATGAAAAAATTCCTTGTCCGGGATTAGGAGAAACAGTTACTTGTGAATTTTGGCCTAACTCCTTAATACCACTCATATTTCCCATTTTTGCAATAAAGATATCGTTGGGACTTCCGGTGCAGGTCAATGATAGAGTTCCGAATGAAAGCGACGTATTGGTTGTATATCCGGTGATATTTGCATTACCGCTTGCGTCAACACTAATGCCATTCGGGATATCACGAAAATTTCCTCCGGCTCCTGTAGCCCATGAAAAGGTTCCGGAAGAAGTATACTTTGCCACAAAAATATCTTCATTGCTTCCTCCGGTATTCGTATTTGCTACAGTTGCAGTTCCAAATGCACAACTCATACCGTCAAAATATCCGGTGACAAAAATATCTCCTGCTTTATTAGTGATTCCTGTTCCGTATGCATTACCTGTTATACTATTTGCCCACTGGCAATTTCCGGCAGGATCAAATTGAGCTACATAAGCACCTTTGGTATTATTTAAAACCACACTTCCGATAGTTAATGTTGAAGCGCCGTTTGCTCCCGTTACATATACATTATTACTTGCGTCGGTTGTGACGCCTGTTGCCGTGTGATTGATACTTCCTGATCCGGCAGGAACAGCAGTCTTAGCCCAAATAACATTTCCTGCATTGTCATATTTTGTAACGAATAAATTCACTGCTGCTCCACCCGCTAAAGTAACAGAACTAAACGTAACAGATGGCGAATAAAAAGTTCCCGCTATCAAAACATTTCCGGCGGCATCTATACAAATACTTTTTCCTTCATTAAAACCGCCTCCTGCGTGTGCTGTATTTCTTGCCCATTGCGGATTTCCGTTCGCATCGAACTTTGCAAAATAAATATCAGTATTATTGAAAAAAGTAGAAGAACTGTTATTCGGATTAAACAAAGTGATCCCTGTGCCAAACCTCATGTAACGGCTTTTGTATGTTCCGGTGATATAAACATTTCCGTTCGCATCTGCAGTAATACTGTTTACATTATCTCCGTAGGCGCCGCCTACACTTTTTGCCCATATTACATTACCGGATGGATCGAGTTTTGCTACAAATACATCTCCTACATTTGAGCCCGAAGAATCGGTTGACATTAAGGTATTAGTTCCAATTACCATGCTTGTGATATAATATCCGGTTATATAAGTATTTCCTGCAGCATCAGCGAAAATACTTTTTCCGGCGTTGATCCCGAAAAAAGTTGGAGGCGAGAATGCATAACTTTTTAACCATTGAACATTTCCTGCAGCATCCTGCTTTACAACATATGAGTTGCCGCCACCTGCGCGTACAACTGATTGAGTACCTATCACCAGTGTGTTACAGCCAAAAGAGCCAATAGAATAAATATTTCCGCTGCCATCTGTAGTAATAGCGCTTCCTGATTCATCACTTCCCGCCCCGCCCGCACCAACAGCCCATTGCCAGCCCGGTGCCTGTGAAAATGAATTAATACTTAATAAACATGCGATCATAAGAGAGTAAAGTAGTTTCATAGTTTATGCTTTTAAATTATGAAACAAAATTAAAAGAAAAGTGTTTTTTCTGAAATACGCAATGTTACGTATCAGATCTCCCATAGAGAGCTTTTATCGAGCTTGATATGGACCGCTGTTGATCCGTTTTGGATATGGAAATCTACTTTAGCATTGATATCCTTAGCCCTGTTACTAATGTTATTCAATCCGTAACCTCTTTCTGCTTTTTCAGGATCGAACCCTTTTCCGTCATCTTTCAGAATTATTTCCAAACCATTCACGCAATTATAGATATAAAAATTCCTGGCGCCGGAATGTTTTGAAGCGTTATTGATCACCTCCTGAACTATCCTGAACAAATTTAAAGTGCTTTCCGGACGTAAACTTAATTCGTTACTTGTATTGTTAAAATGAACAGTAACATTCTTCTGCGAGAAAGCCCGTTCGGCAAATTCCTTTATTTTAATTCCAAATTGAACTATCGAGATCTTTTCATCGCTGATGGTCCAAATGGTATCACGCATTAATGCAGATGCTTTTCTGACCTGGTCGGAAATAATTTCAAGATCATTCCTGTCCTTTTCCTTTTCAATGCCATGGGCTTTTATATCTATCGCCGAACTTATAATAGTTAATTCGGCACCCATATTATCATGCAAATCTTTTGAAATTCTGGATCTTTCCTTTTGGATCTTATCCTGGAAAATGATCTCCTCCTTTTTACGGTTCAGCTTATTCCGCTGAATGATCACAATCACTACAAATAAAAGAACAGCAAATGCTGAAACAATTACAACTAAAAGAGTATTCCGCTTGCTCAAAGCTAATTCGTTTTGAGAAATGGTATTTTGCTGCGCTAAGATAGTATTCTCTTTCTCTTTCAAATTAAATTCAGTTTGCAGCCTGCTTAATTTATCCTGTGTTTCGATATTATACATACTATCATTTATCGCCTGGTACATTTCCAGGTAGTAATTCGCTTGTTTAAAATTCTCTTTGTGATGTTCTAAAGTATATAATCCTACATAAGCTTTTTTCTGCCACAATAAACTTTGGATCTCCTGTGACTGCTTTAAACCCAATTGCAAATATTCCTCCGCCTCTTTAAACTTTTTAAGGTCGGTATAGACCAAACCAATATTCGTATTGATGATCGACATACCGCTTAAGGATCCGATCCTGTCGTATATTTCTTTAGCCATTAAATAATACTCGAGACCTTTTTGAGTATTTCCCAAACGCCGCTCAGCTACACCAAGCGATTGATAGATCTGGGATATAAATTCTACCCTGCAATATTTTTTAGATAAAGGGATCAGTTCATTATAAATAGCAATTGCAGCTTTAGTATCGGCCTTCGATAGAATTATTGCGTAATTGCATTTCGCTGTTACATAACTTTCGTAATCTTTTACCCTCAGCGCCCCTTCTGCAGCGGCGATGTGCATTTTTTTGGCTTCTTCTAATTGATTGTTACGCTCGTAAATACTTCCTATGTTGCTCATCAATTTTAGAGCTTCTGAATCAGAACCCCCTTTTTTAAGTAATTCAACGGCCAGTAAATTTTTTTCCAGGCTAAGGTCATATTTTCCTTTTTCATAATAACCTAAACCCATTTTACTTAAACTTGCTCCGGCATCGCGCCATAGTTTTTTAGCTAAGCGTATCATATACGCCTTTTCAGCAAGAATGATACAACTATCGAATCCACCTTTATAATAATAACTTAATGCAACATCGTTCATGGTTGTCGCGATCAGAAGCGAATCACCTAATGTTTTTGCTAACTCATAAGCCCTGTTACCGTATTTAATAGCGAGATCTACATTACTGGTGGAGTGATAATAGCCGAGATCGTCGAGCGCTTTTACTTTTGCAACGCCTGAAAGTGATGGCAGTTTTTTTTCTAATGAATCGATAACGTGTTTCAGGTCCTGCGGAAAACAGGATAAACTAAAGAATAAGAATATTCCGGATAAAAATTTTAGTAGCCTGACATGTCTAAAGCAAACCATCTTTCCTGGCTTTATTTACAGCCTCTAATTTACTATGAACATTTAATTTTTTATAGATATTTTCAAGATGTTTTCTAACCGTACCGTAACTGATGCCGGTAACATTTGCCACTTGCTCGTAACTCATACCGGAAGCAATGTGTTCAAGCATTTCAACTTCGCGTTTACTAAGTTGGTTCTCAACCGGGATCTCTTGTTTTACTTTTAAGGTAGCGCTCTTTATTAAGTTCAATGATTTTAAGGCCATGCCCGCACTCATCGCGCTTCCGCCTTCCATAGTTTCAAAAACAGCACGGTGGATCTTTTCAGGTTTTTCGTCTTTTAACAGGTAACCTTTTGCTCCTGCACAAATAGCTTTGAACAAGTTGGTCTCATCATCAAAAACAGTACACATTAAAATTTTTGTATCCGGGTACTTCGAAAGTATCTTTTCAGTGGCTTCGATGCCGTTCATTTCAGGCATTTCAATATCCATTACGATAACATCTGCGTCAAGACCCTGCATCATTGCATGCAAAATCTCTTTCCCGTTAGCGAATTCTTTTATTACAGAAAGGTCTTTCGATAATTGCAATTTCTTTACAATGGTTTCCCTTACTGTTTTTATATCATCAACTACTGCTACTTTGATCATGGGCCTGCCGAAATAAACTACTTATTTCAACACAAACTTAATGATTAAAAGTGAGGCTATAAATACGCAGAATGGCGTAGTGAAACCCCGATTAAGGCAAAGCCCTCATCTTTTTAGCGTATTTTCTCCTGTAGTTGAAAGAGTTTTCTTTGTTCTCAAGCCCGGTCATATTAAGGGGGTTTTCAACTGAATCTATTTCTATTGATTTCATCAGTATCTCTTCCATTTCAGTTACAAATTCGTATTTATAGTATTTCTCAGAATAAGAATATTTATGAAGACCGGTATTCACTCCTATTTGCTTAGTGGCGTAACCTTTTTTGTAGATCTTAACGATATAATCTTTGTTACTTGGTAAAATGAAACTGAATGAATCCTCGTCTTTTACTTCTTTTGAGTCCATAACTATGTTATTGAACAAAAGCTCGACCCTGTAAGTACCGTTATTTTTACTCTTCGCTGAGATCTTTCCTCTTATCTCAAGACGGGGTAAACTGTCGTTTATACTTGTGCTTGCCTTTACCGATATACTTAAGGCGGTAAATAGCGCTAAGCAAATAATGGCGTTTATCTTCTTTCTCATGGCGTTGATTTTAATTATAACACAAACTAAGGCCATTAAATGGCGGCAACCTATCTGAAAAGACAGGCTCCATTACCCATGTAAGATTTAAAAGGAATTTGTTACGTTTAGGTAACGTTTAGATTTATTTCGCTTCTGAAACTGCCTATTTATACTTAGAATTTTTCGCCTTCTAACCTGGCCACAACTGCTGAAGCCACCGCATTTCCAACCACATTTGTTGCGCTCCGGCCCATATCCAGGATCTGATCGACCGCCAATAATAGTAATAATCCTTCACCGGGGATATTGAACATACCCAGCATGCCTGCAATTACAACTAAAGATGCACGGGGAACTCCGGCCATACCTTTACTGGTCACTAATAAGATCAGCATCATTTTTATCTGATCAGCCATACCGATATCCATTCCGTATGATTGCGCAATGAATACCGTGGCAAAGGTCATGTACATTATAGAGCCATCCAGATTGAAAGAATATCCCAGGGGTAAAACGAAACTGACAATCCGGTTGCTGATACCGTGTTTTTCTAAAGCTTCAATTGTTTTTGGCATGGCGCTTTCTGAACTCGCTGTACTAAATGCTAATAAGATCGGCTCTTTTATATCTGCTAATAATTTGTAGAATTTGATTTTGAAAATAACAGCAATGATCCATAACACCACAAACACAAAGAAGAATAACCCGCCGAAGAAACATAGTATCAAATACGCGTAGCCGCTTAATACATCCAACCCTTGCATGACGACGACCGCGGTTATTGCACCAAAAATTCCGATCGGCGCGAAGTTCATTACGTAATTAGTTATTTTGAACATGATATGCGCTAAACTATCACAGGCTTTTACCATAGCTTTACCCTGATCGCCAATTGAAGCTGCTGCAACACCAAAGAACAAAGCAAAAACAACAATAGGCAGAACATCATTGGTTGCCATTGCATTGATGATACTGTCAGGAATAACATGGGAAATAAAATTCTTTGCGTCCTGTGCATTCGATCTTACTCCTGTTTCAGCTTTTGCATCCGGGAGATCCAAGTGCATCACTTTTCCAGGTTCAAATACATTTACTAAAACTAAACCAAGCATCAATGCTATTAAAGTGGCAGATGTAAAATAGATCAGGGTCTTTAATCCTATTCTGCCAACTGATTTGAAATCGCCCACTTTAGCAACTCCTAAAACGAGCACTGCAAATACTAAAGGCGCAATGATCATTTTGATCATCCGTAAAAAAATATCACTTAAGATCGAAAAACGCGAAGCAATGGTTTTCTTCTGTTCTTTAAAAACTTTCTCGCTGAATTTGATCAGAGCCGCTTCTGTTTTTTTGATCACTTCCGGGTTTCCGCTTTTTATAAGAACGATCTTTGAGTAATCCACCTTTTCTGATATAATCGACCTGTTAATGAAATAACCGGTAATTAAACCAATTAACATTGCAATAACTATACTGGTAATAAGTCGGTTCTTCTTCGAAAACATTGAACGGAATTTAATACATCAAACATAATAATTATATTTAAGCTTACATAATCAGCCACTAATTACACGAATTAACACCAAGGCATTAGTAAAAATTAGTGTCATTCGTGGCTAAAAACAAATGTTATGACTATTTCGCAAGCGCAACAAAACGTAGATAACTGGATAAAAAACCACGGTGTACGCTATTTTAATGAGTTGACCAATATGGCCATTTTAACTGAGGAAGTCGGCGAGGTGGCCCGTATCATGGCACGCAGATATGGCGAACAATCCGAAAAGGAAAGTGATAAGTCGAAAATGCTTGATGATGAATTGGCAGATGTTCTCTTCGTACTGATCTGTATCGCGAATCAAACAGGTGTTAATTTAGAAGATGCGCTGAAAAAAAATCTGGAAAAGAAAACTTCAAGAGATAGTGAGCGGCATAAAGGAAATGAGAAGTTGAAATGAGGCGGCCATGCTGAACTGATTTCAGCATCTTAAAAATTTCGAAGCAAGTTCGGAATGACCATCGTGTCAGCTGGCGTATTTTCTCTTACGGATATAAAACTGGATAACACCGAGAAGAATAACAAGTCCGAGTGGTAATGCAATATTGATCAACTGCCATTTTCCTTCTTTACCATCAATTTTCTTTTTATCCAGCAAACGTAATTTTATTTCGCGGGCACGAAGCTGAAGCAAGCCCTCATCATCCAACAAATAATTAAAACAATTCAGTAAAAATGTTTTGTTAGCGAAAACCTGTTTAGTATACCTGTCGAACCCAAGCGGGAGCGGCTGCCCTTTTTCAAATTCATTTTTTGCAATATCACCGTCTGCGATCACGATCATTTTTGTTTTCTTGCCGTGGGCTTTGAAAGCGATCACGGAATCATTCATAATAGCCTGCGGTAAACGGTTCTCATAATTGGAATTGAATTCTCCCTCGAGCAAACATGCTACAGGTTGATATGGATTATTGAACTGCGATTCCTTTGGCTTGAACTGAACCATGGCCAGGGCTACTCTCGCCGGTGTAGGCTGAACTTTAGAATATCGCGAACTGTGCAGGAGAATTGTTTTTTTAATACCCTTTGCTGAGACTGTATCGATAGTACTGACAAATTCCATTTTTATCAGGTCGAGGTTCTTTACAATAGGATGATCGAGATCCGGCATGATCAACGGACTATATAACCATTGGAAAGGTTTCCAATTCGGCTGCCCGTTCTTAAAACCCATATTTACAGGAATAGTGGCGCAATTAATATCCTGGACCAAGTTTGGATTTAAACGTACACCGTACTTAAACAACATATCACCCAGGTTTAATTCATTATTGAACCCAAGCGTAAAACCTTTCAAACGGAATGTATCCATATTCAGGTAAACAGGATCGATCATCCACAATACTTTTCCACCCTTCATGATATATTGATCAATGATGAATTTATCTTTCTCATCAAACGCAGAATCGGGCTGCGAAATAACAATTACGTTCGTTGCCTGCAAAGCATCCAACCTTTGATTGATCGTAGTGCGGTTCACATTATAATACTCACCAAGCGAACGCATAAGATCATATTGGCGTAAAGTATCCAGCTCGCCATGACCTTCAATAAATGTTACCTCCGGTTTGCGTGGCACTTGTAGCTTACGGATAGTATTCGTGATGCCGTATTCTAATTCCTGGACAGAATTATTCACACTCATTTCCATTGTAACCCCGCCGCTACCCTGGCGTCTGAAAATTTGCCACGGCAATTCACGGCCTTTATAAGTTACAAGAGCCCCCGGCCACAAAAAGGATTGCGTTACTTTCTGTGCTTTTTTACTTTTATCAAATACCTGTTCAGGTGTGATACCTTTTTCATACAACTGCCTTTCTATCTTCTCAACTTCACTTCTATCCGGATTTTCGCCCGGGTTAATGAATTCATAATCGATCTGGTTATTGGAATAGGCACGGAACTCATCTAATATTTCTTTCGTTTCATTCCGTAAACGTGTGAAATCAGGATTCAGGTCACCTTCGAGATATATTTTCAGGTAAACAACATCATCCAGCTCCTTTAATAATTTACGTGTGGATTCAGCTAAAGTGAACCGTTTTTCTGAAGTAAGATCGAAACGGGCAAAGTAGAATGACAATACAAAGTTGGCGAGTATAACAATGGCCGCTGTCATCACAAAGTTCGTAATGTCTTTGCGTTTATGCCCGGTTGTATGTTTTTTCTCACTTACCATTTTCGGCTCTGCAGAACTAATTTTGTTGAAATATTGAAGATAGCTATCAAACTTAAAAAATAGATCATATCGCGTGTATCAATAACACCACGACTCATACTCACATAATGATGATTGATCCCTAATGATTTCACCAATGCATCATACTTTCCGAACAAACCTGAAATGGCGATGTATTCGAAACCTGTATAACAGAAGAAACACAAAAGAAGTGCTATGATAAAAGCGATCACCTGGTTCTCTGCAACCGCTGAAGCAAAGATCCCGATAGAAACAAACCCCGCTCCTAAAAATAAAAGGCCAATGTAAGAACCCCACATACCGCCTGTGTCAATACCGACACGGTGATCGGCTGCCAATTTACTTACGGTATAATAATAGATCAATGTTGGGAGAAGAGAGATCATAACTAAAGTAAAACCCGCCAAATATTTTGCGAACACAATTTGCATATCGGATAAAGGACGGGTCAATAGTAATTCAATAGTTCCTGTTTTTTTCTCTTCAGAAAAAGTCCGCATGGTAATAGCAGGAATTAAAAATAAATAGACCCAGGGCGCTAAAACGAAAAGGGGATCAATGTTAGCGAAACCATTCTCTAAAACATTGGTGCCGGTACTTTCACTCGGAATTAACCACATGAACGCGCCGATCAGAGTAATAAATACACCGATCGCAACATAACCGATCAGTGAGCTTAAAAAGCTTCGGATCTCTTTTATGTACAGAGTTAACATCTATGCAAAAATAACATTATAGTAATGATTGTAGGAAAAGGTTATTGTTTTTTTAACACATTTTTATTCAGTAATAACAGGGTTTCTTCTAAGATATCATGCCCGCCCTGATAATGAATAGAATTTGGTTTTATGCCGTTCTTTTCTAAAATTTCCAACTGCTCTACCCTCCTCTTGTCTGATAATAATTCATCTTTATCGCCTGCTACATAGTACCAGTTCAAGGTTCTTAATTTCTGAAGCTCACTTTCCCTCCCGATAGCCATCTGGGTCATATCCGGCGGAATAACGCTGCCCCACACAATTAAATTATCAATTTTGAATTTGGTGTGTGCTGCCCATCTGCAAATTGTTGCACCTCCCTGGGAGAATCCCAATGCATTCACAATTACTTTTTTATCAAGAGGCATTATATACTTTTCATAAACTGCATCTAAATACGAACAATAATCTTCAATATCTTTTTCACGCTCTTCGCTTGTCATCCAGCTCGCTCCAATTTTTCCACTGAAGCCATTCAAATAATAACGGTGTAATCCTTCCGGGACAATAAATAAATTTTCTTTGGAAAATAATTTTCCGAATTTGTTAATGAAAAAAGGAGTGAGTTGTCCGTACCCATGCGCCACTAACCAAACTGATCTCAGTTCAGGATTATTGTCTCCTTCTGTTACAATACGGGAGGTCTTTTGAACTTTTAGATAATCGATCATTCTACGTCAGATTCACCTCCGAATGAAGTATCGGCATCAATCGCCTGGTAAATTTTATAGGTTTGATAAGCGGTTCTGTTCAATTGATTACTTAACACAACGATCGTTATTTTATCACTCAACCTTCTGTGAAATGCTGTTCTGTAGCCATGCCACCAGCCGTTGTGGAATACTTCTTTCTTTTCCTGGTCTTTAAAATCTTTCATCCTCCAGCCTAAACCATAATTACTTTGTTTCTTTTCACGACTTAATGCTGTGTAAGCTAAAGCCTGGCTTTCCGCGTTCAATAATTTTCCCTGGTATAAAGCTTCGCTGAATAAGAACATATCGTATGGTGTAGAATAAATGCTTTTATCTCCAACGACATAATCCGCAGCTTCACGCTCGATCGGTTTCCATTTGGTATCGTATGGTTTACAAATACAGTCTTCAAAAACATCCAGGCTCAAAATTGTTCCCGAATGTTTCATGCCTAAAGGAAGAAAAATTTCTTCCCGTAAAAAATTAGAGAATGTTTTCTTCGACACTTTTTCTATCAGGAGCGCAAGCAGCGCGTAATTGGTATTACAATAATTGAATGCCCGGTTAGGCTGCAAATAAAGGGCCGGTCTTTTTTCTATCATTAACCGCAAGACCTCACTATTCGTTAACACCATTGAATGACTGGTTACAATATCATTTAAAAAGTATAAATAGTTCGGTAAACCGGAACGGTGCGATAATAAATGCTTAACTGTAATTGCCGGGTAAGGAAATTCCGGGAAATAAGAAGCGAAGGTGTCGTCCAGTTTTATGAGTCCCTTTTCAACTAATAACATCACAGCTGTTGCCGTAACTACTTTTGATACCGAAGCTAATTGAAAAGCAGTAGTGTCCGTTAGAGGAACATTTTTTTCCTTATCAGCAAATCCAAACGCTTTCTGATAAATGACCTCAGCATCTTTTGCTACGATCACAGAACCATTGAATCCACGTGATCCCGCCATTTTTGTAAACAAAGTATCTAAACGGAAAGCTATATCCCTGTATTTAGCAGGCGTAATTTTTCCAATCCGCGGTGCTTCAGGCCTTGAAAAACCTAACATGCCAAATTCAGAAGTAGATTGTCCGCAGCTAAAGCAGATCAAACAAAACGTTATGAAAAAGAGATTACGCATTTTTCGGGTTTCGGGTTTCGGGTTTCGGGTTTCGGGTTTAATGTAATTTTTTTATTTTATGTTTACTGTCAAATTTCTCATACTTGATTCTTACTTCTTATACTCAATTCTTAATTCTGCATTCTTAATTCTATACTGCTTACGGCTTACTTTTTTTACTGCCTGATGATTTAACAGGTTCATCATCATCTTTGTATTTATCGTAATCCAGTTTATTACCCCAGTAATTCATCTGCTGCTTTATCCATTCTTTCCGTTTTGCAATATAGTTCGATGGAGGATTTGCCTTATACCTAAGTGGGCTCGGTAATATCGCCGCGATCGCAGCCGCTTCATCCTTTGTTAATTTGCTGGCTTTTTTCCTGAACCAATGTTGAGATGCGGCTTCTGCGCCATAAACTCCATCACCCATTTCAATGCTGTTCAGATAAACTTCCATGATCCGCTCTTTGCTCCAGAAAATTTCGATCAGCAAAGTGAACCAAACCTCAAATGCTTTTCTGATGTAACTTCTACCGGGCCATAAAAAAACATTCTTTGCAGTTTGTTGTGTGATCGTACTTGCTCCCCTGAAATGTTTTCCCTGCTCATTTTCTTTCATCGCTTTTTGAATAGCCCCCCAATCGAAGCCAAAATGTTTTAAATAATTCTGATCCTCGCTGCAAACAACAGCTAATTGCAATTTTGGTGTGATATTTTCAAAAGGCTCCCAATCGTGCTCCAGGTGCATTTTTTTGCCGTCCATTTTTTGTTCCACACAGCGGATCAGCATCAAAGGGGTAACCGGAACAGGTATCCAACGGAACAAAATAACTGATAAAACAGACAGAACTACGAAGCAAACAATGGCCCGCCATATAAAATTGAGTATTTTACGTAGTAATATCATACCTAAAACACAAATCTATTCGTAATTTTGTACCGAAAACACCATTCTCCGATAATCAATTAACTATGGCCTTTTAATTTCTTTATGCAAAAAAAATGGATTTATTCGCTTTTGGCCCTTCTCGGAGGTTTAATTGTGCTGTTTTATTACAATAAGTATAAAGTGGCTCCCAGTATCGATATTACCAAACTGGAGATCGTAGATGAGGGCGGGCAAAATTTTGACATTAATTCTCTGAAAGGAAAAAAACTGATCGTTTCCTTTTATGCCAGCTGGTGCGGGAATTGTGTACAAGAATTGAAGGAAATAAATAAAATAAAAGATACTGAACTGAAAGGCATTGATGTGATCTGCATTACTGACGAATCTCTTGAAAAATTAAATGGCTTTAAAGAAAGAACTGGATATACTTTTACCTTTTTGAAATTGACAAAACAATTTCCGGAAATAAATATCAACTCCATTCCGGTCACATACATTGTGAATGAAAAACTGAAAGTGGTGGAAGAATATTTAGGTTACATCGAATGGGATGATCCTTCTACGATGAATCATATTAAGAGTTTGTATTAAAAAGTTGGCGTGAGCATTGCTCACTAGCTCAGGTCCTTACGAAGCGTACGGAAACAATCTTCATTTTTGGGCATTAAAGGGCTTTGTTTACCTTTATTAAAAAAAATAAACTTATGAAAAAATATATTTTAACCGTTTTTATTTTCTTTTGCTCTCTGTATTCTTTATTCATAACAGCTCAAGATTCAATAAAAATTGGAACCCAAACATGGATGTCGAAGAACCTGGATGTTACTACTTTCAGAAATGGTGAAGTTATTATGGAAGCAAAAACTGACAAAGAATGGAAGGAAGCTATGAAAGAAGAAAAGCCGGCTTGGTGCTATTACGAAAATAAGGCTTCGAATGCCAAATATGGTAAATTATATAATTATTTTGCAATAAGTGATCCCCGCGGATTAGCTCCAATAGGTTGGAAAATTCCATCGAATGAAGATTGGAAAACTTTGTTTGATTTTTTAGGCGGCTACAAATCTGCCGGCGAGAAAATGAAAAGTAATACCGAATGGGACGGTTCAAATAGCTCTGGTTTTAATGCTTTGCCCTCCGGTTTACGATATGGAAAACCCGGAGCCATTGGTGATTATGGCAATCTTGGTGAAATATCTTATTATTGGACAACCACTCCGGGATCTGCCTTTTATTTAAGAAAAAACAGAGAGGCTGCTGAAAAAATGCAAGTAGCAGCGAAAGCAGGGCATGCTTATATGTCTGTAAGGTGTGTTAAAGAATAATTATCCTTCGTCCTGCGCATATCTCTCAGCGCTTAACTTCTATTCAGGATTTTTTGTTACTGATGGTTTCCCCATGAGCTTTTCTTTTTGAGGCTGTATTTTTTCGTTGGATGGAGGCACCGCATGATCTGATAGATTATCAATGAAATTATTGTCAGGGATATAACGCGGACCTCCCATAGTATGTTGGATATCGATCGGTTTTACAGTTTTCGAAGTGTCTTTTTTGATCTTTACTCTTCCGGTATCAGGAGGCATCACAACAACAACTTCGCCTTTCATGACCGGATGATGATTATTGTTTTGTGCATTTCCGAATAAACTAAATCCGAAAATAAAAAAAGCGATCAATGCTGCTTTCTGAAAATATTTCCAGCCTTTGAATTGCTTAAAAAAATGCTCGAAAGAAATTTCTTCCAATTGTTCTTCTTTAAAACGGCCACACACATTTTCAGTTTGCGGTAACTCAACGAAAAATTTTTTTATCTCTTCAACTGTTTTCACACTGAAGTCGATCACCGTTTTCTGACATGATAAACAAAATGCGCCTTTCTCGTTGGGTGTCATCGCATCCCAATTCTCGTGGCAAGGGTTATCAATTACGATTTTCATAGTTTCTTTGTCTATAATGAAGAGTACTTTATTATAAAGTGTGCTTTACTTTATAATGTTCTGCTTCGTTTGTTTAATATTGAGATGAGTCGCTTTGGCTTATTCCATAAATAAATTAATAATTCATTGATAATTAATAAGTTAATAGTCACTCCTTTCGTTCATCAAACGCCACATCACCCATCAAATGCTTCGGTTCGGGCTTTTGTTTTTTAGGTTTTTCCTGGACTACTTTTATTTTTCCTTTGATAGGAGTTTTTACTCTTGTCGTGTCTTTTTTACCATTTACTTTATTAGTATCCGGACGAACATAAGCTACTTTACCCATTTTTTCAATCGGACGTTCAGGTCTGTTTTGAGCACAGCCAAATAAACTCATGCCGAATACAAAGAACATAACTACTGCAGCCTTTTGAAAATAGCCCCACTTCTTAAAATCATTATGAAAATGGTCGAAGGTCACATCCGATAATTGATCTTCTTCAAATCGTCCGCATACTGATTCTGTTTCCGGAACTTCAGCGAAGAAGTCTTTGATCTCCTGAACAGTTTTCTTACTGAAATCAACTACAGTCTTTTGACAAGATAAACAGAAAGCGCCTTTTTCGTTGGGTGTCATTGCATCCCAATTCTCGTGGCAGGGATTGTTAATGGATAGCTTCATAACCTGATTTTATATTGAGATGCAGGTCATGGAAAAATTCCATAAATAATTTTCGGAGCACAGTGTCATGGTGAGCATGCCGAACCATAAGTGAAGTTAAAAAGAGAACGCGCTGAGCTTGACGAAGCGCGGGTGAAGCCCCTTCGTCAAGCTCAGGGGCTAATTTGTTTGTACTCGTGTCGTGGTTCGGCAAGCTCACCATGACATCGAGTTTCAAATAAAGTTGATCTATTTTAGTGATTTAAGTACAGATTTAGGAAGTTTAGCTTTCACAAGATCATAGGCCGTTTGTATCCTTTGCTTCCAATCTTTATCGCTCATCAATTTAATATCCTCCACATAGATCCATTTATATCTCGCCACATAAGGCGCCGGCTTAAATCCTTTTTTTGTTGAGAGTTTATCGAATTCCTCATCGGAAGTTTTGAATGATGCCGAAACAGGAGTTGAATCTACTCCAACAACCACGAACATTTTTTCTGCAATGCAAAAACAAAGGTCATGTCCCCATTTAATATCTTCGGTTACATAAGGAAGAGCTAAACAATATTTTCTTATTTTTTCTATTTCCATTTTCCTTAAAACAAAACCCCGCTTTTAACGGGGCCTTGATTTGTATATTCGTACTGATTAGTAATCGCTATGCGTTTTTAAAATCCCAGGTCTCGAGGAATTTGGTTGTATAATTTCCTTTTTTGAAATCTTCGTTCTGCATTAATTTTAAGTGGAACGGAATGGTTGTTTTTACCCCTTCAATTACATACTCACTTAAAGCACGGTGCATTTTTGCAATGGCTTCTTCACGTGTTTGTGCTACAGTAATTAATTTCCCAACCATAGAATCATAGTTCGGTGGAATCCTGTAACCACTGTACACATGCGAATCCACACGGATACCATGTCCACCCGGTGTATGTAATGTTGTAATTACTCCCGGAGAAGGAATGAAATTCATGAATGGGTTCTCTGCATTGATACGGCACTCGATAGCATGTAATACAGGGTAATAATTCTTTCCTGAAATAGGCACACCTGCTGCAACTAATATTTGTTCACGAATTAAATCGTAGTTAATTACTTCTTCCGTTATCGGATGCTCTACCTGGATACGCGTATTCATTTCCATGAAATAGAAATTACGGTGCTTATCCACTAAGAATTCAACTGTCCCTACTCCTTCGTACGCGATCGATAAAGCAGCTTTCACAGCGGCATCGCCCATTGCTTCGCGTAATTCCGGAGTCATAAATGGAGAAGGTGTTTCTTCCACTAATTTTTGATGACGGCGTTGAATTGAACAATCACGCTCACTTAAATGACAAGCTTTTCCGTGTGCATCACCAACAATTTGAATTTCGATGTGGCGTGGCTCTTCAATGTATTTTTCCATGTACATCGCACCATTCCCGAAAGCAGCTGTTGCTTCATGAACTGCACTGTCCCAGAGTTCTTGCAGGTCTTCTTCTTTCCAGATAATGCGCATCCCTTTTCCACCGCCACCGGCAGTAGCTTTAATTATAACAGGATACTTAATTTCTTTGGCAACTTTTTTCGCTTCTTCAACATCAGCCAACAATCCGTCAGAACCTGGAACGCAAGGCACACCGGCTTTTTTCATTGTCGCTTTTGCGTTACTTTTATCTCCCATCTGGTTGATCATCTCAGGAGATGCACCAATGAACTTAATTTTATTCTGGCGGCAGATCTCAGAGAATTTCGCATTCTCACTTAAGAAACCATACCCGGGATGAATAGCATCAGCATTAGTAATTTCGCAAGCTGCAATGATACTCGACATGCTTAGATAACTTTCCTTACTTGGGGGCGGACCAATACACACTGCTTCATCAGCAAATTTTACGTGCAACGAATCCTTATCGGCCGTTGAGTAAACCGCTACAGTTTTTATTCCCATTTCGCGACAGGTTCTTATTACGCGTAACGCGATCTCTCCCCTGTTTGCGATCAATATTTTTTTAAACATAATTTGAATGTTATTGGTTATAGGGTTATCGGTTATTAGTTACAGAAACCTATAACCTAATAACCAATAACTGATAACTTTTTTAATTTGGGTCTACTAAGAATAATGGCTGATCATACTCAACAGGCGTCGCATCATTTACGAGAACCTTCACGATCTTCCCTTTTACATCGCTTTCGATCTCATTGAATAATTTCATTGCTTCAATGATACAAACCGCTTTACCCGGAGTTACGTCATCACCTACGTTAGCGAACACAGGTTTATCAGGACCAGGAGAACGGTAGAACGTACCGATCATTGGTGATTTAATAGTTATGTATTTTGATTCATCAGCACCATTTCCGTTTGAAGTTGGAGTTGGTGTAGTTTTTGTTTCTGCAACCGGAGTAGGATTATGCACCGGTGCGTGAGTTACCATTTGAGTTGGAGTTGTAATAACCGGGGTCGGGTTTTGGTAAACCACAGGACCTGATTGTTTGCCGGTTTTAATAACGATTTTGATCTCCTTAGTTTCCAGTTCAACTTCATTTACCCCGCTTTTGGAAACGAACTTAATGAGATCCTGGATTTCGTTTAGCTTCATTGTTGTTAGTTTTAGTTTAACCTGTTGGATTTTTTCAATCCTTCGGGTTTAGTTAGTTGGGGTCAAAAGTAGCATTTTTTTATTTTTAAAAAACCACATTTTCGACGTTTTTTGTCGAAAAAATGAACAATTCGGACGATTTTTAACAAAAAAAGCCTCAAAATGAGGCTTTTTCAGTGATTTTTATAAGATCTGTTATTTCGACAATTTCTTTTTTAACGCTGAATCTAATTCGTTTAAGAATTCCTCAGTGTAAAGATAATGTTTACCATGCTCAACTTTGTTTCCATGAACACAAACCGCTAAGTCTTTGGTCATTTTTCCGCTTTCTACCACCTCAACACAAACTTCTTCTAACGCTTTAGCGAATTTCATTAATTCGTTATTACCATCTAATTTACCGCGGAATTCTAAACCACGTGTCCATGCGAAAATACTTGCAATTGGATTTGTAGAAGTTGGTTTACCTGCCTGATGGTCGCGGTAGTGACGGGTCACTGTTCCGTGCGCAGCTTCAGCTTCCATAATTTTTCCATCCGGAGTAACAAGAACTGATGTCATTAAACCTAATGAACCAAAACCTTGTGCTACTGAATCTGATTGAACATCTCCATCATAATTCTTACAAGCCCAAACGAAACTTCCGTTCCATTTTAATGCAGATGCAACCATGTCGTCAATTAAACGGTGTTCGTAAACGATACCTGCTGCTTTGAATTTTGCTGCGTAATCTTTTTGATAGATCTCTTCGAAAATATCTTTAAAGAAACCATCGTATTTTTTTAAGATAGTATTCTTTGTAGATAAATATAAAGGCCATTTTTTATTCAATGCAACATTGAAACAAGAATGAGCGAATCCGCGGATAGACTCTTCTGTATTGTACATACATAAAGCAACCCCGTTCCCTTTGTAATTATAAACCTCATGAACTACCGGAGCTCCGCCGTCTTCAGGTGTGAAGGTCATGGTTAATTTTCCTTTTCCTTTGATCACTGAATCTGTTGCGCGGTACTGATCACCGAATGCGTGACGGCCAACGATGATCGGAGACGTCCAGTTAGTAACTAAACGCGGTACATTTTTACAAACAATGGGCTCACGGAAAACAGTTCCATCTAAAATATTACGGATGGTCCCGTTCGGTGATTTCCACATTTGCTTTAATTTGAATTCTTCAACGCGTGCTTCATCCGGAGTAATGGTTGCACATTTGATACCAACCTGGTATTTCTTAATAGCTTCAGCAGCATCAATTGTAACCTGATCGTTTGTTTGATCGCGGTACTCAACACCTAAGTCGTAATATTTAATATCGATATCTAAGTATGGAAGGATCAATTTATCTTTAATGAACTTCCAGATAATGCGGGTCATTTCGTCGCCATCTAATTCTACAACAGGATTGGCTACTTTAATTTTGCTCATAGTAAACGGTATTTAGGTTTCTAAAAATGAAGCCCAAATATATAAGAATTAATTTAAAAAAGGGAGGGAATTTTTTCCTTATTCTTTAACCAGTTTCCCTTGCTTAACTTGCTTGTTTTGAGAGTAAATAGAGAATAAATATAAGCCATCCGAAAGATCATCCAATTGAATCTGATTCTTATTAGCAGATAAATTCCTCCTCATGACTTCTTGTCCCAGACAATTATAAACCACCAACATTGGTGTTTTTAATTTTCCACAATCAATATTCAAAATGTTTTTGGCAGGATTTGGATAGATCTTTAATGTTTCCTTTTCATTTTCATCAACATTAAGAACAGCGATCTTATTGCAATTGGTATTATCACAGCAAACATCAAAATAAGCATAACCCCAATCATATTGATACAAGCACCAATCGGCTGATAATTTTATTGTTATGTTCGATCCTATAAAAGCTGAAAAATTAAATGTTTGGGTTTGCCAAGGAAAATAAGCTGTAGGATATTGTCCGTAACTACAGATCTGTAAACCCTGGACGGTTGAAGTACCCGAAGAAGTAGGCATGTTTGCCACAACCCCGCCCGGAGGATTGGCCCAACACGCAGTATAACTTGTGGGTGCGGTAATAGGATTATTGAACTGGTCATAAAACTCGATCCTAAAATTGGCCGCTGCATTTTGAGGGTGAGGGAAATTAAGGATCACACCTGCATAATTCACATTGATAATAGCGTTAGCTGCCGTAATAGCAATAGTTCTTGAAGCAGAGGCAGTGAAAGTTGTTTTTGAGCCCGGAGGACTGCAAGTACCAGCGTTTGTGTTATTATCATTTAAACGCAGCGAAAAGTTACCACCCGGACATACCACAGGAAATCCTCCAAAGGGATCTATACCTGAACCGGACATTATCTGAAAATCTCCTCCAATAGTCCAGCCATTTGCATTACCATCTTCAAAATCAAAATTACCACAAGTACTGGATGAAGCCGATAAAGGAAATGTTCTTGCAGGTGCCGGATAATATTTTGTTCTGATGAAATTCCGCTCTGCGTTCCTGGTAAAATTTTCTCTGCCTACTTTATCTTTTATTTCAGAAAGATGTTCCTGAAAATGTACATTATCAAAACCGGCAAGTGAGTCATTAGTTCCTTTTTGAGCGTACATCCTGATACTTAAGATCAGGAACAAACAAATAGCAAGGGATGTTTTCATACTACAATTATTTCAAAAACCATGCCACTAAATGCTAATTTTTAGCTTAAGCAATGGTCCCTTTTTTTACTAATAAATATAGTGATTTTATAGCAATTCATCACCGATCTATGTACAAATACCATATTGCTTAATAAGTGGTCGGTTTTGTTAGCATTAGGTCAGATACAAATAAAAAAAGCCGTTCAGGTCTTGAACGGCTTCTAAATGTTTATGTAAGAGATTAGTGCTTCGGCTCTTCTTTTTTAGTTTCGTCGGTTTTAGATGTTGAGCTATTAGTTTTCTTTTTAGAAGGCAGGCCTTTTTCGTTGATCGCCATACGGGTTCCGCCCGGAGCAGGCTCTTGTTTAGTTTCTTCCTTTTTCTCTTCTTTCTTTTTCGGCTCTTGTTTTTTATCGTCCTGGGCAACTAATGATGTTGCAGTAAAAAACACTAAAGCTAATGCTGATATAATTACTTTTTTCATGTTCTAGAATTTTAAATAAAAGTACTAAAAATTGATGGATATGTTAATCTAAAAAGTGTTAAACCTTATTTTAAAAGCTCCATCGCCTCTTGCAATGAGATGATCTCTTCTTTAAAAGTAGCTATAATGAAAGCCTCAGGGAAGCCTTTATCTTCCATCTCTTTACGTGCTTTTTCAGCCGCATCATAACCTGCATATTTACCGATGGTATACCTCACGCTACCGGTAGCTGTGGTCTGTTTACTAACTTCGCCAAGATCTTTAACGCGCTCATCCATATCCTTGACCTGCCCGGGTTTTTTAAGCGCGCCGATCTGGATCTTGAAATTGATCAATGACTTATCCACTGAACTGAAGGTCTTGTTCTCATTCAAGTCTTCTTTTTCTTTAGTTGACATTGTCGCACCGGCTTCATTCATCGCAATACGTTTTCCATTTTTATAGGCAGTAACGAATGCATCGGTGTATCCTAATAAGTACAGATCCGCTTTTTTAGCCGCAGCTTCTGCAACAGTTTTATGACCGGCTGTTACATAACGGTAAGTTCCTTCTTCAGTTTTTAATTCTACAACATTCGCTGAGTTATTGAAAGCATTTAACGAGATCCTGTTCTTGTAAGCTCCTAATTGAACGCGGTAAACAATACCACCTTTTGCGAATGAATTATCTGTTGCACTTGCAGTGTTTGTAGTAGCTGCGTTCGTATTTGTTGCTGCGGTACTTGTTCCACCGGCTAACGCCTTTTGTAATTCCTCTTCGGTCATAGAGAAATATTTTTCATTCTTAAAGTAACCAACCTGCGATGCTTTATTTCCTTCTGCCCTGAATTCATCACGACGTTGTATTGCCATCTTCACATCTTCGTAGGTACCGGCCGTATATACAACAGTTGACCCGTCCTCAAGAATTGTAGATTTAATATCCCCGATACTTAACAGGAAAGCCATCTCATCACTTGGTACACCTCCTAAATAACGCGCTAATTCAATTGTGTACACACGTTGTTCATTTACATTTGCATTTGTTTTAGGTTTTGTACTTGCGAAATCAAAAGCGTTACCAATGATCTCTGTTGTCTTATCAATACCTACTGTGTCGAAATAATGATCGTACCAGCTTTGCCAGAATTCATCTGTTTGTGCTACACCATGCATATTTACTTCAAATCCTTTTGGTGATGGATTCTCATCATCCATATAATTCGGAACGCCATCTCCATCATCATCCAGCGGACATCCTTTTTTATTCACTTTAACACCTCCGGGAGTTCCCTGGCAATCATCTTCAGAATCTTTTACTCCGTCTTTATCATTATCTGAATTTTCAATTGCTAACCAATCCACACCGTCATAATAAGCATCAGATAATGTGTCCTCCATTTGTGTTTTTGCTTTTCTGTCAGCTACAAGATCATACTGTAAAGCAATAGAACTGTAAACAAATTTATCTTTGCTTTTTGTGCCCGCACGGTTACCAACGCTCTTGTTACTTATACCATCCACCATATCAGTTGTGGTCAGGTAATACTGAACTCCCGCCTTGAAATCGAAGCGTGGGGAAATTTCCATGATGGCACCAAATCCTAATGGAAATGCGAATGAACGTTCAGGATATTTTCCGAAACCGTCTGCATTTCTTTCGCGTATATCAGTTTCATATTTATAATCACGTACAAGATCTTTTGCAAATTGCGAACCCGCACTTCCTTCCGGCATATTCTTAATAGAACCATCACTCCAGTAATGATACGTTTCTCCGTTCCTATCCATAAGATCTGTTTTAGACAAGAACTCAAAACTGGTAACACCAACACTGATCCATGGACGGATACGGTATTGGTCAGGAATGAAATTCCCGAAATCATACATTAAATTCAATCCGCCGGCACGGATCTCTGATTGGAAATTTTCATGGCGCGTCGGCGTATTTTCAAAAGCACCTAATTTTCCAAAGAGAATATTGAAATTGATTTGAAGGTAGCGGTTCAAACGGTGAGATACATTCAGATCAAATCCAACTCTTGACACCCACGGTGCCTGGTAATGTTTACTATAAAGATCGCCATAAAAAGAAAGCATTCCTGTCCCTAAAGCAACTTTTGGCTTGAAGACCGGAGGCCCGGGTAATTGCGGAGGCGCATTTGTGTCCTTTGGAATTGCAGCTGCGTTGTTATTAAAATAGTCGATTGAATAAGGCGGCACCATTGGCGCTTTAGGATCAGGCACGGTATATGAAGTGTCCTCTTGTGCGACTGACACAGACACTAAGAGAAAAGTACAAATGAAGCTATAGAGCCACCTCATAAATTGTATACCTTGTTAATAATTTATCTCACCCATTTCTGGCTCGAGATCATCAATGCTTCCTGCACTGTGATCCTTACCGGACCGTTATATGCTGTAACAAAAGCATCGTTCACACCTTTTCCTTTTACAGTCTCCCGGTGGTTACGTGCTAGTCTGTATTCCATAAATTTTCCTACCATGAATTTTGTCATGCCGCCTGCCATTTCGCTTCTGATATTCTCAGAGATACCATACATGCTTCCTAATTTAGAAGATGTAACCGCAGGATTTGTGTAAGCACCGATCTGAACGCAATAAGAAACATCACCACCCATTTTTGCTGTATTTTCTGTTGGCTGTGTATTCGTTGGTGTTTCTGTTTTTGTTTCAGTTGCTACAGGCGCCTCTGTTTTCGTTTCTACAGCAACCGGTGTTTCTGTTTTTGTATCAACTGCAGGCGTTTCTGTTTTTGTTTCTACAGCAACTGGCGCATCGTAAAACGGTAATTTTTCTCCCGGCATTTTAAAGAATTTAGACTGGTTACTTTCTAAGTAAGAAAATTCACCTTCTAAATTAATATTGTCTTTATGAGTTCCGCTTAATGTATAAGAGATCTCCAGATCCGGTTCTGTTGGTACATTCACCCACACGAATTTTATTTTTCCATCTGCTACGGAGAAAGAACTGCCATTGACCTTACCTTCTTTTGCTGTGAATCCTTCCGGTAACACATCACTGTAACGTGCAAATCCTTTGATGCCGTCTTTCTTAATTTTAAGGTTGATCATCCAGTCGTTAGAGGTTGCTCCTTTAGTGATGGTACGCACTACCGATACTAAACTATTTGGTTCGTCACCTGTTGAGATAGTTGGTGTTTCAGCGGTTTTTGCTGCAGTTGCATCAACTGTCGGGGTTGCTGCAGGTGTTGTTTCTGCAACAGCCGGTGTTGAACTTCCTTCGCCAAATACAACTTCAACAGGTGTCATTTCTACAATTTGTTTATTGTTGTTCTCTACGTAAGAATATTTTGCTCCTATTTGTTTGGTTCCGCTAACCGATGCATCCGCCACTAAGATCAATTTAACAGTAAACTCCTGGTCTGAAGGAACCCCTGTCCAGATCCATTTACCAATTCCACCGGCAAACGAATACGTGGCTCCTTTGCTATCTGACTCTTTTACAGTCACTCCTTCAGGTACTTCTATTTGCAATTTAGCGAACCCTCCCATGCTACCCTTGTTGACAATTAATTCGGCGGTTACTTCGGTTCCCGGCTTTATGTTAGCGGGGAAGTTTCCTTTTACTGTTACAGTTCCGTTATCTAAAAACAAACTGTAGAAAAATAGTGCTAGTGAATTAAGTGTTACAAATAGGTATTTTATCATAGGTTTAGTTATTGTTCAAAGAAGAAATCGATCAGTCGATTTAATCTTTCAACGTTGAAGCTCGAGGCTCCATCGAAGAAGGAATCGATTGATTTCGTAATCTCTTCTGCCGAGATATAACCATCCCGGTTTATATCGGCAGGCTGCAACTCCTCAGGTACTTTTGTTGTTTTACCTGATTTTTCTTTCACCTCTTTAGCTTTGGTCTCTACTTGTTTCAAGTAGTTTAAACTTGGCGCTACGTTGAATCCTTCGCTACGTTCGATAGCTAATGAATCCCACTCTAACTGGCGTTTTGCATAATCTTCTTCGTTAATGGTTGCACCAAAACCGTCCACTTTAGCACCGGGCTTTGTGTTTGGCTCTGTGTCCATGTAATCTTCAATACCATCACCATCGGTATCACTTGGACAACCATGACCATTAACTTTCGCCCCTTTCGGAGTTCCTAAGCAATCGTCTTTGCTGTCAACAACACCATCATTATCGTAATCAGCGTTATCGATCGCAGTGAAGTCGATATTCGCATATTCGTCTTTTGGTTTTTTAGTGAAATTGTAATTCAAGGTGATATTTCCTGCTATCCAGCTGTCGTTTCCGCCATTCTTGTAAGCATCAATGTAATCTGTGAGCGCCATGTTATAGTTCACAGCGAAACGAACACTTGTCCGTAATCCCATTTGGAATTTCAATCCTAAATTTATCGGGATATAAAGTGTGCTCTTGCTGAAGCTCGAAAGAGAATCTTTCAATTCAGTTTCATAAGAGTAATCACGTTTCAAAATTATTGAATACGATTCGTTCGCAGTTGATTCCGTGAGGTCACGGATCGATCCGTCTGCCCAATACTTGTACGTGGTTCCGTTCTGGTCCTTCATATCGCCCATCGGGTTAAATTTCAGGTAACCGATACCTACGGAGATGAATGGTGATGCCATCCCGATCGAATCTTTTACTTTATCGAAAAAAGCCATTATGTTGAACTCACCACCCATGATCTTGGATTGGAAATTCCTGTGGGAATTCACTGAGTTATCGGTGCCCTGAAGCGTGCCGTAGATCCCGTTCAGGCCAAAGCCTAAAATTTTTCCTACACGGTAATCGACACCGAAGTTGTAACCCATACGGGCATCACCAAAATAATTGGTGTTTCGTTCTTTGCCAACGTCACCGTTGAATTTCATGCCGCTTACGCCTGCACTGATACCGAATTGAGCGTTTGCTGCGAAGCCAAACGACATCAAACTTAAAATAACTAATACTTTTTTCATTAGTATTGAATTTAAATTGTTTTACACTATTAACCAATGAGATAGACCTCTACCCCATTCTTGAAATAAAAGGTTAAAATAGTGCAAAATTCGGTACTTAGCAAAACTAATTTAAAAAAGAAAAGCCCCTGAAACGGAGCTCTTTAGTTGTAAACAAGGCGGTGTTAATCCTTCGGCAAGCTCAGGATGATAATACTAAAATCTGTAAGGACTTTATGGGTTTAGGAGGAAAACTATAAACTTGAGGTCCGCCCACCATCCACCGGTAAATTTATCCCGTTGATGTAAGATGCTGCGGGTGAGGCTAAAAAAGCGACCGCCGATGCAATTTCAGAAGGATCTGCGAACCGTCCCATAGGGATTTCGTGCAACATTTCTGCTTTAACAGCATCTGCTCCTAAACCGTTTTTAGTGGCTTTTGTATTTATGATACTTTCGAGGCGCTGAGTGCTTGTGGCGCCCGGTAAAACGTTATTTACGGTGATATTAAATTTTCCAAGTTCATTCGCTAAGGTCTTTGCCCAGTTCCCAACTGCCGCACGAATGGTGTTTGAAACTCCTAAATTCGGAAGGGGTTGCTTTACTGAAGTGGAAATAACATTTATGATCCTTCCGTAACCGGCGTTTTTCATCCCTTCCATGCAAGCCTGCACTAAAATATGGTTACAGATCAAATGATTGTTGAATGCAGAAACAAATTCTTCAACTTTCGCAGAATTTATCGCTCCGCCAGGAGGGCCACCTGTGTTATTTACAAGAATGTGAATTGGGCTATTTCGCTGCATGAAAGAATCGAGCAAAGTTTTTAATTTTTCCGGATGCGCAAAATCAACAGCCATATACGAATGGGTTTGACCTGCATCAGAATTCAATTCGGATTTTACTTTTTTCAAAGCATCTTCATTTCTTGCAACCAATGTTATAGTTGCTCCCATTTTTGCTAATTGAAGGGCTACTGCTTTACCGATCCCCTGAGTACTTCCGCACACGATGGCTTTTTTATTTTTTAAATCGAGATTCATAGTTTTTCTATTTCTTTCAGAACATCAACGATCAGATCTTTTTCATATCCCCTCGAAGAAGCGTACTGAATTAATTTATAATGCTTTTTAATTTTATCCGGTTCTTTTACCTGTTTTAATTTCTGCATGATAATTTTTTCCAAGGTACTAAAATAATCCTTGTCGGGAATTTGTGCCAGCGCTTTATTTATGCAATAATCGCTGACTTTTCTTTGTCTTAACTCCACTTTTATTTTGATCTTTCCCCATTTTTTTATCCGGAATTTTCCTCCTGCGAATGCAATAGCAAACCGCTCTTCATTCAGAAAATTTGAACCGATCAGATCAGTGATTATTTCCTCAACATCGGATTTTTGCAACCCGTATTCAAACAATTTATCACGCGCTTCCTGTTGCGAGCGCTCCTGGTAGGCACACCAATTCTCAATTCTACGGCGGGCCACCGGTGGTGTTAGTCGTTTTGGTGATATTTTACGGTCGCTATTTTCCAGACTGCTAAAATATTGATTACACTTGTAAACGGAAAACGCAAAGTGAAATTACCTGACCGATTTTTAAACAGTTTGATTGGCATTAAAGGTTTTGATGAAAAAGCCTTTATTGAGCTTCATAACGCAGAAGAAAAACTTACTTCTATCCGTTTAAATCCCTTTAAAAAAACACAACTTGATCTTGAACCTGCTGAAAACTTAAATTGGTGCGAAAATGCTTTCTATCTTAAGGAAAGACCCTCGTTTACATTCGATCCTTTGTTCCATGCAGGTTGTTATTATGTACAGGAAGCAGGCTCAATGTTCTTATCGCATGCTTTAAAAAATTCGGTTGATCTTTCGCAAAAACTTTCAGTACTGGATCTTTGTGCTGCACCTGGAGGGAAATCGACGTTGATAAATAGTTTGATCAGCGAAGAAAGTTTTTTGGTCAGTAACGAAGTTATTAAACCCCGGGCGGAAGTTCTTGCTTATAATTTAAGCAAATGGGGAACTTGCAATACTGCAGTTACCAATTGTGATCCGCAGGTTTTTTCAAAATTAGGTTCGGTTTTTGATGTTATTGTTGCTGATGTTCCTTGCAGCGGTTCGGGATTATTCAGAAAACAACCTGAGGCTGTTAATGAATGGAGTTTGGATAATGTAAATCTTTGCAGTACCCGTCAGAAAAGAATTGTTGCTGATTGTCTGCCGGGTTTAAAACCGGGCGGCATTTTTATTTATTCAACCTGCTCCTATTCGAAAGAAGAAAATGAAATGGAAGTGGAATGGATGATGAAAGAATTTGATCTTGAATTAGTACAGATCCCACTGGAGAAAACCTGGAATATCATTGAAACAGGATTAGGTTATCGCTTCTATCCGTACTTAACTAAAAGTGAAGGTTTCTTTTGTTCAGTTTTGAAGAAAAAAGGTGAACCTGAACTTCATCACAGAAAAATTAAAAAATTCGCTTTTGAAGAGATCACAAAAAAAGAATTCGAACCTTTAAAAGATAAAATTGGCCCGAAATCATTCCATAAAATTTTCCGCTTCCAGAATGAATTTAAATTAGTGAATGCCTCTCTTTTTGATTTCATGAATTCGTACGGAACCAATATTTATTTCAAAAAAACCGGAACTACATTGGGAGAATTAAAACACCAGGACCTTATACCGCATCACGAATTCGCGTTAAGTATTTATTTGAATAAGTCAGTTAACAGAATTGAGTTGAGCAAAGAACAAGCCATTTCTTTTTTAAAGAAAGAGAATGTGAATGTAAAAGCCGGAAAAGGAATTGGTTTAATGACCTATAAAGCTCAGGGCTTGGGTTGGGTAAAAGTATTGGATAACCGCATTAATAATTATCTGCCAAAAGAATTCCGGATCTTAAGTCAGGAGGAATTTTAGTTTCCGAGGTTTTTAAGTGAGCTAAATAATATTTTGATATCTTTTTCCACTGAATAATCTTTAGAGTATGACAAGAAAAGAAGATTGATCTTATCGGCTTGCAATTCTGTTTTTGAAGCATCTGCCGGCGTTAACACCGAGGGTTTTATAGCAGGCAGATCTTTTCTCGGAGCTTTTCCATATCCAACCCAGGAATAAATCCCCAATAACACCCTAAAACAATTACTGATGAAATTCAATTTACGCTTTTGGATGAAAATTAAAATTGGAGAGGCTAACAATAACAATCCTGAGGAAGTAAGATCGAATAAACGTTTCTTTCTTCTATTCTCGGGTTTACCGACGTTATTGATATCAATCACATACAGATCTCCGGCGGTATCAATACTATTACTTCCTATAATTGACAGGCTTTCGGGCGGTGCAATTTTAAAATCAACTCCTTTTGTAACAAGGGTCAGCATCTTATCAATGATATTTTGGGAAGAAATATTCTTCGCGCAAAAAATGATCTCGTTGATGGCGTGAACATCCACCATTTCATTGATCTGGTTGAAATTCCCGATATAATAAGGATGTTTTACACCATTATCGTCATTACTTACAAAACCAACGAAACCTGCGTTAATACGTGTTTCTTTTAATAAACCGAACACGCGATCGAACTCCTCTTCGCTTCCAATAATTACAATGCGTTTACTTTTTTGCTCTGTCTTGAATTTAAATTGGGATATCCCTGCCGCATTATAAACGACACGCGTTAATAAATACACCAAAACTGTGTACGCCGTTCCGAATAAGATCAGGGCGCGGGAGAAACGGTAATTTTCGGGTAACAAAGAATACATGATCAAAATGATCGCAGTTCCCACCAAAACCCCGCGGATCATTTTTAAAAAGCGAAAGGGTTTATCATAGCCGCCGCTCAGGTAACTGAAGAACATCCAGATCAAAGTATAAATAGGAAACGCAAGATCGATCAGGCGTTTGGAATAATAATCGTTATTGAATTTGATCTGCAATTCGTAAATATCTTTTATTAAATACAAACCCGTTAAAATAAGAGCGAAATCTATCGCAGGAAAAAATGATTGTTTCACAAAACGTGCAAAAAGTGCGCCTGCTGCCCGTAAATAAATAGCAAGATAAATTAAAAAATTGAACAGTTTTGCATTCCCGGAACTGAAATGTTTTTGTGCGAAAATGGCCATCGCTTTATAAAAAACGATCACATAATTCACACTACTTTTCTTCGTACTTTCTCCTTTGTAATGAATGATACTCGAATCGGCGAAATAATAATTTTTATAACCGCCTAAGGTGATCCGGTACGAAAGATCAATATCCTCACCATACATGAAAAAAGTTTCATCTAACAAACCAACTTTGTCTAAAGTTTCTTTCCGCATCAACATAAAAGCGCCACTCAACACATCGATCTCATGCGTTTTATCCTTATCTAAATACGTTAAATGATACTGACCGAATTTTTTTGAATTAGGAAACAATTTTGCTAAGCCGAATATTTTATAAAAAGCAACTGCAGGCGTTGGCAATCCGCGTTTTGATTCAGGAAGAAAATTACCTTTTCCATCGAACATTTTTATTCCTAAACCACCCGCATCAGGATGTTCGTTCATGAATGCAACTGTTTTTTCAAAAGTATCTTCCTGGACAACTGTATCAGGGTTCAATAAAAGAACATATTTTCCTGAACTCTGCCTGATAGCCTGGTTATTCGCCACAGCAAAACCGGTGTTCATTTTATTCTCAATTAATTTAACCTGCGGGAATTTTTGTTTGATGAAAGGAACAGAACCATCTACTGAATTATTATCCACAACAAACACTTCTATATCCAGGTTTTTAGAGGCATTGAATACCGAATGCAAACACTGCTCAACAAAGTGCTTAACGTTGTAATTAACTATGATTATGGATAGATCGTGCACGTAAAAGTCCCTAAATATACCAAAATTAGACAGGTATAAGAACGGCTAAATTGGCTTATTTATTATGGCACCGGGAGCATGATTTACGCTTCCATTTTTTTAATTCTGTAGCAGACTTAATGAATTTGATCTCATTGGCGCATTTATTCAACCCTGCGCAAGAACTGCGTTTATGGAAAAGTTTGTCTTTTGGATCCGTGCAAAGATAAATACTGATGGCCTTTGCGGGCGCTTTCTTTTTTGCCGGTTTTTTTGCCTGCGAGAAAGCAAAGTTTGTACCCATGATCAAGGCAAAAGCTAAGAATAGTATTCTCCTGTTTTTCATAATGAGGAAGTTTTAGTCTGTGATTCAATTATAGTGATTTTTTTCGAAAATCACAGCCCAAAAACTTGCCTGATCCTTCTTAAAACACAAATGACCCTAAAAAATTGAATTTTCCCTGATTCTTTTATTACATTTGTGCCCCTAAAACAAGCTCTTTGCATATGGTTCCGTAGCTCAACTGGATAGAGCATCAGCCTTCTAAGCTGACGGTTCCGCGTTCGAGTCGCGGCGGAATCACCGGTGCCAAACCGAAAACCCTTCACGGTTTCAAAAATTCCGTTTTGATTCAGGCTGAAGGGTTTATTTTTTATCCACTCTCTTCAAAAAATTTATTCGATCCTAGTGCCATCCCGATAGCTATCGGGACAAAGAACCCTCACGGTTTAAAAAATTTCCGTTTTTATTCAGGCTGAGGGTTTATTTTTTATCCACTCTCTTCAAAAAATTTATTCGATCCTGGTGCCATCCCGATAGCTATCGGGACAAAGAACCCTCACGGTTTAAAAAATTTCCGTTTTTATTCAGGCTGAGGGTTTATTTTTTTATCAATTCATCATAATACACAATAGTTCCGGGTAAATTAACAGGCGAGACCTATCTAAAAAATAATAAATAAGATCAGGGATAAAGTATTAAATTTGATATACTAAAAATACAGGCATGAGATCATTTTTTATTGTAGTGGCGTTAATATTTCTTTCTTTTAACGCAAGGTCGCAAATGTCTATTGCTGCTGCGCGGGCCGCTGCAGTTGGATCAACTGTTACCATTAGAGGAATTGTTACTAACGCAGCAGAGCAAGGAATAAATTTTCGTTTTATGCAGGACGGAACAGGCGGTATGGCCGTATATAACGGTACGGCAAGCGTTCCCGGTTTTACAGCAGTTACCAAAGGGGATTCTATTTCCATTACCGGTCCTACCGTTCTTTATTTCAATCTCCTGGAAATAAATCCCATCCAGGGTTTTACTGTTCATGCGTCAGGAAAACCATTACCATCTCCGCTGATAATTACTCCGTCCACCCTTGCGGAACCTGTAGAGGGACAATTAGTAACTATACAGAATTGTACCTTTGCAGCTTCCGGTAATTTTGCCCCGGTAAGCGCTAATTATACCGTGGCATCAGCCAGCCAAACCTTCGAGGTGAGAGTGGTTAGTACGAATACAACTATTATAGGACAACCTATTCCAACCGGACCTGTAAACATTACAGGACTTGCATCGCAATATTGTTCGTCACCTTCAAGCGGCTGTACGACAGGGTATCAGCTTCTTCCCCGTTCGATCACTGATTTTGCAATGGCTACCGGAATAAATGAGAGCATAAAAAATGAAGTGCTTAATGTTTATCCTAATCCAACCGGTAACCGTCTTCATTTTAAAATAGCACAAAATGAAGTGATAAACAACATTGTAATTAGAGATAATTCAGGCCGCATAGTATTATCTTTAAAAGAAAACATAAATAATATAGATATTTCCCAATTAGCAAGCGGGATTTACAATATCCTCATTTATACCCAAAAAAACACTTATATCTCGAAATTTACAGTTGAAAAATAGGCCCCTTTCTTCAACAATTCGCGGTTAACAACATTAGCAATAGCGTATCTATGCACCCTGCCCGCTCGTTATCTTTATAGGATATTGGCACCCTATTACAATGGCAGAAAAGAAAAATAAATTCAGAAATATCCCGCTTCCCGAAACCAATACGTTCGAAGAGAACGCGGAGGAAAAAGAGGAAGTGAAATTCGAGATCAACCGTAACCACGATGTTGAAGAAGATCCTTTCCTGCCTAAAAAACCAAAAAAGAACCGTGTAAAAAAACAAGAGACCGAAGATAAAGCCACTGAAGAAGTTGTTGAAGAAGCTTTGAAACCTAAAGCTAAGAAAAAAGAAAAAGTACAGAAGATCACTTTAGCGCAACGCTGGCAAAAAATAGTTGATGTTTATCAGAATGAACGCACCCAAAAAATATTCGGACTCAGTTTAATATTAACAGGAACTTATCTGGCTATAGCTTTTATTTCCTATTTCTTTACCTGGGATGTGGATCAGGATAAAGTTCTCGGGCCATTATCAGAATTATTCAACCCCGATATCAAAGTAAAGAACTGGTTGGGAAAATTAGGTGCTCTCGTATCACATCAATTCATGCACAAATGGTTTGGTGTTTCATCTTTCCTTTTTGTTCCTGTGCTGGTGATGTATGGTCTGCAAAAATTATTAAGCAAGTCATACGTGAAACCTCAAGCTTTCAACGCGAAATGGTTATTCATCATGGTGTGGAGTTCTCTGACCCTTGCATTTATTTTCCATGACAAATGGTTCTTCTTAGGCGGAGGATTCGGTTACATCATGAATGCGGAGATAAGCAATTATGTTGGCAGAATTGGCTTGTTAGCATTGTTAGGATTCTCTATGTTGACTTTCTTAGTGTTGAGCATAAATCTTTCTTTCAAATTACCTGAGCGTAAGATGGAATTAGTTCCTGACGCGGTTGAAGAAGAAGCAGAAGAAGAAGTTGTAGCAGAAGAAAAAGCAGAAACGATTTTCTACGTGAACGAAAGCAAAGAAGAAAAACTTTCTGAAGAGGAAGAAGCACAAGCTTTAAATTTTGAAATAAAGAATGCTGTTGTTGAAACTCCTTTGGCTGAAGAGAAAAAAGAAGAACCGGTTATTGAAGAACCAATAGCTCTTGATACAACTACAGAAACGATTGAAAAAGTTTCTAAAGAAGGCGAGCCGGAATTTTTAGTAGATACCGGTGCGAAAGAAGAAGTTCTTGAAGATGAAAATAAAGCTGCGAAATTAGTTGAAGAGTTTGGCGAATATGACCCTACTCTTGATCTCGGCAATTACCAATTCCCGCATTATGATCTGTTGAATGATTACGGGAACCAGCATTCAAAAGTAAACCAGGAAGAATTAGTTCAGAACAAAGACCGTATCATCGCTACTCTTAAAAATTACGGGATTGAGATCGATAAGATCATGGCGACCGTTGGTCCGACTGTAACATTGTACGAAATTGTTCCTGCAGCGGGCGTTCGAATCTCAAAAATTAAAAACTTAGAAGATGATATCGCTTTAAGTTTAGCGGCACTTGGTATCCGTATCATTGCTCCTATTCCGGGTAAAGGAACTATTGGGATTGAGGTGCCGAACCAAACCGCCGAGATGGTACCAATGCGTAACATCTTAGCCTCCGAGAAATTCAACAACTCAACTTTTGATCTACCGATAGCCCTAGGAAAAACCATTAGCAACGAAATTTTTATTGCCGATTTAGCAAAGATGCCCCACTTGTTAATGGCAGGTGCCACCGGGCAGGGTAAATCTGTTGGATTGAATGCGGTGCTTGTTTCTTTACTTTATAAAAAACATCCGGCACAAATTAAATTCGTGTTAGTGGATCCTAAAAAAGTAGAATTAACTTTATTCAATAAAATTGAACGCCACTTCTTAGCGAAATTACCAAACTCAGAAGACGCGATCATCACTGATAACACCAAAGTGATTCACACATTAAACTCATTGTGTATCGAGATGGATGCGCGTTATGGCTTGTTACAGGATGCACAGGTAAGAAATATAAAAGAGTACAACGCGAAATTCGTGAATCGTAAATTAAATCCGAATGATGGTCACAAATATTTACCATACATTGTTTTAGTTGTGGATGAGTTCGCGGATCTGATCATGACAGCAGGTAAAGAAGTGGAAACTCCAATCGCCCGTCTTGCTCAATTAGCCCGTGCCGTTGGTATACATTTGATCATTGCAACTCAGCGTCCATCAGTAAATATTATTACAGGTACGATCAAAGCGAACTTCCCGGCACGTATTGCTTTCCGGGTATCAAGTAAAATAGATTCGAGAACGATCTTAGATGCAGGCGGAGCAGAACAATTGATCGGCCGTGGTGATATGTTATTGAGTACAGGAAATGATCTGATCCGTATTCAATGTGCATTCGTTGATACACCTGAAGTTGAGAAGATCTGTGATTTCATTGGCGGACAACGTGCTTATCCAAGTGCATTCATGCTACCGGAATATGTGGATGAAAACGCTGAGAGTTCAGGCGAAGTTGATCTGAGCGAGCGCGATAAAATGTTTGAAGATGCAGCTAAATTAGTTGTCCAGTTCCAGCAAGGCAGCGCATCCTTCTTACAACGTAAATTAAAACTGGGCTATAACCGCGCCGGACGAATTGTTGATCAATTGGAAGCCGCCGGTATCATCGGACAATTTGAAGGCTCTAAAGCTCGCGAGGTTTTGTGTAAAGACATGGCGCAATTAGATGCCATCATTGCAAAGATAAAAGGACAATAATTTTAGTTTTGTAATTCTTTATCTGAAACTTTTTTCAAGGTCTCAAGCCATTTAACGGCAGCCGGCTCATCAGTAAATAACCGTGTATTTACTTTTGGCTTTGTAACGTTGATAAAGAAATTAGCTATTAATCTTACAGGCAAAGATCTAACTAAGAATGCATCTGCAATTCTATATTTCTGAATATATTCCGCATCTGCATAAACCTGGCGGGCTTCTGTACTTGAAGTTAAATTCCCTCCGAAATCAACAACTGCATAATGTTTGAAAGGACCCATAAATTCCTGTACATATTCAAGCATCTCTTTGATCTCGGGAACATCCACTGTTTGTTCCTGTTTAACCCTGTAAAATAAAATGTTTGTTTTTTCGTCGTATTCTAAAGTAGCTAATCGGTAGGTCTGAGTTCTCATAGAACGCTAAATATAGAAATTATTTTTCAGCTGCAGCTCTTGTTAATCTGTCATTAATAGCGATTCCTAATCCTATTTCCGGAAGAAGTTCAGTTAAAATTACTTCAACATTACTTTCATCCAATGATCTTAATCCCTGGAACAGATTTGCAGCAGCTTCTGTGAGATCAGCATCTCTCGAGAGATCATACGTGTAAACATCATAATTTCTGTCGCCAAAATTCAAAACACCGGGATTATCATACCGCTTCAACAATTCATCTACATTTCCGATCACCAACTTTTTTATCGGGGAATAATGACTTTTTAATTGTCCGGGCGCAGTTGGATCACCTGAGGAATTTATTTTTAAATTTACTTTCCCAACTATCTTTTCAATTTGTTCAATACTCAAACCACCTAATCGATAAATACAAACTTTTCCATCCTCCATTCCAACGATCGTTGATTCAATCCCAACTTCACAAGCGCCGCCATCCAGGATGTAATCCACTTCGTTTCCTAATTGCTTATTTACATGTTCAGGCTTTGTAGGACTAATGTATCCGAAGGGATTTGCACTTGGTGCAGCTAAAGGAAAGTAAAGACCTTTTAGTAATTGCAATGCCAAAGGATGCTTCGGAACTCTCACTGCCACATTATTTGATCCGGAAGTAACCAGGTCAGGAACCACATTTTTCTTTGGCAATAATATGGTCAGAGGTCCCGGCCAATAAGCTTCAGCTAATTTTTCCAGTTCAGGGGGGAATTTCGTTACATATTCCCTGGCCTTTTCAATCGAATAAGTATGGATGATCAAGGGGTCGAAGGTCGGCCTGTTCTTAGCTCTGAAAATGCCCGCAACCGCAGTGGTATCAAGGGCGTTAGCACCAAGGCCATATACGGTTTCCGTTGGGATGGCGACCAGCTTTCCCTGCTCTAACAATTGACTTGCTTTTAAAATATCTTTCCCAATGGTTGCCATTGCTCAAAATTAGCAAAAAAGGCTATATTTGCTTGCTTAAAATTAACGTGGTAACTCTAAAAGACAAACAGTTCAAACCTTACATAAGTTCCGACAAAATTTTGGAAGCCGTTAAACAAGTGGCCAATAAAATTAACTCTGACTTAGCCGGTGAATCACCGGTTTTTTTAGCGGTTCTAAATGGGTCTTTTATGTTTGCCGCTGATCTGATGAAAGAAATAAATTTGAATGCAGAGATCTCATTCGTTAAATTAGCTTCGTATCATGGTACAACAAGCAGCGGAACGATCACTGAATTAATCGGATTGAACCAGGATCTGACCGGAAGAACAGTTATAATTATTGAAGATATTGTTGATACCGGAAATACATTAGAGAAACTGGCAGAAGTACTGACCAATAAAAAAGTGAAGTCGTTCAAAATTGCGACCGCTTTTTTTAAACCGACTGCCTACACAAAAAAAATAAAGATCGATTATGTGGGAATGGAAATTCCGAATGATTTTGTGGTTGGTTACGGTTTGGATTATGATGGATTAGGACGTAATTTAAAAGACGTTTTTGTTTTAGCTTAAACCCGTGGGATGCATTCTCACATAAATAAAATTAAATAAATCAAAAACCTTGAGGAATGCATCCAAAGGGTAAAAAAAATGTAATACCATGTTAAACATTGTTTTATTCGGCCCTCCGGGCGCAGGCAAAGGAACCCAATCACAAAACCTTATCAGTAAATATGGTTTGGTTCATTTATCAACCGGCGATCTGTTACGTACAGAGATCGCCCGCGGAACAGAACTTGGTGTAAAAGCAAAAGACATTATGGATCGCGGGATCCTTGTGAGTGATGATATCGTAATTGGTATGATCGAAAACAAACTGGATGCGAATCCTTCAGCGAATGGATTTATCTTCGACGGGTTCCCCCGTACAAAAGCACAAGCGGAAGCATTGGATGATCTGTTACAGAAAAAAGGGACTGCCATAAGCTGCATGATCGCTTTAGAAGTTGATGAAGCAGAATTGACCCGCCGTTTATTAGAGCGCGGTAAAGATTCAGGAAGAGCTGATGACCGCGATGAAGCTACCATCCGGAACCGTATCAACGAATACAACAATAAAACATTACCATTAAAAGAATATTACTCTGCAGAAGGAAAATTCCATTCTATAAATGGTGTTGGAAGTGTGAACGATATTTTCAATGAGATCCAAAACCGTTTGGTATTCATTGAAGCTGAAATTGAATTGACACAATTAGAGAATGATATTGAGCACTTAGATCTTACGGTTAACGATTTTGAACAGGTGAATGAAATTTCTTCTGAATTAAAAAGAGACATTGAAGAGTTGCAAACTACCGAAGGCTCTTCATCACCTAAAGTTGAGAAAAAACCGGAACTGAAAAAAGTAGTACACCAAAAGCTAAGACTTGTTGCTGAGGAAAAAGCAAAATATGAGAAGAAAAAAGCAGAGCCTAAAAAGAATGTGACCAAGAAAAAAACTGCGAAAAAAGCGGTCAAGAAAAAAACAGCACCTAAAAAGAAAACGGCCAAGAAAAAAACTGCGCCTAAAAAGACGAAAGTGGCTTCAAAGATAAAAAAGAAAAATACCGTTAAGAAAAAAGTGACTGCAAAAAAGAAAGTTGCCAAGAAAAAACCTGCTCCTAAGAAGAAAGCCGGTAAAAAGAAGAATTAATGGTTCGGTAAGCTCACCAAGACTCTGCCATAATATATATTAGGGCCATAGTTAAACTACCGAATTACGAACTATGAACTAAAAACTACGAACTAAATTGGACTCAAACTTTGTTGATTATGTGAAGATCTGTTGCCGCAGCGGAAAAGGCGGTGCAGGATCGGTGCATTTCCACCGTGATATTAATACGGCTAAAGGTGGTCCTGATGGCGGTAATGGCGGCCGTGGCGGGCATATCATTTTACGCGGCAATAAACAATTATGGACACTAATCCATTTAAAATACCGAAAACACGTAATTGCTGAAGAAGGTGAGAACGGCTCTAGCGCTAATTCATCCGGCAAGCAAGGTAAAGACGAAATTTTAGAAGTTCCTCTTGGTACAGTTGCAAAAGATTTTGATACCGGCGAAATAATGTTTGAAATTACAGAAGACGGGCAAGAAGTAATTTTAGTGCCCGGCGGCCGTGGTGGTTTAGGAAATGAGAACTTCAAAACACCAACCCAACAATCGCCACGTTACGCACAACCAGGTGAACCCGGCAAAATAGAATGGAAGGTTTTAGAATTAAAAGTTTTAGCGGATGTTGGTTTAGTCGGCTTTCCGAATGCAGGAAAATCTACATTATTATCTGTTGTTTCAGCTGCGAAACCGGAGATCGCGGATTATCCATTCACAACTTTAACTCCAAACCTTGGGATTGTAAAATATTACGATTACAAAAGTTTCGTTATGGCGGATATTCCCGGAATAATTGAAGGGGCGCATGAAGGAAAAGGTTTGGGGATCCGTTTCTTAAAACACATCGAACGGAATAGTATTTTATTATTCCTGGTTAGCTGTCAGAGCCCTGATATTTATAAAGAATTTAAAGTTCTGTTGAATGAAGTAGAACAGTTCAATCCTGACTTACTGTATAAGAAACGTGTATTAGGCATTACCAAGTGCGATACCATTGATGCAGAATTGGAAACTGAACTGGAAAAAGAACTCAAGAAAAAACTAAAAGGCCACGATAAGATCCCATATATCTTTTTCTCTTCAGTAAGCGGTGCAAAGATCCAGGAATTAAAAGATCTGTTGTGGCAGAATATTAATAGTTGAGTGTTGGTAGTTCGTAGAGTTATTCTTTAATGAATTTTTTATTGAGCTCCGCTTTGTCTGTTTTGATGCGGATAAAATAAATTCCCGGTTGAAGATCAGCTACTGAAATATCCTTTGTGCTTCCTAAATTCTTTATCACTTTCCCATTTAAGTCAAAAATCTGAACTTTTTCGGGAGCTTGTTCTGATTCAATATGCAATCTATCGTTCACCGGATTCGGATAAACCTCAATACCACTATTATCATGTAAACTATTTTCCAAACCAACAACCGTACAAAAATTTTGGTTCACAGAAAAAGCTGATGGTGTGACCGTCGTGCTGATCACACCAAGCGTATAAGAACTGACAGGGACAATAGTTCCTGTTATGCTCCAGCCGAAATTGCTGGCAGTAACACAATTATTAATGGCTGAAAGAGTAGATGCACATGGTAGCACTAATGATGAATTATAACGTTGTACTGTGAGGGGATTACCTGGAAAACTATAACCCCATACATCAAAATAATAATTATTCTCATGGATCACACGGGGAGAATTATTTGGGATTTGATATGGGAAAGAAGACCCGATAGGATAACCACTAAGCATTTTTGAAAAGTAAGGATCCCGTACACCATTTGAATCGATGCGAACAAATGCACTTGTGTAACTGGAACAGGCAGGTCCGCAAGTAATAGAAGCAAATACATTTCCTTTGTCGTCTTCTTCCATCCTTTTATAAAATTGATAAGGCCCCATTGGAGAAGCTTGAACAGAAGCGACCCATTTCACCTGGGCATTATCTGTTGCTTTAACGATACCGCTGTACTGAAACCCCGGAGTGGTAGTTGCCATCGCAAAAATATAAAATGATCTACTGTTAATTTTTGACCTGCTGAATTGCCAATATGCAGGAGACGCCTGAGTTGTACACCCGAAACCAGCGATCGATCCATATTTGACAAAACTATCGCTTACATCAGAATAACTATAAATTCCCATAATAGTCCCCCCAAGGAAATTTCCACTACCCATTAGTTTGTAAACACCTGCTGAATCATTCAATATCACCAGATCCCTTCCGAAATCCGTCCGGAAAGGCTTGAATTTTATCGGCGCCCCATTAGTATCACATTTTAAAATATATGTTGTTGAGCCATTTGGCCCTCCTCCCAGATACATATTTCCGGAGATAAGTAAATTATTTCCCGCATCAAGCAAAAGACTTAAGCAATCCGGATTACTTGCTGTAAATACTGTTCCTGAAATAGTCGCCATTAATCCTGAGACAGATTTGATCCATGCCAGACTTCCGTTCGGATTGATCTTTCCAAAATATTTACTCGGATATGATATGCCGGCTAAGAAATACACACTTCCGGTCTTTGATAACAAAAGATTGGTGAAATTCATTCCGGAATAAATATTAGACCAGATCACATTGAAATTCTTATCGGTTTTTGTGAGCCTGCTCCCCTGAAACATATAAATGTTTGTATCCTTATCCACAGGGTATTCATCAAAATTACCTGTTGAGGCATTAAGATCAGGAAAGTTTTGACTGAAACTGAGCGAAAAGAATAATATGAAAAGCGAAGTGAAGTAAATTTTTATCATAGGCTCTTTAGTTTTTAATGAATTTTTTATTGAATTCTCCCTTTTCAGTGTTGATGTGGATAAAATAAACTCCATTAGGAAGATCGCCAACATATAACTGGAATACATTTTCTGTAATCTTTAGACTCTTTCCGTTGATATCAAATACTTCAGCCTTTTCAATTTCGCTTACGAAATTAATTTTATCGTTAGAGGGGTTGGGATATAGTAAATGATCGCTTTGGTTTGTTTCAATCTCATTTGTACCCAGAACAGTACAAAAATTTGTATTGACCGAGAATGCCACATTGGTTATGCTTGATGTATGCACAGGAATATTAAAGGAAACAATGGGGGCAAAAGAGGGATAACTAACTGGTAGTGTAAATGAAGTTATAGATGAATTAGTGTAGGTAACACTTACAGATGAGCTGCAAACATAGCTCAAAGACGAGTTGAATTTTTGGATAGTAAGTGGATTATTAGGAAAGAAATGACCAGACATATCAAAATAATAGTTATTCCCATGAATAACTCTTGGCGCATGAGCCGGCGGTTGGGGACCAAAGCCAAGAGGATAATTAAATAGCATTGATAAAGCATAAGGAGGGTTAGCCGTTCCATTAGAGTCAATTTTCATAAACGCACTCGTATAATTAGACAGATAATTCCCTGTAGACAAAGTATAAAAAATATAACCGTTACTACTCTCTTCGGCATGCCCCCAGAATGCATGAGGAATTGTGTGAAAACTTGATAAATGAGAATACCATATTGCCTTGCCTGCCATAGTAATTTTGAATAACCCCGAATATACATTGCCTCCTGAACCCGACAAAGTGTTTTGGATGTAGAATCTGTCGGCAAACCTTGAAGTTATAAGTTTCCAATCAAAATAAGTTGAGGTTGGAGTGCCCAATGAAACGATTCTTTCAGCTTTTGTAAATAGATCCGTATTATCATTGTAATAGTAAATCCCTAAATCTCGCTGAGGCCCCATTCCGGAATAACCGCTACCAATAAATTTATAATAGCCCGATGAATCGGCTATTATGGCGAACTTATCGGTAAAGGAATTTCCTGTTGAATTAAAAACTTTGAATTTTAGAACATTTCCATTTGTATCTGCCTTTATAAAACACGAACCATAACCACTCTCCCCCGAAACTATCAGGTCATTATTCCTGTCAAGAAATAATTTATAACACGAAAAAACGTAACTGACAGGATTATTCCCCACCCAAAGCGTATTGATATTACCGGTCTTCAACCACGCGACAGTGCCATCAGGATTTATTTTGCCGAAACAATCATTTAAAGAATAAGTACCGGCGCAAAACAAACTGCCTGTCTTTGAAAGCAACAACCGCTTAAAAGAACTAATGCCGCTATAAGTTTTCGCCCATACAACATTAAAATTCTTATCCGTTTTCACCAATCGGTTCCCATGGAACATGTAAATATTCGTATCCTTATCAACTGGAAATTCATTTTCATTAGCGGTAGACGCATTCAAGTAAGGATAACTCTGAGAGAAACCGAAAGAGAAAAATGCTATGAAAAGCGAAGTAAAGTAAATTTTTATCATTGACATCCGTGTAAGTTAATAATGAGAACAGCGGTGATCTTTTAATCACTACTCTATTTATTTTCTATAAAGATCAGGATTAGTAAAGTTTAATCATTCAGTATTTTTTATCCAATTTACAAAAAATTGAATTAAACCCAACAAAAAAACTGTGGAAGAATGAATATAATTAATAACTGGTCGGATCTGACCAATAGTTTACAGCGCCCAACCCTTTGAAATTAAATGGGATTTACATTTTGAACAAAATTCCTTTTCTTCATTGGTTCGGTTCTTTCCTTCTGCATCCCGCATGAAGCAGGTTTTATTCGGACAATGCGGCAACCCTTGCGTATGCCCTAATTCGTGAATTGCGGTTTTAAATAATTGTTCCGGAACATCTTTTTTTGATAAACGAAAAGTTGAAGCTACACATGCATTACCCGGACAATAACCCAAACCCATGATGCCATAATCTTTTATTTCATCTTTCGTTGTGCTGATGTCTTTAATAGTTAATCCTATGGTAACATGCCCGGCTTTTGTTTGACGATGCAAATAATGGATCAGTGAATCGGCGCGGTAACGTTTTCGTCCTTCGTAATAAGCCAATTTTGGTAACGGAATTGCTTTCTTTACTTCGATATTAGGGTAAATCTTTTGAAGTTCTTTCCTTACATATTCAACGGTTTGTTTTGGAATATCACCAAGAGGTTGAATATCTACAATAATTGTATCTGCAGATACTTTATTTACAAAAGAACTGGCAACTAAAAAGACAATAAGAATAACTATTAAGTTTCTCATTAAAATTTAAAGCAATTGTCAACTTTGATCTTCAATTTTTTACCAATCGAGAATTTCCCCGTCATATTACGGTTCAGTTTGGCCATCTTGTTTTTGAAACTGAAAGTTTTATGCTTTGAATTTGAAACAGTTTTTCTTGAATGGAATTTAATTGACGGTAATTTTATCTCCGGCATATTGATATTCAGATTCAGTGAACCAGAACCTACCTGTATAGCAGGAATATTCACTGAAGCGATCTGCTCTATAATACTTTCATTCCCAAAAGCATTTCCAACATTATTATCATTCACATTATTAAAATTCCCTTGCAGCTGAATTTGAATATCATCATTGATATTATTATCAGGTACATTAGTCATATTAGTTTGAACAGGATTCGCAACATTAGTTATTCTTCTTCTGACTTGTTGACGCTGATTGCCACTTGCATTTGAAGCACGCTGAACATACACCTGCGGATTTGCATTCGAACGAACAGGTTTGTTTGTATTATTAATATTTGTCATAATGTTCGAAGCGAACACCTGAACATTTTGTACCTGTTGCTGCGGAACATACTGATTGCCGAGGTTAGTGATCAAAATATTCTGAGAGAAACTGTTCAAACTAAACAGAACAGGAGCTATTAATAATACTTGCTTCATGGTTTTTGATTTATAAGCCAAAGGTTTAATTATTCCTTTTTGTCTTTTGTATTTAGATGTTAATGAAGCTTAATTTCCACAACGGTTTAACATATATTAGCCGCAGATTTTGCCAATTAACCCGGATTTAACCATTTAAAGCCCTCATATCTAACTGATTATCTGTTTAAATCTGTGATCCCGATAGCCATTGGGACTGCATTTTTCGTACCTTTACGGCTTGGTTAAAATTGCAAATATTGAGTTGGGGGAATTCCCTCTTTTGCTTGCTCCAATGGAGGACGTAAGTGATCCGCCGTTCCGTTATGTTTGTAAAAAATACGGCGCCGATCTGATGTACACCGAATTTATCAGCAGCGAAGGTTTGATCCGCGATGCGATGAAAAGCAAGAAGAAACTCGACATCTTCGATTATGAAAAACCCATAGGCATTCAAATCTTTGGCGGTGATGAAGAAGCAATGTCTTTATCAGCAAAAATTGTTGACGCAACAAATCCTGATCTTCTTGATATCAATTTTGGTTGTCCGGTTAAAAAAGTAGTTTGCAAAGGTGCAGGTGCGGGTGTTTTAAAAGATGTTGACTTAATGGTGCGTTTAACGAAAGCTGTAGTGAGATCAACTAATCTTCCTGTTACTGTTAAAACGCGTTTAGGCTGGGATGATAACATGATCAACATTATGGAAGTAGCGGAAAAGTTACAGGATGTTGGCATTAAAGCTCTCACCATTCACGGAAGGACGCGTTCACAAATGTACAAAGGCTCTGCAAGATGGGAACATATCGCGGAAGTAAAGAATAATCCAAGAATTAAAATTCCGATTTTTGGGAATGGCGATATTGATTCTCCTGAGAAAGCACTAGAATACAGAAATAAATACGGTATCGACGGGATCATGATCGGCCGTGCAAGTATTGGTTATCCATGGATCTTTAACGAAATAAAACATTTCTTTAAAACAGGCGAACATTTACCTGCCCCTACTTTGCAGAACCGGGTTGAAGTTTGTAAAACTCATTTACTGAAATCAGTTGAATGGAAAGGCGAGCGTTTAGGCATGTTAGAAATGCGTCCGCACTACACGAATTATTTCAAAGGCATTCCACATTTTAAAGATACACGCATGATCCTCGTAACTTGTGATTCGCTTAGTCAAGTTCTTGATACTTTAGATGCTGTTCCAGAAAAATATGAATCTGTAATTCATCAATAGAATGAAACGTTTTTTCATTTTCATACTTTTAATTTCTTCACTACTCTCCTATTCCCAGAATTTTGATAAGACGTTCGAGACTTTCGTTTCTAAATTAGATGCTGAAGATGTAAAAGATGAATTGATAGTTGCTTTCATGAAAAAACATGAAAAGGAGCTTGAAAAAGATAAAAGCAAACGATCAAAACTATACAACCGTCTTGGCGTCATGGCTTACGAGAGAGATTTCTTTGGTGATGCGAAAGAATATTATGTGCAGGCCTTCAATGACGGTTACGCTTCAGGTGATACAATTGCATGGGGTTTTGCACAGTACAATTTAGCCTACATGTACAACCACATCGGGTATTATCCGCAAGCCGAGCAAATGTTCGTCCAGGCCTTACCGATCATGGCAAGAGTATATGGTGCCGGCAGTGAAGATTATACAAAAATGTACAGGGTGCTAGCACAGATGTACGTAGAGATGGGCAACTATAAATACGCCAAGCCGATGAACGACGCGATCATGTATTATTTTAAAACACTTCGCGGGGAAAAAGACAGAGAATATTTAATTGCTTTGAATACTGATGCACAGATCGCGCAAGGCATGGGTGATTACAACAAAGCCATCGAGATCTTTAACAGCTTATTGAAGACTCACGCTTCGTTAAGACCAATGGATACCACTGATTATATCACCACTTTAAATAATACAGCTGAAGCTTATCGTCAGACAGGAAATTATGATGTTGCCCTTAAATTATTGAATAAAGGATTAAACCTCTCAGCTAAATATAAGAATGCAGATAAATTATCTACAGCTACAATTTATAATAATTCGGGCTTATGTTATAAAGCAATGGGAAATTATAAACGTGCGGAAATTTGTTATGACAGCTGTATGTACATTTATCGCTCCCTTGATCTCGGTGGAAACCCTGATTATACAAACTCCTTAAATAATAAAGCGGAGATGTACCGTATCTTAGGAAGGTATCAGCAAGCTACCGATCTTTTAAGCGAAGTTTTAATTATCCGTAAGAATACTAGCGGTGAAGATCATTTTACTTATGCGAACGGCTTAACCAATGTTGCATTGCTTTATACTGACCAATACCGTTACGAAGAAGCAGAACCCTATTTGGTAAAGGCTGAAAAAATCTACAAAGCTACTTTAGGGGAAGATCACCAGTTCTATGCCAATTGCATTCACAACCTTGCTTCGCTGTATTCCCGTATGAAAAAAAACAAGGAAGCAGAAGAATATTCGAAGAAAGCGCTTGAGTTAATGAAAAAAGCAGTTGGGGAAGAACATGAACGTTACGCTTATTTCTTAAGCGGGCTTGGAAACATTTACGAAAGAACGGGACAATACGAAAAAGCGATCCCTTATTTTGAACAGGCTAATGGTATTGTAAAAAAGAAATTCGGCGAGAAACACACTGCTTATATTGATGGCGTATTTAGTCTGGGTTCACTGTATTGGAGTATGAAGAATTATAAGAAAGCGAAAGAATTGTACTATTGGGCTTTACAGGCATATAAAGATCAATTCGACAATTTCTTCGTTACAATGAGTGAACGCGAACAGTTCTCTTATTACGGAACAATTGCCGATCGTTTTGAGACCTTCAACAGTTTTATTTTTGATTACGCTGATAAATTCCCGAAAGAAAACAACACTGAGCTTTTCAGTACATGTTTTAATTACCAGATGTTCATCAAATCTTTATTGTTGAACAACAATGTTAGTTCACGCCGCGAAATTTTAAACAGCAAGGATACTGTTTTGGTGAATTTGTATAATGATTGGTTAAATACAAAACAAGTGTTGTCATCAAGATACAGGGAATTGATCAATGACGATAATATGTGGAGTATCTCAGATCTTGAACTCAGGGCTGATAAACTGGAACAACAATTAAAAAGTAAAACCACCCTATTCTCACCCGGCAAAGTTGTGACCTTTGCTGACCTGAAAAACAAACTGCAACCTAACGAAGCGGCTATTAATATCATCCGAGCGCAAAAAGCCGGAACGGATACGAATTATGTCGTCGAATACGCTGCTTTTATCATCACCAAAAATTCTTCTGCACCTATCCTTACCAAAATAACTAAGTCGAAAGATTTTGAAACTACTTTTGCACAGGAATACAGCGATAATATTGAGAACAGGAAAACGGATAAAATATCTTACGACAGGTTCTGGAAACAGATCGCTTCAAACTTAAATGGCATAACAAAAGTGTATATTTCTCCGGATGGAGTTTACAACCAGGTGAATTTATATACACTACAAAATCCGGCAACCTCAAAGTATGTTTTAGATGAGATCGATCTTTGTGTATTACCAAACTTAAATTACATGATGCAGAAACAAAGCGTGAATGCATCAAAAACCGCCGAGCTGTTCGGTTACCCCGATTATGAATTTGATTTTGCCAAACAAAAGAAAATGGAAAAACTAAAACAAGCGGTTGCTGTGAACCGTTTTGGATTTAGCGAACTACCACCTTTGCCGGGGACAAAAACCGAGGTTGATAATATTTCAAATTCATTACAGGCCAATGCCTGGAAAATAAATAAATTCATTGAAGAAAAAGCTTCCGAAGAACAATTGAAAAAAGTAAACTCACCTAAAGTATTGCATATCGCGACGCATGGCTTCTTCTTAAAAGATGTTTACGATAATGAGGACGAAACGATTTTAGGATTTGAGGCGTCCAAATTAAAAAGCAATCCTTTATTACGTTCCGGTATCATGATGGCAGGCGCTTCTGTTGTAGCAAGAGATACATTAGCAACTGAATTCGAGCAGGACGGGATCTTTACAGCTTACGAAGCATCTTTATTGAATTTAGCCAATACTGATCTAGTAGTTCTCTCTGCCTGCGAAACAGGTTTGGGAGTTGACATCAACAACCAAGGGGTATTTGGTTTGCAGCGTGCTTTCTATATAGCAGGCGCTAAAAACTTAATTATGAGTTTGTGGGTAGTGGATGATGATGCCACACAAATTCTAATGAGTGAATTCTACAAAGAATGGGCTTTGAATCCAGCCAAAGAAAATATAAGTAAGTCTTTCAAAAAAGCACAGGCCGAAGTGCGAAAAAAATACCCGCATCCTTATTATTGGGGCGCGTTTACGATACTTGGGAATTGATTGTTTCGGGTTTAGTATTTCGGGTTCTACTAATTTCAAAAAAGTCCCTGCGTTTTTGGAACTGTTTTCAAAGCAGGTTAATCTAATACTATCACAATAATTCTGACCAGCAACAAATAGATAAATGAATAAAATCAGGAAAGCTAAACATGCTTTTATAATTGCTTGGCCCTAACCCGAAACACTAAACCCGTAATAGCAACTAAAAATCCATCGCCCCTTCAAACACATCCAGCTTCTCTAAATAAGCCATTTGTTTTACGATGTATTCGTGAGCTGGGATTGGCTGCTCGATATCTACATCCTGGAGTAATTTAGAATTATCGAATACTTGCCCTAGATTTAAAAACTCTAAATATGGGTCTAAACCGGCGAATAGGATACGTAAGTGACTTAATTCACCAAAGGTATCTTTCCAATATTTAATGTATTCAGGATATTTTAAAAGCTCGCTATCGAGAGGTAATTTATTCTTGGCAACGAGTTTCATTTGCTTCAGCATTTCGTTCTTTACGAAACAATATTTTGGCAGGTCAGAAAAATGATCTTCTAACACCAGACTTAATTCGTAAGCCGAAGTTGCAGCTTTTACACCTGAAGAAATATGATAAACTGTATGGTTACGTTTTGCAAATAATAATTTCACAATAGCATTAGCTGCATAATCAACAGAGATCACATCTAATTTTGCATGCTGATCAGCCGGGATCAAACGGATCTGGTTAATTGTTGCAACCGCCCATAAGATAACAGGGGAACGTGGCGTAATATCACGGCTATCTCCCATAATAATAGAAGGACGCGCAATTAGAATTTTATTTTCAGGTAAATGCTCACGGATAATTAATTCGCCCTGTGCTTTTGAATGCGTATAGCTTACAACATGTTTTGCATTTAAATTCGGAGATTCCTCTTCCTTTACTAAACGATGTTTTACTTCTTTACCGCAAATAGTCGCAGTACCAATATGCAAGAATGTTTCAAATTTCGGTAATTGTTTTGCGAACAGAACGATCTTACGTAAACCTTCAATATTCGTCTGCTCAACCATTTTATCGTAAATACCCGAGAAAGAAGTATTAGCTGCCGAATGAACAATTACATTGATGTCTTTTAATTCAGGATTGGAACTTAATTGTGCTGTAAGATCAGCATCCATTAAGTTACCGATCACCGGGAATACTTTTTCGCGGTCGTAAAAATCGCCGTGCAGACTAAACACTTTATCCAAACGAAGAATAGCATCAACTTCGTTCTGCGCACGTACCAAACAATAAATTTTATTTATATCCTTACGCTTGCTAAGGTTAACTAAGATCTCTCCGCCTAAAAATCCGGTTGAACCGGTAATAAACACGTTCATAACAAATGGGTATTCTCTCTATTTAAAAGTTTCCAATCCAATGATCCCTAAAATAATAAGGCTTATCGAAATTATTTTTGCCGGAGAAACACTTTCCTTAAAAAATATGATTCCAATAATTGCTATTAAGGCTGTTCCTGCGCTGGCCCAAATGGCATAGGCATTCCCTACTTCCATTTTTTCCAATACTAAAACCAAAGCCCCTAAACTGATGGCATAAAAAACAAAGACTAAGATCGAGGGTATTAATTTTGTGAATCCTTCCGCGTACTTCATCATTACAGTACCTAAAACTTCAAAAACTATCCCTGCCAGTAATATAAGCCACTTCATAATTTAATGCCGATCCCTTATTCTCTGCAATTTAATTAATTACCACAAAATCATCAAAAAAAGTTGCAAAAACACAGAAATAAGGGAGTTTTCATCGCGTTCTGTAAGGACGAAAACCACTATTTACCAATGAGAGAAAAAATTGAGAAGGGCTAACCGTTAATTATCCTTCTCAATATCAGTAGTTTTGTATTTAACAAGACCTTTAATAGAGTTTAGTTGTGAGGCAACTACTGTTTCGTCACCAGCAACCACCAATTTATAAACATCAGGTGTCCAGTACTTTTTTATCGCTCTTTGAACGTCCTCCATTTTAACTGCAGCAAGATCTGACAGGTAATTCTTACGTTTATTGAAATCGTATAAGATCGGATCATAGATCGCCGAGATCTCTGATGGCATTTCTGCGCTCATCAAACGTACTTTAATTCCTGTCACGGCTTTTTCAAAATCTTCCTGTGAGAATTTTGCCTGTGCGAAATCTGCTAAAGTTCTATCAAATAAATTTATGGTGTTCAACATTTCATCACTTCGGACCGAGCAAGCTATAGTTAACAGGTTTGAGAATTGAGAAGCAGCATGGCCTGCGCCGATCGAATACGTCTTCCCGCCTTTTTCACGGATCTCAGAAAACAGAACAACATTAAAAATACGGTTCGCAACATTGAAGGCCATCAGATCTTTATCTTTCAATGAAGGCGCCGCTTTATTCCATTGCAAAGCACATTGCGTTGCTGAAGTACGATTGATAAACCCGATCTCTTTTTTCTTCACTTGCGGCATATCTAAAGAAACGCCATTCACTTCACCGAACCTAGATTCCCATGTTCCGAAATATTTTTCCACCACTTTTTTAACTTCTTCACTATTGAAATTACCACAAACCAATATCGAAGAATTCTTTGGTGTATAATTGAATTCATGGAACTCTTTTAATTTTTCAGGGGTGATCAGTTTTAACTGAGTTTTATAATGATGCCTCCCCAATGGATTTGTTGTACCGTACATTTGCAGATCACTAAATACATCCGCCAAATTCGCTACGTCCATTTTAGCAGGCGTATTGTAATCGATATATTGTGAGATCAGCTGATCCAAATTATCTTTACTTAAGGTTGGATGAAGAATTGCAGAACTGAACAGATCCATTCCGATATCAAAGTCTTTCGTCAGGAAGTTTGCAGTGATAGCAGTATTATCCTTATTTACATCATGACCAAGATCGCCACCTAATTTAAAAGCAATATCATTTTGTTGTTCCTGGGTGTATTTCGAATTACCCTCTAACAATAATTTCGCAGTTAATTCGCTGTAACCTTGCTGTCCGGGCGATTCGTTCTTTTCTCCTGTATTAATTACGAACCTTACATTCACCGCCGGGATCTTTCCGTATTTTAACAGGTAGATCTTTACACCATTCTTCAACGTATATGTTTCTAATTGTGGTACTTCCTGCGCCTGCGCAAAAGAAACCAATACTATACCTAGTATAAATAATAACTTTTTCATCTTACTCCATTATTGGTTTAATGTTAATCACTTTTAATTTCTCGGGATCAAAATAGGCTTGAGCAATGTTCTTCAGATCTTCACCTTTGATCGCTTTATAAGCTTCGAGCTGCGCATTGTATTTAGTATGATCTTTGTAATAGTACTCCGCAAATCCTAACTCAGCTGCAATACTCTCATTTGAATACTTTCCGAATGTATTTTGGGCTTCCAGGTTCTTAATGTAATTATCGATCAGTTCCTGGTCAACACCATCTCTTATAATATCATTGATCTCTTTCGAAACAACTTTCTTCACTTTTGCATTTCCCATCGCTGCCTGCATGATGATATCATAATAGGCGTAATTATTATACATCCTGGATTCATCGCTGTTCGATATGATCTGGTAAGCAAGATTCCCAACGTTAACAACACTTGTGTTCAGAATAGAATTTGAATTACTGAATAACAATTCGCTCAGCAAGTTGAATTTATAATAATCCTTATGTCCGAACGCCGGCGATGGCACCACGTAAGAATAGATCTGAACCGGAAAATCAATGGTCATTTCTTCAACGGGAATAGTATGAGTGAAGATATCCGGTTCAGGTTTTTTATCATTTAAAGGCAATTGCTTTTTAATTCCTCCAAAATATTTTTTCACATATGTGAAAACATCTTCTGCTTTTACATTTCCGGTCACTACCACAAATGCATTATTAGGACTGTAATATTTATCATAAAAATCCTGGCATTGTTTAGTTGTGAAAGCTACGATCTCCGGTAAAAAACCAATGACGTCCACTGAGTAAGGATGTCCTTTTGGATATAAAGTCTTATATCGCTCAGCATGCATGCGTTGGTACCAGTTATTTTCTCCTAAACGTAATTCCTCGCCAACAACTTGTCGTTCTGTATCTAAAACTTTCTGATCCAGGATCAAATTTGCCATCCGGTCCGCTTCCATCTCCAAAGCCTTTTCCACATGCTGTGACTGCACTTCTTCGTGATAAACGGTACGGTCGTAAGTTGTATAAGCATTTACACTACCACCCATTTTCTCGATGAGTTTAATGTAAACATCCCCTTCACCGCTAAAATTCTTTGAGCCACGGAACATCATGTGTTCGAACATATGTGCCATACCGCGAACTCCATCCCATTCATCCTTACTTCCTACCCTATACCAAATTTCGATCTGCGCCATTTGATTGGTGTTCTTTTCGCACACAATTACTTTCAAACCGTTATCTAATACAGTTGATTTGATCGGATAATCAATGGCTTTCAACTGCAACGCCAAAAGACCAAGGCTTAGTATTACTAATTTTCTCATCATTTTATCTTTATTACAAATACGTTTAATTTTTCAAAAGTTGCATTCACTAGAAATCAGCATCAATACCAATTAAGAAACCCTGATTGAATTTACCATAAGGACCATAAGAGACCACATAATCGAACCTGATGATCTGCAATATTTTTTCTATACCGAAATTGATCTCGTAATACTGATCCATTTTGTCGTTGAATAAAATATGCCCGCCAACAACTTCCTGTATCATCGTTTTCTTTAACAATGGAATTTTATTAAAGATAAATCCGTTGAAATGATGTTCTGCGTGTGCTTCTGCATACCAGAATTCAGTGCTGTATTTATAGTATGGCAATAATTTGAACGAGCTTAAATAGCTTTGATTTGCGAGGATAGTTTGATTACCATTGAAATGTTTGTAATCCATGAAATACATATTCTGGTTACGTAAAAAATAACCTGCCATAGCTCTGTAGGAGAACGTACCGAATAATCCCAGATCTACATTATCATCCATTTGCATTGAAACCAGGTCATAATCCGCATCAGCCGCTTTTAACGGGATCGCTTTTTTGTATGCTATATTGAAGCGCGGATACTTTGAACCGGAAATGATCTTACGGTGAGGGACTGTATAATATTTTTGCTTAAAACGGATCCGGAACATTACATCGATCACCAATGCATTATTCACTTTGAACAAAGAATCATTGTTGGGCAAATACATATCAAAAAGATGAGGCTTTTGCGGATCATTGCTTGTAAACAACTTACTCTTTTTATCAGTGATCAAAAGATCGGTGGAATTCCTTAACGGTGCGCGTTCTGCATATTCTAAAGAGCCGTAAAAATACAATCCGTTGATCAACTCACGGCGGAAATATAATTGTACAGCAGATTTTTTGTAAAGTTTCATGAAATTATCATTCGCATATAATGTATACATGGAGTTTATTGATTCAGATATTGGATTATTGCCATTGAATTGCGTAACCATAGACTGAGCATAAACAGCAAACTGCTGGAATCGTTTTGGGTTCTGCAAATAACTCCATCCTAATTTCCCTCCGGATAATAAATTAGAAAAACCCTGCCGGTAACTCGCCGAAATGGAATGGTTTCTGAAATCCTCATATTCCTTCGAGAAATTGAAATTCATACTCGCATTAATTCCTTCAACTGTATTATATTGGATCCCGCTCGTCAGTAAACCTGTTGTACTGAAATTTATTTTCTTGTGGGTATTACGGTAATTGTAACCCATGATCAGCGATTGGAGCTTAAATTTATTGTATTTCTTATCTACAGAATCCTGGTACTGTTTAGAACCCGTTACTTTCGAAATACTATCTTTTTTCCTGTAATCATCAATTTCTTCTTTTGTCAAAGGTATAGGACGGCTATCCTTCCAGTAAACCGTATCTTTTTTGTTCGCGTCATCCTCCACTTTCAAGATCTCATTCTTGAAGAATTTTTTCGGAAAGGTCGGACTCATATCATAATCAGAAACCACAGCATTATAATAGCCGTTTCCTTTAAAGCCTAAGAATTTGAATTTAAATCCGAAATTCAAGGAAACAGGCATCCACAAACTATCCCCTTTAATCGGTGCATGTAATTGACGGATATCGAGTGTATCCACAAAATCGATCTTTGCATCTTTTGTAAGATACATATCTATACTATGGATCCTCCAGCTGTTTTCCTGGATATAAATGATGCCATGAAAGCATGGATCTGTTTTCCGTTTCGGTGTCACTTCGATCTTGTTGATCATCTTTCCGTCTTCGAAAGTTGTTCCCAGCAATTTGTAACGGTATGAGAAAAAAGCATTATCGTTAATAGGAGAAATAAAAGGACGATCACTTAATCCATCGATCTTCACCAGGTTCTCATAAAAATTAAATTTCATATCACTGAGCTGGTTGAAACTAAACGCTTTATTATCACCGCTCACTTTACTCGAGAACATGATCTCTTTTTCGTCATCCGGCTTCCTGTAATGATATTTACTTTCACTCTCCGATAAATAGATCACACCAAGCATGGATGAGTCGATCGGATTCTCGCCTGTTGTTATCTTTAAAAGTTTACCAAGGTTCTTAGGAATAGAATTCAAACGTTGCAGGCCTTTAATGTAAGCACGACAGGTATAAGAATTCACCTGGTTCAAATATGTTTTGCGCTTTTTAATAGCCTGCCGGATCACTGCATATGCCGGGTCTTCTCCTGCTGTGATCTGCACTTCCTTTAATTGGTAATTATCTGATTGCAGCGTGATATTTAAAGATTGGTTAGCTGTGATATTTACTTTTCTCTCTTCTTTCTTATAACCTACATACTGAAAAATGATCTCATGATCACCGGGCTGCAATCTTAAAGTATATAACCCATCAACGTTTGTATTGGTTCCAATAGTAGTTCCTTTTACAAATACTGAAGCGAACGGCAAAGCGTTGCTTTTCGAATCGGTTACCTTACCGGATAAGATAAAAGTTTGGGCGTGCGTCGAGAACTGCAAGCAGATAATAAAAACTAAACTTAAAATTCTCATACTTTATCTATGACGTATTAACGTGCCTTAAAGTTACTTTATTGCAAAAATAAAATCCGGGGATTGGGATGAAGGGTAAAATGACATTACCGGTCTTTAATTTTTAAGCATGAAAGCGTAGGAAAGGATGTTTGCCCCCATTTGAAGTGCTTTTTCGTGGGCTTCAGGACTATCCTTATGTACTTCATAACTTTCCCAACCATCGCCCAGATCGCATTCAGCGTCGTAAAAACAAACTAAGCGTCCGTTATAAATTAAACCAAAACCCTGCGGTGGTTTATTATCGTGTTCATGAATTTTAGGGAGACCTTTATCAAAATTATACTTCTGGTGATAGATAGGATGACTGAAAGGCAACTCTATAAAATCCAGTTCAGGAAAAACTTTTTTCATTTGTGTACGGATAAATTTATCCATGCCATAATTATCGCTGATGTGAAGGAAACCTCCGCCCAATAAATATTTTCTCAGGTTATCAGCTTCCTGGACAGAGAACACCACGTTGCCATGACCTGTTACATGCACCAGTGGATAATTAAAGATCTCTATACTCCCTGCATCAACGATCGCCTGCTCCGGGTTAATGTTTGTTTTTAAATTGGTGTTACAGAACTTGATAAGATTAGGTAATGAGGTTTCTAAATTAGCATACCAATCGCCACCACCGTTATATTTCAATAAAGCAATTTGATACGAATACGGAGGATTGACTTCCGCCGAAACGAAAGCAAAATTCAAATACAATAAAGTGAAAACTATTTTTACCGTCCTCTTCAAATTCAATCTGTCACTGTTTCTTTAAAATGAAATTCCTGTTCTTTTCCATTTCCACTTTTCCGATATCCGAAAAAGTAACTTCTTCTTCAACTGTAGAATAACCGTCAACATGTACCGTCACTTTGTAAACACCTGCACCTAATGCAAGAACATATTTTCCATTCTTTGAATTCGGAACGAAAGTATATTCTTCATTCGTAGATTTATTAATGGCGATGATAGTTGCAGTAGTGTTTTTCGGATGATTTGCTGTATCTCCCAAACAAACACGTCCTGTAACGATACGCACAATTTGTTCGTTCTGGTTGAAACGTATCCTGTAAATATCAAGATCACCAAATCCACCCGGACGGAAAGAAGAAATATATCCGGCACGCATGTCAGGCGTTAAACTGATGCTTCTGTCGTCAGCAAAACCATTGATAGGATACCCTAAATTCTCTGCTTCGCTCCATGTGTTATCTTCAGGATTATAAACGCTTTTGAAAAGATCATATCCCCCCATGCTATTGTGGCCTTCAGAAGAAAAATATAATGTAACACCATCTCCGGCCAAAAAAGGGAAATCTTCATTGTACTGCGTATTTACCCCGGCCGGTAATTTGTAAGGTTGTCCCCACTGACCGTTAGGTAATTTACGGCAGGTGTAAATATCACTTTTATCATTTACGCTTTCACGCCGTGCAAAAACTATAACATTTCCATCAGGGCCATAACAACCTGAAGTTTCAATTTTTCCATTCACTTGTTCAGGAAGTGGTTTCCCTTTCATGAAATCGCCGCCGTTACGTTTTGTTGACAGATACAGATCTCCGAATTTATCAATGTGATCAAGATAGACCATCATCTCGCTGCAATCAGGTTTTAACCAAACAACCTGTTCATCTAATGCGCTGTTGATCGCGTTACCCGGGTTTACAGCTTTGCCCCATTTTCCATTCTCAACTTTACTGTAATAAATATCGCTTGGATGGTAACCATCTACTTCTACTTTTTTTCCGCCGATATTCTCTTTACGTCGGGAGGTGAATGCCATAAATGTTTCTTCTGCATTCACGAAAGGATAATAATCAGGGTCCTCTGAATTCAATTCCTTGCCAAGGTTTACGAATGTAACATTCACCGGCATGCTCATGAACATCTTCGCGTTGTTACACATTCCTATTTGGCGGTCTGTTTCCGCAGTTTTTTTAGGAACTAATTTTTTATACTTTTCGAAAGCGCCAATCGCATCATCGATCTTGCCTGCTAAATGGTAAGCGTGGCCGAGATGATACCATGCATCTTCTTCAACTTTCGGATCTTTTGTAACTTCTTCTAAATGTTTAACGGCTTCTGTACGGTTGAAATTGGTATTGAGATAACACAGCCCTAAACGGTATTGAACTTTTTTATTATCCTTTTCCACTTTCAGGATATCACGGTAAATAGGAAGCGCCATGACATAATTGCCATGTTTAAAATGCTCATCTGCGTCTTCAACTTCAGGTTTTTTACCTTTTGGCTGGGCCACCAATTGAAAACAAAATGCTACAAAAACAAAAACTATGCAAGCAACTTTTAACCGCATAAAATACAAGGTTTCAAGTTAGAAAAATCTTTTTATTAAAGGCTATTTTTTTTGTGAAAGTTTAAATAAATCATCCTTCTCTTTTGTTGTCAAACTATCGTAACCGCTTTTAGAGATTTTATCCAATAATTTATTGAGATAGCTTTCATCCACATTATCAGCCCGTTGCCCCTGAACCGACTGGTTTTTATGTACAATTTTAAGCTTAGACCTTGATTTTGAAAAGAAAGAGAGATCGAAAAGATCATTCCCGTTCTTTAATAAATAGCCGTAAAGAAGTCCGAACAGAGCACCGCCGATATGCGCTATTTTTCCTCCCGTATTTGAAGCAAAATCGATAACCGTGCTGGTGACAAAAACCAGCACTGCAAACCATTTGTACGGCATTTCGATAAAGAAAACGAAAACTGGATAATTTGGTGTATAGAGTGCCATTACCATAATAATTCCTAATACGGCAGCTGAAGCGCCTAATAAATATCCGCCTGCAAATGTTTCGGGAAATAATAATGCTAAAGCAAGAAGTAAAGCACCTCCGAAGATCCCGCTCATAATATATACATAGATCAACCGCTTTTCGCCTAGAATAGAATAAAATAAACGTCCGGAAAAATACAGCAATAATAAATTGAACAGCACATGCATTAAACCTGTATGCGTGAACATATAGGTGAATAACGTCCAGAATTTAAAAATGAATTCATTTCCGCTTAAAGGCATAGCGACATAAGGCATCAGATCGATATGCGCAATGTTACTTGCAATGTTAAGAGTTAAGAACAAAGCAACATTTAAAATGATAAGTACCGTTAATTTACTTTGCTGCTGAAAAGTGCTTTTTATATTATCGAGAACCGACATACTTTTTAGTAGTAAAAGTTACGGTTTTTTTTCCATATCAAAATCACAAAAAAACCAAAAAGCATTCCGCCAAGATGCGCGAAATGTGCAACATTGTCCATTGGGTTTGAACGCAGGCCGGAAATTAATTCAATAGCGCCATAAGCGATCACGAACCATTTTGCCTTTACAGGCACTAAAAAATAAACATATAGTAATGTATTCGGGAACATCATTCCGAATGCTAATAATAATCCGAATAAAGAACCCGAAGCACCTATCACTACAAGCTGATTAAGGAAATCTGCTTTTTGATGAAGAAGAGAGATATTATCCTCTGCGGAAAATCCCGGCGTTTGCATAAGATCAGCAATTTGATCATTTACATCCTGCACCTGGAAATAAAAAACAATGTACTGAACCAATCCCGCACCCAAACCTGTGATCAGATAATAAAAAAGAAAGCGTTTAGCGCCCCAAGTGTTTTCAAGCACAGAGCCAAACATCCAAACCGCAAACATGTTAAAGAACAAATGCGTAATATCACCATGCATGAATAAATAGGTGACAAACTGGTAAGGTTTAAAATCAGAAGCTGAAATATAATGCAAGCCTAAAATCGCATCCAGATCTATTCCTAAACTTTGCGCAAAAACAACTTTTGCAGCGAACATTAAAATATTAATGATCAATAAATTCTTGATCACGACCGGCAAGGTCTGGAAACTACGTGGTCTGAATTCCTGGTAACTCATTTTCTATCGCTTAAAGAATTTTTCCGTTTCTTCCCTGCTTATCTCCATCATTACAGGTTTTCCATTCGGGCTATACAGCGGATCTGTACAATTGAGCAAATGAGTAACTATCATCTGCATTTCCGCCTCCTCTAAATTTTTGCCGTATTTTATGCATGTGTTTTTAGCTAAAGCACGACATAAATTATCGTGGATATCCACTTTTTTATCGAGCAAATTCAATTTATAATTCTCTAAAACACCTTCGATCATTTGCTGTGCATTAAAATCGCCCAATTCAGCAGGGGTTCCGTTTATCACAATATTATTTTTACCAAAAGGTTCGATATCAAAGCCTAATAATTTGAATTCTGCATCTAAATTCCGGATCAAAACAAAATCGTTTGTACTTAATTCCAAATGAACAGGAAATAAAACTTTTTGCGTAGAGATCGGCTTTTGTTCTTTGCTGCTTAAAAAATGCTCGTACAAGATCCGTTCATGAGCGCGTTGCTGATCCACTAAAACAACATCATTATTGAATGAAGTAACAATATACTTTCCTCCCACCTGGAATGTTTTGTAAGTGACGGATGCCTGTTTTAATTCACTTTGCCCTTCGATCTGGTTCTCGAGAGGAATATCAATTAATTCTTCAGGATTACTTTTGAACCCCTCATACAAAGTTTCCCAATTTTTCTTGTTCGATCGTTCTAATTCGGTTTCAGCAGATTTATACCCGCCGCTGTTCTTTTTGAACGGGTTATAGTCCGGGTTGTAACTTACTTTTGGCGGTTCAATGATCCTGTTCCCGGTATTAGCCTCTATATTAAAACTCATTTCTGATTCAAAATCCAAACTGGGACCAACATTGGCTTTTCCAAGAGCACGTTTTACTGAACTGTGCAATAACGCGTAAATGGTTTTATCATCAATGAACTTAATTTCTGTTTTTGTCGGATGAATATTGATATCGATATTTTTCGCATCTACTTCTAAAAATAAATACCAGGCCGGATGTGCATCATGCGCCGTTAACTCGCGATACGCTTCGTAAACAGCATGATTTAAATAAGGACTTTTTATAAAACGGTTATTAACGAAAAAATACTGGTCGCCTCTTTTCTTCTTAGCGGTTTCAGGTTTTCCTACGTATCCCGAAATTTTTACAACATCAGTAGTTTGTTCGATCGGGACTAATTTTTGATTCATTGAATTACTGAACAATCCCATAATTCTCTGGATCAATCCTGAAGGCGGTAAATTAAAGATCTCGTTATTATTACTGTACATTATAAAGTGAATATTATAATGCGGTAATGCGACGCGCTCAAATTCGTCAATGATATGACGCAATTCCGTTGAATCTTCTTTTAAAAAATTCCTTCTTGCCGGAATATTGAAAAATAAATTCTTTACACTGAAAGAAGTGCCAACAGGACTCTGACATTCCGTTTGGTTCACAAATTTTCCGCCTTCGATCTCTATTAATTGTCCGACAGTATCTGAGCTTTGTTTTGTTTTTAATTCAACTTGTGCAACAGCTGCAATACTTGCTAAAGCTTCTCCCCGGAAACCTTTTGTGTGCAAATTGAAAAGATCATCAGCTGATTTTATCTTTGAAGTGGCATGACGCTCAAAACACATTCTCGCATCGAACGGGCTCATTCCTGATCCATTATCGATCACTTGAATTTGCGTTTTCCCCGCGTCTTTTACAATGAGTTTTATTTGGGTAGCACCGGCATCGATCGCGTTCTCGAGTAATTCTTTTACCACAGAAGCCGGCCTTTGAACAACTTCACCGGCCGCTATCTGGTTGGCTACATGTTCAGGTAAAAGAGAAATTATGTTACTCATAAAAGGCAAATGTACATATTAAATTGAGGGATTAGGGTAGCGCTCATTTTTGGTGAAAAACTTTAAGGATCTTTAAAACATGGCCTGTTTTTTAATTTTTGAAGTATCAGCCTAAAAAATCTAAAAAAAGGAGTTTTCTACAACTTTTCAGGCCATTAAATCTCTGTATGGATTTGTTGCAAATATTTGATTTTTAAATAGGTGGGATTCCATAATATAATTAACAGGATAGCAACACGTTAAAAATTTTATTATTAACAAAAATTTGTTAATTTTTGCAGAATACATTTTCTAACATGAAAAAGAACCTGATCAAAAGCCTGGCTGTATGTGCCTTATTTGTAAGCTTTTTTAGCCTGAATGCACAGCAAGCAAATGTCCTTAAATCCTTTATTAACGAAAATGATATCGCTATCCGTAGCGTACAGAAATATTCACTTCTTACACCGGCTCCGGCAAACGAAACATTGATAAAAGAATTGTTACAATTTCAAATAGCTTCAGTTAAACTATTTACATCAAATCCCGCCAAAAGTGCCGACATAGCCTATATGGTTAGAGAAAAGTCTTCTGAGTTCTTAACGAAGAATTCTAAAGGTTCTCTTGAATATCTTGCACTTACCGATAAAGAAAAAGCTTTTTTTTCATCCCCGAAAAAAGTGGATCAGGCCAATTCTGCCTTAGATAAAGGTGAATTGCAAAAGATCAACTCTGTTGATACTAAAGATCCGCATCTTTTTGATGACCTTAATACAAGAATCCAATAGATCTCTTAAAAACTTATTTTAAAATGAAACGTATGATCAATTTTTTGAAAAGTAGTATTTCTATTTTTATACTACTGCTTGTTCTGCCACAACTGGGTTCAGCACAATCGTGTATTATTCCAAGCATCAATGCGCAGGCGGGTACCGGGCCATCTACCACTATTTGTTCGGGACAATGTGCCAACTTAACAGCAACCATGGTAGCACCTCCAAGGTCAACTACCTCTTATTCTGTAGGAGCGGTAACATATTCAACCATGCCTTACATTGGCGGTAATAACGTTTTTGCAACTTCATCAGACGATCTTTGGAGTGACTCGATCAGTATTGGTTTTAACTTCTGTTATTTTGGCAATACTTATAATAAACTTCTTGTAGGTTCTAATGGCGAGATCACCTTTGATCTTACCAAAGCAAATACTTTTGAGAACTGGGTTACCACACAAATCTTACCTAACATGGTTGAACATCCTGGAAACACTATTTGTGGAGCTTACAGAGATTACGATCCGTTCCCGGGTGGAGTTGTAAGAACATATACCGCTGGTGTTGCGCCTTGCCGCCAGTTCGTAGCTTATTGGAGTGGTGTTACATTATTCTCTTGTGCAACTCCGGTTTCTTCTTTTCAAATTGTCCTTTATGAAGGATCGAACAATATCGCTGTTAATATTGTTAATAGTACTGCTTGTATGTCGTGGAACAATGGACGTGGTTTAATTGGTATTCAAAATCAATTGGCTACAACGGTCGTTGCCCCTCCTACACGTAATACTTTAACAGCATGGACAGCGATCAACGAATCCTGGTTATTTGTTCCGACTGCCGCTCCTAGTTTCAGTGTGAACTGGGCTGGTCCCGGTGGATTTACCGCGACAGGTTTAACAGCTACACCGTGTCCGACAGCTTCAGGAACTTACTCGGCTACTTTAAGCTATTGTAACGGATCCAGAACATCAACAGTTAACGTTAACGTTTCAACTCCAACAATAAACGTTTCTGCTTCTTCAACCACAGTTTGTCCTCCAGGCTCAGTTACTTTAACAGCTACCGGTGCTACTACATATACCTGGCTGCCTGGTTCAATGACCGGGTCACAGGTTGTTGTATCACCAATTGTTAATACAACATATACAGTACTTGGAACAGCGGGTACCTGTACAAGTTCTGCGACAATTGCCATAACGGTCGGCGCATCTCCCACTGTATCTGCATTTAATTTATCAGGAACTATTTGTCCGGGCGGAAGTGCAAATGCTGTAGCTTCAGGCGCATTAAGCTATACATGGAACCCCGGGAATATCGTCGGGAACCTTGTTGCATTAAGTCCAACCATTTCTACTGTTTATACAATTACAGGAACAGCAGGTGGATGTCCCGGCACTACAACTTTACTGATCCCTGTAGGTAGCAGCCCGACCATCTCAGCTATAAGCAATCCTACTTCTATTTGCGTTGGACAAACTGCAACATTAACTGCAACAGGCGCAACCAACTATACATGGAATCCCGGAGCTATGACAGGATCCATGGTAACTGTAAGTCCGGCTTCAACTACAATTTATACTATTACCGGAACAAATACTTTGACTTGTCCAGGTACACGTACACTTCAGGTTGTGGTTAATCCAACTCCAACTCTGACAGCAGTTAGTAATCCTGCCACAATTTGTGTAGGGGGTTCTGCAACATTAACCTCAACAGGTGCCACATCTTATACGTGGATGCCTGGTTCATTACCGGGTGGCACAGTCGTTGTTTCTCCTGCGAGTACAACAGTTTATACAGTTACCGGATCGAACGGATCATGTTCTTCAACAAGAACAGTCCAGACAACGGTTAACACCCCTCCTACTGTTACAGCATCTGCATCTTCATCAACGGTTTGTGCAGGAACATCTTTAACACTTACAGCAGGCGGCGCAACAACTTATACATGGAACCCCGGTTCGTTAATAGGAGCATCTGTAGTAGTTTCTCCGACAACAAATACAACTTATACAGTTATTGGTGCAACGGGAACGTGTACGAATTCAGCGAACGTTTCAATTACTGTTAATCCATCTCCAACATTAACAGCAGTTGCTAACCCAACTTCAATTTGTTTTGGAAGTGGCGCGACAGTTACCTTAACTTCAAGTGGCGCTTCAACTTATACATGGATGCCCGGATCTTTATCAGGCGCAACAGTTACAGTTACTCCAACCATCACAACTACATATACAGTTAGCGGAACAAGTCCTTTATCTTGCGTAGGAACACGTACTGTTGTTTTAACTGTAAATCCGCAACCTACTTTAACTGCAGTTAGTAATCCTGCATCAATATGCGCAGGCGGTTCAGCAACACTGACTTCAACAGGAGCTACATCTTATACATGGAATCCGGGAGCGTTAATTGGAGGCACTGTTACTGTTTCTCCTGTAAGTACAACTGTTTATACAGTAACCGGATCGAACGGAACCTGTTCTTCAACAAGAACAGTTCAGACAACGGTTAACACCCCTCCTACTGTTACAGCTTCTGCTTCTTCCGCAACAGTTTGTGCAGGAACATCATTAACATTAACAGCAGGCGGTGCAACTACTTATACATGGAATCCCGGTTCATTGACAGGATCTTTGGTTGTAGTTACACCAACAGCAAATACAGCTTATACGGTTATCGGTTCTAACGGAACTTGTACCAATTCGGCTAACGTTTCTGTTACTGTTAGTCCAAGCCCTACATTAACAGCAGTTGCCAATCCAACTTCTATTTGTAGCGGTGCGGGTACAACTGTAACCTTAACTTCTACAGGGGCCGCATCTTATACATGGAATCCCGGATCTTTATCCGGAGGAACTGTTACGGTAAATCCTACAGTGACCACAACTTATACTGTGACAGGCGCAAGTGCTGCAGGTTGTACAAATACACGTACAGTTACACTAACGGTTACCGCTACTCCTACAGTAACAGCGGCAGCATCTTCACCAACAGTTTGTTCGGGAAGTACAGTTAGCTTGTCATCTTCAGGTGCTACAACTTATACATGGATGCCGGGATCTTTATCAGGCGGAACTGTGACTGTATCTCCAACTGTTACTACAACATATACTGTAACAGGAGCTAACGGAAGTTGTACGGGAACAAATACAGTTTTAGTAAGTGTAACTCCACAACCAACCGTAACAGCATCAGCTAACCCTACATCGATTTGTTCAGGAAGTTCTGCAACTTTAACCGGAGGTGGCGCTACCACTTATACCTGGATGCCGGGATCTTTAACCGGATCAACTGTTTCTGTTTCTCCAACTGTAAATACAACTTATACAGTTACCGGAAATAACGGCACTTGTTCAAATACAGCGACTGTTACAGTAACGGTTACTGCTACTCCGACATTGACAGCTGTTGCTAATCCAACAGCGATCTGCGCGGGATCTTCTGCAACATTAACATCAACAGGCGCGACATCTTATACATGGAATCCCGGTTCATTATCAGGTGGAACAGTGACCGTATCACCAACAGTAACTACAATTTATACAGTAACAGGTGCGAATGGAAGCTGTACAAGCACGAGAACAGTAAATTTAATAGTGATACCATTACCAACGGTTACTGCAGTGGCGAATCCAACTGCAATCTGTTCAGGAAGCTCGGCTACATTAACCGGAAGCGGCGCTACAACTTATACCTGGATGCCGGGATCTTTAACCGGTGCTACAGTTGCAGTTTCGCCAACAGTAACTACTACTTATACTTTAACAGGAACGACTGCCGCCTGTTCTTCGTCTACAACAGTTCTGTTAACTGTAAATGCCACACCAACTTTAACAGCTGTTGCTAACCCGACAGCAATTTGTGTTGGTTCATCTGCAACATTAACATCAACCGGCGCTACATCTTATACTTGGAATCCCGGTTCTTTACCCGGAGGTACGGTGACCGTTAGTCCGACCGTAACAACTGTTTATACTGTTACAGGGTCTAACGGAACTTGTTCGAACACAAGAACAGTTTCTCTTACTGTAAATCCTAATCCAACAATTACAGCTGCAGCTTCATCGCCAAGTATTTGCTCCGGAACATCTGCAACATTAACATCAAGTGGTGCGGCAACTTATACATGGAATCCGGGTTCTTTATCAGGAGGTACTGTTGTTGTTTCTCCAACCATAACGACAACTTACACTGTGACAGGTGCAACTGCTGCAGGCTGTACGAATACAAATACTGTAACATTAAATGTAACCCCTGGACCAACATTAACGGCAGTTGCTAACCCGACAGCGATTTGTTCGGGAAGTTCTGCAACATTAACCGGAAGCGGTGCCACTTCTTATACATGGATGCCGGGTTCTTTATCAGGCGCTACTGTTGTTGTTACACCGGTTACAACAACTAACTATACTTTAACAGGAAATAACGGAACCTGCTCGAGTACAATTGCTGTTCAGGTTTCAGTTACACCTCAGCCAACAGTTACTGCGGTATCAAATCCAACCGCGATCTGTGCAGGTGCATCAGCAACCTTAACCGGAAGCGGCGCTACAACTTATAGCTGGATGCCGGGTTCTCTTACAGGTGCAACTGTAGCCGTAACACCGACTGCAACAACTATTTATACTGTTACGGGCGCGAACGGTGCTTGTACAAATACAAATACAGTTTCTTTAACCGTTAATCCAACTCCGACTGTAATCGCAACTTCTAATCCAACAACAGGAATTATCTGTTCAGGAAGAAGCGCGACACTTACTGCGGCCGGCGCAACTTCTTATACATGGATGCCGGGAAGTTTACTTGCTCCTAACGTAGTTGTAAGCCCTACCGTAAATACCACATATACGTTAACAGGTATGAGTGCGTCAGGATGTACAGGTACTACTGTGATTACAATCACTGTTAACCCGACTCCAACAATAACTGTTTCAGCTGCTCCTTCTTTATCTATTTGTGCAGGACAAACTGCAACACTTACTGCTTCAGGTGCAACAGGAACATATACCTGGTTACCGGGTCCTGTATTTGTAAATCCATTATTAGTTTCACCTGCATCTACAACTGCTTATTCAGTAGCCGGCGCAAACGCATTTGGTTGCCGCGGGGTTTTACAACTAACATTAACAGTTAATCCAAATCCTACAGTAACCGCATCTGTTTCTTCATCTACTATCTGTGCCGGACAAACAGTTACATTATCGTCCGGCGGAGCTACCTCTTATACATGGATGCCGGGTTCTTTATCAGGAGGAACAGTTACTGCTTCTCCAAGTGTGACCACAACATATACTGTTACAGGGGCCAATGGTTCATGTACCGATACCAGCGCTGTGATGGTTTTTGTTAATCCAAGTCCAACTGTTACTGCGGCAACTTCTCCGACTGCAATTTGTTCAGGAAGTTCTGCAACATTAACAGCGGGCGGCGCAACAACTTACACTTGGATGCCTGGTTCTTTATCAGGTACAACCGTAACAGTTACGCCTTCAGTTACTACAACATATACTGTAACCGGAAATAACGGAACATGTTCTAATACAGCAACTGTAACATTAACGGTTACCACCACTCCTACTTTAACTGCTGTGGCAAATCCAACAGGAATGTGTATCGGTTCAACAGCAACATTAACATCAACAGGAGCCACATCTTATACATGGATGCCGGGATCATTAACAGGTGCAACCGTAGCAGTGAATCCGACAGTTACTACAGTTTATACTGTTACAGGGGCAAATGGAAGTTGTACAAATACGCAAACTGTTTCTTTAAGTGTAGGACCAATTCCTTCGTTAACTGTGTCAGCTAACCCACCCGCAATTTGCGCAGGGTCTTCGTCTACTTTAACAGCCAGCGGCGCTACAACTTATACCTGGTCGCCTGCAATTCCTATGACAGGTGTTGTTTCGCCAACTATCACAACATCATATACTGTAACAGGAGCAAATGCTTCAGGATGTACAAATACTGCTGTTGTGACTGTAACTGTGTTCTCAGGACCAACTATTACAGCTCTTACAAGTAAAACAGTTATTTGTATAGGCGATACTGCTACATTAAGTTCAACCGGAGCTATTTCATATACTTGGAACCCGGGCGGTTTGATCGGAACACCGCAAGTTGTATCACCTACAGTAACTACTGTTTATACTGTGACAGGATCTAATGGTATATGTACTTCAACTGCTACAGTATCTATAATGGTAAATACTTATCCTACTGTAACAGCAGTTAGTAATCCTACGGCGCTTTGTGCGGGTAATTCTGCAACATTGACTGCAAGCGGCGCCACAACTTATACATGGATGCCCGGGTCATTGACCGGAGCTACAGTTGTTGTTACGCCTGCTACAACTACTACATACAGCATCACGGGTGCAAATGGAAGTTGTACAGGAACGCAGACATTGAATTTAGTTGTTAATCCAAATCCTACTGTAACGGCCAGCAGCACTCCTACTGTGCCGGTTTGTGCAGGAAATCCTTATACACTTACTGCTTCCGGTGCATCAACTTATACATGGATGCCAGGTTCATTAACTGGCGCAACTGTAGTGGTTACCCCAACAGCTAATACTGTTTATACGGTAACAGGTGCTAATCCTACAGGTTGTACTTCAACAAGAACGATCAACGTTATAGTAATACCGGGGCCAACCTTAACCGCTGTTGCGAACCCGACCACAATGTGTTCAGGGCAAACCGCAACACTGACAGCAACCGGCGCTTTATCCTATACATGGATGCCTGTTGCCTTGTTAGGTTCTTCAATTGTTGTGAGTCCTACAGTAACTACAACTTATACTGTAACGGGTATTAATGCCGCGGGTTGTACAGCAACTAAAACAGTTTCATTAATTGTAAATACAACTCCAACAGTTACTACAAGTGCTTCATCAACTATATGTTCAGGATCATCTGCAACATTAACAGCAGTAGGCGCCACAACTTACACATGGAATCCCGGTTCATTAACAGGGGGAACAATAGTTGTAACACCAACCGCAACTACTATCTACACCGTTGTTGGTGCTAACGGAAGTTGTACAAATACAAAAACTGTAAGTATAACTGTTAATCCTACTCCAACTATTACAGCTTCCGCAAGTCCTTCTATGATATGTATCGGAGGTATTACCACATTAACTGCATCAGGTGCTGCGTCCTATACATGGATGCCTGCTGCGGTTACAGGAAGTATGGTAATGGTTTCACCAACAGTTACTACAATATATACAGTTACAGGTGTTAACTCGTTCGGTTGTACAAGAACAAATACTGTATTGGTAAATGTAAACACACCAACTATTACTGCTGTCGCTTCACCAACTGCAATTTGTGTTGGAAGTTCAGCTACAATTACCGCATCAGGCGCTTCAACTTATACCTGGATGCCGGGAGCAAGTACAGGAACAAGTATTGTTGTTAACCCAACTGTTACTACTACATATTCTGTTGCCGGCACCAATACATTTGGTTGTACAGGGGCTCAAACGGTTAATTTGGTTGTCGTTCCGGTTCCAAGTGTTAATGCTGCGAGTTCTTCAACTGCAGTTTGTGCAGGTACTTCTGCAACATTAACAGGAAGCGGCGCTACATCTTATACATGGATGCCTGGATCATTGACAGGAAGTAACGTAGTAGTTACTCCAACTGCAACAACTGTTTATACGATCACAGGTAGTAATGGTACTTGTTCGAATAACAATACGATCTCTTTAATTGTAAATCCAACTCCAACCGTTACAGGTATTGCAAGTCCGAGCATAATGTGCAGCGGTGCGACTTCAACATTAAGTGCGACCGGTGCAACCTCATACACTTGGTATCCGGGCGGCATTCCTGCCTTTATGCTTGCTGTTACGCCAAGCGTTACAACAATTTATACTGTCAGCGGTACTGATGCTTTAGGATGTACAGGCACAGGAACTGTGCAGGTTACTATCAATGATCCTACAGTTACCGCTACTGCAACGCCTACCTCTATATGTATTGGAAGTACTGCTACATTAACAGCTTCCGGTGCATCAACCTATACATGGAATCCGGGTGCAACATCCGGATCAAGTATAACAGTTACCCCAACAGTAACCACCACTTATTCAGTTACAGGTACAAATACAATGGGCTGTCAAGGTAAAACAACAATAACATTAACTGTATTTATAAATCCAACAGTAACTGCCGCGGCTTCTCCAACAACAATTTGTAGCGGCTTATCAACTACATTAACATCTGCAGGCGCCATGAGTTATACATGGATACCAGGTAGCATGACCGGTTCAATGGTTGTAGCATCTCCAACCACAACAACTACATATTCTGTGATTGGCGTGAACGGAGTTTGTGCTGCTGATACGGCAACTATTACTGTTAATGTATTACAATCTCCACAAAACGTAACTGCCACAAATAGCGGAACGTTAACTTGTTTAACTACGTCTGTTGACTTGTTCGGAAGCACAACTTCTACAAACGTAACTTATATGTGGAATGGTCCTGCTTCTTATACATCTTCATTGCAAAACCCGACAGGTATAACAACAGGCGGTGTTTATACTTTATCTGTGATTGATGCGGTGAATGGTTGTATCACTACAGCAACTACAGCGGTCATGACCAATACTGCCGGGCCAACAGTTAGCTTAACTGCAACCGGCACTATCAATTGTATCACTAATACAGTTAGTATTACTGTAAGTTCAACAGTTGCTGCTGTAACTTATACATGGAGTGGTCCGGCAAGCTTTACTTCAACAGCAACTAACTTCACAACTTCAACCGGAGGTGTATATACCGTTAGTGCTTTTGATCCGGCTTCAGGGTGTACGTCTACAAATACTATAGCCGCTATTACTGATACTTATGTAGCAGTTACTGCTACTATAATTCCTGCAACTTGTACAGGTACAGTGAGTGATAACAACGGAACTATATTAGCAGGTAATTTTGTTGCGGGTGATAAATATGACCTTGTTATAGGTGCTACTTATACAGGTACTGCTACTTATGCAACCGCGTCGCCTGTTGCAAGTGTTATCACTTCAACACTTTCTAATCCGGTGGCTAATCAACCATATACAATACGCTTCTTCGGTGCTAATGGTTGTATTAAGGATACAACACTGATCTTAGTTTCGGTAGATTGTTCGGTGAATAATTCTTTGGGGTTAGCTAAAGCCATTACAACTGTAACGGCAAACACCAACGGATCTTATAGTGTAACTTATAAAGTGGTAGTTAAAAATACCGGTTTTGCAATACTGAATAATGTTACGTTAACCGAGAACTTAAGTAACACATTCCCGCTACCAACTACATTCACTGTAAGTTCCGCACCGGTAATTACAACCCCGGTAACCAGCTTAACACTTGATCCTACATTCGACGGTTCAACACAACCTGTTATTACAAACACTGTAAGCAGTTCATTAGCGATCGGTGAAATTGACACTTTAATATTCACTGTTGATGTAACGCCAAACGGCATCTTCGGAACATTCAATAACTCGTTATTAGGTACTGCAATGGGCGGTGTTTCTTCTACCGTTGTTTCCGATTCTTCTCAAGTAGGATTGAATACAGATCCTGATAATGACGGAAATCCAACTAATAACAATACACCTACCCCGTTGAACTTAACACCTAAAACATTCTTTGGTGTAACTAAACAAGGAGAATTAAGCCAACAATTAATTGATGGCAGTTACGATATTACTTATACTGTATCGATCCACAACCTGGGTAATGATACATTAAGGAACATTGTACTGAAAGACAGTTTAGCAGGTACAACAATTAAATTACCTGCATCTTACTCCATGAAGAGCGGACCTACAATGTTAACGGGCTCATTAACACCGAACTCTGCTTACAATGGCAATAGCGATCCATACCTGATCGTTACAGCAGGAAGCAAAATGGCTCCTAATACAATAAATTCAGTTGTCTTCACAATTAATGTGATGCCTGATACTGTAACAGTGATCAGCAACTTTGCATTCGGTAGCGCTGTTGGCACTTCAACAACACCGGTAACGGACTTCTCTAACGATGGAACAAATCCTGATATCAATGCAAATGGTATCTGGAACGAACCTTCAGATAATGTTCCTACTGTATTGTTGATCGACAAGTTCTTAATACCTGAAGTATTCACGCCGAATGGTGATGGCACGAATGATTTCTTTGTGATCAAAGGCATCCAGAAAACAGAGAATACATTAACGATCTACAACCGTTGGGGTAATAAAGTTTACAAAATGGATAACTACGATAATACCTGGAATGGTATGCCGAATGTAAGCGGCACTTTAGGTAATCAGAAATTACCTCAGGGAACTTACTACTACATCTTAGAATTCAAAGGTGAGACCAATTTGAAAACAACTAACGGATTCGTTGTATTACAGTATTAATAAGTAAGAAATTAGAAAATATGAAAGCAAGTAAAGTAATTTTAGCGGCGTGTTTAGGAGTGATGTTCTTCACTTCTACGAATGTAAAAGCGCAGTATGATGCGATGTTTACACAATACATGTTCAACGAGATGTTCATTAACCCGGCTTATGCAGGAAGCAAGGACGCGATGCAGATCACGGCTTTGCACCGCCAGCAATGGGTGAATTTCCCGGGACGTCCGATTACCAGCACGTTCTCGATGCACGGCCCGATCGTGAATGAGAACATGGGCTTTGGTTTAAGTTTCTTAAATGAAAAGATCGGTTCGTTGAACCGTAATCTTGCTTATTTAAGTTATGCATACAAAGTTAAAGCAGGTAAGAACGGAAAAGTCTCTTTCGGTTTAATGGGTGGCGTTCATAACATGGTAAATAAGTTTGCTTCATTAAAGGCAACTGAGGCCGGTGATATCCAGGTATCACAAAATTCGCCAAGTGTTTACGCGCCTAATTTCGGTTTCGGAATTTATTACAGCGATAAAGTAAATTACGCAGGTATCTCTATTCCGCGTATGATCGACGACCAAATTAAATTCAATGAGAATGGTGATCTTTTGAAATCAAATAAAATGTCACCACAAAAATTCCATTATTATTTAACTTTAGGAAGGATCTTCACTTTAACTGAAACTTTAAAATTAAAAGGACAAGCTATGGTGAAAGCAGTACAGAACGCACCATTACAATATGAAGTGAATGCAAATTTCTTAATTAAAGAAATGATCTGGGCAGGCTTGTCTTACAGGAGCGGCGATGCTGCCTCTGCAATTTTAGGCGTGCAGGTGAATCCGCAATTCGTTATCAGTTATTCATACGATTATACCTTAAGCAAAATTCAGAAATATTCACAGGGATCACATGAGATCGCTTTGAGTTATGTATTTAAGTATAAAGGAAAGAATGTTATTACACCGCGTTATTTTTAATTTTTGGAATTTATGAATATGAAGAACATCCTGACAGCAGTTGTAGTATTAGCCCTAAGCTTCGGTTCAAAAGCACAGGAAGCGGCTCTTACTGCTGCTAACAAATTATACAATGCCAGATCCTATTCGGAAGCTATTCCGAAATACGAGAAGATATTGAAGAAGGACAGTAATAATGCTATTGTTCTCTCTAATCTTGGCGAGTGTTACCGTTTGACCAATAACATGCCCGGGCAAGTTCTGTGTTTTGAGAAACTGGTGAGCACCGGAAAAGCTGAGCCGATCCAGAAATTGTATTTAGGACAAGCGTTAATGGCTTTAGGCCGCTATGAGGAAGCAAAAAAACATATGGAGGATTTTACCGGCGACGATCGCGGAAAAACATTCACTAAATCTATCCTGAATTTAAAATTATACTCTAAGAATGCGGATGCTTACAAAGTTGACAGCGTTACATTCAATTCTAATGAGAATGATTTCTCTCCTGTTTATTTCGTGGATGGCAAACTTGTTTTTACTTCTGCTCGTAAAAAAGTAAAATGGATCAACCGTCAGCATGGCTGGACAGGTAATAACTATTACAACCTTTACACAACAGAAAGAGGGCCTGATGGCCAATTCTTCAAGCCTGAAAAATTCATGCGTGACTTAGAATCGAAATATAATGATGGACCGATCTGTTTCAGTACAGACAGACATACAGTCTATTTCACACGTAACAACGTTTCTAAAAAAGGAAAAAGTGTTGAAGGGACTTACAAACTGAAAATATTTGAAGCGAACTTAAGTATCGATGGTTTTGAAATGGTAAAAGAAATGCCTTTCAATAGCAATCAATACAATTGCGCTCATCCTTCACTTTCTCCCGACGGAAAAACACTTTATTTCATCTCTGATATGGGTGGCGGACAAGGCGGACTTGACATCTGGTGCAGCAAATTAGGTGCTGATGGTGTTTGGGGTACTCCCGTTAACATGGGTGAAAAAGTAAATACAAAAGGACATGAAATGTTCCCATACGCTGCAACTAATAACTTATTGTATTTTTCTTCGAACGGAAGAGATGGTTTAGGAGGTTTGGATATTTATGAAGTAAAAATAAAAGCGGATGGTAATCCAGGTAAAGTTTATAATATGGGAATGCCTATTAATAGTTCATACGATGATTTTGGTATAACTTATGGAGATGATGGCAGCATGCGTACCGGGTTCCTTTGTTCGAACCGTAAACGCGGAGGAATGGATGATGATATTTACTCATTCATGGTACTGCGTGAAGTGAAACGCGGTAAAGATGTTCTGATCAAAACCATGCACAAAGATTCGGCTACTGTACCTATTCCTTTTGCAAAAGTGAAGATCAATAATGATTCTATTACCACCAACGAAAAAGGTGAATACAATTATTTCATTGAAGAAGACACCTACTATAACATGATGACGAGCAAAGAAAAATATTATGCTATTGCTGATTCACTATCTACAAAAATGTCGGACAAAGATGAATTTGAAAAGACCATTTTAATGGAACGCGATCCTGAAGTTAAATTAGTTGCTTTTGTTTTAGATGTGAAAACGAAAGAAGCGTTGAAGGATGTGAAATTAACCATTAAGAATGCTCCTGCCAATACTGATTTTGATTCTTATACTATTACATCGGCTGATGGTTACAGAAAAGATCTTCCGGGAACTAAACTTGGCGATAAATTAAATTATAAGATCACCATAGAAAAGCCGGGCTATGTTACCAAAGTAATTGACTTCTCCCACACTATCACAAAACCCGGTGAACAGAAATTAAATGAATTAGTAAATATGGATATCGGTAAAGTGATGGTTGGTGTTGACTTAGCTAAGATGATTGACTTAAAACCAATTTATTTTGATCTTGGTAAATCGAAAGTTACACCGCAAGCTGCGAAAGAGTTAGATAAAGTTGTAGCGGTGATGAAAGAATATCCTGGCATGACCGTTGAATTAGGTTCACACTCTGATTGCCGTGGAGCTGCTAAAGCGAACATGTCGTTATCAATGGCACGTGCAAAAGCAAGCGCAGGTTATATAGCAAGTAAAGGTATTCCGCGAACACGCATCACCGGTAAAGGTTATGGTGAAAGTAAATTACTGAATGGTTGTGCTTGTGAGGGCAAATTAACTTCTAATTGTACAGAAGATGATCACTCTTTGAACCGCAGGACTGAGTTCATCGTTACTAAATACAAGGAAATTACCAAAAAATAGTTAAGAAGAACGGGGCACTCCCCATTTATTACTTTATATAGTGTTATATTTGATTTCGTACCGAACCCGTTCAAATGGCCAATAAGATCAAAAAAGTAGGTATTGCTTTACAAGGTGGCGGAGCTCATGGCGCTTTTACCTGGGGTGTATTAGACCGTTTATTAGAAGTAGAAGAAATTGTTGCTGATGCCATGTGCGGTACCAGTGCAGGCGCAGTTAACGCTGTGGTGTGTGCTTATGGTTTACATATCGGCGGACCTGCAAAAGCAAAAGAATTAATGGAACAAACCTGGCGTAAGGTTGCTAATAGCGGCAGCGCTTTTTTCAAGCCGGGAGTAATGGATAAATATTTCGGGAACGGTGACATGTACAACTCACCGGGTTATATGTGGTTTAATAGCATTACGCAGTTCATGTCGCCTTACAATTTTAATCCGTTCAATTATAATCCCCTCCGTGATATTCTGAATGACGTAGTTGATTTTGAAGAATTGCATTTATACAACAAAAAGAAATTATTTATTTGTGCAACCAATGTAAAAACGAACCGCGCTAAAATTTTCACTAATAAAGATATCACGGTTGATTCTGTTTTAGCTTCTGCATGTTTACCATTTTTATTCCAGGCAGTTGAAATTGACGGTGAATATTATTGGGATGGCGGTTACATGGGAAATCCTCCGATCTTTCCGTTGATCACCAATTCGAATATTCATGATGTGGTGTTAGTGAAAATTAATTCTATCAATATCAATTCTGTTCCGACAACAGCACGCGATATTGCTGACCGTGTGAACGAAATTTCGTTCAACAGCAGTCTGATCAATGAAATGAAATTAATTCACTACCGTAACGAATTATTGCGTAATGGCATTTTAAAGAGTGATGATAAAGTCAACCGTGAAATTTATGTACACACTATTTCAGGTTACGATGCTCTCAGTCAATTAAGTTACAGCAGTAAGATGAATACCTCTTGGGAATTCTTATTGCAACTGAAAGCTAAAGGACGTGAAACAGCAGACAAATGGCTGGAAAAAGATTTTAAAGAAGTTGGCCTGAAGTCCACCTTTGATGTTGAAGAACATTTTTTCGGAAAGTTTTAGAAGGATTGGAGTTAAAAAAAGTAAAATATCTTTTAGTTGTAGCCGCGATCACCATCTGCGGCTTTTGCTTTTCGCAGGTAAAGTATAGCAATGATCCCGACTATCTTTTTTCGAAAACAGAATTCGGAAATGTGCTTTTCAAAAAATTCAAGACCGCATACCCGGATACAGGAATAAAAAATATCCAGAATTATACCAACAGGAACCTGATGGGTAACTTAGGGCTTCCTACTCCATCTTACCTGTTAAGTTATAAGTCGAAACCTTTAGGATTTAATGTATACGACCTGCCATTTGGGGGTGATATTATCTCGAAACAACAAGTGGAATATTATCGTACAAAGGGTCCGTTTGCTTCTTTAACGGGGATCGCCGGAAGTAAACAGGAACAAACTTTTAGATTGTTGTTCACACATACCTTGAAGAACGGGTTAAATGTGACGGTGAAATTCAACCGCTTTGGTTCACAAGGATTCTATGTGAAACAACAAACCTTCACAAATAACTTTTATACTTCACAAAATTATACCGCTAAAAATAACCGTTCCGGATTTTATTCTTACCTCCTCTTCAACAAAGTTAAGTACCAGGAGAATGGCGGCATTAAATACGATACCATTATAAGAGACGAGCCTACTATCGGAAAAGATCTTTTAGCAGTTAATTTAAGTAACGCCAAACGCACCGTTCGTGAAACGTATGCAGCATTCAATCCCTGGATGAAACTGAACAAAGGAAATGATTCGGGGAATGTCTCTCATTACATCGACTATAAATTAAGTTACACCGGTAATTATTATTGGTACCAGGATGCAGGTTTGCCGATCGATGGTTTTTACAATACTATCTATCTTGATACCGTAGTTACCAGCGACAGTACACATTTACGTCAATTCATTAACCGCGTGAATTATACTTTCAAATTAAATAAAGTCGGGTTAGGTTTTTATGCAGGTTACGCGCACGAATACAATGTACTTAATCAATTTGCTGATAGTATTTTCTCACACCAGTTAGCTTATGGATCTTTATTCTATGATAAACTATTCTTAAGTAAAGATTCAGGAAGTATCAACCGCAATAAAGTATTTTCTTCCCGTGTAACTTACAGCAGCATTTTGGCAGGACCGAACAGCGGTGATATGAAACTGGAATGGAATTCAGAATTAAGTTTCCGTTTAAATGAAAAAGGAATTGGTACAAAAAAAACATCAAGGATCTATTTAAGTGTATTATCAGAGCAGCGTCATCCGGATTTCATTTATAATTACTGGTATGCGAATAATTTCAGGTGGAATAATAATTTCAAGCCGGTGAATTTATTCCAAACCAAATTAGGCTTGTCTAATAACCCTTCCGGATTATCAGCAAATATCTTATGGCAGAACGTTGCGAACTATTTATATTTCGATAGTTTGACTGCTTTACCGAAACAAAGTAATGTGGTGATCAGTAACTGGCAATATAATCTGAATTTTAATAAAGTTCTTTTTAAACATTTAGGGTTGCGCCTGAATCTATATTTACAAACCACCAACAAAAGCAGTTTAGTGAGAATTACTCCGGGCGCTGCGGCGGGAAGCATTTATTATACAGGAAATCTATTCAAGAACAACTTACAATTGCAGATAGGTGTACAAGGCGAATATTACCAGAAATTCAAAGCCTATGATTACATGCCCGCCACCAATCAATTCTATTTACAGAACCGCATCTCAGTTGGGGAATATCCTTTTGTAGATGTGTATCTGAATGCACGCATCCGTCCGGTACAATTCTTTATAAAAGTAGAGAATGTATTATACGGCGCCCTGGGCACAAACTACAGTTTCGTTCCCGGTTACATGCAGCCTGATCGGGCTTTAAGGTTTGGGTTGACTTGGTTATTCTTCGATTAATTCGTAGCTGGGAGTTCGGAGTTGATAGAAAAGGACACCTGTTCTTTAATGAAGATCTATTTTAAATTAGAATGATCCCTAATGCCCTTCCGCAAAAAAGTTTCGCCTAGGCGAACAAAAAGCTCTTAATTCCTGAAGGAAATGCTTATGTTTTCAGAATATTTATGTTAACTTTTACTAAGCAAACCACATTCCTCATTGTTCAACGACTATTACATTAATCCGGTTTTTCCTGTCGTAACTTTACAGTATAAACACGAATAAACGTTCTAAATTTTAAATTATGAAAAAGTTGATTTTTTTGGCATTAGGTGCAGCAGTGTTGTACCGTGCCGCTAAATACCTTGAGATCTCTTCGTGGGCAGACTTTAAAGAAAAGTTATTCCCGCAATTAAAAGAACTCAATGGTCTGGTGTCTGCTAAGTAACAAACACGTAATAGCATATCAGATACCGTCGTTGAATATTTAACGACGGTTTTTTTATGTTCTTGGCCCGAATTATACAACCATTTTCTTAATTATTTGTTAATCAAAAAGCCTCATTTTCCCCTCTATTTTATTAGATTTGTAGCTCTAAAAATCGAATTATGAGCACAGCAGCAAACAAAGGCCCGATATCGCAATTTATCGAGCATCACTATAAACATTTCAATGCGGCCGCTTTAGTGGATGCCGCTAAAGGATACGAATTGCATTTGACCGAAGGCGGTAAAATGATGGTGACCCTTGCAGGCGCCATGAGTACAGCCGAATTAGGAAAATCGTTGGCAGAAATGATCCGTAAAGGAAAAATTGATATCATCTCGTGTACAGGCGCGAACCTTGAAGAAGATATCATGAACCTGGTTGCGCACAGTCATTACAAACGCGTTCCGAATTACAGAGATCTTTCTCCGCAAGACGAATGGGATCTTTTGGAAAATCATTACAACCGTGTAACAGATACTTGTATCCCCGAGGAAGAAGCATTCCGCCGTTTACAAAAACACATTCATAAAATATGGAGCGACGCTGATAAAAAAGGTGAGCGTTATTTTCCGCATGAGTACATGTACAAAATTTTAAACAGTGGTGAATTAAAACAATATTACGAGATCGATCCGAAAGACAGCTGGATGTTAGCTGCTGCAGAGAAAAATTTACCAATCGTTGTGCCGGGTTGGGAAGACAGTACGATGGGAAATATTTTCGCATCGTATGTGATCAAGGGCGAGATCAAAGCAAGCACCATGAAAAGTGGTATTGAATACATGGCATGGTTAGCGGATTGGTACACAAAAAATTCTGATGGAAAAGGTGTTGGCTTTTTCCAAATAGGCGGCGGTATCGCGGGGGATTTTCCTATCTGCGTTGTGCCAATGTTATACCAGGATATGGAAATGCATGATGTTCCGTTCTGGAGCTACTTCTGTCAGATTTCGGATTCAACAACTTCTTATGGTTCTTATTCAGGAGCAGTGCCTAACGAAAAAATTACCTGGGGTAAGTTAGATATTAATACACCAAAATTCATTGTAGAAAGTGATGCAACAATTGTAGCACCGTTGATCTTTTCGTGGATATTGGGGTGGTAACCACCTTCTCCCACGTAAGCTTATCGCCCTCTCCCAAAAGGAGAGGGTTTTTTATTTATCAGGCTCCGTTGGTGTATTTGGTTTGCCCGGTGTTTTTATTGGCGGAGTTACCGGTTTGATCGGATCAGGCTCAATACGAGTCGGATCATTTTTTGCCGGTTCTTCAATGCGCGTCGGATCCGGATTTGGATCGGGTTTCGCCGGAGTTTCTTTATCCGGTTCAAATGGAGGCCCTTTTTTTGCTTTATTTTCTACTTTCATTTTCTTTCTCTTTAGTTTGATTTTCTTTTGTGATCTTTCCATCCTTATCTATGCACTCATTTTCTTTCAGCATTACTTTCGTACCATCACGCATCACTACAGTTCCGTCTGTCATCACCTGTGTGCCGTCTGTTAATGTAACGGTGCCGCTGATCGGAGTTCCATCGTGCATTACTACTGCTTTACCATCCTTTACCTTGGCACAATATTTATCATGATCTTTCGGATCACCATTTCCCGCCATAATGTTTAGCGATAATATGCAGGCAGTTAGTATTGAAAAAAGTTTCATTGCTCTATTTTTTATTAAAGTTATTTATGAATGATCCGCTTTTGCGAACTATTAGGTCAATAAGGAAAAAGATTCGCTTGTCAGGCATAAAAAAACCCTCCAGACTTTTCAGAAGGAGGGTTATATCTATTTTTCTTACGCCGGTATTACCCGGATCAAGTATTGAGGGTTTATTTCTCAGATTTCTCATCGTAATCTCCCCTAAATAAATAACTAATATAAAGGTACAACAGTAAAAAGCAGTTTTTAGAATTAATAGTTGAGAGGGGGAAAAGGATAGCTAAAACACGATCTGCTTTACTCAACAGGATTTAAACTCTCACCTGTCCGGAAAGCGTACACCCTCTCCAGAATGAAGAAGAGAAGCGCAATGATTTCCCTCCCCCATGGGAGAAGATGCCAGTCTTTGGCTGACGGATGAGGGGTTTCCTAGAAGGATGTTAAATGTACCTTCAGGTTAATAAAAACACAATGTTTATAATTAATCCTTCCTGCAACTAAAAAGGGGATTTGTTACGTAACTTTGTTCTGCAATGAAACGTTTTCTTACATACTTTCTTCAGGGCCTGATCTTATTCATTCCGTTCGCTATTACGGTAGCGATCATTTTTAAACTATTCGATTTTTTCTCCGGGATCTTTTCTGTTATCGGGATCACCGATTACTCGGCAGTAAATACTTTACTTGGACTTATTTTCACGTTCGCCTTTATTACAGGCATGGGAATGCTGGCTTCATCTTTTATTTTCAAAGGGTTTTTCACTTACATAGAAGATAAACTAGAGCACGCGCCTTTTATCCGTCATATTTATTCTCCCTTAAAAGATTTTACAAATGCTTTTATGGGGAATAAGAAAAAATTCAATAAACCGGTCCTTGTATTAACGAACCCGCAGGCGAACATTGAAGAAATTGGTTTTATAACACACGAAGATCTCAAAGATCTGAAAATAGAAAATAAAGTGGCAGTATATTTACCTTACTCCTATTCGCTCTCCGGCAGATTAGTGATCGTTTCCCCTTCCCAAATTAAACCGATCGATGCTGATGCCGCAGAGACCATGAAATTCATTGTGAGTGGCGGCGTAACGGATGTTGACTAAAGGGTAACACTGAAGGGGTTCTGACTTCGTCAGAATGACATATTTGCCAAATAGAGATTTTTAAATTACATCTTATGAGAGAACACTCTTAATCTTGTTCGGCTGTCATGCTGACCTAAGTCAGCATCTTTCGAACCCCAATGTTTAGCGATGTCCAGCATTTCAGGATTAAGTTGTTTTATAAGATCCAGTTTCCATTGACGAGGTCTGTTTTTTATTTGCTTTTCTCTTGTGATCGCATCAATCGCTCCGAAAATCTCTTCATAATAAACAAGGTCAGTTAATTTGTACTTCGTTGTGAAAGCCGATCCTCTTAAGCGTTTGTGCTCATTAACACGTCTTTCCAAATTATTCGTCACTCCTACATAAAAAGTAGTGCGCATGGAATTTGACATGATGTAGACGTACATGGTTTTCATAAGGAATTCATTATTCCGAAAGATGCTGACTTAGGTCAGCATGACGACTGGTTTCTATTTGGCATTTATGCCATTACGTCCCGGAATTAGAAATACTCCCTCGAAGGAAGCTGTCATCCTGACGAAAGTCAGGATCTCAAAAAACAAAAAGTTAATTAACTTTTTGTTTTTTGATCTGCTCGATCTCGATCTTCAACCCTTTCAGCATATTCATAATACTATCCAGGTTCAATTCTTCATCGCGGTAATCACCGGTATTAATGCAACAGGTGTATTCCCACAATTCTAAAATATCATCCAGGCGGACCTTATAAGGCTGGTACATTTTATTATCAGAATGCAATTCAACTGTACCTTCTTTTTTATTCAGGTTGTGTAAGCGTTTATAACTTAACCCATCATCTTTGGTCACTACCACATAGGTTATTCCGTCTTTCACATCATCCAGCTTCTCTAAATATTTACCAATGATGAAGGCACCTTCTTTTATTGGTGGCATCGAATCTCCTTTTATAGGAAAAGCACGGTGTTTACCCACGGGTAAGAACGGAAGTTTCATGCGTGGCAAACGCTCTATATAATCAGGATCAGAATAACCGCGTAAATAACCCGCCGATGCTTTAACAGGGATCAACTCTATCATATCATCCCCATCGTTATCAATGATCACAGGAAACAAGATACGGTTCTTGCCTATTTTCATTAAAGCATCCGGGTTGGTCTTTTTAAGATCGCCCTTAATAAGCGCATCTATGGCAATATGAAAATACTCTGATAGCTTGATCAGAAGATCGATAGGCGGTTCGTTACGGCCCTCTTCATAGCCGCCAATGCGCGAACGGGTTACCTCTAATTCATCCGCCATTTGCTCCTGCGACAGGCCTTTTAGCTGCCGTAAGAACTTGATGTTGTTAGCTATCTTGTTTATCATATTACTACAATTTATAGCACAAAGATACTACAAATTGTAGTTATCTCCAAATACGCCCTAAAACCCTTATATTTAAAGAGAGTAAAATGGCCTTAAAAAACATTAAAATATCGCTCCTGTTCCTGTTTTTTGTTTTAACAACAACAGCTCAGCAAACCGTATTAGATTCCGCGGATCATATCTTAAAGTTAAGGGATGATACCGTAAAATTCATCCGTCTCGCTAAACTTATAACTGCTTATACAAACATTTCTGATTACGACAGATCGGTTGAACTTATAAAAACATCGCAAGACCTGGCTAAAAAGCTGAATTTCAAAAAAGGTCTGTCAGTTGCCGAAAATCTGTACGGGAATATTTTTCTTTTCCAGGGTAAATATCCTGATGCGCTGGAGCATTATTTTGCTTCATTGAAAATAGCGGAAGAGACTAATAATGTGAAGTTGATCGGTAATGCCTGCACCAACATCGGCATTGTATACACGAACTTAAAAAATTATATAAAAGCAGATCAATACCTGCATAAAGCGCTTTTGGTCCATTCCGCTTCCGGTTATACTATAGGTGTAGCAGGTGTATACAACTCAATGGGAAATCTGTACCGTAACCAAAACAAATTTGATTCTTCAATCTATTGTTTTACAAAAGCTTTGGAAATGCGTCAACTTTTAAAAGATAAAAAAGGGGAAGCCGCTGCACTGAACAATTTAGGCGGTGTGTCACTCGACCGCAAGGATACTAAGAAAGCCCTTGAGTATTTTCTGGCTTCACTGAAAATAAAAAGGGAAGTAAATGACGTGATGGGAATAAACAATACCGTTAGCAACATTGCAGCTGTATATTTTACTATGGGACAATTTGCACAGGCTAAAAAATATTACCTGGAAAGCCTGGAAGGAGATATTGCTGCCGGAAATATGCAAGCTGCACAAAAAGATGCAAATGGTGCCGCAGCTGCCTGCGTAGAATTAAAAGATTATAAATCGGCCTTGTACCATTACCAAACTTCTGTAGGCGCTAAAGACAGTTTGTTCAATGCTGATGTGACCAAGAAATCTGTTGAAGCAGAAATGAATTACCAATTCGAAAAGAAAGAGCTTGCTAAAAAAGCTGAGGAAGAAAAAGCAGCAGCTATAGCCAAAGAAGAAAAGCGCCACCAGGAATTGATCACGCTCTCGGTTAGTATCGGCTTAATACTAGCATTATTAGTGGTGGCCTTGGTACTTTGGGCACTCGTACAAAATAAAAAGAAGAATAAGATCATCATGGTTCAAAAAACGGAGATAGAACATCAACATTCTGAGTTACAGGAAAAACAAAAAGAGATAGTTGACAGCATCCGGTATGCCAAACGCATACAACAGGCTTTAATGCCTACTGAGAAGTATGTTGACAAACAACTAAAGCACCTAAAAAATTAAATGAACAGCGTTAGTTATAGATTATTGATCCTTGTACCTGTGCTGCTCTTATCATCAGCATTGTTCCCGCAAAATAAAATTGATTCGCTTAAAAAAGTACTACAACATGCCAAGAATGATACGGCTACAGTGGGATCAATAAATATCCTGACCTATAATTTATACATGAATTCTGACAAAGAAGAGATACCTGTGTTCATCGATTCAGCGATACGTGTTGCGGAACGCACGAATTATTACCGCGGAAATATCAAAGCACGTTTTATTGCAGGGAACATATATAAGAACAGCGGACAAATTGACAAAGCCAAGTTGTATCTGACAGGTGCATTGCCATTATGTATCAAGAGCAAAGACGCGCAGGATCATTTTAAGATCAATCACACGCTTGCACTTTGCCTGACAGACGAAGGAAATTACAAACAGGCCAGTGAATATTTTTTCACAGCATTACGGTACGCTGAAGAAGGCGGTAATAAAACCCAAATTGCAAACGCCTATGGTGGTTTAGGGAATCTGTATTCTTCCCAAGGTGATTTTGTGAAAGCGATAAGCAATCAGCAAAAAGCATTGAAGTATCGCATTGAGTTGAACGATAAAATGCGCATGTCGTTCAGTTATGTTAATCTGGCGGGTGCTTACAGGAGTTTAAATAAATTCGATTCGGCACAGTACTATTTTAACAAGGCCCTTGTGATACAAACCGCTGAAAAAAACACAGAGGGACAAGCTTATAGTTATGCCGGTATAGGGAGTATCTATTTACAAAAGAATGCGCCGGAAGCGGCTATAGATTATTTTAAACGTGCCTATTCTTTAGTAGAGAATTCAAATGATGCAGAGATAAAATCAGGATTGTTCAATTCATTAGGCGAAACTTACCGTCAGCTTAAAGACCCGGATAAAGCCATTGATTTTTTGAACAAAGCTGTTGAGTTCAATTTAACTACCAACAAACTTCCAAGGCTTAAAGAAAGTTACCTTGGTTTATCTAAGGCATACCGAGATAAAAAAGATTTTGAGAAAGCTTATGATTATTTCCAGAAATATTCTGAGTTAAAAGATACACTATACAGTTCTGAAGTTGGAAAGAAGATCTCATCGATGGAGTACAATTACCAGATTGAACAGGATAAAAAAATAGCCCAGCTCGAAAACGAGAAGATCCAATTCAGGCATGAAGAAGAAGTAAAAAAACAAAAATTAATTCTTGGCGCTGCATTAGCGATCCTTTTTGTAGTATCAGTGTTCTCTGTTTTTATTTTCAGACAATATAAAGCAAAGAAAGCTGCGAACCTGGTAATACACGATCAGAAAACAGAAATTGAAAAGCAGCATAATGAACTTGAAGAAAAACAAAAGGAAATTGTTGACAGCATAAGATATGCCAAACGGATCCAGCAAACGCTTATGCCAACCGAAAAATATATTTCAAAAAAATTAAATGACCTGATCAAGTGATAGTCTCATTAAAATATATTTTCAGCAGTATCTTGCTTCTTATATCATTTATTTGTCTGTCGCAAAACAACAAGATAGACTCCCTTATTTCGGTTCTTAAAACAATTAAAGAAGATACTTCAAAAATAATTGCGCTGAATGATCTCGGATGGGAACTTAAATACGCTAATCCTGATTCTTCTTATATTATATCGAAGCAAGCCCTTGCTTTAACCGAAAAAATAAAACTGACAGGTCGCTCAGGTTGGAAAAAAGGACAAGCAAATGCACTCGGTAACATTGGAATTTATCACTTGGTAAAATCTGATTATTCCAAATCACTGGATTATTTTTTAAAAGCAGTTAAACTGGCGAATGAACTCGGAGATAAAGAAAAAATGTCGACCTTGTTCGGTAACATTGGAGGTGTTTATTTGTACCAGGCTGACTACCCCAATGCGTTAAGCTATTTTTTCAAAGAACTAAAAATTAATGAAGCCCTAAATAACAAGGAGGGCGTTGCTACCTGCCTTGGCAGCATTGGAATTGTGTATTTTGAGCAAGGGGATCATCCCAAAGCATTGGAGTACTATTTTAAAGCGTTGAAAATGGCAGAAGAACTCGGAGACAAAAGCAGGATTGCCATGTGGCTTGGTAACATCGGAATTGTTTATGTCAATCAGGGGGATTATACTAAAGCACTGGAATACGACTTAAAGGTATTGAAGATGGTTGAGGAACTTGGAGAGAAAAATTTAATCGCAAATACTCTCGGTAACATCGGCATTGTATATAAAAGCCAGGGTGATTATACTAAAGCATTGGGATATTATTTCAAAGCAGTGAAAATAGCGGAAGAAATAGGCGATAAATACGGAATTGCGCTGCATCTCGGTAACATCGGGTTAATCTATTCAAAAATCAGAAAATTTAACGAAGCAGAAAAATACCTGAAACGCTCGGTTAAGATCGGAGATAGTATAGGAGCATTAGACCATACAAGGGATTTTTCAAGATCCCTTAGCGAACTATATGACATCACCGGTCGCTATGGACTTGCCCTTGAACATTACAAAAAATACATTAGCCTCCGCGATAGTATTGCCAACGAGGAGAATATTAAAAAACAAACCAGGCAGGAAATGCAATATCAATTTGATAAACAACAAACCACCGACAGCATCCGAAATGTAGAACAGATCAAACAAGAAAAACTTAAACACGATCAGGCAATACATCAACAACGCACTTATACCTATACCGGAGTGATAGGTTTTATGCTGATGATAGTAGTGGCCGCGGTAAGTTTTCGTGCCTATAAAAGCAAACAAAAAACTAACGAGATAATATCAACACAAAAATTACTTGTTGAAGGGAAACAAAAAGAGATCGTTGACAGCATCCGCTACGCTAAACGGATACAGCAAACCTTAATGCCGAGTGAAAAATACATTGAAAAAAATCTGAAGCAATTAAAAAAAATAAAAAGTTAGTGCCTTGTAAAACTATATATATATTATTTTGTGCGGTTCTGGTTACTGCTAATACCGCCTTTGCTCAAGGCAGCAAAATTGATTCGCTTTTAAAAAGATTACAGCCTGTTAAAGAAGATACCACAATGGTAAACGCACTTAATGCCATTTCTTTCGAAATGCGTTACAGGAACTTTGATTCTGCTTCAACTTTCGCTGACCAGGCTCTCAAGCTTTCAATACAGTTGCATTGGCAAAAAGGAAAAGCCCATGCCTATCACAATTTAGGGCTTCTTACATGGAGCAAAAATAACTATCCTGCTGCTCTTGATTATTATGATAAGGCCATTGCGCTATGGGATAGTCTTCTTACAAAACATAAAAACAATAAATTCTATCTGAGCCGCAAAGCTGCTTCAATTGGCAATATTGGAATAGTTCACAAAGACCTTACAAATTATGCCCTTGCTTTAGATCATTATTTTAGATCCTTAAAAATTTATGAGCAGTTAGAAGAAAAAAATTCGGAAGCCAGGATATTAGGAAATATTGCAGGTGTTTATCATGTTCAAAAAAAATACACTCAAGCCCGCGACTATTTTATTAAGGCCATCAACATTGCCCAGCAATTCGGTAAAACAAACAATCTCGCGATCCAGTTGGGGAACCTTGGCAATGTGTATACTGAAGAACATAAATACGAACCGGCACTTCAGTATTATAACAGGGCTCTTGCCGATGCAAGGGAATTAGGAAATATTCAATTAGAAGCTAATACACTAGGTAATATCGGTTCAGTTTACAATTTCATGGACGACAAGAAAAAAGCACTCGGATTTCATTTACAAGCCGTGAAATTACTAGAGCAGATCGGAGACCTGGGCACAATCGCCATAAACATGGGCAACATTGGCAATATTTATTTAGCCCTTAAAGATTATAATGAAGCTGAAAAATATTTAAAACAGTCGCTAAAAATAAGTGAAGAGATCGGTGATCTGGAAGGTGTAAGCGAGACCTGTAAGAATTTAAGCGATATGTATAGTTTTAAGAATAACAAAAATCTCGCATTTCGGTTCTATAAAAGACACATTTCAGCACGCGATAGCATTACTAATAACGAGCAGATAAAAAAGCAGACGCAAATCGAAATGAATTATGTGTTCTACAAACAGCAAATGGCCGATAGTATCCGGTCGGCAGAATTACTGAAACAGGAAGCCATTAAACATGATGAGGAAATTAAACAGCAAAGAACTTATACTTACGGTGGTGTAATCGGCTTTATATTGATGATCATTGTTGCTTTTGTATCTTTCAGGGCCTATAGATCAAAACAGAAAGCGAATGAGATCATCTCGATGCAAAAGTATTTAGTAGAACTAAAACAAAAAGAAATAACAGATAGCATCAGGTATGCGAAACGTATCCAGAAAGCCCTGATGCCTACAGATGTGTACATTGGTAAAAACCTGAATCACCTGAAAAAAAAATGAGGCCATTTTTCGTTATATTGCTTGTAGTTTTTTGCTCTTTAATTAAAGGGCAAAACATTCTCCGTTTAAAAAAGGGAAACGATTGCCCGCCGCATATTGGAAAACACATCAGTATTTACATTGATGAAACTGCGTTACAAACCATAAATGAAGTAACAACTCCGGGTGCTGTTAAACAATTCACAGCCTCAAGTCATGACATACTGAATTTTAATATTACAAAATCTGCGATCTGGTGTAAGTTTTCGGCAACATCGCCTGAACAAGGAGATTGGCTTGTACAATATACTAACTCTAGCAATAATAAAATTGATCTTTATACTTTTAAAAATGGAGGATTGATCCGAACACAACATGGCGGTATCCCTTATCCAAAAGAGGAACGCACACTTGTAGGCGGTCACATTTTATTCGATCTTGATCTGAAACCCGGTGACACGCTAACTTATTTTTTACGTTCGGTTGGGTCCGGCCCGATGGTAATTGCATTAAGGGCTGCTGATATCCGTTCGTTCTTTGAAGAGGATCACACCCTGAACTTATTGCATGGCATGTTCTATGGCATTATGTTCTTGATGGTATTGTATAACTTGTTTCTCTTTTTCACCAACCGCAACAAAGTTTACATCTACTATATTTTCTATATTATATTCAGCACCTTGTTCATCGCTTTCTTTATCGGTTATATTTATGTGCTTCCTGAATTCTTCCTTTTTATGTTCAACCGTTTCCCGGTTTTGGTACCGGCACTCTTTGGTTTCTTTGGCCTATTGTTCACCGTCGAATTTTTAAATACAAAGAAACTTGCCCCAAAATTGCACAAAGCCATTATGGTCTTCATCATGCTGGTATTATTGCCCGTTTTCCTTGCTATATCAGGTTATCCGCACGAAAGTGTTGCGATCATCCAGGTATTCGGGATTGTTTTAGCTATTATAAGTTTTGCGACCGGTATTACTGTATTACGCAAAGGTTACAGGCCTGCGAAATTCTATGTGGTGGGGTTCGGAGCTTATATGCTGGGATTAGTTATACTTATTGTAACTAACGCAACGCATATATCGATCGGTGGCATTGAAGCGTACTCGCTTGAGATCGGATCGGCCATCGAAGCGATCATGTTATCCTTTGCCATCGGTGATAAACTAAACATAGCAAATTACGAGAACGAAAAACTGATCCGCGAACAAAACACAATGCTCGAACAAAAAGTTAAAGAACGAACCGCTGAATTGGAAGAGCAAAAAGATATTGTTGAGGAAAAGAATAAAGAGATCACTGACAGTATAAAATATGCCAAGCGTATTCAAACTGCTTTGCTTCCTTCAGATAAATATTTTGAAAAACATTTTAAAGGACTAAAAAAATAAAAAACTAAGCCTGCGGATTTAAAGCGGAACTACCTGCATGGTGAAGGCTTAACGTTTGGCACAGAGATCTCGGTCCAGTAAATAGTATCTTTCACCGGGATAAAACTTTCAAATTCGTAGATCTCAAAACCATTTTTCGGGGCTTTGTAAATGGCCAAATGATATATGCCGCTCACACAGATCAGAACATCTTGTTCGTCGTGAGGACGCTCATCGTTATGAGCATTTTTCCAGTTCATTGTAACAAGTTTATAAGTAAAAACAATTTGGGGATACTACAAAGGTACGACAGAGTCAATATTTTTGTAATATCTGTCACCGCCACTTTTTCCTGTTTTGGCTATTGAAATTCGGCGAATAACGAATAGAGTGAAATTTAGGAGGCTAATAACGGCCGGGAATATATATTTGCATTACGTTCTTTTATTATACAAACTAAAAATGGGTTTAAGCGGGAGTTCCCTCCCGCTTTTTTTATTTCTTGAAAATTATGGATTCTGTATCGGTATCTCGGCCCGATAAACAGTAACATCTTTCATAGAGAAAAAATTGGGATATTCCTCTATTTGAAAACCCTTACGGCCTTCTTTATATATGGCGTAATAATAAACTCCCCCGACTGCAATTAACACTTCTTACCCATTCCTGGGAGGCTCATCCTTCTGAGGATTTTTCCAATCATAAATACATTTATTCACGTATAGTCGGGATTAAAATTATTTATTCTTATACGGTTTACCGTTACACTTATTATATATTCGAATGAATATATATCTGATTATCAAATATTTATATCGACAACAAACGGTTACAAACGAATTTATCCGTCTACAACTATTTATTATACGATTCCCGTTTTTTACCCGCCATACCTTTGTCCTCGTCGAAACCAAACAACCGTTGCAACGAAGTTTTAGTAGACACAAAAAATAAAATAATAATAAATAAAGTAAAACGCTTGCAGGAAGCAGGCATAAAAAAAACAAAATCATGAATACAGTAAAAAACCGCGTACAGTTAATTGGCAATTTAGGAGCAACACCCGAAGTGAAAAATTTAGAGAACGGAAACAGAGTAGCGCGCTTTTCAGTAGCAACTTCGGAAGATTATCTAAACAAAAAAGGAGAAAAGATCACCTCAACACACTGGCACAATATCGTTGCCTGGGGCAAGCTGGCAAACACAGCCGAACAATTACTTAAAAAAGGTAATGAAGTAGTTGTGGATGGAAAATTAAGCTCGAGAAGCTACACCGCAAAAGATGGTTCTAAAAAATACGTGACCGAAGTAGTAGCGATGGAACTTCTGTTGAACAACAAAAAGTAATTAAATAACAATTCAAAAAAATCAGTAAACAATTAAAAAACAAGAAATCATGATGACAATGAAGAACCGCGTACAGTTAATAGGAAATCTAGGTGCAACTCCCGAAGTAAAAGACTTAGATAATGGAAATAAAGTAGCGCGTTTTACCGTAGCAACTTCGGACTTTTACACGAACAAAAAAGGCGAAAAAGTAACAGAAACACAATGGCATAATATTGTGATCTGGGGCAAACTTGCAGGTATAGCTGAAAAATACCTTGAGAAAGGATCTCACGTGGTAGTTGACGGAAAACTAACCACACGTAATTATACCGATAAAGAAGGTGTAAAGAAATACTTCACTGAGATAGTAGCTAACGAATTAATGATGTTGGATAAGAAGCAGTAAGCTTAAGTTAGCACAAACAAAAAACCCGGGGCCGTAACTCCGGGTTTTTTATTTTATGATAAGTTCAAATTAGTTATGCTGCTGAACAAATATTTTTTGTGTGTGGCGTTTTTCGCCGGTGATCACGTTCACCATGATGATCTGCTCTTTCACATTAAGATCAAGGTAATATCTTCCCGATACACACTCAACTTGCTTTGTTGGCATTAATTGCTGACCTAAGATATTGTTAGCAGAAATGTAAGCTGTTGTTTTGTTATCAAAGCTGAGATCAACATAAACGCCATTAGCATCCTGTTTCACAAAAATGTTCTCATTTACAACCGGGGCATTATTAACACCCATTGCAATATTAGCACAAACGGTTAATTCAAACCTTGCTGTAGTTGCAGTGTCAGATAAGATGCAAACATAAGGGCTTGCGGCAAGATTATGAGTAACGTTTAAAAGTTTATCCTTTAAAGTAACACAGGTCCCTGTAGGTAAATTAATATCATAAGCACTAATGGTATGCTGCCCGGAAGCGTAAACTTTAGCTAAAACAGGAATAACTGCATTAGATATTACAGGTAAGGGAAGTGTGTTGATCGAGTAATCATCATTTCCGCTTAAAGTAGATATCGTAGTGCGTAATGTCCACGGATTTTTTCCATACCCCGCATAACCCGGTGATGCGTAAAGTTTCCACCCATCATATTTATTATCAAAACCTGTTGTTGCAGATGAAAGAAAGCAAACCACCGATTCATCCGCAAATCCACCGCCTTCAATTTTTAACCTTAAGCGTGATGGTGCAGCCGAGGATGTCGCATTTGTTTTAAGCAAAGGATTGGCTCCTGTATTATGAGAAACTTTATGACCTTCGTTAATATTCAGAGTACCCGCCGCCTGATTTGATTCTACATAAAAACCCTGGCCCATTGGAATGCCGCTACTGATACCGGTAGGATGAGATTGGGTTTGAGTAGCCGCATTATAAGAAGTTGTAACGCCGAGATCAGCATTGTAAACATAAATAGTGCCGTTAACATCAGTATTTGTTGCATCATTAAAGATCCTATCCCATGAAACAGGAGATGCGAACGGATTAGCAACAAGATTGAAACCTGCCTGTGCAGAAGAAGTAATTCCTATTGCCTGGCCACCGGTAACAACAGGACCGCTAACTGCAGTTGTGATCGGACTTGTTGATGAAAGTCCTGTACCAACGAAAAGCCAATAGCCCTGGCCCGGAGTAATAGGATCGGTTACAACTACTGTAGAATCGTATCCGAAAGCATCCGTTTCGTCCCAACGCCAAACCGACTCAAAATACATACCACCCGCAGAAGTAACACCTGTAGTAGAACCTTCAATTGCCATTGGAATTGTGCCGTACCAGCTATTAAAAGTTAAACCTGAAACACCGCTTGCGCCTAATACTGCCCAATCAGTTGTACCGCCAGGAATAAAAGTTTCAACTGTAATATTTCCTGTTAAGGAACCACCGCTGATCTCTGCAACACGTCCTTTTAAAGAACTTGTAGAAACCAATCTTAAATTTGTTCCGGTTACAGCACCGGCATTGATCTTAATTGAATCTAAAACATTAGTGGCATGACCAAATGTAAGACCGCCTGCACCGGATTTTTCTATAGCATTAAATGCGGTCAGGGTTGCAGTTCCATTTACTGTATGAGCAGATCCACCGGTAAATTGAACCAAACTTGTATTTGAATTAAAGGTGCCTGTATGTGTAAAATTTCCGGCAAGATCAACAAATGAACCATTGGTAATACCAAGAGTACTGGCTGCAAGAACGCTTACATTATTGAAATAAGCTTTTGTTGCTGCGGTGGTACCTGAAGTAATTGCAGTTGTTGCACTACCTCCGAAATTAACAGTAGAACCTGTTCCGGTAAAAGAACCAATATTTGTATTAAGCCATGTACCCTGTACTGAGATCTGGCTGCTTATTGTTAATGCACCAGTGGTATTAATTGTAACATTCCCTAATTTATTCCTTCCTGCGCCGGCAGTACCGGTAATTGTTAAAGGCCCTGCCCCGGTTAATGTGAAAACACCTGTATTTCCTGTCGGATTTGCAGTAGAAGTTCCCAATACATTAAGGTCACCTGAAATAGCAATATTACCCTGGTAAGAATATAAACGGTTAGTACCGGACAAGTTTAAAGTTACCACAGAAGCAGAAGTTCCAAAATTCAAATTCCTTTGAACTACTCCGGTCACTGGTGTCGGATGGGTAATGGTAAGGTCATTAAATGCAAAAGCACCGCTGATGCTAATAGTAGCCCCAGAGTTAATAAAGATGGTAATAATTCCATTGTTGTGAGTAAATGTTCCTCCTGTAAGGGTCATATTACCGGTAACGTTATAAGTATCATCCGTTGATATGAAAGTACCTCCGGCCTGGCTGAAATTATTTGTCTGAATGATCCTGTTTTGAGCTGTAGTCCCATCAATAATTCCGGTATAGGCAGCAGTTATAGTCAGATCATTGATCTGGATATCTACATCAATCGTACAATTGGCCGTAGAAGTTCCGTCAAAAATAACGTCATCAGCTGATCCGGGAACGCCATTCGGCATCCAGTTCAACGGATCACTGAATAAATTAGTATTGTTACCGTTGGTCCAGGTACTTTGCGCCTGAATGTTTAATGACATTAGACAAACAGTAAGAGCAAAGAATAACTTTTTAGTATATATTTTCATGGTAAAGAAATTTTCGTTTTATGTTATTGTAAAGATATCAATAAAGCAGGCACAAGTCAAACAAATTCAACGACAATTTTGCTTCTTTTCTTACATATACGTAATAATACTCAAAATGGTTAGCGGAAAGTATCCTATGCAACCTTAAAACTAAAATTTTAGCCTAAAAACGTTGAAAATCGACCACAAAAAGGCCTTCTTCTGCCACCTGTAAAAAACCCCCTAAAATCCCCCTTTAATTAACTTTTTGGTTAGCAAATAATGGTAAATTTACAGCTTTGAAATTAAAACCGTTGAATTCAGCTCTTATGACCCTTTACAAACGCCTGATCATTCTGTTATTTGTGGTCCTGTCCGGATCAGTTTTTGCCCAAAATTCAGGTTCTGTACGCGGATTTATCTATAATAAAGAGACCGGGGAGCCGGTTCTTTTCAGTAACGTTTTCTTAAAAGGAACTACTATTGGCGTGAACAGTGATCTTAACGGTTATTTCTCACTCACTAAAATTCCACCCGGCGATTATACCTTAATGATCACGAACCTGGATTTTGATACCATCACTGAAAAGATAAGTATAAAAGCGGGCGAGATCCTGAATAAAAAATTCTTCAGCACGAAAGGCGGGATCAAATTACAGGAGGTTGAGATCAGCGCACAACAAACCGAAAAAATTGAGAATACCACCGTTTCTGTTACAAAAGTAGATCCAACCATCATTGCGAAATTACCAAGTATCGGTGAGCCGGATCTTGCACAATATCTCCAGGTTTTACCCGGTGTTACTTTCACCGGCGACCAAGGGGGACAACTTTATATCAGGGGAGGTTTACCTGTTCAGAATAAAGTTTTATTAGACGGGATGGTCATTTTTAACCCTTTCCACTCTATTGGTCTTTTCTCTGTTTTTGATAATGATATCATGAAGAATGCTGATGTGTATTCGGCAGGCTTTGGCGCAGAATACGGTGGAAGGACTTCTTCAGTAATGGATGTTACTACTCGTGACGGAAATAAAAAACGTCTCAGCGGAAAAATTGCAGCTTCAACTTTCGCAGCGAAACTGATGTTAGAAGGCCCGTTGGTAAAATTGAAAGAAGACGGGAAAGGAAGTGCGTCTTTTATTGTAGCAGCCAAACATTCTTATTTACCACAAACTTCAAAATCGCTTTACTCTTATGCTAACAAAGACGGGTTGCCTTTTTATTTTACTGATATTTATGGCAAAGCATCTATCAATTCAACCAGCGGAAGTAAAATAAGTTTCTTCGGATTTAATTTTTCCGATAAAGTAGCTTATCCTGATATCGCAACTTATAACTGGAATGCAAGCGGTGGTGGTTCTAATTTCGTGTTCGTTCCGAGTGGTTCTAATTTATTGATCGAAGGCGTATTCGCTTATTCCAATTACAAGATAAAATACCAGAATCCGACTATTGAAACCGATACAAAATCAAGCAGCGTAGGCAGCTTTAATGCAGGATTCAACTTTGTGAAATACATTGGCCGCAACGAACTTAAATTCGGTTTCGAAGGGATCATTACCAATACCAATTACGAATTGCAAAATCCATACTTCACAAAAATAAAATTAGAACGCTCTACCTCCGACGTATCCGCTTTCATAAAATATAAGATCGTTCACAAGAAAAAACGTTTTGTGATCGATCCGAGTTTCCGCGTTATGTATTATGCAACCCTGGGCGTTTTTTCTCCGGAACCACGCTTAAGTGCTAAAGTGAATTTTACTCCGAAGATCCGTTTCAAAGGCGCAGCCGGTTTATATAGTCAAACCTTAATGAGCGCAAGTTCTGACCGCGATGTAGTGAATCTCTTCTACGGCTTTGTTAACTCTCCTGAGAACGATCAGTTACCTCAGAATTATTTAGATAAAGATCTGAAGTCGCATAAAACAAATTCCTCGGTACAAAAAGCGCAACACGTTGTAGCAGGATTCGAATTTGATATCCTGAAATATTTTGAACTGAACCTGGAAGTGTACCAGAAGAATTTCAAACAGATCATCAATGTTAACCGCGATAAAATATTTGACGATACCCCTGACAACGCAAGTAAACCTGATGAGATCAAAAAAGATTTTGTGATTGAAGAAGGCCGCGCACGTGGTTTTGATGCCGTACTGAAATGCGAATACAAACGTTTTTATTTCTGGGCTGTTTATTCATTGACATTGAACGACCGCTGGATCGGAAATCCAACTAATAAAACAGTACAAAAATATCCGCCTAATTTCGACCGTCGTCATAACGTTAACTTAGTTGGCTCTTATACATTTGGCAAGAAACGTAATTTCGAGATCAACGTTCGCTGGAATTATGGTTCGCCATTCCCCACTACACCAACCCAAGGTTATTATCCGCAGCTTAATTTCAATAATAACCTGAACTTCGATTATACAACTGCAAACGGCCTTGTTGGTTATTTACCGGGCGAGATCAATTCAGTTCGTTTACCGGATTTCCATCGTTTGGATATCGGTTTTAAATACCGTTATAATTTAAACCCTAAGGTTCTTCTTGAGATCAGTGGCGGCGCAACGAATATTTACAACCGTAAGAATATTTTCTACGTTAACCGCTTTACCTTTAAGCGTATCGATCAGTTACCGATCATGCCGAACGTTAATCTTGGTTTAAGTTTTTAGTTCACAAAGATTGCATTGGTAATTAAAAGGTTTATTTTTACCTTTAGATATGTCGACAAAGATCTATACCAAAACAGGTGACAAAGGACAAACCTCCCTCATTGGAGGAACACGCCTTCCCAAACACCATATCCGTATTGAAGCTTATGGCACAGTGGATGAATTGAATTCGTTTGTTGGTTTAGTGCGTGATTCTATTTCCGAAAAAGAATTATTTGATCTTCTTATTGAAATCCAGGACCGTTTATTCACTATTGGTTCCCAACTTGCAGCTGATCCCGAAAAAAATAAAATGCAATTACCTCAATTGAATGAGAATGACGTTGTACTGCTTGAAAAAGCCATTGATAAAATGAATGAGACTTTACCGGAAATGAAAAGTTTTGTTCTTCCCGGAGGACATCCGACAGTTTCCTATTGTCATATTGCCCGTTGTGTTTGCAGAAGGGCTGAACGGGCCACTTTAAAATTATCGGAGAATGAAAAAGTGGATGAATTGATCTACAAATATTTAAACCGTTTATCAGATTATTTATTTGTTCTCTCGAGAAAACTCACCCTGGATCTGAAAGCCAAAGAAATTCCCTGGAAACCCAGAATGTAATTGAAGACGCCGCAGGAAATAACTGATACCATGATGGCTAAAGATTATTTTAGTCAGTGGTTAGGTATTAAAGTTTTAGAAAGCGGAATTGGCATTTCAAAATTAAGCCTTGTTATAAGAAAAGAAATGCTGAATGGCTTTGGCATTGCGCATGGCGGGATCACCTATTGTCTGGCTGACAGCGCACTTGCTTTTTCATGCAATTCACACGGAAAAAAAGCTGTTTCAGTGGAAACATCGATATCCCACCTGGTTTCATTATCAGAAGGCGATGAACTTATTGCAGAAGCTAAAGAAGAACATTGTTCCAATAAAATTGGCACTTATTCTATAACAGTAAAACGGGTTTCAGACAATGTCCTCGTTGCATTATTCAAAGGCACGGTTTACCGTACTTCTAAAGATTGGTAGCTACAGTCCCGAAACTATCGGGATCACGGATTAGCGCAAATGTTTTATAAAAATATGTTAAAAGGTTAAACCCTGATTGAAATTTAAAGTCAAACCAACAAATATCCTTCTTATGAGACAACTTAAAAAATTAATTCCATTGGTAATTACAGCATTCTTACTGGGAAGCAGCGTTTTAATGGCGCAAAAAAAAGGTGGTCACCACCACGGCGGAAAAGGACATGGTCATGGGCACAGACATGTTGGACATACAAAGGTGATCGTAAAACGCAGCCCGTTCCGTCCGGCAAAAGTTGTGGTGTATCGTCCGATGTGGGGACCCAAACATCATATTCACCGCCGTTGGGTGTTTTTCCCGAAATACAATATGTATTGGGATAACTGGCGCAATCATTATGTATTTTGGAATGGAAGTATCTGGTTCTCGCAACCTACACCTCCGCCGATCGTTGTTAATGTGAATCTTGAAAATGAAAAACACGTTGAATTGAAAGAAGATGACGACGATACAGATGATGTATATAAAGGCAACGATACACATAAAACAGAATATAAGCCTGAATAGACCAGTTCGTAGTTTATAGTTCGTAGTTGGTAGTGACGAGGCATAATCTCCGAACTAACAACTCCGAACTATTTTTGGTTGATTCACAATAACCATGATGATCTTTCTACGAACTCCGAACTCTCAACTCCGAACTATTTCGTAATTTAGTGCTTCGAAAACTTCATTTTATGAATCAAGCCTATATTATCAACGGCGTACGCACGGCGATCGGAAATTTCGGAGGAACACTTTCTACTGTACGTGCCGATGATCTCGCCGTTATTGTTTTAAAAGAACTCATCAAAAAAAATCCGTCGGTTGATTGGAAACAAGTTGGTGACGTGATCTTAGGATGCGCGAACCAAGCGGGTGAAGATAACCGTAATGTTGCCCGGATGGCAGGATTAATGGCAGGATTACCAATAACAGTTCCCGGGCAAACCGTGAACCGTTTGTGTGCATCAGGATTAAGTGCAAGCATTGATGCTGCGAGATATATTCAATTAGGAGAGGCAGACTTGATGATCAGCGGTGGTGTTGAGAATATGACACGTGGCCCTTGGGTTATTTCAAAAACATCTTCTGCTTTTGGAAGGGATGCACAAATGTTCGATTCTAGTTTCGGATGGCGGTTCATTAATCCGAAAATGAAAGAGATGTTTGGTGTGGACGCAATGGGAGAAACTGCTGAGAATGTTGCAGAGCTACATAAAATAAACCGTGAAGACCAGGATAAGTTCGCATTATGGAGTCAGCAAAAAGCTGCAAAAGCGATGGCAGCCGGAAGATTTGAAAAAGAAATTGTAGCTGTAGAGATTCCACAGAAAAAAGGTGATGCCATAATTTTTACTAAAGATGAGTTTGCAAAACCTAATACAAACCTGGAAAGTTTACAAAAACTAAAAGCTTCATTTAAAAAAGACGGAACTGTGACTGCAGGAAATGCTTCGGGATTAAATGATGGCGCTGCGGCTTTATTATTAGCAGGAGAAAAAGCAATAAAACAATTTAATTTAAAACCGTTAGCACGTATTGTTTCAAGCGCTGTTACGGGTATTGAGCCCCGCATCATGGGATTAGGTCCGGTTGAAGCAAGTAATCTCGCTATTAAAAAAGCAGGTTTGACTTGGAAAGACATTGATCTTATCGAATTGAACGAAGCCTTTGCCGCACAAAGTTTAGGCTGCACCCGCCAATGGAAATTAGATGATAATGATCCGCGCATCAATCCGAACGGTGGCGCAATTGCATTAGGACATCCATTAGGCATGAGCGGTTCACGCATTTTAAATTCTGTGGCTATTGAATTAAATCTTCAAAACAAAAAATACGCATTGGTAACAATGTGTATTGGTGTCGGGCAAGGTTATGCTGCGGTGATAGAAAAGTGTTAACCGCCTGAATCCGCTTATTCTCCGACAAAATTTAATACTTACAGGAGGTTCCTCTAACTTTATTGTATGAAGAGTAAACGAATATTTTTTGTAATACAGATCATTGCCTGGCTGGTATTTATAACATTTCCGGCATTTGTATATTCTACTATTCAACCGGCCATCGCTAATGGGATCCTTAATCCTACTCTTAAAGGGATATTTGTTTTGCATACGCTTTTAATGGTGTTCTATTATTTCAACTATTATTATCTTATCCCTACATTTTATTTTACAAAAAAAACCCAATTATATTTTGGCATTTTAGCCGGTACACTAATTATTATGCTTTTTATAATGGAATTGGATAAGGCTTTCAGTCCTTTTTACCAGGTTTCTGTTAATCACGGCCACTTTCTTTTTGTTTTTAGCATTGTGATAAGGTTTGTCATGATCGTTTTACTTTCGCTTGGGATTGCCAGCTACAACCGTTTAAAACAAACCGAAGAAGAAAAACTAAAGGCAGAACTTTCTTATTTAAAAGCGCAGATCAATCCGCATTTCTTATTCAATACATTAAACAGTATTTATGCTTTAACTGTAAAAAAATCCGACTCAGCACCGGAATCGATTACAAAACTATCCTCTATTATGCGATATTCTATTACAGATGCTGTTCATGATCTTGTTGCGCTTGACAAAGAGTTGAATTATATTAATGCTTATGTTGAGTTAGAAAAGCTTCGGTTAACAGAAAAGGTAAAGTTAAATTATACAATAAGCGGCAATCCGGCGGGCAAACAGATCGCGCCTCTTATTTTTGTCCCTTTTATTGAAAATGCTTTCAAATACGGAGTTAGTACAAAAGATAACTCTGTCATTGATATTATTATTAATATTGACGCCACAAACTTGAACCTAGAGGTAAAAAACACAAAGGCCAGGAATGATCCAAAAAATAAACTTGGACTTGGCATAGAAAACACAAAAAAGCGGCTTCATCTAATTTATCCGGGCAAACACACCCTCGAAATACAGGATCATGAAAAAGAATTTTCGGTTAATTTAAAGATCACCTTAAATGATTAATTGTATTGCCATAGATGATGAACCTTTAGCGCTTTCAATTATTGAAGCTTTCTGTGCTAAAGTTCCTTTTCTGCAATTACAAAAAACATTTACCGATATTTCAGAAGCCGCTAAATTCCTCCGAAAATTTCCTGTTGATTTAGTTTTTTTAGACATTCAAATGCCCGATATGCTGGGCACCGAATTTTACAGGGCACACGCCAAAGATAAAATGGTAATTTTCACTACCGCGTATAGTGAATACGCGGTTGAAGGTTTTGATCTTAACGCAGTAGATTATTTATTAAAGCCGATCGAATTTCAACGTTTTTTACAAGCCGCCAACAAAGCGATGGACTATTACAATTATCTGCATCAATCAGAAACCGGGAACCAACATCTTTACGTGCGTTCCGAATATAGTTTAGTTAAAATTGCCTTTAGTGATATATTCTATATTGAAACGCTCGATGATTATCTTAAGATCCATTTGAAGGATAAAAAAATAGTGCTGACCAAAATGAACCTGAAGAATATTATGAGCAAATTAAACCCAATTGAATTTGTCCGTCCTCACCGCTCATATATTGTTCCGTTAAACCAGGTTGAATCGGTTAGAGGCAAGGTTATCCATTTGCCGGGCCTTGAAATTCCTATTGGTATAAAATACGAAGAAGATTTTCTAAAGGCCTACACCGCTCGTTAATTCCCCTACTCATTTGAGTAATTCTCCTACTTAATTTTACAACTTTTTAAATTTATCACAACTTCGTTACGTGATAAAAAAATGTTTTCATACCACCGCATTGGTTTTACTGTTTAACTCAACAGTCACCCAGGCTCAATTGAATTTTACCGGATTGGACAGCTTATTGTCCTACGCTGAACGTAACAGCTCAACAATAAAGATCTGCCACCAGCAAAGCTTATTGGCAAAGTGGACCAAAGTAGCAGCAATAGCAAATACGGTCAACTTTAAAAGTCCGGTCTCATTTTCCGCTACAGATAATCTGCAATTACCGGTTAATTTTCTTCCTGCAGAAGCATTTGGTGGTCCGGCCGGAACTTTCAGGGAAGTTACGCTCGGACAAGAATATGTAAGTAATTTTAATTTCAATCCGCAATTAGATATTATCAATCCTTACAATTGGGCTAAAGTTAAAAGTGCCTCTGTAAGTAAGGAAATGACAGAGGTTAGCAATCAAATTAACAAGAAAACATTATTTGAAAATATTGCAGCCGCCTATTACAACAGTATTGCCTTACAGGAACAGATCATTTTAACTGAAAAAAGTTTATCCGCTTCCGATTCCATTCAGCAAATAGTTAAAAACAAATTCGATCTGGGCATAATACGTGAACAGGACTTCAATAACGCTCTTGTTAACCGGCTAAATATCCAGGATAAACTGACCCAGTTAAAAGTAATGCTTCAGCAACAATTAAATGCCCTTAAAGTATTATGCGATATTTCACCGGGAACGCAAATTACTTTGCAAAATAATTCCACCACAGAACTTACAGACAACAACCTGAAAGCGACCGGCAACCTGAACAGCCGTTACAGTACGCTACAAAATCAATTCGCCAAAAGTGAACTACGCGCGAACCGGATGGTGATGATGCCCGTATTATCATTTTTCTATTATCAGGGTTGGCAACACAATAGTAATATGGCTTTTTTTGATAGCAAAAGTACATGGATACGATCGAATTATATTGGCTTAAAGATCACAGTTCCTTTTCCTCCCGATGTAACAAAAATGTCGCAAAGCTATACCAGTAAGATCAATTACAATATCGCAGAACTGAACAATTCACATTCTGAATTACAAACCGAATTAAATAACAGGAGCCTGGAATTGGATTACGACAAGGCCATTTCAACTTATCAAACCGGAAAACAGATCTTTGACCTGAAAAATAATAATTATCAGAAAAGTATAGAGCAATATAAAGCTGGCATTTTATCTACCGACAATTTACTTATCGCGTTTAACGATATGGTGAACAGTCAGCTGAATGTTGTGGCTGCGTTTTCATCTTCACAATTCATTAAGTCGAAAATTTCAATAAACAATTCTTTAAAATGAAAAATATAACTATTCTACTCACTTTTATTTTCGCACTGTTCTCTTGCGGGAAAAAAAGTAATGAAACCACGCCGGTAAGAAAAGATGTAATAGAAACTGTTTTTGCCTCAGGAACTTTAGAGCCGGAAAACAAATACAATCTTATTGCCCAAAGCGAAGGTTATATAATTGATCTGAAATTTAATAATGGCGATGAAATAAAAGCCGGACAGTTATTAGCTATCATAGATAATAAAACAAATGCCATTAACGCTTCAAGCGCTGATAACCTAACAGGCATTGCTGCTCAAAATGCCAGTAATGAAGGGCCTACTCTTAAACAGGCCGCCACCAATCTCCAGTTATTGAAAGAAAAATTCAACCAGGATTCTTTACAGTTGAGTCGTTACCAAAAATTAATTCAAACCAATAGTGTTTCCAAATTAGAATTAGAAAATGTAAAACTTGCTTTTGAGAGTTCAAAGACCAATTATTTAAATGCAGGACAAAATTTTAAGTTATTAAAACAACAAACAGAACAACAACTTATCATTCAACGGTCGCAGCGTGATGTAAGCGGTGTTTCGAATGATAATAATGAAGTGAAAGCTGTTTTGGCAGGAAAAATATATAAGAAAGTAAAAGAAAAAGGTGAATACGTCCGCCGTGGCGATGTGATCGCAGTCATCGGTAATTCTGGTGCCTTATATGCAAAACTTAATATCGATGAAAATAATATTTCCAAAATTAAATTAGGACAGCAAACCACAGTTCAACTTAACGTTGATAAAGAAAAAACATACAATGCTGAGATCAGCGAAATAATTCCATCATTTGACGAAGCTACTCAATCTTTTATTTGTAAAGCAAGATTTACCGAGCCTATCAATTTTAATATATCAGGCACACAACTACAAGCCAATATTATTATCGCTACCAAAAAAAACGTGCTGGTGATCCCAAAAACATTTTTAGGATATGGTAATATAGTAAAGACAAAAGAAAAAGGTAATGTTACTATTAAACCCGGATTCATTTCCGGTGAATGGGTTGAAGTTCTGGAAGGTTTGGATCAGACCACTGTAATTGTAAATGAGAACATCAAATGAAAAGAGATGTCAATTCAGAAATAGCTTTCACGCACATCTTATCCCGCAAGAAACAAACGCTGGTGGCTTCACTTGGCGTTACAGTCGGGATCACCGCCTTTGTCTTTTTGAATTCACTTATTTTGGGGTTCAACCGTTTCTTTGATGACCAGATCTTCCGGTCAATGCCGCATATGCGTATTTACAAAGACGATGAGATCAGTAAATCTCTTGTTAGCAAAAAAGACTCCTCAACCTTACCTGTAGTAGTTAATCCTAAATTTTTAAATAAAACAAAAAACCTGATCAATCCACAGCTTTTGGTAAATGAAATGAATCATCAACCTGACGTTGTAGCCGCTGCGCAATGGGTAAGTGTCAACCTCTTTTACACAAGCGGAAAAACCCAAATGAACGGAATAGCATCCGGGGCTAACATTAAAGAAGCGGACGCTATGTTTGATATTACTTCCACAATGGTTGAAGGAAAAGCACACAATCTTGAAAGCGTTACCAACGGGATCTTAATCGGTGTCGGGATCGCTGAAAAATTAAATCTCCGTTTAAACGATAATCTGACTGTTATCTCCTCGATCGGCGCAAGTAAAGTGATGAAGGTGGTTGGAATTTTTAAAACAAGCAATTCTATCAGCGATAAAACAAAGTCATATATGAACTTGTCTGCCGCCCAACAATTATTACGCGAAGGGCCAAGTTACGTAACCGATATTTATATTAATGTAAAAGATCCCGACAAAGTAGCGCAATACAAACCATTCTTCGAAAAGCTCAGCGGTTATAAAGTTGAAGAATGGAAAGAAGCTAATGAAACATTTGTTGCAGCCAGTAAAACACGCTCTGTAATGATGCGATCTATTTCCGGAGCTATATTATTAGTTGCCGCATTCGGGATCTACAATATTTTAAATATGACGATCATGCAAAAGTTAAACGACATTGCCATTTTAAAAGCAACAGGATTTTCAGGTAAGGATGTCATAAAAATATTTGTAAGTGAAGCATTAATAATGGGAACTTTTGGAACACTTATAGGTTTAACCCTGGCAACTTTACTGGTTAATCTTGTAAGTCATGTTTACGTTGGCGGCGACATTGGATTTTTTCCTATACGTTTTGAACCATCGATCATGGGACTTGGTGCTTTTGTAGGGATATTAGTAACTACAGCGGCAGGATTTATTCCGGCCAGGAACGCGGCCAAAGTTGATCCCGTAGAAATATTCAGAAAATAATGAGAGACACTTTAGTTTTACAAACCAATAAAATAGGCAAGTACTTTTACGACCCCGTGAAATTCAAAGTGCTTGATAACATCTCTTTTGACGTAAAGCATGGTGAGTTTTTAACTTTGGTTGGAAAATCGGGTTGCGGAAAATCAACGCTTCTTTACATTCTGTCGACCATGGATACAGAATACGAAGGAGAGTTAATTATTGACGGGGAGTCTTTGACCAATAAAAAAACGGACCGTTTAGCACAGGTTAGAAATGAAAAGATAGGCTTTGTATTTCAGTTCCATTATTTATTACCTGAATTCAGTTGCTTAAAGAATGTTATGATCCCTGCATTAAAACTCGGGAAATACTCTTACAAAGAAATTGAGCACCGTGCCTACCAAAAACTGGAGATACTTGGCATAAAAGATGAAGCGCTCAAACCGGCTTCCAAATTATCGGGCGGACAGCAACAACGTGTTGCCATTGCAAGAGCTTTAGTTAATGATCCCAAAATAATTATGGGCGATGAACCCACCGGAAACCTGGATAGTAAGAATACACAGATCGTATTTGAAATATTTAAGCAGTTAACCCAGGAACATGATCAAACTATCATCGCTGTAACGCACGATAATGATTTCGCAAAAGCGTCAGACAGAACCATTGAAATGATGGACGGGAAAATCATCAATCTCAATAAACAGTGGGATTAAAATAAACTTAACTGCGAGTCTCCTGCTTTATAATTGAATGACTTTACATTGAACTCAAATGTATCCTCTTTCATGAAACGCATCCGTGAAAGTCTGAATAACTGACGTATACTATCAGCGATCTGCCCTTCTCCTCTCATTCTTACACCAAACCTGCTGTCGTTAACATTACCGCCATGAGCGTGTGAGATCTGGTTCCATACTTTATCGGCACGGTCAGGAAAACTTTTCACTAACCAATCTTTAAATATCGGGCCAATTGCTCCATTCAATCTTACAACAGTAAACCCTGCACTTGTTGCACCGGCTTTTGCTGCCAATTCAATTACATTCGGGATCTCGTGGTTTGTTAATCCCGGTATTATTGGTGCCACCATTACACCGCATGGAATATTATTTTTGGACAATGCTTCCAGAACTTTAAAACGGTTCTTATATGTTGCAGTACGTGGCTCCAATTTTTGTCTGATACTTTCATCAGTGCCTGTGATCGAGATCATCACGTGAACCAAATTATCTTTTGCTAATTCAACAAGCACATCCATATCACGCAACACCAAAGCATTTTTAGAAATGATCCCAACGGGATGTTTATATTTCAAACAGGTTTGTAATACTCTACGCGTTATTTGTAATTCCCTTTCCATTGGTTGATAGCAATCCGTATTTCCTGAAAGCATGATCGGTAATGGTTCCCACTTTTTATTACTGAAATGTTTTTCGAGCAATTCTATCACATTTTGTTTTACAATTATCTTTTGCTCAAAATCCAAACCCGCGCTGTAGCCCCAATATTCGTGCGTATTTCTTGCATAACAATAGATGCAACCGTGTTCACATCCCTGGTAAGGATTCAAGGAATAGGCCATACCTACATCTTCACTATCCACTTTGTTGATGATGGTTTTAGGATGTGTGTATATAATTTCTGTTTTATAATTTTGCAGGAATTCTTCATCCAGCACTTCCATGTATTCCTGAACATATTGATACTTTGCAAATTTATTATGCGTGTTTATTTGCGAACCGCGTCCTTTGAAATAATTATTTTCTTCATTGCTATCCATTAATCCTCTTTTACTTTATAACCAATTTTTTTCATAGGAGTTTTAGGCTTCTCTAATAACTGTTTAAGCGCTATAAAAATTGCCTGCATTTCAGATTCACTTTTTTCAATCTTATTATCATGGGCCATTAACTTTTTTTCAATACCCTCTAGTTTCAAAAGAATGTCTTTATGACTAATAAGCATTTCTCTCATTTTAGTGAAAACCCTTATTATTTGTATGTTAACCTGGATTGCAGTCTTACTGTTTAAAACGCTGGAAAGCATTGCAACCCCCTGTTCTGTAAATACTAAGGGTAACTTTCGAAGTCCCATTTTTTCAGAATTGGAAGTCACAATTTGGCACCTCAAAAACTGCCCGAATTAACCTATTTATCAGAGATATAGGAGGGAATTTTAAAGTAAGGAATAACAAGA
>CALMVZ010000012.1 GCA_937873155.1 uncultured Bacteroidota bacterium | reverse complement strand
TTGCGGCATTAGCATTTTGTACCGAAATAGTTCCGGTACCTGTATTAAGTGATGCGGCGCTGGCTGAAGAAACCGTAATTGCGCCAGTGCCAGCATTCAGGCTTCCGGCTTGTGCGTTTTGTACAACAATGGTTCCTGTTCCTGCGCTAAGCATAGAGGCTGAGGCACCAGAAACAGAAATAGCTTTTGTTACAATGATTTGCGCTGCAACTGCACCCGAATTTCCTGTTATGAGCAAGCTGTTCTGAACATTGAGGGAATCTGCGGAAATATTACCATTCACAGAAGCATTTCCCTGTACCATAAGATTAGCGGTTGTTCCGCTTGCTCCAATAACTACATTTCCACCTGCGGGCTGAAGCGAAAGTTGAGTACTTGTATCAAACGTGATACGGGCTATGTCATTTTGTGCGATCAGAAATTGGCTGGCTGCACCGGTTAATCCATAAGACAGGAAGGAGATTTTATTTCCAGGATTTGTAATATTCAGTCCAACAGCCGTTGTTCCTAATGGTACAGGAGCCGTCATGCCGGTAAAAGTTACAGTGTGATTGCCCTCATCCATTACAAACGGAGAGGCGCCGGTAATGCTGTTAACTACCATATAACCTATTACAGGGTTGGAAGGGCCAGTAGGTTGCGCTGTTGCAGTCATAATAAATACAAATTGATAAATGAGCAATTTAGAGGCATTACAAAAGGAGCCAGAAATAAAAAACGAGATTAACGGCATCCAATTCTACAAATCTAATCATTGGTATGGATCAGTTTAATATTCCTTTGGACAGGTCAAAATGAAATTAAAGTACAGGCTAACTGACTAAAAGTATAGGTTCATATTTAGAAAAAAGTTATATTTTTAATTTCTAAATCCATTAATGAAAAAACTGAAGCTTATTATAGCAGACAATCATGCCATGTTTCGCGATAGCATGGAGTTAGTCCTCAATTATCAATCGGATATTGAAGTTATTGACAGTGTTCCAAATGGAAAATTGCTTTTGCAATCTATTAAGCGTAATCCCCCGAATGTGGTTCTTTTGGATATTGAAATGCCAGAAATGAATGGATATGAAGCCTTAAAAGCCATCTCCCAAAATTATTCATACATAAAAGTAATTGTTGTGAGTTTGCATAGTGAAAAATCGGTAATGCTTGATTTAATCTCCAAGGGAGCGCATGGTTTTGTTCCCAAACACTTTGACACAGAATATTTAATGACAGCCATAAGAACCGTAAGCCGAAATGGATATTATATTTCTAAAGAAACTGACCAAAAAGCCGACTCTTCCGTTAAAAAAGAATCAATTCTGTCTGGCCGGGAAACGGAAATTTTGAATTTACTCCTTGATGGAAAAACATTAAAAGAAATTGGACATTGTTTATGTATAAAAGAAACGACGGTCAAATTTCACAAGAACAATATCCATATCAAGACTAATACGAAGGGTAATGCGCAGCTTGTTAAATTTGCGATTGAAAACAATTTGATTTAATGGCTTTATTAGAATAATTATTGAAAATTCTTTAATAACGAATTTATGTACACTCGTAGACGATATGGATTTTGGATGACCTTCAACTGGAGTAAAAAGCCTTTTAAACTATACGGCCTTTTTGTTTCATTATTTCTTTTTTTGGAACAGGTCAATTGGTTGACTAAGCAACTTATCAATATCTCCTCCCGCAAATTCTTTCCCACAGATCTTTGAAATTTTCTTTGAAATCCATATTCTTTTCATTGGCCCGCTCCATACCCATCATTTCAACACCATCTTTTTGATACAGCTTGTAATAGAAAACGAATGTCTTTTTTAATTCACTTTCCTGAAAGTTCGTCCGGCCAAATTTCACAGCATACACATTAAGGGTATCTCCATTTGCCTCTGCAATTGTGTACGGATCACCGAACCACCTCAGTATTTCTATGTCTTTTTTGCTTTTGCATACTTGCATTAAATGTTGATTACGCGGATAGCTATACCATTTTATGGGACGCTGCGTATAGAATAAATTAAATTCGCCTACAAAAAGAGTACTATCATTACTGCCTACCGAATACCATAAGATATTATTGAACATGGTTGGATTTGTTATATGCGCCGTTGCGGGTATATTATTTTCTGTTATCGACTCCTGAACGATACTCTCTGCACGAACTTTGTTCATAAAAGTAAATCCCAAATAAACAAAACAATAAATTAAAGAGGCTTTTGCAAGCTTATATCTCCTCAATTCATTTCTTTTGTGAAAAACGGCGATCAAAATCATTACTAACATTGGTATCGTAAATAACAGATCAACGATCGCAAGTGTGTTCAATGAATAATTCTCGTTGGTAAAAGGGAGTAATAATTGTGTTCCAAAGGTTGTACACCAATCGAGGAGAGAGTGGCCCCATAAACAGGCAAGCATAAAAACTAACATCCGCTTAAATGAAACTTTCTGTTTAAAAAGTTTTACAAGAAGCCAGGCTATAGGGATCGCGTAAAGTACCTCAATGATCAAAGAATGTGTATGTGCCCTGTGGTCGCACATATAGGCGCGGGGATCGTTGAGTCCTGTATAGAACAGATCAAAATCAGGTATGCTTTTTGCAATAGCGCCCAATTGCATTCCCCAACGTCCAATTTTTTTTCCCAGCATCGTCTCGCCAATTGCTGCGCCAATAACAATATGCGATAACGAATCCATCTTTTTACTCTTAAGTTAGATTTTAAAACCGTAAATATCAGAAAAAACCGTTAAAGGCATTGAAGAAAGAATGAAAAGTTACCTACTTCACAACATTTGAAAGAGTTAACCACTTATCATAAGTGAACACCTGCAAAGGGATTGTATACATACATATATAATAGAAAATAAAAGTCAAGCGGTTACACCCTTATTAACGAAAGCGACCTGATCAATTAAAAAACAAGATCAATCTTTATTCAACGAAGCAAAAGGCGGTTCGTATTCTTCAAATCTATGTTCGCGTATAGGACGGATCTTCGGTTCCGTTTCGAAATAAAGTAATAAACTCGGACTGATATCCTTATTTTTTAACGTACTCATAACGGATAAGTTCTTTGTTGTTGATACGCTGTTTTATTTTGTTATGGTAAGGGTACATTTGAACTCAAAGATAATAAAAAAGCCCCTCGGTCGGGAGAAGCTTTTCTTTAGAGAAGTATTTATGGTTTTTTCGCTTTCAGGTCAAGTTCAATGTTTACGGTTTCAGAAATGAATTTATTACCTAATGTTTTATCATTTCCGTAATTCATTTGCCATTGGGTACGGTCAATGTCAAAATCAGCTTTTGCTTTTAAGGTGTTGTTATCAAGATCAACTTTTGCAGGAAAACTAACATTCTTTGTGACATCTTTTAAAGTCAGATTTCCGCTCACGGTAAAGTTGGCACCATCTACAACAGATGAATCTCTGTCGTTAGCTTCATATGCCTTTACACCGGTTATCTCGAACTTAGCAGTTCCGAATTTTTCAGCATCAAAAAAGTCGCCGCTCATTAAATGCGGGCGTAATTTTTCATCATAAATGCCGCCTTTTTCGTCAAGATCCATTGATCTTATATTTATCACGAAGCTTCCGCCTGTGATCTGGTCATTTGCAACTGCAACATTTCCTTCAGTTACCGTAAATTTACCTTTATGATTTTTCCCAACGCCATTTCCGGTAAAACGGACGTGTGAATCAGAACTATCAACTGCAAATTGCATCCCTTGTGCATCGGCAGCTTGTTGTTCATTCTGAATTGTAGCGTTATCTCCTTTAGGAGCATTATCGCATGATGTAAACATCAGAGATAAAAAAAATCCTCCGATCGCCATAAGTGGTCTTATATTCATATGTTTATTGGTTTAAGGTTTCTGCTTTAATTAACCCGCCAAAATTAGGCGGAACCGTATTTACATCTTTTTCTAATCGGTATAAGGCATTTTTGAATAGCTTATAGGGGAAAATTCCTCTTTAAAACGGGGAAAATCCGCCCTTTTTGTTTTAATTTAGGCTCGTGATCTATTTAACCTATAACGACCAACCTTCAGGAATTTACAGCAGCCAGGTTATTGATGTGGTTAAATATTTGAATTCAATTCAAAAAGAGGAAAAAGTGAAATTGGTCGCTTTGATCTCTGTACGTTCATTCTTTAGGAATAAACAAAAGATCAAACAACAACTACCCGATGCAACCGTTCTGCCAATGTTCCCCAAAGCAGCATTGTGGCGTGTTAATTATTTTGTTCTTTCATTCATTGTAAAAGATAAAAAAGTAATGGCGCGCGGACCATTCGCAGCAAGTTTAGCGTTGAGGTTGAAAAAGGCAGGCAAGGTTAATAAAGTAATTTTCGACGCACGTGGCGCATATAAAGCGGAATTGAATGAATATGACGTTGTGCCAAACAAAACGATAAAAAAGGAAATTGAAGGAATAGAAAAAGACGTAGTGCTGAATTCTGATTTTAGATTAGCTGTTTCCGGGGCACTGGTAAACTATTGGAAAAAGGAATTCAATTATAATTCTGATAAGCATGTGATCATCCCGTGTACTTTGAGTAATTATTTTACAGATGAATTTCCTGATGAAGAAAAGCTAAAGCAGATCAAAACTGATATTGGATTTAATGTGAACGATCCGGTTATAGTTTATTCGGGTTCTTCAGCAGGATGGCAATCTTTTTCTTTAGTGGAAAAAATGCTAAACGAAGTTTTCGTGAGGAATATTGATGTGCAATTGCTTTGGCTCACAGATCATTTAAACGAGAATTCAGGTTTTGTAAAGCAATTCAGAAATAGAATTAAAACGGCTTGGGTGAAACCGGCAGAAGTTAGAAATTATTTACTGGCAGGTGATCATGGGTTGTTGTACCGTGAGGATTCAGTTACTAATCAGGTCGCCTCTCCTGTTAAGTTCGCTGAATATTTAAGTTGCGGTTTAAATGTGATGATCTCGGACGGGCTGGGTGATTTTTCTGAATTTGTAAGAAAGAATAATTGCGGCAGTGTGGGTTATGTAAGTTCAGTGTATAAAGTTAGTTACGAAAGCAAACTGCAGAACCATAAACTGGCAAAGCAGTCTCTGGTAAAAGAAGGTTATAAAACAGATTATTTAAAATTGTTACAAGCCTGATTGAAAAAGATCGCATTAATAACCGACGGGATCTGGCCTTACGTGATAGGAGGAATGCAAAAACATTCTTACTATTTATGTAAATACTTTGCCCGGAATCAAATTCATGTTGACCTGTTCCATTTCAACCAAAGCGAATTGGATATAAATGCGCTTGATATTTTCACTAATGATGAGAAAAAATATATACATGCAACTGTTGTTGAGTTTCCTGATATTGCAAATGGGTTCGGACATTATATCATTAATTCATACAGGTATTCATTAAATATCTATGAACTAATCAAGGATAAACTGACCGGGTACGATTTTATTTACACAAAAGGTTTTACAGGCTGGCATATTATCCGTGAAAAGAAAAAAGGAATAAAATGTCCTCCTATAGGGGTAAAGTTCCATGGCTATGAGATGTTCCAGCGCGCTCCTGATCTTAAATCGAAGTTCATTCAGTTAATGATGTTAAGGAAGCCTGTTAAAGAAATTTCAGAGCAGGCAGATATTGTTTTCTCTTATGGTGGAAAAATTACGGATATCATTAAAAATATAGGTGTTAAACCTGGTCACATTGTAGAATTGCCATCAGGCGTTGAAGAGTCGATCGTCGCTAATTCCATCGTTCCAACCTCTCAAAAAGTAAAATTTGTCTATTTGGGCAGGTATGAGCGGAGAAAAGGAGTAGAGGAGTTGAACAAAGCTTTGAGGTCTTTTAAAGATCCGGGTTTCGAATTTCATTTTATAGGGAACATTCCTGATGAAAAACAATTACAGCTGCCGTTCGTAAAATATAATGGAGAGATTCGTGATAAACAACAATTGAATTCATTACTCCGGCAATGCGATGTTTTGGTTTGTCCAAGCTGGAGCGAAGGTATGCCGAATGTTATTTTAGAGGGAATGGCAAATGGCTTAACTGTACTTGCTACGAATGTTGGCGCTACGAACGTTTTGGTGAATGATAAGACCGGGTGGTTGATAGAAAATTCTTCAGCCGGTGATATTAAAAATGCTTTAAATAAGATCGTTTCTTCAGGTGCTTCTGCTATCGACATAAAAAAACAATCCGCACTAAATTTAATTAAAGAAAGATTTACCTGGGAGAGATTGATTATTCAGCTGATCCAAAAACTAAGCCGGTAAACATTTTATCCAATCCACAGCTTTTTCAAACGAATCCACAACTTTGAATGGTGTTTTTGGCTTATTGAATTTAATATAGAAATTCGCAATGATACGGTAAGCTAAATTATTGGCAACAACTACCGTGCCTTTTACAGGAGCAAGATGTTCTATTTTTGTAGCATTATCACGTGCTTCTTTTGTGATCGTCACATTCTCTTCTGCATCATAAATAAAATAGGATTTTTTTCCGCCTGTGATCTTATTATTAATGTCAAGGTGCCTTAATTGAGCCTCAACATCGAAAATGATGTCTTTTTTGAAAGTAATATGCACGATCCCATCTCTTCGTAACCTGACGATTGCTTCAGGAGAGTCAATAGAATCGACTATCTCGCTATCCTTGCTATTTTCTTTTAGGTCTACCATTAGGTTTGCAGCACCCCTACATTATATTGTTTTGTAATTGGTGAATGGTTCGCCATTTCAATTCCCATGCTGATCACTTTGCGTGTATCCAAAGGATCGATGATCGCATCTAACCATAAACGTGACGCTGCATAGTACGGGGTTGTTTGCGAATCGTAACGGTCTTTTATCTTATTGAATAACTCTGTTTCTTTTTCAGGAGTGATCTCTTCTCCTTTTCCTTTTAAGCTCGCCACTTCAATTTGTACCAATACTTTTGCAGCTTGTGCGCCTCCCATAACAGCAACCTGTGCAGTTGGCCATCCTACAATTAATCTCGGATCGTATGCTTTGCCACACATTGCATAATTGGCTGCTCCGTAACTGTTACCAATAATGATCGTAAATTTCGGAACAACAGAATTACTCATGGCATTAACCAGTTTCGCGCCGTCTTTAATAATTCCGCCGTGTTCGCTACGTGATCCGACCATAAATCCGGTAGCGTCTTGTAAGAATACTAACGGAATTTTTTTCTGGTTACAATTCATAATGAAACGTGCGGCTTTGTCTGCGCTATCACTATAAATAACACCGCCGAATTGCATTTCACCTTTTTTGCTTTTCACAACTTTACGTTGGTTAGCAACAATTCCTACAGCCCAGCCATCAATTCTGGCATAAGCGCAAATGATAGATTGTCCGTATAACTCTTTATATTCTTCAAATGAACTGTTATCCACTAAACGTTCGATAATATCCCGCATATCGAATTGTTTATCGCGTGTATCGGGAACAATTCCGTAAATTTCTTTCTGGTCTTTTTTCGGCAGGGCAGGAGTTTCCCTATTAAAGCCTGCTTTTTCATAATCTCCAACTTTACTCATGATGTTCCTGATGCGTGTTAAGCAATCTGTATCATCTTTACATTTATAATCGGTAACACCGCTCACTTCACAATGTGTTGTTGCCCCGCCTAAAGTTTCGTTATCGATATTTTCACCAATAGCAGCTTTTACTAAATAACTTCCTGCTAAAAATATAGAACCGGTTTTATCTACAATCATTGCTTCGTCACTCATGATCGGTAAATAAGCACCACCAGCAACACAACTGCCCATAACAGCAGCAACTTGTAATATTCCCATGCTACTCATGATCGCATTGTTCCTGAAAATTCTTCCGAAATGTTCTTTATCAGGAAAGATCTCATCCTGCATCGGTAAATAAACACCGGCACTATCCACTAAATAAATAATCGGCAATTTATTTTCCATCGCAATTTCCTGTGCGCGTAAATTCTTTTTTCCGGTGATCGGGAACCAGGCACCTGCTTTTACGGTTGCATCGTTTGCAACAACGATACATTGTTTACCACTAACGTAGCCTATAACGATAACTACACCTCCGCCCGGACAACCACCATGTTCAGGATACATTTCGTAACCTGCGAATGCGCCCATTTCGAAACGCGGTGTATTCTTATCCAATAAAAAATCAATACGCTCACGCGCACTCATTTTTCCTTGTTCATGTAATTTATCGATACGTGATTTTCCGCCGCCTAAATATATTTTTTGCAAACGCTGCTCCATCTGCGAAATGAGCAGTTTCATTTTGTCTTCGTTCTTGTTAAAGTCTAAATTCATTTTTAGTAATCAGAATTCAAATATAACATTAGTAAAATAGCCCCCCAAACAACTGGATTTTTCACTCACTCACTCGTTCAAAAGACTGTTTCACCCAGAATTAACAATATTTCACTCATTAAAATAAGAAATACTGTAACTGATAATCAAATACTTAGTTATACTAATAACGTTTTTTGAAACTTTGGCGTAACCCTAAGTGGCATAAGTCATTATAAAGATGTAATGCTTTAGCAGCCCCTATATGAATTTTAACCCTCGATACCATCATACTACTACCCAGTTGCAGGATGAGCAATTAATTATCGAGGCTGCAAAACAGAACCCCGAACACTTCGGCCCGATCTACGATAAATACTACAAACAGATCTTCGGATATGTTTATCAGCGTATGGATTGTAAGGACACAGCTTTTGATGTGACCGCACAGGTTTTTTTAAAAGCACTTACCAATTTGAACCGTTACGAATTTAAAGGTGTGCCGTTCGCAAGTTGGTTATTCAGGATCGCTCATAGCGAAGTGATGCAATTATTCCGCGATCAGAAAAATAAGCGCGCTGTAAATGCTGATGTGGGCGATATGAAGAATATCTATGAAGAAGTTCAGGAACCATTCTTTGAGGAATATATTCCTGCATTACAAAAAATGATCAAAGACCTGCCTGAAGAAGATCTGCAAATGATAGAGATGCGGTTCTTTGAACAACGTCCGTTTAAGGAAATAGCCGAAATTTTAAATATTACAGAAAACAACGCCAAAGTAAGAATGTACCGCATACTGGAGAGATTGAAGAAGACAATTACGAATTATAAAATTTGATATGGAACCAAAATTTAATTTGAATCGCCCAAAGATAAGTGACGAGGAGATCAACGAGCACAAGGATTTTGACAAGTTAGTCAAGCAGTTCAAACGACAAAGCATAGAGAAGGCCAAAAGCGACGGTAATTTTTTAAAGAATAAAAAAGCAACTTACGCCACGGTCATAGCAGGATTAGCCGTCGTATGTACAGTCACTTATTTCACAGTATTCAATAAACAAAACAAACAAACAGCAACAAATGATAAAACAAATACTTTAAACACCATAAATAAAGCTAAAGAAGTAAATAAGAAGAAGAATTTTATCGCGCCTCCTTCCCAAAAACTAAATGTTCCTTACAATTCCTATAAAGTGAATGCTCAAAAGGGCGGGGAACTGGCCCATCATACTATCCCGATGGCTATCGGGACAAAGATCAAAGTTCCCAAGAATGCTTTCGTTAATAAAGAGGGCAAGGAGATCATTGGTGATATTGAGATAAAATACCGGGAGTTTCACAACCAGGCTGATATTATTGCGAGTGGAATTCCTATGACTTACGATAGTGCCGGAACACAATATACTTTTGAAAGTGCGGGCATGTTTGATGTGAAAGGTTACCAGAACGGGGAAGAAGTTTTTCTGAAACAAGGAAAACCACTCACCGTTGAAATGAATTCTATTTATACAGATGATTCTTACAATCAATATTATTTAGATACCGTTAATCACAACTGGCAAGTGATCAAACATGATACACCTCTAACTGTTCCGACAGCGCCCCCGGAAAATAAACCGGCAGAAAAAGCACAAAGTGAGAAAGAGATACAATTAGTAAAGAAAATAGAGCATGTTCCCATACAGATCGACAGTGTAAAAACTGTGTACGAGAAAAAGATAACAGCACTTCCTCAACCTAAACAACCAAATAAACCGGCCAAAGCTACAGGCCGCCCACAATTTGAACTGGAAGTGGAATACAAAGATTTCCCTGAACTGGCAGCATTCAAAAATGCAGTCTTTGAAGTGGGCAACGAAAATAAGAATTACACCAAAGAGTTACATTCTGTAACATGGTCGAGCGCTATCGTTTCGGCCGGGCCGCAAAAAGGAAAAAATTACCTCCTTACCTTAAAAACCAAATCGCGCGAAGAGAAACTGATCGTTTATCCTGTATTGACAGGAGCCGATTATGAAAAAGCAGCAGAAGTTTATAAAAAAAAATTTACTGAATATAATTCATTATTGGATAAACGTGAAGCTGACGAGAAAAAATTGAAAGATGAAATGGCCGCTAAACAAAAAGCTTACCTTGAAGCAGAAAAACAATTAAGCGCTGAATTACTGAAAGAACAAATTCGCATGCGCCGGAATATGGAAGCGCAGCTGGAAAATCAAATAAAGAGTCATAGCGCTGTACAGAACGTGGTTCGCGTATTTCAAGTAAGTAATTTTGGGATCTACAATTCTGATTGTCCGCGTTCAATGCCAAACGGACCAAGCGTCATGGCTATTTATGCATCTGCTGCAGATGGCGCTAAGTTGAGCCCGAGCTATATTTATTTAGTTGAGCATGGCCGTAATATTGTTTTTAACTTAACGGACCAGGAATTAAGATTTGAAAGATCTAAAGATTACAGTTTATGCATTGTAGCTGATGGCATTTTATACTTATGCACTAAGGAACAATTCGCTAATTCAATTAAAGACAAAGGTTATAAATTTGCTTTAACACCTTTGGCAGCAGAAGCAAATAATGTAGCTGATCTGAGGAAAGCTTTGGAGATTTAACGTAAGGATTGTAACCTTTTAGATCCTCCGGCGTTATTTCTAAAAATTATATGATCAAACAATTACTTCTGTTTAGTTGTACTATTCTGTTAATCTCTTCTTTCATCCCGAAGAAGAAAAAAGAATTTATACCTCCCGGTACTGTTAAGATCAATGATACGCTTTTTGTAGACGAAACAGAGATCAGTAATTTCTCTTGGCTGCAATATCAATTATGGGTTTGTAATAAGTATGGATATCATTCGCAAGAATACAAATCAGTTTTAGCTGATACTTTAGTTTGGAGAGCAAAATATACCGATAACGAACCATACGTGAATTATTATTTGCGGCACCCTGCATACCGGGATTATCCTGTGGTCGGAATTTCGTATGAGCAAGCTGTTGCTTATTGTAAATGGAGAACTGAACGGGTTAAAGAATTTATTTGCCTTTCAAAAAAGTATGATCTTATAGATTTTGAATACCGTTTGCCAACAAAGCAGGAATGGGAATTTGTAAGTAATAACGGTGATGGTTGTTTTTCCAATGGAGGAAAAGATGAGAAAGGAAGAATGACATCTAATCGCAGGCGTCCAATTGAGGATACACTAAGTTGGAATGGTGTAATTGAAGACAATGCCGATGTTACAGCCCCTGTTTATTCGTATTGGAAAAATAAATTTGGATTATATAACATGATCGGCAATGTTGCAGAAATGGTAAATGAAAAAGGAATTTGTAAGGGTGGAGGTTGGCGAAGTGATTTAGAGGATTGTAGAGTAGGAAAAGATATTCCTTATACAAAACCGACCGCTTGGTTAGGTTTCCGTTGTGTTTGTGTTGTGAAGAAAAGGAAGTGTTAACTTGATTTTAGTGAATCAAAACTTCGACAAGCTAAGTCACCGCTTTCTTTCAAAATAATTTGGGCTGGAACACCCGGTGACTGAGCTTGTCGAAGTCAAAGAAAATACTTCTGGATCACTTCTTCAAATTCATTCATTAAAAGATTATTCGTACAACAGATCTCTTTACCGAATAAGAAATTACCGCCGCCTTTAAAATCAGTAACCGTTCCGCCGGCTTCTTCAATTATCAATGAGGCTGCGGCTACATCCCATGAACTTAAATTGTATTCGAAGAACGCATCTACTCTTCCGCAAGCTAAATAACACATATCAACTGAGGCAGCACCGATGCGGCGAACACCGTGTGTGTGTTGCATGAAAAATTTTAGAGCATTAAGATAATTATCCAAACGCTCGAAGTTGTAAATAGGAAAACCGGTTGCAATTAAACTCTTGAACAAGGTTGGCGTTTGTGAAACTTTAATAGGATTATTATTCAAATAAGCGCCCTTTCCGCCACGAACAGCAGTAAAACATTCATTCCTGCTCACTTCATATACAACTCCTAAAATAATTTCTCCGTTATGTTCCAAAGCAATACTAACAGCGTAACACGGAATGCCGTGAATGAAATTTGTAGTTCCGTCCAACGGATCCACGATCCAATTGTATTCGGCGCGACCATCAATTGAATTTTCTTCAACGATAAAGCCCGCTTCGGGAACCAGTTCTTTCAGATCATCAACAATGATCTTCTCTGCTCCTTTGTCAACATAACTAACAAGATCATTCAGACCTTTTATTTCAATTTTGTCGGGAGTAAAAGTTTCACGTTCTTTTTTTATGAAGGCGCCTGCTTTCTTGGCTGTTTTTACAACGTGAGGCAGAATAGAGTTTAAAGTAACAATTACCATTTAGAATTTACCGAATTTTAAGCGTTCACCTTTTTTGCTTTCATCAAATTTACCATTACTTGTGCTGAGCGATGCCGAAGCATCGTATACCAAGTGTCCGTTGACAAACGTTTTTTCAATTGAAGAATTGAAAGTATACCCTTCAAAAGGACTCCAACCGCATTTGTAAAGGATATTAGATTTACTAACTGTTTCAGTTTTATTCAAGTTCACTAAAACAAGATCTGCATAGTAACCTTCGCGGATATAACCACGTTTTTCTATTCTGAAAAGATCAGCTACGTTGTGACACATTTTTTGAGCGATCTTTTCTAAAGTTATCTTTCCTTGTTTATGAAACTGCAGCATCGCTTGCAAACTGTGCTGAACCAATGGTCCGCCGCTCGGAGCTTTTAAATACGGAGAATTTTTTTCTTCAATTGTATGAGGCGCATGATCTGTAGCAACCACATCAATGGTTCCGTTCAAAACCGCTTCAAATATCTTATCTCTGTCGTATTGTGTTTTTACGGCAGGATTCCATTTAATGAAATTACCTTTTGTTTTGTAATCTTCATCGGTGAACCATAAATGATGAATACAGGCTTCAGCAGTGATCCGTTTTTCTTTTAGTGGAATTTTATTAGAAAATAAACTTAACTCTTTAGCCGTTGAAATATGAAATACGTGTAAGCGTGTATTATGTTTCTTTGCTAATTCAACTGTGCGTGATGAAGAACTGTAACAGGCTTCTTCACTTCGGATAACAGAATGGAAATAAGCGGGAATATCCTCACCGTATTCTTCAACGATCTGTTTTTGTTTTTCTTTTATCATCACATCATCTTCACAATGCGCACAAATAATAGAATTCACTTTCGAGAAAAAACCTTCTAATGCCTTTGGATCATCCACCAACATATCTCCGGTTGAAGAGCCAAGGAATAATTTTAATCCCGCGATCTTTGAAAAATCTGCTTTCAGAACTTCTTCCAGGTTTTTATTCGTTCCGCCGATCAAAAAAGAATAGTTGGCTAATGAACATTCTGCTGCTCTCGAATATTTTTTTTCTAATTCAACTAAGTTGGTAGCTTGGGGGACTGTATTAGGTTGCTCCATGAAAGAAGTCACGCCACCAGCTACAGCGGCTTTTGCTTCTGTATAAATTTCCCCCTTATGGGTTAATCCGGGTTCACGGAAATGTACCTGGTCGTCAATTACACCTGGAAACAAATGCAACCCTTCAGCATTGATCTCTTTTGCACCCGGCTCTTCGATCTCACGTTCAATTTTAGTAATGATAGTGTCTTCAATTAAAACATCGCCGGCAAAGATCTCGCCTTCATTGACAATTTTTGCATTCTTTATTAAGATCTTACTCATTAGTGCTATAAATATACAATTTTATTGCTGGGCGTTCCTGTAAAAATAAAAGGCTACCAGGCAAAATATAAGATTAGGTGTCCAAACCGCTAATAAAACCGAAGATGAGAATCCGGTAGTAGCAATTGTGGTGAAAATATACATCAGCATAATGTACAAACAACTTAAAAGCATGCCAAAGGCAATTTGCAGGCCAACCCCGCCGCGTACTTTACGGGAGGAAATGGCCAGGCCAATAATTGTCAATAGAAAAGTAGCGAATGGGAAAGACGTTCGTCTGTGTAATTCAACTTCAAAGAATTCGATCTGGTTCGAGCCTTTTTGCGTTTCACGCGCGATGTAATTAATAAGTTCAGGCGTGTTCATGGTTTCGAACTTGCTTTCGTACCGCCACATATCAGAAGGGCTAAAATCGATCTTTATTTTTTTAGTAGCATAATAAGTATGCTTCTCCTTATGAATTGGTTTTTGATCTTTTTTCAAGGTATCCAATCGATTCTGTTGTGTAATTGTTTTTTCGAAAACATTGGTCAGGATCCATTCTTTATTAATGGTATCCCATTTCATTTCATCAGCCTTCAGTAGATAAGTTTGTTTATTGTTCGCAAATTTCTCGATCGACATTTTCCTGGCAGTATTGATCCTGTTATCATAACTTTCCATATACAGAACAGTATTCGGGGCAATTATCTTATGAATGTTCTTGTCATCAGTACTGTAACCTTTGTTGATCCATTTATCTTCGAAACCGATTTTTATTTTTTGTGCTTTCGGAATAACAAAGTGGCTCAACAATAAAGAAGAGAAACCGATTATAAAAGCACCGATAAGATAAGGTTTTAAGATCCTGTTAAAACCTGCACCTGCACTTAAGATAGCCACAAACTCCGTACGGTGAGCCATTTTTGATGTAAAAAAAATGATCGAGATGAAAGTGAACAGGGGAGAGAACATATTTCCGTAAACAGGAATGAACATCAGGTAATAATCGACCGCGATCTCTCTTGCAGGTATATTCTCAGTACTGAACGTTTGTACTTTATCTTTTACATCAAATACAATGAAAATGGCAAGAATGAGGGAAATGGAGAAAATATAAGTCCCCAAAAACTTCTTTAAAATGTATTTATCAATTATCGTCAGCAAACTATAGTCGTTGATTAACCCGGATCACCATTTTATTTTTCCACTCAGTAAAAGTGCCGTCAATTATTCTTATGCGTGATTCTTTCACCAGCCACAAATAGAAATGCAGATTGTGCAAGGTCGCAATTTGCGAAGCTAAGATCTCGCCACAAACTAATAAATGCCTTAAATAGGCTTTTGAATATTGTTTATCCGCAAAGCAATCACTTGTTTCATCAATCGGCGAAAAATCATTTTTCCATTTTTCGTTCTTTATATTGATAATGCCGTTCTTTGTAAATAGTAAACCATGACGGGCATTCCGGGTTGGCATGACACAATCGAACATATCAATTCCTAAAGCGATGCTTTCTAAAATATTTGCGGGAGTTCCAACACCCATCAAATAACGTGGTTTTTCTTTTGGAAGAATATTGCAAACCACTTCGGTCATTGCATACATATCTTCAGCAGGTTCTCCAACACTTAATCCGCCAATAGCATTTCCGAAACAATCTTTGCCGGCAATATATTCAGCACTTTGAATACGGAGGTCTTTATAAACACTTCCCTGGACAATAGGAAATAATTCCTGGTCATAGCCATATTTCGGTTCTGTGCTTCTGAATCTTTCTACGCAGCGGTCCAGCCAACGATGGGTTAGTCCCATAGAGTTCCTCGCGTAATTTAATTCGCAAGGGTAGGGTGTGCATTCATCAAATGCCATAATGATATCTGCACCAATAGTTCTTTGGATATCCATTACACTCTCAGGCGTAAAAAAATGCTTGCTGCCATCGATATGACTCATGAATTGCGCGCCTTCTTCACTTAGTTTTCTGTTGTTGGATAACGAAAAGATCTGGTAACCGCCACTGTCGGTTAAAATTGGTTTGTCCCAACCGTTGAATTTGTGTAATCCGCCCGCTTGTTCCAAAACATCCAACCCCGGACGTAAATACAAATGATACGTATTCCCTAAAATGATCCGGGCTTTGATATCATCGGTCAATTCGCGTTGATGAACAGCTTTTACTGTTCCGGCAGTTCCCACGGGCATAAAGATCGGGGTTTCAATAGTACCGTGGTCGGTCTCTAAAGTTCCGGCCCTTGCTTTGCTTTGCGGGTCGTTATGTAGTAATGAGAATTTCAACTCTGTAAATTTAAGGGATTCGGTACTTTATCTGCCGATTTTAGAATAATTTAATAACATCTGAGAGGTTATTAAGCTTATGATCGGCTATTTGGAAGCGTTCATCATTCCAATGCTCCTTATCGGGAACAGCAATTACGGTCATGCCCGCAGCTTTTCCTGCTTTTACACCATTAACTGAATCTTCAATAACAAGACAATTTTCTGGCGGGATATTCAGATTAGCCGCGCATTTTAAGAACACTTCTGGATGGGGTTTACCGAATTGTAAGAATTCTGCCGAAGTGATATCATTAAAGTATAAAGTCGTTTGGGTCTTTTTCAGTACAGCTTCAATTAAAATATGATTGGAAGAAGTAGCCAACCCGATCGGGAATCCTTTTTTCCGTAAATGATCCAGGAGTTCTAAAGCACCTTTCATAGCTTCACCTTTTTCGTGTATAAGATCTATTAAACAAGAATGAACCGCATCATTCAGTTGTATTGGTGTTGAGTGAGTTATGTTGTGATGATTAAACCAATGCTCTACCACTTCTTTGAAGCGCATGCCGGTAGTTTTACGGCAATCTTCGTCAGTGAAATCGATCCCTATCCCGTTGAACCCTTGAATCATGGCAATCCGCCACAAAGGTTCCGAGTCGATCAGCACTCCGTCCATATCAAATATCACCGCTTTTATGCCTTGCATTTTATGTACTTCTTTATCCGTGTAAATCTGTGTTCCCGATAGCTATCGGGACCGGGCTATTGTTAATTTCTTTGTTTAATAGTTGCAAAGATATCTTTATTTCGCGGGTAGTGCACAGGTAACTTTGCCCCATGCCTTTGTTACCCCAATTTGATCATATAGGTATTGAAGAAGTATTGTCAATACTTGGCATACTTGTATTTTTAATTCATATCATCCACTACTTTTTAGCTTATTGGCCTATAGCTGCTTTAAAAACAACTTTAAGTTCTCCAACCACAAGTACAGAGCCGGTAAGTGTGATCATTTGCGCGCGCAATGAAGATGAAAATCTGACCGAATTCCTGCCTAAGATCTTAACACAGGAATATCCGGAGTTTGAAGTTATCGTGGTGAACGATTGTTCCTGGGATAATACGGAGACCGTTATAGACGAATTTGCGAGGATCTTCCCAAACCTTAAAAAGATCACGATCAAAGAAGATGCGTATTATAAACATGGCAAGAAATTCGCGATAGTTGTTGGGATCAAAGGTGCAAAATATGAGAATTTAGTTTTTATTGATGCCGATTGTTATCCATCATCTAACCAATGGCTGAAAGAACTAGCAACAGGTTTCAGCGATAAAAAAGAAATCGTTTTAGGATACGGCGCTTACATCAAAACCCATGGATTCTTAAATAAACTCATCCGTTTCGATACTTTTACGATAGCTCTACGTTACTTATCGGCCGGAATGAAAGGGAAAGCGTACATGGGTGTTGGAAGAAACCTTGCGTACAAGAAATCTCTTTTCTTTAAACATAAAGGTTTCGCCAGTCATTATCATATCAATTCAGGTGATGATGATCTTTTCGTGAACGAAACAGCAACGCCTGAAAACGTAAATGTTTGCATTGGCCATGATGCCATAACCTATTCAAAAGCCAAAAAAACATTCCGCGAGTGGCGGATGCAAAAAGTCAGGCATTTAACCACGGCGCCCCAGTATACATCAGCCTCCAAGGTGATGATAGGTTTTGATTTTTTTATAAAATATGTGTTTTATGTAACGTTGGTCGCCCTTTTTTGCTTTAAAATCACTGCTTTAATAGGGGTTGGTCTTTTTTTACTAAAAATTATATTTCAAATGGTTATCTTTAATAAAGCAGCAAAGAAGTTTAAAGAACCCGATCTCTGGGCTTTAGCATTTGTATATGAATTCGTTCTTTTATTTGTTTACCCTGTTTTTCATATAGCTAAAATGTTCTTCAAACCCAACAAATGGACGAATTAGGAAATAACGATAAATTAACCACCAAAGCAGTTTACGATTATAAGCTGGTTCAAGCCGCGCTCAATAATGGCGACCAAAAAGCTTATGCCGAATTACTGCACCGTTACCGTGAGTCGGTTTATTTTATGATGCTGAAAATGGTTGGGAATAAAGATGATGCTGATGATCTTACTATTGAAGCTTTCGGACGCGCTTTTAAACGTTTAAGTCAATACACACCTAATTTCGCTTTCAGTACCTGGCTATTTAAAATTGCAAGTAATAACGCTATTGATCATTTACGTAAAAAGAAACAAGGCGAATCCTATTCGTTGGATACAAAATTTGTGAATGAAGAAGGCCAGCAATTATCCCAAAATATTAAATCCGGAACTTTAGATCCTGAAGAGCACTTCATGAAAAAGCAAAAGATAGAATTGCTGAATGATGTAGTGGATAAATTGAAGCCGAAGTATAAAGAGTTAGTCGTAATGTTCTATTACCAGGAAATGAGTCACGAAGAAATTTCCCAAAAATTAAATTTACCTATCGGAACAATAAAGGCTCAACTGTTCAGGGCAAGAGAATTCTTATATAACATTCTTAAAAATTCAGAGAGCAACATGTAGCCAATTAAGAATTAAGAATGCAGAATTAAGAATTAAAAAAATGGAATTCTTAATTTTAATTTTTTAATTCTTCATTATTCAATGGAGATAATTTTAAAATATTTTCCCGACATAACACAAAAGCAGAAAGAGCAATTCGCTAAGCTTCACGATCTTTATTCGGAATGGAATGCGCAGATCAATGTTATTTCGCGGAAGGATATTGATCTTTTGTTTGAGAGACATGTTTTGCATTCATTGGGAATTGCGAAAGTAATTCAGTTCAAACCCGTAACAAAAATATTGGATGTAGGAACAGGCGGGGGATTTCCGGGCATTCCTTTAGCGATCATGTTCCCTGATTCGCAATTTCATTTAGTGGATTCTATCGGCAAAAAAATTAAAGTGGTGAATGAAGTTTCAAAAGGGCTTGGTCTGACTAATCTTACTTCGCAACACGAGCGTGCTGAAAAAGTAGAAGGTAAATTTGATTTTGTAGTAAGTCGCGCCGTTACAGAATTTCCTGTTTTTTATTCCTGGTTAAAAGGAAAATTCAATAGCAGAGGTTTTAATGATCTGCCGAATGGCATTTTATATTTAAAAGGCGGTGATCTGAAAGAAGAATTCGGCCGCTTTTATAATTCCTGTCAATTCTTCGATCTTAAAAATTATTTTTCAGAAGAGTTCTTCGACACCAAAAAGGTGGTGTATTATCAGTGGAATTAACATTGCATAATTAACACTTCTTCACACGTATTTGATAACGGCTTCTCATTTTGATAAACCTCTCATTTTTTATACGCTTGTTTTCCAGTGTTTTAGCTAAAGGCACCTGATTTGTAACTAATTGGTGAATTCAAAAACCAAAAGTTATGAAAACGAATATTTTTAAGAAAGTGCTGGCCATAGGCTTATTAAGTTTAGGGTTGTCCACTACAATTAGTGCACAGCAAAATGATCCTGTGTCAAAAAACGCATATCCGAATCCTTATTACAGAAATGCAATTGGATTAAGAGCAGGACAAACATCAGGTTTAACCTATAAACATATTACATTAAATAATAATGCAGTTGAGATCATCGCAGGGGTTTCACCTTTCGCATTTAGTTTAACAGGTTTATATGAAAAGTACGTACCAAGCGGCGTGAACGGATTACAGTTCTACTTCGGTGGTGGTGGGCACTTAGCGAACTCTTACAGTTATGCAAGATACCGCGATGAATATGGCCGTAATTATTATTATAGAACTTATTCTAACGGCCCGGCTTTTGGTATAGATGGTATTGCCGGTATCGAATACAAGATCCGCAGGGCACCATTCGCTTTTAGTTTCGATTTAAAACCGAATGTGGAATTTGTACCTGGTTATGCTACTTATGGAAGTATTGACCCGGGTTTAGGTATTAAAGTTGCATTTTAATTGATCCGGTTGTTTAATCATTCAAAAAAAGGAGGATATCATGAAAGAGGCTATTAAAATAAAGTTATTGATATTGATGGGTATACTCGGTGTAATGTTATTAGGGTGTGAACCTGAAGAAAAAGAAGAAGCGCAAGTGGTTGCTGTTAAGAATGAATTAGCGCAAACAGAAAGAACACGCGATTCACTGGAAGCAAGTATGACCGCAACTCTTGACGAGATCAACAGACGAATCGGTATGGTAAAATCCCAAAAAGGATTCCTTGTGTACAATTATAATTCAGGTGATGTTAAAAATGAAAACAAAAAAGAACAGATACTAAATAACATTGCTTTAATGAATGAACTGATCTATGATAACGAGACCAGAATTGAGAAGTTGAGAGCTGAGCTGAAAAAGACCGGTTCTGGAAATAAGGAGTTACGTAAGCGGATCGAGCGTTACAAGGAAGAAAACAGCACAATAGCAGCTGAAGTTTCAGAATTGAAAACAAGATTAGATGAGGAAAGAGCTAAAAATGACAAGTTAGCTGTGGAGAACGAAAGACTGAACATTGAAAACAGCAACCAGGTAGTTATGTATGATAATTTACATACACAATTCACCAAAGCTGAACAGGATGCTTATGTAGCTTATGTAGCAAAGGGCAGTAGAAGGGAATTGAAAAAAGAAAATGTGATCGAAAAGAAGAATATTTTAACTTTTGCTGCACCGGATGAGATCAATGCACAGGCTCCGAAGGAAAATTTTGAAAAGATCGATACACGAATGACTTTAACCATCCCGATGGATTCAAAAAAGGCGAAACTTGTGACGACTCACGATGAGAATTCATACAAATGGTGTGATGAGATTGACGGAACAAAATGTTTATGTATTGTCGATCCTCAGGTGTTTTGGGAAAAATCAAAATACCTGGTAGTTGAAACAAAATAATAATCTTAAAACCCTTGTCCCATGAAGGTATTTAAAAAGATATTGGTTCTGCTGCTCACGATCGTAGTTATTGTGAGCGGTTGTAAAAAAAGTTCTTTGAAGACTGAAGAAGTTATCAGGCCGAAAGATTTTCTATCTGATAAAAAATATGAGAAGCTTGTGGTCACTATTGTTTATGAAAAAGGGTATGCCCTCAATGCAAAAACGATAAGCGGACTACAAACATTTTTATCAGCCCGTTTAAATAAACCGGATGGAATTATCTTTAATCAAAAAGAAATTCCGGATCAGGGTAAACGTATAATTACAATTACTGATATCCGAAATATAGAGAAGCAATTCCGTTTTGATTTTTCCGGGAAAAGCACTTTAACTGCATTTGTATATGTAAGTGCGGGTGATTATGCGGAAAGCGCAGGAAATGCAAAAGTGCTGGGTATTGCTTATGGAAATACATCCTGTACGCTATTCGGTAAAACGATCAGCAGTTATTCGGGAGGTTTAGCGCAGCCATCACGCTCCATGCTGGAAACAACAGTTCTCGATCATGAATTCGGGCATTTGCTAGGGTTAGTTGATAACGGAACGAATATGGTGGATTATCACAGGGATATTTATAACGGGCATCACTGTGATAAAAGAAATTGTTTAATGTATCATGCAGCCGAAACATCTGACATTGTAGCTAATTTATTAGAAGGAGGAGATGTTCCGGCATTAGAGAATTTTTGCATCCGTGACTTACAGTTCAACGGTGGAAAATAGGGGAGAGTTTCATAAGTTTTGTTTAAGGTTCTTAATTACTCTCTACCGCAAGGCCCCTTCATTCAGTTGGAGGGGCTTTTGTATTTTATCTCAGGATCTTTCTTACGAATGCAACTGTAAAGTAACTCATTAAGAAAACACCGCTGAATCCTTCGAAAGCTGCAAATAATTTCAGTATGCCTTCAGGAAAATAATCACCATAACCAATAGTGAAAAATGTAATGGCGCTGTAATAAATGATGTTGAAAAAATTATGACTGTGATTTAGCGCTTCGGGCAAGGTGCTTTCAATTGAACCAAGACCATGCAAAAATGTATCCACCAGGTAAAATAAAACACCAAAAGTAAGTATGGTCACAATACCATTTAATAAAACTCTTATGGGAGAAGTGGCATAACGGCCGACATAATCAAAAACATATGTCTGGAAATAATAATTTAAATAACCAAGTGATTTTTTCAGGAAAGAACCCTTCTTAGCCTCTCCCAAATGAGCTTTTGCTTCACAGCGCTTAAATTCCACGTAAGCATCATCCTCATCTTCATACTGTCCGTTCACCCTGAAATTCTCTTTCATGATACGGAACTGCTCAGCTTTCTGGAACCAGGTTGATTTTTTTTGATTGTAAATGAAATTGTAAACATCATTCTCCCGCCAGTTAATAAAGATCCTTCCGATGATACGCGTGTTGACCATGTTGATCTCATGGATCGCTACTTCATTATTTTCAGGGACCATATCAATAATATCACGCACAACCGAATTCGCCATGTTCAGTAATTTACAGTTACTGAACCTTAGATCTGTAAAACAGTTGAATGAACATGCATTAAAGGAAATTTGATTAGCGCTGGCCTGGTTAAAACTAATGCTTCCACTTCCAAAATCAACATTATCAAAATTAACTTCACTCTGGGTAAAATCCGCGAGGTCGAAGATCTTATGTCCGGCCCCGAATTGTGAACCACGGAAATTCACTTTCCCATTCCCAAATTCAGCACCTTCAAATGAAATATCACCATCATTGAATTCCACACGTCGAAGATCGATCCTGCCGCCGCCAAATTCTACGTTCTTAAAATCTTTTTTTCCTTTTCCGAAACGGGCACGTTCAAATGAGATATTTCCTTCACGGAACTTCGCGAATTTAAAATCAACTATTCCATTACCAAAAACAGTATTCTTAAAATCAACATTCCCGTTACTGAACGAAGCATCAGCAAAGATCAGGTCGCCATTGCCAAAATTGGCGCCGTTAAATGAAATGTCCCCGTCGCCAAACTTTACAGATTGAAAATTCTTTGTACCATTACTGAAACGTGTACTTTCAAAACTTACTGAGGCATGTCCGAAATCGGCATAAGTAAAATCAACAAATCCGTTTCCGAAAACACTGTGATCGAATTGAACTGAGGAGCCTTCGAACCGGGCATATGAAAAATCAGTCCTCTGTTCGCAATCGAAGAAGACATTATCGGCGTTAAAATTTTTTATCAATACATGGTCATGCTCTTTCAATCCGCGTAATTTCCTGTATTCGCTTAGCGAAAAATGATTGATGTATACTTCTTTTAAATTGAAATCGGTCTTAGTATCAATACGGGTATAAAGTTCATCAGCATTTAAAACTTTCAATTTTACGCGTTGGATCTTTTTGAGGCTTTCATCCAGGATCGTGATCACTGCCATTTTATCCGGAGTGCCGACAACAGGCTCAAAGCTTACGGTGTACCTTAAGGCATCATTTTCCTGTAATCTACTGTTGAGCATTAGCGGGTTTTTTTCAGGAGTGAATATAGGAATTTATAAATAGAAATTAAATTATCTATTCAAATTCGACCCGTAACTGTACGCGGGCATCATTCGGACTTGAATTGCTGTGGACCTTCACCTTATCGGCTTCACCGAAATAGGCAGCAATTCCTTTAATAATGCCAACGGCCAGGCTTCCCATTTTCCTTTCAGAATAGTAATCTATGATCAGAAGTTTATCATGCACCCTGCTAACGTTAAGGACAGGAGGATCCGCGCTGCTTTCTTCGATCCTTACCGCTCTGTGCATTACGTGTTCGGTGTATTCGAGAACTTCAAAGGTTTTCCATTCGGGATTTACATATTTTGAATAAGCTGCCATCAGATCCGGAACCATTTTCTCTCCAAACTTTTCCATGAGCTCTGCAAGAGTAAGTCCGGTTTTTGTTGAAGCAGTGTTTAAAATGGCCTCCATTTCGGAGAGAGGGTAATTTTGGTGGCCGTTATATTTCTTTGCTTCACCTGAAGTTTCTTTCTGAAGTTCTTCCCAAACCCCATTTCCAAATTCGGCATTTACAAAACGTTGCAAAAGCAGGAACATGGAGCCGTGTATATTTAGTTCGGTTGACATTTTTAACGGTGCTAAAAATAATCATTTCCGTTATTTTTCGGAGGATGATTTGCTGTGACCTGTAATTTATGCAATAGTGGGGTTATTTATCATGAGTTCTTACTCTCCTGAAGTCAAATGCAAAAGGCCGCCCTTTGGAATTTTTTTTTATGTTACAACGGTTGTGTAAGCCAGAGGCGTACTTTTTGTATTTATTCAGACGAGAAGGAGATCTTTCGAACCTTTTTATAGAGAATTTGAACAAAATACTTGATTTTCTGGACTTTAATAAACCAGAGATCACCTCCTTTCTATTGATATTTGATTACTTTTATATTGTCCTAAGGATAAGAAAGCTTAAAATATAATTTAGGATAGACAAATTTTTTTGCGGTGCTTTTTAATAATAGATTATGAAAATTGCTTTTACATCCTGCATGAGATACGAATCGTATAACATACAACCGGGCTGGAAACATATCAATGATTCCGATCCCGATTATTTATTCTTACTTGGAGATCATATTTATATGGATTGGGTTCCGCACCTAGGCGCGCCAAAAGATTATTCTCTTGTGCAGTTTAAGAATGAAATGAAAAGTAAGTACGAGAATCAATGGAACGAGCCTCATTTTAAAGCATTAATAGAAAAGATGGTAAATAAGAATGGATTATTCGGCACTTGGGATGACCATGATTTTGCCTGGAACAATGCAAATGGAGCGGAAATGACAACTAACAGAGAGAAACTTAAAAAAGAATTTTCGAGGACAATGTTTCATGAATATTTTCACAATTGTTCTACTAATTTACCGGAAGTGTATTATGCAATAGATACTCCACACGCGAGAGTAATATTTCTTGACAATAGATATTATGCGGAGAGCCCAGGTAAAAACAAAAAATTATTAGGCACTAAGCAGTTCAATTATTTATATGATAAACTAAATCACAATTTAAAATATACGATTGTGTGTGGCGGTTTAACATTAACTGAAATGACTGAAAACTGGAAAAATTACTCAAATGAATTACAGTACTTGTCGGAAATGCTTTCTGAAAAAGAAAACGTGCTGTTCCTTGCTGGGGATATTCATAAAAATGCTTTCGTAAAACCGAAAAAACTGAAAAACGGTATTAAAACACCCCCTCAAATTATTTCTTCAGGTAAAGCAATAAAACTTTTTGGTGAGAGACATAATTGGGCTATGCTTGATTTTACCAATGAAGGCGTAAAAGTTCAGTTTTATAAAAACAACGCCTTACAGGAATCATTAACCAGAGAATGCAATAGTTGGTTAAAAATCAATGGGTATTAAGTATACCTTTCGAAATTTTAAACATAAAAAAGGTGTCTTGAAACTGTTCAAGACACCTTAATTCATTCTGATCAAGCGTATTTTTTGCTTAACTTGATAATGGCGGAGAAGGAGGGATTATTTGCATGATCCCTTGAACTCCGGAAGTCAGAATACAAAAATTTGATCCTTCGGATCATTTTTTATTTTTACTACGCTTATGAAAGCAAGCTTTCAACACTCCGTAAAACTAAAAAATCCGCCATGGGCGGACTTTTTGTATTTATTAAGCGGAGAAGGAGGGATTCGAACCCCCGGAGGTATGACCCTCAACAGTTTTCAAGACTGCCGCAATCGACCACTCTGCCACTTCTCCGCCGCAAAAATACTGTTTTTTTTACACCTGCAAGGCCTTTTTTAGAAATAATTTTTGTACCTTTAATGTATCAAACACCCCCTCCACATTTAATATCTTTTTACAATGAAAAAGTTAGTATTGATATTCGTTTTAGGGTGGTTATTCCTGCCGTTAGGGGCTTCAGTAACAGCCTATTTTAATTATGGGGTATTCAATGTTCCGTCAGGTTCTCCGTTCATCGAAACCTATCTAACGGTGATAGGTAATTCTATTCGTCATAAAGCTGTAAACGGGGGGATCCAGGGTTCAGTGAACGTAAAAGTTCTCATTACAAAGAATGGCGAACTTTATACCGGCGATAATTATAATCTATTGGGTCCGGTTGATAAAGATAGTTCAAGTGTTACAAGTTTTATAGATAATCACAGGTATGCTCTTCCGAATGGTTCTTATGGAATTGAAATTACGCTCACAGATAATAACGATCCCTTAAAAAAATCATTCACCTACAAAGAGAATGTAGTGATCAATTATTCGAAGTCTGAGATTTCCGCTTCTACCATTCAGCCATTGGAATCGTATTCAAAAACGGTGAACCAAAGCTCGATTTCAAAAAGCGGTTACGACCTGATCCCCTATAACATCAATTATTATTCTGATAAGCAAAATAAATTATTGTTTTACATGGAGGCTTACGGTACTGATACTGTATTGGGAAAAGGCCAGTCGTTCGTTTACCAATATCATATCGAGCGTAAGGAAGATATGTTCAGGCCTGCAGGTTTATCCGGATTCAAAAAGCAAGCTACGGCTAAAGTAAATCCATTATTAGCACAGTTGGATATAACTAATCTTGAAAGCGGTAATTACTACCTGGTTGTTGAGATAAGGGACAAAGAGAACAAAAGCCAATTAGAAAAAAAGTGGTTCTTCCAGCGTAAGAGCAATGTTCAACAATCTTTAGCATTCAATGGAAAGCGTTCTATTTATGATTTCTTCGGGAATTTCAATAGCCTGGATACAATGAAGATGTTTGTTGAATGTTTATGGCCGATATCTACAACAGTTGAGCGTGACTGGCAGATAAATGTATCCCTTCAAAAAGATCCTGAGTTGATGAAAAAATATATCCTTGATTTCTGGGAAAAGAAATCAGGTGATTCATTAGATCCTTTATTATTATGGCTGGCATATTACGACCAGGTTAAGTTCGTGAATAAAGAATTCAAATGCGGAAAGCAAAAAGGGTTTTATACAGACCGCGGACGGATGTATTTGCAGTACGGAAAACCTGATCAACGTGTTCAGCAGCCAAGCGAACCATATACTTACCCTTACGAGATCTGGCAATACTACAGATTCACTGATAAGACCAACGGACAGATCTATAACAACAAACGTTGTGTATTCGTTAATAAGAATATTGCCGATGATTGTTATAAATTGATCCACAGCGAGATCAGGGGTGAACAATACAACGACAGGTGGCGTTATGAGATCACTAAACGTGAGACCAATCCCAATATGGATGCCACACAACCGGGCACACAGCAAGGAAATAATTACAACGAGTTTTTTAATAACCCAAAATAATTTATGTCACGGAACAGGGTAGCTGTAGTTATTTTAAATTTTAACGGAAAAAAGTTTTTAGAACAGTTCCTCCCTTCAGTTACTAAACATTCTTCGGGTCATAAAGTAGTTGTTGCAGATAATAATTCATCGGATGATTCTGTAAATTATTTGCAAGTTAATTACCCTTCAGTTCAGATCATTAAGAACCAAATTAACAGTGGTTTTGCCCAAGGTTATAATGAAGCATTAAAGCAAGTTGATGCTGAATATTATGTTTTATTGAATTCAGATGTTGAAGTGTCTGAGGACTGGATCACGAATATTATTTCATTAATGGATGCTGATCCATCTGTGGCTGCTTGCCAACCCAAAATTTTGGATTTTAATAACCGTACAAAATTTGAATATGCAGGTGCTTCGGGCGGATATATTGATAAATACGGTTATCCGTTCTGCAGGGGGCGTGTATTTAATGAATTAGAAGAAGATAAAGGGCAGTATAATAACCCAACTGAAGTGTTTTGGGCTACCGGTGCTTGTATGTTCGTCCGTGCAAAAGCATTTTGGGAAGTCGGAGGTTTTGATGGCGATTATTTCGCGCATATGGAAGAGATCGATCTTTGCTGGCGTTTAAAGAACATTGGTTATAAGATCTATGTAGAACCAAAGAGTGTTGTGTATCATGTCGGCGGCGGCACCCTCAATAAATTAAGTTCACGTAAAACTTTTTTGAATTTCAGGAACAATTTAACTACACTCACAAAGAATCATTCTTCAAAATTCTTGTTCTGGAAGATCATTTTCAGGATGAAACTGGATGGAGTAGCAGCCTTCAAATTTTTATTTGACGGTCAACCGAAACATTTTTTTGCGGTAATACGTGCACATTTCGCTTTTTACGGATGGTTACCGGGAACTTTATCAAAACGTAAAAAAGCAAAACAGCATCCCAATTTTAAATTCACCATGGCGAAAGCGTACGAAAAAAATATCGTTATTGAACATTTTATCAGGAAGAAAAAAACTTTTTCTGAACTAAGCCGGTCTTCTTTTTTGGATTGAACTCAGCAGCACAATTGTGATTAAAGCGTTTATCAGGATCAATTCATTTCCGATCTGGTAATCACCCAACGCTGATTTAAAAGTATTAGCCAACAAATAGGTGATCATTGGCGCAATGATACAAATGAGAGGTACAAGTTTGTCGTTTAAATTCATTTTAGTGAATAACCCTAAAGTAAATAAGCCTAACAACGGACCGTAGGTATAACCTGCCAGCATAAGGATAGTATCAATGATCGCTTTTTGATTAAGGGCATCAAACACTAATATCACCAGCCATAAGATCACTGCAAAAAGAACATGAATGGTAGTACGGCGTTTCTTTTTTTGTTCCTCGTTCAGTTTTTCGTTTCTATCATATTCTAATATATCAATATAAAAAGAAGTAGTAAGTGTGGTCAGAACGCTGTCTGCACTTGAGAATGTGGCAGCTGTTAATCCGATAATGAAAACAAGCCCTGCAAAAACACCAAGATGATTTAGCGCTAGGTTAGGAAAAACTTTATCGGTTAGGATCTTTCCGGTTTCAGCATTGGCAGGGATCGTAATTCCACTTTGGTTATAATAGATATAGAGAAGCGCACCAAGTGATAAAAAGAAAATGTTTACGATCACCATGATCACACTGAACCAAAAAATGTTCTTTTGTGCGTCGCCCAAACTTTTACAGCTTAAATTTTTCTGCATCATGTTTTGGTCAAGGCCCGTCATTGCAACAGCAATAAAGATCCCGCCCAAAAATTCCTTGAAAAAGAAATTAGACTTCTTCCAGTCCCAGAAAAATGTCTCCGTATATTCTGATGCTGCAACATTTGAAACAGCATCAAAGAACGAGATGTCTAACTTGTTTATGATAGCTGCAATCGAAAGAACCACGCCTAAAACAAGGAACAAGGATTGAAAGGTATCGGTCCACACCAACGTTTTGATCCCGCCCCTGTAAGTATACAATAACATCAAAGCAAGAATAACGGAAACGCTTACCCAGAAAGGGACATGAAAGGTTGTGAACTGATCGAATACAAATAATTGGATCACTCCTGCCACAAGATAGAGTCGGCCTGCCGCACCTAATATGCGTGAAAGGATAAAAAATAACGCGCCTGTTTTTTGGGTGTTTTTCCCAAAACGGCTTTTCAGGTATTCGTAGATCGAGGTTAAATTGAGTTTGTAATAGAGCGGTAATAAGATGTGAGAAATGATAAAATACCCGACAAAGTATCCGAGAACCAATTGCAAATAAGAAAAATGGGCGCCTCCAACTTTTCCCGGCACGGAAATATACGTAACGCCGCTTAGCGAATCACCGATCATTCCGAAAGCCACCGCATACCATGGAGAAGCTTTATTCCCCAAAAAATAAGAATCGGCTGTGCTTTTACGGGAGGTATACCAGGCAATTCCCATTAAAAAACAGAAGTAAACAACAATGAAACTTATTATGAGCAGGGGCGACACTTTAAATGGCGATTTAAGAGGTTATAATTGCAGAAGTAAAAATGATGAATTATCCTTCTTGTTAAAGTGTTAAATCAATTAATTCTTCACACCCAAAAACTCATAATTGTTAATAGTTTAACAATTGCTGTCCCTGAGAGAAAGGCATAAAGGCGTAAATTTGCAAGGTTGCAATTCAGCTCTAAAATAATTGAACAGGCGGTTGATACTTTTGCCCAATTACCGGGCGTAGGTAAAAAGACCGCGTTACGTTATGTTTTGCATCTCATCAAGCAGAACGATACCGAGCAATTAGCGCAGATCATCACCCAGTTAAAAACAGATCTTAAGTTCTGTAATAAATGCCATAATATTTGCGAAAGCACGGTGTGCGATATTTGCACCAATGCAGTGCGTGATCAATCGTTATTATGCGTCGTCCAGGATTACAGGGACGTAATGGCTATTGAAAATACCGGCCTGTATAAAGGATTGTATCACGTTCTGGGAGGACTCATCTCTCCAATGGAAGGCGTTGGCCCGGGGCATTTGAATATTGAATCTCTTATTTCCAGGACGACTGACGGAAGCGTAAAGGAGATCATTCTTGCTCTTAATGCCACCATGGAAGGAGAGACCACTTCATTTTATCTTTACAGGAAACTTGCACCACATAATGTAAATCTCTCTGCCATTGCCCGCGGTATTGCCGTTGGTGATGAATTGGAATATGCTGATGAGGCCACTCTCGGCAGGTCAATTACCAACAGGCAGCCTTTTTCTACTTTCTTTTCCGTGAAATAACCGGTCACAAATTGTGATCGGTTGATTTTTTTCAAAATAAATTGTACATTGGGTACTCCAATGAGTACTAAATTTGTTTCTATAATTCTTCCTTGCTATAACGAGGCAGACCACCTTGAGAACAGTATCAGGTTGCTACAGAAAGAAAGCAAGAAATTCAAGTTCGATTTTGAATTTATTTTTGTCGAGGATAAAAGCACGGATAATACCAGGAAATTGCTTAAGAACCTGGAATTGGAATTAAAGAACGCTCAGTTCATTTATCACGACACCAATAAAGGAAGAGGGGCGGCTGTAAAAACAGGTTTCGCGGCTTCAAAAGGAGATAATGTTGGTTTTATTGACATTGATATGGAAATAAGCCCGAGGTATATTCCGCAATTCATTGACGCGCTTGATGTTTTTGATGTCGCGATAGCTAACCGTAAGTATTATTCCGATTCTGTTGTCCGTGCTTTGATCCGTGATACCCTTAGTAAGTATTATAAGAATTTAAATAAAAAAATATTGAAGCATTCTTTTTCAGATACTGAAGCGGGGTATAAATTTTTCAGAAAAAGCACATTGGAGGAGTTCTTTAAAACAAAAACGAATGATCATTGGTTCTGGGACACAGAGTTTGTGATGCATTGTTTTAATAGTAAACTGAATGTTATCGAGATCGATGTTGAGTTCTTAAGGGATAATACTAAAAAATCAACTGTAAATGTGATCGCAGATTCTATTCATTACCTGAACCAATTAAGGAAATACAAAAAACAGCAGAAGTAAATGCAAAGCCCTGTATACTGGCACCCTAAATTATATGCCTTTACAATGAAAAGATTGTATGGGATCCATTACGACACCCGTTATACGCATTTACAAAAAGTAATTCCGGATAATTGTCAGTTGCTTGAATTATGCATGGGCGATCTGCTTTTTCATGATAAATATCTTAAAGGGAAAAACATTAAATATTCCTGTGCTGATATAAATCCGATTTTTGTGAATAGTGCAAAAACAAAGAATATCGATTCAGTTTTGCTGGATATGCTGAATGATGAAATTCCAAAAAGCGATCACATCTTATTACAAGGTGCTTTGTATCATAGTATCCCGGATCAGCAAAAATTCATTGCAAAAATGTTTAACTCTGCGAATAAACAATTGATCATATCGGAGTGTGTAAAGAATGTAAGTAACTCTTCCAATGGACTAATATCGATGCTCGGTGCTTTTATGTCGAAAGCAAAAGCCGGACAATCCAAAATAAAATTCACTAAAGAAACACTAAAGGAAGCTTTTGTGCCTTTCGAAAAAAATATTGTTCAATGGATAGAACCTGCCGACAGCATGGAAACCATTATTGTCCTGGAGAAGTAGTTCTTCCTTTTAGTTTATCCCAGCCTTTGGCAAAAACAAACGAAGTAAGGCAAAAGAACACGACCGTACTCGGAAGAACATATCTGAATTCCGGGGTTCTGAAGAAAAAGGCTATGTAAATTAAATTAGAATAAGCGATCACGATCAACAGAACGAGTAAAAAGTTCTTCTTTTTTGAAAGCAAAAGCTTTACCGAATAAATAAGGCCAATAAAAAATAAGAGATAAAATAAAATAGCCCTTGTGAGCTTGAATACTTTTTTAATAAGGGGAAGCTTTTGAAAAGAATCATCAAATGTGTTATAGGTGAAGTAACCGCTGAATATGAGCCGCTTCATATATATCATTCCTGAACCAATGTAGTATAAGAAAGGTTTTTCTTTTTTTACAGAGGCTGTATAGTTCATTAACGAATTATTTATTAAAGCCACAATCGAATCACCCCGGTGAGCCTTGTAATATTGTATTCTTTGCTTTACCAGTATTAAGCTGTCTTTATTGAATTGTGAGGTATATATGTGACTAGGTATAACTGTATCCCTGTACCGGTAATCAATTTTGTAATCTATTTCGAACCAGTGCCTTTCATTTTCAAGATCACCTCCCCAGGACTCCAGGAAAAAGTACAGGGCCGGATCAGGTGAAGAAGGATTCAAGGCATTATACCAATCAATGTCATTTAAGTACTTGAATTTGTTTTTTACGGCGAGATTTCTTGCGATCCAGGCAGAATCCAGCACGGCGAAAAGCAGGAGAAATGCTATACCATTTATTAATATGGTTTTGAACCCTCTTTTTTCTTTAATAAAGTAAAATACAAGGAAGATCGCTGCTGTCCCGTAAAATATAAAAAAAACCGGCCTGGTAAAAACACACCAGGTAAAGAATAAGCCGGAGAAAAAAAGATATTTTTTTCTAGCTGTGCCTAAAAACCGCTGCAGAAAATAAACTGCGAAAATGAAAAATGAAATACAGAAGCTTTCGCTTAACAGAAAATTGTCCCAAAGAAAAATGTAGTGCGTTAAAATGAAAATGAAAAAAACAAAATAGAACACATTTTCTTTTTTAAAGATGCGGCTGGCAGTAATTGAAAGTGTATAAATAGCTACCGACGAAACCAGCCATTGCAGGATCAAAATAATGTTTAACACTACATTCTTTTCAAAGAACAGCCGGAACAAGAGAAAGATCACCCCAAGTCCCGGCATTCGTATATCAGGCGAATAGATCCCATTGAGATAGAAATTTTCCATCGAACCGTAGTATTCTGCCGAATCATGAGTGAAATATCCAAAAAGCGGTTGGGTTTCCTTGTAACTTGAATATACCTGAAGCCAAAAGAAGAGTCCTTTAATTAAAAGGGCGACCGTTATCCATAAAAAAGAGTTGCTTATTTTAAGGTCAAATCTCATAGTGCTGCGGGGCAGTCACTAAGATAATATAATTTATTTAAAAGTGAAGGAAAGTAACAGGTTACATATAGCCGCCCATATTGGTCTTGATCTTCTTTTTACGTCGGCCACCGCAGTCTTTACGGGTTTGACAATCTGCTGCGATGATCCCGAAAAGAATAAAAAAGATAGCAAAGAGTTTAGCTGTTTTTTTCATGATATTAAAGATACAAAATTTCTTCTTTCTAAAAATCTTTTTGTGGGATTTAGTGTTTTGGGGTTTTCGTGGGAAGAATAGGCAACCACTAAAGCACAAAGCCGCAAAATCCCACTAAAATAGTAACGAAAATACCAGCGAAAAGATACTGCTGTTAAAATTCCTGAAAAAAGGCACCTGACATCCCATATTTTCGTAACTTTAATTCGTGCGGAGACCGCTAATAATATTCTTTTCAATTTTATTCCTGGGGTTTCATAGCCTTAAGGCGAGTTTTATCCTTATTCCAATGGATGAAACGCAAAAGAATCATTTAAAAGCATACGGAATTGCTTATTGGGCGCTGAAAGGTGAACTGGAGATTCAGTGGTTATTAAATTACCGGGGCGGTAGTTTCATGATCCCGAATGCAAAACCGGTGAGTAATGAATGTATCATTCGCGGTGTAAGTTATGAGATCATTTCTGACGCACAATCATCAGCAATTCTTGCAGAGATCTCAAATCCGGAAGTTAACCAGGATGCAATTAAATTAGAAAAAGCACCGCGTGTTGCAGTTTATTCGCCTAAAACAAAACAACCCTGGGACGATGCCGTTACATTAGTATTGACTTACGCGGAAATTCCTTACGATATTGTATACGATGAAGAATTAATGAATGGAAAATTGGCTGAGTACGATTGGCTGCATTTACATCACGAAGATTTTACAGGGCAATACGGCCGTTTTTATGCGCAGTTCCGTCATGCCCCATGGTACCAGGCAGAAGTGAAAGAGAATGAAGCTATGGCAAAGAAATTTGGTTTCAATAAAGTGTCGCAGTTAAAATTAGCTGTTGCAAAAAAAATAAATGAATATGTTTTTGGTGGCGGATTCTTATTCGCGATGTGTAGTGCAACCGATAGTTATGATATTGCTTTGGCAGCAGAAGGTGTGGATATTTGTGCTGAAATGCACGATCACGATCCTGCTGATCCGAGTATGAACACAAAGTTAGATTTCTCAAGAGGCTATGCGTTTGAAAAATATAAATTAATGGTCAATCCATTGGAATATGAATTCTCCACTATCGATACTTATAGCACACGTCAGCAACAATATGGTATGACCAAAGAGAATGATGTGTTTACTCTATTTGATTTCTCTGCAAAGTGGGATCCCGTTCCAACCATGTTAAATCAAAACCATGAGACAACAGTAAAGGCTTTTTGGGGGCAAACAGTTGCTTTCAATAAGCAGTATGTGAAAAAGAATGTGCTGGTATTAGGAGAATCAAAAGCGTTTAATGAAGCGCGCTATATACATGGAGAGCATGGTAAAGGCACATGGACGTTTTACGGAGGGCATGACCCTGAAGATTATCTGCACAGGGTAGAGGATCCACCAACAGATCTTAGTCTGCACCCGAACTCACCGGGTTATCGTTTGATCCTTAACAATATTTTGTTCCCTGCTGCTAAGAAGAAAAAGCAGAAGACCTGAACATTTAACAGTTCAGGTATTGACATCCTTCAATATTTTGAATAGCTTTATTAGAGTAATCTTTAATTCTTTTCCGATGAGATTAATTACGATAGTATTATCAGTGTTCTTATTTTCCTCGATGCTATGCACTGCACAGGAGAATATAACTGATAGTTTGGGTTGCAGGCAAGGTTACTGGAAGGAATTCAAAGATATTGATGGAAGCAAGGTTCTATTATCGGAAGGCTCTTATGTAAATGGCCGTAAATCCGGTGTGTGGATAGCATATTATAAAAGCGGTAAAATAAAAAGCAGTATTGAATTTAAGGATGGAAAAGCATCTGGACCATATGTAACTTATTTTGAAAATGGAAATATAAGTGAGAAGGGTAGTTGGGGTAATAATAGACAACAAGGAGATCTTATCTCTTATTATAACTCAGGAATTGTAAAGCAAAAAAGTACATTTAATGCTGATGGAAAAATGGACGGTGAATATCTTCGGTATACTGAAGCCGGTTCTGTTAAAGGTGAGGGAGTTTATTCAAATGGAAAGGTAAAAGGTATTTATAAATGGTATTATGATAGCGGCGAAATACTGGAATTAAATTATGCCGACAGTCTAAAAATAAAGTTTTATAAGAACGGTAAGATCTCGGATTGGGGATCAAGCAATTTGAAAATGACGTTTTACGAAAGCGGATTAAAACAAACAATAACTCATTTTAAGAATGGTAAAGTGCACGGTGAGTCATTGTATTATTATGACCATGAAATTCTTTCCTGTAAAATGCAATATGAAAATGGAGAAAGAAACGGGCCTTTCAGTTTCTATCATGAGAACGGAAATGTTAAGTATCAAGGGGCATATAAGAATAATAAAATGTCCGGCGAACGCATTTGTTATGACAAAGACGGGAATCTCGCGAACGGAGAATTTATTTTTTATCAGTTTGGGTTGAAGTATATAGCTAATTATATTAGCGGCAGGCCTGAAGGGAAATTAAAAGTTTTTGATTCAAACGGGAGTTTGAATATGTCGATTGAATTTAAGAACGGTTTGCCGCACGGTTCTCACGTTTATTATCATAACAACGCTACCTCATATACGAAACCGGATAACTACGAGAATGGAGAATACGTTAAGTAAACTCTGAGATAAGTTAAACCTTCAGTATTCCTCGGAATCCTCTTACAGCATAATAAGATTCAGCTCCGTTGTGATAAACGAAAACTGTATTAAATCTTCTGTCACAAAAAAGCGCGCCTCCCAGTTTTCTTATCTCAGCCGGAGTTTGGATCCAGCTTGATGTTTTAAGGTCAAATTCTCCCAGCTTTTGTAATTCGCGGTATTGTTCTTCGTTTAGTATTTCAATGCCGATTTCGTCTGCAAGATCAGTGGCACTATTCTTTGGTTTATGTTCTTTTCTTGAGTTCAATGCTGCTCTGTCGTAACACATACTTCTTCTTCCTTTTGGTGTTTCTTCAGAGCAATCACAGAAAATAAATTCATTCGTTTTTTTATCAAAGCCAATTACGTCCGGTTCGCCGCCTGTAATTTCCATTTCTTCCAACGACCATAATTTGTCGGGACTTTTTTCCAGTTTGGCCTGTACCTTAGTCCAATCAATTCCTTTATGGCGTTTCATGTTCTTTTCGAAACGGTTTTGCAATACCTTTAGCAATTCTTTGCTTTGATCAGCTGATAGTTTCTTTTTAGCTCCCATAATTCTTATTTGTCGTCTAAACCTTTTCCATTTAAAATATATTTTGTGTATTTCACAAAACTTTCAGATTCATGTTGTTTTATTGTAAAATTAAAAATTATTTGGGAAATTGAAGGATAATGTTGCCTTTCCGCCTGTTCTTTTAACTTGTTCGTTTTATTTGAGCATTAATTAAATTATTGAAAATGTTAGTGTCACACGGAAACACATTAACTCCGTCGATAAAACTAATTGGCGAGGTGGGAAGTACAAAGCGCTCTCAAAGGCGCACATGAATGCCTGTCTCACGTTATAATTCCGCGTGGTAAAATGCGTTATTTCATTTACACAGTTTTCCGGACACTCTCAAAAATGTTAAATAACTAGCGGTGTTTACACGATAACTATGACAGTATGCTGCTGCACATTGTTAAAACACTACTGCACATCGCAACTTTCTTACTCTACATTGTTAAAACGCTGCTAAACATCATAACTTTCTTACCACACATTGTTAAAACACTAGTAAACATCGCAACTTTCTTACCGCACATTGTTAAAACACTACTGAACATTGTTAAAACGCTGCTGCACATTGCAACTTTCTTACTACACTGTGCTAAAACACTACTGAACTATCGTTTGGTTTAATTTATACCAGCAAGTTTTATAAAACAATTTCGATCGATACTGTCTACCGACCGTTAGTTGAAAGTAAAGCAAAGAACTTTCTTAAATCTACTGCATTAAGTATCTAGCTTACGCCTAACGTTTTCGGGGCTGGAGCAGTTTTTACTTTGCGCTTCCACGAAACCCTTTAATAAAGATAATAATTTTATTTTGAAGCTCGTTCTTAAGGCTGGCGTTTAAAGTTCTGCGTCTGCAGGCAATTTTTCCCGCCATGCCCGTGCGGGCGCAAAGGAAAAATTGTCGCCATTACCCCGTGTTAGCTGTCTGCAAAGGCTATCCAGTTTACGCATTGCATAAGTGTCCGCTTTAAGATATTTTAAGTTAAATACCTGATGATAAGTGCAATTGTCCGAAGAAAAAAATGTAAGAAAATTTGTATTTTTTTGTAACTTTGTCATTATAGTTTATGAGTAATTTGCAGGGTAAGTTAAGGGTCGAAGCTTCGATAAATGATTCTGGAAGATTACAAAATGAGAAGTTAATACCAGTATTAAAAGAAAAGGATTATTTCATTATTGATAGACCATTGGATGGCGATGCACCGAAACAATTCATTGGCGCATATTTTTATCAAGAAGAAAGTGGTGTAAGAAGAAAAAACCCGAAGTCTTGGTTTTCATATATTGCGAAAACAGCAGAAAAATGGTATCCGCATGAGTCTGTTATAGAATATATGATTAATAGGATCGGAGAAGAGATGGGACTGGTGATGAATGAGGTTAAACTTGTCAAGGGAAATGGACAGATAAGATTTTTGAGTAAATATTTTTTGAATAAGAATCAGAAATTAGTTCATGGCGCTGAGATTTGTGGTGAGCATTTAGGTGATGTTGATATGGCTAAGCAGATAGCGGAAAGTAAGTCTACTGCTCGTGATTTGTTTACTTTTGAATTTATCAAAGAAGCAATTACTGCAGTATTTTCTCATTGTCACGATCATATTGTACAAGACTTGGTGAGAATGATTACATTTGACGCATTGGTCGGAAATAATGACAGACACTTTTATAACTGGGGTGTAATTGATAATAAGAAAAAGACACATAAACCGCTTAAATTGGCACCTATATATGACTCGGCACGTGGTTTGTTATGGAATTTTAGCGATGAGAACATTATTGCTACTTATAAATCTCATGTAGGAGGGAGTAACAAGATTACGAACTATATAGAAGGAGCTTGTCCTCGAATTAGTATTGAGAACAATAAGGAAGCAAACCATTTCGACCTTGTAAAATATGTTAAACATGAAAATAAGGAGTATGAGAAAATCGTTAACGAATTATCTTCAGTTGAAAATGAGGATAAAGTGATAGTGATGTTAAAGAGAGAGTTTTTCCCTTTCTTTATTCCTGAAAGAGGAAGCTTGACAGAAATAATAGTAAGAAGTAGATTTAAAAAAATAAGAGAAATTTAATATGTTAGATAAAATTCAAAAGAAAATAAAAAGCTGGTTCAGTAAAGGAGACGAGGACTTGGAAACTCATTTGCCTTTAGAAGAGAACGCTACTTTTGTTCTTACAGTCGACAATATTACGATTGGAATACTCCATTGCGAAAATGGTGTGTGGGAATTTCGATATTCAGAAGAATTTAAGAAACGAAAGGATTATAATCGGATAACTGGATTTCCAGATTTAGATAAGGTATATCGAGAAAAAACCTTATGGCCCTTTTTTCGTATTCGTATTCCAGGACTTAAACAACCTGCAGTTCAGGAAATAATTAAGAAGGAACATATTGATCAAGAAAATGAAGTTTCATTGTTAAAGCGTTTTGGTCAAAAGACAATCTCGAATCCATACGAATTAGTCATTCAATAAGTCTGTGGTAATTATTGCGCGTTTTGAGGAAATCAAGGCGCGCTTTTTTTAGTAACGTGAGTCTTATTTGGTTGACTCTCTGCCTTTGTTGCAGCTAACTCCCATATAGACTGAATTTTATTCATCCAATCCTGCTGTTTTTGCAAGATTGGATGATGTTTTATCATCCTATGGGTAGGATCAAATCTACTCATTTTTCTATAAAGTGTCAAAGGAGAAGATCGCTTACTGAACCGGAGTCTCCGCTTCCGGAGTTCTCACGCGTTTTGTATAGGCACCCAGATGAGTTGTGATGCCGATGGTGCTTGATACACCATTGATACTGTATTTTTGGTAACCGTAACTTAAACCAAAACGGTTGATCTTAAATCCAAAACCAAAAGTCAAGCCGCTTGCTGTACGTTTATCCGGTAACATCATTTCTTTATGCAAACGGTAATTGTAACCAACACGGATATTGAAATTTTTAGTTAAAAGAACTTCAAGGCCAAAGATCATATGCCTGCCTAATTTATCGCCGCCTTTTTTAACGTCATCGCTGAAATTCTGCCATTTTGTTTTTTCTTTCGGCTTCTCACCAAATAAAGTAGTTTCTTCAGGTTCTGCGATCAGACTTGTATAGGTAAGGTCCCATTTACGCAAATTATCATAAACAAAAATTAAACGGAAAGGCGCTTTTTTTACTTTGTAACTAAAACCGATCTGGGTGGTCACCGGTAATTTTATGGTGTCGTTAGTTTTATCGTATGGTTTCCAGATCACACCAACATTTTTTATTACTGCTGAAGCAGTGAAACCATTCTTATTCGCCCAGGTGATCCCAAGATCAACAGCGTTCCCGAAAGACCTGTAAACATCGTAATGCGAATAGATAGTTTTTAAAGTAGCGCCAAAGCTGAAGCTTGTATCTTTTAAACGGCGCGCAAAAGTTAAGTTCAAAGAATAATCAGCTGCACGGAATGTTCCTTCATTCACATCATATTCATCACGTCTGTCAAATTTTCCATAATCGAAGAATTGGATGCCGCCAGCGAAAGTTCCTATTTTATCTACATGATGGGCATAAGCTACATTCCCGAAGTTCATGTCGGCAATGTAATTGTTGTAATTTAATGCAACTTGTTTAACGCAGCCTTTATGCAAAAGAGCAGGGTTGCTATAATAAAGATTGATATCATCTCCCCAGATACACATGCTGTTGCCTCCTAAAGCCGCAGCCCTTGCAGGCATCGGGATCTCAAGAAAACGGTAAGTGGTTGGCCCGCCTACCTGGGCAACGGAAAGAACCGATAAAACCGATAAGAATATGAGCAGACCTTTTTTCAATTATACTATAAACGCATAAAAATAAGATTTATTATGCGAAAAAGATATACTTATTTGGTAAGGGCGAATTTTTGTACAACAAAACCGGGCCGGGCTTTACCTTCAGCTACGGGACTCACTTTCAGGAAGTAAACGGCAGGTGCTAAATTGGTAATGTTCACACTTACAGTATTATCACCGGGATATAATTTCCGGTCTTCCACCTGAAGCATTTGTTTGCCCCTTGTATCATATATTTCTATAATGACCTGGGTAACAGAACCTGAATTCATATAAATATTCAACTGGTCGTTATTCACGGCTTGAGATGTTATTGAAATACCTCCGGCACCCTCTTTACCTGCACCTTCGCTAATGATCTTCGACATGGAAAAGGTTTGATCTTTATCGATCATTTTTAAGCGGTAGTAAACGGTCTCCGTATTCTTTTCTTTGTCAACAAAATTATAATGTGACTTTCCGTTGCCCTGGCCTTTTCCATTAATAGTTCCAATGGAATTAAATGTTTTTGCGTCAGTAGATTTTTGTAATTCGAAGTGTGAGAAATTCTTTTCAGAAGCGGTTACCCATTTCACATTCGTGTTCCCATTTTCTTTCCCTGACTTAAATTCTAATAATGTAAGAGGTAAGATCACAGGTGAGAGTATCCTTGCATCGTCAATTGCAACTGAAGGATCTGTGCCCGCACCATTACCATTATTTCTCCAGTGAAAACCAACTCTTACATTAGGATTGTTATCAAAAGCTGCAGGTAACACGATAGAGTACAATGTCCATTGTCCCTGGCTATAACCATTACACGCCCCGCAGCAAACACTGGTTAAACAATATTGCCAGCCAACAGGCCAGGTTGCACCGCCATCTGCACTCAAACGCAATTGCGCTCTATCGTCGGAACAACCTGCGCTTCCAAAAGCGATATAATCGAATTGTAATGTATTTGTAGTAACACCGGTTAAATTGATAACAGGAGAAACAGCCATTTTATAAGTAGCATTTGTTGCACCTGTTTCATTAAAACTTGCACCCATATCTCCGCCGGCACCAGCATTGGCGCCAAGGTGCAAACACTGATCGTTGATGCAAGTGCTTCCGCAACCGGGAGGGGTAATGCCTTCTTCAGCACAACTTACGAACCAATTGTTTGAGGCCGCTCCGCTTATGCCACCATCATTATTCACAACTGTCCATCCACCATAGGTTGTGGCAAGACAGTTAGCAGCACAGCCATTATTAAAATTCACCGACCATGTTGTAACCTGGGAATACGAAGTAACACAACAAATAAGAGTAATTGCTGTGAAGAATAACTGGGTATGTTTTTTGAAAAACATTTTTAGCTGTATGAAGATACGGAATTTTGGGAAGGAGCCAAACAAGCTTCTTCTTATTTTGATGAAAATAAAGATTTAAATAAGGAAGAGTAAAAGTATGCTTATAGGAAGAAATGCAAGCGCAAACCACTGACGCTTTTCGGTTTTAACATAATTGATAACGGTTCCCTCAATGAAACCTATTATTAGAACGCCCAGAATCCATTTTGAAGGAAAACCAATCATTGGCGCTCCGAAAGTTGTAAAGCCTAAAAACGCAATGGCAAGTGCGGTCATAGCTTTTAATAAGTTGTTGAGAAATGGAATTTTAACAAGTGATAAAGGCGGTTCATACAATAAAAAAAGAAGTCCCCAGATCAACATTGCAGAAAAAAAAGTACGTGTTGAGATAAGAGAGCTGATGAGTATCAAAAGAAATAATATGCCGTTCTCCCAATTAAAATTTGTACCTGTTTTAGTTTTTTTGAGTGAATAAAGAACTACGAAACAAAAAGAGAGAGCAAATAGCAAAGGAAACCAAAAGAGGGTAGTGGGATCTAATTTCCAGTTACCGGGATAATTTTTCAGGGCAAGTATCGCTCCGGCAAAAAATAATGGTGTAATGTTAAGAATGCTTCCCCATGGGGCTTGTTTTAATAATTCCCTAATACGCGAACCGTTTTTTCTCCAGGCAAAAACAAAGAGAAGGAACAGGTTTAACGTGAGTAATAAAAGTAAGGTAGATTGATCATCGGGACCATACTGCAATTGAAAATAGTTAACGATCTTGCCAAGGAAATAAGGAATAGCGCCTGATAAAAACAAAATGGTATAAATACAAATTGAAGCAATGACTCCCCGTGTTATACTGCTCCGTTTTGTGTATACATAATTGAAACAGGCGATCACTAACAAAATAATCTCTATCCTTATTCCTAAAGTAGCACCCCGTGTTAAACTTGATCCGCCAATTGTTATGTACGACCAGAAGATATCTTCCACAGAATTTATGCTCAGATAATTCATTTTAGCACTTTGTCCCCATGAAACCAGAATATCAATGATAGGGGCGGTGAGTGCTATAGTAAAACATGTAATAACCAATTTAGCTACTTTGATAAGATCTTCGCCTGAGAATAAATGCAGCTGCAATAAAAAGGTCAGTACAATAAAGACAAACCACATCCCGATGTGCATGATGTCAAAAAAAGTAAAGAGCCTCCCGCTCGAAAAGAACTCTAATGCAAGTCGTAAAACAAGAATAGCAAAGAATAAAAATATATACCGGCGGAAAGGTGTATCGTTGTTTTCAATTTTATTAACGATAGAAATAAATATGTTCTGAAGTTTATTCAATTTATTTATTGAAGATATACATATTTCCGCTGCCGGTCTTTACTTTTTTTTCCGGATCAATAGCTTCTATAGCTCCCATCCAGAATGAACTTTTTTTAGCATTGATCTCCTGGTTTTCAAGAAGCGGACGGATATGAATTGTTTTATTAGTATTAGGAAATTGTATCGTATAGGTTAAAGGATAGGATTTGCCGCTTGCCGTACTTTTCCAGTGATATTTCGCTTCTATGGCTAATCGTTTATCTGTGGTATATTGAAGCGATGGATCTTTAATACTATAGCCGATCAAAGAAGTTGTTTTTTCATTTACTTTGAATAATCCATTAAATTGTGTTCCGTCATCCAGGACCAGGTCCATCCAGACTAATGTTCCGTTAGCTGCTAACGCGATCAGATCTTTGTCGGTTTTAAAAACGCTCATGCAGAGTATGGAAGTTGTTTCAGTTTTCACTTTACCGACCGGGCTTAAAATTGAATTAAGAGGAGCTGTTGTCCAAACCTGTGGTTGGTCTGATACTTGGAAAAGATGAAAATCTGATCGTGTTTTGTATTTTACTTTTACTTTGGAAGCCTTTCCTCCCAATTCACCTTTCCATACTGTTTTTCTCCTCGATACAACTAATTTACATTCGTTAGAGCTCGAATCAGATTTTAAAAGATCAAGATAGACCGGAAATTCTGTTAGTTGAGCAACTGTCGCTTTATTCGTACTTCTGATCCCGTAATAATAAGCAGAATCTTTTTTTGACCAAAGACACGCGAAAGAAGTCAGGTATTCTCTTGTTGATGCAGTTTCAAAACTTATCAGCGAACAAAAATGGTAGTCCTCTGCAATGGTATTGATCAGCCAGATCTTATTCTCTCCGGGTTTCGGGAAGAGAACAACTTCAGAGGGAAGTGCTTGTCGCGTCGCACATGAACTTGCAAGGATAATGAGTAGTATGCCCGCAATGTTTTTCATTTTCCGGGCTGCAATGCTAAAGCTATTAAACTTAATGAAGTTGCAAAAACGTATTCATGTTTGATATACGAATCACTTTTTACCGGGAAAAGACCCCCGTTCCAGCTTCCATTCATTTGTTGGTATTTGAGGAGAAAAAGCGTACTCGTCTTACGGTCGTTTAAATTATTTTGCATTGCTGCAAGAACTAATGCGGTTTGTAATTCCATGGAAGGGCCTTTCTGAGTTTTAAAATTCCAGATCCCGTTCATTTGTTTATTCTTCAGGATAAAATTCTCTGCTTTCTTTTTTGAAGCGATCAATTCTTTTGCACTGATATTCATAAAAGGCCAAAGTGCATAAAGCGGACAATCATAATATTCCCATGCGCTTCCAAAACTTCCATCTTTATTTTGTTTACTGATGAGCCATTTATAAGTTTCTTTCTCATATTTCGGTTTTATCCCGGCCTCCTGAAATAATTGTAACATAAATGCTGTAACGGAAGGAAAATCTTTTATTTCTTTTACATCCGGATTGCCAATTTCCCATTCGCCGCTTGGCTTTTGCAGTTTTTTGATGATCTCTAATCTTGAGATTATTTTTTCTTTCAGTCCGATCCTGATCAATAACAAAAAATACTGCGAAGTAGTTTCCAAACAATAAGCTTCTTTACATTTTCTGTTGTGACAAATAAGTCCATCGGCATTCTCATTACGCCTTAAAAAATTTACTGCTTTTTGAAATGTAACTTCGTTGGTGTCCTTTTGCGTTTCATACAAAGCGGTTGCAGCTAAAACCGTTTCCCATGTCTCGAATAAAGTTTTTGAAGTGTCTGCTATGGCACCGTCAGTTCGTTGAATATGTTTCAGGAAATCCCTTCCGCGTTTTATCGCATCATTTATTGAGGAAGTTTGCGAAAAACCAACCACAGTAATCAAAATCAAAAGATATGTGAGTTTGGATCTCATGGGAACAGCAGTAATACGGCTAATACCAGTAAAGAAGTTATGTATATCAAAAATACCGGTTTTTCTTTGAAAGGTTCACGGAATAAGAACCAAAGATGAAATGCTAAGCCAATCGCACCGGCAGGATACAGCCATAATTTATTAATAAGCACACCGGCCATTCCATAGGTGATCACAGTAAAAACAGCAATGATGATCTTAGCTTTTTTCTCACCGAAAATAACAGGTAAAGTTTGTACACCTGTTGCGCGGTCACCTTCTGTATCTTTCAGGTCAATAAAATTGGCAGCTAATGAAAGTGGAACAAGAATAAAAACAGCCCAGGTGATTGGAAATTCTGATGGGTCACCGCCAATGATCGTAAACCCTGTTAAGGCTGCAATGAAAGAATTGAGCCCGATCATAAATTTTGCAAGGAATGGAACGCGTTTCAAACGGAGCGGGGGACATGAATACAAATAATATCCCATCGAAATTCCGATGATCCCGAATAGAACGGACCAACCACTGAATGAAGAAATGGCCAGGGCAATGAATTGACAACTGATCCCAGCTTTAAGATAAGACCTCGGATCGACAGTGCCTTTTACCAGTGGTCTCGATGGATTTGAGATCTTGTCAGCCCCAATATCTTCCATGTTATTAGAGACGATTGCAAAAACTGCTGCGTAAACCAAAGCGGCCCAAAAAGAAAGCAGTTGTTGAATGTAATCGTTGTTCAGATCATCACTACAATCGGTTGCGGAATGATAATAAACATGAGCGCCAATAAGTGTGAGAATAAAAAAATGAAGAATGCGGAGAGGACGGAGATCTTTCAGGATCTCTTTTAATAAATTAAAATTAACCCGCCAAAGTACTAATGGCGGGATTATTGTTAAGATCAGGATCGCAATACCGTTGAAAACGGTCATAAAAGAACTATTGTTTAATTATCTTCTTTACAGAACCATCAACGTTCATAAAATAAATTCCGGATGGTAATTCAGAAATATTCACACTTTCTGCTTCTTTGGTCAGTTCTTTCGTGATTACAGTTTGACCCAAAGCATTTACCATTGTTAAAGAACCGGCATTTGAATTACCGCGTCTGATATGTACAATATCATTAGCAGGGTTAGGATAGATCTTAACTGAATTGTTTTTTGTGATTGAATTAATTCCGGTTGCTAATTTCTCTCCTGTCAACAAAACATTATCCACTAACCAGGTATCTGTTGAAGAACTTGAACGTCCGGTCATTCGTATACTTACAGAGTTTACACTTCCCGGAAAAACAATTTCGCAATAGCTATAACCTTCTGTAGTTTGTAAACCGCTGTTAGTTGGTGCAAATGTCTGTTCAGTTTGTGGCTGATAATATACTTTAGCTTTACCTGTTGCTGCATAAGGCCACCAGCTATTATTTGCAACTGCACCACGAATACGTAATCTGTTGTAAAAAGGGCCACCATTAAAACTAACTTCTGTTAAAACGTAATCTAAATTATCAGGACCACCACCTGTACTTATCAGGTTCATAGCTGCTAAACTGAACCGTGCGCGGATACTATCGTATCCCGCGGGAATATTTATAGTAGAAAAGGTAAGTATGATACCTGTGCTTTGTGTTGTGCTTTCCCACGAATTGGAATTGCCAATGCCTGTAGGGCTATTGGAAGGTGAGGCGGCAGCAGGGCTCACCCCCATTGTATTATAAACTACAGGGCCGGTAAACGACCAATTAGGATTGTATAAGTTCAGGGTATCAAAATTTTGCATTGCCAATGTATCTATCATTATTTGTGATTGACTTACATTGAAAATAAAGATGGAAATGACTGAGAGTAAAAGTTTTTTCATACGAAGAGATTTTAGTTTGAATAAATGTACTAAAAAATCATCTTTTTGTCAAGGATGTTAGTAAACGCTTATGTTTTTAACATAAATGGAGTCAACGGAATGTCAGGGCTAAAGCCCATGTATCAGTAGTTCACTTAACCCCAGACTAAAGTCTGGGGTTAATGGATAATTGTATTTAGTAACTTATACATACGAATTACGACGCTTAATATTTATAACTCAGGACAAAAGTCTGGGGTTAATAGATTACTGTACTTAGCGACTTATACACATACGAATTACGATGCTTAGTATTTTATAACCCCGAACTTTAGTTCGGGGTTGAAGAAGTGGATGGCACATGGGCTTTAGCCCTGACATTACAGTTTGACTGTTGGATAAAGTTCTCATACTCTTGTTGGAAAGTAGTTTTCTTGTGATGTTCTTCCTGATCATCTATATAATTCATAACATACTGCAATTGAGATTCACTTACTGAACTTGCATAATATTCATTTGCCCATTCAAATTTTGTTATGGTCAGTTTCTCTTTGTTGATCCAAAAAGCAGATTCTCCTTTTAAGAGTTGCAATGTTTTGGAGATACTTGAATCTGCATTTAAAGCAAACAAACAATGTAAATGATCAGAATGTCCATTCATGTTTTTTATATAAACTTCTTTAGCTTTTGCATTTTGTAAAATATGTGAGATTACTTTTGACCTTAGATCTTTTGTGAGAAAGGGATATCGGTTTTTAGTTCCCCAAACTGCATGTATCCAAACTTTTGTGTGAGCCATCTTTATTTTTTGTTGATTAAATACAAAGATATTCTGCTTTTAATCCGATTAGTTGCTATGATTTGTAGCATTTGCGAAAAAATCCGTCAGGGCTAAAGCCCATAATGTTAATAAGCTGTAATCCTCGGACTAAAGTCCGAGGTTAATGTCGCTTCCGAATAGAAAACCCTAAACCAAAGTCCGAGGTTAATGTGTCGCTTACGAAAAGAAGCGGTTGTTTTCTCAATCCGTCTGTAATGCGATTGATTGCTACGATCGTAGCTTTATGGAAAATTCTATCAGGGCTAAAGCCCATAATGTTAATAAGCTGTAATCCTCGGACTAAAGTCCGAGGTTAATGTCGCTTCCGAATAGAAAACCCTAAACCAAAGTCGAGGTTAATGTGCCGCTTCCGAAAAGAAAACCTTAAACCAAAGTCCGAGGTTAATGTGTCGTTTACGAATAAAACCCTAAACTAAAGTCCGAGGTTAATGTGTCGCTTACGAGGAGTGAGTATCATTATTAACCCCAGACTTTAGTTTGGGTTTTAGAATGGGGTACTAATAAAAGCAGAACGAAGCTGTTTATAAGCTGATATACTAATAACCCCGGACTTTAGTCCGGGGTTAACAAAGAATAGATATTTGTGGGCTTTAGCCCTGACTGTTGGAAGGATTATTTTTGTTGAAATACATTGGTCTCAACCCAGCCCTTACCCCAATCTTCAGTTTCTTCTTTGGTCCAGAGTTCCGGGTAGAAAATACGTTTTTGAAAGCGAGGAGGCAGGTATTTTTGCCAGTTCGTTCCGCCGGTTGCAGCGATATCTTCTGTATTTTGTTGTAAATAACGTACCGCCGATTTATAATGCACCAATGGCCAATTGATGTTTACATTCACATCTAATTGCTTTAAAGCATTAATTAAGTTGCCGTTCTTTTGATCCGGTTCAGGTAATGCTTTATACTTTGCCCAGAGATTCTTTGTTTTGTATTCGTTGGCAAGGGTAATGAATTTCTCTGAATATTTTTTCTCGAATTGTTTTAAGGTCAATGTTTTTTTACCGCTTGCTAATTCGGTTGCGCCTTTATTCCAGTAAATGTTTTGGAACAACTCTCTTATATCTGTGTCCTTACCTTTGAAATTCGCGCGGACATCTTTATCAACTAAATTAATGAAGTCGGTTGAACAAATTTCGATCATACGGTATTGTGCGCTCTGAAATCCGCTTGCAGGCAATAAAGCCATACGATAACGCAAGAATTGTTCTTTTTCCATCCCATTGATCATGATCTCGAAAGATTTGGTCAACGCTTCGAAATAACGGTTGATGCGCATTACACGCTCCGCAAAGAAATTCGGGTCTATTTTTTCTTTCCAGCCTAACAATTGTCCGTTCGGTAAAATATTCGGGCCATTATGTCCGATCTGTTCGAATTCGTGTAATGATAATTTAAAATATAGTTCAGTGATCTGGTGATACATGATGAAGATCATTTCATCCGGGAAATCTGTTTTTGGGTTTTGTAAGGTCAGTAAGGTTTCTACTTGTGTATAATCCCAATACGTAAGGTAGTTCGATAATAAAAGCCCGTCGAGATAAGAATCAAGATCTTGTCCCATTTGTGCATATTTCTCTTCAAGTAGTTTTATTTTCTGTTCGATCTTTGCGTCCATGCTGTGCTATTTATTGTGTGAAGATAAGTAAAGCTTGATTTATTTATATGACTTGAATCATTTTTTTGCTTTTAGCAATGTATTGTACAGGTTCTCAACATCATTCACCAATCGTTTGTATGAGAATTGTTTTAGTACCTGTTGTTGTCCGTTCTTTGCTTTTGCTGAAAGCGTTTCAAAATTAATGACTGCATTCAGTATCTGCGAAATAAATTCGCCGGGTTGGTCTTTATCACAGAGGAAACCACAATCTTTATGTAAGATGTCCGCTGTTCCACCTACATTTGTTGTAACTATGAATTTCCCTGCTGCCTGTGCTTCAATTAAACTTACAGGAGTTCCTTCATTTCTTGAACTTAATGCAACAAGGTCTAATCCTGCCAGAGCCCAATCCACATTTTTGATCCATGAAGTGAAGCAGAATAATTTTGTAACAGCCGGATCATTTGTGAACGGAAGTTTTTTTGCTATTAAATAGTTTTCAAGTGGTGAGCGTGTCTCCCCATCGCCGATAATAAAGGCGCGGATCTTTTTACCGGAATGATTTGCGGCATTCTCAATGGCATCAATGAATAATTCATGATTTTTTACAGGTGCAAGGCGGCCAATGATACCAATAGCTAGTTCATCATCCTTTAAATGATATTTTGTGCGGAATTCTTTTCGTTTTTGTTCAATATTTTGTGTGAAGCGTTCCAGGTCGAAACCTAAATTGATAACATGGGTTTGTTCCGGTTTACAAATTTTAAAAGTTTCAGTCAGTTCTTTTTTCTGAATGTCACTAATGGCAATAATAGCATTGGTTCTTTTTGCGAGGAATCTTTCAATATTTTTAAAAAAAGCGGTCTTGATTTTTCCAAAATAAGAATGAAAAACATGTCCGTGAAACGTGTGAACGATAATAGGTACTTTACAATGAATTGCCGCTAATCTTCCAACCGCGCCGGCTTTTGAAGCATGAGTGTGAACGATATCCGGTTTGAATTCTTTTATGATCTGTTTGATGCGTTTGTAGGCCGCATAATCACTTTTGAAGCCAATGCTGCGTTGTAATTCTTCCACAATAACCGGTTGCAATCCTAAATTTTCAGTAATGTGTAACGAACTTTCTTCTCCTTCTTCTTCCGAACCGCCAATTAAAAGCGTTTCAAAATCTGATGACAGGTACTTAGTGAGATAGGCTACATTGTAAGTGATGCCACCTAAATTGAAACGGTTGATTATACGGAGGACTTTCTTAGGCATGGATTACAGATCGGTACGAATATACGAATATGAAAGAATAATTCTATAGACCTCCGTGAAACTCTTTATCTCTTAAACTCTGTGTTGTAAACAGGCAAGTTCTTTTGATAAACGTTCGGTTCTTTCAACACAGAGATGCAGAGGCTAGAGAGTAACACAGAGGGATTAAACTTAATAAATGTTTTATTTAATATAAGACCTGAAATTTGTCAGCCAGTTCTGAAAAATGATAAGTGCCCAGATCTTAGCCGGAGCATCACCGGGGTTATCAGAATAAAGTTTTTGTTTTAATTTTTGTACGGTTTCGTAATTGAAAATGCCTTCTTCTTTAATTCTTTTTTCACTTAACCATTTTTTTTCAATATCATCCTTTAATTCTGTTTTCAGCCATTTCCACAACGGTAATTCAAATCCTTTTTTCTCGCGGGTGAATATTTCTGCAGGCAATAGATCCTTGAAACTATCTTTTAAGATCAGTTTTTGGCCCTGGTTCGATATTTTTTTATTTTCAGGTAAATTCATTGCGAATTCAACTACACGGTAATCAACGAACGGATTACGAATCTCTAAACCATGCTGCATGCTCATACGGTCAGCTTTCACTAACATGTCATCAGCCAAAACAATTTTGAGATCAGCGTAATTCACAGGATTGAAATTCTTTTGCGAGAATGCTTCCTGGAAAAGCTCATTGAACTGATGATGTCCTTTACTAAGAAGCAGATCATTCACTTCTTTTTCACTGCTGATGCAAGCCCAATCGATATAGCGTTCGGCCGGATCTAAATTAGCAGACTTTGAATAGCGTTTAAGCTGACGGATCTTATTAGAGAATTTTTTATTTCTTGATTCGGGTAAAACACTGAGAACCGGATTTAAAACAGGTGTTAATGCTTTCGATGAGAAAGTCCGACTTAATAATTCAGCTTTATGTTTATTGTAGCCCATGAACAATTCATCAGCACCATCGCCCGATAAAGCGACTTTCACATGTTGTTTTGTATACATACTCAATACATAAACATTGAAAGCTGATGAATCTGCAAACGGTTCATCAATGCTTCGTAAGAATGGTTCAATGTTGTGAAGAAGGTCGGTATTCTTTAATTTAAAACTTCTGTGAGTTGAGTTGATGTGCTTCGCTACTATTTCGGCATAATGAGTTTCATCAAAGAACGGTTCATCAGCAAACCCAATACTAAAAGTGTGGATATCGTTATGGTGCTGTTTCGCTAATGCAGAAATTATAGATGAATCCAATCCGCCGCTTAAAAAGCATCCGACAGGAACATCAGCATGCAAACGTAATTTAACCGCATCCGCTAAAAGATCCTTGATGGATTCTTCTTTTTTACGGTGAGGAATACTGTACCAGCTATTAACGCTAACCTTTTTGTTTTTTACAGAAATATATTCTCCGGGCAATAAACGAAAAACATTTTTAAATACAGTTTCTTTCCCTGTTGAATAATTCAGGCGCAAATATGTATTAACAGCATTGAAGTTTATTTCCTGCGGGCCGCTGAGTTCTAACAAAGCTCTCAATTCGGAAGCGAAAACTAATTTCTCGTCATCCCGGTAATAATAAAGGGGTTTTACACCATAACGGTCGCGCACTACACTTAATTCATCAGTAACCGAATTATAAAAAGCAAATCCGAAAAAACCATTTAATTTATCGAGGCAGGAAATGTTTTGTTTGTCAAATAGTTTGAATAAAACTTCTACATCCCCGGTGGTTTTCAGATCAGAAATTTCTTGCCGGAGGTCTTTGTAATTAAAGATCTCACCATTAAAAATTAAACCTTTTTCTTTTGTTGAGTCTAAGAATGGTTGGTGACTGTTCTCACTGAGGTCAAGGATACTTAAACGCGCATGAAAAAGAGTACAATTTTTGAAAGAATAATGGCTTTGAAAATCAGGACCTCGGTGTTTAAGTGCCCGGGTCACCTGCCTGATCTTTGTGGCATCAGGCGTATCTGAATTCTTTAAAAAATATATACCCGCAATGCCACACATAGTTTGGTAAAAATATGATTTTTACTCTTAAAAATTTAATTAACTTTAAAACCTGATTATGTTTAAAAAATCGGTTCTGAACATATTGTTGTTTCTTGTTCCGGCGTTAGTTGTAGCGCAATCCTATCGTTTTAAGCATATTACCAGCGAGGATGGTTTGTCTACCAATTTTGTCAGCTCAATTTTAAAAGATGACCGTGGTTTCATGTGGTTCGGAACGCAGGATGGTTTGTGCAGATATGACGGTTATCAGTTCAGGATCTTCAAAAATACTATTGAGAATAAAAGTTCACTTTCGTCATCTGATATTACACGAATCTATCAGCATGCTGATGGGATGATCTATGTGGGTACAAGGAACGCAGGTTTTAATATTTATGATCCTTTTAAGGATTCTTTCGAACGTGTAAAATTAAATGCTGATAAAGCCAGTACCCAGGAACTTAAAATAAATTGCTTCCTGAACCAGGATAATTCAACGGTTTTAATTGGTACCGACAAAGGGATCATTTCGTTCGACACTAAAACAAAAGAAAGTAAGGAAATAGGTTCTTCAGGCAAGAAATTAGAAGTTATATTTTTATTTAAATATAACGGGCAGATCATTGTAGGAACCGAGGGATGGGGCTTATGGGTTTTAACTGCTAACAACCAGTTTAAGAAAATAAATCTGTTATTGCCTCCGAGTTTAAAGATCGATCCGACAGATATTGAGACGATCAATTCTATCACAGAAGTTAATGGTAAATTGTTTCTTGCAACGCACGGAGGCGGGGTCTTAAAAGCAGATCCGGGTAATTTTACAATTGAAAAAGTTTACAAGTTCGATGAGCAGAATACCAATATAAATTTTATTGAAGAGGTTAAAGTGATCGAGAATAAATTATTCGCTATCACGAGAGGCGGCGGAATTATTTTAGATCTGAAAACGGAGAAGAATACGATCTTTAAGAAAGAAGAAAGTAATAAATATAGCATCAACGATAATTATCTCACCACTATTTATGTTGATGAGCAAAAGAATATCTGGCTGGGAACATTTTCAGGCGGTGTGAATGTTTCATTCCATCAGTCTCAAAAATTTCCTAATCTTCCAAAAGAGATCTCTGAGCAATTCCAAAGGATGTTCTCTGCTTATGATGATGGAACAGACTTGTGGATCGGCGGTGAAAAATCATTGAAGACATTAAATCACGCCACTAAAACTGTTAAAGATTTCAGCCATCTTATCGGCGAGAATTACGTGTTATCCATGACAGGTGATAAAGAGGGAAATATCTGGATGGGTACGTGGGGCGTTGGGGTGTATAAATACAATAAAGGTTCCGGAACAAGAGAAGTGTTTTTAAATAGTGAACTGGGCGGAACCGTTCTTTCTTTATACATGGATAAGCATGGAAAATTATGGATCGGTTCGTATGGTGATGGCTTATTTGTGATGGATACCAGGACAAAGGAGATCAGGAATTATACCGAAGCATCAGGGTTAAGCAGTAATAAGATCACCGCGATATATAATGATTCGAAAGGGAATATCTGGTTAGGTTCAGACGGAGGAGGGGCTTGTCTTATTAAGAACGGAAATATTGATAAAAAGGAATCTATTGTTAAATATGCTTTTGATGATTCGAAAAATTCTTTGGGATCGAATATTGTTTATTCAGTTCTGGAAGATAAAGGATCGAATATGTGGTTTGCCACAAGTAACGGTTTAAGCAAATATGATATCGCCGCAAATAAATTCAGTAATTATACTGAGAAGGATGGTCTTCCGAATAATTTCGTGTCATCTGTTCTTTCTGATAGCCTGAATAATATCTGGATGAGTACGAATAAAGGTGTATCGAAATTCAATCCTAATATTGAGAACGTAGGTGGTTCTGCTTTCAAAAATTACGATCAGAAAGATGGGTTATTGAATAACGAACATTCGCAGGGAGCTTATGGAAAATTAAAGGACGGAAGTTTGGTGTTTGGCGGTGTGATGGGGGTGAATATTTTCGATCCTGAGAACATTAAAGAGAACAGTCATTTTCCACCTGCTTATATTGTTAGTTATAAACGAAGCGGGAAAGATATTGAGACGGACACTACGATCACCTACAAAAAATACTTGAAATTAAGCTGGCGTGAGAATTTCTTCCAGTTCGAGTTAGCGGCTTTAGATTATAATTCGCCGGGGGAAAATAAATATATGTACATGCTGGAAGGTTATGATAAAGAGTGGTCATCGCCAACCAATGTGCGTTACGTTTCTTATACCGAATTACCGGGTGGTGATTATGTTTTCAAAGTAAAAGCCGCTAACGATGATGGTGTTTGGAATGAAACACCGAATTATATTTATATAAAAGTGGTTCCGCCATTCTGGAAAACAGTTTGGTTCTATATTATAGTGTCTGTTCTCGGTCTTGCGATAATTATTTTATATACTCAAATGCGTACGCGCGCTATCAAACGCGAGAATAAGATCCTCGAGAATAAAGTAGCAGAACGCACCAAAGAATTAGCAGAGAAAAATGCTGATATTACTGCGAGTATTGAATATGCCAAGAGGATCCAGGAAGCTATTCTTCCTGCGAAAGATCAGATCTTCAGTAAATTCACCAATATGTTCATTCTTTATAAACCAAAAGATATAGTGAGTGGCGATTTTTATTGGTACGGAAATAAGAACGGGCATAAGATATTTGCAGCTGTAGATTGTACAGGTCATGGTGTACCGGGCGCCTTCATGAGTATGATCGGCCATAATATTTTAAACCAGGTGGTGATTGAAAATGGAGTAACTGATCCTGGAAAAATATTAAATGGTTTGCATAAAGGAGTTCAACAGGCATTGAAACAAGGACAAAATCAGGTAAATACTAATGATGGAATGGATGCTTCTATGATCTCGATAAATGAGAAGACCGGTGAAGTATTATGGGCAGGTGCTTTCAGGCCTGCTGTTATAGTAAGAGCAGATGGAAGTTTAGAGAAGATCGATGGTAATAAATATTCGGTTGGAGGGGCTCAAATGGATATTGACAGGACCTTTACCACTCATAAACTGGAGCTTAACAAACAAGATACAGTATACTTATATTCAGACGGTTACGCTGATCAATTTGGAGGAGATAAGGGGAAAAAGTATATGGTTAAACGGTTCAACGACCTTTTATGTGCCATTCATGTTTACAGCATGGCTGAACAACAAAATGAGTTGGAAAAAGCTTTTGAAGACTGGCGCGGGAACCATGAGCAAATTGATGACGTTTTAGTGGTCGGGATTCGTTTTTAAATAAAATAGTATTATATTTGTTCATCATGAAAAAAATTAAATTTCTATCGATTTTTGTGATCGCTTCATCATTGGTTTTTGTTTATTCATGTAAGAAAGACACCAAAGAGGTTGACACAGAAACTCAGTCAGTAGTTGACAATTCTATCTGCGAGCAGGAGTTCTCCCAGATCCAGCCAACTTCAAACAACTTAGCTATTAAAACAAAAGGTACAAGCGCTGCAAAACTTGCAAATGTACTCGGCGGTTGTGATTCGTTAACTTATATCAGCGGTGATACTTCTGCAGCAGGATTTACTAATACCAATCCACCGACTTTCGAATACAATTACGGGACTTGTTCTTTAGCGAATGTTGATGGTGTTGCGCGTACAGGTAAACTTTGGATCCGTTTTATTGGACGTCCGAATACTGTAGGTTCAAAAACAATTATCAAATTGATAAACTATAAAGTTAACGGACTGATCACTTATTCCTGCGACAGTATATTGGTTACAACTCTTACTAACTCAGTCAGTACAAAAAGCTGGAATGTTAAGATCATAAATGGTGTTTGTACAGGATCCGGATGGAATATTAAGTACGCATCTGATAAGACTATTACAGTGTTAACTCAAAGCACACCTGCTTTATCAGATGATGAGGTTCAGGTAACCGGAACAGCTAACGGTACTAACCGTGACGGAAGAGACTTTGATGTTGTTATTACTAATATTACAAAACCCGCAAGCTGTAAACATATTACAAAAGGTACAGTTGAAGTTACTCCAAAAGACTTTAGTAAACGTACAGTTGATTTCGGAAGCGGCGCTTGCGATAACCAGGCAACATTCACAGTTAACGGACAAACAATAGCATTTACATTGAAATAAGATCCAGATGCCGGTTATTTCCTCTAGTATAATGGTTGACGCGTTCAACATCTACGACAAGATGGAGAAGAATAATATTCTTCTTTCATTTAAAGGGGATATTACGTCGGAACTCCTGACATCCATTCTCCAGATCATGGAAAATAAAATGGATAACATGCAGGAAGAACCGAAGATGAAGAAAAAGGTTTATAACGTTTTAGTGGAGTGTTTGCAAAATCTTTATCATCACATGGATGATGTAGCTGATGCAGCCGGCGACGTGAACCGTTCTGCTATTTTCATGATCGGTAAACTTAACAATGCCTATACGATCACTACAGGAAACTATATTCTAAGCGAGAACGTGAATGGCCTTAGAGGTCGTTTAGATGAGGTTAACGCGCTTAGCAAGGAAGAACTTAAGGAATACTATAAAAAGGTTCTTAATAACGGTGAAATGTCTTTAAAAGGCGGGGGTGGTTTAGGGATGATAGATATTGCCAGAAAAACGGGCGAAAAATTAGAGTATAATTTTTTGGAAATTGATAATAAAGTTTCTTTCTTTACACTTAATATAAAGATCAATCAAATACCGGTATAAGTAATTACAACGAACACGAACATAAAATTAAACAAACACTATGGAAAAATACTCAATTGACGGCACTCCAAAAACCCCAACGATCAGTTTCGATCTAGGTAGCGGTGTATTGGAAATTAAAGGACGCTCTATCCCTGAAAACTCAATAGAGTTCTACAAGCCTTTAGTAGATGCTTTAGATAAGTATGCAGGTTCTCCTAAGTCTGCAACTAACGTTAATATTCAGTTAGAATATTTCAACACCAGCTCTTCTAAATGTATATTAGATGTATTTAAGAAATTAGAGAATATCAATAAGAATGGCAGTGCAGTTGTTATTAACTGGCATTACGAAGAAGATGATGAAGATATGTTAGAGGCTGGTGAAGATTACCAGGCCATCATCAACGTGCCATTCAAAATGGTACAGGTAAGCGAATAATATTTCAACTTATTATATTGACCCCGAAAGTGTTACATTTTCGGGGTTTTTTATTAAATACAGCCCTCAATAGGGCTTTTTTCGTTAAATTTGCCCTCTCATTAAAAACCAAATTATGCCGGTAAATATCAAAGAATTATTAGGCGCTCAGGCCGATACTTTATTGAACCATACTTGTAAAACCATTTCAAAAGATAACATCCATATTCCGGGCTCGGATTTTGTGGACCGTATCTTCCAGCAAACTAACCGCAATCCTCAGGTGTTACGTAGCCTGCAGCAATTATATGGTACAGGCCGTTTAGCAAATACAGGTTACATGAGTATTTTACCGGTTGACCAGGGTATCGAACACAGTGCAGGTGCTTCATTTGCTCCGAACCCAATGTATTTCGATAGCGAGAATATCGTGAAATTAGCAATAGAAGGTGGTTGTAACGCAGTTGCTTCAACTTATGGAGTTCTTGGTTCTGTAGCACGTAAATACGCACACAAAATTCCTTTCATAGTAAAAATAAATCATAACGAATTTTTATCATACCCTAATAAATTCGATCAGATCATGTTCGGCACTGTTGAAGATGCATGGAACATGGGCGCTGTTGCCGTTGGAGCTACCATTTATTTTGGTTCCGCAGAATCGGGCCGCCAAATTGTTGAGGTTGCAAAAGCATTTGACCGTGCACATGAATTAGGAATGGCAACGATCTTATGGTGCTATACACGTAACTCGGCATTTAAAAAAGACGGTGTGGATTATCATACAGCAGCCGATCTTTCTTCACAGGCAAATCATTTAGGTGTTACGATCCAGGCTGATATCATCAAGCAAAAATTATCGGATAAGAATGGCGGATACAACGCAACCGGTCACGGTAAAACACATCCGAAAGTTTATTCTGAATTAACTACTGAGAATCCGATTGATCTTTGCCGTTACCAGGTAGCAAATTGTTTCATGGGACGTATGGGATTAATTAATAGTGGCGGCGAAAGTAAAGGTGCATCTGATCTTGCAGAAGCAGTTACAACAGCAGTGATAAATAAACGGGGCGGCGGACAAGGATTGATTTCGGGACGTAAAGCATTCCAGAAACCATTGAAAGAAGGAATTTCATTACTGAATACTATTCAAGACGTGTATTTAGATAAATCGATAACTATTGCATAAGGAAGATACTGACTTCGGTAGTATGACGACCGCGCAACAACAAGAAACTAGAAACCAAAAACACGAAACTGAAATGGGTTGGTTTAAGAGATTAAAAGAAGGGATCACTACAAGTACCAAAGAGAAAAAAGAAACTCCTGAAGGTTTGTGGTATAAATGTCCGTCTTGTAAAAAAATTCACACAGCAGCCGATCATCAGGCTAATAAATACGTTTGTATCGATTGTGGTAATCATCAGCGTTTAGGAAGCAAAGAATATTTCGAGGTTTTATTTGATAATAACCAGTTCACTGAATTACACGAGAATTTAGTCAGCGGTGATCCTTTAGAATTCTCTGACACAAAAAAATATACTGACCGTTTAACTGATTCAGTAAAAAAGTCAGGATTGAATGACGCTTTACGTAGTGCTTACGGAAAAGTGAATGGTGAAGATCTTGTGATCTGTTGTATGGACTTTAGTTTCATCGGGGGATCAATGGGTTCTGTGGTTGGAGAAAAAATTGCAAGGTCGATCGATTTCTGTATCAAAACAAAAGCACCTTTACTGATCATTTCAAAATCGGGTGGAGCGCGAATGATGGAAGCTGCATTCTCTTTAATGCAGATGGCAAAAACATCAGCGAAACTTTCTCAATTAGCACAGCATAAAATTCCTTATATCTCCTTATTAACTGATCCGACCACCGGTGGTGTAACTGCCAGTTATGCTATGTTAGGTGATCTTAATATTGCTGAACCGGAATCTTTAATTGGATTTGCAGGTCCGCGAGTTGTAAAAGAAACTATTGGTAAAGATCTTCCGAAAGGGTTTCAAACAGCTGAGTTCGTATTAGAACATGGCTTCCTTGATAAGATCATTCCGCGTACTGAATTGAAAGATAAGTTAGCGAATATCCTGAAGATGCTAAGAAATTAAAAGAATAAAAAAGCCGCGAGTTTTACATTTGCGGCTTTTTTGTTTTGGTTTACTTCACATTAGTCAATGATCAGTTTCTTTGTAGCAGTGGAATTATCTTTGGTGATCTGCACTAAATAAACTCCCGCTTTTAATAATGAACTGTCGAATACAATTTTATCTTTTAAAGTGGTATGAGGCAGATCAAAGGTTCTTCCTAACATATCAGTAATATTTATTTTTACATTCTCTGTATTCTGTATAGTTATTTCAAATTTATCATGCGCAGGGTTAGGGTAGAGGTGGACTGAATTTGATAATTCATTTTGGTTAACTGTTAATACTAAAGGAGAAGATCTTGTACTGAAACTATATTCGAACCGTTTTCCGAAATCTGGATTGAAAGTTTTTATAACAGCGCCCTGCGGATTTTTTAACTGGACATAACCGGCGCCTTGAGCTGAGCTTGCCCACCATTGAAGCCCGTCTTCACCTGTATCTTCAACCATTAGTTTATAACAGCCGTTCAGAATATAATTATCTGTGTAAAGGGTATTCGCTGCAATTAAAGCACTCGCTCCAATGACAGTATTCCCATTGGCATCCACCAATTTGTAAGAATTTTCAGACGGAATGTTATTTGTCTTAAACTCTACTGTAATAGAATCTGTAAGAATATCCGGTAAATTGATCGGGTAAGAATATTTGTTGTTGTAAGAATAATTATCTACACTATTGTTCGCTTTTTTCAATTCAACAAAAAATCTGTTGTTGCTTGCAGCTAAACCATTTTGCCATAATGATCCGATCGGTAAAGTGATGATCGCTGTATCCATTGATGTTAAACTTCCATTCCATTGATATGATTGTTTTGTTGAGGTATTATTCATCCAATAATCTATATCGATCGAAGTCAAGGTTACAGAACCTGTATTCTGTACAACAATAATTGGTTTAGCACACATTGGATTTTCACGCGAGTAAACAACTTTATCACTTGGCTTTTGCACGTCAACTAATCCAACATCTAAATTATGATTTGGCGCTCCGTAACTGATCAGCTGATGAGCTGCAATATAACGGTAATCACCGCTCGGAATGGCAGGATTTGAAGTATTGTAATCCAAAGTAAGGGTTGATCCGGGCACAATGTAAGGGGTCACATCATATTCTTTTAATAAAGAGTATTCACCCGGACACCAACCTTGCCTGTCGTAAACCCATGTTCCTCCCTGGGGGTAGATAGGATTAGCTCCGCATAAACGTGTGATCTGCCAGCTGAATTCATTCGGGCCGCCGTTAATATTAAAGTAATGATTTACCAATCCGCCATTCTGATGGAATTCGCCTTCAGCGCCATGACCGGTAATTGTTGAGCGCATTTTAAATTCTTTGGCAGCACTTAGTGATGTATAAGTTTGTACACTAAACCTTGTATCGGAAGTAATACTGCCGATCGATGAGCCGCCCCAACGAGCTCCACCCTGCCATAATTGATGTGACTCAAGTACCGTTCTTGGTGGTGTACCTACAATAAATAAAAAATCAATATCCATATTTTCCTGCCACTCTCCGCCAAGCGTCATTAAAAATCTTTTCTTTCCTTTTAATAATGGTGCATAATCACTCATATCAAAATACCAGGTCTTGCCATTCATTCCAAGATCTAAGCCAATACCATATGGTGTAACGAACGACATTAGCTCGATGTAATAAGGATGACGTTTGTTATAACTTAAGTTTGTAATAGTGATCGTGCCCGTTGGTGTGGAAGCGATCGTACCTGTTAGTACACCTGTATCGCCATTGTAAACATTGATCGGGGATGCATTATATAAATTAGTTGATGTGGAAGCTAAAACGATAGCATCGTTTACAAAAGGCGTAACCGTTGCATTGTTTGTTACCGAGAATTGCTGAACAGTGTTAGGCCCTCTTCCGATTGAATCTTTAACTGTGATCGTATTCGTCGTCAAAGAATAGTTTCCCTGGAGAAGAACGATGTTTGGTTTTACTGTAGTTTCATAGAACATCCTGTTCAATTTATTTCCCCTGTCGAACGACCATAATATATTTGTTCCGTTAGACGTAACAGAATTTTTCGCGTCATTTACAATTGAACCGGTACCTTCATCCATTTTGTAATAGGCAAGTAAGTTCGAATAGAATGGGTGAGAGGCTGTGATCGGAACATTCATCAAAGATTTAATGTCTGCTAAAGCAAATTCTTTATTCCAGATCGTAAGCCCGTTCACTTTTCCTTTGTAATTATTACTCAACGAGGCGTCCTTACCTAATATCAAATTCATTAATGAAATTGGTTTTGATTTTCCACCGGCTATCGACCACAATGCCCCATTTAAATAAATCCTCATCCAGGCTGAGCCTGTATTTTTTGTGAAGACCCAGTGATTCCATTGTCCGCCCTGGTTAACTGCAGTTGAAACTTTATTCTGGCGGTCAAACCCTCCTGCACTAAAGCCGCAATCAAAATAAACATTGTTATCACTCCATGGTAAATGTATATTTAAGTTTCGGTCGTTTGGATTTGTTGCCCAGCCATAAAGAATAGAAGTATTTGCCGGCATCATGTTCTTATTTCCGTAAGCCCAGAAAGAAACTGTCAGCGATCCTGTGATCGTATTTAAGAATGAAGAATTGATATTAATATGTCCGTCGCATTCTAAATCTACCGCGTAATTATTATTTGCATAGATCGCATTAGCCGAAGTTGTTGTTACACCATTAAAAATAATTGCTGTGCCGGGACCTGAATTAGTAAATGAACAATCGATAATAATGTTGGAAGTGCCATTCCAGTTAAAAGGTGTGTGAAATTGAATACGGTTATTCCCATTTACAAAAGTGTGATTGGAATTGTAAACATTGGTGAATCCTGTCAGCGTACCTGATTCTGCTGTAAGGGCTGTTAAAGTTGTATGTTGAATTCCCATATTTAAAAAGTTAGCTACACCACCTGCATTAGCTACATCCAAGATCAAACCGTGGATATTACCTGCAGTAAATCCAGCGGCTGTTAGTTCTGCAGCGGTATATAGCAGGAATGAACGCCCGGATCTTTCGTTCGTTTTTAAAACATTGGGTGCCGGAGCACTTCCTGTTCCGACTGTAAATTGTGTTTCTGAAATGATACTATTTAAAGTAACTGAAGTTTGGGCATAGTTATAATAATCGAAAGGCTGAAGGGTGGTGTAAGGAAAAACCGTCCCTGTGAAATTCGAAATGATATGACTCGGAGTTGTTAAAGGTTCAACTTCTATTCGAGTTGAATCGGCGATGTATGTATTGCAGGAATAGTCCCATTCGCCGCAACCTAAATTTTTGTTGGATGAGGTCGAGATCAATCCATTCTTACAACGCATGTTATAGCGCATGATAATTTTTTCGTAAGTGAGCGCACTCGTTGGAAATTGTATTGCAGTGTCCCGGGTTGTGCTGCCGTATTTCAAGGTTTTTACAACGATGGTGTCGCCGATCGATTGTGAAAAGGTATTTAAGCTTAAAAAAGAGAGAAAAAGAATCGATAATTTTTTCATTTCAGTTGATATTTAAAGTAAAGATAACTAAAACGATTTAACAGAAGGCGGGTTTTTTGAACAAAACAGCCAATTTCCGACCCTTTTTTGGTCCAAAATTGTAAAGCAAACCTGATTTGGGTTCAAAACTTATATGTAACCTTTTCTTTTTTCAAATATTATAGGTTTAGATGCGGTTAAGAAATTACATATTTATTTTTTCAGCTTTAGTCTTAAAAATGCAAGCGCAATATGCTGATGGAAGTCCTGAAGAAGCTAATCCTTGCGGTGCGATCAACAATACGTTGATCTTAAACAAAAAACCAATGTTTGGTGCTTATACAAGAGAAGCGGATGTGGCCTGGGAAAAAAGAGTTTGGCGGGAGATCGATCTTCGTGAAAAGATAAATCATCCTTTATATTACCCTATAGATCATCAGCCTTGCAGGATCTCTTTAATGCAATTGGTATGTAAACATATTTTAAAAGGTGATCTTATAGCGTTTGCAGATGAGAATTTTTACAGCCCGCTTACATTAAGTGCTGTTAAAGCTAAATTAGTTGAAACTATTGAAACAACTGAAATAAGGTACAGGGAGGATGGAGAATCTGAAGAATTTCCGATTGTTGCTTCTGATTCAACTTCCATTTTTACTAAAGTAATTAAGATACGATTTATGGAAGATTGGTTCCTGAATAGAGAACGGTCAGCAATGGAAGTGAAAGTGACCGGGATTGCGTTCTATGAGTATGTAGAAGAAAAAGAAGCGTACAAAGAATTATTCTGGATCTATTATCCTGCTGCAAAAAAATATTTGGCGAAATACAGGGTATTCAATCCAAAGAATATCAGCGATCACTCAACGTTCGATGATCTTTTTCAGCGTCGTGAATTCGGAAGTTATATTGTAAAGGAAAGTAATGTGTACGATCGTTACGTGTTCGATTATACAAAAGGTGTGGATGCGTTATTGGAATCAGATAGAATTAAGAATGATATTTTCAGGTTTGAGCATGATCTCTGGCATTATTAGCCGCAGATTACACGGATTAACTCAGATATTATTGATCTGTGGAAATCAGTGAAATCTGTGGCTTGGAAGGATACGGAGTTTGCAGATCTATGTGTGGGTAGTTTAGGTTTAATATAGTAGGTCTGTGAACTTTGTACTTTCGTCTAAACACTTCGTCAAGCTCAGTGTTTATCTTTTTGTTGAATTTATTGTGGTTCGGCAAGCTCACCATGACTTCCGTTTCTTAAGAGGTGACTTCGACAAATTCAGTCACAAAGTGATTATTTTTAAATATAAGAATGGCGGCAGAGCTTGTCGAAGCTACAAAATATTTTTGAAGGATGTGCCATGGTGAGCTTGCCGAACCATAATGGCATTAAGAAAGAATTGGAGCCCTGAGCCTGACGAAGGGCTAAACGGGTTTCGCATTTTTCATTTGGAGGAACATCTCGTTGAAACGTTTTCTTACTTCTTCAATGAATTCGGGAGTTATGATCTTTTTCAGGTTCTCTAATCCTTTTACTTCTGAATTCTCAAATTTAAAGGCTTGCTCCATAGGTCCTGCCTCAAATTTCACAATGAATTTTTCATTCATCTGAAAGATACTGATGGTAATAGAAGGGTGGGGAATACTATCGATGATCCTCATTTTTTCAAATGTTTTTTAGGATCTTTCTGCCAACTGCTTGTATCAGGTTCTTTCTCGAATGCCTTTTTGAAGTTCAGCATGTTTTTTATTACTCCCATCGGACTAACAGCCCTATCTCCATCAGCTCTCACAACACTTTGAATAGCGTTGCCTAACATTACATAGTGTTTTTTTCCTGCACGCAGCAATGCTTCTTCGGCTTTATCATCGCCATTGATATAATTAGCTGTTGCAGCCCAATCGAAAGCCTTGCGGTCAATTAAAAATTTAAAGGCGCTTGCATCTTCCCAAATTGCATTAACAAAAGCTGCTAACTCAAAATGTTTGCCGTCAATTAAATATTTGAAAGCGAATTTATCGTCACGTATAGCGTCAATAACGGCGATCAATTCACGGTAATTATTTTCTATCAGCCAGTTCGAACCCGGTGTATCATTCAACACATGACGTGTGAACATATCTATGGCATGGGCACTATAATGTTTCATAAAGTAAAGATACAAAAAAGTGCCGTAGGGACTAAATGTTGGTAATAAAATGATAACCCGATAACACAAATTAACGCATCGTTGCCTGTGGTACAGGCAACGCAGGAATTATCTGAGGTGTTGTATTTTACCGATATATAATCCCTACGGGATTAAAAACGTATTTGTAATTTAACGTTAAGCTGTCTTCTTGTAAGGTAATTCGGAACAGCATATTGCCTTGCTGTAACATCTTTGATCCAGGTGTAAGAAACGGTGTTGTTCACGTCCAGTAAATTCAGGACTTCAACATTGAGCCACATCGATTTTACATTATTCATAAAATTCTTCTTTTTGATCTCGCGGTTCTCCCTTATGATATTATATGCGAATCCAATGTCAACTCTTCTGTAAGGGGGCATTCTGAATACTTGCTGGTAACGTAAATGGTTAGGCGGACCAAACGGTAAACCGCTTCCGAAAATTAAGTTCAGGTTCATTTTCAATTCAGGATGTTTCGGTAAATAATCCTGGAAGAACATATTGAAGGTTACTAACTGATCGGTTGGTCGCGGAATAAATCCCGGATCTATTTTTGTACTGTCAGCTTTAACCTGGTCGAATGTATATCCTTTTATGATCTTCTCTCCGTCCTTATTAAAATAATCATAATGGATATTGTCTTTCGAATACTCGTATGTTCTTAAGATACCCAATGAGGTCCAGCTTTCAACGCCTTTCACAAATTCCCCGTTCACGCGGAAATCAATTCCGGTGGCGTAACCGAAAGCATTATTCTTAGCGAAATAACGTACGCGGACATTATCCACTTCGTAAGGAATAATATTTTTCAATTCTTTGTAATAAGCTGCAACTACAAATTTGAAAGGTCTTCTCCACGCGGTGAAATTATAATCGCTGCTTAATACAACGTGGATCGATTGTTGTGCTTTAATGTTTCTGTTCAAAGTTCCGTCAAGTCCGCGTAATTCACGGTAGAATGGAGGTTGATAATAATATCCGCCCGATAATTTAAAGAGGAAATCACGTTTCCAGTGTGGTTTGAATGCTAATGTAGCGCGAGGTGATGCTAAGAATTGATTGTTCAGTGTCCAATAATTCCCACGCACGCCTCCTGTTAAAGTTAAGATGGATGAATCCCCCAACATTTTGTTATACTTATATTCCACGTACTCCATGATGCGTGAAGTGTTCAGATTGATCTTTGTTTTGTAAGCATCAGTTAAATTAATTTCAGTGGCGCTATACGGATTAACAAATCCGGCAGAGTCGATCATCCGCCATTCACTGAGTTTATCATTTACATTTTCATTCTGGAAACGGATACCCCATAACAATTCACGGTCACGTTTTAAGTATTTTGTGCCTTTGTGTTCTACGTTATACACTTGCGCTTCTAACCTGTTACGGCCATTATTGATAAATGTTCCGATACCACGGTTAAACGCAACTTGCCCGAACGTACTTTTTCCAAAATCAGCCTCTAACTGGTCGATGTAATACTGTCCTTGAACTGTATACAGTTCTTCTTCTTTAGTTGAATATCCTGATGCAATGAATTTTAGTTTTGTTGTTTTGTTCGGAAGATAAGTTGTAGAAATTCCTCCCATAAAAGTATTATACTGCATTACTTCCTGTCCGTCGAAAAAAACTTTAAAACTTACAGCGTTATTTACTGTACCGAAAGTAGTTTCCCTGTTAGCGGGAATAACCTGGTATTTGTTATTCGCAAGATTAGCTAAAACTTCTACTGTCCATTTTGGATTGATGTTGAAAGTCAGGAACGCTTGTGCGTCATAAAAACGCGGCCTGTATTCTCCCTTCGTATCCATGCCCTTGAGTAAATAAACATTGCTTTTATAACGTGAGCCAACCGACCATGCGATCAATCTGTTCTTCGAAATTCCCTCTAAACTTAAATTTCCTCCCAATAAACTTGCAGATGCTGCGCCTCCGAATTTAGTTGGTTTGCGGTAAGTAATATCAAGAACGGATGACATCTTATCACCGTACTTCGCTTCGAATCCGCCGGCGGAGAAATCAATATTCTGAACCATATCAGGATTGGCGAAACTCAAACCTTCCTGTTGTCCGCTTCGCACTAAAAAAGGACGGTACACTTCAATATCATTCACATAAACTAAATTCTCGTCAAAATTCCCACCGCGTACAGAATAATTACTGCTTAATTCGTTATTACTGGACACACCCATTTGTGTTTTGATCAGATCCTCAAGACTTCCGCCTGCAGTTGGTAATTGGAAAAATAATTTTGGGTCAATACGAACCATTTCAATTGTACGGTTCTTCTCGGCTGTGATATCGATCTCAGGTATGAATTCTTTGAATTGTAATACAGGAGAGAAACTAAAGTTCTCTCCCGGTTTTAAATTTATGGTTTGCTTCGATTGTTTAAAACTCAAACTAAAGAAAACAACTGTCAGATCTTTATCGGCAGGTACATCCAGTTTGTAATTTCCTTTTGAGTCTGAAGTAGTAGTTATTTTGGCATCCTCAAGGACTGCAATAGTAATATTCTCAAGAGGCTCACCGTCATTGGCTTTAACAGTCCCGCTGATAGTGGCATTTTGTCCATAGCCTGAAAGTAGGCCAAGGCAGCAAACGAGGAGGAAAAAGATATGCTTTTTAGGGCTTGACACGTAATATTACAAGTAACGAAAATAAGCAGTTATTATTATTAAAACCAATAAATTATTGAGGTGTTTTATTGGGAAAATGTGTATGATGATTGTCTTTGAATCCCATAGGGATGATATAATTGGTAACCCCGGATGCTAATCCGGGGAAGCGAATACTACACTTCCAACACCCTTTCACCTCGGCATAACGCGCCGAGATGGGAGGGAAATTTGTGGTTTGTTTTTAACCAGAGATGAAATCCCTGACAACCAATATATCATCCCTGCGGGATTAAAAAAATCTTTAGCTTTGTTTTATCGTAGAATTAAAGGAAGATATCCGTCAATTATTAAAAAAGTACTGGGGCCATAACGAATTCAGGCCTATGCAGGAGGATATTATCCTTTCGGTACTGAATAAGAAAGATACCATTGCACTTTTACCCACGGGAGGAGGAAAATCCCTGTGTTTTCAGTTGCCGGGTTTGATCTTAGGAGGAACAACCCTTGTGGTTTCTCCTCTCATCGCTTTAATGAACGACCAGGTTCAGAATTTAAAGAAGAAAGGTATCTCAGCTGTGGCGATCAGTTCAGCAATGAACTATAAAGAAATTGAAATTGCCCTGAATAATGCGGCTTACGGACATGTTCAGTTCTTATATGTTTCTCCGGAACGTTTAGAGAATGAGGATTTCAGAAAGCAACTCAGTTATTTGCCAATTACTTTGATCGCAGTTGATGAGGCGCATTGTATTTCGCATTGGGGTTATGATTTCCGTCCGAGTTATTTGAGAATTGCCGAGGTAAAAGATTATTTTAAGGATCTTCCTTTAATTGCTGTTACAGCAAGCGCCACTAAAGAAGTTGTTGAAGATATTTCTCAAAAACTTCAATTAAAAAAACCAAACATATTCCGTCAGTCTTTCGAAAGAAGGAATTTACGTTATGTGGTACAATTAGAAGAGAATAAAATTGAGCGCCTTATAAAGATCATCAATAACATTGGAGGTTCAGGAGTTGTTTATGTTAAGAACAGAAAACGTGCTGAGCAAATTGCAGCGACATTGAACCGTTTAAAAATAACTGCCGATTTTTATCATGCGGGAATAAAGAATTCAATCCGTGCAGATAAACAGGATAAATGGCTGAATAATAAATTCCAGGTGATGGTGGCAACGAATGCATTCGGGATGGGAATAGATAAACCCGATGTGCGTTTTGTGGTGAATATGGATCTGCCGGATAGTTTAGAATCGTATTTCCAGGAAGCGGGAAGGGCAGGACGTGATGGAAAAGCAGCTTATGCAGTTTTGTTATATACAAAAAAAGATGAAACTCAATTATTAGAAGCAGTTGAATATGCTTTTCCGGAATTAAAAATGATCCAAAATTGTTACAATGCTATTTGTAATTATTACCAGATCGCAATGAATTCGGGACAAGGCGTAAGTCTTGAATTTGACCTCGATGAAGTTTCCAAATTATATAATTTACACCCGGTGCTTTTGTTCAACAGCCTTAAATTTTTAGAAAAGGAGAATTATCTTTCTTTACTCGATGCCGGTTATGAGCCCGCAAAGTGTATGATCACTATGAGTAAGGAAGATGTTTATGCTTTCGAAGTAAAATATCCTAAGTATGAATTGCTTCTTAAAACTTTGTCGAGAAGTTACGGAGGCATTTATGATCAATACGCTTTTATAAATGAAAAAGATATTGCTTACAGGATCAAGAACACAATTCAATACACGGTTGAACAATTGGAATTCCTAACAAAACAGGAAGTTCTATCATATGTAAAACCTACAGAGCTGCCACGTATCATTTTATTGCAGGATAGAATTAATTCAAAACACATCGAGTTAAACCAAAGCAATTACAAATATTTAAAGGCACGTTACATTGAGAAAACAGGACAAGTGATCGAATACGCAAACCAAAAAACAATTTGCCGACAAGTGTTCCTGCTGAATTATTTTAATGAACTCAGTGGAAAAAAATGTGGTTATTGTGATGTATGTATCGCGCAAAAACATAGTCCGGATACCAAATCGATCGAGCAAGAGATATTGAAGCACCTCAGGAAAGAAACCCTTCATATCGACCAACTCAAAGAAAAATTAGTAAAATTTAACGATGAACAATGGACAGCTGTTTTGAATGAAATGATCGATAATGGAGTTGTGACTATGACCCATAACAAACATATCAGATTAGCATAATTTCAGGGCTAAAGCCCTGCTTTCTTCTGTATATCCCATTAACCCCGGACTTAAGTCCCGAATTAAACAAAGCAGATATGAATTGGCTTTAGCCCTGAAAATTCCTGCTTTTGGTTGATAAAAAGCACTAACCTTAAGTAACTTTATATTACCTTTGCATTATCCATTTATGAAGAAAATTAATCTCATAATTACTTTAGTTCTGACCACAGTTTTTGGGTTCGGGCAAAACGTTACTGATGCTTCAGGAAAGAAGCAAGGTTATTGGAAAAAACCTTCGGGAGAAGCCGGTAAGATCGTTTTTGAGGGCGCTTTTAAAGATGATAAACCGCAAGGTGTTTTTAAATATTACTATCCGTTCGATACTGTAAAAGCGATCATGGATTTTAAGAAAGATGGTGCTTATGCTTACGCAAAATTATTTCACCCGAACGGGAAGATAATGGCGAAAGGAAAATATGTTGGGGAAATAAAAGATTCGGTTTGGATCTATTATGATGAGAGCGGAACCATGGTTTCGAAAGATATTTATAAAGATGGAAAGAAGAACGGGAAATGTATTGTGTATTTACCGGATGGAAAAATGGCAGAAGAAAGAAACTATAAAATGGATGTACAGCATGGTCCTTTCAAATTATATTTTGATGGTAAATTAGTGAAAGGAGAAGGGACATATGTTGACGGAAATCTTGAAGGAAGAAATACTTACTATTATCCGAATGGTGTGCAGGCGGCAAATGGTTATTATAAGAACGGGCAAAAAACAGGCCCGTGGATCTACAAAGAAAAAGACGGAAAAATAAAAGAAAAGGAATTATACATAGATGGAAAATTAGCTGACAAGAAAAAGACAGACGAATTTTTTTCGAAAAATAAAGTTCAGGAAGCAAAAGCACCTGAAAAGAAAACTACAGACAAAGGAGCAAAGAAGGGTTAAGGAGTTTTTCTGATCAATTACCAATTACAATGAGCAAGAAGGGGAAAGTATTAGTAGCAATGAGTGGGGGCATAGACAGTTCTGTGGCCGCTATGATGCTGCATGAAGAGGGCTACGAAGTGGTTGGGATCACCATGAAAACATGGGATTATGTTACTTCAGGCAGCAGCAAACGTGAAACGGGTTGTTGCAGTTTAGATAGTATCAACGATGCGCGTGCCATTGCTGTGAATTTTGGTTTTCCGCATTATATTTTAGATATCAGGGGAGAATTTGGTGATCATATCATCAATAATTTTGTTGAAGAGTATTTAGCGGGAAGAACACCAAACCCTTGTGTGTTATGCAACACTCACATTAAATGGGATGCACTTTTAAAACGCGCAGATATGCTGGATTGTGAATTCATAGCAACCGGACATTACGCGCAATTGCGAACTGAGAATGACCGTAAAATTGTTTTTAAAGGCGTTGACGAGAATAAGGATCAAACCTATGTATTGTGGGGATTGTCACAAGAAAGTTTAAGGCGTACTCATTTCCCATTGGGAGGATTTAAAAAGCCTGACATTAAACAAATGGCAAAAGATGCAGGATTCATTGATCTCGCTAATAAAAGTGAGAGCTATGATATTTGTTTTGTGCCAAACAATGATTACCGTTCGTTCTTAAAACACCGTATGCCTGAATTGGAAGCGAAAGTAGAAGGCGGCGATTATTTATACAAAGGAAAAAAAGTCGGAAAGCACAGAGGTTATCCTTTCTATACGATAGGGCAAAGAAAAGGTCTCGATATTGCAATGGGTGATCCTGTTTTTGTAAAGGAAATTATCCCGGAAACAAATACGGTTGTGTTGGGAGATAAAGAAGACCTGGAAGAACAACAATTGATGGTACGTGATTTTAATTTAATTAAGTATGCTTCCTTACCTGAAGATTTTGTTGGTTTGACGAAGATCCGTTACAAAGATCCCGGAACATTAGCCACTATAAATACAGTTGACAAAAAACTAGATGTTATTTTCCATGCACCTGTTACCGGAGTTGCGCCGGGACAAAGTGCAGTTATTTATGAAGGAAATGATTTAGTAGGTGGTGGATTCATTGACAGGAAACCTGTTCCGCTTTCTTAATCTATTACAACGATCTTTTGTTTCGTGTTCTTTCCGTTAAGGAAGTAAACACCCGTTTCAAGATCATTTATTGTTTCAGAGAAATTGTTTTTATCAGACAAACAGATTGTTTTTACTTCTTGTCCGAGCTGGTTCGAGATCAAAATAGTTTCAGTCTCAATCCCTTTTATTGTGAACGAGCCATTGTTTGGATTCGGATAAATACTCACAAAGGGAATATCCTTTTCTGTTTTTCCAATGGAAGTAGGATTTTGGACAATCCGAATATGATAACTGACGTAACAAGATATAAGAAGATCGCCATACGAATTAATAGCAACGTATTCAGGTGAGTTTAGCTGCGCACTTGTCGCAGATCCACCATCTCCTGTGTAACCTGGTGTGCCAATTCCTGCAATAGTAGTAATAGTGCCAAATGAATCTACCTTTCGTACTCTATGATCATTCATGAATCCTATATACAAATTGCCAGCGACATCAGAAGATAACCCCATTGGAAAGCTCAGCATAGCACTCATTGCAGGCCCACCATCACCCGAATTTCCCTGAACTCCGATACCTGCAAATGTACTTATGATTCCTGAACTATTTATTTTTCTAACACAATGGTTCCAGCTTTCAGCGATGTATATATTTCCAGAGGCATCAATATGAACGTCGTTTGGTCCGTTTATCTTTGCGGAAGTTGCAGGTCCGCCATCACCGGAATAGCCTGAAGTTCCATTTCCAGCGATGGTTGAAATAATACCTGAAGTGTTAACCTTTCTTATCCTTGATCCAAACATTTCAGTGATCAATAAATTCCCGGTAGCATCTATCCTTATTCCCATTGGACGATTAAGAGTTGCGCTGGTTGCAGGACCGCCATCCCCTATAGCAACAGTTCCTCCGTTTCCCGCTACAGTTGAAATGATTCCTGAGGTGTTTACTTTTCTAACCCGGTTATTATTAAATTCAGAGATATAAATATTGCCTGCAGCATCAACACATATTCCGCTAGGTGATATTTGTGCTGCTAAAGCGCTGCCACCGTCGCCACTATAACCCATTGAGCCATTTCCTGCTACCGTACTGATATTTCCTAAATTATCAATCTTTCTTATATAATAATTTCCATCAGTTACGTAGGTGTTACCTAGATTGTCGAAAGCTATTGCTCCCGGACCTTTAATACCAGCAAGAGTAGCCGGCCCGCCGTCGCCACTAAAAACAGTTGTGCCATTACCAGCAAAGGTGTTGATTATTTGAGCCTGAATATTATGTAGGATAAAGGATAGAAATATTATTATACCTGTTTTCATAATGTCAAATATACAAAATTTGGTTGAATTTTACCAACCCGATGCAAACAAACCTCTTGCTCCTTTAATCCCGCATTTGTGGTATTTTAAATACGATTGTGCCACACTTTCATGGATTACAGCAGGATTATCTTTTTTGATCCAGCCGTTCACCAACGCAACTAAGGTATATGCTTCAGGACACATAAGGCCGGTTGTCCAAATAAGCGGGGTAGCTCCTGTATTTTTAAGTGGTTCTTTAAAATAGGGTTTGCTGGCGCAGGCAAAAATAGCTACATCACGTTTGTTGTCATCTTTTTTCACCGGATAATTGTCGAATGAAAAATCCATCAATCCGTTATGTCCTACAAAACAGATCAGGTTTGAGTTCCCGCCTGCATTTAATTCAAGAACTGAATCTGATTTTATTGTTAGCTTCCGCAATCCGGCCGAAAAAGCTAAAAAATCTTCAATGGTTTCTTTTATATTGGCTCCATTATAAGCATCTGCGATCATGTAAGTGTTAGTTGTTCTGTGTTTGAAAACAGCGCGTTCGTAAATGATGGAAGTAGGATCTTTGATAAGCTTCACAAATTTCCAATCGGTTTGTTTTTTCATGAAGGCCTTCACACCGTAACCGCAGCCCCAATACAAATTATTGGCAGGATCTTGCCCGTTACCAATTTTAGCGGGAACCGGAACTATACCCTGATATTTATTATCGCAAAGTGCGACTAAAACATGAATGATCTTAGTTTGTGCAACGCTTTTAAAAGAAGTAAAAGCAAGAAATAATATCGGTATAAACGTCCTCATGAATTTATAATACTGAAATTATGTAATTAATACCTTACAGTCCAGTATTTTGCATATTTTGTGATATTACACAGTATAAGTACCTTTGTATTGATGGTACAATCACACCCTGAAGTACTCGTTGCTTCATCACATATTTCTCCCGCTTTAAAGCAGATCGCAAAAAAAGTTATCAATGGAGAGCGCATTTCTTTTGAAGAAGGCGTAACACTTTACAAAGAGGGTTCATTAAGTTTTTTAGGAACACTCGCCGACTTCGTCCGTCAGAAAAAAAGTGGTGATAAAGTTTTCTTCAACCGTAACTTTCACGTGGAGCCGACAAACGTGTGCGTTTATTCATGTTCATTCTGTTCGTACTCGCGTTTAATTAAAAACAGGGAGCAAGGCTGGGAATTAAGTGTTGATCAGATTTTGGATATCATTAAAAAATACGATGGACAACATGTAACAGAAGTTCATATTACAGGTGGAGTTGTTCCTAAACAGGATCTTGCTTTCTATACTGAACTATTCAGAAAAATAAAAGCACATCGTCCCGATCTTCATATTAAAGCTTTAACGCCTGTTGAATTTCATTACATATTTAAAAAAGCAAAACTCACATACGAAGAAGGATTAAAAGTAATGAAAGAGGTGGGCCTTGATAGTTTACCGGGAGGCGGGGCAGAAATTTTTGACAAAGATATCCGCGATAAAATTGCCGGTGGAAAATGTACCACCGAAGAATGGTTAAGCATTCATAAGATCTGGCATGAAATGGGAAATCAATCGAACGCTACAATGTTGTACGGACACATTGAAACATTTGAGCACAGGGTTGACCACATGGAGCGTTTGCGTCAGTTACAAGATAAAACAAAAGGATTCAATGCATTCATTCCGCTTAAGTTCCGAAATAAGGATAATGAGATGTCTGATGTACCTGAAGTTTCTGTGATAGAAGATCTGAGAAACTATGCTATTGCAAGGGTCTATTTGGATAATTTTCCTCACATAAAAGCATACTGGGCCATGATCGGCAGAAGCACTGCTCAGATGGCCTTGAATTTCGGCGCTGATGACCTTGACGGAACTATTGATGATACTACTAAGATCTATAGCATGGCGGGATCGGAAGAACAGAATCCAAAATTGACTACTCAGCAATTGGTTGAACTCATAAAACAAGTCGGACGCCGTCCTATAGAGCGTGATACCCTTTATAATGTTGTAACAGATTATAGTAATTTCGACTTCGCAAATAACTAAATTTGTGAGATAATTTATGAAACAGTTTTTCGCTTTAATACTTCTTTTAATCTGTTTTACTTCCTTTTCGCAGGTTGATACTATTACCCCTAAACCGAAAGTGGATTCTATTCCTCCTACACCAAAAGATACGTCTTGGAAAACATCCGGTTTTATTGGTGTGAATTTAAATCAGACCTCATTAAGTAACTGGCAAGGCGGGGGAGAGGATAATTTTGCCGTGAATGGCATCTTTAATTACGATATCAATTACATAAAAGGAAAAAATCAATGGGATACTAAGGTCGATGCACAATATGGAATGATAAAGACTGGTCAGCAATTGACTTTTCGTAAAAACATGGACCAATTGTTTGCTCTGACAAAGCTTAGTATGCTGGCTTCAAAAAAATATTGGTTCTACACTTTAACAGCCGATTTCAGATCACAAATGGCGCCGGGTTATAATTATTATGCCGACTCTGTTGCGCCCGGAATAAATTCTAATTTTATGGCTCCCGGTTATATTCAATTGTGCTTGGGTATGGATTTTAGGTTGGATGATTATTTCTCGATCACTTTTGCTCCTGCTGCAGGAAAAGTAACTATTGTAAACGATAAAGGTTTAGCAGATGCAGGAGCTTTTGGTGTTGCAGCTGCAGAACGTGATACTGCAGGGAATATAACCCGGGAGGGCGAACGTGTACGTTATGAGTTTGGAGGAAGAGTAACCATTAAGTTCAAAAAAGAATTAAGCAAAAATGTAGCGATTGACAGTTACGCTGATTTTTTCAGTAACTATGCTAATCATCCTGAGAATATCGACGTTGTGTGGAATACAATGGTGAATTTTAAGATCAGTAAATTATTTTCTGCCATGATCAGTACTAAATTAATTTACGATCACGATATCGTTACTAAATACGATTGGAATAAAGATGGTCAATACGACCACAAGAATGATATTAATGGTCCACGTGTTCAGTTACTCAACAACTTTGGATTTGGGTTAGGATATAAATTTTAAACGCTATATACTAAGTAAAATAATGTAAGTCAGGAATGTTACAATAAAAAGCCATTTCTTTTTCATGTAACTAAATTACTCCCGGAAAACCTGTTTATTTTCATGTTTTCGGTAAAAGCCGTCCTTTAAAGACTGAAAAGGTTACATAAATCACAGAAGCTTATTGTTTGATGATCTTAGAATGGTAGAGAGGTTTTCCGTTCTCAATTATCTTTACAAAATAGATTCCGTTGGCTTTTTCTTTCAGATTTATTTTTGTTTCAGTTTCATAAATATTTTGTTTCAAGATCAATCCTCCAAGCACATTATAAACTTCGAATAATAAGTTTTCTTTCTGCTCGGTTTTCAATATTAGTTCTCCTGAAGTCGGGTTGGGATAGAGCAGGATCGTAGAATTATTTACACTTTCTTTGATGCCTATGCAAGTAGAAACTGATTGTGTAATGCTTGTTGAATTTGAGCAGCCATTTATATCTGTGCCAATAACAGAATAAGTTGTATTTACAGTTGGAGAAACGGCGGTAGCAGATCCTGTAGTACTTGTGCTCCAGGAGTAGGTGAGGGCACCGCTAGCTGTGAGTGTAGATGTCTGTCCCGAACATAACACAGATGCAGATGTAACAGCACTGACAGTTGGATTTGGATTGACCGTTATGCTTAAAGTTTGAATAGTTGTAGAAGTTCCGCACGCGTTGAAAGGTTGAACCTGAATTGTTCCTCCTGGTGCTGAATAAAAATAAATATCATACGAATTCGCAAAATTCCCTCCCGTAAAAGTAGCTGAAGCTGTCCAACTGTAGCTACTGGCTCCGCTAACAGGGGTAATAGAATAGCTTTGGAAAGTAGTGTTTGCACAAACAGTTGTCGGGCCGGAAATTGAGCCAACAGTTCCCGTAGGAGCAGTTGTACAATATCCGTATTTAGCAACAAAGCCGTGATTGAACCCTGAACTAACAGGTGCCCATGCAATACCCGGGCCCGGATCAAAATCAAACTTAAAAGAATTTACGCTAAGATCAGTTCCTCCAAGAATAATTTCATCATTCGAATTAAAGAGTACACATTCCGCGCGATTATTTGCATCAGGCATCGAACCAAATGCATAAGCTTTTACATATCCGGAAGAATTATAAACACCAAGAAAAAAGTCCGTCGGACAACAAGTAGTAGTAGGTGGTACCATTGTCATTGTGGCAACTCCAGGCCCAATATCAGCGTCTATTGAAGCTGTGTAACTTCCAGCTACAGCAAGGTTACCTTGAGTATTCAGATCAAGTGCGTAAGCAGTTCCGGGAGGTAAAGAATTAAAATTCAGTGCGTATCCAAATTGCAATACACGGCTTGTATCATAAGAGATCATTCCATGCATATTCGGACCGGATGAAGTTAAATTAAGTGTTGAAGGCCCAAGATCAACATCCATGGTTGGACTATTAAAGTAAGCGATGATGTTGATCTTTTTATTTTCTTTCTCCATTTTATAAAGTGATTCACTGCCGGTTCCGCCAATGGCATGAGCCCAATTGAAAGTAAAAATTGAATCGTAACGAGCTAAATACACATCGGAAGCGCCTTGTGGTGTCAGGAAATAAAACATTGCTTTTGGATCAAAGTCAACGGGTGTATTTGAGAATGTACCAGCAATAATGAATTTATCACTGCCGTCGTTAACAATATTCATTCCGTACTCCGTATTCGGACCGCCCATATTATACGCTCTGATATATTGCCCCGTTGAACTGTATTTAGCAATAAAAATATCTGTAGAGCCATTTGAAGTTAAAGTATTCGTATTTGTACTCCAATCGAAGTCAACAGAACCTGTGAAAGAACCGACAGTGTAAATATTTCCTTGCGAATCAAATGCAAGATCGCTGATCGTTTCTTTTGTAAGAAAGACATAAATAAGGCTGCCGGTTGGAGAATATTTTGCAATAAAGTCACTTGAACCGGGAGCACCAACAGTATAAGTTCCAAAGGTCCCATCGAAATCCATAACAGTAGGAGATCCGTTAATATTACCAGTGACGTATAAATTCCCTGCATCATCTGACTTTAAAACCCGACAATAAGGATAAGTAAAACCCATGCCGGGATCTTCTAAGGTGAGATTGTAGACCATGTTACCATTAACAATGTTTTTTTTCTCAATAAGTAATTGTGGTTTGGATAAAAAACCCTGCGTTGCAGAATAAATTTTACCTTTTTCATCATCGTGAAGTTTGGTGCAGGTTCCATTACTGCCGAGCCAGCCATAGGAGGTAGAATGCCAGGTATATCCGTAGTTTTGACTTTTTGTAATATTAACCAGCATTACAAAAAACACAAGTACAATACTTATTCTCATACTATAAAGATAAAATTATTCCTTAATTATTTTAGAAAAAAACAGAGGTTTTCCATTCTCAACTATCCTTGTAAAATAGATGCCGTTTGCATGCGCACTTAAATTTAGTTTAGTTTCTGTGCCGGTTATTTTTTTCTGAACGATTATTTCTCCAAGCACATTGTAGACTTCAATTGATAAATCTTCTTTTAGCTCAGTTTTCAGAACCAATTCCCCTGAAGTTGGGTTAGGATAAAGCTGAAAATGGGAATAATTCCCATTTTCATTAATTCCCGTACAAGCTGAAACGTATTGCGTCAGCGTATCTGTATCCATACATCCATTTGCATCGGTTCCTGTAACAGTATAGGTAGTATTGACAGTTGGAGAAACTGCGGTAGTTGATCCGGTAGCACTGGTGCTCCAGGAGTAGGTTAGCGCACCGTTAGAAGTTAATGTGGATGTTTGTCCTGAACAAATTAAAGTGTTAGATGAAGTTGTTGAAACTGTAGGATTCGGTAAAACATTCATACAAACAGTTGCAGTATTAGTACAACCATTAGCGTCTGTTCCCATACAAGTAAAAGTACAGCCGCAAGCTCCGCTATAAACAAAGCAAGGATTTTGAACTGAAGAAACAAAAGCGCAAGGACCTACCCAGGTATAAGTTGTAGCCCCGCCTCCGTATAAACAGCCTGTAGTGCCTGAACAAAATGTAGAAGTGGCGGCGGTGACAGGGGGCAACGGGTTTACTGTTAATGTATATACATCAACGGATGTGCATCCATTACTGTCTCCCACTGTCGATGAATAAACGCTTGTTATGGTTGGATTCACGATTATGCTTTGTGTATTATTTAGCGTACTCCATATGAAATTTACAGGCGGGGTCCCCCCGGTATAATTTGTAATAAGTGTATTTGAACTGCCGGCACAGATCACGCTGCTGGATGAAACAACAGTTGACGTTAAAACCAAAGGTTCAGTAATAATGACTGAAGACGTAGTTGTACATAAGTTCGCGTCTGTTACATTAACGGTATAAATTCCGGCGCATAGGCCTGTTGCACTAATGGAAGGAGAAAAACTATAAGCAGGCGTTCCGCCGCTGGCATTTAGAGTATAAGAGCCGTTGCACAAACCGTTGCACGTAACAGAAGTATTCGCCGTACTTATAATTAACGGAGCAGGTTGAGGGATATTAGCGGCCGCTACAACGTTACATCCTACATTATCAGTCGCATAAACAGTGTACATACCGGCGCACAATCCTGTTGGCGGAGTAGAAGGTGTATAAGAATATGGCGCCATGCCCCCACCTGCAGTAAAAGTTAAAGAAGCATCACAAACACCGAAACAACTGGCCGAGACCGGATTTAAAGTAAGCTGAGGACTGCTGACCGTTATGCTTTTGGTCATTGGTCCGAGTGTACCACAATAATTACCTGCGGTCACAGAAACATTTCCTGAACTTGCAGGAATTGTAGTGATGATATTTGTTGTTGATGTTCCGGTCCAGCCTCCGGGAAGATTCCAGATGTAATAAGTTGCATTCGGGGCAGGAGCAACTGAATATGTGGCAGGAACTCCACTACAAACAAGGGTATTTCCGGAAATGGTTCCGACTCCTCCAACAGGCATTACCACGGATATAGCAAGAGTTGTGGTTATAGAATTATCACAAAATGTATAAACTGATAATGTTCCTGCCGTAGGTATTGGTGAAGTTGTAGTTGTTACGATATTTGATGGTGTGTTGAAAAATGTCCATGGAAAAGCCCATGAGTAATCAGCGCCGGCAGTGTTAATTGGAGAAACAGAATAGTTATAAGTACTGTTTCCGCAGATCAATGTTGGCCCGCTGATGGCGGAAAAAGTCGGATTTGGGGTTGCAGTTTCGGTGAACATGGCAAGAAAATTATCATTGGTTCCGCCATTTGTGATCGATTGATAAGCACCTGCTGTGAAAAGAACTGAAGAAACTGAAGAAGTATTTCCGGCTATGAAAATATTACCTGAGTTTACCGAAATACCAAAGGCATGCTGGAATCCTTTATCGCCATAGAAAGTAGACCATTGTCTCGCTCCTGCTGAATTTAATTTTATAATAAAAGCATCGCCATTACAACCTTCCGGACGCTGCCATGCTCCCGGTGTGGTCATATAAGAGCCGGTATTTGAAAGGCCAGTAGAATATCCGGCAACGTAAATATTATTGGAAGCATCTACCCCAATATCCCTGCCGGCTTCACTTGATGGAACACCATAATAAGTGCCCCATAACCTTGAACCGCTTCCGTTAAACTTTGCAATGATACAATCAGTGCCACCTCCGTTGTTAGGCTGGAATGATCCTCCCGAAGATAAACCATTACTATTACTTTCACCTGTGATCACAATACCGGATCCCGCATCAACGGCAACTCTTCTTATAGTTTCTGTTGACGTACCACCGTAATAGGTTCCGAATGTTCTGAAATTACCATTTGGGTCGAGTGCTGCGAGAAAACCATCTTGTGAACCGCCAAAAGTTGTTTGAAATGCCCCCGGTGAAGCAATTGAACTTGTGCTTGTTGTTGAACCAACAAGAACAGGTCCGCCCGATAGAACGGAGATTCCATAGGCATACTCATCTCCTGTGCCGCCATAATAACTACCCCACGATCTTAAGCCTGAAGGATTATACTTAGCAACAAATGCATCAATACCAAAACCTGATAAAGACGATTGGTAACTTCCTAATGTTGCAATTCCATTTGAACTATTAGTTCCGCCTCCCAGAAAAATATTTCCGCTTGCGTCGATCGCAAGATCAAAACCCCAATCGAAAAAACTGCCGCCACAATATGTTCCCCAGGTTCTTATTCCTGCCGGACTGAATTTTACCAAAAAAGCATCAGACGCACCGCCACCAAAAACCGGTTGGGCAGTACCAGGCGTTGAAATGCCTGTATTCGCGCAGGTTTGTCCTGTAAAATAAATGTTTGAAGAGTTGTCGCAGATCATGCCGTTTATTTGTACATCGCAATTTCCCCCATAGTAAGTAGCCCACTGAATGACACCTAACGAATTAAATTTAGCAAGATATCCATCCATATTAGGATTACTTAATGTGGTTTGATAGGCACCTGCTGTTGCAATATTCGCAGTGCTGGTTGTATATCCGCAAATCATAACATTGCCCGAAGGATCAGAACTTACATCATTCAGATATTCATATTTATTTCCGCCATAATATGTTCCCCAGCTTAAAATAGGATATGGATCAATAATTAGTGTTTTACCCTTTAGTGAAATGTTTTTTTGAGGAAGTACAAAACCAAAAGTGTTATACCCGATCAACGAATAATCAGTTTTTATTTCTTGTCCGTTCTCCATAATAAAACTTTTCGGTATCTCTTCTGTAAAAGCACCATGCGCAACCGAAACTTTAATCTTTTTATCTATGAGTTCGATTTTATTGGCGCCTTTGTATTTTAGTTTTATGTCGCCGATATTACTACCGCTCCTTAGAACAAAATTGTATTCAAAACCTGAATTTAATTTTTCGTTCAGGAAGAATTCGATGTCAATATTAGGGTAGATATTCTTATAAACCACTTTTTTATAAGAGTGAATATTGAGTGCTTCTCCATTTGGTGCTTCCGGTAAATAATAGTTTGTGTAACCCGGCAATTCTTCGGTTGCAATTATTTGCGAATGTTTGTTCCCATTCACAAATTCAATATCTATGCGATGGAAAGAACTGTCTTTATATGTGTCGTAACTAAACCCGTTCATTGTGAGCTGTACATTCAATCCGGGTTGATTCAGTAAAAATTTTACGTTAGCATTCTGTTTCTTATTCTGATCGAGAATCTGTCCTTTGTTTTCAACGAAGCCTTTTTTTATTTCGGGTGTTTTGGCAGGTTTAGTATTTCCGACTAGAAAAAGAGAATAAAAGAAAGTGAAAAATAAGATGAATTTTAATTTCATATAAAAACGTTTAACCAAAGATATAAAAATCCAATACTTAAACAAATGAAATCCCACCTAAACTCAATCTAAATTTTCGAGCCAGCGACTTAAGAAACAATCATAAACCTGGTAGTAGCGCTTATTATCGTCGTGAGCGGCGAAGACCATTTCTTTACTTAATAAAGCATCAAGTGCGCGTTGCACATTGGCGGGAGTGCCAATTTTATGCTGCATTAAGAATTGTTTGGCCGTAGGGTGGTATACTTTTTCTTCTTTGGCAACAGCTTTTAGCAATAACCATTGTACGGGGGACAATAAATTCCGGTAAATAAAATAATTACTTTCATTCTCCAATAAGATCCGGCCGCATTCTTCGTGGACATGTTCAATGTCGATCTCTTTTATTTCTGTTTCGAACATCCGTTTACAAAGCGATTGGGTGTAATAAGTATGTCGCCTCGTCCATTCAAGAATGAAATTCACAGCTTCTTCGGTAATTGTCCGTTTGTTTTTTTCGAATTTCTCAATGATGAATTCGCTGTAAACTGATTCTTTGATGCCGCCCAATTGCAAAAGATCGAAATTGGTGAAGAATAATTGTTTTCCGTCACTGAAAAAATCATTCAGCAAATGTTCGTTGCTGCAGCTGAAGATAAATGAGATATTCTTTAATTTTTGTGTGGCCTGACGTAAAATTGTGATCGTATTTTTCTCCGGATATTTTACTAATTGCTGAAATTCGTCTATGGCGATCAGCATTTTTATATTCTGTTTGTCTAAAAAATCAAACAACGATAAAAGCAGCTGCTCGTTTTGTTTTGGAAGATCAAGATCAATATTCCCGACGTTTTTTTCGGGATAAGAATCAGAGATCTCATCATAAAAACACCTTGTGAATTCTTTCAGGTTCTCAGTTGCATGAATATCGATATAAAAACATTTGAATTCATTTTTCTGACGGAGTTTTTCAAATGCTTTCTGGATCAAAGCGGTTTTCCCCATTCGCTGAGGTCCTAATAAAATGCTGTTCACATTATCGCGCACAATGGTAACGAGGCGGATTATCTCTTCTTCGCGGCCGCAGAACAGGTCGGACTGAGGATAAAAAGTGGTTATGAAAGGATTTTCCAAAGACAAGTCAAAGATACCATTTTATCCTGTAAGTATTATACTTTTTGTATAAAATTGACCTAAATCGTAAATTCTGGCAAAATCTTAATCAAGAGTTTACAAAAACGGGAATCATTTTTTAGCACTGATTATCATGTAATTACAAAAATTAATAGAAAATCTAAAATTTATTACATTTTTTAGGAGATTTTCTTTCGTTTTTCCCTTGCCGGGATAGATTATTTACCTATCTTTGCCCTCCCTAAAATAAGGGGCGAGTTAAATTTAAGAGTGAAATTTTAATAAATACAGAGGAGATAAAATGCCTACAATATCACAATTAGTAAGAAAAGGTCGTAAAAAACCAACCAACAAGAGTAAATCGGCAGCGTTAGACTCATGTCCACAGCGCCGTGGTGTTTGTACACGTGTATACACAACCACTCCAAAGAAACCTAACTCAGCAATGCGTAAGGTTGCAAAAGTTCGTTTAACTAACAAACAAGAGGTTATCGCTTATATTCCGGGCGAAGGACACAACCTTCAAGAACACAGTATTGTGTTAGTGCGTGGTGGTCGTGTTAAAGACTTACCGGGTGTACGTTACCATATTGTTCGCGGAACATTAGACACTGCAGGTGTTGAAGGCCGTAAACAACAACGTTCAAAATACGGTACAAAACGTCCTAAAGCGGGTGCTGCTGCAGCAACTGCAAAGAAAAAATAATTATTAAAAAGTAAATATTAGAATTCGTAGATAATGAGAAAGTCGAAAGCTAAAAAAAGAGTGTTGTTACCGGATCCAATCTTTAATGATATCCTTGTAACCCGTTTTTTAAATAACTTAATGTATGATGGTAAAAAGAATACCGCTTCTAAGATATTCCACGAAGCAATTGGTATCGTTGCCAGCCGTACTAACGAAGATGGTTTAGAAGTTTGGAAAAAAGCTTTAGCGAACATTACCCCGCAAGTTGAAGTACGTTCACGCCGTGTAGGTGGTGCTACTTTTCAAATTCCTTCTGAGATCCGTCCTGACCGTAAAATATCAATGGGAATTAAGTGGATGATCCTTTATGCACGTAAGCGTAACGAAAAGTCAATGGCTCATAAATTAGCCGGCGAGATCGTTTCTGCAGCAAAAGAAGAAGGAGCAGCGTTTAAAAAGAAGGAAGATGTACACAAAATGGCAGAAGCTAACAAAGCATTCTCGCACTTTAGATTTTAATTAAAGAACATGAGCGACTTAGCATATACAAGAAATATTGGGATCGCAGCCCACATCGATGCAGGTAAAACTACCTGTACCGAGCGTATTCTATACTATACAGGTGTAAATCACAAAATTGGTGAGGTGCATGACGGTGCTGCGACAATGGATTGGATGGTTCAGGAACAAGAGCGTGGTATCACAATTACATCTGCTGCTACAACCTGTTTTTGGAATTACAGAAACAATAAATATAAAGTAAACATTATCGATACTCCCGGCCACGTTGACTTTACAGTTGAGGTGAACCGTTCATTACGTATCCTTGATGGTTTAGTGTTCTTATTCTCTGCCGTTGATGGTGTTGAGCCTCAATCAGAAACTAACTGGCGTTTAGCTGATAATTATAACGTGACCCGTATCGGTTTCGTTAATAAAATGGACCGCCAGGGTGCTGATTTCTTAAACGTAGTTAAACAAACAAGAGAAATTTTAGGCGGTAACGCTGTTCCGTTACAATTACCGATTGGTGCTGAAGAGCATTTTAAAGGTGTGGTTGACTTGATCAACAACCGTGGTATCGTATGGAATGAAGCTGATAAAGGCATGACTTTCACTGAAGTTCCTATTCCTGATGATATGAAGGAAGAAGTTACTGAATGGAGAGAGAAATTATTTGAATCAGTAGCTGAATTTGATGATAAGATCATGGAGAAGTTCTTTGATGCTCCTGAAACTATCACTGAGCGCGAAGTTCTTGATGCATTACGTAAAGCTTGCGTAGCGAATAAGATCGTTCCTATGGTTTGCGGTTCAGCATTCAAAAACAAAGGTGTTCAAACCATGTTAGACCTGGTAATGGAATTAATGCCATCGCCATTAGATAAAAAAGAGATCGTAGGTACCAATCCTGATACCGAAGAACAAGTTACCCGCAAGCCGGATCCAAAAGAACCTTTCACAGCTTTAGCATTTAAGATCGCAACTGACCCCTTCGTAGGACGTCTGTGTTTCTTCCGTGCTTACGCAGGCCGTTTAGATGCAGGTTCTTATGTGTTAAATACCCGTAGCGGAAATAAAGAGCGTATTTCACGTATCTTCCAAATGCATGCTAACAAACAAAACCCTGTAGAATTCATTGAAGCAGGTGATATTGGAGCAGCAGTTGGTTTCAAAGACATTAAAACAGGTGATACGCTTTGCGACGAAAAGAACCCTATCGTTCTTGAAGCAATGAACTTCCCTGAGCCGGTTATCGGTATCGCAATTGAGCCTAAAACTCAAGGTGACTTAGATAAATTAGGAGTTGCATTAAACAAATTAGCTGAAGAGGATCCTACTTTCCGCGTTAAAACGGATGAAGATTCTGGTCAGACTATCGTTAGCGGAATGGGCGAGCTTCACTTAGAAATTATCGTTGACCGTTTACGTCGCGAGTTTAAAGTAGAAGTTAACCAAGGTGCCCCTCAGGTATCTTACAAAGAGGCAGTTACAGGTACAGTTGATCACCGTGAAGTTTATAAAAAGCAAACGGGTGGTCGCGGTAAATTCGCTGATATGAAAGTGACTTTAGGTCCTGTAGATGCTGATTACGATGTATCAAAAGGTGCTTTACAGTTCGTTAATGAGATTACAGGTGGTAACATTCCCCGTGAATTTATACCTGCAGTTGAAAAAGGCTTTAAAGCTTCATTGAACAATGGTGTTTTAGCAGGTTATCCTTTAGTTGGATTAAAAGTTGTATTAACTGACGGTTCTTACCACGCGGTTGACTCGGACGCATTATCTTTTGAGATCTGCGCACGTAACGCATTCCGTGAGGCATTAGGCAAATGTAAGCCTGTGTTATTAGAGCCGATCATGAAAATAGAAGTTATCACTCCGGAACAAAACATGGGTGATGTTGTAGGTGACTTAAACCGTCGTCGCGGACAAATTGAAGGTATGGACAGCAAAGGAACTGCACAGGTTATCAAAGCTAAAGTGCCTCTATCTGAGATGTTTGGATATGTTACTCAACTAAGAACTTTAACATCAGGCCGTGCATCATCTACAATGGAATTCTCTCATTACAGCGAGACTCCTGCAGGTATCGCAGCTGATGTAATTGCAAAAGCAAAAGGTAAAAAAGAAGAAAAAGTTTAATTAAAGGTTTTTTAGATATACAATGAGCCAAAGAATAAGAATAAAACTAAAATCGTACGATTTCAACTTAGTTGACAAATCGGCTGAGAAGATCGTGAAAACTGTAAAAGCTACAGGCGCAGTGGTTAATGGCCCAATTCCATTACCTACCCACAAACGTATTTTCACTGTGTTAAAAGCGCCACACGTTAATAAAAAAGCGCGTGATCAGTTCCAATTATGTGCTTATAAGCGTTTGTTAGACATCTACAGTTCTTCTTCAAAAACTGTTGATGCGTTAATGAAACTTGAATTGCCTAGCGGTGTTGAGGTTGAAATTAAAGTTTAAAAGAGTTAAGCGAATTAGTTTAAAACTAGATAATTAAATAAAAATAAATAATAAACAAAAAGTAAAATGTCAGGATTAATTGGTAAAAAAATAGGAATGACCAGCTTCTTCGATGCCAATGGTAAGTATGTACCATGCACAGTTATTGAGGCAGGTCCTTGCGTTGTTACGCAAGTAAAAACCAATGAGAAAGACGGATACACAGCTGTTCAGTTAGCATTTGATGAGAAAAAAGAAAAGCATACATCAGCTGCTATGAAAAAACACTTTGAATTGGCTAAAACCACTCCAAAGCGTAAAGTTGTTGAATTCCGCCATTTTGAAGTTGAGAAAAATTTAGGTGATGTAATTACAGCTGAGTTATTCGCAGAAGGCGATTTCGTTGATGTAATCGGCACTTCAAAAGGTAAAGGTTTCCAGGGTGTTGTAAAACGCCACGGATTTAGCGGGGTAGGTCACGCAAACAAATCTCACGGTCAGCATGATCGTGAACGTGCTCCTGGTTCATTAGGTGCATCATCAGATCCTTCGCGCGTATTAAAAGGTGTGCGTATGGGTGGAAGAATGGGCGGCGACCGCAAAAAAGTACAGAACTTACAAGTAGTAAAAGTTATGGCAGATAAGAATGTGATCCTTGTAAAAGGTTCTATTCCGGGTGCTAAAGGGTCTTACGTTTTAATTGAGAAGTAATCATGCAAGTAGAAGTATTAAACATAAGTGGTAAAAAAACAGCTAAGAAAGTTGACTTAGCAGACGCTGTATTTGCAGCGGAGCCAAACGACCATAGTATTTATCTTGATGTGAAAAGCTATTTAGCTAATCAGCGTCAGGGTACTCACAAGGCGAAAGAACGTGCTGAAATTGCTCGTACAACTAAAAAGTTCAAACGTCAAAAAGGTACCGGTGGTGCACGTGCGGGTTCTATGAAATCGCCTGTATTCATTGGTGGTGGACGTGCTTTTGGTCCGCGCCCCCGCGATTACTCTTTTAAATTAAATAAGAAAGTAAAAGCTTTAGCGCGTATCTCTGCTTTATCATACAAAGCAAAAGAAAATGCTATCACTGTATTGGAAGATTTTTCATTCGAAGCTCCGAAAACAAAGAACTATACTGAGTTAATGAAGAATTTGAACATGACCGGTAAAAAAACGCTTTTGGTTCTGGGTTCTGCAAATGGTAATGTTTATTTATCATCACGCAACATCCAAAAAGCAAAAGTGATCAACGCATCTGACTTAAATACATATGATATTTTAAATGCAGATAATTTGATCTTATCAGAAAGTTCAGTTAAAGTAATTGAAACAATTTTAAATAAGTAACAATGGGAATTTTAGTAAAACCTATAATAACCGAAAAGATCACTTCACAGTCTGAGAAGTTGAATCGCTATGGTTTTATAGTAAGCAAAGAGGCTAACAAGCTTGAAATTAAAGCGGCTGTAGAGAAAATGTACGGTGTGAAAGTTGATTCAGTTAACACACAACAATACATTGGTAAAGTTAAATCACGTAACACAACCCGTGGTTTAGCAATTGGTCGTGTGAACCGTAGCAAAAAAGCTATTGTAACTTTAAAACAAGGTGAAGTAATAGATTTTTACGCTAGTATTTAATTTTTAAAAAAGTTTAGAAATGGGATTAAAAAAATATAGACCGTTAACGCCAAGCTTAAGATATAAATTATCTTCAGACAACAAGGATATTACAGTTGACAACCAACCGGAGAAAAGTTTAGTTACTTCAACTAACAAACGTTCAGGTGGTCGTAACAACTCAGGTAAAATGACTATGCGCTACATTGGTGGTGGTCATAAAAAACAATACCGTATCATCGATTTCAAACGTGAGAAAGACGGAATTGAAGGAACAGTGAAAACTATCGAATACGATCCGAACCGTACAGCACGTATCGCTCTTATCGTTTATAAAGACGGTGAGAAACGTTATATCGTAGCTCCTCAGGGGTTAGAAGTTGGTAAAAAGATCATGTCAGGTGCAAAAGCGGCGCCTGAAGTTGGTAACACTTTATTCTTATCAGATATTCCTTTAGGAACTATCATCCACAATATTGAATTACGTCCTGGTCAGGGTGCAGCATTAGCCCGCAGCGCAGGTTCTTTCGCACAGTTAACTGCTCGTGAAGGAAAGTATGCAGTATTGCGTATGCCTTCAGGTGAGGTTCGTATGATCCTTATCACTTGTAAAGCTACTATCGGTGCAGTTTCTAATCCTGATCATAACTTAGAAATTCACGGTAAAGCAGGCCGTAAACGTTGGTTAGGTGTACGTCCGCGTACAAGGCCGGTTGCAATGAACCCTGTTGATCACCCAATGGGTGGTGGTGAAGGTCGTGCTTCAGGTGGTCACCCACGTTCACGTAAAGGTTTACCTGCAAAAGGATTCAAAACACGTTACAAGTCAAAAGCAAGTAACAAACACATTATCGAAAGAAGAAAGAAATAATATAAACGTTTAATGGTTCCAACAGTACTGTTGGGATTCATAACTAAAAAAGAAAAGAAATGGCAAGATCACTAAGAAAAGGACCCTTTATCGACCACAACCTGGCTGCTAAAGTTGACAAAATGAATGCAGGCGGTAAGAAGTCTGTAATTAAAACATGGGCACGCCGCTCAACTATTCCACCGGAATTTGTAGGGCATACATTCGCAGTTCATAACGGAGCTAAATTCATTCCGGTTTATGTTACTGAGAACATGGTTGGTCATAAATTAGGTGAATTCGCTTTAACCCGTGTGTTCAAAGGTCACGCCGGTCATAATAAAGGTGCAGCAGCTGCAGCTTCTGCAAACAAAGGTTAATTGTATAAAGTATTAAGATAAATTACAATGGGTAAAAGAAAAAGATTAGTAGCCGACGCGCGCAAGGAAGCAAATAAGACCACTTATTTCGCCAAATTGAACAATTGTCCTACATCGCCACGTAAAATGAACCAGGTTGCAGACTTAGTTCGCGGCATGGATGTATATAAAGCATTAAGCGTATTAAAGTTTAACACTCGTGAAGCTTCAGGACGTTTAGGTAAATTATTGAAATCAGCTATCGCTAACTACGAAGCAAAAACAGGTGCTCGTCCTGAAGACGATACTTTATTTGTGAAGACGATTGTTGTTGACAGCGGTTTTCAATTAAAGCGTTTACGTACTGCACCACAAGGCCGTGGTTACAGGATCCGCAAGCGTTCAAATCACGTTACTTTAGTATTAGACACAAAAAAATTAGATAAAAAATAAGATGGGACAAAAAGTTAATCCGATAGGTTTTCGTTTAGGAATCGTTAAAGGTTGGGACTCTAACTGGTTTGGAGGAAGCGACTATTCTGAGAAATTAGTTGAAGACGATAAGATCAGAGCCTATTTAAAAGCGCGTTTGGCAAAAGGTGGTATTTCAAAGATCATCATCGAACGTACTTTAAAATTAGTTACAGTAACCGTAAACACTGCACGTCCGGGTATCATCATCGGAAAAGGCGGTAAAGAAGTTGATAAACTAAAAGAAGAATTAAAGAAACTGACTAAGAAAGAAGTTCAGATCAATATATTTGAAATTAAACGTCCGGAAACTGATGCGCGTATCGTTGCAGACAGCATCGCCCGTCAGATCGAAGGCCGTATTTCATTCCGTCGTGCAGCTAAAATGAGTATGGCTTCAACCATGCGCATGGGTGCAGAAGGAATTAAAATTAAAGTATCAGGCCGTTTAGGTGGTGCAGAGATGGCACGTGCTGAAGGTTACAAAGAGGGGCGTACACCGTTACATACGCTTCGTGCTGATATCGATTACGCAGTTGCAGAAGCTCACACATCTTATGGCCGTATCGGTGTTAAGGTTTGGATCTGTAAAGGCGAAGTGTTTGGTAAACGTGATCTTTCTCCAAACATCGGTCTTGCAAAAGAGAAAAAAGGACCGGCGCAACCAAAATTTGGCGGCGGAAAGAAAAAAGGAAAGAGAGAAGACAAGTAGTGAATTAGAGCAAAGCACAATTCACTATTAAAAAAGTAAAAAAAGTATAATAAGTAAAGAGATTATAAAATGTTACAACCGAAAAGAACGAAGTTCAGGAAATCGCAAAAAATGAAAATGAAAGGCAACGCTAAGCGTGGCGATCAGTTAGCCTTTGGTTCATTTGGTATTAAAGCTCAGGAAGGCTGTTGGGTAACCGCTCGCCAGATTGAAGCTGCCCGTATCGCCATCACCCGTTTCATGAAACGTGAAGGGCAAGTTTGGATCCGCGTATTCCCTGATAAACCAATTACACGTAAACCGGCTGAGGTTCGTATGGGTAAAGGTAAAGGTGCCCCTGAATATTGGGTAGCCCCTGTAAAACCAGGTCGTATTATTTTTGAAGCAGAAGGTGTTTCTATTGAAGTTGCTAAAGAAGCATTACGCCTTGCAGCACAAAAATTACCTATCAATACAAAATTTGTAGTACGTCACGATTACAGCGCTAACGAAGCTTAATAAATAACGACAATGAAAAATAAAGACATACTTGCATTATCAGACGCGGAATTGTTAGATAAAGCAAAACAGGAAAAAGAAGCTTTAGGAAAATTAAAGTTGAATCATAATGTTTCTCCTATCGAGAATCCTATTAAGATCCGTGACGCACGTAAATTGGTGGCACGTTTAAAAACTGAAGCTACTAAACGTAAGAACGCAAAAGCATCAAAATAATTAAGATACCATTACAATGGAAGAAAGAAATTTAAGAAAAGAAAAAACAGGTGTAGTTACCAGCAACAAAATGAACAAATCAATTGTTGTAGCAGTGATGCGTAAAGTGAAACACCCGAAATACGGTAAGTTCGTAAACAAAACTTCGAAGTTCGTTGCACACGACGAAAAGAACGAGTGTAACATCGGCGATACAGTTACCATTATGGAAACCCGCCCGTTAAGCAAAACCAAGAACTGGCGTTTAGTTCAGATCGTAGAGAGAGTTAAATAATTATTAGATCGTAATAAGAAAATAAAATGATACAAAACGAATCAAGATTATCTGTAGCTGACAACAGCGGTGCCAAAGAAGTGTTGGTGATCCGTGTGTTGGGCGGTACACGTAAGCGTTACGCGTCGATAGGCGATAAAGTGGTGGTTACAGTTAAGCACGCAATGCCTTCAGGTAACGTGAAAAAAGGAACAGTTAGCAAAGCTGTTATTGTTAGAACAAGAAAAGAGATCCGTCGTAATGATGGTTCGTATATCCGTTTCGATGATAACGCAGTTGTGTTATTAAGCGGTACAGATGAGATCCGTGGTACCCGTATCTTCGGCCCTGTTGCCCGTGAATTACGCGATAAACAATTTATGAAGATCATTTCATTAGCACCGGAAGTGCTTTAAAAAATAAAAGTCATGTCAAAGTTAAAATTAAAAAAAGGCGATACAGTAAGAGTGATCTCAGGCGAATCAAGAGGCCAGGAAGGTAAGATCATTTCTATTGACACAAAAAAGATGCGTGTGATTGTTGAAGGTGTAAACATGATCAGCAAACACAGCAAGCCAAACGCAAAAAGCCCGAATGGTGGTATCACCAAACAAGAAGGTTCAGTACACATTTCAAACGTAATGTTTGTTGAAGGTGGAAAAACAGTTCGTATCGGCCGTCAGATCGACGAAAAAACAAAACATACAGTACGTATCTCTAAAAAAACTAAGGAGGTAATCAAATAATGGCAACAAAAACGTATCAACCGAGGTTAAAAACCAAATACAGCTCTGAGATCGCAAAGAATCTTATGACTAGTTTCAATTACACAACTGTAATGCAGGTTCCTAAATTGGAAAAAATATGCATCAACCAGGGTGTAGGTGACGCTGTATCTGATAAAAAAATGATCGAATCTGCAGTGAAAGAAATGACCACTATCACAGGTCAGAAAGCAGTAGCTACTTATTCTTCAAAAGATATTTCGAATTTTAAATTACGTAAAGGCGTAGCAATTGGTGTTCGTGTAACATTACGCGGCGACAAGATGTACGAATTCCTTGATCGTTTAGTGGCTTCGGCTCTACCACGTATCCGTGATTTCAAAGGTATCAACAACAAAGGTTTTGATGGTCATGGTAACTATACATTAGGTATCACTGAACAGATCATCTTCCCTGAGATCGATATCGACAAAGTGAGCAAGATCAATGGTATGGATATCACTTTCGTGACTTCTGCACCAACTGATAAAGAAGCTCAGGCATTATTAACTGAATTTGGATTACCGTTTAAAAAATAGGAAATGGCAAAAGAATCAATGAAAGCCCGCGAGGCGAAACGCAAAAGATTAGCAGATAAATTTGCTGCTAAACGCGAAGAACTAAAGAAAGCTAACGATCAGGTAGGTTTGCAAAAATTACCGCGTAACTCGTCTCCGGTAAGGGGCCGTAACCGTTGTAAGTTAACCGGCCGTCCTCGTGGTTATATGCGTCAGTTCGGAATCAGCCGTGTAACCTTCCGTGAAATGGTTGTGTTTGGTTTGATCCCCGGCTTAACAAAATCAAGCTGGTAAAAAAAGAGTATTAATGTATAATTATCCTGGATTACGGGATAAAATATAAAAAATAAAAAAATGACAGATTCAATTTCAGATTACTTGACCCGCGTAAGAAACGCGATCAGAGCAAACCACAGAGTGGTAGAAGTGCCGGCGTCTAACCTTAAGAAAGAGATCACAAAGATCCTTTTTGATAAAGGTTATATCTTAAACTATAAGTTTGAGACTAACGAGAAAAAGCACAACATCATTAAAATAGCATTAAAGTACCACCCGGTAACAAAATTATCGGCTATCCGTTCTTTAGATCGTATCTCTTCACCGGGTTTGCGTACTTACGCAGGTGTAAACAATATGCCTAAAGTATTGAACGGTTTGGGAATTGCAATTATCTCTACATCGAAAGGTGTTATGACCGATAAAGAAGCAAAATCTCAGAATGTAGGTGGTGAAGTTTTATGTTATGTTTCTTAATTAATTAAAGGAGGAAAGAAGACATGTCACGTATAGGAAAAGCACCGATAACAATACCTCAGGGAGTTGAAGTAAATGTTACTAACGGATCGGTTAGCGTTAAAGGAAAAAAAGGAACATTGACTCAAAAAGTTGATGCCGATATAACAGTAACTGTAAAAGACGGAGTTATTACTTTAACCCGTCCTACAGATCATAAACGTCACCGCTCATTACACGGTTTATACCGCGCTTTGATCTTTAACATGATCAAAGGTGTAAGCGAAGGTTACAAAACTGAACAGGAATTAGTAGGTGTGGGTTACCGCGCTTCAAACAAAGGGCAATTGTTAGAGTTATCTTTAGGTTACTCTCACAACATTCACTTTGAATTACCTGCTGAAATTAAAGTTACAACTGCAACTGAAAAAGGAGCAAACCCTAAGATCACTTTAGAAAGTCATGATAAAGCGTTATTAGGAATGGTTGCTGCTAAGATCCGCAGCTTACGTAAACCTGAACCATACAAAGGAAAAGGTATCAAGTTCACAGGCGAGATCTTACGTCGTAAAGCAGGTAAATCAGCAGCTAAGAAATAATTAAATAAATTGTAAATCTCCCGATAGCTATCGGGATAAAATTTAGAAAAGATGGCACTAAGTAAAGAAGAAAGAAGACAACGGATTAAATACAGGATTCGCAAAACAGTAAAGGGAACTGAAGGTTCTCCGCGTTTATGTGTTTATCGTAGCAATAACGAAATATACGCTCAGCTGATCGATGATAAAGCCGGAAAAACTTTAATGGCTGTTGCTTCAAGCGACAAAGCATTAAAAGCTTCAAAAGGAAATAAGTCGGAGATGGCGAAATTAGTTGGAAAAGCTATCGCCGAAAAAGCGATCTCTAAAGGTATCAATGCAGTTACATTCGACCGTAACGGATATTTATACCACGGTCGTGTTAAACAATTAGCAGAAGGTGCTCGCGAAGGCGGACTTAAATTTTAATTAGTAAAAATTTTAAATAAAAAAGAATGTCAACAGAAGTTGTAAAAAGGGTAAAATCAAGCGACATCGAACTAAAAGATAAGTTAGTTGCGATTCAACGTGTAACTAAAGTTACAAAAGGTGGTCGCCACTTTAGTTTTGCTGCCATAGTAGTTGTAGGTAACGAAAAGGGCGTTGTAGGACAAGGTTTAGGTAAAGCTAACGAGGTTACTGATGCTATTACCAAAGGTATTGAAGACGCTAAGAAGAGTTTAGTGAAAGTAGCGATACTTAACGGAACTGTTCCTCATCAGCAGGAAGGTAAATTCGGCGGAGCGCGTGTTTTCTTAAAACCTGCTGCTCACGGTACCGGTGTAATTGCGGGTGGTGCGATGCGCGCTGTATTAGAAAGCGTTGGTGTTACTGACGTATTAGCGAAATCAAAAGGTTCATCAAATCCTCACAACGTGGTTAAAGCTACATTGGATGCATTAATGAAAATGCGCGATCCGATCACAGTTGCACGTCAGCGTGGTATTTCTTTAGATAGAGTGTTTAACGGATAATAATTGTTGTTATGGCAAAAGTAAAAATCACATTAGTACAAGGAAGAGCAAAACGATCTCCACGTCAGAGAGCAACGTTAGTAGCGTTAGGTTTCAAAAGAACTTACCAGACTCTTGAAAAAGAATTAAACCCTGCTGTACAAGGACAAATTGATACAGTAGCGCACATGTTAAAAATTGAAAAAGCTTAAGCAATGAAATACGCTTTGCGTATTCCATGTGACAAAAAATAAAAAACACAACACATGAAATTAAATACAATCACACCTGCAAAAGGTTCGACAAAAAATAATTACCGCAGAGGCCGTGGACAAGGTTCAGGCGGGGGCGGAACTGCAACTCGTGGTCATAAAGGTGCTAAGTCACGTTCAGGTTATTCTTCAAAGCGTGGTTTTGAAGGAGGTCAGATGCCGTTACAGCGTCGTATCCCGAAATTCGGTTTCAAAAATATTAACCGTATCGAGTATAACGGTATCAATTTAGATGCGATCCAGAAATTAGTTGAAAAAACTAAAGCAACTGAGATCAATCTTGATATCCTGATTAAGAACGGTATGGCTGCTAAAAATGATCTTGTAAAGATCTTAGGCCGTGGCGAATTAAAATCGAAAGTTACTGTTCATGCTCACGCTTTCACTGCAACTGCTAAAAAGGCAATTGAAGAAAAAGGTGGTGCTACAACTGAATTGAACTTCATTAAGAAGAAAGAAAAATAATTAACCGGTTGGTTAAACCAGCCATATTGAATTAAAAATAATATATGAAGCGTTTTATAGATACACTTCAAAACATCTGGAAAATCGAAGAACTCAGGGCCAGGATCCTTCTTACTCTTGGTTTGGTATTAATTTACCGTTTGGGTTCTTACGTTGTTCTTCCCGGTGTTAACTCAGCTGCTCTGAACGAGGCAAATGCTTCTGCTTCGCAAGATGGGATCATTGGTTTGATCAACATTTTTGCGGGTGGTGCGTTCTCCCGTGCTTCAGTTTTCGGTTTGGGTATTATGCCTTACATTACGGCATCGATCATTATTCAGTTGTTAGGAATGGCAGTGCCTTATTTCCAAAAAATGCAGCGTGAAGGTGAGAGCGGACGTAAAAAAATTAATCAATACACACGTTTCTTAACTATCGCGGTAACTGCAGTTCAGTGTCCTGGTTACTTAGCAACACAAGTTTACAATATCCCCGGTGCTGTTTTAATCGACACATCCTGGTTTATGATCCAGTCAACAATTATTTTAGTGACAGGAACAATGTTTGTAATGTGGTTAGGTGAGCGTATCACTGATAAAGGGATCGGAAACGGTATATCGTTATTAATTATGATCGGTATCATTTCACGTTTACCATTTGCGATCACTTCTGAATTCGGTTCACGTTTACAAAGTTCAGGTGGTGGTTTGATCATGTTCTTATTAGAGATCGTATTCTTATTATTCGTGATCATTGGTTCTATCATGTTAGTACAAGGAACTCGCCGTATCCCGGTGCAATTCGCTAAGAAGATCGTTGGGAACAAACAATACGGTGGGGTGCGTCAGTACATTCCTTTAAAAGTAAATGCAGCAGGTGTAATGCCTATCATCTTCGCCCAGGCGATCATGTTCATCCCGGCAGCTATCACCGGATTTAGCGGAAGTTCTGCAGGTGTATTCACAGAGCGTTATGGTTTCTGGTACAACCTTACTTTCGCGATCTTAATTATCCTCTTTACTTATTTCTACACAGCCATCATGGTTAACCCAAATCAATTAGCAGATGACATGAAACGTAACGGTGGTTTTATTCCCGGTGTGAAGCCTGGTAAGAAAACTGCAGAGTTCATCGATCAGGTTATGTCGCGTATTACTTTGCCTGGTTCTATTTTTCTTGCAGTAGTTGCTATTTTACCTGCTATCGCAATTCAATTAGGTATCAATAGCGCGTTCGCTGATTTTTATGGAGGAACTTCATTATTGATCTTAGTAGGTGTTGTATTAGATACTTTACAGCAAATTGAAACGTATTTATTGAACCGTCATTATGATGGATTAATGAAATCGGGACGAATTAAAGGACGCGGCGCTAACGCAATGCAGGTACAACAAGGATAATATATGGCGAAACAAACGAACATAGAGATAGACGGAACTATTATTGAAGCACTAAGTAACGCTATGTTTAGAGTAGAATTAGAGAACGGACACGTGGTAACAGCACATATTTCAGGTAAAATGAGGATGCACTACATCAAAATTCTACCGGGAGATAAAGTGAGATTGGAAATGAGCCCGTATGATTTAAGTAAAGCAAGAATAACGTTTAGATATAAATAACCCTTCGGCAAGCTCAGGGTGACAAAAAGGAATTATAAATAAAAAATATAAGATAAGAATTAAAGATTAAAGATATGAAAGTAAGAGCATCCATAAAGAAACGCAGCGTAGATTGTAAGATCGTTCGCCGTAAGGGAAAATTGTACGTTATAAACAAGAAAACTCCAAAATTTAAACAAAGACAGAAGTAATTTTGTAACTTTGCAAACCTTTTTAAAAAATAGAAAATGGCACGTATAGCAGGTATTGATCTACCAAAAAACAAAAGAGGAGAAATAGGCTTAACCTATATTTTCGGTATCGGACGCAGCACAGCGCAGCGTATCCTGAATGAATCCGGGATCTCTTTAGATAAAAAAGTAAGCGAGTGGTCGGATGATGAGCAAAATGCTATCCGTAACTACATCAACAGCCGCTTTAAGGTTGAAGGTGCACTTCGTTCTGAAGTTCAGTTAAATATCAAACGTTTAGTTGATATCGGATCGTTTCGTGGTACCCGTCACCGTAACGGATTACCGGTTCGTGGTCAGCGTACAAAAACTAACGCACGTACACGTAAAGGTAAACGTAAGACAATTGCTAACAAGAAAATGGCAGTTAAGTAATAAATAAAAAGTAAAAAGATATAAAATGGCAAAACAACAAAGCACAACGCCCCTGACCGGAAAAGCAGCAGCCCGCAAACGCGTGGTGAAAGTAGAAGCTGTAGGCGAAGCGCACATTAATGCTACGTTCAACAACATTATTATCTCGTTAACCAATATGGCAGGACAGGTTATTTCCTGGTCATCTGCAGGTAAAATGGGTTTCCGTGGTTCTAAGAAAAACACACCTTATGCTGCGCAAATGGCAGCTACAGATTGTGGTAAAGTGGCTCATGATGCAGGTTTACGTAAAGTAAAAGTGTACATCAAAGGCCCCGGAGCAGGACGTGAATCAGCTATCCGTACTTTAACTGCAAACGGAATTGAAGTATCTGAAATTGTAGATATCACACCAATTCCTCACAACGGTTGTCGTCCACCAAAACGTCGCCGCGTATAAAATTATCCCGAAGGGAGTCCTTCGGACAAAACAAAAAAGCCGGCCGTGGGAAACACTCATGGTTTGGAGCTGCTAGCCGGAAGGGCTTTCAGCTTAAATAATAAAAACCGGTGAAGTAGAATAAAGTAGACTTCACCACAAAAGAAAAACAATTATTTAAAATGGCAAGGTACACAGGTCCAAAATCAAAGATCGCCCGTAAATTCAAGGAGCCAATTTTCGGCCCGGATAAGGCGTTAGAAAAGAAGAATTACCCTCCGGGGCAGCATGGCTTAACAAAAAAGCGTGCAAAACAATCTGAATACGCTATTCAGTTAATGGAAAAGCAAAAAGCTAAGTACACTTACGGAATCTTAGAGCGTCAGTTTGCTAAAATTTTCGCGAAAGCAGCACGTTCACACGGTATCACCGGTGAGGTGTTATTACAATTAATTGAAGCACGTATTGATAACGTTGTTTACCGTATGGGAATCGCTCCCAGCCGTCGTGCAGCGCGTCAGTTAGTGTCTCATTCCCACATTACAGTAAACGGAACGGTTGTAAACGTTTCTTCTTATACTTTAAAAGCAGGCGATGTAGTAGCAGTACGTGAAAAATCACAATCGCTTGAAGCGATCACAAACAGCATCGCAGGTTCGGTAAATAAATACCCTTGGTTAGATTTCGATAAATCTACAATGAGCGGTAAATTCATTAACCGTCCTGAGCGTTCACAAATTCCTGAGAACATCAAGGAACAGCTGATCGTCGAGTTATACTCGAAATAATTTTTTTTGGAACTTATTTAATAACCTTAAATATATATTATCAAATGGCAATTTTAAATTTCGTTAAGCCCGACAAAGTAATAATGATCAACTCTACAGAGACCGAAGGACAGTTCGAATTCCGTCCGTTAGAGCCTGGTTTTGGTATTACAATTGGAAATGCTTTACGCCGCATATTATTATCATCACTTGAAGGCTTTGCTGTAACAAGCTTACGCGTTGAAGGTGTTGATCACGAATTCTCAACTATTAAAGGTGTTGTAGAAGACGTTACTGAGATCATCTTAAACCTTAAACAAGTTCGTTTCAAAAAACAATTAGATAACCACGAAAATGAAAAAGTTGTAGTTCATTTCGCAGGTGCTGATAAATTCACTGCAGGTGACATCGCGAAATACGTTAACGGATTTCAAGTATTGAACCCGGATCTAGTGATCTTCAATTGCGATTCTTCAGTTCGTATTAAAATGGAATTGACTATTGAAAAAGGACGTGGTTATGTTCCAGCTGAAGAGAACAAAACTAACAGCGCTCCGAACGGAACTATCTTCATCGATTCAATTTACACGCCGATCAAGAATGTAAAATACACAATCGAAAACTATCGTGTTGAGCAAAAAACTGACTACGAGCGTTTGATCCTGGATATCGTTTCTGACGGATCAATTCACCCGAAAGAAGCATTAAAAGAAGCGGCTAAAATTCTTATTTTCCACTTCATGTTATTCTCTGATGAGAAGATCACTTTGGATACTGAAGACAAGAAAAGTGAAGAAGAATTTGATGAGACATCATTACACATGCGCCAGTTATTAAAAACCAAGCTTGTTGATATGGATCTTTCAGTTCGTGCTTTAAATTGCTTAAAAGCTGCTGACGTTGAAACATTAGGCGAACTTGTTGCATTCAACAAGAACGATCTTTTGAAATTCCGCAACTTCGGTAAAAAATCATTAACTGAATTAGAAGACTTAGTTTCAGCTAAAGGCTTACAGTTCGGAATGAACGTTCAAAAATATAAATTAGACAAGGACTAAAAATTTGATCCGGTAATGGATCTTAAAGAATAATAAAATGAGACACGGAGATAAAATAAATAACTTAGGCAGAACAAGCTCTCACCGTAAGGCTTTGTTAAGCAACATGGCTTGTTCGTTGATCGAACACAAGCGTATTTTTACAACGCTTGCTAAAGCAAAAGCATTACGTCTTTTTGTTGAGCCTATCATTACTAAAAGCAAGAACGATACAACTCATGCACGCCGTATGGCTTTCGCTGATCTTAAAAGCAAAGAAGCAGTTTCTACTTTGTTCAAAGATGTAGCTGTAAAAGTTGGTGACCGTAAAGGTGGATACACTCGTATCATCAAAACCGGGAACCGTCAGGGTGATGCTGCTGAAATGGCGTTAATTGAATTAGTTGATTACAACGAAATTTACTCAAGCGGTAAAGGTGCTGCTAAGACTGAGAAAACTAAAACAACTCGTCGTAGCCGTGCAGGTAAAAAGAAAGCAGAAGGTACTGATACAACTGCTGAAACAAAAACTGAAGAGTAATAGAACCTCTTATATAAGGAACCGCCTCAAAAGGGCGGTTTTTTTATTTACAGGAAAATCGTAAATTTAGTATACATTGAAAAAAATATTTTTTCAGATCACCTTATGTTTTCTGCTAAGCGGATCAGGAACTCTTTTTTCCCAATCCCTCACTGATTCTCTTTTCAAAGTTTTACAACATCCAAAACAAGATACAGCAACCGTTAAAAATCTGAATTCCCTTGCCTGGGAGCTGAAGTATTATGATACGGATACGTCAATCACAATTAGCAAACAAGCGCTTGACATCTCAGAAAAAATAAACTGGGACAAAGGCCGCGCACATTCACTGCATAACGTCGGACTTTTCAATTATTTAAAAGGCGATTATAAAACAGCATTGGTTTTCTATAACAAAGCATTATACATCTGTCAGAAATTAGAAAAGCGGCAAAATGATGAAGAAGTACTGGCACTCAAAGCAAAGACCATGGGCTATATGGGACTTGTTTATTCAAATCAGGGAAATTTATTAAAGGCACTTGATTTTTACCTTGATGCTTTAAAGATCGATGAGAAATTAAAGAACAACAGTGGGATCGCGAGACATTTAGGGAATATAGGTATAGTTTATTACGAATTAAAAAAGTTTGATAAATCGTTAGAGTATTATTTCAAAGCACTGAAACTTGCTGAACAAACCGGCTATGTGCAATTACAGGCAAATACTTACGGGAATATTGGTTTGATCTATTCTGAGAAAAAAGATAATGCTAATGCGTTGGATTATTATGATAAAGCTTTAGAGTTGGCTGATAAAAACGGTTTTAAGGAGTTACAGGCAAATACGCTGGAGAACATTGGTAATATTTATGTTGCTGCAAAAGATTACAAAAAGGCCCTTGAACGTTTTCAGATAGCATTAAAGATCAAAGAGGAGGGCGGTTCAAAACGGGATAAAGCTATCTCTTTGAATTTTATTGCAGGTGTTTATTATGAACTGAAAGATCTGGTGCAGTCAGAAAAATACTATAAACTCGCTAAAGCTTATGTGGATAGCATTGGAACTGTTTCCTTAAAGAAGGAAACTTATAAAGGCCTGGCATCTGTTTATTATTTTAAAAAGGATTATAAGAAGGCTTATGAATATTACAATGATTTTGTTTCTTATCATGACACGTTGATCGCACAGCAAAATCAGCGCGACCTGTCGCGGAAAGAGATCGAATTCGAGTATGCGAAAAAAGTAGCACAGGATAGTATTAAGAATGCAGAAGAAAGAAAAACGAATGCTGCGAAAGTTCTGGCGCGTGATGAACAATTAAAAAGAGCTGCAACACAACGCTACGCTTTATTCGGTGGGTTATTGTTGCTGATCGTGTTCGGTATTTTTATGTTCAGCCGTTTTAAAATAACACAACGGCAGAAAAAAACGATCGAGATCCAGAAACATTTAGTAGAAGAGAAGAACAAAGAGATCTTAGATTCTATAACTTATGCCAAACGGTTACAAGAGGCGATCTTACCATCAATTGATTCCATAAAAAAACATCTCCCTGAAAGTTTTGTCTTTTATAAACCTAAGGATATTGTTGCAGGTGATTTTTATTATTTCGAAACATCCCCAACTGAAGAAAACTCCCTTTTCATTGCAGCAGCCGATTGTACAGGTCATGGTGTACCCGGAGCTCTCGTAAGTGTTGTTTGTTCAAATGCATTGAACCGTTGTGTAAAAGAATTACGCTTAACAGAGCCAGGGAAAATCCTTGATAGCACACGAGATCTGGTTTTGGAAACATTTACCAAAAGCAGCCAGGATGTAAAAGACGGAATGGATATAAGTTTCGTTAAAGTGCAGTTGATAAATTCCAATCCCGGAAATAAATTGCAAAAGGGCAGGTTAGTGATACCAAAAGGACAATCATTGGCAGATGTAGTTGAAGCATCAAAGAAATATAACGTGCAATGGGCTGGGGCGAATAATCCATTCTGGTATATTCATAACGGTGAATTGAAAGAAATAGATGCAACTAAACAGCCGATCGGAAAAACTGAAAATCCAAAGCCTTTTGTAACTCATACTTTAGAATTGAACAAAGGTGATATGATCTATTTATTTACGGATGGGTATGCGGATCAGTTCGGTGGTGAGAAGAAGAAAAAATTCAAGTATAAACCCTTAAAAGAATTATTGATAGAAACATCTAAACTTCCTTTAGATGAGCAAAGGTCATTATTAGAACAACGCTTCAACGCCTGGAGAGGAGATCTGGAACAAGTTGACGATGTTTGTATAATCGGCGTACGTATCTAAGGCCTTCATTCAGAGGAGGAATTTCCTCTCCTCATAGGAGAGAAGGTTCGCTCGTGCGAACCGGTGAGGTTGTTTTGTTTCTCCAAAAATCTCACTAAATTTACTATGTGTCAAATATCACTATAGCTATCGACGGTTTCTCAAGTTGTGGGAAAAGTACCCTTGCTAAAGCTCTTGCCCAAAAATTACACTACAGTTATATTGATACAGGCGCCATGTACCGTTGTGTAACTTTATACGCGCTCCGTCATGGTTTTATTGATAACAAACAGAATATCGAAGAAAGAAAATTGATAACGGTTCTTCCTTTGATAAATGTTGATTTTATATTCAATGCTCAAAAGAGAACCTCTGAAACGTTCCTGAATGGTGAAAATGTTGAGCACGAGATCCGCAGCATGGAAGTCTCAAATACCGTAAGTAAAGTAAGTGCTATCCATGAGGTACGTGAAAAAATGGTAGCCCTTCAACGTGAAATGGGAAAGAATGGCGCAGTTATTTTAGATGGACGTGATATTGGAACAAATGTTTTCCCAAAAGCTGAATTAAAAATATTCATGACCGCTGATGATGATATCCGCGCAAGAAGAAGAATGGATGAATACACAGCGCACGGGCAATATTTCACTTTAGAAGAAGTAAAACATAATTTACAAAAAAGAGATTACGCCGATTCTCACCGGAAAGAAAATCCACTCACAAAAGCAAAAGACGCGATCGTTTTAGATAACACTGATCTGACCCCTGAACAACAATTAGAATTCGTTCTCAAATTAATTGCAGATATGCAATTGACAAAGGATACTGTGGAATAATTTTTTTTAAAAACGGAATTTTTCTCCCCTGACAGGGGAGACGGTCAAAATTTTGCCTTAGCAAATTTAACGAGAAGGGTCGCCAAAGGCGCGAAGGTGGGGAGATATCTCACTCCACAACCATTTTCCCGCTCTGTACTTTCACCTTGTCCTTAGAAATAAAATAATAGTAGATGCCTTTAGTAACATCAACTTCCAAACTATTTTTCCCTTCTGAAATTTCTTTTCTATAAACTTCTTGTCCCAAAGTATTATACAAAACGAGATCAGCTTCATTCAAATTTGATCTTATAATAAACGATCCGCTATTTGGATTGGGATATACTACTAACTCCGTCCCGATAGCTATCGGGATACCAACTCCGAACTGATTTACATTCGTACAAGGACTAACTGAAACCGTTATCGGAACTCTCATACTACAAGGCGTTCCTTCTGCATAAAAAGTATAATTTCCTGTTGTGAGGGCTGTCGTTGTAAACGAATTTCCGGTTCCTAAAACAACCGTTGAAGTAGGGGAGTTGTACCATGTAACAATACTTGAACTCACCGTTGCAACACTCAAAACCGAAGAATCACCAGTACAAATATTTGTCCCGAAAGCATCTGTCACATCATATGGCGCACAAGTAACTTTAAACTTCCAGAGATCATTCAGATTATTGATCGGGCCCGTTGCAGGATATCCGAAGCTTCCGAAAACCCACATGTCACCATTCAGATCTTTCCAGCCGATATTATAATAACGTCCCCCCGGGGTATTTACAGGAGCGCTAACTCCCATCGTGCCATAAGTTCCGTTCTGATTAATGCCATTAAAACCTTTCATCCATGTCCATTCATCTGTTGATGGCGTATATCTCCAGGCTTCATTTAATCTGCCGATTCCGGGAACTCCTGCATAACCAATTCCTCCGAACATCCACAGATTTCCCCAATTATCAAAAACAGAAACAGGGCTGTATCTTCCGCCCGGAATATTTGTTGATGAAGGCACACCCATTGTTCCGTTTGAGCCAAATTGATTTACCAGGTTTGTTCCGCTTTGATAGATCCAATTATTAGAAACTGAATTGTATCTCCATAGATCATTTAAATGTCCCGGACCGCCTGCAGCAGCATAACCGCCGCCACCGAATATCCACACAGCGCCTGCAGGATCTTTCCATACGGCAGAAAATTCCCTTCCACCAGGACAGTTAGAAGGGAGTGCCACCCCTTTCGGGCCGTAAGTTCCATTCTGGGCGATCAAATTACTTCCTTTCATCCATGCCCATTGAGTAAGTACAGGATCATATTTCCAAAGATCATTTAAATGGCCATCGCCACCGGCCGCAGGAAAACCTATACCCCCGAACACCCAGAAATTATTACTTGCATCCACCCAGGCAACACCACCACGTCGTGCACCTGGCATATTAGCAGGACTGAAGACCGTTAGGCTTCCATAGTTCCCGTTTAAGTTAGCAATAGATGCCCCGCTCATCCAGGTCCATTCATTTGTTGCGATAGAGTACTTCCACAGATCATTTAAACGGCCAAAATTTCCCACACCATCAAAGCCGTCCCCGCCAAACAACCAGAAGTCGCCATTGTTATCTTTCCACCATGTTGGAAATTCACGCGCGCCCGGTTCATTAGTTGGAGATGAAACTCCTAGTGAACCATATTTGCCATTCTGATCAATAATATTATTCCCGCGTACCCATGTCCATTCGTTTGTGATCGGATCATATTTCCAAAGATCATTCAGCCAGCCCATTGTTGAAGAGGATGCGTAACCTTCTCCGCCGAATTGCCATAAATTCCCTGCAGCATCGGTCCAGCAAGCCGCACCATGGCGTCCGCCGGGATCATTTGTAGGAGCAGAAACTCCCATTGTACCATAATTTGCAACAACGCTTCCTGTACTATTGCCACGCACCCAGGTCCAATCCTGCGCGTTAATTGTAAATGATATTACAATAAAAAAGAAAAGTATATTTTTCCTCATGCCTGATGATTTAGTGTATTAAAGATAAGAAAATTTCTTAGTATCCAAGAATAACCCTCTCCTTAAGGAGAGCAAGTCCCGGCCTGCCGGGACGGTGAGGTCTTTACTGAATGAAATGTTGTTATGATCAGACGTCCTTTTTACGCCTGACCTCTTTTGTCACGCGTTGCGTGACATCTTCTCCTTAAGGAGAATGATAATCATGCTAACGAAAAGACATTGCAGGCATAAATTCCTGCGGTTTCCGTGCGAAGACGGTTTTCTCCGAGGGAAATTCCGGTAAAGCCGGAAGTTTCCGCTAGCCTGATCTCATCAGTACTAAAATCACCTTCCGGACCAATAAGAACCAATGAGTTTTTATTTTTAAGATCAAAACTTTTTAAGTGCTGTTTGGTTTCTTCTTCGCAATGAGCTATGAATTTATTATCAGCTTTTATTTTTAAAATATCAGCGAAGTTGGTAAGCGGATTTATTTTTGGAATGAACGCCTGCAAACTTTGTTTCACGGCACTCTCTGCAATTTTGATCAGGCGGTCTTCTTTTATAACAGTTCTTTCTGAATTTTTACAGCGTACAAAAGTCACTTCATCCACACCAATTTCAACTGCTTTCTCAATAAGCCACTCCATACGGTCGATGTTTTTGGTAGGAGCAATTGCTAAATGTAAATAATAGGGGTGTTTGTTTTGTACTCGCGGACCGAAGGTGATATTAGCCACACATTTCTTTTCATTCACAACGCTTAATTGTCCCTCGTAAAAATTGCCTTTACCATCTATCAGTCCGATCTCATCTCCTGTCTTAAAGCGTAACACTTTTGTACAATGCCACGATTCTTCCGGGGTAAGTTCGGCAATAGTATGGTTAATGGTGGCAATGAAAATGTTCATATAAATTATTTTACCACCTTAAAGAATTCAGTTTTACCTTTCTTGCCGCGTATAATTAAATTATCATCACTATTCTTTAAAGCAGGCGAACCAGGTATCAACCAAGTGTCTTCATTCAAAAATAAATTCTTGCTATAGATCAATCCTGTATTATCAACACTTAGCATAAGTACGTTCGTATTCGCATAGGTCCCTATTCCTTTTATTTTGCATACATCAAAGTTGTTCGGGTCAGGATTAGCTTTACCGTTTTTTGGATGATCAATAAAAACAAAACTTAGTTTATCATCCCGTTTAAATATAGAAATATCAGTTATATCATTATGATCAATATTAGGCACAAGGTTGTGGGATCCGTCATAAGGCAGAACAGAGTGCCATTCTATAGTTCCGCTCGTGCTTAATTTACACACATTAATATTTTCTGCCCAACGGCTACGTCTTCCTTCAATAGTATAATATAATTCAATATGGCTGGTCAGAAAATAAGAGCCGTTTATTTTAAAAAATTTTACAGGAGTGAAACTATTCCGCTCTTTTTGGTTTCCCGAAGTAGGACAAAATAGTTTACCCATCACTTTGTCGGGGAAGGAGTAGTTATCTGAAAATTCAAGCTTACCATTCTTTATTTTGGCGTAATAGAAACCGGCTTTTAATTCGTTAGAAGTATTGTAAAAACAATATACAGCATTATCTTCTTTAATATAAGTCATTGATGGACAATAAACACTTCCGCTGGTTGCAAGTTTCTCAGCAAGAACTTTAGGCTGTGATTCGTTCTTCAGAATAGTTGCTATTCCAGTATTTGTAATAACCTTGCTGTCATTTCTTTGTAAGAAAAAATAGTAAAGATTCTCATTCTCATCAACCTGATGACAGGTGCTCACTATACCGGATGCGCCTATACCTGTAATTTTTTTCTCCCATATCTTCGAAGAATTTTCAAGATTGATCAATTGGCAATTAGCTACCGGGTTGGTGTTTTCTAGCGTTTGCAGAACCAGTAATACTTTTGTTGAATCATAATTGGGAACTACCACGAATTTATCTATGTACATCCCTGCCACACTGCATGAGGTTTCTCCAAGTATTTTGTCTGTTTGGGTTTGTTCGCCGGAAGTAGTATTATATACATTTAACACCAATTGCAATAGACCTTTCTCTTCGTAGAAAACCTGAGAATATTCTATATATTTCCCATCCTTAACAAAGGATGTAAGTATCAGTTTGGCCGGTATTCCCGGTTTGATGCTATAATTGTCCCTGTCATATTGCGTAAAGCGCATGCCAAGGGGAATACTTTTTGTTTGTTCGAGTGTAGCACGGTTGTAGCACATTAAAAAATAATTCCTCCCTTTTCCCTCAGTATTAAACCTTAAGCAATAAAATCCCGTCTTATCATAACCAACAGCTTTGTCAAAGAATTTCTCATCGGAATATTTTATTTCGGGTCCCATCTCCGAGTTTTGAGATAAAAGCGAAGTAGAAATAAGGATCAATAAAAGGTATAAGTTTTTCATAGTTCTTAGAATAGATTTATGAAAACGAATATATTTCTATTTTAAGTATTATCCAAGCCCATATTCAGGTTTTTCGCCTTTTCAGCTATTCAAAACCGTTGTTTAACTATTTTAATCAGAGGCGCTGAAAGACAGTTTTAAATTTATTGTTAATTCCAACAATACATTATGAGAAAATTAAACTCTTTTACTTTTATTACCCTGAATGGTTTTTACAAAGGGCCGGACGAAGATATCAGCTGGCATAAACAAATTCAGGGTGATGAAGAGGATAAGTTCGCCAATGACTCTGTGAAATCGGATAATATTTTGTTGTTCGGCCGCCGTACTTACGAAATGATGGTGGATTGGTGGTCAAGTGAGGAAGCAAAAAAGCAAATGCCGGAAATAGCTGAACGTATAAGTAGGGCTGATAAAATTGTTTTCTCAAGAACACTGAAACATGCAGAATGGGAGAATACAAAAGTTATAAGTGGTGACCTGATTGCAGAAGTGAAAAAATTAAAACAGGAAGCGCAAAAGAACATGACCATTTTAGGAAGCGGAAATGTTTTAGCCCAATTGGCCGAGTATGGTTTAGTGGATGAATTTAAAATAATGATCGACCCAATTGCTATTCCTTTGGGAACACCTTTATTCATTGATATAAAGAAGCCTGTTGATCTTAAATTGATCTCCGGCAAAACATTTAAAAGCGGAATTGTCCTCCTCAGATATCAACCAAAATAAAAATAGCCATGAAGACCGTTTTAATGATATTAGCAATGTTTTTTCTTCCGGTCCTTTCTTTCTCAAAAGATGATATGGTCAGGATAGAAGAATCTATCGAAGCGCAGATCCAAAAAAAAAGGATCGAAAAATGTATGAGTGAATTGAATAAGGAACGGGCTGAATTATTCGACACCAGGGTGAAATTAGAATTAGAGAAGATCCGCCATACCCGCGATGTAAAATTATTGCAGTTAAAGGCGGATAGGCTTACAGACAGGGTCTATAATTTCGCTTTTCTGACATTTATAGGCTTTAGTTTTGGTTTATATGCCTTCAGAAAACGGAGGGATGAGTAATCGTCTCAATAAAAAGTGGAATCCGGCGAGAGTGTTCGCTCCATATAATGGCTCTTTCGGGAAAAGGTGCGAATCTTACAACACCTTTCTTTGTAATACGATCCTGTTTTTTTATCTTTGATTCATGGAGAATAATTTAAAACCTGAAGAAAGAGAAGTCATTAAACTGGTAGGTTTTTTCAAGAAACGTGCTGTGCAACTTTTAGAAGAAGGTAAACTTCCCGACGAATACAAAGAACTTATCGCTACTTCCGATAAACTGGTTGAACAGATCAATCTCCATGCAAAAACACGTGAAACCATTTTATCAGAACGCGAACAATTGGAAAATCTTATAAAAGACAATGCCCAATGTCCGAAATGTTTCTCTGCAGAAAAAATGAAATTAATTGGTACTGATAAGTCACCTGAAGGGTGGGTTAGTAATAAATACAAATGTCGTACTTGCAATATTGAGTTTGTGTGGAATGCCCCGAACAACCCGTGGGACATGATACAATATGTAGAGAAAATTGTTGCGGGTCTTCGTCAGAAAACAGAAGTTTTACCTGATAACGAGGCTAAAAAAAGTACTGAAACTGCTATTGCACAAATGGAAGGAAATATTGCCAAATTAAAGCCAATTGTAGAAGCTTCTAATTTAGACATGGCTGATCTTGAAGCTCGCGACAAAGAGATGGAAGAGGTAGTAAAGAAATTCAAAAAACACCTGCAGATCGAGAAGATCAGGATAGAGGATTAGGTTCAAATTGCTATATTTACATAGCAAGCTGATGAAATTCAAAAGACTGTTTATTTTCATGTTATTCTGTTCCTTTTTTATAAAGGCGCAAAACAACTTTGTGGATTCGGTTATTCCTTACGCATTTAAGTTATACCAGGATAAACAATACGAGCTTTCGTCGCGCCAATATGAAAGGGTGATCGCTTCAGGTATATTGGATGGTGAGTTATTCTATAACAATGCCTGTTCATATGCGCTTGCCGGAAATAAAGATGAAGCTTTCAGAAACCTTGATTCATGCGTAAAATACAATTGGCTTGATTTTGGTTTAACAGAGACAGATTCGGATCTTGAAAGTTTGCATGCTGATCCGCGTTGGCCGTTCTTTATAAACAAATTCAGGGATAAACTGAATAACGACAAAGCGGAAAAAGCAAAAGAAACCCCCACTTATTTCTGGGGAATGTATCTCGGCATTTTATTGGTGTTCTTTATGTATAACCTGATGATGTTCTTTTCTATCAGGGATGTCACTTATTTATATTATTCGCTTTCCATATTTTTCCTTATTCAACTGCATAGCATCATCATTTCTGATTTTGGTTTTTTCTCCAAAGAGATATTTGTATGGCTGAAATACTTTCCGGTCAGGAAAAGCGTTTCTCATCCTTTAGCCTCCATGGTTATTATTTTTCATTTATTATTTATTAAAGGGTTCATTAATCTGAAAGAACGGCACCCTAAATTAAATAAGTACAATACTATTTTGATCTGGGCTCTAGTGATCAGCGTTCCTTGTTTGGTAGTGCCTAATTCCCCCCTGATCTATTTCCCGCTCTTCATTATTGCGTATGCATATTCGCTTTACGTTAGTATATATAGTTGGAGAAAAGGTTTTAAACCTTCCCGTTTTTTAGTTATCGGCAGTATATTTTTAACCATCGGTGTTTCTATTGTTTTATTGAACGGATTGAATATAGTTGATCTCCGGTTCAATATTTCAGTGTTCCGCTCTGATAATTTAGGATTCATTTCATTCTATGCTTTCTTATCGTTCGCTTTAGGAGATAAAATAAATGTACTCACCAGAGAAAAAGCCGAAGCACAGGAAAAAGCCCTCGAGGTATTGGAAGCAAAAGTGCAGGAACGTACTAAAGAATTAGCCCACGAAAAACAACTGGTAGAGGAGAAGCAAAAGGATATTCTCGATAGTATCCGCTACGCTAAACGCATCCAGACTTCTTTAATGCCTAATGAGAAGTATCTTTCGGGGATATTTGGCAGGAGGAAGAAGTAGATGGATTATCTGAACAATTGAACAAAACTTTTTACAATATGATTTTCGTCTTGTGGTAAAGTGATTTTTAAAACATAAAAGTAAGTTCCTTCGCTACATTCTTGACCGCTAATTGTACGTCCATCCCAAAAGCCTTTTGGTTTATCAATTTCAGCGATCAATAAACCCCAGCGGTCAAATATCTTGCAATCAATCTTTTCAGCTTCACAAGTATCGAATTTCAGTATATCATTGATTCCATCATTATTGGGAGTAAAAACATTTGGAATGTCTTTTGTAAGATCACATTTTCGTTTTACTGTAATAAGAAAATCTAATGTATCAGAGCAATTAAAGGCATTTGATACAATAAAACTTAAAGTATAAGTTCCTGGATCATTATAAATGTAGTTTGGAACAAAAGAAGAAGAATTAGAATCACCAAAATTTAAACTATAACTGGAAGCATTGATAGATTGATTACTCAAATTTATTTGCAAGGGCGCTATTCCACTTAACGGGCTAACATTTAAACTAGCAGTAATAGAAGTAACAGATATTGTAGATACAGAGCTAAATGTTTGATTTAATTTATCGGAAATAGTTAGTGTATATTGACTGCTTGAACTAGGGCAAACAGTGTGCGGGCCTGGGCCCGCTCCGATGTTAGGTGTCCAAGAATAAGAAAATGGAAAAACTCCACCACTTAAGCTTGAGCTTAAAACTGCACAGCTACCTATGCAAATGGTTGGGCTATTTATAGTAGAAGAAATTGTTGGTGGTAAGCAATAATCGGAAAAAACTAAACTGACAGGATTGTAAGTAAGTGTTGATGCGATTGTAAGAACAGTTACTGGCTTTAATGAATCGAATACTTCATAAAAGAAGTTTGGGTTATTGCCAACAAAGGTGTAATTTTTTTCAGCACAATAGGTATTGCCGTTTTCATCTGCCTTGATTAAGCAACCATATTGAGATGTAGTTTGATAAGACTTTATGCCTCCAATTAGAATATTTTTCCGGCTATCAAATTTAATGCTTAATCCAGCACCTCCTAATGCAGTATCTCCATATGTTTTGGCCCAGAGAGGTAACCCGTTCTTGTCAATTGAAAAAGCAAAACATTTATTTGTAACGTCATTAATTGAGCCTGTGAATATTAAATTACCATTTCTATCTTCATCAAAGTCGCGAGCCATGGCATCTGTTTTAAATATGTATTTTTTTATCCATACTATATTTCCGTTAAGTTTAAACTTAGCAACCAAAACATATTGTTTTATCGAAAAACTATCTAACCCGAATCCCATATAAGTTATATTGCTGTCTGAAGTTAATTTGGCTTTCATTCCGAATTCACCCATTCCAGATCCAAAATCCTTCCCCCAAATATAATTCCCCAGTGAGTCTAATTTAATTAAACCATAATTTTGATTAGAAGTTCCATCATTATTGCTTTCAGGTTCGCCCGAAACTAAAATCTCTCCGTTAGGTAAAGCATCAACAAATCCACCGTCGTCAGCAGAGAAACCGCCATAGTGCTTTACCCAATTAATATTACCAAGGGTATCTATTACAGTAACCATCCAATCATTTGGACTTCCATTTCCGAAAACATTTCCACCAAGAATTAATTTATTAGGGCCTGTCTGAACGATATTGATATAATATCCTCCCATAAAAGTTTTTATATCATATGTTTTAACAATAGAGAAAACACCCGAATCATTAAATTTAACAAGTTGAGTACCTAATGTAGCGAAATAACTTCCGTTTTTAACTTTCAATATACCGCCTAATCCGCGCCCTTGAAAATATTTACTCCATATAATATTGAAGTTGCTATCTACCTTAGAAATATAACCGTCTGGATATGGACTTAATGAACCTGTTAAAAAATATCCTTTATCTGGGGTTTCATAGATTTGCCCTATCATTCCAGTATTGTGCAAGAATTTCTGAAAATAGGTTTGAGAAAAATTTAAATAGCCAAGTTGCAGTAGAAAAAGAAGCAGTATTTTTTTAAGTAACATCTTTTATAAAAATACGACTAAAAAACGATGCTTGACCTTCAAACGCATAAGTGGGGCTTTATCTTAGATAATTGGTTGCAATCTGGGTATAAAAATTCAAGAAATTTTAATTTCCTTCAATAGAAACCTAAAAAACTCCGCACAAGCTTTTTCTTTGATTTGCATTGGGCTTCCTGTAAAACGTTTTTTTGATCGGTACAATTTCTTTTTATAAAGAAAAGCATAGAAAACAGTTCCAACCGGTTTTGTTTTTGTTTCTGATGCTCCTTCGGCTGCTAAACCTGTAATAGCTGCGTGGACATCAGCTTTAATTAGTTTTTTCAAACCTTTCGCTAACTGATCTGTCACGATCTGCGATTCAGGTGTATGTTTTTTGATAATGGTCTTTTTTACTCGCAGAACATCGGTCTTTACTTTCGATTGGTAACAAATAACGCTTCCCGTCAAAACATCAGAAGTTCCTGCGATAGTCCCTAATTTGTGAGTAAGCAATCCGCAGGTCATACTCTCGGCAAATGCAATGGTAAGTTCTTTCTCTTTTAAAAGATTCGCTAAAGCTTGTTCAGGACGTTTCATTAAGGAAAAGTAAGAAACGGAATACAGCTGAAGTTATATTTTTCTTACAAAAAAGGAAGCATTTACTTCCTTTTTTGTATCGCAATTGAAATTAGTATCAGTAACCTACTTGAAAATGTCTTTTAAGGCATCGGTTTGTATCAGTACACCTGCGTAGCAGGCATAAACCGGACCATTGCTATATCCGTTCTTTAATGAAAAAAGGCCTCGTATCTCAGTCCCAAGAATAACATCAACCTTGCTTGTCAGGCTTTGTTTAATAGATGCCCTTGTTAAGAAAAAGCCATATTCTTTATTTTTTTCTGTATCTTCAGGTATGGATTGATTTGAAGGTTTTGACTGACCGAAATCCACAACCTTACCGGTACTGTATTGTGCAAAGACCGTTGATCCTTTCCATGGGCTGATCACACAAGTTAATCCCCAGCCCGTGTACAAGCTTAAATAGGTTATAGTGGAGCCGGTTATTAATGGGTCAGAGGTTGATTTTGCAAACCTGTTTACAGCCGTGGGTTTATCTTCAGAACCATTAAAAATCGCGGTATCCTGTTGTAAATTTGTTATTGTACTTGTTGTTACCCATTTGCTGACAAGAAATTCAAAGTGGCCGTGAACAAGTAATTTGAATTTATTTTCTAGAAATACTCCCGTCATTGGCTGGCCAAAAACACTGAAGGTTGTGTTTTTTGTAACACCGTCCAGTCTGTTATATTGTCTTAAATATTTTTTTCCGTTTTTTACACTATCTAAAGGATTCAGAAGTGTGTTTTCAGAGAAATAACTCGTATTATTTATACTGTCGCCTGCCTTTGCATAATTGGTTTTCATTAAACCTACATTGAACCCCCATCCATATCTGAATTTTCTGCTTTCTCCAGGCCAGCTTTTTAATTCCGGACAAAACACATTAAAAATGCCAACATAATTTGAATTCGTTTTTTTGTCAAAATCAAAATTTACTCCATTAAGATAAGTAATACAATCACTTGTATCAACGTATTTTTTTACCGGGGGAGCGGTTACAATAATTGTTCTGTAACGTGAGGTGTCTTTTTGAATTGTTACGCGATGTACATTAGTGCCGGCTCCCGCAAGTCTAATGTCAAAAAATTCAGGCATATCCAGGTTTGTAACTGCATTGATCGAAAAATACATAGTAAGTTCCAGTGTATCATGTTTTGCCCTTACGTCATTTTTATTGATTGTAATTGGGTTAGTAACGTTTGTTGCCGTAACTACAGTTCCGTAATTAGTAATAACGAAAGTTGGCGTTATGTTTGTCCTGACTGAATCCGGATCTTTACCTTTCCAGTACATAAGTTTTATATGAATTTCCCGGTTTTCGATAGTTGGCCCTGTTGGTGTTCTCTGAAGATATTTTATTGTTGAAGTTCCGGGAACAACACGAATAGTGTCTTGTGAAAAAATGTAATGTGCAGTGAAAAGAATTGCAATAAGGTATAATATTCCTTTTTTCATACGAAAGGGGTTTAATGTTTTGTCAATTATATGTAAAAAGAAATTAATACACGTAGGTATAAATACCTAGGTTGATAAATAAATTTATCCTGATCCTTTAAAAGTTGGATTATACCTATAAATCTGAGTATTTATACCTGCAGGCAATTTCGGAGCACGCATAAAAAAAGGGAGGCTTCAGCCTCCCTTTAATTTTATTTCTATAAAATTGCCACGCCCTTCGTCAAGTTCAGGACTTGCAATGACACCGCCTTAAATTTTATTTAAGGCTGCCTATCATATCCTCAGGCCGTACCCACTGATCAAATTGCTCGTTGGTAACGTAACCTAATTCAATAGCTGCTTCACGTAGGGTTTTATTGCCTTTGTGTGCGGTCTTTGCGATTTTAGCAGCTTTCTCATAACCGATATGTGTATTCAATGCTGTAACTAACATTAAAGAGTTCTCTAAATGTTTTTTCAGTTCAGGTAAATTAGCTTCAATACCATCAGCACATTTTTCAGTGAAGCTTACGCAGGCATCACCGATCAAACGAGCGCTTTGTAAAACGTTAGCCGCGATCAATGGTTTAAACACATTCAATTCAAAATGTCCCATACTGCCGCCAACACTTACAGCAACATCGTTACCGATAACCTGTGCGCAAACCATTGTCAATGCTTCGGGTTGTGTAGGATTTACTTTACCCGGCATAATTGAAGAACCAGGTTCGTTATCCGGAATAATAATTTCTCCAATTCCACAACGTGGTCCTGATGATAACATACGGATATCATTCGCGATCTTCATTAAAGCAACAGCACTGCGTTTTAAAGCGCCGCTCAATTCAACCATTGCATCGTGTGCAGCAAGCGCTTCAAATTTATTTGGTGCAGTAACAAAAGGTAATTTAGTTAACTCAGCAATTTTCTTTGCTACAAGAACATCATAACCTTTCGGTGTATTCAATCCTGTACCAACTGCAGTTCCGCCTAATGCTAACTCTTTCACAGCTTCCAATGCATTTTTCAACGCGCGGATACTCATGTTGATCTGCTGAACGTATCCGCTGAATTCTTGTCCTAATGAAAGCGGAGTAGCATCCATGAAATGCGTACGTCCTGTTTTAATTATATTTTCAAACTGTTTTACTTTCTTTTGTAAACTGTCACGCAGCTTTTCCATTCCCGGAATAGTGATCTCAACAACTTGTTTGTAAGCTGCGATATGCATGGCAGTCGGATAAGTATCGTTACTGGATTGTGATTTATTCACATCGTCATTCGGATGCAGGACTTTTGGTTCATCTGCTAATTTCCCGCCATTCATCACATGAGCGCGGTAAGCGATAACTTCATTCGCATTCATATTACTTTGTGTTCCTGAACCGGTTTGCCAGATCACCAATGGGAATTGGTCATCCAATTTATGCGCGATGATCTCATCACAGGCTTTGCAGATCAGGTCGCATTTCTCTTTAGTTAATACACCTAATTCATGATTGGCTAAAGCGGCAGCTTTTTTCAAATAACCAAAAGCGTAAATGACTTCCTTCGGCATGCTGGCCTCAGGACCAATTTTAAAATTGTTACGGCTGCGTTCTGTTTGTGCACCCCAATACACGTTAGCGGGTACTTTTACCTCGCCCATAGTGTCTTTTTCTATTCTGTAGTCCATATTTAAAGTTGTTGCGTTCATAGGGATAAATGTAGCAAAATAATTGCGTTTGTGAGATTATTGTTGGTATTTTATCTTAGTGAAATAGAGGCTGTCCTTTCGCTCAACTGGTTAAATCCCTACGGGATTTTAAGGTATTTAGCGATAGGGGTCAGTTACCGATATTAAATCCCTACGGGATAAAATGCAGCATAATGTTTCTAAATCCCGTAGGGATTAAGCATCGGTAAAAAGCGAACAAAAAAGATTTAAAATCCCATAGGAATTATGTTGGTATCAGAAAATAATAATAGACAAATATCCCGTAAGGATTTAATATCGGTAAAATAAAAATACAACAGACAAAAAAATCCCGTATGGATTTAATATCGGTAACAGAAAACAGTAACAGACAAATCCCATAGGAATTATGTTGGTATCAAAACAATAACAGACAAATCCCATAGGGATTTTATATCGGTAAAAGCGAACAAAAAAGATTTAAAATCCCGTAGGGGTTTAATGTAGGTAACAGAAAACAGTAACAGACAAATCCCATAGGAATTATGTTGGTATCAGAAAACAACAGACAAAAATCCCGTAGGGATTAAACATCGGTAAAAAGCGAACAAAAAGATTTAAAATCCCGTAGGGATTTAATGCAGGTAACAGAAACAACAACAGACAAAAAAATCCCATTGGGATTTAACATCGGTAAAAAGCTAACAAAAAGATTTAAAATCCCGTAGGGATTTAATATCGGTAATAAAACAAAATAAAAGAGTAAGAATCCCATCGGGATTCAACCGATTGAAGCTGTATGATCAATTTCTCTCATGCTTCAACAACACATACTTCTCGGTTGCATATTGTATTTTCCATTCGGGAGGGTTTTGTGAGAAGTATTTTTTTGTAGAATCATCCGTTGCGTCGAATGCCACAAGGAAGTAATCCGGCTTATATTTTTCAATATCGCTTTTAATTACTTTTTGTGTTGCCATCTCCGTATTAACATAAGTCTTATGACCGGTGAAATAGGTCAAAGCTCTTGGTTTAGCGAACATGATCCCGGCTTCTTTCGGAACATTATTTTGAATGTAAAGAAGTGCTGCCTTGGCTTCAAATGTATAAGGACCGGGGATAATATCTTTTCCCGATTTAAGAACGTGCATAGCATGTTGCTTATAGCAGAACAACACTAATAAACTAAGACAAAAAACTATATATTGTTTATACGGGACGATCGCGAGCATAATGAATAAAGCATAAGCCGCAAAAAATAATATAAGCGGAATCACAGGTAAAAGTAAACGGAAACCGTAATTGCTGTAATCGTGTATCAGAACAGAGCTAAGATACCCTATGAAAAAGAAAAGGAATATGGTAGGTTTAAGCTGATCGGGTTTAAAGATAAAGATCAGCATACCGATAAGCGCGGTGAATACTATTCCGTAGGATACAAGGAAATTAAGGAATCCTTCGTCAAAACAGGAAAAAAAATATTTTAAGGTGGCGTAATTGTAATTAGCATTAATGGATATAGTTTCAAATAAGGTTTGTTTGATGGGGTTCGGATAGTAAGTGACCTTCACAGGAAACAGCAGATAAAAGATACCATAGAATACCAGGGCGGAACTTACGATCCAGATCTCGTGCTTAATGTAATTCCAATCTATTTTATGTTGTTTGTGTTTGAAATATTTCACAGCCATTTTGTAACCTGTTTCAGCGATCACAGCGATGAATAGGACCCAGCCGACAACACGTATCTCAATAGCAAAGGCAAGCACAAAACCACAGAGTATAAGCATCCAGGTCTTTTTATTGCCGGAGAGATACAATACAAAAAATAAAAGTGAGAACGCTGCAAAAGGAAGGTCGCTAACGATATCATTTTTAAATTGCAGGCAAAGAGGATTGTAGGCGATCACTAACGACATAGCCAGTGCCGCCGGAAAATGGAACCATTTATTGAAAAGCAGGAATGAAAAATAACCTATACATAGTAAAAAAAATGATAACAATACATTTAGTTTCCCGACCTCGAAAGATGTTAATGCAATAAGAATGGGAAATCCCGGGGGATAGCAATTAGGGCCAAGGACATAATTGGGATTCTCGACAAAATCAGATTGTGAAACCGGCTTGCCTTCTGTGATATTTTTTGCCTCAAGAAGATATTGTGCAAAATCATCTCCCCAGTCGTGGGTGTTTTTTATATTGAAGAACAAAAGCGGTAACAGGAGAACTATTACTGCTATATGTTTGGCCCATTCCTTCATTAATAAGCTAACAGTTGGCTAATTGCTGCTTCAACTTTATCGGCGTTTGGCAGCATTGTTCTTTCTAAAGTGGAGTTGAGTGGGATGGCAGGTAAGTTCTCAGCACCTACAACTTTTACAGGCGCGTCTAAATATTCAAAACAGTTTTGTGAGATCCGTGAAGCAATTCCCTGCGCGAATCCGTTGAATACGGGTTCTTCAGTTAACACAATACACTTGCCGTGTTTCTTTACACTTTCAAATATCATTTGTTCATCTAAAGGCATTATTGTGCGGAGGTCAACGATCTCAATTTTTCCTGCAAATTTCTTAGCAGCATTCTTCGCCCAATAAACACCCATACCGTAAGTAATAACGGTCAGCGTATTTCCTTTTTTGACTTCTGATTCATCTGCACCTTGAACCAAACGCGCTTTACCGAATGGAATGATATAATCTTCATCCGGTTCAATTGTTTTTGCGTCTTCAGTACCTTTGATCTTACTCCAGTATAAACCTTTATGTTCAAGCATCACCACCGGATTAGGATCGTAATAAGCTGCTTTCATTAATCCTTTTAAGTCTGCTCCAGTACTTGGGTAAGCAATTTTTATTCCTCGGATGTTCGCTAATACACTTTCGACTGAACTTGAGTGATAAGGACCGCCACTGCCATAAGCGCCAATAGGAACACGTAAGATCATGCTTACAGGCCATTTTCCATTGGTTAAATAACAAGACCGTGATACTTCAGTAAATAACTGATTCAGGCCCGGCCAAATGTAATCGGCGAACTGAACTTCAACAATTGGTTTTAATCCGGCCGCACTCATCCCAACAGTTGATCCAACTATAAAAGCTTCTTGTATTGGTGTATTGAATACTCTGTGATCTCCGAATTGCTGGGCTAGTGTTGCAGCCTCCCTGAAAACACCTCCTAAACGCGCGCCAACGTCTTGTCCGTATAATAAACATTCCGGATGTTTCGCCATTAATTCGCGGATAGCAAATAAAGCGCTGTCCACCATAACTGTCTTTTCCTTACCCACAGGCTCACGCGTTCCTTTCTCCTCTGTAATCAGAGTAGGGGCAAATTCGTGCGTCATTAGGTCTTCAGGCCTTGGATCTTCAGCTAACAATGCTCTTTGATAATCAGCTTCAACTAAAACCCGTGTTTCGTCCTCAATCTGTTTTAATTCTTTCTCTGTAACATCTGCAACCAATAACTGGTTTCTCAATTTTGGCAACGGATCTTTCTTAGCCGCTTCCTCAAGATCATCACGGTACCATTCTTTGCGAACACCTGAAGTGTGGTGATTCAACAAAGGAACTTTCGCGTGAATTAACATGGGGCGGCGTTCTTTACGGATGATCTCCAGGCATTCTTTTACCGTATTGAAAGAAGCAATGAAATCAGTTCCGTCAATAGTTCTGGTCTCTAAACCTTTAAAACCTTTTGCATATTCTGTGATATCCTGCGCGCGGATCTCTTTTGCATTAGCAGAAATATCCCATTCGTTATCCTGGATAAAATAAAGTATAGGTAATTTTTTCAGTACAGCCATTTGAAATGCTTCTGAAATCTCACCTTCAGTACAACTGGCATCACCTAAAGAACACACGGCTAAAGGATTCAGTCCGTCGTATTCTTTTACCATTTTATTTTTTTCGAGATACTGCAAGCCCATTGCAATTCCTGTTGTAGGAATAGCCTGCATACCTGTGGCACTCGACTGATGCGGGATCTTCGGCATATCATCTCGCCTTAAACTCGGATGGGAATAATAAGTTCTTCCTCCTGAAAAAGGATCGTCGCGCTTTGCTAATAACTGTAACATTAACTCGTAAGGCTCTAATCCCATTGCTAACAAAATACTGTCGTCACGGTAATAAGCACTTAAAAAATCCTGGGGCAACAACTGTAACCCGAGTGCTATCTGAACAGCTTCATGTCCGCGTGAAGTCGCGTGAACGTATTTAGCGGTAATTTCTTTATTAGCTTCATATAACTCAGTTAAACTCTTTGCAGTACACATGAGTCTGTATGCTTTTTTTAACGAATCAACGGGGATCTTAGTTTTCACTTTTGTTGTATCTGTTAGTGTTGCCATGGGGACGGTTACAAGTGGATAAATATAGCAATTTTTAGGGTGGTAATGTTACGGGAAACTTAAATAAAAGTGCTTTTATCTCCGCCTTTTTCAACAATGGAATGTAGACAACCTGACTCTTTTTAACAAGGAGTCTGTTATAATCTGAAATAACTTTAAGGGATGCCGCAAAAATCGCATATAATCACCCTTTCAGCCGCCCTGATCGTGATCGGTTTTATTGTATCGTGTCATAGTCATAAAGAAGTTGCTACTTCGGTTAAAAATGATTCTGCAAAAGTTTCTGATGTTAAAATAAAGAACGTAGCCACCATTTTGGGTGTGAGTGAAAAAGAAATACGTGGCGAAAAACTGTATGAGTTCGTTACCGATTGGTATGGAGTTCCGTACAAATACGGCGGTTGCAGTAAAAGCGGAACTGATTGTTCGTGCTTAACCATTAATTTATATTCTTCGGTATATAAAAAACAATTGCCGCGCAGTGCAGATGATATGGCAAAAGCCTGCGATAAAGTAAGTGAACGAAAAGCTGATGAAGGTGATATGGTCTTTTTTAAGATCAACAGTAAGCAAGTGAGTCATGTTGGTGTGATATTGAAAAATAATAAATTCGTTCATGCTTCCACAAGCAAGGGCGTTCTGATAAGTGATCTTAACGATGCCTACTATAAAAAATATTTTTATTGTTATGGCCGCATGAACTAAATGGCAACAGGTTTACAGCTCAATATCTTTCACCGTTTAAAATTAATTAAGATCGTTGTTGCCCTTGGGTTATTGTTCTCGATGTTGTGTTCGTATAATTTGTGGGCCGGACAACGCTGGTATCCGGTTTGTCCAGTTTTCAGTAATTGGTATATTGCTCCGCCTTATGATTATATTTTATTTGCAGCAGAGATAATTCTTATTCTTTTATTGATGGTTGCAGATAAAACGAGATTGCTTATTTTTCTCTTGTTGGTATTGAATCTTGCTTTCGTATTATTAGATCAGAACAGGTTACAGCCCTGGTTCTTTATTTACAATAGTTTTTTATTGGTATTGTTCTTTTATAACTGGCGTATCGATAATGTGAATAATTATAATTCTTTCTTCATCATTCTTCAGTTATGTTTTTGTGCGGTGTACGTTTATAGTGGCTTACAGAAATTCAACCCGGGTTTCGTTAATGAAACCTATCCATGGTTCATAAAACCAATTGCCGCTTTTGTAAGTGACAGGCAAATGATAACCCTTAATAAAACGGGATACGTCATTCCTTTTATTGAACTTTTCATTGGATTTGGTTTGCTGATAAAGCCTGTGCGCTTCATAGCGATCCCATTGGTGATCTTGCTCCATGTTATCATTTTATTATTGATGGGGCCGCTCGGAAATAATTATAACGCTGTAGTTTGGCCATGGAATATCATTATGATCATATTAGCATTGTTGTTATTTTCCGGTAAGACCAATGAGCGTTTTTTTTCGGTATCACATTTATTCAAACTGCCTGTCTTTTACCTGGTAATGCTTTTGTTTTGGATCCTGCCGGTATTTAACCTCGCCGGAAAATGGGAAACTTATCTTTCTTTCTCATTATACTCCGGAAATAATCATAACGCAAAAATGATCTTAAGTGATGAGGCCTACAACAGGTTGCCTTATTACGTAAGGCATTTTACTTATTACGAAGGCGGGCAATATGTTGTGTATCCTAAAGAATGGTGCCTGACCGAGCTAAAAACGCCATTGTATCCTGAAAAACGTATTTTTAAGAGGGTATTCGAACATATCAAAGTTATCAGTAATTCTACTAATGAAGATGTAAAACTTGTTTATATCGAAAAGCTGAATTTGTTTGAGAAAGCTCAATAGCTTGGTATATTTGCCTCAAAATTAATTTCAAGTATTATGAAAAATGTTTTATACGCTATAATCGCGGCACTCGCAATTTGTGTAGGAATTTTATTTTACCAGGTAAATTCTCTTAAAAATGGAGGAGGTGCTGCTACTCAAACTGGTTCCGATAAAGATAAAGAAGTGAAAAAACCGGTGATCATTAATTCAGCAAGCGATCCGTTGCCCAATGCAAAGATCGCCTATATAAATATTGATACATTGAATGAGAAATACCTTTTTATTTCTGATTACGTGAAAGTTTTAAAGAATAAACGTATTGCTTTGGAATCGCAAATGCAGGTGATGAGTCAGAAGTTTCAGGAAGATTATGAAGCTGCACAACAATCAGCGCAAGCGGGATTGTTACCTCCGGCGGAAATGGAAAATAAGAAACGCGATCTGGAAAGGCAGCAGCGTGAATTAGAGAATAAACAGATCCAGATGGATAAATTAGCAATGGATATGCAGGAAAAAAATGATCAGTTGCAAAGAGATGTAAAAAATTTCCTGGTACAGAATTACGACGGGAAATACGATTATATCATGGCCTACACCGCAGCAGTCCCTACTATTTTGTTAGCAAATCCTAAATTAGAAATTACCTACCAGGTATTGGACGCATTGAATACCGCTTACACGAACAATAAATCTTCAAAAAAATAATTGCCATGTCGAGATTATACGAAAAAATAAGATCAGTTGAAGAGTTTCATGAGATCTTTAAAATTGGAAATGCCGCTGAAATTACACTGATAAATGAAAGGGATTATACGCTTCGTTATAACTTAATTAAAGAAGAGAATGAAGAATATCTTGAAGCCTGTAAAAATGGTGACATCGTTGAAATAGCTGACGCCTTAGGCGATCAGTTGTATATTTTATTCGGGACAATTTTAAAACACGGACTGCAGCACAAAATAGAAGAAGTGTATGATGAGATCCATCGAAGCAATATGAGTAAGCTGGATGAAAAGGGGCAACCCATTTATCGCGAAGACGGAAAGATATTAAAAAGCACCTTATACTTTAAACCAAATATCAGGTCGGTTTTAGATCAAAAATAAACCTGCATTTCCCTGTTTTTAGCTCATTTTCTTTAAAGCTAAAATCTGTTAATCTTAATAAAATGTTTATTTTATATTATTGATTGTCAATATTATAAGGCTTTTGTCTTTAAGATTTAATTCATTAACTTTAGTAAATTTTTAAAAAATGAGGAAACTTCTATTTTTCATTCTGCTTTTTATTAGCGCCATTTCGTTTTCGCAAGCCCCGCAATTTTTAAATTACCAGGGTATTGCCCGTGATGCAAGCGGTTCGGTAGTTACTTCCAATATTGGTATTAAGTTTGAGATCCTTCAGGGGTCTACTCCAGTTTATACAGAAGAGCAATCTGTTACACCTTCAGCTGCGGGAGTTTTTACAGCGGCGATTGGAAATGGTATCAACCAGGTCGGCGTATTTTCTTCTATTAATTGGGCTACGGGTCCTTATAGTATTCGGGTAAGTATTGACCCAACAGGCGGAACTTCCTATTCAACAGTTGGAACGAGCCAGTTATTATCTGTTCCGTATGCATTGTATGCAGAGAAAGCAGGAAATACTCAAACTGTAAATATCACAGGTCCGAACGTAACCGGAACTTATCCGAACTTTACAATAAACCCTCCGGGAGCATTAACTGCGAGTACAGGGATTTCAATAACAGGTGGAACGATCACAAATACTGCACCAAATCAAACAGTAAATATTACAGGTCCGAATGTAATTGGCGCTTATCCTGATTATACGATCACACCTGCCGCTTTAACTGCGAGTACAGGAATTTCAATAACAGGAGGGACTATCACAAATACGGCGATGGATCAAACGGTAACTATCACCGGTGCAATCGGAACATATCCGAACTTTACCATTACACCAACGCCGGCAACAAGTATAACGGCAACAGGATCAAGTATTCTTGTTAGTGGTACGGGTCCTGGTTTCACGATAGTACCACAACCATCTTTAACCATTGTTGGAAATCAATTAAGTATCACTGATGGAAATACAGTGACTCTACCTACAGGAACTACATATACCAGTGGAGCAGGTATCGCATTTACTTCAGGAACAGTAGTTACAAATACTGCTATGGATCAAACAGTTGTTATTTCTAACGGAACTAATGTGACCGTAAATAGCGCTTATCCTAACTTTACTATTAACGCTACTCCAAGTTTATCAATTGGTTCAGGAAGTATCAGTATCACGGGCGGTAACTCAGTAGCGCTCCCGTCTGCACCTGCACAAACATCAGTAACAGCCGGCACAAATATGGTGGTGAACGGATCAGCACCGAGTTATACAGTTGTATCTCCGACTTATTCCCTGAACTTTTCAAATAGTTCAACCGGTGTTCTAACTAACGGTATCAGTAATACCTCTGTCTCTTTACCACAACCAACTTTAACTATTTCGGGAACTAACAGTAATGTGATCTCGGCGGGAAGTAATTCAATAACCATTCCTCATTATACCGCAGGCAACGGATTGACACTTGCAGGAACCGCTCCGAACTATACGCTTGGAACAGTAATGACAGGAACTTCTGCACCATGGAGTACATTAGGAAATACCGGAACAAACCCTGGCGTTAACTTTTTAGGCACAACGGATGCGCAGGATCTTGTTTTCAGAACAAGTAATAGTCAGCGTATGCGCTTGTTCAACGCTACCGGAAATTTAGGTATCGGAAACGTTGGTATAGCGACTGAATTATTGCAAGTTGAGACAGGAAGCAATACCGCAGTATCCATTTTATCAGGTACAAATTCAAGCTTGTTTTTTGGTAATGCGGGAAATCATTTTGCCGGATCTATCAAATACGATAACCTTAACGGTACAATGAGTTTTGGAACCAGTAGCGTTTCCGATAGAATATTTATTGATCCTTCAGGTCGCGTTGCGATCGGAAACAACTTCACCGTTTCCGAATTAGATGTCAACGGAAGTTTACGTTTGCAAGGAAGCCGTTTGTTTTTAGGCGGAGTAGGCGGAATTAACAGCGGATACACAGGAATCTATGAACAAGGGGGTGACCTGAAATTTGCTGTATTTGAATCGTTGGCTGCACCGAACCCGCCATTTGCGGCAGGAGGAAATTCGCGTGATGGAATGATCATTAAAAACGGTAGTGGTTTTGTTGGTATAGGAACCAACGGGCCGCTTAATCAATTACATGTCGCGTCAAGTACTTCTACTTATATAAAAGTAGAAAGCACTTCTTCCACAGTGCCAAACGGAATTATGTTTAAGAATCCAAACAGGGAATGGAATATTATTAATTATGCTGCAGGATCTGATAGAATTAGTTTCTATGATGCAACTTCCGGTCAGGAAAGATTTGTTATTGATGGTCCGACAGGAAACGTTGGCATAGGTACCAATAACCCACAAGGTAAACTGGATGTTTCAGGAGGATTAAGCATTTTCCGTCCGAATTCTTCTGATTTAACAAAAATGCTTGTGCAGGATAATATTGGAACTGCAATGCGTTTATATACTGATGCAGTTCCTGGTACCCCATACGATCTTATTCTCGGTACTTATCCCAATGGACATTTGAACCAAATATTCTTAAAGCAAAGCAATGCCTTTGTTGGAATCCGGAATACTAACCCTATAACTCCGTTGGATGTAGAAGGACAAACACATACCGATAGTATCAGGATATCCGGACCGGGTACTTTGAATGTTGGGTCGGTGTTGGTTTCCCGTGATGCAGCAGGAAATGCAAAATGGGCGCCTAATATCGGATTCAAAGGAGCATTTGTGCCGAGTACTCCGGTTACCATCAGCACAACTACATTGAGTAACGTTGGAAATACATTAGGTGGCTATACAAGCAGTACAATTTACAATAACGGCGGAGGATTTTCTTTTGCTGCTTCCGGTGCACGATACCAGGTACCTGAGAACGGAGTTTATTTTCTGGAAGCAAGTGTTATGGTTGCAATTAATCCTTCGGCAACAGGAAATAATTATTGTGTTCTAGAGATATATAACTCAACTACTGCAACAGTACTCGACAGGTGTATGCAATCTAATCCTGATACCGGGAATACTATGAATACAGTCTTGCATTGCGCAACACCTTATCCTCTCAATAAAAATGACATTATCGTCTTAAGAGTAACAGGTTCAACAGCTACCTCAGGTACTATATCAAATGCATTCCCCGGAACTGATAAGATGAATTCATTCAGTGGGTTTTTAATAAGATAAAAAATGAAAAAATTACTAGTATTAATTTGTTTATTGGGTGGTTCTGCCATCTACGCACAAGCCCCGCAATTTTTAAATTACCAGGGTATTGCCCGTGATGCAAGCGGTTCGGTAGTTACTTCCAATATTGGTATTAAGTTTGAGATCCTTCAGGGGTCTACTCCAGTTTATACAGAAGAGCAATCTGTTACACCTTCAGCTGCGGGAGTTTTTACAGCGGCGATTGGAAATGGTATCAACCAGGTCGGCGTATTTTCTTCTATTAATTGGGCTACGGGTCCTTATAGTATTCGGGTAAGTATTGACCCAACAGGCGGAACTTCCTATTCAACAGTTGGAACGAGCCAGTTATTATCTGTTCCGTATGCATTGTATGCAGAGAAAGCAGGAAATACTCAAACTGTAAATATCACAGGTCCGAACGTAACCGGAACTTATCCGAACTTTACAATAAACCCTCCGGGAGCATTAACTGCGAGTACAGGGATTTCAATAACAGGTGGAACGATCACAAATACTGCACCAAATCAAACAGTAAATATTACAGGTCCGAATGTAATTGGCGCTTATCCTGATTATACGATCACACCTGCCGCTTTAACTGCGAGTACAGGAATTTCAATAACAGGAGGGACTATCACAAATACGGCGCCCAACCCAACGTTAATTCCATCTGGTATTACATCCGTCACCGGAACTCATCCGTCATTTACGATCGATGTTCCTCCTCCTGCATTGAACTACAATACCGGAACAAATGTTTTAACTTTAACTCAGGGTACTGCTGTTGCAACCACCACTTTGGTTGGTGCAGGAAGTAATACTGTAGCAATGTTCTCACAAGGCATTGCAAGTGTTTCACCGGTTGGTGCAGGAAGCAGTTTTACCATTAGTGTTCAATCACCAACATTTACCAGTGCCGGACCAACAACAATATCCGGAACATACCCGAACTTTGTGGTTACCTCTCCGGCTGCATCAACAGTAGCAGCAACTAACCTTCAGATAAATCCACCGCATACAGCCAGCACTTTAAGCGCAAGTAACTATTCGATAAATATTGCCCCAACAAACATTACAGGAGCAGGAGTGTCAGGTTCTTATCCTAACTATACCATTACAAGTGCAGCACAAACAAGTGTGACCTCCGGTGGTTCAAACGTGGTTGTGAGCGGGTCTGCACCTTCTTATACAATTAGTGCAGCAACACCTACACTACAGATCAATGCACCAAACACAATAACACCATTAGCTCTGAATAACTATTCAATAAACGTTCAGCCTACAACTTTAGCAGGAGCAGGGGTGGCTACCGTTAGCGGTTCGCATCCCAATTATGTAGTTGGTGTTCCGGCAGCTTCTATTTCTGCTACAGGTAACACGCTTACCGTTACACAAGGTACATCAGTTAGTACAGCAACTCTTGGCGGTGGACCATGGACAGTAACATCAGGTATTATACACCCTGCTGCAAATCCCAGCACTAACAAAGTTGCAGTAGGTCAATCCAGTGGTAACGCTATGTTAGAAGTAATGCTTACTCCTGCAGGTAATAATACTTTAAATCCTGTTGTTCAGGTATTGAATCAGAACACAGCTTTAACAAGTCCTGTTTTCCGGGTTGAGAACAATGGTGCATCAACTGCGGCAGTTACTATTGATAACAATGGTCCGAACGGAGATGGAATTCAACTCAATGTAAACGGAACCTCTAACGGTAGTACCGCATTGCAAGTGAACCATAATGGTATTGGTTATGCAGGGTATTTCTCAAATAACAATACATCGAGCAACGCCAGACTTTTGAATTTAAATCATTCGGGACTTGGTGGTTTGATCTACGGAACAATGACCAACTCATTGAGTTCAGCGGATGCAATAAATATTTTTGCAGGCGGTTCAGGAAATGGATTTTTCTTGAGTAAAATAGGAACCGGAGTTGGTGTGAATATTAATCATGGCGGAACTAGCGGTAGTGCAGGTTATTTCAATTCTACAAATACTTCTAATCCTTCACAGGCATTAACTGTGCAGAATGCAGGCTCAGGTGATGCGTTCGGTGCTTACCATACCGGGAACGGAAGAGCGTTATTCGCAACAAATACAAGTTCTTTCGAAACTGCTATGATCAGTAATACAAGTAATGGACGCGCCATGCAGATCACAAATAATGGTAATAATGAAACCGTGTATATGGCGAACTTAGGGGCCGGCCCTGTGCTTTATGCAACGAATAACGCCAGTTTTGACGTTGCCCAATTCAATAATACAGGAACTGCACGTTCTGTTGTAGCTACAAATAACTCTAACTCAGAAACTATTTTTGCATTGAATACAGGTTCCGGAAAATCTATCCAGGCTAACAATACAAGTTCAGTAAATCCTACGGTTCTGTTTAATAATAGCGGTAATAATTATGCAATGACCGCACAAAACAGTTCTGCTGTTATGAATCGCGCTGCATTCATTATTGGTGGTCTTGACGTTATGGGAAAAACAACAGGGGCAGGAACATTCCCATTAGTTGTTACCAACATTGGCAGTACTAATTTATTTAACGTGAGGGATGACGGGAATGTGGGAGTTGGTGTTGCAAATCCTACCGTAAGATTACATGTTATCGAAGGTTCAAATACCACAGCTGCAATTTTCGCTTCTCAAACTACTGCAGCTTCATCTGCAAATGCACATGGTGTATATGGTTTAAGTAATAACTCGAATCCAACAGCTTCAGGTGTGCGTGGTGAAAATAATGGTGCTGGTCCGGGAGTTTATGGAAATAAAATTGCAGGAACAGGTCCTGCAGGAAGATTTGATATAGGTTCAACAACAAACGGAGCAGATGCTGTTATCGCACAAACTAACGGTCAGGGCGCCGCTATACATGCTATAAACGGACCAACAGTTGCAGGAAGTTCTAATGCTGCGGTTTGGTTAGAGAACGGGCATTTAAAATCAACATCACCCGCATCGCCAACTCAATTTAGTGTCGCTGTTGCCGGTGGATTTACAATGCCGGGATTTGCCCCGACTTGTGTAGGAACTGATGTAAAGGGCGTTATTTCATTCTCAACCAGTGCTACAGGTTTTGCAGGTACAGCTTTTATAGACGTTCAATATAACTTTCAAAAATCATATGCAGTAGCACCTACGGTTTTAATAACCCCAATAACTGATCTTAGAGGTCTGAGTTTTATGGTGCTTACAGCTTCCCCTGCAAACTTTATTGTGAGGGTTTACCGTACAAACGGAGCGCCGTTCCCTACAACACTTGGAGCCACAACTTTTAGTTTTAATTATTTTATTATTGAGTAGTATGAAAAAATGTTCAGTTATAGTATTTTTATTTATTAGCTTATTGTTTAAAGCACAAGCTCCGCAATTTTTAAATTACCAGGGTATCGCTCGCGATGCTTCCGGAAACCTTGTTACAACTTTAGTTGGTTTGCGGTTTGAAATAATTCAGGGCAGCGCAACCGGTTTTGTGGTGTACGATGAAGAGACTACTTCCATGCCAAGTTCTGCAGGTATTTTTACAGCTGCTATTGGTAATGGCGCTGTGAATAGCGGAACTTTTTCTGCTATAGATTGGGCAACAGGCCCGTATTTTATACGAGTAGGAGTGGATCCCACCGGCGGAAATAGTTTCTCAACCGTAAGCACAAGCAAGTTATTATCCGTACCCTATGCATTATACGCCGAGAAATCAGGGAACAGTACTGCATTACCAACCGGTACCTTAACGGGCCAAACTTTATATTGGGACGATCCGTCGAATACATGGATAGTGCATGATAATGTGCTTAATGACGGAAAACAAGTTGTGATTGGTGAAAGTGTAATAAACGGGAATAATAAAATGAAAGTCTCAACTTATAGCAGTCTTGATAGTGCGGCACTTTTTGTGTACCATACAAACGCTGTAGCGAACCAGGCGGCGATCAGGGGTTTTATTTCAGGAAACGCAGTCAACTCGGGGAGCTTAACGATCAACCCTATTGTGGGCGGACATTTTATCGGATTTAATGTTAATAATAATGGTACTGCAGTTGGTTCTGTTGCACAAGGTTCTTCACCGGGAGGCGATGCTATCGGCATGATAGCTTTAGGTTCATCAAGCAGTACTGCAACCGGAAAGTCGATCGGTTTGTATGCATCATCATTCGGGCCGGTTCAGTTCAATAACTACTCAGCGATATTTGATAAAGGAAAAGTTTTAATAAACGATAGTATTATAGTTGGCACACCTGGTGGTTTGGGAGATGTTCTTACACGAGGTTTAAATGGAAGAACACATTGGTTACCGGCGGGAGGTGGTCCATGGGGAAGAACCATGATCGGTCCTGATCAAAACGTACATCTCATAAACAATTCTGATGTTGTCGGGATCGGATTACCTACAGGTGTTGGTGCAAACGAAAAATTGCACGTACACAGCATAACAAATGATGCGTATATAAATCTATCCACAAGTATAAGCTCAAACAATGTTGGTTTAGTGTTTGGTGAATCTTCGAACATCAGTAAAGCATTTTTAGCATTCGATAACACATCAAACTCTTTAACCTACCGTTTGTTTGGTAAACGTGTCTTTTTCATGGATGGTGCAAATCAAAAATTCTTCTTCGGAAAGATTCCAAATTCACCTTCAACCTTGAGTGCAATGAGTATTTACGACTCTATTTTCAGCTCTACCCCAAGGCCGATACTACGGTTAATAAATACAGCAGGCTCTTCATCCAATAACCCGGCAGGACTTTTCTTGGGAGACGATGCATCAAACGGAGTGTCGTTAGCTTATGATAAACAGGGTGCAATCGACCACCTCCATATTGGCAATCCGCTTTTAAATACTTTTTATCACACTTTTACAAGTAACGGAGAATTTTATATAGGTAATAATGGTACAACTGCAGGATTAGTTAATATTTCAGGCGGAGCTACAACCAGTTCTGATATTGGGATCAATGCTTCCGCAACAGGAAGAATTATTTTCAATAATGGCCACATAAAGGCAGTAGGCATTGCGCCGGCTGTTACTTTCACGGCAACAGGTACAGGTCTCACCGCCTTTCCATTCACGTCAAGTACGGTAGGGGCATCCAGTAATGATACTAAAGGATATTTGCGCGCAGTAAGTACATTTTCTTTTGTGTTTGGTTCGTATTCTGCTACCTCTGATGAAATGGTTTTTACAGTTGTATTTAATAAACCGTATGCAAGCGCTCCAACCGTTGTTGTATCTCCTGCTAATGAAGTTTTTGGACTAAGTTATCATACCACCATTTTGCCCGCTAATCTCGGATTCAGGCTTTATGTACGTAACCAGAGTGCTGCCGGAATTCCTATTAACAGCGGTCACCAATTTGATTTTAATTATATAGTTATTGAATAATATGAAGAAGAAAATTAATTTTATCGTCGCTTTAATTCTTGGGATCACTTTCATCTCGAGAGCGCAGGATATTCCTATCCAGGTTATAAATTCATCGGGTGGCGGTGGCGCTGTTGGCGCTACAGGTTATGACGCCTATTACAACATTGGCGAAACTGTTATTGCAACTACAGTGGGAGGATCTACTTTCGTAACGCAAGGGTTTCTTCAACCTTGTTTGTTAGGTAAATTTGGTTTAATGAGCCAGGCAGCTAATAATGATGTAAGCTGTCTTGGTAAAACAGATGGCTTTATTTCTATTACTAATACCTTGACCGGTATTTCAACTGCCGCTCAGGGACAGGTTACTTATATGTATTACTGGTATCCTTCAACAGTATGTCCGACCAACGATTGTGCAACAGTAAGAGATCTTGTACCGGGTACGTATTCTGTATTAGTAGTTACAAATAACGGAACATTGACGGTACCTTCTGATTCTGTTAAAATCGAGAATATTGTGATCAATGATAATACAGCCCCGTGTTTGATCAACGTATTTAATGGTATGACACCGAATGGTGACGGAAAAAATGATTTCTTATTTATTGAGAATATTGATCAGTATCCAAATGCTGAAGTTGATATCTATAACCGTTGGGGACAACATTTATATCATGCAACCGGATATAATAACATTGATAAAAAATGGAATGGTACTCTCGGTAATTCAGATGCCTTGGCGCCAACGGGCACTTATTTCTATGTGATCAGTCTTGGAGGCGGCAATGGCAAACCAATAAAAGGCTGGATAGAATTATTACACGAATAAAATAATTGTAAATACATTAAATGAAAAAAATCATACTCATATTTTTTCTATTCATTCTGAGCGTTCCGCTTGAGGCACAGGAATTCTTTAATTTCGACAATCTGTGCTTTGGCAAAATGGACAGTGTACAATTGTTCACTGCCTGGTCGAGACCACGTGCTTTAGATTATAATAAGGACGGGAAAATGGATTTCGCGGTTATAGATAAAGGAAATGATTCTTTACAGGTCTTCTTCAATGATGGAAATGCAAATTTTAATGTGATCCCGCCGTTAAGGATCTCGATCGGTAATTCAGGATGGGATCTTTGTGTCGGTGATTTTGATAATGATACTTATGTTGATATTGCTACCATGGATGCCCAGGGCGATCTGAATATTTTCAAGAATAATACAGGGACAGGAATTTCCTTAGCCGCTTTATTTATAAACTCAACCAACCCCAATTTTGAATTGATAAGATTAGAATCCGGTGAGCTGAATAATGACGGGAAAATAGATATCATTGGTACTGGAAAAGACCTTTCAGCTATGAACATGGTAGCTTTCACTTTTGAGAATACAAGTTTCTTTACATTCGGAAGCATAAACATCTTTACCATTTTTACCTGGCACACAATTCAAAACAATACACCGGAGATACCTCTTAGCGTTGCTGATTTTGATGGTGACGGATATAATGATTTCGTTGTTGGTACCAACGACATGATGGATACATTAGAGATCTATCCCAACACAGGTGCTACTAATATTGGATTCGCGACACCGATCATCTATCGTGAGCCTTTTAACACACCGGTGTGCCAATTAACAGCGAAGGATTATGATGGAGATACAAAACCGGATATTGCTATAGCCGCCGCCGGTGGATTCAGTATCATTAAGAATACAGGATCATTGACTTTTTCTGTTCTCTATTCTGATTCGTTTATATTTGGAAACCGTTTTGAAATAAAAGATGTGGATTCAGATACTTATCCGGACCTTATTATTGTTGATTACGGCGGAACATTCAATGTTTTCAGGGGAACGACCTCAAAAGGTTATCCTTTCTGGTATAACACAGTTTTTACGGTTGGTGAATCGTATCGTTTCCTTGTAGAGAATTTTGATTCTAATAATATCCCTGACTTTGTGTTTGTAGGAAGCGGTGATTTTCCATACTTATTGAATACACGGAATTTTTCGTTCCATCTTGAGAATTCAATTGTAAGCACTAACACTGCTATTTGCGGTTCAACGCCAGTTAGTTTCACTGTAACGAATTCTCATCCGACCTATCCGGGAAATTATAACTGGAATCCGGGACCATCTGCAACAACAAGTTATAGTACTACTACGCCGGGTGGGGTAGATTGTGCTTTTTCATTCACCCTTCCTCCGGGATTAGGACAATGTGTTTTAACTACTAATACTGTTTACATTAACACACAGGTAACACCATCTGCACCTGTCACAGCAACTGTTTCTGCTGTGAATTGTCCGGGTACAAATGTTCCTTTAGAAGCATCAATCCCGGTTTATACAACCTTTACATGGAGCACGGGTCAAACTACTTCCTCAATTGTTGTTTCTCCAACTGCAACAACAACTTATTCTCTATTCCTTGATAACGGTTGCCCGGGTTTAGAAACATATACCGTTAATGTTTCGCCAGGCCCGACAGTTACTATTTCGGCACCATCTTCTAGCATTTGTACAGGCGATTCTCTTTTACTCACCGGAAACGGAGCAGCTAACTATTTATGGTTACCGGGTTCTTCCACTTCAGGAAGTATATATGTGAAGCCAATTAATACAACAGGTTATTCTCTGGTAGGGACTGATGCCTTTGGCTGTAAGGATACCGATTTTGTTAATATTACGGTAAATACTATTCCTTTATTAAGTGTGGTTCCGTCAAAAACAGTGATCTGTTATCCGGATACTGTTACTTTAATAGCCAGTGGCGCTCCTTCTTATACATGGAGCACAGGCGCTAATACTTCCTCAGTCTCTGTTCTGGTTTTCTCTAATTCAAATTATACAGTTAGCGGAGATAACGGTTGTAAAGCAACGGCTATTTATTCTTTGACAGGTTTTAACCGGCCTGTCGTTACAGCAAATTCAAATCTTTCATCTGTTTGTATTGGCAATCAGGTAACACTTCAGGCATTTGGCGCAACATCCTATACCTGGTTTCCGCCGCTTCAGTTCGGAAATGTTGTATTCGATAATCCTACCGCACCAACTACTTATAGTGTATTAGGTATAAGCGCTAACGGATGTTATAACTATACAAGTATTGCAGTAGGAGTAAATAGTAATCCTACTTTAAGTATTACTTCTTCTGAATTGTGTATTGGCAAGCAAGCAACTATTACAGCCTTTGGCGCAACTACATATACATGGAATAACGGTAATACAATGTCGTTCCTATTAGAAACCCCTGCAAGTGCTGCACAATTATCTTATACCGTTGTTGGAGTTGATGCATTGGGTTGTAAATCCACACAAACAGTCAGTTTAGATATCAGCGACAAGTGCGGTTTAATTGTTTGGAATGGTGTTACACCAAATGGCGACGGTAAAAACGATATTTTCTTTTTAGAGAACATTGAACAATATCCCCGAAATAAAGTAACTATCTATAACCGTTGGGGACAACGCCTCGCTAATATTGATAATTACGATAACAAGAGCCGTTTCTGGTCAGGTGCTGATGAAGAAACAAATGCAGATGTTCCGTCGGGAACTTATTATTATATAATTGACCTCGGGAACGGAAGTGATCTGTTAAAGGGTTGGATAGAGTTAACTAAAAAAAGTTTGAATTAAGATGAAAACAACGATAATGAAAAAAGCGATTATTTTAGCTGTTGCACTAAGTGCTACTAAAGGTTTTGCGCAGCAAGATCCCCAGTACAATCTTTACCAGTACAACCAGATGGTGATCAACCCAGCCTATGCAGGCGCACGTGATGCCATAGCTATTGTGGCTGATGTAAGAAAACAGTGGGTGTCATTTCCCGGCGCACCAACAACAGCCGTTTTCAGTGTGCATAGCCCGATCGCTAACAATAAAGTTGGTATTGGCTTAACAGTCTTGAACGATAAGATCGGTTCTAAAACAGTCTCTGCGGGTTATGCGAACTTCTCGTATATCCTGAAAGTGAATAATAAAACCAAATTAGCGTTTGGTGCAAGGGCCGGTTATAGCGCTTATAAATTCAACTTTAAAGATGTAAAGTATAAAGATACCGACGATGCAGCTGTGGCAGATCTTGCAACTGCAAACAAAGGGACTTTAGACGTTGACGCAGGTCTTTATTTAAGAACGAATACTTTCTACATGGGTTTAAGCGCAACTCACTTAAATAACGGAAAAGTTTACAATGGTAATTTCCAGGTGAGAGATACAAATGGTGTTGCAAAAGATTACAGTGTATCTTATATCCTGAAGCCGCATCTCTTCATAACTATGGGAAAATCGTTCGTGATCAGCGAGAATTTCTTATTTGCCCCATCTCTTATGGTGAAGCGTGTGATGCAAAAAACAACAGTGGATCTTAATATTAATTTCTTTGCTGCCAAACGTATCTGGTTTGGTGTATTTGTTCGCCAGGGCTTTGGTTTTGGCGGTTTGTGCCAGGTTTATGTTACCAACCAGTTCCGTGTAGGATATTCGTACGATATTGCTACCGGCCCAAGAAAGAATTTAGGAAGCTCACATGAGATCATGTTAGGTTTCGATATCAAGAAAAGTAAATCGAAAATGACGTCACCAAGATTTTTATAATAAACTGAAAAAGATTCATCCCAATTAATCACAAACTTAAAATGAAAAAGTTCTTAGTTATTTTATCTGTACTCTTAGTTTTTAACCCGGCCTTCTCCCAAAAGAAAAAGGCCGATAAACATTTTGCCAAAGGGCATTACGCCAAAGCAATTCCTTTGTATTCGAAAGCTTCACAAAGGAGTGGTGATGGCCAGCAGGAAAGCCTTATCCGCTTAGGAGATTGTTACCGCATTTTAAATGAATATAAGAAGGCAGAGGACAGCTATAAAAAAGCCCTTGCCATGAATGGTAAAGTATCCCCTGAAGTAAAATATAATTACGGTTATGTTCTGAAAACTAATAATCACTATGAAGAAGCATTGAACCAGTTCAATTCTTACTTGGCTGATAAACCTTCTGAAAGTAAAGCGAAGAATGCTATTCGTTCTTGTCAGCAAATTAAATACTGGCAAACCAAAGCCATCGAATATGAGATAAAGAATGTGGAAGGTCTTAATACATCACGTTCCGAATTTTGTCCTGCTGTCCTAAATAATAAATTAGTTTACGTTGCAGAAAAGCAAAGTGATTTCTTTGAGTATACAATAGATGAAACCAACGGGCAGCCGTATATGAATGTATTCGTTTCTAAGATCAATATCGAAAAAGCTTCAGGATCTAAATCCTTATCAGGAAAGATCAATGGTGAATATCATGATGGCCCGGTTAGTTTCACGAGTGACGGAAAAACATTAATGTTCACACGTGTAGATTACAAAGCAAAGAAAGATGTGAATTTCGTGAACCGTGCCAAGATCTATTTCGCAAGTGGTCATGATACAAAATGGAGTGATATTAAACCATTCCCCTATAACAGCGACGATTATTCAGTTGCGCATCCTTCAATTAGTCCGGATGGTAATTTCTTATTCTTTGCATCAGATATGCCGGGCGGACAAGGCGGAAAAGATATCTGGGTTTGTAAAAAGAGCGGTGACAGTTGGGAGAAACCTGTGAATCTTGGTGTTGATATCAATACCAGCGGTGATGAAATGTTCCCGAATTTACGTAAAGATGGCGTTCTGTTCTTTGCTTCAAACGGTTTAGCAGGAATTGGAGGATTAGATATTTTCTCGGCAAGGGAAAAAGAAGGTAAGTGGATCTTAAGCCGTAACGAGAGTATGCATTTGAACAGTGCTGCAGATGATTTCTCAATTTGTTTCTTAACAGATTCGACAGGTTATTTCTCATCTAACCGTGAAGGCGGAAAAGGAAAAGATGATATCTATTGGTTCAAATACACGAACAAATATATTAATGTTACAGGGACAGTGTTATTAACTGAGAATATCAACGACCCTGCAATGAATGTAAAAGTACGTTTATATGGTGCAGATGGAAAAGCTATCGACTCAACAAAAACAGACAAGAAAGGGTTCTTTAAGTTCGAGAACTTGGATGCAGACAAAAAATATATGGCAGAAGTTGATTCTGACGATCCCCAGTTAGCAGGCAAGGCACGTTACTATTTAGCAAATTCAAATGGAGTTATATCACGTGTTACAAATAATTATGAGAACAAGAAATTCGCTTTCCGTAATTTACCAATGGATCCGAATGGATTACCCGATCTTTATACGAGTGATGATCTGACGATGGCAGGTAACTTATTGTTCGGTGAGAACCCGAGTAAACCAATTAAGAACACAAAAATTAAGATCACTAACCAGTATGGTGATGTTGTTGAAACAACGACCACCAACGAATTCGGTGCGTTCGCGTTCCGTAATTTACCGGCTGATCAAAACTATATTGTTAGTATTGAAGAAAGTGAATTGGATATTCCGGAGAACACAAAGATCATTTTAACTAACAAAAGCGGTAAAGAGATCAAGAGTTTCTATACCCAGATGAAAGGTAAATTCAAATTCAATATGCTTTCGTCAGATAAGATCATGTTGAAAGACCTTGATGTGGAAGACAATGACCTTATCATGCAGTTATATGGTTACGTGTACGACCAGGATAAAAAACCGTTCAATAATGCAAAATTGTTCTTATTCACCCAGGATAATCAGTTGAACCAAACTATTACTACTGACGAAAAGGGACGTTTTGCTTTCAAGAACTTAAAAGCGAACCTGGATTATTTATTTGATATCGATGAGAATGATCCGCGAATCAGTGCATTGAAAAAACTATATGTGGCAGATACCAAAGGCCGTATCTATAAAGAATTGATCCGTACCTTAAAAGGTAAATTCCAGTTCAAAGTATTAGCTGCGGATAAAGTGGCCATGGGTGATTTTACCGTAGACGATCCATGGTTACAGGTTTTGGAATTAAAGAATAAAGCCGATAAAGCCAAAAAAGATAGTTTGACAATCGTGGAAAATATCTATTATGCATTCGGAGACCATAAATTTGATAAAGCCGGACAGAACGTATTAGACAAAGTAGTTGCTGTAATGAATTCGAATCCTAATTTAATGGTGGAGTTAAGTTCTCATACCGATTCTAAAAGTTCTGACCAGTTCAATAATACACTTTCATTGAAACGTGCTAAGACCGCGGTTGATTACATGATCGCAAAAGGAATTAGTAAGACCAGGTTAAAAGCTGTTGGTTATGGTGAAACCAGGTTACTGAATAAATGTAAGGATGGGGTAGAGTGTACTGACGACGAACACGCGAAGAACCGCCGTACAGAATTTAAAATTGTAGAAAAACCAAAAGTTTAACCTTAACTAATTTTAACAAAGCCCCATAGTTTGTGGCAAGCTTTTAGTAACAAAGGACACAGATCAATTCTGTGTTTTTTGTTTCATTTAAAAACCGTACTATGAAAAAAAATTACAATTACATCCTGCTACTGATTTGTGTTGGTTTGTTTTCTTCAATAAGAACGAACGCACAAAGCACAACAAAAAAACAAAAACATACCGACCGATATTATAACGCATGGCGTCTTGGTTTAAATGCAGGCGGTATGTGGCAAACTTCTGATGTAAGAAGAGCTACTACCGGAGCCGGGGTTGGGTTTACTTTAGAAAAAGGATTATTCGAGAATAAAACCAATTTTTTTAGTCTGGCCATTAAAGGCCGTGGATTATGGGGTAATACTTATGGTTTAGATTACGGAAGGAACTACAATATCCTGAACGACCCGGCGCTTAATGGAAAATATAATACAAATGTGAATTATGATTCGGTGGCAGCGAATGGCGGCGCTTCTTTTATTTATAATAATTACAAAACAAAGATCGCGGAAGGAGCTCTTGAATTGCAGATCCAGTTCAATAGTTTACGTGAACGTACTAACATATTATTAAATCTTTGGGGGGGGATTGGTTTCACCAGTTACCGTACAAAATTGAATTTATTGGACAAGAATGGTAAAGAATACAATTATTTAAAGGTTGACTCAGCTGGGACCGGAAGTAGCGGCAATGTTTTATCCGCGCATAGGTTCTTATTAGATGATAGTTACGAATCAAATGCCAATAATAGCCAGAATGGAAATGTGTTAACATGGTCGCCTTCCTGTGGAGCAGGATTAGGTTACCGTTTTAATGATCACATCTCTTTGATCTGGGAATATAAATTAACCTTCCCGCAAGGAACCTATTCTGATTATCTCGACGGTTTTGAGAAACATAATAATGATTGGATCGGGTGTAACAAAGATTATTACCATTATACAGGATTGATCATGACGATCCGTTTAGGAGGGAAAAGCGGGCGCTCACAATCGAGTACTAACGTAAATAATTATACCAATGCAAATACAAACACAGTTGTAACAACGAATTCAGTTGTGACAACTCCAACTGCTGAGGTTGTTACACAGGTTCCTGTAAAACCGATTGTAAACATTACTAACCCGCCAACTTCTCCATATAATGAAACGGTGAATAAGAATTTTCCTTTTACTGCTGATGTATTTAATGTAACACAACGGACGCAGCTTTATGTTACTTTAAACGGGACGCAGATCACAAATTATTCATGGAACAACAAAACAATTAAATTTAACGGGCCTCTTAATGTAGGAAATAACGTTGTTTCAGTTACAGCAACAAATACAGCGGGCAGTGATTCAAAATCGGCAGTTGTAAATTATTCAGGCATCCCGCCTCAGATTACAATTACAACACCGGGTTCAAATAAATACACAAGCACTGCAAGTAACCAGGATGTTTATGCTACCATTCAGAATGTAAGTAACGCCGGACAAATTAATGTTACCTATAACGGACAAGCATTCAGTAACTTTGCTTTTGACCCGAATTCAAAAGTATTCAGTATGAGTGCAGCTTTGAATACAGGAACCAATACTGTTGATATTAAAGCGACAAATGATTTCGGGCAAGATCTGAAAACACAATTGATCATTTACAAGCCGGCAGCAGTTCTTAACCCGACCGTTGTTGCAGCAAAACCTGTAACAGTTGTTATTACTGACCCTCCTGTTAATCCATATAAATCAACTACTACAACTTATAAAGTGAAATCAGTTGTAACAGGAGTTAATTCACAGAGCCAGGTTACAGTTACTGTTAACTCAAACGTTGTGCCTTTCACTTATGCAGCAGGTAATGTTGATTTCAACGTGTCGTTAAGCGCAGGGACAAATTTGATCCAGGTGAGTGCTAAGAACGGCCGCCAGGGTGATTCAAAATCTACTGTTATCACTTATGAGGCACCTAAAAAAGTAACCCCTCCTTCGGTTGTAATTATCAATCCGAATCCTTCACCTTATACAACAACAGGAAACACTTATCCGTTCAAAGCACAAACAACTTTCATTACAGATAAGACTCAGTTAGAAGTGAAATTCAATGGCGCTGTTGTTACGAATTATTCTTTCGATATGACAACGGGCTTTATCGATTACAATTCTAATTTAATCTTGAATTCAAATAACATCTTTGAAGTAAAAGCTACAAACCAATATGGAACTGCAAATGCTTCTGCAATTGTAAAACAGGAACAACCCAAAACAAAAGTGATTTGTCACCGAGTTGATCGCGCTACTATGCAAACGATGACGATCCTTGAAACTGACTGGGCAACACACCAGGCGCATGGTGATTTCGAAGGGCCTTGTCAAAAGGCTGAAGAGCCGCAACCGGATCCGGTAATTACAATTTGTCACTCGAATGCGGATGGTTCAAAACAAACTATTTCAATTCCTCAAAGTCAGTGGGCGCAACACCAGGCTCATGGTGACGTAATGGGTTCTTGTCCGAAGTCAAATGTGGTAACTCCTCTGGATAACGACATTACTATTTGCCATATGAATGCAGATGGTTCAAAACAAACGATCACCATTAAAGAAAGCACATGGCCGCAACACCAGGCGCATGGTGACGTGAAAGGCACTTGTCCGAAATCAAATATTGTAACACCGGTTGATAATGACATTACTATTTGCCATATGAATGCAGATGGTTCAAAACAAACTATTACCATTAAAGAAAGTACATGGCCACAACACCAGGCACATGGTGACGTGAAAGGAATTTGTCCTAAATCGAATGTTGTGACGCCGCTTGATAATGACATTACTATTTGTCACATGAACGCGGATGGATCGAAACAGACAATTACCATTAAAGAAAGTACCTGGCCGCAACATCAGGCACATGGAGATGTGAAAGGAACTTGTCCGAAAGGAAGTAATGTGGAATTAGTAGATCCTGATATGGTGATCTGTCACAAGAACAATGATGGTTCATTAGTTAAGATGACTATAAAAACTTCGCAATGGTCAGCGCACCAGGCACACGGTGATTACGCCGGTGATTGCATAGCGGCGAATACTAACACTTCAACACCAACTAATACTATCCAGATCTGTCATAATAATGGTGACGGAACAAAAACAACAATGATAATCCTTTCGTCAGCTTATGCAAGTCACAGGGCGCATGGCGATGTAATGGGCGCCTGTCCGGCTGAAGATAAGAAGATAACGATCTGTCATATTCCTCCGGGAAATAATCAGAATCCGCAAACTATTGAGATCAATGAAAGTGCATGGCCTGCACATCAGGCACATGGTGATACTAAAGGTGCATGTCCTACACCGACAGTTGTACCGGAAGACAAGAAAATAACGATCTGTCATATTCCTCCGGGAAATAATCAGAATCCTCAAACTATTGAGATCAATGAAAGTGCATGGCCTGCACATCAGGCACATGGTGATACTAAAGGTGCATGTCCTACACCGACAGTTGTACCGGAAGACAAGAAAATAACGATCTGTCATATTCCTCCGGGAAATAATCAGAATCCTCAAACTATTGAGATCAATGAAAGTGCATGGCCTGCACATCAGGCACATGGTGATACTAAGGGCGTTTGTCCTCCTGCTACAACACCAACTGTTACGCCTCCGAGCGGTAGTGGTAAGATCCAGATCTGTCATATTCCTCCGGGAAATAATCAGAATCCTCAAACCATTGAGATTCCTGAGAGCGCATGGCCTGCTCACGAAGCACATGGTGATTCTAAACAACCTTGTGCGCCGGGGGAGAAAAAAATAACTATCTGTCATATTCCTCCGGGAAATCCAAACAATCCTCAAACGATAGAGATCGCTGAGAGTGCATGGCCTGCTCATGCCGCGCACGGTGATACTAAAGGTGCGTGTGAAGAAGGTGGTAACGGAAAAGGAAATGGAAAAGGCGGCAACGGTAAAGGTGGAGATGGTGGTAACGACAAAGGAAAGGAAAGTCAAAATGACGGAACCAAAGTGCCGGGAAGAACAAATAACACCACAGAACAGCCTAAAACAACTGAAGAACCAAAAACAACAGAAGAGCCGAAAAAATTGAAGCCAAGATAATTTATGAACCTGATTTTAATTGACAACGAAAGAACCTGGAAATGTTTATTGCCGCTAACGTACACCAGGCCTGTATCTGAAGTACGTCTCGGGATCCTCACCATTAAAGAAAAATGGGAGAAGCATTTGAAAACAAAAGCAAGTTATAGTTGTAAAGATCATTTAAGAGAAAAATTTCCTGTGGCTTTCAAGGCCGGTAAAGCGAACCTATTCGTTGCCTCCAATGTTATGCCGGACGCGAAATTAGTAGTCTCCATTAAAAAATTAAAAAGTGGCCATGGTTTAAAGAAAAATGGTGCTTTTATTGCTTATTATGGAGTCCAAACTTTTTTTACAGCTGATCTTTTAAATGCTTGTACGGAATACACAGGTGATATTCTCAGTATTGAGAATGTGTGGGATATTTTTACAAAGAACGGAGATGCGCTGAAAGCAGATTTTGATCTGTTAACGAAAGGAAGAAAAAGTGCCGCCTTAAGCAAAAACAATACCGTTGTCGGAAAAAAGAATTTAGTCTTCTTAGAAAAAGGCGCGAAAGCAGAGTCTGCCACTTTTAATACAAGTAACGGCCCTATTTACATAGGAAAGAACGCAGAAGTGATGGAAGGTAGTTTAGTACGCGGACCATTTGCTTTATGCGATGACAGCACTTTGAAATTAGCTGCTAAAATTTACGGGCCAACAACTATTGGTCCGCATTGCAAAGTGGGCGGCGAGGTGAACAACTCAGTGATCTTTGGTTACAGTAACAAAGCGCATGACGGGTTTTTAGGGAATAGTGTAGTAGGTGAGTGGTGTAATTTAGGCGCGGATACCAATAACAGTAATTTGAAGAATAATTACGGTGATGTAAAAGTATTCTCATACGAAACTAACGGTTATAAAAATACCGGGTTACAATTTTGCGGTTTGATAATGGGTGATCACAGTAAATGCGGCATAAATACCATGTTCAATACCGGGACTGTTGTAGGAGTTGGTGCAAACATTTTTGGAGGAGGATTTCCTCCGACGCATATACCCAGCTTTGTTTGGGGCGGGGCAGAAGGATTTGACACTTACCGTTTAGAAAAAATGTACGAGACCACCCAACGCGTTTACGAACGCCGCCATAAAGTTTTAGAAGCTGAAGAAAAGAAGATCTTAGAAACTATTTTCCGTGAGACGACTAGTTATAGGGAGTGGGAGTAGAGAAAAATAAGTGACGGTAAGGTTCGGTAATCCTGCCAGCGGTGTTGTATACCCGAACTTTATGGCGGGTATAAACAAATTATATCTAATGCGGCGGACAACCGTAATTACAATAAATTGACGACAGAATTAAAATAGAATTTCAAGGTATCTTTGACTTATGACCCGACTCATATTAACTCTGACTTTACTTCTCTTAAGTTCCTTTTTTCTTAAGTCACAAGACAAAGACACTCTTTCATTCATTAAATCAAAAAAAATGTCCGACACCGACCTTGCTAAAAAGAAGGAGGGTACTTTTTGGACAGGCATTCCAGACATTTCATCCGACCCGGTGACAGGCTTTGGCTTTGGTTTGCGAAGTAATGTTTACTGGAATGGTACTCGGACAAATCCTCTCTTTGCCTACACTCCTTATCTCGCTAAGCTAAAAGCAAACGCCGCATATTACACGACCAATGCGCGCGAACTCATCTTATCGCTTGATGTTCCTTACTACAAAGGTTCTCGCTGGCGTTTCAGAGTTGACTTTAAAGCGCAACAAAATCCTTCTAATTTGTATTTCGGTTCAAGTGAGCGAACACTTGGTGAACTTCGCTTGCCTTCAACACCGACCGGCGGACAAACATACCGTACTTTCAGCGAGTATGATAAAGCAAGAAAAAAATTAAGACCAGGCGACTCCACCGAATACTCATTCGTTACTGACGCGCTCTCAAATCGCTTCCGGGAAACAGAATATATGCTAAACCTTAAAGCGGACTATGCTCTTGGTAAAGGAAAGTGGCGCATAATGTGCGGTTACGAAATACAACATTTAAGTTACAAGACCTTTGAGGGATTCAACGCCGAAGCCATTGATTCGACAGGCAAAATAACAACGGCACCAAACGGGACTTCGCTGCTAAGACGCGATTATGAACAAGGCCTGATACACGGACTTGATGGTGGCTGGATCTCCATAATTCAAACGGCTTTAATTTATGACACAAGAGACTTTGAGCCTGATCCATCTCGCGGACTTTACTTTGAACTTGCAAATGAGTTCTCAAATCCAATTATCGGCTCGCAGTTCGACTTCAATAAAATATTTGTTCAAGGACGTTACTACCAAAAAATACCTGTCGGACCTCGAACAGTTTTTACAGCCCGATTTGGAGCAGGTAATATCTTTGGTTCTAAAGCGCCGTTCTTTGAGTATCAGGACCAATGGAGTCCCGACGGAAGTATTAACGCTATGGGTGGCCGACAATCGCTAAGGGGTTATCGGGCGAACAGGTTTTTATCTCGGTCGCTATGGTTCAGTAATTTTGAACTTCGTGTAAGACTTGCCGAAACAAAAATTCGTAAGCAACGTTTTTCATTTACTTTAGTGCCGTTCTTCGACGCAGGAACAGTTCGCGACAAGTGGCAAGACCTGAACTTTAATAACGTTAAGACTTCATACGGCGGTGCGTTTAGAATTGCGTGGAATCAGTCTACAGTTTTATCTTTTGACTATGGTATTTCAAACGAAGACAAATTGTTCTTCTTTGGCATTGGACAAATATTTTAAGCGACAATTTATCGAGTGACATTAAAGGTCACACACTGGCAAAATGAGCAGACTTTTAATTTTCATCTTATCCCTTCCTTTGTTCGCATGCGGACAACCTCCTGAATTTCCTACGAAGACTGACTTGACTAAAATCTATTCTCAAGCAATTAAGGACTTCATATTAGAAGCCAATAAAAAGAATCAAAAAAGTTTCGACACTTTATACTTCGGAAAGCGGAAGCACGGACAGCCGGACGACTTTCCGGACATAGACTTGCCTGAGACAATAGAAAACACTCATATAAGACTTATTTCACCTGAAGTCGGAGAAATTAAACAGAAAGAGCGTAAGTCTCGCATTTATATAAATATGATCGGTTGGGTTGACAAAGAAAAAGCCGAGTTCAGGTTTTTTGTTTTTTCAAATGGCTTTGACCAACAATACAATTACACAATCAAGTATAAATATAATACTAAACTCAAGGACTTTGAGTTAGAGAAAATACAATTCAAAGGACCTCCGTTTGACAAATAAATTGGCGGACACATTATTGAAACGCATCTGTGTGGCGGCAACTAAAGTTAACACAGGGCTGCGGGCGATTCTTCTGCGTAAACAATTTCTCTTTTGACACTAACGTTTCGTTTTCTTCAATCTTCTCGTTGGACGTCCATTTTTGCCTGCGCCTTGTTCGGCATCGCGTTAGACTATTTGCCTGCAAGCAGACTTTTAAACGCTAGCCTCATATTTAGACGCTGCTAAATAATTTACTATCTTCACTTAAACAAATTTCCGGGATTATGCAGACAAAAACGGCCACGCCCCAGGAACGTTATAACGCATCAGTAGATATTTAATGCAGTAGATTTAGGAAAGTTATTTGCTTTACTTTAAACTAACGGTCGGTAGACAGTATCGACGGGATTGTTTTATAAAACTTGCAGGTATAAATTTAACCAAACGATAGTTCAGTAGTGTTTTAACGTAGTGTAGTAAGAAAGTTGCAATGTACAGCAGTGTTTTAACAATGTTCAGCAGCGTTTTAACAATGTGCGGTAAGAAAGTTGCGATGTGCAGTAGCGTTTTAACAATGTGGAGTAAAGTTTTAACAATGTTCAGTAAGAAAATTACGATGTGCAGCAGCGTTTTACAATGTGCAGTAGTGTTTTAACAATGTGCAGTAGCATACTGCCATAGTTATCGTATAAACACCGTTAGTCATTTAACATTTTGAGGAGATAATAATTCCATTTGCAAAATTCATTTAGTAAAGCCAATATCGCTCTCCTTGAAGAGAGAATAATTCCATTTGCAAAATTCATTTAGTAAAGCAAATACCACTCTCCTTGAGGAGAGGCGGTTCGCTTTTAAGCGAACCAGAGAGGTCATTAGCGGGACGTTAAATATGTTAAAATTCACCCCGTTTTGTTCCGAAATGAAATTTCCTGCATTTAACAATCAAAACCCATTTTAATGAGAACCAAATTGGCACTTTTTACGCTTATCGGACTCGCTGTTTTAGCTTGTCATACTTCAAAAAAAACAACGACTTCAACAGCGGAAATACCTAAAACTGCGACTACAATTACAACTGTAGCTACAACTTCAAGCGTAACTACAGCAGTACTTGAGACGGCCAGAGTGCGGAAAGCTTTTGATGGGGTTTATGAACCGGGAGAAGAAGAGCTGACTGCCATAAAGCCGGAATATAAAGACGCGACAATTGAACAATTAAAAGAAGGTTATACACTTTATGCTAAAAGTGCTTGTATAAGTTGTCATGCCCCGGTGAATATTTACGCTTTTCCGAATGAAAAGTGGCCAGCGATCCTTCAATCTATGTCCTATGAAGCTAAATTAACTGCAGCACAAAAAGATGCCGTCACAAAATATGTTTACGCTATAAAAGCAGCTGACCCTTTTAAAAAGTAATTTAAAACAAAGAACATGAAAGTATTTGTAAGATCAATTTCAAAAAATCCTCTTCTTATAATTGGAGTAGTGATAGTGAGTTTTATAGCTTATAGTCAGCTAAAAGCTCATGTTGAAGATAAAACGGTTATAAATTATATTTCAAAAAGGACCAGCAGTGTTTATCTGGTGAATGGAAAATACAGAGTGGATACAGCATTTATCCGCAACGATCTGGGTAAAGCAAAACTGATCGCTGACCTAGAAAACCAAAAATTAGAACAAAAAAGGACCGTTCAGGAAGTGCCTCAGTTTATCTGGCGATTTCTGGACAGTATCTCTTTAGATAAGAAATTTGATATTGTTAGTCCCGGTGAAGAGTATAAAGAAGGAATTACAAATTTCGGTCATGTGATCTTTAAAAAAGTTTGGGATGCAACTAAAAAAGATTCAGTACCTATGCTATCACATGACGGCGCGATTCTTCCAAACAAACAATTAGTTTATTTCGGAATAGGCAAAGACATTGCTTTAATGTCTTATATGTCTGGCGGAGATCCATGGTCGCCGGGAGCTAACATTCTTATTTTTAAACACAACAATAATAAGATCACTGATCTTTGGTTTGGCGGTATGTGGAACGGCGATAAGATGGATACAAAAAGCGATCTTCTGAAAAGCCTGAAAACGAAACGGGAGAATAATGGTTGTTAATTGTGTATCTTTAATAAAAATTATCAGATGAAAACGATCTTTACTTTAATATTATCGATGATCCTGATTCAGGGGATCTCTCAAAATCCGAGAGATGTATTTGCCGGAAGATATATACCGCCGGTTAGTAATGAATCATTGAAAAATGCACGCATGTTATCTGATGTCATTCCTGATTGTCCTAAACATTGGAACGAGATCATTGATATAGTATCAGTAAAGATTCTTGCAGTTTGTGAAGGTGAAGCAAGGCTGGCTGAAAGTAAAACTGAAAAAATAACGCGTGACCAGTATGATGTTTTAAATCTTGCAGATGTGGGTACTGACATTAGTATTCAAATTGAATTCAAATGGAAAGATGCGAATTCTGCCAGGGCTGATAACGGAAGCGTAATAAAAATGAATGAATTCAAATTAGCAGTAGTTCCTGTAACAGAAGCCCAGTATCCGGGAGGAGCGAGAGAATTAAAAGAGTATTTAGAAAATAACATTGCAAGTAAACTTCCGAAAGCAACTAAAGAAAGGCCTGTCATTCCCGGCGCAACAGCTGTTTTTACTATTGATGAGAACGGGGAGGTGAGTGGTGTAAAGATCTTGAATAAATTTCCGGCGGATCCCGAAGTGGATAAACTTTTATTAGAAGGGTTAAGCAAAATGCCCAAATGGAAACCTGCACTAAACTCAAAAGGCGAAAAAGTAAAGCAGGAATTTAAATATGGAATTCGTGGTGGTGCTTACTCTAAAGGCGGTTGTTAAGCCAACCTCTTCTCAATAACCTTCAAAATATTTCCGAACACTTGTCCGGGTGAGAATTTGCGCCAGTGGAAATCGTCCAGTTCGCCGCCGGTAATAAAGTAGTAATCCACCCGGGCACGTTTGAATTCCTTCAAAACATGTTCCCTGAAGTTAAGGCAAACGATCCAGCCGTCTTCTACATCCTCAAACCATTCTTCATAGTACGAGTCATCGCTCTCATGAAAGTTCAGTACGTTCTCGCCGATTAAGATGAATTTATTAATGCCGCAGTAGATCAATTCGTCAATGATGTCACGCTTTAACAGCATGATATCGTTGTTGATAGCGTCATTCCATTCACCTATTAGTTCAATGATAGCATAATGTTCTTCGTAATCAGTGAACAGCACTTTTATGTACAGGGTTTCGCTGCCAATATCGTCCCATTGCGGATGTATATAGTAATTGTAAATAGTATTCGAGTACTCCAATTCACTATACTCCCGGCCATAAAAGGGTGAATTCTCGTCTTCCGACGCTATATAGAGGTGCCTCCAGTTATAAAACGGCTCTATGCTGTGCATTTTCAAAGCTAAAATAGCTATAAATAGGTCATTTTCTCTTGCAAATTTATCCCCTTTTGAGGTTTAATAACTTTGATTTTTGAAGGAAGAAATTTTTGTATTTTACCTCTATATTTGTTATTTATTACACTAAAATCACGACGCCCCCAAAATTGAACCACGAAAAGATAATAATTGATGCAAATTCTTCTTCCTTTTTTTCGGTAAAGGAGATCCTGCATTATAAGAGTTTACTCAGGAACCTGGCGCGCCGTGATTTCCTGATCCGTTACAAACAAGCCTTCGCCGGAATCCTATGGGCGCTGATCAAACCTTTGATCAATATTTTAGTGTTTGGTTATATTTCCATGAAGATAACCGGAAGTGCTAATGCTACTTCAAGCTTTTTAAATGTGGCTTCTGCTATGCTGTTATGGCAATTGTTTGCAAGTGTTTTTACTGATGTGAGCAATTCGATAATCGGTAATGCCAATCTGTTCTCAAAAGTATTTTTCCCGAAAATAATAATTCCATTAAGCACGATCTTAGTTTGCCTGGTTGATTTTTGTATTTCCCTCACCATTCTTATCGTTTTGTTTATTATAGCAGGACAACCAGTTCATTGGCAAATTGTTTTAGCACCACTATTTATTTTATTAACTATCATCAATGGTTTTGGAATAGGATTGTATTTTGCAACTATAAATGTGAAATTCCGAGATGTGAAATTCATTGTGCCTGTGATGATCCAGTTCGGCATGTACCTGACTCCGGTGATATTTTCCACTTCATATTACTTAGAGCGCTTGCCAACATGGGCACGTTGGATCTATTGTATGAACCCAATGGTTGGTGCGATCGACGGGTTCAAATATTGTTTATTCGGCGGGGATGTGATCTACAATATGAATTATTTTATTGTTTCAATTTGCGTTTCAGTTCTATTCTTAATTATCGGTATAAAATATTTCTACAAGTTCGAACGTAATTTTGTGGATTACATTTAATGGGGAATAACACCATCATAAAAGTTGAAGGGTTGAGCAAACAATATTTGCTGAATAAGAACAACGCGCCTAAAAGCGACACGCTGTTCGGTAATGTGATGTCAGGTATAAGGAACCTAAAGGATATTGCCTCAAAAAAAGAAATGATCGATTTCTGGGCGCTGCAAAATGTTTCATTCGAGATCGAACAGGGCGACAGAGTAGGGATCATTGGAAGGAACGGGGCGGGTAAATCCACTTTGCTGAAAGTTTTGTCACGCATCACGCCTCCAACAAAAGGAAGGATCGAGATCACAGGAAGAGTTGCATCGTTACTGGAAGTAGGAACAGGTTTTCACGGCGATCTTAGCGGCAGGGAAAACATTTATCTCAACGGTTCGATATTAGGAATGAGTAAACAGGAGATCGATAAAAAATTCGATGAAATCGTTGCCTTTAGCGAAGTAGAAAATTTTCTTGACACACCCGTTAAACGTTACAGCAGCGGAATGTATGTGCGCCTTGCTTTTGCTGTTGCCGCTCATCTTGAGCCGGAGATCTTAATCGTGGATGAAGTTCTCGCTGTAGGCGATGCTGCTTTCCAGAAAAAATGCATCGGTAAAATGAAGGACGTTTCTAATAGCGGCCGGACTATTTTATTTGTAAGCCATCACATGGCCTCTATCCAGAGTTTATGTAACAAAGCTATTGTACTTAAAAACGGGCAGGTTGATTTTCCTTTATCAGATACGGATGCTTGCCTGAAACATTACCTTAAAGATGTAGTGACGCAAGCCAAAACTGAAATTTCTTCACGTACCGACAGAAAAGGAGAAGGTAATTTCAGGTTCCGGAATATTGTTCTTAAAGACAAGGCAGGATATGTGATAAATGCTGCGCAAACCGGCGCTGATCTTACACTTGAGATAGAATTTGACCTGGCAAAAGATAATATCACCAATTTAGCTTTAGCTATTACGATTTATTCAGATGAAGGACGAGAAATGTTCACGCTTGCCAATCATATCACAGATCAGCCTTTCAATAACGTGAACAGGAAGAATGTAATCCAATGTCATATAAAACAATTCCCGCTGAATAATGGCAGTTATTTGTGTAACATCATTGCTTATAAAGACAGTGTTATTGAGGACTATGTTCTTGAAGCTTTTCACCTGGAGGTTGAGCAGGGAGATTTTTATGGGACCGGAAAAGCTATTACTACCAACCAGGCTTGTTTTCTAGTTAACAACCAATGGGAGCTAAAATAAACTATACAACCATATTCAGTTTTATTTCAGTTTCTGTATGCTTGTCGGCTCTTGGTTTAATTACCTGGGGCGCATTTTATTTTTCTAACCGCGGATATGAACTGAGTGATGAAACTTATTACCTGTATTTCTCAAATAATTTTGACCCGGACATTTATTTAACAAGTGCTTTCGGTGTTCTGAATAAATTCTTTTGTTTCGGTCATCCCACTTTGATAAACTTAAGAATAGCGAAATTTATTTACCAGACCCTGGCAGTAATTATTTTCGGATACAGCCTTCTCAGGTATTTAAAATTTAAAGATATAAAAATAGGAACTACCCAGAAATTTTTATGTTTAAGTATTCTTCTGTTAGCATCGTATATAAATTACGATTATCTGCCAATGACATTATCATATAATTCATGGTCTCTCATTCTTGCTTTGCTAGGAATGGCTGTCGTTTTCTATGAGAAAACAAAAAATCAACCGAGGGATCTTTTTATATGTTCTTTTTTATTCGGAGCGACCAGTTTCGCTTTGTTTCTCGCTAAATTCCCTAATGCAGTGATCTTATTTTTAGTTTACATTATCTCCAACTTCCCTAATTCTAAACAGGAATTTTTCATTAAAGCCATTGGTTTATTAAGCGGAGCAGTAGTTGCTTTTATTATTCTTTTACATAGTTATGCAAATTTAAAGGGGATCATCAATAATTATTGGATAACCTTATTCGGAGTGGAGCACGCTCCTGTGCATCCGTATACTGATCAGGTGAAAAGTTTTATTGTGATGTGCTGGCAGAAGAACTATTTATTGTTTGAAGGAGCAATAATACTATTAGCGGTACTTTTCAAAAGGATCAATTCTTCTTTTAAAACTCTTTTTTTCTATATGATAATTGCCATTAATTGTTTGGCTTTGTTTTTTTTCAGGAAAGGTAATGGTGCCGAATTATCCAATGATTTCGTGGCAGGCTCTTTGATCCTGATCAACTTCGGACTTTATGTTTATTTTTTTGGTTCGCAGCAAAAGAATAAGGATCTCATCCTGTGGTCTTGTTTAATGTTATTGCCCTTTGGCCTGATGTTAGGTACAAATAACGAATTCTATTATACTTCATCCCAACTGATGATCTTTGCTTTTGGAGGAATGCTTTTGCATTTATTAGCGACGAAAAGCGATCAGCTCTTTTTATCACTCAACGGTCTTTTCATGTCTGTCTTTATTTGTATTGTACTCTATAATGGTGCTGTAAAAGCACCGTACCGTCAAAATGATCTGGCCAATAAAACTTATCCTCTTCTTTTTTCTGAAGAGATCAAAGGTGTTATGGAAAGCCGTGAGAGAATGATCGACTACACGGTATTGAATGAAGCTTTGAAACAACTGAATACTTCGGATAAAAAAGTTATAGAGTTTTTCAGTCATTTCGGGATACATTATCTTAATGGTTGTAAAATATTTCCTGAACCTCAGATCACCGATAATGAGAACCTGATGTATATTAACGATTATCTTTTCACCAGGTATGGTCAGCCAAACGATTGTGACCTGTTAGTTATGTCGGTAAAAGTATCAGAGAGCTCAGCTTTTCAGGATATGTTCAGTCGGAACGGGATCCGTTTGAATGATAATTTCAAAAAAGTATTTAGTTATAAGTTCCTAAGCACCGGGGAAGAAACTTTAATTTATAAACGGATATAATTCCATGCCGAAGATCAGATTTTTAAAAGCAACATCTAATTATCCAAATTATATTGAAGGATTTGTAAAAAAACACCCTGAAGCAAAGAGTATGTCGTACAATGACGCTTTGGATCTTTATTTTTCGGATTGTAATTCATGGGCTGATTTCTGGAAAATAAACCTGGAAGCTTCGGGTAAATTCGAATGCTGTGAGATAATTGAGAATGCTGAATTCCTGCAAAAAAAGTGGGCTGATGAAAATAAGATTAGATTCACAGAGAGTAACTGGAAGGAAGAGATACTAACCGAACAGATCAGGCAGTTTAAACCTGATATTCTTTTTTTAGTGGATCAGTATGGTGATAATTCGATGGCAGGTAAAATTAAAAAACTGGTTCCCGGAATTAAACTGATCTTAGGATGGGATGGAATTCTATGGCATAAAGCGGAAACATTTTCAAATACCGATATTATTCTTACTTGTGTTCCTGAAACAGTCGATTTTTATAAAGCGGCAGGTAAAAAGGTTTATTATCATAAATTTGGTTTTGAAACTACAGTCCTTGATAAACTCACTAAATTTCCTAATCAATACGAGGCCAGTTTTGCAGGTTCTTTGATCCTGAGTGAAAATTATCACATGAACCGTTTGAAGCTGGTTGCAGATCTCAGCCGAAAAGTTGATCTGAGTATTTTTGCGAGTTCATTGCCTGATAACTGGGGGTTTCTGCACCGCTACCGGTTAATGAATACTATTAAAACAGGAAACTGGCGTTTTGCTTTCGATCTGCAAAGGGTTGGCATGAAAAATAAGGGCGGGGTTTTTGGGTTGGATATGTTCAATGTGCTGTATAATTCTAAGATCGTCTTCAATACACATGGCGATAATTCCATTAAAACGGCGGCCAATATGCGTATGACTGAAGCAACAGGTGTAGGTTCTTTATTGCTAACTGATCATAAAGAGAATTTAAAGGATCTGTTCATTCCTGATGAAGAAGTTGTAACCTACAGATCAGTCGATGAAGCTGCTGATAAGATAAAAATGCTCCTTAAGGATGAAAGTTTGAGGAAGAAAATTGCTTTACAGGGACAAAAAAGAACATTAAATGATTATTCTTACAAGAAAAGAATGGACGAATTTGCTAATTTTATAGTAAACTATTTATAATATGGGGCTGTTCCCGAAGATAAAATTAAAGAGTATTTTGAATGCCGCCCCGGTTTCTGATAAATTCGGGTTCGACAGGGGAACGCCTATCGACAGGTTTTATATTGAAAAATTTTTAAAAGATAATTCAAAGCATATAAAAGGTGATGTTCTTGAGATCGCCGAGAATACTTATACTGTAAAATTTAATTCCGGAAAATTCCAGTCCCATATTCTGCATAACGATAAAACAGATCCGAAAGCAACCATCATTGGAGACCTTTGTGATCCCGGAACACTACAGGAAAACAGTATGGATTGTTTTATCTGTACCCAGACGTTTAATTTTATCTACGATTTCAAAAAAGCAATTCAGGGAAGTCATTTTTTATTGCGAAAAGATGGGGTTCTGTTAGCAACGGTCGCTTGTATGTCGCCGATCTCAAAATACGATGCTGACCGTTGGGGTGATTACTGGCGTTTTACACCTCAATCGGCCTTGAAAGCTTTTTCGGAAGTATTTGATAGAGCAAAAATTGAAATTGTTCCATTGGGTAATTCAGCAGCCGCATCTTTATTCATGAAAGGTTATGCGCTAGAAGATCTGAATGGGGACGTAGATCTGAATATAAACAACGAGTTGTTTCCTTTAATAATAGGTATAAAGGCAGTTAAATGAACTTAAAGACCAGGCTATACCGCCAAAAAGAAAAATACAAACGTTATTTGCAGCGCAGCAAGAACGGACATTGCACTGTTTTGTTGTATCACCGGGTCATTGATCTCAAGTACGATCCTCAACAACTTTGTGTAGGTGTAGATCAATTCGCAAAGCAACTGGAAGTTTTAAAGCAAAGTAATGTTTTTCTGGATATTCATGAGTTCACACATCTGCTGCAAAACAATAAGAAGTTCCCGAAGAATGCTTTGCTCATTAGTTTTGATGACGGGTACGCTGATAATTATAATAATGCGCTCCCGGTTCTGGGATCCTTGAATTTACCGGCTGTATTTTATGTTTCTACTGCAGGAATTGGTACAGATAACTTAATGTGGTGGGATGAACTGGACCTGATCTTTAAGAAAATAAAAAGTGAGAATACAGATATTTCAGCGTTGGTTAAAAAGCACAATGTTGCTGACACCAAATCATTGTACAAATATTATTTAGCAAAATGTAAAACTGCAGCATCACTGGATGATAGGAATGCTTTGCTTGCTGAGATAAGAAATATTGCAAGTTTAGCGGCTGAAGATATAAAGGATCACAAAATGCTGACAGGGGAAGAATTGAAAAAATTAGCTTCTTCTAAACAAGTGGTAATTGGGGCGCATACAGTAAATCACCTGTCTTTAGCACATATCAATGATATAAGTAAAAAAGAGGAGATCGAGAACTCTGTTAAAGCTCTGTCGGTGTTAGGTTCTAAAATAGAACATTTCTCTTTTCCGTACGGAGAGAAGATCAATTATGATGAAAAGACAATCCGGATCTGTAAAGAACTTGGATTAAAAAGTGTGAGCGCAAATTATGTAGGGTATGTGACAAAAGGAAGCGATCTGTTCTCCTTTCCAAGATTTGTGGTAAGGAATGATGCTCCTGATTTGTTGATTCAAAAAATGAAGGAAATATTGTAATGAAAATTGTGCAGGTAGCAACAAGTGATATGGGTGGTGCTGGAATTGCAGCAAAGCAATTACATAAAGCTTTATTGACTAAAGGCAAAGATTCGACATTTGTAACGAAAGTGAAGTTAGGTGAGGATACCCCAGCTCATGTAGCGACCGGCGATTCTTCAGAAGGAACTGATCTCAGGAATTATTATTTGAAGGGCCGGAAACCCGGATTTGAATATTTTAGTTTTCCTTTTTCATCATTAAGATCCGGTTCGGTGGACGCAATTAATTCAGCGGATATAGTCCATTTACATTGGGTATCGGATAGCTTCATTGATCCTAAAGATGTTTTCTCCTTAAAAAACAAAAAGTTTGTATGGACCCTTCACGATATGAATCCTTTCACAGGAGGTTGTCATCACAGTGACGGTTGTTTAAAATTTCAAACTCATTGCAATTATTGTCCTCAATTAGAAGGTACTGTTGATGAATATATGTCACACAAGATCTTAGATCATAAATTCGAAGCGTTAAAGCAAATTAGTAGTGACTCCCTTAAAATTGTGACGCCTTCGCAGTGGCTTGGAAATTTATCGAAGCAGAGCAAACTTTTAGGAAGATTTGAGCATTCTGTGATCCCAAATCTTGTCCAGGTTGATTCAAAAGAACTTGATCGTATTGAAAGCCGAAGGAAGATGGAGATTGAGGATGGTCAAACTGTTCTTTTATTTGTGGCCCATGGTGTTTCAAATCCCCGTAAAGGTTTAAGAACATTGTTGGAAGCACTAAGAAATATTGATAAGAAAGAAAATTTGAAATTGATCACAATTGGAGGAGATCCGATCAGTGTGGATGGAATAAATTGCTTTAACTTTGGTTTTATTAATGATCCTGGTAAGATCGCGGAAATATTTTTAGTTGCTGATGCTTTTATGTTACCGTCGTTAGCTGAGAATTTCCCAAATACAATTGTAGAATCATTACTGTGCGGAACACCTGTAATAGCATCAGCCGTGGGCGGAATAAATGAACAGATCAGTAATGACAACGGTATACTTGTTGAGAGTAATAAAGCAGAGGATTGGGTAGAGGCTATAAATGTATTTTTGAATGTAAAAGATAAGTTTAGAAGGGAAAGTATAAAGAAGGATGCCGAGAAAAGGTATACCTGCGAAAAAATAATTGCAGACCATATAAACTTATACGAGAGTTTTATCCGATAATGAAAATTTCTGTCATAACTATTAATTATAACAACGCGCAAGGGTTGAAAAAGACAATTGAGAGTGTTTTGAAACAGTCTTTCAGAGATATTGAATTTATTATTATTGACGGAAACTCAACAGATAACAGTGTTGAAATAATTAAAGAAAGCGACGGGATCCATTATTGGGTGAGCGAAAAAGATAATGGCATCTACCACGCGCAAAATAAAGGGATCGCAAAATCAACCGGCGATTATTTATTGTTCCTAAATTCTGGAGATACGCTGGCCGATAAGGAAACTTTAAAAAATGTATCTTCTTATCTCAGTAAAACTGATATAGTTTACGGAGATCTGATCACAGAAGACGCTAAAGGCGTAAGAAAAGAGGAAAGTTCTCCTAATGTACTCGATGTTTATCATTTCATGATCTCAACCTTATGGCATCCGGTTTCTTTTATTCATAGGTCTGTATTCGAACGTTATGGAAATTATAATGAGGCATTTAAGATCACAGCGGATTATGAATTTTTTATAAGGGCTATCTTAAAGAATAATGTTTCCTATAAACATATTCCTCTCCCGGTTTGTGTGTTTGATCTCAAAGGAATAAGTAATAACCCTGAGAACGATAAATTGCAAAGTGAAGAACGCAAGAAAAGCTGGTTAGTTAATTTTTCCCCCGCAGTTGTTGCTTCGTTTGAAGAACATACAAGGTTGTTGCGGTCAGGAGAATATGCCCTGGGAAAAAAAATAAAAAAGCTATTTGGTAAGAAATGAAAGAGTTTTTATTCCAACTAAAAAAGCGTTTGATCGCCCTACTTGATATCTGGCAAAAGAGGATCCGTCGCCCTTTTGTTAATAAAGGTTTAACGGAAGAGAGAAGTTATTCTGTGCCTATCATTATCAATAACCGTAACCGTTTAACTCATATGTTGCGCTTGATCACTTGGCTTGAAAAGAATGGGTATAAGAATATTTATATCCTCGATAATGATTCTACCTATCCGCCTTTATTAGAGTATTATAAAAATTCACCTCATCATATTATCTTTTTGAAAAAGAATGTAGGTTACCTTGCACTTTGGAGAACGAATATCTTCGACCTTTTTAAGAATGATTATTACGTTTACACAGACCCTGATGTGGTGCCTAATGATAATTGTCCAAAAGACCTTGTCTTTCAATTATACAAAGTATTAAAAAGCAATTTCTCAATAGAAAAATGCGGCGCGGCTTTAAAAATTGATGATCTCCCTTCTTATTATAAAAATAAAGAGGCTGTTATTGCTGATGAGAAGAAGCATTGGGAACATAAGGTTTCCGATACTGTTTATGATGCGCCTGTAGATAGCACATTCGCTTTGTACAGGCCTTTAGCATGGGGAAGGGCAGAAGATTGCAAAGCTTACCGTTTGTCGGGTAAATATGATTTCCATCATTTACCTTGGTACGAAGATTCGGCAAATCAGACGGAAGAAGATAAATATTATATTAGTCATGTAAGTAAAGGTTCCACTATGTGGACCGAAAAAAATTAATGGAACCGAAAGTTTCGATATGCATCCCTTGTTACAAGCAAACAAAGTATTTAAAACTTTGTCTCGATTCGGTTTTAGCTCAATCTTTCAAAGATTTTGAAGTTATCATTACAGATGATACACCTGATGATACAGTAAAAAAGTTTGTTTCGCAATACAAAATTCAACACCTGCAGTACTTTAAAAACGAACCTTCATTAGGAAGTCCCGGAAACTGGAATGTCGCTATTTCAAAAGCAAAAGGAAAGTATATTAAAGTAATGCATCACGATGATTACTTCTTAAAGCCGGATAGCTTACTGAAATTTATTGATGCCGCAGAAAAAAACAGTAGTGGTTTTGTGTTTTGTAATACGGAAGTCTGGTATACGTCGGATAATTCCCGGAGAGTTTCAAGTTTGAATGCTATACAGTTAGAACGGATCAAGAAAGACCCCACATTCTTATTTTTCAGGAATAAGATCGGAGCTCCCTCTGCTACTTTGTTCCTGAGGAATAATTTAGTGTTCGACGAGGATCTGAAATGGTTGGTTGATGTTGATTTTTATATTAGTTATTTGAGAAAGTCATCTTTTACTTATATAAATGAAATATTGATCTGTACCGCTCACGAAACACCGGGACAAGTTACCCAATCTGTACAAAATGACAGAACTGTGCAGGTAAAAGAGCATGTACTTGTTTTTTCTAAACTTGCAAATGCCATCAAAGATAAAAGTGTTTGGATGTCATTCTTTGGCTATTTGTTCAGGGATCATAATGTGAATTCTTTGTCGGAATTAGAGAAATTGGTGCCGGTTAGTGCTCATGTAAAAGAATTTTTCACTGATGTATTTTCGGATAAGAATAAAAATATCGGGCTAAAGAATTTGAAACGCAGGTTATACAATAGCAGGTTGAACTTTTTTAATTCAGAACAGTTTTAAAATGATTATAGTAAAATTAATGGGTGGACTGGGTAACCAGATGTTTCAATACGCTGCAGGGCGTTGCCTTTCTCATTTGCATAAAACAGAATTAAAACTGGATCTATCGTATTTGAACGCTGATCCTCAGAATAAGTACACAAAGCGGGATTATAAACTCGATGCATTCGGTATAAATGCTGAATTCGCTAATGAAAATGATATAAAATCTTTTCTTCCTTTAGACAGAGGTAAAATAACGAATACTTTAATGCGGAAGCTTCCTATATTATTCGGTAAAGTGGTGGCTAACGAAAGCGGGTATAAATTCATGAAAGAATTCTATTCTTTCCCAAAAGATGTTTACCTGAATGGTTTCTGGCAGTCGGAACATTATTTTGAGCCTGTTATGGATATTATAAGAAAAGAATTTACCATTCAAGAAACACTTACAGGAAGTAATGCAGAATTAAGTAACAGAATTGTAACTTACAATTCTGTTAGTTTGCATATTCGTCGTGGCGATTATGTGCATCTTAAAGAAGCTAATGCTTTTCATGGAACTTGTTCTTTAGAGTATTACCGGGAAGCAATTGAGTATTTAAAGAAAAAAGAGAAAGAATTTAATTTGTTTATTTTTTCTGATGATGTGCTTTGGGCAAAAGAGAATTTAAAAACTGATAACCCCGTCTACTTTGTGGATCTTAATAATCCGGGGCATATAGACATACATTTGATGGGATTGTGTAAACATAACATCATTGCCAACAGCAGTTTCAGCTGGTGGGGCGCCTGGCTCAATAAAAACCCCGATAAAACGGTAATTGCCCCAAAACAATGGTTTGCAGACATTAGTCACGTAACTCCTGATATTTACCCTCAGAATTGGATCCGGTTATAAGTTATTGGTTATCTGTTACAAGCTAAAAAGTGTTTTTTTACATTCAGAAAAGCAATAACCCAATAACTAATAACCTCTAACTTATAACTAATTTTTAGTATTTTTAGGACTTAAACACTACAGTTATGAGCGACGCTACACCTAAGAAAAAGAAAAGTTTGATCAGACGAATCTTTAAATGGACCGGACTTACTATCCTGGTTCTTTTGATCCTGATAATCATAGCACCTTTTATCTTTAAGGATAAAATTGTGGCGCTTGTAAAAGAGGAAGCCAACAAGAATCTTAACGCCAAAGTTGATTTCGGTGATTTCGATCTTACTTTGATCAGTTCATTTCCGGATTTCCGTTTTGTGATCAGTAAAGTGAATGTTATTGGTGTCGATAGTTTCAAAGATGATACTTTGGCTTATATCGATATGCTGAAGCTGGATATCAATTTAAAAAGCGTTCTGAGCGGAGATAAATACCAGGTGAATTCGATAGTGATCGATAAAGCACAGATCTTAGGAAAAGTATTATATAGCGGGAAAGCAAATTGGGATATTGCAAAGCCAAGTGCTGATACAACTGCAGCTGCTCCTTCAGAACCAACGAAATTCGCATTACAGTTAAAGCAATTAAAGATCAGCGATGCCCATATCGTTTATGATGATCAGCAGGGAGGGATGTATGCTAACCTTGAAGGGTTCAATTATGAATTGAATGGGGATTTCACTCAGGATGTGTTCGACATGAAGAACATGTTAGAGATCGCAAAAACCACCTTTAAAATGAGCGGCGTGAATTATCTGACCAATACACATGTAAAAGCAAACATGGAATTGAACATGGATATGCCGAATATGAAATTCACATTTAAAGAAAATGAATTCAGTCTGAATGATCTTACTTTGAACTGGAACGGCTGGTTAGCGATGCCTAAAGAAGATATCGATATGGATATTTCCTTCAAAGCTAAACAAACCGAATTCAAATCGATCTTATCATTGGTGCCTTCGGTGTATTCAAAAGACTTTGCTTCGTTAAAAACTGCGGGTAAATTAGCATTAAGCGGGTATGCGAAAGGAAAGTACAATGATAAAACGTACCCGGCATTTGGTGTTGATCTGAGTATTGCCGACGCGATGTTCAAGTATCCTTCATTACCAAAATCGGTTAACAATGTGAATATCGATGTAAAAGTTCAAAATCCTACAGGTGTTTTAGATGCCACTACAATTGATGTGAATAAATTCCATTTAGAAATGGGTGGCAATCCTGTTGATATTACTGCTCATGTTAAAACACCAATTTCTGATCCGGATATTAAAGCGCAGATAAACGCTCTTATTGTTTTAGCATCGGTTAAAGAATTTGTTCCTATGGAAAAAGGGGATGAAATGAACGGAACTATTAAAGCTGATGTTTCGATGGCCGGACGTTTAAGTTCTATTGAAAAACAGCAGTACGAAAACTTCAAAGCTTCAGGTTCGGTTGAGATCATGGATATGAAATACAAAACAGCAACTTTGCCTTACGAAGTATTGTTGAATTCGATGAAATTGAATTTCTCTACACAGAATGTGGAGTTAGCAAGTTTTGATGTTAAGATGGGCAATACCGATCTGCAAGCGAATGGTAAGATCGAAAACTTCCTTCAGTATGTTTTCAAGGATGATCTTATCAAAGGTGTGTTTAATGTTACAGGTAATACTATCGACTTAAATCAATTGATGGGACCTGAATCAACCGAAACAGCCGCAGCAACTCCAAGCGCTGCAGCAACATCTACAACTCCGGCGAGCGTTGTGGAAGTTCCGGCCAATATTGATTTTATTATGACCGCGAAGTTTGGTAAAGTGATCTATACCAATTTGATCCTTGAGAGTATGAGCGGGAATATTGAAGTGAAAGACAGGAAAGTTGACATGACCCATTTAAAAATGAATACAATGGGCGGTTCATTAGATATCAGCGGTCATTATGAAACTACAAATCCGCAAAGGCCAACTGCTTTATTCAATTTAGATGTGGTGAATTTCGATATTCAAAACACATTCAGCACATTTAATTCCATACAAAAGCTGGCGCCTATTGGTAAATTCGCCAAAGGAACTTTCTCAGCTCACATTGATGATTTTAAAACGGCATTTAATAATAAAATGGAACCGGATCTGAATACAGCAACTTGTACCGGAAAATTAAAAACGAATAAAGTGAGCGTTGGTGGTTACGAACCGTTCAATAAATTGGGAGACGCTTTAAAGATCCAGGAATTAAAAAATCTTGAATTCTCTAATATGGATATTTCCTTCGAGATGAAAGACGGGCGTATCAAAACCATGCCATTCGATGTGAAAGTAAACCAGATGAACGCGAACATCAGCGGAAGCACAGGTTTAGACCAAACGATCGATTACAAATGGAAGATGGAAATTCCAAGAGCTATGTTTGGTAAAGAAGCTAATTCTGCTTTGGAAGGGATTTTAGGACAAGCTAATAAAGCTGCCGGTACAAATGTATCAATGGGCGATAAAGTAAAAGTAACTATCAACTTCGGCGGAACCGTTACAAGTCCTACAATTAAAACAGGATTGAAAGATGATGCCGGTAAATCAACTACTGAAGCTGTGAAAGACCAAGTGGTAAATGAAGTTGCTGATAAGGCAAACGAGGAAGCTCAGAAAATTTTAGATGATGCAAAAGCGCAGGTTGATAAGATAAGAGCAGAGACCCAGGTGCAGGTTGATAAAATGAAAGCTGAGGGTTACGCTAACGCAGATAAACTTGTTGAAGAAGCAAAAAATCCTATCGCAAAAATAGCTGCTAAGAAATCTGCAGAGATCGCAAAGAAAGAAGTAGACAAACAGGCACAGAAAGTTGTAGATGAAAGCGAAGTTCGTTGTCAGAAGATCTTAGATGATGCTAAGAAAAAATCGGAAGAAACGGCGAATAAGAACAAGAAGTAGTATTTTTTAAGAAGCACATATTTCGCATTCTTATTTATTCTGACCTTAAGTATTCTTATGGCCAAATTGATCCTGCTTCTTTAAAAAAGGAAAAAGTTAATGGAATAGACGTGTAGCAATCTCTTTTATTGCTTAACAAATTCTTTTATACTAATTTTTTCTTTTCCCTTTATAGCTGCAAAGTATACGCCTTGAGGAAGTGAAGTTGTATTTATTTCAAACGAATTTGAGTTTATGTTCTCAAAAAGCAGGATCGTTTTTCCGAAAACGTCCATTATTGAGATGGATTCAATATTCATATTTGAATTTACTTTTAGTTTTTCATTTGTCGGATTTGGGTAGATATCTGTTTGATTGTTCATAGAGGATTCCATAATATTCATAACACTTGGGTTAAATTTGATCATAAAGGCATCAAATAAGCCGGCCGAAGTAAATGTGGTGATTCCTGGTCCGGGATCCATGTCCATTGAGTTTTGAAAATATCCACCTGCATAAATGTTATTCGTATTGTCAGCTTTAATGCAATAACCATAGTCATCTGAAACTCCTCCGTTAGAGCCCGCCCATAAAAAATTCCCGCTTGCATTCAGTTTAAGAGTAAAAACATCATACATCCCTTTTGAGCTTAAAGTATAAGTGCCGGGACCGGGAAGAAAATCGGCTGTGTTTGAAAACGCCCCCGTTATAAAAACTTCACCGCTTGCATTTACATCAATTGCTTGTCCAAAGTCATGGCCCGGTCCGCCAAAACTATTGGCCCAAACAAAATTTCCTGAGGCATCTAGCTTGAGCGCAAAAATATCGTTAGCGCCGGCGTTAGGCAAATATACAGTTGCAGGGCCATGGTCAAAATCAGGGGAACCTCCTGTGTTACCTGTTACAAAAATCTCTCCAAGGTTATTTACATACAAACCTCGTCCGGCATTACTAATAAGATTATAATCACGTGCCCAGATAAAATTACCTGACGGATCAAGTTTTTGAATAAACATATTTATGTCTGTGTTTGGTGTTCCAATGCCTAAAGGAAAGCCGGAAGGTCCCGGATCAAAATCTGTTTGCATCATAAATCTACCGGTTGTGATCACATTGCCTGCAGGATCTGTTTTTATACTATAGCCATGGTCGTCATAAAAACTTCCCATACTTTTTGCCCACAAAAAAGCACCTGATGAATTTAATTTCAAAACAAATATATCTACCTGTCCCGCGGATGTCATATTAAATATTCCGGAACCAGGATCAAAATCCATAGTTCCGTCAAAGGAGCCTGTTACCAAAACATTATTACTTGCATCGTTTGTAATTGCAAACCCATTTTGGTTTGCCCCGCCGGAACTTCCCATTTTTTTTGCCCAGATGAAATTTCCATTTGGATCCAGTTTTAACACAAAAATATCTGTTCCGCCTCCCGGTGAGGACAGGGTATAAGTTCCTGCTCCCGGATCAAAATCAGCTATTCCGCTAAACCCGCCGGTCAATAAAATATTTCCCGCTCCATCTAAGCATAAACCATATGCATATTGATTTGAAGGACCTGTTATTGTTTTAGCCCAAATAAGGTTTTTGTTCGGATCGAGTTTTTGAATAAAAATATCAGCAACGCTGCCGCCACCTATTTGCATTCCTGTTCCCGGATCAAGATCTGCAGGACCTTCTATATAACCGGCAGTGTATATATTTCCTCCGTTGTCGTTGTAAATACAAAACAGGATATCATAACTTGTGCTACCAACTTGTTCAGCCCAATCAAACGTTTGTGATTTACAAATAAAAGGCAGAATTGTAAACGAGAGTAGTAAAATTTTCTTCATGTTTGAGTTTTATGTTAAATAACAAAAGATCCGGGATGTTCTATTAAAGTTAGAATGAAAATCAAATAGTATAAAGCCAATGTAACTAAAGGGCTAAAGAATGTAATTAACGGGAAATAAAAAAGGCGGGTAAGGATCCGCCTTTTAGTATTAGGAAAAATGAATTTACTCTTTAATGATCTTTTTATTTGTATTAATATTCGCACCCTTAATGCTCATCAGATAAATACCCGAATCATATTTGCTAAGATCTAATTTAACTTTAGCAGAATTAATGATTTTTTCAGTAAGAATCAATTTACCACTTACGTCACGAAGTTCTAATACTATCTCTGAATCTGAATTAGGTAATTGAATATTCAACTCTGAATGTGTCGGGTTAGGATAAATATCATTATCTGCTATTATTGTTTCTGTTCCATCTTCAGAAGTAATTAGACGGAAAGGATTTGTGGCGCCGGCACCATTTCTGACTATAAACGCATTCTGGCTGCTTAATAACGGAGAGCTTGTCAAAATTCCCATAGGTGGAAACCCGGTCGTATAATCAAATATACCTTTATAGGAGCCACATGTATAAGCGTAGTCCTCATCACAGGCAACTTTGGCCGTTAAGTGATCGCTATTAGGATCGGTGGATTTTGATGTATTACCGGCTACTAAACCCGATGTGCTTCTGTTAAAGGTAGAAACGAACATTCTTTTTCCAGGGGAAGTATATGTTCCTCCTCCTCCCGGGAAAACTAAATTACCGCCTTCAAACGAACCTGAAACGTAAACACTTCCTGTATTAATAGCAATTCCGGTTCCTACACAACTTCCTGTACTGACAGGTAATATTCTGTTTCTCCAGACCATTGAAGGTGTACTGTTTCTTCTTGTTACAAACATTGCATAACGGCCAGGTGCTCCTCCTAAAAATGTTGCCCCGCCTTGATATACACTCAAAAGATTTCCTGTAAAAGCTCCTGTATAATACATATCACCACCTGCGTCAACTGTTACCGCTCTTCCGGTACCATATTGTCCGGCAGCCGCTCCAAGCTCTTTACAATGAATACACCACGGATTTCCTGAAGCAGGGTTAACAGCACCTATAAATCCGTCCACCATGGCAGTCTTTGTCCAGGTGCAGGTGGCACCACTTACAGGATATTGCATTTGAAAATCAAAATCACCTGTAAAGAAAACGAGATCACTTACAGGATTATATTCAATATCCCAAGCCTGGTTGTTATGACCGCCAATACACAATGCATTTTTCCACCACGGTAAAGAATAACCTGTAGCAGTCGAAAGCAAAACATTATGTATGAAAAAATTATGATCTGTTCCTCCGAATATAGCGCTGCCACATAAAAACAGGTTATAATCAGTTGTTGCTCCTGAAATTGTTTTTTTCAAAGCCATTGAATTTACTGTGTAAGAAGTTCCGGCAGTAATTGTAGATGGGCCGTACCCATCTACGAAAGCACCATTACCGGTGTTAAAGCGTGCAACAAAATAATGAGTTGTTCCGAAATTAGCAGCAGCTAATCCGCTGGTACAAGCTGTGTGACCTGTTGTTCTGAAATTCAATGTGCCACTTGAAGCTCCGGCAAGAAATACATACGTTCCTGCAGGATCAACCACTAAAGTACGACCTTCACTCCAACCAAGAGAGTTACTCTCAAAGTTAGCCCAAAGTAATTTACCTCCACAGTCAAATTTTGCAATATATGCGCTTCTAGGTGAAGGGCCTGATCCGAATAAAGAAACATTTACCGGCCCCCCTCCGCCACATGTAGAAGTAAATGTAGCAGCAGTCTCAAATGTTCCGCTAACGTAAATGTTCCCGGATGCATCACGTGCAATATCATAGGATTGTGTATTGCTGGAAGCGTTTAAGCTTGTCACATCCCAGTTATTAGTACCGCATTGTGATCGTAATGTGTTTCCAAAAAATACTAAAGTAAATATTGGAACGATCTTCCTGATAAATTTAAATGTTGCTTTCATCGTCAATAGTTTAATAATTTAAGTAATGTTAAAGATCAATCACTACAAAAAAATAATATTGTAAGAAGTGAAGGCGTTGTGTAATGAACGTTCGGATTTTGTAACTAACGGTTAGAACACCTTTAATTACACCATACTACCGTTTCTATCAAAAAAGACCACATTAATTACAAATTATTGAGTAACTTTTTTATTTAAAATAATTTTAAAGAAAAAAACCATGAAAAATAAACTATTAATAAGTGCATTTACACTAGTGAGTATGTGCGTTATGGGACAACCTGTGCCGTTGCCGGTGCCAGGTTCTACTGCCGCAAAAGCAAATGCCGCTTGGTATAGAGGCGGAAACACAACTCCCGGAGCAGGAAACGTGTTAGGATTTTCGGATAATACACAAGTATGGTTCCAGACAAATTCAGCTAATCGAATGTTAATTGAAGACGGAGGTAGCGCTGTAACTGATGGATGGATCGGAATTGGAAATATTCCAAATAGCTTTATTCCTAAAGCAAGACTTAATCTATATCAGGATGGATCAAATGGTGATATTTTTCGTTCAGATGGACTTACTACAGTTAATAATAAATGGTCAATGTGGACAGGCGGAACTGCATCAAGTGCAGTGGAAAGATTCCGTATTACTAAATTGACAAGTTCTTTTGATGTTGATATTGATAATATCGAAACAGCAAGTGGTGTAGGAGGAGAAACTTCGCTACAGCTTCGCCAAGCCATGTTTAGAATTGTTGCGCGTGGTAAACGTCTCGCTTTATTTGATGAATTATTTGGCGGTATAGCAGATGAAGTTGTTTTTGGTGATGGAACAGATGTGAATACAACTCTATTATCTAATACCGGCAGACGTATGTTCTTTCATGGTACAAATGGTTTTTTAGGTTTAGGAGATAATTTTTCGGAAGCAGGCCTTAATCCCAACTATAATTTGCATTTAAATGATGCGGCAGCGAATAATGTTTATGAGCAATACACAAATGCAAGCACAGGCACTGGTGCAGCCGACGGTTTCTATACGGGAATAAATACTGCAGGAGTTGCACAGTTGAATCAACAGGAAAACTCGGATATGGTATTTTCGACAAATGCGACTCAAAGAATGAATGTTAATGCCGATGGAAGAGTTACAATGAATGCAACAGGTACACCTTTAAATCTAGGAACTGCAGGTCCCGCTCATTTGACGGTAAACGCGGGTGCAAATGAAGGTGTATTTGGTACAAGAAGTAGCGGCGCACAACCACGTATCTATTTTGAAACTGTTGGAAGTACGGATGAATTTGTTGGGCATTCTGTGCCGTTTGGTTTTTTTAATAATATGAGATCAACTTCCGGAATTTTTTGGAATAACATCAATTATGCGACCTGGCAGTCTGATATACATATAAATACACGCACTCCGGTAGGTGTTCTTCCTGTAGTTTTAGGCGGAAATGTGGTAAGTGTTACTCAGGCTTCAGGTAGAATGGGTTTACTTAATACTGCTCCCGCAAACCGTTTAGAAATTACTTCTTTACCGGGTAATGACCCTAAGCCAGCAGGTTTGCGTTTTACAAACTTAACATGCGCTTCACCTACAGAACCGCAATGTGTCCCTGCGGCTCCGGTTTTTTTATCTGTGGATAATAATGGTGATGTTATCCTTGTTGACGGATCAATTAGCTCGGGTACAACAATTGGAAGCTATTGCGCTAAAGTATCTAATCCGTTAACAGGACATTATGAAATTCCAACCGGCAACAATAATATTTATTATCCGGGTCAAGGTTTTCATGGTACTTTTGCTGGTTCAACAGATGCAATTGGTTTAGGTTATCATTGTACTGTTGATTTACCGGCTAAACTAAGCGTGTTGCAGGACAATAATTTAGTCGATGGTCTTGGCTTAGCACCTGAATCTACCACAGGTGGAAGTTTTTTAAACAGAGATATAAGTTCTGGTGTGAGCAAAATTTACACAGGTGTTGATGCTCAAAGTACCGGAATCCAGAACCCGGCTTTAAAAATAACAAACATTGGAGGATCTTTCTTTGCTTCAAATGGTTTTGTTAACAGAGCGGTTCAAGGAAGAACTGGTAATGCTCCTCCTGCAAGCGGAACAAGTTTTGCCGGACATTTTACTGCTGCGGGTCCGGGTTTAGAGAATTTTGGAGTTTTTGCAAGAGGTGTTGGTGCAACAGGAATTAATTATGGTATTCGTGCGGAATCAGGTGGTGGTGGCACCAGTTACGCTGTTTTTGCATCCAATCCAAATTCGGCTTGTCTCCCAAATCAATGGGCTGGGTATTTTAACGGTGATGTAAATATGAACGGTTCAGGCTGCCTTGGTTCTTACGCATTAAATATTAATGGTGATGCAAATGTAAATGGTATTTTATATACAACATCCGGCGGGGTTTTAGTTTCAGACGCTTCATTAAAGAAAAATGTAAAAGACATCGGTAATGCATTGGAACTTATTAATAAACTTCAACCGAAATCTTATGATCTGTATAATGACAATTGTAAACAGCTTGAAGTTTCAGGCGCTCAAAAACAATATGGTTTAATAGCGCAAGAAGTTGAGAAAGTATTTCCGGAGATCGTTTACGATGTGAAGATACCGGCAGCTATTGACGAAGAAGGTAAGGAGACCGCTCCGTCTAAAGATCTTAGAGGTGTTAGCTATACACAACTTATCTCAGTTTTAGTTAAGGGTATGCAAGAACAACAAAAGCAGATCGAAGAATTAAAAACATTAGTTGAAAATTCAAACGTTACTAATCCGGGTAAAGAGCAAAAAATTATTGGTAGTGTAAATCTATCTGATATTCAATCTGTCATCTTAGATCAAAACGTTCCAAATCCGTTTGCTGAACAAACAACTATCAGTTATGTCTTAACTAAAGGTGTTCAAAAAGCACAAATGTTATTCTATAATGCAGAAGGAAAATTAATTAACAGCAGTGAATTAAAAGCTTCTGCAGGTAAAGGACAATTAAATGTTTTTGCCAGCGATCTAAGTAATGGTATTTACACTTATACTTTAGTTGTTGATGGAAAAGTAATTGACAGCAAGCGTATGGTTAAAGGAGAGTAGTAAAAAGAATAGTATGGTATAAATAAAAGCCCCTGAAGAACTCAGGGGCTTTGTTATTTTAAAAACTTCAAAAACTCCGCCTTCTTCCGTTTCGAGATCTCGATCTCAGAATTATTATTCATTTGTACAAAGCCGCCGTCTGAAGAATTTATTTTTACTACGTGTTTGCAATTGATGAGATAAGATTTGTGAACCCTGAAGAAAAAATCTTTGCTTAACTCTTGTTCATATTCACCGATGTTCTTGCAAACGGTATAACGTTGTTCATCTTTACAATATAATTCTGAATAACGGCCATCAGCTTTAATATAAATGACATCTTGTTTGCTCACAAACATTAACCCTTTTGGTGTGCTGATGGATAGGGTAGGGCTCATCTTTGTACTGCTGCCGTTAGTTTTAATAGATTCAATCTCCTTCCTGGCTTTTGCAACTGAATTTATTAATTCATCAGGATCGACAGGTTTTAAAATATAATCTTTAGCACCGTTCTTTATAGCTTTAATAGCGTATTCGCTGTGAGCAGTTGTGAATATTACATAAAGTTCTTTATTATCTACTATCTCTAACAAATCAAATCCATTTCCTCCTGGCATTTCAATATCTAAAAACAACACATCAGCCATTTCTTTTTTTAATGCTTTTACTGCATCCATGGCTGAATGAACTACTCCGATAACTTCAATGTCAGGACAAGTTTTATTTAATAATAGTTTTAACGCTTGACTCACGTCTTTTTCGTCATCAACTATCAGGGCTTTCAGTCGCATAAATATAAGGCACTATAAATTTAACAATTGTTCCGTTATTATCTTTATCAATATCCTGGAGATCTTGAATAGAAAAAGAGAAAGGGAATCCCAGATTTTTACACAACAATTCTAGTCTTGTTTTTGTCACGTCAAGCCCGGCTGACATATGGTCTTTATTATCCTGTTTTAATTCCCCTGATTTATTTAATCCGATCCCATTGTCCTCAACGCTGCAACTGAGTAATTTATTGTTTATAGCAAAAGAAACTCTTATTTCCCTTTCTTTATCGCCGGTAAAATTTATGAACGCGTGCTTTAACGCATTTTCAATGTGTGGCTGTATTAGCATTGGTGGGATCATGATATTATGCATTAAAACACCATCGTAAGCAAAACTAAAAATGATCTTGTTTTTCAAACGGATGGATTCTAATTCCATGTACAATTTAAGAGTATCTATTTCCTGGTCAAATGCAATAAATTCTGTTCTCGAGTTATCCAGACTTTTGCGCATTAACTTAGCGAACATGGCTATATATTTTGAAGCCTTCACGGAGTCTTCTGATAATACATACGACTGAATGGAGCTTAATAAATTAAAAATAAAATGGGGATTCATTTGCATTGTCAGGGCTTGTTGTTTAAAACCTGTGAGCTGCTCCAGGATTTTATTTTTCTCTTTTATTCTTTTTATGCGGATCAAAAGAACAAATACCAAAATAGTCACTAAGCTTAATGCGATCAGCAATTGAAACCATAATCTGTTCCACAAAGGTTCGCTTATTGTAAATTGAAAAGTGTCAGGATGTTCACTTAAGATGCCATCTTCATTTTCGGCTAACACTTCAAATGTATAAGTACCCGGCGGCACAAATGCTAATTGTATATTGTTAGAAGAAGTTGTTTTCCACTGTTCTGAATAACCTTTTAAGCGGTAAGTATATTTAATGTTCCCTGCTTGTTTAAATGTAAGGCCACTTACATTGAAGGTTAAATAGTTCCGGCTGTGATTTAATGTTGGGTTATCCTGAAAAATATAACTTACTGTATCAACTTTGAAATCCTGAATGAAAATGGCAGGAGGAGTCTGGTTTTTCAGTTCAAAATTCGATCTGCAAAATGTAATGCCTTCATTGGTTAAAAAATAAATAGTATCATTAACCAGTTGTATGTTTTTTACCTCGTTACTTAACAATCCCTTTTTCGTGTTGAGAATGAAACTTGATCTGTTTTGATTTATATTGAATTTACATGCACCTTTTGCTGTAGCCAGCCATATTATCGAATCGTTTTGATCTTCTATCCAATTAATTGCATTAGATGGTAAACCATGGTTTAACGAAAATGTCTCAATTCTATTACCGGTTAATTTTAACAGGCCTTTTTCAATTGTTCCTATAAATAAACTGTTTCCTTTTGACAGCAGCGAGGTAATCCTGTAATTAAACAGTGTGTCGCCTTGTTGTTTAATGATCGTATCATTTTTCAGGTAATATAATCCTCTGTAGCTTCCGATCCATAAACGTTTGTTTTTGTCGTAGCACATCGTTTCGATCCGTACGATCTCGTTCGGCGCAATAATATTAGGTCCTATTTTGTCCGGAAAGTACTTGACAATACCATTATAACTTCCCGCTATAATACTGTCATTTGTATCCTTGTAAAAACATAATATTCCTCCATTCTTCAATGCTTTAAGGGTTACATCATCATATGTATACATAGTTTTATGACCGCTTATGTACAATATGTTTTTTAGCGAGTCAAAATAAAGTGTTCTTGCAAAATTTTGGATATTTATTTCTTTTATCCTGGATGTTCCCTTATAGATCTTTATGGTTCCTTTATTAGTCCCGATAAATATTCGTGAATTATGATCGCTTGTCATTGTCACGGTTTTTTCTTTATCGTGTATTTCACCTGTGTACTCAAGATTTCCGACATCAATGTTAGGAACATAAATTACCCCGCTGGTAAGTGTACTAAACCAAAAACCATGCTCATAATCTTCAAGAATTTTGGTTACCTGGTTTTGCAAAAAGTAAAGTTTATAATCTTTTGAAGTTATAGGTTTGTTGGCTGAATATCTTTTTACACCGCCATCCAGGTAACCTACCCAAAGGCAGGAATCAGAATCTTCATACAAAGAAAGAATATCTGAGGCTTCTTTAATGCTATCAGTTACTTTTCCTTTATAAACATCAAGTATGTAGCCCGCTGTAGTAAAAATAGCATGACCGTTCTTTCGTTTATAGCAGAAAGCATTCTTCATTTGGCCTTTAGGAACTTCTTTATTAAATACCATGGCCCCCTTAAACATAATGCTTATTGCCTCTCCAACAATTCCTTTATTAGTTTTGGAATAAACATAATATCTGTCATCGGAATATTGGAAAACATAATGGTATTTATAGCGTGGATTAGCATAAGTTATGTTTTGAACTATGCCGTTATTTAGAATTTTTAAAGCTCCGTCACCTATGGTTCCTATTATCACTGAGCTATCAGGAAGAACTAAGAATGAACGGATAGCTGCTGCCATTTTCTTCGGGTCCGATATTATTTTACTGTTGTATTTATAAGGGTAGATCTTGCCATTGAAATAATACGATAATTTGCCGCAATACGAGAGGAACCAGATCCGGCCAAACATATCCTCGTAAAGGTTGAAAATATTATTATCAAGCAAACCATTTTCTGAAGTATAATTTGTAAAATTATATCCGTCGAAGCGGGAAACCCCTCTGTCAGTTGCTACCCAAATGTATTTTTTTTGATCCTGAATAATATCATAGGTTTGTGAACTGGGTAATCCTTGATTCACATTGTAATTCCTATAAGTAAGAGATTGGGATATGATACTAAAAGGTAAGAGAAAAAGAATAATCTTATAAAGAAATCTTACCATTCGTTTGCCATTAATTGGAAGTTCTAAAATAGTAATTAATGATTAATAATCTTAATCATGCTATAAAGACCGTATAGTTTTAAATGTCGGCTGTTCAGTATGGTCCTCCCTGTTTAAAGTTACCAATCGCTTTTGTGCTTCCACTTCAATAGTAATGTGATCGAATTCTTCAACTACTTTTCCTCTTATGAGATAACAGCCAGGCCCCTGGAAAGGATAGGCGCGGGCGGAGGGAGGAAAATGCACGGTATCGATCCAATACCCTTCAGTATCTAAGAACGTTCCGAAATACATGCCTTGTCCTTTGCTAGTTCTTGTATTCTTAGCTGTAATGTAATATCCGATAATCTCTACGGTCTGGTTAATATGATCTTTTAATTCTTTTGCGGTGAGTTCTGTTTTTGGTTTGTCCTTAATTAATTTGAATGGCGAGCATAAAGGGAATCCAAGCAGTTCGATCTCATCATATATATTATCAAGCCAGGTTTCGGTTAATTTTGGTAACCTGAACTTTTTTTGTTCTATTTCAAACAACTCATTCTTTTCTCTTTTCTTCAGAGGGTTTATGGTCATATGAGCTTCCCACAATAATTCTTTCTTATTCTTTTTAGTGAATGAGAACGCCCCTACGCGAATGAGTAACCGTATCTGTTCAAGAAATATTGGAACACGCGTTATGAAATCTTGCAGGTTTTTGAACGGACCGTTGGCAATTCTTTCTTTTATTAATTCTTCCTGCGACTGTTTTTCGAACGAAGCAATGATATTAAACCCGAGATAGATGTCTGTTCCTTTAATATTTGTAAGCAGATCACTGTGATTGACGCATGGTGCGATAATAGTTCCACCATGCATCCTTGCTTCGTGGATATATAATTCCATCCGGTAAAACCCACCACCGTTATTGATTGTGGCTACCATGTATTCGAGAGGGTAATATGCTTTTAAGAACAAAGCCTGGTAACTTTCAACAGCATAACTTGCGGAGTGACCTTTTGAAAAAGCGAAATTCGCGAAGCTTTCGATCTGTGTCCATGTTTTTTCAATTATTTCCGGCGGATGGCCTTTTGCATAACAATTATTAAAAAAATTGGTCTTAACTAAATGGAATTCGTTACGCTGTTTGAATTTCCATGACATTCCTCTTCTTAAATGATCTGCCTCTTCCAGGGTGAGTCCGGCAAATTCGTGCGCTACTTTCAGAACATCTTCCTGGTATACCATCACACCATAGGTTTCTTTCATGATGTTGTATAATTCGGGCAATTCAGCTTCGGCTGCTTTCCGCCTGTTCTCATCCCTGTAACGTAAAATATATTCACGCATCATTCCGCTTTTGGAGATCCCGGGACGAATAATGGAACTTGCAGCTACCAGTCTTAAATAATCATCAGCTTGCAGTTTTGCAAGCAGCATACGCATAGCAGGAGATTCTATATAAAAGCAGCCAATGCATTTTCCTACTTTCAATAAATCCTTTACAGTTTCATCATCGTAGAATTTTTGTACATTATGAATGTCGATCTCCTCGTTCTTATTTTCTTTTATGATGCTAAGGCTGTCTTTTATTTTTCCTAATCCACGCTGACTCAGAATGTCGAATTTGAACAGGCCGATATCTTCTGCTTCCTGCATACTGAATTGTGTGGTAGGATAACCTTTAGGCGGAATGAAAGTAGCCGTATAGGCCGTCATAGGTTTTTCTGAAATTAAGATCCCGCTGGAGTGAATACTTAAATGACTCGGGAAGCCGTGCATGTAATGACTATACTTCAGGACCAACTGACTGATCTTATCCAGTTCTTTAAATTGTTTTTCAGTTTCTATACCTTGTAGTTTGTCAATTTCATGAGGAGGCAAACCAAAAACTTTTCCCAATTGTCGTATCACCGCATCGCTCTGAAAAGTGGAGTAGGTAGCGAGCAAAGCGGTGTGTTTTGGGTTGAATTTTTCAAAAATATACCTGGTTATATCATCGCGGTCGGTCCATGAAAAATCTATATCAAAATCCGGTGCGTTTGCTCTGAATTTATTAATGAACCGTTCGAAATAAAGATCAAGCTTGACAGGATCTACATCTGTAATTCGAAGTAAATAAGCTACCATACTATTGGCGCCGCTTCCTCTTCCGACATAATAATAATTTTTATGTTGTGCGTACCTGACAATATCCCAGTTGATCAGGAAATAAGAGGCAAATTGTTTTTCCCCGATAGTTTCAAGTTCTTTTTCCAGGCGGATCCGTATCTCCGGGTTGGCATTTGGATAACGATACTCCAGACCTTCCTCACATTTACTTCTTAAAAGTGCCATATCGTTAGCGGTACTATCGGTGAAATGTTTTTTATTCTTATTGCTTAGTTTCCCGAATTCAAAATTCACATTGCAGGTTTCCAGGATATGTTCTGTGTTTTTTATGGCATCGGGGTAAGATTGGAAATCAGAATACAGATCATTCAACGCGGGCAGCATTTCATCGATTGTGGTTTGTTCGTCAACAGGTAATTTACTAAGCAAAGTATTTTGGTCTATAGCCCTGAGCAGACGATGTGCGTTGAATTGTTTTTGATGGGTGAAGGTGACAGTATGTAATACTACCAATTTGTGTTTATAGTGTTTTGCTTTTGAAAAGGGAAAAGAGTTGAGCTCATTTGCTGATATACCTATGAATTCGTGTTCTCTTAATATTTGGCCTTTATAATCTTTAAAAGGATAAACAATAAACGCATTATTGAAATCCGGAGGACTACCAAAAGGTATTTTATTATGAAGATGGAATGATAAATGTTCATTCAGTTCTCCGAAGCCTTCATTGTTAATGGCGATGCCAACATACTTTTGTTTGATACCATTCCTGAAATCTATGCCCGGGATAACTTTTAGGTCTTTTTGCGGCATTAAACGAATGGCATCAAGGACAGCAGATGTATTATTGATATCAGATAAAACAAAAGAGGTAAAACAGTTTTGTTTCACTTCATCCATAAGATCATCAATGGACACTGTTCCATAACCGAAACTGTAATATGTATGGCAATTGAGCAGCATTTTCTAAGGCCGCATTTTGCGATCTTAAGATTTAATATTATTTTATTTTTTTTGGTACTTTATATCCAATCGACTTTCGTGGTTTTTCTTTCTTTTTAATCGGACTAATTTTTTCTTCGAGTAATTCATCCATGTATCGAAAAACCACTTCAATGTTTTTAGTATTGTTTTCGGTTTTCCTTTCAAGCTTTTCTATGGCCAATCGTATATCAGTATTTTCCAGCAACATCTTACGAAACCGCGTGAAGATCCTCATTATCTTTATATTCACTTCAATAGCCTTCTCACTATTCAGAACGCTGGATAACATTAATACGCCATGTTCTGTGAAACAATACGGATGATAGCGAAGCCCCATTTGATCAGATTTGGAGGTCGCAAATTGCGACCTCCAATTTTCGAGCTCGTCTTTAGTCATTTCAAACATAAAATCGTCTGGAAAACGATTAACGTTACGTTTTACCTGTTCTTTTAATCGCTTGGTTTCAACCTGGTATAATTCTGCCAGATCTCTATCTAACATCACTTTTTGTCCCCTGATCAGGAAGATCTTGTTCATAATAATTTCATCGGGCACGATCAGCCCGGTACTTTTTTTGTTCATTGTTTTAAATGTTTAGGTCCTTCCGACCGTTCTCCCGTTAAAAGGATTAAAATCCCTGAGCTTTACATCTAAACCAGCTGCACGTATCACAGCATCACTTCCATAGCGGCGGCGCAACTTATCAATAGCCTGGTACAATTGGACCTGTTGCGTCATATCATCAAATAACTCGAACTGATATGTGCCTTGTATCAAATGGCTGCAACGAATTCCTATCAATCGTATCATCATCCGTTTATTATAAAGTTTTGTAAATAATTCCTGCGCTTTTTCGATCAGTATGCTATCCAGTGCAGTGTAAGGTATCCGCATCTGCATGGTATAAGTATTGAAATCGGAATATCTTATCTTAATTGTGATGCATGAAGTAAGTTTTTGTTCTTCCCGTAGTTGAAAAGCTAATTTCTCGGTCATGCTCACGATCATGTTCTTTAAACTGCTTGCATCTGTTGTATCGTGTTCGAAGGTTTGTTCAGTGGATACAGATTTTCTTTCGTTGTATTGTTCAACAGGGGAATTATCGATACCATTCGCTTTCCTCCAGATGGTTGCGCCATTCTCTCCCAACACCTGTTGCATCAATTCCATGGGCATGTCCTGTACTGTTTTTACTTTTTCAATACCCATTCCCCTCAACAATTCATAGGTTTTGTTCCCAACCATGGGGATCTTTTTTATGGAAAGCGGCGCCAGGAAACTTTTTTCATTACCAAAATTGATCTGCATTTGTCCGTTAGGTTTGGCCTGGTCGGTACCTATTTTTGAAACTGTTTTATTAGCTGATAGGGCAAATGAAATAGGAAGGTATGTTTCCTTCATTATTCTTGCCCGTAATTCAGTGGCTAGTTTATAGCAGCCGAAGAATTTATCCATTCCGCTCAGGTCCATATAAAATTCATCAATGGATGTTTTTTCATATACCGGGACTGTTTCTTTAATGATCTCGGTCACTTCATCAGAATGTTTTGTATAAGCCTCATGATCTCCGCGGATTATGGTGGCGTGCGGACATAATTGTTTTGCCATTTTCATTGGCATAGCTGAATGTATACCGTAAGCCCGCGCTTCATAACTACAAGCTGCCACAACCCCACGACCTTCAGCAGCACCTACTAAAACAGGTATGCCATTTAGTTTGGGATTTATTTTTCGCTCCACAGATACAAAAAATGTATCTAAGTCCATATGCACTACGTGTCTTTCCATAGTGTAAAGTTACCTTGTAATGAAGCGGGATGTTGCTACGATTTATAGCATTTTGGGAGAGTTATGAAGAAAGGTGGCGCTTTAACAATTAATCTCCCGTATTTATCCGGAGTAAATTAATCTATCTTCTTAAAACGCATCTGGAAAACACCCCAGAAAGCTTCCTTGAAAATTTTAGTGCTCATTTTGCTTACACCTTCAACGCGGTCGGTAAAAAGAATCGGAACTTCAACTAATTTGAAACCTTTTTTGTAAGCAGTATATTTCATTTCGATCTGGAATGCATAACCCATAAAACGAATATCATCCAGATCAATAGTTTCTAAAACTTTGCGTTTGTAACATTTGAATCCGGCAGTTGTGTCCTTGACAGGCAGCCAAAGAACCATTCTCACATAAACAGAAGCAAAATAACTCATCAGGATACGCCCTAATGGCCAATTACTCACATTCCCTCCTTTTATATAACGAGAACCAACTGCAACATCTGCACCTTTTTCACAAGCTTCCAGTAACCGTATCAGATCTTCAGGTTTATGACTGAAATCACAATCCATTTCAAAGATATATTGGTAATCACGGGCCAAAGCCCATTTAAAGCCATGAATGTAAGCAGTACCCAAGCCTAATTTGCCTTTACGTTCTTCAATAAATAATCTCGGAAATTCAATTTGTAATTGCTTTACTTTCTCGGCAGTACCATCAGGAGATCCGTCATCTACTATCAAGAGATCAAATTCACGTTTCAGTGAAAAAACTTTGCGTACCATCTTCTCGACATTCTCGATCTCGTTGTAGGTAGGTATTATGACGAGGTTTTGGCTCATTGAGAGTGCTAATATACAAATTGTTGCATAAGTATTCTGAAGTAAACGTTTAGGCCTTTTTTAAATTGTCTATTTTAAATAAAATTAACGTCCTTCTCCAAGCTCAGGATGAGAAGGGGGAATTTTCCGCAATTATCAACATCTTGCCAAAATAGACCTGTAATTAAGTATTTTTGTTTACTATGCTTAGCCTGAACCCTAAAGATCTTACAGTTGCACAAGTGCATCAGTATTTATTGGGAGCAGTGGGACCGCGCCCGATCTGTTTTGCGAGCACTATAGATAAAAGCGGGAAACCAAACCTGGCACCTTTCAGTTTTTTTAATGTGTTCTCAGCTAATCCGCCAATTGCTATTTTTTCTCCTGCCCGCAGCGGAAGAACGGGTGCAACAAAAGACACTTACGATAACATAAAAGAAGTGCCAGAATGCGTGATCAATATTGTAAATTACAATATGGTTTATCAAACCAGCCTGGCCAGCAGTCCGTACCCAAAAGGAACAAGTGAATTTGAGAAAGCAGGGTTTACGCAATTAACGTCTGAAAAAGTAAAACCTTTCAGGGTAAAAGAATCGCCCGTTCAATTAGAATGCAAGGTTAATCAGGTAATAGAGTTGGGACAAGAAGGCGGAGCAGGGAATTTGGTTATTTGCGAAGTTGTGATGATCCACGTAAGTGAGGATGTCTTGGATGCGAACAAAGGAATTGACCAGAAAAAAATTGATCTGGTAGCTCGTATGGGAGGAAATTGGTATTGCAGGGCTCATGGAGATGCGTTATTTGAGATCGAAAAGCCGCTAACCACAATTGGTATCGGAGTTGATCAAATTCCGGCTGCAATTAAGAACAGTAATGTATTTACAGGAAATAATTTAGGGCAGTTGGGAAATGTAGAACAATTACCGACCAAAGAAGAAATTGATAGTTACAAAAGTACTTTGAATAAATTTTCGAATAACGATGAATTACATAAATTCGCTAAAACTTTATTAGAGGGCGGGAAAGTAAAAGAGGCATGGATGGCCCTTTTGGCGAATTAAGAATAACAGAACATTAGAACAATTGAATTAAGAAATAATAATAAATAAAATATATCATGGAAGTAACAGGAACATTAAAAGTAAAATTCGACACACAAAAAGTGAGCGACCGTTTTCAAAAACGCGAATTTGTATTAACTACAGAAGCAAGCACGCCGTATCCACAGCATGTAAGCTTCCAGTTAACTCAAGACAAAGTAAACTTATTAGACCAATACAATGTTGGTGATGAAATGAAAATTCAGTTCAACTTACGCGGCCGCGAGTGGAATGGCCCGCAAGGGATAAAATATTTCAATACACTGGAAGCATGGAGAATTGAGAAAGTTGCAGGCGGTGGATTAACTCCGACCCAAAATACTCAATCGAACAACGCTGAGAATACAACAACTCCTGTTTTCACTTCGAACATTAACGATAACGACGACCTTCCGTTTTAAGAACCAAGATGGTTAGAGCCAAGAACCAGGACCTGTTTATAAAAATTGTCCTGGTTCTTTTTGTCTTGGTTCTTGAATCTTTTTGAGTATGGCAAAATCTAAAATTTTACTCATTTATACCGGTGGTACCATCGGCATGATGCAGGATGTGAAGACAGGTTCTTTAAAGCCATTCGATTTTAAATCACTCACAAGCCAGGTTCCTGAACTGAAAAAATTCGATGTGGAATTATCATCGATCTCATTCGAGAAACCGATAGATTCATCTAACATGCATAAAGATGTTTGGGTGCAATTGGCTAACATCATTAAAGAGAAGTACACTAGTTTTGATGGGTTTGTGATCTTGCATGGATCTGATACAATGTCTTTCACGGCAAGTGCTTTAAGTTTTATGCTGGAGAATTTAAGTAAGCCGGTGATCCTTACAGGTTCGCAATTACCAATTGGAATTATCCGAACTGATGGGAAAGAGAATTTAATTACAGCAATTGAAATTGCAGCTGCTAAAAACAAAGGAAAGTCAATTGTGCAGGAAGTTTGCATCTATTTTGAATATAAATTATATCGCGGTAATAGAACTTTTAAATACAATTCAGAACATTTCGATGCGTTCAAATCCCCAAACTATCCGTTCTTAGCAGAAGCCGGAGTTGAGATCCAATACAACAAACGTGCTTTATTAAAACAGAACGCAAAAGCATTAAAGGTTCACACCGAATTAGATAATAGCATCCTGATATTGAAATTATTCCCTGGCCTTAATGAAAAGATCACCAGTTCACTCATAAAAACAAAAGGAATAAAAGCTATAATCCTTGAAACTTTCGGGGCAGGTAATGCTACAACACAAGAATGGTTCGTTGCAGAGCTGAGAGCTGCTATTCAAAGCGGTATTGTCATACTGAATGTTACCCAATGTCACGAAGGCAGGGTAGTGCAGGGTATGTACGAAACCAGTCGCCAGTTAAAAACCATTGGGGTTGTAAGCGGACATGATATCACTTATGAAAGTGCTGTCGCTAAACTCATGTTTTTATTAGGGCAAAACCTTCCTTCAAAAAAAATAAAAGAGCTTCTCGAGAAAAATTTAAGAGGAGAGCTTACTGAGTAATTATTTCTTTTTAGAATTCTTCTTTTCAAATTCCTTAATGATCTGCGCATCGGTCTTTCCTAGTAAACCCCTCGCCGCATCAGCTTGTTTAGCCCATTCTGTATTTGGGAACGAGTTGATTATCTTTCCGTATAATTCACGGGCTTTATCTTCATCATTCAGCAAATGAGGTTCGTCATATAATTGTGCCAATAAGAACATAGCAGCACCACGATTGTTGAATTTCGGAAAATCTTTATAACATTTCTCAAAACAAACCTGCGCCTGCGGAAGATTATTGATGCTGGCTGCAATTTGTCCGGCCTTTAATAAAAATACCGGAGCTAAAGAATCGTCCGGACAATAGAAAGCAAAATCCGCAAAAGATTTAATGGCTTTATTCCCAACGTCCGGATCAACTTCAGTAGCGGCTAAAATGATACTATCGTTCTTTACAGCACCCAGGTATAAAGAACGGCATTCAGTAGTGTAAACTGAATTGGTGCTTTGAACTGAATCTTTTTTCGTTGTAGTTTCTTTTTGATCCTCTGTTTTTTTACCTGTGCAGTTATAGAACATCAGGAACACAACAAATGCTGCCAGGATCAGTAAAATTATTTGTTTTAATATATTCTTCCAGGTCATTTCTTAGGTTTATATACACGTATCTTATAGTCGGCGTTCACTTTTCCTTTACTTATATCTGTTAATTTTCCGGTTATTAAAGTTCTTTTTAACGGACTGATCTTATCAGTGAAAAGAACACCTTGAATATGGTCGTACTCATGCTGAATGATACGGGCAGGAATGCCATCGTATTCTTCAGTATGTTTTTTAAAATTCTCGTCGTAGTACTCAATTTTAATTTTCGGTTTACGGCTTATATCTTCACGGATCTTAGGGATACTTAAACAACCTTCGTTGAATTTCCATTCAGTTCCTTCTTCATCAAGTATCTTCGCGTTAATAAAAACTTTTTTGAATGTTTTAAGCGTTGCAATCTCTTTTGCACTGAGATCGTTCTCATCATCTTCATCCACTTCTGAAAAAGGCGTGCCATCAACAACAAATAAACGAATTGCTTTTCCGATCTGAGGCGCAGCTAAACCAACTCCATTAGCAGCATACATGGTTTCGAACATGTCAGCGATCAACTGCGCTAAGCCTTCGTAATTCTTATCTATATCAACTCCTACTTTTCTGAGGACAGGGTCGCCGTATACTACAATTGGTAAAACCATTTCTGAATTTTGAATTTTAAATTATCGGCTGTAGTTTGGAGCTTCACGTGTAATAACCACATCGTGCGGGTGACTTTCTTTCACACCTGCAGCAGTGATACGGATGAATTTCGCTTTTTGTAATGCCGGAATATTTTTTGCGCCACAATATCCCATACCTGCACGTAAACCGCCAATTACCTGGTAAATTACTTCAGCTAAACTTCCTTTATACGGAACACGTCCCGAAATTCCTTCCGGAACCAATTTTTTAATATCATCTTCCGCATCCTGGAAATAACGGTCCTTAGAACCTTTTTGCATTGCTTCCAAAGAACCCATTCCACGATAAGATTTGAATTTACGCCCTTCGAAAATGATTGTTTCTCCCGGACTTTCTTCAACACCTGCGAACATTCCACCCATCATTACGGTTCCTGCGCCGGCAGCTAAAGCTTTCACTACATCACCTGTAAAACGGATACCGCCATCAGCGATAAGCGGAACATTTTTCCCTTTTAAGGCATTAGCAACATCTAAAATTGCTGATAACTGAGGAACCCCCACACCTGCAATAACGCGGGTTGTACAAATAGAACCGGGACCAATACCAACCTTAACTGCATCAGCTCCTGCTTTCACAAGATCCAATGCCGCTTTTCCTGTAGCAATGTTTCCAATTACAACCTGAAGATCTTTATGTTTCTTTTTTACTTCTTTTAATTTATCAATAACCCCTTTTGAATGTCCGTGAGCTGTGTCGATGATGATCGCATCAACACCTGCAGCAACCAAAGCATCCACACGCTCAATTGCATCGTGGGTCACGCCAACCGCAGCTGCGCAACGTAAACGCCCCATGCTATCTTTACAGGCATTCGGACGAACTTTAATTTTAATAATGTCTTTATAAGTGATAAGTCCGGATAATTTTCCCGCTTTATCAATGATCGGAAGTTTTTCTATTTTATGGTCCTGGAGAACGATCTCAGCCTGTTTTAAAGTGATGCCTGCTTTTGCTGTAATAGCATCTTTGGCTGCGGTCATCACTTCACGAATAGGGCGTTTCATATCCTTTTCAAAACGTAAATCACGGTTAGTGATAATACCGGCGAAACGGTGTTGTTTATCAATAACAGGGATGCCGCCAATTTTATTTTCTGCCATTAAAGCAAGGGCGTCACCTACTGTTGCGCTTTCGTTAAGAGTAACCGGGTCAAGAACCATACCACTTTCGCTTCGTTTCACCTTACGTACATGCATAGCTTGATCTTCAGCGCTCATGTTCTTATGAAGGACACCAATACCACCTTCCTGGGCTATCGCAATCGCAAGTTGATACTCGGTAACAGTATCCATGGCTGCAGATACGATTGGGGTATTCAACTTTATATCGCGCGAAAAGTAGCTCGATATATTTACCTCACGCGGAAGTACTTCCGAATAATCAGGAACTAATAATACATCGTCGTAAGTGAGCCCTTCGGGGACAAACTTCTGCGTTAAATAAGATGCAGCCATAGGAGTGAATTTTAAGATTATAAAATTCATGCAAATATAGTTAAAAAAACCGACCTGTCAAGTTTGGCCTTTAAGGGGGTAATTAATTAAATGTTATCTTTGGCGCAAATTACAGAACATGTTACGTAATATAGGTCTTACAGCGGTTTTATTGGTTCTACTGGCGTCTTGTGGAAATGATAAAAAGGAAACTGATGGCATTTCTACCAATGATGTGAACAACACAGCTTCTGCTGATGGAAGCGATAAAAGCAATTTACCAGATATTAAATTTGAAGAAGAAGAACATGATTTCGGGCGTATAACGCAAGGCGAAAAAGTATCCTTTGCTTTTAAATTCACGAATACAGGCAAGAGTAATTTAATAATAACATCGGCTGCAGGAAGCTGCGGATGTACGGTTCCTGAATGGCCGAAAGAGCCTATCTTGCCTGGTAAAGAGGGAAAGATAAATGTAGTTTTCAGCAGCGAGGGTAAAAGCGGAATCCAGGAAAAAAGTATTAATATTGTTACCAACTGTGAACCAAGTACCCGTGTTGTAAAAATAAAAACGGAGATCATAGTTCCTGAAACTTTAAAAGAAGAAAGCTAGAACGAAATACGAGTTACGTCCCGATTGCTATCGGGAGACGAAGTGCGAGTAAATTTAGAATTAAGAATTAAAAAAGGACAAAAACTAATAACCTTATAATTAATAACTGATAACCAATGATACAACAATTTATTTTAATGGCACCTGCAGGTGGAGCGCAAGGCGGAAACCCTTTAATGCAGATCTTACCTTTAGTATTAATAGTAGTAGTATTTTATTTTTTCATGATCCGTCCGCAGGTAAAAAAAGCGAAAGACCAGAAAAAATATATTGAGGCTTTAAAAAAAGGAGATAAGATCCTTACGATCGGTGGTATCTACGGTAAGATCGTTGAGATGCGCGAAGATCAAACTATTATAATGGAAGTGGAAGATGGAACTAAAATGAAGATCTCTAAAAATGCGGTCTCTCAGGAAGCTTCTGCAACACTGAACCAAAACCCATAATCATTTGGCAAAACATAATTCGACAGGCTCATCAGGAAATAGCATTAAACCAAAATTAATGCGTGGTAAATTATCGGCCTTCTTAATTTGTCTTGCAATTTCAGGGTTCCTTTGGTTAAGCCATACACTTAACAGACCATATTATTATTCCCTTAACATTCCTGTAAAGTTCGTTAACCTTCCGGCTAATAAAACTTTATTGTCTGAATTACCGGGACAGCTGAGGTTCGATATTAAAACAAGCGGATTAAAACTCTTTTTTGTTTTATTAAACCGGCCTTTTGATCCGGTTACGGTTGATTTCAATAGTTTGAAGGGAGATAATAAATCCCAGGCTTATGCTATCAGTTCAGGGAATATCAATTTAATTTCCTCTACAAAATTCAAAGTAAGTATTGAGAAGGTCAGCCCGGATACATTATTCTTTGCCGCTAAAAAGGGCATGAATAAAAATGTTCCGATCCGCCCGATCATTTTCGCGAATGCTGATAAAGGTTTTATTCTTTCAAAACCTGTTGTTAATCCTGCGTACATAACGATCAATGGTGATAGCGCTTCATTGAGGAATATCGATAGTATTTCTACTGTACCTCTTTATCTGAATCAATTGAGCATTAATTACGCAGGTAAATTAAACTTAGTCCGTCCATCAGAAAACGTTCATTTGAACTTAAATGAGGTGAGTGTTAATATCAGTGCCGATAAATTATTGGAAAAAGAAATTGAAGTAGAAGTGATCGCGGTTAATTGCCCAGCTAATTTTACTTCTAAATTATTTCCTTCAAAGGTGAAATTAAAATATTCCAGTGCTAAGAATGATCTTAATGATATTACTGACCGGAACTTTAAAGCGGTTGTAAATTTTAGCAAACAGAAAAAAGACAAGAATAAATTGCCGGTTGAATTAACTATCTTGCCAACCCAAGCACATGTACTTTCGATAGAGCCGCAGGAAGTTGAATTTTTATTGTTTAAAACAAAATGATAGTCGGATTAACCGGAGGCATAGGAAGCGGGAAATCTACAGTTGCAAAACTGTTCGGAGTGATGGGTGTGCCTGTGTATAATTCTGATAACCGCGCTAAGGAAATGTATTATAAGCCGGAAGTAAAAGAGCAGGTGATACGTTTATTAGGATCGGATGCTTATGATGCAGAAGGAAAATTGGATATAAAACATGTTTCAAAAAGTATTTTTGGAAATTCGGAATTCCTGAGTAAGATCAATGCTATCATTCATCCGGCTGTAGATACTGATTTCAGGGATTTCATTGTTAAACATTCTGCTCATAAGGTATTAATTAAAGAAAGCGCTTTACTTTTTGAAACCGGGATCTATAAAAAAATGGACAAAACTATTTTAGTAGTATCACCATTAGAATTAAAGATAGCCAGAGTTCAGGCACGTGATAATATTTCAACAGAGGAGATCATGAAGCGCGTAAATCATCAGTTGCCTGACGAAGAAAAAATCCCTATCAGTGATTTCGTGATCAAAAATGATGAAGTAACCGGTTTAATTCCCCAGGTTGTTGAGGTATTCGAAAAACTGAAACATGTTTAGGAAAGATTACATTGTAAGGCAGTTCGAAGAATTCGGAAAATTTATTGCACTTGTGTTTGGATTAAAGACGGATTCTAAATTCTCTGAAATGGAAGAGCTGATCAACGCTTCTGCAGCAAAATTCACCAATATTGAAATCGAAATCGCCGAGAAGTTACAGAATAAGGTCCTTATTCAGCTTCTCACAGAAAACTATGGATTAAAAGAAGCGAATTTGAAAATGCTGGGCGATCTTCTCTATGAAAAAGGAATTAGTTACAGTAAATTATTCAAAGAAGACAAAGCTGAAAATGCATTCACTAAAGCTCTGATCATTTTTGAATTCATTAAAGAAAATTCCCTCGAAATTGATTTTTCGCTGGATATGCATTTTAAAATGACTTCGCTTAAGCAGATGCTGGATAAATAAAAGTTACATCTTTCACATCAAAAGTCCTTATTTCTTTACTTTCAGTTTCCAATAATAACAGGCCCGTTTCGTTTACACCTTTCACAGTTGCCCTGAATTGTTTTCCGTCTTTTTCAAAGGTATTCAGGGCTTTTGTCCCAAATAAATGTGTAAGATAAGTTTCATCTATCACAGCAAATTCAGACCGTTTTAAGCGCAGGTACCATTTCTCGAAATGCATGAATAATGTATCTATAACGCTTTCAACATTACAAGTTTTTTTGTTCAATAACCGTATCGAGGTGGCCTGTTTCAGAGCACCAAAATCCTCCTGGTTAATATTCAGGCCGATACCCACAACACACCACTGTAGACTGTCATTCAAAATGCTGTTTTCTATTAGTACACCGGCAATTTTTTTACGGTTAACCAGGATGTCATTCGGCCACTTTATTTTAATGTCAAATTGACTATCATTTAAAATTTCCGTCAATACGTCATGTAGCGCAAGAGCTGTAATTTTGCTTAAATAAAATGCTTTTTTTGAGCTTAAAAAATCGGGACGTAAAATGATCGAAAGTGTTGCATTCTGCTCTGGCTCTGCGATCCAGCCGTTACCTCTCTGGCCTTTACCTTGTGTTTGTTTGTTGGTGTGAACAACAGTACCCTCAATAGCGTTAACGTTCTTTAACAGCTCAATGGCATAAGAATTGGTACTATCAGTTTCAGGTAAAAAAACTTTTGTTTGTCCTATAAATAATGTTGCCATTAAGCCAAAAAGGTTAATTTTGTTGTTTAGTGCAAACTTATAGAAAGTAAGCAGAAAAAGCTAAGTATTAATATCCTTTATGGCTAAAAAAGAAGTAAAAAAAACGGTGAAGAAGGCGGCTAAAAAAACCGCGAAGAAATCGGCAAAGAAAGTTGTTTCAAAGGCAGCTGCAAAGAAAGCTGCTAAACCGGAAAAGAAAGCTCCTAAAAAGAAAAGAACATCTTCATTAGCGACCGGCGGTAAAAAACGCCCCGCGAAAAAAGTTGTTGTTAAGAAAAAGAGCGGAATTATAAAAGATAAAGAAACCAAACAAGCTAACGCGATAGCGAATACCGAAAAGAAAAAGTCGGCACGTTCTATCAGTGGAAAAAGATCTACTCAGCGTCCTGTAAAAACGGTTACTAATGATCAAACCACTGCTTTGGTTGATGCTGTGATAGATGGTATGCAGGAGAAGAAAGCGAAGAATATCACGATCATTAATTTATCGGAGATCGAGAATAGTGTAGCTGATTTCTTTGTGATCTGTGATGCAGATAGTAAAACTCACGTTGAAGCAATTGCAGATTCGGTGGATGAAGTAGTAGAAAAAACGACCGGTGAGAAACCATTTCATGCAGAAGGATTTGAGAACGCTGAATGGATCTTAATGGATTATATAAATGTTGTGGTACACGTTTTCCAGAAAGAAGTGCGTGATTACTATAATTTGGAAGCCCTGTGGGCAGATGCAGAAATTACGCTGGCTTAAACGCGTTTAATATTTGATACAAGTACATGAGCGAAGAGACCAAAAATACTGAGACTCCAAATTTCAAGAATGATGCTCCGAACCAGGATGACGAGCGCAAGAAGCAATTCGAGAAAATGAAAGAAAAATTTTCGAAGCAACCTTCTATGGGAGGCGGTGGAAAGAACACCGGCAATAATTTTTATTGGATCTATGGCCTGGTAATTGTTGGTTTATTATTTGTTACTTTTTTCGGGACAGGCTTCACGTCTAAAATGATTGATATTAGCCAGGTTGATTTTGAACAAAAAATGTTGGCGCATGGTGATGTTAAAGGTGTCGATATCGTTAATGAAAAATATGCACGTATTTATATAAATACCGATAGCCTGGCTATACGTAACGAGTATAAAGACCCTAAAACAGGAACGGCGTATTTTCCTGATAAAAAATTTCCAGGCCCTCATTTTAGAATAACTATTTCTTCGGTAGATGATTTTTTACGCCGTATTGAAAAAGTTCAGGATGATGCCGGAATTTCTAAAGACAAACGAGTTTATCCGCATTCGGTTGATGAAACCAATTGGATGAATGAATTAACATGGATCGCACCAATATTAATTATGGTTGTATTGTGGATGTTCATGATGCGTCGTATGAGCGGTGGTTCAGGCGGTGGCCCCGGACAAATATTCAACATCGGAAAGTCAAAAGCTGTTCTATTTGATAAAGACACGAATGTAAATATCACTTTTGATGATGTTGCAGGATTAGACGGAGCGAAAATTGAGATCCGTGAGATCGTTGACTTTTTAAAGAATCCGAAAAAATATACCGATTTAGGAGCTAAAATTCCCAAAGGGGCGTTATTAGTTGGTCCTCCGGGTACAGGTAAAACGTTATTAGCAAAAGCTGTTGCAGGAGAAGCGAAAGTACCGTTCTTTTCATTATCAGGTTCCGATTTCGTGGAAATGTTTGTTGGGGTAGGAGCGTCGCGTGTTCGTGATCTGTTCCGCAATGCAAAAGAAAAAGCGCCTTGTATCATTTTCATTGATGAGATCGATGCTATTGGCCGCGCCCGCGGAAAAAGTGTTTCTGCCGGTGCAAATGACGAACGTGAGAACACTTTGAACCAACTTTTAACTGAGATGGATGGTTTCGGTACGAACAGTGGCGTAATTATTCTTGCCGCTACAAACCGCGCAGATATATTGGACAGAGCGTTAATGCGCGCTGGCCGTTTTGATCGTCAGATCTACGTAGATATGCCGGATGTGAATGAGCGTAAAGAAATTTTCAAAGTACATTTAAAACCAATTAAAACGGATGAGAGTGTTGATATAGAATTCTTAGCAAGGCAAACGCCTGGTTTCAGTGGTGCTGACATTGCTAATATTTGTAACGAAGCCGCTTTAATTGCAGCACGTGCGAATAAGAAACAAGTTACCAAACAGGATTTCCTGGACGCGGTTGATAGGGTAATAGCCGGTCTTGAGAAGAAAAACAAGATCATTACACCGCATGAGAAGAAAACGATTGCTTATCACGAAGCAGGTCATGCTACCGTTAGCTGGATGTTAGAATATGCTTCTCCTTTAGTAAAAGTTACTATAGTACCGCGAGGCCGTTCATTAGGCGCCGCATGGTATTTACCTGAAGAAAGGCAAATTACCACTGCAGAGCAGATCATGGACGAAATGTGTGCTGCTTTAGGCGGACGCGTTGCGGAGGAGATCACATTTGGTAAAGTAAGTACTGGTGCGTTAAGCGACCTTGAAAAGATCACTAAGCAAGCTTATGCAAGTATAGTGTATTACGGTTTAAATGATAAAGTTGGTAATGTAAGTTTCTACGACAGCAGCGGGCAATCAGAATATACTTTTGGCAAACCATATAGTGAAGCTACTGCAAAAATTATTGATGAAGAAGTTAAGAAGATGATCGACATCGCTTATGCGCGTACGAAACAGATCTTAACCGTAAATAAAGAAAAATTATCTCTTCTTGCTAATAAATTACTGGAGAAAGAAGTCATTTTTAAAGAAGACTTAGAAGAAATTTTTGGTAAACGTCCATTTGATAAATCAGAAGATGTAAAAGAAATTAAGTCTTCGGAAGATATTTTAAAAGACACCACAGATTTGAATCCGCCGGCATAAATTCAATTAGATTTTTAATTAAAGCCCTGAAGCACAAACTTCAGGGCTTTTTGTTTGGTTAAGTCTTTTTAATGGATTTTTTGATATAAACTCGGTTAGTAACGTGTTGATATCTGTGAAAACTAACTATTATTTAGTGAGACTGGTTTTCAAATGAGCCAGATTTTAAACTTCTTTTTCTTTTATCACTAGTTTTGATATAGATTAATGCGTAAATAAATTAATGAAAACATCCTCCGTTATAAAGATACTTTTTTGTCTCTTTCTGATAAATCTGCCCCGTATAGCAAGATCTCATTCGGTTCAGGTAGCATATTGTGTGGATTGTGCCGGCAATTTGCGGATTTTTATTGAGCATTGGCATGGGAATGCCGCAGCTAATAGTACAAGTATGACGATTAGTTTAGCTGTGAATAATGTAACAACTACGCAAACACAATCTCCAATCGCAAATCTGCAAAATGTAACAATGGCTAACCTGCCGGGTTGTTCAACCCCAATTATTTCTGTTGCAGGTTGCACAGGACAAATGAATACCTATAATGATTGGGTTTATTTTGATTACACCGGTTTACCTACAGGGGTGCCGATCCAGTTTACAATTATAAGCGGGAGTAATGTTTTTACTGCGGACGGTTGCGGCATGTACCCTTTAACGGTTACCTTTACAATTCCGCCTCCTTCAACAAATAATACACCTATAACTTTATGTACCGGAGCGCTAACTCCTTCTATTGGCGTTCCTGCAGGTGTGAGTTGGACCAATTCAAACCCGGCAATTGGCTTGCCGGCAAGCGGAACCGGTTCTATTGCTCCTTTTATAGCTCAAGGCCCGGCTTCAGGAGTAATTACCTATTCAAACGGGTGTGGTATTCAAAATATGACAATTACAACAACACCTGCTCTTACACTAACTCCAGCTAATAACTCCCCATTTTGTGCAGGTAACACTTTAAATTTAACAACCAATGCTGCTGCCACATCATATACCTGGTTGGGCCCAAATTCTTTTACCTCAAATGTCCAAAACCCAAGTATAACAAATGCATCATCACTTGCAACAGGCGCTTATACAGTTATAGGTATGAGTGCTCAGGGTTGTACTTCTAGTGCAGTTACGAATGTCACGGTGAATGCTTTACCGGTACCTATGCCGACAAACACCGGGCCGTATTGTATAGGAACACCAATGCAATTAAATAGCGCCGCATATAGTACCTATACCTGGACCGGCCCAAGCTCTTTTAATTCAAATTTACAAAACCCAACGCAAGCTAATACTCAAACTATTAATGCAGGTGTTTATACTCTATCAGTAATAAATGCAAATGGCTGTGGCGGAACCGGAACTACAAATGTTGTCGTCAATCCATTACCTGTTATTTCTGTAACGCATCCCACAAATTGTATTAACTCTACAATAAACCTAACATCGAGCGGAGGATCATCTTATTCATGGTCCGGACCTAATTCATTTACCTCAAATGTTCAGAATCCCACAATACCTTCAGCGCAATTAAATATGACCGGAATTTATACTGTAACAGTTACGGATGTAAATAATTGTGTTAACACGGAAACTGTAAGCGTAACAGTGTTTTCGATCCCAAATCCCAGTATCACAAGTAATAGTCCGGTATGCACAGGAAATACTCTGAACTTATTTTCTTCCGGAGGTGTTAATTATGTTTGGAACGGTCCGGGGTATTCAGGTCCAATAGTAAATCCTGTTATTCCGAATGTACCTTTGAGCGCAGCCGGCGTTTATACATTAATTGCAGGTATTGGAACATGTACTTCAAGTTCAACACATACAGTAATAATTAATCCACTACCAACTCCAAACATTGTAACCAACAGTCCGGTTTGTATTAATTTCCCAATCAATTTTACAGGTAGTGGCGGAGTAAGTTATTCGTGGAGTGGCCCCGGTTTGTCAAGTGCGTTACAAAATCCCGGTATAGTTAATGCATCAATGTCTAATAATGGTAATTATACTTTAACAGTTACGGATGCCAATGGATGTGTTAATTCAACTAATCAAAATGTTGTGGTCAATCCTCAGCCAATAATTGTATCAGCAGGCAATACAGTTTGTCAAAATCTTAATACAAGTTTAAGTTCTTCAGGAGGGATCAGTTATAGTTGGACAGGACCGGCCGGATTTACTTCAACAAGTCAAAACCCTGTCATTAATGCAGCCCAATTGAATTATGCGGGTCAATACCAGGTTGTGGTAACAGATGTTAATACATGTTCAGACACAGCGGTAGTTACTTTAATAGTTAATCCAACACCGGTTCCGCAAATTGTAACCAACAGCCCTATATGCATTGATCACGTTTTATCGTTGTCAGGTACAGGTGGAGTGAGCTATTCCTGGAGCGGTCCGAATGGTTTCATTTCTTCCGCACAGTCGCCAACTATTATGGCTAATACAACCGGTTATACAGGTAATTATATTTTAACTGTTACAGATGCAAACGGATGTATTGCCTCCACATCAGCACCCGCAATAGTTCATCCTATACCAAATGTTTCTATTAGCTCAACAAAAAACACGGGTTGTCCGCCATTCTGTTCTGATTTTACGTTCTCAAGTTCATCGCCGATCCAAACCTATGATTGGAATTTAGGAAATGGAATGTCTGGAAGTTCTCCTACCGGAAGCGGATGTTTTAATACAACCGGTATTTATACGGTTACTGCTGAGTTAACAGATGTTTACGGGTGTTCAAACTCCAATACATATACAGTTGAAGTTTATCCGGTGCCTGTTGCAGATTTTAATCATGCTCCCATTAAACCAATAATTAACGTTGATGGCGAAGTAACATTTACTGATGCTTCATGGAATACGCCGATCGCAAGCTGGAATTGGTATTTTATGAATACCGCACAATACACTTCGGTTTTACAAAACCCGACTTTTATGTATACTGAACCGGGTAATTATGTTGTAGCTTTAGTTGTTAAGAGTGATAAAGGATGTTCTGATACTTTATTAAGGCCACTAGTTGTAGGCGAAGATTACGGGATCTATGTGCCAAATGCGTTCACGCCGAATGGAGATGGCATAAACGATTTTTTCCAGCCAAAAGGTTTTGGTGTTGTAAAATATGAATTAAATATTTTTGACCGCTGGGGAGAAAAAGTATTCCATACTAATGTATTTGAAGAAGGTTGGGATGGTACTTTCCAAGGGCGCGGATCAACAATCTGTGAAGAAAGCTCATATACATGGTTAATTAATACTGTGAGCGTATTCGGAAAATCCCACGAGCTTAAAGGACATGTTATCCTGATGAGATGATCTTTTTATAAAAAGCCTCTTTTAAATATTATCTTTATCGTACGTAATCTTGTTTCGGATTGAATATGATCAAAGAAGCTGTTATCGGATCACTCTTGTACGCGTCAATGTGTTTTGCCTGTATTGGTAAGCCGGAAGTTGTTGCAGTATCAAACAGCAACCTGGTCTCTTTCACCGAAAATAAAGGACAAGTATCCGATCAAAATTATAACGCCCGTCCTGATGTTCTCTTCAGTGGTTCCGATGGCAAACTGAATTTCCATATCCGTAATAATGGTGTGAGTTATCAATTAAAAAGGATCGATTCCTGGAAGACCCGCAAAATCTCTCAGGACATCTCAGGTATTAAATCACCTGATAAAATAACATTGTACCGGATCGATACCTACTGGAAGAACTGTAACGAAAATTTGAAAATTAAAACAGATAAGGTCATTCCGGGTTATACCAATTATTATCTGTCAACATGCACAAAAGGCGCATTGAAAGTCCTTTCTTATGATGGTGTTTCATTAGAAGATCTATATAATGGAATAGACGTACATTATTATCAAAAGAACGGAATTCTTAAGCATGATTATCTGGTCGCACCTAATGCTAATTATAAACTTATTCAACTTGAAATAAAAGGAGCAGACGTCAGAATTCAAGCTGACGGCAGCGTGATCTTAAAGACGCCTTTAGGTGAAGTTCAGGAAGGCGCTCCTCTTGTTTTTCAAAATAACAAACAAATTAAAGCTTCCTGGAAATGCGTGAATAATATTTTAAGTTTCGATATTCCGGAGTATGACAGAAAACAACCGCTTATTATCGATCCAATGGTTCGTGTATGGGGTTCGTATTACGGTGGAAACTCTACAGATTTCGGACAGTCTTGTGCTACTGATCCGTCTGGAAATGTTTTCCAAAGTGGTTACACTAGTTCAACTTCCGGAACTTCAATCGCTACAAGCGGAGCGTATCAAACTACGTGGGCAGGTATTGAAGATGCTTATGTAGTCAAATTAAATTCTGCAGGTGTCCGTCAATGGGCCACTTATTTTGGAACTGTGGTTGATGATCATGCTTACGGTTGTGCGGTTGATAATTCAGGTAATGTTTATATTTCGGGTGATACGCAAAGCCCGGCTAATATTGCAACAGGAACCGCACATCAATCAACTTTTGGTGGCGGTATAACAGATGCGTTCTTAGCCCGATTCGATCCAACAGGCATGCTTCAATGGGCTACTTATTACGGCGGAAGTGCGGATGACATTGGACAACTATGCAGCACAGATCCTTCCGGAAATGTTTACTTGATAGGAAATACTTATAGCACAAATAATATTTCATCTGTTGGTTCTCATCAAACAAATATTGGTGGTGCACAAGATGCTTTTTTAGTTAAATTTAATTCGGCTGGTGTTCGTCAATGGGGAACATACTACGGTGGAAGCGGCGATGAGTTTGGTTACAAAGTTTGTACAAATGCAGGCAACAATGTTTATATAAGTGGATACTCCGCAAGTACCACCGGTATCTCAACAATTGGCAGCCATCAGCCTATTCATGGCGGTGGTATTTACGATGCATTTTTAATAAAATTTGATCAGGCGGGTATTCAGCAGTGGGGCACATATTACGGTGGCGGCGCACTGGATTACGGTCAAAGTTGCGTGAGTGATAATATTGGAAATATTTATTTAGGCGGTTATACGCAAAGCACGAATGATATCAGTACACCATTAGCACATCAGGTTGCCTTTGGCGGCGGATCGTTAGATGCTTTTCTTGTTCAGTTTAACGCAGCAGGAGTTCGTCAGTGGGGAACTTATTATGGTGGATCCGGAAATGACCGCGGTTTTGGAGTGGCAACTGCAACGAATGCAAATGTTTATTTATCAGGTATGACAACCACCGGAGCAGGAACAGATATTGCAACCGCAGATGCGCATCAGACAGTTAATGGTGGTGGAGCAAGTGATGCTTATTTTGCAGAGTTCAATTCTTCAGGCGCAAGAATTTATGGAACTTATTACGGTGAATTAGGTGATGATGTAGGATTTGGATGTACTGTTGATAATTCGGATAAATTATATTTAAGCGGTTATACTTCCAGCACAGTTAATATTGCAACATCAGGTTCGCATCAATCAGTATTTGGTAATGTTGTGGATGGTTATTTAGTACAATTTCAACCATGCAATGCGCCACCGGCCCCAACCGATATTACGCCTTTGGTAAATCACACTATTTGTTTAGCCGAAACAACAACCTTAAGTGTTAGCGGGATCGGTAGTATCAATTGGTACTCTTCACCCACTTCTTCAGTAAGTTTAACATCGGGTACACTATATATTACACCGACATTAACTACAAGCGGAACTTATAGCTATTATGTCCAGGATTCAACTTGTACAAAAGGTCCGCGGACCTTAATAACTGTGGCAGTAAATGTATGTACAAGCGTTCTATCTATGGGGCCATCAACCACTGGTGTATTGTTATATCCAAATCCAAATCCAGGTGCGTTTACAATTGAACTCAATAATAGTTTCCTCAAAACGATTGAGGTTACAGATGTATTTGGACGTGTGTTGCAAACTGAAGAAACTTCTGACTCCAGAATTAATTTTGAAATACCAAGCTTATCCAATGGAGTTTATTTCGTAAAGATAAAGACCCACGAAAAATTGCAGGTCATTACAATTTCTAAGCAGTAAATTTAGAGTTAACCTTCGCGCGGTTTTGTTTCTATTATGATTGGTTTTTCTATAATTATGTCACCCCTCCGGGAGTTTAATGCAAATTGCTACGATCTATAGCAAGTATTCGAATTTTTCTGATATAATTTTGCATATATATAGCGGGTAAACAAGTCCAAAAAGACTAATAATAGAACATGTTATGGCTGGTACCTATTCGCAACTTTACGTTCAGGTTGTATTTGCTGTCAAAGGAAGGGAAAACCTGATAAGCAAACAATGGCAAATAGAATTGCATAAATATATTTCGGGAATCATTTCTTCCAAAGGGCAAAAAGCAATTATTGTAAATGGAGTGGCGGATCATATTCATTGTTTTATTGGATTAAAACCTTCAATGTCAATATCAGATCTGGTTCGGGATATAAAAAACAATTCATCAAAATTTATAAATGAAAAAGGTTGGGTTAAAGGAAAATTTCAATGGCAGGAAGGATATGGTGTTTTTTCATACGCACATTCTCAAATAGACCAAGTTTATAATTATGTTTTAAATCAGGAAGAACATCATAAAAAGAAATCATTTAAAGAAGAATATGTTGATTTTTTAAACAAATTTGGTATAGAACATAAACCGGAATTCCTTTTTGAATGGGTAGAGAATATCACCCCTTCGGGGTTTTGATTTGTATTCGAATATTATTTCTATAATAATTCCATCCCTTCGGGATTATAAAATCAACTCTGATTATTTATGTTTGATCTTAAGTCCGAAGGACTGAAATGATTGTAGAAAATCAATTCATATGTCTCTACAAATCCCGAAGGGATGATATTAAATGTCACCCCTTTGGGGTTTTGATTTGTATTCGAATGTTATTTCTATAATAATTCCATCCCTTCGGGATTATAAAATCAACTCTGATTATTTATGTTTGATCTTAAGTCCGAAGGACTGAAATGATTGTAGAAAATCAATTCATATGTCTCTACAAATCCCGAAGGGATGATATTAAATGTCACCCCTTTGGGGGTTTGATTTGTATTCGAATGTTATTTCTATAATAATTCCATCCCTTCGGGATTAGAACAAAAAAGCCTGAAGTGAAAACTTCAGGCTTTTAATGAATATGTTATTTATCATCCTATCGGAGGCGGAACATTATTAAATAATGTTGCTAATTCAGGTTGTGTTTCTGCTGCTAACCATCCGGCCATGCCTGCTTTCCAAACTAAACTTGCTTTGGTTAATTGACCCGCAATTGCCATATTTTTCAATTGCGCCATATCGAATGGTCCGGTTTGCTGACCATTTACTGCAACGTGGAATTGAATAATTGGAGGAGGAGGTGTATTAATACTATTGTTTTGCGGATTCACCTGGTTGTTTTGGTACATATTGCCCATTTGATTAGCCATTCCGAATCCCATACCTGCGCCTAAACCTGCACCCATGATGCCACCGGCATTTTGGTTCTCTGCGGCTTTTTCCATTGATACACCTGCCTGGAATTGGTTGAACGCGCCAAGGTTTCCTAAAATACCCATACTGCTGCGTTTATCAAGCATCGCTTCCACTTCAGGAGGTAATGAGATATTCTCAATTAAAAATTTAGTTAACTCTAAGCCGATCTCATTGAACTCCGGACGAATTTTATCTGTTATAATTTTAGAAACTTCATCATAATTACTGGCAAGATCCAATACAGGAATTTTACTTTCAGCAATGGCATCCATACCGCGTGATACAGCTATATTCCTTAATTGTTCGTTGATCTCGTCAGTTGTGAACTCAGAATTAGTTGAAGCGATTTCTTTATAGAATAAAGTAGCATCTTTTAATTTGAATGCATAAGACCCGAATGCGCGGATCCGAATTGGTCCGAACTCTGCATCACGAAGCATGATGGGGTTTTTGGTGCCCCATTTTTGATTGGTGAATTGTTTGGTATTGAAAAAGAACACATCGGCTTTGAACGGAGAGTTGAATCCGTATTTCCAGCCTTTCAATGTGCTCATGATCGGCATGTTCTGTGTTGTAAGGTTGTGCATGCCAGGTTGGAAAATATCGGCTGCTGTTCCTTCATTTAAAAATAAAGCTAACTGACTTTCACGTACAGTTAATTTTGCATTCATTTTGATCTCATTCTGGTAGCGAGGGAATTTCCACATGATGGTATCGCTCGTGTTGTCGGTCCATTCAATTATATCTATGAATTCGCCTTTAATTTTATCAAATAATCCCATGGCTTTCTTTTTTATATAGGTATAAATGTAAAAAATAAAATGATACGTTTTTAGTTAAAAAAAATTATGCAGTTCGTTTCTTAATTCAGGGCTAAAGCCCATAATCATATATGTATTGCATTAACTCCGAAGTCCGGGGTTAATGAATCAATCCAAAAATCGGGCTTTAGCCCTGACCAGGATTAGAGCTTTAGAGTTTTTGTGGCTAATTTTACGGAATTGATTAATAAACACATAATTGTAATAGGGGGAGGCGCCGCAGGTTTCTTTGCAGCTATTAATGCAGCGGAAATGCATCCCGGAATTAAAGTGACGATCCTCGAAAAAAGCAATAAGCTTTTGGCTAAAGTTCGTATTTCGGGGGGGGGAAGATGTAATGTGACCAATCATTGTTTTGAAATAAATGAATTAGTTAAGAATTATCCCCGCGGTTCCAAGGAATTGAAACAGGTCTTCTCACGTTTCAATGTGAGTGACACGATCGCCTGGTTCAAGAAGCGGGGAGTAGATCTGAAAACTGAACCTGATAACAGAATGTTCCCTGATGCAGATTCCTCAGAAACTATAATCGATTGCTTCATGTACCAAGTTAAAAAAAACAACATTGCGATTAAATTAAACGAGGAAGTTCTTAATATAATCCGAAACCCCAAACCCGAAACCCAAAATCCGAAACTCGAAGTCCAGACAACCCGGGAATCCTATTCAGCAGATGCGGTCATTTGCAGTTCCGGCGGTCACAACAACGCTAAGAATTATAATTTCATCCAAAAAACCGGACATACTATTTCCGAATTAATTCCAAGTCTCTTCACTATTAATTTACCCGGGAATAATATAAAAGAGTTAATGGGATTAAGTGTGCAAAATGCAACAGTTCGTGTTGAAAAAACAAAACACCAATATACAGGGCCTGTTTTAATTACGCATTGGGGATTAAGTGGCCCGGCAGTTTTGAAATTATCGGCTTTTGCAGCTAAAGATTTTTTCGACAGGGATTATAATGCAAATATTTTAATTAACTGGACGGGTGATTTAAATAGTGAGTTGGTGAGTTCTGAGTTGACGAGTTGGATGAAGGAGAAAAGTTTGATAGTGAATACGCCGCTTTATGAAATTCCAAAACGTTTGTGGGCTTTTTTAGTTGATAAAGCTGACATTCCTGATAATAAACCCTGGAATGAATTAAGTAAAAAACATCTGAATAAACTTGCCCAGGTTCTCACCAATGACAGTTACAATATGAAAGGCAAAACCACTTTTAAAGAAGAGTTTGTCACCAGTGGGGGTGTGAACCTGAAAGAAATTGATTTCAAGACTATGCAAAGTAAAATCATGCCTAATCTTTATTTCTGTGGTGAAGTATTAGATGTTGATGGTATTACCGGCGGTTTTAATTTCCAGAATGCCTGGAGTACAGCTTTTGTGGCGGCGAGTTCGGTTTAAAATTATTGCTTTCTTAATCCCGAAGGGATGCAATTCAATGTCATCCCTTTCGGGATTTAGAACGTTTATATTAATTGGTTTCTATAATAATTTCAGTTCTTCGGACTTTAGAACATAAACATTGCTAGTTAATATTGGCATAATAATCCCGAAGGGATGTAATTTTTATAGAAATTAATGTTCTAATAAAATCTAACCCTGAAAGGGTGAAATATACACGGGGTTGGATATGTCATCCCTTTGGGATTTTTATTTTTCACATACGTTTCCTCTTTAATAATTTCATCCCTTCGGGATTTGTTGATTTATTTTCAAAACACCTGTAATACAGCTTTTGTGGCGGCTTCCTCTGTTATTTAAGGTATTAACGAAAGTCATTTTATTTTATGACTACGGTCATAGAGCTCGGCCGGCTTACGAAATACCTTTATCAAAAAAAACCATGAAAAATCTTTACTTAACAACTTTAGCAATAGTAAGTGCATTTACAATAAATGCACAAGTTACATTAACCAAGGCTGCGAATGAGCCTGTAATTGGTGATATGAATAAGATTACTTATTATGATTCTGTTTCTGTTGTTCCTAAATCAACCGGAACTAATCAGATGTGGAATTTTTCGGGAATGACTGCTCAGGGTTCCAATACAGTAACTTATGTTAATCCTACAAGCGTTTCAGGAAATACTCTGTTTCCAACAGCAACGATTGCGGAGAACGAAATAGGTTCAACGAGATATGAGTTTTACCGTTCTGCAGGTTCAACCTATGAATATGTTGGACAACTCGATGCTGTTCAAACAGAAACATTGGTATTTAGTAATTCGGGTATTTTACGTAGCTATCCTATTTCTTATGGCAGTGTTAGTACAGATAGTTTTGTGGCTCTCCAAACCTCCGGCTCAGGTACAATGAGTTTTTCGGGTACTGCCACTATATCTGCAAATGGAACCGGTACAGTTATTTTGCCAAATGGAAATGTTCATCCGAACTGTCTTCAAGTGGTTGAAACCATTACTTTATCTGTTGTATCAGGAACCATGAATGTGACTGGATATTTCAAAAATGTTTTTTATTACGAAGCAGGAAGAAAGTTTCCGATTTTTGAGTACGACTATGAAGTAATGGGATCTATAAAGTTTACTGCAATAGCAAATTCAGATGCGCTTTTGGCAGGTGTTAATGAGGTGGCAACTGCATCGCCAGCAGCTACAATTTACCCCAACCCAACCAAAAGCGAGTTGTTTATTAGGGTAAGCGGAGAAACGCCACAATCATTGCAGGTAATGGATATGGCAGGAAGAGATGTGATAAACCAGGAATTCTCTAATTCAATTAATGTTGAGTCATTAGAACAAGGATTGTACATTTTAAAACTGAATTATAAAGAGAAAATTGCTTATCAGCGGTTTGTAAAGACAAATTAAAGAAAGAATTTTGAGAATTGCCCCATGGAATTATTTCTGAAAGAAATGGTTCTTTGGGGTTTTTCGTTTTTAGAATTTGTTTGCCCTAATTTCCTCAATTATGGTCATTTTGAGAACAATTTATGTTTTTTTGTTTCGTTTAAATTGCATTATATTTAATTCTGATATAGTCTTTGTTAAATATCATGTCCATGAAAAATAGTCTCTTAGTTGTATTTTTATTTTTCTCCTTTCATTATTATTCTCAGACAGATGAGGATCTTAAGCTTTTAAAAGAAAAACTAAAAACGGCCTCTTCAGATACAGCGCGCCTTAATATTTTATCTGACCTCGCGGAGATAGCTCCTGATGGGGAGTGGGAAACCTATAATGATCAAATGAAAGTTCTAGCGGAACAAAATCTGAAAAAGAGTAATTCTTTAGAACTTAAAAAGATCTATCAGGGTTTTTACGCAGGCGCTTTGAATAATGAGGGGCTAATTCTGCAAAATAAGGGTGAATTGGATAAAGCTTATGTCTGCACTGTAAAAAGTCTGGAGATAAGACAGGAATTAAATGATAAGGCGGGTATCGCACAATCTTTAAATAACCTTGCTCTTATCTATCAACACCAAGGCGATATTATGAAGGCTCTTGAGAATTTTCTTCAAAGTCTGAAAATTCAGGAAGAGATCGGGGAAAAAGTTGGAGAAGCCAATTCACTAAACAATATAGCGGCAATTTATTGTGCTTTAGATAATGTGGAAAAAGCACTTGAATGTTATTACAAAGGTCTTAAAATTCTTCGGGAAGTTGGAATGAAATATGGAATGGCGAAGACTATAAATAACATTGGAACACTTTTGCAGGACAAAGGTGACCTTCAAGCTGCACTTGATAATTACAGGCAAAGCCTTATTATATCCCGGGAGATAGGAGACCAGTCGGGGATCGGCATTGCTTATATCAATATTGGAAGGATCTTTGTTGATAAAAATTGGATTGACTCAGCATTCTTCTATTATGAAAAAGCGAAAAAAATTCAGGAAGCAACGGGTGATAAAGCCGGGCTGGCGGCTTCTGTACATAACATGGGAGTATTGTATTGGCAGGAGAAGAATGCTCCTAAAGCGATCAAATATCTGGAACAAGCTTTGAGTATTGCGAAAGAATTGAATTATACTGAGAGGATAAGTGAAGCAGCGGGAGCCTTATACGAGATCTATAAAAGTGAGAACAGGATACCTTTGGCCCTTAGTATGCATGAATTGCATGTTAAGATGAAGGACAGTATTTATAATATGGAAAACCGTAAAGCCGGTTTTAAAAAACAATTCAAGTACGAAAGTGAAAAAAAGGAAGCAGAGTTAATGGCCACAGCTAAAGCAGAAAAAGAAAAACTGGAATTAAAAGCGGCGGAAGAGAGGAAACGACAGAATATTATTATTTATTGTGTTATTGCCGGATTGGTATTAGTGAGTGTCTTTTCAGTTTTCATTTACCGGAGTCTTTTGCGAAACAGAGCAGCAAATAAGATCATATCGGCTCAGAAAAAAGAAGTGGAAGGTCAAAAATACATAATTGAAGAAAAACAAAAAGAGATCATAGATAGTATTCGCTATGCCAAGCGCATCCAGCAAAGCTTATTGCCAACCGATAAATATATTAGCAGAAATATTGGGAATTTGAAGAAGTAAATTTAGATTAACTCACCCTTATCTCCTCTATAACCAACTGAGTAGTTACAGAACCTCTAAAATCATTTTCCTGGATCTTAAAAACGATGTCGATAGGAATTTTACGTTGGAAGAAACTTAAAAAATCACCTTTATCGTATGCAATCGCAGGGAAACGTACATTCGGGTTTTTAGATTGAAAGAGATCTAATTTTAAATGATTGGTACCAACTACTTTTCCCCAGCCGGTATCAATTACATTCTTTGCCACGAATAACGGCGTCATATTCTCCGGCCCGTGCGGTGCAAATTGTTTTAAGATTCGAAGAGTCTTATCGTTTATTTCCTGCAATTCAATTTCAATATCAATATCAACACGTGGGATACATTGTTCGGCAGTAATACTTCCCGAAACAATTTTTTCAAATTTCTCCCGGAAAGCCGAAACATTTTCCTTTTTCATCGTCAATCCCGCTGCGAATTTATGTCCGCCGAATTGTTCTAACAAGTCGCTGCATTGTTCAATAGCGGCATACACATCAAATTCTTTCACGCTGCGTGCAGAACCTGTTGCTTTGCCGTCAGATTCAGTTAAAATTATAGTAGGCTTATAATATTTTTCAATTAAACGCGAGGCTACAATTCCCACAACACCTTTATGCCAGCCTTCATTAAAAAGAACAGTTGATTTTTTAAATGGCGTCATCGGATCATTTTCTAACATCAAATGTGCTTCCGATGTCGTGCCCATGTCAATATCTTTGCGTTGAGTATTTGTATTGTTAATACTCTTTGCGATCTCTAATGCGTCAGTTAAATTCTCACTGATCAATAGTTCAACAGATTTAGAGCCATGCTCCAATCTTCCCGCTGCATTTATACGCGGACCAATAATAAATACAAGCGAAGTGATCGTTAACTCTTTTGTGATCTGATTGGAATCAATGATCGCCTTAATGCCGGGACGTGGATTCGAATTTAATTTCTCAACCCCAAAATAGGCGAGTATGCGGTTCTCTCCTGTAATAGGAACAATATCCGCGGCAATGCTTGTCGCCACAAGATCGAGATACTCTAAATAATTTTTCGGATCAATATTATTTTTAATACTATAAGCCTGGATCAATTTAAAGCCTATGCCGCAGCCCGGTAATTCTTTGTAAGGGTAAGGACAATCATTTCGTTTAGGATCAAGAACAGCTAAAGCTTTTGGTAAAGAATCTCCCGGTAAATGGTGATCGCAAATAATAAAATCAATTCCTTTTTCATTGGCGTAATCAATTTTATCGATCGCTTTAATGCCGCAATCTAAAGCAATAATTAAACTGTAATTATTTTCTTTAGCATGATCGATTCCTTTAAAAGAAATGCCATATCCTTCTTTATAACGGTCAGGAATATAAAATCCTATATTATTATAGAACTTTTTGAAGAAGGAATAAACAGTAGCAACTGATGTTGTCCCGTCAACGTCATAATCACCAAAAATTAGAATTTTCTCGTTAGTCCTGATGGCTTTTTCAATTCTGTCAATGGCTTTATCCATATCCTTCATTAAAAAAGGATCATGTAATGCATTCAGATCAGGACGGAAAAAACTTTTCGCTTCTTCAAATGAGGTAATATTCCGTTGAAATAATAATGAAGCAATAATACGGTCGACATTTAAAGCCGACTGCAATTCACTAACGGTTTGGTGATTGCCGTTATCTTTTATGTTCCATCGTTTTTCCAACTAAAGGTTAAGCAATATTATGGTAAACGGCAACAACATCATCATCATCTTCCAGCTTCTCAATTAATGCCATTACGTCTGCTTCCTTTTCGGGAGTTATTTCTTGTGTGGTGGTTGGAATAAATACTTTTGATGATTCTTTTAAAGTGTATTTCTTTTCTTCTAATCCCGCCTGCATTTTCCCGAAATCAGTGAATGCAGTTTGAACAATCAATTCATTGTTCTCTTCATCCCAGTTCAATTCTTCAGCTCCGTAATCGATCAGATCCAACTCTGTATTATCTTTATCCAACCCGGTAGCGTCCACTCTGAACATGATCTTGCGTTCAAATAAAAAACTCACAGAACCTGAAGTCCCTAACTGACCTTCACTACGGTTCAAATGCATACGTACACTCGCAACAGTACGTGTTGGATTATCAGTGCTGCATTCTATAAGTAATGGAATTCCATGAGGCGCTTTTCCTTCGTAAATAACCTCTTCGTAATTCGCAGAATCTTTATCAGACGCACGTTTAATAGCACCATCAATATTCACTTTAGGCATGTTCACTGCCTTAGCATTTTGCATAACTGCACGTAAACGCGGATTGGTATCAGGGTTTGGCCCGCCTGCTTTTACCGCCATGGCGATCTCTTTTCCTAAACGTGTGAAAGCTTTCGCCATTTTAGCGTAGCGTTTGAACATGGTTGCTTTCCTTTTTTCAAATATCCTTCCCATAAGAACTGTTTTTTACAAAATTATTATTTATCTGCTTAATGCAGTTAACACACCCGATAATTCTTTAGTTAATTCGCGGCGAGAATATCGCGCGATCTCGTTTTTATCAAAATTAATAAATTTCCTGTTATTATAAAGGTCCAAAATATTTTTTTTAAGCTGATCCTCATCATTAAAATCTGAGATCAGACCACTTTTTGTTTGTTCTAAAATGTCAGCCAAATCGCCTTTTGGCGGACCAATTGCTAAAATCGGAACCTGTGCAGCCAGGTATTCGAATATCTTTCCTGTAACAATACTTTTCGCGTTCTTGGTTTGGTTCACTAATAATAAAAGGACCTTTGTTTTTTGTTGTTCTTTGATAACCTCGTTGTGCGGGAGGTAATCAATTTTGTTTACGAAAGTAGTGAGTCCGTATTTTCCCAGTTGTTCCTTCACGAAGAAATCAACTTTACCGACTAATTTTATTTCAAGATCTTTTTTGAAATTTTCATTCTCAGTAACGAGTTGTTTTAGAACTTTCCAAAGCGTTTCCGGATTGCGGCTTTTTACTAATGTACCAATATGTGCGATAGAGAATTTTTTATCTTTTTCTAAAGGCCCTTTATAAATATCATCCTCATCATACCCGTTGGTGATCACATGGAATTTTTCGGGTTGTTTGGTATAGATCTTTTTGAAATCCTCATTCATTCCTTTACCAATGCTGATAATTGCATCAGCTTTTGAAAGAACTTCAGATTCTAATCGTTTATGTTTTTTATCAGAGGAGGAACTCAACATTAATTCTTCGTAAAAATCAATATTTGTCCATGGATCCCTAAAATCAGCAACCCATTTTATATTGGGGAATTGCTTTTTTAATCCTAATGCAATTAAATGCATGGTATGAGGAGGTCCGCTTGAAATAATTGCATCAACCGGATTTTTTTCGAGATGATCTTTCAGATAGTTTACTGAAGGTTTGATCCAGTATTTACGTGCGTCAGGGATAAAGAAATTACCTCTGATCCACACCGAAATTTTTTCTGTGAGAGATGTTTTTTTATTTTCAGAGAGGAAAGAGGCGTTTATCTTATCATCTTTTTTCCTTCCGATGAATGCTTTATAGAAAGAATATGGTTCCCAGATCTTTGTTTTCAGAATAGAAATGCCTTTCGGAATATCTTTCTCGAGAGAGTTATCTATAACAGGCATTTCTCCATTCTCAGCTGTATATACAATAGGTTCCCAGCCGAATTCTCTCAGATACTTCACAAACTTAAGCCAGCGTTGAACGCCTGCACCGCCTCCGGGAGGCCAATAATAAGTTAGGATAAGTACTTTTTTCATTAAAACTTTAGTAAAACTAATTAAAAAAACGGGCTTGGAAGCCCGCCATTTAAACGTTTTAGATTTTTTTAATAATTTAAGTACCTGATTATCAATCAAACCAAAAAATTATCAACAATTCTTGCAAAGTCCATCATTATTTATGTATCTTTGCCGTCCCGTTTTTTGAGTAGCTAAATAAGATTTGTGAGTGGGTTCGTCCCAAGGGTGATTGGAGCAGAAAGAAAAAAAATCAAAAAATATTTAAAAAATATTTGGAGGTTGTAAAAAAAGGTTATACTTTTGCGACCCCAATTTGAAGGGAAAGTTGATTGAAATGCTGGATACTTTAATAACAGACAAGATTAAGAGTCTTGAAAACTGAAATTAAAAGTCCGCTTTAAGATATTACGTTCATTGAATAGATTGATTGCCAAAAATGTAGCAGGTAATTTTGCGAATATCAAAATTATCACATGCAATGAATAAGTCGTGAGACTTAAAATTGACCCTTGAGGGATTGTGTTTAGACATAATTCATTCCTATTTTTAATGGATAGGGATACAAACTTTTATACAATGGAGAGTTTGATCCTGGCTCAGGATGAACGCTAGCGGCAGGCCTAATACATGCAAGTCGAGGGGCAGCGGGAGTAGCAATACTTGCCGGCGACCGGCGCACGGGTGCGTAACACGTATGTAATCTGCCCATCACTGGAGGATAGCCCGGAGAAATCCGGATTAATACTCCATAATAAGAGACAAGGCATCTTGTTTTTTTGAAAGCTCCGGCGGTGATGGATGAACATGCGACTGATTAGTTTGTTGGTGAGGTAACGGCTCACCAAGACTACGATCAGTAGGGGTACTGAGAGGTTAAACCCCCACACTGGTACTGAGACACGGACCAGACTCCTACGGGAGGCAGCAGTAAGGAATATTGGACAATGGCCGCAAGGCTGATCCAGCCATGCCGCGTGCAGGAAGAAGGCGCTATGCGTCGTAAACTGCTTTTGAACGAGAGAAAACCCTTTTACGTGTAAGAGGCTGATAGTATCGTTAGAATAAGCATCGGCTAACTTCGTGCCAGCAGCCGCGGTAAGACGAAGGATGCAAGCGTTATCCGGATTCATTGGGTTTAAAGGGAGCGTAGGTGGACTTATAAGTCAGTGGTGAAATCTTCGAGCTTAACTCGGAAACTGCCATTGATACTGTAGGTCTAGAGTACAGTTGCCGTTGGCGGAATATGACATGTAGTGGTGAAATACTTAGATATGTCATAGAACACCGATTGCGAAGGCAGCTAACGAAGCTGTAACTGACACTGAGGCTCGAAAGTGCGGGGATCAAACAGGATTAGATACCCTGGTAGTCCGCACTGTAAACGATGATTACTCGTTGCTGGGGAGCAATTTCCAGTGACCAAGCGAAAGCGATAAGTAATCCACCTGGGGAGTACGCCGGCAACGGTGAAACTCAAAGGAATTGACGGGGGCCCGCACAAGCGGAGGAGCATGTGGTTTAATTCGATGATACGCGAGGAACCTTACCAGGGCTTGAAAGTTAGGGAATAACTCTGAAAGGAGTTAGTCAGCAATGACCCGAAACTAGGTGCTGCATGGCTGTCGTCAGCTCGTGCCGTGAGGTGTTGGGTTAAGTCCCGCAACGAGCGCAACCCCTACCATTAGTTGCTAACAGGTAATGCTGAGGACTCTAGTGGAACTGCCCGTGCAAACGGAGAGGAAGGTGGGGACGACGTCAAGTCATCACGGCCCTTACGTCCTGGGCTACACACGTGCTACAATGGTTACTACAGAGGGCAGCTACACAGTAATGTGATGCAAATCTTTGAAAAGTAATCTCAGTTCGGATTGAGGTCTGCAACTCGACCTCATGAAGCTGGATTCGCTAGTAATCGCGCATCAGCAATGGCGCGGTGAATACGTTCCCGGGCCTTGTACACACCGCCCGTCAAGCCATGAAAGCTGGGAGCATCTAAAGTAGGTTGCCGTAAGGCGCCTCCTAGGGTGAAACCGGTGATTGGGGCTAAGTCGTAACAAGGTAGCCGTACCGGAAGGTGCGGCTGGAACACCTCCTTTCTGGAGCAATCCCTCTTACAAGGGTGATAATTTTGTAATGAAGCTTAAGTGCTTGCTATTTTTTGGACAATCATGTTTTTAGATCAGGAGTCTGAAGTTTTACTTCACACTGAAATAAGAGCACAAATTTTGAGAACAACCCAAACGAGCCAAGTAGGGCTAATAACTACTGAGGCGCCGACTGAAAAACAGTCCCGTAGCTCAGTTGGTTAGAGCACCACACTGATAATGTGGGGGTCAGCGGTTCAAATCCGCTCGGGACTACTAAGGCTGTTTCTGGTATCAGGTTAAAAGTTTCTGGTTAAAACCTGAAACAAGAAACACGGAACCGGGAATAGGAAACTCGTTGGGGGATTAGCTCAGCTGGCTAGAGCACCTGCCTTGCACGCAGGGGGTCAACGGTTCGAATCCGTTATTCTCCACAACATTTTACCTTCGGGTAAACACGTTCATTGACATATTGGAAAAGACACGAGGCAATTATGATAGTAATATCATGGATTGCTTTAATAACAATCAAAACAGATATTTCTTTAGTGGTGACACTGAGAAAAGAATACTGGTTAAACTTGAAATATTAGTTTAGCCAAAGATGCGTAAGCATAACAAAAGAAAGTACTTAAGGGCGTATGGAGGATGCCTTGGGTCTTAGAGGCGATGAAGGACGTGATAAGCTGCGATAAGCCAGGGGGAGTGGCAAATACACATTATATCCCTGGATTTCCGAATGGGGAAACCCGATTATCTGAAGGATAATCACCCTGAAAAGGGAGCAAACGCTCTGAACTGAAACATCTAAGTAGGAGCAGGAGAAGAAAACAATTTAGTGATTGCGCAAGTAGTGGCGAGCGAACGCGCAGAAGCCCAAACCGGGGCGATTACGGTCGCACCGGGGTTATAGGACTACATCGTGGACTTAAGTTGTATAGTAGAACAGGTTTGGAAAGGCCGACCATAGAGGGTGATAGTCCCGTATACGACATGCAATTTATACCTAGTAGTATCCTGAGTACTGCGGGGTCGGAGACGCCCTGTAGGAATTTGCCAGCACCATCTGGTAAGGCTAAATACTCCTAAGACACCGATAGCGAACTAGTACTGTGAAGGAAAGGTGAAAAGAACCGCGAACAGCGGAGTGAAAAAGAACCTGAAACCATACGCTTACAAGCGGTCGGAGCCCTTTAGTGGGGTGACGGCGTGCCTTTTGCATAATGAGCCTACGAGTTAGTCTTAACTGGCAAGGTTAAGGACTTCAGGTCCGTTAACCGAAGCGAAAGCGAGTCTTAATAGGGCGCATAGTCAGTTGAGCTAGACGCGAAACCTTGTGATCTACCCATGGCCAGGTTGAAGGAGTGGTAACACACTCTGGAGGACCGAACCGATAAGCGTTGAAAAGCTTCCGGATGAGCTGTGGGTAGGGGTGAAAGGCTAATCAAACTGGGAAATAGCTCGTACTCCCCGAAATGCCTTTAGGGGCAGCGTGGTGGTTAAGTTTTATAGAGGTAGAGCTACTGATTGGATGCGGGGGAAGCGATTCCTACCAAGTCCTGACAAACTCCGAATGCTATAAAATATACACTGCAGTGAGCCCATGGGTGCTAAGGCCCATGGACGAGAGAGAGAGAACTCAGACCAACAGCTAAGGTCCCCAAATCTATGTTAAGTTGATATAACGAGGTCCGACTGCATTGACAGCCAGGATGTTTGCTTGGAAGCAGCCATTCATTTAAAGAGTGCGTAACAGCTCACTGGTCGAGCGGTTGGGCGTGGACGATACTCGGGCATCAAACATAGTACCGAAGCTTTGGACTCGAAAGAGTGGTAGGGGAGCATTCTAACTGCGTTGAAGAAGTTGCGTAAGCGCTATTGGAGCGGTTAGAAAAGCAAATGTAGGCATAAGTAACGATAAAATAGGCGAGAAACCTATTCGCCGATAGTCTAAGGTTTCCTGAACAACGATAATCGGTTCAGGGTTAGTCGGGTCCTAAGGAGAACCCGAAGGGGATATTCGATGGACAACTGGTTAATATTCCAGTACCGGCACCATTGCGATGGAGAGACGAAAAAACGTAAACGTGGCGCACTGACGGAATAGTGCGTTTAAGCCCGTAGGGTTACTTTTTGTTGGTAAATCCGCAGAGAGTCTGAAAGGTGAAAGTACCTGGAGTCTTCGGACAAAGGGATCACGTCCAAGTATGTTTCCAAGAAAATCTTCTAAGCTTCAGATGAGTGCCGCCCGTACCGCAAACCGACACAGGTAGACAAGTAGAATATACTAAGGCGCTTGAGTGATCCGCGGTTAAGGAACTAGGCAAATTAACCCCGTAACTTCGGGAGAAGGGGTGCCCACAGAAATGTGGGCCGCAGAGAAATGGCGGTGGCGACTGTTTAACAAAAACACAGGGCTTTGCGAAATCGAAAGATGAAGTATAAGGCCTGACACCTGCCCGGTGCCGGAAGGTTAAGAGGAGAGGTTAGGAGCAATCCAAAGCTTTGAATCGAAGCCCCGGTAAACGGCGGCCGTAACTATAACGGTCCTAAGGTAGCGAAATTCCTTGTCGGGTAAGTTCCGACCTGCACGAATGGTGTAACGATCTCCGCTCTGTCTCAACCGCGAGCTCAGTGAAATTGTGGTATCAGTGAAGACGCTGATTACCCGTCACGGGACGGAAAGACCCCATGCACCTTTACTATAGCTTAACATTGATTTCGGGTAAGTGATGTGTAGAATAGGTAGGAGACTTTGAAGCAGTGGCGCCAGCCATTGTGGAGTCGAAATGTGAAATACTACCCTTTACTTACTTGGAGTCTAACTCCTCACGGAGGACATTGTTTGGTGGGTAGTTTGACTGGGGTGGTCGCCTCCGAAAGGGTATCGGAGGCTTTCAAAGGTTCGCTCAGTACGCTTGGTAACCGTACGTAGAGTGCATTAGCATAAGCGAGCTTGACTGTAAGGCCGACAAGCCGAACAGGTGCGAAAGCAGGATAAAGTGATCCGGCGGTTCCGTATGGAAGGGCCGTCGCTCATAGGATAAAAGGTACGCTGGGGATAACAGGCTGATCCCTCCCAAGAGCTCACATCGACGGGGGGGTTTGGCACCTCGATGTCGGCTCGTCACATCCTGGGGCTGGAGAAGGTCCCAAGGGTTCGGCTGTTCGCCGATTAAAGTGGCACGCGAGCTGGGTTCAGAACGTCGTGAGACAGTTCGGTCCCTATCTGTGATGGGCGTTAGTTATTTGAGGGGCGCTGACTCTAGTACGAGAGGACCGAGTCGGACAAACCGCTAGTGTACCAATTGTGGCGCCAGCTGCACCGTTGGGTAGCTATGTTTGGATGAGATAAGCGCTGAAAGCATCTAAGTGCGAAACTCACCTCAAGATAAGATAACTTTATAAGGATCGTTGAAGACTACAACGTTGATAGGTTACAGATGTAAAGGCAGCAATGTCAAAGTCGAGTAATACTAATTATCCGTAAGCTTTCTGTTATGGCATCCAAAACAGTTAGACGTAAGCAGAGAGGAGCAATCCTTTCTGTTTACCGAAAACTTAGCCTTGTGTCTTTTTTCATTATGTATTTATTTTAAGAAACTGGTTCTTTATGAACCGATCCCTTTATGGCGTCTATAGCGGCGGGGATCACCTCTTCCCATTCCGAACAGAGTAGTTAAGCCCGCCTGCGCAGATGGTACTTGGCCTAAAGCCTGGGAGAGTATGTCGATGCCAATTTTAAAAGAGAAAGCCCCTTCAGTAATGTTGGGGCTTTTTTGTTTTCTATCAATCCTATTCTTTTTTATTGCTAACTTAGTTTATCAATTAAGAAAAATGCGCCTAAGAAGTTTAAAACGGATTCTTACTATTATTATCTTCCCGCATTTTTATTTCTTTTCCTTTTCTCAAATAACTTCATTCGATTGGGCCAAACAATTCAGTGGCGTTGGCGCGGAATCAGGTTTGTGCGTTACTACAGACAAAACCGGAAATGTTTACTCTACAGGATATTTCGGAAGCGTGGTTGATTTTGATCCTGGTCCCGGAACTTTCACATTACAATCAGCAGGCAATAGAGATATTTTTATTTCTAAACTTAATTCATCAGGAAATTTTGTTTGGGCAAAAAAGATCGGAGGAGGTAGTGATGATGTAGGTCGTTCAATCGTGGTTGATTCTGTTGGGAATGTTTATGTAGCAGGTTCGTTTCAAAACACAGTTGACTTTGATCCGGGTGCAGGAACGTATACTTTGACAACTCCTAACAGTAACGACGATGCTTTCATTGTAAAATTGAACAGTTCAGGTAATTTTGTATGGGCTGCACAGCAAGGCGGTTCTTTCGTTGATATTTGTTATTCTGTTGCAGTTGACAATAAAGGTTTCTTGTATAATGCCGGAAGTTTTGGATCAACCGCAGATTTTAATCCGGGTGCCGGAACTTATACTTTAACATCATCCGGCGCAGATGATATTTTTATTTCTAAACTGGATACATCCGGAAATTTCATTTGGGCAAAAAGAATCGGTGGAAGCAATCAGGATATTTGTTACTCGCTTGCCTTAGATAAATTCAGTAAGCCTTATTGCACAGGATACTTTGATGGCGCAGTTGATTTTGATCCGGGCGCAGGAGTTTTTAATATGACTTCCGTCTCTACTAATATTTTTGTTTTAAAATTAGATTCTGCGGGAAGTTTTAAGTGGGCAAAAAATATGAGTGGTTCAGGTGCGGAAACAGGAAAAAGTATTTCTCTTGATAATTATGGTGGCGTGTATACCACAGGTTATTTTACTAACGCGGTTGATTTTGATCCAGGAGCTTCTTCGTATGTGATCAGCAATGCAGGGTCGTGGGATGTGTTCGTTTCGAAATTAGATACTAACGGAGCGTTCAGATGGGCAAAATCCTTTGGTTCAACTTCTCTTGAGATAGGAACCGCAATAACAACAGATCTCTCGGGAAATGTTTATTCAGTTGGTTATTTTACAAGTAATCTTGATTTCGATCCGGGAACTTCAACCTTCACTTTAAATCCTGTTTTCCAGGATGTTTATATTTCTAAATTAGATTCAACCGGTAATTTTATTTTTGCTAAACAACTCAGTAATGGTTGGGAGGCCAACTCTGTTAATGTCGATAGTTTGAATACTATTTATCTTACAGGTTCTTTTTCCAATACAGCGGATTTCGATCCGGACCCTACATTATATAATTTAATTGCATCAGGATCCTTCGATGCGTATGTTTTAAAATTAGGACAATGTATAATTCCAATTGCCCCGGCTAATACTACTACAACCTCTTTAACAGCATGTGAGCCGGCTTCATTTACATTAACAGCAAGCTCAACAGGAACATTAAGTTGGTTTTCATCACCAACATCAACTTTAGTTTTAGGAAACGGACCTTCTTATACAACTTCCATGTTAAACGCAGGTAATTATACTTTTTATGCAGAGGCCTTAACTTGCACAACAAGCATCGGACGTACACCAATATCGGTTACTATAACGCCATCGCCGACCATAAATATTTCGAATGGTGTAATTTGCGCTGGAGATTCTTACACATTAATGCCAACAGGCGCCGCTACTTATACTTATAGCAGCGGTAGTGCGATCGTTACGCCAACCACCACCACAAGCTATTCACTTAACGGAACAAATTCAGCAGGGTGTATCAGTTCAAATTCAGCCATCGCAACAATTACTGTTAATCCTCTTCCTATAATCAGTGCTTCAACAAGCAATTCAATAATTTGTGGTCCGCCTTTCCAGGGCAACGCAACATTAACAGCATCAGGGGCGAATACGTATACATGGAATCCCGGAGGTCCGGGGCCAGGTATTGTAGTTAATCCAAGCGTGACTACTACTTATACTTTAACAGGAACGGATATGAATGGTTGTGTAGATAAAATTGCTATCACACAAAGTGTTTCAACTTGTACTGGAATTAATTCGAATGAGAGGAATGAAAGGATCTCAATCTATCCTAACCCTAATAATGGAACATTTACAATTCAACCTGAAGAAGAACTTTTCATCACTATAACCGATTTAACCGGTAGGATTATCTATTCCGAACGATTGTCCGGAGGAAGGCATGTTTTTTCAAATACGGAAATAGCTTCAGGAATTTACTTTTTAAGAGCCAATAACAAAGAGGCTTCTCAAATTATTAAGCTTGTTAAACAGTAAGTTTGGTAACCCCCAAAAATTTAATTAAATTTACTATAAGGCAACATTTAATTTACAAAGCATGAAAGTAAAACTACTCTTTGTTCTCTCCTTAATTCTTACACTCAATTTACAATCCCAATCCTGGCAATGGGCTGCTCGTGCCGGCGGAATTGGAAGCGAAAAAGCCAATGATATGTCTATTGATAACAATGGTAATTCGTATATAGGCGGTTATTACAATGTTGGTCAGCCCGCAAGTTACTCAGTTAATTTCGGGCCTTTTATGCCTGCAGCTAATTATGGTAAAGAAGGATTCATTGCTAAAATAGATAAGAACGGAAACTGGATCTGGGCCCAGGGTATAATTGGCGGATACGATGAACGCGTTCTTGGTGTCCATGTAGATAAACAAAATAATTACGTTTACACTGCAGGAACCTATTGGGATTGGGGCGGTTTGAATATGCTCACATTAGGCGTTTGCGTTCTTAATACAACTTCTTCAGGCGGGGATAATATTTTTGTTTCAAAATCAGACCTTAACGGGAATTGTCAATGGCTGCTTGGTGTTGGTGGCGGTTACGATGATCATGGTTATGATATCACTTCAGATATCCAGGGAAATGCTTATCTCACCGCTTTTATTTCATCACCAAAAGTTGGTTTCGGTCCTGATACTTTAGGTGCTCCTCCGGGAGATTCAGTTTGTGTAGTGGCAAAAATATCTCCAAGCGGAAATTTTCTTTGGGCAAGACAATTCGGAAATTGTGATGGCGAACGCGATAACAGGATCGCAATTGATAATCAGAACAATGTTTATGTCGCCGGCGGATTTCACGGTACAAAAGCATTCGGCACCACAACCTTAACCAGTTTAAATAACAGTATAGATGTTTTTGTAACCAAGTACGATCAGTTTGGAAATCATATTTGGGCAAAACGTGCGGGCGGAATATTAGACGACCGCGTCAATGGTATTACTGTTGATGCCTTAACACAAAAGATCTATGTAACCGGAGAATTCCGTGATTATGCTTATTTCGACCTGGATACAATAAATAATAATGGCGGGCCAAACGGCCGTGATATTTTCGCGGCGAAGATGGACCGGAACGGAAATTGGTTATGGGCGAAAAAAGCAGGCTCGAAATCAGGCGACGAAAGAGGAAATGGTATTTGCTCAAATAGTAAAGGAAATATTTTTATTACAGGACAGATCACCGACACTGCTAAGTTTGGCCCGGTTATTCAGTTAATAGCAAGTCCAACAACTACAACTGACGTATTTGTGGCTGCAATTGATAGTTTAGGCAAATGGCACTGGGCGATAAAAGGAGGAACTGTGAAAGAAGATCGCGGGACCGGAATTGCTTGTGATGATTCATGCAATATTTATACAAGCGGTTATTACGAAGGGGCTGCAACTTTTGGAACGAACGCACTTGCTCAATATGGAAAAAGAGATGTGTATGCTGCAAGAATTAACAGCGCATGCTTTAATTATGTTCTGAATTTTGATGAGTTGTTCGCTAAAGAAACATCTTTGATCGTATTCCCGAATCCGGCCAACGATTTTATTGAAATTAAATTCGATAATAAGGGTATGAATTCAGATGATATTGAAATTTTATTCCTTGATGTACTTGGAAGGAACGTAAATGTTTCCCCGAATACAAATACAAAAGAACTTTCGTTTAATATTTCACATTTAAGCCAGGGAGTTTATTCTATTAATCTTATTTCTGAAGGTAAAACCAAGGTTGTTAAGTTCGTAAAGCAGTAAACTTTCTGCTATTTAATAACGATCTTTTTTACCGATCTCTCTCCATTATTGCTTATAAAAGCAAAATAGATCCCGGATGACTGCGCTGAAAGATCAATGGAAGCATTTGCTTTATCAATAACAGATTCGTGTATTATCTGTCCAACAGCATTGTAGATCTTTAAAGTTCTTTTGTTATCAGGCAGATCAAAAGTTAGATTAAAAATGCCTGATGATGGATTGGGAAATAGATTCCATTGCAATTGAGGGTTCTCTTTTATGTTTGTTACAGATGGATTTAATTTTACTACCCAATAATCATTCATCCCATTATTCAAGGTTACATCGCCATTAATTGATTTTGTCCAACCCGCAACTACATACCCGCCATCTGAAGTTTGCTTAATGCTTCTTGCCCAATCATCATTTGTTCCTCCTAAACATTTTTGCCATTGAATAGCGCCTGAACTATTTAATTTCACTAACCAGTAATCCTGGAGGCCTACAGAATTATTTCCTGTTACGTCACCGTTGTTTGATTTTGTATAGCCAGTAACAACATAACCACTGTCACTTGTTTGTATTATACTATAAGCTTTATCATCACCTGTACCACCAAGGCACTTTTGCCATTGGATACTGCCTGTAGTATTTAACTTAACAATCCAGTAATCGGGAACTCCAACAGAATGAATACCCAGTACATCTCCGTTATTAGATTTTGTGAATCCTGCAACTACATATCCACTGTCAAGAGTTTGCTTAATGGAATACCCTATATCTTCGCCGGTACCGCCCAAACATTTTTGCCACAGGAGAGTTCCCGAGCTGTTTAATTTTACTACCCAAACATCCCAATTTCCATTGTTACCGCTTACATCACCATTGTTCGATAAGGTAGAGCCTGTTATAATATATCCGCCATCTTTAGTTTGTTGAAGAGAAGCAGCTGTGTCGTCGCTTGTTCCTCCCAGGCATTTTGTCCATTGAATACTTCCTGTGCTGCTCAGTTTTACGATCCAGCAGTCGAAGCTTCCGTTATTGCCACTCACATCACCGTTGTTCGACTGCGTATCTCCGCAAACAATGTATCCTCCATCGGAAGTTTGCTGAACGAAAAGCGCATCATCATAAAGCGTACCACCTGCTGTCTTTTCCCATTGTATAGTTCCTGTACTGCTTAATTTTACAATCCAAAAATCATCAGCTCCCTTGTTGCCGGTGACATCACCATTATTTGAATCAGAGAATCCTGCTACCACATATCCACTATCTGATGTTTGCTGGATAGAGTAAGCAAGATCATAACCTGTACCGCCCAGGCACTTTTGCCATTGAATGGCACCCACAGCGTTTAATTTTATAAGCCAATAATCATAATTCCCTTTATTTCCGCTCACGTCACCGTTGTTAGATTGCGTATACCCACCAACAATATAACCGCCGTCCAATGTTTGTTGTATTGATTGCGCCATGTCATCAACGGAACCACCAAAAGACTTTTGCCATTGAATAGTAGGTTGTGCATTCAATAGGCCGATGTTTGCTAATGCTGAAATAAAGAGTATGATTTTTTTCATTGAAACATGTTTTAAGAGTAAAAGTAACCTATTCAAAGTCTCTTTTTTTTATTTTTAACATATGGTTTTAAATAATCAATAAGTGGTTCTCCTGTTAAGATAAATGGCGGGTAGTGGTAACCTTAGTTGATTGGTATTACTAAAAACCAAGAAATTCGGTGAATGGTGCTTAAAGGCGGTGAACGGTTCAAATTCCCTGTAAAGGAAACTGAAACTTAAATAAAAGTTTCCTAAGTTTGTACCCGTTTAAGATCCTGATATATCTAATAGTACGCTATTGGAGCCAGGATGACAGTTCCGTATATGAAAAGACTATTTATATTATTTCTTCTTGTTCTCAGCGCCTCATTCTATGCTCAGGAAAAATCTACCTCTTCAGCAGATAAGTTCACGATAAGCGGTTACGTAAAGGATGCGAGTGACGGAGAGGCGATCATCGGTGCAATCGTTTACAAGGAAGGTACACAGCTTTCCACAACCACAAACGAGTACGGATTCTATTCACTTACACTTCCGGCCGGCCAACATAAGATCATCACATCTTATTTAGGTTATACCAATATCATCACTGAAATCGATCTGACAAAGAATACCACTTTAAATTTTGAACCAAAAGAACAAGGCAGAGATCTCCAGGAAGTTGAGGTTAGTGCCGAAGCAGCCGATAAGAATATCAAGAGCACTGAGATGAGTGCGACTAAGATCGACATCAAACAAATCCAGAAAATGCCGGCTTTGTTAGGTGAAGTTGACGTAATTAAAACTATTCAATTGTTACCTGGTGTGACAACAGTTGGAGAAGGAGCAAGCGGATTTAATGTACGCGGTGGGAATATAGATCAGAATTTAGTTCTGCTGGATGAAGCGCCGGTTTATAATTCATCACACTTATTCGGTTTCTTCTCTGTATTCAATCCCGATGCAGTTAAAGATGTGAAATTAATCAAAGGCGGAATTCCTTCACAATACGGTGGACGTGTTTCATCTATTCTTGATATCCGTATGAAGGAAGGAAATAATAAACGATTAGAAGTTAACGGAGGGATCGGCACAATTTTTAGCCGTCTTGCTGTAGAAGCTCCGATAGTAAAAGATAAAGTTTCATTTATTGTTGCGGGCCGCAGAAGTTATATTGATGTTTTAGCTAAGCCCGCTTTAAAAAAACAAGCGCCTGAATTAAAAGATGCGAAATTTTATTTCTACGATCTCACTGCAAAAATAAACTGGAAAGTAAATGATAAGAATACCGTTTTCTTAAGCGGTTATTTAGGCCGTGATGTTTTCGGAGCAGGATTCACTTTTAACTGGGGAAATGCAACAACATCTTTGCGTTGGAATCATGTGTTCAATAATAAGTTATTCATGAACCTGACAGCGTTCTATAGTAATTACGATTACCAGTTAGGATTTAAACAAGAGGGTACATCCTCGAAATTCGAGTGGCGATCGAATATCATCAATTACAGTTTCAAACCTGATTTCTCTTATTATCTGAATAGCAAAAACACCATTCGTTTTGGTCTTCAGGCTATTTTGTTTGATTTTAAACCGGGTAAAGCTTCCGTTACAGATAACCAGGACCGCACTACAAATATCAGTCTGGAAAACAAAAAAGGGATTGAGAGCGCTGTTTATATTGGTAACGAACAAAAATTATTACCGCGTTTAACTGTTGATTATGGTATCCGATGGAGTTTCTATAATTACATGGGCAAAGGTACCGCGTATTTTTACCGTGATACAATTCCGAATGAAGCATTGCCATTAGAAAAAGAAACAACATTTAAAGAATGGGAAACAATTAAATCGTATAATACCCCTGAACCACGTTTTGGATTGAATTTCGTGATCGATGATAAAAGTTCAATAAAAGCGAGTTATAACCGCATGGCGCAATACATCCAGATAGTTTCCAACACGGCGGCAAGTACACCTTTAGATGTTTATACACCTGTAACAAATAATATCAAACCATTGGTCGCTGACCAGGGTGCGTTAGGTTATTTCAGGAATTTTAAAGATAATATGTTCGAGACCTCCCTGGAAGTTTATTATAAGTACATGCAAAATCAATTGGATTATATTGATAATGCTGATCTTTTATTGAATAAATATTTAGAGGCTCAATTATTACAGGGATTAGGAAGAGCTTACGGCGCCGAGTTATACGTTCGTAAAGTAAAAGGGAAATTCACAGGCTGGATCAGTTATACTTATTCAAAAACCGAGCGTAAAGTAAGAGGGATAAGTAATGACGATTGGTTCTTTTCGAAATACGATCGTACCCATATGGTGAATACAACTTTGGCTTATGATCTTAAACGTTTCACTTTCTCGGGTAACTTTATTTTCCTAAGTGGAACACCTGCAACTTTTCCAAATGCAAAACTACAGATCCAATCTATTAATGTTCCGTATAACACAGAGAATAAGCGCAACAACTACCGAGTAACACCATACCATCGTTTAGATCTTAGTATCACGTACATGATGACGCGTAATCCGGATGCAAAGAGAAAGCATTCAGTAGTGTTAAGTGTTTATAATGTTTACAACCGCCGTAATGCGTTTTCAATTTATTTCAGGACCAAAGAAGGAGAGCCTTTACAAACGGAAGCAGTAAGGTATTCAGTGATTGGAACAGTTGTCCCCGCTTTAACTTATAATTTTAAATTTTAATGAAAGCATTCATAAAAATATTTATTTCAATTTTCACTGTTGCTTTATTTGCATCGTGTGAAGATGTAATTCAGATCAAATTAGATGAAGGTTCGAAGCTTTTGGTTGTGGATGCGTTCATCAATAACATGCGCGTTGACCAGAAAGTGCGTTTAACTTATACCGATTCATATTTTAGCGGACAAAACCCGCCGCCTGTTACCAATGGTGCAGTTATATTAAAAGATCTTACTTCAAATACTTCGTACACATTTACAAATTCAGGGAATGGCGATTATATTTATCCGATCACAACTGCCGATACAATTGCCAGGGTTGATCATGACTACGAACTGAATGTGATCTACGATGGAAAAATGTATACTTCATATGGAAAGCAAAAACGCTCAACCGTGGTCGATAGTATCAGCTCGAATTTCAGGGAGAAAAACGCATTCACTGAAGAAGGATATTATTGCAAGTTCTGGGCATTCGATCCTCCGGGACCTGAACCTGATTATTATTGGGTAAAGGCTTTCAGGAACGGAACTATGTACAACAAAGGTGGTGAGATAAATTTAGCATTTGATGGTGCTTATTCTGCAGGAGCTGACGGTTTTATTTTTATTCCACCTATTGCTGAAGGCATTAATCGTTTTGGCGAACCTTACCAGTTTGGTGATGTTGTACGTGTGGAGGTTCATTCCATTTCAAAAGAAGCTTATTTCTTTTTGTTCCAGGTCCAGCAACAAACTACTAATTCAGGATTATTTGCAACAACTCCTGAAAATGTGAAGACCAATATTAATACTCCTGATGGTGCAACAAAAGCAATAGGGTGGTTCAATATGTCTTCAGTTGGTTTCCTTGAGAAGAATATCAATTAATTACCAATTCGCCACGAATAAGCTGAAAACCAAAGTTTCCTGGTTGTAATTGAACAGGATCAGCTTATCATTCTTTATTTTATACACTGCCGGGTTATTGTATTTACTTCCCTGTAATACTAATTTACTTTCAATTCCTTTTTGCCCTATCGTAACATTGTAAAACGAATTGATCCCTGTTTTCATATCACTTTTGCAAATGATCCATTTCGGATTTTTCAGATCATCTTTCCCGAATTGTTTTTCTACATCAGCTATCGGTTGTTTATAAAGGAATTTATCGAATTCAAGGATGTCCTTTAATTCTATTTTTCCATTGATATCTTTCGGATCGGTATTAACGAGCCCGGGAAACGGGACGATTGAATTGTATATTTTATCAGCCGTAAGTTCAATTCCCATTTCTTCTATACTTACATCAAAACTAAAGCCGCCTTCATACAAGAATACCAATGAACCTGGCGTGCTTTTGTAAACATTGCAATAAGCGGTGTATTCGGTTTTAGAAGTTCTTTTCAGTTCCTTGATTTTTACATGATAGAATGGAGGCGAGCCTGGCTTTCCTGCAGACTTTGCCACCGGAGCAATAACTGCAACAGGAATTGTTTTCTGGTCACGGCTTACAACTTCATTATTGCCGTCGATCTTAATAAAGAAAAAAGTATTTTCCTTATTCAATCCTGTAAAAGCAAAAGTTTTTGACCCGATATCTAATTGCTGTTTGGTATAAACATTCCCGGCGATCAATAATTCTTTTTCTTTTAGATCATAATAGAAAGTGTTTAGAATATAATTCCTGTCATCACCATTCGTATTCAGCTTAATTCCTTTTACTAAAGTTCCATTTTTTGAATTTAATTTTAAGATCCATTGTCCTTTTCTGTCGCCCGATAGAATAGTCACATAAATAAAAACAACCTCCGAATCAGCATAAAAGACATGCGTTGTATTGATATTTCTTTTCTCAAGCGGATATTGCCAGGTTTGTTTGTATTCAAAAGGCTTTTGGTCGGAAATAAAGATGTACTTGGTCAAATAGAATTGTCTTCCCAAACTATCCTCCGAGGTTCTTATAGTATAGGTTGAATTTTTATAAGTATACGTTTCATTCTCAAAAGTGGTCAGGCTATTGATCTTATTCGATTCAAAATTTTCAACTTTAGCAATTAGCTTGAGAGAATCGTTATATCTGGCAAGCGTTGCTAAATTCTTGCTGTTTGCTTTTTGAAAATAGAAATTAAGATAGCCATGCAAGGTATCGGCAGTGATCTCTAAAAGATCTTCAGCTTTTTCTTTACCAAGAGTGTTTGAAACGGAATCCAATTTACTCAGATCTGTTGAAACTTTATACAGCTTGAAATTCAGATCATTTTTGTTTTGCTCAAATCCAAAAACATAAATAGAGTTTCTGAAATGAAGTGAGTTCGGTTTTAATAAAGCACGTTCTATACTTTGTCCGCAAACAAGGACCGGAAATAACAATATGAATAAAACGGATCTCACTACGAATCAATTAAGCCTTGTTTTTCACGTTTGATGTAATCTAATATAAGGACATAATACGTAATAACACCAAAAGCATACAAAGCCGATGTGATCAGGAATATATTCACAAATTCATAACCGCTGCCAAACATCACTTTCACCATAAATCCGCTAATTACCCAGCTGCCGCTCCAGATAGCTGAAGTTAATGCGCTTGTTATTTCCCTGTTACCTTTTCCTACATAATTCAAAACTACCTCTGTCGTCATTGGTCCCGCCATGTTCATTAAAGGCTGGCGAAGCAAATAACAGGCTATTGCAATATAAAGCGCAATTGTGTATTGACTATAGAATTGAGTTGTTGCTAAAGCGACCAATGAAATTACGGCTAAAGATTGTGTAGTTGGGATCGCTACTTTGTAACCGATATATTGTTTCACTTTCGGAACCATCATTGCTCCGTAAGCTACAAGAACGGCAGCAATAGAACTTATAACTGAGAAACCGCCTTTATCTAAATGATGAACTTTATCGAAAAATAAACTGATGAAAGGAATAGTTAATCCGGCGCCTGTGGCAATGATCAAGGTTGGGATCAATCCTTTTATTATTAAACGCCAATTGGTTCTTTGAGGAGGAAGTCCGGGAATGAATTGAGGCGGATCATCCATTTTCTCCACGAATTTTGTTTTTATTAAAAAGTAAACACCGCCAAATCCCATTACAGAAAAGATAATGAGAATTAGTTTTTCATTGAACAAAGCAGGGTTGATCGCATCTAAAATAGCAATCAGAATTCCGCTAACGATCCCGGCGAAACTCCAGGTGCTGTAACTTAACGAGATCCCGGCTGTCTGATTTTCTTTTGAAGAGTTTCGTAAAACAAATGGCGCCACCGGTATTTGCATGAATGTAAAAGAAGCGCCCCAAAGTAAGAGTGAAGTGAAAATAAGCCACTTTATTTTCAATGCTATGGCAAATACAATTATCAAACCGAATAACGGAACGAAAACGGAAGATAAATAAAAGAGAGGCGCTAAACGTTTCCCTTTTATGAATTTTCCGAAGGGAAGGGCTAAAATGAATACGCCTAAGAAACGGAACGTGATGTATAAAGCAATCTCTTCATCACTAAATCCTTCCCGGGTCATGTAAAGCGGTAATATGTTCATGAAAGTTGCATTCACTAACTGGATAAAGAACTCGGCATACACAACATTAAGTACCTGTGTTTCGAGTTTTTTATAATCGTTAAGAAAGGCGAACATATTACGAGTTCTGTATAATTATTTCAAGGTAAGCTTTTATTTTTTCAGCGTCATCCGGACCAAAAATCTCGTAAGTATCCTGGTTATTGAACCATGTTAATTGACGTTTAGCATAATTCCGCGTTTTTTGTTTGATAAGATCTATTGCAGCCGGCAATTCTATTTCTCCTCCGAAATGAGAGAATAGTTCTTTATAACCAACAGTATTCAAAGCGTTCAAATGTTTATTGGGATAAAGCGATTTAGCTTCTTCAACTAAACCATCTTTTATCATTTGATCAACGCGTTTATTAATACGTTCATATAATTTTTCTCTATCTGTATTGATCAGGATCTTTATCGCCTCAAAATTCCTTTGCTTTTTATCCTGACTCAAAAAAGAAGAGTAGGGCTTCCCGGTTTCCAAACAAACTTCTAAAGCTCTTTGTAAACGTTGAGGATTATTGATATCAACGGTATTATAATAATCAGGATCTGAATTGCGGATTTGTTCCTGAAGCCAATTCAGCCCTTTTTCTTCGTATTGCTTTCTTACTTTTTCTTTAGTTGCATCAGCAACGTTCTCAAATTCATCAATACCATAAAGAACAGCATTGATGTATAAACCTGAACCTCCGACTAGAAAAACGACCTGGTTGTCTTTGAATAATTCATCCAAAGCTTTTATTGCATCCTTTTCGAAATCACCAATGCTATAATTATTGTGGATGCTTAAGGAATCAATGAATAAGTGTTCAGCCTCTTTTAATTCGGAGGGAGTTGGTTTGGCTGTTCCTATCGACATCTCTTTGTAGAATTGTCTTGAATCTGCCGAAAGGATTTTTGTATTGAAGTGTTTTGCCAACTGAATGGCTAATGCTGTTTTTCCAACCCCGGTAGGTCCTGCAATTACAACAAGATATTTTTGGTTGGGATTCACAACTAAAGTACGTTGCTGGTCTGTTCTTTTATTTTTTCAAGTTCATCTTTCATTAACACAACTAACTTTTGCATTTCAGCATGATTAGCTTTTGACCCAATGGTATTTATTTCCCTTCCGATCTCCTGTGCAATAAAATTCAGTTTTCTTCCGCCTGAAGGTTCTTTCATTGTGGTTAAAAAATAATCTAAATGTGTTTTTAAGCGGACTTTCTCTTCGTTGATATCTAATTTCTCAATATAATAGATCAGTTCCTGCTCAAAACGATTAGCGTCGATCTTATCGGCACCAATAACTTCATTTAAATTTCCTTTGATGCGCTCTTTAATACCTGCGATACGGCTTTTATCCAATTCAATTATTTGATCAAGACATTTTTGAATAACGCCCAAATGATCTGTAAAATCTTTTTCAATAGATCTTCCTTCCTGTACGCGGAATTTATTTAATGATTCGACTGCTTCTGTAATTACAGTTTTAATTTCCTTCCATTCGCTCTCATCCGGTTCACGGCGTTCTGATTTCAGGACATCCGGCATTTTTAAGATCTGGTGAAGAACATCATTGGCAGGTTCATTCAATTCAAAAGCCAGTTGTTTTATTTTTTTCTGGTACTCTTTCGCAAGATCCGAATTGATCTCGACCGGGGTTTCTACTGTTTTGCTTTCCACATATATTGAAAGGTCAACTTTTCCTCTCTCAAGTAAACGGGTAATTTCACTTCGCAGATCCAATTCATGTTCACGGTACGAATTTGATAAACGTAAACTCAGGTCCATTCCTTTACTGTTCAACGAACGTATCTCAACATTCACGGTCCGCTTTTCAAATTCTTTTGTGGCTTTTCCAAAGCCGGTCATTGATTTCAACATCGTTTTAATCCTTAATTTTCGATTTCGTACTCACCAAATAAACTCCCACAATTATAAAAATTCCCGATAATATTTTGGTTGGCGTTAAAGTATCCTTCCCTAAAAATACAGCAAATAATGTTGCTAAAAAAGGCTGCATGTAAATGTACATGCTTACCACTGAAGAACTGAGGTCTTTAAGAGCGTAAGTATTCAATAGATAAGCCAAAAAAGTAGTGGCAACAACAACAAATATCACCCCGAACCAAACGTCACCGCTCCAGGTTTGCCATTGTACAGTTTGAATATCCTTGAATCCAACCGGCAACATGTATAAAAATCCGAATAAAAAGATCCATTTCATTACAGTTACGGTCTGGTATTTTTGCATGTAAGGTTTTGCCATTACCACAAACACCGCCCATGATGAAGCGTTTATCAATGTCATAAGATCACCGGTCATTGTTTCGCTGCCGAATTCAAAATTACCTTTGAAAAGTAGTAAAGTAACGGCTCCAACTATTCCTAACAACAAGCCACTGATCTTTAAGATGGTGATGCGTTCTTTAAAAACTATTAATGTGAAAACGATCACCATGATCGGATTTGAGATCATGATTATTGCTGAGTTAATCGGTTTAGTTAAACTTAATCCGTAGATAAAGAAAACCTGATTTATAAAAACACCGAATAACGCAAGAATGGCCATTTTTTTGAGATCACCTTTTGCTAAAGCTTCTTTTTTTACGAATAAAGAAAGGATCCAGAACAATACGCCGGCCCCGGCTATACGCAGCAAAACTAAAGCTAAAGGACCAATATGTACAGGCATTAGGTCTTTTGCAATAGAATAATTGAGGGCGTAAATGACCTGCGCGGCAAATAAAGAAATATGAGCTTTTAAAGCGTTACTCACGGGTATGCAAAGATGCAGGAAAAATTTAAAGATTCAAGGTTTAAAATTCAAACATTGTAAGCATTAATTTGTATCTTAATCTTTAAATCTTGAATTTTGAATGAATGGAGTACACCGATCAAATAGGGAATAAGGTTGAATTGATTCACAAACCCAAACGCATCATCTCCATTGTACCTTCACAATCCGAACTACTTTGGGACCTTGGTTTGCGCAACGAATTGGTTGGCATAACCAAATTTTGCATCCATCCGGATGAAATGTATAAGGCAATTGAAAGAGTAGGCGGGACAAAAAAACTGGATATTGAAAAAATAAGAAAGTTGAAACCTGATCTGATAATCGGGAACAAAGAAGAGAATGAACAAAGCCAGGTAGAAGAATTAAGGAAAGAATTCCCGGTTTGGATGAGCGACATTTACGATCTGAGTGATGCATATGAAATGATGTCAGTACTTGGAGAGATCACAAATAAAAGTAAAGAAGCGGATCAATTTATAAAAACTATTAAAGATAGATTTTCGGAATTAGACCTTGTACAATTCACAGGTAAAAAAGTGGCTTATTTTATCTGGTATAGTCCTTTTATGGTAGCAGCTTCAAATACTTTTATTAATTATTTATTGGAGAAGTTGGGAATGATAAATGCATTCTCTTACTTATCCCGCTATCCTGAGATCAATGCTGCTCAAATAAAAAGTGCTGATCCCGATCTTATTTTTCTCTCATCAGAACCGTTTCCTTTCAAAGAAAAGCACGTGGCGGAATTGCAACAGATCTGTCCGCATACCGGAATTCATTTAGTGGATGGAGAAATGTTCAGCTGGTACGGAAGCCGGTTACAATTTGCGCCTGATTACTTTAAAACGCTGGATATTTAGTTGTTTGAACACTTAAAAGCAATTAGGAAGGCTTTTTAACAGCTAAATTGTTAATCTGTTTGTCACTTTTATTTGGTTTACAACGTAATTCTTTTATAATATTGTAAGATAAAACCATCCGTTATGAGCAAACATCTTTTTTTAGTAGCGTTAGTTGCCGTTTCCATTTCACTTTCGGCACAAACCAAGAAAGGTAAAAAAACAGAAGAACCTGTTGTTCCGACTGAAACATCGCGTCCTTCTATTGATACTATCTTAGGTTTCGCGATGTACGATGGAATGACACCGTTTGAAGCTGTGGATTATCAATTGCCGCACGAAAGCGAAACGGATCCCGTAACCGGTAAAAAAACGATCTTCAAAGAGGTAAAGCGTAGTAACGACTCAATCCGCAAAGCGTTCAGGATTGCTTATAAAAAGAGAAATAATACGTTTTACGTCCGTACAAAGCGCCCGACCAAAGAAGGTGACAAGATGAAGTTGTGCATCAATGTAGTGAGTAAGGATACCAATCTTCTGTATTGCATGGTAGATTCGGTTATGAAAGATCCTGAATTCAACAAAGTTCTTTTCCAGCAACAAAAAGGGGATACAACCTATATTTTACTCTATGTATATGCTTTCTCTAAACTAGGTGGTAATTGTAATGGAGAAAAAGAGGCGAAATTATTCTTTGCACGCTGGAATACCGTTGAAGGCAGAGCAATTTGGAAAAATAAATACATTAACTCCTGCGCCAAAACCATTACTAACATGACCAAAACGCCAATAGAGCAGTGGGATGGTAAATCGAAACTGGTGGTTGAATATCACAGGGGAAATTTCTATGAGATCGCTTTTGATCCTGAACACCCGGAATTAGGGATCCAGAATAACAAAGAGAGCGGCAAAACAGCTTCTGAATAATTATTTCGATTTAAGGGTAAAGTACGTTTCTTCTAACTTGAAATTAGAAACTATGATGTACCATATATAATCGTCCTTGAACAAATAATAATAGTAATTATCATCGAATGAATATTTCGACACATAAGAGTCGAACTTATCGCTGTGAAAGGACCCTTCGGATTTTAAACCACCCTGGATCTTGGATTCTAAAGCATTATAATTAGCGAAAGCCTCTGTTTCCTGGAAAGAAAAGACCACACTTTTCTTAGAAGCTTTTCTTTTATTTATAAAAACGGCAACTTCAGCTGTATCTAGGCTGCCTTCCTTCCTGCTGGTATAATAATCTGAACGGTTGATAAGCGGGTCGCCCAGGTTCACGGTTTCTTTACTAACAAAATTAAAATTACGGGCTGTAAGGTCAGCGATGATCTCAGTTTCAGTAAAGATGAGGCAGTTCTTTACAAATTCATATTTTAAAGTTTGGCCATGGGAGAGAAAATTCAGCAGAACAACTAAGGAAAATAATATGCGGGTTCTCTTCATCATAAAATTTTAGTACGGAAATAAATGTAGTGAAAATAATAGTAAATAAAAGCAGTTTTTTTTCACCGTAATTATAGATGCTTACACATAAGCAAAATAGCCCCTCGTTATAATTCTGATAAACAGATTATTTGAGGGGCTTTCTTTCCTTTTTTGTATTCCAAAGATATTAAAGTTGATCCTAACATCAAGTTTAAAGCTCTTTTACCGGCGCTGGTTTTAAAGTATTGTTCTCTTTTTAATGCATCTTCTTCAAAAAGATAGTGTTCGCAAAAAATAAGTTTCAAAGGCCTTCTAAATGAAGTGCTCTTTGATCCTCCGGAATTATGAGTTTTTAATCTATTCTCAAGGTTTGTAGTAAATCCGATGTACAGTAAATGATCTATTTCACTGAATAGAACATACACGCAATAAGGTAATATCATTCTAAATAATTTTTGAAGTTTTCTTCGATTTGCCCGTATGTCCTATAGTAGAGACTCACTTTGTTCGTCACACTACAGGACGGTGAAGTGTAAAATCCACACTTTGCAGCACCTAATAAAATCATTAAGTTTTCCCGGAATGTAAGAAGCAAAAAAATCCACATTCTAAGTGTGGATTTTTCTACTTCACCGTTGTCCGACTAGGTAGCAAAATTTAGCGTATTTTCATTGGTAGGTATGTTTTTGGGGTGCTAAAAAGGTATCATTCTGCGGGCTTAAACTCAAAATCTCCATTTGCGGGGCTTAATGCGTGGTTTTGGGCTTTGTGCCAAACATAGGCGAACTTACCCTGTTTAAATGGAAATAAGCGTTTATGGGGTAATATTATGGCTTTGTTGGGGTAATATACCGGATGCTTCATTCTTATTGTGCAGGCAAAAATTTTCTATCTCTTTAACTAACTTTTCGCCCCAAAATTTTTGAGCGGTCGTATTGTGGCATTGCTGATAACATTCGTAGATGAATTCTATGCCCAATGCTTCGTTTTCCAAGTATTTTTTGGCGCACATTCCGATAAGCCCGCCCTTCGCAATTAACTGGGTTAATATTTCGGTAGTTTTCATGGTAAATAAAAAAGCCACCCGAATGGATGGCTTTTACTACTGTATAATATTTTTACTTTTTGCCTATACCCCAAACGTCTCCATCAACAGCATAATAGTATGAATAGGCAAAGAAGTAGTCGTGTTTTATTAAATAAATCCGTGCATTCATTAAATATTCTCCACCATCAACTTTTTTAACCGCAGCATCAACAGCCTCTTGAATTGTTTCTGCTCTACTACGCTTCTTGTCCTTTTTGGTTAATTCAAAGTTCTTCTGAACCACTACGTACTTAATAGAAGTTTCAATGTTTCGTGTAGAGACCATATTCAACGCACCAATATTTTTTATTGATGTACAACTTGTTGTTAATACTCCTAATAGCACTATGGCTATAAATAATAAGTTTTTTGTTTTCATTTTTAGTTTTTTAATCCTTTAAGTTTAATACCGCTTTTACTTCATTATAATTAGACCAGTTTACATTTGGGTACGCTTCCCTGTTTGACGCTGAAATAGCAACAATTCTAATGGCAAGTAACCCATTTAACGCAGATGCGCCGAAGGAACCCGAATCATCAAAGCCTGTATATTCAACAGCAACCATCCCAACACTAAATGAAAAATTAATTGTCGTAGAAGAATAAGTGTCTTCCGCATAGGAATAAGGCAAGGCAACCCATCCACCAGAACCATCGTCAAAATAAACCACAACTACTCCTTTGTCTACAATAGCTTGGGTTATACCAGCCCATGATGCCGAAGCGCTATAATTAAAATTAATACCGTCATCAAAATTTGATGTCCAGTTGTTTAATGTAAATGTAGTAGACGCAATCACATTGGCGTTGCCATTTGTGCCGTTCGTGCCATTCGTGCCGTTTACGCCGGCATCGCCTTTATCACCTTTATCACCTTTCGGGCCAGCGTCTTTTTTACATCCTGTTAATGCGATTGTAAATGCGAATACAATAGCCATAATCGTTTTAATCGTTGTTTTCATTTTTAAGTTTTTAATTGGTTTAGTCAAAAATAGTAAAAAGATCCAAACACTTCATATATGAAGTAAAAATAATTGCAAAGATTTATAGTTTAACCGAGTGAATCCGAAATATAAAAAACATCTTAAATCAATAGGTGTAAGGTTAAAGAGACTTAGAAAGGAGCGGGGGATAACGCAACAAGAGTTAGCCTATGACTGCGAGGTAAATTTAAGCACCATTCAGAGAATTGAAGCGGGAACACAAAATATAACATTAAATATTTTATACACCCTTGCTGAAGTTTTGAAAATTAAAGTAGAAGATTTTTTTAAAGACTAATGCCACACTAAAAGTACAATGTACTATCTTTAATGAAATTATAAACCCGATGCTGTAAACATCGGGTTTTAATAACCACAATTTAAAACTATTTTTATCCCTCAATTTCACTCGGCGTTACGGTTTCTTTTTTAGCGGATAACAGTTCAATGTCGCTTATTGTTAAAGCGAGCTTCCCGACCGGGTGACCCTCCTTATTAATGAACGCACTTACCGTCGGGGAACCGGAACAATAAACCTGCACTCCTTTTTTAAGATACTCGGTAATTGCTGTACTTTGTCCCGCTTTACGCCAAAAACTACAATCAATGTAAGTAGTGTTTTGTGTTTTGTTGCCGTCTTTGTCTTTGCGGTTTTCGTTCACGGCAACCGTAAAATTAATAACCGTTTTTTCATTCACTTGTTGGGTGGTTGCGTCAGCGCACACGTTCCCGATAATTGCTGTTTTTTTCATGGTATTTATTTTTATTATTTATATTGTTTTGCTCGTTTTGCCTTTTCAAAATTCATGTAATCGTCCTGCGCTTTTTGTTTTTTGTTTTTCAAAAACTCAAAGGTGTGTTGCTTCTCAAATTCCTCCTCCCACTTCGGCACATGAACCATGAACCATATTTCTGAACGTATTTTTTGCACCATTTCCTCCGCCACTTTTTTATATTTTTCACCTGCTCCGTTTTCGGCTTCCAAAAAACAAAAATAATTTGTTTTAATCGCTTGCTTCATTCGATGTACTTCATTTGATTGTTGCGTTGATAATCGCTCCAGTTGTTCAGCTTTCAATAACCTCCAATCAATAAACTGTATTGTTTTATTCCGCTTGCGCCTGCTTATGTTTTTACTTTTACTTTTTTTAACGAACTCGAAAAAGTTTTCGGTTTCTTTTTTAAATATACCTGCCAAATATTCTGTTTTGTCCAATTTCCGCCAATCAAAATCTTTCAAGAGCTTCACTTGCTCGTTACGGATTTTTAGCTCTAATCTTTCAACGGGTTCATTTATATTTAATCCTGATTGTACCCAAAAATCTTTGATATAATTTTTACCTTCTGTTTCCAGTAGCGGACTTTTTAAATATCCCGTTATCCATTTATTACTCGCCTTGCTGCCAACGTCAAAACCTTCGCTTTTTGCTTTACCTGTCAAAAAATGTTTTACTTTCGCTTTACCGAGCTTTTCAATTTTACCACTTACAAATTGGTTTATTAATCTTAAAGGCTTGCCTCCATCAATAGCAATATCAACACGGCTAACGTTTTTAACTTCCCACTTAAGCTGCAAAAGAATTTTTTTAAAATCATTTAAAAAACCAGCTTCATATAACACATTATTATTTAATTTGAATTGTATTAGTTTACGCTCTAAAATTTTCGATCTCGGCGAACAATAAATCGCACCAAAACTTTTATCCTTTAAAAAAACTTCATAACCATACTTAAATAACCGTGTACCCATTTCCTTTTGAACCAGCACCAACTCTGTTCCAAAACAATATCTTACTTCCGGATTATCGTAATAAACCAGCTCACCCGAACACATGAATTGTAACCAATCCAAATTGATGCAATAAGCTACCCTGTTTTTTTGGGACGTGTTTGGCTTGTAAGCCTTGATTATGGGGACTTCTATCATATTATTAGCTGTTTTTTAGGTAAAGTTGACCCCCATAATATTTGATGGGGGTCTTACTTAAAAAGGAGCTTAAAAAATTAAAATTAAGGCAGCTTTTAGCCTGGCTAACGAACGTAATTAAAAAGGGTGGTGTTGACGGCCATACCATGTCCGAGTGGCTGTGTTTGGCTTGTATTGTAGAATTTCTTAACTTTGTCATGTCATATATTTGTTTTTTTGGTTTCAGGCCTTTCAATTCTTTAACCAAAAATATTTTAAAAACCCTGCCTTAATCCGCAGGGTTTTTTAATTTCTTACCTGCCGTGTGTCCCCTTTTTTTGACCTGATGCAGGTGTTTTTTTAAAAGCAGGTGTAAACTTAGTTTCGCCAATTACACCTGCCTTATCGTTTGCGTTTTCTGCTACGAGGTTGGCTTCGTTCGCACAGGGGTCGTGCCGCAGCCATTTATCTTTAGTTTTTTTAATCATTTCGATGGAAGCGGTTTCATAACACCAGCTACCACTATACGACCGTCAGAAAAATAACTATCGGTGCGGTCAAGTATATATGTTTGGCGCTGATAGCGGGTTGTTCCATGCGATTTTACTTCTTTAGTTAAATAACCACCTTCAGGCAGTACATCGGGAACCGCAAAAAACGACCAGTCCCATTTAACGTTTTTCGGCTTGGTTAAACCGCTTGGCTTTGTTTTTTCTGTCTTCATTAGCGTTTGGTTTGATCTATTGTGTATCCCATACTTTTCAGGTTCTCAATCTGAGGGTAATGGTTTCCTGCCTCTTTTGCGACCTGTATGGTATGCTGACCGTTAGTCCAGAATGAACAGCCGTAACGACTGTTTTGCCTTTGCATTAATTCATTCTCATTGATTGGTTCCATTGGTTTTAAGATATAAATGTTTTGAACTTGCTTAAAAAAAAATATTCTAAATATAACCGTTGCAACTCAGTACCTCCAATAACCTGATACACGCCGTCCGCAACTTTGTAAAAATTCCCATCTTTTTTAAAAATCATTCCTTTATTTTCCATTTCGTTTTTTTTCAGCCTTCAACCATTCAGGAAGCGGTTACAACCGAGCAGGCTCTCACCGCTTCCTTCGTGGTATGAAAGAAAACTAATCAATCAATCATGAGGCAATACGGTAACCTTTATCGGTTAATTCTTTAATTCCTTTTTTATCGGAGGCTGGCAATTCCACGTCGATTAAACGAGGTCTGCTATACACAGTATCAAAAACCGAGCGAGCGGGTGGAGTTAGTCTAACCGTTTTGGTTTCTTTGTCCTTATCAGCCGTTGCAGCTTCCGATACATTAAGCGTCGAGGCTGGCTTTTCAGCCAACTTCTTTTTTAGTTCAGCTATTTCAGCATCCTTTGCCGAAATAGTTTTGTCTTTGTCGCTTCCGGAAGCCATTAATTTGTTAATGGTTTCTGCTTGTGTTTCTGCAATTTTTTCAATTGATTCCATGTTATTTTTTTTTAAGTTGTTTGTTCGCTTCTTCGATTTGTTTTTCAAACTTTTCTGCTTGTTTTTTTTGGGCAGGTGTAAGCTCTTCTTTAATTTTATTAAGCTCCTTTTTGTCACTTTCTGAAATTTCCTTTTTGATTTTCTTTTCATCAGGTAGAGCGGTATTAAGCACACCTGCAACACTTGCTTTTGATGGCGTTTGGGCCTGGATTAATTTAGCTCTGAAAGCACCTTGGCGGCACTTATTGGAGCACAGGGTACTTGTGGACGTGGTGTACATTATTTCGGAACAAAATCCGCAGGTACGGTGTTTAAATATTTTTCCGGTAATGGCTTCTGCCTTTTTTAATTCTGATTCCGTTACTGTCATTTTATTATTTTTTAATTATTTCAAACCATTTTTGTTAAGGCCTCAAATTACTTTTGTAATTATTAAATAGTAACTATGAAACTGTTATTTAATACTGCTGTTATTGTTTTTTTATACTAACCAAAAAGTTTATATACTTATTACAAATCCGTTACAAACATATAACAGATAATTTTGTGAATGTTGGTTAATAGTTGTTTATGCTAATTCAGTTTATCTTTATAGTTGTTCACGTATTGTTTCTGTTTGGTATTTGTCACAAAGTGATTTTGGTAAATTAGCCGGTACGCCCATCTTAGCAAAAACTGTTCGCACCTGCAAGGGTGTTAAGATTCTTTGGCGCTTCGAGATGTTTGCAAGTTCCGGTATGTCTTGCATCCAGCATAAAAAGGTTTTATAATGTACGCTGTAAAGTTTTGCAAGTTGGGTTCGTGTCATAATTTAGTTTTTTAGTTGGCAATCTAAGCGTTCAACAAGCATGGTAAGGTTGGAATTGACCACTGCCATTATATTAAGTTTTTGTTGCGGAGTTAGCAATTCATTACGGTAAGTCTTTACCATGCCGGAAATAATTTCACGCAACCCCTCAACCGTTTCAATTACGATTTCGAGGTATTTTACTTTGGCTTGGTGCTGCTTTTGGGCTTGCTCAGGTAGTTGGGTAACGTCGGTGGCTAAAAGTACGTCCAAGCGAGCCTTATGGTTTTTTAAAAACAGTTGGTTATCCATATCAACTTTCTGTATTTTACTTTCCCAAAATTCAATTTCTTTCTCCATGATTATTTTTTATTCCCGATCTTGCCATCTTCGATTAGCTTTAGTAACTCACTTCTTTTAAAAAATAATTTTTTACCCGCCTTGTAGGCCTGTAATTTACCTTCGAACCGCAAAGTATAAATCGTTTGGGGAGCCAGGTTTAATAATTTGCTGGCCTGTTCTACGTTAATAAACTCTGAATCTTCTGTTGCATTCGGTAGAGTTGCTATATTGTTTTTAAATGAGTCTGTAATTAGAGTTTGAAATTCAATTACTGTTAAGTCGATTACTCTCTTTTCGTTCTTCATATCGGAATAGTTTTATATTAGTATTGTTGTTTTGGTTGTTGCAACTTTAGACAAAGTAAATACAAACAACCCAAAACAAAGCCATGTTTTAGGGCAGGGTGTAGTAGGGTGTGTAGTAAGGTGTGTAGTAAAATTAAAGTCGTTTCATTGCGGAAATGAAACAAACAGCCTTATAAAAAAACAGAAATTATTTTTTAGATGCTGGGGTATTATCAAGGAGCGAAACCGCAAAATTTATTTTATCATTAGGTTTTTTGGAAGTTCCTTTTTTAAATTTGCTATTACTTAGTTTCTCATGTGGAATAACTTCATAATTATTACCGAAAATAAAACAATTAGCAGCGCTTACCCAATCAACGTTTGTCCGTTCCTTCTTAATCTCTGAGTATTTTTTATATAGAAACCTTAAAAATGTGTTGCAGTTGGTTACTGATTTAAAATGGACTCTTTGTGAACCGTTTATTTTATCTCCACTAAATATTTTTAGAAATGTTTTTACATCATCGCACATCACAAACCCATCCTTAATGATTTGTTTAAGCACGTAATGTAAACTACCATGTTTTAGAGTTAAGGATTGAAGGTTAGTTTTGCCTTTTGTTGGTGGTGGTGTTCTGACGGTGTGAGCTTCTAACCTTTTGATGTTTTCGGTGATAAATGCTTTTATATCAACCGAAGCGCTCACCCATTGAGTAAAAACCACATTAGCGCTATTACTACCGCTAATAGGTTTTAGAGCCGCATTGATTGGCCTTACCTCATCAATATAAAGTTTTTTTAAGGCTGATAGAATTTGAGTTTTATTTTGAGTGGTATATATACTATTAGTAATAATTTCTTTTTCGATGAGTTTTGTAACAGCATCAACCCCCCAACACATCATTCCTCCCGTGGGTACTGATTTTCCATCAGCATCTAAAATATACCCATCGGTTATTTCACTAAAAAATTTTTTAGCAATTTCTTCAGGGGATATTATTTCTTTCTCTTTTTTCATAATGTCAATTAATCCCAATCAACTTTCTGTAATCCTTTTTTTACCTCGTTTGCTTTAGTATTCACATACATCATTGTTGTTTTAATATCGCTGTGTTGCATTAAATACATTAATTGGGGCAATGGTATTTTTGTCGCCATGTAATTTCCGAAGCTGTGCCTCGATACATGGAACGTCAGCTTAATTGGTGTTTTTGCTTCTTCACCAATCCCCTTTAAGTGCCTGTTGATAAAAGGCTCGGTAATATCAGGAAATAAGTGTGTGTGCTTTTTGTCGTAATATTTTTCAAGTATTGTTTCAGGTCGAGAAAGTTTCTTTTTTGGAACAGGAAACAAATCACGCAACGGAAGCGAAACATCTTTATCAACTTTTATAGATTTAAACTGTAGTTTGTACCCGTCAACATCCTTAATAATGTATTCAGTTTTTAAATTTACGACGTCGCTTATTCTGAGCCCCGTATAACACCCAAATAAAAACATATCCCGTACCCATGTAAATCTCTCATCGAATTTAGTAAGATTTAAATCTGCTATCTTTTTGATTTCGTCTATAGTGATAAAATCCCTTTTAGTTACCTCCGGACGAACGACTAACTCTTTTGACTTACACGGATTGTTCCCCTCATAAAGCCCCTTGTTAATTGCCAATTCAATATATTTTTTAAGATTTTTATACTGCTTATGTACTGTGTTAACCGCAAGCTTTTGTTTTCTTAAGGAATTAATAAAACCAGCGACGAAAGAAAAGTCAACGTCCCCAATCAGGATATCGGCTCCGGATTTATATTCTAACAGTTTATTAACGGTGTTTAAGTGGCTTGTTTTGGTTTTTGGTTTGATCTCGGCGTTATCTGCAACCTCGTTCCTTATAAATTCAATAAACGATGGGGTGACTTTGTGACCTTTTTTATGTTGTATTTGGTTTATAGAAAAACTTTTGCCCTTAATGACCTGTAACGTCTTTTGATTTTCAAACTTGGTAATGAGGCTTTTAATGTCATAATTTAATGACTCATAATCAGGGTGTTTATCATTAACCACCTCGTTTTTTGCGTCCCACTGATTAGGTTTGATGGAGATGCCTGTAGAAATAAATTTACGCTTACGGTTTTGGTAGATTCTTATCTCAATAGGTGCGCGACCTTTTTTACTGAGTTTGTGTTTACGGTTGAAAACAGGTGTAAATAGGACTCTCATTTGTGATACCTTTTTTAAAGGGTGTATTAAAAGGTATCCCAAAGGTACTAAAAATATCCAAAAACAAAAAGTGGTTAAAAACAAAACCCCCTCGTGTTTCATAGGGGGTTTTGTTACTTTTGTTTTTCCTTGTTTTTCCTTCTGTTGTCCGACTAGGTTTCGAACCTAGACTCTTCTGAACCAAAATCAGACGTGTTGCCAGTTACACCATCGGACATTTTAGAGAGCTGCAAAATTAACAATTTTTCTGTTAAGTCAAATAATTTCTTAAAAATTTTGATTCTTAAAACCGCACCTTTATGGGGCATTTTGTTAACTTCGCAACTTATCTTATTTATTATATGACACCTGCATTTAAAAAACTTAACAACCTTATCGGGTGGCTTGTTTTTGCCATTGCAACATTCACCTATTGCGCAACCATCGAACCTACTGCTAGTTTCTGGGATTGTGGTGAATACGTTGCATGCGCGTACAAGCTGGAAGTTGGTCACCCGCCGGGAGCCCCGTTTTTTATGTTAATAGGCCGCTTTTTCGCCCTTTTTGCAGGAGGAGATCCGGCTAATGCAGGCATGATGATCAATATAATGTCGGCCCTGTGCAGTTCATTTACAATTTTATTCTTATTCTGGAGTATCACCCGCCTGGCATTAAAGGCTATTGTTAAAAAAGGCGAGGAATTCAACATCGGGAAACAATATGCTGTTCTTGGCGCAGGTGCCATTGGAGCTTTAGCTTACACTTTTTCAGACTCTTTTTGGTTCTCAGCTGTTGAAGGTGAAGTTTATGCGATGTCAGCATTCTTTACCGCAGTTGTATTCTGGGCCATTTTAAAATGGGATGAAGAAGATGACAGCAACCCTACAGGCGCTATGCGCTGGATCGTTTTGATCTCTTATTTAATGGGTCTTTCTATAGGTGTCCACTTATTGAACTTACTTGTTATCCCTGCTATCTGTTTTATATACTATTTCAAAAAGTACACATTTACCTGGAAAAGCTTTTTTATTGCAGGTATCATCTCGGTACTGATATTAGGCATAGTTCAGTCAATGATCATCCCTAAGATCGTAAAATTCGTTTCAGATGTGGAGGTTTACTTTACCAACCACTTCCATATGGGCTTTAGCTCCGGAACAATGGTATACTTCGGTTTAATGATCATTTCTTTAGCAGGATTTATCATGTATACCACAAGTAAAAAGGAATCCCATTATAAACTCGGCTTTTATTCTCTTATAGTTTTTGCACTTATTGTTGTGATCGCCGCTCCAAGTCCCGGCGCCATGTTCACCCGCGCTCTTTCTTTCGGTGCCATTCTTTACGGTATCTCTAAGATCAAAGCTAAATACAATAATCTTAATATAATCATGATGAGCTTAGCCACTATTCTTATTGGTTATTCATCATTCTTCGTTTTAGTGATCCGCTCCCAGGCAAATCCTCCTATGGATGAGAATGATCCTGAGAACGCCCCGAACATGCTATCGTATTTATTACGTGAACAGTATGGCGACTGGCCGATCGGCTACGGACAATATTATAACGCTCCTACAAAACCAAGTTCGCAATTCAAGGATGGAGACCCTATTTATATAAAGGACGAAAAATCAAAAAAATATATTGTAGCTGACGACCGTAAGAATGATATCCCGGTTTACGAAGAAGAATTCTGTACAGTATTCCCTCGTATGTATAGCAGTCAATCACACCATGAAGCAGCTTACCGTTATTGGGGAGATGTAGCTAATAATCACAGGACTGTTAACAGGGTGAACGAACAAACAGGCGAGAGCGAATCGGTAGAAATCCCGACTTTCGGGGCAAATATGCGTTTCTTCTTTAATTACCAGGTGCGGTATATGTGGCTCCGTTATTTTGCGTGGAATTATATCGGAAGACAGAATGATATACAAGGTATGACCAATAATACTTTGGAAGGAAATGCTGTTACAGGTATAAAAGCTGTTGATGATTTCTTATTGGATTCAGATAGTAGTTTGAAAACGCATTTGATGAAAAACAACAAAGCGCAAAACTATTTCTATGGAATTCCATTCATCTTAGGTCTATTAGGATTCTGGTTCCATTACAAGAACAGCAAGGCAGGAACATGGATCGTTGGAGCTTTATTCCTTTTGACTGGATTAGCTTTAGTGATCTACCTGAACACACCGCCTTATCAGCCGCGTGAACGTGATTACGCTTATGCAGGATCCTGTTATGCCTTCGCGATCTGGATTGGTTTTGGTGTTCTGTTCCTCTATGATTTCTTGAGCAAGAAGACAAATATTAAAATGGCTGCCATCATTGCAACCTGTATCGGTTTGATTGGTCCGAGTTTAATGGCTGCAGGTGGTTGGGATGATCACGATCGTTCTATCCGTACTTTATCACGTGATGTTGCAATTAACTATTTAGAATCATGCGCACCTAACGCGATCTTATTTACGAATGGTGATAATGACACTTTCCCCCTTTGGTACGCCCAGGAAGTTGAAGGTATCCGTACAGATGTCCGCGTTTGTAACTTAAGTTTATTGCAAACCGATTGGTATATCCGTCAGATGCGCCGCGCTGCTTACGAATCTGCGCCGGTACCATTCACAATTCCTGAAGAAAAATTGTTATGCCGCAAACGTGAAGTGGTTTATTTATTTGATAAGAACACCGGTCCTATGAATTTGAAGCAAGCTATCAAGTTTGTTGAGAGTGATGATCCTGCAAATAAATTCGAATACGGAAATGGATATTTAGATTATTTACCTACAAAACAATTCTATTTACCAGTTGATTCTGCAGCGGTAATGAAAAATAAAGTTGTCTCTGTAAAAGATACAGGACGTATTGTTAAGAACATCAGTTGGAATATTCCGCGCGGTGCCATTACTAAAAATGATCTGATGGTGTTAGACCTTTTAGCACACACAGACTGGAAACGCCCGATCTATTTTGCAGTTACAACCGGTAACGAAGCTTATGTTGGGTTAGAAAAATATTTCCAATTGGAAGGTTTGGCATTCCGTTTAGTGCCTGTAAAACAAAATGAAGAAGAAGAAATGGGTGGAGGAAGAGTAAATACCGAGGCGATGTACAAGAACATCACTGAAAAATTCTTATGGGGTGGCATGGATAAGCCGGGCGTGAATTTAGATGAGAACTGTAACCGTATGGCTGCAAACCTCCGTATGCAAATGTCAATTTTAGCGAACGCATTGATCTCCGAAGGCAAGAAAAGTAAAGCTAAAAAAATACTTGATCTGTGTTTAGAGAAAATGCCGGATGAGAATATTCCTTTCGATGCAACTTTATTTACAATTACTGCGGGTTATTATCAATTAGGTGAAACCAAGAGGGCAAACGAGTTAGCAAAACAGTTATTCGATATCTTTGAAGGCGATCTAAGAGTGTATAATGCGCAAAAGAGTGCTCACCGCGCTGCATTTGGAAGGGAAATGAACCAATGTAAAGAGATCATGCGCCGTTTGGTTGGTTTAACCGGACAATTCAAGCAGGAAGCTTTGCAAAAAGAATTCATGACCCGTTTGCAATCGATCGTTCCGGCTGAGGAATTAATGCCGCAAGGACAACCACAGCCAATGGCTAATTAGTTTTTAAGATGTCAACCGCTGAGAGAGTAAGTGCTACTGATCATTCTGATAATTACGTTTTACAGCGTAGCATCTTCGCTTACCTTGAAGCTGCAAAACTAGTAAGCGGGAATGTTTTAGAGATCGGAACAGGTTCCGGTTACGGTGTAAAATATATTGCGCCCGTTGTTTCAAAATTTGTTACCATAGATAAATTTGTTTGTGATGTTGATTTCAAAGCTTACACGAATGTGGAATTCAAACAACAAACAGTTCCTCCTTTTCAGGGTATAAGTGATAACAGTTTTGATTTTGTTGTGACATTCCAGGTTATTGAACATATTGTTCCGGATGACCTTTATGTGAAAGAGATTGCCCGCGTTTTAAAACCGGGAGGAAAACTAATAGTTACAACTCCGAACAGGCATATGTCGCTCAGCCGTAATCCATGGCATATCCGGGAATATAAACCGCAGGAACTAACAACACTTCTTAAAAAACATTTTAAAACAGTAGATGCAAAAGGTGTATATGGGAATGATGTGGTGATGGAATATTATCAGAAGAATAAAGAATCGGTTAACAAGGTAATGAAATACGACATTTTCAATCTGCAATGGATCTTACCGCGCCAAATTCTGCAAATACCATACGATTACATGAACCGCAGGAACCGGAAAAAATTACTGAACTCGAATAATGATCTTACGTCAGGAATAAAATCATCCGATTTTTTCTTGAAAGAAGTGGATGATAAAAGTTTGGATCTGTTTTATATAGCCGAAAAATAAATTCAATTGCTGGGTAAATTCAATTTTCAACCACAAAAAGCTTTAAAGCTTTTATATCCGAAAGCGGTTTGGAAACTTGAACCCACAACCCCGACACTTTATCTGACCTTCGATGACGGACCAATTCCGGGATTAACCGAATGGGTCTTGGATACACTAAAAAAATACCAGGTCAAAGCCACTTTCTTTTGTGTCGGTGATAATATTGCAAAGAACAAAGGTGTTTTTGAGAGGATAAAGCAGGAGGGGCATAGTATTGGAAATCATACTTACAATCACATAAAAGGCTTTAAAACAAAAACCAGTGAGTATTTGGCCAATACAGAAGAATGCGAAAGGCTGACCAATACTAAACTCTTCAGGCCGCCTTACGGTCAACTTAAAAAGTCGCAATACAAATCACTTTTAGATAGGGGATATAAGATAATTATGTGGGATGTAATATCTTACGACTACGAGAAGATCAAACCTGAAACCTGCCTTAAGAACGTGATCCGAAATGTTAAAAACGGGAGTATTATATTATTCCATGATAATATTAAAGCAGAGGAGAAAATAAAGCATGCTTTGCCTAAAACTATTGAGTATTTTTTAAAATTAAATTATAAATTTGCAGCACTTTAAAATCGTAATGAGACGACTTTTTTCAATAGCAGTTTTAGCCCTTCTTTTCGCTTTTGCCTGTACCGGCAATAAAACGCCTGCTATTGAAGCTACTGTTCACGTTTGGGGTAATAACGATCAGTGTAAAGCTACTATCGAAGCCGCTTCTAAGGTTGAAGGTGTTACTGAAGCTGTGTGGAGCCCTGATTCCAAGCTTTTAAAATTGAAATTAGATACTTCTGTTGTTACTGTGAACACAGTATTACAAGCTGTAGCCAAAGCCGGTTATGATAATGAGAAGTTCTTTGCGGATGATTACGCTTACAATAAGCTTCCTGCGGCATGCCAGTATGAGCGCCGTCCTTTTGAAACGAAATAACCCGTTTCTCCGATAGCTATCGGGACTTTTTAGTACATTTAGGTTTCTGATTTATTTTGGCAAAAAGAGCTTTATATCTTCTCCTGTTTTTTGGTTTATTCCAACTGGGTTTTTCTCAGAATATGGAGAGAAAAAAACAGTATCTCGAAAAACTTTCTGCTGCCACCGACGATTCTACAAGGATATATTACCTGAATAAGATCTCTAATATTTTTCAAAGGAACGACTTTCTTGTAGCTATGGATTATGCCCATAAGGCGCTTGAGATAGCGGAAAAAAATAATGATGTAAAGGGAAAAGTATCCTCTTATAATAATATTGGGGACGCGTATTGGTATCACTCAGATTACATCACCGCCCAGAAATATTATTATAAAGCGTACAAGATCAACGATTCAATAAAAGACCAGGCAGGTATTGCGGAATCATTATACAATATCGGTTGGATAATTGTAATGCAGCAAAAGAATGTGAAGGAGATCGGTTATTTGTACCGGTCGCTTGCTATTTATGAAGAATTAAAAGACAATGAAAGTACGGCGGGGATGATGAATACTTTAAGCCAATTCTATAGTGAACAATACGGCATCACCAAAAAGAAAGAGTTTTACGATTCTTCAATGCATTATCTCAATAAAGTTATTGAACTGATTAAAAACGGCAAAGAGTTTGAACCGGGCGCTTATGAAGCTTTTTATGGGGGATTGGCAGATCTGATGTCATTATCCGGTGATTTTGCTTCAGCTAAGTTTTATATGGAAAAAAAATTGAAACGTGATTTAAAAATTGGAGATTCATTAGCGTATTACAATAATCTGGATGATATGGCCGGGATCGAATTTAATCTTGGAAATACCGAAAAAGCCATTGAAATTGCTAAGTCAGTTTATGAATTTGCCGACAGAAAGAATTATAAAGAATTGGTTATGGCCGCAAGCGGACATTTAAATCATTTCTATTATTCAAAAAAGGATCTTACTACAGCTTATGATTATTTCAATACTTATGTTGTTTTGAAAGATTCAATGAACCGGCAATTGTTTTCTACAAACCTTACAGATATTCAAAGTGGATTTGAGCTCGATAAAAGAGAAGCCAGTATTAAACAATTGAAGCAAGCCAATGAGATCCAGGAATTAAAAGCAAAACAGAATAATTTCATTTTATTAGGAGTAGGTGTTGTCTTGTTGATCATTATTACGATCGCTTATTTATTGTACAAACAGAATCGTCAAAAGAATGCTGCTAACTTGTTATTGAAAGAGCAAAATGCGATCATCACTCAGAAAAAACAAGAGATAGAACACAGTATTCAATATGCCAAAGGAATTCAAAACGCTCTATTGCCTTCTATAACTGAAATAAAAAATGTATTCCCGGAAGGATTTATTTATTATTTACCTAAGGATGTTGTAAGCGGTGATTTTTATTGGTTCCATAAGCTTGGCGATCATTTTTACCTGATCGCTGCCGATTGTACCGGTCACGGTGTTCCGGGTGCCTTAATGAGCATTGTCAGTATGGATAAGATAACTCAGGCTATTTTTGAAAAGAAGATCACAGAGCCGCGCGATATCCTGCAATTTCTGAATGTAGAGATCAAGAACAGTTTGAAGCAACATGATGATCAGACTAAGCAACGAGATGGCTTGGACCTCGCTCTTATAAGGGTCAATATTAAGACCAATTCACTGGATTTTGCTGCAGCTAACAGGCCTCTGTACATCGTTAGTGATGATAAACTACAGGAATACAAATCAGATAAGGTTGCTATTGCAGGTTTTACCCCTGATGACCATGTTTTTAAGCAAACAAACATTCAGTTAAAAAAGGGCGACAGACTGTACCTCTCAACCGATGGTTTTGCCGATCAGTTTGGCGGTGAACAGAGCAAGAAATTCATGACCAAAAACTTCAAGGCCCTTTTAGAATCACTGCCTTCAGGGGATATGAACGAACAGGAAAAGCAGCTTATTAACAGTCATTTAACCTGGAAAGGCGTTTATGAACAAGTTGATGATATTTTAGTGATCGGAATCAAGATATAATTTGCCAGTCCCCCTGTTTTAGTTACCTTTGTCTACAGTTTTTTATGCCGTAAGGCATTTCCACGGAATAAACTGTATGTCTCAAAACACCAAATATATCTTTGTTACCGGCGGTGTAACATCGTCTCTCGGAAAAGGAATTATCTCAGCATCTTTAGCCAAATTATTACAGGCTCGCGGTTATACTGTCACCATCCAAAAACTTGATCCTTATATTAACGTAGATCCCGGTACTTTAAACCCATACGAACATGGCGAATGTTATGTTACGGATGACGGAGCAGAAACGGATCTTGACTTAGGGCATTACGAACGTTTTTTGAATGTGAAAACATCACAGGCAAACAACGTTACTACAGGAAGAATTTATCAATCAGTAATTGAAAAAGAGCGCAGGGGAGAATTCTTAGGAAAAACTGTACAGGTCATTCCGCATATCACCGATGAAATTAAGAACAGGGTAAAAATATTAGGTAAGACAAAACAATATCAATTCGTTATTACTGAAATAGGTGGAACTGTTGGCGATATTGAATCATTACCATACATCGAAGCTGTTCGTCAGTTGAAGTGGGAGTTAGGACATGATTGCACAGTTATTCATTTGACCTTATTACCGTATTTATCTACTTCGGGGGAATTAAAAACAAAACCAACTCAGCACTCGGTAAAATTATTATTAGAGTACGGAGTACAGCCTGATATTTTAGTTTGCCGCGCCGAACATGCTATCAATAGTGATATCCGTCGTAAGATCGCTTTATTCTGTAACGTAGAAGTGGATGCTGTTATTGAAGCTTTAGATGCTTCTACTATTTATGAAGTTCCTGTTTTCATGGAAAAGGAAAAACTGGATGTGATCGTTCTTAAAAAATTAGGAATGGCAGCAGAAGGTACTCCTCAATTACAAAAATGGAAAGAGTTCCTCGATAAGTTCCATAACCCGAAAAAGGAAGTGAACATCGGTTTGATCGGTAAATATGTTGAACTAAAAGATTCTTACAAATCGATAGCTGAAGCTTTCATTCATGCAGGGGCGGTTAACGATTGTAAAGTTAAGTTACACTGGATCCATAGTGAAAGTTTAACTGAAGAGAATGTAAAAGAGAAGTTAAAAGACTTAAAAGGGATCTTAGTAGCTCCCGGTTTTGGTAACCGTGGTATTGAAGGAAAAATTGAGGCGATAAAATTCGCCCGCGAAAATAAAGTGCCTTTCTTCGGTATTTGTTTAGGTATGCAATGTGCAGTAATTGAATTCGCGCGTAACGTTCTCGGATTAAAAGATGCACACAGCCGCGAAATGAATCCTGCAACATCAAACCCTGTTATCGATCTTTTAGAAGCGCAAAAAAATATTTCGCATATGGGTGGAACTATGCGGTTAGGGGCATATCCATGCCGTTTGGAAGAAAATACACTTGCTTATAGTATCTACGGTAAAAAAGAAACTACTGAACGTCACCGCCACCGTTACGAATTCAATAACGAGTACCTCACCAAATTCAAAGATGCCGGCATGAAATTATCGGGAATAAATCCTGAAGCCGGATTGGTTGAAGTTGTTGAATTGAATAATCATCCGTTCTATATAGGTGTTCAATTCCATCCTGAATATAAAAGCACGGTTGAAAAACCACATCCTTTATTTGTCGCCTTCGTTAAAGCCGCAATTTCTTAGTAAATGAAATTAAGACCGATAGGACATTTTAGCAAACCACACGGGCTAAAAGGCCATTTGATCTTGTTTACTGAATTCGATCTTAAAAATAAATTGAAAGTGATCTTTATTGAACAGTCCGGTTCGCAAGCGCCGTATTTTATAGAAGAGTTCAAACCATTCAATAAAGGATTCCTGGTGAAACTAGAAGCAGTGAATGATGTCAATGCTGCCAACCTTTTAAAGAATAAAGATGTTTTAGCTGAAGAAAAATTCATTATTGAAGAAGAAAGTTTTGAATATTTGAATTTTCTTCTCATCGATGAAGAAAAAGGAGAGGTTGGTTTGATACAAGGATTGACCGGAAGCGATGCAAATCCGCTTTTTGTAATTGTTAAGGATGGAAAAGAGATCTTACTTCCATTCAGTGATGAATTTGTTACAAAGATCGTGAAAACAAAAAAACAAATATTCTATAAAGCCCCTGAAGGCTTGCTCGACCTTTACTTGTAAAAATAAATTCTCACAGATAAGATTTCTGTAAGTGAATTTTTTCCTGTTATAAAATCCCTACAAGCGAATTCTTTTCACACTTCTTAAGAAGTTTTTTAACCATCAAATCTGTGCTATTAGCGAATAGAAAATGTTTCCGCAGAATGCAGAAGTAATTTTATACCCGGAGCTGTGTTATTATGCAGGCCGGCGGTACTAAAATTGATTTGCATGAGTGTTTCTACAAAAGATGATATTGTTAAAGTAAAATCTCCTTCCAGGTCCGAAATAAGAATAATCCGAATCCTCATCTGTTGCGCCGTTGCGTTAATGCTTCTTTTCCTCAGTTGGTTCATTGACCGTGAACATATTGGTTATGCACCCGTTTTTTTGTTGCTGACGTTTGCATTGTTTTTTAAACTGGCAAAAATGGTGCACGAATGGTATCATTACTGGAGCCCAAGTGTTCCGGAAAGACCAACGGTGACCAAACAATGGACAGTCGACGTCCTGACCACTTCTTGTCCGGGTGAACCGCGTGATATGATCATTCGCACTTTATATGCGATGAAAGGTATTACGTATCCGCACACCAATTATTTATGCGATGAAGGAAATGACCCTGAATTAAAAAAGATCTGCGAGGAATTAGGAATTGTACATGTGACAAGAACTGTTAAGGTGGATGCAAAAGCCGGAAATATAAATAACGCCTTAAAACAGGCAACCGGTGAACTTTGTGTTGTTTTAGATCCTGATCACGTTCCTATCCCTCAATTTTTGGATCGTGTCATTCCATATTTTGAACAGCATGATATCGGCTATGTACAATGTGTTCAGGCTTATGGTAACCAGGATGAAAGTTTTATTGCAAGAGGCGCAGCTGAACAAACCTATCATTTCTACGGGCCAATGATGATGTGTATGAATACTTATGGAACAGTTCAGGCTATTGGAGCCAATTGTACATTCAGAAGAACTGCATTAGATTCAATAGGTGGTCATGCAGCGGGGCTTGCTGAAGATATGCACACAGCAATGCAGTTGCATGCAAAGGGATGGAAATCTGTATACGTTCCTGAAATTCTTTCAAGAGGTTTAGTGCCCGCAACATTATCAGCGTACTACAAACAACAGTTAAAGTGGTCGAGAGGAACGTTTGAATTGTTGTTCCGTACATTTCCTCATCTGTGTAAGAATTTCACATGGCGCCAGAAATTACATTATTTCTGCATTCCAATTTATTTTTTGTTTGGGTTAATAAATCTGATTGATATCGCAATTCCCGTTGTTGCATTAGGACTTGCACAGGTGCCCTGGGAAGTAAATATGGGTCAGTTTGGACTTTATTTCTTACCAATGTGCCTGTTCTCAATGATGATCCGTTTATATAGTCAACGGTGGCTGCTCGAAAAACACGAACGAGGTTTTCATCTGGCAGGAGGAATATTGCGCACTGCAACCTGGTGGGTATTTTTAGTTGGATTCGTTTACAGTATTTTCAATATTAAAGTACCGTATATTCCGACACCAAAGGAAGACGAGCATCAGAATTTTATAAAGCTGAGTGTTCCGAATATAATTGTTTTAGTTGTGTGCGGTTTTTTCATTGTGTATGGTTTGTATATCGATTGGACACCTTACAGTATTGCAATGGCGTTTTACTCTTTAATTACAGCAGGTATTCTTGGTTTTACTGTATTAATGAGCCAGCAGAAACTTATTATGCAGGCACAAAATTATTGTATCAAAATGCCTTTTATAAATGGTGTAAGGAATTTTATAGGATCGATCATTCAAAGATTCCAGCAGTATGCTTATGGTTTAGTAAGAAACAGTGTTATTGTATTAATGATCGCGCTTTCTCTCATTTTTGTTAGTTCGGTGAGTATTTTAGAGGATGAGAATGAAAGATCAGTTTACAAGCCAAAAGAGTTCGGCGGATTTTATCTTGGAAAACATGCAGGATCTTCTGAGGATATAAATAATAATGTGACCTCGTTTATTCAGAAGTGGGGAGAAGTTCCTGCTGCTGACTTGTTCAATCAGGAGACCGGTATTCCATACATTACAATTTCAACACATGTATTGCCTCAGGAAATAAAAAATAATTTGTACCGGGAGATCTGTAAAGGCAACTACGATACTTTCCTTAAAGAATACGCATCTGATCTTAGGAATTACAAACATCCAGTATTTATGACTTTCGAAGCTTTACCGGGAGATCAATTCACCGGAGAACAATTCCAAAAGGCATGGCAATATGTTTATACATTCTTCAACAACCTTGGTATCTCAAATGTGACCTGGGTTTGGTGTCCGTTATCAGATAAGAATGAAGATCATTATCCAGGCGAAAAATTTGTCGACTGGATCGGTGTCAGTTGTCTGAATTACGCTGATAATGCCAAAGCAAAAGATTGGTACCTGTTCAGTGGTTTATATGAACCATACCGTAAGGCTTATGGAAAATTCAAAAAACCTGTGATGATAACAAATTTAGGCACAGTGTTGGGTTCTTCCCAATCATATTGGTTTTCCGACGCGCTAAAAAGTATTTCTGCAAAATATAAAGAGATCCGTTCTGTCATATTTTATTCCGAAGAAAAAACTATTACTACAGTTTTTGGTACAGACACTTTTCTTACCCGTTGTGATTTTAGCGTCAGATCAAAAACAACGTTAAGTTCCATTAAAGAACAATTGAGGAATGAAAATTACTCAAGAAGTGATTTTTCAAATGTTTCAGGACCATCACAAATGATTTATCATTCGGCATTTGTAATGGGGAAACCTGGTAAATTTCAATTAATGATCAATAATAGACCATATTATATAAGAGGCGTTGCTTACAATACTGCGCACGATTGGCGTGATGGTCATATGCCTTTAAGCAGAAGACAAGTGGAGAAAGATTTTGAGAAGATCAAAGAAATGGGAGCGAATACGATCAGGAGATATGGTCATGGTATTTACGACAGGAATGTCCTGAATATTGCAGAAGAATATGATCTCAATGTTCTTTATGGTTTTTGGTTCGATCCTAAAATTGATTTCTATAAAGATTCTGCAAAGGTTCTTGCTTACATGAACGAAATGGAAAGCAAAGTGCTGAAGTATAAAGATCACTCTGCTATTATCGCCTGGTCGTTAGGAAATGAATCCTGGGGATTGCTCAAACATAGTTTTGCAAAACCTTATTTAACGAAAGTGAGGAATGCATATGTACAAATGATCGAGCGGATGGCTCAGCGCATTCATGAATTAGATCCTTCGAGGCCGGTTTTCAGTTGTATAGAACATGAAGAATATCAATTGCCCGGCGAGTTAGTCGCGTTTCATGACGGGGCGCCTTCAATTGATGTGATCGGGATAAATTCATACTATAAAGAGCAGATCAGTACACTTAATCACGTTGCATGGCAATTTGATTCATTACGTCCGTATTTGGTTTCTGAATTCGGTCCACGCGGTTATTGGGATCCGAAATACAATGATCAGAAAAATAACACTGTGTTAGAAGAGAGTGATCAGGAAAAATCAGATTGGTATAGATATCAATGGGAGAAGTACGTTCAGGGTTACAAAGGATTCAATATTGGCGGATTCGCATATTGCTGGCATGATAGAATGGAAGGAAGTTTCACGTGGTTCGGGTTAACAGATTATAAAGGCAGACTTAAACCTTCGTATTTCGCTTTAAAAGAAGAATGGACAAAAAAGAAGGGTAGATCTTTACCTGAGTATAAAATAACGACAAGAGAGAATTTAATTCCGGGAAAGACCTATTTCTTTACTGCCGATGGAAAAAGTAATGAAGACCTGGATTATGAATGGCGTTTATTAAAGGATGATGATTTTGATAAAGTAGATGTTATAGAGAAGTTTGATGACCCACAGTTAGTAAAAATTACAATTCCGGAAGAACCGGCAGATTATCGGCTTTACTTATTTGTTACAGATAAGGAAGAATACCGAGTGACAACTGCATCGTTACCGATCAAAGTTTTAGAAAGGAAAGCAAGATGAAGAAAGCAATGTTATTGATCTTTTTGTTGACTGCACTGTTTTGTGTGGCTCAAGATCAGCCGGTCAATCAAGAGATCCGGTACGTAGCCAAGCATGCGAGTGAGGTGTATTTAGTTTGGGGAGTGAATAATTGGCAGGTAATGGATAAAGATGAACTTCCTCCCGGGAGTTATATTAAAGATGATCTTGTCCATACTTTAATGACTGAAAAAGAAAGTGGTGTTTTTTCTGTTGATATCAAAGTAAAGTCTGGGACTATGATCGACTATACTTTCTGGATCACAAAAGGCCCGCGTGGTGTGCCTTCAGATGTATGGGATACAAATACACAACCGCAAAAGGATTACCACACCATGGCTATTAATGATAATATTGCAATGATAGATTCAAAAAAAGAGATACAGCCTAAACAGCAGCTCACATTGTTGAATTTTGCGTGGCCTTTATTGATAGGAATTTTAATCATGGCTTTGGTATTTTACATTGTGAAGAAATATAGATTCAAAGGGCTAAGACTAAATCCGGGACCATTAAAAATAATTTTAGGGGGCGGGGGAATCACTCTTGCTGTATTACTTTTGATCAGGGCATCGGTTTCATTGATGAGCTGGAAATTATATTATCAGCCGATCGAGTTCTTTCCGCAAGTTCTCTATGCCGGATTCTATGACCATCTTTATGTGATAAGTTATACTTTGTTCTTTGTTTTACTTGTCTTTCTTTTCAAAAAACGGCGTAAGGTTCAGTATGTTTTTGTTTCTATGGCGATCCTTGTGAATTTCATCTCAATAATTGCAGGAATTTTGAATATCCGGATGATGGAAACAATGGGAAAACCATTTAATTTCCGTTGGTTGTATTATTCCGGTTTCCTGAAAAGTTCTGAAGCAAAATCAGCAATGGCTTCTAATATTTCAATGGAATATATTTTAAATGTTGTAGCTGTTTGTTGTGCAGCAGTGATCGCCGGCGTACTGATCGTTTATGCGATCGAATGGTTCATGCAAAAAGTACGCATAAGAAAAGTAGCGTTTGTAATATTTGTTTTGGTGAATTTGTGTTATGTGTTCTTTGCAAAAAGAGCCATTTCTGTTCAGAATTGGGAGTACGACCGTTTGGCCAATCCTGTAACAGCATTCCTGGAATCCATTTCTCCATTCACAAAGATCCCGCAACTATATACAATGAATGTCCCGGACAGTTTAAGAACATTTGGAAATATAAAAGCCGATTACAAAATGCCAGAAGGGTTTCCGGCAAAGATCAGGAATGTACTGGTGGTTGTACTTGAATCAACTCCTGCAGAATATTTGCAACCTTATGATACTTTATATAACCTTACCCCGGAACTTAAAAAACAATTGACGAATGCGATCGTATTTGATAACATTTACGCGCATGCTCCGGCTACAAATAAATCGATGGTGAGTTTATTGGGTTCTGTTTATCCGTGGTTATCATATGAAAGTTTAACGCAAGAGCATCCTAATATTAATATTCCGACTTTAAGTTCTAAATTGAAAGATAAAGGTTACCGTACCGCTTTCTTTAATTCGGGTGATAGCCGTTTCCAAAAAGCAGATGAATTTTTATCCTTCAGGAAATTTGATGAGATGAAAGACTGCAAGAATCTTCCCTGTAAATTACAATTCTCTGAACAGGGAAATAAATGGGATCCTTTAGACGGTATTGATGACGAGTGCGCAGCAGATGCTTTGATCACCTGGATGAAAAAAGACAGAAGCAAACCTTTCTTCGGAATGCTTTGGACATACCAGACACATTATCCTTATTATCCGGGAAAAGAAGAAAAAGATTACGTGATTTATGATACCGTATTAAACAGGTATATGAACGCTGTCAACCATAGTGATATGGTTCTTGGTAAGATATTAAAACAATTAAAGGCGAACGGGCTTTCAAAATCTACATTAGTTGTTGTAGTTGGAGATCATGGAGAAGCGTTTGGAAGACATGATCAGATCACGCACGGTTCAAAGATTTACGAGGAGAATTTACATATCCCGTTGATATTTATTAATCCTGGATTCAAAGCTGAAAGAAAAGAACAAATAGGCGGAATGATTGATGTTGCACCGACCATTATGGCAATGATAGGATCAGAAGGAGCAGAAGAGTGGCAGGGAGAAAATTTATTTTCACCGGTTAGAAATAACAGAACTTATTTTTTCTGCCCCTGGTCAGATTATTTATATGGTTACCGGGAAGGAAATAAAAAATACATTTACAATGCCAGCAAGGATCTCACCGAAATTTATGATCTGAAAAAAGATCCTTTCGAAACACAAAACATCGCCACTCCTTCTGAAACAGAAATCTGCCACGCCAAATTAGCAGCTTGGATCCAGTACCATAATAAATTCATGAATGCAGCCCTGGCGCCAAAAAAGAATACACTTATTTCTTTACGTAAAACGGAGCATTCGCAGTAGCAATGTGATTGTTTCCATCATAAACAGTAACATATAAACGATATGGACCTTCTTTTGCCGGCGTTTTAAAAGATAAAGATTTATCTTTCCCGTTTGTGATCAGGTCAGTAATGGCTTTTGGTTTTGCTTCCATATCTCCGCCTTCTTTCTTCTCCGTGCTTTCGTGATAGATCTCCCAATAATAATAGAGTTTGTCACCGTCAGCATCTTTTGCGTCTGTATAAGCCATATGTTGTGAAGAAGGTTTTAAATAAACACCTTTATGGGTTTGAAAGTTATCGATACCAATTGGTAAAATAGTTGGCGCGCGGTTTGATCTTTCTTTTCCGGTCCATTCTTTACATAAAATATCTAAGATCCCTGTTTCCTGTCCGTCCTCAGAAAATAAGCTTAATAAGGTATGAGTACGGGCTTGTTTCCATCCCCAATAAAAAACGTAAGATCCAACGCAGCGTTCAGTATTATCTTTTATTCCGGCTTTATATCTTTCCTGGCAAACCTCTGCTTTTTGTGTACTGGTTTCTTCCATGAACGTTCCCCAGGGTACTTTTTCTGATTCCCAATATCCTGAAGCACCCCATTCACCGATCAGATAAGGTCCCGTCCAACCCGCAGCAGTGATATCTTTTTTTACAGGTGCGATCCATTTGAATGCGTTAATTGATAAAAGGTCAAGGTCAGGACAACGTTTTTTAATTTCTTTAATGTGTTTAATCGGAACACCTGCAAGCATTGTTGTGGTTGGATGTTTAGGATCTGTTTCATGAATGAATTTTACAATATCATTCACGGCATCCCATACTTTATAATTATTTGCGAACTGATCCACCTCATTGCCGATACCCCACATGATAAGGGCGGGATGATCTTTGAATTCGAGAATATCTTTTTTTACCTGTTCGAATTGTTCTTTAACGGCTTTTTTATCATTATAATCAAAACCTTTCCTTTCATGACCAAGTTCTAATCCCAGGGTAACAGTTAATCCGAGGGCATGGGCCCTATCCATGTATTCCCTCGCGCCTTTTGTGCTCCAAAGACGTACAGAGTTCCCTCCGCATTCTTTCAGTTTTTCGTAGTATTTATAGCCGCCGGCGCCTTTAATGAAATAAGGTTCGTTATTCCGGTATAATTGATAATGTCCGCCTTCATTTTTAATGGTGACAGTACAAGGTTGGTTTGTTTCAGAGGGTGGGTCCAATGAAAAAGACAGGCAAATTACGGAAGAGAGAACCAATACTAAACCTTGGCCTTTTCGCTGTTTCAGGTGGGAAAATGAATACACTTTTGGCAAATTTTCCTTAAAAATAAAGGCAGGCTCTTACTTTTTTTTGGTTTTTCGTTTAAAGGTGGTTTTTAATAGCTTGTAGCTGAAATGGCTGGTTTTAAGGCGGAAAATCATTCAAAAAGACCGGTTTTACCTTTTACCAATTCAAAAAAATAAATATCTTTGCCGTCCACAAATTGGTGAGGTGCCTGAGTGGCCGAAAGGACATGTTTGCTAAACATGCGTACGGGAAACTGTACCGAGGGTTCGAATCCCTCCCTCACCGCACAAAAAGGTTATCTCAGGATAGCCTTTTTTTAGTTAATGCCTTTTTATGTTTATATAATTCAAAGTGAACAAGATTCTTCTTATTACAAGGGATTTAGTGAAAATTGTGAAGAGAGATTAAAACAACACAATGAAGGGCTTTCTCTTTATACTTCGAGAAAAGCACCCTGGAAGTTGGTTTATATTGAGGAACATCAGTCGAAAACAAGTGCATTAAAGCGGGAGAAAAACCTGAAAAAGGCGACTACTGAAAGATTAAAAGCGTTAATTATTTCAGACAAAAATCTCATAAAAAAAATAGGTGGCCGAAAGGATCCCCACAGAATTGTGGGGACTAAACATGCGTACGGGAAACTGTACCGAGGGTTCGAATCCCTCAGTCTCCGCTTTTAAGTTTTATTGATCTGTATTGAGTTTTATTAAGCGCAATTAAGTTTTATGACACTTTTTTCGTTTATATTCGGCTATTTTGGTTCGAATCCCTTTCACCTTTTTCATAAATTAATATTGTCCTGTAATTATATTGCTTGTAAATTCAAAAGATAATTCTACATGTTCTAATAAGCAATAGATGCAAACTACTCAATGTAGTGTTAAGTAGTTAGATCAAAAAACAAGCTTAGTTTCTTCTTCAACATAAAACTAAAGAAAAAATGGTTTAATTTTGCTTCATGTCAATCTCAACAATTCAATATGAAGAGCTTTTCAGGTCTAATCACAAAAACCTGTGCCGACTGGCCAACCGTATTGTAAATGATAGAGCAGGTGCTGAAGATATTGTACAAGATGTATTTCTAAAAGTTTGGAATTCTCGCGATACAATTCAAACTGACCGACCTCTTGGTGGTTATCTTTACACAGCAACCACAAATACAGCGCTCAATTATTTAGAAAGTATTAGCCGGTTGAATAAATACCGTAAGGAATATCAGCCTTCCAATGAAGAAAAAACTTCACAAGATATTTCTTTAAAAGAATTACAGTCAGAGGTTCAGAAAGCGCTTGATCGCATGCCTCCAAAGTGCAAAGTTATTTTTGTATTAAGCCGATTCGAGGAACTACGCTACAAACAAATTGCTGAACAATTAAATATTTCCGTTAAAACCGTCGAAAATCAAATGGGGAAAGCCCTTGAGATCATGCGCGAAGAACTCAAGCCTTTCCTTACCCGCGAGTTTCTTATTATTGCCGCTACAGCCGGCCTATCAGCCCTGCTGCATTTTTTATCTCTTCTTTTAATAATTCTGCAAGTCAATCGGAATTTCTAATCAGTTGATTTTCATTATTTTCAGCATTTCTCAATTTTATGAGTAGGGGTAACGTTTATTTAAACTGTGATATGATATAAAGGGCAGAAGTTTTATGGAACCGAAGTATTGGGATTTGATAGCGAAAAAACTTTCCGGCGAAATCACCGCCGAAGAGGACCGGGAACTAAATTCCTGGCTTCAGTCAGATTCTAATGCTCAAACATTTAAACAAGTTTCAAAACTTTGGGAAAATACCGAAGACCCAAGTAGAGATTATACTCCCGATGCAGAAACAGAATGGCAAAAACTTCAGGCTAAAATAAATCAACCTAAAGTATTGTTTTTAAAACGTTACTGGTTAAAGATGGCTGCATCTATTTTGTTACTGCTTGGCCTCACTTACTTATTGAGTACTTTATTTAAAACATCAGGTGGCGCTACTTTAGTGGAAGTAGTAACAACCGACAGCGTTATGGTTGTTTATCTACCGGATAGCAGCCGGGTTTATTTGAATAAAAATACAACACTCACTTATCCTGAAGCATTTAATTCAAACGAGCGATTGGTTTTTTTGAATGGTGAAGGATTTTTTGAAGTTATTCCGGGAAACGTACCTTTTATAATTGCCTGTAACGGTACCCGCACAAAGGTTCTCGGTACATCTTTTAATATAAAGGGCTATGAAGAAGACGAAGAAGTTGAGGTGATTGTAGTCACCGGCCATGTTGAGCTTTCAGATGAAGATGATAGTTCCAGTAAAATTGTTCTGGAACCGAACGACCGTGGCGCTTTCAATAAAAAACATTCTGGCATTTCTAAATCAAAAAATACGCGAAAGGATTTCAAATGGTGGGCGAAACACGATTTGGAAAAGGATATTAAAAAGATAATAAGAAAAGTAAAACGAAAGATTAAGTAATGGTTACTTATGAAAAAATTGGCAGAATTAGATTCATTATACAGACAAACTATTAGCAGATTAGAAAAAAAAGAACGGATTGCGTATTGTGAAAATTTAATTGACAGTGTTCAGAATAACTTAATAAAACGGAGAAAAGATATTAAAAGCATACATGATGACTTCAGCGTTATTTTGTCTGCTGCACAGGAAGAATTAAAAACTCTACAAAAAATATAGCCATGAAAACCCTTGTCGTACTATTTATTTTGTTTGTGGGATATAGCCCCTTCAACAATAATCTAGATGAATCCAACGGATTTGAGAATTTTAAATTCGGCTCCTCACAAGCTAACTATAAAAACCTAACTGTTGAAATTGATGAGGGAAACATTAAACTATTCAGCGTTGCACCCGAAGAAATTAAAATCCAAGGCATTGAATTCGAAAATGTGAGGCTTACATTTATAAAAAACAAACTTAGTGCCATTGCCCTTACAACTAAAAACTCTACAGGCAAAGCATTTCTTGATCTGCTTAAGTCAAAATATGGTATTCCGAAAACTTTTAAACAGAATTACGAGTGGTCAGGTAAAAAAGTTTTATTGATATATGAGTCTTACGATACCGGAACTGACGCGGTAATTAATTTCTATAGCACGAACGAAAAATAAATTTAAAACAGGCTTATGATAACAAGAATACTTCAAATTTTCGGATTCGTTTCTTTTTTGGCGAGCTTAATAGCTTGTTCAGAAGAAACGAAAAATGATAAAGCTACGACGATTGATCTTTCTCAGGCATCGAATGAAACACCTGACGATCTTGGTGCATCCTTTCTGATGGCAGTCAAAAATAATGACTCAAAATATATAGAGACATTTTTTCCTTCGGTAGCAGACGTGGCTGAAATAATGAATTCTTACGAAGGAAATGAAGAAGAGAAAAAGCAAATCTTAAATAACAGTGACAAAAACACAAAAGACATTAGACGAAATGCGCTTCATTCAATTGAAGAAATAAAAAACAAGGGAAGTAAAAACGCAATTGATTGGAAAGACGTTGCTTTTTCAACATCAGAATTAAGTACGCGAAAAGAAAACAATATCGAGTTCGCTAAGCTTGTAATTTATTTTAACTCCGGCAGTAGCCTGTATAAAATGGAAATACCAGAATGCATAAAATCAGACAGGGGCTGGTTGATATTTGATAAGCCCAAATGGATAGGTAAATAAAAGAATGGGCGACAGCAATACTGAAGGATCGGCAACAGGATCACTGAAGAACTTAACCTTAAAGTCAGGATTTATGAAAACAATTACCAAAATTACCCTCATGTGTTTAGCGATGCTATTCACTTTTTCAGTCACAAACGGTCAGGGCTTAAAAGGCAAACCGAAGAAAGAAAAGGAAGAAGAAAAAGAAAGGAACAATTCAAGTAGTGATACAAAAGAGCGCTGCTTCGATGAAAATACACATATTTTAAATGTTGGCGCAGGCTTCGGTGGCGTATCGTATTATTCCGTTTATCGAGGCTTTGGTTATAGTTATAAAGCCAATCCCGCAATAAGCCTTTCCTATGAACAGGCATTTCCGAAAAAACTGGGACCGGGTTATTTAGGTATTGGGGCATATTTAGGTTTCCAGAATTTTAGTTCCACTTATAATTACTATTATGACGACAACAATATAAAAGGGTATTATTACAACAAGCACAATTGGAATAATTTTATGGTAGCGGCGCGTGGAGCATATCATTTTGATTTTTTGAATTTTAAAAAAGGAGAAGTATATGCAGGGTTGCTTGTCGGAGTCAGGATTCAAACTTACAAATTCGAAACAAATAATCCGGATCCTTGGGCGTATAATTATTATAAGTATAACAGTGGAAATATATATCCGGCTTATTCAGTATTTGCAGGTGCTCGGTGGTATTTTGTTCCTAAAGTAGCTTTGTTTGCTGAAGCCGGGTATGGCATATCTTATATAACCGGCGGTTTCAGTTTCAAGTTTTAATATTAACTTTTAAAATATAACTATATGAAAAAATTATTTTTCCCTATCCTGTTGCTCGCCATAGTGGCATGCAACGATTCTAAAAAAGCTGCTGAAAACGCTAAACAGGCTGTGCTCGACTCTATCAACTCTGCCAATTACACCAGTCAGGTTCGCCAACGAACCATTGATTCTATGAACACTGTAAATGGTAACTCAGGCATGCCTGCAAACGACAATATGCAAGGCAATAATATTTCCGTTAGCCAACCTAAGAAGAACGCAGGTGGCAATAATGCTTCCAATATACCGAAGGGAAATCAACAAGCCTCGAATCCGCAGACAAATAACGGCAACAATAATAACAATGCCTCGGCGAATGTAAGTGAAAACTCAACCGCACAAAATAATTCCGGAGATAATTCTTCTACTTCCACAGACAAAAAGAAAAAGATGAGCAATAAAACAAAAGGAGCACTCATTGGTGCTGGGGCTGGTATTGTTACAGGCGCAGTTACCGGAGCAGCCACAAGTAAGGATAAAACTAAAGGTGCCGTAGTCGGTGGAATAATTGGCGGTGCTGTTGGTTCCGGAGTTGGTTATGGTGTCGGATCGAAAAAAGACAAAAAAGATTCAGCTAAGTAATTGAAGAATTATGCAAGACCCAAAAATATGGTTTATGTTATCAAAACATCTCTCCGACAGTGAAACTCAGCGGGAGGCTGTAGTGTTTTTGACATGGATTAATGAAAACGAAAAAAATAAAGAACTCTTTACTAAAGCCAAAAAAATATGGGAAGGGGTAGAAATAGATCAGGTAATGGCACGCACATTAACGTTAAGGGAAAGGTTTTCTAAAAAGAAAATAAAGGATTTTATCGTTAAGCAGGCTATAGGCAACTTTATTGGTTTCGTGGTCGGAATGTGGGTAACAGTTATGTTCTCTCATCATGTCTTAGAAAAAAGAGGCCTCAAAAACCTTTTTGGATTAGCGGGTAGAAAAAAAGTTGTGGTTAACGATGCTCCTGAGTGGTTGCAAGGATTGTTATCCATTATTATTGGTTTTATTGCTCTTGAATTAGTCAATTATTTTTTTCAATCTAAAAAGCATTTAGTAGTGAGGGATTATTTAATAGCTCTTTATAAGACCTTAAAAACTAAAGTTCAAAGACAGTCTGAAGCAGGAAATGTTTAATGATAATACTTAACATTCCCGCTTCTTGCTGTTCTTTGAAGTATTTGTTTAATTTTACATCTATGCGGCGATTGTTTTTTTAAAAGGCGCACGTTTGCGATTAATGGTCTTTTCAGGGCTAATAAAAGGCTCTGATTCCAAGCAGAAAAGAAACTCATTTATAGCTGCAATATCCATTAATAAATCACCTTTTATAGACCCTGGTTCCCGACCTTCTATTTGGTGAGGGGAGGTAGCTAAATCTATTCCGTTGATATCCAATTCCTGAAGCGGATGAAGGTTCGAACATTGTAACGTTCTTTCCGCAAAGGGGGATTTTTTTTGTTCTGAGGAACATTTAAATCCCTTTTTATTATAGCCAAATTGCCCGCAACACGGGCAATTTCAAAGATGGCTTCATTTATTTTCAGGGGTTAAAAGCGAGTCTGTTTTCTTGTCATAACTCGCTCCCTCGGGAAACACCAGTTTTTGAAGTCTTGTCTTAATGTCAAAGCTAGAAAGTTATTAGTATCCAACTTATAGCTGTTAATCAAATTGAAGATGACATGTAAGATCAAGTTGTTTAGACTTAAATCTGACTGTAAAAAAAACACGACGATTACATGAAACCGCTCAAAAGCTTGATTTCGTTTCTATAAAGAACAAGTTTCTTATCGTTTTCCAGTTGCTTAAGTAATCTGGAAATAACTACGCGACTTGTACCCAATTCTTCAGCAATCTGGTTGTGGGATAATGGCAGAGTGTTTTTGCCTAATATTTTAGCTTTGTTCTGAAGATACTTTACTAATCTCTGATCCAGCTTGTGAAAAGCAAGTGAATCCAATGACTTCAACAGTTCATTAAAACGATGTGTGAAGCTGCTGAAAACATATGTTTTCCACGAAGGATATTTATTTAGCCATTCGTCAAGTTTTTGGTGCGGCAATTTCATGATCTCTGAGTTCTCTTCGGCCACCATTTTCACCTCGCTCTTTTTAGCTTCCATACAACATGCGTAGGCCATTGCGCAACTTTCATTGTCGCTCAAATAGTATAAGAGTATTTCTTTGTCTTCTTCATCCTTTCGGATTACTCGCAAAGTGCCTGACAAAACCAATGGCATAAAGGTTATGTTCTTTCCATAATCAAGAACGATTTCACCTTCTTTCACTTCAATAACTTTTGCAAGTTCCAGAATTTCATCTACCAGCCCCTTTTCAAAAATGGAGGATAATTTGGTTTTTAGTTCAGCGGATGTCATCATATTTTAAAATCTACTATCACATTAAGGTTGACTATGTTTACCTTGTTATAAAGGTACTTAAGATTATTGTATGTTGGGCCTTGACCCAATTTTCCAGCGGCAATGAACCTAAGCTCCAATCCTTTAAGAACGTTATCAAACGAATGATTCAGTTCTAAATTCAGTTGATGGTAAGACGGCATTCCATACTTATTCAGCCTAAAATCCTGCACATCTGGTAACCGATAGTACCCATATGCAATACTTGCGCCAGTGTGGGGAAGGATATAGGTGAATGCAACCTTTCCCATAATAGCATGAACATTCCCAAAGCCCTCGTTTCGCTCGCGTGGCAGGAAAGTATAAAAAGGATCACGCCCCCATTCACGTGGCATTAGGTAACGACCATCTCCTGTAATATGTGTGTAATTTAAACTGCTATTAAACTTCTTGTTTTTCACCCCTGCCTGAGCACTGATAACATTTGAAGTGCTTCCCTTCTCAATGTAAGCTTTGTCCGGATTGATATTTCCACCGTTATTGATAGCGTCCTGGCGGATGAACATTAGTCCTTCATACAATTTAAAGTTTTCCTTTCTTTGTTCAGCATTAATCTCAATCATCGCTGTATTCATTACATTCTCCAGGTAGGAATCCCATAAATTTATCTTTACATTTTCATGCGGATGAATATATATATTCCCGATAGCCATGCCGGAATTGCCAACGATATTCCCTGCGTATGAAGATTTATTTCCTTTGGTAGTAATTCCGGAAGGATAAATACCTAAAGAATTTGCGAGCGAAAACCATTTTACGGTTGATCTTGGAGATACATCCCATATCCAACCTCCGCTAAAACTTAATTTTTTTGACTCTCGAGTACTTAACCAAACACCTTCTTCTAACGTGGGACGCATGCGTCCGTCTTGCGGATTAAAGAATGGTGTGTTCAAATTTATTTTGCCAATAGTGATGGAATTTTTACCTAAAGTATATTTAAGATACAATTCTTCCAATCTATCGAGGTCGTTCTTATTATTGTGGTTTTCAATGTCGAAAAGACCTACTTCGTAGCGGTTGGGTTGACCAGTCAGAGAATCCGGTTTGAAGAGATCGCTTGAAAATAAATTATAAGTGAAGAACCCGCTGATTCCAACCTGAAAACCATGAAAAGGCCTTGTAAGCATTCCCACCCCGGCGCCTGAAGCCAATGCATAGTCATCTTTAAGTATGCCATCATTAATTGTTGACATTAAAAAAAATCTGCTTCTGAATTCCCAATCGGCTTTTTGAATACATTCTTTGATGCAGGTGCTGTCTTTTGATGGTTTTAAAACAATGTGGTGTTCCTTACTTTCCTGTGCGCTAACAGCAAAGGCAGTTAAAAGTATTGGCGTAATAAAACACTTCTTCATATCATTTCTTTTTTGTTTTTGCCGATGCGTCTAGAATGGGTTGATACGGTCCGTTTTTATGTTGCGATTCTGAAAACGAATCTGCGTAAGGGCCATAAGGGTGATCAAACGGTTTTTCTTCTATTTTTGGCCAGTCTTTTTTCAAATCTTTTTTCGGACGAGGTTGAGAATTTACAAATGCAGCAACATCCCAGGCTTCTTCGTCTGAAAGCTGGACATTAGTGTGCGAAGCACCCATCGGCATATTGTATTTTACGAATCTTGCGAAGTTAGAAAGTCGGTAAAGGCCAGCGCCATTGTTGTAACTGTGATCACCCCACAAAGGAGGATAGGTAAATGCTGTCCCATCAGAATTCATTAAACCTTCCCCGCTTTGCTGATGACAGCTCTGGCATTTTTGTACGTAAACAAGTTTGCCTTTTTCAGGATCAGCGGCGCGCTCTAAATAAGCGATCTGTTGAAATCCCGATCCCGCAGGTTTTTTTCCAGCAGGAACATCTTTGCCTAACCATTTTAGATACGCGATAATAGATTGCATTTCTTTTGAATCTATTTTCAGTGTTTTCCCGTTCAGACTTCGCTCGAAACAATCATTCACTCGTTTTGGAATATCTTCCTTCGTTCCTGACCTTGCTCTGTATTTAGGATACGTGGTTGCGACCGCGCTGTAATTATTTCCAAATACTTTTGTTCCGGCATTGAGATGACAGTTCTGGCAATTCATACCATTTGTGCTTTCTTTGGATATCGTACCCTTCGGGCCAAAATAAATGGAAGTATGAGCGATCAGTTCCTTACCATATAGAACTCTTTCTTTTTTGGGGTCAGTTGCCAGATTCGCTTCATCCGGCGCATTCCAGTAATGGGTAGTATCAATAACGGGATTCAAATTTTGCGATCCTGAATTTTCTACGACAAATGATCGTTCTATTGCTGTCACGACACTTTTTTTCTGCTTAGAAGAATTAGTATAGATTAACGCCGTAAACAGTCCAAGAATCACCAGCAGTAAAAAGACCACCAAATTCAGGAGCTTACCGAAAGCTTTGACTAATCCCTGATCTTCATTCTCCTCTGCCATGACAAAACGATTTAATTAATGCGGTAGTTTATCTCTGAAATAACCATATACCCACGTACCAGCGAGAGCGCTCAATAAACTAACAATGATGACTGTTGTTCCCGTTCCGATCTGTGCAAATAGAGGCCCCGGACACGCACCTGTCATAGCCCAGCCTAACCCAAATAATAATCCACCAAAGATCTGTCCTTTATTAAATGTTTTGGGATGAAATTCAACTTCTTCCCCGTAAATGGTTTTCACGTTAAACTTTTTGATCAGAAAAATACTGAGCATTCCTACAGCAATAGCAGATCCGATAATGCCATACATATGGAAGGATTCCAAACGGAACATTTCCTGAATTCTGAACCAGGAGATGATTTCAGCCTTGACGAACACTATGCCGAATAAAATTCCCACAAATACATACTTCAAATTGTACCACCACGGGTGATTCAAATGTGATTCATTTACGCATACGGTATCTAAAGCACGTTGCTGAAACTCACCGGATTCTTTATTGATATCTTTAATCTTCATTGTTCAGATGTTATAATTTTAATATGAATGGTAAAATGGCGTTGGTCATAATGAATCCTCCGATCATGAAGCAACAAGTAGCTATTAATGACGGTAGCTGTAAATTTGAAATACCCGAAATGGCATGACCTGATGTACATCCTCCGGCGTATCTTGAACCAAATCCAACAAGAAATCCACCGATCACTATCATAATTATACCGCGTGCCGTGAGTAAAGCATCCCAGGAAAATAACTGAGAGGGTATTAAACCTGAGTAGTCTGTTATTCCATACTTGGTAAGGTCAGATGCCAATTCAGGATGAATATTTACGATACCAGCATTTGGGATGAATGATATAGTTAGTAACGCCCCAATTGAAACACCTGCAACGAAAAATAAATTCCATATTTCCTTTTTCCAGTTGTACTTAAAAAACTTAACGTTTGCAGGAAAGCAAGCGGCGCACACGTGTCTTAGTGAGGAGCTTATGCCAAAGGTTTTATTCCCGATCAGTAATAGCGCAGGAACGATGAGTCCGAGTAATGGCCCTGCAACGTACCAGGGCCAGGGTTGATTGATCCAATTCATATTTATTTGTTATTCCAGAGTTTTAAAACAGTTTAGTTTCGGCAAGCAACGTTTTGCCATGCACCAAGATTTTCAACCTTGTTTTTAAAGCCAGCACTGATGAGTTTCGATTTCGCTACTCCCGCTCTTGCTCCGCTACGGCACACCAATGTTACTTTTTCATATTTCTTCAGTTCCTCGATCTTGTTGTCAAACTGATCCAGCGGATAATTTACGGAGCAATCAGAATGTCCGTCGTTTATCCATTCATCCTTTGTTCTCACATCCACAATTATTTCTTTTTTGTCGGACGTATCGTTATTATTTGTTTTCATTTCGTTTTGTTTAATTTGTGAATTACACCTTGTGAAGCCGACTACTACCAATAGTAGTAAAACGGCGTTTCTTATAATTCTCATACTATGATTTGATCATTTTGCTTTGGCATACATAATTTGTTTTGGGCACACCGGCTTCCGCAATAGCTTTGAAACCACCGGCTACTTCTTTAAAATTGTGAATGCCTCTTGATTTTAAAATACTGGCCGCTATCATACTTCGATAGCCTCCTGCGCAATGTAAATAGAATGGTTTTTCATCTTTGGCATTACTGAACCATGAGTTGATAAAAGCAAGTGGCATGCTGTAAGCTTCTTCAACATGTTCTGCCGCGTATTCAGATTCTTTTCTTACATCAATCACTTTGCTTTCTCCAACCTTTAGTTCAGATTTGAATTGCTGAGCTGAAATCCTGTTAACGGTATCAGTTTCTTTTCCTGAACTCTTCCAACTTTCAAATCCTCCTTTCAGATAGCCAATCACATTATCGAAACCGACACGTGACAATCTTGTAACGGTTTCTTCTTCATCTCCAACTTTAGTTACAAGTATGATTGGTTGTTTTACATCTACGATCATCGCACCCACCCAGGGAGCAAAATCTCCGCGTAATCCGATGTTGATGGATTGAGGAATGAAACCTTGCGAGAAATCACCGGCATCTCTCACATCGAGGATTATTGCTTCGGTTACCTGCTTTGCAGCTTCCAGTTCAGATGGTGTTAATGCCTTTAATCCCTTTTTTAAAACTGTATCAAAACTCTCATAACCTTTTTTATTCATGGCTACGTTCATTCCGAAATATCCCGGAGGGGGCAATAAACCTTCTGTTACCGATTTTACGAATTCCTCTTTGTTTGGCTGATTCAAGGCATAATTCATTTTTTTCTGGTTGCCGAGTGCATCAACGGTTTCCTTCATCATATTCTTTCCGCAGGCGCTTCCAGCACCGTGGGCGGGGTAAACTATAACATCATTAGGCAATGGCAGTATTTTGTTATACAACGATTCGTAAAGCAAACCAGCTAATTCTTCCTGCGTCATTCCCGCAGCTTTTTGGGCGAGGTCAGGACGGCCTACATCTCCGAGAAAAAGAGTATCACCACTAAATAAAGCGCTTTCCTTCCCGTTCTCATCTATCAACAGAAAGCAGGAACTTTCCATCGTATGACCGGGCGTATGCAATACTTTAATAGTAATATTACCTAATTTAAATTCCTCATTATCCTTTGCGATAATGGCGGAGAATTCTGGATTGGCGTTAGGGCCGTATACAATGGCTGCTCCCGTTTTGTTGCTCAGATCAATGTGACCAGAAACGAAATCGGCGTGAAAATGAGTTTCAAAAACATATTTTATTTTTACGCCATCTTTTGTGGCGCGATCTATGTACGGCTGTACTTCTCTTAATGGGTCGATGATTGCCGCTTCCCCATTAGAAGTGATGTAATAAGCACCTTGTGCAAGACATCCGGTATAAATTTGCTCTACTTTCATATTGTTTATTTTTGTGTTTGATTTATGATACAAAATTACCCTATCGTTTTTCCTTTATCCGTTACAAAAGTTACTCTCAAAATTGATCTGTAACTTTTGTTACACTAATGTCCACCACCTGATTTAAGCACTAGTTCGTTAAGTAGAATATAGGCGCCCATAACAAGGACAAACCATCCGAAACCTTTCTTCAGTTTATTTCCGTCTATTTTTTTTGATAAAAGATTACCAACGAGTATTCCTACGATAGCAAGGCCCGTTACACTTAATAATAAAATCCAATTCATACTTGCCGAATCTGAAATTGTGTCACCTATGAACCCAATCAATGATTTAGCTGCAATAATGAGCAATGAAGTGCCTACGGCTTTTTTCATTGAGAGTTTGCTTAACATCACAAGCGCAGGAATGATAAGAAATCCGCCTCCAGCGCCCACGAGTCCTGTTAAAACACCAACTATGCCGCCCTCAACGAGGATCAGCGGGTAATTAAAATTTTGCGGCTCGTTTTCTTCTATATCTTCTTTCTTCTTTTCTTTTATCATTGAGATGGAAGCCGCCACCATTAAGACAGCGAATAGTACCATCATCAGAATAGCTTTTGTAACTACGAATTCTCCAACATGAAAAACATCAGAAGGTATCGCGGGTACTATGAATTTCCTTGTGGCGAAAACCGCCGCGATGGATGGGATTCCGAAGACAACAGCGGTTTTAAGATCAACTAATCCCTGCTTGTATTTTGGCCATACGCCAAAAAGACTGCTGGTTCCAACAATAAACAATGAATAAGCAGTAGCAGTTACAGGGTTCACTCCTAACAGGTACACCAATACAGGCACTGTGAGAATAGAGCCGCCTCCGCCAATTAATCCAAGTGAAATTCCAATAATGATTGATGACAGATAACCTAATACTTCCATTTCAAAAATTTAATGAGACAAAGGTCAGCATAGATCTGTTTGCCGAACGGTTACAAATGTTACCTAACTGGTGTAAATCTGAGCTTTTAGTTTCCATAGAAAGACGTATGCAACAAATGTTACAGAGTCAGGAGAAGTTTATGAGGAAATTTGTATAAGAAAGTAAAACGATCAAAACATGAACTGGTATAAAAGAGATTATTTAAAAAACATGTTACTGTATGGATGGAACTTTGCCCGATTTCTTCGACTTGGCCTTGGAATAGTTGTGCTTACAGGATCCATCATAAATTCTGATTGGCTGTTAGGGACTCTTGGTTTAATGTTATTCGCGCAGGCCTTTTTCAACACAGGCTGTTGTGGGGCAGGAGCGTGCGATGTGAATCCAAACGCAAACAGGAAAGGAAATTAGTATGAATTACCCCGGTATAATAAAAGGCAATAGAAATGCAATAAGTAATTGGTTGAGGCAGTTTGCAACTTTCGTTGATCCTGATAAACGAAGCTATAAATTACAGGAAAGCTTCTTGGGAATTTTCCGGTGGGGCGAATCTTTGCCCTTACCTAAAATAGATTACGTGCTTGTCTTTAAACAACTGTTTGCGAAATGTGAAGCCTGCTCGATCGAGGAGTATGAGAACAATGATCATTCCTATTACCAGGTCAGCCTAGTGCATCATAAAAACCGGAGAATAGTTGTGCACGAAACAAAAGACAGGAGGGAAGCTTTTAATCTGGGACTTGAATTGAGAAATAGTTTGCAAACCCGAATAAAGGATTCAGCAAGTGTGCGAGGAGAAAGCAGATGGGTAGATACGACTGCGATTTTTGATAAATCAATACGATCAAAAACGGATGAACAATATTAAACTTGGATTAAAGGAAAACCTGAACCAGTTCATTTTGTTGGTTGTCGTAAATGCCTTCGTCGGCGGCATGGTTGGACTTGAACGTTCTATATTGCCGAACATCGCAGAGGCAGAATTTCACATTGCAGCCAAAACTGCGATACTTTCGTTTATCATTGTTTTTGGAATCGTGAAGGCACTTACCAATTATTTTACCGGTGCATTGGCCAATAAATTCGGAAGAAAAAATCTTTTGGTTACCGGCTGGCTGTTTGCAATTCCGGTTCCATTTTTACTTATGATAGCAGATAATTGGAATTGGATTATAGCTGCTAACATCCTTTTAGGGATTAATCAGGGTTTAACCTGGAGCAGCACCGTTGTTATGAAAATTGATTTAGTGGGTGAAAGAGACAGAGGCTTTGCTATGGGATTAAATGAATTTGCCGGATACTTAGCAGTAGCTGTTGTTGCTTTTGCAACCGGAATGGTGGCAAGCGAGTTCGGGCTAAGACCTTATCCGTTTTACATCGGCATCGTTTTATCAATTGCCGGACTGTTGTCTTCTTGGTTGCTGGTGAAAGACACGAAACGTCATGTGGCGAAAGAAGCAGGAACTAGCAATATATCTAAATTAAAAAATGTTTTTTGGGACACGACACTATTTGATCGTAACCTTGGTTCAGTAACGCAGGCAGGTTTGATCAACAATTTAAATGATGGCATGACATGGGGTTTATTGCCTATTTTATTAGCAGAGAAAAATTTTGAGCTTTCGGAAATCGCCATTATTACAGCCGTTTATCCTGCAGTCTGGGGAATTGGGCAGTTGTTCACAGGAAAGATGTCGGACATATTTTGCAAGAAGAGCATGTTATTTTGGGGAATGTTCATGCAGGGCATTGCGCTTTTAGCTATGATTTTCGCTTCAACTTTTTCACACTTCATCATCCTGGCTTCTATTCTGGGTTGGGGAACAGCAATGGTATATCCTACATTTCTTGCCACTGTAGCTGAAAACACAAACCCCCATGATCGTCCGAAAAGTTTAGGAGTATTCCGTTTATGGCGGGATTTAGGATATGCTATTGGCGCAATTCTTACAGGAATTATTGCCGATGCCTTCGGTATCAATGCCTCGGTTATTGTAATTGGAGTATTAACTGTTGCATCGTCACTGGTAATTGAAAACAGAATGCGCTGCAAAACTTCATCGCCTAAATTGACCGATTGGATTTTCAAAAGACCCAAACAAAATAAACAACATGAAAACAACTATAACTCGTGCCGAACTAAAGCAGTTGCTGGAGGATAAAGAAAACATCATGGTGCTTGATGTGAGAAGCAAAGATGAGTATAATGAAAAGCATATTTCGTTCGCAGGAAACCTACCTATTGAAGTTATTGAGACGGGAATCTTTATTCCTGAACCCGGTAAAATTATTGTTACCGCTTGTGGCAAGGGCGGCGGACGCTCAGAGCGCGCGGCAAAGTATCTGCGGGAAAACAGTAAAAATGACATTTACTTTTTAGATGGGGGCACTTTCGGCTGGATGGAGAATGATAATAAAAAGGCAAAATGAAACTGTAACAAGTCACTCACGAGTGACTTGTTGTTTTGCTGGTCTTAGGGTGGCAGTGTTCATTTCTTGATAGTCTTTTCTTCTTACGTTTTGTACTTTTGTAAGTATGAAAAAAACAACTTTTCATATCTCGAAAATGGATTGCCCTTCGGAGGAAAACATGATCCGCATGAAACTTCAAGGATTAAGTTTTAATAAATTGGATTTTGATATTCCGAAGCGAAACCTTTATGTGTATCACGAAGGAGATCCAACTGCAATTAAAAATGCTCTGAATGAACTGAATTTAGGTTCTACATTGTTCAACACCGAGGAGAGCCAGGACGTAGTTTCCGTAGGCGATCTTGATAATGAAAAGAAACTTTTATGGACTGTATTGCTGATCAATTTCGGTTTTTTTCTAGTAGAAATAATTACCGGATTCTTTTCAAGATCAATGGGTTTAGTTGCCGACAGCTTGGATATGTTCGCCGACGCGATTGTTTATAGCCTAAGTTTGTATGCTATCGGCCATATTGCTTCAAAGAAAAAGAAAATTGCCAAAGTCAGTGGTTACTTTCAAATGGCACTTGCGATATTCGGATTGGCGGAAGTAATGCGAAGATTTTTGGGCTTTGAGGAAGTGCCTGCCTTTCAAACTATGATAATTATTTCTTTTTTAGCACTTATCGGAAATGCGGCTTCGCTCTATTTATTGCAAAAACAGAAAAGTAAGGAGGCGCACATGCAAGCGAGTGTTATTTTTACAAGCAACGATGTTATTGTCAATCTTGGGGTTATTGCAGCAGGGATAGCTGTATACTTTACCAAATCGAAATTCCCTGATCTGATTGTCGGTAGTATTGTTTTTTTATTAGTTATGAATGGAGCTTTACGAATATTAAAGCTCTCAAAATAGTAACATTTCATCCGTATTTTCTCAATTTGTACCTTTACCCGAGTGAAAAAATTGGGTATAAAATATCTTCTACCTTAAACGTGAGTGGAAGAAGTTAAATGCAGAGTTATTTTGAAATGCTCCATCCTGTAGAAAAGGAAGATGTTGTCCGGTTGTTTACCGAGCATTAGGGCGCCCGCCCGGATGGACGGGATGATTTCGCTCATCATCGGATTAATACAAATTCTAAGGATAAATTTGGTGTATGGTAAATGTACATCAAATAAGTTGCAAACCAATTTTAATTAAACGATTAATAAAACTAAAACGATATATTGAGTATAAATACCTATAATTATTAAATGAGGCCGGCTCATTGCAACAAGTTTTATCTAAACATTTAGATTATTTAAAACCTGCAATTAATGTAAAGGGTTACAGAATTATTTTTTGGCCTTCACCAACTTCTTCCGGTCTCCCTTTTTGCTCTTGTCGCCTTTGTAGCCGGCTTCTTTTTGTTTGCGGCTGTCCATATCATCCCTGATCTCTGGTCTGTTTTTTTTGGAATTGCCCTGTTTGCTTTGTTTGCCTGTAGTGTTACGAGAAGTTTTCATGTAGTGTGGAGATTAAATTTAACGCATTTAAAAAACAAAAATATTTGCGAAACGATGGAAAATTAGAAATATTCGCTGAAAGGGGATAATGAACCTTTATTTGGTGATTACGAACACACAGCAAAACATATTCTTTCAGCATAGATTAACAGTCTTTAATGTCTTTTCGTATATTCGTGTATCGAAATACATAGTCTGTTTAATAAAAATCTTAGTAATACGTTATAACTATAAATGATAATTAAAAAGAATAAAGATGAAAACTAAAAAACTAATCCTGATAGTGCTTGTAACCATGGTAATAGTGTTTACGAATTGCACAAAAAAACCAATTGCATGTGTTGATAGCGCCAGTAAATCAGGTATAGCGGGGCAAGCTATTTCATTTGACGGAAGCTGTTCGGAGAACGCTCATCATTACCAATGGGATTTTGGCGACGGAGGAAGCGCTCATTCAGCATCCGCTTCTCATGTGTATAATAACGCAGGAACTTATACTGCAAAATTGAAAGCTGTTTCAAAAAACAGTAAGAAAGAAGATGAGAAAACTGTAACAGTAACAGTTAACTGATTTTTTTTAATTAAAGCCGGACATTATTCTGCTATAAGCATCATAAATGGACAGAAAGAGATTTTTAAAGATTTCAGGCAGTGCAACTCTATTTACTTTAACCGGTGGTATCACATGGTTGTTGGAGGGTTGTATGAAGAAAAGCATGAAAATAGCCAAGGCAATTTCTGTGCGTACAGGTAATTTTGATAACCCTCTTCGCTTACCTTCCATAGTTGATGGAAGTATCGGGATCTCGCTGAAGGCAAAGAAAAATACTACATCTGTTATTAAAGGTAAAAACTCGGTTGTTCTAGGTTATGGCGATAGTATATTATCACCAACGATAAAAGTTAATAGTGGTCAAAATGTAAATATAGATTTTAAGAATCAGCTGGAGGAGATAAGCAATATTCATTGGCATGGATTGATAATCCCTGAAAGCATGGATGGTCATCCGCAAAATAAGATCGTTCCCGGCAGTTCGTTCAGTTATCAATTTACGATCAATCAGCGTGCCGGAACTTATTGGTTTCATCCGCATCCGCATTTACTCACAGGTAAACAAGTGTATAAAGGATTAGCCGGAATGTTTATTGTGAATGATGTTGAAGAAACAGCCTTAGGCCTGCCTTCAGGTGAATTTGAATTACCTGTAATAATACAGGATAAACGTATCTATTCCGATGGAAGTCTTAATTACTCGCCGGAACCGACCGATGTAATGAATGGTTATTTTGGCGATCATATCTGTGTAAACGGATCCTGGTCACCTTATCATAACATTAAAACAAAAATTTACAGGTTAAGGATATTGAATGGTTCAAATGCCAGAGTGTATGATCTGTCATTTACCAACGTATCAAATTTTTATATTATTGGTTCCGATGGCGGGCTGCTGGCTGCAACTCAAACTGTGAGCAGTTTAATGTTATCTCCGGGAGAAAGAGCGGATGTGTTGGTTGATTTTAGTTCAATTGCCTTAGGAACTGAAATTTATTTACAAAGTAATTCCTTTAACGGAGGAGAATCACAGGGACAGGAATCGTTTAAAGTAATGAAGTTTATTATCAGTGAGCAAGTAGCAGAAACGTTTTCTATCCCAACTGCTCTTTCTACATTTACCCTGATCCCATCTACATCATCTGTAAAAACAAGATATTTTGAAATTGCCAATGATCACTCAGGCGGACATGGAGGAGCCTCCAGTTCAGCTTCTATTCATAAGATCGGAGGCAAATCTTTTGATATGGAGCGGATCGATGAAACCGTGACCGCAGGAACTACTGAGATCTGGGAATTTGATAATTCTAATGGGCCTGATCTGCATCCGATGCATTTGCATGGAGTTCACTTCCAGGTTTTATCACGTACAGGCGGCAGGGGAGTAATACTTCCGCACGAAAGCGGATGGAAAGATACTGTTTTATGTATGCCGGGTGAAAAAGTTAAAATAATCATGACCTTTCCAAATAATCCGGGAAAATTTGTATTTCATTGTCACAATTTGGAACATGAAGATAGTGGTATGATGTTAAATTATAAAATAACTTAAAATGCGGAGATCAGTTTTACTAATGTTATTTGTTGCGCTTTTGTTTTTTGCAAGCGCACAAACCGGTTTTAAAGTTGGCGCACATTATTGTGTGGGAGGCTCTACATACTATGGGGTTAAAACAGCAAACGCGCATCAGGGAACCGAGTTACCTGTTTATTCCATAAAATCAAGTAGCGGAACAGGTTTAAATTTTTTATACGTATTAAAAGATAGATGGGGAATAAATCTGGCTCTGTCTTATCAGCAAAGAGGTGCTATATTTGATAAAGGAATACATACTTACGATCCCAGGTACAGATTCGAGTACCTGGATATTTGTCCCGGCATGTCTTTTCAAACCAAAGAAATCTTTAAAAAAAGTCGGCTGTGCTTTAGTGCGGCGGGAATCTACAGTATACTGTTAAATTCACAAAGAGTAAATAATTATGAAGCTTATAATTTAATTGATGATTCTGAACCTAACGATTTTGGGGTATTGGCAAGTGTCGGGTTGAATATTTCCCGCTTAGATGTAGATATAATTCAAATATCAATTTTTGGTACTACAGGTTTTAAAAATGTTTTTAGCGGAGTGCTTGCTGAAAACGGACAGACAGGTAAAAATCTGTTATTTGGTTTACAGGTAGGGTATATGTTCGGATTTGGTAAAAAGGAATAATTGAGATCACTTCGCAATTTCAAACAAGTAACACTGCTCATTCATACCCTCGGTGTGAACCAGTTTTAATTTATTCGGGTATTTTTCCATAATAGGCTGAATGATATTGTGAACCGTGTTGATGATCTGTCCTGTATTTTTAGTAGGGTCAATCCGCAAACTCGCTACCATGATATGCGTTACCTTTTGAGAATTGAAATAAGCTAAGGCACTGTCAGGATGCGATTGTTGTGTTAAAGAATCTTTCTTGATCACACTATAGATCGGGAAGAATTTTTTTCCTTTGCCATAAACAAAACTCATTGGTGCTTTTCTGCATGCAACAAGATCTTCTTTTTTCAAACTATCAGCACACCATTCGCTGCAACGTAAATAATTTTGCCAGTCAGGTGTGTAACCAAAATATTTATCACCTTTTAGATTTTTTGTAACAATAGGTAAATTAGCGAACCCGCGTTTTATGCTCGATAAGAAAACAGATCCGATCACCATCACGACCACAACTGTATAGATCATTTTTCCCATACCGCCTTTTTTGGTGTAATGATAGAAAGCATAAAAAATAAGCAACAGCATCACCGGCATACAAACTAAAATGATGCGTGCCTGGTCCCAACGCACCTGTAGAATGATGAATGATAATAATGCCTGAGCTCCGGAGAAAAGACCAAATAATAATAAAGGTTTGTTCTTTTGTTTGTATACAAGGTAGAGCCCCATCAGGACAATGATCACTACTAATAAAGAAAGTAAACCATAAACTTCAACCGACATCTCATCGCGCCAGCCGATGATCTGGAAAAAACGTTTTGATAGATAAAGATCGCAGTTATCAAAAAAACGGGTGATAAAACCGCCCAGTGTTTCTTTTCCTTTACTCACATCATAAGGATCCACTTGCATTAAGATCTTTCCTTGTCCGCTGAATTGATTTTGCGCACCCCACACTAACCTCACAATTCCTTCGTAAGCAATTTTAAAAACCAGGTAGGAAACTAAACCGGCGCCAAGTGCTTTCCAGTTCTTTTCAATAAAATAAAATAACATTACTGCCGGTACAACAACAATAGCTGAACTTTTTACAGTACTGATAAGGAACATGCTTAAGCCAAGCATCAGCCATGTTTTCCATTGGGATTTAAAATTGACATTATGTTTATTCACCATGTCAATCGTCTTGGTGGCGTAAAAGAAAAATAAACCCTGTAAGAAGAAATAGAACGCTTCAGTAAAGGTCATGCTGGCGTAATACAGGATCAAGTGATTGATCGCCGCAAACACAGCAACCGGAATAAATACAACGAAAGGGATGCGCTTCTCAAAAGACTTGTAGAATAAAACAAAACCGCCGACATTAAAAAGGACAGAGAAAATTTTGAAGACAATTAAATTTGTGCCGAAAAATTTAGTGAGTAAACCTAAGAATAAAGGATAGAGCGGGGCATTTTGCGTATAAAAATATTTAGGGAATTCATTAACGTAACGCCAGCCGGCTTCAATGTAAAGGGCGTCATCGTGGGCTTCACTGATACGGGCATTGAAGAACATAACAGAGAACACAGCACAAAGAATGGTAAGAAAATAAAAAACTTTTGTATTGTTGGCAATAAACCAATTCTCAAATTTAACCAGGCCTTCCGCCGGTTTTTTTGTTTGGGTTTTCGCTTTCGAAGCCTGTTTGCTCATACCCTGCAAATGTAATAAAATAAGTATATTTTAAGGGTCAATTATTGGTTAAAATATGGGCAATAAACTGTATTTTTACACCCGTAATGTTTCATTTCTTGCTCCGTACCATACCTCGCCCGATATTGATCACGTTTAGTCTGTGGTTCAGTAAAATTGCGCCTTTACTGTATTACGGCACCCGTTACGAAGACCCGATCAGTGGCAAGACATACCGTAAATTTTTACCCTATGGTTATAGCGGCAGAGCAAAACGCAAGAATGTTTTATGTCCCGGTAGTTTATCGCTGGAACGTCACCGTTTATTGTGGTTATACTTAAAACAAAAGACCAATTTCTTTACAGCGAAACACAAAGTATTACATATTGCGCCTGAACAATGTTTTTACAAATTGTTCAAAGCGATGAAGAATTTAGATTACACAACAGGCGATTACAATTCACCGATCGCTGACATACATTTCGATCTTCACAAAGCGCCTTTTGAGAATAATACATTTGATGTTATATTTTGTAATCATGTTTTAGAGCATGTTGAAGATGCTGATCAGTGCATGCGTGAATTATACCGCATAATGAAACCCGGAGGCTGGGGAATATTTCAAGTGCCTTTGGATACTACACGCGCGACAACTTACGAAGACAAAACAATAACGAGTGAAGAAGACCGTGAAAAACATTTCTGGCAAAAAGACCATGTCCGTTTATTCGGATTAGATTATAAAGACAAATTAGCAGCAGCAGGATTTAAAGTAACTGTAGATGATTTTGTAAATACACTTGGTGCAGATCTTGTAGATCGTTACAGGTTGCCTGCGGGGGAGATGATCTATTTGTGCCAAAAAAGTTAGTAGTTCGGAGTTGGTAGTTCGTAGATGAGTAAAGGAGGTTATTGGTGACTGAGTGTAGCCGAAGTCACTGATTTAGATCAAATCCTCCATCGTATAGATCCCCTTCTTTTTATAAAGGAATTCCGCTGCCAGAACAGCGCCTAATGCAAACCCTTTTCGGTTGTGGGCTTTGTGCATTATTTCGATGTCATCTATCGGTGAAGTATATTTTAAAATGTGGGTGCCGGGGACTTCACCTTCGCGCTTGTCTTCTATAAAAAGAGTGGTTGGATCGTTTTTCCTTGCAGGATCAATACTCCAGCTATTTTTGCTTTTTATTTTTTCTATAACCTGATTCGCTAAAGTAATAGCCGTTCCGCTTGGTTTATCTAATTTATGGATGTGATGAATTTCTTCCATACTGACGTTATATTCAGGATAATTGTTCATCAGTTCGGCTAAATATTTATTCACTTTAAAAAACAAATTCACACCAACACTAAAATTTGTGGCGTGGAACAATGAGTTGTTCCTTTTCTTACAATCAGCAGAGATCTTTTCAAAATTATCGTACCAACCCGTAGTTCCAACCACAACAGGCAAGTTGGCATTAAAACATTTGTAAATATTTTCTTCCACAGTATGAGGTGTACTGAATTCAATTGCGACTTCTCCTTTTGATAACTGTTCTTTACCAATAGAAGTATGGTTGCTCTCATCCACTTTCAAAACGATCTCATGTTTACGGTCAAGGGCAATTTTTTCAATTTCCTTTCCCATTTTTCCGTAACCTAGTAAAACAATTTTCATAATGTTTATTTTTTAGCTACTAATTACACAAATTTTCACGAATTAATTAGTGTTTTTTCGTGGCTTGAATTTTAAATTTAAAGAAACACCAGTTTGCATTCCCACTGAATTATTGAAACAATACACATTGTTGTATGGTTTTATTTCAAGACTCAGGTCATCACTTACATCAAATGTTTTTAAATGGGCATCCACGTTGGCATCCACAATATTCAGAACATAAATGATCGCGCAACCGATAACACCAAGATCACGGTACTTACGGAAATCATTTTTTAAACTCAGCAGCTGATCACTGTTGTATTTTGTTTCATTGATAGTATTCGGATCACCGTCATTCTCGTATCTCAAATTATTTCCATAATAAGTAAATTGCGCCTGGTTGTTGTAGAATAAATAACCAAAACCTCCGATACCTGCATAAACTATAGGAACTTTCCACCACTTACGATTGTAGGCTTGTCCAAGTCCTGGAATAATGGCACTCATGATCGTAGCTTTTCTTGCTTCACGGTAAATGGCTTTGTTCTTTCCTTTTTTATCAACCTTTAATGTATCCTGTGAATTTACATTAAATGTCAGAAGAGAAAAAAACAAAAAGAGGATTATGCTATAACAACGTCCCACTAGATAATATCTTTAACTAAAGTGGAACCGGTCTTATTGTCCATTACACGATCTAGATCTGTAAGTAAGCCGTTAATTACTGTTAATTCCTTTGTATCCATAATTGGTAATTCATTAACTCCTTTTTCATCCAGGCGGTTAATAATGAATTTTATGGTGAGTTTCGAATCTGAGATAGCCGGCTGGAATGCAATTTCTTTATTACCATCTGTTCTTACTTCCGAAAGGACCCTTGTTTCTACCAATTCATTGATCATAGTCAGCGCCAAACGAACAGGGAGATCTAACCCCAAAGCAATATCTTTAGCACTCAATGGTTTTTTTCCTTCATGAAAATTCTTTACAATACGGTTACAGATCAATAAAGCAACAACGCGTTTATATCGGACACTGATGTTCTGGATCTCATTCTCCAATTCATAATGGCCGACATTCTGGTTTGCAAAAGCAAGTTCAGCGCCGAATAGAATAAGGTACCAGCTATATTGAACCCAGATGAGGAACAAAGGCAATGCGGCAAAAGTTCCATAGATGGCATTCAAACGCCCTGCACCTACCTGGAAATTAATATAAGCCCACTCAAGTAATTCAAAAAGAATCGCAGTGATCAAAGCAGCAATTCCGGCTGATCTGAAAGTGACTTTTGTATTTGGCAAAACTATGTAGATGAAAGTAAATACACCTGCTAACATTAAAAAAGAGACCAATTTAAGTACTACAGCCATTGCGGTTGATAAGACCCACGCATCACTATTGCTGTAATATTGAAGAAAAACTGTTAGACCACTTGATACAGCCAGAAAGATAGGAGCTATAATAATGATGGTAATATAATCTGTCACCTTTCTGTACCACGTTCTTCCTTTTTTTATTTCCCAGATATCGTTAAAGCTGTTCTCGATGTTCATCAACAATGATATTACCGACCACAATAATAAAAGAATTCCTAAACCGGCAATGAGACTGCCCTTGGCGTTCTCAAGCATTCTGTCTGCATAAATAAAAGCCTGGTTAAGAACAGTTGAGGAATCGACGCCGCTGCCGGTAAGATTTTGCTTTAATACTTCATCATAACCTAATGCTTTTCCGATAGCAAATACGATCGCTAAAATAGGAACGATTGAAAATAAAGTATAAAAAGTAAGAGCTGTTGCTTTTATTAAACACTTGTCTTCATTAAATCCTTTGATAGCTAAAGAAAAGATGCGGAGTTGTTTTACCAAAAAATAATGACGTTTGCTTAGTTTATCTAAACGCACTACCCAGAGCTTTTCGTTAACGAAACCCCAGCCTTTTTTCAGTATGGTAACAAAACCTGCCATTCAGATACAAAAATAAGCATTTATAGGTCAGCAAGCGAAACCAGGAAAGTTTCAATTTTTACCTTCATTTCGCTCGGATTGCAGTTGTAATTATTGAATAAAATAGAGAAGCAAAGGTCTTTTCCGGCTTTTGTCTTAACATAACCGCAGTATCCGCGGGCCCGGCTGATATAACCTGTTTTAGCCCTCATATTTTTCTCAATAAATGTGCCTTTTCCAATAGTTCTCATACTGCCACTGAGTCCGGCTTGCGGTAATGAATTATAAAATGGTTTAAACAGAACTGAATCGTGATACATTTTGTAAAGAAGGTTTGCTTCGAAGTTTGTGGTTATCGTATTAGCACGCGATAATCCGTTACCATCTACCATGTATAATTCAGAAATATCAAGGCCTTTATTTTTCCAGTACTCTTTTGTTTTTTCGATACCTGAATAATTACTGCCTTTACCCATTGTTTTCAGGAGGGTTTCAGAAAATAAATTATTACTGGTGAGATTTGTGTAATAAACTATTTTTTCAAGGGCGGGTGAATAATGTGAGTGCATAAGTAATTTTTCTTTTTTGATATCGGGATTCTCGCTATCGTAATTACTTTTTGCGCATAAGGAAGGTGTTTTTATTCCTAAAGCATTCAAAGATGTTTCCAGGAACTCAGCGCAAAGTAAAGCAGGATCGGGGAGGGCAGCTCTCACTTCTAATTCTTTTCTATTCGGAGGAATTGTTCCTTTCACTCTTTTTTTATTCCCGAAAGGATCCCCTGTTACATATGCGTCATCTTCTTTTCCTGCAGCTTTAACGTCTACGTCGTGTTCCAAAGTGATGCTTTTGTATTTGGGTTTTATATCGATAACCGTTGCTTTACTTCCTGTTTCTTTACTTTCGAAAACGATACTGTATAAATTATCATTGAACGATAATCCGCATGGCGCCACACCAAAATAATTACTGATATCACCCCAGATCCAATTCGCAGGAATGTGTTGCTCGTAACAAGACGCATCGCCAATGATGCGGCCTTTTAATTCTTTTAATCCTTTTTGCGCTAAAACTTCAGCCCATTTGTAAGTGACATCAACCGTATCTTTTTTGTTCCTGAATAATTCTGAATTCAAAGTCGGATCACCTGAACCGCGGATGATAATATCGCCATTCAGAACGCCGGTTGCTTTATCAAAATTCCCGCTAAAGTAAATTCGTGTATCGTAACGGTAGAATTTTCCCAGCGTCCCTAAAGCTGCTCCTGTTGTTACCACTTTTAAAGTACTGGCAGGAATAACAGAAACATGCTGGTTATTTTCTTTTAGCATTGTTCCAGTCTCTGCATCCAGAACACAAAATGCAAAAGTGCTGTTGCAAAGAACCTTATCTGTTTTCCAAACATCAACTACCTGTTCAACTGTAGTTACTGTTTGTGAAACCGATAAAAAGGGGATCAGTAAAAAAAATAAAACGCGCATGATGGTTGATTACGAATCAATACGAATATACGAATCAGAGGTTTTAACAGATGGCCACCAGAATTAATATATGAATCCTGCGATGTTAATAAGGATACGACTTTGTGATTTTTAAATTAGGCGAGTGATCTGTATATTCGTAAAAATTCGTACTTCTACTGCAGCTTCCCGTTCTTGTATTTCTCCTTCTTAACAGCCTGGCCCTTTTCGTTGTAATAGACCCATTCGCCCTCTTTTTGGTAGTCTTTTGAAGAAGGATCGTAAAGCGAATAACCTTCCACTTTTACTTTACCATTTTCGTAATACTCTTTATCAGAATATTTTTTTGTTTTTTTGTCGATAAGAGAGATTTCCTTGGAAGGCGAACCGTCTTCGTAATACTTACTGCTCCTGTAAATGTATTGAGCGTCCTTGTCTTTTTCTAAAACTGATGCCTTAGTTCCGTTGGGGAAAAAAGAATATTCATTCTGAGCATTGCCGCTGTAATACAAGATCTGGGTGCGGACCGTGCCGCTAGGGTAATAAATATCAACTGAACAACGGGCCGGGTCAGAAACCACGATACTTCTTTCAATCTGTCCGCTCTCGAAATAATTCTTAAATACTTTTATCTGGCCATCTACATAAAAACCCTTATGTAGCAATTTTCCATTCATATAATAATCTTCCTGCCAGCCTTGTAAATTGTAACCTGCATTATTGTAACGAACAGAATCCCCTCCTATGGATGGAGTCAGCTTATTATACATTTTAATGCCGGCAACAGGGTCAATAACTTCGTCGGTGGTATAACGTTTTATGCCTGGTATCTGATCAGCAAAACGCTGCGACCACCCGGTAACTGAACTAAAGGACAAAATGACTATCAGAACTGCTAAACGCATTTATATAAATTTACAAAAAAGCGCTGAAAAAAGCAATTTCAAAATTCTTAATGAATGCCAATTTCCGCTAAGTAACGTTCTGCATCGAGTGCACCCATGCAGCCGGTACCTGCAGCAGTAACGGCCTGTCTGTATACTTTATCGGCAGCATCGCCAACAGCGAATACGCCTTTAACATTAGTTTTACTTGTACCCGGAACAGCTTTGATATAACCTTGCTCATCCATATCGATCCAATCTTTAAAGATCGCAGTGTTCGGGGTATGACCAATAGCCACGAAGAACCCGGTTACATTAATATTTTTTACTTCTCCTGTTTTAAGATTTTTGATTCGCGCGCCACTGACACCTTTTTCGCCTAAGATCTCTTCGGTTTCAGAATCCCATAAAACCTCAATGTTCGGAGTATTCAGAACGCGGTTCTGCATTGCTTTACTGGCACGCATTTCCCCGCGGCGGACGATCATATAAACTTTCTTACATAATTTTGCTAAGTATGTAGCTTCTTCAGCTGCAGTATCTCCTGCGCCAACGATCGCAACATCCTGTCCTTTAAAAAAGAATCCATCACAAACTGCACATGCAGAAACACCAAAGCCATTCAAACGTTGTTCGCTTGGTAGGCCCAGCCATTTTGCAGATGCGCCTGTAGCAATAATTACTGTATGAGCGTGTAATTCGGTAGTTTCATCCACCCAAACCTTATGGATCGGTCCACTGAAATCAACTTTGTTCACGTAACCAAAACGGATATCAGTACCAAAACGTTCCGCCTGCGCTTTAAAATCTTCCATCATTTCCGGGCCCTGGGTTCCTTTCGGATAACCCGGATAATTTTCAACTTCAGTTGTAATTGTTAATTGTCCGCCAGGCTGCATACCGGTATACATAATAGGTTTCAGATCAGCGCGTGCTGCATAAATGCCTGCAGTGTATCCGGCAGGACCAGAGCCTATAATAAGGCATTTTATAATATTATCAGATGACATAGAAATTCCTTTCGTGCTTATTTGCGATGCAAATTTAACTTAAGATTTAAAGATAAGAGGGGTTATTTTAATATTTTATGAATAATTACATGTAAAAAAAGGGACTTCTAAGAGGCCTTTGTAAAGCTGATCATAGCCCAATCGTTCTTAACTTCCTGTTTATTTAGGTGTAAATAATGCATTGAAGCTAAATTAATTAACTCTTCACAATCGGTTTTAAAGAAACCGCTGATGAACAGAATTCCGGTTGGTTTAAGAGCGTTTGAAAGTTGGGGAATATAGGACTTGAGAACGTTTTTATTGATATTAGCAAGAATGATATCGTAACAGGATTTTGAAGCAAGAAGATCGCCGTCACCTTTAAAGATCTTTATGTCTTTACAATCATTAGCTGCACAATTTTCAAGGGCATTCTCAACCGACCAATCATCAATATCATTACCTACAATTGTTGCCGCACCCAATTTTTTAGCAAGGATCGCGAGAACTCCTGTACCGGTTCCCATATCGAAAAGAGTTTTATTTTTTACATCGAGATCTAATAAATTCCTGCACATAAGCCAGGTGGTATCATGATGACCTGTACCAAAACTCATTTTAGGCATGATCACGATATCGTATTTATGAGTTTTATTGCCGAAGGCATCCCCTTGGGACAAGTGGTGGAATGGCGCCCGGATAATACAGTCATCATTTACAATTACGGGAGAAAAATTCTTTTCCCATTCCTCATTCCAATTTACCTGTGGTGTTTTTTGGGTAGAGAATGAATAAGAAAAATCTTCAAACTTTAATTCTGAAAGATCAATGCCTGAATTCAGGTCTTCAGGAATGTAAGCAACAAACCCGTTCTCGTTACTTTCAAAGCTATCAAAACCCATTTCAGCAATGACAGAAATTAAAATATCGGAACCGGGTTCTGGTGGGGTAACGGTAAAATTATATTGTATGTAGTTCAAGGTTATTAGTTATGAGGTTATCCGTTATAAAGTTATTGGTTATTAAGTTATAGGCTATAAAATTTTGTTATAACCTAATAACGGATAACAAATAACCCAATAACTTTTTTAAAACGAACGGATGATCTTACAGAAATCATCAGCTTTCAAAGAAGCGCCGCCAATTAATCCGCCATCGATATCCGGACAAGCAAATAATTCAGCCGCATTTTGTGCATTGCAGCTTCCTCCATAAAGGATCGGCGTGTTATTCGCGACATCACTATTAAATAAATTCTTTAAACAAACGCGGATGTGAGCATGCATTTCCTGGGCTTGTGCCTGGGTTGCAGTTTCCCCGGTACCAATAGCCCAAACAGGTTCGTAAGCGATAATGATATTTGTCGGGTCAATTCCCTGGAGCGCTTCAGTTAATTGAGTTTTTACAACATCGAAATGTGTATTCGCTTTTCGTTCAGCTAAAGTTTCTCCGATGCAATAAATAACATTTAATTTATTTTCAAGTGCGAGTTTTATTTTTTTAGAAGAAATAGCATTCGTCTCACCAAAATATTGCCTGCGTTCTGAATGTCCAACCAAAACATATTTGCATCCTATAGATTTGATGATAGCTGCGGAAACCTCACCTGTAAAGGCACCGGAAGCATGTTCGCTGCAATTTTGCGCGCCGGTTGAAAAACTGCCTGATGCGCCAACGAAATTAGTTATAGCTGAAATAACAGGGTAAGGAGGAAAAACAATTTTTGTTACTGAATTATCACCCGGATTTTTTAAAATGCCAGACATCAGCTCAATGGCTTCGCTGAGTGTTTTGTTCATTTTCCAGTTACCGGCAACGATTTTTTTTCTGTTCATGTTATTTTATTCTTACACGCGGATCGAGGATACCGTAAGCAATGTCAACAAGGATATTGATGAATACGAAAATGGTAGCGAAAATTAAAGTAGCACCCATTACAACAGGAAGATCATTCTTTGTCAACGCTTCAAACACTTCATAACCGATACCTTTCCAACTGAAAATAAATTCAACGAACACTGCACCTGCCATTAAACCTGCGAACCAACCTGAAATAGCAGTTACAACAGGATTCAACGCATTCTTCAAGGCATGTTTCAAAATGATCTTATAAAATCCCAGTCCTTTTGCTTTTGCTGTGCGGATATAATCCTGCGACATCACATCTAAAAGCGAACTGCGCATTAATTGAACTACAATGGCAAGCGGACGCATTCCTAATGTAATAGCCGGTAAAATTAAATTCTGGAGTTTCAGCACTTCTCCGTTCCAAACGTCAATATCATACAAACTTCCGGTTGGAGATAGTCCAGTGTATTTCGTTAATACATAACCAAACAACCAGGCGATGATCAACCCGATAAAGAAAGATGGAGCCGCCATTCCGAGAACAGAAAGGACGAGCGAGAGTTTATCGTAGAATGTATTTCGTTTTACCGCAGCTACAATTCCTAAGAAAACGCCGATAATAGTTGCTATGATGATGGACGTAAATGCTAAAACTGCTGTTTCAGGAAGTGTTTCTAAAATAATATCTGAAACTCTCCGTTTAGTAATGTAAGATCGTCGTAAATACGGTACTTTTAATACCACCACTTTCGACTTTCCCACTTTAAAAAGCGATAACCAGGAGTATTTATCAGGGTTCAGGTACCAATGGCTTTCAGTATCTTCATAATCGTGAACGGAAACCACAAAGAGGTCGTTCAGGTAAAGAGCATATTGCTCCATTACAGGCAAATTTGTCCCTAAGTCACGGTGAATAGCCTCAACTGCCTCTTTATTGGCACGTTGGCCAAGCATAATAGATGCAGGGTCGCCCGGTAAAACGTTAAAAAGGAAGAAAACCGTGGTGATCACCCCAAGTAATACGATGACCCCGTAAAAGCATTTTTTGGCAATAAATTTTAACACAAAACTTGGGTTTTGAACAAACCGCTAATTAAATAAAAATTAAGCGGATATAAAACTGTTTTTAGATAAAGTTTACTTTTACACAAACAAAAAATTGATACTCAAAACCAAATATTCTTTACTTCTGGGACTGGCTTTTTATGTTAATGGCATATTTGCCCAAAAAGTGGGTTTGGTATTGAGCGGAGGAGGATCGAGCGGCCTTTGTCACATTGGTGTTCTTAAAGCACTTGAAGAAAATAATATCCCGGTCGATTACATTACGGGAACTTCTATCGGCAGTTTGATCGGCGCCTATTACGCAGCGGGATATTCGCCGGCCGAAATGGAAGCTTTGGTGAAGTCCGGCTTTTTCCAGCAAGTAACCAAGGGTGATATGCCTGCTAAATACACGTATTTTTTAAAAAAGCGTGATGATTATGCTTCCTGGCAGAGTTTTAAAATTTCGTTCAATACCAAATTCATTAATAACCTTCCCACTAATGTGATCAATTCTGTGCCTATCGATTATTACCTGATGGAAACTTTTGCCGGGGTGAACGCCTATGCGAAAAATAATTTCGATAGTTTGATGATCCCATACCGTTGTATCGCATCCGATGTTGAGAGTAAAGAAACAGTTATTTTCAGGGACGGAGATCTTTCTTCTTCCATACGCGCTTCCATGAGTTATCCGTTTTATTTAAGGCCGATCCCTATTGGAGGCCGATTATTATTTGACGGTGGCTTGTACAATAATTTACCAACGGATGTGATGTATGATGAATTCTACCCGGATTTTATAATTGGTTCATCAGTAGCCGAACAAACGAAATCACCTTCTGATGATAATTTGTATCTGCAGTTACGTCATCTTTTAATGACGCAAACTAATTTTAAACCGGTGTGTGAAAATGGTGTTCTTATTCAGCCATGGTGCGATGTGAACATTTTTAATTTCGAAGAAGCAAAACGTTTGATCGATAGCGGGTATGTTTCAACTATGCGACAAATGCCAAAAATAAAACAATGTGTTGAAAGGATGGCAGATAATGAGGCGTTAAAGAAGAGACGTGAGATCTTTAAAAAAGCTGCTATCAAAGACAGTGTTATTTTTGACAGGGTAGAGATACACGGTGTGAATAAAAAACAACAATACTTTATCAGGAGCAGTATTTTCTACCAGAACAAGCCGTTCTCATTATCCCGCTTAAAGAAACAATATTTCAGGTTGACGAGTGATGATAAGATAAAATCAGTTTATCCTATTGCTGAAAAAGATACGAACGGAACAGGTTTCTATAAATTGAAACTGATGGCTAAAAAGGAGAAAAGTTTTTTTGTTGATATTGGCGGGAATATCTCTAACCGTCCGATCAGTGAGGCGTTCTTAGGTTTACAATACAATCATCTTGGAAGGATAGGGTTCACTGCTTATGCCAATGGTTATTACGGGAAACTTCATGGCAGCGGACATGGAAAATTACGTCTTGATTTTCCGGCGAGAATTCCCTTTTATATTGAGCCAAGTATCACGTATTCGCGCTGGGATTATTTCAGGAGCAGTGCCTTGTTCTATGATTTTGAAAAACCGGCTTACCTTGTTCAGCAGGATGTTTTTGGTGAAATGAATATCGGCTTACCATTAGGAAATACTTCCAAAGTAGTTATCTCGGGCGGCTATGCAGAGTGGGGGAACAAATATTACCAGGCAGATAATTTTACAAAACTGGATACTGCCGACGCAAGTTATTTTGATTTTGGTTACGGACAGATCTCTTATGAAATGAATACCCTGAACAGGAAACAATACGCAACTGACGGAACGAAGTTACACTTCAGGGCTAAATTCATTGATGGCGCTGAAAGTTTTTATCCAGGTACAACTTCACTGGACACAGTTCAAACAAGGAATTATCCTTACCATACCTGGACGCAATTCAAATTGACGTTTGATAGTTACATCCGGACATTCAAAGGATTTAAGATCGGTGTTTTCCTGGAAGGTGTTTATTCATCGCAACCTTTCTTCAAGAATTATACATCCACTATTTTATCAGCGCCGGCATTCAATCCTACACTCGAAAGTCAGACTTTATTCATTCCGCAGTACAGGGCACATCAGTACGTAGCTGGTGGTTTAAAAGCTATCACCACACCCTGGAAAAAATTTGACATCCGTTTCGAAGGTTATTTGTTCCAACCCATAACTTCAATTGTTCCAACCAATAAACAAAAAGCAAAGTACACAGAACCGTTTCTCTACAGGAATTTTATCGGGCTTGTAGCTTTAGTATATAACACACCTGTTGGCCCGCTAAGTATTGGCGTGAATTATTACGATAAAAACCCGAACAGTTTTTCGTTCTTCTTCCACTTCGGTTACATTATCTTTAATAAGAAGTCGATCGACTAGAAATAAAAAACCCCAACATTTCTGTTGAGGTTTTATCTCATTAATATGACAGAGTCATGGTGAGCTTGCCGAACCAACAGGTTTATGCAGGCACCTTGCCCATAACCCTGGCCATTGTCTTACCAATATCAGCAGGGCTCTCACAAACGTGGATGCCGTTCTCTTTTAAGATCTTCATTTTTGCTTGAGCAGTATCATCAGCGCCGCCAACAATTGCGCCCGCATGACCCATTGTACGGCCTTTAGGAGCAGTTTGTCCGGCGATGAAGCCAACAACAGGTTTTTTATTTCCATTCGCTTTGATCCAACGAGCGGCATCAGCTTCTAAGCTTCCGCCGATCTCACCGATCATAACGATACCTTCAGTTTCAGGATCATTCATTAACATCTCAACAGCTTCTTTAGTTGTTGTTCCGATAATAGGATCACCGCCAATACCAATTGCAGTTGTTACACCTAAACCTGCTTTCGCAACCTGGTCAGCCGCTTCGTATGTTAAAGTTCCAGATTTAGAAACAATTCCGATAGTACCTTTTTTGAAAACGAAGCCTGGCATAATACCAACTTTCGCTTCACCTGCAGTAATAACTCCGGGACAATTCGGGCCGATCAAACGGCTGTCTTTTCCCTTTAGGTATTCTTTGGTAAGTATCATGTCTTTCACCGGGATACCTTCTGTGATGCAAACTATAACTTTAATTCCTGCATCAGCAGCTTCCATAATTGCATCAGCAGCAAAAGCAGCCGGAACAAAAATGATAGATACGTCAGCGCCGGTATTTTTTACAGCATCCGCCACAGTGTTAAATACAGGCCTGTCTAAGTGTTTAGTACCACCTTTTCCGGGAGTAACTCCACCTACAACATTCGAACCGTATTCGATCATCTGGGTGGCATGGAAAGTTCCTTCTCCGCCCGTAAAACCCTGAACAATAATTTTGGAATTCTTATTTACTAGTACTGACATAAGTTTAAATTTTAAGAAGTGCTAAGATAGTGAAAAGTTATTAGTTATTGGTTAAAAGTTATTGGTAATCCGTTATAGGTTAATAGCTAATGGTTAGTGTGTGTAATGTAAATTCAACACTGTACTTAACTGATTCCGGGAGAATTGCTGTTCCTTATTTACGAATCGTTTGTCTGACAGTCAGAATTACATGTTTAGCACAAAGAATCGCTTCTTCTTGTTAAAGAATCGCTTCTTCTTGTTAAAGAATCGCTTCTTCTTGTTAAAGAATTGCTTCTTCTTGTTAAAGAATCGCTTCTTCTTGTTAAAGAATTACTTCTCTGACTGTCAGAATTACATCTTTTGTTCAAAGAATCGCCTCTTTACATTAAAGAATCGCCTCTTGATGTTAAAGAATTGCGGTTCCCTGTTAACTGTTTAATTTTTATCACCGCCAAAATAAAGAGATTCAATTGCATCAGCATTAAATGCTACATCGTAAATAACCTCATTTAAGATAGTTTCATTAGTAAACTCGATAGGCTGAACCGCTTGTACGATAACAGTTTCGCAAGGAGATCCGTCAGCGCGTTTATCAGTTGTAACAGTTACAGAAGAGAAAGTACCGTAACCACCTTCTTTGATCAGTTTATAAAGGTTAAGATTTTGAGAGAATTCACCGCAACGGCTGTTCATGTAAACAACATCTTTTCCGAAATAACGACCGGCAATAACCCAAACGTAAACAAACTGGTAACGGAAAGTGCCGTCTTTCATTTTAATAGCAACATCCATTCTGAAAACTCCCGGAGAAATTTCATCTACTTTGTAATTCCAACGTGCTGCAATGTTGGTAACCGCTACTTTTAAATCCATAATTTTTTTGTTTTAAATTTTACAATAAAGAACTGTAAAAATAGAAAAAGGCGAAATAAACAGTGCATTGGTTAATAAATAGTTAAAAACTTCAAAAACAGCCCTATTTTTCGCTATATTTATGGCTTAGAACGACACTATGGAATACAATACAGAAAGACCGAAAATGATCATCCCGGAATATGGCAGAAATGTGCAGAGCATGATCGAATATTGTTGCAGTTTAAAGAACCGTGAAGAGCGCAATTTGTGCGCAAAAGCTATTATCCAGGTGATGGGCGCCCTGAATCCGCATTTACGTGATGTGGCCGATTTTACGCATAAACTTTGGGATCACCTTTTCATCATTTCAGAATTCAAACTGGATGTGGATTCGCCGTATCCGAGACCAAAACCTGAAACTTTTAAAGAAAAACCGGCGCGTTTAACCTATCCTGCAGGTAAAATTAAATTCAAACATTATGGTAAAACTATTGAAGCGATCATCAAAAAAGCAAAAGCTTTAAAAGATGGCCCTGAAAAAGATGAACTCACCCGTTTGATCGCAAATCATTTGAAGAAATCATATATCAACTGGAACAAGGATGCTATTACTGATGACATTATTTTTAAGAACCTGACAGATCTTTCTGACGGTGAATTGAAATTGGATGAGTCGGTTGCGTTGAGTTCCCATTCTGAATTAGTAAAAAGTACAAATGCCGGAGACAGGGGAGGTAGTAATAAACCGCGTCATAAATTCCAGAACAACAAACATAAAAAACATTTTCATAAACATAAGAAACACTAAAAACTGCACTAAACCATATGGCCATTTTTGAAGTAACAGGCGGCAGGCAATTAAAAGGAGATATAATACCACAAGGCGCTAAGAACGAAGCTTTGCAGATCATCTGCGCTGTTCTTCTCACCAAAGAAAAAGTAACAATAAGCAATATCCCCGATATTGTTGACATCAATAAACTTATCGACCTGCTCAGGGACCTGGGTGTAAAAGTTGAAAAGACAGGACACGAAGAATTTACTTTCCAATCGGATGATGTGAAGGTGGATTATTTAGTTTCTCCTGAATTCAAAAAGAAGGGTGGAGGATTAAGAGGTTCAGTGATGATCATTGGTCCTATGTTAGCAAGATACGGTCGTGCTTACATGCCAAAACCGGGCGGAGATAAAATTGGCCGCCGCAGGATGGACACGCACTTCATTGGTTTTGAAAACTTAGGAGCTAAGTTCGATTATGATAACGAGAATGAAGTTTTTAAAGTAGAAGCAAAAAAATTAAAAGGTTGCTACATGCTTCTCGACGAAGCTTCGGTTACCGGAACTGCAAATATAATAATGGCAGCAGTTCTTGCTGAAGGAACAACTACAATTTATAATGCAGCGTGTGAACCATACATTCAGCAGTTGTGCAAGATGATGGTAAGGATGGGGGCTAAGATCAGTGGTATTGGTTCTAATCTGTTGACCATTGAAGGTGTTACTTCACTAGGCGGAACAACACACCGTTTATTGCCGGATATGATCGAGATCGGCTCTTTCATTGGAATGGCAGCAATGACACAATCAGAGATAACTATTAAAAATGTGTCGTACGATAATTTAGGTTGTATTCCGCGTGTATTCTCAAAATTAGGAATTCAGATGGAGCGGAGGGGTGATGACATTTATATCCCGTCGCAAAAAAATTACGAGATCGATACTTTTATTGACGGATCTATTTTAACTGTGGCAGACGCCATCTGGCCGGGATTCACTCCCGATCTGCTGAGCATAGTTCTGGTAACGGCTACACAAGCACGCGGAAATATCATGATCCACCAGAAAATGTTCGAAAGCCGGTTGTTCTTCGTAGATAAATTAATTGATATGGGCGCGCAAATTATTTTATGTGACCCTCATCGTGCCACAGTAATTGGTCTTGATAAAAAAGTTCAGTTGAAAGCCATTCAAATGGCATCGCCTGATATCCGCGCAGGTGTATCGTTATTGATCGCTGCTATGAGTGCAAAAGGAAAGAGTACGATTTTCAATATTAACCAGATCGACAGGGGTTACCAGAATATAGACGGACGTTTAAATGCTATTGGTGCTGAGATCATACGAAAATGAAATTAAATCTTCAAATAGTTCTGATTACGATCGTTGCAATTTGCGCTTCCTGCGCCGGAGGAAAGAAATCCGGGGCAACAAAAACTGAAGAGACCACAGTTGCATCTGTTGAAGGATTGAACCTTGGCAATAGAGCTCCTGAAATTGAAATGATGGATCCGGCAGGACAGCCAATAAAATTATCATCACTAAAAGGAAAGGTAGTTCTGATCGATTTTTGGGCAAGCTGGTGCAGGCCTTGCAGAGTTGAAAATCCAAATGTAGTTGCTGTTCATAATAAGTACAAGGATCAGAAATTGAAGAATGGAAATGGATTTACCGTTTACAGCGTGTCGCTTGACATGAATAAGGATGCATGGCAGGCAGCTATCGGAGCAGATAATTTGCTTTGGCCAAATCACGTTAGTGATCTTTTAGGATGGAATAATGCTGCTGCTGCAAAATATGGTGTGCAGGGAATTCCGACTAATTATTTAATTGATGGTAACGGAATAATAATCGGAAAAGCATTAAGAGGACCTGATCTTGAAGCTGCATTGGAAAAATTGATCATAAAACAATAATGAAGATCGCCTGTAAAATAATTGCTCTTGTTCTGTTCAGCAGCTTTGCTTTTGGACAGAATTGTGCTTTAAAGAACGGCGATAAAGCTTCTCCATTAGTTTTAAATGATAACCAGGGGACACTACAAAGTTTAACTTTTCCTTACCTGAATAAATTAGTACTCGTGCATTTTTGGTCATCAAGTGTTTCCAGATCAAAACCGTTTATTCCACGCGCAATTGATCTTCAAAACCGTTATAGTACAACTGCTTATAGGAATGCCGAAGGGTTTGAGGTTATTAGTGTTGCATTACAAAGTGATAGAAAAGCCTGGTATGATGATATTGCAGCAATGGGTATGGATAAGATGATCAATCTTATTGCAGTGAAAGGGTATAAAGATATGTCGGTTTGTAATTTTAAAATTATGCAGTTACCTGTTACACTTTTGATCGATGAATTCGGAACAATACTTTTGGTAAATCCTACACAATTACAAATTGAAGAAGTATTGGACGGTAAAAAGAACTCACCAACCAATACACGTGACCTCAAAGGAATGCTCCTGGCTTCCGAAAGCCCTAAGGATGTTGTGAAGAATGAGAAAATGATATTAACGAATAAATTCGGAGATACATTAAGCCGTACTACAACTGATGCAAGCGGTCATTTTGTATTTACAGGTGTAAAATATTTAACCGAGTATGTTTTACGAACTGACACAATTGGTTTATCAGGAAAACAAAAGGCTTTTTTAAGTACCGGCGGCGGCGCTGTATTTGCTGGTATCCCAAGGATGGATGGAAAGTTTGAATACACCTTAACCCTTGCCGATGTTGCTACTTTAAGCGGGATCAATAAAGAGGCAAGCACTACAAAAAATGCGATCTCTTTCAATGCAAATATCACTTTTAAGAAAGGCAGCACTGAGTTAGAACCAAGCTCCGGTCCGGAATTAGATAAAGTAGCAACAATGCTCACAAAGAATAAGGATTATACAATGGAAATAATCACTCACACCGATAGCCGCGGATCTGATGCGGATAATCTGGAGTTGTCAAAAAAACGTTCGAGCGCCGTAAAAGCTTATCTGGTTTCCAAAGGAATTGCGCCTGTAAGAATGAAACCGATCGGAAAAGGTGAATCGGAATTAAAGAACGGCTGCAAGAACAAAGTGAATTGTACCGATGATGAACACGCAGAAAATGTAAGAACGGAACTCAAGTTTTTTAAACCTTGATGAAAAAACTCCTTGCTATTATATTTTTCTTTCCGGTCCTTATCGGATTCGGACAAAAAAAATTACGTGAAGGAGAAAAAATTCCTTTTTCACGGGTAGCAGTTTATAATAGCAACGATAAAAAAACAGACATTGATCTTCCGAATGGAAAAACAATGACTGATAAATTTGTGTTAGTTTTGTTTTTTACAACTCAACAACCGCTGAAACAGATCGTCGAGATCAACCAGAAATTAGAACAGACCTTAAACCGTTTTCAGAATAACGCTTGTAAAGGCGCTTCTGAAATTGAATATATCACTATTTGTGCTGAAGAGAAGCCTGAGACCTGGAAAAAATATTTAGAGGATGGTAACCTGGTCAACTCAAAATTTAACGGAAAAAAAACAAATTATCTTGCTAAAAAAGGACTGAAGGATGAAGTAGTAAAAGTATTTGCCGCGGATAAATTTCCCTCTTTCTTTTTAGTAAACCCAAAAGGCCGTTTATGGTTAGAGACGGATAGCGCGCAAGCTTTGGAAGAAGCTTTCAGGAGTATTTGCAGGACCAATGCGTCAAGTTCAACTGCTGATATTGCCGGTAAAGTTTTAATTGGCGAAAAAGAAAAGACACCATTGATCCAGCATTCTGTTTATTTATTGAATCATAAAGAAGATACGATCAAATCAACCACAACTGATGCTTACGGCGATTTTACTTTCAGTAAAGTGGATACAACACAAGCTTTGACAATACGGATCGCGCCAACTGAAAAAGTAAAGAACAATCCAATGGTTTTTCTTGCCAAATTAACAGGTGAGATCATAACAGAACTAAAAAAAACCTTAAAGGGCGATTTCGAATATAAATTATTAAAAGCTGATGTTGTTACGCTTTCGCCTATAGAAGATGAAGATGACATTACTTTGAAGTATAAGAAATTCGATAAGTCAGGCCAGAAAAGTTTATTAACCTCTGAGAACATTTATTACGAATCCGGTAAATTCAACATCACATTTGAAGGTGAATTAGTATTGGATAAAGTGATAGCGATCTTAAATGCAAACCCTAAAGTGAAACTGGATGTAAGCTCTCATACCGACGCCCGCGGGGATGATGCTTCAAATTTGGCTTTATCTCAAAAAAGGTCTAATGCCGTTATTGATTACCTGGCTTCGAAAGGCATTGATAAATCAAGGTTAAAAGCTATCGGAAAAGGCGAATCTGCCATTAAAAACCGCTGTTTGAACGGGGTTGAATGTTCTGACAAAGAGCATGAATTTAACCGCCGTACAGAGTTCAATTTCAATAAAAACTGACAATATTTCCTTATAATTCCATTGGCAACATTATTGATTGCTTATCTTTGCCCGCCTGAACCTAAAAGTGGCATATTGCAATGAACGAAGAGAATACAAATAATGAACAGAATTTAAGCGAAGAAGAGAAACCGGTTACTGACACGAACAGTGAAAATACGTCAGTTTCAGAGGAGGAAAAGCTTAAAAAACAGATCGCTGAATTGAATGATAAATACCTGAGACTTTATTCGGAGTTCGATAATTTCAGAAAGCGTACCATAAAGGAAAAAGCTGAGTTGATAAGAACTGCCTCTGAAGATGTTTTGAAGTCTGTTTTACCGGTGATCGACGATTTTGAGAGAGCTATAAAGGCTAACGAGAATGTTGAAGAAGCTGCTCCGATAAAAGAAGGTATTACGTTGATATATAATAAATTGAAGAATAGTACCCAATTGAAGGGTTTAACCGCTTTTGATAGTATTGGCCAGGATTTTAATGCAGATACTATGGAGGCTATCACACACATTCCTGCAACTGAAGAAAATCAAAAAGGCAAAGTGGTTGATGAGGTTGAAAAAGGATATAAACTTGGAGATAAAGTGATTCGTTACGCTAAAGTGGTGGTTGCAAACTAAGTCATGGCAAAAAGAGATTATTACGAAATTCTGGGCGTCGCCAAAAATGCGGGTGAAGACGAGATCAAAAAAGCTTATCGTAAGCTGGCTATTAAATACCATCCCGATAAGAACCCGGATGATAAAGGTGCAGAAGAAAAATTCAAAGAAGCTGCTGAAGCCTATGAGGTTTTAAGTAACCCCGAAAAACGCCAGCGTTACGATCAGTTCGGACATGCAGGTGTTGGAGGAGCTTCAGGTAACGGAGGCGGAGGTTTTGGTGGCGGCGGAATGAATATGGATGATATTTTCAGCCAGTTCGGGGATATTTTCGGAGGAGGATTTGGCGGTGGTTTCGGAGGCGGTGGAGGCGGAAGAAGAGTGAACCGGGGTTCAAATCTACGCATAAAAGTAAAATTGAACCTGAATGAGATCGCACATGGTATAGAGAAAAAATTAAAGGTGACCAAACATGTGTCTTGTAATACCTGTAAAGGTTCAGGCGCAAAAAATGGTAATTACGATACTTGCAGGGTCTGCAGCGGTACCGGTGTTCAAACAAGGGTTCAGCAAACTATTTTAGGAGCCATGAAAACGCAAACTACCTGTAGCGCTTGTCATGGTGAAGGAAAAATAATCAAAGACAAATGTAATACTTGTCACGGTGATGGAATTGTACGTGGTGAAGAAGTGATAGCAGTGAATATTCCGGCCGGTGTTGCAGAAGGGATGCAGTTATCCATGAGCGGGAAAGGCAATGCTGCGCCGCGTGGCGGAATGAATGGTGATCTTTTAATTTTAATTGAAGAAGAAGAGCACCCCGAATTAAAACGCGAGGGAAATAATTTAATTTATCACCTCTTCATTAGTTTCCCTGATGCTGCATTAGGGACACAGGTTGAAATTCCGACCATAGATGGTAAAGTGAAGATCAAGATCGATCCCGGAACACAAGGAGGTAAAATGCTCCGTTTAAAAGGAAAAGGTATACCTGAGATAAATGGGTATGGTAAAGGTGATCTGTTAGTGGATGTGAACATTTATACACCTGCTAATTTATCGGCTGACGAAAGGAACATGATGGAGAATTTAAAAGCTTCTAAGAATTTCCAGCCTAATTTAAATAAGAAAGAGAAAAGCTTTTTCGATAGAATGAAAGAGTACTTTGAATAGTTTTTCTCAGGATCCTGTTTTTACCACGCAGGACTTTCCGACAGGGCTTATTGAACACTTTGAATTTATGTGCTGAATAATCATAATACCAAAGTCCGACGTGGTAAAAACAAAAGGGCCCTGAAGAAATTCAGGGCCCTTTTGTTTTCATTAATATCTCTTTTCTTAATCTTTACAATCTACATCGTAAGTGATACCTGATATAGTGACTTTAGCATTGTAATCAAAATGATCATTTGAACCAAAATCAACATCACGTGTTGGTTTAGCCCCCGGCTTAAAGCTCATTGTACCTGACAAGAACGGATGTCTTTCAGGAGTAACAAATCCCGGAGTGATAGTTGGTGAAGTAGTAATAGAAAGGAATTTTTCAGGAGAAGCATTAAAATTACGTGTAAGGCCACTAAATGTTACACCATAAGGACCTGCATCCTGAAGACTTCCGTTACCCTGACCTGAATAGCTGGCCCATTGTTTTTCACAGAATATTTGGCGTGGTGAAGGTTTGTAGGCTGTAAATGTTGTTTGAGCGTATCCGATACCATTTGTTGCAGTTGGAACTGATAAGAAAACACCGGTATTAGTATTCAATAATGTTTTATAGATAGTACCTTTGAAACTGTTAGTTTGTGTACTTGAACCCACCGCGCGGGTAATAGTTACATCAGCATCCTGTCTCCATGTTAAGGCAGTATTTGATGGTGTATTTGGTGAAGCAGGAAAACCAACAATAGTTGTATTGGTGATCGTCATACTATTAATAGCCACAGAATAATCGTCAATTGAATAATTAACACCGGTAACAACAGCTGTCCAACCCGGTTGATCATAATATTCACATGCCGGAACTGTAGTTGTTGCGCCTGCATAAAATATTAATTTACCATTTCTGACATGGCCGTCTTTACCGATTGTATTGTTAAATGTTGCCTCAAAGTTTAATGGGCTGGGAAGAACAGTAGCGCCAACTGTAGCGGCAACAGAATTGATAGTATTGGTTCCCTGAAGAGTTGTCATTGGAGTATGACTCATCCAAGGTAATAAACTTGAATAAGAACCAGCGGACGTAACAGCACAGATCTCATGAATATCACTAAGGATGATTTGCATTCTATTCATTTCAATAGTTGATTCAAATTCGTAATCCGGTGATGGTGGTTCGTTCTTTTTGCCTTTAGTACAATCTGTTAAGAAGAATGCGCTTGCAAGTAATAGTGTTAAACCAATAGTAAAATTTTTATTTTTCATGGTTGTGCTTTTTTTAAAATAATTGATGCAATTTAGTGAAAAATATTAATTAAGCCAAAATTTGTAAAAAAATGATCGGTTTCCCGGCCTGTAAGATCAACCTTGGCCTGAATATCACCCAAAAACGGCCCGATGGTTTTCATAATATTGAGACCGTTTTTTACCCTGTAAATTGGTCGGATGCCCTTGAAATTATTGAAGGCGGAAACCAACCTTTTGAGCTTTTTATATCAGGCTTAAAAGTGGAAGGGAATAGTGAGGAAAACATCATTTTTAAGGCTTTTAAATTGCTGGAAGAAGTTCAGAAATTGCCCCCTTTAAAAGTGTATTTGCATAAGGTTTTACCAATGGGGGCCGGACTTGGGGGAGGTAGTTCAGATGCCGCTTTTTTCCTGAAATTGGCTAATAAACAACTTAAACTCAACTTATCAACAGAAAAATTAACAGAAATGGCCAAAAAACTGGGGTCCGACTGCGCTTTTTTCATAGAAAACACCCCTGTTTTTGCCAAAGGAAAGGGTGACGAGTTTGAAAGTATTAGTATTGATCTTAACGGTTACTATATTTTAGTAGTTTATCCTGGGGTCCATTCAAATACCAAGGAAGCCTATGAAGGGTGTGTTCCTTCTCAACCTTCCAGGTCGGTTAAAGAGATCGTTTCAAAAGAGCCGATCGAAAATTGGAAAACACTTTTAGCGAATGATTTCGAGAAAAGCATTTTTAAAAAGTATCCTGAAATAGAAAGACTGAAAAATGATCTTTATAAAAACGGAGCCGTCTATGCTTCATTAAGCGGAAGCGGAAGTGCTGTTTTCGGGATCTTTAAAACTAAACCGGAGATGAAATTCCCAAATAATTATTTGAGTTTTTGCTCCTAAACTAAAACTCCTGTTTTCAGTTTCACAATAACATTCCCCTCCTCATCAAAAGAATCTAAAATAACTTCCAGAGAAGTATTCACTAATTCGGCAGAGTAGGGATGTTTTACTTTTACGTAGTTCTCTGTAAAGCCAAACATAAAATCACCTTTGCTTTCGTGTTCAAATATGACGGTTGAGGTTTTTCCTAATTGTGTTTCGTAAAAAGCACGGAGTTTTTTTGCAGAAAGGATACGTAACATTTTGTTTCGGCGTTTGCGTTCAGCCATCGGAACCGGATTCTCCATTAAGATCGCTTCTGTATTATCACGCTCACTGTAAGTGAAGATATGCAGGTAAGAAACATCTAAACCGTTAATGAAATTATAAGTATCTAAGAATTGTTCTTCGGTCTCGCCCGGAAAACCAACAATCACATCAACACCAATACAACAATCAGGCATCAATGATTTTATTTTCGCAACCCGATCAGAATACAATTCCCGCAAGTAACGGCGTTTCATTCTTTTTAAAAGATCATTATTCCCGCTTTGTAAAGGAATGTGAAAATGCGGCATAAATCTGTTTGACTTAGCCACAAATTCAATGATCTCATCTTTTAACAAGTTAGGTTCTATCGAAGAAATACGGAAACGCTCTACATTCTCAACTTTATCTAACTCTTTAACAAGATCAGTGAAATTATATTCTTTTCTCTTCTTTACATCGCCATCAATATCTCTTCCGTAACCAAAATCTCCAATGTTAACTCCGGTCAACACAATTTCTTTCACACCGCTCGCAGCGATCTTGTTTGCATTTGCTACAACATTCTCAATAATATCGCTTCTGCTTTTTCCACGGGCTAAAGGAATAGTACAAAATGTACAACTGTAATCACAACCATCCTGAACTTTTAAAAAAGAGCGGGTTCTGTCACCAACCGAATAAGCATCCACAAAAAAATCAGCATCACTTATCTCGCAAGCCTGGATCAGTGTATTATCATTCTTACTAAAGTGGATATAATTTAAAAGCTTGAATTTTTCAGTCGCACCCAAAACAACATCAACGCCTTCTATCTGCGCGATCTGTTCAGGTTTCAACTGAGCATAACAACCAACTATCGCTACAAAAGCTTCAGGATTATTATTTAATGCCTGTTTTACAATTTGCTTACATTCTTTATCCGCGTTCTCTGTTACAGAACAGGTATTGATCACATAAACATCAGCCGGTTTCGAGAAGTCTACTTTATTAAAGCCTTTTTCTACCATCAACCTGGCAATGGTTGAGGTCTCGGAGAAGTTTAATTTACATCCGAGTGTATGAAAAGCGACCGTTTTTCCTGAAAAAGACATGGGCTGCAAAGATAATTAATTTGTGAGCTGCTTCTACAATTATTAGGTTCCAAATATGTTTTATCCCTACGGGATAATAAAGGTTTTGGTTAGGATTCTTACCGATATTAAATCCCTACGGGATATTAGGGCGAACGGAAAATGTTAACTATATGTACCGTAGGGACTAAATATTGGTAACACAATACAATCTAATGATAAAAAATCCCGTAGGGACTAAATATCGGTAACACAATACAAGCTAATGATCAAAAATCCCGTTGGGATTAAATATCGGTAACATAGTACAATCTAATGATCAAAAATCCCGTAGGGATTAAATATCGGTAATAAAGCCACAAGCTAATGATGGAAAATCCCGTAGGGATTTAATATCGGTAAAAAACATCCCACTTCGCTTTATGATCCCTTAGTAATCAAACAGTTAGGAGGAAGTACATTATTTGTTAATAAAACTTTCAATAATTATTGAAAGTTAAATAAGTTTACCATATCTTTACTCCAGATTTCGATCATGAACTACCACGAAGCAAAAGATAAATTCATTCAAACCTGGGGCACTTTAGGGAGCAGTTGGGGTATCAGCCGCACCATGGCACAGGTGCATGCTTTGTTATTAATTAGTCCTGAACCTTTGAGTACTGAAGATGTGATGGAACAATTAAAGATATCCCGTGGTAATGCAAATATGAATCTCCGCGATCTTTTAGATTGGGGTTTAGCGTTTAAAGAATTGAAATCGGGCGAGCGCAAGGATTTTTTTGTTGCAGAAAAAGATATCTGGAAAGTTGCCAAGCAAATTATAAAAGAACGACGCAAACGGGAAATCGAGCCTGTATTAAATGTTCTGGAAGAATTAAAGAACGTAAAAGGCGATAAGAACGATAAACGTCATAAAGCTTTTGTAGAATCTGTAACTAATATTGAACGGGTAGTGGAGAAAGCTGATTTCGCTTTTGATAAGGCGGTAAAACTGGATGAGAATGCCATTGTAAGCGCACTATTTAAATTATTCAAGTAATGAAAATAAGAAGGATCATAAATGTTGTAGTTCAGGGTTTAGCGATCATCATCACGCTTGTGTGTATGATCTTTTGTTATGTGGATAGAAACAGAAGCGATCTCCCGGATTATTATTTATTGCAGGATCTGGGTATTATTGTTGGAGTAGCATTCATTTTTATTGGAGGTTACCAGGTTATTCATGCTTTTGTAACAAGTATTTTACGACTCGTTCAAAAACAATTCAACTGGTTGTTGGGTATATATTGGATCCTAGGTTTGCTTTATATCATTTTCTGGATAGTATTTGTTCTAATGAGTAATGTGAGATCAATGGGTGATGATGAATTTTTCGCTGGAATAATCTCCGCTTGGATACCGGTGATGTATTATTTTATCATTAGTGTAATTGACCTTGTACGCTGTTATAAAAAGTAAAAAAATTTATTTATATGTTTCAATAATTATTGAAAGTTCGATAAGTGAAGTAAGGCAAAGCACACTTCACTTTAATAAAAGAAAACATGTTCAACACAATAGCATACATAATTTACCTCTCGCTTAGTCTTTTCACGGTTTTATGGGTGGGGAAGATCCTTCACCGGAACGGGAAAGATTATTTGTTCGCCGAATGTCCTGATAAAGGATTAAGTGAAGCTTCGAATAATTTTCTCTATATCGGTTATTGTTTAGTGAACAGCGGCTTTGCGTTTTACTTTTTAAATACTTGCGAAATGCTTAAAAGTTTCACTGAAGTTCTTGAATTCATTTCCAGGTCGACCGGAATAATTTATGCATCTCTTGGCGCGGTGCATTTTGTGAATATGTTACTCGCGCCAAAAATTATCAATCTTTTTATCAATAAACGAAATATTAACCTTAAAAAACAAAACTCATGAACTACAATGTCATTGCCTATTTGGTTTACATACCTGTAACCCTGGGATTAAGTATTTGGATCGCAAGAACGCTCCACAAAAACTCTAAAGTATTTTTAATTGATGCCTTCAAAGGCCGCGATCTTGCTGCTACTGCAACTAATAATTTATTGCAAACAGGATTTTATCTTTTAGCTTTCGGGTGTTCTTTTATGAAAATGAGAATTCGTGAAAATCCACGCTGGGAAGGCAACAGAATGGTTTACGATTATTTGCACACTACTCAGCAAACCATTGAAGAATTAGCTATTAAGTTGGGAAGTTTTACTTTAATTTTAGGTCTATTATTGTTCTTAAACTTTTTTATCATGCTAATGTTGCCTAAACCTAAAGTGCAGCAAGTACAGAATATAAATGAACAAATTTAAAATTTAAACGCATGAAAAAGTTAGTTATAGCGGGAGGATCAGGTTTTTTAGGTGATGCACTCATTCATTATTTCAACGGTAAATTTGATGAATACATTGTCTTAACCCGTTCCCCAAAGAAAAATTACGCCAATGTAAAACATGTTTTGTGGGATGCAAAAACTCTTGGCGATTGGTCGCAACATTTGGAAGGAGCGGATTGTGTGATCAATCTCTGCGGCAGAAGTGTAGATTGCAGATACACGGATAAGAATAAAGCTTTGATATTCTCATCAAGATTAGATTCAACCGCAATTCTTGGAAAAGCAATAGCGAATTGCAAAGACGCTCCAAAAGTCTGGATGAATGCCGCCTCGGCAACATATTACCGTTACAGTGAAGATAAAGTAATGACGGAGATCGATGGGGAAGCAGGAGAGGGTTTCTCAGTTGAAGTTTGTAAAGCCTGGGAGAAAGTATTTAATGAAGCATTAACTCCGAATACCAGGAAAATAAATTTACGCATCTCCATGGTCATGGGAAAGAATGCAGGTGTATTTCCTGTCCTAAGAAAACTTACCAAACGTTTTCTCGGTGGAAAAATGGGAAGCGGAACCCAATTTGTCAGTTGGATCCATGTAGAAGATTTTTGCAGGATGGTAGAATGGCTGATCAATAACAAAAATGCAGCCGGACCATACAACGTTGCTGCGCCGCATCCGATCCGTAACAACGACATGATGAAAGTTTACAGGAAAGTTTTAGGCGTTCCTTTTGGATTGCCTGCTACGGAATGGATGTTAGCGATAGGCGCATTCTTTATGGGAACAGAAACAGAATTAGTTTTGAAAAGCAGGAATGTAATTTCAGATCGTGCAATGAAAGAAGGATTTGAATTTAAATTCAAGACGATGGAAGAATGCGTGAAGAATTTAGAAGCGAGGTTTACATAAAATGACGAAACTGATCCTTCATACAAAAATAAATGCGCCGATAGAACGATGTTTCTTATTATCTCTTTCTGTCGATCTGCATAAGATCAGTACTTCTCAAACCAATGAGAAAGTCATTGCCGGCGTATCTACAGGATTGGTTAAATTAAATGATGTGATCACATGGGAAGGCAGACATTTGGGAGTAACACAGAAATTTACTTCTAAGATCGTAGCGATGAAACAACCAACTTACTTTGCTGATGAAATGCAAAAAGGCGCTTTCAAAAATTTCTATCATCAACATTTTTTCAAAGAGGATGGAGGGGTTTGTATAATGACTGATGAATTAGAAATGGAAGCGCCTTTAGGTATTTTAGGAAAAATAGCTATGGCATTAGTTGTAAGACCGCACATTGAAAAATTCCTGGTTCAACGGAATCAAATTATAAAACAGGTTGCTGAAAGTGAAGAGTGGAAAAAGTACCTTAAACCGGATACTTTGTAACTTTTGTAGGAAAATCAATGATCTGTTTCATGTGATATTCCAAGTGGATCACATAATCATTGATCAGCCATCCTAAAGTTACTTTTGAATTAGTGATCCCTGTACGTTCCAGGTTTTCCGGCGGGATCTTTTTGATGAGTTCTAAAATGTGTTTATTGTACAGCCACCAGAATTCGATCACAAAACTTTTTTCTAAGTCGTTATAATGATGATGCGCGTTCCATTTATCCTGGTCGTACCTGATCGATGGATCAATCTCATGCTGTATCCTCACAAAACGCTGATGGTTATTGGCAGCACTGTCAATTAAATGCCCGAGTATTTCCTGCTTGCTCCATTTTTCCGGTCTTGGTTTCTTTTTGAATTCGGCTTCCGGAATTTGTTTCAGAAGATCAGGGATCGTTTTTAATAAATGATCCAAACGGTTAATTGTTTCTTGTATCATGATCTAAAATTAAACAATTCAATTCTTATATTTATAGAACTAATATCTTTTCTATGAATTCACGCCGCGATTTTGTTAAGAATACAGCTTTGCTTTCTACATTGGCTTTGTTGAATCAATCCTTCACGCCATTGGCGGAATTTACAACTCCAACTCCCAAAATTAAAGCTAAGCGTTTGAAAGCAGGGGACACGATCGCGATCACTTCTCCGGCAGGAGCAGTTTGGGATGAATCGCAGGTTGAGAAATTCACAGGCGTTTTAAAAGGTTTTGGTTTCAATGTTGTACTCGGAAATACTTTAAAAGTAAAACTCGGTTATTTTTCGGGAACGGATTCTGACCGTGCAAAAGAATTGAACGGTTTTTTCGCAGATAAGAATATAAAAGGAATTTTCTGCATGAAAGGAGGGTGGGGTTGTGCACGGATCTTAGAAAAACTAGATTATAAAATGATCGCTGCAAATCCAAAAGTGTTGATAGGATTCAGCGACATCACCACTTTGCTAAATGCTATTTATACTAAAACAGGTTTAATAACTTTTCACGGCCCTGTTGGAAATTCAGGCTGGAATGAATGGACAACTACTGTTTTTAAAAGTGTTGTCATGAATGGCGAACAAACTGCTTTCCCTACCGGCCCGAATGTTGAGGACATGACCATCACGTTTAATAAAGGAAAAGCGAGCGGAACTTTGGCAGGAGGGAATCTCACTGTTATTTCAAGCCTTATTGGTTCTGGTTATTTACCGGATTGGAAAGGAAAGATCTTATTCCTGGAAGAAACAACTGAAGAGCCTTACCGCATCGACAGAATGTTAACTCAATTAAAATTAGCAGGCGTGTTTAAACAACTGCATGGGGTAGCGATCGGTAAATTCGTAAAATGTGAAGCAGAAGAACCACAAAAAGCATTTAATTATATGCAGGTGTTGGAGCAACATTTTAAATTATTAACGGTACCTGTTTTTTATGGATTAATGACAGGTCATATCGAAAATAAACTCACCCTGCCTGTTGGGGCAGAAGTGAGCCTGGATGCAGATCTTGGTACAATTAAACTAAACGAAACTGCAGTGATTTAGAACTTTAAGCTAACACCACCCAATACATTGAACGGAGCAGCGGGTGCCATATAATTGAAGGTACTTAAAGTTGTATCTGTATAATAACTGAATGTATAACCGTTAGTTTCATATTTGGTACTGAAAATGTTATTACAGCTGACCATGAACATAATTTCTTTGATCCATTTTGTTTGGATAGTTGATGTTAACTTCACATCAAAAACAGAATAAGGATTGATAGAACGTTTCACGTTTGAAGTATTATCTAAATATTGTCTGCCTACATATTTATTGATCAATGAAATATTCAACAGATCTCCTGCTTTAAATGTTATGATTCCGCAAGAAGTAACATTTGGTGAAAAAGAAATATCTGTTTCTGAATATTTAATTTCCATTTGTTTGTAAACGCTCCAATCAGCACTGGCGCTGTCTAAGAATTCAACATAATTTTTGATCTTATTTTTAGATAAAGTCACATTCCCGCTTAACGTAAAATATTTAGTAAGATTAACAGCGGCCTGTAATTCTAAACCGCGACGGTAACTTTTCTTTACGTTAACTCGGTTATAAGCACCAACATCATTAACAGCTCCGTTTAACACAAGCTGATTGGTGTAATCCATGTTATAAACGTTTGCTTCAACAAAAATATCTTTTCCTGAAAAACTTCCTCCAATTTCAAGATCATTCAAGGTTTCATGTTTCGGGCGGCTTTTGATACTGCTTTGTGTGAAATCATCTCTGTTCGGTTCTTTATTGGCAACCGCGTAAGAAGCATATATTCTTACTTTCTCTGAGAGGTTATAATTCAAACCAACTTTCGGATTAAAGAAATCATAAGTAACACCCTGTTGTGCTTTGGTTAGAGAAGAATCAAAGCCCTGGAAAGAATAAAATACATTCCTGTACTGGAGATCAATGAACGCAGAAGTATTCTTTACGAAGTTAATATTCGTTTTCAAATACACATTATTATCATTTTTAAATGCGCGGTTATAATAATAACGCTTACCGATATCGCTGTTAGAAGCATAACGCGCCCAGATCACTTCTCCCATATGGCGACCAAAATATTGATTGGTTCCTCCTCCTAAAGTGAATTTTACTTTTGAGTTGGGCGTGAAGTTGAAATTCCCGACAGCACCAATGAAGTCATTATCTAACCAGCGGCGGCGGATAAGATCAGTATTGGTTATTGTTGTGATCGAATCCACAACAACATCTGCAATTCCGTAATCAGCTAATGCGTCTCCGCTTCTGTATTGTTCGTAATAACCTTTTCCTTCAGTATAATGTCCTGCTAAAGTAAAATTCAACTTGTCATTTATAGTTTGAACTAAATGCAATTGGTAATTATCCTGTTTGTAATTATCAGTTTCGTTATCATAATAATGCACTTTTCCGTTCGCATCATAATATTCTCCTGATGGATTATAAGTTCTGTTTCCTCTTTTAATTGAATCTTCAGGAACATAATACCATGCCTGGTAAGTTTTTTCGTTTCCCGAAAACATGATCGCTTTTACAACAGTTTTGTTACTGTAATAGCCGCCGGAAACATAATAAGAATTCAATATTGATTTAGCACGATCAATATATCCATCACTTCCGATCCTGCTTAATCTCGCATCAAAAGCCCAATGGTTACTGATCAAACCGCTTCCCGCAGCTAAAGTATTTCTATAAGTATTATATGAACCGCCTGAATTTATTAATTGCGCGTAAGGTTTTTCATTCAATGTGTTTGTCTGCATATTGATACTCGCACCGAAAGCACCCGCACCATTGCCGGAAGCACCAACACCTCTTTGGATCTGGATACTGTTCACTGATGATAAAAGATCAGGCATATCGACAAAATAAGTTCCCTGGCTTTCCGCATCGTTAACAGGAATCCCGTTAATTGTAACATTGATTCGGGTCCCATCTGTACCGCGGATCCGCAATCCTGTATAACCAACGCCGTTTCCTGCATCTGTATTTACAACAACAGAAGGTGCAGTGTTAAGGATCATCGGAATATCTTGTCCGAGATTTTGTTTTTCGATATCATCTTTCTTCAATTCGGTATAGGCCATGCCGCTTTGTTTATTCGCGCGGGTAGAGTTTACTACGATCTCATCGAGATTCACATCTTCTTTTTTCAAAACAACTTCAATAACAACATCTCCGGAAACATCCAGTGAATCAACATGCTGTTTATATCCGACACAATGGGTTACCAAAGTGTATTTTCCGGGTTTAAGATTTTTGATCTCAAACTTTCCTTCGCCATTCGCCATTGTTGAAATGAATGTGTTCTTTATTCCAACCGCGGCATAAGGAATTGGTTTTTCATTTGGCCCGGCAACCACGCCGATGATCTTGTGTTGAGCCTGAATTGCGCCAACACATAAAAATGCAATAGCTATACAGCCATTAGCGATCCGTTTTTTTAAATTCATTTTTTCTTTTCTTGTCGTGAAGCGTACTTTGTTCTGCTTCACAGGTTAAACATTCAAATACGAAGGGGATCGCATTTGCTTTTAACTTTTGTCCCTACGCAGGAATTACCCTGATCAGGTGTATACAATCAAGCGTTGAGCACTTGAATTGTAACGGGTATGATCTCAGCCTGTAAAAAAAGTACTTACAAGCACCCCTATAGATTCGTAACAAATATACTTACTATTTTGTAACTGCGAACATGGTATCAATATGTTTTATCGCATTTTTCAATCGCTGTTCATTTGTGCCGGTTATTATTTTATACGTAGCATTCAACAGATCCAGCTCTTCTTTATTGCGTCGGAAGATATGCTCGCGGTTATGTGAACCTTTTCTTAATTCATCTTTCTGCCATTCAACATCATTGTTGGATAGCAAATAAAGGTCGTAGGTAACTTTTGTTAAGTTATGAGATATAAAATAAGGAACCTTTTTAAAATCTTCAAGGCACCAGATCTTTCCGGTTATTAAAGTGGTATCACAAAACAGGAAACGGTTCGCTGTTTTACAGGCCTTCTTTTCATTACCGAGCTGATGAATATAAACTGTTTCGAGATCGCTCAATGAAAAATCATCAATGTTCTTTTTCTTAGTAAAATATTCGCGCGCATACTCATGCACGCAAACTGTTTTGTAATGTTCAGCAAGTGATCTGCACAAAGTGGATTTTCCAGTGCTTTCGGGACCGACAACAGCTATTTTTATGATCTTTCCTTCTTCCATTTATAAAAACCATAAGCGGCCATTACTGTGAATACGAAATATAAAATGGCATATAGCCAAAGACCTTTTAGTATGTATAAAATAATGTATGCGAAATCTATAAGAACCCAGCAGAACCAATTCTCCAGCCATTTTTTGGTCATCATATAAGTAGCTGTGATACTGCACGCGGTTAGAATAGCGTCGAATACCACCTGATCACCTTTGAAATAACTTAATACAAAGTAATAGATAACTGCCTGCAAAAGTGTTACAACTATTAATGGAATTATGAACTTTATGGGGAGAATAGTAACAACAAATATTTTCCCTTTATTCCGTTCCCAATAGAACCATCCGTAAACACCACTGATAAAATAGAATATTTGCAAAGCGAAATCACCAAATAAACGGCTCTCATAGAATTCATAACCTGAGGTTACAACTGAGATCAATGCAGCCGGCCAGCACAAAATGCTCTGCCGGATAGTGAGTAAAACACCCAACACCCCGAAAACAAGGGAAATTATTCCAAGTACGGTCATAAAACATTAAAAACAGGGGGTATATGAGAAAGGTTCACTTCAATTTCCCTTCGGCAGCATTATCTGCATCAGGTAGTGAGGGTATTCTCTCAGCCCACCATGGCGGGCACCCCTAATTTGCGCCAAAGTTAAGCAAATTGGGGTAAAAACCAGCCTTGCCAATAGTATTTATGGGGATCAAATTGTTGATTACTATTTTAGGAGCTTTCATTTAATTTAGTACTTTCGTCCTCGTTATTATGAAACTCAGACTAACCATATGCTTATTCGTCGTAGCCTTATTGGCTAACGGAAGCATTGTTCCGGTACCTTATGCGGGCTTTATTGGTTATGGGGAGTCATCTGTTGAGTTAAGCTCTTTCCAGGTGAATGATATGGAAAACAAAGTGGCACTTAGCTGGGCAACTGTTACCGAAAAGAACGCTAATCATATTTATGTAGAGAGAAGTGTTGATGGTAAAAAATGGGCTTCTGTAAGCAAGATCAAAGCTGCCGAGAACAGCGATCACGTGCTTTATTACGAGTATTTTGATGAAGCGCCCTTAAAAGGTATTTCGTATTACAGGTTAAGAGTTGAGGGCTTAGAGAAAAGTAAAGCAGTGGAATATTCTGAGGTTAAAACAGTAGAGCGTAACAAGGAAGTTTTTGTTATTGTTTATCCTGATAAAACACCTGGTCTTTTAAACCTGGCTTCTTCATACAATGCCAATGAAATTGTTGTTGAAGTATTTGATGCTACAGGTAAACAACAGGTTGTTATCAGCGAAGTGGTATCTGACGATAAACTTGTTTTAGATGTGGCAGACCTGACGAAAGGTGTCTATTCTGTGAGTGTTAAATCCCTTGAAGGTAAGGCCCTGAACAGTCAAAAGTTCACTTTAAAATAAGCCCCTTTATTTCCTAATAAAACCGTATCTTTGTCCTTTACTTTTTTTATGGATTTGAATGCCCTTACTGCGATCTCTCCGGTCGATGGAAGATACCGCAAAACAACAGAAGAACTTTCGGCTTATTTCTCTGAATTCGGCTTAATAAAGTACAGAGTTCAGATAGAAGTTGAATATTTCATTGCCCTTTGCGATTTCAATTTGCCGCAATTAAAACCGTTAGATACCAAGCAAAAGAATGAATTACGGAATGTGATCAACGGATTTTCTTTGGAAGACGCGCAAAAGATAAAAGACACTGAAAAAACAACGAATCACGATGTAAAAGCGGTTGAGTATTTCGTTAAAGAGAAATTACTGTCAGTAGGTTTAGAGAAACATTTAGAGTTCGTTCATTTCGGATTAACTTCCCAGGATATAAATAATACAGCTGTTCCTTTATCATTAAAAGATGCTACAAACAACACCCTTTTAAAACAAATTGAAGCGGTTATTGCTAAGTTAAAATTACAAAGCAAGGCATGGGAAAATGTAAGTATGTTAGCACGTACACATGGTCAGCCCGCAACACCAACCCGTTTAGGAAAAGAGATCTATGTGTTTGTTGAACGCCTGGAAAAACAGGTGCAACAATTAAAATCAGTTGAATACTCGGCGAAATTCGGCGGGGCCACAGGGAATTTCAATGCACATTGCGTTGCTTATCCGAAACACGATTGGATAAAATTCGGGAATGATTTTGTAAATAAGAATTTAGGTTTGTCACGTTCGCAATTCACAACACAAATTGAGCATTACGATAATTTAGCAGCTTATTGCGATGCATGTAAGAGGATCAATACTATTTTGATCGATCTTTGCCGTGATATATGGTCGTATATAAGCGTTGAATATTTCAAACAGAAATTAAAAACAGGCGAGATAGGTTCATCGGCAATGCCGCATAAAGTGAACCCGATCGATTTTGAGAATGCAGAAGGAAATTTAGGAATGGCGAATGCTACTTTAGAATATTTAGCTGTTAAATTACCGGTTTCGCGTTTGCAGCGTGATCTTACGGATAGTACTGTACTGAGAAATCTTGGTATTCCTTTATCACATATGCTTATTTCTTTCAAGAGTATTTTAAAAGGATTGGATAAACTGATCCTGAACGAAAAAGCTATTGATAATGACCTTGAAGAAAATTGGGCAGTAGTTGCTGAAGCAATTCAAACTATTTTGCGCCGGGAGGGTTACCCAAAACCTTATGAAGCGTTAAAAGATCTCACAAGAACTAATACACAGATCACTAAAACTTCGATGCACGCGTTCATTGAGACTTTAAGTGTGAGTGCTGAGATAAAAACAGAACTAAAAAAGATCACACCGCAGAATTACATCGGTGTCAATCCGAAATTCTAATGGCAGAAAAGATCTGGATATATGTTTTAAGTAAAGAGCTTAGTGGTTCAGAGCTTGATCAATTCTTACAGAACTGTAAAGGTTTTACGGGATCATGGACGGCGCACGACCAACCTTTAAGTGCAAGCTTTGAATTATATAAGAATCGTTTGCTGATTGTTAAAGTGGATGAGAGTGCTTACAATGCCAGCGGCTGCAGCATCGATAAACTGCAAAGGTTTATACAAATACAAGAAAAGGAATTTGATATCCAGCTATTAAACCGTTTATTGGTGGCTTTGGAAGTGAATGATGATTTGATGATAATCCATTCATCTAAAATAAAGGAACTTCTGACTTCAGGAACCATTAATGAGCAGACCACTGTATTTGACACGGCAATTACGTCTTCCCAGGAGTTAAAAGACTGGAAAAAACCGCTTAAAAGTACCTGGTTAAGTAAGTATTCAGAGGGTATTTCGTCTTAATATAAATGAAGTTATTTATTCAATTAAGCCTTATTGTTGTACTTTTTGCCGCAATTCTATATTCGTGTACAAAAGATAAGGGCAGGGATCCTTCCTTGGCATATTCAGACCGTGCTTTGTATGATAGCTGCAAGAATAATTCAGCTTTTGTTTTTTATAAAAATGACCCTAATACTATCTATCCGGGAACAAACGGGCCGCATGGAACATTCAGATTAAAGTTCAATCACCAGGCTTTTTCGCAATTAACCGATAACGGAAAATTACCTGTTGGTGGTACTTTTGCTAATGGCTCAATGATCGTTAAGGAAATTTTTTCAGGAAGCAATCTGAAAGAATATGCCCTGATGTATAAACTAAGCGGCTCGTGGATCTGGGCGGAATACACACCCGGTTTTAATGTAAAACACAGTGTTAAATCGGATCATTCTATTTGCACCGGCTGCCATTCACAAGCAGGCAACCGCGACCTGGTAACTAGTTTCATTTTTCATTAAAAATATTTTTTGGTTTCGGAAATTATACCTATACTTGTACTACGTAATCTGAGAACCACATGATCTTGCGGTTCAACAATCAGAAAAATACTTATTAATACAAAACATCTAAATAATTAATCTCTTAATTAAATCTGTCAAACAAACGTTTGATAAACTCCCCTTTGTCTTATAATCTCAATCAAAATAATTGAATTTCAATATTAAAAACACCCTATGGCTAAATTAACCGGAAAAAAAGACGGACCTGAACGCGAAAAACGTCCCCGTAAGATCGTAAAATTAGATCCTATTATTGAAGATACCGTTCAACCTGTAGCTGATACAGAAGAAGTACTCCGGGAGGAAGAAGTGAAGCCTCTTGTTGAAGAAACCGTTGTATCTAGTGAGGCTCAATCTCAAAACATTAATAGTGGTAATGAGAATACAGGAATGTCTGACCAGAACGAGCAAACTGATCCCGATAGCCATCGGGACAAAAAACCTGAGAAAGTATATTATAATTTCGACGGCATCGTTTTTGCTGAAGGTGTTTTAGAGATCATGCCGGATGGTTATGGTTTTTTACGTAGTTCGGATTACCATTATTTAAATTCACCTGACGATGTTTACGTTTCGCAATCACAAATAAAATTATTCGGATTAAAAACCGGTGACGTTGTAAAAGGCGGTATCCGTCCTCCGAAAGAAGGCGAAAAATATTTCCCGTTAATTAAAGTAGAGAACATCAATGGCCGCGAACCTGCATTTGTGCGTGACCGTGTTGTATTCGATTATTTAACACCATTATTCCCTAACGAAAAAATTAAACTGACAGGACATCCGCAAGAAACCTTAAGCACACGTATCATGGATATGTTTGCGCCTATAGGTAAAGGTCAGCGCGGATTGATCGTTGCACAGCCTAAAACCGGTAAAACAGTACTGTTAAAAGAAGTAGCGAATGCCATTGCTTACAATCATCCTGAAATTTATTTGATGATCTTATTGATCGATGAACGTCCGGAAGAGGTAACCGACATGGCGCGCAGTGTAAAAGCTGAAGTTGTTGCATCAACATTTGATGAGCCTGCTGATAAACATGTAAAAATCGCCAATATAGTTTTAGAAAAAGCAAAGCGTTTGGTAGAGTGCGGACACGATGTTGTTATTTTATTAGATAGTATCACACGTTTAGCGCGGGCTTATAATACAGTTTCTCCTGCATCGGGTAAAGTATTAACGGGTGGGGTGGATGCGAACGCCTTACACAAACCAAAAAGATTCTTCGGCGCTGCGCGTAAAATTGAGAATGGCGGTTCATTAACTATTATCGCAACTGCATTAACGGAAACCGGTTCAAAAATGGACGAGGTGATCTTCGAAGAATTTAAGGGAACAGGTAATATGGAATTACAGTTAGACCGTAAGTTATCTAACCGCCGTGTTTATCCGGCTATTGATCTTGTGGCCTCTTCAACACGTCGTGATGATCTTTTGATTGAAAAAGACATGTTAAGCAGATTGTGGGTATTGCGTAAACATTTAAGTGATATGACGCCCCAGGAAGCAATGGAATTCTTACAAGACCGTTTAAGAAGAACACAAAGTAATGAAGAATTTTTAATTAGTATGAACGGATAAACCGGTTTGGAGTTGGTAGTTCGTAGCTGGTAGATTTTTTTTACAATAAGACTCTTAAAAACTAACATCTACGAACTCCGAACTAAACACTACAAACTCATATGAACAAAAGAGCCCTCATACTTGGAATTATTTACAGTGTTTGTGTGATCATTTATAAATTGATCATTATCCTTAGCGGCCAGCAATTAACCAATTTTGGTTTTTATTATTCGCATTTCATTTCCGTACTCATGATCATTCCGTTCATGATCATTGCCATTAAATACGTGCGTGATGTAGAGAACGGTGGTTTTATAACCGGCCGTGATGCCATGAAGACCGGCCTGACCATTTTCGGCGTTTCGGTTATAATATTAAGTTGTTATACTTACATAGAATTTATCTGGAAGCTTCAGGAGATCTCAGTTCAGTATTATAATGGCCCTGATTATTTAGAATACCTTAACCGTATGGCAAAGGCAAATCCCAGTAAATTGAACCCGGGCATGTTCCGGGGCATTATTGATGAAAACATAGCAGCGCTTTCTCCTATGAAAGCCGTTACTGCTAAATTGTTCTCTTTCTTTCTTCTTTCTTTTGCGTTTTCTTTCATCATTACCGTTTTCATGAAGCGCAGGCCGGCTTAAGCCTGCCAAATTTCAAAAAAACCTTACATCTGCCAGAAATTCTTTTTTTTGGCCTTTAAAAACAAAAGTTGTTATAGTAGTTTCATTTTAAATTTCCCGGAGGGATGCCTTCGGCATAAAACCAACTATTATGGATACAATTAATTTTGAAAGCGGAAAAATGACCTTTGAGAATGGCATTCTATTAGTAGAGTACAACCAAGGGCTAATTATTGACGAAGAGGTACTGATCAACCAGATCATGTGCAGGAAAAAATTAACCGGCGACCAGGATTTTTACTATGTAATAAATATGTCGAACGCAAAAGACATAACTGATGGTGCTTTAGCACTTGCTGCAGCAAATCCGAATCCTGAGAATATAAAAGCAATCGCTACAATAACCCGTTACGGTGTTGACTATACAAGAAGCAAATTGTATGCTATGTTCGACAGGCCGAATATCAAGACCAAAGCTTTTCTTTCTTTAGATGCAGCAAAAGCATGGTTTGAAAGTTTGGAACCTGCGATTTTAAGAAAGGCAAGTTAGTGATCGAGCGGACGGCGTTTTATCATTCCGCCTTTAGTATCTTTTACAGAATTCATCACCACGAATGCACCCGGATCTATTTTCTCTATTTCGGTATTTAATTTATTCAGCTCTAAGCGGGTGACAACTGTATAGATGATATCAATTTCCTGGGATTCACCTTTTTTACCGAAGCCACGTTTGCCGCTGTAAACGGTAACACCGCGGCCCATGACATTGATGATATTCTTCCTGACCTCTTCACTCCGGGAAGAAACAATTGTCACACCAATGTATTCTTCAATACCCTCAATGATAAAATCTAAGGTTTTTGAAGCGGACAAGTAGGTGATCATTGAGTACAAAGCGATCTCTATTGATAAAAAGTAAGCTGCAGCAGAGAAGATCAGAACATTGATAAGGATAATGATATCGCCGATAGTGGTTCCTAATTTCTTACTTAAGAATATAGCGAGGACTTCAGTACCATCAATAACGGCACCACCACGGACTGCTAATCCGATTCCTGCTCCAAGAAAAAATCCACCGAACACAGCCACCAATAGATTATCATCAGTTACGTTAGGAAAAGTTAAAGTACCTACGCATATAGCCAGACCTGTTATTGCCAAGGCTGTTTTCACCGCAAATTGCCTGCCTAATACCTTATAACCTAAAACGACAAAAGGAACATTAATACAAACTATGAGCAATGATAAAGGAATCTCAGTTAAAGCTGAAATAAGAAGTGAGATGCCTGTCGCACCGCCATCAATGAATTTATTAGATAATAAGAATGCTTTGAAACCGAAAGAAGCGGAAACTATCCCTGCTGAGATCAAAATAGTATCTTTCAGCCAACGTTTAATTTTTATAGAGAATTCTCGGTACGCCTTTGCAATGAAATAACCCGAATATTTATTAGGATCGGCGCTCTTTTTTTTGTCCTTAAGTGCAGACCGGATGATTATTTTCTTTAAAAAATCAAGCATACAACTGCAATATACAAAAAGTATTTGCCTTTATGAAAATGGGGTAAAAGAAGCGGGGAAACAGTCAGTCACTCTCAGCGAAATTCTTGAAATTCGTGATATACTTTAACGATTGTTTTTTAAAAGCACCTTTCATTAGAACAGCAATGATAGCCATGAAACCTTTGAATTGAAATTCACTTTCACTGATATATTTTGTTTTTGCAGGAGATAATTTCACGAATTCATTCCGTACAATATTCAAAGCACCTTTGCCATTTTCAGATTCGTAAGTGCCGGTGAATTCTTTCGGGAGGTTGCGGACGGTAACGGTCTCTATCAATACCATTTCGCGTTTGCCAACCTTGAATTTAAGTTTTGATTTTGCTCCGGGTTGCCCCGGTGTTCCGCTGATATGCTCGAAGCTTTGTAAACCTTCCATCCATTTATAAAGATTATCAGGATTATCGAATAACGGTATTACTTCTTCAAGAGGTTTATTTATTTCAACTTCGTTAGTGTATTTCATAGAAATGTTTTTTAGCCGACCCTGATCCGTTCAATAAAAATAAACATTCTGTATAAGGTAAGCAAGTATGCGTTATTTGTAATTCGGATCGATCTCACTGGTTAGTTTAGTGAACCCGATAACATTTCCGTCATCATCGTGCAGGGCTGTGATAAGTACGCTGCCCCAGAAAATGGAACCGTCTTTTCTAACACGTCTTCCGATATGTTTAGCGCGCCCTTCTTTCTTTGCGAGTTCAATTAACTGTTCAGGCAATTTAGCTTCCCGGTCTTTAGGCATATAAAATATCCTGAAGTTTTGCCCGATGATATCTTCAGCTTTATAACCTTTGATCTTTTCAGCACCGGTGTTCCATGATAAAATAGTCCCGTCTATATCCATTAAGATAATGGCAAAATCCCGAACCTCCTGGATCATTTTCTGATGCAGTTTCTCAAGTATTTCTTTTTTGGTGGAAATTTTAGATGTTGGTTTCTTGGTCATAAAGGCCCGTTACGGTCACAAACATAACGTTAAATGCCGACTATAATTACATTTTTAAGCTTCCTTAACGCTTTTAAAGTTACATAATTCCACTGATTTTGTAATAGGTATAAGCTGCTTTCGACAAAAGGTCTGTTTACCCATATCGAGACATAATTTTTATAGGAAACGCTAACGTGCTACTGTTCTACTCAAAATCTTTGTACAAAAGATACTTCTTCCGGATCGCTTTGAATTCTACTATCTCGTTCTGCCAGCAACGGCGGATATCGCTTTCGGAGACACCTTTTTTGATTTGATCTTGCAATTCATTATTTCCGCTGTGCCAGTTAAAGTTCTTATCCATAAATGTGGTGTCATTTAAATCGGCATAAAAATCAACCAACCATTTCAATTCTATTTTCCTTGGATGATTCTTAACCCAATTTTCTTTTCTCAGGTCAACACCATAGCACACCTTATTAAAATATTTCGGCTCTTTACTGATGGCATTACTCTTTGGCATGAAGCTAAATGTTTTATGGCTGTATAAAGGATGCCCCAATACTTCGAATGGCATATCAGTACCACGACCTAAACTCATGATGGTTCCTTCAAACAATCCTAATGACGGATAGAGGAGAACAGAATTCAAATTAGGAAGGTTAGGCGATGGCTTCACAGGCAGAACATAAGTACAGTTGTGGTCGTAATTTTTCAAAGGTATGACCGTCAAATTACAAAATACTTTTTCCGTGAACCATCTTTCTCCATTTACCATCTGCGCATATTCACCTGTGGTCATTCCGTAAACTAAAGGCACATTGTGTAGTCCTAAAAAACTTTTGTATTTATCTTCCATCACCGGGCCGTCAACATAAAATCCATTCGGGTTCGGACGATCCAAAATAATTAATTCTTTTTGTTGTTCGGCGCATGCTTGCATTACATACGTTAGTGTAGAAATGAACGTATAAAAACGAACGCCAACATCCTGGATATCGTAAACCACAACATCAATACCCTTCAGATCTTCAGCCGTTGGTTTTTTATGAGAGCCGTACAAAGAGATAACAGGGATCTTTGTTTTCTTATCAATATTGCTTTTTACTTTTTCGCCCGCATCTGAAGTTCCACGAAAGCCATGTTCGGGACCAAATATTTTCTTGATAGTTACTTTAAGCTTCAGAAGTGTATCCACAATACTTTTATTGCCAACCATGCCGCTGATGTTGGTCACAATAGCCACCTTCTTGCCTTTTAGTTTTGGTAGATAGAGTTCGAATTGCTGTGCACCTGTTGTAACATCGGCTTCAGTCAATACTTTTAAACTTTGCGCCTTTGAAAAGAGAGTTGTAAAAACGAATATAGCGAGTAAAAAGATGCGCATTAAATAGTACTTTTGTTTATAGTGAGTATAGAAAGATTCATAGCTGACAGGATAACTTTAGCAAATAAGGGTAAAAATAACATTTCTAAACCCATTGTGAAAATCGGGATCATCGGAATTGCACTTGGGATAAGTGTAATGATCCTCACTGTTGCTATTGTACTTGGCTTTAAACAAGAGATAATCACTAAGATAACAGGTATTACTTCTCATATTACCATAAGTAAAATGAGTCTGAATAACAGTAACGAACCCGACCCGATTAAATTACCTGCCGATACGCTAAAAATACTTAAAGAACTCCCTTTTGTTAAACATATACAACCAACAGCTATAAAGAACGGGATCATTAAAACCAAAACTGAAAATGAAGGAGTATTGTTAAAAGGCGTTTCTTCAGAATTTGATTTCAGTTTTTTTAAGAACTATTTAAGCGAAGGTCATTTGCCTGTTTATACCGATACAGGGGTCAGCCGGGATATAATGGTCTCGAAAAAATTAGCAGATAAATTAAATATTAAAACAGGGCAAAAACTGCTGGCTTATTTTTTAACGAGTAAAAAAATAAATGATTCCACTTCCAATGTGCGTGATTATATTGAATTGGAAAAGCGGTCGAGAAGTTTTAAAGTTTGCGGGATCTTTAATACAGGCTTTGCGGAGTTTGATGAGAATTTGGCTGTTGTGGATCTGAAACAGATCCAAAAATTAAATTATTGGGAGAATGGAGAGGCAGGCAGTTACGAATTATTTTTAAATGATTTTAAAACCCTGGATTCAGATGTAGGGAAAATACAAGACCTTTTAGGGTACAATTATCGAATTATGCCGGTGAATGAAGCGTACGAGAATATTTTCTCATGGCTAGGAATGGTGGATGTGAATGGAATTATCATCATCAGTTTAATGTTAATGGTTGCCGGTGTGAATATGATCACTGCTTTGCTCATTTTAATTTTAGAACGCGCGAATATGATCGGCCTTGTGAAATCGATGGGTATGAGTAATATAAGTGTGAGAAAAGTGTTTTTCTATGTTTCATTGAAATTATTGTGGAAAGGTCTGTTGATCGGAAATTTAATCGGGATCACCGCAGTTCTTCTTCAATATTTTTTTCATTTAGCAAAATTAGACAGCGATACTTATTATGTAGAATATGTTCCGGTGATCTTTAATGCGATTCATATTTTGGTATTGAATGCGGGAATTATCATCAGTTGCATGCTCATGATGTTCTTCCCGACTTTAATTCTAACACGTATCACACCAATTAAAACTTTGAGGTTTGACTAATCTGATCAAATATCTTAAACGTTGTCCGAGTATAGTAGTGATCCTTGCTTTAATTATTTCCTGCATTTGGGTAAATGGGAATGTAGACAAGTGGACCAAAAAAAGCGTGATCGATTGGGATGTGACCAGTTATTACAGTTATTTACCGGCTGTTTTTATAAAAAATGATCTGACTCTAAAATTCTTTGATTCGGACCCTCAATTCTACAAAGACAATAAACAATACAATCCCCAATTATGTCCGAATGGCAATTATGTGATCAAGACCAGCATGGGGATGTCGGTGATGTATTTACCATTCTTTGCGGTTGCTCATATTACTGCGAAAGTTTTTGGTTATGCCGCTGACGGTTATTCTGAACCTTATCAATTCATGATCCAGTTCTCAGGATTGTTTTATTTGGTAATTGGATTGTTTTTTTTAAGGAGATTGTTGCTTTTGTATTTTTCAGAGAAAGTGATCGCTTTCACTTTTCTTTTTGTTCTGTTCGGAAGTAATTTGTTTTATTACGCTTCTGTGCAAGGAGCCATGAGTCATGCGCACACGTTTTGTCTGGCCTGTATTTTTATTTGGTACGGTATAAGGTGGTTATTGAAACCGGATATAAAAACAACGGTAATTCTCGGCTTAACTTTTGGGTTGATCGTATTGATTCGTCCCGTTAATATTCTATTTATTCTGTTCCTGGTCTTCTTTGGTGTGACCAGTTTAACCGGATTAAAGCACAGGATTTTTCTTTTTATCCGTCATGGAACTTTTGTTTTTCTCATGATCATATTATCGGTTTTAGTTTTTTTACCGCAATTATTGTATTGGAAATGGATCACCGGACATTATTTCTTCAATTCCTATATTGGCGAGCAATTTTATTTTGGAAATCCGCATTTAATTGAAGGGTTGTTCGGATTCCGGAAAGGCTGGTTATTGTATTCACCAATTATGATCTTTTCATTGGTAGGTTTGTTCATGTTGTTCAAAACAAAGAAAGAATTCAGCTGGCCGTCCGGGATTTTATTCGTGGTTTATGTTTACGTGGTCGTATCCTGGTGGTGCTGGTGGTATGGTGGTTCTTATGGATTGAGAGCAATGATAGATATTTATCCGTTCTTGATTATAGCGTTTGCTGTATTCGTCAATAAAATCATCTTGAATAAAGCTGTAATGAGTGTATTAGGAATTTTAGTCCTGATAAACTGCTTTCAAATGTACCAATACCGCCGTGGTGTGATCCATTTCGATAGCATGACCAAAGAGGCATACATAGATGCTTTATTCAGGGTTGAGACTTCACCGAATTTAGAGAAATTGATCAGCCCTCCGGATTACGAAAAGGCAAGAAAAGGGGAGGAATAACCTTTTTTTGCTGTTTAATGGCGCAAATCAGGACTTTACTTTATAGAAGCAAGCACAAATGATAAAGTGCTGCGAAGAAAATTGTTGGTGGAATAGTGAAGCGGCACTTCGACAAGCTCAGTGACCGCCTTGCTTCTAAAACTGTTTTGAAAACGCGGTGCCTGAGCTTGTCGAAGGCACCATTACAATCAATTCTTCCTCGAATTAAACTTCCTCATACCGATCAACTGATCGTAATAAGTTCCTCTTGCCCGGTGGTAGACGTAAATTATATAATCGTTCTCGGTTTCCCAGTGGTTGCCTTCTGTTAAAGTTTCATCCCCGGCTTTGCTTTTGTCTTTTAAAAATGCGTAAATATAATTGTAATAGCCTTGCTTAATATATAAAGTACATTCGTAGCCCTGGCGCGTGTAATTGTAGCTCATGCGGTTCACTTTATCCATTTTCCAATTGGTAAGTTTACCAAGAACATAAAAATTTCCTTCAGGTGTCGGATTATCAAATGGCATAAAGAAATTCACCCAGACATAATCGGCCTCAATATCCTGGTTGGTGGCCATATCTTTGTTCTTAATTAAAAACCCTCCGTTCAGGTCATTGTAAAAAATATAATTCAGGTAACTTCGGTTCGGATCATTTGTAAGATCAGCGCGGTAATGATTGGTACTGTCTTTGTAGATCTTATTAACACGTTCCGTATAAGTACGCATGGAGCGTGTATCAAAATAACGAAACTCATTCCCTCCGTTAAACGTACTGGCATCATCTAAACTATAAGTTAACTGTGTTGGTGTATTGAAAGTTGGCTTGATGTCATACACCGCATTATCCCAACGGTAATTTTGAGTCAGTACAACTTTCAGGTCGACGTGAGAGTTGGTGATGTTATAGGAGGTATTCACAATAGAAAAATCCATGTGTTGTTTTTCGTACTGCTCGTCGTTACCGATCGCTTGTTTAATATTAGCCAGCACACTTACTTTTTCTTCATACACCATAAAACGGCGCGAGAGAACAGGTTTGGTTTTGTCACCATCCAGGTACACGTACACTAAATAATTTCCTGATTTGGTCAGCTGCATATTGTTTGTCGGGAATGCAATAGAGTAGTGTGTGTATTTTTGAAGCGTGTTGACTGAGAAATTAAAATTCAAAATATTGAGATCGAAAAATCCCTGGATGTATTCTGAGATCATCAGATCCGATGGATTCCATTTCGCATCGCAATGCACAATGGTCATCGAATATTGTTTCTTATCTGCATCCAGATCATCAAAACTTAAAAGGAGTTGTTCTCCCTGGTTGAATTTAATTAAGGGCAAAGAAAACTCCCATGATGTTTCGTGAAGCTGAACAGTTTTGATATTCGGTTTATAGATATAGTCTTCGTAACGGAGTTCATTATCATTGGCGTAATCATCCTGCGAAAAGCCAGCAGTAAGTATAAAGACAAAGAATAAAGTATAAGAATAACAGAGCTTCATATATGTATTAAAACAAATGTATTGCCAAAAATGTAATTGTGGGAATATTATCGGGAATAATAGGAAATATTAACGGTTAATGAGCCGTTTTATTGTAGATATTAACGCGTGCTTCCTGTTTATTCAGTAAACGGATGATGTTCTTACGGTGAGTTATGATCAGGAGAACTGCTGTGAGGATAGAGAACACGATCAAAACCACATCTGTATTATGCATGAATAAATTCAGAATGATAGGGTAACTGATACCTGCTAACATAGAACCTAATGATACATAACGGGTACTGAATAACACGATAAGGAAAACCAAGAGCGCTACCGAACATGAAACAGGCGTGATACACATTACAACTCCTAAAATAGTCGCAACTCCTTTACCGCCTCTGAATCCTGCAAAAACCGGGAAGATATGTCCGATCAAAGCCGCAATTCCTAACCCGATCTGGAAATTGGTAAAGAAAGTAGTATCAGTATGGAACCCGCTTAAAAAAGAAAGGGAAACTGCGGCGGTACCTTTAAGGATATCTATGACCAATACAGGGATCCCGGCTTTTTTACCCAGCACCCTGAAGGTATTAGTAGCCCCGGCATTACCACTTCCAAACTCGCGGACGTCAATATTATAGAAAAACTTGCCTATCCAGATGGAAGTGGGGATGGAACCTAAAATGTAGGCCGCAAAAAGAAATAAAGTTATATAGAGTATTTCCAAAACTTTAAGTTTGAGTTAAGCAAAAATAGCGGAATTATTAAGCTATGAGCTATAAAATTCGTTGAACCGGGGTATTAATATAAACAGAAATTTGTTAATATACTGAAAATCAATATACTAATAATTTCCCTTTAATTTAACACCTTGCTCTATCTTCTGTAAAGCTGTGATATAGGCTGCAATACGCATGCTGCATTTGAACTTTTCAGCGTTATTCCAAACATTGCTGAAAGCAATCTCCATTTTATGGTCATGCTTAGAATTAACTTCTTCTTCTGTCCAGTAATAACCTGCTTTATTCTGTACCCACTCAAAATAAGATACGGTAACACCGCCACTATTCGCTAAAATATCCGGAACAACGATGATTTTCCTTTCATTTAATACGTGGTCAGCTTCCGGCATTGTAGGCCCGTTGGCACCTTCTACAATAAGTTTCGCCTGGATCTTTTGAGCGTACTCTTCGTTGATCACGTTTTGTAAAGCTGCAGGAACTAAAAGATCGCACTTAGTTAATAATAACTGGTCGTGTGCAATTTCAGTTGCGCCAGTGAATCCTTTTAATGTATTTTTATTTTTGGCTGAAAATTCTAATGCTGATCTGATATCAATACCTTTTTCATTGTAATAAGAAGCAGTGTGATCACCAATACCTACGATCTTAACACCTTTCTCATTTAATAAACGGGCCGAGTGTGAACCAACGTTTCCGAAACCTTGTACAACAGCAATAACATCTTTAGGATTCAATCCCATTTTTTTCAAGGCTGCTAAAGAGTTAACCATAACACCACGTCCTGTAGCTGCGTCACGACCTAAAGAACCGCCTAATGCAATTGGTTTACCGGTGATAACACCGGGAGAATCTTCTCCTGTGATCTTATTGAATTCATCGAGGATCCATGCCATCTCACGGCCGCTGGTTCCCATATCAGGAGCAGGAATATCTTTATTTACTCCAAACACATCTTTCATCGATTTTGCATAAGCACGGGATAAACGCTCTAATTCACCTACGCTCATAGCACGGGGATCACATTTGATACCGCCTTTTGCACCACCATAAGGTAAATTTGCAACAGCACATTTAAAGCTCATCCATGCAGCTAAAGCCATTACTTCATCCTGGTTAACATCCATTGCATAACGGATACCACCTTTAGAAGGGCCAATAGCTACAGAGTGAACAACACGGTAACCTTCAAATACCTGTATTTTTCCATTATCCATCATAACCGGTAAACTTACTTTTACCTGTTTAAGAGGGTTTTTTAAGATCGATTTAACGTCATCAGAAAGGTTCATTAATTTAGCCGCAACATCCAGGCGGGCTAATACAGCATCAAACATACTTTCGTGGTTTGAAGCTTCTGCGTTTGCAGTTTTTGTAGACATAATAAAATGTGTATAGTTAACTGGGGTGTAAAGGTAACAATTTAAACATTGCTAACAATAAAAAATACACCGTTTTAGGTAGTTTTAGGAACCTGTGATTTATGCCATAAAAAGCCATTTTGAACCAGTAAAAATGCCCTTTGGTAGCTTTTGGCAAAGCCACCACTTTGTGGAAAAGAGAAGCTGAATTTTATAACTAAAAAAAGCTTTAATTAACACCCTATATTTGTTTATTAATGATTAGAGCAGTTTATTTGACTTCGATTTAAGTGGAAGATTTCTGGAAAATATTCTCGGTGTTCTTAACAAGCTTTTTTGGTTTTGGTAAAGTAGCAGTGCCATCGGCCGTTGCTTTGTTCAATTTCAATTTTATGAAAGTTATCGCCACTACTTGTTCGGGCGGGATCATCGGCGCAATTTTATTCACTAACGTAAGTGCGGTGCTAATGAAATGGTGGCACAATGCTAAAATGCAATATTTCAGGAGCCATCATCACCCTAAAGTGTTTACAAAAGGCAACCGCCGTATTATTAAAGTAAAAAGGCGTTTTGGCATTTGGGGCATTGCCATTGTTACGCAATTAGGTATATCAATGCCGGTTGGTACTTTTATTGCTGAAAGGTTCTATAAAGACAAAAAGAAAGTGATACTTGTTTTTAGCATCGTGGCTGTGGTTTGGAATATCACAGTTTATTTCCTGCTTTTATTTTTCTACGACACCTTCTCAAAAGTACTATGACGCATTTATTCTTCGATCTGGATAATACACTTTGGGATTTTGACACGAATTCAAGAACAGTATTGCAGAATTTATTCAACGCCAATAACTTTGAAAAACGTTTGGGTGTTGGTTTCGCGGAGTTCCATGAATATTATTATAAGAAGAATGATGAACTCTGGCATTTGTATTATTTCAATAAGATCAAGAAAGAAGAACTACGCTATAAAAGATTCTACGATACATTTCTGAATTTTGGATTGAATGATCTCCGGTTGAGCCGATCTATCGCTGAAGATTATGTAAAGATCTCGCCTTATTCAAAACATCTGATGCCCGGTTGTATTGAATTGTTAGATGAATTAAGTGTAAAATACCATTTGCACATCATCACCAACGGTTTCGCGGAAGTACAAAATATAAAGATCGATAATTGCGGTTTGCGGAATTATTTCAAGCACATTATCATTTCTGAAGAGCACGGCATGACCAAACCACATGTTGATATTTTCAGGTTAGGAGAACGCCTTGCCAATACAACTTCTGATAAATGTATCATGATCGGCGATAACTGGGTGAGCGATATTGAAGGTGCGATCGGAGCAGGGTGGAAAGCTGTTTATTTCGGCCAAACCCCGAAAGCAGAGCATCCTGATATCAGTTCTGTTAATTCATTACCGGAATTAAGAAAAATTCTTTAGATCTTTCTGTTCTGTTTTAAACGGTAGATGTTTTTTTGAATGTACTTTTCGTTTGTGATGAGACTTTGCTGAATGCGTTTAGCGTAGCGTATGCTGTCTATTATTTCTTTTTGCTTTTCCTCCACTAAATGTTTTTGTTTCTCAATTATTTCTTTTTGTTGCTGGGTGACCCTAAACCGTCTGAATAAAAAGAAAGCGAACATAAGCGTTAGTCCCAGAACAACTATCACGCTTATAATAATATAAACCTGCTTTTGTTTTTCAACTTCTTTTACAGCCAGTTCTTTTTCTTTTTCAATGGTTAACTCAAGTTCTTTTTCTTTTAATTCAATTGATTTTTGCATACTGCTGATCTCAGTCAGGTTTCTTAACTTTGATATACTATCACTAAGCTTATTATGTAAAACATAATTATCGTAAGCTTTTTCAAAATCTTTCAGGCCGTGATAAGCAATGGCTAAACCTTTTCTTGTTGAACTTGCATCGTCAATCAATCCTAATTCGTTTTCAATTTTCAGTGCTTGTTCAAATGGTATAAGGGCGTCCTTAAATCGTTTCGATGTTAATAATAAATCACCAAGATTGTTCAGAGTTAACACTTGGCCGCCAAAATCGCCAATTAAACGATAGTTTTCTAACGCCACATCATAATACTTTTGTGCTAAATTATAATTGTTTTTTGCGCTATATAAAGTTCCGATATTGTTATTTATTAATGCAAGATTGCGTTTATCGCCGGTACGCTCGCTGATTTGCAAGGCCTTTAAATCGTATACCATCGATTTTTCTATATCATTAAGATGACTATATACTTGTCCGATATTAATGTAGGCTGAAGCTTTGCCGTTTTCATCCCCAACCTGTGTACAAAGGATAAGCGACTTGTAATAATAATTTAGAGCGCTTTTATAATCTTTCATATCACTATAAACTAACCCAATATTCATTAAACTGGAAGACATTCCTTCCTTATTCTTTTTCACTTCATCCATTTTAAGTGATTTTAAAAAATAGTCAAGTGCTTTCGGAAAATCAGATCTGTCCCAATAAACCAGGCCAATATTATTAAACAGATTTGAAAGATTTCGGTTTTCACCGGTTTCTTTAGCTCTTTTTAAACCGGTTTCAAAATATAAGATAGCTTTATCATAATCACCTTTGCTCCAATTGGCTACTCCGATGCCGCTATTAAAACTTATTTCCCAAAAATAGTTTTTCGTTTTTAAGGCCAGATCTAATCCTTTGTTGGAGTAATAAATACTTGAGTCAAATTCGGATATAGCTAAAAAAGCTACAGATAATTCTTTTAAATTTCTGAGCTTTAAACTATCGTTAGGGCTTTTGTAATTAAGTTGATATCTGATCGAATCAACAGGAGTAGTATTAACTTGTGAGTAATACTGAAGATCCGCCAAAAGTAACGAAAGGGTAAGTATGTATTTTATTTTTCTCAATAGTTTAAATTTCGTGTAAACGGGAATTCTCAACCTTACAGATCTGGCTCAAATAACGTTTGTACCATTTTCCTGCCTGTGCTTTTGCCATTAAGTGAGTTGAATTTTGCCTCCAGCCATTAATAGCTTCCATACTTTCCCAATAGGAAATGAAAATCCCTGCTTTGTGGTCGCCGGCACTTTCATAACCTAAAAAGCCGGGTTGTTCCTGCGCTAATTTTAAAGTGAGTTCATCCATTTCTGCGTAACCTTCCAGGTTGTCGGATTTACTTGATGCAAAAATTACAGCGTAATAATTGGTTTGTGGGATTGGTTTTTTCCAGGGCATATTTATTTTTTTAAATTCCGTTCAATATATTTTTCTGTTGGCATCAAACTTTGCTGGATTCGTTTAGCATAGAGGATACTATCGATTATCTCTTTTTGTTTTTCTTCCACTAATTCTTTTGCTTTTTCAACCTCTTGTTTTTGGAGGGATATAATGATGTTCGCTTTTTTCTTTTCCCGGTAACTTTTAAAAATGAAGAATGAAAGAATAATGACTATTGCGAAGCCGCCTGAAATGAAGAATAGGATAATGCGGTGTTGCCGTATATTCTCTTCTTTATTGGTCAATTCTAATTCCTGGATCTTTTTATTCTTTTCAAGAACTTTGATCTGTTCTTCTTTTTTCTCACTTTCGAATTTAGCCTGGATCTCCATGATATTATTTCCGCGTTCAATATCTCCTAAACTGTCTTTAATGGTTGTATACTCTTTAAATGAGATCAAAGCATCTTTATGTTTTCCCATTTTCTCCTGTATCCCTGAAAGCACTTTTAAAGCATTCTTGGTATCATCAAGTGATTCGATCTCTTTAGCAATTTTCAATCCTCTGTTACAATTCGTTAACGCAGCGCCAAACTCTCCCTGCAAAGCCTGAAGTTCTGCCATGTTCGTCAAACATAAGGTCAGGCCTGCAAGATCTCCATTATGTTCATATGCATTCTTTGCCAGCCCGAGATATTTTGCTGCTTTCCTGTAATCATTCCTCTGAGCATAATCTCCTGCAATGTTGTTGCAACTTAAAGCTAATCCATCAATATCATTCAGGCTCTTTCTTATTTCAATAGCACGTAGATTGTTGGCTAAGGAAGAATCATGCTGACCCATGTTATAAAAACAAGTTCCTATGTTCCCATATATCGAAGCTAATCCGGGAATATCGCCAATTTCTTTTTTCAATTTTAACGACCTGTATCCATAATTCAATGCTTCATTATAATTTCCGATATAAATGTTGAGAGCCATCATGTTGTTTAGCATTTGACCCATTTCTTTTTTATCACCGTATTTTTCAAGAAGGTTCAAAGAAGTTAAATAAGCTTCTGAAGCTGCTTTATAATTACCTTCTTTCATCAGGCAGCTTCCTACCGCTCCGGTCACATAACCTTCCCTTGCTTTTTCATTATGCCGGTTATATATAACTCTTGCTTTATCAAAATATTCTTTCGACAGAACGGGTTTGCTGTTGAAGTAATTCGAAGCAAAGGCTTCCATCATGTGTGCTTCGCCAACCTCGTAATTAATTTTTTTCGCGAATACTAAACCTTCTTCAGCCAGCTTTAAGCCTTTAACCTGGTCATTTTTACCGTGCAATTTCGAAAGCGCTTCATAAAGAAGCACTTTTGTTTTATCATCTTTGCAATTTTTGAAAGCAAATTCCAGGGAATCAATCTCTCTTTTGCGTTGGGAATAAGAAGCTAAGTAAGCAAATGCTAACAATAAAAAGATGAACTTTCTAAATGACATATGCTTTAAATAAGTTATTGTTCTTTCTTCTTCACCATCGTTAAAATAGTAGCGATCCCTGCTGTATCTCCTGTGGCACCTTCTAATCCTAATTTGTCACGCACTTCCTGCGGACTGGCGTCATAGATATCAACTACCCATTTTACAATTCCCACTTTAACTTCTTCACCGTTCGCGGCAGTTAATGGTTTATCGTTCTCTAACTTTTCTTTACAGGTGAAACGTACACCGATTGTCATACCCGGATAAATTGGTTTGGTGAAACGGCATTCGTCAATGCCATAATTTAATAACACCGGCCCTTTAGGCGGATCAACAAATAAACCTGCAGCTCTTGATAAAATAAAATAACCGTGAGCAACTGTGCGTTTGAAAATTGTTCCTTCCAGGGAACCTTCTTCCATATGTGCGTAGAATTTATCACCGCTCAGATTCGCGAAGTTAATGATGTCTTCTTCAGCAACAGTATGAGTAGGGGTGATCAGTGTTTCCCCAACTTCAAGATCTTCGAAGAACTGGCGGAACGGGTGAACGCCTTTTACTTTATATTTTCCGCCGTATTGATAACTGTTCAGGATATTTGTGATAGTTGTAGGAGAACCTTGTATTGCTGTGCGCTGTAAATAGTGGAACACACCGCGTTTGCCGCCCATTTCTTCACCTCCACCAGCGCGGCCCGGACCACCATGCACTAACATTGGCATTGGAGAACCATGACCCGTACTTTCTTTCGCACACTCTGAATTCAGAACTAAAATACGTCCGTGCATACAAGCAGCACCGATCACATACATACGTGCAATTTTATCATCAGCTGTTACAATTGAACTTACCAACGAACCTTTTCCTAATTTACTTAATTGAATAGCTTCGTCTAAAGTTTTATAAGGCATCAACGTACTCACCGGGCCGAATGCTTCTACACTGTGACAATCTGTATTTTTAAATGGAGAATCATTCAAAAAAATGATCGGCGGCATGAAAGCCCCTTTTTTCTTATCTGCACCTTTCACTTCAAATTTTTCGAAGTCGCCAATAATTATTTTTTGTGTTTTGCTTAGCTGTTCAACTTTTTCTTTTACTTCCAGTAATTGGGATTGTCCTGCCAATGAACCCATCCTCACACCTTCCACATTCGGATCTCCGATAACGGTTTGCGCTAAACGCTTACCTAAAGCTATTTGAACGTCTTCTACTAAATTCTCCGGAACTATAATTCTTCTGATAGCAGTACATTTTTGTCCAGCTTTTGTGGTGATTTCTCTTGTCACTTCTTTAATGAAAAGATCGAATTCAGGTTTATCAGGTGTAACATCACTTCCCAATACACAACAATTCAATGAATCCGCTTCCATATTGAAATGAACGGACTCTTCTAATAAACGTTTATGTGACTTCAACATTTTTCCTGTTGAAGCACTTCCGGTGAACGTAACGATATCCTGGTTCATCACATGGTCAAGTATTCCATTCGCGCTTCCGCAAATTAATTGTAAAGCACCTTCAGGTAAGATTTTACTTGCAATAATTTCTTTTACAACAGCTTCAGTTAAGAATGAAGTTACTGTTGCCGGTTTTACGATAGCAGGAACTCCGGCTAACCAATTCACAGCAACTTTCTCTAACATGCCCCATACAGGGAAATTGAAAGCGTTGATATGGATCGCAACACCTTCTTTCGGCACACAAATGTGATGACCAATAAATGTATTGTTCTTACTTAATTTCGCAACATCCCCGTCATAACAATAAGTTTCATTCGGGAACTGTCTCCTTAATGAAGCATAAGCAAATAAGTTTCCGATACCGCCTTCAATATCCACCCAGCTGTCAATACGGGTTGCACCGGTTGCCCAGCTCACTTTATAAAAATCTTCTTTCTTACTTATCAAATGAGTAGCTAATGCTTTCAGCATCATTCCTCTTTCATGGAATGTCATCTTTCTTAATTTCGGTCCGCCAACAGTTCGTGCATAATCGCACATTTTTTCAAAATCCAACCCTTTACTGCTCGCTGTAGCGATTGCTTCGCCGGTAATAGCGTTAAACAATTCCTGTCCTTTTTCTGATCCCGCAACCCATTGTCCACAGGCATAATTATTGAGTGTATTCATAGTACTTTTTCTATAGTATTGTAAGGGTTATAAATATAGTAAAATAGCGAGTTTTAAGTGCGAAAACGGTATATATTTTGATAATTTTATTTTCATAAAAACTCTTATCTTTAAAAGCTTATGGCTCAGACCTCATTTATCGACAGGTTCATTTACCAAATTTCTTAAAATCGAGGTATAGCCCCTGCCTTATTAATGTATATGAAAAAACTATTTACCCTTTTAGCTTTAGTTTCTGTTCTTGTGCTGGATGCACAGAATTACGGAAGAATAACTGTATACAGTAAAGAAAATCAATCGTTCATGATCTCTTTCAATGGTGTGCGATGGATCAACGACTATAAAACAAAAGTCGTTCTGGAATATGCTGATGAGGCTGATTATAAAGTAAAACTTTGGTTCCCGCGGAATAATTTTCCGATTAACTTTAATATTACAAGCACACCGGGATTCGAAACTGTTTATACCCTTGATAAAGATCAGTATGGTGCTTATGCTTTGAACTTAGAGAGTAAAATTAAGTTTGATGCTGTTCCTCCTGTTTCAAATCCATCTGTTACACCAACTCCAACAGTTCCGGCAACACCGACAGTTGCAGCGATTACTGAAATGAAAGATCAGGATTTTAAAGCAAAATTCAATTCAGTGAAAGCTGAAAGTTTTGATGATAAGAAAATGTCGAAAATGAAGTTCTTATTTAATGACGAGCATATTTCTTCAGGACAAGCAGCAGAATTGGTTAAAATATTCAGTTTTGATTCAAAAAAAGCAGATGCTGGTAAATTCTTATACAAAAGAACTCTGGATAAAAAGAACTACTATAAAGTTGTGGATGTAATGACCTTCGATAGTTATAAGAAGGATCTGCAGGATTGGTGCGCGAAGAATCCTAACGGGTAAATTTATACCCAACACCTCTTATAGAATGGAAATGCTTTGGATCTTTGGCATTGATCTCAAAATATTTTCTGAATCCTAAAATGTAATTGTCTATTGTGCGGGAAGAAGAATTTTCTTTCTCGCTCCATAATTCTTCAATGATCTGGTCGCGGGAAATAACTTTATTCTCATTATCGGTCAATAATTTCAAAAGACCAATTTCGCGTTTCGATAAGGTGCTTACTTCCCCTTTTATATCCTTGATCTCAAATGTTTCAAAATTGATACTGCATTTTCCGAATTCGAACAGGGAAGAACCTTGTTTTGCATTTCTCTTGATCACATTCTGAATTCTTAACAGTAATTCTTCCAACTCAAACGGTTTCGTGATATAATCATCAGCTCCTAGTTTTAATCCGGAGATCTTTTCGGAAGTTTGATTCTTTGCTGTTAAAAATATAACAGGAACAGAAGGATTTACAGTTTTGAATTTCCGGCACAATTCAAAGCCATTTATCTCAGGAAGCATCACATCCAATAGTACAAGATCAAAGTTCTTATTGTTGTCGTTGAATAATTGAAGAGCCAGTTTTCCATTGTCCGCCAGCTTTACATTATAATTCTCCAATTCAAGATTAAGTAAAAGGGTTTTACCTAAACTTTCCTCATCTTCAACTATTAAAATGGTTGGTTTCTGCATTTTATTTCAATGGAAAAGTTATATCGTAACAAGCGCCGTTCTTCGACGAAACTTTCATTTTAGCATCGATCTGTTCACCTAACATGTGGATCAGTTGCATACCTAAGCTATTTTGTTTCTTTATATCAAATTTCTTTTCCAGGCCAATTCCATCATCACAAACAATTAGGTTTAATTCCTGGCCTTTACGTTTAAGCGTGATGCCAATAACACCTTTTTTCTTGCCTTCAAATGCGTATTTAAAAGAGTTACTTAAGATCTCATTTAAAATTAATCCGATCGGGATCATCATGTCGATATCCAAAAAAACACCGGTCTCAATAGCATAGTTAAAACTGATCTCCTTTGCGGGAGATGAATACGACATATTCACACTGCTTGACAAAAGCTCTATATATTCTTTCAGTTCTATGGTACGGAGATTTGTAGATTTGTAAAGCATTTCATGTACCAGCGCCATTGAGTTAATGCGGTTATGACTTTCTTTGATCAGTAAAAGTAATTTCGGGTCTACAATGCTGTCAGACTGAAGGTTCAGTAAACTGGAAACGATCTGCAGATTATTTTTTACACGGTGATGGATCTCTTTTAAAAGGTGTTCCTTCTCACGGAGTAAATGCTCTTTTTCTTTTATGGTGAGGGCGGAGTGTCTTAATTCTTCTCCCAGCATGTTCACACCCGCACCTATGCCATCAAATACATCATCATCTTCACTGATTGGTACTTTATGTGAAAAATCCATCCGGGCGAATGACAACACCACTTCAAGGATCTCATTGGCCCTTGCATTCTTTGAAAGTGATGTGTTATCGTACCTTACCATTACAAATGATGTTTAAGCCATTCAACTGCGTTTTCTTCATTATCAAATAAACGGGTAGGCACCGCGGGCTTGTTTATTCCAAGAAAAAAATTGCCAACAGCCCTGCTGATAGGTGATTTAATAATAATTCCGAACGCACAGGTATTCGTTTCCCTTCCGCGGGTAGAGAAAAACTCCCTTGCGTCACGGGTCATAGAACGGATACCGCGTGAATCGATAAGAATCGGGAATTTTTTATCTCTGTAAAGCGAATTAACAGCTTTCGAATTTTCTATGGCGTGGTTCAGGGTGATCTCCGAATTCGGCTTTACTTTGGTACGGGCAATTCCGTCTTCTCCCATCCAGGTCCAGTAACAGGTCACTTCAATGGCATTTTTCGGGACTTCCATAGGTTGGTAAATATAATAATTATGTAGATTAGCGCCTCATGAGTTCTCAACTAATTATAAGGAAAGCCGGGCCGGAAGACGTCCCGGCATTAGAGAAGATAAGTGTAGAAACTTTCGTGGAAACTTTTGCGGCACAGAATACCAAAGAGAATATGGATATGTTTCTGAAGGAGTGTTTTAACCTTCAAGCAATACAGAAAGAAATAGCAGATAAAGATACTGAGTATCACATGGTTTTTTTAGATAATAAATTGGCGGGATATGTGAAATTCAGAAAAGCCCCGAACAAGGAGTTTGAAAATTCTGAGTGTTTAGAGATCGCCCGTATTTATGTGTACGAGGCATACCAGGGTAAAAAAATCGGAGCCACTTTAATGCAATTCGTTATTGATCTTGCAAAAGTAAAAGGTATTAAGATCATCTGGTTAGGAGTATGGGAGTTTAACCCTAAAGCGATACAGTTCTATGAGAAATGGGGCTTTAAGGTCTTTGGAAAACACGTTTTCAGGTTAGGGACTGATGATCAGAACGACTTGCTAATGTGTAAGTATTTATAACAAAACTTATTTTATATTTATGGTTCAATTTAAATTTTAATCTATGAAAAGTAACGCAAGCGCCGTATGGCAGGGAACCGGAAAAGAAGGTTCAGGTACAATTAGTGCAAACAGTGGTGTTCTTAAGAACGTCCCGTATTCATATACAACCCGTTTTGTAAGCGGACCGGGAACAAATCCTGAAGAATTGATTGCAGCTGCGCATGCAAGTTGTTTCTCAATGAAATGTGCATTCCTTTTTACTAATGCTGGTTTCACTCCTGATAAATTAGAAACGAATTGTGAAGTGACTTTAGATAACGGAGCTGTTGTAAGTTCGAATCTTAAACTAAAAGCTTCAATTAAAAATATCACTAAAGAAGCATTCGATAAAATTGCGGATGAAGCATCAAAAACTTGCCCGATCTCGAAATTATTGAATACTCAAATTGGCCTTGAAGCAACATTAGCCTAATGAATCGTGCTAAATGGACCGATAGAAAATTCACGTTCGACTTTCCTGAAGGTTGGCTGGCTGATATATTGGAACGTTTAAAAGGAACTGAGATACGGATCATCTATATGATCAATTCACTTTCTGAAGAAAATTGTGAGTTTAAACCAAATGGTGAGTGGAGTATAAAAGAACACATCGGGCATTTATCTGACCTGGAAGATCTGCACGAAGGAAGAATTGATGATTTTTTAGAGCGGAAAGAAACTCTGCGTCCTGCTGACATGAAAAACAAAAAAACTTATGATGCCAATCATAATGCAAGATCAAAAGAAGAATTGATCGGTGAGTTCTTCATGAAGCGTAAACAATTCGTTGATCGCCTCGAAGCGCTCGATGATGAAACGCATAAGCATAAAGCTATGCATCCTCGGTTACAAACAATGATGCGCCCGGTTGATGTTGCGTTTTTTACTGCGGAACACGACGATCATCATCTGGCGGATATGAGGGCAATTGTAAAACTAATAAAGCAGAGTACATTGAATTAATGTTTCGAGTTTAGTGTTTCGGATTATCCAGGTATCTCACACGAAACCCCAAACCCGAAATATTTCCATTTAGAATTTTAAAAGTATGAAAGATTCCTTAAAAGAAAATCTGTTTAAAGAACCGGCATTCCCAAAGAGGCGAAACTAAATTTGAAATGAGTTTGGAAGACTGGAAGAATCGCTAACTGGTTTTACTGAAGATACCAATAAGAATTACTGTTAGTAAAATTGCTATAACTGTAAATGGATTTCCAAAATTAAATGTCACTCCTAATCCGGGCATACGCTTTAAAACCAAAACCCTTTTATCTTTAGGATTGAAATAAAAAATGCCAAGTTTCCAGTTCTGCGGGTCATTATGGAAATTATTTTCTTCCTTCATTTCTCAGTTTTTTTGTTCAATTCATCAAATTTAGCGGTCATTGTAGGATTTCCTTTTGTCAATTTTTTAATGGTCAGATCTTCAGCTTTATTATTGGCAAGACGGAGATTGTTTACTGATGAAAGAAGATTATCTTTTGTTTTTTGAAGATGGATGATGGTCTTATCTATTTCTTCAATTGCAGCCTTAAATTGCCTGCTGGCCAGGTCATAGTTTTTAGCAAATCCTTCTTTAAATGTTTGAATATTCTCTTCAAAATTTGTGATATCAATATTCTGGCTTTTTACTAACGCCAATTCTGCTTTGTATTGCATAGAATTCATAGCTGCATTGCGAAGTAAGGTAATAATTGGAATGAAAAACTGCGGACGTACGACATACATTTTACTGTATTTGTGCGATACATCAACAATTCCGGTATTGTAAAATTCACTTTCTGCTTCCAATAATGAAACAAGAACCGCATACTCGCATTTCTTTTCATTACGGTCTTTATCAAGTTCTTTTAAAAAATCCTCATTCTTTTTTTTAGTAGCCGTCTGATCAGATTCATTCTTCATCTCAAACATAATTGAAATGATCTCATTTCCTGAAGAGTCTTTTTCCCTATAAATAAAATCACCTTTACTGCCTGAACTTGAGTCATTGTCCTTCTCAAAATAAGCGTTCTGAAATGCTGTTGCGCGAAGTTTGTTAAATTCGATCTCGCAATGTTGTTCGAGCGTTTCACCTAACATTTTAGTTGAAAGTTTTTGCTTCATGTCTTTAACACGCGCTATTTCTTCATCTTTATACTTGATGATCGCTTCCTTGTTCTGAAGTTCGGCCGAAAATTTTTGCTTTAATGATATTTCAAGATTTTGTTTTTCTAATTCTTTGTTCTTTATATCATTCGCCAGGGTATCCCGTTCTTTTTCTATTTTTTGAAGCGCTTCATTAACAGCAAGTTTTTTAGCTATTTCAGCATTGTCGATCTTTGCTTTCAGTTGAGTTAACTCAGCTTCTTTTTTTGCAAGTTGTTCCTGGAGAGAGTTCTTAATCGTGGCTTCTGCAAGTTTAACAGCACTGTCCTTATCTTTTTCTGCAAGGGTTAATCTGGTCTTAAGCTCCTCTTCAAATTTGTGATCCCTCACTTGCTTAAGAATATCCGCAAAACCAGCTTCGTCCACTTTAAAGGTTTTTTTGCAATTAGGACAAATAATTTCGTTCATATCAATAGAGTTATTCGTACAAGGTGACAGTAAGGTCAATTATTGTTGATTTGTTGCTAATAATTCACCTAAGACTTTACGTAAATTTATAACTTTTATAGCTTACAAATGCGCATATTTATAAACAAATTCAGCTAATCATGAAGGAGCTTATTTTAGTAAGACACGCCAAATCAGACTGGACTAATGAGAGCATTAAGGATATTGATCGCCCATTGGGGGAAAGGGGATACCAGGATGCTTACATGTTAAGTAAATGGTACAAGGAAGAGATGGGTTTACCCGATCAGATCGTCTCTAGTCCGGCTACCAGGGCTTTGAATACCGCCTTTATTTTTGCCCGCACTTTCGGAATGCCTGAGCGTGAAATTCTGATTGACGAAAATTTGTATGAGAGTTTTGTGAAAAGTTATTTAAAAAGCATTTCGCAGATCAATAACAAAGTGAACCGATTGATGGTATTTGGTCATAATCCGATGCTAACTGAATTGAGTAACGAATTAAATAAAGATCTTTTATTCGATAATGTACCTACCTGCGGGATCATAAAAATTGGTTTCGAGATCAAGGACTGGAAAGATATCCTTGATAAAAAGGAAGGTAAATTATTAATGAATAAGTTTCCGAAAAGTTTTAAGCAGTAAATGAAAAAAAAATCCATTCCCTACATCAACCGTGAGATCAGCTGGCTTTCGTTCAACGAAAGGGTACTTCAGGAGGCTTCGGATGAAACAACCCCTTTGATTGAGAGAGTAAAGTTCTTAGGTATCTTCAGCAATAACCGCGACGAGTTTTACCGCGTACGTGTTGCAACGGTCCGCCGTTTAAGTAAACTTGGAAAAAAAGCTTTAGGACTTTATGGTGATGATCCTGTTGAGTTACTTCCAAAATTACAACGGAAAGTAATTGAACAGCAGATCCGCTTCGAGGAGATCTATGCCAGGATCCTGAAAGAATTAGCAGATCACAAGATATTTATCATTAACGAAAAGCAACTCACCAAATATCAAATTCCTTTTGTGAAGGAATATTTTCATACAGATATCATGCCGGCTTTATTTCCTATCATGGTAGATGAAGTACGGTCTTTTCCTTACATGAAAGATAAATCGGGGTATTTGTTCACAAAGCTTATTTCAAGTGATGAGAAAAAGAAAATAAAATATGCTTTGATCGAAATCCCTTCTAAGGCCACTAACCGTTTTGTAGTGTTGCCTTTAGAGAATGAGAACAAGTATGTTATTCTCCTGGATGATATTATCCGGTTTTGCGTAGATGAGATCTTCGAAGTTTTCGGTTATAAGGCTTTAGAGTCGTACAATATTAAACTCACCCGTGATGCTGAGTTGGATATTGACAACGATGTAAGCAAGAGCATGCTCGAAAAGATTTCGAAAGGCGTTAAAGACCGGAAAAAAGGATTGCCGGTTCGTTTTGTTTATGACGCCGCGATGCCGAATGATATGTTATCGTTCATCATGAAAAAACTGAACATGAACAAAAAGGATAATGCTATTCCGGGCGGACGTTATCACAACTTTAAAGACTTCATCAATTTCCCTACGTTAGGCGAGAAGAAACTAATATACAAACATCCAACGCCATTAGAGCATAAGTTTTTAATTCACAATAAGGAGACCATTTTAAAGACAGCGATGCATAAGGATATACTTCTGCATTATCCTTATCACACGTTCAATCACATTATCAATTTATTACGCGAGGCTTCAATTGACCCGATCGTTGAGTCTATAAAGATAACATTGTACCGTATGGCGGATGCTTCGCGGATTGCAAATGCATTAGTGAACGCAGTTAAGAATGGCAAAAAAGTGACTGTGTTAGTTGAATTGCAGGCCCGCTTTGATGAAGAGAATAATATTTATTGGGCGAGTAAGTTGCAGGACGAAGGCGCACAGGTTATCTATGGTGTGACCGGATTAAAAGTACACTCTAAATTATGCCTGATCACTTCTAAGATAAAAGGAAAAGAGATCAGGTGCGCGCACATTGGTACAGGAAACTTTAACGAGCGTACCGCCCGCATTTATACAGATTTCAGTTTGATCACCTGCGATAAACGAATTACTGAAGAAGTGGCAAAAGTATTTGAGTTCTACGTGGATAATTTTAAGGTTGGGAACTTTAAACATTTGGCAGTGGCGCCATTCTACATGCGCAAGATCTTTACTTCCCATATCAATAAAGAAATTGCTCATGCGAAGGCAGGAAAAAAAGCTTCGATCATTTTAAAGATGAATAGCCTGGTAGACCGTGAAATGATCTTAAAGTTATACGAAGCATCGAATGCTGGAGTGAAGATCAAACTCATTATAAGGGGTGCTTGTTCTTTAGTTACCGGTATTGAAGGATACAGCGAGAATATCCAGGCCTTTAGTATCGTGGATAAATATTTAGAACATACACGGGTTTTCATTTTCCATAATAACGGCGATGAAAAAATTTATATCACATCTGCCGATTGGATGAGCAGGAATTTAGACAGCAGGAGTGAAGTAGCGGTTCCGATCTATGATAAGGAAGTAAGAAAACAATTAAAGGATATTATCAATATCCAGTTGTCGGGAAATACAAAAGTAAGGATACTGGATAAAGACCTTGAAAATAAATATGTAAAACCTAAGCCCGGTGACAAAAAAACACGGGTGCAGGATGAAATTTACAATTATCTGAAGGAGGATAACGAACAGTATTTAAAATCAACTAAAAAAGAACTAAGCTACAGTAAATGATCTTTGCAGCAATTGATATAGGAAGTAACGCGATGAGGCTCTTGTTTTGCCGTGTATATGAAGTAAGCGGTAAACCCCATTACTCGAAAGAAGAACTCATCCGTATGCCGATCCGTTTAGGTGAAGATGTGTTTACAAAAGGAAAAATATCCGAACAAAAAGAGGAACGCCTGATCACTTCATTACGCGGCTTCAGTGAATTAATAAAAGCTTATGATGTGACATCTTATCGTGCCGTTGCAACCAGTGCGATGCGTGACGCTTCTAATGGTGTAGATATCATTGCACGCGCAAAAAAAGAATCCGGGATCAATGTCGAGATCATCGATGGTAAACTGGAAGCGGACCTCGTCTTCTCTAATCACATTGAGGAATTATTGAACCCGAAATACGCTTATTTGTATATCGACGTGGGTGGAGGAAGTACTGAGTTAACTTTGTATTTCAATCAGAAGGTAATTGCGGCAAAATCATTCAATATCGGAACGGTGAGGATGTTATTGAACAAAGATGAAAAAGATGAATGGGAAGAAATGAGGGCCTGGTTAAAGAGGAGTACTGTTGGTATCCACCCATTGAATGCCATTGGTTCGGGAGGTAACATCAACAAGATCTTCAAAATGGCCAACAAAAAAGAAACTAAGCATTTAAGCTACGACAAACTGAAAGGCCAGTATGAAATGCTATCATCCTATACTTATGAAGAACGTATAGAACGTTTAGGGTTAAAACCGGATCGCGCCGATGTAATTGTTCCCGCGGCTAAAATATTCTTAACTATAATGAAAACAGCCGATATTGATAAGATCTATGTTCCGCAGATCGGTTTGTCTGATGGTATCATTCACGATCTTTACGAAGCGCATAAAGCGAAGAAAAAATAATGTTGTTCTGTAATTTCATATTATTCCTTTCTTTTTCGGTTACCGATGCTATTGATATTTTCCTCGTAGCAGTCATATTGTATTTACTCTATAATATGGTAAAAGGAACATCTGCTGTAAATATTTTTATCGGATTAGCTGTGATCTATTTTTTATGGATCATGATCCGCGCCCTTGATCTGAAATTGCTCAGTTCATTGATGGGGAAATTTGTGAATGTTGGGGTGATCACTATTATGATCGTATTTCAGCAAGAGATCCGTAAATTCTTATTGTATATCGGTTCAAATGAATTCATCCGCAGCCGTAACTGGAAGAACCTCCTTAAATTTAAAATGGGCGCTGCCGAGTCAGAAGAGATCGATTTAGATGTAGATGCCATTGTGAATGCTTGTTTCAGCATGAGTGAAACTAAAACAGGAGCATTGATCATAGTTTCACGGAAGTCGGATCTTAAATTCTATATAAATTCAGGTGAGCCCATTGATTCAGGTTTAACGGACAGGATGCTGGAAAATATCTTCTTTAAGAATTCTCCTTTGCATGATGGAGCCGTCATTATTAAGAATAACCGGATAATTGCAGCGCGTTGCGTCTTACCTGTTACTGAAAAAGAAAACTTTCCGGCCCATTTTGGAATGAGACATCGTGCTGCAGTCGGGATCACGGAAACGACAGATGCCATTGCAATAACGGTATCAGAGCAGACCGGCGGTGTATCGCTGACCATAGCGGGTGAAATAAACGCTAATCTTAACAGGGAAAAACTCAGATTCCTCATCGAAAAGAACATTAAGTAAAGGTAAGATGTAATAAGGATAAGGGATGATGGAACGGAGGATTAACAGGAGTAATGTTTTATATACAAAAATTGAATTAATGGAGCAAAAAACAAAATTATTACCGGATAGAACGTTTTATTTTGGAGTTAATACTTTGAGGCTCTTAAAAAAGTTACCGGATTATTATATAGACAGAATTCCTAAAGGGCAGGTTGCCAGATCATCGGCTTCTATAGGCTCTAATTATGAAGAAGCTCAGGCAGCTGTTTCTAAAAGAGATTTTGTCAATAAAGTCGGGATCTGCTATAAGGAATCCGGGGAAAGCGTTTATTGGCTAAAGATCTTAAAGGAGCTACATGAGGAAAAACATTCTGACGAATTTCCAAAATTTATCAAGGAAGCTGAAGAAATAAGGAATATCTTTGCGGCAATTAAAAAATCTTCTGCCGGCAAATAAACATAACCCATTGTCCCTTATCCCTCATCCCTTTTACCTTATATGAACCTCCTTTCTGTCAATAATCTCTCTAAATCTTACGGCGACCGTGTTTTATTCCGCAATATTTCTTTCGGGATCAATATGGGCGACAGGATGGCTTTAGTGGCGAAGAACGGCAGCGGGAAATCCACTTTATTCAAGATATTAAAAGGAAATGAGATCGCTGACAGCGGAGAAGCGGTTTTCAGAAAAGACATCACTGTTTCATTCTTAGACCAGGATATTGTATTGAACGAGAGTTTATCGGTTATAGATCATGTTTTTTCATCGGATAATAAATTAACCAAATGCATTAAGGCTTACGAAAAGGCGGTAACATTATCGGAAGAAGGACATGCAAGTGCGGCCGATCTGTTGGAGTCCTCTTTGGCAGAGATGAACGAACTGAATGCCTGGGATTATGAGAAGACGGTGAAAGAGATCTTATCGCGTTTGGAACTTAGTAATTTTACACAACTCATCAGTACTTTAAGCGGCGGACAAAAGAAACGTCTGGCTTTGGCGCAGGTGTTGATCAATAAACCGGATCTTCTGATCATGGATGAGCCGACCAACCATTTAGATATTGAAATGATCGAATGGCTGGAGAATTATATTGCCAAAGAATCGATCAGTATTTTATTAGTAACTCACGATAGATATTTCTTAGATGCTGTGTGTAATTCGGTTCTGGAATTGGATAATACTGTTCTTTATGAATACAAGGGTGATTACAGTTACTTTGTAACTAAAAAAGCAGAACGAGAGGCAAATCAAAATTCAGAGATCGATAAAGCACGCAATTTATACCGCCGTGAATTGGAATGGGTACGCAAAATGCCGAAGGCCCGCACCGTAAAATCAAAATCCCGCGTGGATGCGTTCAGTGATATTGAACAAAAAGCAAAACAAAAAAGAATTGATAAGCAGGTTGAACTTAGTGTGAAAATGGAACGCCTGGGTTCTAAAATTCTTGAGCTCATTAAAATTTCAAAAGCTTACGGTAATAAAAAAATACTGGATCCGTTCTCTTATACTTTCAAAAAAGGGGAGAAGATCGGTGTCATTGGAAAGAACGGAGTAGGAAAGAGTACGTTCTTGAATATTTTGCAAGGTTTAGAGTCTTACGATACAGGAAAGATCCAGACCGGTGAAACAGTTATTTTCGGTTATTATTCGCAAGGCGGAATTAAAGTGAGTGAGGATAAACGCGTAATTGAAGTAGTTCGTGATATTGCAGATTTTATTCCATTAGCTAACGGTACCCAGCTATCAGCATCCCAATTATTAACACGCTTCAATTTTCCGCCCGATGTGCAATATAGTTATGTGAAAAAATTAAGCGGTGGAGAGAAAAGAAGATTATACCTTTTAACCGTACTTCAAAAGAATCCGAATTTCTTAATATTAGATGAGCCTACCAATGATCTTGATATTCCAACTTTACAGGTACTGGAGGAATTCTTAGCAGACTTTGGCGGTTGCGTTATGATCGTGTCTCACGACCGTTACTTTGTAGATAAATTAGTGGACCATGTTTTTGTTTTCGAAGGTGACGGACAGATAAAAGATTATCCCGGAAATTATACTGAATACAGGGAATGGAAGCAGGATCAAAAAGCAGAGGAAAAGTCGGTTAAACTTGAAGCCGAAATTGAGGTCAAAGCCGAAGTTGCTGCGATAGAAAAACCTAAACAGGATAATTCGAAACGGCTATCTTTTAAAGAAAAACATGAGATGGAGACGCTGGAAAAAGAAATCGCGTCACTTGAAAGAAATAAAGCAGATCTTGAAACAAAATTATCTGCAACTACGAATTACGAGGAGTTGAATGGAATAAGTGCAGTGCTGAAAACTATTTCTGAAGAGTTAGATATTAAATCGATGAGATGGCTGGAGTTGCAGGATAAACTTGGCTAGCACGATGAGTACTGTACTAAATAAGGTCCTTAATATTGGTGTAAAGCCAAACTTCCAGCCCTGGGAAATGTATTTGACCAGGAAGATAAACATAGTAACTCTTATAGCAATGTTTAATATGGTGGCTGGCACCATTTTCTTTTTGAGTTTAGGATACTTTCAATTCATTGTCTATTTAGTATTTGCTTTTTTTGCGGCGCCTTTTGTACTTATATTGAATTACTTCAGGAATTATGTTTGGGGAGCCTACGCTTTTTATTTGATCGGTTTTATATTTTTCTTTTTCATAAATATGGCTGAGGGGATACATTCTTATGTAATTGTGTTTTATTTTCCTGTGATCATTTCATTAGTTCAATTACTGGGCAGACGCGAAACTATTAAGCACCTGATTGCTTTAGGTTTATTATGCTTTTTTTCGATCATTGCTATTGCTTTTGGTTTTAAATATCAGGTAATGGCAAAGTTGATAAGCCCTGAAATGGAAAGTGATCTGGCGGTCTTTAATATGATCCTCGGCTTTTTTACAGCAATTGCTTTTATTGTTGTTGTTGTTAAAGAATCTTTGGCACAGGAACGTCTTATAAAAAGTATGCTCAACGAGAAGGAAATATTATTGGCAGAAGTATTCCATCGTGTTAAGAATAACATGAATATTGTAACCAGTCTGCTGAGTTTGAAAAAGAATTCTTCAGATTCATACGAGGTTAGAGAAGCATTAGAAGAATGCCGAAGCCGGGTATATTCCATGGCTTTGGTCCACCAGAAAGTGTTTAACAGCAAAAGTATAGTTAGTTTGAATTTTAATGAATATGCGAAGGACCTGGTGAAGGATATTATTAATTCTTTGAACGGATCTAAAACTGTTAAAACCAACCTTGATATGGAAGATGTATTCCTTGAATTGAGTAATGCCATTCCCTGCGGTTTAATTTTGAATGAATTGATCACTAATTCATATAAGCACGCCGGTGAAAAAGGAAAACTTATTGAAATAGACATCAGTTTAAAAAAGAATGAGGGTTTTAATGAGTTGATCGTAAAAGACAATGGGCCAGGGATTGAGAAGGGCAATCAGAATAAACCAAATTCTTTAGGGATCGAACTAATAAGATCTTTAGCAGAACAGATCAATGCTGAGCATAGCTTCATCAATAACAGCGGCCTGGAATTCAGGATGAAGTTCAGGCAGTAAAGCCTGGTTACGGATTAATTGTTACATTTAATATATGAAACCTCTTAAGTGGATAGCCTATTTGATTTTACTGTCTTTTATTATTTCTGGCTGTACATTTCAAAAGCGAACTTATAGAAAAGGGTATTATTTGCATTGGAAGGTTTCTAATTCGGAAGTCGCGGAAGTAAAAGCTCAAAAAGAAACAAAAGTTCCACCGTATATTAAAGATGGCCCGAGACCTGCTAATGAGGTATCATCTTTATTAGCAAGCTCAGAGAATATAATTGTTATTCCGAAAAAAAATAACAGCCTGAATTTTGAATTTCGTGATAACGATTGTGGTGACAGTCTTATTTTAAGGAGCGGAACAGCGTCAAAAGTCCAGATCATGGAAGTAACGGAAGACGAAGTCTTTTATAAGCGGTGTGCAAATCTGAACGGACCTTTGATCAAAGTTTATAAGAATGATGTTGCGAGGATTCGTTATGTTAACGGAAATGTTGTAACATTTGAATATATCAAAAAAAATGACCTGAAAAAAATAATTAAGGGGGAAGATAAGTTTGCTCCCGATACAACGTCAGTAGTTAGTTTGGTATTTTCTTTTTTATTTTTAGCAGCCTGGTTCCTGATGATGATTGGGATCATTACAAAACTTCCGCTTGTTTTTTTGATAGGGTTTATTTTGGCTGTGATCCTGTTCTTTCTTACTTTTTTCACCGCTCTCTATGCATTTTACCAGATAAAGACCAATCCTGAAAAACATACAGGAAGATCAAAGGCCGGAATGGCGCTTTTCATTCTTTTATTTGGCGCCTTGGTTGCGGCTGTTCCTCTCATTCTGATCTACATGGACAAGTTGGTTATATAATTAATTGTTACATTTAATATATGATTTTAAAGAAGTATTTAAATGTTGCAATTCTTGTTGCTGTTATATTGACTTCATGTACACTTCAAAAACGCCATTACCGCAACGGATTTTATGTACATCATTCATCTGATCAGGTAAAAGTAAAGGAGTCAAAAGAACAGGAGGTTGTTCCTTTACCCGGTATAAGTTCAAGGCACCTGGAAGAACCTATAACTGCGTCTTCTGACGACCAACTTATCTTATTACCAAAGGAAATTCCGGAAGATTCTATTACTGATATTTGTAATGATAGCATTTGGACACGGGAAGGAGTGGTTTCACGCGTCAAAGTATTGGAAGTAACTCAAACTGAAATAAAGTATAAGCGCTGTGCTAATATTAACGGACCAACTATCGTAGTTTCACAACACAATATTTCAAAGGTAAAGTATGCCAATGGAATAACAGAATCTTACCAGGATATCAAAAAAAACTTGTCCGCCGGAAAAACAACTATCCCTGTTGCATCACAAAATCAAAAACCGGCTTTTGATATAGGCAATATTGCAGGTATTTGCGGACTTATATTTATTGCCTGCGGAATCATTGCATTAGTTGCTTTATATACCCAGTTTTATCCCTTGTTCGCACTTTTTATGGTATTGGGAGCTTTTTCTTACTTCGCAACATGGATATCCTCTGTTTTGGCTCTTGCTAAGATCAAAAGGTTGCCTGATAAATATAAAGGAAGCGGTAAAGCATTAGCGGCGTTAATTGTTGTAGCGGTTTATACTGCTTTGGTGTTAGCATTAGTTCTGGTAATAACCCGTTTTTAGATCCACTCGTTTTTCATGTTAATCATTACATTTAATATATGAAACCTATTAAGGGGATTGTCCATTTACTTTTGGTTCTTTTATTCGTCTGAAAACGCGCATATAGTTAAACACAGATTAAGTGTCTGCTGAAGTAGCTAAAATGATGGAGTCCCGATTACCCTATAATTTGGCTTCTTTTTTTTGCGCCACCACTTTTTCTTTCTTGGTTTAATTTGGTTTGTGTCTGCAGGATTTATTCTGCCATCTACTTTTTCGCCTGTTTTGCCATTTTGTTTTTGAATGTTAATGCTGTCTTTGTCAACTTGGTTTGTCTGCGCATTTAATGGCTTTACATTAAAACCAAAAATTGCAAACACTGTCAATACTTTAAAGATAAAATTATTAGTAAACGAAAATTCAGGAACAATAACCTGATTGTGATTGAAAATACCGCAAGTCTTTTTTACTGAGATAACTTTAATAATTTCCTCAGTTGTCTTGTCGCGAAAGTCTATTAAGGTCTGATTACAACTTTTGCAAGAAAAATTGCTACCGTCTTTTAGTCGGCTCGGTGTCATTGGACAAGGATTGTTAATTTTTATTTGAGGTTTTTTTGTCATTTATCTACCGATTTTTTTTGTCCGGTGAAATATCTGTCTTGTTGCAGATATAGGTTTTGCATGCCAGTTGTTTTTGTTTTGGACTCCGGAAGTTCCGTTACATGAAGGTAGTAAAAAATGTGTTTGAGTCGACCGACGAAGGGTGGTTGCAGGTAAACTTTTCCGAAGGAACCTTGAGTCCGTAGGCAGGTAACGCCCAAAACACACATGCAAGTTAAATTTTGTGAGATTTGTTAGAAAACGAGTCTGTGCGCACAATGCTGTCTAACGTTCCGCAGATTTACCTTGTGCGCTTACGAAGCATCACCTGTCTACACACACAAACGTTTATATGAAGATACAAATGTTTCTTAGCGGCTGCAAATAAATTGTCCCGAAGGGGTCTTAAAGATTGCGCGCCGCGATGACCGATGTCCGCCCGGTTGCCACTATGTGCTGTTATAAGCTAGCAAATACACTTAGTTTTTCTTGCCAAGCCAAAACGTATACTGCATTGTCGCAAAGTCTCCCGAATAAGTGTATTTAAAAGGGTTCGATGAATTGTTAAGATGATACGCTGTCCCGTTTGCAATTACTTGTAACCCGTAAAAGTATTGTAAACTGATTTGGTGGATTTTATTCTTTATAGTTGTCTTTTTAAAACCAAATTCAAAAGATAAATACTGATTACTTTTTCCGATCGAATTGTCGATAATAATGATTTGGTTAATGCTGTCAGTGCTCGTGAAAGTATTCTTTACTGGAAAATAGTCAAGCACAAAGCCAATGTTTGTAAATAAAGCCTTATTGTCTGTAAGTGATTTTGTATAACAAATTTTTAACGGCGTATAAGGATGAGCCTGTCCGACCGAAGACCTAATGCCACTATATTTTAGATTAAATTTGTTGAAGTAATAACCTAAGCCAGTTTCTAGACTTAATTTGTCATTAAGTTTGATTGACAATGGGAAATAAAGATTTAGTCCAAAGCCTGGTGAAATTTTGCCGTATGAATTTTTTTGAGTTGTCTTTGCGTAACTACAGGTCAAGCCACCGCTTAAACCGAAGCGAAACCTGTCTTGTCCTAACGTAATGTTTTGAAAGGTCAATAAGGTCAATAGAAGTGTAAATGTCTTATTTATTGTCATGTCCTGTTTGCTCGCTTATAACTATGTTATAGGCGCCATAAAGTTACGCTAATCTCGCACCCGTTAGCTGGATTGGCGTACTTAGTGTCTGATATCTAAAGTTACAAAAATTTATAACCCTAACCACTCCTTAGCAGAATCACCCATAATAACTTTTTTAGTTTTATCATCGAGTGGGGCAGAGCGAACTAATTCTCCGGGCACAGCTTCACCTAAAGGAAAAGGATAATCAGAACCTTGCATCACTTTATCAGCACCGATCAGATCAATTACATATTGCAGCATTTTATGATCGCACACATGCGAGTCAACCCAGAATTTTCCTAAATAGGTTTTTGGATTATTTTTATTATCAATAGCAACAAGATCAGGCCTGCAATCCCAACCGTGTTCAATTCTGCTGATAGTTGGTAAAAAACTTCCTCCGCCGTGTGCGAAACAAACTTTTAATTTCGGGTACTTATCAAAAACCCCTCCAAAGATCATGCTGCATGCCGCACGACTTATCTCCGCAGGCATTCCAACTAACCACGGCAGCCAGTATTTGCCCATATGTTCTTGTCCCATCATTTGCCACGGGTGAATTAATATTGCAGCATTTAATCTTTCGCAAGCTGCCCAGAATTCGTGGAACTCGGGCTCACTCAAATTTTTATTATTCACGTTACTTCCGATCTGAACACCTTTGTATCCCATCTTCATGCAGCGTTCTAATTCCTGCACAGATAATTTTACGTCTTGTAACGGAACTGTTGCTAGGCCAATGAATTTATCAGGGTATTTTGTGAAAGTTGCAGCAATATCATCATTTAAGAATTGGGAAGTGATCAATGCGTCATTTGCTTTCGCCCAATAATTGAAGAGAACCGGAATGGTACAGATCACTTGCATGTCAGCTTTGTGTTGTGCCATTTCTTTGATACGTACTTCAGGATCCCAGCAATTCTCAACGATCTCACGGAATTTCACGTCACCTTGCATCATCCAGGCCCGGCCCGGTGCATGATGATCCAGTTTTATGAATTGTCCATACCCGAATTGTTTAGCGTAATCGGGAAGATGCTTTGGTATAATATGAGTATGTGTGTCTATAGTGAACATTCGCTGTTTCGGGTTTAGTGTTTCGGGTTGTCTATCTTAATTTAGATACATGGATTCAAATTGAGAAGCCTGTTATTATTCGTAAAGATATAATTTATCATCATCCTGAACAAGAAACGAAAAACCAGAAACCGTAACATCAAGCCGTAAAGAAGCTGAAATTCACATTACCGTATTTACGTTGTTCAACAAAATGAGGAAGGGTATCTAATTTTGTGGTCGGACCATGCTCAATGATCAGCCAGCCGCCTTCTTTTAATAAATTATTTTGGAATACCCATTGGTGGATCTCAGGGATATTCTCTAAAACGAATGGAGGATCAGCAAATATCAGGTCGTATTTATAAGAATGCGTTTTCAGAAATTTGAACACATCTCCTTTCGAAACATTAATATTTAGTTTCAGATCTTTTGAAGTTGAAGAAACAAATCTTACACAATCAACATTCTTATCAATTGAAGTTACATTAGCGCCACGAGAAGCAAATTCAAAAGCAATATTACCTGTTCCGCAAAACAGATCAAGCACTTCTAACCCTTCAAAATCTAATTTGTTATTTAGAATATTAAAGAGGCCTTCCTTGGCGAAATCAGTTGTTGGTCTTACGTCAAGACCTTTTTTGACATGAATGGTTTTTCCCCTATGTACTCCGCCAATTATTCGCACAACAAACGGTTAAGTGCCGAAAAATAGAAATGATGCGGCGTTTGCTCGAACGCTTCTTTCCTTACAATTATCTTATCACTAACAGTAAAATCAACATGTTTCACATATTTTTTAATGGCAGTGAATAAATTATCTGTTGTAGATCTGTTAGAGGAAATAAATAATTTCAGAGCAGCAGGATCAAGATCAAACTGCTCAATGGAAAACAATAAATAGTAAAGCACATCTTCATCATTTTGTGTTTTGAACATGTTGTACAGAACGGGTTTCTTGTCTTTTTTAATAAGTACTTCTGTTTGTCCCGGATGTAAGTTTAAAAAAACATCAGCGTTCTTCAACTGGAAATGAGTGAAGAACAATTTCATGCTGCTGTAACCAATGTGTTTGAAATTATGGTTCGGGAATGTTTTATCGAGAGCATCTTTCAACCCGGAGGGTACAGCGTATATTAATTTTATATCATTCACATCGTTTGTAAATGTAAGTTCGCCTTTTAAACCACCAACATTGAATTCAAGCATTTCTTTAGCTTTTTCAGGATCGTAGAAAGACGCAGGAACCAAAGTAAAATGATCTCCCAGCCAATTCACTAAAATGCTTTTATAATTTCCTTTATTAAAATTATTCTCAGAAATGAAATCCAGGAACATCCTGCTTAATTCATCATCATGCGCGATCGGGTCTTTAACAACCAATTCAGCGATCTTTGTAATGGTATGGGGTGATTTTGTAAGACTAACCGCCTCAAAACCGTAATTTGAAATATTGATCACCAATACTTCTGCCGGAAGTTTTTCGGCTTTTAGTTCTATTACATTTTTTTGTATTTCGGCTGTGGCTAACATTTCTGCTTTAAAGTTACTAATTTTCCTTATTTACGTACTGTTTCACTGGCAGGTTTCTTATTAATGTTATACTTTTACAATACAATGCCTGCTCAGTTCAACACAAGTACTTTTATTAAACAATTCGCTGAGCAATTGCCATTTACGGCCAATTCCGACCAGGAAGATGCTATTGCTAAACTGGCCGCTTTCGTAAATGATGTTAATAATACAAGTCTTTTTATCCTGAAAGGCTACGCAGGAACAGGGAAAACAAATCTCGTATCCGCATTATCACAGGTCCTGCCAACATTTAAATGGAAAAGCGTTCTATTGGCACCTACAGGAAGGGCAGCCAAAGTCCTGTCCTTATATTCTAAACGTCCGGCGCTAACGATTCACAAAAAGATATTCAAGAAATCGGTGAATGAAGGTGGTTCTGTCTACTTTTCATTAGGAGAGAATCTTCACAAGAATACGGTTTTTATTGTCGACGAAGCTTCGATGATAGGCTTAGATTCAAATTCCCAAAGCACTTATGCTGCTCCCGGTTTATTGGAAAGTTTGTTCGAGTATGTTTTTTCAGGAGAAAATTGCAAATTGTTGTTTGTAGGTGATACAGCCCAATTACCACCTGTGGGTTGTAATGAAAGTCCTGCTTTAAATGAAAAATTCCTTAAAACATCTTTTCACCTTAATATTTTCTCCTGTGAATTAAAACAAGTGGCGCGGCAAAGTTTAGAGAGCGGAATTCTTGAAAATGCAACCAAATTAAGAGAACTATTGTCTAATTACGAAGGCCAACAACCAAAATTGTTCCTTACCCGGGATTTTGTAAAAGTAGAGGGCGATGAATTGCAGGATGTTTTAAATATGGCTTACAGTAAGTACGGATTTAATGATGTTCTTATCGTTACCCGAAGTAATAAACGCGCCAACTTGTTCAACCAGGCGGTAAGGGCAAGGGTCCGTTATATGGAAGACGATGTTTGCGCCGGTGATCTGTTGATGAGTGTAAAGAATAATTATTTCTGGCTTGATGAAAAAAGTGATATTGGTTTTATTGCCAATGGCGATAGTTTTGAAATAAAACGCATTATAAGAAGGGAAGAATTATACGGATTCAATTTTCTTGAATGTGTTGTTAGTTTAACGGATTATCCTTTGTTGCCCGACCTTCAATTAAAAATAATTCAGGAAAGCATTTTATCTGACGCTTCCAGTATTACGCAGGAACAACAACAGTCCTTGTACCAAAGCGTAATGGAAGATGTTGCCGATGAACCGGTGAAAGGCAGAAGAATGGCATATTTGAAACAAAGTCCGCATTATAATGCACTTCAGGCTAAATTTTGTTACGCTGTTACCTGTCATAAGGCGCAAGGCGGACAATGGCCTGTAGTTTTTATTGACCAGGGTTATCTTACAAAAGAGATGATCGATTTTAATTACCTGAGGTGGTTGTATACTGCAATTACCCGTGCTAAAGAAAAGGTGTACCTGATCAATTTCTCTGAAGATTTTTTTAATTAACATTCGTTTATAGGTTAAATCCCTTACGGGATTTCAGAGTTTTCTTCCTTTCCTTTTACCGATATTGAATCCCTACGTGATTTTAAATCTTTTTGGTTCGCTTTTTACCGATATTAAATCCCTATGGGATTATTTTGTCTGTTGTTGTTTTTATGTTACCGGTATTAAATCCCTACGGGATTTCAGAGTTTTCTTTCTTTCCTTTTACCGATATTGAATCCTTACGGGATTTTAAAACTGTTTGGTTCGCTTTTACCGATGTTTAATTCCTATGGGATTATTTTGTCTGTTGTTGTTTTTATGTTACCGGTATTGAATCCCTACGGGATTTCAGAGTTTCCTTCTTTTCCTTTTACCGATATTGAATCCCTACGGGATTGGAGATCCTTGATCTGCCTTTATATTTTATCCTATAGGGATTAGAGATCCTTATCTGTGTTTATATTTTATCCCGTAGGGATTTAATATTGGTAATATCACCACCAAACAACACAAGAAATCCCGTAGGGATTAAATATCGGTAATACCACCACCCAAACAACACAAGAATCCTGTAGGGATTAAATAGCGGTAATACCACCACCAAAACAACACAAGAAATCCCGTAGGGATTTAACTGTTCTTGACGGAGAATCTCCAAACCATAATTTTATTGTAATTTTACTCCCGGATGGCAAAAGTATTTATCATAGGTCCTGGTTTCCCTTTAAGGGGCGGACCGGCTCAATTCAATGAGAATCTTTGCCGTGAGTTCAATAAGATGGGACATGACGCCCAGATCATTTCTTATTCATTACAATACCCGAATTTTTTATTTCCCGGCAGCTCTCAATACGAAACAAGCGGAAGTGCACCGTCAGATATCAGGATCCATACTTTGATCAATACGGTTAATCCTTTCAATTGGTTCAGTGTGGCACGTTTTATCAAAAGGGAAAAGCCTGATTTTATCATTTTTCGTTATTGGCTACCATTCTTTGGTCCATGTTTAGGGACTATTGGAAGATTGGTAAGAAAAGGAACTAATATTAAAATCCTCGCTCTTACTGATAATATTATTCCACACGAAAAAAGAGCGGGAGATAAGCCCTTCACAAAATATTTTGTAAATGCTTGTCATGGTTTTATTACAATGAGTAAGGCTGTTTTTAACGATATTTCTGTTTTCACACCTACAGATAAAAAAGTGTATTCGCCACACCCGATGTACGAAACTTATGGTTCAGCTGTAAGTAAGGAAGAAGCGCGTAAAAAATTGAATATTTCCCCGAACGATAAAGTGATCTTATTCTTTGGTTTGATCAGGAAATATAAAGGCCTTGATATTTTATTGGAAGCGATGGCTAATGAAAAGATCAAAAAAATGAACCTGAAACTATTGGTGGCGGGTGAATTTTATGAGGATAAACAGCCTTACCTCGATATAATTGAGAAGAACGGGCTCAAGGATTCGGTTATTTTTCACTCGCAGTTCATACCTAATGAGGATGTAAGATATTATTTCTGTGCTTCTGACCTAGTGGCACAAACGTATAGGAATGCTACAAACAGCGGGGTCACCATGGTAGGTTATTATTACGAAAAACCAATGCTGGTGACTGATGTCGGAGGGCTGTCGGAGTTAGTACCGCACAAGAAGATAGGGTATACTGTGCCAATAGAAACAGCTCAGATTTCAGAGAGCATTATCGATTATTTTGAGAATAACAGGGAAAATGAATTTACCGGGAATTTAAAACTCGAGAAAACAAAATACCTCTGGCCTACATTTATCAACAGGGTGTTAGAATTATATAACAGGTGTTGATTTCTTTATTTCCCTCTGTAGAACCTACTTAATCGCTTAAAATCAACCTATTACAAGTCCTCTCTTAAACCATTGTGAATTACTCCTGTTTTTGTTGAAAACCCGCGCCAATTGCGGGCTACAGCCTTCGTATTTTTATAGGATATACTTCTAGAAATGGCATTACAGGTCAATGTAAAAGACATATTATCCCAGCTTTACCACAATCGTGCTGTAGTTGAATTCTTGTTCGCTAACCGTGAAAATGTAACGGTCAACGAATTGCTCGCGCGCGAAGATCTCTCGGCCGACCAGTACCAGCGATTACGCTCTCTTGATCTTGTTTACGAATACGAAAGTATTGTTAGTTTGAACGATGCCGTAACTGCGATGTTCGAAGATTTCATGGAGATCGGTGAAGTAACTCCGGGTTTCATAAACGATTATATCAATGAACTAAAACGTCACATCCGTTTTTACCAGGAAGTTCACGAACACCGCTTTTTACGCAGCATAAAAAAATATTTAAAACGCATCAACATTGCTTTGTCACGCGAGATCATCAAGCTTCAGAAGAATGTAGATGACACTTACAAGAACGAAAGTAATTACAGGATCAAAATCCAGAAACTGGAAGATTACCGCCAGAAACGTGATACCATCATCGATTTCATTCAGAAAACAGAAGAAGTTATCACTGAAACAAGAAGTTTGTTCAGCATGACCAACGATACTGAATTGTATGGAATTGTAAACTCGTTAAAGGCGAATTTAATTGAGAACTTAGACTTCCTGATTGAAATTCAAACAGACATTACCGATTTCATCAACAAGATTCAGTTCCAATTGGATGTGTACGTGAAAGCGCAAAAATTGAAAGAGGTAAAAGATCATGGCGCGTTGCATTTCCGTACTAACTTCAACGAAATTGTAAGGGAAGTAAAACCTTTACGTTTCAATGGCGTGAAAGGTCCGCGTACAAAAATTGCACTCGACTTTTTAGTTACTGATGACGGGCATGTGTTGTGTAAACGGATTGCTGAGAAATATAAAATTTCCCGCTTAATGGCAAGGGGCATGGCAGGTAAAATGGCCAGCAACTTCAAGGATAAACTCATCGATAACCAGATCAAAATGGATACCGAGAAACTGGTAGATCGTTTCCTGGCTCAGAAAAAATCAAACTTGTTCGAATACCTGATGGACTATAAATTCCCGAAAGCAATAGGCGAAGTGAAATTTGAAGATCGTTTATCGTTATTCGTTGAGATAGCGATGGAATACGAGAAAGAATTAGATTTCAGATACCGATTGAATTATTTCGAATACGAAGTAGGCGAAAAGAAAAAGCGCTTGGGTTATACTGTGATCTTACCGGTTACAGAAGACAGCGAAAAAGGAAAAAAGAAAAAGAAAGCAGCATAAAAATTAAGAATGCAGAATTAAGAATTTAAAATAATATGGATAAGGATAATAGGTAAGCAATTTGCCAACCCGAAATCCGAAACCCGAAACCCGAAATAGTATGACAGCAGAAGATTACGGATTACCGAAGCAAACACACGATATTTTCGCCATTATGGCGCGTGGACATTTTATTTCCAGTAATGGAGCACGAGATAACATGGGGCGTTTGTACGATATCATTAACAACCCGGAGAATTTTGACCGTTTACAGGCGTATTTCAATGTGATCCGTTACAATATTGAGAGAGGGAATAATTATTTCTATTTTTCGAAAACGAGTGAAGCGAACAGTATCATCGAGAAAAAACTTGAGACCTTCGAGCGTTATATCGATATAATTGACCTTTTCGCGAGTATGGATAACAAGATCACTATCGGCTCACGTTTCCGTCCGAGCGAAATTTCGGAAGAATGTAACGCGAACGTCCGTTTGAAGCAAAAATTACAAAAGATCCCGATGTACCGTTCCGAAACTTTATTGAACAAAGTACGTGATATCTGTGACCTGATGGCGAGAGATTCGTTCTTAGAATTGGAAGACGAACAAACAGAAAGCTATAAAGTGATGGATGCTTATGCTTATCTGCTTGATCTTATCAATTCTATCGCTATTTACGAAGAGAGCGGGGAAGAGAACAATAGTGGCGGCGGGATCATTTACAATTAATCGAACAACAGAAACTAGAAACAAGTATACAGAAACATGGAAAATTGCAGAATATTGAACAGGATCGTTGAGATCAATATTACGAATGTAAAATACGCGGATATTGAGTTGTGCGGGAATACCTGTTTCGTTGGTACCAACAATTACGGAAAAACATCTTTGCAGCGTGCGATATTATTCTTTTACAGCGCTAACAGCCGTGGATTAGGGATCGCTCAATCACAAAAAACATTTGAGGAACACTATTTCCGTTTCGAGAATTCGTATTTGGTTTATGAGATCACCACAGAAGATTCAGCTTTCTGTGTAATGGTTTACCGCCACAATAAATTAGTATTCCGTTTTTTTGATGCTCCTTATAACCCGGATTTCTTCCTGAATGCTAATGATGAGGCGATGAAGATAAAAGAAGTTATCGGTGGTTTTGAAAAACGCGGTATTTATATCAGTAACCAGATCGATACTTTCGAACGTTACAGGAATATCATTTACGGGACAGAAACTGATAAGCAATTATCGAAATTCCATTTATTAAAAGGTAACGAAAAATACCAGAACATTCCTAAATCGATCACCAATGTATTCTTAAGTTCCAAGAGCAGTATCGATTCACGTTTTATTAAAGATTTTATCGCTAACTCTTTAACAACCGAGAATTCAAGTATCAAATTAGAACAGGTAGAACGTCAGCTACGCCAGTTCAATGAAAAATACCAGGATATTGAGACTTTTTTAAAGAAAGAAAGCGGACAACTGGTTGAATTGATCGATAAGAAATACGACCAGGTTCACATGTTGAAAGGAACCCAGATGGATCTTGCTGATAAATTAGGAAGCAGCCTTCGTTTCGCTGAAACTCAAAATGAATCGATACGTGAAGCCGCCAAACAGAAGGAAGAGGAATTAGAGCAACTCATCGAAGCACATGATACTTTCAAAACCAATTTAGAAGAAAAGCAAAAAGATATCCGCGAGGAGATAGGTTATTACGACCGTACTATTCGTGACGCAAACAAAAAATTAAAAGAGTACAAAGAAAAAAATATTGAGCAAGCTGTTGAAAAGAACGCAGAGCGTGAAAAATTACAGGTCGACTTAAATATTGCACGTCGTGAATATGATTCATTAACTTCTAACGTATCAAGTATTGAACAGAAGTATTCATCGTTGATCGAGCAATTACGTAATGATAAGAGTGCTTATATCAATAAGATCAATTCGAAGACAGGGGAAGTATTCAATCACTATAACGAATTACAATTATTACAGAAGAACGAATACAACAAAAAAGACACTGAGTTAAAAGCAAAACGTGAAGAGACTATTGAAGAAATAACAGCGGAAACTACAGCAAAGCAGATCGAGTTCAATGAATTAAAATCGGAAGAGAAAGTTATCCGTAACACCCGTTTCTATGAAGCTGAGATAAAAGGTTTGGAAACTGAGCTGGCTGAATTGCGCGCTGTGAATTATAAGAACAAGAGTGAGCGCGCTATCAAGACGAACATGGTTGCAACTTTAACACGTGAGTGGGAAGCGATGGAGTTGAAATTAAAGACCTCATTAAGTAACCAGATCAATAAGATCAATGGTGAGATCATCAAGATCAAAACCGAGATCAAAGAAATTGAAGATAAGTTAAATGTTCAGCATGATGCGTTCTATGGTTATTTAGAAAAGCACGTAAAAGATTGGCACACTACGATCGGTAAGGTTGTGAATGAGAAATTATTATTCAGAACTGATCTTACACCGGAGTTCAAGGAAGAAGCTTCTAAAACTTTATATGGCATTCAATTAGAATTAGGCCAGGTTGAAGTGGTTTCTAAGAGTATCGAAGAATACCAGCACGAAAAGAATGAGCGTTTGGCCCAGATCAAAGACCTTGAAGAATCTTTGAATCAATTCCAGGTTGCAAACAATGAAGAAAAAATGTTGGCTGCTGACCGTTTCGGTAAGCAATTAGGTGAGTTAAAAGAAGACGTGAAAGTTTTAGCTTATTCGTTAGAGTTAGCTGATAAACGCGAGCAAAAATTAATAGAAGAGTTAGAAGAGTGGAAGCAAAGAGCAGGTACTGAAATTGAAACCTCGTTAAGCGGAAACCGTGCAAAGTTGAATTTAATTGAAGAAGAGCTTTCTGTTCTAAACAAAAAGAAAAATACTGTTTTGACTGATTTCAATGTTCAATTGGAACGTTTGCGCGTTTATAACGAAGAGCGTATCGCTGAATTGAAAGAAAGACAGGAAACAGAGATCTCTGAGCTGGAAGTTGAGAAGAAGAACCAGGTAAAGGAATTCGAAGATAAAGAAGAACAATTATCGAAAGAGAAAGAAACGAATTTCAAAGCTAAAGGTGTTGACAGTAAGCAGATCAAGCAGATCGACAACCGTATCAAAGAAATTCAGGAAGCCTTAAAAGAGATCGAACAATACCAGCAAGTGGTAAACGATTATTTAAAGGATAAGCGTGAGACCTTTGATAAATTACCTGACCTGATCCAGAAAAAAGAAGAGTTCGTAAAAACTTCGAATGACATGGCGGGTCAAATGGAAGAAGCTACGCGTAAATTCAACCTGAAGCGTATGGAGTTGAATAAGCAAAAACGTGCTTTTGATGAAGAGTTGATCGAATTCAACAACGGGATCAATTTTTATACTACCAATTTCCGCGATACACCGGTATTTACTAAACATGCTGATATCATTGACCGCGCTGAACCGAAGCGCACCAATCATAATATCATGGAATTGTGTACTCAGATGTTAAAGAACGAATCTCACTTTAATGAAGAGTACACTGCATTCCAGCGTTATGTGAATGAATATGCTGGTAAATTCAGATTTGATAACCACTTTAACTTTATCATCCGTAATGATGCCACGCAAGGTGAATACGAACGTTTTGCCCAGAATTTACGTTCATTCATCAATGAGAATAAGATCGAGATGTCGTTGGCAGAAACTGCAACCCAAATTGGTTTAGTAACCGACAGTATCGCTACAAAAGTAAAAGAGCTAAGCGGACAAAAAGATAAGATCCAGCACATCATTACTTTGATCGCAGAAGACTTTAAGAAAGCTGAGTTCGAAGAAAGTAAGCTTATCGAGTTCATCAAGATCAAGATCGAAGAATCGGATAATAAAGTTTACCGTTTGCTGAAGAAGATCGAAGAATTCCGTGAGGAACATGGCTTAGTGTACAGTGAAGGGTTATTTAATACCGATTTTGCTACAGGTTCAAAGCGCGAGATCAGTACACGTGCTGTAAGATTGTTAGAGCAATTACGTTCTGCAATTAAAGAGCAAGACCAGGAAGAGATCCGTTTGCAAGACCTGTTCGAATTGAAGTTCAATATTAAAGAAGGTATGAACGAAACCGGATGGACGCATAAGATCGACAGTATCGGAAGTACCGGAACGGATATCCTTGTGAAAGCTATTATCTACATCACTTTGTTACATGTATTCATTAAAGAATCTTCTCACAGGAGCAGTTCTGATTTTAAAGTACACTGTATCATTGACGAGGTAGGTCAGATCTCTGCCCACTACTTACGTGAATTATTAAAATTCGCGAAGAACAGAAATATTATGATGATCAATGGTCTCCCGAACAAGAGTGGTTTGGAAAGCCATTACCGCTATACATACCAGTTCCGTAAGGAGGACTCCGGTAACGTACGTATCTTCCCTAGTATTGTTACAGAGGTGGAGGCTTAACATTAAGTGGTTCCGGGAACTTCAAGGCCTGATTAAAAAAGGATTGAGGTTTCCCGAAACCCACAATTTAAACTATGAGTTCAGCTCTTGTTTCAGTTTTAATGCCTGTTTATAATGCGGGTGGATTCGTGAAAGACTCCATTGAAAGCATTCTGAAACAATCTTACAGGAATTTCGAATTAATAGTTATTAATGATGGCTCATCTGATAATTCTGAAGAACTTATTAGATCCATTAAAGATCCCCGCATCAATTATTTTAAAAATGACGTTAATCTTGGTTTAATTCAAACTTTGAATAAAGGGATTGATCTTTGCAATGGTGACTACATTGCACGGATGGACGCAGATGATATTAGTCTGCCTGACAGATTGAAAAAACAAGTGGAGTTCATGAACAAGAACAGGGAAGTAGGCGTGTGCGGCAGTGATTATATTCATTTCGGAAAAGGGAAACAAATTGCTTTGACCTCGCATCATGATCATGATTGGATAGCCGGATGGATGTTGTTTAATTCTTCTGTTGTGCATCCTGCTTTAATGATCCGTTCTTCGGTGATCAAAAAAGAAAGCCCTTATTTTAATAGTGAGTACAAACATTCGGAAGATTATGAATTATGGAGCCGTTTGTTATTTAAAACGAAGTTCGCTGATATTCCTGAAATTTTGTTAAAATACAGGATACATGCTTCGCAGGTGAGCAGACAATTCCGTGACGAACAAATGGAGAATGGAAATAAAGTGAGAAGAATTTTATTGGAAAGAGCCGGCTTCCGTTTTACTGAAAGAGAATTAAGAATGCATTGCTTATTAGGAAATTCACAGATCATCACTTCTTTAAAGGATCTTGCTGTACTGTCGTTCTGGTTCAGTAAAATGCTGGAACAAAATAGAAAGATCAAGTACATTGATCAATCTGTTTTTGAAAAGATCCTTGCCAAACAATGGTACGACGCTTGTGGAATAACTAATCTCGGACCGAAAGCATATTTCTTTTATTTAAAATCGAAATGGAGTAAGCTGTATGATGGCAGTCGCGCCAGGTTATTATCTAAATGTATCGTCCGTTGGGCTCGCTGACCTAAGAACCGAACGTATACATCAGGAGAAAAATAAATCCTGTAATTGCAATCAAGCCATGTCCGACAGCCAGCCACTTTGGAATAGGCTGTCTTGAAATGTCTTTGTAAAAAACGACCACTCCGCCAATGGCAGCCAGAATGAACAGAACAACCGCTTCAACCGGCCGAGGTGCTGTATTCATAGTATAATAGATCAGCATGATCAGGGCCGTGGCCACAAATGTACCGTGAATCAATGTAACAAGCTTTGGTGTTTCTTTATTTTGCAGAACAAGAGCTAAGAGGTACAAGCCGACCAGCGCTCCGATTGCAAATAATCCGATTATAGCGTATAAAGTATTCATGGTCTTGTTTTTTATGGTTATAAGTAAAGATGCAACATTTTCGGTGCCGCATCTTTACAGGAATCTTTGCAAAATGTTACAGAATTAAATAATTCTCAGTAACCAAAGGATCAGTAACACCAATACTATAGCACCGAGGATGTGGAAGATCGGTCCGATGCCAAACAGATCAAGTAACAAACCAACAATATAAACGATCAGGAGCACCACAATAACGATCCACAATAAACTTAATGCATCGCGCGCAACATCATCTTGACCAACCAAACCTGATCTGAGACTGCGCGGCATACTTGTGATACCTTTGAACAGGTCTTTCCCGCCAAAAGCGTTTGCGATGGCTTTATCTTTTTCTTTTTTGTTTGCGATCGGATCTGTGCTTGTATTTTCAACAGGCATTTCATCTTTCATAATAACATCCTGTTTAAATTCAGGTGCTGTTATTTTTACAAGTTTTTCACCGGGAGCAGGATCCAATGAAACTGTACTTTCTTTTCGTGCTGTTTGTTCTGTTGTTTTTATTTCGCCGTGCTTATGTTTCTTACTTACATAATAACCCTTATTGTAATGCCGCTTCATTACCGAAGCAGTTTTGCACGAAATGAATCCTAAACTCAGAATAGTAAGAAGTGCAAGTCCTTGTAATATTTTTTTCATGGTCGTATTTTTTTAGTTAAACACTATAAAAGTACGATCATGAAAAACGCATCGCGTTACATCAAGTTTTTAAATAAGTTAACCGGGTAGGAAATGTAGCTGAAACAATATTTTTTCCGGCTGTAAAATTAAAAAGTTACAGCCCCGATAGTGCCAACCACCATCAGGGTCAGTAATAAGATAAGAAAATAGATACGTTTGGTCATGACTTAATTCTTAATAAGACGTGTCTTATATAATTTATCACCAAGACTGATGAATACCATATACAAGCCATTATCCAATCCGCTGATCTCAACATTCATTTTATTCGAACCTTCACTGCAGATCAGTTCCCTTGTCATTACAATATTACCTTTGTTATCGTAAATATTCATCACTTCTTTTGAGGAAGCAACGCAATTATAGCTTATAGTGATCGCGTCGTTCGCCGGGTTTGGCGCAACAGAGAGCTTGTCATCTGTTGTATTTACCACCGCTATCGGATCTGAATAAGCAAATTTCCCGTCAAAATCTGTTTGTCTTAAACGGTAATAAGTAACCGCGGTTGAAGGGTTATGATCATCAAAAGAATAGGAGAGGGGTTTATGGCTTGTTCCGGCTCCGTTTATTTTAGCTATTGAATAAAAATCTACGGCGTTATCACTTCTTTCAACCGTGAAATAATCATTGTTACGTTCGGTTACAGTTTTCCATAATAAACGAACATAATCATCTTCTTTAGTCGCCTTGAATTCATATAATTCAATAGGAAGAACCGGAATAGTATTAGAAGCACTGATATTATAAGTACAATTCGCACCCGCGTTACCATCAATACCGATCGTTACAACTTGTCCTGGTGTTAAATTGGTGATTGTTGCAGTTACTGTTCCGCCGGCGCCTGAAGAACAACCAATGTTGGTCAGGGATCCGCAAGCTCCGGTAAAATAGCCGATCTGGAATCCTGCACCACCGCCTGAACAAGTGATATTTGAAATTGTGACAACTACTGTACAAGGTGAAATACAAGTTGGAGAAGTTGTAAAGGTATACCATGCATTATTCTCTAAAGAGCCCGCGCAAAATGCTGCAGGGGCGGGATCACCCGGAGATAAAGAGGTCATACAAAAATTATTTCCTGCTAAAGAAGAAGGCCCGATCGGAGTTGCACCTGAACAAAGATCGTTTGGCGGCGTCATCGCCTGGGCGCATAAAGAGAATGATCCGGCGTTTGCGCTCCAGAATCTTGCTATATAACAACTATTCGGTGCAAATGTATTTGTAGAAGGACTTGCGGTATTATAAGTTGCACCTGTTCCGCTGTTCCCTAAACATTGTGCATCCATAACTGTTGAGCAATTAGCGCTGTAAACAGTAACGGCCCAGTTGCCTCCGGTAGTGGTTCCATCGGTTATAGTGAAGTTTATACATTGTACACTCGCCCCGGTACAGAATCTGACATAGGTAACGCCTCCGCTGCCTCCGTAACCGGCACCCGCACATGGAGCGCTTCCGGTAGTGCCGGAACCTGCAAACGTCGCACAGGTAGACCCGGTTCCAATTGTACCCATGTTATACGGACTTGCGCAAGTAGCTTGTGAAAAAACTGTTGTGCTCCGGATCAAAAGAATGAATACCGCAATAAATAAAAGTAATTTCTGTTTCATGACGCCTTATTATTTTTTTGGTTCGTAATAAAATGTCATTTGCCCGGTTTCCTTTACGTATACTTCTTTACCGCCAATGATCTTTTTAGTATAGCCTTGTTGTTCCGGAGTTGGATTCGCAGGATCTGTACTACGCTGGGTTAAAGCTACTGTTGAAGGTTCGGTTGCAGTAAGTGGAACATTTGAAGGCCGTGCTGCCGCTACCGGTACAGTAGATGGTGGAGTGGCGCTAACCGTTACATTCCTGTTTTCCGTGTTTTGTGCGGAAACAGATAAAGCACAGAAGAGGACAGATACAAAGGATACAGTTCTCATTTTATATTTACATTTTTAGTTTCTAAATACTCCTATTAAACCCAAAAGTTCAGGCATAGATCGTTCAGTAAGGTCTTTTCATTTGAAAAAACACTTTAGTCCGATCAATACTTAAAACTCAGCAACGCAAAACGCAATGCTTGGTTTTAATTTTAATCTAATGTGATAGTCGGAAGCGGTTTCGGGGCAGGGATTCCCCTCTAGGGTGTTCACTTGATCTACTCGCAATAAAATTGGGACACGTAAATTTACAAATGAATTCTTGCCTTTTTTGTTAAAATATTGGAGTGAAAGCCTATAATTATTAACATGTAAATGAATGTATTAAAGCCCCCGATGAATTATGAGATACTTTAGACGGAGTGATTCTAAAATTTTAGATTGACTAAAATAATTTAAATTTTCAAGTATCTAAGAGTGGAAAACACTTGTTTTCCGAAATGGGAGTATTACAATTTTTTAAAATGAATTTCGCCTGTCCACCATCTGAAGAAAAGGTCAGTCACTTTTCCGTTCTTATCGGTTACGAATTCGAGTGTTTTTCCTGTGTCATCTCCATAAATGAATTTATTGTTTGATACAGGAATTAAAGTAACATCTGGTACGGAAGGATGCGGATGTTTCCTGATCAAATTATCACAAGAAAGAATAAAGGATAAATTTGAATTCTGTTGATCAATTACGTCAGGTGTGTATTCACCACAATATTTTGACAAGACCTCATTCGGAACTTTCAGGCTGTCTTTTGCAGATACTTTTACTCTTAGTGCATTCAGATCCCATTTCAATCTTTTTTTCTGGTCTTCATCATTTGTTTTTGAGAGAAGATCGTAAAGAATTAATGCTTGCGCTTTTGCCATTGCCTTTTCAGACTTAATCGGAAAATCCGGGTAAACGCCTGTTCCTTCCCAATCGGTTTTTGTGTATTCGCTGTAAGAACGCGCAGTTGGGATATTAATTATAAATCCTTTGCCTGCTAAAAAACCATCAGTAGGGTGAGCGCCGCCACCTGAAGTATCTCCAACAACAACAGCGCGTTTTGAATGTTTCATACCGTATGTAAAATCTTCAGCACCCGAAAAAGTTATTTTGCCGGTGAGAATATAAACAGGCATTTTTAATTTGAAAGTTGTTTTTGCCGGATCGATGTATTGTTTCAGTGTGTCCTTGTTGAAATCAATAATATGTGTCATTGGAATTTTTTTATCGAAGAAATAATTTTCCATTGCAAGAACAGTTTGAGGAGAACCACCACCGTTATAACGCATGTCGATGATCAGAGCTTTTGTATTTGCGACAAAACGGAAAGCCCCATCCATTATAGGAGTTACTTCAGTTAAATTGCCGGCAAAACCATCCCAGCGTAAATAACCAATGTTACCGGGAAGTTTTTCTACTTTAATAAAATCAAAATTCCTGTTCCTGTCATCCTGCAGCATCATTTCTTCTTCTAGTTTTATTATGGAATCCGGAGTTGTAGTCAGCAAGTGACGTTCTATCATTGGATTATAGCGCACTGCTAAATGTTTATCCTTGTAAGTTGCCTGGATATCAGTATTCAATAGCATGGACAATTCCCTGCTGTTGTTAGCTTTGTTATAAAGGCCTTTTTTGTAATTCGTTTTCAGAGTTTTTTCTACTAAAGCGGATTTATCAGGAAAAATATACCAGCGGTTAAGTGCTTTGGTAACACTGTCAACTAAAACACCAATGTCTTTTGAATTTAATTTCGGCCCTGCATCTTGTGAATGTGCGGAAATAAATAAGAAGACAGGCAGGATAGAAAATATAAAGAATTTGTTTTTTGTCATAACGCAGAAAGTATAGAGCATTGTTTTATATATAAGAGTCGTTCCGGCAATTTCTAATCGTCCCAATCATGATAGCCGCCGCCCTTCGAGGATTTCATGTCTTTTGTTGCAAATGGAAGTTTAGCATAAGTGCCTACACAGTTAAAACCGGTTTTATCGATGCGTCTGTACCTGTAATCAACACCTATAAAATAATTCACCCATAAAGTTGTTTGAAATCCTAAACGCGCTTTATGTTCAGCTTTATTGATTTCCAGTACCGGGCCTACAGCAATACCCGTAACGCCGATGCCGGTTTGCACCTCACTGTAAAACCTTATTCGTTTCTTTCCAAATTCAATACCTCCATCTATACTATACGGGACATTTTTTATATTCCAGTAAGCTATTTCCAGCGCCCATGAAAAATGTCTTTTTTCACCACCAAAGTTATAATGCAACATAGGGCCGATTGTCCATACCTCTTGCCCGAAAGCTTTGAATGAAATACTTGAAACAAATATGGCTAATAGTAAAGTAAGGCGTTTCATGTTTCTTAACGGTTTGCCTTTAGTTTGTATTTTAAATTATTATTGAAATGTTATTTTTCACAAATTTCTTTCAATTTATTGAGTGCTTTTGGGTAAGTTTCATTCATGTAATCTAAAAAATCTTCAATGGTGTCTAAGTCAATAGTAACAGTTGTAGTTCCATTCTTTTCTTCGAAGGTATAGTTTTCTAATCCGTTTGCCCATTTTTCCACTTCAGGCCCTTCTGTAATTTCTTTGTCGGCTTTAACAAGGCCGTAATGTTGAATTGAAACAAACCGGTATGGAATGTTTTCAGCTATCCTGGAAACCATGCCTCCCTTTTCTCCTTTCTCATCTACTCCAATAAAAAGAATTTTATTTCCCTTGTCCCAACTTCCTTCATAGGTAGATGTGGGGTTAAACAAAGCAGTCCATTGTTCATACGTTGACTTACTCTTAATACCAAGCATGGAATCATAAACTTTGCTTACAGGTGCATTGATGCTTATTTTGAATTGCAACTTTTTCATAATTAATAGTTGTTTAAATTAATTTAATTTTGTCACTACGAGTCTAATCTATTAGGAGGCTAGAACATTTAACCGCTTTACGTTTATAAAGATACAAAATTTCCTGAACGCCGGTCTACCAGCATTGAGCTTACCTTGTGTTATAAACAGTAGCGGCCACCCAGATGTTCACCATGTTGTATGCGTAGAACTGATCTTAATGTTAACACGGTGAAAGTGTTTGCATTTTGTGTTTCCGCCTACACATAGGTCGATACACATAGTTTGGCCGGTTCTAGTTGATACACACCGGTCGACGGGCACTGGTGATAACATGACGCGGATATGAGCGTATAGGCGACGTGAGAAGTACAAAACGTCTTCGAGACGCATACGGATGTCAGTCCACCTGTTATAATTGCGTGTTGGCGAATCCGGTTTTTCATTTACACAGTCTTTTGGACATTCCCAAAAATGTTAAACGACTAACGGTGTTTACACGATAACTATGGCAGTATGCTACTGCCCATTGTTAAAACACTACTGCACATTGTTAAAACGCTGCTGCACATCGCAACTTTCTTACTACACTATGCTAAAACACTACTTAACCACTGTCTGCCGACCGTTAGTTTAAAGTAAAGCAAAGAACTTTCCTAAATCTACTGCATTAAGTTCTAATGATCCCAAAAATAGCCGCAGTAAATTAAATTTCGCGAAGCGACCTTTTAATAGCGCGCGACAATGACCCTCTTCCGCCCAATGGCTAGTAGGTGCTGTTATAGGTTGTGTGCCGCACACAGTTTTCTGTCAATGTCCGCAAAAACGAAATAAACTTTTTAGATTTCTAAGGTGTCTCTCAGAACAGTGATAACTTTACTCAAGTCCCTAGAAGTAATCGAGCCTCGTCTTTTTGTAATTCTTTTTAGAGAGACAGTTCTTATTTGATGGCAAAGAGCATAAGACGTTTTTGTCAAGCCACCTGAACCAGTTGGAAGTTCTACGATTGTATAGAGAGAGTATTTTTGTTGTGTACTCGTTACCGGAATAACAATCAAAAGACCCAGTCTTTCAAATGATTTGATAATTAAGCAAGGACGATTTTCGCCTTGTTCATGTCCTTTAACTTGATCTGGAGGAGAGCCTAAATTTATGTCAACAACGTCCCCGGTTTTAAATTGATCCGCCATTCTTAATTTTCCAATAAGTCATTTAAACCAAGGTCAGCCAACTGTTGTTGTTCTTTAATAAAGTCATTGTCAAATTGCATTTGCGGATGGGTAGATTTAGCACGACTAAACAAACCTAGCTCATAACAAATTGCAGAATAGTCTTGTCCAGCGGAAGAAATTACTGATGTCAATTGAATAGCTTTTTCTTCTGACAACTCAATTTTCTTTTCTATTAAAATTCCGCCAGAGATAGCAGAAAACTCTATTAATAATGAGGCGCCAACTAAATCTATTATTCTTTGTGCTGCATCCTCATCTGGTACACCAAGAGCGATTGAAGTTATGAATTGGTCGTAGTTAATTTCTAAAAATGAAGATCTAAGTTCGGTTTCAATTTGCTCAGAATTTCCAGATGAATGAGCGTGCTCAACAAAGGAATTTAAAAGGCGTCTGTTTGCTCTTAAAGCATATTTTAGATTCTCTACGAAATAAACCATTTTAGAATTCTGATTCAATGAATCAAAAGCGTCATAACATTCGTCAATGGTTTGGTTTAAGTCATTTAGATGATTGTCTTCCAGAAACCATCCGATTGCTTTCATTCTTAAATTGAAAAGATTTTTCAATTGTGAAGCCGAGAATGATTTCAAATCGTGATCGTTCATTAAACCTTTTTCTATTGTCGAAAAAAGATTTGTCACCTCGTTTTGCAAGGAGCTACTTAACCGATCAAAATACTGGGTTTTTAAAGGGTAACAAATAAAGTCGTAATTTAAGGCTGGCGATAACATTGTTGCTAAATTAAGTAATGTCCTTATAACGAACTAGTACTACAAAGATAGTAAAATATACACTAATTTTATGCCGGTTTGGGTGTAAAAATACCCCTTTTGGGAATAAATTGTCTTGGTTTTAGGCTTTTTTAAAGTAAAAGAGTGAAAAGTCTAAATTTCAAGTCAACCACTTTTCGTCGTCTTGGCGCATTAACTGTAACTAGCTTATAGAAGAACTTTTGTAATCCTTATCGCTTTATTAAATTTTACCCCAAAGCTTGTTTCAGATCTTCCAACAGATCTTCCACATCTTCAACTCCAACACTCAAACGAAGCAGGTTGTCTACCACACCAGCTTTTTCTCTTTCTTCTTTTGGAATAGAAGCGTGGGTCATGGTTACAGGATGATTAATTAAAGATTCAACTCCGCCTAATGATTCAGCTAATGAAAATACTTTGAAGGAAGAGGCAATTTTAAATGTCGCATTAAGGTCTGCACCTTTTAATACAAAGGAGATCATGCCGCCAAAATCACGCATTTGTTTTTTCGCGATCTCATGGTTCGGATGATCGGTAAAGCCCGGCCAATATACTTTCTCAATTTTCGGGTGCGTTTTTAAATATTCAGCGATCTTCTTTCCGTTGTAACAATGACGTTCCATACGTAAATGCAAAGTTTTAATGCCACGCATCACTAAAAAACAATCCATTGGTCCTGGGTTAGCACCGCAGCTATTTAAAATGAAATATAATTGTTCGTGTAATTTATCGCTATTGGTGATCAAAGCGCCCATCACCACATCACTGTGTCCGCCCAAATATTTTGTAACGGAATGCATCACAATATCGGCACCTAAAGCCAGAGGATTTTGTAAATACGGAGAGGCAAAAGTATTATCTAACACCATTATCAAATTATTTTCTTTCGCAATTGCAGAACAAGCCGCGATATCAATGATCTGCATTGTTGGGTTAGTCGGCGTTTCGGCCCAGATCATTTTTGTATTCTTGTTGATGTACTTTTTAATATTGTTCGCATCATTCAGATTAATGAAATGGAATTTGATCCCGTAAGGTTCAAAGATCTTGGTGAACATCCGGTATGAACCTCCGTAAAGATCATCGCCTGTAATAACTTCATCACCGGGACGTAATAATTTTATAACCGCATCTGTGGCACCCATACCACTGCTGAAACAAAGGCAATGTTTACCGTTCTCTAAAGCAGCAATGTTCTTTTGTAAGGCCTCACGGGTAGGGTTCTTACCGCGGGCATAGCCGTAGCCTTTATTCTTACCGGGACTTTCCTGTACATAGGTACTGGTCTGGTAAATTGGGGTCATAATTGCGCCTGTACTTGGGTCGGGATCGGCACCTGCGTGAATAGCTTTGGTGCCGAATTTATGTTTAGAGAAATCTGCCATTTTATTGATTTTAAGGTACGAATTTAGTAAGAAATGGTATAATCCTTCAATTAAATTATATCAAAATATTATACCATTCCAAGTGCCCTTAAATAACACTATAAATCACTTGAAAGTTAGTATAAATAAGGGTTTTTATTTCAACAATATTATTGGTAAATTAGTGGAAGTGAAAAAAAGGCTTTTTATACTCATTCTCCTGTTTACGGGACTGGGAATTTTCTCCTGTAAAAAGAAGAAAGAACCTGAAAAAGTTGATCTTGGAGAGGCTTATTATCCTGCAGTTATTGGCAAATATGTGGTGTATGATGTGGATAGCATTGTATACGATGAATTCACCTTTGATTCAACGCATTATAAGTACCAGGTAAAAGAAAAGGTAGAAGCCGAATTTACTGATCCGGCAGGGAAACAGGCTTTTAAATTACACCGTTATATAAAGAAATTCAATGCGGCTGTTTCTTATACTGCTATGCCGTGGACCATTAAAGATGTGTGGCAGTTCAATCATACCGGTAAAACTTTAGAGGTAGTAGAAGAGAATATACGTTTCGTGAAACTGATCTTTCCTGTAAAGGAAGGCAGCACCTGGAACGGGAATGCAACTAATACACTTGGTGAAATGGAATACAAATATTTGTTTGTGGACCAACCGGAGACTATTAACGGACATAATTTTGAAAAAGTTGCTTTGATAGAGCACAAGAATTTCCCGACCCTGATTTCACGTGAATATTTTGCAGAGAAATATGCTAAGAACGTCGGATTGGTTTACAGGGAGATCATTGATCTTAAAATGCCCGGTGTTGTATCGCTTACAGTTCAGCCAATAAACATTGCTCAAAAATCAGGAGTTATTTATACATCAAGGGTTGTTAGTTATGGAACAGAGTGATGAAGCAGAATCCCTTTCGGGACACATTTCATCATAAATAAAAAATAGAATTATGACAAAAAAAATACTTTTCGCACTTACTATCATTTTCAGTTTGGTCCTTTCTGAGAATGTTTCAGCACAGAAAAAATTCTGGATAAAATTCAAGAATAAGAACGGAACGCCGTATTCGTTAGGAGCTGCTTCTGCGTTCTTATCTGCAAAATCCATTCAGCGCCGTATCGATCAGAATATCATGCTGGATAATACGGATCTCCCGGTAACGCCTTCTTATGTTACCCAGGTGGATGGGGTAACGAATGTAATGGTATTATACCGTTCAAAATGGTTGAATGGCGTAGTGGTTAGTATCGGGAATTCGTTTACGGCGACTGCTTTAGCTACTATCAATAGTTTTACGTTTGTTCAGAGTACCAGTCCTGTCAACCGTTATAAAATTTCTTTCCCTCTAGCAGAAACAGAGATCAACCCGGATAACAGCTCCAATAAAACTGCAGCGTTCAATTATGGAATGGCTGCCGGACAAGCTACCATGGTCGGGGCAGATTGTTTACATAATATGGGTTTCCGCGGACAAGGCATGACCATTGCTGTACTTGATGCAGGTTTCAAGGATGTTCATTTAGATAATATTTATGATAGTTTGTTCATGCAGAACAGATTATTAGGTACACGTGATATTGTGACGGGTGACACAATGGTATTCGAAGATCATACTCATGGCGCACAATGTTTATCTACCATGGCGGGATTAGATCCGGGGAATATTATCGGAACTGCTCCTAAAGCAATGTATTGGTTACTGCGTACTGAAGATGTTTCTTCTGAAACTATCAGCGAAGAATACAACTGGATCCGTGGTGCGGAATTCGCCGACAGTGTTGGTGCAGATGTTCTTACTACATCATTAGGTTATACTGAATTTGACGGCGGATTGAATGATCATACTTATGCGCAGCTTGATGGAAAAACCGCTCCTATGAGTATTGCTTCAACCATGGCAGCGCGCAAAGGTATGCTGGTATTGAATGCTGCCGGTAACGAAGGAGGAGGCCCGTGGTATTATGTGGGTGTACCTGCAGATGCTGATAGTATAATAAGTGTAGGTTCAGTAGGATCTACAGGTTCTTATTCCGGATTTAGTTCACACGGACCTACCTCTGACGGAAGGATCAAACCTGATCTTGTTGCGCAAGGCGGACCTGCTTATGTTTGTTATAGCGGTTGTGGTTTTGGTAACGGAACTTCATTTGCCACGCCGGTTTTAGCAGGAGCTGCAACTTGTTTATGGCAATCGAGAAAAGCTGCTACTAATATGCAGATCATCCAGGCTTTGAAAGCAACAGCGGACAGCGCGTCAGCTCCAAATAACCGGATAGGGTGGGGGATACCGGACATGTGTGCAGCCAAATCATATTCCACTTTAATTACTGTTTCTGTAAATGAACAATCACCAATCGATCACAATATCAGGATCTATCCGAATCCTTTTTCAGGGGAAGTGAATATTTGGATCAATGATCTGCCTTCTGAAAATATTCATGTAGCTATTACGAATGTTCTCGGACAAACTTTGTATGATCAAACTTTAACGGGTCCTGGTGGCGGAGTTATTCACTTAAATGAAGTTGCTGAGTATAAACAGGGAATGTATTTTGTAAATCTTTCGGGCGCAGGATTTAATATCACTAAAAAAATCTTGAAACAGTAATTTATGAATTCTGTAAAAGGTTCCCAGTACTTTAATAAACTTATTATTGTTGCCGCACTCGGTTATTTTGTAGATATCTATGACCTTGTGTTATTCAGTGTTGAACGGAAAGATAGTTTAACGCAGATCTTAGGTACTGAAGCAACTCCTGAAAATTTAAAGACCATTGGTATGTCACTCCTCAATTGGCAAATGGGTGGTATGCTTGTCGGCGGATTATTCTGGGGAATGCTGGGTGATAAGAAAGGACGTTTATCAGTTCTGTTCGGATCTATCTTAATGTACTCCCTTGCCAATATTGCGAATGGTTTTGTGACAAATATTCCCTGGTATGCAGCTTTACGTTTTATTTCCGGATTTGGTTTAGCAGGGGAATTAGGAGCGGGAATTACTTTGGTAAGTGAAACTATGAGTAAAGAGAAACGTGGTATTGGAACAATGATAGTCGCAACAGTTGGTGTATTCGGCGCGGTCGTCGCCGGTTTTATGGGAGATGTGATACACAATTGGCGCTGGAGTTTTTTCATTGGCGGAGGTATGGGGCTTGTGCTGTTAATTTTACGTATCGGTGTTTTTGAATCGGGAATGTTTGAGAAAGTTAAGAAGAGTGATGTGAGAAAAGGCCATTTTATCGATCTTTTCAAAACACCGCAAAGAGCATTTCAATATTTAAGTATTATCATGATCGCAGTTCCGGTTTGGTATGTGATGGGGATCCTGATCACATTTGCGCCGGAAATTTTCGCTTCAATGGGAATTACACATTTCAAACCTGATGCGGGGAAATCTATCATGTATGCTTATTTAGGAATTACTGCCGGCGATCTGGCCAGCGGTGCGATCAGTCAACTGTTGCAAAGCAGAAAAAAAGCTTTAGCGCTGTTCTTATTAATGACATTCGCTTCGGTATTTCTATATTTTAAATTCGCAGTTATATCGGAAGTATATTACTATGTAATAATCACAATGATCGGATTTGCTACAGGCTATTGGGCGGTGTTCATCAGTACAGCATCCGAATTATTCGGTACAAACATCCGGTCAACGGCAACAACAACCGCCCCGAATTTTGTAAGGGGTTCTGTAATACTTTTAACGTTTGGTTTCCGTTATTTTGAAACTGTATTCAGAACTCCGGAAGGAAAACCGGATTCCCAATACGCTGCGCTTGCTGTTGGAGTAGTGGTTGCCATACTTTCAATTGCCGCTTTATTAAATATTAAAGAAACATTCCATAAGGATCTAAATTATACAGAATGATGAGCAAGAATACAGTTGTAATAGGAGCTACTTCAAGTCCGGATAAGTACGGCTACAAAGCTACAGTGAGTTTACACAGGCACGGACATAAAGTTTATCCTGTTGATCTGCGGGCAGGAAACGTTGAGGGTATTGAAGTTCAATCCGGCAAACCGGATATTCAAAATGTGGATACTGTCACATTATATGTCGGCCCTAAGAACCAGGAGTTATGGCAGGATTACATTTTCAGTTTGAAACCGAAACGTCTGATTTTTAATCCCGGGACTGAAAATCCTGTTCTCGAAAAAGCTGCACGCGAAAAAGGGATTGAGACAGTTGAAGCTTGTACTTTGGTAATGTTATCGGTTGGGAATTATTAGCCGCGAATTACACGAATTTGTACTAATGGAATTAGAATTTGAAATAATTAGTGACCCGAAAGAGATATATCTAAATGCAATTTGTTTTAAAAGCATACAAAGAATTAAGCGTTGATGAATTATACGAAGCGTTGAAATTACGTTGTGCTATTTTCGTAATTGAACAAAATTGTAATTATCAGGATATGGATGATAAAGACCAGGATTCTTACCATTTACTAGGATACAACTCCGAAAAAAAGCTGGTTGCTTATACAAGGATCTTACCACAGGGATTATCTTATAAAGAAGCTTCGATCGGCAGAGTGGTGGTAGATAAAAATTCCCGGGGCAAGGGCAGTGGAGTGGAGCTGATGAAAAAGGCCATTGAAGAAACCAAAAGAGTATTCAATACCAACGAAATTGTTATCTCAGCGCAATGCTATCTTGAAAAATTTTATGGTGATCTTGGTTTTAAAAGTGAAGGTGAGAGTTATCTCGAAGACGATATTCCACATATAAAAATGCGTTTAAAATAAAAACGAAGTGTCATCCTGAGCTTGACGAGGGGCCATATATTAAAATGAGATTAAAGTCGTAATGGAACACAAATCGACAGATCCGCTTCACGGAAGGACTTTAGAAATGATAGTTAAGCAACTTGTCTTTCATTTTGGCTGGGAAGAATTAGGGAGTATTATCCGGATCCGTTGTTTTAATGAGAATCCGACGATTAAATCCAGTTTAACTTTTTTGAGAAAAACTGATTGGGCGCGTAAAAAAGTGGAGCAACTTTATATTGAGCTTCTCGAGGATGGGGAGATCAGGTAAGGTATGTATTATTGATCAGCATCATTAGTTCGACCCCTCTGTCACTGCGTGACATCTCCTCTTGTTAAACATAACTATATATTAGTTTACCACAACTTTAATTGTTAGTTTATTGTTTGGTTAATCGTATTATGAAAATAATTTATAATTTCTTTTTATAAAATCAATAATCTGTCATCCCAGAAGAACTCTTCATTTCTTGCTAATGAAACATTTGTTAAGAAGTCCGGATGATGAAGGTTAATTATATAATTAAATTCTTGGGGAACAATAACAGAGGGTACTTGCAGAATTAAAGATTGATTATTGGTATACCATTCACTACCTATGTCTTGTAACGCCGGATAAGCCTTAATATCTCTCCAGTTGGTTGGCATATCCTTAATAAATTTCCTTGTATAAAAACGTTCGTCTTCGGTGAGTGAAATAACCATCAAATCATATCTGATTGCTGTTTTTATACTGCTTTTATGAACGACAACTTCTAACGTAGATAATGCTATTGATTGTCCTGTGTAAAGGACAAACTGATTGTCTCGATTCCACCGGGCAGCTTTTCCTGACGCGACTAATTTATTAGAGTATTTACTACTTGAGATTCTAAATACTTCCATCGTTATGCATTGTCACCAAATTCTAAAGCAGTAAGCCTATCATCAATAAATTTTATGCCGCTTATACTATCCATAAATTCACTAGGCGGTTTTTTATCAAAATAAAAATTTTCTTTTTCAAGCCATTGTTTAAAATCGGTATAAGAACCGAAAATTTCTAAACCATGTTTAAATAGAGAAAGAAGCATAATAACATGTTCGACTAAAGATAACTTAGTAACCTTTTTGGTGTTTTTGTAACTTCTATAAGTTTTTACGCTTATATCTAACCAATGAGATATCTCTTTATCATCTTCATTTGTCAATGACTTAAGCATACCAAAATATCTTTTACTTCCCTTGCTTGATTTAAGCAGTTGAAGCGTTTTATCTGTGTCAATTGTCGAGGGAATTTCTTCCAACATTTCTATTTCAGCTGTTTTCATATTACAAATATAAGGTAATTTTTCCATTTTTAAAAGGCAATTTTGCCTTTATATTAAATAAGATTAAAATAATTCTTTTGTGATTAGCTTATAAATATTGATTATCAAACAATTAAAACATATTTATATTACAAAAACTTTGTGTTACCGAATAAGTGATTTTTGTGGTAAACTAATATATAGTTACGTCTTGACATGGGGGCCCGCGAAGAGGGTCGGAAACTACTATCTCAGATCATATGGCTTAGTATTTCTCGGCGCCGGATTTTTATAACCTTTCGGATATTTTATTTTATGTGCTGCGAAATGCAGATAAGGTTTATTGCCGCTGTAATCATTCAACATTACTTTTTCTGTGTTGTTAATGTCAACTTGAGAATATTTAACCGGTAATAGATCTGTGTCTTTCCATTCAGTTCCATTCCAGTAGATGAAATGAGAGCTTTGAAGATCATAGTATATTTGGTGATCCGGTAAGTAATAAAAACGGGTTTGCGTTTTTCCTTTTGCTTCCGGCGGATGCATGACAACCTGAGACGAAATAGTATTTACAGTTAATGCCAAGACCAGGATCAAATATGTAAGTGTTCTTTTCATTTTAATAAAAAACCGCCCCGGTAGAACCGAAGCGGTTTGAATAGAAGCGGAGATTGAATTATTTTTCTTTCCCCTATGAATCCTGACCTGCATCTGCCGCCTCTATTTATATATTCGTTGTAGCTGTTTAGGATTAATTCCTTGCTGTGTGCTCCGGAGAGGATCTATATATCCAATTTACCAGGAGTCTGTTTAACAACTACTTTTTCAAAGCCCGCTGGTATTTAGTATCCTAAAACCCGGCCTATACATAATACTACAAACTGAGTGCCAAAGTGCTTTTGATTGACTTACTGTGATTTAAGTTTTTAAAGAACGTTTAAATTTTATCAAAATGATAGGATCAATACAGGAATGATAAATCGTTATCTGAGAAACGAAGTGTAAACCGTTCGTTGCTGCTAAAAAATTTCTGAGCACTTACATGTTTTACATCAGTAAAATCGGTTGTATTCGAATATGTCTTTGCTTTATGACCGTTAGTCGCTGTTGAATAATTAGAATGTTCTTTTTTACTCAATACAATTAACATACCCATACCGTAGATAAAAATCGCAAAATATTTTATTAGTCCTTTTTTCATTTTCTTTTGATCCTTTTCAGTTATTGTGTTAAAAAAACCGCCCCAAATTTCTTTAGAGCGGTTTACCATGACTTATCTGTCTCTCAACTTCTATTTCACTTGTTGCTATTTCGTTTGTAGGCCCCGGGCCCTTTTGCAATGAATGCAACTTTATCTTCTTTTTTAAGTCTTGGTTATCTGATAGTATATATACATTAACCTTGCCAAAGAAATTTATATTGAAGCAGAGGAAGTTAATTGCCGGAAGAAGCGGAACTTTCTGTCAAAACGATAAAAGATTCTTAATTTGATGCGGAAGCAGAGATCTTTTGCTGAACAAGTGGTTTTACCTGTTCAATAAAAAGTTTCATGGAGTTCTTTACTAATTCGGGTTGCAACATTCCGAAGTTTTGTAATAACAGGAGATGATCTATACCAATTTTATGCAACTCTACGATTTTATTTGCAACAGTTTCAACAGAACCGAATAAATGTAATCCTGTTTGTAAAACGTCGTTATAAGTTTGTTGTTTCGCGTATAAACGGGTGCGGACGTACAAATTAAAAGCATCTTCAGCATTTTTACGGGCGAGATCATTAGTTTCAGCGACATGGGCGTGAAATGCGAATAAAGCTTGAGGATCTTGTTTACCGGATTCTGAAAACCCTTTTTTAAAATCTGTATAAAGATCTTTTATCTCTGAAAAATCGTTTAACGAAGCGTACGGGACACAAATAATGTTATTTCCTTGTTTACCGACGTAATAAGCCGCTTCAGAACGTAGAATCGCGACATACAAAGGAATTTGAGCCTGTGTAACCTGGACGTTAGTTTGCACGTTATTATAAGAACCGAATTTTCCTTTAAAATTCAGTTTTTGTCCGGCCAAAGCTTGTTTTAATACAAAGAGGTTCTCATCAAAGCGTTGGCGTTTTTCTTCGGGGTTTATAGAGTAGCCTTCAAATTCGTGTTTTAAATAACCGGAGCCGACACCAAGGATTACGCGTCCGTTGGATAAGATATCTAGCATTGCGTAATTCTCAGCTACTGTTAAAGGATTGTGGAAGGTTAGAATTGAGATTGCAGGACCGAGTTTAATGCGTTTGGTGTGTTGGGCTAAAGCCGTTAAAAAGATGGCGGGATTAGGAACAGCTCCGTATTCATGGAAATGATGTTCAGCCACAAAAAAAGAATCGTAACCCAATTGATCGGCGAGGATCCCTTGTTCTAAAACTTCTATATAAAGTTTAGGAATTGAGCGCTTAAAAGAAGGGTGATGATCCTGGACGGAGAAGATGGAATACTTCATATACAATGGTAAGGAATTATCCTTATATTTACAATAAATATCACTTAAATCACTTTAAATCAATGTTTTAAATATATCTATAATTTCACGTTATGTTAATATAGCTTTGGCTAAAAGTACCGCCAAAGCTGACAGTGTAAGCGGTACGTTAGAGAAGCAGAAGGGCAAAAATTTCATCGAAGAGATGATACTACGATTTCAAAGAAATCGAATAGACGGTAAGACGATGACCGTTAGTTCTAAAATAAAGAAAAGTAATAGTTTATTGAATCATGCTTTTCAAGAAAGCAATATTTTAAAATCTCCCAAGTTAAAGTCAAACCACCAATTACGGCGAGAACGATTGTTAAGACCTTCATCGTTGTTTGTATATCCGTTTGGCGCTTTTAAGAACACCTATTAAATAAACTATGCTAATTAAAGACTTAATAAAAGAAAAAAATGATTTTGAAAATCAAATAAATGAGCTAATCACTTCGTTTAAAAAAAAACATCCCTACATAAACATTACGGAAGGTGAAGTTTATAAAATGAAATTGGAAGTGGATGCGATTGAGTTTTTTAAACAAGATCATAAAACTCCTCAAGAAGGTTAATATCAATAAACATTTCTATTCCGTTATCTTCTCCTTTTCCGTCATTATTTAGTGGCACGAAATAGGCGTTTAACTTATTATCGTTTTCTCTAATTCGGGTTATAAGACAAATTTCTTTTGTTTCTTTATGTCTTATTTTTTTACCAACAATATCTTTATTCATACCTCTAATTTACGAATAAAGCTGAAATTTTTGGAGCGAGAGGTGTGGGATATGCAGGAATTAAAGCTCACCGAAGGTATTTATCTTTAATTCGTGGGGCTATTTACCATTTAGGGCAAGGAACGCGAGTTCCGCAGACATAACGATATATTATAGTTCGGCGCTTGAAATCAGCGTGTTACTGTCTTGGACTCGCCGACTATAATTAACATTATGTTAAATAGATTTCATGAAATACTTATACAACTCACCCAAAGATTGATTTTATTTTAATTGATTCTACTTTCATTTTATTAGTTTTATGCCATTAAAAAAGCCCCTGTTCTAGGGGCTTAAATTTATTTTCCTTTATTAAGTTTGGCGGTGATCTCCGCAGCTTTGGCTTCATTACCTACCAATAGGTATAACCGGCGGAGCGATTGCAATGTTGAATTGTCATCTGCTTTGAATTCTAAAGCTTGTTCAAAATACGGAATAGCTTTCTTGTACTGCTCTGTACATTTCGCCATGATCTCTTTTTGCTTTGAAGCTAATTTAGTGATCGTAGCGTCGTTCATTTCTTTGTTGTACATATAAGTACCGTAGTTATAATACAAAGCCCCTAAATTATACAGTGCGTTAAAACTGTATTCCGGATTGCCTGGTTTTAATTCAACGGTTTTTTTATAATGTTCTTCCGCTTTTCCGAATAGTTCAGCAAAATTCTCCGGCTTAACCATGTCTACATCTTTTCCATCCGGACCTTTTGTTTTTGGATTAGCCATGTTATCGAATGTATTTGCTACGATCAAATGAAGAATGGCGTTATTCGGATCTTTCTCTAAAGCCAGTAATAAATTATTTACTGATTCCTGCTGTCTGCCGCGTTGCAGGAAGTAATCTGTTTCCAGGTTCAGCAAGGTCATATCATTCGGATATAATTTACGGCCTTCCTGTAAAGTTGTGAATGCGCCCGCGGTATCCTGTGTATTTATTTTAGCGTTGTAGAGATATTGATAAGTACCGGCATTCGCCATTTTCTCATCTACCATGCGCTGGTTGATCTTTACTACTTTAGCATAGTTCTTTGCCTTTTGAGCAGATAATGAAGCATTGAATAAACTAACGGTATCCTTCCTGCCCTGGTTCAACATACCGCTTAAACTAAATGAACTCTCGAAATAATCTGAAGCCTCATCGTATTTTTTTGCTTTGTATGAACCAACCGCTAAATTGTTAAGGTCATCGATCATCGATAATCCGGTAGTTAATAATTCCTGGAACTGGCTTTGATCTTTTGAATTTGTTTTTACGAATTCGATCGACTTGATAGCTTCTGAGAATTCTTTTGTACTTACATTACTGTAAGCTGTTTCCATTCTCGCTTTTTTGTCTCCTGATGTTGCAGCCGCTTTTTCTTCTTCAGCTTTTAAATTACTTTTAAAAACCTCGTAATAGATCTGCGTTCTGTAAACATGCATCTTCGGATTGCTCTTTGTCTCTTCATTAGCCGCCGCAGCATCAATAGCTTCCTTCGCTTTCATTAAATAGGAAGGATCCGGTTTTTCTTTCAGGGTTGACTGATAATCCGTCAATCCCCTCCAGGCTGCATTAACTTTTGATTTTTGAGCAATGCAAAATGTGCTTAAACTGATCAATAAAGCAGAGACAATTATTTTTTTAAGCATAGAGAACAAATTTGGTATTATTTATATTTTTCAGCTCTTTCAGTCTCGCCTGTTTTTAATAATAGCTGACGTAAACGTTGTTTAGTTGCTTTATCAGGTGTTACTTCGTATGATTTTTCAAAATACACGATCGCTTTTTTCCAGTCTTCCAAAGCTTTAGCATCGTATTCTTTTGCTTTTGCAGCTTCTTTCGGAGGAAGGTCTCCGGCTTTTTTACTCCATTCGTTACCTTTATTAAAATACACAACGCCTAAGTTGTAATTCGCTACTTCGTAATCAGGCTTGATCTCTAAAGCTTTCATATATTCAGCTTCAGCTTTCTCTAATTCATTTGTTTTTGTATAAATGTTAGCCAGGATAGCATGCAGGACCTCATTATCGTTAGCTGCAATGGCTGCTATTAATTTATCTTTTAACTCCGTTGTTTTTTTGCGAGCCAGGTAAATGTTGATCTCCTGATTCACAAGATCCATATTATCATCAAACAATACTTTTCCTTTTTCAATATAGTATAAAGCTTTAGCGGTATCCTTTGCGCCGATCATAACGTTCGACATATTAACAAAGACCTTCGGGTCTTTATAATTGATAGCGATCAATTTATCCGCGTATTCCTGCATTTTAGGAATGTCGTTAGCTCTTCCATACATATCGTACCTGTTATACATTAATTTTTCTTTGGTGATGTTGTTTCGCTTCATCCCTTCATCAAAATCATAAATAAGCGCACTTTCAACCAGGTCATAAGCGGCTAAAGCTTTATCGAACATTTTCGCCTGGCCATAACGCGCGGCTTTTTTGTTCGTAGCATTGGCAGCCATAACTATCGGGCCTTTTACATCCGGTTTGTAGATCGGATCTTTTGCATTTTCTTTTAAGTCGATGGCTAAACAATTGATATAAGCTTTCAGGGCTTTTTCTTCTGCCTCTTCATCAAGAGCTCTCACTTTTGAGGAAGTATCAGCGTAGATGGCACGGTAAACATCTCCGCGAGCTTTCCACATTTTAGCGGAACCTTTTGTTTTTTCATTTTCAGCCGCCAGATCAGTTGCAGCTTTAGCTTTATCAAATTCCTTACTCTTAAGGTAATTGATCGAGTTCAACACCTGGTTGTCCTGAGCTATTGCTATAGCACTCAGGGCAGCCAGTGTAATGGTCAAGAATGATTTCATATAGGTTTATTTCTTTTTAATTAATGACGCAAATAGCATGCAAATGCATAATTAATCAACAGACATTTTTTTGAACTTAACATTGTTTAACGCTTCCTTGTTCTTGTTGTCTTTCAGCGCGTCATTTAATTTTGCTTCAATATAATTCTTGTCACCAACGATCACAGTTGTCATTTTACTCATATCAAAGTTCTTCTTGATGTGTGCGTTCAGTTCTTCTTTAGTGATGTTCTTCAGAATTGTGTTTTGCTGTGTAACATAATCTTTTGGTAAGTTATAATAGGCGATGTTACCAAGGAAGCTTGCTTTTTGGTATGGTGATTCATAACGTAAAGCTTCCACATTCAGCATTGAATTCTTTGTGAACTCAAGATCTTTATCATTTAAACCTTCATTTACGAATTTATTGAACTCTTTAGTGATCTCCATTAAAGATAAAATAGTAGCAGGACGTTTTACGGAAGAACCGATTGAGAATGTTCCGGTATATTTATTTCCGTTGAAACGTGAATAGATACCGTAAGTATAACCTTTGTCTTCACGCAGATTCAAATTCAGACGGCTGTTAAAATTACCACCGAAAATAAAGTTAGCGATCTGGTTCTTGAAATAATCGCCTGTTGCATCATATTTCAATGAAGGATATCCCATAGTGATCACCGAAGACGGAGCAGCAACTTTATCAACGATCAGGAACTGTTGCCCGGAAGCAGCAGGTGATTCAGGTATAGGCTGCATTTTTACAGGTTTGCTCGACATCTTATTCAGGAATTCTAATTTTGGAAGGATCTCGCTTTCTTTAATATCACCTACAACAACAATGTTACCATTTGCTGATGAATAAGCAGATGCGAAATAATCTTTCAGGTCCTGTAATTCGATAGCGTCAACAGATTTCGCTGTTGGCTCCATACCAAGAACGGAAGATGCACCGTAAATAGCCTGAGCAAAAGCTTTGCTTGCCATTGTGTTCGGACTGGTCTTATCGTTTTTGATACTCTCTTTATATTGTTTTTTTCCACGCTTGAAATCTTCCGGGTTGAAACCTGGATTCAATAGCTTCTCTTCTAATAATTTTAATGTAGCATCCAGGTTCTTCTTCTGGCAAGATACACTGATCGAATTATTATATTTTCCGGAACTGAAATAGATAGAGCTTCCTAATTTTTCCAGTTCGGCTGACATTTGCTCGGTGGTGTAATTCTTGGTGCCTTCATTTAAGATCCCTGCACACATTTCAGGAATACCCATCTTTTTGTACTGATCAGGAGATAACGCAAGGGTACCGCCTTCAAGATTGATATTGATAGTGATGATCGGGCTTTCAGTTGAACTTGTTCCCAGAACTTTCATTCCATTCTTTAAAGATGTCTGGAAGAACTCAGGAGCTTTAACTGTTTTAGGGGTGCCCGGAACCGGACGAGCGGCGCGGTCAAATTTATCAGGATTCTGAGCATATTTCAATGCTAAAACCTCAGGACTTAACGGTCCTGCCATTCCTGCGTACGGATTCACAGATTTTACTGAATCTTTTTGGTTAGTTATAGGATATGTATTTAAGATGGCTGCACCTGAACCTTTGATGTATTTATTGAATACGCGTGCGATATCTTCTTTAGTTACTTTATTGTAACGGTCGATCTCTTCAGAAACGTTAGAGCTCTTTCCTAATAAGCGCTCCCACTCAGATATCGTTGAAGCTTTATTGAACACTTCATCCAAACCATAATAAAAACCTGATTCAACTTCCGATTTCGCACGGGATAACGCTTCATCAGTAATTCCGGTTTTTTCGAAATCATCTATGCTTTTCTTAACGCTCTCGTCGATCTCAGTGAATAATTTCTCTAAGTTGAAATCTTCAGGCGGATAGGCGAAGATCTGGATCGAGAATTCACCTGATAATTCTTTTCCGCGGTGATTAACAGATGCCTGAACAGCTTTTTCATTTTTCACAAAGTTCTTATAGAATACAGAGTTGTTTCCTCCACCCATCATCATACCTAAAAGGTCTAAGGCCGGTTCATCACGGTGGTATTGCGGAACTGTAGGGTAAACACGTAAGTTAAGTGGAAAATATGTTCTGTCTTTATAAGCAGTGTATTTATCAGTTGGGATCACAACAGGCGGAACGCGTAATTTTTTTACTTCAGGACATGGTTTAATAGTTCCGAAATATTTGTCGATCATAGTTAATGCGTCTTTCGGATTGAAATCACCTGAAACAGTTAAGATCGCATTGTTTGGTCCGTACCAACGTAAAAAGAATGCTTTCACGTCATCAACTGTAGCACGATTCAGATCATCAACGTAACCAATAACCGGCCAGCTGTATGGATGCTTTGAAGGATAAAGAGCCTTATTGATCTCTTCAACAAACGCCATTGCATATGGTTGGTTCTCTACGTTCTGCGATTTTTCGTTTTTTACGGCATCACGCTGGTTCTCGAATTTCTTTGTAGTTAAAGAGTCCAGTAAGAAACCCATACGGTCAGCTTCTAACCAAAGACCCATTTCAAGGTAGTTTGATGGCAAGGTCTCGTAATAAACGGTTTTATCTTCCTGTGTGAAACCATTCATATTTCCACCTGCGGTACTTACCATTTTAAAATGTTCTTCATCTGCAACATGTAAAGAACCCTGGAACATCATATGTTCAAAAAAGTGAGCAAATCCTGAACGGCCTATATCTTCGCGATTCGAACCTACCTTATAAGTTACCATTACGTTCACCACAGGATCAGAATGATCTTCGTGGAGCAAGATGGTTAAACCATTCGGTAATTTCCATTTTTCGTATGGAATCACCAGTTTACCGGCTTGCGGTTCTACTTTCTCTACCAGTGTAGGCTGAGCCATTAAACTTGTTAAGCCTAAAATACTTAACGAAATCGATGCAATGATGCTTTTTTTCATTTTTTGTTTTTTTAGTAATGAAGCGTCCGCTTTTTAGGCGGACTACTTCGTTATTTTGAGTCGCTAAATTAAATTAAAATTACATTAAACTTATACCACTTATTGCGTGATATCCCCCGTTGGTGTATTATTTTCAGGCGTCCCGTCATTTTGAACCTCTCCTCCTCCTTCATTCTCCGGCTCATCTTCGTGATCAACCTTGGTAACAGCAGCAATTTCGTCGGTTTCCTGGATGTTAATTAACCTTACGCCTTGCGTTGCACGACCCATTACCCTCAGGTCTTTCACATTCATACGAATGGTAATACCATTTTTGGTAATGATCATAAGGTCATTTTCATCAGTAACCGATTTAATAGCTACGAGGTTTCCTGTTTTATCGGTGATATTGATAGTTTTAACACCTTTACCGCCCCGGTTCGTTACACGGTATTCTTCGATCTCAGAACGTTTACCGTATCCTTTTTCAGATACCACCAGAACGTTAGCGCTTGGATTATCTATACAGATCATGCCAATAACTTCATTCTTGTCGCCTTCTTCATCAGCAAGATCGATACCGATCACACCGGATGCGTTTCTTCCCATCGGACGAACTTTCTCTTCATTGAAACGGCAAACTTTTCCAAGTTTGGTTGCTAACATGATCTCATTCTTACCATTGGTCAAAGCTGCTTCTAATAAAACATCGCCTTCGCGTATGGTGATCGCGTTAATTCCACTTGCACGCGGACGAGAATATGCTTCAAGCGTTGTTTTCTTAATGATACCTTCTTTAGTACAAAGGATAATGAAGTTATTATTGATGTACTCATCGTCCGATAAATTCTTAACATTAATAAATGCTTTTACTTTATCATCAGCAGGAATATTCAATAAATTTTGAATTGCACGGCCTTTACTTGTTTTATTTCCTTCCGGAATTTCAAACGCGCGTAACCAGAAGACTTGCCCTTTTTCAGTGAATAATAATAAATAGTTATGTGTTGAAGCGGTGAACATGTGTTCGATAAAGTCCTCTTCACGAGTTGAAGAACCTTTACTGCCTTTTCCTCCCCTGCCCTGAGCTCTGTATTCGTCAAGGTTAGTACGTTTGATATAACCCATGTGAGAAATCGTGATCACCACATCTTCATCAGCGATCATGTCTTCCATTTTGATATCATCTCCTGAGAATACGATATCTGTTCGGCGTGCATCACCATACTTTTCTTTTATCTCAGCTACTTCTTCTTTAATTATTTTGTAACGGAGGCCTTCATCGTTCAGCACACTGGTTAAATAATCAATTAACTTTTTAAGTTCTTCGTATTCGCCTTTTAATTTATCTCTTTCAAGACCTGTTAAAGCGCGTAAACGCATGTCGAGTATAGCGCGGCTTTGAATTTCGCTTAAGCTGAAATTGCTCATTAATTCATCGCGGGCTATATCAGGCGTTTCGCTTTCACGGATGATCTTAATTACTTTATCTAAATTATCGATCGCAATTAATAATCCCTCTAAAATGTGAGCGCGTTTTTCAGCTTGTGCCAGGTCGAATTTTGTACGGCGCACAACCACATCATGCCTGTGCTCAATAAAATAATGGATCTGGTCTTTTAAATTCAGCATCATTGGCCTTCCGCCAACTAACGCAATGTTATTTACTGAGAATGAAGTTTGTAGAGAAGTGTATTTGTAGAGATTGTTTAATACTACATTCGAAATAGCATCACGTTTCAATTCGTAAACGATACGCATTCCATCCCTGTCTGATTCATCGCGGATATCAGAAATGCCTTCTAATTTTTTCTCATTCACTAACTCGGCGGTCTTTTTGATCATTTCCGCTTTGTTCAATTGATACGGGATTTCGTTCACGATAATTCTCTCCCTGTCTTTTACAGTCTCAATTGTAGCTTTTGCACGCAATACAATTCTTCCTCTTCCTGTTTCAAATGCTTCTTTCACACCTGCAAAACCATAGATAGTTCCGCCCGTCGGGAAATCAGGCGCTTTTACAAATTGCATTAAACCTGCAACATCAATGTCACGGTTATCAATATAAGCGATACAAGCATCACAAATTTCTGTTAAGTTATGCGGGGCCATGTTTGTTGCCATACCTACTGCAATTCCTGATGCACCATTCACTAATAAATTAGGAATACGTGTCGGCATTACTGTCGGTTCAGTTAATGAGTCGTCGAAGTTCGGACGGAAATCTACAGTGTCTTTTTCAAGATCAGCAATAATTTCTTCCGCGATCTTTCTTAAGCGTGCTTCTGTATAACGCATTGCTGCAGGAGGATCTCCATCGATACTTCCGTAATTTCCTTGTCCGTCAACCAACATGTAACGTAAGCTCCAATCCTGGGCCATACGCACCATTGTATCGTAAACGCTTGCATCACCATGCGGGTGATATTTTCCTAAAACTTCCCCAACTATACGGGCACTTTTTTTATAGGGCCTGTTGTGCATCAATCCAAGTTCTAACATTCCGTAAAGTACACGGCGGTGAACCGGCTTTAAACCATCGCGTACATCAGGTAATGCGCGCGATACAATTACCGACATCGAATAATCGATGTAGGCCGTTTTCATTTCATCTTCAATGTTAATGGGGATAATTTTCTCTCCGTCTGCCATAGTCGCTAGTTAATTTTGTTTGTTTATTTAAGTTATTTTGATTTTTCCGAGCCCTGTTCTATGAATAAAAAAAAGGTCATTTTGAAACCTTGAAATCATAAAAATCGTACACCATAAAAACCGTATTATTTCCCCCTAAACTAGCCAAAAAAGCGGTATTGGAACTAGATACTTATCAACATTTTTATTGTTAAAAAATGTGAGTTTTACCTCGGTCCAAAGCACTATTTAAACACTACTTTTGATTGTGGCATACTATATGCTATATAACTTTAAAAAGAACCATTATGGAAGCAAAATTTTCGCCCAGAGTTAAAGACGTAATTACTTACAGCCGTGAGGAAGCATTGCGATTAGGGCACGATTTTATAGGCATAGAGCACTTGATGTTAGGTATGATACGTGACGGTGAAGGAGTTGGGATCCGCCTCCTGAAAAAACTAACTATTGATACTCAGGAACTAAGAAAAAATATTGAGAATAGTTTAACTCCGGGTACCCGGAAATCAAATAACCTTGCCAATATCCCATTGGTAAAACAAGCCGAAAAGACATTAAAACTGACATATCTGGAAGCCAAAACGTTCAAGGCAGTACAAATTGGCACAGAGCATTTATTGCTTTGTATCTTAAAAGACGCCGATAATGTTGTAACTAAAGCTTTGTTAAAAGTTGGTGTAGATTATGAGGCCGTTAGAGTGGAATTAGAGAATTTTATGGATAACCCTCACAAAATAGAGAATACAGCAGCTGATGATGATGAAGGAGAAGAGTCAGGTTTTGGCGGTTCAGGCGGCGGACAATCCGGCTCGACCAAAAAACAAGGCGAATCGAAGTCGAAAACGCCTGTTCTGGACAACTTTGGCAGGGATCTGACCAAGATGGCTGAAGATGGCAAATTAGACCCTGTAGTAGGCCGTGAGAAGGAAATAGAGCGTGTTTCCCAGATCCTGTCGCGCCGTAAAAAGAATAACCCGATATTAATCGGTGAACCCGGCGTTGGTAAATCCTCTATAGCCGAAGGTTTAGCCCTCCGTATCGTTCAGCGTAAAGTTTCACGTGTTCTCTTCGGAAAACGCGTAGTTACTCTCGATTTGGCAAGTTTAGTTGCAGGAACAAAATACCGTGGCCAGTTCGAAGAACGTATGAAAGCGGTTATGAATGAATTGGAAAAATCGCCTGATGTTATATTATTCATTGACGAAATTCACACTATTATCGGAGCAGGTGGTGCGAGCGGATCGTTAGATGCCAGCAACATGTTCAAGCCTGCTTTAGCACGTGGCGAGATACAATGTATCGGTGCTACTACTTTAGATGAGTACCGCCAGTACATTGAAAAAGACGGGGCTTTAGAGCGCCGTTTCCAAAAAGTAATTGTTGAACCTGCAACACAGGATGAAACTTTACAGATCTTAAATAATATCAAAGCAAAATACGAAGAACACCATAACGTAACATATACTGAAGAAGCGATCAAAGCTTGCGTTAGTTTAACCGCGCGTTATATTACGGATCGTCACTTACCGGATAAAGCTATCGATGCTTTAGATGAAGCCGGATCACGTGTTCACATCACAAATATCAATGTCCCTCAGAATATCCTTGAATTGGAAAAGAAAATGGAGGACATTAAAGAATTAAAGAACCAGGTTGTACGCTCTCAAAAATATGAGGAAGCTGCAAAATTACGCGATTCTGAAAAACAATTACAATCGCAATTAGAAGCTGCTAAAAAGGCATGGGAAGAAGAAACAAAACAGAACCGTGTTACGGTAACTGAAGATAATGTTGCTGAAGTGGTGAGTATGATGAGCGGTGTTCCTGTTCAGCGTGTGAACCAGAACGAAAGCGACAAACTTGTTAAGATGAACGAACTTTTAAAAGGTAAAGTTATCGGACAGGATGCTGCACTTTTAAAAGTAGTAAAAGCAATTCAGCGTAACCGTGCAGGATTAAAAGATCCGAATAAACCAATTGGTTCATTCATTTTCTTAGGCCCTACAGGTGTTGGTAAAACGCAATTGGCAAAAATTCTGGCGAAACATTTATTTGATAATGATGAAGCGCTGATCCGTATTGACATGAGTGAATACATGGAGAAATTCGCGGTGACACGTTTGATCGGAGCGCCTCCGGGTTACGTTGGTTACGAAGAAGGCGGACAGTTAACTGAAAAAGTTCGTCGCCGCCCCTACGCTGTTGTGTTATTAGATGAGATCGAAAAAGCGCATCCGGATGTATTCAATATGTTATTACAAGTGTTGGATGACGGACAATTAACTGATAGTTTAGGACGTAAAATCGATTTCAAGAACACTATTATTATCATGACCTCTAACATTGGTGCGCGTCAATTGAAGGATTTCGGTCAGGGTGTTGGTTTCGGAACTGCAGCGAAAACAGATGCGGCTGATGAACACTCAAAAGGTGTTGTTGAGAATGCGTTAAAGAAAGCATTTGCTCCTGAGTTCTTAAACCGTATTGATGACGTTGTTATGTTCAACTCATTAAGCAGGGAAGACATTCACAAGATCATTGATATTGAATTAGGAAATCTGTTCAACCGTGTTAACAGTTTAGGTTTCCAGATTAAAATCACTGATGCTGCTAAAGATTATATCGTTGAAAAAGGATACGACGTACAATATGGTGCGCGTCCTTTAAAACGGGCTATTCAGAAATACCTTGAAGATCCAATGGCAGAGGAGATCATTAAAAATAATTTGGTGGAAGGTGATGAAATTGAAGTGGATTACGATAAAGAAAAAGATCTGATCACTGTAAGCACTCACAAGCCAAAAGCTAAAAAAGGCAAGAAGGAAGACAAGGCTTAGCGTCAGTGGCTTCGACTCGCACGGACTTGCACACATGCAGCTCAGCCACCGTTAGACTATAAATTGAAACCCCGGTAGAGATATCGGGGTTTTTTATTTCGGGTTTATTGTTTCGGGTTAATTTGATTTCTAAGGAGTTTTAAAATTGTGACAACTAACCCGAAACTCGAAATAAATGAATAGCGGTTGTTTGATTTGGAAAATAAAGCTAATTTCATGAGTAAATCTAAAGAGTATGAAGAAAATCTATTACCACGGTACTTGCACTACTTGCGAGCGTATCATAAAAGAATTAGGATTAAAGAACAAAGGATTTACTTTCCGTGATATAAAAGCCAGCAATACAACTCCGGCTGAATTGGAAGAGATGAAAGAAAAAGCCGGCAGTTACGAAGCTTTATTCAGTCGCGTTGCTATAAAATACAAAGCACTTAAAGTAAAACCGACAAAGGAAAGTGAATATAAAAAACTAATTCTTGAAGAATGTACTTATCTGAAACGTCCGGTTATTTTTATTGGTAAGGAGATCTTTATCGGGAATAGCCCGAAGAATGTGGCTGCTGCAAAAGCAGCGCTATAGTGACTTCGACAAGCTCAGTCACCGGCATTAAAATTGGTGGTTGAGCCTGTCGAAACCACAAATATGATTCTATAGTTTCTCAATAGCCTTTAAAGCTTTTTGTATATCAATTCCTTTTCCCAGAACCGGTTTCCACAGGTCCCCTACTTTCTTTAGACGCTTTTCTATATTTTCTATAGTAAATAATTGCGGCGTTAATTTATGATTCACTTCTTTCCATAATAACGGTGTTGAAACCGTCGCCATTGGTTTTGGACGAACGCTATATGGGGCAGCAATGGTTTGTCCTTTGCGGTTCTGAAGAAAATCGACATAGATCTTATCTTTCCGTTTAGCTGTACTTCTTTCTATGCTAGTTGTTTCAGGCAATCTGGCGTGAACCATTCCTGCCATGATCTCCGCAAATAATTTCACTTCATCATAGGTGTATTTCCCTCCTAACGGAATGTAAATATGTAAACCCGTTGCGCCGCTTGTTTTACAATGACAAGGAATTTTTATTTCATCACAAATTTCTTTTATAACTAAGGCTGTATCCACAACATGTTTAAAAGAGATCTCTCCGGGATCAAGATCCAGCATCATGTAAGTTGGCAGATCCGGTTTATCATAAGTACTGTGCCAGGGATTTATTTCAATACACCCTAGATTCGCCATGTAGATCAAAGTGGCTGCATCATTACAGATCAAATAATCTATATACTCTTTGTTCGATTTGGAATAGATCTTCTGTGTTCTCACCCAATCCGGAATTTGTTTCACCTCCATATCTTTCTGGTAAAAACTTTGTCCGGTTATTCCATTCGGGTGACGATTCAACGATTGAGGCCTGTTCTTTAGATACGGAAGGATATATTTGCTGATTCGTTTATAATAATCAATGATCTCGCCTTTAGTATAACCTTCATTGGGGAAGTACACTTTATTCCAATTGGTGCATTTCACTTTCTTTCCACCAACTTTTATCTCTTTATCCGAATTAGTTTCTTTTGTTTTGGTCTTGGGTTTTACCATGAGGCTTTCGTCTTTACTTTCGTTAATGATCTCAGTTACTTTTTTATCTTCACGTAAGCCCATAAATACAGGGTGACGCATATTTTCATCCTGCGTCCACTCTGAAAATTTTACATTGCACACCAATTTTGGTTTGACCCAAAATGGTTTTCCTTTCGCGCCGGTAAGTTTTGGAACAAGATCGAACGGTGACTGATCTATTCTTAATTTTTGAAAAAGATCATTCAATTCCTTTAGTGATGTTTCTGTAAAGCCCGTTCCGCAGTTGCCAATGTAAACTAATTTCTCTCCTTTGTACATTCCCAGGATGATCGACCCGAAATGACTTCTGCTTTTTTGAGGAGTTGTGTATCCGCAAATGATGGCTTCCTGCATCATTATGGATTTTACTTTTAGCCATGTATCAGCCCTTCTTCCTTCAAAGTATAAACTCGCAGGATCTTTGGCAATGATGCCTTCATAACCTTTGGCAGACAATTTTTCAAATAGTTTTGTGCCATTTCCAACTTGTAATTCAGAAATAAAAATATTTCTGAATTTATTGTGTTTGAAGAAGTGTTGAAGTAATTCCCGCCGCTGTTTTAGCGGAATTTTTTTAAGATCATGTCCGTTCAGGTAAAGAATATCAAACACAAAATACTTTAAAGTGCCATGTTTTGTTGTTTGATAATTCTGAAGCAGCTGAAAATTACTTATTCCTCTTTTATCTTCTATTACCACTTCCCCGTCCAGAATTATCGAATCGTTTATTGTGTTTAACTCTTTAGTTATTGTTCCAAAAGTCGAACTATAACTTTTTCCATTCCTTGAGTATAATTCCGCTTCCCGGTCATGGATAGCGGAAATGATCCTGTAGCCGTCATATTTTGTTTCATAGAACCAGTCCGGTTCATCGATCACTGCTTTTGATTGCCTTGCCAGCATTGGCTGCGGAATACCGGAAGGGAACTTATATTTTTTTATCGGCTTTTCTTTTTTGGCTTTTTTTTTAAACAGGTTTGTTCTTTTCTCTTCCTTTTTCTTTGAATTTACTTTCTTCTTTACCTTTAAAGATCGGATATCTTCAATGTTATATTTTTTTGCAGCGTATTCATCACTCTTTTTAATAAGTAGCCAATTCTTTTCTTTTCCATCATTGATACGCACAAGCGCGAAGGAACCTTTTAAATGTTTACCGTTCATTGTGAATTTTAAATTCCCTTTCTCTAATTGTTTTAGTAAAGTTCTTTCTGGATCGTTAGTCGCCTCCGTTGTAGTATAAGTACCATTGTCCCATATTTCCACCATACCTGCGCCATAATTCCCTTCCGGAATTTCACCATAAAATTTTCCATAAGGTAAGGGATGATCTTCAACATGTACAGCTAAACGTTTTTCACCGGCAACCATTGAAGGTCCTTTGGGTACAGCCCAGCTTTTTAGAACACCTTTCATTTCTAAACGGAAATCATAATGAAGATGTGAAGCATGATGTTTTTGTATAACAAAAGAAAGTTTAGGACCTTTAGCCTCTTTTTTTCCTTTTGGTTCGGGTGTACTCTTAAAATTTCGTTTCTTTTTATACAGCGTTAAACTCATTAAGATGCTTTTTTAGAAAGACTTGCTTTTAATTGCGACATCAGGTCTTCCGTTTTAGAATGAACTATTTTCAGTTTTCTCACCTTACTCTTTCTCTTGCCTGCGGCTTTTGCTTTTATCAGTTTTAATAAAGCAGTTGCATATTCATCCTTATATTTTTTGATATTGAAAGTTTTACTGTATTGTTTTATCAAAGCAAGCGCTATTTTTAATTCTGAGGGTTTAACAACAGATCTTGCCGGTAAATTAAAATCTTCTGTGCTCCGTATCTCTTCTGCAAAACGGATCTTACTTAGTACAAGTACATTTCCCATTGGTTTTATCACAGTTAAAGCTTCAGCAGTCCTTAAAACGAATTGCGCCACTCCTACTTTTCCTGACTTCGCTAATGCTTCTCTTAGTAAGGCATAAGCTTTATGTCCTGATTTTTCGGGTTCAATATAATACGAATTTTCAAAATAAATGGTATCAATCTCCTTTTCATTAATGAAATGATCGATCTCTATCACTTTACTTTTTTTAGGGGCTGCTTCTTCAAAATCTGCCGGATCCAGAACCACATACTTGTCTTTTAGCATATAAGCTTTAGAGATATTTTCCCATTTGATCTCTTTTCCTGTTTCTTCATTCACGCGTTGGAAGCGTACTTTTCCCATGTCACGGCTGTCTACCATATCAAGGTCCAGGTTACTTTGCTGCGTTGCGCTATACAATTTGATCGGAATGTTCACGAGTCCGAAACTAATAGCGCCTTTCCAAATAGATCTCATGGTTTAAATTTAACTGTTCGTAGGAAGCGGATAGGTAATTTTCTTTACTGCATTTTCTGATGGCGCAATTTCTCCATGGAATAATTCTGTATACACTTTTGTGAATTCAGCACCGAAGAAAACGATCATCGAAGAATAAGAGGTCCAGAGCAAGATCAGGATAATAGAACCGGCCGCACCATACCCTGAACCAGGATCTGCTTTTCCGAAATATAATCCCAAGGCAGATTTACCCAAGGTAAATAACAAAGCCGTACAAAATGCTCCTACCCAAACAAAATTCCATTGGATCTTCGCATCCGGTAATATTTTGAACATTAGCGCAAAAAGTAAAGTGATGATACCAACAGAAATTATAAAATTGATGATCTTAAAAAGTATCAGTAACGATTCTGCACCAAAACCACTGATCCAATCGCCTAAAGCTGCCAGTACAGAAGACACCACTAAAGAAACAAGCAATAAAAAAGCAATTGATAAGATCAGTCCGAATGAAAAAAGCCTGGTTCTTAAAAGCGTCAGCATTCCGGATTTTTTTTCACTCGCTTTTACTTCCCAGATATTATTCAGAGATTTTTGTAATTGAACAAATACGCCAGTGGCACCAATAATAATAACTAAGACCCCTATTGCAGTAGCCCACCACGAATCTTTACTTTTGTTCGCAGCAGCCAACATTTCTTTTATCTGGTAGGCGGTATCAGGCCCCATTGCTTCAGAGATCTGCTGGTGTAATTTTCCGCTTACCGCTTCAGCACCAAAAAAATAACCGGCTACGGTTACTACAACAACTAATAATCCCGGTAAGGAAAAAATAGCGTTGTAAGCAATAACCGCACTTTCGCGGAAGGGATCCCGACCCCACCACTTTTTTATTGTTATTTTAAATACTTCGCGGATCTTTCTTAGTTTCCCTTTTTCCATAAGCATTAAATTCGGAATGATCAAATGCTCCCCGGAGGCGTTTCCGGGGATACACCTGATATAAACCTCCTGAGGGGAAGTTTAATTTTTCTTGAAAATGGTTACTCCCAGTATTCCTGTTAAAACAACAAGGATGATGAAAATAAAAAAGATCGTTTTAGCGATTGAGGCTGCGCCTTCTGCAATACCCGTGAATCCGAAAATTGCCGCTATTATAGCGATCACCAGAAAAATAGCTGTCCATCTTAACATAATTGTAGGTTTTTAATTTAGCCCGTTGGATGTATTCCCGGGGCCCGTTTATTTTTTATGCAGGAATACATCCTTCCTGTTTTATACTTATTTTTTGTTTGAACGCATAATAAGAAATAGGATTGATACCACAACAAGAAATGCAAGGAATATCCCTACCCCCATTCCGGCTTTAAATATACCACCCACGATCGTACATGAATTCATGAATAATGAAATGATGATAAATAACCGCATATAATGCAGATCCGGTGGCTTCATAATTCTTTTTATTTTAATTATCAATCTGGAATAAAAGTAGAGCTGTGAAGGCGGATTATTTTTTTTATTTCGGTTGAAACAAATTATTAAAAGCCGAAAGCTGTATTTGTTCTGTTGAAATAATAATGATCTTTTAAATAGGATTTTTGTAACTGGTACAAGTTGTTTTGTTGTACCTTTGCTAACCTTTGTTTATTTGAACTTCAATTTGATTTAAACAAGTAAAATTATTGTCGTACTAATTGCGATTAAATGAGTTCTAATGACACTGACCGCCATAACGAATGGCAATCCTGTAACCCGCAGGTATTTTGGGGTGAAATTGCACCCTGTGAACATGTACTTCAGATCTATGAAGACAAAGGCGTTTTCCTCGACATGCTGGAAGGTTTTGCTGCGGACGGCTTCTCTAATAATGATTGCGTAATAGTAATTGCTACAGATGAACATTTGCACGCCCTTAATAAGCGTCTGAAAAACCTGGCATATGATACGAATGCCCTTGAGAGCGATGACCAGTATATTCCTATTAATGCCGGCGAAATGCTTAATGTATTTATGAGGGATGGATGGCCTGATGAGACTCTGTTCAATGAGGTCATCACTAAGATAATCTGTAAAGCACATGCAAAGAACCGTAATGTACGGGCTTTTGGAGAAATGGTTGCTTTGCTTTGGGCCCAGGGGCATAATGGTGCTACTGTACAATTAGAACATTTGTGGAATAAATTCTGTGAGAAAGAAGCATTCAGCCTTTTTTGTGCCTATCCTAAATCAGGATTTACACAAAGCATAGATGAATCTTTACATAGCATTTGCTGCTCGCATTCAAAGATCATTTCAGGAATCCATCCTTCTGATAAAGAGATATTTTATAAGCCTTCAACAGTTTAATTCTTTATCGTACTTTTATAGCTAGAATTTGCCTGTTCCTACCGAATAAGTATACACCCAGATACTTTATAGATAGCTTGCATTTACGGAAATGCTGTATTGGTGAATAGTGTATTAGTTGAACAGGGAGCGAATTCCTTCCGGAACGTTGTAAAAATTGAATTTCCGTTTAAAGTGTTTACCGAAGCAGACCAGGTCAAAGAGTGGTTGTTAGGTCCGGATCTTAATAAAAGTTCAGGCTGCTGATCAAACCACGTTCTTCTTTGCGTACTTCACGATCTTATTATACAATATCTTTTCATCTACCGGTTTAGAAATATAATCGTTCATTCCGGCAGTCTTGCATTTTTCAACATCAACAGTTGTTACATCGGCTGTCAGCGCAATGATCGGAATATCGGAGTGCATGTCTTTACGGATAAATTCAGTGGCAGCAAAACCATCCATTACCGGCATCTGCAGATCCATTAACACGAGGTCGTATTCGCCTGCTTTTAATTTATCGATCGCTACTTTTCCGTTCTCAGCAATGTCGTAACTGAAGCCGAATCCTTCTAAAAGGGTTTTCATTAAAAGCTGATTGAATTTAATGTCTTCTGAAACTAATACCCTGATCTTTTCTTCACGTTTTTCAGGGATACTATGATCATCGCTCACCTCCCGGATCTTTACATTTGTTTTTCCAAAACTTAATTTGAATATGAATGCTGTACCTTCCCCTTCTTTACTTTCTACTGATATCTCCCCCTCCTGTGCCTTTACTAATTGTTTTACTATCGCAAGTCCTAAACCAGTTCCGCCATACAACCGGGTTGTATCTGTTGTGGCTTGTTGAAATGCGCTGAAAATACTTTTAAGTTTTTCTTTCGGGATTCCGATACCCGTATCAGAAACTTTAAACTCGATCGTGCAATTTTCTTCAGTTTGCGATACCAGTTTTAAACTAACGCTGATCTTTCCTCTTGAAGTGAACTTTATAGCATTACTCACAAGATTCATTATGATCTGGTGTAAACGAACCGCATCACCAACGATCACAGGCGGAATATCTGCATCGTAATTTGTTTCCAGCTTCAGGTTTTTCTCAGTTAACTTTGTTTCAAATAAGTACAAAACCGAATCAATCGATTCAATAATTTTGAATGGTGCCTTTTCAAAGGTCATTTTACCGGCATCCACTTTTGCAAGATCCAGAATATCGTTGATCAGAACGATCAGAGAATCGCTGGATAATTTTATTGCATTTAAATATTCTTTTTGCTTTTCACTGAGCTCAGTTTTCAGAACTACATTTGTAAAACCAATGATCGAGTTCAGCGGTGTCCTGATCTCATGACTCATATTTGATAAGAACCGCTGTTTTGATTTTGCAGATTCCTCTGCTACTTCTTTTTCACGTTGGGCTAAATTCTTTTCTTCAATTAATTTTAAGGCTTTTTCTTCTGCTTGTTTTTGTTCCGTGATATCCTGAACGGTACTGGTTAGTTTAAGGATCTTCCCGCTGTATTCCACTATCACTTTTCCGATACTATTGGCGATACGTGTTTCACCATCATCGCGTACCAGTTTGTGGTAGAAATTGAATGGCAGGTGGTCTTTTTTTGCCTGCTGTATGATCCTGTCAACATTTTCCCTGTCATCAGGATGAATAAATTTCAAATACTTTTCGTAGCTCGCCTCAAATTCTTGCGGACCAAGCCCTAAGATCCTGTATAATTCATCTGACCATTCTATAGTATCAGAAGTGATATCCCATTCCCAGCTTCCAATGTGTGCTAACCATTGCGCTTCTGCAAGCTGGTTGATCTTTACTTTCATTTCAGCTTCCTGGGCCAATAGCTCATTATTCTTCCTGTACAGGTCAACAAAAACAGCGACCTTAGCTTTTAAGATCTCTGCTGCAATAGGTTTCAACATATAATCTACCGCACCGGCCTGGTATCCTTTGAAAACTTCATCGGGTGCCTGCATTTGTGCTGTAAGGAAAATGATAGGAACGTATTTTAATTTCTGGCTTTTGCGGATCATGGCCGCAGTTTCGAAACCATCCATGACAGGCATTAATGCATCCATTAAAATGAGTGCGAAGTCCTGTTCTTTAAGAAGGATCATCAAGGCCTCTTTACCTGAAGTTGCTTTTACCAGTTGGTAATTGCTTTTTTCAAGCATCACTTCAAGTGCAAGCAGGTTCTCAGGCCTGTCATCCACCAATAATATTTTAGCCGGCACTTCTGTCTTAGTATTCACAATAGTTCCCTCTTCTTATTTTAATTGATCTGCTTCAAACATTCTATAGCTTCATCAGTATTATCGAAAAATTTAACTGAGATCTTATCCTTGTCAATTTTTTCTGCCACACTTTCAATGGCTACTTTATTGAAATGCGATTGCGGTTTTACAATGGCAATAGATCTGAATCCGAATTGAATGGCTCGCGGTAAAAAATGATTCTGTAACCAGACCTGGTCTTCTGATCCGATCAATGTCATATTCTGTACTTGTGCTAAAACTTTTGTCGACTTATTCTGGATAAGGGTATTCAACATTAATTCCGTGCCTTCACGAAATTGCAAACTGTTTGCATAACCATTCCACTCCATTACAACAGCATTAATGTTCTTGTCAAAGTGAATGTTATAGATATCTGTTGTTTTCATTTTTATTTACCTTTTTTCTTTGAATTATTTTAACCATACTTTCATTAAACCAACCAGTTGATCGATGTTAACAGGTTTAGTGATATAATCAGATGCTCCTGATTCAATACACTTCTGCCTGTCACCTTTCATCGCTTTTGCTGTTACTGCAATTATGGTCAGGTCCTTATTTTCTTTATTCGAACGGATGCGTTTCATGGTCTCATAACCGTCCATTTCCGGCATCATGATATCCATTAACACAATGTCGATGTCTTTTCTCTTTTCGAGGATGTTCAGCGCTTCTTGACCGCTCTCCGCACTTGTCATTTCAAATCCGAAATGTTCAAGGGCAGTAGTTAACGCAAATAAATTACGTGCGTCGTCGTCCACTAATAATATTTTTCTTCCAACCAATACTTCTTCGCGGCTGCGTACGCTTAAGATAATATCGCGCATTTGTTCAGGTAACTGGTCGTATTTGCGGTGTAAGAATAATCCTACCTGGTCAACCAGAGTGTCAAGTGATTGAGCGTCTTTTACAATAATGCGGTTCACAAAACGGTTCAACCGTATTTTCTCTTTATTGTTTAGGTCCTTGGCAGAATACACAATTAATGCAGGTGATACTTCAGAACCTTCGCTCTCTAATTCTTTTACGATATCCAATCCGTCTGCATCAGGCAATACAAGATCAAGTATGATACAATCAAATTGTTTTTCACGGACAGCTTGTATCGCTTCTTTTGCATTTTTCGCTTTTGTGATCTCAATATCTTTAAACTCTACGGCACTTACGATCCTGTTCAACTCTTCTTCGTTGTCATCGATCACTAAAAGATTTTTTACTTTTTCTTTATTAAAATCATGGATGTCACTGAACAAATGTTTCAATGATTCTTCTTTTACAGGTTTCACTAAGAAATTTCTTGCGCCGCGCTTCAATCCGTTAGCGCGATCGTCTTCTCCTGAAATAATGTAAATAGGAATATGTCTTAATGAAAGATCGGTTTTCAAACGGTCTAACACTTTCCATCCGCTGGTATCCGGCATATTGATGTCCATGGTAATTGCATCCGGATTGAACTGATTGATAAAATCGATCACGTCGTTGCCTTTTGTTGTTACAATGCATTTCATGCCATTATCATGAGCTTTATCTACCATGATCTTCGCGAAACGCACGTCGTCCTCAACAACTAATAACACTGTGTCGTCAGGTTTAATGTCAAGCCGGTCATCACCTACTTCATCAACAAAGAACATTTCAATATCTGAACGGTTAGCAACCGATTGAGGCAGTGCTTGTGTTACTTTCGAACCATCCGAAGTTCCTGTTGATGTAACTTTTTTAGTAACATCAGGAACAAAATCAAGCGGCAGGAATAAAGTGAACTTAGAACCCTGGTCAATATCACTCTCAAGGTCAATAACACCGCCTAACAGATCAGAAAGTCCGCGGCTGATGGATAATCCTAATCCTGTTCCGCCATATTTACGGCTTGTAGAACCTTCAGCTTGCTGGAATGCTTCGAAGATGATGTTTTGTTTTTCTTTGGAAATTCCAATTCCGGTGTCTGAGATCTCAAATGCGATCACTGTATTGGCCTGTGCTAAACTTTCACTCTTAGTCTTCCAGTTATTATGCGCTCTGTATATCCTCAGTTTAACTTCACCTTTCTCAGTGAATTTAAATGAATTCGATAATAAGTTCTTTAAGATCTGGTTCAGGCGCTGCGAATCGGTGTCTATATAATCCGGCAATCCTTCCTCCACTTCAACAGTGAATTTGAGATGCTTGGATTCTGAAATGTGGTTAAATGTATTCTCAACGAATTTAGTAATACTTGAGAATGAAATTGGTGAGTAATCCACCGAAATATAACCGGACTCGATTTTAGAAAGATCTAAGATATCATTGATCAGCTGGATAAGGTCATTACCGCAACCATTGATCGTTTTTGCATACTGAATTTGTTTTTCAGTTAAGTTACCATCGTGATTAGCGATTAATTCATTCGCTAAGATCTGTAAACTGTTCAACGGTGTCCTTAACTCATGCGACATGTTCGCTAAGAATTCTGATTTATATTTTGAGGTCAGCGTTAACTGGTTCGCTTTTTCTTCTAAGGCCTTTCTTGCTTCCTCTACTTCCTGATTCTTCAACTCCACTTCTTCTTTTTGGTTCGCAAGTAAGATCGCTTTTTCTTCCAATTCTTCGTTAGTATTTCTTAATACTTCCTGCTGACTCTTTAACTCACTAGCCAATGATTGCGATTGTACAAGTAAAGCTTCTGTCCTGGAATTAGACGCAATAGTATTTAAAACAATACCGATACTTTCTGTTAAACCTTCTAAGAAGTCTAAGTGAGTTCTTGTGAAGTTATCGAAAGATGCTAATTCAATAACCGCTTTTACCCTGTTCTCGAATAATACAGGAAGAACGATCAGGTTAACAGGTTTTGCTTCACCAAGACCTGAGTTGATCTTTATATAATTATCAGGAACATCGGTTAATAAAATGCGCTCCTTTTCCATTGCACACTGGCCGATCAATCCTTCGCCCATAGCAAATTCTGTAGGAACATTTTTTCTTTTCTTGAAAGCGTATGATGCGATCAGTTTTAAAGTTGAATCTGCGTATTTATCTTCTTCATTTAAAACATAAAATAAACCATGCTGAGCATTTACAACTAATGCTAATTCAGAAAGGATCTTCGATGTTACAGAATTTAATTCCTTCTGGCCTTGTAACATCTGGGTAAACTTCGCTAAGTTTGATTTTAACCAGTCCTGCTCCTGGTTTCTGAGTGTAGTTGTTTTAAGGTTGGTGATCATTAAGTTGATGGTATCTTTTAACGCTTCCACCTCACCTTTCGCTTCCACGCGGATCTTACGGGTTAAGTCACCTTGTGTTACCGCAGATGCCACCTCAGAGATCGCACGTACTTGTGTTGTTAAATTCGCAGCTAATTGATTTACGTTCTCTGTTAAGTTCTTCCATGTTCCTGATGCACCTGGTACGTTCGCTTGCCCACCTAATTTTCCTTCAGCACCTACTTCACGTGCCACTGATGTTACCTGGTCGGAGAACGTTGCCAGCGTATCGATCATTTCATTTATCGTTTCTGTTAATTGAGCTACTTCACCTTTCGCTTCAATTTCCAGTTTTTGTTTCAGGTTTCCTTTTGCTACTGATGTTACGATCTTAGCGATACCACGCACCTGACCTGTTAAGTTAGATGCCATTTGGTTCACGTTATCAGTTAAGTCTTTCCACGTACCGCCCACACCTTTTACTTGAGCTTGTCCGCCTAATTTTCCTTCGGTACCTACTTCACGCGCAACACGGGTTACCTCTGATGCGAATGAATTCAGCTGATCCACCATCGTATTGATCGTGTTCTTTAAGTCGAAGATCTCGCCTTTCACATCCACAGTAATGGTTTTCGATAAGTCACCACCTGCTACCGCTTTTGTTACTTCGGCGATGTTACGTACCTGAGCAGTTAAGTTACCCGCCATCTGATTTACAGAGTCAGTTAAGTCTTTCCATGTTCCCGCAACACCCGGCACGAATGCTTGTCCGCCTAATTTTCCTTCTGTACCTACCTCTCTCGCAACACGCGTTACCTCTGATGCGAACGCACGTAACTGATCCACCATCGTATTGATAGTTTCTTTTAATTGAAGGATCTCCCCGCGTACATCAGCCGTAATTTTTTTCGACATATCCCCGTTTGCTACAGCGATAGTTACTTCGGCGATGTTACGTACTTGTGCAGTTAAGTTACCTGCCATCTGGTTCACAGAATCTGTTAAGTCTTTCCAGGTTCCTGCAACACCGGGTACACTTGCTTGTCCTCCTAATTTTCCTTCTGTACCTACTTCACGTGCAACACGAGTTACCTCTGATGCGAATGCGCGAAGCTGATCCACCATTGTATTTAAAGTTTCTTTTAATTGTAAGATCTCACCTTTTACGTCAACCGTGATTTTTTGCGACATATCACCATTCGCCACAGCGATCGCCACATCGGCAATATTACGTACTTGTGCAGTTAAGTTACCTGCCATTTTATTTACAGAGTCAGTTAAGTCTTTCCATGTTCCTGCAACACCCGGTACGTCTGCTTGTCCTCCTAATTTTCCTTCTGTACCTACTTCACGTGCAACACGCGTTACCTCGGATGCAAATCCTCTTAACTGATCCACCATCGTATTGATAGTGTTCTTTAATTCTAAGATCTCACCTTTTACGTCAACCGTAATTTGACGTGATAAGTCACCTTTCGCCACCGCAGTTGTTACTTCAGCGATGTTACGCACCTGGCCTGTTAAGTTAGATGCCATTTGGTTTACAGAATCTGTTAAGTCTTTCCAAGTACCACCAACACCTTTTACCTGTGCTTGTCCTCCTAATTTTCCTTCTGAACCTACTTCGCGTGCCACACGTGTTACCTCTGACGCAAATGAGTTCAACTGACCCACCATTGTGTTGATCGTATTTTTTAATTCGAGGATCTCTCCTTTTGTATCAACCGTAATTTGGCGTGATAAGTCACCTTTTGCCACCGCAGTTGTTACTTCAGCGATGTTACGCACCTGGCCTGTTAAGTTAGATGCCATTTGGTTCACAGAATCTGTTAAGTCTTTCCATGTACCGCCAACGCCTTTTACTTTTGCCTGTCCGCCTAATTTTCCTTCTGTACCTACTTCAAGCGCCACGCGTGTTACTTCAGATGAGAATGAGTTCAGCTGATCCACCATCGTGTTGATAGTTTTTTTCAACTCAAGGATCTCACCTTCCACAACAACCGTTATTTTTTTCGATAAGTCGCCGTTAGCTACTGCCGTTGTTACTTCCGCGATGTTACGAACTTGACCTGTAAGATTTGAAGCCATTAAGTTTACGGAGTCAGTTAAGTCTTTCCATGTACCGCCAACTCCTTTTACTTTAGCTTGTCCCCCTAATTTCCCTTCTGAACCTACTTCACGCGCCACACGGGTTACCTCTGATGAGAACGAATTCAGCTGATCCACCATTGTGTTGATAGTGTTCTTTAGCTCGAGGATCTCTCCCGCAACGTTTACCGTAATTTTTTTCGATAAGTCACCTTTCGCTACCGCGGTTGTTACTTCCGCAATGTTACGTACCTGGTTGGTAAGGTTACTTCCCATTTGATTTACTGAATCGGTAAGATCTTTCCACACACCACCAACACCACGTACACGTGCCTGGCCGCCTAATTTCCCTTCTGAACCTACCTCACGCGCAACACGTGTTACCTCAGATGAGAATGAGTTCAGCTGATCCACCATTGTGTTGATCGTATTTTTTAATTCGAGGATCTCACCCTTTACGTCTACAGTGATTTTTTTCGATAAGTCACCTTTTGCTACCGCAGTTGTTACATCAGCGATGTTACGCACCTGGCCGGTTAAGTTAGACGCCATTTGGTTTACAGAGTCAGTTAAGTCTTTCCAAGTACCACCAACACCTTTCACCTGGGCTTGCCCACCTAATTTTCCTTCAGTACCTACCTCTCTCGCCACGCGTGTTACCTCAGAAGAGAATGAGTTCAGCTGATCCACCATCGTGTTAATTGTGTTCTTTAATTCGAGGATCTCACCTTTTACGTCCACCGTAATTTTTTTCGATAAGTCACCTTTCGCTACCGCGGTTGTTACCTCGGCAATGTTACGCACCTGACCTGTTAAGTTAGATGCCATTTTATTTACAGAGTCAGTTAAGTCATTCCACACACCCGCAACGCCTCGTACTTTTGCCTGTCCTCCTAATTTTCCTTCTGTACCTACCTCTCTCGCCACACGGGTTACCTCCATCGAGAATAAATTCAGCTGTTTCACCATCCCGTTCACCTCTTTCGCGATACGTAAGAACTCCCCTTGCAATGGATTTCCTTCGATGGATAAAGGCATTTCTTGTGAGAGGTTACCTTTCGCCACCGAGGTAATTACGTGAGCGATCTCAATAGTCGGATGCACAAGATCGGAAATAAGCATGTTCACTGAATCCACGCAGGAGTTCCACTGACCACGTGCGCCGTCGAGAGAACAGCGGTTATTTAATTTTCCTTTTTTACCAATGTTGCTACCTACTTTTTCGAATTCGATAGCCATTCGTTCGTTAAGGTCAATGATATCGTTAATGGTATCGCAAATAGCTTTTTTAACCCCTATTTGTCCTTCCGGTAAACGAACAGTGAAATCCCCGTTCTTTACTTTTACAAGTGTTTTGATAAGATCAATGTCGCTGATAACTAAGCTTTCCTCAACGGTTATCACAGCGTTTGGGTCGCGGTGTTCAACTGTATACGTTCCTTTTTTAGAAGTCCCATTTGTTTTATGGCTTCCGTTCAGTTTTATCGATTTACCGTTCTTGTGAGTAATTCCGTTGGCTTTGTCGCTTCCGTTCTTATGGGATACGCCATTAGTTCCGTTACCGTTAGATTTGTGTACGCCGTTAGTTTTGTGAGCGATAGTAGCCGACTTCAGTTTTTTCGCTCTGCGTTTTACGGATTTAGTTTTCATAGTAAATAAGGTTAGTTCGTTTTCTTCTTTAGTCGTGAAGTGTCCTTTGGTCTACTTCACGGCTTCCACTTTTTCAACATGCAATTTAATGTGATCATTAAATTTTTTGAGAGTATTTCCTGTTACCTAAAATACAATAAAAAAACTCATAAAAACCGCATTATTACGCCATTATACAAAAAACAAAAAAATACCTTATTTAAAAGAATTAATTCGGTAAGAAAGGTCTTTTAATAGCCAGAAACCAGAATAAAGGCGGTGGAAAAATTAGACTAAAAAAGCGTGGAAACCTGCACTGGGACAGGGTTTTAAGGATTTTATTGTGACTGAGTGTAGTCGAAACCACATGCATACTACTTAAACACACTTATAAATCCTTTATCAGTAGCAAATTTACCTATACAACTTGACTTGTAATTGGCTACATAAAAATAGGTTCCGTTCTCAAGTTCAGTTGGTTCCCATTTTTCATAAGGGTTTGTGATCTTTAAACTTTCTCTTCCCCATCGGTCGTAGACAATGAATTCGAGTTCTTCAAAATCATAATTTGTAAAAAAGATCCAGTCGTTTATTTTATCACCATTCGGTGTAATTACATTTGGGAACCGTTCTGATAATTTCTTTTCTCCTATCACAACATTCACCACATCACTTGAATTACA
>CALMVZ010000011.1 GCA_937873155.1 uncultured Bacteroidota bacterium | reverse complement strand
TTTCATGTTTTCCCTTTTTAAAGTTAACGTTTATTTTTCTAGTTATAAACGCTACAGTTTATAGGGAAGCTTTCACAGCCAGCCAGCATGCTCTTCCGTCAATTCCAACATAGCGGGTTTCATAATTAATTTTTGTTTGCTCTCTTAATATCTCTTCTAGTTTTTCCTTTACGTTCTTCTTTCTGCCATCAAGCATCAGGTCAATATAATTTATTCCTTCAGTTATAGTAACTCCCGTCTGCTGGTACGATAATTCTTTTGCAACATGATTAAATGATAGCACACTGGAGTTTCTATCCAACAGAACATAAGCGGTATCAGTGTTTTCAAGAATGTTCCTTAAATTTGCCTCAGCATTTTTTATGGCCAGTTCTCTCATTTTACTTTCTGTTATATCCATAATTGTACCGATCATTTTTAGACCGTTTCCTGTACTTTTATCGATAAGAAAATGGGCGTTTGCTCTTACCCAGCGAATGCAGCCATTAGGATGAATTATGCGGTGCTCTAACTTATAATGACTGTTTTCATTCATTGCTTTTTCTAAAGCATCCTTAACAATAGTGATGTCCTCCTGATAAATAGCTTTAAGAAAAATATTGAAGTTGACTTCGAATTCACCAGCCTTATATCCAAAAATACGAAACACTTCATCAGACCAATAAAGGTAATTTTTGCTCAGATCCTGTTTGTTACTCAGATCCATCTCCCAGCTTCCGATATGGGCAATGCGTTCGGCTTCAGACATTATCTTCTCACTTCGTTGTATTTTCTCTTCCGCTGATTTTCGCTCTGTTATATCAGTAGTAATACCATCTATCCTTATTAAAGTCCCTTCTTCGTCAAGTGTAGGAGTTATTTTAGTAACGATCCATTTTACCTCACCCGTCTTCGTTCTAATCCTGTGTTCATGCGAAAAACGTTTCCCGGCAAACATTATCGGATAATTTTTTTGGATAATGCCTTTATCTTCATCAACAACCACATCGTACCATAAATTCGAATTAATTAAAAATTCCTCGACAGCATATCCATATACACTTTCGCAAGCCCGCGATATTTGTAGTGTTTTTTGATTTATCATGTCTACTGTAAAAAACACGTCATCGATATTTTCGAATAAAGTTTTTAATTGAATGTGTGCATTTTTTGTTTCCTGAGCTTCATTTCTTAAACGGGCATTTAATTCTATCATTTCGCATGAGCTCAGTTCAACTGAGCGTTCAAGCATATTACGGTCTTTTTCAAAATGGTCATAGGAATCACTTATAGCTTTTAAAAACGGCTGCAGGCTTTCAGGCAATTCGGATGAATTACCCAAATGCTTTTGCATTTGCCGTACTAATAGTTTATTAAACATATTATTTTTCAGTAAAAGTGGTAATTGTCATTGTTTGATTATGTAATTCGCACCTCATAAAATTAAATGTTGGAGAGATCTCGCCATAAGAATAAAATCCGGCAAGAACAGGTTTATCACCATAAATTGCTCTTATTCCTTCGATTTCTTCTTCCACTCTATGATTTAATACTAATTTACGGCCAACGCAACTTACCAGAATAACTAAATCGGGGTGCTGTGCCTGAGACATCATGCTGTTCTGTGCAGCAGTTGAAGCTCCTTCAATAAGACGATCAAGGTTTGCTTTCATTAGTCTTGCATAACAACCTTCAGACATATTTCCGGCAAAAGTTAAACTTTTTTCCTCCTCATTTACAGATAGAATTGTTCGAACCAAAGAGTTATTGTCTCCATTACGAATACTAAGCGGAAAAAGTAATCCTGAACTTGGCAATTCATTAACATATTCGCCTAAGTACATTTTATAAATATCCAACGCAGGTTTACCATCCAATTCATACAGAACATTGTTTTTAGATTTAGTGATCAACCGCTCCGGCCCAAACGAATCCCATCCGCCAATACTTCCATAACCGATTGATAAATCATCCCCATAGAATCCGATAGCTGCAATTTTCCCTTCTGTTGGTGATGCATTTAAACCAACCAATGTTCTTTTAAATGAAGCTCCGTCTCCGGCTAAGCCTCCTGTGATTATAGTTTCTTCAGGAAGACAGCTCTGTAACCCTAATACCAGTTCACTTCCATTGACCTGCTGCCCATCCGATATTACGAATAAATTCTTAAGGCCTTTAGGGGCAAAGCCGCCTGCCAGGTCTTTTCCTGATGCGAAGCTGTCCTTACCTGCATCAATTATTTTAGTTTTGAGTTCTGTCTTCTCAAAATAAACAGCAGTTACCGATAACGTATTATCGCTTACTTCAGTATCCATTATTTCACCGGCAGTTGAATTAAGCAAAATATCAGCAACCGGATACTGGTTCCTGATGTCAGAAAAAACTTTAGTATCGCTTAAAATTTCTACGCTTCCAAAAACCAGGACAAGATTACATCGACTGAAGTCAAAATCCTCCGTTTTCATTAACTGCCAACCATGCGGCTTAGAAAATTTCTTTTGCTGGATCTTCATGTTTATCTGCTTTATTTTTTATTTAAGTAAAGCTAACCATGCCATACTTTAAAAAACAGCGGCAGATACCAATTACATAACAGATGTAAGGTTTTAAGTGTTTTTGTAAGAAAGTAGCTCCTTAAGCTTGTGGTTTTTTGGCTGTTTGAAAAGCTTAAACTATGTTAAAGCTATTTACATTCCGTAACAAGCGGCATAAGTTTACGTTACAATCTCTAAATCCGGGAAGCCATGCTGGTTAAAGTAATTTCCAAAATACCATTTGCGGTTATGACAGGCTTCGCGTTTCTGCTATTCGGCATAACCTTCATGTACTGGAACTTTAAACCGGATGTGAATTTCCTTCTTACCAAACAAGGCTTAGTTGATCATCCTATCTGGCGCCCTGCTTTTTATGTTCACATTTTCGGAGGGATGCTGGCTATTGTTCTTGGCCCTTTGAATTTTATTAAATATATAAGACGGAAAAATCTGAATCTGCACCGTGTTTTAGGAAAAACCTATGTAGCCTCAATACTTTTTATTGCCGCACCGACCGGATTATACATGGCTTTTTATGCAAATGGCGGTATTTTATCATCTTTAGGTTTTATACTGATGAGTATTCTCTGGTTCTATACAACTTTTATGGCTGTGAACACTATCCGCAAAAAACAAGTGAACGAACATGTGAAATGGATGGTGCGCAGTTATGCGATGACCTTCGCAGCCGTTACTTTACGCTTGTGGGTTCCATTCCTATCGATCGTGGTAGAAATGGAACATTTAAAGGTGATCATCCTTACTGCATGGATCAGCTGGTTCTTTAATTTGATTGCAGCCGAACTCTTACTGAAATTAAAACTAACATCCCTTCAACCTTAAAACCAAAAAAATGAAAACAATGCTGACAAAAATTGCACTTTTAGGAATAGCTGGGGCTATTGCCTTCGCACTTTGCTCTTTTACTAACAATGTTAGTACAACAACATTCAACACAAAAACTGTTGGAGAAGATGAATGGGCCGAATGGAATAAGGTCCGCGCTTTTGTCGACCTGAATATTACAACAGCCATCAAACAAAGATCAAATACAAAAATCAAAACGAACAGCTTCAGCCGTTGTCCGAGCGGATACCAGCCGGAATTTATCGCAGACTATAAAGATGTGAAAACCGACAAAGAAGTTTTTGGAAGTTTAGAACTTTACAGAGGCTGCGCACCGGAACACATCTGTGATTTCAAAGTTTGCGTTAATAAAAAGATCGCGCTTGTGAAAAGTAAAGGCGATCAGGAGTATGTGAGCGTGAAGGAATGGTTGGAGGAGAAGTACAGCGCTCCTGCTAAAAATTCTACTTTGGTGAAGGGATAGTGCGTTCGATCAACTTCATTCTAAAAACCTCTCTCGTTTCATTCCGACAAGTCGGAGTATGAATTTTTCTCCCCTGTTAGGGGAGATCGCCGGAAAATTCAGGTTTACCTGAATCCGGCGGGAGGGGTTTTTGAATGAAGTTTTATTTTACCGCAATAACTGAGATCTCAACATTCACTCCCAGAGGCAACCCTTTCACTGCAACGGTTTCTCTTGCCGGAAAATTACCTGTGAAAAATGAGCCATAAACTTCATTCACATCAGCGAAATGTTTCATGTCGGTTAAGAAAATGGTAGTTTTAACTACATTGGTAAAATCCATCCCGCCTTCAGTTAACACAGCATTTACATTCTGCATTACCTTTCTAGTTTCGCTTTTAATATCGCTTAGGGTTAACTCTCCTGTTTTCGCATCCTTGGCTACTTGCCCCGAAACAAATAACATATTTCCGGAAGCCGGAACTATATTACCGTGACTGTAAGGGCCAATTGGCAGTGGTGCGTTTTGAGATGTGATCGCTTTCTTCATTGTGCTAATTTTTTAACGTTAATAAGATCTGTTGTTTCCATTATTTCTTTTAATGCGTCGTATAATCTGTCAAGATCATTTTGTGAATTGAATGCATTGATCGAATAACGTAGATAAACTTTGTCGCCATGACGCATGGCCGGAATTTCAATTTTGAACTTCACAAACAAATGACGCTGCAATTTTTCAGGTTCGGGTGTTGAGATAGGAATGCTGAACATTTGTCCGAGCCATTCATCGGTTATCGGGCACAATGGCTTTGATCCCACCAATTCACAAAACCTCAACGCATTCTTTTTTACTAATTCACAACTTGCTTTTGCCACTTCGGGCCAATTGTGTTGCTTCATAAATTCAATTGCTTTTGGAATGGTGAGGAACGCAGAAAAATCTCTTGTTCCCTGCATCTGGTGATAATCCAAAAATTGAGAATCAGAAGGGAACATGGAATTGTATCCCCAACTTACTAATAAAGGATCGAATAAATTCTGTAATTCCTTTTTTACATATAAGAATGAACTTCCTTTTGGTGTCATCATCCATTTATGACACGCGCCCGTGTAAATGTCTGCCTTTATTTTTGTGAGGTCAACCGGGATATGCCCAGGTGAATGTGCGCCGTCAACAAATGTCATTACTCCTTTTTGCTTTGCTATCTCACAAATTTCTTTCACCGGAAACTTCAAAGCCGTGGTGCTTGTTATCTCGGAAATAAAAACAAGTTTTGTTTTGGAAGAGAATCCTGCGAAGAAATCTTGAATGAATTTTTCTTTTGTTGTAACAGGAAGTGTGATGTTTTGCCTGACATACTTTGCTCCTGTTTTCTTGCAATAATATTCCCAGGCTTTATCAGCAGCGCCGTATTCTAAGTTTGTACTGAGAACTTCATCACCAGGATTCAATTTTAAACTTTTAGCAACGATGTTTGTTGCATAAGAAGGATTCGTTACGTATACCAGGTCATTTGGGTCAGCAACATTAATATACTTTGCTAATGCCTCACGCGAGGCTTTTAAATAATTTGGTCCGTTCACCTGTATGAATTGAGCAGGTTCTTGTTCTAATTCCAGTTGCCATTTCTGATAATCTTCAAAAATTGGTTTTGCGCAAGCGCCGAAAGAGCCGAAATTTAAAAAGGCAATATCGGGCTGGATCAAAAATTGTTTTTTTAATTCCGGGTTCATATTTTAAACTTTACTTAATATTTTTAATGCTTTTATTAATTCATCTAATTCGGCCGTTGTTGTATAAACGTTAGGTGTTATCCTGCATCCTTGCACGCCTTTGCTATCTATCGCAACTGTATAAATCTTATGTTCTTTTAATAAGCGTTCTGCCATCACAGAAGGCTTCATTCCTTTTATGCCAACGTTTGCAATTCCGCAAGAGCGGGTTGTATCGGAAGGTGTATTTAAAATTACATTTGGAATTGCTCTTGCAGGTTTCACCCAATAATTTTGTAAGTAACGCAGGCGGTCTTCTTTTCGCTTTGCGCCTATTTTATTGTAGAATTCCATAGCGTTTACAATTGCAAGATCGGTATGAACAGGAATTGTTCCGGTATGATTCAATCTTGAAATATCTTCTTCGGGCCTTTCTGATTCCGCGAGCAGCGGCCAGACTTTAGAAATGTTGTCTTTTCTCACATATAATAATCCTGCGCCTAGCGGAACGCTTAACCATTTATGTAAACTCGCGCCATAATAATCACAATTCAGATCAGGAATTTTAAAATCGATATGCGCAAAAGCATGGGCGCCATCTACCATCACTTGTACGCCTTTTTTATGCGCCATGTCGCAGATCTTTTTTACAGGAAGTATTTGCCCCGTAATATTTATCATATGACAGATCATCAATAATTTTGTTTTTTCTGTAAGTGCCTTTTCATACACACTCACAATTTCCTCATCCGTTCTTGGATTTAAAGGAACAGAAACAATTTTATTTACAACACCATAACGTTTACCAACTTGATTGAACATGTCAAGCATAGCACCATAATCATGTTCTGCCATCACAGCTTCATCACCGGCTTGCCAATTGAGTCCGCCAATGATCATATCTAAAGATTCTGTGGTGTTACGCGTGATTATTAATTCATCAGGTGTACAACCTGCCAGATCAGCTAATTTTTGTGTGACTGCTTTTTTATTATCGTACTGTACCGTTCGCATATAATACGCGCCTTGCAAATTCACATCCTTCACATGTTTTATATATGCCTCTAAAATTTCTTCGGGTTGAATACAATAGTATCCATTCTCAAGATTAATATACTCCGGTTTTAATTTGTAGGCTTTACGGATCTCTAACCAAAATTGATCATCTGAAGCTAACTCTAAAGAAGACTTGTGCTCAACCGACCGAACTAATTTTTCCAATGCCGGAAAAGTAAGTAAACTTCCTAATCCTAAAATTGAAGAGTTTTTTAAAAATTCTCGTTTGTCCATAAGCGTGATTTATGAATTAAATATAGCTTTTTATTTCACACCGTCTACCCTCACCACTTTTATAAAACGACTCTGGTAATAAGGTGATGTGGCATAATTGGTTATGATGATCCCATTCGCCTTTTTTCCTGAGGAAGAGTGAATGAATTTCAATTCTTCGCCGGGTTCTGAAATAACAATTCCCACATGTCCCGGTCTTCTGTTCTTTGGTTTAGTGCCTGTGAAAACGATCACGTCTCCTTTACGGGCTGAATCTAATTTGATCTTCTTCCCCTGTTTTTCGTAATCCAAACTCGCGCGTGGCACTTTTATATTGAATTGCCCGAACACATGATACACAAATCCCGAACAATCAAATCCTGTTTTAGGCGTACAGCTGCCGTAACAATATTTTATTCCCTGGAATTGTTTTGCATAAGCGATCAAACTATCTGCCTGGACTTCGTTCAACTGTGCCCAACTTAAAAAAGGAATAAAAAGTATAACAAGGAATTTCTTCACCTTTTAAAGTTATTACAATTAAAGAAAGGAATTAGTAGCTCAATTGTTAAAAGAAAGGATAACTTTGTACTCTTGAAAATTGATAAATACATAGCTCAAAGCGGATATACTTCAAGGCGGAAAGCCTACGATCTCATCTCAGAAAAAAGAGTTTTAGTGAACGGAAAAGCCGCAACCCACACCACAAAATATAATGAAGGCGATCAAATTGTAATTGACGGAAAAAAACTGGTGGTGAAAAAATTTGTTCCTGTTTACATTGCGTATAACAAACCTAAAGGAGTAATTTGCACAACTGAAAAAATTCCGGGAAATATTATTGATGCCGTTAATCATCCTCAAACTATTTATCCGGTTGGAAGATTAGATAAAGATTCCGAAGGATTGATTTTACTGACAAATCACGGTGAGATAATCGATAAAATTGCGAATGCGGAATTCGGTCACGAAAAAGAATACATAGTAACATTGAATTTACCGGTACGAAAAAAATTCTTAGATGAAATTTCTGCAGGCATTGATCTGAACGGTGAAAAAACAAAACCATGTAAAGTGAGTTTAGTGCCGGGAACAAAACGGCTCTTCAGAATTACTTTGACCCAAGGACTCAACCGGCAGATCCGGAGAATGTGCAATGTTTTCGATTACCAGGTGATAAAATTACAGCGCGTCAGGGTCATGAACATTGAGCTGGGAAACCTGAAACTCGACGAATGGCGCGATCTGACCGATGAGGAACTGAAGAAATTAATGGCTTCCCTCGCCTGAAAAACACTTCTAATACGTTTAGATAATTCTTCTCTCATCCAAACCCTCCGCTCACTCATTCTGGATTCGTAACATTCTGTTTTTGAGTGGTTTTCGCTAGTTTTGGGGTGTTGTTGTGCTAAAACCCTACTATGACCAAGTATCTTAAAAACCGCATTAAGACGGTTAGTGATTTTCAGGCTCTCCTATTTTGGGTATTTCTTGCCTTTACTTTAATTGGTTTGCCGTTGTCAGTAATGGCTATATTTTAAAGGCCGGCCTTCAACAAAATTCCATTATTATTTTCCGGATCATTGTGCCGATTTCTGAGTAGAGTTACTTAGTGGATTGTTGCGCGCGCCAATTTATTTATACGAATCAGAAAAAAAGCAGATCTAATCGATTTTTGAGTAAATTAGAAATATAAGGTAAGTGGACAACCCGCAACTAAAATGAAAAAAAGCTACTCACCATTTAAATGGTTACAGAATGTTTCGATCGCGAAAAAATTATATTTCACGGTTGGGATCATGGCTTTGCTGATCGGGCTCGAACTTTGCATTTTAATTTTTGCTTTAAATACACTTTCATCTGTCCGCGCTTATGTTGGCGGAGAAGGTCTTTGGTCGAAAGCCCAAAAAGATGCATTATTCCATTTGTATAAATATGGTGTAGGCCGTAACGAAATTGATTATCGTTTATTCAAAGATTTTATGCGCGTTCCGCTTGGCGATGGTAAAGCACGGAAAGAAATGCAGAAGCCGAATCCTAATATGGAAATTGCAAAACAAGGTTTTATTGAAGGAAGAAATCACCCGGATGATACAGAAGGAATGGTGTTGTTATTCCTGCGCTTCAATAAAATCTCATATATCAACCGGGCAATTGTTATTTGGGGAGAAGCTGAACCATATGCTTTGCAATTAAATGCCGTCGCTGATAGTTTAAATTTCGAGATCAATTCGAAGGCCCCTTCACAGGCACGCATCACACAATTACTCGAAAGCATTGGTCCCATCAATTTAAAACTCACAAAACTGGAAGATGATTTTTCTTATACACTGGGTGAAGGTTCAAGGTGGCTGGAAGGTTTAATTAAAAAACTTCTATTCTTTATTGCGCTTACGGTTGAGATCTGCGGTTTGTTACTTGCTATCTCCTTAAGCCGTTCGATACAACGCGGATTGAACGAGATCATTACAGCCGCCGGAAGTTTTGCAAAAGGTAATCTGAATGTGCGAGCAAAAGTCCTCTCAAAAGATGAGATCGGCGTAGTTGCTAATTCGTTCAATCAAATGTCGAGTGATCTCCAGGATAGTATCACCGCACTTGAAAAAGCTCAAACTAAATTCAAAGATCTTATCGAATCAGCCCCCGATTCAATTATTATTCTTGATAAACACGGCACTATCAAATTAGTGAATAAACAAACCGAAAAGTTATTTCAGTATACCCGTAACGAATTGCTGGAAAAACCGATTGATATTCTTATCCCCGATCATATTCATTCAGGCGAATCTACCAATAGCATCAGCTTTATTGAATTGGCACGTATAAATAAGATCAATATCGAATTCACCGGAATGAAAAAAAATGGCATTGGGTTTCCGATGGAAATTAATTTAAGCCCGCTCGAAACTGAAGATGGTGCCCTGGTCAGTGCTTCCATCCGCGACCTGTCAGAACGGAAACACATCAAAGATCTTGAAAATAAGAACCGCGAATTAGAACAATTCGCCTACATCGCTTCACATGACTTGCAAGAGCCTTTAGATACCATCACCAGTTTTACCATGTTGCTGGAAGATGAATTCGCAGGTAAAATGGATAAAGATGCTTCTGAATACGTGCATTACATTAAAGAATCTTCCAACCGCCTGCGTTCATTGATCGCCGGTTTATTAGACTATTCACGAATTGGCAAAAAAAGCAAACTCAGTAAAATTGACTGCAATGAAATTGTAAAAGAGCTTTTGTCTGATATGAAAGCATCAATCAAAGCCTGCAATGCAAAAGTCACAATAGGAAATTTACCGGCCATTACTGCTTATCCTGTTGAGTTAAGAGTTGTGTTCCAGAATTTGTTAAGCAACGCGATCAAATATCACAGAAAAGGCACTACGCCAAACGTTATCATATCATCACAAACGGATGACAAGAACTGGACATTCACAGTGGAAGATAACGGCATCGGTATTGATCCTAAATACAGTGATAAGATATTTGTTATCTTTCAGCGCCTGCATAATTCGAAAGAGTTCCGGGGAACAGGTATCGGTTTAGCACATTGTAAAAAGATCCTTGAATTGCATAATGGAAGTATCTGGATGGAATCGAAACCGGGAGAAGGTTCAAAATTCCATTTTACAATTCCAAAACATGTTTAGTTATGAAAAAAGTGAATTGCATATTATTGATCGAGGACAATGAGTTTATCAATGTGTACAACCGCAAGATCATTGAAAAATTAAATGTTACCGAAACTATTGAAGTTATTGAGGATGGACAGGAAGGGTTGAATTATCTGAGTAGTATTAGCCGCCATGAAAAACCTGATCCTGATCTTATTTTCCTTGATATAAACATGCCCCGTATGAACGGATGGGAATTCATTGAAGAATATCTGAAGATCGACCGGCATCCAAAAACCAAGATCGTTATTTTAAGTACTTCACCTAACCCGGATGATATAAAGAAATACAGTTCTTTTAAAGAAATATTATGTTTTGAGAAAAAACCGCTGACGAAGGAAAAGATCCATTCGGTAATGACGAAATACTTTACGAAGTAATTTATTTACAGAATTTCTTGATGTTCTCTGTTGCCTCAAAACTCTTCAAGGCCTCGGCTGCTTTCCAGTCGATACAGGCTTCTTTTTCGAAACCTAAACCATTCTTGCAGATGCCCCGGTTCACCAATGCATCTGCATCTTTAGGTTCCATTGCCAGATATTTATCGTAAAAGCCTATAGCGACATCAAATTCTTTTTTATCGAAATGGATATTGCCTAAATTAAAATACGGACCTGCATTTGTTGTATCCAATTTCAGCGCCTTGAAATAATCTTTCTCTGCCATGTCGAGCAATTCAAGATTGTAATATGAATTCCCCCTGCTATAATAATACTCATTCGCAGTGCTATCGAGCGATATCGCTTTATTAAAGCTTTCTATCGCCTCGCGGTAATAACGTGTTTCATCCTGACAAATTCCGATCTGGAAATAGACGGAAGGATCCTTTGGCGTTAAACGTTTTGCAACCTCAAGATCCAAAAGTGCGGCCGCGCAATTATTGGTATCTGAATAACATTCTGCGCGGGCTATATAAGCATCAGCATCATTCGGATCTATACTTATGATCTTTGTGAAATCAGCAATAGCTGCTGTTCGGTTGTTATGTGTTTGGTAATAACTGCCACGCGTGAAATAGGCGAACGAAAAATTCTTATCTAATTCTATCGCGGTGCTGTAATTCTTTAACGCCCCGACTGAATCTTTTAAATTCTCCAGGATCAATCCTTTCTCAACATAGCTATCCGGATTCTTTGCATCCGCCTTAATAGCTTTATTGATATACTTCAGCGCTTCTTTGAATTGATTCTTCTCATTATAAAGAATAGCTAAAGCATAATTAGCGCCGTATGAATTACTGTCGTTCTTTAAAGCCGCTTTATAAACGGAAATTGCGGAAGCAGTATCCTTCAATGTTTGCAATAAAGAACCTTTAGTTATATAACTATCATCATCTTTTGGATTTTTTTCAAGCGCTAAGTTCACCAAAGCTAAAGCTTCTTTCGGTTTTCCCTGTGCTTCTACAATGCGCGCCAAATTATAATACGGCTGGTGAACGGTACTGTCTTTACTAATTGCTTTCTTATAATCTGCAACAGCATTTACTGTATCATTCAAATTTTCATTAGCTAATCCACGCGTATTATAATACACACCTTTTGATTGGTCTAATTCTATCGCTTTATCAAGATCTTTTTTCGCGTCTGTATTCTTTCCGAGATTCAAATAACAACGGCCGCGTTGATAATACGTCTCGGCCACTTTTGGTCCGGCAGAAACCGCGTTCTTTAACTGAATTAATGCATCCTCATACTTTTCCTCGCTCATTAATTGAATTCCTGCATCCAAAAACTTCTGATGTTTTTGGGCAAGAAGAGAAAAAGAGAGAAAGATCAATACAACTAATGCACGAAAATACATGCCATAAATTTAACTATTTTTTTGTTCCCATTGGCTGGCATTTACTTCCATGTTTAAAATTAATGCTACATTTAAGCGTGAAAATTGGTCAATTCCCTTCCAAAGTTGTACGCCTGGATAAAGCGGTTATTTCTTATAATGGAAAAGGGCTGCTTAAAGTTGTACTTTCTGACGATGCCGAAATAACTTATGAAGATGTATTGGAGCAGCGGAGGATTGCTGCTGAATTAACAGACAACAAACCACATGTGGTATTAGCAATTGCCGGAAGAAGAACTTCAGCTACAAAAGAAGCCAGGGAGTTTTCATCACAAAATGTACCTGAAGGGCGTCTTGCAGAAGCTATTCTGATCAAATCTTTACCGGTAAGACTAATGGGTAAATTCTTCATCAATTTCCATAAACCAAATGTACCCACCCAAATGTTCGAAACTGAAAGCGAAGCCATGATCTGGCTGAACCAACGTTTATTCGAATCCGGCCTGGGCTGATCATTAAAAGTAACTTTATGGGCTGTTTAATTTTGTAGTTTTGTATCCACATGAAACTACACAAGCCCCTAGTTGAAGCTGTTATCAGTTGCTTAAAGCAGATCGTTCTCGATAATAAATATTCCGACAGAGTATTGGAAAAAACATTTAAAGCCAATCCTAAATGGGGTTCGCGCGACCGTAAGTTCATAGCTGAATCGGTTTATGACATTACCCGGCATTTCCGCTATTTATCTTATTTAGCTGACACTGAAAAAAGTTTTAACATGATCGTTGCTGCTTATTTTTTCGAGAAAGGAATCCCCTTCCCGGAGTGGCCCGATTTTCAAACCATCAATACCAAACCTTTTGAGATAAAAAAGAAACAGGCCGGTTCACCTGCTATCTTACATTCGTATCCTGATGAATTATGGGAGATTTGTGAAAGTGAATTAGGAAAAGAAAAATGGCTGAAAGAAGCTGAAGTGATGAATCAGCAAGCGGGTGTTATTTTAAGGGTGAATACTCTTAAGACGCAAAAGAACGAACTTATTAAAAAATTATTGGCAGAGGAAATTGAAGTTGACCCCATCAACATTTTTAAAGATGCCCTGCAATTAAGAAAACGTCAGAATATTTTTAGTTCGAAATTATTCTTAGACGGTCTGTTTGAAGTTCAGGATGCAGGTTCACAATTGATAGCGCCGTTCTTAAATGTTGAGCCGGGACAAAAAGTTATTGACGCCTGTGCGGGCGGGGGCGGAAAATCGTTACACCTTTCTGCATTGATGCAAAACAAAGGAAAGATCATTGCACTGGATGTTGAAGAGTGGAAATTAGAGAATTTAAAGAAACGCGCAAAAAGAGCAGGCGTCAACAACATTGAAGCGCAATTGATAACTGATAAGACCATTGATCAATTAAAGAATTACGCCGACCGTTTATTATTGGACGTTCCTTGCAGCGGCATTGGTGTTATAAAACGCAACCCGGATGCTAAATGGAAGTTGAATAAAGAAGTTATAGAGAAAACAAAAGTTCTTCAATATAAGATCCTGAAAGATTATTCTGCAATGCTTAAGCCCGGAGGTTACCTGGTGTATTCCACTTGCAGTATTTTACCATCTGAAAATGAAAAGCAAGTTGCAAAATTCACAGAAGAACAGAACGGGGCCTTTGAATTAATACAAGACAAGACTCTTTATCCGAGCGAAGGATTCGATGGATTTTACATGGCGCTTTTGAAAAAGAATTGATACCTTTGTTTAAAAGGATCATCATGAACAAATTATTACTTCTTGCTTCCGTTCTTTGGAGCACCGCAATATTCTCTCAAACAAAAATTGAGAATGTGGATGCCGCAACTTTTAAAAAATACATTGATGAGAAAAAAGGCGTGCTTATCGATCTGCGTACAGATGATGAATTAAAGAATAAAGGCATGATCAAAGGCGCCACCCAACTTGATTTTTTAGCAAAAGATTCGGAAGAAAGGATTTCTAAACTCGATAAAAAGAAAACATATCTTATTTATTGCGCCAGCGGCGGACGCAGTGGTGACGCTGCAGAATTAATGGAAAAGCAAGGCTTCCAACACGTAGTAAACCTGGAAAAAGGAATTGAAGGCTGGAAAAAAAGCGGGTTCGAAACTGTTGTTCCTAAATAACTTCTTCAGCTGCTCTTTTATTTCTCCAGCTCTTCCAAAGCGAAACGATCTGTTTCCTGAAAATAAAAGCAATTAAAATATAAGGTACTGCCATCAGGTAAAGAATTCCTGTGTTCAGGTTTTTTGCCATGGAATTAGGATCGTTATCCATACTGCTGGATGCCGCCTGTTTACACATGGCGCACTGGCCCATAACAGAACCGGCCGTTGAATAAACGGCCAGCACTATTAATATAAATATGCGCGTTGCGCGGTTCAAATTCTTATTGCTCAAATTTTTTGTAATCAGCAGGCACGCTTAATTTAGCTTCATCAATTCCGCCTTTTGTGATCTTAGTTACTTCTAAACGCGTAACTAATTTACCATCGCTGATCTGTTTTTCTTCAGATAACATTGGCATTGCTCCTTCAGGAAGATCTTTTAAGTTGTTGAAGTAAACGCTTTGTTTATCCTTACGGTTCCAAAGTTTTACCAATGGCACAAAGAAATCATACTTGCCCGAAGCGATCCAGTAACTGATCACAGTGTTCTCTTCAGTATTCTTCACCTGGTATTCAGTACACTTAATGCCCTGAACAGTTTTTGTGTTCTTAGTTTTAGTTGATTCGCAAACCCCTTTTAAGATCGGAGGTGTGTCGCTTTTGTGCTCTCCCCAAACTTTACGTTTCGGGTTAACGAATTTAATGGTGTTAGCATTTAAGTCGAAAACGAAGCTACCTTCAACAGCACTGGTCTTTTTACCGAACTGGTCAAGTCTTACAGCTTTATCTTTAACGTTGTAAACAAGAATGTTGGTGTCTTTAGGAGTAAAGTTCTTGAACTCGATAGACCCTGTGAAAGATTGTGCGCTCATAATAACCGGCGCTAATAATCCAACTAATGCGATTTTTATTTTAAACATATTGCTAATTTTACGTTTACTAAAGTATAAATTTTTATCTAAAGTAAAAAACCAGTGAAGAATAATAAAAATAAGGGTGATTGGGGCGAAGAACTGGCAGTTGGGTTCCTTAGAGAAAAAGGCTATGACATTTTGGAGACAAATTGGTGCTTTCTAAAGCTGGAAATCGATATTATTGCCCAAATTGGCGATATTTTAGTGTTTGTAGAGGTAAAAACCCGCTATAATGAGGAGCACGGTGATCCGGAAGACGGGGTAACTCTCAAAAAACAGAGATTTCTCATAAAAGCTGCCAATTATTACATTAAAGAAAAAGACCTCGAATCAGAATCACGTTTCGATATTGTTACAGTTTTAAAAGAAAATAACAAAACCATCGTAAAACATTTGCCGGATGCCTTTTATCCTATTGCTAAGTAACTTACCTTTGCCGGATGCCAAATTCAGACAACCGTCCCGATAGCTATCGGGATAACAGATCCCGTTCCACGGGCAAAAAACCCGCTTTTAAATCCGACAGAAAAGGATCCGACAAACCACGTTTCGATAAAAAAGAATCAGGTGACAGAAAAGAAGGCTTTTCTAAAAAATTTGATAAACCTTTTAAGAAACGCGATGGTGATGGCGAAAAAAGAAGTTACCGCGATAAAGACAAAGCTTACGGGGATGATAAAAAACCATTCCGTAAAAAGTTTGGAGAAGATAAAGGATACGGTGATAAAAAAAGATCTTTCGGCAGTGACGATAAAAAACCATTCCGTAAAAAATTCGGCGAGGATAAAAGCTATGGCGAGAAAAGAAGTTACGGCGATAAAGACAAAAAACCTTTCCGTAAACGTGATGATGGCGACGGTGAAAAGAAAAGTTATGGTGACAGGGACAAAAAACCATTCCGTAAAAGAGAAGATGGCGGTGGCGAAAAGAGAAAATTCGGAGACAGAGATAAAAAACCGTTCCGTAAACGTGATGATGGCGACGGAGAAAAGAAAAGTTACGGTGACAGGGATAAAAAACCATTTTACAAAAAGCGTGATGACGATGATCGTGATTCAAGAAAACATGATAAAGAAAGGGGCGACAAAAAACCATTCTTTAAAAAACATGATGATGATCACAAGAAACATCACGACAAACATGATGATAAAAAACGCCGCAAGTTCAAACCTCATGGAAAAAAACATGAATCAAAAGGGTCAGATGATTTCTTGCCGAATCCCGATGGCTTAACACGTTTAAATAAATATTTATCGAATGCAGGTATTTGTTCTCGCCGTGAAGCTGATGATCTGATCAAAGCCGGAACTGTAAGCGTAAATGGAAAAGTTATCACGGAGATGGGCTTCAAAGTTGGTCCGACCGACAAAATAACTTATGCCGGAGAAACATTACGCCATCAGAAGAAAATTTATCTGATGTTAAATAAACCAAAAGATTATATCACAACAACAGATGACCCACAGGAACGCAGAACTGTGATGGAATTAATTGCAGGTGCTTGTAAAGAGCGTGTTTATCCTGTAGGAAGATTGGATAGGAACACAACAGGATTATTATTGTTTACGAATGACGGAGAGTTAGCCACCAAGTTAATGCACCCGAAATTCGGCATCAAAAAAGTGTACCAGGTTACATTAGATAAGAATTTAAAGACTGAGGATTACCAGCAATTAATGGAAGGTGTTGAGTTAGAAGACGGGTTCATTAAACCTGATGAATTATCTTATATCAACGGCAACAAAAAAGAATTGGGTATAGAAATTCACAGCGGGCGCAACCGTATCGTACGCCGTATCTTTGAACATATAGGGTATGATGTTATTAAGCTCGACAGGGTTGTTTTTGCCGGCTTAACAAAAAAAGATCTTCCAAGGGCGAAATGGCGCTTTTTAACCGAAAAGGAAGTCGGGTTTTTAAAGATGATTGGTTAAACAATTGTCGATCTGAAGTAAAAACCGTTAAGCAAATTTTAAGTGAAATTCACTAACCTATTAAAACAAATAGACAAAAAGAAGCTTTTACTTTATTCACTTTCTTTTTTTATTTATTTAGTTGCTAATAATCTACTAACTTCTTTAATTAACATTCCCTTAAGAGGTAAATTAAAGTTTAATCTTTGCAGCTCTCACCATATACCTTGCAATATTGATGAGTTAAATATTTATTTGATTTCGTTCTTTGTTTTAAAGGCAATCTTCTGTTTCCTTTTAATTTTTATTTTGCTCAAGCGAAATAATAGATCAAGATCGCTGTTATTATTAGATTTCCTGTTTTCATACCTGATGTACGATCTCGCTCTTTTAGTGTTTTGGATTTTCTATTATATAGGTCTGTTTAAAATAAATTTACTGGCTGTTTTCATTTCAAATCCAGAGGCAATATTTGAACATGATTTCAAGTATTCTTCTCTTTTATTTGCAAGTTTTTGGTCTTTAACACTTTTTACCCTTCTTTATAAAACCGGGAAACTTAAATTTTGGTTCATTCTAAAAAGAGTATGTTTTATTCCATTTTCTTTTTTATTGTTTATTATTATAGAAAGAATCGTTTTACTTTTATTTTAACCAAAAACACTGCTCGTTATTCTAAAAATTCGTACATTTATCTATTATAATTTGTCTCTTTTATGTGTGGAATAGTTGGATATATAGGAAACCGTGAAGTTTATCCTATCTTAATTAAGGGCCTCCGCCGCCTCGAATACAGAGGATACGACAGCGCGGGTGTTGCCATGATAAATAAAAAAGGTGACCTGAACGTATTTAAGCGTAAAGGTAAAGTAAGCGAACTTGAATCTTTTGCAACAGGCGGCGATATCTCAGGAACTGTTGGGATCGGCCATACGCGTTGGGCAACTCACGGCGAACCGAATGATGTAAACTCGCACCCGCACTATTCACAAACCAAAGATCTTGTCATTATCCATAACGGGATCATTGAGAATTATGCCGCAATTAAAGAAGGATTAAAAAAACGCGGGCATACGTTCTTATCCCAAACGGACACAGAAGTTTTAGTACACCTCATCGAAGATATAAAGCAACACGAGAACATGAAATTGGGCCATGCAGTGCTTGCTGCCCTTAACCAGGTGATCGGTGCCTACTCTATTGTTGTTCTTGATAAAAATGATCCGAATACTTTAGTGGCCGCTAAAAAAGGCAGTCCGATGGTAATTGGAATTGGTACAGATGAATTCTTTATTGCGTCTGATGCGTCTCCTATTGTTGAATTCACTAAGAATGTTGTTTACTTAGAAGACGAGCAAGTGGCCATCATCCGCCGTGGAGAAGAATTAAAGATCCGAAACTTAAAAGATAAAGAGATCACACCTTACGTTCAGAAACTAACTATAGAATTAGAAGCGATTGAAAAAGGCGGTTACGATCACTTTATGCTAAAAGAAATTTACGAACAGCCGCGTTCTGTAAAAGACAGTATGCGCGGTCGTTTGAACGCAGAGAAAGGTGATGTGAAATTAGGAGGAATTGTTGAGCATGAAGCAAAATTCAAGAATGCAAAACGAATTATCTTTATCGCTTGCGGAACCTCATGGCATGCAGGTTTAGTTGGTGAATATTTGTTTGAAGAATTCGCACGTATTCCTGTTGAAGTGGAATATGCTTCTGAATTCCGTTACCGTAATCCTGTTATTTATCCGGATGATATTGTAATTGCTATTTCACAAAGTGGTGAGACCGCCGATACTCTAGCAGCCATTGAATTGGCAAAAGCAAAAGGCGCTACCATTGTTGGTGTTTGTAACGTTGTTGGTTCATCTATCGCTCGTGCAACTCATGCCGGTTCTTATACCCACGCAGGACCGGAAATTGGTGTTGCATCCACAAAAGCATTTACAGCACAGGTAACAGTTCTTACTTTAATGGCGCTTCACGTGGCGAGAATTAAAGGCACAATGCCGCAAAGCCGTTTCCGCCAGATCTTGTATGAATTGGAAGCGATCCCGCATAAGATCGAAGATGCGTTAAAACTGAATACACTGATCAAAGAAATTGCATTTAAACATAAAGATTCTACCAACGCTTTATATTTAGGAAGAGGATTTACTTTCCCTGTTGCTTTGGAAGGCGCGTTGAAATTAAAAGAGATCTCTTATATACACGCAGAAGGCTATCCTGCAGCTGAAATGAAACACGGCCCTATAGCTTTAATTGATGAAGAGATGCCTGTGTTCGTTATTGCAACCAAAGGTGCTAATTACGAAAAAGTAGTGAGCAACATCCAGGAAGTAAAAGCGCGCAAAGGAAAAGTTATCGCTGTTGTAACTGCAGGCGATAAAGAAGTAAAAGAAATGGCGGATTACGTCATGGAAATTCCTGAAACGGATGAAGCTTTAGTTCCATTGATCTCAGTTATCCCTTTACAATTGTTATCTTATCACATCGCTGTAATGCGCGGCTGCAACGTTGACCAACCAAGAAATTTAGCGAAGAGTGTAACCGTAGAGTAGTTCGGAGCTGAGAGTTCGGAGTTCGTAGATAAGGGTCTATATGAAAAAAACTATTTTTTTTATTTTCGTTTTATTTACTCTAAGAAGTTTTTCGCAAGAAATTATTTTACCTGACCAGGTCTTTATCATAAAAGTTGTGGAGAAAAATGGCAGCGGCAGAACAGAGAACATGCCATTAGATTCACTGGTCTTTAGATCGAATCAGATAAGCGCCAATTTTAGTGCAAAGAACGGGTTTCCTCCTGCCAATTATTCTGCTGTAACAGATCAGGCTGCCGGTACTGCCGCAGTCAGTTTTACCGGTGAAAGTGATAATTCAAAAAAGCATACGTTAAAATGGACGGGAACTATAAACGGTAATAAGATACAGGGTAAAGCACAACACTATTATTTCGGACAGATCGCAGGGGAGTACGTTTTTACGGGAACTCTGAAAAAGAAAAAATAGTTCACGGACTATTAAGTGATCTTTTACAAAGAAGTCTGGATAAATAGTCTACCTTCGGCAAATATCCTTTCATGTCGTGAAAGGTCTCACCAACATTAAAGATCAGGAAACGTTATGCATAGTTTTAATCCTTTAAAACATATTAAACCGGAGTTTATGGAAAACAAATACAAAGAGGGCGATGTTGTGCGCGCCAAAGAAGCGCCTGCAACAAAACTGGTAGTGAGACGTTATTGCGACAGAATCTATTACTGCCGGGCCCAGGGAGATGATCCCGCTAAGGAACTCGTGTATTTTGAGAGAGAATTAGTTTAGGCCTGTTTGTTATTCGTTCTGCTTTTAAAATAAGTGATCATAACCGGAATTGCGGTAAGAATAATTAATGTGATAAAAATATAACCCAAATAATTTTCTATTTGCGGAAATTGCTTCCCCAAGTAAAAAGCAATGCTCCCTATACCGCCGATCCAAGCTACAGCTCCGATTATATTGTACAGCATGAATTTTTTAAAATCAATTTGGATCACGCCGGCTAAAATTGGCGCGAAGGTCCGGATGATGGGAAGAAATCTTCCGAGGATCAACGTTTTTCCTCCGTGTTTTTCGTAATAGTTTTTTGTGATCTCAATATGTCTTTTCCGGAAAAAGAAGCTGTCCTTCCGGCTGTATAATTTCGTGCCCGCTTTCTTTCCGAACCAAAACCCGACCATATTCCCTATGATAGCAGCACTCATCATCAATAATAACAAAAGCGGAAATGAAACGCCTAGTAACTCTGGCTTTGTTGCGCACAACAATCCCGCAATGAAAATTAAATTATCCCCTGGTAAAAAGAATCCGACAAATAAGCCCGTTTCCGCAAAGATCACAAATAACAGTAACGCAAGCCCGCCGTACTTAATAATGCTTTCAGGATCCGTCAGTGTTTTTAAAAAATCAAGCATGTTTATTTTTTTTGCCCATCATTTGCCCTGAATAAATTTTGAAGGAACATTTCAGGGTTATAATCTGCCTCACAAGTCACGTTCGAAAATGACATTTTGTTTTTTGAGTCTTGCAAGAAAAACACAGAGACACTGGTACACGTTTGTTTAACACTTTCAGGATCTTTGAATTTAACGTAAGAGGTTTTAAAATTACTTATGAATGCGCTATAATTCTTAGCGCTTAATTTTTTCGTTTCGATCTTTCCATCTTGTTTAACAATGGTAACAGATCTGTCGCCATTCTTTTTCTTTACCAATTTATACTCCATGATCTCTCCGCCAAAACATCCGGAATTATCTGCCACAAAAGAAACAGTTGATGCTTTAGCGATTTTTGTAATTGGATCGGTCTGCGAAAAAGAAACCAAAGAAAACAGAAGTAATATGATCTGTACACTGTACTTCATGTTTTTTATAGTTCTACGTATTTACCAATAAGGAACTTTTTTTATCGATGCTCGACTGGATATCTTCCAGGCGGCCCTTTGGAATTGAATTGATAAGGTTTTGTGTGTATTCGCTTTTAGGGTTATTGCAGATCTCATCAGCATCACCGATCTCCTCTACTCTTCCTTTATTCATCACTACCATACGGTCGCTCATGAATTTTACAACACTAAGATCATGTGAAATAAAAATATAAGTGAATTTGAATTCACTCTTAAGGTCATTCAGTAAGTTCAACACTTGTGCCTGCACACTCACATCTAACGCACTCACACTCTCATCACAAATTAAGAATTGAGGATTAACCGCTAAAGCTCTCGCGATACAAACACGCTGCCTTTGTCCGCCGCTGAACTCATGCGGATAACGTGAAAATTGTTTTTCTTCCAACCCTACTTTTTTCAGAAGGTCGTATACTTTCTCTTTACGCTCTTTCGGATTAGCCAGGATATTATGAAAGGTCATTGGTTCTTTGATCGCTTCACCTATGGTGATACGCGGATTCAAAGAAGAATACGGATCCTGGAAAATGATCTGCATATTTCTGCGCAATGGCCTGAAAGCATCTTCAGAAATACCTAAGATCTCCTGCTGTTTGAAATAGATCTTTCCTTCGTGAGCATCCACTAATTTTAATATGGTACGTCCTAAGGTTGTTTTCCCACAACCACTCTCCCCTACTAATCCTAATGTTTCTCCCTCGTACACATCGAAAGTAACATCATCAACCGCTTTGGTGTGCGATAAAGTTCTTCCGAAAAAACTTTTCTTTGCAGGGAACCAGGTTTTCACACCTTGCAATTCGAGGATCTTATTGCCACTATATAACTCACGGTGAGCTTTGTCTCGTTCGTCTTTTGTAATACTTACACTACCGATCGCCTCTGAAACTGTTTTTTGCAACTCTACAATTTCCCCTTGTGCATTCTGCTTCATGAAATCACTAACCACAGGCAAACGTTTCAAACGTTTATCTAAAGGCGGACGGCATGCTAATAAACTTTTTGTATACGGATGCTTTGGATTTCTGAAAATATCCATCACCAGGCCCTGCTCAACAATTCTTCCCTTGTACATTACAACCACTTTATCAGCTAATTCAGCAATTACACCCAGATCGTGTGTAATGAACATGATGCCCATATTGTGCTGACGTTGTAACTTCAGCATCACGTCTAAGATCGTTTTCTGAACAGTAACATCTAAAGCTGTGGTTGGCTCGTCTGCAATTAAAATTCCGGGATTACAACTAATGGCCATCGCGATCATCACCCTTTGTTTTTGTCCGCCCGATAATTGATGCGGATAACGGTCCAACATCAGATCAGGCGTAGGTAATTGCACCTGGGAAAATAATTCAAGGGTACGCAAACGTGCCTGACGTTTTGAAACTTTTTGATGGATCATGATGGCTTCCATCACCTGGTCGCCGCATTTTATAACAGGATTCAATGAGGTCATTGGTTCCTGGAAGATCATTCCTATTTCGTTACCTCGTAAAGTGCGCATTTCTTTACCGCTGACTTTGGTAAGGTCAACTGAACGGTGATCTTTTGTATGATAGATTATTTGTCCGCCACTAATTCTTCCCGGAGGATTTGGAATTAATTGCATAATGGATAAAGCGGTAACTGATTTACCGGATCCGCTTTCTCCTACAATTCCAATAGTTTCGCCTTTATGCAAAGTGAAACTGATATCATTAACAGCACGGATGTATTCGTCTTCTGTTTTAAAATCAGTAACAAGGTTCTTAACTTCGAGTAATACTTCTTTATTGAGCATAGAGGGCTAAAGGGGAATAAAGTACGTAAAAATCTATGGAATTTGAAAGGTTTTTGTCTATCAAAACGCATTCCCTATCCAATTTTAACCAAAACTCATAATTTAGAATGATTTTAAGCACAGTTTTGGCATTATTCCGACGTTTTTAGCCTAATGTTACCTTTTTCGTGATAAGGAAATGCATTTTTTATTGGGAAAAACCGTTTGCAATTATACATTTGCATTGATAATTTCTCACACAAAATTTTAACCTTATGAGTAAATCAGGTTTTCTAAGATCATCGATCGGTAAAAAATTCTTAATGGGCATTACCGGTCTTTTTTTAATATCATTTTTAGTGGTGCATTGTTTCGTTAACGCCCTCATTTTCGTGAATGATGGTGGTGAAACCTTCGACCTTGGCTGCGAATTCATGGGAACGAACTGGATCATCCGTGCCATGGAAGTAGTTCTGTTTGCAGGGATCCTTCTTCACATTTTCCAGGCATTGATCTTAACTATCGAAAACCGCAAGGCCCGCCCCGTTCCTTATGCAAAATTTGACGGCTCTGCAAACTCAACATGGTACAGCCGCTGGATGGGATTATTAGGAACGTTGATCCTAATGTTTTTGATCATTCACTTAACTCACTTTTGGGTGCAAAGCCGTTTCACTGATAATTTGGCTCACACGCGCGAACATATTGAAGGCGACCAGATCACAATGTTCGATAGAATGAAGTACATTTTTTCTTCATTGCCGGTAGTTATTGTGTATTGTTTATCGATGGTCTCATTAGCTTATCACTTGTTACACGGTTTCCAATCTGCCTTCCAAACCTTAGGATTGAATCACAAAAAATACACGCCGCTCATTAAAAAGTGCGGTGTTGCTTTTTCAATAATAGTTCCGTTGATCTTTGCTGCAATGCCGATATGTATTTATTGCGGATGCATCCAATAATTCAACATTCATAATTTATCATTCAACATTTCAAAATATGGCTTCATCACCAAAATTAAACGCAAAAATTCCTGAAGGGACATTAGAGAACAAATGGACAAAATACCGTTCAACAGTTCACCTGGTGAATCCCGCTAACAAACGCAGCTTAGAAGTGATCGTTGTTGGCTCAGGTTTAGCAGGCGCATCTGCTGCTGCAACTTTAGCAGAGATGGGTTACAAAGTAAAAGTATTATGTTTCCAGGATTCTCCGCGCCGCGCTCACAGTATCGCTGCACAGGGCGGTGTGAATGCTGCTAAAAATTATCAGAATGACGGTGACAGTGTTTACCGTTTATTCTACGACACAATTAAAGGTGGTGACTACCGTGCTCGCGAAGCTAACGTACACCGCCTTGCGGAAGTATCAGGAAATATCATTGACCAATGCGTAGCACAAGGTGTTCCGTTTGCGCGTGAATATGGCGGAACTTTAAGTAACCGTTCATTTGGTGGTACACAAGTTCAGCGTACATTTTATGCTGCAGGACAAACCGGACAACAATTATTATTAGGCGCATATTCTGCTTTACAAAGACAAGTAGGAATGGGTGCTGTTCAATTATTAGCCCGTCATGAAATGATGGACATCGTAAATATCGACGGCAAATGCCGTGGTATTATTGCACGTGATCTTATTACCGGGAAATTAGAAAGACATTTTGGTCATGCGGTATTGCTTTGTACAGGCGGTTACGGAAACGTATTTTATCTTTCAACCAACGCAATGGGCAGTAACGTAACTGCTGCGTGGAAAGCACACAAAAAAGGAGCATTCTTCGGAAATCCTTGTTATACTCAAATTCACCCGACCTGTATCCCTGTTTCAGGAGATCACCAATCGAAATTAACTTTGATGAGTGAATCACTTCGGAATGACGGAAGGATCTGGGTTCCGAAAAAGAAAGACGATACACGTAAAGCGGTTGATATTCCTGAAGACGAAAGAGATTATTATTTAGAGCGTCGTTATCCTGCATTCGGTAACTTAGTTCCTCGCGACGTTGCATCGCGTGCTGCTAAAGAACGTTGCGATGCAGGTTATGGTGTTGGCGCGAGTAAAATGGCGGTGTATTTAGATTTTGCCGCTAATACTGAGCGTTACGGAAAAATTGAAGCGAACAAAAAAGGACTTCATAACCCAAGCAAAGAAGAAATAATTAAACTTGGTAAAGAAGTTGTAAAAGAAAAATACGGCAACCTGTTCGATATGTACAAACAGATCACCGGTGAAGATCCGTATGAGCAACCAATGCGTATCTATCCTGCAGTGCACTACACTATGGGCGGACTTTGGGTAGATTATAATTTAATGACAACTGTTCAAGGTTTGTATGCTTTAGGTGAAGCGAACTTCTCTGATCACGGTGCAAATCGTTTAGGAGCATCTGCATTAATGCAAGGTTTAGCGGATGGTTATTTTGTAATTCCTTATACAATCGGGGAATATTTATCTGAAGAGATCCGCACAAAAGCAATTCCAACAGATAATGAGGCCTTTGTGAAAGCAGAGGCTGAAGTACAAGATCGCATCAATAAATTATTCTCAATAAAAGGAACAAAATCAGTTGATCATTTCCACAAACGTTTAGGAAAGATCATGTGGGATAAATGTGGTATGGCCCGTAACAAAGAAGGATTAACTTCTGCGATCACTGAAATTCAACAATTGAAAGCTGAATTCTGGTCAAACGTTCGCGTGCCAGGCGAAGCCAATGAATTCAATCCTGAATTAGAGAAAGCACATCGCGTGGCTGATTTTATCGAGTTAGGAGAATTAATGTGTAAAGATGCGTTAAACCGTAATGAAAGCTGTGGCGGTCACTTCCGCGAAGAATACCAAACAAAAGATGGTGAAGCGTTGCGAGATGATGATAATTTCGCTTACGTAGCAGCCTGGGAGTATAAAGGAGATAGCAACTTTGAGTTACACAAGGAAGAGCTGAAATTCGAGAACATTAAGCTCGCGCAAAGGAACTACGCGTAAGAGTGGCTAGTGATTAGAGTTAAGTGGTTAGTGTATTACGTAAAAAGTGAATTAGAATATGGCTAAAATAAGTTCTTTTGAAGATTTGATAGTTTGGAGGAAGTCTATTGGTTTATCGGTTGAGATTTATAAAATAACTTCAAAATTTCCAAAAGATGAAATGTTTGGTTTAACAGCACAAATAAGGCGTGCTTCAAATTCCGTTTCTCTTAACATTTCTGAAGGTTCAGTAAAAAGTACTGCAACTTTTATAAACCAACTGACACATGCTAATGGCAGCGCTAACGAAGTTCTTTCCGGTTCAATTCTTGCTGTTGAATTAGGTTTTATGGGGTCAGATGAATTGAATAAATTAAGGTCAATTATTGAAGAAGTAACTAAAATGTTAAATAGTTTGATATCAACATTAAATAAAAGAAAAAATTAATAAAAATTGCTAAAGCTATCCACTAGACTCTAGCCACTAACCACTAGCCACTATGAGCGGAAACATGAATCTGACTTTAAAAGTCTGGAAACAAAAAAACAAAGACACAAAAGGTAAATTTGAAACTTACCAGGCAAAAGGTATTTCACCTGACATGTCTTTCTTAGAAATGTTTGATGTTGTGAACGAACAACTCATCAACGAAGGCAAAGAACCGATCGCGTTCGACCACGATTGCCGTGAAGGAATTTGCGGTATGTGTTCAATGTACATCAATGGCCGTCCGCACGGACCTAAACAAGGTGTTACTACTTGTCAGTTACATATGCGCAGCTTTAAAGATGGTGATACAATTGTTGTAGAACCATGGAGAAGCGCTGCGTTCCCTGTAATTAAAGATCTTGCTGTTGACCGTTCTTCGTTTGACAGAATCATGGCTGCAGGCGGATTCGTTTCTGTAAATACAGGTAATGCGAAAGACGCTAACAATATTTTAATACCGAAGCCGGATGCTGATGAAGCTTTTGAAGCTGCGGCGTGTATTGGTTGCGGTGCTTGTGTAGCAGCTTGCAAGAATAGTTCGGCGATGTTATTCGTATCAGCGAAAGTTTCTCAGTTAGCTTTATTACCTCAGGGAAAAATTGAAGCAACACAACGTGTATTAAATATGGTTCATCAAATGGATGAAGAAGGATTTGGAAATTGTACTAACACCGGCGCTTGCGAAGCTGAATGTCCTAAATCGATTTCCTTAGAGAATATTGCGCGCATGAATAGGGAGTATTTAGTATCGTCTGCTGTTTCTAAAAAATAATCTTAACTTATATTTGAACTTAAAGCCTTACAGAAATGTGAGGCTTTTTTATTTATGCTAAACTTGTCGAAGAACCTACCAGATACCAAACTGGCTGTTCCATTCTTCCTTGAACCATTTTTCTTTTCCGAAGCGTTTTTCCATATCGGTCTTTAGTTCAACTAGTGTATACACCTTTTTCTTTTTTGGAGGGATTATTTGTGTTGCTTCTGTCGTGGTGAATTCAACTTTTTTAGCAAAATAAACTACGCCGCCATCTTCTGTCGCTAGCCCTAAGATCACACCCGGCAATCCATAAAAACTTTCCGGGCCGGTGGAAGTTGCCAGATCATAACTGAACCAGGCATAAATTCTTGTACTATCATTAGCTCGCCAAACTGCTTTCCTGCAATTATACCCTGCGATCTTTCTTGAGCTTTCAGTGATATGCCAAACCCGTGTTCTTAAGCTATCCCTTAAATGGATCTGCTCTCCCCACATATCTTTCACGGTATAACGCTGGCCGTTATTGAAATTTTGGTATACAGTATTTTTTTGCGTAGCCCAACCGAAATTTTCTTTTAACTCGCTTTCCTGTGGTTTAAAAGCCGAACAAGTATCATTGAAATACAACTCGAACATATCGATCTTGATCTTATCGGCTTCTTTGATCCAATTTTTCACGTTATCACCTTTCATCTTTTTATAAAGATTGGTCTTACGCTCGAACGTGATTTTTCCGGAAGTGATCTGTCCGGACACACTAAGTGATACGCCGAACAACAATGAAAATACGAATACATTAATCCTCATCTTCCTCCTCTCCTTCCTTCGGTTTCTGGCTTGTGAATTTATAGGTAATCCGTCCTAAGAAGTACTGGCGGATGATCTGTGTTTTTGTATCTACGATCTTATTGGTTTGAACACTGCGTTGATTATTTATATTCTGATTAAGAATATCATTCGCATCAATACCAACAATCAGGTTCTTTGCTTTCAGGAATGAATAACTGACTTCAGCATTCACAATAGTGTAAGCTATATTATACCCTATTGCGCGATTACCATTATAGGTATAATTTGCTTCAGCAGAAATATTGAAACGTTCTTTGATCTTTAGCCTGAAACCGGCCTCTAATCCAAAATTATAATAAGGCTTGTTCGCTTGCAGACTTATAGTTTGTGCAGGCACGTTATAATTGTAATCACCGCCTATGCGGAATTCAGCCATGTCGCCAAACTCTTTTTCGAATGTTAGCCCTCCTGCATATTGAGTGGATTGAGTGATGTTCTTTTGACCGTTCACAAAACCAACATTGTTATTGTGACTAAAACTTAACCTGTAATCGATCTTGAATAATTTTTTAAATACCGGAACCCCGCCCCCTAAATACACATTTCCAAAATAATTTCCACTCACATTGGTTGGCGTTGTAATTGAACGGCCTATCGAATCAAATACAGTTGTTTCACTGATCTGATCTATGACACCATTATAGCTTCCTCCTCCGTAAAAATGAATGTCACTGATCCCTTTATAGATATAATAATTAAGGTTAATATTATTATTGAATTGTTGTTTCAGCCCCGGATTTCCAATAACGATATTATTAGGATCTGTATTATCAGTCACAGGCTGCATTTGTTTTAATTCCGGCAATTGCGATTGCATGTTGTAGGATATCCCCAGATTCGATCCCTGGTTTGGGCGATAATTGAAGTTCGCCATTGGTAAAACATTACTAAAGGTCGAGCTTAAATGCTGGCCCGTTGTAACATTTATATTTTCCTGGTAAATGTTCCGGTAATTAGCTCCTAAACTGATCCGGTATTTTTTTACTTCATAAATAAGTTTACCTCCTGCCCTGTTCGAGGTTCTTGAATTATTGAAATCATTCGATTGAGTTGTGTTAAGGGCATCAAAAGCAATACCATTAAAGTCAAGAGTAGTTCTTTTGCTGTGATTTTGGTACTGTGAAAAACCGTAGCCCATTTCCAGCTTGAATTTTTTAGTAAGGGGCTCAATAAAATTCACAGTCGCATTATTTTCCATCCTGTAATTCTCCGTTGTACGTTTCTGCAACAATACTGAATCATTAGCCTGGCCTAAAAAATAATTAAAATCAGTTGTTAAACTTGTTTTCCCTGTAGAATTATAATAAGTAGGCTGATATGTGATGGTAAATTGCCTGTCCTTCTTCTTGAAATTCCTTTGTAACTTTAACATCACGTTAGCATCAGTTGTTTCAGAACTGCTTTTTGTAACGATATTGGTTTCACGGGTTAAAGTATCTGTTGCGGAAATAAATTGATCGTTCTGGAAACTACTGCTATTAGAAGTAGTGTAATTGATCTTAGGCTTTACAGTCAGTTCCGTTAAAGAATCAAGGGTTTGTGTCCACCTCAAATTAAAATTATGAGATTGGTTTCCCGACTTGTTTCCTACAACACGTGTATTGGTATAAGTAGTGTCTTCTAAAAAGTATTCGGTGTTTGTTTCCTGGGTGCTTGTAAATGAGTTGTCTTTGAAAGTATAATCTGTATTCAGCTTGATCTTTTTACTCAGCTTATCATTAAAATAAAATCCTCCCTTTAAGGTTTGAGGTATGCCGGGCCTGGTGTTATTTGAGCTCGTCCATGTATTATTATCGGCATCGTAATTCCAGCCTTGCTCGTTGTCGAGACCATAAGTCCAGGCGTCATTTCCTGCAAAAGCTTGTTTAGGCGTATTAGCGGCTAATCCGAAGATGGAAAGTTTTCTGCTCTTTTTGAAACGGTTGAATAATAACTCTCCCTCATAGAATTTTTGAAAATCCGACGCTGCCGTTGCTTTTCCGAAATATCCCTTTTTCGCTTCTTCTTTGAGCTGGAGGTTCATGACTTTCACGGTTTCGTCTTTACTTTCTGCATCTTCACTTTTCTTTTCATACACCTGGACATTCTCTACCGATTTTGCATTCAGATTTTTTGTTGCAACGGTTGGATCCGATCCGAAAAATTCATCACCGTCCACAAGCACCTGGCTTACTTCCTTCCCCTGGACTGTAATTTTACCGGCAGCATCCACTTTAACTCCGGGTAATTTTTTTAAGAGATCTTCTACTGTGGCGTCTGCTTTTACTTTAAAAGAATCCGCGGTAAACATCAGGGTATCTCCTTTGTAGTACATTTTTTCTTTGCTCGCCACGATCTCTACTTCATTCAATAAAATAGATTTTGGAGGAAGGATCACATTCTTGAAATTAAAAACCGAGTCATTTTTATTCGGAACCAATAGATAGGTTTTATCACTAAAATTCGGATTTGAGATCAGAACTAAATACGTATCAACAGGAACTGTAATGTTTTTAAAGAACCCTTTTTTATCGGTGCGCGAGAAATTAACCAGAGAAGAATCTTTGAATTTAGTCACCATTAACACCGAATTACTCATTAATCCGCCGGCAGTTGTGTCCTGTATGTTACCCTTTAATTTTATCGTCTGCGCTTTCACACCCAAACAAAATAAAAACGAAAAAAGTGTAATTAAACTAATGCGCATTAACCGGTTTTGGTTGTATAATTCAGGTTTTTTAAAAAGTAACAAATGCTAAAGTAAATAATGACTTTGAAGATAATTTGAAGCCGGATTGTTAATTAGTCATTTTTAACAGGAAAGAGGCTATTCGTCTGTTTATTAGCAAGATACGAGATTTTCAAAATCCACCTAATCCTGAACATTTTTAATAATAAAATGTACTTTTGTTTCAAATCAAATTTCTATGAAGAATACTGCCTTATACAACAAACATGTGGCCCTGGGTGCTAAAATAATTCCGTTTGCCGGGTACAATATGCCTGTTTCTTATTCAGGTTTAAATGATGAACATTTAGCAGTCCGCAATGGCGTTGGTGTTTTTGATGTGAGCCACATGGGTGAATTTAAAATCAAAGGCCCTGGTGCATTGGATCTGATCCAAAGAGTTACTTCAAATGACGCATCAAAACTTACAGATTGGAAAGTTCAGTATTCTTGTCTGCCAAACGAAAAAGGCGGAATTGTAGATGATCTTTTGGTTTATCGCGTTAGTCAGGATGAATATTATTTAGTGGTGAATGCTTCTAACATAGAAAAAGACTGGAACTGGATCAAAAAACACAATACAGGAAATGTGGAGATGATCGACACTTCTGATAAAACAAGTTTGTTAGCAGTACAAGGGCCAAAAGCTTTAGCGACTTTACAAAAGCTGACAAAAGTTGATCTGTCGAAAATGGAATACTACACATTTACAGTTGGTACAATGGCAGGTATTGAAAATATAGTGATTTCGAATACGGGATACACGGGTGCCGGAGGATTTGAACTGTATGTCGGGAACGAGAATGCCGAAAAATTATGGGATGCTGTTTTTGAAGCCGGAAAAGAATTTGATATTAAACCAATCGGTTTAGGCGCACGTGACACGTTGCGTTTAGAAATGGGGTTCTGCTTGTACGGAAATGATATTGATGATACGACTTCTCCGATTGAAGCAGGATTAGGATGGATCACTAAATTCACGAAAGATTTTACCAACCGTACTGAAATAGAAAAGCACAAAACACAAGGTGTAAGTAAAAAATTAGTTGGTTTTGAAATGATCGACCGTGGTATTCCGCGTCACGATTATCAAATTGCTGATGCGAAAGGAAATATCATTGGTAAAGTTACTTCGGGCACACAATCGCCAAGTTTGAATAAAGCTATCGGGATGGGTTATGTAAAAACTGAATTAGCTACCCCGGATTCAGAAATATTTGTGGTGATCCGTGACAAACCGATCAAAGCTAAAGTGACCAAAATTCCGTTCTTAAAAAAGTAAGTTCTGTGAGTGATGAAACCAAACATAAGATCGACGCGTGTTTTTCCCCGCACCTTTATCCTGTTTACGCTGATACGGAAAGTATCGTTGTGGTCATAGATGTATTCCGTGCTACCTCAGCGATATGTGTAGCTTTTCATAACGGTGCTGATAAAATTATTCCTGTTGCATCTGTTGAAGAAGCTCAGGAATATAAGAACAAGGGTTTTTTAGCCGGTGCCGAACGCAACGCTATTAAACTAGATGGTTTTGATTTCGGCAATTCACCTTATGATTATATGGGCGATCATGTGAAAGGAAAAACGATCGCCCTTACTACTACCAACGGAACACAAGCTATCGACGCAGCACGTAATGCCTACAAGGTTGTTGTCGGTTCATTTTTAAATATTGACGTATTGTGCGAATGGTTAATGAAACAGAACCGCGGTATTTTATTATTATGCTCAGGCTGGAAAAATAAATTCAATTTAGAAGATGCATTATACGCCGGTGCAGTAACTGAAAAAATATTTTCCCAATCACAGAATTACAAATTAGGGGATGGTTGTCTGGCTTTAAAATATTTGTACGAACAAGCACAACACGAACCCATAAAGTTTTTAGTGAACGCTTCGCATAAAGAACGTTTGGCAAGATTAGGATTAAAGAAAGATATTAAATATTGCTTAACTCCAAATCTTGCGCCTGTAATTCCTGTTTTAGAAGGAAAATACCTGGTGAAGCTGAGTACCTGATCTTTGTTACACAAAAAACTATTTGCCATGAAAAAATTATTTATCGTTTTCGTACTGATCTCTTATTTGGGCAGATCGCAAAATGTGCAATCATCAAATACATATATACAAACCTGCTATCATTCTCAAAACTGTTTTTCACTGAACAGCAGTTCTTTCATTTTTTACGATCCTGAAAATCATGAATTAATGATCACCGTTGATTTTTCTAAATTTAAAGTTGGTGTGGATACTTTAGATGCCTGGCTGGATGACCTTGATGACACTAAACTCATCTTCAGGGGGATCCTAAACACAAACGATCTTTTAGAATTAACCCACCATAATTCGAATGTGACACTTGTTAACGGCATGATAAATTTTAACGGCGTATCTCACCCTCACAGCATAGAACTTACATTATTTGAAATATCAAAGGAAGGCATGCTTTATAAGAATAATCAGCAGGATTATTACGATCGTATAAACGCTAACCTTCAATTAGGTTTCTATCCTAAAGAATTTAACGTGCATAAAAAAGCACATCAGCTCAGAAAAAAAATTACCATTGCTATTTATAAAGGGCACATCAATATGTTTAAGCCCGAAATGGAACACTGGATCAAGAACTGATCTTTATCTTAAAATAAGTAAACGGTTCGCGTCCAGCTTTATAAAAATAAAAAGGAGAATTGTAAAACTCCATAAAGAAGTTCCGCCATAGCTAAAGAATGGTAACGGAATCCCGATCACCGGCATCAATCCAATGTTCATCCCGATATTTACAGCGACGTGAAAAAATAATGCTGAAGCGACCCCATAACCATAGATGCGGCTGAAAGAAGAACGTTGCCGTTCCGCAAGGAAAATTACCCGGAGGATCAAAAATAATTCCAGTAAAATAACTACAGCGCTTCCTAAAAATCCCCACTCCTCTCCCACTGTGCAGAAAATAAAATCCGTATCCTGCTCAGGAACAAAATTATATTTGGTTTGCGTGCCTTTTAAATAACCCTTTCCTGCCCAGCCGCCTGAACCTATTGCGATCTTGGCCTGATGCACATTGTAGCCTTCATCTTTAAGATTTACCTCTCCTATTCCTAAGAGAACGTTGATACGTACTTTTTGATGCGGTTCCAGTTTTTCATACACCTTTTTTGTAGCAAGTACCATCCCGCTTGCCAGAACAAACACCGATCCTGCAATGATCAGGTTACGCATTGATCTTTTGATGAATAAAAAAGAAACTAACGTGATACTTGCAAGTACAATTATCAAGGTTGAAATTTTTGTTACCACCAACGACAACACAAACAATACAACTGCGAGAATCCCGAACAATAAAAAGTTGATAGATAATCCTTCGCGGTACAAAACAATGATAAAGGAAACGAAAACAATAGCAAGACCTGTCTCATCCTGTAGCACTTTTATCACGAGCAACGGTGCCACAAGAAATGAAACTGCTATCAGGGTGTTCTTATAATTTTTGATAAGATCCTTAAAACGCAAGCGGTACCGACTTACGATCACAAGATTTTCATTACTTAAAAATTTGGCGAGCGCTAGTCCTGTTGCGAATTTCATGAACTCCGCGGGTTGAATTCCAAATCCCCCAACTCCAAACCATGACTTACTTCCTTTTATTTCCCGTCCTAAATAAGGAACCAATAAACAAAGCAACAAAACTATACCATAGAACCAGTATGCGAATACTGTATAAAAACCCGCATCAATCAATAAAATGGAGAACGCGATCAAAGCAGCCGTTCCGATCCATATCAATTGTTTACCGTACTTTTGCGAAGTATCAAAAATATTCTGGTGTTCTTCGTTATAAACCGCCGCGTAAATATTAAGCCAGCCCATAAATACCAAAAGAGCGTACGTGAGGACCGTTATCTTGTCGACACCGTAGAATAAACTATTTTCATTTTGCCTTAATGCCATTAGTGTACTTCGGTTGTCAATAAGTTTTTACCTCGTATCAAGTCAACAGCTTCCATTCTCTTTTCCAATTCAGGTCGGGTAATTTTTCCTGTCAGATATTTTTCGATCATCAGACTTACAATAGGCGCGGTCCATGTTCCTCCGAATCCCGCATTCTCAATCAGGCCCGCGATCACGATCTTCGGATTATCACGCGGTGCAAAGGCCATGAACACAGCGTGTGATTTTCCGTGTGGATTTTCTGCAGTTCCTGTTTTCCCGCAAGCTGTAAATCCCGGGATACGTGAAGCATATGCAGTACCGCCCGGCTCAAAACATTTTTGCATACCGTCGATCACATTAATGTAATATTCTTCTTTCTGAACAGCTACGTAATGTTTTTCGGTATACTTTTTATCTATCACTTTTTCAGCGCCAATTCCTTTCACACAATGCGGTACGTAATAATAGCCTTTGTTGGCAATAGTGGCTACAACATTTGCCATTTGCAAAGGAACAAGCGTTAATTCAGCCTGTCCAATTCCCAGTGAAACTATCGTATTACCATACCACCTGCCTTTTCCGAATACTTTATCATAATGGTTAACAGAAGGGACATTTCCGGGAGCATCATACGGAAGATCTGTTCCTAAATGTGTGCCGGGGCCAAATGACATAACCTTTTTTCGCCAGTTACTAAAACCATCGGCGTACTTATTAAATTTCTTTTGACTTGTGATATCAAAAAATAAATAACTAAAATAAGTGTTACAGGAAACGGCTATGGCACTGACCAGATCCACGCTATGCCGGCCATGACACTTAGGTTTGCCTCCCATTGGAGGATAGCCCCCCGGACAATAGCGCCCGGAGTTACGGTTAATCACGCCTTCATCTTGTCCGATCAGCGCATCTATCAATTTGAAAGTTGATCCAGGAGGATACATGGCTTGTAAGGCCCGATTGAATAACGGCAAAGTAGAATCATTTCTCAACACCGGATAATTTTTTGATCTTTCTTTTACTCCCACGAACAAATTCGGATCGTAACTCGGAGCCGAAATGATAGCCAGAATTTCACCGGTAGATGGCTCTATCGCAACGATCGCCCCTTTCTTGCCTTTCATCAAACGTTCACCATATTCCTGTAGATCCATATCCAGTGTAGAGTACAATGATTTACCGGCTACTGCGGCAGTATCCCATTTTCCTTCCATGAAACTGCCCACTTCTTTGTTGTGAACATCTTTAAGAATTTTCCTTTTCCCTTTTATTCCCCGTAACGCTTCTTCATAACCGCGTTCCATTCCGGTGATGCCAATATAATCTCCATCCAGGTAGTATGGATTTTTCTCCGTAATTTCTTTATTCACCTCACCAACGTACCCTAATAAATGTGCTGCAATTGGCTTCGGATATTTTCTTACGCTACGTACCTGAACATAAAATCCTTTGAAGAGATACATCTTCTCTTGTAATGTCGCATAACGTTGCGAGGTCATTTGTTTTTCGAAGATACTTTCCTTACGTGGCGAATTTGGTGCCTGGCATGCTTTCTTTATACGTTTAAGGAATTCTGCTTTTGTTATTTCTAGTGTCTGACATAAGGCTAACGTATCGCATCCTTTAACAAGCCTTGGAGTTACCATCAGATCGTAAGAAGGTTCGTTCTTCACTAAATATTTTCCGTTTCGGTCGTAAACAACACCACGCTGCGGATAATCTACACGTACCTCAATTGCATTTTGTTGCGCTTTTATTTTATAACTTTCATCTATTACCTGGATATAAAATAAACGAAAGATGTAAATAATAGCAACTAGCACGAAGAACCCCCCGATGATAAATTTCCTGTCGCCTAAATGAGCATTGTTGTTCATTATCTTCTGCGTGTAGTTTTATAAAACAAGAATTGGATCACGTACACAAATGCAAATGTCCCTACAGAACTAAGTATAACACGTCCAAACGTTGAAAAAAATTCATTCCATCTGAATATTTCGAGATAGAAAAAGAAAAGATGATGAACGAAGATCAGAACGCCGGCGTAAGTTGTGAACCAGGCCCCGCCCATATCATCAATGTTTGGTTCTAATCCTGCTTCATATCCGTCACGCGGTGCAATGAATGTTAAAAGATAATACCGTGTGAATCCCATCAGGGTACAAGCTGCAGCGTGCATACCGGCCGTATCATAAAATACATCAACCGTCAATCCTACTAAAAACGAAAAGCCAAGCAGCATAAGCTTTGGTATGTCGAACGGAAATAATAAAATGATCAACACATACGGCAACAAAATAATATAACTGCCTAAATGTATATTCTGCACGATCAACACCTGCATCAATACAAGCACTATAAAGCGGACAATATTATTTATTACACTACTTGTCATTTTGAATTTGCGTTGCAGCTTCTAAAGAATCACGCTCTGCTTTAAATTTATTTTTGATAACAAACAGGTAATTTAGTTTTTTGAAATCTGTTACCAGTTTTACTTTCACTGTTAAAAAAGGTTCGCCTGAACGTTGCTCGTAACTTTCAACTGTTCCGACCTTTATCCCTTCAGGGAAAATTCCGGATTGCTCGCTGGTTTCAACCACATCTCCTTTTTTTATCTTAGTGTGAACCGGAATATCTTTTAACTGGCAATACTGGTAATCTTTCCCGTCCCAGATAAGCGGGCCGTAAGTTCCATCATTCTTTAATTGGCAATTCACGATGTTGTCTTTATGCAACAAACTCATTACCGTAGAGAAATTTGCGGACACATCTGTTACTCTTCCTACAACGCCATCACTATTCACAACAGCCATGTGACGCGTAATGCCTTGCTCTGAACCAATATTGATAGTAACATAATTATTTCTGCGGTTAATTGAGGAGTTCACGGCCTTTGCACTAACATAAGTATATTGCTGTTTATACAAGGTGTCTTTCTTTGTATACTGTCCTAAAGGAACGGCCATATACCCTGATCGAAGCATGTTGTAAAGCTTTGCATTTTCTTCAACTAATCTTTTGTTCTCATCCTTTAATAACAAATATTCACGGACATTTGCCGCTGTTTGGTAAACGTTAGCTGAAATTTTATTTGAAGAATTGAAAATATTAGACCCTTGATAACCGTCGTTGCGATACATGAGGTAAAAGCAAACGAACTCCATAAATAAAAAAATGAAAATAAAATTATGGCGTTGTATGAATGCTAATAAAGTTCTCACGCTGTAAAAAATTAAACCGCCATTTTTCAGTGTGAAAAACCGCGTTTGCCTGACTATAAAACTACAATGTAAAGAGCTGCGTTTACTTGATAAGGAAAGGGAATTTATCAACATTCTTGAGTGCAATCCCTGTACCTCGTGCAACTGCTCTGAGCGGGTCTTCGCAAACGTGTACCGGTAATTTTGTTTTCATGGAGATACGCTTATCCAAACCACGAAGTAAGGAACCACCGCCTGCCATAAAGATGCCTTTGCGGTAAATATCGGCTGCTAACTCCGGAGGCGTCATCTCTAACGCATTCAGGATCGCTTCCTCAATCTTTGAAATGGATTTATCTAAACAATGGGCTATCTCTACGTAGCTGATATAAACTTCTTTCGGAATACCACTCATAAGATCTCGTCCTTGCACCGCGAAATCTGCTGGCGGGTTTTCGATCTCTGTCATAGCAGCGCCTACTTCAATTTTCACTCGCTCCGCACTACGCTCACCGATTAAAATGTTATGCTGCCGACGCATGTACTCTTCAATATTCGCGTTGAAGTCGTCACCCGCGATACGCGTTGATTTATCACAAACGATACCGCCTAACGCGATAACGGCGATCTCAGAAGTACCACCACCGATATCGATGATCATATTTCCCATTGGCTCTTCAACATCTATTCCCATCCCGATAGCGGCAGCCATCGGTTCATGGATCATGTAAACTTCTTTTGCGCCCGCATGCTCAGCACTGTCACGTACCGCGCGTTTCTCCACCTCAGTAATACCTGATGGAATACAAATAACCATTTTCAATGATGGTTTGAAAAAACGGTTGCCGGGATTGATCATCTTGATCATTCCTTTGATCATTTCTTCAGCGGCCTGGAAATCTGCGATCACTCCGTCTTTTAACGGACGAATTGTTTTGATGTTCTCGTGCGTTTTGCCGTGCATCATTTGTGCGGCGCGGCCAACAGCAATAACTTTACCGTTAGTTCTGTCAACTGCTACAATGCTGGGTTCATCAACAACCACTTTATCATTATGAATAATGATCGTATTGGCTGTTCCTAAATCAATCGCTATATCCTGGGTTAAAAAATCAAATAATGCCATAAGGAGTTTTCAAAATTACTGTTTATTTATACGAGATAAAAGATGCCTAGTTCCTATTTTACCAAAATTTAGTGTTTAAAATGCCTTGTTCCGGTGAAGACCATGCTCAGTCCATTATTATTGCAATATTCAATACTGTCTTTGTCTTTGATAGAACCACCCGGTTGAACAACTGCAGTGATGCCGGCCTTGTGAGCTATCTCTACACAATCCGGAAAAGGGAAAAACGCATCGCTGGCCATAACCGCACCTTTCAGATCGAAGCCAAAGCTCAAAGCCTTAGTGATGGCTTGTTTCAGGGCATCTACTCTTGAGGTTTGACCGGTGCCGCTGGCCAATAACTGACCGTTCTTTGCAAAGACAATGGTATTGGATTTTGTATGTTTTACCAGCTTGTTCGCGAACAAAAGGTCTTTGATCTCAGATTCCGTAGGAGCCTTGGTGGTCGCGGGTTTCAGGTCAGCCGCTACTTCAGTCTTTAAGTCTTTATCCTGCTCGATTACCCCGTTCAATAAGGTCCGGAAATTCTTATCCGCTAATCCTACTTTTTTCTGAACTAAGATGATCCGGTTAGGTTTTGATTTTAAGATCTCAACCGCTTTTGTAGAATATGAAGGGGCAATCACCACTTCACAAAAAAGCTTGTTAACCTCAACGGCCGTCTCTTCGTCTATCTCTTTATTGGCAATTAAAATTCCTCCGAAAGCCGAAACCGGGTCTCCCGCCAAGGCATCCAGGTAAGCTTGTTTTATGGTTGAACGGCTTGCTACTCCACAAGCATTATTATGTTTTAAGATGGCGAAGGTCGGTTCTGTGAAGTCTGCAATAAGGTTCACGGCTGCATCCACATCCAACAGGTTATTGTAAGAAAGTTCTTTCCCCGCCAGTTTATCGAACATCGCATCCAGGTTTCCATAGAACACACCTTTTTGATGAGGGTTTTCGCCGTAGCGCAATACCTGTGCTGTTTGAATACTTTGTTTGAATTGCGGAATATTTTCAGTCTGATTGAAGTAATTGAAGATAGCTGAATCGTAATGAGAGCTTGTAGCAAAAGCTTTTGCTGCAAAATTCTTTCTGTCGGAAATATCTGAAAAACCATTTTTAGTTTCTAATAATTCCAGCAGAGGTTTGTAATCGTGACGGGAAGAAACGATCACTACATCATTGAAATTCTTTGCAGCAGCGCGGATCAACGAGATTCCGCCAATGTCAATTTTCTCAATGATATCTTGCTCTGATGCACCTTTGCTTACCGTTTCTTCGAATGGATAAAGATCAACGATCACCAAATCTATGTTCGGAATATCATGTTGCTCCATTTGAGCGACATCGCTTTTTAATTCACGGCGACCAAGGATCCCTCCAAAAATTTTCGGGTGCAAAGTTTTTACACGGCCTCCCAAAATTTCAGGAAAAGAGGTTAACGACTCCACAGCTTTCACCGGAACTTTCAAATTCTCGATAAAAGTTTGGGTACCGCCTGTACTGTAAATGGTCACTCCTAATTCGTGTAATTTTTTAATTACCGGGTCCAGGTTATCCTTATAAAAAACCGATATAAGGGCGCTGTTTATTTTCTTCAATTCGCTCATAATAAATGCAAAGAGCAAAGGTAAGATAAGACCCCACTTTTGAGAGGGGTGTTGAAAAAATGTAAAAATTAGAAACGTGCTTTTTTAAGCTATAACCGGAGGCGGTTCCATAACGTGCCCGCAACTTTTGCAGGTTCTATGGTCTTTGGAATTATAGAATTTCGAGAAGACATCCTGGAACTGGGTGGCGATATCAGTCAATGTAAAATACTCTTCGTAAAGTTTGGCATTACATTTTTCACAGAACCACATCAAGCCGTCTTTTTCTCCGTCACGGCGGCGGCGTTCCATTACTAAACCAATGGTGTTTTCGAAGCGTTTTGGGTTATGAGGCACTTTTGGAGGCAATAAGAAAATATCCCCTTCTTTGATAGGCACATCAACTGCTTTTCCATTCTCCTGGATCTGTACAACAACATCGCCTTGTAACTGGTAAAAAAACTCTTCGCTCTCGTTAAAGTGATAGTCCTTGCGGGAGTTTGGTCCGCCTACAACCATGACGATGAATTCAGTGTCTTTGTAAACTACTTTATTGTTTACAGGGGGTTTTAAAAGATGGCGGTTCTCATCGATCCATTTTTTAAAATTAAAAGGTCTTGTTACTGACATGATCCGGAAATTTTATTTACTAAAGTTAGATTAAAAATCTGAAAAATCAATACGTCCCATGTTTAACCCCTACGGGGTAAGAAATTTTGTTGGTTCGATTTTTACCGATATTGAATCCCTCCGGGATTCTATCTATTTATTAAAGTTCTTTATCCCGTAGGGATTAGATATTGGTAAAACAAGGATAGGTAGAAAAAAGAATCCCTTAGGGATTCAACTGTTAAACCCCGTAGGGGTTTAATTTATGGTGTGGAAGAGCTATTTACCGATATCTAATCCCTAGGGGATAGATCTATATAAATTCAAATAATACGCGATCCACCTCTTAGGATCGAACCTTTACACCAGTTTGTTTTTCATAAGATACTCAGCGATCTGAACTGCATTTGTGGCCGCTCCCTTACGTAAATTATCGGCTACCACCCAAAGGTTAAGGGTTTTGGGTTGGGATTCATCACGTCGAATGCGGCCTACAAAAACCTCATCTTTATTATGGGCGTTCATTGGCATTGGATAGATCTGGTTCGAAGGATCGTCCTGTAAAATAACCCCGGGCGTTTTCTTCATCATGTCAAAAACATCTTTCAGGTCAAATTCGTTCTCAAACTCAATATTCACGCTTTCGCTGTGCCCGCCCATTACAGGGATACGCACAGTAGTTGCAGTTACTGCAATATTATTATCGCCCATGATCTTTTTGGTCTCGTTCACCATTTTCATTTCTTCTTTGGTGTAACCGTTATCCAAAAACACATCAATTTGCGGGATCACATTCAGATCGATCGGATATTTATAAGCCATTTCGCCTTTTGTTCCTGCTCTTTCATTGTTCAATTGGGCAACTGCTTTTACCCCTGTTCCTGTTACCGATTGATAAGTTGAAACCACAACACGTTTGATCTTGTATTTTTTATGAAGCGGCTCCAATACCACTACCATTTGAATAGTTGAGCAATTCGGATTCGCAATTACTTTATCGGATGCCGTTAAAACATTCGCGTTCACTTCAGGAACCACTAATTTTTTGGTTGGATCCATGCGCCAAGCAGAAGAATTATCAATTACGGTTGTTCCTGCTGCTGCAAACTTTGGTGCCCACTCTAAAGAGGTACTTCCACCTGCCGAAAACAAAGCGATCGCAGGCTTGGCATCAATGGCTTGTTGCATTGAATGCACTTTGTATTTCTTTCCTTTGAATTCCAATTCTTTTCCAACCGAGCGTTCCGACGCAACGGGGATTAATTCTGTTACCGGAAAATTTCTTTCCTCTAATACTTTTAACATCACGGTGCCTACTAAACCTGTGGCCCCAACTACTGCTACTTTCATATTTAAAAATTTAAAGATTCAAAAAAATCTAAATAAAAAAAGCCTTTCCTGTTTTGGAAAGGCTTGCTATTATTTTCACAATAAAACATTCTTGCCCCTCCTTAACGGAAAAGTTTCTTAGAGTGTTTTATCTTTTTATTCATCATTACGCCGACAAATATCATAAGTTTTTGTTCAATTCCAAAAATTATTTCATGAACTTAGTATCTTCGGTGCATGAAAGCAGGTCCGTTAGCTTGGTTCTACCTCATTTTACTCTCGCTCATCTGGGGCAGCTCTTTCATTCTGATGAAGGAAGGGATGCTTGCTTTTACAAGTGATGAAGTCGCTGCTTTAAGGATCACTATTGCATTTCTGGCTTTGTCCCCTTTTCTTATTAAACACTTTAAAAATGTAAATTTTAAAAAAGATTGGCTTGGTTTGACGATAATGGGTGTTTTCGGGAATTTACTTCCTGCTTTCTTATTTACAGCCGCCGAAACACAGATCAGCAGCAGCCTTACCGGAATGTTGAATGCACTGACGCCACTTTTTACAATTCTGATCGGTGTCCTAGTTTTTAAAACTAAGATCCAAAACTTTCAACTTATAGGTGTTGCTATTGGTTTGATTGGCGCCGTTTGCCTGATGGGATTTTCTGAAGGCGGGGGTGAAACAAAAAATATTACTTATAGTTTATTGGTTGTCGCGGCTACTTTTTGTTATGCGATAAGTGTGAACGGCATAAAAAAATATTTATCACATGTAAATTCAGTAGCGGCTTCAGTTTGGGCGTTTACGATCATTGGTCCTATTGCCATCGCTTATTTATTTTTGAATACGGATTTCAAAACACATTTATCAGAAAATCCGGATGGATATTCAGCGCTTGGATATATTTGTTTACTTGCTGTTTTTGGAACAGCGGTTGCCGTTATTCTTTTCAATAACCTGATAAAGATCTCAGGAATTGTTTTTGCTTCCAGTTGTACTTACCTCATTCCTGTTGTTGCGATCGGTTGGGGATTATTGGATGGAGAAACAGTGACAGTTATCCAGTTCTTTTCGATGGGCATTGTGATACTTGGTGTTTGGCTGATCAATAAAAAGACCCGTTCGGCATCCCGATAGCTATCGGGATCAGGGTGACAAGATCATTCAAAATGTGTAATTGAATTTTATCTGATTACAAAGCTTGATGTATTCAAATTCATCATTTGCTTTTTCAAGGATCCATTTTTTAAATTTTGCTTTGTCATTTGCTGAAAGCTTTTCCGTTTTCAAGCACAATCCATAAAACAGATTTAATTTTTTTGAAGAGATCCCCAACTCTTTTTTCAGCTTAGTGTTACACCATTTTTCAGCGGCCATTCTATCGCCATTGAATTGTTTGGCGATCTGATTTGAAATGTATTTACTGATATCAGATGGATTGACCGGTTTTTGATCTCCTTTAAAATTCACAGATACGTTTCCTTTTGTAAATAATTTTAAAGTGGAGACCGGAGAACGATATCCTTTTTCAGATTGTATCCTTTGAGATTCTTTAGTTGCCAGTTTATTCAATTGCTCATCAACCGGACGGAATCCAAACCGGTAGTAAAACCAAAATGCGCCGGATCGCAAGCCTTCCGGATTATCTTTTCCAAACTGATACGGCTCTACCTCAAAATAATCTGCTCCAAATGCATTTTTATAAGAACGTAATAATTGCGCGAACACAAACGCTGATTCTCCTCCGCGGAAAGCTTCGAAAATATTTATTCCTAACAAAGAACGCTTTCCAAAAACCCATCCTCCGCCATATGCCATCGGGTAACCATTCTTGAACATCATAAATCCAATATAAGATTCAAGCGGCAATCTCCTTGCCGGCAACATGCTGAATAAAGCGATCGATAAACCATGTTCCAATTCATAATACAACAAACCATCTTCATTACAATATGTAACAGGGTCCGTTTCTCGGTTCAATAAACATAAAGCGACGCGGGAAGAATTTATTATTTCGTGCTTTTGTTGTTGTGATAGTTTTTTTGGTGCAGGTAATTTACGGTTGATCAATTCGTGTTCATCAAATTTTTTCAGTATGCCCTTGTCGTGAAAAAACATTTTGTCTTGTTCCGGCTTTCCAAAACTCCTTGAGAAATTTTCATGTTTAGGTTCCACCGTAACATACAATTTCAAAGATTCCATTAACTGATCCTTTATCAGATCACTGGCTGCAATTTTATCGAATTGTTGAATGATCCACTGCAATTGCTTTGTTCCGTTTTTTGTACCGCTGGCTTTTGCAACCCACGCTCCAGGTTTTAATTTTTCGTCTGAAGCGATTTCAAATTCCATTTCTCCTAAAGCATGCTTCAAGACCTCTTTCGGATGAATGCCTTCTTCATCAAACGAATGAATTGATGCGGTTCCGGGAAATTCCTTCAACAACCATTTTATCAAACTTATGCTGAATCCGCCATGCGTACTTGTAAATGCCAATCCGCTCAGATCTAACTTTTCCTTTTTAGAATCAGGAAGAAATTTTATGGCCTCAACCAGCCTGCGCATTTCATCCAGTGCTAACTTTAACTGTTGTTTGCTTTCAGGATAGGACGATAAGAATAAAAGGAGATCATGATATTTTAAAATGGAAGTCGTCTTTTTGAATTTAATTTGCGAGGCTTTTACGAGCAGATCGCATTTTACGGTGGCGGTTTCCGGACCAAAACTAAGTGTAGCGGCTCTTAATTGATTCAGTATCTCATTTTCAGTGAACATAATTCTATTCAATAATACCAATTTTTTTAATTGCTGGCAACATCAGGTATTGATGTTTGCACGTAAATTCTGTATATTTCGTACATCAAACCCTATCACAAATACCAATTTTTGTGTTTCCTACTACCTGCTTTTCTTTTTATCCACACATTAAGAGCGCAGACACAGGATATTGATTCTTTAACAAGGATCACTGAAGTTGCTAAAGAAGACACCAATAAGGTAAAAGCATTGGTGATGCTTTCGTTTAAATTAATGGTCGCCGGTGAATACGTACGTTCCTTTAGCACAATAGAACAGATCATTCCTTTATCAGAAAAGCTTGATTTCAAGATCGGGCTTGCAAATGCATACGCAACTAAAGGGCTTTTGTACCAGTACCAGGGCGATTATCCTAAGGCATTGAAAAATTTACTGAATTCGCAGGAAATATTTGAAAAAATAAATAGTCAAAAGGGAATTGCATACTCTTTAAATAACATTGGCAGCATTTACGTTGACATGAAAGATTATACCAAGGCGCTGGAGTATTTTGACAAGACCCTGGCTTTAAAAAAATCGCTTGGTGACAAAAAGGGAATTGCCAGCACATATAATAATATAGGGATCATCTACCAGGAAAAGGCAACTGCCGGGCCAAACGGCACTTCGTTCAAAAATGATGCGCTAATGGCACTCAAATATTTTTCAAGTGCATCGGAGATCTACAGGTCTCATGAGTATGTAGAAGAGAATGCTTACATCGAATCTAATATTGGTTCGATCTACCTCCTGCAAAACAAATATGACCTCTCAAAGTCTTATTTAGAACGTTCACTAAAAATATTTGAAGAAAATGGTGCAAAGGACGGTATCGCTTCAGCGCACATTAATCTCGGTATTCTTGCTGTTAAAACCGGAAAAATGAATGTTGCTAAAAAACATTTTGAGACCGCTCTGAGCATTGCTACAACTATCGGGAATTATACAGCGAAAGATTGTTATGAAGAATTGTATAAATTTTACCTGAAACAAAACGATTGTAAGCTTGCGCTTTCGAATTACCGGTTATTTATTAATTACCGTGACAGTTTATTGAACCAGGAGAACACAAAAAAAGTGGTCCAGGCTCAGATGAATTACGAATTTGATAAAAAGGAACAAGCAGCTAAACTGGAGCAAGGCATAAAAGATGCAGCGGCACGTGAAGAAAAACAGAAACAAATGTATATCCGGAATTTATTTATCGGTGGGTTCATCGTTCTGCTGTTGCTGGCCCTTTTTATTTATAAAAGTTACCATGACAAAAAACAATCCAATATACAATTGGAGAAGATGAATAAAGTTATTGTAGAAAAGAACAAGAATATTACTGATAGCATAAATTACGCGAAAAGAATTCAAAGCGCGCTTATGACCTCAGAAAAGTATATTGATAAGACGATTGACCGCTTATCGAAGAACAAATAAAAATCCCCCGCCTAAAGACGGGGGATTTTAAACTCTCTTTACCGAAATTATTTCTTCAGGTCTAATTCTGCGATAATATTGCTTGCTCCTCCGAGTTTGTCAATCACCCATAATACATAGCGGATATCAACGTTGATCGTACGGTTAAGATCTTTATCGAAAGCTATCTTGTGACTTAGGGCTTCGTAGTTACCATCAAAACAAAGACCGATCAATTCACCATTTGCGTTCATGATCGGAGAGCCCGAGTTACCGCCCGTGATGTCGTTTGTTGTGATATAACATACAACAAGATCTTTTGTTGCCGCATCTACATATTGACCAAAATCTTTTTTCTTTGCTAATTCAACGAATTTTGCCGGGAGATCGAATTCGTAATCCTTCGGTTTGTATTTGTCAAGCACACCTTGCATTGTACAGACGTGGCTGTATTTTACGCCATCACGCGGTACATAAGATTTCACGTGGCCATAAGAAACACGCATTGTGAAGTTTGCATCAGGATACATTTTCTTTCCTTTATTCATTTCAAGAACACCTTTTAAATAAGCGCGGCCTAAATAAAAATTCTGCGCGTTAAAATCAGTAAAGTATTTTTGATAGTTATTAGAGAAATTAGAATTGAATGCATTTGCTACCATGTAAGCAGCATCCTTATGTAATTTAGCAGTATCAGGGTTTGAAATGAATGCATTCCATTTTACTGAATCCAACAGGAAAGTATTGTTGAATACATGATCAGCAAATAAAGTGAAGGCTTGTTTATTTTTAAGATCCCCGAACTTTCCGCTTAACCAATTATAGAATCCTTTTGGATGTTGCGCCTGGTCAACTTGTGTATAGAACTCTTGGGTTACAAACGCAAGGATATTTTTATCAGAAGCTACATTCTCGCTCTCATAAAAAGCTTTCCACGCTTTTTTAAGCGCGTCGGTTGTTTTCGAAATATCTTTATCGCCTCTTGTTAATGCCACATCAAATTTTTGTAATGCCCCCGCAAATGCGATCAACGGTGAGCCTAAAATTCCTTCGTTCAGGTAAACACGTTGTTTTGCGTAAGGCCTCCAGGCATCATAGATCTTTGAGTATTCTGCGAAAATATTTTCGAATTCCGGTTTGCCTTTTGCCCAAGCTGTAAAAGCTGCTTCATTTGCTTGTTTTTCTTCGTAGGTTTTAAATTTCAATAATTGTTTGGTTTCGCCATCAAAGAATTTCCAGTAGTTAGCAATACCGGCGTAAGATCCTGCCAATTGTAATTTGGTCTTAGTATCTTTCTTCATTTCATCGAACATCAGTTTTAAACGTGTGTCGCGGAGAGAAACTAAAGAAGGGTTCTCAACATCAGTTTTTAATTTAACACCAAAAGATGTTTCGTAACGGTTCGTTCCTCCGGGGTAACCATACACCATTGCAAAATCGCCATCCTTAATTCCTTTGATAGAAACCGGTAAAGAATATTTTGGTTTCATCGGAACGTTATCGGCCGAATAATCTGCAGGCTTTCCTTCTTTGTTTGTGTAAACACGGAACACAGAAAAATCACAAGTATGACGGGGCCACTCCCAGTTGTCAGTATCACCACCGAATTTCCCGACGTTCTGAGGAGGTGTTCCAACTAAACGTACATCTTTGTAACGCTCATAAACAAATAACAAGAACTGATTGCCTTTGAACATGGAGACCACACGGCCCTCTAAAGCTGTACCTTCTGTTTCTTTAGAAGCGATCTCAGCCATAATGCCGTTCAGTTTCTGACTTAATTCTGATGCTGAAAGATCTTTTATCTTTTCATTTACTTTATCTGTAACATCTGCGATCTTAACTAAGAATTGTACTGAAACACCTTTCGCGGAAATTTCTTCATTCTTGCTTTTCGCCCAAAAGCCGTCATCTAAATAATTATGTTCAACAGTACTTGCTGCTGCTATTGCATTGTAACCGCAATGGTGATTAGTGAAGATCAATCCTTCTTTACTTACGATCTCAGCGGTACATCCGCCACCAAAAATTACGATCGCGTCCTTTATACTTGCCTGGTTGATACTGTATAATTGTTCCTTCGATATTTTCAAGCCCTTCTTTACCATGTCGGCGTAAACTTGTTCGCCCAATAACATTGGTAACCACATCCCCTCATCAGCTTTCAGTACGGGTTTTGAAACAAAATTGAGAGCCAGGATAAAAATTAAAATACGTTTCATGAATAGTAGGTATTAAAACGGGAGCGAAACTACTTGAAAAATAAGGCTTAAGCCAATTTTTTAGAGTAATAATACCTATACATAGACGAATGAAGGCTAAGTCCTTGATTTTGTCGAATTTACCTCCCCCATTTTGGGGGATAAGGGCTAGAAAAGGCTCTCTTGCTTACTTTCATGGTTCAGGAGCCATTGTTTACGCCACATGTCGCCGGAATAACCAACCAATTTTCCATCGGTTCCAATAACACGGTGACAAGGAATAATTATTGAGATAGGATTTTTACCGTTTGCTGAAGCTGCGGCGCGGATAGAATTCGGATCTCCAAGTTTTTTTGCCAGCGTTAAATAAGAGATCGTTGTCCCAAAAGGAATTTTAACCAACTCACTCCAAACCATTTTTTGAAATTCTGTTCCCGCCGGATTTATTGGGAGTTTGAATTGTGTCAATTCCTTTTTGAAAAAAGCAGTCAGTTGTTTTTTTGCTTCGTTATTTATTTCAGATTCAAGTACAGGTTGTTTATCCAGAACATTCTTTTCAGTTTTTACAAAAAGTGCAGCTAATAAATGATTTGCGCTTGAGGTCAATTCTAATTCACCAAGAGGGGTGTCGATATAATCATAATATAATTTCTGCTCCGACATTTTATTTAACTGCCCCCTTCACAATTTCTTCCACCACTGCAGGATCTAATAAAGTAGAAATGTCTCCAAGATTACTTGTATCGCCTTCCGCAACTTTCCGTAATATCCTTCTCATAATTTTTCCGCTTCTTGTTTTCGGAAGTCCGCTTACAATTTGAATTTTATCCGGCTTTGCAATAGGACCAATTATTTTATTTACCTCAGCAATGATCTCTTTCCGTAATTCATCGTGCGATCTTTTCGATGAAGGCACAATACAATATGCATAAATACCTTGTCCTTTTATATCATGAGGATAACCTACCACTGCACTCTCCACCACCTCCGCATGCATATTGATAGCGCTCTCTACTTCTGCGGTTCCAATGCGGTGACCGCTAACATTCATCACATCATCAACACGGCCGGTAATTCTGTAATAACCATTCTCATCACGTTTACATCCATCACCGGTAAAATATAAATTATTATAAGTTGAAAAATAAGTTTGACGACAGCGTTCGTGATCGCCAAATGTTGTACGGATGATTGATGGCCAGGGAAATTTAATGCAAAGATTGCCTTCCACATTATTTCCTTTTATCTCATTGCCCTTGTCATCAACTAAAACAGGTTGTATTCCGGGTAAAGGCAGCGTTGCATAACTTGGTTTTGTTTTTGTAATGCCTGCTAAAGGTGAAATTAAAATACCTCCGGTTTCAGTTTGCCACCAGGTATCAACGATCGGGCATTTTTCCTTTCCAATGTTTTTATTGTACCACTGCCATGCTTCTTCATTGATAGGTTCACCAACGCTTCCTAAAACTTTTAATGAATTTAATATATATGGTTTTACAAAATCTAACCCTTGTGCTTCTAATGCACGAATGGCAGTTGGCGCTGTATAAAAATGTGTGACCTTATATTTATCAATGATCTTCCAGAAACGTCCTGCATCAGGATAAGTTGGAACACCTTCAAAGATAACTGAAGTTGCTCCCGCTAAAAGCGGGCCGTAAGTAATGTAGGAATGCCCTGTTACCCAGCCAACATCAGCTGTACACCAATAAAGGTCTCCCGGATTGTATTGAAACACATTTAAAAAGCTATAACATGTGTAAACCATATAGCCGCCGCAAGTGTGTACAACGCCTTTTGGTTTTCCTGTTGAACCTGATGTATAGAGAATGAATAACAGATCTTCACTGTCCATCACTTCAGCTTCACATTTATTCGAAGCATTTGGAACAACTTCACTCCACCATTTATCTCGTGATGAATTTATTTTTACTTCTGTATCCGTGTGTTTGCAGATCAAAACATTCTTTACGGAAGGACAGGTTTGCAAAGCTTCGTCAACAACATTTTTTAAATTAATTATTTTATCGCCGCGGTAAGCGCCGTCAGAAGTAAGAACAACCTTACAATCACAATCCTGGATCCTTCCTGCCAAAGACGATGCGGAAAATCCTGCAAATACAACTGAATGTACTGCCCCGATTCTTGCACACGCCAGCATCGCGAAAACAGATTCAGGGATCATTGGCATATAAATGCAAACGCGGTCACCTTTTACAACACCAAAACTTTTTAGAGTATTAGCCAGTTTGCAAACCTCATCATGTAATTGCTGATAAGTGATCATTCTGTTTGGCCGGTCTTCAAAATTTGACTCCCAGATAAAAGCAGTATCATTTGCTTTTTGAGGTAAGTGGCGGTCGATACAATTTTCTGTGATATTCAGTTTCGCATTCAGGAACCACTTTACATCATAATTCTTAAAATCCCATTCCAGAACAGTATCCCACTTTTTTTTCCAGGTAAAATTCTCTGCAACATCTGCCCAGAATTCCTCCGGCTGTTCAACTGACTTTTTATATTGTGAATGATATTCTTCAATGGACGAGATCTTGTTCATACGGCACTATTTTCCCTAAAATTAGAAAAAATTGCGTCATAAAAACAATTACAGATTGGCTTTTCTGAGGAAGAAACGTTTAGCTATAGGCATTAAGGTTTCTTTAAAAGGCAGGGCTAATTCCGTTTGGATCGAATACACCGCAGGAAGAGGTAATTGCGTATTTGTTTTGATCAATTGCTCTTTAATGGTTTCATAAGTTTTATTGATACCGACCATGAAAGTTCCGGCATAACTGGTATAAATAGCACGGCCTAACCCTTCAGTTGTATGAATTTTTGAAACTGAATAATAATACGCAGGAACTTTTTTACTTTTCGTATAATGGAATAAAAAATAGCCCTCTGAATGGTCGAGAGGCATGATACCAACCGTACTAAGATTCAATTGTTCTTCTATCAGATCATAGATTTTTTTCCCGTCATAAATGTTTTTTTCCAGCAAGGGTGTTGCGTATTGAATGATATCTGTCATTTCTTTCAGCCATTCTTCCTGTTGGTGTTTCGAATAGATCAGTTTCAGGTCTTTCACATCAAAACTTTCTAATTCTTTTTTAAACCCAGAATCCAATTGCTCGTAGGATGTTTTTATACTTAACAGATTTCTATAATGCCAGATAAGATCAGATAATGGCGGATATAACTCGGTCTTATCAAAATGAAGTTTCACTTTTTGCAGATAGGCCAGTAAAATATACTTCTTGTACTCAAAGTCTGAGAGCCCTTCGGTAAGCCAATTTTTATTGAGTGTTTCCATAAAAGCTGCTTTTAATGCCGCTGCTCAATTGGCCGGATTTATGGGATATTGAGATCGGCACACACAATTATACGGCCTAAAACAGGCTTTGTTACCTAAAATATGTTAAAAATTACCACAAACAGTTTGTTAAAAAGTATAGGAAAGTCTTCCAATAGTTGTTAGTTACTGAGGTAATTTTGAGTAAAACAAAAATTGATGAAAAGATTCGTTTTAATACCCGCTATACTTTTAGGCATGGCAGGCTGTGTACCGCAACGCTTAATGGAAGAAACAAAAGCTAAAGCTGATGCTTGTGATAAAGAATTGACCGCACTCAAAAAGTCTTGCGCTGAGAGTGAAGCTAAATTTGCTGAACTAAAAGCACAATCGGAAAAAGATGCGAAAGCGCTGAACGGATTACAAAAAGATACTTCAATTACCGGGGCGAGTTACAGAAATCTTACCGGTAAATATGATAAGCTTAATGCGCTGAACGAACAGCTAATGGCGCGCCTTGAAAAATTAATGGCAGGCAGTGAAAAAGATAATGCAAAATTGACGGGCGACCTTCAATTCACACAGGAACAATTGTTGAAAAAGCAAGATGAATTGAACGGTTTGGAAATGCGTTTGAAAAAACAACAAGCCGAACTGGAAGCGCTTTCTGCTGAATTAAAAAAACGTGAGGCCCGTGTAGCCGAACTTGAAGATATACTTAAGAAAAAAGACCAGGCTGCTGCTGATCTTAAAAAGAAAATGAGCGATGCTTTATTCAGCTTTGAAAATAAGGGGTTAACGATCACGCAAAAGAATGGGAAAGTTTATGTGAGTATGGATGAGAGTTTACTATTTGCGAGCGGAAAAACTGCGGTTGAACCTAAAGGCGTTGAAGCGTTGAAGCATGTCGCAAAAGTTTTAGAAAAAGAGGTTGATATCAATGTAATGGTAGAGGGCCATACTGACGATGTTCCAATGAAGGGCGCGGGAGAAATAAAAGATAATTGGGATCTTAGTGTGATGCGTGCAACATCTGTAACAAAAATTATTTTAGGAGGAACAACTATCGATCCAAAACGGATCACATCTGCAGGCCGTGGTGAATTTTTCCCTTTGGATCCGGCAAAAACCCCTGAAGCAAGAAAAAAGAACAGGAGAACGGAAATTATCCTGACTCCTAAATTAGATGAGTTGTTAAAAGTACTTGGTACGAATTAATACTTAAAATAGAAATGGGATTTTCAAAAGAATTTAAAGAGTTCGCATTACGCGGCAGTGTTGTTGATCTTGCTGTCGGTGTTGTTATCGGAGCTGCTTTCAACGGCATAGTGAAATCCTTGGTCGATGATATTCTTACACCGGCTATTTTAACACCGGCCCTTAAGGCGGCGCATCTTACCAATCTGGCTGAGCTTACCGTGCCGGGAACCGCCATTAAATACGGCAATTTCATTGCGCAAATAATATCTTTCACGCTAATAGCTTTCGTTCTGTTTCTGGTGATAAAAGGCATTAACCGGATGAAGAAGAAAGAAGCTGAAGCGCCTGCAACTATACCTGAACCAACTACAGAGGAAAAACTTCTGATGGAGATCCGCGATGCGCTGAAAAAATAATTCTTCGTAAAACCGCCTCTTAGAGCTATACACATTCAGCTACTTCCTATCAGGGTTAAAGCCCATTAAGATTCATTATCATTAATAACCCCGGACTTAAGTCCGGGGTTAAGACCAACGGTGATAACGTATGGGCTTTAGCCCTGAAGGAAAGGGTTTTTACTTAATTTTTGTAACCGAACTTAAAATAAGACGTTACCCTTTTAATGAAACTCCTCGCGAAAACCTTTCCTGTACTGCTATTTCAATTCGGCAGCGCACAAACGCCGATGGATTACTCTGCCCGGAAAATTGATTACGGCTACAGCACTTCTACTTTTTCGGGGATCACGTTAAATAATATGATTAGAGAAAATAATTTTAGTAAAGACCCCATTTCTAAAAATAAATTCACAGAAGCTCCGCTCGTAGCGTCTTATAATTATGGCTGGAAACAAGGTTTATTTTTATGGATCAATCTTAGTCCTTGTCATGCCTACCGCCCTGAAGTAAATGCAACATTCGGGATCACTACTCACAAAATTATTTTCCCGAAAACAGACCGAACTGTTTACTCAACTTTCTTTGGACTTGAATTTAAACCTCAGCTTATTATCCGGATCGGCTGCAGGGATACAGAACCTGTTATCAGAATGGCGCCTAATATGAGTTACTATTTAACATCACGACAAAGTTATTTAATTGTCGGTCCGAAATTTTCTTATCAGCAATCGGATAAAACATTTTTGAAACACAACAGCGAACGGAAATATAAAATTGGCGCGCTCTTAGGGATAGGGGTTGATAATTTATTTCCGAACCTTGATGTAGCACCTGAATTGATAGCAAGCGTGGAATACCAACCCGCTCACATAAAAGAAAAAGGCTCAACCTGGTTTTACACCAGCCTGAGCCTAGTTGTGAATGTTTTTTAGTCTATTTACTTGTGATCTTGAATTCTGTACGGCGGTTATTCTGACGACCTTCGTCTGTATCATTCGTATCTATCGGTTTTGTTTCTCCATAACCTTTTGCTGTTAAACGGTCAGACGGAATTCCTTTTTGGATCAGGTAATCCACTACAGACTTAGAACGGTTATCAGACAATTTCATATTATAATCATCAGAGCCTTTGCTGTCTGTATGCGAACCTAACTCAATTTTAATTGTAGGATTCTCCGTTAACAATTTGATTAAACGGTCTAATTCGTTAGCCGATTCGGGACGGATCGTTGCTTTATCAAAATCGAAGAAGATGTTACGTAACACGATCACACTTCCTACTTCTACTTTCTTTAAAGCTACATCTTTATTGTACTCGATATAGTCTGCATTGATATCGATAATGAAATTCTCAGAGTGGAATAAGTAGCCGTCTTTTCTTACAGCGATACCATAGTTTTTTCCTGCAGGTAATGTAACGAGGTAACGACCTGTTGTACTGTTAGATTTAAATGTTGCCAATAATAAGTTCTTATCATTATCGATCAGATCGATAGATGCTTCTAATACCGCGTTTGTTTTTGCATCGGTGATCACACCTTTTAATAAAGCCATTTTCGGGCCTTTGCTTTCCACAGCCGCCTCAGTTTTTAAATTCGAAATAGGATTTGCCGCCATTGCTAATAATTGATCTTCTGTATTTGTCAACGGTTCTTTTTCCGGGCCTAAAATGGTTAAGCGGTAAATATCTTGTCCGCCATAACCTTTCATACTTGCACTCGCATAAAATGCATGACGGCCGTTAGCTGCTAAAACAAAGAACACATCATCATCAGGTGTATTGATAGGAATGCCGACGTTTATTGGCTGCGTCCATTTTCCATTCTCAAAAGTCGTTTTAAAAATATCATAGCCTCCTATTGAACCCGCTCCTTTCGAAGAGTAATACATGGTCTTTCCATCAGGCATCATGAATACACCATCTTCATCGTAAGGCGTATTGATCGGCGGACCAATATTTACTGCGTGTTCAAATTTTCCTTTTTCGTTAATTGGTGAATAATAGATATCATGCCCGCCTAATCCGTCTTTCCTATCGCTACTAACAAAGTAAAGTATTTTTGCATCATAAGAGAAAGAAGCAGATGCTTCATGTCCATCCGTGTTGATCTTTTTTCCTAAAGCTTCGGGTTTAGTCCACATCGCACCCATTAATTCAGAGATGAAAAGATCTCCACCTTGCTTAGCGCCATCATATGTAATTAATTTTTGTCCATCAGGAGATAAACAGATCGCAGCGTTGTGTAATTCCAGGTTTACAGGTGTTCCGATATTTCTCGCATTCGTCCATTTCTTACCATTTTTGGTTGACATCCAAATATCTTCATATGGTAAATTATCTTCTTCGCTTAGTCCCGCACTAACTCCGCCGGGGCGACGTGACGTGAACATCATTATACTTTGATCAGCAGTAATAACAGGAGAATAATCACTGTATGAAGAGTTGATCTCCGGTCCAACGTTATCAATAAATACACGGATAGGATTTTTTGCCAGTTCCATACCTGTCTTACATTCTTCGATACGTTTTTGCGCCTTTGCAAGTTCATCTTTGTGTTTACTGCCAAGGCTTACAATATAACCCTGGTATTCTGTTATAGCCTTCTCCCATTCTGATCTTAAATGGTATACCCATCCGGTATAATACCTGATCCTCTCGTCAACAGCCGGATTTAAATTATAAGCCTTGGTAATGTAATCAAAAGCTTTTCCTTTTTCATGAGTTTGCAAATACGCAACACCTAAACGATAATTGATCAAAGCGTTGTTAGGATTGAAATGCTGTGCTTTCAAATAATGCGGAATAGCTACAGGATAAATATTAGATTGCTGAAGATCCCAGATCGCATCGCCTTCGCGGATCTCCTTGATCACTTCTTTTAATTCATCCTTCTTATCAGGAAAATTCTTTTTTTCAAATTCAACATTCCCTTGAGCGAAATTGAATGCCGGTAAAGAAAGGACCGCTAGTATGTAAACTAATTTTTTCATATATCTATTCGCTACAGTCTGTGTTAATAAATGATTTCGCTGCGGTCACTCCTAATTCAAGTGCTTTTTTCCAATCCTGGCAGCAACCTTCTTCTTCACGCAACATTTGCCTTGCTATTCCTCTGTTGTAATACGCAGGGCCGTTCTTAGCATTTAACTGGATCGCCTTATTCGCCATATCTCTCGCTTTTGCATATTCTTTGGTTTTAATAAACACCGAAGAAAGTCCGTTATATGCTGAAGAATTGCCCGGGTCTTTTTTAAGGACATCTTCAAAATCTGCTTGCGCGCTTTTTGTATTACCACTTTCTAGTCTTGTTGCACCGCGGTTATTTTGCGCGATCAGATATTTTGGATTCACTTGTAATGCTTTGTCGTAAGCTTCAATTGCTTTAGGTAAATTTTTATTTTCGTGGTATACTGAACCTAAATTGTTATAAATAAAAGCCTGGTTTGGATCAAGGCTAATCGCTTTTTCATAATCAGCAATTGCACCTGCAAGATCATTGAGTGCGCGTTTTGCACTGGCGCGGTCGTTATATGCATAAGCGTAATCCGCTTTTGCTAATATTGCTCTTCCATAGCTATCGATCGCTGATTTATAATCTCCGTTCTCATAAAGTAATAATCCTTTATAATAACTGGCCTCGCCATGATTTGCATTTATACCTATACATTTATCCAGCGCCACCAGCTGCGAATCTTTCTTTCCTTCATTGAAGTAGATAAGGCTTTTGGTAAAATATGCATCTGCATTGTTCGGTGTTAATTTTATTACAGCGTTTATGTCCGATGCAGCTTCTACATAACGTTTAGCTTGCGTTAAAGCAACCGCCCGGTTATATAAAGCTTTGTCGAATGTTGGTTTGTTAGTAATACTTTTAGTGAAAAAATCGATCGCCGAGGTGTAATCGTTGGCCTTTAATTTTTCGAGCCCGAAATTGTAATCGGCTTCGGCCTGCTGGTCGGGCGTGAGTTGTGATGCTACTTTAACTGTATCCTGCGGGAACAGGTTATAGCTAAATGCACACAGAAGTACTATAAATAGTTTTTTCATGCGTTATGTAGGTTGTATTATTGTGACTAAAATACAATATTTTATTATAAACTCCCTATCTTTATCCTAAATCGTTTATGCACAAAAAATTCATATTTTTTCTTGTTGTAACTTTGTTTTTGTCAAATTGCGCTTTGTTCACCCCAAGTGCTAAGAAACTCAACAGGAGAGCTTTAAAAAAACACGCTCAGTATGATGCGATCATAGTTCCGGGGTTCCCTTTTAATGTAGAGCCCTGGGGCGGACCAACCATGATGAGAATGATATGGGCAGTGCATTTATATAAAAAGGGTTATGTTAAGAATATCATTATGAGCGGTGCGGCTGTTTATACGCCTTATGTTGAAGCCGAGATCATGAAACAATATGCTGTAGCAATGGGTGTTCCTCCAGACCATGTTTTTGTTGAAGGAAAAGCTTTACACAGTACTGAAAATGTTTGGTACGGTTATCTTCTTGCCAAAAAACTACGATTCAAAACCATTGCTGTCGCCAGTGATCCTTTCCAAACAAAATTGTTATACAGGTTCGTAAAAAAAAGGACAAAGGGTGTGGAAATGCTTCCGGCATTAACCGACACTACACGCATTTATTCTCACGAATCTCCAATAATTGAATACAAACATTTAAAATTAGATTCCGGGTTTATCCCTCTTCCTGAAAGAGAAGGCAAATGGAAACGACTCCGGGGAACCTGGGGCAAGAATATTAATTTTAAGGATACGGTCTACTAGAATAAATTGTAGACAATGTAAGAAGACACATAGGCCAGCCCTGTCATATAGAATAATTGGGCAAACATCCATTTCCAGCTTTTGGTTTCCCTTAATACAACTGCCATGGTGCTCATACATTGCATCGCGAATGCATAGAACACTAATAAAGACATACATACTGCAACATTATATTTTGGCTTTCCATCTTTAGCTTTCTCAAGTATCAGTTTCTCCCTGACGGAAGTGACGTTCTCAGAATCATTCGCACTGTAAATTGTGGCCATCGTGCCAACAAAAACTTCTCGTGCTGCGAATGAGGTTATTAATGCAATGCCGATCTTCCAATCGAAACCTAAAGGTGCAATTGCCGGCTCGATTTTTTTTCCTAACCATCCTGCATAAGAAGCTTCCAGTTTGTCCGCCTGCATTTGTTTTTCAATTTGCGGATCAGAACTACTGCTTGCGTATTTTAATTCTATCTTTTCAAATGTATCTCCGGGACCGTGTGAACTTAAGAACCACAATACGATAGAAACAGCCAAAATTATTTTTCCGGCTTCCCATAAAAACACTTTTACTTTTCCGACCACAATCACGCCGATGCTTTGCCATTGGGGCATCCGGTAAACCGGTAATTCCATAATGAAATAACTTTTCTCCTTTGTTTTTACAACTAGCTTTAATATAAAAGCGGTTATAAGTGTTGCTGCAAATCCTAACAGGTACATTCCTAGTAAAACAAGTCCTTTTAAATTAAATATTCCCAACACGGCGTCATCGGGAACCATTAGTGAGATCAATAAAGTGTAAACAGGTAATCGTGCTGAGCAACTCATTAATGGGATCGTTAAGATCGTGATCAATCTTTCTTTGTAATTGCTGATCGTACGTGTTCCTAAAATAGAAGGAACTGCACAGGCAACACCACTTACAATCGGAATCACGGATTTTCCGTTTAACCCGAAACGCCTGAAAATTTTATCCATGATAAAACTTACCCGTGCCATATAGCCTGAATCTTCCAATAAACCAATGAAGAAAAACAACAACGCGATCTGTGGTATAAAAACAACTATCCCGCTTATTCCCGCTAAAACGCCATTCACTAAAAGATCGGTTAATTGTCCTGCCGGCATTACAGAAGCTGTTTTTTCCATCAGGAACGAGAACGAATTTTCTATCCACAACATTGGGTATTCAGCGATAAAAAAAATAAATTGAAATACAACGAACAACACTAAAAGTAAAATCCCGTAGCCAACTATTGGATGCGTGATCAATTTATCCGCTTTATCAGAAAAACTTCTTGTGGCATGTTGAGGAAGCGTTACCGTTTTAGCAAAAATATAATTGATAACATTGAAGCGGTAAATACTATCCTGCTCTTCGAAAGCATTTAGTTTTGAATTGTACAACGCATCATTTTCAAATTGTTTAGCGATGATCTTTTTAAATTCTTTATTATTCAGTTCACCGGTTTTAGTTACATCATAAAATGAATTTTCAGAAGACGTTGCTTCTGTGATCTTTTTCTTTAATTCATCCAGGCCCTGGTGTGTCCTTGAATTGACCGTTACAGTTTTTACTCCTAATAAACGGCTAAGTTCTTCAGTGTTTATTTTTAATCCTAAAGCGTCTGCTTCATCGATCATGTTCAACACAACGATCACCGGAATTTTAAGATCGATCACCTGCGTTGCTAAAAGTAAGTGGCGCTTTAAATTGGAAGAATCAGTTACCACAACGGCCACATCAATATCATCTCCCAATAAAACTTTGCATGCCACTTCTTCATCCAACGATTTCGGATATAAACTGTAAGTCCCGGGAAGATCAGTGATATTCAATTTTGCTCCGTCAGCTGTTTTTGTAACGCCAACATGTTTGTCTACAGTTACCCCGGGATAATTTCCTGTTTTTTGATTTAATCCGGTAAGCGCATTGAATAAAGTTGTTTTGCCCGAATTAGGATTTCCTAACAGTGCAACAGAAATTGGTTTCGTAATTATTTTTTGGGAACTAGTTTCCATTTTAATCCTCTAACACAACTGTTGAGGCTTCATCCTTTCGGAGACTTAATTCGTATCCTGAAATTGAAATAGCTATCGGATCACCGAGCGGTGCTATTTTAGTAAGCGTGATCTTTTCACCGGGGAAACAACCCATTTCAATAAGTTTTAGTGCAAGATCTTTCTTAGTTAAAGATTTAACAACTCCGCTCTCTCCGATACTTAATTTATCAAGGGTTTTCATGTGAATTTAAATTGTTCTTTTTTGACACATGGAATAGCCACATTCATTTTGGATCATCTGTTAACTCCATAATGACTATTTCATTGGGTAAAGTTATGTTTTTTTAGTGGATTTAACTACCATAAACAAGGTATGATCAGGCGATCTTCCTCTCTAATTTGAGGTGGTTTGCCGAATAACTGAGGTGGTTTATCCCGGCATTCCTTTCTTTAATAAATCCTCCAAAACTAGTTTCAATTCCTAATGCTTCTGCTCCATTATAAGTGGCCCATTTTAGAACATCGGCAATTTTTACCCGGTTAAAATCACCAAGTAAAACGTTTATTTCATCTACAACCGACAAAGAATGGTTGCTAGCTAAGCTATCTGTCCCGATCACCACCCTGACGGTTTCAGAAAGGAAATTATTCAGATCAGGCAATTTATCTTCAATGTACAAATTAGCATTCGGGCATAAACACCAATATACTTCATCATGCAATTTTTTTGCGAACTCTATATCTTCTTTCGAAGAAAACGTATTATGAACCAACACTAAATTCTTACAAACGCCCATATGAGCTAAATAAGTTTGTAAAGATGAATAGCCGCTTGGTTTAAAATGATCGATCGGTATTCTCAAAAATTCATACAGCTCAACAAAGTCCCCGTCTTTCTTCCTGAAGAATAAATTTTCTTCCGCACTTTCCTGGTTATGAATGCTGACAGGATATTTTGTGTCTAATACATCTTTACTTATCAGTTTCATTAGAGGTTCAGAAACACTATAAGGCGCATGCGGTACCAAAGAATTTTTAAGATCTGCCCTGCTCGCCCCGCGTTGTAACTCCTTTCCCAGAGCAAAAACATTTAACGCTTGTTCGGGATCGAAACCGATCAACTCGAGAAAAGTATGATAGAAGATTTTACTTTTCTGCTTTACCTCAAAAGTATCAGGTGTATTCGAAATATCACCAACTGCCACAATTCCGTTCTCCCACATCAATTTATCAGCTTCTTCTATTCCCGTCTGAATTTGTTCTTTTGAGAATGAACGGCGCTTTGTTATGATCTCCTTTGCAAAGTTTAACAGTTTCCCTTTTGGAGGAATTACCCCTTTCATGTGGCTTAACTCCAAATGGCAATGTGCATTTACAAAGCCGGGGCAAATGATCCCTTCATAATACTCAACTTTTTCCTTGATACTTCTTCTGAATTCAACAAAATTATCATTGTCATCCAACACCAGAACGGGACGGTCATCGAGGAATTGCTTCCCGTCAAAAACATATGTAGCCGAAATATACCGCATGATGTAAATATAATAAATGCCTGATAATATCGTATCTTTGCGCCATGCCTGCAAGAAAAGACATACGCAAACTCAGCCTGGATGAATTAGCCCAATTGGTAAAACAAAAAGGCGAGCCATCCTTCCGTGCCAAACAGATCTATGATTGGTTGTGGGCAAAGCGCGCTGTTACTTTTGATGACATGAGCAATTTATCAAAACCAATGCGTGATTGGTTAGATGAGAATTTTACGATCAATGCCGTTGAGATCCACGATCTTCAGATCAGCAAGGACAAAACCATCAAGTGCGCGATGAAATTACATGATGATTATGTTGTGGAAAGCGTATTGATCCCTTCAAGCGATAGAATGACAGCGTGCATCTCGTCACAAGTAGGCTGTAGTTTAACCTGTGCTTTTTGTGCTACCGGCAAATTAAAACGGATGCGCAATTTAAATGCAGATGAGATCTTTGACCAGGTTGTTTTGATCCGCGATCAGGCCAGGGAAAAATATGATGCGCCTCTGACAAATATCGTTTACATGGGAATGGGAGAACCGTTGTTGAATTACGCTGAGATGATCCGCTCGACTGAAAAGATCATTTCTCCGCAAGGATTGGGAATGAGTCCGCAACGCATTACTGTTTCTACCGCTGGTGTTGCCAAAATGATAATGAAACTCGGAGATGATGGTGTAAAATTCAATTTAGCATTATCACTTCACGCGGCAAATGATGAAAAGCGGAATAAGATCATGCCGATCAACGAAACGAATTCATTGGATAATTTAGCAGAAGCATTGAATTATTTTACTGAGAAAACCGGAACCCGTGTTACTTTTGAATACATAGTTTTTAAAGATTTCAATGATAGCATTAAAGACGCGCAGGAATTGGCAGACTATTGCAAGCGCATAAAATCGAAAGTAAACATTATTGAATACAATCCTATAGATGACGGTGAATTTAAACAAACGACCCCCGAGCGCCTGGCCGCTTTTGTTCAACATCTTGAAAAGAACAAGGTAATTGTAAATGTCCGCCGCAGCCGTGGTAAGGATATTGATGCCGCCTGCGGACAGTTAGCCAATAAGAACAAATTGGCGGTGCAGGAATTGAAATAGATTTTTATAAGTCGTAAGAAGTCCTAATTTTACGGTTTAATTGCCAACACCTACACAAAATATCAAGGCACCCGTTGCCGAGCATATGAAGATCTTTGAATCAAAGTTCAAAGATTCTATGAAAAGTTCTGTGCCTTTACTGGACAAGATCACTAATTACATTGTTAAGAGAAAAGGGAAGCAGTTACGTCCCATGTTCGTGTTCTTAAGTGCTCAAACAGTTGGGACCATTAATGAAAGTACTTATCGTGCGGCAGCGTTAATTGAATTATTACACACGGCAACTTTAGTGCATGATGATGTTGTTGATGATAGTAACGAACGCCGCGGATTTTTCAGTGTAAATGCTATCTGGAAAAATAAGATCGCCGTGCTGATCGGGGATTTTTTATTATCGAGGGGCTTGCTATTATCGCTGGACAATGATGATTTTCATTTACTGAAAATAGTTAGCACCGCGGTAAAAGAAATGAGCGAGGGTGAATTGTTACAAATTGAAAAGGCGCGCAGGCTGGATATATCTGAAGAAATTTATTATGAGATCATCCGTCAGAAGACCGCGAGTTTAGTTGCCGCTTGTTGTGCAAGCGGTGCGGCATCTGTGACTGAAGATAAAAATACGATCGCAAAGTTTAAAGAGTTTGGTATTTTAACAGGAATGGCATTTCAGATCAAGGATGATCTTTTCGATTTCGGCAGCAGTTCTGATATTGGCAAACCCACCGGTATTGATATTAAAGAAAAGAAAATGACCTTACCTTTAATATATGCGCTGAACCAAAGTTCGTGGCTCGAGAAACGGAAGATCATCAATATCATTAAAAATCATAATACAGATACGGATAAAGTTAAAGTTGTTATCGATTTTGTGATCGCGAAAGGCGGTATAGCTTATGCAGAAAAAATAATGCTGGATTATAAAAATAAAGCCTTAACTTTATTGAAAGACTTCCCCGAGTCTCCATCACGTAACAGCCTTGAGCAATTAGTGGTGTATTCGATAGAAAGAAAAAAATAAATTATTTTTGCGGTATGATCCTGAAACACATCCTTTACATTCTTCCCTTTTTCGTTTTGTTCTCATGTAACAACGGAACTCAAAAAGAAACTGCTATTAATAAGGACTCTATTGCGCAAGCCAATAAAATAGATAGCGCTGTTAAAAAAGAATTGAATAAATATCTTATAGAACCGCCTGACACTAATTATACCGGCGATCACTTGTCAAAATGGGAGAACGGCAATGTTAAATTCAAAGGTTTTTTCCGTTTTGGGAAACGTCATGGCCAGTGGCTGGCATTTTACGCGAATGGTATGATGTGGAGTGAATGTTTTTATGATAAAGGCCTTCGTCATGGTGCAAACAATGTCTTTTATGAAAACGGGAAGCCAAGATACAACGGCTGGTATAAGAACGATCTGCGTGATAGTATTTGGGTGTTTTATGATGAATCCGGAGCCGTAGCTCAACGCATCACTTTTAAAGAGGATATAGATGTAACATCCTCCAAATAGCCCGTAAACACAGGGTTTCAGGGCTTTCAGGCCTTTAAAGAGTCCCTTTAGCTATTAATTTAACGTAATAATTGAAACCCTTTATTTTTAAGGTGGTATAACCATATAGTAAACCCCCGTAAAAATGAATTCAAACTACATTTATTACGCCTGGAAGAAGATCACCGTTTCCGGTTTACGGTTGGCCCTAACCCCTCACGACCGCAAAAGCCTCTTGTTCATTAACCGGATGAGTATCATTAATGTGTTAACAATGATCGTATTTTCGGTAAGCGCTCCTCTGTTTGATCTTTCACATGTACTGTATCTTACTGTCCCTTTTATGTTTGCCTTCGGGCTGCCACCATATTTAAATCATATCGGACAATTAAAATTTTGCAGGGGTTATTTTGCAGTGATCCCTTTATTCTTTCTAATAGGTGTATGTATTCATAATAGTTCAGAGCTAGGCGATAAATATTTACTTCTCACATCGGCCACTTTACCGTTAATTTTATTTAAGAACAAGCGCACCATTTATTTAATGTTCGGCATTAATATGCTTTCTTTCTTTTTGATAACGCTTTATCAGAATCTATTCGATCCTTTAGTTCAGCTACCTGTAACGGCACAGTGGATCTACTCTACCTGTTCTGTAGCAACTGTATTCATGGTTATCTTTTTTATCGTTCATCATTTCAGGTCTGATTCTGAAGAATATGAAGAAGAATTAGAAGAGAAGAACAAAGAGATCAGTCAGAAAAATACTGAGATCATCGACAGTATCACTTACGCCAAAAGATTGCAGGAAGCTATTCTTCCTCCCGAAGAAGAGATCTATAATTCTGTTCCCGACAGCTTTATCTTGTACAAACCAAAAGATATAGTTGCCGGGGATTTTTATTTTGCAGAACACAAAGACGATTATTTCTTTGTCGCTGCCGCGGATTGCACTGGTCATGGTGTACCGGGAGCTATGGTAAGTTTAGTTTGCAGTAATGCATTAAATAAAGCCGTATCTGAATTAGAATTAAAAAAACCGGGAGAGATCTTAGATAAGGTAACTGAAATGGTTGTCGATACATTTAAGAAAGGACATACAGATATTAAAGATGGCATGGATATTTCGCTTTGTGTTATAAATACAAAAACAAGAGAAGTTGCATGGGCCGGCGCCAACAACCCGCTTTGGTATATTAATAATGATAATGAATTAAAAGAGATCACAGCTAACAAACAGCCCGTTGGCAAAAGTGAAAAATATACTTCTTTCACCACTCACGTGTTGAATTTAGCAAAAGGAACATTGGTGTATTTATTCACTGATGGTTACGCCGATCAATTCGGCGGGCCAAAAGGAAAAAAATTCAAATACAAACAACTTGCTGATCTTATCTTAAGAAATAAAAATCTATCCATGACCGAACAACGTGATGTATTGGACAATACGTTTACTGACTGGAAAGGAAATATTGAGCAGGTTGATGATGTGTGTATCATCGGCATTAAATTATAAAGCCATCCATTCTTGCGGATATTTTATATATTCGTATAGTGAAAAAATTGATCCATTATTTTGTTCCTGATAAACTCAAGTCGGATAAGGAATTGTTCCGTAAAGCAAGTTTTGTTTCTGCAGCCTGTTTGCTAATTATTGCAATAACTATATTTTCATTCTTCTATGCTGTATATGCGATTCACGATCCTATCTATCTTAGTATTGGCGGAGGATTTGCGGTAGTGATCCTTATCTCTATGTTCGTTTTCAAAAGAACCGGTTCGTTTACTTTTATGGCTCTCTTTCTGAATGGTATAAGTTTTCTCGCGCTAACATCTGCTGCCATTGCTACAGGAGGCATTTATTCTCCTGACCTCTACAGCCTTCTTGTGATCCCTGTTTTTGCGCTCACAATCAGTAATAGAAGAATTGCTTTATTCTGGGCTGTTATGGTTATCCTCGCCTTCATATCTTTTTATGTTCTCGAAGTAACGAACGCCTACTCTTTTAAACCCTTAGCGGAAAAGGTTCCGTTATTTTATTATTTCCAGGACACCATAATTCTTTCCGCCATACTTTTATTCTTGGTCTTCAGAAATGAATCCCTCCGTTTAGAATTACTAAACGAGGTGAAGAAAAGTCATGATGAGATCAGTCATAAGAATAAAGAAATTACGGACAGTATCACTTACGCCAAACGAATTCAGAAGGCCCTGATGACGAATGAGAAGTCGATTGAAAAGACGCTGGAACGTTTAAAAAAGAACTAAGTTATAACTTATCATACTCCTCTTTTACAAACATCGCCAACTCCTTCACATACTCAGGCGAGAAATTAAATTCTATTCCGGCCGCTTTATAGATTTCAGGAATTGGTTTTGTATAGCCCAAAGCTAATGCGGTTTTGTATTGTTCAATTGCTTTTTTAGGGTCACGTTTATAGTTTCTCCATACAGCAATAGCTCCTAATTGCGCAAAACCATATTCTATATAATAAAATGGTACTTCGAATAAATGTAATTGTACCTGCCATCTTCTTTTCAGATTTGCTTCCAGCCCTTCGTAATTCACAACACCGGTTCCAAAATCTTTCATGAGTTGCATCCATGTTGAATAACGTTCTTCAACTGTATGGTTCGGATTTTGATACACCCAATGCTGGAATTTATCTACAGCCGCGATCCAAGGCAATGCATCTAATACGCTTTCCAATTGCTGACGTTTAGCGCGCTTCAATTCTTCTTCATTATTAAAAAATGCATCCCAATGCTCCATACTGATCAACTCCATGCTCATACTCGCCAATTCAGCAACTTCACTTGGTGGTGATTTGAAATCTACAAGGTCTAACGGAATATCTAAGAACGAATGAATAGCATGTCCTCCTTCATGAACCATCGTCACCATATCACGATGGAGACCAACTGCATTCATGAATATAAATGGAACTTCCGTTTCATACAATGGATATTGGTATCCTCCCGGCGCTTTTCCTAAACGGGAATCCAAATCAAGTCTTCCCATTTTATCCATGGTGCGGATGCAATCCCCAAAGAATTTATCAATACTATCAAAACATTTTACTGTTTTGTTGATCAGGTCTCTTGCCCCATCAAATGGCTTTAAAGGAGGTTTTCCTTCGGCATCCACTTCTTTATCCCATGGACGGTAATCGGGCAGGTTTAATTTCTCTTTGCGCTTCTTTTCCTGCTCTGTCACTAACGGCACAACATGCTTTTGAACAGCATCATGAAAATTCAAACAATCCTGAACACTGTAATCAAATCGTCCCAGCGATTGATGTTTATAATCACGGAAATTTTTGAAGCCGGTGTTCAACGCTACCTGATGACGAAGTTGAATTAATTCAGAATACAAATTATTTAAAGCTTCTTCATCTTGAGCACGACGATTTTGTATCTTGCGATAAACCTCCTCACGCAAAGCACGGTTCAGATCTTTTAAGAACACGCCCGCTTTTTGCAAGGTCATTTTTTCTCCATTATGCTCTATGCTTTGAGCCCCGGAAATTTCACCGAATTGCTGCTCTTTTTGTTGAAGCTGCGTGAACAACGGAATATTTTCTTCACGGAATAATTCAATACTATTCTTTACTCCACGTAAATAAACAAAGTACTTTTTCTCATTCAGGTCTTTACTCGAAGGACTCTCAACTAATTTTTTATTAAGTTTATTTGAGATAGGGGAAATATTCGGCTCAATGTTTGTAATGAAATCATTAAAACTGTTTCTTATCTCTTCATTCGTGGTATCGCAGGTCATTTTAATATAACGCCACGCCATATTCTCACTGACAACCGCCCCTAGTTCATTGTAATCCCGCAACCATTTTTCCAGGTCATCTGCAGATGTGATCTTTCTTTCCTCAAGTTTTGAAAAATAAGGCTCTAATTTGTCCCATGTTGAAATGGTAAACTCTTTTGGAATGTAATTGCGTTGCATAGTCTTTCGTATTTAATTCCGCCTTTGGCGACCTCTCTCGCAAACTATCTGCTAAAGGGGATAATTAACGGCCTCTTCTTAAACAAGAGGAGAAAAGTCTGGCTTATATTTTAAATGTAGATTCTTTTCCTATTTTATCGTAATTAGCTTTGATCCAGGTATCGCATGCCTGGTAGCCTAAATTTTTAAGGTGCATTAAAAAATCCCAGGATGTATTTAACTTACTTGATAAATTAAAATCGCCAAGATCCATGTCTGCACTGATATTGTGAATATTTACTTTAGGGATCTTCTCCCCTAACTTAACACCTTTTGCGATCAGGTCCTGTTTGAATTGCAAATGTTTTATCTCATGCATTAAAGCTGAATTAAAACTGATCTCGTTCACGCGGTCTTTAATTTCTTCGATGTTTGTCGGAACAGTTTTTGTTCTGATCGGATTGATCTGGATCAATAAAATGTCGTCCGTGTCTTCAGTATGTTCGATCAATGGCTCCAAAGGTGGATTTCCCATATAACCACCATCCCAATAAAACTCACCGTCAATTTCCACAGCTTTATACATATAAGGCAAACATGCCGAAGCTAAAACAGCCTTCGCAGTAATTTCGCTGAATCCAAAAACTTTTGCTTCGCAGGTACGCACATTAGTTGCACACACAAATAATTTTGGCGGACTCATTTTATGAAGTTCATCGAAATCGATAAGGTCGGTCAATATTTTTTCAAGCGGATTTAATCCAAGCGGGTTCAACTGTGCCGGTGAGAAATTCTCAGAGGCCATGCTGAATAACTTATAGGTCGGAGAAAAATCCATATTCCCGGGACTCATCATTTTATCCATCCAAGAAGGCTGCAATAATGATAATTTTCCTGCTTCGGAGATCTTGTGCCAGAATTTTACCAAGATATGTTTCGCCATGTTCTTGCCGCCTTTATTCAAACCATAAATGGTACATACCCCATTCATAGCGCCGGCACTGGTACCGCATACACCTTCTATCTCAATACGTTCATCATCTAACAAACGGTCGATAACCCCCCATGAATAAGCCCCATGTGCTCCACCACCCTGAAGGGCTAAATCAATCTTCTTTGTTGCCATAAATAGTTCTCCCTCTTTAATTTTTGTATGCCTCAATACCCAGGATTGATTTTCTTCCTCAGGGTTTGCATACAGTAAATTTAATAAAAGTATCTTTGCTGTATGCAAGAAAATACCCTTGAACTGATAAAATATATGGAAGGTTTTGTCAGCGATCGCCGGCGTGACCGCTTAAAGGAGGTTTTGGCCGAACGTACCCGGCACATGACCGTTGTTTTAGAGGATGTTTACCAGGCGCATAATGCAAGTGCTGTGTTACGGAGCTGTGATTGTTTCGGTGTACAGGATGTTCATTTCATTGAGAACAGGAATAAATTCAAGATCAGTGAAGATGTGTCGATGGGCTCTACGCAATGGCTGACGATCAAAAAACACAATACAGAAGAGAATAATACTGTAAAATGTATAAGTGAATTAAAAAGTAAAGGGTATAGGATCGTAGCTACAACTCCGCATAAAGATGACTGTACAATTTCAGAATTAGACGTCACAAAACCATTCGCTTTAGTTTTCGGAACGGAGATCGACGGCATAAGTGAAACTGTTTTTAAAATGGCCGATGAGTTTGTGAAAATACCAATGTATGGTTTTACAGAGAGTTTTAATATCAGCGTTTGCGCCGCCCTGTGCATGTATGAGTTAACAACGCGGATGAGGGAACAAAAGATCCCAACATTGATAAGTGAGTCGGATAAACAAGAAATTTATTTAGAGTGGCTGAAAACTTCAGTTGCGAAAAGTGATCTGATCATTAAAGATTATTACAATAAAAAATAACGTGGTCATGCCGGACTTGTTTCGGCATCATAAAATATCCTGAAACAAGTTCAGGATGACTTTCTGATTTGTTAGTACTTACTTCCACTCGTCCCAATATTCTCAACCGGGTGCCAGGTAGTTTTCGTTTCCTGGAGGTCTAAGATCAGGTATGGGTTTTGAGATTCGTCTTTGGCCCAATCTTTATCCCAATAAAAAACGCGCTTCACATTTAATGAGGCGTTCTCGCCGATCAGCTTTATTTCTTCTTTATTATTTCTACAATAGATCACAGCGTTCACATCCATGTGGGAAGAAAAATGAGAATGTAATTCTGCGCTTGTGCCTGTCAGAATATTTACAACCCCTCCCGAAAGGTCAGATGTTGCCAAAACTTCTGCCAAAGTAATACTGCACAGGGGCATTTTTTCTGAAGCCAGAACAACACACGTATTTCCTCCTGCAATTACAGGCGCGATCACAGAACATAAACCTAACAGAGAAGATTTTTCAGGAGCAATAATGGAAACGACACCCGTTGGTTCCGGAACAGAGAAATTAAAATGAGAAGATGAAACAGGGTTCACTGTTGAAAACAAGGCCGAATATTTATCACACCAGCCCGCATAATAAACCCAGCGGTCGACGGATAGTATTACTTCCTGCTCAGCTTGTTTTTTTGTCAGGCCTTGTGAGATCAACTCAGAAATAAATTGTTCCTTACGGCCTTCCATCATTTCAGCAATCCGGTATAAAATTTGACCGCGGTTAAAATGTGTTTTACCACTCCAAGCTGAAAATGCGCCACGCGCTGCTACTTCTGCGTTACGGAAATCCTTGCGCGATGATAAACAAATATTTGCGAGCAATTCTTTTTTAGCATTTCTTAACTCATAATATCTTCCGCTTTCCGTTCTTGGAAATTGTCCGCCGATATATAATTTATAGGTCTTTAATACTTCTAATTCTGACATAGTATAAAAGTACAAAACTTTTATAACACCATTTTAAATTACAGTATAATATTTTCCGTACAGGGCGATTCTAAAGTATTCAATGCCGAAAAGCAGGCCCGGAAGCGTTTTCCTGAAGTAATTTTGAATCAGATTCGTACTAAATAAAGAAAGCTATGTGCAAGAGAGGGTTACTGGTGTTGCTATTGTTTTTAGGCTTACTGTCTAAAGCAAACAAAAAGGTTCTAAGCGCCGATTCCACTTACAAAAGTTCTGATTCCTGTATTGTTTTTGTGACTACGCGTGCTGTTAATACAGAAAGCGGCATGCATATATTTGATAATACAGTTGCCAAAGATAACAGATTACGTTTCTATAATATCTATTTTAAAGGAAAAGAAATAAAGATAGCACCGCGTAAAACTTTAGAAGAAGCGATGGATAATGCTAATATATCAACTGATTTTATGTTGTATACTGAGGGGCACGGAAAACTGTTTTCGGATAATGTTGAAAGGGGAATTCAAACCAGCAGACTTTATGCGGTGAGTGTTATCATGTTCGACTGGCCTTCTAAAGTTCCGGGTTATAAGGTAGAAAAGGACTTTCATACTTCATTCCGGACAGCAAGATCGGTAACCAAACAATTCAACGAGTTACTTCTGGCGCTTGGTGAATACAGGAATAATGCGCATAAAGAAAATATTACCAATCTTTCCATGTTCTTCCACAGTATGGGAAATGCTGTCCTGTTAAATACTTTGAGAAAGTATGGTTCAGAAAAATACAATTCAAATCTGGCCGATAATATCATTTTCAATGCGCCGTGTGTGCCTTCACGCGGACATTATAAACTGTTGGAAAAATTATGTATCCAGAAAAACATTTATGTAATGTATAACAAAAAAGATCCTGCGCTTAAAGGTGCCACTTTTCTGTTAGGGGAGTTTTTACTTGGGTCACGGCCAATGCGCTTAGCAAAGAACGCAAATTATCTTGATCTGAAAAAGGTCGCTCGTATTTCGCATAATTGCTTTTTACGCGAATCTATTTTAAGTTCGTATCCGCAAGTGCAGGATATTTATAACGACTTGTTTCACTCACGCGCTCTTAACGTCCATGACGTTTGTATAGAAAGCGTGGGTGGGACAAACAATAACTTCTGCGTTTTCTGATCTCATTTTCTGAAGCACTTGCGCAGGAATTGCCGCAGAGCTTTATTGGACGCTTTTGGGGATTCCAGAAATCCCATGTGTCCATCGTGTTCTAAATAGAGGATGTGTTTATTCTGAATTTTCTCAGCTTGTTCTAATAATTGTGCGGCAGGCAGAACATTATCGTGCTCACCAATAACCATCATGATAGGGTACTCAACCAATCCTAAAATAATTCGGCGGTCGATACGGTCTTTCATTCCTTCCAGTGAGGCAATGATTCCCCGCTTACTCATTTTACCGGCAATTTTGGTAGCAAACGCTAACTCCCTTTTCAGATACTTCAAATTTTTTGTAGCGAAAAGATTGCGGATCACTTCACTTGTATAAATTTTATGATTAGCCTTTACAACTTTTATTGAGCGGGTACGGTCACGTTTTTTCTCCTCGCTATCGGCATAAGAAGAAGAATGGTATAAACAGATGCCTGAAATGTTATCAGGGAAAAGATCAGCGAAAGCAAGTGCGGCGTAACCCCCCATACTATGTCCAACTAATACATAACGTTTTACGCGACACTTATCAAGAACTGCTTTCACACATTTCGCCAATAATTCCATAGTGTGTACATACCCGAAATTATCTGTGCCTCCGTGACCGGGAAGGTCAATGGCAATTACACGATATGATTTTGAAAGATTAGTGATAGTTTGTTCCCAGATCTCATGAGAACCCAGAAAGCCATGAAGCAAAACTACAACGCGTCCTTTTCCCGTATCGGAAAAAGTAACTTTCCCTTTTTTGAATGTCGCGGTTTTGATCATACGGCGTATGAAAATTTAAACTCCGAATTGCCTTAGGTGATGATCGAGATGCTTGCTTTGAATGATATCCCATTCTTCAGGTGACATATTTCCAAAAAAAGAATGTGGTTGTTTGGTAATTCCTGCTTTTCCTTTTGAAGCAAACTCATGTAACTTAGCGATCAGTTTCTGACGCTCTTCTTCAAATTCTTTTGCATTAGGGAAGATAAAATTAGTGTCAGTTGGCAAATTCTTTCCGAACACAACATTGGGGGTTGTATATTTTTTCTTTGCTGACTTTCCGAATAGAAAACTAATCAGGCCTCTCTTGCTTTTAATTTCACCGTGAGCCATTTTTAACGGTGCGGTACAATGTGCCATAACCTGCGAAGCGTTCATTTTTCCCCACTGAGGTTTTGTGGTTGCGTTGATCTTATTGATACGGCCAATAAATTCCTGAACGTCGTTTAAGTTATAAAGGCTTTTCATGCGACAATTTTAAACGTTAACTAAAGCTGCCTTTAAGATACTTTCAAATAAAAATTTACCGTCCTCATTTTTTAATTCTGCATCAGCAGCGCGTTCAGGATGTGGCATCATGCCAAATACATTTTTGGTAGAATTACAAACACCGGCAATATTCTCTGTTGCTCCATTCGGATTCGATTCATCAGTAATGTTTGCTTTTTCATCGCAATAGCGGAATAATATTTGTCCGTTTGAGTTCAGTTTTTTCAAAGTATCTGCGTCAGCAAAATACTTTCCTTCACCATGAGCAATAGGAATTTTTAATGCCGTATTCTTTGGAACAGAATTCGTAACTGCAGTATCATTATTCTCTGCTTTAATGAAAACATTTTTGCAAATGAATTTACGGCTGTTGTTGTGTAAAAGTGCGCCCGGTAATAATCCTGCTTCGCACAATACCTGGAAACCGTTACAAACACCAAATACAAATCCGCCATTCTCAGCGTGTTTAATAACGCTTGTCATGATCGGGGAAAAGCGTGCAATAGCACCGCTGCGCAAATAATCACCATAAGAAAAACCACCCGGTAAAATAATATGAGTACAGCCTTCCAGGTCTGTGTTCTTGTGCCACAATTTAACTGTTTCTTGTTTTAGGATGGTTTGAAGAACATACACCATGTCCTCATCACAATTTGAGCCGGGAAATACTACAACGCCAAATTTCATTTGTATGGAATTTAAAGAGACAAATTTAGTGAAAAAAAGGGGTGTTTGACAGGAGGTTTTTAACACATTTGTCAATAAGTATAGTATTTTTGGTATATGGAATATGAACAGCTGTTCAAAAGGCTTCATCAGGCCAATATCAGAACTTTGATATGCGGTGGTTTGGCTGTGAATATTTATGGAATTCCCCGGATGACGGCTGATATAGATTTGTTAGTAGATTTTGAGAAGCATAATCTTGAAAAATTTGAAGAAACACTTAAAGATCTGTCGTATTTGCCGGCTATCCCGCTTCCAATTTCACAACTAAGTGAACAAACCAGGCGAATTGAGTTAGTTAAAGAAAAAATCGTGTAGCCTATTCTTTTTATAACAGCCGTTCTAATTATATGAATGTAGATGTATTAATTAATCCTCCGCTTTCATTTGAGGATCTCTGGGTAAAAAGAGAAATACGAAAAACGGAAAATTTTGAGGTCAACCTGGTTTCAGTCCAACATCTTATTGAAATGAAAACTTTTGCGAACCGTAAACAGGACCAGGATGATGTAATTTTGCTTTCTAAATTATTTCCGAAAAAATGAGTCCGTTAATCCCGATAAAAGAAAACGAACATAAGGGGTTCCATTATACAGTTAGTGATGATCAGATAGCTGCCCATCAAAAAAGAACCGTTATTGAAGTGTTTGAATGGCTTGAAAAAACTTCCATGTTTGTTTTTAGCTTGCAAACCCCTGAAGAAAGAAAACAAAGCATCATTAACAAAAATTTAGATTAAAAGTTTACTTCCTTAACTCAAAATTCTGTCCAAGGTAAACCTTACGTACCTGTTCATCATTAGCAAGGTCCTCAGCTGTTCCGGATTTTATCACGCTTCCAGAATACAGCAAATAAGCCCTATCGGTGATATTTAAAGTTTCGTGTACGTTATGATCTGTTATCAAAATACCGATGTTTTTACTTTTCAACGTTCTTACGACGCTTTGGATGTCTTCTACTGCGATCGGATCCACGCCAGCGAAAGGCTCATCCAATAAAATAAACTTTGGATCAGTTGCGAGCGCGCGTGCAATTTCCGTTCGTCTTCTTTCTCCGCCTGATAACTGATCGCCTAAATTTTTACGAACGTGGTGCAATGCAAATTCATCTAATAATGTTTCTACTTTGTTTTCCTGCTCTTTTTTTGTGAGTTTGGTCATTTCCAAAACCGCACGTAAATTATCCTCTATACTTAATTTCCTGAATACAGAAGCTTCCTGTGGCAAATAACCAATTCCTAATTGAGCGCGTCGGTACATTGGTTCTTTTGTGATCTCCAGATCGTCCAAAAATATTTTTCCGGAATTTGGTTTTACCATTCCCACGATCATGTAGAATGAAGTGGTTTTCCCTGCGCCGTTCGGACCAAGCAATCCTACAATTTCACCTTGCTTTACCTCAACAGATACGTTATTAGCTACTGTGCGGTTCTTGTACTTCTTAACTAAATTCTCCGAACGTAAAATCATTATAAAGCAAATTGAAAACTAAATTTAAATCCGAAATTCTCTACGGCACGTGCGCGCGGATAAGTTAAACGCCACAATGCATCTACCCTGAATACCTTGAAAATATTCTCAATGCCTGCGGTCGCTTCAATATAAGGACCACTCTCCAATGATTTCAAAGTTGACGGGAAGATCATTGCTTTCCTGTTATTAGGTTCAACACTTCCCCAAACGCCTTTTGCACTTATCACTTCACGCCATTTTAATTTCTTTAGTAAAGGAACCTTATTGAACAACAGTCCTTCGAAGTGGTGCACAATTCCCGCAGCAACATATTGATCGCTTCCGAATTCATAATAACGCATCATGTTGTACGCATAAAGATCGTAAACATAAGTTTCGTTACCGCCGTGCAACTCCAACAAAGGGAACGCAACTTGTCCCCATATTTTTCCGCCTTGTATCATGTAATCTGTATACCCTAAAATCGGTGTGATGCGGATCCTGTCGAAAATATTAACGGCAACTTTCTGGTAATCGTATTCGCCGCCAAAAGCGTTTTGTAATGATTTAGCATAATTTAACTGGATGATCGGCCAGGTTGTTCCAAGCGACACTCTTTCAAAATCACCGCCGACAAATTTCTCTTTGTAAGCAAAACGAATGTTTATTCTTGCTTCTGTATTCCGTAAATTTTCTTTCTCCGCAATAGCTCCATCCCTCTTATAATACAAATATCTTGCGGCGCCAACCGGCGTGTACAAACTTCCGCTTAAAGTTAATTTAGTTGTGAGGCCGGGAAACCATTCTCGTTCATACCACGCTTGTGTATTATCAACCTTCGTTAAATTAAACAGCGGTGTTGTCCTGAAAAATGATGCAAATAAATTGTCCTGCGAAAATCCATTGGTGCTTTGTCCCAAAATCTCGTAATCACTTTTTAATTCAACTCCCACTAACTGCCGTCGTGGTTTTTTACTCAAGAAAGATTTAAATCCTAAACTATACTTATATTTTTCGTCCAACACGCCATAAGCCACATATCCATTTAACTCGTACCAGCGGCTGAATTTGGAACTTGTTCTTCCGCCCAAACGGACACGCATCCCTTCTACTTTATTATAACTGGCGATGTTATAATACGGCCCTATCTCAAAATTATTTGCTTTTGCATAACCGGCAACCAACACATAAAAAATATCCACCCACGTTTTATATACCGGCAATGATTGAATAGTGTCGATCATTTTATAGATCTTCAACTCCCTCTGGCTTAAACTATCGTGACGATTCTGTTGCCAGAATTCATCTGATTTTTTTGTTGCATCATCAGCAACATCGATCTGATCGCCCAGCGCGTAAAATTTCTCTTCGCGCGGTTTATTCAGAACAATATTCTTATACGAGGTTGTTTTACGCCCGTAAAATCCGGTCATTTTTTTCTCAGGAGAAAAATCAATTATCAAACGGTCTTTACTTATTATCCAGGTACTGTCGGTATATATGAATTCCTGAACAATGCTGGCTGTATTAATAAAGTTGATGTTCGCATCTTTCGGCATCGTCATTTCTAAACGCTTTACGCCCCATGTCGTATCGGCGATCCACATATTACCGGTAAACGATAGTTCCTGGGGACGTTTTGGTTTAAAACGGATATGGTAACACCAGGTATTACCGAGGAACAAACTATCTTCCAAATAATATTTGTAATAAAAGAATCCATTATCAGAGATCGGGCTTGCGAACTGTTTATTAAAGACCAAAATATTATTATCGTAAAAATTAATATTCTGGTACATATCTCCCATCACCGATGAGATACTTGTATTTTCTAACCCGGTGATCTTACTCGCTCTTACAACTTCACGTTTACGCTTTGGGTTTTTCTGGAAATAGAAATCAGAGATGTTTTCGATCATGAAAAAAGGAAGGGATGGTTTTTCGCCGCTGAACGAACTATCTACATTATCGAAAACGAAAGCGATAGGTTTCAGGATCTTCTTTTCACGCATGTCTTTTGGAATACGCGTTAGGTCAAACTCGATTTTATTATACGTTTCGTATTCGTAAGCCTCAAGTTTGTCGCGGTTGTTTTTTTCTTTGTTTTTGATCACGTTCCTTACGATCCTGTGGGCGGGATTTTCTCCTGCCTTAACGGTCACTTCTTCTAAAGCAACGCCTTCGTTTTGCATCGGAATATTCAGTTCCTGTACCGTTAAATTGGGGTTGATCTTTCTTGCCGCGCGTTTGTATCCGAAGTAACTCGCAACGATCGAGTCGCCAAGTTTGTTTGTTTTAATAACGTAATTCCCATCGAAATCTGTTTGGGCGCCGATGGTAGTTCCTTTAATGATCACGGGAACGAACGGCAAAGCTTCTTTATTCTCTGTACTAAAAACTTTTCCTTTTATGGTGTATTGCTGAGCCTGCGTTTTAGCTAAGCAGCATATCAAAAAAATGACAAATAAAACCTTGCGCAGACCCGACATAATAATGTTTAAAATTACAAAATAACCAAGGATTTCCCAATAGGCGGAGGTTTGCAATACGGCTATATTTAACTATATTTATCCCCTTTTATGGAACGTTATGATGCAGTAATAATTGGTAGTGGAATGGGTGGTCTTTGTACTGCCTATATAATGGCCAAGGAAGGCATGAAAGTTTGCGTTCTCGAAAAGAACCGCCAGATCGGCGGATCGCTACAGATCTTTAGCAGGGATAAATCCATTTTTGATACCGGTGTCCATTATATCGGGTCTCTCGATCCGGGGCAAAATCTGTACAGGTATTTTAAGTATTTCGGGCTTACTGAAGACAAATTAAAACTTCATCGAATGGATGAGAACGGGTTTGATATTATCACCTTTGCGGGCGATGACAATCACTATCCGCACGCTATGGGTTATGATAATTTTGTTGAGCAACTGGCGCGCTTCTTTCCCGGGGAAAGGGCGAACATACAATTATACGTTGATAAAGTGCGCGAAGTTTGTGCTGCATTTCCGCTTTATAATTTAGATAGCGGTAAAAAAGATTTTGCGAACGCCTGGTATTTAAGTGTTGATGCGAAATCATTCATTGATTCGATAACAAAGAATAAAAGACTGGCTGAAGTTTTGGGTGGAAGCAATATCTTATATGCCGGACGCGAGAACGTAACTCCGTTCTATGTACACGCGCTTGTTATCAATTCTTATATTGAAAGTTCTTACAGGTGTATTGACGGCAGTTCGCAGATCACACGCGTGCTTTCAGATTCCATTAAACAAATGGGAGGGGAAATATTTAATTACAGCGAAGCCGTAAGATTTCATTTCAAAGGAAATGAGATCGACGAAGTTGAATTGAAAAATGGCGAAAGAGTTGCCGGAAAATATTTTGTCTCAGGAATCGATCTTGCTAAAACGGTTGACATGGTAGAGGGCCCTCAACTAAGAGCGGCCTATAAGAACAGGATCAAAAGTCTTGAAAACTCACCTTCCGCTTTTTTAGTTAATGCCGTTGTGAAACCTGACGTTTTCCCTTATCTGAACCATAATGTCTACCATTATAAAATTCCTAACGTATGGAATGGTCCTGATTACGATCCTGAGAACTGGCCGGAAGGTATCGGCCTTTTCCCCGGCACTTCTTCTAAACATCCTGAACACATGGAACATTTCACAGCGATGGCTTATATGAATTTTGAAGAGGTGCAGAAGTGGGAAAACACATTCCGTACCATTCCAAATCATGAAACCGGGAGAGGGGACGAGTATGAGGAATTTAAACTACGCAAATCAGAGGTGCTGCTTGAAAATATCTATATGAGACTGCCTGAGCTTAGAGGAAAAATCAAGTCTTATACTTCAGCTACTCCGTTAACTTATCGCGATTATATCGGAACGCGTGACGGAAACCTATATGGCATCATAAAAGATTATAATGATCCTTTGAAATCATTCATTACCCCGCGAACAAAAATACCCAATCTGTTCTTAACCGGGCAGAATATCAACCTTCATGGAGTGATGGGCGTGACAGTAAATTCGGTTGTGACTTGCAGCGAATTGTTTGGACATCCTTACCTGATCGATAAGATCAAAGCTGCTGTAGATTAATTACTCTTTAATTTCACTTGTACTTTACTATGGTAGTAGCGGCAGCCGTTAGGCGCTATTTCTTCTAATGTAACTGTACCAGGAGTTTTCCCCCAAATCAATTCAATTGTAGTTCCTGTATTATCACCAACAACTTTACAATCTTCAGGAAAGAGCCAGGCATTGATATACGCTTTCTTTTGTCCGACAGTTGGAATAGAAAATTTTACTTTTTCACCCGGAGCAATTTTATTCGGGCCTTCCACATTCCAATCCGGGATCAAACCAAATTCACAAGCGGTATAATAGGTTGAATAAAAGCTTTTCTCGGTAGCAAAAACTCCCGGCTTCCCTCCCTGGTTATCACATTCTCCCATACCTATAGGAAGCGCATGGCCTATATCTTTCACTTTATAAAAAACAACCGCTTCTTCCCTTTCTTTAGTGTGATAGGCATAACGCGTCACATCTTTAGCTCCCAGATATGCCGAATCAATAACTGCAGGAATAGTATCAGCATTATGTAAAAAGGTCCACTGTTCAACAATCTCATGTGCGCTTCTGAAATTCACAACAGGATCTTTTGTTCCGTGAAAAATTAAGACGCGCGGATATTTTCCTTTAAAAGCGGGGTTTTGTCTCCAAACTAAGTCGCCCCACTCTTCCAGCGTTTTATTCACACCCCATATCATACTTCCTGATGAAGCAAATATATTACTGCCCGGTTTATACGGCCCTCCTGCAAAAATTGCAGCGGCTTTGAACATCCCGGGTTGTGTTGCGATCATAACGGTTGCCATGGCTCCCCCTGCCGACATTCCTGTTACAAAAACGTTTTTACTGTCGATCTTGAATTTCTTAAGCATGTAATCCACCATTTGCTTAATGCTCTCGCATTCGCCTTTTCCTCTTTCAATTTCATTATTCTTGAACCAGTTAAAACAGTGTTGTGGATTATTTGGAAAATGCTGTTGAGGATACATTACATAAAATCCATATTCATCCGCTAACTTATTCCAACCCGTTAATTCCGCCGCTGCAGTAGCGCCTTGTCCGCAACCATGCAAAACCACAACCATTGGTGCATTTGGTTTTACCGTTTCAGGAACATAATAGAATAAACTTAAATTCCCAGGATTGAGTCCGAAATCCATAACCTCTTCGGAAAGAGATTGTGAATTCACTTTTATAACTGAGAAAAGAAATAATGAAAGAAGAAATATCCTCATAACAAAAAGCCCCGCTATTTGCAGGGCTTTAATTTTAATTGCTAATTCCGAAGAACTCGTTGTAAGAAACTTCCTTACTCTCGAGTTTACAATTGGTTTTAATTAAGTCAAGAACTTTTTTAGCGTAAAGATTTTCGAAGATCTTTTGTGCTTCTTTTTCTTTAGTTAAAAGATCCTTAGCTATCTTTTCTACATCTTCATCCTGCGGAGTTTGTCCGTAACGCGCGTATTCGCTTCTGATAAATGCTTTTGCCTCGTCCTTGGCTTCGTCAGCGTTAACAGCAATATTATTTTCTTTGATGATCTTGTTCTCTATCAAACGCCATTTCATTGCTTCAGAATAATCAGGATATTCTTTTTCCAATTGTTCTTTCGATAATGGTTTTTCATTTACTGCCATTAACCAGCGCTTTAAGAATTCGTCAGGTAATTGTAAGTTCAATTTGCTGATCAGGGTTTTTTCGATCTCTTTACGGAGATCACGGTCGCTGTCCTGGTTGAACATCATTCCTAACTCTTCCCTGATCTTATTTCTGAATTCTTCTTCTGAAGTTATTTTTCCTTCACCATAAACTTTATCGAATAATTCCTGGTTGATGTCAGCATCATCCAAACGCGCAATGTTCTTTACGGTTAATTGAATATTCGCACTGAAATTTTCTGCCGCTTCTTTATCGATGCCAAGAGATACTGATTTATCCAATGCTGTTTCGTAAAGTTCATTTACATTGATAACTAACTTATCTTCTTTCTTTAAACCAACTAATTTTGTTTTTAAAGCTTCGTTCTTTAAACGATCGATGCCAACACTTGTTGATTTAAAAACGCCGCCAGGTACAATTGTTCCTGCAGCATCTAATTCCACAATATCAACGAACAACACATCTTTATCGCCCGCTGCTTCAGGATTAACCGGCTTACCGTAATTGCGGCGAACATCTTTAATATATTTCTCAACTAACTCTTCATCCACTTTTACTTTTTTGTAATTGAATGAATGACTGCCGTCGATCTTAAGGTCGAATTGCGGCGCTAACCCAATTTGGTAAGTGAACGTAAAATCTTTTTGGTTAGCCCAATCAACAGGTTGTTCTTCTTTAGGTAATGGATTGCCTAAGATCTCGATCTTATTATCGTTGATATAATTGTGAAGCGTGTCGTTCAATAATTTGTTCAACTCTTCAACCAATATAGAAGTGCCATACTGTTTTTTAATTAAACCCGAAGGCACCTTACCCGGACGGAATCCCGGTAATGCAGCATTGCGCTGAACTTTTTTAATTGCCTCGTTAACTTTTTCTTCGTAATCGCTTGGGCCAAGGTTGATCACAACCTCAGCGTTTAACTTATCGATCTCTTTCTTAGAAATGTTCATTGCCATCTTTCTTTAATATAAGGGGTGCAAAAATAAGCAATTTTTAATAGGAAACCCTCTGAAAAACAGGTTTTTCACTATAGAAATGCTGTAATTAACTTAAATTCTGGGTTTTAATCGTCAGTTGGCTCAGGAGCGCGCTTAGGAGCTGCTTTTTTGGCTTTCAGTTTATTAGGCCAGATAACGTTTATCAGCTCGCTATGAACTGTGATCATAGTACGGCTTATGCCATTGATGATCTCTACATCCTTATCAGAATTGTTCTTCCAAACTTTTTGTACTTTATCATAAGATCCGTCATCCAGCATGATATAGAAATTCAATATTTTCCCGTCTTTTACATCGGCTTTTCCGCTATAACAATCTGCTTTTGAACCCTGACGGAAAGTAACAATTACGTCATTATAAGGACCATCCTTCACTTCTTCAGCACCCCTTTCTTCGAATTTTACCGACCACTTATTAAAGCAATTCAATTCAGCCGCATCCGTTTTCTTCTGTGCGAAAGTCCCTGCTGAAAAAAGGCAGGTAAAAGCTGTGGCGAGGTATATCTTTTTCATCAACATTGGTAACAATTTAGGTTTTAAAAATAAGGGTTATACTGCATATTTACAAGCCTTTTTATTTGGGAAAATATAAAATGCTACAAATTATAGCCATCAATTGTTACGTTCCGTAGTTTCTTTGTATTCTAAACCGAAAGAATATGTTGGTAAAAACGTGCGGGTATGCGGTACACGGAATTAATGCTACAAAAGTAATTGTAGAAGTAAGTATCGGACAAGGAGTCAATTTTTTTATTGTTGGATTACCGGACAGTGCTGTAAAAGAAAGCCAGCAACGGATCCATTCAACGTTCAGGAATAATGGTTATAAAATTCCTGGCAAGCAGATCACTGTGAATATGGCGCCGGCTGATATCCGGAAAGAAGGATCGGCTTATGATCTTACAATCGCCATTGGCATTCTGGCTGCCTCTGATCTGGTAAGTACAGATAACATTGATAAATACGCCATCATGGGTGAACTTGCATTAGATGGAGAGATCCGTCCGATAAAAGGTTGTTTGCCAATTGCCATAAAAGCAAAAGAAGATGGCTTCAAAGGAATTATTTTACCCGCGCTGAATGCAGCCGAAGCGGCAGTTGTTGAAGGGCTCGAGGTTTACAGTGCAGATAATATCAGGCAGGTAGTAGAATTTTTTAATGAGGGCGTTGGCTTAGAAAAGATTTCCATCAACATAAACGAAACCTTCCTGAACAGATTGAATGATGTTCAATTTGATTTTTCAGATGTAAAAGGACAAGAAAATATTAAACGCGCATTAGAAATTGCTGCTGCCGGCGGACATAATGCAATTTTAATTGGTCCGCCCGGTGCAGGAAAAACCATGTTGAGTAAAAGGATGCCTTCTATTTTACCACCATTGACCTTAGACGAAGCATTGGAGACCACAAAAATTCACAGCGTTGCAGGAAAAACTGTACGGCAATCGGGATTAATTACACAACGTCCGTTCCGGAATCCTCATCACACAATTTCAGATGTGGCTTTAGTTGGCGGCGGAAATAATCCGCAGCCGGGAGAAATTTCTTTAGCGCATAATGGTGTTCTGTTTTTAGATGAATTACCGGAATTCAAAAGAACCGTGCTCGAGGTAATGCGTCAACCATTAGAAGATCGGACAGTAACTATCAGCAGAGCCCGTTTTAGCGTGGAATATCCTGCCAGTTTTATGTTAGTGGCCAGCATGAATCCCTGTCCGTGCGGTTATTATAATCACCCGGAAAAAGAATGTGTTTGTGCTCCCGGTGTTGTACAAAAATACCTGACAAAGATCTCAGGTCCGTTGTTAGACAGGATCGATCTGCATGTTGAAGTGACGCCTGTTCCTTTCAGCGAATTGAGTAAAGAACAAAGTTCAGAATCAAGTTCTGTTATCCGTGAGCGGGTTATTAAAGCCCGTGAGATTCAGACAGGGCGATTTAAAGGGTTGCCGGGAATTTATAATAATGCTCAAATGCACACCAAAGAACTAAAAATATTCTGCGGATTAAGTGAAGCAGGAAATACCTTACTTAAAAATGCAATGGAAAAATTAGGTTTATCTGCCCGCGCTTACGACAGGATACTGAAAGTTGGGAGAACCATTGCTGACCTTGATGCGTCAATTGATATTTTACCGAATCACATTGCTGAAGCTATTCAATACAGAAGTTTAGACCGTGACGGATGGGCGGGGTAAAATTTAATTAGAATCTTTTGCAGTATTTGCAATTCAACTAAGCGCCTTTGCGAATTACGCAAATTTCGAATTAATAAAGCAGTACTTTTTCCGGCTATTATTATTTTTTAATTTTTTGCATTTTCCCCTTATGAAAATCAATTTTTAGAGTCGTGTTCGGAATTCTACTTTTAGGTTCAAATAAAAAAATATGGTTTTCAATATTTACAACACCGGCTTCGATAATTTTGGGTTTTTCCTTGCTTTAGCGCTAATCTTTTTATTTACCTGCTTCAGCGTTTCAGGAATGAGGAAATTCAATATTCCATTTTTCAAGTTAACAGGCATCTATTTTATAACAGTTCTGTTTTTGATAACAGGCTCGAAATTATTTACTATTGAGTTTTATCAGTGGAAAGACTTTATTTCAGGAGGATCATTTCCGGCCACAACAAAATTGACGGTAATAGGCGCGCTGGCTTTTGGTCCGGTTGGTTTATGGATTGGAAAACATTTATTTAATGTCAAAGCTCCGTTCCTTGACTCGGTAGCAATCCCTGTTCTCATGGCAATGGGAATACAAAGATTGGGCTGTTTGTTTGCGGGTTGTTGTCATGGCCTTCCAACTAATTCAGGTTTTGGTATTAGTTATGGCCCTGGCACATTAGCGCATTTTCATTTTTTTAAACATGGATGGTTAAGTTCATTTACAGAAAATACTGCTGCTGTTCATCCGGTTCCACTTTATCTTTTATTGTGTTGTCTTATTTCTGCTATGGTGCTTTTTATGATCAGGCCTAAGATCAAAACACAAGGAACCTTTTTCATATTGGCAATTGCCTGCTTTGTATTCGGCAGGTTTTTTGTTGAATTTTTCCGTGATCCCTTAACCAACGGAAGTTTCGGGAATATTGTTTTCGGATTGAAAAAAGCCCAATGGATATTTTTAGTTGTCAGTTTTGTTTTATTCTCCATTGCATTGGTCCGTGAAAAAAAAGGTATCACAACTAACACTTTCAGCGAAACAACATATCATCGAAATTTTCTCCCGGTTATTGTTGTCACGCTTTTGAGCATGGTTGTTTGCTGTGTAAGCAGATGGTTCACGCCATTAGAAAAAAGTCTTTTTATTCTGTTCTCTTCTTTATTTTTTATCAGCTCCGGTTATTATTTTATCAATTACTATTTTCCAAACTATAAAAGATCTATACATGCCTTCTCAATAGTGTGTTTTATTATTTTAGTATTACCTATGACTGCACAGGTGGCTTTTGATAATTCGAAAGATACCTGCTATTCATATAAAGAGGTAAGCCTTAACGGGGCCTTCCATTCCTTTTTCCATTATCATCAGGCGGCAATTCCTAATCCGAATAGTTGCGGAGGTTATTTTTATGACCGGTATTATACCCATAATGTTTACACGGGAGGGGTCTCATTCAGTGCTTACCAGAATTTAGGCCGCTATAAACGTTTGTTTTATAAAGCCTCTGCTTACGCTGGAAATGATACAGATGATGATCCGCAACACCGCGATGCACCACAAACTCAAGCCGGAATAAATACATATGGCGGTGCGTTCGTAATTGGCGGAGACACAAAGATCGTAGGGATTGAAGGTGGTCTTATAGCGGGCACTTTCAGGGCAATGGATTCTAATACAGGTCAGGAAAGAAGTTCCTTGTCAGGTGGAGTTCCTGAATTCGGAATAATGCCGGTTGGAAGGTTAAGAGTTGGGTTTACAAAAATTATTTTCTTCGATGGACGTGCGGGATATCCGGTTTTTGGTTTTAACTCGAGTAAATATCCTGTAACAGTTGGTATAGGAACAGGATTAGGACGTGATAATGGAAGCATTCTGCGAGTAGGCGTTGGGATCGCAGGAAATAAACCCATTGGTTCACTTTCATTAAAAATTGTAGCCCATAATAAATGGGCCGGTGAAGTTGGTGCAGGTGTTGGCGAAAGTTACTATTTCAACGCCTCTGTTTCCTACTTCTTTCATGCGTATCAGGGGAACAGACTTAAAAAACTATTACAACAATAAATTTGCCACTTACAAGAATCACTAAAATTTAAGTTTTCATGTAAAACTAAAGCCTAAACGGTTATATTTGTTATTAGTTAAACCCGTTAGCTTTTACTGAACTTGTTTTTGCGATCGAACCTTATATATATCCTGCTTTTTTGTCCCTTTTTGGTTTTCCAACAAACCTTCAGTAAAGATTCTTTTATTAAGGCTTTCAACGACGCGGATATCAAGCAAAAGGTCATTCTTACATCTAAATTAAACAACGAACAGTTACAATCTGTTTATGCTGAGATTCAGGATACACTTCTAGATGTCAAGCAAAAAGTATATAACAAAACCACAAGTAACGAAGCAAAATACCTTTTTGATATCATTGATGCGCGCGTTGAAGAGAACAATCATCAATACCATAAATCCATTTTTGTTCTTGAGAACGGCTTGCGTTTTCATGCACAAAGTTTGAGTGATAGTCTCAACATTTTTAAAATGCTGTCGCCTTCTTATATGAAGTTACGCAACTACAACAAAGCTTTTGAGATCCAGGAAATCCTGGAACGCATCCGCCCGCGCATGAATGATGAACAGAAAACGACCTTTGTTTCCAGTAAGAGTTTTATTTATTTACAATTAGGTTTATATAATGAATCGGTGCGTGAACTGCGAAAAGAATTCAATCAAAAACCTGCAGCACAACGTAAAGACACTAATGTTATTGGAAATTTTTATAACGACATGGGCGTGCATTTTAACCGCGCCAATAATTTAGACAGCGCTGTTTTTTATTTCAATAAAGCGAAAGGTTACGTGGATGCAAAAGGAAAATACGATCCGAATAAAACCTATTATGATTTTTTCAGCGGACTTATCGATGGCAACATTGCCTCTGCCCTTGCAAAGCGCGGAAAATATAAAGAAGCTATTCCTCCACTTAAAAAAGATATCTATTACAGTTTAAAAGCGAAGAATTTGTTAAGCGCATCGAACAGTTACAATTTAATTGCCGAATGTTACCTGGAATTGAAAGATTACAAAATGGCCCGTAAATACATTGATAGCTGTAAGCCGTTGATCGCCGAGATCGAAGAGTTATCGCCAACCTTAAGTAACATGTTAGTGGAAGCTAAATATTATAAATACACAGGTAACCTCAACAAAGCAGCGGAGTTCTACGATAAATACATTCACTTCAAAGATTCCATCACCAAAACTGACAACGAAAATAAATTGATAAACCAGCAGGTATCGTTCGAATTATATCAGAAAGAAGGGTTGCTTACAGAGAAAGAAAAGATCATCCAGAAAAATAAATTAACGGCCGAACATCAAAAAACGCAACGCTCGTATCTGCTATTAGGTATTGTGGTTTTGGTGTTTGTGATATTATTATTAGTGATCAATACACAAATGAATAAACGCCGCCAGGCTGAATTATTCATTAAGAACAAACATATCATCCAGCAAAAAACTGCCATAGAGAACGCTTTAAAAGAAAAAGAGTTTTTAATTAAAGAGATCCATCACCGTGTAAAAAATAATTTACAGATCATCTCCAGTATGCTGAACCTCCAGGCGGAAACGATCGATAATACAGAGGCCAAAGAAGTGTTACAGGAAAGCCGTTTGCGGATCAATTCGATGGCGCTGATCCACCAGTTGCTTTACAGCAAGAATAATATGCTGAATGTTTCAATATCTGATTACCTCAGTACATTATTATCACAGATAGAGAGTTCGTACAATTCTGTTTCTTCAAATGTTGTCACCGATCTGAAATGTGATTCCATCAATATCGATCTTGATACAGCAATTCCGTTAGGATTAATTGTAAATGAACTGGTAACCAATTCCTACAAACACGCCTTTAAAAAATCTGAGGCCGGTGTTATCAATGTTCTGTTCACTAAGGATGAAGCCAACAGCACTTACACTTTAAGCGTTCGTGATAACGGAAAGGGTTTTGATCCATCGAAAATAAAAACGCATAGTTTAGGAATGGAGTTGATACAAATGCTGGCTGAACAACTGAACAGTAAATTAGTTTTCACGAATGATAAAGGAACAACGGCTTCGATAACTTTCCCTGCTTAACAGCCATGATGGCCATCCGGGATGCGCTTCATATTGATCAATTTTGGCGCTTTAAAGATCATTGGGAATTTTTCAACTTTAACAGAGCTGCTATCCAAACCAAAAGCTTTTGCTTCACTTAAACTGTAAGGTTTAATAAAGTAATACGCGTTCAGGATCAATTTTTCGAAGAATGGGATTTCATTATCGTATGACAGATATTTTTCTACGACAACGAATTTGAAATCGCCGCTGATGTTATTCCTGTTCAATGAATCGTACCGGCTGCGGATATCCACTTCTTTATTCTCTACCAGGTCCTCAACAACTTTTCTGAACATTAAATTAATACGCGGCGCTATCCTGAACCCTAATTTAAAATCAATGCGGATGATGTCGTCTTCCGCAATGTGATTTACTTTGTACTCCATGCGGTAAGGTTCATCCACAACATCCACATGCACGAACCAATAAATATCGGCGCGCTTCGGTCGGCGTTGTAAAATAGAGTGGATGATCTTATGCTCGATCTCTGAAGGATTATTAACAGAAGTCAAATACACCAAATGCGTTGCGTATTTCGAAATCGATTCATCACGGCTAAGATCAATAATGAACTGCTGGTAATCGGCCAGTTTAACCGTATCAGTATATTGTGTGCCGATCTTTTTCGCTGTGTACCAAATACCGATCACCAAAGCAAGAACAGTTGCAATTAATAAAGTGATGTAACCGCCACGGGTGAATTTCTCGAGGTTCGCAATTAAGAAGGAACCTTCGATCACTAAATACGTTACTATAAAAATGTAAACGAACCACATCGGATATTTTTTTATCCGCATGAAGAAAGCAAGCAAGCGCGATGACATGATCATTCCTAAAATAATCGTTAATCCGTAAGCCGCTTCCATATTCGCAGATTCTTTGAAGTAAAGTACAACGAACACGCAGCCTACAAATAATAACCAGTTGATTGACGGAACATATAATTGTCCTTTCAGGTCTGTAGGATATTTCACTTTCACTTTCGGCCAGAAATTCAAACGCATCGCTTCGTTTATCAATGTGAATGATCCGCTGATCAACGCCTGGCTGGCAACTACTGCAGCAATGGTTGCGATGATAATGCCTGCAGGCAAGAACCACTCGGGCATGATAGCGAAAAAAGGATTAGTGCCTTCTAACGTTTTTCCGTGTGAATTAACTAACCAGGCTGTTTGTCCAAGATAATTGATCACTAAAGTTGTTTTTACAAAGATCCAGCTGATGCGGATATTCTTTCTGCCGCAATGACCCATGTCAGAATACAAAGCTTCAGCTCCTGTTGTACACAGGAATACTGCGCCTAATAACCAAAAAGCGCCGGGATGTTGGATCAGCATATTGATGCCATAATACGGATTCAATGCTTTTAAAACTTCAGGATTTTGAGATATACCGATCAGACCAAAAGTGCCTAAGGTTAAGAACCAGATCAACATTAAAGGACCAAAGAATTTCCCAACGAACTTTGTACCGAATTGCTGGATGAAGAACAGAAGTGCGATAATGCCTAAGATGATAGGGATCGTTTTTATATCTGCAAAAGCAGGTAACATGCGTAATCCCTCAACTGCAGCTGCAACTGAAATGGGCGGTGTAATGATCCCCTCTCCCAAAATACAGCAGCCGCCTATAACAGCCGGAAAGATCAGCCACTTTACCCGTGCTTTTTTAACCAAGGTATAAAGTGAAAAAATACCACCTTCACCTTTGTTATCCGCTTTAAGGGTAAAGATCACATATTTGACAGTAGTTTGTAAAGTGAGGGTCCAGAAAATAAGTGACATGGCGCCCAGAACAACATCTTTATCAATGGCCTCATTCCCGACAATTGCCCTGAATACATAAAGCGGAGATGTCCCGATATCACCATAAATGATACCGAGGGTAACAATTAAGCCGCCGAGGGTAAGTTTGTTTAAATAATGATGGTCGTGGTGACCGTTTCCGTTGGTTCCCATTTAGGGATTAAGATTAAAAACGGGGTAAAAGTATAACAAAAAAAGAGGTCGCTAACAGCATTTAGACAAATTATTTAAAATAACGCATGTTAAAAGCACTAAATGGGCACCAAAGCCCGTTATTTACATATAAAGCGGATTGCTTTTGTGGCATGGAAATTGTAGCTTTATATCTGCTTTTTTGAGAGTTTTTTGTTAATGATACGATCTTTACGATATTTCCTTTTACTTGCTCTTTCCGGAACTGCATTTTCTATGAAAGCCACCCATAACCGGGCCGGTGAGATCACTTATAAATGGATCTCAGGTTATACTTATTCAATTACTCTTACAACTTATACTGATGATGGTGCCAGTATTGCTGACCGTTGTAAGCTCACGATCCATTTTGGTGATGGTGACAGCTGTCAGGCTATCCGTGAAAACGGGGTTCTCGATATTTCAAGTGCAGAGTGCCCTACCTCGTTTAAGGGAGTTTTAATAAAAACCAGCCCTATTAATGTCAAAAAAAATGTTTACTCATGTGTGCATACTTACGATGGTCCGGGTCTTTATAAAATTTACATGTTCGACCGTAACCGGAATTCAGGTGTTATTAATGTCCCTAATTCTGTTAACCAGCCTTTTTATATCGAATCATTTTTAAATATTAGTACTTTTCTCGGGCCAAATAGTTCAAGTCAATTAACAATCCCTCCTATTGATGATGCTGTAATTTTTAAATGTTTCTATCACAACGCCGGAGCTTATGATATTGATGGTGATAGTTTGTCTTTCGAATTAACTACTTGTAAAGGCGAGAACGGGTTAGGACAAATTGGTGTAGCCATTCCCGGTTACAGTTATCCGGCTTATGGATCAGGTGGTATTTTCAGCATTGACTCTTTAACAGGAACTGTACTTTGGTGTCAACCCCAACAAGCAGGAGAATATAATATAGCCTTCGTAATTAAAGAATGGAGAAGATCATGTAACGGCGCTCCAACTTTAATCGGTTTTGTTACAAGGGATATGCAGATAATTGTAAACACTTCTTCAAATAATCCTCCTCAATTCAGTATTGTAACGAATACTTGCGTACAGGCAGGAAGTGTTTTAAGTAGCGTAATAACTGCTACAGATGCCGCAACTGATATGTTAACTATTACTGCAACAGGCTCTCCTTTTTCTTTATCAGTTGCTACTATCTCTACTTCTGTATCAGTAAACGCAAGTGCAACTTTTTCATGGGCGACATCTTGTTCTGATATACGAAAATCAAATCATACTGCCTACTTTAAGGTTATTGATAATTCAAGCCAGGTTCAATTATCTAACTTTTTGGTTTACGATATTTCTGTTATTGCACCCGCTCCGCAAAACTTATCTGTTGTTGCAGGATTAAATACAATGCAATTGAGTTGGAACAAGCCGGCCTGCCACCCGACTTCAGGAAATAAGATCGTTGGTTATTCCATTTACAGGATCAACAGCGCTTCATCCTGGACACATGCAGCTTGTGAAAGAGGTGTGCCCGCTTCTTCTGGATATTCTTTTGTAGGTTCAACATTTGCCGAGAATGATACAACAACAACGGATTATTCGGTTATATCTTTGCCAAATAACTCAACATGCAGTTATGTTGTATTTGCCCGTTATTCAGATTGTTCAGAAAGTTATGCTTCATCGCCTGCATCTAATCAGCTAACGATTGGCATTGATGAAAAAACAAAGCTTAATTATTCTGCAACTGTTTTCCCGAATCCAGGCAGCGGGGTGTTTTCCCTTAAACTTGCAACTCAAAAAAACGGGGTTTTTACAATTGAATTATTTGACCTCAACGGCAAACAGATCAAACAACTTAATACTACCTTTGTAAATGGAAGTATGGACCTGGAATTAGACCTGAAGGAATTTGAGAACGGTTATTATATTTTAAAAATAGAGAACGAAGAAAATAATACTTCGTATAAACCAATAGTAAAACTTGATCAATAAATTATATATCTGTATCCTGTTCCTGTTTTTAGGAACTTTCCTGAAAGCCACACACAACCGTGCAGGTGAGATCACCTATAAATGGCTGGGCGGATATACTTATTCTATTACTCTTATTACTTATACTGATGATGGTTCCAGTATTGCTGACCGTTGTAAGCTCACGATCCATTTTGGTGATGGTGACAGCTGTCAGGCTATCCGTGAAAACGGGGTTCTCGATATTTCAAGTGCAGAGTGCCCTACCTCGTTTAAGGGAGTTTTAATAAAAACCAGCCCTATTAATGTCAAAAAAAATGTTTACTCATGTGTGCATACTTACGATGGTCCGGGTCTTTATAAAATTTACATGTTCGACCGTAACCGGAATTCAGGTGTTATTAATGTTCCTAATTCCGTGAATCAACCGTTTTATCTTGAAACGTTATTAAGCATCAATGCTTTTCTAGGGCCTAATAATTCTCCTGTGCTAACACGGGATCCCATTGATGAAGGGTGCGTTGGAACTTGTTTTTTACATAATCCGGGCGCGGTTGACATTGATGGTGACAGTTTATCTTATGAATTAGTAATGTGTAAAGGTGAGAACGGGCTTGGACAAATTGGCGTTACGATTCCCGGTTATAATTACCCTAGTACTGGCGTTGGCGGCTCATTTTATATTGACGCTGGCGGAACATTAACGTGGTGTGACCCTCAGGTGCCCGGCGAATACAATGTTGCATTTTATATCAGGGAGTGGCGTAAAGATGTTGATGGTGTCTGGCAATCCGTTGGCTTTGTAATGCGTGATATGCAGATAATCATTAGTACTTGCCCCAACGAACCACCGGTGATTGTTCAGATGCAGGATACCTGTGTTGTTGCCGGAACTTTGATCACAAAAACATTTAAGGCAACCGACCCTAACAGTACCCAACTTATAACTTTGACAGCAACCGGCGGGCCATTTATTGCTACTCCTCCTGTTGCTACTTTTGGAACTGTACAGGCAACCGGAACTGTAAGCGGAACTTTTAACTGGCAAACCGCTTGTGCGCACGTGCGCACCTCCCCTTATCAGGTAACTATTAAAGCTGAAGATAACGGTTTCCCTGTTAAGCTTGTTGATTTTAAAACTTATAGGATAACGGTTGTTGGCCCTCCTCCTTTAAATCTTACAGCGACACCTTTAGGAACTTCCGTTAAATTACTCTGGCATAAAAGTGCTTGTAATAATGTTGGTTTAGGAAATAAAGTAACGCATTACAAGGTTTACAGAAAAGCAGATTGCGTTCCGTGGGTGCATAGTCCTTGTGAAACAGGAGTGCCTCCTTCCTCGGGATTCAGTTATATCGGACAAACTACAAGTATTAACGACACTACATTTACTGATACAAATGGAGGCATTGGTTTAGCGCATGGTGTTAATTACAGTTACGTTGTTGTTGCTGTTTACGCTGACGGTTCTTTAAGTTATGCAAGCAACCAGGTTTGTGTTCAGCTCAAACGTGATGTGCCTATCATGATCAATGTGGATGTTGTTACTACAAATACGTCTACCGGACAGGTTTTTGTACGTTGGGTAAAACCGGTTGTCAGCGCATCAAATTTAGATACTACTATCCTCACCGGGCCTTATGAATTCCGTTTGTCCGCCAAGCAAGGCTTGAACGGAACTTTTACACAGGTGTATTCTGTCCCTAAAACTTATTTTGCAGGATTCAATCAATTAACAGACACTACATTCACGCATTCGAACATAAATACCACGAACAATCTTTGGATCTACAAGCTTGATTTTTACTCGAATAATACTTTTGTTGGTTCTGCACAAACAGCAAGCTCTCCATACTTAACTGTTGTTCCGTCTGACCGTAAAATGAATTTAAGCTGGGTGCATTATGTGCCCTGGAGCAATTACAAATATTTTATTTACAGGAAAGATCCGTCTCAAACCGTATTTAATTTACACGACAGCACCACAACTTTAAATTATGTGGATTCTGTTAATGTAGTGAACCGTTTTACTTATTGTTATAAAGTATTGACCAAAGGACAATACAGTGATCCTGCTATCTTAAAACCATTATTAAATAATTCGCAGGAAGTTTGTGCAACAGCGGTTGACTTAACGCCGCCTTGTTCGCCAACCTTATCCATTGCTTCAAATTGTAATACCGGTTTCGTAGAGTTGAAATGGAATAATCCGAATCATACCTGTTCTGATGATGTAATCAAATATCTCATCTATTTCAAACCGACAGAAGATGAACCTTTAACGGTGATCGATTCTGTAACTGTTCTTTCGGATACAACTTATGTTTTAGACGGTCTTTCTTCTATCGCCGGATGTTATGTTGTTACCGCTGTAGATTCATCGTTCAACCAAAGTACGATCGGCGAAGCGAATTGCGTGGATAATTGTCCTGAATTCGAATTGCCGAATGTGGTTACTATTAACGGTGACGGTGTGAATGATTTTTTTAAAGCGATAAAAGTAAAACAGATCAAAGACATCGATCTTAATATTTTCAACCGCTGGGGGCAATTAGTATATCATACTACTGATCCATATTTTAATTGGAATGGAACTGTCATCCAAACTAAAATGCTTTGCAGCGAAGGAACTTATTTTTACACATGTACCGTAAACGAAATGCGCGTAAAACCAACAAAGCCAAGGTTACTCAAAGGCTACATCCAGGTATTCCATAAATAATAGCTGCCGTGAGAATTAAATTAGATACTACTGATAAAATTTCGGAAGTGTTCTCAGCTTTATTTTTCTTAGCAGGGATCATACTGGTTGCGGCTTCTATACCCCAACTGCCGGATATTATCCCATGTCATTTTAAATTCTCAGGGGAGCCTGATAATTATGGCAGCAAACATCTTCTTTGGATCGGGGCGCTTTTACCTTTGCCAATGTATATTGGCTTTACGATACTTGAATTTAACCCGCAATTCTATAGATACAGAATGGACGAAAGGCTTGATATGGATCTTCAATATAAACTAACTTCGAAAATGGCGCGAAGTATGAAACTACTTTTCTCTGTGTTCCTTTTTGTTATTGTTTGGTTTATGGTTCAGTCTGCAGAATTAAAGTATACCTCCTATATCAAACTTCTTGCGCTTTTCATTCCGCTGATTTTTGGAGTGATAATTTATTGGTTGATGAAATGGAGAAAAGTAGTTAAGTGATCTACTTATCTTTATAGATCAGGAGATTGATGATCCCTTTTACAGGCGTGCTGTTGTCCATTAAAGAAACAACGAATGGCTTCTTTTGTCCTTCAAAGCAATTATAAACTACTTGCCCCTGGTCTTCCATCGGGTTTGGTAATTTCTTCTCGTAATAATCTTTCAGGTCAGCATAAATTTTTGATCCTACTTCCGGGTCCTTGCAATTTATCTGGAGGCTCACTTCTTCAAGGCTGTCGTTTATTAATGAATAATCAATTGAGTAATTAGTTAAGCTATCCACAACGTATTCAAAATACAAATGATCTTTTTCCGTTTCAATAGGGCTTATTCCTTCTGCTTTTTTAATACTGTCGGCGTTATTATTCAGATTGATGCCGCGGATAACCCCTGCTTTTGTTTTGATGATCGCATCCAAAGCAACATGATACTCCGGGAATACGCGTGGTTTCACTTCTGCCTTTGGCTGTTCGGGTTCACTGCATGCCGCCATAATTGCAAGTGCAATTAAAGGAAAGAATATTTTATATAGGAATCTCAAGAGATCATTCTGTTTCGTTAGCTACTTCTTTTTTCTCAGGACGCATGGTTGGGAATAGTAAGACATCCTGTATTGATGGTTGATTGGTCATCAACATACATAACCTGTCAATTCCGATCCCGATTCCGGCAGTTGGAGGCATTGCGTATTCTAATGAGCGTAAAAAATCTTCGTCAATGAACATTGCTTCATCATCTCCGCGTTCCATTAATTTTACCTGTTCTTCAAAACGTTCGCGCTGATCGACAGGATCATTTAATTCAGAATATGCATTTGCAATTTCCTTTCCGTTGATCATTAATTCAAAACGCTCAACCAATCCTGGGGTGCTGCGGTGTTTTTTTGTAAGCGGGCTCATCTCCACCGGATAATCAATAATGAAAGTTGGCTGAATGAAATTCCCTTCGCATTTCTCACCGAAAATTGTATCGATCAGTTTTGCTTTCCCCATGGTATTATCAATTTCCAAATGCAATTTTTTACATTCAGCACGTAATTGATCTTCATCCATCGGGCCTGCATCAATTCCGGTAAATTCTTTTATCGCATCTAAGATCGTAATGCGTTTAAATGGCGCGGCGAAACTTATTGTTTTATCTCCGACAGTTACATCAGTTGTGCCGTGAAGATCTATTGCGATCTTTTCCAATAATTTTTCTGTGGTGTTCATCATCCAGAAATAATCACGGTATGCTACGTAAAATTCCAAAATGGTGAATTCAGGATTGTGTGTTCTGTCCATTCCTTCATTACGGAAGTTACGGCTGAACTCATACACCCAATCAAATCCGCCAACGATCAAGCGTTTTAAATATAATTCATTTGCGATACGTAAATACAAAGGAATATCCAGCGCATTGTGATGTGTGATGAAAGGACGGGCAGTTGCGCCGCCGGGAATACTTTGCAGAACCGGTGTATCAACTTCCAATGCACCGCCATCATTTAAGTACTGACGGATCGTATTTATAATTTTTGTTCTCTGCTCGAATGTCTTTTTTACTTTCGGATTAATGATCAGATCAACGTAACGCTGACGGTAACGGAATTCAGGATCCGTTACTTCATCAAACGAATTTCCGTCCGCATCCGTTTTTACAATTGGCAATGGTTTTAATGCTTTGCTTAATAGTTTGAATGATGAAACGTGAATAGAAGTTTCACCGGTTTTTGTTGTGAACACATAGCCATTCACGCCAATGATATCACCGATATCCAAAAGTTTTTTCCAAAGCGAATCGTACAAAGTTTTATCATCGCCCGGGCAAACCTCATCGCGTTTAATATAAATTTGAATGCGGCCTGTTGAATCCTGCAAAACGGCAAAAGCAGCTTTACCCATATCACGAACACTCATGATGCGGCCGGCTAAAGAAATATCTTTATAATTTAATTTGTCACGTTCGTAATTTTCTTTGATGTCTGCAGCGTTACAATTAATAGGAAATTCTTCTGCAGGATATGGATCGATACCTAAACTCCTTATTTCGGTCAGTTTCTCTCTTCTTAAAACTTCTTGCTCACTAAGTTCTTGATACATAGCACTCTTTTTTGCAAAATTAAGTATTTACGCTAGTTCTGAAATGATTGTTAGTATAATCTAATAAGTCTAAACTTTTTAAGTTTTTGATTTAGACCAAATTATGACTTTTGTACACGTTAAAAAAGTTAAAAATGCCTAAACAGGAAGCGGTTGTTTTTTGGATGCGCCGGGACCTGCGTCTCAATGATAGCGCGGGTTTGAGCCATGCGCTGCGATCGGGGCTGCCTGTTCTGCCGGTGTTTATTTTTGACATGACCATTTTGGATCGCCTTGAAAACAAGTGTGACCGCCGTGTAGATTTCATTCATCAGGTGCTTACAAATTTACAAGAGGAGTTGGTAAAAATGGGGTCTTCTTTGTATGTAGTTCACGACACACCATTAAATGCTTACAAAAAAATCGTTTCGGAATTTGAGATAAAAGCAGTTTACGCTAATCACGATTATGAACCTTATGCAAAACAACGCGACGGAGAAATAAAGGTTTTTCTTGAAAAAAATAAAATTCCGTTCACCACTTTTAAAGACCAAGTGGTTTTTGAAAAAGATGAGGTGACAAAAGATGATGGGAGGCCGTACACTGTTTTTACGCCCTACAGCCGCAAGTGGAAAAAAAAATTAACTGAAGATCACACCAAAGAATATCCTACAAAAAAATATTTCAGGAATTTGATTCAGGCTAAAGCATTTCCAATTCCTTCTCTGAAAGAAATTGGTTTTGAAAGAACGGATATAAAATTTTCGTTGCCAAAACTTACGCCGGCCCTTTTAAAGAATTACAAAGCCAATCGTGATTTTCCTTCCATAGCCGGAACAAGCAGAATAAGTATGCATTTACGTTTCGGAACCATCAGCATCCGAAAAACAACTCTGTACGCTTTGCAATACAGCGAAACGTGGTTGAATGAATTAATATGGCGTGAGTTTTATATGATGATCCTCTGGGATTTTCCATTCATTGAAAAAAGTTCGTTCAAAAAAGAATACGATCACATTGAGTGGCGCAATAATGAAAAGGAATTTGAAAAATGGTGCAAAGGAGAAACAGGATTTCCGATCGTTGACGCAGGTATGCGTGAATTGAATGCAACTGGTTTTATGCATAACCGTGTGAGAATGATCACGGCCAGTTTTCTGGTGAAAGATCTTTTGATCGATTGGCGTTGGGGCGAAGCGTACTTTGCAGAAAAATTAAATGATTTTGATCTGAGTGCCAACAATGGTGGCTGGCAATGGGCTGCAGGAAGCGGATGTGATGCCGCGCCTTACTTCAGAATTTTCAATCCTGTTTCACAACAACAAAAATTTGATCCGGAATTTGAATACATTAAAAAATGGGTGCCCGAATTCGGTACAGATAAATATCCTGAACCAATGGTTGATCATGCGCAAGCGCGTATAAGAACTTTAGATGCTTATAAAAAAGCGTTAAATAATTTTAAGCGTATTTGATCGCATGATCAAACGTTTCCGGATGGCTATGCATGATATTTAATTCCCATCCCTGAGGGAACGGCGGCTCTAATAAAGAACCGCGTAATAAATACGGATACATTTCTGCATAGGTCTGAATTAAGTTTGCGCTAACCCTCCTGTAAATATGCGAACGGTGTAACTTATCCGGATGATCAATTCCTGCAGCTGCCATTAACTCAACAGCGGCTTTAATTGTTTCGTGATGATAATTCGCAACGCGTACTTTTTTATCATCAACATTTAAGCCTTTTGTTAAACTTGGATTTTGAGTTGCTACTCCTGTAGGACAAGTATTATGATTACACTCTAATGCCTGGATACAACCCAAAGCTAACATCATCGCACGAGCGCTATTGCACATATCAGCACCAAGTGCTATATTTTTTACAAGATCAAAGCCTGTGTGAACTTTTCCTGAAGCAATGATCTTAATGTGTTTCTTCAAACCGAAACCATGAAGTGAATCGTAAACAAAAGCTAATCCATCACGTAATGGCATTCCAACAGAGTTGCTGAATTCCAATGGCGCTGCTCCTGTTCCGCCTTCTCCGCCATCAACTGTAATAAAATCAGGCATGATACCTGTGCGAACCATCGCTTTACAAATAGCAATGAACTGGCTTTTTTGTCCAATACATAATTTAAATCCAACCGGTTTTCCACCGCTTAAATCACGCAGTTTTTTTACGAATTCCAATAAGCCCATTGGAGAATTGAATGCTGTATGATATGGAGGAGACAGAACGTCTTTTCCTTTTTCAACCAAACGGATCTTCGCGATCTCATCTGTAACTTTTGCTGCCGGCAAAATCCCGCCGTGTCCCGGTTTTGCGCCTTGAGATAATTTTATCTCGATCATTTTTACATTTGGCAACACTGCTCTCTCCGCAAAAGAATCATAGTTGAATGAACCATCCTGATTTCTACACCCAAAATAGCCTGTACCTATTTGCCAGATAATATCTCCTCCCGGTGATAAGTGATACGGGCTTAATCCTCCTTCTCCGGTATTGTGTGCGAAGCCGTCTATTTTTGCGCCGCCATTCAAAGCCATGATCGCATTTTTACTTAATGACCCATAACTCATTGCAGAAACATTTAAAATACTTGCCGAGTAAGGCTGTTTACAGTCCGGCCCGCCAACCAAAACACGCGGACTATGATCCACTTTATCATGAGGCAATGGAGAAATAGAATGATTTAACCATTCGTATCCTGTTTCATAAACATTCAATTGCGTGCCGAAAGGAGTTGTGTCGTTTACTTTTTTTGCGCGTTGGTAAATCACATTCCTGCTTAAGCGGTTATATGGTGCGCCATCGGTATCTGACTCAATAAAATATTGGTACACTTTCGGACGCATCCATTCTGCCCACCAGCGCATTCTTCCTACAACAGGAAAATTATGTTTTAAGCTTTGCTTTGTTTGAAGCATGTCCATTACACCGATCAATACGATGGGAAGAACAAAAACATAAGCCCATAAAGCTTTATGAGAGAAATAACCTAAAACGGCAATTCCAAAAATTCCAAGAATAGAGAAAATGGTGAATGCTTTTTTCATGGTAGTTTATTTGATAAGTAAATATATGAAAATTTACTTATCGCACAACCACAAAATTACTGGATGATACAGGCGCCAACGGTAACGTAACTTGTCTCATCAATTAAAACAGCTCCTCCGTTTGTGCGGAGTTTAGCATAACTGTCGACGGCAATGGGCCTTGCCGTTTTGAGAGTTACTTTACAAACATCGTTTAATTGCGCAGCAGCAACTGAAGTTTGTTTTTCGAGCGTATTAACATCCAATTTATACTCGATCCCTTTCACGGCACAACGAATTTGTTTGTTATTGTGCTGGATCAAATATTTGCTGCCAACTTCCATTGCCTTTGCGTCCATCCAGCATAATAGTACTTCAATATCTTGTGTAACGGTCGGCTCGTTGCCTTCTCTTACAATCACATCGCCGCGGCTAATATCGATCTCGTCAGCTAAATGAACAATCACACTTTGCGGTGCGAATGCCTCATCAACAGGTTTACCATCCTTCTCAATTAATTTGATCGTACTTTTGTGTCCTGCCGGAAGCACAGAAATTTTATCGCCTACTTTTAAAATACCGCTCGTTAATTTTCCGGCGTACCCACGGTAATCGTGAAGGTCATCAGTTTGGGGACGTATAACGTATTGAACAGGGAAACGCGCGTCTGTTAAGTTGATATCGTTCTTTAATTCAACATTCTCCAGAATAGTAATTAAAGTTCCCCCTTTATACCATTTCATGTTCGCTGAAGGATCAACAATATTTTCTCCGCTCAGGGCGCTGATAGGAATGAACCTCGGATTTTTAATCCCCAGTTGTTCCTGAATGTTTTTATAATCCGTAACAATTTGGTTGTAAACTTTCTCATCATAATTCACGAGATCCATTTTGTTAATTGCAACTACAACATGAGGTAGGGCTAGTAACGAAGCTATTATCGAGTGGCGCTTTGTTTGTTCAATTACCCCCTTGCGAGCATCAATTAAAATTACAACCAGGTCCGAATTACTCGCGCCTGTAACCATGTTCCGGGTGTATTGAATATGTCCTGGCGCATCTGCAATAATGAATTTACGTTTTGGAGTAGAGAAATATTTGTAAGCAACATCTATTGTAATGCCTTGTTCGCGTTCTGCACGCAATCCATCTGTAAGAATTGCCAGATCTATCTCACCTTTGTCTTTATTCTTACTTTGTTTTTCAATAGCTGCTAACTGATCGGCTAAAATAGATTTGCTGTCGTACAGTAATCTTCCGATCAAAGTACTCTTTCCATCATCTACGCTTCCCGCTGTTATAAATCTTAATATGTCCATTTGTCCTTCGTGTTATTCCGAACTTGTTTCGGAATTTTTAAGATACTGAAACAAGTTCAGCATGAATGTTAGTTAAAAATATCCTCCCTTTTTTCTATCTTCCATCGCTGCTTCTGAAACCTGGTCATCGATTCTGGTTTCTCCTCTTTCGCTTAAGCGCGAAATGGCGATCTCCTTTACAATATCATCAATTGTTGAAGCGTCGCTTTCTACTGCGGCTGTACAGGTCATATCACCAACTGTTCTATAACGTACTTTCTTTTTTACAATTTTATCGCTCGGTTCAATTTGAATGAAATCAGAAACTGCTATTAGTTGATTTTGATTCGTCACAACGCATTCCCGTTCGTGAGCGAAATAAATGCTTGGTAACGGAATATTTTCTTTCTTGATATAATTCCAAACATCTAATTCCGTCCAGTTACTTATAGGGAAACATCTGACATTCTCTCCTTTGTGAATTTTACCGTTATAAATATTCCACAATTCCGGGCGCTGCAACTTTGGATCCCATGAGCCAAATTCATCTCTTACAGAAAAAATTCTCTCTTTCGCTCTTGCTTTTTCTTCATCACGTCGGGCGCCGCCGATACAAGCGTCAAATCCGAATTCTTCGATCGTATCCAATAAAGTATAAGTTTGCAGAGCATTCCTACTTGCGAATTTTCCTTTTGGCTCTGCCAGTTTTTTTTCTTTGATCGTATCTTCAACGTAGCGGACAATTAATTTCTCGCCCATTTGCTTTACCATATTGTCACGGTAATCCAATGCTTCTCTGAAATTGTGTCCTGTATCGATATGAACTAAAGGGAAAGGGAATTTCCCCGGACGAAATGCTTTCTCTGCCAATCTCACCAAAGTAATAGAATCTTTCCCGCCGCTGAATAACAACGCTGGTTTTTCGAATTGTCCGGCCACCTCACGCATGATGTGAATGGCTTCCGATTCTAATTGTTCTAAATAATCTAAATAGTACTTGCTCATTTTAATTTGTATGTAAACCGCATTCTTTTTTTGTACTGTCTTCCCACCACCATCGCCCGGCCCGAAAATCTTCTCCTGTTTTAATTGCTCTTGTGCAGGGCTGACAACCAATGCTTACAAAACCTTTATCGTGTAAAGAATTGTAAGGAATGTTATGTTTGTTGATATATGCTTTTGTCTCTTCAAAAGTCCAATTCAATAATGGATGAACTTTTATTAATTGATGTGTTTCATCCCACTCCACCTGTCTCATGTCACTTCTATTAGCTGACTGCTCAGAGCGAATTCCCGTGATCCAAATTGTTTTCTTTGTAAGAGCTCGCTTTAATGGTTCAACTTTCCTGATATAACAACATTCCTTTCTGTTCTCAACTGATTCATAAAAACTATTTGGGCCCTTTGTAGAAACCATATTTTCTACAGCTTCTGTTCTTGGGTAATACGTTTTTATTTCTCTTTTGTACTTACCGCGTGTGCTATTAAACACAGAATAAGTTTCTGAGAATAAACGTCCCGTATCCAACGTAAAAACTTCAATATTCAATTTCTTAGAAAAGATCATGTGCGTGATCACCTGGTCTTCATAACTGAGACTGGTTGAGAAAACAATTTTCTCAGATGACAGTCCGGAAATTACTTCCAGAATTTCTTCTGCAGATCTCCCGGCAATTAATTCTTCTATGTCGTTTACTTTACTCACTATTTAAGAGCTTGTTCTATATCTTTTAATATATCTTCTTTATTCTCTAATCCGACGGAGATCCGGATCAACCCTTGAGAAATCCCAACAGACAATCGCTCCTCCTCGCTTAACTTGCAATGTGTGGACGAAGCCGGATGTGTGGCAATTGTTCTTGAATCTCCCAGGTTTGGAGAGATCTTTATCACTTGCAATTTGTCCATGAATTTCTTCGCTCCTTCTAAACCGCCTTTAACTGTAACGGTAATAATTCCACCACCCGCTTTCATTTGTTTTTTAGCAATAGCGTGATGCGGATGTGATTTCAGGAATGGATACGAAACATTCTCTAAAGCTGAATTTTTTTCTAAAGCGTCGGCAATAAATAAAGCATTTTCACAATGACGATCCATTCTTAATGCAAGCGTCTCTAAACTTTTACTTAATACCCAGGCATTGAACGGGCTCATAGACGGTCCTGTTATTCTCCCGAATAAATAAATTTCATTGATCAGTTCCTTCTTCCCAACTACAACTCCTCCTAATACGCGCCCTTGACCATCCATGTATTTTGTTGCGGAATGAATTACAAGGTCTGCGCCATATTTTATTGGTTGTTGTAAATACGGAGTAGCAAAACAATTATCGACGATCAAAAGTTTACTGTGTTTTTTCGCAACACCCGCTACAAATTCAAGATCTATCAATTCAATTGCCGGGTTCGTTGGCGTTTCTAAATAAATAAAACGTGTTTCAGGTTTTATTAATTTCTCGATACTATTCGGATCTTTAATATTAAAATACGAATAGGAAATATTTAGTTTAGGAAAATACTTTGTGAAAATGGCATGTGTTGCCCCGAAAACTGAAGAGCAAGAAACAATATGATCCCCCGATTTCAATAATGCCATGAATGTTGTGTAAATAGCTGCCATGCCTGAAGACAAAGCAACTCCGGCTTCTGCTTCTTCTAATAAGCAAACTTTATTGACGAATTCATTATTGTTCGGATTGGTATAGCGTGAATAAATAAAAGCATCACTTTCATCATTGAAAGCAGCGCGCATATCTTCCGCTGTATCAAAAACAAAACTGGAAGTTAAATACAAAGGCGCCGAGTGCTCATTGTTCCCGCTCCGTTCTAATTGTGCGCGAATAGCCCTGGTTTCAAATTTCTTGTCTTTCATACTAATTTACGCTCACTTTATAACTAATTTTTGCCGTCGGTTCCAATGTTTTTGATACTGAACAATATTTTTCTATTGACAACTGCACAGCGCGCTGTGCTTTTTCTAATTCAATTTCTCCCTTTAATTTGAAGTGAATTGTAATATTTCTGAATAAAGAATATTCTTCCACTTTTTCCTTTTCGCCGTCAACTTCAATTTCAAATGAGTCTATTTTTTGTTTTTGCTTTTTCAGGATCATCACGACATCAATAGCGCTGCAGCCACCAACGGCAGCTAACAACAATTGAGTTGGCCTGAACCCCAAATTATGTCCTCCTAAATTCGGAGGGCCATCCATGGCGATGATGTTCCCATCCTCATTTTTTGCTTCCATGGCAAAATCGTCATCGGTTCTTTTAATTGTAATTTTCATGGAATAAAGATACCTATTTTAGAATGAATTCACACCGTTAACGGTGGTATATTTCATAGTGTATTTTACTCCCGGATTAATGTATTTATAGGCACTATGGCTCATCAAAGCCGCCTCATGAAAACCACATAAGATCAATTTCAGTTTATTCTTATAGGTATTAATATCCCCAATTGCGTAAACGCCCGGGATGTTAGTGCTGTAATCTTCCGCATTCACTTCAATAGCATTTTTGTCAATGTTCAACCCCCAATTTTCGATCGGCCCTAACTTTGGGCTCAAACCAAACAGTGGAATCAGGTTATCTGCCTCTATCGTTTCTCCGGCGCCGCTTTTTATATTGACTACATCGACCGTTTTCAAAACCGAGTCCCCTTTTACATTGGTAAGATTAGTATTTAGCAACAATTTCATTTTTCCTTCATCCGCCAACTTCAACACTTTATTTACACTATCCGGGGCACCACGGAATGATTCGCTTCTGTGAACTAATGTCACTTCCCTTGCCACATTCGTTAAAAATATTGTCCAGTCCAAAGCGCTATCTCCTCCGCCGGCGATAACAATTTTTTTGTCGCGATAGGATTCAGGATCTAATACCATATAAGAAACGCCCTTCCCGTTCTCGAATTTTTCAAGGTCTTTTACTTCCGGCTTACGGGGTTCAAAGCAACCAAGACCCCCTGCTATCACAACAACTTGTGCAGAAATTTTTGTTCCCATGTTAGTGGTCAAAATAAAATCACGCTCGGCAATCTTAACCAGTGATTCAATTCTCTCACCTAAAGTATAAGTTGGTTTAAATGGTTCTGCTTGTTTTACTAAATTATCAACTAATTCCTGAGCCAAAACACTCGGAAAACCAGGAATGTCATAGATTGGTTTTTTTGGATAGATCTCCGAAAGTTGTCCTCCCGCCTGTGGTAAATAATCAACCAGATGGCAACGCAGCTTTAATAGCCCTGCTTCAAAGATTGAAAATAATGCTACTGGTCCTGCGCCAATTATGGCGATATCTGTTGTGATCATGTTCTAGAAAAATAAACGTTTAAGACTAACTATAATTACTACAACTCCTACTAAGATCATAATGGCCTTTGTTGGGATACGGTTTGCTAAATATGCGGCGATCGGTGCGGCAATGATTCCTCCAATGATCAATCCTGCAATAATTGCCCAATGGGTTAAACCAATTAATGTGAAGAATGTTATTGAACTTGCGAGAGAAACAAAGAACTCCGCGAGATTTACAGAGCCAATCGTGTAACGGGCGTTTCTTCCTCCGGCTATCAAAGTTGAAGAAACAATTGGCCCCCAGCCTCCACCACCTATTGAATCTAAAAAGCCACCAACAGCCGCCAAAGGAAAAATACGTTTTATCTTTTCGCGAACCTTATCTTTCTTCAATGCCTTGAAAATAATTATCAATCCTAATACTAGTGTGTAAATTGAAACTAAGGGTTTGATGATATAATTATACTCCTGGAAAGAAGATAAAATATATGCTCCGAGAATTGCACCGAGTACTCCCGGAATTAAAAGGGTACGGAATAATTTCGTATTCACGTTCCCGAATTTCAAATGCATTAATCCTGAAACTCCGCTTGTAAAAACTTCGGATGCATGAACGCTCGCGCTTGAAGCGGCAGGAGGAACTCCGGCTGACAACAGAAAAGTAGTTGCTGTTACACCATAGGCCATTCCTAATGCTCCATCTATCATTTGCGCCGTGAATCCTGCGAGAATAAAAATTAAAATACTCGAATCAACACTTTGCGTTAATCTCCCTGCGTATCCGCTCAACACTTCGGGGGGTAAAAAATTACACAATAAATAGCCGACCAAAATTAAAACGGGCGCTGTTAAACTATAGATCCATACACGTTGTTTGCTGATCTTTGGTTTTTGCGTGATGCCTTCCTTAGTTAATACGGCCGTTATCTCATTCAATTGCTTTACTTTTTCAGTAAAATCTCCTTCCAGATACTTTCTAATGCCGACTAAATTCTGAACCGCTTCGTTTATTTCGTTTGGAATAGATTCATCTAATGTTTCCCGCAATCGTTTTGCTAAAGTCGGTGATTTTCCATTGGTGGAAATAGCGATCTTAACATCGCCCTTTTGAACAATTGACCCCAAATAAAAATCACATTGTTCAGGTGTGTCCGCTACATTGGTCAATAAGTTTCTTTCCTGTGCCAAATGTTTGATCTCAAGACTTGTTTCTTTATTGTTTACAGCTGAGATCACGAAATCAATTTCATTCAGATCGGTTTCTTCAAAAGAACGTTCACGAATTTTTAAATTCGGATTAGCTTGCGCCAGCAACTTGATCTCATCACTAACCTGACTTGCCACAAGAGTTATCTCCGTTTTTGGGCTATTGTTTAAGATAGCTGAAACTTTTTCTAAACCACCCTTTCCGCCGCCTACAATCAAAACCCGAAAATTTTCGAGTTTTAAAAAGACAGGGAATAACTTATTTTCTGTTGCTACGCTCATAAACTTATCCTGTGAAAAATATTAAATCGTACTATTGAAACTTTATCTAATGTAATCCCGTTAGATTGCTGCTGCCAAATGTGCATGAACTCTATTTGATAAGTAAGATGCTTGTTCTGGTCGAAATTAAATCCTGCATACAAACGATCCTGGTCAAAATAATTATAACGGATACTGTTCCCTGCATTAATAAGGATCTCGTTCCCAATAATTAGCGAAATTCCCTTGCTTCCATACTTAATCAAATGACGAGTTGCTTCTAACCTGTAACGAAAACGCCAGTTAAAACTATGATCATTAGTTGGCTTATTAGCAACTACTTTTTGGTTGAACCGCTGTTCAGCCCGGAAACGATGTGCGATCTTTGTCTTTCCAACCGCGTCATTTATCAATAACTCTTGCCATGGTCTCCATTCTCCATTTGTTGTGATACTCGTTAAATAAAATCTGAAGTGTGCAGCGCCTAAAGTAATTCTGACCTTATCATTTAATTTATATCCGAGGCCGCTTCTTACTAAGAACTGGCTCGGTTTTTCAAGCCATTCCTTTGTGCGATACTGAATATCGGTATTCACATTCCACTTTTCGTCAATGGTTGTTGTATTTAAATAGCCAAGCCAAACAGAATTAATACTACGATAACGAGGGGCCGCCTCCTGCGATCTTACTGCTAAAACAAAAAGAACTAAGCCGAAAAATAATTTTGTTTTCATTTCTACTTTCTTAGGCGCTTAATTCAATAAATAATTCCAGTTCGTAGCAAGAGACGGATAGTATTTGTGGAATTTCACAACTTCTCCAATAACAATTATAGCAGGAGATTTTATATTTTGCTCCGCAACCTCATTAACAATAGTATCAATGGTTCCTAAAGCAACATTTTCAGTAGCTAAAGTTCCGTTTTGAATGATACCTACTAATGTTTCGCTTTTACCTTCCTTTTTATAGATCTCAGTGATCTCTTTTAATTTAGATAAGCCCATTAAGATCACAACCGTCGCGTTCGATTTCGCGGCTTTCGCAATATCCTTAGAGATTCTTCCGTTCTGTGTTGTTCCTGTAATTACCCAAAAACTTTCGCTGATGCCCCGGTGAGTTACCGGAATTCCGTTTAAACCGGGAACGCCAATTGAACTTGAGATTCCGGGAACAACTGCTGTCTCAATATTGAAAGCTTCGGCGTGTTGAATTTCTTCGCTGCCTCTTCCAAACACAAATGGATCTCCCCCTTTTAAGCGAACCACTCGTCCATGGGTGAAAGCAAAATCAACTATCAGATTATTGATCTGCTCTTGTGTGTATTCGTGTTTGTTCTTACGTTTTCCAACGTAGATCTTTAATGCATCAACCGGGGCATATTTTAAAAGTTCTTTGTTTACTAAAGCATCATAAAGGATTACATCTGCTTCGCTTAAAGCATTGATAGCTTTTACGGTTATTAATTCGGGATCACCTGGACCGGCTCCTACTACTGTTAATTTTGGATATATGGTTTCTTTGCTCATTTTTCTTGTTTTTTATTTGTTTACTAAAGGAGCGAAGCGTGCTTTGCTCTGCCTCACTCTTCTCCGCGCTCCCTCCTTACATGAAAAAGAGGGGCTGGTGATTTATTTATAACTGTTTACATTCCGGGTTTGAGTGCTGTAGCTATATTAACCGAAACCGTAATACAGCTATAGCATTATCATACAACAACAACAATGTTTTAAATAAGTATACTTTTTCATACCAGGTTGGTTTGTCTTATTTGTTTTACCGCTTGTAAAAATTCTTTTGCTTCTATAAAATATAATTCTGCGAATTGTTTTGAAGGTTCGTTCTGGTTTATTTGTAAAACAAGGTCTTTAAAGCTTGATTCTAATTTCAGTTCTTTTGTTTCAATAAAGTGTTTGTCAAAATCGGCGATAACACCATGATGTGTGTTCACGTGAATTTCTTTATCCAATAACAAAGCCTTTGCGCCGTTTATGAAAGCGGCGTAAGTGTAATAAATACTGTCACCAAATTGTTCGTTACCAAAAGCTTCTGCACTTAATTCAAGTTTTTCTTCTGCTTCAAAAAATAAGGTTTGAACAAGATCAATAACAACTCCGGCACATTCTCCAACACCAATCGCAGTCTGGAATTTTTCTTCAGAACCCCAATCAATAAAGTCAGTTTCTTTCAAAGAAGAATTATCTGCCAATGGTTTTAATAGTTGATAGAAATAATCCTTTCCCTGATTATCATAATAAGAGTTAAAATATTCTCCTTCAACAGCGTTCTTCTCAAAATCATCAAATAAAGTTCTTAGAACATCCGGTCCGCGTTTGCTCGCCACTTTAATCACCTTGTCAGAAATTCTTCCTTTTCCATTTCCTAAAGTTCCGCCGCCTAATAGAACCTGCAGTGCTGGAACAACATTCGTTCCTATTTTAAATGAACTGCCATGAAATCCAATCTGTGCCAAACTATGTTGACCGCATGCATTCATACAACCGCTAATTTTTATTTTGATATCGTGATTGTAAATTAATTCAGGATATTCAGCATAAATCACTTTCTCCAATTCGACAGAAACGTTTGTGCTGTTAGAGATCGCCAAATTACAAGTATCGGTTCCGGGACAAGCGGTAATATCGCCAACAGAATCAAATCCCGGAGTTGCTAATCCTAATTGTGACAATTCGCTGAATAAAAAAGGTAATTCTTCCGCCGTTACATTACGCAATAAGAATCCCTGATTGATCGTGATACGAATATCTGAAGCATCAGAATATAATTTCGCCACTCTTGCGAACTCCCTTACTTTAGTTGTTGAAATGTTACCTAATTGAATCTTTATATAAACTCCAAAAAAGCCCGCTTGTTTTTGCTTGAATACATTTGTCTTATTCCAGACAAAAAAAGCGTCTTTATCTATTGCAGGATTTTCGTCCGGTAATTGTGAACGGAATTGTATTTCGGTTTCTGTTCTGGAACTATCAATGGGGAATACTTTTACTAAAATTGCTTTCTCCTCCTCTTTTATCAATTTCAAAAATTCGTCAATACCAATCTTATTGATCAGATATTTGATACGTGCTTTGTGACGACTTGCTCTTTCTCCATAACGATCGAATACCCGAATGCTTGCTTCTAAGAAGGGAATCAGTTTTTCTTCCGGCAAAAATTCAAAAGCAGTTTGTGCTAAAAAAGGCTGCGCACCCAATCCGCCACCAACTAAAACTTTAAAGCCCCTCTTCCCATTTTCAATTTTAGGAATGAATCCGAAATCATGGATATAAGTAACTGCTGTATCTTTATCAGTATTCGAAAAAGCAATTTTTATTTTACGTCCTAATTCCTGTCCGAATGGTTTGCGTAAAAAATATTCGAATACTGCTTTTGCATACGGAGAAACATCGAACAATTCATTCGGATCAATTCCAGCTTCAGCAGATGCGGTTACGTTACGAACTGTATTTCCGCAAGCTTCACGTAATGTAATATCATCTTGTTCTAATTTTGCCCACAATTCCGGAGTTCTTTCCAAGCTCACGTGGTGAATTTGAACATCCTGTCTTGTTGTTAAGTGCAAATTCCCATTAGAATATTCGTCGCTGATGTCAGCGATACGTAGTAGCTGTTTTGCCGAAACCTTTCCAAACGGCAATTTGATACGTATCATCTGAACACCCTGCTGACGTTGACCATACACTCCACGTGCTAAACGCAGGCTGCGGAATTTCTCTTCATGGATTTTTCCTTCGCGGAACTGGCGGATCTTTTTTTCCAGGTCAATAATATCTTTCTCAACAAGTGCTTTCTTGTTGTTGCCTGTATTTTCTATTTCTGTTCTAAAGCTTTGCATTTTTTTCTTCCTTTCTTGTTAATTCCCTTCCCTTTGGGAAGCACTCTTCTGATTTCAGAAGAGAATGGGTAATAAAAAACCCTTCTCGTTGTTAGCGGAAGGGCTTCGTTCTTATAGTCAGTCGGTATTTTTTATTTTACGCGTATAAGTTGTCCCTTCAGCAAATGATCATACTTGCAGCAGTACATCCACATCATCATAACGTGAAGTAAAAAGAGACATTTATTTAAATTGTTTTTCATTTTCGTGGGACAAATTAATGAATAGATTTTCGTTCCCGCAAGAAAAATTTGAAATATTTTTAGTATATCATACTTATTTAGTATGAGATTATTGCTCGTAAGTATTGATACTACTGTAACCCAAACTTCTTAAAAAGTCTATTTTCACGCCTTAAAATATCACTTAAACTGGTTTTGGAGAGAATCTTTATACTTGCTTCCCGGACTTCTAATATAACATCGCGTAATCCGCAGACGTCTTCGCCAACACATTCTTTACAGGATTCATAGAAATTCAAACTCACGCAAGGCAATAATGCTATTGGCCCGCCGGTTGATCTTATTATATTACTTAGCATTACTTCCTCCGGATGTTTAATTAAAACATATCCGCCGCGAGCGCCCATTGTGCTGCTAACATAACCGATCTTTTTCAGGTCGACCATAATGGCTTCCAGAAATTTTCGCGGGATCTTTTCGTTATTCGAGATCTCGGAGATCTTTAACGGCCGATGCTCGCCATAGTGTTTTGCCAATGCCAGTAAGGCTTTTATGGCATATTTGGTCTTTTTTTGCAGCATAATTTAAACTTATTCTATAGGGACAACCTTGTGGTGTAAATATACTACTAATTTAGTAGGAATTAAAATTTTCCTTATTATCTTCTTTTTATTTCGTATTTTTAATACTCAATTATGAGAAAGGTTTCTTTTTTATATTTTCTTTTTGTTCTTTTTCCTTTTATTTCTTCTGCCCAACAAAAAGCCGGGAAAACTTTTCGTTCCTATGCAGAAAGGATTGCAGACGAAAATGGGCTTAAGGGGGTTGAGCGAGAGAATTATATTGATCTCTACATTAATCCTAATAAATACTCTCAGCCGGAAAACGAAAGGGAACAAATTTTATCAGCTTGCGGAACTTCTGCCGGAACCAACATTGGTTTTGAATTAGGAAATTATACTGGCTGGGAATTTTCCGGTGGAACTAACTTGCGTTCTTATAGAGATTCAACTGCGTTTTCACTGTCAGTAGGTACAAAAACCATTTTAAGTGGCGGAACAGACCCCATAAGTGCTGTTTCCTTGGTCTCTCCATTAGGCGGAACTAAGATCATTAAATTGAATGATAACACAAATAACGCTCAGGTAACTTCTATGAAGACTAAGTTCAAAGTTACTTCTACAACTACTCTTTTGAAAACCGCACATGCCTTAGTCTTCCAATATGCCGGGCATGAATGTAAGGACAATCCATATATTAAGATACAGGTGTTAGGTTGTGATGAGTCTACTGTTCTTCACGAATTTTACTCACTGAACCAAGATGGAGCTTGTCCAGGTATAAATAAGTTTGCTTTTACCGGAGCCTATACACCATGGCACACTTTATGTTTTGACCTTTCGCCTTATTTAGGTCAAACCGTGACTTTGAAAGTTGCTGTTGGGGATTGTGTATTTACAGGGCATTATGGTTACGCTTATTTTGATGCAGGACTATATTCTGCCGGTTCATCTGCATTCTCCAATTCAATAACTATTAATAGTTTATCTTATCCTTTCCATTCTAATTTTGATTTCACGTGCTTTAATGATCCCTGTACAATTTCAGCTCCCAATGGTGCGTCAAGTTACAGTTGGGTAACTTCATCTACCGGATACGGCTCGCAGTCGATAACAACTTCCAATGAAGGTTATTATTCTTTAGCTATGAGTTTCACCACTGGTTGTAACTTCGAAAAACATTGGAAAATAAATTTATCTCCAACTGTCTCTATTAATAGCGGCACTACATCTGCATGCTTGGGTTCCGCATATACGCTTACAGCGAGTGGCGCAGCAACTTATACATGGTTTCCCTCAATTAGCACTGCCACAATATTATCTATAGCCTCGTCTGCATCTGTTGTTCATACTTTAACAGGATCAAGCCAGAGCAAGGTATGTAAAAGTTCAGCTACGCAATCCATAACAATTTATCCTACTCCTACAATTTCTGTTTCAGGAAATGCTTCTGTTTGCATCGGAAGTCCTATTTCAATCGGAGCCAGCGGAGCTTCAAGTTATACCTGGAGTACGGGAGCCAATACGCCTTCGATCACGGTTTCTCCATCGGTTAATACAACGTATACGGTAAATGGAACTAGTCTTCAGGGGTGTAAAGGAACTACCAAATCAGTTACAATTCAGGCTGTGCCCACAAACACAAATGTCTTTGCATTAGCAACAAAAAGTGTTCTTTGTGTTGGGGATTCAACCTTATTATCGTCTTCTATCGGTCAAAGCTCCTATTTATGGAGCTCCGGAGCCACCACCTACTCAACCTATGTAAAACCAACTTCTACAACGATCTATTCAGTATCAATTGGCAGCACTTGCGGTCCGGTCACAAAAACCGTACAGGTCACTGTAAATTCTCCATCCGGTAACACACTAACGGTCACCTCACCTGCTACCGTTTGTACAGGCGGCTCATTTCCGGTCAGCGCTTCAGGGTTTAGTTCGTACACTTATACTTTCGGTACTAACACTTATAGTGGCAATTCTATTACTGCAAGCGTTAACTCACCGACAACCACTAATTTTTCGGTTACAGCTACTGATGCAGGAGGGTGTAAAACAATGTCGGTATTCCCTATTTCAGCTGCCCCTATGCCAACGCTTTCAATAAGCGGACCAACGCTAATTTGTTTTGGGCAAACCGCCACATTAACAGCATCAGGCGCCAATACTTATACATGGACCAACAGCTCATTTACACCAATCGGAACCGGTCCGACTTTAACTGTATCTCCATTTACCGTTTCTACATATTTTCTTTTGGGAGCTGATGCCAATGGATGTCAAGGGCCATTTGCTAATCACACCGTAAAGGCCGATCCAGCGTCTGCCAATATCGGAGTCAGTTCGGTATCCATATGTGTTGGCGCTACAGTAAGCCTAAGTGCCACTATGTTTTCAACTCCCACAACATATAGTTGGAGTACCGGCACCACAACCCAGTCGACTGTCGTTTCTCCAACTGTTACTACCACTTACACGGTAGACGTAAATAATTCTTTATGTGGCACAATGACTGCAACGCGAACCATTACAGTTTCTCCTCTGCCGTATCCAACAGTTTCTATAACCGGAACAAGTTCAGTTGCGTGCACTATTGGTGGATACGTAAGTCTAACAGCTTCCGGAGCCTCTTCGTATACATGGTCTACAAGTTATGTATCACCAACCGTTAATGTGACCAACAGCACTCCCGGAGTATCTAACTATTACGTTATCGGAGCAAACAGCGCGGGTTGCAAGGCCATGTCAGCACTTTATACAGTAACATTTATTCCTTCACCTTTAACCTCCATTAGCGGGGCATCTATTATGTGTGCCGGAAGCACTTCTGTCCTCACGGCTTCAGGCGCCTCTACTTATTCATGGAACACTGGTCCGACAACGAATACACTTAATATTTCCCCCGTTTCGTCTCCAACTACATTTTCAGTTACAGGAACGGCTACTAATGGCTGTAGTTCATCTGCGTCAAAGTTGATTTATCTTTCTCCAATGCCAACTTTAAGCATTAATTGCGTTAGCAATCCGATTTGTCCGGGCAATCTGAGTTTATTAAACGTATACAGTGCTGATTATTATAATTTTTTATGGAGTAACGGAAGTATACAAGATACTGCGTGGGTTGCACCAAGCTCAACAACGTCTTATTCATGCACAAGTTTTGGTCCTTATTGTAACGTTACAAAAGTTATTACAGTAACTGTAAATCCCACTCCCACGGTATCCCTCACTGCGTCAACAAATACAATTTGTCCTTATTCAACAACACCTGTTATATTAAATCCAAGCCCGACCGGTGGGTCTTATACCACGCCCGGAGTAACATCCAATACAATTTACTTAACTACACCAGGCACCTATAGCGTTGGGTACAAAATAACATCCCCATGTCCGAATACCGCAACTGCCGTTTTTACAGTTTTTCCACAACAATGTGTCATTACGAACGCTTCCCCGGATTCGATATGTACAGGACAATCTTCAACTATCACCTACACTCCAAGCGGAGGAAGTTTAAGCGGTCCTTTTTTAAGTGGAAATGTTTTCACGCCAACATCTGCAGGTTCTTATTCGGTCACTTATAACTATGTTGATACTTATGGTTGCTCTTACTCAGACTGCGAATCCATCACAGTAAATTTGTGTACTAATATCAAAGAAGAAATATTGTATTCTCTGGAAGTATTCCCAAATCCTTTCTCGAACGAATTCACAATTACAAATCCGAATAATGTTTTTCTTAACATAACGGTTTATGATGTAACAGGTAAGTTGATGTCGAAGTTCAATACACACCAAACCTTCCATATAAACACTTCGGAATTTTCTTCAGGTGTTTACTATGTTCAATTACAATCCGGTGATTACTTAAGGTCCGTTAAACTGATCAAACTCTAATTCGCTGCTGCGAATTTCTTCAATCCGACTCTTAGGCCAAGATTAACAGTCACCAACGGATTTCTTCCGTTGTCCATGAACATGTGGGTGTAGTTCACGTTAATTGCAGGATATATCCAGCTGAAGAATCCTTTTTTATAGAATGGTTTAAAATTGTAGCCAATGTCTAATCCTACTCCACTGCGGTGAAAAATATTAGGGTGGCTTCCCATTACAGATTCTCCGGGATGCTGCATATAAGTATGATGCCCGACTTCATGATGATGCGCAAAACCTCCGCCAAAAAATAAACCGTTATTTAAGTTGTAGCGATAGTTAAATGTGATCGGCCCGACAATATCCATATTAGCGAAATTGTACACTTCTCTTGCCCTGATATCCACGCTGCTGTGCTTGTTTAAAAATATTCCTAAGGCACCGCTAACGCCGGCAACCGCCGCTGTGTTCTGAATACCGCCTGAAATACTTCCTTCTAAATAAACTTTGTGATTGTTGTTTTGACCTTTAACAGTTTGCACAATTATCATTGCGCATAACACTACACTTTTTGTGGTTTTCATACAGCTAATTTTAGTTGTTTAATGCCTGTATGGAATGAAGTAAAATTTGGTCGGAAATCTGATGAAAACAAATTTTTACTTCATTTCATAAATATATGATTTAAAAAGTAGTAGTGTTTTCATAAGGGGTTATTGTGCTTCTTACCCAACTATACGCCTGCTTATCTCCAACAGTTGGGCTGAATTTGTAAAAAAGTGTTAATTTCAAACTTTAAACCAGATCTTATGCCAGTTATCCTCCCCGTAAAAGGTGTTTCCCCGCAGTTCGGAAAAAATTGTTTTATCGCGCCTAACGCAACCGTTGTTGGCGATGTTGTTATTGGTGATGATTGCAGTATCTGGTTCAATGCTGTAGTGCGTGGCGATGTAAATAGTATCCGAATCGGAAACAAAGTGAATATACAAGACGGCGCTGTTCTGCACTGTACTTACGAAAAAACAAAAGTGCATTTGGGTGATAATGTTTCTATCGGACATAACGCGATCGTTCACGGTTGCAAAGTACATGATAACGTATTAATAGGCATGGGTGCTATTGTGATGGATAATTGCGAGATCGGCAGCAATACAATAATTGCCGCAGGCGCTGTTGTAACTGAAGGAACTGTTGTGCCAAGCGGCTGTATCTTTGCCGGAGTGCCGGCTAAAAAATTAAAAGATATCTCACAGGAATTAATTAACGGTGAAATAAACCGTATCGCGAACAACTATTTAATGTATAGCGGTTGGTTCAAATAACTACGATACGAATTGGGTCGAATATACGAATCGTTTGATGTTAGTTATAACAGTTAATACAATTAGAGCTGTAAGTGTTTTGATTTGATTTCCTTGCCGAAAAATTTCCCGCCATTCTCATCGAAGAAACTTGCATCTCCCGTAGTTAAAAACTCTATTGATGAATTTTTGGAACACTTAGCTTCCATTTCAGGATGGCGCTGCAAATAATCTTTCAGGCCTTTTGCTACAATTTCTCCTTGTGTGATCAAAGTTACGTACTCAGGTACAAACTTTTTTATTTTATTTATGAGTAAAGGATAATGCGTACAGCCTAATATGATCGTATCAATTTTAGGTGAGCGGCTCATTAACACATCTATATGCTTTTTCACTTCTGCATCAGTATCGTCCGCGTTTTGTTTTCCGCTTTCAACTATTGGCACCCATAACGGACAGGCTTCCTGGTAAACCTTTATTTCAGGATGGAATTTTGAAACTTCTATTGGATAAGATTGAGACAAAACCGTTCCGGCAGTTCCTAATACGCCAATATGTTTTGTCTTCGTGTAATTTCCGGCAAGTTCTGTTGTCGGACGAATTACACCTAAAACTCTTCTTGTCGGATCAATATTCGGAAGATCCTTTTGCTGAATATTTCTTAATGCCTTTGCCGAAGCTGTGTTGCAAGCGAGAACAACTAAATGACACCCCTGATCAAATAATTGCTTCACGCATTCTAATGTTAGATCATAAACTTCTTCGAAACTCTTCGAACCATATGGAGCGCGCGCGTTGTCTCCCAAATACAAAAAATCATGTTCGGGCAGTTCTTTCACTATTTCTTTTAAAATAGTAAGTCCTCCATAACCGGAATCGAAAACCCCAATAGGTGAATATGTTTTTTTGTCGCTCAATTAAAAAGATACGTCCAGGCACAAAATACATTCATAACGTTTATTGGTCCGTCTTCCGTTTTCCGCGAACACTTTGTTTTCTGCCTGCAACATCCGCCCTTCAAGACTCAAAGCTACGGTTTTAAATGGTTTATATTCTACTCCGCCGGTTGTCCCTGACACGTTTTTACCAAAATTAAGACTGCCTGTAAGAACGCCTTCAGGATCCGATAAAAATTCCTGCCTGATATAAACGGCGGCTTTTTTAAGAACCTGGTATTTGGCTATGATCAGATCGCTGGATACCCTCGCGGTACCTGAGGAATCTTTTAACATGGAATTCTCCTGCCAACCATAATTTACCTCAGCAGCTATTGTCAATTTATTGAACTTTAAGGTTGCATAAATATTATTGTAAAAGCGCCTGTGCTTTTTTGTTTCCGTATCGGGCGTTTCATCCCCGGTAAGAAAATTATAAGTAAGTGACACATCATCGGTTGGTTCAAACACGCACGAAAAACCCAGTAATTTATCCTTATTAGTTTCGGTTAAAGTATTGAAACTATTAAATGCATTTACCTGAAATGACAGTTTTGAATTTAATGCGTACGTTAATTTGGCTCCGGTAAAATAATAGGGTTCATAATTGTTGACCAAGGATGTGGTTGACGAGATATTTTCTCTCGGCTCTATACTTTCAACCCCAATGTGCGAACGGAAGATGCCGGCATCCAACCAAAGCCCTTTTGTTACTCTTACTCCCGCGTTGGCTTCCTGTACCATATTAAGATCGGAAGGCCAAATAGCCAGGGGAATATCGCCATAATGTAAAGCAAAATTACCGCGCACATTTTTAGAAGTATATTGTAAAGAACCCATCGCCATATTCAATCCCAATTGTTTATTCCTGGGCGCCATTACAGGAATTTGAACCATTCCGTTATTAGTTATCTCATCCGTATAGTAAGCATAATAAATACTTACGTAGCCGTTAAGATGAAGTATTGCACCACTGCGTCTTTCAATGATGTTTACACCTCCAAAATGACCGGAATCTTTTTCCATCACAAAGGATCTCTTTAGCGTGTCCTGCCCGTAAAAAGTATCAGGAATGAAAAAGCCGACGATCACAGAAAACCAAAAGAAATGCTTTTTCATTGATACAAAACTAAGAAATTCTTTCGCTTTACAAGGGGTAATCGTACTTTTGTAATATGTTCAACAAGAGGTTAGATCCTGAAGATTATTACCTGAGTCCTGAAGGTTATATTGTGTTCACTGAAAAGTACCATTTGAAACGCGGGCATTGTTGCAAAAGCGGTTGTAAACATTGTCCATATGGTTATAATAAGAATACGGGGAAATTTGATAAAAAAGATGAGAACAAAAAGGATTAAGGATTTAGGGTATAGGATTTAGTGAAATAAGTTATATTAGTACTGAAATGACAGCAGAAGAGTTTAAGAAAAAAGTATCAGAAGGGATTCCAACAGAACTTCCTGATACAAAGCCATACGAAACGACCATTAATCACGCCCCGAAGCGTAAAGATATTTTAAGTGCAGATGAAAAAAAATTAGCGGTCAGGAACGCGCTGCGTTATTTTGATTCAGAACACCATTCAACGCTTGCCAAAGAATTTGCAGACGAATTAAAAACATATGGACGAATTTACATGTATCGTTTTCGTCCTGATTATAAAATTTTCGCGCGTCCTATCAACGAATATCCGCACAAAAGCAAACAAGCTGCTGCGATCATGCACATGCTCAGTAATAATTTGGATCATGCTGTTGCCCAACATCCTCATGAATTAATAACTTACGGAGGAAATGGCGCTGTATTCCAAAACTGGGCGCAATATTTATTAACTATGCAGTATTTGTCGGCAATGACAGATGAGCAAACTTTGGTTCTTTACAGCGGACATCCGATGGGATTGTTTCCATCGCATAAAGATGCGCCGAGAGTTGTTGTTACTAATGGAATGATGATCCCGAATTACAGCAAACCGGATGACTGGGAAAAATTCAACGCTCTTGGTGTAACACAGTATGGACAAATGACAGCGGGTTCGTTTATGTACATCGGTCCGCAAGGAATTGTACACGGAACTACTATCACCGTGATGAATGCTGCGAGAAAAATTTCGACATCGGAAGAAGACAGAAAAGGAAAATTATTTGTAACTGCAGGGTTAGGCGGCATGAGTGGTGCACAACCAAAAGCAGCACGCATTGCCGGATTAGTTTCTGTTACTGCTGAAATAAATCCTAAAGCTGTGAACACCCGACATTCACAAAAATGGGTGGATGAAGTTTTTGAAAGTTTAGATTTGTTGATTCCGAGGATTAAAAAAGCAGTTGGATCGAAAGAAGCGGTTTCTTTAGCTTACCAGGGAAATGTAGTTGATCTGTGGGAACGTTTGGTAAAAGAAAATATTAAAGTTGATATTGGTTCGGATCAGACATCCTTACATAATCCCTGGGCGGGCGGATATTATCCTGTAGGTTTCTCATTAGAGGAAAGCAATAAGATGATGGCGGACGAACCTGCCAAATTTAAAACAGAAGTTCAGAAAACTCTTGTCCGCCACATCAATGCTGTAAATACACTTCACGCTAACGGAATGTACTTCTTTGATTATGGAAATGCGTTCTTATTAGAAGTATCCCGTGCGGGTGGAGATGTGTTTAAAAAAGGAAGCAAAGAAGATTTCAGATACAATTCATATGTACAGGATATTTTAGGCCCGATGTGTTTTGATTATGGATTTGGTCCTTTCCGATGGGTATGTACAAGCGCTAATGAAAATGATCTTCGTAAAACAGATGAAATCGCATTAGGTGTTTTAGAAGACATGCATAAAAACGCTCCTGAAGAAATTAAACAGCAGCTCAGCGATAATATTATTTGGATCCGCGATGCGATGAAAAATAATTTAGTTGTTGGATCACAAGCGCGAATTCTTTACGCAGACAGCGAAGCCCGTGTTAGAATTGCAGAAGCGATGAACAAAGCAGTTGCGGAAGGTAAAATTACTGCTCCTGTTGTTTTAGGAAGAGACCATCATGATGTGAGCGGAACCGACTCGCCGTATAGGGAAACTTCAAATATTTATGACGGCTCTAAATTTACTGCCGATATGGCCGTACAAAATTTTGTCGGTGACGGATTCCGTGGTGCGACCTGGATCAGTTTACACAATGGTGGTGGCGTTGGTTGGGGTGAAGTAATTAATGGTGGGTTTGGTTTAGTGTTAGACGGCAGCAACGATGCCGATCGTAGATTAAAACAAATGTTGTTCTGGGATGTGAACAATGGGATCGCAAGAAGAAGCTGGGCCAGAAATAAAGAGGCTCTTTTCGCTATTAAACGCGAAATGGAACGTACACCGAATTTAAAAGTAACACTTCCGAATTTAGTTGACGATAAAACCCTCGACGGATTGTTTTAAATATCTATCATGAAAAAATCATTTCTGCTATTGTTTATGGCTTTTCTTTTTAAAGCGAATTCGCAAACGTATTATGTTTATTCGGATGGGAATTCTAACAGTTACACGCTCGATGAAATGAAATTGGTTTATACGCCTGTTAATCCTGAAGAAAGTTCAAGTGGCACTTACAGCGGGGGAAAAGCGAAGAGAGCTGAAATAACAATTGACGCTTTTAAAAATCTTTCTGCTATGCTTGATAAGGCAATGTCTGCCAAAGATCAGCAACAAGAAAAGAGAGAAATGGGCACTGCTCAAATTGGGAAATACTCAAAAGGTAAGCTTAAGAAAAAGGCGATCTTGAAAATGAATGCCTCTTGCAAGAAAAAAATTGAAGATGAATTCAAGGCCATCTTAAAATAACAAGGGGCGACATATCGGTAACAGGAAGTCAATCTTCAGGCTCGCGAACTCTTACCAATCACTGCTGCTTCCACCGCCACCGGAATCTCCCCCTCCACCACCTCCGAAATCAGAAGAGAAAGAAGAAGAATCTGAACTGCTCCAGGAAGATCCGCTGTACGAAGAATAACTCCCGCTACTCGAAATACCTTTAGTGTCTTGAATAAAGAGAAGCATAAAAAATAAAAGTATAGACCCAAAGCATGGGAAAAGCGCAAATATGATCGCAATGGTCATGAAAATTACTTTTCGGGTGGGCCTGTCTCTATTTTTCTTTCTTAGCTGACGGATATACAAGAATAACATCAGACCGTTGATGCCATAACCGATCAACAGGCCCGACAATCCTTTTCCGTAATCAAATTCTGCAGGAGGAAGTGGTGCTATCGACTTTGTTTCATTTTCTTTAACCGGATCCGGACTAAAAGCATGGCAAGAATAATAAGCAAGAAGATCAATTCCTGTATTTATCCCGCCGAAATAATCGCCTTGCTTAAAAAGCGGACGCATATCATTATCCTGGATCCGCTTAGTGAGAAGATCAGGTAGTTGCCCTTCTAATCCGTAACCTGTTTGTATCCTGAATTTATGATCATCTTTAAAAACAGCAATAAGCACACCGTTGTTCTTGTCTTTTTGACCAATATGCCACTCATGAAAAATAGTTTGACAAAATTGCGCCATATCCTCGCCATTCAGCGAGGCTGTCATATAAACAAAGACCTGGTTAGTTGTAGTGTCCTCGAATGCTTTTAATTTGGCGTTTAATAATCCTTCCTGCTCTTTCGTTAATGTGCGTGTTTCATCTGTAACATAATTGCCTGGCTTGGCGGGATAATTTTGTCCTTTAATAAAAAGAGGCAGAAATAAACTAAATATCAGGAGGCGTTTTAACATTAGGACTAAGGTAAAAAGATTTTTATATTTATTGTATAAATGAAACGCTTTTTATTCCTCCTTATACTTACTCCCTTTTTCTCGGTCTCACAACTTCAGGATATCAAGATCATCATTCCAAAGGATTTTGGTTTTTCTTATATGGATTTCGTCCAGTTCCTGCCGGGAGAAAAACATTTTGCGGTTTGTTCTAACGCATTAACCATTCTAAATACTGAAACTTCAGAAGTTATTGATGAAGTGGATCTCCCTTATCTTGCCAAAAATCTTTCTATCAACCCTTCGGGAGATCTGTTAATGGTGTGCGCTAATAATGAATTATTAGTATATAGTTTTAAAGATCAAAAGCTGGAATTATTTTTTAAATCGACTACAGGAGAATTAATAAAAGGGCAACCGAATAGTGAATGGTATGGAAGCTTAGCGATAAGCGGTTGTTATTTTACAGGAAAAGGTAATACAGTTTACATCAGCGTTGGTTCTTTTAGTTTATTGTTTGATATTAATGAGAAAAGGGCCATTTCATCAAATTCTCTTCCTCAAACAGATTATGTTTATCATGCTGTGCCTTATGCAAAAAAACAGGAAGTGATCATGGTCATCACTTCGGGCACTATAACTTCCCTCGTAAAACAACCCCTTAGTAATTTATCGCAAACTATTTCTTTAATAAAAGATGTCGCGTCCGTGACAAGATTAAAAGTCCGTGATTCTTTATTGTTTTGTTCCACGGCCGATAATTTTTTTGTCTATAATCTCGAAACTAATAAAATTATTTACGAAATAATGATGCCAAAGCAATATACCGCTTGGTATTCGGCCCCGCAAAGTCAGCAGTATTTAAGAAAGCCTCGCGCACTTGGTACACCCGACACAAAAAATTTTACTGAAGAGTATATTTCTGATATGGATCTTTGGCCAGGGACTTCACAAGTTGCTTTCGCTACTTACAAGGGCATAAAATTCATTGATATTAAAACAGGACAACTTACCAAACAAACTGCCGGCGTTTTTCAACACATAAAATTTTCTTCCGAAGGAAAACGTTTGATCGCTAATGGCTGGATCTCATATAAGGCACTTCGCATTTACAAACCGGATAACATGCAAATTATTTCAGAGCGTCCGGCAATGGATAATCCGATCTACTTTGCAGGAATCAGTCCGAATAAAAGGTGGTTGTACACAAAAGGAAACACGTCGGCTTACATCTGGGACCTGAACAATTTCAGTAAGTACGCCGAAATAAAAGATCCGAGTAACAAAGATTCTGCAATGGTTTATACGGTTTTCTTTTTAAATGATTCGGAAGTTGTAGTAAACTCGGGTAAGGCCTACCCCAATTTCAATTTAGCCATTTATAATATCGCTAAAAAGAAATTTACAAAGACCATAAAGAAAAACGTGACCGCTGCCGCTTGTGGTTTTATGAATGGAGAATTCTATTACGCGGATTACACAAGTCTTCACATTATCAATTTAAAAACTATGGCCGAAGAGAAGTACGATGGACTTTATTCCATGGCTGTAAGTAATCAGTACAAGGTCGTCAATTTTACCAAGGATCTTGTTTTTATTCCCGATGCAGGGAAATTCAAGATCGTTAACCGAAAAACGAAAAAAACAGAATATGAAAGCACAAGCTGGTTAGTCACGGCTCCCGTGGTTTTGAGTCCGGATGGAAGATATGTTTATACTTCAGCGCAGATCACAAAAAAGAAAACCATCAACAATTATGAGATGGACATGCCTCTGAATGCTATTGTAAAAATTGATATGACTCAGAAGAAAGTGGTGAAAGATTTTGCAGAAACTTATTATCCATACGATATAAAAATAAAGAACGGTGGAAAAACAATTGCGATCTGGTATTTAAAGTATAATGTAGGAAGCAGCAGCACCGACCAGGAAAGCATGTATACTGAATACGATACTGAGACCGGGAAAGAGATCGTTTCTAAATTGTTAGTATCTACAAAAGAACTGCCTCCCTTCCACTATACCAGTGACAACGGAAACTATTTTGCTTTGAGTGATGCGATGGGAAAGAATTTCAAGGTTTTTAATCTGGCCGGAGAAGAGATCATTGATCTCAGCGACACTAAGACCATAATGCCGAACTGTTTTTTTATTGAGGAATTAGATCAATTGATCATGACAGGTTCATCGTCTTCGTTAGCGACATTCGTTGATCTGAAAAAGAAAAAGATAATTGGCCAGATCGCGAACGCAATGAATGATAACTTCTTTATGATCACGCCTGACCTTCATTACATGGGATCAAAAGATTTTATTAAGAACATTCGCTTCAAAAGGAAAAGTGAGATCTTTAGTTTCGAACAGTTCGATGCCTATTTGAATCAGCCTCACAAAGTGTTACAAGCCTTTGGTTGTAAAGACACGGCTTTAATGAAAGCTTATGAAACGGCTTATTTGAAACGGATGCGTGTGTTAGGAATAAAGCCCGGAAGTAGTATCAACTTTGCAGCAGCGCCTGAATTTCAATACGTAAAGCTACAGGAGGAAAAAGACAACAAAGTAAATTTTAGCGTGAGTATAAATAAAGGTGCCGGTAAATTAAAGCAACTCGATGTTTTAAATAACGGAACATTGGTTCATACAGAAATGATTCCCGAGAGTTTAAGCTCGCATTTCGAGAAAACCATAAGTTTTGAAAGCACAACAGGTATTAACCGTTTTGAGTTTATTGTGAAAGATGAGGCGGGGTTAGAAGGCCCGCGCGTACCGCGTTTATACAACAATACGAGCAATATTAAGCCGAATTTGTATTTAGTGGTTATAGCCAGCGAGAAATTCAAGAATACGAAATTTAATTTAGCCTATGCGGTTAAAGACGCCAGTGATGTTTCGAAAACAATGACGAATTCAAAGTCGTTCGGTAAAATAGAAGTAAAAAAATTATTTAATACTTCATTCGATACGGATTCCGTGAAACTTTTGAAAGAGTTCTTTGCTAAATCAACTATCAATGATGTTGTGATGGTTTTCTTTGCAGGGCATGGGTACCTGGATGATGATCTCAGTTATTATTTCCCGACTTACTATACTGACTTTACTGACCCGAAAATAAATTCGGTGAATTTTAAAGAATTTGAAAAGCTATTTAAAGAAATGAAACCGATACGTAAACTGATGTTTGTTGACGCTTGTTTCAGCGGGGAAGTTGATGAAGATATTTACGAAATGGATGGCAATGACCAAAAGAAAAAAGATCAGCGTGATATAAGAATTTCAGGAACAACTTTTGTACAAAGTACGGCTTTAGAAATGTCGAAGTCTATTTTTTCTGATCTCCGTCAAAACTCAGGTGCTACAATCATTTCATCAGCAGGCGGAACAGAAGCTGCATTTGAAGGTGAGAAATGGAATAACGGATTGTTCACGCATTGTCTCATCGACGGGATGACAAACGGCAAAGCGGATACTAATAAAGATAAAAAAATAATGTTAAGTGAGCTACAGAAATTTGTAGCCGAAGAAGTGAATCAACTTTCAAATGGAAAGCAAACGCCTACCTATCGTGTTGAGAATACAGTGTTGGATTATGAATTATGGTAATTCTTAGTTACTTGGCTCCATTATCTGTACCGGGCTCCTTTATCTTTCTTTTTACAAAGAAACGATAAGAAAGTCCCGCAGTATGTTGAACTCCTGATCCAATTTGTGTGCCGTTCATGTATTGGTACAAGGGTATTTCGCTAAGCGCATATACCGTGAAATCATTGTGATTAAAACTAATTTGCGGACTGAAAAATATTTTTTTACTTCCCGTTGATCTAACATCTACATTATACAAAGCAAGCATGTCGATGTTCTTATCATATTTCATCGAGTCAACCCACTCGCCTCTTATCTGCAATGTAACACCTAATTTTTTAAAGAAGGTATGACCTGCGAAAAGGCCAAGGCTTGCATAATCACCAAATTTTTGTCCAAGCGCATTCCAGCCTTTTTTAATGTAAAGCATATTAGCAAAAACCCTGAATTTTTTATCGGGCCAGCCTCGATAAAGGAATCCATAAAAAATTATATCCTGTGAACCTGTCGTTGGCTGAACGGTTGGCGGAGACGTTGTATAATACTTTTTACCGTTGTTGGGATCTGTAAATACAAGTGTAGAATCGTTGTATTTACCTAAAGGAATTTTGTAGCCAAGTCCCAATGTTATCTCTGTTCTTGTTTTCTCAGTATTGCGTGTATAAATGCTGTACCGGGGAAATATGATCAGATCGCCTACACCATTCGAAGTGACCGTGTCGGCTTTTTGGTAACCATACTGTGTCTTATTAAAAAAGTAACCCGATTCGACAGACATAGTGAATTTATCAGTCACGCCATAGGCGAGGCGCAAGTATAAATAATTAGTAAAAAGATAATCGAGCATCCTGGTAGTATCACGATCGCCGACATAGAACTTATTTGTACCGGTATACTGATAATTCGGGGCGATCTCGAACTGTTTTTCCTTTAAAACTCCTTGTGAAGCGCCGCCTGCTATCGGGCTTCCGCTGCCGCCCGAACAACAACCCTGCGAATAGGATCGAGCGCACGAATACAGTACCAACACCAGAATACAAACAGTGCGAATAAACGGTTTTTCAAACATATACTTACGAAAAAAGCCACCAAACAAAATTGTTTGCCGGCCTTATTTAAAACTTAACAAGCAAATTAACGGACAACTACTAATTTTAGTTTTTTGGAAACATCGCCATCAGACACATTGATCAAATAATTTCCGGGGCTTAATTCCGATGTGTTTATAGTTACAGTGTTTTCGCCCTTTTGAAGATCACCATTGAACGCTGTAGTCACTTTCTGGCCCAATTGATTTTGAACTTCGATCACCACTTTAGATTCTTTTGAAAGGGTAAAATTAACTTTAGAAAGATTGTTTGAAGGATTAGGGAAAACATTCATAGAGTTAAAAACCGGGTTACTGTTTTCTTCGACGCCTGCCGCAATTGCAGACAGCGCTGAATTGATCGCGTTTGTAATACCGGAAGTAGTGATAGCTGCATTATTCTGGTTATAATAAACCGTGTGGGCTGATCCGCCAAGTACCACAACTTTTGGCATTCCGGCCGTTCCGTAATTCGACATGTTAATTGCAGCATTTGAAAATTTAGCGGTTGTATTAATAACTCCGTTGGCAGTACACCAACTTGAAAGCGTGCCGCATGACGTATTAGCATAGTCATCTACACAGTAAAAATAAACCTGTCCGGGATTGGAAGTAGAAAAGCTTTGAACCGCAGACTGAGCGGAAAGCGCTCCGTTAATACAGCTTGCACACGGCATTACCCATACCATAACAACCACCTTCCCTGAATTTAGTTCGGTGAACAGATCATGATTGATCCCCGAACAATCATTAACGTTAAAATTAGTTGCGGTTTGTCCGAAAGAGGTGATAGTTAAAAGACCAGAGATTAAAAGTATTAGTTTTTTCATGTGATTAGTTTTTTATTAGTTTTTGTGTTTCTGTTTTTCCTGATTTGTATTGCACGTTTAAAAAATATTCTCCGGTTGGCATGTTTTCAATATTGATGGTGTGTTGCTTTGTAGTGATCCCAGACTGCTGTTCAATTACTTTGCCGGTGATATCCATTAAACGAACAGAGTATACTTCGGAAGACGCGGTACTAAACACAATCTTATCGCAGGAAGGATTGGGATAAAACCGTGACGGTTCTGAAATACCAAACTCGTTTATGCCTGAAGCAATAGTGCTTGCGGAAAAATAAAGGGTGTCTTTTTGTGCCCCTCCTACTTGTTCAAGGGTAACTTTTATATATCCTGTACCCGGAATTGTATCCGTTGTAAAACCAAGGCCTAAAGTAACTTTTTCTCCCGGCGCAAGAAAATAATTAACCACATCTACTGCATAGGGATAGCATTGGATAAAACAAAAACAACTTAACCAATTCGGAGGGAGGTTTTTATAACAACGGTCCGCCTTGATCTCAATAGTATCAGAGTCGGAATTATAAAACGTTACATATCCAACTAACATCAGTCCCGGTTCACCAACAACATCCGGTTCGCTTTTGCTATATACAATATTTTGCCCAAATGAATTATTAAAGCACAGGGAAAGAAATCCGGCAGTTAGCAATCCTATAAGTATCCTTTTCATTAGGCTAAAACTTAATGCTGTAAGAAGTAAATATAGTAAAATTCGGACTAAAAAGCAACAGAGATCCGGACGATTATACCCTAAATCAAGTGATTCGACTAAAAGTTTCAAAGCACTTTACTATCTACCAGTCTAAAAATAACTCGAAACCCCAAACTGAATAGCGGCGGTTCTGGCAGCAGGGTTTCCCAAAATGTCTTTTTGCCATTGATAGCGGTAATTAAAACGGATCACCGTTTGTGGTGAAGTGCGGAAGCTGATTCCGGGAACGATTGCCACAACTTCATCGGAAATGTTGCCGCCGGTTTCGTTAAAAGTGCCAACATTCCAATCCACATACTCTGTACGGAAAGCCAGGTTCAAAGATGCTTTTTCAAAACCAAACATTTTTTTCCTTATGATCGGCTGAACAATGTCTATAAATCCACCGTATTGTTTCTTTCCAAATTGCTGAGTGTAGGTGTCCGGAACATCTACAAATACCCACGCCCATTCTGCTACGATACTTGTTTTAGCTTTTGGAATACTTGTATTAAAATCGACAGCATAAATATTTGCATTTCTCCTCACATCAAGAACCAATCCGTCTTCCTGGAATTTATTATAACACCCTCCCATATAGGAAAGCCCGAGTTCTCCTATCTTACGATGACGCAAAGATACTTTTGCGTTTGTAAGCGGTTCGCCATTAAAACTTTCTTCAAAACGGTCAGGATCTAATTTGGTTGTCGGTAAAAATGTTTTGTTCTCTGAATTTGAAATGATATTCTCATTGAACCCGTTGGTCAAATACAATTCATAAGCAAAAACAAAATCCGGTTTATACATTTTTCCAAAGAACCCAAAACCAACATTACTAAATGTAGAGGGCAGTAATTGTGTTGCTGAGATCGGACGGTCAATAAATTCCCACTTAGGCCCATCGTGGTTTTGATTGAAACCTCCGATGGGATTCATGATAATTCCTCCCCGGAAATTAAACATAGGATGAAACTGAAAATCAACTGAAGCAAATTCAATATTTATCTCTTTCGTGCCATCTTCAAACTCTATCTCGGTTAAAAACTTTATTTTCCTGTGAATTGATGAAGACAGGAATAAGGTCATTCGCCGCATCTGAAATGAAAATCCTTCCGTCACTCCGTCTGTTACTGCATAATTTGTATTCGCTTCTACGTACCCTCCTATCGCTACAGGAATTTTTCCGTATTGCAGGAACGGACGGTTATAAACCGCATCCAGATTCAATAAGAGTTTCGTAGAGTCTGTTGAAACATGATGAATTCCGGCAGAATCATTCTGTCCTGTTAAAGAAATTTGGATCAGCACAAAACCTAAAACAAATTTTAATTTAGAGTTGTATATAAATGTTCTCATTGTCGTGTGTTGTTACAAATGTTTTAAGGTCATTTTCAGCAGGCCCCTGTGTTACTTGTCCTCTGTTGTTGAATTCAGCTCCATGGCATGGACAAACAAGGGCGGTTTCAAAAGCATTCAGTTCACAGCCCTGATGTGAGCATTGCATATATATAGTTTTATATTCCGTGTCGCTTAATTTATAGACTACGATAGGGAATTGCAATTCGGCAGGTTTCAACAAAATATTCTTTAGTGATCTCTGATTTCCTTTTTCGGCAACGAAAAATTCCGATTTCTTGATAGAAAGCTTTTTATTTTCATTTGTGTAATTTGTAATATATTTCGAACTCTTGCACGCAGCTAAAAATGCACTTACAGCAAAAGTTCCTGCGCATGTCAAACATGTTGTTTTTATAAACTCTCTCCGCTGCATTAAAGGCTTTCTAAGAACTTTACTATTTTGGCTTTATCGGATGTGCTAAGGTTCTCGAAGTTCATTTTGCTTTGAGTGCCTTCGCCGCCATGCATAAGAATTGCGGATTCAATACCGGCTGCTCTTCCGTCATGCATTAAGAAATAACTTCCGCCCTGCGAATTTTTTGCTAAACCTAATCCCCATAACGGCGGCGTTTTCCATTCGTATGTTTTTGCCGAGCCTTCTGTGTATCCGTCGTCTAATCCCGGTCCCATATCATGTAACAACATATCCGTATAAGGAGCGATTGTTTTATTTGCCAGCGCTGAAATTGACGAATGGCCCGTTTTAAATTGTGCTGTGTGACATTTTTCACAGCCGATATCAATAAATAATTGTTTCCCGGCTTTCACATCCGGATCATTGGCGTTACGCTGAACGGGTGCTTTTAAAGTTTTTAAATAAAATACAACATCGTATACAGTTTGATTACTTATTTCAGGATCAACTTCCAGTTTTGAATATGTATCGATAGGTTCAAAATAAGAACTGATCCCCATATCCTGGTTGTAGGCGTTAGCTGTTTGTTGTAACAGATCGTATGCTGCTCCTTTTTTTCCAAAGCGTGCAATGTATTTTCCTCCCTGTAAAAGAGTATTTGGCCGGAAAGAACAATAATAAGGAGGCGTGATCCAATTTGGAACACCGCTAATACCATCAGCGTCTGCATCGTTCGGATCTGCATTAGCAAGAATATCAGCATCGGAAATCGCATCCAAAAATCCTAATCCTGTATTTGCAGGCGGTAAAATTTTTGTTGAGGTAGCACCTGAAGGAATTTGTTCAGGACTATAGCCCGGGATCGCGCGGTTTTGTAACTGTGGCCCGCCCTGATTGATAAACTGATTTCCCGTGCTATCAATTTGTCCGAAGCGTGTTAAGGTTGTAAACGGGTGTCCCTTGCCATCACCGGCGTGACAGCTTCCGCAGGAGTTCGCAACAAACAACGGGCCTAGTCCGTTTTGTGCCGTGAACACGTCGTCGTTAAAAGCTATATCACCGGCTAAAAACTGTTTTGTTTCTTCGGTGGTTAATCCTTCAACCGGGCCATCCAGCAATTCATCGTCGGGTGGCGCTTTCGGCATAATTTTTTTACAGGAAAATAATACCACAAGTCCGAATACCAAAAAAAGTATATTTCTTTTCATGGCACAAATATACATTTAGCCTAAAATTAATTGTTAGGCATACCTAATTTTAGTATGTTTGCCTTATGATCAAGACATCGGATGAAAAGTATCTGAGAGCTATTTATCACTTAAGTGAGGATAAAAACAATAAGGTGAGCCTAAGTGAGCTGGCTTATTATCTCGACCTGAAGCCGCCAACTGTGCTTGAACGGGTTCATGTCCTCCAAAGTGAAAAATGGATCACTTACAAAAAAACAGATGGGATCCACCTGACAAAAACCGGAGAAAAAGAAGCTTTGAATGTTGTAAGAAAGCACCGTATCTGGGAAACCTTCTTACATAAGATCTGTAAATTCAGCTGGAGTGAAGTGCATGAACTTGCTGAACAATTACAAAATGTGAATTCCGAAAAACTAATTGACCGTATCTATGATCTGAGCGGAACTCCGAAATTCGATCCTCACGGAGACCCTATTCCTGATAAGAGCGGAAAGCTCCCCGTGAGTGAAAGACGGCCTTTATTAAATAGTGTTGACGGGTGTAAATGTGTGGTGCTTGGTGTGAATGAAGACAGCAACGAATTCTTAAATTACCTGACCGACCTGAAAATCGGATTGAACGAGAAATTAATTGTAGAAAAGGTGTTCGTTTTCGATGGATCCATGAAAATAAAATACCGGAACAATGAAAGTGTAATTCTTTCCCCGAAAGTAGCTGAAAAAATTCAGGTGACTTGTATTAAACCGAATTGTCCTTGTAAGAACTAACTTTCTTTTTTCTTATAGAGGTTTAAAGAAGTAGTTATAGAGAATTGCAGCGTATGATTATTTTCAACCTGGATGCCATTACTTTTAAATACCAATTGATTTAAATACCCTAATTCTACTTTTCCGAGTTTCGGGACTTTATATCCTAAAGCAATATAGGCACGGTTCTGATCATAAATATTGTAAGCGACATTCTCTCCGAAATTTATAAAGAATTCCTCGTAGGCAGTTATGTAAAATGTTTTGTCTTCGATCGTTTGTCCTTTAAAAGGAATTGAAAAACGCGTTAACAAACGGAAACGGTTTGTATAAACATCGCTGCCGACAATATATTTTCCGTCTTTTAAAACGGGCGGGTAAACATAACGTTGTTCCAAACGAAAACGATTGACCATTTCTAATTTCCCAAAACGGCTTGTGAATTGTAGCTGCTCCCAAATGCGGTGTTCAGGGAACATGATCTTTGAAGGAAATTCACCGTAAGGATGCGTTTGCACAAAACAATAACCCGCTGTTGCAACTACTTGTTTGTTGAAATGAAAATTTAACCCGGTTCTTAAAAGCAATTGTTGATTGTCTAAAATAAAATTGCTGCGCCGCCATTGAGCCTCTGTATGCAAGCCGATCTTTTCACTGAACTTAAAAGTACCAAAGAACATATACCAACCGTGATTGTGTTCAGCATATTGTCGTTTTACCTGTGCAAAATAAAGAAAAGGTAAGACAGAAAGTATAATTATGATCTTGCTTCTTATCATCGAGCCCGACAAAGATAAGCGCTTAATCCCAATGAAAACTAAATAAAAGTTAAAATTTCAGTCGTAGAGTTACATAAATGTTCAACGGGTCGGCGGGCAAAATGCCGGGGCCGGGATACCCTTCTGCCCTACGAGTAAAATATTTCTCGTTGTTTAAATTATTCACTCCTGCATATATTCCCAAAAACTTCCAGGTATAAGATGCTGATGCGTCCATAACAATATATTCGGGGATAATGCCATATATAGCGGAAGTAGATGTTTTGGAATTTGTTGCATCAGAGAATTGTTCGCCGGTATATGAATATTGATAGGTGAAGGAAAACTTTTTGAATCCATAAGTTACCCCGCAACGAAAGATCAGGTCCGGAACATATTCCACTTTTTTATTATAATACGCGGTTTGTTTACTATCGGTATACCTTGCGTTGATATATGCTGCATTCACGAAAGTTGACAATTTATGTTTTGAGTTTTTTCGGAATAACTTTATCCAATCTAATTCTGCAAAAGCTTCAGCCCCCAGATTTTGGCTTGTTCCTACATTTGTTCTGTAGCGAACTATCTGAAATGTGTTACTGTCAACTTTTAGGACAGTTCCGATCCGGTTATTATACCCTATCATAAAGCCGCTGATATCAAAATATAAAACATCTTTGATTGTTCCGCGTAATCCCCCGTCTGCTGTAAAACCACTTTCATCTTTTAAATTCGGATCGATCTGAAAATTTGCATTTAATACGCGCATATCATTAAAGTTTATAGAGCGGTAATTCTGGCTAAAATTAGCATACAGCTCAATTGCTTTAGTAAGTTTTAATTGTGACCCCATTCCTAATAAAACAAATTGTCTTGCATTTTCCCGTGCATCATTTACTTTCATGTCCAGCAAAACATTTCCGGCCAGGTCTTTATTTAAAAGCCTATAATACCCGTCTGAATTTGTGCTGATATATTCATAACGGACCCCGGGAGTTAAATTCCATTTCTTCGTGAGCTGAAAAATATTCTCCGCGAACACAGCATAATTTTGAGACGGAAATACATAGGAAGAGTTCTCAAGGTCGTCCGGATTCAAAAATTTAAAATTTGGTTGGTTGGTTTTATCGGCATCACCTTGCTTACGAACCGTTTGTCCGTTGTAATACCGCGCCCCGATTAAAAAATTACAATTATTTCCCAATAACATATATCGCTGAAGTAATCTTAACTCCGCTCCATAATTATTATAAACGTCACTCAGTAAGTTTCTGTTTGCTGTAGTATCATCAGCCCTGTCGATACGGCCTAAAACACCAAGCGCATCTCTTCCTGCTTTCAATCCGAACATCATTAAATTTATACGTGTTTTATCAGTTACTTTATAGTCTGCTGAGAGAGAAAATAAATTCCAGTTTACCCTGAACCAATTTCTGTCCCGGCTAACGAAGCTGGGATCTTTATCAAATTGTTTATCTGTTAAGCCACCCGGTTGTTGTGCTGTGTAATTCATAAAAGTGTATTCGCCTTTTATATACAAGCGTTCGTTCACCTGGTATTTTAAGGAGGCGAATGCATTATGGCTGTTCGATTCAGAGCGGCGCCTCCATCCTTCATAATGTTTGAATTGATAAAATGCATTATAAGAAATTTTGGAAACGGTTCCTGAAAGTTGATTGAATGAATTTACAAATCCGAAAGTTCCTCCTGTCTGACGAAAATTTCCTGAGAGTTTTTTTGAAACCGGGGCATCATTGAATTTATAATTGATCATTCCGCCAAATTGTGTGCCGTACTGTAAACTTGCAGCCCCGCGCAATACTTCGATCCGCTCAATTGCTTCTGTTGGCGGGGTATAATAACTCTCCGGGTATCCTAAAGCGTCGGCTGAAATATCATATCCGTTTTGGCGCGTATTAAAATTAGATATCCTGTTGGGATTTAAGCCTCTCCCTCCTATTCCAATACTGTTTCCGGAACCATCATTCTCAAAAATATTGATGCCTGCTACTTTAGAAAAAATCTGTCGGCTGTTGTTTGCAGCGAGATTTGCATTGAGATCGCCAACATAAACTGCTTCTGTTTTCTTTCCGGCGTAAATAGCGGTTCCCTCAACATTATTCAATCGCGAAATGCCGAATGTATTATCTTTCTCTACGCTAACCTCAACTTCACTGAGGTCAACTAACTTCCTTTTCTTTCCGATAGAATCTCCAGGGATCGAGTCGTGCTGTGAAAATAAATTCACAGAAATAAAGATAAATATTAAGATAAGAATTCTCATTAATAACTTTTCACCCAATCTTTATTCTTTAAAAACGAATTGCTTTGCGCGCTTAGATCAATTTGCGAATCGATAAATTCCCTTGAACCGCTACCGTTCAGGGTTACGAAACTCTGGGCCCGGACTGTCGGATCTGTGAATCCACTTTTTACGAATTCCTGCTTTAGGAATTTCGCGTAATCCACCATCATGTCAGGTTGAGTAGCCATCATCTTCTCCTGCATATAGGTTAAATATTTTTTATTGTCCACTTCAACTTCCCGACCCGACTTATTATCCTTTACATAAAAAAACGCGGTGCCCGCTTTTTCCATTAACATAACTCTCCATGAAAAACGATAGCCTTGTTCGGTCCAGAATAATTTTCCATCATACAATGCATATCTGAATGGTAAAACGAATTGAAGGATAAAGTAGGCCGCAAATATGAATTTAAGTGGTCTGTTCAGCCCGTTCGAATAGGCTGAGCCGGTCTCATCCTTGTAACCGGTTAATGCCTTTAACTGCCTTACTGCCGCGATGTGAAATTCTTCCCTGAAAAAAATAATTGTGATGGTCATCATTATATAAGGGAACATTCCTATGTTAAAGAACAGCGCTGTTGCGGCATGAAAAATAATGACAAAGATGTAAGCAACATTAACAGTCCGTCTGTTAAAAAGAAAAAAGCCGATCAGGAGATCATAAATGCAGCCGAACCACGAGAACACGTAAGCCACCCAATCCTTTTCCATAAAATCGCCAATCAAAGAATAATGTGAAAAAGCAGGAAGCCACATTTTAAGCGGCTGGGCTTCGAATAACCAATCATAATTGATCTTTGCAACTCCTGCAAAAAAATAAACAAGGAACATTTGCAGCTGTGGCAACAAAACAAAAAAATGCGGGATATTAGTGAGCTCAGTTCTTTTAAAGAATTTATTATCGAAAGAAAAGTTTTTAGCGCAGGGTAAAAATACAAGGATAAAAGAAATAAGGCTTATGAAATAATAATGGTTAAGATAGTTTGTTTTATCGATCAGCTCTACGTAAGTGAACAGGATAAAAAACACAACGGCACAAAACCTGTATAATGCCCCCAACAATATACCAAGGGAAGCAAATAAAAGAGCCCCGAAAACAATATACATTCCCGCTTCCGGTAAAGGCTTTACCCATTCGAATCCATAAAAAGGAAAGAACATTTTCGGGGCCACATACATATTGTATACCCAGCCTTTTAAAATGAAACGCGAAATGGAAATGAACATCAAAGCCCCGAATGCTATCCTGAAAATAACAAGCGGGGCAATGCTTACTTTTTGATTTATATATGTTGTCAGTTTAATCGCCATCTCCGTCCTGGTAGGTAATTATTACCCCAAGATTGGATGGCATGTCGGTTTTAAGCAGAACAAGAAGTTTTACCAATTCTACATAGGCAGCATCAACTACACCTGGGTTCGCGGTTACTTGGCTTGAAAGAGGATTTGCAATAGCGCTAAGTTTTGTTTTACAAACAGCGAACTGGTTATTAATGGCATCATTCAAGGAAACACCATTGTATTCAGCGCGTAAATGAATAAGGTAATCATCAAAGCCCTCGCCGTTAATTCCGCTTTTGCTTCTTCCTAAATAAACATTTTCGATAGCAAGCAAGGTTTCATAAGCATATTGTAGTGATTGTGCTCCATAATAAGCTTCACATTTATCAGGTATGGCTATGCCTAAAGTTTTCTTCCCTAAAGGAGTGCCGATCTTTGCATTCTTCAAATAATCCAATTCAAAATTCAACTGATTAACTAAAAAACCTATCGAGCTTCCTACATCAGTCCCAAGTGAGTTCACAAAAGTATTGTGGTAAGAGGTATTCCAGCCGTTAATAACAGTATTCAGTTTTACTGACATGTCGTTCAGCAGGTCGGTTACGTATTGTTTTCTGTTTGCACTATTCACGAACAACTGGATCATTGCGGATTCGCTCTGATTATTGCCGTAGAACAAATAATCCAATGAAGGAAATCCTTTTGCATCTAAATTAGAAGCTGCGTCCAAAGTGTAAACACCTGATGAGATGTTAGATTTTATCTGCGCAGTATCCGTCGGAAAAACATTAAAATTCATCCTTACGATCACCGTTTCGGCTGGACCAAATTCATAAGGACTGATGCGCTGATAATTTACACAGGCCGCGTGGAGCTTTTGCTTAACGATCTGGTAGTCGCTTTGAAGTTCAGAGGTTTTAAATGTATTATAAGCGTTTATTAAACTATCAAGTGAAAGTTTAAATGCATTGTAGTTAGGAAGGATCACATTATCCGCCATATTAGTAAGAAGAGCCTGTTTATCGTATGGGTCAACAGGCTCTTCTTCCTGCCCTTTCTTCCGGCAGGAAACTAAACAAATAACCAGTATGGCAATAAATAACTTGTAATTCATTTTACAAACTGTTCTTTACACTGTTCAAACCATAAATATTACTCAGATCGTCTTTTATCTGGTCAAGATTTGCAATTGTTATGGTATAGAAATTCGTTCCTAAAAGCGTTTCAAGTGAAGAGATCTGTGCAGTTGTGATCTTTTTAGTAGGGTTGCATTTCAAATTCATTAAGAACCCTTTTATCTCCGAAAGATTGTGATTGCGCACAGCGTCGTCGGTAATATTTGTTTTTGTTGAATTTACATAACTGATAATTGTTGCAGCGATTACTTTCTCCCAGCCATCGCGTACAACTGCAACTTGTTCATCGCGGGTAGTATAATCTTTATTTGAAATTGCAGCGCGTCCTTTTAAAAATGCATTCATGACCAAAGCATTTGTAGATAAGATCGTGTTTCTGTCGTTACAATATTTCCCCCAAAAACGGATGCCCGCGGTGTTTGTTGGAAAATCAACCGGCACACCGAAGTACCCGAACGCTTCATCCCAACCATGCTCCATCGCCGTTCCTTGTCCGGCAACAACGGTTGAATTATCAACGCCATTCCCGATCTTTGACGCATCTAAATAAACAGCTGTAGTTTGATAATACATTAATGATCCCATCAATCCTTTTTCAATTACCTGTGTCCACTCAACACCATTTGCATCACATAAATATTTTTTTGAAGACGTGACAGGACTTGTTACAACACCTGCAACACCATTACTTCCTGCAACGGTTGATTGAGAGGCCGCCTCAAGGTTATCCATATACGTTTCATACACGTTTTGATCCACTAAAAAAGTTTTCGACTTGATGTCTTTACCTGAAGTATTTAATGCTGTATTTGTGAACTGGCTGTTTGCGTTCGCATACATGTCTTTTAATTTTTGTGCTGATAATACAGTTAATGAAGTATTTCCTGTACTCATATAAGCTTTCATTTCTGCCATCATATCCAGGCGGGTTGTTTGTCCGCTATAATTTACATTAGCAAAAGTGTAAGAAGTAGGAATTGTATAAGTTGGTCCTGTTGAAATTGGCTCCGGCTCGGGTTCCGGGCCGGTATCTTTTCTGCAACCGGCAGAAGTTAGTGCGATCAAAATAGTAAGTGAAACAAGTACTCTTTCCATATTTAGAATGGTTTTAAATTATAGGGCAAAGATTCGGATAATGAAAGGATTACGAAATACCTAAAAAATGGTATTTTTCTTTTATACAATAAGGATGTATTGTATTACTATGATATTCAGCATATTAGATTTGAATTTGCATGTCGGTTTTGCCTTTTCATTGGGAAAAACTACCTGAACATTCATTAACTCAATCCTTTTTGACTTTCCTGATGTTCACATAACAATTGCGGTTAACCGTTACTTCAGCCTCTTCAGGTAAGCCTAAGGAGTTCCACTTCTCTGTCGGACGAAGTAATAAACTATTCTTTCCGATATTTATTCGGACCGGCATGTTAAATCCTTTCACACAATTATTCCATCTTACAGACAGTATTTTGTTTTTCCAGGAATATTCCAGCTCGGGAATTTGAACGGTACGTAAATACTGGTCGAATACTTTTGCCAGGTCCAGTTTCAAATAATTTATCATATACGTTTCCACATCTTTACTTGTGGTTGTGGTATGCCAGAACGTTTTATTGATATCGCGCAAAAATAATTTCCATACAGAATCATTATTTACAAGCTGCCGGATCATGTGCAGCATATTGGCCGCTTTATAATACATATCGCCCGAACCATCACGGTTCACTTCATAATCACCAATTATCGGCACATCATTGTCAATCCCTCTCCTCGTACCGATCACATAATCTGCTCCTGCTTCTTTACCAAATAAATATTCGGTATACAGATTTTCTGAATACGCTGTGAATCCTTCATGTACCCAATTGTCAGCTACATCTTTTACGGAGATATTATTCCCGAACCATTCGTGTCCTGATTCATGAATGATAATAAAATCCCATTTCAATCCCCAGCCTGTTTCTGAAAGATCGCGGCCCATGTATCCTTTTACGTAATTGTTCCCATAAGCAACTGCACTCTGGTGTTCCATCCCCAAATGAGGAGATTCTACAAGTTTGTATCCGTCTTCATAAAAAGGATATTTCCCGAACCAGTCTTCAAAACAGCGTAACATTGTTTTTGTTTCTTTAAAATGTTCTTTTGCTTTTTCTAAATTATAATCGAGAACCCAATAGTTTACATCCAGAACCCCTCCCTTTCCATTGAATGTATCCTTAAAGTTTACATACTTCCCGATGTACGGAATAATACTGTAATTATTGATCGGATTTACAACTGCCCAATTGTATGTTTTAGTGTTATCATTATTTTCAACTACCGATCGTAATCTTCCTCCGGCAACGGCAACTAATTCTTTCGGTGCTGTAATAAAAAACGAAACGCTGTCGGGCTCATCATACATATGATCTTTATTCGGGAACCAAACACTTCCTGCCATGCCCTGACAGGCAATAGAGATCCACGGATTTTTATTCCGGTCTTTTTTCCAGATCAAGCCTCCGTCCCACGGCGGCAATTTTGCAACGCGTGGTTTGCCATGAAAATAAAAAGTTATTTGCTGTTGATCGTTTTCTTTTTGTGCATTCGAAAGCAATATAAAATAGGCATCGCCATCTTTTTTCCATTTACACATTTTATTATTCTGAACAGCACTGTCAAGGATCATTGGTTCACGAAGATCAATGTGCATGACCTGGTTTGAAGATAGCACTTTATAGGTTGTTTTGTTGGATCCTTTTACCGAACTATCCTTTTCGTTGAAAGACGCTCGTAATTCGTAATGCAACACATTCCACCATTCACGCTCTTTAGTGATCTTTCCTTTTAAAGAATCTGCATGCGTGTATTTGCTTTGCGAAAGGACAAAGAATGGGAATAATAAAAAAAGGGCCGCAACACGCATAGCCCTAAGTTACCTGATTTTCCCTAATTATATATTAACCCTTTTTGGGTGATTTATTCAATGAAAAATTTCCTGGTGATCATTGTTCCGGCCTCATTCTTCAACTGAAGAAAGTAAATTCCTGCTCCTACTCCTGAAAGATCGATCCCTTGCGTTTCTTTAATTCCCTCTTGTCTGAACACTTCTTTTCCTTCAGCATTGAAAATAATTGCCCGGAACGAGTCAGAAATAGTATTAATAGATAATGTTAGTTTTCCGCTGCTCGGATTTGGAGAAAGTATAACACTGTTACTTAATGCCAGCTCATCAAGTCCTGCAGATAAGATCGTCACAACAAGTTTTGCAGTATCGCTATTGCATGAATTATATCCGATCAAAGTTACGGTGTAGGTTCCATTTGCAGTATATGTATGAGCAGGGCTTGTTGCTATACTTGTTGTAGCATCCCCGAAATTCCACAAGTAAGTTGCAGCGCCTGCTGATGTATTCGTAAAATTCACAGTGTTACTAATTGCACTTTGTGTAAAGGCCGCATTCACTTTTAAATTATTATTATTCATTGCGGTATCTGAAACTCCGTCACTTAAATTATAATAGGTTCCGCTTGGTGTTGTTTCTAATTTCACTGTACGAACCATATATTTATAAATTCCCTTATATAACAAACAAAGGTCTGTATAGTTCGTTGCGGCAATTGGAGATGCGTTCAGTTTTACGTAAGCTGTGTTCGTGTCATTCTTCATGTAAATATTATATCCGGCGATAGCGGTTTCTGTTGAAGCGCTCCAGGTAATGTTACAGTTATTTCCCGCTTTAGTGGCAACTACATTTGAAACGGGGCCCACAACATCATTCTTCAAAGTTGGATCTCCCATTAATCCATGGTGCACCCATCTTCCTGTAATTCCTGTTGGGCTTCCGAAATAAACGGAACCAATATTATTTTGCGTTTGCATGACGCTATAACCAATATTCTCTCCCAATCCCATATGATGCAACTGATAATGCACGCGCCCTGACCAAACATTCGTCAGGATCTTTCCTTGTGCAAGTGCTGCTCTTAAAAAGTCATCTGTTGCATCCCAATCACCAAAGTACGAACCAAATAACATAGTGAATACACCTTGCAAATTAGATGTAACGAAATTTGCCGTTGAACCTACGCCTGATGCGCTTGTATAAGTTCCGCCGCCACAACCATAAGACCACAAATAAGACCCTGCTGTCATATCGGTAAAATAATCTCCGGCTATTATATTAGAAGAACCGACAAGCGGCGCAAAATTTTTATAGCCGCTGGCAGCAAAGGCTTCCCCCCCGAAGTACCCGAAATTATCATCAATGGTGGCGCGTCTTACTGGAGAATATATTTTCATTCGGAAATCGTGATCCTGGTCTAAATAATTTTTCAATAAGGTTTGTTCCGTTGCTGCAAAAGAAGGAAGGTTTGCGAAATCAGCACGCCCGACTTGTAACTCGAGGTCAGATGGGATCGCGCTTTGATCGAATTTTTTATCGCCCGGAACGTTCTGTGTTCGCGGCGGAGAAACTGTTGTTGAAGTAACTGAAACGTCTGTCCATGTTCCGTTTACATCCCCATAATACGTATCTGTTGGCCATGCGCCTAAATGATCCGGATGTCCATCCGGATTTAAATTGCCGCTATAAGGAACCGGAACGTGCCCGACAATAAAAATCGCTTTTGTATTCATAGGATCCAATGCGTAATCGGCTACTACGAATGATTTCACATGCGTAACTGTTCCGCTTCTTAAAACATTATGGCGGATAACTGTCCAACCGTCGCCTTCAAGATCGTCTTCCAAACGTTTCAGTTCTGCTGAAAGTGATGTGATAAAAGTACTATCAACTAATAAAATTAATTTGCCTTTCTTATCTACTGCCGGAATATTAATCCCTGAGTTGATGTATCCATACCCGGTATAGCCGCTGCCTGTTCTTATAATTCTGTATTCGTAATTTGTTCCTGTAGTAACAGCATTATCTACATATTGATTCACTGTTCCGCTCACAGTTGCGAGTACTGCTCCCCACGAAGTAGCTGTTTTTAATTTGCGGTAAACTGTGTATTGTGTGGTTGTTGCGTTCCCAACCCAGTTCAACGTGATCTGTGGTGTGGTACTATTGGTTGTAGCGGTTATCTGAACGGCCGCATCGGAAGTGTTTTGTGAAAACAAACCTGAACTTAAAATTAAAGAAAACACAAGGAGTAAAAATTTCTTCATCAGGATAAATTTTGTGAAATTGCCGAAGGCATCACTATATGACAAATATATCCTAATTTACTGCTTTTGCAAGATTTTTACCTCATTATTTCGACTGTTTCAATAGTCGGAGCGAAGCATTTTCCTTCTTGCGCATTAAATCTGAATCGGTTTTGGCTTTGTCTTTATACCCGCAAAGGTGCAGAACGCCGTGGATCATCACCCTGTGAAGTTCTTCCCGGAAGTCTGTTTTGAATTTTTCCGCATTCTCTTTAATGCGGTCAATACTAATAAAAATATCCCCGGAGATCTTTTCCCCTTCGTTGTAGTTGAAAGTGATAATATCCGTATAAGTGTTATGCTTCAAATATTCGATGTTGATCTTAAGAAGCGAATCGTCTGACATGAACGTATAATTCAGTTGCCCCAAACTACATTTCTCTTTTTTTACTACGGAGGCGATCCATAATTTTAATTTAGCCTTATTCTCCAGCTTAAAAGTAATATTATCGTTTGAAAAATGAATTGCCATTAATCTAAAGTAGAATCCGCCACTACGGTTGGGAGCTGACCGTTATTGATACGCTTTATATATTCTTCTGTTCTCGGAAGTGAATTTTTATAATTATTTAAACTAAGATTAAGCGCTTTTACATTTTGCTCAATGGTTTTGATCAATTCGTCTGCATGCCCTCTTTCTGAATTATAATACGGCTGAACGACATTTATCTGTACATTATTTTCTTTCAGATCAGAAGATAGCTTTTGAATTTGCGTGATGCTGATCTCGGTTTGTTTTACCAGCTCCGGCTTGCTTTTATTAAATCCTTTGATGGTCTCGCCAGCTTTAACGAACATCTGTAAAGCATTTCCTTCCGTTTTCCCGATCGTATCTTTAACATTATTCTTCAGGAAAGCTGCATACGTTTCGTATTTCGAATACTGTAGCGATTCCATTACCTGTTCAGACTTTTTTAATTCACTTAGTTTTACCTGTAGAACAATCTTTGTACTGTCGAGGATAGAAGTTTCTTTTTCATAATAATTCGTGTGGCCACACTTCACAAAAAAAAGTGAAGACAGAGTTATTATTAAAAAAAGGTTCCGCATTTTAGTTGATGATCTCAAATCCTGCGTAAGGCACTAATACTTTTGGCAATTTAATTCCTTCCGGGGTTTGGTTATTCTCCAATAAAGAAGCAACAATACGCGGTAATGCTAATGCGCTTCCGTTCAAGCTGTGTGCTAATTGAGTTTTTCCATCTGCACCTTTAAAGCGGCATTTTAAACGATTGGTTTGAAACGTTTCGAAGTTGCTTACAGAACTAACCTCTAACCAGCGTTGCTGTGCGGCGCTCCAAACTTCCATATCATAAGTTAAAGCTGAAGCAAAACTCATATCTCCTCCGCATAGCTTTAAAGTGCGGAATGGCAATTCTAATTCTTTTAAAATGCCTGCAACAAATTCACGCATGCCTTCCAGTGTTTCGTAACTTTTATCGGGATGCGCTATTTGAACGATCTCTACTTTATCAAACTGATGTAAACGATTTAATCCTCGTACATCTTTTCCGTAACTGCCAGCTTCTCTTCTGAAGCATGGCGTGTATCCGCAATTTTTAATTGGCAGATCGCTTTCTTTCAAAATAACGTCACGGTAAATATTTGTAATAGGAACCTCAGCCGTCGGGATCAAATACAAATTATCAATTTGTACATGGTACATTTGCCCTTCTTTATCCGGTAATTGTCCTGTGCCATAACCGCTGTCCTCATTCACCATGATCGGCGGTTGAATTTCCATATAACCTGCAGAAGTTGCCTTATCTAAAAAATAATTTATTAATGCGCGTTGCAGTCTTGCGCCTTTTCCTTTGTAAACAGGAAATCCTGCACCTGTTAGTTTAACGCCTAATTCAAAATCAATTAAATTATATTTCGTTGTCAATTCCCAATGCGGAACAGAACCAGGAGGCAACGTTGGTTTAGCGCCATGTTCGAAAACAACTTCGTTATCTTCAGGTGTTTTTCCTGCAGGAACTTTTGTGCTTGGCGTATTTGGAACCTGCACTAATAATTTATGGATCTCGTCTTCAATTCCTTTTAAAGATTCGTCCAGTTGTTTTTCTTTTTGTTTTAACTCTGCGGTTTTTGCCTTTTGGATTTCAGCTTCTTCTTTCTTGCCGCTTTTCATTAACTCGCCGATTTGCTTTGCGATCGCGTTTGCTTCAGCTTTTATAGCATCGCCTTCTTTTTGAGAAGCGCGTCGGGCATTATCCAGTTCCATCACCTTATTGATGATGGTCTCTGCGTCTTTGAAATTCTTGATCGCTAAACGTTTTAATACTTCGTCTTTATTCTCGCGGATGTAATTTAATTGTAACATGGTATTATAAATATAAATAAAAAAGCCCGCCGAAAAACCGGAGGGCTTTTAATAATAATTATTAAGCGTTCGGGTTTTTCTTATGCTTTAGCAGGAACAACCGAAACGTACGATTTATCGTTTCTTTTCTTTTTGAAAACTACAACGCCATCAGTTAATGCGAACAAAGTATGATCTTTTCCCATACCTACGTTCTCGCCCGGATTGTGTTTAGTTCCGCGTTGACGCACGATGATGTTTCCTGAGATACAAGTTTCACCACCGAAAATTTTAACGCCTAAGCGTTTGCTGTGTGATTCGCGACCGTTCTTTACTTTACCTTCGCCTTTTTTGTGTGCCATTTTTTTAAAATTAAGAATTGAGAGTTAAGAATTAAGAATTTTGCGTTCTACATTTTTAATTCTGCATTCAGTTTATTAATCTTCTTTTTTCTTAGTTACTTTTTTTGCTGCTGCTTTTTTAGCGGGAGCTTTCTTTGCAGGCGCTTCTTTTACTTCAGCAACTTCTTTAGTGTTTTTTGCAGGAGTACCAACGCGAACTTTTTTCTCAACTTTAATTTCGTCTTTTAAAGTTTCGCCTTTTCCTAAAACACCTTGAATTAAAATTTGTGTAAAAGATTGACGGTGGTTGTTCCATTTCTGGTACCCTTTACGGCGTAATTTTTTAAACACAATAACTTTGTCACCTTTCAGGTGCTCAATAACGGTGGCCGCTACTTTGGCGCCATCCACGGTAGGATTTCCAACTGAAATTTTGCCATCGTTGTCAACTAGTAACACTTTGTCAAACTCCACTTTAGAACCCTCGTTAGCCTCAAGGCGGTGAACGTATACTTTATTTCCACGTTCCACTTTAAACTGTTGCCCGGCTATTTCTACAATTGCATACATGGGTATCTTTTTTTAGTTAATAAATTGGGAGGGCAAAGATAGGCTATTAGGGGAGTTTATACAAGCTTTTTCAACAAAAAACAGGGTTTTAAACAAAGGAGGCGCTTTTTGCTTTATCTTTGACTATGGAAAACGGCAAACTGGTCATATTCTCAGCCCCTTCAGGATCGGGTAAGACCACTATTGTCAGGCACTTACTAAAGGTTTTCCCGGGTGCGCTGGGTTTTTCTATTTCAGCCACCAGCCGCCCTAAAAGAGGGGTTGAAGAGAACGGTAAAGACTATCATTATTTAAGCCCTGAAGAATTCAAGAAAAAAGTAGATGCGGGTGATTTTTTAGAGTGGGAAGAGGTTTATGCCGGCGCTTGTTACGGCACTTTACGAAGCGAAGTAGAGTCTATTTGGGCAAAAGGCAAAGCTGTGATCTTCGATATTGATGTGGAGGGCGGTTTGAACCTGAAAAATCAATTCGGAAAAAACGCACTCGCTGTTTTTGTAATGCCGCCAAGTATAAAAATTTTAGAAGAACGCTTGAATTCAAGAAGCACTGATAGTCCTGAAAGTATTGCGCGCCGGGTTGCAAAAGCGGAAGCTGAAATAAGAACCTCAGAATTATTTGACACATCAATCCTGAATGAAGATCTTGCCCACGCTCTTAAAAAGGCAGAAAAAGTTGTTGGCGAATTTTTGAATTGCGAGCCTGCTAAATAAAAAATCCCTCTCGTTTCGGAGAAGGATTCTTTCATTAAAAATTCTATTCTATTAAGCAGTTCCTGTTTTTCTCACGCCTGCGGTTTTAGTTACGCCTGCGCTTGTTTTTACATTCTTACTGCTGTCTTTCAAATTCGTTTTTGCGACTTTGTTTTTATCAGCCGCAGCTTTTAACGCTTTACTTTCTTCTGTTTCTGCTGCATTAGCGTCTTTTTCTTTTAAATTCCCTGTGGTTTGAAGAATAGTATACCAGTTGAATAATTTACGCATATTGCTTACGTAAACACGTTCTTTATCATAATCAGGTAATACTGAAGCAAAATATGCTGTTATCGCCTTATCGTCAGCTTTTGCATCAACGCATGGCCCGCCTTTTTCTTTTTCGAAAATTGCTGTGATAATTTCTTCCATTGGCTTATCATCACCTGTTGTATACATTCCGATATCAGCTAAAGTTGATACTTTAGTTGTAGAATAAATATTCGTTCTTTTCTTATCAGCTAAGCCTTCAATAATAATACCGTTCTTGCTTTGCGCAATAATTTTAAATAATCCGGGCTGGCCTGAAATTGAAATTATCCCTGTTAGATCGATCATGTGCTTTTAATTTTTTGGACTTGCCATTGGCATCCCTATTTCGGGACAAATGTAGTGTTTTTTATTATACTGATTTCAGTTTAGTGTGACAATTCTCTATGTTTTTGTACATGCCGCTGAAGAAGCGATATCTTTCTTTTTCTGCAACACCGCTTATTAAAGTGCTCTTTTTTATTATGTTCCTCATCCAGTGTTCGGTCTCATCACAGAACTCGTGGTTATTCGTGGTTAATGAGTTCATTGTATTAAAAGATATATACGTGTAGTTTACATTTGGCATGCTTACATAAATACAATTTGTTCCTAACACAACCTCGCTACAATACAATTGATAGTTTTCGTTCTTAGAACTTACTTCCTTACGGCCTGATTCAGCGCTTTGTTCAAGATACTGAACCATCTTTTTTATTTCTTCCAATATTTCCAAAGCGTCATTTTTATTCTTGAACACTCCGCTATCGGCATAAAACTCCAATTGTTTTGTTGCGGTTAAGATCGTTTCGTGTGTCCAGATCTCAACAGAAGGAACTTTTTTATATTCCTTTGAACATTCCAGCGCAATATTGATCAGGTTATCAGGCACAAAACCGAATTCAAATTTTTTTCCCTGGTAATCGGGTACATTTAAAACACTTCTTTGCCAATAGAATAATTTGAACTCGATGAATTTCTGACTATAGAACGAATGAAAGATCGGAACTTCTTCAGCAACATACACGAGTTTACGCTCTTCAAGCGTATTCAATAATTTAAGATGATTTAAAATGCGCATTAAATACTTTTCGAAATTCTCAGCGCTATCTGTCAGCTTTGTATAAGCGAACGTAACGGTATCGCTCAAGTTTGAAAAAACACTATCAACTGAAATATTGTATTTTTTGGTTAAGCGGTACACCTCATCAATACTCAGATCGGTTTCCCCGCGTATACGGCGATAGGCACTATCTGTACTGATTTCTAATATCTCTGCCATTTCTTCAGCGAGACCAACATTTTTCGGTAAGCTTTCTTTTAGTTTTTGAATAAAAATATTCTGTAGAGGCAGGTTTTTTAAGGTTTTTGCCATTACTATTTTTTGTTGGATGTAATAATTAAAGGTACTGGTTTTTACATAAAAAGCAAGGTTGATTTTCTCGATTTGCGAAAAACGCAAAAGGGCTCATAGAAATCCTACTAAAAATTTTAGAAATCGCGTAACACACTGTTTTACAAACGCGAGGGGCGCAAATCAGTTTCACCGGGCTTCACGGCTGACGTAGTTTTGAATCATAAAACAAACGCCATGAAAACATTGATTATCTCCTTTTTATCCTTAATGCCGGTTTTGGTTTCGGCTCAGGATGTTTTATATAAAACAGACAATACCAAGCTGGAAGTAAAAGTTGCAGAAGTGACTGAAACAACCATTAAGTATAAAGTGTTCGCTAACCCTAATGGCCCGCTTTATACTATTTCAAAAAACACTGTTGCTTTGATTGTTTATCAGAACGGACAACATGAGGTTGTAAAATCGCCGGTTCAACCGGTTAATACTCCCGGCTATTCTTCTCCTTTGTATAATGATTCGGTTGTTCTTAGTAAAAAACTAAAGAGATACAACCAGGTAACACAAAATAAAAATGTTGTCTTCTTTAATACAGTAGAATTATTGAATTCAGGAATTGGAGTTTCATATATGAGGGAAGTATGTGATAACAAAATTCTTGTTCACGTTCCTTTTGCCCGCTCTTTTAAATCACCTGAACTTGATAACGCTTTGGGGGCTTTCAACTCCGGCGGATTCTCGTTAAAACAAACTCAATACGATCTAGGCCTGGGATTATATGTAGCTACCAGCGGAAAACGCTCTATTACTCATTTTATTGGTCCGCTTATACGCAATGCACAATACTCCGGCACTTATAACTATTACAATAGCGCTGATTTCCGCGGCGGCCAGAGTACGTTCAGCATGAATGAAACTTCTTTAATGCTTAACAACGGCTTCTTATACAGATTCACGCCGAAGTTTAATATGATGTTGAATGTTGCTGTCGGAACATTCATCAAAAGAACAACGGCGCTTGACGGGCCTTCAGGAGACGGAATATATGTTGGAAATATGAACAGGGGGCTTGCTGTTCATGCGGGACTACACTTTGGTTACAGATTTTAATTTTTAAAAATAAAACTATGAAAAAACTTATATTAATACTTGCAAGTGCAATTCTGTTCTCTTGCGGAAAAGAAACCTACTCTCCTGCTCTTCCAAAATCAGAGCCTGTTCACGAAAATTTTGGACCTTATGGATATAACAGCAAATGGGTTTGCTTTAAAGGTGACTCTGTTTTTAAAGATACTCTAACATTGACATATTTCTATACAGAAAAGTGCGAGCCTTTTAATAAGTGTTATTATCAACAAAGCTATTCTTTGTATAATGATTTCAGTTATATCACCTGGGTATTTGAGAATATAACTGAAAAAGATACGCTGACCATCATTGATACAGATACCGGTAAACGCGCAACTTTTAAACGTCAAAACTAAAAATCATGAAAGCCAAAAAACTCCAAGCTATTTTAATTAGCGGTCTTATAGCGCTAAACGTTTTCGTTTCAGTAAAGTTCATAATACAAGATTATAAGTTCTTGCGTATTGAATTTTTAAATCATGCAAAAGGGCAAACACTACATTTTATTAATTCATTTATCAATTGATCATGAAAACTATTTTGTTTATTCCTCTTTTTTTCTTCGCTTTTATTTCAAAAGCACAGGATAGTTCATATTGCTATAATGGCGGAAAAATTTCATTTGAAGCCTCAGAAAAAATTGAATCCGCTTTTATCAAACAGGAAAATTCATTGATCCTGATGCCGGTAATGAATGAAAAAGAAGTGCTGATGATCCTGAAAGAAAAAGATGATTCGGAGATCAACAAACTGGTTAAGAATTTCAAACTCTCCAAAACATTTAAGAACATTGGCTTTTCTGCAATCCCCGAAGCTTTATTAGGCGGTGGATTAATTGGTGCGGCCGCAGCTTCAAACAAAGGCAACATTCAGCAAAGAAGCATTGGCATTGGACTGGTAGCGCTTAGCGCCGTTTGTCTAAGTTCCAGTTTGTGTTTCAAGTTCGTGAAGAACAAAAACTATAAAAAAGCAATTCAAAGATATAATCAATTATATAACTAGATCGGTATGGAAAACCAAACAAGGTCTTATAAAAACAAAGTGTTCGTAACCGGTGCCGCAGGATTATTAGGAAGTCACGTAACCCGCGAACTTTTATTACGCAGCTATTCCGTGATTGCTTTTGTAGAGAGCGGAACGGCACCCGAAACTCTGGCAGGATTAGAAGGCGTTCAAATTGTTTACGGGAACATTTTAAGCAGGGAAGAAGTTTTGGCGGCTTCTGGCAATTGCGATTATATAATTCACGCGGCAGCAAATACCGCGGTTATTCCCGCCCGATCTCAAACTATAAACAATATTAATATCTCAGGAACCCAGAACATTATTAATGCCGCGCTGACTCATTCTGTAAAAAAATTGATCTATGTTGGCAGTGCAAACACATTTGGTTACGGTTCTTTAGAAGATCCGGGCAACGAAACAAAACCGTTCTCCGGCGGGAAATTCGGATTAGATTATATTGACAGTAAGTTTGAGGCTCATCAACGTGTTTTAAATTCCGTTAAATATAATCAGCTTCCTGCTGTTATAGTTTGTCCAACATTTATGCTTGGCAAATATGACTCAAAGCCGGGTTCCGGCGCAATGGTTGTTTCGGTACATAGCGAAAAGCTTCCCGGTTATTCTGCCGGCGGCAGGAATTATGTTTATGTTGCCGATGTTGCAGTTGCGGTTGTTAACGCTATTGTATTAGGAAAAGTAGGCGAGTCATACATTCTTGGGAATAAGAATATGGATTACAAAACGGCGTTTGGATTGATCGCTAAAACCATAGGATCAAAAGCCCCGGCAATTAAAATGCCAAAATTTGTTGTATTGAGTTATGGTGCGCTTTGTTCTTTTATCTCATCGGTTTTAAAAAAACCAATGCCTGTGAATTTTCAAATGGCGCGCATTGCCAATGAAGGTTTTTATTATGATTGCACAAAGGCTATAACCGAACTGCGTATGCCCCAAACGCAAATTGAAACAGCAATAAGCGAGTGCTACAACTGGTTACAAAAGAAAAATCTATTACATAAAAAATAATATATGTCAATATCTTTTTTAAATAAAGTTGTTGTTGTTACCGGTTCCGGAAGCGGGATCGGAAAAGCCACAGCTGCAGAATTTTGTAAAAGCGGCGCAAGCGTGATATTGAATGGCCGCAACGAAGACAAACTAAAAATCACAACAAACGAGTTCAAAGCATTAGGATATAGTGTAGATTATTTTGTGGCAGATATCACAGATCTGCAGGCTTGTAAAGAAATGGTTGCTTTTACTATCAAAACTTTTGGAACTATAAATGTATTGGTAACAAACGCCGGCATTAGTATGAACGCGCGGTTCGATAAAATGGATCCCGAGATGTTTAAAAAAATTTTAGACAGTAATATTTATGGTGCAACATCTCCTTTGTTTGCGTGTATGGATATTCTAAAACAAACAAAAGGTTCTGTAATTTTTATCAGTTCACTCGCCGGAATTTACGGGATGCCTACCGCATCAGCTTATAGTGCAGGGAAAATGGCATTGACAGCACTCCAGCAAAGCTTGCGATCCGAACTTCATGAAGACGGGATCCATGTTGGTATTTTATATGTTGGATTCACCGAGAATGACCCACAGAAAAAATTAATGTCTGATGATGGCGCCTGGTTGCCTGTACCTGAACGTCCGCGTTTATTACAGCAAACTCAAAACGAGGTTGCCAAAAATGTTCTGTTAATGGCTAAAAACCGGGTAAATAAAAAAACATTATCGGTTGTAGGGGTTTTTCTCTCGATAACTGCAGGTATTGCCCCATGGGTAATTGCTTATACGAGCAGGTTATCACAAAAAAATAAGGAGTAATGTGTAGTTGGTGTTTTGTTTTATAAAAAGGGGCTGTGGCGGCCCTTTTTGTTTGACTCCAATTGTCTGGCTTTCAGCACCAATCGCCTTAATTCTTAGACTAAAGCCCCTAGGTTTTCGACGAGATTTGGATTTTCTCAGATTAATAGTACTTTTGTGCCCGATTAAAACAAATCTAAAATCTAAAAAAGCAATGAAAAACATTATCACCATCGCCCTTCTTTTAACTATTATCTCTTTCGGTTCTTGCAAAAAGAAAACAACTGCACCTGAAAGCGCAACCTCATCTGCCGTGCCTGAAGACAAAACCATTAAAGTTCAATATCGTGTTAGCGCGCCTAGCGGACAAATGAGTGTTAAATATACTTTTAATGAAGGCGGCGTTGTGAAAACCGTTAAAACAACTGTTAACAGATTAACTTATTCTTTTTCGTTCGAGTGGAGTAAAGGGGAGACGCTTAGCTTACACGCTTCGAATGTGGTAGCTTCAACTAAAGCTGTAACTGTTGAGATCTATGTTAACGGCGTTCTTTTTAAATCAGGAACAACTGATGAAGAAGGCGGCGTTGCATCTGCAGAAGGAATTTATAATTAAACCGTTCTGACATGAAATAAAAAAAGGGGCCGCAAAGCCCCTTTTTGTTTTAGTATGATGATGTATTATTTCATTAATGTAACGTGCCCTTTAAGTTCGTGTGATTTACCGAATACACTAGTCGCATTGATCAGCCAGGTATAAACCCCTTCTTCTATAATTCCATATTTCACATCGTTCTTAGATTGCATAGTTCCGTCCCATCCTTTTTCAAACTCTTTAGTCGAGAAAACTTTCTCTCCCCATCTGTCGAATATATTGATCTCATATTTCACAACACCAAATCCTTTTGGCTGGAAGATGTCGTTTAACCCGTCACCATTTGGCGTAAATGCATTCGGAACATAAATTCCAAAATCTTCTCCCACAACTAAAGGACGGACCAAAGTATCAGTACAACCTCTATCGCTCTTCACAACTAAAACAACAGGATACGTTCCCGGCTCTGTATAAGCGAAAGTCGGATTTTGTTCAACAGAAGTGTATTGAGCTGTATTCATGAAATACCAGTTCCAACTAACAATCGGAGTTCCCCATGATGCATCGGTAAACGTTACGAACGGATCCTGATTTACAATTGGCTTGATCGGAGCGTGGTTGAAATCTGCAACGGGTTGCGGATAAATATCAATTGTTACAGGAACAACCGTGCTTGTACAACCAAATGCATCCATCACTGTTAATCCTAAAGTATATTGTGCCGCTTCATCAAAACAGAAAGCGCCGTTCACCGACCCCGTAATTCCTGCGCCATTCAATATCCAGTTATAACTTGAGATCGATGGACTTGAACCGGCAGTAAAAGTAACACAAGCGGGCACACAACCTTTTGCGCTTCCTAAACTAATACTAGAGTTAGGATTCGGATTTACCATGATATTTGTGTTCGCTGAATTACTACACCCGTTTGATGTACCAACAACGCTCACGTTAATAGAAGTATTTCCATTATAAGGATAGGTTGGTCCTGTGACATTGCCCGGCTGCCATACATATGTATTAGCTCCGCTTGCAGTAAGTGCCGCTGATTGTCCTGAACAAACCGTTGCACTGGTCGCGCTCACTGTTGGTTGAGGATGGAACGTTAGGTTGATCACATTTGTCGCCGGGCAATTAAATGCATCCGTTGCGTTAACAGTATAAATATAATTTCCTGAAACAGTTTCGTTCACTGCGTATCCTGATGCTGCAGGGCCTGATACCCAATTGTAATTATAAGGGCCCGTTCCGCCTGCGCCAATTGCCGTTACATTGATGGGTGTATTTGCACAAGCAGAAAACGTAGTGCTGTTGATAGAAACCGAGAACGCTGTTGGTTGTGTGATCTGTGTTGACGCCATACTTGTACAACCGTTCGCGTCTGTTACAACACAAGTATAAGTTCCCGCAGCTAAATTAGAAGCGTCTTGTGTAGTTTGAGATGGAATAGTGCTCCAGTTATAATTAAAAGGTCCTGTACCAACAGTAACATTCACTGTTGAGGTTCCGTTACTTTGTCCGTTACACAATACATTGCTTCCGGTGAAACTAAACACTGGCAACGGATTAATAACAACAGTAAAGGTTGTGCTTGCCGTACAACTTCCTGAACTTACTAATAATGTATAAACTCCGCTTGCTGAAGCCGCAACATTATTAATAGTTGGATTTTGATTTAATCCTGTGTAACCTGGACCGCTCCATGCATAACTTGCGCCGCCGCTACCTTGTAAGTTTAAAGTTCCTCCGACACAAACAGGGCTGTTGCTTGTAATATTTGGACTCGGTAAAGGGAAAACGGTTGCGTTTGATACTGCCGTGTTTGAACATCCCGCTGCGCTGATCGCAACAACAGTATATTGTCCTGACATGTTTGATGCTGCGCTTGGAATGGTTGGGTTCTGTACATTCGAAGTAAAACTGTTTGGTCCGGCCCAGAAATAAGTTGTGCCGCCGGTTGCAGTAAAATTGATCGCCTGGTTCACACAAACGGTTGGGTTATTTACAGTAATGCTTGGAAGCGGATTAACTACAACGTTAACCGTAACAAAATTTGAACATCCGTTTGCATCGGTAACGGTTAAAGTATTTGTTCCGTTGTTTATCATTCCACAAACAGAGATAACAGGATTCTGAACGCTGGATGTAAATCCGCCGGGGCCAGCCCATGCATGAGAAACCGCATTGCTGGAAGTAAAATTAATCGCTTGACCTACACAAACAGGGCTATTGCTTCCTGCGGTTGGAGTTGGTAAGGCATTCACAACAACATTTGTAGTTGCGCTTGCCGTACAACTTCCTATCGACACCATCACAGTATATGTTCCAGACATTGCAGGTGTTGAATTCGCCTGAGTAGGGTTTTGAGCGTTTGAAGAAAAGCCGGGGCCGCTCCATGTATAAGTTGATGCGGCAGAAGAGCTAAGGCTCATTGTTGCTCCTGCACAATAAGGGCCCGTGTTAGCGGCTGAAGCTGTAGGGGTGGTAACCGTTACACTCACGGTTCCTGTATTTGTACATCCCAAAGTGGTTACGGTAACTGTATAAACTCCGGCTTCAGCTGTTGTTGCGGCAGGAATTGTTGGGTTTTGTAATGTTGAACTGAATGAATTCGGGCCAGCCCATGTATAAGTTCCGCCGCCCGTTGAGGTTAAATTGATCGCTGTATTGATACAAACAGGGCTGTTGCTTCCGACATTAACCACAGGAGTAGGATTAACAACAACATTTGTAGTCGAAGTGTTTGAGCATCCGTTTGCGTCAGTAACTGTTACAATGTAATTTCCGCCATTTGTGGTTTGTGCGTTCGCTTGCGTTGCGTTTTGAATGTTAGAAGTAAACGAGTTCGGGCCGGCCCACGAATACGAGCTAAATGGCCCTACATTCAATTGAATTGTATTTCCCGGGCAATAAGGCCCTGTATTAGTTGCGTTTGGTACAGGTAAAGGATTAACAGTGATGATAGCGTTTGCAGTTGCAGTACACGCGCCGATTGCCCCAATCACACTCATTGTTGTTGTGGTCGCAGGCGCTGAAGTATAAGAGCTTCCTACAAAATTTCCGGGATTCCACGTATAAGTTGAAGCGCCGCTTGCTGTTAAAGTTGCGGTGTTACCAATACAAACGGTTGAACTTGTAGCTGCAAGCGTTGGATTATTTACAAACGTAACCGCAAAAGTAGTTGTGCGCGCACAACTATTCGCATCAGTTGTTGTTGCGGTATAAGTATAATTTCCGCCTGTTGCTTGTGAAACCGTATAAACAGAGTTCGTTGGCCCTGCGGTCCATTGATAATTGTAGTTGGGGGTTCCGCCGCTTGCTGTCGCTGTTAAGGTGATATTGCTTCCTGCACAGGCGGTTGGCGAACTCGACGCAATGTTCAATGCCAATGAGGTCGGCTGGGCAACATTCACTGTTTGCGTTACGCTGCAACCACTAACACTATTTTGTCCTGTAACGGTGTACACCCCTGCGGCAAGATTACTTGCTACAGATGTTGTTTGAGCGCTTGGCGTCCATGTATAATTGAAAGGTCCCGATCCGGTTATTGCTAATGTTGCCGATCCTGTTGAAGCGCCATTACAAGTAACACTCGAAGAAGTAGCTGTTGCGGTCATCACGCTTTGCGTTCCAAGATTGGCCGTTCCTGTCACAACACATCCGCCGCCGTTATCTTTTACAGTAACCGTGTAAATGCCTGGCGAAAGATTAGTTGCCACAGAAGTTGTTTGCGCAGTTGGCGTCCAAGTATATGAATACGGTCCGGTTCCGGCACCGGCAGTAACCGTGGCTGAGCCCGGGGTTGAACAGGTTGCTGATGTTGTATTGATCGCGATTGTTGGTGAGGTTAACGTAACCGGTAATTTTATTGTATCCGCATTACAAGCGTATTTAATGATCAGCTGCGCAGTATATGTTCCTGGCCCCGGATATGTGTGACCGGGGTTAGTTAAAGTTGATGTGTTTGCGGGCCCGGATCCCGGATCTCCGAATGTCCAGGTCATTCCGGTTACAGAAAATCCTGCCGAAGAACATGTCGCTGCCACTGTTGAAATAGCAGGGGGAGAGAAGGAGGCCGTTAGACAGCTAACTGCCGCGTTTACCGTATATGTGAATGGCGGCGGCGGCGCTTTTAAATAGCTTGTTACAAAATTCGGTAAGCCTAAATTATTTATTCGTGGCGCGGTAGATTGCCCTAAGTCGACATAATTACACGCGGCACCTAAAGCGTTCGGTGCATTAATTACACCGTTGATCTGTTGCTGATAGCGGCAAACATAAAGTTTGCCGTTCAATGCTGCCTGGATTGAAAAAGGCATAACAGGAAGCGTGAACACTAAATACTGCGATGCAATAATGGCCGCGTTCGATCCGGCGCACATGTTCCATTGATACATTCTGTAAGAACCGCCCCCATAATACGCGCCATATAATTTTGTTCCGTCTGGAGAAAATTCTACACCATATGCCCACGGGAATGTTGTTCCTAATGTTAAAGGGTTACTTACAACTCCTGTTGCGTTATCAAAATCAAAGGTTTCAAATGAATTGAATGGGGCGTCATGAATTGCTAAGGCTAACTTCCTTCCGTTCGGGGAAGCTTTCATTTGCCCGATAGTGTTAGCGTTACTACCATTGTGTACGGTTCCAATAGCGGTGTTCACCGGAGCGCCAACGCCTGCAGCTGTTACTAAAAAACATCTGAAATTATTCGATAACCAATCGTGTGTCACAACCCAAATATCAACACCGTTACAATGACGAACTGCGGTTATCTTTTCGGTACTAGGCGTTTGCAGCGGCGTGTTCTTTACGGTTACTGATCCGTTCCCGGCAGCTAAACTCATATCAACCGTTGAGTATCTTAATCCGTTCGGTGCCGCTTGTGCATCGACAGTAAAAATATAATAGATGTTAGTACTGCCGGGTCTCTGTACAATTACACCTGATTGCGTTGAAGAGCCGTTCCCGAATAAACCTGTTCCGTTTGCCATTACAGCATGAGTTTTATTCCAAACTGTAATTCCATCTGTATAGAACAATAACGCTCCTGTGTTATCAGCAATACTCGCACAACCTTCCCAGGGATTCATCATTCCATTCGTAAGAACGGTAGGCATTCCCATAAAGTCCCACCCCGCCTGTGCGCCAAAATACCATTTCGCTGTTTGCAATTGGGAATAACCAACCTTTGCGCTGAAAGCGATCAGTAAAATTAAAAGTGAATAAATTCGTTTCATTGGATGTAAGAATTAGTTTGTAGTTTCTTTTATGATCGCTTTAAGTTCAGTAGCGTTAACTGAAATGACCTGCATTTCGCATTTAGATTTTCCTGCCCCGAAATCAAGGATCACTTTTCCGGAAGTCGGACCTGACCAGGTTCCCATATACGCGTAATTACCGCTCGGACAAAATCTCCAGTATTTAATATCAAATGAATTATTTACATTCAATGTAAAATCAGACCAATGGTATGCGGGGTCGTCGTTTGGCGCTAATACATGAGGCGTGGTTTTGAAACATATTGTATCGCCCTTCGAATTTTCAGGGGCTTCGTACCAGCGTTTGGCTATTGAGCTTGTTTGCGCGTTTGCAAAAAAGCCGCACACTAAAAAAGCCAGTAAAAAATGTAATTTCTTCTTTTCCATGATAGTAGTTTTCCAGCTACAATTTACACCCTTCATCCGTCGGAGGCAATTCACAGGATAATTAATAGCTTTGCTCCACTCAACGAAACGCCGTTTTATTGAGGTTTTTTCTTATTTTGTAAATATTTAGCCTCTGATAGAGCCAATAGACATATCGCTTACACACGAACAGCTTGACCCGTTTTTAAGTCAGTTTTTTGCCTATTATAACACGCTCGACAAGAGATGGAAATCGGTATTCAGGGCTCGTGTTATCGATTTTGTGAATTCAAAATATTTTGTTGCGCAAAAAGGGTTAGCGGTCAATAACAAAGTAAAAGTTATACTCTCGGCATCGGCTGTTCAATTAACGCTTGGATTAAAAGAATGGCGGCTCGATTATTTTGAAACCATTATTTTATTTCCTTCAGATTTTAAAAATCATATCAGCGGTTTAACTTTAAGGGGCGAAACTAATTTATCCGGCTTTGTATCCTTTAGCTGGAAGGGTTTTATTGAAGGCTATAAGATAACCGATGATAATTTAAATTTAGGCCTTCACGAATTTACTCATGCCCTTCGCTTTAATGGTGTTCGCGGTCACGAAACAGACGAGTTCTTTAACTCCTATTTTCCAAAGTGGTTTATTTACGCGCGTAAAGAATTCCGGGATCTGAAAAAGGGCCGCGAGAGCATCTTCCGTAAATACGGTGGTGTAAACATCAATGAATTCTTAAGTGTGGTGGTTGAACATTTTTTTGAATCGCCGGAAGAATTTAAAAACGAATTACCCCTGCTCTATTCGGCTACTGCGATCCTGCTCAATCAGAAAACAGATAAAACAATAACACAAATAGGTGTTATAAAACAAGAAATAATTGAACAGGAAAAACATTTTAAGCCATTTAATGATATTCGTTTTATAAACAAACCTCCCTATTTTCCATCGGTCATTTGTATCGCGCTTGCCATTTTTACCATTGTGAACGCGGGCGTCTTCTCGTTCGCGTCTCTCTTTATGTTGCTGCTTTCGGCCGGTCTTTATACGCGAAGTGATTTTCATTATTCCCGTTTCGGAATGCTCGATAATAAGTTAGTTCTGACAAAAGGTTTTTTGCTTTTTAAAGGCCGCGATACAATAATTGTTTCTCCGCCACAGATCATAAGGTCAGATTTTTTTACCAACGAAGATGATATCGGGCTGATCAATCTTTATTTCTTTAGCGATGACGGCGAGCTTTTTGAAGAGACCGCCTTTGTGAGCGCAGAAAAAGTAAATGATTTTAAAGACGAGCTTCAGGAAGCTTATGTTTTTGTAAAATAATCCCCCGGTAGTAGGGATTTGTTTTACTCTGTATTAAATGTATATTCGTGTAATAAAAATTTCATTATGAAATACTCGCCGATAAATAAAAGCCTGTTTGTTGAGAACAGAAGGAAATACAAACAATTATTAAAACCGGGCTCGCTTGGTCTTTTTGTGAGTAATGATATTCTGCCGACCAACGCTGATGGCGCAATTGGATTTCGTCAGAACAGCGATCTTTTCTATTTATCAGGAGTTGATCAGGAAGATACTGTTCTGATGATATTCCCTGATGTAAAAGATGGAAAACACAAAGAAGTTCTCTTTATAAAAGAAACAAGTGAGTTAATTGCCATTTGGGAAGGCGCGAAATTAACTAAAGAACAAGCCACAAAAGTTAGTGGCATCGAACACATTTACTGGCATCACGAATTTGAAAAAGTGTTTCAGTCATTCGTTTTCCAGGCGGAAAATATTTATCTGAACACCAATGAACATACGCGTCGTTATATAAATACCGAAACCGCAGAGATGCGTTTCAATAAATGGATGCAGCAAAAATATCCATTGCATAAATACGAGCGCTCTGCTCCTATCATGCACAAGATCCGCTCTATAAAGAGCGCTGTTGAGATTGAACTGATTCAACAGGCTTGCGATATCACCGAAAAAGGATTCCGGAGGTTATTGAAATTTGTGAAGCCAGGAGTTTGGGAACATGAAATTGAAGCAGAATTAATTCATGAATTTATCCGCAACAGAAGCCAGGGCTTTGCTTACGGACCAATTATTGCAAGCGGTGCAAGCGCTTGTGTTTTACATTATGTTGAGAACAACAAACAATGTAAAGCGGGAGACGTTTTACTATTAGATACGGCTGCGGAATACGCAAATTATGCGAGTGATCTTACCCGTTGTTTGCCTGTGAGTGGAAAATTCACAAAACGCCAGCGCAACGTTTACGATGCTGTTCTAAGGGTGATGAAAGCAGCAACGAAAATGTTGAAAGACGGGAATACATTTGAGAAATACAATAAAGCTGTTGGCGAATTAATGACGGAAGAATTATTGAAATTGCGTTTACTTAAAGCAAGCGATGTAAAAAAACAAAATCCGGCATGGCCTGCTTACAAAAAATATTTCATGCATGGGACCTCTCACTTTTTAGGATTGGATGTTCACGACGTTGGTTTCTTTGCAGAGCCGATGCGCCCGGGAATGGTATTTACGGTTGAACCGGGCATTTATATTCCCGAAGAGAATTTAGGAATTCGTCTCGAGAATAATATCCTGATCACTTCGAAAGGGCAAATGGACCTGATGAAGAATATTCCTTTGGAAGCAGGAGAAATTGAAGACTTAATGAACTCAAAATAGTTTTTATGAAACGCGTAACGGGAATTGGCGGGGTGTTTTTCAAAAGCACTGATCCTAAAAAAACAAATGAATGGTATGCTAAACATCTTGGCATAGATATAAGTCCTTACGGGGCGAATTTTGAATGGCGCGAAAAAGATGATCATGAAAGGATCGGATCTACTGCCTGGAACGCTTTTAAGCAAGAGACAAAATATTTTGAGCCTTCTAAAAAAGATTTCATGATCAATTATCGTGTTGAAGATCTTGAAAAATTAGTGGAGGAATTAAAAAAAGAAGGCGTTACTGTTTGTGATAACATTGAATCTTACGATTACGGAAAATTCGTTCATATTATGGATAACGATGGGAACAAAATTCAATTGTGGGAGCCTAAATAATTTTTATTATGTTAAACAGAAAGTGATTTCACGCTATTAGAAACGGATTCCCAGAACACTAACATCATCTACCTGTTCTAAATTTCCTTTCCAGTTCGCAAATGAATTTTCAAGGTCGCGTTTCTGTTCCGGCATCGTTTTGTTTGTTGAATTCAAAAGAACCTCACCAAGTTGTTTGTATTTGAATTTCTTTCCTTTGGGGCCTCCGAACTGATCAGCAAATCCATCAGTGAATAAATACAGCGTATCGCCCTTCTCTAATCTTAATTTGTGATTTAAGAATTGTTTCGGGTTCTCGTTAAAACCGATGGGCTGCTTAGTAGCTTTTATCTCGTACAGATAGTTTCCATTCATTTCATTATTTAACTTCAACTCATTTCCTGAACTATCTTTTATGTTCTTTCTCCTGCTTGCGATCCATAACGGATTATTTGCTCCGGAGAACATGACCTCTCCGGTTACCATATCAATTGTACAAAACGCAATATCCATTCCGTCCATGATATGTTCTTCTTTTTGTCCCTGGCGCAAGAACGAATAGAGTTCTCTATTTAAATAATCCAATCCTTCGCCCGGACTATTTACTTCGGGTGCCTTTAAACACTCTTTTAAAATGCTGTGTCCCATTAAACTCATTAGCGCGCCCGGAACACCGTGACCGGTACAATCCGCTAACGCAAAAGCTATTAAGCTTACCCTGGTAGTTTGTATTGGTTCTATAAAATAAAAATCCCCGCTAACAATATCTTTAGGTTTGTACAGAACAAAATAATCCGGAAAGAGCCTATCGATTGCATTGCGCTGCGGCAAAATACTTTGTTGAATGTTCTGCGAATAATCTATGCTCTCGATAATTCTTGCGTTCGTTTCTTCAAGTATTTTATTTTGCCTGGCGATCTCCGCATTGGCACGCCGTGTTTTTAGATAGATCCTTACAATGAACAAAAGAATGACCAACATAATAATTCCGCCGCCGAGAAAAACATTCCGGATCTGTTTTTGCTTTCTAAGGCGCGCTTTTTCTTCCAATACTTTGAACTCCTGTTGTCGCTCTGTTTTTTTTCGCTCGTATTCGAGACCGCGCTCTGCTATTGATTTGATCTTCGTCCTGTCTTCGATTGTATCGTTCAGCTCTATTGCTTTTTTATAATATTTGTAAGCGTTCTTTGGATCTTTTCTATTTTCATATATCCTGCTTAGGAGAACGCAACAATCGTGTTGTTCTTTTTCAGACTTTAAATTATTTGCGATTTCCAGTGCCTTCAACGCCGCTTCTTCGGCTTCCTTTTCCTTCCCTGTTTCTAAATAACATTCAGCCTTGGTTACAAAACCGTCGCAGATCCCCTTTGTATAATTGATCTCAATGTTGATCTTCGTTGCTTCTTCATTGAAGGCCAGGGCGTCTTTATATCTTTTTAAAATAAGATAAGATTTCGCTTTGTTCGAGGTTGCCGTGCTTTGTCTCCTTTTGTCCCCGTTCTTTTTTGTAATTCTGATCGCATCGTTATAATAATAGATCGCCTGGTATTGTTCTCCCTCCTTCTTATTGATATATCCGTCCTGCTGATAGATATTCCCGAGATCGATCAATATTCCACCCTGTTCATATTCTTGATTTTTAATAAGGGCAAGCTGATACGCTTTGTTCAGAAAGGCCGTTGCTTTTGCTTTGTCTTTCATTTGATAATAAGATTGCCCCAATCCCTCATACAGGGCCATCATGTTGATCGTGTCGTGGCGCTTTTCTGCGATCTCTACCGCTTTATAATTCATTTCTACCGCCCGGTCGTGTAAGCCCTTTGTGTTATACAGAAGGGCGATGTTGAAATAAGCCTGTATAACCGAACTTGTGTCTTTTAGCGAGGAGCTGATCTTTAAACGGTTGTTATATTGTTTTAGGGCGTCATCATATTTCCCAAGATTGAAAAAGATGGCGCCACCAAGATTATAAGCTCTTGACTCAAGGTCCCGCTCTCCCAATTTTTGTGCCAAAACCAGGCTTTTGTATTGATAGAATTGCGCCGAACTAAAATCGGAACCAAAATAATATACTTTGGCTTTCAGGTAAAATCCATTGGCAAGCAAAATATCGTTCCTGATCTTAAGCGAGACGTCAATTGCTTTATCGGCGTACCACATTGCGCTATCGTTATTATTAGAGGCGTGATCGGTTCCTTTATTGATCATTAGTCGTATTGCAGCCGTGTCAGCAGCTGAATATTTTGGTTGCGGTTTTTCCTTCTGGGCCGGCAGGTCAAAAACAAAAAAGATAAATATGATGATCCAATATCTCAAAACCTGATAGTCATTAAACAAACATCTTTCAGCTGGGATGCTTTTGTGTTAAATGCATTAATTATGTTTTCTTCTGTTGCTGATTCGTTGTTTAATAGAACAGAAAGCTCTTGTGTTTGGGAAAGCGCACCTTCTGTGAAAAAACAGACCCTGTCCCCGCTTTCAATAGTTATTTCGTGGGCCTCGAACTTCTTTGCGGTTTGATCTTTTCCGAGCGGCAGCGCTATTGTTTTCAGTTCATAGAGTTTTCTCTTCCCGTCAGAATTTATTTCTTCGCCGATTACTTCGTTTCCTGTCCTTGAAATCCATAATGGTATTCCACTGCCGGAAAATCTTAGTTTTTTTTCTTTCAGATCAATATTGCAATACGCCATTATAACTCCCTCTTTATGTTTGGCGCCCGCATTATTTCTCAAAAAATCATTTAGGCCTTTATCAACGTCGTTCAAAACCGCGGCCGGATCCTTTTTGTCTTTCTTTTTCAAAGCTTGTTTTAACGTATTATAAACCGAGATGCTCATGAAGGCTCCGGGCACACCTTGCTTGGCGCTATCAGCAACCGCCACATGGATCACATTCTCTTCATCTCGCTCGGCATAATAAAAATTACCGCTTACGATTTCTTTTGGTTTATAGATCACGAAGGCTCCCGGCAAAAGCTGTTTTATTTCCCGGTTATCAGGCAAGATTGCCTGTTGCAGACGTTTCGCATAATTAATACTGTCAAGGATATCTTTATTCTTATGTTCAATATCTGTTTTCTTTTCTTTGATCTCAATATTGGCTTTTTGATTCTTTTTAAAGTTCCGGTAATAAAACAACAAGAGAAGCAAAACAATTCCTGAGGCGGCCAAGATAATGTTTCGGATTTGTTTTTGCTTTTCGAATTCCGCCTGAGCTAATCTTTCTGCGTTCTTTTGTTCTTCGTCTTTTTTCTCTTTTTCGCGGGCCGCTTCAAAATCAGCAATTTTCTTTATCATGTTCTGATCGCTAAGCGCAGAGTCTATTTGAATATGTTTCTTGAAGCAGAAATACGCACTATCCCAATTGTTTAATTTCTCATAGATCGCGCTCAAAGAATAGTAGGCGTCCCCTTCCAGTTTCCTTTCGCCGATCTGTTTCGATTCTAACAAAGAATTCAAGGCCAGCACCCTGGCTTCCTTATATTTTCCAAGACCGATATTGCACTCTGACATGTGCAATTGGTTTTCGGCTATCCCCTTTTTATATGCGACGTCGTTATGAATTATGTTTGCGAGATCAAAAATAGAAAGTGCCTCTTCATACTTTTTCATCTTCATTAATGAAACCCCTTTACCGGAAAGCGCTATCGATTCTACTAATTTATCGCCGTTCCGTTTTGCTGTTTCCTCTCCCCTTTTATAATAGTAGAGCGCTTTTTCCTGTTCGCCTTTGGCCTGGTAAACGTTTCCGAGATCTACCCAAATGCCGGCTTCTTCATAGGTCTTCCCGTAATTAATAGCGATCTGTAAAGCCTTTTTTAAATTGATAATGGCTTTTTTAGTATCGTTTATTTTGGTGTATGAAATTCCGAGGCCCTCGTATACTACCATCATACTGACAGAATCTCTCTTTTTTTCAGACAGACTTAATGCCGCATAATTGTTTTCGAGGGATTGGCAATAACTTCCCTCTGCATTATTGATCAACGAAATATTATAATACGTTTCGATGATCGAGATCGTATCACCAATTGCTTTTACGATTTCTAATTTATTGTTGTATTGTTTTATTGCTTCCGGATAATTTCCCAAGTTAAATTGAATCGCGCCCATTAAATTATACGACTGCGCTAAAATCTCATTGTCATTAGCTTCCCTGGCCAACTTAATCGCTTGGTTTAGAGGCCATTGGGCTTTGTCAAAGTCAGAGGTTGTATAGTAAACTATTGAGCGTAAATACTTTGCGTCGCGTTCTGCTTTTGGATCGCGGCGAACTTTTAAAAGATCGTCTGCTGCATCAAGGAAACAAAGTGAGCTGTCGTTGTAGTAGGAAATATATTCTGAGGCCAATGTCAGATATATGCTGATCTTACTCGTATCATGAAGGTCCTTTTTCTGAAGCTTTCTTAAAGATCGCGAAATGCTTTCTGTGTTTTGAGAGTAGGCGAGCGCTGAAGAAAACAAAAGGAGGAAAAGGTATTTTAATTTAGTTTTCATTGAGGCCAACGCTTCAACCAAAGTACTAAATAAAAACAGACAAAAACGGAATTAAAACAGAGCTTCCTTTTAAGATTCATTTCCTTTATACGGCTTGTTTGTTTGTTTGCGGAACACAATTTAAAACCCGGCTCCTCGACCCGGATAAATTATTCTTATCAATCTCAAGCTTCTAAAAAGTAATTAATACCGGATTCTCCGGCTCCTCTTAGGATGGTGTTTGGAATTGTTTTGTTTAATTGTCCTTTCGGCTTTCGCTAATACATTCCAAATTCTCGAGTCAGGTGTTTTCTTGTAGCGACCATAAAGTTTTGCTATTTGTCATCTATTAGAGGCAAAGTGTATGTTGGTTTCATCAAAGCTTTTGGAATACAATTATTCTCCCTGACTTTAACGATTAGTTAAGGAAACAAAAGGAAAGAGGTGTTAAGTTAAGGTTTTAACAAGTTGTTTAAACATCTTTATATTTATATCATGACTATGAAAAATAAGTTTTTATAACAGATTATAATATGCTAATAATTGATTTTAGCGCACTAGAGGAATTCAAGTTATTCTATTCAATGTTAAATATTTCTTTAGTCGCAAAAGAGGGTTGTAAAGAATACATTTGTTAAAAGTTTAACTTAAGTACTTGCGTCTGGAACATTCTTAACTCAAGTGGACGGTCAATAACCGTCCTAAAGCAAAGAATTAAGTGAAGCACAAAAGAAAAGGGACCGAAGTCCCTTTAAGATTGTTCCACGTGAAACATTATAACCTTTACGCCCTTTTAAAGACGTATACAACGCTTGAGTATTGCGAAGGATCCTTGGCCGAGGAATTAGACTTGAAGCCGCTGATAAAGGCTTTAAAATAGTTTATAGAGCCTGTTTTATATTTTTCGGAAAGCATGCTAACGTAATAACTATCGAAGACCATTGGTTTGGTTTCTTGCAATTCAAACCCATAATTCCCTAAAAGCTTCTTAAGGGTTTTAATTTCGAAATGATAAATGTGCCTTGGAACGTCGTAGCCCGCCCAAAACTCCCCGTAATGTTTTGCATCGGCTGACGTGTAATTAGGGACCGCAATGATAAGGCGGCCATTGTCTGCAATGCTTTTGGAAAAGAACTGAAGCGTTTCATCCAGGTCAGTTACATGCTCCAATACGTGCCACAAACTAATAATATCAAACTTGGTTCCGGTCAAGGCTTCCTTGGTAGTAGCCACGCTTAAGTCTTTTCCTTCCGCCAATTTCTTAGCGTCGGGGTCTGGTTCAAAACCGAAAGATTTCCAGCCAGCATCAGCGCAGGTCTTTAAGAACATCCCGGTACCACAACCGTAATCAAGGATTGTTCCACGTGAAACATATGCGCTGATCAAGTTCAGTTTTTGCTTTAAGGTTCTGGTTCGGACTACATGATAAAGGCGATTTATTAGTCCTTTCTTGGTATCGGAATGCGAAACGTAATCTTCCGACTTATAGTATTTCCCGATCTCAGAATCTGAAGGGCGAGGGTTGGTGAACTTAAAGTTACAGGCCTTGCATGATACAATATTGAAGCTTTCCAGGCTTACTGTATAATCCTTGCAGCTTAAGAAATGTTCGAAGTCGGTGCCCTTACAAACCGGGCAGCTGGTAATTTTTTGCAGCATAAATATAGTTCCACGTGGAACTTTAACGGCCCATATGAACCAAGAGAACCGAGATGTCCGCAGGATTAATTCCCGAGATCCGGCTTGCTTGTCCGATAGAGGCGGGTTTAAATTTCTTAAGTTTCTCTTTAGCTTCTGTGCCCAAACTAACTATTGAGTCGTAGTTGTAGTCCGGCTTTATTTTAAGGTCTTCCAGGCGTTTTAGCTTTTCGGCGTTCTCCTGCTCACGTTCCAGATAGCCTTCATATTTCATTAAGATCTCGGCTTGCTCAATAGTCTCTTCGTCTATTCCGGTAACAGCATTTTGTACATCGGGACTATGCTCAAGGATTCCCTTTATAGAAACATCCGGCCTGGACAAAATATTATAATACCTCAACTTTTGTGAAACCGGGGCAGAGTTAAGGCTTTCCAAATATGGATTTATTTGGTTGGGCTCAGCGCTTGTATTCTTAAAATATTTGATCAGCCTTTGTGTGTTCTCAACTTTCTGTTCAACTCTTTTGAAGCGGCTTTCTGATGCCAGCCCCATTTTATAAGCTAAAGGAGTTAGGCGTGTGTCCGCATTATCTTGCCTTAAAAGCAAGCGATATTCCGCGCGGGAAGTGAACATGCGGTATGGTTCCTCTGTCCCTTTTGTAACAAGGTCATCGATGAGAACTCCGATATAAGCCTCATAACGATTTAATACAAAAGAAGGCTTCTCTTTAATTTTTAAGTGCGCATTTATTCCCGCCATTAATCCCTGGCAAGCCGCTTCTTCATATCCGGTTGTTCCGTTGATCTGTCCTGCGAAATATAAATTGTCGATTAGCTTCGTCTCGAGCGTTAATCCTAATTGAGTAGGAGGGAAGTAATCATATTCAATAGCGTAGCCCGGACGGAACATTTTTGCGCACTCAAAACCCGGAATTAACCTAAGCGCCTGATACTGAGTGCTTTCTGGTAAAGAAGTAGAAAATCCATTCACGTATATCTCAACAGTATTCCACCCTTCAGGCTCTACAAACAGCTGATGTCGCTCTCTCTCTGAAAAGCGCGTTATTTTATCTTCTATACTCGGACAATATCTCGGCCCTAACCCTTGAATTCTCCCCTGGAACATTGGAGATTTTTCAAATCCCGTTCTTAGAATTTCGTGAACTTTTTCGTTGGTGTAAGTAATGTGACAAGGGAGTTGCTTTTTGTCTCCGCTTTGAAAAGGAGAATGCCCTTCTTCGAAAGAAAACTTCGCGAACGCATCATCTCCATCCTGGACCTCCATCTTCGAATAATCTAAAGATCTACCGTCAATTCGAGGAGGCGTTCCGGTTTTCATGCGCCCGCTTTCGAAGCCCAACTTTACCAATTGTTCAGTGATTCCGTGTGATGCCGATTCCCCGGTTCTTCCGCCACCTAATTGTTTTTCTCCTATATGAATTATTCCGTTTAAGAAAGTTCCGTTGGTTAGTACAACCGCTTTCGCTTTGAATTCCATACCCATTCCGGTGATGATCCCTTCAACGCGCTTGCCGTCTTTACTGATAATTAAAGAGTGAACCGTGTCCTGCCAGAAATCAACATTTGGTGTTTGCTCCAGCATTTCTCTCCACTTCGCGGCAAACATCATCCGGTCGTTTTGAGTTCTTGGGCTCCACATTGCGGGGCCCTTACTTCTGTTCAGCATCCTGAATTGGATAGCCGAAAAATCAGAAACGATACCGCTGTACCCGCCAAGGGCATCAATTTCTCTTACGATCTGGCCTTTGGCGATTCCACCCATAGCGGGGTTGCAACTCATCTGGGCAATGGTCTGCATGTTCATGGTCACTAAAAGCACTTTGGATCCCATGTTGGCAGCGGCAGCGGCAGCCTCGCAGCCGGCATGACCGGCGCCTACTACAATTATATCATATTGTTGAGTCAAAACTTTTGCAAAGATAGGACATTTTAATGGCATAGGGGTTAAACGTTAATTGGCTTAGTTTAATAGCAGATCAAAAACTTAAAATACTTTTATGGAAAGTTCTCCGTAACCGCATCTCAATTTAAAAGTTATTACAAAAACCTTTAGCCATGAGAAAATTATACCTTACCACAGCCACAAGTTTATTTAGTCTTTGTTTAAACGCACAATACGCGGCCGATTTTAAAGTATTTAAAGCCGATCCAAATCCGAGTAGCCACATGAGTGTTCAGAAACTATTGCAAAGCATGGTTGGCGATGGAGTAGTGCTTAAAAGTTATTCGATCACCAAAACCTCGAGCGACGAAGCTTACGGCTTTTTTGAAGACAAGAAAGCCCGCCTCGGTATGAGCAAAGGATTGGTGATGACTACAGGAGGAATTGTTGGCCTTTCATCAAAGAATATGTCGGGCAGCACATCAAACAATACACACGCTAACGCAGAGGGCAGGGGAACTAAGCCAGACCAGGCAACGGGCTGCGCTGATCTGGAAAAACTTTTAGAAAAGGGTAAGAAAACTTTTGATGCTTGTGTTATTGAATTAGATGTTGTGCCAACCTCTGATTCTTTGAGCTTTAATTATGTGTTCGGATCAGAAGAATATGACGAGTATGTTGGTTCTGAATACAACGATGTGTTTGGTTTCTTTATCAGTGGCGAAGGAATTAAGGATGTACAGAACCTGGCAGTTGTTCCAAATACAAAAACTCCTGTCAGCGTAAACAACATCAATAATGGGGCTGTTAATAGTTATGCCCGCACAAAAGCCAACAACTCTGCTTTTTATGTAAGTAATTTAGACGGAAGCATGGGATTAGAATATGATGGTATGACCAAATTAATGGAGATCCGCCAGGCTGTTGTCCCTTACAAAACTTACCATATTAAATTAGCGATCGCCGACGTTGGCGATAATGCGTACGACTCGGGTGTATTGTTAGAAGGCAGAAGCATTGTTAGTTATGAAAAACGTTACAATGTTCTTTTTGACAAAGACGAAAAAGCAATTGACGAAACCTATAAGAATTTATTAGACGCTTTAGCAAAACAATACAAAAGCTATGGCGGAAAAATCTTATTGACCGGCCATACAGATAATGAAAGCAGCGAAGAATTAAGCTGCGATCGAGCAAATAACATTTCTGCCTATTTACAAGGTAAAGGCGTTGCGGCAGAAAAAATCACGATCAATTGCAAAGGCGAAACAATGCCTGCTTATGATAATACAAATGAAAAAGGAAAAATCCTGAACAGAAGAGTAGAATTAAAGATCATTGGCGATCAGGCAACATATTTTGAAAAGAAAAGTGCAGAGCCTTTAACCGGGATCGACGTGGTTAAATCGTCTTTATTACAAAACTATCCGAACCCGTTCATTGGATCAACAACAATTGATGCTTACATTTTAGAAACGGCAAAAGAAGCGCATATCACAATTACAGATCTGACAGGTAAAACCATCAAAACAATTTATATGATGGAACGCGGAAAAACTTCCGTTGTTTTTGATGCAGGAAATTTATCAGAAGGCGTTTATGTGGCTTCGTTATTCACAGATGGCTCGGCTGCAGGAAGTATTAAGCTGATCAATAATAAATAAGTTCGCAGCTTCTCCGCCACGGGAGACGAACTGATTTTGAGAAATAAAAAAGCCCCTCCGAACAGAAGGGGCTTTTCTTTTAATAATGGTTTCTTATAATAAATTTAACTTTCCTAAAAGTTCATCACGGTAAGATCCTCCAACAGGAAGTGCTTTTTTCTCATTCTCTAAAACAACCGTTTGGTTCTCGATAGCCTGAATTTTATCAATGCGCACTATGTAAGAACGGTGAACTCGGATAAATTCTAATGTGCCTAGTTTCTTCTCAATATCTTTCATGGTTGAATGAACAGTATAGCGAGCGTATTGAGTATTGATGATCACATAATCTTTCAGCGCTTCAACGTAATAAATATCTTTTAAATAAACTTTTACTAAACGGCTGTTCGCTTTTACAAATAAAATATCGCTTTGTGATCCGTCCTTATTCTCAACTAATGAGTATAAAAAATCACGTTCTTTTTGTAGCGCTGAATCCTTTTGATGTTTGTACACCGCCATTTCGATCGTACTGTGAAGATCGATCTCCTTGAATGGCTTTAAAATGTATCCGTAAGGCTCAGTAACTTTTGCGCGGCTTAAGGTGCTCTCGTCAGCGTAAGCGGTTAAAAATATAACCGGAACGCTAATGAATTTACGAACCTGTTCAGCAACTTCTATTCCGGTCAGGTCACCCTTGATCATGATGTCCATTAATACCACATCAGGATTGGTTTCCTTTATTTGTTCAATAGCGTCTTTTCCGTTATTGGCAATTCCCAAAACATTATAGCCTAATTTTATAAGATTATTCTGGATGTCTTTTGCAACGATGCTCTCGTCTTCAACAATAAAAATATTCAGTTTTTCCATATAGCTTTACATTGGGAAATTTATATAAAAACTAGTTCCCCCGTTCTTGTTGACACTTAGTTCCAGTTTGCCGTTAAGTTGCTCAACCAGCGTGTTAACTAATTGAAGCCCTAAAGAGTTTGTGTTCTTAAAGTCTACCTCTTTCGGGAAACCTTTCCCGTTGTCGGATACCTCCAAAAATAAGACATTATCCTTAGTGTGCAAATTTATTAAAATAATCCCTTCGTTCGACTCCGTAAAGGCGTGTTTTATGGAGTTTGTAACCAATTCATTGATGATCAGGCCTGCCGGGATAGAGGTATCCAGGTTAAGGATGATCTTTTGAATATCCAGCTCCAATTTTACTTTTTGACTGGAAGCTGCGTATGATTGTAAAATATTACTGCTTAGAGTAGAAATGTACTCTGAAAAATTAATGCTTGTAAAAGTTTTGTTCTGATACAACGACTCGTGAATATAAGCCATGGTCTTGATCCTGTTCTGGCTTTCCTTTAAAAGATTGAGGGCGTATTGATCCGTAACGTACGACGATTGTAAATTCAAAATACTCGAGATCACCTGCATGTTATTTTTTACACGATGGTGCACCTCTTTTAAAAGAACCTCTTTTTCCTTTAGCGATTGCTGAACTCTTTCTTCATGATGAACTCGCTCTGTAATGTCGTGAGCAATTCCCGAAACCTCAATGATCTTGTTATCATGATAGATCGGGTTCAGAAACACGTCCAGGTAAATTTTATTATTCTCTTCATCCGTAAATACAGTTTCAAAATTCAATCTTTCTCCGCTTAATGCTTTTTTTAATTGCTCTACCCACCACTTATTATACTCCTCCGTGCTAACGAAGGGTTCTGCATTGATACACATTCCTATTTGCGGGACAGCGCCATAAGTTCTAGTGATCAGTTCCACGTAATTCTTATTAAAAGAGGTTAGCCTGCTGTCTCCGTCTATTGTCCAGATGTAATGCGAACTTCCGTCAAATACCGCGTTCAGTTTTGCGGCCTGGTTAACTATTTTTTGTTCGTTTATGATCTTGTCTGTAATGTCAATCCCCATTCCGGAAACTTCTATAACCTCCCGGTCGTTATAGATGGGGTGTAAATAGATCTGCCTGAAAACCTTTTGTCCGTTTGCGTTTGTGCGCTCGCTTAAAAATTCAATTTCTTTTCCTTTGAATGCTTCTTCGTATTTTCCATTCCAAAAAGTATGATATTCCGCGCTCGCGTATTGGTTATCGGGCCGTGTAAGTTCTTTATTCTTTTCCGGTCGCTTATTGTAAAGGTCCCAGATCGCGTCAGAAAAATTTTTGTTGAAGGAGGTATACGCCATGTTCTTATTCACGGTCCACATAATATGCGTACCGCTTTCGAAAATAGCTTTGATCTTTGAGGCCTGCTCTACATTTTCTTTTTCGTAGCGCTTATTTTCAGTGATGTCATGGGCCAAACAGGCAATTTCAAATACCTTGCCTTTTTCGTTCCTGATAGGACTTAAAAAAACCTCCCTGTAAACTTCTTCGCCTTTCGAGTTTTTGTCTTTACGTTCAAAAACAACCTGCTTCCCGGTTAACACATGCGTATAAAGGGGGTGCCATATCGCTTTATTTTCCTCCTTAAACGGCGCCGGTATAAAATCAAAAGCGACCTTTCCTAATACGGGCTCAATTCCATATTTGCTTTTAAATGTGTTGAAGTAATTATTATTAAAATAAGTGAGCTCAAAATTTTGATTAACAGTCCAAACTAAATGCGAACTGCTTTCGAAGATCGCGCTTAATTTAGCGGCCTGGTTGATCAATTCTTTTTCGTTCTCAATTAATTTCGCTTCGACTTTCTTGCGGAGAGCAATTTCTTTTATAAGGCCTTTATTGTGCTCTTCGGCTAACTCGGCTCGCATCTTTTCTTTCGCGTATATTTCTTTATTAGTAACGTCCTGCATGATCGTTAGCACACAATTGTTACCGCTAAAAATCATTGGCATTGATTTTAATTCCACGCTGACTTTTTTTCCTTTTATGTTAGTGATCTGGTAAGGAATAAAATCCAATTCTTTTCCTGCCAATGCATCCTTGAGGCGCAACAAAGCCCTCTCTCTTTGCTCGGGTACGATAAAATTTATAAGGTATTTGCCATACACTTTTTCAGGAGAATTGTAGCCGAGTATCCTTGCGGCTTCTTTATTACACATCTCGCAGTTTCCATTCCTGTGAATGAAAAACGCGAACGGGGATTGATCCAACATGGTTTGATAGTTGCCCCACTTCTGCTTGATCTCTTCCTCTTTACTCTTAAGGTCTGTGATATCTCTTACAATCCCAAATACAAATTTTATTTTTCCTTTTGCGTCCTTTACTGGCAGAATATGGTCTTCCATCCATATTTTTTTACCGTCTTTGCCTACTAACTGATAAACCACTTTCTTTTGCTTGAGTGTGTTTTTCTTTTGAAGGGCGGAAGCAGAGCGCTCGTGTTTTTTTAATTCATTATTTTGGCCAATGGTTTTTTTATTCAGAAAGAAAGGGTCTTTGTAAAAATTCTCAACCTTATAGCCTAATACTTTTTCAACAGAAGGGCTGATGTAAAGGTACTTTGGTTTTGGAGAGTATGTAAAAAAATAAATTACATCGTGGGCGTTATCAGAAATGATCTTGAATTTTTCTCGGATCTCCTTTAATTCTTCTTCCTGCGCTTTTCTACCGGTAACTTCCTGCAGCGTGGTTTGAATTACCTTCTTACCATTGAATTCGATTCGGTTAGAACTTGATTCAAAATGTAATACTTTTCCTTTAAGGTTCTTGATCTTGAACTCTAATCTTTCGTGTGGTTTACCGTTAAGTATTTTTACATTATTAGCTTTAATAATCTTACGGTACTCCGGTAATAGAAAATCAAATACCGAGACTTTTTCTTTCAAAAAATCTTTAGATCTTTTTGAACCTAAAATATCTTGTCCCAGTTTGTTTATATAATAGATCCTGCTATTGTCGAAAATAATAACAGCTACCGGTAAGTTATCTAAAGCATCGGTGCGGAATGGCTCAGATATTTTCTTCTTATTGCTCACCCTCTTCGTCTTTTTTCTTTTTCTTGATCGTACTGGAATAATCGCGAAGGCTTTCCTCGTAGGTTGGTTTTATCTTTTGTCCCTGGAATTTTATTTCAATGTCGTTGTCATAAGTGATACGTAAATAATTATACCCATTCTCATCATAAAAGAACCAGTCGCCTTGCCTCATACCGCCCGCATAATTTCCATAGAACATTCTTTGTCCATTCTCATAATACCAGGTATGTAATCCTTCCGGTTCCCCATTCAGGAATTTTCCTTCAAAACGCGGTTTTCCTTTCGGCATATAAAAACTCCTCCAGGTACTATCTTGTTTGTCATTAGTGTATTTTCCTATCTCTTTATATTCAGGCGTTTCATATACCCAAATTCCTTCCTGCATGTTATCAAAATATTCTCCCTTGGTTAAGATCTTTCCGTCTTCGCCGTAATCTGTCATAGGGCCTTCGCGTTTTCCGTTCACATAAAATTCTTCGCGCATCAAAGCTTCATTCTCATAGAACCATTTCCACGCGCCTTTAGGCCTGCCTTTTTTATCATACAATCCTCTTTGTTCTATTTTTCCATTCGGATAATAGAATATCCATTCTCCTATCCTGTTTCCGCCTGCACATAATCCTTTTGCCCTGAATTCTCCGGTGTTATGATATTCTATCCACGTACCTGTTTTTTGCCTGATACTATCTACCGGGCCTTTTTCAATAATAATTCCTTCGAAATATGTGATTGCCGAATCAGGAACAGGAACATTCCTGCAAACCCATTTACGGATCCAGACCTCAGTACTGTCATCTCGACGGAATAATAAAGAATCACACTGGTATTTTTGTTTATAATGGTAATGTGTTCCTACAGCGTAACCATCTGCATAAGGACCTTCATATTTTAAAGTTCCGTCATCATAATATTGCTTGAATATTTCTACTACTGCTAATTCAGGAGCATTCTTAATTTCTTTTCCGAAACTGTATTTATTTATTTTAACCAGGCTTTCCTTTGTGTCATATTCTTTCACATATCCATCTAAAACATCATCATTAAAACGTGACTCCTTTTTTACTTTTCCATCATCATAGAACTCTTTCCATATTCCTTGTTTTTTTCCTTCATGATCTGTTCTGTTTATTCTTTCCAATCCCTGCAGAACACCTTGTTTATAACGGAAAATAGCAACTATAACAGAATCTTCATTAAACTCGTAAGAAATACCTTCCGGTTTACCTGCTATATACGGTAATGTTTGTTTTACTTTTCCTGACCTATGATAATATTTTGTAACACCTTGTTTTATATCATTCACGAAAAGTTCACGTGATACTATTTTTTGTCCGGTATCATATACACAGGTATAACCATCCTTTTTTCCTTCTTTATAAGAAATACTTTTAGCTAATCTTCCATTCTCAGAATAAAATTTCCAGATACTATCTAATAAAAAATTTTTTCGGTTACCTTCTGTTTTTACTTTTCCATTCTTAAAGTAATTTTTCCAATAACCATCCGGTTTACCATCTTTCATATATCCTTCAGATGATAAAGCCCCGTTATCATAATAAAATTTATTAAAACCGTTCGGATTGGTTTGAGCGGTTATATAATTCACTATAAGAACAGTAAAAAATAAAAGAATATGTCTGTTAAAAAAGCTCACTTTTTATCTCCTTAAATATAAGATTTATAAACCGAATCTGGAAGATAATTCCAGCATCTTTACTATAGGTTTTTTAGCTGATAAAAGCAGGCTTTCATCCATTAAAAGTTCGGGTTGTTCGTATTTTAAAGCGTTGTATATTTTTTCGAGTGTATTTAGTTTCATGTAAGGGCAATCATTGCACGCGCAACTGTTATTAGGCGGTGCAGGAATAAACGTTTTACCAGGGCTCGCTTTTTGCATTTGATGTAATATCCCTGTTTCGGTGGCAACTATAAATTCTTTCTTATTACTTTTTTTCGAATAATTTAAAAGCGCTGTTGTACTTCCAATAAAATCTGCTTTTTCTAAAACAGCAGCTTCACATTCCGGATGCGCTATTAATTCCGCTTCGGGATGTTGGATCTTTAATTTTATAATTTTTTCTAACGAAAAAATTTCATGTACCATACAAGCCCCATCCCACAACACCATGTTTCGTCCGGTTTTTTTATTAATATAAGCGCCAAGATTCTTATCAGGAGCAAAAATAATTTTCTGATCCTTAGGTAAACTTTCTACTATCTTAACAGCATTACTGCTTGTACAAATTATATCACTCAACGCTTTTATTTCTGCTGTACAATTTATATAAGTAATAACGATATGATCCGGATGTTGTTGTTTGAAAGCTGCAAATTTTTCGGGCGGACAAGAATCAGCGAGAGAGCATCCGGCCTTGAGATCCGGTATTAAAACTTTTTTTGCAGGATTTAAAATTTTCGCCGTTTCAGCCATAAAGTGAACACCGGCAAAAAGAATTATTTTTGCATCCGTTTTCTGGGCTTCCTGGGCTAATCCGAGACTATCGCCGATATAATCAGCAATATCTTGTATGTCAGCGTCTTGGTAATAATGTGCGAGAATAACGGCATTCTTTTTTTGTTGAAGGTACTTGATCTCTTTGAACAGGTCAAGCGACGGATCAATTTTTTTTTCGAGGTATCCTTTCTTCAATTCTTCACTATACATAACTATAATCTTTATTTAAATAAATTATAATGTATTATTATAAGGTGTTAGTACTGTTAGAATTTAAACGTTTAAAACTTGGATTTTCAGGTTATCATTCTACACTAACAAGCTATTAACAAAGGTACGATTTTAAAAGGTTGATTCTCAAGGAAAATTCAGAACATTAACATTCGTTAATAGTAATTAACGCTGATAAGTTTCAGAAAAAGCAAGAGCAGGAAAGTCTTAAAACTGACCAATAAAAACCAGAAAATTTTATAAAATAAGTTTGCAGATGAATTAACGCTGCTTGTATATAAACTTTACAGCATCATCCTAGAAATAGATGTGCTTATTTTCTTAACGCAGAATAAACATATCAACACATAAAATAGACGTTTTTGTTAATGAAGAGCCTCTTAGTTTCAACCACATAAGTTATAAGTGTTAATTAACGTGAATTACTAATTACAAACATTGTTTACTTTTGTAATAAATAAAGTGCATAAAATTATGACCATCTCAATAGGCAGCGATCACGCAGGGTTTTGTTTAAAGCAAGACGTTATTAATTACCTGCAAGGGAAAAACATTAAAGTGTTAGATAAGGGCTGCTACAGCGAAGAACGGGCGGATTATCCCGATCATGGTCATGCCGTAGCAAATTCAGTTCTTGGTAAAGAGTGTGATCTTGGAATTGTGATCTGCGGAAGCGGTAACGGTATTAATATGAGCGTAAACAAACACAAAGGCATCCGCGGCGCATTATGCTGGAAACATGAGGTGGCCGCTTTAGCGCGCCAACACAACGACGCAAATATTATGGCTTTACCGGCAAGGTTTATGGAGAAGGAAGAAGCTTTTAAATGCGCTGACGCATTTTTAAATTCCGTTTTCGAAGGAGGGCGTCACCAGGATAGAGTTGAAAAAATCGAAAACTGTTAAAATAAAAAACATGAAACGCGTAAACGCTCGAATATTCATTAATTAAAAAACGAAAAACATGTTCAAAAAAATCATTTGTACAATTTTTACAGCTGCAGCAATTAATGCATCGGCACAAGTTACGGCTTTAGAGACAAAAGGCCTGGTGTTCCCGGATATTTCTGGAAAGACACTGGCCGATAAATATATTGAGCTGCCAATTAAAAACGGAAAGAAGACAGTTGTAGGTATTGCTTATAGCAGGGCAGCAGAGGGCGATCTTAAAAAATGGTTGAACCCGCTTTACAATACATTCATGGTTAAAGAGGGAGGAAGCAGCAAGAATTTTGATGTGGCAGAAATTTATGATGTGAACTTTATTTTTATTCCGGTTATCGCGGGATTAAAGAACGTAATCGCTGATTTTAAGGCGAGTACCGATAAAGAATTCTGGCCTTATATTATGGACACAGAAAAAACAGATATAAAAAAGCTAAAAGAAACTTTAAAAGCAAAGGATGAAAAAATTCCTTACTTCTATGTGCTTGAAGACAGCGGTAAGATAATTGAAGTTGTTAGCGGGGCGTTCAAAGAAGAAAAAATGGATAAGCTGGAAGCCGCGGCTGAATAATGAAAATTTTCACTTTAATTTTTTGCTTAGTCATTGCGCTGGCCGCCTTTTGGTATGGCCTAAAATTAATTAAGCTGTATTTCCGTGTAAAAAAATGGGAGCGGGTGAAAGCAACAATTACACAAAGATCAGTTATAGAAAGAAAATCAGCCTCAGCTTCAAGAGCGGGATTTAAACCAAGTGTAGATTATTCATATACTTATAATTCCAAATCGTATTCCGGTAATAAAATATTTTTAGTTGAATTAATAAAAGGAGAACGCGGTTTTTTAGAAAAAGCAGCAGAAAAATTTCTCGAGAAGATCCCGGATCAAATTAATTTACACGTTAATCCTCAAAACCCCGAAGAAGCCGTAATTTTTTGCGAAGGGATCGGACTTTACATTTTTGTTTTAGTAATGGGAATATTGAGTCTCCTGATCGGGATCGGCAATTATTTCGGCTGATCTATTTATACAAAATAAATTTTTCAGTTACCCGCGCGCCGTTAATTTCGGTTTCAATTAAATAAAGACCATTATTTAGTTTTAATTCGGCCAACCAAACCGAAATATTGTTTTCTCCTTTAGTAAATTCAGACCGTAGATATTCTTTTATTAATTTGCCGCTTTCCGAATAAATTTTAAAACCAACGGTAGAATTTTCTTCTAAGCACAAACGCAAAACCAGATTATCTTTTGTCGGGTTAGGATAAAGCGTAACTGTTTTATTTTTTGATTTAGTGAATTCGTTGACGCCAACGGTAGAAATAAAAACCTTAAACGAATCTGCTATACAATTGAATTTATCTTTTACCCAATAAATTGTGTTTATGGTTGCGCTAACAATTGTATTTCTCGATGTATCACCGCCGCTCCATAAATAATTTCCCGGCCAGGAGGCATTAAGCGAAAGGGTTTGTGTCGGAGTGATAGTAAAAGACTTTATTTGATTCACGTTTTTGAACATTGTGAATTTATCGCGGATCACGCCATCAGCGCAAAGCCATTTCAGGTCTAAGCGGTTGGCTTCAATATCTAAGATTACAGAACCGCCATTAGTTGCATCAGAATAAAACATAGCATCGTGCGGGAAAGAAGCCTGCATGCCGCCAACCTGTCCCGCCGAACCGGCAACCACATAAACCGTACCGTCTTTTTTATTGATGGTATCTTTTAAATACGGACAAGAGTTCAGTGAATTATCATAAAGAGCCGACGAAGTGTCTAACAGGTGTAAAGCTTTATTAAAAGACAATTCTTTTCCGTAATGACCCTTCATTAGCTTCGAGCGCTCGTACGCGTGTGTGTGGCCGCACATGATCAGGTCAACTTTATAACGCTCCATCATCCTGATAAAATAAAAGCGAACAGAGTCCAGGTCTAACTCGACATCCGAATTATGTGAACCCATAGTATAAGGCGGATGGTGCCAGTAAGCAACAGTCCACGGTTTTGTGTTTGCAGCAAGATCTTGTTTTACCCAAATAGCTTGTGTACTATTCGTATCGTACATTTTTAAATTACCATCAACACCATAAGAATCCAGGGAAAGAAAATGGACGTTTCCATAATCATAAGAATAATATCTTTTAGTTCCTGAGGCAACACCTCCGGCCTGCGCCGCGGTTGGCGTTGAGAAAATACTGAAATAAGGAACCGTTGGTGTTGTTGTCGAGGTATTATGATAATCATGATTTCCGGGCGCGGGCCATAACACAGAATGTTTCATCACGTCGGTTTGGTATACAGCAAAGAACTGATTGTTGTATTCGGCATTACTCCCGTAAAAATAAGCATTGTCCCCAAGCAACAGCCAGCCGTTGGTAAGGCGGTTACCGTTATAAGAGTTGTATTGATTTTTACAATTGATCTGGTTCGTTGATAAATTCCCGCAATCGCCCGTTACCCAAAACCGATATTTTCCCTCTGAGTTCGGCAGGGGAGAGGTGTAGAAATAATTATTAGTGTCGCCCTGGATAACCGATGTGGATGTTCCTACATTATAATAATACTTTGTAAAAGGAGTAAGTCCGGTTAATTGTACTTCGTGAACGGTGTCTAAAATCAAATTCCCGGCAAAGAAAGAAAGCGCCGAAGCATTAGTACCGTATTCGACTTTTGTAGTAGTTGGAATATTTGTTTCCCAGCGGACGGTTATTCCTGTTGGGGTTCCAACCTGTAAATACGGGCCTTTAACCAGGGTTTGTGAATTAAGCAGCGAACCAAGGAATAAGAATAAGAAAAGGAACCCTCGCATTTTCAAATTTAAAATTGGAAGATAAAAAATAAATTAAGGTAAAACAAATTATTGAGCGGTATACATCAGGTCACCATTCTTATTTCTTTCAAGAATGATCTTGTTTAACAAGCTAAGGTGGTTTTTCTTTATGATCGTAACAACATCCTGTAAAGGATCACCCTTGTACAAAAGCACAAAGCCGGAAGTGTCAATGTTGTAGTGTTTAGAAGCTTCTTTAAAATATCGATTTGATTTTACAATGGAGGCGTTAATATTCTCAATATCGATCGTAAGATATTCTAAATTCTGAACGTTTTTTCTGATCACATCTAACTCTTTTGCAAAAGAAGTATCCTGATTTAGTACTAAGGCGCGGTCAGCGATCTCTTTGTCCAGGTACTCATGATTTAGCTTAGTTTGGTTGTCGTCCTGCCTCCTGCCGCACGAAAAAAGAAAAACAAAACCCAGAATAATTATTTTTTTCATTAACCTCTTGTTGTTGGCCAAACACCATCTTTGTCGCGGCACATCCAGCTTGTCATTATAAGCTTGCCGGTTTTATCATAAATAAAAACGCCCCATCCGTGAACTTCGCCCTTACATTTTTTAGTGTAATCAAAATGTTGATTTAGCTCTCCGGTCGGAAAATACTCTTTACACGAAACATAGTGCCCGTCTTTTAAAACATGAACCGAAGACAGCCCGCCCTTCTTGTTGTACCACTTATATTCACCATTTAAGAATTTTGAGGTTGTTCCTTGCGGTCCTTCCAGCCTATATCCTTTTTTTCCGCAAGGGCCCATCGGATATAAACTAGTGCCATGATCGTAATAATTATAACGGAAATAAACCGCCTTTGTGCTGTCTTTCAGTTTACCCCAATTATTATCCAGGTAGATCACCCACTTCCCATGTTTTTTTCCTTTATCATCGAACTGGTTTAATTTTTCATCCTGAGCAAATGATAGTATGGAAACCAATAGGGCTATACTTAAGAAAAATAATTTTTTCATGACATCGGATTTATGAATAGTAAAAATAACAAATCTCATTAGGGAAACAAATAAAATAAATCTTATATTTAAGGGAAACAAATAAAATAAATGTTATATTTAGTTATTAAAATTTAACAGATGAAAAGAGTAATAGCGTGTATGATTAGCTTATTCGTTTTAGGAACAGCACTCGCACAAACCCCAGCAGAAAAGCCAAAATTATATCATCCGGAAGCAGATGCTAAGGCCGACATAAAAGCAGTGGTTGAAAAAGCGGAAAAAGAAGGGAAACATGTGATGATACAGGTTGGAGGAAATTGGTGCGGCTGGTGCATTCGCTTTAATGATAAATTGACGACTAACGATACTTTAAAAACTGCATTCGAAAAAAACTATTTGATCTATCATTTGAATTACAGCAAAGAAAATCAGAATGAAGAAATTCTTGCTTCGTTAGGGTATCCTCAGCGCTTCGGTTTTCCGGTGTTTGTTATTCTCGACGGAAAAGGAAACCGAATTCACACACAGAGCAGCGGTTACCTGGAGCAAGGAAAAGGATACAATACAAAAGAGGTTGTTGATTTTTTTAATCAATGGTCGCCCGCCGCTTTAGATCCTAAGACCTACGAGAAGAAAGCCGAAGTCAAAAAGAACTAACCGACTCTTTTTGCAACAAGGATCAGATCAATTACAGGCTCGTTATTGCTCGTTGAATTTTTTCTATCTGTGAATTTTATTTTAAAACCATTTTCTTCAAGCGCCTTTTTTAAATAAGCTTCTTCATGATAATTCATAAAGATCTCATCGCCCTTACTGCCTTTTTTAAAAGATGATTTAGAATTATCGTCTTCCATTGTGCTGATATAAAAAATACCGCTTTCATTTAATATGGTTGCGCAATCAGAAATTAATTTTATCGCCTCCTCTTTCGAAAGGTAAGGGAGACAAAATCCACACATTATGGCGTCGAATTTTTTGTTTAGGTGTTTTACTTCCCTGCAATCCATCACTTCAAATGTTGCGGATGGGTTATTTTGTTTGGCCAGCTGCACCATGTTCGGCGCAAGGTCGGTTCCGAAAACTTTAAGATCGGGACGAATGTTCAATAACCGTTTTGTAACATTCCCCGGGCCGCAAGCTAATTCGAGAACGGAAGCTTTTGGCTTGAAAATAGCCGTACAAAAAAATTTAAAAGAATCTTCGTACAAACTTACATCCATGAATTTCTCTTGGTATAAGTTAGCGTACTTATTAAATATATCTGCGGAGGCTTTAGAAAGATCCATTCCTTTTTATTTATTTACAAAAGTTCTGAGCCAGGCAATCGCTTGATTCTCGGTTGCGAAGACCTTGAAAGGAACATTGTGTTTTTGAACAGCATTAAACAAATTTATCATGTATCGCATGAATATGGAATCGGTAACCATGGCAGCGGCAATAAAAAAATCTGTTCCGTTCTTACCGGCATAATCTCTTGCTTCTTTGCTTATAATTATCGGGCCGCCGCTTAACAGCTGGCGGCTTTTATTTTTACCCGGACCAAAACCTAAGTCCCTGAATATTTTATACGCCTCTTCCATATCTTCAAGCTTTAGCGTAACGTGTTTCGAAAACACAACGCGCATAATTCTCTCTTCGTCCATCCAGATTTCACTGACGCTTGTTTTATAGTGTTTACCAAGTTCCATACATTAAAATAAAGAAAAATAATTGAGACGTGTTATAAATAAAATCATGTGGTTTATTTGAAGCCTCGATCATTTAGTGGTTTTGCTTCCCATTTTCTTTCCAAGCTTATCAAAATCGATATCGTTCGGCTCCCACAATTTCAATTTTGTTGCCTTCAGGATCCATGATGTGAACGAATTTACCGTAATCTACTCTTTCAATGGTGTCTGTAACCGTAACGTCATCTTTTTTCAATTGTTCTATCAACTTATCCACGTTCTCTACGCGGTAATAGATCATAAATTCTTTAGTCGAAGGTAAAAAACATTTTGTCGTCTTTAAATGGGCTCCATTCTTCTTTTGAATTTTTAAGAACTTTCAAAAGCGTTCCGGTTTTTTGTTGCGCGTCACATAATTTAAGCCTACAAAAAGAAATAGATATTTAAAATACTGCTGACAAAAGAATGTTCTATACTACAGCAAGATACAAAAAATAAGGTAATTCCATAAGCCCCGAAATCCCTTCTGAGTAAGCGTTCGCGGCCTTTAAACAATACTTTTAGTCGCTTAACGAATAGTAAAAAACAAGCCTTTTTGTAAAACTAACTTTACTATAAATTCTATTACAATGAAAACGATCTTTACTTACTTTTGGGTTATACTTTTGGTCATTTTAAGTATTGCCGCAAGCGCACAAAGCAGCGAAATGCTTAGCACTTTAACAGGAAAAGAGCATCTGAAACACACCATGACGCCCGACCTCTCTGTTTGGGAACGCGTCGCAGGATTTGACGAATCCGGGGAAGCAGAAAATCAGATCAGCGCATCTTACAACAACGTCAAAAAACTATTAACGGTTGACGGAACTACAAAAAAAGGAGAAGTAGAAGTGTGGGATATAAACGGCAACACTATCTATGAAAAAGTTTCTGCCGAGCCAAAAACTGTTTTTAAAGCGAACGCACTTACGCGCGGAACATATTTTATCAATTACAGTAACGGAATAATTTCTGAAGGCGTACAACTAAACATTCGGTAATCTTAGTCGGTTCTGATCCTATACGCCAAATTCAAAGTAACGCCCCAGGCATCTTTTGTTTTAGAGAAGAGGATCGGCCGGTAAGTAGCGGCCTTGGTTTCGAAATAATCATAACTGATCAGGTTGTAATTGAGGCTGCGATAAACATCAACACCAACGAGTATTTTGCCGACAACAAAGCCCTCGAAAAAAACTTTTAATTGATTTTCTCTTACGCGCACGAAATCATCATGGTATTTTTTTTGAATACGGAAGGAGCGTTGAGCCGAACGGAAACCGATCCCTGTATAAAATCTTTGTCCTAATCGATATTCGAACCTGTAATTACCCGGAAGCGTTCCGTACATCCGGAATTTTTCATTCACTTTCCAATCGACACCGAACAGCGGCATAAAAAAATGCCCCCAATATTCTGTATTATAATATAGCCCTGCGCGGACCTGACATGTTTGGCTGAAAACGCGTGTAATTAAGCCAATGCCACCCAGCTGAAAATCATAATCTAAATTATCAGCAAAATCTGAATTTATTTTTGGGATCAAAACGCCCGTATACTTCCACCGTTCATTTTTACTTTGCAACTGAAGGCCAATTGGCAAACCGAGAGAATACAAATTATAGCTTTGAGATAAAGTTGATGTTCTCCTGGCTGTTAATTGTTCAGCATTAAGCCGTATCATAAGAACATGTTCCTTCCCAAATTTTTTCGGAACGAACAAACTAAAAAAATGATCCTGCGCGTAGAATGGATTTTTGGTGCTATCGCTGTAATTAGAAATAAAATGCTGTGAATTAAAACTGATGATATCAATATTGGGCTGAGACCAGCCGCTAAAACACAAAACAAAAAAATAAAGTAAAAAATGTTTTTTCAAGTTATACCAAATATAGAAAAATTGGTATCAGGAACAAATCTTTAGAAGATCACTTTTCCAATATCATGATCTCAACTCTTCGGTTGGCCTGTTCTTTTTCAGGCGTATCTTCTATGATCTCTTTTGGCCTGGAGTGGCCGAAGCCCTTATAACTTAATCGGCCTGCGCTGATCCCTTTTGATACCAGGTAATCATAGATCGCTTTAGCCCGGGCTTCCGATAAATTCCTTTCCTGTGTATCATAATCCAGGCCATCGGCGCCATTAGTACAGCAAACGTGTCCCTGGATTTCAATTTTAAGATTCGGATTATCCGTTAAGGCCTTTAATAACTTTTGCAACACCGGAACAGCAGATTTTAAGATCAAATGTCTTCCGGGAACAAAACTTAATCCCTCCACCGACATAGATTCGCCTTTGTCAAGTTCTTCAATACTCTTTTTATTGGTTGATTTTGGCTCTATCGCAACCGAGTCCTTGGGCGTTTCTAAAAAGGACTCCGCAACATTCAGGGTTACGACAGGTTCAAAATAAACATCAACACGGCGCAACTTTGGCTCTCCGTCAGGAGAAAAAGTATCCCTGGAAAGTTTTTCCCCTTTTCCTTCACAAACGTAAACATTGATATAAGAAGACTTCTTTGATAAAATACGCGCCTTAATAGCATCTGCACGCTTTTGAGAAAGCTTTAAATTATAGTCGTCATTACTCAGGAAGTCTGCAAAACCAAAAACGGCGACATCAACATTTTTATTCAAAGCATTAACTGCAGAATCGACGCGGGAAAAATTAGTTGGGGATACTATTTCATTAATTGCAAAGTATAAGCGCAGGGTGTCGGCTTTCTTCTGAGAGAAACAAGCAACACTTAAAAAATAAAGCGCAACAACAACCCGCTTAAACATAGTTTAAAGATAACGAAAAAACGAGGGTTTTGTTACACTTGGATTTTAGCGTAATTTTTATACCTTTAGTAGTATAAACAGCAGATCATGAAAAAACATTTATTCTTTTATGTAACTATTGTCTCGTTATTATTCTTTGATAAACGCAGCGGAATGGCGCAGGACACCTTTTCTATTGTAGGCGTTGATACAATAACAGGGGAGGTAGGCAGCGCCGGCGCATCATGCGTTGACTTGATAGCATTTGGAATTTTGGACCCGTCTTTTTTAGGCGACCTCATTCCGGGGAAAGGCGCGATCAATACACAGGCCGCGTATTTGGCCGCCAATCAAACCAACGCAAGAAACAGGATGAACTTAGGCGACACTCCTTCACAAATAACTTCGTGGCTGCAGGCTAATGATGTGGGGAGCAATCCGCACGTCAGACAATATGGCGTTGCGGCTATTGTTAGCGGGTCGGCACAAACCGCAGCGTATACAGGCACTAATTGTATGAACTATAAAAGCCATGTGGCAGGAAAGAATTACTGTATACAGGGAAATATTTTATTAGGACAAGTTGTATTAGATTCAATGGAATCAAAATTCAAGAGAACCAACGGAACCCTGGCCTGTAAATTAATGGCTGCATTACAAGGCGCAAAAATGGTGGGGGCGGATACAAGATGCGCGCCGAATAATTCATCTTCGTTATTCGCTTTCTTAAAAGTTTCTAAACCAAGTGACGCTTATGGAAATCCATATATTAGCATTGGGGTCCGCACCCCAACGAATTCGTTTATTGAACCGATAGATTCGCTGCAAACTATAGCGAATGGAATTAACCTATGCTCTATTACAACCGGTATAAAAGAAAATTCGATCAAAGGAAGTATAGGGATATTTCCGAATCCGTCGAACACAGTAATATCAGTTTTAAATTATTCGCCTTACAAAACAACGAAAGTGTTCATTAGAAATTCTATCGGGCAAACAGTACGAACAGAAGAAAAGGAATTCAAAAATTTAAATATTGCCGATCTAAGCGCAGGAATTTATTTCGCAGAAATAAACCTGTCAGGAACAAAAGAAAAACAAATTATAAAATTTGTAAAAGACAATTGATCTGTGGATTCCTTTACGGACGACTTATTGGCAACAAGAAAGAGCCCGATTAAAACGAAAACATCTCAGCTACAAACCCGGGAACAACACCTAATGCAAGCGTTATGATTGTTGTAAGAATTATCACCATTTTTTGTGATAGCTCAACAGGAACCTCTTCTGTTTCAACAGGAGGCTTAAAATACATGGCAATAATCACTTTGAAATAATAATAAACGCCAATAGCCGAAGTAAGAATGGCTAAAATGATCAACCATTTGTAAGCCGTACCGATCATTGTGATCAACACAAAATATTTAGCGAAGAAACCTGCTGTTATTGGAATTCCTGCAAGCGACAACATAGCCACCGTCATACAGGCCGCAATTAAAGGATTACGTTTTGCTAAACCGTTAAATGCTTCAAAACTTTCATCACCTTTTTTGGTTACGTTATATAAAACACCGAAAGCCGCAATTGAGCCAATAGAGTAGGCTAATGAATAATATAATAAAGCGCCAAGCGTTGCGTTGCTGCGTAAATTAGCAAGGACAACCATTAACATAAACGCTGCGTGGCTGATACTTGAATACGCAAGCATTCGTTTTACATTGCTTTGCGCGGCTGCGCTGAAGTTTGCAATTACTAACGATAATGCAATTACAGAAACTAAGATCATCGTCCACACTTCTGTAACACCACCGAAGCCAACAAGGAATAAACGTAAAATAGCAGCGAACGCAGCGGTTTTTACAACAGTGCTCATTAATGCTGTAATTACTGTGGGGGAACCCTGATAAACATCCGGTGCCCAGAAATGGAAGGGAGCGGCTGATACTTTGAATAACATAGCGATCAATAACATGACAACGCCTGCATAAAAGAACAACGGCATTGTACCGGCAGAGTGCGCAGAAATAAATGCGCGGATCTGCATAAGGTCAAAACTTCCTGTTGCGCCATAAATCAATGCGATACCAAACAATAAGAAGGCGCTTGCAAAAGAACCCATGATCAGGTATTTGAACCCGGCTTCATTAGAATTAATGTCTTTCTTTTTACTTGCAGCTAAAACATAAAGCGGAATACTCATGATCTCAATACCCAAAAACAAAGTCGTCATGTTCTTGAAAGCCGTCAGCATTAACGCGCCGACAACAGCAAATAACACTAAAGTAATGTGATCGATCATGTTCGAATTGTTCTCGAAATAGTCGTTGGCCATAATGAACCAGAAGAAAATGGTTGCCAGGATAACGCCACTGAACGCTAAAGCCACTTTATCGAACGCGATCATGTTGTCGAATGATGAAATACTTAACGGTGTATTCCATTCCATGAAATTAGCTACATAAGCACCTAACACGCCAAGCAGCACTAATGGAAAAATTATTTTTTTGAATTTGAAGATCTCAGCAAGCATTGCCAAAATCCCCAATCCACTTATAATTAAAAGTCCTTTCATCTAAGATTTACAATTTTTTTATTTACGATTTACGATTTTTTGAAATTATTTTTTGCTGTTATTGCAGAAGCAGCGAATATTTTTTCCAGCTCCTTAGCCTCTTTTAAAACCAATTCAAAATTCGGCTGTTCAATTTCATTATAAGCTTTTATTAATTCCAACCAATAGACAGATTCATCAGACTCCTCTTCAACTATTTTAAGTTTATTAATGAAATCAGCAGTTGACTTAGCTTTACATGCGGCCCTATAATTTGCCCCAACAGAGGTCGCAGAACGAATTAGTTGCCTTCCCATAACCTCATTTGATGCAGATTTGTTTAATTTATACACTGTTCTTAATGTTGTTAAAGCAAAGTCAAAAGTTCTTTTCTTCAATATATCAGCACTAATTTTCATCTTCCAATTGTAAATTGTCACTTACTAAATTGTAAATCATTTCACTTCAAATTACTTAATAATGCTTTTACAGCAGGTTCAGCTAGATCATTTAATGGTTTTGGATAAACACCGAAAGCTATGATCACAACGCAAATAGTAATTAAAACAATTTTATCGCTTGATGCTAATGAACCAAACTCCATTGCGTTATTTGGTTTTTCGCCTAACATAATTTTTTGATAAGAGCGCAACATATAAACCGCACCGAGGATCACGCTTAATCCGCCAAACGCCGCAATGCCCGCGCTGTATTGGTAAACGCCATTAATTAACAAGAATTCACCAATGAAACCATTGGTTAAAGGAAGAGCAACAGATCCTAATAAAATTATTAAAAACAGAACAGAAAATTGTCCGTTCATGTTTCTGATGCCGCCCAAGCTATCGATATTACGTGTTCCGGTATGACGGAATAAAATATCAGCGATCAAAAATAAACCAACAACATTCACGCCATGACTTAACATTTGAATTACTGCGCCCTGTACACCTTGTTGGTTCGCTGATAAAATACCCGCAGAAATTAATCCAACGTGCGCGATAGAAGAGTAGGCGATCAACCGTTTATAATCTTTTTGTACGATAGCGATACAAGAAGCATAAACAATTCCTATTGATGAAAGAAGAATTGCGGTACCGCCCCATTTCTCTAAAGCTAAAGGAACAACAGGCAATAACCATTTGATCACACCAAAGGTTCCCATCTTTAACATGATGCCTGACAATAACATTGTCCCTTGTGTAGGCGCAACAACATAAGTATCCGGCTGCCATGTGTGTAAAGGGAAAACGGGCATTTTAATTGCGAATGCTAAGAAGATCATCCAGAACACCGCGCTTTGCTGATCAACCGTTAAACTTCTTCCCGCTGTATAAAGATCATTGATCGCCCACGATTTGATGCCACTGCCAAATCCGGTGTGGTTGTATAAATAAATTAAACCGATCAGCATGAATAGTGATCCGAATAAAGTATAAACGAAAAACTTGAAAGTGATCTTTGCTCGGTTCTCACCACCCCACAATAAACAAATGAAATAAATGGGAATGAGCGCTAACTCCCAGAACACATAAAATAAAAACCCGTCGTTTGCCGTGAACACGCCGATCAAAGCCATTTGCATTAACAGGATCAAACCGTAGAATGCATTTGGTTTATCGTAGTCATATCGGAAAGCTGAAAGAATAATAAGAGGAACTAAGAAGGTAGTTAAGAGAACTAATAATAAACCAATCCCATCTAATCCAACCGCAAAATGAATGCCCATTGATTTTATCCAGGAACAATTCAACGACAAAGCGTGAGTATCGCCGGGGTGATTAATAAAGTGAAAGTAAACACCAATTGAAAAGGCAAGCTCAGCAAGCGCCGCTCCAAGAGCTAACGAACGCGCTGCTTTTCCCTTCAATAAAAAGACAAGAAGCGAAGCAACAAGAGGTATAACAATTAATAATCCGGTTAACATATCTTTTTATACTTATATAATAAATGTGAATAATAAGATCAATACAACACCTAATACCATGCTCACAATGTAAAACCCAATATTTCCTGTTTGCAAACGGCGCACTAAACTTCCTGTTCCTGTCACAGCGCTTCCAACCCCGTTAACGATACCGTCAATTACTTGTAGGTCTAAGAATTTATAGAACGCAACAGAAATAAGATCCAGAGGCTTTCTGATAAGATTGTCATAAAGTTCGTCCACATAATATTTATTCGCAACCAATTTTTGCCAAGGTTTTAATTTGTCTTCACTGTTAACGGGAAGAACACCATTGGTGATGAACATTGAATGCGCGAAGTAAATTACAGCACAAGCCGAAAGAACCGCAATGCCCATTAGCGTCCATTCGGTTTCGTGACTTAATGTTGTAGGATTTTTGTGTAAGATAAGCGGACTCAAATGTTCTCCTATCCAATTGGTTTGATGCCAGAATTCAGGTAAGCCTAGTACACCGCCAATAACAGATAATGCAGCAAGCACCATTAAAGGAACTGTCATACTTTTTGGCGATTCGTGTAAATGATGTTCTTGTTCGTGAGTGCCGCGGAATTTGCCGAAGAAGGTAAGGAATAATAAACGGAACATATAGAAAGCGGTTAACATAGAAGCGATCATTCCTAACACCCAAAGAACTTTGCTGTGTTCGTAAACATGAGCAAGGATCTCATCTTTACTAAAGAAACCGGAGAAAGGTGGAATGCCACTGATCGCAATCGTTCCTAATAACATGGTGATATAAGTGATTTTTATTTTTCCTTTCAAACCACCCATTTTTCTTACATCTTGTTCTCCGCCCATCGCGTGAATAACAGAACCCGCGCCTAAGAATAACAACGCTTTAAAGAATGCGTGCGTTGTTACGTGGAATACAGAAGAACTGTAAGCGCCAACGCCTAATCCTAAGAACATCAACCCTAATTGTGATACTGTAGAGTAGGCAAGAATTTTTTTGATATCGTTTTGTAATAATCCAATTGTTGCTGCGAATAATGCTGTTGCAATTCCAACGATCGCAACTGTTTCAGCAGCAACTTCAGAAATAGAATAGAATACATTCGAGCGCACAACCATATAAATACCGGCAGTCACCATCGTTGCAGCGTGAATCAATGCAGATACAGGAGTTGGTCCTGCCATCGCATCAGGCAACCAGGTGTATAATGGAATTTGCGCCGATTTACCCATTGCACCAATAAATAATAAAAGAGCAATACAAGTCACAACCGATTCACTGCTTACTCCTGCTTTAGCAAACACATCACCATAAGAAATGGATCCGTACGTAACGAAAATTAAAATGATGCCTAATAAGAAACCTAAATCACCAATACGGTTCATCACAAATGCTTTTCTTGCCGCATCGTTGTATGCTTGGTTTTTAAACCAGAAACCGATCAATAAATAAGAACATAAGCCAACGCCCTCCCAACCAACAAACATGATCAGGTAGTTGTTTCCCATTACAAGTAACAACATGAAGAACACGAATAGGTTTAAATAAGTGAAAAAACGCGAGAAGCCCGCGTCATCATGCATATATCCGGTAGAGTAAACATGAATTAAGAAACCGATACCGGTAATGATCAATAAGAATAAAGAAGAGAGTGGGTCGTATAAGAAATCAAAATTGATCTTTAATGTATCAGCGCTGATCCAGGTGAATAAATTAATAACATGGGATTTATTTGCGGAATGATGTAATTCAACAAATGCCAGGACAGAAATAATAAAAGAACCCAGAACGCTCACGCAGGCAATTCCACCCGATAAGCCTTTGCTCATTTTCTTCCCGAAAAACCCATTGATCAAAAAGCCGATCAAAGGAAATAAAGGAACTAATGCAATTAATTTGATCATATAATATTTTTAATTCTTTAAGTTGGTCAGTACGTCTGTATCAATATTTTTTACATTCCTGTAGATCATACTTAAAATAGCAAGCCCCACAGCAACTTCAGCGGCAGCCACGGCCATAATAAAGAACACAAATACTTGTCCGGCCGCATCGTTGTGTAGGGTCGAGAATGCAACCAGTAATAAATTAACCGCATTAAGCATTAACTCAATGCACATGAAAATGATAATTGAATTACGGCGCGCCATAACACCAACCGCACCGATAATAAACAATACCGCACTCAGCAGTAAGTAATAGTTAATGGAAATTCCGTTCAGCATAAATCTATTTAATTTCTTTCTTTCCTATCATAATAGCTCCAACTAAAGCCGCAAGCAACAATATAGACGCGATCTCAAAAGGAAATAAAAACTCTTTGAATAAAACCGTTCCTAAATTCTTTACAAGGCCTATTTGTGAATGCCCGTATTGCGCCAATCCTAATTCGCCTGCACCTTTTAAAGAGCCAACCATTACAAATAACAACATACCGCCCGCTATAGCGGCGATAATTTTACTTAACCAGGTACGTTGAGGTTCTGTGTCCTCATTCAAATTCATTAACATTATAACGAAGAGGAAAAGAACCATAATGGCGCCTGCATATACAACAATATGTACAACTGCTAAGAACTGCGCGTTCAATAATAAATAATGTCCTGCAATACAGAAGAAGGTTAATACTAAATACAAAACGCTGCTAACCGGATTACGGCTGAACACTACCATTAAAGCAAACATAATGGCCAGGAAAGAAAGAATCCCGAAAAGCCATTGTGTAATTGTATATCCTAACATAAATCTATTTAATGCTTTTTACCTTTTCCTAATGATTTTCCTTCGAATAATTCGTTGTGTTTAAGCCCTGGTTTCTTTTTGAATTCAGCAACTTCTAGAGTTTGACGCTTACTCACATCAATTCGCTCAGTTACTTTTTCAACTAATTTATCTTTACCGTAAACAAAATCATCACGCTCAAATTCTGTATCCACAATTCTGTCAGTTAAAAAGATAGCCTCTTTCGGACAAGCCTCTTCACATAATCCGCAAAATATACAGCGCAACATGTTTATTTCGTAGATCTTGGCGTATTTTTCTTCCCTGTATAATCCTTCTTCTCCTTTTTTGCGTTCTGCACTTTCCATCGTAATAGCTTCTGCAGGACAAGCAACAGCACATAATCCGCAAGCCGTACAACGTTCTGCTCCGTTCTCGTCACGTTTTAAGACGTGTTGTCCGCGGTATACAGCGGCGCGCGGCCGTTTTTGTTCAGGATATTTTACGGTTGGAGTTCTTTTAAACAAGTGACTAAATGTAATAGCCATGCCTTTTGCAATAGCAGGAAGGTAAAGGCTTTCCATAAAGCTTTGCTCCTTATTCGATACTACTTTGCTTCTGTTCGTTAATTGCATGTTCTAATTTTTAAATATTGATAGTATAGCTATTACAATCACAAAATAGAGTTCTGCTCCTTCTGCTAATTTTACTACTATATCAATTCCTTTCTTTAACATTAAAAATGTATTGTGCCTCTAATAAAATATTCAACCGCAACCGTGATCGCTAAGTTCAATAATGACAGGGGCAATAATATCCTCCAGCCTAAATTCATTAACTGGTCATAACGGAAACGCGGTAAGGTCCAACGCACCCACATGAATACTGAAATGAAAATACAGGTCTTGGTAAAATAAGCACCGAAGCCGATCAATGAAATAACCCAGCTGCCTTGTTCTAATCCAAGGGCGCTATACAATTCCTGTGCGAAAGGGAAATTGTAGCCGCCAAAATAAAATCCGGCCATGATCGCAGATGAAACGAACATATTGATATATTCAGCGAACAAGAATAATCCTAATTTCATTGAGGAATACTCCGTGTGATAACCCCCAACTAATTCGCTTTCACATTCCGGCAAGTCAAATGGCGCACGATTCGTTTCCGCTAATGCGCAGATGAAGAAAATTAAAAAGCCTAATGGCTGGTAAACAACATTTGCAAAACCGGCATCTTGCTGGGCAATGATCTCACGTAAACTTAAAGTTCCCCCAGCCGTAATAATTAACGCAATAATGGAAATGCCCATTGCGATCTCGTAACTGATCATTTGTGATGAAGCGCGGATCGCACCAAGTAATGCGAATTTGTTGTTCGACGCCCAGCCTCCGATCATAATACCATAAACACCAATAGAAGCAACGCCTAATAAATAAAGAACACCAATATTGATATCCGTTATTTGTAATGCATAGGTTTTTCCGCCAACTACAACGTCAGGTCCCCAAGGAATAACAGACCCTGTCATAAGCGCTGTTATCATAAATAAACTTGGACCCAAAATAAACAAGAAACGATTCGACACATTTGGAATGATCTCTTCTTTAAAGAACATCTTTCCACCATCGGCTAATGGTTGTAATAAACCAAAAGGTCCTGCGCGATCCGGACCAACACGATCCTGTAAGAACGAAGCAAATTTACGTTCCCACCAAGTAGAGTAGGCGGCAACCCCTAAAGAGAGACCGAATACGCAAACGCAAACAATTGCTTTATATATTAAAAAACTTATCATAATTTCTTTTTCTTCTTTATTACTCTTGGCAATCTCAATCTGACAACAAAATGTCATCCTGAGCTAGCCGAAGGGTTATGGCCTCTTATCTATATCCATGAAACCCAAAGCTTTTTGATGCTTCATCGCTTCAACTTTTAATTCATTCAAATGTTCGTAATGCCCTTGTGAAATAACCGAAGCGCGGCTAATGTGCGATGGCCCTTCAATTACCCAATCCGATTTTTTCTTGTGATCGTAACGGCAAGAGTTACAAATGAACTCTTCCACTTCATCCCACATATCTTTACGCGCAGTAACACGAACCACTTCTTCCCCTTTTAACCAAACACGTGTTTTACCACAACACTTATCACAATTACGATGCGCATCTACCGGTTTTGTGAACCATACGCGTTGTTTGAAACGGAATGTTCTGTCAGTTAAAGCTCCAACAGGGCAAACGTCAATTACGTTTCCTGAAAAATCGTTATCAATAACCTGTTCGATATATGTAGAAATTTCAGAAGCATCACCACGATGAACAACACCATGTAAACGTTTTTCTGTGATCTGTTCAGCAGTTTTCACACAGCGGTAACATAAGATGCAACGCGTCATGTGTAATTTAATTTTATCTCCGATATCAATTCCTTCGAACTCGCGGCGTTTAAATTCGTAGCGCGTTTTTGCAGATCCGTTCTCGTAACCTAAGTCTTGTAATTTACATTCACCGGCCTGGTCGCAAACAGGGCAATCCAAAGGATGATTGATCAATAAAAATTCAACAACGCCTTTTCTTGCTTCAACAATTTCAGGAGAAGTAAAATTCTGTACTTCCATACCGTCCATTACTTCTGTTCTGCACGAAGCGACAGGTTTTGGCATTGGGTTTGGATTAGCGGTTGAGCCCTTAGTAACTTTTACGATACAAGTACGGCAATAACCGCCGGATGTTTTTAATTTGGTATAATAGCACATGGCAGGCGGAGCAACACTTGGCCCGATCATTCTCGCCGCTTGCAAAATGGTTGTCCCCTTAGGCACATCAATTTCTACTCCGTCTATTGTAACTTTCATTATGCTGTGACTTTATTTAATCTATTATAATGACTTACGTCAACAAACTTTTTGTTTCTTGCTATTTCTAAGAACTCATGCTTGAAATGACGGATAGCTGCTGCAACAGGCCAGGCCGCCGCTTCACCTAAAGGACAAATTGTTTTTCCTTCGATCTTGCTTTGGATATCCCACAACAATTCAACATCACTTTCATTTGCTGTTCCATTCAGGAACTTCTTTAATATTTTTTCCATCCAACCTGTTCCTTCACGGCAAGGCGAACATTGTCCACAACTTTCGTGATGGTAAAAACGCGTGAACGTAAATAGATTTTTCACAATACTTGTGTCTTCATCCATAACGATGAATCCGCCCGAACCTAACATGGTTCCTGTTTGGAAGCCGCCATCGCCTAAACTTTCGTAAGTCATTAAACGAGGCTCACCTTTGGCGGTCTTTAAGATCAATTCAGTTGGAAGAATCGGAACAGAAGACCCTCCCGCAACAACCGCTTTCATTTTCTTTCCATTACGGATTCCGCCGCAATATTCTTCGCTATAAATAAACTCTTCAACAGGAATACCTAATTCAATTTCATAAACACCGGGTTTGTTGATATGGCCCGAAGCAGAAATTAATTTTGTTCCCGTAGATTTTCCAATGCCGATCTTTGCATACTCTTCTCCGCCCATCATAACGATCGGACAAACAGCAGCAATTGTTTCAACGTTATTTACAACAGTCGGACAACCCCACAAACCGGCAACAGCAGGGAATGGAGGTTTGATGCGCGGGTTACCACGTTTTCCTTCTAATGATTCTAATAATGCAGTTTCTTCTCCGCAGATATAAGCGCCGCCGCCAACCTGAACATAACAATCGTGAGAGAAATCAGTTCCTAAAATATTTTTTCCTAACCAGCCTGCAGCGTATGCTTCTTTAATTGCAGCTTCAACAATACGCGCTACATAAAAGTACTCCCCGCGGATATAGATGTAAGATGCTTTTGCGCCTAATGCATAAGAAGAAGTGATCATGCCTTCGATCAACGCATGAGGAATAACTTCCATTAAATAACGATCCTTAAATGTTCCCGGCTCTGATTCGTCGGCGTTACAAACTAAATAACGTGGAACGCCTTCCGGTTTTGCAAGAAAACTCCATTTTAACCCTGTAGGGAAACCTGCGCCTCCACGACCGCGCAATCCTGATTTTTTTACTTCATCAGTTACCTGGTCAGGCGTCATGTTCTTTAAAGCTTTCTCCACCGAAGCGTAACCGCCATGAGCGCGATATACTTCAAGCGTGTGAATGTTCGGAACTTTATCGTTATGTATTAAGAGCTTTCTTCCCATTACAATGTGTTTTGATAATCTTTATCAGTGTAACTTCTTAAGCGGTTCTCGCTTCTATATTTTTCAATCAGCTTATCTACTTTATCGTAAGTTAAATTTTCGTGGAATGAAGCGCCGCATTGTAGCATCGGAGCCGTTCCGCAAGAACCCAAACACTCGGCAGTCTTTAAAGTGAACATGCCGTCGCGCGTTGTTTCGCCAACTTTAATATTTAATTTCTTCTCAATATATTTCACGATGTCTTCAGCGCCGTTCAACCAGCAGGATGAGGTTTGACAAACTTCAAACGTACATTTACCAACTGGTTTTAAATGGAACATTGTATAGAACGAAGCCACTTCAAAAACTTCAATTGGTTTTATTCTCAACACTTCAGCAACGTAATCCATTGTTTCAGGACTCAACCATCCGCCAAACTCTGCTTGTGCAATATGTAATACAGGAAGCAATGCAGATTTAATCCTTTCAGGAGGATAATGAGAAATAATTTCTTTCACCTCTGCCATAGCAGCATCACTGAATTTTATCTCAGCGCGCTTCTTCTTGTCAAAGCTTTGTGTTCCGTGAACCTCAGCACCCATATGTTGTTTTTCTACTCTAAATTAATTTTAAGCATCAAGTTCTCCTGCGATCACATTCATGCTACTCATTGTAATAATTGCGTCACTTAACATGCTTCCTTTTATCATTTCAGGATATGCCTGGTAATAAATGAAACACGGCCTGCGGAAATGCAAACGGAACGGCGTTCTTCCGCCATCACTCACTAAATAATATCCTAACTCTCCATTACCACCTTCTACTGCATGATAAACTTCTCCAACCGGAACATCTGTTTCGCCCATCACAATTTTAAAATGATAGATCAACGCTTCCATGTTGTTATAAACTTCTTCTTTCGGCGGCAAATAAAAATCAGGAACATCAGCATGGAACGAACCTTCTTTCGGCATGTTCTTTATTGCTTGCTTGATGATCTCTAAACTTTGCCACATTTCTTCCTGGCGAACCATGAAGCGATCGTAAGTATCACCGCTCGTTCCAACAGGAATTATAAAATTAAAATCTTCGTAAGATGAATACGGCGTATGAACGCGAACGTCGTAATCAACGCCTGCCGCACGCAAATTCGGGCCGGTGAAACTGTATTGCAACGCCATCTCTGCGCTGATAGGCCCGCAATTAACTGTGCGGTCCATAAATATTTTATTGCGCTCTAACAGATTCGCGAATTCTTTTAATCCTTTTGGATAGCCTTCAACAAACGCATTGATAAGCTCCCATGTTTTCGGACTCCACTCTCTTTCAAACCCGCCAATACGCCCGATGTTCGTTGTTAAACGCGCACCGCAAATACTTTCGTAGATATCGTAAATTTTTTCACGCCATTGGAAAATGTAAAGGAAGCCGGTCATAGCTCCCGTATCTACACCAATAACGGAATTGCAAATTAAGTGATCGGCAATACGCGACAATTCCATAATGATAACGCGCATATAATCTACACGCTTCGGAATTTGAACGCCTAATAATTTTTCTACCGTCATATGCCATCCCATGTTGTTGATAGGGGATGAGCAATAATTTAAACGATCGGTAAGAGTAGTAATTTGATAATAAGGACGGCGTTCTGCTAATTTTTCGAAAGCACGGTGAATGTATCCGACAGTTGGCGTAGCTTCATGAATGATCTCGCCGTCCATTTTCAAAACGTTCTGGAAGATACCGTGAGTCGCCGGGTGAGTTGGACCAAGATTCAGAATGGAATATTCTTTTTCTTCCTCATCACTGTTCTCCTGTTTTTTTTCAGGCGCAACCTTCTCCGCTTTTTTATTTTTTACAACTGTTTCTTCAACAACAGCGGTATCGTTAGCTTTTGTATTTTTAGTTTTCTTCGCCATTTATCGTCCAAACATTTTATCGCTTTTATCTTCGCGTGATTGATCTTCTAAAGGATATTCTTTTCTGAGAGGGAAAATATCCATTTCGTCAACATTCAAAATGCGTTTTAAATTAGGGTGACCTTTGAACTTCACTCCGTAAAAATCATAAGTTTCTCTTTCCATCCAATTCGCGCCGGCCCAAAGATCAGTTGCGGTCGGAATTTCCGGTTTATTGATATCGAAAAAAGTTTTTACACGAACACGGAAATTCTTTTGCATGTTATGTAAATGATAAATAACGCCTAATTGTTTTTCATCAGCGGTTTGAAATCCTGTAAGATCAGTTAAGAAATGAAAATTAAATTCAGGTTCATTTTTCAGAACAGCTAAAGCTTCGTGAATTTTATCTTTGTTGATATACAATACGGGAAAACCGAAAGTCACTTCTGATTTTTCAATCGCACCGGGAAATAATTCATTTAGCTTCGCCGTAATTTTATTTAATAACTCTTGATTCTCCATTATTCCATGCCGTAGCTGTTCAATAATTTTTTATATTCATCCGAATTTCTTCTTCTGAAAGATTCGTTCTTAGCCAATTCCTGAATTTTTAAAATACCCTCGATAATTTGCTCCGGACGGGGAGGACAACCCGGCACATAAACGTCAACCGGAATAATTCTGTCGATACCTTGTAAAACAGAATAAGTATCAAATATACCGCCGCTGCTCGCACAAGCCCCAACTGAAAGAACCCATTTTGGTTCAGCCATTTGTTCGTAAACCTGGCGTAAAGTAGGCCCCATTTTTTTTGCGATGGTTCCCATTACCATTAACATATCTGCCTGGCGTGGAGAAAAACTTAAACGCTCAGAACCAAAACGCGCTAAATCATAATCAGAAGCCATTGTGGCCATGAATTCAATTCCACAACAAGATGTTGCAAAAGGAAGCGGCCATAATGAATTAGCCCGGGCCAACCCGATCACATCTTCCAGCTTCGTAGCAAAAAATCCGGGACCCTCCAGGCCTTCGGGTAATTTCGCCATCTCCAACTTTGTCCGCTTCTTAATTTCTTTTCCCATTTTAATTTTTATGCAAAGTTACGTATACGTAAGGCTTTGTAAATGCAACAATTGTTAAGCTTACTCTTCCCACTTCAGCGCCTTTTTAGAGAGCATATAATAAAAGCCAACTAATAATAACGCGATGAAAGAAAACACTTCTATCACCCCTAAAACACCTAGTTCTTTAAAATTCACAGCCCACGGATACATGAAGATCACTTCCACGTCAAACAACACAAATAATATAGCAACTAAGAAATATTTAATTGAAAAAGGTAAACGGGCGTTACCATGACTCTCAATCCCGCACTCAAATGAATCTAATTTAATTTTGGTTTTGCGTTTCGGCCCTAAAAGATGAGTTGCTACCATGGTGGTCACCACAAAACCAAGCGCAACTAAGAACATTAAAACAATTGGTAAATAATCAACCGGTGAATTTGTAGAACCCATAATTTAATGCATTAAATTAGGTTGTAAGATTAACGATTTTTGGGTAAATCGTCAAATCTTACAACTAAATTTTAGCTCAAAAAAGGGCTATTGTTTGATAAACTTATAATTTGAAGAATTTGAACCTGAATATAAGTTCAAAGTGTATAAGCCATTCGCAAACCCGTCCAGTTCAATACTGATTTTCTCAGCAGTTCCGCTCTTAATTTTGCCGGTTCTGACAGTTTGGCCTAATGCGTTTATAACCGTATAGTTAATGTCTTTTTCTACTGCCGATTTGAACAAAACATTCAGCACCTCGTAGGCAGGATTTGGTGAGATCTGAGCGCCTGCAAAAACAGATAATTGAATGATGTTGTTTGGGCCCGGCGTTAAAAAAGTAACTGAAGAGGAGGCCTGACACCCGGATCCATTATCCACCCAAACCGAATAGAAACCAGGTCCATGAACCGAAATATCAATGGTTTGGCTGTTTTCTCCCGGAATAGGGCTGCCATTTAAATACCACTGATAATTAACGGCAGAAGAGGAGGTCAGAATATTTCCTGCTTGCGTGAAAGATGGGGTTGGAGGAGCTGTTCCAACGGTCATTGTTGAGGTTCCTGTAGATTGACAAGCTCCTGTATAAACAGTATAACTATATACTGTTGTAACTGTTGGTCCGAAAGAAGCGGTAAATGTATTTTGTCCGCCTTGCCAGATGATACTTGATGCGTTTGATGTTACAACCAAAGGCTTGTTTTGTCCGGCGCAAGTACCCGTGCTCGTAGAAACCGAAGTCGGTGTATTTATTACATATACGGTAGTCGTATATGGCGCGCTGGCACCAACAGAGTTTGTGGCTACAAGAGAAACTGTATATGTGCCCGTTGTACTATAAGTAATGCTCGGAGGGTTTTTTACTGTTGATGTTGCCGGACTTCCGCCGCTGAATGTCCATGCCCAGGCTGTTGGTGTATTAGACGAAGCGTCGAAAAAGTTAACTGAACTGCCGACACAAATAGTATTGCTTGTAGTGCTGTAAAACGCATTTGGCGCAACGCCGGGCTGACTGTAAAGATCGGTTTCCCAAATACCACGACCATAAGTTGCAGCTCTCAATTTATTAGTAGGATAATAGATCTCCATGTCGTTCACCCAAACATTTGGTAAACCTGTCATATAAGGCACCCATGAACTCATACTCAATTCACGATAATAAACGCCATAATCCATTCCCACGTAAACAGCACCCGGACTATTCTTTTTGAACACAATGCAATTTGCCGGAAGATTTGGTAACCCTGTTGAGTAATTCGTCCATGTTAAGCCTCCGTTGGTTGAATAATAAACCTTGTTACCTGCAGAATATCCTGATAATGTAACGTACACATTGTTGGCATTCGTATTATCAACATCAATATCGGTGATGCGCCCTGTTGCAGGAATGCCGGCAGTAATGTTGGTCCAACTTGCTCCGTTATTTGTTGTTTTATAAATTGTAGTGGCGCGTCCTGCATAGATCGTTCCCGGCGCCGAAGGTGCAGGATTAATAAGTAGAACACTTCCTGATCCTCCGAGAGTTCCTAACTGAGACCAGCTTGCTCCGGAATTTGTAGATCTGAAAACTTCCTGGCGGCCCGCATAATATGTAGTTGCCGTATTAGGGTCCTGGCAAATGGGGGCCACCCAATCAGCTGTACCGGTTAACCCGGTTACAATATTTGAAAAAGAAGTGCCTCCGTTTGTGCTTCTTCCGTGTCCTCCGTTTTGAGATGAAGCTATAATGATATTTGAATTATTCCAATCAATAAAACAATCCATTCCATCACCACCTTTTCCTTCGAACCATGATGTAATATTATTAACAATGCTTCCGTTATCCTGCAAGCCGGCAACAATTTTAGCTGCGCCTGTATTTGATACGCCTAAGAAATAAGGCTGAGCAATATTCATATTGCCATTAACACTTGTCCATGTACTTCCGCTGTTAGTGCTTCTGTCAACACCGCCATCATGCGCTAACCAGATGGTTGTTCCGTTCTCATAAACCGCATCATGCTGATCAGGATGAACGTATGGGCCGCCGCCGTAACCGAAAGTACGTTGTGTCCAGTTTACGCCGCCATTCGTTGATCTCCAAATATCAATACCTCCAACAATAACCTCGTCTTTATTTGTAGGCGATGCGGCTATTGACAGATCATACCATCCCTGGGTACCGCCTAAAATATTAGGAGTTGTAGACATAGTACTGAATGTAGCGGCTGAATTTGTTGAACGAACCAGCCCGCCAAACGCATCAGTAGCGTTGGTGCCAACAATATATAAGTAATTTGGATCTGCCGGGGTTACAGCGATCCTTACGTTTCCAAAACTTGATGTAAATGATGTATTCGAAAAAGTTTGGCCTCCATTTGTTGAACGGTAAATGTTAGAATTATTCACACAATAAATAGTTGTAGTATCGCCCGGCTTGTATTCAGCGTCTTTATAATATCCCGGCGTTACTAACGACCATGTTGTGCCACTGTTACGTGTACGGTAAATACCAGCTGAAGTAAATGCAAAAACCTCAACTGTATTAAGCGGGTTGATCAATAATTTAGAAATAAAACGTGATTGGCTTGTTGTCCATGTTAAACCTGTAGTATTCCACGTGTTTCCGCCATCTGTAGATTTTAAAACACCAACCGACTTCGAATCGCCCTGCGTATAACCGGTAGGCGCTCCATCGAAATCACCTGTAGAAATGTACATTATATTAGGATTGGCAGGATTGATAGCGATATCAGAGACACCAAGCGATGAGATCTGATCGGTTGTAGTTGACCATGACGCCCCTGCATTTGTAGATTTCCATAAACCACCGGAAGCCGCGCCAACATAAACGGTTGATGTGCCTGCAGGATGAAAACGCACACATTGTAACCGTCCTGCGCCTGTATTGATAGGTGAACCGAAAGGGCCTAAAGCTGTCCAATTGGCCGTTGTTGCTGAAGGAGCAGCAGTAATTATTTGTTTGGCAGTTGAATTACTTTGAAGATATTTTTGATATTCTTCAAAAGATCTTTTTGCACCGGCTGTTTTAAGGTCGCCACTTGGGTATACACGCGGCTCCATGTCATGGATCCACCTTTGCATCACTTTATAACCCGATCCGCGCGGCGGCTCCTTATCTTTCCAAAACTCTTCGAAATCTTTTTTGATATCGTAAAAACTCTTATTCGAATCCTGGGGCGTAGGTTGTTTATTGAATTGTTGTGCGTTCAGATCCGGTGACGCAGTTAATAAACATAAACCGAGTAAATGCGCGAAATTTTTCATGATCAAATATAAGCCAAATAATTTAATTATGAGGGCTTTAGCCCCCTAAAACAGGCGCACTTTAACATCTAAATAAATCTAAAAAACCGTCAGCCTTAAAAATAGGGGTTTAACCATTTAACATAAGCCTGTTTATTAAAAAAAAAGTAGTCTTAAAATGTAAGCAATTAATGAAATAGTTTTATTAAAATTAAACTCCAGTTCCTTCTATGATAAAAAAGAAAGCACCCCGTTCGGCCGAAAACAGAAAGATATTTGTACTCGACACTTCAGTAATCATCTACGATCACACAGCTATAAAGAACTTTAAAGAACACGATGTTGTGATACCTATAACAGTTTTAGAAGAACTAGACAACTTTAAGAAGGGAAACGACACTAAAAATTACGCAGCCCGCGAATTTACACGATACATAGATAAACTATCAGGCAAGAACACCTTACAGGATTGGACCTCTATTAATGGCCCGACTCGCGGAAAATTCAAGATCGAAATGAATACCAATAGCAAAGTAAATGCTGAGCGTATTTTCGATGACAGAAAAGCGGACCATAAAATTTTAAATACTGCATTATATGTTGCAGAACAGCATCCCGGGCGCAAAGTAGTTTTAATTACTAAAGATATTAACCTGCGCATCAAAGCCAAATCACTCAGTTTACAAGCCGAAGATTACGAGACCGGAAAGATTAAAACGGTTGATGAATTATATACCGGCATGAGCGAGGTTCAAAAAGTCTCCGCAGAAAAGATAGCAAGCATTTACCAGAAAGGTTCAAGTCCCTCGAAAGATGTTTTGAAACGCGGAGAAGCCACCCCAAACCATTATTATATTTTAAAGAACGGGTCACAGTCTGTTTTAGCACGTTATAATAAAGAAGATGAAAGTTTTCAGCGCGTGATAAAAAGCGCTGCTTTCGGGGTGATCCCGAAGAATGCCGAGCAGTCTTTTGCACTCGATGCGATCATGAATCCGGAAATAAAATTAGTAACGATACAAGGCGTTGCCGGAACAGGAAAAACATTACTATCATTAGCCGGCGCGCTGGAGCAACGAAGAAATTACCATCAAATTTATTTAGCACGTCCAATAGTTCCGCTTAGTAATAAAGACATTGGTTATTTGCCGGGAGACGTGAACTCAAAATTGAATCCATACATGGAACCGCTTTGGGATAATTTAAAATACATCCGTAGCCAATTCAACGAAAAAGATAAAGAACACAAACAACTGAATGAAATGGTGGAAAGCCAGAAATTAGTTGTTTGTCCTTTAGCCTACATCCGTGGCCGTAGTTTAAGTAACGTTTTCTTTATTGTGGATGAAGCACAAAACCTAACGCCCCACGAAGTAAAAACCATTATTACGCGTGCAGGAGAAAATACAAAGATCATTTTCACAGGCGATGTTCACCAAATTGATACACCTTATCTTGACGCGCAAAGTAACGGGTTAAGCTATTTAATTGATAAAGTTAAAGGGCAGCCGCTTTATGCGCACATAACTCTGCAAAAAGGCGAAAGAAGTGATCTGGCGAATCTGGCAAACGACTTGTTGTAGTAATACAGCAATGATTTTCCTCATTTGGCCATAATATTTTTCCGGCCTGTTTATTTATTTTTACTTTTGTGTGCTCTTTAACCCCATTCCCGATGGCAACACAAAACGTAGACGTATTAGTAATTGGCGCAGGACCCGCAGGAACAATTGCCGCAAGCATTATTAATAAAGCCGGATTCAAAACTAAAATAGTAGAGAAAGAAAAATTCCCCCGTTTTGTTATCGGTGAAAGTTTGTTGCCGCGAAGTATGGAGGCATTGGAAGAAGCAGGGTTGTTAGAGGCCGTAAAAGCAAAAGGGTTCCAGGAAAAATTCGGAGCGAAATTTGTAAGAGGCGAAGAAGTATGTGATTTTAATTTTACAGAACAATTCACGCAGGGATGGAAATGGACATGGCAAGTGCAGCGCGCAGATTTTGATATGACATTAGCAGAAGAAGCAAAACGTCAAGGTGTTGATGTTTGTTTTGAAACAGAAGTTACTGCAATAAAATTCGAGGGGACAGACTCTGCAACAATCGTCAAAAACAAAGACGGCAGCATTGACACTATCAACGCAAAATTCATTGTGGACGCAAGCGGTTACGGCCGCGTGATCCCAAGATTATTCAATTTGGACCGTCCGAGTAATTTGCCCCCACGTAAAACTTTATTCGCACATATTAAAGATCCGGACCGTTTGAAATATAGCGAGCCTAATCGCATCATGGTAGTTGTTCATACACCAACAACTTGGATCTGGGTAATTCCTTTTTCTAATGGAACAACTTCAGTTGGTTTTGTCGGGAATCCGGAATTCTATGATCAGGTAAAAGATCTTTCTCCTGAACAAGCGTTAAGAAAGTTAATAGATAGCGAGCCTCATATTAAAGAACGATTTGGCGATAAAGAATTTTTATTTGAGCCAAGAACGATCCAGGGATGGAGCGTGACAACAGATAAATTTTACGGCGACGGATTTGTTCTCACAGGAAACGTAACAGAATTCTTAGACCCTGTATTTTCTTCGGGCGTAACCCTGGCGGCGGCTTCAAGTCAGCGGGCCGCTAATTTAGTTGTGAAGCAATTGAAAGGGACTAAAGTAGATTGGGAAGAAGAATATATGAAGCCAACCATGATCGGTGTAGAAACCTTCAAGAGTTATGTAATGGGTTGGTACGATGGAACGCTTTATGAAATATTCTTCGCGAAAGAAATAAACCCGGATTTCAAAAAACAGATTTGTTCTGTGCTCGCAGGATATGTTTGGGACACAACAAATCCGTTCGTTAAAAAACATGCCCGCGCGCTTAAAACTTTGGCCGAGGTGATCAGGATCGGAAAGTCGCAGGACGCTGTAAAGAATATCTAAGGTTTTTGTACTGAAACCATGTCTGCCGGCTCTAATTTAATGCGCGAATTCATTTCGAGCATTGCAGCTAAAACTAATTGGGAATAATTTTGTGACGCCGAGCGGAAATGTCTCGTTTGTGCATGCCACAAATTGTAGATCAGGGTCATATCGCCTTGTGTCGGCATAAATGTATATAAGGCCTGACGTACGTTCCCCGAACCGGCGTGATACGAATGCATCACCAGTAATTTGAACCAAAGGTCGTTTTCGTTATAGGTAATATGTAACGAATCAAGAATTTGTTTTGTATTCGGAATACAAATGGTTTTGATAAGACTTGAAGCTGCGTATGCCGCTCTGTCGAAATCCGCACGCTCATCCAATTGCTTATTCACTTTTAAACCAAATAATCTTGCGACAGGTTTCATTAATTGGAAAGGGCCATAAGCGCCAACATTTGATTTTTGTAATTTGTTCGGACTTTCGATCAATAAAATAGCTTGTGCATACCAGGGATCAACACCATTTGCCACAAAATCATTTATTCCCCTGTCGAAATTAACGAAGGCCTTATCAAAATCGTAGAAGAATTGTTTGCCGTCCGTTAACAGAACCCGATAAGAGGAATCTAATCCATGTGCAGCTCTTACGCTATCCCTATATAATTGTTTAGTAAGGTCGTCTTTATGCGACCAGTTCCTTGTATAAGTTTTCTCAACAACCGTTCTGTTATGGCTGAGGTTGATCAACGCTGAATCTTTATGCAGGTTCATGATCTGGCGCCAGAATTTTACCTGGGCTAAAGTATCGCATCTGAAGTCGTATAGTTGTTTATCAAAAACATAATTATGGCAATACGTATCGCCGGATTTGCAAACGCCCACTACATCGCCGCAAAGGTCTTTGTTGTTAGTGAAAGCAGGTTTAATAGTATCGCCACCGCCGTCTGCAAACACGCCGGGGATAAATAGTATAAAGGCTAAAAATTTCATGGTTCTTATGGAAGCATAAGTTACGAATAAAATAGAAAGGATTGAAATAAAAACGGCTGTTTTTTTCACGGGAGGCTGTGAATTAACAATTTTAAACTTTAAACAACTTTTATCATGATCAAGCTCACATCATCAACTTGCTGATGCTGCCCCTTCCAATTTGAGAAAAGTGCGGTGAGATCCGATTTTTGTTGTGGCAGAGGGCTGCCTGAATTCTTTACAATGAATTCTTTCAGGTTCTTTGATTTCAATTTTTTACCGCCCTCTCCTCCGAACTGATCCGCAAATCCATCCGTGCATAAAACAATAAGATCATTTTTTTGTAAAGAGATGTTATGAGAAGAAAACGGTTTTAATTCGTCGGCATATTGTCCGATCGGCATTTTATCGCCCGCATAATTTACAAGTTCGCCGTTTCGGATCAGCCATAAACTATTATTTGCCCCGGAGAATTCCAGTGTATTATCTAATTTATTCCACACACAAAGACCCATATCCATACCGTCTTTACGGTCTTCCGCCCCTTTTTGTCCGAGCGCTTTAATTATTTTTTCTCGGAGTTTGTTTAAGATAACATCTGCTTTAAATAATTTATTTTCCACAACTAACTCATTTAAAAAACTATTTCCTAACATGCTCATGAACCCGCCCGGAACACCATGGCCTGTACAATCGGCTAAAGCAAAAACAGAACGGTTATTAGTTGTGTTATACGCCCAGTAAAAATCACCGCTCACAATATCTTTCGGCTGGAAAATAATAAAATATTCCGGGGATATTTTTTTCCACACTTCTTCGCTGGTCAGAACGGCTGATTGAATTTTTTGTGCGTAGTTGATGCTATCAATGATCTCTTTTTGTTTTACCTCAACCAGGACTTTTTGTAAGGAGATCTCCTCTTTCTGCAATTCTACCATTTCTTTCTGATTGCTGATGATAATGTTTGCCCGTTTGGTTTTCTTGAAATTGCTGAAGGCAATAAAACCAAACACAGCAACGATCAATAAGGCAAAAGCGCCTAACAGTAAGATCTTATTCTTTGCCGCATTCTCTTTTTCTTTTGCATCGATCTCAAGTGATTGGTTTTTGATCTGGAGATCTTTTTTCTCCGTGTCGTATTTCGTGTTGAGGGTTTTGATCGTTTCGCGATTTTCTTCAGAGAGGAGAGAGTCTTTTAAGGTCAAGTACCTGTCCATTAATAAAAACCCTTTTTGTTTATCGCCATAACATAAATGGTATTCAGATAAGCTCTGGAGGTAAGCAATTTTATATTCAGGCAGTTCGTTCAACTCTTTTATGGATGCGGCAGAGTCAAGATAGGCTAAAGCAATTTTCGGGGAATTCAGGAAACGTAAATAAACACTTGCCTGATTTAAATAACCAGAATAAATGCCGTTGAGGTTGTCAACGGCCCTTGAAAGTTGTATTGATCTGATGTTATAAAGATTTGCAGAATCAGGACGATTCAGATTTAAAAAATTCATCGCAAGATTTTGAAGGCAGCCTACTTGCCCGGATATGTCATTCAGAAAAATAAATTCTGAAAGAGCTAATTTGTAAAGGGAGTCGCTCTTTTCATAATTTTCCTTATTACTTTCGATTAGTCCGAGGTTTTGATAAACATAACATAAGGCTCCGGGATTTCCGGTCTTTTTTAAATAGTCATACGATTCCAGGAAATATTTTTCGGCCAAAACGAAATCGTGTTGTTTAAGATAAATGATACCTATATTGTTTTTAAGGTTAGCCACCGAAAAATCACTCTTAACCTTTTCAAAGAGCTTAAGTGAAAGAATATTTTCTTTGATGGCATTTTCATATTCACCTATGCGCTCGTAAACCAATCCCCGGTTCTGGTGTATGAATGCTTCTAAAACAACCCGGTTATTGATTTTGGCAAGATCAAGAGCTTTTGAATAATACAGGGTTGCGGAATCCATTTGCCCGATAGTGTAATAATAAATGCCGAGCTTGAAAAACCCCAGCGCTTTATATTTTCCGATCCCGCTTGTTTCCCCGATGTTTAATATTTTCTCACCGTATTCTTTATTTTTTTCGGGATCAGAGGCCGCCCATAGAGCAGCGATCATATTATAAAGATTAGCTTTTGTGGTATCGTTGGCCGCTTTTGTTAAAGCTAAAAGACTATCGATAGCTCTTTTATTCTGTGAAAAAGAAATGCTGCAATAAAGAAGAAAAAAGAAAAGCGCAATAATTTTTTTCATCAGGCAAATAGTTTTTGAAACACTTCTTCCATTTTGGTTACCGTTATAACCTCAATAGAAAACTGCTTCAAATCTAAGCCTTTTTTATTATAGGATGAGATAAAAATTTTCTCAAATCCTAACTTTTGTGCTTCTGAGATCCGCTGTTCGATGCGGCTTACAGGACGGATCTCACCGGTTAAACCAACTTCGCCCGCGAAACAAACATTTTGAGGGATCGGCAGATCTTCGTTACTGGATAAAATTCCGCATACCAGGGCAAGATCAATACCCGGGTCTTCCACTTTAATTCCACCAGCAATATTGATGAATACATCTTTAACCGCTAATCTGAATCCGCAACGCTTTTCTAAAACTGCTAATAACATCGATAATCTTCGCAAATCAAATCCTGTAGAAGAACGTTGAGGTGTACCATAAGCTGCGCTGCTAACTAATGCCTGTGTTTCAATTAACATCGGGCGGTTCCCTTCCATAGTAGCGGCAATCGCAACACCGCTTGTAGCGTGATCCCTTTGTGTAATTAATATTTCTGAAGGGTTGGTCACTTCGCGCAGGCCATCACCATTCATTTCGTAAATACCCATTTCGTTCGTGCTGCCGAAACGGTTCTTTGTAGCGCGCAATAAACGGTATACATGATTGGTGTCGCCTTCAAACTGAAGAACGGTATCCACCATGTGTTCCAAAACTTTTGGTCCGGCCAAACTGCCTTCCTTTGTAATGTGCCCGATCATGAACACGGGCGTATTAGTTTCTTTAGCAAAACGTAAAAATTCAGCAGCACATTCGCGAACCTGCGAAACGCTTCCCGGACTGCTTTCCACATAACTTGTATGTAATGTCTGAATAGAGTCCAGCACCACTAATTGCGGTTGGATCTGTTCGATCTGCGAAAAAATATTTTGTGTGTTTGTTTCCTGTAAAATAAAACATGTTTCTGTTGTGATACCGATACGTTCGGCACGCATTTTTATTTGTTGTTCGCTTTCTTCACCACTAACATACAGAACTTTTAAATTCTTCAGCCGCAAAGCGAGCTGCAACATTAAAGTAGATTTGCCAATCCCCGGTTCTCCACCAAACAATACTAAAGAGCCGGGAACAATTCCGCCGCCCAGAACCCTTGTCAATTCTTTTCCGGGTACGGCAATGCGCGGATATTCCTGTAACCCTACTTCTTGTAATAAAACGGATTTATTGGTTCCCCCAACTGTTTTATTGGAAGAAAATACCTGAAGTCTATTGTTCTTTGTTTCCTTTTGAACCTTTTCTTCAACTAAAGTGTTCCATTCATTGCAGCTGTTACATTTTCCAACCCATTTGTTATGTTCTGTTCCGCAACTTTGACAAAAATATGTTGTTTTTACTTTACTCACGAAATCAAAGTTAGGTCAAAGTACAGGCATTGCTTGCTACAGATTGTAGCATTTTTAAAAAATTCCTTTTAATCCCCGAAGGGATGATATGATTATAGAAGCAATCAGGAGTAAAATTTAAAAACCCCGAAGGGGTGAAATAATCGGGCCGCCCAAAATTTCACCCCTTCGGGGTTTGTTATGTTTATTTTGTTTTTTCTATAATAATGCCATCCTTTCAGGCTTTGTTATCATAAATCAAACATTTTGGCACGGAATATGCTTGAAAAGAACAAACACCTTGATTTTTGAATATATATAAGAATGGAGTATCTTTAAGTTTGATTATGAATTTTAAAAGTCTGAAAACAGCACTTGGAACAGTCCTTATAGTTACAGCCGTTTTTTTAAGCTGTAAGAAGAAAGATCAGGTCACAAATCTTGAAGGAACCCTTGTAACAGGAAACGGAGTTGTTGATCTTTCATGGACATTCGACAAACCTCACAGCAATGTGAATTGGCAATCGAAGTACATGGATTATTCTTCCGGCATGTTAACCGGCCGTTTCAATAATTTTAGTTTTATGCCAAAGTTCATGTTCAATGAAACGGACCTTAATGCCTGCAGCCTTAATGCGTGGGTACAATTATCTTCAGTTGATTCAGGCGAGCCCGGAAGAGATGGCGTTGGAAAATGTTTGAGGAGTTATATGGGCGTTACTTATCTCGATACACTAAAAACTGTTACGGATCCAATTAGTGATTCGGCATGGTTCAATAGTACCCGTTTTGTGAGATCAGGCACCGGTTACGCTGTATTCGGAAATTTAAGATTCAACCGTTACCGCGCTCCAAGCGGAAATCCGGACGGAACACCAATTATCAGACCGGCTATTATGTATTTAACGTACAATGGTACCAGCGATTTTGATACGAACGGCGATCTTATCACCGACCGTTACCGCACTTCATTCAGCGCAACTCTTAGGTTCAAACGCTCCGATCATATGGATGTAAACTCTGTAATTCAATGGGTGCCTGTTCCAAGTCTGGCTGATCAGGCAGGAAATACTGCTGCCGCCAATAATAAAACTTATGGCGTGTGGACCACAAATGTTGCTGATGAAATGTATTTTAATTTTAATGCTCAGTTCTATAAGAATCATTAATGAAGATCAAACACATCATAGCGTTTTGTTTTTTGGCAACATTTCTTTTTGTGGCTTGTAAAAAACCGGCAGGCCCGGGAGGAAAGAATACGATCAAAGGAACGGTTCAATTTAAAAATGGGGCTAGCGGAACTAATGATCCTGCAGCTATGGCACAAATTTCGATCGCTTATGGAAGTAACGCATCTACTTCTACATTCGATCAAACTATTTTAGCAGGGAGTGATGGCACTTACAAATTTGAAGCCCTCCGCAAAGGCGATTATTTTATTAAAGCAACTTTTACGGATGAACACGGATTTAAATATTCGAACGCAGGATCTGTGATTACATTCAGCCATCGCAAAAAAGAAGCCGAAGTAAATATGGTATTGGAATAATGAATTTAAAAACAAAAGCATGAAAAAATTTACTTTTTTAGTTTTAGTGACAACATTTCAAATCACATTAGCCCAAACGCCTTCGTGGCAATGGGGAAGAAGTGCGGGATATGGCGGAAACGAATCTACTTCGGCTGTTGCAATAGACGCAAGCGGAAATGTTTTTGGCACCGGCGGATATACCAGTTCTAATATTGTTTTCGGAGCAACTAACCTGATCAATCCCGGAGTAGGGACCAGCGATATTTTTTTGGTAAAGTATGATGCATCAGGAAATGTACTATGGGCAAAGACATTTGGCGGAGCGAGTGGCGAAGTAGGAAACGCAATTGCTACTGATGCAAGTGGTAACGTTTATATAACAGGATTATTTACAAGTTCGGTTATGACAATTGGAACGGTTACTCTAACAAATACTTCAACAACAGGCAGCGATGTGTTTGTTGCAAAACTCGACCCTTCAGGGAATACGATCTGGGCGAAAAGCGCTGGCGGTACCGCAGGGGAAAAAGGAAATGCGATAACTGTTGACGCTACCGGAAACGTTTTTGTAGCAGGAAACTTTAGCAGTTCAATTATAAATTTTGGAGCGGGCGCTATGGCAAATGGAGGACTACAGGATATTTTTATTGTGAAATACGATCAGAACGGGACAGCGTTGTGGTCAAAAAATGTAGGTGGTCCTGGTGACGATGCAGGTAATGGAATTGCAATAGACGTTGTAGGTGATGTTTATGTTACCGGATCCTTTTCAAGCGTCGCAATTAATTTCGGAACAGGAAGTCTGACCAATGCATCATCAGGAACACAAGATCTATATGTTGTAAAATATACTTCAGCAGGAACTGCGGTTTGGTCTGCAAGAAGCGGAGGAAGCATGGACGATCCGGGAACGGGAATTGCTGTTAGTAAGAATAACGTATATGTAACAGGAGCATTTAACAGCGCAACAATTGTTTTCGGAACAACAACCTTAACAAATTCAAGCGCTGGCACAAGTGATTTTCTATTAGCGAAATATGATCTGGGCGGAAATCCGGGATGGGCGAAAAGAGCCGGCGGTTCGGATTATGATGGAGGAAACGCGGTGGCTTGTGATTCTTTAGGCAATGTTTATGTGACAGGATATTTTGTAAGCAGCAGTTTAAATTTTGGCGCTAATATGGTAAACAATTCAACGTTCGGAACAAAAGATCTTTTTGTAGTAGCTTATAATGGAACAGGAGTTGATTTGTGGGGAATTGCTGCCGGAGGTTCAGCCACAGAAACAGGTAACGGTATGGCCGTAAGTTTGGGAGGTACAGATATTATCATGGGAGGTTCTTTCGATAGCCCTTCTTTAACTTTCGGGCCATCTACTGTTTTTAAAGGCTGTGGTGAAGATGTTTTGGTAGCAAAATTAGTGGGTGGGGCTGTTGGTATTCAAGAAAATACTTTAGCTGATAAATTAAAAGCATATCCGAATCCTGCATCCGGCAAATTCACAATTGAAGCAGAAGGGAAAGTTGTTTTCTATAATGCTCTTGGTGAAGAAGTACATAACTACAAGCAAAACACAATTAAAAAGGGCAAAACAGAATTCGATCTTTCTGCTTTAGAGTCCGGTGTTTATTTGTATAGGATTATCTCTGATAAAAAAACTGTTTCTACAGGAAAGGTTATCGTACAATAAATCCTATGGCAGACAATGCCATCCCTTCGGGATTTTGAATGTTAATGTAATGACCTGTTATAATAATTTCAGTCCTTCGGACTTTGTCATTGCACACGCCGTCAAAACGAGTTTAATATAAAATCCCGAAGGGATGTAATTATTCTAGAAAGAACAGCAATAAAAATTCAAAACCCTGAAAGGGTGACATTTTCAAAACGACCGTATCTTTCGTAGATTTATCCCATTATAAGACCCGGATGAACAAAAGAACTTTACGTTTACTTTTTATTTGTTTAGCTGTACTTTGTATTTCTTATGCAAAGGCGCAGAATTTTGTCGCCGATTCCAGCTTCGAACGAAACAGTAGTGTTCCGATCGTACTTTCCTCTTTAGGATTGAATGGTTCGTGGAGTTCACCGACAATGGGCACAACAGATCTGTTCTGCGAGTGCGATAAAAAACAAAAAGAATCTTCTGAGGCCCAGGCCCCGAAAAATCCAATGGGAATTCAAAAACCAAATAGCGGAAAATGTTACGGTGGATTTTATTTATTCTCACATCATGATTATCATGAATACATGATCACGCAGTTGATGTCTCCGTTAACAGGAGGAGTTAAATACGATCTTACTTTTTATTTAAGCCTGGCCGATTATTCGCGCGCAACTATTGAGCAGATCGGTGTATGCTTTTTGAAAAGCAAAATCACTTACACGGGTTCCGGATATATGACAGGATTAAAACCAATACATATTAAGATCAAAGAAGAAGTTGGAACGGATACGGTAGAATGGCACAAGATCTATCTCGAATATAAAGCAAAAGGAGGCGAACAGTTTCTAGTTATAGGAAGTTGGGATGAAGGCCTGATAGAAGCCACAAATGTTTTAGCTCCGAAATCGGCACATACACGGATAAATCAACGTACTGACCGCGATGCTTATTATTATATTGATGATGTTAGCTTACGAAAACAACCCGCTGTGTATACTGCATATTTTGATACGATCGTAAAACCAAAGATCGATACCTTAAAACCTACCGTTATTTCACGTCCAACAACTGATACTTCAGGGAATTCTTTAGCTCTTGAAACTGCTTTAGAAAAATCCCTTATTCTGAAAAATGTTTTGTTTGAAACCGGTAAAGCTGTTTTGCTTCCTCAGTCTTTTCCTGAATTGGATCTGCTGGCTGAACATCTAAAGGATAATCCTACTCTAAAAGTGGAGATCACAGGACACACAGATAATGTTGGTAACGAAACAGTCAACACAAAATTATCTGAAGCGCGTGCAAAAGCTGTTTGTGATCAGCTTATCTCAAAAAGTATAGACCCCGGACGAATGACACATAAAGGCTTCGGAAGCTCTCAACCGATTGCCCCAAACGATTCTGAAGAAGGAAGAAAGCAGAACAGAAGAGTAGAGTTTAAATTCTCGAAATAATTATTTCAAAATTACTTTAATTGCTACTTTATAATTCAGATTATCTGTCATTCCATTGTGGGTCATGCCGGGAAGTGTAATTAAAGTATCTCCCTTTTTAAAATGTTGTTTTAGTTTAACCGAGGATCCATAATAGATCACTTCATCTTTATCGCCATGAAAAACAACAACCGGCATTTTACATTTTTGAATGTACTCGTTGGTTTGGAATTTGTATTTGAGCAGAAAACCCGGAATAACAGGATACAAATGTTTCACCAGGTCTTTTAAGCTATAATAAGGGGCTTGCAGTATTAATAATTTCGGGTTGTTTGTAGAAGCAAGTTTGGCGGCAGGGCCTGTACCGATAGAGTAACCCAGAAGAACAATTTTATTTTCAGGATAGATATGTTTTATTGTATCGTAAACTGTTTGCAGATTCTCATACAATTTTTCTTGTCCGTGAATTTTGCCTTCGCTTTTTCCGTAGCCGGGGTAATCAACAATGAAAGCATCATAGCCGAGATCAGTATATCTTTTTGCAACTGTTCCCCATCTCCTTAGTGATCCTCCGTTCCCGTGTAAATATAAAATAACGCCTTTCGATGCATCTGCTCTAAAGAACAAGCAATTTAGTTTTACTCCTTCCGCTGTTGGGATATTTCGTTCTTCAAATTTTTGATCAAATTGGAAGGTGTGATCCTTATCTAATTTTTCAGGAAAAAAGATCAGTTTTTCCTGGCAAGAATAAAGCAACCCGCATGCGAGAATAATAAGGGTACTAATTATTTGTAATGATCTGATAAAGATTTTTGTCATTTTTAATTAGGCCTGCTGTGAGTAACTTGTGTTATTGGTTGATAGCGGCATATAGCTTTTTAAGTTAGGTCTAGAGTATAAAGCCAATACTTTTTGCCAAACAACGGGCTAATTTCTTCTAGGATTTTAAAGCCGAAGCTTTCATAAATATGTCGCGCGGCATCCATGAACTCTGAAGTATGTAAAGCAACTGTCTGTTCATTATTTTGTCTCGCAAAGTCAATGCACATTTTTGTCAGTGCTTTCGCAATACCTTGGCCCTGATAGTCAGGTTTAACACCTACCATTCTAATGTATGCCCATTCTGCTTTGAAAAGCTCTGTTGGATTACCGCTCGGAATTATATAAGCCATGCCAATTATTTCGTCGTTGTTAAGGCATACAAAACACTTAGCCACTTTAAGAAGGTCTAGAAGCCTTTGTTGGTCTTGTAAGTTCTTATTGAATATTGCCCAGTTGTCGGGCGTTAAAACATTTTGAAATTGTCCGTACGAAATTATGCCAAGTTTTTGTAGTTGTCCGACATCATTAATTGTCCCATTGCGATATGTCAACTTGTTTTTTATCATGATCTCGATTTAATTTCGATGTCCCGACATATCCTACCGTTTATCACTCTAGTGTTCAATATTTATTATTTCATCGGCCATGCCACCATAACGCAAAACATTAAACATAAAATGAAGAATAGTAAGGTTTTATTACTTACTCAACATCACAAAAGCCGCCCAATAGAAAGGCTCTTTGTATTTTGTCTTTAATTGTTTTTGGGCTTGGACAAAGGCCTGTTCTTTGTTTCCGCTTTTGCTGTAATTGCTGTAAAACAAAGTCATTAATTCCATGGTGGCCGCATCACTCACGCTCCATAAACTCATGATGATGGATTTTGCTCCTGCAATTAAAAATGAGCGCTGTAAACCAAATACACCTTCGCCTTGTTTCACACTTCCTAATCCGGTTTCGCAAGCGCTTAATACTACTAAGTCTGTTTTATCTAAGTTCAAACTCAAAGCTTCATAAGCAGTAAGGATTCCATTGTCGGTTCCTGCTGTTGGATGGTAATTCTCATCAAAAACATTTTCGCAATTTGCTAATAACACACCACTGCGTAATAATGGATTTTGTTTGGCAACCGTAACATCAACGCCTAGAACTTTATTCACTTCCACTTCGCTGAGGTCGGCTAAAAAATAACCGTGCGTTGCAATATGTAAAATACTTGGCGACTTCACATTTTTAACCGCCGCTTCAGTCGCGGTGTTTCCGATCAATACTGTGTTTTGAACCTGAGAAGCATTCAGGATTTTTTTAATATTATTTACCTCCGCTTCTGTTCCCGGTAATTGTGCTACTACACCGTTCTTTCCATAAGCGGGATTGCCAATTAAAAAAGCAGACGCAGGTTTTTTAGCCGCCGCTAAATTTTGTTTTACGTCAAGAATGTCTTTTGTGTTTCCTAAGAACGAGATCGTGTATTTATCGATTAAATAGGCCCCGCTTGCATCTTTCAAGGAGTTAATGCTTAATTGGTGATACAAGCCATCGAGTGACAAATATAATTTCTTAACACCGCCTAATTGTGCGTCTAAATTTTTCCAAACAATTGCGTAAGCTTCGTTCTCCGGTTTGCGGTTAATGGTCTTATCACGGAATGTTTTTACAGTTTCCTGGATCAATTGTGCATCGGCCAATTCGACCATAGTTGCCTTTGAATTACTCACAACAACAGCAAGGTATTTCGATTTTCCTGTAAAACCATTGTTGTATTCATTGATCTCTACGATTTCAACGGCGGCTTCACCGGCACCTAATGATTTAGAAATAGTTTCAAAATTAAAAACACTTGCTGTTTTACTTTCATTGAACAATGCGCTTTTTTGAGAAAGGATTCGCTCGTACTCATTGGCTTTATTTTCTAAACTATCCACATTAATGTGTTCTTCTGTTAACTCAGCTTTCGATAATTGGTAAGCGGTATTCAATTGTTCTTTGGTCTCGAGCCAGTGATTATAGGTTTCCTGTAATTCGGCATCGCCGCTGCTTGCAATGGCATTGCGGATCTTTGAAGATGTATTTAATAGAAACCCCTTTGTGTTTACAAGCGTATTATACAATGAATTCACAAGACCGGCATCTTTTCCATAATTAGCCGCGACAAAAGAATAATAGCGGTGTAATAAGGAGTTTGTCTTTTCCCAATACAACGTTTTTTCGTTATCGTTCAATGAATTAAAAAACGTATTGATGTAATTTTGCGTATTATCAATTACTGCCTGGTAATTTGTTTTTGCTTCCGCGATCTGGTTGTTGTGCCATTGTGTTAGCGCAAGATCTTCCAACGATTGAATGTAATTCGGATGCTTTTCTCCGTAAATTGTTTTTTTCTTATCAGAAACTGATTTTAACAACTCCAATGATTTTGCGTTGTTATTATTGTAGCGATAAAAATTCCCAAGATCCTGCATGGCAGATAGAGTAGAGGGGTGACTATCGCCCAATTTACGCTTATCAATATCAACAGCACTCGTCAATAATTTTTCCACGTCAGCCGTTTTGCCCATTTCCATATACAGGCCGGCAAGGCCACGTTTTAAATGTGCTAAGTCAGGATGAGTGCCTAGTTTCTTTTCTTTGATCGCAATGGCTGATAAGTATAATTTCTCTGCTTCAGTGTATTTTTTCTGTAAACGTAAGATGTTAGCATGATTGATCTGTAGCTTAATGAAGTTTGCAGAATTATCTTTCATAGCTTTTACAGCATGTTCCAAACACGATTGCATATCGGATTCGGCCACATTCAGCTTAGCCATGTCAGCGTGAGTCATTGCTAAATTATTATGAACTAACGCCTGTCCTAATTCATCATTGGCCTCTTTTAAGATCGTTAACGCTTCATTCAAATATTTTTCAGCTTGTATGTATTCTCCCGTCTCTTTCAGAAGCACACCCCTGTTATTCAGCGAAACCGCATACATGTTCTTGTTGCTTTCGTCCTTTCGTAATTCCAGGGCCTGGTCGCTGAATGGTTTTGCTTTTGTATAACGGCCATTCGATTGATATAATAAACTTAAATTGCTGATCACTTGAGAATAATTCAACCCGCTTTTGGTTCCATCACTTTCATACCAGAATTTAGCCTGCTTGAAACTGGACTCGGCCATCCTGAATTTATTCGTAGCCATGAACATTTCTCCGTTATGATTATTCATGTATGCTTTATCTGCGGCAGAAATATCATTCCCTTCTGAGAATTTTTTAGCACTGGCAATTGAATTTCCAACCGAGCTTCCTTTTTCATCATTTTCAAAAGTGCCGCTGTTATCAATAAAAGAAATAGCGTAATTAAAGTTACTTTCATCAAATTCTTTGCGGGATTTATCAAGAGATTCATTCAATTGACTCTTGGCCTTGTTTTTCAATTTGTCGGCAACAGCATTATCGGTTTTGTCTTTTAATTTATCTTTTAGTCCGCCGATATTTATTTGTGCAATACTTATTGTACAAACGCACGTCAGCGATAACAAGAATATAATTTTCTTCATTACTTTAAATTAATTAATTCGTTCGTTTTAAGAAGCAGGTCCATGAACAAGATCTTAGGATTCGCATTACGTTCTATATAATAATAAGAGCCGTTAAATTCTTCCACGAGTCTTTCGTAGTTACGTTGGTTAATGAACGGAGCAAACTTCTCTAAGAATTGTTTTTCATTTCCTCCGAGGCGGACAAGATCCTTTGAACCAAAATTCATCATTAAACAATCCCTGAAGATCTCCAATGAATATTGCAAGAATTGTTTTTGTTTTTCGCGTCCTTGCGCGGCATTATCATCTATCCAGGCTAAAGCTTTACCGCAATCGAATTTTAAAGCTAAGCGCATGAATGATTGAAAATGTTGTAAGAAGGAGAGCTGATCATCATTTTGCGTCAACAGTTTTATGGCCTCATTAAAATTGCCATCGCATAAATAAGAAGCCTGAGTCGCATTATCACGGTTCACGCCAAACTTTTTCATTAACGCATCAGTGATCTCGCTTTCCTGTAAACGTGTAAATGGAATTTGTTGCACGCGCGAAATAATAGTTGACAATAACGCATCAGGATTGTTGCAAACCAAAATGAATAAAGTTTGTTCAGGCGGCTCTTCTAAAACCTTTAATAGTTTATTGGCAGCCTCCGTATTCATTTTTTCCGGCTGCCAGATCACCATCATTTTGTATAGGCCTTCGTAACTCGTATAACTTAATTCGCGGATAATGTGTCCGCTTTCTTCAACAGGAATAATTGGTTGTTTATTCTCTGCGCCCAAACTGTCGAACCAATTATTTAAAGTTAAATAAGGGGTTTCTAAAAACGCTTCCCGGAATTCACCAATAACATCATTACTCCGTTTTACGTCTTTTGATTTAGCGATCGGGAAAACAAAATGAAGATCAGGATGAACCAGTTTACTTGTCTTCATACACGAAGGACAAACTCCGCAGGAATCATTCTCCTGTCTCTTGGTACAAAATAAATATTGCGCAAAAGCAACAGCCGTCGGTAAATTCCCTGAACCATCTACGCCGGTAAATAATAAAGCATGAGGCAAACGGTTCTCGTTCACCATTTTCAGCAAGCGATCTTTTACCTCTTTTTGCCCGACTATATCTGCTAGAAACACGAAGTAAATATATGCTTTTGCGAATGAAAAAAAGCATATTTACCTTTTAATTTCAATTGAAAGTTTCTATATTTCTGATTCCTTGTTTCTTGTTGTTTTTAACGGAAAACAAGGCACAAAAGAAACCCGGAACCTTAAACCAGCGAGTACATTTTGCCCGGATGCGATTTAATTACATTTGAGAATTCCAACTGTAAAAGAAGGGAGGAAACCTTACTGATCGGGAAACTGCTAACATAGCTGATCTCATCCATATGAAGCTGTTTTTTGTTGGAAAAAGCGTTCACAATTTTCAGTTCTTCCGCGTTAAGCTTCAGTAATGAAGGTATTTGAGCAGTTTCTTTCGGCTTGGGTTCGGTATCCCATCCCATAATATAAAAAAGATCCGCAGCGCTTTCCATTAATGAAGCACGGTTCATTTTTATGAATGCATTACAACCTTCGCTAAGCGGATCGTTTGTTCGTCCCGGAAACGCGAATACATCTTTGTTATAGCTATTGGCAATTGTTGCTGTGATCAAACTGCCGCCATCGCGTTTACTCTCCACAACCACTAATGCATCACACATCCCGGCTACAATTCTGTTCCTCTTCGGAAAATTGACGGCATCAGGGTTGGTACCACTTCGGAAATCAGTTAAAAGCCCGCCCATTTTTTGCATTCTGTCGGCAATCGGTTCATGCAATTGCGGATATATCCTATCTAACCCATGCGCAACCACGCCCACAGTATCAAGGTCATTTTCCATTGCTTTTTTGTGAGCAAGAACATCAATTCCGTAAGCTAATCCACTAACGACTAAAATACCTGTACCTCTTAACTCTGAAATGAATTTTTCTGTCAGTTGTTTACCATATTCAGTAGGTTGACGGGTGCCGACAACTGCAACAACTTTGAGCGCGTTTAAATTCGCATTTCCTTTGTAGTATAATAAGGTCGGACTGTCATGACAGAACTTTAAACGTTGGGGATAATCTTCATCAGTAAAGAACAAAGGCTGAATATTATTGTCTTCGATAAAGCGGGCCTCCTGTTCCGCTTCACGCAAAACATTTTTGCCATTTAACAATGAATTAGCGTGCATTTCGCCTATGCCGGGAATTTTTAGAAGTGTCGATCTGTTGGTTTCAAAAACAGCTCCCGCGCTGCCGTAATAAGCTAAAAGATTTTTAGCATGATGATCACCAATTCCATTGATAAGCGTCAGGCCGATTTGATACAATAATTCGTCGGAGGGCATTTGTTTTAAAAATATCTTTTTCTATATTGTGCTTTGATTTTAAAACCCGGAATGCATAACAAAATTACATTACTTTTTATAATTTGCTTCATCCTGTTAAAAATAAATTTTTACGGACAGGATAATGGCTATGTAAAAGGGAAAGTAAGAGACAAAGGGGATGTGTTGCCTGGGGCAGTTATTTCGGCCGGATCAAAAACAGGGGCTTCCACAGATATTAATGGGGATTATATTCTTGCAGTACCGGCCGGTACTTATACTTTAGAATGTTCGATGGTCGGTTACAAAACCCAAAAGCAAACAGTTACTATAGTTGCCGGAGATTCTTTAAAAATGAATTTCGTTTTAATGGACGCGAATACGATGTTGGAAGAGGTAGTAGTATCAGCAGGAAAATTCGAACAAAAATTATCAGATGTTACTGTAAGCATGGAGGTGATCAAATCCCAATTAATAGAAAATAAAAATACAACAGCGTTAGATCAGATCATGAACCAGGTGCCGGGAGTAACAGTTTCTGATGGACAGGCAAGTATAAGAGGAGGAAGCGGTTTTGCTTATGGCGCCGGAAGCCGCGTATTAATGATGGTTGATGAAATGCCGATGATCAGCGCTGATGCAGGAGATGTAAAGTGGAATTATTTACCGTTAGAGAATTTAGAACAAGTAGAAGTCATCAAAGGCGCTTCTTCAGCTTTGTTCGGATCGTCTGCCTTGAACGGCGTGATAAATTTACGTACAGCTTATGCAAAAGATAAGCCAATGACTTCTGTAATTATTTTTGCAGGTGGATATGACGCGCCAAAATACCAATACAAATGGTGGAAAGGTTCCAGCCAGATGCAGCAAGGAATTAATTTTTCCCACGCACAAAAATTCGGGCAATTAGATCTTGTGTTGGGCGGTCACTGGTTCCAGGATGATGGTTACAGAGGAGGTATTGTAACAAATACTTTAGGCGTAGGAACAGGAACTTATACTGAAAATGTTTTAAAAACAGAAAAAGAAGACCGCGCCCGTTTCAATATGAATCTGCGGTACAACTTCAAAAAAATTCCGGGATTATCTATAGGCGTTAATACGAACATGATGGATGTGAAGGGCGGATTATTTTTCTTGTGGAAAAATGCCGACAGCGCTTTATGTCCAAACGACATTCAGCAATACAAGAATAAGCGTTTTAATATCGATCCTTTCGTAACGTATTTCTTTGGCGATGAACATAAGCTTAGTTTACGAAGCCGTTATTACATGACCCTAAATACAAATGATAAAGCGCAGGAATCAACAGCGGAGTTATATTATAATGAGTTACAGTACCAGAAACGTTTCAAAAAGGATCTTACTATTTCAACAGGATTAGTGTATATGGAACAACAGATCTTCTCTGACTCATTGTTTGGAAGACACACCGGAAAAAACTACGCGGGTTATTTACAATTAGATAAAAAAATAAAAAGATTAACAACGTCCTTAGGCATGCGTTTAGAGCGTTATGTGGTGGATACTGCCTATACGCGTGGCTATATGAAAATCGGGAAGACCGAATATAAGAACATGCCGTTTCAACCGGTATTCCGTGCAGGCTTGAACTATCAATTATTAAATTATACTTTTTTGCGGGCGTCGTTCGGACAAGGCTATCGTTTTCCTAGTGTAGCGGAAAAATATGTTAGCACAGGCGTAAGCGCTTTAAAAATTTATCCAAATCCTTCTTTACAACCTGAGAGAGGATGGAGTACGGAAGTTGGTGTTAAACAAGGATTCTCGCTTGGAAAATTCAAAGGCTTTGTGGATGTTTCCGGGTTCTGGATGGAATATTACAATATGGTTGAATTTACATTCGACTTCTTTTTACCTGACGGACAACAACCGGGACCAACAGTTCCGCTTCCAACCTTGTTAGCTCATGCAGGATTCAAATCGCAGAACATGGGCCGCGCACAGATAAAAGGTGTTGAAGGGTCTATTACCGGTGGCGGGAAGATCGGTCCGGTAGGTGTCACTTTGTTTTCGGGCTATACATTTATTGATCCGATAAATCCGGATTATAATCCATCGGTTGATACATTAGGACTTGCTTATTTAAATATTCTTAAATACCGTAACCGTCATTTATTTAAGAACGATATCCAGTTAGAGTATAAATTTGTTTCATTAGGTTTCAGTACCCGCTACCAGAGTTTCATGGAGAACATCGACAGGAAATTCGATGAAAGTTTATTACACGATATACAGGCAGGATTTGATTACTACGACTTCACCTATGTTTTACCGGGATTGCCAAGATACCGCGAAAAGGATAGGGCTGGGTCGTGGGTTCATGATCTGAGAATTGGATTCCAGGTTGTGAAATGGATAAAGCTATCATATATCTGCAGTAATGTATTCAATGAAGAGTATAGTTCGCGCCCCGGGGATGTAAGACCGCCAACTTTGCACACGGTTCAGTTAGCTGTAAAAGTGGATTATACTAAGAAAAAGAAAACTCCTTAAGCGGCAACCAGACCTTTCCTGTATGTTTTAAAAGAAAAAAAGAATTGACAGAGAACTCCGCGCCGAAAGACCGTGTTTTGTATTCTTGGTAAGCCAAATAAAAATCCTGTTTTTTTAAGTCGCGGAAAGCTATTGTGACATGCGGATGATAAGCCCTTACATCTTCGTACTGATTAAAAATATTCAGATTACTTTTTATGTGGAACACTAATTCTTTTTGAAGCACATTCAAAGTTTCATTTTTTTCTACATCAATAAAAATGACTTTCGGTTCAAAACAGGAATAATCTTTAAGCCGCACTTTAAAAGAAGGAGAAAATTTAAACTCTGAAATTTTTTCAAGAAGCCCTTCTTCTTTTTCCGCTTTCATTTCGAAAGGCATGTGAAGAGTTATGTGTGCCGGAGAACGCAATGAGCTTTTGTTATTGTATTTTTGTGAGATCTCCAGCTTTATTTTTTCAACTTCTGAGAAAACAGGTTCAGGCGGAATAATAGCTATAAAATATTTTTGATTCATTTAAACACAAACACCAACAACCAGGATGTCATCTACCTGTTCTAAATTTCCCCTCCAATTTTCAAACGTTGATAATAATTTTTCACGCTGTTCGGCGGGAGGCAAATGGTGAACAGAGACCAGGAATTTTTTAAGGGCATTATATTTAAATTTCTTTCCTTTTGGCCCGCCAAACTGATCGGCAAAACCATCGGAGTATAAATACACGCAATCGCCTTTTTGTAATTGCAACTTCCAATTGGTGTAATTATCGGCAACACCATCTAAATTACTTCCAATCGGAAACTTATCAGCTTTTATTTCTAATAAATGTTCTTCAAAGAACACCTCATTTTTTGAAGTCGGCTTGTAAGAAGAAGAAATGTTTTTTCTGATCACCCACAAATTATTAAAAGCACCGGCGTATTGCAGCTCTAAGGTTTTCGGATCATAAGAGCAAAGCGAAAGATCCATTCCATCCTTTATACTGTCCTTATCTGCACTTTGCCGCAAGGTATCAGTAACCCCTGTATCCAAATGTTGCAAAATGTCTGAAGGAACGGTCAAACCTTTTTCTTTAACAGCCTGGTTCAATAGATTCAAGCCAACAACACTCATCATTGCTCCCGGTACACCGTGTCCGGTACAATCAACTGCGGCAAACATGATCCTGCCGTTCTTTTCTTCCATCCAGTAAAAATCACCGCTAACAACATCTTTCGGCTTATACAACACAAAAGCATTTGGCAATAATTTCTGTACCATTTTATCCGGAGGAAGAATAGCGAGTTGAATTCTTTTCGCGTAATTGATACTATCGGTGATCTCTTTTTTCTGTAGGATGATCTCTTCGTTCTGATGCTGTAATAATTTATTGGCCTCCCTCCTGTTTTGGCTTTGTTTAAATAGCACAATGGCAATTATGATAACTAACAGAATCCCCACTGATGTTGCTATCAGCCAGATCTGTGATTGCTTTGCTTTCAGATCAGTTACCTCTTTTTCCGCGCTGAGACGTTTTAATTCTTCTTCTTTTTTTCCTGTCTCATATTTCACTTCCATCTCGCTCATCATCTCCACATTCTGTATCTTATTCAAACTATCTTTTAAAAGACTGCACTGACGGAATAATTCCGCAGCCTTCTTAAAATCTTTCAATTCATAAAGTGACAGACCCAATTGATATTTAAGATCTAATGTCAGTTCTATATTCTCCTGGTTAGTTTCAAGCCCTTTAGCCGAGTATTCCGCCGCTTTTTTAAAGTCATCTGCTCTATAATAGTAATTACTTAAATTGAAAAGAAATCCGGCGTAATTCATTTTTTCACCAAGCTCTTCTTTTAAATTTAAAGACAAGGGCACATATTTTTCAATGGAATCGTTGTCTTCCTTATCCAGATAAGAGGATAAAATAGTTCCGTATAAACCCGACAAAAAGTGTTTGTCGTTTTTTTTGTTGATCTGCATGGAATGCAAGATCTGGTTGCAAATTGCTATCGCGGAATCAGGCTCCCGTTTTAAATTTAAAACCATTGCTACATTCGACATAATCAGGTAGCTTTTTCCCGTGTTTCCGCTTTTATTGCACACGTCAATAGCCTCCTTATATGACTGAAGGGCGAGATCGTATTTTTCATTTTGTTTGTAAACGTTCGCAATCGCATTAAGACTTTCAATTATTTTTTTAGGATTATTGAGCTTTTTAGCCAGTTCTTTGTTTGTAATAAAATCTGATAAAGCAACATTTAAATTCCCAAGGTAATAATCAGCAATAGCCCTGCTCAAGCGACTGGTATATTCTAAAGAATCGTTTTTTATTTTGACTGAAAGCTCAAGGGCTTCATTAGCTGCCGCCTTCGCTTTAGTCATATCGGTATGAACAACGCTGTCGGATATCTTATTCAGGCGAATTATCTTTTGTATATCGCTTTGTGCGAATGAACGATGAAAGAAAAGCAGGCATAACGCCGCCCATAAGCCTTTTGCGCCAAATCTGTAAAAAGTATAAAGTCCGCTTTTCTTCATTTTTATAAGTGAAAATAAAGATATAACTTTATACTATCATTCTAAAACAAAAAACTATGTTAAGTTCAAAAGTAACAACAGCTTTAAACAAGCAAATAGAGCTTGAAGCTTCGTCATCTCAATATTACCTTGCAATGGCCAGCTGGGCAGAGACCCAGGGATTAAACGGCATTTCATCATTTTTGTATAAGCATGCCGATGAAGAACGGATGCACATGCTTAAACTGATCAAGTTTGTGAACGAGCGAGGAGGCCACGGATTAGTGCCTTCATTAAAACAACCACCTGCTAATTTCAAATCGGTAAAGTATGTTTTTGAAGAAGTATTGAAACACGAGATCAAAGTAACTTCAGAAATCAACAAGCTGGTTGAAATCACCTTAAAGGAAAAAGATTACACTACGCATAACTTCTTGCAATGGTATGTAAGCGAACAGATCGAAGAGGAATCACTAGCGCGCCAGATCGTTGACAAATTGAAGTTAGTTGGTGATGATAAAGGCGGATTATATTTCTTCGACCGCGATCTTGAAGGCATCGCCGGAAAAGCATCAGGTGGTGGAAAAGAAGAAAAGGCTTAATTGCTGAAAACGTAAGCGCCTTTACTATTGATACTGTATTTAGCCGGTGTTTTATTTGCTTCAAAGTAAGTATAAGCCGGCTTTATATTTGCCCAAAAATTATTTTTACCTGTATCAAAATTCTCTTCTAAATATTTCGAGTTCTCGGTTGTAAATTTACAGGGATAGATCTCGATCCTTGGTGAAGTATTATTGTTCTTTGCTTCAACACACAGTATATACACATCTTTTACAGGATCATCCTGAAGAGGAATGCAGCCGATAGTTACACAATTCCCGTGTATCATAATATCTCCGCCGGTACGTTTGCCATCTACTAATATCCTATCACTTTTATTGGGATAACTTACTTTTAACGCCAAATAGTATGAACTACTAGGATTGAACGAAGCAATATCGTAAATCCCTTCCGGCACCTGGTAATCGCCTTCTTTCCGTTTTGGCCCAAGTTCGCCGCTGGAAGCACAAACAGCTATTTTTTTAAGGAGAATAAATTTAGCGTCGGCCTTATTCTTCACCCATAGTTCAAGCTCTTTTTCCTTTTTAAAAATACGGACAAACACCTCCATTGTAGAAGCACTCACATTTTTGGCCTTTAATTCTGCTTGTAAGGCAGGCCATTTAGTAGAATAAGCGTCTTTTACCCTCTTATTCTTCATTTGTTGTGCTTTAAAAGTGCCGTTTTCCTGGGAAAGCAAGGCATTGGGAATTCCTAAACAAACTAACAATGCTATATTAATAATTGCTTTCAAACTTAATGGGGGGCGGTTGATTTTTGAATTACTTTTATACTAAAGTAAAATGAAATTCTTAAAACTCATAAAGAACAAATACCTTTTAACAACAATTGGCATTGTAGTTTGGCTGTTGTTCTTTGATAAGAATGATGTGTTCAGCCAGGCGGAACTGATGGGAAAATTGAATGAATTGAAAGCAGACCGTAATTACTACATCACGGAAATAGAGAACAACAAACGCGAGATAGAAGAATTAAAGACGAATAAAAAAAGTCTCGAAAAATTCGCACGCGAAAAATACCACATGAAAAAGGATAACGAAGATGTTTACGTTATCGTAAAAAAATAAAGCTGTGGATCTCGAACAATTCCGAAAGCAAGCCGAGAAGCTCAAAAAGGGAAACCAACAATTCTTTAACAAACTTAAATTACGCAAGCCAAAAGAACTGGATAATGTTTTTCATGAAGCCCATGAAGAAGCATTTGCAAAAATAGATTGTTTAACTTGTGCGAATTGCTGCAAAACAACTTCACCGATATTTTATCAGAAAGACATTGAACGTGTTTCTAAGGCGTTAAAATTAAAGCCGGGAGCATTCATTGAAAAATATTTACGTTTGGATGAAGACAACGATTATGTGTTGCAGGTTGCACCATGCCCGTTCTTGAACCCCGATAATTATTGTAGTATTTATAATGACCGTCCGAATGCCTGCAGGGAATATCCGCATACAGACAGGAAAAAGATACAACAGATACTTGATCTCACATTTAAGAACACTTTGGTTTGTCCGGCTGTTCTGAGAATAACTGAAGAAGCGAAGCGGAAATTAAAATTATGATCTGGACGCCTTAAAGACTTGCTGCATGAATTCAGAAGCGAATACAAAATCATAAAGTTCCTTATTTGTCGCTTTTAAAATTTCTTCACGGGTTCCTACCCACCAGTTCTGCCCCTTATAAATGAACATGATGTTTTCCCCGATCTCAAGAACCGAATTCATATCGTGAGTGATAACAACTGTAGTTATATTATACTCGCGTGTGATATCTTGTATAAGATCATCGATAACGATTGATGTTTTCGGGTCCAGCCCTGAGTTAGGTTCATCACAAAATAAATACTTTGGATTATTGGCAATGGCGCGTGCGAGAGCCGCCCGTTTTTTCATACCACCTGATAATTCGGAGGGATACAGTTTATTTCTGCCTTCTAGTTTAACTCGTTCCAAACAAAAATTAACCCGGTCCAGTTTTTCCGCTTTTGTTAAATGTGTGAACATATCTAAAGGGAAACGAACGTTTTCTTCGAGTGTTTGCGAATCAAATAAGGCGCCGGCCTGGAATAACATGCCGATCTCTTTGCGCACATCTTGTTTTTCTCTTGGGGCTAATGCAGGAAAATTCCTGCCTGAATATAAGATCTGTCCCTCATCTACTGAATGAAGCCCCACCATTAATTTTAAGATGGTTGTTTTTCCGCAGCCGCTTTCCCCGATCATTAAATTGGTTTTGCCCGGATAGAACGTGAACGATACGTCGTTAATTATTTTACGGTCGCCAAAACTTTTAGATATGTTCTTGATCTCGATCAACGCGCCAAAAATAATTGCGTTAGGATTAAATTAAAGATCAGGATGAGGATACTTGTGATCACAACAGCACGTGTACTTGATCTCCCAACTTCTAATGCCCCGCCATTCGTAAAATAACCAAAGTAAGAAGCAACCGAAGTAATTAAGAAAGCAAATACAACAACTTTTGTGAATGAATAATATAATTTCCATGGTTCAAAGAATGCCTGAATCCCAAAAATGTATTCGTACGATGTGCATGCACCTGAAGAAATCCCCATAAGGTAACCGCCAACTAAGCCTAAGAACATGCTGATGGCAATTAAGAACGGATTGATCAGCATCGCCGCTAAAATCTTCGGGAGAATTAAATAACCTGCTGAATTCACGCCCATGATCTCCAATGCATCAATTTGCTCGGTCACACGCATAGCGCCAATCTCTGATGCAATATTCGAACCTACTTTTCCAGCTAAGATCAGACTAACGATAGTCGGACAAAATTCCAATAGCATAGATTCGCGTGTTGTAAAACCAACGGCGTATAAAGGAATCCAAGGGCTTGAAAATCCAAAGGCAGCCTGAATAGTAATTACACCTCCCATGAACACAGAGATAATGCTTACAATACTTAAAGATCCGATACCAAGTGAGTATATTTCATAAATGATCTGGCGTCCATAAACCGAGAACTTTTCAGGTTTGCTGAAAACCCTGAATAAAAGCATAAAATAGCGGCCTATATGGAAAAAAAGCGTCATTTAATAATGATACTAAAGTACTAAATTATATCTTTGGTATATAGAATTATAGCCAATGAAAACAATATTTAAAAGCCGGGTTTTTGTAATAGTCATCTTACTGGTCTCTGCTATTGCTTTTCAGGAGTGCAGGTCGAACAAATGCGACGGCTGTCCGGCACAAAAGAAAAAAGTTAAAAAGTCAAGTAAGGGCTCTATTTAAAAACCAACCCGGCAGTTTTATTTTTTAAAAGTAAGGCCATTAAACAGCCGAAGGAATTTGCTATCATATCCAGCCAATCCGCACTGCGGTCACTAAAAACTGTAGCCTGCATGACCTCTAAGGCACCTCCATACAAAACCGCAAGCAGAAAATAAACGTAGATCAGATTTTTATTTTGTTGATGAGCGCTAACCGCAACAACAAACAAACAAACTAAAACAAAGAACACACCTGCGTGAACCCATTTATCAAAACTTAATAATTCAAGCCAGCTTATGGTTGGAATAAGTTTCCCCGGCATTGAGCACAAGCCAAAAATTACTAATGCCCATAGTATGGCAAGTGTGTATGAATATTTTTTTAGCAGGGATATGACCATAAAAAAACCGCCCCTTTTCAGAGACGGTTGCAATATTTTCTTAGTTGAAATTAAGCACCAATTAATTTTTTGTAAGCATCGGCTGTCAAAAGATCATCAAGTTGTTTTGCATCGGTGATAGCGATCCTAATGATCCATCCTTTTCCGTACGGATCTGAGTTAACGCTTTCAGGAGCCGAGTCAATAGCTTTATTTGCCTCTAATACTTTACCTGAAACAGGCATAAAAAGATCAGAAACTGTTTTTACGGCTTCTACGGTACCGAACACCTGTTCTCTTTCAACAGTTTCGCCAATGGTAGAAATATCCACGTAAACGATATCGCCTAATTCTTTTTGTGCGAAATCAGTGATGCCAATAGTAGCTTCGCCGCCGTTAACTTTTACCCACTCGTGGTCTTTTGTGTATTTAAGGTCTGAAGGAAAATTCATAATTCTTTTTTTACAAATGTATATGTTTAGTTAATATTTACAAATGATTTTTATTGCAGATTAATCCGCAAACTGAACCCTGCGTTAGTATTCGAGGTTGGGAACGAAGCTGAAGTTTGAGGCGTGGTTCTGATCCAATCATAGAAGATACGAAGGTTAATATTTTGAGTTAACTGATAATCAATAGCTGAACGTAAAGTGATGATATTTGTTCCTCCTGTTGGGGTACTGATCTCATCAACTATCCTCCTGATCACAGAAACGTTCCGCCTGTAACTTACGTCAACTTTAATATTGAGGTCGCTTTGTAATGGCTTGCCCTGGATGCTTAAACGTTTAATAGTTAATTTAGGATAGCGGTAACCTACACCAATTACATATTCCTGTCCTTTGGTCTCAATGATCTGCGGGCCGGTAAAGTTGAGGGTTACGGTTTTATCACGTTTAATCTCGAAATTACCTTGCCATCCCGGTTTAACGAATTGAAGATCTAATTTAATTAATGGCTGGAAGCCTTCACTTATAACCACTGAGGCAACGTTATAATATGGCGTAAAGTTTGCACTCTCTGCCGTACCATTGATCACAGGATTCTGAACAGGTGAACGTGAAACGGTATTTCCGCGGCCATCCTGAATGAATAAGAGGTTGTTCGAATAACCGCCGATAGAATAAGTTGATTTGTAACTATGACGCAATGTGATCGACCGGAAGATCTTTTGTAAAGATTTTATCTTGCCTAAACCATCCCATGTAACAGTCCAGTTCGGTAAAGGAATACCTGGGAAAATATTCTTTGTATTATATCCCCTGATCTTTCTTCCGCTATAAGTTTCGTAGAAAGTCCCCATAAGAACGTCTTGTTGTGTCGGGTTATAACCATCATAATATGGTTTACCTAAACCATTTGTCTGCAAACCGGAAGAGTTTGGATTTTCAGCACTCAAACGACTGGCGTAATCCCCGCGGTTAACTAAAAACTCTCTGAACAGATCTGATTCAATACCTTTACCTTTATCAGTGAAAGATCTGCCAAGAGAGAAGATACTGGTGCTGAAATTTCCTGTTTCATTCGGGCTTTCACCAAAAGCATAGGTATTTGAAATAGAATCCCATCGCATGTATGAAGTAACGTTATGACTCCTGTTTTGAGACCCGTTCAATTCTATTTTTAAACTGCCGTGTGGTTCAATGCTTGTACGGTATGTTATTGTTTTGGTCTTGTTCTGTGTGAACGGCGTTGTTTGATTCGGATTGAGTGTTAGCCAGCCTTGTTGATATGCATATTGCGGGTAATCCGGATCCTGGTAGCCGGCAATAAAAGGAACTCCGGGAGCATTGTTTTGTCCCCAGTCCATACCCATGTACTCTGATTTCGGGCGGAAATTCGGCATACCTGTACCGTTAGTTTCCTGCCAGACAAAATTCACTGTTTTTATCATCATTACAGCGCGGGCCAGGAATTCGCCGATGTCTTTAAAATTCTCTTTCTTTGGTTCATCAACAGCGGTTGAGTCGCCTCCTTTTTCGGATGCCGATACTGCTTTTCCGGCAGCTTTTTTCTTACCGGCACTTGATGTTTGTCCTGTATTTATTTTTCTGAAGTAAGGGATCTTATTATACAAACTGATCATGCTCAGGTTGGCCGTATAATTTTTAGTGTTTGTGTTTTGAATAGTGTTCCCGATCTGTTCACTTGCTGCAAATGGTTTTCTGTTCCAGGTATAAGTTCCTCCATAACGGTACGTGAATGTTACAAAATCAAGGATCGGGATCTTATTTACAGGCACTGTGTAATTGATATTAAATTGCTGGCGGAATGTCATATTCTCACCGAAGCCAAGCAGATTCTGCTTCACAGTATCTTTCTTTTCTTTGGTATCAATCGCTCCGTAAGGCTCTAAGATCCTTCCGTCATTATTGGCTGTATAATCAAATTTAAGCCCTTTCGAGAAATCCCATCTGAAATCATAAACACGGGTAATCAGGAACTGCTTGTTGTATTGAGTAAGCGTGCGATCATCGCTATTTGTATAGAAGCTGGTGATATCACGGTTCAATAATTCAGAATAATTTCTTGTCACATCCATCGATACTCCAAAACGGTTCGGCAACGGCTGAAGATTGAAATCTTTGATAAGCGCGAACCATTTATTTTCAAATAGTTTCATTTTATTGAATGGCCTCCATGGTTTTGACTGGAGTTGGAAACCATAAGTAATATTGGCGCGATATTGTTTCAGGATGTTATGATGAATGTTCACGTTCCTTCTGAACTGCTCGGTGTAGGCATAAGTGATCGCAAAGTTGGAAATATCCCAGGGCATTGGTTTTGTGCCTGAACGTTTTAATCCATCAATGCGGACGTTAGTAAAGTTTATCCCTTTGCGTTTGGAATAATCAAGCGCGTTGAATTTTAATTTTTTAATATCCTCTGAAGTAAAATGTTCATTCTCCTTTAAATTATCCAGGGCAACATCAGGTTCGTAAGGATTGAACAATGGCTTGATGCGCGTTTCACCGTAAGAGTAATAAACGGGCAAACTTACTTTCCATTTAGCAGGGAAGAATTTCCCGATCTGGAATTGAGAAGTGAAATCCCAATTCAAAGTAGTTTCTTTACTCCGTTCGTTGATCTTCTTTTCTACACTTCCGAAAAATGGTTTGCTGTAAGTTCCTGCAAGCGATACTTGTCCGAGATCGGCGAGCTTGGCCTGAATACGCCCTGTTGTTGCCCACCCGCCTTTATTATTGAAATCAGTTAAGCGTAATTCATTTACCCAAACTTCCGCACTGTAAGGTAAAGCGCCTTCATCTTTAGGGTTCCGGATCCCGATCATGATGCTTTTTACACCGCCTAAATTCGGGTTACCTACAATAGTAATTGTGTTATTGCCTGATGCAATGGAATATGGCTTTTGATTTTGTGAAAGATCTTTTCCGGTAACACTGTTCCTTGTTTCTTTAGCGCTTGTTAATTCATCAAATGCAATGTTTATTTCGTTAGCGCCCGGCCAAACAATGCTTTTGTCGTTCTCATTATTCGGATCATAATAACCCGGCGCAGTTAATTGTAACGGGATCTCATATTCGTAGTAGTTATTGTTGTAGTCAGAACCTAAACGGATGAACACTGTCAGATCACCATCCTTCAATGGATTTGAACCAAGTTTTTCGCCATGCACGAACATTTTAAGATTCTTGAACATACGCATATCCTGGTCAAGGTTTCTGAAAACAGCGCGGCTATCACCATCTTTCAAATTAGTTGTACGGAGCTGTAAAGCCTGTTCGTTCTGTAAAACCAAATTGGTGGTCTGAATATTTTGTTGTTGCTGGATGCCAGGAGGGATCACATAGTTCACCGGAGTTTTTTCACCGTTCTCCTGTACACTGACTGCAGATACGTCGAATGAAGTCGTGTTATCCTCATTTCCCAAGAATTCACCGGGTTTAGTAAGATCAAATAAATACCGGCGCCAATCACTGCGCACCATTTCTAAACGTGCCATACGTAAAACAACAGGCTTACTAAACCCTTTCATATAAACGCGCATGAAACGGATAGAGTTGAGCCCTTCAATTCCGCCGATCGCAGTTTCAAATTGCGTAACAGGAATTTTGAATTGATACCAGCGCACTGTTTTTTTAATGCCTTCAATGTCACCGGTTCCTTCAAATGAATTAACTATGAAATTGCTTCCAACGTTATTCGGATCAAGATCCTGTTTAGAAATCTTAATACGATATTGATAGTAGTTCTCTGTTTCACTTAAAGTGTTATCTTTATTGATATCCTCAATGTTAGGGTTATTGGTTGCTGAAGTCGGGTAGTTCCCACCTGAAGGATTCGCGCTGTTATATTGAGCTTCGGTTGGTGAGTTACCCTGTGTATTGTTATAATATTTATAACGGTCTAAGGTTTTTAAACTGGCATTGTCAAAATCATCATCCCGGAAAAAATTATAATCATCAGAAGAAGGATCGGTAAAAAATCTTTGATTTAATTCAGAGTTCGCGTCAAACCCGGGCAAAGTTTGCATAGCGGCAAGAGCTGCGCCGAATTTGTTATTCTCTGCCTCATTATCCATACCGTCATAACCAACGTCTTGTTTCACGCGGTCATTCTCATCTGAAGCAAATGAATTAGTGATCGGAGGTAAAGTAGGAGTAACACCAAGATTAGTTGAAACAACAGGTAAGTTAGAAGTGTTGGCCGAATTTCCGGGAATACCATTTTCGTAAGCCATGTGCCCGTCCTTCAAAATATCTTCCGATACGTTACCAAGGTTAATATAAAGATCTCCGGATGGTGTATTATTTTTGTCCATATCCGGATGAGTGGCTACATCATAATCCTCATTGAACGGATCCATTAACCAGAACTGAATGTACTCGATATTCGCAGCCTGAAAATCATTCGTCTCTAAACGGCGCATGATACCACCCCAGCGGGTTGTCGGATTATTTAATTTTCCAGTTGGCCCGTCAGCTCCTGCTGTTTTACCGCCAACCGGTAATACATCCATGTTATACGGACCGCGTTCCGCAGGATAAAAACCAAGTTCCAGAACAGGAAGCACAACGGGCTGACCGTTAGGCGGTGTTTTACCCGGGAATAATTCTGTTTCCAGGATCTGTCGGTATAAGTTATTCGAGTAAACATCTTTATTATATCCCGGGGGGGTTACACCTGATTGCTGTCTTGTTAAACCCGGATCAATAGTGTACCAATTAAAGCGCGCGCGGTTCTTTCCGATATCCAGGTCATCGTTACTGCTTGCTTCAGGGAATAAAGCAGGTTGTCCCTGGGGAATACTTGCAAGGAACCAGGATTGAGGGCTGCGGATATCGATCAAGGAAATACTTCCTTCAAAATCATCGATGTAAGAATTACCTTTTTTACCGATAGCAGCTGCGTTACCCGGAATGAGTTGTGCATATTCACCTTGAGTAGTGATGCTGCTCATCTCTTTTGTATTGATCAAAGGGATACGGTCGATGACACGCGTTAAGAACGGAACTTCAGTTTTATAATTGTAATCTAATCCGTAAATAATATTCGATACAGGTTCGTCACCTGTGCTCACTTTTTGAGTAACAGGTTTTTCTGAGAAGCGAAGGAAGCTTCCCCCCAAGGTCAGGTCGCGGTTCACTTTAAAATCCAAACGTGTACCCATTAAACTTTTTTGCTGTACATTGAAGAGCGAGTTGCTTTCAACAGAAACTTTAATTTGTGCGCCGCTGTTCAAAATACTTTCGTTGATGATCTTTACACGGCCTAAAGTATAATCAACAGTGTAATCTGTATTTTCTGTCAAACGAACGCCATTCGCTGTTACAACAACTGCGCCTTGCGGAATATTCAGCGCATTCAAAGAGATCTCAGATCCGGAAGCAGATTTATAGGAACCTTTTATTTTGTAACGGTTCTTTTCCTGCAACGTTTGTGCAGAAACACGCGTTGAATCATAAAGTTCCTGGAACAAATATTTATTCGCTGTCGGGAAATCATCACCACCTGTAAATTTGGATTTTAAAGTTGACCCGAACGGTTCGATGGTTGTAAAATAAATCCTTCCGTTAGCAGGATTGATCGTATACCCAGGTAAAAAGTCATAAACACCATCTGAAAAACGATCACCATTCACGCTTAACTTATCACAATCTAAAACGCGGATCAATTGCGTTCCATTAATGGATCCGAAAGGGATATAAGGAATATCAACGCCTGTTTCGATATTATTATAGAAAACATTTAATTGGAAATCCTGTTGGTTGAGGTTGTATGCGCCTAACGAATAAACGTTCTTCATCATTAGGTCCCATGTCGGATATTTCACATTCACGTTCACGCCCTTTAATAATTTTGCGAACATGGCTTGTGTGTTATCCGGCAACTGATCACTGAATTCGCCGACCTGGTAGGTTTTTCCGTTATAGGTGAATTGGAACGAAACAGCCAGCGCCTGGTCGTTGTTCAATGTTTGATTCAGGGAGATAAAACCTAAACGGTTGTTCAAAGTATATTCAGTTGAATTTAGTTTTCTCGCATTTCCGATAAGATCGAAATCGCGCGACTGGATCATGTATTGGTTTGATGAACCATTACAAGAATTTGAAACTAAAGTTGCGCTTGTTAATGCTGAAGAAGCTGCAGAGATCTGGCGGTCTTTTAAGATTCCATTCAAAGTGTTTGATATAATAGAATATAAGCTGTTAGCACCGTTATGCGGAATAAATCCCGCACTATCATAAACCGCATAAGCCTGGTTACTCAAACATGGATTCGTTGCGAATGGAGTTGCTTTCAGATTGGGATGCACATGTGTTGAGTCTTCACCGAGATCTTCAAACGCGATGATGTTACGTGTTTGTTCTGTATTACCGGTTTGGTTCAATAAGTAAACTTCTATCTTTGTGATAACGATCGGCGTGCTCACAACAGGCAATGTTCCCATCCAGCTGTTATAGTTGTCACGGAAATAATGCGATAAGAAAAAGTGTTTGTTGGCCTCGTACTGATCACCATTAACGGCGAACTGTTGTGTTTGTGCGCCGCCCTGGATATTCACCTCTTGCTTTTTACCACGCTGTTGCGATAAGATGGTGGTCATTGTTAAGCGGCCGAATTGTAATTGTGTTTTGATACCGAATAAACTCTGACTGCCGGTTATCAAAGAGCTGTTTAATGGCAAGGCAACGTTACCCGCTTCAATTTTTTTGATGATCTCGTCTTCATAACCGGTGTAATCTAATTTCACCTGGTTCTCCCAATCGAAAGATGCTTCCGTATTATAGCTTGTAGTAATTTTTAATTTATCACCGATCTTACCAATTAAGTTCAACTGGATACGCATGTTGAAATCGAAGTTGGTTACCTTTTGTTGTTTTTGCGGAATAGCGGGGTTCAAAGTTTTATTTCTGTTCAATCCAAAAATTAATTCTGCAGTTCCTGTAGGGCGGATATCAACTGTATTGCCACCGAAGATCCTGTCGAATAATTCGCTGTTCACCTGTAATTTCGGAACAATGCCTTTGCGCGGCTGGTTCATATCATCAGCCGCAATTTTTGTTTTCCAGTAATCGTGTGTTGTTTTTTTGAACATGTAATCCTGGTAATCCTGTGCGTCGATGTAAGTATCCGGACGATAATCAAGGTTTCCCATTTTTTGGGTCACATCATAATTTCCGGTGGAGGGATTGTACTGGATATCGGTTTTTATGTTCGATGGATTATTGAGATAAAGCTGGTGCTTATCATCGTAGATAGGCTCATTCCCTTTATTATCTTCGAATTTATAGGGAAGATCTACTTCAGGTGTATCAATAGCTAAAGGAGCTGTTTTTCCTGAAAGATCATAAACGGGTTTAAATAAATTCCGGTTGGCGTTCGAATTGAACACAACGCCCATCAGGGCAGCTGATGTTGCCCCAAAAACCAAAAAATTTAAAACGCCTTTAAGCCTCACAAAAATAATTCTATAAATTTTTTAATGCCGTTTTTATCAGTGTCTCTACATTATCAGAACTTACGCCAAGTTGTTTTAAGCTCTTTTCGAGAGCCTTTTCAGCGGTAGCCCGGGGAAAGCCTAATGTAGTTAAAGCCATTAACGCCTCGTCCTTGTTTTTATTGTACGATGGTGTTAAAATCTGTGATATTCCTCCTTCATGCTTGCCTAACTTTCCTTTTAGGTCTACAACAATACGCTGGGCCGTTTTTTCACCAATACCCTTGATGCTTTTTAACAAAGCCACATTGGCGGTATTGATAGCGCCTGCAATTTCTGCCGGAGCAAGTGATGATAACATTAACATAGCACTTGAACCGCCAACACCTGAGACCGAAATAAGTTTACGGAACAAGTCTCGTTCATCTAAATTGTAAAAGCCGTAATAGCGCGGATTGTCATCACGAACAAAAACACTTTCGATAAATAATTTTGCCTTTTCTTTTCCTGCGAAAGCGGTATAAGTATTCAATGATATCAATAAAGAATAACCAATACCACCGGTTTCAACGGTAATGAGAGCGGGGTTCAATTCAGAAATATGACCTTCTATATAACTAATCATTTTTTATTTTGTGCGTCGAGCACAGAGATGATGATCATATTTACTATTTCACGAACGGAACTGCCTAATTGCAGAACGTGTACAGGTTTTTTCAACCCCATTAAGACCGGACCGATAGCTTCTGATCCGCCCATTTCCTGCATCAATTTGTAAGCGATGTTTCCTGCAGCAAGATTCGGGAAGATAAATGTGTTCACGCTTTTGTCAACCAAATGACTGAACGGGAACTGTTCTTTCATCAAGTTGTTATTCATGGCAAAATTCGCCTGGATATCACCATCCACGATCAGGCCGGGATAATTGTTGTGCAAGATTTTAACAGCTTCAGCAACTTTATTCGGAACTTCGCCACTAACTGAACCAAAGTTCGAGTACGACAACATTGCAATACGTGGCGTAATGTTATAACTCTTAACTGTATTTGCAGTTAGCACAGCGATATCAACTAATTCTTGTGCTGTTGGATTTACATTCATGGTTGTATCAGCAAAAAAGTAAGGGCCTTTTTTTGTGATCATCATGTAAAGCCCCGCTACTTTACTTACGCCCTGTTGTACACCGATAATTTCTAATGCAGGTTTAATAGGAGCATTATATTTTCTTGTTAAACCTGAGATCATAGCATCAGCTAACCCGAGTTCAACCATTGTTGCGCCGAAATAATTTCTATCGCGCATTAATTTTCTCGCCTCGTATTGTGTTAACCCGCGGCGGTTACGTTTACGCCATAGCTGATCACCATATTCATTACGCTTAGCTTCCTCTTCTGCCAACCACGGATCAATGATAGGCGTATCGCCAAGATCCAATTGATATTCTTCTAATAGCTTCAGAATTTTTTCTTTGTTACCTAATAGAATTGGTTTAGCAATACCTTCGTCACGGACAACCTGTGCAGCTTTTAAGATTTTATAAGTATCAGCTTCAGTGAACACAACACGCTTAGGATTGCTTTTAGCTTTATTAGCAAGTGAGCGCATCAGCTTATTATCTTTTCCTAAACGGTTATCTAAAGATGTTTTGTATGCATCCCAATCCGTTATCTTATGTTTTGCAACACCACTGTCGATAGCAGCCTTTGCAACTGCAGCAGATACCGCAGAGATCAAACGGCTGTCGATCGGTTTAGGAATGATGTAGTCTTCACCGAAAGTTAAATTCTTTGAACCATAAGCTAAGTTCACATAATCAGGAACCGGTTCTTTTGCAAGTGCAGCAATAGCTTTTGTAGCTGCCAGTTTCATTTCTTCGTTAATGCAAGTGGCACGAACATCCATGGCGCCTCTGAAAATGAAAGGGAATCCTAATACGTTATTTACCTGGTTAGGATGATCGCTTCTTCCTGTAGCAACAATAATATCTTTACGTGCAGCCATGGCATCTTCGTAAGAGATCTCAGGAGTTGGATTCGCAAGAGCGAACACGATGCATTTTTTTGCCATGCTTTGAACCATTTGCTGGTTCAAAATATTTCCTTTCGAAAGACCAACGAATACATCAGCGCCTTTGATGGCTTCTTCCAGTGTATTTATTTTTGTGTTCTCTGAAGCAAAGAAAGATTTGTATTGGTCAAGATCAGTACGGCCTTTGTGAATTACACCTTTACTATCAAGCATCAGGATGTTTTCTTTTTTCACTCCGACGGCGATGTACATTTTTGCACACGAGTTAGCAGAAGCACCGGCGCCATTGATCACCAACTTCACTTTCTCCATTTTCTTTCCGGCAATCTCAACAGCGTTCAATAATCCCGCAGCGGAAATGATCGCGGTTCCATGCTGATCATCATGCATCAAAGGGATGTTCAATTCTTCTTTTAAACGGCGCTCAATTTCAAAACATTCAGGCGCTTTTATATCTTCTAAATTTATTCCGCCAAAGGTCGGAGCAATATTCTTTACTGTATTTACAAACTCATCAATGTTTTTTGTGTCAACTTCAATATCGAAAACATCTATATCGGCAAAAATTTTAAAAAGCAACCCTTTACCTTCCATAACAGGTTTTGATGCTAAAGCGCCAATGTCGCCCAGACCAAGAACAGCTGTTCCGTTTGAAATAACTGCAACTAAATTTCCTTTCGCAGTGTATTTGTAAGCGTCTTCAGGATTTTTTTCGATCTCTAAACACGGTTCTGCAACTCCGGGAGAGTATGCAAGGGTTAGATCTCGTTGGGTACTGTATGGTTTTGTGGGGATTACTTCAATTTTTCCGGGCCTGCCTTGTGAGTGATAATCAAGCGCATCTTCTCTTCTGAATTTGGCCATAAATTTTCAAAAATTAGTGAATAGCGAAAATACGAAAACTTTAGAAAACAGGCAGATTTTAACACGGATTAAATACCCTGATAATCAGTTTGTTAAGCTATTATTGACGCTTGTCTAAACCCCACAATAATTTGTTGCGAAGTGTTTGAAAGAAATGCTGTCCTTCGAAGCTGATCATGTTAAATCTGAAATCAGCTTTTTTGATGGTTATTTCGGTACTTGAATTGATCTGCGAACTGCGTGAATCCAATGAAACATTGAAGTCGTCATTTCGCCCGCTCACTTTAAAAGTCAAAGTTTTATTATTGGAAATTACGATCGGGCGAACGTTCAAATTATGTGGAGCGATAGGAGTAATGATAAAATTTTCAGAGTCAGGAACCATGATCGGCCCGCCACAACTTAGCGAATAAGCTGTTGAACCGGTAGGTGTTGAGACAATCAATCCGTCAGCGAAATATGAATTCAGGAATACACCGTCAACATAAGTATCGATGTGGATCATTGCGGAAGAATCTTTTTTGTGAATGGTAAATTCATTCAATCCGTAATTCAATCCGTCAAATTCTTTTTCGCCGCCAACAATTTCAAGTAATTCGCGTTTATCTAAAGTGAATTTTTCTGAGGTTAAAAGTAAAGCTGCTTTTTCGATATCATCTTTTGATACAGAAGCCAAAAAGCCCAGGCGGCCGGTGTTTACGCCCAGTACAGGGATACCTGATTTTCGCACAAGCGCTAATGTTTCTAGCATGGTGCCATCACCACCCAGACAAATAACATAATCCGCTTTCGATTTTAGAGTTTCAGAATTTGAAAAAGTTTCAAGTTGTGTGCTGAAATTATATTCTTTTTGCAGGAACTGGTAATAGGATTCGTGTACGATCAGCTTTACTTTTTCTTTTTGCAAAAGTGCAGCTAATTTTTCAAGATAAAGCGGGTGATTGTCTTTGGTGTTGCGCGCGTATACGGCAATTGTCATACCTCAAAGATACGAAATAATTTTTTTACATTTAGAATGTTAAATTTTAGCTGTGAAAACTGAAAAAGCAGAAGTCAGGATCGATACTTATCTCTGGGCCATACGAATGTTCAAGTCGCGGTCGTTGACAAGTGACGCCATTAAGGGAGGAAAAGTGAAGTTGAAGGAAAGCAACATTAAGCCTTCACATATAGTCAAAATAGGAGAAGTTTACACAATTACAGTTTCTTCTTCTAACAAAAAAATAATTGAAGTTTTAGAGATCACAGATAAACGGGGCAATTTCGAAACGGCGAAAAAATTCTATGCAGATCATTCTCCTCCAATTGAAAAAGCGGAAAAACAAGCAAAAGCTTTTTTCACGATGAATGTAAAAAACGAAAAAGGAAGTGGCCGTCCGACTAAAAAAGACCGAAGAAAATTAAAGAAAGACGGCGGTTGGTTCCTCGATACATAATAGGAATCTATGGATTCCTATTATTACTCGGAATGACAGTTTGCTTTCGTTTGAAATTTTTCTTTTTTGATAACTCTGGCAAAAGATGAAGTTCACCTGAAATTAAAGCTTCTTTTTTCTTTCGGCTCCATTTTTTTAAGCGGGTCTCAAGATCGATAGCAGCATTAAAATCATCGAATTTCTGAGTATAAACTACTTTAACCGGACGGTTTCGTGCAGTAAAGGAATTAGGGTTTTTAGCCTCGCAATGTTCCTCAAACCTTCTTTCAACATCATTTGTAACGCCAATATAGTATGTATTATTTTCGCATAGAAGAATATATACATAGAGATACTTTTGAGACATAATTTATTTTGGAACCGAGATTGTCAATTCGAGTAGTTTTGGATTAAAAAAATCCAAAACGTATCGAGAATTACACCAGTGAAATATCGAACTGAACAAGATCAACAAACTCCTGCACGCGCTCTTCAATATCATTCGCTGAAAGATCAATTAGGCGTTCTGTTCCGAATTTTTCAACAGTGAAACTTGCCATTGCACTGCCGAAAATGATCGCACGCTTCATGTTCTCAAATGAAACATCTTTTGTTTTTGCCAGGTAACCGATAAATCCCCCTGCAAAACTGTCGCCTGCTCCGGTTGGGTCATAAACATCTTCTAACGGAAGGGCAGGAGCAAAGAACACTTCTTCTTTATTGAATAACAAAGCGCCGTGTTCTCCTTTTTTAATCACAAGAACAGAAGGCCCCATTTTTAAGATCTTCTGTGCAGCTTTTACCAAGGAATATTCGCCTGATAATTGTCTTGCTTCAGAATCGTTGATTGTCAACACATCAACCATGGTCAATGTTGTTTTAAGGTCATCTAAAGCAATATCCATCCAGAAATTCATTGTATCCAATACAATTAACTTCGGGCGTTTTGTCATTTGTGAAATAACTTTTTGCTGAACAGCGGGAACTAAATTCCCTAACATTAAAAAATCAACTTGTTTAGCGTTTTCAGGGACGATCGGATCAAATTTTTCCAATACATTGAGTTGTGTTTCCAATGTATCGCGGCTGTTGAGGTCGTTATGATATTTACCTGCCCAGAAAAAAGACTTCTCTCCTTTTTTTATTTGTAACCCGTCAAGCTTTGTGCCTTTGTTCTTTAAAATATTTAAAAAATCCTGCGGAAAATCATCACCTACAACGGAAACCAAACTAATATCTTTATGAAAATAAGATGCGGCCAATGCAATGTAAGATGCTGCGCCCCCTACAATTTTATCTGTTTTCCCGAACGGGGTTTCAATAGCATCGAAAGCAACGGTACCTACAACTAGTAAACTCATGTTTTTTAATTTAAATTTAATAAAAACAAAAGGATGCAGGTGATGCATCCTCTTATTTTGTTGCTCCTTCTCCTGGGCTCGAACCAGGGACCCCGTGATTAACAGTCACGTGCTCTAACCAGCTGAGCTAAGAAGGAATATTCCCAAACTGGGGGTGCAATATTACTACGTATTTTGGATATAAGCAACAGAAAACCGCAAATTTTGAGCTAATTGAACCAAAAAAAAGAAGGATTTCTGCCTTCTAAACCCCGAACCGGGTGCTATTTTACAGGGCTTTTTTGTAAGACATAAAAGGTATCAATACATGGTGGCATAGTACGCTTGTAAGTATAGACCTTGAAAACAGTGAAATTTTGTAAGGGCCCGCGTGTTACCAAATATTTTTTATCATTAAAGTGATCCCAATTTACCCAATTGAATTCGTTTACAGATCTATCCCAGAATACATGTTCGGCACCGGCATTCAACTCATGGTCCTTGACTCCATAATTAGCTATCAGATCGGCCCTGATCTTTTCCTTTAACCTGGCAGCCCTGAAATAATCTTTTGTCGCTAATACAGAAAAGCCACCTATTAGAACCGTTATAGAAAGGGATGCAATAACAGAGTATTTCGAGACTTTTATTTCCCCCATCATTAAATACATAACACTAAAAAAAGCGACAAAAATACAATAGCGGTCAAAAGCGGTTTCGGCGATCGCCAACAGAAGAAAATAACCTGTAACCAGAAAAATGATAAACTGTTTTTGAGGGTTAATTGAAAGATCTTTATTGATCTTTTTTGATGAGACCCATAAGGCAAATAAAATATAACCTCCAAAAAACAAAGAGATCAAACCATAAAACAAAATATTACAGCTGCCGTGTGTTACATTAGTTCCTATGTAAAGACGGTCGACGGTCGATTCAATTCCGAGGCCAAAATTAATTACAAGATGGCCTGTGATCTCTTTATGATCAACCAAAAACAAGGAGCCAACAAATATGAGAACACCAATAAAAAATAAGATTTTATGCGAATTAAGCATGCGTTGTTTTAAAACGGTAAAATTTAAAACAAAGAACAGAATAAAAAGACTGCCGCTGAATTTCAGGAACAATATTGTTTTCTCGAATATGTTCCGCCATATATTGGTGTCAACTTCCAACTCATTGCCCGCAACAAAAATCCCCTGGTAATTGTAACCTTTTTGTATATGGAATACATTTTTTTCGAAATAAAAAAGGATAAAAAATCCAAGTGCCAATAATGAAAGTGAGATAAGGATCTGTTTTGCGCGGCGGGATCGTATGAAATCGATCACAGACTCTGCGACAAAGGCAAACAATAACAACACGCCAAATTGCCGGGCCAGAATAGAAAGTACTGTAAATAAAAAGAATGGAATTAACCATTTGTATTTCCGATGAACGTAGTAATTGTGTAAAAAATAAAAAGCCAGAAAAGAATAATTGAAAAAGGTCAGATCTGTCATGAACGAATTAAAAATATTCATGTAATAAGGATTAAAAACAATGAATACACAAACTAAAGCAGATATACCCGGACGCTGATACTTAAGAAAAAAACGGTAGATAAAAAACAATGTGATAAGACAGAGCGCCATATTGGAAAAACGCAAGACCGTATATGAAAAACCAAATAACTTTACAAAGAAAAGCCCTAATAAAGAATGGGAGAATAATGACATGGCCGGCCAGCCTCCGATTTGAAACTCTCCGGTTTTATCCCAGATATATACAGATCTTGCGTACGCAAAATCATCGTTTAAGGCAAAATCGCCAACAGGATAAATTATACATTCTGCAGCGCTCAGTAACAGCAGTACTAAAAGAAAAGGAAAATATTTACGGACTTGACCCAATGATCTTTGCATATACTTTGATCCATTATAAGAATCAATTTAGTAACCCTGGTAGGAATCGAACATGCTGTCCTAACTATTTTGAGGCACCAATTATTGACTAAGGTAGAAAAATTTTAGGTGAAACAAAGATGAACAAGTATTGAAGCAATGTAAAGTTTTTAAGGTAATCAGCTAACATTCACATTATTTAGAACCGATCCGGAAGCTGACTTAAATCATTACCAGGTCTGACCGGATTCATATCAGATATAGTTGTTTACCTCAATCTTTGATCCATAAAATGAAATTATGAAAACAACCCAACCAAAAAAGATTCTGGTTCCTACTGACTTTTCAAAAACAAGCCTGTTAGCAATTGAACACGCGGCTTTTATTACCAGATTAAGCAAAGCTGATCTTTATCTCATTCATGTAGTAGAGGTGCCTGATTCGGGCTACATCTATAAACCTTTAGTTACTGTGGATGATATAAATTTAATGGAAGCTGAAGGGTTAAAGCAATTGGATATAATGGCTAAACAGCTTTCCCGCAAACATAGCATAACAGTTAAAACGATCTGTAAAAATGGTCGCCCTGCTTATGAAATTGTTGAAACTGTAAAAAGCAAAAAGATCGACCTGGTCATTATGGGAACTCATGGAGCACATGGCTTCGATGAATTCTTTGTTGGCAGCAACGCTCACAAAGTAGTAACTATCTGTCCTTGCCCTGTAATTTCAGTTCAGGAAAAAGCTAAGAAAGTTGGTTTTACTAATATTGTTTTACCCATTGACAATTCGTTGTATTCAAGAGCTAAAGTCGACTTAACGATAATGCTGGCAAAAATGTTTGCTGCCAGGGTTCATATTTTAGGCTTGCTCAATAAAGGAGAGGGGACTAATCCAAAAGAGTTTAAAATAAAAATGGATTCAGTTGAAAAAGCAGTTAAGAAAGCCGGGTTGCCTTATATAAGAAAGGTAGTCAAGGGAGATAACCTGGCAATAACGGCGATGCGTTACTCTAAAAAAGTAAGAGCCGATCTTATTTCAATTTTAACTAACCATGAATCAAGTTTAAGCGGAATCTTTCTTAATGGTTTTGCTAAACAGATCGTGAATCACTCAGTTATTCCGGTTATAAGCATGCGTCCTCTTGAAGGGATCTATGATTCCGTTTCGCTGTCCGGTTCTAACTCCATTTAAACAATGAAAAAATTAAACGAATTGATGTCAGAAATAATTCAGTTGACTACTGAGATAGAAACGAAGTATCCGGAATTATATAAATTTTTGGATGAAACCCCTATTGAAATCTGTTCAACAAAAAATTCTATGGTATGTCTTGAGGATTTAGAAGATTATTTGACAGCTCTTAAAAGTCAATTAATTCATCATAAAGAAACGCACAATGCGTAGTTCATTATTCGCAGGCGGCACTAATTTTATTTCGTGGCGGGTTCTATGTGAATAAGCACATGCCCCAATTGAGGAATGACTTGTCTTAAATGGTTTTTTAACAGGTGAGCAATTTTGTGGCCCTCACTTACAGTTAAATCACCATCAACTCTTGCGTGAAGATCAACATGGTATTTCATTCCTGACCGGCGGATAAAACATTTTTCTGTATCAACAACTCCTTCAACTTTAATTGATTCTTTTTTTATTTCGTCAACAAGATCATCGTAAAGATGTTCGTCCATAATATCTCCAAGAGCCGGCCGGAAGATCAGGTAACTATTATAGAAAATAATTCCTGATGAAAATAATGCGGCCCAATCATCAGCCGACTCATAACCTTTACCAAAGATCAAAGCGATAGATATTCCGATAAAAGCAGCAACGGACGTAAAGGCATCGCTTCGGTGATGCCATGCATCCGCTTTTAAAGCTGAACTATGAGTAGATTTACTTTTTTTAATGACGATCCGATAGGAAAATTCTTTCCAAACAATAATTATTCCTAAGACGAATAAAGTGTAAGGACGGGGTAATTCATGCGGAGTTCTTATATGCTTTATACTTTCTATAGCAATGATTGTTGCTGAGGTGATCAGAAAACCCACAACAATAAAGGTCACAAGCGTTTCTGCTCTCCCATGTCCATAAGGATGGTTCTTATCCGCAGGACGGTTTGAGTATTTTATTCCGAATAAAACAAGTATGGAAGAGAATATATCGGTAGCGGATTCAATGCCATCAGCGATCAATGCATATGAGTTCCCGAAAATTCCGGTAATAGTTTTAGTGATTGCTAAGAATACATTTCCTGCAATACTAAAATAAGTTGTTTGTACAGCACTCTTCTCAGCATCCATCATGCAATATAAGAAATTACGGAGCTAACCGCTTTATTTTCCACTTACATTCTTCACACTCCAAATCATAACGGATCCTGTCATGTAAACGGTTAGCCTGACCTTGCCAAAACTCGTATGCTTTCGGAATTAATCTGTAACCACCCCAAAATTCGGGATAAGGAATTTCTTTTCCTTTATATTTTTCTTCAAGTGCTTTATATTTTTCTTCAAGCAGATCCTTGCCCGCAATCTCACTACTTTGTTGCGAAACCCAGGCCGCTACTTGGTTTCCGAAAGGACGTGTTTTAAAGTATTCTTCAGATTCCGCCGGATCTACCTTTTCCAATACGCCTTCAATCTTTAATTGGCGCATTGACTTTGGCCAAAAAAACAGCACTGAAGCTTTTGGATTTTCTTCGATCTCTTTCCCCTTCTGGCTATTGTAATTAGTAAAAAACACAAAGCCTTTTTCGCCATAATCCTTTAGAAGAACAGTTCTTATTGAAGGTTGCCCGTTTTTTGAAGCGGTTGCCAATATCATTGCATTCGGGTCCGGCAATTCCTTAAATAAAGCTTCACTCATCCATTTTTCAAATTGTTTTAAGGGATCAGGGAAAACTGTTTTGGCATCCAGGAATTCGCCATTGTACTCATTTCTAAGAGCGGCCAATTTATTTTTGATTTCGCGCATTTAATAAATAAGTCAGCAGCCTTACGGGGCTATTAACTTCAGTTAATTTGATTAATTGATTTTGATTTCTTTAGAAGATTTTGCCAACGCTTCTTCTTTTTTAAGAATATCGAGCTTTAATAAGCCGTCCTCATATTTCGCTTCGATCTTTTCTCCGTTTGCCGCCTTTGGTAACTGGAACGAACGTGAAAAAGAATTGTAACTGAATTCGCGGCGAGTAAACTTTTTGTTTTTTTCTTCTTTTTCGTTTTTGTTTTCCGCGCTTACGGTTAGAATGTCATTCTCCAGGTTGATTTTTACGTCGTCCTTTTTAAAGCCCGGAATAGCAAGCTCAATTTTGTATTCTTTTTCTGTTTCCGATACATTCGTTGCGGGTAAAGAGTTTTGGAAGCCTTTGAAGAAACGATCCGGTGAGATCCAACTATCGTTATCAAAGAATTCTGATAGGCTTGGGAACAAAGTCCCGTTGTTTTTTACAAGTGTCATAACTTTGGTTTTTTGGTTAAACATTAATTATGACTCAAAAGTATGCTTTACACAACGCAAAAATTATGAGGTCTGTCAAATCTGAAACTGATTGTAATCAGGATTTGGCCAATTTTGGTTTTGAATACGCATTAATGCCGTTTTTAAGATTTTGAATGTGTTTGATACCATATTTTTTAAGTATACTTACTGCTATCATTGATCGATAACCTCCGGCACAATAAACCACATAGTTTTTATCTTTATTCAACTCGCTCATATGATTGTGAAGAAAATCGAGAGGAACATGCAGGGCATTTGGAATTGCTCCTTTTTCATGTTCGTCATTTCTCCTTACATCCAATATGATCGTATCCTTAGTATGAAGCTGTTTTAAATCCTTCATTTCAATTTCCTTAACAAAATCAACAGGCTCACCATTAGCACTCCATATTTCAAACCCTCCATTCAGATAACCTTTTATAGTATCGAACCCAATTCTCGCTAATCGTACAATGCTTTCTCTTTCTTTCCCTTTTTCAGCTACAATTACAAGCGGAGTTCCAAAAGCGATCATCGTTCCTGCCCAAACAGCAAAATCCCCATTTAAACCCACATTAATTGAACCCGGGATAAATCCTCGTGCAAAATCAGCAGCATTTCTTGTGTCAAGAATAATCGCCCCGTCTTTAACCTCTGTTTTAAAAGGGTCAAGATGTAACGCTATAAGTTCTTTCGACATTATGGCGTCGTAACTATCGTAACCGCTAATGTTAATGCTTGCATCCTTAAAAAAGTAGGCCGGCGGATTTGGTAATCCTGTTGTAACGGTTTTAATAAATTCATTTTTAGATAAATTGCCCAGTGCATAATTTCTTCTTTTCTGAATGCCAATAGTTGTTACAGTTTCCTTACCAATATTCTTTCCGCAAGCAGATCCGGCGCCATGCCCTGGGTAAACAAGCAAATCATCAGGTAAAGCTTTAATTTTTTTCAAGGATTCGAATAGCATTCCGGCGAGCTCTTCTTTATTTAAATTCCCGCTTAGCAGATCAGGCCTGCCGACATCACCGGCAAACAAGGTATCGCCCGTGAAGATGCAATGGGGCTTGCCTTCTTCATTAAAAAGCAAAACGCAGGAAGATTCAATTGTGTGTCCCGGTGTGTGAAGGACCTGGAATTTTGTTTTTCCTAATTCAAATGGTTCAAGATCTTTTGCAATAAAGGCTTTGTACTTAGGGTTGGCGTTAGGCCCAAATATGATCGTGGCTCCGGTTTTCCTTGATAATTCCAGATGTCCGGAAACAAAATCTGCATGAAAATGAGTTTCGAAAACATAGCGGATCTTTGCCTTTCTCTTTTTCGCCAGATCAAGATAAGGACCCGGGTCTCGTAAAGGGTCTATGATCAATACTTCTCCGTTAGATTCTACATAATAAGCCGCCTGAGCGAGACAATTGGTATATAATTGTTGAACGTACATATGTTTATTTTTATAAGGTTATTACTTTTATTAAACTCTATTATCATTTAAGCGCCACTCAGCCCAGGAACTCTTAGTTTCTTTCAGTTTTACCGCGGCCAGTTTATGATTGCCTTTGAATAAGGGCACTAACCTGTTTTTAAAATCGATGAGTAGATTTTCACATGTTGGTTGATATGGTACTGTTATAACTTTCTCATATTGCTTGAATAAATGCTTTGTGATCTTCTCCGGCGATTGGTTATTTATAACAAGCGCGTGGTCTACATGATCAATTATTTCTTTTTGTACAATGTTTTTTATATCAGTAAAATCGATGACAAGCCCATCATTCGGATGGCTCTTTGATAAAATCGGCCTTCCAAGTATTGTAATTTCTAGCACGTAAGAATGTCCATGAATGTTTTTGCACGGACCTTCATAATTAAGAAGCGCATGAGCCATTTCAAAATTAAATCTTTTCGTAACTCTTATATTTTCTTCAGCGTATTTTGGTTTAGGCGCTTTCATAATTCAATTAAAGAGTTCCTCTTTTAGCTTGTTCAGCTTCTATACTTTCAAAAAGCGCCTGAAAATTTCCTTTGCCGAAAGATTTGGCTCCTTTTCTTTGAATGATCTCGAAGAACAGAGTTGGGCGGTCTTCAACAGGTTTTGTGAAGATCTGCAATAAGTATCCTTCATCATCCCTGTCTACCATAATCCCCAACTCTTTTAATTTTTTCAGATCCTCATCAATTATACCAACACGTTTTTTTACAGTGTCATAATAAGATCCGGGAACATAAAGAAATTCTATACCTCTTTTTCTCATTTCTGAAATAGTGAAAACAATATCATCCGTAGCTACAGCGATATGTTGACATCCCGGTCCATTATAAAAATCCAAATACTCTTCAACTTGCGATTTCTTTTTTCCTGCTGCCGGTTCATTTATCGGAAATTTAATTCTTCCGTTGCCGTTACTCATTACCTTACTCATGAGTGCAGTATATTCTGTAGAAATATCTTTATCATCGAACGTAACAATATTCGCAAAACCCATTACTTCTTCGTAAAACTTCGACCATGTATTCATGGCGCCTAATTCTACATTTCCAACCATGTGATCGATATACTTAAGCCCTACAGACGAAGGATTGTATCCTGTTTTCCATTTTACAAATCCGGGCAAAAAGATTCCTTTGTAATTCTTCCTTTCAACAAATACATGTACCGTTTCACCGTAAGTGTGAATTCCTGCCCTGATAATTTCACCATCGGCATCTAAAATGATCTCCGGTGGAAAAAAGGATTTCGCTCCCCTGCGCATTGTTTCATAATAAGCGGTACGAACATCATCTACTTCAAGAGCGATCACTTTTACGCCATCCCCGTGTTTTTTTAGATGGTCTGCTATCGGTGAATTCGGGCTTAGAGGAGTGGTGAGCACCAATCTTATTTTTCCCTGAGTTAAAACGTACGAACAACTTTCGCGCATTCCGGTCTCTAATCCGCTATATGCTAATTCCTGGAAACCAAAAGCTGTTTTGTAATAATGTGCGGCTTGTTTTGCATTACCGACATATAATTCTACATAGTCGGTTCCGTTAATCGGAAGAAAATCTTTAGCTTTCTTAAAGATCTTTTTATCTGAATAAGAATAATTTTTTAAAGCTTTTAAAGTTTTTGTTGCCATATTAAACTAAGGTTTTGTGGTCATCTACAGATAACCACGATTTATAGTAATCTTTTACTTCATATTGCAATGCATCCTTTGTGATCTTTACCGGATTGAACGGATCTATCATTACCGCTAATTCTTTTGTTTCTTTTTTTCCGATGCTTCTTTCAATGGCACCGGGATGAGGACCATGGGGAACACCGCCCGGATGTAGAGTGAATTGTCCGGGCTCAATATCATTTCTGCTCATGAAATCTCCTTCTACATAATACAATATTTCATCAGAATCAATATTGCTGTGATGATATGGAGCGGGGATCGCATCAGGATGGTAATCATATAAACGTGGTACAAAAGAGCAGATCACAAAATTCCGGCCTTCAAATTGCTGATGGATCGGAGGCGGCATGTGAATTCTTCCTGTTATAGGTTCAAAATTAAATATCGAGAAGGCGTAGGGATAGTTATATCCATCCCAGCCAATAAGATCAAATGGGTGGGTCGCATACGTGTATGGATAAATTAATCCACGCTTTTTGATCATGATCTTAAATTCTCCTTTTTGGTCAACTGTTTCAAAAGAGCGCGGTAGTTTAAGGTCACGTTCGCAAAACGGAGAATGTTCTAAAAGCTGTCCGAATTCATTTCTGTAACGTTTCGGTGTATGTACGGGGCTATGCGATTCAATGAATAAGATCTTATTTTCACTATTCGTGAATTTTAATTGGTAGACTGTACCTCTGGGGATCACTATATAATCACCATAACAAAAATCGACGCTGCCATACATTGTTTTACAAACACCCTCTCCTTTATGAATGAAAAGGATCTCATCAGAATCTGCATTCTTAAAAAAATAATCATTCATTGATTCTGACGGAGCAGCCAAACCAATATTCATATCATCATTAAAGAAAAATATTTTACGGCTTTGAAGATAATCCTTCTGCTGTTCTAAGTTAATCCCTTTAAAACTTAGAGCTTTCAGATTATCCTCAATTGCTGCTTCTGGTCTGACACCGTAAGGCTTTCCAATATCTTTTACCATGGTTGGAGGGTTAAGATGATATACAAGTGATGAGATGCCACCGAACCCTTCTGTTCCGAATAACTCTTCGTGATAAAGGCTCCCATTATTTTTCCTGAATACGACATGGCGCTTATCAGGAATTTTACCTTGTTTTTGATAGATTGACATACAGTGAAATTTGTTGAAACAAAGTTCAGAATCAATAAAACAAGTTTAAATGACGTTGGTCAGGGGATCAGCATGAGCTGCGTCATGCTAGGTGTTTTACTTGTATTGATTCAGGGCCGCAGCTAATTTCTCCTTACTCATGAAAATGTTCTTGTGCCAAACCTCTTTGGAGTTTTTATAGATACTAAAATAGGGTAAAGTATTAATTTCAAAATGCAAGGAAATTTCCGGATTTTTGTCAACATCAAGAATTAAGAATTTGATCTTTCCCTGATATTCTTTTTCCAGATCTTTGATCACCGGCTTTAGCTTAACACAGGGAACACACCAGTCTGCATTAAAGTAAACGAAAACACTGGTATCCTTTATATTTACCTTTTTGAAAAATTCCTCTACGGTCAGACCCTGAAAATGACTTTCGTCCTGACCTTTGATCTTTCCAATACCAGTGATCAAAAGCAGTAACAGCAAAAATGTTTTTAAACCAGCAGATCTCATCATGATTCAAATGTCAGCAATCTTTATATAAAGGTAAATGATTAAAGTCAGCTAATAAAACATGATCTAACCCAATATTTTATATAAACCCCACAATACAATAAGAATTCCTGTTGAAGTTAAACCATACATAGCAAAGGTTACGGATTCGTTTGCGTGATAGTTGAAACATGTAAGCACAAATCCTACCAGTATGATTGCTAAACCTATGCCAAGAATACTTGTACCTTCCTTTCTGCGTTTATTGTAATACTCCCTCTTTATTTGAGAGATGATGATCATGATAACTTCATCATTATTGTACCGCTGAAGTAATTTTTCCTTAATTGTTTCAAAATTCATTCCGCTTGCCAGATATTGTTCGGCAAGTGAAATCAATTCAGACGACCTCTCTTTGTCTTTCATTCATAACCAATTTGATGAAAATTAAGATCATGAAAAATGATTTTGGTCATACGAGGCAATCAATGGCATTTGAATTGCTCAAACGGCTCTTTGCATATATTACATTTTAGGAGGGATTTACAAGCAGTAGACCCAAACCGACTGATCGTTTTTGTATCTGAAGAGCCGCAATGCGGGCATGTTACTTTTTGGGTGGTAAAGTTCATTGCGCAGGAAGAGTGCATTGGTGGCGCAATGCCGTACTCTTTCAATTTTTGTTTGGCACGTTCACTTATCCAATCTGTTGTCCAGGCCGGCGTATAGGTGGTTTTTACTTCAACATCTGTTATCCCGACACGTAACAGTTTATTTCTTATTTCATTTTCTATAAAGCTCATTGCCGGACATGCTGTATATGTAGGAGTGATCGTAACAGTGTAATGGTTGTCTTTACACTCGATATTTCTCAATATTCCCAATTCCTTAATGTTTATTACAGGAATTTCCGGATCAGGGATCTCCGAAATAATGGTTTCTATTTTCGAAATATTCATATTACCATTTTGCATCAGGATAGGCTCTTTGTAAATATTGCATTTCGGAGAGAATATGTCCTAAACACTCAGTATGGATTCCTTTTTTGCTACCTGTTTGCATATGGGTGTATGCAGGAAGAATTAAAGTCGCTTCCTCCAATGGTTTAATTATTTCTTTCATCCATTTTTCTTTGATCAGGCTTTTGTCAACGGCAATCCCGGCCGATAATAAAATATCATCAACGTAGTCCATTTCAAAAAATTCGCCGGTATACATCCAAAGATCTTCAATGGCAATTTGCATTCTTCTATGGCTCTCTTCAGTTCCGTCTCCTAATCTAACAACCCAATCAGTTGCGTGTTCCATATGGTACTTGACTTCTTTAACCGTTTTGGAAGCAATAGCCGCTAAAGATTTGTCTTTACTTTTAGTCAGCGCTTCAAAAAAATGATATTCAAAGACCGAAACAAAGAATTGTCGTACGATCGTATGTGCAAAATCGCCATTAGGCTGTTCTGTGATCAAATGATTGTAATATTCATTTTCCGGGCGGCGGTAGGCTATATCATCTTCTGTAATGAAATTATCACTAAGTTCAGAAGCGTATTTTAGAAAAGCCTGAGCCCTACCGATCATGTCTAAAGAAATATTAGTTAGCGCAAGATCTTCTTCGAGAAATGGAGCCTTACTGCATAGTTCAGACAGGCGATGGCCCAGTATCAGGGCATCATCGCCTAAACGTAAACAATATTTATATAATTCATTTTTCGTTTCCATAGTTAAATATTTTTAGCGCCTTCGGGCATTGTATAAAAAGTTGGATGGCGGAACATTTTTTCATTCGACGGATCGAATAACATTTCATGATCATCCGGATTTGAGGCGCGTATATTGGCAGATGGGACCACCCAAATACTGGTGCCTTCACCGCGTCTTGTATAAGTATCACGGGCATTTTGTAAAGCCATTTTTGCATCTGATGCATGTACATTACCTGCGTGTATATGCGGAAGTCCCGGCTTGCTTTGGATGAATACTTCCCACAGATCGAATTGCGTATCGTTAGTTGTTTTCATAATTATCCTATTACTAATTCTTCTTTCTTTAATTTTTTTGTTTTGTATGCCGCCGCTGCCTCTCTTACCCAGGCGCCTTCGTTGTGATATTTAATATGATGATCCATCCGTTGTTTATTGCAAGGACCATTTCCTTTTATCACTCTGTGAAATTCATTCCAGTCGATCTCGCCATGGTCATAGTGTTCTGTTTTCTCATTCCATTTTATATCGTTATCCGGTATTTTTAAGCCGATCAATTCAGCTTGTTGAACTGTTTTGTCAATGAATTTTTGGCGAAGCGTATCGTTCGATTCTCTTTTTATTTTCCATTTTACCGCATCTCCTGTGTGTGGTGAGTCTTTATCATGCGGGCCGAACATCATGAGAGCAGGCCACCACCAGCGGTTCATCGCATCCTGAGCCATTTCTTTTTGTTCTTTGGTCCCATTCATCATTTTAGCCATTATCTCATAGCCTTGACGTTGATGAAAACTTTCTTCCTTACAAATACGTACCATTGCACGGCTGTATGGACCATAGGATGTTCGCTGTAACGAAACCTGATTCACTATAGCAGCTCCGTCCACTAACCATCCGATCGCGCCAATATCTGCCCAATTAAGAGCAGGGTAATTAAATATATTTGAATATTTAGCTTTGCCTGAATGCAATTGTTCTATCATTTCTTCCCTTGAAATACCAAGTGTTTCGGCGGCGCTGTATAAGTACAATCCGTGTCCTCCTTCGTCCTGGATCTTTGCAAGTAAAATTTGTTTGGCCCTTAAGCTAGGTGCGCGGGTTATCCAATTTCCTTCAGGCTGCATACCTATAACTTCAGAATGAGCGTGCTGAGAAATTTGCCGGATCAAATGTTTACGATATCCTTCAGGCATATAATCACGAGGTTCAATATGACCTTCAGTGTCGATCCTTAACTGAAAATGCTGATCGGTATGTTCGTTGTGCATAAAAGTTTTTTCTAAAGATCGATATAAGCGCAATGAATTTAAATGATGCTTATCAGTAGAAGCAATGAGAATGATCAGTTGAGGCCTGGTGTTCTATTATTAGTTTTGAAACCAGAAATGGATCTTTCTGTGAATAATCGTATCATGCGGCTGGCTATTGCTTTTCCGTTGGGGATTATTTTAGTTTGCTCTCATTTGCTTTTGGGAAATAATTATTACGTTTATGTATTCCTTGTACTATATCTTGCGGGAACAGCGTGTCTTGGTTGGTGTTTTATAAGTTGGGGGTTAAAATCGATTAAGCTAATGAACGTTTCGAAAGAAAAATAAGCCATTCTTAAACGGGAATCACTTGATCTTAGTATAAATTCGCTATTTTTGAAAGCTCTTTGGCCTTAATAAGAATGATCTTCCGACCATTAATTTCGATAAGACCATCTTGTTTAAATTCCTGCAATAGCCTTACTAAAGTTTCACGGGCCGTTCCTACTAATTTTGCAAGATCCTCCCGAGTTAAATTCAATTCTACCGGTTGACCTTTAGCACTGTCTTTTTTGTATTTATCTCTTAATATTAATAAGCTAAGTGCTAGGCGTTCCCTTACTGTTTTGTTTGCAAAAATAGATATTGTGTGCGCTAACACACCAAATTCATGACTTAAACATTTTAATAAGCGGTTAGATAAAGTTGACGAAAAATTTAATGCAAAAAGAAAATCTTCTTTTGGGATAAAAGAAATTGCAGAATCTTCTAATGCAGCGGCTGAATCTCGAAAATATTCCTGACTAATTAGCGCATGGTAACCTAATAATTCACCGGCCTGGCAGATATAAATAATTTGTTCGCGACCGTCTTTGTCGGTTGTGTATTTTTTTACTTTGCCTTTTTTTACAAAATAGATCCCTGTCGGATAACTTCCCTCCCGAAATAATATCTCCCCTTTTTTGTATCTATGAGTAACCATGTTCCGATTCAGGATATGATTATCTTCCGTCGATAATCCTTCCAAAACAGAATCGCTGCCAAAATTAAATTTTTCGAAAGGGAAATCGAATGGATTCATAACTAATCTGTCGATGGATAAAGGAGTTCCAAAGTTAAGATTTATTCTGAGGTTAAATAAAAATGTGATTTAAGTCACACTTTGACTGTAATAAGAATCTCATAAAAGGGGCAATGAGCATCAAAGACTTTAATAAGTATCGGAAATACCTTTGCATGAGAATTCTAAATCATTATGATCTATGAGCAACGCGGAAAGACTAAAGAATGTTTTAACTGAATTAAGGCTCTCAAGAGCTAAGAATGCAAAATTAAACTTGAGCGTGCGAGAGCTCGTTGAAGAAACTATATCTAAAGAGCAAGGTATTTTAACAAGTAGCGGTGCATTAGCCTGTAATACCGGAGAGTTTACGGGCCGCTCACCAAAGGACAAGTTTGTAGTAGAAGATATTAAGACAAGAGATTCCGTTTGGTGGGGCGAAGTTAACAATAAGTTTTCGGTAGAATCATTCTACAACCTGTATGAAAAGGTCATCAGCCATTTAGCGGACCGCGAAATTTATATAAAAGAGTGTTATGCCTGTGCCAGTCCCAAGTATAAATTAAATATCCGGGTAGTAACTGAAATGCCATGGCAAAGTTTATTTGCGCATAATCTTTTTTTAAGGCCGGCGGAAAACGAATTGGAAAATTTTAAAGCGGAATGGACGATCTTATGTGCACCAAGTTTTAAAGCTGACCCTAAAACAGACGGCACGCGGGCACATAATTTTACCATAATAGATTTTACCAAGAAAATCATTCTCATTGGCGGTTCAGCATATACCGGTGAAATTAAGAAAGGAATATTTACTGTGCTCAATTATATTTTACCTCATGAAAAAAAGGTATTATCAATGCATTGTAGTGCCAATATCGGGGCGGGTGGCGATACAGCTGTTTTCTTTGGGTTATCAGGCACCGGTAAAACGACTCTATCAGCTGACCCTAACAGAAAACTTATTGGAGATGATGAACATGGATGGGATGAAGATTCGGTATTTAATTTTGAAGGCGGTTGCTACGCCAAATGCGTTAATCTAACTAAAGAAAAAGAGCCACAAATTTTTGGCGCTATTAAATTCGGAACGTTGTTGGAAAATGTCAAATGTTATGATGGGACAAAAGCCGTTAATTACGAGGACGTATCCATAACAGAAAACACAAGAGCTGCTTACCCGATCGATTTTATAGATAATGCGGTTGAACCATCAATGGGTAAGGCCCCAAAAAACATATTCTTTTTAACTGCAGATGCATTCGGAGTCCTTCCTCCAATTTCTAAATTAACAGTTGGTCAGGCCATGTTTCATTTTATTTCGGGTTATACCGCAAAAGTTGCAGGTACTGAAGCAGGGATCACCGAACCTCAAACCACTTTTTCAGCTTGTTTTGGTAAGCCATTTCTACCACTTCATCCAACAAAATACGCGGAGCTATTGGGTGAAAAATTAAAAGAGAATAAAATAAACGTATGGTTAATTAACACAGGGTGGACAGGAGGAAGTTACGGAACCGGAGAGCGGATTAGTTTAAGATATACACGCGCAATGATCACAGCGGCCTTATCGGGGCAATTGAACAAGGTAGGGTATATCGATCATCCTGTGTTCGGATTGCAGATGCCTATATCCTGCCCTGATGTTCCTTCTGAAATCTTAGATCCGGCAAATACCTGGAAAAACAAGGGTGAATATGATGAAACGGCTAAAAAACTTGCGGAAGCATTTGTAAATAACTTTAGCGCCTATAAAGATTTTGCCAATGAAGAAATAATGACCGGAGCCCCAAAGATCTATGAGAGAATATAAAAAGCAAGTTATTCTCTCGCCTTCAAATTTCTATTTGATCAGGAAGGGATCGAAAATGATCAGGATCAAAAGAGGAATGACAAAAGCAGAAATAGAAAGTGTGTTAGGTGAACCTTTTTCCATTAACAAAGGAAACAACCCCAATAACCTGAAATATTTATTTAAGTTTTCTGAAAACGGTTTTCTTGGAGAAGGATATGAGCTTTTATTCAGAGAAGATTTTTTAGAGTGGTCCGTTAAAATTAAATAATGAACAAAGTGAAAAATGAAGCCAGCAGTAATTTGGATGAAGATGCTTTTGATTTGCTCTTGCCTGAAAAGATAATGATGAAATCGAAACGTTTTTTCACGCCTGCAAGTATTGCAATTCAAGCGGCCAAATGGCTATCAGGAAGCGATAATAGAAATATTTTAGACATTGGAGCAGGAGTAGGAAAATTTTGTTTGTTTGGCGCTTTAAATACCAATAGCAATTTTACCGGAATCGAAATGCGTTCCCATCTGGTGAAAATTGCCGAAGATGTTTTTAGATACTTCGGCACGAAAAATGCGAAAATAATTCACGGAAATATTACTGAGTTTCAATTCGGGGAATTTAGCGCGTTTTACTTATATAATCCGTTCCATGAAAACATAGTTCCTTTTTTAAGAATGGATGATAATATTTTGTTATCTGAAGATTTTTATTGCATTTACATACAACATACCAGGGCACAATTGGCGACAGCTAAAATTGGGACAAGATTGGCCACATATCACGGGTGCAATTCAGAAGTACCAGCTTCCTATAAAATGGTTGATAAGTTTTACGGCGGTGATCTCAAATTTTGGATAAAGGAAAAATAGAACAGCAGAATATGAAAAAGCCGACCCCTATAAGTAATAGAAATATAGGTTTCTCAGATCTTGTAGATGAAGGCGTAAAAAAACTAAAGCTTTTCGGATTTGAAAACGTTAATGAGGAAAATATCTTAACGGATGAAGTCTACGTTTTTTTCTTTACTCGCTTTTTGGATTCTCAAAGGGGGAAAAGCAAAGAACTCGATAAACAAGTAGAAATGTTATTATATCTAATACAAGCGAAAGTATGAAACCCGGAAAGCTTATAGAAATAATTAGTTATATTTTCCCATTGCAGTTAGAGGCAACGTCAAGTCAATATAATAGTTTTCTTGAAGTTTTATTAAGTAAGGGTAAGCACGTGATGAATTCTGAAAATGCAAATTATTCATTTGGAAGTCTGTATAATATATTTGAACACACATTCAGAGATATAAAATTAAACACTTTAAATGTCTCTAACTGTTTGGTATTAGGTTTGGGTGGTGGAAGTGTGATCCAATTACTTAAGGAAAAATACACTTTAAATATCCCTATAACAGCTGTAGAAATAGATCCGATCGTAATTCAATTAGGATATAAATACTTCAACCTTGCCGGTTATACGGATCTTACCATTGTAAACGAAGACGCATTCAGCTTTGTCAGGAAAAATGTTTTAGAGTACGACTTAATTATTATTGATCTATATATTAACGATGAAGTTCCAAGTGAGTTTCATTCAAAAGAGTTTGTTTTTTCGCTTTATAATATATCCCATAATAATACTGTAGTTTTATTTAACAAAATGTTGGGAAGTAAAACCAAAGAAAAAGAGTATAATAATTTGGTCTATGAAATGTCGCAAGCTTTTGGAACGTTGAGTTTTTTATCCTATGCTGAACATGGAGTGGAAAACAAGATCATATGCGTTAATGCCGGAAGAGACACGAGACAAAAAACTATAAAAGGAAATGAAACAGCTGCTTGATTTATATAAAAAATATGGCAGTTATTTTGTCGATATATGGCAATATCTCATCATTATTGTTATAATGATAATCGCCACAATTTTTATTCTGTAAAATGTTTCCCGACAGAAAATTAAGATACTATTTCAAAGTCTGGTTAAAGCATGATCTATTCGCCGGCTTGTCGGTTTTTCTTATTGCATTGCCCTTGTGCATGGGAATAGCACTTGCCTCTGGCGCACCGGTTTATGCCGGCTTGATTTCCGGCATAATAGGCGGCTTGGTAGTTTCGATTATCAGTGGGTCTCAACTCGGAGTCTCGGGCCCTGCTGCCGGCTTATCAACAATAGTCGCGGGCGCAATAGTTTCATTAGGTGATTATCGCGTTTTTTTGCTAACAGTGATTATCGCCGGGCTATTTCAATTTCTACTTGGGGTGCTTAAGTGGGGAATAATTGTTAGTTATTTTCCTTCGGCTGTTATAAAAGGCATGTTGGCTGCAATAGGGCTAATATTAATTACAAACCAAATACCAATCGCTTTAGGATATGAACAATCTGATTTTTGGTCTGATATTTTTTCTTTTTTCTCTGATAGTCAAAGCGCAGTTAATATGCAACTTGCAAATGGGCCTGTTTTAATAACTGCAATTTCATTGCTGATCTTTATTTTTTTCGGATCGCCTTACTTTAAAAGCAAAAGTGTACGTTTGCCTTTAGCCTTGGTTATAGTGGTTTTAGGTTCTATCTTGAGCGGGTTATTTATTAGTACTGATTCTATCTTTGCGTTGAAAGCTGAAAATATGATACGCGTACCAACAGATATCTTTTCAGCTATTCAATTTCCCGATTTAAGTAAATTATTTTCTACTGTTGACATTTGGAAAAACGGTTTATTGATCGGAGTTATTGCGACTGTTGAATCTCTGCTTTCAATTGAGGCGATCGACAAAATTGATAAGCATAATCGGATCACCCCAATTGACCGGGAATTGATTGCTCAGGGAATTGGAAATATAACCTGTGGCCTCTTGGGTGCTATTCCAATTACCTCCGTTATAGTAAGAGGTTCAGCCAATATAGATGCCGGCGGTAGAACAAAAATGTCAGCCATAACGCATGGAATATTTCTATTAGTATCAGTAGTAACCATTCCTTTTTTGCTTAATAAAATTCCTTTGGCTTCACTTGCAAGCATTTTAATTATTACGGGATATAATTTAACTCGACCCGCGCATTATAAAAATATATGGCGTTTAGGATGGAACCAATTCATTCCTTTTGTGCTTACCATATTCGGGATACTTTCAACAGACCTATTACTCGGCGTGGGCATTGGGTTATTACTGTCAATTTACTTCATCATCCGAAATAATTTTAAGGCGGATTATAGATTAACCGCAACTGACAATTCGGGTATTAATGCATATTATATAAAATTGAACACTAACGTTACTTTTCTTAATAAAGTAAGATTAAAAAAAGTTCTTGATCAACTACCTGAGTATTCCTCCCTGGTCATCGACGGAAGTGAATGTAATTTTATTGATTATGACGTTTTGGAAGTTATTACCTCATTTAGCACAAAGGCCCACGAAAGACATATTAAATTGCAACTTAAAGGAATTGAAAAGATAAAAATTGTTTCCGCTCATTAATACTTTCAAGATTAAATGCGAAATAAACCGTTTATATACCAAATTAACCCTTTTCATAAAGGAAAAAGGTTATATAGTATCTTAAGACTAAAGTGTCCCCGGTGTCAAGAGGGATATTTATTCTTAAATAAGAACCCTTACAACTTATGCACGTTAGACAAAATGCCGAAGAATTGTCCGGTTTGCGGATTAGATCTTGTCAGGGAAACGGGTTTTTATTATGGCGCGATGATGATCAGCCACGCGCTTACAACCGTTATCGCGGTTATAGTACACTTAACCGTGTTTCATTTTTATGGTTGGGAAATAGCCCCTCATCTTATATTTCTCCTCTCAATTATTATTGGCCTTTTTCCGGTTGTGTTCAGAATGGCACGTGCCATCTGGATCAATTTATTCGTAGAATATAAACCTGACTTTTAAATGGAAGTGCTGAATGCTCTTTTATTGATGGCGTTCTCCCAATAGTATTTATCAAAACACAAACAAATATTCCTCAAGAAAGGTTTCCCTTTTTCAGTTACTTTAAGATAAGAGGGGTGTATTTCGATCATTCCGTCTGTTTCCAATTCTTTTGCCCGTTCAAGTCCGTCATTCAATGCTTCGCATTGTAAATTAACTTCAATCCATTCCGTTTCAAAGCGGCACATAATATTAAGGATGTGTTTTCTAAGGATCAGGTCTTCAGCATTTAAAATATGCCCTCTGAAAAGGGGTAAATTTCCTTTCTCAATAGCTTCTTTATATTCTTCAACAGTTTTAATGTTTTGAGCAAAAGCCGTCCACGAATCACTGATAGAAGAAGCGCCTAATCCTATTAATAAGCGTGTATATTTGGAAGTATACCCCATAAAATTGCGATGCAATCCCGATGCTGTGTAAAGTGAATCGGTTCTTAAAGAAAAATGATCCATGCCTATTTCTTTGTAGTCATTTTCAAAAAAAAGCGCCTTTCCCTTTTCATACAGTTTTCTTTTTTCTTCGTCCAATGGCAGATCATTCTCGGTAAATTTTCTTTGCCCCGGTTTTATCCATGGAACATGAGCATAACTATAGAATGCTATTCGATCCGGGTTCAATTTAAGGACTTTCTTTATTGTATCGGTAATACTTTCTAATGTTTGAAAAGGCAATCCGTATACCAAATCAAAATTAATTGAATCATATCCAACATTTTTTGCTTGATTAACTACGGTTTCAACTTCTTCAAAAGATTGAAAGCGATTGATCGCGTCCTGAACTTTTATATCAAAATCCTGAATGCCAAAACTGATCCTCCTGAAACCCAAATTATATAAGGCAATTAAGTGTCCGGGTAAAGTATTGGAAGGATGTGCTTCAAAACTAAATTCAGCATCAGGACAAACGGTGCTCTTTTTTAAGACCCCCTCAATTAGTTTTTTTAGATTGTTGGGATTAAAAAAGGTCGGAGTGCCTCCGCCTAAATGAATTTCTTTTATCCTTGGCGGCTCGTTAAAAACAGCACAATACATTTCCCACTCTTTTAAAATAGTATTTATGTAAGGTTCTTCTACTGTATGATTGACCGTGATCCGTGTATTACATGCGCAATAAGTACATAAACTTTCGCAGAAAGGTAAATGGATATAGAGACTGATTCCGTCTTTGGCATTAGTAATTCCAAAAACCTTTTTCACGTGTTGCTTCCATTGTTCAGATGTCAGCGTATTATTCCATGACGGGACTGTAGGGTAACTGGTATATCTTGGAACGGGAATATTATATTTTTCAACTAAGTTCATGATTGTTTTAATGCGGATAATTTAGAAATGAAATTGTCAAGCACTCCTTGTTTCACATGTGGCATGATCACCATTTTGTGCCATTTAGCTTCCCCGTCATGAGTATCCGGAACCAAATAGAATTGTTTAACAAGTTCCGGTGGCATATACTCACTCTTAATTGAAATGATATTTAATAATGGATTCCTATAGTATTGAATATCCAATTCATCAAGAGCGCAACATACGACAGTGGTTTTATCGATCAGCTGATGCATCTTGACCGTCCAGCCAACAGAGCCATGTGAATGTAGTATCATCCATACGCAGATCGCATTTGCTCCGGAACGACTTCCCACTAAAGTATAATCAGTTCCTTTTACATAAGAGGCTTTCTTAGTCTGAACATACTTCATGAAATTCTTCCTTATCAGAAAAATCCCGGTTCCGTATGGAGCTTGTAATAATTTATGCGCATCAAGTGATATCGAACTTACATTTGGATTTCCGAAATGAAATTGATGTTCAGGTACGGTGAAAGGATAAATAAATCCACCGTAAGCGGCATCAATATGTAATTTATAATTGATATTTATCAAGTTAAGATAATTACAAACCTTTTCAATCGGATCCACACTGCCGAACATGGTTGTTGCCATGTTCAACACAACGATAAAATATTTCTTTCCGTTGCGATAAGATTCATCAATTTTGTGTTCAAGGTCCGGTAAACTTAATTCCCGATTGTTTCCATCAACAGTAATAGCAATTGTATCCAGGCATAAAAGATCCGCGCCTTTTGCGATGGAGTAATGTGTGTCTTCGGAATAAATGATCGCTATTTCATCCAATCTTGCATCAAGTTCCTGTTTGTAATAATTCCTGTAGATCCAAAGCGCTTCGAGATTAGCTTCGGTGCCGCCTGATGCAACGTATCCATCATATTCATTTGGTTTCGCTTTGAAGATCTCTTCAGCACAGATGCGAATCAGATCTTTTTCCAATTGTTGAGTGCCCTGAAACATTTCTTCATGTTCATCCTTCAAAGTATGACAGCCAATATGATTAGGATTCGCGATAAGGGCTGATAGAAAAGGAGCATCTTTGAGAAAGGGAGCGTCGTCGTAAAATACCTCAGTGTCAAGATATGTTCCCGGTAATCCTAAAATATTCTCAGAGCGGTAATTCGCATTTGCACTTAAAGCTTCAAATACCTTTAATTTTATTTTATGACTATCTAATTTAGGCCAGTTCATTTATGACAACATTCTTTTTGTTCATGACAAGAAACTCCGGTCTTATCACTTCCCGTTTTAGGACTTACATAAGGAATGCCAAGATTGAGCCCTCGTAATATCATCATGATTGCGATCAGTGATATCATGTATGGAAATGCTTTTCTGATCCCGGATCTGAACCTGATACTAATTAATTGTCCAAACCACATCATACTAAACATTGCCGGTATTGTACCGAGTCCAAAAAAAGCCATGAATAATCCACCATTTAAAATGCTCCCGGTTGCAATCGCTCCTGTGATTGCCATGTACACAAGCCCGCAAGGAAGCAAACCGTTTAAAAGGCCAATACCTAAAAAAGAGGATGCGTTGGCATTAGTAATAAAACCGGACATTGCCATTTTTAACTTACTTACCAGTGATTGCCAGCCAGGATTGTTAAGAAAATTAAGATGGAATAATTTGGGAAGAATAATTGATAGTAAGATCAATGAGCCAAGTGTAATGGATAAGATTTGTTGTAAACCAAAAATGGCAAAGCCCTGACCAATTAAACCAAAAAACACCCCTAGAAGAAAGTAGGTCAGAGCCCTGCCAATATTATATGCTAACACAGAAATTATTTTGAAAGAAGTACTTTTATGATGAATAGGTAATGCCAACGCAAGCGGGCCGCACATACCTACACAATGAAAGCTGCCTAATAAACCTAATGATATGGCTGCAATTACGGATTCCATCACTTAATTTTAATTACTTTTTCTGCAAAATAATCTTTCCCATTAGTCGACCAGCTTAATTTTAATTTGTAAGCACCGGGTTTTAGTTTTGTTTTTGAAATGACCTGCTTCCCTGTTTTATCAAAGTTCATTTTAATCTTAAGATCATTATCAGAATTAGCAGGGCAAAAAAAGTAGATCTCTCCCGATAATGCAGTTATCTGATCAGAAGGAATGGAGATAGTTACGTTTTTATTATCAATGGAATGTTCCATTTTCCAGTTTAACCCGGAGGCATTGTAAATTGCCTGCAATTTATCCTGGTATTTTAATTCCTGTTGATAATAATCTTTGGATTCCAGATCTATTTTTTGCCTGCTTGAAATTGTTACAAGAGTAACTATTAAGGCGACAAAGCCCAGGTACAATGTTGTTATTCTGTATGACCAACTCATGATAGTTTTGTTTTATGAAGGACCAAGAAAATTGGTCGTGACTATTTTAATTTTTTTATCATTGCTATAAACACCTATTTTTAATATTGTTTTCCTTTTGAGCAGATCTTTTTTATTTAGAAAAATAAAGAAGGTGCCTTCAGTCATGCCTTCTTTTTTTACAATTATATCTTTTCCGATGACCTTTATATCGCCGTTCAAGTTCTCAACTTTAAGAGTAACCGGCATGCTGTCACGTGTTTTGTTAACGAGTTTTATGGTAAATAAATTACTGATCTGATCATTAGGTTGTTCCTGATAAAGCAATCCTTTAGCTCGTAAGATAGTTGCATCATAATCAGAACGTGTAGCAAGTAGGGTGGCTTCAACGCCAATAAGAAGGATAAGAACAGTTGTGTAAGCTTTCATTCTAAGGGTGAACTTTGATTTTATTTTTTCCTTTATTCCGTTCTCAGAATCGAACCGGATCAATCCTTTCGGACGTTTAATGCTTTCCATGATGTTATCACACGCGTCAATACAAGCGGTACAATTTGTACATTCCAGTTGAGTTCCGTTACGGATATCAATTCCTGTTGGACAAACTTTAACACACAAGTTACAGTCGATGCAATCACCTTTAAGATTTATCTCGTTTTTTTTGAATTTTGATCTTGGTTCTCCTCTTTCATAATCATAAGCAACAACAATAGAGTTTTTGTCAAGTAAAACACCTTGCATACGGCCGTAAGGACAAACTATAATGCAAACCTGTTCGCGGAACCATGAATAAATAAAAAAGAAAACGCCTGAAAACAAAAGCATACCTATAAAACCGCCTTTGTGATAACTGATCGGTTCGCTTGTGAGCTTAAACAAGGCATCGGTACCTATTATATAAGCAAGAAATGTATTTGCGATCAGAACAGATAGTAAAAAGAACAAAATAAATTTTAAGATGCGCTTGGAGATTTTTTCAGAAGTCCATGGCGACTTATCTAATGCTTTTTGATAATTGGCGTCGCCCTCGATCCAATATTCTATTCTCCGGAAGATCATTTCCATGAAAACAGTTTGTGGACAAGCCCATCCGCAGAACACGCGACCGAATACAACGGTGAACAAGGCAATGAACACAATAAATATGAGCATCCCTAATCCAAAAATGAAAAAATCCTGCGGCCAGAAAATGCTTCCGAATAAAATGAATTTACGCTCAACAATATTTATAAGGAATAAGGGCTCGCCATCAACTTTTATAAATGGAACCCCAAAAAAAAGGACTAAATAAAGAATACTTAAGTAAGACCTTAGATTATACAACCTCCCTTTTGGTTTTGTAGGATAAAGCCATACCCGTTTCCCTTCTTTATTCACTGTGGATATAGTATCTCTGAAGCTTTCAATGGGATCTTTTTGTATATCGGCGGAATCTATCATTTAGAACTTGCAGTTACTTTGATCGTATCTGCTTTAATGTTTGTTTTCATTGAATCAACTTGTAACGTATCAGAAACAGTAATCTCTTCCTTATAAAGATCTCCCTGAGGCGCTTTACCATTCGGAGGATTTGTTCCGATGATCGTTTTAACAAAACTGGAGATCTGAGCAATCTGCACCGGAGAAAGATCTTCCTTCCAAGATTTCATGCCTTTATCAGGCCAGCCATATTTAATTGTTTTGAAAATATCCCGGATCGATCCGCCGTGTACCCAATAAGCATCCGTAAGATTCGGGCCAACTCCGCCTTCACCAAATTTGCCATGACAAGCCGCGCAAGTTGAAATGAATAATTGTTTTCCGTTTTCAATGTCAGTGCCCTCCAACATCTTTACACTGCTTTCGTCTACGTTATTTGCAGCGTTCTTCATGAACTCAGCTACTTCCTGTTTCCCTTTTTCAACTTCAGTGTTGTATTCAGTTAACTGAAGAGCGCCGGTATGCGCTACGTGATAATGGATCAAATAAACAACAGCAACCATGATCGTGAGGTAGAAGCCGTATTTCCACCATGGCGGAAGATCATTATCTAATTCGCGGATGCCATCATAATCGTGATCAAGCATGATGTCACCTTCATTTTCTATTGCAACAGCACCTGTTAGTTTCTGAAGGAGTATATTTTCTTTTGCAACAAGCAACGGTTTTGTTTCAACATCGTTACCCAATGCGATTTTTATTAATCGAAGCAAAACGATCATAACAATAAGTTCGAGCAAAATAATACCAGCCAGTGAATAAAAGGTCCATAAACCCAGCCCGCCGATCTCCCAATCTCTTTTTGCTAAAATTTGTGCGTCGGCATTATTTGTCAGGAACAAGCAAAGAAGCAGAATACTTAAAGGTTTTATAGTATTAATTTTTTCTTTGTTCTCTTTTAATTTGTTAACAATATAATCGCTTTGGGCAATATTTTTCAGGGCCTGAGATAATACAACATTTACGATTAGCAGTAAAATGATTGTAGCCAGCAAAATATTAAAAAGCGAATTTGAAAAAACAGTGGATGTTTCGGTAACAGTTCCACTCGCTGCAATTCCGGAAAAAGGCAGTACAATACAGCTTAACACAGCGATCCGATAGATAAATGTATTTGCTTTCATGATTTTAGTCGTTATTGTTAACAGGAAGATTTCTTAAGTATTCAAAATATTCTTTTCGCCCGATTATCAGGTAAACTCCAACAATGGAAAAGAAAAGAAAAAAGATCAGCAGTGATGCCAATGGATAAATACCCACGCCGGTTATTGATTCCAAATAATTTATAAATTTCATTCTGTATTAGTTTTTAGCGGTTGCCTTAATATCAGTTCCCATTCTTTGTAAGTAAGCGATCAATGCTACGATCTCTTTGTCCGGCATTGTTTGAATGCCATCTTTCTTTAAGTTAGCAGCGATCTCATTCGCTTGTTTTTCCATTTCCTTCGCGGCAATATTTTCGTAACCGTCGGGATAAGGAACCCCTAACCGTTTCATTGCTTTTATCTTTCCAACGATCTCAGAAACCTTCACTTTATCATCAAACAACCAGGGATAAGGCGGCATAATAGAATTTGGCGACATAGATGTTGGATCAAGCATGTGATTGTAATGCCAGCTGTCAGGATATTTTCCGCCAAGACGCGCAAGGTCAGGCCCCGTTCTTTTGCTTCCCCATTGGAATGGATGATCGTAAACAAATTCTCCTGCTTTTGAATATTCGCCATAACGGGAGGTTTCGCTTCTGAAGGGACGAACCATTTGTGAATGGCATAAGTAACAGCCTTCGCGGACATAAATATCTCTGCCATTTAATTCGAGTGGCGTATAGGGTTTCACTGATGAAATTGTCGGGATGTTAGACTGAACCAAAAATGTCGGCACGAATTCTATTATACCTCCAATGGCAACAACAATAAAACTCACTATCATTAATTGAACAGGCCTGCGCTCGATCCAACGGTGCCAGTGATCTTTACTATGCTGGTGATATTCTTTAGCAAGCGCAGGAGCTTCTGCGGTTTCTTCTGCGAGGAAAGACCCTTGCTTTACAGTTTTAATAATATTGTAAACCATCATCAGTGCGCCAATTAGGAATAATGTTCCGCCGATTGCGCGCGCCGCGTAAAACGGAGCCATCTTAGTAACAGTATCCATGAATTGCCATTTCAATTGTCCTTCAGGAGTAAATTCTTTCCACATTAAACTTTGCATGACGCCGGCCCAATACATTGGAACAGCGTAAATGATGATGCCAAGTGTACCGATCCAGAAATGCATATTGGCTAATCGTGTAGAATATAATTTTGTCTGGAACATTCTTGGGATCAACCAGTAAATGATACCGAAGGTTAAGAATCCGTTCCATCCAAGAGCACCAACGTGAACGTGCGCGATGGTCCAATCTGTAAAGTGACTAATTGCATTCACACTTTTCAATGAAAGCATCGGGCCTTCGAATGTTGCCATACCGTAAGCTGTGATCGCGACAACTAAAAATTTAAGAACAACATCTTCACGAACTTTATCCCATGCGCCGCGAAGTGTAAGCAATCCATTGATCATCCCGCCCCATGATGGTGCGATCAGCATAACCGAGAACACAACACCAAGTGATTGTGCCCAATCAGGAACAGCAGTGTACAATAAGTGGTGCGGACCAGCCCAGATGTAAATAAATATAAGAGCCCAGAAGTGAATGATGGAAAGACGATAGGAATAAACCGGGCGGTTCGCCGCTTTCGGAATGAAATAATACATCAACCCTAAATAAGGCGTAGTTAAGAAAAAGGCAACCGCGTTATGACCGTACCACCATTGTACTAATGCGTCTTGTACGCCTGCATACCAAGAATAAGATTTCCAGAATGAAACCGGAATTTCTATAGAATTTACAACGTGAAGCATCGCAACGGTAATAAAAGTGGCGATGTAGAACCAAATGGCCACATACAAATGTCTTTCGCGCCGACGTAAAATTGTTCCGAACATGTTCCAACCGAATACTACCCAGACAAGGGTGATCAAAATATCTAAAGGCCATTCTAATTCTGCATATTCTTTGCCGGTTGTGTAGCCAAGAAATAAGGTGATAGCAGCTCCTACAATTATTAACTGCCATCCCCAGAAATGTAGCTTACTTAAAAAGTCACTAAACATTCTCGCTTTTAACAAGCGTTGTAAAGAATAATATACGCCCATAAAAATCCCGTTACCGACAAAAGCGAAGATCACTGCATTGGTATGCACCGGTCTGACACGACCGAAGGTTGTATAAGGAAGGTCCATATTAAGTACAGGGAATACCAACTGAAGCGCTGCAAGCAAGCCCGCCAGCATACCGACAATACCCCAGAAAAGTGTTGCATAAGCAAACCATTTTACTGTTTTGTTGTCATAATTGAATTTTTCGAGTTCCATACTAATCTTGTTTTTTAGTGTTGTTTTTATCAGGAGTATTATTTTTTAAATTATCGTCAAATAACATGCGGACAGATGGCGTATAATCATCATCATATTGTCCGCTCTTGACTGACCAAATGAAAGCGGCAAGAAAACCTAAGGCAACTATTAAACTTGCGGCTATGAGTATAAAAATGGCGGACATAAATACAGGACAAATTTACCGGGAGTGAGGCTATTGAATTACTGAGCGTCGTCAACCGAATTACTGATCTTTGTCATCCTCGGGCTTTGTGAGTTTTCCGATGGCACAGCTTAGATACGATTTCACATTCTTACTTAATTTTTCTAAGCCTTCAGTTGTTCCTTGTTCAGGATAACCAAGTCGGTCCAATTCGTCTTTGGCAAGTTTTAAAGAAAGAGCATCATTATGGTTGATCTTTACCTCTTCATTTTCCGGGATCACCTCCAGGGATTCAACACCCTTAATAAGGAGTAAGTTTTTTTTGATAGTTGCAGCGCATCCTCCGCATTTGAGATTATCTACTTTTACTATTGTTTCCATTGTTTGTTTTATTTTTAAGTTTTATTGAATAAAGCGTGCTTAATCCTGTAGTGAATAGAATAATGCTGATGGAACTTATAGGCATTAGGATGGCGGCAATCACCGGCTCTAATTCACCCCGGACTGCATAAAACAAACCGATAAGATTATACAGAATCGAAAGTATAAAGCTTCCAATAATTATAGTTTTGTTTTTCCTGCAATAATTAAGCAGGGCAGGTAACTTTTCAAAACTGTTCCCGTCTAAGATAGCATCGCATGCCGGTGAAAAATTATTTATGTTATCACTGACGGCAATTCCCACATTACTTTGTTTAAGAGCTCCGGCATCATTTAAACCATCGCCGATCATAATTACTTTTTTATTCTGTTGTAATGCCTTTACGTATTCAAGTTTATCATGAGGTGACCGGTTGAAAAGTATCTGCGAGCGCTTACCGAAAATGGATTCCAGTTTAGATCTTTCGGTTTCATTATCGCCTGATATAATTGAAAGGGAGAATTTTTTCTTTAAAAGATCAATAACATTTGTCAGTGAAGATCGGTAGCAGGCCCTGATCTCAAAATGGCCTGATATCTCATCACCGATCTTTACGTAGACTCTGCTTCCAGGTAATCCTAAATTCTTTCCTAAAGTATATTCTGAAGAACCAAGACGTACTTCGGTACCATTTATCATTCCGCTAACGCCTTTGCCTTTTAATTCAGAAAAGCTTTTTACAGGAAGTGTTTTACTAAATGGCAAAATTGAAACTACCGCCCTGCTAAGAGGATGATTCGACTGATTGGCAAGTGACCTTACCAATTGTTCCTGAACTGCATTTAGTTTATGACCAACAAATAGAATATTTGATTCTTGTTGTAATGTCAGGGTTCCTGTCTTATCAAATACAATATGATTGGCATTAGCTATCCTTTCCAATACATTGGCGTTTTTAGGATAGAAGCCAAAATTCTGTAGTACTCTGATCATATTCCCATTCGTAAATGTGGCAGATAACAATAAAGCACAAGGACAAGCGACGATCAAGACAGCTGTTACGGCATCCCAAACTTTAGATGGATCATTGAGCAGCCAAAATATGCCACTGCTTAATGCAATTGTAAATAAGGTTATGGTAAAATACCTGCTTACTTTATGAATGAAGGAAGTTTCTTTTTCGGGATCACCTTCTTTAAAATTATCATTGTTCCATAATTGGGTCAGATAACTCTGCGAAACCTCTTTTACAATTTCTAATTCTATCGCGCCTTCCGTCTGTCTGCCGCCTGCATAAATAATTTCGCCAATACTTTTTTCTACCGGAAGGGATTCACCTGTAACAAAACTATAATCGATCTTTGCTTTCCCGAGGAAGAGAATTGCATCGGCAGGAATAATCTCCTGATTGAAGATCTTGATCCTATCACCAACTTTTAACTTTGATATAGGTATTTGATCCTCTTTTCCAAGTTCATTAATAATTGTTACACCAAGAGGGAAGTAAGATGTGTAATCACGATTAAAAGTTAAAGTGTTATAGGTTTTATCCTGGAAGAAACGGCCTACCAGCATGAAGAAAACAATACCAGACATGGAATCAAGATAGCCCGGGCCCGTTCCGGTTAATATTTCATATACACTCCTGATAAAAGTAATAAGTACTGCTAAAGCAATTGGCGCATCTATATTTAAAAACTTTTGCTTTAGACCTTTCCATGCGCTGATGAAAAATTCAGAAGCACTATAAAGGAAAACCGGGAGGGATAATCCCAGGTTCAGATAGGAAAATAACTTTGCCAGGGAAGGATCTTCCAGTTGCCCGAATGAAAAATATTCCGGAAAGCTTAACATCATTATATTGCCAAAGCAAAAGCCTGAAACTCCGATTTTAAAGATCCTTGAGCGATCGTATTTTTTTACTTTCTCAGAGGATATAGCATTAAAACTTATGTGAGGTTCGTAGCCAATTGCCGTTAATAGTTCAGCAATTTTCCGAATTGAGGTTTTACCATGTTCAAATACCAAACTAACTTCTTTTCTTAAGAAATTTACCTGTGATTTTATTATCCCCGGATCAATCTTAGAAAGGTTCTCCAGAATCCAAATGCATGAACTGCAATGCATCTGCGGCAGGTAAAATATGATATGACTCTGTTTGTCATCTTTAAAATGAATAAGCTTTGACCGGATCAATTCATCATCCAGAAAAGCAAATTTGTCTTTTCGTTGAGTTTTATTTTGTTTTAGCCCGGGGTTTTCGTTCAGATCATAGTATTCACACAGATCAACTTTATTTATGATCTCATAAACTGTTTTACACCCCTGGCAGCAGAATTTCTTTTCTTCAATGTGAATTTCTGTTCCATCGCATTCCTCACCACAATGATAACATAAGGTTGTGGTTTTTAGAGCTTTTATCATCAGTACAAATTTAAGTGGAGGACAATCCTGTTTTGGTGATGGTAATCAATACGAATTATGATTTCTGTCAGTTATGATATATCAAACAGTGAATAGCTTTGTGAAGATGGATTATAAAAGACTGTTTCAATTTTTCAGTTTAGCCTACCTTATCTCATGGATCATTTGGTTGCCATTATATTTGCCGGCGTTTGGAATACAAGGGATACCGCAGCTACCATATCATCATGCTATAGGTGCGTTCGGGCCTTTGATAGCGGGAATTGTTTTCTCGTTTAAGGATGGACCAGAGCCTTTTAGAAATTTAATTAATAGGATGTTTAATATAAAAGGCCGGATACTTTGTATCGTAACCGCGACCTTTGCTCCATTTTTGATCTTAGTCATCGCATTATTCATTCATTCCTTTTCAAATGACTCAGCCTTTACGACTAAAAACATTGGGAGATCAGCGGAATTCCCTGAATTTACTATTATTACTTTTTTTCTTTATAATTTTCTCACTTTTGGTTACGGTGAAGAAACCGGCTGGAGAGGTTATGCTTTGCCGATGTTGCAAAGAAAATTTAATCCATTCATGGCAAGCGTTATTCTAACTGTTGGTTGGGCAATTTGGCATTGGCCGCTTTTTCTATACCGTCCTGGTTACACAGAAATGGGATTAGCAGGAATAGTTGGCTGGACAATGAGTTTATTAACCGGAAGTATACTTCTGACATGGATGTATAACAGGTCGAAGAGTATTTTAGTTTGTGCTGTTTTTCACGCAACGATCGATATTGTTTTTACTTCGGCGGAAGTTGATCCTTCGGCAATGAATACTATTGGCGTGATCGTTACCATTTGGGGACTAACAACATTACTCATCTTCAGAAAAGATTTTTTCACAGGGTACTATATAGATCCCGTAAAATGATTACAGCTTTGCTCATTTTTATTTTAGCCGCTTTGGTTGCAGAAGTTGCAGGTACCATTGGAGGGTTCGGTTCTTCAATATTTTTTGTACCCATCGCGGGATTCTTTTTCGACTTTCAGACAGTTTTAGCAATTACAGCCATCCTTCATGTGTTTAGCAATACCTCCAAACTCTTTTTATTCAGAAAGCAGATCGATTACAAATTATTACTTTGGCTTGGTGTACCAAGTGTAATAATGGTAATAGTAGGTGCAGAAATTACAGCACACGTAACATTTAAATACCTTCAGTTAATATTAGGAGTGTTTATTGTTGCTTTCAGCATTTTTTTCTTTTTTTATCCTGATGTAAAATTACCGCAAGATAAACTAATAACGGTGGGCGCAGGTGGTCTTGCCGGATTTATGGCCGGATTAATTGGTACCGGTGGAGCTATCAGAGGATTGAGTTTAGCCGCATTTAATTTATCTAAAGAAACATTTGTTGCAACTTCTGCAGCAGTTGACTTTGGAGTGGATCTCAGCCGGTCAGTGATCTATCTGAATAATGATTTTATGGATAAAAAATATTTTTATTTGATACCGATATTATTTGGGATTGCCTTATTGGGATCTTATTTAGGTAAGTTGATACTTAACAGGATCAATAAAGAATCTTTCCGGAAAATAGTACTCGGCTTATTGTTTTTGATCGGGACTATTGAAGTGATAAAGTGGTTTTAAAGTAAACCGTAAACGTTATTTTATAACCCCCATAAACAGAACCAATAATATAATAATGTTAGGGATAGTCCCGTATTTGGTTTCTGACCATGCGGTAAATATGATGGCTTGCGACGATAGGATAGAAATACTTCCTAAAACCCACCAATATTCATATTTAAAGCCAAACAGAATGGATGTAGTTAACCAAAGAATTGTTGAAAATAGCCAAACTATCCCGGCAGATTTAAATAAAGCATTTAAAGTCTGAGTTCTGAGTAACCAAAATTCTTTAGAGAAGCCGATCAAATGGATTCCGGCATGGGCTATCAAAAGTATTATAAATGCAATTCTCATTTAATTAGTAATTGTTTGGTATATTTACGCCCTATTTATTTAGCATGGCAAAATTTCCTATGATCATTCTTTATGTTGCAGATCAAAAGCGCAGCACACAGTTCTATAAAACAATTCTCCGTAAAAAACCTTTGCTTAATGTTCCGGGCATGACAGAATTCCAAATTTCTGACAATTTCTTGTTGGGCTTAATGCCTGAAAGCGGAATTGCAAAAATATTAGGGAATAAAACCAAGCATCCTGAAAGTGGCAATGGGATTCCACGTTGTGAATTATATTTAATAGTAGACGGCCCACAAGAAGCCCTTCAGATTGCATTAAGCGCCGGAGCAAAGGAGATCAGCCAGGCGGAAATGCGCTCATGGGGCGATACTGTTGCTTATTGTAGTGACCCGGATGGCCACGTCATTGCTTTTGCCAGATAATCAATTGCTTAATTGTTTTATCTCATGCCTGAATCGCTGTAGCAATTCTTTTTGAGCGCTTACAATCGGAGGCGAAGCTCTTTCTATTTTCTCAAGTGTTCTTAAGAATACTAATCTCATATCACGATCAAAACTATCACTGTAACATTGAATGGTTTTTACCGCATCGTTATATACGGTTTCAGCATCTTTATTCTGCTTGTCCACCATTTCAAAAATGATCTTAGAAATTTCGAAATTGTAATCAACGGGACTAAGATCTTCAGAAATGATCTTATGCAATTTCTCCCGTTCCTCCTTCACAACCTCACCGTCTATTTTCGCTACAGCGTAGGCCAACTCACCCAAGGCATAGCACAATTGTTGACGAGGGCTCATTATAAATTAATTATGATCAACAGTGTACTTACAGTGGCAGACAAGAAAAATAAATTTACCACCCATTTTGTTGGTGCTTGTGCAATTGAAGCTACTAAGTTGGCCATTGTACAATAAAGTCCAACTACAAATTGCCAGAACGGCGCATCGTTTTGAAAAACATACATAGATGCAATTCCTCCAAGGATGCTGCCAACCAAAATAGTCATACTAATGATCCCAAAATGACTGAATTTCAGTGTTTCAATCCAGCGATCGTAAGCGCTAACATTTGAAGAGACAACGTTAGTTTTTTCAGCGGTACTTCTCATTGTACCAGTGCGTGTGTTGATTGTGGTTTCCATTTTATTATTTATTTGAGTTTAAAATTATTTACATCCATTTAACTAAGAACAAATTCAATTCAGATTTAAACGAGATAAAATGCAGTTCAAATAGTTTCATCTCGTCACGTAATTCAGAATGATCTTTTATAGAACGATGATCTGCCGCGGTTTCGTTCTTGTTTATATCGCTATGAATAGCATCATTACTAAGATTGATCTTATGTTTTAAAATATCCATAGTGTTCTTATTAATGATAAGACGATTCTGAAACTGTTCTACTTTGCCTAAAACATCTTTTGAAGTATTTTTGGAAGCGATCTCTTCTATGCGATGCTCCATTACTTTAACTTCATCTTTATAGAACGCCAGTTTACTTAACCATTCTTTATTCTCTTCGTGTTGAGTGTAAACTTTTTCAGTTTTAATTGTTTCTGTTTTCATATTGTGGTTTTGTATGGTACAAAGTTGAGACCATTATCCCGGAAAAATAATGATGTAAGTCATACGAGGTACTGACATTGATTAGGTGACAAGAAAAACCCTTGCCATAGATTTGTATTAAAATAAACAGCATGGAAGACAGATATTATATATTAGAACTATTGGTCCGGGTTTTTACAGGCATCTTGTTCCTGTTCCAGGGTTACGACAAACTATTTAAGCTTAAAATAAGCGGGGTAGTTGAAGCATTTAATTTCGAAGCTCAAAAACAAAATGTTCCCCAAGGCTTTGTTAAGGTGATGGCCGCTTATACATCAACTATTGAATTTTTCGGCGGCATATTGTTAATCCTTGGCGCCTTTAAAACGATAATTCTCAGTTTGATTGGCTTGGATCTTGTATTAGTTGCTGTCGCTTTTTCAGTAATACAGCCAATGTGGGATATGAAACATGTGTATCCAAGACTGGTTCTTGTTTCTGCTTTACTGATGTTCCCGGCCGCCTGGGGATATTTTAGTATTGATCATCTGATCGCAAACCTATTAACTAAGTAATATGAAAAAATCAAAAAAATCTCACAAAACGATCCTGGTTGGTATTGATTATACCAAGTCATCGGGAAATGCTGTTGAATATGCAGCAATGCTTGCAGAACAGGGAAATGCATCCTTAATGTTGTTCCATATTTTCGAAGCGCCGGTAGTACACACAAATTCCGGTATGTACTTTATTTCGTATAAAGCTATTAAGGAGACCAGTGAAACTAAATTAGAGAATTATAGAGACATTCTTAAAGAAAAGTATCCAAGGCTGCATATAGAAATTCTGACATCGAGTGAACCGTTCCAAATGCAAATTGAGGACTTGATCCGTCGCCGAAAAGTGCAGTATATAGTTCTTGGTTTAGAAACAAAGTCACGGATCTCAAAATTTATTTATGGTTCTCATGGTACAAGTATTGCTGGCAAAGTAAATTGTCCTGTGATTATTGTCCCTCAAAAATATAAAGACCATAAACTTGTAAAAGCGATCTTGGCAATTGATAATTTACAAACCGCGACTTATCCAATACTTAAAAAGGTAAAGGATTTTAGCTTGTATTTTAAAACCGGAATTTCTACCGTTCATGTAAAAACTCCGGCAAACTTTTTCTTTAATGATAATTCGGCAAAAGCAAAAAAAATGAAATTAGAGGTAGTAGAAGCAAAATCTTTTACTGATGGTATTGCTGAATATGCGAAAGATAAAAATGCGGATCTAATAACCATTGTAAGTCAATCTCATTCTGTTTTATATAAGTTCTTTAACGAAACCAATACAAAAACAATAGCTTTCCAGTCAAGGATTCCTGTAATGGCAATTCACGGGTAGAAAGCAGAGACATGACAAAAATCATATACTTGACTGACTCACATCAGCCATAACAGCTTTTATTTGCCGTTATTTTGCTTAAAATGATAGAAGTGAGTACTTTAGAGCATACAAAACTTAATAAATTAATGGAAGGAAGAGAAGGTCTGGAGGCTTTGTTCAAGTACGCAACTGAAGGCATTGTTGTTACTAACGCAAAAGGCGAATTGGTAAAAGTTAATCCTGCCGCCGAACGAATGTTTGGATATTCAGAAGGAGAGTTGCTCGGAAAAAGAGTAGAAGTATTAGTGCCTACACGTTATGTTAAAAGACATGAGCAGCACAGGGATAATTTTTCTGAAAATCCACATGCCAGATCAATGGGAGCGGGATTTGATTTGAATGGAAAACGGAAGGACGGTTCCGAATTCCCTGTAGAAATTAGCCTGAGTCCTTATACCTTCGATAACGAAAAATTCGTTATTGGATTTGTAATAGACATCACGCTCCGTAAACAAGCTGAAGAAAGGTTAAAGAACTATTCGGTTGAGCTTGAAAAACAGGTTGAGAACCGTACTATGATCATGAGTGAGGCTATTGAAGAATTGGAAAAGACGAAAGAAGAATTGAATAAGGCTTTAGAGAAGGAGCGGGAGTTGAGTGAATTAAAATCCAGATTTGTTTCAATGGCTTCGCATGAATTCAGAACTCCTCTTGCCACTGTTTTGTCATCATTATCACTTGTAGCAAAATATGGCGAACAAGGAGATAAGGAAAAACAGAGCAAGCATATGGCGCGGATCAAGCAGTCGATCACTAATCTAACGGATATACTTAATGATATGCTTTCAATAAGTAAACTGGAAGAAGGAGGTATAACTGTTTCGCGAGAGAATTTCGATATTAAATCGTTTATTATTGCATTAATCGGTGAGATGCGCGGAATTTGCAGGGCAGGACAAAGTCTCGATTATTTGCACGTTGGTGATGAAGTAAATGTTAATCTTGATAAAAAAATCATCAGGCATGTAGTATTTAACCTTGTTTCAAATGCCATTAAATTTTCACCTGAGAATAAACCAATTGAGATCACATCAGAGATCAACGAAAAAACAATTGTTTTAAAGGTCAAGGACAACGGCATCGGGATTTCAGAGGAAGATCAAAAACATTTATTTGAGCGTTTTTTCCGGGGAGAGAATGCAACTAATATCCAGGGAACCGGGCTTGGCCTTAACATTGTTGCAAAATATGTTGAGATGATGGACGGAACTATAGAATGTGTAAGTAAATTAGAAGAAGGCACTACATTTATAATAACTTTTATGAAATAGAACATGAAAACAATTTTATTGATCGAAGATAATAAGGAAATGCGCGAGAATACGTCCGAGATCCTTGAGCTTTCAAATTATAAAGTATTTACCGCTGAAAATGGAAAGATAGGCGTGGAAAAGGCACAAAAAGAAAAACCGGATCTTATTATCTGTGATATTATGATGCCGGTCTTGGACGGATACGGTGTTTTACATTTATTATCTAAAAAACCTGAAACCGCCAATATTCCATTTATCTTCTTATCGGCAAAAGCTGAGAGAAGTGATTTTCGCAAAGGAATGGAAATGGGAGCGGATGATTATGTAACAAAGCCATTCGATGATATTGAACTTTTGAACGCGATCGAGAGCCGTCTTAAAAAATCGGATCTGGCAAAAAAGGAGTTTGAAAAAGGGCCTGAAGGCTTTGATAGTTTTATTAAAGAAGTAAAAAGTATTGAAGCGCTTAAAAAACTTTCTGAAAAATACGACACCAGCTCTTATAAAAAGAAACAAGTGATCTATAATGAAGGAAGCACGCCGCGAGCTGTTTACTTTGTAAAAAAAGGAAAAGTAAAAACCTTTAAAACAAATGATCTCGGAAAAGAATTGATCAATAGTTTATACAATGAGGGGGATTTTTTCGGGTATCTGGCTTTATTGGAAGATGGAAAATACACAGATAGCGCAATGACGCTGGAAGACTCTGAAATTAGTATGATCCCAAAAGAAGATTTTTATTCGTTGGTGTATAAAAGCCCGGAAGTATCGCGAAAGTTCATCAGTATTTTGTCCAATAACATCCTGGAGCGCGAAGAACAATTGATGAAACTTGCTTACAATTCTGTCAGGAAACGTTGTGCTGAAGCGTTGGTTACACTTTACAACAAATATAAAAAAGAGGACGAAAAGAAATTTAGCATAAACATTTCAAGAGAAGACCTTGCGCAGATAGTTGGTACCGCTACCGAAACGGTGATCCGTACCTTGAGTGATTTTAAAGATGAAAAATTAATTGAGGTCAGTGGCAGCACTATTGCAGTTACAAATATTGACAAACTTGTGAATATGAAAAACTAAGAATTTAGTTTAAAGCAACCGAACTTTCAGTTTTTTTATCGTTCTTCTGATGTATTGGTTTAGCGGGGAATTTCTTCATGATATTAATTACTGCAGGATGAATGCTTCTGTTAATGTATACCGGATCATAAATATCTCCTTTAGCGGTGCAGGACCATATGATCTTGCTTTGTACCCGTTCAATCACCTGTAAAGTAATTGATCCTTCAACATAATTAATTTTTTCCGTGCAGTATCCATGAGGAGTACAATACTCGGAATAGCTGTAGTAGTAATCCTGGGGATAAGGAGAATAATAATCACTCTTATAATAATAAGGAGCATAATAGTATCTGAAAGGCCTCGGCGGATGAATGATAGTAAGAACTTTCGGATTATTAACAATTACAATTCTTAAGAGTACATCGGGAGTATCTAAACATACACTAAATCCTCTTTCTGCTAAGTTTCGCCCAAAGTAATTTTTTAAATTATTGCGTATGACCTCATTGTTATACGGAGAATCCACAGTATCTCTAACATCTGGTAACCACGCAAAAGTGTTATATTGTGAAAGATCTTTCATTGAATCACAATCGACGGAAATATCGTTATAAACCCCGCAGCTAAGTACAATTGATGATGCCAATAAAATAAGAATAGTATACTTTTCTATTTTCATAATTTGTTTTAAGCAAAGATGCAATAGAAAAAAGCGGGCCTGAATGACGGCAGTCAAATATTAGAATGATACTGGTCAGGAGCTAAAGAAGAGATTTAATTGGATAAATACAATTTAAGCTTATTCTTATCTATGATCTTGATCCGGTTATTTTGAAAAGCAATGGATTGATCCTTTTTGAAACTATTTAGTATTCGGATCGCGGATTCTGTTGTTGTTCCTGATATTTCCGATATATCTTTCCTGGTCAGGTTAACATCCAGGCAACCGGCTTTATCCACACCAAATTTCTTTTCTATGGTAGTTAGCGCACAGGCTATCCGTCCCTCTGTGTTCATACATTTCAAAGCGGTAATAATAGTTGATAATTGTGCCGTTTCCCTGCAGCTTCGTTTTAATAAATCGGCTATCAGAGCCGATTTACTTTCCAATAAGATCTTGAACGCTTTTTCTGGAATAAAGCAGATCTGTGAATCTTCAATGCATTTGGCAGAATTGATACAAACACCTTCATTCATAATATTTGCATAACCGATAAGATCACCATCAGTGGCCAGATCTGTAACCAGGTTCCGGCCTTCACAGATCTTGTAAATTTTTATTTTACCCTTTTGAATGCAAAAAACCCCCTTGCCAAGAGTTCCCTCTTTATAGATATCCTGACCCTTTTTAAAACTGATAGATAAAAGATGTCCCGATAAGACATTAGCTATTGTAGAAGCTTTCTCGCTACAGAAAGCACTTTTTAAAAAAGATCTGCACGTTTGGCAATCACCATGACCATTCATAAGGCGCCAAAAGTACTTTCATAACCATAAAGAATATATGATAATTCTCATATCTTAACATATTTTAGTTCATGCGAAGTGCTATGGAATATCCTGTAAACGATTGAGCTTGAGTGATACCTTTGTTCTGTACTATGGACTATTTGAACGAGTTTAAGAATGTGTATTTCGATGATCTTCTTATTACGTATAAAAAGGCTATTGATCTGGGAATGCTTGCTTCGGTTACTGATCAAAGGGGGAGGATCTTATATGTAAATAAAAAATTCTGTGAGATATCAGGATTTTCCTCGTCAGAGCTGCTTGGGCAGAATCATAGAATTGTTAATTCTGAACATCACGCAAAAGAGTTTTTCTCTAATTTATGGGCGACGGTTCGTTCTGGAAATATTTGGTTTGGTGAGATAAAAAATAAATCCAAGAACGGTAGATGTTATTGGATTGATGCGATTATTTTACCTATCGGTACCTCAAAAAACATTCAGTATGTTTCGCTAACCAAAGAAATAACGGAAAGAAAAGAACAGGAAAGCAAAAAGGAAGAACATATTAAGGAACTGGAAAACTTATTTCTTAACCCGGACTTAAAAGTTAATATAACAAAATTAACCCTCTTAGAATTACAAAACAGATTTAAATAATTTAGTGCGTTTTAGTCATACCCACAGGAGTACAAATAATAAAATCTCCTAAGCCTTTATTTTCTTCTTCTAAAGTTGATATATCTTTTTGCTCCATAGTAGATATAACCAGTACTTTTAAAGAAGGATTCACTTGTTTTAAATACCATTCAATGCCCTGGTGATTGTTACTATGATACGCACCGTTATAGTGAACAAAAGTTTGTCCTTTGGTCCAGTTTTTAAGAATGAAGTGAGCCATTGTTGCGTCTTTATAAGCTTGTGACTTTGGCAGGTTTTGTCCTCCATGGCCACCGGCACTCTCATAAATACTCTTGTAACATTTTAATTCAGCATCATATTTTATTGGAAATGGCGCTATCCATTGTTTAGCATCTTTAGAAATACTATCTAAAGCAGTCTCTCCCCTTAAATAAACCATATTTGCGTAACGTCTTGGAATATTTGCAGCAACAAACTTCAGTTTATTTTTCTTTGCAAAATCAACCAAAGGTTTATAATCAGTTGTGTAGTTCGACCACATCTTTGTTTCTTCTTTCAAAGTTTTTTCACTTAACTGCCCGGCAAGATATTCGTTAAGAGCAATTTGATCATCAGATTCAAACATTTCAGCGCCTAATACCAATTTATCTTTTTTATCTGTGAACAGATCCTGGGTCAATTCTTTTTGAAGCCAGTGGCATATTGGATTATCGTGTAATTCGCCAAATAAAACAATATCTGCTTTTTTAGCCTCAGCTAATAACTGATCGTAATTTGATTTTTGTCCTTTGGAATCATATAAAGTATAAGCTTCCTTATTAATTGAAAAGGCAGTACATAATACGTACAGGCCTATAAACAGTGGTTTTCTCATATTAACAAATATAAGATTATTCACGGATCCGGCTATGTGATAAAAGTCATATTCCGGGTTGAGCAGGCTCATGATAGTTCGTCGTTTGTCGGTATAGTTTTGAAGTATTAAAATCTGTAAAATGAAAAAAGACTTAGAAATTCAAAAACATGTAATGGACGAGCTTAGCTGGATTCCATTATTAAACTCAAATGAGATTGGGGTCGCCGTTAAGAACGGTATAGTAACCTTGTCAGGGATCGTTGATTCTTATCCTAAAAAGATCAAAGCCGAGCGCGTGGCTCAAAGAGTTGCAGGCGTACGTGGTATTGCTGAGAACATTGAAGTAAGATTGAAAGATACCGACAAAAAAGATGACAGTGAAATCGCGCAGGCAGTTCTATATGAATTAGAATGGCATTGTAATCTTGATCCTCAGAAAATAAAAGTTCTTGTTGAAGACGGGAATGTTACATTGGAAGGGATAGTAAACTGGGATTTCCAGCGCAAGTCTGCCGCAAAAACGCTATGGAATGTTAAAGGTGTAACCGGGATCACAAATAATATCAAACTAACAGATACCCCACCGCCATCGAATCTTCAGGAGAAGATCAATTCAGCATTAGACAGACATGCTAAAATTGACGCTAAAAGAATTAAAGTAAAAGTAGAAGGACACAAGGTGACTTTAAGCGGGTTCGTGTCTTCTTTTTCGGATAAGCTGGACGCAGAGAAAGCAATATGGTCATCGCCTGGTGTTACAGCAATTGAAAATCAACTTGAATGCGCCGAGGATATGATCTGATGAGTAGGAAGACCATAATAAACGCACTTGTTCTTTCAATAGCGATCCTTTCAGCAATTGCATCTTCAATCGGCATACTCTCTAATAAGAATGAAGGGCCGGGAAATATTATTTCTGTACGGGGAGAAAAAGTAATTTTATACGGGAAAGGAGTCTATCATCATATGTCAGCACAAGTGGCTCCTCAAGGAATTGCTCAGGATTACGTGACATTATTTATTGCAATACCGCTCTTAATAATAAGCCTGCTATTAAATAACAAAGGTTCTGTGCGGGGGAAAATATTACTCGCTGGAACTCTTGGTTATTTTTTAGTGACTTACCTTTTCTTTACAATGATGGCGATGTATAACCAATTGTTTCTTTTATGGGTCGTTAATCTAGCATTAAGTTTTTATGGGTTTATTCTTGTATTCACTTCGCTAAATAATGATGAGGTTTCCTTTCAAAAAGAGTTACCTGTAAAATTTATAGGTGGTTTTTTAATGTTTTGTGCATTGGCCATTACCTTCCTTTGGCTTTCTGTTATAATACCGCCGTTCTTGAATAATTCCATACCTGCTGCAGTTGAACATTATACTACTTTAGTTGTTCAAGCTCTTGATCTGTCTATTCTTTTACCCGCTTCATTTATTTCAGGATGGTTATTATTCACGAGAAAAAGTTACGGATATATTATCGCGCCGGTTTACACAGTCTTCCTTAGTATACTTATGCTTGCCCTTACAGCTAAGATCATTGCAATGGGAATCTTAGGCTATAACATAATACCCGTTGTTTATATCATTTCCACTTTTACAATAGTTACAATTGTTTGTTTAGTTATTGTAGTTCTTAAACTAAATAATAAAAATTATCATGAAATCACTCGTGCTTTTTGATTCAAACTTCGGCAATACAAAGATAATTGCCGAAGTGATCGCAGATGTTCTTGGAGGCAAGGCCCAATCAGTAAACAATTTTAATGCAGATGACCTTTCAGGGGTTGACCTACTTGTTGTTGGTAGTCCCATCAATGCCTGGCGGGCAACAGAAAAAATCAGATACTTTCTATCGAACTTAAAAACATTGAAATTAAATAAAATAAGCGCCGCCGCGTTTGATACAAGGATACGGATATTTTTTAGTGGAAATGCCGCTAAACGAATTGGTAAATCTCTTGTCGAGGCAGGCGCAGAGTTGATCACTCCTCCATTAGCGTTTTACGTAAAGGACAAAGAAGGCCCTTTGGCGGAAGGAGAAATCGAGAAAGCGAAAAGTTGGGCGGCACATTTAAAAACTATAAACAGGAATCATGCAGTTAAGAAGGCTTAGTCCGTTATTCTGGATCAAAACTCTGCACACGTTTATCTGGACGTTTTACAATGTTGTTATTTTCTATATGCTTTATGCCGTTTGCATAAATAGAATAGATATATGGGTATGGATATGTTTTGATCTGATCGTTTTTGAAGTAATGGTCCTTTTTCTTTTCGGAATGAGCTGTCCTTTAACTTTAGTTGCAAGAAATTATTCTAAATCACGGAAAGCAAACTTCGATATTTTCTTGCCTGATTGGTTGGCTAAATACAACAAGCAGATCTATACCATTATTATTCTGGTAACGCTGGCTATATTAATTTATCGTCTTTTCACTAATTATTAATTAGCATGAAATTAATTCGAATTACCCTTGGTGTTATCCTTGCTATTGTAGCGGTTAATGCATTTGGCGGAGGCTATTACGGAATGGCAGGAGCTAAAGATATTCCTTTATATTGGCTGCATGGCAGCCCTTTCAAATCCTATTTTATTCCTTCATTATTTCTTTTTATAGTATTAGGTGGATCGTGTTTGTATTCTTCGATAGTTGTATTCAGGAACCGGAAATCGGCAAAAACAGCTTCAGTATTCACAGGAATCTTAATGCTTGTATGGATAACTATTCAGGTATTGATGATCGGGTTTGTTTCTATGCTGCAACCGGTTATTTTTATAACAGGAATAATTGTATTAGGTTTAGCATTGAGTTTAAAAGCACAGCCGGATAATTAGCCCTTATTGTTCTCTCCACCCGGCCCAGTCATCATGATCGCCTCTTCTAAGATCCTTTAGCATTCCAAGCCCAAGGACACCCGCAATTATAAAACCGATGATACCGTAGGCCGAAGATTCGCCCCAAAGCGGATGAACGTTATGAATTATCATTTGCGAAGAACCAACAACCAAACCGGCAATTATAACTGCAGTAATGATCTGTTTGCTGACCCTGTTAAACGTATGAACCATCGGATCAATTCCCTTATGTCTAAGATCAACTTTAATTTCTCCGCTATTAATTTTTCGCATGGCATTCTTCAGATCCCGCGGGAAGTCTTCCAGGTACATTCCTAATTCGTAGATCGAGTTAAAAATACGTTTGCCAAATTGCAAGGGATTATAGTGTTTTGCAGCCATCTTTATCAGGAAGGGCTTGATCGTTTTTTGCAGATCCAGATCGGGATCAAGTTGCCTGATAACTCCTTCAATAGTTACCATCGACCGGATCAGCAGAAAGAAGTGTGTGGGAACTTTTAAGTTATGTTTAACTACAATGTCCTTCAATTCCAGCATTAATGTACTAAGTTCATTTTGGTGCAGGTCTTTGAAAGAATAATTTTGAACAAATTCATTTACATCATTTTCCAATTCACGATAATTTTTAATAACAACACTATCCGATAATTGCTGAATGGATCTGATAATGCGCCTGACATCTTTAGATTTAACCGCTAAAAATAAACTTCCGAGTGCTTCAAGATCCTTACGAATAATACTTCCCATCATTCCATAATCCAGGTAGCAAACTACATTATTGGGCAACACCAATAAATTGCCGGGATGGGGATCCGCATGAAAGAAACCATAATTGAATATTTGTTTGAAGTACGATACCGCCAATCGCTGTGCCAGTAACGGAAGATCGTAGCCTTTTTGGCGAAGAACATTAAGATTGGATATTTTTATTCCATCTATATATTCAAGCGTCAGTACTTTTGAAGTTGTAAGCGCAGGATACATTTTGGGTGAATGAATGTTGCCCTCATCTGTTTCGTCCTTACTAAAATTATTATGGAAACGTTGAATATTCACTGATTCGCGGATGAAGTCAAGTTCTTTTGTGATACTATCTTCAAAATTTCTCACTAAGCCAACAGGATCAAAACTTTTCAGGGAAGGAATTCTTCTGCTGAACAATTCCGCCAGGTAATACATTACTTTCATATCAGATTGAATGACCTCCTGGATACCCGGCCTTTGTATTTTAACTACAACGTTCTCGCCGGTCTTTAAAGTAGCCTTGTGCACTTGTGCCATCGAAGCTGAAGCAAATGCTTCCTGTTCAAACGTAGCATACAACTCTGTGGTTTTCTTTCCCAATTCCTTTTCCAGCACTTCAATAGCCAATATGCCGGGAAGTGGCGGAACACTATCCTGCAGTTTTTCGAGCTCCCTTATCAGATCCGCCGGCAACAGATCCGGACGATTGCTTAAGATCTGGCCAAACTTTACAAAAGTGGGACCCAGTTCTTCGCATACCAATCTCATTTTTTCCCACTTGCTTAGAGTAAGCGCGTGTGCATATGTAGATCGAGGAATTAGTTTCCTTATAAAATTGAAACGCTTTTGTTCATTAAGGTATGATACAAGGTCTTCAAATCCGTATTTAAGAAAAACCCCTATTACCTGGTTGTAACGTTTAATGTGTCGGTATTGTCTGGTGAGCCCGGCGAAAATCTCCATTTTACCTTTGTGATTCAAGTTTAATTATTCTGGCTTCTGCAAGCACCAGCTCATCTTTTAAAGAATCAATTTGTTTGGTTAGTTTTTCTACCTGCGCAGTATGGGCGATATTCATTTTATCATAGAGCTTAACAACCACTTCACCTATTCTGTGTTCCAATTCCTCTTTAGCCTGAATTGCTTTTTCCATGATCTTTTCGCTTAGCTTTTGTTCGTCGTCACCTTCAAGCCCTTCTATAAGGTCATCCAGTTTCTCTTTTCCTTTAGCGCCCATCTCAGAGATCTTATTCATTAACTTCTCATCTTTCGTAATCATATACAGATTAGTTGAAAGAGTCATTAGTTCAAGTATAGTTTTTGCTTTCATATTCTTTTTTTAGCAAAATAAGCGCATGCAGATTGTTACTGACATGATAATTCTCAGTTCGAAGTGTGACCTTACTCATTAGTCACCCGTAACCCTACACTTAATTTTGTAAGAAAAAAATGAATATTCTCAATGTTCCGATAGCGGAGGTGATGACCACTGAAGTAATAACGGTGAAGCCGTCTCAAAAGTTGGTGGACATAAAACATATTTTTGAAAAAAGAAATTTTCATCATCACATACCCGTAGCTGAAAATGGGAAGCTTAAGGGCATGATAAGCCTGATTGATTTTTTGTTCGCTATTAAAAACGCTACACTAAACGATAACGAGAATGTTTATCACGAAATGCTGGCAAGAGATGTAATGAGAGAGCATCCTGTAACAATAACACCTGATCGAAGCTTAAAAGATGTTTGTGAAATCCTGGCAAAAGGCGATGTTCATGCAATAGTTGTTTGTGATAAGGACTATATTAAAGGCATAGTTTCAACCGCTGATATTATTCGTTATGTTTTAAATACTAATGCAGTTGAAACATGAGAAAAATTCAATTGAAGAAAAGCCTGGTTACTTTAACAGATGAAAGAATCATTCATATTCATCTTAAAGCAAATTCGGAAATAGAACTAAGCGACGCAATACTTATAGTAGAAGCTATGGGCAAATTGGGAGGAGGAAAAAAATTCCCGGTACTGATTGATGCCGGAGAATTTGCAAGTGTGGATAAAGAGGTCAGAATTTTTTCGGCAAGTGCCGAAAGTAATATATATACACTCGCTGATGCTATAGCTTATTGCTCATTAGCCCAAAAGCTCATAGCAGATTTTTATGTAAAGCACAATAAACCTGTTGTGCCAACTCAGATCTTTTCTGATAAGGCCAAAGCGATCCAGTGGCTTAAAACTTTTCGTAAGCCGTAATTATGACTTGTATCAGTTAAGGTGCTGACCGGCTTCATGGGTTTTTCTGCTGAAATATCAAATCTTTGTGAATATGATCAATAAACCGGCATTAATCAGATTTTTAGAGGAGGCAGGCGATATCACACGATTTACCTTAAGATTCTTTCGCGAATTATTTCATGGAAGATTCGAGTTCAATGAATTGTTGCGTCAAAGTTTTTTTATAGGCTATAAGTCTTTAGGGCTTGTTGGATTAACTGCATTTATTATGGGGCTGGTGATCACTATTCAATCACGACCAACATTGGTAGAATTTGGAGCTGAAGCATGGTTGCCAAAAATGGTATCGATCTCATTAATACGGGAAATAGTTCCTGTGATCACGGCGCTGATCTGCGCAGGAAAAATCGGTTCCGGTATCGGAGCTGAATTAGGTTCAATGCGGGTAACAGAACAGATCGATGCAATGGAAGTATCGGGAACCAATCCGATGAAATACCTTGTTGTAACAAGAGTGGTTGCAGCTGTTCTTACTATTCCGTTGCTTGCTTTGCTCGCAGATGCGATCGCTCTTTATGGTGGATATCTTGGATGCAACATACATGGCGCAGTGAGTTGGAGGCTATTTTGGAACCAGGTATTTGAAACAAATACCTACAGCGATGTAATTCCTGCTATCACAAAAACATTTTTTTTCGGATTCGCAGTTGGGATAATCGGATGTTACAAAGGATATAATTCACGTAAAGGAACAGAAGGTGTAGGCCGTTCTGCTAACCAGGCGGTGGTGATAGCCTCGCTCTTAATATTTATACTTGATCTGATCGCAGTTCAGATTGCTGATGTGCTGGGTTTAACGTGAGTAGCCAGGAAAAAATAACAGAAAATATGGTTATTGAAATTAAAGATCTCAATAAAGGTTTTGGCGACAATAAAGTACTCATCAATTTTGATCTTAATTTGTATAAAGGAGAAAGCGTGGCTGTATTGGGAAAATCCGGTTCCGGCAAATCTGTATTAATAAAATGTATAGTTGGTTTAATGCAAGCGGATAGCGGAAGCATTAAGGTGTTTGGTAAAGATATGATCGGGTTAAATGCAGAGGAACTTGATCAAGCGAGAGTACGGATCGGTTTTCTTTTCCAAAGCAATGCTTTATATGATTCAATGACCGTGCGAGAAAATTTAGAATTTCCGTTACGAAGGCATTGGATAGAAAAAACGCCTGAAGAAGTAGAAGCAATGATAAAGGAAGCGTTAACTAACGTCGGCTTACCGGATACAATTGATATGATGCCCTCTGAATTGTCAGGCGGTATGCGTAAACGGATCAGCATAGCACGCACCCTCATTCTGAAACCGGATATTATTTTGTACGACGAACCAACAACCGGTTTGGATCCCATTACTGCAAAAGGGATCAGCCAGCTGATGGTGGATGTGCAGAAAAAATATAATACTTCTTCATTAATTATTTCGCATGACCTGAACTGCATTAAAATAACGGCCGACAAATTGGTGATGCTCATCGATGGAAAAAATTATGCGCAGGGAACTTATGAAGAAATGAAAGAAAACAAGGATAAAAAAGTTAAAGAATTTTTTGAAATATGAAAAAATCAATCTCACAAAATGCAAGATTAGGAATATTTGTTATTGCAGGAACAGTTTTCCTGGTTGTTCTTTTATACATGATCGGAGCTAAACGCAGTCTCTTTAGTTCAACCTTCAGAATATCCGCGCAGTTCTATAATGTAAACGGTTTGATGGAAGGGAATAATGTCCGCTTTTCAGGCATCAATGTTGGTATAGTGGAGCAAGTGGAAATTAATACGGATTCAACAATAAAAGTCACAATGCTGATAGAAGATAAAGTTAAACAGTATGTTAAAAAGAGTGCGGTCGCTTCTGTTGGAACAGACGGGCTAATGGGAAATAAACTCGTGAATATTAATTCTGTCAAGAACGGCTCAATAGCTCATGTGGAAGATGGGGATATTTTAAATACCCTCAAACCGATCGAAACAGATGAAATGCTCCGAACATTAAATACCACAAATGATAATATAAAATTCATTACCGGCGATCTTAAGAAAATAACTCAGAAGATCAACAGCAGTAATACCCTTTGGAGTTTGCTAATGGATACCGTGATAGCCGACAATCTGAAACAAGCTATTGTGAATATTAAAGTAACCGGAAGCCGTACGGCAATTATTACCGGAGACCTGCAGGAGATCACAAAAGGGTTTAAAAACAGCAAGAGCTTAGTGGCTACATTATTTACAGATACAATGCTATCCTCTGAATTAGAGAATACGATACTTAAACTAAATGTCAGCAGTGATAAGATCGCATATGTAAGCGGTGATCTGAGTACTCTTACATCTAAAATGAAAAGTGGTGAAGGAACAATAGGAATGTTAGTAACTGATTCGGTGTTTGCGAACGATCTGAGGAGCACGCTAAAAAATTTGGATAAAGGCACTAAAGGATTTGATGATAACATGGAGGCGCTAAAGCACAACTTCCTATTGAGAAATTATTTTAAGAAGCAGGCAAAAAAGGCGAAAAACTGACAAAAGTCATAAAGGTTTTTGACTCCTGTCATTAACAAACCCCCGGAGTAGCTATAGCTTTGTTATAATAAACACCATAAAAAAACAAGCAAAAATGAAAATCACGATCAATGACAGACGCAAGATCTTCGCTATTCAGGAAGACTTTAATACAATGTTTCCTTATTTGAAACTTGAATTCTTTTCAAAGCCTCACAAGGCCGGCGGAGCTTCTCCAAAAAAACTAATGAAAAGCAGCAGCAAAACTTTAGGAGAATGCAGAACGATCCATAAAAAAGGAACCATTACTATTACTCCAAAAATGACAGTAAGCGAGCTGGAGCAGAATTTTGCGGATACTTTCGGACTTTCAACGCAAGTGTTCCGTAAATCCGGAAAGATTTGGTTGGAAACTACTGTAACAGATGGTTGGACGCTTGAAGAACAGAATAAACAAGGCGAAGCTTTAAGTAATAAAAAGACAGCCGCTTAACTTAGCCCGCCCGGTCTATCAGGTTATGAAAAAAACTATTCAGGTCACAAAAGCTTCGGGCGAATCTGTTCCTTTCGATATTAATCGGCTGAAAAAGTCTTTACACAGGGCAGGAGCAAGTCGGGAAGTTATCGAAGAAATTGCAACTAAAATCCGGATGCAGCTTTTCGAAAACATTCCGACAAAAAAGATCTACAGAATAGCATTCAAACTTTTAAAGAAAGCGTCAGCTCATAATGCGGCCCGCTATCATTTAAAGAATGCAATTATGGAATTAGGGCCTTCGGGTTTTCCTTTCGAAAAATTTATCGCTGAAATATTGAAGTGGCAGGGTTATGAAACGCAAACCGGCGTGATATCACATGGAAAATGCGTGAGTCATGAAGTAGATGTTATTGCGAGGAAGGAAAGTGATATTATCATGGCAGAATGTAAATACCACAACAGACCGGGGATCTTTTGCGATGTGAAAGTGCCTTTATATGTTAACTCCCGGTTTAAAGATCTTGAGTACACGTGGAAGAATATTCCCGGAAGGAAAGATCACAACTACGCCGGTTGGCTGGTTACCAATACAAGATTTTCATTCGATGCGGTTCAATACGGAACTTGCGCGGGCCTGCATTTATTGAGTTGGGATTATCCTTCTAAAAACGGAATTAAAGACCAGATCGATAAACTTGGGTTATATCCTGTAACATGCCTGACTACATTAACTAAAACAGAAAAACAAAAGTTGTTAGATAAAAAAATTGTTCTCTGCCATGAAATAAATATGGATATAAGATTGCTGCGTACTATTGGTGTGAATGAAGGACGCATCCCGGCAGTTACAGAAGAGGTCAAAAAATTATGCGAACAACTCTTTAAGAACGGAAACGGGAATGGGGACTCATGATCAAAAAATAACATTGCAATTTTTAGGGGCGACAGGTATGGTTACCGGCTCTAAATACCTTCTGACCATTCCCGGAAAAATAATACTAATAGATTGCGGATTGTTTCAGGGCTTAAAGGAATTGCGATTACTGAATTGGGAGGATTTCGCGATTGATCCTAAAACAATAGATCTGGTATTGCTCACACACGGACATTTAGATCATGTAGGCTATCTGCCGAGATTAGTTCACGGTGGATTTAAGGGGGAGATCTGGGGAGCAAGGCCAACCCTTGAGATAGCTGAAATAATATTAACGGACAGTGCGAAGATCCAGGAGGAAGACTCTCAGCGGGCCAATGAAAAAGGATATACAAAGCACAAACCTGCAATTCCATTGTATGATCTAAAGGCAGTAGAGCTAACTACCCCGCTTTTTGTTTTTAAAAATCTTGACGAATGGATCGAAATCGATAAGGATTGCTCATGCAGGTTCAATTATAACGGACATATTCTGGGCGCTACTTATATTGAAGTTAAGTATAAGAATAGAATTATTTTATTTTCGGGAGATATCGGAAGAGAAAGTGACCCGCTTATGTTTGCCCCTAAGAAGCCAGGGAACGCAGACGTTATGTTGATCGAATCCACATATGGTAACAAGACCCATCCGTCAGGGCACGTCGCAAAACTTGCATCAACCATAAAAACATCCCTTCCGGGAACAATTTTAATTCCAAGTTTCGCGGTAGAAAGAACGCAATTGCTTATGTATTTGTTATGGCAGTTGAAAAGTAAAGATCAGATCCCTGATGTATCGATCTACATGGATAGTCCGATGGGAGCGAATGTTCTTGAACTATTCAAAAAAAACACTTCCTGGCATAAACTTCCTGAGAAAGTTTGTGAAGAAATGTGCCGCCAGATAAAAATGGTAAAAACACCTGAAGAAACGATTGCACTGGCTATGTCGCCAAAAAACAAGATCATTATTGCCGGAAGCGGAATGGCAACAGGAGGACGTGTTTTGACCTACTTCGAAAAGTACTTAGGTGATCCTTCCGCAACTATTCTTTTAGTAGGATACCAGGCTGAAGGAACAAGAGGACGACGATTACTGGATGGAGAACCAAAAATAAAATTGTTGGGCAAATTCTATGAAGTGAAGGCTAAGGTAAAACAAATTGAAGGGCTTTCATCTCATGCGGATCAACCGGGTTTGATCTCTTGGTTAAGTCATCTCGAAAATAAGCCGGAAAAAATATTTATTGTGCATGGTGAGAAAGAAGCATCTGAGGGGTTAAGATCAAAGATCATGGAGATATATAAGTACGAAGCAGAAATTCCGGTACTAAATCAAACTTACACTTTACATGTCTAAAAAAAGTAAAATACATTTTCTTGAGGGGATCGCTAAAGCCGCAACGAGAATAACAGGTTCAAGTATAGCTTTTATATTAGCAGCCGGATCAATTTTACTTTGGTTAGTAACAGGGCCAATATTTCAATTTTCAACCACCTGGCAATTGGTAATAAACACCGGTACAACAATCATTACTTTTTTAATGGTGTTTCTGATCCAGCGTTCTCAAAACAAAGACTCACTCGCCTTACATTTAAAATTGAACGAGTTGATAGCTTCATTAAAAGGACCAAGCAACCGGTTAGTGGATATTGAAGACCTGAGTGAAGAAGAATTAGCGACTTTGCATAAATATTACCGTTCATTGTCTGATCTGGCTAGAAAAGAATCTGATCTTACTGTTTCTCATTCAATAGAGGAAGCTATCCTCATACATAAAAGTAAATCGCAAGGTTCGCTCCTCAAATGATCCGCTATTCTTAAACCCGCTAACCGTTCTCTGATTTTCTTTTCCTTTACTTTTTCGGGCATGAAAAAAACGTATAGTAGAATGATAATATAGCGAAGAATGTAAGAATATATAATGTTAAGCCGATAGAAGATTAGATTTGTATGGAAAAACGCCTTGAAAAACGGGTTTTCATGAGTGGTGGAACAATACTGAACAACAGCACCCCCCTAAAAGCCAAAACCCTTATCTAAAGGGTTTTGTGCCGGGATAAAATTAAATGAATTGTGATGGTAGCCCTGATAGGAATCGAACCTATATCAAGAGTTCCGGAAACTCCCATTCTATCCATTGAACTACAGGGCCTTAATGTTGCAAAGATAATCCAATTATTTAGGTAAATTTATAATAAATTTGACCTTTCGCCGTTACAATAAGTATGAGTAAAAAAGTAAGCGTAATCTTAAGTCTTTTTCTGGCCTGTTTAACGGGTGTGGCGCAGGTCAAAATTGGCGAATGGAAGGATCATTTAAGTTATAATTCCTGCAGCGCTGTGGCAAAAGCCGGTGATGTAGTGTATGCTTCAAACGGGAACGGAATAATTAAATACACGGTCTCTGACGGATCAACAGAACTCATTAGTAAGATCAACGGGCTTTCAGATATTGGCGTCACGCTTTTAAGATACAATCCTTACAATAACACATTACTTATCATTTATAATAACGCAAACATTGATGTTTTAAAAGATGGTGTTTTCACAAACTTTCCTGATATAAAAAGAAAAACCATTACCGGTAAAAAGAACATCAATGAAGTAACCTTTAAAAACAATATTGCTTACCTCGCTTGTGGTTTTGGAATTGTGGTTTTTGATACCGATAAAATAGAAACTAAAGACACTTATTACATTGGTCCCGGAGGATCATACATAAACGTGTACCAGATAGCTTATACCGACTCTACATTTATTGCCGCAACAACAGGTGGTCTATACAGGGCGAACACTTCAACTTTATTGAACAATTTTCAGAACTGGACTGTTGTAAGCGGGATTCCCGCCGGAGCATATAATGGAGTTGTAAAATACGGTAATAAATTAATGGCTAATTATTCCCCCTGGGCACTGAACGAAACACCGGGAAAAGACACCTTATATAGCTATGATGGGATAACAGGATGGAAAAAAGATCCTATTAAGCAGCCGTACGGATATTATATCCGCAAACTTATTCCTAATGGCAATTATTTTACAACCATTGACCAGGGAGGATTTGAAGTATATGATCAAACCGGAACGCGAATCCAGTATCTTAACGGATACGCCTCATTAAACATGTTTTATAATTATCCCGGAGATGTCGTTGTAGATTTTTCGAAACCCGAGTATTGGGTTGCTGATATTGCCCATGGCTTCATCAGGTCGAACGGACCATTTGCATTTAATTCGAGTCAGAAAATATCGGTGAACGGTACACATAGCAACTACGTGAATAGTATTGATATTTTCGATGGAAAAGTTCTCAGTTCCCCTACAAAGATCGATGAAACAGGAACGCCGCATTATTCAAGGGAAGGATTGAATCTTTATGATGAATCGGAATGGAGATACATTAAGGAACATACAGATACAGTATATGATAACACATTCGCGATCATTGACAGGAAGGACCCTAACAGATATTGGGTAGGCAGTTGGTTCCAGGGTGTATGCGAGTATTATAATGGCCAGCTTGTAAAAGTTTATAATGGCGTTAATGCTACTATCCCGAGTTTGTCTGCTTATGCTTACTGGCATCGTGTTGCGGGCCTATCAATGGACGAGCCGGGGAATCTCTGGATCGGGGGAAGTGATGTCCAAAATTTTTTAAGCGTCAGAAAAACAGACGGGTCATTTCAAAATTTTAATTTCTCATCGATCACTCCTTTCGTTGGAAGGATTTTAGCCGACAAGAGCGGACAGGTATGGATAACTTTCCCAAGAAGCGGTGGTGTGGTAGGTATGCATAACAGCGTGAATTATCAGACGGCAACAGGCATGGCCGTTTATAAGAATAATGGTTTTGCGGCACCAAATTCAGGAAATTTCAAATTCCTCACATTATCTGAAGGCCAGGGAAAATTACCGGATCCATATGTTTTCGCAATTGCAGAAGACAAAGATGGAAAGATCTGGATCGGTACAACAAAAGGAATAGCTGTGTTCTATAATCCTGAAAATCTTTTTAATGGTGGTGATGATGCGCAGCAGATCCTGATAACACAGGATAATCACGTGCAGATCTTATTGGAAACTGAAAAAGTAACTGCTATAGCAATTGATGGCGCTAACCGTAAATGGATCGGCACCGAAGCTGCCGGCGTATTTTGTTTTTCAGCTGATGGCCAGAAAGAGATCTATCATTTCACGCAAGATAACAGTCCGTTATTCTCAAATACAGTACACGACATTGCCTATAACGAAGTTACCGGGGATGTTTTTATCGGAACCGATCAGGGAATGCAATCATACAGAACTGATATTATAAAAGGCGAGGAAGAATTTAAAAACGTTCATGCATATCCGAATCCTGTTAAGCCCGGATACAATGGAAATGTTTATGTGAAAGGATTAATGGATCAGTCTGTTGTGAAGATCACCGATATCAATGGAAATCTTGTTTGGGAAACCAGATCGCAGGGCGGGCAAATAGTATGGGGATTAAAAAACATTAACGGACAAAAAGTTGCTCCCGGAGTGTACCTTGCATCATGCGCCCTTGCCGACGGAAGTACCTCCGCTCTTACAAAAATATTAGTGCTGAATTAAAATGCTCGCTAAGACCGAAGGGATAATTCTGCAAAATATAAAGTACGGCGATAAAAAATTAATCCTTAAGATCTTTACCAGGCAATTCGGACTTGTAACATTCAATGCTATTGCGAGTAAATCTCCAACCGCAAGAATAAAACCCGCCAGTACATTACCGCTTCAATTAGTTGAACTCAGTTTTAATTCTAAGCTCAATAAAGATATCCAGCAATTAACGGAATCTAATCTGCTTTATATTTTCGATGAGGTTAGTAAGGATTTCAATAAACTTACCGTTGCCCAGTTCTTAAACGAAGTGATGATCAAATGTATCAAAGAACAACATCCCAATGAAGAACTTTTTGATTTCATAACTTCCTCATACAAGTGGTTCAACGAGTCGAAAACGGATTACAATAATTTTCACATTTGTTTTTTATTTGAGTTGAGTAAATATTTGGGATTTGAACCTCATAATAATTTCGACTCTCAAAACAATTATTTTGACACGCGTGAAGGTAAATTCACATCTTTCTCACTTAGCTTCCCCTTGGGATTTGATAAAGTGCAATCGCAGAATTTTCTGAAAATATTTGATGCTAACTTGTTAGGAAAGCCTTTAGGCAGAGCTGAGCGCAATGAATTGTTAGAATGTTTGCTCGCCTATTATAAAATGCACGTGGCAGGGTTTAATGACCTGAGATCATACGCCGTTCTTAAGGAATTATTCGACTAATAGTCCCTGTAAAAATTCCAGAAGGATGTTTTTAATCCAAAATAAATATAAGGATTTTGTAATTCGTAACCTCTTGCATCCGTAAAGCTGCGCTGGATATATCCCAATTCTAATCTCAAATTCATTTGTGGGATCAGGAAATACGTCAATCTTAGATCACTTTGCATGAATGTTGTTTTAACACCTTGCCCGGTCTTGTGTCCATATTCAAATGGTCTTGTTGTGTACGATAGAAAAATATTTTGTCCTACATTCGAACCTGTACTATCAACACCAATTTTAGCAGACAATCCTTGCGCGCTTATCATAAAACGGCCCTTGCGGTAAGAGATGAATCCCATGTATTCTTTAAAATTGGCCCCGAATGGATGAGCAAGGGGCTGACCGTAATGCGCGTAATTTTGTGGCACCGATCCGTGTGAATAAGTATATGGCCTTACAACATTGTATTCTGCTTGCAGCGTGAGCCCTTTTATCTTAAATGCATTTATATATTTTAACCCTGCCTGTGCGCCTTGTTTATTTGCCCACCAACCGTTACGCGCTCTTATTTCTTTAAAGAAAAATTCATCTAATGCCAGTTGTCCGTAAAGTTTTACGCAAGAGAATAGTTTAACAGATAGATTTAATCCGATGAAAGCGTTATCCGGTGAACCAACAGAATATTCCTGCGGACGATAAAAAACCACCGGGCTTAAATAATTAGGATCAAATCCGCGCGCACGGCTGGTATCTGTTCCCTGCCAGATCACATTTTCGTAAATAGAAAAATTGATCTCTTTGGTAGCGTTCCAGCTTAAATAATGCATTGTCGCGTATTTATCCTGGAATTTACTCTTAATCCCTCCTGAATTAGAAAGATCTTTCATCCATGTGTACCACACGCTGTATTGAATGTGCCAGATATTGGCGTTTATTCTGAAGTAAGGATAATTGTTAGCTACATCAGATAATAACAATGAGCGATAACCATCTCCAATAAAATGTTTGCCGTTGCCCAATTGTAAATTAAAAACCTTATTAGGAGAATAAGAAGCATATCCACTGAAATTCGAATAATTATAAGAATTTGAATCGGAAGACATGTAGGCCATTCCTAAACCTGGGATGAGCATATTATTTTTTACAAGCTCATTCGTGAAATAAGGATAAGTAACATTTCCGCCGAGTATGGTTCCGGCAATTGTAAAATCATTATTGATATTCAGTTTGGCAAAAAGCCCGCCGGCTAATTCATTCACGTTTTTACTTTGAAGAACATCATAACCGGTTTGTAGATCGGAGACAGGTAAGAATTGAAAATTAAATTGGTTCCGTTTTTGAGGGCCTTCATTCATCGTTTTACTCAGGAAGAAATTCTTTATAAGAAAATGCTTGTAAGGAACACAGGAATCGCGGAAATCGGTCAATGTGGAACTTACATAAGGTTTGAAGCTGCTGTGAAAGTCGGTTGAAGGATATTTTATGTTCCATTCATCAATGACCTGTTGTGTTTCGGGCCCAAGAAAAACATTTTGTGCCTGCGGATCGTATTGAGAGAACCCAAGGGAACAAATAAATAAAAAGTGAATGAGTATGAAGCCTGGTCTATTCTTCAACTTTATTCGTTTTAACTTTATGAGCCAAAATCACCCAGAGGATGAATATACCGCTGCAGCCCATTACGGCTAACAGTGATAAAGTAGTGTTGATATAATAACTTAATAATGAGACTCCAACTGTGATTATTGTGAAGAGATAAATTATAATAACGGTTTTTGTGTGAGAATAACCACAATCGATCAAACGGTGATGTAAGTGATTTCTATCGGCGGAGAACGGAGACTGGCCTTTTATGGCACGGATAATAAAAACCCGAAGGGTATCTGTTAAGGGATAAATAAGTGCAGCTATAGCGAATACCGGATTCGAAACATTCACCCAAAAATTATCCAAGCGATCAGCAGGAAATTCGATCAACTCAGCGCTTAGAACATAAATGAACATCCCGATGATCAATGATCCCGAATCCCCCATGAATATTTTAGCAGGAGAAAAGTTGAAAACTAAAAATCCGAGCAAAGAACCGGCCAATGCAAAAGATAAAGAAGCTAAAGTGTACTCATTAGCAAACACGAACCACGTACCAAAAAATACAGTTGCTAAGAAGCCTACACCCGCAGCAAGGCCGTCAACGCCATCAATTAAGTTCATTGCATTAACAACAACAATGTAAGTGAAAAGTGACAGGAAGATACTTCCCCAATCCGGAATTTCTTCTATCCCAAAAACACCGTGCAATCCTGTTATCTGAATTTTACCCATTAAAATTAGTATGAGGCCGACCACCACATGCGCAAATAACTTTTTTACAGGTGCTGTTCCAATGATATCATCCTTAACTCCCACAAAGAATAATACCAAGCTGGTAGCGATCAATATTTGAAATTCTTTCACCGATTCATAGATCAATGAATATTCATGTAATTCTTCAATGTTATACCAAAGCGAAAAGGAGAACAAGGTTGCCGCGTAAATAATGATTCCCCCAATGGTTGGAATAGCACGTTTATGGATCTTACGCTCTTCAGAAGGAAGATCGATGAGGTTTTTTAATATAGCCACTTTAATGAGCGCCGGGGTAGAATACAGCACCACAATAAATGAGGTTATAAAAACTAATATTAAAAGCTCCATCTAAAAGTCGTAGTAATTATTAAATAAACTCGTTTTAAACATTAAATATACGTAAGCCGTTTTAGTATTCGGTACTGTAAAGCCAAAATAATCCTGTGTCCTGTAAGATAATCCTAAGCTGATGTTTGTATTATAAGCAGGATTTATAGTATATCCCAACCTTAAATTCACATATTGGTTAGAATAAAAACCGTTATTCAGATAAGTATAATACTGGTAATTGTACCGTGCGTTAAATGAAATGCGGCGGAATTTATAGTCCGCCATTCCTACAAATTCTTTTCCATAACCCGGGGTGTATGCTATGTTCTGATTATAATGAGAATAGGATTGATTAGAGGTATCAGTGATCGGACTGGTATAAGAACTTTCACTCACATCGTTATATTCTGCCTGTAAAAACAAATTTTTCACTTTAAATGCGTTGAAATATTTGATTCCCGCCTGGTAACCCAAACCATTTCCGATTGTGCGGGTATTACTCAGGTCATCCGCCATGAACTGTCCGTATACACTGATGCGGTTTGTGATCTTAATATTGAGGTCAGCCCCGATCAGGATATTATTCTTATTATTTAAACCATAAGAAGCGAGATTTGTAAAAATTACCGGGTTAACATACTGCCACTCGAAATGTTGAACATTGTTTTTATCGGCTACCTGCCAGATCAGACCCTGAAAGAATCCTAAATTCAACCACTTGGTGAAATTTAAACTAAGATACTGGAACGAAGCTGCTTTTTTCTGGAAAATCCGCTCTGTGTTCGGAACGATCTTTTCACTGGCCGAACGCAAATTCATGAAGGAAGCGTAGATATTTGTGTATTGCACACGGCCTTTGAACCACTGTTGCGTAATTCTTGCATAAGGATAATTAAATGAATTATCGCTTAACAATAAAGAACGGTAACCTTGTCCGACTTTTTGTTTACCATGACCTGCCTGAATGTTTAAGTTCTTACATGGCTGATAAGAAAAAAATCCTGAAGAAAAAGCGTAGTCGAACCCTCGTGATTTAAATGTTTTCCAACGACCTTGTCCGGGAACTATACCTGTATTCCGGTTATAGGTTTCAATGTAATTCGGAAATACAGCCTGATTTTCTGAGAGCATAGTTTCAAAATAAAAATCTTTTCCAATAGCGCCACTTGCAATAAAACCGCGGGTGTTTGTATAAAGCCTGCGCTGCAAAGTGTCTTCTGTATCGCGTCCGAATTCAAAATTTAATAATGGATCAACACGGAGAAGAAATTTTTTTTCTTTCGATTTTACAAGCAAAAGATCTTCATTAAAAACTTTATCTATGATCGGATCGTCATTAATGAATTTGAACACACGATGGGTGTCTGCAACATGTTTGTATTTATCGGAGAAAAAATGAATATAAGGTTTAAGCGAAGAGTGTATGGAAGAGTCCTTTTCGGCTAAAGCGCGCTCAGTTAATAACCCGTATGAATAGTCGTTGGGCAAATTGTAAAATTGCGCCTTAGAAATGAAAAATGAAAAATGAAAAATTAAGAATGATAAACCAAATATTAAACGGGAAGGGATCACTAACATTTATAATTTTAAATTCTTATTTTTTATCCCGATAGCTATCGGGACTGCATTTTTCATTTATCTCACCAAACCTTAACGCCTTCTTTTTTACGGAAGTCATCATAAACGGCCCTGATGCCGTCTTCCAATTCAATTTTGTGTTTCCAGCCAAGGCTGTGTAAAAAACTTACATCCATTAATTTTCTTGGCGTTCCGTCCGGTTTGCTCAGGTCGTGTTTTATTTCTCCTGTATAACCTACAATTTTTTTGATGAGCAAGGCGAGATCTTTTATAGTAAGGTCAGTTCCCGTTCCGATATTTACAATTTTCTCTCCTGAATAATTATTCATCAGGAAAACACAGGCATCTGCCATGTCGTTGGCGTGTAAAAATTCACGCATTGGTTTTCCTGTTCCCCACATTTCTACAAAAGGCGAATTACTTTCTTTTGCGTCATGAAATTTACGGATCAAAGCAGGTAACACATGCGAATTATTTAAATTGTAATTGTCATTCGGCCCGTACAAATTCGTTGGCATTACTGAAATAAAATCGCAGCCATACTGACGTTTATAAGACTCACATAATTTTATACCTGCAATTTTAGCGATTGCGTATGGTTCATTAGTGTCTTCTAAAAGACCTGTCAATAAATATTCTTCTTTTAATGGTTGAGGCGCAAGCTTCGGATAAATACAAGATGAGCCGAGGAACATTAATTTTTTAACGCCGTTCACGTAAGACGAATGAACCACATTATTCTGGATCATTAAATTCTCATAAATAAAATCCGCACGGTAAGTGTTATTCGCCTGGATGCCGCCAACTTTCGCTGCAGCTAAAAAAACATATTCAGGTTTTTCTTTTGAAAAAAAATCAGAAACGGCTTTCTGGTTTCTCAGGTCAAGCTCTTCTGAAGTTCTTGTGATAATATTCTTAAAGCCTTGCTTTTCTAAATTACGATGGATAGCAGAGCCCACCATTCCACGATGACCGGCAATATATATTTTGGAATTAAGTTCCACAGAAATTATTCTTTATAATTTAAAACTTTATGACCGCCTTCCAGCAAATATTTATCACGCTTGAATAATTCAAGATCGCTGGCCACCATTTCTTTGCAAAGCTGCTCAACAGTGCGTTTTGGTTTCCATCCTAAAACTTTTCTTGCCTTAGACGAATCCCCAACCAGGAGATCAACTTCAGCAGGACGGTAATATTTTTCATCGATCTCAACGATGGCTTTTCCTGTTGCTTTATTGTAGCCTTTTTCTTTTTCGGCTTCACCTTTCCACTCGAGAATAATTCCAACTTCTCCGAAAGACATCTCCACAAATTTCCGCACTGTTATCTTTATTCCGGTTGCTAAAACAAAATCATCGGCTTCTTTTTGCTGCAACATCATCCACATACCTTCTACGTAATCCTGTGCATGTCCCCAATCACGTTCGGCATCGAGGTTTCCTAAAAATAATTTTTCCTGCATGCCTAAACTAATTTTTGCAGCAGCACGTGTAATTTTTCTTGTCACAAATGTTTCTCCGCGTACCGGACTTTCGTGATTGAACAAAATTCCGTTCGAAGCGAACATGCCATAAGCTTCACGATAATTTTTGGTGATCCAGTAAGCATAAACTTTGGCAACACCATATGGACTTCTTGGATAAAAAGGAGTAGTTTCCTTTTGCGGGATCTCTTGTACCAAACCAAACATTTCTGAAGTGCCTGCCTGGTAGAACTTTGTCTTTTTCTCAAGCTTTAAAATACGGATAGCCTCTAAAATTCTCAGGGCGCCAACCGCATCAGCATTCGCAGTATATTCGGGGGTTTCAAAACTTACTTTTACGTGGGATTGTGCTGCCAAATTATAGATCTCATCCGGCTGCACTTCCTGGATGATTCGGATAAGATTAGTACTATCAGTTAGGTCGCCGTAATGTAATTTAAAATTCACGTTCTTTTCGTGAAGGTCCTGGTATAGATGATCGATCCTGTCGGTATTGAACATTGAGCTGCGGCGCTTAACCCCGTGCACATTATAACCTTTATTTAGTAATAATTCGGCCAAATAGGCGCCGTCTTGTCCGGTAACTCCGGTAATTAATGCAACTTTCGACATAAATAACTGCCTTTTTAAGGGCGAAATGTAAGTAGCAATATTACGAAATTTTAACGTAAAAGCCTTGTATTTTAAGCCAATATTTTGCTTAGATTTGCGAGGTATGAAATCAACTTTTTCGAAACAAAACTATTTACTTTTTTTAGGAGGTTTAGGGCTAATTGTATTGGGATATATCCTGATGATCGGAGGCGGTAGTGATGACCCGAATGTTTTTAACCCCGCTATTTTTGATACGCAACGAATCACCATTGCACCAATGGTTTGTGTTATTGGTTTTGTCACCATCATTGTCGCCATTATGTGGAGACCGAAGCAGAACCACGAATCAGCGAAATAATACGCAAACAGCATGTCGTTTCTTGAAGCATTTATTATTGCACTGGTTGAGGGCCTGACCGAATTTTTACCTGTTTCCTCAACGGGACATATGATGATCGCCACTGCTTTATTGGGAATGAAAGCAACGCCATTCGTAAAATTATTTACAGTGGCCATTCAGTTTGGTGCGATCTTATCGGTTGTTGTGATGTACTTCAAACGATTCTTCAAATCAATTGATTTTTATCTCAAATTAATTGTCGCTTTTATTCCTGCTGCAATTGCCGGAATTTTCTTAGGTGATCAGATCGATGCGTTATTGGAAAATGTTTTTGGCGTGGCGATCGCTTTATTTTTTGGCGGGATCATTTTATTATTCGTAGATAAATGGTTTGCAAAGAATAGTTTAGATAAAGAAGAGGATATCACAACACTGAAAGCTTTTAAGATCGGTGTCTTCCAGTGCATCGCCTTATTCCCGGGCATCAGCAGGAGCGGCGCTACAATTGTGGGAGGGATGTCGCAAAAATTAACACGGAAGAATGCTGCAGAGTTTTCGTTTTTCCTTGCCGTTCCAACGATGTTCGCGGCGACAGCAAAAAAATTGCTCGATTTTTATAAGGAAGGATTAAGCCTGGATTCGCACGAAATTTCACTCTTGGTTTTCGGAAATGCAGTTGCATTTGTTGTTGCGATCCTCGCCATTAAATTTTTTATTGGCATGCTGAACAAGAATGGATTCAAAGCATTTGGCTGGTACAGAATTGTTGCAGGCGCAATCCTTATTATTTTGTTTTTATTGAAAATTCCAATCAGCGTAGTGTAATGCGCAATTTTTATCAGGGTGAAATATTGCTGATCAATAAACCTTTGGGCTGGACCTCCTTCCAAGCCGTAAACAAGTTAAAACACGGGTTAAAAAAACACGATTCGTTATTGATCGATGGTAAACATGTTCATTTAAAGATCGGCCATGCCGGCACACTAGATCCTTTAGCAACAGGATTATTGATCGTTTGCACAGGAAAAAAAACAAAAGAGATCCAAAGTTTCCAGGATCTTAAAAAAGAATATACAGGCACGTTTTTTATTGGGGCAACGACGCCTTGTTATGACCTCGAAAAACCTATTGACCATACTTTTCCGACTGAGCATATCACAGAACAATTGATAGCAGATACAGTAAAAAGCTTTCTTGGTAAACAAGAACAGGTTCCGCCATTATTCAGCGCGGTAATGGTTAATGGCAAGCGGGCTTATGATATTGCAAGAGATGGCGGTACCGCAGAATTGAAGTCACGCCCGATAGAAATAATGGAGTTTGAGATCACCCGATCAGAGTTGCCGGAACTTGATTTCCGTATAGTTTGCAGTAAAGGAACATATATACGAAGTATAGCGCGTGATCTTGGTTTAGCCCTGAACAGCGGAGCACATCTTACAAAATTGTGCCGTACAAAGATCGGGGATTTTGATGTAAAAGACGCTCTTGAGCCTATCGCATTCTTACAATCCGTTTAACTAATATTAGCCTTCTTTTTCCCGATAATTCTGTTAAATTTGTAGTCTATTGACTTAGTAAAATTATGCGTATTATCATTCCAATGGCAGGTAAAGGCAAACGTATGCGTCCGCATACATTAACCACGCCAAAGCCTCTTATACCGGTAGCAGGAAAACCAATTGTACAACGACTTGTTGAAGACATTACCAAAGTTTGCGGCGAGAAAGTTGAAGAGATCGCTTTTGTGATCGGCAGTGATTTTGGAAAAGAAACCGAGCAAAATCTTATAAAAATTGCAGAAGGACAAGGCGCAAAAGGAAGCATCTATTACCAGGATAAAGCTTTAGGAACCGCTCACGCGATTATGTGTGCTGAAAGATCTATTACAGGAAAAACGGTTATTGCCTTTGCTGATACTTTGTTCAAAGCTGATTTTGTAATGGACATTCAAAAAGAAGGTGTCATCTGGGTGCAGAAAATTGAAGATCCGCGCCAGTTCGGTGTTGTAAAATTAGATAGTAATGGAGTTATCACCGATTTTGTTGAGAAACCGGAAACATTTGTCAGCGATCTGGCGATAATTGGAATTTATTATTTCAAAGACGGAGACAACCTCAAAAAGGAATTAAAATATTTATTGGATAACAACATTACTGAAAAAGGTGAATTCCAATTGACCAATGCTTTAGAGAACATGAAAGCAAAGGGAATAAAATTTGAACCGGGTAAAGTTACTGAGTGGTTAGATTGCGGGAATAAAGACGCAACAGTTTATACCAACCAGCGCGTTCTGGAATTTGATAAGGGGAAACCTCACACGCGCGGGAAGAACATTGAAGTAAAAGATAGTATTATCATTGAACCGTGTTTCATTGGCGATAATGTAAAATTATCAAATTCAATTGTTGGCCCTCATGTAAGTATCGGTGCGAACTGTAATTTAGAATCGAGCATTGTAAAAAATTCGATCATCCAGTCATCATCAAAAATAACGAACGCTAACATCAGTAACAGCATGATGGGCGAAGGAGCTGAAGTAAAAGGAAAACCTTTGGATCTTAGCGCGAGCGACTATACTCAAATTATTGCATAAGCTAATCTCATATTCTTTTTTTTGTTGCGGACTGATCCTGTTCTCTCTAAACTTCTCGTCATGTAAAACGTCGGCGAATGTTAGTACGGGAACTGTAACAAAAACGCCGCTCAGTGAAAAGAATAAGATCATCATGGAAGCTACTTACATCGAAGCTTGCCGTGAAAAAATTTCAGGTAAACCTGAGGCAGCAGAACGTTTGTTCAGGGAATGTTTAAAGTATGATCCGCAAAATGCTCCTGTTAAGTACGAGTTATCAAAATTACTTCCCTTAACATCAAGATTAGACGAAGCGTCAAAATTGGCGAAAGAAGCTATTGAAGCTGATCCGAAAAACCAATGGTATCATATGGCTTACATTGATATACTTCACTTGAAAAAAGATTTCGCGGGTTCTGCCGAAGCGTATGAAAAATTGATAAAGAATTTCCCGGAGCGAAGCGATCTGATGGAGGCAATGGCGTATGATTACGCAATGAGCCAGAATTTCAACAAGGCCTTTAAAATTTACGATGAACTTGAAAAACGTTATGGGAAGGAAGAGGTCATAACACTTAATAAGATAAAATTATTAAAGCAATTAAGGAGATTCAGCGAGGCAGAAGCGGAATTGAAAAAAATGATAGAACTGAATCCGAAGGAACCTCGGTATTATTTATATCTCGCAGAACATTACGAGGACATGAATGATTTTGCACAAGCTAAAGCCATTTATGATAAGCTGCTTGTGATCGATCCGGGCAGTCCACGCGTTCATTTGGTAATGGCGGAATATTATAAAGAACAGGGAAAAGCAGAAGAATCACATTCAGAATTGAAAATAGCGCTTGCAAATCCTGATCTTGAATTGGAAGTGAAAATAAAATACCTGCAATTCTACCTTGAAGTATACGAACGATTCCCCGAATTTTTACCGAAAGCATATGATCTGTGCGAAGTTGTACTGAAGGTAAATCCGATGTCTTCAGAAGCCCATGCTTATTATGCAAGATTTCTGGCAGGAGACAAAAAATTAACAGAATCATACGAACAATATTTAATAGCAGCAAAACTTAACAAGAGTGGTTTTCATGTTTGGGCGGAGCTTTTAGAGTTAGAATCTTACCTTCAAAAATTTGATTCTCTTGAAATTCATAGCGCAGAAGCAATGGAACTATTTCCAAATCAAGCGCAGCCATATTTTTATAATGGGTTAGCTAATAAACAACGTCGTAATTATAAAAAAGCCGCGCAATCATTTTATGATGGCCTGGAATTTGTTTATGAAGACAAGAACCTTATGCTGAATTTTTATATCAGCCTCGGAGATGTTTACGCTTTTTTAGAAGAGCATGAAAAATCGGACAAAGCATATGATGATGCTTTAAAGATAAATCCTGATGATGCTTATGTATTGAACAACTACGCCTATTACTTATCTCTAAGAAAAGAAAAACTTGACAAAGCAGAGAAATTATCGAAGAGAAGTAATGATCTTGTGCGTGAAAATGCATCTTACATTGACACTTACGGTTGGATACTTTTTCAGCAGGCAAAGTACGTAGAAGCTGAAGATTGGTTGGTTAGAGCAGTTAAACTTGCTCCAAAAAAACCATTGATCCTGGAACACTACGGTGATGTGATGTATAAACTTGGAAAGCACGAGGAAGCATTAAAATACTGGAAAAAATCGAATGAAGCGGGTGGGAATTCAGAAACTCTATTAAAAAAAATAAGCACTAAAAAATTAAATGATCAATAAGCACATATCTGTAGTTTTTGTTTCCTGCGTGGCTCTGTTGATCTCATTCAATGCTTGTAAGTCTAAGCGTAAATTAAAAAAAGAGAACCAGGAAGCGGTTGTTGTTGACACTATAACAGACAGATGTAAACTTGATTTTAAGAACGCAAAAGCTTTAACAAAGTACATCAAAGAGAATGAACTTACCTACAACTGGATGTACGCAAAAGCGAATGTTGAGTCGAACATAGACGGGAAAGAAGAGAGTTTTGATATTAAAGTGAGAATACGTAAGGACAGCGCCATGTTAGTTTCAATTCAGTACCTGTTAGGAATTGAAGTGGCTAAAGTTTTGATCACAAGGGATTCTGTTAAAATGGTTATCTATCCGAAAAAGGAGTATTTCAGGGGCGATTTTAATTACATAAATGAGCTGCTGCATGCTGACCTTGATTTTGATCTTTTACAGGCAGTTTTATTTGGAAACAGCGCGGCATTCCACGACGACGATGATAAGTTAAAACCTGTAACCGATCGCCAGAATTGCCGTTATCTATTAAGTACGGAAAGGAAACACCGCCTGAAAAAAATAGAACATGGCCTGGGGCCTAAAAAATCAATGCAGGTGATGACGCTGGATCCCGCAACTTTCAAGATCCATAAAAATGAGTTCATTGATGTAGAAACAAACAGGACTTTCACAGCGTATTATGAAAAATATCCGGCTGTAACGGATTCGATTTATGCACCAAGGCTTGTTAATATTGACATAGTGGCACAGAAGAAAGTGCACCTTAAAATTGACTATGTTCGTATGGAGAAAAATGTACCACAAAAGATCAGCATAAACATACCTCCAAAGTATGAACCTATTAAAACTAAAAAACCTTAGTACACTATCCGTTTGGGCAGTATTGGTTTTTTATGCTTTAATTTTTCAAACAGGTTTATCTCAAACAAAAGCACCTCAGAACAAGCAAACTTTAGAGAATAAAAAAAAGAAGTTGAATGAAGAGATCAACGAGATCAATTCTTTATTGAACGAAACTAAAGTCGGCAAAAAAACCTCCTTAAACCAGTTAGTAGCTATCAATAAAAAGATCAGTATCCGTGAAGAACTGATCGGGGCTATCGTTGCAGAGATACATCAGTTGAACCGTGGCATAAAGCAGAACGAAAAAGAAATAAACAAACTAAAAGAGAACTTAGCAAAGTTAAAGGCGGAATATGCCCGCATGATCTATTTCGCACAACGGAACAGGGACTCTTATAGCCGCCTCGTATTTATTTTTGCTTCCGGCGATTTCAACCAGGCGTATATGCGATTGAAATATTTCCAGCAGTATTCGCAATTCAGAAAACAACAAGCGCAGGAGATATTAAATGCACAAGCCTTATTGATCGTAAAAATAAATGAATTGAAAGAGAAGCGTCATGAGAAAAATGTTTTATTAGGAAATGAAGAGGAGGAAAAAGGATTTTTAGATAAGGAAAGACAGGACCAGGAGGTCGTGCTAACCGAATTGCAGAAAAAAGAAAAAGAACTTAAGGATGAATTAGAGAAAAAGAGACGCGACGCCGAGAATTTACAGATCGCCATCAAAAAATTAATTGCTGATGAGATCAAACGAAAAGCGGAAGAAGCTGCAAAGGCAGAAGCGGCCGCTATAGCCGCCAAAAAAACTACAGAAAAGAAATCTCCTAAGAACACTAAGACCAATAAAACAAAAGAGGCCAAGGAGGTTAAAAAAGATGTAACTATTCCGGAATTAAGCGAAGAGGCTGTTGAGTTGAGTAATGATTTTTCAAACAACCGGGGGAAATTACCGTGGCCTGTTACCAAGGGTTATATCTGCGAGCCTTATGGAGAGCACGAGCATCCTGCCATAAAAGGATTTATGATGTTCAATAATGGCGTTGAGATCTGTTCGTCTATGGGTGCACAAGCACGTGCAGTTTTCGAAGGAGAAGTTACCGCAATCTCGATCTCGCCAACCGGTGGTAAATTAGTTATTATCCGTCATGGAGAATATTTAAGCGTGTATTCGAACATCAGTGATATCACAGTTAAGATAGGTGACAAGGTGAGTTTAAAGCAAAGTATCGGTACAGTATTACACAATGAAGATGAAGGAAAATCCTCGTTGAACCTTCAGATCTGGAAAGGACAAAAAACAATGGATCCTGCTGAATGGTTAGTACGGATAAAGTAACAGATTCGGCATCCCGATAACTATCGGGATCACTACGAGTCTATTTCCGCGAAGATTGCATTTTACTTAATTTCTCAAGCGCTAAAACATAAACTTCTTTAAACAATTTAGGGTTGTGACTATAGAAATATAAGGTAGTATCGAATGTTGTCCGTTTTACATTATTATCGAGTAGTGGATTAAAAGCATAAACAGTATCCATTCTAGTAGCCGCTGTACCAAGAACATTTATTCCTGAAGCGGATTCTGCTAAAGTAAAATCCACAATAAGATCACTGAAGCGTTCTTTGTCCAATACATAGTCAGGTATTACAATTTCTTTTTCTTCGTCGTTACACGAAGCAAGAACAAAAGTCAGAATGATTATTTTGAAGATCTTTTTCAGGCTCGCTTAAAGGTACAAATAAAAAAGCCTCCGGTGATCGAAGGCTTTTAGTAAGGAATAAAAAATGTTATTTACCGCCTGTCTTAGGTGTTGTTTTTGGCGGAGTAGTTGTTTTCGGTTTTTCAGTAGTTGCGCCCGGGATAGTTGCCAACGGCATTGCATCCAGTTTTTTCTTAACGGCCGTTAAAATATCTTCTGAAGGATCAGCATACAGAACATTTCCTGCGCTTGTATCCAAAACATATTTATAACCACCTTCTTTAGATACAGCTTCGATACCTTTCTTAGCTTTATCCATTATAGGTTGTGTTAACTCGGCAGATTTTTTTTGATATTCCATTTGTGCTTGTTGCTTGAATTCTTCAATGCGGCGTTGAAGGGATTGTAATTCATCTTCCTTGGTCTTTCTTACCAATTCACTCATGGTTGCCTGGTTGGTGAGGTAATCATTGTATTTGGTTTGAAACTCGTTATCCATACTGATAACGGTTTTCTCAAGGTCTTTCCAATAATTCTGCGCAACTTCTTTAGCAGTTTTTGTTTCAGGCATCATGCTCACTAATGAATCCAATTCGATGTGAGCTATTTTTTGTGCATTGGCAAAAGAAAATGTTCCTAATGCAAATGCTACTAATGCCGCTTTTTTTAATATCTTATTCATGTTTTTGCTTTTAACTGTATTTATTGTTTTTTAGCCGGACCAGGATTAGTTTTTGGTTTTTCAGGATTCGCACCCGGGATTACTGCTGCCGGCATAGAATCTAATTTCTTTTTTACAACCATTAAAATATCTTCGCTTGCTTCAGAATACAGAACATTTCCTGCGCTGGTATCTAATACATATTTATAGCCGCCCTCTTTAGCAACCGCTTCGATCGCTTTTTTAGCTTTATCCATAATAGGAGCTGTTAACTCAGCAGATTTCTTTTGGTAATCCATTTGTGCCTGCTGGTTGAAATCCTGGATACGGGTCTGTAAAGACTGTAATTCTTCTTGTTTGGTTTTCTTAACCAGCTCGCTCATGCCTGCTTCCCCGGCAAGATAGTCGTTATATTTTTTCTGGAATTCTTCTTCCATTGATCCAACTGTTTTTTTCAGGTCATTAAAATAAACTTCAGCTATTCCTTTTGCAACCTTTGTTTCAGGCATTAGGTTAGATAGTGAATCAAGGTGAAGGTGCGCAACTTTTTGCGCACTTGTTGTTAAGGCTCCAACTGTAAGTACCATCAGGGCTGCCTTTTTAATCGTTGTTTTCATGTTATGTGATAGATTTAATTTTTATTTCGTTACTGACCTTGTTTTTTTTTGTTGCTGAGCTTGTCGAAGCATTATTTTTTGTTATATCCCATGTAAGTTAATACATCTTCGCTTTTATCGTATTTAGTGTTCGCATACAAAATCGAAACTTGTCCTGCTTTATCTAAAATGATGGCTAAACCACCGCGTTCAGCAACAGCTTTAACTGCATTGTAAATTTTATCCTGGAGCGGCTTAACCAACTCCTGGCGTTTTTTAAATAATTCACCATCTACACCAAAACGTTGTTTCTGTAATTCTTTCACTTCCTTTTCTTTATTGATGATCTCATTCTCACGTTTCTTTTTCATATCATCGGTCAATAATATAGCGTCAGCCTGGTAAGCTTTGTAAAGTTTATCGATCTCGGTATACTTAGCTTCAATTTCTTTTTGCCAGTCAACAGATAACTTATCGATCTCTCCCTGTGCTGCTTTGTACTCAGGAATGCTTGTTAAAATATAATCGGTATCCACATACCCGATCTTTTGTGCTTTAACAGCGAAACTGCTAAGAGCAACGATAGCTAAAACAGAAATTACTTTTTTCATTTTTTTATTTTTAGCCGAAGGCCTCCCTTCGGGATAATTAAGCAATTTACCTTTGTGAAGATACATAATATCTTTCCCTCACCAAAATACCCTGTTACGAAGGGATTCTTTCGCAACAAATTAATATTTACATCTCACCAAGCTGTCCGCCAATAGTAAAATGGAATTGTCCTTTGCCATTTCCTATTCCCGGATTTCCCTCTACATTATCAAATCCCCATCCGTAATCAACACCTAATAAGCCGAACATCGGTAAGAACACGCGTAGACCAAATCCCGCGCTGCGTTTCACCTGGAACGGATTATATTGTTTGTAATTTGTCCATGCATTTCCTGCTTCGGCAAAACCAAGAACAAATATAGTAGCCTGTGGATTCAAAGTAACCGGGTAACGTAATTCCATTGTGTAACGCGAACAGATAGGATCTCCTAATTGGGAAGATAAAGAGTTGTCAGTATATCCGCGCAAACCAATGATCTCACGAGCAACAAAATTCTGGTAACCGCTTAACCCGCTTCCTCCTAAATAAAAACGCTCGAAAGGAGAAATGCCAACTTCTTTATTGTAATAGGTTAAGAAACCAAATCCAACTTTTGTACGTAACACTAAATTACGGGATTCTTTACCTTCACCTTTAGGACGTTTGTTGGTTAACTGCGTAAACCATTCTGCCGTGAATTTATATTTTTGGTATTCGATGAATTTATAACGTTCCTGTGCAGTAGATGTTGTATAGTTCTTTCCATTGAATGAAGAATAGGGTGGTGTCCACTGGCAATGTAATACAAAATTAGAACCGGTTTTAGGGAAGATCTGCTGATCCACGTTACTACGTGAAATGTTCAGGCCTAAATTCACATCGTTTGCATAACCGGTCGATAAAATGAAATATGGGTATTTGTAAAGATCATAATAATTGTAGCTTAAGCTCGCGTACATATTGAAGAAGTCATCAGGCCATTTTAAACGTTTTCCAAAACCTACTGATCCTCCCCAGATATCCATAGTACTTCTGGCAGGATTCGGAACTTTTACACCATTGACCTTGATATTGTTCTTAACGCCGTTCGAGAATTTAGAGTGGAAGGCGGAAACCGTTAGAGAGTTTGGTTTCTTTCCGCCTAACCATGGTTCTGTAAATGATACATTGTATGATTGATAAAATAAACCGTTCGTTTGTGCCTGCACACTCAGGCGCTGCCCGTCACCTGTAGGCAATGGACGCCATGATTCTTTCTTAAAGAAATTACGCATTGAGAAGTTATTGAACGTTACGCCGAGTGTACCAATAATACGACCGCCACCCCAACCACCGGATAAAGTGATCTGGTCGTTTGGTTTTTCTTCAACCTGGTATTCAATATCCACAGTTCCTTCGGCAGGATTCGGGATCGGAACAGGATTCATTTTTTCCGGATCAAAATAACCTAATTGTGACAATTCACGAACCGTCCGCATGATATCGGAACGGCGGAATAATTGTCCCGGCCTTGTGCGGATCTCACGGAAGATCACATGATCGTTCGTTTTATCATTTCCTTTAACTGTAACTTTATTGATGATCGCTTGCTTGCCTTCATACATCTGCAGATCAAAATCGATGGTGTCGTTATGAATGTTCGCTTCCTGTGGATTTAACTGGAAGAACAAATAGCCGTCATCCATGTATAGCGACATGATATCATAACCATTCGGGTTTTGAAATAATTTTTGTTCTAAATGACTTTGATCAAATACATCACCAGGTTTAATATTTAAAATAGTGTCGAGTTGTCCGCTTCGGTATTTTGTATTTCCGAACCACTTGAATTTTCCGAAATAGAATTTGTGGCCTTCTTCAAGATACACATCTATGTTAACACGTTTACGGCTTACAAATGTAACTGTATCACGGACAACACGCGCGTCACGGTAACCTTTACTGTTGTATTTTGCAATTACCGCAGGAAGATCTTTTTCCAAATTGTCTTCTAAATATTTTCCTGAGTTAAATGGATTATAGAAACGGAAAGGCTTACTGTCTTCCATTTTACGGCGGAGTTTCCAGCTCGCTATCTGTTCATTACCATGGAAAGTTAAATTTTTAATGCGAACCTTTTTTCCACGTTCAACATTGATGTATAAGATCGTGTGAGGCGTTTTAGTTAAGCGGTCAGGTTCTTGTGTGATGGTTACTTTCGCATTGTAAAAACCTTTATTTACAAAATAATCTTTCACAGTATTTTTTACATAACCCAATGTATAATCAGTCACCACTTTTTCACGTACTAAACGGATCTTACCACGGATCTCATCCGCTTCATTCTTGCGAACCTTGCCCCTGAAAGAAAATTTAGATAAACGCGGGCGCTCAGTAATATCAATGCGGAGGAATACATCCTTACCAATAACTTTTTCCTGGTAGATCTTAACGTTTTCGAAAAGATTTTGCTTCCATAATGCTTTTACAGCATCCGTGATCTTATCGCCGGGAATTTTGATCTTATCTCCGACAACTAATCCTGATAACAATTTAATTACATTCTTGTCGGTAAAATTTGCGCCGCTTACTTCAATCCCGCCAATGATATATTCCTTAGGCGCAGAATAATCAATAACTGAGGCAGAATCTTTTTGTGAAAAAAGAGCGGATGCAAAAAGCAAACTAAAAAAAAGTATGTACGTAAATTTTAATTTCATTTAGCCTTCTCGCTTATTTGCTCACTGGTTTTTCCAAAACGTCTCTCGCGAGATTGGTATGCGTTAATAGCATCGTAAAATTCTTTCTTTCTGAAATCAGGCCAGAGTGTATCCGTGAAATAAAACTCAGCGTATGCCAATTGCCATAATAAAAAGTTACTGATACGGTGTTCGCCGCTGGTGCGGATCATTAGTTCGGGATCAGGATATTTTGCAGTACACAGGTGTGAAGAGATGGTTTCTTCTGTAATATCGTTTGGTTTTAATTTCCCGGAAGCTACTTGTTCAGCAATTTCTTTAACACCGTTGATGATCTCCCACTTAGACGAATAACTTAAAGCAAGTATCAACGTCAAGCCTTTATTGTCCTTTGTTGTATTAATTGATTCCTGTAATTCATTGAAACAACCAACAGGTAAACTTTTCAGATCGCCGATCGCTTCTAACTTAACTCCGTTCTTGTGAAGCTGTGGTGTTTCCATGCTGATAGTTGCAACCAGCAATTCCATCAATGCATCCACTTCTTCTTTCGGGCGGTTCCAGTTTTCAGTACTGAATGCATAAAGCGTTAAGTATTTTACACCAACTTCTCCTGCAGCTTCAACAATCTCACGAACTGAATTTACGCCTTCATGATGACCGAAGATCCGGTCTTCACCTTGTTGCTTGGCCCAACGTCCGTTACCATCCATAATGATGGCAATATGCTGGGGTATTTTATCTTTATTCAACAAGTTCATTTACAGCGAAACAAGGCGGGCAAATTTAACAAAAAACGGCTAAATCCCCTCTATAAGACGGTTATTACTTAGTATTTACAGGGTTTTTAATAAATTTTGTGACTAATCAAAACCTGTTGCATAACAAGGCTCGGGGGTGAGGTCTAATTTAATGTTCAAAGTGAGTCCGAAAAACACAAACCAGTCTTTCGTGCGGGGGTTTCCTCTCTGTGAATTCGCAATTCCGCCTCCATCTTTTGTGCGGTTAGAAAGTGCGGCTCCTAAAGCGCCATTAGGTGGATTTATGGCAGGATTCGGATAAGTTTTGCTTACATCATCAATATAATCAGTGAAAGTTTTACGAGGGCCCCATTCTAAACCGATGCCAACTTTTTTGGCAACATTTATTTTGATCCCGCAGCCGAAAGGGATAGCAACCTGGTATAATTTGTATTTTTTTGAACGTCCTTCGGTATTCAATTCGCGGAGAGAGACCCATGTTCCACCACCTGCATTTCCCATTGGGCGGAAATTGAAAACATCAATTCCTGCAAATAAGAAAAATGAAAAACGGTGTTTGTCATTGCTGATCCTGTATTCTAAAAAATTGAATTCCGCGAGTACATTGAATTCATTAATGCGCGATTTGAAATTTAAATTCCGCTTGCGCTGATCGTAATCTTCGCTCTGTGAATCATCGCCCATAACGTTTCCGAAATTAAATCCTGCCCTGAAAGCATAACGGTAATTTGGGGTGAAACGGTAAAAAATACCACCGGCAGGCTGACTTAAAAAGAAATGTTTTCCGGGATTCAGATCGCCCAAATAGTAAGAACCCCCTAAAAAAACACCAATCTCATGTTGGCGAAAATTACGACCGCGTTTTTGAGCATTCAGTTGAGAAAACTGTAAAAGCACTAAAAATATGATTATGAGGCGTTTCAAGGTATTATAGAACGCAAATATCGGGATTTTAGTACTGAAATTAGTGTTAAAATTTTATAATTAAGATATTGATTATCAATAAATTAATATCAAAACAGAAAATATGAAAGTCATCAGGACAAACAGGTTATTATTCGCTAATTTCGTTTCTTTAATTCAATAAACAGATGATACAGGTAAAATCCTTCGTTTTCGGGCCTTTCCAGGAAAACACTTATGTACTTTGGGATGAAACTTTGGAGGCTGTAGTGATCGATCCGGGGAACAGTTCAACATCTGAACATTTGCAGTTAAAGAATTTTATCACTCAAAATAATTTACAATTGAAACGTCTGTTGTTAACGCATGCGCACATCGATCATATCAGTGGTAACCGTTTTGTTTTTGATACCTGGGGATTTTTACCTGAAGTACACAAATTGGATCTTCCTTATGTTGAAAGACACAAACAAGTAGCAGACATGTACGGTTTGCCTTGTGAAGAATCGCCGTTGCCAAAAGTTTTTTTGAAAGAAGGAGAAACGATCTCATTCGGGAAAAGTAAAATGGACATGATCTTTACACCTGGACATTCACCGGGAAGCATTACATTTTATTGTAAAGAGCAAAAATTCATGATCGCCGGCGATGTGCTGTTTTACGGAAGTATTGGAAGAACTGATCTTCCGGGAGGAGATTATAATACTTTGATCAGTTCAATAAAAGAAAAGCTGTTTCCGTTAGGCGATGATGTGAAAGTGTATAACGGTCACGGCCAACCGACAACTATCGGTTTCGAGAAATTACATAACCCGTTCTTGGTTTAGGAAACTTTTTTATTCTTCTTTTCTGAGATCAGTTCAACCACTGCTCCGGCAATTTGTTTTGGTGAGAAGCCACACTCTTCATATAGTTCTTTTTGTTCACCATGCTCAATGAAATGATCAGGAATGCCAAGGCGTTTTACAGTTGCAGCATAACCGTTGTCTACCATAAATTCTAAAACAGCAGAACCCATACCGCCAATAATTGTGCCGTCTTCAACAGTAATTACTTTTTTGTATTTGGTAAATACTTCATGTAATAACGCTTCATCAATTGGTTTTGCGAAACGCATATCGTAATGCGCCGGAGAAATATTTTCTTTTTCTAAAAGTTCAATGGCTTGTGTCACTAAATTTCCGGGATGACCTAAAGATAAAATAGCTACATCTTTTCCGTCTTTTATTTTTCTTCCCTTGCCAATTTCAATTTTAGCAAACGGCGTTTTCCAGTTTACCATCACGCCATTTCCTCTCGGGTAACGAATGCTAAAACAACCTTCCGTTTCTTCGAGTTGTGCCGTGTACATTAAATTTCTTAATTCTTCCTCATTCATTGGAGCGCTCACGATCATATTTGGAATACAACGGAAATACGGAATGTCAAAAGCACCGTGATGAGTTGGTCCGTCTGCTCCGGCTAAACCGCCGCGATCTAAACAAAACACCACTTTTAATTTTTGTAAAGCAACGTCGTGCACAACCTGGTCGTACGCACGTTGCATGAAAGAAGAATAAATATTACAGAAAGGAATTAATCCTTGTGTTGCTAATCCTGCACTGAAAGTTACTGCATGTTGTTCTGCGATCCCAACATCAAATGCACGATCAGGCATTGCTTTCATCATGATATTCAACGAACAACCTGATGGCATTGCAGGGGTAATTCCCATTATTTTTTCGTTCTTCTCTGCTAATTCAACAATGGTATGGCCAAACACGTCCTGGTATTTCGGCGGTTGAGGTTCTTTAGGAACTACTTTAATAATTTCACCTGTTTCTTTATTGAATAGGCCGGGAGCATGCCACGTGGTTTCGTTTCCTTCTTCAGAAAACTTATAACCTTTACCTTTTTTAGTAAGAACGTGTAGGATTTTGGGCCCGGGAATATCTTTTAAGTCAGCCAGAACTTTTGTCAAACGCACAACATCATGTCCGTCAACAGGACCAAAATAACGGAACTGTAATGACTCAAATAAATTACTTTGTTTTAACAATGAAGTTTTAATGGAGGCCTGAACTTTTGAAACAATATCCTGAGCGCTTTTTCCGAAGGCACTTAATTTCCCTAACATATTCCACACTTCATCTTTCATGTGGTTGTATGTATGGGAAGTTGTTATATCAGTCAAGTATTCTTTTAAAGCACCAACATTCGGATCGATACTCATGCAATTGTCATTCAGTACAACTAAAAGATTAGCATGTTCAACACCTGCATGGTTCAATGCTTCGAATGCCATTCCGGCTGTCATAGCACCGTCGCCAATTACAGCAATGTGATGTTTATCTTTTAAGCCTTTGTATTTAGAAGCTACTGCCATTCCTAATGCAGCGCCAATTGAAGTTGAGGAGTGCCCTACACCAAAAGTATCGTAATTACTTTCGCTGCGTTTCGGGAAACCGCTGATGCCTTTGTAAATCCTGTTGGTATGAAAATTATCCCGCCGGCCTGTAATGATCTTATGTCCGTAAGCCTGGTGGCCAACATCCCAAACCAACTGATCGTGCGGGGTGTTAAAAATATAATGGAGAGCGGTAGTTAGTTCAACTACACCTAAAGAGGCGCCGAAGTGCCCGCCTTTAACAGAAACGATATCGATAATGAACTGGCGTAATTCGTTGCAGAACTGCTCTAGTTGATCTTCGCTTAGTTTTTTTAGGTCATCAGGACTGTTAACCCTGGCTAATAATTCGCCGGGAATAACCCCTGATCCTTTTACAAATTCCATCTGTACAAAGATAATACAAAAAATCTCAGGTTTTTAACGTAAAAATTACATCTAAATTATGAGTTATAAGATAAGATTTGTTAAAAGGGGGGGAGAATGATAGGCTAATCCTGGTGATTATAAAACCATATAGCATCAAGTGTTACCATTGAATCGGTAGAAATGTTTTTTTCGCGCGCTTTGATTTTTATTTGACTCATCCACTCAATGGTGTTTTTTATTTTATGTTTTATATCGTTTACTGAAAGTTTTCGTGTTTCTTTTTCTTCCGGTGGCAACGTTTCGTGTGCCCAAATTGCATCAAGGGTCATCATAGAATCAATGCTTATATTCCTTTTTTCTGCTTTTGATCTTATCTCATTCATCCAGACATTATTTTTCCGCATCTCTTCTTTTATATCATAAACTGTCTTTTTTAATCGAACGGGTCCGTAGTGATAAAAAGCCCAGGCAGCATCTTCAGAAAGCATAGAATCAACGCTTATGTTTCTTTTAAGAGCTTTTAGCTCCACTTCTTTTATCCAATTGTTATTGTCTCTTATTATTTGCTTTAATTTCTTAATTTCATTAACTGTTGGATAAACGGGCCGTTTCATGGCGCTATAAGCGGCTCCTGCAAATCCAAAACCTAAATTTCTAAAGTTACTTTCAGAACAAACTATTATTATAAGATCGTTCTGTAAAATTGTCCGGACAACATCTCTGTTGCTAATCTCTTTGGTCCCAAAATAAAAATTCCCAAAACTGGATTTACTAAAATACCAATATTCGTTAGTGGCGAAAAGATGTTTGGGGATTTCTCTGAAATAAATATCCTGCCAATAACTATCGCCCACCACAAGTACATTTTTTTTGACCTTGTTTTCGGTATCATATTCAAATTCCGGGTATGCCATTTTATCATGAGCCGGACAAAATAAAATATTCATGCCAATTGCAATATCATCATCAGGAAATTCAAGAGAATCCTTTAAAAAGACCTTTTTAATACGAATACGGGGTAAATTCGTTTGGGTTAACCACGATAGGTAACCCATTATGGAATCAACAGACCGTAAAGCTTCCAGGCGACTCCAATGAGTACCAAGCTGTGAAAATAATAAATAGGGAGAAGATCTTTTCTTGTTTATAAAGTCCTGATTAAAATCTAAATAATGAATCCCTGAATTTTTAAAGCCTTTTAAAAGCGCACTATAGTTAGTTTTATCAGTTACTTCCTGTTTAAGATAGTCAGGAATGAATTCAGGATAAACACGCGCTTTGTTTGGTGCCAGAACTACCAGGAGGGTTTTACCAAGTGACCGAAGTGTATCATTAAGAAATTTGAGTTTACTGATGGTGTCATTAATATGAGCTTCTGAAAAATCTTTACCGTAGTAGGTTTCAATATAATCTGAAATGAAAAGATGGTTCTCTTTTCCAACCACCACTTTAAGAAGTCCTTTATTGAACAATGAAAATCTTAATTGGCCATTAAGTGTTACCAAAAAATTCCGAAACCCGAAATTCTCATTCAAATAATCATTTGTATTGTTCTGGTAAGATTCATTTAACCATGACTCTGGCGAAAAAGAACAGTAGTTCTTTGGAATGTACGCTCCGCTAAGAGGTTTAAGATTTACAAACTTAAACTGTTGTTGTATAACCGGAAAGAACAGGAAGGCAAGGATGGCAGAAAGTAAAGCTGTTTTATATATTTTATCTTTCTGCATTCTAACCTGAGATCAAAAGGAAGAACTATTATTTATTTTTCTGTTCAGTATCGTAAATGTATTTAGCATCCATTTCGATCATTTCATCCATACTTACATTTTTTTCTAAAGCTTTTTTCAGAATATCATCCATCCATGCTTTGGTATTTCGTATTCTTTCGATGTTTTGATCGACGAGTGCAGTAACTTCAGGCGTACAATATTCAGTTTTGTATATATATATTGCATCCAGTGTTATCATTTCAGGAATACTAATGTTTTTTTCTTTAGCTTTCTTTTCAATATCTGCTAACCACTCTTTGTTCTGTTTAATATTCTCAATTATTAAACCCACATAAATACGCTTCCGCATTGATCCGTTCATATCTTCTTTGTTAAGATCATAAACCTTTTCAATGAAACCCCAGCCAATATCATGGATATTACATTCTGTTGCCATTAAAACAATAACTTTAAACTTAGTCAGTTCTTCGGCAAGATTTAATTTTTTTACATCTCTTTCAGGCGCATCTTCAGGATATACAGTCTCATTATAATACCAAAATTTACAATCCGTAAAGAAATTATTGGTAAACCCCTGGTAATAAATATTCCAGAAATAACTATCCCCAATGAACAATGCTTTAGGTTTAATAGCCAAATTATTTTCGACCCAACGGTAATTGGCATAAGGCATGGGTAAAACGGGAACATCTGACAGTAAATTCATCGCCTCCCCAATATCATTATCAGGGCTAAGTAAAGAGTCTGAGAAAAAAATATTATCGATAGTAAAATCCCGTAAAATAAGCTGTGATCTTAATTCAATATGTGTTTTTATAGAATCTATAGCGAGCATAGCACCATAATTACTCCAATGTATTCCGGTTTTCGGATAAAGATCATAAGGGGAAATATTTTTTTGTTTTAGGAACCAGTCATTGAAATCAATATAGTCGATCTTATTATCCTTGCATTTTTTTACAGCGTATTCATAATTACTTAGTTTTTTTTCGTACTGCCAGCTGTCTGGAATGAATTCCGGATAAAAAGTAGCTTTCCCCGGGGCAAATACTACCTCCAGTAAAATGCCTTGAGCGAACAGCACATCCTGAACCGCCTTTAGTTTTTTAAACCTTTCATCTAATGGTTTTTCACCAACAAAATTATTTCCATAGTAAGCATTTATGTAATCGTCCTCAAAAAGAAAATCTCTTTTACCAACCACAAGTTTTTTTACGTTTGCTTTTTTGAAAAGGGTAAAATCCAATTGATTATTCAACCTGACATAATCATTCCTTAACCCGAAATTCTGATCGAGGAATTTTTCTTTTTTTATTTGATAATCACCTTCTAACCATCCTTCTTTCGAAAGTTCAACATCATCAATTATATCATAAGCACCCTTTAAAGGCTTGATCAATTTGAAGTGAAGTATATTTTGCATTAGAGGAATAAAAAGAAAAAGCAAAATGCCTAACAACAAGCCGGTCTTATATGTTTTTACACCCCCCATTAAAATCTGAAATATATAAATGGGTTAAAGCCTGATGATGTAATAGAAGCCAGGGAAACGGTAAACAGGACACAAGCAAAAAACGCCGCAATAAAGTTCCCGCTGATCCCGTAATAAGAAGAATAGACCTTGTCCTGGATCTTTTTTCCAATTTTGAAACTTGTCCAAAATGAGAATAATATAGCAAGGATACCATAGAACATAAATTCTTTATCCAGGAAGTGATCAGGAAGCTTAAAGTCGAAAACAAATAATTTTTTTACAAATACAAGTGCGTCTTTTGTTTTTTCAGCTCTGAAGAAGATCCATCCGATTGCTACTAAAAGAAAGCAGATGACCGTAGAGGCAAGACCACCGATCCTGGCATAGAACTTATTTAAGAAAACACGTTCAAGCACCAACCACATGCCGTGGTAAACGCCCCAAATAATGAATGTCCATGCCGCGCCATGCCAGAAGCCGGAAGCAATAAATACAAGCCAAAGATTAAAATACAATTTGAATTTGTTATCGACCTTATTGCCACCTAATGGAATATATAAGTAATTTTTCATCCAATTTCCTAAGGTCATGTGCCAGCGTCTCCAAAATTCTGTAATGCTTTTTGAAGTATAGGGATTGTCAAAATTTTCAGGGAATTTAAACCCGATCATTTTTCCTATCCCAATTGCCATATCAGAATAACCTGAGAAATCGAAATAGATCTGGAATGTATAAGCTAACATCCCGATCCATGCCAGAGAGGAAGAAAGGGTTTCAGAAGGCATTGCAAATATTTCGTCTGCTTTTAATGCAAGAACATTCGCGATCAATACTTTTTTTCCCAGTCCCAGGCAAAACCTATAGAACCCCGTCAATTTATTGTCGATAGTATCATTAGCACTTCTGTCTGCGATCTGATCATGGATCTCATGATAACGGATGATAGGCCCCGCAATTAATTTTGGGAATAATATAATATATAATTGATATTGCCAGAAATTATCCAACGGTTTATGAATACGCCTGTAGCAATCTACAACGTAAGTAATACTTTCGAACGTATAAAAAGAAATGCCTATTGGTAAAATGATCTGTGTCCAGTTGATCCCGGCCGAACCAAAAGCGCCAAGTACTGAATTAATATTATCAATGAAGAAATTGCAATATTTGAAATAGAATAAAAGGCCCACGTTTAAACACAGCGAAAGAATTAAAAATGTTTTTCTTTTTTTGGTATCTTCCGCGTAATACATCAGTTTTACCAGGTAGAAGTCAAGTGTGGTTGTGCCAAGGATCACAAAAATAAATTTTGGAGCGCCCCATGCATAAAAGAAAATGCTGGAACCAAGCAGAACAAGATTTTTAAATTTTGCCGGAGTAATAAAATACAACAGCAAAAAGAGCGGAAGAAAATAAACTAAAAAAACAACGCTGCTAAAAACCATAGTTATTCAATTTCAATTTCTAAAATTTCACCAATGATATCCTTTTTAGGGAAAGGTATAAAATTTTGTTTGAACGGAGCTGTCGGCCACCATTCTTCATTATGCCACTCCTGGGTGAACATTAAGATCATTTGGTTGTTTGGTATGGCAGAAAGGTCTTTATTCATAGTACAAATAACATGCAATTTGTCTTTTTCGGGCCCGATCTTCCAAACGATCTTTTCAGGTAACCATTCAACTTCAAAATAATAATACGGAGCGTCAAAAATTTCGGAGTGCTTAACCGGAATTTTGGTAGAGATTGCACGGTGAAAAAAATTCCAGCGGTGAAACAAATATTTTGAACTGTCAACGGAATATTCATTGGCGCCAAACAAAAAATCCTTTGGTTCGCTGCAGGCCATGTCCCAATTTGTACAGGCGACCATTATATTGTCATCAAATCCACTTTCCGATTTAAAAGGTGTTTTTGTATTTGCATAAGAGCTCTTAGGCCAATAACGGGACTCTTTTACGATCTCAAAATCGATCTCGGAATAACACAAGCTTTTTTTGCTTTGTTTTACGGATTCTTCATTATTCGGCGCTGCTTTAGGAATATATCCGATTTTCCCGTTGCAGTTCCTGCGATAATTCCATGGGGAATCTTCCTGGAATAATAACCAAAACGCATTTGTGATGCCGTTCCAGACATTATCTTTACTTAACATTTTTGGGAATTTGATTTTTGCCCTGAATTTTCCATAGGTATATCCGATCCTTGAGGAAAGACCAACGTGCTCTTTTTTATAATTACCAGGTTCAGTGGCAGGAACGATCATAGTGAGTTTCCTGGCCTTTGGATCTGAAATAACAGTTTTGCACGGAAAGTAGGAAGTGCTTACAAATAATTTTGTCCGTGATCTGGGGTCAGCGTATTTTTTCTGAAATTCATCGTACTCAGCCTTTGTTAGATTTTCTCCTGTTACATCGCGGATCTCCGGGATATTATAAACCGTGTAGTCTTTATCAATATTGTGAAAATACTGAGTGAATTGTGCTTTTTTATAGAGGGAAGGTGAGTTGTTACAATTGCTATTAAGTGCTTCTAATGAGAATTGTGATTTATTGATACCTAATTTATCTACGTAAATTCCGGACCCAAGATCTAACTGGGACCGTACCTTTAATTTTTTATCAGAATAAATTACAAATGTGTTCTTTAAATTTCTCCCTTCTTGTAATAGGAAATACCCAAATGGGTTTAAAAATCTACCGGCAGAATCGCTTTTCTGAATATCGCGGATTCCCATTGGGATCTTACCGATATCTTCAGGAGAAGTAACTACCAGCATGAACTCATATGTCCCCATTCGTGGATTGCGTTTCCAGCGATTGTTTACCTCTTTAAGCCGTTGCTTTTCATAATTTATACCCCATAAAGCATTTACATAAACCTGTTCATCAACAGTAGTGCCTAATTCTTTTGCTTTTTCGGTACAAGTTTTCATCCATCCCGGAACGGAGCGGACAAAATTCATTTTTGATCTTATGGAATCGTCAATTGCAATGTATTTGGCGGGATCCGGCCCGAAATATAATTGTTCGTTTCTGGGGTTGCCGGCAATCTTAAAACTATCTTTTACAGTAATTTCATCGCCGGGATTTAAGATCTTTGTAGCTTTAAAAGTGTACACTCCTTCATCCCAGCTGCCATAAAAATTCTCATAAGCTAAAGGAACTGTATCGCAAAACTTGTAAGATTGATTTTGGTAGTAGATCTTATAATAGTATTTTTTAATATCGGAGGAAGTATTCTTTACTTTAAAAGTAAATACAAAATAGCCATTATATGTTTGCCGTTTTGTTGGAATTTCTATTCCGTTCAACACAGCATCGGTCAAATCAGCATTGATCCTGTAAAGCGTATCGTTTTGTTTTTCCGAATAATTAGAAAGCGGGTCAAAGTCCTCAACCTCAAATCCACCGCCTGAACACGCACAAAGAAGTGCGGCACAGGCCAGACTGAAAATTAATTTTGGGTAGATGGAGCGTATCATTTGTTAACGGATAACAAATATACATAAACACCTGTATTTATAGAATAAAAACAGCCGACGAACCAACACCGGCCGTTTAATAATTAGTTTTTCACCACCTTAACCCTTATTCCTTCACTATGACTGGTGAATTCAGGGGCATACATACACTGAATTGTGGTTATTCCGTTACTGAAATCACCATAGTGATTAACTACAACCGGATATTCGAATACATAAGTCCCTTTATTTAAATAAGAGAAAAAGAAATTTGTAGCAGCATCTCTGGTACTTTCATAATAACCTAAGCCATCCTGCCATTTATAACCGCTGAATACATTGGTTGGTTCAAATCCTGCAGCCCGCATATCTTTCATGTGAACATAATTCATGTCACGGTCAACCCGCAATTCTATACGAACTTTGATCTTATCGCCTAATTTTAATTTAGTAGTAGCTGTGATCGGTTCAATAACAGGACCGCCTACAGTATTCTTTTGAAGAAATAATTGTTTTTTGATCTTCAAAGGCGTTTCATGAGGCGTAATTTTATCTAACTGCTCAAAATATTGCCAGTATACAGCACCATAACTAACACCCTGATCTTTCTTAGCAACTTTGATCTTATTCATTGAGGTTTTAATATCAGAACCGCTCCATGTTTTTTTGAAATAACCTGTTCCGGGTTCTGCATTGATGCTCTTATCATTTTTTGGGTCAAGAACAATATCGCCAACTGTAATTTCAACATTTGGTTCAGTGGCTAACCAATCTGTTCCTTTCAATAATAAGGCATAAACAGCTTCTGTGGTCGAACGTGTGGTTCCCCAATGCTGTGTTTGTTTGCTTTTGATCAACCATGTTTTCAGATCATCTACAGCTTTCAGGTCATTGTTCACTTCATCAAAAGCCTCGATCATTAAAGCCTGCATTTCAATCGGAGCTTCATACCAGTAATAACCATAATTCTCTTTCCAGTACATTCCCATTTCTTCACTGTTCAATGAATTTTCTTTCAACGATTTTAAAATATCTTTCGGGGTATTTAGATCAGCATAACGATGTAAACTTAAAGCGATCATCCCTTGCATAAAACGTCCATTCTGTAACCAATAGGATTGTTCTTGCTTTTTGTAATATTCAAAGTGTTCTTTATTTCTGTTCGAGATGTTAATATCCTTAAAGAAACTTCTCATATACAAATACTGGATGGCCATATAGCTCAAATGATTTTCAGTTTTGTATTTTGGATTGTATTTTTTCACCAATTCATATTCTTCACGCATTCTGTTATCGCAATATTGAACCGCATTGCTTACCATATTCCAAATCTCAGAATTCTCACGCGTTTTAATAGCGCCTAATTTATCCATGTGGCCAAAACCGCAAGCGATGTGCTGGGTAATGTACCAATCATCAGGTCCGCCTTCAAACCACCAGAACCCTCCATTTGAAGTTTGGGCTTTTTGTAATTTTTTGAAAGCGCGGGCTTGTTCGTTAGCCATTTTGTTTAAGTCAAATAATAAACCAACACGTTTTTTATTCTCACTTTCACTTTTCGATTGTAATACCCAAGGGGTTTCTTCCAATATAACCGCTTTCAATTCCTGATTTTTTTCTAAGTTAGATAAGAATGCATCGGGGCTTGAGGTTTTCCATGCTTCAAATATTGATTTGATCTTTGGCTTTGAATTCACAACATAAGAAGATAAGGTATTCGCGTAATATCTTGAGAACGTTTGTTCCGCACATTCGTAAGGATATTCCATCAAATAAGGCAATGCCTGAATTGCGTACCAAGCCGGATTTGCTGTGAACTCTAAAGTATAAGAATGATTTTTTAATGTTGTAGAATTATTATTCTGATTGCCGAATTTCACAAAATCAAATTCTTTGGTTTGATTGCTTCTAATCGGTAAAGGCATGCTTTCAGTCACGAGCATACGATTAGTTAAAACAGGGACTGCCATTTCTTCTCCATCACTGAAGTTTCCGGCTTTCGCAACAATTTTATATTTAATAGCAGAATAACCTTCCGGGATAGCAATGTTCCATTCCATGGTTGTGCTTAATCCTTTTTTCACTGCAAAATCCCTGTATCCGATAGTTGGAAATTCACCATGCACCGCTTCTATCATTTTGTGAGAGATCTCTTGTTCAGTTAATGCGTCATACAATTTCAATTCCGCAAAACCTTTCATGTCAGCTTCGGATAAATTTGAGATTTTAGAAATGAAAGTCATTTTATCACCTTCACGGAAGAAGCGCGGAACATTTGGAGCAACCATTAATTCTTTTTGCGTCACCACTTCTTTTGTGAACTGACCGATCTTCAGGTCCTTTGTATGAGCAAGGCCCATCACTTTCCACTTAGTTAAACTTTCCGGAACAGTGAATTTAATCACAGTCTCGCCTTTTTCATTTGTTTCTAAATGCGGAAAGAAGAAAGCTGTTTCATTAAAATTACTTCGCGCTTTTACATTTTTTAATTCATCTTCTTTTCCTTTTTTTCCGTCTTTATCAGCACCGCCCATAGCTTTACCCGGACCATTACTCTCTGCGTATCCTGTTACTGTTTCGGCCTCCTCTTTCATCTCCATGTTTTTTTCATCGGCTTTTTTCATCCGGTTCATAGATTGTTTTGGAGATGGTGCGGATTTAGTGGTGCTCACTTCATCCATTGCTACATTTCCTGAAGCTTCTGTGGCAGGGTAAGCACCATCGTATGAATCATATTCGCGCCCGCCCCTGTAATAGTAATTGCTGTAGAAATATAAACCGAAGTAATTCAAGTAATCGTAATAACGACCGGGTACCGACACATAATTACTTCCAAGATTGTTGAATTCTGTAGAATTATTTTGGTGACCAACACCTGAGGCCCAATTCAGCCTTGCGTAGTATGTATTGTAAACATTGAAATACCAATTGTTTGCAGCGAATGCATCCAAAGAAGCATCATACATACCGGCCATTAATTCAGCCGCAGCCTTATCCCCTTTTTTATCTTTAATGATCAGCTTCCATTCTTCCTGTTGTCCCGGTAATAATTTATTTCTGAACGTTTGAAATTCTATATCAAGTTCTTTATTGGTATAAGGAACAGTAACCACATTACTGTGGTGATAAAAACGGTTGTTCTTTATGAAAGTTGTATGAAATGCAAAATTACCGCGGTAAGATTCTTCTACTATAATTTCATTCGGCTGCATGGCAGTTGTTACGGTTTTTGTAACTAAAGCTTTGCCCTGATGTTCTAACTCGAACATATAATTAACATTCGGATAGGCAGAGTGGAGGATATAAGAGATCTTTTCTCCCGGTTCAGCTTTTGTTTTTGGGAAATAAAACCAATCCGGTGTTTGTTCAGGAATGTTTGTGTTATCCTGGTTGAATAATGTAAAGTAAGCGAAAGCTTTTACATCTTCCCCGAATTTATCTTTACAAAGTGCTTCAATAATATAAACCCCGGGCTTTTGGTTTTTTAATTCTGAGGCAAGATCGTATTCTGTTTTAGAGCCGGTATCAAATTCTTTCTCAACTATAAGTTTTTCCCTTTCCCATTTGTATTTATTTAGTTCATCAGCATAAAGATCATTCGGAAAAGTTGTATAATACTCTTGTTTTGTAAGAGTGTGACGATCCGGCTGTGCCCAAATACGGTTTCTGAAAACTTTTTCGGGCTGTTGTAATTTATAAATTACGAATTTACCTTTTGTCGCTTCGGCAACTCCATTTAAATTGTAGGTAGTAATATTAAATGGCTTGAATGCATTCTGATCAATTATATCTTCACCATCTACAGTTAGTTTGATCGCCTGATATCCAACAGTTGCATAAGTTTCTGAACTATGTGTTTCTCCATTAATGTCAACAACATCAGCGATCACACGGTATTGATAAGTAGCCTGGCTTGTTTTCGAAACACTTTCATCAGGCAATGCTATGAATTTAATTATGTAAGCGCCTGTATCATTGGTAATCGTTTCCCCATTGGTAATTTCAGTTTCATTTCCTGAATTATAATAAGAACGGTACCACCAATACCAATATGGATAATTGATCTGTCGGATAACGCGGTAATTTACTTTAGCACCATCAATTACATTTCCGGCATAGGCTTTTGCAACACCCGTAACTGTTATCTCATCATTTATTTTGTAAGAACCTTTTACAGGATTAAAATTTGCTTCAAATTTGGGACGTTTGTAATCTTCTACTGAGAAATAAGTTTGTCCGTGTCCGTCAGTAATTCGCATTTGCCCATTTAAAACACCTTGAGGCGCAACGAAAGATCCGCTTACAGTTCCGAATTCATTTGTGGTCAGATCAAGCGAAGACACCTTCTGATAATTCACATCGTAGAAAGTAACAGTCACGGGATAATTAGTTTTTATTTTATAATTGTCGTTATTCTTTCCTTCTAAAACGATTGATTTAAAATAAACAGTTTGTCCGGGGCGGTAGATAGCTCTGTCCGTAAAAATAAATGAGCGGACCTGTGTATATTCATTATTGTATGGTTTGTAAGTGTAGTAGCTGTTATTGTTGAAGTACGAATCGTTGCCATTGATCATCTCAACAAAGAACGAACGGTCTTCTTCTTTGTGATAACCAACATTGAAATAGCCTTTATCATCCGTTTTATAAGATTCTCCTTTTTTTACTTCATATTCACGGGTTACGTAACTGTATTTTTCATGCCACACTTGCGCTGTGATATTTTTTAACGGCTCGCCAGTTTGACGATGGACAGCATAAAAATCATAAGAGCCATCATCCTTACGGCGTTCAATAGTTGTAATGTCTGAAGCAATTACGGGTGCATAGGAGGTCAAATTGCTTTCGTATTTGAAATCCGGATTTAAGGAAGAAAGGATCACATAATATCCTGCAGCTAATTCGGGCATTTTTATTTCCAGGTTGTGACTTTGATAGTCGCCGTCGTTCGGAATTTCCTGTTCGAATGTTTTTACTATAGGCAATGTATTGAATTTGTGGTATAGTTTTTCGCTATACAAATTCCTATAGAACTTGCGCAATTCAAGATGGGAGGTCTTTACGATCTTGAAATACATTTTGTTGATATTGGCGGTTGCAACCATTGCACGGAATGGTTTGTTGGGCTCATTTACCTCTTCAACAACCAAATTCATTGTTTTTGCTTCGATAGAATAAATGGTGTTCTGACATTCTTTAGCGCCATAAGATTCCGGAAATTTTTTTATCGCAGCCTGACAAATTTCTTTCGCTGTTTTTTTGTACCATTTATAACTATCGCTAACCAAAGGATTGTATTGGTTTGCTTTTTGTAAATACCAATTTGCCATTCGGTGATCGATCTCAGTCACACGTTGACTGGAAGAGAATTTAGACTCTAATCCTTTTAAGGAATTAAAATATAAAGTGTCTTTTTTAACATTTTGAGAATGATTGTGAACGTAATCCAGGCGTAACAATTCAACATCTATCAACGCATCGGGATTATTATCATTCTGATGAAAGCGGATCACATCCCGCATCAATTTCAAAGCATAATATTTTGTTTCTAAACTATCTGAAGGATTTTTTATGTCGGCATTCAAAAATTCAGGATATGCTTTTAAATAAATATCTTCATTAACAGTAAAACGATTAGCGGGACGGGAAATATCCGGTTCTTGTCCCATGAAGAATGTCAGTGCCCGGTGAGCAAGAAAATCGTATAAAGTGGGCCTCCATTTGCGGCATTCGGTTGTTCCTTTTTCAATAACATCATCGTATATATCAACCTTGGTACGTTTTAATGTATCGGGTTTCTCTAAAGAAGTTTTATAATTTTTAATAGTTGCATCTGTAATTGTTTTCAGATCCCAGGTTGTAATATCGTCGTTCTTAAAATTTACCGTTGTGCTCCTATTATAGAATTTCCATCTGTTGTTTTGAAAATATTGCCAGTAGGCATCAGCAAGAATACTATGAAGAACAGGTTTCACAGGATATTTAGCTGCCTCTGCTTCATCACGTAACTTGATAATTGATTTTTCTAACGAGAACTCTTCTTTATAGGCTTCAAATTTCATGCGGTGCAATACGGCTTTTACAAATTGAGCTGCATTATTATCCGCTTTTGCTTTGGCATAAATAACTTCAACAACTTTTAAAGCCGATTCAGTCAAGCCTTTATTATTACAACTGTCAACGCGCTTCCATAGTTTATCATAACTGTCACCTTTATTGATGATGAAATCGGCCTGTTTAGTAAAAAAATTACTGAAAAACCCCATCGAGATGATGGCACTTGCGATGCACATCAGTAGAGCCGTATAAATTTTCTTGAAAGTCATAACCTTGTTTTTATGATATTTAGATGTAGAGGAACGTGTAATTCCACAAAAAAACCGAAAAATTGACCCTTCCCTGTATTTTCCTGTAAAATAGTGCGTTATTTAGCAATAAAAGGAAGAAAACGAGATAAAATTCGGACAAATATTTAGATCAAACAATGATAAAATGAACAAAATAATCACGAAATTTATCCCACTTCAGAGGGTTAACCTTTAGAAAAATAGTATGGAAGCAATTATCGACCTATTAAAGATCATTTTACCGGCAACGGTGGTTTTTTTAGCCGCCTTCTTTTTCTTTCAAAAGTATTTTAAGAACGAACAGGAGCGCCGTGAGCATGAAACAAAAAAGATCTCTATTAACATGATAACGCCGCAAAAGATCCAGGCATACGAGCGTATTGTTATTTTTTTAGAGCGCATCAATCCGAACAATTTAGTGATCCGCGTAAATAAGCACGGGATCAGCAGCAGACAATTGCACCAGGATCTTATTCAAACAATAAAATCGGAATATGAACATAATATTTCGCAACAGATCTTTGTGTCGCATAATACATGGGAGCTGGTAAAGACAGCAAAAGAAGAGATCATTAAATTGATAAATATCTCTGCTACAAAAGTTCCGACTGATGCACCGAGTAATGAATTAGCAATGATGATCCTGAATATCGTGGCGGGCTTAGATAAAAAAATGCCAAATGAGATAGCATTGGAATACGCGAAAAAAGAGATCGCAAAACTATTTTAACCGGATCTTTCTTAAATAGAAGTATGAAACATCTTTTCACAGAATTTACAGGCGTTACTTCCGCCCAATGGAAAGAACAGATAATTAAAGACCTTAAAGGAGTAAATTTTGAGCAGCTGGTGTGGAAAACACACAATGGGTTTAATGTAAATCCGTTTTATACTTCAGAGGACTTAGATCAAAAACATGAACCGCTCTTCACTACTTGTGATTGGGATATTTGTGAGCAGATCATGGTCAGTGATGAAAAGGAGGCAAATCAAAGAGCATTAAAAGCATTGGAAGGCGGAGCAAGCGGATTGTCTTTTTTCATTAATAAAAGGATCAATACATCTGTTCTTATAAAAGACATTTCACTCGAACACATTTATTCTCAATTCGTGATCACGAATGATGCACTGCACGTGTTAGAAGATCTGAAAGCACATTATGGAAAAGTAAATGAACATGATGGGAAAATAAAGTGCTTTGTGAATATTGATCCTTTGCATTTGTTCGCCTTCTATGGCGAATGGCATGATGATGAAATAAAAGATCTTTCTGTTCTGAAAAAGTTAAAACATATTCCTGTAAATATTGGTCTATATGAAGATGCAGGCGCAAGTACGGTAAACGAATTAGCGATCGGATTAGCGCATGCGAACGAATATTTTAATTATTTGTCCGAACAAAATAGTTTAAAGGATAAAACACTTCATTTTTCTTTTTCTGTAGCCCCCGATTTTTTTACAGAGATCGCAAAATTCCGCGCTTTCAGAAAACTGATAGCATTACTTCAGGAACAATACAAAACTAACTTCCCGATCCATATACATGCACAAACTACAATGGCTGATAAAAGTTGTATGGATATTTACAATAATATGTTGCGTACAACAACAGAAGCGATGAGTGCTGTTATAGGCGGAACAAATAGTTTAAGTGTATTACCATACAATGAAGGTTTTGATAAGTCATCTGATTTTAGCTCACGCATTGCGATCAATCAGCAACATATATTAAAAGACGAAGCGTATTTGAACAAAGTAGCTGATATTTCCGCAGGGTCTTATTATATAGAATCAGTTACTGAATCAATAGCTGAAAAAGCGTGGGAACAATTTAAAGTGATCGAGAGTAAAGGCGGATTTATCGCTTGCATGAAAAATAATTTCATCCAGGATTTGGTTGAGCAAGGCGCCGCTTCATTAAAACAGGAAGTGAAGGAAGGGAAATTGGTTTTGATCGGAGTGAATAAATTCGAAAACAAGAACGAAAAGATAAATTATTACGGAGGAAAAGAAAGTTCTTCAGTAACTAAAGATATCCGTCCGATAAAACCTGTTCGTATAGCTTCTGAAATTGAAAAAGAGAGATCTGTAACCAAAGTGAACTGATGAGAAAAGATTTTTCCAAAATAAAATATTCATTTAAAAATGCTTCTGTTACAGAGGAAAAGAAAGACACTTTTACCACAGCGGAACAGATCGACATAAAACCTATCTATACTCCATCCGATTCCAAAGGACTTGAACATTTGAAATTCGGAGCCGGTATAGTTCCATTCGCACGCGGGCCATACTCCAGTATGTATGTTCAAAATCCCTGGACGATCCGTCAATACGCCGGATTCAGCACTGCGGAAGAAAGCAATGCATTTTACAGAAGGAACCTGGCAGGCGGACAAAAAGGATTATCGGTTGCATTCGACCTCGCAACACACCGTGGTTATGATAGTGACCATGAGCGAGTGCAAGGCGATGTTGGAAAAGCAGGAGTTGCTATTGATTCAATTTTAGATATGAAGATCTTGTTTGATCAAATTCCTCTTGATCAAATGAGTGTTTCCATGACAATGAATGGCGCAGTGCTTCCGATCCTTGCATTTTATATTGTTGCTGCAGAGGAGCAAGGCGTTAGTATGGATAAGTTAAGCGGCACTATCCAAAATGATATCTTAAAAGAATTCATGGTGCGGAATACTTATATATACCCGCCGGGTTCTTCAATGAAAATAATTGCTGATATTTTTGAATTCACTTCAAAAAATATGCCCAAGTTCAATTCAATTTCTATCAGCGGGTATCACATGCAGGAAGCGGGTGCCACTGCAGATATTGAATTAGCATATACTTTAGCAGACGGATTGGAATACATCCGTACCGGTGTAAAAGCAGGATTGGATATTGATGCATTCGCGCCGCGCTTGTCTTTTTTCTGGGCGATCGGCATGAATCATTTCATGGAGATCGCTAAAATGCGGGCGGCAAGAATGTTGTGGGCGAAAATAGTGAAGCAGTTCGATCCCAGATCGGCAAAGTCAATGGCATTGCGAACACATTGTCAAACGAGCGGCTGGAGTTTAACCGAGCAGGATCCCTATAACAATGTTGCGCGTACTTGTATTGAAGCTTTAGCAGCTGCAATGGGCGGAACACAAAGTTTACATACAAATGCATTGGATGAAGCGATCGCCTTACCCACTGATTTCAGTGCGCGTATAGCACGTAACACACAATTATTCTTGCAGCTAGAAACAAATATTTGCAAAGTAGTTGATCCCTGGGGAGGCTCTTATTATGTTGAAAGCTTAACTAATGAATTAGCTCATAAAGCCTGGACTTTAATTCAGGAAGTGGAAGAGTTAGGCGGAATGGCCAAAGCGATCGAAACAGGAATTCCAAAAATGCGGATCGAAGAAGCCGCTGCAAGAAAACAGGCACGTATTGATGGTGGAAAAGACATTATCGTAGGAGTTAACGCTTATAAGACAGAAGAAAAAACGAATATTGATATATTAGATGTTGATAATGCCAAAGTAAGGGATCAACAGATCGCACGCTTGAAAAAACTAAAGGCTGAACGGAATGAAGGTGAAGTTCAGAAGGCATTGGAGGCATTGACAGAAGCAGCGAAGACAGGAAAAGGAAATTTATTGGAGTTATCTATAAATGCAGCCCGTGTCCGCGCCTCGTTAGGAGAAATTTCATTTGCACTCGAAAAAATATTTGGCCGGTACAAAGCCAACATCCGTTCAATAGCCGGAGTTTACAGTAAAGAGATCAGCATGGATAAAGATTTTGCAAAAGCCCGCGAATTAGCAGATAAATTCGCCGAAAAAGATGGCCGCCGTCCACGTATCATGGTGGCTAAAATGGGACAAGATGGTCATGACCGAGGTGCAAAAGTGATTGCTACTGGTTTTGCCGATATGGGATTTGATGTAGACATCGGTCCTTTATTTCAAACGCCTGCCGAAGCAGCAAAGCAAGCGGTAGAGAACGACGTACATATTTTAGGTGTGAGTAGTTTAGCGGCAGGACATAAAACTTTGGTTCCGCAGGTAATTGAGGAATTAAAAAAATATAAGCGCGAAGATATTATTGTAGTTGCAGGTGGAGTTATCCCTCAACAGGATTATGATTTTCTTTACAAAGCAGGTGTTTCTTTTATTTTTGGTCCTGGTACAGTTATTGCAAAAAGCGCGCAGGAAATACTCGAGAAATTATTAAAGAGGTGATCAAAATGGCGAAAGGCAAGTTATTGGTCATATTTTGTTTGCTTTTCAGTATAGCTAAAACACAAAACGTTGATTCTTTAAAAATTGCTTTAGCCAAACCATGTCATGATACTGTAAAATTATCTATTCTCGCATCTTTATCAGAGATAGCTGAAGAAGGGGAGTGGCAAACATACAATGATCAGATCAGCGTTATTGTCGAACGACAACTTAAGCAAAAGCCGGAAAAAGAGTTAGAAATACTTCTGTTAAGATATAAAGCCACTTATTTGAATAACAAAGGCACTTCCTATCATCAAAAAGGTGATGTGAAAGAAGCAACCCGCTTGTACGAGCAGAGCATTAAACTTTTAGAAGATATTAATGACAAGTCGGGAGCGGCAAATACTTATAATAACCTGGGAGTTATCTATCATAATTCAGGTGAAATAGCAAAAGCCCTTGAGTATCATAAAAAAAGTTTCCGTTTGTTTGAAGAAGCAGGGAATGAACTCGGAATGGCAAATGCAATTGTAAATACCGGCTGGATCTTTGAAAATCAGGGCGACATAATGAAAGCTCTCGATTATTATATGGATGCGATGAAGATCCAGGAAAAACTCAAGGATAAAAAAAGCATGGCTATTTCTTACAACAATATTGGGATTATTTATTTCAAACAGGGGATAAGAGCCCGCGCTAAAGAATATCTGGCAAAAAGCCTTGAGATCGAAAAAAGCTTCAATAACTTTTCAGGAGTAGCCTCAACAATTTTAAACATCGGATACATTTACAGGGAAGAGAATGACAATGTTAATGCCTTAAAGAATTTCAAAGAAGCATTAAAGCTATACGAGCGCATGGGCGAAAAAGGAGGAATAGCAACTTGTTTGATAAATATAGGCTATATGTATCGTGAGGCACAAAATTATGACAGCGCGATGGTCTATTTTACAGAAAGCCTTAAACTCAGAGAAGAAATTCAGGATGCTCATGGAATTGCTAATAGTTTAAGGAATATCGGTTCTTTATACTTAGAAAAGAAGGATCTTAAAACGGCAGAAGAGTATGGGAAAAGAGCTTTAAAAATGTCGGAGAAAATTCAATACCCTCTAAATATATGTGATGCTTCGTCTTTACTTTATAAAATATATAAACAACAAGGCAAAGGAAACGAAGCCCTGGCGATGTACGAATTATATATTGCTATGCGTGATACTGTGATGAACGAAAAAACCCGGAAGCACAGCTTAAAAAAGCAATTCGAGTTTGATTATCAAAGAAAGGTAATAGCAGACAGTGTAAAAATAGCCGAAGAGAAAAAAGTGGTTGCGATCCAATTGAAGCAGGAAGAAACAAAGCGCTATACTTTGTATGGCGGGCTTATTTTAATTATTGTTTTCGCGGGGTTCTTATTTAAAAGATTCAGGGTTGAACAAAAACAGAAAAAAATAATCGAACAACAAAAATTTTTAGTGGAAGAAAAACAAAAGGAGATCCTTGACTCTATTATTTATGCAAAACGGATTCAGCAATCGCTAATGCCCACTGAAAAATATATCGAACGAAACGTAAGTGAATTAAAAAGAAAAAACAAATCTTAACTCGTGTGATCAACTGTGATCACCCATTTACCATTTATCTTTTTCCAGAGTAGGGTATACGATCCGCCAACGTCACCTTCTTTACGTTTCAAATGCCATTTACCGATCACAAATATTTTTACAGGTGAAAGCTGTTCAACTGTACTGTTTTCAAAGGTCAGAAAGCCCATTGCATCCGCCGTCGGGTAGCTTTTTTTGTAATTATCGAGCGTTTTTTGCCAGCCATAAGTAATGCCTTTGCTGCCAATAAATTTAAGGCTATCGCTTTTCCAATAATAAGCCATAAACCCTTCAATATCGGCCTTGTTCCATGCGGCTTCTTGTTTTTTCATGGCCTCAGTTACCTCTGAAATGTCGGTTTTTGACTGGGAAAAACAAGTTATCGTAAAAAGACTGAAAAAGGTTAAAAAAATGGCTTTCATCCGGTGATTTTAGCTCTAAAATAACGATTTTTTATTATTTGAAAAAGCCGTATCTTTACACAAGTTCTTTATAATATGCTTATTGCGAAAGGAGGAGGGACACGCCCGTTGATACCTTACCAACCCTGGATAGTTGGTAGTTCGCGGTTCGTAGTTGGTAGATTAATGTCTATGAACAACGAACTCAAAACTACGAACAGATAGAAGGTGGGAAATCGTGATCACTGTAAAATGTGGTGCAAATAAGCCGGAGTAATTAGTATTTAAGAAAAACAAAATATGCTGATCCCTTCCGGTAAAACGTGAAGGGATTTTTTTATTTAATGACGATAGTAACAAATAGATTTTCAGACCGCGTTGACAATTACGTCAAATACCGTCCGCATTATCCCACGGAGGTAGTTGACTTTTTGAAAGCAGAAGGAATTCTTGCTCAAAATTCTGTTGTCGCGGATATTGGTTCAGGAACAGGAATATCTTCCGAATTGTTCTTAAATAATAATTATAAAGTTTTTGGTGTAGAGCCTAACGAACCAATGCGTCATGCCGCAGAAGCGATCCTTCAACATTATGCAGATAAAAAATTATTTGTTTCTGTTAATGGAAAAGCTGAAGACACGAACCTTGATGATCATAGTGTTGATGTTGTAGTTTGCGCGCAGGCCTTTCATTGGTTCAATAACGATTGGTTCAAAAGGGAATGCAAGCGGATATTACGGGGATCAGTCCCTTCGGGAAAACCAAATGGATCTGTAGTGTTGATGTGGAATGACAGGAGAACCGATTCAACTGATTTTTTGAAAGTGTATGAAGATTTCCTGCAAATGTTCGGTACGGATTATTTAGTAGTGAACCATAAGAACACACAAGAGAGATCCCAATTCGATAATTTTTTCGGAGAAGGTAATTATAAGGAGAAGAGTTTCTATAATTACCAGGATGTTAATTTTGAAGGATTGAAAGGAAGAGTATTGTCATCATCGTATATGCCCAACGAGGGGCATAAGGATTTTGATTTCATGATATACTGTTTAAAGAAAATATTTATGCGCTACCAGGAAAATGGCGTGGTGCGATTGGATTACGATACAAAAATTTACTACGGACAACTCAAATAAGCTTATGAACCCTGATATTAAAAAAGAACTTGAAAAACGTGTTTTGGTAATTGATGGTGCTATGGGCACCATGATCCAGCAATATAAACTGGAGGAAAAGGATTACCGCGGCAAACGTTTTTCGGAATGGCCTAAGGATCTTAAAGGCAATAACGACCTATTGTCTATTACCCAGCCACAAATTATTAAAGCTATTCACAAAGAATATTTGAAAGCGGGTGCTGATATCATTGAAACAAATACATTCAGTGCAACCACTGTGGCAATGGCTGATTATGACATGCAGGAGTTGGCTTACGAATTGAATTATGAGTCAGCTAAAGTAGCAAAGGAAGCTGTTGCAGAATTTAAAAAGGAATTTCCTGAATTAGCTAACGTTCCAAAATATGTAGCCGGTGCATTCGGGCCAACCAACCGCACCTTATCATTATCTCCAAATGTAAATGATCCCGGTTTCCGTGCCATTACGTTTGATGAATTAGTGGAAGCTTACGCAGAACAAGCTAAAGGATTAATTGAGGGCGGCGCAGATATTTTATTAGTAGAAACTATTTTCGACACATTGAATGCGAAAGCCGCATTGTTCGCTATTCAAAATGTGTGTAAGGAAAAAAATATAAAAATGCCGGTAATGGTGTCGGGAACGATAACTGATGCCAGCGGAAGAACTTTATCCGGACAAACCACAGAAGCATTTTTAAATTCGATCTCTCACGTTGATCTTTTAAGTGTTGGATTGAATTGTGCGTTAGGGGCAAAAGATATGCGCCCGTATTTGGAAGAACTTTCTGATAAAGCGCCATTCTATGTGAGTGCTTATCCGAATGCAGGTTTACCGAACCAATTCGGCGAATATGACCAGGATGCTCACGAAATGGGTCACCAGATAGAAGATTTTTTAAAAGCAGGGTTTTTAAATATTGTTGGCGGCTGTTGCGGAACGACACCTTCACATATCAAACGCATTGCCGAATTAGCAAAAACAGCTAAGCCAAGAAAAAAACCAACCGCTGATACATTAATGCACTTAAGCGGATTGGAACCCGTAACACTTCGGCCGGAAAGTAATTTCATGAACGTAGGTGAGCGCACAAATGTTACAGGCTCTAAAAAATTCTTACGCTTAATTAAAGAAGAAAATTACGAGGAAGCTTTATCAATTGCACGTGAACAGGTAGATGGTGGCGCCCAGGTAATCGATGTGAACATGGATGAGGGGATGTTGGACAGCGAAGCAGCGATGACCAAATTTTTAAACCTGATCGCTTCTGAACCTGATATTTCAAGAGTGCCGATCATGATCGATTCTTCTAAATGGACTGTTATCGAAGCCGGATTGAAGTGTGTACAAGGGAAAGCCATCGTCAACTCAATTTCATTAAAAGAAGGGGAAGAAAAATTTATTGAACAGGCGCAAAAAATAAAACAATACGGCGCTGCTGTTATTGTCATGGCTTTTGATGAAGTTGGCCAGGCAGATACTTTGCAAAGACGGATTGATATTTGTAAGCGGGCATATGATGTATTAGTTAATAAAGTAAATTTTCCTCCACAGGATATTATTTTCGATCCGAATATTTTCCCTGTGGCAACCGGAATGGAAGAACACCGTTTGAACGCATTGGATTTCTTTAATGCAACTAAATGGATCAAAGAAAATTTGCCGCATGCAAAAGTAAGCGGTGGAGTTAGTAATGTAAGTTTCTCTTTCCGGGGCAATGATCATGTGCGGGAGGCCATTCACTCGGCATTTTTATTTCATGCTGTGAAAAACGGGATGGACATGGGAATTGTGAATCCTTCTCAATTGGTGATCTATGATGATATAGATAAAAAATTATTGGAATTAGTTGAAGATGTGCTGTTGAACAGGAGAGACGATGCAACCGAACGTTTAGTTGAACATGCTGATTCATTGAAAGGCATTTCGGCACAAAAAACAGAAAAAGATCTGGAGTGGCGAAAAGGAACCGTTGAAGAACGTTTAAGTTATTCTTTGGTAAAAGGATTGGTTGAGTACATTGATGCGGATACTGAGGAAGCACGTCAAAAATTAGGAAGGCCGCTTCACGTTATTGAAGGCCCGTTAATGGATGGAATGAATGTTGTTGGAGATCTCTTTGGAAGTGGAAAAATGTTCTTGCCGCAAGTAGTAAAGAGTGCACGCGTTATGAAAAAAGCGGTAGCATATCTTGAACCATTCTTGCAAGCGGAAAAGGAGGCAAATAAAAAGGCCGGTATAGTAGGGGATGGAAGAAGTAATGCCGGAAAAATTTTAATGGCCACAGTAAAAGGCGATGTCCACGATATCGGAAAGAACATTGTTGGAGTCGTATTAGCATGTAACAATTACGAGATCATCGACCTTGGCGTAATGGTATCGTGCGATAGGATCTTGGAGCAGGCACGACATCATAATGTAGATGTAATTGGTCTAAGTGGCTTGATCACACCTTCATTGGACGAAATGGTTCACGTTGCAAAGGAAATGGAACGTCTTGGATTTAAAACGCCTTTGTTGATAGGAGGCGCAACAACTTCTAAAGTTCACACAGCAGTTAAGATCGCGCAAAATTATTCAGGACCAGTTGTCCACGTGAATGACGCAAGTAAATCTGTTCCTGTAGCAAGCAGTTTAATTTCGAACGAATTACGCGAGGCGTTCATGGCCGATGTGAATAAAGATTACGATCGTGTGCGTGAACAGAATAAAAATGCACAAGGACAGAATAAATTTATTCCTTTGTCGGAAGCCCGTGAAAACAAATTGAAATTAGATTTCAGTAACGGAAGTATTGTTAAACCGTCCTTCGTAGGAAACAAAACATTCAATGATTATTCTCTTAAAGAAATTTCCGAATTCATTGATTGGACGCCATTTTTCCATAGCTGGGAATTAAAAGGATCGTATCCGAAAATATTTGATGACAAGGAACGTGGTGCTGAAGCAAAGAAATTATATGCCGATGCTCAGTCAATGCTAAAAAAGATCATTGAAGAAAAATGGCTGAAGGCAAATGCTGTTATCGGGATTTATCCTGCTAATGCAATTAACGATGACGATGTGGAAGTGTTAAGCGAAGATGGGAAAAGTGTGAAATGTACTTTTCATACAATTCGTCAGCAAACAAAAAAGCCGGCAGGCCAATACAACATTGCGCTTGCTGATTTTATTAAACCAAAAGGCGTTGCTAATAAAGATAACACAACAGATTATATCGGAGCATTTGCTTTAACAACAGGAATCGGAATCGACGAACATGTTAAGCGTTTCGAAAAAGACCACGATGATTATAGCGCTATTATGTTAAAAGCTTTAGCAGATCGTTTGGCAGAAGCGTTTGCTGAATTGATGCATAAAAAAGTGCGTACCGAAATTTGGGCCTATGCAAAGAATGAAACTTTGAGCAATGAAGAACTTATAAAAGAAGAATACGCCGGAATTCGTCCTGCGCCGGGATATCCTGCGCAACCTGATCACACCGAAAAATTAACGATCTGGAATTTGCTGAATGTAGAAAAAGAAACCGGAATTGTTTTAACTGAAAGTTTAGCAATGGTGCCAACTGCAGCAGTTAGTGGATTGTATTTTGCCAATAAAGAAGCTCAATATTTTGGCATTGGTAAGATCACAAAAGAACAGGTTGAAGATTACTCTAAACGCAAGAAAATGGACTTCAAAACCGTAGAGCGCTGGTTAGGCCCGGCTCTAGGTTATTAGCGGATTATTTCCCATTTTTAGGGAGAATGAAACTGAAGCGTGTAATGTATAAGGCTCTTATCATACTATTTCTGTTCCCGCTTTTGTCAAACGCGCAACCTGCCACGCATGATACCGTTAAAGTAAAAGAGATTGTCAAGTCTTGTAACAGATTATTTGAAAACGGAGATTATAAAAAAATAAAACAGGTTTCTACAGAGGCCCGGCTCCTTTCTGAAAAAAGTAATTTTCCAAAGGGCCGTGTTGAAAGTATCCGGTGGTATGCTCTTTCATTGGAAAGAATGGGAGATCCTGACAGCGCGATCTATTTATACAGAATCGCACAACAGATAGCGCATGAGAATAAATTAAAAAGACTGGAAGCGCAATGCTGGCATAATATCGGCTTCGCTTCATATCTGCATGGGTCTTTTGATGTGGCCACAGAGGGGTATTTAAATGCTATCCGCATAAGAGAAGAAATAAGGGATACAATTGCTTTAGCCTGGTCGGAGAATAATTTAGGATTGATCTACTGGCGACAAAAAAGCAGGAATGATGCGCTAAAACACTTTTTGAATGCAAACGACCTGTTCACTTTAAAAGGGTTTAAAGAAGGAATTGCCATTTCAGGAAATAATATTGGTTTGATCTATGAAGAGCAAGGTGATCCCGATGGGGCGCTTGCGTACTATAAAAGATCTTATATCGTGAATAACGAGATCGGCCATAAAAGCGGGATTGCTTTAGCATTGAATAATATTGGTGGTATTTTCAACATTAAGCACAATAACGATTCAGCTGAGATCTATTTTCACCGGGCGCTTAAGATAAATAAAGAAATAAATAACCTGGAAGGCCTGGAATTGAATTACCGCAACCTTGGCGACATTAATAAGATCAAAGGAAATTATAAAGATGCGCTCCGTTATATCGACACAGCTATCAAAGTAAGTATAGACAGTAAATCACCGCAAGGATTGATAGCAAGTTATCAATCATTATCCTGGATCTACGAAGCGCAGGGTGATTATAAAAAAGCATTAAAGGCGCATCAAAAGTATGCAAAGCTGAATGATTCACTGAACTTTGGAGATCAGTTAGCGAGCATGGAAGCTAAGTACGGAAAAGAAAAAAATGAAAAAGCCATTCAGTTATTAAAAAAAGAAAAAGAGATCTCGGATCTTGATCTGAAGCGTAAAGAGTGGATGATCTATTCAGGTATTGCGGGAGGCGTTCTGTTATTGATCATTATCGGAATTGTAGCCCGTGTTAATTTACAGCGGCGCAAAACAAATAAAGCGCTTGAACAGAAAAATGTTGAGATCAGCAAGCAAAAGGAAATAGTTGAGGTCAAGCAAAAAGAAATTGTTTCTTCGATCTATTACGCCAGCAGAATTCAGAATGCGCTTTTGACTTCTGAAAATTATTTTAAGACCCGTTTAAACGATTTTTTCTTATTGTACAAGCCAAAAGACATTGTGAGTGGCGATTTTTATTGGGCACTCGAACATAAAGGCATTTTTTACTTGATCGTTGCTGATTGTACTGGACATGGTGTTCCGGGTGCATTTATGAGTTTGCTGAATATTTCTGTATTGAACGAATTAATTATTGAACGGGGGATCTTGCAACCTGACCTTATCCTTAATGAAACAAGGAAAGAGATCATCCGCTCTTTAAATCCCGAAGGCGGTGATGTAAGTAAAGATGGAATGGATTGTATCTTATGCGCTATTGATCAAAAGAAAAATATAATGACGTATGCCGGCGCCAATAACTCGTTCTATCTTTTGCGAAATAAAGAGATCATTATTTCAAAAACCGATAAAATGCCTGTAGGACTGACTCATAATGAAAGACCTTTTACATTACATGAGATCGAATTAAAGAAAGATGATCAGTTGTATTTGGTAACTGATGGTTATGCCGATCAGTTTGGCGGGCCAAAAGGAAAGAAGTTCAAGTACAAGCAGCTTCAACAGTTGATCTTGAGCCGCAGTAGTCTGTCGATGACAGAACAAAAAAAATATCTGGATGCGGAAATTGAAGAATGGCGCGGCGATCTGGAACAAGTAGATGATATCTGTATTGTAGGTGTAAAAATTTAAAAAGCTTCTGCTTATCAGTTCAGGGCTAAAGCCATTGGCTTTTCGTTTACTTATAACCCCGGACTTAAGTCCGGGGTTATAAAAAATATTTACATCAAGTACCTTAGTCCTTATAGAAAGCATAAAAAACAGCCGCGCTTTTAAGCAACGGCTGCCGTGTTTGTGTTCATAACATGCTCTGTCTCTACTTCAGAGCCTCACCCTCTACCAAGCGAACATGGCTTTGTAGTTTGGATAAGAAGTCCAGCATGAAAAGCACAGAGTAGTTGAACTCTCTTTTTTCCCATGCAATTCCGGGAGGATAAATGCCATTAATATCATTATCACTGGTATCAAAAAGTGTATTTACCAATTCCGTTAGTTCAGGACTGGTATTTTTTGATGCCAATACTGTTTCGCGGAATTTGTCTATTTTTTCTTTCAGTATTTTAACTCTTGGAACACCACCTTCGTTTAAAAAAACATAAGTGTCCATTTCCCTGTTTTGCATTTCGGAAATATTATTTTCTGAGTAATTGGCATTTGTTTTATTTCCGTCGCACATATTCGCAGTTGTCTCGTTCAGCAGAATACATTTTAAATCATCAGTATAAACAAATAATTCGTCAGCTGCTTTGCTTACTTCGCTATCTTTGGGGCCGGAACTTAAAGCCTTAATTGTAGTTTCATTATTATTAATTGCTTGTGCTGCATAATAAAGTATTGGTCTGCTTACGCTTAAAGCTAAGAACACGCTGAATACAGCTAAAAAAGTAAGTCCAAGCACCAACCCAAGGAAATTTTTATTCCCTGTTTTTTCTTCTTCATGAGTGTGATATAAGTAAACCGGAAGAAAGATCACGAAAGGAGACAATATTCCAACGAGCAAGAATACTGCGGCTCCCGGCCAATGCATCACTTTGAACAGAACACCCATCATACAAACTGCAAATACCAGGTAAGAAATGATATGAAGTGTTTTCATTTTCTTCAGAGGTAATTGATCGTAACTGTTCTTTAAGGCGGTTGGTAAGAACCAGAAGCAAAATAAAAACACTGAAAGAATTAACATTACACTAGCCCCCGGCCAATGCATGACTTTAGCAACGCATCCGAATAACATTAAAATGGCGCAGCTAATTCCGGTGATATAAACTGATTTTTTCATGAATAATTATTTTAGAATTAAAACCTCATTTTCTATTAGACAAATGTTTTTTTCAATGTCACTTAAACGGGCAAGAATACTGATGAGTGGGCTGTGGTAGAAATTGTTAAATTCCCATGTCATCTTAATTTCGTTACTCACTTTATCACTGGTATTAAGTAAACTATTGATTTTCTTGGTGATTTGCTGGTTATTTCCGGTAGCTTTTAAAACAACATCTCGGTAATTTTCTATCGATTCTTTTAATGCTGAGGCTTTATTCTCAGGCTCACTAAAAAGCAAGAAGGTTGGCATATCATAATTATCTTTTCTCATTATCCTATTAGGATGAGTTAAAAGATCCTGAGCCAGGGTCTTATCAACACCTTCAACAAACGAAACCAATTCTAAACGGATATTATGAATCAACTCTTTAGTTTTGTCGGCACTTTCTATTATAAGTTTTCTGTTTCCCGTTTGCGCGGCGATAGTGCTATCGTTTGCCATTTCGCTCAATAGTCTTGCTTTTTTCTTCTCGAAATATTTTACAATAGTTGAATTGTCAGCTTCATCTCTTGAAAAACGCTCCAACACACTTTTCGATACATTCATAGATAATAAAGAAGCCAAAACAACTGCATACATCGACAAAGTGATCACGAATACAAATTGCCCCGGGCTCATTTGGTTAGCTTTAATTCGCATGTCAGTATACCTTGGAATAAAAAATACGATCAAAAAGAAAGCCCCAAGGATAAGTAAAGGTCCGGCTCCGGGCCAGTGCATTATTTTGAATAATGTTGATGCACCGAATGCGATAAGCCCTAGTGCCCCTATCGTATAGGTCGTTTTTTCTTTTGCAGGGATATTCTCTCTTAGTTTCGTGAACAAAAGAAGCGGAACGAGTATGCCCAACAAGATCCCAAAGCCCAATATTAAGAGCATAGGGGTTCCCGGCCAATGCATCACTTTGAACAGCACTCCCAGCATTAAAATTGTACCGCCGGCGAATGCAGATAAGTTTGTGCCAAGTCCTTTTCTTTGGGCGGTGTAATTTAAATAGAGTGCAGAAGGGAAGAACATAAAACAGAGAATAAAAAACCCGAGTAATAATGCGGGTGCAGCCCCGGGCCAATGGAAAATCTTGAAGACAGTTCCCAACGCGATCAGCGATAGGGAGATGACGCCTCCATATATCATTGCTTTTTTCATGGTGTAATAATTTTTATAGGTTAGTAATAGGATGGTTTCTTCTTCTATCTCCCATAGTTCGTGTTTAAAGAATTTTGGAATGGTTTTGCTATAGAAGTCCTCGAAGTTGCCACCGCTCTCGAGGTTTTGCTCAACTATGCAACAAATATGATCCAGGAGGTTATACTGCAGGTCCTCCATCTCAACGCCACGACGTCTAATGTCGTTGAGAATGTAATCTATTTGTTCATCATTGATCGAGTACATTAAATATTTTATTTTAGTTCATGTAATGTTTTTTTAATAAGGGCGATATGTTTTTCATCTGCTTCTTTTTCTTTCGGCCACCACCTTGGTCCTGCAATGGCCTCTAGAGTATCAGAAAAAATTGTTTTACCGGATTGATCTAATATTAATATCAATGGAATTCGCGGATAATTGTAATAGCTCCTTTTCATTCTTAATTCCTGACTCATGGCATACATAAATTCTTCACATTGATGCATGAATAAAAAGTTATTTGTTGTTGCAGTGTCTTGTTTCAGAATCCGTACAGAATAATCGGGCTTTTCATCATTAACCAATATATAGGATACGTCTGATTTAAGAGGAGTAATTAAAGTATCAAGAATTGGAAGTTGTTTAATTGACCAGCCATCACCGGTGCCCCATATATTAATAAAAAAGTATTTTTTATTAGTGGTTTCAGGATACTTTTTATGAAGCGAGTCCAAAAAACTACGTTTTACTTGATCAACATCTACTACTTTAGTAAATTGCTTATAGTTACTTTTGATATTCCTTTCTATTGTTGCGGATCTTTGAAAACTGCCCACTATCTGTAATACTACAAAACAGATATTGACTATAAGAGAAACAATCAAAATTATTTTAACTGATTTTTTCATTTAACGTCAGTTGTTAGAGTTTTTAAAAATTTTGAAAGAAAAATATGTTGATTGGTCAAATATTTACATCTATAAACTAGTTTTCCTTTCTTATCTATAACCACTAATTGACTTACAAATCCAATATCTGTTTTTGCTTCATTGCAGAGGCCGGATAATAGTTTTCGCTGATCTTTAATAAGAGTGATGTTTTTTAGTAAGGGGGTGTGCTCTTGAATATGTTTATCAATGTTTTTACCTGATCCCCTGAAAGCGAAAAAATGAACTATATTCTTATTATAAATACCGGCGACTGAATCCATGCTATTGTATTCTTGTAAGCGGTAGAGTTTGGCTTTTCTTTCTTGAGCTGTATCATGTCTATATGCACTCCATTCACTTTCTTCATCTGACATGGGATCACCTATAAAGTTCACGCAGTAATATTCTTTTGTGAGCTTTTCAGGATGATCAGTTTTTACTTTCTCTATAAAATCAGCGAACCCTTCTTCCAGAGTAATTTTTCCCAAAGATTCCCACTCGTTCACTTGTTGTCTTTGTTTATACGAGTCGTAGCTCAACTTTGAAAGTACAAAAATATTATAGCCTATCGACACAAACAACAATATGTACAAGAAGCGTTTCATTTTATAATAGTTTTTATACTTTAATAAGAGTATCGTTTCTTCTTCTATTTCCCAGAGAGCGTGATTAAAAAATTGTTTTATTACTTTTTCGTAGGCTATTTCAAAATTTTGTTCTTCAGTCAACTCTTGTTCCAGGATGCAGCAAATATGATCCAGCAGGTTATTCTGCAGGTCTTCCATCTCAACGCCACGTTGTTTAATATTGTTGAGGATGAATTCTATTTGTTCATCGCTTACGAGGTACATTAATTTTAAGCCGGTTTTATTTCCAGTAAAAATTTCATGGTGTTCATAAAGTCGGCGAACTCATTTACTTTCTCTTTCGATTTGCTCTGGCCCTCTTTACTTAATGAATAATATTTTCTTACACGCTTACCGATGTACTCGGTCTCGGTAATTAAAATTCCGTCGGCTTCTAACGAATGCAGGGTAGGATACAACGCGCCTTCCGTGATCTGAATTTTGTTCCCGGTAAGATCTTTCACTTTTTGTGTGATCTCGTATCCGTACATTCTTTTGTTCTCTGCGAGCATCTTTAATACTATTGTTTTTAAAGTGCCCTTAATTAATTCTGATGAATACATGCTTTTATAACGATTACTTAAGACAAAGATACATCCAAATCAAATACATCTGAATCTTATGTATTAAAATTTCATGTAACTAATTGAAATTCAATTAATATAATTTTAAAATAAAGAATCTTTCTCCCTTTTAGGTGAGACGCGTAATCTGCCTTTGGCAGATAGCGGAGGGGTTTTTGTAGCGGCTATTTCTTATAAAAATTCATACTGTCTACATACTCCCAGGCTTTTTCGGGAAGATAAAAGCGGATGTCTTTTTTTTCTTTGATCGCGTTACGGATGAACGTAGAAGAAATATCCATCATCGGCGCTTGCGTGAAAACAACATTGGGATGTTTATCGAATTTACTTTCACCGCAACCGGGGCGGGGATACACATATAATTTAAATTGCTTTAGGATCTCTTCGTAATTCTTCCACTTATCAAAGGTCACTAAATTATCCTGACCAATAATTAAACTGAATTTATGCTGAGGATATTTTTCTTTTAAATGCGCTAAGGTATTTACTGTATAAGAAGGTTGTGGAAGATCAAATTCTATATTACTGCTTTTGAATTTCGGAAAATCTTCAACAGCAACATTCACCATATACAAACGCTGTTGTTGTCCGAGCAAAGTTTTTTTCTCTTTCAATGGGTTTTGAGGAGAGACCACAAACCACAACTGATCCATATCCGTAAACTCCACCATGTAATTCGCAATGGCCATATGACCAACATGAATGGGATTGAACGAACCGAAGAATAGACCAATGTGCATTTTATTTAATTTTTGTCTTCTATCAATGTTGAATCCCTACGGGATTCTGTTTGTTGTTTGTGTTTCTTTATTACCGACATTAAATCCCGATGGGATTAAGATTGTTTTTATATTTTAAATAAGTAATTCAAATCAACCTTGCTATTTCTAATCCCGTAGGGATTTAATGTCGGTAATAACCACTATCCATTTGCGTCGACAACCCCGTAGGGGTTGAACGTTATTTCAGCGACATCAACTTAGCAACATACTTCCCAACGATGTCAAATTCTAAATTTATTTTGTCACCCACTTTCAATGTTTTGAAATTGGTATTCTCAAATGTGTAAGGGATGATGTGAACTGAAAAACTTGTATCCGCAGAATTCACCACAGTCAAACTAACTCCGTTAATGGTAATGCTTCCTTTTTCTACTGTAATATTAGTAGAACTCTTTTCATGCTCGAAAGTAAATTCCCGGCTACCGTTGATGTCTTTTATATTCTTACAAGTAGCAGTTGTGTCAACATGACCTTGAACAATATGCCCGTCAAATCTTCCGGTGGCAGGCATGCAGCGTTCTAAATTCACAACATCACCAATGTTTAAATTACTGAGGTTTGTGCGCTTCAATGTTTCGTCAATAGCTGTAACAACATAAGTATTTCCGGAAACAGAAACAACTGTCAGGCAAACACCATTGTGCGCCACACTCTGATCCACTTTCAATTCAGAAGTAACCGGAGAAGAAAACGTGAAATGAACATTCGTTCCTTCTTTCTCTATCTTCTCAACTTTTGCGAATGTTTCTATTATCCCTGTGAACATATTTTTTAATAAATGTGTGCCATCCTGACTCTTCGACAACTTAGGACGAAGGGCCGGTAACATTTTATTTCTTGAGTAAAAGTTCCGTCAATAAACTTTCTGTTTTCTTTTTGTACAATTCGTATTCTTTTCCGGTAGCCGGACCGGTAAAGCCGGTGTAAATACTTTTTACTTGGTGCTTCCTATCGAGTATAATTGTTGTTGGAAATGCAGAGATAGACGATAAGAATGGCAAACTCTCCGAAGCTTTTGCTTTTCCGGTTAAACCGGTGATCAGCATTTCATATTCAACACCATATTTCGATTTTAACCTTGAGATATTTTTTTTATTTTTTTCCCAGTCATCTGTTTTTTCATAAGCAAGCGCCACGACTTCCAAACCTTTTCCTTTAAACTGCTTATATACTTTAGAAAGATAAGCGGTCTCGTCCATGCAATTCGGACACCAGCTACCCATAATTTGAATTACCACGACTTTATTCTCGAATTTCGGGTCATTTAAAGTAACTGTTTGTTTTTCCAGATTCGGAAAAGAGAAATTCACTTTTTCATCAGGGCTTTTTAAAGTAGTAATACCTTCAGGATCTTTTAATTTGAATTTATCATTTCTGGTTGCTGTCCAATCTTCTGTTCCTGATATCCCGTAAAAAACTTTTCCATTAATGCTATCTGCTTTTCCTTTTTTAGTTTTGGAACTCGCGAAAAACAAAAAGGCATGCGCGCCATCAAAACAAGATAACGACATATCATTATTTTGTACGGAACCTTCTAAGTAACGGTAATCTCCTGTTTCAGTTAAGAATGTACCTGTAATTTTATGGCCTGATTGTTTAAATACGCCAACTGATTTATATTCGTCGGGTGTTTTAGGATTGAACGTTACTTCATAACGCCCGGTAAAATCAACTTCCGGTTTTTTTACAGTAATAAAACGTCTCTTGTCATTATAATAGGCTTCGAAAGGAATTTTATTTTTTTCTTTCTTAGAATTGTTGATCCACAAGCCACGCAACGTGTCATTTTTCAAAACAGTTCTGAATTCAGAATCAAACACAGGCATTTTAAAATTAACTGAATCTCCGGAGAACATAATTTCAGTAACCGTAATCTTTTCCTCCGCATTTAAAATGTCGATTGAAGGAAATTCATGAAAATAACGCACATTAAAATTGAAAGGCAGAATTAATTCGTTACGTTTTTCACTTAAGGTCAAAACACCACGCCATGTGCCGGATTTTAGTTTAGTCTGGCTAAAGCCAAAAAGGGAAAATAAAATGAATATTGCGGTTAATTTTCTCACAGTAAATTACCCAATAAAGATACTTATTTTTATTTAGAATAGGGCACCATAAAAGTGGTGTTTTTGTAAGCGGAAAGCGACTGGATTTCGTCCATGATCTTCTTGTTCCACTTACGTTGCTGATCGCCGTCCATGGAGGCATCAGTCTCATCATCGTATTTATCCTGGAAGAGGTCCATTTCCTTATCCATTTTATCATATAATGTATCTGTGATGGCTTTTACGTTTTCGTAGTTCAAATATTTGCGCGCTTGTATTTCTTTACGGAGTTTTCGGGCAAATAATTCCACTATGTCAAAATGTTTTTGTTCGTGTTCCAAAACTTCGTCGTTGATCCATGATACCTTTTTCCATGATTTGTTGGTGTAGAAAATCGCCCGGACCACTACTTCTGTTTTATTTCCTTTTTCTTCTGTCGTTTTAAACGTATCGTAATGTGTAGAAGCGGCCGAGAACCGTTTAGCGGGTTTGCCTTTGAAATCATCCCAGGTTAAAAGCTTGCCTTCTTGCCAGACGATGATGTCTTTTCTATCCTGATTAAAAGAGGAAAGAAAAACAAAGCACAATATCAAATAAAAAATGTTCTTCATGTGTTACTGTCATTCCGAACTTGTTTCGGAATCTCTAGATGCTGAAACAAGTTCAGAATGACCGGATGTAGGCTAAACTACAATATTCACAATTTTTTTAGGGACAATGATCACCTTTTTAGGTTGTTTTCCCTCTAAATATTTTTGCGTTTGCTCGGCTTCCATAACCAACTTCTCAATTTCAGCATTGGTAAGTGTTACCGGCATTTCAATATTGAAACGGGTTTTACCATTAAAAGAAATAGGGTAATTGAAATTATCTTCCACTAAATACGTTTCATTGAATAGAGGGAATGGTGCTAAAGCAATACTTTCTTTATGGCCTAATTGTTCCCACAACTCTTCAGCGATGTGTGGGGCGTAAGGAGAAACCAAAATTAAAAGCGGTTCCAGGATCTGACGCTTATTACATTTCTGATCGGTCAATTCATTCACGCAGATCATAAAATTACTCACCGATGTATTGAAAGAGAAACGCTCAATGTCTTCTGTAATTTTCTTTATTGTTTTATGTAATGTTTTTAATTCTGCTTTTGTAGGAGCTTCTTCACTGGTCCCATTCACATACAACTTCCATAATTTCTTTAAGAAACCGGAAACACCCGTGATGCCATTCGTATTCCAAGGCTTACTTTGCTCAAGCGGACCTAAAAACATTTCATACAAACGTAAAGTATCAGCGCCGAACTTTTCGCAAATGTCATCAGGAGAAACAACATTCCATTTTGACTTCGACATTTTTTCAGGCTCTTGGAAATTTTTAAACTTACTTGAACCTTCACTTAGCTTAACAAACGAAAAATCATATTTTTCACTATCAAATTGCCAATAACCACCTTCGCAAGCAAAAATTGTGTTTTGATGAAAAATACCATGATTTTCATTGGTCAATATATTATTTATTTGTTTATACCAACCAATGAATTGCATGAAGTTTAAACCTTTTTCTTGATCAATATAACTAACTGGAATATTAGAAGGAGAAAGTATTCGTACAATTTCGTCATGTCTTAATCTTGATTCCATGACTTCTTCCAAAGAGAATGTGCCGTCGAACCTAAACTTATTTGGAAATTTTTGAATTAAATCCGCACTAATGAATATGTGATAACTTTTATCTGCAGATATAATATGCGATACTAAATTTTTATTACTTAAGTAATAAACATGATTAGCCATAGCATAGTTTTTCCCAATTTTATCTGAATCTGGAGCTTGAACTCCTGCCATACCTAGTTTGCAAATTTTCTCAGAAGTCCCCTGTATCATCCCCTGGTTGATCAACTTCTGCGCTGGTTCATCAACAGAAATAAAATTTAAGTCATGCAAAAATTTGGTCCAGAAACGTACATATAATAGATGTCCGGTAGCATGTTCGCTTCCTCCTATATATAGATCAACATTCCCCCAATAATCTGCCAACTGCCTACTGGCAAACTGCCCACTGTTCTTAGCGTCCATATAACGGAGGAAATACCATGAGCTTCCTGCCCAGCCTGGCATTGTTGTTAGTTCGTAGTCGTATTGGTTTTTGTATTTCCAGTCTTTCGCGCGGCCTAATGGTGGTTCGCCATCTTCGGTTGGTAAATATTTATCTACTTCAGGTAATATTAAAGGCAATTCATTTTCAGGAAGCGCTTGTGGAATCCCATCTTTATAGAAAATAGGAATCGGTTCTCCCCAATAACGTTGCCTGCCGAAAACAGCATCGCGTAGACGGTAATTTATTTTTCCTTTTCCTAAATTCTTATTTTCAATTTCAGCGATCGCTTTTTTAATGGCAGCTTTTACATCCAGACCATTTAAGAAATCAGAATTGATCATTTTTCCTTCTTTCTCATCCCATGATCCTTTTTCAAAATCATGTTCTGTCGTTGGTGTAATAACTTGAGGTTTCTCCAGGCCAAAATGTGATGCAAATTTAAAATCGCGCTCATCATGGGCAGGAACTGCCATCACAGCGCCTGTTCCATATCCGGCCAATACATAATCTCCAACCCAAATAGGAATTAATTTTTTTAAGAATGGATGCTCAACATAAGCTCCTGTAAAAACACCGCTCACTTTATTTACATCCGCTTGTCTTTCTCTTTCACTTCTGTTCTTTGCTTTCGTAACATAATCATCAACCGCCGCTTTTTGTTCTTTGGTTGTGATCTTATCTACTAATTCATGTTCAGGCGCAAGTGTAACAAACGAAACACCAAAAATTGTATCGGGTCTTGTTGTAAATACTTCTATCGTATATGGCTTTTCCGCCTCACCCCCTGGCCCCCTCTCCAAAGTAGAGGGGGAGAGAGATAGTTTTGTTTTGATTGCATCAAGTACTTTTTCGAGATCATGAATGATCTCTTTATTCGTAAAACGAATCACTTCAAACCCTATTCGGTTTAAAATTTCAGTTCTTTGTGCATCGTATTCTTTTGTTTCATTATGAATTTCTCCGTCAACTTCAATGATGAGTGATTTCTCAAGACAAACAAAATCTGCTATATACACTCCTATAGCATGCTGCCTTCTGAATTTCGAACCCAATTGATTATTGCGAACGGCCTGCCAAAGTTTATCTTCAGCCTCAGTCTGTGGTTGGCGATTGCTTCTTGCAAATTGCTTTAGCGCAGCATATATCGAAGGATCCGCAGTTTGCCAGTGAGGTTTTGCTCCCTTCTCCTTTGGAGAAGGGTTGGGGTTGAGGCTGAATTTCAAACTGGTTCCTTCACTTCTTCCGATCCAATATCTCTGAGAGTCTTTTAAACTTTCAGTCCAGTCAATTTTATCTAATCCGTCCAACAACCGTTGTGCATAAGCAGTGATGCGCATGCTCCATTGTTTCATTAATTTTCTTTCAACAGGATGTCCGCCGCGTTCGCTAACGCCATCTTTCACTTCATCATTCGCAAGAACAGTTCCTAAGGCGGGACACCAATTCACGTAAGCTTCTCCTAAATACGCGAGACGGAAATTCATTAAGATATCGCTGCGTTTCTTTTCATCAAACGCTTTCCATTGTTCAGGTGTAAATGCAGAAAGCTCTTTTTCAATATCGCCGGTTAAAATGTCATGCGTTAAACCTTTGTAACCTTCCGTTTCAAATATCTTAATTAAAGAATCAATATGTTCCGCTTTATTACAGCGTGGATTGTACCACGAATTAAAAATTTGAATGAACACCCACTGTGTCCATTTATAATATTCCGGATCTGATGTTTTTATTTCACGGTCCCAATCGAAACTGAAACCGATCTTATTCATCTGATCTTTGTATCGTGCAATATTTTGTTCTGTTGTAACCGCAGGATGTTGCCCGGTTTGAATGGCATATTGCTCAGCCGGCAAACCAAAGCTATCCCAGCCCATCGGATGTAATACATTGAATCCTTTGTGGCGTTTGTAGCGCGACATGATATCAGAGGCAATATATCCTAAAGGATGGCCAACATGCAGTCCCGCTCCTGATGGATACGGAAACATATCGAGTACGTAATATTTTGGTTTTGAAGAATTATTCTCTGCTTTGAAAGGTTTTTTTTCCTTCCAAATCTTCTGCCATTTTGCTTCTATTTCCCTGAAGTGGTATTCCATAATTGTAGAGGTACAAAGATAGAAGAATTTGCGAAATTGAGAGGGAAAATCGCTATAGAAAAGCGGATCAAATGATCCTAAAATCGTCAGAATCAAGCCCTACAGGAAATGCTCTCCTGTAATCTTCTAAATACGCTTTATCCAGAGTTACAGTTTCTACACTTTCTTCGTTCGCTTTGGTTTTGGAGATGATCTCTCCGCGCGGGTTTATCACTACACTATCACCGGCATGTGAAATGTCATTTCCGTCTTTTCCAATGCGGTTCACACCTATAACATAACATTGGTTTTCGATAGCGCGTGCAATTAAAAGTTGTTTCCAGGGATAGGATCTTACCTCCGGCCAATTCGCCACATAAATTAAAACATCGTAGGAGGCAGTCGGCAAACCGTTAGTTTTCTTAAATGAATTTCTACTCCACACCGGGAAACGGAGGTCATAACACACCAGCGGACAAAAATTAAATTCCTTCAAAGGTTTAATGATCTTTTGTGTGCCCATGGCATAGTGTTTATCTTCACCGGCCATTCGGAACAAATGACGTTTATCGTAAGTGCTCACAGAACCGTTTGGTTCTACCCAAAACAAACGATTATAATAATATTTGCCATCGCCAACAGCAACACTTCCGCAAAGAGCCGCGTTCTTCTCTTTCGCTTTTTTCGCCATCCATTGTAAGCCCGGGCCATTTAAAGGATCAGCGAATTTAGCAGGATTCATTGTAAAACCTGTCGTGAACATTTCAGGTAGAACAATAAGATCTGTGGGCTCTGAAATAGAATTTACCAATGTATCGAAATGAGCCAGATTTTTCTGACGGTCTTCCCAATGAAGTGAGGTCTGTATGAGAGTAACTTTCACCAGTACAAATGTACGGAATACTATTATATTATTAACTTTGTGTAATGCCTCAAATTTCAGTCGTAATAATAGCATTTAACGAAGAAAAGAACATTGGCCGCTGCCTGGAGTCGGTGAAGGATATCGCTGATGATATTGTGGTGCTGGATTCGGGGAGCACTGATAAAACCAAAGAAATTTGCAAGAGTTACGGAGCAAATGTTTTCCACCAGGATTTTTTAGGACACCTCGAGCAAAAGAATAAAGCCATTACTTTCGCGAAATTTCCGCACGTGTTATCACTCGATTCAGATGAGGCGTTAGATGAAACTTTAAAAAAGTCGATCCTCGAAGTAAAAAAGAATTGGACCAAAGATGGTTATTACATGAACCGCTTAACTAGTTATTGCGGACATTGGGTAAAACATTGTAATTGGTATCCGGATAAAAAATTGCGTTTGTGGGACAGCCGAAAAGGAAAATGGGGAGGAATAAATCCGCACGATAAATACGACATGTTTAACGGCGATAAGAACACCGGCCATTTAAAAGGTGATATTTTGCATTACAGTTATTATAGTGTGGATGATCATTACAAACAAGTGGAATACTTTACAACTATTGCTGCAAAGGCTTTTTACGAAAAAGGAAAAAAGTCGAACATTTTTAAATTACTGGTGAACCCTGTTGCTAAATTCATTGATCATTATATTTTGCATATGGGATTTTTAGATGGGAAGGCGGGATTTTTAATTTCAAAGATCTCGGCTTACGCTACTTATTTAAAATATAAAAAATTACGCGATCTGTATAATGCAAAAACTGCGGGATAATTTTTCTGTTATATTAAGTCGCACCGACAGTATTGGGGATGTGGTTCTCACATTACCGATGGCAGGATATTTGAAAGAATATTTCCCGAAGTGTAAAATTATTTTCCTGGGAAGAAATTATACTAGAGATGTTGTGGCATTATCAAAATATGTTGATGAGTTCATCAGTTGGGACGAAACGAAAGTTCTTCCTAACGCTGATCTTATCATTCATGTATTTCCTGTAAAAGAAATTGCAAGTGCTGCAAAAGAAACCGGAATTAGTTTAAGAGTTGGTACAACAAACCGTTTATTTCACTGGACCACCTGCAATAAATTAATAAAGTTGTCGAGAAAAAATTCTGATCGCCATGAATCGCAATTGAACATGAAATTACTGGAGTTTTTGAATATTCCAACAGAAGTAAAGTTAGAAGACATAAAAAAATATTACGGATTCACAAAGGCAGGACCTTTAGCAGAAGAATGGTTGAAACAAATTGACAAAACAAGAGCGAATGTAATTCTGCATCCAAAATCAAAAGGTAGTGCAAGGGAGTGGGGCTTAGAGAATTTTTCTGAGTTGATAAATTCCCTTCCCGAGGACAAATTCAAAATTTTTATCAGCGGCACAAAGGAAGAAGGCGAATTGGCAAAACCTCTTTTCGAAAAGCATAAACATGTTACAGATCTCACAGGTAAATTAAGTTTGAAGCAATTCATTTCTTTCATCAATAATGCGGATGTTTTAATTGCGGCGAGTACAGGCCCGTTGCATATTGCTGCAGCTCTTGGAAAAAAAGCGATAGGTCTTTTTGCGCCAATGCGCCCGATCCATCCCGGAAGATGGATGCCTGTTGGAGAAAAAGCCAAATACCTTGTATTGAATAAGGAGTGTAATGATTGCAGGAAAAGCAAAGATTGTCATTGCATTAGAGAAATTAAGTCAAAACAAATTGTTGACGCCCTTCGGCAAGCTCAGGATGACACACGTAACTGATTATAAATTATTGTATATTTAAGCGTGAGTAATTTTAAAGATAAGGTCATTTGGATCACCGGCGCTTCTTCAGGAATTGGTAAAGCTTTAGCTTTGGAATTAGCAAAGCATCAGGCGAGATTGATCTTATCGGCACGCCGTGAGGATGAATTGCAAAGAGTAGGCGCGATGACGGTGTTAGGAGAATTAGATATTATGATCCTGCCTTTCGATCTTTCTGATACTTCAAAAGTAAGCGGATTAGCTGCACAAGTAATAAATAAATTCGGACGGATTGATATTTTAATAAATAACGGCGGACAAAGTCAGCGTGAAGAAGCAATTAAAACGGACGAAGTAACTGAACGGAAATTATTCGAGATAAATTATTTCAGTGCAGTGAATTTAAGTAAAGCTGTTCTGCCCTATATGATCAGGCAAAAAGGCGGGCATATAGTTGTGGTGAGTTCTATCGCCGGAAAATTTGGTTTTTATTTACGTTCAACATACTCTGCTGCTAAACATGCGCTTCATGGCTATTTCGAAAGCTTGCGTTTAGAGACTGAGAAAAAAGGAATTAAGATCTTAATGGCTTGTCCCGGTAAAGTAAAAACAAATATTTCTTTGAATGCTTCAACAGCAAGCGGGGCTCATGGAAGGATGGATGAAAGTCATGAAAATGCGATGACAGCAGAAGAATGCGCTAAACAAATTATTGAAGCGATCTCAAGCAACTCAGAAGAAATTTTAATTGGCGGCAGAGAATTAAAAGCTGTTACCTTAAGAAGATTCTTCCCAAAATGGTTCGGTAAGATCATTCGTAAACAAAGCCCCTTCTAACAAAGCGTCATGCTGACGCCGGAAGGCGTCATTCAGCAACTAATTTTTCTAAATTTTATTTAGAGAAATGCTGCTTCATAGGTGTAAAATAAAAATCCTTCCAGCCTTGCGTATATTTTTTTGCATCGCCTTTTTGCAGACCATGATGGTATAAACTCAATTTTGTTTTCCCTGCTTTTTCTTCAAGCGTAATTTCAAGAGTAGAATCAGGAACGTCTTCCGGAAATTCTGAGGTGCGCCAGCTTTGCACAATTTTCTTGTTCGCTTTTAATTCTAAATTCTTTCCGGAGATATAACCATCCCAGGCAGAATGTTTCGCGTTTACTTTAGCACTTGCTTTTGCTTCTGCGCCTGTAAATTTTGAATGTTCCTTACTGTTCAGCCAGGCCTTATATAATTTTTCTGCTTTAACAGGAAGTGTGATAGAAAGTTTTAATGATTCCATGAATTAAAAATACGAAATAATTTTGGGACACGAATCATCCTCTCCTGGAGGAGAACAAATCAGCCAAAGGCGGAGGGGTGAGGTTGATGTGAACAAATAGCTATTTCAAAAGACCCTATTTGTCCCACTTTAGCGGGACATCTTCTCCTTAAGGAGAATGAGATCGCGTAAATAAAAAAAGCCCTTCCGGAAGGAAAGGCTTTTAAAACATAAAAACTTAGTACTAAAGAATAGCTCTGAATAGTAAGAACAATCCGCCTGACATTAAAATTGTCGCAGGTAAAGTAAGTACCCAGGCTAATGCGATAGTCGTAATAGTCTTTTTTTGAAGATTCTTTAATCCTTTTTTCGCTACCATGGAACCTGCAATACCTGAAGATAGCATATGTGTTGTTGAAACAGGCAACCCGTAAGCGGACGCCATGCCGATACCAACCGAAGCAACGATCTCAGCACTTGCGCCCTGGGCGTAACTCATGTGCTGCTTACCAATTTTTTCTCCGATGGTTTTCACAATTCGTTTCCAGCCTATCATTGTGCCTAATCCTAATGAAATGGAAATTAAAATAATTACCCAATTCGGCGCGAACTCTACCAATAATTTTGCGTCTTTAATCTCTGCTTTCAGTTTCTTTGAATCTTTTAGCGAGATAGCAAAGTTCGGACTCTTCAATAATTTCTCGGCTCCTTTAGTAATTTTCACGATATCTTTTCTGACATTAAAACGTTGTGCAATGTCAATTTCGGAAGCACGGGTATTTGTTGTTCCTACAATGGCTGCATAAGAAGCAGCATGTTTTTTTACATTCCGGTAATTCTTGAATTCATCACTACCGAACTGACTTGTATCAGTAGCAGCAATGATCTTTTGAATTTCAAACACATTTCCTTCAACGCTTTGTAAATTCACTTTTTCATCTAATGAGAATTGGCCGGGCAAGATCGCTATTAAGATCATCATTAAAATACCTACACCTTTTTGTCCGTCATTTTGTCCATGGAAAAAGCTTACCAGTCCACAGGTTGTCCACAACATCATCCGGATCCAGATCGGAGGTTGCTTGCCCGGAATTGGTTCTTTATAAATCGTGTCATTTTTGATAAGGCGTTTAAAAACGAACATCACAATGATCGCTAAACTAAATCCTGCTAATGGAGAAAGTAATAAAGCCATACCGGTATCTTTTGCTTTGTCCCAGTTAACAGCATTTAGTCCCATATCACCCGGCAAAAAATAAAATGCCATACCGATACCGATCACCGAACCGATCAATGTATGAGAGCTTGAAGACGGGATCCCGAAATACCAGGTACCGAAATTCCAGATGATCGCAGAGATCAACAAGGCTAATATCATTGCTATACCATGACTGACATTGTTGTCCACCAAAACTTCCATAGGTAGCAAATTAACAATTCCCATCGCCACAGCAATACCACCTGTAAGTACTCCAATAAAATTCAGGATGCCTGAATACACCACCGCAACAGTTGGTTTCATGGAGTTTGTGTAAATTACAGTAGCTACCGCATTTGCAGTATCATGAAATCCGTTAATGAATTCAAAAAAACATGCTAATGCTAAACATGCTATTAATAAAATGGCGAGGCCTGTGGTTAATCCGAACATAATTTGGTTTTAATGCGTACAAAACTATTTCTAATTCAAGAGGCGAGTGTTAATTTAATGTTAAGGTTTAAAAATTAAGCTGGGCCTGCAACCGCAGCAGTTGTCCGAATTGATAGTTCTTTTCTTTGCCTTTATCAGAGGTGGTTCGGTTAGAATACATATAAGCCGCAACGAATTCAAAATTTTTCACCGGCTGCCATTCTATACCGCCTTCTATATCCAGCACTTCGTAAGAACGGGCATCCAGTTCATGTTTTTTACCACCTTTATACATTGTTCCCCTAACATAAGGGTAAATGAGTTGTTTTTTGATCTTTATCATCCAATTTAATGTAACGTAACCGCCTGATAGGTCTTTAGTTATAATCGAATCCCTGTTTATATCGTATTCAGGTCCTTTACCAATATTATACTCGGCAAGAATACCGAATGGTTTAGGATAAAGAACGAATGTAGCAGCCATTCTTTCATCCAAATATTCTTTTGTTGGATTAGTTTTTGTAGCGGTCTTTGTACCGGAAGCAGCAGTTAACTGATCGCTTGCCATAGTATAATAACCGCTATACATTTGGACTCCCGGTTCAATTACCTGGTTACCTAATTTGAAGGGATAGGTTAAACGCGCAACCCAATGCGAGTTATTATTCAATTCGGGTTTATTAGCGGTTTGTCCATTGTATAATCCGAAAGCAAAAATACCGTAATCGCCCGAACCTTTATAACCATCATTCACTAAAGAACTATATAACTCCCTTACTTTTTTAGGAGCATACATAAAGAATACACCAAGATCGCGCTCGTTGGATACAGCAGAGTTCAAGGCGTCGTTACGATCCAAAGGCAAACGGTTCTGACTGGACTGTAGGTTTTCAAATCCAAAAGGCACTTTACTTTGTCCGATACGGAAACGGAATTCGCGGTTCTTATCTATCGACACATCAAAATAAGCATCGCGCAACTGACCGAAATGTAAACCTGTTGAAGATGCAGAAGAAGCAAAATCAGGCTGTAAATAAAAATAAACATGTTCGTTTACTTGTCCGAAAATAATGACGCGCATACGTCGGATAAAAAAACCTCCCTTACTACCAATAGATTTATCGCCTTGTTCACTAACTAATAACGGATTGGATTCTCCTAAACGATTGTAGCGTACCTGGCAATAACCACGGATATTGATCTTATCATACCAGTGTGTTTTTTTTTCTTCAACTTTTACGGTTGGGGTTTCAGTGGCTTTTATAACAGTGGTTATAGTATCCTGTGCTGTAAGGGTTTGGATTGCGAAAAACGCAAATACCAGTAAACTTAATTTTTGTTTCACGTAAACTTAATGTTAATTGTACGCAAAGAAAACAGCGTAAAGTCAACAAAATGTAAGCTTAATGTTAAGAAAAGGTTATCAAAGTAAATTTAAGGTTAATCAATTGGTTTTAAGAAGAATAGGTTAAATATTTAAAAGAGTGCCCTAAAAAGGAGAAACAATCCGCCTGATAAAAGTATTGTTACGGGAAGTGTCAATACCCAAGCCAGTAAAATATTCCTGATAGTTTTCTTCTGTAAATTCTTCAATCCTTTTTTGGCAACCATTGTTCCGGCAATACCGGATGACAATACATGTGTTGTTGAAACCGGTAACCCTTTGAAAGAGGACAGACCAACTGTAATTGCTGCAACAATTTCAGCACTGGCGCCTTGTGCGTAACTCATATGTTGCTTGCCAATTTTTTCTCCAACGGTTTTCACGATCCGTTTCCAGCCTATCATAGTTCCTAATCCAAGCGAAATGGCGATCATAATAGTTACCCACTTAGGCGCGTAATCGGTAACACTTTTTATTTCTTTTAATGATGTGTTCAATGTATCCAGATCGTTCTTTGAGACCGTTAGATTTCCTTTGTCGATCAATACCCTGGAATTTTTAGAGATCATTAAAACGTTTTTTCTGATCACAAAACGTTGTTCAAGCGGGATCTCGTTCACTTTGATCTTTGAATTCAATATCGCTTCAGCCTCAGTGCAATTGTTTTTTATATTGGTCAATAAAGCCATCTCAGTAAAAGATAATTTTGAGAGATCAGTTTTTGAGATCAGGTCATTTACAATAACAATATTTTTGTAAGACCTTTCAATTTCATAAGAAGTATCCAACGAAAATTGCGCAGGTAAAATACCGATCAGGATCAGCATAATTAACCCGACACCTTTTTGTCCGTCGTTACTGCCATGACCTAAACTCACCAGCGAACAGGTTGCAATTAATATACTGCGTATCCATAAAGGCGGAGTTTTTCCGGGAATTGGTTCTTTATAGATCTCTTCATTCTTTATCACGCGTTTAAAAAGATACATCACAGCAACTGCAGCCGCAAAACCAAAGAAGGGTGAAATTAAAAGTGACAAACCTATCTCTTGTGCTTTCCCCCAATTAACAGCAGCACCTTCAGAGTGGGGGATAAAATTATAAGCTAAACCGATACCTATAATAGAACCGATCAAAGCATGTGAGCTGGAAGCAGGTAATCCTACAAACCATGTTCCGAAATTCCAGGTGATGGCGCTTAGTAATAAAGCAAACACCATTGCCAAACCATGTGGCAGACTTTGATCCACTAATAATTCGACCGGTAATAAATTCACAATACCCATTGCAACTGCAATACCACCTATGTTCACGCCAATAAAATTCCAGATCCCGCTCCATACGACAGCAATAGTTGGTTTTAAAGTATTGGTGTAAATGACGGTGGCAACAGCATTTGCCGTATCATGGAAACCATTAATGAATTCGAAGATGCAGGCCAGTAACAGGCAGAAAACGAGGAGTAAAAATATGCCCGTGCTTAAACCAAACATTTACTAAGGTGTCTTTATGCAATAACCGAGTCCGCGGTAAGTTTTAATGATGTCATCACCTAATTCGCGGCGGATGTTGCGGATATGAATATCAATTGTGCGTTTGGACGAGATATCTTTATTGTGCCAGATCTCAGAAGCAATCTCATCTTTCGAAAATATTTTATTCGGGTTCGAGAATAAAAGTGTCACCATCCTGAATTCTAATCTTGGTAACGAGTAAGCATTTTTACCTATCATGATCTTATAGCGTTCGTGATCAATATAGATGTAGCCATTCTCTTTTTCTGCATTTTCAGGTTCCATCCTTTTCATCAAAGCCTTGATCTTCGATTCGAAAACGGTTGGGTTAACAGGAAGATCAACAAAATCATCGGCACCTGAATTAAAAGCGCTGATCTGAATAAAGTCATCGGCTTTATTTGAACAAACAATTATTCGAAGCGGATGTTTTAGGGATAAAGATTTGATCTCTTTTATAACAGTGATGGCATCGGTATTATCTAATTCAAGATCAACCACCAGGATATCGAATACTTCATTCTTCACGAACCGTTCAAAGTCATCATAAGCATACACATTAGTAACCTTAAGTGTAAGCTTAGTTAAACTTTTCCTGTAAAATTCAGAATTAGAATTGTTAACGGAGTATATGATGGCAGAATATGGCATTTTTTTCTAAAAAAAGCCTGTTACTTTTAAACAGGCTTTTAAATAGCGATATTTAATTTTATTTGTTTACAACCAACTTTACAGTTTCTGTTTTAATGCCATTTTGAATGTTAATAAAATATAAACCACCCGTTAGTTGTGTTGTATTAATTTGTAATTCATTACTTCCTGCTTCAACATTTATATTCAAATAAGAGTCATCGATGAGCTGTCCGATTGAATTGTAAACAGCCATGTTAATTTTTGTATTCGTATGACTGTTTATTGAGACCGTAACATTGTTTGTGCCCGGATTAGGATATACTAAAACGTGACTAATGTTATTTTCAATTTCATTTATTCCGATTATTCCTCCTGCCAGAAATGCACCATCTGTAAAATCAGCACCACCGTTAATTAAAGTGTTTGTACAAACCGGACGATAATCAGGATTCGTATAATTATTAGTTGAACCATAAGGGATCATCAATAATCCTGATGTTGTAGTTAAAGAATCATTTGGCTGAGATGAGAACCAAGTTGGATTTACTATTGTATTAGCAGTTGTTGTTTCAATGGTTTTAGGGGTAACGCCGGATGTGGTTGCTATAACATTGTATTTAAATTTAAGTATACCATTTCCTGCATTTGCGTCACAAGCAGTTCCATCTACAAACAAACCGTTTTTAAAGTCCATGAAAATAGAATTGAAAACGCGAAGACCCACATTTCTTCGTAAACGAAGCGCTCTTCTAAAACCGGAAGCAATTGATGTTGCAGAACTTCCGCGATAAGGTCCAATAGCAGTTATATTCGAAAACACAGCCTGGGTTTGTGGTGTAGCCGCTGTTCCTCCTGCATCATTATCACATTCAAATCCCTCAGAAGTTGATATGCTTGGGTTGTCAGCTAAAGTGGGATCTCGTACAATTAAACCAAACTGAACATTGCCCCTGAATCCATTATCACAATCAAAATTGTCATCCAGATCGCGGAATGAAACCAGGTACCTTGCATCAACTGTTCCGCCAAACCATTCGAAAGCATCATCATTATTAAATGAACTTTGTAAATGATGAATAGATGTTCCTTTTCCCACCGAACCAAAAGTGAAAGCATTAATTTCTTTATTAACTTGATAAGGATATCCTCCGAATTCATTTCTAACGTAAGCAAGTGTTCCCGAATTATCATTGTCGTTAGTTCCGCCGTGTTCAGAAGTTAAACCAATTGGCAAACCTTCAATGTTTCCAAGTCCGCCGGGTAAATTATTAGTAGCGTCGCCTAACAAAATGATTCCGCCCCAATCACCCACGCCTCGGGAGCCGGCAGCTTTATCAGATGTAAACACAATAGGATTTAACGCATTTCCCTGCGCATCAATTTGTGAACCTTTTGTAATAATTAAACTTGAACCTGCCACCATGCTTGAACCCCTTACAATAACTCCGGGCTGAATAGTCAGAATAGCATTATTAGTAACATAGATCTGTCCATTTAATAAAATAGTTTGACCTGTTGCCCATGTTGTGTTTGTTGTGATGTTAGCACTCACAGTCATAGTTGGTGCTGGATAGTTTGTGTTCTGGGGATCCCAATTTGTCCAGTTGTCCGTCCACATAGGTGCAGTGCAATCAAATGCACCTTTGTACGTAGTTGTATTCCAAAAAGCTGTTTGGGCCGACCCATTGGATAACCAAAGGGTAAAAAGCAGTAATGATGTGTAAATTTTCGTCATGATTTTAAGTTTTATTTAAGCAAAGTAACCTCACAATGTTTAGCTTTAGATTAAGAGTTTGTTAGTAAATAATTACCCTTAAATTAAGAGAACATTAACAAAACATCCCGGTACGCTGAAATAAAAGGTTTAATAGTTACATAAGTGAAAAATTTACTTTTTGAAATGAAGGAATAAAAGCCCGTTGAATTCAACGGGCTTTTTAAATCAGTTAATTTACTTTGTAATCACCAACTTAATAGTTTCTCTTTTTGTACCGTATTGTACAGAAACAAAATAAATACCTGTTGATAATTCAGATGTATTAATTGGTAAACTGTTATAACCTTCGTTAATTGTTGTTTTGTTATAGGGTGTGGCAATTAATTGACCTGTAACCGATAATATTTGCACACTTAGATCAAACGAACTTTCAGAAGAGATAAATAAGTTTGTTTCATTGCTACCGGGATTTGGAAATAGCGCAGAATTTCTTATTGCGTTATCAATAGTTGTAACACCGGTAATTCCACCGCCAACAAAAGCAGGATCGCTGAAGTTAGCGCCACCTGTCAATAATGTGTTTGTACAAACCGGGCGGTAATCTCCGGCAGTGTAGTTATAGGGATTAACTAATAAGCCCGAAGTGGTAATTAATGAATCGTTAGGTTGTGACGCAAACCATGTTGGGTTAACCACTATGTTAGCAGTAGTTGTTTCAATAGTTTTAGGTGTAACACCGGATGTTGTGGCAATAACATTAAATCTGAATTTAAGAGTCCCTGTTCCTGCATTAGCATCAGCAGCAGTTCCATCAACAAATAAACCGTTTTTAAAATCTGTGAAAACAGAGTTGAAAATTTTCACTTCACAATTTCTTCTTAAGCGAGCCGCACGACGGAAACCTGCAGCTACAGAAGTTGCTGAGCTTCCACGATATGGTCCGATTCCTGTGATGTTTGAAAACACTGGTGCGGTTTTTGGAGTTGCAGCAGTCCCGCCGGCATCGTTATCACACTCAAAACCTTCAGATGTTGAAATGGATGGATTATCAGCTAAAGAAGGATCGCGTACAATTAAACCAAATTGAACATTTCCACGGAAACCATTATCACAATCAAAATTATCATCCAGATCACGGAAAGAAACTAAATATTTCGCATCAGCAGTACCGCCAAACCATTCGTATGCATCATCATTGTTAAATGAGCATTGTAAATGATGAATAGTTGTTCCTTTTCCGACCGAACCAAATGTAAAACCATTAATTTCTTTGTTAACCTGGTACGGATATCCGCCAAACTCATTTCTCACATACATTAAAGTGCCTGAGTTGTCGTTATCATTTGTTCCGCCATGTTCAGAGTTAAACCCAATTGGTAAACCTTCAATGTTTCCAAGTCCGCCCGGTAGATTATTTGTAGCCTGACCTAAAACAATAATTCCTCCCCAATCACCAACACCACGAGAACCGGGTGCTTTATCAGATGTAAAAACAATCGGTTGAGAAGCTGTACCTAATGCCTGTATTTGTGAACCTTTAGTAATGATTAAACTAGAACCTGCAATTAAACTAGAACCACGAATAACAACACCCGGCTGAATAGTTAATACAGAGTTACCTGTTACATAGATCTGACCATTTAAGAAAACAGTTTGGCCTGTCGCCCAAGTTGTGTTTGAAGTAATGTTTGAACTAACGGTCATCGTTGGAGCCGGATAGTTTGTGTTCTGAGGATCAAAGTTTGTCCAATTGTCAGTCCACATGTTGGTAGAGCAATCAAATGCACCTTTGTAGGTAGTTGGTGTCCAGAAAGCAGTTTGCGCTGTTGCTGCACCTAGCGATAATGCTAATAATAATGTTTGGTAAATTCTTTTCATGATTTTATTTTTTTTAGTTGCCACAAAGTAATCTCAAACAATTTATCTTCTGGTTAACACCTGGTTAGTAAATGATTATTCTTAAATTACGTGGAGGTTACGTGAAAGGATAAAACCAACTGAATTCGGATAATTAAATTGATGCAAACAATACATTCATAATATTTAATTAACTTATATTTTACAATTACTATATAAATAAATTAACATATTTGCACAAACAAAATTTTATGGCATTAAGCATCAAAGAACTGATTGAAAAAAACAAAAAGGCATATACTCAACATTTTTATATTGAGTCTGCTTATTTATCGCAATCACTTATTACAAAAGCATTAAAACAAATTGCTTCTGAGGAAAAGATTCAATTAAGCGTAGTTAAACCTAAGTTATCTGATTGCATAAAGACTTTAAAGCAGGAGTATAAAAAAAGCCACATATTTAAAAGCAAACTAAAAAAGGCATTGTTCAATAATGTATGTGAGTTTAACAAGGATTATAAGAATGTCAATAAGGAATTGAAATATCAGTATCCTGAATTAAAATTAAAACATACAGCAAAGCGCGGAATAGAAATAGTGGCTTCTCTACACACTACTTTAATAAAATTAAAGGCAAATAGGGCTAAAATCTAAACGACAATTGGAACGAGTAAGTTGTGCCAAATGTATTTATCCAGATCATATCGTCAACTCCTTTTTCAAGTTTCTCGCTTTTTCCGGCGACATTATTCTGATAAAAGTACTGTTGTTGTTTTTTAGCCAAAGCGTCTTTTATAGTGAAACGTATATCCAATTTATTTTTTAAGAATGATTTAGTGAATTGGAAATCCAGCACATCCCGGCCCTCCTCCCATAAATGAGGTTCTCTAACATTCCCTACAAAATAAATTCTGCGACCAACTCTATTGTAAACAGCACTGATACTAAATCCATAATCATTATCAATATAGGAAACGCCACCATTAACTACGTAAGGAGATTGGCCTTGTAGCGGTCGATCTTCTGCACCATTCACATTGCTTAGATCTACTTTAGAAACTACGTAAGCAAAATTTGTAAACAGAGATAAATTATTTAGAAACTTACAGGAATCCATTTTTAAAAGTGCTCCCGGAATAACTCTGTATTCAATTTCAAAACCATAATTAGTAGCACCCAGCGCATTACTATATGCTAACTCATCATTGTTCCCATTTCCGGTTAAAAGAACTTGTTCGATTGGATTTTTAAATTGTTTGTAAAATACAGAAGCAGAAGCTAACTGTCCGCGACCGGGAAACAATTCATATCTTAAATCGTAATTATGAATAATGGATCTTTGAATAGTATCGTTACCCTGAAAAACATATTGTGTATTGAAATCATAAAATGCAAATGGAGCAATCTCCCTGAATTCCGGTCTGTTTATGGTTTTCGAATAGCTTAAACGTATATTTTGTTTTGGCGTAATTGAAAAAATTAAATTAACTGATGGTAATATATCTACAACTGTTGTATCTGTTGAGAGCGTATCTCCGGTATCTCTTTTTGCGTTTAAGGTTTGGTTGTAACTTTCAACACGGGCGCCAAAAACTAATCTAACCCATTCTTTGTAAGAGGAATTAAACATTAAGTATCCCGCTATTAAAGTGGAGGATGCTAAATACCTGTCGGAATTTTTTGTGGCATCTTTTAATTTAAATCCACCAGCACCAGGTGTTCCGGGATACAAAGCTCCCATATTCTGTTGCGAATAGATTTCATTTTCGCTAAGGTAAAGCAGACTATCTTTAAATTGATAAGCTTGTCCGGCCTGACCATAAGTTGTATAACCCAATTGTCTCGATTTAAAACTTCTGTTTCTTTTTTGTGCAAAGCCACCGATTTTAATATCTGTTTTAAAATTTTCACTGATCTTAAATAATCTTGATATGTCGCCTTTAAAACTTTTAACAGACTCGGTGTTAGTCGACCAAAACATACCTCCACTGTAAGCAGGGCCAACAACAGAGCCTGACATGTTTGCCTGATAAACTGTATCAAACAGATATGGATCGCTTGGATCATTGAAAGTTTTAAAGCGGGTATAGATGATGTTTCTTAAGTTTGGTATTTCTCTTTTTACATCGCTATAAGATCCAATCCATGTGAATTTTATCTTTGATTTAGGTAAGTAATGATCGCCAATAAGCTGGCTTGAAAAAATACGGTTTGTTGTAAAGAAGAAAGTATGTGATTTAAGTATACTTGGATTAGCTTCAGCTAAATTGGTTGAACCATCACGCCTTACTGTTCTGTCATCCGAATTCACACTCAATAAGTTTTTTAAGCTTATCGAATGATTTTCATTTAACTTACAGGATAAATTAAGCAAAGCCCCGGCTAAAGTTTGTTCAGAATATGTTTTATCTAAATAATCCCTTACCTGCAAGGAAGGAATATCTATTGAAGGACTATTATCGTAAGTGTTTCGTTTAGTTGTAAAATAACTATTCGTCTTATTATAAGATACAGACGCAAGAATGCCAAAAAAATCGCGATCCTTACGCTTTATATTATATCCTCCTGAAATTTGAAAGGAAGTATTGGGATCAAATTTCCTTTTGTAAATACGCCAGTCACCCGTGTTAACTTCTTGAGCCAGTTGCGCGTTTTTATGAATATCATTAGAGAATGACCCGTATTCAGGAATTCCGGGTGGCAAAGCTCTTGTGCCGTCGTCAATTCCCAACCAATCTGTTTTCCCGCCTTTGTAATAAACCTGTTCTTTACCGGTTGTAATTGTATTGTAACCTGCACCCGCTGTAAGTGAAATAAAATTTTTATCGGGAATACTTTTAGTATTGATCTCAATAATACCTCCGGCAAACTCACCGGGCAAATCGGGCCTTGCGGTTTTGGTAATAATAATATTATCTAACATGTTAGATGGAAAAATGTCAAACGAAAATGCTTTACGGTCGCTTTCTGAGCTTGGCAGAGGCGCTCCGTTTATATAAGCAATATTATAACGCTCATTTAAACCTCTGATAATAGCAAATTTATTATCCTGAATACTGGCACCGCTGACGCGCTTTAAAACATCACTTGTGCTTTTATCAGGAGTGCGCTTAATGGTTTCGGCGGAAATACCATCGCTCACACTAATATTGTTTTTCTGCATTAAGGTTAAGGCGGCATTATTTTCTTTTAGCATCTCTACTACAATTACTACCTCCGAAAAAGTGGTTGAGGAAGAAGGCTCTAATTGTACATTAATGTTGGTGACATCATTTGCTTTTACTTCTACATCAGTAAATTTCTTGGAGTCGTACGAGATATAACTGAAGATAATATTTATTTTACCCGCAGGAACGTTATTCAAAGAAAAATTTCCATCGAAATCAGCGCTTGCACCTTTTGTTGTGCCTTCAATAACCGCGGTGGCACCCGGTAATGTTTCACCGGTCTTTGCATCGATGATCTTGCCTGTTATTTTTCCGGTTTGGGAAAAACTGTAAAATGTGCAACATATAAATAGAAAAGAAAAAAACTTAGTCATGGGCCAATAATTAAAACACAAAAGACGGCTTCGTATTTAAGGATATCTTAATTTTAATGTTAACAGAAGGTTAAATGTGAGACATAAGTAAAGAATATTATTTAAAGTTAATTTAACATCTGCGGTTAATAATTGCCATACTTTAGCTGACAATTATGAGTGATACTAACAGAATATTATTGGTAGATGATGAAGAGGATATTCTAAATTTCCTGTCCTACAATCTGAAAAAAGAAGGTTACGAAGTTTACACTGCACTTAATGGCCATGATGGAATTGCCTTGGCAAAAAAACATAAGCCGCAATTAATTGTCCTCGATGTAATGATGCCGGAGATGGATGGCATTGAGACCTGCCGGATCATGCGCGAAAACAAAGAACTATCTAATTTATTAATTGTGTTTTTAAGCGCACGTAGCGAAGACTATACACAAATTGCAGGATTTGATTCCGGAGCGGATGATTACATAACCAAACCAATTAAACCGCGTGTATTCATCAGCCGTATTAAAGCATTATTAAGAAGAGTAGGTAATAATACACCAAAAGTTGAAAAGGTACAGGAGTTCGGTGAATTAAAGATCGACCTGGAAAAATACCTTGTATTTAAATCGGGCAAAGAAATAATGCTGCCTAAAAAAGAATTTAAATTATTGGAACTTTTAGTTTCAAAACCCGGCAAAGTTTTTACCCGCGAATTTATCCTGGAAAGGATCTGGGGCGATGAGGTTGTTGTTGGAGACCGTACTATTGATGTACATATTCGTAAACTCCGGGAAAAATTAGGAGAAGACAATATAAAAACCGTAAAAGGCGTAGGGTATAAGTTTGAATTTTAGTGGTTCGGCATCCAGGTAGCTATCGGGATCACCATGACACGCGCTTTCAGAAAGTTATGGCTTACGAAGAATGTTAAGCTAATATTAACTCAATGTTCTTAACCCTTAACAATTTCGTAATGGCGACTTAATTGTAACTATATACAAAGTTTGTTGCTTTGTATCAGTAAAATGAAACACGCAATAATCATACTGGTTACATTATTCTTAGGACTCACAACCGTAAACGCCTCTAATAGCGATAAGGGTAAAAAAGTATTATGCGGTAAAGTGATTGATAAAGTTACTGGTGAAGCTTTAACCGGGGTTAAGGTAGAAGTAAAAGGAACAAACACTTATTGTTATACTGATCTGAACGGAAAATACATTTTATCAGTTAGCGCAGACGCGAAGCAAGATATTGAAGCAAATGTTGTAGGTTACGAGCAGGCAAAGCTCAAAACCAACGATTTAGGCTTTAATACAGATATAAGTTTAAGCCCGATCCAATAAAAGATCACCTGAATGTAAATTTAATGTTAAGTATATGTATACTTGATGTTATTTCTGTATTATTTGAACGTTATCCCTCTTCAAATTTCATAATTTTGTATTAGAAATGAATCTATTACAAATTTGATTCGTTTAACAATCTAAAACCGAGTCCTATGAAAAAACTGATCATCTCCCTGTTATTTTTCGTCATAGCGCAATTCGCTGTCTCGCAGGTAAAACAAAACGACAAAGGCCTTTATGCGAATGCAGATGGTTCTTTATATACAGGAATTCTTGAAACTAATGAGAACGGAACTAAAAAATCCATGATCGAAGTTAAGGAAGGACAAATTAACGGCGAAGCAAGATATTATTATGCTTCAGGAAAATTAATGGAAACCGGAAACTTCGAGAGCGGCCTTAAATCAGGAAAATGGATCCGTTACAATGAATCAGGAATAATGATCGGATTAGCTGCTTATAAAGCCGGAAAAAAAGACGGTACCTGGTTAGTATGGGATGATGCCGGAAAAAAACGTTTCGAAATGACCTACAAAGACGGAGAAAAAACCGGTGTGTGGAATCAGTGGGATGAAAAAGGAGATCTGCTCGCTTCGAAAGATTATGGGCAAGTAAATTAATTTTACCAAAATATAATTTAGATCCCTTCCGGGCTAGGAAGGGATTTTTTTATGGACATTGTGAACCCACAATAGGTACATTCTTATCATCGAACCACACAACAAAAATTTCATTCTCCGGAACAATGCATTTCACTTTATCTTTCATGATATCGTGCATGACGCGGTTCTTCACATAAATTACATAAAGCGGTTTTAGTTCTTTGATTGCACAATGTATCAGGCGGGTTCCATCTTTCATTTTTATGGTGCAATCTCCCATTCTGTTATACGCAATTCCCCCGGAACTGCTTTGCGGGTTGCCGAGGGAATCATTCACTGCATTTTGCGCGCGAATGTTGCTGATGGCCAGGTATAACATGGCCCCGATAAAATATTTGATCATTACTTATTGCACCCTTTTCTTTTTCTGAATATTGAAACCGATCATAGCACCAACTGTTGTTCCGTCTTTACGCGGCGCAACATAAACATTAACGGGAATATTCAAATAGCCTGAACGGAATGTTTTTCCAACAGCGATCACAAGTCCGGTTGAAATTTCTGTGTTTCCCCTGCTGTCTAATCTGCTTTCAATAGCATAAGGATTTGTTGTTGGTTTTCCTGCAATTGTATCAGAGGAGTTCCATTCATTCTTCAAATGCCATTCATTCTTTTCTCCCAGATAACCTTTAGTATCATAAAAGCCTTGTGCTTTTTGTACTAAACGGAAAGTAGGGCCAAAACCAAATTCCCAGGCACCTTTTCCAAAACGGAAACCAAGTAATGGTGTATAGGATGGAAGGAATTTACCGCTCTCTAACCCGCCTACTAAAAATATATTCTCGATCAGAGCCTGGAAATTTCCCGAGTTGATATATTGGATCTCTTGCTGCCAGCCGAATTGAAAATTCACAGGGAACATATCAAATCCACCTTTGCTTTTATCAGAATTGGTAAGAATTTCTCCCGCTTTGCCAAGAGTTGATGAAAAGCCCATACGCGGACCATTTAAACGTAATGTATTCTTCGGACTTTCAACAGGCACGTCATAATCGACTAATAATTTTACCATCATCGGATCAGGTTCTTGTCCCATTATCTTTTTCACAGACACACGTAACATTTTTTGGATCTCAGGTAAATTAAGGTATTCGGTAGTTTCATTTTTTTCGATTGTGCCTGTTGCAACATCAATGATGCGCATGGATACGATCACTTTTTCTTCAAATCGTTCAACACTTCCGCTAAGCATTTTGTCGACCTTTAATAATTTACCTGCATTTACCAGGCACGATTTTGAGTAACACGAATTCAGATCGATAGTATTTGCTTTTACCACCTCACTTACTTCGTATTTATCCATTACTGAATAAACTTCTGTTTTTTCAACTTCCAGGCGCACGAGATAGCCCATTTCTTCGGAAGTATTAACGACTCCTTTGCTGTCAATATTAAGAACAGCGATACTCGGTTTGGTTTGAGCAAACAATCCTGTTGCTAAAAGGATGGCTGCCAGTGTAGCTTTTGTTTTCATGGTTTTGTTTTTTTTGGTTTTTATTATTTTATATTTGTTTTTTTTAAGTAATGAAGTGCGCTTTGCTCTACTTCATTTTGGTTTCATAAAGTTTACTGTGATGCACTTCACATAACGTGTGATCCCGGCATTATTTGTACATTTTACATAGTTCGGACCGCTTCCGGATGTTTTGTAAATGATGAATTTTGAATCGACCTCAATTATTTTAACCACTCGTACCTGACCGCTCTCTTCAATTAATGTATCGCAGCCGAATATCTCTGTTTTTATTTCGGGTTTTTGAACTTGTGGTTGAGTTGAACGGATCGCTATTCCACTGATGTATTTAAAATCAGAGTAATTCACTAAAGCATCCAATCGAAAATATTCTCTTTTTATATAAGGCGTGTTATCCGGATAGAACAACATAGAACTAAGCGGGTGTTTACCGGGTTGTATCTTTTCTATATTGTGAATTGCGATGTCATGTAAAGTTTTTTCCTGTTCATAGACCAAAATGCCCTTTTCTTTTTTTATCTCAACAATGCGTACGTCTTTTTTATCACTTCCTTGTTTAACTAATATCCAGATCGGACCAAGCTGGGATAATATAGACGTTCTTCCGTCATCCCAAAAGATAGAGTCTGCTTTAATGTTCTGTGCGGTCAAATTATTTTGAAGTGACAAAACAAGAAGTAAAAAAACTATGGCGGTCGTTCTCATTTGTTTTATATTAAAATTCATGAAGCAAAACTACCGCTGTTGAAAGGGCCATGGAAATGGATTTGCGCCCCGCGAAACCCAGACTTTATGCGGAACGCAAAATGCGGGCTGTTTAGCAGATTTTAAGGAAAAGATTTGCGATAAACGCAAAACAGGAAGGTCTGCTTATGGAATGCTGCAAAACAACGCCTACCAGATAAAGATTTTAAACAAAAATAAAATGGTGTTTTTTAAGAAAAGTGATTGAAAATAAAAAGCCGCCCTGTTTTAGCAGAGCGGCCTGTTAAAAAAGAAAATTATTATTAGTGCTTCGCTAAATAATCAGCTATGCCTTCGTGATTAGCTTTTAACCCTTCTTTACCTTTCACCCAATTTGCCGGACAAACTTCGCCGTTCTCTTCGTTGAATTGTAATGCATCAACAATGCGAATTGCTTCATCAACGTTACGTCCTAACATCAGGTCGTTTACTAATTGGTGACGAACCACGCCGTTCTTATCAATTAAATATAATCCTCGGAATGCGATCATTGGCCCTGTTGCAATTAAATTGCCTTCTTCATCTACATCATAATCTCCTGAAAGTGTTCCGTAGTTCAAAGAAATGATCTTTGTAGTATCAGCAACGATCGGGTAAGTGATGCCTTTGATACCACCTGCTGCTTTTGGCATTTGTAACCAGCCCCAGTGACTTTGTTCTGTATCTGTACTGCAAGCAACAACTGCTACATTACGTTTTTCGAACTCCGCTAACTTTTCCTGGAAAGCATGTAATTCGGTCGGGCACACGAATGTAAAATCTTTTGGATAAAAGAAAAATATCACGTGCTTTTTTCCGATGTATTGTTCTAACGAAAAATTTTGAACGATTTCTCCGCCGTTAAGAACCGCCGATGCTTTGAACAAAGGGGCTTTTTTTCCTACTAGTGTTGACATATTATTAAGAGTTTTTAAGTTTATAAAACAGACTACAAAATTATCACTTACTTTGCTTAAACAGAAATTATTTACGCCTTATTCTATATTAAGTAAAATTCGATATGAGTTTGCAAATAAATGATCAAGCGCCTGATTTTAAGCTGGTTAACACGGAAAAGAAAACCATCACCCTATCAGAGCATAAAGGAAAGAATGTAGTATTGTTGTTCTTTCCACTGGCTTTTACGAGTACATGTACCGCTGAACTCTGCGCTACACGCGATGACCTGGAGTTCTATAACAAAGTGAATGCTCTTGTATTCGGGATCTCGAACGACTCACATTTTGTTCTGAAAAAATTCAAGGAGAGTTTGAATTTGAATTTCGAATTGCTGTCAGATTGGAATAAAACAGTGTCGGAAGCCTACGGTTCGTTATATTCTGAATTCATTTTGGGAATGAAAGGCGTTGCAAAGCGTTCGGCTTTCGTTATTGATAAAAAAGGAATAATTAAATACGCTGAAGTTTTAGAGGACGCCGGAAAAGTCCCGAACTTTGATGCAATAAAAGGGGCATTAAATAAATTAGAGAACGGAATCACCCTCTCCTAGAGGCGAGGGTGTCTGCCTCTGGCAGACAGGCAAGGTTAAAAATGTTAAAAACTCACTTCGATAAAACTAAAATAGAAGCCGGTTGTGATGAAGCCGGCCGCGGGTGTTTAGCAGGCCCTGTATTTGCTGCTGCTGTTATTTTACCGAAAGGCTATAAGAACAAGATCCTCAACGACAGCAAACAACTTACCGATAAGATCCGTTACGAATTAAGAGAGGTCATCGAAAAAGAAGCACTCGCATTTGCTGTTGCACAAGTTTCAAATACAAAGATCGACGAAATAAATATATTGAACGCGTCATTTTTAGGAATGCACCGTGCGGTTGATCAATTGCACACAACGCCTGAATTGTTATTGATAGATGGCAATCGTTTCAAGCCCTACAAAACTATTCCGCATCAATGCATTATAAAAGGTGATGCAAAATTTTTAAGCATTGCTGCCGCCAGTATTCTCGCAAAAACTTACCGTGACGATTTCATGAAAGAAGCGGCGAAACAATATCCTGTTTATGGTTGGGAAACAAACATGGGTTATCCGACAGGTTTGCATCGCGATGGTATACGCGTACACGGTACAACTCCTCTTCACAGAATGAGTTTTCAGTTATTGCCTGGTCAATTAGAATTAGAACTATAATTTTTTTCAGGGGTCGCCAAAGGCGCGTAGATCGAGAGATGTCTTTAAAATGAAATTCTATTGCAGTACGATACTACTTCTTAGGTTTAGTCTTCCTCAACGCTTTTTTATCGGAGAGTTTTTCATTGATCTTCTCAATTTCAATGGCAAGGTTCTTTACCATTTCAGTTAAAGCGTTCATATCGGTTTGACTTGCATAACCGTAATTAGGATCTTTCTCATTTGTGGCCAATATAGGTCGGTCGTCGAAAAAATCGCTCACCGCTACTTTGAACAACTTAGCCAGTTTTTGAAGATGCTCTGTATTTATATCAATTTCTCCACGTTCGATCTTACCAAAATTACCACCACTCATTCCAATTTCATCAGCCACCGATTCCTGGTTAAAGCCAGCTAACTGTCTGAATTTCCTTATTCTATCCCCGATCTTTTTGTTCACAAGTCAAATTTCCGCCTCTTGGCCCAAAACTAATAATCATTAAAAGCTATATATTCGTCATTATATGATTATTTTAGTGTTTTAATGCCGTAATTCACTCATTAAAGGTGTGGGCGGAAGTTTAGTGGAGGAAATAAACAAGTTAATACTCGGTGATAATCTTGAGATCCTTAAAGGACTCGAACCGAATTCTGTTAACCTTATTTACCTTGATCCGCCGTTTTTCAGCAATCGGAATTATGAAGTTATTTGGGGCGATGAAGGTGAGGTCAGAAGTTTTCAAGACCGGTGGTCGGGTGGAATAGATCATTATATTGCCTGGCTTAAAGAAAGAGTTGAGGAGATGCATAGAATATTGAAGCCAACAGGTTCTATTTTTTTGCATTGTGATTGGCATGCCGATAGCTATATAAGAGTTGAGATCCTTGATAAAATATTTGGAGCGTCAAATTTCAGGAATAAAATAACATGGAAAAGAGCGGATACACATAACGATGCTAAAAAGCAATTTCCTAATGTTTGTGATGATGTTTTTTTCTATAGTAAAACCGCTACCTATACTTTTAACCCACAATACACCGAACACAATCCTAAAACACTAAAGGAATGGTATCAATACCTGGAGTTTGAAGATGGTACGATCCGAAAAATGACAAAAGAGGAGAATGAAATGCAAGTGGTTCCAAAAAAAGCGAGGCGTTTTAATCTTGACAATATGGCTAGCCCAAATCCTCGTCCAAATCTGATGTATGAATATAAAGGATATTCCTTTCCGGCAAAAGGCTGGAGGTATTCTTTAGAGACAATGCAAAAATTGGATGCAGAGAATAAATTATTTTTCCCAAAGGAAAAGGCGGGCAGAATAATGTTAAAAAGATTTTTGGATGAGCAAAAAGGTGCGGTAGTTGGGGATCTATGGAACGATATTGATCAAATAAGAGGTGCCAATACGGAACTAATCGGATACCCGACCCAAAAACCGGAGTTACTTCTTCACAGAATTATTGAAGCCGCAAGTAATGAAGGTGATGTTGTATTGGATCCGTTTGTCGGCGGCGGAACCACAGTTGCAGTTGCTGATAAAATAAACCGAAAATGGATCGGCATCGATCAATCAGTCCAGGCAATTAAAGTCACTGAACTTAGAATGCAGAAGCAACAGGATCTGTTTAGCAACCCTTTCATCCTCCAGTTATACAAATATGATTATGATACTCTCCGGTATAAAAACGCCTTTGAATTTGAAGCCTGGATTGTTCAACAGTATGGCGGGATCTCAAATCCGAAACAAAGAAATGATTTTGGATTGGATGGTAGGATGAAGAACGGAACCCCCATCCAGGTTAAAAGAAGTGATCAAATCGGCAGAAACGTAATTGATAATTTTTTATCTGCAGTTCAGCGGAGTGATAAAAAACTCTTCGAAAAGAATATAAAACAAAAAGAGCCAATCGGATATATTATAGCTTTTTCTTTTGGCAAAGGAGCAATTGAAGAAATCGCCCGGTTAAAAAATAAGGAAGGTATAATAATTAAACTTGTAACCGTTGAAGAAATTATACCAATAGCTAAAAAACCTACAATTACCGTTAATGTAATTGATAAAGGAAAGGATAAGAAAGGTACAACAGAAATTGAGTTTATAGCAGTTGGAAAATCACAAGCCGGGATTGAATTTTATTCCTGGGATTTTGACCACAAAGAGAATCAATTTAAGGCAGAAATTTTACTTGACAAAGTTGGCAATCAATCGTGGAAATTTAAACCCGGCTTACATGAAATTGCAGTTAAAGTTGTAGATAATGATGGCCTGGAAGGAATTGAAATAATAAAACTTAAGGTCAACGGAAAGATCGAACGGTCATAATTATCCTTTCAACCTCTTCAGCGTTTTCTCAATATAAATTTCCGGTGGTAATAGAGAAGTTTGTATCCTTCTTGCATAACGGAAACTATCGTGAATTTCATCAAAGGCTTCTTTCAATTCAACATTCCGTAAACGGAAAATTTCTTTTTCCTGAACCATCAGATCCACCTTATGGTTGTTTTGCAATTGTTCGATCTTCTTTACAGTTTCCGAATTGTGAACTTCTTCTTTATATTTATGGTATTGCTTAAAATGCTCAAAAGCTTTTTCAGTGGTACCGGCTTTTTCGTAAGCACGGGAAAGTACCTGGTGCGCTTCGTATAATTTTATTACTGTCTTTAATTTCAGGGAATTTTCAACAGCCAAATTTCCCAAACGGATTGCTTCATCCACATTATCTAACAACAAATGTATTTCAGCCAGTTGAATGTAATTAGTGATGGCAGGGTTCACCATGTTTTTCGCCAAACGTATATCCAGACTTTTGTTCTGATTCTCCAGCGCTTGCTTGTAGTCTTTCTTTTTTAAAAAGTAATTCCCGGCATCGGCAAATAATTTCGACTCGAGTAAATAATTATCACATTGTTTAATGATCACCAAAGCTCTTGTGAAATAATCTAAGGCATCTTCCCAATTCTCACCAAGCATGAGCAAATTTCCCATGCCGCTCAGCAATCTTCCTTCCAATTCAGGATTATCATTGGTGTATGGCATTCCACTTTCATAATAAACTCGGGCAGCTTCATAGTTTTTAATGTGGACGCTTAATTCACCGGCCTGGTAAAATGTAACAGGAAGAAAGTAGAAATAAGGATTCCCGCGTTCCACTTTTTCCAGTGCTTTCATCGCGTTCTGCATATGTACTTGCGCTTTTTCCAGTTGCCCGATAGAACGGTAAGCAACGGATAAGAGGTTTTCGGCCGACATTCTTCCACCATACGCTTCCGAATTGTCGAAATATTCCTTAGCGCTATTCAGATCATGAATTGCCTGATAGAAATCGGCTTCAAAGATACAGCGCATGCCTTTTATAAGGGCAAGATTCCCAAGCCCGACAGGAACCTGTTCATTCAATTGCTCGGCTTTTGCGATCAACACTTGACGTTGTGGTGGGCTAAGATGGACCATTTTAGCCAGCATCTCTTTATAAAATTCAATACTCGCGTCTTTTTCATTTAACGCAGCATCAATTTTTTCCTGTACAAACGCAAATGCTTCCATCCCGAACCACTAAGATAGTATTTTGCTAAAAACAGGCAAGCTTGTTCACAGTCAATGTTTAATAATTCACAGGTTTTCTGCTATTCAGTGCCTCTATAACCGCTAATTTTAATGGATTGGGAAAAGTTAAAAGCATATTGTTCTGGTTATTGGTGGTTGGTGGTATGTGTGCGGCAATATGGGCTTATTTTCATTTAAAGCAAACTAAGAAACCATCATTAAATGCGATCGATGTTTTGCCGGATAGCGCACTTTACGTGATCAGCAGTAATAATTTCGAGGAACTTGCCAATAAGATCTCAAACCAGAATTTGATCTGGCAGGAATTGACAGGGATCCCTGAATTCAGACAGATCAATAATCATCTTACAGTTTTCGACTCTGTTATAGCAGAGAACCAAGCACTGAAGGATTTTTTTAATAAACGGAGTTTGTTCATGGCAGTGTATGATCACCAAAATACTTCAGCGATCACGGTCGTTTTTAATTTGAATGATGAAGCGCAAGAGGAAGAGTTCATGAAAACTGTTTCTTCAGCATTTAAGGGCAGTTCAAGTGCACCCGGCGACTTCGAATTTAAAATTGAGAGTACGAATTATTACTTAAGAGCTTCAAGGGGAGTAGTGGCTATCACCAATGCAAAACACCTTATAGAACATTCCTTCAACGAAAAAGGCAAGAAACAAAAAACAAATACAGAATTCTCTTCCCTGAAAAAATTAATGGACAAAGAAAATATTTGTAACGCTTATTTTAATTTCGACCGGGTAACAGCTGCAAATACAAAAATTAAAACTTCGGAGATGATATTCAGCGGACAAGCCATTTGTGATGTGGAGTTTGATCCGGATGAAATAACATTCAATGGATTTAATTCACCTGATTCTAATTCTGTTTTAAATACCTTGTCAAGCCAACAACCGCAACCATGCGACTTTTTGGGAATTCTGCCTTTTAACACGATAAGTTACAAAGCTGTCGGGATCAGTGATTATTCTTTTTGGAAAAAGAAATTGAGCATATCGCAAGAGAAAACTTCGGAGTATTGGAAAAGCATCAACGACGGCGCCATGTACAACGTTGAAAGGCAATTAACCGAGAATATTGGAGGAAAGCTATTAGAGGTACAAATAAAATATAACGCCATTTTATCAAAAGCATTTGTATGCGAAATAAAAGATACTGCTGAGGTAAATGAAGTTTTGAAGTTTATATCTGACAGCATTTCAATATTCCAGAATACAAGAACGGGACGAATAAGAAGTAAAGGTTTAGTTGAAGTGTTATGTGGAAAAGTGTTCAACGTTTCTTCTGCTTATGCTTTTGTGTTTGGGAATTACTTTATTGTAACAGAAAACAAAGAGGCCAATGAGTATTACATAAATTCAGTTGTAAACAATGCTATGGCCAGCCAGAATGAAACATTCATGACCTATGCAAAGGATAACCTGAACGCGGCATTTAATTATCAGTATTATTCTGTACCCAACAAAGATATTCCTGCTATTAAGAATGCTTTTGGCTTTATAAAAGATGAGCAGTATAAAGCCTTTGAGAAATTAAGTGATCTGAGCATCACTTTCAGTAATTATAAGAACGTACTGCAATTCAGGACCAATTTAAAGTACCAGCAAGCAACCAATAACAAAGAGGTGCCTGGACTCTGGACCTTTGAAGCAGATACAATGATCACCAGTAAAACCTGGACTTTTATCAATCATAAATCGAACGAGAACGAATTAGTTGTGCAGGATGCCAAAAATAACTTGTACCTGGTAAATGCGACAGGAAGTAATTTGTGGAAGAAACAGATCAATGAAGTTATTGCTTCTGATATTTATACTATTGATGCTTTCAGGAACGGAAAATTTCAATTAGCATTCAATACAGCAAACTATTTACACTTGATAGACCGCAATGGAAATTATGTAGAAGGATTCCCGGTTAAATTACCTGCGAGAGCAACAAACCCATTAGCAGTATTCGATTATGAGAATACAAAAGAATACCGTTTACTGATCGCATGTGCTGACAAAACGATTTACAATTACAACAGCAATGGAACCAGGAACGAAAAATTTACCCCGATCAAAATGCAGAATGAGGCAAGCCTCCCGGTACAATATGTAAAAGTAGGAGCAAGTGATTATTTAGTGGCCTGCGATGCAGCAGGAAAGATCTATGTGTATAGCAGGAGAGGAGCCGGAAGAATAGATTTCAGTAACAATGTCCTTGAACAATCCGGAAATTATTTTGTGGATGCTGGAAGTAATATCCAAAACTCACGATTAGTTTACCTGGATGATAAAAACAGTTTGTTAGAGAGCATCAGCCTGGATGATAAAAAAACAGCAGCTAAATTGGGAGAGGAATTTGAAGAAGCAACATACAGTTTTGAAAAGATCGATGATGATAAAAAAACCGACATTATGATATTGGACAAGTCCAAACTAATATGTTATGATTTTTCGGCTAACGAATTATTCTCTTATGAAAACACGGATTACACTTACAAGGCGGCAAGTTATTTTTATGATACGGATGGTGCGTATTTTGTTTTGAGTACGGTTGGCGGGGAAGTCCATTTAATTCCTTCAAGCACAAAAGCAATAACTAAAAAAATAAAAGGAACAGGAATCCCTCTTGTGTATGATCTTTTCAAAGACGGGAAAAAATACGTGATTGTTTCGGAGGATAAGCTGTTGAAGTGCGTGCTTCTGAAGTAACCGGCACTTCGACAAGCCTAGTGACCGGCATTCGATTACTAATAAGATTTTTGAAAATGCGGTGCCTGAGCTTGTCGAAGGCACCTTCATGAATTAATATTTAAACTCCCCAAACTCAGACTTTACGGTAACCGACTTTCCTTTTCCTTTTTCAACGCGGCCGATAATTTTGGCATCAACGTTAAATGACTTCGAAATAGAAGTGATCTGCTCAGCCAGATCTTCAGGAACATAAACCTCCATGCGGTGACCCATGTTGAACACTTTGTACATCTCCTGGTAGTCAGTGTGACTTTGTTTTTGAATGGTTTTAAATAAAGGCGGAACAGCGAACAAATCATCTTTTACAACATGTAATCCGTCATTTAAAAAATGTAACACCTTAGTTTGTGCTCCGCCACTGCAATGAACAAGGCCGTTGATCTGTTCCGGCAATTCTTCTAAAATTTTCTTTATAATTGGTGCGTAAGTACGGGTAGGTGAGAGGACTAATTTCGCGGCATCAATTTTTTCTTTGTGTAACTTTTGTTTTTCGTCCGTATATTCAACCTCAACTTTATCGGTCAGTTTTAAATTTCCTGTGTACACCACTTCTTTAGGTAAAGCGTTATCATAAGTTTCAGGATATTTCTCTGCGACATCCTTTCCAAAAACATCATGGCGTGCACTTGTTAAACCATTGCTTCCCATGCCGCCATTATATTCATTTTCATAGGTAGCTTTTCCGTATGATGATAAACCAACAATTACATTTCCTTCTTTGATTCCGTCATTCGAAATAACTTCATTGCGTTTTAATCTGCAAACAACAGTGCTATCAACAATAATGGTTCTTACAAGGTCGCCAACGTCTGCAGTTTCACCACCGGTTGAGTGAATGTCAATTCCATTCGAGCGAAGCATTTCCAGAACTTCTTCTGTACCATTGATGATTGCGGAGATAACTTCTCCCGGGATCAGATTTTTATTTCTCCCGATTGTAGAGGACAACAAAATATTATTTACAGCACCTGAACAGATCAGATCGTCCACATTCATGATGACCGCATCCTGCGCAATGCCTTTCCATACAGAAATGTCGCCTGTTTCTTTCCAATAAGCATAAGCTAACGATGATTTTGTACCGGCACCATCAGCATGCATAATAATACAATGTTCGGGGCTGCCACTTATGAAATCAGGCACTACCTTACAAAAAGCCTTCGGAAAAAGCCCTTTATCCAGTTTGGAAATGGCTTTATGAACATCCTCTTTAGAGGCAGAAACGCCACGGAGATTATATTTAGAATCTGACATTTGAGAGGCAAAATTAACGAAATAATGCCAAATAATACCGCATAAGAAACCCCTTTAATTCCCTAAAAGTCCCAATAAATAACATTTTACAAACAAATAGAGGATATTTCGCATAGTATGTTAATTTTGGAAACCTTTAGTTGAAATGCATAAAGCGCGACGTTTAAAGAACCTTTTTATGATGGCATTGATCCTAATGGCTGTGCCGTGCTTTTCGCAGAACCAGGGAATAGAAACAACCAGTGTCATAACAGGTGATACTTCGATAGCGGTACCGAAAGTTAATCGAGCGGAATTGGCTAGTGATGAAGGTATAAAATGCACACGGAACGAATTAGTTGAAAAGGAATTTGTGACTGTAGGGAAGAGTAAGTACGGAGAAATATTACGGATCACTTTCCAGGACCTGGAGCGTGGCGGTCGTGAGATCATCTTTCAGAAGAAATTAATGGAGAACGACGAAGTTCAGTTTTTTATGCCAATGGACCTGATCAAGGAAGCAAAAACAGCTGTTCTGATCGTCATGAAGGGAGAAGGTATGTTCTTCAAGAAAATTGATATCACCGATTAAGGATCTTCAGCACTCTTTTGAACTCGCAAAAAATAAAAATATCAATAGTAAGTTATTTTAATACTTTACCATTCAGGTACGGATTAAAGCATTCTGAATTGATGAACATGATCGATCTTCAGGAAGATATTCCAAGTATCTGCGCTCAAAAATTAAAATTCAAACAGGTTGATATAGGATTGGTTCCTGTCGCCCTTTTACCTGAACTGGAACAGTATAAGATCATCACCGATTATTGTATTGGTACTAATGGAAAAGTGGACAGCGTAAAATTGTACAGCAATGTACCTTTGAATGAAATTAAAATTGTGACACTGGATTATCAATCCAAATCGTCTATCAATCTTACTAAAGTCCTTAATAAATTTTACTGGAAACAGAATTTCGAATTCAAAGATGCAAAACCAGGGTATGAGCAAAGTATCTCCGGGGCAAACGCTGCTGTTGTTATCGGCGACAGAACGTTTTCTTTGAATGGCACTTTTAAATATGAATTTGACCTGGCGGAAGAATGGAAAAAAATGACCGGACTTCCATTTGTATTTGCAGCATGGGTGACAACATCAGATGTGGATCCAGAATTTATTGATTCCTTCAACGAGGCTTTGAAGTCAGGAATAAAAGATACGGATAAAGCTATTCAGGCATCAAATATTCAGCATCCAAAAAATTTCAACCCTTTGGATTATCTGACCAATAAGATCAATTATACTCTTGATGAAAATAAAAGGAAGGCTTTGGATCTCTTCCTGAAATACATTTTGCAATTATAGGCCCAGCTCTTTAGCATGAGCTGATGATTTTGCCGGGTTCCAATTGTCTTCGTAAGAACGTTTAAAGAATAATTCATCAATGTAAGCAATGGTCCTTACAATTCTCAGGTATAATCCAAAATAAAATACCATGCAAGGTAAATAGAGAATGAAATAACTCACCTGCTCATTCTTACGTGTACGAAACAAAGAAAAAATAAGAAACTTCAAAAAGTTGGTGATAGTGTATAAAAGAATGTTGAATGGAATAATGAACATTAAAATAGTTGGATAGTTTAGTGTCATGTCGATCACATACACCCACCATTTAAAATTAAGAACTAAATTGTAAGTGATATTCTCGAACGATGAAATAAAGTTTGAGAACTTAAAAGTTGAGTTGGGAAAGAAAACATCCTTGTGTTTACGCACCCTGAAACGGATAATGGACTTATCCCAGCGCAATCGCTGCTTCACTAACTTCCTGAATGTATCCGGAACACTGGTCTGACAAATAGCTTCCGGTTCGAACGCGATCTTGTAATCCAGCTTTCTAAGTTTTACTGTAATATCACCATCTAATCCCGGACCAATATCCCATCCGCCAACACGTTCAAGAGCCTCCCGTTTAAACGCACCGAATGCCCCTGATACAACGCGGTAGATCCCTAAATAACTGGAGGTGATCCTGCCAACAGAAATTGTATCTGCATATTCAATGGCTTGTAAAGTGGCGCATAAGCTGTCTTTGTAATTACGGACTAAAATATTTCCTCCAACAGCGCCAATATTATCGTCAAGATAAAAAGGAATGATAATTTTTTCCAAAGCGTCGTTATCATAACTACAATCCGCATCCAAATGCACTACAAGTTTTCCTGTAGAATAACGGAAACCTAAATTAGCCGCCGAAGCTTTTCCGCCGCGCACATCATTACGAAGGAAGAGATCGATGTAACCATTCTTCTGTAAACTTTTACAAATGGCCTCTGTGTCATCATCTGAACCGTCATCAATTACAATGAATTCATAATTGGTGTAAGTCTGTTCTTTCATCGACATCACCAGTTTGTAAATATGTTGCCCTTCGTTCTTGCCCGGAACAATAATAGAAACTAAAGGACGGTCAATAAATAATTTTCGCCTTGCCACCTGGTAGTTTAGCTTGCGGCTTTTATTTCCAATGTACCAAATTATAAGTGTGGTTAATTCGAAAGCGAAAAAACGCAGAAACTCAAAGAAAATGAAGAACCAGAAGATGCGGATCAGTTTAGCCGGACCAACGATCATAATATAACCAAAAAAATCATCAATGGCTTCAGTCATGGTGTTCAGTTAACTCTTTGGTCAGATCCAATAATTGTTTTTCGAACGGAACTGTTGTACTCAAAGGCACAACTTTATAATGCATTTCTAATTGGAATTTGTTGAAGTTGTTGAACACCATTTCTTCAATTTTATCATACACTTTCATCATAGCAGTTTCCGCTTTCGCTTGTGTGGCATCGTTTATACAAATAACGATCAATGATGGGTTTGAAATATTGATAAAATCAGCGGGTGTGATATTCTCGCGGATCAGTTGAACTAACTCTGCGATGAAATTCTTTTCTTTGGATTTTCCTAGTTTACGGAGGAGATCAAAGATATTTTCGACATATAGCAATGCAATATTGGTTGTGAGTGTTGGATTGTTCTTGATCCGCTCCTGTTCGTAGTGCATCATGGTATTGAAGGTGCGGTGATTTACCGAGCCATATACTTCTTCTGCACCAATATATTCAGAAGTGATAATCCCCGAAGAAGAAGCGCTTCTTCCTTTTTTAGTAAGTTTGTAAACGTTAATATTCTTTGAAACCAAATATTGAACATCAGCATCAACACCACAATTCACGCAACGCGCTTTCACCAAATAATCCTGGAATACTTCATTACAGTTCTGACAATGATTAATAATGGAAGGTTTATCATAATCAACCCCAATATGACGTAATGATTTAGAACACTTCGGGCAATTCAATACACTATCAATTTGATTCTTGAAATCAGAGATAGGCCCGATGAAACCACAAGGGAAATGATGGATAAGATCTTCCGAACGCATATTAGCTGAATCGCATGAAGGACATATTTCGCGGTAGGATAAATGCCCGGAGCCGCAGCCGTTACACAAATAAACACGGTCGTAAAAATCCGGCCATATTAAATTTTCTTTTTGTGCCCAGTCGAAAAGATCCAGCACTTTCATTTCTTCATGTGTTTCAAAATTCACACTCACTATCGGATATGTGAAGCCGATAACAGAATTCACATCAGGAACCGGTTTTAAAGTACGGAGTTCACGTGTGTACATGTAATTAAGGATCTTTTTCATCAGGAAGACCTCAAAATTACTGGAAGGACTATGATCGATATGAGCCGATAGTGTTGTGATCAGCTGGATATCATTGATCTTTTCAGGGATCTGCTCGTAGGAAGCTATCACGCCATCGTGCAATGCTTCTACTAAAGGATCGTTAATACTTTTGTAATTGATAAGGAAGATCGGTTTTAAATAAAATTCAGAATTATTATGTGAACGGAATCTTCTCAGGATTAATTTTGTGAAATCAGGATCATTTGCTTCAAGAACGATGGCATTGTATTCGTTAAGATGTTCGATCTTCAGCCCACCGAAACTTTCGAAAAGATAGAACGAAAAATTATTGTACTGAAGTACATTATTTTTAAATTCTATTCTTGTTTGTTTTGTTGTTGCGCCCATCGTAACAAATTATTGAAATTTAAATTTAGAAATGTCGACACCCATTTTATAGAACGCTTTCCATTTAGCAAGATCTTGATTGTTTAAAGGATAAATATCTGCTGCAACTGAACGAGTTGTTGGCTCATATTTTTTCTGGAACTCCTCCGGTAAAACATAAGTAGCAATGTAAAAACGTTTCAACACGCCATAACTTGATGAGCCGTCAGGGAATGTAACATTAAAAATATCACCCTCTTTAAAATTATCCAGGTCTTCCTGCTCAAAGTAAGCTTTGATATACGCCGGCCTGTTCTTGTGCAATGTCATGATCTCTTCGGTCTTTAATGCAGTTTCTGTAGGCTGAATGAAGATACGTGTTACAATTCCTTCCATTGGCGCTGTGAAGTAATGCAGGTCACTTAACAATTCACCACTGAAATAAAGATCGCTCGCCATGAACTTATGGTCACCGCCACCTGAATTTTTTTGGGAAGTGGTGATCTTAATACTTCCGATACTTGCCGGCTTACCACTAGGTTGATCAAATGGTTTTAACGTTTTCATTAAGCCGTAAAGCTGGTTGTTCTCACCAACTAATTTCAAATTCTCTGCTTTTAATTTTACAATTTCAGTCTGTAAATAGTCGAGTCGCTGTTTCGGCATTACATCCAGGATCACCTCATTTGTTAAGCGCTTTAATTCACCTTCAAAATTTTTAATGAGTTCAGTGTTCTCGTTAACTTTAATGGTGTTGATAGCAATAGTCTTCTTAACGTTGTATAATTCTTTCAGCCACCAGTAATCTGTATTCCCTCTGCTTCCTCCGGATAATCCGGCGATCGACAAAGCAGCACCGCCGGCGTTAGGGCCGCTGATGTCCTGGTCTAAGTCTAAAGAATATGTGAACAAAGTATCTCCTACCAAAACACTGTCACCTTCATTCACTCTCATTTCTGAGATACGTGCGTCATCAGTTAAACGGATCTTAGTGCTCTCAATGATCACATGCCCGTAGGCGTGAACCATTAAAACTTTATTTAGTAAATAGTAAAGTATGAAAAGGATAAATAAAAACAAGAGAAGAAGGTAAACTATCCGGTCCCAGTTCTTCCGCTTTTTAATTTCCTTTTCGTTCGTTACACGAAAGAGTGATTTATTTCTTTGAAAATTTAAACTTTTCATTTTTATTTTTCAGGATCATTAACGTTCACAGCCTTTTTATCCAACTCTAATAATGCTTCGTAATCGTGATAAGCAATGTTCTTTATTCCTAATTTTTTATAGTGTTCATCCATTTTAACGCGGTTCTCAAAATCTTTTGCCCTTAACGCAAGGACAACCTTTGATTTTCCCCTTTTCAATTCTTCCTCGCATTTACGCACAATAAAATCCGGATCTACATTCTCGTAAGCCATTAAATAAACTTTATTGCATACAGAAAATATTTTATCTAATACATCATCAGGATAATTTAACGGAATGGAAACCTCTAATTGTAACCCCTGTTTTTTACAGAAGGCATCAGCATCAGTTAAGAGCTGAATGTATTTTGCGAAGTAAGCGGCCTGGTTCGTTTTAAAATCATCAAGGGCATGAGGTTCAACATCGAGGTGAATACTTTTTACAAATGTTAGTGGAACTGCTTTTGCTAAAGTGTCCAAATAAGAAGAGATACCGCCATTGATCAGTTTATTGTTCCCGAGCATTAATGAGATCTTAGATGTGTAATTCTTATTGATGAAAGAAGTTAAGGTTTGCAAATACACTTTATCGTATTTGTAAGAAACAACGATCTGGTTAAATCCGTTAAGCGTGATATAATCCGTTACCATTGTAAATGTACTCGGGCCCGTCAACGATTTGCTCCAGATGTAAATAGCTTTGGTCGGTGGTGGGGTGAATGTAGAGTCTTTTAAATTGTCTTTTACGGTTACAGGAAAAGTAAAATCAGCGATCTCAGAGCCCGGAACTTTTTCTTTTATAGACAATAAAGTTTTGTACATATCCTGGTGAAGGTCGAGTAGTTCTAAAGCGTTACTCCAATAATCATCTAAGATCAAAAGGGCAGTGTTCGGGTTGAATTCAAGATCGTAAAATTCCTGCTTTACACTTTCAGTTCTGATCAACTCAGCAAAGACATTTCTTTTTTCTACGAGGTTGTAATATTTTTTAAGCTTGTAACGGTAATCGTAATAATAATTAAGCAACAAATATTCTACACCGGGTTCCACCTGTGGGGCTTGCAGGTTATCAATCTGTTTATTGATCAAATACAATTCACGTTTTTCTTTTTGATTAAATACCAACGGAATACTTAGATTCAATCCGTACGACATAAAACTTCGGTTCGGAATATTTTGTGTGTAAACATCATAGTAGCTATAACGCGCATACGCTTTCAATCCTATTTCACGAACGAATCTTGATTCCCTTCTGGCATTCTCGATTAAATAAGCGGGTAAAGAAGAATCTGCAGTCGTTGGGATGTAATTTACTTTCGAAAGTAATTTATCAAAATCAAGGTCCAGGAGAGGCAGCTCTACAGAGTCTTGTATTTCTAGTTTCAACTGGGCAGCTTTTTCAGAAAAGGCTTTGTATAATTCAAATTGGCCGTTAATGTCGGCCTTGTTTTGGATCGCTTTTAAATAATTGTCTTTTGTTATATGTTTCAGCGCCCATAATTTTTCAATAAGTTCCATTTGTTTAGTGTTCAATGCTAAACGTTTTTCAAGGATGATGATCTTTCTTTTGTTGAAATTAGTAACTACTTGTTGCGAACTCAATAAAAACGGGCGTGATGATTTTACCGCGTAGTTCGAATTCCTGATCCAATCTAATTCTTTGCTGAGTGTTTTTGCTTTTAATCGGTTATCTAAAAAACCGCCGCGCAAAAGGTCCCAGTCTAATCCTACCTGCGCTTTCTGACGGAAGATGAGGAGGTCTTCATTATCAACAAACGGTGTATTGCTATTACGTTGATAAGATGCTGTTGCGTTAAAGCCAAGATCTTTCCTGTAAAGTTTTTGCATGATCAGGTTTCGCCGTGTTAAAAGTTCAACGCGATCATTTTTTATAATAGTTGGAAATGTGATCTTTAAGTTCGTTGCTTTCTTGCTTTTGTTATCTAACAAATGATTAAAAGTTTCTTCTTTATTGTTATCCCACAGAACAGAAAGTTCTTTGATCAGTTTAGATACAGCCTCATCTTTTTGCGGATCGGTCTGCGCTGAAACATAAAGTTGTTTCAACCCCAAAAAAAGGGCCAGGAATAATATGCGTTTCAGAGTATACAATCCAAAAATAAAAGGGGACTGAAATTACTAAAAATAGCGCAGACAGGGAAATTAATCGGAGTGTAAACAGGATTGGTCGAACAAATTAATAATCTGATGGTTTTTTTAGTGAAAAAATCTAACTAAAAATCTGTAAAGAATAGATAATCAGACTATTATAAGTCTTACCTAAAAAGTTATTTGCTTTTAGATAATACCCATTTCAACTTATAATTGTTGTCGGCGATCTTCAAACGAATGTTATACGCGCCTTCCGCCAAAACTGTGGTTGGTAAATTGATATTGTACATCCCAATATTGAAACTTTGAAGCGGGATCAGTTTGTTCACCAATGCGCCCCGCATATCGACGATGTCAGCTTCGATCAACGTTTCTTCCATTAATTCAAAATGCAGCCAGCCATGATCTTTATCAGATGGATTCGGGTAAACATACACGTTCTTCAATTCCGGTTGTTCAGTAATGCTGTAAACATTGTAGTTCGGACGCGCACACGCATTGTGCAAGATCACATCGTTCGTCCCCCAATAATTTTTTGTGAATGGAATTAACTGCATATCTGAAGAATAAACTTTCAATTTCGAAAAGTCTTGACCGTTATTCACTACAAATGATAACCACGAATTAATTTGATCTTTTGGTTTCGATAAAAAGACAGTCATGGTATCATTGTTAATAGTTGTTGTTACTTCAACATCGTTCCGGTTCAGCCAATAATTTCCGAAATCCGATAAATTAGTAACGACAACATCCTGCGGAAGGAATGAAACAAATTGTTGCTGCGCGAATAATTTGTAATAACGCGTGGGATGAATTAAGAGAACAGTATTGGTTGAATTGTTGTGACACTTAGTAAAAACAGTTTTCCATTCATCCACTTTTGAATTGAAATTCTGTTCGGTCATCGGATCACCTGAAAAAATATCAGAGATCGTATTCGGGATCTCTAGCAGGTTGGTTAAACGTCCATTCATGCTTAGATCAGTGTGCTGGAAAAAAGGGAAATGAGTCATTACATCGTTCGCGCTGTGACTGCTGCTAAAAGGATAATTTAAACTATCCAAAACATTCACGAGTTTATCATGAAACGCGAGGTAACCCGGACGGAAGAAAGAAACATTTTTTCCTGTGATGGATTGAAGGAGGTCCCTGCTCACTTCAGCCTCACCAAAAACAGTTACGTTACTTGAAACAGCTCCATTGTAATAAGGCTGATAAGTTGTTCTAGTATTGCCGGCTGCACCCATGGGAACAACACTTTCAATATCAAAATCAGGAACGTGTGATACACTGTGACTCTGAATATCATGTCCCATGTGAGAAACACCGAGGATATCATTTTCGTAGCCATCAAAAAAATTCTTTGCTAACTCATCGTGCACGTAATGTGTGGTGATCATGTAAGTAGAACGGATATTATTTTGAATTTCATAATTAGCATGGTCATCAAAAAAATCCATTGAAGTGGTTGCATCTACATCATGTGTCAGGATCAGGGAAGATTTGAAATTACATGGGGCCGTGTGTTTGTTCACAATGTATTTCTGGTGTTTCTTTAAGATCCCTGCAATAAAAAAAACATACACATCCTGTGCCGGTTCAAAATTATTAGAATAATCACGCGCGGCCCCAAAATCCTGTTTCATTTGCGGACGCAAAATAACTTCTTTGTATTGTGTACCTAACATGTAAGTATGCCCGGCATAGAATTTATTATGAGTGGCCGCCACCTCATTGGTCTCGTACATTGCTAAAGTATCAGCAGTATTGCAAGTGAATGCTCTTGTACCTATACAAGTGCTATAATCTGAAGTATCACCAAAACGGATCTGCTTCTCCCAATTATCATCGAATAATTTAAAAATAACAGCATCGTATTGTGTTTTAAAATTCAGGTAGAAGCGGTTGTAATTAAATGAGGTGGCTGAGATCCCGAAAATACTATCCAGCAAAGGTTCTTTATTATTAGTTGCGATAAGAATGCCGCCTTTTCTTATATACTGTTTTATAGAATCTCTTTCTTTACTATTAAAAGTTGTGGTCTCAAAATTTGAAGTACTCAATATTACTTGATTCTTTATAGCGAGGTCAACAGAATCAGTAACGGTATAAGAAAAACCACCGGACCTTAAAAGATGTTCTAATGAAAAAAGATTTCCGCTGGTTGTCTCTGCATTTTTTTTAGTGAGATCTAAAACGCAAATGCTGCCTGTTTGCGCCAAACAAAAAGCAGACAAAAAAGTGAACAGAAGTACAAACCCGCGCATAAACAAATTTACGCATAAATCTTTTATACCCCGTCGAAGGTGTTTCCCACTATAACTTTGAGTGATTTCGGATGGAGTATATAATGAAGTTCTTCACCTTCTGTTTGTGGCTCGCCATCGAAGTGAATACTATCGCTTTTCGTACGCCTGATAGTTAATTCCCTACAGGTGAATGTTTCAATTAATTTAGCCTCATTCGCTTTTCGCCGTAATACTTTTATAACAGTTCCCGTTCCTGCAAACAAATTAAAAGGTTTCAACACAACAATGTGAAACAGGCCATCGTTCAATTTAGCTTGGGGTGCTATATAAAAATTATTACCGTATTGCCCGGCATTCGCGATCGTAATTAAAAATGCTTTTCTGTCTAATTCTTTTCCGTCGACAAGAATTTTATAATCCTGTTCTTTGTAAGAAGAAAATTCTTTCAAAGTAATTTTTACATACGATTGTAAGCCGCGTTTTATTGAAGTTGCGAATAATTTTCCGATATGTGCATCGAACCCAACGCCACTGGTGCAGAAAAACGGCGTTCCGTTTACGGTCCCTGAATCTATTAGTGTTGTGTTTCCTTTTGCAATTTGCTTTATTGCTTCTTCGGGTCTCATGGATAACCCTAATGAACGCGCCAAACCATTACCGGAACCTGCAGGTACAATACCTAATGTAATGCCTGTGTTTAATATTGTTTTCGCAACCTGGTTAACTGTTCCGTCGCCGCCAACAGCTACTGCATCGGTGTAATTCCCGCTTTTTAATGTTTCAATTATTTCATGAAAGTGTTCCCGGTCTTTCCAGATAGCAATTTCATTATAGATATCTACAGGAAATTCCTGCTTAATAGTTTCAATTAATTTACCTGAGATTTTTTTTCCGGCATTTGGATTAACGATGAACAGGATCCTTCTCGACATAAAAGAGTTTTATGTAAAGTTAGCGTTTTATACATGCCTTATTCTAATAAAAAAAGCCCGTCTTTCACAAGGGCTTTTTAATAAAGTTAAGGTAAAACATCATTATTCCCGGATCGCCGGTTTTTGATTGATCCGCCGCTCTCAAAAAAGTGGATGTAAACTAATCGAGCAGAATGTAAATTTTTGTTTTAGCAGGATCTAATATTCACCGCCGATCTTTCTTTTATTCAACAACTCATTGTTGAAACGCGGAAGTTTAGAAGGCACTTTTTTTGTGGCCGAGGTATCAGTCAGCGTCAGTAAAAATGATTTAATGTCATTCAATTCGCTTTTCTTCAAGCCTAAAGAATCAAAGGGTAAGGTTTGATTTTCAACTTTCAATTTCAAACCGGCGCCTCCGCCTTTATTATAGAAATCCAACACCTGATCTAAAGTCCTGTAAGCACCGTTGTGCATATAAGGCGCTGTTAAGGCAATATTCCTTATTCCCGGTGTTTTAAAAGCGAAACGGTGAATGGAACTATGCGTGATATTCTCACGGCCAGCATCCTGATCTAATTTTTTATTGATGGAGTCTTCAGGCGTACCGATCACTTCAAATTCATTATCATTATACATGGGCGGCACTAAACCATTGAACAAAGGATAAAAATGACAGGATCCGCAAAGTGCTTTCCCTGCAAATAAATTATAGCCGTTTATTTCGTTCCTGGTAAGTTGGGTATGATCACCTTTAATATATTTGTCGAACTTGCTATTCTTCGAATCAAGTGTTTTAATATATTCAGCTAACGATTTCATTACGCCGTAAAAAGTTATAGCCGAATCCATTCTTCCCTTAAATGCGTTCCTGAATAATGTAACGTATTCCGGACTTTGTTTCAGTTTTTTAACGATCTCATCTCCTGAGCAATTCATTTCAAAAGCGTTATTAAAAACCCGGGCAGCTTGCTCTTCTAAGTTAAAAATGCGTCCGTCGTGAAAATATGATTTCTGATAAGCAGCATTTAAAAGCGTAGGGGCATTACGGGTGATCTTTGTTTTTTCTTCAAATCCAAAGCTCTTGTCGTAGCCATCAGTAAAGGCCAGTTCAGGTTTATGACAAGAGGCACAGGCTCTTTTGTTATTTCCGGAAAGAACCGGATCAAAGAAAAGTAAACGGCCTAATTCAGATTGTTCTTTCTGGTGTAAAGTATCATCACGGTATAACGAAAAGTGTTGTTTGTCTAAAGAGTTAATGTCGAAAATGGAACGCTGTTTAAAATTGACAGCATAGTTAACCTGAGAGCGACCGGCATTTAATTCTTCAACACAATTACAAACACTTAAGTATAAAGGCTGAAGATAATTGGCAGTGAAATTTAAGCGGTCGAATTTATCCGAATCCGGATTTTTATTCAATAACTCAATGCTTCTTTTTATTAACGAATTCATTTCCGCAAATGGCGTTGAGTTAGTTTCCAGATTATAATAAGAAAGAACAATATTTAGGCTATTTAAAACATATACACATTCTTTTGTAGTTTCTTTATTAACTGTGCAATCGTAGCCATTTAACGTAAGACACATAACCCTGATAACCTGCAAACGCAAAGCTTCAGTAAGATTCGATCGGTCAATAGTTATAGTTGAATAATAATCCCTGAGTTTGGCGAATTTATCGCTCAGGATCTCATATTGTTTATCTATAATTTTAAAATCAGGGGCTTTACTAAATAAATTCTCTTCCAGTACCTGGAAGCCCATTGGTTCGAAAACGGTAGGGCCAAATTCAATTTCGCTCTTAGGGACAAGCGGGCCGTTTATATAATACTTGGCGTCAAATGTGGAGTAGTATTCAATAAAAAATTCTATCTCTTTGTAGTGCTTTCTTGATTTATTATAAAGTTTTATAAGTTTTTTTTGTTTTTTTTTCGCACTTAATCCGCTTAATTTTTGAGCATCTTCAAGCTCATCAATAATTTTCTCGATATTGGTTAAAACAAGTTTCCGGCACAGTTCTTCGGGGCTAGCCGAAGAACCATTACCGGAAAATGAAACCAAAAGAGGCAAAGAAGCGCCCAGAACAAGAAAAGTGAGAATTATTTTTTTAAGTGGTGATGTATGCATCTGTTTATTCAACTATCAATTTACCCTGGTGAATTATTTTTTTGTTATCGAGTACATTGTAGTAATAGGTCCCGGGTTTTGTTTTTAGGTCAATAGTATTCGATCCTGTCTGTAATTTAGTAGTATGGATCAATTCACCAATAACATTATACGTTTCAATTTCAAAATCTCCGTTCACATTCATTTCAATAGTGAAGATCCCGTGATTAGGATTTGGATAAACATTGATATGATGGTTTTGAGTGAATGCAGTAATCCCGGCGCAGGTACTTACACTTTGTGTAAATGATGTACTGTTAACGCAATTGTTCGCGTCAGTTCCCGTCACCGAATAAGTAGTAGTGATAGTCGGGCTCACAGCAATTGCCGTTGTAGTTGCACTTGTATTCCAGACATAACTTGTGGCGCCGCTTGCAGTAATAGTTACGGTTTGACCAACGCACATTAAACTATTAGTTGTGTTTGCACTTATAGTTGGTAATGAATTTACTGTGACGGCCTGTGATGTTGTATTTTGACATCCGTTCGCATCCATTCCTGTAACGCTATAAGTTGCACTTACAGTCGGAGAGAATGCCACTCCATCACTGATCCCTCCTGTCCATGTATATGTATTAGCACCATTTCCGGATAAGGTAACAGAGTTGCCTAAACAAATGACCGCACTAACGGGTGTAGATGAAATAGTAATACCCGGCAGATTGTTTACTGTTATACTTTTAATTGCTGTATTCTGACAACCATTAGCATCCGTCCCTGTTACAGTATAAGATGCACTTGTGGTTGGTGAAAATGGAGCAGCGTTTGTTATTCCGCCTGTCCATGTATAAGATATTGCACCGCTTCCTGATAATGTTATTGGAGCTCCGGAACAAATAATTCCTGATGTGGGGTTTGAAATTGCAGTAACGGTTGGAAGCGGATTAACGGTTATTGGTCTTGCGGCAATATTTTTGCAGCCATTCAGGTCGGTCCCTATTACAGAATAAGTAGCGCTTACTGTCGGACTAAAAGCAACGGCATCTGTGATCCCTCCGCTCCATGTATATGTGTTTGCTCCGTTTCCTGACAGTGTGATTGAACTGCCAATACATATTATACCGGTTGTGGGATTGGAAACCGCAGTAACAGGAGGAAGTGAATTTATTGTAAGTGTTTTTGAAATCGTACCTGATCCAAAGCTATTTATTGATTGTTGGGTAACTGTATAGATTCCAGCTGTATTGAATGTAATATTAGGATTTTGAGATGTGGGTGAACTTATTGTTACACCAGCAGATGGTGTAACTGACCACGACCATGATGTTGGAGAACTTGTCGACATATCATTGAATGATACTGCAACTGCTTCACAATACGGTCCGGTATAACCGAAATTGGCCGTCGGAGGCAAACCGGCCATAACAAATTTAAATGTATCAGCTACGCAATTGTTTGGATCCTTCACCCAGAAAGTTGTATTTACAGAAGTAGTTACTGAAATGCTTTGTGAAGTTGCTGCATTGTTCCATAAGAATGTTCCGGGCCAAGAAGCAGAAATGTTTGTAGTTTGTGTTGGCGTCACTGTGAAGGTTTTTACCCTGTTAACATCTTTGAACATGGTGAATTTATCACGTATAACTCCATCTGCACAAACCCATTTAGCATCTAAACGGTTAGCGTTGAAATCTAATACTAAAGATCCGCCTTGTGTTGCATTTGAATAATACATTGAATTATGAGGGAAAGAACCTTGTGTGCCGCCTAATTGTCCGGCCGAACCTGCTACTACATATACAGTGCCTTTTTTAACATTCACCGAATCTTTTAAATAAGGACAAGAGTTTGCGCTTCCATCATATAAAGCAGAAGATGAACTTAAATGATGAGTGACTGCGCTGAATGAAGCTTCATTTCCATAATGCCCCGTCATTAATTTCGAGCGTTCGTAATCGTGACTATGTCCGCATAAGATCAGATCAACTCCCATTCGTTCTAATATTCTTATAAAGCGAGTATGAATATTCACAAGATCACCTTCAGAATCTGAATTGTGTGATCCCATAGTGTATGGAGGATGATGCCAGTAAGCAACCACCCATTTTTTGGTATTGGCTGCAAGATCGTTTTTTATCCACAAAGTTTGTGCACCTGTGGTATCATACATTTTCATAGAACCAACCGTGCCATATGAATCCAAGGATAAAAAGTGAATATTTCCATAGTCGTAAGAATAGTATGCCGGATTGCCTGAAGGTTGTCCGCCGGCTTCTGCGTTTTTTGGAGTAGAAAAAATACTATAGTAAGGAACGGTTGTAGCTGTTGAAGCCCCGTTACTATAATCATGATTTCCGGGTGCAGGCCACAACACTGCTTTTTTCATAATGTCATTTTGATAATAGGCAAAGAATTCAGAATTGAATTCACCGTTCGTTCCGCTGCTGTAAGCGTTATCACCAAGCAACAGCCAACCGTTAGTTACTGTTGTTCCCGTAAAAGCTAAATATTGATTTTTGCAATTGGTTTGGTTGGTTGAAGAATTTCCGCAGTCACCTGTAACCCAAAAGCGATACGGCCCTTCAGTCCCGGGAACTGGAGAAGTTAAAAAATAATTATCGGCGCCGCTTTGTATAACTGCTGTTGTTGTGCCAATACTGTAATAGTATTTAGTTAAAGGGGATAATCCCGTTACCTGAATGCTATGTGATACCGAAACCGCCGGATTACTTACAGATGAAGTAAGTGCAACTGAACTTGTTCCATAAGCCACTTTTGTATCGGTAGCAATATTAGTTTCCCAACGTAAGATCATTGAGTTTTGTGTGCCGATTTGTAAGTAAGGGCCTTTTACTAAACTGGCAGGAGGAATAGAGGTTACGCCAATTAACTCAAACTCAAATGTGATATCGGAACTTGTTCCATTGTTTTGATGGATTTCTGCTGCAATTAAATTGTTCCCATTGGTTAAAGTGCCTGCCGCTAAAGTTGTTGTTAAAACGGTTCCGCCGTCATCTATACAGGCAATAGTAGCTCCTGTTGTAAAAGCCGGTGGCCCCGCAGGCATATTGTTTCTATAAACTTCCGCTCCATTTATATAAACTACAATTCCGTCATCACGCCGTAAGTTCATAGTGAATTGCAAAAAGGAAGAAGCGGTTGGTGTATTGATCACTTTTCTGAAATAAGTAGTTATATATTTTGCTGTAGAACTTGGACCATAACTTACAACAGTAGCTTCGTCTCCGTCTCCGTAACCGAGTTCCGCATTACCTGACGACCATGCTGCATCGTTAAAAGTTGTGCCGTACCAGGCCGAACCTTGGTTTGATCCGTTATCAAGATATTTCCAGTTTGAACCATAGGGAATTAGTGTAGTTGATTGGGTATAAGCAACACCTGAAATAAGGAATAGAATAATGGTCTTAAATATTTTTTTCATGGCTGAGGTTTTATAAAGCAAAACTATTACTGTTTTATAAACCTTGACGCCTGAAAACATTATGCTTTTATTACCAGTATCACAGCATAATGGCAAATTGTAAAGTAAAACTTAAGGAATAAAGAATGAGTTAACAGAAACTATACAATGGGAATTATAAGGTGATAATTTCCTTATATATTTTTCCCTTTGCATTTTTAACCCAATTCTGAAAAGAAGGATTTGAATAATTGTAATGGGAAGAATAGTCAACCAATTTACTTAGATTGAAGCTATCATCATAGATCCCTGCGCTCGCCTTATATGCATCACGTGAATTGCAGAATTGTTCAAAATGACCTTTGATAGGGACCATTAAAACCGGCTTACCAAAATACATGGCCTCGCAAACAGATTCAAAACCCGCAGTAGTTGCTAAACCATTTGCCCCACTCATTTTTTCGAGAAATAACTTATCGTTTATCGCATGTACGAAAAGAACCTCTTTATTATATTCAAAATTTTCTTCAATGAATTTTGGATTATCAGTAAAACAATGCAATTCGACTCTTGGGTGTCGTTTATGCCAGCTCACGATCTCGTCAAAATAGCCATTGTTCACAAGGTAGATCAAAAAATAATTTTTTGTTTCGGGTTTTAGCGTGAACAGATCATCTCGTAATAGAGGGGGCAACACGGTAACATTATTTTGTGTACCGCCCATTTTATAGAACGAGAGAGCCAGTTTCTTTTTGGAATGTGTTGAGGTGATCCTTGTGAAAAATTTAATGGCCATACGATCCATCAAAAATCCTTTCGGGAATTCGAATTCAGGATGTAAATAAATGTATTGATGAGCAATGCAAATCAAAGGAATATTTGGCTTATTGAATTTATAATACAATCCTATCAACAGATCAAAGAAATTGATGATAACATCAGGTTTTTCACGTTTAACAATTTCATCAATGGTCTTTAAGCTTTTCCGGAACGTTTTTAATTTTCTGAAATTGTGAATGACGGATTTAGTTAAGTTGATGGACTTATTCTTTTTGTCAGTAAGAAAATTAGGACTTTGTACCTGAGTTATAGGTGCATTTACCCTATTTATGAAAAATGTGGGAACATCCCTCAAGCCGCTGGAGCCTAAAATTATGCCGCAGATTTCATGCCCGTTCTCAACTAACAATTCATAAAGTGTCATAGCCTGCGTTACATGGCCGCGGCCTTCGCCCTGAACAACTAATAAATATTTTTTCTTTGTCATCCTTGTAATGTTACGCCCGGAGGCAAAATATCATCAATATCTTTTTTAAGGGAAACCTTCTTTATTGCCTCTTCTAATTTTATCCAGTCATGATAGTAAACGATCTTCCAGTTGCCTTCAAAATCTTCCACAAGCGCTGTTAAACTTTCAACCCAGTCGCCGGAATTCAAATACTCTATATTGTCAATGGTCTTTACTACCGGCTGGTGAATATGACCGCAAATGATGCCATGGCATTTCCGGCTGCGGGCTACTTTTACTAACTGTTTTTCATAATCATCAATGAAGGATACGGCCGACTTAACTTTAGCTTTCACGGCCTGCGAAACGGAATAATAAGGTAACCCGCGTTTCTCCCTGTATTTATTGTAGTGATGATTGAACCATAATAAAAAGGTATAACCGACATCTCCAAGTTTAGCGATCCATTTTAATTTCGAAGTAATACTGTCGAACATGTCGCCATGCGTAACAAAGTATTTTTTTTCAACTCCAAAATGGATATAATATTTCTTTATTTGAAACCGCCCGAAAGTGAAAGGGATCATTTCCTCAAGAAAATCGTCATGGTTGCCGCGCAGGTAAATTACATCGCACTTATTTTTAGAAGCGAGGTTAATAATGTGCTTAAAAAAATTGGTGTGTTGTTTCCGCCACTTACCGGATTTTTTTAATTGCCATCCGTCGATGATATCACCGTTCAGGATCAGCGTATCACATTTGTGGCGCTTTAAAAAATGAACTACTTCTTTGGCCTTTGATGTTTGGGTGCCAAGATGGATATCAGACAGAACAATAGTGCGATAATATGTTTTCATGCGTATAAAATTTTCCTGTTAAGGCCGCATGGAATGAAGCTTGATGTATTCAGGGAATTGTTATAACAAAATTTCAGCTTCATTTCACGTTAGTGGGGTTTTACAAATTTTCCTTTTTAGCATGATATGAACATTAGCAACAATTTACCGAATGGTTATATAATGCACAAAGAATTTACCATAAGTAAATTTTATATTTTCGTTTTGTTAACCTTCAACTAACACATGAACTGAATAAATATTGAAAAAATTAATACGCCCATAAACCTGGGTTAATCTGCTATAAGTAATCCAATGCAAATTCTTCCCTAGAAGGAAAAACGCTTTTGTTCTCAATAATACGTTGCGCATGATTCGTTTTTCGGGCGGCATCCGGCAAATAGATCACAAAGCCGGTTCCAACACCTTCTTCACTTTTTACTTTTATCGCGCCTTGTAATTTTTGAAGGGCATTTTGTGCTATATATAAACCTAACCCGTTTCCTTTAACAGAATCGTTCGCCCTAAAGAAAATGTCGAAGATGTTCTTTTGGAGGTCTTTCTTGATACCAATCCCATTATCACTTACCGTGATCTTAACCATTTGGTTTTCGAATTCTTCGAAGGATATGTCTATAAACGGGTTTTTTCTAGCCGGATTTTGATACTTGATACTGTTCTCTATCAGATTACGGAGAATTATTTTTATGAATCTCTTGTCGGAGTAAAATGCATTTGTCATTTGAACATTAGTCCTGAATACAATATTTTCAAAGCCCGGACTGGCCTGGAAGCCATTGATGCATTTTTTTGTTAGTTCTAAAGGGTCAATTTCATTCACATCAACCTCGTTGGTCTTAAGCGACATTACTATCGACAACTCTTCAATAATATCAGTAAGTGCTTCTATTGTATTACCGGCCCGTGTCAGGTCTTCTATGTTCTTTTTATTTGTTGTATCAGCCTTAATACGGTCAAAAGTTTTTACAATAGAGGATAGCGGGGTTTTAATATCATGAGATGCCCTGTAGATGAACATTTCCAGTTCTTTATTCTTTACTCTTAAGGTACGCATCTGGTTCACTATATGCTGTTCCAGAACACTGAAATGATTGGTGAGCACATCTACTTCGTAAGTCGAATTTTTAATAGGGAGTATGGTACGTTTGGTAAAATCGCTTTCAACAAATTCAGTAATATGTTGTTTTAATGAAATAACAGAGAGCGAGAGTTTAGAGGAAAGGACCAGGGAAACAAAAATGCCTAGTAAAACAATTAACAGCCAAAAAAACACAGACAAGCGCCATATTTTTGTCAAGGCAGCTTGTCCTTGTTCCGCTGCGAGTGTATGGGCCGATTGCAGAGTAGTTTCTGTGATTTCGGCTTGCCGGTCGATCTGTATTTTTAATCCTCCCTGGTTTTTAAGCCCGATCAGTTTATCGTATAGGGATAAACTGTCAAATTTCGATTCATAGCCTATCAGGTTTTCAAGAATGTATTTTTTTCGCTCGCGGGTGAGTGGTTTTGATGCCAGTTCTTTTTTTATCGCATTAGCCTGCGCATGGAATTTGGAAATATATATTTCATCCTGACGGATAATAAAATCTTTTTCGTGTTTCCGGAGTTTTAAAATATTGTCCGGGCCGAGTTCATCACTAAGATCCTCAAGGTTGTGTGCTAATGTCCTCATCCGCCCTTCTAGCCGATGATCTTTAAAGCCTCTTATGTTGATCTTGAATACGATCGAGTCGAACATTTTCGAATAGATCTTGAACTGCGCAATGGCCATTTCACACTTATCATTTAAAACCGGGTCAAGTCCTTTTTCCTCCGAAAGCGACAATAATAAATTACGGATCTCACTTCCAATTTGTTTGTGTTTTTCCAGAAAAATGCTCTTTCCTGTTTTGAAGTAGTTACTGTTAATGGTTTCATTTGAGAAGAAATCGCGTGTCACTTTTATATCACGTAACATCAGGTTATATACTTTATCTATACGGCGATTGATATCCGAAAGTTCATTCTGGTTTTTTTGTATGTAGTAAAATGAAACCAGGAATAACGTAATACTGGTAAGACCTGATAAAAGAAGTAACGCGAATAATCTGGATTTAATACTTTGGAACATATGCTTGTTTTATAATTGCTATGTAGCAAAGGTATTTGGCGAGTATTACAACCAGTGAAAGGCAATGTTAAATGTGGGCATGATCATTGTTCAATTTCAGTTTTTCGTTTAAAGCTCGAAGTTCACTGCTTTAGCAGCGATGAATAAGATAATATTTAAGATGAAAAAAAATTGCGGGCTACGGAAAGTGTATAGTGATCAAAAAAGGGCTAACATTATAATAACCTTAAGCAAACTAAGCGTTAATGTGTGCTGTGAACAGCGCGTGCCGGCATATTAGTTTTAATGCGTGAATCGGTTCTTTTCTTATAGGTAAGGCTCGCTAAAAAAATTAAGGTTAGCAGGCATACTAATAAGGTATTAGATAAAGTATTCTCGTCGATTCTTTTCATGATAATTCTTTTAATAAAATGGGGCAGGATAAACCAAACCTGCCCCTCCTTAACTATAACTACTGAACAATAAGGATGGTATTTGCTCTTTCCCCATCCGAATATGAGTTTATAAAATAAATTCCTTTCTTGAAATCAGAGATATCAATGGTTGTTTCACCTTTCGATAATTTCATTTTGGTGTAAACTGTTTCACCCAGAGCATTTGTTATGTCGAAGTGCATCTCAGCATCAAAGCCAGATGAAATGATCACCAGATCGCCGGCCGGATTCGGATATACTTTTATCGCCTTTGATAAAGCTGTTTCCCGGATACTTGTACATGCCGAAACATTTTGTGTTATCAGTGTCAGGTTAGAACAATTGTTAAGGTCAGTTCCTGTAACTGAATAGGTAGTTGTCACACTTGGCGAAACAGCAATAACAGAAGTTGTTGCCGAAGTGTTCCATGAGTATGTCGAGGCTCCGGTAACAGTTAAACTGGCTGTTTGCCCAACACATATTAAACTATTAGAAGAAGATATATTTAAAGAAGGTATTGGATTCACGGTGACGCCTACAACACTGGTATTCTTACAATTATTGAGGTCGGTTCCGGTAACGGTGTATGTTGTGTTTGCGCCCGGTGAAACTACTAATGAAGTTGCAGTTGATGAAGCTATACTCCATGAATAAGTATTAGCACCACTTACACTTAATGTAGCATTTTGTCCCGCGCAAATTGCATTGCTTGAAGCCACAGCTGTTACAGTAGGGTTCGGATTTATGTTTATCATCACCGAATTGGTGCTGCTGCAATTGTTGGCATCTGTTCCCATGACTGTGTAAACTGTAGCTACAGAAGGTGATATTGTAATGCTTGTTGTGGTTGCGCCTGTACTCCAGCTATAGGTTGATGCACCGCTTGTTGTCAATGTTGCGGTTTGCATTGCACATAAAGTAGGGGAAGATGGACTTATAGAAACCGTTGGGTTTGAATTCGCGATTAATGTAAAAGTCGCGGAACTTTCGCAGGTGTTTGTTCCTGTTCCCGCAACAGAGTAGGTTGTGGTTATGGTTGGCGAAACTGTAATGCTGTTTGTTGTAGCACTTGTATTCCATGTGTAAGTTGACGCGCCGGACACACTAAGCGTTGCGGTTTCTCAGATACAAATAGCGGTTCCTGAAGTAATGGCAAGAGTTGGTGAAGGATCAATAGTTATGCTTTGCGTTAGTGAACTGGTTGAACAATTAGTGCCGCCTGTTATCGAAACCATGTAATTACCACTCCCGGTTACAGATAAAGTATTGTTTGTCGCTCCTGTTATAGTTGAACTGTTCACGCTCCACTGATAATTTAACCCGGCACTAAGTGGTACGGATAAAGTAGGTGTATTTGCGCAACCAATTGTTCCTCCCATTACAGACAGCACACTTGATAATGGAGTGGTGCAACCCGGAATTCCCCAAATGCTCAAAGTGCTGCTGATCTCATTGGCCGCAATAACTATATGTTGCCCGTTAGGACTTTCAGACTGCGGAATGAATATGATCCCTTCTGCACCTCTGTCCGGACCGTTAGTTGCCAAACTTCTGTTATTAACATAAGTAACGTAAATGGGAGCATTCGGATTACTTACATCATAAACCATTACTCCGCCAATTCTCTCAAGCGCAATAAAAGCATAAGTTTTGCCGCTTATTTCCCCAAGCGCTATCCCTTCAGCTTCGGGACCCTTATCATCACTTCTGTCTTTAGGTGTTGCACTTCCGCCATTACTTGCGTTGAACATAACAGAAAAAGAATTAGAAGCTGTTATTTGTTCAATATCATCACCGCTGTCATAAACCAATTGTCCTGTTAAACCATTCCAAATTGAAAATGAACGCGCCCCTATCGAATAGATAGTATCAATGTCGCCGTCCATTTCGTTATCTCCGTTCTTATCTGTAACGGTTAATCTTCCTAAAGTGTAATCATTTTTTAATTCAGATGCGTTTGGAAATTTCACGGGATCAAGTATCAAAGATTTAACACGCGTCTCTTCTGTAAAACCGGCATAAGCCCTGGTGTCTCCTTCGTTAGCGGTAATTAAATAATTTATTCCTCCAACTGTATAGCTGGCGATCGCGTCCGGCAAAAAGAAACCTTTAACAGGAAAGTTTGCAATGTTTATTTTTTTGGTCAGGTTTGAGGCATCCATGCCATTGTTGAGCATCATGTGGTTTTTGGTTCCTAAGGCGCGGATGTTTGTGATCGTATTTGAGGAAAGGTTTATTTCAACGATCGCATTATTTTCCTGTAAGGTTACCCAGGCTTTCGAATCATCTTTTGCTACTGTCACATATTCAGGCTCAAAATCTTTGGAAGAAGTTGGAGAAGCCCCTCCGTAAATGCGGATTCCCTGGGAACGGAGAATGGATTCCTGACCATTATATGCCCCAAAAGTTATTTGAGTAACATTAGATTGAGTTAGGCTTGCAATTCCTCCGGAAATATCTACGATGGTAACCGATCCTTCAGGATCATTAGTGTAAGCAGCATTTGGTTCACCTTCATTAGCAGTAATAACTCTTGTGCCTGCATTATTAAAAGTGATCATGTCGGGCATGGCTCCGGCTTTTACTTGTTTTAAAAAGTTCCCGTCTTTATCAAAGAATACAATTTTACCTGTATCCTGTGGATTCAAATTTTCGATCGCGCATGCTACAGTTCCATTCTTAACAGCCACACAATTAATGTTACCATACGCTGTCATGGGGATCGAGGTTATAAGTACAGGGGCCGATGGATTAATAAAATTTACGATATCTAATTTGGCACCTAAGCTGTTTGCGATATAAAGACGTTGTGTGGTAGGATCATGAACAACAATTTCAGCGGAGTTGCTGCCTGAAACTGTATTAGAGAAACTGGTGAGTAAATTCAAACTAAGCGCATTGGATGGGGAAGGAATCACTTTATCATCATCTTTAATATAAAAAGCCATTTGCTGAATGGTACCTATGTTGGCATTAACAGGAGAAGTCATTTTTAAAATAATGTATTCTGAACTTTCAGTGATCGCATCGTTATTGATGGTAATATTAATAGGAGCTGTTGTGTTCACCGGTGCTCCTGCTGCAAAAGTTACAGTTGCAGCAGCTATAGTATAATCTGAAGCAGTTGCATTTGACCAGGCTGTGGCAGTAACATCAATAGAACTTGAAAAAGTACTGCTCGTAGTTAAACGCACATAAATGTTAGCTATTCCTGCAGATTCAGCAGCTGTGGAATCATTACTTAAGAATGCAATTGTAGCCGGTGATGCAGAAGTGGTCAAAGATACTGAAGAAGCAGCTGTGTGTGCCGCAGCAAGTGTTACCGAAAATGTCCTTGGTGTTGTCCAGGAATTTGTTGTCGTATTGTATACACCGGTTGCGGTAATAATATCATCGGATGCGGGGTCAAAAGTAAAAAAACTTGATCCTTGTAATTTTCCGCCTGAGTATAGATCGTTAACCGGAAGTTCATAACCTGTAGTTGTTGTAAGTGATGCCGACCCAATGCCTGTTCCGAAAAAAACAACATCAGTTGGAACTGTACTGCTGGTAATATTAGCAACACTGCTTTTAAATACCGCTACACCATCTGCATTACCACCGCCGTTCCCAAATACACCAGCAGCTGCAGGATTTCCTATGCCTCCATCGCCGCCAGCATTTTTTACATTAATGGTTCTTATCTTAACGCCTGCAGGCGCCATACATGAGCCGCCTACATAAACAACATTTCCTGCCGCAACCGTTCCGCTTGTTATCGCGAAGGCGTAAGTTATAGCGCCGCCATTTATCCAACCGTTTGCTGTAGCACTGCCGTTATTAGTTACAATTACGGTATATGGCGTAAGAGAAAAATCAGTGTATTGTGTAACCAATAGCTCTACATATTCTTTACACGAATCGGTGCTTGCAGGATTAATAAAAAGTTCAGAGATCACCATTCCGGGGTTTTGAGACCTTAGAAAAGTTGTGCTTAAGAAAAGCGAGAAGAAAATAGAAATGCCTAACGTGTACCCGGAGATTGTTTTCATGAATTTTTTTCACAAATTAAGTCATGTGTTGTAACGGCTGTCTTATTTGAATTTGATGAAGGTGTTATAGAATCGATTCGGAGCGTAAATTAAATGTTACACGAAAGCTACTTTAGCAAAGTATATAATTTACTTTTCTCAGAAAATTATAACATGGGTTTTGATTAATTCGAAAAAAGACTTTAATCTTACTAAGATCCCGGGAACATTAAGTGAAGTTAAAATAGTGTTAACACCAGCCGGGTTCCTAACGGAGTTGCGTGTAAACTAAAAAGCAGAAAGAAAAGCTAAAGCCCGTTAAATGTAAGGCTTAGATAAAGACAGAATTGTCACGCGGTCATTTCTGTTAATTTGTAATCGCAGATTTGTAAGAGCATACTCTGCATCACATTCTATCGAACAAGTTTCTACACCTCTTTTGTCGGTTCCAAAAAAACGTTTGCATTGCGGACAATCCATAAAAAATATGTTTTGTCCTGATTTTTTCTGTTTTATCAGATCCTGAATGTCTGTTGATCTCATGTTTAAATGGTATTACGTTCAAAACTACTAAAGATGAAGGAATTCAATATTTAAGCCACGTTACCATAAGATTAAATTATTTGAACTTTATGTAAACAAAAAACCCTCCGGGTATCTGAAGGGTTTTAAAAAGTTCTTGAAGTGTAAAATAATTACTGCTTAATGATCCTCGCTACCGATTGATGGTCTTTGGTTTTAAGGGTCACAAAATAAATCCCCGAATGATAAGCGCTTAAATTGTATTCTTTACTAAGCGAACTTCCCGTTATCGTTTCGGATCTGATCACTTTTCCTAAAACATCTGTAATAGTCAACGTTGCTTCATCACTGATATTAGCTGCATTAATTACAATGCTTTCGTTAAACGGATTAGGAGAAACGGATAAGCCAAGTGTATTGTTAGCTGACAATTGATTGATGCCTGTTGAAGTTGAGATCGTAAAATTCGCATTGTTGATGTCAAAGAAAATATTGCTTGGACATAATACTTTGATACGACAAGTATTTATTGTTGCAGTAGGTGTAGGAACCGTTATGTTCAATGTTCCTGAGTTTGCTACCCCGGCCATTAAGGTGGTGAAAGTATTTCCTCCGTCGTAAGAGATCATAACATCAACTGTTCCGCAAGACACCGGGCTAAGGTCTGTACCATTCACATTCCATGTGATTGTTTGTGCAGAACCAGCAGCCCAGGTGATACCTGTTGTGTTTGGATACGTGATATCAAACGGGCCTGAGTTTGCTATAATCACCGGTTGGTTCACATAACAAACGCCTCCGCCGCCCATTTTATTATCGCGCGCAGTTAAACGGAAGTTCAATGTTTGTGCAGTGCCGGGACAATATTCTCCTTTTGTTCCGGTTAAATTTCCGGATAAGATCACACTTAATTTAGGGAATGTGCGTGACGGGGAAGGAGTAGGTGTGTAAGTCATAAAATAAGGTTTTGCGCCTGAATTCCAACTGGCACCCGATGCTCCCGGATCTGTTTCTTCCCATGAAAAAGTTAAAGGATCACCATTAGGATCAGTTGCGGACCCGGTTAGTGTGAACGGAGTTGATCTTGGAACGTTGTATGTTCCGGGACCTGTTACAACAGGAGGATTATTTCCTGTAGTTGTGGTAGCTGCACATGAATTACCGCCTCCTAAGTTTGTAAAATTCACGATCTCATCATAACTGATCGCATGAAAATAAGCGATACTGTTAGGCGCTAAATTATTTGTTGTTCCGCAAATACCTGCGTAAGCCATAATTGTAATTCCGCTTCCGGGTTCAACAGATGTGGCAGCATTACGATTTCCGCTGCAAGAACTGGTTACTGCATTGAAAGTATGATTTCCGCCAAATTGATGTCCCATTTCGTGAGCTACATAATCAATATCGTAAGGATCACCAACGGGATTTGAACTTCCTGTGATGCCTCGCGCTTTACTTGAACCGCAAACACAACCTAATTGTGCCAACCCGCCGCCGCCTGTACTGAAGGTGTGCCCGATATCATAATTCGCACTTCCGATATTTGCATTACATACTGTTTGACTTTCACCAATGAGAACACCGGCATTATTATTTCCTGTAAACGGATCAGAAGCTGCTGATGTAAAAACAACATTGGTTTGGGTAGCTACTAACACTAATCTTACGGCAACATCTGTTTCATAAACACCATCAACACGATTCACAGTAGTAACGATCTTCGCTAAAGTTTGGGCAACAGTAGGAGCAGGTAAACCTGTAGCGGCAACAGCATACTCACCGGTACATGCAACCGCTAAACGGTAAGTACGGAGATTTGCGCCTACACAAGTTGCGGGTGGAGATTGTACAGTCGGGTTTTGTTTGTATTCCGGATTTTGAAGTACACCAATTTCAGGTAACATGTGCGAAGGATCTTTTTTGAAATCGTGTGTGTAGTAAGTAATATAATCATTCACATTGCCCCGGCAGAAAGGATCGATGAACACATCACCATGTATGCTTCGGATCATTCCGTGAAAACCAAATTCATTATAATCTATTTTTCCATTAGCATAAATATCGTCTATACCACGGATGGAATAGGTTTTAATATTTGAATACGCATCCGCTAATGGTTTTTCCATGATCGGCGCTTCAACAACTTTGAAAGCCTGGATCTCTCCGTTCGCGGTTGGTAAATGGATTATGCAATTAGATTCGTTTATCGGAACGATCGCATCTAATGGCGCTGTTGCTAACTGAGTTTTCAATTCAGCAAGATCCAGGTTGTAGGTTAAATATTTTTGAGGAACGATCTCGCGATGTCCTTTCGGAGTGATCTTGTTCTCAGCGATCGGTGTCCATGCTTTTGCGTTGTTCTGAGCATTTGAAATTGTGCTTAAAAAACAGCAAGCCGCTAAAACGTATAATTTTTTCATGGGGGGTCAGATTTTTATCTAAATAAAGATAAAGAAACCGGATTAAAAACGCAAATAAGGATAAAAAACAGGAATCCTAATACAGGAATGGCTTTAGATCCGGATCAGTAGCCTCGTATCCCTGATTTTCTAAAAAGAATTTAGTAAAAGACTTATTGAGGCTGCTCACATAGGCATAATGCCTCTCTAAACGTTGTTTTTTCTCAAGGGTTACCGGTACTATTACTCCACCGATCATTACATTAACCACAGGTGTACCCGTTATTGTACTTTTATTTAACACGAAAAACGGGAAAGGGTCTTTTAATTGGTGACCATATTTGTTTTTTACAACAATTGCCGCTTCTTTGGAGGCGTTACCTGTTTCTTTTACAAATCTTGCAGTATCTTCTTTCACAAACCCGATGGATGAATTGTAAGCGACGTCCCGTTCGGCCAATAAATAAAAAGTTTCTTTCATTTCAATTTTAGGATCAATCACCAGGTTGGTATCTAAAAAAATACCGCTGCGTGCGCCTTTCAGCAATGTGTCGCTATGATCAGCGAAAAAGAAATACACCTTTGAAAATTTATAGAACCTGGTGAACGCCATCACAATATTCTTGTTCACTGCCATCAATTCTAATTCTTTTTGTGCGGCAAGATCCGCTTTCCCCATTTTCTTTAAACTCTCAACTAAATTCTTATTATTATGAAGGCGGACCACCAGCGCGCCGGTCTTTAACTGATTGATCTGCCATTTTCCAATAGCATTTCTCCTTCTCATAAAGTGCTCGAATTGCTTCTGGTCTTTATATTCCTGCGGACGAAAAACATGATCCGCATTATTTCCGGTCTGTGACACCGCACAAACTGAAATAAAAACAAAGAAAAGTAAAAAAGATCTATTTAATGATAGAGCCATTATTCATATTTGGTTTACTTGGTAAAACAAAACTCAGTTCACCTTGTGAATTTTCAGCCATCAGGATCATGCCCTGGCTTTCGATTCCTTTGATCTTGCGGGGAGCAAGGTTGACCAAAATACTAACTTGTTGTCCGATGATATCTTCCGGTTTATACCATTCGGCAATACCACTCACAACTGTACGTTTATCGATACCGGTATCAATTTTCAATTTTAATAATTTATCAGTTTTCGGAACGCGTTCTGCTTCTAAAATGGTTCCGGTACGGATATCCATCTTACTGAAATCATCAAACGATGTTTCGGCTTTAGCGGGAGTCAGGCTTACGTTCTCACTTGCGTTCTGTTTTTTAGCATTTTCCAATTTATCCAATTGTGTTTGAATATCTGTATCTTCTACTTTTGTGAAGAGAATGCCTGAATCAGAACTGATCTTATGTCCGGCTGCAATGTTATTGGTATTACGGGCAGAATTCCATTTCAGCTGACTTAAATTCAATAAACTGAACAATTTTTTGCTGGTGAACGGAATGAATGGCTCGCAAACGATGGCAAGGTTCGCTGAGATCTGCAATGAGATATTCATGATCGTGCGGACACGTTTCTCATCGCTCTTTATTAATTTCCACGGCTCTTGTTCCGCTAAATATTTGTTGCCTATACGGGCTAAATTCATCATTTCTGCTAAAGCTTCGCGGAATTTGAATTTATCTAATGCTTCTGCAATTTTATCCGGCGCTTTAGCAACTTCCTCCAGAACCAGAAGATCGGCTTTCGTGTATTCACTCGCCTCAGGCACCTGGCCGTTATGATTCTTATTGGTAAGAACGATAACACGGTTAATAAAATTCCCTAAGATATCAGCGAGTTCACTATTATTTTTAGTTTGGAAATCTTTCCAGGTAAAATCGTTGTCTTTTGTTTCAGGCGCATTTGCGCAAAGTGTATAGCGTAAAATATCCTGCTTGTCTTTAAAGTCAATCAAATATTCATGTAACCACACTGCCCAATTACGTGAAGTGGAAATTTTATCACCTTCTAAATTCAAAAATTCATTCGCAGGAACATTATCCGCCACAATGAATTCACCTTGCTCCATTAACATCGCCGGGAAAATGATGCAATGGAAAACAATGTTATCCTTTCCGATAAAATGGATCAAACGCGTTTCTTTATCTTTCCAGTATTTTTCCCAGTCATTTGGCAATAATTCTTTTGTCGCAGAGATATAACCGATGGGCGCATCGAACCAAACGTACAATACCTTTCCATCTGCACCTTCAACCGGGACAGGCACCCCCCAATCCAGGTCACGTGTCATTGCGCGCGGCTGTAATCCATCGCCGCTATCTAACCAACTTTTACACTGGCCGTAGACATTCGTTTTCCAATCTGTATGTTTCGCAAGGTATTCCGCAATTTTCGGTTGTAATTTATCTAATGGTAAGAACCAGTTCTTAGTTTGTTTCAATACAGGCACATTTCCTGATAAAGCAGATTTTGGATTTTTAAGATCAGTCGGACTCAAACTCGATCCGCATTTTTCACACTGATCGCCGTATGCAGAAGGATTTCCGCACTTAGGACATTCACCTGTGATATAACGGTCGGCTAAGAATTGTTTCGCTTCCTCATCATAATATTGTTCGGTCACTTGTTCAGTAAACGAACCTTTATTGTAAAGTGTCTTAAAAAAGTCGGAAGCGGTTTGGTGATGAACTTTACTTGAAGTACGGGAATAAATATCGAAAGAGATCCCGAATTCTTTAAAGGCATCTCCCATTATTTTATGGTATTTATCTACCACCTGCTGGGGTGTGATACCTTCCTTTTTTGCTTTTATGGTAATAGGAACCCCGTGTTCGTCGCTTCCGCAAATAAACTTAACGTCCTCCCCCTTGCTCCTCAAATAACGCACGTAAATATCAGACGGCAAGTAACATCCTGCCAGGTGTCCGATATGCACAGGCCCGTTAGCATAAGGTAATGCTGCGGTTACAAGGGTGCGTTTAAAGAGTTTCGGCATAAAAGCTTTTAATATTAAAAAATTTTTATAATATTCGTACAAAGATACACATTGCCCTTTAAGTTCTATTAATAACCAACAAATTAATTAGTATGGCAAATTCAGAAAAATGGAAAGCAATTGACTTCCCGAAAAGTGTGAAACTTCAAAAAAAATACCTTGTATCTAACACAGGTAAATTGGCCAGTTATGCCGATTCACCGAAAAATGCGCAAAAACTTAAAGCAAAACGTATAGAGGATTATCATTGCATAAGTATAAGAATGCATGGTGTAAAAAAGTCGTTATTTGTACACCGTTTAGTGGCGGATGCTTTTTTAAAACAGCCAACGCCAAAGCATAAATTCGTTATTCATTTAGATCATAATAAAAGCAATAACCACGCCTCAAATTTAAAGTGGACAACACTTGAACAACAAGTGGAACACCGTAAATCGAGTCCGGCTGTAAAGAGAGCTATAAAAGAAAGGGTTTTACAGGATGGCGATTACTCGAAAGTGCTTACTGAAGGAAAAGTAAGAAAAATGAAAACGGAAATTTTCGACCCTAAACGCAAACGCACCTTGAAACAGATCGCGAATGCATACGGCGTTTCGGAAATGAATGTATACCGTATAAAAAGCGGTGAATTCTGGTATAAAGTGAGAGTGAAGCATGAGCCGGAGAACAAAAAATACAACGCGTATTTAAAGGCTTTAAAAAACGCAAAGAAAAATAGATAAGCTGTGAAGATACCTCCCGCTTTAAAAAAGGGAGACACGGTAGCGATTGCTGCCACTGCCCGTAAAACAAGTAAAGAGATAATTGAACTCTCAGTCGACATTTTAAAGAACTGGGGGTTGAAAGTTGTTTTTGCCCCTAATTTATTTAAGGAAGAAAATCAATTTGCCGGTTCGGATAAAGAACGCGCTGCGGGTTTTCAATGGGCTTTGGATAATAAGGAAGTAAAAGCGGTGATCCTGGCCTGCGGCGGTTATGGAACTATGCGGGTGATAGACGCCGTTAATTTTAAAAAATTCATTAAAGGCCCTAAATGGGTAGTTGGCTATAGCGATACAACTATTATTCAAAGTCATTTGTTGAATTTAGGCATTGCTTCTATTCATGGCACAATGGCTTTTCAATTTACAAAACACGAAGAAGCTACCGAAAGTTTACGTAAAGTGCTGTTCGGAGAAAAGCAAGAGTACGAAGCTCCGGCAAATAAATTGAACAGGATCGGTGAAGCCAAAGCAGAAATTGTCGGAGGGAATTTATCGCTCTTGTATGCTTTAAGCGGATCTCAGTCGGATATTGATACCAAAGGAAAAATTTTATTTATAGAAGACCTGGATGAATATTTATATCACGTAGATAGAATGATGCTGCAATTAAAACGTTCAGGAAAATTAAAGAACCTGAAAGGATTAATAGTTGGCGGCATGAGTGATATGAAAGATAATACTGTTCCTTTCGGAAAAACGGCCGAAGAAATTATTTGGGATGCAGTACGAGAATATAAATATCCGGTCTGTTTTGATTTTCCAGCCGGGCATATTAATCGAAATTTAGCATTTTACATTGGTAAAAGAGCAAATTTAAAAGTGACAAAAAAAGGAACTACATTAATTTATCTGTGATCCCGATAGCTATCGGGACTGTAAAATAAGCGGCTATGTTCTGTAAAACCCACGACAGTTTAAATTTATACTATGAAGTGCAGGGGAATACTTCTGCACAAAGAACTATTGTGTTTCTCAATGGCTTATCGCAAAGTACGATAGCCTGGATACTAACGACCCCTCACTTTAAAGATAATTACAGGATCGTGCTGATGGATTTTATTTTCCAGGGACAAAGCGATAAGACCGGAGAAAGCAGGAGTTTTAACCAACATGCGAAAGATGTAACACGGCTTTTAGATGAGATCAAGGCTGAGAAGGTCATTCTTGCGGGATTATCTTATGGGAGTTTAGTTGCGCAGCATTTCGCAGTTCTTTATCCGCAGCGATTAGAAAAATTAGTTCTGATCTCAACATTTGCACATAAAACACCTTATTACGATGCTATTGAATTAGCCTGGTGGCGCGCACTTGAATTAGGGGGTTATCCTTTGATGCTGGACATTATGCTACCCTCTGTTCTAAGCGAGGAGTATTTCAAAAATCCGCTCATTCCTATTGAGCTAATGAAACAGGCACGCCAGGAAGTGAATGGGGAAAAAGAAGCTATGTTCAAATTAATGCAAGCCACAAAGGACAGGCCTGACTACCGTAATGACCTGAAAAAAATAAGTACGCCTACCATTGTTATACAAGGAGAAAAAGACCTTCTGTTGCCTGTACACATGGCTTCTGAAGTCGCAAAGAATATTCCCGGCTCTGAATTCAAAATAATCCCTGGCGCAGGCCATACGCTAAATTTAGAGGCTATCCCGCAAATGAGCAAAGAAATTAAGGCTTTTATCGAGAAATAAATTACTTATGTTTTTTCTTTCCGGGATTTTTTCTCGTATCCCAAAACGTGATGATATCAATTCTTTCACCTATAATTTTATAGATCATTAAATTGTGTGGGGTAATTAATGCTTCGTGAACATTCTTCTTACTTGTTTTTCGGAACATTTTAGGACTTTCGGTTATAAATCGCAATGTTATCTCTGTAGCATTAATGAAATTTTCAATCCCCCTTTGAGACCAATTTTTTTCTAAATACTCAATGATCTTATTAAAAGTGTCGACCGATTCCTGACTCCACCTTATTTCTTTAGCCATTTTCCGTAGCGCTTCATTACCTCCTTGTGAGGTATGGTTTGCCCGGAATCAGATTGCTCTAACCCTTTTTCAATTGATAGCTTAATTTCATCAGGTAATTCCTCCCACCAGCTTTCAGTGCGGGTAGAAAAAACAGCTTTAATGTGATTGATAATGTCTTTATCATTCGTCTCTAAAAGCTTTTTAGCCAGTTCTAATTTTGTTATAGCAATATTCATGATTTCTTAATCAAAGATACAAAAAACAACATCTAAAACAAAAGCTGTTTTTGTTACAATTTTCGTAATTTTAGCGGGAAGAATTGACTATGAATTTTGTTGAAGAATTAAAGTGGAGAGGCATTCTCCACGACATCATGCCCGGTACCGAAGACCTGTTGAAAAAAGAAACGGTAACTGCGTATATTGGATTTGATCCGACTGCCGATTCATTACACGTCGGGAGTCTTGCGCAGATCATGACGCTTTTACGTTTTCAGAAAGCAGGACATAAACCTATTGCTTTAATTGGCGGCGCTACCGGAATGGTTGGTGATCCGAGTGGAAAATCTGACGAGCGGAATTTGCTGGATGAAGAAGCACTGAATAAAAATGTGGCCGGCATAAAAAAACAATTAGAGAAATTTTTGGATTTTAATGCGGGGGTGAATGGCGCGGAGTTAGTGAACAATTATGATTGGATGAAAGAGTTTTCTTTTTTGACATTCATCCGTGAAGTTGGAAAATTCATCACCGTAAATTACATGATGGCAAAAGATTCGGTGAAGAACCGTTTGGAAACAGGAATGAGTTTTACGGAATTCAGTTACCAGTTGTTACAGGCTTATGATTTTCATTACCTGTATAAGAACAAGAATTGCAAATTGCAAATGGGAGGCAGTGATCAGTGGGGAAATATAACATCGGGAACTGAATTGATCAGAAGGAAGAGTGGAGGAGAAGCATTTGCTTTAACAACGCAGTTAATAAAAAAAGCAGATGGTTCTAAATTCGGAAAAAGTGAAAGCGGAAATATCTGGTTAGATAAAGAAAAAACTTCTCCATATAAATTTTACCAGTTCTGGCTGAATGCAAGTGATGCGGATGCGGCGACTTATATAAAATATTTTACATTGTTAAATAAAGATGAGGTAGAAGCTTTAGAAGCAAAACATAAGGCAGCTCCTCACGAAAGACATTTGCAAAAAGCATTGGCGAAAGATGTAACGATCCGTGTACACAGCGAAGCCGATTACAATGATGCGGTAAAAGCAACGGAAATTTTATTTAAAGGAAGCGTTGAAGACCTGGCGAAGCTCGATGAAGCAACTTTCCTGGATGTGTTCGATGGCGTGCCAATGTTCGACGTTTCAAAAGCAGAATTGAATGCAGGTATTGGGGTGCTGGATTTTTTAGCGGAGAAGACAAAAATTTTTCCGAGTAAAGGAGAAGCCCGTAAAATGGTACAGGCAGGTGGAGTGAGCGTGAACAAACAAAAGTGGGAAGACGAGAAATCGAACCTTACCATGGGGAATACGTTAAACAACAAGTATATTTTAGTTCAAAAGGGCAAAAAGAATTATTTTTTGTGCAAGGTTAATTAGCGGGATGATATGGCACTAAGGCAATCACAGAGTTTAAAGCTATTACAAAAACTGTCACCACAGCAAATTCAGTTAATGAAATTGCTGCAGCTGCCAACGCTTGCCCTCGAAGAGAAGATCAAGGAAGAATTGGAGTTAAATCCCGCCCTTGAAGAAGAAGACAATTCCAATACCGATGAAGAAGAATTGTTCAGCAACGAAACAGACGACACAGGAGAAGATGCAGAAGTTGAGGTAGAAGATTTCCAGGAAAAGGAAGTGGAGAAGATCGATGATAAAGTGGAGATGGAAGATTATATGGGTGATGAAGAGATCGATTCTTACAAATACGAAGTGAGTAACAAAGGGGCGGATGATGACAGCAAAGAATTTGTTGTTGTTGAAGGCCCGGATTTTCACAGTTTGCTTGAGCAGCAATTAGGGTTACGTGATCTGAATGAAACGGAATATACCATCGGTGTATATCTGATCGGTTGTATTGATGAAGATGGTTATATCCGCCGGGAATTAGAATTGATCGTAGATGATCTCGCTTTCAGTTATAATATCTCAACTGATATTGCTACAATAGAAAAAGTTTTAAAACAGATCCAGGAATTAGATCCCGCAGGTGTTGGGGCAAGAAATTTGCAGGAATGTTTATTGATACAGCTCAACAGGAAAAAAGATAAGACCAAGGAAGTTTTACTGGCCATTGATGTTGTGCGTGACATGATGGAGGATTTTTCGAGGAAGCATTACGAAAAGATCACGCGCCGTTTAAATATTGATGATGAAGATCTGAAAGATGTGATCAATGAGATCACGCATTTGAATCCCCGCCCGGGCAGTTCAGGAAACGCGATGACGGCCTCTGAAGTTGTTCCTGATTTTACGATTGCAGTTGTTGACGGAAAGCCGGAATTAAGTATCAACTCAAGAAATCTTCCTGATCTGAAGATCAGTAAAGATTATATTGAGATGCTGAAAGAATATTCCCGCCAAAAAGACAAGAGTAGCAAAGAAGCGAGTACATTCATAAAATCAAAAATTGAGAATGCACAGTGGTTCATTGATGCTTTACAGCAGCGTCATCAAACTATGATGGTCGCTATGCATTCGATAATGGAATACCAGGAAGAGTATTTTGTGACCGGTGATGAATCGAAATTAAAGCCGATGATCCTGAAAGATATTGCGGAGAAGATCGGCATGGATATTTCAACTATCTCCCGCGTTGCGAATAGTAAATACGTGCAAACGCCTTACGGAACATTTTTATTAAAAACATTCTTCTCTGAATCCATGAGTATGGAAAGCGGCGAAGAAGTCAGTTCCCGCGAAGTAAAACGAATCTTAAAAGATTGTGTTGATAACGAAGACAAAAAGAAACCTCTCACCGATGACGCTCTCTGCGACATCTTAAAAGAAAAAGGATATAATATTGCGAGAAGAACTGTTGCTAAATACAGGGAGCAATTGGATATTCCTGTAGCAAGATTGAGGAAGGAGTTATAGAGAGGCAAGTTAACAGTAGGCAGTGGCAGTAAGCAGTAGTATGTTAATAAGCAATCGGAGTAAATAGTAGCAGGCATTAGGCAGATTGTTTTATCGGATCATAATTCTCAACCTTTTACTGTCTCCTGCTACTGCCTGCTTTTCCCTGCTTACTTGCCTCTTTCAGAGTTCTTCAAAGCCTTCTTCAAAAAATTCTTTATACGTCATTTTATGATGTTTTAAAATGCGGTAAAGGCTAAAAACGGTGAGATTAGCCCCTTTTTCATACCGGCCGTAAAGCGCCCTTGGGATATCGGCATCGTAAGCAAAAGTCTCCTGGCTGGTATAGCCTGCCTGTTTACGCAACTGCGTAATGCGCTTACCAATAAAGATATAGAGCCTTTTTTCTTCTTCGCTTAGCACGGGGCAAATAACTGCATAATCCTACTTTTTTATTACTCAATAAAAATTCCTATTTAAAAGTTGGGAATAGATAAAAATATCTATATTTGACAAATATTGTCATTTAATGATTATTTTGTATCTTTAAGTGATGTTTTTACTGTTACTGAATAATGCCTCTGAGTATTCATTTAAACCGTATGTAAAAGCACAGAAATACTGATCATACTCTCCTGAACTATCTGCCGGCGGCAGGTAACAGGTAATTCAGATATAACAAAAGGCAGGCCTGCTTTTGAATTTTAAACGGTACTCATTTACTAACATTTATTATTCAATTTATGAAAACAAAATTCATTTTAAGTTTTGCTGCCCTTGTCATGGCCTTAAGTTCCAATTCACAAATAAAAATTTTTCCGGGAGGATCTGTTTCTTATGGATCAACCACTGCGCCAAGCGGCGGAGAGAAACACAAATTTACAGGTGACCTGGTGGTCACTTCTACTACATCAACTCCTTCTTCTGCTTTAAGATTAAGGGGAAATAATGTCCTTTCCAGTGCGACCACGCCTGATTATACATGGTATGGAAACGATCAGACCGGTTTTTTTCATCCCGCCTCAAATGTTATCGGATTTACAACCGGCGGAACGGAAAGAGCAAGAATAACAACTTATGGCAATTTATTAATGGGAACTACCAGTTTAGAAAATGCCCGGATTAATACTGTCACTTATAATTACGGCGGTATTTATTCTAAGGCAACTTATGCCGGCGATTGGGGGCCTCCGGTTATTGATTCGGAAACAGATAGAGTTAATTCGGTTACCTATAGGGGAGTATTGCCCGGAACAGGCGCTACTTTTTATGTTACCGGAGGAGGCTGGATCTATAATGCCGGAGGAATTTACAACGGCTCTGATAAAAATATTAAGGATGATATTAAAAACATTGATAGTGCTTTGGCTAAAGTTCTTCAATTAAACGGGGTAACATATAAGCTGAAAAGAGAAAAGCAAAATCCCAACCTCTATCCTGTTGCGCAGGAATACATGGGCGTAGTTGCCCAGGATGTTGAGAAAGTAGCGCCGCAGGCTGTGAAGGTTGTACTCGACGGTTCTAAAGCTGTTAATTATGACATGCTTATCGGTTTGCTGATCGAAGCCTTGAAAGAACAAAATTCAAAAGTAACGCAGCTGCAAAGTGAAGTAAATAATTGCTGTACAAAAAAAGGAGATGCACAACAAAACCGTTTAATCAATACAACAGATGAAACATCAACAGAGCTGTACATCGGTAATTCTTATATCAGGCAAAACGCGCCAAACCCTTTCAGTAAGGAAACCAGTATTGAATATTTTATCACAGAAAAAAATGCGGACTCTTCTATTCTTGTTTTTGATATGAATGGCAAGCTTTTAAAAACATACAAATTAAACGGAAGCGGAAAAGGAAATATTACAGTCAGCGGAAATGAATTTTCTCCCGGCATGTATTACTATAGTTTGATAGTTAACGCCAAAGAAGTGGGAACTAAGAAGATGATATTAACCGAATAATTATTATTAAATTCATATGAAACATTTCAGATCATATAGTATAATAATTGTTTTGGTTTTTATACTATGCAACAACATGCACGCGCAAACCATATTACCTAAAGATGACCCTGCTTATGAACTTGTTTTTTCAGATGAGTTTAACCTGGATACTTTAGACAGGAACAAATGGATGACACATTATCCCTGGGGACATTTTTTTGATTCAAATATTTATCCAACCTGGTTGTCCAGCGGAGACGGTTGTGCTGCTTTAGCTCCGCCAAACCATAAAGTTTCAGGTGTACGGTTTAACAGGGATACATCACTGTTAAAGCAATCCGGCGGCACTTGCAATATGAAAATAATTAAGAAAAATGCATATGGACATCTTAAACCGTGGACAGTAGACAGCTTGCCTTATAAATACATGAGGGGAATGCTCAATTCCCGTTATATATTTAAATACGGATATTTTGAGATCAAATTTAAGTATGCTTATAGAACTATTTTTAATGGAGCTAATGCATATACCCCAACCTTTTGGTTATTGGGTTATGTTCAGGATACAAGCCAGCTAATGCAATATTCAGAGATTGATATTTTTGAAATTAATGCAACACAAAACAAGTATACTTCAACTATCCACAGAAGAAAAAAGAATGAAAGCGTGATTAGCACGAGATTTATAGATAACGATACCTATGTTAGCGGGGGGCAATGGCACACGGCAGCCGGGCACTGGCATCCAAAGGGAATTGATATTTATATAGATGATGTTTTAAGGGGGTCGTGGGTTAATAATGATGCGGCAATCTTAAACCCTCAATATTTAATTATAGATACGGACTCACCGGCCTCGAATTTTTGTGTGCCTATTGATTCGGTGAATACACAATACCCTTATGAAACGAATATTGATTATGTAAGGGTTTACCAGTTACGTGCAGCCTGCGATACTTCCAAAACAGTATGTAACGCAACTTTGGCAACGCATCCTCCCCCAAAAGTTTACCAGCAAATAACCGATGGAGGCGGCGGATGTTCCATACAACTTAACAATGGCAACACTGGAATATTCGGTGAGAATTTTGTTCTTCTGCAGGAAGGATTTGAAATCGGGAATAATGCCGATATCTATATGAATGTAAGGGAGTGTTATAATAGCTATATCCACAATCAATTTCCATTTGTCGGAAATAGTTTTATGCCAATGCCTCCCAATATTTTAAACGACCATTTTAATAATCAATGAAAAAGTATTTGTACATAGTTTCATTCCTGTTTAGCCTAAACAGCTTTTCCCAATCGTATTATTTTGATACTTTAATTATTGGGAAGTATTACGGAAAAACTGTAAGGCATTCTACAGTTGACACGACAATAATTTCAATTTGTAGCAACGATACGATGACAATTGATGAGAGTATTTATCCTGCAAACAATTATTTGAATTGTGAAGAAAAATGCTGGGCAATTTATAAAGGTGGTGGTGGTGTAAAACACTTTCAGGATACCAGTTTTATAAGATTACCGGCGGCATGCCAATGCTTTAATGGCAAATACTTTGGTTTTAATGACAGTTTGCGATTAAAGTATTATAGTCCGCCCGACTGGCAATATTTTTATTGGTTTTATGGCCGGAAGTATTGGTCACCAATAACCGGTTCGATCGGAATAAAAGAAAACATCAAAGAACAAATTGTTTTTGATGTTTTTCCAAATCCTTCAGCAGGCAAAGTGAGTTTGGTTTTTGAAAATGGGTATTTACCAAAGAACAGACGAGGAATTATTTGCGATATCAATGGAAAAACTGTAATGGAGTTTGAGATAAGTTCAATAGATGCATCTTCAATTATAAACACCAATGGCATGGCTGCCGGTGTTTATATTGTAAAAATAGAGGATCACGAGCGAAGTTTTGTGAGGCGGTTCGTTATAGCTAAATAGTCAGGATAAAAAATCAAGCAATTTTTCCCTATCTTTAGCAGACTGAAAAAGTATTTGTACATAGTTTCATTCCTGTTTAGCCTAAACAGCTTTTCCCAATCGTATTATTTTGACTCTGTTATTATAGGAAAATATTATGGAGTTATATATGAACATGATCTTGCAGACTCTACTATATATACAGTTTGTTACAATGATACAATGACTATAGATGAAGGAACTTTTCCTTCAGGTAATTATTTAACGTCTACTGATAAATGTAAGGGATCATATGCTACAGGTTTTGTTAAATACTTTGTCGATACAAGTTTTATTAGAACGCCGGCTTCCTGTCAGTGTTTCAATGGAAAATATTTTGGCTTTAATGATAGTTTAAGATTGAAATTTTTTTGGATACCTACTTTCTGGGATAGGTTTTTCTGGTTTTACGGTCGAAAATACTGGTCACCGGTTACAGGTTGGGTTGGTATAAAAAACTACACCGAAGAACAAATAATGTTTGATGTTTTTCCGAATCCTTCAGTCGGTAAAGTTAGTTTGGTTTTTGAGAACGGGTATTTGCCAAAGAACAGGCGTGGGATTATTTGTGATATCAATGGAAAAACTGTAATGGAGTTTGAGATAAGTTCAATAGATGCATCTTCAATTATAAACACCGATGGCCTGGCTGCCGGTGTTTATATTGTAAAAATAGAGGATCACGAGCGAAGTTTTGTGAGGCGGTTGGTTATAGCTAAATAGAATACCTGCTAATTTTTCAGAAGCTTTATTCTATCATTAATTTAGAAACCCCACTGATCTTATTTTCCGTATAAAGAATACAATAGTATAAACCTTTAGCAATTCCTGACACATCCATTGTATTATCTCCGTTCTTTATCCGTTTTTCCAGTACAATTTTACCAATAGCATCTGTCAGTACAATACTATTTTGTTTTGCAGTGTTATCGATCTGAATATTCAAATTGGAATGACAGGGATTCGGATGGATCACAAGCGAAGGTTGGCCCATATTAAGTTCACTGATGCCAACGCAGGACATACTCTGCGTAAGCAAAGCAACATTTTTACAGCCGTTCGGATAAAATCCGCTTAAGGTATAAGTTGTATTTACGGTAGGGGTAACGACAATAGTTGAGCTTGTGCTGCCGGTACTCCAGCTATAAGTGTTCGCTCCGCTAGCGCTTAATGTAGCGGTTTGTCCTGTACAGAATGTAGTTGAAGAAGCGCTAAGAACAAGCGGAGATAAATTAGTACACGGAAAATTAATATGGTAAACGACGGTGTCATTCCCATTCTTAACAGAGATCCTTAGAGAATCAATATTGCAGAGCGATGAAAAAATTGTGCTGTCCTTTTTAAAAATATCCTGGTTAACACTGCCGTCAAAAATAAAATTCCCAGTGGGCGCGATCAGATCTGAACACCTTGATATTGCGACAAAAAAATATTCTGTTACCAGGTAAACGAAATTCTTATTAATAACATATGTTCCTAAATAATTTGGCCCCCCGCTTCCGATAGTGGTCCAATTATAACCGCCATCATAGGTTTTTTTGACAACATGTCCGCCCGGACTGAGATTTTTAATGGTACAAAAGCCAATAGTATCATTAATAAAATAAATATCCTTACAGATCTGTCCGCCTCCAAAAGCCGGCTGTCCGCCTTCGGTATAGATCTGGGCAGAGTTTTTATATAAGTAAAAACCTGCTGTATAGCCGGAGCCTGAACCATATGAGTAATTGGTATACGTATAAACATTACTGAGTGGTTGTCCGCAAAACGGCTGATCGAAACCGATAAATGAGATCTGTGCCCGGGAAAAACAAATACCCAGAACAATAAAAAGAAAACTATAGGCAGTATATTTTTTCATATCTATGATCTATAAGACAGACATAAAGGTAGTAAAATCAGATAAATTTTGATCCTAAGGACTTGAAGCAACCGGATATTTCTATGCTTTCTTGTGATTTGCGCAGATATAATTTCCGGATAGGATTTAGTATCTTTATAGCTGAAACAGCTGGCCAGTCAGCAATTAATGACCGAAATCATCCTTTCGCCTTTAAACGATAATAAGCCTGAAGTATCTTATTTTGAAAAGATAGATGTTATCAGGTTTGTAGCTGCTATGATGGTTGTAATTTACCATGCTTATCAGGGCTGGGTCACAAAATGGCATTATTTAAAGATAATGACCGTGAATGGAGATCAACAAAATCTCAACACAATAGGCAAATGGGTGCATACCGCGTTAATGAATGGCGGCTATGGAGTAGAAATTTTTTTTATCATCAGCGGGTTTCTTATTACTTATCTTTTGCTTAAAGAAAAAGCATCGAATGACGGAAAGATCAATTTTTTCAAATTCTATGCGCGCAGAACCTTAAGGATCTGGCCCCTGTACTATCTTATTATTATCCTGGCCCCATTTATCATTGAATTTATTCACCAGCCATACGGGCCGAATTATACAGCGAATATATTTTTCTATAATAATTTCGATACTATGAAAAACCATTATTGGGTTTTTCCTCTCGCTCATTTCTGGTCGCTTTGCATTGAAGAACATTTTTATATTGTATGGCCGTTTATTATTGCTTTTGTGCCAAATAAATATTTGCTGCGCGTTTTTGCCGGCCTTGTACTGGTAAGTGTTATTTACAGGGCATATTTGTTTTATAATGTGACGGAACCATGGTATCCTTTGTTTTTAAGTACATTCAGCCGTTTTGACGCTCTTGTTATTGGCGCAGCAACAGCGTACCTGCATTTCATAAAACCATTTAAACTTTCTGTATCCCGAACAACACGATCTTTTGTTTATTTGACTTTTATAATTGCGTTTTGTTTTGATGATCTAATTGTATGGGACAGTTTTTTCACAGCCTGCTTCAAAAAATATTTTTATATGGCTATAGTTTTATTCGCTATGCTTAATTTTTTATTCAATGAAAAACCGATGTTCGGATTCATGAATAATAAAGTGTTCAGGTATTTCGGAAAGATCTCTTTCGGATTATACGTTTACGGATTGATCGTGTTAGAGGTTTGCGTAAAAAAGATAATGGAGCCCAACCAGATCAACAATCTCTACTTATATTGGTTCTTTGCCATAGGCGGCACCATCCTGGTCTCTATTTTGAGTTTCGAACTGTTCGAAAAGCAATTTCTTAAATTAAAGAAACGGTTTGAGGTAATAAGGATAAATAAAGAAGGGTAGACTTTTTAGGTTCTGAGTATTGCCAGCGAAACTTTAAGCATATAGTATATGCTTCTGAAACCACTTATCGAAGAAGTACCTCCGTCACGCGCATCCATGATCACAGGAATTTCTTTTACACGGATCCCTTTTTTGATCAGGTACAAAGCAGATTCCGGCTCCGGATATTTTTTCGGGTAATACTTTACACATGCTTCGATGGCTTTTTTATTGAAAGCGCGATATCCCGATGTGCAATCGAGAACTGTTTGTCCGCAGCGTAATTTTATTAAACCGCTCAAAAAAGTAATGCCAACTCTTCTCAAAAAGCTGGATTGAAATCCTTCTTTATCAATAAAACGTGAGCCTATACAAACATCCGTCTCATTATTTAAAATGGGGGTAATTATTTTTACCAACTCCAGGGGCGGATGCTGGCCATCGCCATCCATTTGAACAGCAATATCAAAATTATTTTCTTGCGCGTATTTTAATCCGCTTTGCACTGCACCACCAATGCCAAGGTTTTTCGGAAGGTCAAGATAAGTTGTACTTTGTTTTTTTATTTCTGCAAGTGTGTTATCTGTAGAAGCATCATTCACCGGAAGGGCAATAAGTTCACAGTCTTTAACGTTAATTGTCTTTAATTGACCAAGAATATTTCCGATGCTCTGCTCCTCGTTAAAACAAGGTAAAATGATGAGTATTTTGGTGGTTTTCTCCAACAGTTATAAGTGGTGCTAAGTTAGGGTTTTTGATAAGGAAAACAGGTAATTTCTTTCAGCATAAAACAAGTATTTTGCGTATTTTTAAGCCTTAATCCCGGAAGGAAAGTGACGGAGAAACTCCTGAAATACAAATACAATGTTTTAAAGACCTTTGTTCTGATCGGGATCTCTGTTTTGTACCTGGAACGGAGTGCTAATGATTTTAAGGAACCATTCATTAAGGGAGATGGTATCGAATATGTTATAATGACGGAAGCACTCCAAAATCATTTTACGCCTGACATGAGACTAGCAGACCTTGCACTATTCAGAGAGCGGTATAGTAAAGTTCACGGCTGGAACAGTCCCCTTGCGCCAAAGGTTGTTGATATTGAGATGGCGTATTTAACTGCCTCGGAACAGCTTTTTAAAGAAGGCACAATGGGTTTTTATTGTAACAAAAACAAAAAATGGCATTGCGGCCACTTCTTTTTTTATTCGTTAGTGAATTTACCTTCTTATACACTAACAAAGGAGTACGGACCTATAAGGTCATTCTATTTCACCAATGCATTTTTTATGATACTGGCCTGTTTTGTGATCTTGTTCTTCGCGCCTTTTTCTGTTCTTAATCAGGTCCTTTCTGCAATTTGTTTTTGTTTCAGCGCCTGTTATTGGTATTTAGGCTGGCAGCATGCGGAAGTGTACACCTGCAGTTTAATTGCCATCGCATTTGTAGCGCTGTTCAATAAAAAATATCATTTAGCAGTTATAATTTTAGCATTGGCCTGTCTGCAAAATCAGCCTTTAATAATTTTATTGGGCTTGTTCTGTTTAATTGCCATAAAAGAACTTGGATTCAATTTAAAAAACATTGTAAAAACAGGATTGCTGGCAGCTATAGCGTTTATCCCGCCGGTCTATTATTATATAAATTTTGGTGTGACCAACATGATAAAGGAGGTTGGCTTTTTAGATACGAAATACATCACTGCAAACCGCATTACAGGATTTTATACTGATCTAAGCCAGGGGATGATCTTAACAATACCCTTGATCTTATTGATCTATATTCCTTTATTAGCAGTTGAGATACGGAAGATGTTTAAAAAACAGATACCGTTCGATCTTACCATTTTTATTCCTGTTGCGGTTATCGGTATAAGCATCACTGTTTCTACAATGGGTAACTGGAATCATGGGATGGCCATAATTAACCGGTATGCCAGTTGGGCAAGTATCATTATCATGATGCATGTGTTTTATTTATCGCACCAGGTTAAAGGCAAAGTAATTTTCTTTATTAGTTTTAGCCTGACACAAATTTTCACAACCTATTACCATCAGCAATTCAATATTAATGATTGGAGCAGCGGAAACTTTACGCCATTAGCTAAATGGGTATTAAATAATCATCCTGAATTATATAATCCCGATCCAAAGATATTTGCCGGAAGGACAAGTCCGGCTGTTGACCTTGAGCCGGAAAATTCCCCGGTGATCTATTTTAGTAAAAAGATCCCGAAAAAGATCCTTGTCCACAATAATAAGATGAATGCTCTTTCCGAATTCGGACTGACGCCACAGATAATTGCAAAGCTGAAGAAGGATATCCGATTCAATTACGGATGGGGTTATTTGAACATGGATCTCTTTAATTCGGGTACCGAAGCAGGTTATGTATACCAGATCGTACGCAAGAAAAAAGTAAAGAAAGTATATGAAAAGATACTTAATACAGAATCCTGGATGGAAGGTCTTAAGAAAAAAGCCGTAGAATGGAATAAAACACTGGATGAGGCCTGTTGGATGGATGCCGAATATATTGTATCATTGGAAGAGAAAAATGAAGCACAAGACTAATGCTTAAATACATTCATTTAATACGCGTGCATCAATGGCTGAAGAATTTTTTTGTTTTCGCGCCCTTATTCTTTTCCGGAAGTCTGTTCGATGTTGATAAGTTCATATCCTGTACTTTTGCTTTTTTAATTTTTAGCCTGAATGCCAGCAGTCTTTATATCATTAATGATTACATGGATATTGAAAAAGACCGCTTGCATCCTGCCAAAAGCAAGAGGCCGCTTGCTGCAGGAACCGTTACAAAAGTAACAGCTATGTCTTTGTTCTGTTTTTTAGCTATTACTTCATTTGTCCTGTCTTATTTTATAAATAAAAATCTAACAATTGTGCTTGGAATTTATTTTCTAATGAATTTATTCTATTCGTTTGGCTTAAAGAAAATTTCGCTGATCGATATTTTTATTATTTCAATAGGATTTGTTTTGCGTGTAACTGCAGGTGGGGTGGTGGGGGAAATTGAAATATCCTATTGGCTTTATATTATGACATTCCTGATCGCATTGTTCATTGCATTTGCGAAACGGCGTGACGATGTGTTACTGGAAAAAGAAACCGGTGAGCAAATGCGTAAATCCATTTCCGGGTATAATCTTGAGTTCATTTCTTCTGCTATCAGTATTTTATGTGGTATCCTTGTAGTATCCTATTTATTGTACATTACTTCTCCCGAGATAATTTCCCGTTTCCAGAATAAACATGCCTATATTTCAACTGTATTTGTGATCATGGGTATTTTGCGTTATTTACAGATCACACTGGTTGAAGGCAAAAGCGGTTCACCAACCAAAGTCCTGATCGGCGATCTTTTTCTGCAAACGACTGTTATTTTGTGGATGCTTTTCTTCGCAGTAATAATTTACATTAAATAATCAGGATGACGAATTCGGAGATCATTAAATTCCTGACTTCCAAAACTACAAATGCAGGTTTTGTAGACAGGTTGAAAATAAAGTACAGGCCTATCATTTGTCCGTTTACGGATCTCATCGATCTTGCAAAAGACAAAAGGTCTGTATTTGATATCGGTTGTGGTTCAGGCCAGTTTTGTGCGCTGATCGCAAAGTATACGAGCGCTGAGAAGATAATGGGCATTGAGATCAATGAACGCCTTGTTAAAAATGCTAACGAGGTAAATGAAGAATTCAGAATTAACAAGAATATAAAATTTGAAGTATTTGACGGGAAAGTTATCCCTGAGGAGATCAAAGAGTATGACCTGGTTTATATGATAGATGTATTTCATCATATTCCTCCGGCACAACAGATCGCTTTCATGCAGCAGTTGCAGCAAAAGATGAAGCCGGGAGCAGTTCTGGTATTTAAAGATATCGATGGCGGTTCTCCTTTAGTTGTTTTTAATAAAATGCATGATATGGTATTTGCAGGAGAAATTGGAAAAGAGATCTCTTTCAAAAAAGCGAAAGAAATGCTAAGCGGCGCCGGATTTAAGATCATTAGTGATTTTAAGAAAACCGTTTTTGTGTATGCTCACTATTTTGTTGTTTGTGAAAAGCAGTAATGAATAAAACTCTTGTATTATTTGATTTTGACGGCACTATCACAAAACGTGATACCTTCATTCAGTTCATACTGTTTTCAGAAGGATATTTAAAAGGTATAGCGGGATCTGTCTTTTTTTCTCCTTTTATTATTTTGTACTTCTTAAAAATAGTAGATGGCACCAAACTTAAACAAAAGCTTGTTTCTTTTTATTTTAAAGGAAAAAGTGAAAAGGAATTAAAGGATAAGGGAAATAAATTCATCGGAAAACTAACAGAAGAAAACGGATTCAGGAATGACATTTTAGAGCAATTAAGAGGTTATAAGGAAAAAAACGCTGTTGTCTGTGTTGTGTCCGCTTCACTTGATATTTGGATAGAGCCTTTTTGTAAAAAATTTAATATTGAATATTTGTGTACCGGGCTTGATTTCAGAAATGATGTTTGTACGGGGGAGTTTAAGGGTTTAAATTGTAATAATGCAGAAAAGGCTGTCAGGATAAAAGGAAACTATAACTTGCAGTCGTATTCAAAAATCATTGCTTACGGAAATGGTAACGGAGATAAAGAAATGTTTGAATTGGCCTCTGAAACTTTTTTAGTGTAGAAGCATTTTTTGCCGCCATTTGTCTATTGGCCTTTCAATCGCTAAGTGGATCAGTACAGATATCACTAAAGTGATACCGAAACAAACGATCCCGATCTTATTAGCTGCAACTCCATGGCCCCACAAGAAAATTAGTACGGGAAAATGAACCAGGTAAAGCGGGTACGATAATTCGCCAATGAACCGGTCTGCTTTGTTGTTTTTGGTCAGTTCAAATAATCTTGGGATCAAAATGGTAAAGCCTAAAATAATGATCATGGAAAACAAGGTATATACAAACATTAAACTGAAGCAGCCGGCAAAGATCAGGATTAGTTTTTTATTTGTTAATTCAAAGGTTTTTATTTGGGAGTAATGCCATGCCAAAGCACCAAGTGCAAAATAGATAAAACTTGCAGGAAGCAAATGATATTGATAGATCATGTTGACATTATTAGTTAACTCTATTATAAAAAAATAAATTACTCCAAGAAAAAAATAGATCCATGTCCTTTTAACAGATCTTAAAATAAATGGCGCCATTAAATAAAATATCATTTCCATACTTATGCTAAAGGCGGGCTGGTTCATAAGTAAAGATGCGCCGTTGGAATCCGGGTTAATAAACCAGGGATGATAAATAAGATGACAGTTGTCAAGGCTTAAAAGCCAAAAGGAGTCCGTACCTAAAATAAACACATTGCAGAGCCAAACATAGGCTTTAGTAGCAAAGCCGCAATCTTTAAGCGCGTTAATGATATTGGTGCCCGTGGGTGTAAAAATAAAGGCGAGTATGAAAACAACTATATACGCCGGCCAAAGTCTGAGGAACCTGTTCAGGTAGAATTTCAGCGTTTCATTTTTGTATTTAGTGTTTACCACAAGCGCCATGTAAAATCCTGAAATGATAAAAAACAAAGCAACTGCCTGCCGGCCATCGATCAAATACATTCCCCACAAAGGAAAGGCATGGCCTTTAGGCATAGGTATTCCAAGCCCTGCAGCATGGGATGCAATAACTGAAAGTGCCAGAAGGAATCTTAAAGTTCCCATGTATTAAATATATTAATTATTGTCTCTATCTTCAAGATTAAGGACATAAAGAGCGTCGATCATTAAAGACGAATCTTCACTAATGTTCAATACCTTTGCATTGTCTTTAACGTGTTTATACCAAGACGCGTCTTCCTTTATTTTTGGAATTATTATTCTTTTTGCTTTAAGATAAGAAGCAAGATAATGAATTTTTTCGGTCGGATAACCGGAGGTATAATCTCCTTTATTAACATATATCCAGCCATTAATTACTTTTTTTTCTTTTTTAAAATATTCGATGGTTTTTTGGGAAATACCAAAAATGGATAATTCTTCCACCTTAGTAATATGACACATTATTTTACAAGCCTCTTTTTTTTCATCAAAGAAAATAACAGGCGAAATATTGGGTAAAATATTAAAATTGGGTGAAGTTCTTGTGCCAAAAATAGTAGGATCAGGATTATACAAGGCCGGATAATTACTTAAAACCCATTTAGCAAACGGCTTATGTTGATACCAACTAAGATCAGTGTTATTGATCTTACTGTGGTATTCAGCAGTAAATATTTGGCTTATAGCGATCAATGATATGAGTATGGTTTTCGTTATTGGTTTTGTTGTATTGAGAAGGAAAAAGAAATGTACGAGAATAATTGAGCTTACCCATGTGGCATATCGATTTATAACTGCCTGTCCATGATTCCAGTTTCCCATCGCTGAAACTGTGAAGGTAATAGCGATCAAAACAAGGGGAAGGAATACATGAAACGTAACAGTTTGTTTTTGTCTTACTGTTATATAGATGTTTTTGATCCAAAAAGCGATATAACAAATAAGAACAACAGGAATTGCTAAGATCATTCCCTGATTGACATCAAAATAAAAGCCAAATATTCTTGTTGGAGTTTGATATTGAGAATCTAGAAACCCGGCTTTTTTAATTATACTAAAGGTTTCAAAGTGATAAAAATAAAATAGAGGAGGTAATATGCTTAAAATACAACACATCCCGGTTTTAATAATTGTTTTGTAATTTAATCCTTTATGAAACAATGTTATTATACCCATGAAAAATAACATTAAAATTAACGGCTGGTTTTGTGTTGTAGCAATGGCCATTAATAAAAGTGAGATATAATATTTATCCTGAAAAAACAGCCATAAACTAGCTGTCACAAAACAAGCGGTAAAAACTTCAGGGTGTGTCCATTCGATGTACCAATATACGGATGAATAATAAAAGGAAATTGCAATGAGACTGCTTATAAATAAATTGAATGGAGTATAAAAAAGAAGTATAAGACAAGTAATAAGAACAAATATCGAATTAGTGATTTTAAAAGCTGATAATGGATTTTTATGAAGCAGGCCAACAAAATATCGCGCAGGTACATTTAAAAGAGAGTAGGTAAAGAAATGATATCCGTAGATCTTCCCGTTTTTCGCCACGTATAGCCCTCCATAAGAATCGCCGGGTTCATTAAATTTTTTGTTTGGCTTTGTAATAAAACCTTCGAATGCATCAAAAACATGCGGCTTATAAACACTATCCCAAGCCAGAACTTTAGTAAATGATTTTTTGAATGACCAAGAATCTTTTGGACGAATATCAGGAGATTTATGTTTGTAGAATGCTTCTGTAACTAAAACGTATTCGGCTCCATCACCAGTAGGATAGGAAGGTAAATGATTTATTCTGTTTATACATATGAAAGAAATAAAGACAAGAACTATCAATTTAAAGATAATTTCTTTATTTGTTCTACACTTATCAAAAAAAGCAGACAATTTTATTTTTTCTTAAGTCCTGTTTTTGTAATGACACTTGCCTCCTGGTAATCTTCGTAATCGGTATTGATCTCCCAAAGATTGTGTTTCGTATTCTTAAGAATATTCTCAGCAGCTAATTTCCCCATTAAGATACTATGATCCTGGTTATTGTATTTAAAAGCGCCATAACGGCCAATAACGTGTAAATTCTTAATGGTGTCTAAATATTCTTCCACAGGCTTCAAAGTTTGTTTATACCCTGTACCATAAACGGGATAACATTTTGGAATTTTATAAACGTGTCCGCCTGTGATTTCTGCATTACCGATCAAACCTGTTTTTCTTAATTCTTCTTTACCTAATTCTATCAATTTGCTCTCATCACGTGTCCAGATCTCATCTTCATCGTAACACCAATATTCAAGGGCGCAGATCGTACTTTCTTCTTTGCCATAAAGTTCAGGCACCCAATTTCTGAAGTTAGTTAGACGCCCCATCTCAAGGTCATTACTGTGAACGTACAACCAGTTATCAGGGAACAGGTCTTTAGCCTGCACATTTAAATAAACTATGATCGTGTTCCTGAATTTTAAACTATTAGCAGCCATTTTGATTTTCTCAGGAACTTCCGGTAATCGGGAAACCATCAACGACAATGGCATTGAAGAAATAATGTGGTCGTATTCTTTTATCGTACCATCTTCTAATTCCAATGCACAAGCCACGCCATCTTTAGTAATTACTTTTTTTACAGGAGATCTTAAATTTATATTTCCGCCTTTACTTTTAATAAATGAAGCCATGCGTTCGTATACCATGCCTGTGCCACCATAAGGATATGCGAACTGGTCAACCAATGTTTTGTGTTTGCCGCTGTTGCCGAATAAAGCTGTTTTGATCGCTTCTCCCAGGCTGAACTTTTTAATACGCTGCGCTGCAAAATCTGCATCTAATACATTGCAAGGGATCCCCCATAATTTTTCAGTATAGGTTTTAAAAAAGATCTGGTATAGTTTTTTTCCGAAGCGGTTAGTGACCCATCCTTCAAATGTACTGATGTCTTTAGTAGGTGAAATTTTTTCAAGTCCATAATAGAACATACACGAAGTTGCTTTAAAGATCCCTATGTTCATTAAGGCATTAAAAGCTTTGATAGGGTAGTGAAAGAATTTTTTATTGTAGTAAATGCGTGTTAACCGGTTTACCATTTCATAATCATTACCAACAACCTCCAGCCATAGTTCGTTTACCCTTGTATCGTTGCTAAAAAAACGATGCGGGCCAATATCCACTTTTTGATTCCAGAGTTCAATGGTCTTTGACATACCTCCTACGCTCGGCCCCGCCTCATACAGATCAACATCTTTTATATGTTTGGATAACTCGTAACCGGCGGTCATACCGGCGGGACCAGCTCCAATGACAGCTACTTTCATTTTGTTAAATAGGGTATTAAGTATATAAAATGTCCTTGCATCATTCTTTACCAATTAAGGAGTAACCTTTAATTTAATGATTTTTACTGCCATCATCCCATCATTTTCCATTATCACATCGTACTCAAAACCATGTTTTAAATGATCTGAAATGGCGGGATGTGTAAATAAATATATTCCTCCGGGACTCATCGTTATATTCCCTGCAACATCACGTATCGAAATTTCGTATCCAAATTTATCATTGTATAAATTAGCGTAGAATTGAGCATGTCCATTATATCCTGTTATGAGCATTTCTATTTTTTTTGGCGCAGAAGGAATTCTGTTATAACGTTTAAGCGCCTCGCCAAATTTAACATCATGCCACCCCGGATCTTTAGCAAGGTCATCCTTGATAATTGAAATATAAGGACCGGTGAAAAAAGCCAGGACGGTTACACTTTTGAGTACATAAGATGACACAGTGGAATAGTTATTAATAGTAAAAGCAGATTTGATCCCAAGGCCCATTATTATAGCTAACATTGGATAAACAGGAGCCGCATACCACTCAAGTTTAGTGGAGGATTTTGAAATAATATATAAGAATGTAAATAAGGACAAGATCCAAATGGCACTTTTGTTCTTGTTGACATTTCCTTTCGGAAGAAAAATGAAGTAAATAATAAATGCCGGAATAAAGAAAAAGAAATAAACAAAATCTTTTTCATACATCCGGAGGACAAAATAGAAAAAAGGTTTAAAATGATTCGGATTCACTTTCGTGTACCATCTGCCCACTTCGCTTTTCCATGCAAAGGCAATGTATCCGGGAGATCGCAGTTCACGCAGATAATAATATAAAAAGATCAAACCTAAGATCGCAATAATTAAAAAATGCAATTGCTTTGTTTTTAAAACATACAGGGTCTTATTTTTTACTAACGTATAAATAAAGAAGGCTGGTAAGATCATAAAACAAGCAATGCCTTTTGCAAAATACCCTAGTAAAATAAAAACGCCGAAAATGAACAGGTATTTTATTTTCTTGTCTTCATATTCAATGAATTTATAGTAATACATTATTGATCCTGTAATAAAGAAAATGAGTACAGAGTCAAGATCTCCGGTCCGCGTAACATGATATGTAATGTATCCCTTCGAGGTTATAAGAGTTAAAACAGCAAAAACGGCAAACGTAAGCCCTAAATTTTCTTTGATCGAAAACCTGATTATCAATAACACTACTCCAAGTGCCGCAAGCGCAGAAGGCATTCTTACAGCCAATTCTCCGGGCCCGAAAATTTTCATACAAAGTGTTTGAAAATAACAAACAAGCGGAGGGTTTGTAGCCCACATATCAGGGCCGCCACCGTATGTTTTAACTAAGTAATCTCCGCTTTTGTGCATTTCAATGGCATTCACTGCATATGTGCCTTCATCCCATAAAAAAATATAGTTGGCATCCAGGTTTAAAAATATGGCAAAGCACGACGCAATTAGGAGAAATAAGATTATAAAATTGCTTCTTGTAAAATATTTTAAAATAATGGGCATTGCCTGTTATTTCTCCTTTGCTTTGTAATTCGGGTTTGTATAATGTGAAATTTTTATCCCTTTAAAATCAGGGCCATCACCAACCCAGGTGTATTTCTGAGCCAATTGTTTCGGAATATTTTCTGCAGGATCGTAATATCCCCAAAACGTACGTGTATAATAAATATCGTGGTACATCGAAAAATCTTCTTCCTGCGGCCAGGTTTGATTAAATGGCGTATAAACATCGTGTTTACGTAATTCGGCATGTTTTAAATGGTACATAGGTATCCTGAAAATTTCTTTGTCATAATAATATGAAAACACATCCTGCATATCATTAATAATTAAAGTTCCTCCGTTTTTTTGAGTCGCTTTTAAAAACGGCACTGCCTTATGGTATTCATAATATGCTTCCCGCGGATAAACTAATTTAGAAAATGAAAAACCGGAAAGGACAGCGAATAAAACCAACTTTATCCAAAAAGGGAATTTAAGCATTGAAAATAAATAACTGTAGATAAATATAAAACCAAGAAAGGAATATAAAATATAACGTTTCAGAAAAATAGGAGTGAAGCTTGCGGCGAAATAATTAAAATACATTAATCCCGGGCCAACAACAACGGCGAACAAAAACATCCGCCAGCTGAATTCTTCTTCACGGAACCGTTTAACACAAAGCAGTACTACAAATAAAATGGCTGAAAAAATATGAACCTGGTATAATTCCTTGCTATTAAAAAATTCGTAAGTACATTGTTTGAATTCTGCATAAGTAGGTTTTGCTAACCACATGGCTTTTCCGCCTTCCAGCAATAAAAAAATGGTGCGGTCTTTCCATGGCCAGACAAAAACCGTGAACACCAAAGTGGAGAGCATAATGTAGACCAATGTTTTCGCCCTGGCTTTGATATTAAAAGAAATATTTTCGTTGACCAGGGAGATACTGCCCCCTTGAAAAGCAAGAAAAGGAAACAATACAACTTCGCCTATAATTACAAAACAGGCCAGGAAGTGTGAGTAAAAAATACAGGCATTTGCAATGGCAAATAAAATGGCTTTTAAAAATGTTGGCCGTTTTATTATGGATAAAAATAAATAGTAAGAAGAAATAACAAACAGGATTATTAAAGCATATGTTCGTCCCTCCAATCCGTAATAATACAATTCATTAGAAGTAAAATACATTAAAGAAGCGAAGATCGAAGTCTGCCAATTGAAAAAATTAAGACAGAGTAAAAATAAAATACCTGCGGCTAATGCACTTGCAAGAACAGAAAGTGATCGTAACCCTGCTTCAGAATCACCAAACGCCTTCATCCAATAATGCGCCAACACACCATATAAAGGCGGATTGGGATCATCCTGCATTGAAATACGGATGATCTCACTTACCGGTTTTTGGGCAAGCTGAACACTAAAGCATTCATCAAACCATAACCCGGCCTCACCGCATTTATAAAATTTAAATGCAAAGTGAATTATTACAATGGCTGCAAAGATTAAGTATTTGTATTTGAAAATAAATTCTTTCAATGCAGCTTATTTAAAAGGTTAGAAAAGTTACAAAGACATTTCAGGAATATCACCTTCAATGATCAGCTTTCCCGCTGTTGCCTTCTTTATTTGTTCGATTGAAATGCCAGGCGCGCGTTCAAGTAATTTAAATCCGCCTTCAGGAAGAATATCATACACTCCTAATTCAGTAACTACTTTTTTAATACAATGAACACCTGTAAGTGGTAATGAGCATTTTGGTAATAATTTTGATTCGCCTGCTTTATTCACCTGTTGCATAGCAACGATAATGTTTTTTGCTGAAGCAACAAGATCCATAGCGCCACCCATTCCTTTCACCATTTTTCCAGGAATTTTCCAATTGGCAATATCTCCGTTCTCGCTTACTTCCATAGCACCTAAAATCGTTAAGTCAACTTTTTGAGCACGGATCATTCCAAAACTGGTTGCAGAGTCAAATATCGATGAACCATTTAATAAAGTAACGGTCTGCTTCCCTGCGTTTATAAGATCTGCGTCTTCCTCTCCTTCAAAAGGAAAAGGACCCATTCCTAAAATGCCATTTTCAGATTGTAACTCAACATTGATCCCTTCAGGGATATAATTAGCAACCAAAGTAGGAATACCAATTCCTAAATTCACGTACATGCCGTCTTTTACTTCACGTGCGATCCGTTTTGCTATTCCGTTTTTATCGAGCATATTTTTATTGCCTTGTAATTTTCACTAATAAATTATCAACGTCATAATAACCTTTCCCAGTTTGTTTGAAAGGGAAGATTTTTATGTTTTGAGAAGAAGGTTTATTAGAAGATTTGGGGATAATCAGGCTGTCTATAAAATTAGTCCATGTATTAAGCTGTTTAACATGAACATATCCGAATACATTCCCCCAAAAATATATTGAGTCTTTTCCATGTAAAGCGATAGCTATATACCCAGTAATATTTTCTGTTTCCCGCATTTTTCCACTTATCACAAGTTTCAGGTCGCAATCTTTTAAGGAATCAGGAATTGTATAACCGGCTCCATAACCATATTGTGCAATACTGTCAACCCTTGAGTACTTATTAGATGGATCGTTCTCATCAGTAATTAAACTATTAGGCCCTCCCATTGTTAATTCTCCTGAAAGGTCAATGTTTACAGAATTTTTAACCGGCTCTTCAAAATCATCAGAGCAGCTAAAGAAAAATACACCCGATAAAAGAAATGAAAGTGTAACGGAAATTGTTTTTTGAATTTTCATAAACTATTTGTTTAACGTTTTGTTTCTGGTTTTATTATCTTTTTCTTACAGTTCTTTGTTCAATCCGCTTTTCGTATTTCTCCCCCTGAAAAATGCGGTGTACATAAATTCCCGGTGTGTGAATATGATCAGGATCCAATTCACCTGCAGGAACTAAATGTTCAACTTCTGCAACTGTTATCTTGCCTGCCATTGCCATCATGGGATTAAAATTTCTTGCAGTTGAACGGTAAACTAAATTTCCGACAGTATCGCCTTTCCATGCTTTTACGATCGCAAAATCAGAATCAAAAGCATGTTCCATCAAATAATCTTTTTCTACACCGTTGAATTTGAATTTGCGCACTTCTTTTCCCTGCGCGATCTCAGTCCCAACTCCTGCAGGAGTAAATATAACCGGCATGCCATATCCGGCGGCCATGCAACGTGTAGCTAAAGTGCCCTGTGGAATAAGATCAACTTCTAATTCTCCACTCAGCATCTGTCTCTCAAACTCAGCATTCTCGCCAACATAACTCGATATCATTTTTTTGATCTGTTTGGTCTGAAGTAATAAGCCTAATCCGAAATCATCAACCCCGGCGTTATTGCTGATGCAGGTTAAACCTTTTACGCCCTTTTTAACTAAAGCCGCAATACAATTCTCAGGAATACCGCATAATCCGAATCCACCCAACATTAAGGTCATATTGTCCTTAACGTCCTTCAGGGCCTCATCTGCATTTTTTACCACCTTGTTTATCATAGTAATTTATAGGGGTACAAAAATATGGTTTTTTTCGGGATTCCGAGCAAAAACACAAGGAGTTTTGTTTATCTAAAGATAAGATAATCACTATAATACGTCAAAAAATGAGAAGATGGTATTATGGCTCTCAACTTTTAGTATTTATAAGTTCAAACCGTGATTTTAATTTCAGGAAAGGCTTTTCAAATAACTCATAACTTATAATTGAGATCAAAATGGTCAATCCAATAACTGTAACAGAAAAGATCAAAGAAGAAAAACGCCAGCCTCCGATCTTTTCCATGGTGTTTTCGGCTACTAGCGTAACGATAATGTTACTGTACATATAAATGCCGAAAGATATTTTTCCAAGGTAATTGATCCATTTTGGTGAAGAAAAAAGTGGTTTTTCATGGAACACAAAATTCAGCATTAAAAACCCTGCCAATAGCAAGTAAAAATATTTTTTAAAGATGCTTAAGAAGCCATTTTCCCAGTAATAATGATAATCTACAGAGAACAAAAGCAAAAATATAAGCAGCAAAATTATTCGGATCGTTTTGCTTGTTTTAAATTCAAATGGTTTATTGAAATGTATGACTGCTGCCAGGCACCCTGTTACAATTTCGTCCATTCTCGCAACGGAATGCATATACATTCTTAAATACCAGTCGTTTGTTCCAAAGAAAAGATAAGCCCTGTAAAACACAGAAATAGAAAGCATAAGCATAAAAGCCGTTATAAGATGTTTTCTGGGTACGAATAAAACAATAAACGGGCAAACAAGATAAAAATGTTCTTCAACGCAAATTGACCATAAATGCCCGAAAGGGAAAGTCCATTCGTGAGTGTAAATGGTATAAAAATTATTCAGAAAAAGCAGATTCGGTAAATAGTTAGGTGAAGGTTTTCCTAACCAACTCACAACAAATGGCGCTATCGCAATGACAAGAAAGTAAAGCGGCCAGATCCGGAGGCCCCTTCTTAAAAAGAATTTTTTCAGGTCAATGGTCCCGAATTTTTCCTTTTCACTAAGTAGTAAATAACAAATTAAAAATCCGCTGATCATAAAAAAAAGATCTACACCAATTGTTCCGTTTTTCATGATCATATCAAAAAACAAAGAAGCTCCTTTTGGTTTATGATTTTGATCGAACGTAAAAAAAGTCGGATAACCCGCGTAATTTAACCACGCCTCATAAAGATGAACTGTCACTACCAAAAACGCAGCGAGTGCACGTAATGCATCAAGATTTTTAAAATGGATTTTGCTTGAAGTATTCACTATTTAAAAATAAAGAATTAAAAGCCGCCGTCACCCTCAAAAACGTCCTCGTCAGCAGCGGTTTCTTTCTCGTATTTAGAACAATCTAACTCGATATCCCCCAGATTAGCAGGTTTTTCAAAATCACCTTTCGTTACTTTCAGGGTTTTGTCGTTATAAACTTTTTGGTAGAATCTACCCCAAATAGGAAGGGCCATAGTAGCTCCCTGACCAACCTCCGTACTGTTAAAATGCACACTTCGGTCTTCGCCGCCAACCCAGCAACCGGCTGCAAGATCCGGCGTAAGTCCAATGAACCAACCATCGGAGTTATTCTGTGTTGTTCCTGTTTTACCTGCTATTTGTGCTCCTAATTTGTATTTACCAAGACTCATACCGGTACCGTGCTGAACAACACCCTTCATCAATTGACACATCACATAAGCTTTTTCCGGACTGAAAACCTCATCGGTCTGCGGAATGAACTCTTCGAGCACTTTACCATTTTTATCTTCGATGCGAGTGATAAAAGTTGGCTGAACATAAGTTCCCTGATTCGCAAAAGTGGAGATAGCACCGACCATTTCGAATACTGAAATATCTGCAGTTCCCAGACATAAAGACGGCACAGGTTCCATAGGAGCAGTTATGCCCATTCGTCTCGCAAGGTTCACGACAGCGTATGGCCCGAATTTTTTCATGAGAGCAGCACTAATGTAATTTACAGAGAGTGCCAGCGCTTGTTTTAATGTGAGTAATCTGTTTTCCCACTTAGCTTTTTGCCGCGAATTAAATGAATTATCCGGGCACCATTCTTTTCCATCTTCAGTAGTAACACAAGTTCTTACACACGGCATTTGGTAGCACGGAGAATACCCTTCCTGTACTGCCATTGCATAAACAAATGGTTTGAATGTTGATCCGACTTGCCGGCGCCCGACTTTTACGTGATCATATTTAAAATGTTTGTGATTGATACCGCCAACCCATGCTTTTACATAACCGCTTTGTGGTTCTATAGCAATGAAACCTGTTTGCAAATAACTTTTGTAATAACGGATGCTATCCCAAGGTGACATTGTTGTATCAATTTCTCCCCGTAAACTATAAACACGCATTTCAGTTGGTGTTTTAAAAATTTTTGTGATCTGGTCCTGCGATAATCCCTGTTGTTTTAATTCGCGGTAACGGTCGCTGCGTTTCATAGCAGAGTTCATTATATTCTCAATTTCCTTCTGAGAAACATTCCAGGCGAATGGCGCATTGCGTTTTTGTTTACAATCCTTATTGAATGCTTTTTGTAATTCAAGCATGTGTTCATTCACAGCCTCTTCAGCGTATTGTTGCATACGCGAATCGATACTTGTATAAATTCTTAAACCATCTTTGTAAATGTTGTACGGTTTTTTTGTTTCAGGATTGATGTGGTTCTCACACCATGTTTTCAAGAAATTCTCACGTAAATACTCCCTGAAATAAGGCGCTAAACCATCGTTATGATCTTCCGGATGAAAACTTAATCCAAGCGGTTTCACTTTTAAAGTGTCGAATTGCGTTTGATTAATGTATCCGTATTTCAGCATCTGGCTTAAAACAACATTACGGCGGTGTTTTGTTTTTTCAGGAAAACGAATGGGATTATAAAGGGATGGATTTTGCGCCATGCCCACTAACATAGCAGCTTGTTCAATACGTAAACTATCCGGACCAACATTAAAGTAGATCTTTGAAGCAGATTTTATTCCCACAGCTAAATTCAAAAAATCGAATTTGTTGAGGTACATGGCCATGATCTCTTCTTTGGTATAATTTTTTTCAAGGCGAGTTGCAATCACCCATTCTTTCATTTTGCGTGTTGCTAATTGAAGTTTGGTAAGTTTTTCTCTCGGGAACATCATCTTTGCTAACTGTTGCGTGATAGTACTTCCTCCGCCTTTTGAACCTCCTGTTACAACACCCGAAACAGCGCGCGCTAAAGCTTTTATATCTACACCACTGTGCTCATAAAAGCGGGCATCTTCAGTCGCGATCAATGCATTTGCCAGATCTTTATCAAGATCTTTAAATGTTACATTAACACGGTTCTCGTTATAATATTTTCCAAGAACTTTCGCATCCGAACTGTATATAACGGTCGCGAGGTTACTCTTTGGGTTCTGTAATTCTTCAACGCTTGGCAGATCGCCCAGTACTTCGTTAGCAACTAAAGCAAGCAATAAAAAAATGGTAAGAAAAGGAAGCCAGATCAGAAGCCAGGTAAAGGCAATATATTTTTTATTGTTTTTGGCCACAGAATTGCATCAAAAGTACTAAAATAACGGAAAGTCGGAAACAGAATACAGAATGAAAACTAAAAGAATCTTAAAACGAATTAACCCCGTTAACTGTCGTGTATTTCATGGTGTATTTTACACCCGGGTTGATGTATTTATAAGCGCTGTGACTCATTAAAGAAGCTTCATGAAAACCACACAAGATCAATTTGAGTTTGTTCTTGTAGGTATTGATATCACCAATGGCCCATACACCTTCAACATTGGTTGAATAATCATCCGTATTCACTTCAATAGCATTTTTATCAATATTCAATCCCCAATTCTCCATTGGCCCTAACTTAGGAGACAAGCCGAATAAAGGGATCAAATAATCAGTTTCTACATTGGTGACTTGGTTTGTTTTGGTATTGAGAATTGAAACGCTTTCCAAGTGACCATTCCCACTTAAAGACGATAAATTAGAATTAAGGAGTAAATTGATCTTCCCTTCTTTAGACAGATTCATTACTTTATTTACACTATCCGGCGCTCCTCTGAAAGACTCGCTTCTGTGCACTAGGGTTACTTCTTTAGCAACATCCGCTAAAAATATGGCCCAATCTAAAGCACTATCACCTCCGCCTGCAATTATCATGCGTTTCCCACGATAATGTTCGGGGTCCAGGATCATATAATTCACCCCTTTTCCATTTTCATATTCCTGTATACCAGCAACTTCAGGCTTCCTGGGCTCAAAACAACCTAAACCCCCTGCTATAACAATAGCCTTAGCTTTTACAATGGTTCCCATGTTGGTTTCCAGGATAAAGTGGCGTTCTTCACGCTTTTCGAGTTTTTCTATCCGTTCACCTAACGTAAATGTCGGATGAAAGGGCTCAGCCTGTTTCATAAGGTTATCCACTAATTCCTGGGCTAAAATAGTAGGGTATCCCGGAATATCGTAAATGGGTTTCTTAGGATAGATCTCAGAAAGTTGCCCTCCCGGCTTTGGTAAATAATCAATTAAATGGCAACGCATTTTTAACAAACCGCACTCAAAAATGGCAAATAAACCTACCGGGCCGGCGCCTATAATTGCTATGTCTGTTGAAACCATTTAGTCGTAAAATTCTGCGCAAAGTTAATTAATTATTGATTAGTAATAAAATGAAGGATTTGTACACAGGTTTATTCTTCAGAATAAGCTAAAAAATCGTATTTTAGCGTAACCAAAAAATATAAAACATGAAAAAATCTTTACTTACTTTTTTAGCAGCCGGATTATCGGCGGTTGCTTTTTCGCAACCTTTACCTAGTCCTGATTGGGCTACCCTTCAAAGCACAAGTTTTCCTCATACGTCTGCAGGATTGATCCTGATGGATGTAGTGGATGCGAACACTGTTTGGGGTTTAGGAAATTATGGTTCTAACGGAAGACAATCGAATTTGTTCACTATGACAATGAACGGCGGAACTACATGGATCTGTGACTCAATCTTACCTGATACAAACGTTTATCAGATCAGTAACATTGAAGGTATTGATGCTAACATTTGCTGGATGTCAGCATGGACTAAAGCAACAGGGAACAAAGGTGTGGTTTACCAAACAACAAACGGCGGCGCACTGTGGAGCAATGTAACGCCTGCAGGTTCTTTTACAAATAACGCTTCATTTGCAAACTTTGTTTGTTTTACTGATCCTACCGTTGGAATTGTTCAGGGAGATCCTGTTGGCGGGGAATTTGAGATCTGGAAAACAACTAATTCCGGAACATCATGGTCGAAGATCGCAGGAACAAGTATTCCAAATCCGCTGGGTGGTGAATATGGTTTAACTGATTCTTATTTTTCTTTAGGGAATACAATTTGGTTCGGTACGAACATGGGACGAGTTTTCAGATCTACTGATGCTGGTTCTACATGGTCAGTTAGTACTACAATGGCCGGCGTTACTGAAGTTTCCCGTCTTGCCTTCGTTGATGCTAACAATGGTTTATGTTCCGGTACCAGTGGATCAGCTTCTAACCTATGGCGTACAACAGATGGCGGTGCTACCTGGACTAATTTAGGACAACCTACTAACGTTGGTTTTAATGATATTGCTCCGATCACCGGAACAAATTGGTTCGCTTCTGTATCAAATCCTTCTTTAACAATGGCTTATTCAATGGATAATGGTTCAACTTGGATCAATTGGAATAGTATGAACATCGGCTACCTTCAGATCGGTTTTGCTAATAACAATGTTGGTTGGGCCGGAACTTTTTCTGATAATATCGCTGCAGGCTTCGGTGGCGTTTACAAATACAATGGTATTCCTTTAGGTATCCAGCAGGCTTCAGGTGCTCCAAAAGCGATCAATATGTTCCCGAACCCAAGCAATGGTATTGTGCACATTCAATTACCATCTGCTAAAAAAGGTTTAGAAGTTTCTATTAAAGATGCATTAGGAAAAGTAGTTTATTCTGAAAGAGCAGTAACTACAACTGTTGAAGACAGAACTTTAAACTTACAGCATTTAGCAAAAGGAATTTATTTTGTTGATGTAACAACTGCTACAGAAAAATTCCACCAGAAAATAGTTATCGAATAATTTTCTGATAAAAACTGATCTTTAAAAGCCCCGAAGTTCTTGCTTCGGGGCTTCTTATTTGTGGTGACCTCAGTAGCTACCTGGATGCTGAAGTATTTAACGAAACTGCGTCTTGCCCAAGACCAAAAAAGTTGTATTTTAGCGTAACCAAAAAATATAACATGAAAAAATCTTTACTTACAATTTTATCAGCTGCGTTATCGCTTAGCGCTTTTGCACAACCAATGCCGGGTCCGGATTGGGCTACCTTGCAAAACACAAGCTTTACTGTTTCTGCTGCAGGTACGCGTTTTTTAGATGCTGTTAGTGCTAACGACATCTGGATCATCGGCTACGATGGTTTTGCTTTCAACAGAAATTACGACTGGTTCGCTGTTTCTAACAATGGGGGAAGTACATTTACTACAGGTAATTGTTACCCTGACACCAATACATACAAGATGGCAAACCTTGATGGTATTGACGGAACTACTGCATGGGTATCTGCTTACATGAAAGGAAGTCAGAACATGGGAGCAGTTCATCAAACTACAAACACAGGTGCAACATGGACAAACATGACCCCGGTTGGTGGTTTTACAAATGCAGCCTCCTTTGTTAACGTGGTTGCTTTCGTTACGCCTTCTGTTGGTATTATAATGGGTGATCCTGTTGGAGGTGAATTCGAGATCTGGAGAACTACAAATGGCGGCGCTTCATTTACGAAGGTTCCGGGTGCTAATATTCCTAATCCTATTTCTACATCTGAATACGGCACAGTTAACGTGTACGAAAAATACGGAGCTAATGATATTTGGTTCGGTACCAATTTTAACCGTCTTTATCATTCGGTTGATGGTGGTTTGAACTGGACAGTTTCAGCAGCTCTTACATCAACCATTGGAGCAGCAGCAGGTATCGCGGATATTGCATTCAGCGATGCAAATAACGGGATAATGACAGCTTATTTTGGCCCAAGCTCATCCGCTACTATCACTTTATGGAATACAACTAATGGTGGGGCAAACTGGACCCAGATCCCGACTATCTCTCCCCAATTCGGATATAATGACATGTGCGGAATTCCGGGGTCACCGGGATGGTACGGTTCTGTAAGTAATGGTGCGACTGCTGCTGTACAATTTCTTTCTTACTCAATGGATAATGGTGTTACATGGACTGATTGGGGAAGCCAGAACATTGGCTACTTAACTATGGATTTCGTTAATAACAACACAGGTTGGGCAGGCACTTTCTCCAGCCAGGTCGTTATCGGGACTGAAGGTCTTTACAAATACAGTGGAATACCTTTAGGCGTTAAGAATAGCGATATGCGTCCGTTAGCAGTTAACTTATATCCAAACCCAAGCAACGGTGTTTTCACAATTAAAATGCCTCCTGCAAAGCAAGGTTATGAAATAACTGTATTTGATGTTTTAGGTAAAAAAGTTTACAGCCACAGCGGAAAAACTCCAGGTTTCGAAACATTATCTTATGACCTTAGCCATTTAGGAAAAGGCATCTACAACATTAATATTGTTAGCGGTAACCAGATCTCAACAGAGAAGATCATTATCGAATAATAATTTAAATAGGTTTTAAAAGCCCTGGTCCCTGATCCTGATAGCTGTCGGGATGTCGAAGGGCAGGGCTTTTTTATTTCTTATGGGTTAAGAGCCATTCAATTGCTTCTTCTTCGTGATTGAAAAATTCTTCAGGTACTTTCTTCTCGGCAAACGAGCGTAAAAAATTAAACATCACTTTAGTTAAGAATGAATCCACAACATAAGCTCTTGCTAAAGTGGTTTTAGGGGAGAAATTTTTTTTGGAAACTTCACGCGCTTCGGATGTCATGCTCCAGTTGCCTCTCGCATCAACAAGCTTAAGCATTTTATTTCCTGCAGAAAGGTTTTTTATGACTAAAAGATTATCCAACGCGTCTTCAGCATCCACAATAACATCAGGAAGCATTTTTATTTTGATATAGCCTTCCGGTGTCAGTCCGATCTCGGCTGTACGCGTTTTAAAATGAGAAGTTTGCATATAATAAATTAATATGCGGGGGTATTGTAAAGATACACCAATTAAGCGAGTGAAAACTGTTAAATTGTATTAACGGTTATTTTAGACCATACTTGGTTTTGTATTTCTCGTAAAGCCTTTGCTGGTCATTCACAAGATCAACAGGCTTGCCATTGATAAAAGCCGCAATTACTTTATTAGTTCTTATATCAAGGAGATCCCCCTCGGATACTACTATAGAAGCGATCTTATTCATTTCGAGAGAGCCTACCTTATCATCGATCCCCAATATTTTAGCGGCATTAAGAGTAATACTCTGTAAAGCCTGTTCTTTTGATACACCATAAGCAACTGAAGTTCCGGCTAAGAAAGGAAGGTTACGGCTTTGCATAGCTTCCATATCTCCTTCCATTTGTAAACAATATAAAACACTATCTTTAGCTAAAAGGGCAGGGGTACGGAACGTTATGTCTACATCGTCATCTGATAGCTCAGGAAGATCATGGATCCTGTTCAACATAATGGGAATTTTATTTTCACGGAGGAAAGAAGTTATTTTCCATGCATCTTTTCCGCCAACCACCACAGGCTTTTTAATATTATGTTTCTTCGAAAAATTCACAGCTAACACAATATCTTTTGCGGTGTTCGCGTGTAAATATAAATTCTGATTGCCATTAAAAACCCCACGCATCGCTTCAAAGCGGACGTTATTCTCAAATGCACCTGCAGGACTTTTACAATACGAAGAAGCCTCCTCAAAGAAAGAATTTAACGCGATCAGCTCTTCATCAAATTTTGTGTTCTTTCCGCTTGGTTCCGGTTCTGCCCACCAGCCGTTCTTTTGAATAGATCTCGGAAAATTAACATGGATACCATCATCCGCTCTCAAAACCGCATCTTCCCAATTCCAGCCTTCTGTTGCTAAGATCGAAGAAGAACCGCAGATCAAACCATTACGTGGTGTACATTGGGTATATAACACGCCATTTGTTTTTACAGTTGGTAATATTTTACTGTCGGTATTATAAGCGATCAGACTTCTAACGTTTGGATTGATGCCTCCGACTTCACTGAAATCACTACTCGGACGCACAGCTTCTGCTTCTTGCAAGCCCAAAATTGTATTCGGGGAAATAATTGCAGGATACACATGCTTTCCTTCGATCTCCAGTATTGTATCGTAAGATTTCAGATCCAATTTGATGCCTTTTGCATCAGCTACCATTTCTATTTTTCCATTATAGAAAACGATATAGCTATTCTCAATCACTTGTCCGTTCCCAATGTGCGCAACACCGTTCATTAAAAGAACACGTTTTCCTGCTTTGGTTGCAGTGTTGTTTTGCGAAAAAGCAATTATGCTTACGAAAACAAAAAGTATAAAAATGTTTTTTCTCATATTACTCTTCTCCTTCTATGGTGTCACAATGATCTAATCCTCTTCTTCTGCCTGATGGCTTCACAACTTTTCCGCCTTTATTTTTTTCGGCGATCAGTTTATTGATAATGCGGGCGCGTTCTTTTTTAATTTCCTCACGTAACTTCGCATCTTCTTCCCTGTCAAAATAAATTTGCCCGTCTATAATAGTTTTATCTGCTTTGGCATAAATGCTCAGCGGGTTATCGGTCCACAGAACAAGGTCAGCGATTTTCCCAACCTTAATGCTTCCGACTTTATCATCAATGTGTAATGCTTTCGCAGGATTCAAAGTCGCTAATTTCAATGCTTCTGTTTCAGTTAGTCCGCCGTATTTAATTCCTTTTGCAGCTTCCTGGTTCAATCTTCTTCCCATTTCAGCATCATCACTGTTGATACAGGTATTGACGCCCATTTTGGTTAAGATGGCAGAGTTGTAAGGAATTGCTTCCATCACTTCTAATTTGTAAGCCCACCAGTCAGCAAAAGTAGAAGCGCTCACACCATGTGCTTTCATTTTGTCGGCAACTTTATAACCTTCCAAAATATGGGTGAATGTATTCACTTTAAATTTCATACTGTCGGCAACATGCATCAACATGTTGATCTCGCTTTGAACATAACTATGACAGGTAATATTCCGTTTACCATCTAATATCTCAGCGATAGCATCCAACTCAAGATCTTTTCTTGGCGCAATAACTGTTCCTTTTTGCTTTGGCGGAATTTTCGAAAAATCATCAAGTGTCTTTTTATAATTTTTCGCACGTGTAAAAATATCAATGTAAACCTGCTCAACGCCCATTCGTGTTTGCGGGAAACGGTTGCCGGGAGGGCTGTTACCTTGTTTCACATTTTCACCTAAAGCAAATTTGATGAAGCCGGGAGCATTCTGGTATTTCATTTCTTCGGCATTCAATCCCCAGCGTAACTTTATGATCTGGCTTTGTCCTCCTACAGGATTTGCAGAACCATGTAATAACTGAGCTGTTGTTACGCCACCCGCAAGCTGACGGTAAATATTGATATCCTCAGGATTGACAACATCACCCATTCTTACTTCAGCGCTGCTGGCTTGTGCCCATTCGTTAACACCTCCGCTTAAGCCGATGTGAGAGTGTTCATCAATAATTCCTGCAGTTAAGTGTTTTCCTTCCGCATCAATTGTTTTGGCAAAAGCTAATTTTGGTGCATCAATGTTAGGAGCTATGCGTACAATTTTTCCTTCAGTGATATAAACATCATGGTCTTTCAGAACAGAATCACCTTCGTTGGTCCATACTGTCGCATTCTTAATTAATATCGCATCATAGCGGTTTTTGAATTTTTGCATCGCAGTTTTAAACACGCCATCATCAGGTAAAGGTTCACCGTAAGCTGAGAATGGATAATATACTTTGCCAATATTGATCTTTTCTTTTTTATCTGCCGCTTTGGTTTTAGAAGTATCAGCAGAAACAAAACTCATTTTAAATTCGAACCAATTGCCATCAGCCCATTGACCTTTACCTTCAATTGTTTTTTTGTTCTGATCATAATTTCCGCTTAAACGTGCGGTCTTTGTGCTATCATAATCAAAACTGAAAGTGGCAAGATTATTCTTAAAATTAATATTCAGTTTATATTTTGTGGTATCCACTTTTACAGTGCCACCAGGTTTATTTTGTTCGCCATTGATAGTTACTTTGTAATTCTTATTGGCAATATCCATTTGGTAATTACCACGGATATCCGGAGCATTTATATCATCATAAATATTTCCCTGTCCGTTCACCCAATGCTGATAGATCACAGCATCCTCCTCAAAGATATTTTTGTTACTGATAAAGAAATCAGCATACATGCCTGTTCTTAAAGCACCAACCAACGATTGCGCATTGATAAACGTTGCAGGATTATTCGTGAGAGCTTTCAAAGCTGTTTTTTCACTCAAGCCATATTTAATTGCTTTGCGGATATTAGGTAAGAATTGACTCCTTTCTTTCAGATCAGCAGAAGTAAAACAAAATTGCACAAAGTTCTTTTCCATTGCAGCCGCGTTGCCGGGAGCCATTTCCCAGTGTTTTAATTCCGCCAGTGAAGCTTGCTCCGCATCAAAAGGATCTTCCACATCTAATGCTTCAGGATAATTGACCGGAATAATGAATTTGGAATATAACTCCTGGATATCACTGATACGTTGGTATTCGTTACCACCACCTTTGATAATATATTTAATCCCGAACTCACTTCCGATCTTTGCTGCGCGCGAGACGTTGTATTTATCATTCGCTTCAAATATTGCAGGCAATGCCTGTAATTGATTGAATGCTTCGAGGGAAATATTGTATTCTGTTTTCGAACTGTTTTCTTTATACCATTTTGCATCGTAATAAGTTTGACGTAACAAAGCGATCGCTCCCGTTAAAGAACCCGGATAAGGTTCAGGTGAAGTTCCTTTAGTAAAGGAATAAAATCCTGCAGCTTTGTCTTTAATAAAACTCTCGTTCTCTTTCTGATTGCTAACATGTACCAAAGAACCGCTTCCTCTTACGATCCCGTCTTTATTAGATGTTAACACAACCCCAATACCGCACTTACGCAATTCATCAGCTTTTTCTTTGTTATGTGTAAATGTTTTGTAAGCTTCAACATCAGCTTTTATGGAAGGATTCCAACCGTAAGCCCCTTTATTCTGAGAGGGAGCAGGTGGAGTTTTTGCGTCTTTTGAAACTTCGGGTAAACCGTAATTACTGTAAATATCAATGAAAGAAGGATAAATGTGTTTGCCTTTCAGATCGTAAACCATTGCGCCTGTGGGAACAACTGCTTTCTCCGCAGCAGCAAGAATTTTCCCGTCCTGGAAAACCAATGTTCCATTAGTGATAGTAGTTTCATGGTCAATGTGAATTACCGCATTGGTAAAAGCATAAATGGTATGAACCGGGTTGGGTGCCCCATTAGTGGGAAACGTGGTTTGTGCCAGCGAATTAGCAGCAATAATACCCAAAACGAAGAGGAATTTTAGTCTGAAAACCATAGTGTAAATTGTACTCAAATATAATATTAATTGTTAATTTTGAGTAAAATATAATAGTATGAACGAAGCATTATCAATTACCCACAGAATAGCGGTTACCTTGTTCTTTCTTATCTATGTTATAAAAACGGTTCTCCTGTTAAGTAACAGGGCGGACCTTCTCCAAAAATTCACGAAAAGCACAAAGGTCATCGAGATGATCGTAAGCGCTTTATTCCTTATAACCGGTGTTTGGTTAATGATGCAGTTACCTCATATCAGTACCATGTTGTGGGTAAAGATCGTCTTAGTCTTATCGTCAATTCCGATCGCAATTGTTGGTTTCAAAAAATCGAATAAGATCTTAGCGGCATTCTCATTATTATTGATCACTGCTTCCTATGGATTAGCAGAGGTTCAGAAAAAGAAACGCGAAAAAGGGAATGTGGTTGCTGAGAGTAATGTGAACGGACAGGAACTTTATACTACCAAATGCGCGAATTGTCATGGTTCAGATGGAAAATTAGGTTTCTCTAATGCTGCTGATCTTTCTAAAACAAGTATAAGTACAGATTCCATTAAACAAGTAATTTTGAAGGGAAGAAACACAATGGTCCCTGTTGATCTTACTGAAGAACAGGCAGCAGCTGTAACAGCTTACGTGGAAAGCGAGCTCAAGGGGAAGTGATGATTATGAATCAACACGAAAATACTGATCTTTTGGTTTCAGGTTCAGAATTGAGGCCTGTTTCTATATGCATATTCGTACAAATTTATAATTATTGTAATTCGTATATTCGTATAAATTCGTAATTCAACTTGAAACCGGATACTCATCTTACCGCAAAAAAAACTTTATCAGCGATACTTGTCGGCGTTGCACCTAAAACGCAGGAAGATGCGCGTACCCTTGAATTTTTAGAGGAACTCGCTTTTTTAGCTGAGACCTATGGTGTGGAAACAAAAAAATGGTTCACGCAAAAGTTGGATAAGCCGGATAAATCCACTTGTATCGGAAAAGGAAAAGTAGAGGAGATCAAAAATTTCACGAAAGAGAATGAAATTGATGTTGTTATTTTTGATGACGAACTTTCTCCTGCGCAACAGCGAAATCTTGAAAAAGCTATCGGTAAAAAGATCCTTGACCGCACCAATTTAATTTTAGAAATATTTTCACAGCGGGCACAAACTGCCCACGCAAAAACACAAGTGCAATTAGCGCGTTTACAATATTTATTGCCGCGTTTAACAGGTATGTGGACTCACTTAGAACGTCAGCGAGGCGGTACCGGTACGCGTGGCGGAGCGGGGGAGAAAGAAATTGAAACAGATCGTCGTAATATCCGCGATAAAATTTCTTTATTGAAAGATCAGTTAAAGGTGATCGATAAACAAATGGCAACGCAAAGAAAAAGTCGTGGTGAAATGATCCGTGTTGCATTGGTTGGTTATACGAATGTCGGAAAATCGACGATCATGAATTTGTTGAGTAAGAGTGAAGTGTTTGCTGAAAATAAATTATTCGCAACACTTGACACTACGGTAAGAAAAGTAACGATCGACAATCTGTATTTTTTGTTGAGTGATACGGTAGGGTTCATCCGTAAACTACCGACTCAATTGGTTGAAAGTTTTAAATCTACTTTAGACGAGGTGCGAGAGGCTGATATTTTGTTGCATGTTGTAGATATCTCACATTTTAATTTTGAGGATCATATCAATGTCGTTAACCAAACTTTAAAGGAAATTGGGGCGGCTGATAAACCTACTATTTTAATCTTTAATAAGATAGATGCTTTTAGCTATATTCAAAAGGAGGAAGATGACCTGACACCCGAAACCCGCCACAATCTGTCGTTGGAAGATCTGAAAAAAACCTGGATGAAAAACTTAAATAAGAATTGTATATTTATTAGTGCGCAGAATAAAGAGAACATTGATGAACTGAAACAAAAAGTGTATGATATGGTGAAGGAGATGCATGTGAAGAGGTATCCTTATAATAATCTGTTGTACTAATCGGCTTCTTGGGCTAAAGCCCGTTTCGGTTTAATAAATAATTGCCACGACCTTAAGGTCGTGGCAATTAAAAAAGTAAAAAATTGGCTTTAGCCAAAACGGAAATGGAAATTGAATTCACATACGCTACACTTCAGGATCTTCCTAAAATTGTGGAGACGTATAATTCAACCATTCCTTCCAGATTAGTCACCGCCGATCTGGAACCTGTTACCGCATTAAGCAAATTACAATGGTTCAATGCGCACAGCAATTCAAAACGCCCGTTGTGGTTAGTTTCTTATAAAGGAGAATATGCCGGTTGGATGAGTTTTAATTCTTTTTACGGACGGCCTGCTTACGATGGAACAGTTGAGGTCAGTATTTACATTGATAAAAAATATCGCGGATTGGGAATCGGAAAAGCTTCTCTGAAAAAAGCAATTGAAGTTGCTCCGGCATTACGTATCGAAAATCTTTTAGGATTTATTTTCGGCCACAACGAACCCAGCTTAAAATTATTTTACGATTACGGTTTCGAGAAATGGGGACATTTACCAAAAGTGGCCGACATGGATGGTATCAAACGCGATCTTATTATTCTCGGAAAAAATATTCAGGGACCGACTACTGGGAAAGCGCTTTCGTTGTTTGACTAGAATTAACTCCCCATTATTGGCTTAGAATCCAGCGAACGTGAATCTAAAGAATCACGGAGGCCGTTACCAACCAACATAAAGGCTAATACTAAGAACATAATAGCGACGCCTGGAATAAATGCTAAATAAGCTTTATCAACCAAAACATAACCGCGATGTGCATTTATCATTTCTCCCCACGATGGAGTAGGAGGCTGTGCGCCAATTCCTAAAAAGCTTAAACCAGCTTCAGTTAATATAGCACTTGCAAAGTTAGAAGCTGCAATTACAATTACAGGCCCCATTACGTTAGGTAGAATATGACGGAAGATAATCCTGAAATTTTTATAACCTAAAGCTCGCCCGGCCTCCACAAATTCTTTTTCACGGATACTTAAGATCTGTCCGCGAACAATACGTGCGATATCCACCCACATGGTTAAACCAACAGCGATGAACACCTGGAAGATTCCTTTTCCTAAAACTAAAGTGATGGCAATTACCAATAATAAAGTCGGGATCGACCAAACCACATTGATGATCCACATGATCACATCGTCAATTTTTCCTCTGTAATAACCTGCTGTTGCGCCCAACAAAATGCCAAGGAAAATGGAGATCAATACAGAAATAAATCCAACAGTTAAGGAGATACGGGTTCCGATCATCAAACGGCTTAAGAGATCGCGGCCTGCAAGATCAGTTCCTAATAAGAAAGTTTTTTTCCTTATATGATCGTCCTTAATTGTTTTTTGTAATTCTTCAACCGACATTTTCATTTTCTCGCCACTGCTGATCACATAGAACTCTAATGTTCTTGAAGCTTCGTCGTATTTTACATTCGTATTCGGATTTACATCATAAACCACATCAGCGATATTGTAGGGAGTTTTTGTTCCGTTGTTAGGCGTATTTCCTGTGAATTCTTCAACAATAATATTCGGCCCGTCAAATTTATATTCGTAAACAGGAACCGTGGTAAATTTTCCATTGGAACCAAAGAACATCTTCGTGAAAATATTTTCCGATGGAGGCATTTCGTTTTTACGCATCTGTAACAGCTCAATGCTGAATCCCGGTTCTTTTATATGAAGCTCAGGTTTCTGATCGTTTGCGTATGGCGTTGAATCGGGAGTGATGGTGTAGCCTAAAACAGAAATGATCGTTGCAATAGCGATGATGATCAAACCGGTCAAAGCCAACTTGTCTTTTTTAAACCGTCTCCATGTTTGCCTGGACAACGATTCAGATTCAAATTCGGACAAGCTTCTCTTTTTAAACACGTTTATTTTCTGTTTGGTTTAACGACTAAACTTAAAATGGCAGTTATGATAACGTAAAAACTATAAAAAACCGACAAAGGCAAAAACCAGGTCCATTTTACAGGTTTGTTAAAATAACGTGAGGCTAAAAATAATAACAAAAAGTCAATAAAAACCCTCAAAAAAATGAAAATTATACCAAATATGGGGATATGATGCGCAAATATTGGTTTTATAAGATAAACGAGGGTAAATAGGTGTACTAAAAACACGATTATCCCTAAAAAAGTATTGGTTTGATTGGGGTTTTTATCAAATTTTGAGGCCCATCTGACCTTTTGTCTGAACAATTTTTTGAAGGAATTTAAGGGATAAGTGACAGCTGAAGTGTTCTTATTTTTTAAATAAGCAATAGTTTCTGGCGCGATCTTTTTTACATCCTCCAAAAACAGAACATCATCGCCTGAATTTACACCGATATGATTTTTATAACCGCCTGTTTTTTCAAAGATCTTTTGCGTGAATGCAAGATTCGCACCATTACAGAGAAAGGCTTTTTTATAAAATGCAAAACCGCCCGTGATGATGGCAAGCGCTGAGTTTTCGTAAAACTGCAATTGATTTAATAAACCATTTTTGTTTTCTATTTCGAGTGGGGCTATAATAAATTGTTTCCCGGTTTTTTCATAAAAGGAAACTATTGTTTTCAACCACAGATCGCTTTCTGTATATGTATCAGCATCTCGGCAAATAATTAATTCGCTATCGCAAACTTCAATTGCTGAAGTGATACTTTTTTTCTTGCCAATGTTTTCGATATTATTTATAATTTGGAATTTGCCATTATATCCCGAAAGAATTTTTTCGGCAATAACTTTTGTATTATCAGTGGAACCATCGTTCACTAAAATAATTTCCAGAAGTTGTTTGTCAAAATCCTGTTCAAGGATTCCTTTTAAGCAACACTCTATAGTCCTTTCTTCATCGTGAGCACAAATGATAATACAGGTCGTAGTTTTATTTGTTAATGATCTGTCAGGTTCAAAATAGTTTGTTTTCGAAAAACCAATGGCCCCCCTGATCAGGTACACGAGGTAAATGATGATACTAAGAATTGAGATTATTTTAAGAATGAGCATTATTTTTTAAACAAACCATGCCGATAACTATCGGGATCAAATTTTTCTTTCAAGATAATTATATAACCAATCACACTCGGCAGAACAATATTAATTAACCAGACCAAGACAGCAGTTGTTACCAAAGATATTTCATTTATGTCTGTCCCGCCAAATACCAGAACTGCGATCGCTGCGCGTATAGCAGGTTCAATAAAACTGATCATTGGTAAAATAGTGGTAAGTAAAAAGTAAATGCAAACAGAAGCCAGAATGGAAGAAGTTAATGGCCCCGAATAAAATAATTTCAAGATCAGAACAAATTGCGTAGTGAAAACAACATACCTTATAGCAGAAAGTAAAAACAATGTTGATACGGAGTTTTTAGTAAATGAATAAGGCAGACTTTTAGAAGCCAGAGTATTTTTAAATAAACCAAAGATCCATTTCTGAAGCGCATTGAATTTGAAAACAAACAGCATAAAAAAAGCCAGTAATAAAATACAGAAGATCCCGATCAGTAAAAATTGAGCTGAACTTAAACCATTGCCTGTATCGAATTTAAAGAGAAGAGCGATCAGGCCGACTACAATTGTGATCGATAGCTGAAACATCCCGTTTACAAAATGAAGCAGTGTGATCGTTGGACGGTTAACAGGTTTAAAAAATAGAACTTTAGCTAAAAATTCGGTTGCTCGTCCAGGCGCTAAATTACCAACACATAAACCTGAATAGACGGATTTTGAAGCCGCTGAAAAAGTGACATCTTCTATCGGGAAAGTAATTAGTTTCCATTTATAACTTTCAATTCCCCAATTCAGCGGAACTAGTACCAGACAAATGGAAAGTAAATGGTAAGAACCGGATAAAGTAAACGAAATTTTGAGAGCTGTTAGATTTTCGGGGGTGAGATCATCCTTTAAGCGCCAGTAAATAATAGCAAAGCTCGCTAAACCGATCAGGATCTTAACCAACCATGTTATTATGTTTTTATAGCTGCTCAGCAAAGGAGTAATTTATTCGCCTAAATTTACGTTATAATTAGCAAATGGCCACTGATAGGATCATATTAGGAATTGACCCCGGAACTGTGATAATGGGGTATGGGCTTATTCACGTTAAAGGACCAAATCCGGAATTGATCGCCGCCGGGATAATCAAACTGGATAAACTGGAAGAACATCCTGACCGCCTGAAAAAAATATTTGAAAGAACAACCGCTATCATTGAAGAGTATAAACCGGATGAATTAGCCATTGAAGCACCTTTTTTCGGGAAGAACGTGCAAAGTATGTTGAAGTTAGGAAGGGCGCAAGGCGTTGCTATTGCTGCTGCATTAAGTAAAAACATTCCGATCACAGAATACTCTCCGAAAAAAATAAAAATGAGCATAACCGGAAACGGAAATGCCAGTAAAGAACAAGTGTCGGCTATGCTTCAGCAATTCTTAAAATTCAAGAACGCGCCGCAATATTTAGATGCAACTGATGCATTGGGCGCGGCAATGTGTCATTTTTTTCAAAAGAAAAATTTGGGTACCGGTGGGAAGTCTTACACGGGATGGAAGGCTTTTTTAACTGAGAATCCGAAGCGGAAAGTTTAAATACACTTAAAATAATCAAAAGGCTCCAAACAATCCTGACACTGGTAAAGAGCTTTACAAGCTGTGCTTCCGAATTGGGAAATTAATTTTGTATTCTTCGACTTGCATCTAGGACATAAAATAATTTTACTTTTTCCGGTCAGCCAGCTTTTATCTTCAGTAGTTTTTTCGGGCGGGGCGATACCGTATTTTCTTAGTTTTTCTTTTGCTTCTTCCGGGATCCAGTCTGTCGTCCACGCCGGAGAATAAACGGTTGTGATCTTTAGATCGGAAATCCCGTTTTGTTTTAAAACAGCTTTAATGTCGTTCTCCATCTGTTGCATGGCCGGACAACCACTATAAGTTGGTGTAATTTTTATTTCAACATTTTCACCATTCACAATAACATCACGGATAACTCCTAATTCAGAAATGGTAATGACCGGGATTTCAGGATCTGGAATTTCCTTAATAAGATCGAATATTTTCTCTTTACTTAACAAATTATAAAATAAAAATAGCGGCAATGATCATGATCACAATAATTACAAGATACTGCCAGATGTCGACGAAATAGGGAGAGTATTTTTTCCAATTTTCTTTTAGGCTCATTCTCTTAAATTGGATGTTTAATGAAAAGCAATTGTCAAATTACCACTTTGCATCAGGCAGCATCCTTGGAAGAACTTGCATTTCAGAGAGCATATAGCCTAAATGTTCGGTGTGAATTCCTTTTCTTCCGCCTGTTTGCATGAAAACAGTCTCCGGTTTTTTGATAGTGGCTTTTGCGAATAATTCATCCAGCTGTTTTTCCCACTTAGATTGAAAAGCTTTTGAATCAACCGCAATACCTTGTTTGATCAAGGTTAATTCAGTTTCATCCTGCTCGAACAGCTCTCCTGTAAAACGCCACAATTCATTTAAGGCATCCTGAATTTTATTATGACTCTCTTCAGTGCCATCCCCAAAACGGATCACCCATGATGAACTATGACGGTAATGATAAGAAACTTCTTTAATTGCTTTTTGCGCGATGCCTGCTATGGTTTCATCTTTACTTTTTGCAAGTTCAGTATAGAACAGAACGTTATAAGCATCAACTAAAACCTGTCTTAAAATTGTTTTTGCATAATCACCATTAGCCTGTTCAACTAAAAGTATATTGGTGAATTCTCTTTCATTCCTTCTGTAAGCAAGGGCATCAGCATCTCTTCCTTTGTCTTCCACTTTCGCTGCGTATTCCATCAATGAAGTTGCGGTGCCGAATGTATCGAGCGCAATATTAGTTAAGGCAAGATCTTCTTCTAAAAAAGGGCCATGACCGGTCCATTCACTTAGACGTTGACCGAGTACTAAAGCGTTATCCGCTAAACGTAAAGTATATGTAAAAAGATGATTCATAAATTACATGTGGCCGATAGCATCTGGAATTTGATAAAATGTAGGGTGACGGTAAACTTTGTCGTTAGCAGGTTCGAAGAATGAACCAATATCTTCAGGACTGCTTGCGGTAATTGCTGCCGATGGAACTACCCAAAGCGACATGCCTTCATTACGGCGTGTATACAGATCGCGCGCGTTCTGTAACGCCATTTCTTTATCAAAAGCATGTAAGCTTCCGCAATGTACAAATGGTTGTCCCGCTTTTTTCTGTACAAACACTTCCCAAATTGGTCCTTGTGAGTCGCTCATTATTTCTTATTCTTTAGTTCTTTTAAATTTTAATTAAGCTGCCATAAAAGGTTCAGCATGTTTTTTTGCGTAAGCTGCAGCTGCTGCGCGAACCCATTCGCCGTTTTTGTGCGATGCATTTCTTGCTGCTAAACGTTCCTTGTTGCAAGGACCGTTTCCGCTGATCACATTTTTGAACTCTACCCAATTCGGTTCGCTGTAATCGTAACCTTGTTTGGCTTCGTTCCATTGTAAACCTGCATCAGGCAAATTCAATCCTAAATACTCAATTTGTGCTACAGTTTGATTCACGAAACGCTGACGTAATTGATCATTTGTTTCGCGTTTAATCCTCCACTTGATCGCGTTCTCACTGTTCGGAGATTCTGCATCCGGAGGACCGAACATCATTAAAGTAGGGAACCACCAACGGTTCAACGCATCCTGCGCCATTTCTTTTTGTTCCTTAGTTCCGAACGACAAATGTGTCATGATCTCGTAACCCTGGCGTTGATGAAAACTTTCTTCTTTGCAAATACGCACCATTGCCCTTGCATACGGACCGTAAGATGTTCTCTGCAACATTACCTGATTCATAATAGCAGCTCCATCCACTAACCAACCGATCGCTCCAATATCTGCCCACGTTAAAGTAGGGTAATTAAAAATAGAAGAATATTTTGCTTTGCCGGTATGAAGTGCGTCTAACAATTCATCGCGGCTTGTGCCTAATGTTTCTGCAGCAGTATATAAATATAATCCATGCCCGCCTTCGTCCTGTACTTTTGCTAAAAGAACTTTTTTAGCACGTAAGCTTGGGGCGCGGGTGATCCAATTGCCTTCAGGCAACATCCCTACAATTTCTGAATGGGCATGCTGAGATATCTGGCGGATCAGATGTTTGCGGTAATTTTCCGGCATCCAGTCTTTTGGTTCCACCATTTCGTTCTTGGCCAATTTGGCTTCAAAAACATCTTCAAAATTCTTGTTTTCCATGTTTTGTAAAAAACTCGTGTACAATATACAAATTTACGGTAAAAAGGAGGTTAAAACAAGGGTGTTTTAGGAGGGAAATAGGATAAAAATTGATAAAAATCAGGGTTTCTCGACCCAATCGCCATTCTCTTTGATGAGACCGATCAGTTCGTCAACCGCAGTTTCGCTGGTTACGTTTTTCTTTACCACTTCTTTGCCTTTGTAGAGGGAGATCTTACCCGGACCGGTTCCCACATACCCATAATCTGCATCCGCCATTTCACCGGGACCGTTCACAATACATCCCATGATCCCGATTTTTACGCCTTTCAGGTGATGTGTCCGCTCTCGGATCTTTTGAGTGGTTTCCTGGAGATCGAATAGGGTTCTTCCACAGCTTGGGCAAGAAATATATTCTGTTTTACTGATACGTGTACGTGTTGCCTGTAAAATTCCGAAGGCAGTTGAATTACAAATTTGAGTAGAAACACACTCTTTTTGTTTGATCCAGATCCCATCACCAAAACCGTCTAATAATAATCCGCCAAGGTCAGTTGCTGAGTATAATTGGAACTCTGATTCGTTGAGATTAGCGTAATTTCTTTTTAAGATAACAGGAACTGAACATTTTTTTAACTCCAATTCAATTGCCATTCTCCTTAACTCAGGCATAGCGTGTTCGTTGAACGTATCTAAAATTAAAACAACATTTTTTTCTTTATTAACTCTTTGAATAAAATCACTGGTCAATGAAGCAATATCAACCGCGACAAAATTTAAGTCGTTTGATCTTTCTTCTGCTCTGAAATATTCTTCAGCGCAAAATAAAGGATAGACCCTGTCCTTATCCTTATGGTGTTTCCAATTCTCAGAATTATAGATCAAACCAAGCGTTCCCGGAATCTCAAAGTCGATGATGTTATCTCCTAAATAAATGTAATCAACTGCCATATCTGTCAGATTCCATTTATCAGTGGGAACAGAATACATATAACCAACACCAAATAAAGAAGCTGCAGTTATTCCATCTTTCATAGAGTAATCAGCAATTACCCTTGGAACATTATGATTGCCGATATTTATTACTTCAAAAGTTTTTTTTCTTGCGTATTCAAAAGGAGAGTAGGGAAGTTCCGAATTTTTTATTTCAGGAATTGCGGTTCCTTTCCGCTTTGTATATCTGTCAGCCAGCATTTTTGCAACCGGCATTTCAAATTCAGGTTCTTCTGTTAATGAAACACGGATCGTATCACCTAATCCGTCTTCCAACAAAGTTCCGATGCCAACCGCTGATTTAATTCTTCCGTCTTCACCATCTCCGGCTTCGGTGACGCCCAAATGCAAGGGGTAGTTTCTATTCGTCTCTATCATTTTGGCAACCAACAAACGGTAAGCCTGCACCATCACTTGCGTATTGCTCGCCTTCATCGAGATCACAATGTTGTGATAATTATTCTCTTCACAAATACGTAAAAATTCAAAAGCACTTTCCACCATTCCCAGAGGCGTATCTCCATAACGACTTAAAATACGGTCGCTCAACGAACCATGATTAGTTCCTATACGCATTGCAGTTCCGTATTCTTTACAAATTTTTACGAGAGGAGTAAAACGGGTTCTGATCCTTTCTAATTCTGCCTCATAAGAGGCATCTGTATAATCGATCGTTTCGAATTTTTTCTTGTCTGCGTAATTCCCGGGATTGACGCGGACTTTTTCTACAACTTTCGCGGCCCATTCGGCAGCATTGGGAGTGAAATGTATATCGGCGCAAATAGGTGTATTATATTCTCTTGCTTTTAATTCTTTTTTTATCTGTTCTAAATTCTTCGCCTCATTTAAACTGGGCGCGGTGATGCGAACAATTTCACAACCTGCTTCGATCATCCTTATACTTTGTTCAACGGTTGCTTTTGTATCCATCGTATCAGTTGTTGTCATACTTTGGATACGAATAGGATGATGAGCGCCCAGTAACAGGTCACCTATCTTAACCTCGCGGGTCAAAAAACGGGAGTATTCTGTCAGACTATTACAATATTTATTGTGAGAATTCAAATCGGCTACAAATATACGGAAGATTAGGGCGTTATTTTATCTCAATTTCGTCAATAAAAATGAAGGCATCTCCTCCTACACCTTGGTGGCCTTCAGGCAGCGGGCCGTAATTTTTGGCTATTACTTTAATATACCGGCCTTTTACGGGAGCACTAAGGTCACTGTTAAATTTTTTTAAAGAAACTTCGTAATCATCAGTTATTACTTTGTTGGCTATCTTTTTTACAGACTTAAAATTCTGGCCATCCTCAGAAACCAGGTATTCGACTTCGGTTGGAAATAAGATCCACGACCTTGAATCCTGTAAAAAATTACTGTTGACCTCTTTGATAGTCTTAGAAGAATGCATATCGATCACACAATTGAAGTCCTGTGATTGATAACCTTGCCATTCACCTTTACGCCAATTAGTGGTACCGTAAACACCGTCAATAATCCCATCATCACCACCGGCGGTATACTGACGGTTGTATTTACAATTTAAAGTTATTTTATAATTGTTCGGGGCTTTATAAAAATAAGCCGTTGTCACTCCACTTTCTGTCGAATCTAAATAGGTCTTGGCTTTTATAACGCAAGTCGAATTAATTTCAAAGGGCGCAGAATAGATCTTTGATCCTTTTGTGGGCTCTGATCCATCAACAGTGTACATTATTGTTCCGCTTTTTATGCCTTCTAAACTTATAGATTGTTTTTCTTTAAATGTTTTCGAAACGCTTTTAATAATAGGTACTGTTACAATTAAATATTCAGCAATTCCGGTTTGAGGCCGCATGGTTTTGTGCTGACCATAATTATTCACTCCTTTTTTCGGAATAAAACTAAATACTAATTTACCACCGTTTAATATCTGATCATAAGTTATGAATGAACGTACGTTGCTTTTTCCGTTTAAAACAGTGCTTGTAACTTCTGATGTTTCTGTTCCTAAACTTGTTTTTGGTGATTCTATCTCGAATGTTTTACCATTCTCTAAATTGATCTTTACTTTTTCAAATAGCGGTGCGCTTAAAGCGAATTCCGGTTTTCCGGGACAAACCTGGTACATGCCAATAGAACTTAGGACGTACCACGCACTCATTTGCCCGCAATCTTCATTCCCGATCAAGCCATCAGGAGTGTTCTTATAAAATTCATTTAGGATCTGGTGAACTCTCTTTATTGTTTTATTTGGTTTACCAATATAATTATACAGATAAGCCATGTGATGACTAGGTTCATTGCCATGCGCATATTGCCCGATCAACCCTGTAATGTCAGCTTGATCGCGGCCGGTTGTTTTGCCATCTGTTGTAAATAACTCATCTAATTTTTTTTCTAATGCGGCATCCCCGCCGTGTAGTTTCGATAATCCATACACATCGTGTGGAACAAAAAAAGAATATTGCCAGCTATTCGCTTCGGTAAAATGATTATTTACCTCACTTGCTTCAAATGGTGTAAGCCAATTCCCGTTCTTACGTGGACGCATAAAACCCGTTGAGGAGTCAAATAGATTTTTGTACGACTGAGAGCGTTTTAGGTAATAGACCGCATCAGAAGTATTTCCTAAAAGATCAGCAACCTGCGCAAGGCACCAATCATCATATGCGTATTCTAAAGTTTTTGAAACACTTTCATGTTCATCATCAATTTGCAAATAACCCTGTTTTGCGTAAACAGGCGCGCCGTACCCGGTATAATTTGCAGCGGCTTTCATTGCTTCGTAAGCAAGAGAATTATCGAACCCTTTAATGTTTTTTGTGATAGCGTCTGCAATTACTGAAACGGAATGATAGCCGATCATACATTCAGTTTCATTACCAGATAATTCCCAAACCGGTAAGCGCTTTCCTTCTTTATATTGCAGCAAAAAAGTATTGACAAAATCAGAGGTTCTTTTTTGATCTGTAATTGTGAATAATGGATGCAATGCCCTGAATGTATCCCACAAAGAAAAAACAGTGTAATAAGTAAAATATTTTGTGGTGTGGATTTTATTATCACGTCCACGGTACCTGCCGTCAACATCCATATTAGTGCTTGGATGGATCATGCAATGATAGAATGCAGAATAGAAAATGCTCAATTTATTTTTATCGTTGCTTTGAACTTCGATTTTCGATAATTCTTTATTCCATGCCTTTTCAGCATCTGTTTTGTATTTTTCAAAGTCCCAATGAGACGCTTCTGTATTAAGATTCAGTAGGGCGCCATTAATATCAACACCTGAAATGCCAACTTTTACCATTAATGGTTTTCCATCTCTTATATCAAATTCAAATGCTGCGCCTTCAGCTTTTTCCTGTCCTTCTAAAACCGTCTTTAATTTTTTATTGGTTGCGAAATTTGTTTTTTTGAAAGGTTTTGAAAATCTGATCACAAAATAAACATGTTGTTCCCGTGCCCATGCTTCGCTGATGCGTGTTCCTGAAACAGTAACACTATCGATTATCTTAACATCACCTGAAAGTAATTTATCACGGTGTAAAAGATCTAAAATAATATTTGCTTTTTCCGCTTTTGGAAATGAATACCTGTGAATACCTGTTCTTAATGTAGAGGTCAATTCTGTTCTTATTTTATCATCTTCCAGGACAACTTCGTAAGACCCGGCATTTGCCTTTTCTTTTGCATGCGTGAATCGTGAAGAATAGATCTTATTATCTACACTGGGTTCACCAAGCATGGGCATGATCAAAACATCGCCATAATCACTCACTCCCGTTCCACTCAAATGTGTATGAGAAAAACCATAAATAATACTATCGCTATAATGATAACCGCCGCATCCATCCCAACTGCCATCAATTCTTGTATCAGGACTTAACTGAACCATTCCAAACGGAAGTGTTGCGCCCGGAAAAGTATGTCCATGTCCACCGGTTCCGATAAATGGATTTACATATTGGGCATAATTTGTTTGTGCAACCGATTGCAGGGATAAAATGATCAAACAAAATATTATGAGGATCTTTTTCATAGCGCGACCATAAATTTACTGATTAATATCGTTGAATGACATGAACTTAATTTCAGAGACATCCTTTATAGCAGACTTTAACTTAATTTGTATCTCCTCATTAGGTTCAAGATCGAAATAATTCTTATCGAAAATATTATCACTACTATATAAGAATAGGTCTTTGATCAAATTATCACTTTTAATTTTTAAAATGTTTTCTGTGGCAGAGTATGTCATTTCAGGTTTGGCCGGAGCTAGTTTCAGGTTTTTCGGAGGAACGAAATAGTATAAAACCTTTTTACTTATTGTTCCATCGGTACTGGTGAACTGGCAACGCAGATACATTTTATCTTTTATCAAACCTTTCATTTCTGTTTCAGAAAACGTTAGGTAAAAATTGCTGGTATTTGAAATCACCCTGGATTCAGCTGACTTGGAAAATATCTCTTTACCGGTATAGTCATTAAGGGATATTTTTATTTTTCCATCGAAAGAATAGGATTTTTCATTAACTATAAAGATCTTGTAGTTTTCATTTTCTTTTTGAACTGATAACAGAACATTATCAAACAATTCTTCCAGGGAATAAAAAAAAGCTTTAGGCCTGTTATAAAAATCGATCGCGCTCCACGAAGTTACGGGCCAGCAGTCATTCAATTGCCAGAATAATGTTCCCATACAGTAAGGCATGACTCTCCGGTGAGCTTCAATTGCAATCCTCATGCCTCTTGCCTGGAGTAATTGTGAAACATAAATGAATTTGTCAAATTCTTTTGGAACCACATAGTCGCGCTCCATATATGTTTTGATCGTTTCAAATCCTTTTGAATTTTTCTGGTGATTGTTAACCGCGGCGGAATTCAAATTCAGATCTGCCGGGCCACAAAATGTTTTGAAGGTTTCTAAAGATGGCAAACTTTGAAATCCGTATTCACTCGCGAAGCGGCCCACTTTCTTTTCATAATTCTCAAACGGTTCGTTCCCCCACCAAACACCCCAATAATGTGAATCTCCTTCTGATAAACTTTTTTTATGTCCCCAGCCAATGGAGGGGGACGAAGGCCAGTATGGAGTTTGAAGACCGTTTTGTTTTACAATGGACGGAAGCAGTTCCTCAAATAATTTTTTGTAATCATTCCAGATCTTAGCAGAATCTGCGCCCGAATACTTGTATTGTTTTTGCCATCCCCAGTTATGCCAGCCTTCGTCAATTTCATTATTTCCGCACCACAAGGCGAGACAAGCATACTTGCGTAATTTTTTCACTTGTTCTGTTGCTTCCTCTTTTACATTCTCAATGAATTCTTTATCGCCGGGATACATGGCGCAGGCAAACATAAAATCCTGCCAGACTAAGATTCCTGCACGATCACAGTCTCTGTAAAACTCTTCATCAGCATAAACTCCACCACCCCAAACACGAAGCATATTCATGTTAGTGTTTTTTGCTGTCATCACTAGTTTTCTGATCGCATCTTTATCAGCGTTCGGAAGAAAACTATTATGCGGAATGTAATTTGCCCCTTTCATAAATACCGGAATGCCATTCAATTTAAAATAAAAGGAAGAGCCTGCAGAATCTTTTTCTTGTATCAATTCAAGCGTCCTGATGCCAAATTGTAATGATTCTTGTGCGATCAAACTATCATTTTTCGTTATTTTGAACCCCGCTTTGTATAGGTTAGGTCTTCTTTTATCGAAACCGTTGCACCACCATAATCTCGGATAGGCCATGTTTGTATTCACCGTAACTGTATTTATTCCGGGTTTTATGGCGATAAGCTGACTTTGAGCTCCCGATAGCCTGCTCTTACTTTTTTCACCATGCACATTGTATCGCAACCTGTAATAATCTTCCCTTTCAGCTCTGATCTCGAAAATGAAATCTACCTTTGCAGAAGAATCGCGGATCTCTTTTGTATTAGCATATATCGACTCAATTATTAATTTATTCCATGTAATTAGTTTGATCGGCTTCCAAATACCACAAGTAACAAAGCGCGGTCCCCAATCCCAACCATATTGATATTGCGCTTTACGCGTAAATATTTTTTCATCACCAGGTAAAGTGTATGGCAATTTTGCCGCTTCTGCCTTTCCTTTTTTTACGGCGGATTCGAAAACAATAAATAAGCTATTACTTCCTTCTTTCAATTGTTTTTTTACATTAACAGTCCACGAACGGAACATATTGGTTGCTTCAAGGATCAGGGTTTTGTTCAAATAAATTTTTGCATAAGTATCAAGCCCTTCAAATTTTAATTCAATATTATTTTGTGAGAGTGTTTTTTTATCGCAAGTGAATTCAGTTCTGTATTCCCAGTCTTCATTTTCGATCCATTGGACTTTTTGTTCATTATCGGCAAAGAACGGGTCTTGTATTTTTTTATTCGCCAAGAGATCAGTGTGTACGTTTCCGGGAACAGCAGCGGTCATCCATTTATCAGTTCCTTTTTGTTTGAATTCCCATGGTGTATTTAGTATAATTTCGGAATTCTGTGAAAATACAGGGGAAGAAATAAACAATATATACAGGATGAATTTTTTCAAAACGATGAGATTATTTTTCTTATTTCGGCTTCATTGGCGATCTCACTTTTGTCTGTTATCGCAGCCGTGTGAAATTCGGTGGCGACAGTTCTGTTCAGTAACTCAGAAATATTTGAAGATCGTATTCCGCCGCCCGGCATTATTTTGATCCTGTTCTTAGCTTTTTCTATAAGTTTCTGGAGGTTTTCAATTCCTTCTCTTGCTGTCTTTTTTTTCCCGGAGGTAAGAACTCTTGTAAAGCCGGCGGTTATACAATCTTCTAAGGCATAAGTGATGTTTTCGGTTTCATCAAAAGCTCTGTGAAAGGTGCATTCCATTGGTTTTGCCAATTCTACCAATTCTTTACAACGCGCAACATCAACCTGATATTCTTCTGTCACAATTCCAAAAACAACGCCGTTACATTTTAATTCTTTGCAGAACTCAACCTGCGATCGCATTTCCTCAAATTCAATTTCGGAATAAAGAAAATTGCCTTCGCGCGGACGGATCATTACAAAAAGGTCGATGCGTAACTGTTGTCTTGCTTCAATGATCGTGGTTTCATCCGGAGTAACACCACCTGCGGAATAGTTTTGACAAAGTTCAACACGCTTAGCGCCTGCTTTTTGGGCAATAAGACACGATTCTAAATTAAAGCAGGCAACTTCAAGAAACATTTATTTTAAAAGATAATCTGAATCAAACAATTTATTTCCTGTATTATCAGCAAGCGCATAATTGAATCCTTTTTGTAAGGCAAATGCTCCATGCTCTCCTTTTTTATTGATAGCGAGAAATCCAACCTGTACTTCTTTATAATTAGGATTTTTTGAAACTAAACGATCAATCGTTTTTTTGCAGGCTTCACTGGGTGAAAATCCCTGCCGCATGAATTCAACAACCAAATACGAACCACAAATTCTTAGAACGGTTTCACCAACTCCTGTTGCACAAGCCGCACCAACTTCATTATCTACGTACATTCCTGCGCCAATGATCGGGGAATCTCCGACACGTCCGTGCATTTTGTAAGCCAGGCCACTGGTTGTGCAAGAACCTGATAAATTTCCATTTGCATCCATAGCCACCATCCCAATTGTATCGTGATTTTCAATATTTGCTACAGGTTTGTACTGACTTGTCTTCAACCATTCTTTATAAGCTTTTTCTGCCGCATCAGTTAATTTTTTAGGTTCCAGTTTAAATCCGTTATCCAATGCAAATTTTTGTGCGCCATTTCCTACCATTAATACATGAGGTGTTTTTTCCATTACCATTCTTGCCACTGAAACAGGATGTTTGATGCGTTGCAAGAAAGCAACAGCACCGCATCTTCCTTTTTCATCCATGATGCTTGCATCCAGAGTAACATGTCCTTCACGATCCGGCAGGCCACCAAGGCCAACACTTAAATTTGTTAGATCATCTTCTGTCACCATTACCCCTTTTTCTACGGCGTCTAATGCTGTTCCATTCGCTGAAAGAACTTTCCATGCGCCATCGTTTGCAGCTAATCCGTGTTTCCATGTAGAGATCACGACAGGCTTTCTTACTTCACCTTCAGTTGCCGGTCTTTCTTCTAACCCGATCGCTTTTCCGAATTTTGGCAAGCTGGTTAACGCTAAAGCGGAAAGGATCCCGGATGTTTTTAAAAATTTTCTTCTTGATCCCATATTATTTAAGTTTTGTTATGTAATGTTTGGCGTAGTTCACTCGCCAATTATCTAATATGAATTTATTATTATTTAAACGGAGAACAAAATTCTGAAAATCCTTGTTTTTGGGTTCCGTCCATAAAACTTCCGCTAAAGCTATCATCCTGGGTACTGCCATGTATTCTACTTGTTTTTCGTTTATAATATATTCTGTCCAAACATTTCCCTGAGCGCCCATTATAAATTGTGCTTCTTGTTCATTCAAAATTCTTGGAGTAGGATTATAATTGTAAACTGAATCTAAAGGATTGAATCCTCCGATGGCTAAAGGTTCAGTTAATTTATTTTTGCTTTGATAATGATCGAAATAACAAGGTTTGCCCGGACTCATCACTACGAAATGTTTTTGTTTTGCAGCTGCAATTCCTCCTTCGGTTCCCCGCCAACTCATTACGGCTGCATTAGGAGCAAGGCCGCCTTCTAAAATTTCATCCCAGCCAATAATCTGTTTTCCTTTGCTATTCACAAACTTTTCTATTCGCGTAATGAAATAACTTTGTAACTCATGTTCATCTTTTAATTTTTCTTTTTTGATAAGTGCCTGGCAATTCGGACAAGCTTTCCATCTTGTCTTCGGACATTCATCACCACCAATATGAATATATTTCCCGGGAAAAAGATCTATGATCTCAGTTAATACATCCTGTAAAAATTGAAACGTAGAATCCTTAGAACAATATACATCATCAAATACACCCCAGCCTTTTGCGACTTCCTGTTTTTGTCCTGTACACGATAACCAGGGATAAGCAGCGATGGCTGCCAGAGAATGCCCGGGCATTTCAATTTCGGGAACGATGGTTATGTGCCGGGCAGCTGCGTAAGCTACAACATCTTTAATTTCTTCCTGGGTGTAAAAACCGCCATAACGGATGGTATCGTATTTTTTGTCTTTATAAGAACCAACCATTGTCCCGCTTCTCCATGCACCAACGGAAGTTAGTTTAGGATATTTTTTTAGTTCGATCCGCCAACCCTGGTCTTCTGTTAAATGCCAATGAAAAACATTCATTTTGTAAGCGGCTATCAGATCTATGTATCTTTTTACAAATGAAACCGGAAAGAAATGACGACATACATCCAAATGCATTCCACGCCATTGATAACGTGGCATGTCCTGAATGTAACAACACTGCACTTCGAATTTTTTAGGAGGTGCAACTTTTAGAGATCTGATTTCCAATGGTGGTATTAACTGGACTAAAGTCTGTAAAGCATAGAAAGCACCTGCACCATCTGCTTCGGCAATGATCTTAATTCTGGCTTTATTGATATCAAGATGGTAATTCTCTTTGAAGCCTCCTTCGAAATCAGGATACTCGAATTGAATGAAGTTACCGATCTTGGATTCACTTTCAATGAATTCTAAGCGGAATCCGTAATTTTTCTCAAGGTAATCATTGAACCATTCAATGTCTTTTTTGAAAGTATCTGAATGACTTAAAACAATTTTTGTCGTAGGGGAAATTGTAAAACTTCCTTCCTTTATAGTTATTTCATTTGGTTGAGGAATGATAGGCAAGGTGCTTTTTTGAGCGAACGAAACGGAATACGCCAATACTAATATTGCCAATAAAAAATTCTTCATCCTATCTGAATTGATAATCTATTCCTGCTAAAGCTTGTGTTAAAAGATCGGCGGGCGCATCCGTTGCAACTGCACGTCCTTCCAGTTTTGGTGATACAGGAGAAAATTCTGCTAAATAATCCTCTATCACGCTGTGTAAGAAAATTCCCTGCTTAACAGGATTATGAACGTTTGGCATTCTGCATAACAGGTTATCAGGATCCCCGTCCCGTTCACAAGCCACCATGGTATACGTTTTATCCAATTCCAATGGTTGGTCTTTAATGCAAACTTCCTGAACACGTTTCCCTTTTTCATTCCCGATGGTGAATGTCACTTTCATTCCATTGAAACGGACAAACCATCCGCCAAAGCGTTTATTCGCTTCTTTAGAGAATGCATTCTCTAATTCTTTCTCCAGCCAGTTTAAAATTTGTTTTCCTTTCACATCCGCAACTTTCACTTCTGAATCCACGGGAAGCATACTCCACAAATATTCCCTTGTGATATCAGCAAATCCTGTTTTAGGATCAGGTAACAATGGCGGACAAAAACGGAAACCGTTTGATACAGCTATATCAGTTTTGAATTTCCACATTACCGCATCCGTAATTAAATTATCCATTGGCGTTTCAATGATATAATAACGCATCAATGGTGTGGTGCTTTGTCCGAGTACCTCTTTTAATATTTTTTTAAACGGACGTTTTACTTTTTCAATAGCGCGTTCCATATCCCGGTCAGCAGGATATTTTTCCGGATCCACATCTAATAATTGATAAACTTCGTCTTTTATTTTTCCGTTCTCAATAACGATATCTAATTTCCCGATGAAAGAACCGAAAGCGCCGGGTTCAGTTACTTTACTGTATTTAGACTGGAGTGGCTCACGAACACGTTCATGAGTATCAGCGCCTAAAATGTAATCTACTCCCTCTGAACATTTTTGATTGCCTAAATGAACTTGCTGTGATAATCCCATGTGAGATAGTACAAACACCATATCACATTTCTTTTCTTCACGAAGGATCTTCACATACTTTTCAAGATTTCTTTCCGGTTTGGTGAATTTTATTCCTTTCGAGTAAGCCGGAGATTGACGGATAGGAGTGAGAGGATCATTATATCCGATGAACCCAATTTTTGTCCCGCCAATATTAAAAACCTGGTAAGGAGGAAATAAAAGATCATGATCCAGATCATCGTTATGGAACATGTTCGCGCAAACTTTTGCTGCGGAATATGAATTCATATCATGGATCATCATTTGTTTCCCGTAAGCCACTTCCCAATTGCCTGGAAGGACAAGATCGTAATTCAATTTGTTTGCTAACGGAACAATTCCTGTTCCCATCGTTAAAGAAGCAATTGCACTTCCCTGGAAACAATCACCACCATCAACGAGTAATGTATTTAAAGGATTTTCTTTCCGTAATTCATCCACCATTGTTTTTAAGTGCGCAAAACCACCACGTTTTTTGAAAACGGCTTTTCCGTTTTCCCAAAAGAATTCATCATGAACATCTAATTGTCCATGAATATCGGAAGTATGTAAAATGGTGAAACGATTCGCTTTTCCTTTTATGATAGCAGGATTTTTTACGATCTCATCGATCTTTCCTTCTTCACGTAACCAATAAGTAATGGCAGGGCCTAATCCCAAGCCAACAGCTCCTAAACCAAAGTATTTTAAAAAATCACGTCGTTCGGAATCATGCGATGATCTTTTTTCATTCGCATTCTCTAACGGTTCATGATGACAAGAACAGTTGCAATTTGGATTATGACAGGTTTTGTCGCTCATAATTTTAGTGCGGTAATTTATCTTTTATAACACCATATGTGTAAGTCCCCACAACTGCGCTTAATAAAACAACTATCACAATTGGTAAGCCGCTTCCAATTAAAGCATATAACGGCCCCGGGCAAGCTCCCGTCATGGCCCAGCCTAATCCAAACATTAACCCGCCGATGATATTTCCTTTTGTAAATTGTTTGTCTTCGATCCTGATCACTTCACTGGAAAACGTTTTTGCTTTAAATTTTTTAATTAGAAAAACAGAGAGCATACCGACAGCAATAGCCGAGCAAATAACGCCGTACATGTGAAATGACTGAAACCGGAACATTTCCTGGATCCGGAACCACGAGACCACTTCGGCTTTAATTAAAATAAATCCGAAGGCCGTACCGAGTAATAAAAATTTTAAGTTCTTCATAGTATAAATATTACAGGTTCATGATTAAAGGAAGAATAACCCACGTCATTAGTAATCCGCCGGCAAAAAAACAACAGGTAGCCACTAATGAGGGCCATTGCAAATTCGACATGCCCATAATAGAGTGACCGGAGGTACAACCTCCTGCGTAACGGGTGCCAAAACCTACAAAAAAGCCGCCAACTACAATTAACAGAAAACCTTTTAAAGTAAAAAGAGATGAAAAGTTGAAAATCTCAGAAGGAACCAGGCCTGAATAATTTTGTATCCCTAATTCGTTCATACTTTCAATAGCTGATTCGGATAGATCAATGGGATTTGGATTTTTGAAAAAGTGACCGGCAATTAATCCACCTATCACCATACCTAAAGCGAAGATCAGATTCCATCGCTCAGCTTTCCAATCGTATTGAAAGAATTTAGCCTTGGTTGGAATGCACATAGCACAAAAATGTCTTAATGATGACGAAATACCAAATGCTTTATTGCCCATGAAAAGTAAAAGCGGAACCATTAAGCCAATTAAAGGTCCTGCAATATACCACGGCCACGGTGATGTTAAAATATTCATGTTGTTTTGGGTTTTACTATTATACTAATGTAATTATTTTTTTGCTTTCTTTCTGGCATCTGCGATCGGGGCAAACGGCCCGTATTTATGTTGCTCTTCCGGGAATTTATCCGCGTAAGGGCCAAACGGATGGTCAACAGGCTTTCCTGATAGTTTTGGCCAATCTTTGCTGAGGTCTTTTTTAGGACGTGGTTGTGAATTCACAAAAGCCGCAACATCCCACGCTTCTTCATCAGTTAATTGCGGCGAATCATAAGTAGTGTTTTGAGGCATATTTGATTTTACATATCCCGCGAAGCGTGATAAACGGTATAATCCTGCGCCATCATTGTAACTGTGTTCACCCCAAAGCGGAGGGTATTGGTACGTTAGCCTGCCTTCATTAAATTTCCCTTCACCGTTTTCCATGTGGCAGGTTTTGCATTTCGATATATAAACAGCTTTTCCTTTTTCAGGGTCAGCTGCACGATCGAGATAGGTCAATTCAGTTAATCCTGCGCCTTTTGGTTTTTCGCCTTTAGGAACACCTTTGCCCAACCATTTTATGTAAGAAACGATTGCTTGCATTTCATTACTTAAAGTATCAAGCGCCTTTCCATTCAGGCTTCTTTCAAAACAATCATTCACGCGTTTGTAAATACTTTCCATTGTACCTGAACGTTCCCTGAATTTTGGATAAGTGGAAGCAACGCCGCTGTAATTATTTCCAAATGGCCTTGTTCCTGCATCAAGATGGCAATTCTGGCAATTCATTCCATTACTAATGTGAGCAACTTTTCCCTGTGGGCCAAGATATAATGAAGTGTTTGCAATTAATTCGCGGCCATAAATTATTTGTGCTGCGTTATCTTCGGTTTTTATATTCGATGTATCCGGAGCGATCCATACATCAGCTTTTGGTTTTTCAATAGCTTCAGTTTTTGGAGAGATTTCTTTTTTAGGAATTTCTTTTTCGGGAATTGGAAATCCTGTTATGTGCAACACGATCAAAACAACAATAATGATCAAAAGAATAACGATACATTTTACAAGACGTTGAATGATCTCAATGTAATTCTCTTCGCTATTGTGTTTGAAATCGTTCATTCTTAATGCCCTGTTTCAGTTGTGGTATCGTAATCTATTCCGTTTGATTTCAAGATGCCCCTTACTTTAAATGCATACCACGTCAAGAAGGCGAAACAAATTACCGGAATGATGTAAGAGATGTGAATGTTCGTTTTATCTGCCAATAATCCCTGCATTGGCGGAATGAACGCGCCGCCTAAGATCATCATGATCAAAAATGAAGAAGCCTGGCTGGTGTATTTTCCTAAACCTGCTGTTGCTAATGAAAAAATGCAAGGCCACATGATAGAGCAAAACAAGCCACCACTCAAAAATGCGTAGACGCTTAGAAGCCCTGTGGTCATTAAACCAACTAACATGGCAAGTGTTCCCAGCAAACCAAAAATGATCAAAGTAAGCGCGGGTTTTTGTTGTCCCATGAAGAATGCACCAATTAAAACTGCAACACAAATAGCGTAAGTAATAAATTTCGAGGCATCAGCGCCGCTTAAATGATTCATGTAAAGAACTAAAGATAATGCTACGAAAGGAACAATTAGTGTCAGAATAATATTCGTTGACTTTTTCATTTCAAAAGCACCAATAGAACCTGTCCAGCGGCCGATCATTAAACTTCCCCAGTACAAAGAGATGAAAGGACTTATTTCTGAATCCTGAAGGCCTCCGAAATCGGGAAGTTTTAAAAGTGAACCTAAATTACTCTGAATTGAAACTTCAACACCTACATAAACAAAAATGGCGATCATACCTAACAGCACTTGCGGATATGGTTTTGTTTCGAGGCGATCATCTTTTTTAATTTTATTGTATTGCAGAACTAAGATAATTGTTATCACGCCAAGGAATAAAGCAAAAGAGGCCAAAAACAAGAACTGGCTTTGATTTGTAGTAACTGCATCCAGTGCAAAATAAATAAAGACGGTAATTAAAAACAGGAGCGTACCGATGATGAAGAAAAGAGGCGCTTTTAAAATTTTCATGTTGCTGTCAGCTTCCTCTTCTATTTTAAGTTTTGGAATTTGGGTAAAGTTTAAAATAACAGCAGCCATGGCAAATGCAATTCCGAGGATAATGTATAAAATATTGATAGAGCCAATGGAAGCAGATTCTTTATCCGCACTCGAAGCCATTGCTTTTCCAAATAAAACGAAACTTACAAGAATAGGGCCAATAGTTGTACCGAACGAATTCACACTTCCTGCAAAATTCAAACGATGAGAACCCTTTGCGGGATCGCCAATATTTAACACTAAAGGATTTGCTGAAGTTTGCTGCAGGGAAAATCCTAAAGCAATGATGAAAAAAGCAACTAAAATAAAAGCGAATGATCCGGAGTTAACTGCGGGAATCATAGTGATCGCTCCTAAAATGGAAATGGCTAAACCGTATACAATTGTTTTTTTGTAACCGATCTTATTGATGATATCGTTGTTCAATTGCAAAGAAAAGATATAGAGCAGGAGCGAACCGATAAAATAAGCCCCGTAAAAGGCGCTGTCGATCAATTGCGATTGAAACTGTGTTAAGCTGAAATGTGTTTTACAGAACGGGATAAAAATTCCGTTGGAAGCTGCTAAAAAGCCCCAGAAAAAAAATACAGTAACAATTGCAATGAAAGGTGAATTCCCTGATCTGGCCATGAATTAAAGTTTGTCTAAAGTATTATTTTTAAAAATCTAAACCTCGGATTAGAAAGGCATTTATTAACAATTTTCTCTTTACTAAATAACGCTGTTCTGCTTTGTAAGTGGTAGTTTTTCATTTTCTTTGTATTATGGAATTGCTAAGCCCTAAAAATTGGAAAGATTACGAATTAATTGATTGCGGCGACTTCGAAAAACTGGAACGCTTCGGAAAATATATTACTATCCGTCCGGAACCTCAGGCGGTATGGCCAAAGATCTATTCAAACAGTGATTGGGAAAAACAAGCCAGTGTAAAATTCATACCGAAATCGAGTTCTCAGGGCGATTGGAAAAAATTAAAACAAATGCCCGATCAGTGGACCATCAATTACGCTTTATCAAAACAAAGTGAATTAACTTTTCGTTTAGGATTGACGGCATTTAAACACGTTGGTGTTTTCCCGGAACAGGCTGTGAATTGGGATAAGATCTATGATTTTCTTTCGGAACTTAATAAACCTAAATTCCTGAATTTATTTGCTTACACAGGCGGAGCTTCTATCGCAGCCAGGGCTGCAGGTGCTGATGTTACGCATGTTGATAGCATCAAACAAGTTGTGACCTGGGCAAATGAAAATATGCAGAAATCCAATTTAGATAACATCCGCTGGATGGTGGATGATGCTCTTAAATTTGTAAAGAAAGAGATCCGTCGCGGTAACAAATACAATGGAATTATTTTAGATCCGCCTGCTTTTGGCCATGGTCCGAACGGTGAAAAATGGAAACTGGAAGATAATATTGCTGAAATGATGGATAGCGTTCTTCAGATATTAGATACGGAGAAGCATTTGCTGATCCTGAATGCGTATTCATTAGGGTTTTCAGCAATGGTGCCTGAAAATCTATTAGGTCCTTTCGCAAAAAAGCAGAAGTCGCAATTAAGCGTCGGCGAGTTATTTTTGAATGCTAAGAGTGGGGTTAAATTGCCATTGGGTGTTTGGGGTAAATTGGAAAAGTAAAATGAAGTATATCTTTGGTTTCATATTCTATTTCTTTCTTCAAAGTGCATTTGCACAAATTACTTGTGAAAGTCTTAAAGTATTAGGAGTTGTTTATAAGGGAGGAACGCACCGTAACGGAAGGGGAAGGCTTTTCCCAACCGATACTGCGATCACCAACAGGATGCAATATTATACTTTCGAATTGAAGCTTGCCAAGGACCTTTCAGAAGCAGACAAAGCAGAGATCAATAAATATAAGATCAAATTCAATCCTACAGATACAGTAATGATTTATGATTGGGATATTATGCACCAGGGGAAAATGGCTTATCACGGAAAAGCGATAGCAAAAGTAGAGATCAATTGTGCGGATAGCATGATAACGGCACAAAAATATTTATTGAAGAAGGAAACGACGAACTATGTTCCTAACCGTTTCAAAATATTTAAAATGCATGAGAACGATTTTATCATTTACGATAAGAATCATCCGTACCTGAACATCAATATGTATTTTAAGAAAGATTAGTTAACGATACTGATCTTCATCCTGATATTTTCTTTCGGCCGGTCATTCTTATCTGTTTTTACCCCGGCAATTTTATCAATGATATCTAAACCTTCAATTACTTCGCCAAAAATGGTGTAGTTATTATCCAGATGTGGCGTGCCTCCAAGTTCGGCGTACGTTTTTTTCTGTGATGCTGACCATGTGTAATGTTTTGTTTTCTCATATTCAACTTTGCTGATTGCATCGGTCAATTGTTTGGTCACTATCTTCAAACTGTCTTCTTTTCCTTGGGTGTACAAGCGGTTATAGTATGTTTTCAACGCAGGGCTTTTTCCGCCAAAGCCTACCAGGTAATTTATTTTTTGAACGATCTCGCGATTCACACGTAATTCAGCTTTTTGCAGCGCAATGGAATCGTATTTTTTTCCCATCACTATATAGAACTGGCAGCCTGAAGATTCTTTTTTCGGATTGATATCATCACCCTCGCGGGCAGCTGCCAAAGCACCCTTTTTATGGAAGATCTTAGAGTTAAATTCGGCCGGTATCCAATAACCCACATCACCATTCCCTAAAAGGATCGTATCGTTGGCTCGTTTGCTATCGGGGTCACCACCCTGTATCATAAAGTTGTTAATTACCCTGTGAAAGAGCAGGCTGTCGTAAAAGCCTTGTTTTACCAGTTTCAGGAAGTTTTTTTTATGTAAAGGGGTCTCTTCGAACAACTTAATTTTAATATTGCCATATGAGGTAGCGATCAAAATAGTCTCTTTACTATGGGTCTGTGAGCGGGAAATAAGCCCAAAAAAGAGCATTAAAACACTAAAAACTAAGGCTTTACTATTTGTCATTTATAAGTAATTTAGTATATTTGCTATAACGAATATCGTATTAAATCAGAACAAATGAAATAGCCATGTTTGCCAGACACAAACGATAAATTAAAGATAAACTGGCTATTCCATATGACAACTAAAAAACAAATTATTAACATATGAAATTAAGAGGAATTTTTATTGCAATTGCTGTATTAGGCATCGGTTTTTTATTCATAACATCTTGTAAGAAAAACACGGATTGCGTAGCTAACATTATTTGTCACGACTCAACCGGTGTCGGTTTGGGCGGAGCTACAGTTTATTTATTTGCAAATGTAAAGACCCCGAACAGCGGAACTATCACTGCCGATCTTCGTGCCACAGGCGTTACAGACGAGTCAGGGAGAGTATCATTTACTTTTAAATTACCTGCGATTTATGACATTAAAGCTTTAAAAGGTACCGGAACTTCTTCTGTGCAAGGTATCAGTATCATTAAGTTAGAAGAAGGAAAAGGCGTTGAAAAAGTTGTTGTTGTCCGCTAATAAGAAATTACACAATAATAAAGCCTCACTTTTGAGGCTTTTTTTATGAACGAAAAGAATACGGACCTGTCGATTTGTGTAATAAATTCCTTAATTTAACCCTCTCTCATTTATGAACCCGCGCGGATCAATTATAAAAATAATTTGCAGCATTCTTGTTCTGATATGCGTTGCATTTCCGGGTTGTAAGAATTCTAACGACAAGATCTTAAATGAAGGGATCATTGAGTTTGATGTTACAGCTGTTGATCCGAATCACCCATGGGCAGGTATGATACCAAGTACTGCAACCCTGAAATTCAAGGATGATAAATTCCTTTTAGAAATGAGTACCATGGGAATGTTCACTACAACATTCATTTGTGATCAGGCAGGAAAAACATTAACACAAATGGTAAAATTCCTCGATATAAAACAAGCGTGTATTGAGAACGAAACTGAGATCAAAAAAGAAAATGAAGCCTACAAGATCAAATGGACAGAAACCAAAGACACGAAGCTGATCGCAGGGTACAAATGCAAGAAGATCAATGTTACAATGGTAAATGATCCGGCAGTGAACTTTGAAGCCTATTATACCAATGAAATGGGTGCGGCAAATGTGAATGATCTTAGTCCGTATAATGGAGTAAAAGGCATGTTAATGCAATACCGCCTTAAAAAGATGGGACTCGAATTACAATTCACTGCCAAAAGCGTAAAAAATGCTGATATCGATGATAATATTTTTGAAATACCTGCTTATTTCAAAATAGTAAGCAAAGCAGAGATAGAGAAGATCTTTCAGTCATTCTAAAACCCCTTATTCGGTGTAAAATGCCAAATATATTTGGCTTTGTGCGTAATATTTTTTTATTTTAAGCCTTTGTTTTACTCTTGACTATCAATCGCTTAATACTAAAAATAACTTATCTGCTTTTTGCGGGCATTATGGCTGTGGGTTGTTCATCCTGCGGCACTAGTAATGATAAAGTTATTGATGAAGGAATAATTGAATATGATTCAAAAGTAGTAGATGATAGTCATCCTCTTGCCGGTCTTGCTCCGAGTTCAGCAACTTTAAAATTTAAAAAAGATAAGTTTGTTATTGAGATGAGTACGATGGGCATGTTCAATACCATGTTCATTTGTGATTTGACCACTAAGTCCCTAACACAAATGGTTAAGTTCATGGATGTGAAACAAGCCTGCATTGAAGACGAGAATGCAATTAGAAAAGAGAACGAGAATTATAAATTAAAAATTGAGGAAACCGGAGAAACGAAAGAAATTGCAGGGTATAAATGCAATAAGATAAAAGTTACGATGGTAAATGATCCTTCAGTTATTTTTGATGCTTATTACACTAAAGATATGGGAATGGAAAAAGTGAACGCTTTAAGCCCTTATGCAGGTGTAAAAGGAATGCTGATGCAATACCGTTTACGTAAAATGGGAATGGAAATGCAATTCACGGCAAAAAGTGTGAAAAAAGCCGATGTAGCTGATAATAGTTTTGAAGTTCCGGCTTATTATAAAATTGTGAGCCAGGAAGAAATGAAGAAGTTTTTTGACGGTCTTCAGTAATTAGGACCGTTGGTGTATTTTACAAATTTTAACAGGGAAAATGATGTAATTTGGCACAGGAATTGAATCAAATAAACCACTAACCAATGAAAGCAAAGCACGCTTCATTATTTAAAACAAAAAGAACATGAAAAAATTACTTACAGCAGTTGCCATTTTATGTTGTGCTTTTACCTACGCGCAAAAGGAAGGCTCAGTAACCTATGTTATGACCATGGAGGGTTTACCGCCGGAGCAAGCAGCAATGATGGGCGACATGGAAACAAAGATATTCTTTAAGGATAAGAAAACTTATACCGAAATGAACAGTATGATGTATTCTTATAAGATCCTGAACGACGATAACGGACAGTTATTCCTGATGGATCAAATGGGAACAAAATTCTTTACCCGTACCAGCAAAGCTGAATTAGACAAGAATGCTGAAGTAAGTAAAGATAAAGAACCGCGTATCGAATATCTGAATGAAACAAAAACGATTGCCGGTTACGAATGTAAAAAAGCCGTAGTTACAAATACAACACCAAAGGACGGTGATATAAAAACTGATGTGTGGTATACGGAGAAAGTTCCTTATGTTTCGCAGGGCGGTGGCAGCAGAAAAGGGGGAGAGATGTTCAAGGGCTTAAAGGGAATGCCAATGGAATTTGCTATCAAGCAAGGGCCAATGAACATTAAGATGACCGCTAAAGAAGTTTCTTTTGAGAAAGTTCCTGATTCTAAGTTTGTAGTAACTACAGAAGGATATACTGAGAAAAAATTAGACGACCTTAAAAAAGAAGGCGGAAAATAATCTAAACTTATATTATATAAAATAAAAACCCTGAAGCGTACTTGTTCTGCTTCAGGGTTTTTTTATTCTTGAATTTTTAAGCGGATGTCCCTCCGAAACGGAAGCCAAGCCCTTGCTGAACTTTGCCTTCGTCAATATGCAAATGTTTCACATCATCAATAGTTAGTGTGGCCAATGCTTCAGAAGTACGTTGTGCTGTTGGCACAGAAGCTAATCTTAGGTTTTGCTTCATGACTACTTCGCCAACGGTTTGTCTCACTGTACGGGCATTTCCAAAGAACTTATCGCGTTTTTCATGTAAAGCACTAAAGTATTTATTTAAATGTTCTTTTGCTTCAGGGCTCATTGTTAAGCCTTCTTTCTTTAACAACACATCTGCAATAACTAATAATTGCTCTGCATTATAATCGTAAAAATGGAACGTTTTATCAAAGCGTGATTTTAATCCGGGGTTCATCTCAATGAACTTATGCATGTTATCAGGATACCCCGCAACAATAACACCGAATTTGCCACGCTGATCTTCCATGCGTTTTAAAATAACTTCTATAGCCTCCTTCCCAAAATCGTGCTGGCCTCCGCCTTCTGCCAAAGCATAAGCTTCATCAATGAATAAGATACCGCCCATTGCAGCATCGATCTTCTCCTGGGTTTTGATCGCAGTTTGTCCAACGTATCCCGCAATTAAACCTTCACGGTCAACTTCTACAATATGTCCGCGCTCCAACAAGCCTAATGCTTTGTAAACTTTCGCGATAGTTCTTGCTAAAGTTGTTTTTCCTGTACCCGGATTTCCTGTGAAAACAGAGTGCAAAGAGAATTTATTCACAACATCTTTACCTATCTCATTATAGAACTTAATTAATTTTACTAATTCATTAAGATCATTCTTGATATTATCCATACCGGTCAATTCATTCAACTCAGCAAGCGCTAACTGAAGATCTTTATCATTGACGTTGAGGTTTAATTTTTTGCGCTCGCCGGCTGAGAACACTTGCTTGAAATCAGCTAAAGTGATAATGGAAAGGTCTTCTTTTGTTATCGCTTCAAGATTACCTGATTTCATGATACGGACGCCCATATTCTGTTTAGCTTCTTCGATCAATCCATGAACGAAACGTGCATTACCAAATGATTTATCGCGTTTACGGTATGCGTCAGTTAATTGTTCTTTTAAAAACACATCTGCATCCGGAGCAATAGTAACTTGTTTATTAGCGGCAGCGAATACAGCGATCTGATGCAATTCTTCAGGTAAATAATCCTCGAAATGGAAATATTCAGAGAAACGGGATTTCAATCCCGGATTACTTTCAATAAAAGTATTCATCTCTTTAGGATAGCCCGCTACGATAATAGCAATATCTCCGGGACCATCACTCATCTCTTTAAGAAGGATCTCGATCACTTCCTTTCCGAAATCTTTACTGTCTTCACCTGCTCTTGATAAAGAATACGCTTCATCAATAAATAAGATCCCGCCACGTGCATCTTCAATCGCCTTTTTAACTTTTGGAGCTGTTTGACCTATGTATTCACCAACTAAAATAGAGCGGTCTACTTCAAGGACATGTCCTTTAGTAAGCAACCCCATTCGGTTATAGATCTTGCCAAGCATTTTTACAATAGTGGTCTTACCTGTTCCCGGATTTCCTGTGAATACGGAATGAAGGGCGACCTTATTGTTATCATCAAAGCCTTTTTCTTTACGGAGCTGGTTGAATTTTAAATACGTGATATTTTCATTGATGCTTTTCTTTACATTTTCCAAACCTATCAATGCTTTTACTTCATCTAACAATTCTTCCAGGTTTTTTTCCGGAGCAGCTGTTGAGGTTGCATTAGAATGGCTTGTTGTGGAAGAAATAGCCTGCTGGATAGAAGTGATCAGTTCAAGTGTTCCTTCTTCTTCAGCGTCCCCGCATTGGAAGGTCACACCACCGATCAGAACATCCATGAATACGATCTCCAATGTATACTGATCGTCTTTCCATGATCCTGCGTTGTTATGCCCCCATCCAAGATCAAATGTGTAGGTGTAATCTTTCTTATTACTATCGGTATAACCGGTTTTGCTTTGATGGGCTTTTGGTTGTCCTGCATCATCAATATAATTCAAAAAGAATTCGTAATTGAAATCTGAATTTGTGTTTACTTTTATTTTTATCTCAGCCCAGATGTATTGTGTTGTGGCCTTATTGAATTTTTTTAAATATTTGCGGTGACGCTGCTGCCATCCGTCAATATCCCCAGGGTATAACTTTACGTATTCAATACTGAAGTATGGATTGCTGTTTGCAGTAACCAAGCCAACATCCTCAATATGGAATTGGGTTTCACCAACAGTAACACCTTCAATTATAGCCATCCATTTATAGGTTCCTTTTTTCCAGAAAATACCGGGTGTTGCATTTCCCCAACCGTCGCGGATGTACGCAATATTTTCATCTTTATTTACTTTAAGGTCAGCCTCCAGTTCACAAATTTTTTCATTGTTACCGGGAATAACTTTTTCGCAACGGATCGTTACTTTTGTTGCCCAATCTTCTTCATCAAATAATTTATTGTACAACGCTAATTCACAACGTATGTAAGTTGTTTCTGCTTTATCAAATACAGTGCGGTAGCGTTTGGTCGAATTCGCCATCCATTCATCAGAAGAGTACACCGAAAGACTTTTAAATTTGAAACGTTTTTCCATGCTTGTTATTTTAATTTGTAGTTAGTTTCGAAAGATATTCCTGCCATTTCCATGCACTTAACATCATTTCGTCAATAGTATATTTGGGTTCCCAGTTCAGCTCCTGTTTTGCTAAAGAATTATTGGCGTAAATAGCTTCCACATCCCCCCCGCGGCGCGGGCCTATCTCGTAATTTAATTTTAAGCCTGATACTTTTTCGAAAGAGTTTATTGCCTCCAGAACAGTCACACCTTTGCCTGTTCCTAAATTAAATAAGAAAAGCGGATTTTTATTTTTGCCTTCGACCACATATTGTAATGCTTTTATATGGGCATCCGCAATATCGCTAACATGAATATAGTCACGAACGCAAGATCCGTCACGCGTAGAATAATCATTACCATGAACAGACATTTTTGGAATGATCCCGATTGCAGTTCGGGTGATAATAGGAACTAAACTGGTTGGAGGCCCTATTGGTAATTCCCCGATCTGTGCGCTTATATGTGCGCCAACAGGATTAAAATAACGTAACGTTACAGCGTTAAACCCTTTGATGGTTTTTGTAAAAGCACTTACCATTTGTTCACCAACCTGCTTTGTATAAGCATATGGCGATTCGGCTTTTCCTAATACACTGTCTTCGGTTACGGGAAGATCATTGATGTTACCATACACTGAACAAGACGAAGAAAAAATAAAATTCGTAATATTCTTTTGTTTACACAGATCAAGAATATTCACAAGGCTTTCAATATTGTTGTGATAATAAAGTAACGGATCAGCAACACTTTCAGGAACAGATTTGAAAGCAGCGAAGTGAATAACGCCTGCCACATCCTTCACATCTTTTAATTGCGTGTTGAGTGAATCTTTATCGCAAAGATCCACATTGAAGAAATTGATCTTTTTGCCTGTGATCTTTTCAATATTTGCATTCGCGCTTTCGTGTGAATTCGAATAGTTGTCGATCGAAATAATATCGTAATTGGTTTGTTGAAGTAATTCTATGATCGTATGTGATCCTATGTAACCCGCGCCACCAGTAACAATTATGCTTTCCCGCTTTTTCATCCACCTAAAAATAGCAATTTAAGACTGAAAAAATGTTATGTAAAACGAGTTTTAAGGGAATTTTAACTCTCTGACCTTAAACTATTTTGAAAGTTTTATGAATTTATGTAAAGTCCTTTCATGGCATCACCTATTTTGAACCCATCCAGGAAAAAATTAGTGGTGTGTTTGGCCCATAGCAGAAGGAAATTCTTTTCAATGCTCTTTCTCAGGTTCTCATCCACATTATCATTCAGGGTGCGGTTCACATCCTCCTTTCCTCGACTTTGATTAAAACGAGATAAGCTAATACCGGTTGTTACAAGGAATTCTTTTTTAAACCCGAACTTTTTCATCAGGCCATTTAAAGTTTTGGGAGTGTAGTAAGATAAATGTTCAGGATATTCTATCACATTCCATTTCTCTTTTAAAAGCAAACGGCTTATTGCATTGAAATTCGGAGTGGTCACGTAAAACGCTCCGCTTTTCCTGAGAATTTTTTTGATGAACTCCATTTCCGCTATTGGTGTATTAATGTGTTCTATCACTTCAAAACTTGTCACAACATCAAATTGCAATTTAAAGAATTCCTCAGGTAATTTATCAGATTTAAAAACTGTTATATTTCTTTTTGCGCAATAGTCAATACATTCTTCTGCATATTCTGTTCCATAAACATTCCATCCTCTTTTTTTCGCACACTCCAGGAATAAACCATTACTGCATCCAAGATCGATGAGGTTATTAGTTTTCCGGAAGGGTTCAAACTTATCGAGTAATTCGTTATAGCGTTTTTCAGTGATGGAAGATAAATTCTGGTAACGGGGATAATTGGTATAATGTGCCGTCAGCTCTTCGCTACTTGGATCTTTCCTGCAAAAAACAATACCACAGTCCTCACATTTTACAAGAAAAGCTCTGCTGTAAGCCGGCAAAGTTTTCAAACGGGTACTGTTACAGATTATACAATTATTAAGGTTCATCGCAGGCGAATTATGTGTAAATTTACAATAATAAGTTTAAGCCACAATGGAAGAATTAATTGCCAGGGATGAGTGGGAGTACGACCAGTTCGTCAAAGTCGAGTGGCTTGATATTTTCGGAACTTTGGTAATTGCCATGATCTTTCTTTTTGTGGCATTTCTGTATAAGAATAAAAAAGCAATAAAAGATCCGGCTTACAATTACTACATGACCGGTTTGGGGGCAAAGATCTTCGGTACTTTGTTCTTCTGTACCATCTATCTTTTTTATTACGGTTATGGAGATACTATCGCCTATTTCGAATCTACCAACGCGCTTGCGAACTTATTCTATCAATCACCTTCTAAATATTTCGAAGTTGTTTTTTCTACTCCTACAGTTGAGATCCGTTCCTTATTCAGTGATAAAACAGGTTATCCTTACAGCTACATGTTCTACGATTCACATACGTTCATGGTAATTAAACTGACAAGTGTTTTCACAATAATCACGGGAAAGAGTTATTATATGACCTCATTATTGATCTCCTGTACTGCCTATTATGGCTTGTGGAAATTATTTTTAACCTTCAGGCAATATGCGCCTGAGATCGAGAACAAACTCGCATGGGCTATTTTATATTTTCCATCACCTTTATTTTGGGGTGGAGGCGTATCGAAAGATACTTATACGTTAACGGCAACAGCGCTTTTTGTGTATTGTGCGCATGAGTTTTTCATTCTGAAAAAAAGAAAGACGGTTATCGTCGTTCTATTATTAGTGAGTTCATGGCTGATCTTAAGTATCAAGCCGTACATTTTCCTTGTATTATTCCCCGGAGGATTATTATGGATCTTCTATGAAAAATTGCAACGGATCAAAAGCCCATTCGTAACTTTCTTCTTATTTCCATTGATGATCTTTGGCGTTAGTTTTTTATCCTATTATGTTTTAGGAAGCTTAAGTGGAAGTATGTCAAAATTCTCAGTAGATAAAGCTTTGGAAACAGCGTCAGTGACCAATCATGATCTTAAACAGGATTATTACGGAGGATCGAGTTTTGACATTGGTGATTTTGACGGAACAAGCGCGACAGGCATTCTTCCTTTATTCTTTCCTGCGATCAATGCAGGATTATTCAGGCCGTTCTTATGGGAAAGTAAAAGTGTTGTTCTTGTTTTGGCCGGACTTGAAAATGCTTTTTTGCTCTTTTTTACGATCTATGTTCTTTATAAAACGAAAGTGAAGGGATCTATAAAAATAATCTCAAAGAATCCGATCCTGCTTTTCTGTATCACTTTTACTTTACTTTTTGCTTTTATGATCGGGTTAACTACTTCTAACTTTGGAGCATTAGTAAGGTTCAAGATCCCGATCCTGCCATTTTTTGTGTCCACGCTTTTTATTATAGATTATATCCGGTCGAAGATGCACTACCGGGATCTCTAAGTTTATTTTATAATTCCGAAAAAATCTTGCTTAAAACAACATTGGCCGCTTTTATACTTCTTGTATTTTCTGCTTCAGTTCTGCAGCGTTGATGTAATTGTGAATCCTTAAGAAGATCGTTGATCTTCTTTATTACAGAAGCAGGGTCTTCGTCAAGATTGTTGATCACAACGCCTACATTCTTGTTTTTAGCAACAATATCATCTTCACCAATATTTTTATTTACGATGTAAGGAAGCCCGCATGATAAATAAATAGCTGTTTTGACCGGGGTCCGGTATATTTGAGAAGGATACGAAGGTAAAGCTACAAAACCGATATCGGCGGCTGAAATATGTTGGTTTAATTCTTCATAGCTAACTGTTACCGATACGTGAACTGCAGAAGAAGATAAATTATGCAAACTAACACTCCTTTTTACTTCTTCGGGAGTCGGTGTAATTATATAAAAGAAAAAAGAATTGTTCAAGGTATAAAGACCCGCGAAGAATTTTATTACTTCATCTGCTGAATAGTAAATGCCGCCAAATTTTCCTGTATAAATAAGGATGGTTTTATCTTCTGCATTCAATTTCTTTCTTATAGTATTTCTTGCTTTTTCATCATACACCATTGTATCTGTATTGATGCTGATCGGGCAAACATAAATGTTGGTGGAAGAACGGTATTTCTGAACTAATGCTTTAGTATAGTTATTGGGAACAACAAGATGATCTGCTTTTTTGATCTGGAGAATTTCAAATTTTTTCAATAACCTGTATTTTAACCCGGAGCTTTTCCAAATATTGAAATCGATCATGTATTCACTGTGAGGCTCATAACAATAAACAATAAGTTTTAAGCCAAATAGCTTTGATAACAGATAGCTGAATCCTCCTGAAATGGATAAAAACCCCATTATGGCTACGGGCTTATATTTGAATTTTATTCCAATCGTAATAAAAAAAGTTTGTAAAAAATTTATTGCTTTTTTTATCACGAGGAAGGATCCGCTTAAATATTTTATGGGATACCATTTAATGTTGAATTGGGAAAGTTCTTGTTCTTTTTCTTTGGCCTTTTCATGAGTTAATGAAAATTCTTTTTGTTCATGTGTGATCAAATGAAACACGATCTCAGGCGCCGAACTTTTATTGTTCTTCAGGTATTCGAGAATAAGTCCTTTTACCAAAGGGTCTTCCAGGCTTTGAAATGTATAGATAATTATGTGTTTACTTTTCAACGCTAATTAAAGATCTTCTTTAATAATTTACCTGATGTGTGAATTGGTGATGTAAAGAAAGCGCGGATCAAAAAGGACAATCCTTTCATTTTTTCATTTCCGTCCTTCCACCAGCTCGCACCAACAATTAAATACATATTTGCAAAGCACTTTCTCCTGAAAGAACCTGATGCGAAATAATTCTTCTGTTTATAAATGTTATAAGTTGTAAGCGAATCTTTTTCCATTACTGCCAGGCTTTTACTCATGCTACCCGGAAGCACTCTGTAAACCCATAAAAATTCTTTTATCAATTTCCCTTTATGCTTTGCAGCTAATTGCACAGTGAAATTCTGATCAGCGATTGTTGTTAAAGCGGGGTCGAAACGAATTCCTGAATCCAAGCATTTTTTTCTAACTACCAGGTTGCTGCATGGGCCGGGGATCACTTCACCGTTCCATAAAAGAAGATCTTCAAATATAGTCTTATCCTTTCCGAGCGGTGCCGGAATTTGGTTCTGTAAATTCTTATCGGCCTGCAGCATATTAGAGAAAACGAAATCCACATCAGGATGTTTTTTCAAATATTCAATTTTTTTCTGAAGATTTTCAGGCAACCACACATCGTCCGCGTCGAGAAAAGCGATGAATTCACCTTTAGCTTTATCTATTCCTTTATTCCTTGTATCGGATACACCGGAATTGTTTTTTGTGACAAAAGAAATCCGAGCTTCTTTTTTTGAATACGCTTCAATGATGTTTAAAGTATTATCTGTTGAACCGTCGTTAATGATGATCAATTCCCAATCTTTATAAGTTTGGTTAATGACCGAATCCATAGTTTCGGCAATAAATCGCCCGGCATTATAAGCAGGTATTATTATTGAAACAAAAGATCCCATTTGCAAAAGGTTTTATAAAGCCGCGTGAATGAAAACACCCTATAAATTTACCGAATTTACTGTTTTTATTTGAGAAAATTCCCTTAGAAACTTCCTATAAAATCAGAAAGATGATAAAATTGTTTATTTTTGAAAACTGCGATCATTTTAATTCTTTCAATAGATAAAGCTTGATTTAAAATAGTGGCAAAATAACAAATGATCATTGTTTATGAGACGCTTTTTTAAATGGTTTTATAACGCAGTTCCTTTTAAGAAGTACATATTTACCGTACTAAAGTATTTTTTTAAATTATCGCCAAATACATACCGGCATCTTCATTTCAAAGGTGATTTTAAAGTTGTTATTGATAAGGATCATAATTTTTTAATGTGGCATTACGGATACCTTGTAGAAAACGAAATTTTCTGGGGCGGCTTATTTAACAATGCCTGGGAAGTAACTTCACTGAAATACTGGACAGAACTTTGTAAGAACTCGAATTACATTATAGATGCTGGTGCCAATACCGGGATCTATTCTCTGATCGCTAAAGAAGTAAATCCGAGGGCAACCGTTGTGGCTTTTGAACCGCTTAAAAGCGTTCAGGCAATGCTTCAAAAGAACATACAGTTAAATAATTACGATATTCTTTGTGTGGACAAAGCACTTTCGAGTGTAGACGGTGAAGCGCTTATTTATGACGATCTGAGCAGCGATCATTCGTACGCGGCTACAGTAAATGTAAACCTCAGGCCTAACAATTCAAAAGTCGGAGGCGCTAAGATAAAAACTATTAAACTCGAAACTTTTATTGAAGAGCAGTGTATAGAAAGGATCGACCTGATAAAAATCGACGTGGAAACACACGAACCCGAACTATTAGAAGGGTTTGGAAAATATCTGGAGCAATTTGAGCCAACTATGCTTATTGAGATCTTAGATGATAATATTGCTGCAAAGGTTCAGGGGATGATCAAAGATATTCCGTACCTGTATTATAATATTAACGAGCAAAAAGGCGCCAGAAAAATGGAAACCCTTTCCAAAAGCGATGGGTATAATTTTCTGATCTGTAAAAAAGAGATAGCTGTGAAGTTAGGACTTCCGTTTTAATTTACCGGCGTAATGAAAAACATTTCCCCATTTTGAATTTAATTTCGAGATATTGATCGAGAGCCTTGCTAAAAGGAATAGCATGGACCGGAAAGGATGGCTTATCTTAAATTCAGAAGGAAAAGGGAACATTTGTTCCTGCACTTCATAATTTAATTTTGTAAAACCCGCCCTTTCAAAAAAAGTTAATTGGGAATTGAAATCAGTAAAAGTAATATGCTGCGGATGATAAGTATTGGATCGGTTTCCTTTTAATAAAGAACCGCATTTAATTATGAACCGTGATAAGCACTTGTTTTTTTCCAGCGGCCCATCGACAACAAAAACAGTTTCGGGATGTGCGTATTTTTTCAGACTTTCAATGAATTGCTTTGGTTCAATGCTGTGTTCCAATACATGGCCCAAATGGATAATATCAAACTTTTTTTCTCCGGGAAATCTTTCCGAAAATTCTTTAAAGCCATAAATATCCAAACCGGTCTTTGCACGTAACAATTTTGCAAAGTCTTCACTGAATTCAATTCCGTAACAGGTGAATCCAAAATTTTGCGCGTAGTTCATGTAAAAACCGCTGCCACATCCAATATCCAAAAGTGTGGTGCCGTATTGTTTGTAATTGTATTTTTTAAAGAAATGAAGCTGGAAACCCTGGTGATTATATTTTGGATAATTTAAACTATAAGATAGCTGTTCACCGTCTTTTAACGACAATAAATAAGCATGATCATTTGAACCATACATTAGCGCCATGTCCTCATCATTTGGAAATGGAGATATCCGGGCTGAATAACATGAAGTACATTCATGATAAGTGAATGTTTTATTATTAAATATGTTCGGCGGATAGTAGTAAGGTTTAAAATTGTTACCTCCGCAAATAAGACATTCCATCAGTTGTTAAACATAGTTTTAAAATTCTCCCACATTTTTTCAATTGAAAATCTTTCCCGGCATATTTTGTAAGCTTTCTCAGCGATCTCGGCTCTGTCAGTTTGCATCATAAAGTCAATGCCGGCAACAATATCTTCGGGATTTTTAAATTTAGTTACATAAGCATTTTCCTTGTGAGTTAGTGCATCACGGACTGCTCCAACATTAGTAGAAATGATGGGTACTTTATTGAACATCGCTTCCGGAAATACAAAGCCAAAGGCCTCTACTTCGGATGCGTGAATGAAAATATCCATGGATTGGTAAGCAGCAGGGATCAATTCAAAATCTATCTTCCCGGTAAGCGTAATATATTTTTTGAGGTCATTTTGATCCACAAGACTTTGTAATTCGTCTTTTTGTTGCCCTGTACCAATAAAAATAAAATGCAGGTTTGGATATTTTTGAACTGCAAGCTTAGCTGCCGAAATGATATAACGGTAACCTTTTAATTCTATATACCTGCTTACCGAACCTAGCACGATCTTGTTCTCTAATCCGTATTTTTTTTTGAATGCAGTAACTTGTTCCGGAGTTGTATTAGTGATACCTTGTTCGCTCATGCCATGATTGACGATCTTCACTTTTTCTATGGGTGGATTTTCGTATTTCATTATGAGCTCCTTGGTTTCGATAGAAGTTGGAAGAATATGAGTAGCATTGGAATTGATAAATCTATCTAATTTTATGTATCGGGGATAATATAAAATATGATAGCCGGTATCCTGTTTAGTGACGATCCTTTTTTTGATGCCGGCTAAACGGGCAGCAAATAATCCGGGCAAGCTGTCATCAAATAGATTTGTGTGTACAACATCCGGTTTTAATTTTAAGAACAACCGCAGTAGCTGAAAAGTTAAACGAATGAACTGGCCCTGTTTGGGTTTAGCATAGTTGAAATAATACCAACGCACATCAACACCATAGCTTTTAAAGACATCGGCCATGTTAGTATTTTCAGTCAATAAAAATACATAGGTAAAACGGAATTGCTTTTCCTTACTATTTAATTCAGCGAACCATCGGAAGTAAGACGGGCTTGGACTATTAGCAATTATCATTATAATGTGTTTCTGCATCTTAATTTTTTTTTTGAAAACAGATAACATCAAAATGAATACCGGAATGATCTTTCGAAAAATCTATTGGTTCCAAATTGGTGGCCTCAAAAACAGAATAATTCAGATCAGACAAAAATTTAAAAACTTCTGAGGGGCTGGATTGTTGTTCTTTTAAATTAAGATCATCAATTTCTACCAGCAGAATAGGTTTATTAGCTTTAATAGTATTGTAAGCGCCTTTCAGGATCTTGAATTCGTAACCTTCCACATCTATTTTAAGGGCGTTCACTTTTTCTATCTTTTGTTCTTTCACTACGTGGTCAAGCGTTTTTATAATGACATTTTCTGAATTAAAAGCGGTTTCTGCATGCTCAAAAACACGGTTCATGCCGGAATTATTTTCACTTACTTTATAAAGTAAGGCTGACTTTTCTTTTTCTCCCAGCCCGATATTCAGAACGGTTGCATTTTTAATTTTATTAAGAGACAAATGTTCTTTCACTGTATTGAATAATTCTTTAGAAGGCTCAAAGCTTAACACATTCCCTTCAGGAACAGCTTTTGAAAACAGCAGAGTGGTGTAGCCAATATTTGCGCCAACATCAACGATAGTATCATCAGGTTTAAAATGACTTATAAAGCGATCTAAGGCCCTTTGTTCTGTGCAAAAATAAATGCAATTGTCAACCAGGTTTGAAATATCCAGCTTCATTTTTATGCCATTCCATTGATAATTCCTCAATGACGGTTTTTTATAGAGATATTCAGGAGGATTCATTTTCAAAAAGACAGGTCGTAGAGCAGGTGAGTTATGCATGATCTTTGACAGGATTCCATCCAGGAACGGATTTGTAAATGCTTTTCTGAATATATTGAACAGCTTTGTTTTCCGTGAGATCTTACTGTAGTAAAGATAAGCATTCGAAGGCGTTTGCTCTAAGATTGCCTCGATCCTTGAAAGTATTTTTGAGAAAGTGCGTTGTTTGCAGTGATCGATCCGTATGTTGACTTTGTCTGAAGATTCACCATTCGTGATAAATGCACTTAGTTTGTTTTTAATTTCAGAAATACTATTAGTTAAGTATAAAGTGTTTTTAACTTCCGGGTTCATGTCAGAAAAATCCGTTCCGAAGATCGGTTTGCCTTGAGCTATGTATTGCAATAGTTTATGGCTTGAAATATTATTTCCTATATAATTCTTTTTAAATATGAAGCAAAAGTCCGCATCATGCACATAATTTTTTATCTCAGCCGATCTGATCGGCGGGATCAGGATCACGTTGTTCAGATTTTCTTTTATCAGAAGTTCCCTGAAGGCTTCGTTAGTTGTCCCTATGATCTTGAATTGTACAGAAGGAAATGATTTGAAGATCTCCATGTTAAAACCAAGATCAATTCTATCATCTATTTTACCGATAAAAACTCCTGTTATGGGATTTCCTTTTTTACGATTAAACGGTAAAAATTCATCGTCAGGAATAACATGTGGAAGAACACTGATATTGGAATTATATTTTTTATAGCGTTCGGAAAGTTCTGCTGAAACACAAAAAATGTGCTGCGCTTTGGCAGCGAGCAGCTTTTCCGCTTCAAAAGTGAATTTATAATCATCGACCACATGAAGTATGATCTTTTTTGGATGAAGCATTTCCGGAAACGCAAGACGGATCGGATCAAAGGTCCAGAACAAAAGATCGTGAATGTTGCTCTTTGTAAAATAGTTCTTTAAGCGCCGGAGGACCATCTTATCGTTCAGTTTCCAGAAATTGAACAAACTAACCGGTAAAATATTGGCGTATTCGATAACAGTGAGGTTATCGCTGATCTTTTCAGATCTTATTTTTGAGTAAAAGGACTTGGTCAGTGAGAACGGAACAGGAGGATTTAAGAAGTAAACCTTGTTCTTTTTCGAAAGCTCATTAGCGTAGTTGTGTTTCGAATACCAGATGTTACCCCAGGGCTCATTAGATAGAATAAGTATGTTCTGACCTTCGAGTTTCATCCTATCACTTTCCGAATAGTTTTTTTATGTTCTGAACAATTTTTTCGTGACGTGTCAAATAACTTGGGTATGCGAAATGTGAAACGGGAGCTTCTTTGATCCACTTATCGAACCATTCTTCTGTCAGCCCCAGTTTTTTGATCACGTATAATTTATCTTCGGCGGTTTGTTGTGTTTCCCATGGTTTGTTTTTCATTTCAGCCAGAGCTTCTTCCCGGGTGATCTGATCAGAGCAGATCAAAGATGACAAATGCGCTTTTCGTTTATCAACTTTGAATTTAAGCGGTAAAATATAGTTCTGGTAAAAACGTGTGAAGATAGATTCATTATGTTTGCCGCTGTAATCAATCCAGCCGTATTCTTTCTTAAGTAATTCTTTCGCTTCAGCTTTGTTGTAATTGACATAATTCAATAAAGAGTATTGTCGGATCTTTTTAGTCTTATTTAAATAGTACTGATCAAAATAACTGACTATAGGATAAGTCTTAATTTTTTTAGTTCCGAACCTGGAATGTATTGAGCGGATGTTTAATCCATCTAATTTCCAATGGTACCAATGTTTAGGTAAAATAGATTCTGTAGAAACATTGTGTCCTGTAAAGACATATTTTATTTTGTGTTTCTGACTTAGTTTATACAAGATAGCAATGATCGCCTGGTCGGTTATCAATTCGATATCGATCACAGAAGCTTTAAAGAACGAAAGCTGAATATCTTTGAATTCTTCCCAATCGTTCACATAAGTATTAAGATCAACATTCAGTTTGTTTAGCATGACCTCAATGTTTTTTACGGCCAATTCAGAATCCCATCCATTATCGTAATGCACAACGAGCGGGTTTAAGCCGAATTGCACAAGCAAATGAACTACATACATACTGTCGACACCACCACTAACGCCAACAATGCAATCATAAGTATTAGAGCCTTTTTCTTTTTTTATTTTTTGGATGATCTGATCGAGCTCCAGCTTTAATTCTTCAGCTGTTTTTTTGGTTTTGTTCTTCTGAACGAAATAATCATTGCAATAATTGCAATGTCCTGCATGGTCGAAAACAATATTGGCATCATCATTTGTGTCCATGATACAACGTGAACACATTTGGTAATTTCGTACAGGGGTCAAAACAGAGTAATTTATACACAAATATAACCAAAAACAGGTATTTTTAGTAGTTTTACAGAGCTAAGAAACCAATTAAATGAGCACTAAAAAAGTCATAGTTACGGGAGGGATGGGATACATTGGGTCTCACACAATTGTTGACCTGGTCCAGAAGGGTTTCGAGGTGATTTCGATTGATGATCTTTCACGCGCTAACCCTTCTTGTATTGACGGGATCAGGAAAATAACCGGAGTTACGATAAAAAATTATGATATAGATCTATGTGATCTTAACAGAACCCGGGATGTAGTTAAAGAACATGCAAACGCAGTAGGAATTATACATTTTGGTGCGTATAAAGATATTTTAGAATCGGTGAATGAACCCCTGGCGTATTATCATAACAATATCTCATCAACGGTAAATATTTTAAAATGCGCTGAAGAATTTGAGATAAAACACTTTATTTTTTCTTCATCCTGTACAGTTTATGGCAACATCACAGCGCTTCCTGTTTATGAGAATACGCCTTTCGGTGAACCGGCTTGTCCTTACGCCCTGACCAAACAGATCTGTGAAAAAATGATACAAGATATTTCTCCGAAAAGCAAAAGTCGTTTTGTATTACTGCGATATTTTAATCCGGCGGGTGCGCATACTTCCGGAGAGATAGGTGAACTATTACATTCAAAAGGCAATCATTTGGTTCCTGTAATAACAAATGTTGCAGCGGGTTTCAGAAAAGAATTGATCATCAACGGAACGGATTATCCAACACGTGACGGGACAGCTGTTCGTGATTTTGTCCATGTAATGGATATTGCGGAAGCACATAGCCTGGCTCTTAAGCAATCAATGGATGAAAAATTTTCAGAAAAAATTGAGATCTTTAATTTGGGAACAGGCGAGGGCATAACCGTAATGGAAGCCATAAAATGTTTTGAGAATGTAAATGATCTGAAATTAAATTATAGGACAGGTCCCAGGAGAGAAGGTGATATCGTATCCATTTATTCCAGCAATGAAAAAGCAAAGAAGGTATTGAATTGGCAGCCAAAACATGGTCTTTCAGATATAATGCGAACAGCCTGGAAATGGCAGCAGCAATTATTGACTAAAAAATAAGATCAGTATTTTTTTGGTGGCGGAATGGTTTTTAAGATCCGCGAACGCACATTATTAACCGTATAATAAGAAGAATTCTGAACAGCATTATCTCTTAATTTCTGGATCTTTTCAGGATGATCTAAAAAATCAAGAATGATCGTACTAAGATCATTTTCATTCTTATAACGGAGTGTGCTTGAATCAAATCTTTTGTTCACGGAAAGCCACGAAGGAAATACACCTGGAATCGCATAAGCAAGAATATCGAAACAGGAGCCTGTACTTTTTGAAGTGCCGTATACTTCAGTGATCCCATCCAATTCAAATTCCGGTAGAACAGGAGCGATAAGAAAATGTCCTAATACGATTTGTCTTAGAAATTCTGCGTCATTATATTCGTTCGTATAAGTTTGAATAAAAGGCCTGCCACATGTTTTATTTAACTCTTCGGCTTTTTTGTGAATTTGTTTTCCATACTCTCCAATAGGATCACCCAGAAGCACCACTTCAAAATCTTTTCGTTTAGACAGCACAATTTCCATAGCAGCCAATACAGTTTCGTAATCCCTTCTTTCTTTATGAATGCTTCCGGGAACAATGATCTTAATCGGAGGTTTAACCGGTGGCCGTTTTGAAACATATTCCGGATCGTACAACAAACTTGGAATATGAAGAATATTATTTCTGCAACCTAATTTTATGGCATGATCATGAAAGTGTTCATCAATAGCGATCCACTTCATGAGTTTTAATATCTTCCGTTTATAATAAGAAGGCCAGAACCATTTTAGTTTGGTAAGCGGAGGGTTTACCCAGCCATTCAGATTAAATACAACAAGAATATTTAAAGTGGTTAGTCTTTTAATGAAATGATAATGTTCTTTATAAAAATTGTAGATCGGACATAAGAAGACGTAACCATAACCTGCCGTATTTATCGGTTCAACCTGCTTTTGTAAAAAGTCACCCCAGGGTTCATTTTCTCCTCTTACAACATACTTAATGTCTGTTCTGCCTGCCAGATCATCTAAACACCTGCTGTGAATTTTAGGTGTGGTGTAAATGGTTATCTCATTACCATCAATGCCAAAAAGCGTTACAAGAGAATAAATGTAAAAATAGTGGTCGGTATCAACTATCGCGATCTTCATTTACTTTCCGTTGTATTTTCCAATTTGTCGGTAGTCAATATCTTTTTCAGATTCAAAATCATATAAGCTCCAGGCATCAAAGATAACCGGAGTTTTCATTGCACTTTTAAAATCTTCTTTTGTAAGGGTTTTAAATTCTTTCCAAGGAGAGGCAACAAAACAAAGATCTGTTCCCTGGATGCAATCCTTCGCTGTGTCTTTGAAAGAAACGTTTTTTAACCCGCTTAACGCAGTCTTGCCTTCAGTCATTCCTGCAGGATCGTATACATGGATCCGGATATTTTCTTTTGCAAGTGATCTCACTACTGAAATAGCTGCTGATTCTTCAACCAATGTTGTATCAGCTTTATAGGTTAAACCAAGAACAGAAATACTTTTTGCATTCTTTTCTTTTAGAATAGCTAAGAGTTTAGAAGGGATTCTTGTATCGCGGTGAAAATTATTTACTTCATCGGTTTTTGAAGCTAACGAATGCGAAACGCCTAATTTTGAAGCCGTCCATGCAAAAGCTTTATTATCCCGGGGAAAACAAGGGCCGCCATAACTTAATCCGCCTTTCAGATATCTGTGGCCGATCCGTGTATCAAAACCTAATGCCTGTGAAACTACATTTACATTTCCACCAGGGAATTTTTCGCAAATGTCAGCAAGTACATTTGCAAAAGTGATCTTAAGCGTGCAATAAGAGTTCAATGCGATCTTGGTCAATTCAGCATTCTCAAAAGTCATTCTGTTGATCGAAGGCTTGTTGTCAACCAGTCTTAAATGGATCTCATCCAAAACATCACCGGCTTTTTTATCAGATTCACCAATAAGGACCATATCCGGATTTAAAAAATCCTTAACAATACTTCCCAGCGCAATGAAATCAGGATTATAGCAAACACCGAAATCAACATTACATTTTTTGCCGCTGGTCTCTTCTAATATTTTAACGACCCTTGCAGTATCTCCGGGTAAAACGGTACTTGTTACAATGATCAAATGGTAATCTGATTTATTTTTTAATGCAGCGCCTATTGCTTTTGCAACAGATTCAACCGCTTTTGTATTAAAAGAACCGTTCTCTTCGCTCGGAGTTGGAACAATGATAAAACTGGCTTCAGAATTCATTACTGCATCAGCAGCATCTGTCGTTGCTCTTATTCTATCCGCATTTTTTTTGATCAGTTCATCCACACCGGGTTCGTAAATCGGAGACGTTTTACTGTTTATTTTTGAAACGGATGTTTCATTGATATCAACCCCAACAACGCTGGAACCTTTATGCGCAAAACACGCAAGCATAGTACATCCTAATTTACCAAGACCAAATACGGAAATTTTATTTTCAGTCTTCATAAATAGAATTAGTGCGATTTAATTTTTTAATTAGTGTTTTACAGAAATTTGTTTTACCTGTTCGTTGATCCATTGATAAGTTGAACGAAGTCCGTCTTTCAACGGTTTTGAAGGTTTCCATTTTACTTTTTCGAATATCAATGCATTATCAGATTTTCTTCCGCGTACACCTTGCGGACCGGGAATATGTTTGATCTGAACTTTTTTTCCGGCAATTTCCATTATATATTCAGCCAGTTGATTGATCGAAACCATTTCTTCTGAACCAATATTTACCGGACCATTGAATGATGAATCCATGAATTTCCTGATGCCATCCAGACATTCATCAATATAAAGGAAGGAACGAGTTTGTTTCCCATCGCCCCAAATTTCAATTGTTTCGTTCGCATTCACTTCTGCGATTTTACGGCACACAGCTGCAGGGGCTTTTTCTTTTCCGCCGCGCCATGTTCCTTCAGGACCGAAAATATTATGGAACCTCGCTACTCTTACATCCAGGCCATAATTTCTCTTGTAAGAAAGGAATAATCTTTCGCTGAATAATTTTTCCCAGCCATATTCGCTATCCGGATGTGCGGGTAATGCAGAGTCTTCAGAACATTTTGGATTTTCAGGATCCAATTGATTGTATTCGGGATAAATGCAGGCTGATGAACTGTAAAATATTTTTCGTGCTTTGAATTTATGAGCTAAGTCAACAATATTTAAATTGATAAGTGCGCTGTTATGCATTACATCTGCATCATTCTCACCGGTAAAAATATATCCCGCGCCTCCCATGTCAGCAGCTAATTGATAGATCTCATCAAATTGCGTGTCGACCACTTTTTTGCAGAATGCCTGGTCTCTTAAGTCGCCCAATAAGAATTCATCCCAGGGCGGGGCAGAAAAATCATGAGGTTTAATGTCGGCACCGCGCACCCAAAATCCTTCCGATTTTAATCGCTTCACAAGATGTCCGCCGATAAATCCACCGGCACCGCAAACTAAAGCCTTTTTCATAGAAAAGTAGTAGGTTGGTCAAATTTAATGAAATTTGTCACAAAAACCACGTTTTTAAGAGGAGATATGCCTAAGTAAATCAATGATTTGACTTACTTTTTAAGAGGTTTGGCGGTAACGCATAAATGCCAGCCGAAAAAGTGTTCAAGTAACCGGAATAAGAACTTTGGCATAAAGCGGTACGGCCAGATCTTTACGTAATTATAATTCACGTAATGTGTGATCTGGTAAGGGAAAATATGATCAACAAATTCTTCAGTGATCTCGAAGCCCTTCAACAATTTTTTAATGGAATTATGAGTGTAAGTATAAGTTACCGGACAACCTGTTTGTGCTTCTGAATGTGTTGCTACTAATTTCTCAGCTTGCCAGAATTTTCCCTTGCCTTCTGTTAAAATAATTCGTAGTGATTTTAATGAATAACGATTGTACATCATGATCTTGAAAGTGCTGTTCTCGTTCACATAATGTTTTTTTATTTCTTCAATTACTCTTTCCGGATGTGGTGTATGATGTATAACCCCGAATGAATAAACCAGGTCGTAATGTTCAGGCGGAACCGTTTTTGATAATTCTTCGGCATTGGCATTATAGAATGTAATGCGGTCTGATAATCCAAAAACTTCAGCCCTGTGCTTAGCGATATTCATCGATTCGATCGACAGGTCGACAGCTGTAACAGTAGCGCCTGCTCTTGCGAAATTCATGGTGTCAGTTCCAATACCACAACCTATCTCTAATACTTTTTTTCCTTTCCATTTATTGAATTCAGCAAAAGCGGGGATGTGGGGTTCTACAAAATATTTTCGCCATTCCACTTCATCATAGTATTGTTTTGTGCCGCGTTCAGACTTGGAGTGACGGATGTTGCAAGGGCGGTTATTCCAATACGAGGCTACTGTTTCAACAGGGACTGCTTCAAATGATTTTTCTTCGTGATCCATAATTTCCTTTTAGTTCCTTTTTGTAATTCTTGCCGCAATACCTTTTGCACGTTGAATATCTGTCTTTGATAATATGAACAAAGAAAGCAATTCAACCTTAAACTTTACTTTAACGAAAATGCAAAAAATAGTGAACATAACAAAGTAAGAAACGCCGCTTGCCAGAGAAGCGCCTTCGATCCCATAAATCGGAATAAGCAATAAACCCATAACACTGAGAACCAATAGCGCAACACCATAAACGATTGTATTCACCCAATTCATATTTCTCGCGCCTAAGAAATGACCAAATACTTGCGTTTGTGAGGAGAAAAAAGTGCCAACAGCAAGAATTTTAACAGCATTGACAGACGGAATAAATATCTCCCCATAGAAGATCGGAATAAGAAATCCGGCAAGTAAAACAAGTGTTACAGTTGCGGCAAACATAAGTGCTATATTTACTTTGAGGGCAAAACGAAAGTCTTTTAACGCGCTTTCCCAATCTGCTTTTGAGGCAAAGTGCGGAAACAGAACTGTATTGATAGCAAGCGTCACCATCAACATCATTTGAGCAAGATTAAGGGCTAAAGAAAAATAACCAAGACTCTCAGCTCCTTCAAAGTAATTAACCATCAATATAGTGAGACGATAATTAAAAAAATTCACCAATACGGAAATGTAAGCCGGGATAAGGAATTTTAGAAGCGGGGCAAGGTTCTCTGATGAAAAGTGGAATCCCCACTCAACCTTTACAAATTTTCGGAATGCAATAAGTAAAACGGCAGTGTTTACCAATAGAACAAAAACTGTAAGAATCAGAACATGTCCAAGATCAGCATCGATCAAATTGTAATGCGAGGCATAATATAATGAAGTGAATAGAATAAAATTCAGCGTTCCATTAATTACAGAAAGACGATTAACAGATTTGAATTGATGATTCCCCTGTAAAAACCCTGTTAATAAAGCATTCAAATTGGTTATGATAAAAGAAATGAAAATATAACAGCGAAAGTAGAAAGTGTCATAATCTTTAGTAAGGAACGCTTCGCCGCCACCCGGAATCAAAAATAAAGTAACAAAAACTATAACTGCGCCAATTAAAAGTAAAAGCAACGACATGCCTTTTAAACCTGCAGGGTCGATCTTTTTATTAGCCATAAAATATTGGATAGAACCCGGTAGATTAAGTCCAAGGAACATGACAAATAATTGAACGTTAGTTAAAAGTAAAGTATAAACACCTTTTCCTTCAGGGCCTAAATGACGAGTAAGAAAAATACCGGCAATAACGCCTAGAACATAATTGGGTATTTGTACAATGAAGGTCTGAGTGATATTTTTTGAAACGGTTCTTTGCTCACTCATGAGATGTTCTTAGTGTCTTAAGAACTTAAAAATAGCAATTTTTTTTGAATTTGCGGAAGTACTCTTTCCCTTATTTCCCCAATCGTATAATAAGATGAATTCTTTTCAGCTAAACTTTTTAGTTCCTCAAGCCTGGTCTTACTATTTGCCAGCGAAACGATCATTTCAATAAGCTCTTTTTTGTTTTTATAAGAAAGTATGCTATCCGACATGGTTGGAGGAATGACCATTTCTGCAGGAACAATTCCCGGTTTACAGAACCGCATCATATCGTAAATAACACCCGTTACCTTTGTTGTACCGTAAATTTCAGGGATACCTTCAAACTTTGTTTTCACTACGAGCGGAAGAAAGATAAGATCACATCTTTTCATCTGTTCGTCAAACACTTTGTTGCTGCCAGGATCGTAGAACTGCTGTATATCCAACCCTTTTTTTTGTAGCCCCTTTGCTCTTTCCCAAATAGGTTCACCCAAATAGCCTATCACATTTCCTGTGAATACAAATGTGAATTGATCAGATCTTTTATGGACCTCTTCAATTACATCAAGGGCAAGATCAATATCTCTTCTTACACCGTCAATCGCACCGGGAATAGCAATCACTATTTTTTGATTGTTATTTTTTCCGGCTTCAAATTCTTTTAAAGTGTGAGGAATGGCAAGAATCGGTTTTTTGTAAAGCTTTTTATTTTTAATATAATTCACAAATAACTCTTCCTGTACTATAAGTGCGGATGAATTTCCAAGTATCTTTTTCCGAAAAAAATAATTTTTTAAAGCGATCCTATTTAACGTAAACGGTGGATTTAACCAGGTATTGATATTATGAATAGTTACCGCATAAGGCGCAGATAGATCTTTGATAAAACGCCAAACCTCTTTATAATCTTTATCAATCGTATTAAAAATGCAAAGGTCAGGCTGAAATTTTTCCTGTTCGTCCGAACATTTTTTAAAATAATCCTTAGAGCTTTGGTTGGCATTTTGAATAACGAATGAATGTTTTTCGATATCTTTTTCAGAAGCTGTGCGGAGTTTATTGTAAATAGTTTCAGTGATAAGAAACAGTATCTGATGTTCTTCGCCAAAGATCCTGAACAAGACATTCACCATTTCATAATGGCGGGAATCATAGATCACCACTTTCATACTGCCTTCACACGTTTTAATTCGGCTTCAACAATTTGTTGGATCATTTGTTGCAAGGAAACGGTGATATTCCAGGAAGGAAAATCTTTTTTGAATTTTGAAAGGTCACTGATATAACAGATATGGTCCCCGATGCGGTTCGTATCACTCAGCGAATAATTAAGTTTCAGCGAGAATTCTTTTTCTAATAAAGAAATACATTCAAGAACAGAGGCACTGTTGTTTCGTCCGCCGCCAAGATTGTAAACCGCCCCGCTTTTTGGAGACTTAATAAACTGTTCTATAGCAGTAGCTACATCATGACTATGGATCTGATCGCGAACCTGTTTACCTTTATAGCCAAAGACCGTATATGGAGTTCCGGTTACTGCACATTTAATAATGTATGATAAAAATCCGTGTAATTGAGCGCTACTGTGTGAAGGTCCTGTTAAGCATCCGCCCCTGAAACAAACGGTCGGCATTCCGAAATACAAGCCATATTCCTGCGTATAGACATCTGCAGAAGTTTTTGATGCGCCAAATAAACTGTGTTTAGTTTGATCGATACGCATCGTTTCATCAATGCCATTAAAATATTTTTTGTCTTTATAATCCCATCGGGTCTCTGTTTCGATCAATTCAAGTTCATTCGGAGCATCGCCATATACTTTGTTAGTGCTCATGAATACTAAGGGAGATTCCTTGCAATATTGACGAACAGCTTCTAATAAATTCAAAGTGCCTCCGGCATTCGTATCAAAATCTTCAAAGGGAAGTTTCGCCGCCAGATCATGCGAAGGTTGTGCTGCACAATGTATGATCGCATCGGGCTTTGTTGTTTTAATGAGTTCAAGAACTTCTGATCTATTCCTGATATCAGCATTAAAGTGCTTGAAACTGATCGGTAATTTTTTTAGTGCATTTAAATTCCAGGATGTGTCACCATGATCACCAAAAAAGAATTTACGTAGGTTATTATCAACGCCTATCATCTCGTGTCCTTGCGCACCAAAATACCGGATGGTTTCCGAACCGATCAAACCACTGCTGCCTGTTACGAGTATTTTCATAGAGCCCTTACTGAAAAAATAGGTTTTTCAAATATAAATAAAAGCTAAACAAAAGTATAATTTAGGTGTATGATGTTTGGTACTTTTATTTGGAAGGGATGGATAATAAATGCATGATTTGCTTATATTTGTGAAAAGCTATCGTTTTACTTTATGAAGTCATTAGTTACAGGCGGGGCGGGATTTATTGGCGCCCATGTTACAAATCATCTGATCGCGGCCGGGCATATAGTTGTAGTATTGGATGACCTGAGTGGTGGTTTCGAAGAGAATGTTCATCCGAAAGCAAAATTCGTAAAAGGCTCAATCAACGATAATACTTTATTAGAAAAATTGTTTGCCGAAGAAAAATTTGATTATGTGTATCACTTGGCCGCCTATGCCGCAGAAGGCTTGAGTCATTTTATCAAGCGTTTCAATTATAACAATAACGTTATTGGCAGTATCAACCTGATCAATCAGTCTGTCATCCATAAAATAAAATGTTTTGTGTTCACGTCTTCTATTGCGGTTTATGGTAAAGGACAATTACCAATGAAAGAAGACATGACGCCAATGCCGGAAGATCCTTATGGAATTGCTAAATTTTCTGTTGAATTGGATCTTAAAGCAACTCATGAAATGTTCGGATTGAATTATATCATTTTCCGTCCGCATAATGTATATGGTGAATATCAGAATTTAGGAGACCGTTACCGTAATGTGGTTGGAATTTTCATGAATCAATTGATGCAGGGAAAATCATTAACTGTTTTCGGAGATGGTTCCCAAACGCGTGCCTTCAGTTATATTGGTGATGTTGCTCCTTATATTGCGAATTCAGTAAATATTCCAAAAGCATATAACGAAGTCTTCAATATTGGCGGCGATAATGAATATTCAGTGAATGAATTAGCAAGCGAGGTAATGAAAACTTTAAAGATGGAACAGCCACTTCGTCATTTGGAAGCAAGGAACGAAGTGCTTCATGCTTATTCAGATCATACAAAAGTGAAATCTGTTTTCAATATTAATGACAACAGCTTCACTTCTCTTTCTGAGGGCTTACAAAAAATGGCTGATTGGGCTAAAAAAGCCGGTGTAAAGAAAAGCGGTAAGTTTGGGAATATTGAGATCACCGAAAAGCTTCCTAAGATCTGGTTAGAAGATTAAAATGCCAAAAATTCTCTTTTTAACTGTTCATCGCCCCGACCGATCACCGAGTCAACGATTCCGTTTTGAGCAGTACATTCCTTTTTTAAGACAAAATGGTTTTGAATGCACACATTCTTTTTTATTGGGGGAAAAGGATGATAAAGTATTTTATAGTAAGGGAAAAATTTTAGGAAAGCTGGGAATTGTAAGAAAGAGTTTTTTCAGATTATGGAAACTTTCTTCTCATGCTGATGATTACGACTTTATTTTTATACAGCGTGAAACCTTTATGTTGGGTACCAGTTTTTTTGAAAGGCGTTTCGCAAAGTCAAAGGCCAAAGTTATTTTTGATTTTGATGATTCCATTTGGTTGTTGGATGTTTCGAATGCTAATAAAGCATTTGCCTGGTTAAAGAATCCGGAGAAGACAGCTGAGATCATTGCGGTATCTGATGTAGTGATTGGGGGAAATCCGTATTTATGTGATTATGCGAAACAATTTAATAAGAATGTAAAATTAATTCCTACCACAATTGATACTGCCGAGTACACAAATAAAGGAAATAAGAATACGTCCATCTGTATCGGGTGGAGCGGAAGCTTAACTACTTTAAAACATTTTGATCACGCGATACCTTTTCTAAAGAAAGTGAAAGAAAAGTATGGCGACAAAATAAGCATCAAAGCAATTGGAGATTCCAATTACAAGAATGCGGCACTGAATGTTATATCATTAGGATGGAGAAAAGATAATGAAGTAGAAGAACTTTCAACATTCGATATAGGTATCATGCCATTGCCTGACGATAAGTGGGCCAGCGGAAAATGCGGATTAAAAGGATTGCAATACATGGCTTTGGAGATCCCAACTATTATGTCGCCGGTTGGCGTTAACTCTGAAATAATTCAGGATGGAGTGAATGGTTTTTTAGCTACAACGGAAGAAGAATGGATCACAAAATTAACTCAGTTAATTGAGTCAAAAGAGCTTCGCCAAAAAATGGGAAAAGCCGGAAGAAAAACAGTTGAGGAAAAATATTCAATAGAGTCGCAAAAGAACGCTTACCTCCAATTATTTAAAGAATTGTAAAATGGAGTTGGTATTCGCTTCTTCCAATCGGAATAAAGTTGCTGAAATTCAGAAACTGATCGGCAATAAGGTAAAACTACTCAGTTTAAAAGACATTAATTGTACAGAAGAAATTCAGGAAACAGGAAAAACGTTCAACGAAAACGCACTCATAAAAGCACGTTATATTTCCGAAAAGTATAAATGCAATTGTTTTGGTGATGATAGCGGATTGGAAGTGGAAATTTTGGACAATGCACCCGGAGTTTACTCCGCCAGGTATGCCGGCGAGCCAAAAAATGATGAGAACAACATTCAAAAATTGTTAAATGAATTAGGTGCCAGGACTAACAGAACCGCCCGATTTAAGACAGTTATAGCCTTGGTGATTGATGGAAAAGAACATTTTTTTGAAGGAGAAATTAAAGGTCAAATAACTCTTCAACCCATTGGCAACGGGGGCTTTGGCTATGATCCGGTATTTATTCCTGAGGGTTACGATCAAACCTTTGCCCAAATGAGCCTGGATGAAAAAAATCGCATCAGTCACAGGGCTATTGCTACCCAAAAACTCGTGGACTTTCTCAATAACAAGCTCTAACTTTGTTAATTATTCCGTTAATTAAATCTTTTAGCGGGAATCGGAGCAGGCGGGATTATCTTGAAATTTAAGACTTGAACTATACTATGTCGAAACTTAAAGTTGGAATTATTTTTGGAGGCCGTTCGAAAGAGCGTGAAATTTCTTTTGCAGGCGGTCGTACTGTATATGATAATCTGAATAAATCTCTTTTTGAAGCGGTCCCTTTGTTTGTGGATTCCTTCGGGAATTTTGTTTTGCTCGATTGGCAATTTGTTTATAAGGGAACTATCCGTGATTTTTACCCGCCGGTAGAATTTTTACCGGAAGCCAATACTGAATTTCAATATTACGCGGAGAATTTAGGAGAACTGAATTCAGAACAACAGGAAGAATTAATTTCGAAGATCGGAAAAAAAGTCAAAGTCGATGAGTTAAAGAATTTGATTGACTTTGCGTTTTTATGTTTACACGGTCCATACGGAGAAGATGGAAGGATCCAGGGTCTGTTCGAATATTTAAGTATTCCGTATTCGGGGTCTGGCGTTTTACCTTCGGCTATAGGTATCGATAAGGCAGTTCAAAAAAATATGATGGTGAAAGCAGGATTTAATTCACCACCTTTTTTTACTATCGACAGAAATGATTGGATCAGCGGAAATTGCAAGGGCGTTTGGGATAAAGTCAAAAAAGAGATTGGTTTTCCAATTGTAATTAAGCCGGCGAACCAAGGATCCTCTATTGGCGTTACAATTTTAAGTAGAGACAATGAATATGATTTTATGTCGGCCGTTGAAAAAGCACTATTTACTAAATGGGTTGATGCCGGTGAATGGAACAAATTAGATGAAGAAGGGAAAGTAGAATACGTTCGTCATTTAACTGACATCCGTGAAGGAATTGGGATGCCGATCAGAATTGATGCCGGGGAAATTGTTCATGATCCCAATACTTTAATTGAAGTTTTCAATACAGAATTAAGATCAAAAGAAGGAATTGTAGCTGAAAGTTTAGATGGTGAAAGTTCGGTTCTCATTGAGGGATTTATTGAAGGAAAAGAATTCAGTTGTATTGTGATTGAAGATGAAAAAGGGAAAGCAATTGCCTTACCGCCAACTGAGATCAGAAAAGGAAAAGAACTATTTGATTACAGAAGTAAATACATGCCGGGATTATCAAGAAAGATAACTCCAATTGATCTGCCGGATGACCAGATCAACGCCATACGTAAAGAATGTGAGAAGTTGTTTTATGATCTGAGTTTTGATGTTTATGCACGCATCGACGGATTTTTAAGTACGGATGGAAAGATATTTTTGAACGATCCGAACACAACTTCAGGAATGATGCCGTCGTCTTTCTTCTTCCATCAAGCAGCTGAGATCGGCTTGAATCCTTCGCAGTTCTTAACGTTCATTATCCGAACTTCTTTAGCTAAGCGGATTAAAAATTTAAAGGGAGGAACAAATTATAATCATCTCTTAAAGCAACTCGACACAAACATCAGTAACGAAAAAAATGCCGGAAGCAACAAAGTTAAGGTTGCGGTTATACTTGGTGGTTATTCATCAGAAAGGCATATTTCCGTGGAGAGTGGCAGGAACATATATGAGAAGCTGGCTTCATCAGAAAAGTATTCTCCAATTCCTGTTTTCCTTACAGGAGATCATGATAATCATTTGATGTATAGACTTCCGGTTAATCTTTTATTGAAGGATAACGCGGATGACATCAAAGAAAAAATAAATTCATATAAAGTTCATCCTATCATCCGGCAGATAATCCAAGAATGTGGAACTGTAACGGAAAAGTACTCTTCAGCAGGGAGTTTACAAGCCCCTCAATTATTTTCTTATGAAGATCTGGCTAAAGAAGTGAAGCAAGTATTCATTGCCTTGCATGGAAGACCCGGTGAAGATGGTTCTGTACAGGAAAAATTGGAACAAGTTGGCTTGTCTTATAACGGTTCTGATAAATCAAGCTCAGAAATCACGATCGATAAATACCGCACAAATGAAATTCTGATGAAGAGCGGATTATTGGTAGCGAAACACATGTTGATCACTGCTGCCGATTGGAAAAGTAAAAAAGAAGAATTAAAGGAAACACTTCAGAACGAATACAAATATCCATTCATTGCAAAACCTGTAGATGATGGTTGCAGTAGTGCCGTGAAAAAGATCAAAAGCTTTGAAGAATTTGAGGCCTTCGCAACTTTAATGTTCCGTTCGGGTGAAGAATTAGACGCAAAAGCAGCAGAAACTTTACACATCAAGCCGAAAGAAGAATTTCCGAAGAAACAGATGATCCTGGTAGAAGAATTAATTTCTAAGAATGGCGCAAAACATTTTTTAGAAATTACCGGAGGCATGCTTACGAAATTCAATTCGAAAGGGGAATTGGAATATGAAGTTTTTGAAGCTTCTGAAGCTTTGGCGGAAGGAGATATCTTAAGCCTGGAAGAAAAATTCTTAGCGGGGCAAGGACAAAACATTACGCCGGCGCGTTATTCTCCGAATCCAAAAGATCGCCAGCACATTTCCGATAAAGTAAAGCAGGAATTAGGAAAAGCAGCAAAAGCTTTAGGTGTCGTTGGGTATTGTCGTATCGACGCTTTCGTCAGAATTTTTGATCCGAATAAAATCGAGGTGATTTTTATAGAAGTAAACTCTTTACCGGGTATGACCCCTGCTACTTGTATATACCACCAAGCGGCTATAAACCACTATAAGCCATATGAGTTCATCGATTCTATACTGGATTTCGGGAAGAAGCGGATGACCTCTGTTTCCTAGTAATTAACAAGATGGAAATTATTATATAATATATTGTATATCAATATATTATACAATAATCAAGACTCAATTAACAAGCTATAAACAGCTTAACAACACTATTTCCACAGTTTTTTCTGTCTATGAAAAGCGACCTTCGTCTAAATTGGGGAATTATTAACAGGATTTGTTCGTAACTTTGTAATCCCACTTTTATAAAGCTATGTTCGAGATACTTAAGAATTTTGAAAGCAAATACAACGGCCTTAAGAAAAAAGGTTTGCGTATCGAAGGACTATCAATGATAGATCCTAAGAGAAAGAAACATGTCATTATGATTTCCAAGCCGTTTTTATTTGACAACCGTCAGCTTCCAAAAAGCTACGAAGGCCTGGATATTAAATCTAAGATTGAAGGTGGTTTACCCGAAGAATTTAAATTTGACAAAGAGGCTGTTAAGAAGGAATACTTATGGGCTCCTGCTAAATTTGAGAAGTATGTTGACCGTTGCGCAGATGAGATCCGTAAGCAGTTTGGTAATCCTGAAATGACCAAGAAAGAAATGCTAGACGCATTAGCTTTCGGTAATTTCGAAGAGCATAAAAAGAAAAGCGTTCAGTTAATGAATGAAGGCAAGATCCCACCATTCAAATTAAACTAAAATATAGGCAAATTGTTATAATTAAGGGTTAAGCAATTTTGCTTTGGTTCAAAAACGTCCTTCCGCCTCAGGCGGAGGGACTTTTTGTTTTTAAAGGGATTAGATGTATTGAAATTTAATTTTATATAGTTCTCAGAAGGCCCAACTTCTAAAGGTTGACTTACGTATTGTATAATATAGGTTTGTCAGTGAGTGAATAGCCTTAAAAAATGATGAACGGTAAACCTGTTTTAAGAAAATTTTAATTAAATTAGACTCTTGCAAAAAAAGAATTTTCAGGAATAGAAATGAAAAAATATTACATCTCATTATTATTAGTTGTTTGTACACTTTCTCTTTTCTCACAAAGAGGAAAAGACGGTATAGGAAATATTACAGTGGCTAACACCACAGTAAATATATATACTCCTTTAGTCGTTGATGCAAATGCAGGGGATCTGTTCATTAGCTGTTTAAGTACATCAGGATTTGCAGTTGGAGATCTTATTATGATCATTCAAATGCAGGGCGCAAGTGTTAATGCCACTAAAGCTTATTTTATAGATACAACAATGACCCTTCCTCAGGATACTTCGATGGGCTATGTTACAAATTATAATAATGCAGGAAATTATGAGTTTGCCCAGGTGAATTCAATGGGTGCTGCTTATTTCGGGGTGGATTGTGCTATTACTAAAAGTTATAAGGTAAGTGGGAAAGTACAAATTGTTCGTGTGCCCAGATATACAACATTAACTATTAGCGGAGCAGGTTATTTAACTTGCCCGCCTTGGAATGGTACAACGGGCGGTGTTTTAGCAGTTGAGTCGCAATCGAATATAGTAATGAATAGTACACCTTCCTTTAGTGTGGTAGGTAAAGGATTCAGAGGCGGCGGAGTTGAGAACAGAACTGTTGGATTTGGAACTAAATGGGGATCGACCAAGCCGGCTGAAGGTGGTTATAAAGGAGAAAGTATAGCAGGGGATACAAACGTATATAAAACATCATTTGCTGGAGTTTTCGCCAGGGGCGCAATTGCCAACGGCGGCGGCGGCGGCACTTCGGAAAACGGCGGCGGCGGCGGCGGAAGTAACGGAGGTGCGTTATCTGCATACAAAGCATTTGGTAATCCTGCAGCCGGTTATAATGCAGCATGGAATATCGATGGAGTTATAACTTCAACTTTTACTTCTTCGGGGGGAGGCCGTGGAGGTTATACTGCTTCAACAAATAATGGAAATCCTAATACACTTCCGCCCGGTGCAGGAGGATGGGCTGCAGATTCAAGAAGAAATTTCGGAGGTATTGGGGGTCGACCGTTAGATTATTCAACCGGTAGAATATTTCTTGGTGGCGGTGGTGGAACCGGCGATTCTAATGATGGCCAGGGAGCACGTGGTGGAAACGGAGGAGGTTTAGTTTATATAATGTGTTATGGTGATTTGACAGGTTCAGGGACCATTAACGCTGATGGCGCTGCCGGAGGTAACGCAGGAAATTGTGGTTCATCTGATGGTGCGAGTGGCGGCGGAGGTGGGGGAACTGTTATGTTGGATGTAGCAGGAACAACCAATCTTACGGCTCCAACAGCGATTTTTGCGAGAGGAGGAGTTGGAGGCAACAATACTCATGGAGCAATATGCGGTAATACACAAGCCATGGGTCCTGGCGGCGGCGGCGGCGGCGGATACATTGGTTATACCGGTGCACTACCTGCAAATAATGTCAATGGAGGAGCAAATGGAATTGTTACTGGAAATGCGAGTAATATAGCATTGAATTTCCCTCCTAACGGTGCTACTGCGGGTGGGGCAGGATCAACAGGTACTCTCTTAGTAGTGCCAACTCTTACATCAACCCCTTCAGTAACTATTTGTGTGAATAATTCAGCAACTCTTACTGCCGGAAATAACGGTGGTTGGGGAATGGGCTGGCTCAATCAAGCACTTGGAGGGTTTTTTACCTCATTCGGTCCGGTGTATACTACCTCAGTTTTTACAACACCTGGCACATATACTGTTTGGGTAGGTTTTTGTCCGGAAGGAACTTACCGCTCTCAATCGCTTATTTATGTTCTTCCCGGGCCAACACTAACGGTTAATAGCCCTACCATTTGTGCAGGCCAAACGGCAACTTTGAACGGAAGCGGAGCTACAAGCTATACCTGGAATACAGGACCAACTACAGGTACTATCAATGTCACACCTACTGTCACCACTAATTATACTTTGTCAGGAAGTGTCGCAACTTGCTCATCAAATATTACAACAACTGTCAATGTGATTTCTGCACCAAGTATAACCGCAGCACCTGTCAGCATCTGTAATGGACAAACTGCAACAGTAACAGCCAGTGGAGCTACAACGTATACCTGGAATACAGGTCCAACTACAAATTCAATTACTGTTACTCCAACCACAACAACCAATTATACTGTTACAGGAAGCGTGGGAACATGTACCAGTGTTCAAACTACAACAGTTACGGTAAATCCTTTACCTGCTGTAACAGCATCGAGCGGAACGCTGTGCGCCGGACAAACAGTAACTTTAACTGCTGGCGGTGCAACTACCTACACATGGAACACCGGACCAACCACTGCAACGATAGCTTTATCACCAACTACAACAACAAATTATACAGTTACAGGAAACAACGGAACCTGTTCCAATACACAAACAACTTCTATTACAGTGAGTCCATTACCCACAGTTACTGCAACGTCAGGAACAATCTGTGCAGGACAAACTGTTACTTTAACTGCCGGTGGCGCTTCTACCTACACATGGAATACCGGACCAACAACCGCTACTATTGCTTTATCACCGACAACAACAACAAATTATACGGTTACCGGCAACAATGGCACGTGTACTAATACAAGAACAACATCTATTACAGTAAATCCATTGCCAACTGTTACTGCAACGTCAGGAACAATCTGTGCGGGACAAACAGTAACATTAACTGCCGGAGGTGCAGCTACGTATTCGTGGAATACCGGACCAACAACCGCAACAATTGCTTTATCGCCAACGACAACAACAAATTATACGGTTACGGGAAATAACGGAACCTGTTCCAATACGCAAACAACCTCCATTACGGTTAGTCCATTGCCAACTGTAACCGCAACATCAGGAACGTTGTGTGCAGGACAAACAGTAACATTAACTGCCGGAGGTGCTACTACATATTCTTGGAATACCGGGCCAACCACTGCAACGATCGCTTTATCGCCAACGACAACAACAAATTATACGGTTACGGGAAATAACGGAACCTGTTCTAATACACAAACTACTTCTATACTTGTAAATCCAACACCTACTGTTACGGCTTCATCAGGAACGGTTTGTAACGGACAACAGGTTGTACTAACGGCCGGCGGAGCTATGACATTTACATGGAATACCGGGCCAACAACGGCAACCGTTGCAGTGTCTCCTACCACAACAACAATATATACTGTTACAGGTAGTAACGGGTTATGTTCAAATACTCAAACGGCGCAGGTTCTTGTTAACCCGAACCCAACTGTAACCGTTAACTCGCCAACTTTATGCAGCGGACAAACTGCAACATTAACTGCAGGTGGAGCTTCTACTTATACATGGAATCCGGGATTATTAACCGGAACTTCAGTTACAGTTTCACCGGGTTCAACACAAAGTTATACTGTTATAGGAACAAGTTCTTTAAGTTGCCAGGGGACAAATTCTGCAACTGTGAATGTTACTGCGACTCCGACTTTAAACGTTCCTTCTGCAACTATTTGTCCCGGTAATACTGCAACGTTAACTGCAAGTGGCGCTACAACTTATACCTGGAATCCTGGCGGAAGTACAGGAACAACATTTACTGCTACACCTCCTGCAACCACGATTTATACAGTTACCGGCGCTAATGGCGCATGTACAAGTACGGAAACAGTTGCGATCAATATTGGCACGGCTATTTCTATTTCAGTTAACAGTGCAAGTATTTGTCCCGGTGGAACGGCAACCTTAACAGCGAGTGGGGCCACTACTTATACCTGGTCAACAAGTTCAAATTCTAATAGTATTGTTGTTACTCCAACAACCACGACAGTTTATACAATCAGCGGATCAAACTCTTCTTGTACAGGAACGAGCACGACAGCTGTTACTGTTAATACCGCTCCAACTATTTCTACAGGAACAGTAACAGATGTCTGTTCCGGACAAACTGCAACTTTAACAGCGAGCGGCGCTTCAACTTATACATGGAATCCCGGCGGATTGAGCGGTAGTTCGGTGACCGTTAGTCCAACTTCAACACAAGCGTATACAGTTGTAGGATCTAGTGTAGACGGCTGTACCAATACAGCTGTTGCTAATCTTTCTGTAACCCCAACGCCAACCATACTAGTACAACCAATAGCGATCTGTCCCGGCGGTACAGGAACACTTAACGCAAGCGGCGCAAGTTCTTATACGTGGAATCCCGGCAATGTAACAGGAACATCTTTTACAGCTAGTCCTTCATCAACCACTACTTATACAGTTACAGGAGCGAATGGCTTATGTATTTCGACAGCTACAGCTGATATTAGCGTCGGTGCTTCATTAACCGTTGCTATTAATAGTGCCACTGTTTGCGCCGGACAATCTGTTACACTTACAGCATCCAGCAGTGCAACTTCTTATACCTGGAACACAGGAGCTAATACTAATACAGTTGTAGTTACACCAACAACAACAACCTCTTATACTGTTGATGTTTCATCTGTGGGATGTAACGGATCAGGAACAACAACCGTTATGGTTACGGCCTTACCAACTGTTACTGTGAATGGTTCCGCAATTTGTTCCGGACAAACTGTAACATTGACGGCGAGCGGCGCAACTAATTATACCTGGACTCCTTCCGGAATAAGCGGTTCAACATTTACCGATACGCCGGTTACAAGCACAACTTATTCTGTGATTGGTGAAGCTTCGGGATGTAATAATTTTGCAACATTTGATGTTACTGTAACGCCAACACCTACACTAACGGTAACCAGTCCTACAATTTGTAGCGGTTCAGCAACAATTACTGCAGGTGGAGCAACGAATTATACCTGGTCGCCGGGCGGACAAACAACTTCAAGCATTGTTGTTTCTCCAACTATAACTACAACTTATTCTGTTGACGGGGCAAACGGTTCTTGTTTATCAACAGCTACAACAGTTGTAAATGTAACTACTGCTCCTCCATTGATGGTTTTCATTACTAATCCTGTACCGTTCTGTCCGGGTGCTTGTAGCTCATTCTCATTTACAAATGGGTTTAGTTCAGTGGTATTTGATTATGGAGATGCTACAGGCACAACAACAAACACAACACATTGTTATGCAGCGAGTGGAACTTACACGGTTTCAGCTTCCGGAATATTTGCATCAGGGTGCCCTGTTTCTTCAAGTACTGTTATGACAATATCATTCTTACCTGTTAATACTGTGACATTCGATGTGGTGACCAGCGCACCCTACCCGGTGAATAGCGCGATCACATTTACAAGTTATGGCGTAAGTGGAAACTGGTCGTTCGATGATGGTACAACTCTTTCTAATGCATCAGACCCGATCCATACTTATAACAGTGGCGGAACTTATTGTGTTAAGATGGTGAGCCCGACCACGGCTTCAGGATGCGCTGATTCATTGACAAAATGTATAGATATCTATCAGCCTGTAAGTATTAATATTCCAAACGTATTCACGCCAAATGGTGATAATAAGAATGATGTATTTAAAGTAGATGGTACAGGAGTTATCGACTTCCATTGTGTGATCTTAGACCGTTGGGGATTAAGAATGTGTGAGTGGGATGGAATTGGCGGAAGTTGGGATGGCTTTACCAAATCGGGAACACAGGCTTCTGCCGGAACATATTTCTACATTATAAGTTACCGCTTAAGTGATGGAACAGGTGAGGTAGTTAAAGGTCCGCTAACGCTTTTTAAATAGCAATCCGTATCTTTGCATACGGTATTATGCAGGAATTCAGGGAAAGTTTATTAATAATGGTTTCATTACCAATTTACGTAATAGTAATAGGTGGTGAACTATTATATAGTTATTTCCACAACAAACAATATTATACAGGCAAAGGTATTCTCGCCAACATATACCTCTCCTCGTTAAATTTTGGTTTGGATATTTTAGTACGCGGGATCTGTTTGTTGGTACTGAATTACTTTTATCAGTTTCATTTTTTCACAATTGAGAATGTTGTTTTGTATTGGGTGACCCTTCTTATCGCTGAAGACTTCATGTATTATTGGCTGCACCGTGTTGATCATTACTGCCGTTTGTTTTGGGCGGTTCACGTTACACATCACAGCAGCGAAGAATTTAACTTAACAGTTGGCTTTCGTTCATCTGTGTTCCAACCGTTGTACCGCTTTATTTATTTCATTCCATTAAGTTTATGTGGTTTCAGCGGGATCGACATCATGTTCATGTATGCGGCGACTCAAATTTTCGGGATCTTAGTACATACTCAATCCATCAATAAGTTAGGGATATTGGAATATATTATTGTTACACCCTCTCATCACCGCGTTCATCACGGAAGTAATGTAAAGTATCTTGATAAGAATATGGGAATGCTGCTGATCATCTGGGATAAATTATTCGGCACATTTCAAGCAGAGGATCCGGATGAAAAAGTGAAATATGGTTTAACAACAAACATCGGAACGTATAATCCGGTAAAAATGGTTTTTCATGAATGGAGAAGTATTTTAAGGGATCTTGGAAAAAGCAAATCCTTAAAAGACAAATTTTTTTACATTTTCGGTCCTCCGGGATGGAGTCATGACGGAAGTACAAAAACCTCGAGTCAATTGCGGGCTGAATTAAAACAAGAACAAAATAATGAAGAGATCATTTCTGATCCTGTTTAGTTTTGGGATCTTAATTTCCAACGCTCAAATACTTTGGCAGATCAATAAAGATACTGTTATCACTTTCAATTACCGGGATGGAGACGAGTTTTCCGAACCACAAATTGATAAAGAGAAATGGAGTAGCTGGTATGGTTGGGCAAGAAGCATCTATTCAAATAAAGAGCAACAATATTACACTGATTACGAAAATCATGAATTGAAAAACGGGAATCTTTACATCACCAGCGCTAAGAAAACTGTAAATGCAAGGATGATCGATTGGATGGGCGACAACGACTCTCTTAAATCAGGCAAAGGTGTTTTTCAAGGATTCAATAAGCGGGAATTCAAATATGTTTCAGGATTAATTCAAAGCGAACAAAAATTTTTAAAAGGGTATTTCGAGATCAAATTCAAAGCACCTTCTGATAAAGGTTTATGGACAGCTTTTTGGTTGTACGGCGGTTCTCCCAATGAGGAGATCGATATCATGGAACTGAAAGGTGAGCGCGAGGATCAAACACATGTGGATACTCATTGTCAGGGCTGTGATAAGGTTCGTAACGCAATCGGACAAAAAAGAAGTTTTGGTGGCTGGCTAAAATTGGATGGCGACCTTGATAAAGGATATAATATTATGTCGTGTTTATGGGATGAGAATGAAGTGAGATTTTATCTGAACGGAAAATGCATTGCCGTTGCAAAAGTAAAATTCACACAGCCCAAACATGTAGCGGCTAATATTGCTATTGCGGATGATCATGGCCCGTTTCATCCGGGACCTGATAAAGATGCCACAACATTTACTCCATTTGTTATCGATTATATAAGAGTGTGGACCAAAGAAGATGCGCAGAGTAATTTTGTTCTGAAAAATTCTGACTCAAATCCTGCTCCTGATAATACAGAAATAAAGCGTAGCCCTAAAATGTTGTATGGAAAAAAGAAGGAGCATGCTAACGATGGGATTTTTGTTTCCTTGTTAAAGAACGAAGATGGGACTATGAAATTATTTTGTAACGGGTTGAAGAAAACGGAGAATTACAAAGTAAAGATCTCGAATGGGGATCAAAATTTATTTGAGAAAACAACTAACGAGCGTGAATTGAGTATTCCTGTTACGGTTTCGAATGGAGTTAAAGTTGAGGTTAGTTACGGGAACAAAACAGCTTCCAGGACCTTTCAGTTATCGCGATAATTGAGTGGCCAGGAATTTTGTATAAGCGGTTGCTCCGAAGGTATTAAAATGCGCTACATCTTTCCAATACGTTTTATTTGAATAAATACTGTCAGGAGCCATTATTACTTTCCCCCACTTTTCGTATTGGGCTTTAAAGGCAGGTTCTTTATTAATATTCGCGTAACCTGCTAAATATACAAAGACCAATTCAACTTGTTTAGCATCGCATAATTTTTTTAGCCTGGATAAATAATAATTACTGAAACGGTAAGCCACCGCTGAAGTATCAACTTTATTTTCCGAGACACGAATTTGCTCCTTTGAATAAAATTCATCTAATGTTCCTGGGTCAAGTATCCTGTCAATGTTATTATAACCGTGTTCAGGGATATTTTCTTTATTGATCTCTGCGGTTTCTAATCTTGATAAGCATCTCGAGTAATTTATATTCATTAGAAGATGATCATAGATCTCGGCAAACAAGTTGCCATTCAAAGCAGCAGCACCTTCTAAAACTTCAGTGCCGTTGGCGAGATAAGCATAAATAGGATGGGAAGTTGTTGATTCATCAGCACGTACTTCCAAAAATATTTTTTTAAGACGGTTCCGTTTTAAGAACTCTTTACAAAACAAATAATCTAAATTCCTTCCAAAACGACAATAACCGGTGTTAAATAATTTAATACGCATTGAATTCGGTGAATTAATAAGATTTTCCAATAAACCATCATCGATATCATTCCACGTTTTCGAAGATCCTACAAATAAATAATCCACGGAGTTTTTCTCCTCGTAAATTTTTTTGTAAAGTAATTTTCCTCTTCCTTCACAATCACCTTTTATATAATTATAACAGAATTCCCGATCAGTCTTGATAAAGAAAATCACTATCAGTCCGATTAGGATCGGGGCACTGAAGAGTAATATTTTCTTTATGAACTTTTTCATCAGAACTGAAAATAGATAAAGTTAGGTGCATTATTATAAACCCCGAGTGCAAGGATCATTAACACGGCATAATAATAAGCTGAATATTTATACAAACGTTTTCCGAATAAGGAATGAAAAATTTCAGGCCTCACTTCATTCAATCGTTCTAAGATCAGGACAATAAAAAGCGTGCTGAACAAAAAGATCAGTTTTAAAACAGGCAAGCCATTTAAAATGCTAAAACTCCCACCTGTAGAAAATAAATTCCCGATCACTTTATAAGCATCAGGCATAGTTGCAGCTCTGAAGAAGATCAATCCAAAAGCAACAATTAAAAAAGTGATGAAGATCTTTATTGGTTTCGGAAATTCAATTTTAACGTTGAGTAAGCGATTAATGGCAGATAACAAGCCGTGGTATAGTCCCCATGCTAAAAAAGTTCTGCTGGCTCCGTGCCAAAGTCCTGAAACGACAAAGACTAAAATGATATTGAAGGTTGTTCTTGCTTTACCTTTTTTGTTTCCACCCAAAGGAATGTATAAATAATCACGGAACCATGTGCTGAGTGAAATATGTCTTCTTCTCCAAAAATCATTGATGTTCTCTGCGAAATAAGGATTATTAAAGTTCTTGATCAGTTCAAATCCAAACAACCTGGCAACTCCTCTTGCAATATCTGTATAGCCGCTAAAATCGCAATAGATCTGAAAGGTGAAACATAAGACCGCAACAGCTAGATTCAATCCATAATAATCATTCGGAAAAGAAAACCCTCTGTCAGCTATCACAGCTAAATTATCTGCCAGTACAACTTTTTTCAAATAACCGAATAACATTAGCTCTAATCCTTTTGTCGCTTGTGTATAATTGAATTCACGTTTTGCGCGGAATTGTCCCATTAAACGGTTAGCTCGTTCTATAGGACCGGATAACATTTGCGGGAAGAAACTGCTGTAAAGTAAATAGGTGAGTAAATTAGTTTCGGCTTTTGTGGTTTTTCTGTAAACATCAATGGTGTAGGCCATTGCCTGGAAAGTGTAAAAGCTGATGCCCAGAGGAAGAATAATATTTAAAGTCAGGTTTGCAGGATCTAATGAAAATAGATTTGCAAATTCCGTTACAAAGAAGTTATAGTATTTAAAGAAAACTAATACCAGCAGATTTCCCCCAAGAGAAAATCCTAAAAACAGTTTTCGTTTTTTAATGTCTTCATGCTGTTCTATCTTTTGGGCAGCATAGAAGTCGATCAGGGAAGTGGCAATGAATAGGAGTAAGAATTTCCAGCTCCACCAGCTGTAAAAAAAATAACCGGCAATTAGTAGCAAACCATTTTGTTTCGTGCTATTTTTGCTGAAAAAGCGCCAATAGAGGATAAATACCACTAGCAGGAAAATAACAAACTCTATGGTGTTAAAGATCATTTATAAATAAACAAATATACCGATTCTCAGGTGTTTCTTAAAATACCCTGAAACGGTTCTGAGCTGCCGAAGTATATGGATTCACCCTCAATAAAACATTTAAGATTATTAAAGGAATTACTCCTTGTTGAGAGGGAAGAAGACTTTATGCAGTATAAAGAAGAATTCCTGAAAGCCGGGATAGAACGCCGTAAGCAAAATGGTGTGACCTGGTATCCTATTCAGATCCTTAATAGTGAAATTGGTTATGGTGAGTTATTGCAGATAGAAGTGGAGCGAACCACTAACCTCGATATGCCCCATCATTTCAGTACGGGGAAGAACATTTCACTGTTCTCTAATAAGCAAGCTGAAGAACAAAACGAAGTGATCGGTACCATTAAGCGTTCCGGAAAAAATAAAATGCTCATCATTTTGCATGTTGAAGAATTACCTGACTGGGCTTATGATGGTAAATTAGGCGTGAACATTCAGTTTGATGACAACAGTTATACCGAAATGCAGAAGGCGCTTGATGTTGTGATCAACGCAAGGAATTGTAAACAGGCTGAGCTGAGGGAGATCTTTTCAGGGCAACAAAAATTAAGTTTTGAGAAGCAGGACGAGAATATTATGATCCCGAATTTAAATTTATCGCAGAACAGAGCCATCCGTCATGCTTTATCCGCGAATGATGTTGCAGTTATTCATGGCCCGCCGGGCACAGGAAAAACAACAACATTAGTACAAGCGATCCGTTTAACATTACAAACAGAAAAACAAGTTTTGGTTTGTGCACCGACGAATACAGCAGTAGATCTTCTCACTGAAAAACTGCATGAACAAGGCGTGAAAGTTTTGCGGGTCGGGCATCCTGCGCGCGTGTTTGAAGAATTAATGGGGATGACGATCGACGGACAAATTCAAAGCAGCGAGTATTATAAAGACATTAAGAATCTACGAAAGAATGCAGAAGAGTATTTTAGGATGGCAGGAAAATACAAACGTGTTTTCGGTAGGGAAGATGCGCAACAGCGTGCTGCTTTTTATGCCGAGGCAAAGAATTGTATAAAGGAAGCTAGATTACTGGAAGACCATGTTGTAAATACTTTGTTTGATGAAGCGCAAGTGATCTGTTGTACACCTGTTACATCCACCAATCGTTCCCTGATCAAAAGAACATTCGATACTTTATTTTTTGATGAAGCTTCACAGGCTTTGGAACCAATGGTTTGGATCCCCTTATTAAAATGCAAGCGTGTTATTTTTAGCGGCGATCATTTTCAATTACCCCCTGTGGTGAAAAGCCAGCAGGCAAAAAAAGAGGGATTAGATGTTACATTGCTGGATACGTGTATGAAATTAGAGAATGCTTCTTCTTTGTTAACTCGACAGTATAGAATGCATAATGCTATCATGAGCTTCAGTAATTCTTATTTCTATAAGAATGAACTGGAGGCGGATATTTCTGTCAAGGATGCGTTGTTAGATGCCACAAGTGATTCTGATTTTTTAAAACTGCCTATTGAATTAGTGGATACGGCCGGTTGTAGTTTTGATGAGATGCAAAACCCGGAAACATTAAGTATGTTGAACAGAGGAGAAGCTGACTTGTTGTATAAGCATTTGAATTTATTGCTGGAGCAGTACGGTTACAGCAAACAACAACATCATATCATGGTCGGAATAATTTCCCCATACAAAGAACAAATTGAATTATTGAAAGAAAAATTAACGGAACAAGATCTCAATAATAAACCAATTGGACACATTTCAGTCAAGACGATTGATGGTTTCCAGGGAGAGGAACGCGATGTGATCTATATTTCATTAGTAAGAAGTAATTCTAATTCAGAGATCGGTTTCTTAAGCGATATCCGTCGCATGAATGTTGCTTTAACAAGAGCTAAAAAGAAACTCGTTGTTATAATGGATACTGCAACTGTCGGCAATCATCCTTTTTATAAAGCTTTCACAGAATATTGTGAGAAGAACGGATTCTATAAATCGGCCTGGGAATTTTTGTATTAAAAAAATCCCCCATTGTAAATGGAGGATCTAATTTCGTCTTAAAGTTAATATTACTTTTTCAATAAAAATTCTTTTACCAAAGAGTAAGTTTCTTTAGTGCCTAATTTTAATTCTACAGGCTCTGTCAGATCTTTAAAACCTTTTTTCTTTAGGGTCATTGTGTATTTTATTCCGCCTTTAAGTGTGATGAAATATTCGCCATTCTCATTGGTAACTGTACTTCCAACATTAGTGCCGCTTTCATCAGCAAATTGAATGTCTACATCCGCAACGCCATATCCTTCATAACCATCGCGCACAACACCTTTTAAAATACTTAAGCCGTTATTGCTGACTTTTTTCCCGTCTTTCTCTAATACAGCGTAATTTGTTAAGTCAACCTGGTAAATATCACTCTCTCCTAAACCACCATCACGGTTACTTGCAAAGTATCCAGTTTGTGCATTTGCGCTCACGCAAAAAGGTCCATCACGTTTATCAGAGTTGATCGGGTAACCTAAGTTAACCGGCTTACTCCATTTTCCGTTTTCTAAAACAGTTTTAAAGATGTCGTAATCACCCATCGATCCTTTTCCATTGCTGCAAAAGAATAATGTTTTTCCATCCGGTGCCAGGAATAAACCAACTTCGTCAAATGGTGTGTTAACATCAGGGCCAATGTTCGTTGGTTTGCCCCAGGTAGTTTTTGTTAAACGTTTTGCCATCCAGATATCAGAGTTACCGCTTCCGCCCGGGCGTTCGCTTGTAAAGAAAATTGTCTTTCCGTCAGGAGAGATACAAGCGCCGCCTTCCCAATAAGTAGTATTAATTGGTTTAGCCATGTTCGAAGGCGTCTTCCATTTACCATTCACAATTTTTGAAGAGTAAATGTCTCCACCGCGTGATTGAGGATCTTTAAGATCATTTTTGTAGATAAAAATTATTTTCCCATCTGCAGAAATTCCTGTACAGGCATCATGCGCGTTGTTCGAATTGATAGAGCCGGGAACATCATCCGCTTGTTTCCATTTTTTTGTCAAAGTATCAAAATTGGAAAAATAAATATCCTGGAAATATTTCCCATCACCTTCAATATCCAAAGGAGAATTTGTTGTTTCCGGACGGCGGGTATTGAACACTAACATCATTCCATCGGCTGAGATAGCCGGTGATTGATCATCGTATTTACTGTTAATTTCAGCACCCATGTTTTCAACCTTAACATCTAAGGGCGCAGCTAATAATATTTTAGCAGTATTGCACTGATCGATCCAAACATCAACATCTTCTTCAGCAGCTTCCTTTGCAGGCGCTAATTTCTTGTATTCTCCAAAGTCAACAATTGCTTCATCGTACTTTCCGCCTAACTGAAATAATTTTCCGGTGTATAAATAGGTTTCATATTTCATATCTGTCTTTATTTCTTTGGCTTTATTGAAATTCTCAGTCGCCTTTTCGTAATCTTTTAAAGTGTAATGGCACAATCCTACAAAATGCAATACAGAAGGATCTTTTGGATTCTTTACAAGGACCTCTTTATAGATATTCAGAGCGCCAACCACATCGCCGGCATAGAATTTTTGCTTTGCAAGGGTCATTTTAACCTGGTCGGCAGCATCCAATGCAAAGGCATTAGTAGATAAACCGGTAAAAATAAGCGTGAAAATTGTAATGATAAATAAGTGTTTTTTCATTGGGATTTTATTAACATAGTAAAAATAAAAAATATTATTATATTTATTGTTATATTATAATAAATAAGTATTTTAGCTTATAAGTTTACAATGAAAAACCGGATATTTTACACCTCTCTTTTTGTGATTTTAGCAGTAATTGTATCCTGTGATAATAAGGTAGGCCTTGTACCAAAAAAGGCAGAACCTCTTCCTGCAGGCGCCTGTGATTCCATAAGATATACCAATGCTACAAAGGCTATTTTTGATAATGAATGCGTTAGTTGCCATAGCGGCCCTTTTGGTTCAGGAGGTGTTGATCTTACAACTTATTCAAGTGTTTTGTCACAGGTGACGAACGGGCGTATAAAAGACCGTATTACCAACATCAATAACCCAATGCCTCCGTTCGGGTTATTACCACAATCAAAAATAGATTCTATCCTGTGCTGGATGGATAAGGGCGGACCTCAATAAGGTCAGGCTTTTATCCCCATTAATTTTATCACTTTCTCAATGTCTTCCGGGGTATCAATACAATGGCTGTCATGTAATGTTTCGGCACATTTTATCCTGAATCCGTTCTCCAGCCAGCGTAATTGTTCAAGTGATTCGGCTATTTCGAGAGGGGAAGGCTTTAATTTGGTGATCTTTTCAAGGATATCTGTTCTGTATGCATACATCCCTACATGCCTGTAATAACTGAAATGTTTATGCCATTCTTTCTCATCAACCCCTTTAATAAAAGGAATCACCATTCTGCTGAAATAAAGAGCTTCATTATTACTATTGAGTGTGATCTTCACTTCACCTTTATCGAATAGAACAGAATGATCGTTACACTTTATCATTAATGTTGCGAGTTCAGTTTTTCCATCACAGGTATTGGCTAAAAGATCGATCTGTGAAGGGTCAATAAAAGGTTCATCGCCCTGGATATTGATCACATAATCGTACTGCTTTTTGTTGTTTAAATAAGCTTCATAACTGCGGTCAGTACCGCTCGGATGTTCGGCTTTTGTCAGTATCACAGTAGCACGGAACGACTTGGCGTGTGAAGCTATTCTATCATCATCTGTTGCAATTATTACATCTGTTAAATTCCCTGATCGTTTAGCTTGTTCGTAAACCCTTTGCAGCATCGATTTTCCGAGTATTTCAATAAGAGGTTTTCCCGGAAAACGGGTAGAGGCATAGCGGGCGGGAATTATTCCTAAAATTTTCATCAGATATAATATTCAATTAAAAACTTAGGATTAAATTTAGGGATTATTTCATTGAGAAAGCATTTACTCATAGTTTTTTTGGTTTCTTTTTTATCAGGGAACATTTCGGCTCAGGCTATTGCGTCAGATAAGGCCTTAAAAATGCTTGTGGGCATGATCGATTCGATAAAAAATATAAAAACGATCAGAACCAGTATAAAAGCTTTGGAGCGTATAAATAACGTGTATTCTTCAGCTGCGTCAGAGATCAAAGTAAATGTAAGTCCACGTAAGTTATATTTTATTGGCAGACAAGGTAAGCTCGAGATACTTTATGTGGCAGGCGAACACAACAATAAGGCAGTTGTAAAACCACATGTTTTTCCGTATTTAACTTTAACATTGGATCCGCGAGGAAATATGATGCGGAAAAATCAGCATTATACCATCAACGAATTAGGGTTTGATTTCATTGGAAGAACGATCTCCCTGATCTTAGGTAAGGACAAAGATAACCTGGCAAAGAACCTGAGTTACCTCGGAAAGCACGAACACAATGGTTATTCATGTCATATGATAGTTTATGAAACAAAGACCTTTCCGTATTATGAATATACCGTTCAGAAAAAAGAAACCGCAACCAGTATTGCTTATAAACAGAGTATAAATGATTATTTGCTGAGAACGAAGAATGATCTGTTCAATGATTTCGGGTATTTAAAAGAAGGCAGAAAATTACAGGTCCCGAGTATGTATTGTAAAAAAGCTGTGTTCTATATTGATGAAAAAACGATGATCCCGGTTGGTGTAAGTATTTATGATGACATTGGACTGTTTGAAAATTACGAGTACAGTAATATTAAGATCAACCAGCCTTTCGACGAAAAAGAATTTACAAAGGAATTCAAAGGTTACGGCTTTTGAAGTTCTGAGATCTTTCCTTCATTAATAATAAAGTGTTTTGTTTTTATAGCATTGCGTTGGGCGATGTAATTGCTGTAGCTATCAGAATAATTGACCCGCTGCGTAACCGCCTCGTCAAATAGGCCGTAACAGCACATTAGAATTTCCGAACTTTCCCTAACCGCAAAATTTCCGCTTTCAGAACCTGTCATATAATCAGCTAATTTATTTTTCATGACATATTCATTGAACAATGGATTAGCTTTACGTGGAATAAAGATCCTGATCCCGCACTCTTTTGCAACGCTTAGATCAAGGACATCATCAAAAACAAAAGCAATTTCACTCGGTAAAATGCCATACGTTTCGCAAAGATGCTTTGTGGCATCTGTTTTATTTTTTGCTTTAAAATAAGTAGCATTAAAACATTCGCGTGCCGAAAAAGTAAGAGCGGTGGTATTATTCTCTCCGGATATGATAGCAGTAATAGGTAATTGTTTGTTCTTTAAAAAATAAGTGAAACGTAAAAGATTTGTTCCCATTGAATCCACTTCGTTAAAAGTGGTCTGTTGGTTGTGGTCTTTTTTCCCATTGGTAAAGACACCATCCCAATCAAAAACAAAAGCTTTGATACGGCTAAGATTGGAAATGAGCAATGATTCTGAAACTAAGAACTTACCCCCGTTATTTTCGAAAACCTTTAGATTGCTCATTTTAAATTAGGAGTTACGATTGACGAATTACGAATACCTAAATCTGTTTACGATCTTGTTAATGCTAATCGTCAATCGCACTTCGAAAATCGTCACATAGTGATCCCTTCGGGATAATTCTGTCAGGCTTGTATATCCTGGATATCTAACATCCCAACCGGCTTACCGCCATCAGTAACAACAATAGTGTCAACGTTTGTTTTCTTGAATAAAGCATTCGCATCATTCAACAGAACATTCCCCTCGATAGTAATTGGCTCGCGGTATTCAAGGTCAGATAATTTCTTATTTAAGATATCGCGGCCTTTTTCCATAATTAATTTACGGAGAGAACCATCAGTAAATACACCTTTTATGCTTCCGTCTGCTTTTGTAACAGTGATCGCACCATAACCGAATTCAGTCATTTTCACAATAGCATCTGTAATAGAAGTGCTTTCAACAACCACCGGATTAATTCCTTTGATAGCTTCCTTTACTTTCACCATCATTAAACGGGTATCCATAATGAACTGATCGGTACCAACAGTAGTGAAATTATTCTCGGTTAATTGTTTGATGATCTTAAGAGGAACAGTGATTGTATGCACACCGATATTTATCGCGTTTCTCACGTGTTCTGCATTACGAACTGATGAGAACATGATCTTTGTATCGTAACCGTAAAGATCAACAGCATCCACGCATTGTTGAACTAAAGCTAATGCATCGTGTCCCTGATCCTGTAAACGGCCTACGAGCGGACAAACATAAGTTGCTCCTGCCTGCATGGCCATATAAGCTTGTTGCAATGTATAAACTAAGTGTACGTTCACTAAAAGTCCCTTATCACGTAGTAGTTTACAGGCGCGCACGCCTTCTAACGAAACAGGAATTTTAAAAACGGTTTTGGTTTTATCTAATCCTAATGCTAATTGACGTTCAGCTTCAGCCAGAACTTCTTCTGCGGTATTTCCTAAAGCTTCGATCTGAAGTACGGGAACGATCTTGCTTAATTTAACGATAGTGCCATCAATATCAGTGATCCCTTCCTTCTGCATAAAGGTTGGGGTAGTGGTCAAACCGTTTAAAAATCCAAGCTTAAAACCTTCTTCAATTTCTTTAAGGTTGGCCGAGTCTAAATATAATTCCATAGGGGTAAAATTTACAAGCCCAAAGAAACAAAAATTTGAGCTATATAAAAAGAAAAAGCCGCCCAAAAGGCGGCTTAATATCAAGGGGTTGTGGGTTATTTATTAACGACCATACGCTTGGTAACTTTTGCATTACCTGCGGTAACAGTAATAAAATAGAGGCCATTATTGAAATTTGAACAATCAACCGCCAGTTTATTTTTGCCGGTTAGGTGTTGTTCAGTTCCGGTATAAACCAAAGCGCCAAGGCTGTTATATACCTGAACTTTTACAGGAACTTCATCAGTTAAAACAACGGTAATATTAGCGTTATTGGTTGAAGGGTTAGGGTAAACATTGCTTACGCTTTCAAGAATGTTATTGTATTCATTAACACTCATGAACTGGTTGTATTTAAAGGTCCAGCTTAATGTATCAGCGCCTGTGCCTGTTTTACCTGTACCTACATTGAATAATTTATAACGTACTTCTGAGTAACCAGTGGTATAGGCTTCATCCAAATAAGCTACCATGTGTTTACCTGCTACTGTAGAACCGCCTGGGCCTAACACGTTGAATTCATCAACTGGTTCTGTTACAAATGCAGGATAACATGTTCCCAGATCTCCAAAACAAAAATAGGCTTTCGCGCCTGCAGGCCCTGCGGGATTTAAAACTACATCCTTTCTTTCAACTGAGTATGTATAAGTGTTGGCTGAAGAGATATTTTTGATTTTTATTTTAACTTCTACCTGCGATGTGGAAACTGAACTTGATGCAGATGTCAGGAAAGCTACAGTCATTCCATTTGTAAGCTGCAATGAATCGGCACCGTTTTTATCTAAGGTCCAGGCTTCAATGCTTGGACTTTGGGCATTTAAAGTTCCGATTATAAGAATAGAGAAAAGAGTAAATATTTTTTTCATAGAGTGGATTTTAGGATTAAAAAAGATCGGCCCGTATTGAGCCGATCTTTTGAAAGAAGGTTGGTCTATTTATTGATGGTTAATTTTTTTACAGTTGTGTTCCCTGCTTTATTGGTAATGATAACATTATATAAACCTGATGCCAGATCTTTAGTATCAAAAGTAACCGTGCTGCTTCCTGCATCAGCGGCCATATCTTTTTGATCTACCATTTGTCCCATTACATTAAATAATAGCAATGTATAATTACCTCCCGTTGGAGTAGTGATACGAACAGTTGCCTCATTTTGTGCGGGATTCGGATAAACATCTATCGCGTCAAAATTAAGTGTGGTTGAAGAAATATCGGTTGAAGAGATCAGGTTGATATTATCTAACCAGATATTATTTCCGTATGAGTTATACGGAACAAGCTTCACTAATACATTTGGCATACCATCGTAGACACCTAAATTTACAACCTCACTTCTCCATTGTGTGGCAGAAGGGGTAAAGGCAACAGTATAAACAGGAGCTGTTGCAAGAACAGTACCATATTTACTATACACGTTGTTCCATGTAACACCACAATTTGTTGAAACCATTACATCTAATCCTTCAATAACTGTAGGGTCAACCATTGCGTGGGCAACATCGAAAGTTAATTTCATATTGGTCATTCCTGTGAAATTAGCGTGTGGCATGTATAATTCATCCCTGTCACCAACAACAGGATTATTCCAGGAATCATATTTTACTGCGCCCGCAGGAGTTGTTCCATACGCATTTACAGTTGGTATTCTCGAGAATTGGAAAGTACCGTTATCCTGGTTATTTCTATACCAGTTTGTCGGCGGAAAAGTTGATAATGAAAATGTTTGTACGATAGGTGCTGCTGTTACAGTTGTACTGACTGCGAACGATCCGTTCTTCGAATTGTTCGAAGGATAATCATCAGCGCCGCTGTTCACTGCAGTGATGTTTGTAGAATAAGTGTGATTTCCTACAGTAGTTGATACTGCAGGCATCGTAACAGTTGTTGTAGCGCCTGCTGCTAAAGATCCTGCCCATGCGAAAGGTGTTCCCGGAACTCCGTCAAGAACAGGAAGTATGGTCATTGTACTGATCGCATTGTCACCAACATTTCTCACTGCTATTGCAGGAGTATGAGTTGTGGAACAGCTATAGAAACTGCTAACGACTCCAAGATTTTGTGCATCATTCGGAGCTTTTGTTATTCCGGCTTGTTGTACTCTCCTCGTAGCGTCATCCTGGATAAATCCGATACATTCCACTTCAGATTTTGTTACAATGTAAGAAGGTGCTGTACATGCAATAGTGAAAGTTTGGTTTTGACCGGTTGTCCATGATGTTGGCAAAGAAGTTCCGGTTTGTAAGGTAGGGAACGATTTACGAGCAGTGTAATAAAAATCTTTCTCACCATTTGTTCCCGGTGCAGAAGCGAAATTGATCTTCTTTTCAACCATTACTAATCTGAATCTTAACGGACCAGTACAAGTATATGTTTGTGCCGCAGTAATACTAACAGTAACTGTAAATACGGTCATACCTACATCCCATGAACGTTGCATAGAAATAGTAAAAGGAGAAGGAACTGCCTGGGCACTGCTAATTGCAGCAGCGGTCATAGCACCGGCATTATTTGAAGAAGCGCCAAAAGCTGTTTGGGCTTGTCCATCAATTCTTCCGCTAGGCGCAGAAGTGATCCCGTAACCATAAGAATAAGCACGCCATGAGATCTCTGTTTGATTGGTTTGCCACAACGACCATGTAGTTGTTGGAGCCGAAGGAATATCAACCTGCCATTTAATAGGAATGATCTTAGATGCATTCGCGTCTAATAAAACTTTTAACCCGGGATTAGTTGAAGCGCAAGGGCCGCAATTCTCTCCGGTAAATTCTTCATATAAAGACATACGGGTAGTTTGCGCGATCCCGAAAATGCTTAACGAAGCAAATCCTAAAATGAGTAGTTGTTTTTTCATGTGTATTTATTTAATGTTTGTTTTAACAGAATTATGATCAGATAATAAATTTACGAAATATACGCTCAGAATCCAATCTTGATCAATATGTGTATAAAATACTGAAAAACAGTGTAATATGCCATAAAAACGGATTTCCTGGAATAAAAAAGACCGGGGTTAACCGGTCTTTAATAGTTATTAAAAAAGAGGATTATTTAGAGATCACTAATCGTTTTGTGATCTTGGATTCACCCGCAGAGATCGTTACAAAATATAATCCTGAATTATATTTAGAACAATCGAATGATAATTTATTTTTTCCAACAGATCTTGATTCAGTAGTTGTGTAAACTAAACTACCAAGACTATTGAATACCTCAACTTTAACATCACTTTCCTTTTTAAGCTGCAAAGAAAAATTCACTGCATTATTTGAAGGGTTAGGAAAAACATCTGAAACGCTTTCTATAGTATTTACATTTTCGTTAATACCAATACCCGGAAACTCATTGTATTTGTAATTGAAAGTAATGGAATCGTTAGGGTTACTCACATTGAATATTTTGTAGCGGACATAATAATTCCCGGTTGTTGGCGCCTCTTCAAAATAAACGATAAAAGGCTGTGCATTGGCTGTGGAGTTGTCGAATGGGGCAACTGTTGAGCCTGCCGCGCCAAGAATAGTATAATCAGATGATCCTGCAGTTGAAACATTGCTCGGAAAACAAGTATTTCCAAAACAGAAATAAGTATAAGGTGTATTAGTAGATCCGTCAAGTATCAAGGTTGGCGCCTGGTACACAATAGTTCTGATGATATTCAATGATGTGGTCGAAGCCGAATTATTTACGATCTTGAATGTGCCTTTGGATTGTGCACTCGAAGAAGTTACGTCAGCAAGGCTATAACCGTTAGTAATGGTTGCTGTAATTGTTGTTTGTGAATTGTTTGTCTTATAAACAGAAAAACTCTGGCCAAACAAAGTGATTGAAGAGGCAAGTGTAATTAAAGTAAATATTTTTTTCATGATACTGTATTAATGGGTTAAAATTCAAAAAACAAAAGCCGGATCTGATTCACCGGCTTTTGTTTTAAAATTGAATTTATTATTTAGTGATAGTTAACTTCTGTGTTGCATTTCCTTTTGGAGTAGTAAGGCTGATATTATATAAGCCTCCTGCCCAATTTTCAGTATCCAGTTTAATACTGTTAGAACCTGCATCAAGTGATAAAGCTTCGTTATACACAACCTGGCCAAGGCTGTTCAAGATAACTACATTCACGTTTTCGTTCTGTGACATATCAATAACAAGGTTAGCATTGTTCACTGCCGGATTAGGATAAACTTTCACATTTGAAATATTTAAACCTTTAGTAGCTATCATTCCAGCAGTAACACTTGTATTATACCATTTGAACTCACCGGCACCATACATACCGTTACCTGTTACAACAGGAGTTACTCCTGATTTTAATGAGTAACCACCAACACCGTAACCTGCGTTTACACCATCACCATATTGATCGTTAACGATCAGGCGGTAACAAGTTGCAGGGTTAACAACGAAAGTGTGTGTGTGAAGCTGAGTTCCGTTAGCTGTAAGATCAGGATAAGTTCCATAAGCTACAGTAGCTCCGGGAACAACAGTCATTGTAGCATCTTCATAAACACCCCATCCAACTTCAGAACCATAACGGTCTTGTGTAAAGTCCATTTGCATTAAAGTATTATTTGCAATACCATAATTTACAGTTTTCATGTAATTGTTATTTGCTGCATTTTGATCAGCTCCGCTGTTCACAGAAACAACACTGATGTTAACTGAATTAGTTGCTAAAGGAGGACCTGAAACAGCAGGTAATGAAACTACATTCGACCATGCTAAAGGAGCAACTGAACCTGTGTATGTATAAGTACTAGGAGCGCCGCCATTTAAGTTGTAAGAGAAAACAGCATTAGTAATAGTTGAACTTCCGTAGTTAGCAAAGCTGAATTTTGTAGAAGCGATAGAACCTGCGCAGTTCATGTTATCCGGAGTTAAAGTTACCGGAGAAGCATCTAATGTATTTGCTATGTTGGTAAGGGTGATCGGCCCGCGTGCAGCATTAATAATATTGCTTCCGCTTACATTAGTTTGCGCAACAAATGCAACCAGTTCCATACGTCCTAACATAGCTATGTTGGTATTAGTACCGGCACCGTAAAGTGAAGGAATGGTATATGTATAAGTTACAGAATGGTTAGAACCCATTGTTGTAGGAGTGATAGCATTACCCAATGTGCTGGTCAATGTTTTCCTTAACATATGATTATGATTGTACGTACCATCACCATTATAATTTGTCGGATTATAAGTTGCAGGTGAATAATCAGTTTGCATAGCAGGAACCTTATCTTCAAGTAACATTACAGTTAAATAATTTGTACCTGCAGGACTGTTTCCTGTATAGTACACTTGTGCCTGAACTGTTAATACTCTTGTAATAGCATTAATTGTTCCTTGTAATGCCACGTTACAATAAGCAGATTGTGCTTTAACGCTGTTTGTTGCAGCAGCCCAAGAACCACGGCTTAACGTTAAGGTTCCTGAGTAAGGAGTACGGTTCACCTGACCAGTTGGGTAACCTGTGATACCAAATGTGGAGTTCATTGTTGTTCCATCAGTTGTTCTGAAATCAGGCTCACCTGCCGCAGGGGTCGCAAAACCACCGGCATGAACGTTTATCAGGATAACATTATTCGGATCAGCGTTGTAAATGTTGGTTGCGATCTTATGACCGTCAGGACAAAAACCACAGTGGATCCCTGTGTATTCTTCTAACACTGCTTTTTTGTTTTGTGGCGCAGTGCTTACAGGTAATTGTGCAAACATAGAGCTAACTGCTCCGGCCGCTAAAATTGTAAGTAATTGTTTTTTCATCGTTTTAATTTATTAGTTGGTTAAAGTTTTTCTTTAGTAGCCTTGAATTCTGGTGAAAGCTTCCCTATAAACTGTAGCGTTTATAACTAGAAAAATAAACGTTAACTTTAAAAAGGGAAAACATGAAAA
>CALMVZ010000010.1 GCA_937873155.1 uncultured Bacteroidota bacterium | reverse complement strand
AACATGAAAACCGCTCGCAGCAATGCCTATACCGCAAAAGCCATATTCGATAATGCAAGAATAGAACGCAACAAAATCCTTTATGATCTAAGCACAGGTATTTTGACTTTAGCGCGATTAGTAAAAGCATTCATTAAAGGCAAGTACGGCATCAACAGTCCTGAATTCAAACTTGTTTCCGCCATTAAGTTTGTTCGAATCGTTAAGCGGACTTAAGCAAGATCATTTCACACAAAAGGGAGATATTTAATGTTTCCCTTTTTTTTGTGCCCATCACTTCCGGCTGAATTTCCATCAATTGAAACTTTTGTCAGCCCTTTCGCTATCTTAAAAGCGACACTTCGTAGTTTCATTTACACAATCAGGATATTTAGTTCGTCACTTCAGGTATATTTTCCATCAATCGCTTACATTTTAGGTTCACCCACACTTACAATTCACACACTCCATATATTTTTTCGGGCACTTCAACTTTTACGGTCATCCCCTAAACATATAATTCCGGCACTTGATGTTTTTACTTCAGCAGTGCTCACCACACTAAAAACGAAGGGGACAAATGTTATCAGGGCATTTAAGTTTATTCCGATGATCGAAGAACTTTAATTGATCGAATAAACATACTGAACAGCAGCAGTTCGCGGCGATTCGATCTTCATTGGCCTTAACGAATAATCAGCATTCATCAGGTTACTTACAATAAAGGACACTTTATGATGTTCGTTCAATTTATAAGCGAGCCTGAGATCTATGACCTCAAAACCATAATGGCTTCTCCAATAACTGGTGGCTTTGATCTCGTGGAAATATTCCTTTGCATTACCCGTAAGTTCTTCAAGATCTGTAAATGCCTTATCAATATTTTCCATAGCACTATAGTAACGATAGCTGAACCCTACCGAGAATTTATAGATCCTGAATTCAATATCGGATTTGAACATGTGCTTGAAACGATACTTTAAAATATTATCCGTTGTATCCATACTGGCCTTTTTGTAACTGAGGTAAGTACCCGGGCCCTGTCCGCCAATGGCAGGACTATGTGCGTAAATACTATCCGGTGTTAAACTTTCCGGTTGAACATAGGTATATCCGATAAGAGCCGTCACACCAAATTTTTTATTGGATTCATCGGAAGATAAAGCTAAAGAAACATCAATACCTCTTACACGCGATTCTCCCGTATTCAGGAATTTAAATCCTATTAGCGCAATTTCAGGATCCCATGTACCGAATAAATATTCTATCGTATTCTTATAGCGCTGATAGAATCCCGCAATATCAATATATCCGCTCACATGACGGATCTTAAATCCTTGTTTCAAACCCATTTCAAAACTTTTGCTTGTTTCAGGTTTAAGATCAGGATTCGGGAATACACCGAATAAACCTGCTTTAGTTGTGATATATCTTTCGGTGATAGTCGGATACCTGAAACCCTGCCCGTACGAAGTTCTGACCCATGTTCCCTTTAGCACTTGCAGACTTGCTCCTGCCCTGAAAATAGGCGCTACAACACTCTGCATATTATTCATTTTAAAATATTCATAGCGGATACCACCTGAAATATTAAGTACATTCCACATCTTCTTATCTAATTGCAAAAACCCGGAAACGTTCACGATCTTATTATTAGGAGAACCGCTGGATGCATACAAACGCGAGAACGAAGAAGAAATATTTCCGACAACACCACCCGTAAAAGCAAGATCAATGCTTTTGAAAAGACGTTGCAATTGATATTGCCCGAAATACATTGTGCCTTTGTTCGACTGGTTGTTTGAGATAGTATTATTTGTATTGAAGATCCGCATATTCAAAGTATGACTGATACCTTTACCCGGATTATAATGAATGAAAGGATCAACATTGAACAGTACCTGGTCTTGCAAAAATACTGCGCCGGGATAGCCTCTGTATAATCCTGAAGAATCATTTAACCATGCCAAAACCATATTGGTTTTATTAAGCATTACATTTGAATTCAATCCCGCGCTTAAGCCTACTATCTTTTTAAAACGGTATCGCAAATTCATATTCATTCTTCCTCTTACCTTTAGCATATCATCATTAGTATAAGTAGGAATAGTATCATTTCCGATTTGTAATGCTTGTTTTATATCGCCCGGAATATATTTTGCGGGAGGTGGCGGTCCAATATAACCCTGGTCAGCATTAAAATTACACCCGAAAACAAAATCAAGATTATTCTTTATGATTTGCGAATGAAGAACATTCAAATTTGTATAGCCGGGAATAGAATTACCATACCAGTTATCGGCCGGCATACGCGGTATGCTATACTGTCCTACCGAATAATTTACTAATGTCTTTGGTTTACTTCTCGGATACGCCGTTCTGATATTAATAACACCATTCAACGCAGACGAACCATACAGAACAGAAGAAGCCCCTTTAATGATCTCTACCTGCTCAATATTCTCGATAGGAATATAGTTCCATTCAGGCCTTCCGGCATCACCGCTCAACAAAGGAATTCCATCAACAACAATTGCTACACGGCTTCCGACACCAAACGTAAATCCGCTTCCGCCACGAATTTGAGGATCGTTATCAATGATAGAAACTCCCGGCGCTTGTTCTAATGCTGTTTCAATACTTGTTGTGTTCTTATTATTGATCAACGCCGGTTTTATTACCTCCATAGATACAGTGAGTTCTTCTAATTTCTGTTCGAATTTTCCTGATGACACAACAACAGTTTCGAGCATCTTTGCATTTGTTCTTAATTTGAAATTACATTCAGTGATCTTTCCCGGATAAATAACAATATCTGTAGTATCAGCTAACAACCCGACAGAATTACAAATGACCTTATATTCACCCGAATCAAGCTGTAAAGTATAATTCCCTTCTACATCCGCAGAAGTGCCTTTTGATTTATCATTCAGTAATTGAATAGTTGCCCCTGGCAAACCTTCTTTATTGGCATCATCAACAACAGTACCTTTTAAAGTACCTTGCTGCGCCTTTAAAAGCATACCTGTGATCAGGAAAAGTAAAGTAAAAAAATGTTTTGTCATACTTAAAAAAACAATCCCGATGAATATCGGGACTGTTAAACATAAATTTAAATCCTACGAAAGTATCAATTACTCGATAATGAATTTACCGGACTTTTTACTTTCTGAACCCACCAATTGATAAAGGAATAATCCTGAATTTAAATTAGAAAGATCGAAAGTATTTAATTTATTTGCTTCCACTTTATGTGTAGCTACCACTTTACCTGTAAGGTCGAAAACAGTTAATACAGATTGTTCTTCACTGCGGTTAGAGAAATCAACGTAAATAGTTTTATCATGACTGTATACTTTAACATTCGATTCTTTTAATTCGCTAACCTTAGTTGAATTATAAACAACTGACAGATCATCGATCCATAATTTACTTCCCACAATTGTTGTCATTTGATTAGCAGAAGAAGTAATATTGATCATGATATGTGTAGGTGCTGAACTGCTTGTATAAGTAAAAGGAACACTAAAACGTTTCCATGAAGTTTGGTTAGCAGATGTACCGATCCAAACAGCATCTCCGATCTTATTGGCAATACAAGCCGGGTGATTTGTTGTTGGAGTTTCAGGATCGTAATAGTCTAATGTATGCAGGATAGCACGAACTTTTGGCTGCTCACCTGCACCACCCATGGTATACTGGTAATAACCAACGATACTGTCAGGACGGCCTACAAAACTCATTTTACGGATATCGGTTGATGCACTGAAATTAACAGTACCAATGTAACCGTCAGCTTTATTAAATGAGGGAGCGTTAATAACACCGGTTGTTACAGCACCATTAACAGCATTACCAAGATAATTGATGGTTTCCACTCTTACAGAATAAAGGCCTGTACGCTTAATTGTTCCGTCCTGGAAACAGATATTATTCGCAAGTTTAGCAATATTTGAACCTGATTTATTGGAATACCATCCTGTTGGTTCAGTAGATACACCGGGAGTAGGATTTCCCCACAATTCAAATCCACCATTAGAGATAGTTGTTTGGGCTGTAAGATAAAGTGAAGAGGCGATCAAAAAAAGAGTAAATAGTTTTTTCATACGCGGGTTTTTTAACGTTAATCAAAATTAAATAAATTTGAGTACAGAGAACTGTTAATAAGACGAAAATATTAACTATTTCGTCTTATTAATTATTTTAAGAGCGCTCTCACCAACCACTTTAAAGGCGGTACGGCGGTTCTTTTGGTGAGCGGCTTCAAATTCAGGACTTTTAGGGACCATCTTGTTAATTTCAGATTCAAGAATGATAGGTTGTTTCTCACCCCATCCTTTCGCCATCAAACGGTCTTTCTTAATACCTTTCGAGATCAGGTAATCAACACACGATTGCGCACGCGCTTGTGATAAACGCTCGTTATAAGCATCATTACCCCGCGCATCCGTGTGGGCATTGATAGCTACCGACAGGTTATCATTAAGATTTAAAAGATCAACGATCTTATCTAAATTTTCTTTAGATTTTGGACGCAGGGTCGCCTTATCAAAATCGTATTCGATACCCTCGATCTCAACTTCACCATCAGGTATTTTGTTAAGGAATGCATCCCATTCCAAATGTGTTGTCTCAGTTAAGCCTTTCGTTACGCGACTGCCTTTATCAGCTAGATATTTTGTTTTTTGCGCTTTTAAGAAGAATTCCCTGTCTGCTTTTAAAGGTGTTGAATAAAATCCTTTATCATCAGTAACAAGGTAAAGCGGTTCATCATCCCCATGCACATCACTGATAGTTACAAGCGCGCCCGGAATAGGGTCGTTCGTATTGAAATCAAAAACGTAACCACTGATATCAAAATAGATTGGCGCGTTCCGGAATTCATAGATATCATAACAGCTTCCACCTTCACAAGGCTCTCTGTCACTTGCAAAGAAACCTTTTTGCTGAGTTCTTTCCATGATGAAGTAAGCATCATCCTTACTCGAGTTAAATGGCCCGCCTAAATTTTTCGGGAAAGCATAAACTGAATCATCCACATTAAATGAAGCTTTAAAAATATCCAATCCCCCCATTCCCGGTAAACCATTAGATGCAAAATATAAAGTATTGGAAACTGCATGATAGAACGGAGACATTTCATCACCCGCAGTATTGATCTGGTTACCTAAATTTCTTGGCGGACCGATCACTCCTTCTTCATCAATAGGACAAACCCAAAGATCAAATCCACCTAAACCACCGGGACGGTTTGAAGAGAAGAATAAACGTGTTCCGCTAAAATTAACAAAAGGATGCATCGATTTTTTTCCCGGCATGTTAACATTCGGGCCTAATTTAAACGCTTCGAAGAATTTTCCATCTGTCATTTTTGCCATGTATATAAAAACCTCATCACGGTTCACATCACTCCACCTTGTAAACAACATTACTTCATCCGGTGTCACATAACCTGCCCCTTCATGTAACGCAGAATTAACCGGTTTTCCGAAATTCACAGGACGCTGCCAGATACTATCCAAACACTCCGTATAATAAAGATCACATAAATATTTTGAGTCTTGCTTTTCAGGATCATTAACAACACCATTACGGCGCGCACTTGTAAAAATGATCTTATTCGGATTCAAATAATATTGAGGCGCAAAATTCGCAGTTCCTTTATTGAACACTAATGTGTCGAACATCCTTACAGTCACCTCACGTTTCACATTCGTCATTGTGTCAAGTGCGAAATAACAACTCGACTCTTTTTTCTCAGCAACATGCATTAACGAATCGTTCTCCGGCGTATGCGTAATGTATTCGTCAAATTCAAGAAGTGCTTCATTATATCTCTTCAGCGACATCAACGAAAGTCCGTAATAATAACGTGCATCAGGATATGAATTTCGTTCAACACAGATCTTATAGATCTTAGCCGCATTCTTGTAATCTGCATTTAACCTGTAAGAGTGTCCTAACTTAAAATAAACATAATCGATACTTGTGATATCATTGAATTTCGGGGTTGGCTTTTTCTTCCTTGTACTTGTATCCGCTGATGATAACTTTGTACTATCCTTCCCAACCTGTGTTGAATCCTTTTTTGGTTTTCTTAGTTGTAATTCAGGAATATTGACCAAAGACTTTAATTTCAGGTTCACCATTTGTGCTTCGTACGGCAATACAAACGTTTCTAAAACTGTTGTGTCATCTAAAACCTTTGCGTAATAAACAGCTGCGGTAGCCCAGTCTTTTGCCTTGTAAGCATTCTCGGCAGTCAGCATCCATAATTTTTTCGATTGACTGAAAGAAATGGTGCTTAATGCCAGTAATAAGACAATTACAGACGTACGGATAAACTTATGTATATGAAAAACGGGATGCTGGGGTTTCATAAATTACAAACGAGGACAGTTTCTTACTTCTTTTAAATTTTTCTTGCCTGGCAAATAAGTGAATGATATTTCAAATGCCCCTCTTGTTTTTGAAGCAGTTTTTAAAGATGAAGTATTGAAGTCGTAACCAAATTTAAAAATGTAATTATCTTTTCTTGCACCGAGATAAACAATGCTTGCATCAGCCGCGCGGTATGTGAAACCTGCTAACAGGAAGAACTTATCATTCTTAAAATAGTAACCTGCATCTAAAGCATAAGCCTGCTCAAATGCTGTACCTTGATTCATGATCAGCACTTTCGGTAACACATATAATAATTCACTTATGTTAACACGAACACCGGCGTGCCCGTAAATACGGATCGGTAATCTGTTCGACTGATCGAAAAAAGTTTCTTTAGGCTGAGTTAAGTTAAATGCCGAAATACCAAAGAATGGATTTATGCGGGATTGCTGTTTCGACATGAAATATAAAAATCCGGCATTTAACTGGGGCAACATTTGTGATTGTCTTGTGAACTTCTCATTAGTAGGAAGTCCTGTATCAAAACTTCCGCCATTCGTAGGTGTATACTGACTGTCCCAATTATATAACTTATACTCAACTTGTTTTTGAGTAACCCCACCTTGTAAACCAAACGACAGATGATGGAATTTTTTCTTGTCTAAAGGAACTGTATATGCTGCGGATAACATTCCCTGGAACACATTATAATTACCGATACCGGCACGCATTTCAATGATCTGAATTCCGAATCCCCATTTTCCTTTAGGCATATCTGCACTTATTAAGGCAGTGTTAAATGGCTTATAAGCCACGGATTTCCATTGGTTACGGTATTGTGCGTGAATCCGGTATTTCGCATCTATCACACCCGTCATTGCAGGATTTAAAAATAACGGAGCTGCGTCATAAATTGATAAATGAAAGTCCTGTGCCTGGCTTTTTCCGAAAAAGACAAGTGAAATAACTATGTATGCGAAGATCTTTTTCATGGCCTTATCTTATAATGGTTACATCACCGGTTTTCTTCACCGCCTTGTTATTGAACATATCTACATCCAGAACCCACACATAAACACCGATCGGAGCATCCTCTCCCCGCCATGTTCCGTCCCAACCTACTTTCTGATCTTCTGTTTCAAAGATCATTTCTCCCCAACTATTATAAACCCTGAATTTCATTTTTTCGAATGGTCCGCCTTTCACAAATAAAAAGTCGTTGTTACCATCTTTATTTGGTGAGAATGCTGTTGGAACAAGCGGCAACAATGTAACTTCAATTAATTTTGTGATCGAATCGCGGCAACCATTTGCATCTATAACATTCAGGGTGATATTATAAGATCCCTGATCGAGATATTGGTGCGTCGGATGCTGTGTTGTTGCATTCGAAAAATCACCGAAATTCCAGAACCAGGTTACGATCGAATTGGTTGGTGTTGAAAAATCAGTGAAGTAAACTGTTTCCAAAGCAAGTGTCGGATTATTCGTCATACCAAACTCCGCTCTTGGTTTAGGATTTACATTCACCGGTAAAGGTATAGATCCGACACAACCCTTATCAGTAGTAACAGTTAGATTCACAACATATAATCCCGGCGCAATGAAAACATGGGATGGGTTTTTATTGACAGTATCTTTAATGCCATCACCAAAATCCCAGTTCCATTCAATGATACTGCTTCCGGCACTGACCGTTGAAGCATCGATGAAAAAGGCAGGTAGCGACTGACACGCATTCGTATAAGTGAAACTAGCATTTGGAAGATCGTTTATCTGTATTGGTTTTGTTACAGTATCTAAACATCCGTTTGCCGACGTAACAGTATAAGTTACCAAATAAGTATTCGCTAAAGAGTATGTGTGGATCGGGCTTGCTGCAATAGAAGTTCCGCCATCACCAAAATCCCAGTTCTGTGTTGCAATGCTTCCGCTGGATGCGTCTGTAAAGAAAACAGGACTATTCACACAGGCATTGCCGATCGAGAAATTAGCTACAGGTGAAGTTTTGAACGTTATCTTTAAAGTATCTTTCACAGCACTACATCCCTGGTTACCCGTAGAAGCTAAAGTAAATGTAACTGAACCTACGAGCAGATCTCCGCCACTCGGCGTATAACTTGTACTCAAAATAGTATTAGAAGGTGTAAATGTTCCGGTACCGCTTGATGACCATTGGCCGGTTCCTGTAAATCCTGTAATAACACCATTTAACTGAACATTATTATTATCACAAATAGTGGTATTGATACCTGCATTTACGTATGGTAGTTTTAAAATATCGATCCTGATAGTATCAGTTTCGGCGTTAGGACAAATTCCCTGGGCCGAGATCACCAAAATAACATAACCCTGGATGGTATCGTTTAAACTCATACTATAAGTTGTAGTTGCAGTATTAACGTTACTGAAAGCTCCTGTGCCTGAAACTGCAGACCAGGTTGGTGTAGTTGGCGAACTATTGAATGTTGCAGAACCACCGAGGGTAAATGTGACAGCACTTGCACAGGTAGTATAATTAGGCCCTGCACTTACAACAGGTTTAGGAATGATGTTTATACTCATGGTATTTGACACCGCTGCACACAAACCATTATTAGTAGAAGTGAGTGTAAATGTGACGAGTCCGCCTGAAGCTAATTCAGAGGCGCTTAACACATAATTGGTATTAAATACTGTGTCGGATGGTGAAAAATAACCGGTTCCGTTAGTTGACCAGATTCCTGTGTTTGTACCACCTGTAATTGTGGCTCCGCTAATTGCAACAGTTGGTGTATTTGTACATACGTTAATGTTAGGAGGGGTGGTGACCGTTGGAGGATCAGTAAAATTAATGACCATAAAATCACTAACCGGCACACAACCATTTCCGCTCAATGTTATTGTAACGCTTCCCGCTGACGCATCCAAAGCCGAGGGGCTGTAAGTAGTAACAAGAGATGTAGTTGAAGCAAATGCACCTGCGCCTCCCGACCATATTTGACTAACCACACCAATGTTTACAGAACCTGTAAGGGGAATAGGTGCCAGATTATTTTTGCATCTTGTTATTACAGATGGTGTAGTAATTGAAATATTTGGAACAGGTGTTATTGTCAGGGTCACAATATCTGATACGTTCTTACAGTTACCGACTGAAGTAAGCGTAAATGTAAATACGGTCGGTGTTGGTATGGATAACATTGCAGGTGTTAACGTGTAAATGCAACTTACAGTTGTAATAGTTGAAGTATATGCGCTTGCGCTAACCGATCCTGTAGGAGTTGTCCATTCACCTGTAATAGCTCCTCCGCTTACAGTTCCGGTTAAAGCGATCGTGTTAGTAGCTCCTGCACAAACTGAAAAATTATTTCCTGCATTAATATTTACTTTACGGCGGAAAGTTGACATGTAATGGAATAAACCACCGGTTCCAACATCTCCATTAATGATTCCCAATGCGAATACATCTGTACTATTCCTTATTTCATGAGCACCGATTCCAAGAGTAGCCAAACTATACTGTTTTTGCGCTCCCATCCATCCGGGTATTCCAGGAACCACCGTAAAATCGGCCGCTGTTAGTAAAGTGGCATTACCGTTAATTGTAAAATTACCTTCATTACCCGCTCTACATAAAACATTCAAAAGAAAAGGCTGACTATTGTTTCTTGAAAATACTACTGTATCAGAACCTGCACATTCTAACGGTGGCAATATAGCTCCTCCGGATTCGCAACCATAACCACTCGTCTGAAAGAGGTAGACAGGTTTAGAAGCCTGAACGGAAGTTAAAGGATTGACTATGGAGTATTGCTTAGTATCTCCTTTGTTTATTGTATAAGTAGTTGGTGTTCCATCATCAATTGTTAATTGTGTAAAGTTATCTGTTGCAACAACAAAAATACTTTCCTGAGATCCTGCATTCATAAATCCTTTGTTGGCAATATAGGAATCACCCACCACGTCTACAGGCACAATCTGATCACCGATCAAATCAAAACAACCACCACTAAGCGTCAATACTGAATCATCTGTTACAGTTACGGCAATCGGATTATTTGAAACCACAATGGTCCCACCTAAATTTTGACCAGGGGTTAAAGTGCTTGTTGCCTGGGTCACGTTCTCTATCGTATAAACATCACCGTATCCCATCGCAATACTATAAGTTACGTTAGCCGCATGCCCTACAACATTACAACGCGGGGTGATCCAAACCACAGTACCGGGCATTGTTGAAACAATATTGATCTGTTGTTTTGGCTGCGAAACAATGCCATCACAATTCAGATCCTGGGCGTTTGCACCACAGGTACTTCCTGTAAAAGTTCTATTTCTCCAATTGGTCTGAAAAGGACAGACAAACTCAGTACCCATTCCATTTTGACCTTTTAAAGAAAAAGTTTCAGGATTTAAAAAGTTGGGGGCACGTGTAACAACGTCATATACAACTGTAATCTTATTGGAAGCTGATACTTTTAATCCATAAGGCAAAACCGTATTTGCAGGACGCGATTCTAATGAATCGTAACCCATATTAGTTGCACCTGCGGCCGCGTCTCTCCAAAAGGTATAATCAAAAGCTCTTGATGCAGGGATCGTGAATGTGGTATCGTATTTATTAGGCAAAATAGCTCCGGGTTGCCTTATTCTAACAACAGTCCCGGCGTCACCTGCAATGTGAAATTTAATTGCATCACGCCATGTGTGATCAGGAGTTACCCACGGAGCTGCAAACCAAAAAACAGTATCGATCTGCGAGATCATTGGTGTGACCTTTATAAAGAAGATCAGAACAAATACTATTAGTTTTAACTTTTTCATTTTCTAAAATTAATTTTCCGTTCCTCTAATCCTGCTTTTTCGGTTCTGAATTAGTGTCCGGTGTTTTATTTTCCTGTTTGTTTCCGGGATTACCTTCTGCCGGTTTCTGTTCTGTTCCCGGTTTTTTATTCTTTAAACTTTGTTTGATACTATTGTCTTTTGCTTTAAAATCTTCTTCATCCTTATTCACCACTTTCTTTTTAATGAAATTATATTGAAGGCAGATCTCATGCCCCCCCTGGTTATACCTTTTTATAGTTGATAATGAATAGTCGTAAGCGTAAGCAATATTTAATTTCTTGATCACGGTTACACCCATCATAAAACTCACAGCATCATCCGTTCTGTAATTCCCTCCTATCCAAACCATATTCTTATATGAGAATTTTCCGGTGTACTCCAACTGTGCAGGAAGTGAAACACGATATTTGCCGAACAGGTCCCTGTTATTGTATTTACAAAGAATGGAAGGTTGAAAAGCAAAGTCCTTACTCAATTTTATATTATAACCAATGGTGGCATAAAAATGAGAAACTAATTTTCCTTCCGGATGGCTTCTGTCAATTTTATTATTCAGCATGTTCATGCTTGATAATCCTAAAAAGAAACGCTCACTATAAAAATAAAGTCCGGCATTTGCATCAAATACATTTGCATTATAAGTGCTGCTTCCCTGAAGGTATTCATCCCCTTTATCGTAGGCTTTTACGTCATATAGCCTTACTGTATACTGTTTCATTCCACCTGAAAGACCAAAACCTAATTTTGTTTTTTTAGTAACTTTAAGATGATAGGCAAAAGTCAAATAGCCGGTGTTAGTTGTTATCAATCCTGTTTTATCAGAAATTACCATTCCGCCCAAAGCAACATTCTTTACTTTTTTAAGCGGGCCATATAGCGACATTAAATATGTTTTTGGCGCGCCTTCAAAACCAACCCACTGATCGCGGTAATACATATTCGCCTGCAGATAAGGTTTAGCTCCAACAACCGCCGGATTATAAGCATAATCATTCAGAAGATAATTCGTATAAAGTGATTGCTGTTGTGCCCTTCCTGTTAAAGAAAAAGCAAACGCAATAAGTACAACTATTTTAAAATTATTCTTCATCTACTTCATTAATAAAATGGCCCCTTTAAATATATTTTCTTCAGGTTCCCTGGTAGGATCATTAAGATTTATAATATAATAATAAGACGCTACCGGCAATGGCGTTCCTTCATAAGTTCCATCCCAAGAGATAGCATATCCTATCGAATGGAAAATGCGTTGTCCCCAACGGTTATAAATTTCTACTTCAGCTTTTGGATAATAAGTATTAATGAATGCAAGATTCCAGATATCATTCTTACCATCACCATTTGGTGAGATAGCATTCGGAATTAATTCATTGATGTTATTCTCGACCGTGAATATTTTCACGAATGATTTCGCGGAATCTGCGCAACCGAACTGATCCTTCACAACTAACAAGACCGTGTACGTTCCGTTCGCGAAATACGTATGGATAGGATTAGTAAATGTACTTGTTGCCGCGCCGGGATTATTATAATCGAAATTCCAATAATAGGAAACAGCGTATTTTGATGTATCCAGGAACTGAACATTGGAACCAATACTAAACCCACCGCTGTTACTGTAATAGAATCCTGCTTCAGGACGCGGCGTGATCGTAATTGGTTTTATCACCGTGTCTTTACAGCCATTCTTACTTGTTACAATATGCGTCACATTATAGGTTCCGGATGTTGAATAGGTTTGAGACGGATTAGTTAATGTTGATGTGCCTGGTCCGCCAAAATCCCAATAGTTCGATCCGATCGTATCCGGAAAAGCAATGTTACTGCTGTCCTTAAAATCGATCAATAAAGAAGAACCGGAACAATTACGGTTATAACTCCAGAACACATTCGGTAAACCATAAACTAAAATTGGTTTTGTAATGGTATCGTAACAGTTAAAAGAATTTTTCACTATCAATGTAGCACTGAATGTTCCGGAAGTTGAATAAGTGTGCGGAGGATTAATTGCTGTTGATGTTCCGCCATCTCCAAATGCCCAATTCCAACTTGCCAATGCACCCATATTCGGATTAGAAGCATCTGTGAATTGGGTATTCTTGTTCAAACAAACTTTTGTTGAGGCGAAATTCGCAGTTGGTTTATCTTTAAAGTCAATACGTATCTGGTCACTTGCCGCGTTGCAATTTCCATTATTGGTTGATGTCAGGGTAAGAACGACAAAACCAACTGTAAATTCACTTGCCGCAGGTGTATAACTTGCATTAAGAACACTGGTAGTTGGAGAAAAGACACCCGCTCCCCCGCTCCATACGCCTGTGGTAGAACCACCGCTGATCAATCCGTTCAAGGCTGTTACGTAATTGTTTTTACATACAGTTATATCAACTCCGGCGTTCACGTTCGGTTGCGGAGTAAAATTAATCTGGATGCTATCTTTAACAGGTAAGCAATTTCCGTTATTGGTAGATGATAAATAAATGGTAATACTTCCTGCCGCCAGATCGGGCGAACTTGGCAAATAATTTGTATTTAATTGAACACTGTTTGGATTGAATAAACCTGAACCTGTACTTGTCCATTGCCCGGATAAACTCGCTCCGCTGACAGTTCCTGTTAAAGCTACTGAAGAATTATTGATACAGCGCGTGATCGTTGGAGGACCCGCATTTACTTGCGGAGGGTCTGTGAACGTAACAACCATGGTGTCACTTACAGCATTACATAATCCATTGTTGGTTGAAGTCAATACTAATTTTATTGTTCCCGCAGCAGTATCTGCACTTGAAGGGATATACTGCGGATTAAATATCGTATTAGTTGGGGTAAATATACCTGTACCGGTTGAAGACCACGCTCCTGTACCTGCAGTTGTAGCTGTCATAACACTTCCGTTCAAACTAACGGTCGCGTTATTGCCGCACAACACCTGGTCGAAATTTGCATTTACTATTGGGGCAGGATTTACGTGTAAAGAAATTGTCCCGACACTTGAAGGACAAGGACCGGTAGAAGTTAAATTCAAAACAATATTCGTATCAAGGTTACTTGGGATATAAGTGTTTGTAAGAGCAGTTGTACCGGCTGCGAATGATCCGTAACCATTCGTCGACCAAACTCCGGTTACATTTCCACCCCCTGTAACACCATTCAAAGTATAAATTGAATTTGCACAAGTTGTCGCTGTAACAGGGCCTGCTATTGAGAATGGATAAGAAGCCCATTCAGAATGATAAGCATAAGTGCTTCCGTTATTATGTGAACCCTGGTGTGTTCCGAAACCATAAATATCTCCGGTGTTTGAAATGATATTGTATGATCCTAATGGAATTTGTGTTAGCGGATAATAGATCTTTGCACCAACAACCGTTCCGCCTGTGCCGGGAACAACCGTAAATGCACTTGCCGGAACAGGGACAGGAGTTGTATTACTTAATAAAGTGAAATTACTTTGGAAACCATTTCGTGTAAAAACATTTATGGATAAAGAGTCGTTAGTTGTTCTTGTGAACGACGTTGAATAAGTACCTGCGCAATAGAAATGCGGAACTTGCGCGCCGCTTAATTTACAACCATGGGAACTCACATGTAAAACATAAACTGGTGTTGTTGATCTTATATACGTTAAAGGTTGTGTTGCACTCGCACTATAAGTTTCTCCCGTATTAATTAAAGTTTGAACTGTTGAAGTTCCATTATAGATCGTGAGACTGGTTGAATTTACTGTAGCGAGAATAAAATATTTGTCTGAACCGCTTTGTCCTTTTGCAATTACAAAATCTTTTCCTGCAAAAGATGAATTAGTGATCTGATCTGCTATAGAACTTGTACATCCTCCGTTGATTAAATTAGAAGAAGAAACGGTTACGGCGATCGGTTTATTGGAAGATACTATAGATCCTGCCAAAGTAGTCGGTGCACTTGTGGTCGGATCCTGGCAACTAAATGTTTCACCCGCATTTAAATTAACAATGAATGAAACATCTTTCGCGTGCCCGACAATATTCGCACGCGGGGTGATCAACACTGAAGTTCCGTTTTGTGTTGCTACAATATCAATTGCTGAAGCTGAAGCCGGATTGGTTGATGGAGAAGGCACCGCTGCTGTCCAGGCATTCTGAAAAGGAGTATAGAAATCAGTACCAATTGCTTTTCTGCCTTTAAGGCTTATCATTTCTTTGTGAGTCGGTGATTTAATCGTGTAAACTATAGAAACGCTGGCACTGGCACTTATATAGATACCTCTTGGCAAGACTGAATTACTTGGTGTACTTTCAATTGCTGCGATCTGAGAGGTAAGATCTATAGAGTCGACCGAAAAAGCAGAGATCGTTTTTGTGGTTGCTATAAAAGAACCGTTGGCCGGTTGACGTAAATAAACAGTACTTGGAGCATTGTAAGTTGTGATGTACATTTTAATTGGACTTTGGCCTAAATTGGTTGCAACAATATCAGGTGCAACAAACCAGAATGATGTATCTATTTGTGCATCAAGTTTTAGGAATCCAATAAAAATCAAAAAAAGAAAGTAAAAACGCCTCATGTACTAATGACCAATCATTAAATATTTTCGACTAAATTAAAAAAATTTATGGTATTTTAACAATAAATCTTTCAATAAAAGTCAATAAATTCACAAAAAACATGCCAATAAACCGACAGATAATCGAACCGTTTAAAAATCTTGAGCTTTTGGCAAAAAAAGTGGTCGAAGGTTTCATTACCGGCCTTCATAAAAGTCCTTTTCATGGTTTTTCGGTTGAATTTGCTGAACACCGTATATACAATACCGGTGAGAGTACCAGGCATATAGACTGGAAATTGTTTGCCCGTACGGATAAGCTGTTTGTTAAACGTTATGAAGAAGAAACGAATTTACGGTGCCAGATCGTTATAGACACCTCTTCTTCAATGTTATACCCTATTGATTCTGAAGTTAATAAGCTTAATTTTTCAGTATATGCAGCTGCCGCTTTGAATGAACTTTTAAAACAGCAACGGGATGCTATCGGACTCACGCTTTTTAATAATTCAATTGATCTTCACCTTCCTGCAAAAGGTAGTCCTGCCCAACAAAAACTCATCTTTGCGAGCCTGGAAGAATTGTTAGAGAAGAAAAAGAAAGAAGAAAAAAAAGGCACATCAGCTATTAAAGCTTTACACCAGATCTCAGAGATAATTCATCAGCGTTCTTTAGTTGTCATTTTTAGTGATATGTTTGAAAGTGATGGTGACAATGAAGAATTATTTTCTGCACTACAGCATCTAAAATATAAAAAACATGAGGTGGTTCTGTTTCATGTTAATGATGCGCAAAAAGAACTGGAATTCGATTTTGAGAACCGCCCATACAAATTCATAGATCTTGAAAGCGGTGAAGAACTGAAACTAAATCCTAACCAGGTTAAGGAAAACTACATCACATCGATCACAAATTTCACTAACGCGCTTAAGTTAAAATGCGGTCAATACCACATCGATTTTGTTGAGGCAGATATCAATAAAGGTTTTGATACTATACTTTATACTTACCTAGTAAAGCGTCAAATGATGATGAAATAAATGCTTGACCCTCTTTAAGCTGTACTTCCTCTTTTTTTCATAATTATTTAATTATCAAATATTTAACTTATCTACATCTAAACTATTTTAGGTCGCAGGTGTTGCATTTTTTTGTACTTTTAGAACAGTTTTTACTTTTTTACAATTATTAACATGAAGTGTTTTTACCGTAATCTTTTAATAGCTCTGCTATTTGTTTTTCTTTTACCGAATCAAGGATTTTCGACACATATTGTCGGAGGAGTTATTACGTACACCTATAATGGTGGAAATAACTATACGGTCCAATTATTATTATACCGGGATTGCGCAGCGGGTAATGCTGCTTATCCTGCCAGTGTAACTTTTACAGTATTACAAGCTGACGGATCTGTTTTTGCCCCAAGTCGTAATTTTACAGCTAACGGAGGTGCTATAACTGCTATTCCTCCCGTATTACCTCCATGCGCTACTGCGCCGGCTGTTTTACCTTGTGCACAACAGCGTGTTTATACTACCACAGTTAACCTCGCTCCTTCTCCTGGTGGAATGCACATTTTTTATAATCTTTGTTGCAGGAATAACAGTATCAATAACATTACAACACCCGGTGCAGCCGGTGAAACTTTTTACGCATATATCCCCTGTTACAGCACTGTTTGGAGTGAAGATTTTGTATTACCAAACGGAACTACTACAGATGCAGGGCCGACGGCCTGGACAAGAACAGTAAATGTTGTAGCGCCATTAGCAACCGCTGCAGTTAATAACGGGAGTTTTCAAGTTATAAGCCAGAATAGTGGTTCGGCCGGTCATGTTCTCTGGGCTTCTCAGGTAATCCCCATCAACACCTTTCCTTTAGGAGTGAATTTGAGTTTGAATTACTCAGAACCGGTTACAGCAACTCTGGAGAATACAGATACGATCAGCTTATATTATTCAATTAACGGAGGCCCTAAAGTTCTGTTCCCTGTTAATGGTCAAAGGATAAACGATTTTAACGGTAGTGTTTTTGCAACGGCTACCGGCTTGGTCGGTAACACCATACAAGTCTTCGTACGAACAGCTTTTGGTGCTAACTCGCCAAATGACGAACAATATAATTTTGATATGGTGAATGTTTACAATAACACTTTCTTACCAAACAGCAGTCCTTACTTCAATAGCCTTCCGCCACTTATCTTTTGTGCTACCAATTCATTTTCCATAAACTGTTCCGCAACTGATGTGGATGGCGATAATTTGGTCTATTCGATGTACACGCCGTATAATGATACTCCTAATCCCCCGTTATTTCCAAATAATACTTTATCCGTAAATCCGGTTAACTGGGTTCCGGCGTATTCAGCAAACAGTCCTTTCAATAATCCGGCTCCAAGTGTTACTTTAAGCCCAACGGGATGGATGACCGGTGTTGCCAATACAAACGGACAATATGTATTCGGTGTAAAAGTTGCTGAATACCGTGCCGGTGTTTTATTGAGTGAAGTAGTTCGCGATTACCAGGGAAATACTGTTACTTGTCCTCCTTTTGTTCCACCACCGCCAACTGCCGGTGCTAACACACCGTTATGTGTCGGACAAACTTTAAGTTTAACTGCTAGTACTGTAGCAGGAGCTACATATAGCTGGACGGGCCCTAATAGTTTTAGTTCTACTTTACAAAACCCAACAATCGGAGGTGTGACCTTAGCAGCATCAGGAGTTTATTCTGTTGTGGCGATCGTTGCAGGATGTACAGGTATTGCAGGAACAGTTGCAGTTACAGTTAATCCGAATCCTGCTTCACCTGTTGCAAGCGGTAATACACCGTTATGTGCAGGATCAGTTTTAAGTTTAACTGCCAGCACAATTGCAGGAGCTACTTATAGCTGGACCGGACCAAATACATTTACATCAAATATTCAAAACCCGACAATTCCCGGAATTACAGTTGCAGGAGCGGGTACTTATTCAGTTAATGCAACAGTTAGCGGGTGTACCGGACCAAATGGAACTGTTGCTATTGTTGTCAACGCATTACCGGCCGCTCCAACTGCCACTGCGAATACACCGTTATGTGTCGGGCAAACTTTAAATTTGGGAGCAAGTACAATTGCAGGTGCGACCTACAGTTGGACAGGGCCTAACTCTTTTAATTCAGCACTGCAAAATCCGAGTATTGCAGGTATAACAGTAGCAGGAGCCGGAACTTATTCAGTCCGAGCTACACTTTCCGGCTGCGTGGGACCATGGGGAACAGTAGCAGTAGTGGTTAATCCATTACCTGCGGCTCCAACTGCCACCGCGAATACACCGTTATGCGTGGGGCAAACTTTGAATCTTGGAGCAAGTACAATTGCAGGCGCAACTTATAATTGGGCCGGGCCAAACTCATTTACTTCAACAACACAAAATCCAAGTATTCCATCGATCACTTTAGCAGGAGCCGGTGTTTATTCGGTTAATGCGATTGCTTTAGGTTGTACAGGTCCGGCCGGAACCGTGAACGTTGTTGTCAATCCATTACCTGCTGCACCAACTGCAACTGCGAACACACCGTTATGCGTTGGACAAACTTTAAATTTAGGTGCGAGCACGATCGCCGGCGCTACCTATACATGGAATGGCCCTAACTCATTTACATCAGGACTTCAAAACCCATCGATTGCCGGAATTACAGTTGCAGGTGCGGGAACTTATTCTGTCCGCGCAACTTTATCAGGATGTTTAGGTCCTGCCGGAACAGTAGCTGTAGTAGTTAATCCTTTACCGGCAGCACCTGTTGCCGGAGCTAACTCTCCGTTGTGTTCAGGACAAACTTTAAGTTTAACAGCTTCTCCTATTGCGGGAGCTACTTATAGTTGGACCGGACCAAACTCATTTACTTCAACAACTCAAAACCCAACCATTGCAGGAGCAACCACTCTTGCTGCAGGTGTTTATTCTGTTAACGCAAGTGTACTTGGTTGCGCCGGCCCTAATGGAACTGTGAACGTGGTAGTTAATCAAACACCAACTGTTTTAACTGTTGGCGCTAACTCTCCGCTATGTTCAGGACAAACGTTAAGTTTAACTGCTACTTCAACTGTGGGCGCTACTTTCAACTGGAGTGGTCCAAATTCATTTACTTCAACAACTCAAAACCCAACTATAGTAGGCGCAACAACGCTTGCTGCGGGTGTTTATTCAGTGACATCAAGTATCGGCGGTTGTACCAGTTCTAATGGCACTGTTAACGTAGTTGTTAACCAAACACCAACCGTTCTTACAATCGGATCTAACTCTCCATTATGTTCAGGACAAACGTTGAGTTTGACTGCAACTTCAACTGTAGGTGCAACTTTCAATTGGAGCGGGCCAAACTCATTTACTTCAACTGTACAAAACCCAACCATTGTTGGCGCAACAACACTTGCGGCCGGAGTTTATACGGTTACTTCCACTATTGGAGGATGTACAAGTTCAACCAGGACTATAAACGTGGTTGTAAATCAAACACCAACAGTGTTAACTGTCGGCGCTAACTCTCCGCTATGTTCGGGACAAACTTTAAGTTTGACTGCGACTTCAACTGTGGGCGCTACTTTCAATTGGAGCGGGCCAAACTCATTTACTTCTACAACTCAAAACCCAACCATTGTCGGGGCAACAACTCTTGCGGCAGGTGTTTATTCCGTTACATCAAGTATCGGTGGTTGTACCAGTTCTAACGGAACAGTAAACGTAGTTGTTAATCAAACACCAACTGTTTTAACTGTCGGTGCCAACTCTCCACTTTGTTCGGGACAAACGTTGAGTTTAACTGCTACTTCAACTGTTGGAGCTACATTCAATTGGAGTGGTCCAAACTCATTTACTTCTACAACTCAAAACCCAACTATAGTTGGGGCGACAACACTTGCGGCCGGAGTTTATTCCGTTACATCAAGTATCGGTGGTTGTACAAGTTCGAACGGAACTGTGAACGTTGTAGTAAATCAAACACCAACTGTTTTAACTGTCGGCGCTAACTCTCCACTTTGTTCGGGACAAACGTTGAGTTTGACTGCGACTTCAACTGTGGGTGCTACATTCAATTGGAGTGGTCCAAACTCATTTACTTCTACAACTCAAAACCCAACTATTGTAGGCGCAACAACTCTTGCGGCAGGTGTTTATTCAGTTACATCAAGTATCGGCGGTTGTACCAGTTCTAACGGAACGGTAAACGTTGTAGTTAACCAAACACCAACTGTTTTAACTGTCGGCGCTAACTCTCCGTTATGTACGGGACAAACTTTAAGTTTAACTGCGACTTCAACGGTGGGTGCAACTTTCAATTGGAGCGGGCCAAATTCATTCACGTCTACAACTCAAAACCCAACAATTGTTGGCGCTACAACACTTGCTGCCGGTGTTTATTCAGTAACTTCTACTATTAACAGCTGTGCAAGTGCTACAGGAACAGTGAACGTTGTAGTGAACCAGACTCCTACAGTATTAACTGTCGGTGCTAACTCACCGTTATGTTCAGGACAAACTCTAAGTTTAACTGCGACTTCAACTGTTGGAGCTACATTCAATTGGAGTGGGCCTAACTCATTTACTTCATCCGTACAAAATCCAACTATAGCAGGTGCTACAACTCTTGCTACGGGTGTTTATTCAGTTACTTCAACAATTGGCGGATGTACAAGTTCAAACAATACCGTTAACGTGGTTGTGAACCAAACCCCTTCTACTCCGTTAAGCATGGGAAGTAATGCCCCTATTTGCGAAGGCCAAACTTTAAATTTAACTACATCTGCGGTTGCAGGCGCTACTTATAACTGGAGTGGGCCAAACTCATTTACATCAACTGTACAGAACCCAAGTATAGTTTCAACTACAAGTTTAGCGTCCGGTGTTTATTCACTCAATGTAACAGTACTGGGCTGTACAAGTCCGACAGGTACATTAAATGTCCTGGTGAACCCATTACCTGCTCCGGTTGTTGCGGGAAGTAATTCACCATTATGTGCAGGACAAACTATTAGCTTAACTGCAAGTAATATTGTGGGTGCAGTTTATAACTGGAGTGGCCCTTTAAGTTTTACTTCATCTGTTCAAAACCCAACGATTCCGGGAGCAACAACTGCCATGAGCGGAACTTATTCTGTGAACGTTACCGTTGCAGGATGTACAGGGTCTTCAGGAACTGTTAGTGTATTAGTGAGCCCGCCTGTTATTGCTCCTACTGCCGGCAGCAACTCTCCTATTTGTGAAGGACAACCTTTATTGTTAACAGCAAGTACAATTGCCGGTGCAACTTATAATTGGGTCGGACCAAATTCATTTACATCCTCTGTACAAAATCCAACAGTAACTCCAACTACAACTTTATCGGCAGGTGTTTATTCAGTACAAGCAACTGTTGCGGGTTGTACAGGGCCTTTCGGAACGATCACTGTAACTGTTAACCCTACGCCTGCCCCTCCGGCAATTGTGGGAAGTAATTCTCCACTTTGCGAAGGACAAACTTTATTCTTAACTGCCTCATCAGTTGCCGGTGCTACTTATAGCTGGACCGGCCCTAATTCATTTACATCATCCATTCAAAACCCAACTATTGCCCCTACCACTTCATTAAGTAACGGTGTTTATTCGGTAAACGTAACTGTTGGCGGATGTACAAGCCGTGATACAACAATTAACGTTATCGTAAATCCATTGCCGACAGTTTCTGTAACGGCAGGATCTAACGCTCCGTTATGTATCGGACAAACTTTAAGTTTAACAGCAACAAGTATTGCAGGCGCTACTTATAGCTGGAGTGGCCCTTTAAGTTTCACATCAGCGGTTCAAAACCCTACAATTGGTTCTATTTCTTTAGCAGCAAGCGGGGTTTATTCAGTAAGTATTACTGTTGCGGGTTGTATGGCAAGCAGCGCTTCAACTGTTAACGTTGTTGTTGCTCCTCCTGTTCCTGCTCCAACAGCCGGCGGAACTTCCCCGATTTGTGAAGGACAACCGATATTCTTAACTGCAAGTACAATTGCAAGTGCAACTTATAGCTGGAGTGGCCCCAACAGTTACACTGCTGTAACACAAAATGCAACTGTGATGCCAACCACAACTTTATCTGCAGGTATTTATTCTGTAACAGCAAATGTAGGCGGATGTACAAGCCCTGAAGGAACTGTAGCGATCGTTGTTAATCCAACTCCTGCAGGACCAACAATCAGCAGCAATGCCCCTGTTTGTGAAGGACAAACCTTGGTTTTAAATGCAGGTACTGTTGTCGGCGGAACTTACAGCTGGAGCGGCCCTAATTCATTTACTTCAACTGCTCAAAGTCCTACTATCACTCCTGCTTCATCCTTATCTGCCGGTATTTATTCGGTGAATGTGACCGTTGGAGGCTGTACAAGTATTGACAGTACTTTAAATGTTGTGATCAATCCGATTCCCCTCGCACCTTCGGCCTCTGCGAACACACCGTTATGTGCCGGCTCTACTTTAAGTTTAACTGCCGGTACTGTAGCAGGTGCAACTTATAGCTGGAGTGGCCCGAATACATTTACTTCAAATATTCAAAATCCAACCATAACAGGCGCTACAACTTTAGCAACCGGCGTTTATTCAGTTAATGTGACTGTATTAGGTTGTGTTGGCCCGGATGGAACGGTAAGTATCTTAGTGACTGACCCTGCACTTGTAAATGCAGGACCGAACGGGAATGTTTGTTCTACCGCTCCTTTTGTTACTCTAAGCGGCACTGTTACTCCGGGTTATACAACTACATGGTCTTCTTTAGGGACAGGAACTCTTAACACTCCTAATCTATTAAACACTACTTATAACATGAGTAACGCTGACACTACAGCGGGAAGCATCACATTTGTTTTAACTGCTTCCGGTGGTGGTTGTCCTGATGTTACCGATACCGTTGTTTACAATATCTTACCTGCTGCGATTACAAATGCAGGACCGAACCAAAACGTTTGTAAGAACTCTGTGATTCCTTTAAGCGGAACGATCACAGGTGTAACTTCAACAGGTTACTGGACATCTACAGGAACAGGAACTTTCTTTGCCGATACAACTGCTTCTGCAACCTATTACCAGCCAAGTTCTGCAGATACAACCGGTAGCCAAACCATTTTATTAATATTGACAAGTACCAATAACGGAGGTTGTGCTGCTGCAATTGATACTTTAATTGCAACATTCATTAACGCGCCTGTATCTGCATTCAGTTATTCTACTGCCTGTGCAACTTATCCTGTACAATTTACAGATACATCAACTCCTACTTCATCGCTTTCTACTTTCTTCTGGGATTTTGGTGATGTTAGTACAAGTACACTAGCTAATCCGGTTCACACTTATTCAGTTGGCGGAAGTTATACCGTAACACATGTTGTTACTTCTGTTAACGGTTGTACAGATACTACAACGCAAGTTGTTCCGGTTTATATTGCTCCGGTGCCTGCATTCTCTTATACAGGTACTTGTGTTGGAACGACAGCCATGTTCAACGATCTCTCAACTCTTGCTACAGGAACTATTGTTGCATGGAACTGGAATTTCGGTAACAGCGCTACATCAACACTACAAAATCCAACTTATGTTTATACTGTACAAGGAACCTATTCTGTTACTTTATCTGTAACATCCAGTAACGGCTGTACTACTTCAACCACTCAAGTTATTAACGTTAGCCCAAGGCCTAATGCTGATTTTGCAATGTCGGCTAACCCGATCTTCGCTGATGAAGTTCTTGGTTTAACTGATCAAAGTACTCCATTAGGAACTATCAATTCATGGATGTGGAGTTTTGGTGATGGGGCAACTGCTACAACTCAAAATACTTCTCACCTATACGATAACAAAGGTGTCTTCACTATAACCTTATCTGTCATCGATGTGAACGGATGTACGGATACTGTTTCGAAAGATGTTTTTGTGACGCTTTTACCAATGCTGCCTACCGGGTTCTCTCCTAATGGCGATGGTCACAACGATACTTTATTTGTAAAGGGCGGTCCCTTCAAATCATTCTACTTCCGCGTTTACAACAACTGGGGCGAGAAGATTTTTGAAAGCACAAAACAGGAAGACGGATGGGACGGCAAATACAAAGGACAATATGCCCCTTTAGGTGCTTATGCATGGATCCTCGATGTGGAACTATATAACGACCAAAGACAAATACGGAAAACAGGAGATGTTACTATCGTAAAATAATATTATTATGAAAAAAATTATAATCACCTTGGCACTTTTCGTTGGTTTAACTTCAGTGGTTAGATCACAGGACTTCCATTTATCATTATATGATGCACCGCCTATGTTCCTGAATCCAGCCTTTACCGGATTGATAGATTCTAAAGCAAGGGTTCATGCGCAATACCGTAACCAATGGAGCAGCGTAACATTTAAACCATTTACAACTGCTTTGATAAGCGGTGATATTCCTAAGGGAAAATGGGGCTACGGGGTTCAGATCATTAATATGAGAGCCGGTATCGGAAACTATAATGCTTTCCAGTTCTTATTGTCAGGAGCTTATTCTGTTCAGCTTGACAAGAACAAATTGCATAACCTGTCGTTCGGATTACAGGCCGGCATCACTCAAAAAACGCTACGTGAAGAATTGCTGACCTTCGATGAACAATATAATCACAGAAACGGAGGTTACTTTGATAACGGCACCAGCAGTAACGAGAATTTTAACAGGCAGTCACTTATTTTACCGCAGGTAAATGCGGGGGTTCTCTATTATTATGCCAAACAGCAATCCCGTGTTAATCCTTTCGTTGGTATTTCTGCATTTAACCTTACCCATCCGAAAGAGAGTTTCTATAGGCAAGATAATAATCTCCCACTTCGTTTTTATATGCATTGCGGAACACGTGTAAACATCAATGAGCTGATCTATGTTATTCCAAAGATCCTTATTATGAAACAAGGCAAAGCTTTTGAGCAAACTTATGCTGTTGACGGAGGTTATTATTTAAAACCGGGAAAGATCTTTATTCTGGCGGGTTATGTATTCAGGGCAAAAGATGCCAGCGTAGCTAATATCGGATTCAAAAAAGATAATTACCAGCTTAAATTCGCTTACGATTTTAATACATCGAGTTTAAAAACGGCAAGTAAGTCCCGCGGAGCTATGGAAATAGCATTTACCTACCTTGTAGGTAAAGAGAAAATTAATAAAATTAAGCACTGCCCTAGATTATAATTATGAGAATTTTACGATTAAGATTTGTTGCATTTTTTGTGTTTGGAATTGTATTGCGTGTATTTCCGCAATCCAATAGCAGCGTACTTCAGATAGAAGCCGCAGATAAACTTTATAATAACGGAGATTATGCCAATGCGGTTATTTCCTATTTGAAACTTTTGAATGACTCTTCTATCTATAAGCAAAGGGTTATCCCTTACCGTGTTCAAATGGTAAATATGATGAAACGGCCTGTAGAGAAAAAAGACAGCCTTAAGAATGATTCCGTAAAACCTGTGGTAAAAGAACCTGTTGCAGTTAAAGAACCTTCTACTCCCAAACCAATTGATACTACTTCAAAAACAGGAACATCTCCTAAATTGGATCTTAAAACAAAATCACAATATGATTATGTTCTGTTCCAATTGGCACAAGCATACCGTTTAAACGCAGATTACAACAATGCCGCCATCACTTATAAAAAGTGTGTAGACCGTGCTATGCACCCTGATGCACGTTATTATTACGCTCTTTCTTTAATGAATGTGAAACGTTACCAGGAAGCGTTAAACGAATTTGAAGCATACGTTACATCAAATCCTGCTAATGATTCATTAGCGCAGGTTGGTCAGAAAAAAGAAGCCGGTTGTTATTTAGCAATGGATAGTGCTAATATCAACCGCATCATTAAAGTGACACAACTTGATACAAATGTATTTAATAAGGGTACATCCAGTTTTGGAGCTTCGTATTTTTCGGGCTCAAACAAAATGATCTTTACCAGTGCCAGAAAGGGAAATGTTATTACTGATCCTAAAAAAGAAGACCCTGCTTATTTGTGCGATCTGTATTGGAGCGAACTGAACGATACTGTTTGGAGCAAAGCGCAGAATTTCGGTGCCAGTTTAAATTCTAACCAGCATGAAGGTGCAGGATTCGTTAGCGGCGGAGAAGAATCTGCGGCAGTATTTTTCACAAGATGGAATGACATGAATTCAAAAGAATCATTCATCTATAAATCAAAGATGAATGGTACCATGTTCTACGCTGCCCAGAAACTGAATGATAATGTGAATATGATGGGTACACGTTCAATGCAGCCCTGTTTGAATGCAGATGGTACCAAATTATATTTTTCATCTAACCGTCCGGGTGGTAAAGGCGGATATGATATTTGGGTTTGTGATGTTGACGGTAACGGAATTGCTGGTGCTGCAAAAAATATGGGTGCGCCGATAAATACTGCAGGCGATGAAGTAACACCATTCATTCATGCAGTAACAGGTAGTTTATATTTCAGCTCAAATGGGTTGCCAGGTTTAGGCGGGCTTGATATTTTTAAATGTGAGTATAACAGTAACGAAAATCTGTTTGCCTTTCCTGTTAACATGAAAGCGCCTATAAATTCGAGTAAAGATGATGCTTATTTTGTTTTAGACAGAACACAGGGAAAAGGTTTTTTCTCGAGCGACAGAATTGAATGCGAAGGAGGAAATTGTTACAAGATCTTTGAATTCGTTAACCAGCCAATTAAGTTTGATATTGCCGGTATAGTTTTTGACGCGCAAACCAACGAACCGATCGCTAATGCTCTGGTATCCGTTATTGAAACACATGGAAATGGTGATCCGATGTTCATTCAGACGAACGAAAAAGGAGAATATTTTGCAGAACTTAGAGGTAACTCTGAGTATTTCTTAAAAGCACAAAAAAATAAATACCTTGCTGATGCCGGTGCAGCTGTAACAAAAGAGAAAACAAAGACAGAACACTTCCAGCAGGATTTCTTTTTAAATACAATTCCTAAAGGTGAGATCGCTATCGAAGGTATTGAATACGATTTTAACTCAGCTGCTTTACGTCCGGTTGGTATGCAGAACCTTGACAAGATAGTTGACCTTTTAACGCTGAACAATAACTTATCGGTTAACATTGAAGCGAATACTGACAGCCGCGGTAATGATAAATACAACATGAAGCTATCACAGGCCCGTGCGCAATCATGTGTCGATTATTTAGTTTCGAAAGGTATTGCAGCCACACGTTTATCTGCGAAAGGATTCGGAGAGAGCAATCCATTGATAAAAGAAGCCGATATCAATAAAATGAAAAAGAAGAGTCCTGAATGGGAAGCTGCCCATCAGAAGAACAGGCGTACTGCTTTAAAGATCGTTGGTGAAAGTGAGATTCAGATCATTAATACAGGTAAATAAGAAAGTTGAGTAGTTTTATTACCCGGTATTCTTTTTGATTGGATTTTTAATTGGGAATACTGTATTCCAAAACCTCACCGTGTTTGCTAAAGCAAACCGGCCTCTCCTATAAGGAAAGGTTTAATCACTTTTCAAAATAACAGCCCTTAGATTCTGAAACAAAAAAAGCCCTGAAGTATCAAAACTTCAGGGCTTTTTTTATAATTTAAAATTATCTTAGATCTTAACACCAATTATACATACGTCATCAACTTGTTCCAAATTACCTCTCCAGTTTTCGAAAGCGGCATCCAGTTTTTGTTTTTGAGTTTCCATCGGCAAAGTACTGTTGGCTAATAAGAACTCTTCCAATTGTTTGTATTTGAATTTTTTTCCTTTCGGGCCGCCGAACTGATCAGCGAAACCATCGGTGAAAGTGTAAACAATATCACCTTTCTTAAGGTCTATTTTTTGTAAAGTGAATGGCTTAAGTTCATCACCATATTTACCTACCGGCATTTTATCAGCCTTATATTCATGAACTGCACCATCACGAACTAACCATAAAGGGTTGTTAGCTGAAGCGAATTCCAATACATTATTTTCAAAGTCGTATGCACATAACACACAGTCCATACCATCCTTACTTTCTTCTTCAGAACCTTCTGGGTTCAATGAAGAGATAATACCACTACGAACGTTATCTAAGATCTCGTTCGGGTGGATAAGATTTTTCTCGATTATAGACTCATTTAAACGGGAAATACCCACCATGCTCATAAGAGCGCCCGGTACACCGTGACCTGTACAATCAGCGGTACAGATATAAAAGATCTCGTTCTTACTGCCTTTAGGTTTATGAGCCTGCGCGTAATAAAAATCACCGCTTACGATATCCTTTGGCTTGTAAAGGATAAAGAAATTTTTGGTTTCTGTTGCTACTGCTTCCATGACTTAAACATACTATTTTTTCCGTAATTCATCAATTTTCTTTCTTAAATATTTTTCCGTAGGCATTAAACTCTGCTGGATTCGCTTAGCGTAATGGATGCTGTCTAAGATCTCCTTTTGCTTCTCCTCTAACAAAACATTTTGATTCTCAATTTGTTCGTTTTTAAGGGTTAATACTGCATTTGCCTTTCTTTTCTGTAAAAAAGACACAAAAATGAAAGCCAGAACCACTAAAACCAGGAGAATTACCGATCCGAAAATGATGGTATTTCTTTGGCTTTCACGCTTAGCTTTTTCCTCTTTTAATTTGATCTCGGCGTTATTTTTCTGAAGCTCAAGGATCTGTTTTTCTTTTTTTTCGACCCCGAATTTTTCGGTGAGTTCATTCAGCTCCTTTACTGTTTCAAGATTGAAAATTGAGTCCTTCATCTCACCAAACAACTTATGGTATTTAAAAGCGCTCTTGTAATCATTAAGGGCTTCATAACATTCGCTGAGGATCTCATACCGCTGCATCATTAAGCGTGGAGCTGATGCCCTACGGGCGGCTTCCAGACTCTCTAAGAACAGTGGGATGGCCTTATCATACTTCTCTTCAGTTACATAAAAAAAGGCCAGATTATTCCCTGCAGTTGAGATCTCATAATCACTTCCATCCTTTTTCCGCGCGTCATAAATTTCCTGAAACAGTTTCAGCGCCTCAGGTTTGCGGCCGGTCTCGGCATATACTATCGCCAAATTCACCATTGCACTTTGAACGTCTTTTGGTTGGTTTAATTTCCTCTGGGAGATCAATCCCCTTTCGAGGATGGGTTCTGCCTCCTTATACTTAAGCTGCCCGATTAAGAAAGCCCCGTAATTCTGATAGACAAGTGCCAACTCATTATCTTTTTTCACTTTTTCAGCAGATGCTACTGCCTTTTTATAGAACTCTTCCGATTTATCAAAGCGTTTCAAATAATAATAGATATCTCCCAATTGGATCTGCGTCACAATATATAAATGCGAATCTTTTCCGACGATCTTATCACACAAACGTTCAACTTCAAACACATATTTATGCGTGTTTTTAAGATCTCCTAAACCCTGGTACACATACACAAGATTGATCAGCGTTTGCAATTGCCCGCTCTCGTCCTTTTCTTTCAAACGTATCGCGTAGGCTTTATCATACCAGGGCTTTGCATCTGTATATTCTAATTTTGCAGAATAAACACATCCCACATTGTGGTAAACAAGAGCCTGTAGCGACCGGCTTATTGCGGGTGTTAAAGACCGTTCAGCTTCCAATGCGAAGATCAGTGCTGAATCGGAGTTAATGTTCTTTAAATGTAAAGCGAGGTTTGCACAGGATGTGATCTTAATTTCAAGGTCTATACTTTTGGTGAGTTCAATAATTGAATCCAGGTTTTTCTGTCCCCGGGAAAATGTTGCCGTGAATAAAAGGAACAGGATCATTATTTTTCTTAAATACATATCTAACTTTTATAGATACCAAATACAGCGGGAACTTTATTGAGATCGGGTTTCGGGATTTTTTTCCATTCAGCTACATTTTTGGTAATTATTTTTTCTGAAGCTGTGGTCAGATTTATTCCCAGACATAAAGCTGTTTCTGAACTTAGGTTTGTAAGAAGGTCATCAAACAAAGAAGTATTCCTGTAAGGAGTTTCAATAAAAAATTGGGATTGGTTATTCTTATAGACTAATTGTTCTAATTCTTTGATCCGTTTTATACGTGCAGGCTTTTCTATCGGGAGATAACCATTGAACGCAAAATTTTGTCCGTTGAATCCGGAAGCCATTATACTTAGTACAATTGAACTGGGACCAACCAATGGTACAACTTTTATTCCCTTGTTATGCGCATGCTTAACAACATCTGCACCGGGATCTGCAATACCGGGACATCCTGCATCGCTTAACAAACCGATATTCTTTCCCTGGAATAATTCGTTAATGAGAGAAGGTAATTCAGAACCTTTGGTATGTTCATTCAACACTAAAATTTCTGCTTTACTCAGATCAGGATAGCCGCATTGTTTTAAAAAACGGCGTGCATTCTTTGCGTCTTCAGCTATAAAAACGGAAATGTTTTTTATTAATTCAATGTTGTAAGAAGGGATCACCAAAGAAACTTCGGTTTCACCAAGCGTAACAGGGAAAAGATATAAGGTACCACTGCGCATATTATTAGACTTCTAGTTGAATGAAGAACAATAGAACATCTGAATGAAGAATTAAGAAATGATTTATTTCAAACTTCAATTGTTCTAATGTTCAAATGTTCTTTTATTCAATTCTGAAACTTAATGTTGATGAAGAACAGCATTATTTCTGAACGCTTTCTTCGGCGTATTTTGCCATGAATTCCATTGCCTTATCAACCATATCAGAGCTGCCTAAGAATAATGGTGTACGCTGGTGAAGTTCTTTCAGGTCTTTATCCAGTATACGTACCTTACCATCAGTTGCCTTTCCTCCTGCCTGCTCAACAATAAAAGCTAAAGGATTACATTCGTAAAGTAAACGTAATTTTCCATTAGGCGATTTTGTAGTGGTTGGATAAATATAGATACCACCTGTAATTAAATTACGATGAATATCAGCAACACCAGAACCAATATAACGTGAAGAATACGGACGGTTAGTCGCTTTGTCTTCTTCCTGGCAATACTTAATATATTTTTTTACGCCATCAGGGAAGTGTAAATAGTTACCTTCATTGACAGAATAAACATTTGCTGAAGTTCTCGTGGTCATGTTCGGGTGCGATAAACAAAATTCACCGATGCTCGGATCGAGTGTAAATCCATTCACGCCTTTTCCTGTTGTATACACCATCATACAAGATGAACCATAAATAACATATCCGGCAGCGATCTGCTCAGTTCCACGTTGCTTGAAATCTTCAATTGTACCGGGGCCATTTAAGGTAACACGGCGGTAGATAGAGAAAATAGTACCTACAGAAACGTTCACATCAATATTTGAAGATCCATCCAAAGGATCAATTGCAACAACGTATTTTGCATTCCTTGAAACTGCGTTGTCAACCGGAATGATCTCCTCGTTCTCTTCGCTCGCAATAGCGCAAACCTCACCGCCTGCTTTCAAAGCGGCTATGAATTGATCGTTAGCGAAAACATCCAGTTTCTTTACTTTCTCGCCTTGCACATTTGTATCGCCTGTTTCGCCTAAAATCTCAGCTAAGCCAGCCTTATTCACCTCACGGTTAACTATTTTAGAGGCGATACCTAAATCTCTTAATAAGCGGGATAATTCACCTTTCGCGTACGGGAAATCCGCCTGCTTTTCAATAATAAACTGACCTAATGTTTTAACGTTCATGAGAGTATCGATTAGTGAACCAAATGTAAAGAAATACTTTACAATTTAAAAGGGAATAAGGCTTTTAAATAAGGCTTATTTTGTGTAATCTTCCTTAAGGAATTCACGCCAATCGCTTAAGTTAGCGATCACCTGTAACTGGCGGTAATGTTGATGGAAATCAGACTCGTTTTCCTGTGAATTAAGGATCTTAAGACGGTAGTTATCAAAAGTAGATAATGCAAAGCGCTCTTCAGGGGTCAGTTTTGTACCGCTGAATTCTTTGTCACGGAGATCATTGATGCTTTCAACGAGTCCGGTACCGAGTTCCTTTGCAAAGATCTTTTTAAATAAGTCGCCTTTAAATGCCATACAGGGCAAAGTTAAAGATATTACCTTTGGCAAAAGACATTAAGCGAATTGTCTTATCAACAATTTCATGTTAATTGGATTTTTGAAATGTAACCATAAAAAGATGCGCGAAGTCCTGCTTATAACTTTCATTTTTTTTAATGTGATCTGTTCAGGACAAAAATTGAGCGAACGTTCACGTTATGAAAAACGCTGGGCGTTCATTCATCCGTTTGCCGCATTAAAAGTGAAGAGGGTCAACAAAAAATGTTTACCGCTTTATGAAGAAATAAAAACTAACAACATCTTAGATCCCTACAGGAACGGCGGGAAACTGGATGCTTTCCGGCACACATTTTTCATTGCTGCTTTTGCACAGAAAATAAAAGCGAGGAAACTCCGCAAACTTGGCATAGCGCACGAAAAAGGAAATCATCTTAATTTTTTAAAAGGAATAACTGAAGATGGTGAATTTGCTGATAGTTTATCGTGTGAAATGGACCTGAAAAATAATGAACTCGGATTAAAGATCGGTTGTGAAAACAGGAAGAAAGACCTAAAGGACTTAAGAGATATTGTGACTCAAGAGCTTAAAAAAGGTAAAGCAGTTTATTTTAAACGAAACTCCAACGGACAATACCTGACCTGTGAAGGAAAAGTAGTAAACTTAGAAAATTACAAGAACAAATGGTTCATTCCGAAATGTTTGATCGCAACTGATCTCTAAAGTAAATTTAACTGGTAGTTTGTTAACTTTCCGTTAAGCCATTCGGGATCCAAAGTCGCGTTATATTTTTTGTAGAAATTAATAGCAGGTGTATTCCACTCCAGCACTTGCCATTCTAATCTTCTGACTTTTTCCTTTTTCGCGACCTCAACAACTTTATTGAACAACAATTTTCCAATGCCGGAGCCACGCATCTTTTCGGTGACAATGATATCTTCAAGGAATAAGCATTTGCCTTTCCATGTTGAATATTTGTAATAATATAAAGCTAGCCCGACTATCTCTCCATTCTTTTCGGCTACAAAAAAATCAAATAATTTATTGGGACCGAATCCCCAGTTCTCCATTTCAGCAATGGTAACCTCAACTTCCGCAGACGCTTTTTCGTATTCGGCTAATTCTTTAATAAGGTTCAGAATATTCGGAAGATCATTCTTATCCCCCACTCTTATTTTAACATCACTCATTTATTTTTGAAATGTTCTTTAATTATTATTTTTTGTAATTCTCTTTTCAAGATAAGTTCAGAAATAATTTCATTAATCGTACTCTCTTTTCTCTCTTCACTTAATTTCTTTATTTGAACTTCGTTGATATCGATCCTATACAGCAGTCCAGTTAATTTACTCACCGCTAATCTATTTATTTTCTCTATTTCAATTTCTATAACTTTCAAAATAGAATAATGATCCTGTTTTAAATCATTTGCAAAATCGCCATTCAATCCGGCGCCTTCGAAATCTTTTTGTAACTGCAATTTGAATTTTTCGAAAAGATCAGGTTTTGAGATCCCAGTGGTTATATCCGGAAATTCATCCATTATCTCTTAAGTAACAAACGTTCCACCGGCTTTTTATTAATGATATGGGATTGGATTATTTCTGTAACATCTTCTTTCTTTACCCCTACATAAAAAATCCCTTCAGGATATACTGCAACAGTCGGACCGAAATCACAAATTCCCAAACAACCTGCACGTTGGGCGCGGATCTTAAGATCAGTTTTTAATTCCTTAGTTTGTTTTTTGAATTCTGTTACAAGATCCATACCATGAGCTTCGCCACAACTTAAACGGTCGGTTCCGGTACGTTGATTGGTACATACAAAAATGTGAATGTCAAATTCCATGAAACAAAAATAAAGGTATTTGTGATATAAAGAAACGAAAGATGTAATTCACTACACCTTACTTCACTATTCGTTATTCTAATGTTCTGTTGTTCTTCATTCAAACATACGCGCGTTTGAACAGTAGAATAACAAACATTAGAACAAATGAATTGCGAAATGTATAAAATAACAAACCCCTCCGGTTAGGGAAGGGTTTATCATGGTACACTAAAGTACCTTGAGCGTAATCACTAAAACTTACATCCGACAGTAAATACAAAATTCGTGCCAGAAATAGCCAGGCTTGACCTATCTACATATTTAGAGTTGTACATATAGTAATCTTCAGCAGATTGGGTATTTACAATCCCCATATCAAATGCCCAGTTCCTGTTACGGAAACCAATACCACCGCTATAAGAGGTTCTTGTAAATTTACCTGTAAATGAATTCCCGAAAGGACTGCCGTACATAGCATATCCTGCACGGATGAAGATGTTCTGGATATTCACTTCAGCACCTGCTCTTAAGTTAGAAGCCATTGAATATTTGGTACTGATGACTTTATTCACTCCTGAAAACTGTGTTGGCTCAGAACTGGTAATACTGGCCTGGCTGTAATTCACTCCTTCATAATCAATACCAATAGCCAATAATTTTTTATAAATGAAACCAATACTTGCACCATAACGCATTGGTGTAATGATCTTGTATTTGTAAATGCCACCGTTTTCAGGATAAGATGCAGGAATGGATTCCCCACTGTCAAATACTGTGGTCATGGAATAAGAATAAACATCGGTTAAATTCAAAACTGTTGGTGTTTGGTAATTTGCTCCTATCCTTAAAAAATCATTCACACGGTAAATAACACCCAATTTTAAATTGTAACCACGACCAGTTGTTTTATAAGCTTCTTCATAGGTCATATTTTTGAACCCGCCCAATAATCTGTTTCCATCAGAAGTATTGTAATAATTCACAGGATAAGAATAAGTATCCTGAATGTTATTACTTGCATCTCTCCAGATACGTAAAGAATCTTTATCATCTTCCTCATAATACGCAGAACTGTGATTATAAGTAATTGATGGGATCCCCAGACTGGCACCTAAATATAATTTATCCTTGAAACCATAAGTGTAACCTATAGCAAACTCGTTCATTTTTCCTGAACGCGAAATTTGTTTGGATTGCAGCATGTCCTTTTCCGGATCAATGAAACCATAATAACGCATGTTAGTGGAATCATAGTCTAACAGATAAGTACTGTAAGCCATTCCTGCATAAGAAGGATCAAGAGCAGGGATCGAATAATTATCGGCATTTGCCAGGATATCCTTCATAATACTCTTACCATTTGCACGGCCTTCTACAGTCAGATCAGAACTAAAATTCTGTAATTGATTTAATGCAAGTCCGAACGAATGTCTTACATCATCATTCTGTTTGCTATCCCATGACCCCGCAATTCCCAATCCGTTAAAAACCAAAGCAGGTGTAAAAGCTCTTGTATCGTTACCATTATGTGAACCTTTAACTGAGTTGAAATTCACTCCCGGTGTAATATTCAATTCGCCTTTACGGTAAATGCCGATACCTGCCGGGTTATAACTTAAGCAGCTTGTGTTAGCACCAAGCGCACCGAATGCACCCCCCATACTTATAAAACGGGCATTTCCGCCTACACCTGTTTGAGAGTAACGCAAAGCATCCATATCATTTTGCGAAAAAGATAAAGATGTGGCAAATACTATTGCTAATGCAAAATATCCTGATTTTCTCATACGTAAATTAATTAACGTGGTCTGCCACCGCCAACATTACCGCCACCATTGTTACGGGGGGTGCTGTTATTTGATGGAGTGCTTCCCTGGTTCTTATAACTTGGAGCAGATTCGAATACATTATTGTTCTTCGGCGTATTATCGTAATTCGAATTCTTCACCGGCTTGGTTGGTTCGTAAGACGGCTGATTGTTATTAGAATTGTTGTTTGTATTCTTAGGCGAATTCGTTGTGTTAGTATACGGGTTGTTGTTATTGCTATTCGTATTCTTCGGCGAATTCGTGGTGTTAGTATAAGGATCGTTATAAGAATTATTATTTGTATTCTTTGGCGTATTTGTCGTGTTCGAATAAGGATTTGTATTCGCACCGTTATTTCGCGGTGTATTATTAATATCTTCGAATTTAGGATTTGAGTTACTGCCGCCATAATTCGGACGACCCGTATTACCATTATTCACATTTTCGAACGAACCTGAATTTAAATTTGAATAATCCCCGGCATTTTTACTTGCCTTTGTTCGTACTTCAGTATCAAATTTAGGAGTTGTAGCTTGTGCTACCTGAACTTCCTGAATGTACTTTTGAGAAATACCATTATTGTAACGGCCCGGACCATTAGGACGTCCTCCATTCCCACCATCATGACTTCCGCGAGGAGCATAAGTTGGTTTGTTGTAGGCGCTGTTCACATCAAACTGGTTGTAATACCCCCAGCCGTTTCCATAATATCCTCCGTAAGGGTAACCGTAACCTCCGTAAGGATATCCCCAATAGCCATTATTGTACCCATTGTTATATCCATTATAGTAACCTTGCCAATAGGCATTTGAATAGCCATTGCCCCATACATAATACGGGTTATTCCATCCATTATTCGGGTAACCCCAACCGTAGCTAATACCAAAATAACTGCTCGGCCATGCATTGCCGCACCAACCGTTATTACCCCAGTAATTATAACTGGTGTAAATACTCGTACCATACATTGCAGGATTTCCATTATACCAATAGTAATTTGTATAATAGTTATCGTAATACCCTACACCACAAATTGGTTGGTTAAAGCGGCGGATACGAGAAGCGTATTGGTAATCGTAATAATCATCATCATCGTAAACAGGATCCTTGTAAAGCGGGTTTGCATCATCTGCTGCTTTCTGAGCCGCTAATGCTGCTGCGCGTTCTTCAGCTTCTTTTTTCTCTTGCTCTTCCTGCTTCTTTTTCCTTTCAGCTGCTAAACGGGCTTTTTCCGCGCGTTCCTGGGACGGACTCGCATAAATATCGTCGCTATATGTGGTCATTTTACTGGTAGTACATGAGCTTAGAGCTAATGAAACTATCGCTGCAACTATTATTACCTTTTTCATGTGAATTAATTTGTTTTTTTATTCGGAATTAGGTTTTAAAAACTTAATTTTAGGTCCGAATCTACACTATAAAGTTACGAAATAATCGTGCCAATTGTTTAGGTGTTTATTATCTTTTAACAAGTGGTAGGTTTAAAACCATTAAGTGGTAGGTTTTATAAGATTTTAACAAAAATATGAGCAAAGCAATTACACCAAAAGCACAGGATTACAGTAAGTGGTATAACGATATTGTTGTGGAAGCCGATATGGCCGATCACAGCGCAGTACGTGGTTGCATGGTCATCAAACCCCATGGTTATGCCATCTGGGAAAAGATGCAACAAACGCTGGATAAAATGTTCAAGGATACCGGGCATGTGAATGCCTATTTTCCATTATTTATTCCGAAATCTTTTTTTACTAAAGAAGCTTCGCATGTTGAAGGGTTTGCAAAAGAATGTGCAGTAGTTACGCATTACCGTTTAAAAAATGATGGTAAAGGAAACATTGTAGTTGATGAAACAGCTAAACTTGAAGAAGAATTGATCGTTCGTCCTACTTCTGAAACTATCATCTGGAATACTTACAAAGGATGGATCCAAAGCTACCGGGATCTTCCTATTCTTGTTAATCAATGGGCAAACGTAGTGCGTTGGGAAATGCGGACACGCTTTTTTTTGCGTACCGCCGAATTTTTATGGCAGGAGGGGCATACTGCACACGCTACAGCAGATGAAGCAATAAAAGAAACTGAACAAATGCTGAATGTATATGCTGACTTTGTTGAAAATTGGATGGCGGTACCTGTTATCAAAGGATTAAAAAGTCCGAATGAACGTTTTGCCGGCGCCATTGAAACGTATTGTATTGAAGGCTTGATGCAGGATGGAAAAGCATTGCAATGCGGTACCTCTCACTTCCTCGGTCAAAATTTTGCTAAAGCATTTGACGTGAAATTCGCTACTAAAGAAGGCGGATTGGATTATGTTTGGGCAACCAGTTGGGGAATGTCGACACGTTTGATGGGAGCTTTGATCATGAGTCATAGTGATGATAATGGTTTAGTGATACCACCGAAATTAGCACCCACACAAGTTGTGATCGTGCCTATTTACAAAGGTGAAGAAGGCTTGAAAAAAGTTTCGGAAACAGCTTTACAAATTGTTGCGCAATTAAAAGCAAAAGGGATCAGCGTAAAATATGATGATCGTGATTCACAACGTCCGGGTTTCAAATTTGCTGAACATGAATTAAAAGGTACTCCTGTTCGTTTAGCAATTGGAGAACGTGATCTTGCTAATGGCACAGTTGAAATTGCACGTCGTGATAATTTGACAAAAGAAACTGTAAGTGTAAATGGTATTGCGGATCATATTGAAAAATTATTGAACGACATTCAAAAGAATTTATTTGACAAAGCATTAAAACGCACCCGGGAATCAACGCATAAAGCCGATAGTTATGATGAGTTAAAAAAGATACTTGATGAAAAAGGCGGATTTGTAAGTGCCCATTGGGATGGTACACCAGAAACAGAAGAAAAAATAAAAGAAGAAACCAAAGCGACTATCCGTTGTATCCCGCTTAATAATAAGATGGAAGACGGAAAATGTATCTATAGCGGAAAACCCAGTAAACAGCGCGTTCTCTTTGCAAGGGCGTATTAAAATTATTTTGTATATTTAAATAATGGCGAAGAAAAAAGAAACTGATAAGCGCGAAATGATCATTGGTCTGTTGAAAGACAAATCGATAATGAAGCAGGATGTTTACAAGAACACGATCCAAACGTTTGGAACTATACGTGAATTATGTAAAGAAGTGAGCGCCGACCTGAAATCAGAATTAGCAAAGGTAGATAAACGCGTTTCTTTGAGTTTCACCGATGTTAACGTTCATGCATTCCAGTTAAAAGTGGCTGGTGATATGCTGGAGTTCTATATGCATACCAATGTATTTGAATTCGAAAAATCACATCCGATGCACAAAACCGGTTACATTAAAAATAACGAATTCAATTCCTATTGCGGGATCATTAACGTTTATAATTTCTTAGCGGATTCTTTTCAATTCAACCGTTTAAATGATCTTGGTTATTTAGTAGGGAGGATATTCGTGAACCGCGAAATGAAATTCTTTATTGAAGCAAAAGGCCCGATTGGCATTAAATACAATTCATTCTCAGTTGAACCATTAACAAAAGAAACTTTGAAAGAGATCCTGTACGATTTTATTATCTGGGTCATCTCATTCGATCTCTTCACGCCGCCATTTGATGCTGTTCGCGAAGTAAGCGTAAATGAAATGCAGGAAAAGACCAGCAGCGTAAGTTTACGTACAGGCAAACGTTTGGGCTTCGGCACTACTGACAATTACGAAGATGAAATGAATCTTTAAGTTCTCCAATGAAAATTAAACCCACTTCGTTAAAAGAGATCGCAGGGATCATCAAAGCAAAATACATTGGCCCTGATACCCATTTGATCTATGGCTTCAACGAAATTCACCGCGTGGAAGTTGGTGATGTTGTTTTTGTTGATCATCCTAAATACTATGAAAAAGCCTTACACAGTAAAGCGACAACCATCATCATCAATAAAGAAGTAAATTGTCCTCCGGGAAAAGCTTTGATAATTTGCGAAGAACCTTTTACAGCTTTCAATACGCTTACAAGACATTTTGTTCCACTCTCCCATTCTAATGTAAATATTAGTCCGACCGCTAAATTGGGCAATAACGTAACCATTATGCCCGGTTGTTTCATTGGCAACAATACTACTGTTGGTGACAATACGGTTCTTCATCCTAATGTTGTTATTTATGATAATTGTTCCATTGGCAAAAATGTTATCGTTCATGCTAATACAACAATAGGTTCAGATGCATTCTATTTTAAGAATCGCGGTACTTCGTTCGAACAATTGCAATCAGTTGGCCGTGTAATTATAGCCGATCATGTTCATATTGGCGCAAATTGCACAATTGACAAAGGTGTAACTGCTGATACTATTATCGGGAAAGGAACAATATTAGACAACCAGGTTCATGTTGGTCATGATGTGATCATTGGTGAAATGTGTTTATTTGCTGCCCAGGTTGGAATTGCAGGTGTAGTTACTATTGGCAACAATGTTAAAGTCTGGGGGCAGGTTGGCATATCAAGTGATATTATCATTGAAGATGGTGCAACTATTCTTGCCCAGGCCGGATTAGGGGAAAATGTAAAAGCAGGCGCTACTTATTTTGGCTCCCCTGCAGGAAATTCAAAAGAGAAAATGCGTGAGTTATTCGCTTTAAAACAATTGCCTGACCTGATCAAGAATATCTACGATAAGAAATAATTTAAAGTAAAGGATGCAAGACGAAAAGAATCAGGAACCAAGATGATATTCAAATATATCTTGGTTCTTTTTGTCTTATGTCTCGAGTCCTTTCCACCCCTATTTTAATGCTTTCTCAACACTCTTCCACAACAGATCAGCCGATTTATCCCACGAAAAATTATTTTTGCGTTGTTTCCCATTCTCAACCAACTGCTTTTGCAATTCAGGTGAATTACGCAATTTGAGCATAGCATTTTTTATTTCATTCACTTCGAAAGGATTCACGAACATGGCTGCATCCCCCGCTATTTCAGGCAAACTTGTGACATTACTGGTGATAATAGGAATTTCACTTTGCATCGCTTCTACCAGTGGAATCCCAAACCCTTCAAAATACGGAACGAATGTTAATGCAAATGCAGATGCCATTACATTAGCAAGATCTTCTTCGTTCAATCTGTTAGTAAAGATTATATCCTCTTTACAACTTACTTCATCAATAGTTTTATAAATATCACTTCCACCCCAGGCATGAGAACCAGCTAAAAGTAATTTCAGGTCCGAATTACTTTCTTTCTTAAAAAGATCAAAAGCTTTAATTAATCTTGCAATGTTTTTTCTTGGGTTAAGCGATCCGACAAACAAAAAATAATCTTTCCCCTTCGAAAATTTCTTTTTCGTATTAAATTTCACATCATCCGGAACGGGTTTGAAAGATGGATTAATACCATTATAAACCACATCAATTTTATCAGGACTGATCTTGTAATTCGTTACTATATCCTGTTTACTGTATTCAGAAACTGTTGCAATTCTCGCTGCTTTTTTTGCAAACTTAGGAAAGAAATGATTGTAATATCTTCTTGTCAGTGGCTTTGTATCCTTAGGGTTATGCAAGAAATTTATATCGTGGATCACCGGTAATTGCTTGCATTTCGCTCCAAGGCTCAAAAATCCGTCAGGAGATAGGAATAGATCCGGTTTCAAACCATTCAGCGTACTTTTCACTCCGAATTCAAGCCATGCATAATACAGGAACGGATGCCTTGCTTGCGGAGAGACGATCATTGGCGTGATATTATCACCAAAAATGAATTCATCACTGTAGGGCCTGTCGAAAATAAACACAAAATGAACATCCTTATTTCCCTCTGTAATGCGCTTTAAAGTTTGGTAAGAGAACCACCCGATTCCTTCGAGTCGGTTTTTGAGTAAAAGTCGCGTATTTACAGCTATTTGCACCTCACAAAGCTATCAAATTATGCCTGAAAAGTGCAAAAAAAAGTTATCTTTACACCCTCTAAAAAATGCAGCAACGAAAGTTCATAGTTAACCTTGCGATCCTTGTCATTTTAAACCTATTGATCAAGCCATATTGGATCCTTTTCATAGATCCAGGTGTTCAGAATGAAGTGGGAAATACCAACTATGGCGAATATAGTTCTTTGTTCAATTTTTCTTTTTTACTAAGCATTTTTCTCGATTTTGGACTAACTAATTTCAACAACAAAAATATTGCACAGAACAGTCACCTCTTAAGCAAACATTTCAGCAGTTTACTGACTTTGAAATTTGCATTGGGTGTTCTGTATCTGACCTTAACCATGCTTTGTGCCTTATTGGTTGGCTATGAATCAAGATATCTTAAGCTGTTGATCATTCTTGCGATCAACCAATTCCTCATCAGTTTCATTTTGTATTTGCGTTCTAATTTGCAAGGATTACATTTATTTAAAACCGACAGTGTCGTTTCGGTTCTTGACCGTTTAATAATGATCGGGCTTTGCGTTGCTTTATTCATGAATTGGTTTGGTTTAAAAGTAGACATCATGAATTATGTGTATGCCCAAACCATTGGATACAGCATTACAGCCCTTGTTACTTTCTGGATCGTATTACGTGAAACACACACGTTCAAATTAAAATGGGACTGGCGGTTCAGCATGATGATGCTTAAAAAAAGTTTTCCATTCGCCATTCTTGTTCTGTTAATGACTTTCTATAACCGTCTTGACTCAGTGATGATCGAGCGCATTCTGCCATTGAGAAATACATATGTTTTTGAATTAGTTGAGAGAATAAAAACTTCATCAATTCTAATGTCTCATCCTTCGGTTGTTGAGATCATTAATTCGTGTGAATCAGGTTTTGCAAATACCGGCGCTTACCAGGCAGGGATCTATGCAAAGGGGTTCCGTTTGTTGGAAGCAGCCGGTATGATCGGTTTCTTATTTGCGACACAATTGCTTCCTATTTTTAGCAGGATGATAGAATACAAAGAAGACATTCAGCATTTGGTTAAACTGGCATTCACATTGATCATCACGCCTGCAATAATTGTTTCAGTCGGTTGTGCTTTTTATAGCGAACAACTTTGTTTGGTGATCAATAAAAGCACAGATTCATCAACCGTTTTCAGTTTATTGATGTTATGTTTTACAGCCAGCTCAGTTTCTTATATTTTCGGAACATTATTAACCGCGAATGGCAACCTGAAGCAGTTAAATATTATGGCCGTTTTTGGTATTGTGGTAAACCTATTATTGAACTTTATTCTTATTCCTAAATTCCATGCCCTCGGAAGTGCTGTTGCCAGTGTGTTCACTCAGTTCTTTACCGCTATAATTCAAGTACTTATAGTCCAAAAAGTATTTAAGTTTAAAGTCAATAACCGTTTACTTATTGCCCTAGTTTTCTTTATATTTGGGGTTGCTGCGATCAATTATTTGACCCTGCATTTAACACATAACTGGTACTTGAATTTTGGAATAATGGCTGTTGCATCCGGTCTTTGGGCATTTGTTACCGGTATGCTTAATATAAAATCCGTATTACGTTTTATAAAATATAAATAAGTGAACCAGATAGACATTAATAATTCATCAGAGCAATTGCTGATCAAGATTATCAAGTGGCGGAAACCCATTATGATCGCTTCTATTGCTGCCTTCATTATTTCAACAACCATTGCTTTTTTACTGGCGCCTCAATACAGATCGGTAGCAACTATTTTCCCTACCAGGAGTTTCTCGGTTTCAAAATTACTGATCGAACAGAACATCGGGAACCAGGAAGATTATATGCAGATAGGCGATGATGATGACGCTGAAAAATTATTGCAGATCCTGAACTCGGATGACCTGAAAAAAATTGTAGCTGAAAAATTCAACTTATGGCAGCGCTGGAAAGTTGAAAAAGATAAGTACGCTGAACATTATTTAAAATTGAAATGGGAAAATCACGTGCGCTATAAGCGTACCGATTTCAATTCAATAAAAGTTGAAGTTTGCGATTATACAGCGAATGGCGCGGCAGAGATCGCAAATTCGATAACGGATGTTGTTGACCAGATAAAAGATAACATGACCAAAGATGTTGCCACCAAAGCTTACCAGGTGGTTAAAGAAGAATATGAGAATACTATTTCAAGAATGAATGCGTTAGAAGACAGCCTGCAAGTTTTAAGAGGCTTTGGGATACTGGATTATAAAACCGATGTGGAAGCGTACACTAAAAGTTATGCAAAAGCGTTAGAAAAAGGAAACAGCACCGGAATAAAAATGCTTGAAGAAAAACTAACGGCGCTAAAAAAATATGGCGGCGCTTATAATCAAATAAGCGAAAATTTAAGAAAATACCGTTTTAAATTCCCTGTAATAAAAGCAAAGTATGACGAAGCAGAAGTGAACATGAACAAATCATTACCATTCAAATTTGTAGTAGATAAAGCAACGCCTAACGAATACAAAGCAAAACCTGTTCGCTGGCTTATCATTATGTTGTCTACCGCTTCAGCATTCGCGTTAACTATCATCTTACTGGTATTAGGCGAACGTTACAAGTCCTTAAAAACAAAATTAAATTCTTAGTCCCGTGGAAAATTTCAATACAAAAGAGATCATAGCTATCGTTCTTAAGAACAAGAAAGCTATCATAATGGTTACGATACTGGCGGCTATTGCTTCTACAGTTGTTTCCTTTATGTTAAAACCAAAATTTAAATCATACGCTGTTGTTTATCCGGTGAACTTGAGTCCGAGTTCCGAAGAATCGAATACCGAACAATTGCTTCAATTCTTCTATAGTGAAGAGGTAAAAAAAGCTGTAGCTGAAAAATTTGATCTTTATACCCATTATGAAATAGATACAGCTTCTGCAGGCGCTAAAAGTTTATTTGATCTTTATTTTAAAGGGAATGTGAATGTTAGTCCTACTCTTTATGAATCTATTGAGATCGTAGTAAAAGACGAATCTCCTAAAATGGCTCATGATATAGCGCAGGCAATGATCGATGAAACCAATTTACTGATCAGAAATGTAAAACGAGAAAGACTAAATGAGTATATCATAAACTCAATGAAAGGGTTATCTTTTGAAATGAAAGGCCTTGATTCACTTAACAGGAATATTAATGAGTTAAGGACTAATTATAACATCATTGATGTAGCTGCACAGGCTAAATACTTAAGTAAAAAAATGATGAGCGGCAGCCAGTTGACGGAATCTGAAAAAGCGCTTTTTGATGGCATCAAAACAAAGAACACTGAGCTTGAAAAACTGTGGAATGCAGCTAATGGATTGCAAGGAACTATGAATTTTTTCAGGGACGCAAAAGATAAATACTTATTTGATTACAATAGTGAAATAAGTTTTACGAACGTAGTTTCAAAACCAACTTTACCGGATAAGAAATTCTTTCCTGTACGCTGGTTGATCGTTACCATCTCCACATTATCCGTTTTTGCATTAGCTGCCTTATACTTTATCCTGTCTAACAAATCAGTTCGTAAGGTTGATTAAGATCAATAAAATAGTTGCTTTTTATTTACTGATCTTAGCATACATTTTTGCTAACTCATACATTTTGCTTTTCAAGCGCAATATGTTTGAAGCATTCAATCTTTTACCAATCATTGTTCTCATTCTTTATTGGGCCATTTACAATATTGAACGTGTTATTTATTTAATGGTATTTTGCACGCCATTAGCCGTCACACTAAAAGATCTCGGACTCTCTGAAGGCATCAACTTAAGTTTACCCACAGAACCTCTAATGGCCGGATTGATGGTGATCTATCTTCTGAATGAATTCATGTACAAGATAACACCACGTAAGATCTTATCACACCCGATCACGGTTATAATCCTTATTCAATTGCTCTGGATGTTAATTACCACTATTAGCAGTGTGGATTTTACCATCTCCGTTAAATTTTTCCTTGCCCGGTTGTGGTTTGTCTTCAGTTGTTACTTTGTAACCACTCAATTATTCAAGAATAAGAATTCCATAGTACCTTTTATTCTTGCTTATGCGATCCCTCTCGCCATTGTTTGTTTAATTACGACCTATCATCACGCAGCCTTTAATTTTGATGATAAGATCGCCGACTGGATCGTTTCGCCGTTCTATAACGATCATACAGCGTATGGGGCAGCAGTAGCCATGTATATTCCTATTCTGATTGCTTTTTTATTCCTTAATAATATTTCGAAATTCCTGAAGATCGTTTGCGTCGGAATAATTGTGATCTTCTTTATAGCACTCATCTTATCTTTTTCACGCGGTGGCTGGTTAAGCTTAATTGTTGCGGCAGCTATCTTACTTTCATTCTGGTTCAAGGTACAGTTAAGAACATTATTGATAACAGCTACAACATTTATTGTAATATTCTTTTCTTTCCAGGACGAGATCTTTATTGCCTTAGGAAGGAATAATACAGATTCTGAAGGTGGTTTCTCTAATACTATTTCCTCAGTATCCAATATTTCAACAGATGCTTCGAATCTTGAACGTATCAACCGCTGGAGTTGTGCAGTAAGAATGTTCCAGGAAAAACCGTTCTTAGGATGGGGACCGGGAACTTACATGTTCTACTATGCACCATTTCAAAAAAGCAACGAACGGACCATCATCAGTACCAACTTCGGAACTAATGGCAACGCACATAGCGAATATTTAGGTCCTTTAAGTGAACAAGGTGTTTTTGGTTTGGTGATCGTTGTCGCTTTGTTTTTCGCAATCCTATTCATGGGGTATAGACTTTATTACACTGTCAAGGACAGAAATGTGCGCATACTTGCCTGCGGAGTCTTTCTCGGACCTTTCCCGTACCTGATCCACGGGTTCTTAAATAACTTTTTGGATACAGATAAATTATCGGTTCCATTCTGGGGCTTTCTTGCGATCTTAGTTTGCATAGATGTGTATCACAGGAACGGACACACCGAAGAAAAGAAAAGCTAAGCGCATTTTATCGTCATCAGGGCGATATCATCCACGTACAAATTCTCACCTTTAAATTCATCAGCGTAATACATGATGGTATCATTAATGAATTCAGGTTCTGAATTGATATTCTTCCTGATTATGTCAACCACTGTTTCTTCAGATAAAAATTCACCAACCGAATTAACAGTATCTGTTAATCCGTCTGTATAACAAAATAAAGTATAGGGTCTATTCAAGTCCATTATTTCTACATCGATAAATGGAACATTTTCAGCGATACCTAACAGTGTACATCCCTTAGTGAGACGCATTTCTTTATCTTCAGAGATCAGGATAGGAGGATTATGACCGGCGTTAATGTAAGTAAGTTGTTTACTCTTCGTATTTATCTTGCCTAAAAAGAACGAAACGAATTTTTCTCCTTTCGCATTCAACCATACACGTTTATTCAATTCTATGATGATATCTTTTAAGTTATGCGTATAATTGATCAGGCTATGCAAAGTAGCCTGGATATTACTCATTAATAAGGCCGCCGCAATTCCTTTTCCTGATACATCCGCAACACAAAATATATATTCATTCAGGTTCAGAGGCAAAAGATCATAGTAATCTCCGCTCACCTGCTGATGGGGAATATACTTTGCTCCTACCTTTATCATATCGTTATGCGGAAGATTGGCCGGGAACAACATCTGCTGCATGGTTTGTGCAAGTTCCAACTCCTTCTGCATTTGTGCTTTCTGAATGGTTTGACGGTAGAGTTTTTTGTTCTCGATAGATACTACAATGATATTTGTGAGGGTTTGAATGTATGGTAAATGTTTGATCGCAGCACTTAATTCTATCTTTTGTTCATTTACATCCCCTAACAAAACATATGCCAACGGGATTTGCTTGTGATAAACAGGAATAACAATCTCAAAACTCTTACTCAAATTCCCATTACTGAAACTGATTGTCTCAATTTCCTTTATACTTAATAATTCATTCTCGAATTTAATATGATTGAAATCTACACCGATCCCGTATTTTAAAATGCAGGTCCACTCTTTATCAAAACTGAACAGAACTAACTTCCCGACCTTTAAACGGTTCTCCAGAATATCCTGGTACAGGTCGAGTAACTGTGCTGTAGAAACGTTGTTGTTGATAGCTTTTGTAATTTCAAGAAGTGCGTTAAGTTTAAGATCCTTAACAGTGCGGGTGGTGCTTTTTATATCGAGTTTCTTTTCGCTCAATTGGATCAGGTTAAATACACGGTTTCTTTGCCTTTTTTCGAAAAATCAGCTTCAATATGTTCCTGCATGGTAGTAGATAATGATAATCCAACAAAATCAGCTTTTACCGGATATCGTGTATGGCTTCTATCCACCAAAACTAAAACATTCAATCGCTTTACCGGTTTATGTAAAAATGGTTTTACAGCGTACATTAATGTTTTACCGCTATTTAAAACATCATCAACAATAATTACTGAACGGTTCAAAAAATCCTTTTCAGTGAAATCGATCTTAGGATCAGCTGCCCATGGATTTTCTTTATCCATTTTTATTTTCGACAACTTTATTTTTAATGGAGAGATTTTTTTCAATATCTCTGCTAAACGGTCAGCTACTTTATAACCATTCCCTTCAATACCCACCAAAAGCAATTCTTTTTCAGAATAATTCTTTTCATACACCTCATAAGCCATCCTGTTCAACTTACGGGTGATCTGATCTGTGTCGAGTATTTTTGCTTTTGCCATTAATATTTTTTTATCAGTTCTTTTAATTTCTGTTTCACTTTATCATTAGGCTCTACTAAAGGTAATCTCAAATAAGTATGACAGATCTTTAATAAGCTTAAAGCATACTTTATACCTCCCGGATTACCGTCAGCGAACAACTGATCAGTGATATCCATTAATTTGTAATGCAACTTTCTTGCTTTCGGCATATCATCATCAATCGCTGCACGCACCATATCTGAAAAATCCTTTGGGAATGCATTAGCAACAACTGAGATCACACCATCTCCGCCACTTGCAATAATCGGCAAGGTTAAATTATCGTCTCCACTGATCACCAAAAAGTTCTTTGGCCTGTGATTGATGATGCGCATACATTGTTCTATACTTCCTGATGCTTCTTTAATTGCAATAATATTCTTAAAATCTTTTGCTAAACGAATCGTAGTATCCCAGGCAATATTAGAGGAAGTCCTTCCCGGTACATTATACAAAATGATCGGTAATTTACTTGCTCTTGAAATCACTTTATAATGCTGGTAAATTCCTTCCTGCGACGGCTTGTTGTAATAAGGGGAAACAGAAAGTATTGCAGAGAATACTTTTGTATCAACTTTAGAAACCTGTTTAGCGATCTCGGCTGTATCATTCCCACCAACACCTAACACAAGAGGAACTCTTTTCTTGTTTTGTTTGGCGACACAATCAATCACCTGTTGTTTTTCTTCCTTAGTTAAAGTCACCGACTCACCTGTTGTACCCATCACAACAAGATATTCCACTTTTCCATTGATCAGGTGATCAACTAATTTTTTTAAAGCATCAATATCAACCGACCCGTTTTTTTTAAACGGAGTTACAATTGCGACACCCGTACCTGTGAGATCTAAATTTGCCATACAACAAAAGTAATAATTTTAGCTTTTAATCATCATTAAATATTTGAGGGACTGTTTTAGGAAGTCATTCTGCGAACTTTGTATACTTATATCGAAAAAATCATTGTAATTTACGCTTTCAGGCCCTAATTTACATTTAGCAGGGGTCAATCCGGTTAAAGCGCGTAAGATCCCGGAGTTATCGAAGTCCAAATTGATAAGCACATCAAACGTTTTTTGTCTCAACTTGTTTATAGCTTCCTGTTTTGGCAAACCGAAAATATTAAAATCCTTTTTATTGAATGATAGAAAGCAATCCTTTGTCTCTGAAATTTTATCGGAATGAAAAACTATAATATCAATACTCTTGCCGGTTTGCTTCACGAAATCTTTAGCTGTTCCGTACTGTCCGCTACCCACTAAAATTACTGCAGACTGAACCTTCTCCCACTCTACAAATTGCTTTTGGATCTTAGAATTACTCCTGATCTCTTGTTGCAATAAATAATTTTTTAGCCACTCGAACATATTACGCAGTAAATTCCGGTTGACCTACAATTTCAAGAAATTTTGAGATCGTATCATTTAAACTCAGATCGCTTTTTCCACCGGCAGCATTTATATGTCCGCCTCCGCCAAAATGTGTGCGTGCAAATTGATTCACATCAAATTTTCCCTTGCTCCGGAATGAGATCTTCACTTTTCCATCCATCTCAGAAAAAAATGCGGAGAATTTTATACCCTTCATGGTTAACGGATAATTCACTAAACCTTCAGTATCTCCTTTTTGATAATTGAATTGATTTAATTCTTCCTCCGACAAACTTATATATGCTATGTTCTTCCCCGGAAGAACGATCATTTTTTGCAGGATAGAATAGCCGATCAGCTTTAAACGGTTATAAGCATAAGTATCATAAACAGCTTCATGAACCTGGCTGGGTACGGCACCCGATCTAATAAGATCAGCTAAGATCAAATGTGTATTTGCGGTTACTGATGGAAAACGGAACGATCCCGTATCTGTCATTATTCCGGTATACAAACAAGCTGCAATTTTTTTGTCAATTAATTTCTTGTGTCCGAGACCAACAATCAAATTATACACCATTTCGCAGGTGCTGCAGCATTTCACATCATGATAAACTACCTTCGCGAATTTATCCGGCTGCTGATGGTGATCGATCAACACTTTTACAGCTGTACTTCCTGCAACAACTTCTCCTAATTTTTCAATCCGTTTATACGAATTGAAATCAAGTGTAAATATCGCATCTGCTTTTTGAACGATAGCTTCAGCCTTAACTGTATCAGTTTGATGGTTCAATACTTTGTTGTCACCCGGTAACCATTTCAGGAATTCGGGATATTCATTAGGTACAATTACAGTCACCTTTTTCTTCAATTTCAGCAAATAATTATATAAGCCTAAACTTGAACCCATGGCATCACCATCGGGACTCCAATGTGTGACAATTACAATAGTATTCGATTTTTTTAAAAGGGCTTTAAAAGGTGCAAAATTCGGCTTTTTCATTCGGTATTTTTAAGAAGGATAAAGGTACGATTATTTATTATTTCGCTTGAAAAAGCACCTAAAACAGTACCAAAATATTTAATAATTAACGTCAAATAACAAATAATTCGTATCTTTGCGCCCTTATTAATTATAAATACAAAATGGCAGGAAACATCACATTTACAATGGTTAAACCCGATGCAGTTGAAGCCAACAACATTGGGCCTATTTTAGCAAAAATAAATCAAGGGGGATTCAGGATCTTAGCAATGAAATATCTTCGTTTAACACCGGAACAAGCAGGTCAGTTTTACGCAGTACATAAGGAGCGTCCTTTTTACGGAGAATTGGTTAGTTATATGAGCAGTGGTCCGATCGTAGCAGCAGTTCTTCAAAAGGATAATGCTGTGGCTGATTACCGTAAGTTAATTGGAGCTACCGACCCTACCAAAGCTGAAGAAGGAACTATCCGTAAGTTATTCGCTAAATCCATTGCTGCGAATGCTGTGCATGGTTCTGACAGCGACGAGAACGCAAATATTGAAGCCGACTTTTTCTTTTCGAAATTAGAACGCTTTTAAAATACGCCGCCCCTTTTTTGGGGCGGTTTTTGTTTTATTCAATTTAATTAACAACAACAGGAAAAAAAGATATCAATTCTTTAAATTTGGTCTACTAAAAATAACCCGCACATGGAAACATTGACAAAAAACACAGCCTACGAATCACAATTGAATGGTTGGATAAAAGATGAGAAAGCCGCGATCGACCTGATCAGCGCGATCGGTAAATTATGGTTCGATAAATCAATTGAACTGATCCTTTTCAGAAACCAGTTAGTTGACAGAAGCGCGAGTGAGATCATCAATCTTCACTTTTATGCTAAAAACATTGTAAAGAAAAGTGTTTCCGTAAAAGATACTGTTGCTTTAGCTAATGAAATTTATAACCTGGATGTTTGCCCTTCAAGAATTGATATAGGCCGCCTTGCTTACGAGTGGGACCAGGAAAAAGCCCAATACAAAAGCACCTCTGATTTTTTAAATAACAAACTAAAAGATCTTATTGGAAAAAAAAGTTCGATCACTCCGAAAGATGTCGTATTATTTGGTTTCGGGCGTATAGGGCGTTTAGCTGCACGTGAATTGATTTCGCAGGCAGGTAAAGGCGAGCAATTACGTTTACGCGCTATAGTTACCCGAGGAAGCAGCGATGCTGAGATCACAAAACGTGCTGACTTACTTCGTACAGATTCAGTACATGGTCCTTTTCCGGGAACCGTTATTGAAGATCTAGCCAATAAATCTTTGATCATTAACGGACATACAGTTCATATGATCGATGCGAAAAATCCTGAAGATGTTGATTATACAAAATACGGGATCAATGATGCTTTATTGATTGATAATACTGGTGTTTTCAGGGACGACAAAGAATTAAGCCGCCATTTACAAGCAAAAGGAATTTCTAAAGTATTATTGACAGCGCCTGCAAAAGGTGATGTTCCGAATGTAGTTCATGGTGTAAATCATGAAACTGTAGATGTAAAAAAACAACAAATTTTTTCTGCTGCATCTTGTACAACGAATGCTATCATGCCTGTACTTTATGTGATTGATAAAGAATTAGGAATTGCAAAAGGTCACATTGAAACCGTCCACTCTTATACCAACGATCAAAACTTATTGGATAACTACCATAAAAAATCACGCCGTGGACGCTCTGCTGCATTGAACATGGTAATTACAGAGACCGGTGCAGAAAGCGCATTGAAAAAAGTTTTACCTCATTTAGCAGGGAAGTTCACAGCTAATTCTGTTCGTGTACCAACTCCTAATGTTTCTTTAGCGATTTTGAATTTAAACATCAATAAAGAAGTTACTAAAGACGAAGTGAATGAGATCATCCGTAAATATGCCTTGCAGGGAAATTTAGTTGAGCAAATTCAGTACGCTTTTTCCAATGAACTGGTATCGACAGATATCGTTGGCGCTTCTTGCCCGAGTGTATTCGATAGCCAGGCAACGATCATCTCTCCTGATAAAAAAAGTATCGTGTTATATGTTTGGTATGATAACGAATATGGTTACACCCGCCAGGTGATTCGTTTCAGCAAACATATTTCAGAAGTAAGAAGAGCCATCTACTATTGATCTCCCCTAAAATCTTATAGATCCGCGTCAATAAATCGTCGCGGATTTTTTTTGAGATCAATTTTAAGTTTAAACTGTTGTATAAATCACTTATTTATTCAGCTTAAAAAACTTTCGGAACATAGGAATCCTATATTAAAACGATATAGTTATTTGTTACTTTTTCATGATTTTTGAGCGTTTTTTCACTCCATTAATCGTACAATTCCCTTATTTTCAAACATATAAATCGCTATTTGTCGAGAAAAATTACAATTTTGTCTAAATAAGGAGGAAATTCCACTAAAATCATTTAGATTTAATAGGCTAAAATTGTGAGAATCAACCCTAATACAACTTTTATCAAGCTGGATAAGATAAGCCTTGTCCTGTTCCTCATCCTCACAATTTTCTATTCAAATTTTTTAGAAGCGCAATGCCAGATCGCAAATGCAGGAGCTAGCCGAACATTATGTGTTGGTACTGTTCCTGTAATGGCTGCAAATACTGCAACCGGAGGCGGGCTTGGAACGTGGACAAAACTTTCCGGACCGGGAACAATTACAAATCCAAATCTTCCTAACACAACCATTACAGGTTTAACTGCCGGCATCAGTACTTTCATGTGGACCATCACCAACGGAACATGTTCAACAAATTCAACCATGAGTTTTACAACCGGACCTTCAACAGCATTCGCAGGACCAAATCAAACAATTTGTGTTTCTGCAGGCTCTGCTAATCTGTCCGGAAACGCCCCTGCTGTTGGAACAGGCCTATGGACAAAAGTATCAGGGCCAGGCACAATAACTACTCCTACCTCGCCAAATACTACAATTACAGGACTAACGGTCGGCACAACTGTACTCAGATGGACCATCAGCTATTCTTCCTGCACCCCTTCACAATCTCAAATGACAATTACAATCAGAGGAACGCCAACACCGGCAAACGCCGGACCTAATCAGACATTGTGCGCAACAACAGGAACTGCAACTGCAACTTTAAACGGGAATAATCCTGGCACCGGTACCGGAATTTGGGTAAAAGTTTCAGGATCCGGCACAATAACAAATCCATTGGTAAGAAATACAACTGTTACCGGTTTAACTCCGGGACAAACTGTCCTTACGTGGTCAATAAGTAATCCTCCTTGTGCGTCTTCTGTTGCTAACATGACGATCACTACTAATGCATTGCCGCCACTCTCTGCTGCGGGGCCTGATCAAACTGTTTGTGTTGGAACAAATGCAACAATGGCCGCTAATACTCCTACTGCAGGAACAGGGCTTTGGACGTTAATGGGTGGTTCAGGAACAATTGCTACACCAACAAGTCCTACGTCTGTTATTTCCGGATTAGGTGTCGGGAATAATACATTCAGGTGGACCATTTCAAACGCGCCATGTACCGCACAATTTGATAACGTTATAATTGTAGGGCGAGCCAATCCTACTGCTGCGAATGCCGGCCCGAATCAAACGCTTTGTGCAACAACGGGAACTGTAAATGCAACTTTAGCGGGTAACGCTCCTGCCGTTGGAACCGGATCATGGACATTAATTTCAGGAACGGGAACTATAACAAATCCTCTTGTGAGGAATACCACAGTTACCAATATTAGTCCCGGCGTAACTGTTTTAATGTGGACTATAAGTAATAATCCTTGTACACCTTCATCTTCAACTATGACCATAACGGTCAGCGCCCCTCCCTCAATTGCTGCTGCCGGGCCAAATCAAACAGTTTGCATAAGTTCAAGCGCGACAATGGCAGCGAATACAACAACTGCCGGTTCCGGTGTCTGGACGCTAATTGGAGGATCGGGAACCATCACAACTCCAAACAGTCCTGTTACAACAATAACAGGTTTAGGGATTGGAAATAATACCTTCCGATGGACAACTTCTAATCCGCCTTGTGCCGCATCGTTTGATGACGTTATAATTGTCGGACGAGCCTTACCATCAATTTCTACTGCAGGCGGTGATCAAACAATTTGCGTGAGTACCGGTTCAACAACACTTGCAGGAAATACGCCTACCGCAGGTATTGGTGCATGGATAAAAATTTCAGGTCCCGGTACAATCACCAATTCACTTTCCGCATCATCAACTCTGACAGGATTAACAGCCGGAACAACTGTACTCACATGGTCTATCTCCAATTCTCCTTGCGCAGCTTCAACGGATAATGTTACGATAACAATAAATCCTTTACCAACTATTGCATCTGCAGGATCGAACCAAACCGTTTGCACTTCATCGGGGGCAACAATGGCTGCGAATACACCGGTCGCCGGAACAGGTGCATGGACATTAATTTCCGGATCAGGGACAATTACAAATTCATTATCACCAACCACAACAATTACAGGGCCCGGCGTTGGCGCCAATGTTTTCCGATGGACGATCTCAAATCCGCCTTGTGCGAATTCAATTTCCAATGTTACAATTACAGGAGTTCCGCCGCCTTCCATTGCTAATGCAGGTTCAAATCAAACAATATGTATAAGTACACCTACTACAATAATGAGTGCTAATACTGCAACTATCGGTACAGGTGGGTGGACATTAATTTCAGGAAGCGGAACAATTACTAATTCACTTTCCCCGACAACTTCTTTAACAGGTTTAGGTCTAGGCATAAATGTTTTCCAGTGGACGATAGGGAACGCCCCTTGCTCTGTTTCATCATCAACAGTATCCATAACCGTAAATGATATTCCAACACTGTCGAATGCAGGATCAAATCAAACACTTTGTATCTCTTCCCCAACAACTACAATGAATGCCAATCCCGCACTCGTTGGAACAGGAACATGGTCGCTTATCTCCGGATCCGGAATGATCACTAACTCACTATCACCAACAACAAGTATTGCAGGACTTGCAGTAGGAACAAATATTTTCGAATGGACCATTTCCAATCCGCCTTGTGTGCCATCCATCTCTACTGTCGCGATCATTGTAAGCGATGTGCCAACTATTTCAAATGCAGGTTCAAATCAAACTTTATGTGTTAGCACACCAACAACGGTGATGACTGCTAATACTGCAACAGTGGGTACAGGTTCATGGACTTTAATTTCAGGGATAGGAACTATCACTAACTCTTTATCTCCTACTACTAGCATTACAGGTTTAGGTTTAGGGACAAATATTTTTCAATGGACCATTTCCAATCCGCCATGCGCTGTATCCTCTTCTACTGTTGCGATCATTGTGAATGATGTTCCTACTATGGCTAATGCAGGAACCGATCAAACACTTTGTATCTCATCACCAACAACTACTATGAACGCTAATACAGCTCTTGTAGGAACAGGAACATGGTCGCTTATTTCAGGCTCAGGAACTATCACCAATTCTTTATCTCCCACAACTTCTATAACAGGACTTGCTACAGGCACAAATATTTTTGAATGGACGATCACAAATCCGCCTTGCGCACCTTCTGCTTCTACAGTTGCAATAATTGTTGAGGATATGCCAACCGTTTCCAATGCGGGTTCAAATCAAACGCTTTGCATTTCCTCGCCAACAACAATCATGAACGGAAACACGGCAACTGTTGGTACAGGACTCTGGACCTTGGTTGCAGGAACAGGCACTATTACGAATCCTACTTTAGCGAATACAACAATAACAGGATTAGGTTTAGGAACAAATGTTTTTGCATGGACTATTTCAAATTCACCTTGTTCTCCTTCTGCATCCAACGTCACGATCACAGTTAATCAAGTTCCAACGGTAGCAAGTGCCGGTTCAAATCAAACCCTTTGTGTTTCTTCACCATCTACCACAATGAATGGAAATTTTCCTGTTGACGGAACAGGTGCATGGACATTAGTTTCCGGAACCGGTGTGATCACTAATTCTCTTTTACCAACAACATCCGTAACGGGATTAGGAATCGGAGATAATGTTTTTGCATGGACGATCAGTAATCCACCTTGCTCTCCTTCCGTTTCAAATGTTACTATCACTGTTAATCAAGCCCCAACAATTGCTAATGCAGGTTCTAATCAATCACTTTGCATTTCATCTCCCACAACAACAATGAATGCTAATACTGCAAGTGTTGGTACCGGGGTATGGACATTAGTTTCCGGAATAGGAACCATTACTAATTCGCTTTCACCAACAACTTCAATTACAGGTTTAGGTTTGGGAACAAATGTTTTTGCCTGGACCATTTCGAATTCACCTTGCGCTCCTTCTGTTTCTAACGTTACTATTACAGTAAGCCAGATCCCTTCTACTTCACTTGCAGGATCAAATCAAACACTTTGTATTTCTTCCCCGACAACAACAATGAACGGAAACTTCCCTGCTGTTGGAACAGGCGCATGGACATTAGTTTCAGGAACAGGAGTAATTACAAATTCACTTTTACCTACTACAACAATTACCGGACTAGGTTTAGGGAACAATGTATTCGCATGGACGATCAGCAATTCTCCTTGCGCCTCATCTGTTTCGAATGTAACTATCACAGTTAACCAGGCACCAACAACTTCTAACGCAGGGCCAAATCAAACTTTATGTTTTACAAGTCCTAATACAGTCATGGCAGCTAATGTCGCATCAGTGGGAACAGGTGCATGGACAATTGTTTCAGGAAGCGGAACGATCACCAACTCACTTTCGCCTACAACTTCAGTTACAGGATTAGGTTTAGGAACAAATGTTTTTGCGTGGACTATTTCAAACGCACCTTGCCCACCTTCTTCTTCGAATGTAACAATTACAGTTAATCAGGTTCCCACAACTGCAATTGCAGGATCTAACCAAACACTTTGCATATCTTCACCAACAGCAACTATGAATGGCAACTTCCCTGCGGTAGGAACCGGCGCATGGACATTAGTTTCAGGAACAGGAATAATCACTAACTCTCTTTTACCAACAACAACTGTCACCGGCCTTGGAGTCGGAACAAATATTTTCCAATGGACCATTTCGAATGCGCCATGTCCTGCTTCATCGGCAACGATGGCAATTATTGTAAGTGATAATCCTACAGCTGCAAATGCCGGAGCGAGTCAAACACTTTGTATCAGCAGCCCGAATACATTGATGGCCGCAAACACTGCAACTGTTGGTTCAGGAGTTTGGACATTAGTTTCCGGAATTGGAACGATCACAAATTCACTTTCTCCAACAACAGGTGTTACCGGTTTAGGATTAGGAACAAATATTTTCCAATGGACCATTTCAAATTCTCCATGTGCAGCTTCTTCGTCAACAATGGCTATTGTTGTCAATGACATTCCTACAAGTTCGTTTGCAGGAACTTCCCAAACTTTATGTATCTCATCACCTACAACTACAATGAATGCTAATACAGCAGTAGTCGGCACAGGTGCATGGACATTGGTTTCAGGAACAGGAGTAATTACAAACTCACTTTCACCAACAACTTCAATTTCAGGATTAGGATTAGGAACTAATGTTTTTGCTTGGACTATCTCAAATTCGCCTTGCTCTCCTTCTACTTCAAATGTAACTATCACTGTTAATCAAGCACCAACAGCAGCTAACGCCGGCTCTAACCAAACATTATGTATCACAAGTCCGAATACACTAATGAATGCGAATACAGCAGTTGTTGGTACCGGTGTGTGGACCTTAGTTTCAGGAAGCGGAACGATAACGAATTCACTTTCTCCTACAACAGGAATCACAACTTTAGGTTTAGGAACTAACATATTCGCCTGGACCATCTCTAATGCACCTTGTGCGCCGTCAAGTTCAAACGTAACTATAACAGTAAATCAGGTTCCAACAGTTTCGAATGCGGGAACTTCACAAACGCTTTGTATCTCTTCACCAACAACGGTTATGAATGCTACTCCCGCGAGTGTTGGTACAGGAGCCTGGACGTTAGTTTCAGGAACAGGTGTTATTTCAAATTCTTTGTCACCAACAACAAATATTACTGGTTTAGGCTTAGGGAATAATGTATTCGCATGGACGATCTCAAATGCACCTTGTGCTCCATCAACTTCGAACGTTACATTAACCGTTAACCAGGCTCCAACTATTGCAAATGCCGGTTCAAATCAAACTTTGTGTATCTCGAATCCGAATACTATTATGGCTGCGAATGCACCTGCGGTTGGAACAGGCGTTTGGACCTTAGTTTCAGGCACAGGTGTAATTACAAATTCACTTTCACCAACAACAGGTATCACTTCCTTAGGCTTAGGAACAAATGTTTTTGCATGGACAATCTCAAATGCGCCTTGTGCTCCCTCTGTTTCTACAATGACAATTTTTGTAAGACAAGTACCGAACATTTCAAGTGCGGGTTCAAATCAGACACTTTGTATCTCTACACCAACAACAGTAATGAATGCTAATACGCCTGGTGTTGGAACAGGTGCATGGACATTAGTTTCAGGAACGGGTATAATAACCAATTCTCTATCCGCTACAACTTCTATTACAGGTTTAGGATTAGGAAACAATGTATTCGCATGGACGATCTCAAATAATCCTTGTACACCATCAACATCCAATGTTACCATAACTGTAAATCAAGTTCCAACAATTGCGAGTGCAGGATCTAATCAAACATTGTGTATCTCAAGTCCGAATACCGTAATGGCCGCGAATACACCAGTAGTAGGTACGGGTTCATGGTCTTTGGTTTCAGGCACAGGCATAATCTCAAATTCACTTTCTCCGACAACTTCAATAACCAATTTAGGATTAGGAAATAATGTTTTCGCGTGGACCATCAACAATGCACCTTGTGCTCCATCAGTTTCTACAATGACCATTGTAGTAAGACAAGTTCCGAGTATTTCTACAGCAGGTTCAAATCAAACACTTTGTATCTCTACGCCAACAACAGTTATGAATGCAAATGCTCCAGGTGTTGGAACAGGCGCATGGACATTAGTTTCGGGTACAGGTGTAATTACAAATTCACTTTCACCAACAACGTCAATAACAGGATTAGGTTTAGGAACAAATGTTTTTGCATGGACCATTTCAAACGCACCTTGTACACCCAACACGTCCACGGTTTCAATACTTGTTAATGATGTACCAACAGTTGCAAACGCGGGAATCTCACAAACACTTTGCATCTCTTCTCCGGTTGCATTAATGAATGCTAATACACCTACAGTTGGTACAGGGGTTTGGACATTAGTTTCAGGAAGCGGCAACATTACAAATCCAAATTCACCAACAACTTTCATAAACAGTTTAGGATTGGGAACAAATATTTTTGCATGGACGATCTCAAATGCACCCTGTGCTCCATCAACTTCCACAGTAGCGCTGATCGTTAATGATCTGCCTACGCCTTCAGTTGCAGGCCCGAACCAAACTATTTGTTTCAACGTTCCAACAGCAACTATGTCAGCGAATGCACCAACGATCGGAACAGGAGCATGGACATTAGTTTCAGGAACAGGACTAATTTCAAATTCATTATCTCCTACTTCACCAATTTCAGGATTAGGAATCGGTACAAATGTTTTTGCCTGGACGATCACAAATCCTCCTTGCGCACCTTCGGTTTCCAACATGACGATCTTTGTGAATCCTGGACCTACTATTGCAAATGCAGGACCTAACCAAACTATTTGTATCTCCACTCCTTCTGTTACAATGGCAGGGAATGTTGCCACTTCAGGAACCGGTGAATGGACATTGGTTTCAGGAACAGGTATAATTACAAATTCACTTTCACCAACAACAACGATCACCGGTTTAGGTTTAGGAACAAATATTTTTGAATGGACGATCTATGATAATCCTTGTATTCCATCTACTTCTACAGTAGCAATAATTGTGAATGATATTCCAACAGTTGCAAATGCAGGTTTAACGCAAACACTTTGTATCTCTTCTCCAACAACTAACATGACTGCCAATACTGCTACGGTGGGTGTTGGTGCCTGGACATTGATCTCGGGAAGCGGAACAATTACTAATTCACTTTCACCAACAACTTCTATAACAGGTTTAGGATTGGGAACAAATATTTTCCAATGGACCATTTCTAATCCGCCTTGCGCAGCATCAACTTCAACAACATCACTAATTGTTGAAGATATGCCAACTGTTTCGAATGCAGGTGCGAGTCAAACACTTTGCATCACTTCACCAACAACTACGATGACCGCCAATACGCCAACTGTTGGAACAGGCTTATGGACATTAGTTTCAGGTAGCGGAACGATCACTAATCCTACTTTACCAAATACAACAATCACCGGTTTAGGTTTAGGAACAAATATTTTTGCATGGACGATCTCTAATTCCCCATGCGCAGCTTCTACTTCAACAATGTTGATCCGGGTTGAAGATATTCCTACAATTTCAAACGCAGGTTTGACACAAACACTTTGTATCTCTTCTCCTACAACAAACATGACAGCTAATACTGCAACAGTTGGTATTGGGGTTTGGACATTGATCTCAGGCAGTGGAACAATTACTAATTCGCTTTCTGCAACCACATCAATAACAGGATTAGGATTGGGTACAAATATCTTTGAATGGACCATTTCAAATCCTCCGTGCGCATCTTCATCTTCAACGGTTGCTTTGATTATTGAAGATATGCCAACAGTTTCTAATGCCGGTGCAAGTCAAACCATTTGTATCTCTTCACCAACAACTATAATGACTGCGAACACTCCGACAGTCGGGACAGGTTTATGGACCTTAGTTTCCGGAGCCGGAACGATCACAAATCCTGCAATACCAAACACAACTATTACAAACTTAGGGTTAGGTACCAATGTTTTTGCATGGACTATCTCTAATTCTCCATGTGCAGCTTCTACTTCTACAATGTTGATACAAGTAGAGGATATTCCTACAACTTCCAGCGCCGGAACTACTCAAACACTTTGCATCTCTTCACCAACAACTAACATGACAGCTAACACTGCAACTGTTGGTGTTGGAACCTGGACATTGATCTCGGGCAGCGGAACAATTACAAATTCACTTTCTCCAACAACATCTATCACAGGTTTAGGATTGGGAACAAATATTTTCCAATGGACAATTTCAAACCCACCTTGCGCTTCTTCTTCTTCAACAGTTGCTTTAATTGTAAATGATGTTCCTACAATTGCGAACGCAGGCTTTAATCAAACGGTTTGTATAACAAGTCCGAATGCATTCATGAATGCGAATACAGCTACTGTAGGAATCGGAACGTGGAGTTTAATCTCAGGTACAGGAATTATTTCTAATTCATTATCTCCTACAACATCTATCACTAATTTAGGTTTAGGACTGAACATATTTGAATGGACCATTGCAAATCCTCCTTGTGCTCCGACAACATCAACGGTTTCAATACTTGTTAATAATGTTCCTACCGGCGCAATTGCAGGAGCCACCCAAACACTTTGTATCTCTTCTCCAACAACTACAATGGCGGCGAATACTCCGCTGACCGGTACTGGTTTGTGGACTTTAGTTTCAGGAAGCGGAACTATAACAAGTCCTACATCAGAAAATTCAACTATTACAGGATTAGGATTAGGTACTAACGTATTTGCATGGACCATCTCAAATCCTCCTTGTTTACCATCTACAGCAACTGTTGCTCTGGTCGTGAACGATATGCCGACTGTTTCGAATGCAGGTGCAACCCAAACACTTTGTATAACATCGCCTACAACTACAATGGCGGCGAATACACCAACAGTTGGTACAGGGTTGTGGACTTTAGTTGCAGGAAGTGGAACAATTGCAAATCCAACGTCTCCGACTTCTGCTATTACCGGCCTTGGTTTAGGAGCAAATGTTTTTGACTGGACCATTTCAAATTCACCTTGTTTGGCATCTGTTTCTTCAGTTACTATTTATGTTGATGATAAACCAACAGGGGCCAATGCAGGAACTACCCAGAATTTATGTGCATCTACATTTACACTGGCAGGGAACACGCCTGTAGTTGGAACAGGGTTATGGACAGTTATAGCCGGAGGATCCAGCGTAACGACTCCTACATTAAACACTTCTACTGTTACAAGCTTGATAACAGGAACAAATACATTGGTATGGACCATTTCGAATGGAGTGTGCGCAAGTTCTTCAAGCACACTTAATCTTTACGTTAATCCGTTTCCCACTCCTGCAGATGCCGGGCTTGATCAAACGATCTGTTCATCAACCACTATGTTAAGTGGTAATACCCCTACCATTGGTTTCGGCTCGTGGTCGGTCGTAAACGGCGGTGGTTCGGTTCTTACCAGTACAATGAGTAATTCTCCTGTTTCCGGATTAACAAATGGTGTAAACACATTTGTATGGACAACATCATTCGGAACTTGTCCTAATTCACCTGATACAGTGGTCATATTTGTTGATTCCTTGCCAACAACAGCTATCGCAGGAAGTAACCAGATCATTTGTTCTCCTACAACAATACTTAACGCAAATATTCCTATAGTCGGAATCGGAACATGGTCTGTGATTTCAGGAGGCTCTTCCGTAACAACTCCAACTTTGAATTCTTCAGGTGTCACAGGTTTAGCAATAGGAAATAATATCCTGCAATGGTCAATAGTAAATGGTGTGTGTCCTGCATCTACAAATACAATGTCCATTTATGTAGATCCAAATCCTACGCCGGCCAACGCAGGAACTGATTTCACTATTTGTGCTTCAACAACAACATTGAATTCCAATATTCCTTCAATAGGAACGGGTGTTTGGTCAGTGATCACAGGAACGTCTGCTATCACCACTCCTACATTAAATACATCTTCCGTAACTGCTTTATCAAACGGAACCAATACATATGTTTGGACAACCTCCAACGGAACTTGTCCAAACTCTACGGATACAGTAATAGTTTTTGTAGATTCATTCCCTACTGTTTCTGTTGCAGGACTGAACCAGGTATTATGTTCTTCTAACACAACACTAAGCGCAAACACTCCGCTTGTAGGAACAGGAACATGGTCAGTGATCTCAGGCGGCTCTTCTGTTACAGCGCCAACATTGAACTCTTCAGGGGTAACAGGATTGACAACCGGAAATAATATTTTCGAATGGACTATCGTTAATGGAGTTTGTCCTGTTTCAACAAGTACCGTTTCTGTTTTTGTGGATTCTTATCCTACTCCGGCTCTTGCAGGAAGTGACTTTACGATTTGTGCTTCAACTGCTACTTTGAATTCAAACGCTCCGGCCATCGGTACAGGGTTGTGGACAGTTATTGCAGGAAGCTCTTCGGTGACAAACCCGACTACAAATACTTCATCTGTAACAGGATTATCAACCGGAACAAATACATTGGTATGGACAACATTGAACGGAACTTGTCCTTCATCTACAGATACAATGCATATTCAGGTAGATGATTTCGCATCGCCTGTAAGTGCAGGGCCTGACCAGGCTTTCTGTTTAACAACTACCAGCGCAAACTTAAATGGAAGTGTACCTTCAGTTGGTGTTGCAACATGGTCGGTGATGGCTGGCAGCGGTATTTTAGCAAACCCGAATTCAAACACATCAACCATTAGCGGATTAAGCACAGGAACAAACACAATTGTATGGACAAATACTAACGGTGTGTGCCCTGCTACTTCTGATACAGTGGTCATTGAATTGCTGATGTTCCCTACTCCGGCTACCGCAGGACCGGATCAAGTACTGTGTCCTAACTCAACGATCCTTGCAGGTAATTTACCTTCTGTAGGATTTGGTACATGGTCTGTTTTAACCGGAACAGGATCCGTTGCAACACCAAGTTTAAATAATTCAGGAGTTTCTTCATTATCTACAGGAACTAACTCTTTAATATGGACCACTTGGAATGGTAATTGTCCGACCAGTTCCGACACTGTTCAAATTATTGTGCTGCCTCCTGTACAACAAGCTTTCGCAGGAAATGACACAACTATTTATGTGACGAGCTTAAATATCAATGGAAATATTCCTGTTGTCGGAACGGGAGTTTGGCAGTTTATTGGAGGAAGCTATAACATTGCTGATCCGAATCAGAGCAGTACTGTGTTAACCAATTTAGTTCCCGGCCTTAACACTATCCAGTGGTCAATTACGGAGATGTGCGGAACAACAACCGATGAATTGAATATTACATTGGTAGTATTAGAGATCCCGAATGCATTCTCGCCTAACGGTGATGGCGTTAACGATACTTTTGTTATCCCGATCGCTGATTATTACAAAAATGTTGACGTGAAAATTGTTAACCGTTGGGGTAATGTAGAATTTGAAGATCATAATTATAAGAATACATGGAATGGTATCAATCGGAACGGACAACCGTTAACCGACGATACTTATTTCTATGAAGTTAAACTGGATGGACAGGTTAAAACAGGTTATGTGTTAATTAAGAGATGAGAACTGTAAGATACATATTAGCTATTCTTTTCTTCACAAACAGTTTGTTTGGGCAACATTCATCGCTCAGCTCAAATTATTTATTCAATACTTTGGCTGTAAATCCGGCTTATGCGGGACAAAAGAAAGCGCTTGATCTTACTTTAGTTTACAGAAAACAATGGGCCGGTTTCAATGGTTCTCCTCAAAATATTAGTTTATTATCGAGCATGGAGATCAAGCCTAAAAACCTTTCAGTTGGATTTCAATATGATAATGACCGAATTGGTTTAACAAACACCAACAGTTTAAAACTGGCTATCGCTTATCGCGTAAAATTAAATAAAAAACATACTATTTCTTTTGGCCTGCAACCAATGTACAAACGTGTATTCTACGATTTTTCGAAGATCAGGACGACCTCGGAAGGTGATGCGAGTTTCATAGCAAACTCACCTGCAATCAATTTATTTAATACCGGAGCGGGAATTTATTACTATCACAAAAAAATGTTCATTGGTGTTTCAAGTCCTGAGGTAATACAAACGAAGAACGGGGTTAAATACTATGAATTCAATGCTATCGGCGGATATATAATCAAAGTAAAAGAAAATATCATATTAAAACCATCTTTCCTAGTGAGGCAGATCAAGAACTCTCCTGTTCAATTCGATCTCAATATCACCGGTTACTTCAATGATGTGTTAGGCGTTGGCTTAGCTTACAGGAATAAGGACGCTATAGTAGCTTATGCAGACTTCTCTGTGAATAAAAAGTTCAAGTTTGGTTACGCTTATGACTATTCTATCGGACCTTTGCGGAAATATAATTCAGGAACTCACGAAATTATGCTTAATTACTTCTTTGGAAAATTCACAGATGCGCCTACTCCGCGCTACTTCTAATTATGTTTCGGATCCGTGCATTTTATCTATTTCTTTTACTTAGCATAGGTGCAATTGCGCAGAATGAGCCACTTTTCGATAATACCAAAGTAGAGATTGTTCCCGTAAAACAAAGTACTGACGAATCTGAATTCGGTCCTTTTGTTATTGGTAATACCATATATTATAGTTCGTCACAGGAACGAAAAGTCGGGGTAATTACAATGGATGCTTCTACACAGCACCAGATGCTGGATATTTATTCAGCTACTTTGCAGGATTCAATTACATTCACAAAGATGAAGGCACTGAATGATCAGATCAACACACCCTATAACCAGGCCGGTTGTTTTTTTGACCAAGCTACTTCCAAATTGTACTATACTACAGATGTTTCCTGCGAAAATTGTGCTTCAAAACATAAACTGGCGATCTTTTCTGCAATTTGGCAAAACGATGAATTCCTTTCTCCCAATCCCGAATTAATTCTTACAGATACATTCACTGCCGCACATCCTTTTGTTTATGGTAATAAATTATATTTTTCCTCTAATATGCCCGGTGGCAAAGGGAAAACCGATATATATTACGCGGAAAAAGCACCGGACGGCTGGAGTACTGCCGAGAAATGGGTGAATTATAAGAACTGCGGATCTATAAATTCAGAAGAACGCGAATTCTTTCCTTTCGTTGTCAATGAAAATGAAATTTATTTTTCAAGTAACCGGCCGGGCGGTTTAGGCGGATTGGATCTTTATAAATACACTTCAGATGGAAGCGGAAGCCGTATTCAAAATGCAGGAGCTCCTATGAATTCAGAATATGATGATTTTGCTATTTACGTTGATCCCGCACAGGAAAAAGGATATTTTTCATCAAACCGGGAGGAAAACCAGGATGACATCTATTTTTATCGGCAGACATGGCCAACTTTCTCGAATTGTAAGGAAACTGTGCCTGAAGATTATTGTTACAATTTGAGCGAAGAAAGTACGCTTGAAAAAGCTGGTGGAGGCGGTTTTTATTACGAATGGTTATTTGGTGATGGAACTAAACAAAAAGGGTTGGAAGTACGGCACTGTTTTCCCGGACCCGGAAGTTATCTCATTAATTTAAATATCATTGATTCATTGACGAAATCTGTTTTCATGAGCCAGGCTACTTTTGATCTGAAAGTGGATTCAGTAGTTCAATTAAAAATAAACTCTTTAGATACTGTTCCTGCTCACAAAACATTTGGTTTAAATACACTTTGGACCTATTTGCCGGATAATAAAATTGACGGCTATTATTGGGAAGTCGACAATAAAAAAATTCGTGGTAATGAAATAAAACATTCTTTCTCTAAACCCGGAGTTTATAAAGTTTTACTCGGTGTTGTTACTTTCAATAAAAAAACAAACAAGAAAGAAGTCCTGTGTACCACTAAGAATATCATTTGCGTTAACCAGGAAAAATGGATAGCAGTGGAAGATCGGAAATTCAATGAAGAGCTAAGTAAATATGCTTACAAAGCTTTTAAAGCTGACCCGAATGTTATTGGTGTAATTACTGATGTAGATATCGAGATGTTCAATAAAATGGGATTGAATGGCAAAAAACTAGGGAATGAGATCAAGGCCATGATCGCCGCTAAAGGTTACAAAAGAGATGTAAAAGAAGTAACTAATCTATCTCCGGGAGAAACCAAATTCTCATACACATCATTGCGAATGGATACTTTAATGCGCTTAAAAGAACAGGCTGATATAACCTTTAAAGTTCATTTTGGCACAAGCAAAACAAGAAAAGATACTTCTTATTTAAGTTCTAAAGGTTTATATGGTATACAGGAAAAAATGATCGACGAACTTTACCACTACACTTATGGTAACGAAAGAAAAATAAGCGAGATCGAAAAATACTACCAGCGTTCATTAAATGCAGGAGTAAAAAATCCCGTTGTGATCGGTTATAAGAATGATATGATTATTTTCGATCAATCAGCCAATATCCGTCCCGCCACATTCGAAGAAACTATTCTGAACAAGATCAAAGATTCAATTTATGCTACCGCACCGACAAATTATATTGAAACAAAAACTAATGAACCGGCTTTGAATAATATCCCAGACAATTCCAACCAGGAAAAAGTAACCGCGAATAAAACCGAACCTGTAAAAACAGAGAATGACAATCCTGCTTCTTCTGACGAAAAATCAGTTACGTCAAACGAAAAGAAAACAAAACAAGTAAATTCTGACAATAGCTCAACTGAAAACAAATCAGTAAGTGCTGATCCATCGGAAAAGAAAACAAAACAGAGCAAAGAACCTTTAATTGATCCTAACGAGAATTTAAATATCAGCAACGAAAAGGAATTCAACACGCTTACCAACGTTCAGAAAAAAATGGAATACTTCCTGGAAAAATATGGTGATATCAGCGTAAAAGATCTTGAATTCAGGGTTCAGGTTGGAGCATTCAGAAAACGGAAGTCTTATTCATTCCCTCACCTTGCCGGTTTAGGAACCATTAATAATGAAGAACATTCTGATGGGATCACCCGCATGACGATCGGAGGCTCCTTCCAAAAATTAAGTGAGGCGTTTAATTTCACTAAAAAAGTAGTGAATGCCGGACAGGAAGATGCCTTCGTTTCTGTGTATTACAAAGGAAAACGTGTTTACATTGAGAATTTAGAAAGGAGAGGGCTTTTTACAGGTAAAGAAGACGTTAATGTTCCGTTAACAGAAATTGTTTCCGGCCAAGGCTCAGGAACCGTTAGTGAACCCGTTATAACAACAAGGTCAGGTGTATTTGAAGCAAGGACCAACATCCAGAAAAAAATTGTGATGTATGCACAGAAATACGGGAATATCAGTGCCGACGGACTTGAATTCAAAGTTCAGATCGCAATATTCAAACGCAGAAAAAATTATGACTTTCCGCGTCTCAATAAGTTCGGAGAGCTGCATGTTGAATCATTGGGTGATGGCGTTGTACGGATCACGATCGGAGGAAGTTTTAAGACTTTGGGCGAAGCGTTCGAACTCAATAAAAAAGTGGTTATGGCAGGCCAATCTGACGCCTTTGTTTCCGTCTTTTATAAGGGAAAACGAATTTATATTGAAAATCTGGAACATAAGGGGATTTTTGTTGTAAATAAAAATTAATTTGGCTATCATTACGGGAAAATGTCCCCGTTTTTATGAGAAACTTAATCCCGGTACTTCTCTTTGTTTTTACATGGAGTACTTCGTGTTCTCAAATAATGCCTTCCACCGATGAGAATATCCCTTATTTGGTGACGTTTAGCAAAGGGGCAGATAAAACCTGGGGCGACGATGACAATATCCAGATCTATTTTTTCACCATTCCGCAAGATATAAAAACGCCTTTCTTTATCCGCGTATACGACCCGGATAACGGAGGTAAATTAGATGAGAACCGTAATGGCTTTAATTCAAAGACCAAATTTTCCCTCTACGGCGGGAAGGGTGCTCACAGTGACAAAGATGCACAAAAAACAGATCCAAAAGGAAATTATACCAGCGGCTCTTTACTGCACACCAAAACATTTGGTGACGATAAAACTTACGATGACAAATGGTTCAGTTTCGGTCCTATCAATCCACTGGAAGGTGAATTACAACCCGAATTGAACGGTTATGTTTTTAAATTAATTGTTGAAGGGCTCGAAGGTGATGACGGAAATCTTTATAAATTAAGTCTTTCGTCTTCCAAAGAAGATAACATAAAAGTTGAAGGCGGGAATACATTCACGTATGAATATTGTTTCCGTTCGTATGATAAAGAATTTACGATGTGTCATCTCTATCCTTTTGTTGCCAAAGGGATCACTTCTATAAAAGTTAATGTATATGATTATGATGCAGAAGGTTTGATACGTATAATTTCAGTTTCAAAAAAAGGAGAAGAAAGTTCGATCAGTAAAGCACCGAACTGGGAAGTGTCTGAACATAAAATCATGCCTGAAGAATTAAACACATCACTGGATGTTCAATTCATAAAGAAAAAACCGGTAAAGAATAATAATATCACAGTTTTCATTGTCAATCAATACGGAGAGACGATGCCCTTCTACACGGTTCCTATCGGGGGGGTGCCTAAGTATAACTATAAAATTAAAGTTACCAAGTAAGGCGGGATGAAAAACAAATTATTATACCTGTTCTGCTTCATTTCTTTATCAGTTTCCTCGCAGATCTATTCATTTAAAACGTTTACTGAAGATGATGGATTGTCGCAATCTTTTATTAATGACATCAAACAGGATAAGCGTGGCTTTTTATACATTGGTACGGGCAGCGGCTTAACTATTTACGGTGGGACTAAATTTGAGGTCTTCACTTCATCGAACGGTCTCGCGAACGATTTTGTTACATACATTTATCCCGATCATGAAGATAAGATCTGGCTGGGTCATTTAGAAGGAGGCATTAGTATTGTTCATCCCAATGGAAAGAAAGAGGCTGTGAAATTCAAAGAAGAGATCCGATCAAGGATCATTCAGATCATGGAGATCTCTACTAACAATTATCTTTTCCTGAAAAATAATACCGGGATCATTCTGTATAATGAGGAAACTAAAGATTATGTGAACCTGGAAGACGAAGCGTTTAATGAGATCTTAAGTGTTACGCAGAGAAAAGACGAACTTTTATTAATGAAACCTGATGGCATTTATAGTATTAAGATAAAAGCCCTTCTTGCGAAAAATTATAAACTCAGCAAACGACTGAATGTTCAGGACGGTAACCGAATGAGACTGAATCTCTCTTCGGGTAATCTTTGCGTTGCTGATAATATTTATGGCCTGTTGATCTTTGGCGCCGATGATAACTTCACTCCAATTGATACTTTCCGGATCAAAAAGAATGACGGTTCGGAATTCACTAAAATAGTCATCGACCGATTCTCAGATATTTATTTATCGACAACTGATAATGGCGTTTTTAAAATAAATACTAAGACCCGTCTTATTTCCAATTACACCACTGCTAACGGTTTAAACTCGAACGCCATTCAAAGTATTTATCTTGACAGGGAAGATAATTTATGGATCGGAACTTATGGAAACGGCTTGCAGCAATTATGTAATGAACTATACAGTTATAGTTATGTAAGCGACCTGGGACAAAAATTAGCGATCAATGCTCCTGTTGAGTTGAATGACAAAATAATTTTGGCTTCTGATAAAGGTATCGGTTATTATAATCAAGGACATATTGATTTTGTAAAACATCCTTACGTGAATAACAAAAACATTAATACACTTATCTTTTTCAGGTCTAAATTCATTTTCTCAAATACAGATGGCGAATTATTTTACAGTGATACACTATTCAAAAAAATAACAAAGATCGATCTGAAAACTGTAAACCAAAAACTCAATGTCAATTCTTTAGCTTTTGATGATGAGCATTTGCTGATATGTACAACTTCCGGATTATATGTGGTAGATCCCGAGAAATATTCCTACAACTTATTAAATACTGAATCGGGTTTGCTACATAATAACGTGAAATTTGTGTTTTCTGATTCGAAAAAACATTTGTGGGTTTGTTCTCCCGGTACTTTGATCTATTATTTAACTGACTTAAAGGACGTGAAAAAATTCAACGATGTAACTGGTCTTAAGAACTTTCATACAAACGGGGTTTGCGAAGACAAGAATGGTAACATCTGGATCTCAACAATAGGAGACGGGGTTTTTAAATACAATGGAAAATACTTTGAGAATTTTACAGTTTCAAATGGACTCAGATCAAATTTCTGCTATGGGATAGCTGCCGATTATAAGAATGGCGTTTGGATCAGCCATTCCAACGGCATCTCGTATAAGAACGCGAACAAAAAGAATTTTAACAGGGTGGATGGTAACTCAGAATTATTTCAAACTGCTTTTAAAGAAAATTCGGTTTATTATGATAAAATCAATAATGAGATCATTTTCGGTACAGCTGACGGGATCGCGCGTATTAATACAAGCAAGCAGCGTTTCAATGAAGTTGAGCCAACTGTAAACCTTTTGAAGGTGACTCTTAATGATTCTGTAATTCCATTATACAAAGACACCGTTCTGACCTATAACTCTTATAATCTTACCATCGATTTCATTGGCATTTGTTTGCAGGATCCTCTTAAATTAAAATACAAATTCAAACTTGAAGGATTGACCGACAGCTGGGAAATTGTTGGAAGTGAAACCAGTAAACTAAGTTTTCCTAAATTAAAGGATGGCGAATATACATTCTTGTTGTACGCGGCTAATAACGACGGATTATGGTCTTCTGTCCCTGTAAAATTTAAACTCACTATCAAAAAACCATTCTGGAAGGAAGCGCTGTTCTATATTATTGTTTTCATCGCTTTGATCGTGCTGTTTGTTTTCCTGATCCGCTCAAGAACCAGGAGCCTCGTCCGTAAACAAAAAATATTACAGGATATCATTGCGCAAAAAACTGTTGAGATCAGCAATGAAAAAGAACTTATTGCGAAGATCAACGAAAACCTGAATGTGGTTCTGAAAGATCTGAAGGACAGTATCAATTATGCTAAGAAGATCCAATCCTACATCCTTCCCGACCTGAATCACGCTCAGAAAAACCTGAAAACATTTTTATACTTCCAACCGAAAGATGTGGTGAGCGGTGATTACTACGGCTTCTATAATGTAAGTAAAGATAAGACCATTGTGTTCCTGATCGATTGTACCGGGCATGGTGTTCCCGGCGCCTTTTTAACTGTTATTTCAAAAGCATTCTTAAATAAGATCATTATAGATAAAGAAATCTACGAACCGGATGCTATCATTGAGAATTTGAATTTAGAACTTAGAAGTTTCTTCGATACACATGCGCCTGAGGATCATAAGAATTTTGAAGGATTAGTAATTTCCATCTGCGTTATCGATTATCCTTCGAAAACAGTTGAATATTGCGGAGCTGGACGACCTATACTATACAAGATAGAAAATGAATTGGTATTACAAAGAGGAAACGTACAATCCGTAGGATATGACGAGGACCTTTCGTCTCTCGAAGTGATCAAGATACCATTCAACAAAGGATTAAGAGTGTATTTACATTCTGATGGGATACAGGATCAGTTCGGCGGACCTGCCATGAAAAAATTCTCTTCGAAAAGGATCATTGACGCACTTGAAAAACATCCTGATATGCCTTTTGATGAAGAGTGCGAGTATGTTATTACTGAGTTTTTACTATGGAAAGATATAGCTCCCCAGGTAGACGATATTTGCTTCTTCGCTTTCGAATTATTCAGCGGGTCTTAAACCAACACCAAAGGAACACTAATATTGTGCCTCACCCCTTCTATTGTAGTTCCCAATAAAATATCCTTGAAGGTTTTATGACCATGCGTTCCCATCACTAAAAGATCACAATTGTTTTTTGAAACAAGGGTTGGAATTACAGTTTTCGGCCTGCCATATCCCAGAACAACTGTGCATTTATAACCTTTATCGATCAATTGTTGTGCGTATTGTTTTAAGAACTGATAATCATCTTCGCTTTCCATGTCGAACGCATCTTCACCGTATACGAATGCATTTGTACTTTCTAAAACGTGCATTAAAACAAATTCAGAATCCTTTTCTCCTAAACTAATAGCGCGGTTGATCGCTTTACTGTCACTTGTACTAAAATCAACCGTAACAGCTATTTTCCTGTAGCCCGCTGTTTCTTCAAACTGAATTGGTGCAAAATCCGTATGGAATTTTACAGCTTTAATTTTGTTCCTGGTAATGAAAGGTACAATGGCAATGTATAATAACATGATCATACAGAACAAACAAAGCGGCACTATTGTGAAACTGATCAATATCGGGTTATCTGAAGAATTGATCCAATCTACTAACTGAGAATACACCAGTTTTATATTCAGTGAAATAATGATGATAGCTGCGATCCATGAAAATGCTTTTTGCCACATTGGAATGGTGAACTCCCCCATTCTATTCCTGTCACTCACAAAGTGAATTAATGGAATAACCGCAAAACCTAATTGCAGGCTTAAAATTACCTGGCTGAGAATTAAAAGTTTTCCGGTGCTTCCGTCTCCTAAAATTAAAATGGTAAGTAAAGCAGGAACAATAGCTATTAAACGTGTCAATAATCTCCTGATCCATGGCTGGAGACGTAAATTCAAATATCCTTCCATTACAACTTGTCCTGCCAAAGTTCCGGTAACAGTTGAGCTTTGTCCTGCCGCAATTAAAGCAACTGCAAATAACAATGGCGCCATGGTGCTGCCTAACATGGGCTCTAATAATTTATGTGCGTCTTCAATATCAGTTACATTATGAATTCCGTTTTCAAAGAAAGAAGCCGCAGCTAAAATTAAGATCGCCGCATTCACAAAAAGGGCAAAGTTCAAAGCAATGGTACTATCAATAACATTATACTTTATAGCTTTTTTAATATCAGCAGAGGTTCGCTTGAATTGCCGCGTTTGTACAAGCGAACTGTGCAAATACAGATTGTGAGGCATCACCGTTGCACCAATAATTCCAATCGCGATATACAAAGCATCTTCATTCGCAATTCCCGGAATGATCCCTTTTGCCACTTCACCAAGATCAGGTTTTGCAATGATCAATTGTATTAAAAAAGAAACACCGATCAATAATACTAATGAAATAATAAATGCTTCTAGTTTTCTGATGCCACGGTTCAATAAGAATAAAAGAATAAAACTATCTAATACTGTAATACAAACGCCCATTAAAATAGAAACTGAAGGAAACAATAAATGAATACCTATAGCCATCCCTATTACTTCAGCAAGATCACAAGCCGCGATCGCTATCTCAGCAAGTCCGTACAAAAACAAATTAATGAAAGGCGGATAATTCTCCCTGCTCGCCTGTGCAAGATCCTTTCCTGTTACAATTCCTAAACGTGCGCAATGACTTTGTAATAATAATGCCGTAAGGTTACTCATTAACAGGACCCAGATCAAACTATAACCGAATTGACTTCCTCCGGCAATATCAGTAGCCCAGTTACCGGGATCCATATAGCCTACACTTATCATGTAAGCCGGACCAAAGAACGCCAGCAAACTTTTCCAACGGCTCTTACCGCTTGTGTTTACCGAAGCATGAACTTCTTCTAACGATTTATTTGAGGCCTTATTCACTATTTAATTTCCACTAAAATATTTGAAGCCGCTTTGTGACTTAAAAACAAAGAGCGTTTGTTATTTATTTTTACCGTGATCGATCTGTCATAATCATTATATTCCTCGATCTTTAATTGGTTTCCTAAACTTATTCCTGAATTCGATAAGAATTGAAGGAATTCTGTACTGTGATCAGAAACGCCTGTTACGATCAATGCAGATCTTTTCGATGCATCAGATAAGGCAACAGACTTCTGTACTCCAAATTTTCCACTTGCATCGGGAATCGGATCTCCATGCGGATCAGCCTTTGGTTTTCCTAAAAAATCATCCAGCTTTTCAATTAATTTATCACTATCAATATGTTCCAGTTGCTCTGCTATATCATGCACTTCATCCCATTTGAAATTCAACTTCTCCACTAAGAACACTTCCCAGAGGCGATGTTTGCGAATTACTTTAACCGCTGTCTTCTTACCTTTATCGGTAAGCTTAACACCTTTGTAAGGTTTATAATCGATAAGCTTTTTATCAGCCAGGCGTTTTAGCATATCAGTAACAGAAGCCGCCTTATTCTTTAAATGCTCAGATATCTGGTTAGTACTTACCTCCTGATCGTTATACAAACGACTCAAAGCAAAGATCGCTTTCAGGTAATTTTCTTCTGTATACGATACTAACATGGCGCAAATATAACAATTTATATTAACCTAAACAAATTTTTAGGTTAGACTAAAATAGGGCGAAAAACCTTATTTTTATCCCCCAATTTGGGTGCTTTGGCTCTTTCCTCAAAAATGTTAGATTTGTATACCATTCAATACTATGAAAAAACTAAATTTATTACTCGTTACAGGAGCATTAATTGCTTCAACTATTTCTAATGCGCAGGACAAAAAGGATACTAAGCCTGCCGGACCTTCAGATCCTTTATTAAAACCTGAGACCTATTCTTCACTTTCTTTCAGAAGTATTGGTCCTGCTGTTACTTCCGGCCGGATCATTGATATTGCGGTTAATCCTAAAAATAAAAACGAATGGTACATTGCTGCAGCTGCAGGTGGTGTTTGGAAAACTTCAAATGCCGGTGTTACTTTCTCGCCGGTCTTCGACGGACAAAGTGCTTACTCGATTGGCTGCGTTTCAATTGATCCGACTAACCCGAATGTGATCTGGGTTGGAACCGGTGAAAATAACAATCAACGTGCTGTCGGATATGGAGACGGCGTTTATAAAAGTGAGGACGGTGGTAAGACTTGGAAAAATGTTGGTTTAGGAAAATCTGAACACATCGGAAATATTGAGATCGATGAAAAGAACGGGGATGTAGTTTATGTTTCTGCATACGGACCGTTATGGAGTGCCGGCGGTGAACGCGGCATTTACAAAACAACTGACGGTGGTAAAACATGGAAACAAGTTTTGAATGTGAGTGAGAATACAGGTTTCAATGAAGTTCATATAGATCCGAAACACAATAATATTTTATACGCAACAGCACACCAACGCCGTCGTCATGAATGGACATACATCAGTGGTGGTCCTGAAAGCGCTATTTACAAAAGTACCGACAGCGGTTCAACATGGAATAAATTAACCAATGGTATACCTGCAAATGACATGGGAAGAATTTCTTTGGCCATTTCACCTGTTAATACAGATATAATATATGCTATCATCGAAGCAACAGAAGGAAAAGGTTTTTATAAAAGTACCGACAGAGGTGCCAGTTGGAGTAAGCAAAGTGATTGGTCGACTGCCGGAAATTATTACCAGGAAATTTTTTGTGATCCGAAGAATGCAGATAAAGTGTATTCGATGGATACATGGCTGCAAGTAACAACTGATGGCGGAAAAACGTTTAAAGGTCTAGGAGAAAAAAATAAACATGTGGATAATCACGCTATTTATGTTGATCCTAAAAACACAGGGCATATGTTAGTTGGTTGTGATGGTGGCTTATATGAAACGTTTGATAATGCTGCAACATGGGATTTCAAAAACAATTTACCTGTAACACAATTCTATCGTGTGTGTACTGACAACGCAAAACCATTTTATAATATATATGGCGGAACACAGGATAATAACACCTTAGGTGGTCCGAGCCGCAATATCAGCGCTTCGGGAATTATAAATGCAGATTGGTTCGTAACTGTTGGCGGAGATGGGTTTCAAAGCAGGGTTGATCCGACAGAACCAAACATTGTTTATTCTGAATGGCAATATGGCGGCCTGGTCCGCTTCGATCGTAAATCAGGAGAAGCTGTTGATATCAGGCCCCAGGAAAAACCGGGAGAACCTGCTTACCGTTACAATTGGGATGCGCCATTATTGATCAGTAATTTCGATAACAAACGTGTTTATTTCGCTGCGAATAAAGTTTTCAAAAGTGATGACAGGGGAAATACATGGAAAGTAATTAGTCCTGATCTGACCCGACAGGTTGACAGAAACAAATTTCCGGTGATGGGAAAAGTCTGGAGCATGGATGCAGTTGCTAAAAATCAATCCACTTCTATTTATGGTAACATTACAGCACTTGGAGAATCTCCGAAAAATGAGAATATCATTTATGCAGGGACCGACGACGGATTAATCCAAACCACAGCTGATGGCGGAAAAACTTGGAACAAAGTTTCACAGCAACCGGCTAATACAGTTGCAGGTGTTACTTTAGGCCCGTTAGTGAATTTCATTATGGCTTCACAGCATGATGAGAATGTGGCTTATGCTGTATTGAATAATCACCGTAACGGCGATTTCAAACCTTATTTAGTAAAAACATCTGACAAAGGAAAAACATGGACAAGTATCACAGGCAATTTACCGGAGAAGGGTTCAACTTACAGCATGGCAGAAGATCATGTGAATAAGAATTTATTATTCTGCGGAACTGAGTTTGGCTTTTATTTCAGTAATGACGGCGGCAAAAATTGGATCGAATTGAAAAACGGTTTACCTGAAGCTGTTTGTATTAAAGATATCGCGATTCAAAAAAGAGAGAACGACATTGTGCTTGCAACGTTTGGCCGCGGATTTTATGTGATCGATAATTATAGTTTATTGAGAGATATAAGGAAAGAAGACCTTGATAAAAAAGCATTTATCTTTCCTATAAAGGATGGCTTGGTGTATAATGAATCTACTCCGTACGGACATAAAGGAAGGTCTTTCCAGGGTGCTTCCATGTTTACTGCAAGTAATCCTCCTGTCGGGGCGGTTATCACCTACCATGTAAAAGATGGTTTCCTGAGCATAAAAGATAAACGCAAAGAGAGTGAGAAAGAAAAAATAAAAGCGAATAAAGATGTTTATTATCCAAGCGCTGACAGTATCCGTGCTGAAGATAATGAGGAGGCTGCTTACACTTTAGTTGTTATCACTGATGAACAAGGCAACGAGATACGGAAATTAAAACAAGATGCTTCGAAAGGAATGAAGAAAATTATTTGGGATGGCCGTTTGGAAGTTACCGGACCTGTGAGTTTCTATACACCAAATCCGGATAATCCATACGAAGGTGCGGATCAGGGTCCTGTTGCTGTTCCCGGAAAATATTTTGTGCAGATCTTAAAAGTTTATGAAGGAAAAGCAGAAGCTTTAAGCGAGAAAACGGCTTTCAATATAACAACTCTGCAAAATTCTACTTTACCTTTACCTGAACAGAAAGAAATGATGGATTTCAATAAAACACTCGGGGAATTCAGACGTGTGGTAATGGGAAGTGATGCTTATATCGGCAATATGAATGAGCGGATTAAATATTTAAAAGCAGGTTTACAAAAAGGCCCTACCAGTTCTATAAGTCTCCTGACTGACCTGAAATCGATAGAAACGCAATTAAAAGACATTTCGTTTGCAATGCACGGTGATGGCAGTTTAGCAAAACGTGAGTTTGAAACTTTACCGGGACTAACAGGTTCATTAGAGAATATGGTTTATGGCACATGGAGCAGTTCATTAGGTGCTACCACCACTTACAAAGAAAAACTAAGTGAGATAAAAGATAAATTCAAAACGGTGTACGGACAAATTTCTGATGCCTCCAAAAAACTAGCTGATCTTGAAGCTAAAGCTGAAAGCATGAAATTACCTGCTACGCCCGGACGCTTACCAAAATATGAATAATATGAAAAAACTAATTGTTCTTATTGCATTACTTGCTTCGGTAAGCGGGTTTGCCCAAACAAAAGCGAATGACGTTGTTGGATATTACATGAATCCAAGCGGAGAAGCTATCCTAAAGATCTACGAAGCTTCCGGAAAGTACAATGGAAAATTAGTTTGGATGAAAAATCCTGAAAAGCTCGATGCCAAAAATCCTGATAAATCCAAACAAACCCAAAAAATACTGGGATCGAACATCATGCATGATTTTGTATTTGATGGGGAGATCTGGAAAGACGGAAGCATTTATGATCCGAAGAATGGAAAAACTTACGACTGTAAAATTTCACGTGATGAAAAAGGGAATTTGAATATCCGTGGCTTTATCGGCATTTCCTTATTAGGCAGAACAGATTATTTTGTGAAGGTTAACTTTAAGGAATAGATGCCTGTCCGGTCATTACTTACAATTTGTTTTCTTTTCTGCTCTTTTTTCTTGTTCTCCCAAAATAGTAAAGAAGAGTTGATTGCTTATTATTCGGCTCCCGGCGGAGAAAGCATTTTTAAATTTTATAAGCAAGGCAATAAATATTATGCCAAACCCGTTTGGATGAAACGTCCCCAACGCTTAGACGAACTGAATCCTGATCCTGCAAAACGCAAACAGAAGATCCTTGGTTCAATTATTTTATGGGATTTTGAATTTGACGGCAAGAATGCCTGGACAAAAGGCCATATTTACGACGCCAATAAAGGAAAAATATTCAAAGCAAAGATCACCAGGGACAAAGAAGGGAATGTGGCAATAAGAGGATATGTCGGTGTGAAACTTATTGGTAAAACTGAATATTTTGTAAAGGTTGACTTTAAAGAATAATAATTCTATCTTCAACATCTCATGCCAAACGGCCATAAAATAACTAATGTAACCTATTATTGTATTGCACTTATTCTTTCGCTCATCGTCGTGCTATTTCCTCCCGGGAATGTTCTGGCCTATGATGTTTTCGGGTACTACATGTACCTGCCTCTATCATTCAAGTACGATAATTTAACCCTTCAGGATTATAATGTCATTACTGAAACGCTCAATACCTATCATGCCAGCGAAACGTTTTACCAGGCTGTGAAATGGGACAATGGGAATTGGGTGATGCGCTATCCCATCGGCCTTGCTATTCTTTATTGCCCCTTCTATTTTATTGCTGATCTTATTGCGCCTCATACCAACTATCCGGCAGATGGATTTTCTCGCCCTTATCAACTATCAATTCTCTATGGTTGTTTAATTTATACATTGATAGGCTTGTATTTTATTAAGAAAGTGTTGGCCCATTTTTTTAATGATAAGACTTCTGCTCTTACATTAATTGGCATAGCACTGGGAACAAATTACTTCTTTCATACAAGCATTCACGGACAAGGCGCTATGTCGCACAACTTATTATTTACATTGTATGCGATCATTATTTATTTAAGTATTAAATGGAATAAAGATTTTTCAGCTAAGAATTCTGTTCTGTTAGGGGCCTGCATTGGTTTAGCAACACTTTGCAGGCCATCGGAGATCATCAGCGGGCTTATTCCTTTATTCTGGGGCGTGACAGGATGGCGAACTTTCAAGGCGAAAATCATTTATCTGTTTGGCTTGAAAAAACAATTATTCTGGTTTTGCTTTTCTCTTATTTTTGTTGGAATGATCCAGCTTTCTTATTATAAATACGCTTCGGGACATTTTTTAATTAATCCATATGGTTCAGGAAATCCCGGCGAAGGATTAGAGTTATTTAAACCACATTTATTAGAAGTATTGTTCAGTTTCCGGAAAGGGTGGTTCATTTATACACCTCTGATGATCTTTATTGTAATAGGATTTGTTCAGATGTATAAAAAGAACGGAACTGTTTTTCTTTCTGTTCTGCTTTACATTTTATTGGATCTGTATATTGTTTCCAGTTGGTCGTGTTGGTGGTTTGGCAGTTGTTTTGGGAACAGGGCTTTAATTGCGAGTTATGCTGCTCTTTGTATCCCGTTGGGATATTTTATTGATCACGCTCTTAACAGTAAACTAAAATTAATTTATTTATCCGTATTCATTCTGTTTATTGGATTGAATTTATTTCAATCGTGGCAAATGCGCGAGGGTATTTTAGATACTACTAATATGTCGAGAGCTTATTACTTCTCTACTTTCCTGCAAACTACACCTCCAACTCATGAACAATCCAAATTATTATTAAAAGGAAAATCGAATAAAGAGATTGAAACCTTTGCCGCAGATGATGCAGAAAGTCATTCGTTAAGTTATGCTGTACTGAATAATTATGAGAATAAGAATGGTCCTTTTAGTTGTGATACACTTTCATGTAGCGGAAAACATTCGCTGATCACTAACCCGGCATTCAGAATGGATTCCATTGTGATCCCACATAACGAAGTGACCAAAAAATCCTACACCTGGATAAAAGCAAGTGTTTGGGTGTATCCTACTTCTCCGATCGAAGATCCTGATACACGTTTCGAGATTCACATGACCCACAAGAACTGGATCTTCAAACCGGTAAAATATCCTTTGAACAATTTAAAACCGGGACAATGGAATAAACTGGAATATTATTATCTCACGCCGGATGACCTTAGAAGTAAAAAAGATAAGATCTGCATTTACTTCATCAACAGCAGTGATAAGAATATCTATATCGACGATCTGATGTTACAATCGTACGAGCCGGTAATAGACAAATCCGTTTTCTGACCGGAATTTATTCTTCCCCTTAAGGGAAGACAGTTTTTTGCTAAGCAAAAACAGAAGGGTTTACTTCTCCGCGATCTCCTTCAACAAAGCCAGCGCCTTAGGAAAAGTTTCATTCATATACCCTTCCCAATCCGGGAGTGTGTCCAATTCAACTTTAAGATCCGTTTTACCATTATTCTCTGTGAGAAAATAACTTTCGCGGGATTCTCCCCAGGTACCTGGTGTTTCTTTTCCATCTTTTATTTCACCAAGATGCCTGAAGGTCATTTGCGTGTTGCCGATCTTTGTCTCGATGATCGAATACATTCCATTTCCTTTTCCATCATTGAAGTGAACTTTACTTCCTTCTTTCCAATCGCTCTGCGCATTTGAACCTTCAGCAAAAGCCGATGTCCACTTTCTGTAATTCTTATCTTCCCACAGGGCATTCCAAACTTTTTCGCGGGGAGCATTTATTGTAATATTGAATTCTATCTTTTTCATACTAAATATTATTAAAAAAATTTCAGGGCTAAAGCCCATTCTTGCTCTGAGTTTAAAACCCCGGACTTAAGTCCGGGGTTAGTGTACCCTTTTACAAGCGGACTTTAGTCCTGGCTGAGTTGACTTAAGCGTTCTCTAATTCTGCGATATTAAAACCCCGGACTTAAGTCCGGGGTTAGTGTGCACTTTTACAAGCGGACTTTAGTCCTGGCTGAGTTGACTTAAGCGTTCTCTAATTCTGCGATGTTAAACTTTTTCATTTTCATAAAAGCGGCAACCACTTTCCGGCCTCTTACAGGATCGTTTACCATTTCTCCTAAATTAGCCGGTACAACCTGCCACCATACGCCAAATTTATCTTTACACCAGCCACACATACTCTCTTGTCCGCCATCCGATGTAAATCTGTTCCAATAATAGTCGATCTCCGTTTGCGACTTACAATTTACAACAAACGAAACACCTTCATCAAAATGATAATCATGTACACCCGGACCATCCATCGCGGCGATCTTATAACCATCCAGGTTAAATTCGGAGTACATCACCTTCCCATTATTTGGATCCCCGCTAGGGTACAACATTGTCAAATCCTGCTTTGAGTTTACAAATACGGAAGTATAAAACTTAGCGGCTTCTTCAGCTTTACCAAAATATTTATCAGTGAACAGCATAGAAGGAATAATACTTTGTTTATCACCCTTCTTAGGCACAACAGAAATTTGCCACGTGAAACCGAATTTATCCTGCAACCATCCGTAAAGTTCGCTCCACTCTTGTTTTCCAATTGGGATCAATGCCTTTCCGCCTTCGATCAGTTTGCTCCAAAGTTTATTTGTCTCCTCAATAGTTTCACACAGAACGAATAAAGAGATACCGGGATTCATTTTGAACATCGGTCCGCCATTCAGTCCCATTACTTTTAAACCATTTAGTTCCCACATCACCACCATTGGGTTTTCAGATGTGATCTTTGAATTTTTAAATAATGAACAATAGAATTCTGCAGCTTCTTTCGCTTTACCATCGAACCACAGGCATGGGTGAATTTGACCTTTCATTTTTATTATTTTTTTTCTGCGTAAGATTTAAAACTATCTAAAATGGCCTGCCAGCCGCCTTTTTGCATTTCAACCGGGTTTTCATTCTCTGCATCAAAAGTTACCGTCATTTTTGTACTGCTTCCCTGCGAAGAAAATACATTATTGACCTTACGTCCATCGCCCATTGTATAATCGATCTGTTGGTTGGGCTTAATAACGTCATAAACTCCGGCGAAATCAAATCCAAAACTTCCATCTTTTGCTTCCATTCGTGAACTGAATTTACCTCCCGGCTTCAGATCAACTTCCGACTTTGTTGTATGCCAATCCGATGAGGCGGTATTCCATTTCATAATATGTTCCGGGTCATTCCAAAGTTTCCAAACTTTATCTACCGGCGCGTTAACTGTAGCTTCAACAGTTACCTTTTTAAATGACATAGTAATAGAATTTTTAGGTTTAGGGATACTAATATACAAAATAATTGGACTTTTTTGTTTCAGATTTCACAGACATTTGATATCAGTAAGACATCCTCCGCCCGTGTTTGGTGTCACTTTAGTTATCGTGTTCGATAGAGTATCATCTACCTGTTCGAAAGGGTCGTAACGCATTTACGCAAAGCTGAAAGTTTTGTTGATTTTATTTACCCTGTTTCACTCCTTCTCCGTCATTCCCCATCCTTTGTTGTATTTGCATTTTTCCGAAACGATAACTTATTCTAATTCGGAATCTTCTTGTGTCCATCCGATCGTACCAGTATGAACTTTGGTCTGAATATTTAGTAGTAAGCGAAAAATAATCTTTGTAAAGCACATCATGCAGCGCTAACGTGATGTTTAATTTCTTATTGAAGAATGCCTTATCAACACTTAAATGCACAGCACTCCTCGGGTGATAAGTTTGCGGGCCATGCTGAAACTCAGAACCTCGTCCCACCCAAAGTGCAATTTTGAAATCTTTGGGCAAATAAAACTCCTGGTTTAAATTAAAATATACGCTCATGGTTTGAGAAGTTACATCTTCACCATTCAGTTCTCCATAAAAAGCCTGGTATTGGCCTACAACAAACGTTTGGAAACTATACCATTTAATTCTGTGTTGCGCCGACAAACTTAAATAACCATTATCCATTTTCGGCAGGTTAGCAAGTGTATCAATAACTACCCTGGAAGAATCCGGTGTATAGGAATAATAGAATGTAAAATCTTTCTGCTTATCATAACCTAAACTTACTGTTACCACCTGGTTCCAGTTATAATCCAGGTTCATATGATGATTAAATTGCGGCCTTATCTCCGAATTTCCTACTCCGTAATTTAACTGATCGTTGAATTGCCTTACCGGGTTTAACATACTTGAATGGGGCCGGCGCAGACGGTAACTGTAAGCCATAGTAAGTGTGTTTTTCTTGTTTAGATTAAAGTCTAAACTTCCGCTTGGAAAAAATGTAAGATAATTACGTTTGTAGCGATAATTTGAACTTTTAAAATTAATATCGACATCTGTTTCCTCGGCGCGTAAACCAATACTGAAACCAATTTTATCCCAGCTTCTTGATAAAGTTGTGTACGCTGCTAAAATCCGCTCCCTGTAATTGTACTTGATATTAAAAGTTGTATCACCCACAAAAAAACCGGTGGCAAGATTTGATAAATTCCATTTCGTATTATCCTGATCATCCTGGTAACTTGCTTTAATTCCTGATTCGAGGGTTAACTTATTTTTAAATGTTTTATTAAGGTCAAGTTTTCCATTGTAGTTATTATAATCACGGTTGGCCAGACTTGTGTACTTACTAGCCGGCGTTACTTCAATATCATTATTGTCGAAGAACTGATAATTCATTTTTTTATCTACCTTCTCGAAATAATTACTGTAAGCGAGACTCAACCTGATCTGTCCGCCGGTTGAATCTATCTTTTGCAAAAGGCTTAAATTATAGTTTGGTGAACGGGTATCATATTTTTCTTCGACACTCGAATTGGTTTTGCTATAATTAAAGAATGTACTGTTCCCAACTCCTGTATTGTAGGTCTGGAGCCAACGGTCATCGTTCTTATTGCCGTTCACGTAAAATCCGATCAACATATTCTTTGTAACATCATATTCAATACCACCGCTGCCTGAGAATACACTTTGCCAGCCTTCATTGATGCCATATGAATTAATGGTTTCTGTTGATCCGTCAGTAGTGATCGTCCGTTCTAATTTCTGGTGATTGATATGATCCCAATGTCCGTAAGAGAAACTCGAGAAGAGACTTAATTTTTTAGCTTTATAATTAAAAGAAGCGCTAGGGCCCCAACGTGATCTTTCTCCCTGACTGGCACCAAAAGCTATATTTCCATTGTAGCCTTTTACCTTTGCTCTTTTAGTGACGATGTTAATTAATCCTCCTGTGCCTGCAGCATCATAACGGGCGGGCGGGTTTTTAATCAATTCGATCTTTGAAACATTATCTGCACTCATGCCGGCCAGCATATCTACTACCTGCGGAGAAGGCATTTGTTGCAAACGTTCATCTATCATAAATTTTGCATCACCTGCGCCGTTGATGGTAATATTGTTTTGAGCATCGACCATTACTCCGGGCAGGCGTCTTAAAAGATCCAGAACAGTATTTCCTTTTGCGATGATATCGTTCTCCACATTCATCACGATCATCCCTTTTTTAAATTCTATGGCTGGTTTATAAACAGCAACTGAAACTTCTTTTAAGTTCACGCCTTCATTTTTTACAATTTGGGTTGGCAAAGTGATCTGAGAAAGTGAATCCACGCTAAAAGTACCAGTGCTAGTTGCTTTATAACCTACTGCGGTAAATTTTACGAAGTAATCTCCGCTTTTGATCTTCTCGAAAATATAATTTCCGGCACTGTCGCTGATATTACCTTTTACCAGACCGCTGTCTTTAGCATTCATCAAAGCCATCGCGCAAAATGAGACGGGACTTTGTGTGCTGTCGGTAACGGAGCCTTTGATAAAGTTTTGGGAATAGGAAGAAATGCTAATGCATAGCACGACAAACAGAAGGGGGATTTTTGTCATATAGGGTTTATAATGCGGCAAATTAACAATAGTTACAATTGGGTTCTAAACTTTAACTTAATCTTAACTTTTTTAGTACATGTCAGGCGGTTTAAAGTTCAAGGTTAAAAGTTTAAGTACGCCATAAAATTAAAAGGTTGCTTTAGAGTACGGAGTAACTTCTCCATTTTTTGAAGGGGAGACCAGCCAAATCATCCGCCGAGGGGTTACTTTTCCATTACAAGTGTCTCTACAAAGTCATCTATTACCAACTTATCACCTGCTTTAGCATCTTCAAAGATGATATAGAAATCAATATGATTCCCGAAAGTATAAGTAGCTCCTTCTGTTTTGAATTGGTTGCTGATATAGGTCCACTCTTTCTGACGCCATTGCGGGCCATCAATACCTACAGCTACGGGATGCATTGTAATTTGTTTATCCCCTACAGTTCTGGTCAGCGTAATATTCTTTAAACCGGTTTCCAACTTGAATTTGATCTTTTTGTCTTTGGTCACCCGCATCCACACACCTTTATAATTCTTACCATCAAGCTGTGTGCCGGATATATAACTAAAATCACAACCATTACAATCCAGTTTGAACTGGCCTGTTGCAGCATCAACGTTTTTATTGAAAGAAATCGGCTGCCATAAATAGGATTTGGCATTCGGGCTCGGCTTAAATACCGGCATTGCATTATTAAAAGGCGGTGCTGTATTAAATGTTTTCGTTTCCTCTGTCATTCCATTCCCAACATTATCACCCTCTTTTCTGCAAGCTATTTGCTGTTGCGGCATTTGTACCATTTGCGCTGGCAGAACCGGGCCTTTCGTCATTGTTCCCGCCGCTCTCATAGCATCTTCAACTGCGATCAGTGAATCAATATTCTCGAGAGGAAGATGAGGGCCTGAAGGAGTTGTCATGTGATTTTGAATATCATTTGTAGTATGATCGGAACCTGCGGGCTGACAGGCTGCATTAGGACCTTCGACCAGGTACTTCGGATTCTTTGGAGGAATTGTTTCTATGACCAGGTCAGGTCCTTTCCCGCTTTTTCTAATTAATATATTCTCATCCGAATTCAGTTCTGTATAAGGAGAAGGTGATCCATCTTTATAAGTAGTGTAATTCTTATAAATTGCCACGCCGCCAACAACGATCAGTACTGCTAAAAATCCTTTCGACATAAATCTTAATCCGAAAGAATTACTGTCAAAAGCATCTTTTGATGCAGAAGCAGCTCCTGCAACGATAGCCGAGAAATTCATGCCGCCTAACACTTGTGCGGTAGTAAGCTCGGGCCTGTTCTCTAAAATAATGTAGTTATTCATACTCTTATTTTTTAATTTTTTATTCTTTATTCATCAATCGTGCTTCGTAACTCGTACTTGCTACGCTACTTTACTATATATCTCTCTCAGTTTATCAAGCGTCCTGTAAGTTCTTATCTTCGCATTCGCTTCTGTGATATCTAAAATCTCGCCCATTTCCGCGAAAGCTTTATCCTCGAAGAAACGGAGTTCTATTAAGAACAATTCATCCGGGCTCAAATGCAGTAATGATCTTTTCAATGTCATTAATGCTTCCGGATCCACTTCGTTTGTTTCGTTCGACATATTCTTTAATCCTCTTTCATCTAAACTGATCACGCGGGCTTTTTTCGATCTCCTGTAGAACATATTGATCTCGTTGATCGCGATCCTGTATAACCAGCTTGAAAAAGGAAAACCCATGTCCTTATATTTTGGAATGCCCGCGAGTGCCTTGATAAAAACAGAAGAAGTGATATCGCGTGCATCGTCCAAACTCTCCACCCTTTTGTAAACGAATTTTAAGATCTGCTCATAATACTTAATATAGAGCCGCTCGAAACTTTGCGGGTCCGTTTTACTTTTTTCTATGAGTTGTTTTTCTATTTCGCTATCCATATAAAGCGCGGGCTTATTTTTTTTCTTTTACAATACATTTCGCTTCTTTCCTTATTTTCTCCAGGTCTTTCCAAAGCGGGTGAGAGAATGGCTGGGGCGATAATTCGAAGTACACAAATGTTTTGTTGTCCCTTGATACCATCGAATGCACTTTCGCATTCAATACTTGTTTTTTCTGCTGCATGTAATCCAACATTTCAATTGCACCTGTAAAATCCCTGTTCTGTCCTTTTGGTGTTGAAACGTACTTGAATTTTGCTGTAACCGGGATCAATTTTTCCCGCGGAACAGATTTTGTAGCTGAAGCGAGGCCTTCGTAATACACTTTCATTTTTTCTTCGAGTACAGAAGGTTCAAAAATTATTGTTCCTTCTAAATACCAGGCAAATGTATAACTCCAATAATCTGCGCTGTCTTTTTTTGCCCATCCAGGCATAAAACGGATCTCTTCTATTCCTTTGTATTCTATAGAAGGCGCGAAACTAATCGGAAACGGAATTTTCTCTGTTCCCCATCCCGGCGGAGTTGGGAGTTCCTGTTGTGAAAATACAGTTAATGCGGAAAGGCTTAATATGAGTAAAAGATGCTTCATTCAGGTTCTTTCCCTATGCAATGCAGGTTTTGACAGAAAGGTACAAAAAAGAGGAAAAAATCAGGATCCGGGGTGTAGGGATCAGGATAAAGGGAAGGTTTTTGGGATTATTTGGGAGTTTGACCTCCTTGTCTCACTTTCAGTGAAGACTGTCCCCTCCCCAACAGGCGTGGAGTTGATTAATGTTTTAAAAAGAACCGGTGCCTGAACTGCATGTGTGCTTGCGGGTACGGCACCGGATGCTCTATTTATCACCCGCATAAACGTGGATCTCACCGCCAAGGTTCAGGACATTCCCGGAAAGCTCTCCATGAAGGAAGATCTTTGACTCTTTATTTATGATCACATCCTTCACTGTACCATACAAGCGGGCAGAAATATATGGGTGGACGGTGACAACGTCGGCTTCTATATTATTATACTGACAATTTTCTTTTATACTGACTGTACCCTGAACCAGGTCCTTAATTACTTTGAGTTCGGACATAAGTGGTATTTTATAATTTTCACAAAATTACCCAGTGAAAAATTAATCGCTGTTACATTTTTCCGCGTAATGCATAAAGGTTATTTACATTTTTAAGTTCATATCTAATAGTTATTAACTTTTGCGCTAAATTATTTTCTCTATGAACCTTTTTTCATTTAAAAAGGTTGCTTGGATAAGAAATCCGGCTTGTTGTATAAAGGAACTAATAATTGAGTTAAACCTTTGAAACTTGCAATACATATGGCCGAATTTCCGTGCATCGAACTTGATTTATCCTTAACTTAGTTATCATAATCTGATCTGAATTAAATGAAGAAAAAACAAACGTTCTCTATTTGTGGTGAAACTTTAACCGGACCTATGCACATCTGTGCTTTTTTTGATTCCCGTGATGAACAGTACAAAACTTTGCTTCCCTGGATAAAGGAAGGTATTAATAACAAAGAAGAAGTCATAAACATTCTGCACAGTGACCAGCACTGCGACCATTGCGATCAGTTGTCGCAAGCCGGTATTCCGGTTGAGGACGCTAAGAAAAACGGTCAGCTTAAGATCCTTAAGTCGGAAGATACTTATCTTCACGGCAATGCTTTTGCGGCAGAGCGAATGGTGAAGCTTCTTGAAGACGCCCTGATCAATGCTCAAAACGGACCTTACGGAACATTCAGGGGGTATGGTGATATGGAATGGGCTTTAAGTAATCTACCGGGTACGGATGAACTGATAGAATATGAAGCGCGGATAAATACCTTCGCAACAAAATATGCCTGTTCGATCGTTTGCGCTTATGATATCAACCGTTTCAGTGGCAGTGCTGTTGCTGATATCCTGGCAACACATCCTTATGCGATTATGAACGGAAGGATCCACAACAATCCTCATTATATAGAGCCTGTTGAATTATTGGGAAAACTGATCCAACGGCCAAAGCGGCCACTTTCAAGCAGGGCTTCGGGGTGTTAACGAATGTGATATGAATGATCCTGGACATTTTATTTTCAGAATGAACCTGTTTTTAAATAATAGTATCTTTAGCTACGGACAGAATTATGGAAACCGAATCGCGACACCAGTGTATGATCTATGAAGGGTCTCCCTCTCAAAAGTTACCGATCTTAGCTTTAATGATTCAGCGTAAACTTGCAGAAGGTTACCAGTGCCTGTATCTTAACAGCGTTCCGATGACGGCCGGCATGGGTTCTACACTTTCTTCTATTGGGGTAGATGTGACTTCTGAATTAGAAAAAGGACGCTTGATCCTTTCTTCAGAGCCCCTATCTATCAACGGGCGTTTTGACAGCAGGTTAATGTTAGAGAAGCTTGAAGATCTTTTGGATGTTGCATTGAACAAGGGTTATAAAGGTTTATGGGCTTCGGGGGACATGACCTGGGAATTCGGGCCGGAAAAAGATTTTTCTAAATTACTGGATTATGAATTGGGACTTGAAGAAGTATTTAAAAGAAGAAAAGAATTATCCGGCGTTTGTCAATATCACAGGGATACATTACCGCAGGAAGCAATGCGTCAAAGTTTACTTGCGCATAAAAGTATTGTGATCAGCGATACGATAACACAAATAAATCCGCATTATTTAAAATTAGCTTCCCATCCAACTATACATCTTGAACTGGATCAAATGATCGCGGTTCTTTGCGGGAAGTGATGATCCCAACAGCTACAAACTGAAAATATTCCGGTTATGGGGAAATTTTTATTTTGCTTGTCAATTGAGTGATTTCTTTAATTATCCCATCGAAAGAATCTATAGTTACTTTTAGTTTTTTAAAGATCTCGGGGTTATGGGGGTGTTTTGGGTTTTCGAAATCGAATAAATTGAATAAGCCCTGAATTTGTGCTACCGGGACTCTTACCTGGTGAGATTGCATAAAAGCAATTTCGTACAATTTTTTATTTTGTTCTTTCAGTTCGTTGAAGACGTAAACATTTTCAATTGATATAGAAGTAATATCAGCCAGTGTTTGCAGGAGCTCGATCTCTTCTTCTGTAGGCTCATGCTGATCAGCCCAATAATTCCCGATAGCTCCTATTGGTTCCATTGTGCGTATGGGTACCATCGCGAGACTTTTTACAAAGGTTGACCTGTAAGCTTCCACAGGTATCCTGTCGTCCTTATAAATATCTTTTATCGCTACTGATTTTTTATTGATCATTGTCCAGCCGCTTACGCATGCTGACATTGGAAATCTTTGTCCTTTCCATAATGGGGCGATGGCATCCTCGTCGGCATAGTAACATTTGCCTTCATCTTTCAGAACGAATGTGGCGCCGTCGGCACCTGTTAATTCCCTTGCGGCTTTGCGTACAACACTTGTAACGGTATCAATATCGCGGGCGAGCGATAATTTTTGAATGGTGTTCACCAATAATTTTAATTTCTGAATATCCATGATATAGTAAGGTTTTAAATTTCTGTAATAGGACAGGATCTGCTTTACGAAGGTAGAGCATAGGAAACAGAAAAGAATCGTATAAAACACGTAGGCTAAATGAGGCTTAGATTTTAGATACGCCTGCTGTCAATACGTGCCTTTTGTTTTAATTGCGAGGTAAATTACCAGAAGTGTAAATTGTATTACTGCGTTTAATGTTGGTTTTTTCATGTCGTTATTTTTTAGCAAAGTAACGGCATGCATGAAGGAATTTAAAACCTGAAAGAAGCTGATGATTACTTATGTAAGATATTGGATAAACCGGTGCGATATGCGGCATTTTTGCAAAGCTCCCGAGGTAGTTTACTCTGCTCCCGCACTTGCTGACTGAACTCCTAACGTAGGTCACTCTGCTCCCGTGCTTCCTGACTGAACTCCTAACGTAGGTCACTCTGCTCCCGTGCTTGCTGACTGAACTTCCAACTTAGGTCACTCTGCTCCCGTCCTTGCTGACTGAACTCCCGAGACAGGTCACTCTGCTCCCGTGCTTGCTGACTGAACTCCCGAAGTAGCTTACTCTGCTCCCGTCCTTGCTGACTGAACTGCCAAGGTAGTTTACTGAACTCCCATGCAAGTTGACAAATCTAATTTGAAATAAACTCAAACTCCGGTGCGGGTTTGTTAAATGTTTTAACAGGTTATTAACTGGATACTATCAGTTTAGATAGGAATGGATTGTAATCCGCTACAACGGGGTTATTTTTTTTGCGGATACATCCTACCCACTATTCCTTTTTTGGAAACAATGTACCCCTTTTCATCTATCAACCAAATATTTTTACAATTATCCACTAAAAACCTAACGTTCTCTTTTTTGATCACACGACCTATCATAAAAAAATATGTCCCATCTTTATTAAATAACAGTAAATTATCGTTCTGGTCTATATACATTTGAACTGTATTATCAGACTTGAATAATACTATATAGGGTATATTTTCAATCAAATAGTTATTGTCAGACGGCAAAAAATCTCCACATACTTTAGGTTCATTTTCATTAGAGAGGCCAAGTTTAGACCAGTCAACCTTTGTTTCTAATTTCTTAAATTCAGAATCATCAATTGAAAATACATCTTTGTCTTTCGAATCAAAGCGTTTATTTTCTGCTTTCTTTTTTTCCTTTTTAAGGTCGATGTCTGGAATTAAAAGATCGTCATCAATTTGATGCGCCTTTTTATAGAATAAATAAGCTTCTGCAAGTTTTTTGTTCATTAAGGAAAGAGACCCCAAATTATAATACAGGTGGGCGTTGGTAGAATCAAATTCAACACCGACACGATACTGTTGAATAGCTTCCTTATATTTTCCAAGACCGAAATTACCATTTCCAATAAATAACTTACATGCAGCTATTAACTTTTTGCTATATGTTACAGAATCTGATTCGCTTATAATCTTATTGAATGTTTTTTCGGATTTTTCATATTGCTTTGAGTTAAATTGGAGTAATCCAAGAATAAAGGTTGCCAATTTTTTACTTTGTTCCTTCAGTTTAAAGTCAATAAGTAGAGGTGTCTTAATGTAAATTACTTTTTCGTCAGACCCTTCGACGTCTATCATAACTGAATCAACAAATAATCCTCTAAGATTATTCACATAAATCATGCATCTAAAAATTTTCTGGTTCGAGATTTTATCTTCATTTCTCTCCCCAAAAACTATTAATCCTTTATTTAATTTATTCCTTTTAAAAATATTCTTCAATGTGTCTGATTCCTTATTTGGCTGAACTGCAATAAAACAATTATGAATAATGACTTTTATCGAATCGCTTTTTCTTATATCGGGCTGATTACTCAAATCTGAATAAAGATCATTAGTAAACAAATCATTACCTGAATTATTAAATTCTGTAACAATAATCCCTATATCATTTTCATTTACTTTGTTTTTATAAATAATATTGAAATAAATCGTTCCAAACACCAATAACAAAACTAAAATGAGCGTAGCAACTATTACCACCTTTGCTCTTTTTCGCTTTTCTTCAGAAAACTCATAGCCTTTACCTAAACCTGGTGATTTTGAATTTCGCGTCTTAATACATTTATCAATTATTATATATCCAATTGCAAGAAATGCAATTATGAGCGTGATATAAGATTCGAAAATATGTTTTAATTGAAAGACATAGCTTGTACCTGTGGCAACGAGAGCCAAAAATATACCAAGATATTTTTTGATGGAATTCAAATTCTAAAATGGGGTCAAGTAAAATAAAGCAAAAAAAATGAGACTAACTATAGGTAAAAACACCTACTCTCAGAGGTGTTTATTTTTCGATCAAAAGACTCCTTCTCGTTTTTGTATAAGCTTTCTTCTTCAATTCATCAACCCCCTCCCGGCTAAAGCCGTACTCCCCCTTGAAAAAAGGGGGAGAACATTCGTGTATTAATAATGGGCTACGTCTATTTGTACTTTGAAGGTTTCGTCTCTGTAGTTCAGCCCTTCAGCAAGCTCAGGATGACGGCGCTAGTAGGGATCGACATCTATTTGTATTCTAAAATTTTCTTCCCTAAAGCTTTGATGTAAGTTATTGATTTCCGAATTCAAAATATGGCGGACATTCTGCGGACCTAAAGATTTATCTATTTTTAAAATGATGCGTTTGTAGTAGTTGTTCTTTATTTTGCTTACTAAGGGGAATTGAGGGCCGAGGAGATCTTTGCCGAAGGTGCCTTTTAAACGTTTGGCGAGTTCTTCGCTCATGTTGTTTACGAGGTTCACATCTTTGGCTACTACACTTAACTGGATGAGGCGCGAGTATGGCGGGTAATGGTATTGCTTACGCTCGAGTAACTGGTTATTGTAAAATAATTTCAGATCATCCCGGATCACATACTGGATCACCGGATGCTGTGGTTGCAAAGTTTGGATGAATACTTTTCCCTGTTTGTGTTTACGCCCTGCCCTTCCGCTTACCTGTGTTATTAACTGGTAACCTCTCTCGTGCGAGCGGAAATCAGGAAAGGAGAATAATGAATCTGCGTTTAAAATTCCCACCACACTCACATGATCGAAGTCGAGTCCTTTTGTTACCATTTGCGTACCAATCAATATATCAATGTTCTGTTCTTCAAAATCATCAATAATTTGTTTGTAGGCGTATTTGCTGCGGGTGGTATCCAGATCCATGCGCGCGATCTTTGCTTCGGGAAATAAGATCTCAATCTCTTCTTCTATCTTCTCAGTGCCCATGCCTTTGTAACGAAGATCATTATGTCCGCAAGCTGCACAGGCACTCGGCGGAGAAATGGTATAACCGCAATAGTGACAGGTTAATTTATTGGAATGTTTATGAAAAATCAAAGACACATCACATTGCCTGCAATGGGGGATCCAACCACAGGAAGCACATTCCGTATAAGGCGCAAAGCCCCGGCGGTTCTGAAATAGGATAATTTGTTCTTTGTTCTTTAGAGCGGTTTTAATGGCTTCGTGTAATGGGTGAGTCAGGATCGATTTGTGCCTCATGGAAGTGCCTTCGACGAGTTCAGGCACCTGGTTCTTTTTATCAGCCGCTGAATCGAAGGAGGCGGTGCCTGAGCTTGTCGAAGGCACCGAATGTTCGGATTGTTTAATATCACAGATCACCATTTCGTTGGCTGCGCCATCGGTGAAGCGTTTGTTCAATTCAATTAAACCATATTTACCTGTTGCCGCGTTATTGTAGGTTTCGAGTGATGGAGTTGCGGAGCCTAATAATACTTTTGCATTGTGCAACGTCGATAAATAAATAGCAGCATCTCTTGCGTGGTAGCGCGGTGCAGGATCGTGCTGCTTGTAAGAGTAATCATGCTCTTCGTCAATAATAATTAAACCCAAATTCGCGTATGGCAAAAACAAAGCGGAACGGGCACCCATTACAACACTGTAAGTATTTTCTCCGGTGTTGTTCAGAACATTGTTCCAGATCTCCACCCGCTCGTTCTCACTGAATTTGGAATGGTACACCCCTACTTTATCACCAAAATAAGTACGCATACGAGTGATGAGCTGTGTAGTTAAAGCGATCTCGGGTAATAGGAAAAGAACCTGTTGTCCGTTACCGATAGTTTCTTCAATTAATTTCGCATACAATTCTGTTTTCCCGGAACCGGTTACGCCATGCAATAAATTGACAGAATGTTTTTCGAAAGACTTTTTAATTTCTGCGTATGCTTTGGTTTGTTCTTTGGTGAGTGTTTTCTTTTGTTTTTTAGAATTAGAGAATTGCAAACGTCCGATCTCGAATTTTTCTTCGGTGAACACGCCTTTCTTCACAAGCGAATTTATCGCAGCGACGTCGCATTTCTTAGAGAGTTCGTTCTTCTGTATCCACGGACCTTCGCTTTGCCCGGTCCGCTTGGTGGTGGGGGCAGTGTCGTCTGTCCCCGGACTAAAGTCCGGGGTTACAGGAATGCTCTTGTTATCCGGATTTCCCTTCTGGAGCGAGCTGTCATCCTGACCGTCCGAAGGACGCTTATCAGGATCTCCTGTTGTTTTTGCAATATGCAAAAAATACAACAGGGCCTCTGCTTGCTTGAAAGCTTTCTTCTCGAGTTTATCCAACAGCTCTTTCAATTTTGATTCGTCTTTGTACCCGGGATCTAATTTTACGAACGAAACTAATTTCGGTTTGTATTTATCTTTTACTTCTTCATAAACCTCTATCGCTCCTTTTTTGATCAGATCATTAACTGTTTTATGAATGGATCTTATTTTCAGGATCTTGCTTACATCCTCGAAACTCAGAGTGTCATTATGATGCAGCGCATCAATGATCAAATGTTCTTTATCGGAAAACTGAGAATGATCACTCTCTTCGAAATTAAAACCGGGGTTCAATTGGATATTGGCGACTGAACTAAGTTTTAGAGCTGATGGAAGAGCCGCATTCATCACTTCACCGGGACCGCACATATAGTAATACGCCATCCAATCCCAGAACGTGAGTTGTTTTTCTAACACGATTGGTTTTTCATCGATCACCGAATCGATATATTTAGCCACATAATCTACCGGCGCTTTGTCATGAACTTTAGAAACAATAGCCGAATAGAATTTTGATTTCCCGAATTGCACAAGGACGCGTTTTCCTATTTCCACTTCATCGTTCAATTCCACAGGCACACGATAGGTGTATTTTTGCGGTACAGCTAAAGGCACTATGACATCAACAAATAAAGTGGTGCGCTCCATTTTACTTTCTTCCCGAAAGGGACGCCTCCTTGCGAAACATTAAAATTAATCGGTCGGACTTTTTCTCATCGAAAGGATTCAATTGGTAATCGCCAAATACATTTTCTAATTTAAAACCTGCAGCGGCAGCCATACTTTCAAATGAGAATTTATTTAAGAGAGAGACTTTCTCTTCGAAGAAATAGTCTTTGCCTTTATCAGAGAATTCGATACGTTTAATGATCTTATTGTTTTCGATCTTTTTGCAGATGTGAAATTCGATACCTTCTACTATCATTTTATTATCCGGGATCATGCAGGCTTTTACGTCCAGTACATTAAAAAAGTCCACAACGAACAAACCACCCGGCTTCAATGATTGAAACACATTCTTAAATACTTTTAAATTATCGCGCTCGTCTTCGAAATAACCAATGCTGGTAAATAAATTAAATACATGCGTGAAATAATTTATCCGGAACGGCGTGCGCATGTCGTGTGTGTAGAATTCTAATGTGTCGTTGGAATTTTTTAAAGCTTCTTTAATACTGTTCTCCGAAAGATCGGTGCCGATGACGTTGAGTCTTTTTGAATTTAAATAAATGGAGTGTCTTCCTTTCCCACAGGCGAGGTCCCAGATCTTATGCGATGCGTTCAATTGCAAATGTTTTGCCAACGCATCCATAAAGAATTGCGCTTCTTTATCATCACGTTTTTTGTATAGAATGTGATAATAAGGCGAGTTGAACCAATCTTTGAACCAGAGCTTATCGGACATATTTCAAAGTTAAGAAATTCTATAGCCTTCATTGGTTCGAGAGGCGTTTTGTGGATATTTTTCCTTCTCTATCCGGATGGTTTCGACAAGCTCAACCACCGGACTCATGGAAGTGGCTTCGGCTGCTCTGGAAGCAGAGGTTTCGACAAGCTTAACCACCGGATTCATGGAAGTGGTTTCGGCTGCTCTGGAAGCAGTGGTTTCGACAAGCTCAACCACCGGACTCATGGAAGTGGCTTCGGCTGCTCTGGAAGCAGTGGTTTCGACAAGCTCAACCACCTCCTGTTTCAATTTATCTGTTTTTTTAAGTAAGTGATCCGGTGCCCGAGCTTGTTGAAGGCACTGCTTGAAACCGGGATGCCAGTGGATATTCTGTACGGTTTTTAGAAAGCAATGGAAGATCGTTATTACAACCGTTTATCAACGCCTCCTTCTTTTTCCTGCTCCATCCCTGAACTTGTTTTTCCCTGTAAAAAGCTTCGTCTATCCTATCGAATTTCTCATAATAAACCAGTTCCACAGGCAATCTTTTTCTTGTATGATTAGACCCTTCGCCGTTTTGATGTTGTTGAAGACGAAGGTCAAGATCATTTGTGCTGCCAGTGTAATAACTTCCATCACAGCATTCGAGTATATACATGTATCCTTCCATAACACAAAGCTATATCTGAAAACCAGGAATTGTTGCTACGGATTGTAGCATTTTTGATAGAGCTAATGGAAGTGGCTTCGACAAGCTCAGCCACCGATTTATAACTTAATCTCCGGAATGATTCATTGCATAAAGAGGTGCCTGAGCTTGTCGAAGGCACTGATTAAAAAAGACAAAAACCCGTTAACCTTTCGATCAACGGGTTTAATATTTACATTAGCTCTCCCGGTGGCTTCGACAAGCTCAGCCACCGGAAGAGCTTGTCGAAGCCACGCCAAAAATCCTAATTAGCCGATACCTTAACATACTGATACTTCTCAAACTCCTCACGGCGTTCTAAGTGATCATTATGCCATGCAGGGCCTTGTACTTTTGAAGACTTGCTGAATTTTAATTTGGAAACATCTCCGCCTTTTGCTGCTACTGCTTCTTTAATTTTGTTCATTGTTATTGTAGCGCGCGCTGCGGCTAATTCGTTATTGTTCCTGAATACAATCATACAAGGTACTTTTGATGCACTTGCTTCGATCTTTATGTTGATGCTTTTCTTCTTGCTGATCTCAACTAAACGGTCGATAAATGCCACCCATGTATCCTGAACTGAATCCACACGGTGTTTGTTATACTTGAAGTAGAATTCATATTTCGTTGAAGGCAATTTTGACGGCGCACCTGCTTCAACATATAATGTTTTCTTGTAAACTTTATTTTCTTTAGTGCTGTTAGTAGTTAAATATGTTTTTTCAGAAGAAACATCTCCGGTTGATGCAGATAGATCGTAACTAACATCTGAATCCAAAACAATCCCTTTCAATACACCTTTTTCATTTGTAGTGCCCTCATACTTACTACCATCGTTACCCATCAGGACAATGTTCGCATTAGCAACAGGCTTTTTCTGTTTAGCATTGTTTAGTACAGTTACATCAAGCGTTAAGCTGTACTGGCTTGATTTTTTTCCGTCTAAAAATAATAACTGTGTAATATTCTTGCTTCCGGAGATCCCTTTGGTGCTGATGGTTGATACCGCACTTTTCTTGCCGTTAGATTCAGCAACGATCGTGTAGTTATCCTCACCAACTAAAACAATTCCTTCTTTTTTTCCTTTATCGTCAGCTTCAAAAGTCTGAACAGCACCATTTTTATCAGTGATGGTGATCTTAGCGCCTGCAACCGGTTTTTTATCTTTAGAGTTGTTCAATACAACTAAGCTTGCAAGAATACCTTTGTCTTTAACTTTTACTTTTCCTAATAATTTAACCGGCTCCAAAGAGATCTCTTTGCGGATCTCCTGGTAGCTTAAGTCGTTTGTTACATAAACATCTTCATTATAGAACTCATTTCCATCGGAAGAGTAAGAGAAGTTATACTCTTTGCCGGGAGGTAAGATGGTTGAGAAAGTTCCGTTCACGATCTTCGGACGATAAGTACCAACGATCTCTCCGCTCGCTTTATCTCTTACAGTGATCATGATGTCCTCAGGCAATGTCTCACCTTCAGCAGCGATAATTTGTCCGCGGAATAAAGCGAGAGGTTTCTCAACTTGTCCGGGAATGGAGATCATGTAAATATCTTTCTCTCCTTGTCCGCCTTCTTTTGCAGAAGAGTAATAAGCGCGTTTCCCGTCAGGTGATGTTGAATAGAACACATCGTCATCCGGTGTATTGATCGGGTGCCATAAGTTGAACGGCTCTGTGAATTTATTGTCTTCATCAAGGATAGAGAACATTAAGTCAAATCCTCCCATTGATTTATGACCTTTTGAAGCGAAGAAGAATGTTTTTCCATCAGGATGCATGAACGCTCCGTCCTCATCATACTCCGTATTGATAACCGGACCAACGTTAAGGGCTTTACTCCATTTTCCATTCGGTAATTTCACGCAACGATAAATGTCACGGCCTCCAAATCCACCCGGACGGTCAGATACGAAATAGATCGTGTTACCATCGGCAGTTAAACAAGCGTGAGATTCCCATGCTTTTGTGTTGATGTCGGAACCGAACTCTTGTAAAGAGGTCCATGTTTTTCCATCCCAGGTTGAATAATAAATATTTCCGTTCCCTCCGTCATCACGGAATACGATCAAAGTTTGCCCATCAGCACTTAAGTTAATTGAAGCTTCGTGTCCGTTCGTATTTACATTCGGACTTAAAGCATGAGGCTTTGACCATTTTCCTTTATCATCTTTATATGATACAACGATATCTTCGAAGAAAGCACCATCAGGCGTTTTTTCACCACCTGTACTTGAGGAACGACGGGTTGTATAGATCATTGTTCTTTCATCTGAACTTAATACCGGGCTGTAATCAGGATACTCGCTGTTGATACTATCACCCATATTCGAGATCTGAACATTGATGGGCGCTGCGACAACTTCTTTCGCGAACACACTTTGCTTTTTGTAATACTCGATATCTTTTTTCCAATCCTTATCGGTTCCGATATACGTTGCGAACTTTTCGTATTGCGCTATCGCATCGTCGAAACGGTAATTGATGTGTAATGCTTGTCCGTAATAGAAATGTGCTAATGGAGGAGCTGCTTTTTCGCTCGGGTCATCCATTTTATAATTCTTCTCGATCTTTGCTACTGCTTTGGTAAGGAAATTTTCTGCTTTTGCTTTTTCGTTAGCTGATTTTAAATAACACACTCCAACGTTGTAATTGATATTGGCGTTTGAAGAATCCATTTCGTACGCGCGCAAAAAGTTACGTAATGCGAGGTCATAATTTTCTTCCAGCATCAGGAACGAGCCTTCCTTAAAATAATCTTTATAAGAACCGGTCGGTAACTGCGCTTGCGCTGACAGCATAACCAGGGAGAAAAACAGCACTAAAAATTTCTTCATTTTGCCTTTAGTTTGTAATGGAAACAAATATATATAAATATCCGATAAAAAGCACTTTTTTACCGTTGAATTAAACGATTTAGGATTACAAATTTCTTGTCATCCCAGTGTCATAAAAGAGTAAGCGATAGAGCGTTTAAGCTTGCCTGTTGATATCCCATTGCTCGAGATAATCGGCTACTTTACGAAGGAAAGTACCTCCTAAAGAGCCATCCACTACCCTGTGATCGTAAGATAATGAAAGGAACATCATATGACGGATACCGATAAGATCTCCCTGTGGTGTTTCAATAACAGCCGGCTTTTTCTTAATGGTTCCCACAGCTAAAATTGCCACTTGCGGCTGGTTGATGATAGGCGTTCCCATTACATTCCCGAAGTTACCAACATTGGTCAATGTGAATGTGCCGCCTGAAATTTCATCAGGCGATAATTTGTTTGCACGTGCGCGTGCGGCTAAATCATTTACCTGTTTAGTTATCCCTAAAAGGTTTAGCCCGTCAGCATTCTTTATAACAGGTACAATTAAATTCCCGCTTGGCAAAGCAGCTGCCATGCCGATGTTGATATTTTTACGCTTGATGATCTTAGTTCCGGTTTGGTCAACCGACACATTTATCATCGGGAAATCGCGGATCGCTTTTGTAACCGCCTCAATGAATAATGGTGTGAAAGTTAATTTTTCACCTTCGCGCTTTTCGAATTCTTTCTTTGTTTTATCTCTCCACATCACAAGGTTTGTCACATCTGCTTCAACAAATGAAGTAACGTGAGGTGAAACGTGTTTACTCATTACCATATGATCAGAGATCATCTTACGCATACGGTCCATTTCAATGATCTCATCACCGGCACTTACTGAAACAGCAGGCTTGTTGATCTGAACACTTTCTGTTTTCGCAGATCCATTGCTTTGTACTGATGCAGTGGAAACACTTTTATTTCTATTCGGTAAATAGGCTAAAATATCTGCTTTGGTCACACGGCCATCCTGACCGCTTCCTTTAATGTTATCTAATTCAGCAATGCTGACTCCTTCTTCTTTGGCGATATTTTTCACCAGCGGTGAATAGAATTTTTCTGATCTACTGAAATCAACTTTTGTTGCAGGAGATGAACTTACAGAAGCGGTTTTTGTTTCAGCAACCACTTCTTTTTTCACTTCCGGTGCAGTTGTTTTTGGTGTTTCAGCAACTTTAGCGCCTGCTTCAGAAGATATCTGAGCGATCACAGCACCAACTTGTACAACATCACCTTCTTTAAATAATTTTTTGATCAAAGTACCTTCGAACGGCGATGGGATCTCGCTGTCAACTTTATCGGTCGCGATCTCTAAAACTGTTTCGTCAATTTTAATGGTGTCGCCTTCGTTTTTGGTCCATTTAATGATGGTCGCTTCCGCAACACTCTCGCCCATTTTAGGCATTATAAGATCAAATTGTGCCATTTTAATTCTGTTGTATTGCCGCAAAAATAAACTTTATTTGCGACAGATTAATTATATTTTAATACCGATGATCAATATGTCATCTACCTGCTCTAATTCGCCTCTCCAGCTCTCAATCGTTTCATTCAATTGCTGGCGTTGTTTCTCAGCCGGCAGTTTACTTACCTCAAATAATAAATTCCTGAAATTCCCTGCCATGAATTTTTTTCCTTTCGGACCGCCGAACTGATCTGCGTATCCATCAGAGAAAATATACACCATATCTCCTTTTTTAAGGTCGATGGTATTGTTCGTGAACTTACGCTTTTCCCCAATGAAAGCTCCTACCGGGAATTTATCAGCCTTGTGCTGGATCAACTCTCCGTCGCGGATAATGTACAATGGATTGAAGGCTGCAGCGAACTGCAATTTCAATTTCTTATAATCCAAAGCGCAGAGGGTCATGTCCATTCCGTCTTTGGTTTGTTTTTCGGTGATACCAACATGTAATGTTGTTGCAACACCTTCGTTCAGTTTGTCCATGATCTCAGCCGGTGCATACAGATCTGTATTGTTCACTGCATCCTTTAACAGATTGGATCCTACGATACTCATGAACGCTCCCGGTACACCGTGACCCGTACAATCTACCGCAGCAAAATAAACGCTGTCGCCTTTTTTATCTAACCAATAGAAGTCGCCTGATACAATGTCTTTTGGTTTGTATAACACAAAGGAATTCGGCAATAACTGATCGAACAATGCTGCCGGTGGTAAGATCGCTTCCTGGATGCGTTTTGCATAATGGATACTATCAGTTACCTGCTTGTAAAGGATTTCTAACTCGCCGTTCTTATTCTGGATCTCTTCTTTCTGGCGAACCACCTCTTCAGTACGTTCCACTACTTTTTGCTCGAGGAAACGCTCGTTCTCAGCTAAGTCGTCACGCATCTTTACGAGTGCTAATCCAAGACTATCCTGATCGCTTAATGGTTTGTAGGTGGCGTCAAAATTACCCGAACCCGTTTGTTTCGCGAATTCAGTTGTGCTTTCCATCGACTCGATCAAACTATTCAGGGCCCCACCCATCTCCCCGATCTCATCTGTACGGTAATCAATTCGCTCTTTCGGTAATATACCTAAACCCATTGACAATAACATTTTCTTCAGTTCCTGTACCGGTTTCACAATAGAACGGGCTGTGAAGAAGGCTACGAAAATACCACCTACCACCAATATGATCCCCAGATATTTCACGAAACGCTCAAGGAAATTGAAAGATGAGAACATTTCATCACGCACCGTCTCAGCTGTCTTTTGTTTTGAATCAATTAATTTTCCGAGATGCGCATAAATACTTTTTAAACTTTCTTCCGAATTATCCAAAGCATCTTTCGCAAGGAAATAGATCGACACGTCTTCGTAAGATTCTAATGAATTTAAAGGTGTCATTATCTCCTGCTGATACTGAAGGAATAATTCATCTGTTTTCTGCAAAATTTGTCTCCACGCTTTTAACTCATCACTGCTTTTCCATTGCTTGGATAACTCACGGATACTTTCTTTTTTATTAGGATAATCATGCTGAATTAAATTAAATAATTCTTCACGGCCGGGATCGTTTACGTTCTTACTGTAATACCATTTTGAAATTAAGGTTTGGGAACGCTGTAATAAAAAGTTGTACTCTTTCAATGCAGCCACACTCGGTGCCACCTGGTCCACCACCTCTTCGGTCTTCTTTTTACTCTCAAATACAGTGGAAAGCGTCAGGATGAATGCCACGATCGTCAGCCCTATTAAGGTGCTGAAACCTGTACCAATCCGTTTTCCAATAGTGAATCTGAATGCCATAAACCCTTTAGTTTCCTTTTTTAGCGTCTTCTAATTTTTTGTTGAACTCTAATGATTTCTCAGTGTCATTTAAGGCCTGATAGATCTGACGCAAACTTTCAAGAGCTTTTTGGTTCTTAGGATCCAGCTGATATACTTTGCTCATGAACGGCAATGATTGTTTGAATAATTTTGTTGAGTTGTCCTGGATCACTTCTAATTTATCGAGCGGTGTATCCAGGTCCATAGAGTTAATTAAGTTAACTCCCTGGTTGTAGTAAATGATACCGAGGTTGAATGTTGCACTAACGTTCTTCGGATCTAATTCAAGAACTTTCATCAATGCTAATTTACCAGCTTCACCAAATTCGCCTTTGGCGTTATTGTTATTGAACAGATCAGCAAAATGAGAACCAACTCCGGAGTAATATTCAATATCCTTAGCTTTGAAATCAACTGTACTATCTACAGCTGCGTAGTACTCTTTGTATTTTTTGTAGGCGGCCTGGCTTCTGTCGTAGTTCAGTGAATCGTAAAGTAATTTGATACACATGTTGTAATAGGTTTCAGAATGTTTCTTCAATATCTGGTTTGTAGCGTCTTTTACCGGAGGCTCAGGTTTCAATGAATTGGAAATGCGGATAGAGTTCAGCGATGTATCGCGGTAAGCAGAGTAATAATTGAATTTTTCTTTCTTCGCTAATTCGAAATAAACGAATGCGCGGTAATACCAGGCTTGTGCATCTTTACGCACTTCGGCTGACATGAATGCTGAATCTACGGCATTCTTCGCGCAATTCACATCTTTTGCTTTTATGCACTCCATTACGCGCTCCAACTTGTCATATTGGGCAAACGAAACCGAGCTAAGCATGATGCTTATTACGACTAACAAATATTTGACTTTATTTTTCATTGTTAATCTACTGCTATTGCTAAAGCTTTAAAATCCTCACTTGTTTTTAGTCCCGCCTTTACAGCACTGTTCTTACTATATTCAAATTTTTGTTTGTTTTCAATAATAACGAAGTTGATAGCCGCACCACTTTTTGCAGCGTCTTTATTCTCAGCAATAATCAATGCACCTTTCCCTTTTAACTTAGACGTGGCATCACTTAAAGACTTACTAACGTCGGGCAGCAAAAACAACATATGGGGTTTGGCTTTCGGGTCGAACTCAGGCGTGTTGATCACTTCCATTTTCTGGTTACCAACCGTTTTGCTTTCTGCCATTTTTGTAAGCTCTTTCATTAAAGCTTCATTTTTTCCTACAACATGTATAATGAAATTGCCGGTTTTTTTGGCTGATGGCCACTCAAAATAACGCGTGAAATTGTATAAGAATACGGCCTTTATTTTTGCGTTTGTGTCAAAATTCTGGACAAAGCCAAAACTACTGGTTATGACCACTATAACGACTAAATATTTTAATAAACGAGCCAATCCGATTTCAGTGGCAAAATCCTTGCCACAATAACCCACAAATATAGCATTTGCACCCTGCCTATCCAATTTAATAATAATTAACCTGCCGATATGTTAATTTGTTCATAAAATGCCTAATTTTAGGGATAAATGCTGTACAATGCGGAATATAATAACCTTAGTGATAATGAGCTAATTAGCCATTATTCCGAAAAGGGCGATTCCGTGTTTTTAGGCATCCTTTTTAAGCGTTATTCCCACCTCGTTTTAGGTCTCTGCATTAAATACCTCAAAAATGAGGATGATGCCCAGGATGTGGTGATGCAGATTTTCGAAAAACTGACCGTGGATCTTAAGAAACATAAGATCGAATTCTTTAAAAGCTGGCTTTATACATATTCAAAAAACATGTGCTTGATGGAGTTGAGAAAGAAGAGCGTAAAGTTGAAGAAAGACATTGAGCTACAGGAAAGTAATGTTCTTTTTATGGATTCCGGCGAAGATCATCATCTCAATACTAAAGCAGATGAAAAGGAAAATGCTATTTTGCAATTAGAAACTGCACTAAGCAGCCTTAACAAAGAACAAAAACAGTGTGTGATACTGTTCTATTATAAGAACAAATCGTACAACGAAATTGTGGATATAACCGGTTATGATACGAATGCGGTGAAGAGTTATATACAGAATGGAAAACGGAACTTGAAATTAAAGATAGAGGAACTACAAAATGGCCAAAGGGCTTAATAAACATACCCCGGATAGCGAAGAGCTATTGAAACGATTGAATTCGAACGATTCAGGCGGACTGGATGACTTTGAAAAAGAAGCGCTGGAAGGTTTTGACAGTTTGGATAATACGGAACTTGCGAAAAATTTAACGGATTCTTTAAACAAGAAGATCGACGAAAAATATTTTCAAAAGGAAAGCGGTAGTAATAAAAAAGGAATGATGTACTTGAGTTTAGCCGCCGGATTAGTTCTGGTAGTTGGCTTGAGTATTTTCTTTATGAATATAATGGGCGACAAAAAAGAAATGGCAATGGAAGCTCCCGTAACTTCTGAAACTGTTGCCAATAATGTTGCGGATCCTACTGATCTTTCAGCTCCTCCTGCTGCGGTTGCAGAAACTGAAGCTGAAGAACTAAAGAAAGAAGGAAAAGTTTCAGGTGGTGATGGCGGTGGTAGTGATCTTGATTCAAAACCTTTACAGGATGCGGTAACTAAAAGCGCGACCGGTACAAAAGATATTCCTGGTAATACAACGCGGGCAGAATCCCAACCAAATGATGATGGTTTGACTCCACGCATGGTTTTAAAAGAGAAAAAAGCTGAGACCAATAAAACTACTGATGCGGAAATGGATAAGAACCTAGATCAAAATGATGAGTGGAAATCTGAAGGTCCCCCTTCTATGGTTGTTGACGCCAAACAAAAAACGAAAGAACAAGAATCAGGAGCAAATGAAAAAACTGTTGTAAAGGGTAACGCGAATTCTGTACCTGCAAGTCCTGAAACAAGTACTGCGCTTGCTACAAATAAGCCTGCGAAGGAATCTGCAAAAGAACCTGCAAAAAAATCGGGTGGTAAAGACAGGAAGAAAAGCAGTGACGAACATTTAGGTAATGAAGATGCACCTGCCGAAGAAATTTCTGCAGTACAAACCAACCAGGCTGTTGGCGGAGTTGCAGGAGAAACAAAACGTGATGAGAGCGGCTATGTTCATAACCTGGAATATTCAAGTAATGTTTACAGCAAACCACAGGATTATTTAAAAGTGGAGATCAATAAGAGTGAAATGCTGAAGACGAATGTAAAAGCGTTCAAAGCTGAATTGACAATCAACGAAAAAGGTATTGTTACTGGTGTGAATTTCTTAACTCCGTTCAATAGTAATTGTCCGAACTGTAAAAAAGAATTGGAAAAGATCCTCCTGAACATGCCAGGCTGGAAAGCTTCAGCGAGTAAAAAAGCTGTTAAGGAAACTGTGAGTTATATTGACCAGTAAATTTTGTTTGCAAAGACGCGAAGACGCTAAGGTTTGCTGTCTGTTTATTCTTCCGACTCAAGGTGAATTGTATTTCCAAGAACCGGATCATGATCATGATCTATCGTGTTTTCTAAAGGACGTTTTCGTTTCCAAATAACTTTATAGAAATAATACGGTGCGTATGCTACATTTAGCACAAATAGTTTTATAACAACCTTTGAATATCTGTCATACTTATAGAAAAAATAAATACAATAAAACCAAAGGATAAAGGCAAAAATTCCAAAAAAGAAATGAATTGACATTAAAATGCTATTTCCCGGTGAAGAAATAAATTTTTTATCTAAGACTTCTAACACCATGCCTATTATTCCTGTCACAAATATTAAAATATTGGAAACAAAGCAGAACTTTAAGAATTTCAGTAAAGACTTTGAAATCATTACTCTCTTTTATTTTTAGTCAACTGTTATTTATAGATCTCCTTCTTCGCCGAGAGCAAAGTGTTTTTTAAGAGAGATGCGATGGTCATTGGCCCTACTCCGCCGGGAACAGGAGTTATGTAAGAACATTTTGGTGCGCAATTATCAAAATCAACATCACCAACTAATTTATAACCTTTAGGGAGTGATGCATCATCAACGCGGTTGATACCAACATCAATGATCACGCAACCTTGTTTTACCATATCGGCGGTAACGAAATTTGGCTTGCCGATGGCAGCGATAATGATATCAGCATTTAAACAATGTGCTTTCAGATCTTTTGTTCTTGAATGACAAAGTGTAACCGTACAATTCGCGAATTTAGAATTCTTTGCCATTAAAATACTCATTGGCGAGCCTACAATATGACTTCTTCCGATTACCACACAATTCTTTCCTGAGGTTTCAATATTGTAACGTTCTAATAATTGAGTGATGCCATAAGGTGTTGCACTGATATAAGTCGGAAGATCTAAAACCAAACGGCCAACATTGATCGGATGAAAACCATCAACGTCTTTACTCGGCTTTACAGCTTCAATGATCTTATGTTCGTTAATGTGTTTTGGCAATGGTAACTGAACGATATAACCATCAATATCTTTGTCGTTATTTAATTCTTCAAGTTTATTTAATAATTCCTGCTCGGTAATTGTAGAAGGAAATGTAACGAGTGTTGATTTGAATCCGACCTTCTCACAAGTCTTTACTTTTGAACCAACGTATGCTTTTGAAGCCGGATCATCACCAACCAGTACAGCGGCTAAATGAGGCGTTTTTCCTCCTTTAGCAGTAAATGCTTTTACTTCTGCAGCAATTTCTTCCTGCATTTGCAATGATATCTTTTTTCCGTCGATTAGTTGGTAGTTCATAGCTTGTAGTTCGTAGAGGTTTTACTTATCGGGAGATGGCATTCTACGAACTACCAACTACCAACTCCGAACTATTGTGGTCCGCCCGGCATTTTCGGCATATTGCGCATCATTTTTGCCATAGCATTCTTATCGTTCATCATGCGCATCATTTTGCGGGTATCTTCAAACTGCTTTAATAATTTGTTTACTTCTGTAATATTCAAGCCGCTTCCTTTTGCAATACGTTGTCTGCGGCTGCCGTTAATTGTTTCCGGTTTATTCCTTTCAGTCGGTGTCATTGAATAAATGATCGCTTCAATGTGTTTGAACGCGTCATCTTTTATATCCGCATCTTTAATCGCTTTTCCAACACCGGGGATCATACCAACTAAATCCTTGATATTACCCATCTTTTTAATTTGCTGTAACTGGCTCAAGAAATCGTTCAGATCGAATTGGTTCTTCGCGATCTTCTTCGATAATTTCCTTGCCTCTTCTTCATTGTATTGTTCCTGGGCGCGCTCTACTAAAGTAACCACGTCACCCATTCCTAATATACGATCGCTCATACGTTCAGGATAGAACACATCGAGCGCTTCCATTTTCTCGCCGGTACCAACAAACTTGATCGGTTTATTGACTACAGATTTAATTGATAAAGCCGCACCGCCCCTGGTATCACCATCTAATTTGGTTAAGATAACACCGTCAAAATCTAATCTATCATTGAAGGCTTTTGCAGTATTCACCGCATCCTGGCCGGTCATTGCATCCACAACAAATAAAATCTCGTTTGGCTTGATCGCCTTTTTCAGATCCGAAATTTCATTCATCATCATCTCGTCGATCGCTAAACGGCCGGCGGTATCTATAAGGACAACAGAATTTCCATTCTCTTTCGCTTGTTTAATAGCTGCTTCTGCAATTTTAGTCGGATTCTTTTCTTCTTTATTCGAGAAAACAGGAACACCAATTTGCTCTCCTAAAACATGTAACTGATCAATAGCTGCAGGACGATAAACGTCGCACGCCACCATCAATGGGCTTTTTCCTTTTTTAGTTTTTAAATAATTGGCGAGCTTTCCGGTAAAAGTTGTTTTACCCGAACCCTGTAAACCACTCATTAAAATGACCGTTGGGTTTCCACCTAAGAAGATCTCTTCTTTCTGGCCGCCCATTAAGTTGGTCAACTCATCGTGAGTGATCTTAATTAAAAGTTGTCCCGGCGAAACGGAAGTTAATACATTTTGCCCGAGTGCTTTTTCTTTAATTGTATCGGTAAATTGCTTCGCTACTTTAAAGTTAACGTCGGCGTCTAATAATGCTTTACGAACTTCTTTCAGCGTTTCAGCAACGTTGATCTCTGTAATTTTTCCATGGCCTTTTAAAACTTTAAAGGCGCGGTCGAGTTTATCACTTAAATTATCAAACATGGTATCAATCCTAAGGAAGACAAATTTAGGATTTTTATGGGATTATCGGCTAAAAATTAATGAGGAAAAGAGTTATTAAGCTCGTTGTAATATCCCTTATATTCCTTGTTATCCGGCTCTAATTCACAGGCTTTTTTAAGGTCAGCAAGGGCTTCTTTTCCCATCCTGTAATCTATATAGAATTTAGCCCTGTTAACGTATAATAAAGCGTTGGTTGGCTCTGCAGCTATCATCCTATTCAATTCATCCATCCTGGTAGTAACAAGTCCTGAAACTATTTCCTGTTCCAACCCGGGCGGGAGGAGATCCCTGCAACATTGGCTCAGTACTGTGAGGTCCCGGAATGCATTTTGAAGATCACCGAACTTTTTATAGGCTAGGCAGCGGAACAATAGAACCTGCGGATTTTTTCCTAACTCGTATGCTTTTGTATAATCAGCTATTGCTTCGTCCTTTTTATTTAAATTAAAGTATGCATTAGCACGATCGTTATACACTTGCGGCTTTTTATTGTATAAACCAATGGCGGTATTGTAACAATCCAAAGCCTTCCTGTATTCTTTTCTATCAGATAAAAAATTTCCTAAACGAGCATGATAAAAATAGTTCTTCGGGCAATCTTTTACTGCTTCACTTAAATAAGAAACTTCATTGCTATACACATTCAGCCTTACAAATGTTTTAAGTCCCAAAGCAATTATTACCAGGGAAAAGACCCTTCTGACTGTTTTTGAATTGAGATCTATCCTGAATTGGCTTAATAATATAATTACTCCTATCATTGAAGTATAGACGCGATGCTCGAGATGTTCTCCTGTTGGTAAAGTTGAACCAAACCAAACTGCGACCGCTAACAATGCAAAATAAATACCGACACCAAGCATCGCTATCTTTTTATTGGCAACGCCCCACTTATACCAGACTAGAAAAATCAAAATGATCACAACAATTCCTGCAATAACGCTTATGGTGTCGTAGATTGGCGCTACGGATTGATTGACAGGAATGAAAGATTTACCAATGAACATTAGCATGGCATAAGTGAAACTTTTTAGTGTTGTGAAAAAACCTGCGCCTGCAGTTAAAGTCGTTTTGATCACGGCCGTTAACATATAATACCAAACAGAGATCTGCAATAACCAAACTGCACTAAGTATTGCTGCTTTTTTCTTATTTACCGGAGGAAAAATAATAAAGATAAAAACGAAGACAGGAAAAAGAAAAACAGAATTCTCCTTTGTGAAAAGTGCAAGCGTAAAGAAAACAAGCTGGCTAAGAGCATTAAATATACTTCCGGTTTTAATGTACTTTATCAAATGATAACACGAAGCTATTGTAAATAAACACAGCAAAAGATCGTGTCTTCCCGGGATCCAGGCCACTGCATGCAAAGCAACCGGATGCACAGCAAACACTGCTGTTAAAAAGAACGCATTTACTTTTTTAATATTGAATTCCAATAAAAGCTTATACAACATCACTACCGATAATGTATGCAGAAGCACATTATTGAAATGGTAAATGAACGGATTGGCTCCGCCGATATGATAATCTATAATATAAGTGACGATCTGTACAGGGCGGTAATATAATCCCTGGATAGCATCCTGAAAAGCTGTTTTTATACTATGCCAATTAGCAAGGTAGGGCTGGTCACGGATGATAAGCCAATCTTCATCCATTGGAGAGAATCCATAAAAGAAACTTTTTAAATAAATAACCAAGGTGATGCCAACCAGAATGAGAATGGAGATCCGTTGATTCTCAAAAAAAGATGTTTTGGCGTGACTCATAGTTTCAGTACTGATGAAGGCATAAATTTACCGTATCTTTTCGTTAATTTCGTATCTAATTTATGAATCATTCCACTTATATGCAAAAAGCGCTGGACCTGGCTAAACTTGGCTGGCCGGCGGTGGCGCCTAATCCAATGGTGGGATGTGTGATCATAAAAGATAATAAGATAATTGCAGAAGGCTATCATCAGAAATTCGGAGAGGCGCATGCAGAAGTGAATGCGATCAATTCTTTGGAACCTGGCTTTGATTTCAGTGATTGTACTTTGTATGTGACATTGGAACCTTGCTCACATCATGGAAAAACGCCTCCTTGTTCTGATCTGATCATTGCTAAAAAATTTAAGAAAGTTGTTATATGCAACGTCGATACAAATCCACTGGTCGGCGGAAAAGGAATTGAGAAATTAAAAAAAGCCGGCATTGAAGTTGAAAGTGGTGTTTTAGAAAAAGAAGGGCGCGAATTAAATAAACGCTTTTTTACTTTTTATGAGAAGAAACGTCCGTACATTATTTTAAAATGGGCGCAAACCAACGATGGATTTATCAGCCTGGATCCTGTACCTGAAAATAAGAATGAAAATTGGATCACTTGCGATGATAACAGGAAATTAGTTCACATTTGGCGCTCACAGGAACAAGCCATAATGGTAGGAACAAAAACTGTTGCATGCGATGATCCTGAATTAACAGTAAGGTTAGTTGAAGGAAAAAATCCTATTCGTATTCTCATTGATAAAGACCTGAAATTAAAACCGGATTCCAAAATATTCAATGATGAAGCTGAAACTTTAGTTTTCACCGGGCATCAAAAACCATCTTTCGGGAATACGTTTTATATTCAGATAGATTTTAGCAAGAATATTCTTCAACAGATCTTAAACAAACTGGCGGATTCAAATATTTCGAGCCTTATTGTTGAAGGCGGCACTACTTTGCTCCAAAGTTTTATCAATGAAAATTTATGGGACGAGGCGCGCATATTTAAAAATCCTGATAAGAATTTTAATAGCGGCATAAAAGCACCTCAACTTGATCTTAGCAAAGCATTACAGGAAAAATCAGGAACAGACTACTTATTGATAATAAAAAACCCGCTCTTATCCTGACAAGGTCATAGATTCAAGCGGGCCTGTTTTAAACAACATCAGTTTACTCTCCTTAGTGTATTATTTTCTGACGCTGTTCATATCCTTTATACTCTATTTTCAGAATATAAATACCATTTGCAAATGTTGAAAGACCGATCTCTTTAGTTTGCTCGCTCACTTTCTCTGCAGAGATCATTTTTCCTGAAATATCAAACATACTTACTGAATAATCTGAATAAGGCGACTCGATGATCACTTTATCAACACCATTCTTAATAACGAATTTTTCGAAATTCTCATTTACATTCTCAATTCCTGTTGGTGAACATAATGTTGTAATACCTGGTGTTAATGCATTTGGGAATGGATTGTAGTTAACCACAGTGAACGTATTTAATGGCGTTGTAAATGTGGTCATACCAATTGTATTGATATTGTTTCCCGGAGTTAATGTCAATGGAGTATTACAAGTTGCATTCAGAGCCATGTCAGAAGCTACAATATAGCGGTTTGTATATGGTGCGGGAGCCGTCCAGCCTTCCTGTGCTATCCAATACATAGTATTATTCTTGTTCACAACATTAACAGCGTGGTAATTAAAAACCGGTACCGGAACTAAAGAATAAGTTGTTCCTATTTGATAATTGAATACAGAATCCATTCTTAAAGCAGAAAGATAACCTACGGTACCTGTTATTGCCGCAACACCTGCAATATAATTCCTGCTTCCAACTTTAACCATATCATGATACCTGAAATTGGTATAGTATTTAGGCATTACAATTGCATTTAATGTAAGGTCTGTTTCTACGGTCATTAAATTATTCATAAGATCTCCGCCGATCATGAAAACTTTTGATCCGTATACCTGCAATTTTTTCACGTTCATTGGCTGAGAAGAGAAATACATGTTCTTGGCTGCCACCACATTTCCTAAAGCGTCATCAGTAATTTTGAAAATATGAGTAGAGTTAGCGCTTTGCATGCCGCCTGCAATGAACAAACTGTTGTTAGGAGCATCTTCTGCCACTGAAAAACACATTTTACTTTGTCCGTCATCAAATATTTTTTGATAGACCACATTTCCTGTTGCCACTGCAACACGAACAACAAACGGAAGATATCTGTCAACACCAACAGTTGAAGTCGGCACTGTAGAATGGCCGACCATTACGAGATCCGTATTCGATGCCTGTAAAATATCATAGAAATCTTCTTTTCCTGAAGCGGTACCATATGACTTAGCATAAACAACAGGATTGGTAACATTTGTATCAACTACCAAAAGAACACCGTCGGTTGCTGAGCCCGGATTAACGCTTCCTACTAAAAATAGTTTATCTCCCGAAGTGATCATCTTCTTAATACTAATTGCAGGAAATGATGTACCGAAAAGAACCGTTTTAGTGAAAACAAGATTTCCGGCCAGGTCTGTTTTCTGAATTGAAATCTGTCCCTGCAACATAAAACTCGAGGAAGCAGTATAGATACGATTGTTGTTTACGCACGAGGTTTGATTTTGCATGATCTCGCTTGTGTAATTATAACGCTTATGGAATATCTGCGCGTTCAATTGCGCGCCGAAAGTTAAAAGGGTAAAAAGGGTAAATATTTTTTTCATGGTTTAATATTTTATACAAAGCTAGAATAGCCATGGCTTTTACTCTGATTTTTAAATAAACTAAAAGGGTATTTGACTCATCCGTCAAATTTTCACTCGCTCATTTTTGAGTTTCGCTCAAGCGGAATACGAGTAATAACTACACGAAGAAAAACTATTCTTTTACGATCTTGGTCTTTTGTACAGGCGAGCCATTTATGATCAATCTCAAATAGTATACACCGTTTACCTCATCAGCCAGATCTATCTTAACAACATTTTGTGTTATGCTATTCTTTCTTACTAATTGACCAAGTGTATTGTAGATTTCAATTGAACAGTTCTCAAAAGTAGCCATGGTCAAAGTAAACTCTCCGCTATTCGGATTAGGGTAAACTGAAAACTCAGGATCCATTCCGGATAGTTGGCTAATTCCGGTACAAGGTGAAACTACCTGGGAGATCGAAGCGGAACCTGTACATGGCCCGCCGCTATTTCCTAAAACCGTATATGTTACACTCGATGATGGCGCCAATGCGATCGGATTTCCTGTAATTCCTCCCGGATTGAACGTGTAAGAAGAAGCTCCTGAAGCCGAAAGTGTAACTGTTTGTCCTGCACAAATAAAACTATTGCTTGTGGCAGCAGTCACTGTTGGTGTAACACCTGCAGCAACTGCAATACTTCTGGATACGCTGCAAACCCCGTTAGATCCTACAACTGTATAAATTGTATTTACAGTAGGAGAAACAACGATCTGTGAAGTTGTGGCTCCGGTACTCCATGTAAAGCTTGTTGCTGTTCCACTCACTGTTAATGTAGAACTACCTGAACACACCACTGAATTACTTGAAGACACACTTACAGTCGGAAGGGCGCTAACTGATATAGAAATAGTTTTTGTTACACTGCAACCGGGAACAGAACCGGTAACTGAATATGTTGTAGTTGAAAAGGGACCAACTACAATTGTTGTATTGGTTGAACTAGTGCTCCACAAATATGTATTCCCGCCGCTAGCTGTTAACGTTACTGTTTGTCCCGTACAAATAATAGTATTACTCGCGGAAATATTTACTGTTGGTGAAGCATTTACCGTTACAGAAACTGTTTTTGTATCGTTACAACTTCCGTTAGATCCTGTTACAGTATAGCTTGTACTAACCGTTGGTGAAACTACTATCTGTGAAGTTGTAGCTCCGGTATTCCATGAATAAGTTGATGCGCCATTCGCTGTTAATGTTGCATTATTGCCTGCACAAATTGTTGAGTTTGTTACTGACACTGTTGGCGAGCCCGGAATATTGATAGTTCGTGTTGCAATACCACAAGAAGCATCTTTAACCGCAACCGTATAAATTCCCGGCGGTACACCGGTAACTGTTGACGCATTTCCTCCTGTCGGACTCCAGGTGTAGGTATAAGGACCAACTCCTCCCGCAGGTGTTGCTGTTGCAGATCCAACGGTACATGAAGAAGTAGCGGCAACTGTTAAAGAAAAGGTCGGGCCTGTACATGCTATACATGATGTCCGGAAATACGCCCCTGCTGCAGCAATCGCAAAACAATCTGAAGAATTAGAAAGTCCGTAGTTCGCTGATGTTTGTCCACCTACCAATGGCGCTCCGGGAGCCTGGATAAAATCCCACATATTTTGGCTGGCTGCAGTGAACATATAGTTTGAAGAACTTGAATTAAAAGTTACCTGGGCAGTAGCGATCTGCTGAAGATCATCCACGATCATAAAATGATTTGTGAGAATTGGTGTTGCACAAACATTAAAACCCGAAATAACTTTTGACAGGGGCCCACCGTTAGATACCCATGCACCATCTGCAATAACAAAACTTCCTGTATAACTCTGTGTAGGATCAGCATAAATTATTATTAAAGTAGCACCGTCCATATCATTCGGCGGTCCTCCTAAACATGGGATGCCGCTTAAAGTATAAGTCCCGTTCCCTGAAATAGCAGATGTTACATCGGCCCTATACATGTAGGTACCAACATAACTCCAGCACTTATCAATATGGGTACCAATCATTGTCATCGGAAAAGAATTGGGTGTTAAAGCCGGATTCGTCAAATTGGCTGTTATCGCAACTCCATTACCCGATCCACCGGTATATAAAAATGCTTTTGTTATAGTAGCGCATGGAGGAATGCCGGAAATTGACAAAGTAGCCGGCTGGATCACTCCTTTTGGAGGAGTCATAGCTGTTGATCTTTGATGAAGTCTGACTGATGCCTGAACAAAATTTAAGCCGCAAGCTGAAACCGTGTAACTGGTATTAATAGTCCCATTTCCATTTTGCACGGTAGCCGGTTGATTTTTTTGAAGCTGAACTGAAACATTTGAAGGCGTTCCTAAAACACGTTTTTGTTCTTGTGAATTTAAAGAAGTGGCAATGAAAATCAATAAGACCAGGTTGTAAAGTATCCTCATAATAAAATTATTTTAGTGCTAAGTAAAAAAAGAGGGAACACCTGGCCCCTCTTTTCATTTTTATAATTTTTTATTTCATTAAAGTGACGTGACCTTTTAACTCGTGTGATTTACCGAATACACTAGTACAGTTAATTAACCATGTATAAGAATCTTCCTTCATGATCTCATTACCTTTGCGCCCCTGGAATGTACCATCCCAACCTTCAGTGAATTCTTTAGTAGAGAATACTTTCTCTCCCCAGCGGTCGAAAATATTCAATTCATATTCTACAACTCCAAATCCTTTTGGCTGGAAGATGTCATTCACGCCGTCTGCATTCGGCGTAAATGCATTCGGCACATAGATTCCGAAATCTTCACCTACCACTAAAGGACGGATCAAAGTATCCGTACAACCCATATCACTCTTCACAACTAACACTACAGGATATGTTCCCGGTTCTGTATAAGAGAAGGTTGGATTTTGTTCAATGGAAGTATACTGTGCAGTATTCATGAAATACCAGTTCCAGCTTACTATCGGAGCGCCCCATGATGCATCAGTAAATGTTACGAATGGATCCTGGTTCACAATTGGTTTAATTGGCGCGTGGTTAAAATCTGCCACAGGTTGAGGATGAATATCAATTGTAACAGGAACAACAGTGCCTGTACAACCGTTAGCATCCATTACTGTTAACCCTAAAGTATACGAAGCAGCTTCATCAAAACAATAAGCGCCATTCACAGATCCGGTGATACCGGCCCCATTCAATATCCAGCCATAACTGGTGATGTTAGATGCACCGCCTGCACTGAATGTTACACAAGACGGCACACAACCTTTTGCATTACTTACTGTGATGTTTGTATTAGGTGTTGGATTTACAATGATAGCCGCGTTAGCAGAATTACTACAACCGTTAGATGTACCTATAACTGAAACGTTCACAGAAGTATTTCCGCTGTAAGGATAAGTTGGCCCGGTTATGTTACCCGGCTGCCAGATATAAGTTGTTGCACCGCTTGCAACCAATTGCGCAGTACTCTGACCAGCACATAGAGTAGCGCTTGTAGCAGTTACAGTTGGCTGAGGATTGAAAGTTAAATTAATGTTTGCTGTAGCAGGACAGTTATAAGCGTCAACTGCATTCACAGTATACATGTAATTTCCTGAAACTGTTTCATTAACTGAATACGGAGATGTTGCAGGGCCTGAAACCCAATTATAAGAATAAGGGCCGGTTCCGCCTGCTCCAATTGCATTAATGTTAATCGGTGTTCCGGCACAAGCAGAGAATGTTGCCGTGTTAATTGAAACACTGAATTGGGTTGGTTGTGTAATTTGAGTTGAAGCTGCACTTGTACAGTTGTTCGCATCGGTTACAACGCAAGTATAAGATCCCGCAGGAAGTGAGCTTGCGTTCTGGGTGTTTTGCATTGGAATTGTACTCCAGTTGTAATTGAACGGACCGGTACCAACGGTTACATTCACGGTTGATGAACCATTGCTTAATCCGTTACATGTTACATTGCTTCCTGTAAAGTTAAATACAGGAACAGGATTGATCACTACAGTGAACGTTGTGCTTGCAGTACAACTTCCTGAACTTACCAATAAAGTATAAACACCATTTGCAGATGCATTCACATTATTGATAGTTGGGTTTTGTGCAAGACCTGTATAACCAGGACCGCTCCATGCATAAGTTGCTCCGCCGGATCCGAATAAATTTAAAGTTTGACCGGCACACACAGGGCTGTTACTAGTAATATTAGGAGTTGGTAAAGGCAATACCGAAACGGTAGCATTAGCTGTATTCACACAGCCATTCGCGTCAGTTACAGTGACAACATAAGTTCCTGACATTGTTAACTGCGCTGAAGGAATGTTTGGATTTTGTGCAGTAGAAGTAAATCCACCCGGGCCTGTCCATGCGTAGGTAACACCACCGTTAGATGTTAAGTTGATAGTTGTATTAACACAATTAGTAGGACTGTTCACTACGATAGTTGGCAAAGCATTAACTGTAACAATAGTATTTGCAGTGTTTGTACAACCATTGACATCAGTAACATTTAAAATATAATTACCACTGTTGCTTGGTGAAGCTGTTGGAATAGATGGTGTAGCTGAGTTCGAATTGAAAGAACCCGGACCTGTCCAGGTATAAGTTGTTCCGCCAGTTCCTGTTAAGTTAATAGTTTGTCCTGCGCAAAGCGGACTGTTACTATTAGCAGTCGGAACAGGTAAAGCATTTACAAGAACGTTAGTTGTTGCCGTTGCTGTACAAGTACCGATAGAAACTAATACTGTATAAGTCCCCGACATTGCAGGCGTTGAATTTGGTTGAGTTGCATTTGCAGAGTTTGAAGAATAACCTCCCGGTCCGCTCCAGGTATAAGAAGAAGCTGTAGCTGCAGTCATACTAATAGTAGCTCCCGCACAATAAGGACCGCTGTTAGATGCGGATGTTGTTGGTGTGGTCACCACTACATTCACTGAAGCTGTATTTGTACAACCTAAATTTGTTACTGTAACGTTATACGTACCTGCGTTTACAGGTTGCGCTGAAGGAATTGTCGGATTTTGCGCTGTTGATGCAAATGAGTTTGGACCTGTCCAGGCATAAGTTCCACCACCGGAAGAAGTTAAATTAATTGGGAAGTTCAAACAAACAGGGCTATTACTTCCTATTACAATTACCGGGGTTGGATTAACAATCACGTTAGTTACTGCTGTATTTGTACAACCTGCAGCACTCGATACAGTAACAGTATAATTTCCGCTATTGGTTGTTTGAGCGTTTGCCTGGGTTGGATTCTGAAGATTAGAACTGAATGAACCCGGGCCACTCCATGTGTAAGTTGTGAATGAACCAACATTCAACTGAATTGTATTCCCCGGACAATATGGTCCGGTATTAGTTGGTGCAGGTGTAGGTAATGGATTTACGACTACTATAGTAGTTGCATTAGCTGTACAAGTACCTACTGAAACTAATACACTGTATGTTCCGGCCATTGCAGCGGTGGCATTAGGTATTGTTGGATTTTGTATACTTGAAGAAAATGCATTCGGGCCTGTCCATGTATAAGATCCGGCTGCAGGTGTCGTTAAAGTTATTGTTTGACCCGCACAGAATGGTCCGCCATTGGTTGCTGAAGTAGTTGGTGTTAAAACTGAAACGCTCACTGTTCCTGTATTTGTACAGCCTGCTGCCGATGTTACTGTAACAGTATAAACACCTGCATTAGCAGTAGATGCTGAAGGTATTGTAGGGTTTTGAGTAGTAGAACTGAAGGCATTCGGGCCGCTCCATGAATAACCTGTGCCGCCATTTGAAGTTAAGTTGATCGGTGAATTCAAACAAACCGGACTGTTGCTTCCGATCACAACCACAGGAGTTGGATTTACAATCACGTTAGTAACGGCTGTATTTGTACAACCTGCAGCATTCGTTACAGTCACAATGTAATTTCCACCATTTGTTGTTTGTGCATTCGACTGAGTTGGATTTTGAAGATTGGAACTAAATGAACTCGGCCCGCTCCATGTGTATGTTGAGAATGAACCAACATTCAATTGAATGGTATTACCAGGGCAATATGGTCCGGTGTTAGTAGGTGAAGGTGTTGGCAATGCATTTACTGTTACCATTGTGGTAGCTGTTGCAATACATCCGCCAATATTAGCAGAAACAGTATATATCCCTGTCATCGCTGTTGTGGAACTAGGGATATTTGGATTCTGTGCCGATGAAGAAAAAGCAGAAGGACCTGTCCATGAATAGCTTGTTGCAGTAGGTGAATTCAATTGAATTGAATTTCCGGCACAATAAGGACCAGTATTTGTTGCTGTAGTTGTAGGTGTTGTAATTGTCACACTCACCGTTGCTGTTTGAGAACAACCTAATGAAGTTACGTTAACAGTATAAACCCCTGCGTTTGCAACTGCAGCAGATGGTATTGTTGGATTTTGTAACGAAGAACTGAATGAGTTCGGACCTGTCCACGAATAGGTTGTACCTCCGCTTGATGTCAAATTTATTGGAGCACCTAAACAAACCGGGCTATTACTTCCTGCTATTGGATTAGGGATCGGATTCACTGTTACCTGGACAGTTCCTGTTCCGACACATCCTGCTCCATTTGTACCATTCACAGTATAGATCTGCGTACTTGCCGGTGTAGCCACTACGTTAGGTCCGTTAGTTGTATTAAGTGATGCGCCCGGGCTCCATGTATAAGTTGAAGCGCCGCTTGCTGTTAAGTTAGCTGAAGATCCCGCACAAATTGTAGTTGCACTTGCAATAGTAACTGTTGGTGATGCAGCAGATGAAATTGCTACAACAGCAGTTCCTGTTTTACAACCTGTAGCATCTTTTACAACAACGGTGTAGTTACCCGTTGAAGCTCCCGTGATAGTAGCAGTGTTACCGCCAGTCGGGCTCCATGTATAAGTATATGGACCGGTACCACCTGCAACAGTTGCAGTAGCAGAACCTGCAGAACAAGAAGAAGAGGTTACTGCTGTTACAGTTAAGTTAGAACCCGCTGTACAAACGTTACAAGCTGTACGGTAATACATCCCGCCGCAAACAAAATTATAACAATCACCATTCGCATTATTGAAACCGTAAGTAGCAGAAGTTTGTCCCGCAGTAGCCGGTGCTCCGGGCTGGATCACATGATCCCAAACCTGGTTGCTCGCCTGTGGATAAGTATAATTTGCTGTTGCTGAATTTAAATTCATTGGCGTCGGACCAACTCCCTGAAGATCGGATACCACAACGAAATTCGAAGTAGAACCTGCAGTTACAGCACCGCAAACATTGAAACCTGTTATCACTTGTGTGAAAGCCCCACCCTGGGCAACACGGCAGCCGTCAGCAATTATAAAACTTCCTGTATAAGTTTGAGAAGGATCTGTATAAATAATGAATAAAGATGCACCATCCATATCGTTGCTTCCCGGTGTAACAGGAATTCCGCTTAACACATAATTTCCGTTTCCGGAAATAATTGAAGTGACATCTGCACGGTAATTATAAGTTCCTGTATATCCCCAGCATTTATCTGTATGCTGACCGATCATTGTCATTGGAAAACTTGCGGATGCAGACGCCGGATTGGTGATATTAGCTGTGATAGCAATTCCATTTCCGGAACCACCACAATACAAAAACGCCTTCTGAATTTGAAAACACGCAGGCAGACCACTGATCGACATAGTTGCCGGTTGGTTCACTCCTGTCTGCACAGCCATACCTGTAAATGCCCGTTTATGCAAACGCACTGAAGCGCTGGTCCAATTTAAACCGCAGGCAGTTTGTGTGTAGGTTGTGGCAACACTGCCGTTACCATTCTGTACTGAGTTACCGGACCCCTTTCCAACTGAATTCACAGGGAAACATGAATTGCTGGTACACTTGGTACCCGGAAGCCATGTACTATTCGTCTGCGCATTCAAAAAAGTTGCTGATAAAAATGCGAGACTTAAAGATAAAGCTGATAGTGATTTTTTCATCGGGATGAAGTTCTATGTAAGTAATTGATTAAAAGCTGGTCCTATTCCCATAAATATAGGAAACCAAACTTCTTTTTACCAGTCAAATGACTAAGAATATGAGTGCTTTCACTCAAAAAACAGCTGGTTTGGTCATTATTAACAAGTTTTGAACCGACCAAACAATAGAAATACAACCATTTAGAAAAATCTTTTGGAAGTCTATAAAACAAAAAGGGGACCGAAGTCCCCTTAAATTTTTTGTTGGAAATTTAATTATTTCATTAAAGTCACGTGACCTTTTAATTCATGTGATTTACCAAACACATCCGTACATTGGATCAACCATGTATAAGTTCCTTCTTCACAAGATTTTGTTCCGCGTCCCTGGAATGATCCGTCCCATCCTTCAGTAAATTCTTTTGTAGCGAATACTTTTTCACCCCAACGGTCGAACATGAATATTTCATATTTCACCACGCCGAATCCTTTAGGCTGGAATATATCATTCAATCCATCACCATTCGGTGTAAATGCATTCGGCACATATAATCCGAAATCTTCTCCTACAACTAACGGCCTGATGAGAGTATCAGTACAACCTTTATCACTCTTCACAACAAGAACAACAGGATACGTTCCGGGTTCAGTATATGAGAATGTTGGATTTTGTTCTATTGAAGTGTGTTGAGCTGTATTCATGAAATACCAGTTCCAGCTTACAATAGTTGCATTCCATGAGGCGTCTGTAAATGTTACGAATGGATCCTGGTTTACGATTGGCTTGATCGGTGCGTGGTTAAAGTCAGCAACCGGTTGAGGATAAATATCAATTGTTACAGGAACAACTGTACTTGTACAGCCATTTCCATCCATTACAGTTAATCCTAAAGTGTAAGAAGCGGATTCATCAAAACAATAAGCACCATTTACAGACCCTGTAATTCCGGCACCATTCAGTATCCAGTTATAACTTTGGATAGATGAACTTGAACCTGCAGTAAATGTCACACAAGTAGGCACACAACCTTTTGCGTTACCAACATTGATGGTCGATACAGGATTCGGGTTAACAAGAACTGCTGTATTCGCTGAATTACTACACCCGTTAGCGGTACCGATCACGGTAATGTTTTGTGATGTACTTCCTGAGAAAGGATAAGTTGGTCCTGTAATATTACCGGGCTGCCAGATATAAGTATTAGCACCACTGGCTGTAAGCGAAGTAGTTTGTCCCGCACAAATTGTACCGCTTGTTGCAGTAACAGTTGGTAACGGGAAGAACGTTAAATTGATATTTGCAGTAGCAGGACAGTTGTAAGCATCCACTGCATTCATTGTATACATGTAGTTTCCTGCGTTAGGCTCATTCGCAACAAGCGCACTTGTAGCAGGACCTGACACCCAATTATAAGTATAAGGACCGGTTCCACCGGCACCAATTGCATTTACGTTGATCGGTGTATTAGCACAAGCTGATAATGTATTGCTCACCACAGAAACAGAGAATTGAGTTGGCTGTGTAATTTGTGTTGAAGCCATACTGGTACAGTTGTTAGCGTCAGTTACAGTACAAGAGAATGTTCCTGCGGGTAACGAAGTTGCAACTTGTGTGTTCTGACTTGGAATTGTACTCCAGTTATAATTGAATGGACCTGTACCGACAGTTACGTTCACTGTAGAAGTTCCGTTGCTTTGTCCGTTACACAATACATTTGTTCCTGAGAAATTGAAAACAGGAAGCGGATTGATCACTACTGTGAAAGTTGTGCTTGCTGTACAAGTTCCTGAAGAAACCAATAAAGTATAAACTCCGTTTGCAGAAGAAGTAACGTTGTTAATAGTAGGATTTTGTGTCGGGCCTGTATATCCCGGCCCACTCCATGCATAAGTAGCGCCACCTGTTCCGAATAGATTCAATGTATTTCCTACACAAACAGGACTGTTACTGGTAATGTTCGGATTTGGCAAAGGATAAACTGTAACGTTAGATACTGCTGAGTTTGTACAACCTGCAGCACTTGTTACCAGTAAATTGTAAGGGCCTGACATACCTAACACAGCATTAGGAATACTTGGATTTTGAGCTGTTGAACTAAAGCTCATAGGGCCGGTCCATAAATATGTACCACCGCCTGTTGAAGTTAAATTTATAGTTTGGTTAACACAAGTTCCCGGATTATTGTTTGTGATCACCGGGGTTGGATTTACCAATACGTTAGTGTTTGAAGTATTGATACAACCATTCGCATCCTGAACGGTTACAGCATACATACCTGAATGAGCAACCTGGGCATTAGCTATAGTTGGATTCTGAACGTTTGAAGTAAATGACGGGCCTGTCCATGTATAAGTAGAGTATGCGCCAACATTCAATTGGATGGTTGCACCAGGACAATAAGGTCCTGTATTACTTGGAGCAGGTGTAGGTAAAGCATTTACAGTAACCGAAGTTGTAGCTGTTGCAGTACAAGTACCGATAGTAACTAATACTGTATAGTTTCCTGACATTGCAGGTGTAGAAGATCCGATAGTCGGATTTTGTGAACCGGAACTGAATGATGGTCCTGTCCACGCGTAAGACGAAGCAGCGGTAGGACAATTCAACTGTACAGTTGAACCGGCGCAATATGGACCGGTATTACTTGCAGATGTTGTAGGCGTAATAACTGAAACTGTGATATTAGTAGCAGTTGAACAACCTAAAGCTGTAACTGTTACGTTATATACACCTGCATTAGCTGTTGTAGCAGCAGGAACAGTCGGGTTTTGTAATGTAGAACTAAATGAGTTCGGACCCGTCCATACAAAGGAAGTGCCTCCACCTGATGTTAAGTTTATTGGACTATTCAAACAAACGGGGCTATTGCTTCCGATAGTTGGAACAGGCATTGGATTTACTAATACCTGTGTTGTAATTGTTGAAACACAACCTGCACCATTTGTTCCGCTAATAGAATAAACTTGCGTTGCAGCAGGTGTTGCAATAACGTTTGGACCTGTTGCAGTATTTAAACTTGCGCTAGGAGACCAAGTATAAGTTAAAGCACCGTTTGCAGTTAAGTTAGCAGATGAACCTGCACAAACTGTTCCTGCATTAGCAGTGATAGTCGGGCCGGATGCTGCATTGATCGCAATTGTTGCAGTTCCCTGGTTACATCCGGTAGCATCTTTTACTGTTACAGTGTAATTACCGGTTGGCACAGAAGAAACTGATTGGGCATTTCCTCCTGTAGGGCTCCATGTATAAGTATACGGTCCGGTACCTCCCACAACGTTAGCTGTTGCAGATCCTGCAGAACAAGATGAAGTAGTAACAGGTGTAATAGTTAAGGCCGGAGAAGAACAAACCTGACAGGCCGTGCGATAGTACATACCTGCGGCAACGAAATTATAACAATCACTTGCATTACTGAATCCGTAAGTTGCGCTTGTTTGTCCTGCTACAGCAGGAGCGCCGGGTTGTTGAATGTAATCCCATACTTTATTACTTGCAGCAGGATAAGTATAATTAGCAGTTGCTGAATTTAAATTGATTGGTGTAGCGGCAATCGCCTGAAGATCTGAAACGATCACGAAATTTTGAGTAGAACCTGCAGTTACAGCACCGCAAACATTGAATCCTGTGATGTTATTAGTAATTGTACCGCCCGATACTTCACGGCAACCGTCACCAATAACCATGTGGCCTGTAAAAGTTTGAGAAGGATCGGCATAAATAACAATTAAAGTAGCCCCGTCCATATCATTAGGTGTTGTACCCAGACAAGGAATACCACTTAAGTTATAAGTTCCGTTACCTGTGATACAAGAAGTAACATCTGCACGGTAATTATAAGTTCCTGAATATCCCCAACACTTATCAGTATGGGTACCGATCATTGTCATTGGATATGTGTTAGACGCTAAAGCAGGATTAACAATCGTTGCATTTATTGCTACACCATTACCGGAACCTCCGACATATAAGAAAGCTTTCACAACCTGGAAACAAGGAGGAATACCACTTACAAGCATAGCTGCTGGCTGTAAAACGCCTTTTTGAACTGTCATACCTGTAAATGCCCGTTGATTCAAACGCACGGAAGCAGTTGTAAACCCTAATCCACATTGCGTAACAGTATACGAAGTTGCGATAGTACCGTTACCATTCTGAACAGTATTCGGCGAGCCTTTTGCGTTGTCACTTTTATTACCTGAATTATTTCCGGCATTACCTGAACAATCTGAACACGGAACTCCGCTCCATTGATTGGCTTGTCTTGCTACCTGCGAGTTCAAAAAAGTTACGCTGAATAAACCTGCGCAAATAAGTAAGGTTTTGATTGAATTTCCCATGGGATGTATGTTGTAGTTTGAATATTAGTGTTAGCTCTTTTCAAAGATATGATAATCAAGCTAATTTGGGCTTTTTAACCCCTAATAATAAGGGCAGTTCTACTCAAAATAAGGGTGGTTTTACCAAATGCCCCAAATGAGTGAACAAACTAAATCCTTTTTAGCGATTTTTTGAGGCTTTTCGGTATTCTGGCACAATTGGGGTTATCTTCGCATCAACAATACTTTTATGGCCAAAAAAACTGCTTCAGAATTTCAACTTTTAAAAACTATGTGCGCTATTCATGCTCCTTCAGGAAACGAAGGACCGATGAAAGAATTCGTACTTGAATACATCAAAAAAAACAGAAAGAACTGGAAACATGAACCAAAGATCATCCATGGAGAAGGTTTGCAGGATTGCATTATTTTAATTTTCGGGAAACCACGCACCGCGGTATTTGCGCACCTGGACAGCATTGGTTTTACCGTACGTTATGGAAAACAACTAGTGAAGATCGGAGGACCTGTTACAGATAGCGGAATTGATCTTGTAGGAAAAGACAGAAAAGGTAAAGCAGAAGTGAAATTAAAAGTGACTAAGGACAAGAATGGTTACCCGAAATTAGAATACACTTATAAACGTGACCTGGAAACCGGAACTGAATTAACTTTTAAACCATATTGGCGGGAAGATAAAGACTATGTTCAATGTTGTTACATGGATAACCGTCTCGGGGTTTACAATGCTCTAAAATTAGCAGAGACATTAAAAGATGGCGCAATAGTTTTCAGTTGCTGGGAAGAACATGGCGGCGGAAGTGTGTCTTATCTTCAAAAATATTTAGCTGAAAAATATAAGATCTCACAGGCACTGATCTCAGATATTTCATGGATATCAGATGGCGTTCATCCTGCCAAAGGTGCCGTTATTTCTATGCGTGACAGTTTGGTGCCAAGAAGAAGTTTCGTGGATAAGATCATTAAAACTGCCTCGAAAAACAAATTACTTTATCAGTTAGAAGTAGAAGGTTCCGGCGGAAGCGATGCCAAAGAATTACAAATGGCAGAATATCCCTGGGACTGGTGTTTTATCGGTGCAGCTGAACAATTTGTACATTCTCCAAATGAAAAGGTTCATAAAAAAGACATTGAAAGTATGTTGACGCTTTACAGAACTTTAATGAAAGAATTATAGAAACCAAACGTATGAAAAAATTAAAAGTACTTTTCTTTTCGCTCGGTATCTTTTTATTGGGTACGAAAACCGGCACTGCTAATTTTATTAATGCGAATCCCTCCAATTATACCACATTTATAAGTTCATTAGTTGCAGGTGACACTTTGTATTTAGCAGCGGGAACTTACACGAATAACTTAACACTAAATAACCTCAATGGTACCGCACTTGCCCCTATTGTCATAATGGGAAGTCCTAATTTGTACTCCACAATTTTCAATGCGCAATCGTGTTGCAATACGGTTAGCATAACTAAATGTTCTTACATCGTCATTAAAAAATTACAATTGAACGGGTTGAATCAGCCTGTGGATGCAGTGAAAGGCGAAGGTACCTATGGAAATTTTGCTCATCATATTACAATTGAATATCTGAACATCATTAATTACGGTAACAATCAGCAAATAGTTGGAATCAGTACAAAATGTCACGCCTGGGATTGGATCATACGCAAGAACAGAATTATCGGAGCAGGAACAGGAATGTATTTAGGGAATTCGAATGGCGACCGTCCTTTCGTGAATGGGATCATCGAAAATAATTTCATTTCAAATACTATTGGTTATAATATTGAGATAAAACACCAGTCAGATACTGTACGCAGTAAATTCACCGGAACGGCTATTAATGGAAAAACAATAATCAGGAATAATGTTTTTTGTAAAGAACTGAACGCTGCGACCGGAGGAAATGCACGCCCTAATCTTTTGGTGGGCGGATTTCCGTTGACAGGTTTCGGTTTGAATGACTATTATGACATCTATGGCAATTTCTTTTATCAAAATCCAACCGAAGCACTTTTCCAGGGAACCGGAAATATTATCCTGTACGAGAACATTTTTGTGAACCATGTTGATCCTGCAGGTTACCGTGCGGTTTACATTACACCGCAAAACGGAGTCCAGCCTCAGAATATAAAAGTATTTCATAATACCATGTGGGCTGTGAATTCTTCCGGTGGAATGCGCCTCTTTAATGCTAACACAAGTTACACCCAACATTGTTATAGTAACGCCGTATTTGCACCTTCTCCTATTACCAACTTTGCCAATATGGTTGATAATATAACTGATACTTATGCAAACGCAGGCGTTCATGTCATCTCTCCGACAACAAATATTGCAACACTGAATCTATATCCCAAAAGCGGACAATTGACGGGAACGTTAACTCCAGGTTCTGTGTTTATGCCTTATACTAATTGGGACAAAGACTTTAATAACACATTATATAACTGGATCTACAGAGGCGCTTATTCAGGCTGCTGCACAAATCCCGGCTGGCAATTACAATTGGACACAATGGTAGTCGCTTCGGTATCAACTACTGCTATTTCAGAATTACAAAATGATAATCAATTCTTAATTTATCCAAATCCAACCGAGAATTATTTAATTATTATCACAAATCAACATTCGGAGATCTCTCTTTTCAATTCATTAGGGATTTTAGTTAAGGACTATTCTTTTGACTCTGAAAAAAGTAAGATCGACCTCAAAGGTTTAGCGGCAGGAATATATTTTATACAGGTAAGAACAGGAAATAACACACTGGTAAAGAAAATAATTAAACAGTAATTATTTTTTCTCCATTGAATTTAAAGAAGCAATAGCAGGGCCATAATTCGGCGTGATCTTTAAACACATTTCGTAATCTGCTTTAGCATTCTTATAGTCTTTTAAACTTTCGAAACATGCACCACGCGCTAAATAAGCTTCTGTGTATTTAGGGTCCACCGCAATTGCTTTTGAAAAATAATCGATCGCCACGTTTACATCCCTTTTCCTGGTGAAATTGATAGCACCCAGGTTATAAAGCACATTCACATTGTTTTTATTATTCCGTAAGATCTCCTCATACAAAGCCAGGCTCTCATCGATCCTATTTAGATCCTGCAACAGTTTTGCTTTTGCGAAGACCGCACTTTCACTGCTTGGCCTTAATCTCAGCGCATTGTTAAAATACTCGAAAGCCAAAGGGTTTTTACGTGATGCATACAACAGGCCGACATCATAGAAGGCGTCAAAGAATTTATTATCCTGTTCAATAGCTGTTTGCATACTTGAGATCGCTTTGTTGGTATCTCCCATTTCCTTAAATACACATCCTTTTAAGAAATAAGCATTCGCGATATTCTCATCGATCTTTAAAGCTTTGTTGATATGTGTTATAGCATTCTCATATTGACGCACGAGATAAAATAACTCTGCCAGTTTTAAAAGCGCTTCCGTATTATTCGGGAATTTCTTTACTGTAGCTTCAAGGGTTTCTTTCGATAAACGCGTTTTATTAGAAGCAAAATAAACATCCGCCAGGGTAACATAATATTTAGCTTTTGTACTATCCAGCTTTAATGCACGGCTGGCATCGCCCATTGCTTCTTGCAGTTGTTTTAACTGTATATAAATCCCTGCACGTTCGTTGTATAATGAATCATTATTAGGATCCGCTTTTAATAATTCGTTAATAGCTTTCAGTTCAGGAGAACTGATCTTCGCCAATAGAGAATCATACTTTACAGGAACAGTTTCTTCAACTTTCTCTTTTGGAGAACATGAAATTATACTGAGAGAAAGTATAAAGACTATAAAACCAATTTTTTTCATCGTTTAAAGATCATTTGCCGAAGCGATCAGTTCAGCTACATCCAATACTTTTGTTTTTCCTTCTTTATTGAAGTGCTTTACACCATCTGTCATCATTGTATTACAGAACGGACAACCTACCGCGATAACATCAGGATTCAAAGCTAAAGCCTCCTCTGCTCTTTCGTTATTCACTTCTTTATTTCCTTTTTCTGCCTCCTTGAACATTTGGGCTCCACCTGCACCGCAACATAATCCGTTTGCACGGCTGCGTTTCATTTCGGCTAACTCCACATCTAATTTTTGAATTACATTACGGGGAGCTTCATAAACATCATTAGCACGCCCTAAATAACATGGATCGTGATAAACTATTTTCTTTCCTTTGAATTCACCACCCTGAACTTTTAACTTTCCTGAATTAATTAATTCCTGCACTAATTGTGTATGATGAACAACCTCATACTTTCCTCCTAATTCAGGATATTCATTCCTGATCGTATTAAAGCAATGCGGACAACCGGTAACGATCTTCTTCACTGCATAACCATTCAGCACAGTTATATTCTGAAAAGCCTGCATTTGGAATAAGAATTCGTTTCCTGCGCGTTTTGCCGGATCACCGGTACAACTTTCTTCAGTACCAAGTACCGCAAATTTAACTCCAACGTGATTTAAAATACGAACAATAGCTTTTGTGATCTTTTTAGCGCGATCGTCAAAACTACCAGAGCAACCCACCCAAAATAAGATCTCAGGAGTCTCGCCTTTTGCGATCATCTCTGCCATTGTAGGGACTATTATCTTTTTTTCAGTCATTTTGTTTCTCGCAAAGGCGCAAAGACGCCAAATTTAATTTTCGAATACCTGTATCGTTGTTTCTTTCTCAATCAGATCCGTAAATTTTCCGGTAAAACGCGTTGCTCTTACCATATGATTATCTATCCAATGGTAATTTCCTCCACGTGGCTTTCCCATTAATAATCCGTGATACTTAAACCCATTCACTTTTAACCACTCTTCTGTTACTTTTCTGTGCTCTTCTGTTCTTGAAGTAAAAAAAGTAATGATATGCCCTTCATCGAACCATTTATTCAAGGTCACCAAAGCATCCGGATACAATTTAGCTGTAACCATTCTTTCTGGTTCTTCGTTAGGAATATCATCACAGATGGTTCCATCGATATCAATCAAATAATTCTTGATATTCTCCGGCAATACAGGACTCAACTTTTTTCCGTTCTCTTCTATTTCAATCAAATTCTTTGTCATACTAATTTTCGTTTATCCAATTTGCACGGTCGTTAGGAGAGAATTGCCAAGGGGCTCCGTTATTCTCTATATTCCCAAACATATTATTTAATGCAGCCGGTGCAGCACTTTGTTCCAATACTAATTGCTGACGGAGGTCCATGATAATTCCTAAAGGATCGATATTCACAGGACATTCCTGAACACAAGCATTACAAGTGTTACATGCCCAGATCTCTTCTGCTGTGATATAATCCCCTAATAGAGATTTGCCGTCATCCACAAACTTTCCATCGTTCTTATCAATGTTCTTTCCGATATCTTCTATCCTGTCACGCGTATCCATCATGATCTTACGCGGTGACAATTTCTTTCCTGTTATATTCTGCGGACAAGCCGAAGTGCATCTTCCGCACTCTGTACAAGTGTATGCATCCAATAATTGTTTCCAGGTAAGATCGGTTGCATCTTTCGCCCCAAACTTTACAGGAGCATTCGGATCTAGCACAGGTTGATACGATGGATCGAAATTCGGTTTAACAACATCAGTTACTTCAAATAAATTCCTGAATTCACCTTTTGGTTTAAGATTCGAGAAATACGTATTCGGAAATGCTAATAGGATATGAATGTGCTTTGAGAATGGTAAGTAGTTCAGGAAACCAAATACCATTACAATATGCCCCCACCATCCGATACGCTCGATTACATGAAGCGCGCCATCTGACATCCCTCCGAATAAGACCGGGCCTAAATGAGAAGAGATCGTTAACCCTAAAGATCCATCACCTAAATTCTTAGCATGAGATGCTCCTCTTGAATACAGAACTTCATCAGCACCGTTCATCATGAAGATGAAACAGATCAAAGTTAATTCTCCCAATAAAATAAAATTCGCATCTAATTTTGGCCAGCCATTCAATTCGCTTTTTACAAGGCGCGGGACTTTTAATAAATTACGGCGTGATAAGAATGCAATCGTTCCTATAAACGCTAACACAGACAATATCTCAATGAAACTCACCATGAACGTATAGAATCCTCCTAAAGCAGGACGGAAAGCGCGGTGATGACCTAATGCCCCGTCCCAAATGATCTCCAATAATTCAATTTGTGTAATAACGAATGCAGTATAAAGAAATAAATGCAGGATAGCAGGAATTGGACGTGTGAACATTTTCTTTTGTCCAAGAGCAATAAGGGTCATTATTTTAATGCGCTCACCTTTATTGTCTTTAATTGAGATGTCTTTTCCCAATAAGATATTACGGCGTACTTTTTTTGCATTGATAAAGAAGAAGGCAGATCCCGCTAAAAATAGAATGATGAATACAATAGAACTTACCATAACAGATCTTAATCTTTAGGTTTGTTTTTAGCTTTTTCCCTTCTGCCGAAAACGGAGAAGTGAATGTAACGCTCAGGATTGATACGAAGATCTTTCATCAACTTATCCAGATCCTCACTTGTTTTATTTAAGTTGTTATACAATGAATCGTTCTTGGCTAACTTACCAAGCGTTCCTTGTCCTGCGTTAATTTGCGCTAATATTTGTTTAAACTCAATTAATGTCTTATCTGCATCATCAATTGCTTTCTTAATATCGGCTTTAGCAAGACTATCACTCAATGTACTTAAGTTGCCAATCACGTTCTCAATTTTATCAGTGTTCTTTTCAAGCATTGTTCCTACCGAATTTAATTTGGTAAGCAAGGAAGATATCTTTGCTTTTTCAGAAGCGATAAGGTCATCCAGTTTATAAGCTGTTTGCTCTAAACTTTGAATCGCTTTTTTAATACTCTCGAATGATTTACTTAAGTTATCACGTGTTTTATCATTCAATACGAATTGAACGATCGTCATTACCGAATCAATTGATGAAATTAACCCTTCTGCTTTTTTCTGCAATGGCGTTAATTGTTTATTTACCGATTCTTTTAAACCTGCTTCTGTTTCTGATAAAAGTGTATCACCTGACGAAACATATTCTGTTTCCGGACTAAAAATGATCTCAACTGCTTTTGAACCTAAAAGATCAGAACTTACCGCTTTTGCTATTGAATGCTTCGGGATATTAACGTCCTCTGTAAGTAAAAATTTCACTAAAACCTGGTTGTAATATTTACCGGGAGTTTTAACTAAGGAGATCTTATTCACCTGCCCTACTTTAAAACCATTGATCATTAAAGGATTTGCTTCAATTAATCCGTCTATCTTCGGATAAACCGCGTAAAGCACATACTTCTCAGAAAAAAGATTGCTGCCCTTTAAGTAGAAAAGTCCCCAAATAAAGGCGCCAATTGCTGCGATAACTACTACGCCGATCTTAAACTCTTTACTGATTTTCACAAATACAGATAATTGTTAAATTTAAAGCTTAAAGATAGCTATTTTTGCCCTATGCAAAAAATAAAAAACGAGGACTTAGGACGCAAATCCGTTGAAGAATTCAAACAGTCGGAAAAATTGCCGGTTGTTTTGGTTTTAGATAACGTTCGCAGTCTCAATAACGTAGGATCAGCCTTCAGAACAGCTGATTCTTTTTTGCTTGAAAACCTCTATTTATGCGGTGTTACGGGCACTCCTCCGAATGCGGAGATCGAAAAAACTGCTTTGGGTGCAACTGAAAGTATCAACTGGAAGCATTTTAAAACTACAAAAGATGCGGTTAAAGATCTGAAAGAAAAAGGATACCAGGTTTACTCTATCGAACAGGTTGAAAAGAGTACCTATTTGCAAAATTTCAAGTATCAGAAAGATGAAAAGATCGCTATTATTTTTGGCAATGAAGTTTATGGTGTTGAACAGGAAGTAATAGATGTTTGTGATGGAAGTATTGAAATTCCACAGCTGGGAACAAAGCATTCGTTAAACATTTCGGTTAGTATAGGAATTGTTGTTTGGGAGATCGCTAAGCGTTACCTGTAAGTTTCTTGCTAAGACGCAATTTATTTATAGAACAGCCATTTACTTAATTCTCTCCAGCTGACTTTTTTTCCGTACATCAAAATACCTGTCCGGTAAATTTTGCCTGCCAGCCATGTTGTCCCGATAAATGAAGCGAACAATAAAGTAATTGAAATTACGATCTGATGTGTCGGAACTCCGAATGGCAAACGTGCCATCATCACTATTGGTGACGTGAATGGAATGATAGAGCCCCAGAATGCCATACTGCCTTCAGGATTTGTCATCATTCTTGCAGAAATAATATAACCCACGATCAACGGCATCATGATCGGCATCATGAATTGCTGAGCGTCGGCTTCCGCATCAACAGCACTTCCTATTGCCGCTAAAATAGAACTGTAAAATAAATATCCTCCCAGGAAGAACAGAAGGAAACAAATTGCGATCTCCAGGTAATTGATATTTCCTGCTTGTTTTATCATCTCGAATACTTCAAGTTTATCCTGCATCTTATCAAATTTCTCAAGATCGACATTCGTTCCATTTTTGTAAACAAGATCTTGTTGTTGCTGGAATTTAGCAAGATCTTTTTTAACATCTCCCAATAAAGCTGAAGAAAGTACTGTAGATAAAACCGCAGTAAGAACTCCCATCGTAATGAATTGTCCTATTCCTAAAATTGCGATGCCAATGATCTTCCCTAACATTAACTGGAATGGCTTTACTGAGGAAACAATGATCTCAACAATACGGTTCGTTTTTTCTTCCATTACACTCCTGAATACCATCATCCCGTAAAGCAAGATGAACATGAACATAACCGCCCCGCTTAAAAATCCGAAAATACTGATGAAACCTGTGCTTTGTTCGGCATGCTCACCTTTTTCATTTACTTTTTCTGTGATCAGTTTTACGGATTGTTTTGCATTGTGAATGATCTGCGGATCAATGTTATTCGCCCTTAATTTATGCTCATATAATATTTTCTCTACCTGGTTTCTAATATCTGTCTGGACAGCAAATCCGGGGGCTTTCTTATAGAATATTTTAACTGCTCCTCCTGCTCCTTCCAGTAAATTATGCGGGATGTAAAGCAAACAGGTTTTATCAGAAGCATAAAAACCATCTAAAGATTTTTCAAGGTCTTTCGAAGTAAATGAGAAAGTGATGTAATCGTTACCTGATAACTTATCTTTGAAGAATTGTGTCTCATCAATTACTAAAATATCCTGATCAGCTTTGTCGGTCATGCTCATCCAGATCACCACCCCAAAAAAGCCTGCCACTAATACCGGTGCTAAAAAAGTCATGATAATAAAGGTCTTGCTCCTCAGCTTGGCCATTATTTCGCGTTGTATGATCAGTCCTATTTTTCCCATTTTCCTATTCGGTAAAATTACTTTGAGTGCCAGCTACATTATTTTGGTGGTTCACATGCGATATAAAAATATCATTCATGCTTGGGATCACTTCATTGAATGAAACGATCTCGATCAAAGGCAATAATTCCTGCAGTAACCTGCTTGTTTTAACTCCATCAACTATTTTTATTAAAGCCCAATACATGTCTTTTTCATCTTCTATCTTACCGCTTTCCAATAATTTCGCCCCGTCCCAAATGGCATTGGTAAATCCCATCATATTCCCTTTAAAAGTGATCCTGTAAATGTTATTCTTGTGTGAACGGCGGATTTCTTTTACAGAACCATCTAATATCTTTTGTGATTTATTGATCAGTGCGATATGATCACATAACTCTTCTACACTTCCCATATTATGCGTCGAGAAAATAATAGTAGAACCTTTTTTTCGTAATTCTAAAATTTCGTTGCGGATCAATTGTGCATTGATAGGATCGAAACCACTGAAAGGTTCATCTAAGATCAATAATTTCGGTTCGTGCAGAACTGTAACTATGAATTGAACTTTCTGCTGCATCCCTTTGCTGAGTTCATCGATTTTCTTGCTCCACCAGGTTTGCATCTCAAATTTCTCGAACCAATATTTTAAACGCGCTTTAGCATCTGCTTTCGATAAACCTTTTAAACGTGCCAGATACATCGCTTGTTCTCCAACAGGCATTTTTTTATACAAACCACGTTCTTCAGGCAAATACCCAATACTCTCAACATGCTTCGGATTTAATTTTTCACCGTTGAATAAGATCTCACCACTATCAGGAGCCGTAATTTGATTAATGATACGGATCAATGAAGTTTTACCGGCACCATTCGGCCCTAAAAGACCATAAATGCTTTGTTTAGGAACCGTAATGCTCACGTCGTTCACAGCGGTGTGATTAGAATACCGTTTGGTAACGTGGCGTATATCTAAAATAGGTTCCATTAATCAGGTGTTAAAGGTACATTAGAATTTACTGAATTCACACAATTTTTATGAACGGAATTTTTAAGATATTTACGGTGTTAATTCAATTATATGGAAGGTTATAACACAGAACTGGTATTGCGCATCGACTGGAGCGAGATGGACCTGTTCGGACATGTAAATAATGTATCTTTCTTCAAGTATGTACAGGCTTCCAGGGTTAATTATTGGGAAAAGATAGGTCTGACCCAACATCACAACAATAGTAACAAAGGACCGATGCTTGCTTCTACCAGCTGCAAATTCAAGCAGCCTTTATTCTATCCGGGACAAATAACCATAAAATGTAAAGTTGGCTTCATGAAAACAACAAGTTTTTCGATAGAGCATCTTTTATTTAACGATAAAGGCGTGGTTGTTGCCGAAGCGGAAGATATTGTAGTGTACTACGACTTCACAAAACACGAAAAAGAGCCGATTCCGCTCTTTTTACGTGATAAAATAAAGTCTGTTGAACAAAAGGAATTTTAAGCCGGTTCTTCCGTTTTCTTTTCGAAAGCAGCTCTCAGTTTATTCATTTCTTCTACTACTAATTTACGTTTAGCAGTGAAATCAGCGATCTTTTGTTTAGCAGTATCTATCTTCTCGTTCACTTCTTTCAATAAAGGATTGTCTTTCTTGGCATTTTTAAAGAATCCTAAATTATTCTCGTAAGTTTTGATATCGCTTTGAATTTCGTCGATCTGTTTCTTCAAATAATCTGCTTCGCGTTTCAATAATTCACCCGGACTTTCAGCTAATAATAAGCGTTCCAATTTATTTTTGAATTGTAATACAGTCTTTTCCTTTTTGTCAAGGTTCAGTTTTTCATATAATTCATCAAGGCGGTTAAAGAAGATCTCATTCAAACGTTTCCTGTCCTTAAACGGTAACTGTCCGCCGGAATTCCATTCTGTAGCAAATTGTTTCAATTGTTTTACATTTTCTGCCACGTCCTCTCCTAAATTAAAAGCGTTGATCCTTTCTACAATTTCTTCTTTCCCTTTAACATTCCCTTCTAATGCAGCACCTTTTGCTTCGAGGAATGCTTTTTTAGCATCAAAGAATGTATTGCAAGCTTTACGGAAACGGAAAAATAATTTCCCCTCTTCTCGTTCGTTGATCAAATGTTGCTTTTTCCAATTATCCTGTAAGCGGATAAGGTCTTGCGTGGTTTTTTGCCAATCGGTACTGCTTTGAAGCGCTTCTGCCTTTTCGATCAGCTCCATTTTCGCTTTCTTTACTTCACCTTGTTTTTCATGAACAACATTGAAGTATTCCTTCTTCTTGTTAAAGAATTCATCACATACCGACCTGAATTCGTTCCAAACGATATCATTGTCCTTTTGAGTAGTACGCCCTATGGTTTTCCACTCATTTTGAACTTCAATTAATTTATTTGTGGTCTCATTCCATTTTCCGACATTCCCACCTATCGATTCAGCTAATAAAGCTTTTGCCTTTTCAACCAGGTCTTTTTTAGACTTAAGATTATTTTCTTTTAATTCTTCGGCAGCGTTATAGAATGCTTTTATCTTTCCGTACACTTCATCCAAAGCTTTACGGTACTCACCTTTAAGTACATCCCATTTTTCATTCGGAACCGGGCCAATATCTTCCCAATCGTTACGGTAAATTTTTATCAGACGCTCTGCTTCTTTTATATTCTCTAAGGAAACGATCGCTTTTATCTTTCCTAATAATTCTTCTTTTAACTCAAAATTCTTCTTCAGGTCATGTTCCTGTAATTCACGGAAGATCTTTAAATTGTAATAGAAATTCTCTACAGCTTTACTGTATTCACTCTGAAGATCTTTGTACTTATGCGGCGATACAGCTCCTGTCTCTTTCCATTGCGTTTGCAACTCCTGGAGCATTTTAATAGCTGCACCAACATTCGAACTCATCTGGCTTAAGTCATTTATCTTTGCAACGATCTCCTGGCGGATTATCAGGTTTTTCTGTTGTTCGCGCACCAGTTTTTCGTCCTCTTCTTTTTTAAGTTTAAGATGCTTCTCGAATAGCTCAGCTATCTTTTGATCGTCAGCATTTTTCTCGTAAACAAATTCTTTAGCCTTTCCTCCTTCGTCAACAAATGCCTGTTTAGCTTGTTCGAACTCGGCTGTCCATTGCTTTTGATACTCTTTTTGCAGAGTGCGCACATCGTTAGCAACTTCACTTGCCCCTTTATTCAGGAGCTCTTCTAATTTTGTAATGATCTCAGCTTTCATAATTTTATCGGGTACCTTCTTTTATATATACCAAATGTAAATTATTAAAAGTACAGAAACAAGTATTTTTTTGTTCCGAAAAAAACAGTGATTTTAAGAGGAAAACTTGTTAATTAATTGTTACTTCCGCTTTTTATAATAGTGAACTTATGTTTCAGGTCCAGGAACCATTTCTCAAAATAGGAATACGATATCCACGCTAATAAGACCGTTCCTAAAATAGTTGAAGTGTAAACAATTAGCTGGGAAATTACACTATCATCAATTTGTAATCCAAAATGTTTTAACCCGGCAAAAACGAAAGCTATTATAATTAAATGGTACATGTAAATTCCGTAAGATATATTTCCCAACACTTTAAACACTTTGTTTTCCAGTTTAAAAATACAGTCGGGGTTTGAGGATACATTTAAAATAATGATCAGAAACAGAACAGAGAACACCAGGTACATTCCATCCTGAATAACAGCCGGTGTAAAATAAACCAGAACAATTATCATCGCGATTGAGAACAACAGCAAAGCATTACTGTAAAGTAATTTTATCTTTTGGTTACCGATAAACAAATAATAAGCTCCTATTCCACCAATTGCCATACTTTCCATTTTGGTCATTGCTAAGAACGGCTTAATGATCTTTAAAGCAGAGTTATCCGGCATTTGTTTATACAGAATAAGAACTATTACTTTCAAAGTGATCAAAATGCCGATCACCCATAATAAGGCCTTGAGAATATTTTTAGAATGTTTTACGATCAAAGGCCATAATACATAAAATTGCTCTTCTACACCTATCGACCATGTTTGTCCGATATGCGGCACTGCTGCAAAAGCTGCAAAGGCCAAATTAGGTAAGAACAACAAATACAGGAGAAAATTCGGCGCGAAATTAGTATCAAGAAATTTAATGAGATATGGATTATCAATGAAATGAATATGCGGCAGTACAAGAAATCCTAATAATACAATCAAATAATACAAGGGCCAGATCCTTAAAATGCGTCGTAAATAGAATTTTTTAACTGCAACCGTTTGTGTTACTTTTTTCTCTTGCAACAATAAATAAGTAATGAGGAATCCGCTTAGTACGAAAAAGAATATCACGCCTAAAGAACCCAATTCAAACACAAGTTTATTATTCCTCCATATATCCGAAAAACCGGATTGGTATTTGATCAATTCAATGTGTGTAATTACAACAGCGATAGCGGCAAAAAAACGCAAGCCGTTCAATCCGCTGAAATAAATATGTTCTTCTTTCTTCAACTCCTAAAACTGGAAATAGATAAAAGGTTGCATTTCATCACTCATCAACTGGTACATCACAAAAATAACCGCTACAACAGCTAAAGCCATCACATACACAGGTAATCCTGCGAAAAAATTGCGGTACCATTCTTTTTGTTTTGCCGGGATCCAATGGATCAAATACCCTATCAGTATCAAAGATAACACAACAGAATAACCTTTAATGATCTCAAAAAATAAAGAACCTCCAAAATGGTTTCCTATACGATCAAAGATCAAACTCACCGTATCCAGACTATCGCTTCTGAAAAATATCCTCGTAAAGCTTATAAAAGTAAGGGTTATAAGTACCATTATAGCTTTTACTACAAACGATTTCGAGTTTTTGAATGGAGAAACCCGCAACCATAATTTATGGATCACTAATCCTAATCCGTTCAGTCCGCCCCAAATGATGAATAACCAACTGCTGCCATGCCATAAACCACCAAGTAACATTGTCACCATTAAATTGATATTCGTATTGACAGAATCCCTGAATTGTTTACTGAAATAGGAGATCAATGCAAAAGCTATCGCAAGTCCGAACAGAACTAGTAATAACCATAGTTTGCCTGTGAGCATTACGAGAACGATAGCTAAAATACTAATGGCAATGTATGAACCAACAGTTCCTTGCCTGTTACCGCCTAATGGAATGTAGAGATATTCTTTCAACCATGATGACAAAGAAATATGCCAGCGCTTCCAGAAATCACTTACATCCTGTGCTTTGTAAGGGGAATTAAAATTCGTTTTTAATCTGAATCCTAACAGAAGAGCGACGCCAATGGCAATATCAGTATAACCTGAGAAATCCATGTAGATCTGCAACGAATAACCGAAGATCCCCAATACAGTTTCAACACCTGAATAATAATTCGGATTATCGAAAATACGATCAATAAAATTTGTAGCGATATAATCCGCATAGATCTTTTTCATCAAACCATTCAGGATCCAGAACAATGCCAGGCCAAACTCTTTCCGTTTCAGATCATAAGGTAAATAGATCTGGTAGATGAAATCGTGAGCTTTTACAATTGGCCCGGCCACTAAATGCGGGAAGAAACAAACAAAGAAACCATAATCGAAGATGTTTTTTACCGGCCGGACGTTTCCCCTGTAAATATCTACCGTATACGAAATAGATTGAAATGTAAAGAACGAAACACCGACAGGCAATATCAATTTATCTACGCTGAAATGAGTGCCGAGAAATGTATTGGTGAAATGTGAGAAATGATTGAAGAATTGAATATCTGCTCCAAATAATTCATTACAACTGCTCGCGAAAAAATAAGCGTACTTGAAATATCCCAGCAATAACATATTCAGACAAACACTGATCGTCAGAAATATTTTTCTGCTTCTTTTTGATTTTGCATTATGAATAAGCCGACCCCAATTATAATCACTACAAATTGTGAAAATGAGAAGAACTAAGAAAACACCACTCGTCTTATAATAGAAAAAGAAACTTACAAGTAAGAGGTAAATATTCCGCAGTGCGATCTTTTTATAGACCAAAGCGTAGAATAACAGAACTACTGCAAAGAATCCCCAGAAAAATAATTGCGTGAACAATAAAGGTTTTCCCTCAGTAAAAGCAAAAATATCTTGTAAGTATGTTAAATAATCATTCATTCTCTTAATGGTGATACAAGACAATTAGATCATGACATTTAAGTAGCGTCTTGGCTCTTGATTCTTTTTGTCTTGCTTCCATTACTTAGTTTTATTATTATTCTTGTAACTCTTATCAATCGCATCAAACATCATCTGCCCTACTATTGCATAACCTTTAGGGCTAAAATGAACTTTATCACGAGCCGCTAATCCTACTTTGGACCATTTGTAAATGGATTTGTAACCGCCCATGATCGCATACAGATCCCAAACCGCCGCTTTATGTTTTTCCATTAATTCGAACATCGCATCCTGCGCTTTGATCGGACGTTTATTTGCTGTTCTTCTCTTAATGTAATTATCTGTTGTAGTAGTTAAAAGAATAGCGCAGTCCGGCGAAATTTTTCTTACTTCCATAATTAAACTATCATAATTCTCAATGTAGTCTTCTTTAGTGAAATCCTTTCCCTGTGTATCATTCACGCCCAATGAAAAAATCACAAGGTCAGGCTTTACCGTTTCCAATTGTTCACCAAATAAATTGCATTTCAGATACGAATTACTTGCTGCTCCATTCACTCCAAAGCCTGCGTAGTAAAATCCGGGCTTATCATATTCCAGGCTAAAACCATGCAACATAAAATCACGGCGCAATGTATCTAATTTCACTAATTGAAAGTTAACTGAATCAATAGGCGTTTCAAACTCGAATAAAGAATAGCGATGAAGGGAATCTTCAGTACGTTTATATTTTACTTCCATTGGCGCTAAACTGTATTGAAAGCTTGGATTCATGTTATTATAGATCTTTAGCGAATTAAATTTTTCGTGGTGGCCATTCTTCTGAAGTTTGATCCCGAATGTATTGGCGCTATCGTTAGTTACTGCTGCAATTCCGGCCATTCCAAGATCAACACACATTTCTTTCCAGGTCGCACACCGGAAACGTTTCCACGTTCCGGTTGTGTATGATTTAAAATAATGCGGGCTATTTGTCTTTGCAACTTTATAAGGAAAACAATATAATCCACCACCTTCATAATTGCCGTATGACTGGAAATTAGAGATCAGTTTATCACTCCACGTTCCTGCCTGGATATGGGACCCGCCGTAATGCACTATCGTCACCTTATCCCTCTTCCCCTCTCTCATATCTGAAACTTTATTGAAAAAATTCATCATCAGCGAACTATCTTTTCCGTAATGCAGATGATTTTCTCCGTAATTAATGAACGAATAAGTTCTTGTAGCAGTTGGGGTAACTGTTTGTGAAAATAGATTTCCACCCAAGAGAACGAAAGCAATTAATGCCTGAAGTTTATTTTTTAGAGCGTACATAGGCATTGTAATCGTTAATTAATGATGAATATAAAAGTGTGGCAATTTTTCTTGCGCCTGCAGGACTGAAATGAATGTAATCTTTGGCGGCTATTCCTTTTTCGACCCAGGCCACCATACTGTTCTTTCCTCCCATGCAATCATACATATCGAAGAAAGCACAATCCGTATCAAAAGCAGCCTGGCGAATTGCGTTGCGCAGATCTTCTAACAAAGGATGCGTGACATATGCAGTTCCTTCTTTGATACTCATATCTGAAGGACCAATGAGAAGTATTGAAGCTTGCGGTGCCATTTTTTTCAGCGTATAGATCTGTGATTTTAAATAACCTCCGAATTTATCAGCCATCTCTTTATCTTTTAAATATGGTAATGTATTCCCGCCGAATTGAAGAATGACCAGCTTCACGTTCAGATAATCATAGAACTGTTTTAATTGTCCGTAATTAATTTGATTGAAAAATGTTCCTGAACTTCCCCTTAATCCCATGTTATCCACCATAACGCCTTTTCCACCTTCAAGTGACACAGCATAAAAATCAGGACTATCCTGACCGAAAAACTTAAATTCATGGGTCAAAGATGTGACAGGATATTCCTTGATATTAAAATTTCCTCCCTTTTCTAAACTGTCACTCTCCTTAAAAATTGAAGCATCATAGAATTCACACAGCACTTTTGATTTAGCACCGCCATAAAATAATTTCACTTTGTTATACGAGGTTGCAGTTGCGCCCCCGTTTCTTGTTGTGATGATCTTTGCACTAGCTTCTTTGGTTGGAGCCGTCGTATCAGTACTTGAATTGTAATTTGCATAACGGCAGATCTGCGCCATCACACCAAAATTATTATGCGGCACGCGTTTATCTTTGAATGAGAACACGCCGTAACGATCCCAATTCCCTCCGCTTGTACTTATCCGGTTGATAACGCTTGGCGCAATTGGGACAAGGGAAACTAACCCCGGACCGCCGCCACCGAACTGCATCTGTAACTTTGAACGGAGATAATCACTGATACGGTCCCCCTCTATTTGTGAATCCCCATAATGCAGAACACGCACACTTTTTGGTTCGTTGTAAACATTCGTAAGCGAATAGAAAAAATTCTTCATTGCTGTTTTGTCAGCATTCTTGTATTGAATGGTAGTAAGAAGCTTTATTGTAGTATCAGTTGGAACTTCTCCTAAATTTATTCCTTTCACCGAATCAACTTTAAGAGAAGCTTTTTTTATGCCAGGTACTTTACAAACTGTATCTACTTTTACGATGGTGTCTTTATCTTCCGCATCCGCTAAAGCCAGGATCTTTGAGATATCAGGTTTTTCTTCTTTCCTTTCGAAGATACTATTCAAAGTTGGAAAAGATAAACTAAGCTCAGTACCAAGGTTAATACCACCTTTCGGGAAGATAAAAGCTAATCCTGCCAACAAAGCTAAAGTCGCCAGTAAGAACAATAAAGTATGGATAGGCCTGTGCAGCATACAAAGCTTAATATTAGAGAAAAATGAAAGGGATTACGCAAAGGTAAAAAGGACTTTTTCACATTGGCGTTTTGATAAACAAAAAAAGGCAGAAAACTCTGCCCTTTTAATTTTATTTGTGATTTTGAACTATAATTTCGACTTCATTTGAAGTAATTGTTCTTTGATGTTCTTCAGTTTATCAATCACCTCCAATTTTACGCTTTCCAGTTCAGGAGAACCGCTTTTTAATTTGTCTTTAGCGCCACTTAAGGTGTAGCCCTTCTCTTTCACATAGTGAACGATCAGCCTCAGGTTCTCAATATCCTTCGCGGTGAATAAACGATTACCTTTTTTATTTTTTGTAGGTTTAAGAATATCAAATTCTTTTTCCCAGAAACGGATAGTTGAAGCATTTACTTCGAACATATCTGACACTTCACTGATTGAATAGTAAAGTTTTTCGGTTTGCTCTTTTTGTAAAGACATACTCAAATATAAAATCTTTAATTAAAGAGAAGTTAACGACTTATTAACACTTAGACCTCATTACGAACACTTTAGAGGGGGTTAATGAAAGTGGCTTGGGCTAATTTATCCTAACGGACTACATTCTATAACCCCTTGCATCAGACAGTGCATTTTTTAAGGAGGGGGGAGAAGCTGTGACCATTTTTTACAAAAAAGGGCTATATCTTACATATGTAGTATAGTTAACAATGTCGAATTTCTTATATACTGGTCCTGACGGATATTTGAATAAAATTCAGAACTATGAAAACTTTTATACTTATAGCCGCTTCATTGGTACTCGGAGTTTCTGCAATTAAAGCACAACACACCGCAAAAGTTGTATCCATTAACATAACAGATTTCACAGCGTACCAAGATGGCAATGACATTCGTCTGTCTTGGCTTGACAATAATCCCCTGGACTTAAGTGAAACAAAGGTTGAAAAAAGTTTAGATGGCAATTTTTCGCCTTTTGAAGCTACCTTAGAAACTACGATGAGATCAGGGAAAACACAATATAGTTGTACAGATCATCAACCTGACGGAGGCATTTTGTACTACCGCCTAAAACGGCATAATAACTCGGGACAGCATGAATTTTCTGATATCATAGCTGTTAAATATCAGCAGCCGGTACCTGAGGCTGTTGTCTTTCCGAATCCTGTTCGAGGAAAAGAATTTTTCGTTAACGTTAGTGGCACGAAAACAACTGTAAGCCTTTATAGTGGTGATGGTCAACTACTATATTGTTCAGAATTGAACCCGATCAACGATGAGGTAAAGATGAAAGTAGAAGTGCCATTTGTAAATAAGGGATTGTACCGTTGTGTTGTTGAGGGTTCCGGCAATCCGAGAAACCTGGCAATTGTGGTGGAATAACCTCGGTATTCTGAAGGTCAATGAAGCTACTTACGCGTAGCGTAGATGATCACATCCTTTTTACTGCCCCAGTGATAGCCCAAATGAAATGGCAATTTACCAATACGGGCACTATCTTTTTTAAAGGCATCTTCCAAAGCTTGTTCTTTGTTTAGCCATTTAAAATCGGATACAGGACGGGCATATTGACCATACAATTTGATGCTCCATTCGTTTGAAGCGAAGTTTTTGTAAGGCATGCCGGTATCGTCCTGGATGATCCAGCCGGAATTTGCGAGGATCATATTCTTCATGTTACTCATGAAACCATTATGCAATAAATAAGAAGCGCTTTTAATGTAGGTCACTACGTTCTTATCGGCATTCAGATATTTATAGAACACACAAGTATCATTGAAGAATTTATTACTCACATCATATTTAAAATAATAAACCGATTTTTGTTTTTCTCCCGCCACAAAATCAATTCTCACGCCAAAAGGTTTTTTAACTTCTTTAGGATTTTCACGGTCCATCACCTTTGTATCATAAGGCCTTTCTATGATCGAATCCTGTTTAAAGCGGTATAAATATTTTACATCAGCGATCTCATGTCCTGTTTTACGGATGAAGAAAGTAAGAACAGGTAATAAACCATTCACTTTTTGTTTTCCGAAATCGTGAAGCATTTTGCGGGTGATGAAATAACTCTTATCGAAAATATCACCCAGGGATTCTTTAAAATCCTGCGCGTAATCTGAATGTTCACCCGGTTTGAATTTTTTCAGATCAGGTAATTTTCCAACGGGTTCCAATCCTAACATCACATATTTTTCTCCGTTCGGAAAGAAAGCATCTGCAGTTAAAAAATCCGGTCCTGAGAAAGGATAGAACACCACTTTTGCTTCAGTATTCGGAGTTTCGAATTCTTTCGAAGCCCATTCACGCATTGACTTCAATCTTGTTCTCTCTAATTTTTTCCAGCTCTTATCAATGAATTCCTCGTGCGAAGACCATGCCGCTGAATCGAACAGGTAATTTAATTTATGAGCCTTGCCTTTTAAACCACTGATAACCGCTGTAACATTATTGAACTGGTTATCCGGGTTGAATGGTGCAAATGTTTGAGTTAATTCAGTTTTTGGCTCTGTAACAACAGTATCTTTTTTAACTACCTGTTTAACTGTATCTGATTTGGGTGTTTCCTTTTTTTCTTCTTTTGGTTCAACGCCATTGCAACAAATGAACGCACTGAAAATGGTGATTATAGGAATGATCGCTCTCATAAAATTGGGTGGACAAATGTATGGAATTTATTGATAATCGGCTTTAAATATGACAACAGAAATGCGTGGAATTATGGGGTTTTCGTCTGCTAATAATGTATTGTCCCTACTGGACTCTTTTAAAGGAGTTATTTGAAAAGATTAAACTCCTTCAGATTGGGGTTGTACTTTTTTGAGCGCTGACGCTCATACTTATATATTGTTTTTGACAGATCCCTTAAAAAAGGAAGGCCTAATTGGTCATATTCATACTTACCGCTTCCTATCATATCCCTTTCATTAACGTAAATGGAAGAACTTATAAGAAATTCCACTTTATTCTTAAAATCCACTATGTAGGCGCAATCAATTAAAAAGCCATAAGCCCTTCCCACTATATTAAAAACCCGTACACTATCCCCTTTTATTGTTGTGACCGCACTTCCGTACATGAAATATTTTTTGAATGAATCGTAATAGACTTTCTTATCATATTTTGGATAAGCACTTTCTTTGGGCATCATTCCCAATTTTTTTACCATGAACTTCCAATTCTCTTCTGTCAAAAGCAGTTTTTCGTCGCCTTTTAAGTGCCGGTTAAAAATGATACGCCGCATCATATCGTGAAGATCCTGCAATTCGAGATAATTATGTCTTGCGAAATCTTTTTGCCCTTTAGGTTTTTTCCCGACTGTTGAACTCTCTATTGGATGTCCCTTTTTATATTCGGAGAATATCAGCGGTTGTTTATATATAGTATCCTTCTTATTCATAAAATAAACAGGAGACGTGATCTTTGCTGTGTCGCCCGGACAAGCGCCATCGAGACGGTTAACAATACGGATATTTCCATAACCCATGTCTTCAAGCTTTTTATGAAGATAATCGCATCCGACAAATTCATATGTTCTTGCACAAGCACTGTTATCACTCACCAATAACATTTTACTGATGTAATTTCCAATAGAAGGAAGATCAGAAGAATCTAGTGTTGTCCGTTTCTGGCAATAAAAAGCGCTGTCGGTTACCATTGTTGTATTCAGGTCAACACCTTTCTCGGTTAATTCCTGGAGTTTTAATAAAGCAACCAACGACACAGGCAATTTAACAACGCTGGCAGGATAGATGTAATTTTTATACTCGTGAAATTTAAGATCCTTAAATGAGGGATCATTATTCTTGTCACGGTCAATTTGAGTATAGATGATCTGAAGCTTGTATTTATTCGGGTTATCCAAAATTTTAGTGTAAGAAGTAAGTTCGGATCTTAAAAGCGCTTCCAGGGAAAAAGTTTGAGAGCGGGAACAAAAAGGCCAAATAAATGCAAGAAGGAAAATTCCCCTAAACATTCTCTTTTTTATTATTGAATTTCTCACTTAACCAATAAAAAATAAATCCTAAAAGTACAGTTCCCAATCCGTACAAGGATTCTTCTGTTTTATTTTTAAAGATAAAAAATAAAATCCAACCGCTGATAAATAAGAAGAGAATTGGTGTTACAGGATACAAAGGTGTTTTGTATTCCGGTTGGATATGCTTGTATTTTTTTCTTAAAATAAATACACCACAAACTGTCAAAAATGTAAATAAGTTCAATGTGAATCCTACATAAGTGATCAAAGATTCGAAAGAGGATGTCAACACCAAAACAATTGAGATCACTGATTGAAAAATAATTGCGATGTAAGGAACGTTATTCCTATTTGTTTTTGAGAAAATACTCAATTGCCTCATTCCTTTTCCCATTGCTTGCATTACGCGGGGCCCGGCCAGTATCATAGCACTTACGGTTGAAACTAATAGTAAAGCGATCACTAAACTCATGAATTGCCCGAGGTCATGACCAAAAATTTTATTCGCACTTAAATAACCAACTTCTACCTGTCTTTTCAATTCCGGAACAGGAACAGAATACATGAATATGAAATTAAGAGCGGTATAAATAATCATCACTATCAACGTTCCCCAAACCAAAGCTTTCGGTAAACTCTTTTGTGGTTCTTTTATTTCTCCTGATATGTAAGCAGCAGCATTCCATCCACTATAAGCATACGTTACAAACACTAATGAAACTGCAAATGCGGCTGATGTAATTTGGTTCCAGCTATCAGAAGTTGGTGCAAAAGATGTTGTATGACCAGGTTTATGAAATAATCCGAAACCAACAAACATAACAATGATAACAATTTTAATTAAAGTAAATGCGCGTTGAATAGCGCTTCCTAATTTTAAGTTAATAGAATGTATCGAAGTAAGAATTACAATTATTGTAATTGCTAACATCACAGGATCAACTCCGGGATAGATCTTATTCACATACAAACCTAATGCAGTTGCCGCAGCAGCAACAGGAGCGGCAAACCCAACGGTTACAGAAACCCACCCTGATAAAAATCCAACTGAGGGATGATATAATTTAGAGAGATAATTATACTCTCCCCCACTATCAGGAAAAGCAGAACCGATTTCCCCGTAAGTTAACGCGCCGCATAAAGACAAAATTCCGCCAACTACCCACAACATGATAATTGCAAAACCGGATTCGATATTCATTACCTGGAAACCAAGACTAGTGAATACACCCGTCCCTATCATATTGGCAATTACCAATGAAATAGCTGTTGCGAAACCAATTTTCTGGACGTTCGATGAGTTCATTCCTGGAGTGAAGTTAAATGTGTCCGACGACAATTGATATTCCAAATTTATACTTCACTCAGTCGAACGATTGGGAAGATTTGGATGACATTTCCAACATCACCTGGTATTGTTGTGGTGTTAAGTCGTTAAAGTAAAAGTTAATTGGATTTACTTTTTCACCATTCTTAATGACTTCATAATGGATGTGCGGCGCTGTACTTAAACCTGTACTTCCGACATATCCAACTAACTCCCCTCGTTTAATTTTTTTACCGACACGAACCGCCATTTTACTCATGTGACCGTATAAAGTCTGATAGCCAAAACCGTGATTGATCACTACGTGATTCCCGTAACCTTGTGCATTTGCATCTGCCGTTTCAACAACGCCATCTCCGGTGGCGTAAATTGGTGTGCCTTGTTCTGCCGCGAAATCCATTCCGGGATGAAACTCAGGAGTTTTATAAATAGGATGCGTTCTCCAGCCAAAACCTCCAGGTTGTCTTCTAAGATCTTTATTATTGATAGGCATGATGGCAGGAATGGAAGATATCAATTGCTCTTTGTTCTTAGCCAATTTCACAACTTCATCAAATGATTTAGATTGAATGTATAATTGCTTAGTGATCTTATCCAAACGCTCGGTTGTAGTTTTTAAAAGTTCTGCATTATCGTAATTATCAAAAACTGAATAACGGTCGCTCCCCCCAAAACCGGCCTGTCGGATCGAATTTGGGATAGGCTCCGATTCAAATATCACACGGTAAATATTATCATCCCTGTCCTGAAGGTCGTTCAAAACCAATTGGGTCTGATCCATCTTTTTATGCAACAAATTATATTGTAACTGAAGCGCTTCGATCTCCCGTTTCAACATTTTTTCTTTTGGAGAATCAATAAACTTGTAAGCTAATAAAACTGTACCTGTAGCAAATACAAGTCCAATAGCCAAATACGACATAAAACGCCATAACCTATCCTTAAAGGTGACTTTAACCTTCTCGTAAGTGAGGGATTTTGTATTAAATCTATATTTGACTTTCGACATCTTGTTGAAAAACAGCCATTTTGGCTATGGCAAAGATAAAAAATTAAGCTAAATTTGCAATCTTAATTAATGCCAAATTTATACATAATTGCAGGTCCAAATGGTGCAGGAAAAACGACTGCTTCTTACACAATTTTACCTGAGGTTTTAAATTGTTATGAATTTGTAAATGCTGATGAAATAGCAAGGGGAATTTCGCCTCTGAAGCCTGAAAAAGCTTCATTTGAGGCAGGAAAAATAATGTTAGTTCAAATAAAAAAACATATTGATCAGGGCCTTGATTTTGCCATAGAAACAACATTATCTACCAGAAGTTATAAGGGATTAATTCTCGATGCTCAAAAGAAAGATTATAAAGTAACTTTATTGTTTTTTTGGCTATCCACTTGGACGGCAGCACAAGTAAGGGTAGCAAAAAGAGTTGAAGAGGGTGGACATAATATTCCACCAGAAATCGTTGAAAGGCGATTCAAAAGAGGATTATTTAACCTATTCAATGTTTTCATACCTTTGTGTGATAGTTGGATGTTCATAGATAATAATAAAGAAACAAATTGTATTGCCCAAAATATGGACAATACTCTGAAAATATTCGAACAGGAAAAACTCGAACAAATAAAAACAGAAGCCAGAAAATATGAGTATTAATAATTCATTATCAGAAAAAATTATTGCCGGCATCAGGAAAGCGGTTAATAAAATGATTGCGTTAAAAGCTAAATCTGACGAAGATGTTGTATTGGTTGATGAGAACGGAAAGCCTTACAGGGTAAAAGCGAAAGATCTCATTTCAAAAAAATAGTCTTTGATCTTTTATGGAAGCAAATAAAGTACGACAAACATTTTTAGATTTTTTCAAGAGTAAAGGACATGAGATCGTTCCTTCTGCACCAATGGTGGTGAAAGGTGATCCGACATTGATGTTCAACAACAGCGGCATGGCGCCGTTCAAAGATATTTTTTTAGGGAACGCCCCTATTAAATATCCGCGTATTGCCGATACTCAAAAATGTTTACGTGTTAGCGGCAAGCATAACGACCTGGAAGAAGTTGGTGTGGATACTTATCATCACACTATGTTCGAGATGTTGGGTAACTGGAGTTTCGGAGATTATTTTAAGAATGAAGCCATCGAATGGGCATGGGAATTACTGACTAAAGTTTACAAGATCGATCCATACAGATTATACGTTACAGTTTTTGAAGGTGATGAAAAAGAAGGATTGGCGTTTGATCAGGAAGCTTACGATACATGGGCGAAATTGATCCCGAAAGACAGAATTTTAAAAGGCAATAAAAAAGATAATTTCTGGGAGATGGGCGATATGGGTCCTTGTGGCCCTTGCAGTGAAATTCATTGCGACATCCGTAAATCGGAAGACAGATTAGGAAGTCCGGGAGATGTTTTAGTAAATACAGGACATCCTCAGGTAATTGAAATTTGGAATAATGTATTCATGGAATTCGAGCGTAAAGCTGACGGTTCGTTGGTGAAATTACCAAAACAACATGTGGATACCGGAATGGGCTTTGAACGTTTGTGCGTTGTTTTACAAGGAAAGCAAAGTAACTACGATACTGATGTGTTCATGCCGATCATCAATAAAATTGAAGAATTAAGCGGCTTGCGCTACAAGCCTGAAGATGAAGAGCACCATAAAAAACAATTGATGATCAATATCGCCATGCGTGTTATTGCTGATCATATCCGTGCAATTTCTTTTTCTATTTCTGATGGTCAATTACCGAGTAATACAGGAGCTGGTTATGTGATCCGTCGTATCTTACGCCGTGCTATACGTTATGGTTATCAATCATTGAACCTGAAAGAACCATTCATGCACCGGTTGGTTCCTACATTGGCGAATCAAATGGGACAAGCGTTTCCTGAATTAGTGAATCAAAAAGTTCTGATTGAAAAAGTAATTAAAGAAGAAGAAATTTCTTTTTATAAAACTTTAGAGTTTGGGTTGAAACGCATCGACCAGGTTTGTATCGATCTTACTAATTCGAAAAAAGGAAAAGTTATCGATGGTAAAGTTGTTTTTGAATTGTACGATACATTTGGTTTCCCTTTAGATCTTACTCAGCTTATTGCTAAGAGTTATGACCTGAGTGTTGATGAGGCTGGTTTTGCAAAGTATTTAGAAGAACAAAAGAACCGTTCGCGTGCGGCTACCAGTGTTGACACTGAAGATTGGATTTATACTGAATTCGGAAAATCTGTTCAAGGTGAAAAAGAAACTGAATTCATTGGTTACGATGAATTAGAATCGGAATGTAAAATTGTCCGTTACCGTAAAGTAAAAGCAAAGAACAAAGAGCAATACAATGTTGTACTTAGCAAAACTCCTTTTTATGCTGAGAGTGGCGGTCAGGTTGGGGATATCGGAGTTTTAGAAAGTATCAATGAAAAAGTATTTATCACTGATACTAAAAAAGAGAATGGTGTTACTATTCATTATTGCGATAAATTACCTGAGAATATCAACACGGAATTCGTTGCGAAAGTTGATAAAGCAAAACGTTTATATACCACAAATAACCATAGTGCTACTCACCTGCTGCATGCTGCTTTACGTACAATATTAGGAACACATGTTGAGCAAAAAGGGAGTTTAGTGAATGATGAGCATTTGCGTTTCGACTTCTCGCATTTCTCGAAAGTAACTGATGAAGAATTAAAAGAGATCGAACATATTGTTAATACAAAGATCCGCGAGAACATTCCGGTGAAGATCGAATTGATGAACATTGAAGCTGCTAAAAAAACAGGCGCTATGGCTTTATTCGGAGAGAAATACGGCGATGTAGTTCGTGTTGTTACTATTGATAAAAATTTCTCGATAGAACTTTGCGGCGGCACTCATGTGACTTCAACCGGACAAATCGGATTCTTCAAATTAGTAAGTGAAGGGGCTGTTGCTGCGGGTATCCGTCGTATTGAAGCTATTTCTTCTGCTAAAGTGGAAGAGTTTTTCGAAAATCAAGCTACTACTTTGAATGAGATCAAAAATATGTTCAAAGGCAGCAAGAATATTGTGAAGAGTGTTTCTGATTTTATTGAAGAACACAATCAATTACAAAAACAATATATGGAATTGATAAGAGAGCGCGCTAAAGTTGTTAAGGAGAACCTGAAAAAAGATATTGAGAAAACTCCCGTTAACAATGGCATCCGTTTATTATCCACTAAAATTGATTTCAATCATTTGGATGAAATTAAGAATATCCATTTCCAATTGACAAAAGAACATACTGATCTTGTTTTAGTGACCGGTTATGAATTAGATGGTGCAGCCGGATTAACAGGTTCTACTTCTAATGAATTGGTGAAAGATAAGAACATTGATATGGGGAAGATCATTCGTGAATCAGCGGCTGTTATGAAAGGAAACGGCGGGGGACAAAAATTCTTCGCACAAGGAAAAGGACCCGAGTTATCATCTTTAGATAACGCCATAAACAAAGCTAAAACCTTATTACAATGAGCAGAAAAATTACCATTATAGGCGGAGGTAATTTAGGAATTGCCATCGCGGAAGGATTAATTGGCTCTAAATATTCTAAAGCTTCCGATATTACAATTACCAGGAGAACTGTTTCTTTATTGAATGATCTGAAGAAAAAAGGTTGTCACGTTGAAACTGACAATACTAAAGCTGTAAAACATGCGGACATTATTTTGTTATGCGTAAAACCATTTCAGATAAAAGAAGTTTTAAAAGGTATCTCTAAGAATTTAAACTCCAGGCAAATTTTAATTTCGGTAGTGAGTAGTGTCTCTATTGCTGAGATCCTGGATTCAGTTGGCAAGAAATTATCAGTTTTCCGCGCCATGCCAAATACAGCGATCGCTATTTGTGAAAGCATGACCTGTGTCTCACATCAAAATGCGGGCAAAAAAGAAATTGAAATTGTTGAAGAGCTATTTGACAATCTTGGTCAGACCACAATTATTGAAGAAAAATTAATGGAAGCCGCTACAATTATCGGCGCTTGCGGCACGGGATTTGCGATGCGTTACATCCGTGCAAGTATACAAGGCGGAATTGAGATTGGTTTTGATGCTAAAACTGCACATAAAATTGTAGCTCAAACTGTAAAAGGAGCGGCAGATCTTTTAATTAAAAAAGGCACGCATCCTGAACAGGAGATCGATAAAGTTACTACTCCAAAAGGTTGTACCATTGCCGGACTGAATGAAATGGAGCATAATGGCTTGAGTTCTTCTTTGATAAAAGGAATTACGGTTTCTTATAAAAAAATTGCTAAAGATTAAAAAGCGAACTTTTTAAATTCCGCACCTAAACGCAATGCATTCGATTGCCATGTAGTTGAATTACTAATGGTGAATCTTGAAAGCAAATTCGGATCTTTATTTGCTTCGTTGAATTTATAAGTAACTGCTACAAGATTCTTATAACCTGCTTTTGCCGCAACCTCTAATGTTTCTTTGCTATAACTTCCATCCGGAAATGCTAACGAGACCGGATTTTTGCCTGTAAACTCTTCTATTATTCGTTTAGATTCTGTCAACTCTGCTTCACATTCACTTATGGTTAAATATTCCAGGTTAAAATGTGTATGGGTATGGGATCCGTATTCGATCAAAGGTTCATTCGCGTATTTTGTAAATTCATTCTTCCGTATCAACTCGATCAATTGAGGATAATTCTTTGCCATCTCAAGATGGAAAGAATATTTATTAGTGAGTTCTTTAATGTATTTCTCCCGGCTAGAACCACACGATTTCAAAAAATCAACAAGATTCATTTTTAATTTATCAGAATAAAACCCTGGATAGGAAAAAACTGTTCCGTCTAAAACAATATTCTCCTTAACATTTCTCTGGATCAGATCAATTATATCTGGCCAAACATAATATGAATCATCAACAAGTCCTTTTGAAATTAAATAGAATGTTGCCGGAATATTATGTTTTTTCAAAACAGGAAGGGCAATTGAAAAATTATTTACATAACCATCATCGAAAGTTAAAGCAATTGTTTTTTCTTTAGGTTGTTTTCCTGAACGGTGGATCTCGAAGATTTCGCGCAAGCCAACAATTTTAAAATTCTGTTTGAGGTAGATCAATACTTTCTCGAATTCATTCACATGCAGATGACGGTTATTGAACCTGTTACCTATAACATCCGAAACACCATGAAAATTGACGATAAGACACTTTTTTTTCGCACCTGACAACAACAATTTATCTACTTTGAAAAGTACCAAAAAAGGTAAAACTATCTTCCTTGCTATGGTCTTTGAAATACCCATTGACGCTTCCTAAACTTTTAGATTCAATTGTTGACCGAGTAAAGTTAATGCTTTACCGAGTAAACAAAAAACTTTCTTTAAAACGTTTTAACTTATTGTTTTTTAAGTATATTTACCATAGGAAATTTTTCTTGAGAAAAGCCCATATATTCATTGCATTCCTTTTACTAGCTATAGGTATTAATGCCCAGGTTAATCTTGTTCCTAATGGGGATTTCGAAACTGCGAGCCCTTGTCCTAATTATCCCGGACAAATAAACCGTGCTGTTGGGTGGAATAATGTCAATTTAGTTTACAATAATTTTACTGTAGGTACACCTGATTATTTTCATGCATGCGGAACTTCAAGTGCAGGTTATAGCGCACAACCGCCCGCAACTTTTGCAGGAACCTGTAATCCACATCTTGGCAATGGTTTTGCTGCAACTGTATTATATAACGTCCCCTATCCCGGTTACCGCGAATATTTTTCTACTCAATTATCTTGTCCTATGGTCGCCGGTAACACATATACTGTTTCCTGGTGGTTAACAAACGGTACGGGGCCAAAATCACCTTATACTATAAAGAATATTGGCGCACATTTTTCTACAACGCCATTATCTCAAACAGGCTGGAATATTATTAACGTGATACCACAATGTGAGATCACTGGTTACTCAGGATCTAACGCCTGGGTACAATATTCATTTACAATTACCGCTACAGCAAATTGGCAATATATTACTTTAGGTTCATTCAGAACCGATGCTTTAAATGGCCCTGTTAGTTCATACGCAGTACCTGGTGGCCCTTCTTCTGTATATGCTAATTATTTTTGGGATGATATTTCAGTGATTGGAAACGGTTCAAGCATTGGTTCTACAATAAGCACTCAAAGTGTTTCGTGTAATTCAACCAATAACGGAAGTGCTACTATTACACCGACTTCAGCCGGTTCATACACTTATAACTGGCAGCCCGGAAATTTCGGCACACCTTCGGTCTCCAACTTAACAGCAGGTATTTATACTGTTACTATTTCTAATTCATGCGGATCAGATACAAAAACACTGACCATTGGCAAGCAGCCGAACCCAACTATTACTGTAAGCAATTACACAGCCTGTACAAATGCCAATATAAGTATCACCGCAACTACATCAGGCGGATCTCCTGGTTATACGTATGCATGGTCACAAGGTGTTTCAACTTCATCAGTTGTAAATATGAACGCAAGCGCCGGTTTGATAACATGTACTGTAACGGATTCGCAGGGATGCAAATCAAGCGCATCTGGTTCAATTACAATAAATAATCTTTCTGTCAGTAATTTCCTGCACTCAATTAATACTTGTAAAGGAGTTCTCACAACCACAAATACTTCTAATGGAGCATCTCAATATCAATGGTATTTTGGTGATGGAAATTCCTCCATTCAAGCTTCACCTTCTTATACATACAGTGGACCCGGCACTTACACTATTAGTTTGATAACTAACCCTTCAAGTTCATGCAAAGATTCCACATCACAAATAGTTACTATTAGCAACCCTGTCCAGAGCATTTATTCGTTTACAAATGTAGCTTGTGATTCAACTGTTTTATTAAGCAACAATTCAATAGGTGGTACATCTTATTTATGGGATTTTGGAGATGGTAATACATCAACAGCTGCAAATCCCGGAAGTCACGGATACGCAACCACCGGTGTATATACAATTACTTTAATCACAAATCCCGGAACAACCTGTGCTGACACTTTAAAAAAGGTAGTAGGTGTAAGTAAGGGTGTAATATCACAATTCAACGCCAACACTTCACCTTGTACAACATCATTATCCGTTGTAAATACATCTTCATTCGCTACTTCTTATAATTGGAATTTCGGAGATGGCAACTCAAGTATAGCAACTAATCCTAATCACAACTACACTGCGCAGGGGAACTATACCATTACTTTAATTGCTAATCCCGGCACCAACTGTGCGGATACTACTTATCAGCCTGTAACTATTTCAGGGTCTCCAATTCCTTTATTCACTTATATTACAGATCCGTGTTCAGCAAATGTCACATTCATAAACAATAGTATCAATTCGACGTCTTATCAGTGGAGCTTCAATAGCGGCTTGGGTTCAAATTTGATCAATCCGACATTTAATTTTAATAACCCGGGAACTTATACGGTAAGCTTAACCGCACAACCGGGATTCCCCTGTGCAGTTACGTTCTCCCAAGTCGTTGTGGTCAATAACTACATTCAGGTTGTCGCAGATTTCACCTATACAAATCCTCCACTCACAACCGAAGTACAATTCACTAACCTCTCTCAGAATGCAACTATATTTGAATGGACATTTGGTGACGGCAATGGATCGGGATTTTTTGAACCCACCCATACTTATTCTCAAATGGGTAATTATACAGCTTGTTTAATGGCAAGTAATGTTATAGGCTGTTATGATGTGATCTGTAAAGATATAAAGGTGGATGAAGATTGGACCTTATATGTACCAAATGCATTCACGCCGAATGCAGATGGATTCAATGATCTTTTTTTTGCGAAAGGCACCAATATAAAAAAATTTACCATCATGATCTTTGACCGTTGGGGAGAAAAAATATTTTCCTCAGATGACATCTACCAGGGTTGGGATGGTAAATATAAAGGTGTGCTTGTCCAGGAAGATGTTTATGTATGGAAGATCAATTTCACTGATGTTTATTCCAAATCACATGAAAGGACTGGTCATGTGACCGTGATCAAATAGATTTGTATAACTCAAGAAACTTGTTTCCTACCTTTTCCAAACTAAAATTCTGAGCTTGTCCGGAAATTTTTTCGTGATCAAATTTTGTTTTCACAAGATCGTTAAGTCCTTTCAACCAACTATCAACATCATTATTACAAAGTAAACCGTTTTCTTTATTGATCAGTTCCGGAATAGCACCGGCATTTGAAGCAAGTACAGGTGTTCCTGTAGCTAAAGCTTCTGCTATTACGATCGAGAATGTTTCCATTTCTGAAGCATGCAAAAAATAATCGGCTGCTTGTAATTGATCAGCTAATTCTTTTCGTTGACGGTTTCCCAAATAATTAATTTCAAAATTCCATTTTTCTTTTTTCAATTCACTCAGCAAAACACCTTCCCCTATTACATTCAGAACAACAACTTTATTACTTTGCTTAGAAAAACTTTCCAAAGAATTAAAGATAAGGTCCGGGCGTTTTACCCCATTCCAATGCGCGACACAGCAAAAAATTAATTTTGAATTTGAAGGTTTTGCTTTATATGAAAAGACTGATGTATCCACAACATTGGGCACCACTTTGATCTTATCGGGTTTTTCGAAATGTTTACTTAAACTTCTTCCTAAAAATCCTGAAACAGCTGTAACATATTTAGCTGAATTGTAAGCTTTCCTTCCAGAAACTGCAAAGAGGTTCGTGCTTAAGAATTTATCGACCTTACTCCAATGCTCTGTAATTATGTGTGGGATATTTTCGCGTTTCGATAACCAATACCCCATTATAGCCGCCGGATACAAAACATTTGAGTGGATCACATCAGGCTTAAAGGAAGGCTTGATCTCGCGATCAAAGTGTTTTCTCAGAAAATTAGATTGCAACAGTAAATTAACATGGATCAATTTATAAAAACCCGAATTCAGCTCTATTAAATGAGTCGTGATCCCATTCTCGTCAGTACTTATACTGACTTTTTTTTCGAATAACCTTTTCGAGTGGCTCACCGTTAAGGCCAAAACCACTATCTTAACTCCGGTCTTTTTAATAGCTTCAGCATGCTTCTTTACATAGATCCCTTTTAAGGGATTCGTACTATTAGGATACCAGGAGGAAATAAACAGGACCTTCATTTCGGTAATTTTTGTACTTTTAAGGGATCTTACAGATCAAATTTAAGGAATAAAGCCGTTATTATGGGAATCAGATCAAAATTATTAGAAATACCTTTCATTAAGAACTGGAAACGCAACCGCGAAAAAAAGAAATTCAAAGGTTCAGAATTATATTGGGAAGAACGCTACCAGCAAGGTGACAATTCGGGCTCCGGCTCTTACGATCATTTAGCCGAACATAAAGCAGATGTTATTAACGATTTTGTTGCGAAGAACAATATTAAAACTGTAATGGAATTTGGCTGCGGCGATGGCAATCAATTGAAGATCGCAAAATATCCAGAGTATGTTGGATTGGATGTATCGCCTACTGCTGTTAAAATGTGTTATAATCAATTTAAAGCAGACAAAAGCAAAAGTTTTTACGTTTATAACTCGATGGCTTTTCATGACAACGCTCGTTTTTTCCATGCTGATCTTACGATGTCGCTGGATGTGCTTTATCACTTGGTTGAACGTGATATCTTCGAAAATTATCTACTGCATCTGTTTGCCGCCGCAGATAAATACGTGATCATTTATGCTTCTGATTATAATCAAACAGAAGAGCCGGTTCATCAGCATGAGAACAGAAGAAGTTTCACTGATTTTGTAAATAAAAACATTAAAGGCTGGAAACTGAAAGAACTCATAAAGAACAAATACCCTAAAACAGAGAATGGTCTGATTGGGTCGTATTCGGATTTCTATATTTACGAAAAAGCCTGAAGGCTAAATGATAAGCAAATCGTTTTTAAAATCTTCCATTATTTATACTGTAGGTGGTGCATTGCCGATGGTGGGAAGTTTAATTCTCCTGCCATTTTATACTAACTTTTTCAGTCCGGCCCAATATGTATCCTTAAACTTTTACATTTTAGTATCCTTACTCTTTCAAATCTTATTTTCCTATTCCATTGAATCTTATTTTGGAGTAAAATACACGCAGTTAACGGCAGACCCTGTTGAACAAAAGAAATTCGTTGGTACCGTTTCAAATCTATTGTTAATGATAGGTGCGGGTTTGCTTTTGCTCTCCATAATTCTTGGACCTTTTCTATTTCCATTTATTTTTAATGAAAAAGACCAGGTTAGTTTTTGGCCTTTTGGTTTAGCTTCAATTATTACCGCTTTTTTTAACTCGTATTTTAAAGCTTCAACTAATGCTTTGATCTATTTTAAAAAACCTAATATCTTTTTGTTATTCAATGTTATAAATCTTTTAGCAACCATAGGCATCTCCATCTGGGGATTATATGCATTTCCTTGTTCATTGGTAGGTCCTATTGCCGGACGCTTTTTTTCCGGCGTCATCATTTTCTTTTTAGGTATTTACATTTTCAAAACCAATTCAATTTGGGTATTTGATAAAAAATTTCTCACAGAGTTACAGAAATTTTGCACACCTTATATTTCATTTGTGCTTTTCTATTGGATACTCGGATTTATAGACCGCTTCTTTTTAAAGAATATTGTTTCATCTGAAGAATTAGCTGCTTACGATCTTTTACTTAAATGTTTATTTGGAATAGAGTTTGTTCAGAATGGTTTAGCCGCCATTGTATTTCCGAAGGTGTTTGCAATTTGGACCGCTAATAAAACAAACGAAACTACGCAAGAATCTAACCGTTATTTTAACGTTTCAACAGCTTTGAACGTTTTGATATTGATCTCTTTTTGTATTGTCATCCCAATTATGATACGCCTGTTTGTAAATAAAGATGATTACTTTCAAAGCTTTGCCTTTATTGGTTTAGTTTCTGCAGGATATATCACAAGAGGCATAATAAACTATTACCTTTCAACGATCCTTTTTACTAAAAAAACCATTTTACTGATCAAGATATTTGGTTATAGTTCTGTTATCCAAATTCTGACCACAATGGTCTTAGCTTACTATTTTGGAATAATCGGCGCAATTTATGCCGGTTTAATTACGAAATTGGTACAGGTATTCTTCTCCTATTATTTAACAAAGGGTATTTTCACTTACAACATTAATTATATAAAAATATACGGAATCCCTTTTCTCTTCTTGGTAACTAATGCATTTTGTTATTTTCTCTTCCCGAGTTATAATATAATGGTTTACCTGACGCAATTAGTTGTATTTGGAGCTCTTTTCTACTTCATTTTCAAAAATGAGATCTACGCCTTACAAGAACAATTCTTCTCTAAAAAAGCGTAACGTTCACCAACTGTCGAAATCTGCACCCGAAAATTTAAATATTTTGTTCTTATGTTTTTCTGTTAAGTGAATATATCCTAATGGCATAGTATGATCAACATCTAAAAAATGTTTCAATAATTCAGAATTAGAAGTTCCTTCCTGGAAACGAAATACAATTGACGAACATCCGATCCGGGATGCTATATTCTTCAATTTATTAAACACCTGATTGAACTCTTCTTTATTTGTTTTCTCAAAATCACCAATCCACATGTAACCATCAATTTTGATCCATAAATGGATATTTCCGATCTTAATGACGAACTTATCCTTACTGCTTTTGTATTCAAAATAATCTGCATCATGCAAAATTCCGCCAACGTTTTTGGCAAGCACAGAATTCCTGAAGAACGGCTCGTGACTTTTGTGTATTGATACAATCCTATTCACATAAGCCAAATACAATGGCCTGAAAAAAGGCAGCTTTTTTGCCAGCTTAGCGAAAGGAAAAGTTGAAATTTTTACTTGAAAAACATTTATGTTCTCGTAATGAAGCCAGTTGAGTTTTTTGGTTCTTAAAGGATAAATAGTTTCATTAGGGAACCCAAAAATGTATTCTATTCCCTTTTCTTTAGCATTCTTATATGCTTCGTTTGCCAGATTCACAAAAAGGCCCTTCCCTCCGTGGGATTTATGAGTCATGGAATCGCAAGATTGACCTATAGGAAAAACATCGCCATTGTACGTCGCTTTCATATAGATCATCCCATAAAAGGATGCGCCAGTCCTTTCTTCACTAAAAGAAATGAACGAAAGGTCCTTTTTTTGATACTTATGAAAATATTTTTTCTTTAAAATTTCCGGGTCAACATTAACTCCGAAAGCACTACGAATAATAGAATTTAATTCAGGAATATCATTAAGCTCGACTAATCTATTTAAATAAGAACCCATTAATTCTCCTCAATAATAATATGCTTATTGTTCTCAAGATCGTAAGTGATGCTTTCCTTTAATGAACTTAGGAAATCACTGCCCCACTTATTGTAATAAGTACTGAAATTCTCAACGCGCTCCTGCGGAATTCCGTTTGGGAATAATTTTGCTTTTACCGCTTTGATCTGGTTTACTTCTGTGTCCAGCTTCGCCTTAATGGCACGGATAGTCTTTTGCTCCAAAGTAGAAATTGAATTTAAATTCTTTTGCTTTTCAGCTTCTACTGTAGCGTTAAGGGTTTTGTCGACCTTACCTGTCTCTTCAGAGATCTTCCTGAAAAGATCTTCGATCGTCTTTTTGTAACTCTCTAAATTAAATGAGTTATTGCTTTTCTCTATGTAAAGCTTCACTAACTCCTGCTCGTTCTCAAATACATTTTCCATCCCGAATCCTAGTTTTTTAATTTTACTTAATGTGTTATTATCTATTATAGTGATCATCTTTCTCAGCGTTAATACCGGGAAGAACAGATCTGATTCATCAAATAGTTCTTTATACTCAAGCCAATAAGCCAACTCGCCAGGACCACCCACGTAAGCGAGATTCGGCAGAATGAATTGCTGGTAACAAGGACGCAGAACAACATTCGGGCTAATCTTTTCAGGATTTGACTTTATGAGTTGCTGTAATTCAGTTTTAGAGAATTTCTTATCTGTCCCAACAATAGTATAACCCTCCCCTTCTTTTTCAATTCGTGCTCTCAGGCCCGCTTCTATATAGAAACAATTTATTTCACGAGGATTTACCTGTGCCTCATACTTTAATTGTTTCAGCTTTCCAATTGTAGAATTAACTTTCTTAAAGGATATACTCTCAAAAATATCTTTCTCAAAATAAGGAATGAATGATTCCTTTAATTTTTTTGAACTCCCGTCTACAACAACCAAACCATATTTACCGAACAATTCATTAACTAAAAACTGAGTTGCTGAAGCAAGATCTGAATGTTTCAAATATGCTTTCTCAAACAGATCAGTTAAGAGATCTGCGTTTGGTCCTTCTCCTAAAATTTCTTTTAGTTTTGCTTTTACTTCCGTTAAGCTTTCCGTTTTGAAAGTTCCAACTCCACCCTTTTCAGAAGAATTCCATTCAATCTTCTTTCCATAAACAATAAAATGATTTACTTCCTCAAAATCATGATCTTCGCTCGCCATCCAATAAACAGGAACAAAATTCTGGTCAGGGAATTCCTGTTTCAACTTCTCACAAAGATTGATCACCGAAAATATTTTATAAATAAAATACAACGGGCCGGTAAATAAACATAACTGATGCCCGGTTGTAACAGTGAAAGTGTTTTCTTTTGAAAGAAGCCGGATATTCTTTTCTGATGCTGAACTCGTATTCTTAACGCGTTTACTTTGCTCGGTCAAAACTTCAACCAATAAAGCGCGGTTGTATTTTTCCATTTGGATGGCAGACACAGCATTGGTGAATCCTTCCCGGTCCGGAAAAAAATCATAAAGACCAAAAAGTTCTTTATGCTCCGACAAATAGTCGTACACCAAAGGATTAAAAAATTCTTTTTTAAACTCAATATCCCTTTTCGAGAGCATTATTTTATAATTTACTTCCAAATGCTAAGTCTCCTGCATCACCTAAACCCGGTACAATATATGCCTGCGCTGTTAATTCTTCATCCACTGCACCACACCACAAAGTAAAATTAGAATCAGGCATGTGAGTTTTCACATGGTCAATTCCTTGCTGACTAGCAATAGCTGTTACAAGATGTGTATGCTTTGGTTTGCCTTTTGCCATAAGAGATTTATAAGTTAGAACCATTGATGAGCCGGTTGCTAACATTGGATCACAAAGGATCAAAATTTTATCATTAAGATCCGGGCAAGCCACATATTCTAAAGCGATCTCAAAAGAATTATCCTTATGATGTCTGCGGTAGGCGCTGATAAATCCATTCTGAGCTCTGTCAAAATAATTTAAGATTCCGAAATGCAAAGGCAACCCTGCACGGAGAATTGTCGCTACAACCGGTTGTTCAGATAATGCAACTGTTTCTGCGGTTCCTAAAGGCGTTATGGTTTCTGAAGGTGAATAGTTCAGTGTTTTACTCAGTTCATATGCCATGACCTCACCAATACGTTCCATGTTCCTTCTGAAGCGCATACTGTCTTTCTGAATGTTCTCATCACGGATCTCATTTAAGAATTGAGTGAAGATAGAGTTGTGTTGCGATAGATTGTGTACCATAATTTATTTTTTGCTTAGTTCTATGAATAAATGTTTTTCTGATTGATATGATGATTTGTCCAGTATCTCAATTTGCATTGAGGTATCCTTAAATCCCGGAGCTTCCACATTCAAAATATATTTTCCGGGAGGCAAAATTATAATACTTCTTCCGTTAGCGGGATTCGGGTAATAATTTCCGATCAATTCTTTTGTAATAATATCGCTCACACCTATAATAACGTCACGATACTCAATTTGCGAATTATCTCTGGCCACTAATTGTCCGATCAGAACAGTGTAATCCAGGTCTGCTTCGTTAAATAATACACGGTAAATATCATAATCACCATTGCCACCTCCCCTTACAGAAGCAACATAACCATACTTTCCGGATTTAGAAATTCTGAAATTCAGATCATCGTAAGATGTATTAACAGGATAACCTAAATTTCTTGGGTTAATAAAACGGTGCTGGCCTTCATCATAAGTAGCTTTAAAAATATCATAACCACCCATGCTGGCATGACCTTTTGAACTAAAGAATAAAGTTTTTCCGTCAGGCGATAAATTCGGGAAGTCTTCATTCATTGGTGTATTCACCCCTACTCCACAATTCCGTGGATCGCCCCATTTACCGGTTGGCAATTTTGTGCAGGAATAAATGTCCGTTCCTCCAAAACCACCTTTACGGTCGCTGGCAAAATAAATCGTATTTCCTTCGTTATTCACGCAAGCTGCAATTTCGTCACCTGAACTATTGATCGGCGCCGGTAATAATTCAGGCTTTGAGAAAGTACCGTTCGCATACATTTTAGTTATATAAATTTTTCCTGCGCCTTTGTAATCTGCCTTGTAGATCAAAAGAATATCGCCCTTCGCATTCATCCCGATCACTTCCTCACCACTGTTACCTTCACAAACAGGTTCGCCTATAACATCGGCTTCGGCATACTGGCCATTAATTACTTTAGAAATGAAAATTGAATTTTTGTATTGACCATTCTCCATTTTCTGCGCATCCTTTTTAACGGGACGTTTAGAGTTGAATACCATATAATTTTCAGTCTCAGTAACGAAAGGGTAATAATCCGCGAACGGGGAATTAATTGTTTTTCCCAGCGACTGAAAAATAACATCAACCGGGAACTTGGTTAATTCTTTTGCATTGATACTGTATTGGATCTCTTGTTCAACATTCGCCAGGTTCTCGTATTTCCCTTTTGCCAATTCTTTGAACTTATTAAAACTGGCAATGGCTTCATCATAACGGTTACCATATTGATAAGCCCTTCCTAATAAAAAATCAGCGTTCGGATTGTGTTTTTCTTTATTAACTACAGTTTGCAGATAAGGGATGGCCTTAGCTTTATTGATATTTGAGTTGAGGTAACATACCCCAATGTTATAATTGTAGGTTTCGTTCTTCGGATCAAGACTTAAAAGGTTAAGATAACCCTCAAGGGCATCTTCATAATTCCCGGCCTGGAATTCCGCCTCAGCTTCAACCTCAAGTTTCTTATCATCACCACTTTGGCTTAATAAAAAACCGGTACTCAGACTAAATATTATGGATAAAAAACATCTCATTTTCCTACCTGGCAAGGGAGTAGTAAATATACAATTATTCCTCTTATCCGGATGTTACATATGTATGTAAAATGGGGCTTAAAAATAATTTGGAGGTATAGAAAATATACTTAACTTTGTATTTCAAAGTCCTTTTAAATAAAACCTTTCACCATGCAACAGGAAGATATCAAACACATTGAGGCGCTGAACGATATACGCAGTATGATGCGGAAGAGTTCACGCTTTTTATCGCTTAGCGGTTTATCAGGAATTTTTGCCGGCGTTTATGCTTTGGTCGGTTATTACCTTGCCGTATGGCGAATCAATTCCGACGTATTAAGTATGCGGCAAATTGTTTATGGCCGGAATGCTGACTGGTTTGATGGCTATGGATTTTTCATTCTTGATGCAGCTGCCGTGTTAGGTCTTTCATTAATTACGGCTTATTATTTTTCATCAAGGAAAGCTAAAAAAAACAACACAAAATTATTTGATCACACAGCATGGCAATTAATGTGGCAAATGGCCGTACCATTAACTGCAGGTGGAATTTTAAGTTTTGTATTCTTACTTCACGGTTCCCTGGCTTTTATAGCACCGATGATGCTTTGTTTTTACGGCACCGCTATTTTTGCTGCAAGCCGTATGACCTATGATGATGTTAAGTATCTTGGTCTGGGACAAATTGCGTTAGGATTAATTTCCGCGTTCGATCTTGGAAATGGTTTACTATATTGGGCATTAGGTTTTGGTGTGCTACATATTATTTACGGCGCCCTAATGTGGTGGAAGTATGATCGCGTTAAAAATTAAACAATCTTTGAATATTGAATCTTTAAATCTTGAATTTTAAAATACATAACCTCAATAAAGCTTTTGATAACCGCGTGCGCCTCGGTATAATGAGTGCGTTGATGGTTAACGACAGCATGGATTTCAATACGATGAAAGATCTTTTGGATCTGACGGATGGGAATCTGGCTAGTCATATCACAGCTTTAGAGAAAGAAGGTTATGTACATGTGAAAAAAGAATTTGTAGGTAAGAAACCACTTACCTCCTATTCTGCAACCAAGATCGGCGTGAAAGCTTTTAATGAACACCTTGATGCCCTTGAAAAATTATTGAAGAACAGATAATGAAGTAGAGCTTCGCACTTCATTATAAATAGATATTAACCAATAATACAAATAAAATGGAAACACAACAAACACCTGTCATCACGCCGAACCAACGGCTCGCCGGAATCCTTTTGGCTGTTCCGGTCTTACTATTAATTCCCTTCATCGCAATGCAATTCACAGAGGAAGTAAAGTGGAGTGTGTTCGACTTTATTATTATGGGATTCCTGCTCACTATTGTCGGCTTAACATTTGAATTGATCATGAGAAAAGTAAAAACAACGAAACAAAGGATCGTATTCGGTATCGCTCTTTTCCTGATTCTCTTCCTGATCTGGGCTGAACTGGCAGTTGGAATTTTAGGTTCACCATTCGCAGGTAGTTAACGCATTAACACAACTTAGATTTTTTTTATTCATTTACTTTGAAATACAAAGTACTTTTATACTACGAAATGATAACGATATACTATAACAAAACCTTTGGCGTCCGTAACAAATTTGTATTGTGGCTATTGGGATTTGGAACTTTTGTTCACACCAAGCTCTATTATAAACGTGCTTCATGGGGAATCACCCTCGAGTCGCTTTTGGCTTATCCGAAGAATACGCTCGGTTACTGTCTGTCGGAATTTTACAGGATTCAGAAATTTGCGCCGATCCCAAAAGCCGAACATCATGATGTATTTCATGTTCTGTTCGGATACAATACGGATGTGAGAGATGAGGTCTGCATGCAATTTGTATTAGCCGGAAATGGGAAACGCTCTCCTTTTACATTAGGCACTTGCGTTATTTCTCTCCTGCTCTTCCCTGAACATTTCAACTATTTTAAAAAAGCCTGGCAACGCGGTAAGAACAGTTTACCATTTACACATTTACATTTTAAACAATTCCTTAATAAGGATATTTTTCAATTACGGAGTCAATTTAAACTAATATGATCATGAAAACACTCATTAAAAAAATAATAGGTGTCGCATACGACATTCATCTTAAAACTTCAAGTTTTGTTGCTAAACTTATCGGCCCGATGGTTTTTGACTTCGGTTCTAAAGATAAGAACTGGAACCTCACAACTTCCGATCTTCTAAAGTATTCAGAAGGGAGTTTAGGCAGGGCTATGGGACAATTCCTTCAACAAAACAAAGTAGAACCATTAGCTCATGCTGAATACCACGATGTACATCATGTGTTGTTTGATTATCAGATCACGTTTAAAGATGAAGTGGCTCTACAATTTTTCCTGCGTGGCAATGGAAAAAGATCACTTGCTTCTTTCGGTACTTCTATTGGTGCATGGATCCTTCTTCCTACCCAATGGAATTATCTAAAGAATTCCTATAAGCGCGGACAAGAATGTATCGACATCTCACAACTGAATCTAAAAGAACTTTTGAATGAGGACCTGCAAAAAATAAGATCATCACTCTATAAAACCAACCGCTATGAAAACTAATGATCAATTGCTCATTGGAGCTACAGCTGCTTATAGCATTTTGTTCTACGAACAGAACGCCGGAATAAATTTTTTACTATTCTCAATTATTCTTATCACTTTTTTATTGATCAGGAATAAAGATCTTATCAAAGATAAAAGATGGGTTATAACGGCAGGCATGGTGCTATTCAGCTCAATTTGCATTTTTGTTCATTCAAGCGCTCTGGCTATTATTGGAAATGTTATTTCACTTCTTATCCTATCCGGGCTCTCATTCAATAGAAAAACCTCTTCTCTTTTTAATTTTATGTTCGCCGGATATAGCATTGCTTCGGCTTTTATATGGATGATCATTGATGGTGTTAAAAGGCGCGAAGAATCTTCAAAAAACCCAAACAAAAAGAAAGATCACAAATGGATCGGCGCAGTGATTGTTATTTTTGTGAGTTTCCTTTTCTTTCTGCTGTACCGTGCAAGTAATCCTTTATTCTCTGAGAATACCAAATGGCTGAATTTTGATCTTGCCAAACTTTCATGGTTCATTTTTACAGGCTTCGGTTTTTATTTAATGTATGCTGTCTTATACCACAAAACAATTCCGTTCATTGAGAAATGGGAAAATGGCTTGAACCCTCAATTATCAGCAAGACCAATCGAAGAAACAACTCAACCTCGCTTGGAAACAGAAAAATTCAGTTTGATTGTCCTGTTCTCACTTTTAAACATTATGCTTTTAGTTTTAAATATCGGCGATGTGAATACTATTTTCCTCGACGGTAAATTACCTGAAGGGGTTACACTATCCGATTTTGTTCACGAAAGTATTGCCGCTTTGATGTTTTCCATCGTTTTTGCGATTGTCATTATTATGTATTTTTTACGTAATGATCTGAATTTTTATAAAGGAAATTCTTTCTTTAAAGGTTTGATTCTATCCTGGATCTTCCAAAACGTATTAATGGTACTTTCTGCTGCGTGGCGCAACAACCTCTATATTTCCGAATATACATTGACCCACTTACGGATCGGCGTGTCTGTCTGGTTAATACTTGCGTTTATAGGTTTGACCTTAACTGCTATCAAAGTCATTTCAAATAAGAGCAACTGGTTTTTAGTACGAATAAATTTCTCAACCTGGATGGTGTTTTTAGTTTTAAGCGGATCTGTAGATTGGGATCTGACCATAGCACGATATAATCTTCAGAATAAAAAAATAAACGAGATCGATTACAATTATCTTTTTAGTTTATCAGACTCGGCAATTCCTGAACTAATGGCCTTTTGTGAACAGAAATTACAAACTGAAAGAGTTCCGATCGTTAAAAATATCAATGAAAGAGATGGGAAGGTCTATTACGCCTATCCGTTCGATTATTTGAATTTGATGCGTAATAAACTGGAGGACTACCTCAGCAGTTATACATCTGATGTAAGAAGTTATGATCTAAGGGATAAACGCATCATGAACGATTTAAATCAAAAATAATGAAGGAAATTAATTTTAAAACGATAATTTACGGCTTCAGTTTTTTTGCAGCGAGCCTTTTGATATATCGGATCTGTAAAACCGATAGCCCGGTCTACATTTTCCTTGCCTGGAACTTATTCTTAGCATTCATTCCGTTCTGGATCAGCAATTACCTGATCAAACAGCAAAAGATCACGTTCTATTATTTACCATTTGTGTTATTGTGGGTTTTATTCTTACCGAACTCCCCGTACATATTAACCGATCTCTTTCATTTAAAACAACGGGCTGAAATTCCACTTTGGTACGACCTGGTCCTCGTTTGCTCATTCGCTTTGATCGGTTTTACTTTATTTTACAAATCGTTAATTGACATGATCAGATTAGCCAGGGAACAAATACAAAACTCTTACCTGGAATACATTTTACCTGTATTCTTCTGGGTAATCGCTTTTGGTTTGTATATGGGACGATATCTCCGCTTTAACAGCTGGGATATTGTGAATCATCCGTTCAGGCTTGCGCATAAGAGTTTTGATTCGCTTTTTCATAAAGAGACCATCGCTTTTACAGTTATTTTTGCTGTTTTTATGTGGTTAGTTTACCTGACTTTGGTTAACTTTAACTCCAAAGAAAAAACGTAATGTCGTTCTTAAAGTCATTTTCATACGCCTTCAAAGGAATAGCTTCTGCTTTAAAACAGCGGAATATGAAAATTATTTTTGTCTGCGCGGTCCTTACAATTGTTGTTGCGGTTCCTTTACAAGTTAAATCGACCGATTGGTGTATTCTTTTAATTTGTATTGGGGCGGTTATTTCCCTTGAAATGATGAATTGCGCGATAGAAGGAATTGTAGATCTGGTGCATCCGCAACAGGGCGAAAAAGCCGGACGAATAAAAGATATTGCCGCAGGTGCGGTTCTGATATTTTCTATCTTGTCATTTATTATCGGAGTAATTACTCTGGGAAAATATTTTTTATCATTTTTGTACAATATCACCAATAATCAATAACATGAGATTCGCTGAAACTGAACTTATTTTAACTGAAGACAAACGTGTTTACCACATCAACTTAAAAGCAGAAGATGTTGCTGATACAGTTATTGTTGTTGGTGACCAGGGACGCGTTGCCCAGATCAGTTCCTTCTTCAGTAAAATAGATTTTAAAACAGAACATCGTGAATTCGTAACTCACACAGGTTGGTATAATAATAGGCGCATTACGGTTTTGTCGACCGGCATTGGGACTGATAACATTGATATCGTGATGAATGAATTGGATGCGGCAGTCAATATCAATCCTGAAACACGCGAATTAAATCCCCGATTAAAAAGTTTGAATGTCATCCGTTTCGGAACTAGCGGTGCTTTGCAACAAGAAATTCCCGTTAACGGAATTGTTGTTAGCTCTCACGGCATTGGGTTGGATGGTTTGTTAAATTTTTACGAAGGCTGGAAAAATGTGAATGAAACACCGATCAGTGAAGCTTTCATGAAACATGTGAACTGGCAAACTAACCTACCGTACCCCTACTGCGTGAAAGGTTCAGAAAACCTCCTCCAAAAATTCAAAATCGGGAATCACGTTGGGATAACGGCTACCGCACCGGGGTTCTATGGTCCGCAAGGAAGGGAGATCCGCCTCAAAGCTTCTTCAAAGAACCTCAACGACCTTTTAACAAGTTTCGATCATAACGGTTTAAAAATTACCAATTTCGAGATGGAAACTTCAGCCTTATACGGTTTAGGGAAGATGTTAGGCCACAATTGCCTTACAGCTTGCGTCATTATTGCGAACCGCGTTCGGAAGGAATTTACCAAAGACTACAAGAAAAGCGTAGAGTTATTAATAGAAAATAGTTTAGAACGATTAACAGCCTGATTGTTAAAAAAAACTAAGCCACCTTCCAAATGCCCCGAATGCTTGGGGTATTTTTGTTACAACTATGAAGGCCGGAAAAAACCAAATGAACTTAAAAGAGGTAATTGCCTTAATTACCCTTCTTGATGATCCGGACGACACTATCTACAACCAGGTTAAAGAACGCTTTATAATGTTAGGCCCGCAGGCGATCCCACATCTGGAAACTGCCTGGGAAAATAGTTTTGATGCCGTTATGCAAAAACGCATTGAGACCATTATCCGAAACATAAATTTTGAAGCCCTTCAGAAAGCCCTTAAACATTGGGCCGAGCACGAACAGGAAGATCTTTTCAAAGGCGTTTGCATGATCGCCCGTTACCAATATCCTGACCTTGACGAATTAAAACTCAAAAAACAGATCCAGCAATTGAAACAGGATGTTTGGTTAGAGATCCACGATGACCTTACTGCTTTAGAGAAAATCAAGATCATCAATCACATTTTGTTCGAAGTTCATCAGTTCGGGGGGAACATCACCAATTACCATGCGCCTCAGAATTCCTTCTTAAATATTGTTCTGGAAACCAAAAAAGGAAATCCTGTAATGTTAAGCGTAGTTTATGCTTTGGTATGTAAAGAATTAAATATTCCTGTTTTCGGAGTGAATTTACCTCAACATTTTGTCCTGGCCTATGTGAATGATTACGCTAATCTTTACGATACCAATCACAAGACACTTTCCGATAATATTTTGTTCTATGTTAACCCTTTCAGTAAAGGTTTGATCTTTCAGCAAAAGGACATCGATTCGTTCTTAAAGCAATTGAATGTTGAGCCAGAGAATAAGTATTACCTCCCTTGCAGCAACCTTGATATTTTAAAACGCATTTTACACAACCTCGTGTACTCGTTCGAGAAATTAGGTTACGGTGATAAAGTTGACGAGTTGAGATCGTTGGAGAAGGGCTTATAGTTGCCTTAATTCTTGATCGCCGATTCTTAAAATTGATTATCTTTGGATATCATTGTATATCATGACTACCAAAGCTATAAAAAAACAGTTAGATTCTTATTTACCGTTATTAACGGTAAAACAACAGGAATTGCTATTAAGTATGGTGAAAAGTATTCTACATATTGATCCATCAGACAAAAGGATCAGCCGAAAACAATACAATAAAGAGCTTGAGGAGTCTGAAAAACAAATAAAAAAGGGCCGTTTTACATCTCAGGAAGATTTGGAAAAGGAAGCTCAAAAATGGTAAAAAAAATTATCAGGTTGTTTGGTCTGATATTGCTAAACTACAATTAAAGAATATCTATACTTTTATTAAAAAAGATTCGCTTCAGGGCGCTAATTTAGTAAGGAATAAAATCCTTGAATCGACAAAAACACTTTCACTTTCTTCAGTTATTTACGAAGCAGATTCGTTAAAAAACAATAATCAGGGTAATTACAGAGCATACACGATTTATAGTTATCGGATCACCTACAAAATAGAAAAAGATCACATTCTTATACTTAGAGTAAGGCATACAAGTCGGGAGCCTTTGGAATACTAAGTCCCGATTATTTTCCCGATCGTTCTGAAAATGAGTTTCAGATCTGTACCCAATCCCGCTTCATTAATGTATTTAAGATTGAGCTTTAATTTAGCAGGCATTACTTCTTTAATATAGGTCTCTTCAGGATTTGAAGACTTTGCCAGTAATTCATTCTCATTTATATAATCAAGAGAAGCATAATCAGTTATTCCCGGCTGAACCGATAGAACTTTCTTTTGCTCTTCATTATACATATCTACATACTTACGGACCTCCGGTCTCGGACCAACCAAACTCATACTTCCGGACAATACATTAAAGAGTTGAGGCAATTCATCTAATTTGAACTTACGGAGAAAATACCCAACCGGAGTAATTCTCGGATCACGGCCTCCAACGGTTAACAAGCCTTTTTTATCAGAGTTATTAGCCATCGAACGGAACTTGAATAATTTGAAGTCAACATTGTTCTTCCCTACCCGGGTTTGTAAATAGAAGATGGGGAAACCGGAAGTGAGGACAACCGCTAAACTAATTAGAAGTAAAACCGGCGATAATAGAATAATGCCAATAAAGGATGCTATGATATCGAAGAGTCTTTTCAACCCAATACTTTATTAACGGATGCGATCACTGCTTTTATAACCGTTTCGGTCATTTCATTAGTAAGGTCGTAAAATACCGGCAGGCTTATCTCAGTACTATAATTCTTATAGGCTGTCGGATAATCTTTAATATCGTAACCCTTATTCTTATAGAAACTCATGCAAGGAACTGGAATGAAATGCACATTCACCGAAACATCATGATCGAAGATTTCCTTAATAATAGCATCGCGCTGTTCTTCGGTCACACCTTTAATACGTAAAGGATATAAATGGTAGCAACTGGTTTTGTTGGCCTTACTATAAATAGGTAAAGTGAATCTTAGATCTTTAATAAAAGCAGCCGTGTATTTATCAAAGATCTCACGGCGACGGACCAAAGTATCATTATCGTAACGTTCCAGCTCTACCAAACCGATGGCCGCACAGATGTCGGTCATATTACATTTGTAGCCAGCTTCAATGATATCATAACGCCAGTTTCCTTTTTGGGTTTTGGCTAAAGCATCTTTATTCTGACCATGAAGTGTTTTAATACAGAGATACTTATAGATCGCTTCGTTATCAAAAGGTTCAGGTAAATTCAGGCAAACTGCGCCGCCTTCAGCAGTCACTAAGTTTTTTACAGCGTGGAAAGAAAATACCGAAACATCACAAAGGCTTCCTGTTTTCTTTCCGTTATAAGAAGCACCAAACGAGTGAGCGGCATCCGCTAAAACTAAAACACGGCCTAATTGTTTTTGGATATCGTTATTAGCTTTGAACTTATCTTTATTTCTTACCGCTATCGCATTGATCTCGTCAAAATCACAAGGCCATCCGGCAAAATCAACCGGCATGATGGCTTTTGTTTTCGAAGTAATCGCTTTTTCGATGGCCAAAGTATTGATAGTAAAATCATGTTCGTTCACATCCACGAACACCGGCGTTGCACCAACATGGATAATAACATTTGCAGTTGCCGTGTAAGTATAAGCAGGTAAAATAACCTCATCGCCTTCCTTCACGCCAAACCATAAAAGCATGATCTCTAAACCAGCGGTTGCTGAGTTGAGACAAAGCGTGTTTTTGTTACCGCAATAAGCCGTGATCCTTTTCTCGAACTCCTTGGTACGAGGGCCGGTAGTGATCCAACCCGACTTTAAAGCTTTAACTACTTCGTCACAAATTTTATCGTCGATTCGAGGGGGTGAAAATGGGATCATAGTTCAATTAATTTACATGCAAATTAACGAAATTATGGTGAAATGGTTTTATGTTATTGGTTATTAGTTATCGGTTATATGATGTTTATTATCCCATACGGATAACCGACAACTGATAACCTAATAACCTTTTCAACTCAACGTTATTAACAAAGCTGTCTTAATTACCCCTATAGTTTATACACATTAACATGTTGAATCATAATCGGTAGGCAGAATATTGTGCCTCGTTTGATTCTCTACTTTTAGCAAAAGTTATATTAACAATTTCGCAAAAATTATTTAACAGCAATGAACACACAAAACCTAAAAACAGAATTGCAGTCGGTGTTAGACGGTGATCTTGCCATGCGCAAGGAGTTTACACAGCTAAAGCGCTCATTGAGCGACTATCGCAATCAATTAATTGAACGTGATGAAGACTGCAAACGCCTCCAGGTAACTATCGATGTTTTAAACACGAAGATGGTTGTGATGGAACGCGATAATGTTAATTACAAAGCCGAATTGGCTTCGTTCAAAGAGTTACGTTCAACTATTAAAGAGCAATTACAATCGAAACAAGAAGAGATAGAAGGCTATATCCGCGAAATTGAAAGCCTGAAAGCTCAGTTAGATACCATTGCTGCACACTATGACACAAGATTAGAGAACGGTTTGAAAGCTTCGGCTGAAGAATTGGAAGCTGTAAAAAACGAGTTGAATGCACAGATCGAAGAGATCCGTTCAAGCGCACACTACCGCGAAATTGGTGTACGTGAAGAGTGCGAACAAAAAATAAACGAGCTGACCCAGGCAATGGCTGAAAAAGAAATTGAACTGGCTTCTAAACATGAATCAGAGATCTATTCAATTAACGCAGAGTTTACCGCTAAAGTTGAAGAACTTACAAATTCATACGAAACTAAGTTAAATGATGCGGCTGCCTTATCTGCTAATCATATCGATTCTTTAACTAATGAATATGAAGGTAAATTAAAACGCCTGGAAGATTCGTTAACGCATACTATTAATGAGAACAAGGCTTCTTTCGAGTTCACAGTTTCTTCTATTCAAAGCGAAGCTGCTCTTAAGAACAAAGAATTAACTGCTAACTACGAAAAACAGATCAGCGACCTGCAAACTGAATCGACCGCTAAGCAGGAAGAGTTAGTTGCTAATTACGAGAAACAGATCAGCAACCTGCAAACTGAATCGGCTGCTAAACAGGAAGAGTTAGTTACAAATTACGAAAACCAGATCACCCAGTTATTAAATTTAGCGAATGCTGATGCAGAAACTGTTAAAGCCGATTACGAAACGCGCTTATCTAATACATTAATACACTCTAACGAACAAAACAGTAAATTAACTGAAGACCTTAACAAGTTTGTTTTAGAGAACGAGCATTTCAAAGAGAAGATCCGCGAAATGATCACACATATAGATGAGCAAAACACTAAGATCGAAGATCTTTCCCGTGAAATTGAGATCAAAAACGATGAGATCAACATCTGGATCGGGAAATACGATACATTAACTTCTGAATTCGAAAGCTATAAGAACTTACAACAGCAATCACAAAGCGAGCAAGTGCAAGGTTTAAGTTCAGAATTAAACTCACATGCTGAAACTATCGCTTCTTTAAAAGCAGAATTGGAATCTAAGAACAATATTATTGCTGAGTTAAATTCTTCTGTTTCTTCAAAAAGTGCTGAATTAGGTTATACTAAATCAGAAATTGAACGCCTTAATAATGAAATGAGCAAGAGCCTTGAAGAATGGAACGAAAAAGAACTATCCTTCGAAAGCTTTAAGAATGAATTAGAAGTTATCTCCCAACAACAGATCACTGCTAAAGATATAGAGTTTGAAAAATTATTAGCTGAGAACTCTAATTTAATTAACGAGATAGATCTGGCACAGGATAAAGTTGAAGCAGCGGAAGAAGAGATCAAATTATTAAAAGTTGAGCTTTCTGAATCGACTTCCGGAATTGAAGGCCGTGTTGCAGAATTAAAAGAAACGATCAATACTAAGAATTTCGAGTTAACTACTTTAACTGCTGATAACGCCGCATTGACTGTTGAAGTTAGCTCCTTAAAATCAGAAGTTACAGAATTAACAGGTCAGTTAGAAATTGCTAAAGCTTCAAGCGAAGTGATCGCTGAATGGGAAAGCAAATTCAATGCAGTTACATCTGAATTAGAAGAATTTAAATTAGCGGCTGACGGATTCAATAACGAGATCGAAAGCCTGAATTCTAAATTAGCATCTTACGAAACTGAACTGGATACATTAAAAGCATCGGCATCTAAGAATTCTGAACAGGAAGAGTACATCGATCGCTTATTCAAACAAATTGATGCGCTAAATGATGAAAAATTAAACCTGTTGAATGAGAAAGGCCAAATGGCTGAACAGCTGTTAAAGATGAATGAAGTGGTTAGCGGCATCTCACAACACGTTGACAGCCAGAATATTGATGTAAGCGATTTGAATAATCAACGGAAGAATATTATATTAGCTAAGTCTTCTAACGGCACAACTAACGAAAGTGGTGCAATGAAGAAGCAAATTAACGAATTGGTGCGTGAAATAGACAAGTGTATTGCTTTACTAAGTGCTTAATTTTTAACGCCCTTTTTAGTTTTCATGAACGAGGTAAGTATAAAAGTAGAAATCGCAGGCGGCTTATACCCGTTAAAGATTAAAACCGAAGACGAAGAAAACGTAAGAAAGGTTGTTGATTTAATAAATACTAAGATCGCTGAGTTTGAAAAAACTTATGCTATCAAAGACAAGAAGGATTGTTTAGCCATGGTAATGTTGCAGTTAGTATCGCAATTTTACATGAAGGCTGAAGAATCTGAAAAAGAGTTAAGCCATTTTAAAATACTATTGATTGATGTGGAAATGATGTTACAAGAACATTTATCAAACATCAAAAATATAGAAGAATAATCAGCCTACGGCTGATACACGTTTCACGCACAAATTTTAATGCTCGATAGTCGGATATTAAAGTTTGTGCGTTTTTTATTTATTTAATTATAACAGAGTCATGAATTTAGATTTAAATATCATCGAGATAGGCATCATTGCCGGAGGGCTCATTTTAGGATTGATCGTCGGCTTTATCTTAGCCGGCTCCCGTTTGAACCGCAGTGCCAATAAAGAAAAACAAAACCTTATTAAAGAAGCAGAAGTAAAAGCCGAAGCTTTGAAACAGGAAAAGATCCTCCAGGCAAAAGAAAAATTCCTTCAATTAAAGGCTGAACACGATAAAGCTGTTCACGAAAAGAACAATCATATTTCCCAAACAGAGAACCGCCTGAAACAAAAGGATAACGAATTATCGAAGAAGATTGAAGAATTTAACCGCAAAGATAAAGAACTCGAGAATCAGAAACAGTTGGTTGCCCAACAGATCGATCTTTATAAACATCGCAACGAGGAAGTAGAAAAACTTCACCGCCGCCAGGTTGAAATGCTTGAAAAAGTATCCGGCTTAAAAGCGGATGATGCAAAAGCTCAATTAGTAGAAAGCGTTAAAGGCGAAGCGAAAACACAAGCAATGGCTTACATCAAAGACATTATGGATGAAGCCAAGCTTACTGCCAATAAAGAAGCAAAGAAAATTATTATACAATCCATTCAGCGTGTTGCTACTGAAACTGCAATTGAGAACTCAGTAACTGTATTCCACATTGAAGGTGATGAAATGAAAGGACGGATCATCGGTCGCGAAGGCCGTAACATACGTGCTTTAGAGGCTGCGACAGGTGTTGAGATCATAGTTGATGATACACCTGATGCGATCACATTATCCTGTTTCGATTCTATCCGCCGTGAAATTGCACGTTTGGCGTTGCATCAATTGGTTGGCGATGGACGTATTCACCCTGCACGCATTGAAGAAGTAGTTGAGAAAACAAAGAAGATGATCGAAGAAGAGATCATCGAGATCGGAAAACGTACTTGTATAGATCTTGGTATTCATGGTTTACATCCGGAGTTGATCCGTTATGTAGGTCGAATGAAATACCGTTCGTCTTACGGACAAAACTTATTACAACATAGCCGCGAAGTAGCGAACCTTTGTGCTATTATGGCAAGTGAAATGGGATTAAATGCCCAGATAGCAAAACGTGCCGGCTTATTACATGATATTGGAAAAGTGCCTGATGATTCACCTGAATTACCTCACGCGATCTTAGGTATGAAGTTAGCCGAGAAATACAAAGAGAAACCTGAAGTATGTAATGCGATAGGGGCCCACCACGATGAAATTGAAATGACAACGCTTTACTCACCTATCATCCAGGTATGTGATGCTATCAGTGGTGCCCGTCCCGGTGCCCGCCGTGAGATCGCAGAACAATACATGAAGCGATTGAAAGATCTTGAAGCCTTAGCTTTATCTTATGATGGTGTAGAAAAAACTTACGCTATCCAGGCAGGACGTGAATTGCGTGTAATTGTTACCAGCGAAAAAGTCAGCGATGCTAAAGCGGAAGAATTAGCATTTAATATCTCTCAGAAGATCCAGACTGAAATGACCTACCCGGGACAAGTGAAAGTAACTGTGATCCGCGAAACAAGAGCCACATCTTACGCAAAGTAATCCAGATGACGTGTCATTCTGAACGAAGTGAAGAATCTAAGAAAGGGAATTGCATTAAAAATGTGTTATTTCTTTTTTCACTCCTTTTTATTTTAGGAGCCTGCTCCCACCCGACTGTAGACAAAGAAGCGCCGGCTGTAAATGAGTTGAATGCAGGAGATAAATTCAGGATCATTCTACCTGAGAACCATGATGAAGGTCATTTATGGAAGCTAGCCGGAAAACATGAGAAGATTGTTGATAATATGGGCGCTGTTTGGCACGGTAACGATAAAGGCATTTATTTCAGGTTCATCGCAGCACAAAGTGGTACCGATACTTTACACTTCACTCTTTTCAAAACAGATGCAGTAACGAAAGAAAGAGACTCCATAAAAACTGCAGCATACATTATTAAGATTACCGAATAATTTTCTCCCCTTTAAGGGGAGACAGGCTCATTCTGCTTTAGCAGAATAGACGGAGGGGTTTTGAAGCAGTTTATAAATTTCTCACATTCATATCAAACCCACATTTAAAATGGACTTTTGGACAGTTCTTATAACCATGTATTCCACACGGACGGCATTCTAAGTTCTTTACCTCAACAATTCTTTGATTGTCAGATAATGGTCCAAAGCCAAACGCCGGAATCGTTGAAAGGAAGAACGCAGTAACGTTAGCATTGGTAGCTGAAGCTAAATGAAGCGGTCCGCTATCATTCACGTAATTCATTTTTGCATCCTTAATTAAAGCGGCTGATTCTAACAAGGTCAATTCTCCTGCTAAAACCTTTGTATTCTGGTGTTTTAATTTTGCTTTTAAACTGTTACACATTCCCCTGTCGTTATTAGAGCCGAGAATATAAATAGTTATTTCTTCAGGAATAGCATCACATAGATTGATCCATTTTTGTTCCGGTAATTGTTTCGTGCGCCATACTGAAGATGGAGAGATACATACATAAGGTCCGTTTTTATACTGTTTTACTTTTTCGAAGTCGCCAGCAGAAGGATATAGTTTAGGTTTGAAGACAGTTTTGTCTGTGATGTCCTCGATCAATTCATTGTAGCGTTCTGTTTCGTGACGACCATCACCTATAATATGTTTTACTTTTTTGGAGAAGAATAATGAAAAAATACCTTCACTAAATCCTGTAGTATATTTTGCGCCAGAGAAAGCAGTTAAAAATCCGGAACTGGTATAGCGATGTAAATTGATCACCGCATCGAACTTCTTTTGTCTTATGTTTTTGCGGAGTTTAAGGAGATCAGAATATTTATCATTATTCTTATCCCAAACTAAGACCTCTTTTAAGAATGGATGTTCGAGGTACAAAAGTTCATTTCCTTTTCTTACCAATAAAGAAATGGATGCTTCCGGAAAAGAATGATGCAATTTCTCCAACACAGAACTTGCAAGGATCGCATCGCCGATAAAAGCAGTTTGAATAACTAATATGTTATTGTAATGTGCTTTCAATTAATTTAAAGCATTTACTTTAAGAAAATATAACGTACCTAACAAACAAATGTTGTGTAATAGCTGATCTAAACCGATCATCACAAAGAACAAACGCATATTCTTTTGCTCCCATAAACGGGAAGTTATTTTGGAAGTGAAGAAATCAACCACAAAATGAAGAGCCACATTCGCCATCCACCAACTGAAACCATAATAAAAACTATCCAGTTTCATTGAAATAAGAAAAGCAGAAAGAAGTGTTACCAAGCCATAAACCCCTACATGTATGCTTAACCACTTAACACTTTTACTTTTTCCTGTGGCCATTTGCGATGACTGGAAAACAAAGTCCGCCAAAAAATGAATGATAAGTATGGTTAATATTAATATCATTTTCTAATAATTCCCGTTGGCATTTGGTTTTACAACATATAATTTTCCTGAACTTTCATAATCAAAGAAATAGACCTGATCCAATTTAGTCGCTAAACATGTTATTGTGAACGGAGGGATAAGTAGTGCTGAATGGTATATTTTATAACCATTAGGATCAAATTTTTCAATATAACCTGCCCTCGCGAAATAAATATTCCCGTCAGAGTCCATACTGGGTAAACCGGCTAAATTAGTTTGGTCTGAATAAACAGATGAATTTAATTTATTTGCACCATTCCAGGTTTCAAAAAGATAAGTTGTGCTTATTCCGTCGTTTACACCAAGATGGAATAACGAATTAGGAACATATGGATTATTTAAAGGCATTATTGCTTTGTTGACACAATTAGCGGAAACAGGAGACGTTTTAATATAGTAACCCAGATTCATATCGAAAACATAAACATCTCTGCTACAAATAACATTCACATGATTTGCAGAAACACTAATGGCAGGATTGAAATCGCCCGCATTATAAGCATAAACTTTATTTACAGTTTTAGAAGACACCTGATTCCCAAATGGATCGATCTTTGTAATTGTAAATCCATTCGAATCTAATGGCATGTCGTACATTGGATAAGTACTAGGAGTAAAAGTAAACACCTCATGCGGTGCATATGTCTTCCTTTCTGCAGTCAGGACATAAATATTACTATTAGTATCAGCACTCAATCCAATATTGTTGTAGAAATTTCCGGTTAAATTTTTCTGCCATTGCAAATTTCCGGCACCATCATATTTATACAAACGAGAATAATTTGGCAAAGCGGTAATAGACTGATCTGTTACCAATTTCGGATTAAAGACGTAAGCAAAAACACTTCTATCGCAATTGATAGTAGTTGAATTTGTAACTTCAGCATAACTAACCCATGCCTTAACAGTATCAACACCGCCTGAAACAGTAAAATTATCGGTCGCGGTCAAAACATAAAAATCATCATATTTCCCAAGAGCAGAAACTGAAACTACTTTTTCTGACCCGTAATAGAAATTCTTCTTCCAGATGAAATTCGCATCACAATCCATCTTCACTATTTCAAGTGTTGATGCGCCAGGTGTAGCAACATATAAATTATTAATACCGCTGATCGAAGAAGTGATCTTAGGAGGGCCAGCCAGAGTAACTAAAACCGTATCGATAAAACTTGGTCTACCGCAATTAAAAGCCGGCGCCTGTGAATTTACAATTACCGCTTCTTCGATCTTAGGGTCTTTCTTACATCCGTTCAATATCATTAAAACAGCAAGTAAACAAAGTATTTTCCCCAGTCTTAACATTAAACTAATTTACTAATATTTCCTGGCCTAAACAGCAACGTTATGCTCTCTTAAAGCATCATTCAACGAAGTTTTAAGATCAGTACTTGCTTTACGTTTACCAATGATCAAAGCACATGGCACTTGGAATTCACCCGCAGGGAATTTTTTAGTGTATGATCCCGGGATCACAACACTTCTTTCAGGAACGTAACCTTTGGTCTCAACCGGTTTTTCGCCGGTAACATCAATTATTTTAGTTGATAAAGTCAGAACTACATTAGCACCTAACACAGCCTGCTTTCCTACTCTAACACCTTCCACTACAATGCAGCGTGAACCAATGAAACAATCATCTTCAATAATTACGGGTGCAGCCTGAACAGGTTCTAATACGCCTCCGATACCAACACCACCGCTTAAGTGAACATTCTTTCCAATTTGCGCGCAGCTTCCAACGGTAGCCCATGTGTCAACCATAGTTCCGCTATCCACATAACCACCAATATTCACATAACTCGGCATCATAATAACACCTGGCGCTAAGAACGAACCATAACGCGCAACAGCATGCGGCACCACCCGCACACCCAGGGAAGCATAATCTTTTTTCAACGCCATTTTATCGTGGAATTCGAAAGGACCAACTTCAATAGTTTCCATTTTACGGATCGGGAAATACATGATCACGGCTTTCTTCACCCAATCATTTACTTTCCAGTTACCATCAGCTAAAGGTTCTGCAACGCGCAATTTTCCTTTATCCAATAATTCAATTACCTCGTTAATGGTGTTTTGCGTATTTGCCTCTTTCAGCAGTTCGCGGTTTTGCCATGCGGCTTCAATTATAGTTTGCATAGGCCTGCAAGTTAGCGATTTCCTTACATTTTACAATTGGTATAATAAAGAGTAAAACAAAATGCATGGTTTTATTATATCCTGAGAGTTAACCGAAGGAATGCTGTTAAAAATAAACAATTTTAGTTTTTCTCCTTTATTACTCACTATTTTTACAGTGAAATGCGCCTGACCTCATTACTTATTTTCATTATTTTAATTGGAAGGACTATGGCCCAGCCTCTCGTAATAGCACACCGTGGCGCCAGTGCTTATAAACCCGAAAATACGCTTTCCGCCTTTGAGGAAGCTATAAAAATGAAGGCCGATTATATTGAGACAGATGTTCACCAGACCAAAGATGGTGTGGTTGTTCTGATGCATGATTTCTCGGTAGATCGTACCTGCGAAGGTTGTCCAAAAGGTAAAAGTGATGTCAGGGATCTTAATTGCGCCGAGTTCTGTACTCTGAAAATAAGAGGGACAAATGAAAATCCTCCCACCCTGGATTCTGCGATTAAATTCATTAACGGACGATGTAAATTATTGATAGAAATTAAAAAAGGCAGCGCTTATTATCCCGGTATAGAGAACAATATCCTTACCATAATAAAAGCGAATAATGCAGAGAGCTGGGTAGATATCATTCACTCGTTTGATAAGCAAGCGTTACTGAATTTACAAAAACAAAAAACAGGCGCGAAGCTTCAGAAACTGATCGTATTTAAATTCCCTTTAGCCAGTTTTACTTTCTCAAAAAGAGGAGAAAAAGACGATTTCTCGGCATGGCAAGGGGTAAATGTGTACGGGAAATTTGCGTCGAGAAAGGTCATAAAAAAGCTTCATTCCCAGGGCAAGACCGTGTTCGTCTGGACCGTTGATAATAAGCGGAAAATGAAGAAATTGGTGCGCCGCGGGGTGGATGGGATCATTACAAATAAGCCTGATGTTGCAAGGGCTATTATTTTAAAGAATAAATAAAAAGTACTATATTTGCGCCCTATTTGAACGGTTCCGTACCCGCCTGCAGCAGGCAGGGCTCAACTGGATTACTTGAAATGAATAAGTTCTTTGTATATGTTTTAAAAAGTGAAAAAGATGGTAGGTTATATAAAGGTTTTACAAATAACCTAGATCGAAGACTTCTTGAACACAATAAAGGACAAAATAGATCGACAAAAGGATATTTACCTTGGAAGTTAGTTCATAAAGAGGAGTTTGCTACATTAGCTGAAGCAAGAAATAGAGAGAAGTTTTTAAAAACAGGACAAGGAAGAGATTATTTAAGAAAAATATTGGTTCCGTAGCTCAACTGGATAGAGCATCTCACTACGGATGAGAAGGTTTGGGGTTCGACTCCCTACGGTACCACAAAAAGCCCCAATCGGGGCTTTTTTGTTTTTCATACTATTCCAAATAGCTTCTCCGCATAAGCGAAATTGACTATTTTTATAATTGTTGAATCTCAAAAAACAAATAGTCCTTCTCCTTGTTCTCGCTTCCGGAATTATCGAAGCCCAATTCGCACGTTTTCGCCACATTACCGTTGAAGAAGGACTCACCCAGAATTATGTAAGTTGTTTCGCGCAGGATAAAAAAGGTTTCATCTGGATCGGGAGCAACGATGGTTTAAATAAATACGACGGTAAAAAGATCACAAATTTTAAAGCTAACATTGAAGACAGCACCTCCATCACTCATAATTCCATCCGTTGTTTGTATGCCGATAATGAAGATAATTTATGGGGCGGTACAGGCGGTGGCGGTATGTTCAGGATCGATCTTAAAACTTTAGAGATCACTAATTACTTTCCGGATTCTACAAAAACAAACCGGATCGGTCATGGTTTTGTAAATGCGATCATTGAAACACAACCGGGAAAACTTTACATCGCTACTTATAATGGCCTGAGTGTTTTTGACAAGAAAACAGAAACGTTCACTACTTACCGGACAGAAGGAGAACATAAAATTCCTTTCCTCTCTAACAACATCCGTTACATGGCTGCAGATAGGGACGGACATCTCTGGTGTTCCAATCCCGGTAAAGGTGTTACGGAATATGATCCGAAAACAGGTAAATGTGAATATTACACGGAGAGCAGCGCCTTAAAACTTCCTTCGAACACTCCCAAAGCGATCTTTTGTGACAGTAAAGGAAATACCTGGGTAAGCTGCTGGGCATTCGGTACTGTGATCATTGACAAGAAAAATAAAAAAGTATATGATCATTTCGATGTTTCAGGACATCCTTATAAAGACCTGCATGACGCATCACTTGTATCACAGTATTATGAGGATACAAAAGGCAATATATGGTTTGCTACTGCAGAACACGGCCTGGGAAAATTTGATGCCATTGATAAAAAATCAACTTTGTTCGAAAGCAACAAAGATGATCCTGAAACTATAAACGATAATACAACATTCAGTATTTTCCAGGACAGAAGTGGTTTGATCTGGACAGGTACATGGAAAGGCGGTGCGAATGTGATGGATCCGCGTGTACTGAATTTCGGTTATTATAAACATGAAAGCAATAAAGAAAATACACTGATCAATAACTCTATCTTCTCTATCAAACCTAGATCAGCCAATGAAGTTTATATTGGTTCGAATGCAGGTGTTAGTATCTTCAACTATCAAACCAAACAATTCACACTGCTGCCGATGGATGAATTCCAGGAAGGCTCTATACGTCATAATACCATTGTACTTTCCATTTTTCCTTATCACGACAGTACTGTATGGATCGCTTCTTTTGGTGCAGGGCTCTACCGTTATTTTCCGAAGAAGAAAAGATACGTGAATTATATTTCGACCCCTGATACTACTACTATTTCGAACCAGGCGCCTAATCATATTGTAGAGGATAAAAAGGGACGCTTATGGATCGCTACAGAAAAAGGACTGAACATTTATAATCCTGACAAAGATAATTTCACGCGCGTATACACAGCTAACAAACCAAACGGATTAAGCAGTGATTACATTACCGCCATGATCATGAATGCTGACGGAAAATTGTGGATAGGTACTGCTAATAATGGCGTCAATCTTTTTGATCCGGATACACGTACTGCAAAATTGATCTTCGGGGATAAAGTGAAATTATTGCCGCCTGACGTTGGTGTTATCACTTTATTCCAGGACAGTAAAGGTATTTTATGGGTTGGGACATCCATCGGCCTTTTTTCTTACAACCCGCAAACCGGGAAAGCAACCGGTTACTCAGAACTCAATATTGCTTTTACCAGCCAGGTTGCATCCATACAGGAAGACAACACAGGATTCATCTGGTTCACGCATCAGTATGGCATTTGTAAATTAAATCCGTTGACCAAAGAATTCACTATGTTTACTACCGCACACGGCATACAGGGAAAACAATTCTCGGCCGAAGCATGCGGCAGTTTACCGAACGGCGCTTTATTCTTTGGCGGGTTGAACGGGTTCAATGCATTCAACGCATCTGACATCAGTTTAAACACAACACCACCTAACGTAGTGCTCACTGCCTTCACATCATTAAATAAACCTTACAAATTACCATTAGATCCTTCTTTCACCGATGAGATCACATTATCGTATAAAAATTATTTCTTCGAATTCGATTTTGCTGCTTTAGATTATACGGACCCTACAAAGAACCAATACGCTTACAAACTCGAGGGATTCAATGAGAATTGGGTGAACGTTGGCAACGAGCAATCCGTTACATTCACCAATCTTGATCCCGGCACTTATACGCTTTTAATTAAAGCATCGAATAATGATGGTTTCTGGGGGGAACCAACAAAGATCAAACTAACCATCACTCCACCCTTTTGGCGGACGACCTGGTTCTATGTTTTGTGTATTGTCCTGATAGGTTTGATCATTTACGGTTACATCAAGAGAAGGGAAAGTAAGTTACGTTATGAAAAAGCCATTCTTGAAAATAAAGTGAAAGAGCGCACTGCTGAACTGGAAGTGGAAAAATTAAAAGTAGAAGAAGCACATAAAGATATTAAAGACAGTATCAATTACGCGAAACGTATCCAGGAAGCTCAAATGCCGACTGAGAAGTATATTGAGAAGAAATTAAAAGACCTAAAGAAATGAGAAAATCAATTATTGTTTTGGTAGTTCTGTGGTTTGCGAATGCGAATGCGCAGATGATAGACCGTTGTAAACCCGGTTTTGATACAGAGGTAATGATGCAGGTGTATACTGAGCTGGATGTATATCCTGAAATAAAAGATGAGAAATTTACCTTATGGGATTTCATGGAAAAGAATTTTAAACTCCCTGCTAAAGAATATGCAAGGAATACACAGGTAAAATTTGCATGGATGGTGGAGAAGGATGGCAAAGCTACTTTCTTAAAACTCATTTCTCCTTCAGGAGATAAAGAACTGGAAGCAGAAGCTACACGTGTTGTAGCATTACTCCCACTCTACTCTCCCGCACTTTGCGGCAAAGTTCCTGTGCCGTGCAAAGTAGATTATGAATTTAGTATGGGATATAAGAAATAATTCCGATGGAGAATTTCCCTTCTCCCTATGGGAGAAGGTGTCAACCTTTGGTTGACGGATGAGGGTTTAGGATGAAGCGCCCCGCTTTTAATAAGCACTTACTTCAAAACAAAGCCATCTGTGCTCCCGGCAGATTCACTTCCTGCGCATTCAAACTATTTGCAGTGATGCAAAACACAGGTGTTTCCTTGTAACGTGAAGCAACTATTATTTTAGTATCTCCTGCATGTTTAAGAAAAGTTGCTGCCGCATTTTGAGGGTCGTTATTTTCTTTAGAAAGATGGGATAAGAACACATGACTTAAAAACGGCGCGCGATGGTTTGTAAACAATTCCACCGCCTGATCGTTCGAGAGATGTCCGTGATCAGAGCTAATCCTTTTCTTTAAATAAATTGGATATTGTCCGTTCATCAGCATATCGTGATCATAATTTGCCTCGAGGTAAACGGCGTGACATTGTTTAAAGTAATTGATCACATGTTCGCAACTGCTGCCGATGTCAGTCATAACGCCGACACAAACTTCTTTGTTCTTCACTATAAAACTGAAAGGATCGGAAGCATCGTGGCGTTTTGGAAAAGGAATGACAGTTAAATTGCCAATGGTAATCGACTCATGTGGTTTGAATGTTCTCATCAATTCTTCGTGGATGGTTAAACCACCCGAGCGCATGGTAAGTTCAGTGATGTAAACCGGGACCTTATATTTTTTTGAGAGCACCTCTACTCCACGGATATGATCGGTGTGCTCGTGAGAAATGAAAATAGCTTTAACCGGTTTCATGCTCAAACCTAAACGGGCCAGGCGTTTTTCTGTTTCACGGCAGGAGATCCCTGCATCTATCAATACAGCTTCCTGTGCATTGCCCACATAATAGCAATTGCCATTAGATCCCGAATTTAATGAGGCAGTAAAAAGTGACATGTGAATTGCAAAGAAACGGAATTGTTTTGTTAGGAGATGTTAATGTTGAGAAGTTTAGGCGGGTATTTATTCTTAAGCTGTACTTGATCCATATATTTTAAAAGTAGTTTTAAACGCTTTATCCGACGCTCTCGTCTCTGGTCGAACTCGTTTACACACTTTGTTGGACACTCTCTGGTTCTCACGGCTGCATCAGTAGTTCTCGCAGCTGCACCGGTAGTTCTCACGGCTGCATTGGTAGTTCTCGCAGTTGCGTCAGTAGTTCTCACGGCCGCATTGGCAGTTCTCGCAGTTGCGTCGGTAGTTCTCACGGCCGCACCGGTAATTCTCGCGGCTGCATCGGTAGTTCTCGCGACTGCATCCATAGTCCTTGCAGCTGCACTGGTAGTTCTCACGGCTGCATTGGTAATTCTCGCGATTGCTTTAACATAGTTAACAATTGCATTTCTTAAACCCGCGATTGCATTAACGATTTTAACAATGGAGAAAAGAAAACTTGCTGTTGCTTTTCAATAACAATAAAAAAGCCACGTAAAATTTTACGTGGCTTATTAAGTTTATATACTTAGTATAAAAAACGCAGGTTATTATGCCTGGCAGCCCGGCGTGTTAGTTTGCCCTTGTACGGTATTACCTGTGCATTTACAGGTTTTAGAGTTTAATACTTCCAGTTTACCTCTAACTGTACAACCTTTTACACAAACGTAATTAAGACCGTTAGCAGATAATTTACCTTCGATCGTAGAATTCCTTACAACCAATGTACTTAAAGCGCTCATCTCGATTTTTCCCTCAATCGTAGTACCATTATCTACAAGAATAGAAGAATCTGCAACTGCTGATTCCACCTTTCCTGCAATAAATGTATTACCGGCGATAACTAAAGTTCCGCCATTAACAGAGATCTTACCTTCCAGGTTTCCCGCGATAATAACTGTATTTTGTCCTGCACCCACCACCACATTATCCGTGTAATTACCGGTGATCACAGTTGCTTTACCCACACCCTGGAGACCTGAACCTAACTGCCCATCGAAAACAAAGTCAACGATATCACCAACATTATTTGCGTTCGCTTCTGTAAAATCAACGCCTTGTCCGTTCTCAATACTTACCGGGCTAGCACCAACTGCATCGCCTCCGGTACCTGCTCCTGTATCCGTACCACCACCACTGATAACACCGGCTGATTCAGCATTGGTTACGATAATTCTACCAGCAGTTGTAGTTCCTGCGGGTTTTTTAGTAATAATTCCTCTTGCCATAATATATAAGTTTTAAAGTTTATTTCTTTATACAATAATAGCACAATTTTCGAAATTTTGAAATTTTTTATTTAAATTGTCGTGGATATTTTGAAACTCGCTTTACGCATATTCTACCTTATTTTACTGGTAATTACCAGTCAACCACTTATTTCAAGTATTGATTCTCTCAAATTGGCACTAAATAATTCAAATGGCACTCAAAAAGCCGTTATCTACTCTGAATTATGTTTTAAATACTGTCGACTCAATCCTGACTCAGCACTATTTTATGGTAAAAATGGTTTAACTTTTTCAAAAAAGAACGGCTTTAAAACATCTGAAGCCGACTTACTATTGGGTATTGGCAATGTTTACTATGAGAAAGGAAAATATAATATGGCCTTGGAATATTATATTCAAGCCGATAAATTATATGAAACTTTAAAAATAGAAAAAGGTATGATTGAGACAGGCATGAACATGGGATTGGTTTATGCTGAGCAAAATTTATTCGAAAATGCACTGGCCCAATATAATATTGTATTGGAAAGATCTAAAGCTTCGGGAAACAAAAAAGCATATGCTGATTGTTTAAACCTTCTTGGAGGCTTATATTATCAAAAGGACGATTTCAAAGCGCAAAAATACTGGGAAGAAGGATTTGAGATCTACAAATTCCTTAACGATATTGACGGAGTAATGACTTGTTTAGGTAATATTGCTGTCATCTATCAGGAACGCGGAAACTTCGAGAAAGCTTTAACAAGCCTTAAAACTTGTCTTGTTTATGCTAAAAAATCAGAAGATCAAAAAGGCTTGGTTGCAGCTTATCACAACATTGCGTTGGTTTACCGGGATAAAAAAGATTATCCGAACGCAATCAAATATCTGGATAGCTGCGTTTTCATAGGTGAGAAGATCAGGGATTTCGGTGATCTGGTTGAAACTTATCACACATTACATGAGATCTATCGTGACCAAAATAAATTAGATAAGGCTTTAAAGTACTATGATCTTTCCGTGAAGGCTAAAGATTCTCTTCAAAGCCAAACACAAAACAATCAGCTTATTGAAATGTCAACTAAATATGACACAGAGAAAAAAGAAGCGCAAAATAAATTATTGAATCAACAAATAGAATTGAAGAATGTAGAAAGCAGCCGCCAGCAAATCGCGATCGTACTTATCGTTATAATTTTAGGGATCGTTGGTTTTGTTGTTTTCATCCTTATCCGCCAGAACAGGATCAAACAAAAAGTAAACTCCGAACTTGCCGAGAAGAATCATATCATTGAAGAACAACATAAGGATATCACAGACAGTATCCAATACTCCAAACGGATCCAGGAAGCGATCATGCCGCCTATCCATCTCTGGGAAAAAACATTAACGGATTCATTCTTACTATACAAACCAAAAGATGTACTGAGCGGTGATTTCTACTGGATGGAGAAAACAAAAGACAGTATCTATTTCGCTGCCTGCGATTGTACAGGCCATGGTGTACCGGGCGCAATGGTAAGTGTAATTTGCAGCACCGCCCTTAACCGCGCCGTAAAAGAATTCGGATTAAAAGTTACAGGACAGATCTTAGACAAGGTACGTGAACTGGTCCTTGAAACATTTGAGAAAAGCGAAAGTAATGTGCAGGACGGAATGGATATTTCGTTATGTTGTTTAAATACAAAAACATTAGAGCTTACCTGGAGCGGTGCCAATAATCCGCTGTGGTATTTGCATAAAGGCGAACCGAAAGAAGTCACTGCTACCAAACAACCTATTGGTAAAGTTGATGACCCTAAACCATTCGCAACTCATACCATACAACTCAGCAAGAACGATATCATTTATATTTTCACAGATGGCTATGCCGATCAGTTCGGTGGCCCTAAAGGAAAGAAATTCAAATACAAGCAGCTAAAAGAATTATTGGTAAGCAATGCCAATAAAAGCATGAAAGAACAATGTGAGATCCTGCTCAACGCCTTCAATAACTGGAAAGGCAATCTTGAGCAGGTGGATGATGTGTGTGTTATTGGGGTACGTGTATAAAATTCCGTAAAAACAGTGTTCATTCCTCTCCTTTGAGGAGAGGACGTCCGCCTTCAGGCGGAAGGGTGAGGTCAAAACTTGCAAAAAACTCCATAAAACCGTATCCTTGTACCTCTAAAAATCACCATTTATGAAGCGCTTACATTTACTGGCTGCGGCTGCTGTTACTCTTGCATTAAGCTCATGCAGATCGGATTCTAACGAATTAGCACAGATCGAATCGAAGATCGCAGCTGTTGATTCAGTAAAACCTGAAGAAAAATTTGAGTATGTATCTGAACAGTTCGCTGATCTGCGCGTATTACGTTACGAAGTAAAGGATTTTGAAAAACTTCCTGCCCAAACAAAAGAACTTCTTTATTATTTATACGAAGCTGCACTTTGCGGAAGAGATATAACATGGGACCAAAACTATAAATACAATTTAACAGTAAGGAAAACATTAGAAGCTATCCTTTCTGATGTGGATGAGCATATTGACCAGAATGATCCTGAATTCAAGAAATTCATGGTGTATGCTAAACGTGTATTCTTCAGTAATGGTATCCATCATCATTACAGCAGCGATAAAATAATTCCTGAATCCTCAAAAGGATTAGTAAGCGAATTGATCCATCATACCGATTCAACTAAATTACCTATTGCAGCAGGGCAAACTGCAGCCGCTTTTTCAGATTTTATTATTGACATTATGTTCAACGAAAAAGTGGCGCCTAAAAAAGTTCAGCTTGATCCAAAACAAGACCTGGTAACATCGTCCGCTGTTAATTTTTACGAAGGTGTTAATGAAAAAGAAGTGACAGCATTCTACGAAAAGAAAAATGATAAGAATTCGAAAACACCGGTGATGATCGGTCTGAACAGCAAAGTAGTGAAAGAGAACGGTCAGCTGGTTGAGAAAGTCTGGAAAGTGGGCGGTATGTATTCACCCGCTATCGAAAAGATAGTGTATTGGTTAAGTAAAGCCGTTACGGTTGCAGAAACTCCTGCACAGAAAGTATCCTTAGAAAAATTAATTAAATATTATCAGACCGGCGATCTTAAAGATTTTGACGACTACTGCTGCGCATGGGTAAAAGATACGGAAGCTGCCGTGGATGTAGTAAATGGTTTTATTGAAATGTACCAGGATCCTTTAGGGCGCAAAGGTTCATTTGAATCAGTTGTCTCAGTAAAGGATTTTGAAGCCAGTAAACGTATTTCTACCATCGGGGAAAACGCACAATGGTTCGAAGATAATTCGCCGATCCTGAAACAGCATAAAAAGGATTCTGTAAAAGGTATTTCCGCAAAAGTAATTAACGCAGTGATTGAAACCGGAGACGCGGGTCCTGCTTCAGCAATAGGGATCAATTTACCAAACAATGAATGGATCCGTTCAAGTAAAGAGCATGGCTCTAAATCGGTGAACATTGGAAACATTGTTGAGGCGCTTGATAATTCAGGAGGAGAAACTGTAGGGAATGAATTTTATTATAATGATGAGATCAAAGAACGTGCAAAAAAATACGGGGCTCTTGCCGATAAATTACACACAGATATGCACGAAGTAATTGGCCATGCCAGCGGAAAGATCGAAGATGGTGTTGGAGCTTCTCACGAAACCCTGAAGAATTATGCGAGTGCTTTAGAAGAAGGTCGTGCGGACTTAGTAGCTCTTTATTATTTGATGGATCAAAAACTAATTGACCTTGGTGTAATGCCATCATTGGATTGCGGAAAAGCAGCGTATGATGATTATATCACCAATGGTTTAATGCTGCAAACCAACCGTATAAAATTAGGCGACAATATCCAGGAATCACACATGCGTAACCGCCAAATGGTAGCAGGATGGGTGTATGAAAAAGGACAAAAAGAAAATGTGATCGAAAAGATCGTGAAAGACGGCAAAACTTATTTCGTTGTTAACGATTATAACAAACTGCGCGTTCTGTTTGGTGAGTTATTAAAGGAGATACAGCGCGTTAAATCGCAAGGTGATTATAAGGCAGGGCGTGATCTGATAGAAAACTACGGCGTAAAAATAGATCCGGCTTTACATAAAGAAGTATTAGACCGTTACGGCAAATTAAAGATCGCATCTTATTCGGGATTCATTCAGCCTAAATTAACACCGGTGATGAAAGACGGTAAGATCGTTGACGTGAAGATCGAATATCCAACAGATTTCTTAAATCAAATGTTGGAGTACGGTAAGAATTACGGATTGCTTCCTGCAATTAATTAAAAAACGAATCTTTCTCCCCCTTTTTTCAAGGGGGAGTACGGCTTTAGCCGGGAGGGGGTCTTACAGGTAGTTGCTTTGAATCAGTTATTGATAAGGAACTGCTTCAGCAGATTGAACAGCTTCGTAAAAGGCTCTGTGAATTTTTCCTCTTATTCCCAGCTTAGCTAATTTATTCTCTTCGGCATCCGGATAAACACGGTTTGATAAGAATACTACAATTAATTTATTCTTCGGATCTATCCATGTGAATGTTCCTGTAAAACCGCTGTGACCATAACTTTCAGGAGAACAAAGATCAGTAACAGGAGAATCTTTTTTCGGATCAGGTTCGGGTTTATCAAAACATAAGCCTCTTCTGTTATTCGGAAAATGATAGTTTGTGAAATCTTTAACAACATTACTATCCAGGTATCGAACACCGGCGTATACCCCTTTGTCCAAATACATTTGCATTAACAACGCCAGATCTTTTGCTGTGCCGAATAATCCGGCATGTCCTGCTACCCCGCCGAGCATCGCCGCACCGGGATCATGCACATAACCGTGCACAACTTGCTTTCTGAATTTAGTGTCATTTTCTGTCGGGGCAATCTGTTCTAATTTATACTTATCCAGAGGACGATAGGTCAATCCAAGTCCCATTGGTTTATAAAAATTTTCTTCTACATAAATTTCCTGCGGTGTAGAAGTTAATTGTTCAATGATGCGCTGCATAAAATAGTAACCGAGATCACTGTAAAGATATTTTCCTTTTTCTTCGGGCTTGCTTCTTAAAATTCTGCTGAACATTGTATCTGCCACCCATTTCGCAGCATATAAATTCTTTGCGACTTGTACAGGATATTTTGCAGAACGTTTATCATCATAATAACCCGGTTTATAATTCCCCTGTTTATCCATTGTTTTCAAATAGAAAGGGATCCATGCCATTAATCCCGCCTGGTGTGTTAACACATCTTCTATCACAAGATCACTTTTATCACTACCTGCGACTTCAGGAAGATAATAACCTAAGGTTTTTTTGTAATCAAATTTCTGTTCTGAATTCAACTTCATTAAGGCGAGACAAGAAGAAGAGATCTTAGTTATTGAAGCAAGATCATAAATGGTTTGATCGGTAATTTTTGGCGAAGCGCTGTCGTAAGTATAAGTTCCGTACGATTTTTGGAAGAATAATTTACCGTCTTTAATGGCAACGACCTGGCAACCCGGGTAAGCTTTTTCGGTAATGCCAAGATTAGCAATGCTATCGATTATCTCAAGGTTTTTTTTTTGGATCCCCATTGAACTGGGATCGACAAACTTGGTCCGGATGACCTTATCGAGATCGAGACCTGTATTCAGTTTAAAATACTGTGTTGAAACAGGAAGTCTGCCATTCACTTTAACAGCACCAAAGATCACATTTGCAGCAGCGCGTTGTGTGAACGGCGTAAATTCATAAGCCATGATAATAGACTCCAAACGGCTTGGCCATTTTAAAGCATTCATCACATAAGGATTATTGAAGAATACAGCAACTGTTGGTTTCCATGAAGAGATAGAATCGATGATCTTCAGGCTTTGATCTGTTACGCCGTAATTCTTTTCCTGCTTTAAAGTTGATTTGTTTACCTGTAGGATCACGAAATTGTAGTTCTTTAATTTGGAGAATAAAGAATCGATATCTTTTTTCTTAGCGTCGTGCTCAATACCGAAATGTTCCATTGGTGCATGATGCAAAGCTGCCTCACTAAATGTATTCTTCTCCTCCATTCCGATCGATACTTCGGCGATCTTTAAGCCGGCAAGATTCTTTAAAGGCAATAAATTCTTATCGTTCTTCAACAAGGTCATTGTCGCTTCTGCGAGTTTTGTATTCAGGGCATCAGATTCCCTTGTGTTCAGGTCTTCGTAAAGATTCTTTGTACGGACGCCATGTTTCTCATTCAAACCGCACCAGTATTTTGCTTTCAATACTTTTTTACAATGGGCATCGATCTCTTCCTGCTTGATCGTTCCCGCCGCAATCGCTTTTTTAATTTCTTCTAATGCTTTAGGCACTTCATTCAAAAATAAGAGTACATCATTTCCTGCCTGCAACGCTTTCACATCAATAACACCGGGCGTAAAATAATCAGAAGCGCCTTTCATGTTGAGAGCATCAGTAAAGACCAGGCCTTCAAATCCCATTTCTTTTTTTAAGAGATCAGTTACGATCTTAGGCGATAAGGTTGATGGCAAATTCTTTGTTGTGTCTAAAGCCGGAACATTCAAATGCGCTACCATGACACTGGCAAGTCCGCGATCGAATAAATATTTGAAGGGATATAATTCTAAAGAGTCTAATCTTTGTTTGGGATGAGAAATCAAAGGCAACCCCTTGTGCGAATCCACATCTGTATCACCGTGACCGGGAAAATGTTTTGCATTTGCCATCACTTTCTCGTCCTGCATTCCTTTCATGTACATATAAGCTTTAACAGCTACTTTATTTTTATCCTCACCAAAACTCCGGATGCCGATCACAGGATTGGCAGGATTATTATTTACATCCACAACAGGCGCGAAATTCACATGGAGGCCAACACGCTTGCATTCTTTTGCAATTTGTTTTCCCATGTAATAGATCAACGAGTCATTTTGAATTGCCCCGAGTGCCATTTGTTTAGGATAACGTGGCGTACTATCCAAACGCATGGCCAATCCCCACTCTCCATCAATACTTAATAATAAAGGCGTTTTTGTTTTATCCTGGTAATAGTTAACCAATTTAGCATGACGAAGCGGTCCGCCCTGCATCATGATCAATCCACCCACATTATATTTCTGAATGATCTCGCGTGTTTCACGGACATGCTTGATGTCTTTATTACTATAAGCCGCGATCATGAACAATTGGGTGATGCGTTCATCAGGTGTTAAAGCATTGAAAACAGAATCCACCCATTTGGTCTCTAGCGCCAAAAAATCAGGCGTCTTGTCTTTAGGCTTCTCGTACGAAAAGTTCAAAAACAAGACAAAACAAGATACTATGAGAACCAGTCGTTTCATCAGGTTATAAAGTTACCCAATACCAATAACGCATCTTTTACAGGTTTGGAATGTTTTTAACAATGATTTTTTAATCAAATCGGGATTCAGTCAGGGCTAAAGCCCGCAATTTACTTAGTATTTTAAACCCCGGACTTAAGTCCGGGGTTGTACAAACAGAATAATATTGGGCTTTAGCCCTGACGGTTTCATTTGCTGAATTAGATTTATTTAATACATTTGTTGTGATGAATCTATCAAAAGCATATTATTATTGGTATCCGCGCACAGTTGGAACAGGTATGCTTTATATATATTAAACTAATTTTTTACTATAATCAGAGCCCTGTTCAAACCGAACAGGGCTTTTTAATTTATTACCAAAACCATAACAAAATGAAAACTTACGCGCTTAAACAGAACTTAAAACAAGATTATGATCTTTACACACCGGAAGACTTCCTGGTATGGAAAACACTTTTCGAAAGGCAGATGATCCTTTTGGAAGAACTTGCCTCGTCGGAATATTTAAAGAGTATCAAGACCATAAAGTTCAGTGCTGAACGGATTCCTGACTTTAAAGAGGTAAATGAAATTCTGCTAAAAGAAACCGGATGGAGTTTAGAGGTTGTTGAAGGTATTATTAACGAAGAAGATTTCTTCAATTTACTTTCCCGGCAAAAATTCCCTGCCACAACATGGCTGCGGAAATTAAGTGAATTGGATTATTTGCCGGAGCCGGATATGTTCCATGATGTATTTGCGCACGTCCCTTTGTTAACGAATCAAAAGTTTTGTGATTTCTTTAAAACCATCGGAGAACTTGGTGTGAAGAACAAACAACATCCTGAGATCTTAAGCATGTTAGGAAGATTGTACTGGTTTACTGTTGAGTTTGGCCTGATGAAAGAAGACGGAAAACTGAAAATTTACGGTGCAGGAATTTTATCATCTTATGGTGAATCTAAATTCTCGGTAAGTTCAGAACCCACGCATTTAACATTTGATGTCGAGAAAATAATGCACACAAGTTTCGAGAATGATAAGATACAGGATAAATATTTTGTGATCGCTTCGTTTGATGAATTGTATGATTCGATCGAAAAGATCAAACACATAGTAAAGAGAGAAGCATCAATTTCCTTTCAGGGCTAAAGCCTTTTCTTCTTCGCATTTCCATAACCCCGGCCTTAAGGCCGGGGTTTATAAAACTCACACAACTACATAGGCTTTAGCCCTGAATTTGTAAGCGCAGGAATTTTTTGTACATTTGTGTCGTTAATGGTTCTTTAATTGTTAAAGATTAAAAGGGAAACGCGTGTGATTCGCGAACAGTTCCCGCTGCTGTGATTCTCAAAACAGCCTTTGATCATTCTTAGCCACTGAAAGATCCTGATCCCGATAGCTGTCGGGAAAATTCAGGATGACTTCGGGAAGGCCATCAAAGGGAGATAAGTCAGAAGACCTGCCAATAACACATAGTTTGTAGCTTTCGGGAAGAAAAGCTAGCGAAAACGATTTATTTTAATTGTTTTGTTATTCCCGTATTGCTCAAATTATTGAAAAGATAATTGTGCAATAATATACATATCCGTTATGCCTTGTCCCTGTTGTCCTGTTTTGGAATGGCTACCGCTTTTTCACAAACAAGTGACAGTTCTTTGATCTCCTTAAAAGAAGTAGAGATCACTGGCGTGCAAACCAAACAATTCATTGCAGGAAAAAAGGTTCAGCAATTTGATTCTCTTACCAAACAAAATTTCAGCAACAGTAATTTTTCTGAATTATTATCTGTGAATTCGCCGGTGTTCGTTAAGAATTACGGTCCTGGTAATTTAAGCACCAGCAGTTTCAGGGGAGGAAATGCTTCCCAAACTGCAATTCTCTGGAATGGTTTTAATATTCAGAATAATATGCTAGGACAAAACGATCTTTCGCAATTACCCAATTTTATTTTTGATGATATTGGTATTGAATATGGAGGGTCGGCTGCGGTTTGGGGAAGCGGTGCAATGGGCGGAAGCATCCATCTGAACAATAAAGCAAAATTCAATAAAGGCGTTTTCACTTCGATCAATATTGGCGGCGGAAGTTATTCGACGAAAAAAATGAATTCCGTGATACATTATTCATCCGGTAAATTCAGCTTTACCACAAAAGTATACCTGAACCGCTCGAAAAACAATTTTGAATATTCTGATACAATTATCAAGCGTCAAACGCATTCCGATTTTATCATTAAAGGTTTTTTACAGGAGTTAAGTTATTTGTTCCTTAAGAATAATAAGATCACTGTCCGCGCCTGGTATAACTCTTCGTTCAGGAATCTTCCCCCTGCTTTGTGGAACAAGAAAAGCTCTGCATCACAAACTGATGAAAATTTAAAACTTAGCGCCGATTGGATCTACCAGGGAAAAAAAATAGTTCCTGCCGTCCGGTTTGCTTACTTTAACGATGGATTGAATTATACTGACAGCGCTGTTAAAATATTCTCAGAAAGTAAAATAAAAACATTGATCAGTGAAGCTGATGTGAATTATTATATTAATACAAACCATAAATTATATTTCGGCTTCAATTACACGAATTACACTTCGGAAACCCCTAATTATTTAAAACCTTCCCAAAGTATGTCGAAAGAAGCTCTTTTGCTTGCCTACAACCTAAATTACTTTGAACAGAAACTTCAAATCGATATAAATCTACGTCAGGAATTCTCTGAAGCAATAAAAATCCCTTTAACAGGAGGCGCAGGTATCTCTTATCAACTACTTAAACAAGTGAAATTAAAAGCAAATGCAGCTAAAGTTTACCGTCTCCCAACATTAAATGACCTCTATTGGAACCCGGGAGGAAATCCTGATCTTAAACCTGAAGAAGGATTTACTTATGAGGGAAGTTTTGAAATTAAATTTCCATACAAACGCTTTTTGGTTGAAACGGAAATGACCTACTTTAATAAGAACATCAGTAACTGGATCTATTGGGTTCCGGGACCCGGAGGGAATCCAACACCTATTAATTTAATGAAAGTATATAGTCGTGGTACCGAAACATCGAGCCGTGTTTCTTACACTTTAAATAAATTTAAAACACAGATCGGATTTAACAGCGCTTATGTGCTTTCCACTTCAACTGAATCCCATTTAGAGAATGACGCATCGGTGAATAAGCAGCTTATTTATACACCACGCTATAATTACGGCGGAAGTTTTTCGATAGCGTACAATAAGTTCGGTATTTCTTATTATCATAATTATATCGGCTACCGTTTCACCACCAGCGATAATACTTCATGGTTGAAACCTTATCAGTATGCAAATTTGAAAATTTCCCATCAGCATACTTTTAATAAAGTTTCTTTTATGACTGCCTTGCATTTTAATAATTTATACAATGCAGATTATATGGTTATCGCTCAACGGCCAATGCCCTTGCGGAATTACGAAATTAGCTTCACTTTAACTTATCATAAACCAATAGCGAAGGAGAACAAGCGCACTTCACTATAAAATTAAAAACAAAAAAAACAGCCATATGAAAAAAACAATTACTCTTTTAGCTTTATTAATTTTTGGGATTTCAAGATCCCAAACTGTAACTGATTTTGAAAGTTTTTCCTTACCTGCCGATTCATTTTATTATGATGCAGGCGGAGCAGACTGGCAAACAACAAACGCTTCATTTCAATATGATTATTCCGGTTTTTGGGGCGGTGGATTTGCTTACACTAATAAAAACAATGTTGACAGTGGGAATTACCGTCATTTATACAATTGTATTACGGGAAAAGGTTACAATTTATCTAATTACTATGTAACAGGACAGCCCGGTGCATTTGTGAGAGTCAAAGCTCCTTCGACTGGTGTTGTTGGTTTTTATGTGACTAATACAACCTATGCTTATACCTCTATGAAAAACGGGGATTCATTCGCGAAAAAATTTGGCGGTGCTACCGGAAACGATCCTGACTGGTTCTTAATGGAAGTATTTGGTTATTCAGGCGGAGCCCAAAAAACTGACACAGTAAAATTCTATCTCGCTGATTTTCGTTCAAGCAACAATTCGCTTGATTACATTTTGAAAACATGGCAATGGGTCAATTGTACTAAATTAGGGGCAGTTGACAGTATTTATTTTAAACTTACTTCAAGTGATAATGGAATGTGGGGCATGAACACTCCCGCTTTCTTTAGCATTGATGACTTTACAACAGGACAAGGAGTTGGCATTGCAGAAAATTCCATATTTCAAAATATTAATTTATTTCCAAACCCGGCTACAGGGTCAACAACCGTTAAGCTTGTAAGTGAAAAATCTTTTACCGGATCAATTAACATTTATAATTCCTTAGGTGCTTTGATCAGAACAGAAACTGTTGAGTTCAACACAGCAGAAAATAATTATCCGTTAGATATCAGTCAACTGAATTCCGGGCTATATTTTGTTGAATTAACAGGTAATAATGGAAAACAAACTATTAAATTTATAAAGCAATAAATGAAACTCTCGTTCATTTTCATATTTATGCTGATTGGCTCTTGTGCTTCGGCGCAGTTCCCGGGTCCGGTTGGTACTTTGGGAACTACTGCCATGCATAAAGACAGCAGCGCTTTTGTTGCATGGGCTAAACTCTGTAAAGTGACGAGAGGTTATCAGGATATCAGTAATACTTCTTTGGGTTATCCGGCAGTTGGTGACAGTTCATCTGTACCTTCCAAAGCTGATGGCGGAGTGGTGAGTTTAGGTGATGGGGGCGTTGCTGTTGTAACCTTCAGTAATCCTATTGCCAATGGTCCGGCTTATGACTTTGCTGTTTTTGAAAATGCTTTTAATGACAGTTTTTTAGAGCTGGCTTTCGTGGAAGTGAGCAGTGATGGAATAAATTATTTCCGCTTTCCTCCTACTTCTAACCTTCCAATTACTCCTCAATACACAAACGATGCAGCAATGGATGCAACGAAAGTTGATAATCTTGCCGGAAAATACAGGAGCCAGTACGCAACACCTTTCGATCTGCAAGAATTGACCGGGATACCACAATTAAATATCAATGCCGTTACACATGTGAGGATCGTTGATGTGGTTGGCAGTATCAATTCACAATATGCTACTTACGACAAGAATAATAATGTGATCAACGATCCATGGCCAACACCTTTTATTTCCTCGGGTTTTGATCTTGATGCCATTGGAGTGATCAATGAAGCTGCTGTTGGAATTGAAGAATTAGGAAAGAATATTGTTTTTTTAATTTATCCGAATCCTTCGTTGGACAAGTTCGTAGTTCATAGTTGGGAGTTCGAAGAAGGAAGTTTGAAAGTGTTGAATGTTATTGGTAAAGAAGTATTAAATGGAAATTTAGAGCACAATTACCAAAGCTTTGATATTTCACATTTGAATCCGGGAATTTATTTTATCAGTATCGAAACGAAAAAAGGAACAAACATTAGTAAATTGATTAAAGAGTGAGAAACTTTAAGTACATATTTCCGGCAGTTTCATTGCTTTTCTTTGCTTGTGTAAAAGATAAGCCTAATGATATCATGCACCCTGAAGTTTCAATTGGCAGTGGTTCTAAAGTGTATGTAACATCAGAAGGAATTTTCGGTCTCAATAATGCCGCGGTAAGTTTGTATGAACCTGCTTCAGGAAATGTAGTGAGCGATATTTATAAATCGCAGAATAACAATGCTGCTCTTGGAGATGTTTGCCAAAGCATAAATAAAATAAACAACAAGTATTATGTTGTAGTGAATAATTCAGGAAAGATAGCCGTTTTGAATTCAATGGATTTTAAATTGATAACTAACATTACCGGCCTGCAATCTCCACGTTATATTTTACCAGTCACTTTTAATAAAGCTTATGTAAGTGATCTGTATGCGAATGCCATTTCAATAATTGATCTCAATACCAATACAAAGACCGGAAGCATCCCCTGCAGCGGCTGGACCGAACAAATGGCAGTAATTTATAATAAAGCTTTCGTGACGAACAATTATTCCCGCTATGCTTACGTTATAAACACAATTACTGATCAGATCACAGACAGCATCCATGTAGGAAAATATGCAGGAAGCATTGTGATAGACAAAAATTCAAAAATATGGGTGTTAAGTGCGGGAGATAGCCCGAATAGCATTGTGGGAACCTTAACGCGTATCGATCCGGTTACTTTAAACGTTGAAGCAAGCTTACAATTTGGTTCAACAGATTCTCCCGGGAGTCTATGCATAAATGCGACAAAAGACACCTTGTACTTCCTGAATAAAAACGTTTACCGTCTGCCTATTAATTCTACTACTTTACCAGGCTCGGCTTTTATCACCAGTTCAGCATTAAATATATTTTACGGACTGGCGGTAAGTGATAAGGACTACAATGTGTATTTGAGTGATGCCATTGATTATACGCAGCAGTCATCTATCCTTGTCTATTCACCCAACGGCACTTTAAAAACCTCTTTCAAAGCAGGTATTAATGCTTCGAATTTTTATTTCGAATAAAATTCCGCACTTTTACAGTAGTGATCAATGCTATAAATATTATTTCTTTTGATATCCCTTACCCTGCCAATTATGGCGGTGTTATTGATGTATTCTATAAAATAAAAGAATTCAAAGCGAAAGGGATCAAAGTTATCCTGCATTGTTTCGAATATGGCCGCTCGCAATCAAAAGAACTTGAAGCTTTATGTGAGAAAGTTTATTATTATAAACGTCATACAGGCTTCATGAACAATTTTTCGGGGCTGCCTTATAATGTGAAATCTCGTATATCCGCTGAACTCACAAAAAACCTGTTGAGTAACGATCACCCGATCTTATTTGAAGTATTGCATACTTGTTATTTATTAAGTGATCCTCGCTTACTGAATCGTTTGAAAGTTTACCGTCACAGCAATATTGAACACGATTATTACAAACATTTAGCTAAGTCGGAGAAGCGATTATTGAAAAAAATCTATCTGAAACTTGAAGCGGGTAAATTAAAAAAATTCGAGAAAGTGATCAATCATGCTGATCTGATCCTTGCCGTTAATGAATGTGATGTTAGTTATTTCAAAGATAAATACCCTAAAGTAAGAACGGAATTCCTTCCGAGTTTTCACTCAAATAATGAAGTAACCATTAATGAAGGAAAAGGCGAATACATTTTATATAACGGGAATCTAAGTATATCAGAGAACTACTCTGCCGTAATTTGGCTCATCCATAATGTATTTAGTCAATTAAACTACAAGGTAACAATTGCAGGAATGAATCCGCCTGATTTCTTAATTTCTGAGATCCAAAAACATAAACATGTTGAATTGGTCTCAAATCCTGATGACAGGAAAATGAATGATCTTATCGAGAATGCACATATACATGTTCTTTATACCGAACAAGCCACGGGGTTGAAGCTAAAACTCCTTAATGTTTTACATTCGGGCCGCTTTGTGATCTGTAATGATAAAATGCTTGAAGGAACCGGATTAAAAGGAAATGAAGGTTTGATCATTTGTAATTCCGGAAATGATTTTGTTTCACAGACCGATGCTGTGATGAAAAAGGACTTCACTTCCAAATTGATAGCCGAACGGAAATCACAATTAGATAAATTCTCCAACAAAAGGAATATGGAGAAGTTGTTGGGGCTGCTGGATAAAAAATAAAAAAGCTACAAATTGTAGCAAGGCTTTGAATAAAGGTGTGGTAATTTTGACTTTAAATCAAAATTCTACATTATGCCCGGAACATATTCTCAAATATACATTCAAATAGTTTTTGCAGTTCAAAACCGGGATGCCTTGATCCTTTCTTCGTGGGAAGAACGGCTTTACCAGTATATTACAGCGATAGTTCAAAATCAAGGTCAAAAAATGTTAGCTATAAATGGAATGCCTGACCATATTCATATTTTTATTGGGATAAAGCCAAGCTGTCGGATTAGTGATCTTGTCCGCGAAATAAAGAAATCATCCAATGAATTTATCAGCGATAAACAGCTTTCAAAATATAAATTCAACTGGCAGGAAGGATACGGCGTCTTTTCGTATAGCGATTCGCAGATAAATAATGTTGTTCAATATATAATGCGTCAGAAAGAACATCACAAGAAACAAACGTTCAAACAAGAATATTTTGAGTTTTTAAAAAAATTCAATGTTTCATACGAGGAAAAATATCTCTTCGATTGGGTTCTTGATAATGATGCTGAAGACATCAAAGGTTTATAGAACCGTCCCGTCCCCAATAGGTTCGACCCCGAAGGGGTCGTAGATGTCCGTGTAGGATTTCTTTCTAGAAACCTGTTATCCCTTCGGGATAAATAATAAACGTAGATGTGGCTGCGATGCTGAAGGCATCAAAGGTTTATAAATAGCAACCCGTCCTGTTATCCTTTCGGGATAAATTAGAAGTAAAACGTTTATTTTATAATCTTCATCTCGTTCAACAAATATCCCGCTCCGGCGAATTTGTCAATTAAGAATAAAGTGTAACGTGCATCTAAAACAATATTACGGCATTGATTAGGATTGTACATAACATCACTCATCGTTCCTTCCCAGTTCCTATCGAAGTTAGTTCCGATCAATTCTCCTTTGCCATTTAAAACCGGACTGCCGCTATTTCCACCTGTTGTATGATTACTTGCTATAAAACAAGTATGTAATTTTCCATCTTTAGCGGCATACTGACCATAATCTTTTTTAGCATAGAGTTCCTTTAATTTTGCAGGAACAATAAACTCTTCATCATTTGGATTCTCTTTTTCCATGATACCATCCAATGTAGTGAAATAGTTATTCTCCACTCCGTCTTTCGGTATATAGTCATTCACTTTTCCATATGCAACACGTAAAGTTGAATTGGCATCGGGATAGAATTTTTTATCCTTGATCAATTCCCGCATAGCCCTTACATATTCTTTTTGTAATTCGGTAATCTGCAATTCATCGAAATTAGCCTGCGGTAATACTGTTGTCTGATAATGTTTAACAGTAGTCGAAGTTAATTTGTAGAAAGGATCACGTTCATAAACTGCTGCATCCTTTTCAAAATTCTCTAACATCACTTTTGCTTTGTCGTTATCCACGAAACTCGAATTATCATACAAGAATGTAGCTACAGATTCACTGCTGTTATTATGTGCCTGGATCAACGAATCTAAATAATACGGACGGGTCGATTTATCCACCTCTTTAATATACTCCCCTAACATAGCAATACAAAGCTTCCTGTCGGTCTCTTTATCCATGTTCTTGAGTGGAATTGTTTTTTTCATTGCAGTTAATAAGCCATCAAACTTATTTTCTTTACCTGCCTGTTTCTTTTTTAGTTCTGCAAAAACATTAATGTAGTTCATGCAATATCGGATGCCGTCAATTCCTAATAAACATTCGCTGTAATAATCCACTTGCTTACTTAACACCGAATACTCATTATACAATTTCTGGAACTGGCTGAACATATTATTGTATTTCTCTTTATAGGCAGGATTTGCATTGGCTGCCTCCAGGAACTTCTTTTCAAAGTCTTTTTTCTTTTCAATTGCATTATACTTTTTCAAACCTAACATTTCACCATACCACTTTTTGTGATAGTTAGCTATTCCGGCATATGCATTAGCGTACATCAATTTGTATTGCGGACCCTTCTTCATGGTCTCTTCTAAAATACTTAAACGTTTCGCGCGGAGATCAACTCGACGCGGATTTGTTTCGTTAACTAATAACTCAACTGCGTAAGAAGTTAAATACTCTTGGGTACGGCCGGGAAAACCATAGACCATTGTGAAATCACCTTTATTTACACCTTTAATGTTGATCGGTAAGAAATGCTTTGGTTTGTATGGAACATTGTCCTTCGAGTAATCCGCAGGCTTGTTATCTTTTCCGGCATAGATCCTGAACATTGAAAAATCGGCATTATGTCGCGGCCACATCCAGTTATCAGTTTCTCCTCCGAATTTACCAATGTGTTCAGGTGGCGCTCCAACCATTCTCACATCACGGAATGTTTCTGTAATGAACAAATAATATTCGTTACCATAAAAAAACGGGCGAACGAAGGCACCATAGTGTGTATCTTTTGTTGCAGCAGCTTCAATCACTTTTATATTTGCTTTGATCACTGAATCTTTTTGGATCTCGGAATAGCTACCATTCACATTCGCCATTACTTTTGCGGTCACATCATCAATTCTATTGATAAATGTTACAGTTAAACTTGGCGTATAAATTTCCTCTTGCTTATTCATTGCCCAGAAACCATTTCTCAGGTAATCCTTCTCTACAGTACTGTGCATCGTGATAGCTCCATAACCGCAGTGATGATTGGTTAGTATCAATCCTTCACCTGAAATAATTTCAGCAGTACAACCTCCGCCAAACTGTACGATCGCATCTTTTAAACTCGATTTGTTTACACTGTAAATTTGTTCAGCTGTTAGTTTACAGCCGTTCTTTTGCATGTCTTTAATGGTAAGCGCGTTCAATAATTGCGGCAGCCACATGCCTTCATCGGCTCTGCTGATAAACGTTACAAAAATTAAACTAAAAATAAGGAGTGATCTTTTGATGTTCATATGAAGTGATTTGGGAGAGTAAATGTAGCAATATTCAGGACAATTCCGCTAACGAAAATTGGGGGAGTTTTAGGAATTACTCTACAACGATCTTACGGAATCGGGTTCTATCTGAGTAATTTACTTTTACAAAGTAAACCCCTTTACTTAAACCTGTTATATTCAATTCACTTGAAGGTGCTTCAACCAACTTAACCTCTTGACCCATTACATTATTAATGCTTAAGCTTTTTATAAAATGGTTGTCCTTGAATTTAATATTAAATGATCCGTTATTGGGATTTGGAAATACTTCGAATTCATTATCCTTATTATATTCTTTTACTGATGTTGTTGAACCTAGACCTGCCTGAATTGATGAAGTGCTATAAGCGTATTCTGTTACTATAACTTTAGCAACTCCACAGCTTACTTCAACATTTAATCGGATCCAACCGTAATATAATGTGGTTCCTGAATAAAATTTTATACCTGCATATTTATAAGTTCCAGGAACCATTGCCCAATATGTACCATAAAAACCGGTAAAGTGAGAAAAGAGTCTTAGCCAGGTTTGGCTTACCCATGAAGGCTGAGTATTGATCGCATCTCCGGCATTTAACATAAAAGCTGAATTGTTTCCTGCTGTTGGAGCATCGCCGGCCACACTATTACTACCTAGTGCATTTAAAGCTGTTGTTTCAAAACCAAGATTACAATTAGAATAATTACTTGAGCTTTCAATACTAAAGTCATTCACGGCATCATTATCTAAATCCCAATAGCTGGTTAAAGCATTAGATACAGATGGAACAGCGGTAACACAAACACAAGAATCAGGAACAACATCAACAAATGTTATCTGGCCAAATGTAAATGCAGTGAAGAAAATAAAAACAAAACTTAGATGCGCTCGGAACATATAATAAATATACGGAATAAAAATGACTACTTCGCCCCGCTCATTTTAATCGCATCCAGCTTGATAGCCGAATCTAAAGGAATCTGAAGTTCATTTGACTTTTGAGTAGCCTTTTTCAATAGTAAGGGCTGGTTACGGATCTGCTTAGCGTATGTTTGGATAGCTGCATTCTTTTCCATTCTTGGCCAATAAGTTTGAGGTGATGTATACATCTCGTAAGCATCCTGGATGAAGTTATTTCCAAAAGCCCCAAGGTTACCATCAGAATAAATGATCATGATCACTTCATTATTATTCTCGATCTCCTCTTTAAAATTCAATTCCCAGGCTTCGATATTTTCTCCTTTTACAGGAGGAGGGATCACTTTATTGTTATAATACCAGAATTGTCCGCCCGCCATACAATTGTACGGGATAGCTTTGAATAACGCCCCATACCAGTAACTATCACCAATACTTAAAACCCTTGTGGTATTCTTTGTAGAATCATTCTCAAATAAAATTTCCTGGTAAGCGAGTTTCATATTCTGATCAGGAGGAGAATACAAATTCATGCTTTTGAGAACATCCGCATCACGACTTTGAGCTGTATCCACCACAACCGTATTTTCCCAGGCAATCTCCGGCATTTGCTTGCCATGCAATACTTCTATGTGACGGATTATTGTATCAATTGCTAAAACTTCCCCGTAATAACTCCAGTGGTGACCGAATTTCGGGAATAAAGGATATTTACTGTTTGGCTTCAAAAGATCGAAATATGTTTGGAGATCGAGATAATTTACGCCAAAGGCCTTGCTTTGTTTAACGAACTCGTTATGATTGGTATTCTTTATTGGATGTTTATACTTATCCTCAATGAACTCGGGTAAATGCTGTCCTTTGCCGGGAGCATAAACGCAAAGCAGGTCAACGCCATGACGCTTTAAACTATCCTGCACCACTTTCGCTTTCCGCATCAGTTCTTTGATATTCTCTTCACCGATAAAATCATCACCGTAAGCCGAATGAATATAACTTTCACTGAAAACGTAATCATCTTTCCCGATCACAAAACGGTTTACCCTGATCTGGTTGAACATTTTATAATAGAATTGATTGTTCAGTCGGACCGAAATTTCTTTTAGCGACCAGTGATCATTGTTATAATCATCCATATCGGTTTGATAAAGACCCATGAACCAATTCTCCTGGCTGAATTCCGGTTTCTTATCGCTGATCACTAATCCTGTTAAATTCGGTTTGTTATCCTTCTTCATGAACGAATACAGCAGCGGGAAAGCCATTGCAAGGAAGGCGATCCATATCTTAGGGGTTATTATTTTAGTTTTCGGTGCTGCCATTAGAACCTGAAATAAATAAACGGGTTAAAATCGAGTGCTGAAATATAAGTTAATGAGATATAAAATAAACAAATACTGGTGAGAAGTAATATATTCCTTGTTTTATCAGTGAATTTCTCTCCGTATACTTTATCCTGAATGGCTTGCGTTCTATTAGTGAAAGCGAAGAAAGAAAAGATAACAGCCAAAATACAAGAGAACCAAAAATCATTGTTCAAAGCAAATTTACCGTCAAAGAAATCGAAAGCATACATTTTTTTGATAACGTGCAATCCGTAATCAAGATCTTCATTTCTGAACAATACCCAGCCGGTAGCAACGATCATGAATGTCATACCTGTAGAAATGATCCTGTGCATTTTTTTATAGGCATCTTCCAGGAATAACCTTTCGAGAACTAAGAACATACCGTGAAATGCGCCCCACAATACAAAATTCCAACTGGCACCGTGCCATAAACCGGAAAGTAAGAAAACAACAACAAGATTGCGGTACAACTTTGCCGGTGTTACTTTATTCCCTCCTAAAGGAATGTATAAATAATTTTTCATCCAGGCACCTAAAGTAATATGCCAACGGCGCCAGAATTCAGTAATGGAAAATGAGAGATAAGGGTTTTTGAAATTCTCAGGCAATTTGAACCCGCAAATTTTGCCAAGACCGATTGCCATATCACTGTAACCACTAAAATCAAAATAGATCTGGAATGTATACGCGAGCGCCCCTACCCAGGCGGCGGCTGTATCGATCTCAGCTGCCGGTAATTTAAAAACAGCATCGGCCTGCATCCCTAATGTATTGGCAATAATTACTTTTTTTGCCAGGCCAAAACAGAAAATAAAAAAGCCACTGAGTTTAATATCGGATGTATAATTCTTTTCGCGGTTGGTGATCTGGTCTGCGATATCGTGGTAACGAACTATCGGTCCGGCAATTAATTTCGGGAAGAAAATAATGTAGGTCTGGTAATGCCAGAAATTCTTTAATGGTTTGTGAATACCCCTGTAAACGTCCACGACATAAGTAATACTTTCAAAAGTGTAAAATGAAATTCCAATTGGCAGAACAATTTTAGCCCAATGAATTTCCGTTCCTGCTAAAGCATTGATATTATCGATAAAGAAGTTGCAATATTTAAAATAGAACAAGAGACCAACATTCATTAAAAGCGATATGATCAGAAATTGGTTCTTCCCGCTTTTTGTTTTGGCTTTATACATTGCCTCGACAAAATAAAAATCAAGGAATGTGGTTCCCAGGATCACAAAGATGAATTTTGGTCCGCCCCAGGCATAGAAAAGGATACTAAAAATTAAAATACAGGCGTTCTTGAATTTATTGGGAACTAAATGATAGGCCAGCAAAAAAACCGGGAGAAAATAAACCAAAAAAGTTATGCTGCTGAATACCATCTTATATTGTTAGACAAATTTAAGAGAAAAATCGTTTCTGAAAATTCTATTTCATAGTATAATAAACAAATTTCTATACGAAGAAAACACTAATTGTCCCGTAGGGACTCAATATCGGTAAACTACACACAACAATCATTCTTTATCCCGTAGGGATTAAACCGATGTTGAATCCCTACGGGATTCTTGAAAAAGAAGGGTGATTGTTTTGTTACCGGTATTAAATCCCCATGGGATTTAAAAAAGAGAAGTTAAAGTTATACTTGCTTATCTTTCAATTCGCCATTCTCACAAACGAGGGTACGGGATTTGAATTTTTCGTAAACCAACATATCGTGGGTGGCAAAGAGAACGGAACTGCCGCTTTCGCTTATCTGCTTCAATAAATTCAGGATCTCTATTGATGTTTCCGGATCTAAGTTACCTGTAGCTTCATCGGCAAGGATCAATTCGGGGTCATTCACTAAAGCGCGGGCGATACTCACACGCTGTTGTTCACCGCCCGATAATTCGTGAGGCATTTTTTGTTCTTTACCCTCTAAACCAACTTTTTTGAAAACCTCAGAGATACGTGCTTTAATTTTATCCTCATTATCCCAACCTGTTGCTTTCATTACAAACTTCAGGTTATTATATAAATTCCTATCGCCAAGCAACTGAAAATCCTGGAAAACGATGCCAAGTTTGCGGCGTAAATACGGAATTTCTTTGCGTTTTAGATTATTTAACGAATAGCCGGCCACTGTTGCCGTTCCGCTCATTAAAGGAAGATCAGCGTAAATCGTTTTTAACAAACTGCTTTTCCCACTTCCGGTCTTACCTAAAAGATAAACAAACTCGCCTTTTTTTATTTCGAGATCAAGATTTCCTATCACAGGACGGTCATCCTGAAAAATGATAGCTTTCTCAAATTTAATTACAGTACTCATTTTGCATCTAAAGCAATAAAATTACGCTTAAATGTAACCCCTGAAGAAAATCGCGTTATCCAATATGAACATACGCGGGTTAATAACTGCGTTTTCATGTAACAAAAGACATACAAACCAAACCTAACTTTATTGAAAATTTTTACGCTGATCTTAATTCATCATGATGCTACGAAAGTATGGTGTTTGTGTTGTTTTGTGCTTGTTTTACGTTGTAGCAAGCTCTCAAAAAACAACGGCATACATTGATAAAGACCTACTCTACAAACAAGGACTCGATCTGTTTGATAAAAAACAATTTGTAGCGGCGCAAAAAAACTTCACAGATTATTTGAATCTGAATACGAGCATTCCTCTTTTGAAAGTGGACGCGGAATATTATGCTGCCGCTTCCGCTATTGAATTATTTCATAAAGACGGCGAATGGAGGATGCGTGAATTCATTACCAAACATCCCGAAAGTAATAAGATCAATGGCGCATGGTTTTATTTAGGAAAATCGAGTTTCAGGAAAAAGAAATACGAAGAGACGATCAGGAATTTCGAGAAGGTTGATATTTACGTAATGTCGAAAGAAGATCTCGCGGAATTATATTTTAAACGCGGTTACAGTTATATAGAGAGCAAGGATGCCGAGAAAGCAAAAGCTGACCTGTACGAAATAAAAGATGTAGACAACAAATACATTTACCCGGCTCTTTATTACTATTCGCACTTAAGCTACCTCGAGAAGAAATATGAGATCGCATTAGATGGCTTCAATAAACTGGTGGGGAACGAAACGTTTGGTTCAGTTGTTCCTTATTATATCACACAGATCTATTTCGTGCAGGGGAAGTATGACAAAGTGGTGAAAAGCGGCCCGGATCTTTTAAATGATAGTAACCAGGTACAAAAGAAGAGCGAGATCAACAGGATGATCGGTGAATCTTATTATAATTTAAAAGATTATTCGAATGCTTTAGAATACCTGAAAAAAACTGAATTAGGTTCTTCATTGAACAGGGAAGGAAATTATGCTATCGGTTATTGTTATTACAAACTGAATGATTGTAATAATGCCATCACTTATTTGGAAAAAGTTGTGGAAGGTGTTGAGGATAGTTTAGGCCAGAATTCACATTATCACTTAGCAGATTGTTACATCAAAACAAATAACAGAACCAAAGCGAAGAACTCTTTCTACTCTGCCTACTCAACTAATTTTGACAAGAAGATAACTGAAGATGCTTTATACAGTTTCGCGAAATTGAGTTATGAACTGGATTTTAGTCCTTTTAACGAAACAGTTCGTGCTTTCTCAAAATATATAAAAGAGTATCCTGCTTCACCACGTAAAGATGAAGCTTATAAATACCTCATCAACGTTTATTCTACTACTAAAAATTACGAACGCGCGATCAAAAGCATAGAAAGTTTAGATAGCCAGGACCCGATATTAAAAGGCACTTATGAGAAACTCGTTTTCTTCAGGGCTATCGAATATTTTAATAATGGTGATCTGAATAACGCTGAAGCACAATTTAAAAAAGCAATGGCGATCAATGCCGATAAATTATATAACTCTTTATCATCGTATTGGTTAGGTGAGATCTCTTACCAGCGTAAAGATTACAGCACTGCGATTGAAATATGGAAAAACTTCTTATTGCAACCGAACAACGTGAACTTGAATGAATTTGAAAAAACACATTACAATTTAGCGTACGCTTATTTCCAGCGGAAAGAAAAAGGGGATTATGCGGCTGCAAATATTGAATTCAGGAAATACATCATGAACAAAAGCGGAGATGATCTGAATAAAACATCTGATGCAAACGTAAGAGCGGCCGATTGTTATTTCATGAACAGGGATTTTCACCAGGCTGCTGATTATTATGAGACAGCTATCGCTTTGAATAAAGTGGATGTTGATTACAGTTATTATCAAAAAGCTTTGTGTAACGGATTACTGAAGAACCATAAAGAAAAAATAAACGACCTTAAATATTTAGAAAAGAATTATCCGAAATCAAATTATTTAAGCGCAGCAACTTTTGAAATGGCTGAAACTTATTTAAAGGACCTGAATAGCGGGGATGATGCGGTGGTATATTATGAAAAAATCCTTGCCAATTATCCAAAATCTTCATTTGTAAATCCATCTTTAGCAGGACTTGGTTTGATCTATTACAATAAGAAAGAAGATGATAAAGCCTTTAAGTATTTTGACCAGATAGTTCAGAAAGACCCGAAAGGCGATGATGCCCGGGAAGTTTTACCGATGATCAAGAAAACATTTGAAGCAAAAGGTAAAATTGATGAGATGGAAAAATATTTTGCTTCTATCGGGAATCCTTTATCAGTTAACGAAGTTGAGAAAGCGCTTTATGAATCAGCGAAAGAAGCTTATTACGATAAAACGAATTGTGATGATGCAATGCCTAAATTCGAAAGCTACATTGCAAAATTTCCTGATGGGAAATATATAACCGAAGCTCAATTCTGTTACGGTGAGTGTGCTTACAGCAAAGGTATATTCGACAAAGCTTTACCTGCTTATAAATATGTTCTTTCGAAAACAAGAAGTATCTATACTGAAACATCTTTGAACAAAGCATCTTACTTGTTATTCAAGGACAAGAAATACGAAGAGGCTTTGCCATTATACCAGCAAATGCAGGAGATAGCTGAAACACCGGCTAACAAATTAACCGCTAAGGTGGGCGCTATGCGTTGTGCATTTTATTTGAATCAGTTTGAATTGGCGCTAAATGAAAGTAATAAAGTGTTAGGGACTGAGAAATTAAGTCCGCAACAAACCAGCGAAGGAAAATATATTAAGGCAAAATCATTATTTGAAACGCAGCGTTACGATGATGCTTTAACAGAATTCAAAGCGATCGCGAAATCTTCGAAGAATGCCAGTGGTGCAGAAGCTTATTATCATATCGGGAAGATCTATTACAATAAAGGTGATTACAAAGAAGCTGAGAAGACCATTAACAACCTCATCAGTTTTCCTTATACCAACGATGACTGGAACGCAAAAGGTATGATATTAATAGCTGACTGTTATACTGCTAAAAATGAATTAGAAGACGCGAAGATCATTTTACAAACGATTTTAGACGGGAAACTGAAGCAGGAATATGTGGATGAAGTGAATTCCCGTCTTGAAAAGATAAAACAATTACAAGCTGCAAAAGCAGTACAACAACCTGCACAAACTGAAATGAAGGTAGAATTCAATTCCAGTGGTGGTGACAGTAAATTATTTAATCAGCCGGCTACCGTTCCTGCGGACAGTACTAAAATACAACCGGCAACTATTCCAAATTAAGATGAACAGAATAGACATATATAAGAGCTTTGTTTTGATCCTGTTTTTCTGCAGTATTACAATGATGCGTTCACAAACAAACATGAACGATATTAATTTCCAGGCGGAAAGTGAATTCCAGCCAACTATTAAAGATGCAGTTAAATTCACAGAATTACCTGAGATCCGTGATACAGTTATCCGGATTAAAAACGCCAACTACTCTATCGTTTCAAATCCTTTATTCCCTAAATATGCAGTAGCACCGATAGCTCCTGCGAAAATGCAGAATGAACCTTTAACTAAACTTTATCATTCTCTTTTAAAAGTTGGTTACGGCCCGATCTATAATATGCCTTACGGAGAAGCCTGGTTCAATAGTACACGCTCACGTGATATGGCTTACGGGGTACATTATAAACATTTCTCTTCGATGTCGCAGTTACAGGATGTAGGTTACAGCGGATTCAGTGATAATGAAGCAGAATTATTCGGAAAAAAATTCTACAAGAAACATACCCTGAGTGGAGATCTCAATTATAAACGTAATGTGGTGCATTATTACGGTTTCGATACGATCAATAAAATAAAAGATAAAGACTTCACAAAACAACGTTTCCAATTGTTTGAACCAAGTGTTACGTTACAGAGCCATTATACAGATAGCAGCAAGATCAACCATATGATCAAGTTGTCATATTATAATCTTACAGATCTTTACTATGCCAATGAGAATAATGTGAGGTTAAAAACTGACCTCAGTACTTATATAAATAAAGAAAGTTTCCATGTAAATGTATTAGCGGATTATTATAATCATAAACAACCCTCTGATACAACCGGTGATTTTATTTTCTCGTTGAACCCATACTTCGAAGCAAACGGAAAGAAATGGCATGCTGATATCGGTTTAACTGCTACTGCTGATATTTATAATGACACAAAATTTTATTTCTATCCACAGATCAACGCACACTTTAATGTGTACGATAATGTAATTATTCCGTATGCAGGCGTTACCGGTGGTTTACAAAAGAATTCTTACCGTAGTTTGACCAATGAAAATCCGTTCTTACGTCCGGATGCGCAATTGGTGAATACACATAATAAATTCAATGTGTTTGCTGGTTTACGAGGGAATTTAAGTTCATCTACAAGTTATGATGCCGGTGTGAAGTGGGGTATGCACGATAATATGCATTTCTTCCTGATCGATTATGATTCGGACCAGAATCAATTAGATAATAAATTTAAAACTGTTTATGCAAATGCTACGTTACTCACTATTAGCGGCTCAGTAAAATATCAATACAAAGAGAAAATTCATTTTTTAGCAAAAGGGAATTATTATTCTTATCAATCTACAATTCTTGGTTATAGCAATAAAGCATTTCATAAACCTAATTACGATCTTACTTTGTCAGGATTTTATAATCTGAAAAGCAAGATCATTATCAAAGCAGATATTTTTGCGATTGGTAGTCAATGGGCACTTACGAAAGATGTGGAGACAGGAGACAGTATCACATTCAAGCCACTTCTTTTAAAAGGATTAGTAGATTGTAATTTGGGAGCCGAATACCGTTACAGTAAAATGCTGAGTTTCTTTGTTAATTTCAATAACATTGCAAACATGCGTTATATGCGTTGGGAGAAATATCCTACCCAGCGTTTCAATATGATGATAGGCTTAACTTTTGTCCCATTTTAAAGAATTCCCTGGTTCTTTACATTTTAACAATTTGTTTACTTAAAATCAAAAATTAGTTCTTTCTTGGGTCAATTATTATTTAATCTGGGTGAAATGCCACTATTAATGATTGAAGGATTTTAATTTCAATGATTAAAATATTATGTTAGTAGTGCTATAAATCAATCAATTACAAAGCATGAAGACAAATTACAAACTACTTTTTATTGGTTTTTTCCTGATAATTTCTTCAGTCTTATTTTCTCAAAACGGGAATTCTAAAGTAGAAAAACCGATCATTCTTGATTCTAATAAGGTAAAGATCTTTATAAAATACCCTCAGTTCAAACATGACGTTTATTCAGGTGGCTTTTATCAATGGAAGGCTGAACATCCCGCTCTTTATCTGAAAGAGATGTGGTATTACACTGAATCTTTTTACGTAAAACGCGATTATTTACCGGATGGCATCACTCTTCCGGAATCATCAATCGATATTACCAGGTTCGAATCACACAGGCAAGCTAATTTTGAAACCATAGTAACATTACCCGGATTTAAAGATGTGTTGGTGTTGATACCCGGAAAAGATCTGATCTATAAACCATAACTTATTATAACATGAAAAACAATCATTCAATAATAAAATCAGTTTGTCTTGGGTTAGGTTTATTAACTCATGCTATAGCTTTAGCTCAAGCTGGAATCGGACCTGCTCCATATTGCATGCCGACCTATAATGCGACCAGCATCCCTTGTAACCAGCCCGGAGCTTCGAATAATGCAGGTAACACCATTAATGATTTTATTGATAGTTTCAATACAACAGGCGGTACACAAAATATTACAGATAACAATAACGGTTGCCAGACCCAGGTTCTTTCGGCGCAGCAACAGAATTATTTTTACAAAGGTTGCCCGGTTTATTTAAGGGTTGTTGCAGGTCAAACTATTACTTTCAATTTCAGGTCTGGAATCATTTTCGATCAGGGGTTTGCAGTATTTATTGACTTGAATCAGAACACTCTCTTTGATCTTCCCGGTGAAAGAGTTTCTGCCGTAACGGGACTTCCTACAGCAGCGACATGGACTTCTTGTACCTGGGTAGTACCTGCAATGCCAATCGCTGCCTATAGGTTGCGTGCACGTTGTGCATATGTTACTACTGGCGGTCTGATCGATCCATGTAACAATTATAGTTATGGGGAAACTCAGGATTATATTATGTTCTACAACGCCAACTGCAGCGCTTTACCTGTGGAACTGGTTTCGTTTGACGGTGAATTCAGGAATAAAGAAGCAAGGCTGTTCTGGGGTACTGCTACTGAAGAGAATTCAGATCATTTTACATTGGAGAGGAGTTATGATAATGAGAATTTCGAACTTGTTTCAAAAACACCTGCTACCGGTACAAGCCATACTGTTCAAACCTATTCGGCTACAGATAAAGAGGTAATAAAGAACAGGATCGTTTATTACCGCCTGAAACAATTTGATAAGAATAAATCTGATCCGAATTTTTCACAGACAATTACCTTATTCCTCAATGATAAGAATGTAGGTTTTGATATGTATCCGAATCCGGGTAATACTGATCTTTCAATTGTTTTACCTGATATTTTGGTTGGAAAAACACTTTCGTTCGGCGTATATGATAATTACGGAAAAGAAGTGATGCATTCTGAATCTGTAATATCCGAGGATAATACCAAACAATCTTTCGATATTAGTTCACTTGAAAAAGGAACTTACTTTGTAAAAGTAATGGATCCTTCAGGTGATATTGTAATGAAGAAGGTGCTTGTGAAACAATAATTATAATTTCAGGTTCTCGGTCGGATCCCAGTATAGTTTTTTAAAGTCCACTATCTTATCATTCTTCACTTTTATTTTTTCTTTCTCCAGTAATTCCTGCATTTGGTATGGTGTAGCGAAATGATGCTTTCCTGTTAACTCGCCATTGCGGTTCACTACTCTATGTGCGGGAACTTTTGGTTTTTGAGAATGTGCCGCATTCATGGCATATCCAACAATACGTGAAGAACCTGCCGCTCCTAAATACTTTGCAATAGCTCCGTAACTTGTCACTCTGCCTTTCGGAATTAAACGCACTACCTTGTAAACTGAATCAAAAAAATCCTTTTCCATTTATTTCTTACAATGTTTTTCAAAGAAGGATCTGCTATCCAACACCTCAATACCGGAAAAATAAAAATCACTCAAGTCCTCTGTTATTATACATTTGCAATCACTTTTTATAGCTGAATAATACTCCAATCCATCTTCAAAATCCAATATTTTCTTATTTTCCAATGCACTAAAAACAATAGCCTTGTTCAAGTCCGTAATTCCAATGTGTTTAGTTAAAGTATTAATTTTAGCTTTTGCCAATGTCCTGCCGCTTTTTTTCTCGCTAAAATAAAAAGCAATGGCAAGACAAAGCGGTGAAGTGTAAAAGCTAAATGCTCTATGATCACTGCTTAAAATACGTGAGCTATAGGAAAAAACAGGGTATTCTTTGTTCAAAACAGAGATCAGGATATTAGCATCTAAAAATACTTTCATTTGCGCTTCTCAAAAAACTCTTTTTTTAATACTGAACGTTTTTTTTGCTTAATAACATACCGGGATTTCCCTTCTGCTATTTCGTTTACCCAATCGGCGATAGGCATCTCTTCAAGGGTTTCATAATTATTGGCGGTTATTTTATCTAAAAGCATTTCCATTAACCTTGAAAGGCTTATATTTTGCCTTTCGGCGTATTGCTTGGCTTTTTTTATGACTCTTTCATCGAAAGAAAGTGTGATCTTTGCATCCATACGACAAAAATAATTAATGTATACGTATAATGCAAATTTAAATAATCATCAGGTTACAACCGCGGACATCACTGTTATCAAAACGCCCCATTAATTCAAATTGTCCGTTGCTTTTTAAACGCCCGAGGTCTTGAGTAGCAATAAAGGAACACGAATTAATATTAGCAAGGTCGATCACATTTATACCACCTGTTCTGTTTTCTTTCACATAACTCAAAGGGTCATCGATATCCCGGATCAAAACTTTCATCCAGGGCGGACAATCAAAAACACCTTCTCCTTTTGAATAAGCCTGTGATAATAATTCCGTCATGCCGTATTCACTGTGAATGGAAGATACTTCGAATTTACTTTTTAAGATCTTATGCAATTCTTCTTTCAGCAGTTCCTCTCTTCTTCCCTTCATGCCGCCTGTTTCCATCACTATAAAATTATCGTTCAAAGTAATTCCTTTTTCAGCCAGGTCCAATAAAGCATAAGTAACTCCGATCAATAGAGTTCTGGTGTTTGATTCCTTTAATGTTTGTAGTTTACCTATCAATGAATCATCTTCAAGAAAAAAACCACTTTCCGGTTTATTTGAAGCTTTTATCAGCTTATCGAACATATAAACTAAAGAAGACCCTTGCCTCTCCAGGTAATTTGGCAAAAGGGCCAGTATAACAAGATCAGAAGGTTTTCCGTAAACCAGCTCAAAGCCTTTCATAAAACTTTGTTCATATACCCTGATATCTGAGACAATGTGCTTTGACGGCGTTTGTGAGGAAGTTGAACTGCTGGTGAACACAATAAAATCATCCTTCTTTCCGTTACATATTACATCCCGCGCTTTGAACAATTCAATAGGCAGGAAAGGAATTTCAGTATAGTGCTTTACGGTCTCAACATTAGCATTCAGCGACTGAACGAAAAGCTTGTAAGTTTTGTTGCTTTCGTACTGATATTTGAACACAGAAAGAGCCAAATTGTTAAATTCCAGCTCACTGAGAACCCTGAAAATACTGTTAGTTTGAAGCGGATGCATAATTGCAAAATTATGCTTAATTTTATAGGTATAATATGTTAGGCAAAATAAAATACTTTTTGATCATCGCGGGCTTAGCTGCTTTCTTTTTTGCATGTGTTAAAAAGAAGACCTATTCGCAAAGTCCCGAAATTTCGTTCATCAGCTTTCACCCATACGGGCTTACAGATACTGCTGATATGGTGATAGGTTTCTCAGACGGGGATGGAGATATCGGAAAAGAAAAAGAAGATAAGACCTATAATCTTTTCACAACATTCTACTACTTCGATACAGTTGCTAATAAATTCACAGCTCTTTACATTCCTGCTGCACTTGATACCTTGAGGGTTCCTTATACTATCCGTAAACCTGTTGATGACTACGAAGGTAAATCTATCAGCGGTGAAGTTTCAATAAAGATGAATGGCTACAGGGGTTCTAAAACACGCAAACGGATAAAGTATGTTATTTACATGAACGATAACGCGGGCCATCAAAGCAATATACTTGTTACACCGGAATTACAAGTGCCGTAAACATTCCTTTTTCCTGAATGAACTTTCTTAAAAAATACATTTGCGAATTAGTTTTCGTGATAAATGTTTTTTTAATTCCCGTTAACCACGATATGAAAATTTGGTGGCAGCGCTGTATTGTGAATGATGCGATGGGATATTACGGTTACCTGCCAGCCATTTTTATTTATCATGATCTTAATTACGATTGCCTTGAACAACCCTGGTTAAAACACAATGAAGATGTATCGGGCGATAATGATTTTAAAGCTGGCTTTGTTGTTAAGTTCAAAGGACAGGAAGTAAATAAATATCCGCCAGGCGTCACTTATTTCCAGGCGCCGTTCTTTTTTATGGCACATGGCTTTGCGTACTTATTCTCAGAACCTAACGGGTATGCCGATATCTACATGTGGTTCATGTGTTTTGGATCCGTATTCTGGCAGTACGTTTTTTTTCTTCTGCTCCGGCGTATCTTCAATCATTTTAATTTATCGCTGACTACATTTGCCCTTACCGTTCCGTTACTAAGTTTTGGAAGTAATCTTTATTTCTATACACAGATCTTCGGTTGCTATTCGCATTTGTATACACTGATATCCGTAAGTTTATTCTTTTATGCCGGAACAAAATTCTTTGCCTTATTTCCTGATCAGAAAAGTTCAAAATATTTTGCATGGATGGCGATCGGTTTAGGACTCGCAATCATTACACGCAATATTAATGGTATTGCTATTCTACTGTTGCCGTGCATGGGATACAAACTGAAAGATACTTTTAAGTATTTCCGTATCCTCAAAAACAAAATAGCATTAAGCGGGTTTTTATTTTCTCTTTGGCTGATCTTTTCGATGTTGTTGTTATGGAAATTGCAAACCGGCTATTGGCTGATCGATTCGTACCCCGATGAACATTTTAATTGGGGGCATCCCCAGATCTTTAAAAGCCTATTCTCTGCCCATAAAGGCTGGTTCATTTACACCCCGCTCGCCCTGATCGCGCTAACAGGATTGTTTTTCATGCCAAGGAAACTTTCACTGAATTTATTAGCGATGTTAGCTCTTGTTATCTATATAACTTCTTCATGGGGCTGCTGGGATTACGGAACCGGCTTTTCAATGCGTGCGTATATCGATTGGTACCTGATCGTTGCTTTGGGCCTGGGCTTTCTTATTCAATATGCATTAGAGAGAAAAATATTCTTTTATATACTCATGTTCTTGTGCGTACTCAGCTCATGGATAAACCTTCATTTATCAAAACAATTCTTAATGGGGATCATTAGCGGGACGAGTCAGGGGATGGAATATACCATCAAGAATTTTTTCAGGATGCGTCCTATCCTTGAATATCCCATTTCTGCAAAGACAATTAAGTCGAGTGTATTTATAAGAGAAGATTTTAATGATGATAAAAACAAACCATACGCTGAAGTAAGTGATAAGATCCCATTCTCGAAAGGCATTCTTCTTAACCTGGATGATCATCTTAAATGGGATAAATATACGGCTATCCGTTATGGCGCTGATCTTAAAGTGAAAGACCTTAACAATGGCATTCTGTTATGTGTATCCGTATCCGATGCCAAAGACAGTATAATTATCTGGAATCAGACCAACACCATTTTCTTTCCTTTAATTGATAAATGGGAAAAACTGGAAAGCGGATTTACTATACCAAATAACCTTCCTCCCGGATGTAAATTAAAAGTATTTTTCTGGGAACCCCAGGGAAATACAGTCGGGGAAATTGATAATATGTACGTGGAATTCGTTAAAGCTACAGGTGAATAGATCACTTCAGAACTTCGATCATTTTTTCCGCTATGATCTTACTGATCCTGTAATTCGATTCGTGTGTCCATCCTGCAATATGCGGACTTAGTATCACTTTATCGCTTTTAATAAGTTGCTGCATGGGTTCGGGTAATTTTGCTGAATCCAACTTCTCGAACGAAACAGATTCGTATTCCAATACATCCAAACATGCACCTAAAACTTTTCCGGATGAGATCGCCGACATCAGATCAGAAGTATTTAAACATTTTCCGCGTGAAGTGTTAATGATATAAATATTCTTTTTGAAACGTTTGATAAAATCTGTATTGATGAGGTAATTGGTCTCTTCTGTCAATGGAACATGAATACTTACAACATCACATTCATCGTACAATTGTTCCATTGTTGATTCAATGACCTGATCAGTACCGAAACCTTTCTTGTATTTATCGTAAACTAAGATCTTACAGCCGAATCCTGATAAACGCTTAGCGAAAGCAGAACCCATGTTACCATAACCAATTATACCAATGGTCTTCCCTCCTATTTCTACACCCCTGTTCTCTGCACGTAACCAAATTCCTTTACGTACTTCATCATCCGCACGTTTTAAATTATTGAACAACATCAACAACATCCCAATTGTATGTTCAGCAACTGCATCGCGGTTCCCTTCTGCTGCACTTACACATTTTATTCCTTTCGATTCTGCATACTTTACATCAATATTTTCCATTCCTGCCCCGGCCCTTCCGATACACTTAAGATTTTTTGCCGCATCAAGAATGTCTTTAGTGATCTTGAACCTGCTTCGCAGAACGAGTCCATCATATCCAGGTATCAATGCTTTTAACTCTTCAACCGGCTTATCCCAGAACAGATCGCACTGAAATCCGGCCGCACGAAGTGTTTCGTGAAGCACATCATGATTCGAATCTGCAAAGAGGATTTTTTTCATCGGCTAAAATTAAGCATTACTAAATTGAAATGGATTTTAAAAAGTTTTTTTATCAGAAAATTGGCACATCGCCTGTTTATAAGATAACCGATGGATATTAACAATGTTCCACGGAGCTTAAAGCAGGGTTATCAACAAAAATAGCATTAACTGTCAGTATATTAAAATTCACTGTTAATAGCTTGTTCTTATCGTGTTCATGGCGCTTTTTTCGTAACTTGAACTAATAATTGCACATTTGCCTCCCTTTAAATTATGAACCAGGACAACCAAAATAAAACCCGTAAACGTATTGTAACAAGCACCGGACTTCCGGTAAACGAAATAGGTAAATTACCTCCGCAATCTGTAGAATTAGAAGAAGCTGTACTGGGTGCCATGCTACTTGAGAAAGAAGCGCTGAGTACCGTGATCGATATTTTATCTCCTGCAAGTTTTTATAAAGAACAGAACGGAAAGGTTTTTAATGCTATAGTTAATCTGTTCAACCGCTCTGAACCCGTAGATATTTTAACTGTAACACAGGAATTAAAACGCAGCGGCGAATTAGAATTCGTTGGCGGATCGTATTACGTTTCTGCTCTTACAAACCGTATCGCATCTTCAGCGAATATTGAATTCCATGCCCGTGTAGTAGCACAAAAATTCTTACAGCGTGAATTGATCCGTATCGGTACTGAAACTATTAAAACAGCTTACGAAGACAGCACTGACGTTTTTGAATTGTTGGATCACACCACACAAAATATTTTTGAGATACTCGATAATAACGTGCGTAAACAACACGATAAAATGAGTACGCTCATCGTAAAAGCGCTCGATGAAATTGATGCCGCTGCAAATCAAAAAGACGGATTACTGGGTGTTCCTTCAGGATTTACGGCATTAGACCGCATTACCGGCGGATGGCAGAAATCGGATCTTTTAATTCTTGCAGCACGCCCTGGTATGGGTAAAACGGCATTTGTTGTTACCATGGCAAAGAATGCCGCCGTTGAATTCAATAAACCTTGCGCTATTTTCTCTTTAGAGATGTCGTCAGTTCAGTTAGTAAAACGTTTGATCTCTTCTGAAACTGAATTACCGCAAGATAAGATCTTAAAAGGAAATTTAGAACCTTACGAATACCAGCAATTACACGAGCGTATAAAAAAATTATCAACGGCTCCTTTATATATTGATGATACACCGGCCCTTTCAATTTTCGAATTGCGTGCCAAAGCCCGCCGTTTAAAAGAGAACCAGAAAATTGAATTGATCATTATCGATTATTTACAATTAATGAGCGGCGGCCCTGACGGAAAAGGAAACCGTGAACAGGAGATCTCGCAAATCTCACGCGGATTAAAAAGCTTATCAAAAGAATTAGAAATTCCTATCATCGCTTTATCACAGTTAAGCCGACAAGTGGAAAATCGTCCGGGTGGAAGTAAACGTCCTCAGTTAAGTGACCTCCGTGAATCGGGAGCTATCGAGCAGGATGCGGATATGGTAATGTTCATTTACCGTCCGGAATATTATGGATTAGAAGTGGATGAGAACAACGAACCAACACGTGGTAAAGCTGAGATTATCATTGCAAAGAACCGTCATGGCGCTTTGGAAACAGTTAAGCTTCGTTTCATAGGACAGTATGCGAAATTTGCTGATTTGGATTATAACGAAGGGCAGGATTCTATTTATAGTTCAAACACGCCGCAAAGTTTAGAGCAGAATACAGATTTCCTTGCATCAGGAACTAAAACCGTTCAATCTAAGAATTGGGATAAACCAGAAGACAATAACAATGATATCATCAAACGTAATGATATTGATGACGTAAACAATCCTTTCTAGCATCCAACTATGAAAAAATTACTTTTTATATTATTTTTTATTCTTTACGCGATCATTCTATCAGCTCAATTTCATAAAGGAGCTTTGGTATTTGATGTGAAAGGTGCTATTGACATTTACAATACGACTTATACTTTCAAATCAACCAACCCGAATTTCGACACAACTATTGTACAAACAGACAGAGCTGCTAACCGTAACATTGCACTTGGCTTGGAGTATGGCGTTCTTGATAAATTAGGTGTTGGTATCCGATACAACCGTTCAAAATATTTTGTTGATGCGGATGATAGCACAAAAAGAATGCCTGACGTTCATTCCAACAACATTAGTTTACAAGTGAATTACCATATGGTGAATGGGAAAGTTTTTAATTTATTGGGGGGCCTCAACATCGGTTATTCAAAACTGAATGTGATCACGAATAATATCAACGACGACAGAATTTACGGGAGCGGTCTGTATTTTGACGTTCATATTTCACCGAGGGTTTATATGGGAAGGTTTGGTTTTCAGTTAGACCTGGGAATGCCTTTTGTAAACTATACTAAAATGACTACCAATAACGATGCCTTTAATAATAACGCATTGACCAAATGGAAAGGCCTCGGTTATAGTATAGGAATGGGTGTCCAGTATCGTTTTTTAAAGAAAAAAGAAGAGGGCAAGAAGTCTATTGAGTAGCCCGACCCCCTTTTTTAATAAGCCCTTTTGTCGTATCTTTGTGTAAACTCATTTACCAATGATCACGGACATGCATACCCTTACAAAAAGTCAATATTTAATAGATCTTGAAGATAAATATGGTGCTCATAATTATCATCCGTTACCTGTTGTTCTAGAACGTGGTGACGGTGTATTTGTTTGGGATGTAGAAGGGAAAAAGTATTACGATTTTCTTGCTGCTTACAGTGCCGTTAACCAGGGACATAATCATCCGAAGATCACAGCTGCTTTAATTGAACAGGTTCAGAAATTAGCTCTTACTTCACGCGCATTTTATAATAACGTATTAGGTGAATATGAAAAATTCATAACCGAATTCTTTGGATACGATAAAGTTCTTCCAATGAATACAGGTGCTGAAGGTGTTGAAACTGCGATGAAATTAGCACGCCGCTGGGGTTATGAAAAAAAGAAAGTTGCCGAGAACGCTGCGAAAATAATTGTTTGTGAAAATAATTTCCATGGCCGTACCATCAGTATCATCTCTGCGAGTACAGATCCTGATTCTTATGGGAATTTTGGTCCTTTTACTCCTGGTTACATAAAGATTCCTTATAACGATACTTCTGCTTTAGCAGAAGCTTTAAAAGATAAGAACGTTGTTGGATTTTTAGTTGAGCCTATCCAGGGTGAAGCCGGAGTTGTTGTGCCTGATGAAGGTTATTTAAGGGCTTGTGCTGAAATGTGTAAAGCTGCAAATGTTCTTTTTATTGCAGATGAAATTCAATCGGGGATAGCTCGCACAGGTAAAATGTTAGCTTGCGATCATGAAAATGTAAAAGCTGATATCCTGATCTTAGGAAAAGCATTAAGCGGCGGTTTATATCCTGTTTCTGCTGTATTAGCAAATGATGAGATCATGCTTTGCATTAAACCCGGACAACATGGTTCAACTTATGGTGGAAATCCTCTGGCCTGTAAAGTTGCTATTGCTGCATTAAATGTTGTTGTAGATGAAAAGATGGCTGAGAATTCAGAGATCTTAGGTGAACTCTTACGTAAAGAATTAAGAGCCATCAAATCTGACATGATCACTTTGGTTCGAGGAAAAGGTTTATTCAATGCTATTGTAATAAAAGAAAAGAATGGTAAAACAGCATGGGATGTTTGTATTAAAATGGCTGAGAACGGGCTTTTGGCAAAACCAACCCATGGTGATATTATAAGATTTGCACCACCTTTAGTGATCACAAAAGAGCAAATATTAGATTGCGCCCGTATTATAAGGGAAACTATACTAAGCTTTTAAATCACAGTGAATCAAACTGTTGTATAATTACAACTTTGGTCTCTTTAAGACTAATTAACACATGGTCTATTCGAAAAAAAGTTTAGATTTGTAAAGGTGTTAAAAAAGTATCAATATTTCTTTATTGTTCTCTTTTTGGGAAGTATGCTCTTCACAGTATTTCAGTACGTTCCTATTTTGGAAGAAGAGATTCACGCTTCTAAGACCATGAGTAAAAAATCCAATGCTCCATCAAGTGAAAATAATAGTGCTGATGATGACGCAAATGATGATGAAGGTGACGAAGATGACAGCGCAGAATTCTTTCATCATTCTAATTCCCACAAGTTCCATTTATTGACTTCCAACTCAAAATTCAATTCCCTCCATGAAAACCATCTCAATCTGGTTTTCAATATCAGCACACCTCCTCCGAAATTAGTTTTAGCATAAACCGCCTCTTTTAATTTATTTATAAACCGGACCTATGGTCCATTGAATTTATTTTTATGCCACAACTATTTGAACAACTATTTGAGAATAATAAAAAATGGGTTGCTGATACCCTGAAAAAAGACCCCGAGTTCTTTAAAGATCTTGCTAAAGGACAAACACCTCCTATCTTATGGATCGGCTGCAGTGACAGCCGCGTGCCTGCGAATGATATTACCGGAATGAAACCCGGTCAGGTATTCGTACACCGGAATATTGCAAACATGGTAGTACATACTGATATGAGCATGCTCAGTGTACTGGATTACGCTGTAAATGTTTTAAATGTCACTCACGTCATTGTTTGCGGACATTATGGCTGCGGAGGTGTTATCACTGCAATGGGAAGTCAGCAAGTGGGAATAATCGACAATTGGTTACGCCATATTAAAGATGTTTACCGGATTCACCAAAAAGAACTGGAAGCAATAGCTGACATGAAAGAACGTGAGAACAGATTCGTTGAATTAAATGTTATTGAACAGGTGTTCGATCTTTCAAAAACATCAATTGTACAAAACGCATGGAGAAATAAACGCAAACTTTTTGTACATGGTTTAGTGTATGATATTAATAATGGTTATTTAAAAGACCTGGATGTGACCATAGAAAATGGTGACGAACTTCCGAAATATTATCTACTTGATCAGTCATTCATTAATAAATAAGCATTACTCTTTTATGAAAAAATCCTTTTTCAGCAATTTTAAATATGATGGCCCGGCAGGACTGGTGGTTTATCTGGTAGCCCTGCCATTATGTTTGGGTATTGCATTAGCCTCTACAGGCAGGCCAGACCTTTTATTTTCCGGTATTATCGCCGGGATGATCGGCGGAATTGTTGTTGGTGGTTTCAGTGGCTCCCCATTGGGTGTTTCAGGTCCGGCTGCAGGTTTAGTAGTAATTGTATTAACTGCTCTTAAAACTTTAGGATCATTTGAAGCATTATTACTCGCCATTATGTTAGCAGGAGTGATCCAGTTAACGGCCGGATATCTTAAAGCGGGTGTGATCGGTTATTACTTTCCCTCATCTGTGATCAAAGGAATGTTGGCCGCTATCGGCATCACACTCATCTTAAAAGAAATTCCACATGCCTTAGGTTATGACAAGGATTTTATGGGTGATGAAACTGATCTTGTTCAAATGGACGGACACAATACGTTCACGGAAATATATTATGCTTTCATTTATAATAGTCCGGGCGCCATTATTATTTGTGCGGTTTCTTTAGGCCTGTTGATCCTTTTTGAAATGCCTTTTATGAAGAAAATCGCCCTGTTCAAATTTTTACCGGGTGCGTTATTTGTGGTTCTGATAGGAGCTTTGCTCAATTATTTGTTTATGCAATCGGTTCCGCAATTTGTTCTATCAGGTGAACATCTTGTTCAGTTACCTGTAGCAAGTAATGCTGAAGAATTCTTCGGTTTCTTTAAATTTCCTGATTTCAGTGCTATTTCAAATCCGCAAGTATACATTACCGCCTTTACACTTGCGATTGTTGCCAGTTTAGAAACCTTATTGTGCGTGGAAGCTACCGATAAACTCGACCCTTATAAACGTACCACTCCAACCAACAGGGAGCTAAAAGCACAGGGTATCGGGAACATTGTATCCGGATTGATCGGTGGTTTACCTATTACGCAGGTTATTGTACGAAGTTCTGCTAACATTGGTGCAGGAGGAAAAACAAAACTCGCAACGATCACACACGGTACCATTCTATTGTTATCAGCCATTTTAATTCCTGCCTACCTGAATTATATTCCCCTGGCAAGTTTAGCTGCTATACTGTTGATGGTAGGGTACAAATTATCAAGGGTTTCTTTATACAGATCAATGTTTAAATTGGGATGGGAACAATTTTTACCTTTCATAGTAACTATAATTGCTATTCTATCATCCGATCTTTTAAAAGGTATCGGTGTTGGGATGATCGTTTCGATCTATTTCATTTTGCGCAAAAGCTACAAGAACTCATTTCATTACACCAAAGTTAAAGACCATTCGAAAGAAACCGTTACACTTACTTTAGCTGAAGAAGTGACGTTCCTGAACAAAGTGAGCCTTAATGAAGCCCTAATTAATTTAAAAGACAGGTCTACAGTTATCATTGACGGTTCGAAATCAAAGAATATAGATTATGATGTGTTAGAGATCATCCATGATTTTAAAACACATGCTTCTAAGTTAAAACATATACACGTTGAAACAATTAATATCCCGGAAGTAATTCAGACAGCGAAACATTAAATTTTATTATTAAAAAAATAACCGGATATTTAGAGCTATATAAAAGTATTTAGAATGGAGAATAGTTATAGCAGACTGCTGGAAGGGAACAGAAGATTTTCCGACACCAGGAAATTAGCCGATCCCGAATATTTTAAAAAATTATCATTAGGGCAAAGTCCTGAGTATTTATGGATCGGTTGCAGTGACAGCCGTGTGCCTGCCAATGAGATCACCGGCACTAAGAGCGGAGAAATATTTGTTCACCGCAATATTGCCAATTTAGCTGTACATACAGATGTAAATTTATTGAGTGTGCTTGAATATGCGGTAAATTATTTGGGTGTTAAGCACATCATAGTATGCGGCCATTACGGTTGCGGTGGCGTGATGGCAGCGATGTCAAATAAATCATATGGCCTGGTTGACAATTGGCTTCGTAACATTAAAGATGTCTACAATAAACACGAAAAAGAACTTCTTGCAATCACCGATAAAGATAAACGCGAAAATACTTTAGTAGAATTAAATGTGATTGAACAGGTTCGTAATGTTGCTAAAACGACTATCGTTCAAAACGCCTGGAAAAAACGCCCTCTGCACATTCACGGTTGGGTATATGGTATCAATAGTGGCTTGATCACCGACCTCTGTTGTATAGTGGATGAGAAAGAAGATATTGATACTATTTACAGGTTTGAGCTTTAAATTTTAATTTGTATATTTAAGAGACGGACAATTTCCGTCTCTTGTTTTTTATGACACGCAAAGAATTCATATCACAGGTTGGAACAGGCGCTGCTATTCTATTGCTTCCTGCATGTTTGACAACAGGATTAAGTTCGTGTAAAAAGAAAAAAAAGGACGCGATAGAACCTCGCAGTATTGATTTTACTCTTGATATTTCATCCGGCCCTTTAGCAACCAATGGCGGAGCTTTAGTTAATGATGGTGTGATTGTAGCGCGGACAATGGATGGTTCATTTATTGCTATCGCTTCAGCATGCACACATCAGGGCACCACTATCAATTATGTTTCCTCTACTAATTCTTTCCTTTGTCCAAACCATGGCGCCAGGTACGATGCTAATGGTAATGTTCTGCAAGGGCCTGCAACTAAAGGTTTGGAAGATTATAAAACTTCTCTTAACGGGAATTCACTAAGAGTATTCTCATAATTTTCCTAAAATAGTTTAGGAATTACAATTTCGTTTTTTACATTTGATTAAACGCTTTATCATCCATGAGCCGATTTCGGGTTTATATCCTTTGTTTTTTCATCTTTTTAGTTCCGTCCTTTTTATTTTCACAAACAGGCAGCGAAATTGCATTAGCAAAAGCAGATGAAGATTTCATGGCTTTTAATTACGTTCAGGCATTCGAGAAATATAAAAAACTGGAAGGTAAGTTTCCGTACGATCTTCTTTTAAAACGTAATATCGTTACTTGCATTCTGAACATCCATGGCGACAAAAGCCTTGCTTTACCATATCTGAAGGTTCTTGATGGTACCCCTAATTTAGATGATAAATTTTATTTAGATTATGCAACGATCTGCCAGACTATTTATCAGTTTGATAGTGCTATTGCTCTGTACGGGAAATACCGTGAAAAAGTAAAACCAAATCTTTATCCGTTAGTTGATCATTACATTGAAAGCTGTGAGAACGCAAAAGCTCTCATCAAAAAACCTGTCAATATAAAATTCGAGAACCTTGGCCCGAATGTAAATGGGAAATATGCGGATTATTATCCGTTCGTGACAAAAGATCAAGGCACTTTATATTTCACTACGCGCAGGGAAGAATGTATGGGCAGTTTAAGAACAATGGCCGGTTATTTTTCTTCTGATGTTTTTGTTTCTAAGGTTCAAAAAGGAGAATGGCAAAAAGCTAAAACCATCACGGGCCCGATCAATACAGGCGAAGATGATGAAGTTGTCGGATTAAGTCATTCAGGAAAAGAGATGGTCCTTTATGTTGGCAATGCAGAATACGGAAGCGCGTTAATGCATAGTGAAATGCAGAAAAATAAGAATTGGGGGAAACCGGTTTTCTTTAACGAACCAATTAATACAGGATTGGCGCAGGAACGCGAAGGCAGTTACAGTGAAGACGGAAATACATTGTACTTTGTTTCTTCAAGAAAAAAAGGTTTAGGGGAAGCTGATATTTACGTCACAAAAAAATTACCTAACGGTGAATGGGGCGTTCCTCAAAACCTCGGGCCGAATATTAATACACCATATAACGAAGGGTTTCCTTTAATTTCTGCGGATGGGAAAGTACTCTCATTCGCATCGCAAGGCCATACGGGCATGGGAGGTTTTGATATTTTTAAATCGAAATGGGATGAAGCCAAACAAGAATGGGGGGAAGCTGTAAACGTTGGCTATCCTTTGAACACACCGGATGATGATATGATGTTCTCATTAGCTGCCAATAACCGTGATGGTTACCTTTCAGCATACCGTCCCGGCGGATTCGGTGATCTTGATATTTATAAAGTTATCTTCCTGGATGCAGAAAAACCATTAACAGCGCTTGTAGGAAATGTTAGAAGTGCAGACAGTACAAAAGCGGGGATTATTGCCGAGATCTCTATTACAGATGTCAAATCAAATACTTTGATCGAATCAAAAGACGTAAATAAAGAAACAGGACGTTACATTTTTATAGTAGAACCGGGTGAATATAAAATTGAGATCCAAAGTAAGGGACACGCGGATTTCAAAGAAAATATCACGGTTTACGATAAGTCGGACTTTACGGTGGAATTAGAGAAGAATTTCACCCTTCCTCTCAAAAAATAAGTCCTCTTTCCTCTCTGAAATAATGGTTATATTTATAGTCTAATTTTTATACCATGAAAACAGCATTAATTACAGGTAGCACCAGTGGCATTGGCTTAGGCATTGCACGCGAATTTGCAAAGACCAAACAATACAACATCGTATTTAACGGATTAGAAACGAACGGACAAGAAATTGCGGATGGTATCGGAAAAGAATTTGGTATCGGCGTTATGTTCTCGAATGCAAACATGATGAAACCGGAAGAACTCCGTAAAATGGTGGACGATGCCACAGCAAAATTCGGTAAGATAGATGTGCTAATTAATAACGCTGGGATTCAATTCGTTTCACCTGTTGAAGATTTTCCTGAAGAAAAATGGAATGCGATCATCGCGATCAACTTAACTTCTGCCTTTCATTTAACTAAAGCTGTTTGGAAAGGTATGAAAGAACGTAAATTCGGACGGATCATCAATATTGCTTCTGCTCACGGGTTAGTTGCATCTGAGTTTAAATCTGCATATGTAGCAAGTAAGCATGGCATTGTAGGTTTTACAAAAACTATTGCTTTAGAAGGTGCGCCATTCAATATCAGCGCCAACGCTATTTGTCCCGGTTATGTTAAAACGCCTTTAGTAGAAAAACAAATTGCTGACCAGGCGAAAGCTCATAATATGAGTCCTGCTGACGTTGTGAATAAAGTGATGTTATACAAACAAGCGGTGAAAGATTTCGTGTCTCTTGAAACATTAGGACAAACCGCTTTATTGCTGGCATCTGATCACGCGAATACAATTACCGGAACAGCAATTCCTGTTGATGGCGGTTGGAACGCTCAATAACATAAAGGCCTCTAATGAAACTTCTCCTTCAGTACGTAAAAAAACATAAGGCATTATTGATACTTGCCCTGTTCCTGGCTGCGATCAATCAGTGTTTTTCTTTATGTGACTCTATCATTACCGGTAAGCTCATCAATAATTTTGGCGATGCACATACAAGATATAATGGCAATTTTGAACAATTCACTAAAGATATTTTGTATTTCTTAGGCCTATCTATCGGTGCCGCCATGGTATCGCGGATCGCCAAGAACTTCCAGGACTATTTTACGAATATTGTTATCCAGCGTTCCGGAACAAACATGTACACTGATGGGATTAAAAAAGCGCTCTCCCTACCCTTCCAGGATTTTGAGGACCAACGCAGCGGTGAAACATTAGGCAAACTTCAAAAAGTAAAAACAGATACTGAAAAATTCATAACGCTTTTTATTTCATTGGTATTTCAATCTATCGTTGGTGTTACGTTCGTTGTTATTTACGCTGTGAATATTCATTGGTTATTAGGACCGGTATTCATTGCAACCGTTCCGGTGATCGGTATAATATCCTCCTTTTTAGGAAAAAAGATAAAAGAAGTTTCTAAAAACATTTTAAAAGAGACCACTCAACTTGCGGGTGCTACAACCGAATCGTTACGCAATATTGAATTAGTGAAAAGTTTAGGATTGACTGACCAGGAAGTAAAACGCCTTAACGATACCACAGTAAAAATTCTTGGGCTCGAATTAAAAAAAGTTCGTTTCATCCGGAGTTTAGGATTTATACAGGGAACAACCGTTCATTTAATGCGAACCTGTTTAATATTTGCTTTGTATTGTTTTGTATTCAATGATATCATTAAAGTCGGAGACCTGATCACTTTGATGTTCTTCTCATTTTTTATTTTCAATCCTATGCAGGAATTAGGTAACGTGATCACCGTTTACAATGAAACAAAAGTGAGTATGGATAATTTTGAGAAACTCATCAACTCGCCTTCAGAACAAGTGCCGTCACATCCGAATCCTATTGGTACTATCAATCATCTCGAATTCAAGAATGTAACCTTTAAACATCAAACGACTTCCGGTTACGCTGTCAACGATATCTCATTTAAAATAAAAGCAGGAGAAACTATCGCCTTCGTTGGCCCAAGCGGAAGCGGTAAAACAACTTTAGTGAAATTATTGGTAGGATTATATCGCCCGGTTGAAGGTTCTGTATTTTATAATAACATTAGTGTGAATAATGTGAATTTAGATGAAGTACGGAAACAATTAGGGTTTGTTACCCAGGACGCTCAATTATTCTCAGGCACAATAAAAGACAATTTACTCTTTGTAAAACCAAATGCTACTGACGAAGAAATAAATGATGTATTACAAAAAGCAGCTTGCCAGAATTTATTGAGACGCGCTGACAAAGGGATTGACACCACTATCGGTGAAGGCGGTATAAAAGTATCCGGTGGAGAAAAGCAACGTTTATCAATAGCCCGTGCTTTATTAAGAAATCCTAAACTTGTTATTTTTGATGAAGCGACTTCTGCATTGGATTCATTGACTGAAGAAGAAGTGACAAAGACCATAAAGAACATTTCCTCAAAACAAGACCAGATCACTATTCTTATTGCCCACCGTCTCTCCACCATCATGCATGCCGACAGGATCTTTGTTTTAGAACAAGGCAAAATGATAGAACAAGGCAAGCATGAAGATCTCCTGAACGAAAAAGGGCTTTACTATGCGATGTGGAGACAGCAGATCGGGGAGCGGAAGAAGGAGATAATTGTTTAGACTTTGAAAACACTTATAAGTATAATCCATAACTGAAACGCAGATGGTAATATAAAAGCACACGGCGTTACAGATGAGAACGGAAAAGTGAGCTTCGTATTTAAATTGCCTGCTATTTTGATGTTAAAGCAAAGGTTAACACCAAAGAAGCAAAAGGACTGATCAAATCAGAAGAAGGTAAAACCTGAAGAAACTATTATAGTTCAGTAACATTCATTTAATCCCGAAGGGATGATATGATTATAGAATAATCCGATCATTACGAATTTCAACCCCGAAGGGGTGATATGAACCTCAGCAACAGGTTTAATGTCACCCCATCGGGGTTTTATACATTTCGCCTTTACGCTTCTATAATAATGTCAGTCTTTCGGACTTTTCTTACATATTGAATTTTAAATTGACGTTGTTTGGAAACACACAGAATTTATTACCTTTAAAGTCGTAAAACAATGGCCATACAACCCAAAGTAATATTAGAAGGCAAACAATTTGAGGTAACCATTTTAAGGTTATGCCACCAGTTGATTGAGATCCATGATGATTTCAAGGATTCGGTTATTATTGGACTGCAGCCACGCGGTGTTTATTTAGCAAACCGCATTTCTGCTGAATTGCGAAAGATCTTAAAGAACAAAAAGGTCAATTGCGGCAACCTCGATATTACCTTTTACCGCGATGATTTCCGCAGGAAAGAATTAATACCGAACAGCACCACTATAGATTTTACCATTGAAGACAAAAATGTAATCATGGTAGATGATGTTCTTTTTACCGGCCGTACCATCCGTGCAGGCTTAGATGCCATGTTAGCTTTTGGACGTCCGAAAGATGTGGAGTTGTTGGTATTGGTAGACCGCCGTTTTTCCCGTAATGTTCCCATCCAGGCTAAATATACAGGAATGGTGATCGATTCTATTGAAAGTCAGAATGTGAAAGTGGACTGGAAAGAATTGGAAGGCAAAGACCGCATCACTTTATTAAGCAAATAATATGCGCCCCGTACAAGGAACTTATCCCCCGTTTTTAGAGACCTATATCTCGAAAGCAATAGAAGACAACATCTTCGCCGCCTTAAAAGCTAATACCCAATTATTGGAAGCCTTTTTAAAATCCATTCCCCGAGATAAAGGCGATTACGCTTACGCACCAGGTAAATGGACTATCAAACAACTGATCCTGCATATTTCGGATGCAGAGAGGATTTTTTCATACAGAGCTTTACGTTTTGGAAGAGGCGATGCACAGCAAGTTTTACCTTTTGAGGAAAATGATTATGCAAAGAATTCGAACGCCGATAAACGCACTTTAGCCTCAGTTATTGAAGAATTACTGGCGGTCAGAAAAGCCACTACCCTTTTATTTGAGAGTTTTTCTGAAGAGACCTTATCTCTGAAAGGAAATACAAAAATGGGCGAAGTAAGCGTAAATACTATTGGTTTCGCGATATGCGGACACGCTGCGCATCATGTTGGGGTTGCGAAAGAGAGATATTTATGACCCCACTTTCACCTAAAGGCGGAATCTCCCCTAAAGGGGAGAGTGATTCGGGCGCTCTATAGAAATTCAGGATCACTTCTGATTCTCTTAAAACGATATTTTTTCTCCCCCAGAAGGGAGACGTTATATCCGCCCGGTCAATATAACTGTGGGGTCAAATTTAATTTTCAGGTTCAGTTATTTTAGCTATATTTGACTTTTGAAACATCACATTGTTTCAGAAAGAATGAGCCATCTCAGTGTCAACCACCTCCTCGGAATCAAGAACATCACCAAGAACGACATTGAATTAATTTTAAACACCGCTCAGAATTTCAAAGAAGTTATCAATCGCCCGATCAAAAAAGTACCATCGTTACGCGATATAACCGTTGCTAATTTATTCTTCGAGAACTCAACCCGAACCCGCTTATCCTTTGAACTTGCTCAAAAACGTTTAAGCGCTGATATAGTAAATTTTTCAGCCTCTAATTCGTCAGTTAAAAAAGGCGAGACCTTAGTCGACACAGTGAACAACATCTTAGCCATGAAAGTGGATATGGTGGTGATGCGTCATGCCAACCCGGGAGCGGCTGTATTCTTAGCTAAAAAAGTAAAAGCAAAAATTGTAAATGCGGGTGATGGTGCTCACGAACATCCGACACAAGCTTTACTTGATGCTTTCTCGATGCAGGAAAAATTAGGTGACTTAAAAGGAAAGAAAATTGTTATCGTAGGCGACATTCTTCACTCACGCGTTGCACTTTCAAATATCTTCTGCTTACAAAAACTGGGCGCTAAAGTAAAAGTTTGCGGTCCTGCTACATTGATTCCAAAATATATCACTTCACTTGGGGTAGAAGTAGAAACAGACCTGAGAAAAGCTTTAGAATGGTGCGATGTAGCGAACATGCTCCGTATCCAATTAGAACGACAAGACATAAAATACTTCCCTACTCTCCGCGAATACTCCATGATGTACGGGTTGAATAAAGAATTACTCGACAGCATCAAAAAGAAAATCGTCATCATGCACCCCGGACCGATTAACCGCGGCGTGGAGATCACAAGTGATGTAGCCGATTCGGATCAATCAATAATACTTGAACAGGTTGAGAATGGAGTTGCAGTCAGAATGGCTGTTATGTTCTTACTTGCAGGCCGTCAATGAGAGTAATCTTACATTTGGTTTATTTTTTATAAATTTGATATAGATATTTTGAAATGAGTTTACAGTCAGAAAAAATAGAAATTGCAAAGACGCTTTTAGATACAAAAAGCGAAGCTTTAATTAAACAAATTAAAGCAGTCTTGAGTGCTTATGACACCGATTTATGGGATGAATTAAGTGATTATCAAAGATCATGCGTGAAAGAAGCAAAAGCTGAATTTAAGGCAGGCAAAGGTAAATCGCATAGTGAAGTCATGAAAAAGTATAAAAAATGGGGTTCAAAGTAATTTGGTCGCCAAAATCTGAGCAAACTTTCGATAAAGTCATTTCATATTTGGAAAAGCACTGGACCGAAAAAGAAATCAGACATTTAATTAATGAAACTGAAAGAGTAATTCGTCTACTCGTTCAAAATCCATTTATTTTCAGAGGTTCGGAAAAGCAGAACATTCATGAAGTGTTAATTACAAAACATAACCTTCTTATTTATCAAGTTTCCAAACGTAATAAAAGAGTTGAACTATTATCTTTTTTTGACACGAGAAAAGACCCAAAAAAGAAAAAACGTAAGTAACTTATTTCCTTATTGCCGCTCCGTAAGGATCAACGGATATTTCAGTTCTTCTTGTTTTAAGCGTGAACGTATTTATATCGATATAACTTAGAAAACCATTTCTTCCTACACATACTGCAGAGTGATGCGGTGCCGGACCTGCGGTCAATAAATTTCTGCTAGCAACATAAACCAATCCTTTCGCATCGTCCACAACAATACCATGCGGCATAAAACCAACAGCAATTCTTTTTTCCGGGTAAGATCCTCCTAATAAAATTTCAGAGACTGTTCCATGTGCACCAGCAAAACTGGTCACATCTTCCATGCATGTAACATATAATTTATTTTTTGTTGCTGACATAGCCATTTCAACAGGATAAGTTCCAACAGGAATTATATGAGTAACTGTATTGGATGGAATATTATATACACGCACATCATTACTTTTAATACAGGTGATATAAAGATCTTTTTTATCCTTCGACAACATAACTTCATGAGGATCAAGTGTACTTGCAGTAGATGGTGGAAAACCGGGCTGAATACTTATAGTTTGCGTGGTGGCTAAAGAAGTGTCTATTTTCATTATATAATTTCCCGTCTGTCCTGTGACATATAAAGTATCATTCGTTTCATTAAGAGCAACACCGTGCGGGAAGAAATAACCGCCATAATTATTGATGACTTTCATTTGAGTAAGATCAACCGATGCAATACGTCCGTTACTTACCCAGGATACGCAATACGCTTTCTTTCCATCATCACTTAGTGTTAAAGCATTCCAATCATAATAGAGTCCAAGATTTGCCTCACCAACTAACGCATCATCACTACAACGGAACTTCTGCAAAATATTTGAATTCACAAACACAACATACCAAAACTGTCCGTCTGCAGAAACTTTTATCATATGCGGGATCTCCATTGTATTTGGATCCTTTCCAACAGTAATATAACGGATCGGCAATTGAGTTTCCGCATCAAATACAGTTACCACATCACAACCCTGATTAGTTACGTAAACTTTTCTTCGGTTAGGGTTATCAGCCCATTTAATATTTCCATTCAGATCCGGTGCACCATCATTGATCCAATTTTTTATTAGAGATACTTCTTCTTTACTTAATTTATCACCATTGTAAGGCATACTTGGATAAGCGATAGCCCCAAGTTCCGGATAGCTATTAATAAAATAACAAAGTGAAGAAAAATCACTCCTGAACGGAATAACCGGGGAACCAGTACTACTTCCTTTGAACATTGTTTCCCAGGTTGAGAGATCTAATCCTGCTGAAGCAAGATAACTTGCAGTATTATGACATCCTGCCGTTGCGCATTTTAGCGTCATGATCTTTCCGATCTCATTTGGATATCCTCCCAAATTTGCCAGTGCTTTATCCTTTTTGCAATCTGATAAGAACAGAACAGCAAACAAAAGAACAATTATGTATGAACAGATCCGCATTACTCTATGATCACCTTTTTAACTATGGCCTTTGATGCTTTATTAACGCCAATTGTTATGCGCGCAGTATAGATCCCGCTTTGTAGTGATCCGCAACTCATTCTGATACTATTTGAAAAAGCATTTTGAGATAAGACCTTCTTCCCGATCACATCAAATAATTCTACACTGATCTTATCAGTAAAATTATTCATTGACCTGAATTCGATCTTATCGCTTGCAGGATTAGGGTACACCAGAACTTCACTTTCTGAATTATTCAATTCGTTTACTCCAATACCTAATGCTTTTGAAGAATAATACGATAATCCTCCTGCGTAATTCCCAATAATAAGATCACGTTTTGAATCAGCGTTGATATCAATATATTGTAAACTGCTACCAGGGCCATCATTTATCATATTCACATTCGTATCCAAACGGGTGAAATTTCCCGTGAGATTTCCATCAATATTATCATACAGAAAAATTCGACCACTTATACTTCCGCATAATAATTTATAAGAACCGGCTTCATCATACATGAAGGGCGCACAACTTCCGTCAGAAGAATAAATTCCCGGATCACCTTTTACATTCACATTACCAAAATTATTAGTGATCATTGTGAAAGATGGAGTTGTTGGTGTACCAATATTCTTATAATAAGCTAATCTTCCATTTTTCAATCCAACTAAAAAATCAAGGTCACCATCACGGTCGATATCAATTACCTGTGGATACGGTCTCGCTTGCGTTGGAGTTATACTAAATGAATTAAATGCGAACACAGAAAAGTTGCAAGGATTACCAGGACCAGCCGTATTCTCGAGTTTGTGGAATTTACCGTATTGTTCAGCTAAAATAATATCAACATCGCCATCGCCATCAATGTCTCCGACAGCAGGCACCAGTCCACCCAACGTATAGGTGTTAACATAAGAAGAAACATTTGCAAAATCGCGAGTGATCAGAGAATAACTTGGTTGTGTGAGAGTTCCAATATTTCTATAATATGCTATTTTGCTTTCTTTAGTTGTGTTGGTATAGTAACCCTGGTTTCCAATGATCATGTCCAGTAATCCGTCATTATCCACATCTATCATCGCAGGATAAGCACCTTCACCAACTTCTATCATTTCGTCCTGCAATAAATTATTTTTTACAAACTGAAAATCAACCGTTGGTGTGCTGCTTGCATTCCTGTAATACCAAACACTATTATAGTTCTGGCTGTTCGAAACATTTGGACTGGCCACGAGATCTTTTTTTCCGTCATTATCAATATCGAGGTTATAAGTACAAGGAAAAGAATTCATTCGAATAACCGGACCCCCGGTCGCTTTGTTCGGGTAATTAGGATATAATTTTGTTGTATCGCTGATGTGTGCCGTTAAAGTTGTTCCTGTATTCTCACAATAATGAATTGTTGAACATGAAATATCACCCATGATAATATCTTTATCACCATCACCCTCCCTGTCCATACACATTAAACACGAACCGGAATGATATATTTTTGCAGTGAGAGCATCAGGTGCGGGGTTGTTTGCGAATTGATTCAGCGTTACAAGACAACTGCTTTCACTTACATCACCCCAGGTATATTCATTTAATTCGTAAAGTAAACTATCAGGAATGCCGTATGTTTCCATACTCTTGTTCTTATGATATTCCATATTAACACCCGACGAACTGAAAGTTAATATATCCATGTCACCATCATTATCGATATCAGAAAAACCCGGAATAGAAACAGGACTCGAATAGATCAGTGTATATAATGGGGTGGAGGTTGGTGTTATATTTGTGAGTACCGCTGATTTTTTTAACTGGAATGCTAAATTACCGGGAGTAGAGATGTTACGGTAAGCTTTTATTCCGCCTAGAGTATAAGTGAACAGATCAGCTTTCCCATCATTATCATGATCGAAAAAAGTAGCCCATTGCTGAACCTGTGGCATTTTTGCAGTGTATTGCGGATCGTAAACATATTTTACCTGGCCTACCCCTCCTTTATTGAGGAAACACCTGAAAATTCCATAAGCGAAGAGATCAACTTTATCGAACAACACAAGATCTAATTTTGTATCAAGGTCAAGATCGACCTGTGAGACCATGCAAAAATTTAATCCTCCTGCCCATGCCGATTTCAAAACGGTGCCACCTTCCATTACGGTGATAGTATCTCTGCCAATCGGTAATTGGGCTTTCACTACAGTAAAACTGATCAGGAAGATCAAGAGTATGTTTAGTTTTTTATTCATCCTTCAATGATTAATTTCTTTTCTAATACTCGGGGATTGTTCTTAAAGGTCAATTTCATAAGGTAATTCGAATGAATTCAGCTAACCCAAATATAATCAAAATAACAGAAAATTCCGAAGTTTAACATCAGTTTTTACCCATTTACCCAGGCTTTTGCAAATTTAATCTCCAGACGGATATTAACTTAAGATCAGGAATCAACACAACTGAAGATACGGAAATGTTAATCAAAACACCTTCTTCCAAAGAGTAAAAATATAAAGTTTGTACAACAACTTTACTTCATTAGTTCCCGCCTTGCCGGAATTGAATTGATGTTTAAAAACATCCAATTTTATGAAAGGGATATCGTTCTTGTTCAATGAATCAAAGATCATTTTATAGTTCCCTCCGATCCATTTATTCATTGGCGTTTCAAAACCTTTTTTATCATAACGCGAATATATTTCGTTGGGCAGCTTATCTTTCACCGCTTCACGCAAAAAGTATTTAGATACGCCATTCTGTATCTTACGGGTGCCATTGATAGAAAACATAAGGTTGATCAATTCAATATCATCACTGAAAGGCGTTCTGCTTTCCACGCTATGCCACATGCCGCAACGATCCTCACATTTTAAAAATGCTTTTAACCTCGCCGTTGTGATATCGTAAGCTAACTGATCATTTACTTTATCCTTGTATTGGGTCGGATTATGGATCTTGAATGAATTGACAAACGAACTATCAAAATAATTTTCAATTCCTTTCAGGTGCGAATTATAATGCCTTTTTATTTTTTCCTTTATGAATAATGTGAATGGCGCATCAATCGTCCTTTTACTTTGAGTCAATTCACGAACGAATCCTAAAACATTTCCATAACTCAACAGGTAATTCCATTTCGCCACAAAATGATGGTAATAGCCTGCAAATAATTCGTCTGCCCCCTGCCCATCCAACACCACTTTAATATTATTTTGCTTCGCCAGCTCCATTACCTTGTATTGGGCATAAGTACTAGTGTCCCATATCGGAACATCCTGCGAATACACCAAAGTTTCCAGTTCCTTAAATAAGCCTTCCTGGGTTGGTTCTATTGTTTTATGAATGGAGTTAACTTTTTTAGCGATCAGTTCAGCATACTTACTTTCATCGATACTTTCGTTCTTGAAAACGGAAGTGAATAAATACACCGGATCTTTCTGTTCCATCAGGACAGCCAACGCCGAACTATCGATCCCTCCACTCAAACATGAGCCGACTGGAACATCACTTCTTAATCGTAAATTAACGGCATTAGTTAACTTTTCTTTTACCTCATTGACCAACTCTTCATTACTTTGAAGATCGGTACCGTAATCGTAATCCGGTTGCAGTTTGAAGTAACAAGCTGTATTGAAAGAATGACTCTTTAAATTATACTTTAAATAATATCCGGGCCATAATTCTTGTATCCCTTCGAAAAAATTATTTTCCTCCTGCTCCATCCTACCATTCACCAAATAATCATGCAGCGCTTTCGGACCTGCTTCTGCTTTTACCAATCCACTTTTCACAAGTGCCTTTTGCTCACTTGCAAATGCAAATGCATTATCATTATCTAAATAGTAAAATGGTTTTACACCGAAACGATCACGCGAACAAAAAAATTCTTGTTTTTCCTCATCATAAATGCAAAATGACCACATGCCGTTGAATTTATCGAGACAATCTGTTCCCCAATGCTTATAAGCGTTCAAAATTACTTCCGTATCGCTTGTGGAAACAAATTTTGCACCTTCCGCTTCTAGTTCCTTTTTTAATTCCAGGTAGTTATAGATCTCCCCATTATAAGTGATCCATAATTTTCCATCCTCTAAAGCCATTGGCTGGTGACCGGATTCGCTAAGGTCTAAGATGGCTAAACGGCGATGGGCTAATGCTAAATGGAAATCTCCATTAGCCTCTGAAATATTTTTTTGTGGGATATAATTTAGTCCGGGCTTTAACTCTTCAGTATCTTTTGATGAACACGGGGTTGCCGAATCTCCTACCAATAAAAAACCTTCGCCGTCAGGGCCGCGGTGTTTGATAGCCTGGGAAGCTTTAAAGATGGTTTCCTTTAAATTAAGGGCATTTTTATTTTTTAGCACAAGGCCTGCAATTCCGCACATAGATGCTAAAACGAAAAATTAGTTCTTATATTTTGTATTGTAGCGGAGAGCGAAGCCTACTCTTATAACAGGACAGAATACAAAGCCGTTCTCAAATGGCATGCCAACGTTCCGAACAGCCATTGGCTCGCCTCTGTCATCACCATAAGCGCCAACGTAAGAAAAACAAACTGTCCTCGCCATACCCGTGTAAAATCCAACTTCATAAAATGTTTCACCTGAAACTGCTTTATCGGAGGTAAAAAAACGGTTACGGTAGAATAAACCTACAAGATTCTTTGTTTGCGATACCCTGTAATTGTAATGATATCCTTTTCCGCCCTGACCATCAGTCGAGAATTCAACATTAGACGCGTGCTGGTAACGATACGCCAAATACAATCCTTTCGAACGCAGTTTTTCCTTTTGTTCACGGTAAGGTATCACATTCAACAGATTCAAACCGAAACGCACTTCAGCACCCACATTTTTAAATGAGATATTCGGCCACAAAGCTTGTGAAGGACCATCATAACCCGGATTAGCGAAAATGTATGCACCTTGGATCTCCCAAGAGAATTTATCTTTAAAAGTTCTTTCGAAAGAAAGCGATGCTTTATTTGCCAACAAAGATGTTAAATGGATTTTTATCACACCTTTAAGATCAAACGTTGAATCGGCCTGCGTTCTTGCAATTAGATTTTCTTTTGGTTTAGGTTTTGCATATTCATAATGTGCTACCAAAGGATCATTCAGATCATAAGTATACGTTGGTGTTGCCATTGTATCCTTTTCTACTCTTCCGATCTTGCTTGGATCTCTTTCCTGCGCGTTACTATTTAAACACACAACGAATAACAATAAATTTATAATCTTCTTCATTTTCTGGTTTTAATATTGGTTACTAAGCTTGCCGAAGTATTAAATTCCTATTTTCTTATTGACGATCTCCAATATCTCTTTTTCGAGAGCGACAGTATCATTTTCAATTTTCTTTCCCTTTGCAACAATATCATTCACAAAATTCTTATCCTCATATCCTGCAGCGTTGATACGGACGTTCATGAATGCGCCCATCACAGCGCTACGCGCACATAAAGCGCCAACACCCGCATCACTTACTGAATTTGGATTTCCAATATCTGCCATTGCCTTTATCAATGCCATGCTTTCGAGTGACACCTGCATCACTTTGAAAGGAATTTCTATTGCGAATTTTGTAGCGTCCTGTATCGCCTGTGTCCTGATCTTCTTTTCTTCATCAGTTGCTTTCGGTAAACCGAATGCTGCCATGATCATATTGAAGGCGGCGGTATCTTTATCCACTAAATACAATAATTCATTCTTGTATTTCTCACCCTTCTCTGCCCAACCACTGAATTCTTCCCATCTGTCGTCCCAACCTTTTTTGTGTGAACTTAAATTCGCAACCATCGTCGCCAATGAAGCACCCAAACTTCCAACATAGGCTGCAATGGAACCTCCACCCGGCGCAGGACTCTCACTCGCCGTTTCATCAGCAAAATCAGTCAGCGTCATGCTGATCAATTTTGTATTTGCCTTTTCTTTCAATAAATATTCTATGATGCGTTCTTCCGGTTTGAATGGACCTAATTCATCCAATCCCATTGATTTAACAGCGATCTTAATTAATTCCTTTTCGCTTACACCAATACTGCGTTGCTGTTTCTTTAAGAAATATTTTCCTGCATCCAATAAAGATTTCAATGGGATCAACCCCACTAATTCAGAACCCGTCACACGAATACCTCGGTCCTGTGCCTTCTTACAAACTTCATCAAATGCGATATGTACTGGTGTAATATTGATATTGGTTAAATTCATGGATATCTGTGCAACACCGTATTCCTCAATGAACCAACCTATAGCTTTTACACTTTTTAAAGTGCCGGGAATTGTTTTAGAAGTTCCGTCTGCATTTTTAACCGGTTTTCCTCCTTCCAATACTACTCGCCCTGCTTCACGTACATCGAATGCAATTGCATTAGCGCGGCGTGTTGAAGTTGTATTTAAATTCACATTATATGCCACAAGGAAATCCCGTGCGCCAATAACAGTTGCACCGCGTTTTGCATCAAATTCAGCAGGACCAAAATCCGGTTTCCATTCCGGCAATTTAATCTTCTTAAAGAAGCCTTCGTATTCGCCTGCACGGATCACCGAAAGATTGCTTCTCTTTTTATCAGCTTGTGCTGATTCGTATAAATAAATTGGCAGCTTTAATTCTTCACCAACACGTTTTGCTAATTTCTTTGCGAACTCAGCAGTTTCTTCCATGCTGATATTTGCAATTGGAATAAGCGGACAAACATCGGTTGCTCCCATGCGGGGATGCTCACCTTTGTGTTTGCTCATATCAATTAATTCCCCCGCTTTGCGAATTGCCAAAAATGCCGCCTGAATCACAGCATCAGGCTCTCCTACAAAAGTGACTACAGTACGGTTGGTTGCTTTACCCGGATCAACGTTCAATAATTTAACGCCTTCTACACTTTCGATCTCGTGAGTGATTTGTTTGATGATATTAAGATCGCGTCCTTCACTGAAATTAGGCACGCATTCGATCAGTTTCTTCATAATCAGTATTTACCGGTAAATTTAGCAAATTACCTGTTAAAAGGAAATTCATTTATCCACAGAAAAGCCTTTTTTAAGGCATTTGCTTATTCAAATTCCTCAATAATATTGCAATTGAAACAAAAATTATTTTTTAGCCAATGCTGAATATCTTGGACAAGAAACCAAATGATCATTTACCATTCCGGCTGCCTGCATATATGCGTAACAAATTGTCGATCCGCAAAATTTAAATCCTCGTTTTTTAAGATCTGCGGCCATTTTATCAGATTCAGGAGAAGTGGCAGGAACTTCGTAACCGTGTTTATGCTTATTGTGAATTGGTTTGTATCCTACAAATTGCCAAATGTAACGGTTAAAACTTCCGAATTCTTTTTGCACATCCATAAATAACTTTGCGTTATTAATGGAAGCTTCGATTTTTTGACGGTTCTTAATAATCCCATCATCTTTCATTAGTTTGGCTACATCTTTTTTAGTGAACGCCGCCACTTTTTTATAGTTGAAATTCGCGAATGCTTTTTTAAAACCTTTGCGGCGATGCAATATAGTTTTCCAGCTTAAACCCGCCTGGAAACTATCCAAAACCATATACTCAAAATGGATCTTATCGTTCAAAACCGGAACACCCCACTCTTCATCGTGGTACTTCTCCATTAATTTATCGCCTATTGGCCAATCACACATTTTATGAGATTTTGGTATTCAAATTTAAGAGTTTTTCGTAACTTTATACCATGAAAGGTGTGAGTTATATTACCAATAATAAAAATCAGAAAACGGCTGTTGTTATCGATCTAAAACTCCTTAAAAAATACGAGGAACAGTTGGAAGACCTTTTTGATGTGGTTATTGCTGAATCAAGGACTGAGGAAGCATCTGTTTCATGGGAAACCATAAAGAAAAACCTCAGGAAAAAAGGCAAATTATAGCATGTACAAAATTACATTTAAGAAATCTGCCGAAAAAGAGATTCAAAAATCACCTTCATCTGTTATTCTGAAAATAGTACCTGGAATTGAAGGTTTATCTATAAATCCAAGGCTCATAGGATCAAAGAAACTACATGGAAGTAAAGAGAATATTTGGCTCATCCGTATTGGAGATTATAAGGTTGTTTATTTAATTGCCGAAGAAGTTAAAATCGTAGAAGCTCGAAGGGTTGGTCACAGAAAAGATATTTATAAATAATGAGCTTAAGCCAAATAAACACGCTCCTGAAAAAGGAATTTCTCTTGGAATTCAGGCAAAAAGCAAGCCTCGGCGGGATTTTGGTTTACGTGGCGGCCACCGTATTTATAAGCGCCCTTTCTTTCACCGGTAAAATTCATACCCACGAATGGAACGCCCTTTTTTGGGTGATCTTATTATTCGCATCAGTAACGGTAAGTTCTAAGAGTTTTTTAAAGGAAACTAAGGGTTTAGGGCTGTTTAATTACTCTTATTATTCGCCAAGATCATTTATCCTTTCCAAGATCATTTTTAACATGGTTTTGATGCTAATTATAAGCCTTATTACCTTGTTCTTTTATATCTGGTTCATTGGAGGAAATATCAAGAATTTCAGCCTGTTTTTTATCACTTTGGCGCTGTCTTCCACAGGATTTGCCGGGGTTTTAAGCCTGATGAGCGCCATTGCGGCAAAAGCCAATAATAATTTCGCTTTGATGAGCATTTTAAGCTTTCCTGTACTTATGCCAATGGTATTAGTTTCCATCCGTTTAAGCAAACAGGCTATCGACGGTTTAAGCTGGGGCGTCAGTTATGATTTTTTGTTAATATTAGCTGCCCTAAATGTGCTTATAATCATGCTCGCTAATCTCTTATTTCCGTATCTTTGGAACGATTAAAATTAGTTGGGAGTTGAGAGTTCGGAGTTCACAGAAAACCCTCCAAAAAACTCTCCGAACTACGAACAACCGACTACGAACTGTCACATGAAAAACTGGTACAAAATACTCTCCGTCCTGCTTATCCTTTACACTATATTTTGGGGATTAATGGGACCAGTACCGCGTTTGGATATTTTGAATGAGACCATTAGAAATGTTTATTATCATGTGCCGATCTGGTTCGCGATGTTATTCATGATGAGTGTTTCCATTTGGTATGCGATCCGTTATTTATTATCTTCAGATACTGTTTTCGAAACAAAAAGTTTTAACGCCGCTAAAGTTGGTTTCTTCTTTTCTATTCCCGGCATTATAACCGGTTGTTTTTGGGCGAAATATACGTGGGGAACTTATTGGACCTTCCAGGATCCGAAACTGAATGGCGTTGCTATCGGGATCTTAATTTACCTCGCTTATTTTATTTTAAGAAATTCTATTCCTGATGAATTAAAACGCGCTCGCATTTCAGCGGTGTATAACATTTTTGCTTATGTGATGCTGATCGTGTTCATTATGATCTTGCCGCGGTTAACGGATTCACTGCATCCCGGAAACGGCGGAAATCCGGCTTTCGGAAAATATGATCTTGACAACAATATGCGAATGGTTTTTTATCCTGCAATTATTGGCTGGATATTATTCAGCTGCTGGGTATTTGAAATTAAGAACCGCATTGCACAATTAAATTCGATATTAAATGATCAATAAACTGCTCTTATTTATCTTTTTGTTCACCTCGCTTTTGGTGAATGCACAGGAACCACCTATGGCCGACGGTATGCGTGCTGAAGGAAAAATATATGTGGTGATCGCTGTAATGGCGACTGTTTTTGTTTGTGTAGCAGCTTATTTAATTGTGATCGACAGAAAAGTAAAAAAACTGGAAGAAGAAATTAAGAACAAAAAGTCATGAAGTAGAGTCTTACAACACACTTCATGATCATTAAAAATTGAAACAAAATGAAAAAAATTCACATAGTAGGTATCATTGTCATTGCAGTTGCGATCGGCGTGATCTTAACCTCCCTTAAGAACACCAGTACTTATGCTGATTTCAATGAAGCATTAGCCAATCCGGACCAGGAATATCATGTTGTAGGAAAATTGAATAAGAACGAACCTACAGTTTATGATCCGAAAGTAAACGCTGATGAATTCACTTTTACATTGGTAGATAATAAAGGTGTGGAAAAACGGGTTGTATTACATAAAAGCAAACCACAGGATTTCGAACGCAGCGAACAAATTGTTGTGATCGGAAAAATGCATGGCGAGGAATTTCACGCCAACGACATTTTAATGAAGTGCCCATCTAAATACAACGACGCGAAACCACAGAGCTAGTTCGGAGTTGAGAGTTCGGAGTTCGTAGAAATACACTTTACTCTACGAACTACCAACTACGAACTACCAACTTTTATGAAAGAAATAGAATACATAGGTGAACATCTCTGGCTCGGCAAACTCGGAAACTTTTTTCTTATCCTATCTTTTGTTGCTTCACTGATAGCGTTGGTTGGTTTTTATCTTTCCACGAAAAATAAAGAATATCTGAAATTCGCGCGCAATGCATTTTATACCCACGCGTTTGCTGTGACTGGAATTATCGGCACCATGTTCTTCATGCTGGTCAATCATTATTACGAATACCAATACGCATGGCAGCACAGTAATAACGAAATGCCGATGCGCTATATCCTTTCTTGTTTTTGGGAAGGACAGGAAGGCAGTTTCTTACTCTGGACCTTCTGGAATATTGTATTGGGAATTATTTTGCAACGCTCGTTAAAAAATGATTGGGAAGCTCCCGTAATGGCCGTGTTTTCTTTAGCACAAGTGTTTTTAGCAAGTATGATCTTAGGAATTTATATCGGTGATCATAAAATAGGAAGTTCTCCTTTCTTATTATTGCGTGAACATCCTGATTATTTTAATTTACCATTCGTGCAGGGTTATATTTCCGATCCAAATTATTTAGCAAAGATCACACCGCGCGGATTAAATCCGTTATTAATGAATTACTGGATGACGATCCATCCGCCAACATTATTTTTAGGCTTTGCTTCAACACTTCCTCCTTTTGCATTTGCGATGGCCGGATTATGGAGAAGAAAACACAACGAGTGGCAACAAATTGCCTTACCATGGACCTACTTCGGAATTTTAATTTTAGGCGTTGGCATTTTAATGGGAGGTGCCTGGGCTTACGAAGCATTAAGTTTCGGAGGTTTCTGGGCGTGGGATCCGGTTGAGAATTCTTCATTGGTGCCATGGTTGGTTTTAGTCGGTGCAGGACACGTGATGATCGTGAATAAACATAAAGGCGGTTCTTTATTTACAACGCATCTTTTAGCGATTGGTTCTTTCCTTTTAGTTCTGTATTCCACTTTCCTGACACGAAGCGGCATTTTAGGAGAAGCTTCCGTTCACGCCTTCACAGATCTTGGCATGCAGGGGCAATTAGTGATTTACGTTTTAGCTTTTGTTCTTTTATGTGTTGCCCTATTAATTGAAAATTCACTATTAAGAGTATCATACATCATGGGTTCTTGCTTACTGATGTTCTTCGGAATGATGTATGGATATAAAACTATTTTATTTTATACCTGGGTTTTGTCGAGTATCGGATTAACAGCTTATAGTTACAATAAATATTTTCCGAAAGAAAAAGATGAAGAAGAATTATACTCCCGTGAATTCTGGATGTTCCTCGGATCTTTTGTTCTATTGCTATCCGCTTTAGTGATCACTTACTTTACTTCTGTTCCTGTATTGAATAAATTATTCAGCATTAAAAAAGCACCATTAAAAGTTGAGGATTATAATTTATGGGCCGTTCCGTTTGCCATCGTGATCTTAATTTTAATTGCGGCTGCACAATTTCTGAAATTCAAAAAGAATAATGCAAAAGAGTTTTATAAGAAACTTGCCGTGTCATTTATTATTTCCATTGCATTTGGAATCACCTGCTCCATTCCACTTTATTTTCAGAAGAATCTTTCTGCTGCAAGCGGTATCCACAAATGGGAGATCATTTCCTATAGTATTTTATTTACAGTGGGGATTTTCGCCGTTCTTGCCAATGCAGATTATTGGCTGAGAGTTCTTAAAGGAAAAATATCAAAGTCGGGGGCTTCTATTGCCCATATTGGTTTTGCTTTGATCATTATCGGGGCTCTGGTTTCTACTTCTAAAAAAGCCATACTTTCTAAGAATACAGCCGCTAAACAAGTTGAAAGTTTAGGGGAAGGTTTCAGCGGGCAGGAAAATATTTTTTTAGAGCAAGGCGATACTTTACCAATGGGACCCTATTTAGTTACCTATGAAGGGAAAGAAGTCAAAGGCATTGATTTTTACTTCAAGGTGAATTATTTTACAAAGAACCCCAATGGAAAGCCTGAATTCGCATTTCAATTACAACCGAAGATCCAGGATAATCCACGAATGGGAAGAGCTGCTGATCCGGATACGAAACATTTTTTGAACCGTGATATTTACACTCACATCACTGCAGCTGATATGAGAACGGTGATTGATTCTACCAATAAGAATAAATACAATACACCTGAAAATTACATCCGTCATTTAGGCGACACAATATTCGCGTCGAACGCCATAATTGTAATTGATTCTATCGTATCAAATTTAAGCCAGGCTGAGTATGAAAAGAATGACTCTTTATTAGAAGTGACCGCGGTTTTAAAAGTTTATAATTCGAACGGAGAAATTTTCAAAGCCAGGCCAAGATACATCATCAAAAAAAACACGGTGATCCCGGAAACGGATAAAATTGAAGCACTAGGTTTAAAATTCTCTTTCTGGAGGATCAATCCTGAAGAAGGCAGCATTGAGATCAGCATGGCTGAAAAAGTAAATAATTCTAAAGATTTCATTGTTATGAAAGCAGTGATGTTCCCTTATATAAATGTGTTATGGATCGGTTGTATAACCATGGCGTTCGGTACTTTTATTGCTATGATAGAAAGGGTCCGGAAATTAAAAATTTCGAAAGCGAATCATGACTCGTAAAAAGATCGTTAAAATAAAAGTATTGGTGATAGGCAGTGGAAATCTAGCCTGGCACATTGTATCGCATTTATCTTTCTTTAAACGCTTTGAAATTACAGTTTACAACCGGACTCTGACACCGAACTTAAAACAGCTACAAAAAGAATTTAAAGCTTCGATCATTACAGATTGGAGTAAAGTCGATAAGGACACAGATCTTTTTTTTGTCTGCACTTCTGACTCAGCCATTCCATCGTTCGCTTCAAAAATAAAAAAATCAAAAGCGAAAGGATTTGTTTTACATACATCAGGTACTGTTCCATTAAAAGCCATTTCTACTGCATCAAAAAATACAGGTGTATTCTATCCTTTACAAACCTTCACTTTCGGGCAAAGTGTATTGTGGCCGGAAGTTCCGATCTTCATTGAGGCCAGTGATAAACAAGCTTTATATTTCATGGAGAGCTTCGCGAAACTATTCTCCAATACTGTAGTGAAATTAAATTCAGAACAACGCCTTAAATTACATTTAGCAGCAGTTATCGCCGGTAATTTCAGCAATGCGATGTATTCTGCAGCCAATAACTTCGCCGATAAAGAATTAGGAAAAGATTATTTTAAATATTTGATCCCGCTCATTGTGAAAACCGCCAAAAAAACAAGATCGGTTTCTCCTGTTAAAGCACAAACAGGTCCGGCAGTAAGAGGCGATAAAAAAACACAGAAGCAACATTTACAATTGTTGAAAAAATATCCCGACCTGAAAAAGATCTATAAATCGCTAAGCAAACTCATAGAGAAACAACAAAAAGGCAATGCAAAACTTTAAAGAGAAATTAAATAAAATAACAACATTGATCTTTGATATTGACGGTGTATTTACCGACAATAAAGTTTTGGTTATGGAGAACGGTGAAGTTGTACGTAATGTTCATTCGAAGGACGGGTATGCTATACAGTTAGCTGTTAAAAAAGGATATCGCCTGGTTATTCTTTCAGGTGGAAATAATGTGGCAGTAAAAAATCTATTGGCAAAAACAGGCATTCAACATTTATTCATTAACCAGCATGATAAACTTCAATGTTATAAAGATTTCATTTACGAGAACAGCTTAAATGACGAAGAAGTTCTTTATATGGGAGATGATCTTCCGGACTACGAAGTAATGAACCGTGTGGGTATTGCAGCTTGCCCGAATGATTCAGCTCCGGAGATTAAAAGTATAAGTATCTATATTTCCCCTAAAAACGGCGGTGAAGGCTGTGTAAGGGACATTATTGAACAGGTCATGCGTGCACAAAGTACGTGGGCCATTGCCAACTGGTAATTGATTATATTTGTATTAATGACGAACAGGTTATTACAAAATAAATTCTTCGCTTTTTTAAAACTGATCAGGTTCGAGAATCTGTTGATCCTTATTTTTACTTTGTGTTCTATGCGTTATTTTGTGATCAACTCGATCACAGACCGCACATATTTCTCTGAAGTTTCGTTTTGGTTATTGGTGACCAGCACAACTTTAATTGCTGCCGCAGGTTATATCATCAACGACTATTTCGATGTGAAAACCGATATTATCAATCATCCTGAAACAGTTGTCATTGACAAAACCATTAAACGCCGTACGGCAATGTTATTACATTTAATTTTCAGCGGCATTGGTTTATTGTTGGGAGCATGGTTAGCTTACAGGTGCTTTGCATTGCGTTTAGTTCTCTTTCAGATCGTAGCGATCAGTTTGCTTTGGTACTACTCTACTCATTTTAAAAAACAATTATTGACAGGCAATTTAGTGATCGCATTCTTAACAGCAATAATTCCATTCATGCCATTTGCATATGAAGTATTGAATGGTGTACATGTAAATACAGCATTCTTCGACCAGGATCCGGAAAAATTAAAAATATTACTCGGCATAACTTTATTGTTCAGTGGATTCGCTTTTTTAACTTCTCTCATTCGTGAGATCATTAAAGACATGGAAGATTTTAAAGGTGATATTCAAACCGGTTGTAAGACAATGCCGATTGCCTGGGGAATTATCACTACAAAAACTGTTACTTTCTTCCTGATCATTATCACACTTGGTGTACTTGGATTCTCAATGATAAAATTGTGGCAATGGCATCAAAAGACCGCTTCTTTCTATTTGATCATGACTGTATTTGTTCCATTGTGTATCCTGATTTTACAAGTGGTAAGAGCTAAAACACCATTTCAATTTAAGATCGCCAGTTTACTTTTAAAATTCATAATGCTCTTCGGGATCGCTTTCACTTTTATCATTAGCCTTATCTATGAACAGCATTGATAAATTAATGAAAGAACTTCCTTACCGGCTGATCCTTGGTTCGGGTTCTCCGCGCAGACAAGAACTCTTAAAAAGCCTTGGTTTTGAATTTGAGGTTAAGCCTATCAATGCAGACGAATCTTTTGCTGATAATTTGAAAGCCGAGCGGATCCCCCTTTACTTAGCAGAAAAGAAGGCGAATGCTTATCCAAACAAATTGACTCATAAACAACTTTTGATAACCTCCGATACTATTGTATGGTGTGAAGGACAGGTATTGAATAAACCCGCTGATTTTAATGAAGGAAAAGAAATGCTCAATAAGCTAAGCGGTAAAATGCACGATGTTTTTACAGCAGTTTGTTTAAAAAGCGCTGATAAACAAGTCTCTTTTTTTGATGTCGCTAAAGTTTATTTTAAGAACTTAACTAATGAAGAGATCGAGTATTACCTCACAAATTACAGTCCTTATGATAAAGCAGGTGGTTATGGTGTCCAGGATTGGATCGGTTATATTGGGATAGAAAAGATAGAAGGCAGTTTTTATAATGTGATGGGATTGCCCGTAAAAAAATTATACGAAGAATTAATAAAATTTTAATAATGAAAAAAGTAATAGTTTCCATTCTGATATGTATTTCTTCGGTTTCGTTCTCCCAACGTGAATTTGAAATTATTTTATTCGATGCTGCTGTTAACGATTTTGATGTGATCGGTGAAGATTCTTATGAAAAGAATAACCGTATTAAAGAAGATATAACTGTAAAAGTAAAAACTGAAGTAAAAACAACGACAAAAGCTGAGCCTTCCGGCGGGGATAATTTCGAAGCGAAGAATATCCTTGACGGTAACATGAAAACCTGTTGGGTGAGTTCAGGCGATGGTAAAAACGAAGATATTGAAATAGTTATCGATCTTGAAGAAGTTGAAGGGATAAATGCAGCTGTAATAAGTGATATTTATTTTTTCAATGGCGACAGGAAAGATTATCATACCTGGAAAGATTATAACCGGATAAAAAAAGTGACTATGACGGTGAATGATCTTCCTTACGGTGAAATAAAATTTGAAGATACTTACAAGCAGCAAAGTATCGATCTCGAAAAATTTAAGATCGACAGAACACGCCGTTGCCGCATTCGTTTCAGAATTGTTGATACTTATAAAGGGAACAAATTCAACCAGGTCGCTGTTAGTGATATTCAGCTGATTGGAAAAGCTAAATAAATTAGCTTTCGGCATTATTATTCCGCTAATCCTGACCAACTACCAAACCAGGCTAATTGTACTGGACATTTTTCCCATTCCGCTATGCAAATAATGTAATTGAAAGGCTAACGCAAACCAAGACAGTTTACAGTGAGTGTTTACCTGTCTTTTATTCTGATGGGTTATGCTACCGGATTACTTTTATCGCTCCGAGAACCTTGAGAGTGATTAAAAAGCAGCTTTGATCTTTTGAGCTATTGTTTCAAATTCTTCTTTGTTCAATTTCAATTTCGGATTAGCAAAATTACAATCACTCATAGTGTTCATTGGGATCAGATGAATGTGGGCGTGTGGAACTTCGAGTCCAATGACCTGTATTGATAACCTGTTACATGGAATCGCTTTTTTAATTGCGACGCCGACTTTTTTGGCGAATTCCATTAAAGCCAGATAGGTTTCATCATCAAGGTCGAGGATATAATCTATCTCTTTTTTCGGGATAACTAAAGTGTGGCCTTTTGTAAGAGGGGAAATATCAAGAAAAGCGATGCATTTGTCATTTTCCGCTACTTTATAGCAGGGAATATCGCCATTGATGATCTTAGTAAAGATACTTGCCATTAAATAGAAATACTTACAACCTGGAAAGGAATAACGCCGGCAGGAACAGCAATATCAACTTTATCTCCTACTTTTTTTCCGAGTAAGCCGCGGCCAATCGGCGAATCAACTGAGATCTTACCTGATTTAAGATCCGCTTCCTGTTCTGCGACCAGAGTGTACGACATTGTAGCATTGTTCTTAAGGTTCTTTATTTTAACTGTAGTGAGGATACTTACTTTGTTAAGATCCAATTGCGTCTCATCAACCAGGCGCGCATTTACCATCAGTTCTTTTAATTTTCCGATCTTAACCTCAAGCAAGGCCTGTGCTTCGCGTGCTGCATCGTACTCAGCATTTTCACTCAGATCGCCTTTCTCGCGTGCTTCCGCCACTGCAGCGGTACATTTTTTTCTCTCAACGGTTTCCAACTGATGTAATTCATCTTTCAGTTTTTGTAAACCTTCAACTGTGTAATATCCGATATTAGCCATAACTCAACCTTTCTAAAAAAAGAAGAATCCCGATCACTCGGGACTCTGCTTAAAAATTGTAAAATAAAATTTATACTATAAGTTTATCCTGAAACCAAAAGTATGAACGCCACCAAACGGGTTTGTAAATCTGTAAGCGTAATCAACACCAAAGGTAGATTTTTTCTCACCTAACGGGATCTCAACTGTAGCACCAAGTGTCGGGCCTGTGAAAGCCGTCATACGTTGTGCTTTAAGATCTTCGTTTCCTTTTCTTAAAATGTATTTTTCAGAATAGAAACCACCTCTGAGCATTAAGATATCTTTCCATGAATATTCTAAACCGAACAGGTAGTTATCGTAAGTAAAAGAATTAGAGGTAAAGTTAGCTGCTAAAGTTACACGGTGAGTTTTCAATTTACCTGTTGAATCTTTTGTAAGATACAGATCATAAGCACCACCGATGTTAATTAAAGCAGGTAATTCAAATCCTGCAGAACGGTTACTTATAGTATATTCGTACTCAAGTCCTGTAAAGTTAGAAGTAGCTTTAACACTTGCCTGTTGTGTTAAACCATCACCCCTGTAAAACATTTTAGGGCCAACATTCTTAAGTGAGATACCAAAGTGAATTTGATCCATTTTACCGGTGTGATATTGAATACCTGCATCGATCGCCACACCACGTGCAGATACGTCCGCAATTTGTTCAGAAATGATCTTCACATTGATACCACCGTAAATATTATCAGAGAATCCTTTTGCGTAAGACAAACTAATATTATAGAAAGAAGGGCTGAAAGTACCGATACCGCCTTCAGGTTGCTCTTCAGTTGTTCTCTCAATTTTCCCCGCATTGATGGCAACAACACCAAAACCAATAGCACCGGTTTCACCCACATGTTGGGTCAATCCAAATGCATTCATGTAGATACCTGAACCAACCAACCAATTGTTACGTGAAAAATTCACTTCAGTCTTTTTAGTGAAAGCTGTACCAGCAATATTAAGGAATTGTGCTTCAATACCTCTTGCACGGGCTTGCCCTGCTCCTGCCCAGCCGGCGCTTCTGCCGTAAGGGTTCATAAGCAATTGTGACGCTCCCGCCTGACCTGCACGTTCAGGGTTACCTGCAAAAACCGACCCGGTTAATGCTGTTGTTAAAACTAACAGTTTTACTTTATTTAAATTTCTACTCATAATTTCTGCGTCTTTAACATTAATAGTTTTGTAAGTCTAAAGGTCTCATCACACCAAACCACTTCAATATTTTTTCACCAACACCGGGAGCATCAATATGGAAGATGTATAAACCACTGGCGACAGGAATACCGAATTGATTTTTCAGATCCCAATCCAGGTAAGGTGAACGTTTAGATTGTTTGATCTCGTTAGTTGTTACGTATTCATCTTCCTGACCTGAAACATCACGTTTAAATGTTCTTACTAGAGTGCCGTTCATAGTAAAGATCTTGATCGTACATACAGACGGAAGATTAGTGATTCTTATCCTGTTATCAATCCTTCCTGTTTCATATTTAGAATATGCATAATAAGGATTTGGGACTATGCGGATATAATCCAAAGCATTCTTAGCTGTATTAGCATCACCAAACATAGCATAGATATCATCTGTAGCGAACCTGTACATCGGCAAATTGTTATTTTGCGGGGTCGATGATGTGTCTTTCGGAAGATTTGAATATGCAGTAGTTGTCATATATCCTTGTGCAACTGTATTCGCAACATAATTTCCGGTAACCGGTAAGCGGTTAGACCATTCTGTACAATACCCATATCTGTAAGGCTTACGTACCCTTAATCTTACCCTTACTTCACAAGGCATATTTGCAGGATCTTTAAATGCGAATCCATTGTCCATTAAAGGAACATTGCACCACATTGCATCACGCATTACGTTCCTGTGAGCCCACTGGTAACTTGTAACCTGGGATACAATAGATGTAGTAGTTAATGAATTTGCAGCTTTCATCTGATCGTAGATCAACTTACCATGATCATATCTGCCTGCACCGATCGGTGTATTTGTTAAAGACGAGATACCTGCAAATCCTCCTGTGAACGGACCACCGTAAACAGCATCTTTATTATGACCGAATACATAAATGTAGTGGCGTCCGCCGAATGCGTTATCATATGTTGCGCGGCTAACAGTTGATGTTGGGTTCCATATCATGTCATTTCCGTTATCAGCGTAGTTGTAGCTGTCTTCACCAAACATCATATTTAAACGCTCACCGGTTTCGATATTGATCGCGTAACCGGGGAACCAACCCATACCTTTTGCTGCAATAAAATCAGCATCATTAGGGTCTGTCATAGAAACTACTCCATCACCGGTCTTACCGTTTTTATCAACAGATGCATGATCACGTAATGAGTAGTGACGGGTCACACCTTCTGACAATAACGAATCGTCCTGCATTTCAACAACAACACAACGGGTCCATTTTGATTTATCCGGAGTAAAGACCACATCAACGCTGCTTAATAAACGCAGATCTACATCAGTCGGTTTACCTTGATCAGCAGAAGCGAAATAATTACCCTGATAACCGGGACCTGCAGGAACAACAAGGCCATTTGTACCTTTTGTTGTTGCAGCAACCTGGGAATAAGGAGCCCATGTTCCACCTAATATTTTTGCAAATACCTTTTCCGGATCTGTAGCGTAATCGTTAAAATCAGCGGGTATTTGATCGTCTTTTGCACCGGAACGGATCCAGTTAGTTCCACTTGGTTCATCAGTATCCACTAATCCGGTCAGCCATTGAGTTGACGGATTGGCGAAAGTCATCGTACCTTCAATGAAATCTCCGGGAACTGGCTGAAGCGTAAAGCTTCCTGTAACAGTAGTTCCACTCGGATCAACAACCTGCTCAACACCGATCGACAATCCTAATTCAGGGAAATAGTTCTCTTCACCAACTTTTATTGATTTATACGGATAATACATTTTACCATCTGACTCATTTTTAAGAGCCCATGTAATTGAATCACCAAGAAGCATTGAACCATTGTTTACATATTTATAACCATATTGCTGCGAACGAATGGCGTTAATTGTAGCGGTTGCAGCTGTTGTACTGGTATATAATGCTGAACCATTTAGCCATTCCTGCGGAATAGGTGTTGTGGTTGGAGGAGCTGATGGTAATTTTAAGAATTTCACCGTAAATGTACTATTAGGAACATTTAAAGGGTCAACAACTTTAACCTTGATCGGACCACGACCGTTCTGGTAAGTCGGATTTTTCATGAAGAAAGTACTTACGATCTGACTTTCAGATTCAGGAGTAAGATCCATGGAATTTCCACCATTACCCTGACCTTCGATACGTGTGATCTTAGGGCCGTAACCATAATTTGCCTGAATGATAGTACCATCTTTTTCAGTATCGAACATATGAGGGATACCTGCTCCTCTTTTTACTTTCCTGCCTTCAAGATAAGGTTTCTTTTGTCCTAAATAGCTTCCTGTTACACAAGGGTCACCGGAAGGATCAGTATCAGGCTTGTAAGGCGCAAAGTTATTATAAGCATAAGCAACCGACATGAAATAATAGGTTTTATTATTGATCAGTTTTTTATTACCGGTTGCGAAAGCATCTTCAGTTACTTTGAAAGTAGTCTGAATTCCTCCGTCAGAACCCTCAACTTTCACCTTAGGCACATCGGCACCGATTGTTCCGTCGAAATTATAATTGATCAAACGGCTAACACCATTCTTCACGTCACATTGGAATACCAATTTAGCTTTGGTCTCATCTTCAAGATCAGTTTGAGAAACCTGGTTGTTCAACAATTGATAAACTTTATAACCTTCGAAATTGTAATACTTATCAGGATTAGACAGACAAGTTGCTGATTGGCCTGCCGCAGCTAAAATAGTTACGTCCGGTTCCCTGTAACTGTTCAGGTAATTATTACTAACCGGTTTGTTAGTAAGATAGATCATTAATTCGTTGTTGCCTTCCTGAACGGTTAAGTCCGGGGCTTCAGGCCCATCTAATAATTTAAAGCAATTGTCAAATAAACCTTGTGCTTTAAGATCGGCGTCTTTTAATAATGCCACCGCAAGCAGGTTGTTATTCTTAACCGGGGTTCTGGCCCAAGGTAAACCAAAAGTTACGTTGTTAACAGCACCGGGTAATAATGTGAACGGACCCGCTGATTGCAAGAAACGACGGTCTGCAGGTACGTTACCTGCATCAAATTCATTCCAGCCTGTACGAACAGGATATAATTCTCCGGGATACACATAGTTGGTTGGTGTAGTTCCGCCATGCCCGTTTCCACCTTCAGTTACAGGTGAACCATCTTTCCAGATACCGGTCATGTAACCATAAAAATGAGAAGCTAAACGAGGGTCACTGATCGCAGGGTTAGTACCACCGTTATTATAATAAAGGAATTTCGACATACCGATCGTTTCACCAACTTCATCAGTCAAACCATCGAAATCGTTATCGATACCATCCGGATCCGCCAAAGGACCTTTGAAAAAGTCGCAGCCTAAAGCTGTAGGAAAATCACCATAGCCCGGTGTTCCAGCCAATGACTCATCAACACCATCACTGTTATAAATGAATCCTAAACCTTTTTGAATATCACAACCTACATAATCGTCACCATAGTTTCCAAGATCGGCGTCGGTCCAAACTGTGAAATAAGTTTTATTTAAAGTAAATGAAGATCTATTGATAACCTCATAGTTATAGAAAGTCATATTATTGATATCATCATTGGTTTTGAAACCGAATGCCTGCGCACGGATCTCTAACCCGATTGCCTGACCACCTGTTTCAGTGTGGATGTCACCTTTATCATTGAATACCCACCACATAGTTTCATCACCAAATAATTTTGCTTTACAAACACCAAGATTATCTTTTTCAGCTTTGTTCTCCACATCATAATACGGATAATCACCTGCATTCGGATCATATAAATTATCGCCGCCAAAATCGAAGAAAGGAGCTAAACGGGTATCGTGGTTCTTTGTTGCATCTAAAGGATTTCCCGGCCAATCTCTGATCTCGTCGGTCATTACTTTATTAAAGTAGAAATTATCCACGTCTTTACGGGACATATGATAGATCTTATCATACTCGTTACAAACATCATCAGAAGTTGAAGCGGTTGTGATATTTAACGGGCCAGGCCAGAAATCGAAGCCTGACTGACGGTAGGTCATTGCAGCAATTTTTAACTGTCCTCCAGCATCTAAACCACCGATCCAGATAGAGCCTGCAAAGTTTGAGCTCGCCATTAATGCCTTATCCTGAACTCCGGGTACGCCATAAAAAGCATTACCGGCTCCGAACAGATCCCACCACATATCACCCCCGGTGAAAATAATGGTTCTGACATTATTAACCCAAAGCTCACGGCTGGATTTAGGACCGGAACAAGCGGCCATAACTTTTTCGCTTGTTGATCCTTTTTCAGCAAAACCACCGGGTTCAGTTCCCTGCTTTTCGCGGGCCTGCGCTGATACGAACGCAACTAAAATAATTGCTGTCAGTATTTGTTTTATCATATTGCTACACTTTTTCATAATAAATGTTTTTAAAAGTCTAATTGTAAACCAATTCTTATAACGCGCGGTCTGTTATAATTTGCGGGATTATTCATGTAAATTGTATACTGATCGGTATAGGCTTGTGCACTTAAAGCTCCTTGTAAAGTAGATTGAGCTAAAGGTGAACTTAGGAATCCATCGTCATTAGGGTTACCCGTATAAGCATAAACATCTGCAATATTCATTGTATTGAACAGGTTCAATATCTGTAAATAGATGTTCAGGTTAGCTTTCTTTTTGTTATCATCTTTACCCCAGGTCAATTCAACAGTTTTATCAATTCTTAAGTTAGATCTGAAGTTCCATGGTTTGTTTGAACCATTAACAGAACCTAAGATAGTTGAACGTTGTCCGAAACTACCAATACCAACCGGAGCATTATTACGTGTATAAGGTGTTCCTGATCCGATAAGGAATTGTAAATTGAATCCTACATCCTGTAATAATTGAATATCATTACCATCTTTTTTGCGTTTCATTTTAGGACCTTTGTAATCTTTTCCTGTACCGAAACGGTAATCGTATGTTAATACAAATGCGTGGCGCTGATCATAATCTAACGGCTGGGTGATACGCAAGTTAGGCTGACCCGACAAGGCAAGGTTTACACCTGAGTTAGCATTAGATCCTGAACCTTCAGCAAATTGTAATGTATAGTTTGCATTTATCCTTGAACCACCTGTTCTTCTCATGTCGAATTCGATCGACATACCTTTTACGGTTCCGAAATCCTGGTTCACATAAGTATTATATGTACGCGGGAATGCTGAAGTAACTTGTTTCAAAGTTAACATATCACGCATTTCACGATAGAATGCCGAGAACTTAAGTGCTGCATTTTTCCTTTCATTCAGGATCTGGTTAAATCCTAATTCATAATCAACCGTTCTTTCAGGTTTTAAAGCAGAGTTAGCCAAGAAAGGCGCACTACTTTGAGTTTCTAAGAAGTAATAATCTTTAGGATCGAAACGGTTAAAACCTCCTGAAGGCGGTCTTCTTGTAAGAACATCATAGTGAGCAAAGAAGTTAGCAACGTCAGAGATAGGGAAAGAGAATGCAATACGCGGCATGAAATTAACCTGCGCTTTATAGTTCTGGAATGCATTTACGTTAAAAGGAGTTCCATCATTATATAAACGGATACTTTCTTCTGTTAAATAAGGAGTTACTTTTCCGGTACCGCCGGTAGATACTAATGATCCAGGGTCAGATACCTCTTCACCTTTTGAATTGTACCATTGATCCCCATCCCTGTACCCAACAATACTTCCGCCGTCATAAGCACTGGTATAAACTACATAATCTGACCCAATGTTACCCGGATGATCGAACTCATCAGTAGTTTCACCGGCAGTTCTGGTGGTATAAATTGAGTAAGGATCTTTTAATGTTTTTTGATTAGCGTCAAAACGGTCTACACGTAAACCAACGTTAAATTTAATATCCTTCAGGTCAAATTTATCCTGGATATATCCTGCCATATAGATCGGTTTGTATGCACCTACCGGGAACATATTATAACCTAATTCATCTTTTTTGTTCAGGAACTCATTCAGGTTAGTTGAGCTGGTGGTCTTTTTACCTGTATGGTCATAACCATAATAATCTCCTAAAGTTGAACCGGCGCCTTGTCCTAAGAAATCTTCAGCACTGAACATATCCAGGGTGAACATTGAAGGATCCATCTCATCAATATTAATGAAGGAGGTGTTATCCTTCGGCAGACCTAATTTCTCTAATAATTTCACAGAGAACTTAGACTGGTTTTCAGCGTCATACTGATAGTTGTAAAAATAAGCAGGATAAGTACCGCTTAATTCAGGAACCAGGATAGGATTATCTTTATCTAAGTTTTGAGTATGGTTATTGGCTAACTGACGTGCTCTTCCCCATATAGGTTGGGTGCTGACATTCCATCCTCTTTCTTCTCTCTGGTCAAACTCCATACCAACTGTTAATGCATGATCTTTAACGTCAGCGTTAAAACTTGTAGCTATACGGAATTGTGAAGTATTGTTCTTATCAGATCCGCCATACTGTCTTCCTGTTGCAGCAAAAAGGTTGTAAATAGAAAGTGGACGATCACCGTTAACTAAACCACCGGTACCGCTGATAAATAAGAAAGGAGGAAGCACACCACCATAATAATCCTGTAAATAAGAAGTATATCTTGCCATATTATAATTAAGGTCAGATGCTTCAAAAGTTGTCAGATTTTCTGTTCTGCCAAAATATTCCCAGGCTTTTACTGTATCATTTCCTACAACTAATTTCGGATTGAATTGGTAATTAAAGATATTCTCTCTTTCAGAGAAAGTACGGTTGAATTTACCAATATAACCATAATCAAAATACCTGTCCTTATGTGTATCATCCTGACGCAAGTGAGATGTCTTATCGTAACTTGCAAGGAAGCTGAAGAACGCATTCTTCACAATAGCCTGATCTTTTTCTTTATCAGTTGAGTTAGCAGAAGAAGTTCCGAATTTTTGAGTGATCCTCAAATAGGTTCTCCATTTATTTCCGATCACCTGGGGATTGTTCTCAGCATTAAATAATGAATAAACATAGGTGTATTCATGTTTGTTATTGTAATCATAGGCACCGCCTATAGTCACATTAGTGTTCTTTGCAGCTTTCCAATCGATCTTACCATTAACGCTGATATTTCTATCTGCAACATTCTGGCGGGCTTTTTGCGTTGTAAAGTCATCTTTTGTAACATATCCCAACTGGTAGTTGAAACCATCACCTGCCTGGGCTGCAACCAGAGGTGTTTCCTGGATCTCTTTTAATTTTTCATCGTTCATCTTATGAATTGGAATATAAGATGGGTCCGGATCTTTTTGATATGTACCCTGGCCGGAAATAAAGAAACCTAACATAGTATTCTTTACACCATTAGAATCTGTTTTAGTTAAGATCGGTCCGCCTAAGCTAAAACCTAAAGAGTTATAACCGTAAGCATCAGTTAACTGGGAAGAGATCAACTCAACCCCACCACCAAATTTACTTTGAGGACCACGGGTTGTAACCGAGATCACACCTGATGTAGCATCACCGTATTGTGCAGGCAAACCACCTGTGATAACGTTGATCTGTTCGATAGATTGTTGAGGTAAACCTGAAAGTCCTCCGACAACTTTAATACCATCGATGAAATAAGTAGTTGCTCCGTCACGACCACCACGTACCTGTACTGCTCCACCTTCATCAGCCTGGAATACACCGGCTGTAGTTGCTGCTACTGAATTCACATCCTTGGTAGCCATGTTCTGATATTGTTCGCGGTCTACAGTTTGTCCTTGTTTCATATCCGGATCAATTAACGGGACCTGGTAAGTAACAATTTCAACCTCATCTAATTTCACACCTTCGCCGTTCGATAATGCGATAGTAACATACGCTGTTTTACCTTCACCTACAAGCACACCTTTGTACTCCTGGGCCTGGTAGCCAACGTATACACCTTTCACATCATATTTTCCCGGGGCTAAAGGTTTGATGATACACTCACCTTCCATGTCAGTTGTACCAACACCGACCTGAACTCCATTCTGGTAGGCAACCACGTTAGCAAACGGAATCGCTTCATTGTTTCCTTTATCCTTCAAGGTAACTTTAATTCCCCCGCTGGCATTTTGGGCGAATGAGTTTAAACTGCATACAAGCAAGCCAACTACGAAAAGGTAAATTTTTCTCAGCATATTGTTAAATTAACTTAAATACTACTTTTGTTAAAAAGCCTAAAAATATGAACGGCTGTCCTAATGTGCAAATATTTTTATGTACAATTTCTAATGGATTGATTCTCAAACAATAATCGTTTTTTCGCTGAATCTTCTCTGAAACTGAATATACGGGATAGCTTAACATACTTTAACACAATATTACAACCTTATTTTCGATTAATACCCGCCATTTTAAATGTGGTAATGCGAATTGTATAAGTGGACGTTTTGGAGGTTTATTTGGCTAAACCGCGAATAAACACTTTGATCGATTTTAGATATCAGATAATATGGTCTCTCGACAGAGACAACTCAGCAAACAGTTATAAACAGCTAAACCTTTTTCTTCTTTTTGAATAATCTTTTGATCCAGGGTTCGCGCTTGTTCGTGTTGTTCATGATCGCTTTTTTGCGGCTTTTTTTCATCCGCTTCCTTACTTGTTTTGTTTGTAAGCGCTTATGATAAGCCTTGATCGCTTTCCGTTCTTCTTTTTCAGCTTTTCTACGCGCTTTTGCTTCTTTCCGTTCAGCTTTCCGGATAGCTCTTTTGTTTTGTTCGGCTTGTTTGGTAGGAGCTTTTGGCTCGGGCGGTTTTTGAGAATAAGAAATGAAAGAGAAGACGAGAAAAAAAAACAACAGATATTTTATTTTTTCCTGCTTCAAATCCTTATTTCATGAATTTTTAAGGGTGCCGTAAAACTTCTACTCCGAATTTTCTTAAGAAATCAACTCCTTCGTCATTCGGTATTCCTTTATATTCGGCGTAACTGTGCTTATAAAAAACTTTCCGGATCCCCACTGAAAAAATCACCCGCGCACATGAAATGCAAGGCGATAATGTGACGTACAAAGTTGAACCGTCGATCGAAAAATTGTTTTTCGCTGCATACAAGATCGCATTCTGTTCAGCATGCAGTGCTAATGAACAACTTCCTTTGCTATCACGCGGACAACCAACTTCCGGCCATTCCTGATCACAATTATGGGTGCCTGCCGGCGGACCGTTATATCCAAGAGAAATAATTCGGGTATCTTTTGTGAGAACTGCCCCTACCTGCGCTTTTACGCAATGAGAACGCATGGCTAATTTCTCAGCAAGTTCCATATATATCTCATCAAAACTGGGTTTCTTCATAATCCTGCACAAAGCTATACTATTTCTTCTGCAAAATTATATTTACCCGTAAAAAATAATTGTTCCTGACACCGTTCTGTTAAACAAAAGGCCGGGCACTGTCCCGACCTCTTTCATACAAACTAATAATTAAATTATTTTACGCGTCTTCGTAAACTTCTTCTTCACTCATTTCGCATGCATCATCATTCACATCCATTGCGATATCAGTAAGAATTCGGTCTGTTGTTTCCTCTTCCTGTAATGAACGGTCCAACAGATCCATGACTTGCTTTTTACCTAACACATCTGCTAACTCTACTAACGATCCATATACAGCTATCTCATGATGCTCAATTTTCTGAGCAGCAATGATAAGTGCAGAATCGCGGACATGGCCTTCTTCATATTCTTCAATTATCTTATTCCCATCTTCGATCAGCATTTCCATAACCTTGCATTTTTCTCCTGATGACTTATCAATTCCCAAGCGGTTGAATATTTTTTCCAAACGTTCAACCTGGCGTTTAGTTTCCTGCAGGTGTTTTTGAATGGCATCCTGTAATTCTTCAGAATAAACAGCCTTTGCTACTTTAGGTAAGGCGTCAAGCAATTGCGATTCGCCGCTGTAAATGCTTTTTAATCCGTTCCCGAACAGATCATTTAATGTTTTTTGTCGGGAACCCTTATTTTTTGTTTCGCCTGTTGAGGCCGAATACTGGGTTTCCGGTTTTTTTGAATTTTTATCTGCTGCTCCCATATTTTTTTTTGAATGATGAATACTTAAAATAAATTAAAGATCAGCAGGCAAAACGACCTGCTGATCTTCTTATGATCTTATCCTCTTCTTCTGCGCGAAGATGAACGGGAAGAATTATTTTGTGAACCGCCCCAACTGTTATTACCACTGTTGTTGCTATTGTTCCCACCGCTCCTGCGGGAGTTGGTGTTTGATGATTCGTTAAAGTACTGCGAATTACGGCGGCCTGAAGAATTGCTTCCGCTGTTACCATAACCTCTTTCATTACCAGAATTGCTGCTTCCTGAATTTCCCCTACGGTAACCTCCGTTCTGGCTACCCCAATTTTCATTACGGTCACGGTTGCTTCCACCCTGCCAATTAGAATTGTTTCCTCCAGAATTATAATTGCCGAAATTTTGCGACTCATTATAACTATTCTGACTTCTTCCTGAACGACGTGATGAACCATTTCCACTACCCCCGCGGCGTGATCCACCCCAATTACTTCCTTCACCTTCACCTGAGTAAGATGAATTGCGATCGTAATCCTCATCATCACTCATCGCGTAATCATTGCTGTTATTCCTGCTGTACGAATTAGATCCGTGCCAATTGTCTTCCTCTTCATTGTCTTCGTAACGGTTGTTATTATTATCGTAATCATCAAACTCTTCTTCATCATAACCTCCGCGGTTATTTCCTCCACCCTGGAATTCGTAACTGCTGTTAAAATTACGATCGTTATTTGAACTACGGCGGTTACCTGATCCGCCAAAACCATTCGAACGGCCGGAATGATATTCTGAATCTTCATAACTCTCAAAATCATCACGATCATCATCTTCAAAATCTACATCACTTTCATTGTTATAGTTACTGTATCGCGATGATTGATTATCGCGATTGTTGCTACGGCTGTTACGTCCGTAAGAATCCCTTTCTTCTGAACGAGATCTTCTGTTCTGTGAATTAGTTGTTCTCATAGTTTAAAGTTTTAATTTTTTTTATTTTACAAATATGATGTAGTGATAATCCGATCACATTACATTTATTTTAAAATTATTTATATGATTTATCTTTTAACATTTATAACAAACATGTAACCGGATTTATACAAATACTCTGTAGTATTTGTGCAATATATTTCAAAATGGGTGTAATGCTTTTATATACATGCTGACTCAACTTTGTGGTTGTAACAATTAAACCATTGAACATGAAAAAAATATTTTTAACTATAGCGATCTTCAGCACCTGTTACATTCAATCACAATCAGACAGGGATAGGAAATTTGCCAGGGAAGTTGCGGAAGACGGATTAATGGAAATTAAATTAGGAGAGTTAGCGCAAAGTAAGGGAACTATCGCTGAAGTAAAAACTTTAGGAAGCCATATGATCACAGATCATACTAAAGCTAACAATGAATTAAGATCACTGGCTATTAAAAAAAATATTCCATTGCCAACTGCATTAAGTGATAAAGGACAAAAGACTTACGAAAAACTATCGAAGAAAGAGGGAAAGAAATTTGACAAGTGCTATACGCGTATGATGGTAAAAGACCATAAAAAGGAAATTTGCAAATTTAAAAAGCAGGCCAAAAAAGGTGAGGATGCAGAATTAAGATCGTGGGCTTCCACTACAATTCCAACATTAGAACACCATAAAGAGATGTCGAAAGAAGCGTGTAGATCTATGAAGAAAAGCTAGAACCCTTCTTACAATGGATCTGTGATTATATTTAATATAGTTCGTTCTGTTTGCGGATTGTTTCCTTTTTCTTAGAAAAAAACTCAAAGATCAATCATATTCTTCCGAACCCATCACCCAAATAAAAGATTGCAAATCCATATAATCTCTTGGTTTTAACAAAGGCAGGTCCTTTTTTATCTGTTTTGCAAAATTCAGAATGCTGTTGTATGTCTTCCAGTTTGGACGGGACTTATACTCAAATTCATAATTATAATTATGAGCTGCTTTTTTAGTGACAAGCGGTTTAAGAAAAATATGTTCTTCCGGGTTTGCTATAAAACCAAAAACAGTTTGTAAAGGCCACGTTAACACCCGGGTTTGTTTCCGCGGGAGTTTACTTAATACATTTGCAAAATTTTCGAATCGCTTTTGTAAAGGTCCTTTCCTGTAAACATAATCGAACAAACCTTTCGCGAAGAGCATGGCCCCTTCATCGGATTTTACAGCATCACGCAGAGCCATTTTTTCAAAGGAAAAAAGTAAATTCGTTCTGGATTCTATTCGCACTGCCCTATTAGCGATCTCTTTATATTTTTTATGTTCAAGTAATCCGGAAAACGTTTTTTTATTTAGTTGTTCTTTCCATTCAAGATGGGCGTTCCACTTGTAATCCCTTTCCCAATCGAGATATTTTTGGTCGTAAAAACCTTTCTTAAAGAATTTAAGGAATTTTTTTAACGACTTTTTTGAATGTTCCATCATTATTAAAATTAACATAGGAACGCGCAAAAAACTGCATTAATCGTTAAGTACCTCAATTGTATTCTCGAACTAAGAGAATGGTTGCTTGAAAAATAAATCCGTTTATGAATTAGTTGCATTAATCTAATACCGCGACAAAACCACTTCTTCCGTTGTAATTTTATATCAAATAAAAATACGTGCCATGAAAAAACTAATTTTAATTTTGATCGTTGCAGTTGGATTTACTGCATGCAAAAAAGACGAATTCTCGCTCCGGCCTATGGGTTCCGGATCTGCTTCACCCACTGTAACTACGCCTTCGGATCCTATGGACCAACCTTCCTGGCGTATTGGATTGCTAGTGAATGAAGGTAATGATGTTACTTCAAAATTTACCGGTTATTCATTCCGTTTTCACGCCGATGGAATCCTGACAGCAACTAAAAAAGGCATCACTACCAAGGGATATTGGTCGAACCGGACAGAAAATGACCAGCAAAAACTGAACATCAACTTTGATTCAGGGCCGTTAATGGAAATGAACAACAATTGGAATGTTAAAGAACGCCATGTTAGCGTTATAAAGCTTGAATTCAGAAGCAAGGGTATGCCTGAAACATTGGAATTTGTGAAGATAAATTAAATAAGAGCAGGTATATCTGCTCTTATTTTTTAATTACTTAAAGGAATGAAACCATGAAAAAGCTACTATCAATTTTAATGATCACTGCTTTGATGCTCTTTGGGGCTTTGACCGGCTGCAATAAGAAAGAAACCTCGGTAAAACCAACTACTACTAGTTCACTTGTGATGATGCAAGGAAAATGGAAAATTACCAATTTCAATCACAATGGTACTAACGAATCGCATTTCACCGGGTATGAATTTCAATTCGGTGTTAATGGTGTTGTGACAGCAGTTAAGGAAGGAATAACTACTAAAGGTTATTGGTCGACAAGAACAGAGAACAATGAACAAAAATTGAATATCAGTTTTGATTCTTATCCACTAAAAGAGTTAAATTTCGATTGGCGCATAAAGAAGATCGATACCAATATCATGAATTTAAGTGATGGTGGGACCGAATATCTTGATTTTCAAAAGTTATAGATGGTGAATGCCTTCATGTGCTATTTTCTTTGCATTATTTCAAAACAACAACTAGATTTGCAGCCCGCTTAAACGGCAATGCCCGGATGGCGGAATTGGTAGACGCGCTGGTCTCAAACACCAGTGTCTTTACTGACATGCCGGTTCGAGCCCGGCTCCGGGTACGATAGCGGAAAGGGAGCAATTTTTGCTCCCTTTCGCTTTTTTATCCCCTCTGTATTGCCCGTCCCCGTAGGTAGTCAGCAAAATCAAACTATTTAATTTTCCCGTTCGAACTTTCCCTTCTGAAATTACCCCATTTTCCTTCCAAGTCGAACGGATAATTTCTTGTTTCCCGTTAATGGGCGTGTTATCAAAGAGATGACCTAAATTCTGAATTGCGGTCAATCCTTTTTTCAAATAGCTTCGGTATTCGACTTCAATCTGGTTGAAGCCTAATTGTTGGCTTAACATCGCTTCAATTTTCGGTTCGATGTTGCGTTTTATTTCCTTGTAATCCGACATTTCCATTTCGCCATCGAGCATCATTTGTTGAGCTTTATTCAGGCGTTCCTTGTTCTTATCGATCTCTACTTGCAAAGCCTGTTTAGTGGCGTTTTTCTCCCCACTCTTGCTCTTAAATACGTCCTGAAGGATTATGTCGTACATTTCCTGAACCCCTGCTTTAAACTGAAATGTGGCGATATAATCAGAGAAGGCATCATTCACCACAGGGGCTTTTACCCTTTCCTTGCAGGGGTATTTACAATGGTAATAATTGTGCTTAATTCCGCTACCTCCCGTTGAAGCACTTCCGCATAATTTCCTGCCACATTGTGGGCAGTTGATATATCCCCGAAGTGGTAACTCATCCCGAACACAAATTTTATAAGTGGTTTTGAATCGCCTTCCTGAAAGTGCTAATTGCACTTGGTCAAATAACGCTTCCGAAATTAACGGTTCGTGATTTCCTTTTACAATTTGTTCTTCCTCCTGTTTATATGCAGGAATAATTATTCTTCCGCAATAAGCAGGGTTCTTAAAATACTCGTAGAATTGACTTTTCTTAAATTCAAATCCCTTTTCAGCACACATCTTCCTAACTTCTTCAACTCCGTATTGCCCTGTTGCTAAAGTTTCAAATGCCCATCTTAAAATTGGAGCATACTCATTTGGGACGATAACTTTTTTACCGTTATCATCCATTTTATTAACGTAGCCTTTCGGTGCTGATGAAATCCATCGCCCTTCTTTTCTTGCCCTCCGCATCCCAACCAAAGTATTTAATGCCCTTCTGTCGTTTTCAACTTCAGGTGCAGATAAATAAAAGGCAAGCATGATTTTATTTTCCGGAATGCACAAATCCAAAGGTTGCTCGATTGCCTGTGGTTCAATTCCTATTTTATTCAAAGTGCTTATCATTGCATAAGCATCGGGAGCGTTTCTTGAAAACCGATCCCATTTTGTGAAAATTAAAAAATCAGCTTTTAATTTTCTATTCTTCAGTTTCATCAAAAGAATATTGAACGCAGGTCTTAAAAATGTTTTTGCTGAGTAATCTTCTTTTATGACTTCCACCATTTGAATGGAATTCATTTCACAATACTTTCTCAAAAATTCTTCTTGATGTCTCAAAGAATATCCTTTGTCCGCCTGTTCATCTGTTGAAACTCGAATGTATAGAATTGCTCTTTTCATATTTTTTATTTTTATGCTGCTTGTTTCAAATCCTCGTCTTCAGGTTTTTGCTTTGCTTCTTCAAATTCCTTATCCCGAATTTTTTGTTTTAAAAACACTTCGTAATCCAGATCAGCCATCTTGTATAAAAATTCTCTTATTTCTAAAATCTCTTCGTTAGAATATTTAGAACCATCTTTTTCAAGAACTGATTTGCATTTACTTAAACTTATTTTCTCAACTACTTTTTCCATTTCGCATTCCTTCTTTTATCCAACTATTACTAATCCACCGCTGTCGCTAATTGAGGGAACTAACGACAAGTTCGATACACGTTTCGGAACGTGGTAGCGAATTCGACTATCTTTTTTTGAGGGGAAAAAATCAAGGGAATAAACTTGCACGTTCAAAATATAAGTGCCATACTGAATGGCAAATACAGCTAAGAATCGTCTATTCTACGGGGATATGGGGTTCTACAACACACAGGGCAAAACTATGCCGATGCTTAAACTTGCTTTCTTTGTTTAGGGAAATGCTCCTCATTGAAAAATGAGTTTAGCAGAAAATGGAACGGATGGTTTGGTTTGGGACTGAAAGGGAACGAAACGGTTATTTCTTTTTGGTATATCCTAACTTCTCCGCAACAAGAGGATTTTTATCTAACCACTTTTTTAAATCCTGTAAGTTGGAAAAATCATTTGATCCTTTGTTTCGGGATGTATCGTAGGTAATAGTGAGTTTTGCTGAATTAACTACTTCGGTTTTTAAATCACTCATAAAAATTGTCTTTAATGCTTTTGCTATATTATTAAAAGTCGAGTAGTTCCAAATCGAACTTGTAATCTTCAAACACTTTTTTCCAAAACTCTTTTACATTGCTAAAAAACTGCGTGCCCTCCTCAACAGCATAATTCGCTGTTTCATTACCGCCATAAGAAAGCCAATTATAACTTCCTTTTATGTAGTAGTCAAAGTCTTTAATTAATAGTTTTCTATGACTTCCGTTTCGGTTTGGAAATTTTGATTTAAAATGGTCAGGAAGGCTAATCATTACTATTCGGTTAGGGTATTTTATTTTCAATTTTTCAATCTCAGCAAAAGTCTCAGGGTGCGGAGCATTTTGCGAACGTGAATCGATACCATACGAAATGAAAAGTTTTGTTCCTTTCTTTCTCAAAAAGAAATCCATTGCAGGAATGTATTCCATTGTCGCTCTTCTGATCCAAGGACTTTCAATATATACTGCTAACTCAGCAGTCATTAATGCATCCTTAATAAGTGCTTTATGTTCAAATGTTGAAATATCCTGATACTTTCCGGAGAGTTTGTCGTCTTTTATTTCCGTAGATGTATCAAGAAACTGCTTTTTATATACTTCTGCCTCTCCTAATTCGCTTGAGAAGTCAAATAAGAATTTGTTTGAAGCAAATAAATTACTGATGGTGTCCGTTTGTTTTTTAAGTAATTTAAAATCGTTGTTGTAAACTTTCAATTGAATTTTTTTGCCGGAATTATCTTTAGGGTAATAAATAAGCACAAAGAATTTTTGAAACAATTCTTTTCTGTAATTCATACTCCTCTTATAATTTGCTAAATCAACAATTTCCTTATCTCCCGAATTAATCTTTGTAAAACAGAGATTAATGTGCATCCATTCCTCTTGAATAAAGTCAAAATCTACCTTTATTGTTGAAAGCAATCTATTAGCAGTATTTGATGTTGTCGAAGGAGCTTCTGCCAGAATCTCCTTTGTAAAACCGTCTATATAAAAAGTGAAATCTTCTTGTGTTGTAACAGGAATAAATTTCTTCTCTTGCAAAAATACTTCTCCTTTTGTAGTGACCCTGTACTTCTGATCCTCTGAAATAGCAAGAATCCCATTTTCCAACAAAGCGTACAATTCGTCAATAACAAAATCATTCTCGGTTACTCCAAGAAAATGAGATAGAGATTCTTTAGAGTCTAATCCAGTATTAACTAATTCAATTAATAGAATATGAATTTCCTGAAGTATATCACTTGGTTTGCCGGACGAGATTATATCAATATTTGTTTCGATTAAGGGATAGCCAATCTCGATAATATCATTTAGAGAATATTCGTCCCCAAAATCATCCTTATATTTTTCAAAAAGTTGAGAAGATTTAGACTGATCCTTTTGCTTTTTAAAAACCACTTTAGGGTTACGAGAGGCTTGGAAGGGCTTCTTTCCGGAATCCTTTTTCTTATTATGTTTATTATTATGCCACTTATTCATAAAAGATATCGTTTAAGTTGTCATAAATAAAACCCGCTTTATGAAGATGTGAAACAACCTCTTTCAATAATAATGGTTTTTGTGGATTATTATTTATCCACCTAATACTTGGGCTAACATTTAAAATATAATCTGCATCCCCAACAATAATTTGCAGTCTTCTTACCCTCGTTAGAGCAACATTGATTCGGTTTGGCATTTCCAGAAATCCCAAACCTGTATTGTCTTTAGTCTTTGCACTTCTAACAATGTCGTATATGATTATATCCTTTTCAGAACCCTGAAAACTATCTACTGTAGCAATTGTAAGGTTATGATTTAATGAAATATTTTTGAAGTAGGCGCTTTCAATTTCATTTGACAAATATTCCGCCTGCTTCCCGTACCCAGTAATAACGCCAATTTCATATCCCTTTTCTTTTTCCTTATCCACAAATAGTTCCGTAAGACTATCGAGCTTTGTAAGTATCTGAATAATCACTTTTGCACTTACAGGATTATAGGAGGACTTTCCAATGGCATCTATTTTATGAAACCTATCAGGGAATTTATTTATATCACACATAAACATAGAGGTGGTAGCCTTAAGTTTTATGTTGTGTGGTCGACCACTTTTTTCTCCTGATTTTAATCTATTATTATAAACGTAAGCTGAAATTATATCTCCAATCTGTTTCGGCATACGAAATTGCAAATTCAACATTTCCTTATACTCTTCAGGAGAGCCATCGTACATTATTTGAAATAGACTTGGTTGATCGTAGTAAACCTTGTCAAAATCGACCATTTCGCCCTCATTGTTAAGTTTGGCTTCCACCTGCTTTTTTACAGCTTCGGTTGCTGTAACTAATGGGGGCAGTTGTTCATGGTCTCCTACTAAAATTAAATTATGTGCCATGTTAATTGGCACTAATGTTTCCGCAGGGGTAGCTTTAGCTGCCTCGTCCATTATGACATAGTCAAATTCAAATTTGAAATCGCGATACATTCCTGCTGCAATGTGATTAGCTGTCGCTCCTACAATATTTATACTTGAGATGAATTTGGATTTAAGTTCGTCTTTGTTTTCAATATTTGATAAAATTGAAATCCATTTTCTTTTAAGTAGATCCAACTTATTCAAATAGATGTGCTGTTCTCCGAGATATTTTGCCAACTCTTTCTCAAAGAGGGCTTTGCTTTCAGTGAAATCAGAAAGGCTCTCAAACCCCTTTGCGAATGCTCCGGTCAAAACTTGCTTTAAATATTTTTTGGTGACATCCCAACTTTGCTTTTTGTTTATCTCCTGTAAAATTGCATTCAAAAAAGGAGATAAGTTAGTTTCTTTAGAAGTTGTTTTTTGTTTTTGCTCTATAAAATTCCTTTCGCAATTCCCTTTTGTTTTTCTCGCCCATAGATTTAATTTCTTGCCAAAAGAATGTTTATCAATAATATCATCGTCAATATTTCTGCCTAAACGAATAAAACTGATACCATCAACATTAACCATTTTAGAGAGGACATTGTCAACTGCTAAATTAGTTTGAGAAGTAATTAATATTTTGGCTTGCCTATCTTTCGCTAAAATCTGCCGAATGATTTCAGTTATTACTGTTGTTTTACCAGTCCCAGGAGGCCCTTGAATTAAAGTAATAGGTGGACGGTATAAAGATTTTAGAATCGCAAACTTTTGTGCATCCTGAAATTGGACTTCATCCCCATTTTTATCAGTTGAAATTACCTTAAGTTCAGCAATCAAATCCCCGACATCATTTGCTAATTTATGGAGATTTTCAGGTTGAAAAAGGTATTTCCTTAGCTCTGAATTTGTGACGTTGTCATTCTCAAAATTTTTGATTGCATTAATTTGTCTCTTAAATTGAATTTCCATTAAAGAAGTATCCTCAATTAAATACCCCTTCTGAGCTATTTCTTCCTTTTTAGCTATTGGGAAATCTTTTATAAACAATAAATTCTGTTTGTGGTCGTACTTTGTACTGTATCCAACGTTTTGCTTTGATTTTAATCCTTGCTCATCTTCACTTGCGTTTAAAACAATTTCAGTTCCCTTCCGGAATGATGCTTGAGATCGTTTTAGAAAATTATTTACTTGCTCCGTTGATGTTTTTTCATCAGGAATAATTTTGAAGCAGCCTTCATTTGAAGCGTTGATTTCAAATCCCGAATACTTCACCTTAAAGGCATCGTTTCTTAAGTAATTTATTTCTTCATTCAATAAGGTCAAATATGTCTTTAAAATCTCTCTTGAATTTTTAGGCAATGAAGACCGTGTAGTATCACGCTTATCGATAAATAATTTTTCCAGTAGATTAAAAACATCGTAATTGTCCGAAATGGTAGCCTCAATAGGCTTTTTTGAAACAAAATTTATTCCAACGAGTTGCGTTCCCTTGGTCAAAACCCAAGTATGGTTTTTTATTTCATTCTCTTCTAAACTGTCAATTTTCTTTAGACCACGAACTTCAAGACAATTACCTCTATTTGAAAAGAAACAAGAATTTGCCAAAAAATGTTTCGAAGCAAGTTTTGCGACAATATTTTTAGTTTGAATATGGCGTAGTTCGTTTACAGCTATTGAAACTCCATCTATATTTATTTCACGAATAAATTCTTCTACAGAATCAGTTGTGTCAAAATGTAATGCTAAAGGCTTCTCCGGGGTATGATTTATAACTTCAAAGAGGTTATTTATTGCGTCTCTTAATTCGGAGTATCTAAAATATCTTTGGTTGGGATCGGAGTGAAAGGATTTTCTGAATAGCTCTTTGAATGCATCGAGACCTGCCTGAGAAATGTATGGTTTGTACAAATCCACTATTTTATTCAAACGTGTTTCGTTGTTTTCGTCCTCATAAAATAGAGTGTGTCCAAGTAGCAAGTACATCATGGACAATGAAAGTGAATAAAAATCTGTACGACATTGGAGTCGAGACTCTTCCTTCTTTATAAATTCAGGCGCAGAAAATTTTGTACTAAATTCATTCTCCAACCTTTTTTTAGAGATGGTATGCTCAAGTAACGAGATGCCAAAATCAATAATAACGGGTTTGCTTTCGGAATCTATAAGAATATTGCGTGGGTGAAGGTCTTTGTGAAAGATGTTTTTAGAGGCGGCAATATCAAGTGCTTCAGAACAGTTGTACCATATCTGTAAAATATATTTTAGGTGCTTAACCGTTGCTTCTGTTTCATCTTTAGCGTACTGTTCTAATGTTCTTGCACCTTCGATTTTTTCTAAAATCATAAAATAGAATCCTGCACTCTCCTCATCTCCTGAATCGATAACCTTATTAATATACTCGCTATTGATTTTTTTTAAATGACGGGCAACAGAACTAAATTGCCTTGCGGCAGAACTACTCGCGTCCAAGTTTTTCGGAACCTTTGCGAAATATACTTTTGCATCCGGTCCTTGTACATCAAATAAATAGGCATTGTTAGTCTCGGTTATTTCGCTAACCCTATCATAAGCACCTATTTTATCTAAAGACTTGTTCAATTTTACAAATATTAATCGTTGGTTGAAAATCCATTACTTTTTTGCTTTAACCACTTTTTTCTTTGTTTTCTTTTTGGGAGTTGAAGCAGTTTTCTTTTTTCCTGTTTTCTTTTTTGAGTCTTCTGCTTCAGGTAGGTACTCCGAATATTTTTTCTTTAAAAGTGTTATCCCTGCCTCATCATGGCTGATAGAATAATTAAGTTTTTCCTTTAAGTATTGATACCTCGCTTCTGCGTCCGTAATTACATCAATCCATTTCTTGACCAAAACAGTCATGTTCTTTTTCTTAATTATTTGGCCAAGCGGTCTGCCTTCTTGCTCATATTCAAACTCCAATGAGGCTTCCATTTCTGTAACAAGTAATACAACTGTCCATTCGGTCTTTTTTGTATCGAACCTCCCATCAGCAGAAATGGCTTGAGCATATTTCTTAACCTGATCCAACTCATCCGAACCAGAGTGTTTTGTTGGCCTTTTCAATTCTACCACGAGATTTTCAAAATGACCTGCCTTGCCTCTTGGAAATTGTTTATAGAGGCAGATGTCCGGGATATCCTTTAGATCGTCATTACTTTCTTCATCTACTACAGCTTGAAAATCGGTTCTTCCTAAGAATTGCAAATGAGTTTTTAATACATTTTTTAAATTAACATCTTCTGCGCCCAAGGAATAATCATCACTAAAAATCCATGTATTATGCTTGACAATTTGATGCAAATGTTTTCTTTCAAGAATTTTCTTACGCAATTTAGGATCGAAAAGAATAATTTTCAATTCATATAAAATTCTAAGCCTATCCGTTACTTCCTTAATAGTAGTTGTAATATCGGCAAGAGAAGTATTTTCAAGAATTTCAGCTAATTCATCCTGCTTTTCCTTTGGAAGGTTAATTGCTTCAGCAATTATCTTATGTAAAGATTTGCTGTCGGATTCTAACGCCTCTTTAACAAGACTAAATGTTAGTTTCTTATTTGCCTTCTCTTGTTCAGAAAACTTTGGGACAAATTCGTTAATGTTCAATGCCAAAATATCAAACACTTTACGTTGAACAGTCTCAACTTCAGTTTTTGGCTTTCCTTCATAGGGATAAATACCTTCCTTTTTTGCCTCATCAATAAATTCACGAGCATTTTCATGCAGCCTTTCTCTAACATATTTTCTTGCCATATCCCTTGCACCCTCAAGAGCAGGTCGCAGGATAATTTCATTTTCTCCAAAGGCTATATTGCCGGACTTCTGTAATTCTTCAATATAGTCACTCAGCAAATAAACTGAAATGTTAAACGATGGAGCTTTAATTCTTAAAGGAACTTCGGTATAACTTATTCCAGCTTGATTGCAAAGAAAAATGTTTCTTTCATTTTGGATTGACCACTCAAGAATTCTTACTTTAAATTCTATTTCAGGACTACCATCTTCAGGTTGGACTTTAAAACTGTCTTCAAATTTATTTGTAATGAAACGCTCAAAGTCAAGCTTTTTATTATTAATAACAATGTTAAAATCCGGGTATGCTAAATAATATACTGCAAGTTTTTCTTCAATTTGATGAACTATTTTTTGAGTTGAAATAATTGAAGAGTTCTCTTGATTAATATTGTTAATGGTTACTTTAACGCCAGTTTTGGTTTCACCACCTTTTGCTGTTTTTAAATCGCTCAATTCTGCACCCTGAATATGATTTGCATCAACTTTAATATCAAAGTATTTGCAAGAGCCGTTATCTCTGAATATACTTTCAAATTTCACCAAATCGCCTAAAGCCAATCCTTTGAATCTTCCTTTTCCTTCTTCTCCGTGCAATTTTCTACCCCCTGGACTTATTCTTTTAATCTTTTTAGCAGACCCCCCAAGTGTGCCGAATACATTTTCAGCCTCTTTGTAATTGATGCCATTACCATCATCTTCAATGACGATTTGATTAATTCCTAATGAACCATCAAAAGTCTTAATGCGTATGTTCTTAGAATCAGCATCAAGGCTATTCCAAATCAATTCCATTAAAGCGGTAGTGCCATTCGCCTTTGTCAACCTCTCAAGGTGATCCTTTGCAACCTGAATATTTACTGATTTCCCCATTTTAATATTTTTAATTCAATTTTTCTAAAATCACTTTACCTATTCCGTAGTCAAGCTTTCCTGCATCGTCCAAAACATTTATGAAGCCCAGCTTACACGCATTGCCATCAACTCTTCCTTTGTGGAAAGTTCCGAATGATTCGGGGTACTCCTGAATCTTTGGATACAAAAGCATACTTTTGCCTGAGTCCCAATAAATATTGTAAGCATACATCTGTTTTAAATCGTCATCGGATGGATTTCGATAGTCAATCACTTTCCACTTAGTATCGATTACAAATGTTTCTGTTTTATCATTTCCTCTCTTTGTAACAACAATATCAGGTCGAATAGTTTTTCCCTCCCAAAATTTTTGAGAGTTTTGAAAATCAACAGAAACGTTATCCGGCTTATTCCTTTGTAACATTCTATAAACGTATTCCTCCCACAGTTTATTCATATCAAACAGAAGGGCAAGCATATTTTCCTGACCGTTTTTAATGTCAGGAGAATAGTTTAGAATAATCATCTTTGCAATTTTAATTGCTTCGCTGTACGGTATAGTTTTTCTCGATTCATTCAACTGATCGAAATGAATTTTGGTAATTTGAATCTCTTTAATTTCAGGAAAATCCAATTTAATACGAGAGATACGATCCTTCAAATTGGAATTGGTTACGATTTTTGACAGGATTGATAAGGCTTTCAATAGTATTTGATTAATGACGTGTTCGTAATCATAAACTTGGTGAGTAGTATAAAAACGCTCTTTATGAATAAGATTTTGCTGAATATTTCTTGCAAATTCTATTCTGCCCTTTAAAGCAGGAGTATTAGAAGACTCGTTGTGATACTTTTTAATTAGCCCTTTTCTCAGCAACCCCGAAACTTCATCCAAGAAAATTTCAAAATACATTTCCAAAAGGGAATGATATCTTTTGTTAAGACTTGCTTCAGAAACAGAATCCACTTTTATCTTTCGGCAGATGGCAAGCATACTTAATAAAGCGTTACGCCATTTCTCGTATTCCGCTTTATCAGATGACTTCTTTTTATCAGCCTTTGGCAATATTTCAATGGTTAATCCCCCAATCTGAATGACTCCTACATAATTTGTGAATTTTATACCGTCTCTTATTCCGGTAAAATATTGGTTGTCGTTTCGGTCATTGAACTCATAGAGTTTCGCTAATTCATTAGGGAATAAACATTCACCTCTTTCATTTTTTAAAAGAGTTAAACGTTCATGCTCAAATATCTGAATTAATCTTGCCACTATTGTTTTGGTTTTGCTTCGTAAATTCTTTTAAAATCCCATTCTGCATGAGGTTTAATCTTGTAAACTGCTCGTTGCTTCAGGTCTTGTTCGGTTTGTGAATCATAATCAGTAAACGTAGCAAAGTCGAAATCGTTAACTTCCTTTTTCACGAAACTACTTCCTAATACCAATCCTATTTTCCCAAAATCACCAAAAAAATACTCTTCTAAAAGAGGAATCACTTTATCATTAAACGCCAATTTTAACTGTGGCAATGAATTCACACTGATAAAATATGAATGTCCAATTTTATGGTCTTTGTCGATTAGCTTTTCAATTCGTTCGTTTATTCTATCAAGAAGGCTTACGAGATTTATACCCTCAACAACACCCTTGGATATACCTTCCGTTTTAATTATTTCCGATTTCGGAGACATCTCCTTGAATGAAAATCTACGCCTCAAAGCGGTATCAAGCGACTCAATGCTTCTATCCGCTGTATTCATTGTTCCTACAACAAAAACATTTGACGGAACTTTAAATTGGGTTTTGGAGTACGGTAATACTACAGATAATTCTTCCGGACAAGTTGCTCTTTTAGTTGGTTCAATAAGAGTGATCAACTCTCCAAAAATTGAAGAGACATTGCCACGATTTATTTCATCAATAATTATTACAAAGTTTTTTTGCTCGTCTTTTACTTCAGCCCTTTTTGTTTCACGAACAAAAAACTCAGGAATAATGAACTCGCTTTTTAACTTATAAATTGTTTTTTGTTGTAATCCTTTGCTGTAAAATTCATTGACAGGAATGTCGCGATCACTAAATAGCCATTCAACATTACGGAAATGATCGTACCTGATTTCTCCATTTTCCTTAAACTCATATTCCCCTGTTACTTTGCCTAAAGCACGGATATAGCTATTTCCATTAGAAATAACAACGTAATCGCCAACCTTCAAATAATTTTTGAAGTAATTAATTTGGGATGCTGTGTACGCATCAAGTTTATTTTCCGCTACAATCTCATTTACCTCTGTTTCGTCCTTACCTGAAAAATCAATACCGTCACCAAAGCCTATTGCGATGCAGTTATTATTAATACAATAATTATAAATTTCTTTGTCTTCCGCCTTTGTACTATCTCCCAAAGAAACTTTATAAAATATTGCCGTATTAAATTCAGCTTGTGAAAAAGAAATTAAATTATCCTTCACTAATGACTTGGCATTATTTATTGCATCTGCGTGGCGACAAATACTTTTAAAAATCCCATCTTCAATTTCGTAGTAAACTTGTTGCGTTTTTGTAGTTTTAGGCTTTATGCCTTCAACAAAATCCTCGTAACTGAAGGATTGATGAAAAGTACAGAACGCTATCTGCCCACTTGGGTTAACCCAATCCTTTATTAAAAGTTCGTTAAATCGCTCCTGTAATTTTTCACGATTTTGCGAATTAGCTTCATAATATTTCGAGTCAACAATTTTTATTGCTTCTGAAATTGTATGATAGGTTTTCCCAGTCCCAGGAGGGCCAAAAAGAATTTGATTAAGCGGGTTGTGATTATTTGAATCCATAGGTTTGGAGTTTATTAAATGCAAAATTGTTTCGTACTGTAATTTTGTAGCAGGGAAATTTGTTCCTGCTCTTCCTTGATTTAAATCAGATAAATTTGAATTATTTAAAACTTCTTCTTTGAATATTGGCCTTGCAACAAGATTGTGATCCATTCGAAGACTTACTCTTTCACTTGGAGTAATTTGTGATTTATCAATATAGTATTCTCGTTCCTCTTCATTATTAAAAATTGAAATATCAGAAGTAATGGTTGCCAACGCATAAACCCCTGCAATCTCCCCGGTAACCCAAAGAATAACTTTGTCTCCCTTTTTAATTTCCTTGCTATATTGATTAACCATCCAACTATTAAGTACACCTGCTTTTAATGCATCAACAATTCGATAAACTTTGGTTGGGTTAGCTTGAAAAATCCAGTAGGAAACATTCGTTCCTTTTGCTGCTAAATCATCACAAAAATCCCTATACCAATTCATAGGGGTAAAGAATGTGTTTTTGTTTATTCGTATATCTTCAAGATCACCTAATTTGTTGAACATTTCATCAACTTCGGTTGGGAGGTATTTTTCATAGACCGTTTCTCCGACAAATTTGTGTTTGCGACACCATTCACTTACTTTTCCTTCAATGCTACTAATATATTTGTCGCTGCTTTGTGGCCCACGTTCATTTAAATAGGAAGTAAACATTTCTTTAATCTCTTCAGGAGTATATCTCCTTGAATTATTAAATGCCCAATCCTTGATCGACTCTAAGATTTTCTTTTTATCAGGGTTAAGGTTGATCGCCTCGTTCAATATTTTTTCAATAGTAGATTCCTTCTCTAAATAAGTAAACCCAGTCTGACCAACTCTTTGTTTATCTTCTAAATAACCTTTTTCCTTAGCGTCATCAATTTTATTATTCAGCAACACGCACAATGGCCTTGATCCTATTAGGTTGTAACTTTCAACTTCGTTTACTTCAACGGCTTCGGATATGATTTTGGCCTTGCCGTAGAAACCAACTATTTTATTTTGAGAATAGAAAATCAGTAAGTTATTATCTCCTTTAACTCTTGTTGGTGTATTGGTAAATTGAGCATACCCATAAATAAAATCCTCGGTATTTCTTGGGTTGTTAAAATCGAAATTCCAACTCTCATGGGGAACACCACCACCAACAACGTGTCTGTGGTTACTTTTATCCTCGCTTGTCTCTTGCCAGTCCTTGCTGTTCCATGTAATATTTACTAATAGAAATTTTTTATCGGATTCAGCGTTGATATCGTCTTCTTCAAAATCTTCTGCTTTAAAATCCTTTTTTATTTCGTGGCGGAGAATACCAAACAATATAAGATTGGAAAATAATTTTAAAATCTTTGGATTTGAAAAGGATAACTTCTCTTTCTCATCAACTATACCAAATTCAACATAGTCACCATAATCAGGTTCGGTTTTAATTAAACTTGGTTCTTTCCTTTTAACATAAGTAATTAATTTTTCAGATGTAAGATTTGCTATGCCTGTTATTTTACCATCATGCCATATCCGAGTTCCTGATGGAGTTCCCTCTAAATAACTATCTAAAACAAGATGTAATAAATTTCTTCCATTTAATTCGTTAGTGATAGCAAGACAATTCCCATTATCTCTATTATAAAAATGAATGTATAAAGCATAGCCTGTTCCTTTGTAAGAAACTTCGAATTTTCGCGCCTCACCTATACTGGGAAAATCAAGAACGCCTAAATCTTTTACATACTCAAAACCCGGTAATGATTTAACTTTCTCTTTGTTGTTATATAATAATTCATATAACCCACTTATGATAGGCTTCCATTGTTTTTCCGTATTTGGGTCTAACTTCCACGCCATAATACTCTTTAAACTTTAAGTTCGTTTGTTTGATACGCTTCCTCAATTACTTTAATTTGCTCCGGCTTTAAATCGTACAATTCATAAACGAGCTTATCAATTGCTTTGTCAACAGAATCAGACAACTCATTGGCCTTACTATCAAAATCGCTATTCAGTTCTATCATCCTTTTAACCAATTCAACCAAAGAGTCATGTAATTTCTTCTGTTCCTTTTCCGAAAAATCGATTACCCTAATTGGAATTTGTTTTGCCTTAGATAATTTGACTTGTGCAAAAACCCTGCCTTCTTCGTTAACCAATTTGTGGTAATACCATTTAGAATATTTAGAATTAAGGATACCCAGGAGATACAAAATATCATAGTTAGACTCTTGACTTTTTATGAGGCCAATTGCACTCCCATCAAACCATCTTTTGTCTTCATCTAAAACAGCAATTATGTGGTCGGCAGTTTGTCTGAATATAATTTTAGGATTTGAATTATATACTGATTCGTTCAGATAAACAGTCTCGTTCTCTTTCACGAGTGTTGCATAATCATTTCTGAAAAATCTTCCAGTTTCTTTTTTAGCTTTATATCTATCAATGTCACGCCCTTTCCAATACATGATAGACTTCGCATTAAACTTATGATCAAGAAATATCTTTTTAGCTAAATCACTTTTTGCTCGTTTTTCTTTGCCAACATTATTTCTTTGACATTGTATACCGACATCCTTACATTGGAAATCGTTAAAGTTACCTAACAGGATGGTTGGAACAGAGTGAAGTAGAATGGGAGGTGTAAAAGAAAATTCCGGATTTTCTAAAAACACTGACTGCAAGATCTTACTATATTTTTTTGTATTTCGTAACTCTACATTTCGTTTTGAAAGGTTCAAATTTGAAATATCATAATAAGAAACCGTTAGTTCATCATTATACGCTGAATTCTTGCAAAAAACAATGCACGAAGGTGTAACAACTTCTTCGAAGATATTTTCTCCTAAATTAATAACGGAAACAACTTCTTTCTGTAATAGCAGCTTCCTAACATCTTTCAATCGGCTTTGGCGCAACAAGGTATTTGGAATTATCATTGAAAGACAACCATTCTCCTTAATAAGTCGCAACCCAGCATCAATGAATATTTTGAAGCTGTCAGTATGTTCAGTTGTAGTATCAGGATATAGTTTTTTTAAATAAACTAAATCGTTGTCTAATCCACTACCCCAAGGTGGATTTCCAATCACAATATCAAAACCATTTTCTTCAAATACATCCTTAAAGAATAAATGCCACAGGAAATAAGGCTTTTCAGCTTTTACCTGCAAATCATGCAATTCTTTTCTTTTCTTTTGAAGAGATTTTAGCTCGCTTTCTTTTGTTTTTAACTCCTTATCGAGAATTTCTTTAATCTTTAAGTTCTTTTCGTAAGTCCCTTTGGGTTGCTTTTTATCAAGATTAACAAAAGATAATTTCTTCCTTACATTAGCTAAAGCAATATGAATTCGATTTTCCTCAAACTCAAGATTATAATCGATGTGCCGATGAATAATATCATCGATTTCCTTTTTTAATTTTTGTTTCTTTTCAGGTTGTTGAGCGTTAAAGTACTGTTCAATAAGTTCATGAATGTTACTCGTTTCAATAATTTCCGAGTCTGTTATGCTAAGTTGACTGTTTGTCGGATTACCAAATAGATCATGCGAGACCTCCGTTAAAACTGTCTTGTTTGATGCAATTTTACTAAGATCAACACCTTCATAGCTTTCAAATAAGCTGTTTCCCTGCATAATCTTGAAATCAAGATTCGGTAATGGATAAGGTTCCTTTTCGTCAACAATAAGACTTAACCAAAAGCGCAATCGAGCAATATCAACTGCACCCTTTTCTAAGTCAACCCCATAAATACTATGTTGGATTATGTTCTTCTTAACAACATCTGCTTGCCAATTTTGCATTTCCCAAACTTCACCGACAACATCAGGACTTGCATCATAAAGCACCTGCATACAATAAAATATTTCATTAAGTAATCCCATTGGGAATGCACCAGAACCAATTGCAGGATCACATATCTTCACATTTCTAAGTGCGAAAGCAATCTCTTGGTCAAAATCAATAATTGAGGATGCAGTTTTTTTTCGAACAAAATCCTCTAATTTCTCCGTAAATCGAATCTCATCCTTCTTGTTTTTAGGCCACCGCTTATCTTTTATTAAATGTGCTTTCAAATACTGAATTAAACTCTCTTGACACATATGCTGCACAATAACTTTGGGCGTATAATAAGCTCCCTTATCTTTATTGTCCTCCAATAAATTTTCGAAGATGTGACCGAGCATTTCGGGGTCAATTCCAACTTCGTGATCCAACGGATCATTTTCGTCAATCGTAAAATTGTACTGTCCGAAAAAATCTAAGAGTTGTTGAAAATACTCTGCCGGAAAATTAATCTTATCGGTATTCGGGTATTCATTTTCAAATAACCCGCCATTCAAGTAAGGAACTCGACTCCCGGTCAGATCAAAAATATCATTTGCCCTATTCGGAGTATTAAATGCATTATAAAATAACTTGTAAAGGCTGTTAGTGTGAAATTTATCCTTGCTTTTACAGGAATCAAAAAGCTTTGCTAAAAAATCCTTTTCACCATCTTTCCATTTTTTATTCGAAGCCGGAACACCCATCCAACCTTTCTTTTGGAGAAACTGAATAAAAACTAAACGACCCAATAAAAGTTTAACAAAATTTCGAGTTACTTTATCATCACCACCAAAAACTGTTTTGTGTTCAGGAATTGGTTTTCCTTTTGTCTTTTCAACCCACTTACCTTTTTCCTTTTCAAAACGCTTCCCTGTAATGTGCTGAACAAAATCCTCATAAAAATTTTTATATTTTTCAAAGAATTCTTTATTCAACCGCTCCACCGAAAAGGCTTGCTCTACATCCTTGATAGTAGCTTTTTCTTTATTAGAACTTAACTCCCAAAAACGATTTGCAGCGGTTTTGCAACTTTCGTTTTTCCCTAATATATAAGTGAAACGTTTAGCATCAGTTTCTAAATTTTTAAAATCACCTTCATTCTCATCAAACTCTGTACTCTTTGCGGTGAAGGTAAATCTATAATCATCCTTCCCTTGTTCATATATAACAAGAACGCCATGATTTCGCTCCTGATCTATAAGGGGGGCAACTAATTTTCTTAATTCAACTCTATTACTGGCTAAGTTTATATTTTCAGCGACATGAACTTCAAACATTGCTAAGTTTTTTCCATCAGCAAGTTTCACATTACCAATTTGTTTGAAGCTCTCTATTTTTTCGTTAACAAATGGAATGTCCTGCGGTTTCTGTAAATAAGAAACATTAGGAAAAACAAACTCAGTTACTTTTTTCCAGTTGTCCGATTTGTACGGCTGATTCAATAATTTTCTTAATTCGTCTTTTACCATGATTATTATTTAGTGAAAGAAAAAGACTCTGAAATAATAATTTCAGGTTTAAATTTCTCAAATGATTTGATTGTTACAGTTGGTCTTGAATCACCATTGTCGCCATGCTCTATTGGATACTTATCAATTATCTTAATGATAGCATCTAATAAATCTACCGCTTTCATTGGGGTTTTCTTTACGTTTTTCTTAAGTGCATTAACATCACGTTGTAGTTTTTGAAACCTACCGAGTTTTATCGCTTGTTTCGCGGCTTTTATTTTATCCTTTTCAACTTCACCAATAAATGGAAGAGATAAAAATCCATCCAAATATGATAAAGCACGTTTTTCATTTGGCCCCTGTGTAGTATCTACAACTTGACCACTTGCCATCTCTTCTTGTAACTTAGTGTGGAAATCAAGAAGTGCTTTGTTAACGTGAGTATGATGCTCATCATGAAGTTCAATTCCCTTTTCGGGTGTGTCTGCCCTGAATTCTCTCGACACTTCAACAAAAGTCATTTCCTCCAAAGAACCATCGGAACGCATCCAATAGAAAGCATCTCTTCTATTGTTTCGAATAAAACAAATAGTTGTATCTCGCTTAGTTCTTTCCTTCCGCCCAACACGAGCCCTTAAAGGCATATTTTTTATTCTCCGGAATAATTCAGGATTTTCTTCTTTAAACTTCCTTAGTTCCATTAAAAAAGCCAACTTCTCATCTTTCTCTTCCTCAACATTTTTATCAAACAATCCGAAAGATTGTGTTTCCTCATCAGGAGAATATATCTCGCTATCCTCACCTAATGCGGAGTGGAAGGCTTGTAATTTCATTATTGCTTTTTTCTCCAACTCAATGTCATCGTTAACTTTTGAAGTCGGATAAAAATTATAGATATAAACTTTTGGTGCGATTGATCCAATCCTATTAACCCGACCAATCCGTTGCATTAATTTTGTTGAGTTCCAAGGAGTGTCATAATTTACAATCACGTTGGCACGGTGGAGATTTACACCTTCTGCCAATACTTCTGTAGAAATAACAATGTTATAATCTGAACGATAGGATTCACGGGGAATATTAGCATCGAAATTATTTCTTACAGTTTCTCTTAAATTATTTCTGTTTCCGGCATGAACCTCTAAAACATCTGTTCTGCCTAAACTTTTTAAATGCTCAACTAAGTAGTTGGTAGTTTCCCTCGACTCAGAAAAAACTACCAACTTTGATTGTGGATTAATTTCCTTGTTAAGCAACTCATTATTTATCCTGTTTACAAACTCATCCAATTTTGGATCTTCTGTAACATTCTTCCATCGGTTATTTAAATCAACTAAAATTGCGTAGTCACGTTTAAGACCTTCAAAAAATTCTTGCTGAAAATCATCCGGTGTACAAATTTCTATTGTTGGATCGGTTTCTTTTAAATCTAAAATTCGTTGCATTAACTCGTCCTCGCGCTCTTCAACAATATATTCTGTTACGTTTAAGTTCGGAGCAATGAACACCGTTCCTGCCTCAAACATTTTAATCATTGCTCCTGTTGCTTCAGCAAATCTGTTTAGGGACGCTTTGAATGCAAAGAAGCTACTATCAATCCTCTTCACAAGAAGGGTTTTCATAATCTTGGCCAACGCAGCAGATGCAACGTCAGCATTTTTATATTTTGATTTTTTACTTGCTAATAAAAATTTGATTGCCTGATAACGATAATATTTTACACCATCAATTTCGTGACTTAGCAAATACATTGTTTTGTCATACAAGTCATCGAGACTTTCACCTAATTGATAAAATATTTTTCTTGGCTTTTCAATATCAGGAAAAACAATACCCTGGCTTCCCAAATCGGAAGTGTACTGTTCATGAGCTTTCAAATCGCTTCTTGTTCTGCGAACTGTAAGAGGGGCAATTACTTTATCTCTTATTTCCTGATAGATTTTTTTAACGCCTTCCTGTACTTCTGAAATACTCGGATTGTCTTTCAGTTTTTTATACTCATCAATTCTTTTTCTGAAGAAATGTTGAAGATTGGAAATTTCAAGCGTAGAATCTTTTGCATCCTGAAATAAATAAACTTGATTGGCTATGTCTTCAGGGCGGTTATTTAATGGCGTTGCAGATATAAGAATTACTTTTTTTTCCGCTTTAGAACCATCTTTTAAAATGCGTTTTGTTTTTGTTTTGCAGAGTTTCTGTAACTCGTTATACGCTTCTGCTGTATCGTTTCGGAATTTGTGTGCCTCATCAATTAAAATCAAGTCATACTTTTCAGGATCACTAATTTTATGCAAACTTCCATTAGTAATGATAGTGTAATTATGCAATTGGAATTTCTCTAATGTTTCAATCCAGTTTTCTTTAATTGCAGGAGGTACAACAATTAAAATATTAGAAACGTGCGAAGGGAAGTCGTTTGAATAGAAAAACTTTTTCGCAATTAATGTTCCGACAATTGTTTTTCCCAAACCAACAACATCGGCAAGGAAAAAACCATTATGCTTTTGTAACAACTTAAATCCCTCGTTAACCGCATCAATTTGATAAGAAAGTCTTTTGAATCCTTTAGGCAAATCACTTACCGAGTTAGGATCAAACTCAACGCTCTTGCCAAAATATTCAATTAGGAATTTTATATAAACTTCAAAAGGAGAGAAGTTTTCATTTAAATAAGTCTCTTGTTTTACTCTTTCTATTTCTACAGGCAAGATTGCAATCCCTTCCAACCAAAGTTTTTCAAACTCATCAGAAGCAAACTTCACATCATCATAATCATTTAGAACAACATTAAACTCATAATTAAAATTATCTCCTGCACCAAGTCCTGCATCGGTAAGATTTGAAGAGCCTGTAATTACACTACCTGAACGATGTTCGTTCCATTTGTCGGGGCGGAAAATATAAATTTTTGCATGAAGCTTTTTGCTTGGGTGTGCTTTAATCAGAATTTTTTTAGAAGCAATGTCTTTTATGAATTGCAAAATGCCTTCTTCAACTTCACGATTGTAATCTGATTGTTGGATATCTTCTTTGGCTTCGTTTAGAAACTCGACCAAGGTCTGATTGGCATCGCCTTGAAACAAAAGACCTTTTGAATGGTACTTCTCAATAATCTTGTCGACATTAATACCGATTAAAATTCTGATTTGAGGAACATCATGTAAAAATTGTCTGATCCTAAAATATCCGGAAGCTCTGAAATAACCAATTAGTGCATCGAAAAACTCAATGTCTTTATTGTTCTCAAAAACACCTTTGAATTTTTGAAGCAAAGTGTTTTGACCTTCATTTGTGAAAAATTTAGTCCCCATTTAGTATTTAGCAACGCAAAAATTATGAATTCGGTAATAAGTCTCCAAAATAGTTAAAATTAACATAAGTTTCTGTGAAAAAGGAGATTAAATTGTCAATGAAAAACATCAACTGCAACAAAATCAATTCTTTATCTTTTTTGGACGAAATAATGGTCGGGAGTACAAGCAAAAATTATTAAATGGTTGTTAATCAATATCTTGAACGATTAATGGAAATAAATAGGGTAATTAATTTGGCAATATTGCAGAACATTTATACTTTTGATATGCAGTTAAAGAAAAACTATAGCGAATGAGCCCTAACAAATTAAATCCTAAAATGATAGCATTGGCAAGAGAGTCGAGAGGCTTATCTCAGCTTGAATTAGCGGATAAATTGCATCTTTCCCCTTCGCATATGTCACGATTAGAAAAGGACTTTGTCGAGGTTGGTCAGCATCATTTAAAGGAGATTTGCACCGTTTTAAACTATCCCGAAGGATTCTTTTATCAGGAAGGCGAAACGCTACCTCCCGCACTTGCTTTACGCAAACGCAATATTGTAGCACAAAAAATTCTCCTTCCGGTTGAAGCCGAAGTAAACATTAATCGCCTACACGTAGAGAAACTATTAAACGCAATCGGGCTTCCTGAAATCAATCTTCCGATTTTGGATATTGAGAAGGTGGGATCGCCTACCGAGGCCGCCCGAAAACTTCGTAAACTTTGGAAGATTGAAAAAGGAGCGATTAATAATCTCACGCAAGTATTAGAGGAGAACGGATTGTTGTTAATCAACTTTGATTTTAATACAGAGCGTGTGGATGGGATGAGCATTTTGGCAAATGGTAAATTTCCGATAGTGTTTTCCAATAAAAGAAGTTTAGGGGATCGTCAACGATTCACTTTAGCTTATGAGTTAGGGCATTTGGTAATGCACCTTTATACTAATCCTTCTTTTACAAGAGATATAAGTCACGAAGCAAATGAGTTTGCTGCCGAATTTTTAATGCCGGAAAAAGATATCAAGGGAGATTTCAAGGATGGTGTTACATTAAACGTATTAGGAGATTTAAAACGCAAGTGGAAACTTTCCATGCAAGCGTTATTATATAGAGCAAACGATATCGGTGTTATAACCGATAATCAAAAAAGATATTTGATAAATCAATTTAACTCAATGAATATCCGCAGAAGAGAACCTGCGGAGTTGGATGTACCAAGGGAAAACCCAATGAAGTTGAGAGATATGATTACCAACTACAAAAACAAACAAAAATTAAATGTAAAACAACTCGCTTTGTTTTTTAATTCGAGCGAAGATGAGTTTTTAAGTAAGTATTCGTAGTAAAAACATATATAGAGAGGGAAAGAAAGATGAGCATCACGACAGAAAAGTTCGATTTAAAGGCTTACTCAAAAAAAGAGTTAGCAGAGAAGTACGAAGTGTCAGTAAAGACCTTCAACAAGTGGTTAGAACCTTTTAACGAAAAGGTTGGAGCAAAAAGAGGTCGCTATTATACGGTGAACCAAGTTATAATCATCGTAGAGGTGTTAGGTCTGCCGGGTGTAATGCAATAAGTTTAGTTTACACGTTTTATTTTCTTGAAATTTTATTGGATGGGTGGCCTGAATGGTCGCCTTTTATTTTTTATTTAAATCTCCCCGAAGTTCCCCCCGAATAATTTTCCGGTAACCCCCGATATTTTTCGGCACAAACGGAATCATCCCGTAATCTCCCCCGATTCCCCCCGAATAAATCCGTAATCATCCCCGGAAATTTTCTTAGCCCAAAACTGCCCAAACGCTCCCAAATCTTCCAAAACTTTCTCTTCGGTTACGATCCGTTCCGTTTTCTTCTCATGCGTTCCAAAAAATTCTCTTTGGTGCAAAATTTCGCTCATGCAGTCAAATTTTTTCTCATGCAACCCAAACCGAGAAAGTGCTGAAACCTACTGCTGCACCTTTGTATCGTCAAAGCGACAAACCAAAAAACGTAATCATAAAAACTAAAATAAAATGACAGCAGTTAGAAAAACAAAAACAGCAGTACCACATTTAAGAGTGATAAAAGGTGGTAAATCAAATCCAAAAAACAACATCATTGAGAACACTTGGAATTTTATTCACGCAGCATTATGGAACAATACTGAGTTCTCTTATAAGGAGAAAACTCAATTCCAAAACTTGATTGCGGAACATTACAACACACTTAAAAATCCCGAAAAAGTATTTGAAGAAATTATTGAGCGTGTGTGTTTAGCAAAACGCTTTATAACAAGAAAACGTGGACGCTACATCGCAAAACCGATGGATTGGTTAAACATTAATTATTACGCAGGATTAACCGGAACTGAAGGATGGTATCAGGAAGTGTGTTTGCAACGCATAACTGTTCCTGATTACAACTACGGAATAACACTTCTTGCAAAAGCGATCACTAAATATCTGCAAGAGCCGACAATCAAAACGATTGAGACCTATCGCAAAAAACTAATTGCAGAAAAACAGTTTGACCTTTTACAAATCTTCAACAACGCAATCATCAATTTTCAAATCAACAATTAATACTAATCGCAATGGCAAATACAATAAAAGTAAAACCCTACATGATAAGTGAGTTGGCGAAGTATTATCAGGTGAGCGATAAAACATTTAGATGTTGGCTCACCGCATTCGCTGATAAATTGGGCAAACGCTGCGGAAGATATTACAACATAAAGCAAGTGGAAATAATTTTTGCAGAGTTGGGAACACCAAAAACAATTGAAATGTAAAACCGCTTCACGCCATGTTATGCCATACTCGGTAAAAATGGGAAGTGTAGCCCTAAACCGAGAAAGCGTGCCGGACAACAGTTACACCTTTGTCCCGTGATGGATGTGAAACTTTTAAAAAACAAAAAAACGATGTCAGAAATTAAACAAACAGGAACAACAGACGGAACAGGAAATATGCTTCTCACCGCAAGCATCCTGTTCGCAAACATAGACTACTCAAGTTTGATGGACTATGCAATTAAAGCACTTGTTGGTGGGGCAATTTGGATGGCCTTTAAAGTAGGTGGAGATTATTTCAGCGACAAAATCAGAAAAAAATAAATGGCAAGCATTAAAAAAATACTGTTAGGCTTAGGCATAGGAGGAGGCGTTTTTGCAGGAGGAATGTATCTGTGGAGATTGAATAAGACCTCGGTGAACCTGGAGATTGTTCCATCGGTTAAGCTGCACAAGTTGGATTTGCAAGGATTGGTGCTGAGAGTTGATGTGCAGTTGAAGAATCCAACTCGCACGGGTTTAAAACTCAAGTTTCCTTTTATCAGATTAATGATTAAGGGAAGTAGCATCGGAAGTTCGCAAGCGGTCAATCAAGACATCGCATTGCCTGCATTCGGTGAGGCAAAATTCGAAGCGATAATGATACGCATTCCAATGTTCAGCCTCCTCTCTACTGCCAAAGGCTTATTACAAGCGGTACAACAAGGCGAAGCATTTAAGATCGGAGTAACCACGATTACAACAATTGATTTAGGACCGAAGAAACTTCCCTATGAAAAAACAGATGAAGTACAATTAATCGCAGGGCAAAATGGAAGCAACAAGAAAACGGAAGATTAAAAGCGGAGAAGAGTTCGACCATTTGTTTCCAAAGCCTCTGTTCCTTGATCCAACAATTAAAAAAGGAGCAACGGTTAATGACACGGTAAGATTTATTCCACAAGTAGTGCAAGAAACATTGTTTCAAACTGTAAAGTTAGCACCACTACTAAAAGGAAAAACTGTTTACGAAACGTGCCGGAACATTTGGGATTTTGTTTATACCCACATCGCTTACAAAAAAGATGAAGAAGGCAAAGAACAAATCAGAAGTCCTGCAAGGGGCTGGTACGACAGGTTTCATGGGATCGATTGTGATTGTTACACGGTGTTTATCAGCAGCATATTGAGCAACTTAAAAATAAGGCACAAACTGCGAATCACTAAATACAAAGAGGATCACTTTCAGCATATCTATCCGATAGTGCCAACAACAGGAGAAAATTACATCACGGTCGATTGTGTGGTAGACCGATTCAATTATGAAGAACCATACACAGAAAAAAAAGACACAAACATGGAATTAGAATATTTAAATGGCATACCCAGCACAAACAATGTAGATGTGCAAGACCTGATGGGTTGGGAAGAGTTAGATGGAGGCGACTTAGGAAAACTCTTCAAGAAAAATGCAGCATCGGGCGGAGACGGTGGCGGTGAAAAAAAGGGAATTTTCAAAAAATTCACTCAGCCTCCGGGAAGTGATGGCGGTAAAAAAGGCGGTAAGCTGAAAAATTTTATTTCTAAAGCACTTCATGTTACCAACAGAGCAAACCCTGCAACCGCTTTAATAAGATCGGGAGTTTTAATCAGCATGAAACTTAATCTTTTCAAAGTAGCACAGCGCTTAAAGTTTGCTTACCTGACAGAGGAGCAAGCGAAACAAAAGGAAGTGGACATGGGAAAGTTCGAGCGATTAAAAAAAGTGAGAGAAAAGTTGGAGAAGATTTTTTACGATGCGGGCGGAAAACCTGAAAATCTTAAAAAAGCGATCCTTACCGGAAAGGGAAACAAGAATCATGAAGTAAGCGGATTAGGTTACATCCTTGATGATATGAGTGGTCTTGATGAAACCTCTTCACTTGAAATGTTACTTGGAAACGAAATGTACTACGATGAAAGTTTTAACGGATTAGGTGAACTCGGTTCTGCAACAGCAAGTGCTGCCTCGATTACAGCGGCAACAGGAATTATCGGTGCGATTGCAGGATTACTTAAAGGGATCGGAAACATTTTTCCTAAGAAAAAGAAAGAAGGAAAAGATTTTGAAAACACCGAATCAAAAGAAGGTGACGGAACATCGGCAGAGGAAGTTTCTCAAGGAGCATCGAATGTAAAAATCTCCAACAGCGATGAAGGAGGTTCAAACACAAGCTCAAGCAGTAACGATTCTTCTTCAAGTAATTCAGGCGGAGATGGTGGCGGTGACAATTCCAAATCAGTAGCTAAAACTTCGAATACAAATTCATCGGATGGTGGCGATAGTTCAAATACAGATACTTCGGGAGGCGATAAACCACAAGGATTTTGGGATAAAAACAAAAAGTGGCTTAAACCAACCGCAATTGGATTAACGGGTGTGGGATTACTGTTTCTCGGTTACAAAATGATGAACAAACCCAAAGTACCGGCTCCGAGTCCACAATTATCAGGAATGAAATCAAAAAAGAAAAATAAAGGGAAAGGAGGAGACAAAGGCAAAAAGAAACAGGCAGTAGCATACGTGTAAAAAAAGAAAAACGATAAAACAAAAAATAAAATGGGAAAAAATAAAAACAGTTACGAAAAAGCAGCACTCAAAAAATCACTTAGCGGTACAGCAGATGCAAGTACCGGAGCGAAAGTGAAAGATGCAGCGACCGAGTTAGGCAAAGACCTTGTGGTTGGCGTTATCGGAGGCGGAGTTGCAGGAGCTGTGTTGGGAAGATTGTCTTTTGTTGTTGGAGCAGCAGTAACCGGAGTTGGTCACTATGCTAAAAGCAGGATCGCATCGGCACTCGGTTTAGGAATGATGGCTTCAGGTACTTATCAAAGTATTTCGGGCATGAACGGAAAACCCGCATCAGGATTGAACGGAGTAAAAGAAAGGTTACTCACTTTAAAAGACGACATGAAAAAAAGAATCTTTCTTGACAAAGTTTTAAAAGCAAAGGAAAAGAAGGAAGAAAAAACCGATGAGGGAACAAACGGTCTCGGTCAGGTACAGTATTTCGTTCATCCCAACTCCGAGGAGTCAATGGGAGAAGTTGAAATGAGTCAGTTGGATGCAATCCAAAAACAAATTCAGGAAAGCGGAATGAAGTACAACCAAGTGAACGGAACGGAGGTTGATCTATTGAGCGGTGAAGAAGTGGGCGAAGTAGACCCATCAGAAAAAAACTACTAAACAAAAAAGAACATCCATCACACAAAAAATAAACAAAAGTTAAACTTTAAAAAACAAAAATTATGTTAGAAATTTTAGACGGTACAGAACAGTACAACAATGCCGGAGCATTACTTGGATTAGAAGGTGCAGAAACAGAAGAGTTATTGGGCGCACTTCGCAGAATGAATCCCATCGCTCGTCAACGCACCATTAACAAGTTGGCAAGTCCGGGAGTAGTGAGCAAAGGCTCAAGAGCAGAAATGGAAAAACACTTCGGTGAGTTACCTGCTCACATCAAATCAGCATTGGCAAAAGGTGAATTGCGTTTGGCAGATACCATCGTGTATTCCATCAAGCCTGTGAATTCAAAAACAATTAAGTTGTTTGAAACTCAGGATGTGAAAGAAGTTGGTTTGCGTAACATCAGCAATGCAAAATTGCAAAAGAACCAAGCCTTGTTGGTAAGTGGAATCGTACTGTTGGCTTCAATTCCTGCTGACAATACCACCGATAAAATCCTCGGTTCAAAATTCATTCAACTGGAAGATTTCCCTGCAATTGCAAACGGAGAATTCAGTTTGAAGGCCAACAAAAAAATAATCGTTCCTGAAACAAGTGTTGCCGCATTTAAAACAACAAATATGCACGCTGTTCCATTGGGATATTACAAGTTGGCGAACCCACGCTTAATTCACGATGACATTTTAATTGAGTTTACCGTGGAGTTAGGTTCGATGGAAGGACTTGATCCTAAAACCCAACTATATGTTGGATTACATGGAACAATCACCACTCCATAATCATTAACCAAATAAGTCGGGAGAGCAATCTCCCGACTTTTAAAAAACAATACCATGTTAAAAGCAACGAAAAAAAGATTTGATATAAAAATTACTCAGGCTAACTCCAAGGTGAGCGAAACCTTTGAATTGGAGAAGAACATTGTGAAGGTACATGGCGTGTTGGTTACATCGGATAAGGACGATTTGCTCTATTACAGAGGCACTCAAAAAATTGAAATAAACAAAGAAGAGTTCTTTCCTGACAATTACGAAAGTAAATTATTAATGTCGGGAATAAATGTATCACCAAAACAACGCTATTATGATTTAGGCGGTGTTGCACCCGGAAATGGCAGAGTACAGATCGAGTACAAAGATTTGGATGATGGCAGAACCGTGTTTACACCTTACCGAGTGAGTTTGTACCTGGACTGCGAAATGGAGGATGAGTTATGATGAAGGAGGGAGTGATAATTACCAAGATTGGTATTAAACAAAAAGGTGAGCGGAAGCACTTTCAAATAAAGCTTCCAAAAGATACTAAGTTCATCATTGGTGTTGAGTACGGTGGCAGATTGATTGACCGACCTGAAATGGTTGTGATTGAGCCAAGACCAAGAGATGAAGGACATTTCACTCCTTTTTTTAAAAGAAACGAACTGATCGGTGAATTGAAATTGCAAAGTTGTGAAGAAGCGAATTGGTTTTACTCTGCCGATGTATTAGCAAACGATGTGAACCTTGGTCTTGGAGATTTTTCTCAAAGTGGGTTTCCGGTAAATGATTTCTCTCACGGTAATAAAAGAACCGAAGAGATAGTGAAGATTGATGCCGAGTCAACCATTATTCAGGGTTGGTACTTGGATGTGTTGGGCAAAACAAAAAATAGAGACATCAAGTACGAAGTGAAAGTTTATGTATGGATTAATGTGGAGGAATAAAAAATGACGATCAACCTTGCTTTAGAATACATCCCACGCAGGATGCAAGAATTAGGATACAAAGGCAATTACTATATCCGATTCCGACACTTAGTGTTACAAGCGAATGAAGAACAATCCATTGATGCTTACAATCAATTCTATTATTTGGTTGAAGAAGCACAAAATGTGAGAGTGGAAAGTGAAACTGGAATATTCGACTTGAGCGAAAGCACGACCAATGAAATGCAGTACGAACATCAAAGTAAAATACAAATCAAAAATTACGCATCGAGTATTAATCACTTACGGTTCATACAAGTAATACCAAAACACAAAACAATAATTAAAAACGAAAAATAATGCAACATACCAATCCATATAATGATGTGAAGCTGTCACAATTTAAAATGTGGCTTCACGACATGGCTGACAAAGGTGAGGGAAAATACTTGGAGGTATATGTAGACGATGTAAAAGTTGTTCCACGCACCAACAGGATTGAAGCCCTTGATGACCATAAGGTTTACCTTGAGGAGACGACCGAAACGATAAAAGTATTTATCTACAATACTGAAAACTCCAACCGCTATCAGCAGTTCACTTTTGTTCTTGAAAAGAAAAAGCCAAATGAAATTCCCGTGCAAATTCAAACTCAGCAATCGCAGGGTTTGTCCGGAATCGAACTTGAAAACAGAATTAATGACCGAGTAACTCAAAGTTTAGCACAGGAAAGAGAGCGTTGGCAAACCGATCTGATGAAACGAGATTTTGATACTTGTAAAAAAGAACTGGCAGATGCCGAAGAGTACATCGAGGATTTAGAAAAACAACTCAGCCAATTCAAAAGCAAAAAACTTCATTGGGGCGATGTGAACCTTGGCGATGTAGCCTCGGTGATTGTTGAAGGCATGGTAAAACGTAATCCGCATTGGGTTGCCAAATTACCGGGTGGAGATGCCCTTGCCGGATTGATTGCAAAAGAAGCTACCGAAAACGGAACAGCAGAAGTGATTGAAAGCGAAGTGGTGTTTAAAAAGAAAACACCATCAGATGAAGGAATGTCCGAAGAGATGAAAGCACAGCTTGGGTTCTTAAAACAACTGGAGTCGCACTTCAGTCAGGAACAGCTTGATAAAATAATGCTCATCCTTCAATCCTTTGTAGAAGAGCCGAAAAACATCGAAACAGTATTTGACCTTTTAGAAATAAAAAAAGAAAATGAAAAAGTTTAGTTACGACCTAACAATCGAAGCGGCTACTGAAGCAGAAGCCGATTCTAAAATGAGTGCCATAGGCACTTTAATTAAAAAATTATCGACAAGGGAGTTAATAAAACTTGCCGACATCGTGCAAAACGATCCTGTAAAAACTGCATTAGCAAAAAAAGCATTAGGAGTTTAAGATGAAAAAGAATACCGCCAATAATGATTTGACCTTGAAAGAGAAACTTCTCTATTCCCTTATCGGAATTGGGATTGTAGGCGGTGGTGTTTTCTTTGGGAGAAAACTTGTTTTAAAAGGAGTCGCTAATCGTGAAGAGAAAAAATCCTTTGATGAGGGTACTCCTGCAACCTTGGCCAAGCAAATAAAAATGGCATTTGAAAACGATGGTTGGTGGGGAACGGATACCGAAAAACTGAGAACCACGCTGAGAGAAATTCCAAGCAAACAAGTTTTCCTTCAAGTCCAGGCATCATACAAAAAACTCTACAACTCAAATATGATTACCGATATGAGTGATGAGTTACAAGCAACCGAGTACAATGAGATGCTACAAATCATCGCACAAAAACCGGATAAAACAGGTGGCAAACCGACAAATCCGATTTTAAGTTATGACGGATGGGCAAAGCGTTTGAAAGCAGCCTTTGATAAAGAATACGGTTTTTTACCGGGAACAGATGAAGAAGCGATCAAAGCAGTCTTTAACGAAATGCCAACGCAAAAAGCATTCATAATGACAGGAATAGTTTACAACAAATTATACGCATCGAATATTATTACTGATTTAAAAGGTGAGTTGGAGATGTGGGAATACAACGATTACATGAAAATAATACTATCAAAACCAAAGGGATAATGGAAAAAGCAACACCAAATAAAAAAAGAAAAGTGATCCTGATAGGACTGGGTGTATTAGGAACAGGAGTCGCTGGTTTCTTGGGATGGAACTATTGGAAAAAGAAAAAAGCGAATCAGGAAGAAGACACAACCTCCTTTCCGGAAACTCCAAGCGTGAATACAACGCCTGTGAAAAACGACAGCTTCCCTTTGAAAAGAGGAAGCAAAGGAAACAAAGTAACACAACTTCAAAACGCCTTAGTAAAAAAATTCGGTGCAAGCATACTTCCAAAATATGGAGTGGATGGAATGTTCGGAAAAGAAGTGGAAGCGGCTTTAGTGAGGGCTAAACTGCCAACATCAATTAACGAAACGACCTACAACACATTTGTTGGAGCGAGTGGATTTGCCGGAATAATAAAACATGGAGATGAAATCATAACCATTCAGGATTGTGAAATATTCAAATCCAAGAACAATGCTAAGTTGAAAATGCCAAAGCACATGGTTCTTGGCGAGAAGGAGTTTACTCATCAAGGTTGGATTTATTTCATTCCTAAAAAAAGCACCGAACTATTCAGGGTGAGAAAAGAAAATGTAAAATCCTTAAAAGAATTTAAAAATGAAAAATCTTAGAAACATTAAATACATCGTGGTGCATTGCACCGCAACACCTCCAACAACAACTGTTGAATCCATTAAACGCTATTGGAAAGAACAACGTGGTTGGGGTGACACTCCGGGGTATCATTACTTGATCCAACGCCACGGAAACATTGTGCAACTCTTGGATGAGAGTAAAAACAGTTACGGAGTATATGCACACAATTCCAATTGCATCAGTTTGGCGTACATCGGTGGCATCGATAAAGAGGGCAAACCGCTTGACAACAGAAGCGATGCACAAAAACACGCTATGTTTGATTTGATTGTTTCTCTTACCGAGAAGTATCCGCAGGCACAAGTGTTGGGACATCGTGATTTTGCAGGAGTAAAAAAAGCCTGTCCAAGCTTTGATGTAAAGAAGTGGCTCGGTGAGTACGAACCCGATTTAGGAAACGCTGCATAATGTTTCTCTCGAAGATCAAGGGAATTCTGCGAAGCAAAGGATATGAACTCTACACAAAACCGAATCAATTAAATATAGTCGGGATTAGGTCAACAAGTACCATCCCAAACAGATTTGATGATGAGATTCATGTCTTTTACAAAGTAGCCCCATTAAAGTGGCATTACCATGTCTACAAGGTCACGACTGATCCGGGTACTTTTTGGTTGCGTAATCCTATGCAACCTCAAGGCACAGCAATCTTAGCTCAAGGGCAATATAAGGGTGCGTATAGAATCGGTTTGCATCAGGGAAAGTACAAAGCGTTGGTTCAGGTAAAACCAGTAACTGTAATAAGAGATTACGACAGAGATGCAAAACTTGATTTTAGAAATGGCACAAAGAGCAAAGGGTTGTTCGGGATTAATATTCACCGTGCAAGTTTAAATGGGATCACAAAGCAGGTAGATAAATACTCAGCCGGATGTCAGGTGTTTGCAAACATCAATGACTTCAAGGAATTCTTGAGTTTGTGTGATAAGCACGTGACTTTGTATGGTAACATTTTTACTTATACCCTGATTGATTTCAGAGCGGTGAAACGATTATCCTTTAAGCGGTGGACAATCGGAACGGTAACAGTAGCATTGGGTTTAACCGCCATGTGGGGAATTCTAACAAGGAAAAAGAAAAAACAAAAATGAAAAATCGATTCATAACAGCGTTAGCACAATTGCTAAAAGACAAAAACGGAAACAACAGTCTGCGAGAAGTAGCGACAGCCATCTTCGTGTTGGTACTGCTTGTGAGTTGGATCGCAGAGCAGTTCTTTGAAATGAAAATGCCTGAGTATATGTTTTACGCCTTTGTCAGCTTAGTTGGTGCAGGGTGTTTCGGATACAGTATTGAAAAAAAGCAAGTATAAATTTTAAAACTATAAAAATGAAACAAATAATTTCTGCCTTTCTGATAGGCATCATGGTTTGCCTTGTTGCAGTCAATAGCTGTAGCGACAAGCCCAAGCAGGTAAATGTAAAAGAAATCAAAAAGGAGATTAAATCCTCCGGCAACCAAGCGGTAGCAATTCAGCAAAACTATCAAAAGGAGCAAAAGGAATTCACCAAGGTTACCGATTCTTTGAAAACTGAAAATGAAAAGCTGAGTGTGAAACTGCAAGTAGCAAGAGCATTATTAAAAAGGCAGCAAACAGTTGTAGTCAGCGATATTCCGTGTGACACTTTAAGAAAGGAAGTACTTGTTCTAAACCAATTATGCAATGAGCAGGATAGTTTATGCGGTCTTTCCATTAATTCACTCAATCGGTCAGTTGCGATCAGGGATTCACAAATTGTAATGTGCAACAGGAGCTATCTCTCCATGTATGATTTACAAAAAGAGAATTTGCAAAGACAACAACTATTAGCCGATGAGTTGAATACAGCGTACAAGCAAAACAGAAAAAAGCGTTTTGAGAATAAAATGCTTTCCTGTGGTCTTATGATTATGGCAGGAATTACAACAACATTATTAATTAAATCACAAAAGTAACAATGAAAGAGAAAACAATCATTTCAACCGCCACCCTTGTAGCTTCTCTACTAATGTATTTTTATGCAAAGAGTGCTGAGAAGGATGCTATTCCCCATGTAATGATTGGCGGTTTCATGGGAGCAATCATTGGCGAGAGTATCTGTGAATATTTTAACAAAAACAAAAAACAATAAAATGGTAGTTACAATTGAAAATAATGGTGCGAGTTTAAAAATCACCGAAGACGGTTCGACTCGCTATGTATTGAAATATCAAATTCGTGAAGTGGAGATCGTAAGAGATACCATCATCAAGATTGATATCGGCCAAGGAGCTTTGAATAATATTTATGTTGATCAGTTAGACGTTACAGTTCCGGCATCAGCATCGGTGGTAATCCTCCGTGATTTAATTATGGGGATGCTTCAAACCAATGTCACCGGCTCTGCAACCGAAGCCAAACAAACGGAAGAGATCGCGGCAATCGCTAATCTGCAAACTGCGGTGAGTGCTTTACAAACCAAAATAAATTCAATCGAAGACAAAACTCCTTTTCAGCCTTCATTGGTTGATGAGAGCAATGGGAATGTTGTTTATAATGGATTTGCTGTTCCGGGTGCAGCAGTCGGTTCGGCTGTATGGGCGATCCAAAAAGTGTCGAAGTCAAACGGTGTCTACTCTTATAAGTGGGCAGGAGGAACTAAAACCTTTGATAAAATTTGGAACAACAGAACATCACTTGTTTACAGTTAAAATGAAAAAGGAAATCTCTCTATTAGATTTATTCAGCGGTACAGGAGGCTTCGCAAGAGGCCTCCTTGCCTCTGGATTTATTATTAAGAACCATCAGTTCTCCGAGATTGATAAATACTCTATTGCAAACTACCAATACAATTTTAAAAATGCGAAAAACCTCGGTGACATCACCAAAATCAAAGGAAAGCAAATACAAAAACCCGACATCATCACATTTGGTTCACCCTGTCAGGATATTTCCATTGCTGGAAAATTCAAAGGGCTCAAAGGGAAAAGAAGCGGACTATTTTTTGAAGCAATTAGAATCATTAACGAATGCAGACCCAGAGTTTTTGTCTTTGAAAATGTCAAAGGGCTTTTCTCCAGTAACAAAGGCAAAGACTTTGAAATCGTACTTCAAACGATTGCCGACCTTGGGCTTTATGAGTGTCAATGGCAATTGCTTAATACTTGCTGGTTTTTACCCCAAAATAGAGAGCGGATATACCTTGTCGGATATCTTAGAGGAACAGCCCGACAACAAATATTTCCTTTCGGAGAAATCGGTGAAGGGAGTAATGCGATCCATCAAAAAACACCTCAAGGGGAAAAAATAAGTCCGACAATTGATACTAAAGTTGGAGAAAGTTCTCATCGCTCACCTTACGTTTTACATTGGAAGAACTCCACCGATAAATGGGTTAATGAAAAACTTGAAAAAAGCCCTGCAATAAAAACGCAGAGCGATTATACAAGACAACCTTTAATTGTAAGTGGTGTCGCGTACCGAACAAGAAACTATAAAGGTGAGGGAGGAAAATTTGAAGTTAGAAAAGATAAAATCGCCAATCAATTAACCACCGTTCAAAAGGACAGCATGGTACTTCTCAGGGAGATCACTAAAAATCAATCGGAGGGAATGCGATTATACGAAAGTAAAAATGGCATCTCTCGAACATTGAAATCAATGGGCGGTGGTATGGGTGCAAAAACAGGATTATATAAAACCGATTTGGGCATTCGTGGATTAACGCCAATAGAGTGTGAAAGATTACAAGGCTTTCCGGATAACTGGACTCGCCTTGGAATTTTTGATGGAGAGAAAAAAGAAATTTCCGATTCACAACGATTCAAAATGTTAGGTAATGCAGTAAGTGTTCCTGTTGTTTCTGCAATCGGAAAAAGAATGATCGGTGAACAATCACAACAAGAATCACCATTGTGGATTCTTGAAATGGAACTCGAACTAATGGATTTAAAACAGGCGGCATAATGAAAAGACAAACAACATTTCATGTTCCTGAAGCAACAAAGAAAGGATATGCGGTCGCAATAGAAGGCGACAGCATCAACTTAGCATTTCTTGAAGCAAACAAAAGGAGAGGAAGGGTCGGTAAAGGAATAGCCAACACAATAGATACAGGGGTTCAACAATACACATTGGGTGAAGGTTCACTCAGAAGATTAACTCCGATTGAATGTGAAAGATTACAAGGCTTTCCCGATGACTGGACAAAATGGGGAATGTTTGACGGTGAGAAAAAAGAAATCTCTGATTCGCAACGATACAAAATGTTAGGCAATGCCGTAAGTGTTGCAGTTGTTTCAGCGATTGGCGATAAAATGATTGGCAAACAATCAAATGGAAAAGAGTCTCCGCTTTGGATTCTTGAAATGGAACTCGAATTAATGAATTTAAAACAAGCAGCTTAATGAAAACACCAATTACATACTACGGAGGGAAACAAACTCTTCTAAAATACTTACTCCCCTTGATTCCGCAGCACAAAATGTACTGCGAACCATTTTTTGGTGGTGGTGCTGTATTCTTTGCCAAGCCTAAATCAGAGGTGGAAGTAATTAATGATATCAACGGAGAGATCGTGAACTTTTTTAAAGTGATTAAAACTAAGTTTCCTGAATTGCAAACCGAAATCAAAGCAACATTACACAGCAGGGAACTTTACAAAAAGGCAATGGTCGTGTACGCACATCCTGATTTATTTACAGACGTAAAACGTGCATGGGCATTATGGGTATTAACCAATCAGGGCTTTGCCGGAATGATTGGCTCATGGGGATTTGGAAAAGATGATTCAAAAGAAGCAGCACTCGCCACTAAAAGAAACTTGTTTACAAAAGAATACGAAGACCGACTAACAAAAGTGCAAGTCGAAAATAATAATGCAATCAAAGTAATAAACAGATGCGATGACAAAGAAACATTTATCTACGCTGATCCTCCGTATATCGGTTCGGATCAAGGACATTATAAAGGCTATTCGGAAAGTGATTACAGAGAATTACTCGACACGTTGGTCAAGGTGAAAGGGAAATTTTTGTTGAGTTCTTATCCTTCAAAAATTCTAAGCACCTACATCAAAAAACACAAATGGAAAGTTCAGAAGGTGACAAAAAGCGTGGCAGTTACAAAGCATACCGATAAAGTAAAAACGGAAATGATTGTAATGAATTACGATCCTGCAAAAGTGAAAGCCTTTAAACACACTATGAATACACAGGATAAGAAAGAACTACAAAGTTTATCAAAACAATTAACCCGATTAAAATTTTAAAAGAATGAAGATTACAACCAAGAATTATTTTAAAGCCATTAAGGATGTTGGTTTTGAAAATTTACCGGAAGTGCTGAAAAAATCTCACTTGGTAATAATGACTAAAACGGATGAAGGAAAGGACTGGAGTATTTACGACAACGATGCCGATGTAAAACGTGTATTTGATTTAGCTTTTGAAAAGCTATTTGAATTCATTGATGAAAAAGACGGACTTTCAGGAACGAGTGAATTGCCTATGGAGAATAAGGAAACAATAAAGTCGGAATCAACCTTGGCGATGAAATTCGTTAAACGATTTTTATTGCTTAGTGGCAAAACACATCAGAAAAAAGAAATTGAGGGATTTCTAAATGATGTGCAAGAAGCTATTAAGGAAAAAGAAGTCGTTAAAGCGGATGCTTTGTCAAAGGAGGTTCTGCTGATTCAGAATAAACTTTTGTCGTTGGTAAACTCAATGGGCAAAAGCATTAAGGTTGAACTATCTCCTGCAACAAAGAAGCAGTTGCAATCAGCTTTAAATAAACTGAAAGCGAAGCCGAAAAAGAAAGGGTTGAATGGTGTTGGAGAAACGGAAACAAAACCGAAGCAAAATTTGATGAGCAGTATTGAGTTTGCTAATCTTCATTTTAATTCGATTGGCTTCACAGGAAAATGGTTAGACCTGATTGGAGATCCGAGTCCAGGGTTCACAGCTATGGTCTTCGGAAAACCGAAAATGGGTAAGTCTTATTTATGCGTTGACTTCGCAGGATACTTGGCTCGTAATCACGGGACGGTTCTTTACGTTGCCAATGAAGAGAAGTTAGATGCGACTCTGCAAATGAAACTCAATGACAAAGATGTGAAACACGAAAATCTTTTTGTGAGTGATTATTTGCCTGAAAATTTAAGCAAATACCAATTCATCATTTTAGACAGCGTAAATAAACTTGGATTAAATCCTAAAGACTTAGACAATCTTAAAAGAAAAAATCCGGGGAAGTCTTTCATCTTTATTTTTCAAACAACTAAAGATGGAAATTTCAAAGGAACGAACTCTTATCAGCACGATGTGGATGTTGTTATTGAGATTCCTGAAAAAGGAAAGGCAACACAGTTCGGCAGATTCAATGCCGGTGGCGAGATGAATATCTTTGAGGATGAACAAGCAAGTTTATCGGGTATTGCACAAACGATGCTTATTAAACCAACCTTTAGTGTAGCATTGGAAGAATTTGATTTTCTTATTCAAAGAGGCGAGTCAGTTCAGGAGGCAATCAGAGCCAATAAATCTGAGGCAGAAAAGTGGGTGAAAAAACTTGTCGAAGCAGAAATTAAAAAGGCAGAAGCAAAAGTAAAAGTTGAGAATGTTTATTTTTTGTCTAACGATGATGAAGCGGATGAAGAGTCAGAGGGTTTGTCGTATTACGATTTGAGAATATCAGGATTAGAGAATGAACTCAGAAAGGTGGCAAATAAGGACAGCGATTTGTATTATGACTGGCATGAGGGTGTCAGCGGTACAAAAAAGAATAGTTCTTCAAAGTCTGCAAAAAAATCAAACGTGAAAAAGAAACCTGCTAAAGCGAAGGACTGGACTGAACCTGAATGGTTGGATAAAGCCGACTGGAGTAATTTAAAAATTATTAAAAAGTATGTGGATCAAAGAAAGTATAAAGAAGCAATGAATCATGCGATGGATTGCGATACCGTAATTCGTGAAGAAATTCCCGGTGATATTTGGAAAAAGATGGGCGGTGAATTAACCAAAACGGGAGAAGAAAAACTGAAAGCCGCACAAGGCAAATCCTCTCCTAAAGTTGCTGAAGGGAAAAAGAAAAAGCCGACTATCGTATTTAATATGACAGTTCGTGCATTGAAGGGTGTTATTGAACGTGAATGGGATCGCGAGTTAACTGATGGCGACTATATTGAAATTTTGGATATCGCTCAAGAGCGAAGCGTTAATTTTGATGAAGTCGTAAATGAAATTCACACCAACCTTACTGCGTTTTTAACGCAGATGCATAACGCAATAAAAATTTGGGATGAGAAGTCTGGAAAGTCCGAAGAGAAATCAAGAGAAAAATTTGATCCACGATTGTATGCGAATAGAAAAGATGACGACAACCCTTCTTTTATTTTCAGTCTTACAAGCAGTAAACTTCTTGCTGAAGCAATCAACGGAGACTTTGATCTCATTTATTTAGTTCGCAGGGAACTGGCGAATCGAGGTCAGGATAGCAAAGGCAAATGGGTGGGTTTTGATGAAGCGAAAAAAATTCATCGAATTGAAGGTTGAAGCTTCGCTTTAACATTATTGTTCATTGACATATTGAAGATACTTAGTAAGGAAATTCCCTGAAAAACGGGAATTTTCCTTATTTTTTATTAGCCAACACTGTGCATCCCAAACCATAATTTCCCGTTTTTAGCGATAGAATTACCTTTTATAACGAATTTTCAAAGGCCACTTTCTTTCAATTTATACTTTTGTAATTGGCATGATTTTTTCGGCATACGAGAAGAAATACAGTTAGTATAACTGTTTACAGGGGGGCATAGAGTTGGTCGAGAGATTTAGATGCCCACTCTGTGGATTTTTTTACTCAGGGACGTAAATGTATTTAATAAATGTTTTATTTTTGTAACAGTTTGCATTATATGATATCAGAACACCACATAGAATTATCGCCAAACACTCCGCCTACTTGTGTGTGGGGGGGGGGGGGTACTCCCGTCTTATAAACTCTTTTCTGGTATTCAGGATCACTTCCATTCGTTTTTAATTATTTCCAACCTAAAAACTTCATTGAGAAATGGGTGATTTAAAACTTATACAAGACACCGTTTCCGGGCATGTTATCATAAAAGAAAACAGTCAATACAATAATATTAAAGCAGAAAAAGTTGTAGTTGCTGAAGATGTTACGGTAAGATTATATGGTAGCGTAACTGATGTTGTTATAAAAAAAGGTGCGACAGTATATATTTACGGAGAAATCTCCGGCAATGTAGAAAACGAAGGTGGAGAAATACACATCTATAGGTAGTACTACAAATCTCTAACTTGAGAAGTTTCATCATCCGAGTAAATACACCCATCCCTTTGTAAATTTTCTTGCTGATAAGGCGAAATGAATTCATCGATTTTAATCAATTAATTATGATTTTTTGTATTTAAGTATTTGCTTAAATAAGAAAACAACTGTACATTTGTTCCATACTTGATATAATAACTATGGAAAACAATACGTGTATCAGAGTTTTAGCTGATCCAATTCAGATCAAAGAATGTAAAGCTAAGATCAAAGCAAATGAAAGGTCATTTGAGCAGCTATCAGGAGTTCTTGCTCTTGCCGGAAACGATGTTCGTTTGAAAATTCTCTATTTAATGGATGAGGAGAAGGAACTTTGCCCGTGTGATATGAGTGATATTCTCGGAATGAGTATACCTGCTGTTTCACAACACCTACGAAAATTAAAAGATGGGAATGTTGTTGAGACTCGTAAAGTTGGGCAGACCATTTATTATTCTTTGAAAGCGGAACACATCAAAATACTACGACCGTTCTTTAAATATATTAATCAGATGAATCTTAGTTCTGAAAAAGCATGAGTGATCCGAAATCAAATAAGGCTTTAATGGGTACAGGCATTCTGCTTGCCATCACTTCATCGCTTTGTTGCATCCTGCCAATACTTAGCATTTTTGGTGCAATTGGTGGATTAGCAAGTTCATTACGCTGGGTAGAACCTTTGCGACCATATTTAATCATCGCTACAGTTTTAATTTTAGGGTTTGCTTTTTATCAGGCATATAAACCAAAGAGGGCAGATGATTGTGGATGTGCTGCTGAAGAGAAGAAAGGCTTTATGGTTTCCAAAAATTTCTTATGGGTAATTACAATTGTTTCCGCACTACTGATGTCCTTCCCCTATTATTCCAGTGCTTTCCTTTCAAAATCTGAAAAGAAGAATATTATAGTAGATAAAACCAATCTTCAGGAATCAACTATTCATATAGAGGGAATGAATTGTAAAGCTTGTGAAGAGCATGTAAATAATGCTTTGTTAAAACAGGAAGGCGTTATTGATGCTACATCAGATTACGAGAAAGGATTAGCGGAGGTAAAATACGATAAAACAAAAGTTACAATAGAGCAACTTGTTTCAGCAACAGAAAGAGAAACAGGATATAAAGTAAAACCATAAACCATGAAAAAAACAATTCTAAACTTTCTAATTATTATTGCTGTGAGTGTCGCAACAATAGCGCTTTCTGGATGCGGAACTAAAAACACAACTACAGCCGAAGGAAATATCATCAGCTTTTACGAAGTTCCATTAGTGTGTGGAGCTGCCCCTGAGATTGGTTGCGGCAGCCGTATCAAACCTTTATTCATGGAAACCGAAAAGGAAAAGCAGATAAAAGAATCATGGTCAAACAGACCGGGAACAATAATTGCAATTGTTTGGGATGCCTCTGCAACAGATGGTAGTGTAAGAGAAAATTTAATTCAACCTCTTTTCAAAAAAAATGCAATTGATGCTAAACTGATCTCAGACGAAAAACATATCGCTGAATACATGACAAGCATGAAACAGGATAAGTGGTATAAAGGAATGGATGTAGATAATCTAAGTCTTGAAGAGGCAGGTGTGATTGCTGAAGACCTTACTAAATTTGCACAGGACAAAGGTCTTATTAACCAAACTGAAAAGGATGCAATTAAAAGTGATTTAGAGGCATATTTCAAAAAAGAATTAGTTATTGTAAGAACCTGTGATGAATTAAAATCAGAAGAAACCAATGAAAAGTGGAGAAAAGATGGGTATCAAATTTATGTTAATCATATAGGAAAAGAACGGGCGGATAGCGTAGCAGGTTTTTTTGCAGAATATCAAACATTGAAAAAAGAAAAATGTGAAAAAGAGGGCAAAAAATCTTGTTGTGATAAGGACAAGAAAGATTGCTCTGAAAAGAAATAATTATGGCGAAAACGATAGAATTAAAATCAGTTATTACTTGTCCGGAGTGTGGGCATAAGAAAGAAGAAACAATGCCCACCGATGCGTGTCAATTTTTCTATGAATGTGAGAATTGCAAAAAACTACTAAAGGCTAAGGAGGGAGATTGCTGCGTTTACTGCTCCTATGGTTCTGTGCCATGTCCTCCTATTCAAGAAGACGGTAAAGGTAATTGTTGCAAATAAAAAAATGACAAAAGTGACTGTGGGATAGGAAAAGCGATGTTAATTTCAATAAAATTTGAAATTTATTTGGTGAACACCCCCCATTGAAATATATAATTGCTTTTTAACAGATGTATTATGATGCCAAGTGAACTTACAGGAGATATTATTAACCGTTTACATTACGTAAAAGGACAATTAGATGGAATTGAAAAAATGATTAAAGAAGGCAAAGATCCCGAAAAAATCATTGTTCAATTTAAAGCATCGGAAGAGGGCTTGAGTAAAGCTCATTTTTTATTATTAGATGAAGTATTTAGAAAAGGCTTGGCTTTAAAATTAGTTGAGGTAATGAACGCTTGTCCTGGCAATTGCCAAGAAGCAGAAAAGATAGAGTTTTTGAAAAAGAAATTTCCTGACCTCACCCTTGATGAACTTGCGGTAAAGATTAAGGAAGTTGATGGAATTAATGAGCGGATGAAAATAAATCAAAAAAAGGAGGAATAAATTTGGCAGACCCCCCCCTTCATGTAAGACCTTTGTGTTGTACTAAAATATAAACAATGAAAAAGAAGGTTGAAATATTTACTGCTGGTTGTTCGGTTTGCATACCAATAGTTGATTTGATTAAAAACAATGCTTCGGATTCCTGCGAGATCATCATTTATAATCTTGTTGAACAATGCGAAAGCAAGGAGTGTTTATCAAAAGCAGTTGAGTATGGAATAAAATCGATTCCGGCAATTGCAGTTGACGGAAAACTGTTAAGTTGCTGCCAAAACAACGGTATTAGTAAGGAAGAACTTGTTAAAGCCGGAGTCTTAAAAAATTAGTAAATTAGAGCAATGGTACGGATTGCTATTTTAAACATAACTGCTTCGTACAAAGTAGTACAAAATCAAAAGTAAAAAACATGAAAACTAATCAATCAATTTTAAAAGTTGCGTTTCTATTTATTGCAATGCTTGTTTATGGCTTTGGAAATGCTCAAAACTGTTGCTCTAAGAAAATGGCTGATTGTCCTAAAAAGGGAACGGCTGATTGTCCTTTAATTAAGGACTGTCCGAAAAAAGGTACGGCTGATTGCCCTTACGTTAAATCGGATAATACAACTGCATCAAAGGAATTGGCAAATTGCCCATTGGCAGGTACTCCTGAGTGCCCTTTAATCAAAAATTGCCCTAAAAAAGGAACAGCCGATTGTCCTTATGCCACCGCCAATAAAACTACTGGTACGGCTTCAGTAACAAAGGATGAAGATTTGCCTTCTTGTTGCAAGAAAAAGAAAGCAGGAACAAATTAAGCCACCGAAATTATAATTTCGTAGAAACGGCTAACAAGCCGATTCTACGCCTCTTTTATCAGGTGACCATACAAGTCCCAAATCCGAGCAAGATCCCTTGTATCTTCAAGGAGTTCGTTCATATTTGGTCTGGAAGGGGGTACAGAAAAAGCAGGGAAACCTGCTTTTTCTTTTAATACACATCTTCCGTTAAAAACTTTTGTATCTAATTCTGCAAACAAGGATTATTAATAATAGTTTTACCGCCAAATAAGTACTATTGTGAATTACAGATCCCGTCTCCTCATTCTATCCCTTGGCTCTATTTTACTATTTAGCAGTTGCGGGGCTTTCAAACCAAAGAACAAATGTGATTCTTGCCCACATTTCAAAAAGAATTAACCGTAATTTTGGCCTAAATTTCTAATAAGGTCATAAAAGGTTGATTTATACTGCTTTTTTATCGACAGAAAGGCCATTTTTAATTGGTTTACCGCTTAATTTTTACTACTTTTGGTGCCCCGTAAAAAACTATGGAAACACAAGTACGTTTATTCAGTGGAAGTGCATCAAATGTTTTGGCTGAAAAAATAGCTAAAGCTTATGGGCAGCCATTGGGTAAAGTTCAGCATTACAAGTTCAGTGATGGTGAGATCCAGGCTTCTTACGAGGAGAGTATCCGCGGTCAAAGTGTATTTGTGATCCAATCTACAATGCCTCCTGCTGAGAATTTAATGGAGATGTTATTGATGATCGATGCCGCTAAACGTGCGTCTGCAAAACAGATCATCGCAGTTCTTCCTTACTTTGGTTACGCGCGACAGGACCGTAAAGACCAGCCTCGTGTTGCTATCGGTGCAAAATTAGTGGCCGATATGTTAGCAGTTGCAGGAGCTACGCGTGTAATGACGATGGACCTGCATGCTGATCAGATCCAAGGTTTTTTTAACGTACCTGTTGATCATTTATACGCTTCAACGATTTTCTTACCATACATTCAAAATCTTCATTTACCGAATTTATGCATCGCAGCTCCGGATATGGGCGGCAGTAAACGTGCGAACGCTTATGCTAAACATTTGAAATGTGATATCGTAATTTGTTATAAGCAGCGCACCAAAGCGAATGTGGTTGATCATATGACAGCGATAGGTGAAATTGAAGGAAAAGATATTATCCTGATGGATGATATGGTTGATACCGGCGGAACACTGTGCAAAGCTGCTGATATGATGATGGAAAGAGGCGCTAATTCTGTAAGAGCAATGTGTACTCACGGCATTCTTTCAGGAAAAGCTTACGAAAATATTGAGAAATCGAAATTGACAGAATTGATAGTTACAGATACAGTACCGTTACGCCAACAAAGTGATAAGATAAAAGTAATCAGTGTTGCTGATCTTTTTGCGAAGGTGATAGGCAGTGTCCATAATTACGAATCTATCAGTTCAAACTTTATAATTTAAACCCGCATAACTAAAAACAGGTGGTTATTAAAGTAAGCGGGGCTTTAAGAATCATCACAAACCAATGAAGTAGAGCAAGGCTCACTTCATGATAAATAAAATAAAATGAAAACAGTATCATTGAGCGGTTCGTTGCGTGCGAACGTAGGAAAAACAGATGCTAATGCTCTTAGAGCAAAAGGATTAGTGCCATGTGTAATTTATGGTGGAAAAGAACAGACCCATTTTTACGCTGACCACAGAGCATTTAAAGAGATCATCTATACACCTGACACTAATTTAGTGAGCATTGAATTAGAAGGTGGAAAGAACTTTAAAGCTGTATTACAGGAAGCACAATTTCATAAGATAAACGATAGGTTGATCCATGCTGACTTTTTAGAAGTTAGTGAAGATAAACCTGTTACAGTTCATATCCCGGTAAAGGCGATCGGACAAGCTGAAGGTGTGAAAGATGGTGGAAAAATGAGCGTTAAGATGCGCAAATTGAAAGTTAAAGGTTTGATCAGCAAATTACCTGCAAGAATTGAACTGAACGTTGAGAAATTAACTATCGGAAAAGCAATTTCTGTTGGTGATATCAAGATCGACGGTTTAACTATTTTACACCCTAAAAATATTTCAGTAATTACAGTTAATGTAACACGTGCTGTTGTGGAAGAAACTCCGACTGCTGTTGCTACAACTGCTGCTACACCTGCTGCAACTGCAACTCCGGCTGCAACTACTGATGCAAAAGCTGCGGATACTAAAACTCCGCCTGCTAAGAAATAATTTCCTGATTCTATATATTAAAGCCCTGTGTTTAACCTAACGCAGGGCTTTTATGTTAAAATAGCTTAAGAAAGTAATCAACATCGCCTATTTGTAAACATTTTATTTTTTTGAAGGTTTAAATGGCATTTAATTTGTACTGTTGTAGATCATGAAATGCGTTAGCATTCGCACATTCGATAACCTAAAAAACAAAACATGTTCAAAAACATCCTATACTTAATATTCTGTACTTTATTCTTAAACAGTGCAGCACAGGAAGACACTAAAGCGAAAGGCATTTTAGATGAACTCAGCAAAACCACAAAAGCGTACAAAACCATTACGGCAGATTTCGCTCAGACCTTTTATAATAAAGAAAAAAAGCAAACCGATAAAATCACCGGGAAAGTTCAGGTGAAAGGAGTTAAATTCAAATTAGGAATACCCGGAAATGTCATTGTTTGCGATGGTAAAACCATCTGGAGTCACAATAAAGATGCAGCTGAAGTAACTATTAAGAATTTTGATGCGAGTAATGAAGACCAATTGAATCCAAGTAAGATCTTTACACTATATGAAACAGGCTATAAATACAAATACGATAAAGAAGAAAAAGTTGGAACATCAACCTGTCATATAATCGACCTATTCCCTTCTGTAAAACCTGAAAAGAAAAAATTCCATACTATTAAATTGTATGTGGATAAGGTAAAGAAGCAGGTAGTACAATTAAAAATGTTAATGAAGGATGGCGGAACTCAAGTGTACGAGATCAAATCATTTAAACCGAATGCTGAAATCCCGGATGCAACATTTACGTTTGATACAAAACCATTCAAAGCTGAACAGATCATTGACGAAAGAGGTGACTAATCATTCACTCATTCCCCTGTTTGGGTGAAATTAAACTTATATTGAGCTGAAAGTATCCTTAAATTATCTAAATTTTAAAATCTAAATCCATTTTAGCTGTACTTTTACAATATAGCACCAGATAATGAAAAAGTCCATTCTAAAAATTACCCTCTTATTCCTTTGCGGTCTTAGTTCTGCTTCAATTTTCGGTCAAGGTCCCGGATGTCCACAGATCAATGCGCAAGTTGGAACCGGAGCCAGCACAACAATTTGCCAGGGTAATTGTGTTACTTTGACTTCAACAGTTGTTCCGATCAATCAGAACACAACTTATTCAGTTCAATCTATTCCTTATACACCCTACTCTTTTACAACCGGCACATCAATCATTGCAAATACAGATGATATCTGGAGCGCTGTTACACCATTAGGTTTTAACTTCTGTTATTTTGGAAACACATTCAACAGTTGCATTATTGGTTCTAACGGACAGCTTTCATTTAGCTTAGCGCCTGCAGGTGGTTATGATGGATGGAGCATCAGTACTGCCATTCCAAGTTTAGCTGATATGCCAGGAAATACTATTTGTGCTGCATTCAGGGATACAGATCCTTCATCAAGCGGAAATATTTATTTTGCCTATTACGGAACTGCACCTTGCCGTGCTTTAGTTGTATCATGGAATAATGTTCCAATGTTCGGAAGCTCTTGTGCTTCTACTCCTAATTCAACGTATCAGTTAGCATTATACGAGAACACTAATTATATTGATGTATATATTCAAAACAGTACATCGTGCGCAAGCTGGAACAGCGGCCGCGGAATTGTAGGAATTCAAAATGCAACCGGAACGCTTGGTTATTCTCCTCCTAACAGAAATTTCCCGACTGCTTGGACAGCTGTTAACGAAGCATGGCGTTTTGTGCCAACCGGAACTCCTCAATATACTGTTACGTGGTCAGACCCTACAGGTCCGATCGGAACAGGTTTAACTTTGAACGTTTGCCCTGCTGCCACAACAAATTATACAGCTACTTTAGCGATGAACGGATGCAGCAGCGGCCCTTTGGCATTCAGCAGTGTTACACAGGTTTCTGTTGTACCGGGACCTACTTTATCAGTTAACTCTGCCACAATTTGCCAGGGAGAATCAGCAACTTTAAATGTGAGCGGTGCTGCAAATTATACATGGATGCCAGGTGGTTCAAACGCTTCATCAGTAACATTTAATCCAACTTCAACTACTATTTATACTATTACAGGCACGCCATCAGGTACTGCAAATTGTGTTTCAACTGCGACTACAAATATTGATGTGAATGTTGCTGTTGTTGCTAATCCTTCTAATAACAGTCCGATCTGTGAAGGAACTCCTTTGAATTTTAATGTGAATGCTGCAGGAACTTATAATTGGACAGGGCCGAATGGATTTACTTCAAACGTTCAAAATCCTACTATCGCAAGTCCGACAGCGAATGAAAGCGGCGTTTATTCTGTTACATTAACAAGTGTTTCAGGTTGTACAACCACCGCAACTACAACTGCTGTAATAATTCCTTTACCTAATCCGACAGCGGCGAATAACGGGCCTTTATGTGCCGGACAAGATCTTCAAATTACGGGAACAGGCAGTACAGTTTATAACTGGACAGGACCGAATGGTTTCTTTAGTAATCAATCAAGTCCAAGCATGGCAAACTCTACTCCTGCAATGAGTGGTGTTTATAATTTAGTTGCGGGAATTGGCGCTTGCACGGTTGCCGTAAGTACAACTGTTGTAGTTAATCCTTCACCTGTTGCGTCAGTTGGAAATAGTGGTGCTGTTTGTGCCGGGTTACCAATTTATTTAACAGGAAACGGCGGCGGAACTTATTCATGGACGGGTCCGGGAGGTTTTGCATCTTCTGCACAAAATCCAACATTATATCCTGCAAGTTTTGCTAATAATGGTGTGTTCGCGTTAACAGTTTCTGATGCTATCGGCTGCTCGAATACAGCGACAATGAATGTCCAGGTTTACCCGATCCCAAGAGCTGATTTTAACTATAATCCATTGCGTCCTGTTATCAATGGCGAGAGTGATGTTTACTTTACTGATGCATCTCACGGCGCCAATGTTGTTGAATGGAACTGGTATTTTATGAATACTGCTGAGCATACTTCTACAAGCCAAAATCCGCATTTCTTTTATGAAAATCCGGGAGATTATGTAGTGGCCCTGGTTGTTAAGAGCGATCATGGTTGCCTGGATACTTTATTAAAACCATTAAAGATCTATGAAGATTACGGTATTTATGTACCAAATGTTTTCACGCCGAATGGAGATGGTCTTAATGATATTTTCCAACCGAAAGGTTTTGGTATTGTGAAATACAATATGATGATCTACGATCGTTGGGGAGAAAAGGTTTTTGAGACCAGCGATTTTGAAGTTGGCTGGACAGGAACAAAAGGCTCAAAACATGATGTGAAATATGGCATTATGATGGACGGAACTTATACCTGGCATATAAAACTCACCAACACTTTTGGTGAAGCCAAGGAATTTACCGGTCATGTTATTTTGATGAAATAAGTCTGTTTTTAAGGTCTTTTTTTAGCTAAAAACAACCCAACTGAGCCAAACTACCTTATCCTTTATTCTATACTGGCAACTCCTTACTGAAACGAAGCCTGTTCGTATGGTTTTTTCGTAAATTTAAACGTCTCTAAAACTGACAAGAAAATGACATTTTCCCGTAAAAATATTTTCAGCTTCATCCTGTCGATCTGCAGTTTCGTAATACTATCGCAAAGTTTTGTTCCGACATGTCCGAGCAGCGTAATTTATTTACACAATAGTCCTATACAAGTTTATAATCCGGCTTTACCTTTGAGCGCTTCCAATCCTTCCAGCACCGGAATTCCTGGTGGTGGCACCGGTCTGGCTTTGATGCCTAATCTAAATGCACCAACCCCTAGTCCTACATTTTATACTGTTATTGGCGGAAATGTGAATTGGTGGAACGGAACTGCCTGGGTTAACACTGGCCACGCAATTGGTAATACAGCTGCGGTTAATATGGGCGGATGTGGGTGTTACTTATACAGTTTGGTTGGTAGTTCCGGACAAGTTTACGTTTATAACGGTTCAGGGCCAGGCACTTTACTTACTACATTAACAGGATTTAGCGGCGGTGGACCTTACGATATTGTTACGGATGTGAATTGTAATTTTTTCATCCTTAAGACCAGCACCGCAGGCGGACAATCTTTAACCCAATATAGTCCTACCGGTGCTGTCTTGGCGACTTATAATATGACAGGTATGCCGAATACATCTGCAGGTGGAGGGTTTTCTATTATTGGTAATACAGTATATGTACATAATAGTAGTGGCTTTTTTGCAGGAAACATTACCGGTTCAACCGTAAATTTCACGTTAGTACCCGGCGCAGCGGCGAGTTTAGGTGGTGGTGATTATGCTTCTTGTCCTATTGGTTCAACAAGCTCTTCTTTTACTGCTGCAGCTATGGTTACCGGCACTTTAGGATGTTCAACCACCAGCGTGGCTTTATCTTCTACAACTAACCTTACTCCGGTAAATACTTATAGCTGGAGTGGTCCCGGACTTGTTGGTTCAGCTACCGGAAGTACTGCTGTTGCTAATGCCCCTGGTATCTATACAGTAGTAATTTCCAAAACAGTTTGTCCTGTTGCCTCAGTAACTGCAACTGTGAATGTAACATCTAACGGTACTATCATTAATCCTACAATCACTGCATCAAATACTTTAACCTGTGCTCAGCCATCAGCTCAGTTAACCGTAACGCCCGGACCTCCGGGCTACAATTACTCATGGACCGGTCCGGGAATTGTTGGTGCAAACAATACACAGGTAATCACAGCTAATCAGCCGGGTAATTATGTTGCGTCTGTTGCTAATGCTACTAACAGTTGCCAAGGCAGCGCGACAATTACCGTTGTACAGAATACAACACCACCTACAATAATGGCTACGCCTTCCAATAGTTCTATCTGTGCCGGACAAAGTATTTCATTGAGTGCTTCAGGTGGTTCATCTTATGTTTGGAGCACAAGTGCGACGACTGCAAGTATAAATGTTACTCCTGCTTCAAACACGATTTACACAGTGATCGGTATGAATGCCGTAAATGGTTGTACGGCGAGCGCAACTTCTAATATTACAGTTATTCCTTTACCTGTTCCAAATGCAAACAGCAACAGCGCGGTTTGTGTTGGTAATACTTTGAACTTAACAGCAAGCGGCGGAACTTCTTATTTATGGGTAGGTCCAAACTCATTTATGAGTATGACACAGAATCCAACTATTACTAATGTTACGGCTGCTGCAGGCGGACCATACACTTTAGTTGCAATGGTTGGAAATTGTTCAGGAACTATTACAACAAATGTTGTGATCAATCCGTTACCAACCCCGGTTGCAAATAATAACGGCCCTGTTTGTGCAGGACAAAATGTGAACTTTACCGGAACAGGCGGCGTAACTTATAGCTGGACAGGTCCGGGCTTTACATCTCCGACTCAAAATCCTAGCATCTTTAATGCATCTGCAACAAACAGTGGTGTGTATGTATTAACGGTTACGGATGCAAATGGTTGTATCAATTCAACAACTACTCCTCTTACAGTAAATCCATTACCAATTGTTACAACTTCAGGTTCTACAATTTGTATCAACCAAACTATTAATTTAAATGCTACAGGCGGAACATCTTATAGCTGGACCGGTCCTGCAGGATTTACCTCAACTTCACAAAGTCCATCTATTCCATTAGCACAAACAAATATGGCAGGTATGTATAATGTGATCGTTACAGATGCTAACAACTGTTCGAATACAGGTAATACTGCAGTCATTGTAAATCCTTTACCAAATCCAACAGCAACAAATAATTCTCCTGCTTGTGTAGGAAGTTCATTTGGGTTAGTTGGTACCGGTGGCCTTTCTTATTTATGGCAAGGTCCGAACGGATTCTTCTCTTCGGTTCAAAATCCAACATTGATGGCAACTTCGGGCAGCCAATCCGGAAATTATATTTTAACTGTATCTGATAATATTGGTTGTACCAATACAGCGACAACTGTTGTAACAGTTAATTCATTACCTACAGGAAATATTATGTCAAGTGCAAATACAGGTTGCGCTCCTTTATGTGTAACATTCACTGTTGGAAGTTCAACTGCATTACAAAACACATCGTGGTCGTATAACGGAAGTAATGTGATCAATGGGAATAACGCAGAATATTGTTTTACGACCAGTGGTACCTTTACTGTAACAGCTGATTTCATCGACGTGAACAGTTGTGCTAACAGTGCGACGTTCACAGTTGATATTCATCCGATCCCTGTTGCTGATTTCAATCATGCACCGATCAAACCGATCATAAATATCGATCAGTTTGTAACGTTCACAGATGCATCATGGGGTGCCAATGTTGTAACCTGGAACTGGTACTTTATGAATACTGCACAATATACTTCGGTTGAACAAAATCCAACTTTCGCTTATACAGAACCGGGAACTTATCCTGTTGTATTAGTTGTTAAGAGTGATAAAGGTTGTTCAGATACTTTGATCCGGCCATTAGTTGTTGGTGAAGATTACGGCATTTATGTTCCGAATGCATTCACTCCGAATGGAGATGGATTAAATGATACGTTCCAACCTAAAGGATTCGGTGTAGTGAAATATGAACTATACATATTTAACCGTTGGGGTGAAAAAATGTTCCAGACAACTGAATTCACACAAGGATGGAATGGAACAAAACAATCGAAGAATGATGTGAAGTATGGTATCATTGAAGATGGTGTTTATACATGGCTGATCCGTACTACTGATGTATTCGGCAAATCGCATGAATTGAAAGGTCATGTAACGTTAATGAAATAATACTTCGACAAGCTCAGTAACCAAAATAAATAAAATTTAAAACCGTGTTCAAATTCAGATCTTATCTAAAAGCAGTAATTCTCACTTTCATTGTTAACAGTTCTGTTGCGCAGAATTTCCTTAACGGAAGTTTTGAAGTAAACACTGCCGTGGTAGACCGGATCAATCAGAATAATGCGGCCTTTAATGGCTTCATGCCCAATGTCAATTCATGGGGAACTACACCAAATTTAGATATCATCCAATCTGCTACATGGGGCGGAGGCGGTGCGCAACATTGTAAATGGTATGTTGCATTAACCGGCAGCGGAACAGATGCTTTCAATATGACACTTTCTGCTCCATTAGTTACCGGGAATACTTACACCATTTCATTTTATGACAGAAAAGACGGAGCATGGCCGGGCTTCCCTATTCAAATCGGTGTATCTACAAACAACAACTCTATCGGAACAATTGTTTATACAGCGCCTGCAGGAGCCACAACAAATGTTTGGACTCAACGTACATTTACTTTCGTAGCTCCGAATAACGGGCAATTCATTAGTGTAATTCAAAACGCAGGAAACACACAAACGTGGGTTCATGTAGATAATTTCGTAATGAACAATGCTTCTACGGCAGGGGTCTTAAATATCGCAGCATCTGCAACTACAATTTGCCAGGGAAGTTCAGCGATCTTTACAGTAACAGGTGCAAGTACTTATACCTGGAATCCTTCAGCAACTTTAAGTTCTGCTAATGCAAGTGTTGTTACTGCTACACCTCCAACTACAACAACTTATTCTGTTACCGGAAACGCTAACGGATGCCTATACACAGGAAGTATCACTTTAAATGTAATTCCTCCTCCTGCTGTAACTGTAACACCTGTTTCTTCCGGAATTTGTCCGGGACAGTCAGTGACACTTACCGCGACCGGAGCCGGAAGTTACACATGGACTCCTGCTGCGACTTTAAATACTTCTACCGGAAGTGTTGTGATCGCTTCACCACTTTCAGCAACTAATTACACTGTTACAGGTGGTGCGGGCACTTGTACAAGTAGTGCCGTAGCTTCAGTAACTATGAATCCCGGGCCTACTCTTATCGCATCTAATCAAACCATTTGCGCAGGATCAGCAGCAACATGTACTGTCACAGGCGCTTCTACTTATACATGGCAGCCGGGTAATATCAACGGATCTTCTATGACTGTTTCCCCTCTTGCAACAACAATTTATACTGTAAGCGGAACGAATGCAAGCGGATGTGTTTCAACTATTACGATGCAGGTCGTTGTAAATCCGATGCCGGTTCCAAATGCTAATAGCAATAGCCCTGTTTGCCTGAACTTCCCTCTTAATTTAACCGCGAATGCAGCAACAAGTTATACATGGAGCGGCCCGAATTCTTTCTCATCAAATCTTCAGAACCCTACTATTCCATCAGCAACAACTATCAATGCAGGTATATACACCGTAACTCTTACAACACTCGGCTGTTCAAGTGTAGGTTCAGTGACTGTTGCTGTTACTACGCCCACAACTTCAGCTTCTAATACCGGACCATATTGTGCAGGAGCAACAATTTCGTTATCCGCTCCGGGCGCAACTTCTTACACCTGGACTGGTCCGGGCGGATTTAATTCGAACTTACAAAATCCAACACGTCCAACCAGTACTCCAGCAATGTCAGGAATTTACACTGTACAAGTTTCTATTGGTACATGTACTGCAATTGCAAGCACTTCAGTAACAGTAAATGCATTACCAACACCTACAGCGCAAAGCAATAATCCGGTTTGTGAAGGCAACTCCATTAATTTCACCGGAGCCGGTGGGACAACTTATACTTGGACGGGGCCGGGAGGATTTATATCAACACAACAAAATCCTGTTATTCCGATCTGCGGTTTAGCAAATGGGGGAACAAACACTTTGACAGTTACAGATGCAAATGGATGCACCAATTTTGTTACACTTGTTGTAGTTGTTAATCCAACTCCAAACATTGTTGTAAATAATCCTGCCGTTTGCGTGAACCAAAACATTAATCTGACTGCAACCGGAGGCAATACTTATTCCTGGAACGGCCCTAATGCGTTCAGTTCCGGCCTGCAGAATCCAACAATTCCAAATGCTGCGTTGAATATGTCAGGCCCTTATAATGTTACTGTAACAACCGCAGCCGGATGTTCAAATACTGCCGTTTCAAATGTTACCGTATATCCGTTACCAAATCCGAACATTACAAGTAACAGTCCTGTTTGCGCGGGTGGTACTTTAAATTTATTCGGAACCGGAGGTGCGGTTTATGGATGGAGCGGTCCGGGTTATACAGGCCCGAATCAAAATCCAACAATAAATAATGTTACCGCGTCTGCGACGGGGGTATATACATTACTGGTTTCATCAGGAACTTGTACTGCACTTACAACTCATACTGTTGTTATTAATCCTTTACCTGTTTTCAATTTCACAGGATCGAATGTATTATGTAACGGGCAAAGCAATGGAACTTCTACAGTTAATGTTACTGTTGGTACAGGGCCATTTAATTATAACTGGAGCACAATTCCTTCACAAACTACACAGGATGCTTCTAATTTAGCGGCAGGAACTTATTCTTGCATAGTAACTGATGCTAACGGTTGTACAAGTGTTGCTTCAACACAAATTACCCAGCCTACTTTATTTACCGTGTCGATCAACAGTTCTACAACTTCTGCTTGTGCAGGCGTTCCGATCAATGCAACTGCCATTGGAAATGGCGGAACAGGCCCTTATAATTACAGCTGGGCTTCCGGGCCGTCTTCAAGTTTATATGTGATCAATGAAGCTGTTGATGGAAATTACGGCTACACAGTTAATGCAACCGATGCATTCAATTGTCCGGCAACTGCATTCGTTAATTTAACTTTCTTCCCGCAGCCAACTGTTACAGCTACCAGTGGAACAATCTGCGCCGGACAATCCATCGCATTAACCGCAAGTGGCGCTCAAACTTATATCTGGCAGCCGGGTAATATTACAGGATCAACTTATCCATACAATGGAAATAACGCTATCAATGTAAGTGTTATTGGTACAGCCAATGGCTGTAGTAATTCAGCAACTGCGAACATTGTGGTAAATCCTAACCCAACCTCAAATATCAGTTTAGGAAATGCTCAGGGATGTGTTCCAGCTTGTGTAACTTTTACTGCAGGAGCAAGCTCTTCTATTCAAAGTTATAACTGGATATTGAATGGGGCAGGAATTACCGGATCAGTGAATGGTGCTTTTTGTTTTGATGAAGCAGCGCAATATACTTTGGGTTTAACTGTAATGGATGCCTTCGGATGTACTGGTACTGTTGTACCCGTAACAATTGATATTTATCCGCAACCTGTTGCTGATTTCAATCACGCGCCAATTAAACCAGTTGTAAATATCGATCAGTATGTAACATTTACTGATGCATCGTGGGGAACACCGATCGTTAGCTGGAACTGGTATTTCATGAATACGGCACAATATACTTCGGTTGAACAAAATCCGACTTTCGCTTATACAGAACCGGGAACTTACCCTGTGGTACTGGTTGTGAAGAGTGATAGAGGTTGCACTGACACTTTAATTCGTCCTTTAGTTGTAGGCGAAGATTATGGCTTGTATGTTCCAAATGCATTCACGCCAAACGCTGACGGATTGAATGATATTTTCCAGCCAAAAGGATTTGGTGTTGTAAAATATGAGCTGAATATTTTTGACCGTTGGGGTGAAAAAGTCTTCTCAACCAAAGAATTTGAACAAGGTTGGGATGGAACAATGCAATCGAAAAAGGATGTGAAATACGGCATCCTGGAAGAAGGCACCTACACATGGCTCATCAATGTGACCAATGTTTTCGGAAAATCGCACGAACTGAAAGGTCATGTTGTTTTAATGCGCTAATCTAACTCTCTCTTTCTTAATCTGTTCATAACTCTGTTCATTGGGCGAAACGCCTCTAATTTCGAGCGGAGATAAGCGACTGTTTAGCTAAAAACTACTGTTTACAAGAGCACTTTTTGTAATTTTAAGGAGGTGGCGCTAAAACCATTTAATTACTAATTCTGAACTCACGTTAAATGAAAAACAATTTAAAATTTACAGGACTTTTATTACTGATGTTTGCTTTTTCTCCTGCAGTAATAGCACAAACTTCATCTAAAACAAGTCAGCCAATTGCGAGCGATGCTCCAGGTGGCTATACTTATGATTTTAATAAGACGATGGATCTTATTATAGAACGCATAACAGCACCATCAAAAAGTAATGCAGATGTAAAAGTATTTCTCGATCAAAAAGATTTTCCTGCTCCACCTGCAACTAAAGGTATTAATGCGGCTTATAAGGATCAAATAAGGATCTGGATGGAAAAAAATCCAAACCTTATCATCAATACATTAAAGCACAGAAAAGACATTGTTACCCAATTCTAAGATGAACCAAATGAAAAAAATATTTACTCTTCTATTTTCCGTTCTTGCATTCGTTAGTTCAAATGCTCAAACGCAAGTTGCTATCGGACCGCAAAGCGCGAGTTTTACCTCATGGGTAAGGGGTTACCACTTCACAGCTCCTGTTAACTTCACTATTTGCGGGATCTACGTTGCGCCTGATATGAGTACTGCCGCACAAAACTGCGCGATAGTACGTTTTACTGCCGGCGCTCCTCCTGCATTCCCCGGAACTACTAATGCATTTGCAAATTTATTCCAGAACCAGAATTATGTGCCAAACACAATGATCCCTTGTAACGTGCCTGTAACTGCAGGACAGATCATCGGTGTTTATGGTTCACGCGGACCTACTTGCATCAATAGTTATGATGGCGCCAATTTCGCTACAACTATTGCCGGTTTCCCAACTACTCTTCAAAGAAGCGGTATGCAAAATTGTTTAGCGGCTGTAGGTATGCAAAATATCTGGTCGGAAGTTTCTAATCCTTGCGGGCGTGTATTTATTTATTACAACTGCTGCCCTACTCCAACCGTAACAGGAACTGCTACTCCTACTTCAGTTTGTTCAGGTATGAACGTTGCAATTTTAGGCGGCGGTGCTTCAACTTATACATTAACACCTGGAAATATTGTTGGTAATCCAATGAACGTTACACCAACCGTGAGTACAAATTATACCGTTACAGGAACTTCAACTGCAGGTTGTGTAGGTTCGGGAACTGTTCAGGTAACAGTAAATCCAAATCCAACTGTAACAGCAGTAGCAGCACCTGCTACAATTTGCGCCGGACAAACTTCTAATTTAACTGCGGGCGGCGCTTCAACGTATACATGGCAGCCCGGAAATATTGTTGGTGCAGTAATTACGGTTACCCCTCCTTCAACCCAGGTTTACACAGTGACAGGAACATCTGCTGCAGGCTGTACAGGAACAAGAACAGTTCAGGTCACCGTTAATCCATTGCCCGTTGTCAATCCGGGAAGTAACAGTCCCGTCTGTTTAGGAGGAAATATAAATCTTAACGTGAACGCATTTAATACTTATACCTGGACAGGGCCGTCGTTTAACAGTAATGCACAAAATCCTACAATCACAAATGCCACTGCGGCTATGGCCGGAGTTTATACGGTTTCGGTAACAAATGCGCAAGGTTGTGTGAATAGCAATACGGTTAACGTGGTGATAAATGCATTACCAACAATTGTTCCGGCTAATACAGGACCATATTGTGTCGGGCAAACAATTAATTTAAGTACTCCTGCTGCCGCAACTTATACGTGGACGGGACCAAGCGCCTTCACTAGTAATTTACAAAATCCTACTATTGCAAATGGACAATTGACTAATGCGGGAACATATTCTGTTTCTGTAACAAGTGCTGGTGGTTGTATCGCGTCAGGAACAACAAACGTTGTTGTAAATCCTTTACCAACACCAAATGCTTCCAATAATACTCCTATTTGTGCAGGTAATGCAATTAGTTTAACCGGCGGTGGCGGCGGAACGTATTCGTGGACCGGACCAATGGCATTCACATCTAACTTACAAAATCCAACTATACCGAATGCAGTTGCCGGTAACAGTGGGAATTATGTTCTTACTGTAACAAGCGCTGCCGGATGTACAAATACAGCCATGACAACCGTAACTGTAAATCCTATGCCGGTTGTTATGATGAATAGTAATAGTCCGGTTTGTTTGAACTTCCCTATTAACTTATCTTCTACCGGTGGCGGAACTTATTCATGGAGCGGGCCAAATGCATTTACATCAGCATTACAAAATCCGACAATACCTGCAGCTACAACAATTAATGCAGGTTTATATACAGTTACTGTAACCGCTCTTGGTTGTACAACTATAGGAACGGTAAACGTTGCTGTGACAACACCAACAACTTCTGCGGCTAATTCAGGACCACATTGTGCAGGAACAACTTTTACTTTAAACGCTGCTTCAGCTTCAAGTTATACCTGGAGTGGCCCCGGAGGATTTTCTTCAAATGCACAAAATCCGATACAAACCGGTTCAACTCCTGCCATGACCGGAACTTATACGGTTTTAGTTTCAATAGGAACTTGTACTGCGAGTGCAACAACTAACCTCGTGGTAAATGCATTACCTACTCCAACAGCATTGGCAACCAGCCCGGTTTGTGTCGGACAACCTATCAACTTCACAGGATCAGGCGGAACAACTTATACATGGACAGGCCCTGCAACATTTAATTCAAACTCTGCTACTCCATCCATCGCAACTGCGACAAATGCGAATGGCGGTAATTATATTTTAACCGTATCAGATGTTAACGGTTGTACGAACACAGCGAACGTAAACGTTGTTGTAAATTCATTACCTGTAATTGCAGTTACCAATCCAACAAATTGTGTTAATACTACTATCAACTTAACTTCTAACGGTGGTGTTACCTACTCCTGGTCCGGTCCGGGCGGATATACTTCTAATGTACAGAATCCAACTATTCCCGGCGCACAGTTAACTATGTCAGGAACTTATGTTGTGACTGTAACGGATGCGAACAACTGCACGAATACAGCGAATGCAAACGTAACTGTACTGCCTTTACCAAATCCTACTATTGCAAGTAACAGCCCTGTTTGTGCGGGGCAAACTTTAAATCTATTCGGCAGCGGCGGCGCTTCTTATGCATGGAGCGGTCCGGGTTATACAGGCACGAATCAAAATCCAACTATCAATAACGTTACTGCTGCTGCAAATGGTGTTTATACTTTATTGGTTTCTTCGGGAACTTGTACAGCGAGTACAACATTTACCGTGGTGATCAATCCTGTTCCTGTATTCAATTTCACAGGATCGAATGTATTGTGTAACGGACAAAGCAATGGAACTTCAACTGTGAACGTAACTGTTGGTACCGGACCATACAGTTATAACTGGAGTACAATTCCTTCTCAAACAACACAAGATGCTTCGAATTTAACTGCAGGAACTTATTCTTGTACTGTTACTGATGCAAATGGATGTACTAGTATTGCTTCAACGCAAATTACACAGCCAACTGTTTTCACTGTTACAATTAACAGCGCTACAACACAGGCTTGTGCTAATACAGTTATCAACGTAAATGCTGTTGGTGCAGGTGGTACGGGCCCATATAACTATAATTGGGTGTCAGGGCCATCAGCTGCCAATTATCCCGTTAACGAAGCTGCTGCCGGAAATTATAATTATGTTGTGAATGCAACGGATGCTTACAATTGTCCTGCAACAGCTAATGTGAATTTAACTTTCCATCCTCAGCCGACTGTAACAGCTACAAGCGCTACATTGTGTGCGGGACAAACTACAAATTTAACGGCGAACGGTGCGGTTACTTATATCTGGCAACCCGGAAATATTACAGGATCAACATATCCATTTAATGGAAATACTTCGATCAACATCACAGTTGTTGGTACAGCTAACGGCTGTAGTAATTTTGCTAATACGAATATTGTGGTGAATCCAAATCCGAATGCAAGTATCAATACAAGTTCGAACAGAGGTTGTGCACCATCTTGTGTGACATTTACTGCAACGAGTTCAACAAGTATCACATCTTATGGCTGGTTGGTTAACGGTACAGGAATATCAGGTTCTCAAAATGCTTCTTATTGTTTCCCTGAATCAGGAACTTATACTTTAGGCTTAACTGTATTTGATAACAATGGCTGTTTTGGTGTTGCCCCTCCTGTAAATATCGATGTTTATCCTAATCCGGTTGCTGATTTCAACCATGCTCCTCTTAAACCAATTATCAACCAGGATCAGTATGTGACATTCACTGATGCTTCTTATGGCGATTCAATTGTTAGCTGGAACTGGTACTTTATGAATACAGCACAATACACATCCATTGAACAAAATCCTACTTTCCAATATACGGAACCGGGAACTTACCCTGTTGTTTTGGTTGTGAAGAGTAGTAATGGTTGTTCTGATACCTTGATCCGTCCTTTAGTAGTTGGTGAAGATTTCGGAATTTATGTGCCAAATACATTTACACCGAATGGTGATGGATTGAATGACATATTCCAGCCAAAAGGATTTGGAGTAACAAAATATGAATTGAACATCTTCGATCGCTGGGGCGGGAAAGTGTTCTCAACCACCGAATTTGAAAAAGGCTGGGACGGAACTATGCAATCGAGTAAGGATGTGAAATACGGCGTTCTTGAAGAAGGAACTTACAGTTGGATCATCCAGGCGACAAGTGTATTCGGAAAATCGCATGAGCTGAAAGGACATGTGATTTTGATGAAATAGATATTAAAACTCTATAAACTAAAAAAGGGAAGTAGTGCTTCCCTTTTTTATTGGTGTTTATTTAAAGAGATTGTTGTACTCCAAGACATTTATCAGTGTATCATAACCGCGGTAACCAAATTCTTTATGAGCTGTTTTAAATACATCTTTAAGTGTTGATTGCATTGATATTTTCTTTGAATCACTAAAAGAATACACCATATACATTTCCTTTTTATCACCACTTGCTCCTACCCTTGCGATCAAAGCTGAATTATCAAAAGCAAATTCTTTAATATTGTTCCACTCTGTTTCAATCTCCCCATTATCATTCACATTAAAATCACTGACACGGCTTTCATCATACAAAGTTGCTGTTTCCAAAACATCAGTACAATGTAATGAATACGGATACGTTAAAGGCATCCTGTAATAATCAGCAAAACCGAAGTACACATAAAACTCTTTAGGAACGTTTGTTTCCCCATTCATAGATTCAAATTCCTTCAATTTCTTCACCATGTCGTTGGTGTTTAATTTGGTGTATTGATACGATGAATCCATTTTCTGAAGATCTTCCATCGATTCTTCAAATTTCTTTTCTACATGGTGACCAAGATCTTTAACCGTATGCACTACTTTGCTGACGAATAAATAAATTGAGAATAATAAGGTCAGTAAAGCGATAATTCCTGCGATCAGCCAATTCCATTTGTGTTTATGATCCTGTGAGATGCGAACCACGAAGAATACAAAGCATAATAAAAACCCAACGCCCGATAGAATAATAAAAGCAATATAAGCTAAAGCGTGAAAAAAAACTGATGATCCTTCTACTGATTCCATTTATGATCTTAATTTAATTGTTGTTTCGAAGCATGTCACTCCTTCGGAGTTTTAAAATAGATTTTATATTGTTTCTATAATCATTTCACTCCTTCGGAGTTAAGAGTCAAATTCATTATGGATCAAGCGTTCCAAAACGAAATCCCGAAGGGATGAAATTATTACAGAAGATCAATGCTTGCAAAACCAAAACCCTGAAAGGGGTGATATTGTTTGCAGGCACTTTTGGCCCTTGTATTACAACGGAATATTCCCGTGTTTCTTTTTCGGTAACTGATCTACTTTATTCTCTAACATTTTAAAGGCGCGGATCAGTTTTATTCGTGTTTCTTCCGGTTTAATCACCTCATCAATAAATCCGCGTTCTGCTGCACGGTAAGGATTAGCGAACATGGTTTGGTATTCTGCTTCTTTCTCTTTCCATTTCGCGTCTTTATCTTTTGCAGCCGAAATTTCTCCCTTGAATATAATTTCAGCGGCACCTTTCGCTCCCATTACCGCAATTTCTGCACTTGGCCATGCATAATTCATATCCGCACCAATGTGTTTACTATTCATCACATCATACGCTCCGCCATAAGCTTTGCGGGTGATCACTGTAATTCTCGGAACAGTTGCTTCTGAGAATGCGTACAATAATTTTGCACCGTTAGTAATGATCGCGTTCCACTCCTGGTCGGTACCCGGTAAAAAGCCCGGCACATCTTCAAATACTAATAAAGGAATATTAAAACTATCGCAAAAACGCACGAAACGCGCTGCTTTAGTTGATGAATGAATATCTAAAACCCCTGCTAAAACTGCAGGCTGATTAGCTACAATTCCGATACTTTTCCCTGCTAAACGCGCAAAACCAACAACAATATTCTCAGCGAAATGTTTATGCACTTCTAAGAAACTATTGTCATCAATAACACCTTCGATCACCTCACGCATATCGTAAGGCTGGTTTGCATTATCAGGAATGATCGAATTTAACTGTGTCCTTGTTTCATTACCAATTTCGTATGCAACAGAAGGCGCGTCTTCTTCGCAATTCTGAGGCATATAACTCAATAATTGTTTTACATGATTGATCGCTTCAATTTCATTGGCACAAGCGAAATGCGTTACACCACTTTTTGTAGCATGAGTCATTGCACCACCTAATTCTTCGCTGGTCACTTCTTCATGCGTTACAGTTTTTACAACGTTTGGACCTGTAACGAACATATATGAAGTATTCTCAACCATTAAAATAAAATCGGTCATAGCAGGCGAATAAACCGCACCGCCGGCGCAAGGACCCATAATTGCTGATAATTGAGGGATAACACCGCTGGAACGAACATTACGGTAAAAAATATCAGCATAACCGCCTAATGAAACAACACCCTCCTGGATCCGCGCGCCCCCGCTGTCGTTTAAACCAATTACTGGCGCGCCATTTTGCATAGCAAGGTCCATTATTTTGCAAATTTTCTCAGCGTGAGTTTCAGATAAAGAACCTCCGAAAACCGTAAAATCCTGGGAGAAAACGTATGTTAAACGCCCGTTTACAGTTCCATATCCAGTTACAACACCATCTCCTAAATATTTCTCTTTCTCTAGACCAAAATCGTTGCTACGGTGAGAAACCAGCATACCGATCTCTTCGAAACTGCCTTCATCCATTAAAAAATGAATACGTTCACGCGCTGTTAGTTTTCCTTTTTTGTGCTGCGCGTCAATACGTTTTTGTCCACCGCCTAAAAGTGCTTCGGCTTTTTTCTGTTCAAGTATATTTAGTTTTGAGGTCATGCTTCTTTTATTTACGCCTTAAATTTACTATTTTATTATGATTTTTACTGTCTTGTCTTTAACAACCGAATTGGGCCAATTTCACCCTCTTCGGGGTTTAAAAAGAATTGTTTCATTGTTCCATAATCATTTCACCCCTTCGGGGTTTAAAAAAGAATTTTTTTGTTGTTCTATAATCATTTCACTCCTTCGGAGTTAAGAACCAGGTTCATTAAAGATCGAGCATGGTATAATCCCGAAGGGATGAAATCATTATAGAAAAATCAATACCAAATAAATAAAACCCCGTAGGGGTGGAATTATTTATACGTTGCCGTTTTCTCTTCCTCAAGTGTCGGAGAACGCAATTCAACAGGTTTAACGGTTTTCTTACGCAGTTTTAAATTGAGGAGTTCAACTGCGAACGAGAAAGCCATTGCAAAATAAATATAACCTTTCGGGATCTCCAGTTTTTCAACATGAACACCTTCAACTACCAATAGAACCGCGATCAGCACAAGGAAAGAAAGCGCGAGAATTTTGAACGTCGGATGCTTATGGATGAACGCTGAGATGCGTGGTGCAAAGTAAAACATCACTATCATACTGATAATTACAGCCGTCATCATAATAAAAAAATTGTTCGCCATACCGATAGCCGTAACTATACCGTCGATACTAAAAACCATATCAATTAAAATTATTTGCGTGATGATCGCTTTGAATGTAGCAGGTTTTTTATTCTCAGCCCGCAATTTTTCATCCGGGTCTTCACCTTCCAGTTTATTGTGAATTTCGAGGGTAGAATTCACTAACAGGAACAACCCGCCGGCTAACATAATGATATCCTTTAATTCAACAGGATGCTCAAAAATGGTAAACATGACATGTACGCCTTTTAATAAATATCCCAACACAAAAAGGAAAATTAAACGCATAGCGATCCCTGTGAACATCCATACCAAGCTCGCACCTCTTACCTGGCTCCTGTCCAAACGGCTAAGAACAATTGAAACGAAAATGACATTATCGATACCTAATAAGATCTCCATTAATGTTAATGGAATTAAACTCAATAAAGCTTCGGTTGAAAATAAATTTTCCATATAAACAGTTTACGGGACTTATGGTTCGACAAGCTCACCATGGATCCCGAGTTTTAAAATGATTTTTATACAAATATAAAAATCCGTTTACATGTAATTAAAGATTGTTCCGGTAGTTTCATCCGGGCATTCAGTCATTTCCGAGCGTGAAGACTATCGGGATGCCAAAGGGTTAGAATTTAAAGCTAAATCCGCCTGTTAAATACGAAATACCGTATCCTACTTCCGCAAATAAGCCAACATTCTTAATAAAATACCAGCGGGCACCTGCAAACGCGGAATAGGCAGGATAAGCAAAACTGCGTGAGTAAGTATATGGATCTTTTTTACCGGGATCATTTGTTTCGTAACTGTGAACCTGGAAACGCAGACCAACAATAACGCCGGCGTAAACTTCAGCATTATGGGCATTCAAAACATCCCAATGGTAAACACCGCGCGCTGCTACCATGTAATAATTCCATTTATGATGGGAATAATAGGTGTTGAGATAAAACGAGTTATCATAATACGAATAATCGTATTTAGAATACTCGTGCTGGAACCCGAGGTATGCACCAATTCCTAAATAACCCGGACCTAATTTTTTGGGATATGCCTGCTCATAAGTTAAACTGAAAGCAGGTGTCCTGCCATAAGCGTATCCTGCTCCTCTGTAAATAGAATGATAACTTCTGCTGCCAAAACCGACACCAAGATTAATGATATGCGTATTCTCATCAAAGCATTTTTCGCCGTTGTTATCCTTCTTCAAAAAAGAGTTTTTTTCTTTTTTCAGCGGCAATTCGTCAGCGAAAGATGGTATTGACAGCACACTTATCAGCAATATAAAAAATAATTTTTTCATAGAATATCAGTTGTTTTTGTTGTCAAAGTTAGGACTTTTTAAAGGACTTGTGTTACACAAATTTGGCGAATTTTTCTGATAAATCCTGAAGCATTTTCCAGTTCAAATCTATGCTTAAAAAACAAGAAAATGTTATTAACATTTGTTAGTAAAAATCACTCGTAAAACGGCCCAAAAAACCAATGGATTTCGATATATTTAAAGATTAATTAGAAACTAAAAAAAGAGAGCGATTTTATGTCAGAAAGCACAACTACTAACAAAGCAAATTACGGCGCAGATAACATCCAGGTTCTAGAAGGATTAGAAGCGGTTAGAAAACGTCCCGCTATGTACATCGGCGATATCGGCGTTAAAGGTTTACATCACCTCGTATATGAGGTTGTAGATAACTCGATTGATGAGGCCCTTGCCGGACATTGTAAGAATATTCACGTTACTATAAACGAAGATAACTCCATTACTGTAAAAGACGACGGCCGTGGTATCCCTACAGGCATTCACCCTAAATTAGGCGTAAGTGCCCTTGAGGTAGTAATGACCGTATTACATGCCGGCGGTAAATTTGACAAGGACACTTACAAAGTTTCCGGTGGTTTGCATGGTGTGGGTGTATCTTGTGTTAACGCTTTATCGACCCATTTGAAGGTGGATGTCCACCGTGACGGCAAGATCGTGACCCAGGAATTTAACATCGGGAAACCGCTTTATCCGGCAAAAGAGACAGGAACCACGGATTACAGGGGTACAATTGTCACCTTTAAACCCGATTTAAGCATATTTATTGCCGGGGAGTATAATTATACTACCCTTGCCAACCGAATGCGCGAATTATCGTTCTTAAACAAGGGAATCAGCCTTTCGTTGTACGACCGACGCCAGATGGACGAGACCGGCAACCCTTTTGGTGAAACATTTTTCAGTGAAGGCGGTTTAAGGGAATTTGTTAATTACCTGGATGGCGGTAAAGAAAAACTGATTGATGAGGTGATCTATATGGAAGGCGAAAAAGGCGGAATTCCTGTAGAAGTAGCGATGATCTATAACAATTCGTACTCTGAAAACTTACAGAGTTATGTAAACAATATCAATACCCACGAGGGTGGAACGCATTTAGCAGGCTTCCGAAGAGGTTTAACGCGTACGTTAAAAAATTATGCCGATAAATCAGGCATGCTTTCGAAATTAAAAATTGAGATTGCAGGTGATGATTTCCGTGAAGGATTAACAGCTGTTATTTCAGTAAAAGTCCAGGAACCTCAATTTGAAGGACAAACCAAAACGAAATTAGGAAATAACGAAGCAATGGGCGCTGTTGACCAGGCGATCTCTGAAGCTTTAAATAATTATTTAGAAGAACATCCGAAGCATGCAAGGATGATCGTTGATAAAGTGATCTTAGCCGCAACTGCCCGTCACGCCGCGCGTAAAGCACGTGAATTAGTGCAGCGTAAGAACGTAATGAGCGGAACAGGTTTGCCGGGTAAATTAGCGGATTGCGCTAGCGGAGACCCTGTACTATCAGAATTATTTTTAGTTGAGGGTGACTCAGCGGGCGGAACTGCAAAGCAGGGACGTAACCGCGAATTCATGGCGATATTACCATTACGCGGTAAGATTTTAAATGTTGAGAAAGCTTTAGAATACAAGATCTACGAGAACGAAGAGATCAAAAATATTTTCACTGCACTTGGCGTTTTCCGCGGAACTGCTGAAGATGACAGAGCATTGAATTTAGAAAAACTGCGTTACCACAAGATCATCATCATGTGTGATGCCGATGTTGACGGTTCCCATATTACAACCCTGATCTTAACTTTCTTCTTCCGTCACATGAAAGAACTGATCGAGCGCGGGCATGTATACATCGCAACACCTCCACTCTACCAGGTGAAAAAAGGAAAGGAACAACGCTATTGCTGGAATGAAGAACAGCGTGATGCTTATGTGAAAGAATTAGGCGGCGATAAACCTGAGAGTGTGAACATCCAGCGTTACAAAGGTTTAGGAGAGATGAACGCCGAACAATTATGGGAAACAACTTTAAATCCGGAAACAAGAACGTTACGCCAGGTATCAGTAGATAATGCTGCTGAAGCTGACCGTGTGTTCTCGATGTTAATGGGTGATGAAGTTCCTCCAAGAAGGGAATTCATTGAGAAGAATGCGAAGTACGCGAAGATCGATGCGTAGTTCGGCAAGCTCACTATGACTCTGTCATTTGAATTAACTTAATATTACAAAAGGGAACTTTCGGTTCCCTTTTTTTATGAAGATCTTTTAAAAAAACTTATTTTAATAATGCTACAATCTGTAGCAAGACTTTCTGTTTGCTCGATTTAATTTTGTTACAACTATTCTTTGAAACGGGTGTCATGGTGATACTTCGGTTAACTCATACGAACCATGAAGGATTTAATTAATAACCCGGCCCTTGAGCCTGACGAAGGGGCTTTAACCCAATGAAAAATGAAAGTATATATTTTAAAATGTTCGGACAGTTCTTATTATACCGGCGTCACAAGCAACCTTGAAAAAAGAATGAAACAACACGAAGAAGGTGCATTTCCGTATTGTTACACTTTTGATAAACGTCCTTTACAATTGATGTTTTATCGAGAATTTGATAATAATTTAGAGGCGATCGCTTTTGAAAAAAGAGTGAAAGGTTGGTCAAGGGCAAAAAAGGAAGCGTTAATTAGTGGAGATATTGCCAAACTAAAAGAATTATCCAGAAGTAAAAACAATGCAATGTAAAATCATTTTGAAAACATATTTCATGGTGAATCCTCTAAAGCATCATCTTATTTTGAAAACGTATCAGGGTACTTGGATTACTACGATCTCGTTTGGAAACGTGTGTCATGGTGAGCTTGCCGAACCATAATTGAGGTCTACAAATAGCTAGCCCCTGAGCCTGACGAAGGGGCTTACCTGTGCTTCGTCAGGCTCAGCGTCAATTGTTTTTTAGCAATATTTTCGTGGTTCGGCAAACTCACCATGACCCTGTGCTTCGGATGGAAATATTTGTGATTCGTTCTGAGTTTGCTGAATAATCCCTTGGCTCTGTCCTTCGAATGAATACGAATGTGTTCCATTCTACGATAATAAATCTACTTCTTCACTTTCAGAGTGAATACGCCTGAATTGGTAGTGGTATATACTTCAGAGTTTTGATAATAAACCGAGTTTATTGTATAGGTTCCTTCAATAAGGAATTTGTGTTTTATAGCACCGGAATAGGTGAACGTAAATGATTCGGAAGAGGTCGGTGAATACTCATTTGTGAATGAATTCGTATAATAAACTGCATTGATATCCTTATCCCATTTTTTTCCATCAACATACAACCAATGCTTTTTGGAATCTTCAACTGCAACAACTGATTTTGTAAAGACAGCTTCATTCTTAGTTTCACAATTTCCGGGACCCCAACACGATTGTATTATTTTCGTTCCGGTTTCTGTCATCACATAATCACCATTCCTTGGTTTACGGCAAAACACCATTGTGATCCCGATCAGTAAAAAAATGCAGTATTTCAATTTTGCACGCACACAATTTGTATTAGTTCCGATAAATAAATTTAAGGAAAAAAAAGAGGCTTTGCCACCCGTTTTAACGATTTATCCTCTGGCTTTATCGAGCAGATCATTGAGTTGCCTGGCTTCCGAAGCACTCAGGTTCTTAAATACGATCTTAAAATCATCATCAACATGATCAAGTGCCCTCAATAATTCCAGGCCTTTTTCGGTGATCAGGAGATCAACGTTACGCCTGTCGTTTGGACATTCGTGACGTTCAACAAAACCTTTTGTCTTTAATTTGTCAATGATCCGTGAAGCATCGCTCATCCTGTCGAGCATTCTTTCCTTCACTAATTTCAAATTACAAGGATTCGGATGTTGTCCGCGTAAAATGCGGAGAACGTTGTATTGCTGCGGCGTGATATTTTCGTTCTTGAATTTGGTGTGGTTCTTATAACTCATCCAGTTATAAGAGTACGCTATGTTGATCGCAAGTTTATGGAACTCGCTTTTAAATTTCTTCTGCTGTATCTCGTCTTCTAACTTCACCGCCATAAAAATAGAAAAAATCCCATGAAGTAGAAATTCTTTCGAATTACCCCTCATGGGATTTTGGAATTAAGCTTTGATCAACTCTATAGTACAATCTATCTTCACATCTTCACTCACTACTACTCCACCTGCCTCTAAAGCTGCATTCCACTTCAACCCATAATCAACGCGGTTCAATTTTCCTGTTACTTTGAATGCGTATCTTGTATTTCCCCACGGATCCTTTACAGTTTTTGATGCTCCGATTGCGTTCAACTTTACTTTTTTAGTAACACCGTGCATAGTCAAGTCACCTTCAAGATCATAAGTTCCTTTAATCTTTCCGGCCTTCATGCTGGTTGCTTTAAAAGTCATTTTCGGAAATTTTTCAGCGTCAAAAAAATCGGCGCTCTTTAAATGACCGTCACGTTTTTCATCATCTGTATTAATAGAATTCACATCAACTGAGAATTCGATTTTTGAATCGATAAAATCCAGGTCTGATTTCGAAGAAACCGCTCCTTCATAGATCTTGAATTTTCCTTCCGTTTCGCTCACCATTAAATGGGTTACTGCGAATCCTAATTTACTGTGCGATGCATCAACTTTCCAGTTGGTTTGTGCGGTAAAGCCCCACGATACTATTAAAAGTGCGGCTAACATTGTTTGTTTTAAGGTTTTCATATGTTGTGGTTTTAAATTATACCACAAATATATATGTTATAACATATAATGTTGATACAATTAATGTTAAATCACTATTTTTACGTAGTCAAGTGGCTTAATATCAGATATATGAAATTTATCAATTCGAACCCTTTTCAAGCTCACCACCGAAAAACGGAGGGTTTTACACATCCTCCGGATCTGCTTATTCTTGCCTTCCGTTAAGATTATTCTGAAAGTTTTCGCTTCAAGTTTTTCCGCAGAACAAGGTTCCGTGACACAAATTCCTATGTCTACTCCCGCTTCCATTTTCAAAATAAATTCATCAGTTATTTCTTTATCCACTTCAACAATATATTCTTTTTCTTTCCTGAATTCCGGCCGTGTTATACTATGAACCCACTTACCATCATTCGATATCAATAACAATCCTTCAGATGCCTTATCTAATCTTCCTGCCACAATAAACTCACCATTGAAAGGAAAAACTGTACTTAAATTATCTGTGATCTCTTTATTAAAAGTCGATTCTATCCCTCTCGGTTTGTGAAGCGCGTAATATTGATAAACAGCTTTTGGTTTTAATAGGTCATCACCTAATTTCAGTTCATCCTCATCCTGAAGCACTACATTTTCAGAGATCACTTTTCCATTAACGGTTAATTTACCTGATGAGATTAAAGCGCCGGCGGTTTTATTTGTGTAATTTAACCGGTGAATTAAGAAGTATTTTATCCGCAATCTGAAACTCATCCCGATAGCTATCGGAACAAATTTACATAATTGAATGCTCATGCAAGAGATAATTAAGATAACTGATATATCAAAAGTCTATAAAATAGGAACTGAGACTATTTACGCGTTGCAAAAGATCGATCTTTCCATTTTCAAGAATGAATACGTTGCTCTAATGGGCCCATCCGGGAGCGGGAAATCTACATTAATGAATATCCTGGGCTGCCTTGATACACCCACCGGCGGCGAATATATTTTAAATAATAATTCGGTTGCTAAAATGACCGATAACGAATTAGCTGAAGTGCGTAATAAAGAGATCGGTTTCGTATTCCAAACCTTTAATTTACTGCCACGAAATACTACTTTAGAAAATGTTGCCCTTCCGTTAGTTTACGCAGGCATGCCAAAAGCACAACGCGAAGAGCGTGCGAAAGAAGTTTTAGAACAAGTTGGTTTGGGAAACCGTATGCAGCATCGCCCTAATGAATTGTCGGGCGGACAACGTCAGCGTGTTGCAATTGCTCGTGCGCTTGTAAATAAACCAGCCATTATTTTAGCGGATGAACCTACAGGAAATTTAGATAGTAAAACTTCGGTTGAGATCATGGGCCTTTTCGAGGATATCCACAAAAAAGGAAATACGATAATCCTGGTAACACACGAAGAAGATATCGCCATGCACGCCCACCGTATCGTGAGATTAAAGGATGGTTTAGTTGAGAGCGACAGACAAAACAACTCGGTTATCACTTATAAATCGCGTATTGAAACAATGGGTTAATGAAGTTGGCGTTCGGATCACACTTCATTATTCTTTCGCGAAAATTCAGTACCTTCGCATTTATAATGCGCGCTAATCTGTTCATCATATTTTCTTTATTTTTCGGAACCCTGTTCTCACAAGGTATAATCGATACCAGTTTGAATGTACCATTGCTCTCAATAAATTTTGCCGGGCATACACCCCGTGGTGATATGTCAGAGCGGTTCCGTGAGAATCTTTCCATAGGAGGAAGCCTTTTATTTAAAGCGCGAAAAACCTGGGTTGTTGGTGTGGAAGGCGGTTATATTTTTGGCAGAAATGTTAGAGAGAATATAACTCAACAAATGATGAACAATGATGGTTTCATTATAGATAATGAAGGTTTCCCTGCTGATCTACGTTTAACTGAAAGAGGTTTTAACAGTTATATTGTAGTTGGAAAAGTTTTTCCAAAACTCGGTAATAATCCTAACTCCGGCCTGATCATAAATTTAGGGTTCGGATACATGCAACATAAAATAAAATTGTACGATGCCCAACAAAAGATCGCCGCAGTTAAAGGTGATATGGCAAAAGGTTACGACCGTTTAAGCGGAGGATTTGCCATGGAACAATTTGTTGGTTACCTGTTTTTAAGCGGCAACCGTCTGGTGAACATCATTGCCGGGTTTGAATTTCATGAAGCCTTTACTAAAAGCTACCGTGGTTTTAATTATGATACTGGTTTACCGGATACAAAACAGCGGAAAGATTACCTGATCGGGTTCCGGATCGCATGGGTTTTACCTTTATATAAACGTACACAGGATTTCTATTACAACTAAATATGCTATTCTATAACATAGGCATATATCTGTATACATTCGTCATTTTTTTAGCATCAGCATTTAAACCCAAAGCAAAATTATGGGTGAACGGCCGTAAGAACTGGAAAGAAAATTACGCTGCACAATTAAAAAAACTGGCCGGGCAAAAAAAGATCTGGATGCATTGCGCCTCATTGGGAGAATTTGAACAAGGCCGCACTTTAATTGAAAGTATAAAGAAACAACATCCGTCCTATAAGATCGTTCTCTCTTTTTTCTCTCCAAGCGGTTATGAAGTTTGTAAAAATTACGAGCATGCCGATGCTATCTTTTATTTACCGTATGACTCGAAATCGAACGCCAAAACTTTCTTAGAATTAGTTTCGCCGGATAAGATCATTTTTATCAAGTATGAATTCTGGGTGAATTATTTATTGCAGATCAAAGAAAAGAATATTGATTGCTATCTGGTCTCTGCTGTTTTTAAAGATCATCATCCCTTTTTTAAATGGTATGGTAAAATTTTCATCCGCTCGCTTGGTGCATTTAAAACCTTGTTTGTCCAGGACAAAAATTCATTTCAATTATTGAATTCCATTGGAATAAACAACGTTGAGATCTGCGGTGACACCCGTTTCGACCGTGTGATAGAGATCAAAAATAAATTCTCCCCTATTCCTGAAATTGAGAAATTCAAAGGCAATAAGAAGTTGATAATTGCAGGAAGCACCTGGCCTTCCGATGAAGAACTGATCCTGAAAACATTAAAAGAACTTGAAGATGATTCAGTAAAATTAATTCTTGTACCGCATGATATTGAAGAAGGCTTATTAAAAGAAACTGAAGCCAAATTAGAGAAATATCAATTGTCTTATTCCTTTTTTACAAAAGGCTCGGATTCGAATTCCCGTGTGTTAGTTTTAAACACAATGGGACTTTTATCCAAAAGTTACTATTATGCTGACCAGGCTTATATCGGTGGCGGTTTTAATGGCGGTATTCATAATTGTTTAGAAGCTGCTGTGTATGGGATCCCGGTAACTTTTTACGGCGAAGATTACGTGAAATATAATGAAGCCGTTGATCTGATCAATATGCAGGCGGCAGTAAATGTGAATTCAGATGGGGAATTAAAAAGTGTGTGGACCCACTTCTTTGAACAGGACAGGAAAAAAGAGATTTCGGAAAAACTTTCTCGCTATTTCGAAGCAAATGCCAATGTAACAGGAAGGATCCTTCAACACATTAAGTTTTAAAATTCACATGTTTTTCATTATGAAAAACACAATTTCTTACAGTATTCCCACTCTTGAAATTTAACCGCACTAATGAAACCCAAGGAATAAGGAGCCAAGTTTAAATTTAAACACCTTATTACTTATCTGAAAATCAAATATTTACGGGTAAAATTCAAAACCTTTCAAATTTGATTAATTCGTATAATTTTACTTACTTGCAGAGGATTTTTTATAACCAATTAAGTTATTTTATCGATGAATATTAAAAACCCTATGTTTAACTCAAAATTACTGGCAGTTTGCTTCGCATCCCTGCTCATCGCTACTTCTTGCGGAGGTGGTGATAAACCAAAAGAAGAAGAAAATAAAGAAAATCTGATAGATACAGATACCGCTAAAACAGCCGTGTTAAACGTAGGTGGAGAATTATTCAGTGTTCCTTCGCCTATCCAGACTGCAATGCTGATCCAAAAATCAGGCGTTGCTTATGATAAAGCGATCCTAAACGTTTCTAAGAACGCCAACACATATACCAACGATTTCATGCGTTCGTTGAACCTTGGAATTTACGGTGCTGACCTTGGATATGTTAGCATGTACAACCAAACCCAGGACGCTATTGGTTATTTGGCAGCTGTAAAACAGTTAGCTGATAAACTTGGCGTATCTGCAGCTTTCGATACAGGAACAATGAAGCGTATCGAATCAAACATCGCTAACAAAGATTCAATGTTGGTGTTGGTTGGTATCGCTTACCGTGCAAGTGATGCTTATTTAAAAACTAACAAGCGTACAGAAGTAAGCAGCCTGATCTTAGCCGGTGGCTGGATCGAGAGTATGCATTTCTCAATCAGCGCTTACAAAGCAAAACAAAGTGAAGATGTGAAATTCCGTATCGCCGAACAAAAACAAGCTTTAGGAAGCATCATCAAATTATTAGCTTCGAATACTGCACCTGAAGCTATCGAATTAGGTAAACAATTAAGCGACCTTGCAAAAGTTTACGATGGTATCCAATTCAAATACACTTTTGTTGAACCAACCACTGATTCATTGAAGAAGATGACTTACATCAACAGCACTAACGAAGTTATTGTTTCGAAAGAACAGATCGATGAGATCAGTGCTAAGATCGCAGAGATCAGAACTAAAATTACCAACGTACAATCTTAACTTTTATGCCGAGTATGAAAAAATTAAACCTTACGATATTAGCATTTATCCTTGCCTTCTCACTTTCTAATAAAGCCAAGGCCCAATGCGATACTATTGCCAATCTTTGCGCAAAGCATATCATCTCTTCGTTCATTTCTGACGGTCAGCAATACCGCGCACTTTTATTGAACTCAGAAGAGACCGCTGAATTCCACACCACATTCTTTGGTGAGACCATCTACCGAATTGCTGCATGCAGCGGTACTAACGACGGGAACCTGATCTTCAACATCTACGACCAGGACCGCCACTTATTATTCACTAACCGTAATCATAAGAATTCTCCATACTGGGATTTTAAAATTAAGAATACGTTAGAGTGTATCATTGAAGCGCAAATTGATGTTAACCGAAACCAAGGCTCCGGCTGTGCAGTTGTGCTGATAGGCTTCAAACAAAAATAATTTAGAAATGCTTTTGTAAAAAAAGGATAAAGAACCAAAAGCTTTATCCTTTTTTAATTAAAAGAGATGATTAAACCCCTATATACCCTTGTCCTTTTAACCTGTTTCTACTGCATGTTTTCTCAAAACTGCAAAGATCAACTGGTGACTGACAGTTTATACAGACCATCGGAAAAGCAATCAGTATTAGTTAGCGTTCTGAATTGCCCGTTAAAGAACGGAGGGAATATTCAGTTCATCAATAACAAAGGAAAATTATTGCTTAAGATCACACCGAATCAGAAACTTGGTTTTGTTGATGTGGGTTCTCTTCAGATCAGGTCTGCGGGGAACAAAAGTATTTTCTTTAAGAACACAACTTACTTCAATCACAAAGAACCTACCGCTTATTTCGTAGTTGACATATTGATCAATTATGTAGCAACCTTAAGGGATGATGGATTAACATCACTTGTTTTTAATGAAAAATTTGAAGCTGCATTTCCTGATGACCAGAAGGCTATCCGTAAAACAGCAAAGTGCTTTTACGAACTGAATAAAAAATAACGTCCTGTAATATTTTAATTTATGAGCGAACGAATACTTAGAGCCCTAATGCAAATGTTTGCCATCATCGCGAAGGTGGATGGCGTGAATAACACAGGAAGGGCCATTGTGCAATCTTTCTTAAAGCAACAATTGAACCAGGAGCAGGTGGATACCTACTTAGGTATTTTTGATGAATACCTTGAAGCCCATCACCAGGTATCAAAGAAAAAAGACGGTTCAGCAAAACGTACGTCTTTAAACTCCGTTAAAGTATTAAAGATCTGTACCCAGATCAACCAGGAACTTGAACAACCTCAGAAAGTCATCGTATTAATTCGTTTGTTAGAATTTATTTACTCGTCGAACGAGATTTCTGAACAGGAATATGAATTCGTTATCACAGTAGCAGAAACATTTAACATTGCGAACGAAGAATTCTTACAATTAAAACATTTCGTTGAAGATAAAGTAGAAGTTGTCCCGGATTCTCCTCACACTTTAGTGATCAACAACAAAGAGAACGGCTACAACAACACGACCAAACATATTTTATGTGAAACGCTCACCGATGATGTCCGCATCATCCAGATCGACAGCGTTGGCATGTATGCTTTACGTATTTACGGAAACATAGAATTACAATTGAACGGGCAAGGGATCTCGAAAGAGCGCGTTCACATTTTAACACCGGGTTCTTCATTACGTAGTTCAAAAGTAAAACCAATTTATTATTCAGATATCATCGGCCGTTTCTTAGCAGATGCAAGCAAAGCAAAGATCTCTTTCGAAGCGCGTAATATCGAATACAAATTCAAAGGCGGTAAATTAGGTTTACGTAACATTAACATCCGTGAAGAAAGCGGAAAGTTAATTGGCATCATGGGAGGTTCAGGTGCAGGTAAATCAACTTTACTGAATGTATTGAATGGTGTTGAAGTGCCAAGCGGCGGTGAAGTTTTAATCAACGGAAAAAATATCCACAAAGATAAAGAAGCGGTTAAAGGTGTTATAGGTCACGTTACACAGGACGACTTACTCATCGAAGAATTAACTGTTTACCAAAACTTATTCTATAACGCGAAATTATGCTTCGGGAATTTAACCGATGAAGAGATCTCGAAAAAATGTCACGCTTTATTAGCTGACTTAGGTTTAACTGAAACCAAAGATCTTAAAGTAGGTTCTCCTTTAGAAAAAACAATTTCCGGTGGTCAGCGTAAACGTTTGAACATTGGATTAGAATTGATCCGTGAGCCTTCTGTACTTTACGTGGATGAGCCTACATCAGGCCTATCATCTCGTGACTCTGAGAATATCATGGACCTTTTAAAAGAATTAGCTTTAAAAGGAAAATTGATCTTCGTTGTAATTCACCAGCCATCATCTGACATTTTCAAAATGTTTGATAAGCTTCAGATCTTAGACGTGGGCGGATATCCGATCTATTACGGGAATCCGGTTGATGCTGTTTCTTATTTCAAACGTTTAGTGAACCACGTTAACTCCGAAGAAAGCGAATGCTGGAACTGCGGTAATGTAAATCCTGAATTGATCTTCAACATTATTGAAAGCAAGGTATTGGACGAATACGGTAACTTAACTTTCAACCGAAAAACAAGTCCGGCCGAGTGGAATAAAAGTTATGTTGAATTAATTGAGAGCGGTATCAGTGATATCAAACACCAGGACGAAATTCCTGAAGCGATCTTTAAAATTCCTAACAAATTTAAACAGTTCAAAGTATTTATCACACGTGATGTATTAAGTAAGTTAACAAACACGCAGTATTTAATGATCAACTTCATTGAAGCGCCTTTGTTAGCGTTCATCTTAGCCTTCTTAGTACGTTATTTCAACACTGATGTTGATACTACGCGCGGTTATATCTATCGTGAGAACGAGAACATGCCGGCGTATATGTTCATGTCGGTTGTAGTTGCTTTATTTATTGGATTAACCGTGAGTGCGGAAGAGATCATCCGTGACCGTAAGATCCGTAAGCGTGAGTCGTTCTTGAATTTAAGTAAGGGAAGTTATTTGTGGAGCAAGATCATCATCATGTTCGTGTTATCTGCAATTCAAACTTTAACTTTCGTTATCGTTGGTAATATGGTCCTTGGCGTTAAAGGTATGTACTTAGATTATTGGATGGTATTATTCACAACATCTTGTTTCGCCAATATGTTAGGATTAAATATCTCATCAGCATTCAACAGTGCGGTTACCATTTACATTTTAATTCCGTTCTTAATTATCCCCCAGCTATTATTAGCGGGCGTGGTGGTGAAGTTCGATAAATTGAATCCTACATTAGCTGAACAAGGCGGGGTTCCGATTGCAGGTGAGATCATGGCCAGCCGTTGGGCATTTGAAGCTTTAGCCGTAAATCAATTCAAAGAAAATAAATACGAGCGTAATTTTTACAAGTTCGATAAATCGAAGAGTATCGCACAATACAAAAAGAACTATTGGATAACAAAAGTAGGAAACAAGTTAACCAAGATCGAAAATGAGATCAAGGCCGGCAAAAAACTGACCGATCTGAAAGCAGATATTACGCTTGTAAGGAATGAGATCGCTAAAGAGCAATTGATCTCTAAAAAAGTGAAATGTGACGCTTTCAAAAACATTAACACTACAGATTATACAGCCGAAACAACAAATAGCGTACGCGCTTATTTAAAATCTTTACATGAGTATTATAATAATATTGAAAATACTTCTTATGCCAAATCAGACGAAGTAACAGGCAGCCTTACCAAAACACCGGAAGAAAAAGCAAAATTCCTGCAGCTTCAGGATGATTATGAGAATGAAAGTTTAAATCAGTTAGTAAAGAGTTCAAGTAACATGGGCGAACGTTGTCTTGAAAAAGATGGCCGTTTGATCCAGCAGATCGACCCTGTATTCCAGGATCCTATTGATTCAAATTTCGGACGTGCTCATTTCTTTGCACCACGTAAAAAATTCCTTGGCACATTGTATCCAACCTATTGGTTCAATATTATTGTGATCTGGATGATGAGTGTTTCATTAATGATCATGCTTTACTTCGATGTATTTAAAAAAGTATTAGACTTTTTAGGGAACATCAAATTCAGTAAGAAAAAAGCATACTAAATAACTTTATTACTAATAAAAAAAGGCTGAACTTTTGTTCGGCCTTTTTTTGTAAGCAATGGAAGTGCCTTCGACAAGCTCAGGCACCAACTAGTGAAAAAAATACATTCTGGAAACGCGGTGGCTGAGCTTGTTGAAGCCACATTCTTATTCCACCCAAAGCACCATACCTTTTAAATACTCCCCTTCAGGAAAGAAAGGGATCACAGGATGATCAGCAGGTTGATTTAAATAGTGGATCACTTTTACATTCCTTCCCGCCTCAATTGCAGCAGCAGAAACAGAATTATAGAATAACATTTTATCGATAACACCTGAGCAAGAGAAAGTAAATAAAATTCCTCCCGACTTAATTTTACGTAATGCTAAAGCATTTAATTTAATATATCCTTTAACAGCATTATGTTTCACATCCCTGCTCTTTGCAAATGCAGGAGGATCTAAAACAATCACATCATAAGTATTGTCCTTATCCTTTAAAAAATCAAAAACATCTTCAGCATATCCTTCGTGATTACTGATGTTATTTAACACCGCATTTTGTTTACTTAATTCTATTGCCGGTGCAGATGAATCCACAGAATGAACCAATTCCGCTCCTGCTAAAGCAGCGTAAATTGAGAATCCTCCGGTGTAAGAAAACGTATTCAATACTTTTTTGCCTTTTGAATATTTCGATAATAACAGGCGGTTTTCCCTCTGGTCCACAAAAAATCCTGTCTTCTGGCCTTTCTCCCAATCAATAATGAACTTACAATTATTCTCTTTCACCACAACCTGCTCTCCGCCCTTCCCTACTAAATATTCGTTCTTAACCCCGGCAGCATATTGTTTTGGTAAAGTTTCTGAACTTTTATCGTAAACACTTTTTAATCCGGCACCAAATGTCTTTTGTAAAGCCTTCACAATATTCTCTCTGTTCATGTGCATCCCGATACTGTGCGCCTGGAAAACAACATGGCCATCATAATAATCCATGATCAATCCCGGCAAACCATCACCTTCTCCAAATATCAAACGGCAAACATTCGTATTCTCATTTAAGATCCCAAGTTCTTTCCTGTACTGATAAGCCTTATTTATTTTATTGAACCAGAATTCATCATTGATCTCAACAGGCGTAAATGAAACCAAACGGACAGAAATACTAGCATTCGTATAATGACCAACACCCAAAAATTTCTGGCTCGCCGAATACACTTCTACCAATTCCCCCTCCGCAACATCATCTTTTATTTTAATAGCTCCCGAAAAAACCCAGGGGTGAAACCTGAGTAAGGAATGCTCCTTTCCATTATGTAATGTTATTCTCTTTACCGGCATACGCCTGCGAAATTACGGAATTCTTTTTGTTCATCCCGTTTCTATTCTCAGGGCTAAAGCCCTTTTCTCTGTTGTACTTATTAGCCTCGGACTAAAGTCCGAGGTTAGATATTAATACGAAGAAAGAACAAGTTCTCCTCGCAGATAATTAACCACAGACTTTAGTCTGGGGTTATTTGAATAACGTATTATAAATGGGGCTTCAGCCCTGAGGGTTCAGAATTCTTTCTCCACCAAAAACTCCTCGCGCCGAAATAAAGTCCGCGGTTAGATGTTTATACGGAAGGAACAAATTCTCCTCGCAGATAATTAACCACAGACTTTAGTCTGGGGTTATTTGAATAACGTATTATAAATGGGGCTTCAGCCCTGAGAGTTCAGAATTCCTTCTCCACTAAAAATTCCTCGCGCCGGACTAAAGTCTAAGGCTAGATGTTTATACGGAAGGAACAAGTTCTCCTCAGATACTTAACCCCAGACTTTAGTCTGGGGTTATTTGAATAACGTATTATAAATGGGGCTTCAGCCCTGAGAGTTCAGAATTCTTTCTCCATCAAAAATTCCTCGCACCGGAATAAAGTCCGAGGTCAGATTTTTATACGAAGAAAGAACAAGTTCTCCTCAGATAATTAACCCCAGACTTTAGTCTGGGGTTATTTGAATATGTATTATAGATGGGCTTCAGCTCTGAGGGTTCAGAATTCTTTCTCCACCAAAAACTCCTCGCACCGGACTAAAGTCTGAGGTTAGATGTTTATACGAACAAGGAACAAATTCTCCTTGCAGATACTTAACCCCAGACTTTAGTCTGGGGTTATTTGAATACGTATTATAGATGGGCTTTAGCCCTGAGGGTTCAGAATTCTTTCTCCACCAAAAATTCCTCGCTCCGGAATAAAGTCCGAGGCTAGATGTTTATACGGAAGGAACAAGTTCCCCTCAGATAATTAACCCCGGACTTTAGTCTGGGGTTATTTGAATAACGTATTATAAATGGGGCTTCAGCCCTGAGAGTTCAGAATTCTTTCTCCACCAAAAACTCCTCGCACCGGACTAAAGTCTGAGGCTAGATGTTTATACGGAAGGAACGAATTCTCCTCGCAGATAATTAACCCCGGACTTTAGCCTGAGGTTATTTGAATAACGTATTATAGATGGGGCTTCAGCTCTGAGGGTTCAGAGTTCTTTCTCTACCAAAAACTCCTCGCGCCGGACTAAAGTTTGAGGTTAGATTTTTATACCGAAGGAACAAGTTCTCCTCAGATACTTAACCACAGACTTTAGTCTGGGGTTATTTGAATAACGTATTATAAATGGGGCTTCAGCCCTGAAGGTTCAGAATTCTTTCTCCACCCAAAAACGATACGGCAAGTCAGCATCTTCCTTCGCATAATCCACGCCAATGCGCGGACCAATTAAAATATCCTTCGCTTTTACTTTAATACCCCTGTCCTCGATCCAGATCTTCTCGCCTGTCAGGTCGAGGCCGTTATGTTTTATGGTGATGCCCAAAGCCTGGCTCACTTTTCCTGGGCCAACACATAGTTTTTTATCCGGTTTTGCGACACCTCTCCTTCGTAAGATCAGTTCTTTTCCATCTAAAGGCTGAATAGCTCTTATCAGAACAGCATGAGGATGCTCCTTTTCATTAGTGACCACATTAAACAAATAATGGATGCCATAACATAGGTAAACATAGCTGGTACCCCCTTCTTTGAACATGGTTTCGGTTCGGTTGGTACGACGATTGCCATAGGCATGGGAGGCCTTATCAACAATACCGTTATAGGCTTCTGTCTCGGTAATTATACCTGAAGTGATCGTTTTTCCCTCTCTTGTAACCAGCACTTTACCAATAAGATCTTTAGCCAGTTTAACCACATTTGGCTCTGAATAGTATACTTTTTTTAACTTCATTTGGGTGGTAAATTGGACCTGAATACCTTTGTTTTATTGTATTATTTTTATAATTTGCATCAAATTTAATCATATGAAATTGAAATTATTCGCTTTATCGATGGCCTTTGGAGTTTCCATGATGGGCCAGGTAACATTAACTACCAACATGCCTTCAAGTTTAGCAGCAGGTTCAAATACCGATGTTGAAGTGAAGATCAATAAAGGTTCGATCGCCAATTTCGCGAAATACCAGATGGATGTTCCGGTTGGTGTTAACGTGACTGAAGTAGATTCTAAATCGGGTAATTTTACTTTCGAGAATAACCGTGCCAAGATCGTTTGGGTATCTGTGCCAAGTGATGCGGAATTCACATTAAAATTCAAAGTAAGCGTAACATCATCAGCTCCTGCTGAAGGTGCGGTGATCCAGAAATTCTATTTCCTGGAAAATGGCGCGAAAAAAGAAATTGAAGCTGAACCAATGAATGTTGCTTTCGGCGGAAGTGCTAATCCGAAAAATCTTTCGGGAAGTACAACTCAGCCTGCAAAAACAGAACCTGCAAAAACGCAGCCTGTAACTACAACTCCTGCTAAAACAGAGCCTGTGAAAACAGAACCTGTAAAAGCAGAGCCGGTTAATACATCAGTTGCAAGCAATGTTACCCCTGCAGCTACATCTTCGGCAGTACCGGGTTTAGTTTACCGTGTACAATTAGCTTCATCTCCAACCGATCCGGGTAAATCAAAATATGCTTCATTAGGAAATATGGTTGAGATCAGCAAAGAAGATGGTAACTACAAAGTTCTTTACGGAAAATATAATACTAAAGAAGAAGGCTTAAAAGGTTTTGAAGAAGCATCAGCAAAAGGCTTCAAAGGTTTTTTAGTGAAATACCAGAACGGTGTCCGCGTGAAATAGTTCGGAGTTGGCAGAAAATAGTTTTATGGAATTCGCGGGTAACTGCGAATTTCTTTTTTAAGAATGGAACGGTTTATTGTAATAGGGATTCTGCTCTGTCTTTTTTCATGTGCAAAAAAGCATGATTACAAATGCACCTGCGATGTAACAGGACAATGGAACGGACGTTATACTACAACTTATCATCAAACCGCTGGAGAAGCCGAGATGCTTTGTAACGATTACGGAAAAAAAATAGTTGATGGTTATGGTGATTATGATTGCTTTATAGAAAAACAAAAATAGTTTGAAAAGAACATTATATAAACTGATCACTTACTCCTTGATCCTGACTCCTGTCATCTTGTTTTCATGCCAAAAGAAAAGAAACTGGATCTGCACCTGTGAAGTGACAGGTAATTATTTCGGTACGTTCACAAAGGAGATCAACCACGAAACACAAAAGAAAGCTACCGATGAATGTGGCGCTTACGGTAAAGAATTAGCAGGCCCGGGCGGTAAACATAATTGCAGATTAACAGGCGAAGATTAATGGTATAAAATGCGAAAAAGATCAGCACATAGTTTCCCACTCTTATCCTTGATCCTGACTCCTGTCATCCTTTTCTCCTGCACTAAAAAATACGATTGGGTGTGTACATGCGAAGTATATTACGATACCACAAATGTTATTGAGACCAAAGAGATAAAAGATGTAAGAAAACCCGATGCCGACCGCATCTGCGCTAAATTCGGGGATGATGTATCGCCGGATAATACTGCCTACGAATGCACCGTAAAATAATCCTATTGTTTTCTATCCTTATTTTACTATCCTGTAAAAAGAAGGAAAAAAAATACGCCTGTACTTGTACTATCCACGGAACACCTTATAAAACAGTCACCAAACAAGTCAGCTCCGAAACCCAAAGCGATGCCGATTACCAATGCCGGCAATATGGGTATAGCGAGTCGGGCGGGTATCATTATGTGTGTAGTGTGCAATAACCTCACTGCCCTCAAGCCCGGGGGGCGTGATAATCACTATCTCTCCATTAGGAGAGAAAAAATCCGTAAGGGATTTAACAGGGACACGTATAATTATCTCCTCTGAGGAGAGTTGTCGGCGTGATACGCCGACAGTGAGGTCACACCGCAGCCCCGGAAATACCCCAAACCTGCCACTTTTTCCGTCCTGAAACCCCTAACAACCTGACTGTCATCCTAAGCTTGCTGAAGGGCTGAAAAAAAGTCATTTTTTGGGCCTTTTTACAAGAATGGTATGGTTTTAGTGTACCTTTGGTGCCCCCTCCGAAAAGGGCTTAAAAATTAAATGTTAAACCTTAAATAAAAGAAAGCAAAATGGCAAAAGCAAGTAATGTAAATGTAAGGCCGCTGGCCGACCGCGTATTGGTTGAGGCTGCGGAAGCTGAAACAAAAACAGCAGGCGGAATTATCATCCCTGATACCGCAAAAGAAAAACCAATGAGAGGCAAGATCGTTGCTGCCGGACCCGGTAAAAAAGACGAACCCACGACCGTAAAAGTTGGCGATACCGTTCTGTACGGAAAATACGCAGGAACCGAGATCAGTATTGACGGTAAAGAATACCTGATCATGAAAGAATCAGATATCTACGCGATAATTTAAAAGTTATCGGGTATAGGGTTATCAGTTAATGGTTAAACAAAAAACCTCAAACTAATAACCAATAACACTATAACCTAATAACATCAACCAATAACTATTAACTAATAACAAATAACTTAAAAAAATGGCAAAAGACATATCATTCAACCTTGATGCACGTGACGCTTTAAAGCGCGGTGTTGACGCTTTAGCAAATGCTGTTAAAGTAACATTAGGTCCAAAAGGACGTAACGTAATTATTGATAAAAAATTCGGTTCTCCGCAGATCACTAAAGACGGTGTTACTGTAGCGAAAGAAATTGAATTAGCGAACGCTGTAGAGAACATGGGCGCTCAATTATTAAAAGAAGTAGCCAGCAAAACTGCTGATGCTGCCGGCGACGGAACTACAACTGCAACTGTATTAGCGCAAGCTATCGTAACTGCAGGTTTAAAGAACGTAGCTGCAGGTGCAAACCCAATGGATCTTAAGCGTGGTATCGACAAAGCAGTTATTGCTGTTGTTGAGAATTTAAGCAAGCAATCACAATCGATCGGAACTGATAACAAAAAGATCGAACAAGTTGCAACCATCTCTGCAAACAACGATAACAACATCGGGAAACTAATTGCAGAAGCAATGGGCAAAGTGAAAAAAGAAGGGGTTATCACTGTTGAAGAAGCAAAAGGAACTGATACAACTGTAGAAGTTGTGGAAGGTATGCAATTCGACCGCGGTTATATCTCTGCTTACTTTGTAACAGATGTTGAGAAAATGGAAACTGTATTAGAGAATCCATTGATCTTAATTTACGACAAGAAGATCTCTAGCATGAAAGAATTGCTTCCTATTTTAGAGAAAGCAGTTCAGACTGGTAAGCCGGTATTAATTATATCTGAAGACTTAGACGGTGAAGCATTATCTACATTAGTAGTAAACAAGATCCGTGGTTCATTAAAGATCGCTGCTGTTAAAGCTCCGGGCTTTGGCGACCGCAGAAAAGCAATGTTAGAAGACATCGCTATCTTAACAGGCGGAACATTGATCAGCGAAGAGCAAGGCTTCAAATTAGAGAACGCTGAACTGAACATGTTAGGTAAAGCAGAAAAAATTACCATCGACAAAGACAATACAACTATCGTAAATGGTGCCGGTAAAAAAGCTGACATCACAGCTCGCGTTAACCAGATCAAAGCGCAGATCGAAGCAACAACTTCTGATTACGATAAAGAAAAATTACAAGAGCGCTTAGCTAAATTAGCAGGTGGTGTGGCAGTACTTTATATTGGTGCAGCTACAGAAGTAGAGATGAAAGAAAAGAAAGACCGTGTTGACGATGCTTTAGCAGCAACCCGTGCAGCGGTTGAAGAAGGTATCATCCCGGGTGGTGGAGTAGCTTACATCCGTGCTATTGCAGCTTTAGAAAAATTAAAAGGTGCAAACGATGACGAGAACACAGGTATACAAATTGTAAAACGTGCTATAGAAGAACCATTACGCCAGATCTGTGCGAACTGTGGTATCGAAGGCAGCATCGTAGTACAAAAAGTTAAAGAAGGAAAAGATGATTTCGGATTTAACGCGCGTACTGAAGTGTTTGAAAACCTATTCAAAGCAGGCGTTATCGATCCTACTAAAGTAAGTCGCGTAGCATTAGAGAACGCAGCCTCTGTAGCAGGTATGTTATTAACTACTGACTGCGTATTAGCAGAAAAGAAAGAAGAGAAATCATCAATGCCAGCCGGCCCTGATATGGGTGGTATGGGTGGGATGATGTAGCCTTCTGCCTGTCATTCATAATCTGAATGACGCAGAAAGAGATGCTGATCAGTGCCTTCGGCATTCAGCATGACATCATAAACCCGTATGACCTCTTGAAAAGAGCACTGTCATTCCGCCCGCCGAAGGCGCAAGCGGAATCTCAAAAAACCTCATTCGCCTAAGGCGGATGAGGTTTTTTGTTGCACTTTTTACTACAAATCAGGTGTTTTTACCTATAGTGTATCTCATTTGTTTTATCTTAATTTATATGGTCTCTGAAGAACTCAGGGGCTTTTTTAAAGTTGTAAATATTAGATTTGATATTTAACAAGGTTTAGAAAAACAATTAATAGTAAGTTAGCAATAATAAAAATTCATTACAAAGCGACAAAGAATTTATGAGAAAAAAAATACAAACTATATACTTACGTAATGACTCATCATCAAAGTCATTAACTAAAAGAGCCCTTTCCCAATTAATTCTTAAAATAATTTACTCCTTTAAAATCTCTCCCACAAAGAAAGAAATAATTACAGAATTAAACGGAATATTGGGTACTTCTATTAGTAATGAAAAAATTGATAAGGCATTTGAACTTTTACACACAGACAAAAAACTTTTTGAAAACAACGGGAAATACACTATTTCATCCGCTAAACGCGAACAGATTGACATAGCTGTTACTGAATATGAAAATTGTCAAAAAAGGGTAATCGAAAATTATTTTGGACCCATATCAACTCCAACTGATGCGGTTGTTCAATGGTTTGAAGAGGTTACGATTGAGTTCTTTAATGAATATAGTTCAGAATGGATTTCAGATTTGTGCTTAACAACAACAGAAGCCGTTAAAAGCAAACAACAAGGTATTCAAGCGATTTTAGATTTGGTTACTTCCAAAAATAAATATGTACTTTCTAAAGATAAAGAATGGCTTAAGAAACAATATCTGAAGTTTTTACAAGCAAATGATAGTGATGTCTCTTCGATACTTTGGGCATATGGAACATCACGGTTTTCATCAACATTAATAATTGCCAACACTTCAGCTGATCCAATTACTATAGAAGAATTTACAAATTCGAAATGCATCTTAGATACAAATATTTTGATGTATCTAGATTTAGAAAAAAGCAAATTCAAAAACGCTTTCTTGTCAATGGAGAATATTTTTATTAATCTTAAAATATTTCCGGTTTATTTCTTTATAACTAGAGATGAGTTTTCAAGAGCTATGGATAAAAAAAAGGTTGATATTCTTAAAGCTGTTGAAAATTATCCGAAAGAAGTAATTAAAGCTACTGATGATCCCTTTCTGCAAACCGCATTGCACAGAGGCTGTTCCTCAGTTGAAGATTTTGAACGGTTTTTCGATGAACTCATGGACATTCCAAAATTTTTCTCTGATATTTTAGACATTAAGATGCTCGATGATGTTGAACTAGATAATGCGATTACTATTGGTCAAAAAGATGAAAAACTAAAAGAGAAAATAAATTCTATTTACAAAAAAAAATATCACAAAAATAAAAGCAAAAATCCTTTATTACATGATTCGGGCCTTATTTCAGGAGCAGAATTTGCGCGAAAAAAAGAAAAATGCTTTATCCTTTCAAGAGATAGCTCAATAAATGAAGCAACTTTACCTGGAAAAAATGAAATGCCACTTGCCATTGGACTAAATACATTAATTAATCTTTTAGCAATAGATAATGGGGGAACGGATATCGATCCAACAAACTGCGCCCCTCTTTTCGCAAGTATAATAAAACTTGCATTACTGCCTGAACGAAACGTTTTCAGACCTGAAGATTTATCGAGAATGCTTGATATAGAAACGCAAATTAGCGGCCTGCCTTCCGAAGAACTGATTGATATTGCACGGGAATTTCATCATAATAATGTTACAGGTGTTTCCGAAGAAGAGGCAACACTACAGCTTCATCGTAGATTTCAATCTTCAAAACTTGAGCTTCAGTCTGATCTAGATAAATCCAAAAGAGAAGCTTTTTTTGAAAAGACTGAAAAAGAGAAATTTATTTCTAGGTCAGATAAAGCTACAAAAAAACTAAGAGAAAAATATACTGGTGAACTTATGGACACATATGAAGGTCAACTGAGAAGAAATAGAATTATTATTTTTTGCGTCTTCCCAGCCGCCACAATTCTTATTACTTATTTCCTAATTCATATTACATCTGACGATCAGACCCCTTGGAAGCAGTATGTTATTGGAATAGCATTAAATATTATTGCATGGGCCCTAACAGATTTTCTTTATCTTGATAAAAAGCTAGTTAGCAAATATAGTGATCGAGTAAACAATATAGCTGAAGAGGTTGAGAAAAAAATAAGGGAGGATATCGAATAATAAAAATATGGTAAGCTTCTTGGCACGCATTTGCACTCCATTCAAAATAGTTTACATTTACTAATTATGAAAGAGCATTTTTTCTTTGATGTAGAAATCAAAAATTTCTATGATCATATTGCATTGGAAGGTAATTCAAGAATTTTGTTTTCAGCACCTTTCGGTGTTGGTAAAACTACTTTCCTAAAAGCAATAGCGACTGAAGAAAAGCAAAAAGAACATCTAAATTCCACCAAATACAAATTCTTCCATTTAAACCCAGTTAACTATTCTATCAGTACTAATGAAGATGTTCTTAAGTCACTTAAATACGATATTATTTATAGCCTTATTGAAAAGGGAATTCAATTTCAACAAAAAGATTTCGTTTTTTCAGATATCGCATTAGCTTATGTTAAAAAACATCCAACTGAAGTATTAGCACCCTTATTTGTGTATACAGGTAAAACCGGAAAAGATGTATTTGAACTGTATAAAGATTTAAAAAAGTTTACTGATAAAATTGAGAAATTAAAATCAAAAGCTAATGAAGATGAGGGGGAGCGTCTTTATGAGTACTTGAATATGATGAAAGCAAGTGATGGCTTGTATGAGTTTGATATTTATACTGACACTATCACACAGATTTTAAATCGAATTAAAGAGGAAGATAAACAAGAAAATATACTTGTTATAGATGATTTAGATCGAATTGATCCCGAACACATATTTAGGTTGCTAAATGTTTTTTCAGCACATGTAAATAACAAGTTTGGATTTGATAAAGTGGTTTTTGTTTGTGATCTAGAGAACATAAAATCCATTTATCATCATCTATATGGAGAGGGGACTGATTTTTACGGATACATGGACAAATTTTATTCCGACCATATATATAATTTTGATAATGGCACAGTGCTTAAAATGTGGATAGAGAATAAAATAAGGGAGCTTCCGAATAAAAACATTTTTGACCAAGGCGACCAGGAATGTCTTTTTGATATTTTACATTACTTGATAAAAAATGATTTCATAAACTTTAGAGCTATTGAAAAAGTGGATACACAAAAAATGGTAAAGGATAGGACTTTTTTTAGACACAATAATCATTCAAGATTTACGAGTTGTGCTTTTTTGAAAATATGCACTATTTTGAAATATATGGTTGGAGACACTGAAGCGTTATTAGATTTACTTCATGATATAAAATCATTTCATCAGGTGAGCATAGACAAAAGTATTTTTGATGATTCAAATAGAATAGTGGGTTTCCATAAGTACTACATAGTTCCAATACTTCACGTAGATGCACATAATTGGAGGCGTGATGCTACTTTTCAAGCAGCCTATGGTGCACTTCGAGTTAATTATAAATTAGAATCTTCTCCATCTACGGTATGGGCAGAAACTGATGATCCAATGAATATTGCAAATTTACAGCTCGAGTTCTGGAGTAGATTTATTACTTGCGTTAATCGCTTAGATGAAAACAGATTACTCTGATAAATACTTAACATTACCCTCCACCCTTTTATCTTCTCCCACCATCCTTTTAACTTCTTTCAACGGAGTTTTATAAACTAACACAGGAGTTTTATCTTCTTGCAAAAAAGTCTTAGTTTCTTTCACCGGAGTTTTAACTTCTTTCACAGGAGTTTTTGCAACTCACAACGGCGTTTTAACTTTTTGTAACGGAGTTTTATCATCTTCCAACATCGTTTTAGCTTCTTAAACAGTATTTTTTGCAACTGGCAATATCTCAAACATAACTGGTCACTCCCACCCCACAACCTGCCTCTTTCTCTAAACTCTAACCACTAAACTCTAGCCACTCTTAACATTCTTTTAAGAAACAAACCTCCACCTTAACGCAACTCTCCTCGTAAAAATTAAATAAACAAAAAACATCGTGTTATTCCTAAACCTTAAACCCATACTAGCGGCCCGCGGCATCGAAAGGCCCTACAGCTTTTTAGTAAAAGCAGGTTTCACACCACCAACCGCACACAATTTATTACACAGTAACACCAGTACTTTCCGTTTAAAACACATCGAGAAATTATGCCTCATCCTTAATTGCACACCAAACGATCTGTTATTATGGAAAAAGAACAGCAATGAAATTGTTGACGCGAACCATTCTTTAACCGCGCTCAAAACCGCTGCAATAGTACCTACCAACTGGCTGCAAACATTTAAAACCATTTCCTTACAAGACCTCAAACTCCTCACCGACATCGTCAACAACTATAAAAAATAAAAACTCCCTTCTCCCCTTGGGAAATGCGAAGCATTCGAGGTTACAATTAAAAACAACCTCAATAGGTGTCCGCATGCGAGGTCATTTACAATCCGTATTTTTATTTTATCCAACCACCTATACAGCCAGTGCAGCCAACTATTAAGTTAACCATCTTCACTTATCGTTTGTTCTTACCTTTATTAAAAAGAGATCGATGAAGGTTAATCTGATAATTGCTTTAATATTGAGTACAATTCTTGCCGGCGCTCAAACCAAATCGCCTGATAAGATCAAAGTGCGGAAAGCTGCTGATACGTCGGCTCAAATACCGGTTATAGAAAATGAACCTATCGCATTTGTTCAAACCCCGGCTGAATACCTGGGTGGAATGCCGGCAATGCTGAAGTTCATCTCAACAACTATGGTCTTACCTCCTGAAGCTAATGAGCCAATGTGCTTCACAATTTATGTGAACTTTACCATTTCTAAAGATGGTGAAGTAACAGATCCAAAGATCCTGAAAGGCGCAACCGGTTGTCCGAAATGTGACGAAGAAGCTTTACGTGTAGTAAAATTAATGCCTAAATGGAAACCGGGCATGGATAACGGAAAGCCCGTGGCCACTTTATTCAATATACCTATACGCATCAAAACCCGCTAATTCATCTTCTACGCTTAAAATCCTATTCTTAGCACGGTACCGATAGCTATAAAGATACTCCGTCTTGGCGGACAGCGTTTTTATTTGTACATTTAATTAAAACAGATCTCCATATAAATCAAACCCATGAAAAAACTAATTGCACTATTATCCCTTCTTTTTGTTACAAACCATACGTTTGCACAAAAAGTTCATCCTGACACAACAAAAAAAGAATTTAAAAATATTGTGGGTTTAGATGCGACATGGATGGTAAGACAGTTGATCAATTCAGGCTCTCCTTCTTCAGGATACAATTATTATTCTCCTTATTTTATTTCCTATAGAAGGATATTTGGAGGGAACGCCGTAAGAGCCCAAATAGGCGGCATGATATGGACAACTGAAAGCAAAACCAATGATACAACCAGGGGAATAACAAGCAGGAATAATTACTATTTCACTTTAGGGTTTGAGCACTATAAATACCTTTCAAAACGGTTTACCTGTTATTTCGGAATAGATCTGACCACAAGTTATAGAGAATACAAAACTAAAGGCTGGTACACAAATACAGAATATAGTGAACAAATTCAAACAACATCGGATTATGGGTTCACGCCATTACTAGGTCTTGTATTTGAAATCACTTCCAGGATGAGTGTCGCCACTGAAACAGGTTACAATATAAGTTATCAAACGTCAATAAGCAGCACAAAAAGATATCCTCCCACAATTTGGGATACAAAGAAATCAGAAGCAGGCTGGATCTCAAGTTTCTATGCTCCTGCGAGCATTATTTTCCGTTTTAAAATTTAGAACCGTTTAGCACCCGTCCCGATAGCTATCAGGATGCTCTGCCTTGGCCGACAGTGTTTTTATTTGTACATTTAGCTGTAAATTCTTTATGAAAAAACTTACTTTAATTATTTTCGTATTAATCACCAGCTTCAGTTTCTCACAGAGAACATATACCGAAGGTTCATTCATTTTCGAAAAAGGAGAAGATCTTTCCTGGCTAGTTCCAAAGAAAACAAAGATCCAGATCTTCGTTCATTCAGATTCTTTAATTGTAAATGATATCGCGCCGGATACATTATTGCAATACCTGCGTAATTTGTACGGCAGTGAGATCTGGACCAAAAAATGGAAAGCGCACCAGGAGGAATTATTCCCGCATTTCTTTGCCAAAGCATTTGGTGACAGAATGAGCGAGCTAAAAATAGAGTCAGGACTGGATGTTAAAGATGCTAACCTGATCATGAATGTGTATGCAAGAAATACTCAAGTCAAAAACATGAAACCACCCGGCATGAGTACAAGTTCTCATACAGAATTCAGGATCCTTGTTTCAAACGCAGGATCGCCAAAAGATGTAGTTGCTCATATTGAAATGAGTGGTATTCCCGGAGGCATGCAGGCTATGAATGCCGATAATACCTGGGTTGCTAATATTAAGTTCGGTTGCAGGCGGGCCGCTGAAATGCTGGGTGATTATTTTATTCAAAACAAAAAGTAAATCCATCCGCGCGGCCTTGTTACAGAGATTTGCGATCCGCATTTTTATTCGTACATTTATTAAAATCCTTTCAAGGATGCGGAACTTTGGCCTTATAGTACTTGTTTTTATTCTCCTGTCTCAAACAACTGCGGCGCAAACAGGCTATAAAGAAAACGACACTACTAAATACACAAAAACAGTCACAGTTACCAACTCCATAAATTTTAAAACATACGCCTATTACGTGGGCAATGATATCCGCAAAATCTCACGAGAATTCATTGGTGCAGGTTTTAGTTCTACAACTATTTACTACATTTCGAACGGACTTTTAACTGAATCCGTGTACGTTTCGCTCCGTGATAAGAAAAACTATTTTGAAGAACATAACTATTTTGTAAATAATAAAATGGTGAAGTGGGAAAATACAGATGACAAGATCATAGATTCAACACAGGCCGCCTACCCGGATAAAGAAAAACTGATCCTTAAATTCTTCGAGGATGACCTGAAAGACGCGAAGAAGAAAAAGCCTTAACAGAATGTGACTATAAAAATTCCCTTCTCCCTCTGGGAGAAGGTGTCCGCTTGCGGACGGATGAGGGTTTTTGCGAAGCCCATATTTATTCGTATTTTTAATCAGATGAAAACCAAAGCCCTTGTCCTGTTCCTGATCTTCCTTTCAGTGATCTGCTTTGGTCAAACAGAAAAATTTTCTGTTTATTTTAAATTCAATAAATATGACCTGGATAATACTGCCAAAAGCAGGATAGACAGTTTCATTGATGCAAAACCAATACAACATATTTCCCTGCAAGGACATACAGATTACGAAGGTAATGATGAGTACAACGATGAACTTTCGTTAAAACGCGTTGCAGAAGTAAGAACATATTTGCTGTCGAAAGCTATAAAAGACAGCGCTATCGAAATAAAAGCATTAGGAAAAAGAAAACTCCTGAATAACAGCAGATCGGAAAGCGAAAAAGCATTGAACAGGCGCGTTGAAGTTGAATTTATAGTAAAGCCAAAAGAAACTCCTCCGCCTCCCAAAAAAGACAGCATCAAAACTCCCGTAGTTAAACTCTCACCGTTCGAAAAAGAAGTGATCATCAATGGTTCCGTGTGGGATGAATACAACAATCCGGTTATTGCCGAAGTTACTTTGCACGATAAGGACGGAAAAGAAATTTTAACTACTACAAGTGACGCAAAAGGAAAATACACTATAAAAACAATTCTAAATAAAAAGGACGATTATTCCCTTACCTTTTATAACGATTCACTTTTTACTTCTGCAAAAAAGATAAACCTGTCTCAGCCAAGATTTCCTTACAAGAATTTAAAAACAGTATTGTCCCATCTTTTTGTCGGGGATAAATACATTTTAGAGAATCTCAATTTTGTAGGCGACACTTCACAACTAATCGCAGCTTCATTGCCATCACTTGAGGCCCTGGTAAGAGTGATGCAAAAGAACACCTCGCTTGTCATACAGATCGAAGGGCATGTGAATTACCCTAACTGGCTCCCGAATGCGAAAAGAACCCCGCATACATCCAAACGATATGCTCCTCCGGGGGTGAATGCTGCCGGCTTCAATCAGTGGCTTTCAGATGAACGCGCAAAAGTGGTGATGAATTATTTAATAGAAAAAGGGATCGATCCGAAACGGCTCACCTCCAAAGGTTTTGGCGCCAGTCAAATGTTATTCCCGGATGCTATAAATGAAGCTGAAGAATCCCAGAACCGGAGAGTTGAGATACATGTCATTTTTATAAAGTAACCGTTTTTTTTCTTCTTACCTTTAACACTATGATTCGTACTTTTTTGATCATTTGTATTAGTTTTCTCGCGCTCTGCTTTAAAACCTCAGATAAATTTACCGGCTACAACTTTTCTAAACCGGATGTTAAACTGACCTTACCGCCAATTCTTCATGAAATATCCGGATTGACCTATATAGATTCGAACTCTTTTGCATGTATTGAAGATGAAGACGGCATCCTTTTCATTTACGACATTGCAAAAAACAATATCAGAAAACAATATACCTTCGGGATAAAAGGCGATTATGAAGGAATAACGAAAGCCGGCAATACCATTTATATATTACGGAGCGATGGCGCTTTGATAGAGATCCTGGACTATCGATCAAAGAATTTCAAAGTACGATCTTATGTTACAGGAATTCCTGCAAATAATAACGAAGGACTTTGCTATGATGAAGCCAATAACAGGTTACTGATCGCCTGTAAAGGAAAGATCAATAAAGGTCCGCAATTCAAAGATATAAGGTTGATCTACGGTTTTGACTTGACAACAAAGAAATTACTTCCTACACCCGTTTTTGAATTCAATGTTCAATTGATAAAACAATTCGCCATTGATAACAAGATCCCGTTACCATTAAGAACAAAAAAGTACGGGCAAGAACCTATTCTGAAATTTGCTACTTCAGCGATCTGTTTACATCCGGTCACAAAAAAATTATACCTGCTCTCCGCAACTGATCACATGCTATTCCTATTTAATATGAACGGGACAATAGAACATATTGAAAAACTCGACTCTTTCCTTTACAACAAAGCAGAAGGCATTACTTTCTTTGATACCGGTGATATGCTTATTACCAATGAGGGACAAGATAAAAATCCTACCCTGCTCCGTTTAAATTACACCGGCAAGCAATAATTGATGCAACCATTTGTCATTTTATCGTATCTTTAATCAGATGAAATTACTTTTTACGATATCACTCGCTTTATTCGGCTTAGCCAATTATTTCTTACCCGAACCGGAATTCTCGTATAAGATCTATGGAAACATGGCCAATTTCTTTGAGAGTAAGAATGATCTGCTTGATTTTTTTGAATTCAATAAAGGCGAAACTGTTGCTGAAGTAGGAACAGGAGATGGAAAGAACTTATTAGGATTATCCTTATTAACTGACAGCATTAAGTTCTATGCCCAGGATATCAATACAAAAACATTGAATCAAAACCATTTCGATAAACTCAAAGCGAAAATAAAAAAGTATAAAGATCCGTTAACAAATACATTCGAATTAGTGACAGGAGAAGAGAAAAGATCTTTATTGCCTGACAATTCATGTGATAAAATAATTCTCTCTGCCACTTTCCATGAATTTACTTACATGAATGAAATGATGGCCGACCTTTACAAAAAACTAAAACCCGGAGGAAAACTTTATGTTCTGGAATCCGTCTGCTTTTCGAAGACCCATAAGAACTATTCTGCTGAAGATGCCATCCAGATAATTCAGGCCCATGGTTTTAATCTCCTGAAAAAAGACGGCAAGGATATCAATGGCGCCAAAGGACTTTACCGTTTGGTGTTTGTAAAGAAATAATTATTTAAGCTCCTTAAAAAGTTTTGGAAAATCTCCTTTTGCCTCATTATAACTTTCATAGGCACCAACTTCAGTATGGATTATTTTCCCTTGGGCATCAAACATAAGGATAGTCGGATATGATTTTCCTTTTGACTTTTTTGCATTAAAAGCTGCATCAACAAAACCTTCCATATCATGAAGAAAAACAAATTTCTTTAACTTAAATTTCTGACGATCGATACATTGTTGGGCAGCAGCATTGGCATTCTCTGTAATAAACAAATACGCAACATCCTTATCAATATCACCTGCCAAAGAATCCAGCCATGGCATTTCTTTTATGCAGGGCCGGCAAAAGGTTGCCCAGATATTCACATAGAAATATTTTTTCTTCGCTAATTCAGGATGTTTTTGTTTTAAAGTATCCATAAATAATTTTATGCCTTTTTCCCACGGCACTTTATCAATAGGACCGCCTCCCATTGCTTTATTCATGATCCTGCCCATCTCCTCAAAATGTTTTATCTGAACCTCTTCATATATGAAGAAACAGTTAACAACCAACGACAAAATAACTAATATACTTAGGAACCATTTCATTCTTTAATCAATATTTTTTAAACTTTTAGGTGTTGCGCCTTCCCGTGCCATTTTTACAAATACCAGGTCTTTGGATGGCAGGTACATTTTTCCGTTACTGTAAATTATTTTTCCGGTAGTATCTATCATAAAATAAAAAGGTTTGTGCTTCATCCGTTTCATACTCTCAAACCAATCCTTGTTCTTCACCGTATCACAACCCATGAAAACATGTTTAACATTCGGAGGCTTTTCTGTGAAAACTCCAGACATATAATTATCCAGATCGCCAATTACTGTCATATGTTTTGGCATAGCATTATTACGTTTCAGGAAACCAATCGCAGCGGTCTCATTCATTTCGGTCGCATAAATAAAATTATAACTCACCTCGCCTAGTGTTCCGGCTAAAGAATCCAGATCCCTCATATTTTCTTCCCCTATAAAACTAAAAGTGGTGCTGTCCCAAAAGCAAATTATTGAATATCTTGTTTTAAGGTCTATCTCGGGATGTCTTTCTTCAATATCTTCCAGCAGATCATTGTAAGCTTCCTTATAATTTATCTTCTTATAATGATGAAGGCCCATTATTTCCTTCTCATGCTTCATCCTGTCCAGTTTCCTTATCAGGAAATGGATATTAAAGGCAAGGGATATAGTAAAGAGCAACAGAAGGAGGTTTTTCATTTTGATGCCTGTCGGGTCTATCTAAGGTAGTAAAATATCACTATAAAATTTAAATTCTTTTCGTACATTTAATTGATGAAACAAGCCTTGCTCATAGCTTTATTCTTTATAGTTTCGGTCTCATATTCTCAAAAAGCTGCTTCTAAGGAATATTTAGACGCGATCTTTAAAGCCGAAACTTTGTACCATCAAAAGAACTATAAAGGATCAGCCCTCGCTTATTCAGCCGCTTTTAAAATTGGTAAGTACAAGATCTATAAATTTGATTTTTATAATGCCGGCTGTGCCTGGGCCTTATCCGGAAATCCTGACAGCGCCTTTGTAAATCTTCACAGGATCGTAGATCCCGGTGTTTATACAGATTACAATCACATCGCAAATGATTTCGACCTCCTCTCTTTACGCCAGGATAAAAGATGGCTGCCACTGATAAACCAGGTAAGGAAGAACGGGCAGAAAACAATAAAATAATTTCAATCCCACTCTTATGAGAAACTTTGTATTGTTACTTTTTTTGGCAACACAGTTAAATGCCCAAACCTATAAAGGCAAATGTTTATTCGAAAACACTTTTGGAAATATAAGAAGCAATGAAGCTGAATGGATACAAAAGTACCAGACCTGGACCTACACCTTTAACGATAAACTATTTTCACTCAGTGCGGACCTGAATACTGCTTACTTTGTAAAAAAAGATATTGCCATAGGCACTGGTTTATATTCTGATTATTCACAAGTGAGCAGTAAAGGTTATTCGCAGAACGGTAACAAGATCGCAGAAGGCAGTTATAAGAGTTTTACTTTCCTCGCAGTACCATTTGTCCGTTACTATGTTCATCCGAATTCGAAAAGCAGTTTATATATCCAGGCAGGCGCTGGTGGCGGCGGAAATCTGATCCACGTTAACGAATCCACTAATTATTATGAGACAGGTATAGTCTATACCAAATACGCGAATAAGTTTCTCGATCACCGGATCATAACTGTTCAGGCCCTGGCAGGACTTAATTATTTTTTCAATGAGTATGTTGCATTCAATACAGGCGTAGGATTCAATTACACAACCGTTGAATATACCGATGAAGTGACCAGTAATTATCCGCTGATAAATAATCCCGGAGCCCAGCGATATGCCTTCACTTCAAACCAAAAGATTATTTCGTGGAGACTTGGCTTTACCTTTTTTATGGGTCATAAAAAGGAAGTACCGGATCCAAAAAAACAATAAATAACTTCTCCCTTTTTTAAGCGGGACAGCTTTTTATTCCGCTTCAGCGGAATAAGCAGAGGGGTTTGCCAATCATTTTTTCGCTCATTTTAAAGCAGTTAGCCTAAATTACTAAAATAAATTTGCGCAACCGTTCAGTTGCATATATATTTGCGCAACCAATTAGTTGCATATTTTTAAAACGCATTACAATGAGAAGAGACCCGTTTCACGCGATAGCCGACCCGACCCGCAGAGCTATCTTATTATTGATCGCTTCGCAGGCCATGACACCAAATGCTCTTGCCGAACATTTTAATACCAGCCGGCAGGCCGTTTCAAAACATATACAAATATTAGCTGAATGCGAGTTAGTAAAACAAAAACAGGATGGCCGCGAGATATATTATCATTTAAATTCTCAAAAAATGAAAGAAATAGATAAATGGATCGAACAGTTCCGTAAGATGTGGGAAAACAAATTCGATGGCTTAGATAAATTACTGACTAAAATGCAAAAACCTAAAAACAAAAGCTGAAGCAGAGCAAAGCACGCTTCAGCTTAAATAAATAAAAACTATGGAAAAACAACCTTTTACAATTGAACGGACTTACTCAGCACCTGCTGACCTTGTTTGGAAAGCGCTCACACAAAAAGAATTAATGAAACAATGGTACTTCGACCTGAAAGAATTCAAAGCTGAAGTAGGATTCGTTTTTGAATTCACGGGCGGACCAAGCCCTGAAAAACAATATCTCCACCGCTGTAAGATCCTTGAAGTGATCCCCGGCAAAAAATTAAAACATACATGGGAATATGTAAACTATGAAGGTATGTCGTACGTTACCTTTGAGATATTCCCCGAAGGAAACAACACAAGAGTAAAATTGACCCACGAGGGATTAGAAACATTCCCTGCAAGTAACCCGGATTTCGCGCAAGGAAATTTTGTAGAAGGATGGACAATGATAATCGGAAAATTATTAAAAGAATTTGTAGAAGTGAAGTAGGGTTTCCCACACGTCATTTTAAATAGTAAAAAAATAATAAACATAAAAACAAGAAGTCATGAGTAAAACTATTCTTAAAAAAGATCTCGCTAATAAGCGATTGATCATCACACGTGAATTTGAAGCGCCTGTTGATATGGTATGGCAAGCCTGGACAGATCCTGAAATATTAGACCAATGGTGGGCACCAAAACCATGGAAAACAGAAACTGTAAGTATGGATTTCAGAGTTGGCGGTATGTGGTTGTATTACATGAAAGGTCCTGAAGGTGAAAAACATTATTGTCGTGCTGATTATACCGGAATTACGCCTAATAAAAATTACAAAGGCCTTGATGCCTTTTGCGATGAGAAAGGAAACATCAACAAAGAATTCCCCCAAACAGAATGGAATGTCACTTTCAGTCCTTCAGCAACGGGCACAACGGTATTGGTTGAAAATACATTCAAAGAAATCACTGATCTTGAGAAGATCCTTGAAATGGGCTTCGAACAAGGCTTTGCAATGGCTCACGGCAATCTTGATGAATACCTGGCTGCTAACTTGAGACACAAATAAAGGCCTGTCCCTCATGTTCATTAAAGCGTGGATCAATTTCCGCGCTTTTTTTATTCATGTGCCGGGTTCCCGTTATAACAGCAATGGCTAATTTTACCTACCTTTAGCTGAATGGAAGATGAAACACCAAAACGTCCGCGCAGAGTCCGTTACAAAGGCACGCACCCGAAATCGTTCAAAGAAAAATATAAAGAGCAACAGCCTGAACTTTATTCTGCCGATGTGGAAAAAATAAAAAAGCAAGGCCGCACTCCTGCAGGCATGCATCTTTCGATTTGTGTGAATGAGATCCTGGACTTCCTGAAAGTAAAACCCGGGCAAACCGGCCTGGATGCAACACTAGGGTATGGCGGACACACGCTTGAAATTTTAAAATGCCTGAAAAAGAAAGGGAAATTATTTGCAACTGATGTCGACCCTTTTGAATTACCCCGCACCAAAGAACGCCTGGAAAAACTAGGTTACGGTGAAGAGATCCTGCAAATACGGAAAATGAATTTCGCGGGTATAGATATGATCGTTGCAGAAACAGGAGAACTTGATTTTGTTCTTGCAGATCTTGGCGTTTCTTCCATGCAAATTGATAACCCTGAGCGCGGGTTTACTTTTAAAGTAGGAGGTCCTTTAGATCTCCGGTTAAATCCAAAAAGCGGCAAACCTGCTTCCGAACTCCTCAAAAAATTATCGCAGGAAGAACTGGAACAAATATTGGTTGAAAATTCTGATGAACCTTTCTATAAAACCATTGCTTCTGCGATCACTCAAAAAATAAAAGAAGGCATGGTGGTCGACACCACAACTATATTAAAAGACATTATTAAAAATGCATTGGAAGATGTGCCGAGAAAATTGAACCAGGACGATATAAAAAAATCACTCCAGCGTTGCTTTCAGGCTTTACGCATTGAAGTGAACAATGAATTTGGCGTATTGGAACAGTTTTTGGAAAAACTTCCGTATGCACTTAAAAGCGGCGGACGTGTTGCGATACTTTCCTTTCACTCCGGCGAAGACAGAAGAGTTAAAAAATCATTTCAGTATTTATTCCGCGAAGGCATTTATAGTGAAGTAGCTCCTGACCCTATCCGTGCTTCACCTGAAGAATGCTACAATAACCCAAGGGCAAAATCAGCCAAACTCCGTTGGGCGGTCAAAGCTTAAAGTTGTTGAACCGCCGTTAATTTTATATATTTATCTGAGTGAAAAAGCCGGAAGAAATAATCTCAGGATTCAGACAACACCTTAACGCCATTCCGGATAAAAAGGAAAAAGTTGAAGCGATACTTGATTTTATATTGACTTATGGTGATTCATTCGGCGATAAGATCATTGATGTATTTGAGGAAGGAATAACAATTTCCAAGGAGATCGATTTTAAAGCAGGGGAAGTGATCTGTTACCTGAACCTGATGTTCTTTGGCGGTATAACTAAAGGGATGTCGAATGGCAAATACAATCATTCTATAGAGGATATCATTAAGAAATTAAAACACCTTAAGGACGATAAGGACTGGTATAATATCGGGCTTAACCAATTAGCATTCCTATATTGGTTCCGGGGTGAATATGAAAAGGCTTTTCAAACAATTTTCGAAGCCACGAAATTTAAAGAAGGCGCAAGACTTACAGGTCTCGCATGGAATAATTTTGCTTTGGGTGTCTTTTATTTCGACACGAAGGATTACGAGAATGCAAGGGTCCATTACCAAAAAGGATTTGAGTTATTTGAAACGGAGAAATTAGATTATGGAAAAGCAAGGGCAGCCAGTGGCCTCGGATCTGTTGCTATTATGCAGAACCGCACTGAAGAAGCCAGGCCTTTATTGGAATATTCAGCAGAGATCTACCGAAAATTAGCGCATTATTCAGGACTAAGCCGTGCTGCGAATGACCTTGGTCTGCTCGAAAAATCAAATAAGAATTACCCTAAGGCAATAGAATTATTAAATGAAAGTGTTGAAGTAAGGAAAGAGATAAATCATTTACAAGGACTTGTTACGAGCTACACTGAACTTGGAGAAGTGCATTTGCTTTGTAAGAATTATGATCTTGCCCTGGAACAATTTAAAACAGGATTGGAACTTGCCCTTGAAGTAAAAACACTTCAAAAACAAATGCGGTTGTACAAATTACTCTACGATACTTATAAAGAATTAAATAATACCGAACTTGCTCTTGAGAATTTTGAAAAATATTACGAGATAAAATCGAAGTTATTGAGTGATGAAGCCACTAATAACATAAAAAAGATCCAGACGCAATACGAAAAAGAAAAATCAGAACAGGAAGCAGAGATCGAACGCCTGAAAAATGTGGAATTGAAAAAAGCTTACCAGGAAATTGAAGAAAAGAACAAAGATATTATGGATAGCATACGTTATGCCAAACGGATCCAGATCTCATTATTACCTACCGACAAGTATATTGAAAAGAATATTGAACGGTTAAGAGGAAATAAAAATTAAAGTCTTATCCCGATAACCAGCATGTCATCGATCTGCGGGTTCTTTCCCCGCCAAGTCTCGATCTCGGTTTCAATGATCTTTGATTGTTCGGCCATGCTCTTATCCTGGATGCTTACCAATAGTTTCTCAAAACTACTGTCTAAGTATTTATCATCATTATCTCCGCCAAACTGATCACAGTAACCGTCGGTATACAAATAGAATGTATCTCCATCATTCACGTTCAAAGTTTCCTTTTCGAAAACGATTGCTTTTTTGGTGACAAGCCCTAAAGGATATTTACCAACTTTCATTTTTTTAATGAATCCATGACGGATCAATAATAAACTTCTGCCGGAAGAAGATACCTCGAACGTTCTGTCTTTTTGATTGATCGCGCATAAAGTAATATCCATTCCATCTACAGTATCACTTTCCTGCTCACCTTTTTTCAGTGCAGCAACTAATCCGTCATGTAATTTTTTCAGGATTATCAATGGATCAATGATCCCCTGGCTCTTTACAATATCATTCAATAAACTGTTTCCAATTAAACTCATAAATGCCCCCGGCACTCCATGACCTGTACAATCAGCAGCTGCAATAAGGATTGTTCCTTTATAATTTGTGAACCAATAGAAATCCCCGCTCACAATATCTTTTGGCTTAAAGAAGATAAATGATTCAGGGATCAGGTCGTTCAATCTTTCTTTAATTGGCAAAATAGATTCCTGGATACGTTTGGCGTAATGAATGGATGATGTAATGCTGTGGTTTTTCTTTTCAATTAATTTATTCTGCTCATCCACTAATTCTTTTTCTTCACGTAACTCCCGTGTTTTAGCAGCAACCTGTAACTCCAGTTTCGCTTGTGTTTTTCTTAAACGGTTGATCCGTACTTTGTAGAACGAGTAAGCAAAAATGATCAACCCTAAAGTAATAACTAATTTGAACCAAAGCGTTTTCCAGAATGGCGGAACTATAGTTAGTTTAATGATGATGCCATTCTCATTCCAGGTACCATCATTATTGGAAGCTTTCACCCTGAATGTATAATCACCCGGATCTAAGTTAGTATAGGTGACAAAACGGTTTGTTCCCGGCTTTGTCCATTTTGGATCGAATCCTTCCAGTTTATAAGAGTAGAGGTTCTTTTCAGGCAAAGTAAAATCCAATGCAGAGAACTCAAAGGAGATGACATTCTGATCATGCGCTAGAGTAATTTCTTTTATATCTACGGGATAATTGCCTTTGTTATATTCTTCACCAAATATTTTTATACTGGTAATAGCAACCCGCGGAACCATTTTATTCTCATGCAAACTATCAGGGAAGAACCGGTTGAACCCATCAGGACCGCCAAAGAACAATTCACCATTTGCTGCCCTGAAATAAGCACCGGTATTGAATTCATTATTCTGTAAACCATCAGGTTTGTCATAATTCCTGAACTGCGAAGTGATCAATTCAAATTTCGAGATCCCGTGATTAGTACTGAACCATAAATTTCCTTTATTATCGCCAAGCACACCATAGATGTAAGCATTAGCCATACCATCTTCTTCGTTAAAACGCATGAACGTTTCACGCTTCGGATCAAATTTGTTTAAACCGTTACTGGTGCCAAGCCAAATGTATCCGTTCTTATCTTTCCAGAACGACCGTACAGAACGGTTACTGATCGTATTCTTATTATCCTGCTCCGGGAAATACGCTTTCCACACCAAAGGATTACCATTATTATCAAGTGACAATCTGTTAAGACCATTGTCTGTTCCAACCCATAAAGTATTTTCAGTTTCAGTGATCGTCCAGACTGTATTATTACTGATACTGTTATCGTTCTTAGGATCATGAAGGAATCTTGTGAAGGTTCCTGATGAATATTCAAAACGGTTCAAACCTGATTCTGTACCGATCCATAAATTACCCCTGCTATCCTCGTATGCACAACGTACAATATCATTACTGATACTTTCTGAATTCTTTTTATCGAAATTGTATTTTTTAATTCCATCCGTTACCGGGTTCCAGCAATACAATCCGGTGCTTGTTCCAAACCATACTTGTTTTTTACTGTCCTCGTACACCACCCACACATTTTCATTTCCTATTTCCTTTTCTTTGAATTTTTCAAAGAACTCTTCCCCATCCTTCAAACAATTTACGCCGCCTTCAAATGTTCCTATCCATAAATTATTCCGGCTGTCAACATAAATAGAACGGATATTGCTCTTGCTTAGTTTTGAAGGATTGCCGTATTGCGTCTGGCATAATAAGAATTTCTCAGGCTTAAGATCAACTTTATTCAATCCTCCTGCCAGCGAACCAATCCACAGATTTCCCGCATTATCTTCCATCATTCCCGATAAAAGATCAGCGCTTATCGCCTGTCTGTTACCGGGCTCGGCTAAATACGAAACGTAGGTCCATGTATTTGGATTCAGGATCTTTAATCCCTTGTCAGTTGATAACCACAATTTCCCGCTTCTATCTTCATACATCGAACGGATCGCATTGTCACCATAACTGTTCAAATAAGAATACACGCGCCCTGAAACAGAATCCGGCTGATGCGAAAAACGCGTGGTCTCAAAATTATTTTTCACAGGAAGGAATTTACTGATCCCGTTTGTTGTACCAACATACATCGATCCATCCCTTGTTTCAAGAAAAGACATTACGATATTACTGCCCAACGAGCTGATGTCACTCCCGTTATTTTTGTAATTAATGAATTCTCGCACGTAATCATTCAGATCCAGGGGCGCTCGGCTTAAACCGTTTACAGTTCCGATCCATAACACTCCGGCTTTATCTTTTTTCAGGCTAAGGATATTATTCTCGCAAAGCGTATTCTTTGATCCTTCATCATGTAAATAACGCGTTACTTTATTTGTTTTCGGATCGATGCGGTTCAAACCATTATCGGTTCCGGCCCACACAATTCCTTTTTCATCTTCGATAACAGACCATACACGGTTACTGCTTAAGCTGTTTTTATCATTCGGATCATGCTGATAGCGTTTGAATTTTCCTGTATTCGCATCGAGCATATTTACACCGCCGGAATAAGTTCCCATCCAGATCTGATTATTTTTTCCTTTACTCAGGAACGAAACTGTATTATCAGAAATAGAACTTGAATCGTTGAAATTATTTTTATAAGCTACGAATTTGTAACCATCATACCGCAACAGGCCATCAATACTTGCGATCCATAAAAATCCGTTATCATCCTGCACAATTGAGAAAGCAGTTGTAACAGCCAAACCCTGATCGGTACCGTAATTTTTAAATTTTAACTGGGTGCATTGCTTTTGGGAATAGAGAGAACAGGAACTGAATACTGATGCGGCTAAAAAAATTATTTTAATTAAACTTCGCATCTGTTTCCTTTCAAAATTTAAAATACGTGAAAGGGATATCGAACAGATCAGCGAATTCTTCCCCGGCTTCCAGCATATCCGAATCGCCGGTCTTATAATGCCATTCCACCTTTACATCATGCTTTTTATTTTTGACCGCTTCAAGTTTACCGAGGATATCAAAAAGGGGTTTGTAAGATGAAGAGTTGAAATATTTTAACTTGAAAATGAAATTGGTCCTAGGATTTGGTGAAGTAACATATCCATCCATCCATTGCAACACCTCATGATAGAACTCTTTGGTGTCTTCAGGATATGATTTACCGGAGATCTCAAATAAATTGTTCTGAGGATCAAGAATAATTCCGGGAGTATCTACAGTGGCTTCAATTCTAAGAGCTTCCATAAACTATTTTGCGGTATTAGAAATATGAACGTCTAAAGCATAGAAAGATGTTTTATCATCAATCGTTTTGAACATGTAACCCATGCCATCTGATTTACGCCCGATACTGATAAGTCCTAACCCTGCGCCTGATTTATCAGAGAGTTTGGTTTCAGCTAATACTTTTTTATGAAGATCTTTCAGTTCGTCCTTGCCCATTTTTATAACAGTATCTAATCGCTGTTTTAAATTGACAACTTCTGAATTCTCAATGAAATTCCCGGTCTTTAAAAGATACCCATCGCCATCCATACAAACGATAACTATACCGGGCTTCAGATCACTGCTACTTGTTGGTGAACCGTATTTACGGATATTCTGCATACACTCTACCAGTACCGAAAATACACGGGCACGTACAACTGTTGAACTGTTTTGAATATCAGGTCCGCGCTCAGCCAAAACTAAAATAGCATTTACGAGATCCTGGTTAAAATCACCTTGGAAACAAAGGATGATATGTTCTTTTTCACATTCCTTTAACCAATTGTATAGGAATGTTGCTTTATCTTGTACTTCAACCATAAATAGGTGGTATTTTAATTGACCTAAAAATACTGTTTTTTGGTTAAAAATCAAGGCTTTTTTATAGCAGAAAGCCTGATTTTGGGCTTCAAAATCAGGCTTTCATGGGTGCAGGTCAGAAAAGGGCTACTCTATAATGATCTTGTGCTTAGAAAGGCGTTTATTCCCCTCAATACTCATTACATAAATACCTTTATTGAATTGGCTTTTATTTAGGCGGATCTCTTTCTGATTGTTATTCTCGCTCTTGTAAACCAAACGGCCTGTAAGATCGTAAACCGTTATTGTGTTGATCGGCATTGCATCGGTAATTAAGATCTCTTCTTTAGAATACATTACTTTAACAGGAGTGATCTCATTTTCAACTACGCTTGTTGCAATACCAACAGTATAAGTATTACAAACCTGACAGCCTTTGCTATCTGAAACACATAAAGTGTAAACACCCGGACAAGCATTTGACAATGTACCTGTAGATCCTCCCATTGGGGTCCATGTGTAAGAGTATGGCCCGGTTCCTCCACCTGTTATTGTATTGATAGTACCATTACAACATGCAGAGCATGTTGCAGGTGAATTACTGAACTGACCGTTAGTTACCGGCGGACCTGAATTGACCACGAAATTTGTAAATGCGATCGGGAAAGGACCGGTACCGTAAAGGATAGCTGAATAAGGACTTCCGCAATTGCAAATATTGCTAAAGGTAATACTTGAAGTGTTCATTACGAACGTTCCGGTAGGTGTACACGAACCTCCGTTGATCACAAGGTTATACGGAAAAGATGTACAACCGGGACTTAGATTAATTGTTACCATTCCATCACAATTGCCCGGACAAGAAGGGGCTGTTACAGATGAGGTAAGAGAACATTGCGACTTCATAAAGCCGAATGAAAGAATAAAAAAAGTGAGTAGAAATTGTTTCATGGGTTTTGGGTTTAAGGGTTTTGATTTATATTAGTTTATGGCTTTATAAGTTTTAAGTTCACAATGAAGTGTGCTTTGCTCTACTTCATCGCAACTCTGCATTTAATTTTTCTTTGTAAGTATTGATCAGTTTATTCATAATGTTCTCTATCTGCTTATCAGTTAATGTGTTTTCCTCATCCAGTAAAGTAAAACTTACCGCGTAAGATTTTTTTCCTGCACCGATCTTATCACCTTCATACACATCGAACAAATTCACTTCTTTCAAGAATTTTTTCTCAGCAGCATATGCTAATTCCTCAACCTGCTGATACTTTATTCCTTTATCCAATAACATTGCCAGATCACGTCTCACAGAAGGGAATTTTGGGATCTCACTATACTCTACTTTATTCTTAGAACTTAAATTTAAAAGTGTTTCAAAATCAAAATCTGCATAAAATACAGGTTGATCAAGGTCAAACTTTTTCAGGATCGCTTTATTTACACAACCGAACTGAACCAAAGATCTTTTCTTTGAAGTATAATTCAAACCGTAAGAAAAATTTTTGTTCTCCGTTTCTGCGCCCGAATATTTTTCAATGCCTAATTTCTTCAGGATCGTTTCAACAGCTGCTTTCAGGAATGCAAAATCAACATCAGAAGCTTTTCCATAAGGATTTTCACTGATCTTTTTCCCGCTTACGAATAAACTCAAATGTTTTTGTTCAGCGTACCTGATAGCTATCGGGTCCCCTTCAGTAACTTTTGTATATGTTTTTCCGAATTCAAAGAATTTAATATCTGAATTCTTACGGTTCGAGTTGTAAGCAATGGCTTCCAATCCGCTATACAACATTTCACCGCGTAACACATTTAAGTCCTGGCTTAAAGGATTTAAAACATTGACCAGGTCAGTATTGTTCTTATAATAACTTTCTTTTGTCAACGATAGCGACATGATCTCATTGAAGCCATTCGCGATCAATACATCAGATATTTTATTTTCCATCTGATATCCGTTCGAAGAACCTGCTGCCTGAACACCAAAACTAAATTTATTGCTGATCTCAACATTATTATAACCATAAATACGCATTACCTCTTCAATAACATCAGCTTCACGGGTCACATCCGTTTTAAAACGGGGCACACTTAACAACAAGCCATCTGCACTTTCAGAGGTAATTTCCATTCCTAATGATGTAATGATGTTCTTGATGATACTGGTTTCAATATTCTTTCCAATAAGATCACGGCAATTGTCATAAGAGAAAGGAACTTTATAGTTCTCTAATTTTTCCGGATAAACATCCAAAATATCCATACTCACATTCCCTCCGCAAATATCCAATATCAAAGCTGCTGCGCGCTTAAGAGCGGTAACTGTCATTTCAGGATCTGTTCCTCTTTCAAAACGGAAGGAAGCATCTGTTTTTAATCCATGCTTTTTTCCTGTTCTACGGATATAACTGCTATCGAAATATGCACTCTCCAGGAAAATTGCTTTTGTATTATCCGTAACACCACTCTCTAATCCGCCAAACACACCCGCAATACACATCGGATCTTTTTCATTGCAGATCATCAGGTCAGTTGCAGCTAATTTTCTATCTGTCCCATCTAATGTTTTGAAAACTGTTCCTTCAGCGCACGTCTTAACAATAATTTTATTCCCTTTTATTTTTTCAAGATCAAATGCATGTAAAGGCTGGCCTAATTCATGCAATACGTAATTCGTAATATCAACCACATTATTGATCGGGCGCAGACCAATTGCTTTTAAACGATTTTGCAACCAACCAGGAGAAGGTTTAACCGTAAGTCCGGTCAGCACTAACCCACTATAACGCGGACAAGCTTCCTTATTCTCAACGATCACTTCAACTTTATTGATATTGGTTGCCGGAGGTGTTTGATTTATTCCTGTTAAAGTAATTTCACTTTTACTCTCTGCATTTTGTGACTTTAATATCGCCACAAGATCGCGCGCAACTCCCAAATGAGAGGCGGCATCACTGCGGTTAGGCGTTAAACCGATTTCAAAAACAAAATCATTCTCGATCTTTGGGAATCCATCCTTTTGGGAAAAATAATCAGCTGCTGTTAACCCAACTTTTGTATCAGCCGGAAGAACCATAATACCATCATGACTGGCCCCTACTCCGATTTCATCCTCCGCGCAGATCATTCCTTCACTCACAGCTCCACGGATCTTCCGTTTTTCCATTTTCATCGGCTCACCACTTACAGGATAGATTGTGGTTCCGATAGTAGCAACCAACACCTTTTGTCCGGCCGCCACATTTGCAGCCCCGCAAACGATATTCAACAATTCACTTCCGCCAACATTAACTTTCGTAAGACTCAATTTATCAGCCTCGGGATGTTTTGTCTTCTCGATCACTTCACCAACAATAATACCTTTCAAACCGCCCTTAACAGATTCAAATGCTTCAACGCTTTCTACTTCCAAACCGGAAGCCGTTAATAATTTGGCTGCCTCATTGGCATCAATATCAATATTTATCAGAGTCTTTAACCAGTTATAAGAAATTTTCATGCGTAATTAGGGCCTTTAAGAGTACAAATATAAAAAAATACAAGTGTGCTTCTCAATAAAAATACAGTATTTATAAGGCAAAACTGTGGGAACCAGTCCCCTATACGTTTAGGCGGCTTTTTCCAATAGAAAAATTGGTTTTTTTGACCCCTAATTCCCTAAATTCTCGTTACTTTGTGTCACTTTTTAAACAATGAATTCTTTCGAGCCCCATCAATACAAAATTGGCATTTTAGGCGGCGGACAATTAGGCCGCATGCTGATCCAAAATGCCATTAATTACAACCTTAATATTTTTGTTTTGGATCCTGATGCGAACGCTCCATGCAAAGGCATCAGCAATTTCAAAAAAGGCAGTATTACGGATTATGAAACTGTTTACAATTTTGGTAAAGACAAAGATCTTATCACGATAGAAATTGAAAATGTAAATATTGAAGCCCTGAAACAATTAGAAAAAGAAGGAAAAAAAGTTTATCCGCAGCCTGAGGTTATTGAATTGATCCAGGATAAAGGATTGCAAAAAATGTTCTATCAGCGTAACAATATTCCAACTGCTGATTTTTTTGTGACAGAGAATAAAAAACAAATTTCCAAGTACGCTGATTTTTTTCCGTTCTTCCAGAAACTCCGTAAAGGCGGTTATGATGGAAAAGGTGTTATAAAATTAGTGAACCCTGATAATTTAGAGAAAGCCTTTAACGAACCAAGTGTATTGGAACGTTTAGTTGATTTCGACAAAGAACTTTCAGTCATCGTTGCTCGCAATCCGGATGGAGAATGTAAATGTTTTCCCGTTGTGGAATGCGAATTCAATCCGCAGGCCAATTTAGTAGAGTTCTTATTCTCACCGGCGAGTATCAAAAAAAATATTGAAAAAGAAGCTATCTCTATTGCCACACAAATTGCTGAAAAATTAAATATAGTTGGGTTATTAGCAGTGGAATTGTTTTTAACGAAAGACGGAAAAGTTTTAGTGAATGAGATCGCTCCGCGTCCGCACAACAGCGGGCATCATACCATTGAAGCCAATATAGTTTCACAATTCGAGCAGCACTGGCGCGCTATTTTAAATTTACCATTGGGAGATACTTCTATTGTTAAACCCGGCGTAATGATCAATCTCCTTGGCGAAATGGGTTATGAAGGCCCTGCGAAATATGAAGGTATGGAAGACGTTATGAAATTCGGCGGCGTGTATGTTCACCTTTACGGGAAAGCAAATACAAAACCCTTCCGGAAAATGGGGCATGTGACGATTACTGATGATGAACTGGTAAAAGCCAAACAAAAAGCAAAGACAGTAAAGCAATTATTAAAAGTAGTTTCGTGATGAAAAAATTAATTTTCTTTCTTATTATTTTCATTTGGAAATTCTCTTCAGCAGATGAAACACCGGCCTGGATAAAAGAAAATTACATTAAAAAAGAATATAAGATCGCGATGCGCGACGGTATTAAATTATTTACAACAGTTTATATACCGAAGAACGCAAAAGAAAAATCGCCGATCTTAATGACAAGAAGCCCTTATTCCTGCGCGCCTTACGGAGAGAATGAATATTCACCTCGCCTTTGGGGAACGTATTGGAGAGAATATTTAAAAGAGGATTACATCATCGTTGTACAGGACGTGCGCGGCCGCTGGATGAGCGAAGGTGAATTTGTTGATGTCCGCCCGCATATTGAAAATAAAAAATCAAAAAAAGATATTGATGAGAGTACGGATACTTACGATACTATTGATTGGTTAGTGAAAAACATTCCAAACAATAATGGCAATGTTGGTGTTTTCGGTATTTCTTATCCGGGATTCTATAGTACAATGGCTGCATTGAGTAACCATCCTGCTTTAAAAGCTGTGAGTCCGCAAGCGCCGGTTACAGAGTGGTTCTTAGGTGATGATTTTCATCACAATGGCGCGTTCATGATCATGGATGCATTTCATTTTTATTCCGGCTTTGGCTTGCCTCGTCCGAAACCAACCACTGTGGGAAGGAAAGGATTCCAATATCCGATCTTAGATAATTACAAATTTTACCTGGAAACGGGTCCAATTAAAAATTTCACAAAGCTGATGGGTGATTCGATAAAATTCTGGAACGATCTTATTGCTCATCCGAACTATGACGATTGGTGGAAAGCGAGAGATGCAAGACGGGTTTGTAAGAATGTAAAACCTGCAATGCTTATCGTTGGTGGTTTATTTGATGCGGAAGATTGTTACGGTGCGTGGAATTTATATAAGGCTATTGAACAACAAAGTAAAACTACCAATAACAAATTAGTAATGGGACCATGGATCCACGGTGGCTGGAGCAGAACTAACGGCAGTAATTTAGGTAACATACGGTTTGGCTCTAAAACAGCTGATTTCTACCAGCAAACTATAGAGATACCTTTCTTCAATTATTATTTAAAGAATAAAGGAAGTGCTGAACAAATTGCAGAGGCAAGTGTTTTTGTAACAGGAATAAATGAGTGGCGGAAATTCGGTTCATGGCCTCCGAATGGTGTAGATAATAAACCCATCTATCTCCACGACAAAAATAAATTATCTTTTTCTGCACCTGAAACGAGTAATTCTTATTCACAGTACACAAGTGATCCTGCAAAGCCTGTTCCGTATACAGATCAGCCGCATCAATACAGAACTAATGAATACATGACCGATGATCAGCGTTTTGCTGCCCAACGTCCGGATGTTTTGGTTTTTGAAACCGAAGTTTTAAAAGAGAATATGACCCTGGCAGGTGTTTTAACCGCGAATTTAAAAGTCGCCATCTCTTCAACCGATGCTGATTTTGTTGTGAAAGTAATTGATGTATTCCCTGCTAATTTTAAATACGATTCATCTTATTGCTGCGATGCTGCAGAATTAACTCAGCACTGGAGACAACAAGGAGGAAAAGGCGGAAACTATTTAATGGACAATTACCAGATGTTAGTGCGCGGAGAAATAATGCGTGGTAAATTCAGAAATAGTTTTGAGAAACCTGAAGCATTTAAACCGGGAGAAGTTACTACAGTGAAATTTGACCTTCCGGATATTGCACATACATTTCAGGCAGGACATAAATTAATGATCCAGATCCAGAGTTCGTGGTTCCCTATTGCAGACAGGAATCCGCAAACCTTCTGTGATATTTATCATTGTGATGAAAAAGATTTTGTGAAGAGTGATATTAAAGTTTATCATGATAAACAGAATGCTTCGAGTATTACATTACCCATATTGAAATAAAAATAATAAAATGAAAAACTATCTTAAACTGCTTCTGTTTCTTTTAGTCCCTGCATTTTCTTATTCGCAGATCCCGGCTTTTACTTATGCTAACCGTATAGGAGGCGAATCGGGCGGATTTGATTTTGGAAGAGACGTTGTAACAGATGCAGCCGGAAATATTTTTACAGCGGGCTATTTTGAGGGCAAAATAGATTTTGATCCTTCTCCTGCAACCGATTTCAGAAATGCATATAACGAAAAGCATGCCTTTGTTTCGAAATTTGATGCGGCAGGGAATTACCAGTGGGTAATAGAAGTCGGAAGTTCATGGATAGTACAGGCATATTCACTTATATTGGATGCGGCCGGAAATGTTTATGTAACAGGTGAATTTGCTGGCATTAGTGATTTCGACCCTTCCCCTTCTACAGCTACACTTAGTTCAACCGGTACAGGCTCTGATGCTTTTATTGCTAAATACGATCCGAACGGAAATTATATTTGGGCGAAAGCGATCAGCGGCAATGGCTCAGAGGTTCCGAATTCCATTTGCATTGACGGAACAGGGCAAATAAATATATGCGGATATTTTAGCATGACCGCAGATTTCGATCCTTCAGCAGCGGTTGCTACACTTACTTCAAACATCGGAAGCAACGATATTTTTATGGCGCAATACGACGCCAATGGAAATTACACCTGGGCCAAAAATATAGGCGGCACACAAAATGATATCGGTTTCTCAATTGCAAATGACGCCGCTAATAATGTTTTTATTTCAGGATACTTTAGCAATACAGTTGATTTTGATCCTTCTGCCACAACCTATACATTAAACGCCTCAGGGTTCGGGCAATTTTGCGCGAAATATTCTTCTGCAGGCAATTTTGTCTGGGCCAACCCTGTGAGTAATGTAGGATCGCGGAATGCTGTTGCCACAGATGCTTCAGGTAATGTTGTTGTAGGCGGGAGTTTTTCGGGGTTTTTCGATTTTGACCCTTCCGCGGCAGTTCTTAATTTAACTTCTGCAGGGATAAATGACGGTTATTTCGCGAAGTATGATGTAAACGGTAATTTGATGTGGGCAAAAGCAATTGGTGGTATTGCTAATGATTATATCAACAATTTAGCTCTGAGTAACACAGGTGAAGTTCTGATCACAGGGAAATTTTTAAGCACTGCTGACTTCGATCCATCTGTAGCAACTGCTACCATTGCCGCCGGAAGTTCCAATAGCGATGCTTTCCTTGCACGCTACGACCAAAATGGAAATTACATATGGGCCATAAATTTCAACGGTGTCTTCAGTGGTTTAACAGAAGCCTGGGGTTGCTGTTTCGACGCAAGCACAAATGCTTTTACAACAGGTGACCTGATAGGAACTGCAGATTTTGATCCCTCAGCAAGTACAAAGTATATGAGTGATATACTTGGTAATTTATTTTTAGGCAAATATGATGTGAACGGAAATTATCTTTGGGCGAATACTGTTCAGGAAACCTTTGGAGGCGTTGACGCAGTACTCAGTGTGAAGACCGATGTATCAGGCAATAGTTATGCCACAGGTTATTTTATGGGACTACCCGATATGGATCCGTCACCCGCAACTTATACTTTGGCGTCAACTGGATATACTAATGATATTTTTATTTCGAAATATGATAATAGCGGAAATTTAGTGTGGGCTAAAAGTATAGGGGGATATGATAACGACAGGGCCAACGCAATTACAACTGATGCAGCAGGTAATGTTTATCTAGCGGGAACCTATAATGCAACAGTTGATTTCGATCCATCTTCTTCTACTTTCACTCTTTCTTCAATTTCAGGAACACAAGATGTTTTCTTTGCCAAGTACGATATGAACGGAAATTTTGTCTGGGCGAAAAGTATTGGCGGCAATAATTTCGATTTCGTGAATGACATAGCTATTGATCCATCGACTAACGATATTGTAATTACGGGTTATTTTACAGGAAGTCCTGACTTTGATCCTTCTGCAGGCACTTACTATTTAACTCCTGTTGGAACACCGGATGCCTACTTTGCAAAATATGATAATAATGGAAATTTAATTTGGGCTAATTTGATAGGAGGAATTAACAATGATCAGGGCATAGCGGTTACCATCCAGGGAGGGAATATAATTTTAACCGGACTGTTCGGTTCTACATGCGATTTTGATCCATCATCCGCAACCAGCAATATTACAGCAGTAGGATTTTTGGACTGTTTTGTTGCTAAATACAATGCAGCAGGGAATTATTTATGGGCGAAAGGAATTGGAAGTCCACTAAGTGAAAGCGGAAACGCTGTGATCGCTGATCTGAGTGGCAATATTTATGTTACAGGACATTATAATTCAGGTTGTGATTTTGATCCGTCTGCTTCAACTTATACATTACCTTCTAATGGTGTTGAAGATATCTTCTTAGAGAAATTTGATCTTAATGGAAATTATATTTGGGCCAAAGGATTCGGCGGTATTGGTCCGGATCAGGGATATGGTTTAGGGTTTAATGCCTCCAACGATATTTTAGTGACCGGAACTTTTTCTGCTACCGTTGACTTTGATCCTTCAGTTGCTGTTGCCACCCGCACCTCTTCAGGCGTCAGGGATGGTTTTCTTGCACAGTATACAACCTCCGGGAATTTTTCTTTTGCTTATCCTATAGGGAGCGCAGGAGATGATCAGTCCTATTGTATGAGTTCGGCTTCTAACGGTGATATTCTTATTGGCGGTTATTTTACAAGACCACTTGACTTTGATCTTTCACCATCAACTTATACTTTAGCTTGTGAAGGAAATACAGATGGATTTATTGCGAAGTATAAACTGCTTTGTACCTGTGCCAATATAAACGAAGCTTCATCAGACAATGCATATTTTACAATCTATCCGAATCCCGCTTCAGAAACGGTCTGCATTAAAAGTGAACTTTCAATAGGAAACATAAAGATCATTGATCTGAACGGAAAAATTGTATCCGAAAAGAATTCAGGCCTTCTTCACGAAACTATAAGTCTTGAAAAAATAAATGCCGGTGTCTATTTTATTGAGGTTACGGGAGAAAAAAATAATTCCTTAGGAAAAAGAAAATTGGTTTTAGTCCGCTAATGAATATACAAGACATCATAGTTTATAGTTTAGTAGCCGGAGCTGCAGTGTTTTTAGTGTTTAAATTCCTGAAACCAGTCTTTGCCGGCAAGAAGAAAGATGATTGTGGAACGGATTGTAATTGTCACTAATGAAAATCCTCAGCCCTGAGCAAATAAAAGCATGTGATGCTTTCACTATCCAAAATGAACCCGTTGCTTCTATTGATCTTATGGAGCGTGCGGCAATGGCTTGTATCAAGCACATTGTAAAAAAGTCATCCATCGATTCTGAATTTGTTATTTTTTGCGGGAAAGGAAATAATGGCGGTGATGGTTTAGCAATAGCGCGATTCCTGATCAAAAGAAATTATAATGTAAAAGTTTTTATAGTTGAACATTCTTCCAATGCCAGTGAAGATTTCAAGATCAACCTGGAACGTTTAAAAGAATTAAAGCCGGAAGTGATCTCTGCACTTGAAAAAGAAGAAGACCTCAAAAAAGTTCAATTCACGCCCTCTACATTAATTATTGACTCCATATTCGGCACCGGCTTAAATAAACCTATCGAAGGGATTGCAGCGAAACTTGTTGGTTTTATCAATTCAACAAAATTATTTGTTATCAGTATTGATATTCCTTCGGGGTTATACGCCGATAAACCGAATGATAAAGATGATGTGATCGTTCGCAGTTCCGTCACTTTAAGTTTTCAATTTCCGAAATTATCTTTCTTAATGCCGCAGAACGGAATGTATGTTCCGGAATTTGAGATCCTTGATATTGGGCTGGACAGAACATTCATTCAAAATATTGCTACTCCTTATTATTACATTACAAAAACAGATCTTCAGCCATTATTGAGATCACGAGCCAAATTTTCCCACAAAGGAACTTACGGCCATGCTTTATTAGTGGCTGGTGCTTACGGAAAAATGGGTGCTTCAGTTATTGCTGCAAAAGCTTGCTTGAGAAGTGGTGCAGGTTTATTGACAGTTCAAACTCCGAAAAAAGGGATTGATATTATACAAAACTCAATTCCTGAAGCCATGGTAAATCCTGATAGCCATGAAGAATTTATTTCTGAATTACCGCCAATGGATAAATTCACCGCTGTTGCAATTGGTCCTGGCATAGGAACAACACCTGAATCAGAAAAAGTGATCAAGAATTTATTGAACTATAACTTACCAATGGTGTTTGATGCTGATGCATTAAATGTTTTATCGAATAACAAAACCTTACTGAGTTTTTTAATTCCGGATTCTATTTTAACGCCGCATGTAAAAGAGTTTGACAGGTTGACACAAAAACACATCAATGACTTTGAACGTTTGGAAAGCGCCAGGCAATTTTCTTTAAAACACCGTTGCATCATAGTTTTAAAAGGCGCTTATACACAAATTGTGATGCCTGACGGAAATATATTCTTCAACTCAACCGGTAATGCAGGTTTAGCAAAAGGCGGCAGCGGCGATACGTTGACAGGAGTTATTTTAGGATTATTAGCAAGAGGTTACACGCCGCCTCAAGCTGCATTAATAGGCGTTTACATTCACGGCTCAGCAGCCGATAATGCTCTAAAGAAAATACATATTGAAAGTTTATTGGCGACTGATGTTATTGCAAGGCTGCCGAAAGCTTTTGAGAAGTTGTATGAGTAACGGTTGGCGGCCAAGTGCCGTTGGGCTTTCGAAGCATCAACTTTCCCAAACCTCCATGTTCATTTAAAGATACTTACTTTATTAGTGAGCAGGAAATTAATTGTCTGCCGCTTTAATTGCGCGCGAACGATGACCGATCCCGCCCAATGGCACCAGACCGCTGGTTACCGGCTGGCCGCTATTTAGAATATTTGTCGAGTGAAATACAAGTCACCCGATAGCCAAGGAGATATTCTACCCAATTTGTTGGGTCTGAAGACCGAAAAAGAAATTAATGAGTCGGAGTTCGAGGGGGTTTTTAAAGGCGGAAATTTATTTTACAGAAAAATTGTCTGCGAGAACTAAATTCGATGTCAAGTATATTTTAAGTCTGCATAAAATGGCTTTAAATCACCTGTATAGCTTTGCTGGAAGATACCGAGATGTAAATATGTCGAAAGGTGGATTTCCGTTTGCCGAAGCGAAGTTTTTACCGGAAACTATGGCTGAATTCGAAAAGGATATTTTGAAGAAACTAAAGAACAAGTACGTAAGTCAGGAAGATCTTATTCAGGATGTTGCGAAGGTTCATGGAGAATTACTTTTTATTCACCCGTTTCGTGAGGGAAATGGTCGAACCGCTCGACTACTTGCTAATTTAATGATCCGTAAAGCTGGATACGAGTCTTTGCGATTTGAAAAAGTCGGAAAGAAAGAATTTGAAGAATACGTTAAGGGGATTCAGAATTGCGCGAATAAAGATTATGCAAAAATGATAGCCTTTATTAGGTCTATTTTCCCAGGTTAAGTTCCACTTTTTTGAGTGCCTGCTCAGCAACACTTAATGGAATGTCGATACCCTCAATTTTAAATGAAGCCATAAGAGACTTAAGGATTTGCTCTCTAAGTGAATGTCCTTTTTTAGATTTCTTTGAGGTCGATTTCATAACGTAAATATACGAAATTGTCGGCTTATTTCCAAGGCCCTTTGTCGACGGTTTGGTGGTCGTCACGGCTTGCCGGTAACGGTTTCGGGACTGACGCAGTTTTTACTTTGCGCTTCCAGAAACCCTTTAATAAAGATAATGATTTTATTTTGAAGCTCTTTCTTAAGACTGGCGTTTTAAGTTCTGCCGTCGGCAAGCAATTTTTCCCGCCATGCCCGTTGCGGGCGCTAAGGAAAAATTGTCGCCACACCCTGTGTTATAAGTTGTAGTGCAGCACACAGCTATGTCATGCTTAAGTGTCTGCAAGGATTAGTCCTTAGAAAAAGTAATTTCTCCACATGGGATAGCCAAATAGCATTTACGAGAATCCTCGAAGCCATTCCTAATAAAAAAATCCAAGCCAAGAAATAAATCTGACGATTTACTTGAAGAGATATTTTGGTTTATATCGCAGTAGTGAGAAAAAAAGGATATTTATGCCCTTTTGTTATTAAGGCGAGTTGCCCAGGAGGAATATATTTCGTGTCCACAAGCATACCAATTGTTATGGTGTATTTTTCATTCGGATTAACAGTTTGATCTAATGTGGAAGGGACATAGTTCTTGATAAACTTTTTTGTTTCTTCGCTTAATGACACCATAAGGAAGCCATTATTTAATGTCACAGAGGTGCTTAGCAGCGTTAAAAGATTTTTTGATTCTTCACTTATATGATTATGATCAATTTGTTCTTGCAGAGTTTCCTTTTTTGGAAGCAAAAACAGTTTAAACTTCTGTTTATTATAAGGTGACGGATAAGTGTATTCTGTCGGAAGATTAAGTTTTATTTTAATAGGAAGAGTTGTGTCATTTGTAATAACTGTTGTAAATGTTGCGAAACTATATTTATTTCCATTAACGTCTGTATGTATGCCATCACCTTGTCTACCTCCATGGCTCATGTCAATACCAAAATATTTTTCATGCGGACTCGCTATTGAAACGAGTTTTCCATCTTGATCAATATTCCCATTTCTGGTGAAGGCAGCAGTTCGCATTTCTGAGTTTGAAGTTGAATCCATATACGGGCATTCGTTCGACGCTTCTTTTTGCTGATTGTCTGAGCAACCAACCCAACATGTAATTGTCAAAAAGGTAAGGAGTTTAAAAATCTTCAAAGTCTATGGGGTTTCTGTTATTTAATAAGTCTGTACATCTTAAGCACAAGAAAGTTCATTCGTCCAACGAAAATTTTCCGCAGCTTACCTATAACGGTTTCGCGGTTGGCGTTCGGCGGGATTGTGCGACGTCAACGTCAACCTGCGAAAATGTTACTTAAAGGTACAAATGTTTTTGCAGCGCCGCAATTAAATTCGCGAAGCGACCGATTGTCCGCGCGCGCTGCGCTTATAGTCCGCCCGCTGACGCCAACCGTGTGTTAGCAGTAGTTTTATTTTTGATGGTAATGGAAAGCCATAATTTCGACTTCGACAGGTTTATTTTTGTCTTGTGGAAGATGAAATAAATAGCTGAAAGAAGATTCTCCTCTTTTCCCAATGTCTTTGGTATAGTATGGATGAGTTGAAGTGTCTTTTTGAATTGTTTCAAGAACGTCGGAGAAACTTTGGTTCTGAACAAATAATATTACTGCAACTTTTGAGTCTCGCCATGTAAGATACCTGTCAAACAATTGTGTTATTGCTTTAAGATATTCCGAAGAGCCATGCCAGAATTTGCATTCAGCGATAAATAAGTTTGTCCCGTCATTGGCGTATTTAAGAATAATGTCGGTCTTACCGCCTTTGTTAAAAGTTTCACCTGTCGCCGTTGTGCCAACGTACCTGGTTTCAAGAATAAAAAGAAATTGATCTCTTAATCCTTCTTCGTCTTTATTTTGATAAAGAGAAGGTTTTTTCTCCATTCCTTTTCCTGAATCGTAAATCACTTTCAATACGTCATTATACATTTCAGAACTCATTGTGGGAACAGAATTCAATTCTTTTCCTTTTGGAACGTCAGGTTGAGGAATAATTCGCTTTTTAATTGTCGGAGCTGTGAAAACCGAAGTAGTGTTAGGATTTACTTTGACATTAATTGCTGCATAGAAATCATTTTCCTTTTTGTATTTATTCTTTTCAGTAATAAACACATTTCGAACGTCTTGTTCAAAAGTCCGATTCATTTCTTCAACGTTAGTATTGAGATTTTTGATATTAAAAAAAGCATCCGAATAGCTTCGTGCTTTTAATTGTTTGAACTCTTCTGGATTTTGGTTCAATAGTTTTACGTTAAAAGAAACAGTAGAGTTATGAGTATTTACATTGATTTCGTGTGAAACTAATCCGCTTGGATTGGGCTTGACTTTAAAAAGTCCCGCGTGTCCGGTGAAATTATAAGTAATGGTGAAGTAAAGGACAGTAGCTGAAACTTCTCGTCCGAACATATCATAAACCATTTCAGTCGATTTGGTCGGCTCGGAAATGTGTTCTGATTCAGTCAAAACACTCAGGGACTCAATGGTATATTTTTCGACTAAATATTTTACATATTCGTCCTCATCAACTTTAAGAATATAGTCCTTACCATTACTTAATATTTCCTGTCTGATTGTTTCAAAGTAGGTTTTTGGAAAGTCTAACCAATGTATTTCACTAAATGATCTCATGTCTTAATAAAATTACTGCTAACTAATGGCTAGGCGCCACAAACAAATAATTACAAATGTTTATAAGCGTTTATATCGCCTAACTTTAATAAAGATACAAAATATTCAATACTTCACACCCTGCTCCGCCACTTGAAACCCCTGGTCTAAAACTTTTTTCTTAGCGGTTTTATCCCACATGACAGGATTTGTGTGATTGAAATGGATAAAATGGATTTTTACTTTTTCTTCTTTAGCCTCCTTCTTAAAAAGATCCATAGTTTCGCTTACAAAAGGATGTGGAACCTCTTCCATCTTGCGGTTCTGCAATTCCTTTACATCACTAAATGTAGCGTCAAGAAAAGCTACATCCGTTTTCCTGACCATATCAATAATGCTTGTTTTCCACTTTTGCCATTTATCAATATCGGGAATGAATAAATAAGAGGTTTTCCCCGTTACAATTCGAAATCCGGCTGTTTCTGAATATTCATCACGGTGTGGAACTGTAAAAGCACTGACCAATATTCCTTTTTGTGGTTCCAGGGCTTCAACCGTATCCATATTGTAAAGTGAGATATTCTTTAAAGTCACCAACTGACTCCACGGCCCATTCGTTTCCAAATAATTTTTCATTTTTGGAAGAACATAAACCGGAATTTCTTTTGCATTCATCACTTCCCTCCCCAACTGCATTAAACCTGCATAATGACCAATATGTGCATGCGTAATAAATATTCCAGCAGGCAAATAAGAGTATTCACCTTTGGTAAGTGTTTTAAATAATTCTAATTGTTCCTTAATATCCGGTGTCGCTTCAAACAACCACCACTTTTTAGAATCAGGATCAACCAAAGCCAAAGAAACAACATTACGTTTTAAAGAATCATTCTTCCACGCTTTATTACAACACTCTTTCTCACAACCCAAATGCGGATAGCCACCATCTTGCGCAACTCCCAAAACTAAAACATAAGCATCCCGGGCGCTCAGCTTAACACCAAACACCACTATAATTCCAATTATAAAAACTAATTTCTTCATTAACAGATAAACCCCATTTGTCAAATTGCCAAATTGTCGAATTGTCACATTCGTACTGAATTTTCTACTGATGAGACTGCACATTCCCTTCATCATCTAACTTAAGAAAAGGATTATAAGCAAACTCCCAATAATTATTTTCAATATCAGCAACGTAACCTCTGTATCCTCCCCAAAACACTTTTTCAGGTGCTTTGATGATTTTTACACCCGTCTTTTTAAAGTCAGCGAACAGATCATCTACTTCTTTTTCCGAATTTAAATTGATCGCCATGGAAAACTGTTTGAATCCCTTACCATCGTCTTTAATACCTATATCTTCTGCTAATTCATGCCTTGGATACAATCCGAAAATAAATCCATTCAATTTAAAGAACACGATACCATCGCTGTCTTTCATGGTCTTCCACCCGAACTTTTCTTTGTAAAAATTTTTCATCGCATCAAGATCTGATACGCCAATTGTGAAAAAAGTAATTCGCTGCTTCATTCAACGTTCAAAATTTAAAATTACTTGTTACTGATCCATTTATCGCATTGCCACGTAAGTAAACTACTACCTACTCCGACAATTATTCCTACCAATACATCACTTCCGTAATGTGCTCCCAATCTCATCCTGGAATATCCAACCAAACCTGCATATGTAAAAGCAGGAACCGCAACATACCATTTCTTTGAACTCAATGTTAATGCTGTAGCGGTTGCAAATGCAGAAGATGTGTGGCCTGAAGGAAACGAGAAACCTGTTGTTTTTTGGCGCAAGACAATATCATCAGGGTAACTTGTATAAGGACGGGGACGTTTAACGCTTTCTTTTAAAGCAACCATAATTGCGATATTACCTCCAATGGCAATGGCTGTTTTAATACCATTGCGCTTCATTTCTTCATCTTTATAGGAATGCCCGGTGATCCAAAGCGCTGCAGGTGCAACCACCATGAACGGATACACAGCATCAGAGGTGATCCGCATACTTTCATCCCAAACAGGGAAATCATTTTTGTTTATGCTTTTCAGAATGCGCAGATCTGCATTTTGTGAAATAGCTGAATGGCCAACTAAAAGGAGTATAATAAAGAATAAAAATATTTTAGCCACAGATTTCACAGATTAGCACGGATAAATGCTTAGGATAAAAATAGTCAATCTGTGCTAATCTGCGAAATCTGCAGCTTAAAAAACACCGACATCACTCAGGCGCAACCAGCCTTCGTTGCCATTCTCGAGTTTAATGAGGATCCAATCGGCATTTAATTCCACGATCCGGACACGGGTGCCTTCATGCAGGCCAAATTTAGATGTAGAAGTAGGAGTTGGTTCATTATAGACTTTCGTTTCCGTTGCAGTAATGATCGCAAAATTATTTTGTTCTTTTGCATTTTTTGCAGATTTACCAAGGAAATACACCACAAAGAAACCTACCAGCAATACCAATGCAGCAAAGAACGAAATTCGTTTTAAAACAACGGTACGGCCTGCAATGAAAAGATACAAGAACAAAAAGAACAAAGCACAAGCTCCAATACTTAACCAGGCCCACGCTGTGGTGGTGAAACTGCTCAATACATTTGTTTTAACCGCACTGATAAAGAAGTTCTCTTTTACTTCGATCTTATCAATAGTTTTAGTATACGCCAGAGCCAAATTATTCTTTACATCCTCATCGTCATGATTTAATTTCTTAGCCCGCTCATAATTATAGATCGCTTTTCCTAACTGATGGTTCCTGTAATACGCATTCCCGAGGTTGTAATATAATTTATAAGAAAAATAACCTTCTTTGATCAATTGCTCGTAAGTCTCTATCGCTTTTTTATACTCGCGTTTTTCATACGCCGTTTCTGCTTTTTTAAGCAAATCATTTGAGAATGAAGCAAAACTCAGCAACATCAGCACAAGTGTGAATATGTGATTTATTTTAAACATTCCTCAATTCATTTTCAATACCTGATATCAATTCCACAGTACTGTTATAAACCGCTTGCAGGTCGCCGCTAACAGCTCCCGGCGCATACTTAGCGTATTCGCATTGGTTGATCGTATCAAATAACTTCGCCTGCGTTTCAGGTTTTATCCGGTGCAATTGTAATTCTTTTGTGATATTCTCTTTCGAAAGATCAGCTACAGGAATATTGAATTTATTTCCTAAATAGCTATTCAAAGCATTGGTCACTTCGGTATAGAATGCCTCTTTGTTATTAGCTTTCATTTGCTTTTCGGCACTTACTAATTGTTTTTTTGCGAAACTCGCAGCTTTACGTCCTTTTAAAGCCACAACATCACTGTTTTGTTTAATATAATACGCGCGGTAACTTAATCCGCCCGCAAATAATATCAAAGGAAGCGTCATTAAGAATAAATGCAATGATGAATCAAAGAATTCGGAGTCTTTTCTCGTTAACTCAAAATCACCTTTCTTAATGTAACGGATATCATTTTCCGATTCCTTTACCTCCTGCTTCAAATGATCAAACACCTGGGCAGAAGCATTACTTTTTCCATCACCCGGTGTTACTGTAATTTTTAAATCAGGAGAAGGGATAGTAACATACTTCTTTTTATCAAGATCAAAATAACTGAAATCAAGACTATTCAATGTAAACTCACCAGGCTCACGCGGAATGATCAGGTAATTATACGTTTTAGAACCACTAACTCCGCCTGCATTAGAAATATTCTCAGAGATCTTCGGCTCATAACTTTCGAAACTTTCAGGCAAAGTTAATTTAGGCGCTTCCAATAATTTTAAATTTCCCTTTCCGCTGATGGTGATCTTTAAATTGAACGCATCGTTAGCTTTCACATTATTCCTACTGGCTTCTACCCTGTAATTTAAATTCCCAACACCACCCGAAAAATTCAATGGCTTTCCTGCTTCAGGAACATCAATTACGTTGATCTTTATTTTTTTACTTAACGCTTTAACCACTACATCTTCAAAACCGCCGCCACCAAAGAATTGCTCGAAAATATTACGCGGCTTTTTATTGCTTTGCTTTCTTACTACACATTCTACTTCAGTAGGGTCAATAGTTAACTCACCGGTACGTTGAGGAAAAACATAAGTGCGGTTGAATTCACCTACGTAATAATTTACACCGTCTAAATTCTCAATTTGCAACTGGACATTCGGAACACCTTCCGGTTGCTGCGACCAGAATCCGTTAAATGCGGGGAATTTTACATTCTGAAAACCCCGGAGATCAAAACGCGAATAGATCTTTTGCGTAACCATGATCTGTTCTCCGATATAGCACTTGGTTTTACTTACAGTTGTTTTTACAAACACATCATCGTCACTGGAAGCAGGCGTACTTTGTTCACCAGGGTTTTGTCCTGAAGTTTGTTGTTGCGCCTGATTTTGTTGTCCCGGAGGAACCGCACCTTTCGTAGCTTCAATGTTTACAGGATTGCTTGTGAAGTTTTGTCCGTTCACTACCATCGTCATCGGACCGATCTGCAACTTTCCTTCCTTCTTCGCTGCGATCAAAAATGAAATAGAGAACGAAGTCGACATGCTTCCATTCACATACTGCATACTTGTACTTTGGTTCGGGCCGGAAAAAATATCGAAATCTTTAAAATTAGGCGGCGTATACGTTGAAGGCTGCGCATTTATAGAAAACACAATCTGAAATGCCTGGCCTACCTGCACCTTATTTGCACTGACCTGTACAGTTAGTTTTTGAGCATGTAAAGAAATTGAAAAAAGCGAAGTTACAATGCTAAGCACCGCAACTAACCAATTTTTTCTATTTAAACTTACATTCATTATTAACTGCTTTCTGTCTGCTTAATACTACTTACCGGCCTACCAGTCTTTTTCTGTTTTTACTTTTTGGCCTTCGCCCTTTTTCTTCTTGCCTTGTAATTTTTGTTCCATGTTCTGCAAAGCTTTCAGCATACGTTCAGCTTGTTCTTTCGACATTTGTGGTTGTTGTTGCTGCTGCTGTTGTTGCTGTTGCTGCTGGTCTTTATTTTTATCCTTGTCTTTTTTCTGCTGTTCCTTTAATTTCTTTAAAGCATACGCTAAATTGTAGCGTGTATCTTCATCTTTCGGATCAACCTTCAATGATTTTTTATAGGCGTTTACTGCTTCCTGCCAATTCTCCTGCTTTAAACGGCAATTCCCTAAGTTATGTAAAGCCTGGTGTAAAGTATCCTTTGCGGAAATAGTTTGCGAAACAACATCAAATTGAGCAGCTGCTTCATCTAACATAATATTTGCAAGAGAATCAGGCTTCATTCCCATGATCAATGCTTTACTTTTCGAATTCTTTATTGCTACAGCTTCCTTGTAGATAGCATCTCCCAAATTAAAATTCGCTTTCTTTAATGCAGGATTCAATTTTAAAGCTTCACGGTAACTGCTGATCGCCCGGGTATTTTGTCCGCTGTTATATTTATTATTGCCCTCATACAGCAGCTCTTTATCTTTTTGCGCCGATGCATTGACACTAAGAAGAGAAACAAATAAAACACCAGCAACCTGTTTATTCGACTTCACCACATTTGCCAAAAACTTACGGAACCACTGGCTCACTCTTTCGCTAATAAAGAACTCGATCACAAATAACAACAGTGCTAAACCTAAGAACCATTGAAATTGATCTTCATAGTCTGTGTACATTTTTGTGTCGATCTGTTTTTTATCTAATTGTGCAAGCTTATCAAGGATCGCATTCAAACCAATATCAGCATTTGTAGCTTGTACAAAGATACCATCCGTCTTACCGGCTATTTCCTGCAACACTTCTTTATTTAGTTTTGTAACTACAGTATTACCATCTTTATCTTTCCTGTAACCCTGCACAGCACCGTTATTCATGATAGGAATAGGAACGCCCGTTTCAGATCCAACACCAATACAATTTACAAGAATACCTGCTTTTGCAGCTTCTTCTGCTGCTTCAACTGCTTCAGGTTCGTGATTCTCACCGTCGGTAATTACAACAATAGTTTTATTCTTCTCAAGATCTTTACTGAATCCTTCCAAGGCCTTACGGATAGCAGCGCCAATGTTTGTTCCTTGCGTAGGCACCATTTGCGTGTTAATGCCTCCTAAAAATAATTTGGCAGCGCTGTAATCTGTTGTGATCGGCAACTGAACATAAGCTTCTCCTGCAAATACAATTATTCCTAAACGGTCTCCTTGTAATTTATCGATCATTTTTTCTAATGCGAATTTCGCACGCTCTAAACGGTTCGGGGAAAGATCCTGTGCCAACATGGAATTAGACACATCCAGACAAACAATGATATCGGCTCCCTCGCGCTTCACTTCCTGTGTTTTACTTCCCGTTTGTAAATTACAAATGGCAAGTATCAAACTACTGAAGGCTAACATCAGTAACACGAACTTCGTTACTTTTTTTGAATTAGAGATATCAGGCACCAATGATCTCACTAATTCATACTCTCCTAATTTTTTCAAACGTTTCTTTACCGTATACAAATACCAAATAAAGATCGCCAGCATTATTGGCAATGCTGCAAACGCGTAAAAGAATATGTCATTCTCAAATCTGAACATTATGGTGCTGATCTGAATACTATACGTTTTAAAATGAATTCCATTAACAAAGAGATCAAAGCTGCAAGACCTAATGGCAAAAAATGCTCGGCTTTGTTAGTGAAACTTTTTTCACTGATTATGGTCTTTTCCATCTTATCAATTTCCCTGCAAACATTCGCTAAACTTTCCTTATCCGTTGCACGGAAATATTTTCCGCCGGTCATATCAGAAATCTTGGTCATAACCACCTCGTCGATCTCCACATCTACATAATCGTATTCTAATTGTCCGTTCGGGTACATCGCCACTGGCTGTAAAGCTTTTCCTTTTGTTCCTACACCTATCGTATAAACACGCAGGCCATAAGTCTTGGCAATTTCTCCCGCGGTTAAAGGCGCTATCTCTCCAACGTTATTAACACCATCAGAAATTAAAATGATCACTTTGCTTTTTGCTTTGCTGTCTTTAATACGCGCAACAGCATCCGCCAAACCCATACCAATAGCTGTTCCCTGGTCGAGCGAACCCGCTTTTATATCCGGGAACATGTTCTTTAAAATTTTATGGTCAACTGTAAGCGGACATTGCGTGAAAGCTTCACCGCTGAAAATGACCAATCCTATTTTGTCGTTTGGCCTGAGGTCGATAAAATCCATTATCACTTCTTTCGCTACTTCCAAACGGTTTGGTTTAAAATCTTTCGCCAACATGGATAAAGAGATATCCATACTTATTACAATATCGATCCCTTCGGTTTTAATATCTTTCCAACTGCTGCGTGATTGAGGACGTGCCAACGCAAGAATGATGCAAGAAACGCCTATCAGGCGCATCACAAAAACCAAATGGCGCAATCTGGCCTTCAATGGTTTTTTTAATCCTTTAAAATTCTGGAAGGAAGAGAAATGAACTTCACCTTCATACTTCTTTAATTTTACGAAATACCAAACCAGCATTACCGGTATCAGTAAGAATAACCAGAACCAATGTTTCTCCGCGAATTCTATGTCCTGCAAATAACTTATCATTTTGGTTCCTCCTCTTTCAGCGGCTGTTGCGGTTCCTCTATCACAATTTCCTCTTCACGCTTAGTTCCATTCACAAAATCAAAAGCATTTTGTAATGCCATAGCATGCTCTTGCTCAATTGGAATTTGTTTCGCGAATTTCACGAAATCAGCCAGGACGAGCATTTGTTGTAATTTTTCCTTACTAAGCGGATCGACCACCTGTGATTTAAATGCCCTCACAATTTCATCAGTAGTTAATTCTAAAGCCTGTATACCAAAACGGCCTTCAATGTATAAACGTACAGAATCGGAAATAGCAGAATAGTACTCCTTGGTCTTGCCATCTTTCCAGATGGCCTCCTGCTTTACTTTCTCTAATTGCTCTAAGGCTAAAATATGCGGCGGAACATCCGGTTTTCGTTCTACTACTGCTTCCGGTTTCTTTTTCGTGAGTTTGAGAATAATGAAAACGATCAGAGCGACGATCAATATAGCTGTGGCACCCCAATACACCATTGGCAGATACCATTTCCAATCGAAAGGTTCATCATATGGTGGTTTAATATCTTTGATCTTTGTATCAGAAGTGTCAACAGGAACAGTATTCACTTCTAAGAACAAGGTTTCAGTGAGAACAGGGTTCACCGTATCACCATTCACCACAAATTTAAATGGCGGAATGGCAAAATAACCTGAATCAAAAGCCGTGACGATAAATTGCTGGTGCTGCTGAATTAATGAAGGATTTGTTTTATCAGGAATAGTTGAATCGATAGGTGTGCGCGAAACAATTTCAACTTTACCCGTGATCGTATCTTCAAATGAAGGCCATTCTATACTTAAATTCTTTGCAGCATTCGCATCATAAGTAACATACAGGTCTAATTTAGTTTGCTCACCGATCCGGATCTTACTTGAATCTAAAACGGCATTCGCTTTGATCTGCGCCTTTGATGTTCCGAGAGCGATCATGAACACTAACAAAAAAATATGCTGGAATTTACTTTTCATTAGCGGCGTTTGAACAAGTTCATTAGTGGTTTAATATACCCTTCATGTGTATAGATGTCGCAATAATCAACACCACACTTATTGAATTTATCTTTCAGGTCATGTTCACGTTTCAGGACATTCACTTTAAATTGTTTCTGGAATTCTTTACTGCTTGTATCCGCCCAATAGATATTCCCGGTCTCGTTATCTTTTAATTTAAGCAATCCAACCTTTGGGATCTCTAATTCCGTTTTATCATTTATTTTAATGGCAATCAGATCATGTTTCTTATTCGCGATCTTCAAAGCATCCGTGTAATTATCCCTCGCGTAAAAATCAGACAACAAAAAAACCGTGCTTCTCTTTTTAATAACGTTGGTAAGGTATTTCAGGGCCAATTCCAAATTCGTTCCTTTACTCTCCGCTTTAAAATCAATTAATTCACGGATGATACGGAGTACGTGCGATTTTCCTTTTTTAGGCGGGATGAATTTTTCGATCTTATCGGAAAAGAAAATAACCCCGATCTTATCATTATTGGTAGTAGCTGAAAAAGCAACCACCGCCGACAATTCAGTGATGAGATCTTTTTTATACTGTTTATGTGTTCCGAACGATCCGCTGGCACTTACGTCAACCAACAACACAACACTTAATTCACGTTCTTCTTCAAAAACTTTTACGTAAGGGGAATTGAAACGCGCAGTAACATTCCAATCAATTGTTCTTACATCATCTCCCGGTGTATATTCGCGGACCTCAGAAAAAGCCATACCGCGTCCTTTAAAAGCACTGTGATATTCGCCTGAAAATATCTGGCGGCTCAATCCACGTGTTTTAATTTCGATCTTGCGGACTTTTTTTAGCAGGTCGGCTGTTTCCATGAGTTCGGAGTTAAGAGTTCGGAGTTGGGAGTCGGAGCCGAATTCTACGAACTCCGAACTAACAACTCCCAACTACTATGGTACTTCAACTGTATTTAAAATTTCGGTAATGATATTCTCGGATGTGATATTTTCCGCTTCTGCTTCGTAAGTTAAACCGATACGATGACGCATTACATCTGTACAGATTGCGCGAACGTCTTCAGGAATAACATAACCACGGCGTTTAATGAAGGCATATGCTTTTGCAGCTAATGCTAAATTGATACTTGCACGCGGTGAACCTCCGTAAGAGATCAATCCATGGAATTTTTCCAATTTGTAATCTTTCGGGAAACGGGTTGAGAAAACAATATCTACAATGTAACGCTCAATTTTTTCATCCATGTAGACATCTTTCACCACTTTACGGGCTTTGATGATATCATCCGGATTTAAGATGGCGTTTGGTTTAGGCATGCCTTCAGGCGAAATATTTGATGTGATAATTTTACGTTCTTCTTCTTTTGAAGGGTATCCGATCACCACTTTCAACATAAAACGGTCCATTTGCGCTTCAGGTAAAGGATAAGTTCCTTCCTGTTCAACCGGGTTTTGGGTTGCAAGAACTAAAAACGGATTTGGAAGCGGGAAAGTTTGATCACCAATTGTCACTTGTTTTTCCTGCATCGCCTCCAGTAAAGCCGATTGCACTTTTGCGGGAGCACGGTTGATCTCATCTGCGAGAACAAAATTTGCAAAAACCGGGCCTTTACGGATCGAGAAGGCTTCCTGCTTCTGATTATAGATCATTGTACCTATCAGATCGGCAGGTAAAAGATCAGGGGTAAATTGGATACGGCTGAAATCAGCGTGAACACATTTAGCTAGAGTATTGATAGCTAAAGTTTTAGCAAGACCAGGAACCCCTTCCAATAAAATATGGCCATTACTTAATAAGCCTATCAAAAGGCGTTCAACCATGCTTTTTTGACCCACAATTACCTTATCCATCTCAACGGTAAGCAGGTCAACAAATGCGCTTTCGCGCTGAATTTTTTCGTTTAATTCTCTAATATCTACCATAAACTTTGAATGTTCCCAAAAGTAGTAAGCATAAGGGGTTTAGGGGCTTAAACCGCTGTTAAAAGATGTTAAGCGCACAATAGGAATTAACGATATTTGTGGTTGGTTAAGAATAGGTTAAAATTGATCAAATTGATGATCTGACTAAAGGTTTAGCTTAAATAAAATACCCATCATGGGGTAGTTGCCAATCCTAAAAATTTGTCTATTTTTGACTTCAAATTAAAAACCTTTAAAAAAACTAAAAATGAAAAAAATTACAATTTTAGCAGTTGCAGCTTTAGCGATAAGCTTTGCATCTTGCAAAAAAGACAGGACTTGTACCTGTGTTACTACAGACACAAGTGGTTCTTCAACAACTACAATCACTTTGAAAAAAGCGAAAAAGAAAGATGCTAAAGACTGGTGTCAAAAAACTTCTAACGTATCTACAGATACCGGAGGAACGGATAGCTCAATAAGAGACTGTAAATTAAGCTAATTATTAAAATTTAAAATTTAAAAAAAAATGAAAAAAGTATATATTCCATTAATGATCGTTGCGGTTATAAGCCTAGCATCATGTCATAAAACACGTACTTGTACATGTACAAAAACAACAACTTACTCTACCGGTGGTTCAACACCATCAAGTACTGAAGTTGATACTTGGGAAAGAGCAACTAAACATGAAGCAAGCACTCAGTGTATGTCTCGTGATGAAGTTGTTACTTATACAGGTGGTTCTTCAACTACAACTTACGATTGCAAATTAAACTAATATTAGTTTAACCAATATAAAAAGGCTTCCGATACGTCGGAGGCCTTTTTTTTGATATGAAAGAGAAAATATTAAAAATAGTTTCACTGGTACTAAGTGTATTGATGGGTTTGTTATTCATCTATTCAGGTTATACAAAACTTGATCCCATCGAACCCTTCGAATATACTTTTGTTGACCTTGGTGTTGGGAACTGGGCCCTTGCTCCGTACATTGCGCGTTTCATGATCGGCCTTGAATTTTTCATTGGCCTGATGCTGATCTTTAATCTTTACCTAAAAAAATTCACAGTCAAACTTACGGCCGCAACACTTGTCATGTTCACAGCATATTTAGGATTCATGATCCTTAATGAAGGCAACAACAGTAATTGCGGTTGTTTTGGTACTGCAATTGTGATGACACCTTTTCAGGCTATCGTAAAGAATGTGATCATGCTTGCTGTTTGTTTTTTTATTTACAAATTCCCTGTTCAATATTCATTAGGGAAATTGGGAACTGCTATAAGCATTTTGTTTTTACTCACAGGATTGGCAATGCCGCACGTTTTAAATTATGTCGATCTTAATTACTCTGAAGCTTATTTAAATAAACCGGAAGATAAATTCTTTTTATCATTAGATACCCTTTATAATAACGCTTACGAAACCACACCGCCAAAAACACTATCTCAAGGGAAACATGTTCTCGCATTCCTTAGTTTGAGTTGTCAGCATTGCCGGATCGCTGCCAAAAAAATACGATTGATCCATGAAAAAAATCCCGACATCTCATTTTATTTTATTCTGAACGGGGAAAAAGAAAAAATGAAATGGTTCTACCTGGATACAAAAACTGAAAAGATACCTTACACCATGTTGAGAGCACGCCCGTTTATTTATTTGGCTGGGACAAATCTACCAACGCTTTATTTAGTGAATAATTCTACAGTAGAACATGCTGTGAATTATATTGAACTTGACCAGGGCGAGATCGAGAAATGGTTAGCGGAATGATTTCGGGTTTAGTGTTTCGTGTCAATAAGCACACCTAAAGTGCTTTATTATTAAAAGAGAGATTTTTTACAAGAAGAAATATCATTAGAATTCTGAATAACTCGAAACACTAAACCCGAAATACTAAACGTACTTTAGAATTTCTTTTTCCACCTCTTCACTGTCCCATTTATTTTCTATATCAGGCATTGCCATAATTTTTTGCATGATGGCTTCCTGCTTTTTTCCTTCTTTTAATGCTATGCTGTAACGGATGTGCGGGCTGTAAGTCACCATACTGTAAAGCGGGATCCACTTATCGGGGTACTTCGAATTGAAACGTGCTTCAATCTTTTTCTGTAATAAGAATTTCGGGTCTGCTGTTTTATCGCGCATCTCAATAAAATTTCCAATAGCAAGATCGGCTATCGCATCACCGTCAGGTTTACGTAAAGCCTGATAATCCGGCATGATCTTAGTCCAGTCTTCTTTGTGTTTTTCTATTAATTCATTCAACACCACACAATCCTCAAAACCACAATTCATTCCTTGTCCGAAGAAAGGCACGATGGCATGTGCAGCATCACCTATCAAAGCAATTTTATTATCGAAGGTCCACGGATAACATTTTACTGTTACCAATGAAGAAACAGGGTTCTTTTCAAAATCTTCTAATAGAGTTGGCATTAACGGAACTGCGTCGGGGAATTCTTCTTCAAAGAATTTCCTGACCTGCTCTTTTGTTTTCAAATTTTCGAACGATTTTTCACCTTCGAATGGCAAGAACAAAGTACAAGTAAAATTCCCATCCATGTTCGGAAGTGCGATCATCATAAAACTTCCGCGAGGCCAGATGTGTAATGCATTCTTCTCAATTAAAAAACTTCCACCGGGACCGGGAGGAATAATTAATTCCTTATAACCTGCAGAAATATAGTGTTGATTATACTCAAAACGATCGCTGCTCAATTGCATATTTAAACGTGATGCCGCAAAAGCCCCATCGGAACCAAAGATCAGGTCACTTTTTGAAGAACTGGTTTTATGAGTTTCTTCGTTGATGAATTCTGCTTCTAAGCTTTGTCTGTTAATATGCGTACAACGTTCGTTGAAATGAATTTTCACACCACCTTTTTGTTCGGCAAGATCCATTAAGCGCATATTTATTTCTGCACGTGAAACGGAATATATGGCCTGGTTATCTTTGCCGTAAGGTTGAAATGCTGTTGAACTGTCTTTGTGATGAATAAAACGTCCGTACATGGGGATCGCAATTTTCCGGATCTCATCTGCAATACCAACTCCTTCTAATCCTCTCCAGCCTCTGTCACTTAAGGCAAGGTTGATCGATTTACCCGCTGAGATCTTTGCAGTGCGCATATCAGGGCGGCGTTCGTAAATATTTACTTTATATCCTTTTTTAGAGAGGTAGATGGATAATAATGATCCCACCAGGCCTGCTCCTATCATATTTACATTTTTGCTCATACGGATGCAATTACACTGCAATTTTACATAAAACAAAGTGATTTTTATTGATGAAAATCAGTTTTAATAAGAATTTTATCCCCCGCCGGTTACTGAAGCCTTGTAGAAGTACAAAGGCGGAGGAGGGGGTCCTGAATGCTGCCAATTTGAGGCAGACAATAGTAAACCAATTTACTACCTTTGCAGGGTGCAAGACAAGCTAAAACAATACATTTCCAAGAACAGTTTATTCAGCAGGACTGATAAGCTCATGCTCGCTTTTAGCGGAGGTGTGGACTCGGTTGTATTAGCTATGCTCTTAAAAGATGGCGGTTACAATTTCGAACTGGCACATTGTAATTTTAAATTGCGAGGGAAAGAATCGGATGCTGATGAAAAATTCTGTATTGATTTTGCCGGGAAAAATAAATTAAAGATCCGCACCAGGCAATTCGACACAAAAGCGTTTGTAAAGAAAACAGGAACCTCAGTTCAGATGGCAGCACGTGAATTGCGTTACAATTGGTTCATGGAACTGGCTAAAAAGAATAAATACAATTTCATTTTAACTGCGCATCATGCTAATGATAATGTAGAAACGCTTTTAATTAATCTGATCAGGGGAACAGGCATTAACGGATTGAAGGGAATTCCGAAAAAACAGAATTTGATCGCCAGACCTTTATTATTTGCCACCAAAGAATCTATTTTAGCATTCGCTAAGAAAAACAAATTAAAATACAGGGAAGATAGCAGTAATGATGAAGTGAAATACAAACGCAATTATTTACGCCATGAGATTATTCCGGGACTAAAAAAATTAAATCCGGCACTTGAAAGTACTTTTGAGAATAACATCCGTTTATTTAAACAATCGGCTAAAGTTGTTAAGCAATTTGTGAATGAGAAACATAAGAAAATGGTTGTTGAAGATAAAAATTCATTAAAGATCAATTTAAAAAAATTAGTTGCGGAAGAATCTGCGGAACTTTTATTATTTGAATGGCTTTCTCCGAAAGGATTCAACGCTTCTCAGATCGAGCAAATTTTTGAGAACCTCAGCAAAGCACAATCCGGTAAACTATTTTTTTCGGAAACACACAAGGCATTGATCGACCGCGAATTTATTATTATTGAAACTTTAGAAACTAAAACACCAGATAAAGAATTCTTGATCAAAGATGTTAAGGATTTTAAAAAATTACCTTTTACGATTTTAGCCGATGTTTCAGCCTCAAAAAAAATAATCAGCGGGAAAAATATTGCTCAGATCGATCTGGAGAAACCTGTTTTCCCTCTGAAAATCCGTAAATGGAAAGCCGGAGATAAATTCATGCCATTAGGAATGACAGGATATAAAAAGATCAGCGATTTTCTCATCAACCAAAAATTGAACCGCTTCGAAAAAGATAATATCTGGCTACTCCTTAATAAAAATGAAGTGGTTTGGGTGATCGGCCAGCGTTTGGACGACCGTTACAAGATAAATGCCTCAACAAAAAAAATATTGAAATTAGAATTAATTAAATGAACAGGGACTTAGTTTTTGAAGAGAAACAATACATGGGCCACAACCGCCTCAGCATTATCTGGCGGATGGTGCTGGCTTTGTTTTGTTTTATCGGCTATTACTGGAGTGAGAACCCGAAGCCTGTTCAGGTTAGTGTGTTCTACATCGGGTCTTATCCTATTCAGCACATTCCGAATTCTGGTAAGGTTTTCTTTTTATTAGGACTGATCATTCTTGTTATATCGGCACTTCTCACCTACATCCTTCACATTCACACCCGCGTTTACAAAGAGGGCTATATGGTGATAGATGGATTTTTAGGAGCGCGAAAAGTGAAGATCGATTTCAACACCATTAATTATTTGCGCAAAGGCCGTTACAAACGCAATGTTTTTCGTCGTGCTGTATATAATCTTCATTCGAAAGGGGTTATAAGATTCTATACTAGCGGACAGGAGTTTGTAGAATTAAAAGATAATGCCGGGTTCACCTATCGTATTGGCACTCAGCGTTCGGAAGAGCTTTCGAACCTTATCCGGCCTCATATAAGGAGTTCATAAGTTGTTGAAACCGAGGTGGTTTTTTGGCGTATAAGATAAAGTAATCCCAAAAACATTCCGCCATGAGCACAGCTACTTTCGAGAAAATTGAAAAGGAAAATATTTCCTCCCTAAGATTTCCAAATAGCGAAGTTTTAGAAGACGTTGACAAAAGGATCGACCGCATCACCGATCTGAACAGAGCCTTATCACTTGGTAATTTAGAACAACAGAAGATCAAGATCTATTTTGAAGATGATCAGTCTTTCAAAATGGTGGAGACAACTGTTTGGGGTGTTACCGATAAGCGGGTGATCCTGAAACAAGGTGTGGTTATCCCGATCAACAGAGTACATTACATTAAACTCTAGTTTATCACAACACCCAGTTCAAATACAAGTACACGAAGGGCGTAACGAGCATAAGACTGTCAAAACGGTCTAAGATGCCGCCATGCCCGGGCATTATCTTTCCTGAATCTTTTATACCGGCTTGACGCTTCAACAGCGATTCGAACAGATCGCCTAAAGTTCCGAATACAACAACTAAAAGAGAAATGACCAACCAGTGCTTGAATTCAATTTCAGGGAACCAGCCTGCTACAATATAACTCGATGCCATAGTAAGAACGCCGCCGCCGATTGTACCTTCCCATGTTTTGCCTGGAGAAATTCTTTCATGCAATTTTCTTTTCCCGATCATGCTACCAACTAAATAGGCAAATGAATCGCTTGCCCAGATCAAAAGGATCGGCCCTAAAACCAAATGAAAGTTGTAATCATTTCCCGGAAACATTTTTCCGTTGTTTACTCCGGGCTGTATCCAGGAAATCCTATTCAATAATGAGAAAGAAAGACCAACATACACAACACCAAAAATGGTAAATGCCATATCCTGAATTGGCTTTTCATTTTTTGAAAATAACCCCAGGATAAAAATAAATGCTAAAGGCACTAAAGTTAAACTCGCCGCCTGCCCTGTACAATACGAATATTGTGAACTATTCGCACTAAATAAGATCGCAGCTGTTATATATCCGGTTAATCTAAAAGGCTTAGCATTTAATTTTTCCGAGATCTCATAAAACTCATGCAAGCCCCAAACAGTTATTATCCCGAATAAAATATTGAATGATAAGTAACCGAAATATATCGCTGAGAGAAGAACAGCCACAAAAACAGCGGCAGTCAATGTACGCGTAAGGAGGGTCTTGAAATTTAAAGCCATTTATAAATGAAAATCCCCGCTTTCACGGGGATCAAGTTTTATTCGGAAACTTTTACAGCTTCGTAGCATTTAATGTCGCCCGCGGCGCCAAGGTACTCGGCATCTATATCCACTAATCCTACCTTTTTAACCTGGTCTTTGCTTAATGGTTTTGCAGGATACCAACGGTCTTCAACCAATTTTAATTCAACGTCCTTATTCAATAAAAGCTGGTTCAGTTGTTTTTGGGTAAGGAACACAACGCTGTCATCTTCATCATCATCCACCTCTTCAGCTACTATGATATTGCCAACTAATTTCAATTTAGGAACATCCGGTTTGTACTTAAATTCTAAGTCCTCCTGGGTATTGATCTCTATATATTTGATACCGGTTATGTGTATTTCTGCCATTTTTCTCGAAAATTATGGTGCAAGTTTAACCATATTAGCCCCTATTCCCAAAATTTTTTATGAAGAAATATGGCCTGAAATGTTAATAAATTACCTGTTAATTAATCCTTTAACCGAATTATCAGAAAGAATAAAAACATCTTTAAACCCAAACATTTGATGTCTGCTTTTTTGAAAATTGTCCTTTATTATTATTTAAAATCTGTATAGCTTTTCATCAGGGTCTAACGGTTCCCGGGGAGTTATTACGAACTGATAATAAATGAGGGCATACAACAATAAAAGTAAAGACAACATTATTCAACGCCGGAAAGACCGCCGCGAGCTAATGTGGCGTATGGAGGATGAAAAAGAAGAAAAAAATCAAAGATCTTCTCTCGAAATTGGCGACCCGGATGACAAATACGAACGGGAAGCCGATGTTGTAGCCAATAAAGTAGTGAACGGCGGCGCAAAGCATAGTTCGTCATCATTTATTGAAAACGATACATCCTTAATGGCAAAGAGCGAGAATGGGACTTTACATGGTACAGAACAATTACAGGCTAAATTAGACGGCAGCAAAGGCAGCGGGCAATCACTCGACGCAGCCACGCAAAATGAAATGGGAAGCAAAATGGGTGCTGATCTTAGTGGTGTAAAGATCCACACGGATAGCAACGCTCATGAAATGAGTGAGGGCATCAATGCAAAAGCCTTTACCTATGGTCAGGACGTTTATTTTAAAAACGGGAATTACAATACTAACTCCACCGAAGGGAAAAGTTTATTAGCGCATGAATTAGCACATACGCAACAGCAGAAAAACGGTTTGAGGAGAAAGATACAAAGGTCAATGAAAGTAGAGATCCAGACCAAAAACTATATCTGGGCGGTAAAAAAGACTCCGGCTGAACTTAAAAAGGAAAACCCCAATGCCCCAAATACAAACCCTAATTACACACCGGACACAACACTGCTTGGAAGGAAATACGGCCCTAATTCGAAGAATTTCGACGATCCCCAGGAAAAAGATGTTGCATACATTACTACCGGAAAACATGGTAAATCAGCAAAAAAAGCGGGACACGAAAGTTTCGGAAAAAAAGAAGGGGATTTAAAATCATTCCCAATATTACCTGCACAATACGCCACAGAAAAAATCAACCCGGATAAAAAACCTCAACAAACTTATGTTTACAAATTCAAAACAGAAAAAAGCAGGGAGAGCCTCCTGAACACGCAACTTAAAGAGGAAGATCTTATTCTGCAGGAAATTATTACGGCATCTCCCGAAGAATCCAACCCTAATACTTTTCAGAACAAATTTCTTACTACTAAAGGTGAGCCGTTAGAAAACATTCACGTTGATGAAAACAATAATTTCAGGGAAGGATCGGTCGAATTCATGAGGGTAAAAAGAGAACATCTGGATGAAAGCAAGTTTGACGCCGAAACAGTAGAAATATGGAAAGTTTCCAAAATTTCTGAAAATGATGAAGAGGAAGAAAAGAAACAAAGAGAAGTAGAAAAAAAAGAAGGAAAAAAGGCATATATAGACTATGTGGATTACGATAAAAAACGATTGAAAATTGAACGAATATCCTTTAGTAAAAATACGGGAACCAATATCATTCCAGGCACCTATGACAAACAGTATTATGATGAAAAGAACTTTGAAAAAGATAACACGCTGAAAACAAATGCTAAGCCGATGGAGGTACACAAGGATAGCGGAAAGCTGGTTTCTGGCCGTGTTGAATTCATGGAGAAAAAAGTGCTTGAAAAAGATAAAGAACAAACCAGAATGGAACTTCAATCAGAATCCGGGGGCTTTATAGAATTTGAAACGCCTAAATGGTTCAGGAAGTGGTCTGAATTACGCGACCGTATTGAAGACGCCAAGGAAATGACTGATGCTTTGAATGCCCAGAGAGATACAGATGACGATTTAAGTTACAAATACATTCAGGGTACTGTTACCCCAGAAGAAAAAAGTATTGTGGAAGATATTCGGGGAAAATCACATGAAAAACGGCAGCTTGACCAGCATTATATTATTCGCTGGCCAAAGGAACTTTCAACTAAACATCATTCAGCATTGAACAAGAGTGGGTACAATCTTTACGTACAGATCACAAACTATCATTGGCCTGCAACTGTACAAATATCTGAAGCAATCCCTTTATCTCAATACAGTTCCCTTGTGCGTGAGTATGAACATGAAACTTTTGGTGAAGATTTTGCAGATAAACTTATTGCTATAAGTGAAGAAACGATTGATATTTTAAAGGATCTTACACCTGCAATGCAGGGTAAAAATTCTTATAATGAGTATGCTAATCTGAAGGGATTCCTCCAGCTGATCGCAAATTATATCTGGCGGGGATACCGCTCGTCGCAAAGAGGTGAAGCTTCAAAAGCCACCTTCCGGATCCTCGCAAGAAGTGACTTTGCTTCCATGTACCGTACAATTCTTAATAAAGAAGAAAAAGAATTGTTCAAATCGTTCGCAAACAATAAAAGCAGTAGCATGGACAAATTCATCGATAAAATATCAAAAACAATTGGTGGAAACGCCACAATGTCTAAGGATATGACATTCTTTAGGGTGCCTGTAGGAACAAAAACAAGCGAAGATGGTCCGATAATTGAAGACTGGATAAAAAGCATGGTTGAAATGGGCGACAAAGACAAAGGCAAAGACACTTTATCCACCTGGCCTAACATGTCAGCGGCCCAGGGTGCAAAGACAGTTAGCGATGAGGCCGGTGATAAAGACTATAAACTGGCACAGTTTGAAATGAGAGGCATGAAAAAAGATGCAAATGACAATGTATTTGCCGCAGATTGGGTTAAATTTGTAGAGGAACGTTTTAAAACCGCCGCTGCAAGGTCTGCGGATACACCCGACAATCTTGCGACGAAGGATAAGGACGAAGCCAGCAATACCGGGCTTGTTTATGATCCGTGAAGAACTATAAATAGGTTAATTGATCATGAAAAACCAAAACCAATACATCTTACTTTTCATAATTGTTATTCAGTCGGTTTTCTCTTTTCATGGCCTTGCACAACTTACCAATATTTCCTGGCAATTGAACATCGGCGGAAGCCAGGATGATATGATTTCTGATTTTCATCAGACATCGGATCAGGGTTATATTTTTGGAGGGCATACACAGTCAAAGGACTATGATATGGCTGCAAGCAAAGGTGGAGTTGATATAGTGATTATTAAAACAAACCATAATGGCAAAATAGAATGGAAAAAGATGTTTGGGGGAGTTGGTGATGAAAGACTTAACGACATTCTTCTGATCCCTGGAGGAGGATTCCTGCTGACAGGGTCTACCAACTCAAAAAAAACGGGAAATATTAAAGATCAAACCGACAGTGATGCTTGGATCGTCAAGCTGAATTCTAAAGGTAAGATTGAATGGCAATTAGCATATGGCGACATCCGGGATAATCAGGCTTTATCCGCATGCTTTAATCAAGACAATAAATTCGTTATTCTTAACAAAACCACCGTACCAGGTGCAGAAACCCGACCTTATTTAGGCAATGTATCATTAACAGTTGTTAGTTTAGATGGAAAAATAATATCGGAAAACGTATTGAGTGGTGAAGAAGAAACCGTTCCGGTGTCAATTCAACGCTATGGAAACGGTTATCTTGTTGCCGGGATTATTTACCTTCCGGGAGCCGATATTTATACAGCAAATTGCAACTTCCGAATCCTGAAATGTAACGAAAAAGGAACGATTGAATGGAAAAAATCTTACGGTGGGACTGATACAGACATGCTTAATTCATGTATCCAAACAACAGGTGGAAACCTGATGTTGGTCGGTTATACACATTCAAATGATGGAAATATAGGTGGGGGCAATCACGATACAACAGACGCTTCTTTCAATACGAGCGATGGGTGGATCGTGACACTTGATTCGTTGGGAAATCTTCTATCGCAAAAAACTTACGGATACTATTATTACGATGAATTCGGATCAATTGCCAAAACAGCCGATGGCGGTTATATTCTAAGCGGTACGAGCGACCACTATCAAACAGCAAACGGAGCCGGATCCGGTAATCAAAATATTTGGATACTTAAGATCGATGACAAGGGTAATAAACAATGGGAAAAATTTATTGGCGGAAGTAAAACCGAAATTAGTCTCGGTTGTATTGAGACTAAGGAGGGAAATTTCATCTTTTGCGGGAGCAGTCGCTCGGCAGACAGAGATGTTAGATCAAACAAAGGTAGATATGATTTTTGGCTCGGTTCAATACTTAAACCGTGAAAAAAATCTGGTCCCCTACACTTACCAGATTATCTTGTTAGTTTACGGCCTTAAATCATCAATTCGATCTTTTGATAAACACTTCACATTTTTTCCTTTTCACCAATCTCCGGGAACAAATATCTTTCTCCAGAATAATAACTACTATTGAAAAATGATCCTGCAAATAAATCACCTGTTAACCACCACTCTTTTCGTAATAGTATTAGAGGTATTGTATACCTTTAAAAAATAAATTCCGGCTGACAGATCTGCCGTATTTACCTCTGTAATGAAGTAATTTATCTCACCTGTTTTTACCTTTTGACCTGTGGCATTGAACATCTCATATTTGAAATCAGAGTAGCCAAGATTATTGAGCGTTATCTTCACAAGATCGGAGGCAGGATTAGGATAAACATTAACATAATTCCCAAGATCCTTTATCTCTCCAACCCCCGCAAACGTGGCACATCCTGCTGTACTGGTACAAATAGCAAGACGGTCCGGGTTAGTATTTAAAAACGAATACATACGCGCTTTTTGCCCTTTGGTGAACATTGTCATACAACTGTCCTTGCTATAATCCATGTAATTTTCCACCATATCCGGAGGATCAATTGTTCCCCAATAAGGGTCTTCATTTGAGCAGGAATTTATTACTGTATCACAATCCTGTGCTGACTGACTTTTACAATTAGGTGTATCATAAACAAAATCGGTGGAGTCGCAAGTACCGGGCTGACTTAAACCAGGAGCATCATCCGCCCAAATGTGCCGCATGCCTAACCAATGCCCTACTTCATGAACTGTTGTACGACCTAAGAATTTTGGTTTGGCATAACGTCCGAAATAATTGTATTGAATTACCACGCCATCCGTTTGCTGTGCCATTCCCGGAAATTGGGCATAACCTAAAACAGCCTCAACCGAAAATAAACTCATGTCGCAGGTCCAGATGTTTAAATACCGTGACGGAGGCCAAAGTGTATCACCCCCTTTTGATGGTTTTTTTACATTATCAAATCCGAATAGAGGATCGAATTGAGAAGATGTAGGTGTTGATTTACGGATGATCCCAGTTGTTGCATTCCCTAAAGGATCTTTATCAGCCAGACAAAACTCCAGCTCTACATCAGCACCAATAGAATCAAAAATATTGCGGGTGTTACCGTAATTCGAATTCATTTTCCTGAAACATTCATTCAGAACGGAGATCTGGGAATAGATATTTGAGTCAGGCACATTCTGAGCTGCATTCTTATAAACTACGTGAACGACAACAGGGATCTTTATAACTGCTTTTGTCTTTGCGGTGATTTTCGCTTTATTTTCTTCCAACCATTTATTTGCCGCTTGCTCAGCAGTATAAAAAGTTGAAGTTAAATTATGCTGCTTAATGCTTTCCTTCAGCACATGCATGGTCGCGCATTTATCTAATTGCGCGGAAGCTATAGCTGCAGATAACAACAATGCTACTAAAACATGGATTTTTTTCATGGCACTAATATATAAAATTTAGATAAAGCGGTTCAAAGTAAAAGTGAACACTGTTCCCTCATTTACTTTGCTTTTTACGCTGATGGATTTCTGGTGCGCTTCTATAATGTGCTTCACAATGGCCAAACCTAAGCCTGTACCGCCCTGTTCCCTGCTCCGGCCCTTATCAACCCTGTAAAAACGTTCGAATAAACGCGGTAAATGTTCAGGAGATATTCCAATACCATTATCTTTAATTTCCACGATCACTTCATCATTATAAAGACTGAATCCGATCTCTGTTACGCCACCTTCTTTACCATACTTGATACTGTTGGTGATCAGGTTCACTAACACCTGGCGGATCCTGAATTTATCAGCAGAGACTATGAGAGGCTTATCAAATTTCTTAGCTAGCGACAGCGTGATGTTTTTCTTTTTCGCAATCATATCCAATTGCTCTAATACATCACGGCACTGTGCGCTGAAATCATATTTCTCAAATTCCAATTCTAAAGAACCGGTCTCTAATTGAGTAATGGTTTCCAGATCATCGATGATGTGGATGATACGCTCTATACTTTTGTCGGCACGCTTTAAATAATCGAGATTGATATTCGGATCATTCAACCCTCCGTCAATTAAAGTAGATACATAACCTTGAATGTTAAACACCGGTGTTTTTAATTCGTGAGATACATTACCTAAATACTCTTTACGATAACTATCCACATTCTTTAAATGCTCTAATTCTTTTTGGCGTGCGATAGTTATCTTTTTTACTTCCAGATCCAATTGCGTGATCGGATCGATCTCATCTAACTGGAATTTAGTATCGGGAATTTCATTTTGCGGCAAGATCTTACTCAGATCACTCTGTACATTTTTGATCTTGTTAAAAATGAAAGGGCTGTAAATAAAATACAGAACCAAAAAAGAGATAACGAAAAAAGCGAAAAACAAAATAAGTACCAAAGCAAGATCGAAGGCTGCCGATGAAGATAATTGCCATGTTACCAAAGCAGCCGCACATAAAAAAGCGTTCAACACACTTAATAAAATAACTACTGTGGCTGTCTTTTGATTCTTCAATTTATTAATTTATAAAGCTGATAATTGATCTTCGAGAGCTTTTATTTTCGCTTCCGCATCTGCCTGCTTCTTGCGTTCAAGGGCAATTAGCTCAGGTTTTGCGTTGGCAACAAATTTTTCGTTCGACAATTTTACCTGTACACTTTTTAAGAAGCCTTTATTGTAATCTAATTCTTTAGCGATACGTATTTTTTCTTCTTCCACATTAATATTTGCTGAAAGCGGAACAAAAAATTCAGTCGATTTGATCATGAACGAGAATGCGCCATCCACTTTTTCTTTTTTGTAAGTAAGTGAACCTAAATTCGCAAGTTTCATTACCAATTCATCAAAATAAGAATGTTGAGCGTCCGATCTTTCAATTAACTCCAGCTTTTCTTTTGGGGACAATTGTTTTTGCGCCCTGATATTTCTGATCATCGCTACAATTTCCTTACAAACCTCAAACTCTGCCAGCTGCTTACTGTCTACTGCCTTCTGTGCAGGCCATGCCGCAACAATGATACAATCCTTTTCGCTTCTGTCTTTTATCAAATGCCAGATCTCTTCAGTAACGAACGGCATCCACGGGTGCATGATCTTCAATAAACTCTCTAAGTAATTTATTGTTGCATCATAAGTCGCCTTATCAATTGGTTGAGATTTTCCATCTACAAAATCAGGTTTGATCGCCTCTAAATACCATGCGCAAAAATCATCCCACACTAATTTATAGGTTGCCATCAGCGCATCACTCATCCTGTACTTTGAATAATGATCGTTGATGATCTCTAATTGCTCACTTAATTTATTCTCGAACCAGGTGATCGCTGTTTTTTGAGCAGCACTTTGTTTTATATCGGCAACTTCAAATCCTTTTACTAAACGGAAAGCATTCCAAACTTTATTCCAGAAATTCCTTCCCTGCTCACAATGCGCTTCATCAAACATCAGGTCATTTCCTGCAGGAGAACACAATAACATTCCAACACGAACACCATCAGCACCGTATTTTGTAATTAGTTCTAATGGCTCCGGACTATTCCCCAAACTCTTACTCATCTTACGTCCGAGTTTATCACGAACAATACCGGTTAAGTAAACGTTCGTAAATGGTTTTTGTCCTGTATACTCATAACCTGCTATCATCATCCGCGCTACCCAGAAAAATAAAATTTCAGGTGCAGTAACAAGATCATTGGTTGGATAATAATATTTAAGATCAGCATTCGCTTTATCCCAACCATTCTTAATGACCTTCGGATCAAATACGGTCAGAGGCCATAACCAGGAAGAGAACCATGTATCCAATACATCCTCATCCTGCTTAACATCTTCAATTCTTAATTCCGCATTCTTAATTCTTAATTTTTCAAATGCTTCTTCTTTAGTCTTACACACAACCGTATTTCCTTTTCCATCATACCACGCCGGAATTCTTTGTCCCCACCATAACTGGCGACTGATACACCAATCGTGTACATTTTCCATCCAATGCTTGTAAGTGTTGATGAATTTTTCAGGAATTAATTTTACATCTCCTGTTTTTATCACAGCATCTAAAGCAGGTTTACTTACTTTATCCATTTTCAGGAACCATTGCATGGATAATTTTGGTTCGATCACTGCGTCTGTTCTCTCGCTGTAACCAACTTTATTTTTTATCTCTTCTATTTTCTCAACTAAACCTTGTTCCTGAAGATCTTTTATAATTTGTTTACGGCAGGCAAAACGATCCATTCCAACATAAGCACCCGCAGCCTCAGAGATCTTTCCATCCGCTGTTAATGCATCGATAATTGGAAGCTTGTGTTTTTGTCCAAGATTAAAATCATTGATATCATGAGCAGGCGTAACTTTTAACGCGCCGGTTCCGAATTCAAGATCAATATAGTCGTCATAAATAACAGGAACAGGCCTGTTCACGATCGGAACAATAACATTCTTTCCTTTTAAATGTTTGTAACGCTCATCATCAGGATGCACACAAACTGCAGTATCACCCATTATTGTTTCAGGACGTGTAGTTGCTACCGTCACAAAATCAGTCGTTCCCTCAATTTTATACTTTACGAAAACAAGCTTGCTATTGGTTTCTTTATGAATTACTTCTTCATCACTAACTGCAGTTAATCCTTGCGGATCCCAGTTAACCATTCTAACACCGCGGTAAATTTCTCCCTTATTATAAAGATCAATGAAGACATCAATAACCGCCTCACTCAATTCTTCTTCCATTGTAAAGCGGGTACGGTCCCAATCACAACTTGCACCTAATTTTTTTAGTTGCTCTAAAATAATGCCTCCGTATTTTTCTTTCCAGTCCCATGCATGCTTTAAAAAATCTTCACGGCTTAATTCTGATTTTTTTATTCCTTTATCAGCTAACAACTTCACCACTTTTGCCTCAGTAGCAATACTCGCATGATCAGTGCCTGGTACCCAGCACGCGTTGAAACCTAACATTCGTGCACGGCGAATTAAAACATCCTGGATCGTATTATTCAACATATGACCCATGTGCAACACGCCTGTTACATTAGGCGGAGGAATAACAATTGTATATGGTTTTTTAGATGTATCGACCTGTGATCTGAAAAATTTCTTATCGAGCCAATATTGGTACCATTTATCTTCCGCTTCCTTAGGACTATATGTTTTTGCGATTTCCATTACGAGTTCAAATTTTTGTTAAATTTCGCAAAAATACTCAAACTATGCTACTGGATCATTATCTTTGGTATGATTTTAGTACTTTAATTAAAACAAAAACAAACAACATGAAAAAGCTTATACTTACTTTAGGTTTAGTAGCAGGTTTAACCGCTCTAACAAACGCTCAGGAAGTCCACAATGCAAATGACGGACATGGCCATGATGCTGCTGCAACTCCAACAGCTCCGGCTAGTTTAGCAGACATTAAATTAGACAAGACCGTTCACGATTACGGCAACATTAAACAAGGCGATAACGGTGAATGTGAGTTCAAATTCATCAATAATGGTAAAGAGCCATTAGTTATCTCTAACTGCATGGGAAGCTGCGGATGTACTGTACCTCAGTGTCCGAAAGAGCCGATCTTACCGGGTAAAAGTGGTGTGATCAAGGTAAAATACGATACTCAGCGTGTTGGACCTATCTATAAAACAGTTACTATTAACTCTAATGCTAAATCAGGTACTCAAACTATCTCTATTAAAGGTAGCATTGAAGCTAAACCGGTTGAAGTATCTTTCCCTCCGACTGAGCAATCTAAAGGTGCCCCGGTAGAGAAAAAAGGTTAATCCAATTAAATAAACTCTGAAATGAAAAAAATAACAGCAATAGTTGCTTTATTCTCTATGTTCGCATTAGCGGGCAGAGCGCAGGAATCAGTTATACCAAATACGGATCCGAATGCTCCTGAAATTAAGATCGAGAACGAAACTTTGGATTATGGTACTGTTGATTTTGATGCGAACGGTGTCCGTGAGTTCAAATTCAAGAACGTAGGTAAATCGCCTTTAACTATCAGTTCTGTTCAAGGCGAGTGCGGTTGTACATCTACTACAATTGATGGCAAGCCGGGCTGGCCGCAAGAACCGATCTTACCGGGTAAAGGTGGTGTTATTAAAGTGAAATACGACACTAAACGTGTTGGCCGCTTTGATAAGAACGTAACCATTACATCGAACGGAAAATTAGCAACTGTGAAAGTGAAAATTAAAGGTGAGGTAAAAGCTGCACCAACAACTACTACCACTGATGCTCCTAAACAATAATATTAGCTTCTCAAAGGATCCCCCGCAAAAACGGGGGATTTTTTATTTAAAAACATTCCTGTTTTTGTTTTTGATCAGCATTGCTGTTAATTCAAATGCACAGGCCAAAATAAAATTCACGGAAACTAAAAAAGACCTGGGTAAAGTAAAAAAAGGTGATATTGTTACCGCCGAATACGTTTTCGTTAATGAAGGTGACCAGCCTCTTATTATAACTAATTACGAAGTAGAATGTTCTTGTACCACTGCTGAATTCCCAAAACAACCAATAGCACCCGGACAATCCGGAAAAGTTACCGTTAAGTTCGATACTAAAAGCGCCTACGACAGGCAGGACCGAAAGGTTATTATCATTTCAAATGCGAAGAATTCTGCCTCTGTTCGGATCAAATGCTTTGTAGAAAAGCCATAGGCTTTTGTTTCGGGTTTCGGGTCGATTTTTGTTATTAAAAACCTTGTAGCTGTCGAGAAACAAAGCTATCACCGAAAGGTTGCACGCAGACCTCACAGATTATCACAGATAAAAAAACCGAAACACTAAACCCGAAATAATTCCATTAACTCTTAAGAAATTGTTACTCTTTACGCACTCAACTGCCTATAGAATTCCGAACAAATGATCGCTGTTGCCATTGCCGCATTCAATGATTCTGTTGAACTGTTCTCTGAAGCCGGAATTGCTATTTTATTAGTCATGAATTTATAATTCTTCTCGTTGATGCCATTCGCTTCGTTGCCGATAATGATCAGGCCATTCTGCAGTTTAGCTTTGTAAATATTTTCCCCGTCCAGAACGGCACCATAAACCGGGATATCTTTTTTCGCCGCTTCATAAAGATCGCAATAATGAACCCTCACTCTTAAAAAAGAACCCATTGCTGATTGTATGGTCTTCGGATTATAAACATCCGTACTTTGCTTTGAACAAAAGATCTCCTCTATTCCAAACCAATCCGCCATCCGCATAATAGTTCCTAAATTTCCCGGATCACGGATGTCATCTAAATAAAAACTGAATTGTTTTGTTAGGTCAATTTCAGGCGCTGTTTCTTCGAAATAATGACAAACTGCTAAAGCATTATTGGGTTGCGATTGAGCACTTATCCTTTTAAGATCTTCTTCGCTGATTGTAACGTATTCCACTTTTGTTTTCAGTAAAGCATTGGAATTACCTTGTAAATAGCTCTCTGTTACAAATAACTGATGAATTATTTCCGGATTAGTATAAATGATCTCATTCACAACCTTGATCCCCTCTGCAATGAACAGCTTTTCCTCATCCCTGAATTTCTTGAGATGTAAGGCTTTAACCTGTTTTATTTGATTCTTACTAATCATAATTTAGCTAAATTCGTAGGGATTAAAATTAACTATTATTGACCACTTATTTAAATAGACAAATAAAGCGCCTTTTTGTGATCCGGACTGTCTGTTTAGGTCTTCTGTTCCTTGCTTTTTCGTGTAATACTACTAAACATTTAAAAGAGAATGAATATTTGGTAGAAAATAATAAAATTACAGGTACCCAAAAAACAAATATCCAGAATGATGAAGTAGAAGCTTTCATCCGCCAGAAACCGAACCGAAAGATCTTGTTCTTGTTTCCGTTCAATCTCTGGCTTTACAACCAGGTGGATAAAGAAAAACTGATCAGGAAAAAAGAAAAACGCGATGCGCGTTTCGACCGCATCAACGAAAAAAGGATCGTAAAGAATAGCGCTAAGAACGAAAAACGCATAAAAAAAGGTAAACCAACCAAAGAACCAAAACTAAAGAGCAAAGAGAAACCAACTTTCAGGGAAAGTATATTAGAAATTGGAGAGGCCCCGGTTATTTTAGATTCGTTCATTACCAAACAAACTTCGATCCAGATCTCGAGATATCTGTTCTCTAAAGGCTATTTTTATGCGAAAGTTACAGATAGCGTTGTCGCTGATCCTAAACGAAAAAAAGCGAAAGTATTCTATCACCTGCATCCCGGCAACCAGTATTTCATCAATAACATCCATTACAAGATCACCGATGAAGAATTGAGTTATTATATTTTCGGGGATACCGCCCATTGCAAATTAAAAACCGGTGCGCCCTTCGATGCAACAGTAATGCAACAGGAACGGGAACGCATTACAGCTCATCTTTTAAATAACGGTTATTATTATTTTGAATCTGACTACATCTATTTTGATATTGATTCCGGTTTGCCGGACCGTAAAATTGATGTGACCATCTCTTCAAAAAAATTTCCAACCTTTGCTACTGCGGATAAAGATTCAATTACATTCGTAAAACATCCCAGGTTTTACGTCAACAATATTTACATCATCACCGAGAACATCAAAGGATCTTACCAGAACGAATATTTTAAAGACAGCATCTATCATGAGGATGTTATCTTTTTAAATAACCACGCTTTGCATTACAGGTACGATGTGATCGCGCATAATATCGAATTCTTTAAAGGACAAGTATTTCAAAAAGCACTGGCGGAAAAGACCTACAAACGTTTATTGAACCTTGGTGTTTTCCGGACGGTGCTCATACAATATGTGAAAAATCCCAGATACAATGATCAGCTGGATTGTTATATCATTTGTCAGCCTATTATTAAACAGGCGATCAATGTTGAAACAGAAGGCACCAATACTTCGGGTAACCTCGGTATTGATGGAAGCATCTTATACCAGAACAGGAACCTTTTAAGAGGGGCTGAATTACTAGAGTTAAGTCTGAATGGCGCTATCATAGCACAAAAACAATTCAGTGATAGTAAACAGACTGAGATCACTAATGTAAGTGATGTACAGGAAACATTCAACACTATCCAGGTTGGTCCTTCCTTAAAATTCTCTGTGCCCCGCGTTGTTTTTCCTTTCTCATTATTCCCATTCAAGAAAGATGCATTTCCAAGAACGTTTGTGAATACTTCTTTGAATTATCAATCACGGCCCGAGTTCAGCAGAACCATCACGAATGTGAACTACGGATTCACTTTTAAAACGAATAAATTAAAAGTAAAACATGATCTTGTTCCGATCGAGGTTTACATGGTGAACGCTAAATTAACTCCGAATTTCAGAAATGACCTGGTTAACATAAACGATTTCTTTTTACTGAATTCTTTCCAGGATCACATCACTACGCTTTCGAAATATACTGTCACATATAACAACCAATCGGTCTCGAACGGTGTGAACACTTCAAAAAAAGCGGTGAGTTTTGTTAAAGTAAGTGCTACTTCATCAGGAAATCTCCTGAGAGGGATCTATGATGCAACAGGTCAGCCGAAAGATACCTTGGGAAGATACCTGATCTTAAATACACCATTCGCCCAATTTGTAAAATTTGATATTGATTACCGTTTATATATTCCGGTACGTAAAAGGAGCCGCATTGTTTACAGAACTGCTTTTGGTATTGGAAAGCCTTTAAAAAATTTAGGCGTTTTGCCTTACGAACAAAGTTATTTCAGCGGCGGACCTAACGGTGTGCGGGCATGGCGTGCGCGTACATTAGGACCGGGAGGATATAGCCAGCCTCCTACTGTAACTGCGAAGTACGATAAGATCGGCGATCTTTTCATTGAAGGAAATTTTGAATACAGGTTCCATATATTCCGATCATTTTTTGGCGCTTTGTTTGCGGATGTTGGGAATATCTGGTTAACACATCCTGATGCTAATAAACCAAATGGTGATTTTCAGTTCGACCGTTTCTATAAAGAATTTGGGATGGGCAGTGGCTTTGGTATCCGCTGGGATCTTAACTTTTTTGTATTGCGACTGGATGCTGCTATTCCTGTTGCAGATCCTGCTTATCCTGAAGGGAAAAGATGGGTATTGGATGACCAGCCATTTAAGAGAACAACGTTAAATTTCGGGATCGGTTATCCATTCTAATTACGAATACATACGAATGTACAGATCGATACGCATATTCTTGATTCGTAATCCACATTCGTATATTCGTAATCATTCGTATATTCGTACAGATTCGTACAGATTCGTAATCTAAATGAAAGTAACAGGATTCACCATAATTAGAAATGCAATTAAATACGATTATCCTGTTGTGGAAGCGATCACCTCTGTACTTCCCGTTTGTGATGAATTTTTAGTGAGTGTTGGAAATTCTGAAGACGGAACCATGGAATTGATCAAAAGCATCAACTCTCCGAAAATAAAAATAATGGAAAGTGTTTGGGATGATAGCTTGCGCGAAGGTGGAAAATTATTATCCATCGAGACCAATAAAGCTTTTGATGCCATTGATAAAACAACCGACTGGTGTTTTTATATCCAGAGCGATGAAGTGATCCATGAAAAATATCATGAGGCTATCCGGGAGGGGATGAAAAAATATAAGGATGATAAAAGTGTGGACGGCTTGCTATTCAATTACACGCACTTTTACGGTTCTTATAATTACGTTGGGAATTCACGGAACTGGTACAGGAATGAGATCAGGATCATCCGGAATGATAAAAAGATCCGTTCTTATAAAGATGCCCAAGGTTTCCGGAAAGTTGACGATAGTAAATTAAATGTAAAACCTATTGACGCTTCTGTATATCATTATGGCTGGGTAAAACCACCGAAAGCCCAACAAGCCAAACAGGAAAATTTCCATAAGATGTGGCACGATGATGCCTGGATGAAAAAGAACATCGCGGCCGTTGATGAATTCGATTACAGCAAGATCGATAGCCTCGCTGAATTTAAAAATACCCATCCGAATGTTATGAAAGAACGCATCGCAAAACAAAATTGGGATTTTAAATTTGATCCTTCACAAATAAAACTTTCTATGAAAAACAAATTCCTTCTCTCTATAGAAAAACTCACCGGATGGAGACCCGGTGAGTATAAGAATTATAAAAAGGTTTGATTTAAAGTTAATTACTTTCTAATACAACGTATAGCAATCCCTGCAACAGATCCCTTAGTGTAGAGATATTGATTTGAGGTCGTGGCCACTGTAGACGTATTCCCGGATGAAGTATACCATTGATATAAAGAAGCATCCCACCAGTTACCATTACCTGTTTGGTTATAACAAGAAGAACTCTTTAAATCATTATTATTAGAAATGTAACCAGTAACTATGTTAGGTGATGATGTATTAATAAAAACTGCCCTGAAATTAGCTGAGTTAGATGCGAGCATACTGAACTCGCTGTATGTTGGAATTCGCCAACCCACGGGGCAAACATTTTTATCACTTGCAACCACTTGCGGGTTGTAAAGATATGCTCCATTGCTACAGCCAGTGCCGGGATTTGTATAGCTTGGCGTTGAAGTATTGCTACTCCAGGAAGAAATGTCAACAGCAGTTATATCAGTGCCATCGTTAAATTTACTTACTTTTAAATCTTCTGCCATCCAGGTTTGGCCACCGGTAGTAACTCCTTTAATTGCACTTGCCTGTGAAGGGCAAATAACCTCACTTGTAGAACTTGCGCAATCTCCATAAGAAATAGTAGCTCGGTAATAATTGTTATCCGAAGCACTTATACTTAATACAGCGCCGTTAACACCGGTACTTACATTTTCATAAGTTCCATTAAAAGAAGTGCTTTGCTCCCATTGAACCGTTGCCCCACTTACTTTAAGATCAGTCATTGGTGTAATATACATCATACCATCGCTAACCTGATACCTCAAATTAGATTTGAAACTATAACTAGCCGGGAAATAAGTTACACTTGCAACATCATCAACCGTCTCGTTGCCTGACTTCACCAACCGTTTATAATTAATAGTTACAGGAGATGATGCCTTGGTGTCAAAATCATCAAGTGGCGGGGTATATTTGTCGCTTGTTGCTCCATTTATAGTTTTCCAATCTTTACCACCATCGGTACTTTTTGCCCAGGAATAAGAATAATTATTGTTTTCTTCTTTACCTGAAATTTCAGATGGCTTGTTCTCGCCACAAAAATATTGCTCGCGATTTTGAAGCTCATAATTAGTTGGAATAGGCTTTTCACGTGTTTTAAATGAATAAGTTGGGCTTGGACAAAGACAAATCAAATTGGACCGAGTTCCGTCACCTTGCCATTGATAAAAATAAACTTTATAATAATAAGTAGTATTGATGGTAAGATTTTCAGTAGGCTGATCGCCATTCGAACCTCCGTCACCGATCACAAAATCGAAGCTGGGCATCGAACATGGGTAAATGGTTTTGTAATTTTTTCCGGAAGTATTAAATAAAAAATCATTTCCCTTATATCTCCAGGAATCAACGGTAACTTTTTTCCAATCATTTGTATCTTTAGTCCAGTAGATAGTTGCCCTTACTGCATGTATTTGGTTACAAGGAGCAGGTGGAGTAAGCGAGATATTACCGTTTTTATCCCTAAACTGTACTGAAACAGATGCCCAGGTATCACTAACCTTCAAGGGTTTTCCGGTCATGGATACGGGCGTCCAATTACAGTCGCCCGTTGTATAGGTTTGGGCGTAACCACTTTTTATATTCAGTAGCAATAAACCTATAACAAACACTAAAAATTTTCGATTCTCTTTCATACTTTAGGATATAAAATAAATTAATAACCACCTACACACCGTATAGAATTCTGATCGGCAGGTTTTATAATTAAAGGTGTTTTATCAGCTGATAATAATTTTACAGCTTTATGGCTGTGGTTGCCTACACTTGGCAAATCAGGATCACCTGAGTACATTATCGCCCACCAAATGGCCCAGATACCTTCGCCTAAGTAATTACCGTTCCAATCCTTTTCTCCACTCGGCTTTGCACTAAAATAATATGGATTGGTGACATCTTTCATATTCCATCCCGTTAATGACTTTAATTCATTTGCTATAGTCATCCCCTCATTGTTTTTAAACAGAATCATCCAGTCGTTATAACCGGCGGGCTTCCAGCCAACCGGACAAACATTCTTTTTATTTTCGTTTTGTATCACTGTATTGTTGTACAAAGCTCCGTATTTAGCAGCGTAACTAACACTATCATTATAATACCATGAGAAATTACAACGCTTATTGTTTTTGGTTTGCACTGTTTTTATAGGTGTTCCATCGTTAAAACGCGTAGCCCGCAAATTATCAATCATCCAATACTGATACCCGATCTTAACCGCCGGGTATATATTCCCATCACCGTCAGGCGGGGTTACATAAATGGTAATTGGTTTTGTCATAGGGCAAGTACCTTCAAATAGGGCAGAAATAGCATAAACATGGTTAGAAGCATTTTGGGTATTAGGTATCTTTAAGGAATTAGACATTGTAGTATATGTTGTGGAAGTGTTGGTTGAAACGTCTGTATCTGTTATAGAATAATAAGCTAAGGCAGATGGATAGTTGGTTGTAAATCGGAGGATTGGTGAATTTCCTTCTAAACCCGTCTCAGTTAATCTCAAGGCCGGTTTTCTTGAACCACTGCCGTTAAGTATATCATTACTTATAAAAATAATTTTAGAGACATTACTGGTATCCGAATAAGAGCCGTTTGGAGTAGTTATTACCCTTCGAATACTTGCAGTATCAAATAAAGCATAACCACTCATACCACCTAAAGAATAACTCCCTATTTTTGGTGGACCCGAATAGCTGTTTCCTAAATTAAACTCCCAGCCCTTACTAGTCAAAACCTGCCAAATAAAACCATATTTGGGATCGGGAGCTAAATGGTTTGGTTTGCCGCCTTGAGGTATGGAGCCGGTAATGGGATCGGTCCAATAACTATTACCCAAATCGCCCTTATATTGAGGCGTCTTGCAACTCAGTTGAGAAACCGGAAGCAAGTAATTATTTGTGATTTTTAAATCAACCAGAGGTAGGGCTTTAAAAACTAAGGGTTTATTTTCCTTTGGGTTAAGGGCAGGGTTGTTTCCTATTCTAAGGATATTCGAGTTAATTTTATAAGTACGAAAGTTAAGATCAGTAAACATTCCTACCAAATCCGAATTAATAGTTGGAGGGATCAGATAATAGGATGAGTATTTCTGGTTAATCGTATAGGTAGCACCCGGCACCAAATCATACACACGAATTTTAAACGGAATCTCTTTATTAGAATCACTTAGGTCAATTACTATTGGCTCACTGTAAGTTTGAACCCAGCAATTAGGGTCAACATTATTATTAATTGCATTACAACTTATTTGGACGCTTGCTACAACTGTAAAATGACTACCTACAGAAATTTGCGGAACGGTCCTATTTCTTTCTGTATAATATCTGTAGGCGTTTTCATCTACCCATTTTTGGATCATGTTTATTTGACTAACAAGATCTGTTATTGAACCTGAGAATACAACTCTTGTGCTATCCACACTGGATATAGTTATAGGAGTAATTACTTGTTTCACTTTAGTGAAACTCTCAGGAATAAACATTGTATCACCCCTTGCCGCACCCAATAAATAGTCTGAATCCTGACCACTGCGTTGACCATAAATACAATAATTTGATATAATTAAAAAAGCTATAAAAATTCTTTTCAACTTCATAAAAATTCGTTTATTAAAACTAAATCTTTTTTTTAATTAAAAAAAGGGGCTTATCACCCCTCTCTACTCTATTTCCCTTTCTTCTTCTCTTCTTCAATCTCTTTCGCGCGGTTCTCCTCTTCCAGTTTCGAGATCTTTTGCTGGCGTTTAAATTCCTGCCTCTCGTTGAATGCACTTTCATTGGCACGTTTGTGACGCATCATACTGAAGTAATCTTTTGTAGTCACTACTATCACACCACTGGTCAGGTCGCCATACATGGCAGGGATACCACCACTGATCATGCTCACATTTTCTATTGAGGTACTTGGCAATCCACTCATATCAAATACTCTTACGCCATCAATAATATATTCCGTTGCTCCTCCCCTTGCACCGTGCAAGTGCCATTCTCCCTGGCTATCCTGCACCGAGCCCGAATAATAACTGTTGATCACACCTAACACACCTTCCGTTCTCATGGATGAGTTGTCCCAATCCTCCGCGCTGATACTTATAATATCGATCATCGTAGCGTCCACCATTGGCTTTTCAAATTCCTCTGCTACGACCGTCACTTCATTTAAGGTGTTAACTCTCATTTTTATGTCCACATACGTGGCTTCATTCGGGTCAACGGGTACTTTTGTTTTGCGTACTGTGGTATGTAAAGGACTTGTTACTATGACTTCATATTCACCTGCATCCAAAGGTTTATAAACATACTTTCCATTCACATCTGTTGTAGTTCCTCCTACAAGATAACCGCCTGAGGTTATTTTTACTACTGCTCCGATTACAGGCTGATAGTCATCATCTTTAATTAAACCGCGGATCTCGCCAAAACTTTGTGCTTTTACGAATTGAACCAGTCCTATCGCGGCCAGGATCAATATTATTTTAATTGTTTTCATAATATTTGATTTTAAATTATACTTTAGTGTTTGACTATAAGACGGGCCTGATAACAAATTCCATAAAAATTGTCCATCCGCGAAAATCCATGCAATCTGCGGCTACTTTTATGGAATATTCAATCCCCTGCGTCTTATTTATAAGATATGTGGCTTTTTAATAAGAAAGTAAATAGAAGCGATGAAGAACTGGTGACTGCCTTTAAACAGACCGGTAATAAGAATTTGTTCGCTGATCTGTTCAAAAACCACGTGAATACCATTTACGGTACCTGTTTATTTTACCTGCAGGATAAAGATGAAGCTAAAGATGCTGTAATGAACATTTTCGAAAAACTGATGGTGGAACTAAAACAGAACGACATAAAGAATTTTAAAGGCTGGCTCAGTTTTGTAGTACGGAATCATTGCATCTCTGCCATCCGAAAAAAGAATAGCGTTCAGAAAAACACAAAAAGTTATTACGATTATGAATATAAAGATGCGAGCTACGAAGAAGAAACAAAGATCGATAGCGTAACTGATGAACGGATGTTACAGCACTTACAGGATTGTCTGCCCAAATTAAAAGAAGCGCAACGAAAATGTATTGAGTTGTTCTATTTAAAAGGAATGAGCTATCAGCAAATAAGTGAGCTGACCTCTTACGAAACGAATGAAGTAAAAAGTTATATACAAAACGGAAAAAGGAAATTAAAGATACTTATTGAAGTCCTTCGGCAAACTCAGGATGACAAACAACAAAACACCCCGCGACATGAATAATATTAATTATAAAGATCTTCCTGAAAAGGAAAAACGAAAACTGCAGGAACAATTCCACGAAACAGACCTGAATTATTTGTCTTCGTTTGCATTTGAGGCGAACGCGATAAAAATGGAAGACCTTGAAGACCTTAACAGCAGAATTGACAAACGCATTTCAGGAAATTCGTTCTTTAATATGAATGTAGTTATTGCTTTAGCTATTGGGATCTTTATCGGCTGTAGCGTGTTTTTTGTCTGGCACGAAAAAAGTCTGACCCATGCTTCACACCCCGAAAATTTTAATTTAAATGAGGATGTTAAAGAAATCAAGGCAACAACTCCTCTTAGCGCTGAAATTGTAGTGACAGAAACAGAAGATAAACCAAAAGAACATTTTTCAATAAGTGAGTCAGGTGAGCAATTAAGTTTATTGACGCCAATGGAAGATGCGGAGATAAAAGATATAAATTCATTGGAAGTTAAACCGGTAACGATTACAGAAACTGAAGAGCTATTAGCTTATATCCCGAATTCATCTGTTCTTTTTATTCATGATCTGAAAGTGGCGAATTACAAAGGTTATTATTTTAAGAATTCAGGCAATATCGATATCCGCGAGAATGGATTATCGGCACAATTCTCGAATAAAGAAGAAGTAAGCGGTTTAAACAAACGTTTGCAGGATAAAGATTATTATGCTCATGAAATAATTAAAGACGCCATGCAGGCTTTCAATAAAAAACAATTCACGGCTTCAATCGAATTACTCGATCTGTTACAAGGCTACAATAAAGACGATGTGAATACGCAATTCTATTTGGGGATGAGTTATTTTTATCTCGGCAATTATAATAAGGCAACCCCTTATTTTGAAAGAACAATTTCCAATGATATCAATGTCTTTTTACAGGAAGCAGAATTTTATTCAGCCCTAAGTATGAAGAAAGGCGGAAATGTAACCGAAGCGAACGAACTTTTCAAAAAGATAATACGTAAGAAATTGTTTTATGCAGAAAGAGCGGTTCAGGAATTAAACTGATGCTTTTGCAGCTGCCGCCGCTTTTCTTGCTTCCTGTTCTGCAATTTTTTTCTTCGCTTCTTCCAGTTTTTTGAATTCCTCTAAGTGTAACTGGTTGATGTCCTTTTTATACAAACTGTAAGATTTCCATATCGGCGGCTTCGTTGCAAAGCAATCGAGAAACATATACAAAGGAGAAATTTTAAATGAATACAAAGGAGAAAGCCACCTGTATCCTACGCCTATAGATTCAGTTTCATTTTTAACAGCATGCCAGTAAAAAGGGGGATTCCAAAGAACATCTCCCGGTTTTAAATGCACAGAGTAACCATCAATGTATTTATAAAGCTCAAAAGGATAATCAAAATCCGGCTCAAAAGGATTGAATGGCCCGGTTTCACGCTTACCCGGTGCGCTGCGGTAAACATTACTAATCGGATGCGGATCAATAACAGGCGAATAATAATGTGAATACAACACCCATTTCTTCTCGCCCCATACTTGTACAAATAAATTCGATTGATTAGCGTTATGCAAAGCCGTGTATGAGCCTTTCGGACCAATGAACACTTGAAATGCATCGAACCAGCTTAAAGGATTTCGTCTTGCTTTTAACCATTTATAATCGAAATCATTGATGCACTCCGGATGACGGGATAGCAAAGGATAGAAACGGTAATATTTACTTCCGCCGCCGTTAATGTTATCGATCACATCAGCGAGCGTAGTTAATTCGTAAGGGTAACCGGGAATAGCCTGATCAACCAAAACAATTTCATCCTTACCGTATTCTTTCTTAAAATAATCGAGCGACCATTTTTTTACACAAGGCCATTCGGCAGCTGCACCTTCTAACACAACCGGAATTCCTCTTTTTACATAGTGATTTTGAAATTCTTCCAAACTAAGATCTTTCCTTCTCTCAATAGGCATTACCCTGCCCTCTCCACGTTTTGGCATTTCTTCATTCAGTTTTTTGTAGTATTCGGCCCGGTCTTTAAAAAAAGTTTTACGCCCGAAGAAATGATCCAGGATCTGGAACCAGGTATATTTTCGACGTTCAGCCTTCGATAAAGTTTTTATAAAATCGCGAAACTCAGTCATTGGGGAAAATTTAGCCGAAGGCTTCCCTTCGGGATAATAAAGGTAAATTTAAATTATGATTTCGTCAACCGTTTCCCTAACTAATTCCTGCGTTTCACTCTCCGTAATATATGTAACATGGTAAATGACCCTGAATTTTTTAACGATTTCCCTTTTTGATAATCCCGATCCTAAACCCGAATTATTCAAATGATGCGGTGGCTTTAGGAAAGAAAAGGAAACACCCCGGCCATTTAACTTATTGCGATTGGTGAAATACACTTTTATGAAATCATCGAACTTCTTTTTCTTTTTCGGGTCGAATTGGTTCACACAAAATCCTGATGAACAGTTTGCGATGGAATCAGACGGCAGTTCATTCAATTGTTTCTGGATCTTGTATTTTGCCGTATACCCAAAACCGCTTACCGGCCAGCAGGGTTTATCAACAAGGAACAAAAATTTATCATATTGGAACCATTGGTGAAAAGGATCCAGATCGTTCTTGTGAATTTGTGTTACTGCTCCGGAAAGATCTTCCGCTTCATAAGTAAAATACTGATTCACTTTTGTATCGAACCAGCCAATAGGATACGGACGCAGCCAGATAACAGAAGAAATAATTATGATGATAGAAGTGCGGAATAAATGTTGTGAGAATATTTTCCGCTCCAATGCATATCGGGTCCTGACAAGAAGAAGCGCCATGATAAGATCAACCGCCATCCATTTCCAGAATAACATACTTCCAACCAGGAAGATCCCAAAATGCATTAAGGACATTCCTGTTAAAAGCCAGATACAAAGTCTGAAATTCTTTAACAGAAAAAGTGAACTTAATTCAAGCAGCAAAACAAATAGCTGCAGATAAAGGCCGTATTTATTTAAGAATATCCAGATACTATGAATGCTTTCTTTACTCATTGCTGGTAACCAACCTCTCGTCCTTGCATTTAAAAAGAAATCGGAAAGTTCATTATACCACAACCATTCATAACCGTGAGGCGACATGGTTAATTTAGAAAGTCCGCTTACAAAATATCCTGAAGCAATGATGCAAAGAACGAGATACAGGAATGGAAGGTTTATATTCCTGAAATAAATCCTCACATACGATAAAGCCGTAAACATCATTAAAATATCGAAAAGTAAACGTTTATCAAACAGATCAAATCCATCAACAGGATAATTGAATTGCGAACGGTAAACAAAAGCAAATGCCACATACAACGGCACAAAAACAGGCAGCCGCCAAATCACAAATGGTAAAACAAAAAGAAGGATCCTGTCGAAATAAAATGCGCTTTCCAAATAATAATTGTGATCGTAAGTGCAAAGTTCCCACGATAAAATAAAGGAAACTAAAAACAGAACACCTCTTTCCTCGCTGGTAAAATGAAGTTGATTGAAATCTGAAAATCTTTTTTTTGTGATAATTGGCGAAAGGGTGACCAGAACTCCTGCTAAAAATAAAGGATTCATTAAAGCTCCTATACAGATCGACCAGGAATGATAAGGAACAATTGTAATTATCTTCCCGAAGAAATTATCTTCCGGAAGAAAAGCTGCGATCTTTTGAAAATTAATGAGGAAACCGTTGTAAAACGTAAACATCGAGATCAACCTCAGCGCCAGGAAAGCGGATAGAACAAAAACAACACCTGCGTATTTCTTTTCGGAGAAGCGGCTTAATGTTGTTTGGAATGCACTCATGTTCTGTTTTTTGGGACTATCAACAATAACAGGAATCCTAAAATAAAATACGCTACCAAAGCAAGAACTGCAGGACGCATACCACCAACAGATTCGCTGATCAATCCGAATGAAACTGTTCCTGTTATCATTCCTAGTTTTTCCATCACATCATAAAAACTAAAGAAGCTGGTGTGATCGTCAGTCACCGGAATAAATTTACTGTATGTACTCCGTGAGAGCGATTGTATCCCGCCCATTACAAATCCAACAAGAAAAGCAACGATATAAAAATGTACCGGCTGATGCACCACAAAATACGTAAAGACACAAATGAAGATCCATATCAAAATAGCCAGCATTAACGCTTTTAAATTGCTGAAAGCCTGCGATAACCTTGAGAAGACGAATGAACCCAAAATGCCAACGAATTGAATAATGAGAATGCTGATGATCAAAGATGTGGTTTTACCGGCTTCATCCGGCCAACTAATTTCATTCCTGGCAAACAGAACAGCAACCACCAAAACCGTTTGCACGCCCATGTTATAAAAGAAGTAACTGTATAAGAAACGCCGTAATTGTTTTATATGAATAATTTGTTTCGCAACTTTTAATAACTCTTTAAATCCTTTTCCCAGTAATCCTTTTTTATCAGAACCATGCGGCTCGTGATTTTTATCTGGCAAATGTTTAAATGTATATTGAGCAAAACCCATCCACCAGATACCTACAAATAAAAAACTGTATTTAGCCGGAATCTTGAGGACCATTATGCTAATTAAACAAATGATGAGAAGAAGGGAACTTCCGAAATAACCTAATGCAAATCCACGAGCGCTGACCTTATCCTGGTTTTCCACACTTGCAATTTCCGGGAGATAAGAATTGTAATACACCAGGCTTCCCCAAAAACCAATGGTAGCAGTAACGAACGGAAGAAAACTTAACTCGAGATGAGTTTTAGAAAAGAAAAACAAACACATGCATGAAAGAGAACCGAGATAACAAAAGAACTGCAGGAATCTTTTTTTGTTACCCAGGTAATCAGCGACTCCGCTTAATATTGGTGCGATCAGAACAACAATGAATAAAGCAAATGCATAAACAAACGAATAGATATTATTATTCTCGAAGGTACCTCCGAAACACATTACCGAATGACTGATCACATTCCCCGCCTCATCTTTTGTGCAGGTTACTGCATCATAAAAATTAGGGAAGATCGCCGACGTAATTACCAATGGAAATACCGAATTCGCCCAATCGTAAAATGTCCAGGCTTTTATCGTTTGCTTATCGTCCTTTTTTATTTCCATTTTTAATTTTTTATAATTTCGAATTCAACACGCCTGTTCTTTTGCATCCCTTCATCGGTATCATTGCTCGCAACAGGCTGTGAACTTCCATAGCCTTTGAAATACATTTTATTCTGGACCCCTTTCTTAATTAAATATTCAAATACTTCACGCGCCCGCAATTCAGATAAACGTTGATTTTTATTCCTGCTGCCGCTGTTATCGCTATGTCCGTTAATTTGAATTTGCATTTGGGGATTACGAAGGAGATATTGAGATAATTTATTTAATTCCTGGTATGATTCAGGCAACAGGTAATATTTCCCATTCTCGAAAAAGATATTTTTTAAAGCAACTTTCTCCCCCACTTTAATATCTTTCTTAACTGACAAAATAGAATCTTCGTAATTCGGTTTTATACTGCCGACATATTCGACCGCCACTTTCTCTTCTGCTTCTTTTGCTTTATATAAACTTACCTCATCAATAAAATAATACGCTTCGCGGAATCCGAATTTGAAAATATTAATGCGGACCATGTCCTTTTCAATTCTCGGAAAAAAATTCCCGATCGTAATATATTTTTCACCGCCATCTGCTTTGTATTTTCCTTTAATAGTGAACCATTGATAATTATTGATGAAGCCGCCTTTTTTGCAAACACTATCAATGATATTTGATCTTACAGCATCACCCTGGCTATGATAGCCGCCTTTTGAGATCAGGACGCCTAAAGATTTCACAAGTGCATTACTCCAATAAGCTAAACGTACATGCATTTCAAAATCATAAACTGTCCCACGGTGAAGCGCTTCTGCTAATCTCACCTGCGCAAATTCTTTATACCGTTTCTGAAATCTTAATCCCGCATAACAATCGCTGTAATAACCACCGCGGATGTGACAAGTATCATCCCCAACCGGCGATTGGTAAAAATCAACCGATCCTTGCTGGGTCCATGGAATGGCTTGTTTTATACTTCCTGATTTTTTGCGGTAATTTTCGAAGCTCCCGTTTGGCACCAGGTTCTTCTGAACAGGGGTTACCGTTTGGGCTTTTAAGAGTCCGGACGCGGCAATACAAAGCACCAAAAAAGTGGTTTTTAACCTATTCATACTAAAACAAATATAGTTTTTAAGCAATATGGCCTCCGGGGGGATTAATAATTGCGTTAACTCCGCAAACATCAATCTAATTAGCCCCATATTCCCTTAAACTAAGACAATTATATAAAAAGGAGGGGTTGTTAAATTGGTACAAGGGCGTTTTTTATCAACATTTGACCTTAGAATTCTTCTGGGAAACGTCCGAAATTCCGCGTCCTTGAATTGACGCGGGTTTCAAGGGGTCATGCAGGACTTGTTTTACATTTTAAATCAGTTTTGCATGCATCAGGAAAACTCCTCAAAAAACCCAGAAAACCCCGATTCTGAAGGCCGAAATTGGCTTAATGAAAACCGAGATATTTCTAGTCTCCCAAAAGAGGAATTATACGATTTAACAAAAACAAGATCTTTCCGAACTGCATCAGCTATTATGCATATCGTGAAAATGGGACTTTCTATAAAAGATCAACCAGGATGGTTTAGTAAATCCGAAGCAATGGACTACATGATTAAAAATCGTCTTGATCAGGGTTTCCCATACTCTTACGCGTCGGATCCACAGGAAGGTTTCACAAGAGAAGAAATTTACAGAACTATCGATTACATGTCACTTGCTGGTATGCTAGTGATAAGAACCGATAGAAGTGATGGTACACCAAAAATAAAGTTTGCTGCAAGTACTTTTGTTATACCAATTAAATAATTCCGTGTTTTACGGTTATCACATAGGAATTTCCATTGACTACACTATTTGAACTAAACTGAATAGAAGCAAAAAACCTCTTGTGTTGTTGTAATGATTCAAATAAATTTTGATTGAAATCGACATGTGGAATCAATAGCTTCACACTTCCTAAGCCAACATTATCAAGTTGTATCCATACATCAGCATCACTAGGCAATTTTCCATGCATGCTAATATAATTTGTACCCGGTTCTAAAACGATTACATCTGATTCCGGTTTAGTTTTATCTAATACAATGTTCTCTAATTTCATGATTTACTTTTTTGATTCCAGAACATCTTTTGCAACAGCGCATACTTCATAATATTCGTTGGGAAGAGCAATGTCTTCACAAAGGTATTTAAGATTGGATTTAGATAAGTGCCGGAATATTTCTTTCATCTCATCTTTAGATTTATCTTTTAAAAAATCCAACATTTTCAGCACGCCATCAGCATGCATTTGTTGAAGCATGTTCTGAATCTCATCAATAATTTTTAACTCCTCATTATTGGCCATGATCAAATATAAACTATTTGTGTTGGCATAAAACTGAGGTTAAAAACAATATTTTTTAAAATAATAGCATTGACATTCAGTACTTTACAAAGAATTTTGTCAATGATCGACGTTTTGACCGGATTCTACTTTTTTCAAAAATATATATAGAAAGGTACAGGTAAAATCAGGTACTACGTATAAATATGAGAAACAAGATAGAAGAAACAAAAGAAAAATCCGATTTAAAATTCATCGATATGGTACACACGGCAGAAGTGGTAAAGTGGTTATATGAATTAATAACTGAGGCGGCAAAGGAATTAATGCCAGTAGTGATAGAATTCCTCCAGGGGTTGTTTTAAGAGCCTTTAGGAAGCGACAATTAATTTTTTGACCATTTCTTCCAGGGCAGGAAAAACTACTGAATAGAGCTTTCTATTCTTCGCTGGTATGTCTTTTTCCTCAAGCCCATAGAAATAAATTAAGGACTCAGGAACATCCAGTGCTTTGCAGATCTTAGTGAGGTTTTTCGCGCTAGGGCGCTTTGTGCCTTTTTCGATCTGAGATAACGATGTAGCAGAAATTTTAGTTCGCTTGGATAACTCCTTTTGCGAAATATCTTTTTCGGCTCTGATTTTTTTTATGGCTAAACCAATTTTCAATGTAGTAAGTCCTTTAACTCATGCACGCCGGCTAAAAGTGCGGCGAGCTTCAGCACCCATTTCAGAATTTCTTCTGCTGTGGCGCTGTATTTTATTCTTTCAATTATTGACTGATACAGTACAATTTCCTTTTTTGTTAAGCTTTTTTTATGCTTTTTAAGCAGCTGCTTCGCAGTCTTTAAAATTTGTTTCTTTGATTTCATCCTGGTGAATTATTTTTAAATAAGGGTTGATAGTGCTCTCGTTGTTTAATGACTGAGCTTGTTCACCATCGTTTTCACCTGGAGATGTTCTAAAATGTGATCTTATAAGAGCATGAATAAAATGAGCTCTTATAAAATTATTGTTTATGTATTTGTTCTTACTAAGGCCTCGAATGATACGATCTATCTTAAAGAGAAGGATCTCACATGCAAGTGTTTTTGATTCGCGCGCTTCAGCTAAACATTTTTTCAGTTGAACGGTTAAGCGTCTTTCTACCTGTTCAGCTAACATCATGTTATCTGAACACTCTAACTGCATTCTGAGTATTTCCTCGTCGCACTCACCGAGATAATACTTTTCTTTTATTTTTTCGAATTGGCTTTTAAAATACTCAACAAGACTTTCTTTCTTCTTGACTTTTTTACCAACTGAATGTTGTATCGGATCTTCCGTATATGGAATATGAACTAATGGCTCGTCATCCCATTCATAATAATAAACATCCGGATTTTCTAAGTAGTTCTCACAGGCACCTTTAGATACGGTAGATACATTTTCATAATATTTATTAATAGACTCACGTAAAACAACCAGATCATTTAGTTGTTTTGCATCATTGCTATTATGGTTAATGAAAATGTTCTTTGCCATGATTCAAAGATACGGCATTTAAACGATTAAAAATGTTAAAATGTTATAACGGGAATTTTTTGACCTTAATTACCTAAGTAGCAATAATCTAAAATTTAACTTTTAGTTAAAGTCCCCAATGATATTTTTAGCTAAATTTTAAAAAACTCCTTAACATCCACTTCCAAAACTTCAGCTATTCTTAACAATGTTCCGGCTGTTACATTGATTCTGCCTTTCTCGATTGGAATAAGATTGCTTTTTTCCATATCACATTCAGCAGCAACATGGTTTATAGTGTAACCTTTAGATTTTCTGATCCTGGTAATGTTCTTGCCGATTCTTATAAATAGTTCCTTTTCGGTCATGTAGTTCAAAACTTTGAGCTATTAAGTTGGTCTTTATCCATTTATTTTTAGGTATGATATATCATACCTTGTATTTTTTGCATATTTTTGGTTTAAAAAAACATTATGAAGACAATTAAGGCTCTTTTGCCAGTAGTATTGATAATACTGATGGCTATTACAGGATGTGAAAAGAAACAGGGACCTAAAGGCGATCAAGGTGCAACAGGGCCGCAAGGTGCATCTGGACCATCAGCGAAAACCTTTACGTTTACGGGGAACTTTAACTCCACAACCCAGTTTATCTATTACACTGGATTGATGTCAAGTTTTGATGCTGATGATGTGGTAATAACTTACATTTTTAACGCGAATTACGGTGGTACGGATTATTATGTTATGTTGCCTTATGTGGTAAGCGGATTCGTTAACGTTTATGCTGAAGTAGGCGAGAATGGAAGTATCTACATTAACACAGATAAAGCTGACGGTTCTGCCGGATCACCCTGGACATCACCAGCTACGTTCCAATTCAAGGCGGTCTTAATCAAAAGTAGTCAGATCAAGAAACACCCTAATGTTGATTACAGCAATTATTCAGAAGTAAAGGCTACATTCAATCTTCAGGATTAATGGCGGAAAAAAACGACGTTAACTCCAATTTCATCAAATTGGTTAACGAACTTGATTTGCCGACATTATGCTCAATAGCCAGTACGTTCTGTGATAAAACCGAAATACAGAATTTTTTGGCAAATACTTTACCGGATCCATATAAACTGGAAGTTCTGGATAATTTTAAAAACGAATGGCAACGGCAGGATTAACTTCCTGCCGCCATTCTTAATCCCTTTTGTACGCCGGCATTGTAGGTCAATGCGAACGCGCAAAACGTGAGGGTAAAAACAGCCTGTACCATTTTCGCCTGATCAATTGCTTCTTTCATTCTCCTGTTATGATCTTCCAGAAAGAAAGTTGTTTTTTTATTTTCCATGATTAATAATTTATGAGTTACATAAAGTTAACCCATGATCATTCTTTAATCAAGAGAATTAACAATTGAATTCGCAAATTTATTTTGTACAGGCTGTGTACAACGAGGTACAACTTTACAACATATTTGTAAATATATTGGGCTTTATAAGTTATGGTACACCGGAAAATATCCTGAACTGTTCGGCCCGGGTATAAAACCTTAGCCCTCTTCCGTGCCATTTAGTGATGACCTCAATGAATGCTTTAATAAAAGTTCTAGGTTCCATGTTATCTTTAACAAAAGGTAATTTAGTTCCAAGATACTTTTTTGCGTAAAGAAAAAACGTGTAAGAGATCAGCGTTACGATCATAAACACGGTATTATATTTTAATTCTCGATGTGGCATATATTTCATACCAAGATCATTTAAATAAGAAAACACTTGTTCCATACCCCCTCTTTGATTATATAGTTTTACTATTTCACTTTCATTTAAATCTTCGAAACTTGTCAGAATTCCAAATATTTTTTTTCGGCCATCAAGTTTACTACCAGGTCTGCTTGATTTGAATGTTGCGTTGTACCATAGTAGCCTCACATACTCATCATTCAATTTAAGCTGAGAATTTGCAAAACTATGTATGTGCGAAGTTTCTCCCGTATATTCTTTCCATGGTCTATGGCCATCATTGTTTTTCGTAAATGCGCCGTGGGCCCTTATTATAAAATTTATTTTATTCTTAATTAGGTATCCTATTGTTACCGGCACACTACCCGCTGCATCACTTCTAACAAATTTTATTTTCAATCCTCTTGATTCGGCTAATTCGACTGCGGCTTTTATTACGGTTTTTAATCTAAATACCGCATTTGAATTTCCATTTCTTGCTTCTAAGTAAATTGGAACTCCTCCAAGTAATGCAAATACCGGACAATAACCAACCCCTGTTCTTTTGTAGTGAGGCCTGCTATCTGAAACACGAGTTTCAATTATGGACGCATCAACATCCAAAATATATTCTTTACCTATTTCTAAAAGTCCAAGATTAATTACAGTGTCAATTAAAAGATCATTTAGTTTATCATTAATGTTTACCTCATGAGCTTTCAATTTTTCTTCAGGCGGCATTCTTAAATACTCATCTTTGTCCAATGGCGCATTTTTGTGTCTCCCCTCACCTTTTGAAAAATAAATATTATCCGTTGCCCAGGATTTGAAAACCCGGGAAATAGTATCTGGTGAAATACCTTTGTTTAGTTTAGGATGACTTAATAATGAAAGCCTGTTTGATTGAGAATGTTCTAATCTATTACTGCCACTTAAAGCATTAATCACCCAGGTTTGCAAAACCTCATCATTTCGATATTCTGCTCGCGGCGATCTATTACCTAAATGAGTATTTATTTTCTTCCATATACCTATTTTTGAGAAATGAGATATTAGAATATCCATTCCTCCCCGCATGTTGAAGTGCTTTTTGGTATATGTTCCTTTAAACATTGTTACGAGCAAGATGTCTTGACCCGTACCAATATTTTTATTAGATTTGTATTGGTAGAAATACTAATCTAAAAACATTGATTCACGTCAAAATTTAGGTTTAAGGCCCTGAACCTTCCACGTTCGGGGCTCTTTTTTAACCTCTGATCATAAGTTCATATTTACTTTTATATCCTTCTGTTCCTTTAATTTTAAATTCTTTTTTCAATTTATTAATTACCTGCTGCACCATCTTATAAACTGCATCCGGTTTCATTTCCTTTTCAAACTGTATTAAATGATCGGCAATTTCCCTAACTGTAGCTTTCTTCAGAAAACTCAACGCATAAAGAACTTTACCTTCTTGCGGAAGATCTGTTTTCCATTCAATTGGAATTTTCAGATCGCCGATCGTAACCCCTGTCGGCTGAATATCCTTACCTTTTAACTTAATTAATCCTTCCATTAATATTTCTCTATTAACTGTGTCTAACTCTGATTCCGTTTTATTCAAATCCTCTCTTATCTTTTCTCGCTTCTTCATCAAAGTCATCTGCAACTGCATTAACTGCTCAAGTTTATTTCTTTTCGCCATGAATTTACTTTGCTTTACTTTATAATATTATTACAAATATATATAATATTATATAATATCATATTAACCTGAACTGTTAAAATTTGTGATAGTAGAAATGTTAAAACGCGCCTAAGATCAGTCTACTACCTGATTTTTTTGTTAATTTTACCCCAGCGCAGATGTCTGCGGAATTAAGGAATTGTTTTTAACACTTGTATATTCAAAAAATAATGTATATTTGCACTCCCAATTTTGGGGAAAGAAATTTAAAAAGTAAAAGAATGGCAAATCATAAGTCATCAATTAAGAGAATTCGTTCGAACAACGCAAAGCGTTTACAAAACCGTTATTATGCTAAATCTACCCGTACAGCTATAAAAAGTCTTCGTACTGCTACAGCTAAAAAGGAAGCTCAGGACCTTTTGCCAAAGGTTTCTGCTATGTTGGATAAGCTTGCAAAACGTAACGTTATCCATAAAAACAAAGCCTCAAATCTAAAATCAAAACTGACCAAAAAAGTTAACGCTTTGGCTAAGTAACAAAACACTGATTTTCAATATAATAGCCTCGGTTTTCCGGGGCTTTTTTATTTTTAACAAATTTCACGCATTTAGCTTGGCTTTAATCAAATATTTTCTAATTTTGGCTCAGCGTGTTTAAACTAAAACCACGATCAATTATGAATTCAAAATTATTAAGGACTCTAGGCGCAAGTTTATCAGTTGCAGTGGTATTGACCGGCTGTAACGGACTTGGCAAAATGATCAAAAAACAAAAGGACATTAACTATAGCGCAACCCCGAATCCGATCGAGATGCATGGTGATAGCGTACAGTTCAGCGTTAGCGGAAAATTCAACCCTAAATTATTCGGGAAAAAGATAACAATGACCATTACACCGGTTGTTAAATACAACGGTGGTGAAAAAGCAATGAAACCAGTTGTTTTAGTTGGTGACAAAGCTACAGGAAGCGGTCAAAAGATCAGCTTCGATAAAGGAGGTACATTCAGCTACACTTCTGATAAATTCTTATACGAACCGGCAATGAAAGTAGCGAAAGTTGAACTTCGCGCTGAGGGCCAGGTTAAGAAAAAGATCAAGAAGTTTGATCCTGTTGAGATCGCTGATGGTACTATCGTAACTCCATTATTAGTTCGTAACGACGAAAAAGGAATTTACGGTAAAGATGCTTTCGTAAAAGTAACTCCTGTTAACCAAACAGCTCATATTTACTATACGATCAATAACTCTACTGTTCGTCCTGCTGAGATGAAGAGCGAAGAAGTGAAAAGCACTTTAGCTTTCATCAACGCTAATATCAACAGTACCTGGTATGAATTCAAAGGTATTAACGTTAACGCTTATGCTTCTCCTGATGGTGAAACTGATAAGAATGAGAACTTAGCTATGGACCGTGCAAAAAGCGGATCAGCGGCTTTCATGAACGAATTCAAAAAGAATAAGAACAAAGACAATAAGTTCGGTAAAGAAAAAGAACAATACGTTGTAGGTACAACTAAAGAAGACTGGGAAGGTTTTAAATCATTGATGGAGCAATCTACAATGGCTGACAAAGATCTTATCTTACGTGTTCTTACTATGTATTCTGATCCTAACCAACGCCGTACTGAGATCAAGAATTTATCTAAGACCTACAAAGAATTAGCTGAGAAAGTATTGCCAAAATTACGCCGCTCTGAGATCATCATCAACGTAGATAAAAAATCACGTACTGACGAAATGATCTCTGCTTTAGCAACTTCTCACCCTGATAGTTTATCAGTTGAAGAGTTATTATACGGTGCTACTTTAACTAACGATATCAATACTAAAGTTCAGATCTATACAGCTGCTGAAAAACAATACGCATCTGACTGGAGAACTTCAAACAACTTAGGTGTTGCATTATTAGCTCAAAATAAAGTAACAGAAGCAGGCGACGCGTTTAAACGTGCTGATGCAGCTAATGCAAATAACCCGATCATCGCTAACAACCTTGGTACTATCCAATCTAAAAATGGTAACCGTACGGCTGCTATGGAACTATATAACAAAGCAAACGGTGCAGGTCCTGAAGTTGGTTACAACAAAGGTATCGTCCAGATCCGCGATGGTAAATACAGCGATGCTGTATCCAGCTTCGGTGATTCAAAAAGCTTCAATAAAGCTTTAGCTCAGTTATTAGCAGGTAACGCTGGTGAAGTTGGTGCTACAATTGATGCAGGTAACGAAAAAGATCTTGCTTTAAGTTATTATTTAAAAGCAGTTTCTGCAGCACGCAGAAGCGCAACAGCCGATGTTATCAGCAACTTAAAAACTGCTATCGAAAAAGATGGTACTTTAAAAGCAGCCGCTAAAGATGATGCTGAGTTCATCAAATTAAAAGCTGATTCAGGATTTACTGCTTTAGTTAACTAAGATATTATATTCTTAATGATAAAACCCCTGAAGTTCAAACTTCAGGGGTTTTTTGTTTTTCAGAGTGAAATTTAAACTGGCCTTAATTCTTCAAATAATACTACATTCCATTCACTCAATCAGCGATTTGAGTAAAACTCCCCTATTTTCTCGTCAAACTGCCCGAACAGTTATTTAGATTTTAGTGCATTCTTGCCATTAGGTCTATATTTGTAATGTTAAAATTTAAGCAATGAAAAAAAACATCTTATCTGCGGTCTTATTAAGTTTGTCGACTTTATTACTGTCTCAGAATAATAATAAGAATAAAGGTCCCATCGACTCTTTAGAAGGATTTAATTTTATCGGCTCACATAGCCATGCTAACCATGCAAAATCTGATATACATAAGCATCACATGATCGAGCAGGCTAAGCGTAACTATATAAACAATAAGTTTAAATTGTATAACCAGGATCAGCAAACCAATCCGAACGGCGAAAGAAGCAGTGCTGAATTTTATCAAAATCAAAAGAATGGTTTATATGCTAAAGGCCCGGGTAATAATACCATGTCACAAGGTAACCAACCTGTAGGTTGTACTAATGTTGACTTTGAAGCAAACAATACTTCAGGATGGGTATTAACAGGTGATTTCTCTATTATGAGTGGTGGAACGGATGCTTATGGTGGATTTCCCCGTGTATATCCTGGTGGTGGTAACTACTCATTAAAATTAAATGATGATAACGTTTTAGCATCAAGTTGCAGTCCTCCCGGCAGCAAAACGACCTTCTCAGCTTCTGCAACAAGAACTATTGCTGTATCTCCGTTGAACAACCAATTCCAGTTACATTTCGCAATGGTGGTTCTGAATTTCCCTCACTCATCAATGGATGCAGCGCGTATGAAAATTCAGTTCTACGATCAAAACAACCAATTATTAGCTTGTCCTTCTTACTCTTGCTATTATGCAAATCCTCCGGGATCATTTATCGGTTTACCTCCGGGTGTTCCTCAAAATGCACCAATTCAAGGGCCACAAGTTTGTAACTACGGAAACTATCCTGTAACCTACGTACCTTGGCAAACTGTAGGTGTTGACTTAAGTGCATATAATTTCACCAACGTTAAAGTTGTGATCAATGCTGACTGGTGTTTGTACCAATACGATTGGGCTTATGGTTATATTGACGCTGATTGCGGGCCAACAGCTCCAACAGTTCCTATCACTTCTTGTACAGGTTTACTGACAGGCCCTCCGGGTATGGTTAGTTACACATGGACTCCTCCGGTGGGACCAACTGTAAATACTCAAACCTTAATGGCAACAACTCCGGGAACTTATATTTGCAGTACAACAGGCTTCATTACTTGCCAGCCGGGTAAAACTTATACTTACGTTGTGAAGCCTTCACCGATTGCTTCATTTGTAAATAATACTTCTTGTTTTGGCGCTCCGACTTCATTCACCAGTACATCAACTTTAAATGGTGGTTCAGGCATCAATAACTATAACTGGACATGGGGAGACGCTACCGCTAATACGATCGGGCCATTAAATGGAACAACACAACATACTTACGCCGCCGCGGGAGTATTTCCCGTCCAGCTCGTCGTCACGAATGTCGACGGTTGTAAAGACAGTATAACGCAGAACGTAACTGTGAACGGATTGCCTATAGTCGATTTTAGCTTCAATAATATTTGTGAAGGTGCGCCAACAAATTTCAATAACACAACAAATCCGAACGGTAATACCATGAGTAACTGGTATTGGGATTTTAATGGTGATGGAATTGATGAAAACTTTACAATGAATCCTACCCTTACTTATGCGAGCAGTGGCAGTTATAATGTAATATTGACCGGCGTGACCAATTTGGGCTGCAGGGATTCGATACAGAAAACAGTGAATGTATTCTCAAACCCAATTGCACGTTTTGGTTATACAAAAACTTGTTTGGGAGATTACACCAACTTCTGGGATAATTCTTTCCTGATCGGTAATAATGGTTTCATTAATCAGTGGGAATGGGATCTTGACGGATTCATCGGATCTGTTGAAGCTACAGGACCAAACACGAATACGATGTTCAATACTTATGGTAACCATGCTGTTGGTTTAACTGTGACCACTTCATTCGGATGTAAGAATACAACAACATTGAATATTTATGTTAACCCGATACCTGTAGTTGATTTTACTGCCGATAAAACTACCGGTTGTGAACTATTACCTGTAATATTCACAAACAACTCTTACATTCCGGTAGGAAGCGTTACTACTTATTCGTGGAATGTTGGTGATAATACAGCTGCACAAAGTTATACCATGGCCCATTCATATCCTGCAGGTTTATATTCAGTAACATTAACTGCAGTATCTGACAGTGGTTGTGTGGCTACTAAGATCAAACCTAAATACATTGATGTTTGGCCAACTCCGGTTGCAGATTATTTTGCAAACCCTCAAACAGCTGATGTGTTAGAACCAATTGTGAACTTCAACAACACAAGTGCAGGTTACAATCAGTTCTGGTGGTATTTTGGTGATCCGGGTAGTGGTGTTGACTCAACTCACGTTCATCCGACACATACTTACAGTGATGAGTACGCTACACAATATATGACAACATTAATTGTGAAGAACGAATTCGGTTGTACAGACACAACACAGCGTTTAGTAGTAATTGATCCTGCATATGTAATTTATATCCCGAATGCATTTACACCGAATGGTGACGGATTAAATGATGTATTCCAGGCGAAAGGATATTATATCAATAAGTTTGAAATGGTGATCTTCGACCGTTGGGGCGAGCAAGTATTCAGCTCCGATGATATTCACAAAGGCTGGGATGGTATATACAAAGGAAAACTATCTGAGAACTCCGTTTATGTTTGGAAAGCTATTGTTGTGGATGCAAAGAAAAAACGCCATGAGTTAACAGGCCATGTAACTTTAATGAAATAAAATATATTAACCTTTTAAAAACCGCCTTGTAAAACAGGGCGGTTTTTTTATTTCTGTTATTAATAGGTAAGGAGATTATCCTCTTAAATTTTATCATTTTGGTCATGATAAAGAACAAAAAATAGTATATTTGCAGCCCTTATGGCGGGGTAGCTCAGCTGGTTAGAGCACAGGATTCATAACCCTGAGGTCGGGGATTCGAGCTCCCCCTCCGCTACACAAGTCCTCTTTTCAAGAGGACTTTTTTTATTTGTATATATTTGATTGTCAGTAATATAAATTAAATGCTTCTAAATCAAACTTTATTTAATGAAACTACTTGAGAGATAAGAAATATTTAATATATTTCATAAAAAATCCAAGGGCTATGTCGAAGAAAAATAAGGGTTCGTCAGCAAAAAATAAGAAGAAACCCGCAAAAAAATTAGCGAAGAAAAAACCTTCGAAGTCTGCGCCTAAGAAAAAAGCAGCAAAACCTGCTGCAAAGAAAAAACCTGCGAAAAAAATTGTAATTAAAAAAGCAAAACCTGCAAAAAAAGTTGTAGCAAAAAAAATTAAAGCTTCAAAACCTGAGAAAGTTGTTTCAAATGCGAAAACTCAAAAAACAATTATTAAAGGTTCTATAAAAGAATATAACAAACCGGATCAGGAAATTAAAAATCCTGTTCTTCTGAAAAAAGACAGCTCTCCGATCCCTGAATTCAAACCAATCATTCAAACTGCTTCGAAAACTGAAGATAAATCGAAAGACAGTTTCTCGACACTAAAAAGTACAAGTTCAGCTTCATTTGTTTCTACACCAATTAAAAAAGCTGATTCCTACTCTATTAAACCTGAAAAAGAACCTCCTGGGAAATTTGAAATTGAAATTGTGATCCGTGCTTCTGCAGGTATACTTTACGAATTCTTAGTTACACCAAGCGGACTTTCAGAATGGTTCTGTGATGATGTGAACATCCGTAATGGTATTTACACGTTCATCTGGGATGGCCAATTACAACAAGCCCGCTTATTAAAAACCGTTGAAGAGCAATTAGTGCGTTACCAATGGGTTGATAAAACTGATGGCAGCTATTTCGAATTCAAAATTCAGCGTGATGACCTCACCAACGATATTTCTTTGATCATTACCGATTTCGCTACCGATAAGGCAGAACAGGAATCTTCAAAACTACTGTGGCAAAGTCAGATCGACAAATTACTTCATGTAATGGGTTCTTATTTTTAATCTCTAAATCATTACCTTTATAGCCCTGAAGTCTCCGTACTTCAGGGTTTTTTATTCCCGCACCATGAAAAAAATAATTTTTCTTATTCTGTTCTCCGCTTTCATTAAGGTTCAATCGCAGAATATTTCAGTTCCAACTTTAAAAAAACACATCTCTTATCTTGCTTCTGATATTTTAAAAGGGCGTGGTACTTCCAGCGAAGAAGAAAAGAAAGCCGCAGAGTATCTCGCCAATGAATTTAAAAAATATGGCTTGAAACCCGGAAATAAAGATTCTTACTTATATGCTTTCAACTTCAAAAAGAATTTAGACCCGCATGATACCTCAACAGCAAATGTTACTGAAAGAAAAGGGAATGATGTAATTGGATTCCTGGATAACAAAGCGCCATATACAATTGTTATTGGTGCGCATTACGATCACTTAGGTTTAGGTCATGATAAAAACAGCCGCGAAGCAAACCCCGAAGGAAAGATCCATAACGGAGCTGATGATAACGCAAGCGGTACTGCCGGAGTTTTAGAATTAGCCAATTATTTTTCTAACAATAAAAAAACTGAGAAATTTAATTTTCTTTTCATGTGCTACTCAGGTGAAGAGCTTGGCTTGATCGGTTCTAAAAAATGGTGTGAGGCCCCATCCTATCCTCTTGATAAAATAACTTATATGATCAATATGGATATGATCGGCCGGCTTAACGACAGCACCAAAAAATTAATTGTATACGGTGTTGGCACCAGTCCTGTTTGGGTTCCTATTCTTGATTCTATCAAATCGAATTTCTCAATTAAAAAAGACAGCGCAGGAATTGGCCCGAGTGATCAAACTTCTTTCTACTTAAAAAATATCCCAGTGTTGCATTTCTTTACCGGGCAACATGAAGATTACCACAAGCCAAGTGATGACGCAGATAAAATTAATTACGAAGGTGAAGCGGCTGTTCTGGAATATATCATCCGCGTGGTTAATGCAACCCCCCAACAAGAAAAACTGGTTTTCTTAAAAACCAGGAATCCTGATACAGGAGGAAAATCTTCTTTCAAAGTTACAATGGGTGTTATGCCTGATTATGCTTATGAAGGAAAAGGTTTACGTATTGATGGTGTTACGGATGGAAAACCTGCAGCAGCAGCCGGTATTCAAAAAGGCGATGTGGTGGTGAAAATGGGTAATATGGAAATAAAAGATATCCAGGCATACATGAAAGCGCTTTCTGAACACAAAAAAGGAGATACAATTCCTGTTAAAGTTTTGCGTGACGGAAAAGAAGTTGAAGTGAAAGTAACCTTTTAATTAAACGCCAACCATTTCTTGTTTTTCGTGATCCCAAACTTTTAGTTTGAAACAAGCGATAATATCTTTAGGCTTCAATGAAGTTTTTTTACAATTCTTTAATTCAGGGATCGCTTCCATTACTTCCGGTAAACGGTAAAAAGGAATCCGTGCATTAATGTGATGGATATGATGGTAACCAATATTCGCTGTTGCCCAACGTAAAGGAGCACTTAGTTCCATATAGCTTGATGATTCCATTGCAGCACCTTCATAGGTCCAGTCTTCATTTCCCTTAAATGTTGTGCCCGGAAAATTATGTTGCGCATAAAATAAATAAGCGCCCATCGCTCCTGAGATCAGATGCGGAATTGCGCACAGAAAGATCCAGGTCTGCCAGCCTAAAAAATAAAATACGGCGATCTGGTAAGTATAATGCACTATCAGAGCAATCAATGAATCAATATGCTTACTGAAACGGTTGATGATAGATTTATAACACATCCCCCACATAAACGCGAAGAAATATCCAAACGTAATCGTTAAAGGGTGACGGATAAATAAATAATGTAATTGCTCAGTGCGGCTACACTTTTCAAATTTAGCTTTTGAATAGATCGGGTACGAACCAATACTTGCGCTGAATAATTTTGAATTGTTCTTATGGTGATAATCATGGCTACGGCTCCATATTCCGGCAGGCGCCAGAACATAAAATCCGAAAATCGTAAAGAGAATATCTGCAGCAACCGATTTATTTAAAATTGAACGGTGTTGATGATCGTGATAGATAACGAACAAACGAACAATTGTAAATCCGGCAAGTATGCTGCAAACGAACTTTAAACTCCAGTGATAATTGTAAACAGTTCCGAATAAAAGGGTAAGCAAAATAAATAAAGTGCTTAAAGTATAGTACCAGCTTTTCAGTCGGTCTTCCTTCATGTAAGGTTTGGTAGCGAGTATCAGCTGTTTTCCTTCTAACATCAGGTGCAAATATACGAAAGAAGGGACTAATAGGAAAGGCCTAAGCCTCAGGCTTCTTATGCTTCCAGCGGCGGTGACTCCAGAGCCAGACTTCAGGCTGAGCCTTAATATCCGCCTCCAGTTTTTTAGTGTGTAATTCTGATATTTCTCCTTCTTTTGTACTCTTCGGATCTTCAACTAAGATCTCAGCATTCACTTCATAAAAACCTCTTTTTACTCTGTTGACCGTTACATAAACCACAGGGAAATTTAATTTTTGTGCGATCTTTTCCGTACCCCGGAAAATAGGCGTATCCTGGTTTAAAAATGTGGTCCAATAAGCACTTTCCGGTGCTGGCGTTTGATCAGCGATGAAAGCAGTACAATTCACTTCATTCCTGTTCCTGATCATTTCACGAATGGTATCACGCATCGCATATAAACCATTTCCAAAACGCGTACGCATTTTATAGATCAGATCATTGAATTGTTTGTTATGCAGCGGATGATAGATCACATATAATTTTTGCTTACACAAAATTCCGAATGAATTTCCGGCCCACTCCCAATTCCCGAAATGTCCCATCACAATAATGCAGCTCTTTTTTTCAGCATAAAGTTTATCAAACAATTCCTTCGTTTTTGGAGTGAAAGCACAACGTCTCGCAGCCTGCTTTCTTGAAATTGTCAATGTTTTAAATGTTTCTAAAAAGAGATCGCACAGATATGAATAGAATTCACGCTCGATCTTTTTTATTTCTTTATGCGACTTTTCAGGAAAAGAATTTTTCAAATTCTGATAAACCACTTTTTTTCTGTAACCAACAACATAATACAACAGGAAACAGAACAGGTCAGAGACTAAATAGAATATAGGGAAAGGCAGTACCGATATCAGATACAAGAACGGTAAAAGGATATAAAAGCCTACAGCTGCCATTGGGTTATTTGAAGTAAAAATAAGAAAATTAGCCCAATAAAAAACCCTTCCCTCTTTCGAGGGAAGGGTACCTTTAAACAAACAAAAAAAACGATTAATCCTTTATTAATTTACCTTGTTTAATAACCGACTCGTTCTCCTCTACTCTATATACATAGATTCCTTCACTCAGACCTGAAATATTGATCCTTGTGTTATTATCGTTAAGGTTTGCAGCAAGAACAAGTTGTCCAAGCGCATTATATACTTTAAGTTTTGTGTGCTTAGAAACAGATGATACAAAAACATTCACCTCATCTTTTGCAGGATTTGGATAGATAACAACACCGTTAGAAGTTGCAGCTGATTGCTCAATTCCTGTACAAGGTGTGATAGTTAATGTTACACCGATACGCGGGCTGGTACAACCAGGTTTAGTATAGTAGATATTACCATTGAACATACGTCCTGCATTCACACCACCGAAATTAGAACATAAACCTGCACCTGTCTGAATTGTCAGATCAGGATTAGTGTATGCATTTGTTCCGTTAGTATAATTCGCACCGTAGCTAATGTAAAGTGCATGTAAACTTGGAGGTAAGTAAAGCGGCGCAAATAATTTTACTCTTGAAGGGTTTCCTGCACCTGCACTCATAACAGTGATAGTATCCCATGCAGTCCATGCACCAGGGGTTGTTTCATTTCCTAAATAACCACCTGTTTTATAGTATACGATCACGTTAAATGTGCTGGTCATAGCTACCGATGTATTCACATCTAAACTATCAATTTGTATTGGACCCGCAGTTGGCGTGATATCGAACATATTTCCACCACCGCAACCATTTCCGCCTGAAAATAAAGTTTGGATGCTGCCTGTAGCTGAAGATTGTGCTTCTGCATAATAAGTTGTACTTGTAGATGCCGCAGGTGGTACGTAGTTGTTACCTGTTGCCAATGATACTGTTGATGTTGGGCTTGCGTACCAGTTAACAGTTGCGAAACCGTTTGCTGTTAAAGTTCCTGTTCCTGAAGGAGCACAAGCAATTGCACCTGTTCCTGTAATTGTAGGATTAGTAACAGCTACAGATTGGGTTAGAACTAAAGAACAAGTTGCATTTGATCCGGTCACTGTATAAGTTGTATTTACTGTCGGGCTTACTACAATACTATTTGTGGTAGCACTTGTACTCCATGAATAAGTAGTAGCAGAACCTGAAGCAGTGAATGTACCTGAATTTCCCGCACAAATTGTTGGATTTCCTGCCACTGTGAACAATGGTGTTACAGTTCTTGTAGAAGTGTTAGCATCATTGAATGTGTTTGCATCTCCTGTTAAACTTGTAACTGAAGCGAAAGTATAGATACCCGCAGCTGATAAGTTAGCTGTACCAACTGTAAATGTAACTGTTGCGCCAACTCCGATTGAACCGGTATAAGTTCCTGTTACTACTGCAGGAATTGGCCCTGAAATATTAACTGTAACGGGCACATTTGAAATTGCACCTACACCATAGTTCTTAATATCTACAACCACATTTTCTGCAGCTGTATAACATGAAGTGGCTGTTGGAGCTGCTAATGCAGATACACCCGCATCAGTTGCTGATCCCATAAAGATATTAATGTTCTCTAAATGGAAATCGTAATCTTCAATATCATCAACAGGGCCATCCTGCGCTAAGAACGCTACAATAATATCTTGTCCTGCATAAGCACCTAATGGGATGCTAAAATTAGTGAATGATGTAGTTAAACTATTTGTAGCGCTAACAGTATAGATCGGTAAATAAGTCAAACCGCAATCTGTAGAAACCATCACACGTACTTTATCATCGCTTCCCATATTGGCAGCCATAGTAATACTATTCCAATCTGTAACCGCAGCGTCAAATGAAAGTTGCGTTGCAGAAGTAGCTGAGAATTTCGGACCGACTATCCATTCGTTACGTGTAGTAGTATATAAATTGATCCGAGCAGTAATATTTCCAGCCGCATTCAAACCGGTTTGGCTTGTCCACAAAGAAGTTGTACCTGTAGGAACCGTTGCTCCTGTTGCTTCTTTCCAATTCGGGAAAGGAGTTGGCAAATTAGCGCCGGTAAATCCTGTAAAGTCTACTGTTTGCGGAATAGATACCGGAGCAACAACTGTACGTGTAACTACCGGCATTGTGTCATTTACTAAAACAGCATCGCCGGTTAAAGTTGTATACGCTTTGAAAGAGTATACACCCGGTGTAAGCATATTTACAGTAGCAACGGTAAAGTTAGCAGTACCTCCTCCGGTGATCGTTCCTGTATAAGTTGCAGTAGAGGTTTGTGAAGTGGCACCTGAAACAACAATGGTCACAGGAATATTTGAAACAGAACCTGTTCCATAATTCTTGATGATCACATCCATGTTTTCATTAGCACCATAACATCCGCTTGTGGCCGGACTAACCAATGCTTGTACACCAACGTCAACCGGAACAGCGGTATACAGATTGATATTATCTAAATGAAAATCATAATCTTCAAGATCGTCAGTCGGACCATCCTGTGCTAAGAACGCAACAATGATATCCTGTCCTGCATAAGAACCTAAAGGGACTGTAAAGTTTGTAAATGTAGTTGATAAACTATTTGTAGCGCTTATGGTGTAGATCGGGGTATAAGAAACGCCGCAATCTGTTGAGACCATTACACGTACTTTATCATCACTTCCCATTGCATCACCAACAGTTGTGCTTCCGAAATTTGTAACAGCAGCATCAAAAGTGATCTGTGTAGCAGCTGCAGCTGTAAATTTCGGACCAACGATCCATTCGTTACGCGTTGTAGTGAACATGTTTATACGTGCTGTAATATTTCCTGCGCTGTTCAAACCTGTCTGACTGGTCCATAATGAAGTTGTACCTGTAGGAACGGTTGCTGTATTTCCTTCTCTCCAGTTCGGGAAGAAGGTAGGAAGGTTAGCGCCGGTGAATCCTGTGAAGTCAACCGTTTGCGGTAGTGCAACTGTTGGCATTACAGTACGGGTTGTTTGAGCCATTGCATCATTAGTAGCATTACCATCACCGGGTAAAGATGTTGCAGCATCAAAAGAATAAGTTCCTGCTGCAAGCATGTTCAGTGTTCCAACTGTGAAACTGGCTGTACCGCTTACAGGAATTGTTCCTGTATAAGTTCCTGTTGTAGTTTGTGTAGCAGCACCTGAAACAGTAACTGTAACAGGAATATTCGAAATTGCAGATGTACCGAAGTTCTTAATGGTTACCACTAAATTCTCTGCAGATCCATAACAACCTCCAATAGCAGGACTTGTTAAAGCTGTAACCCCTGCATCAGTTGCAGATGCAGTGTATAAATTGATATTATCTAAATGAAAATCGTAATCTTCAATGTCATCAGTCGGGCCATCCTGTGCTAAAAAAGCAACGATGACATTTTGTCCTGAATAAGAACCAAGGTTAACTACAAAGTTTGTAAATGTAGTTGATAAACTATTTGTAGCGCTCACTGTAAAAACAGGAGAATACGTTAATCCGCAATCAGTTGAAACCATTACACGGACCATATCATCACTACCCATAATATCACCAACAGTTGTGCTGGCGAAATTTGTAACAGCAGCATCAAAAGAAATTTGTGAAGCTGAAGTAGCCAGGAACTTAGGGCCAACGATCCATTCGTTACGGGCTGTTCCGAACATATTTAAACGTGCCGTAATATTTCCTGCACCATTCAATCCTGTTTGGCTTGTCCATGCTGAAGTAACACCTGTAGGTGTAGTTACTCCGACTGATTCATTCCAATTCGGGAATACGGTTGTTAAGTTAGCGCCTGTAAACCCGGTGAAGCTTACCGATTGTGGTAATGCAACCGCAGCAGTAACTGTACGTGTTTCAGTAGACATTGCATCGTTTGGTGTATTTGTATCACCGCTTAAAGATGTTGCTGCGTTAAAAGAATAAACACCTGCTGCTGTCATGTTCACAGTACCAACTGTAAAGTTTAAAGTTGATCCCACACCAAGAGTTCCTAAATATGTATTTGTTGTTGTTTGAGAAGCTGCACCCGAAACTGTAACCGTTACAGGAATATTAGAGATCGCAGAAGTTCCGTAATTCTTGATAGTAACAACAATATTTTCTGCAGCTGTATAACATCCGCCATTTACAGGACTAACCATAGCCTGAACTCCGGCGTCAGAAGCGATCCCTGCCTGGCCATCAAATTCATAAGCACCCATATCAGGATTTAAGTTTGGATTTGTTCCGGATAAAGGACGCACAGCTCCGTTATGATCGATATTAGTTCCTAATGCCGGAATTAATATAGCACCTGATTCGATTGGCGTTACAGCGTTAGTTGCAAAGGTTAAATTATTATCGGCAACGAAAGGAGCCGGTGAATTTGCAGGGGGAACTGAATTCACATCGTTTGATGGATTACCAACTTGTGAAACGGCTTGCCATGCTGATAAATTAGCGAACTCATTCACTCCGTTTGTGATTCCGATCTTTCCAACAAAATGCTCAGGGTCATTAGTAACCGTATAAGCATTGCGTTCTAAATTAGCGTTAGCAAAATTATAAGATGTAGGGAACCATACAGCCATGAATTTTCTGGTTGCAGCAGTAGAGGTCATTTTATTATTGAAAATGTTATTCCTGATATCAAGACCGGTTACACCAGTAGTAGTAACTACAAAAGCAGCAGATGCTGCTGTAGTATTACCCATTGTGTAACTGCCGAACATGTTCACACTGTTATAATAGATCTGGTGACCTGTTCCGGAAGAAAGGCGGATACCAAATGCATTAAAGGTTTGACTTGTTGATGAGTAATTAGTAGTAACGATATCATAGATCACGTTATTGATAACCTGGTGATTTGTACCACCGGCTAAACTGATACCATAACATCCCCAGCCGCCTGTGCTTGACGATGCCATCTCATAAACTTTATTTCTTGAGATCACAACTGAATTTGAAGATGCGCCTGAAACTTCAATACCTGCGTTAGACACACTGGTAGTAACTTTTAAATTCGCCACATCGTTCAAAGCAACAGTACTGTTAGTTACACCATTTAATAAGATCCCCCTGAAAGAAAGTGTCTGACCAACAGTATTCGATCCGAAAATATTATTGGTGATAAGGTTATTATCGCCTGTACCTGCTGTAAGACAACCAATGTATAATCCGAAATAAGCGCTTCTGAACTGATTATTGCGGATCACAAGATCATCATAATCATTTCCGGTACCCCCGCTTGTTAAGGTTGTACCGTTACCACCTGCGTAAATTCCATAACTGCTGGTTACGGTACTCCCGCTCGAACCATCATTACCGGGAGTATTACCGCTAATGATACTGTTTTGTACAGTATTGGTAGTTGCTCCCAAACCACCTGTTGCTCTTCCGATAAAACGGATAGCTGCAGTATTTGCTACAGTGATTGCGGCATCGTTAGAGATCGTAAGATCTCGTGTAACAGGGCCTCCGGGAATATCACCGTTGATATTAAAGTTATCTACACCATCAAATTCTAAAACACCACGACCTGTAACCATAACACCGCTGATAGTAGCTGCGACAGTTGGTCTCATGTTAATAGAAGTGTAGTTAGCCGCACCTTGTCCGCTTGCCATTAAAGGTGTTGGTGTTGCGGGCTCAGATGTGCTGGCCGTTACACTAATTGTGATCGCACCGAAATGTGTTCCCGCGTTAATTGCTGCGAATGCTGCATTAACAGTAGAATAAGTAGCAGTTGAACCGCCGGAAACATTTACTTGCGAAAATAAAGATGCTGTGATAAACAGCAGAGCTGTAATGAACTGTAATTGTTTTTTCATTTTTTTTGTAAGTTATAGTCCTACAAATTTCGGGAAACACTACTATTTACTGTTACATAATTCTTATTTTAATTACGTTTCAAAATTAAATATTCAACACTTAATTAACTGATTTACACATATTTATGACATAATATTTTTACAACTTTAATACAATAATTATTCTCTATATTTACTCTATGCTTCGATAAACAACTTTTAATCGGGGATATAAAATGAGCCTCACCCTCCTACACCTGTTAAATACGTTAAATAGTGCCGAGAAAAGATACTGCAACCTTTATCTCAAAACTTTCAGCAACAAAAACGAAACGAATAAAAGTTTGACTGACCTTAAAACACTTCAGCGGATTGCCAAGAATCCTAAAGGAGTTAAAAGAAAGATAACAGAAGGAAACACAACACGCTTGTATTATAAGATACTCGATGCTTTATTTTTATTTCACCAGGATGCAATACTGCCTGATGAAAAACAATACATCAGGAGGGCACGCGTGCTTTATAATAAAGGATTTCACAGAGAGGCTTATAAGATAACCGATAAGATCCTGAAACAAAATCCGCACGAGAACCATCTCTTAAAGATAGAAGTGATAGAAATGCGGATATTGAATGCATTAAAGTCATCCGATGTAGATTACCTGAATACAGATTTCCATAATGATAAACAAAGACTCGAAGAATTATCAAAAGAATATTTTAATCTTGTAGATTACGAAACACTTTGGGCGTCTTTTAAATTAGAATCTACCACCTCCTATTTCTATGGCGATAAAAACACGTCGGGTTCAAATTTATTAAAGAGTGAGGATAAAGCGATTAGCCCAACCGCTAAAGTACTTTTCAATAAGATAAAAGGTTTTATCTCCATCAAAGAGGGAAATTACCCTGCTGCGAATTTTTATGCCAACCGTACCAAATTCCTGTATGATCAGTTTCCTTACCTTATTAAAAAAGATCCAGGCGATTATTTAAGATCCATCCGCAACATTTGCATATCACTTATTTTTAATAAAATGTATGATGAGGCTGAAAAGCTTATTGACGAACTTGAGAATAAAGGATTTGAATTTATTAAAAACAAGAATGCTGATGTGATCACTGAGTATTTCACTTTAGGTGTTCTTATCAAATTAGACATCATTATTTCATCAGGTAAGATTCCTGATTACACCAAAGAAGTTACGGAACTGGAATCGAAATACAACGACCTGAAAGATCTGTTACCAATGAATGAGCGGTTGAATGCCAATATCAGTTTTTCACTGATAAATATACATGGCGGTAATTACAGGAAAGCGCTGAAACAGATCAATTACGTTCTAAAGGGTGCAGAGAAATTCAGAAAAGACGTTTATCACCTTGCGCTTATATCGGAATTAACGGTTCATTATTTACTTGCTAATATTCAGCTCCTGGAATCCAAACTGAATTCGTTCAAGCGCCTCCTTTCTGATCCTGATCTGCCTTTTGCTTTTGAAAAAGAGATCCCAAATCTTATAGGAAAAATAATTCAATCCCCTGAAGAAAGATCACATTATACCAATCTTCATAATAGGATCACTAAAAGCCTGGAAGCGGAGAATAAATCAGTTTACAAAAATTTTATTTCTTTATACCTCATCGAATACCGTAAATAAAAAACCCTGAAGCAGAACATTACGCTTCAGGGTTTTAATATGATTAAAAATCAATTAATTCTTGATGAGTTTACCCTGGGAAACAAAACCATTTGTACTAACTAAACGGAATGAATAAACACCGTTCGCTAATTCAGAAAGGTTGATCTGCGTTTCGTTGGTAGTAACCTCTTTTAGCACAACTTGTTTACCTACTGCATCGTAAACTTCAAAAGACATTGCTTTTGTAGCATCCGTTACAATTAAAGTAATTAAGCCGTTAGATGGATTGGGATAAACACTAACACCATTACTATTCGCCGGGATATTTTGAATACCCGTACATGTAGAAACAACTTGCTGGATGCTGATAGTATCCGTACAGCCATTCACATCAGTTCCTTCAACAGTATAAGTTACAGTGGTTGTCGGGCTAACCACAATACTTGCACCGGAACCAACTCCTGTCCATGAATATGTATTTGCGCCACTTGCAGTTAATGTAGCTGAACTACCAACACACAACACGCTTGCACTTGTATTTGCTGACATTACAGGCAATGAATTTGTATTCACTGAGATCATTTGAACATCCATGCAGCCATTCACATCAATTCCTTCAACTGTATAAGTTGTGTTAGCTGTTGGTGTAACAACGATCATTGATCCTGTTCCAACACTTGTCCACGAATATGTATTAGCACCGCTTGCTGTTAACGTTGCTGAACTTCCTGCACAAACTGCGCTTGAAGTTGAAACGGGTGTTACAGTTGGGTTTGGATTTACATTAAGTCCGGGAAAAACACTTGCCGTACAACCATTGACATCGGTACCTGACAAAGTGAAGCTTATAGATGTAGATGGGGTTAGCACAGAAACTGAAGGTATACTTACGGCGTTCATCGAATAAGTATTCGCACCGCCTGCAGTTAAGGTTGCTGAACCGCCTGAACAAATTGCAGTCGGGCTTATGACCGCAGTAATGGTTGGGGTTGGATTAACTGTGATCGTTACTCCAGCACGCGGACCAATTCCACAACCGGTTGAATCGGCCAGATAATAAGTTGCGTTTGCAGTTAATGAAGGTGTTGTATAAACAGTTGATGTAGATATTACCGAACCACCAACAGAAACGTTATACCAATATGGTGTTCCGGTTACTGTAGAAGCATTGATGGCCGCCGTAGATCCGCTACAAATTGCAGAACCGGCAGGAGAAACAGGGGCAGACGGAAGATTACAGATATTAATGTTATCTAAATGGAAGTCGTAATCTTCTGCGTCATTAACAGTTCCTTCACTTGCGAGGAATGCAACAATGATATCCTGACCAGCGTAAGCCGATAACGGAACTGAGAATTTAGTGAATGTAATTGCTAAACTATTGGTTGCACTTACTGTAAATACAGGAGCATAAGAAAAACCGCAATCAGTAGATACCATTACACGCACCATATCGTCACTTCCCATTAAGTCTGCAACTGTTATGCTATTCCAGTTTGTTACAGCTGCATCAAAAGTTAACTGACTGTTTGAAGATGCGGTTAATTTCGGGCCAACGATCCATTCGTTCTTAGTATTTCCAAAAAGATTAACGCGTGCAGTTATATTTCCTACAGCAGTTAAACCGGTCTGGTAAGTGAAGGTAGAAGTAGTTCCTACAGGAATTGTTGCTCCTGATGCTTCGTACCAGTTAGGAAAAACCGTTGTAAGATTAGCTCCGGTGAATCCGGTGAAATCAACTTGTTGTGGTAATGTAACAGGAGCTACATTAGTTCTTGTTGCAGTGGCCATGTTATCGTTTGCACTATTCCCGTCGCCCGGCAAGGAAGTGAAGGCGTTAAAAGAATAAGTTCCGAAGGCCGTCATGTTAAGTGTACCAACAGTGAAGCTGGCACTTGCAGCCGGAGCAATAGTGCCTGTATAAGCAGCGTTCAAAGTTTGTGTTGCAGCACCTGAAACAATAACCGTAACCGGTACGTTTGTTATAGGGGAAGAGCCAAAATTATTGATCGTTACAACAAGATTCTCAGAAGCACCATAACAACCTGTAGTTCCCGGTGATGTTAACGCCGTAATACCCGCATCCTGTAATGGCACATTTAAAATATTGATATTGTCGATATGGAAATCATAATCTTCAGCGTCATTAACTGTTCCTTCACTTGCAAGGAATGCTACAATGATATCCTGACCTGCATATGTTCCTAGAGGAACTGAGAAGTTTGTAAGGTTAATTGATAAACTGTTAGTTGCACTGACGGTAAATACAGGTGCATATGAAACACCGCAATCGGTTGAAACCATTACGCGTACATTATCATCACTTCCCATTAAGTCAGCAACTGTGATACTGTTCCAGTTTGTAACCGCTGCATCGAAAGTAATTGCGCTGTTCGCTGCGGCAGTGAATTTCGGGCCAACGATCCATTCATTTTTGGTATTACCAAAAAGATTAACCCGCGCTGTAATATTTCCAACACCGCCTAAACCGGTTTGATAAGTGAAAGTAGATGTTGTTCCAGCGGGAACAACTGCTCCTGTAGCCTCATACCAGTTAGGGAAAACAGTAGTTAAATTAGCTCCTGTAAAACCCGTGAAATTTACTTGTTGCGGTAATGCTACGGGCGCAACATTTGTTCTTGTTGCTGTTGCCATGTTATCATTGGTCGCATTTCCGTCTCCAGGCAAAGATGTGAATGAATTGAATGAATAAGTTCCCGGTGCTGTCATGTTCAATGTAGCCACTGTAAAGCTCACTGAAGAAGCCGGGGCGATCGTTCCTGTATACACTGCATTGCTGGTTTGTGTTGCAGCACCGGAAACAATAACAGTAACAGGAATGTTGGTTATTGGCGTTACGCCATAATTATTGATCGTTACAACTAAATTCTCCGAAGAACCATAGCAACCTGTTGTAAACGGAGAAACTAAAGCAGATACACCCGCATCTGAAGCAGCAAGGTTTTGGATGTTAATGTTATCAAGATGGAAATCGTAATTCTCAATATCATCTACCGGACCGTCCTGTGCAAGGAAAGCAACAATAATGTCCTGTCCTGCATAAGCACTTAATGAAATAACAAAATTAGTGAATGTAACAGCTAAGCTGTTGGTTGCACTTACTGTAAAGATCGGTGTATAAGAAACGCCGCAATTAGTTGAAACCATCACACGTACCATGTCATCACTTCCCATTATATCACCAACAGTTGTACTTGCACCATTTGTAACAGCTGCATCAAAAGATATTTGTGTGTTCGCTGCGGCTGTGAATTTAGGGCCAACGATCCACTCATCTTTAATAGTACTAAATAAATTAACACGTGCAGTAATATTACCGACCGCATTCAGACCGGTCTGACTGGTCCATGCTGTAGCACTTGGTGTAGGAACTGCAGCGCCATTAGCTTCATACCAATTAGGAAATACCGTTGTAAGATTAGCGCCTGTAAACCCGGTGAAATCCACGGTTTCAGGCAATGCTACCAATGGGGCAACCGTTCTTGTAGCAACTCCCATAACGTCATTTGACGAATTTCCATCACCGGCAACTGTTGCAGTTCCGTTAAATGAATAAGTACCTGCGGTCGTCATATTATAAGTTGTAGACATAACAACAGTTTGCGTAGCGCCTGCAACCAGTGTTCCGGATGTGATAACCACATTTGGAAATACCTGTGGATTCACACCGCTTGCAAAAGCAGTTACTGTAGCATTGTTTAAAGCAAAGTCTATAGCACTTACGCCTGTATTCTTAATTACAACCGAAACAGTTTGGTTTGGACCATAACAAGACGGAGGTAATACCGGGCTTGCTAAACCAAATGCAGAAAGATCGGTATTGATCACTAATCCGTCGAATTCATCTGCACCGATATCAGGAATAGTTCCGCCACCATTCACAGAACCAATTGGTCCCGGACGAACATCATTGTCGATATCTAACGTAACAGTTGTTACAACTGCGCCCGACTCCAATGGATTATAAGTTGCGTTACTAATGTGGAGATTTGTTGCTGAAATAAACGGAGCTGCTGAAGTTGTGGCAAAAGAAGAATTGTCATTAGTTAAATTTCCAAGTGTACTTGAGAAGGCTCTGAAATTACTTGCCGGTGTAGTTGAGCTGGCATTAAAATTAGATGCAAGGTAAAAATTAGTTCCCGCTGTTGTTCCTAATTGTGCAATACCTTGTTCAGCCGCTGTGCCACCCGAATAATAAGCATTATTATTCAGCATCAAATTCATTGCGCTGGTTGCAGTGGAAGGAAGATAAATACATACGTGTGCATTTGATGCGGCCCCGCTAAGAATTGTGTTTGAAAAAACATTGTTCCTTACCTCCATACCTGTTTGGGAAGTGTTCACGATACACAATGCCGCTGAAAGAAGTGTTGCTCCGGTTCCGAATGGGGTACCTGAAAGACTGACTGTATTGTGCAGTATCTTATGTCCTGTTCCGGAAGAAACTCGTATGCCGTAAATACCAAAGGTTGTACTGAAACCTCCGCCTGTCATCACTTCATTGATATCCCAGATGAAGTTATTACGTACAGTAACATTACTGCCTGCCGAAAGATCTATACCTGCAACACCTGAGGTACCTGCCTGATTATTATAAACCATGCTAACCTGGTTATTTTCTGCAATACCTGAAGTAGCTGTTGTATTCAAATATATACCCGCAGGATAAGTAGCAGAATTACATTGTACATTATTGATAATATTAGAACGTACTAAATAAGTTGCGGTGGCTGCCGTACTTGCTAGATTGATAGCGCGTGCTGTAGAAGAACCAACTCCGTTATGAGAAATACCAGTGATAGTATTGCTCGCGATAGTGATACCACCTGCCCCTGTGCCGGTACTGAATTCCATTGCAGTAATACCTGTCGCTACGTACGACATTACATTCTTAATGGTATTTCCTGAAATATTAATTCCTGTTGCACCCTGAAGAAAAATACCTTTTGTGTAAACTGTTGTTACAGGTGAGGTATAAGGCCAACTACCTGCAAGTGCAACGTTCGCACCAATAAGGTTATTAGTAATAGTAATGCTGTTTGTTGTAGGAGTTGTAGTGTTACCTAAAAATGCAATACCACGGGCGCATTGATTGATTGCATTGTTGCTTATCACAAGATTATTCGCCGGCATACCCGCTGCCATACCTGTTGTTACTGATGAAAGGGATCCAATAACAGCTCCGCCGTTAGGACCTGTTACAATTCCGAAAGTTGTGTTTTGCGGACCCGTAGTAGAAGTTGTCCCTGCAATATTCAATCCGACAGCGCTGCCATTTACGATAACATTCATAATGGTAATGTTATTGGCATCAACAAAACCTGTACCTGCTGCCGTAGCGATCCTTATACCCGAAGTATAATTTGTAGTTACTGTGTTGTTATTGATAATTGTCAAATTCCTGTTTATACCCGGTGTATTCGGATTGTCACCATCGATCGTAACAAAATCCGCCCCGTTCAATTCAATAACACCACGCCCGGCTGCTGTAGTTGTTGAGCCATTGACCGCAACACCATCAACAGACGGGAAGATAAGAAGTGAAGTATAATTAGCTCCACCTGTTCCTGATGAATTAAGAACTGCCGAAGCTGTTTCGGTAGTGCTTGCCGAAATATCGACTGTGATAGCCCCCGTATGAACACCCGAGTTAATAGCAGAAAAAGCCGCTCCTAAAGTTGTGTAACTTAAGGTAACTCCACCTGTAACCGTTACTTGTGATCTAACTATTCCGCCAACAAAAATGAAGGCCAGAATTAAAGTATATATTTTTTTCATCTATAAAATTATTGAACTCCGAAGATACGTCATTTTAATTGCGGGATTTGCATAATTCCTACTTGTGTTAAAAAGTCTGCAAAATAAAAAAGGCTACACTGTTTTAGGTAGCCTTTTTAATGGATTTTATCGGCAATTATTTAAGTTTGAACGCCTTTTTAACCTTATCAACATAGTCTAATTTCTCCCATGTAAATAACTCCACTTTCATGGTCTTGGTTTTACCGTCAGGAGATTTAAATGTTTTAGTTACGGTCTCATTCTTACGGCCCATATGTCCGTAAGCTGCTGTTTCGCTGTACATCGGTGTACGTAATTTGAAACGCTGCTCGATAAAGTACGGACGCATATCAAATACTTCCTGAACAATTTTTGCAATTTGACCATCGGTCATTTTCACTTTTGCAGTTCCGTAAGTATCAACAAAGATACCCATCGGCTGTGCAACACCGATCGCATAAGAAACTTGAACCAATACTTCAGAACAAAGACCTGCAGCTACTAAGTTTTTTGCAATGTGACGGGTAGCATATGCGGCAGAACGGTCAACTTTACTCGGATCTTTTCCTGAGAAAGCACCACCACCGTGAGCACCTTTTCCACCATAAGTATCAACGATGATCTTACGGCCTGTCAAACCTGTATCACCGTGCGGACCACCAATAACGAATTTACCGGTTGGATTGATATGGTAATTAATTTTCGAATTGAATAAATGAGCGTATTTCGGATATTTCTTTTTCACTCGCGGAATTAAAATATCGATGATGTCCTTTTTAATTTTCGCTAACATTTTTGCTTCAGCGTCAAAATCATCATGCTGTGTAGAAACAACGATAGCATCGATACGGATAGGATTGTTCTTATCATCGTACTCTAAGGTTACTTGCGATTTTGCATCCGGACGTAAATATTTTATTTCTTTATTTTCGCGGCGTAATGCTGCAAGTTCTAATAGGATACCATGAGCTAAATCTAATGCTAAAGGCATGTAGTTAGCAGTTTCATTTGTTGCATATCCGAACATCATACCCTGGTCACCTGCACCTTGTTCTTCTTTTTTCTTACGGTCAACACCTTGATTAATATCTGAAGATTGTTCGTGAATTGCAGATAAAATACCGCAAGAATTCGCTTCGAACATATACTCAGATTTTGTATAACCTATCTTACGGATCACTTCACGAGCGATCTCCTGTACATCCAAATAGGCTTTTGATTTTACTTCTCCTGCAAGAACAACTTGTCCTGTAGTAACTAAAGTTTCACAAGCTACTTTACTTTCAGGGTCGAAAGCTAAGAAATTATCAATTAATGCATCTGATATTTGGTCAGCCACTTTATCCGGGTGGCCTTCTGATACTGATTCGGAGGTGAAAAGATATCCCATAATTTAATTAGTGAAATGGTGAGTTTTATAGTTAGTGAGTTATTTGGTTTCAGTTAATTTGAATTCGTAGCCTTCCATGATCTGGTTGCAAAGTAATTTTTTGCAGGCTTCGTCAACTTTAGCAGATGCAGCTTCTTTGTTTACTGCCTCAATTTCTAAAGTGATGTGCTTACCGATACGTACATTTTGAATTTCGGGTAAACCCAGGTTTTTCATAGAGCCGGTAACAGCTTTGCCTTGTGGATCGAGTAACGCTTTAAGCGGCATTACATCAATATCTGCAATAAATTTTGCCATCGTGAGTTTTAAAATTGAGGTGCTAAGATACTGTTTTAGGTATTAATTGCAAGGCATGGAACTCAATAAAATTTCAGGTATTTATGAATATTCCTGGGCTCCGATAACCTCTCCCGTTCCGACTTTGTCGAAACGGCCTATCCTAAAGGAGAGGAAATATCACGTCTCTGAATTAGTTTACTCATGGAGACGAAATATTCCGCCTCTGAATGAGATTGTTTATTAGGGACATAAGAATATATAGAATGATAATAAGAGGTATTCCCAAATATTGAAAGCCAATTAAAAGGCCCAGACTAAGCCCTAAAAATATGTAGCGTATCCGATTACCTCTCCATCCAAAAAATCTGAATTTTAGCGCAAAAAGAGGAATGGGGGCTATTAATAAAATACTTAGAACGCAAGAAAGCACGGCTAGAAAAGCGGGGTCAAAAAGGAACATGATAGGTTGATCTTCATATGCGGAACCTTTTAGGTCTATATAAAATCTATCCATTAAAGGAAAAGAAGAAATAAAAATAGCGTTTGCCGGAGTTGGTAAACCAATAAAAGATTCAGATTGACGAGTATCATTATTAAATTTTGCCAAGCGAATAGCGGAGAAGATCGGAATAAGAAAAGCTACGTATGGCAATAAGTTTACGCCTTCTCCTTCAGGAGTCCATGATGACGGCAAAAAAGTTGTAAGATCTGTACCTGATGTTACTCTTATCATTTGAAACAACATTATTCCAGGCACAACTCCAAAGGTTACCAGATCGGCTAAAGAATCCAAATCTTTTCCAATTGGAGAACTAACTCTTAATGCTCTTGCAGCAAACCCATCAAAGAAATCGAATATGGCCGCAATCCCGACTAAATAAGCAGAATTAACTAAACTTCCCTGGAATGCCTGCTGAATTGCCAAACAACCGCACAATAAATTACAACAGGTTAAAAAATTGGGTATGTTTTGTTTAATCTTCAAAGCAAAACAAAGATACTAATTTTATACAGGCAAAATAGTATCTTTAATGTATATGCAAACAGTAAAAAGCTTCTTAAAAAACCAACCTGTTTTAAGTTTAGGTTTTTTGCTTCTTATCGTTTATGTTGTCTTGCGCGCAGCCCTTGTAAATATAACGCACGATGAAGCCTACTCTTTCCACAACGTAAAAAATTTCTGGATCAGCGAATTCTTATGTACCGGCAATTCGCATTGGATCAATAGCGCAGCCATGAAGCTTTCACTTTTATCCGGATGCGAATCTGTTTTTTGTTTGCGTTGGTTTAGTGTCTTTTCGTTTATTCTTACTTGTTGTTTTGGGTGGTGGTGGCTTAAGACATTTTCCTCAACATCCATAAAATTACTTGGATTCTGCGTGCTTTTTTTAAATCCTTACCTGCTCGATTATTTCGGGTTAGCGCGCGGTTATGCGGCAGGTATTATGTTCCAGTGTTTGGCTTTATGGTTTTTTGTTAAAGGAATTAACAAAAATAAACGGCTGACTCTTTTTCTTTCAATTGCCTTTGCAGGGTTATCTTCCATTTCCAATTATAGTTTTGTGTATTTCTTTTTTGCTTTTGCGCTCATCTATTTTTATACCGTTTATTTTAAGGGACTAAACGGTTTTTACAAACGCAAAAGTTTTTATGTTGATGCGCTGATCTGCCTTGGTACATTTTTATTGATTGGCCGTGCCATTTTATTCATGATCCGCTGTTCAGGCGATTTCAAAGGAGCCGGCGAACCAAGTTTCCTTGCAATGTTCCATGTGTTATCGGACGGTTTTTTTTATCACAAACTAGTTCTTCCAAAATTAATTCAATTCGGGATCTCATTGGGAATTTTCTTTTGCATTTCTCTTTCATGTTATTTTGGAATATTCAAACGTAAAGAACATCAGAATGCTCTTTACTATTATTCTTCATTGATCTTTCCGCTAATGATACTACCCATGATACTAAATTATCTTTGTTTCCATGCTCCATATCCTTTTTACAGGGCCGCGCAATTATTGATCGTTCCATCAGCGGTCTCATTTGTTTCCTTTATCCGGTTCAAATTCATTTTTTACAAACCGGTCATTTTAGTTTTTTCATTTTTACTGATCATCAATTTCATGATGAGTATTAATTTAAAACACGCTTTTGATTTCATAGAACAAACCGATTCGAAAGAAAGTTTTGATGAATTACAAAAGTTAAACGCAAAACACGTTGGCATCTCTCCTGAATTATACGGCGTATTCGTGAATTACTATTATACCAGCAATACAAAAAAATACAATTACATTGGCGACAGGATCGAAACGTATTATCCCAAAGGGATTTGTCCGGTTGAAAATAAGCTTGCAGAGTTTGATTACCTGGTCTTATATCCGCCTTATGATCTGACGTATTATAAGAACTCAGATGTGCATTTGACTTACGTTTCCGTTTCTCCAAATACAAAGAACCTGATAGTAAGGGTGCAAAAAAAGCCCCGAAGTAACAACACTCCGGGGCTACACAAACCTTGAAGTACGCTGACTTCAGGATAAACAAATTAAACTTAGCACTACTTTAACAATTCGCGACTGATCACCAGTTTCTGAATTTCACTGGTTCCTTCGCCTATGGTACACAATTTGCTGTCGCGGTAATATTTTTCGGCCGGAAAATCTTTTGTATATCCGTAGCCTCCGAATATCTGCACAGCTTCAGTTCCGTTCTTCACACAAACTTCCGATGCGTAATATTTTGCAAACGCGCCTTCTTTGGTCATTTTCAAACCGCGGTTCTTCATGTCCGCAGCTTTGAAGGTCAACAATTCAGCCGCTTCTAATTCTGTAGCCATATCGGCTAATTTAAAGCTGATCGCCTGGAATGTAGAGATCGGTTTTCCGAATTGCTCACGCTCTTTTGAATATTTTAATGCGCACTCATAAGCCCCACGGGCAATACCACAACTTAATGCTGCAATAGAGATACGGCCGCCATCCAATACTTTCATTGCCTGGATAAATCCTTCTCCTTCTTTTCCTAATACCTGGTCTTTATGTACACGGCAATTCTCAAATATCAATTCAGCAGTCTCGCTTGCACGCATGCCTAATTTATTTTCTTTTTTTCCTGATTTAAATCCGGGAGTTCCTTTTTCAATTACGAAAGCGGTCATACCATGACTATCACCTTTTTCTCCGGTACGCACAATTACGACTGCAACGTTTCCTGTTATAGCGTGGGTGATAAAGTTTTTGCTTCCGTTGATCACATAATGATCGCCGTCTTTTACTGCAACGGTTGCCATCCCTCCGGCATCAGAACCTGTACCTGTTTCGGTTAGGCCCCAAGCGCCGATCCACTCAGCAGTAGCTAATTTTGGCAAATATTTTTTCTTTTGCGCTTCGTTACCGAACTGTAAAATATGGCCTGTACATAATGAATTATGCGCAGCCATTGATAAACCGATAGACCCGCAGATCTTCGACAACTCGATGATCGCTGTTACATACTCAGTATATGAAAATCCTGAACCGCCGTATTCAGTCGGAACTAAAACGCCCATTAAACCAAGCTCGCCTAATTTTTTGAAAACGTGAACAGGGAATTCCTGCGACTCATCCCACTCCATGTATTTTGGATAGATGTGTTCTTTCCCGAATTTACGGATCATATCAGCTATCATTTGCTGATTCTCACTTGGCATGAAACTCATACCTACGTTTTGTTCTAATACTGCACCAGACATGTTATATTATTTGAATGTGTTTTTAATTTTTCTTTTCCTTTTAAAAATTCAAGTTCAACTACAAATGCAAAACCACTTACGTTTGCGCCTTGCTGTTTTACCAATTGAGCTGCTGCTTCGGCTGTTCCTCCTGTTGCTAACAGATCATCATGAATTAAAACGTTCCAACCTTTTTTTAATGCATCTATGTGCATTTCAATTTTTGCTGTTCCGTATTCCAGGGCGTACTCGCAGTGGATAGTCTTGTAAGGAAGTTTTCCTGCTTTACGGACCATAATGAAAGGCACATTTAATTTGTTTGCCATAAGTACACCAAACAAAAACCCGCGGCTCTCAACTCCAACGATCGCATCCGGTTTGTAACCAAGCTTCTCAATAAATCCATTCACAATTGCTGAACATAATTCCTGATCTTCTAAAATTGGCGTAATGTCTTTGAACATTATTCCCGGTTTTGGAAAATCTGCAACATCACGGATGGTTTTCTTGATCTGATCAACCAAATTCATTCTTTTACAAACTTACTTAAATTATTTCTAAAAAACTGTTTAGGTGTCGTAAACTTAACAATTTTAATGAATTGATTATTAATATTATAAATAAAATTTATGCTGTTTGGGTATTGTAATATTTAAAAAAACCTGTGAAATCTGATACACCCTTCTAAACTTGCCTAATTGCCTAAAAATCACTATAATTGCTATCTATATTATTCAAAAAGCCGGGCTTTTTGCCTGCTATTGCCATGAAAAGTCTCAAGACTGCCATTATATTTCTTTTGTTCCCTGTATTTCTGAGCCAGGCACAAACGCAGTCTGTAAGTAAGTTCGAAAAGTTCCGCACTAAAATGCGTTCAACACCCTGGATCTTTGGTCATGGCTGGAATATAGTGCATGATGATGCCGGGAAATGGTTCAAAGATCTTTTCAATACAAGGAACACCTGGAATGCTACCCCATTCCCATTACGCTTTACATGGGAAAAACCATTAGGTGATTCGTTATCGAAAGCGCGGGGATGGAGTTTAGAATTCATGACGGCTTATAACCGTTATGGCAAGGGGAATTATTTAGTGGATCAAACACCGGTTATTTTAGTAACGGAAAATTATACATTACTATCCTTCGACCTTCATGGTAAATATGATTTTAACCATTTGGTTAATCTCAATAGAATTATGGGTTCAACAAAAGATATTTTCCAGCCTTACGGAACTTTTGGTTTCGGATATACTTACAGAACTTTACCGACACGTGAACATTCTGCGACATTTAATGTTGGCCTTGGTTTTAATGTTTGGATCTATAAAGGACTCGGCGTACAAATTCAAAGTTTAGCGAAATTCGGTTTAGCAAATAAATTTCCGCATGCGGGAACAAATTATTTACAACACTCTGCCGGTGTAGTTTACAAGAGAACGCCTAGGGTTAAAACTGCTGATGACGCATTCCGAAAAGAAAAATTCATTAAGGATCTGAAGAAGACACCATGGATCGTTGGTTTAGGCTACAATGTTGTTCATGACGATGCGGGAAAATGGTTCAAAAATCTTTTCAATACTGATAAAGCCTGGAACGTTGCGCCGTATTCTTTACGAGGTACATGTGAAAAAGTATTAAGAAAAAATGATTCTGCATCGAAATTCAAAGGCTGGAGTTTGGAATTCATGGCGGCTTATAACCGTTATGGCAAAGAAAATTATTTAGTAGATCAGACTCCTGTTATTCTTGTCAAAGAGAATTACACTCTCTTATCTTTCGATCTTCATATGAAATATGATTTTAACCGACTCGTGAATTTGAATAAGGTTCTGGGTTCAACAAAAGATATTTTCCAGCCTTACGGAACTTTTGGTTTCGGATATACTTACAGAACATTACCGAATCGTGAACATTCAGCCACCTTCAATGTCGGACTTGGTTTTAATGTGTGGATGTATAAAGGTTTGGGAATCCAGGTTCAAAGTATTGCTAAGTTTGGTTTAGCGGATCGCTTTCCGCATGCAGGAACAAATTACCTACAGCATTCGGCCGGCTTAGTTTACAAGATCACACCTAAAGAAGAAACTCCGGAGGATGCTTATAAGAAAGAAAAATTCAGGGATGACCTGAGAGAAACACCCTGGATCGTTGGTTTAGGATATAATATCGTGCACGATGATGCCGGAAAATGGTTCAAGAATCTTTTCAATACAGATAAAGCATGGAACATCGCTCCTTATGCATTACGCGTGACCTGCGAAAAAGTTCTGAGTAAAAATGATTCTTTATCGAAGTTCAAAGGATGGAGTGTTGAATTTATGGCGGCTTATAATCAATATGGGATCGGAAATTATTTAGTGGATCAAACACCGGAGATCTTAGTGCCTAAAAATTACAGCCTCATGTCGTTTGATCTTCATTTGAAATATGATTTCAATCAATTAGTGAATCTGAATAAACTGATTGGCGGAAGTAATGCAAAAGATATTTTCCAGCCTTACGGAACATTCGGTTTAGGTTACACGAACAGGTCATTACCAACACATCCGAATTCAGCTACGGCTAATTTAGGTTTAGGATTTAATGTATGGGTTTATAAAGGTTTTGGTGTGCAGGTTCAAAGCATTGCCAAATTCGGCCTGGAGGACCGCTTCCCTCATGCGGGAACAAATTACCTGCAACATTCTGCGAGTATAGTTTATAAGATCGCTATCAAGCCGAAATCAAGTGGTAACCGCTATAAATTCAAGAAACATAATATTAAGAAAGTACTTTAATAATTCTTTCTTATCAGAAAATAAAAAACCCGGAAGCAGAATAAGCACGCTCCAGGGTTTTTATTATCCTGTTTTTTCTATTTTTTCTTAACTCTATCCCTTTTTTGAGATCAATTTTTGAAACCAGCTCTTCTTTATGTTTTCGTTACCGTATCCATAACCATAGCCGTAACCATAACCATATCCTTTTTTAGGGGAAGTACCGTTCAGCAGAACAGCAATATTAGGTAATCGTTTTTCCCGGTAAACCCTTTCGGCAGTATTAAGCATACGCTTTTCAATTACGCCTGCCCTTACTACAAACAGTACTGCATCTGCATACTTACCGATCAATAATGTATCTGTCACCATGCCAACAGGGGCCGTATCCACTACTATATAATCGTATTCTGCTTTTAATTTTTCGAATACAGAAGCGACGCGCTCACTCATTAATAGCTCAGCCGGATTGGGAGGGATCGTTCCTGAAACTAAAATATCGAGATTACCGGTATCCGTTGTTTTAAAGATCATGCTTTTGATATCAGCATCCGAGTTAACGTCAGAAATATAATTTGTCAATCCTTCCCTGTCGGTCAATTCAAGATACTTTAAAATTTTTGGTGCCCTGAAATCCATTCCCATTAACAACACTTTTTTTCCTGATAAGGCAATAGACGCAGCGAGATTTAATGCCACAAATGTCTTTCCTTCTTTACCAACTGTTGAAGTGATAAATATAGTTTGTCCCTTTTTTACGGTTGTTCCCAATAGAAAATCCAGGTTTGTCCGTAATAACCTGAAGGCTTCTGCTACACTTGAGTTATCTCCTTTCGAGATCACTACTTTTTTCTTCGATTCAGTTTCAGGGATATCACCTATATAAGGCATTTTAATATCCTCAATATCTTTTTTTGAATTCACTTTGGTATCCAATACTTCTATAAGATATAATACAAGAGCAGGAAAAAGAAGTCCTAACAGGAATGAGGCTAAATAAATGATCTGCTTCTTAGGAGCAACCACCTGACCGTTACTATAAGCGTAATCAATAACCTTCGCATTTGCCACAGTAACGGCTAAAGCAATATTTGTTTCTTCACGTTTTTGCAACAAGTAGAGATATAACGCTTCCTTTATTTGTTGTTGACGCTGTATATTACGGTATTCCCTTTCGTATTTTGGTACAGTACTTATCTTTGAGTTGATCTCATTATCTTTTTTACTTAATTCGCGCACACGGATATCCAATGCATTCTGGTAATTCTTAAAACTTCCAACGATCGCATTCCGCATACTTACGATCTGGTTTTCTAAACTATTGACAACAGGATTCTTTTCTCCGGAATACTTTAACAACCTGCTTCGTTCCATTACTAATAAATTGTATTCGGTGATCTGTCCTGATAAAGGGATATCTGTGATCCCCATATTAGTTGGAATAAGATTTGTGAGATCCTGGTGTTTATTAAGATAATCCACCATGAAATCAGCCACTTGTTTTTGCGTGGTTGCTTCCAGGAGGATCTTTTCACTTTCACTGCCGGTTTCCAGGAACATCGCTCCATCCGTTTTCGGGTCGACCAGTTTATTCTTGCTTTTGAATTCTTCAGCGATACCTTCCACTTCATTTAATTCCTTTGCGATAAAATTGATACGCTCCGAAATAAAATTATAAGTATTCAAACTCACCTGGTTCTTATCAGCGATCGCGTCGAGGTTGTGTTGCTTGATCAGGTTATCGACAATGATCGCTGCTTTTTTAGGTAAGGCATCCCTTAATGAAATGGTAATAGCATTCGCGTTCTTATTCACAGGAGTGACCTTGATCGCAGATATATAGCGGTCGACAACCGCATCAATCGAACTGATCATGATCCTGAAATCTTTCTTCATATACGAAGGCGACAGGAATTTTGTAGTGGTGATGATCAATCTGCCAAACGGGGTCTCAATGGCATCTCCGAATTTATAATTACCAATAACGGTCTCGTCCTTGCCTGTCTTTAAAATAAATTTAGTTGCATCTTCCGGGTAGATCACCCAATTACCGGAGACATTTGTTGTTGAATCGTTTAAAATATAATTGGCAAGGAACGGTGTATCGAAATAACGCTCATGCTCGATCGGACGGCCGTATGAAAAATATCTGACGTTGAGCTTAAGTTCTTTTACAACGAGCGTCATTAACGAACGTGATTTCAGGATCTCAATTTCATTATCAATGTTCTTGTTGTTCTTTAAAATGCCCAGGTCTTCGAAAGCAGTTAATTCATCAGAGATCCCTCCGCCCTTTTTATCATCTTTGATCAGGATACTGGCATTCACTTCGAATACAGGTGTCTGATATCGCAAATAAACAAAACCCAGGGCAAGGCCTGCCATAGTACTTAACACAAACCATTTCCAGTGATAAAGATATTTGAACAGGATATCCTTCAGGTTGGTTTGTCCTGTATCGCTTAAGGTCTGGTGTTGTTCTGTTTCCATAACTACTTATTTCGGATGAGGACTATAACGGTTACTATCAGCGAGGAAATTGAAACTATTAAACTTGCGTTAGCCTGGTTTATAACTGAAGAATTCATTTTAGCACGGTTAGGTTCAACGTAAACAAGATCATTCTGATTCAGATAATACACAGGCGAAGAGAACAGGTCCTTTGAAGTAAGGTCCACCCTGAATTCGGTTTTCTTTCCTTCAACATCTCTTACTACCAGAACATTCTTCCGTTTCGCTGTAATTAAAAGATCGCCTGCAATTCCTAACGCTTCCGGTAATGTAACACGCTCATTCGGAATTGTGAATGTACCCGGATTACGAACCTCACCTAATACTGTGACCTTATAATTCAGCATTCTTACTATTAAAGTTGGGTTGACAAGATGTGGTTTTAGTCTTCCTTTTAATGTATCAATAAGTGCGCTTCTTGTTAATCCTGCAGCTTTGATCTTACCAATAACAGGAAAATCAATATTTCCATCTGCATCAATTAAATATCCGGCTGATGTTTGTGTTCCCTGGCTATAGCCGCCTCCCAGGCTATTCGTTATATTCTGTGCAGGTATGTTGAATGGCTTAACGGTCTCAACATCCATTCCTAAAACAATAATAGAAAGGAGATCATCGGTATGCAGAACAGGATTATAATTTTTATTAGACTCAGCAGTATTTAAAGGCGTTTGAAAATAAACCATTTTCTTTTTTGCTGTACACGACAGAAAAATCACGGGGATAGTTAAACAGAATAAATACTTGAAAAGGATCTTTTTCATTGCAACTAATTAAAGATTAAAGATACGTTATTTATGAACATGAATTAACAGAAAATACCAATGAAAAAACAGTATCAGGCACTGCGTCTTCTTCTGAAGATTATGTTAAAAAGAGCTTTGAAAAAATAGCGAGTATCGGTAAAGTATGGGTTTCGGGCTTTTTCCACTAAATAATCCTGTTCTGCCTGTAAAACCGATTCTACAGAGCTCTTTCTGCCGAGAGCGACATAGGGAGGTATACAGCCGGGTTTTTGTTTGAAACGTAAATCCTGTAATTCCTTAGGTATATCCGGCAGGTAACTTTCTGAGACCGGCCGTACCCCCACCAATTTCATTTCACCTTTTAAAATGTTTATGATCTGCGGTAATTCATCCAGCCAATACTTTCTTAAAAAAGCGCCCCACGGTGTTAAACGGAAATCATTTGCAGGCTTTCCGCTCTCTGAATAACCACTTAGCCCTAAAACATACCTTTGCAAATATTCAGCATAAGGATGCATCGTCCTGAATTTATAAACACCGATCAATTTTCTATCTTTACCAAGACGCTGCATTTTAAATATAGGACCGTAACTTACATTCATATTGAATTCAGGTGCCTTAATTTTTTTACTTATTACATACATTAATCCGTCGAACGATTCAAAACTCACGATCTCAAATCCGCAGCTAACAAGGCGACCAAGCACTTCTGCTTTTGACAATAAACGATTTCGTCCTTTACTGATCAAAAAATAGATTTTTTTAAATCCCCATATTTTCGGAAATACCCTAAGGAAAATAAATTCGAAACCAAAGAATATACTTCTTACTACAGGAATTCCGAGATAACGGTGGCGTTCTCTTCTAGCCCCGATAGTTTCAAAGCGGCAGATAAAAAAATCTTCATTCTTTAACTTACTATTTACAGATTCAAAGAATTTATTGATGAACCGGATATTGTTTACTTTTTCAAGATTAACTATCGCATTAACCTCTCCGGTGCATTCACTTATTGCATACTCGTCAGAAGCTTCCACTAACAAAGTTTTTTCTGCAGTTAAATTTACGTAACTGTTCAGGTATTCTTGCACGTCTGCAGAGATCTGTGTCGGGATCTTTTTCATTTCAGGTTCAGGAGCTAAGTTACCACTACATCCTTTCATACCCAAAAAAAGATAGCGTCCTTTACCGCTTAACATAGAACATTTTTTTTAGCTGGTTTTTTAGATTTTGAGTGATTAACTCCTTCAGCCATTTCAATTTATTATTATTCCATCTTTGAGGATGAAACGTGAACATTATTTTCGAAGGCAATTCATTCCTCTTTAATGCTCCTATTATATCATCCGTCGAATGAAATGATAAGTTGAACCCGGAATTCACCTTATCACGAACGTTAAACTCATCACCGTTCCAACACCGCCCGGTATCAGTCAGGTATAACATCTTTTTAAAATCAACATCAAAATAAGGCTCTCCGGTTATATCATACCTTTTGTAATCATACTTTTTCCAAAGATCTTTTGAATCATATTTACTGGTAGGACTACCATGCATGCAGATAGTTAAAACAGGCGCGAGTTTCCTTAGTGCATTAAGATTTTTCTCAAAATCCGTGATTCCTTTTTCAAGATTCCCATTGGTTGTAGTCAAACATTCATAATGATAACCGATCTCATGTCCTAACGCGGAAATTCCTTTAATTACTTTTTCATCCCAACTTTCCGGAACTGCCCTGAAATAATAAACACCCTTTACTTTTTTTTGATTCTGAAGTTTCGCGAATGCCAAAGAGTTTTCAGGGAGCTGATCCACATCATGTCTTAATACAACCGCTCTTTCTTCCGGAGAACGCAAGTATTCATCCAATGTCTGGAAAGAATATCCTTTTTCTACAAGGAGATCTAATAACTCAATATATTTTGAGATGGTAAAATCCCTCATCTAAAATTCAATTGATATTGCGGATCCTTTTTCATGACCATTTTACTCCCGGGATAATTCTCAACGAACCACACAAGAAATTCTGTGACATTTATTTTACTCTCCGCAATTTTTTTCCGCCGGGCATCTCTGTCAATATTTTGCTTCAATAGTAATTCGCATGCTTTATCAATTGCTTTTAACTGATCAGCATCCGATTCTGAATAATTAAATAGTGTTCCAAAATTGGTTTCAATATCTTTTGTATAGAAGCGACTGGTGTTATCAATATAGATCGCCGGCACTCCAAGAACAGCACCTTCAGTTGCCATAGTTGCACTTTCTCCAAAAACCAATTCAGCAAATGCAATAACGTCATGCATTTTGTTTGGTGAAAGCGGGAATTTATATTTTTTTAGTTCTGAAGGAAGTTCATTTTCAGAACTAATAAACACTTTTGCGTACTTTGAGATCCGGTTAACTGCTTCCAGTTTGTCTTTTAAACTCATTCCTTTATGTCCGATATCATGAGTCGCATTCCAGGAAATAAATCGCATGATCACATATTTCTCCCCGCTTTTTATTCCAAGCTCTTTTAATATTTCTGCATTTGGTTCAAAGACCTTAGGATGTAAATACGCTAATTCATGGTAACCTGAATATTTTATGTTCTTTTCACCCAATTCAGGATGAGAATAAGTTGATGTAAGAATAACATCCGTGAATGGTTTATATAACCTGATCTGCTCAAAATTAAATGTATCTTCTAAAGAAATATGTGGTTTCTGTAATAACCATGCGGCATGTGCAGCATAAGGAGAACCATGACTTAAAAAAATATCCGGCCTGAATTTTAAGGCGGCCTTTAGTTCTAAAAGATCGAATTTCAGTAATCCCGATATTTTACCAATAGTTGATCTGAATTTTTTTCCGAATGAAATAAACTGAAACCCGTATGACCTTAATAACTCTGCCTCAAATTCCTTTTCACGGCAGGTAAAAAGTATGCTGTGCCCTTTATCTGACATTTTCATTGCAAAGTGTTTGAACAAATGAACGTGGCCCGGGTGACCAATATCAATAAGGATGCGCATTATTTTTTTGCTTTGCTTTTTCTTCCGGACAAAATACCAATTGCCAATTTTCCTAAACCGTAAAAGAATTTATTGTTAACCTTTATGAAACGTCCGTGTTCAACCAATTCACCACCGAACTTACCTTTGAAATCCCTAACACCGTAATCCTCTCCTGCTTTACCTGCTCCCATAAAATCAAAACGGCTGATGTTATTCTTAAAACCATATTCAATGGCTGCATAAGTAGCCATTACACTAGGATAACAATCTTTGTATTCCTGGTCTAAACCACAAATGTATAATTCATAAATTGTTTTTCCCGGCATGATAGGACAGGCAATTCCTCCAATGATCTTTTCTTCAAACTTTACCAATAAGATCTTTCCGACTTCACTCTTAACTAAATTTTCAAAGAATTCGATTGGAAATAATGGTTTTTTAACTTTAGAATTATAAAGGTCCTCAAGAATATTGTAAAATTGCTTAACGTCCTCTGCAGTTTTTGCCTCTTCTGTTTTGACACCGGTCTTCAGCGCTTTTTTGATTTGTCTCTGACGGTTACTATTAAAATTATTCCAAACAACATCTTCGGAAGAACAATTCAGATGAAAATTTTGGTATGGTTCGAATTGCCATCCTGCTTCTTTAAATTCTTTACTATAGTCTTTGTAATCATTAAAATTCCTGGTTTCAATATAGATCGCGTTTCTATAAATTGCAGATATTTCCTTTAAGAGTAAAGTGACAGCCTGTTTATTTTGGGTCAGTATTGGCCCTCCATAAATTATCGCGCGTCTTGAAAAAAATCCTTTGATGCCTTTTTCCTTCTGAAAAGTAACCACGCACAGAGCTTCAATTCCATTTTCTTCTGCAGCAAATACTTTTGCCTCGTAGCCATCAATTGAATTGATCAGGTCAAAAAAGTGTTTTGTTTGGAATGGAGTTCGATATGGACTCTCTTTTACAAATTCATTCCAGACTGCTTGATCAATATTCTGTCTTACTTTCACTTCGCTTGTGGCTTATCAATAAATTCCCTGAACCATAATTCAAGATGTACCCATTTCCAGATCTCCTTGCCAATATTTATTTTTCTGTTCAAATGCTGTTGATACTGGGACTTTGCGTTAAAAACATTAATTATATTTCTCTTCGCGAATGAATCGCTATTTAAAACTTCATGAATGATCTCTTGCCATTCCTTTTCTCTGAACCATTCGTCTTCAGGGGTACCAAATCCAATTTTATCCTGCCGCATGCGGATTTTCTCCGGCATGATCCCTTTCATCGATTCTCTTAATATGAATTTCGTTGTGCCATTCTTTATTTTCCAATCACTGCTTGTGGCTAACGATCTTTCGACCAAACGATAATCTAAGAATGGCGATCTGATCTCAAGTGAAAAACACATGGAGTTTCTATCCTGCCACTTTAACAGATGTTCAAGCTTATACTCAAAATGATCTAATAATGCTTCCTGCAAATTTGAAGACCCGTACAAGTTTTCGGTAATTGAATTTTTATCACTGTATCTGTCACTGAATTCTTTGGTCAGGTAATTTTTTTCGTTCAATCTGGCAGTAAGTTTTAAACTTTTGGGTAATAAAAAATAAATAAACGTTTTAAAAGCGTAAATACTTCTATGTATCTTAAAATAATAGAACATTTCCTTTACCAGCGTTAGCCATCTGAAACTTTTAAATAAGTGTTTGAAATTAAAACCAAAGAAATAATGGTATCCGGCGAGATGTTCGTCAGCACCCTGACCATCCAATATAACAACAACTTTTCCCTTGGCAAGTTTCATTACTTTATACTGTGCGTAAGGAGAAGTAGAAGGAAGCGGCTCTGCATGAATCCGGATAAAATCATTAAGATCGTCCTTTAACGTTGTCCCGCTAGGCGTGACATAATGCATGTGAGGGATTTTATTCTCATACTGTTTTATAAATTCCGTTTCGTCTCCTTTTTGTCCTTTCTCATATACAGACGAAAAAGAATTAAGCCCTTTTACATTTAAAATATCTGTTGTTATCGAAACTATACTTGATGAATCAAGTCCACCACTCATGCAAACCCCCACAGGAACATCACTCCGCAACCTCAATTTAACAGCTTCAACAAATTCATCTTTAAATTCCCCTGGCGATTGAAAGCCTTTTTCAGTCTTTATTCTTTCACGCAAGTTATACCATTCTGAAATAGTTACTTTCCCATTCTCCACTTTTAAATTATGACCGTGCTGCAGTTTTTTGATCCCGTTAAAAAAAGTAGTTTCGCTTTGATCCGTTCTGTTAAATACGAGATAATCCAATATATTTTGCCCGTTCGCCTCTACTTTATTTAAATACTTCAGTAATGGTGGTATTTCAGAACAGAATACAAATTGACCGGGTTGCTCGATATAATAAAATGGTTTTATACCATAACGATCTCTGGAAATGAACAATTTTTTTAGTTGCTTATCAAAAATTGCAAAAGCCCACATACCATTAAATTTGTGCAAACAGGCTTCACCCCATTTTATGTAAGCATTCAATAGAACCTCTGTATCGCTTTGTGTGTTGAACTTCACTCCTTCCTTTATCAACTCTTCCCTTAATTCTATATAATTAAAGATCTCTCCATTGAATACAATAACATACCTGCCATCCGCTGAGACTTTAGGCTGATGTCCCGCATCAGTGAGATCAATGATACTTAAGCGGACGAATCCAAGTCCTGCATTCTCATCTGTAAAGTAACCTTCATCATCAGGGCCGCGGTATTTGATCTTCGAAAGCATGTTCTCAAGATCCTGCTTTCTCACCGCTTTGTTTTGGAAATTAATTATTCCTGCGATTCCACACATAAATTAAACTAAGATCGATTTATATACATTTATTAATTTGTCAGCCACAGCTTCTGAACTTAATTCCAGCTGTACTAACCTCGTCTTCCCATTTGTAAATTCTTTTGCTCTCCTGTAATCACACGCTTTTATAATATAATTTTTCACATTTTCAGGATCATGATCAGCGATATAACACCCTTCCACTCCATCCAGCAGATTTTTAACATCACCTACAGGCGTGCTAACGATCGGGCAATTACATGCCATCGCTTCTTTAATAACATTGGGTGATCCTTCATGTAAAGATGTCATCAACACTACATCAGCAGCATTATAATAAGAGATCAGTTGTTCTGTTGAAAGATCAAAAATGATATGCAATTCGTATTGAGATGCATCTAATAAAGCAAAAGCTTGTTTCGCCAAAGCAAAATTCTTTTCCGGGCGTTCCGGGTTAGAAATAAAAACAACATGACGTTTATCCATATTAAACCTCACTGCTTTTTTTGCCTCTGTCAGATCAGTGCTACTGAACACTGATAAGTTAACCCCGTTAGGAAGTTCAACAGTTTTATCCGAAACACCAAAGGCCTTCAGCATTTCGGGGGATTTTACGATCACTTTATTAAAAAATAGTTTTGCTATAACTATATTTATTTTCGCAAAGATCTTACTCTTCAATTTCACCTGTTTCTTCCAATTGTTATCACCTAAGAGATCAGAACCCATGAAAGACAATACAATTTTCTGATGCCCTCTTCCAAGAATAGCTACATAACCCGATAAACTATAGTGCGCATGCAGGACATCGAAATCATTTTTTTTCAGGAACTTCCTCAATTTAAAGATCGCTGAGAAATACCCTTTGAATCCTTTTCCGTTAATTGTAAAATAAGATACACTTACCCCCTTTTCCTTCAAAGAATTTCCCTGACGTTCAATTATCGGGTTTATTCCATTTGCGGAATTACCACTGCAAACAAACAGTACCTTCATCGTGCCTTACTTATTATCCAATCCAATCTCAGATCAAAACTTTCATTGGCGTTAAAATCGCCGGGTTCAAATACCCATTTTCCGTTCATGTGAATATACCTCCCGATCACACCATTCACCTTCATTTGAAAACTATCACTTTGTCCGAATATACACTGCATTTCATTTACTAAATAGCCATTAGCGGATTCAAAAATATCTATAGCTTGGCTGTGGAAATTATATTTATCAGTGATCTGTTTCACAAAATCAAAAATCGCTAGCGGCGGGTTTTGATAATCTTTGATCAAAGAACCACTTGCTTTTCCATCTTTCACTACTTTCTGATGTGCAAAATAAGAATCTCCGATCCTTACCACACGCCATTCAAAATTGTGTGGAATGAATTCCTGGAAGATCACAAAATCAGATTGTTTATCGTTCTTCAATGTAGAGTAGAATTTCAATTTCTTTTTTATATCTCCGGGATTAAAAACATAATGGAGTCCACGCTTTATAAGATTACCTTTTTCCATATTAGGACCAACACGATGTTTTGCACCTTTCGCTGAGAAAGTTGTTTCGACATACTCTTTTGCTTTCCGGAGGTCTTTCAGTATCTGAACCCCGCTTCCGGAAGCACCTATATTTACTTTGCCAACGACCGGATACTTTGCAATCTTCAAAAAATCCATTGCATCCTGCTTTTCATAGAATACATTTGTTTTTGGATGCGGGATCTTATTTGCTTTTAACCAGAAGGAAAGAAATCTTTTATTTTCATAGATGAATACTTCTTCCGCTGTCGGGAATACTTTATACTTTAATGTACGCTCTAAAATATAAACGCGCTCATCATACAGTTCTTTAAATTTAGAAGTAAGTCCGGATGGTTTACATAACAAGTGATCGAATTCCTCCTTTTGTATTTCTTCTAACCAATTATCACGCGTAAGATCAACTATACGATAGCTGACATTTTCTTTCCGCTTCTCACAGGCTTTTATCCAAAGAGCATTCTCTTCGGGATATTCATTACCAAGTATCACTAACTTAATTTTTGAAGCCATGCTCTTTATTTAAATAGTTTAACCACCATAATTGGCTTAATGCAATAAAAAACGAATCCCTGTTCCTGTAGTTGTTTTTCAGACCTTCTATAATAAATGAAGAATTGAAATAAGGATGATCACTGACCTCCTCTTCAAAAAGAGTTCTGTTGTTCTCAAAAGCAGCTCTTACAGCGTAATTATCAGTTTCAGGATTGCTCTTTACCTTTTTCTTAATGAATTGCGTAAGGATCGAGAGTTTTCCCGGGGTACTTAAAAGGTCATCAGGTTTGTATCCTTTATCAGTAGCGAACCTTCCTAATTGCGGAAAAGTTTTTTTAATGATATGAGCATACATCACCTGTCCTTTAAATCTTTTAATAGGTTTATGTTCGAAGAAATCAGAATAAACTGCTGCTGCATCTGTTTTTAATAAACTTTTTATAAATGTAAGATCTAAAAAAGGGGTACGGTTAATTACTGATCTATATTGATTGACCATTTCAGTACCGAAATACTTCCTGAATACTTCATTGAACACAAAAATGTAAAATCTTTGATTTTTTGAATAACGTGAAAACTCCGGATCGAAACACGGTAAACGTTTAATATCCTCCTTTAACTCTTCCCATTCTTTTTCAAACTCATTCCTGTTTAAAGCTTCCCATTCCTTACTATTTTCAATTTTCGTGATCGCTTCATTGTACTGCTGAGTATTGAATAACTCGTAAAGGTTTTGACTGATCATTACGCCTGTAACATGTGCTGCCCTGAATAACTCGCTGCCAAAATTACCTGTTATCCAATATCTGCTTCGATCCTTTAATTCATTGACCGCGTAAGCGTAATGCGCACGGCTAAACCCGGCACAGCCGTTACTATTAATTATAAATTCTTTTCCTTTATTAAAACTTTCTTTACTGATATAATTCTTATCTAATATTAACGAAGAGTATTCAATTCCCGCTTTCTTTGCTATTTCAGTCGGGATCTTTATATCAGAAGAATGTGCCGTACCAAAACTAAATGTTTTGAATTTCTTTTTGTGATAATGAGAACAAGCCGCCAACGTCCTGCCATCAAAGCCTCCGGTTAATGAAACAAGGTAGCTTTCGTTGGGAAAATAACGCTGTACGTGAGTTAAAAATTGATCCGTCAATTCGTTTATGTTTTCCTTCCATGGTTTTGGATCTGAAACAAAATGATCCTCGATACGGAATAATTCCTGCTTCTCGGTTTTTCCATCCCGGATATGGAAACAATGATTCGTTGGTAATAGTTTTATTCCGCTTATACAGGAATGATCAAACAACTGGTAATTAAATAAGACATTCTCTAAAATAAAGCGCTTGGAGATCTCTTTGGCGCTTACTTTTTTCGCCAGTGCAACAGGACTATTCGAAAAATAAATATGTTCAGGTGAATAAGAATAATATAACGGGAGAATAGAAAAAACTGAATTACCTATGGAAAATTCCTTTTTGTCCTTATTCCACAACACATAATAAAAATGTCCTTTTACTTTTTCAATGATCTCTTTTGCAGTTGTTGAATCACTTAGTTTCAGATCATTTACGCCTATCGGATCACCCCACAGCTTTAAAATGACACTTCCGTTGTTTATTTCTACAATAAAAATTGGTTCTGAAATAAATTTGAATTCAGAATTCTTTTCATTAAACGAGATCAAAAAATCAACCACCTTTAAAGGCTTTATATATGCTTTTTACAAATCCGGCGACGCCATTCCCTTTGAAGGCCTTTATTTTCAGATCCAATCGCATTGTATCAAACATTAAATTCTTATAATAAATTCTTATGCCAATTCTCGGACCTATCCTGTCAGATCGCTCACCTGCCTTTAAATTACCTGTTGTTGTTGCTTTGTATCCGCTCTTTAATGCTAATTCATGCAGTTCTTCCGTATGATCTCCATGAGGCCAGGCCAGGAATTCTACTTTAGTATTTAATTTTTCTTCAATGATGTTTTTAGAATCCACTAATTCATATAGCACTCTCTTCTTATGCGCTTCATCTGATTCGGTACTTAAAATTATCTTCCCATCCTTTCTGTAGTCATTATAAACCGGTTCTACTTTATTAAAGGCAGTTTTGAAGTCATAGTTAGAAAGGTCAAGACCCTTTAAAGCCTGTACACACTCATTCACAAAATCAGGATTGATATCCACTTTCTTCGCCACGATACTCGATCTCCATTCAAAGAAAGGCGTGCCGTAAGGTACTTTTTTTTCAAAATCAGGGTTACTTATATAAAAGGGTTTTAATTCCGGAAACAGATTTCCAATTGGATAAATACAATCTGCTCCCGGATGATGGAATCCTGTTATCCTATCCGAAACAAAATACTTGGTGTGCGACATTGTGTGGGACTGAAAATTGATCAATCCGTTTGTCGTCATAATCTTCATTTCGTCCCACGACATATAACCATTCACACTCAATTCCCCCTTTGTTGTTTTTCCCTTCCAAAGATCTTCAAGGTTCGGGCGAACAATACTTCTTGTATCCACCATTTCAGGACTTACAAATATGGTTGCCGGTAAATTGTATTTTTTAAGTAAAGGAAAAGCCCATATCCAATTATCCAGATAACCATCATCGATCGTTATCACTAAAGGATTTTGAGGAGAAACTGAAGATCCGCTTTTTATATTGTAATATTCGTTTAAAGTTATGACATTATAACTCTTCTTAAAATATTCCAGTTGCCTTTCAAAATACTTCAGGTCAAGTGTAAGGAATCTTTTTGGCCAATCCTTTAGCATAGGGCCGAAAGAGTGATAATATATTACAGGGATCTTAATTAAGTTTGACATAGATCTCCTCTAATTTTCTTTTATAGATGTCCGCACCAAAACGATCCGCAAATTCTTTTGAAGCCTTAGCGGCCTGCATCCTTAAATGTGCCATCGTTTTAATTCGGCCGTACAATTCACTTTCAAAACCTTTTTCATTTTTAATGATAAACTCAGGATAATTTTTAAATATCTCCAGCATGGGTGGAATATTAAAGGTAATCACAGGCGTTCCGCATAACACCGACTCAACTGCAACATTTCCGAAAGATTCGTACTCCGACAAAAACAATAACAAATCTGAACTCCTGAACACATTTTCAATATGGCTTTCGTGTCCTTTTAAAATTATTTTTTCATTGTAGCCGGATTCATTTATCCTTCTCTGCAATTCACTTTTATAACTACCGTTACCGTAAATTTCAAAAACAGCATCCAATTCCTTCTTCAATAAGAACACAGCTGCATCCACCCATCTATCAAGATTTTTACCTTCTACCAAACGTCCCGCATAAACTACTTTTATAGTTTTACCTGTAATTTTACCGTCGGGCTTACTGAATCTTCCCAGATCTATAGGATTATAAAGTAAAACAGGTGACGAATCCGGAGCTATCCTTTCTTTAAATATTTTCGCGCTGTATTCAGAATTAGAAGTCAGTACAGTATACTTTGACAAACCCAAGCCCCAAAATATTTTTCTCACTATCCTTTGAAAAGAAGATCTCCAATAAATTGTTCCGTGTATAGAGTAAACAACTCTTTTTGCGCCTAATAAACTCAATACGGCTAAAAAGAACGGGCCTGCATTGAATAAATGAAAAATATCTTTCCGTTGCTTTAAAACATATAAGAAAAATTTAATAAAAGCAATTATCTTGATATTTGAACCGTATGCGATCTCAACGCTTGTCTCCCTGTACACATTTTCCCAAGACTTATCCCTGATAATAAAAACCTTTACTTTATAATTCTTAATACCACTTATCCTGAGCGGCATTTTTATTTCGAGTCCTCCGGGCCTTGTAGTATAATGAACTAAATGTACAGTTTGCAATCTACTTCTTATTTAACAAGTCTGTGATTATGGCAGCATTATTTTGAACACTGTATTTTTTACTGATAAAATCTTTCATTGCGGCAGCAAGGTCTTTTCGTTCAGTATCGTTCTTTAAATAATAAGATGCCACTTCTGAGGCTTTCGAATAATTCCGGATCAGCGGAAGATCCTTTCCGAATTCTTTAAATATCAAGGTGTCGATATCCTTTCTGTATTCCATCAATGGCAATGCACCGGAACCTAAAGCTTCCAATGCTCTGACATGAACCCCATTTATAATAGCAGGATTCCCATCCACCGGGATCAATTTTGTTTTGTTGAACATCTTGTTCAGTTTTTCGGTAGGAATATGCCCTGATAAAGAAAATTTATTTTCAAGTTCAGGAAAATAATTGAACCAGCGTTTCCACACCGTATTCCCATACAATTTAAAATTGAAGTTAGTGAACTGATCCATCAACAACGCTTTTTTATAGCCCCATGAATTCACGTAACACATACCTACATACATAACATCTGTTTCAGGAATGTCTTCTATTTTACTCTTCTCCAATTCAAAATAAGAATCCGATTCGATCGCGTTCAAATAGAAAGCGGTTTTAGTTATACCAAGCGTATTCAATTGTTCAAGCCAAAAGGAATCAGGGGCAAGAACCAGGTCAGCATAACTTAATACGGTTAAATAATAGTTGTTAGCCGGCGTATAAAATGGACTATCTCCCATAAAAAAGATAAGCTTCGAATCTTTCTTCATCATTTCACAGGTCTCAGGCAATAAGAATTCGCTATTATAAATAAATACAAGATCTGGTTTTACTCTTTTGAATTCCTCAAGTATCAATTTATTTATTTTCCCAAAAAAATGATCTTCCCATTTCGTACGGATCTTATTTGGAAACCGGAACATCTGCGCATCAAATCTAAATGATCTCTTATCGATCTTCTTTCTGACATCAAAACCAACCACTTCGTTTGAAACTACTTTTAACACATCACTGAACGACCTGAATAAAGAATATTTCTCGGGGCACAGCAGTAATGTTTTATTGAAAGTTGAAGCCATTTTTTATACTTTATAATTAACTACAAAATTAGCCATCGACAAAACTATTGCCTGCGGCATGATGTACAAAGGAATACCGTAAAAAGCGAATTGTAAACTGGAAGTTGAATGAATAAAGAACCAGCCAATTATAAAAATGGGAATGACGAGTCCGGCCCGCTTATAAGGGTGCGTTACCTTTATATCCTTACTGTGCTTAATTAATTTATTACAGACGAAAATAAGGAATGAATACAGCAAGGTAATTCCGATCACACCTGAATGCATAAGCACAGTTTGGTTGCCTACGTGTACATCGAGTTTATCAAAGAACGTATTGGAGAAACCCCATCCTAAGATCGGATTATCTGCCCAGGCGTTCATTACTTTTGGCGCACGTTCATCCAAACGTACCAAGGTTCCATCGGCTGATTTATCGCCTTTTGCAAGTGATTCCAATGTTAATGTTCTTTCAAGAGAGAACATGATCTGACGGTTTATTTTTTCAAAACTCAGGGAAACCGCGAACACGACCATAAAGATTATAGCAATGAAGAAAAAATTCTTAAGTGCTAATTTCTGTACAATGATATTATACATAATGATCGTAAACGCAAAACCGATGATCCAACCCCGTGTTGCAGAAAGAAAGGCCATACCAAAACACAGAATGGCGATCAGGTTCAGATATACTTTTGTAAAATATTTCTGCTCTTTAATAGCGGCAAAAAAAAGTGAACCGCAAAGTACTACTAAAGTGATGAATGGATTATAGAACGACCTCAAATTCTTCCCTACTTCCATTTCATGCTGCTCCTCTACTTTATAACTTGCGGCCGGGCTAAATCCTGTGAACACCGTAAAAAGCTGTGCCGCGAAACCAAATAAGAAAACAATAAATAAAATATTGAATAAAGAAGCGTATTTATCAATGCTGTTTATGAGTCGTGGTGTGGTGTAGAATAAAGCCAACGGGAATATCATCTTCCCTACTTTAAAATACACATTCAGATCCCCGCTTAAACCATTTGCTATACCGACAGCTAATAAAAGGATCACATAAATAAATAACAAGGATCCCCAACCCCTATAAAACGATCTCATTTTAATTTTTTGCTTCCAGATCTTATAGATCGCAATAAAAATATAAAGCTGTGCTAATTCAATTCCTGGCAAACCGGGAACGATAGGCAAAAGTGTTGAGTACACGCCAAGAAAACCCATGAAACCATCCGTGGTCACAAGGAAAAATGCTAACCAAAAAGGTTCGTTCTTTGATCTTGTGTATAAGATCAGTAAAATATAATACCATACAATTGCAACCGTATTGCCACCCGCTACTGTCACAGCAATAGTGACAAACACGGTGAAAAGAAACTGCAAAATTATCTTTAGCTCCTTTTTAATCACGGATAGATCTTAATTCTTTTATAACAAAATAAAGACTCAAACTCATGTAAGTTATCATATACAAACTCATACCATATATAGCTCCGTTAGTTGAGAATTTATAGATCAAAACCGGAGTGAACGTAACGAGGATGCAGAACGAGGTGATAGTTGTATAAAGATAGTGCTTATCCTTTTCAAAGTAAATCAAAAGACTATTGAACAACATACCCAGGGGCAGCATAGGCAAGTAGATGATTCCAAATAATTTCAGCAGACTTACAGCTTCATGATATTTATCTCCGTAAACCAAATGAATGATCTGCTCACCGAAAATATAAGAGAACAAGGATGAGAATGCAGCAATACCAACAAAGGTCAATGTAACAAACCTGATCTTTGAAAGTATCTCTGCTTTCGGCTGCTTCTTTAATTTGATAAGGTTAGGCGCAACGACAGTGATGATCGTTTGAAAACCTAAAAGTAAGATGGCTATTAATTTAAATGCGGCTGAAAAGATCCCCGTCTCATAATTTCCTAATAAAGCACCTATGATCATTAAAGGCAAACTTATACTGAAATTTTCTATTAATCCGGATATCCCTAATCTATATGATCTAGAAAGTAAAGTGAATGCCTTCTTATAGCTAAAATTAAAATTTAATTCGCTTTTCTTTGGAAAACAAAACAGTAAAACTGAAGAACTGATAAAGTAATAACAGAAATAAATGATGGACAAGTAAATGAAATCGTTTTGATTCTTAATAAAGAACAGAATGCAAATAACATACACCACTTGCCCGGTGATCTGGCTAATGGCAGGTAATTTAAAATTGCTTGTACCGATGTAATAATACTCAACATTCATAGCGATCGACATCAAGTAGATCAACCCAATAGTAAGCGCTAAGAACATCTCAGGTGAAACGCCAATGAAAAAATAAATAACAAATAAACTTACCACATAAGAGGTCAGGCATAAGAGTATCCGTGAAGATAAAATATTCCCAACCTCACGTTCATTTCCTTTTGCGACTTCCCTCACCCCGTAATTTACGATCCCAAACGTGAACGGAATGGCCATATAGCTCAACATTGTTAAAGTTAAATTCCAGCGGCCGAATACTTCCGGTCCTAATGCCCTTGATATTATCGGAAGTGTGATCAGTCCGAGTAACTTACTAATGATATTCATTGAAAGCCGGATCGAAAAATTGAGGAATATCTTTTTATACTTTAACAAGAGCAGTTCTTAGTGCAGACTAAATGTTTCCTTGAAACAAGCCAGGTTTATCACATCATGGAAATTCCCTTCCACAAAAAAATGTTTCTTAAATCGTCCCTCTTCAGTAAATCCAAGATCTTTATAGAGCTGTAAAGCTTTTGTATTGATGTCGATCACTTCGAGCGAAACTTTGTGAAGATCAAGGACCGTGAAGGCATAATTCAATATCGTCATCATAGTATCCTTACCATATCCTTTTCCCTGTGATGCAACATCTCCAATAACAATACTTAAAGTACAATGGCGGCTATTTTTATTGATATTATTCAAACTGACAAAACCTATCGCCTCATTTTTTTCATCAAGGATCGCAAAGAACATTCTCTTACCGTTTTTATCTTTCAGGAGTTGTTCATACCATTCCTTCTCGTTCGCTTCTGTCACTTGGAACGGATGCATCATTGCCATTTTTTTTATGACTGGGTCATTCCGCCACATGATTGTTTTTTTTGCATCCTCAATTTGTAATGGACGTAATTTTACTTTTTTACCTTTTATCATCAGCTTAGACTAATTTTATCTTTTAATTCCTCAGAAGCCAGTTGTGCTATTTCAACCGCTCCCTTTCTGTTATCAGCCTGAACTATTACACAGCCCGCTCTTTTAGCGCTGTCAGTTACAGGTAATACAACATCGCCTGCCTTACAAAAAACGAACGCTTGTTTTACTGCTGAAGGCACTTTTACGTTTCTCCAATCCTTTATTTCAGAAATTTTCTTTCCTGGTTCCAACAGAATATATTCTATAACGGCACCTTTACTGAATTTCTTTTTAAGATCAGGTTTCTTTCCCATGGCGATCTGAATTGCAGCTGCTTCGATGTTGATACCGGTTGATAAAGGAACCAAATGTGAAGTGATATAATCTCCTCCCAATCTTGCCCCAAGCTCAACCATCTTAATTCCTTTTGTTGTTATTTTCACTTCCGCATGAGACGCGCAATTATCAAGCTCCAATGCAACGATTGCTTTCTTTACTAATTCTGTTATTTGATCTTTTATCTCTTTGCTTAGAAAAGAAGGTTGAATGTGCGCCATTTCAACTGCAGTCGGATAAGGGGTAATTACTTTATCGGTAATTTGGATCATTGTTGTTACACCATTCTGCGTTACACTCTCAACACTCACTTCAGGACCTTCCATAAATTCCTCTATGATCACATCACCGGTTGAAGAAAAACTTTTTGTATTGCTGAGATAACTTTCAATTTCTTCTATTTTATTGACTTTGTAAACACCGCGACTCGAAAAACTATCTACCGGTTTAATGATAAGAGGAAATCCTATTTCATTACAAAGTTCAGAAGTGACCTTGTCACCCTGCTTAACTAATTTTCCTTTAGCACACGGAACATTATTTCTAATGAAACATTCCTTCATTAAAAATTTATTCCGTGCATTTAGAACCGCTTTCTCAGTTGGAAAAATAAAATTCAATTCTGTTGCCAGTTTCGCCATCAACAACAAAGGATTTTCCATTTGGCAGGTCACAATTCCTTTTACACCATATTTTAGGGCGAGCTCTTTTGTTTTATCGTAATCTTTCGGATCAACGCACTCAAAAATATCTGCTACTTGTTTAGCGGGAACGCTTTCAATTGGATCAATGACAATAGTTCGGTATCCTAGTTCTTTGGCAGACTCAATCAAAGTCAGTTGATTTATTCCGCCGCCAAAAATTAAAATTGAATCCAACTAGTTAAATATTTTTTTTACAGCTTCAACTACCAGTCGGCGTTCTGTTTCTGTTAATGAAGGATAGATCGGTAGTCTTAGTAAACGGTTAAAGAATTTCATAGAGCCCGGCATATTTTCATCTGTAGCGAGATCTTTATAGTATTTGTTTCTGTGCAACGGTGTATAATGAACATTACTCATCACACCTTCTGCTCTTAGAGCATCCATTATCCAATACCGGTGTTCTGCCGGTACCAAAATACCAAACAAATGCCAGTTATGATCAGAACCTTCCGTGATCCGCATAAAATCTAAATCTTTGATCCCGGATAATTCCTTTTTATAATATTCAGCTATCTTTTTTCTTTCGCTGTTCATCCAATCCAGTTTTTCCAGCTGTGTAATTCCTAAAGCGCCATTGATGTTAGACTGAACATATGAATTCCCGATGTCGACATACTCATAATACCCGCGGTCTTTATTGTCGGTTAAGAAAGAATATTTATCTGTTCCTTTCTCACGTAAGATCTTCACACGCTCTGCAATTGCATCATCATCCGTTACTAAAGCACCACCCTCACCGGTCGTCAGGTTTTTTGTGCCATGAAAACTGAAAGTGGACACATGTCCCTGGCAACCTGTTTTTTTTCCTTTGTAAACCGAACCTATCGATTGAGCGGTATCATGAACGACATACAAATCATGTTTTTTTGCTATGGCCATGATCCTATCCATTTCAGCGGGAATTCCACCGTAATCTACCGCCGCAATAGCAACTGTTTTTTTCGTGATGTAACTCTCCAATTTAGAAACATCGAGACTGCCGTTATCCGGATATACATCTGCCAGAACTATTTTTAAATTATTGTATGCAGCTGCAACTGCTGTAGAGGTGTAGGTAAAATCCGGACAGATCACTTCAGCACCATGCGGAAAATTCTTTACACGGAACGCAATCTCTAATGCCGTAGTAGCCGAATTCATGAATAACACATGCTTCACACCAAGGTATTCCGATAACTTTTTTTCAAACTCGCGGCATTCAGGGCCATCACCTGAAATAAAAGTGGAACGCAATGTTTTATCTGCAATTTTAAAATCTGCCTCGTCCAAATAAGGTTTATGGATCAGGACCGGGGCTTCAGATACTTTTTTTCCTCCGTTGATAGCGAGATTTTTGTTTCCGGTATTCATTTAAATAGTTTTATAGTGTGAGAAACATTCGTAAAAACTATAGATCTTGATCAGTTCTTCGATCCCCTCTTCTACCGTGATCTTCGGCTTGAATCCTAATTTCTCGATCTTATCAAAATTGACAATGAAATGACGGAGGTCTTTATCGCTTAATTCTGAATTGATGATGTTGTAGTCTATTTTCTTTTTGATCAGGTTAGCAATATCCGCTTTTGAATAATTAAAATCATTATTTCCTGCATTGTAGACCTGTCCTTTCATTTTATCAAAATTATCGATTGCAAACAAATAACATTGCGCCGCATCATCTACGTGAATGAAAGTGCGCTTCGCAAAACTATCGAAGAGGACAAGCACTCGTTCTTTCACGGCTTTGTAAGTAAAATCGTTTACCATCAGGTCCATCCGCATTTTTGGTGCAAATCCAAATACTGTTGCAAAACGTAAGTTGATCACATTATCCATACCTTTAAGAATTTTCTCTGCTTCAAGTTTTGTATGTGCATAAGTACTCACCGGATCAAGCGGGGTGTTCTCATCACAAGGTTCGCCTGATTTACCATACATGGAAGTTGTGGACGCATTGATCAACATTTGGTTCTTAGAAAGTGATTTTGCCAACAGGCGTGTTGCTTCCACATTGATCAGTTGGGCAGAGTGCGGATTTGAAGCACATGCAGGAAATCCACTGATACCTGCTAAATGGAGGATCACATCGTACTTGTGAAGATCATCAATGCCATTGCGGATATCTTTTTTTATAATGGTTAGATCTTTATGTTTCGCTAAATGCAAAATAGGTTCATAGCCGTACATGAAATTATCAAGCACAGTTACTTTATAACCTTTTTCAAGAAGTTTTGTTGTAAGCACAATACCTTTGTAACCTGCGCCTCCTGTAACTAGTATATTCATTTTTTGTTCCGGGTTTAGTGTTTAGTGTTTCGGGTTTAGTGTTCTGTTGTTTAGTGTTTGTAATTAAAAATTCAATATTTAAAATTCAAAATTTATTCTATTATGCTCATTCTTAATTCCCTACTGCTACTGCCCTCTTATCATACCAGCGATCATCTTCGTGTACACCTCCGCTCCTTTGGAATTAAGATGATGAACATCCCTGAAGTATTCTGAATTATCCGAGATCCCTTTTGTGAAACTAAGATCAATATATTTTATTCCCATAGAATCACAAATTGAATCTATCATGCTTACACTCCGGCTGAATATTTTTTCATTTGTAAAATGCGGGGAAGTGAATACATAACATTTGATATTTCTTTCCTTTATTAAATTTAAGAATTTTACAGAATAGTTGAGAATGCCATGGTCGGTCTGCTGTTTCGGGTTTCGCGTTTCGGGTTTTGGATTTGGGGTTTCGGGTTTCGGGTTTTTGCTTTCTGTTAAAGGGATGTACCCGTTGTAAGAAAGAGTTTGGGTCTCTGTTCTTCCGAACAGCAGTTTTAAGAGCATGGAGTTATAAGGATAAATGAAGGATAGCATTTTTAGTTTCTCGAAGTCTGATCTTAACTCTACAACTTCTTTTACAGCATCGTATCGTTTGTAGTACGGCAACAATCTGCTCACGCGGTCGTATCTTTTTTTCTCGCTGGTGAACTCGTTCAGGTTGAGATCAAGAATGATCATCTTGGGTTGATACCGTTCTAAGATTATTTTGAGCAAGGCGTAGTTCATGTACATGCCTTGACCATCCTGTCCCAGATTATACGTTGATAAATGAGTTTCATCGGCGAGTGTTAGTGAATTGTAATGATGACTTGCTCTTGAAGAACCAAAGATCAAAATATCTTCTTTCGTATTCTCGATGTTTATTCTGAGCTGACCGAGAATGCCACTTGTGTGCGAAAAGTAAAGATGCTCCAGTAGTTTACCCAATGAAAGATCAAGAACAATTACGATAAGCAGAAAGGAAACTGTCCTTTTTAAAAAAGTTAAATATTGACTGTTAGAGTTGATTTCTTAAAACTGAAAATAAATAAATTCACTGCCCTCTAATACACCGATCATTACGATCATGACCAACAATAGCGCATAAGAAAATTGCCTGAAGATCCCTTTTGGTTTATTGAGGATGTAAAGCAATTCATTGTGTTTGTGATCAAACGATTCCACAAAAAACAAAATGGAAATTCCCAGCAGGCAATACAAAATGGTTGACGGTTGATCGTAAAATAGTTTTCCATCGAACGAAAAGATCTTTGTGAAAATTAAATTAGCTTCCTGGATACTATCTGCCCTGAAAAATACCCACGACAAACAGATCAGAATAAACGTGATCAAACATTGAACCGTGTTACTTATAAAATTATTTTTCCATAAATGGTCCTGCCAATCCTTTGTGATCAATGCGAAGATCAGGTAAATCCCATTTAACGCGCCCCATGCTACGAAGGTCCAGTTAGCGCCGTGCCAGAAGCCGCTGATCAAAAACACAATGAATAAATTAAAATACCATCTCGGAATGGAAACCCGGTTTCCGCCTAAACTTATGTACAAATAATCCCTGAACCAGGTTGACAACGAAATATGCCAGCGTGTCCAGAATTCTGAAATCGATCTTGAGAAATACGGTCGGTTAAAATTGGTCATGAGTTTAAATCCCATCACCTTTGCTGAACCGATAGCAATGTTACTATAGCCTGCAAAATCACAATAGATCTGGATCGCGAAAAAAATGGTTGCTGCCGCTAATGTTTTTCCGCCATGTTGTGATGAATTTTCATATACAGCATCCACGTACATCGCGAGACGGTCTGCAATAACCACTTTCATGAACAAGCCCCACAACATTAATTTCAAACCATCCACTACTCTTTGGTTTTCGAATTCGTGCTTCTCTTTAAACTGGTGCAATAAGTTTTGCGGGCGCTCGATTGGCCCTGCCACCAATTGGGGATAGAACATCACATACAAAGCATAGAGGCCAAAATGTTTTTCTGCTTTTTGATTACCGCGGTAAACTTCAATTGTGTAACTCATAGCCTGGAAAGTATGGAACGATAAGCCTATAGGGAGTAAAATAGTGATATATGGAAGCGTTGCTTGATCCTTGTGCAATAATGCAGTTAAATTCTCATTAAGGAAATTCCAATACTTGAAGAACATCAGCACACCGATGTTGGCGGCCAGGCTCAATACTAAAAATAATTTCCGTTTTTTGCTTTCTGATCTTTCAATATAAATTCCGGCGATGTAATCTACAACAATTGTAAAACCCAGAATGAGGATATACACCGGTATGAACGACATGTAGAAATAACAACTTGCAAATAACAACCAGATCCAGCGAAAACGGTGCGGTATTGTAAAATAACCTGCGCTGATGATCAGGAAAAAGAAAACGAAATGTAAAGAATTAAAAAGCACAGTATTTTTTTGCCTTGATAATGGCTCCGCCGTTCTCAGTCACAAATAGGGCAACGGTCTGAGTGATTCATATCATGTGAAAATAAGATTTAGAGTGGGTTTCTTTGGGCACCTCCCAATGAAGTTAATAGCGGGAATGTGTTAATAAAGGAGTACGCAATTATTAATATCCTTTCTCAAAATGCTGATTAAGATCTCAATTTCAGCGTTCCTGTAAAATGGATAATAAATTCGATTGGTGTTTTTCCGGTAGTTAATCAATATATTTTACTGACTTATACTACATTTCAATTTTAATTATCTATCTGCATTTCAATACATTAGATACGATAGTGATTATTTTTTAAAGCTCATGTGCCTTTGTAGTCATCTGCGGTTAATACATTTTGATCCTTGTTTCCTGCCATCTCAATTTTATTGATTCAACTTATTATAAGGCAGCCAGCATGGCACCTGTCAGCGGTTTTCTCAGGAATACAATATCCTCCGATATTGTCTTTGCTTTTTCTTCATCCCGTTCGTCTAACGAGGAGGTCAGTATAACTAATTTCACCACGTCTATATTTACGCTAGGAATTTCTTTCAGAAGAGTTATGAATTGAAACCCGTCGATTATTGGCATATTTATGTCAATGAAAATAACTTCTGGTAAACTTTTGGACAAAAGTTCAGGTGCCACAGTTAAATTTCTTATAAATTCAATTGCACTTTGCGTACTGGTATTAACATAAATATTCTTTGCAAAGTGAACAGATTCAAGTATCTTTTGATTTATAAAATTATCGAGTTCGTTATCGTCAAGCAACATAACTTTTCCGAACTTATACTTAGGTTCTTTTGTTTTCATGTCAATGATATATACTATAAAATTATTTATTCATTATTTTATTAAATATCTAAAACAGTTTCAAATTCAATTATAAAAGTAGTTGCAACATTTACCTCGCTTTCAACGCTTATCTTTCCGCCAAGTGCTTCTACCTGCGTTTTCACCATGTACAACCCGATCCCCTTTCCTTCCACGTGATTTGTGAATCTTTTATATAATCCAAAGACCTTTTCTTTGTTGGTCTTTAAATCGATACCAATTCCATTGTCTGTAAATTCGATCATCATCTTATTTTCAACCATACTGCTTTTTATCCGGATAACGGGTGGTACATTACGTTTCCTGTATTTCAAACTATTTACGATCAGATTATAGAAAACACTGTACATATAACCCTTCAGGGTAAACAACCCCGGCATTTCGCTGAAGTTGGTTTCAATAATAGCTTTTTCTTTTTCTAAATAAGTACTTAAACCACTTTGTATTTCATCGACCAATTCACTAAAATTCACGAAAGTCCTTGGCTCGCTGATCTGCTTTTTCACTTTCAGTATTTCATTCAGGTCAATAATAACGTTGTCTAAAGATTGTGTTGATTTTTGTAATCCTTCTATGCATTTTAACTGAGCCTCTTTATCATCCTTATAGGTATTGATTATACTTATCAGTCCCAGGATCTGTGCTACCGGCGATCGCAGATTGTGCGATACAATATAAGCGAACTGTTCAAGGTCGCTATTCCTCTGCATTAGATCATTAATTAATTTGTTGCGTTCCATTTCAGCCAGTTTTCTTTCGGTAATATCTTGAGCTGTACCCACCATTTTTAACGGCTTGTTCCCTTTCCTGAGGACAATTCTTCCTCTTGATTTGATCCATCTTACTTCACCTGATTTTCTCAGCATTCTGTATTCAGCTGTATAAACTGTATTGGTATTAAAGGCGGCTTGCATCATCCCTTGCTCATACTTTATATCATCAGGATGAATTATCTCCTTATATCTTTCATAACTCAACTGGATTTCCCCGGGTTCGTAGCCACATATCCTGTAAAGCTCATCAGACCATTTTAAAGAATGAGGACGGATCATTCCTTCTTCATCAAAATAACATTCCCAACTTCCAAAATGTGCTATGCTTTGAGCAACCGCCATTGTCTCTTCGTTTTTACGAATGATCTCACTTGCATTTTTCTTTTCAGTAATGTCCCGTAAAAAACACGATACCCCAATAATTTCACCATCCTGGTAAATTGGATTCAAGGTTGTCTCTTCCCACTTTCCTACTGACGACAGATCAAAAAAATCATCGACCCTGAAAGATTTACCGCTTAATGCCAATTTATAACGACCACTCCACTTTTTTAATTTATCTGATGAATATAATGCCGGATTTAATAGTATATCCCCCCGCTTTATAACTATACCTGTATTTGCTTTTATACGGTTAATAAAAGCAGTATTACAAGTTACAAGGCGCATTTCGGTATCCAGACTCCACATAAGATCTTTGGTGCTGTTAATAAGTGCATCACGGTTCTGAATGTCAATTTCTTTCTGCCGCTCCATTTCTATTTTCTCTGTAATATCCTCATAATTAAAAACCAAAGCACCAATGCTGGGTTCCTCGATCAGATTAGTAACGTTTGAACGCACCCATTTCCATTCTCCTTTTTTTGTTTTAACTCTATATTTTACCTGTTTAGTTTGGCCAGGACATTTAAACATGTCTTCAATAAATGCTGTTAACATGGCTCTTTCCTCGGGGTGACCCAACTGTAAGGTTCCGTCATTGTTTAAAAGCTCATTTTCGTTGTAACCAAAATCTTTTAGCACGGCTGGTGTCACATATCGTATTATCTTATCTTGTCCTAACAGAGCGATACCGTCGTGGGCTTGTTCGAGCAATTTTTTTAAACGCGTCTCATGTTTGCTTATGAGTTCACGTTTATACTTTAAACGTCCTGCAACTTCCGTGAAGAAAGTGTCTAGACTACTTAATGTTCCGTCGAATGAATTCAAATGAACTGCGAGTTCCGGAGGGAGTTGGTGGGACATAGTACGGGTTTTAATGTTTAAAAATAATTACTGGCTCGTTTTAAAAAAAATATCCGGATTTAACTTATCAGCTTGCATATGTTATTAATCGTTCTTACTGTTAGCAAGCAGTGGTTTATACAACTGCCTCTTCATATTGGAAGTAAATTCTTCGTTGTAATAAAACCATTCAGCATCCTTGTCGAAGCTGATAATTGCAATCGGGAAGTCAAGTACCTCCTGATCCATTAATTCTGCCTTGTTTATTGGAATAAGCTCAGTGTCAAAATGAAATTTATAAAATCCTTCTTTGCTTTTTGGAAGATCCGTGCAAATGCTTATTAAGCGAGGACTGTACCCTTTTTTACTTATCCGGATGGCATACCAACGGTTTTTTGCGAGCAGGAATTTAAATGAACGTCTTCCTGTAACTGTTGTTTGTTTCAAGACTTTATTATCAAAAAGAAGCTCTACGATATACGGATCATTTTTAACATCATTTTTAGTGTGTAAGCTTCCGCTGATCTCTAAGCAGAAGTTCGAAAAATTATATGCATTTACATTTACTGAATTGGAAAATGAGATCGTGATCTTTACTACTAGTAAAAGGATAAAAACTCTTGCTTTCATGATTATGGTTCTTAACAAATTATACTGAAAATCCCATTTTTATAGTTTCGGAATATAAATTCCTAATCCAAAGACTAAAGCTGTCCCGGTTCTAGGCCGATACATGGATTCGTCATATTTAAAATGATGAAAAAAGCTTGCGCCGGCATAAGTTTTGATCTTTACTTTCTTTATTGAAAAATCGACTTCCGGCCCGATTGTCGCCGTTATTGTATTAAATCTTGCTTCACCATAATTGATTGTACTTTCCGGGTTAGCGATCGTTTCAGCCTGCGCTGCGCAATAACTTAAACGAGACTGATGAGTGTATTGCAAATTACATAACGCATGCAGTTCCACAATGTCATTCAAAACTGCTGCCGATTCTGATTCATCCTCATAAAGCTCATTTATACCGCTGATGAGATAAGAAAAACTCATTTTTCCTCCATTTACTTCCTGCGATCGTTTTTGGAGGCACGGACCAATGGAAATCGTGCTTCTGCCGTGCGTTAGGTTTACATTTGCCGCATAGAAAGTACCATGAGCATCGCCATTAATGTACGTTTCAGTCCCAAAACCAATGTGAGCATTTTTGAATGATTTTCTTGTTTTCGGCACCAGGTCGGTTGGGGTGTTTTGAGATAAGATATATTGTGTATTTAACACAAAACCAATCAGCATTATACTCTTAGCCATGTCGAATAATATTCTTTTCATAGTAATTGGGTTTAACTATCTCAAATTTGGGGATGCAAAAGGGTAGAAAAAAAGAAAGGACCGGCAATACTTTACTTATGTAAGATTTTATCGAATTTTGTATAACTGGTTACTTGATTTCTTCATTTTCAAAGACTGGCAAAAACCACTTGTTATTACTATATTGGTTCAACCGCATGAGAATGTAAAACGTGTATATTGGTGATGATGGGAAATGTTACGCAAAACATTTAACAATCTGTAAAAGGTCAAAAAACATAAGTGTCTGAATAATTACTTTGATCAATTTAGATTGAAAAACCGGGTTAATCAGGTTTTTTACTTAACTTATTTGTTTAAATACCTCTTCTCCACTCTCCATTTTATCTCAATGAATTCCCTGGAAATAAATAAATACGTGTAGCATTTCACCGTTAGAATTGATCCCGAATGAGCTTTCTTTCATTCGTATAGGATAGGACACGAACAATTCAATTCACTTTGTTTTTCTAAAATTTATAGATTTTCAATAGTTCCCCTATATTCCCTGCCAATTGGGATAGAGGCCCCATTGACTTCAATAATTTCAGCAGTGTAGGATTCAATCTTACTGACTGAAACTATAAACGATCTGTGGATTCGTTTGAAAAGATTAGCCGGTAAAAGACTTTCGATCTCATGCGTACTCATTTTTGGGACGTATTGCTTGCCCGTAGTAACAATTTTAATATATTCACGCTGACTTTCTATGTAAACAATTTCTGAGAATGAAATTTTCACCTTTTTCTTTTGAATATTTATAAATATGAAATCTTTCTTCCCTTCAATTTCATTTAATTTCGGACTTTCGTTACCGCCTGTTTTTACTTTCCCGACAGCAACTAAAAACCGTTCAAATCCAAACGGCTTCAATAAATAGTCTGTAACATTCAAATCAAATCCTTCCACTGCGTATTGATAATAGGCAGTTGTAACGATTACTGCAGGAGGACGAGAAAGTGTTTTAAGGAAATCCATTCCTTTTAATTTTGGAAGATGAATATCTAAAAAAATAAGGTCAGTTGAATTAGAACGTAAGTACTCCGTAGCCAGTAAGGCATTTTTAAAAGATGCTTGAAGTTCAAGAAATGGTACCTGAAGAATATAATCAGATAGAATCTTTGTTGCCAATGGCTCATCTTCAATTATGATACAGTTTATTTTAGCCATGACTTGCAAGGTTAATTTTTAATAAAGCAGTAAACTCAGTTTCCCTTTGCTGAACAGTTAAACTATAATCTTTATAAAGCAATTCCAGTTGGCGTCTAAGGTTAGAAAGTCCGATGTTTTCCGTTATTACTATATCAGCCTTTGAGCCTTCTGTAGAATTTCTGATATAAAATATTAACTGTTGTTTCATAATAGAAAGATCAATATCAATAACGGGATTGTCGCTTGTTTCAGCAACACCATGCTTAAATGCATTTTCAACCAGCGGAATCAATACTAATGGCGGCAAAGATTGCTTCAAATCATCAATCTCCTGCTTAAAATTAACGCGTAATGTATCATCGTATCGCATTTTTTCAAGCGCTATATAATCACTGATGATCTCCAGTTCCTGCTCTACGCTTATTGATGCTCCGCCTGTCTCGTAAAGCATGAACCTTAAAATTTTTGAAAGTCGCAGAATAGATTCAGGAGCTAAATCGGATTTATCTCTTGACAACGAATAAATATTATTTAAAGTGTTGAATAAAAAGTGGGGATTTGTTTGCGACTTGAGATAATTCAATTCAGCTTCCTGCTTTTCGAGACGTAATTGTTGAGCTGTTTGTTTTAGTTTGAAATTATCATAAAAGAGTTTTGAGATCCCAAAGAAAAAGAGTGAAGTAACACCACCCTGGGCCTGATACGAGACGTCTTCCAGAACTCTAGAAATGGTAGAGTCAGGAATTATGCTGACTTGCCTTAAGGTAGTGAAAACATGTAATTGCAGTCCGAGACATTTCCAAGCATACAAACCAAACGATAGAAGAATAAATTGGATCGCTACAAGAAAAATCCCAATCAGGACATTAAAAAAGACCATTGATCTTTTCTTTACTATAAAAGGCAGGCTAAATTCAAAGAAAATGAAATTGGAGGCAATAAGAAAAATTACACGCCACAATTCATTAATAGATTGAGGAAAAAATGTTCCTGAACTATTCAGCGAAGCATTAAAAATCCAAAGCGATAGCCAGGCTAGACCTACCCACAAATAAAATTGAAATCGTTTTACAAAAAGTGCTTTCATTCTTTTATTTCTCAAGTAAAGGTAGGTAAATGTTTTCACTCGTTGCCTTTGGACTACCTATAGATTATGCTGTATATAGACCAAAACCCGTTGTTTGTTGACGGTAGCCTTTAACCCTGATTTTTATTCAACAGCTTTGTGATATAAAATAAATTCAAACAAAAATGACTTCGATTGAAGAAAATAAGCAAAGTCTTGCACTTGACACAACACAAAGACCATCTCTATTTAGCGTCAAGAACCTATTGAAAAAAGACTATGTAAACTATGAAGGGGTAAGAAGAATTAATATTTATGTAATGAGATTTTATTTTGCGCTAATGTTTGTTTTTGTAGGGACTGAGGCGTGGAAAGTCATTTTTACTCATAAAGGCGGATGGCATCCAACAATTGCAGTAGCATGGTGCGTTTGGGCTGCTTACTCAACGCTAGCACTATTAGGTGTGTTTCATACCCTTCGAATGTTACCAATTATGCTCTTTATGATCTTTTACAAATGTCTTTGGCTTGTGATCGTAGCATTCCCTTTATGGTCGTCAGGTACACTCCATGGTTCGCCGGCAGAAGAAATGACCTATACATTTTGTGGAATTATTATACCAATCATCTTCATGCCTTGGAAATTTGTTTTAAATAAATATGTCTTACCAGAGAAAAAGCAATGAATTAAACTAATAAAAATCAGAAATCTATGAATTACATTAAACAAACACTTGTTGTCGCACTTACGCTTCTATTGAATATTACGTATGCTCAACAAAAAGACGATAAAGCACTTGCCGCGTACTTTGATAAATTCCTATCTGAACAATTCAAAGCTGATGAACCCGGTATTACAGCTTTAGTTTCCAGAAAGGGGCAGATCATCTATAAGAAAGCGTTTGGTATGGCTAACTTAGAATTAAATACCCCAATGCAAATAGACAATGTTTTTTGGATAGCTTCCATGGGGAAACAATTTACGGCAGTTGCGATACTACAATTAGTAGAGCAAGGGAAATTAAATTTGAATGACGAAATAACAAAGTTTATACCGGATTACCCAACACAAGGAAATAAAATCACGATTGAAAATTTACTAACGCACACTTCGGGTATTCACAACTTTTCAGGAATGAAAGACCCTGAAAAAAAGTTAGCTCTGGATTGCACGCCAAATGAGGTAATTGATTTCTTCAAGAACCTGCCTATGAAATTTGCCCCCGGTACAAAATGGGAATACAGCAATTCAGGTTTCTTTCTATTGGGATATATTATTGAAAAAATCACAGGCAAATCATACGGTGAATACCTTGAAGAAAGCATTTTTAAACCTACGGGCATGTCCAATTCACTTTTTGCCAATAATAAAAAGATCGTAAAAAACAGAGTTGGATCTTACAGCGTAGGCGAAACCGGATTCGAAAATTCAAGAACTTTGAACAGAACACATATCTATTCCGCAGGAGCAATACAATCAACGGTAGAAGATCTTTTTAAATGGCATCAGGCTGTTCATTCCTATAAGCTTGTAAAAAGGGAAATCATGGATAAAGCATTTACAAAGTATAAACTGAACGATGGGAAAGAAGTTGATTACGGTTATGGATGGCGCTTGGAGTACGTTTACGAATACCCATCTATTGGTCATGGCGGGGGCATTGAAGGGTTTGGTACAATGGAAGTTTCGTTACCAAAAGAAGATGTATTTGTAGTGGTTTTTGCAAACTGTGATTGTATTCATCCCAAGGATATTGCTTTAAGGATGGCCGCGATAGCTGCCGGAAAACCCACGGAGTATAAAGAGATAGCAGTTGAAAGCACGACTTTAAAAGACTATGCGGGACTTTATGAAAACCAAAAAGGTCAGCAACGCATTATATCTGTTTCCGAAAACCAATTGTTTTCAAATTTAGGCAGAGGTCCGAAATCATTATTGAAATCATTTAAAAAAGATCACTTCTATTTTGACAATGATCCAATGCAAACGATAGAATTTGTAAGAGGGAAAAAGAATGCTATTGAAAAAATAGTAATGAGCAAATTGAGCGGTAACGATACCTGGATCAAAACTAACAAACCGCTACCGAACGAAAATGGAATAAAAGTAAATGAGAAAATACTAGAATCTTATGCCGGAGAATATGAAATACCACATTTAATGGCTTTCAAACTGGTTAAAGAACAAGACAAGCTTTATTTGTTAGCAGGTGATGATAAAATTGAAATGTTCGCCGATACTGAAACCAAATTCTTTTTGAAAGTTAATGATGCCCAATTTGAATTTTTCAAAGATGCCCAAGGGAAAATAGCGAAAGTGATATTGAATCAGGGCGGTAAAGAAGCCGAAGCGAAAAAAGTAAACTAGAAAAATAAATAATATGAAAAATCAAAACTCACAAATTGAAGCATCCGTTATGTATGCAAATAAAGGAAGTGGTTTAAAAAACTACGGAATCGCACTCTTAGCACTTGGAGCTGCTATAGCTGTAGTGACAATACTTTGCTTAGGCTGTATCAATACTGCAAATGAATTAATCAATATGTTGTATGAATAGTGAAACAAATTCGCTTAAAAGAACCGCAAGACTAGCGGGGTTGCTTTATCTTTTTTGGGTAATCACTGCAGCCTATGGCTTAATGTTCGTTCAACCGAAAACTATTGTGCCGGGCAATGCGGTTGCCACAGCAAATAAGATGCTCGCTAATGAGTTTATATTTCGAACAGGGATTATCAATGGCATTATAAGTAGCATCATCTGGATCTTAATAGGATTGACGCTTTACAAATTGTTCAAGCGCGTAAGCGCTAATCAAGCTAAACTATTAGTAGCATTAGTTATTGTACAGATTCCGGCTGTTTTTATTACAGAGGCGCTTAATATAGCTTCACTTATGCTTTTTAAAGGCGGAATTTTAAAAGCATTAGAACTCGGGCATAGACAAGAACTGGCAATGTTACTCCTAAAAATAAATGATTACATAAACGTTGCTTTAGAAATGTTTTGGGGAATTTGGCTTTTTCCGTTTGGTATATTGGTATATAGATCAGGGTTCATTCCGCGTATATTGGGAGTGTTTCTTATTCTTAACGGAATAGCTTACGTGATTCATTTTTTTACGCACATTATGCTCCCGAGTTATCAAGCTCTTGTTTTTCAAATTTCGACTCCTGTTTGGACTTTAGGAGAAATCTCAATAATGTTGTGGCTTTTAATAAAGGGCGTTAAAAATAATAATGGAACTCAGGAAAACAATAACAATTGTACATCTGATAATTGACTCCGGTAGAAAATCCATTTTTGCAATTTTTGAAACCGGAGAAATCAAAATACTATTCAAACGTTTCTAAGAATTCACTGATTATAGTCTGCCTAATAAATCAGAACTTTAATTTACTTTCGATCTCCTTAATCACGTATTTAACTCCTTCGCTTTCCTTTATTAATTGTTCTATCCTGTTACATCCATGCAGCACGGTTGCATGATCCTTTCCACCGGTAAATTGTCCTATCTCTTCTAAAGAAAATGTGGTGTGCTTTCTTGCAAAGTACATGATAATATATCGGGCATACACTATCTTTTTCTTTCTGGTATTTAAACTGAGCATTTCCGCAGAAACATTCAGATGGTTACACACATTATTTTGAATAAATCCCAATGGATTTTCCATTTTGTAATCTGACGTAATAGTAAAGGCCCGGGATTCCTTTTCTGTATCATCAAGTTTACTTACTGCTTTTAGTGTTTTTTCTACTTTGGTCATCTGCTAAAAATTCTTATGGCACTATTTTCTACCTTATTTAATTGATAAAGTACCTTTTTTATTTTTTGGTGCGTATAAAGCTCTGATATTAACCAAATACTTTTTCCCTTTAATGAGCGGCAAAGTTATTTTTGCGTTTTTTTCTACTCCGCTGTCATCGTCACCTGCGAGGTAATAATTTTCTTTTTCTCCTTTCTCGTGAATTACCATAACCGTATCCAGGTCGCCTTTTGTTTCAAATGTGTATGTTTTAGATTCAGGGGCAACGAACAAGAAATCAGATTGGTTTCCTGATGTGACATTTATACTTACAGTACTTTTATGATCTACCTTTTTAACAGCACTTGCTTTTATTTTAGGATATATTTTTTTAATCCCCTTAATATCATTAGCAGATAAAATACCCGGGGGATAAATACCGTTTTTATACTTGACCGGTTTTAATATTAATCCCGCCTCAAATTCATATTCCATAATTGATTTAGGATCCCATGAAGAGCCTAACACCTTATTGGCACTTAGCTTCTCAATAATATTAGAATGGGTTTCACTTTTAGTCCAATTGTTTGGTTCACCTGCAAATTGTTTATACACTTTTTCTGTATCCCAGGTTATTCCTGAAAAAGGACTCTGATGTTCATGTTGTAAACCTAAAGTGTGCCCTATCTCATGTAAAGCCGTGGTCATTCCATAAGCATCGGCTGTAAGATCCCAACCGAAATTCATCGTTTTTTCATTTTTTCCTATCTTTAATATTTCTCTTCCAACATATGACCACGAACCATCGGAGTGATCAAAAGCTATTCTCACCATAGAATCTGCCCGCTTGTTTACTTCAATAAAAGAAATACCAATTCCTAAATTTGCCCAAATTTCAAAGGCTCTTCTGACAATGTTTTTCTGAGCGGTTGCGCCGGAGAAAAACATATATTTTATTTGGGTTCCGTTGACCCACCGCGTACCATTTGAAAGTATATAGGCCGCCCTGTTTTTAGAAACATTTTTATTAAATACTCTAACAGGCATTTTAGGTTGCTTGCAATAATTATTGATCTTTTTTGCCATAGCATTAAATTTATTAAGTAGTAAGAATTCTTATTGTAATTATTGCTCATTAGTTGAAACCGAACCTGTACTGCTCAATTTAATTGGACGTACGTTAGTCGGCTGAATGTTGTAATTTGGCCGACGAGCTGCGTACAAACGTTTTTTGTCAATACGGGTAATACATACTTTGTCGCTTTGGTTTCCACCTAATATATGATAACAAGCGTTATCTTCTCCGACATACAAAGCCACATGTCCTGCGGTTTTACCCTCTGCAGTTTTACGAACAAATACTAATACATCACCTAACATTGGTGTTTCCACAGCTTTTCCAAAAGTCCCCCAATTTAGAGCCCATAATGGATCTTTTACAACTCCTTTAGCAGCTCTTTTGGCAACAACTGCCATGAACAAACCGCACCATGGGATTTCATCCGCTTTGTAAACAGTTTCTACCTTACCGCCTACTTCTTTAGCCCAGGCAATAATTGTCGCGTTATTCGCTTTTCCCGGACTTTCGATAGTTCCATACAATTTAAGTGCTTCAGTGATCATTCGTGGACCACCTTCCTTTAATAACCATTCGTATTTTTTTTCAATGGGCATAACTTTAGTTTTAATGCAATATATCAAAAACAAGCATATAGAAACATGCCTTATCCGTAAAAAAACGGATATTTTTAGGTGAAATAACGGAGAGCTAAAACTGTGAAATTGCCCTGAATTCCTGTTAATTTATGATGTATCTCTATTCAGATAATAGGATACTTTAACTGAACCCTTTTATGCCAACTCAATCCAATAGTATCAGAAATTACTTTAAAGAAAACTGGGGAACTATAGTCACTGCTGTTATTGCTGTAATTTATGTCGCTTATTATTTAATGGCAGTAATTCCCGAAAACGAAGAAACCATTAATGAACACCATAAAAACGAGTTAGTAGAATTCAATGAACGGTTTTACCAGGTTTTGAAAGATTATGCCAACGCCGCGGAAAACAATAATGTGTTAGCTCTGAAAAGTTTAATTACTGATAAAAAAAACAGTATCCATAAATCGTTACTCGGAACCGCTGACAATAAAAAGGAATTACGTAACAGTTTGATCTTACTTGAAGAAGTTGAAAACGAATTGAATTCTAAAGAATGTATTATAATAAAGAACATTGAGATCAATTCACTAAAAAACAAACATTACAGCGTTGAAATTGAAAATACAACGCATTTCAAAATAGATAAACATTGCATAAATGAAGACATAGAATTAACAAAAGACGTTAAAGAACTCCTTACTCTGAAAACGTATACAACAATTCAAAAATCGGACTTAAAAAAAAGGCTGCTAGGAGCATCCGACTTTAAAGAATGGATGATATCCATTATCAGTTCTCCTGATTCTTCAAAAAAAGAATCGGATTTCGAAAAGACCACACTATTAACTCAAAATATTGACGCCCTTGAAGGAGATAGCTTGCGTAAAATTTCTTCTAAATCGGGCCCTATAACTTTTAAGTTTTCCAATAAACGCTTTTACAAAAGTACTTTTTTAATTAAAGAGACTGACATTAGCATCGCTATTGTGGGCGCGGTTGATAATGATACGTTTGTTTCTGAATCCCAAAAATTACCTCCCGCCAAATTGATCCTATGTGTTGTTGTTATTATTCTTATGTTCATATCCATACCACTTATAAAACCATTAATCAGCAGTAAACATGAAAAACTAAGTCAGTTCGATCTCATGAAAAGTATTTCATGCGTTGGAATATTGGTGGTGATATTAACTTGTTATGTATTCTCGAACTTTCTTTCAGGCAGTAAAACTGAAAGCCTTAAGAAAGAACTAAGCGTTCTAAATGACAGCATAAACCTGCGATTTACCTCTGAAGTAAAAAGATTCTCTAGAGCTATAGATACGATCCCTCATTTTAAAAATCCTGATATTCCATTTCTGAAACTTCGCTACTACTATCCCGAATTTAAAGATTATCCGGGATTAAAAACTTTTTTCATGATGAATGAGGAAGGTGATATAACCGCAGATTTTGATATAAGTACAAGTTTAAGAAAAAATTATTCCGATCGGGATTATTTAAAAATACTGAAAACAAGTTTTAATTATGGATCTGCCTTTAGTGCTGTATTCTCTAAACATGACAATCAATACGAAGCGATATACGTAAAGAAAGATCCGGGGACAAAGAATGTGCTTGGTGTTGCCTATAACTCAAATCTTGGAATTAATGTTGATTCATTGATTGATTTCGGTTATTTGATTTGCGATTCGGAAGGAAAAGTGATCCTTCACTGCGATTCAACGAAGAACCTTAATGAGAACTTTTACAAAAAATGCGGCAAGCCAAAGGAACTTCTCAATCTTCTGAACACCGGCAAGGCATCACCCTTTAAAGCTGAATATTATAATGAGCCGTATTTTTTTTACGGCAGGAAGCTTGTATATGACACCCTTTCAAATCCTGCACCGATCTATTTATTTACCTACAAAAAACTGAACTTCGAAAACGATCTTTTATTCTATTCAAGCGTTGGCGGGTTTTTGATCGCAATAGCTTATGCTTTTATTATTACCTTACTGTGTTTTATATATTCCATGTTCTTTTATACCGGGCACATTCCCTTATTTTCGAGATACCATATGTATTGGACTTTTCCTGATAATAGCCGGCATAAAGAATATTCATTGTTGCGAGCCATTAATTATGGATTTTGTCTCTGTGTTATAATCATGTTAATATCCGGCTGGAAACATTTGCTTTATTTCACCTTCATTACCGGGATAAACTTAACCTTTTTTAATTTCGTACTACTGAATCAAAGAGTGTTTTTATTCAATGACGCCGGTACAAAAACAAAAAGGATAACCTTACTGATATCTTTAGTATTAACTATTATTTTAAGCCAAGTTCTCTCTTCTCTTCTTTATGGACGAGGTTATATCGTTTTTGGCCTGAGCCTTTCCTTATTTTTTCATTTTGGGTATCTCTTTGTTTTGAGAAACAGAACCAATACCAAAAAAGTATTTGGGGATATGTTCGAAAAAAACACTGTTCCCGTGAAAAGTGTGTATGTTAGTTTTTTAACCAGTTTCACCGGTTTCCATTATTTAATTGTTCCGATAATCATAACTTTCATGGTGTTTACTATAGAAAGCAGTTTCATTGACTCTTGTATCTTTCCTTCAAAAACTGTGAACCAAAGAGGCGTTATTCATAATAATAACGGATCCGATATTTTTAATTGTGAAGCTTTAATTCTGCAAAACCTTCCACTAACCTCCCCTGTAAAAAAATTGCTCGACGATAAAGGTTTTACCACTTTACAATCCCGAACTGACTACTGTAGACCAAATTTATTTTTAACTTCTAAAAAAGCAAGTTTGTACCTGGCTCTGGCGTTTCTTTTCATTATAGCGCTGGCCTATTCATTAACAAGATTCTATAGTTTCCGGTTTTTCTTTTTTGAATTATCAGAAGCTTACCGGGTCGGTTTTTTTAAAACTAAACATCCGAATGAAAACCGCGACATTATTATTCCGCCATTTGATCTCGCAGATCTGGAAATATTAGAGAAAAAAGAAAAGTTTAAAGAAGATGCTTACCTGCCTGTTCTGAGTAATATCCCTGATACCATTATTCCTGCCAGTTTAACAATAGATCTCATTGTTATAGACAACTTACAACAAACTGAAAAATCCTATCATAACATATGGGCTGACTTAACAGACGAAGAAAAATTTACACTTCATGACTTTGCTTTAGATCACTTTGTGAATTATAAGAACAAAGCTAATTTGATCAAACTAATGCATAAAGGCCTTATAGTTCCGGATAAATTAACAGGCAGGCTAAAGCTTATGAATTATACTTTTAAAAATTACGTGATGTTAAATGCCATGAATGACAAAGCTGTAATTGATAAAACGGAATTGGCCGGTAAAGGCGTTTATGAAAAATGGAGAGTGCCGTTATTAATATTAGCAACAACCGTTTTACTTCTTGTGATTTATCTTAACAAACAAAGCTTTGACAATTTCTTAGTTGTCGGGGGCTCCTTAATAAGCGCAGTAGGCCTTATTGCCAGATTTTTAGAGAATTACAAGAAACCGTAGTTACGCCGATTACTATTAATGGACGATTTAACATTTTATCTACAACACCCTCCTAATAGCTAAAAAGTACGGCTTATTTTCGCTATTCCCCGTTGCCGAGTATCCGTAAAAAAACGGATACAAAAGGTGTAAAAAGCGGATAAATTTAGTATATCTTTAAGTAGTGGAAAAACCCATTAATATCGCAGTAGTTGATAATCATCTACTATTCAGGAAAGGAATGATCTCTTTGATCAACGACTGCAAAAACATTTCTGTTTTATTTGAAGCTGATAATGGAAAAGAACTTCTTGATAAATTAAAAACTGAAAAGCCTGATATTATTTTATTAGATATTGAAATGCCGGAAATGGATGGCATTGAAGCCACATCAATTATCCGAAAAAAATATCAGGATATAAAAATAATTATGCTGACCATGCATGATGACACTGCACTGATCTATGATTTATTGCACAAAGGAGTAAATGCCTATTTAACTAAATGTGCCGAACCTAAAAACGTAATTGAGGCAATAACCACTGTGTATGAAAAAGGTTACTATCTGGATGACAAAGCAATAAAAGCCTTAACAAGGGGCCTCGGAGAAAATACACCATTCAAATCAACCTTCAGTACAATTGCTCTTTCGCAGCGTGAAATCGAAGTGGTTAAACTTATCTGTAATGAATTTACCATTAAAGAAATTGCTGACAAATTAAATATCAGTCCGCGCACAGTAGATACTTACAGAGAAAGGATCTTTACTAAAACCAGTTCGAAAAATATAGCAGGAGTTGTTATGTATGCTATAAAAAATAATTTAGTTTGCTAGCGTTAATTTTTAGTGCAATTAAAGCATAATTAAAGATCATCTTTTATTCAACTCTCCTTTAGCAAAATGTTTTAGTTTCACTTTTCGTAACAATCTAATTCTGCTGAAAAAATAAGTTATCAAATAACATTCATAACTCAAGGCATTTTCTGTTTTAGCTTCTGCTTTGTCCAAAAAAGCCAAAAGTGTCCTTTCACCGGTCGGGGTAATTTATTACTTATGCTATAACAAATTATTGAAAACTAAGTGAAGCTGTAACTTCCAACAACTACCTTATTTCAGTTATCTTAAAAAACTTCGATATGAAAACAAAAACTATCAAAACGATGATCGCATCAATCATTTTTTTACTTTCTATATTAGAATTGCCAGCTCAGACCGGGCTTCATTTTACAGGAGTAAAACATTTTGAGATCGCCGGGAATGGCACCCTTCCTGTTTCAGTGCCCGGGGGAAAAGTATGGAAGGTGGAAAGCGTTTCAATGGGTTCAACCGGATCAGCGCCGTCCGTCTTATTAAAAAACAGCTTGGCTCAAAACATCGCTTTCTTTTCTTCAAAGGTAAACGCTGCATCTGCCTCTTATCCGTATTGGCTTCCTTCTTCTTTTACAGGAACTTTTGTAAACAATAATCCCGGCTACCGATGCAGTATTTCAATAACGGAATATAGCGTGGTACCTTAAAACCAATTAAAGCCAGTGAAGCTAGCAGATTTGCTTCGCTCCTGTAATAAGAAAGTACTTTAATACTATCGTCGATTCATCTTAATTCAGATCCAACTAAAGTAAGATATCTTCATGCTCAATTATTCTTTTCAATTTCATTTTCATTAATCTTAGTTTTTATTCCGGATGAATTCCTAATTGTAATAACTAATATAGGTTGATAAAACATTAAACAAAAAGAGCTTTCCCTCTTTATCGTAAAAAACGGACACTGATACGTTAAGGCATTTCGCTAAAACTTCCTTTAAATATTTAGTTTACATTGACAGGCATCCGTTTTTTTACGGAGTTCTATCCGTGTTTTAACGGATATTGCTATAATATATCACTCGAAAAATTCTTAAAATAATTATATTTATTGAAAGACTTTGATTCTATGGTCGAACTATATTCTCTCATTGCCGAATTAGAAGAAAATGAAATTCGCTACATCAAAAACTCGTTGAAAAAAAATGAAACGTGTTATGACGACCTATACTTATTGCAAAAACTTTTCGATTCCGTCCTCACATCGGAAATCAATTCGAGTACGATCGATACGCAACTATCAAACAAATTATACCATAACGATAACCAGGTTGCATTTTCCAAACTCAAATCAAGACTATTTCAATTTATTTTAGATGCTCTTTCCTCCGATTATCTGATATGTAAAGAAAATTCATTTGATACAACTGACAGGCAAATTATTAAAATAAGAAAAAGAATGCTCCAGTTCAGGATCCTTTACAGGAAAAAGAACCGGGCCGGTATTAAAGTCCTTAATCATTTACTAAATGAAATAACAAAGGGTGCAAGGGAATTTGAACAATATGATATACTGCTGGAAGCGCTACATTTTAAAAAATATTTTTTAATGTTAAGAAAGGGATTTGATGAAATAAAGAAAAACAGGGAACAAATAATTTACTATCAGTATGTATATCAAGGTTTGTTAAAGGCAAATGACTATTATTTCGATCTGATAACCAACCAAAGCATGGTTCAAAGGTTAGATTACAAACAAACCAATACATTCATTAAAGAAGCACTGAGTGAGTTAGATGTTTATGTTAAAAAAACAGATTCAGATTCCATACACTACATTTATAAAATAATTTTCCTGGAGGACATGCTCCAAAAAAAGAATTACGATCAGACAATTGACATTTGCATTGATATAATTAAACTTTTAGAAAACAGCCCGGCTTTGTACACGAAAGAAAGAATGGGCTATATTCATGATAATATAAGTTTATGCCTTGTTTGCCTGAATGACTTTCAAAAAGCAATACTAAACTCTAAAAAAGCGCAATCTTATTACAGTTCCCGAAGTATTAGCTATGTACTTTCAATGCAACAGGAATTTTACGCGAATTTTTATTGGGGAAAATATGAAGAGGCGCTAAAAATAATAGAAAACATGCTGCTGTTTGAAGTAATAAACAAAGGTGAATTCCGCCACGACAAATTTAAATTTTTAAGGGCGTGTGTTTTGTTTAAACTTAAAAGGATTAAAGAGGCAATAAGTATTTGCAACCAGGTCCTGGAAATTACCAAGGATAAAGGAAGATGGGATCTGGGAATACGGTATCTTAAATTAATGTGTCTTTTAGAGACTAAAGATCCGGAGGCTGTATTCAATGCATTAGAAGCATTACGCAAGACTTTAAACAGGGTAAAAGCAAATGGAAAAATCCGGGAAACGAACAGAGATGACCTTTTATACAAAGCGTTTAGCGAATTTATTAAAATAGAATCAGGCGATTCATCATCAGAAAAATTAAAATACATTCTTTCAGGTCTATCTGAAAAATCGGGAGAATATTCCTGGACTTATTATTCTCATGAAGTCATTCCTATTCATTCATGGCTTAATTCACTGGCCGGGCAAACAAAATATATCCGGGAAACACACTAAAAAACTAAAAATTAAATTATCCTTATTTTATCGTTAAGTGATAAGGTTCCACAATTTTCTCAAAAGAACTTTTCCTTTCATTTTTTCTATTTAACAGCTTGGCCACCTTGCTGTTAATTCGGTACTTCATTTTCTTATCGTGTCGCATTTTTTACAAACTGTCCTTTACTTCAGGGAATTTATTTCATCAATTTACGATTAGTAATTTTTTCATTTAGAAAAACCTATTCAAAAACTCATGCCGCCAATAGTAACAAGACCTGTCCTCAAAAGCTATTTTCCAAAAGGTGGAAAACCAACCTCTGCGCAGTTTGGAAGCTTAATTGATTCAGTATTTAATTTTGCTGAAGATACAGGACTGCTCGGTTTAAATAATTATGACCCGGCGCTCGCTTACAAAACCGGGGATACAGTTGTTCAAAATAAAATCATTTACCAGGCCAACCAGGATATCAATCCGGAACCATTTACGCAAAGCCACTGGAACTTTATTGCAGGGGGTACTGCCGGAAGTTTATTATTCAAAGGTACGTGGGATGCAGAAAATGACAACCCGCCACTAGCTTCACCTCAACCAATACCTCCGGCCGGAGAATTTTACGTAGTAAATGTTGCCGGCGATACACCGTTAAGCGGTATTACAGACTGGGAAGTTGGAGATTGGGCTGTTTCAACCGGCAATGAGTGGTTAAAAATTGATAACTCCTCAACGATCAACGGTGCGCAGAATGTTGGAACCGGTGAAGGAGTTTATAAAAATCAAACCGGTTCAATACTTAATTTCAGAACAATTACGAATCTAGATGGTTCAGTAGAAATTACACCTGATACAGACACCATCAATCTTGCTGTTGAATTTGATGATGCCGGAACCTCACTTACCCGTTCGTGGACAGCATTTAAAATATCTTCTGAATTAGCCACCAAAGAACCAACTATAAATGGAACCGGTGATACCGGCGATTATTATAGCGGAACCAAAACCTTTCAATCTTTATCAACCGGAGTTTTAGGAACACTGCTAACCGGTCTAAGTTTAGCTACGAACCAGGTCATAAGCGCAACTGATACGATTGTGCAGGCTTTCGGTTATTTGCAAAAACAAATCACCGATCTGTTAAGTACTGTAACATCACATATAGGCAATACTTCTAACCCGCATAACGTAACTAAAGCGCAGGTTGGATTATCGGAAGTTCCTAACCTGAAACAAAATCTTACATCCAATAATAATCCAACTAATTCTGACGACAATACATTAGGATATGCTGTTGGTTCAGTTTGGATAAACGTTGCTGCAAGAAAATCATTCATTTGTCTGAACTCAGGCACAGGCGTAGCAACTTGGATAGAGACAACAAACCTGCCCCAACCCGTTTTTGGTAACAATTATACAGTAGCAGAATCGCCAGGCGAATCTTCCACTCTTTTAACGACATTTCAAACCAAAGTAACTTTAATAACCGGGGCACTGAATGGAACGTATAGATTGCAATGGTCATGTGCAACACGCAATGATAAAAAAAGAGGTGAGATACAATTATTTAATGCCACAACCGGTCTCGCTATAGGAAGCACGCTATCGTGGGAGTCCGGAAGTTTATCAGAAAGAATAACGCTTGGAGGTTCAAGTAACATTGTGCTTTCCGGAACAAGCCAGGATATTTCGATCCGGTACAGGGCGCTTGATACCCCTGTATCCTTTACACAATACATATCAGATGCAAGAATTGAATTTTTTAGAACAAGTTAATAAATGATACTAGGAGCGTATAAAATAAACAATATTCCTGTTTCGGAATTAGGTACCTACGAGGTGGCTGATCTGAATGGCAATGATCCTTTTGTTATTGGTGAAACTTTACCTGCCGGATATATGAATATCACCTCTATCAGTAATATGCATACATATGGCAGTGGTCTTATAGGTTCGGTATTCGGATTCAGGGATTGGAAATGCCTTCAGCGTGAAATAAAAACTTTAGTTCTCGACATTGTTGATGACGATATTGATGCTAATTGGAATAACCTCAACGCAACTGAAAAACTTCTTGTGTGTAAATATATTTTAAGCAGAATACCTCCGGCAAAATTTGCGGCCACCGTTACGGATGCCGCAGAGCGGATGAAGATCGCAACAGAATATGATTTCAACAATCGCCAGGCCAGGGGAAGCTGGACCAGTCCGACAGGTAGAATTCAGGCTATGCGCATTTATCTTTTCAGCAAAATAGGAACAGTGAATGCACTGGAAGTTTTGTATGATGTTGTACAGGACGGACTGATAGAATTGTATGAAGGAGGCATTGACGGGACCGTTGAAGATGGAAATATCGGGATAAATGATTTCATTTTATCACGCGCTGGCTATTCCTCTGAAGGATTAACAAGCAGGAGTTACCCTGTAATTGATGGAAGCGGTGATACTTTACAGGACGTGGCAGACACACTTATTGAAATTGCAGGAAACGGAACGTACTAAACCAAAATTATGATCGATAAGGCACTTAGATTTTTAACCGACGAAATGAACGCATACCTGGATCTGCAAAACGGAAATCCGGCCGGCGAATCGTTGATAGTGCTTACTAATGTGGCTGATGATAGTTCCGGAGGATGGGCTATTCCTCCGCAAAAATTAGGTGTATCGCTTATTAATATAGAAGAAGAAAAAGTTTTCAAAGATCAGCAGACCCAATTCAGGAATGCAGCTGGCGAATTTGAACAATATAACCCGGAAATAAAATTGAATTTGTATATGCTGGTTTGTGCGAATTTCGTGAGTGAGAATGGTGATGACAAATATGAACAGGGATTAAAACAACTTTCGCGCATTGTTAGTTTCTTCCAGGGTAAAAATGTTTTTACGCCTGATAGTTCGCCGGCAATGGATGCCAATTTAAAAAAATTAATTGTCGAATTATATTCTTACACATTTGAACAGCAATATAATTTCTGGACCATTTTAGGTGCCAAATATCTGCCTTCAGTTTTATACAAAGTGAGATTACTGGCTTACCAGGAGAAGAGATTACAAAACCAGAACGATGCTATTACAGCATTTACTTTACAAACATCGAATTTATAATATTAATGGCAAGCGTAAATTACATAAAGTTATTTAATACAAGGCTGGAACACGACTTTTATGTAAGTGGTATTACGAAAGATCTTGAGATTACACCTACAATAGAAACCAGACTTGCTATGAAAAACAGTAACATGTTGTACAGGGCAGATGACACCGGTTTTAGAGTGTTATACAGGGTTGATGATTCAGGAAATCCATTTGTTGACTTTAAAGATGTGAAATTAGTTTTTGGGGCAACCCATAAAAACGCTACTGAATTTTTAAATATAACCAAGCTCACTGCTTTATCCGGGTACGCTCCTGATAAAGTTTTGTATTTTTATAACATAGGATCTGAAGGTTCAACGAATCTTAATTTTGCATTCCTTGATTTTTTAAAGTCAGCCATTTTTAATTACGAATTCCCACAAAATGCCGCAAACGCAGGCGACAATGGAAGCATTATTATTAAAAACAGCGTCGGAAATGTAGTAACTCCATCATTCCCCGATCCAACACAGGTAAAAGCCAACACTGCATTAAAGTGGATCTATCCGATTGATTTTTCAAACATGCCAAGCGGGCTGTATGAATTTGAAACCACTGGAAATGCCAGTACGATCACCAAAACAGTTTATATCGACAACGACCTGGTGAAACAAAGCGTATTTGCAATTATTGACTTACTGGCAAAGAACGCTTCTTCTTCAAATTACCCGGTTGATAGGGAATACAAAATGCTATTTGCAAGAAACCGTACCTATTGGAAATATATCCTGGTGTTAAAATCAGGAAATGTATTAATAAGTGACACCATAGATTTGCTTGACACTTCATCACCTGCACAAGCGCCGTATGGTGCAATAGTTTTTACCCGCAAAAACAACATCCTTGTAAACGGAATTGACGCTGTAGAATTCACAAGTTATTCAACTGTTTTCCCGGTTGCACCGAATACGGCCACCCTTCCGTTTTACGAAACACCAAAAAAAGATCTTGTGATCCAAAAAAACGGAGTCACTGTTGCCACTGGTATTTCAAGTCCGTTGATTGGATTAGTGAGCAAGATGAAAGAACCGGTAACGTTAGCAGATATGACAATAACTTATGTAACGATATAAACAAAAATTAAAAACTAAAAACAGAAACAATATGGCAACATTTAAAACACCGGGTGTCTACGTGCAGGAGATACCAACAATTCCTTCCTCTATTGCTCCCGTAGCAACAGCGGTACCTGGCTTCGTGGGTTATACCGAGAAAGCAATGATTAAAGGAGCTCAATGGAACTATTCGAATGGTCCGGCACCTCCAGTTCGAATTACTTCGTTATTGCAGTTTGAACAGATTTTCGGTTTACCATATCATGAAAAGTTCACAGTCACTTTAACTAATCCAAACCCAAGTGTAATTACAATTGGTGTTGTCAAAAATCCACCAGTGGCAGATTTTGTTCTGTATTATCAAATGCAAATGTTTTTTTCAAATGGTGGCGGTGTCTGCTGGGTAGTTTCTGTTGGAGACTATTCACCCGGAATCCTCAAATCGGATCTTTTGGCCGGCATTGCATTATATGAGCCTATAGATGAAGTAACCTTATTATTAACACCAGAAGCAATTTCTTTAACCGGATCTGGTTTTAGAAGAGAGATAAACGATGCGATGCTAGCTCAGTGTGCTAAATTAGGAGATAGATTTTCAGTTCTTGATGTATTTACAACCGGTGATGTAAACCAAGATGGCGTTGATTTTAGAAATAACGATGTTGGTCCTGATAATTTAAAATACGGGGCAGCTTATTATCCATCCTTAAAAACTCCACTTAATTCCTTTTATTTGGATGATGAAGTTGTTATCGTAGATAATCGGGTACCTACTCCATCCCCAAGTTACGGCGTCTTTCCTAATAATACTTTATTAACAGTTCAAAATGGATTATCAGATAGTTTGGTTGTGACTTTTACAACAACCGACCCTCTTGATACCGAAACTCTTGTTGTGGATGGCAACACATTTACCGCCAAAACAACACCAGTGGCTGCGACAGATTTCCAAATTGTTCCAGGTGTGCCTGCATCTACAGCTGCTAATTTGGAAGCCGTTATGAAAAAGGCGAATCTTACGAAATTTATAATTACTAGGAACGGAGCTGCTGTTGGCATTAGAGTTGCTGTTTCCGGACCTACAACTCCGGCTATTGTATTTTCAGAAAACCTTACCGGAACCTCTACACTTCCTGCTACATCGCCAATGACAGGTGGGGTAAATAATTCCAGCAATAAAGAATTATATAATAGGATAAAAGCCGAACTCAATACATACAAGCTTACCTTATATCCTGCTTCTTCAATGGTTGGCATTTATTCCAGAGTTGATAATGAAAGAGGAGTTTGGCAATCGCCTGCTAATGTTGGTGTAAGAACAGTTAATCTGCCTTTTGTTCTGGTGACCGCTGAACAACAGGAGAATTTAAATATCGATTCAACATCTGGTAAATCCATTAATGCAATCCGAAAATTTGTTGGAAGGGGTAATATTGTTTGGGGCGCAAGAACGCTTGCCGGAAACGATAACGAATGGCGTTATGTTAACGTACGTCGTTTATTCTTAATGATAGAAGAATCCGTACAGGAAGCAACTGAGTTTGTGGTTTTTGAACCCAATACCGCAAACACATGGCAACGTGTAAAAGGAATGATAGATGCGTTTCTCACTAATTTGTGGAGAGATGGAGCGCTTGCCGGGGCCGTACCTAAAGATGCATTCTTTGTTGAAGTTGGTTTAGGTACTACAATGACACCGGATGATATATTAAACGGAATCATGAACGTACGAATCGGAATTGCTGCGGTACGTCCGGCAGAGTTTATTATTCTAAAATTCTCTCACAAACTTCAGGAATCATAAAAATAATTTTTAAACGAAATAACTAGAAAACATGCCGATATCAAACATTAAAACACCAGGGGTATATATAGATGAAGTATCTACAATACCACCTTCAATCGCACCGGTTTCAACTGCTATACCTGCATTTATTGGGTACACAGCAAAAGCCATAATTAACGGAGCGCAATGGGATTACAGCAATGATGGTGTGGCACCAGCTGTGAGAATCACATCTCTTTTAGAGTACGAGACCATTTTTGGGGGTTCATATCCTGAAAGATTTGAAGTTTCAATTGTTGATGCGCCTGTAACAGGGCCTGTCACATCAAGAACCATTACTGTCACAAGAGATGTTACAGCTCCTTCTCCATTCAATCTATATTATAGTCTTAAACTTTATTTTACTAATGGCGGAGGTCCATGTTACATAGTATCAATAAAAGATTATCAGACAGCTGTTGACCCGAATGAAATTATAGATGGTATAGAGTCTTTAGAAAAAGAAGATGAACCAACTTTAATTTTATTCCCTGATGCAGTTGATCTCTCAATGAGCGACTACGGGGATGTTGTCGAAGCCTCTTTAGCACATTGTGCGAAAATGCAGGATCGATTCACTATCACTGATCAACCTGGAGACACTCTTGCAAGTGTGAATGCAATTGGAGGATTTAGAGATGAAATTGGCATTGATAATTTAAAATACGGCGCAACATATATGCCGTTTTTAAATTCTTTAATTAATTTTGGTGTCAATCTTACCAATACCCCATCGGAAGGATCTCAAGTTACATCCTATTCTGGTCCAAATCTTTTCTTACAAGGTTCACCTTTTTTAAGCGGAGCACTAAGCGGGACGGTTGAAGTTGAAGATCCTGCACTTTATGCAAATATTATTGCTAAAATTCAAAATGAATTTTTCGTAACCCTTCCTCCTTCGGGAGCAATTGCAGGTATTTACGCCCGTGTTGATAGCCAAAGAGGAGTTTGGAAAGCTCCCGCTAATGTTGGTGTTTCGGGGATTGTAGGTCCAACATTAAACATTACTACTGCTCAACAAGAAGATCTCAACGTAGATGCAACATCCGGAAAATCTATAAATGCAATCCGGGCGTTTACAGGTAAAGGCATCTTAGTTTGGGGCTCCCGTACTTTAGCAGGTAACGATAACGAATGGCGTTACGTTCCGGTTCGCCGTTTATTCATCTTTGTTGAAGAATCCACAAAAAAAGCAACTGAATTTGTTGTGTTCGAATCCAACACAGCTAATACATGGAACCGCGTGAAAGGTATGATTGAGGCTTTCTTAACTAACTTATGGCGCGATGGTGCATTGGCTGGTGCAACGACCAAAGAAGCATTCTTTGTGAATGTAGGACTTGGCACCACTATGACAACTGATGATATCCTCAACGGAAGAATGATCGTTGAAATAGGAATGGCTGCCGTTCGCCCGGCCGAATTCATCATCCTGAAATTCGAACATAAATTACAGGAATCATAAATCAAATAATTAAAAATAATAAATCAATTTAAAAACAATTAAAAACAAAATAATATGGCAGCACAATATCCATTACCGGTGTTTCACTTTCAAGTTGAATGGGGCGGAGCACGTATCGGTTTCACTGAAGTATCTGGTTTAGATCAGGAATTACAACCAATCGAATATCGCGAAGGCAGTTCGCTCAATTATCAGGTTACCAAAATGCCGGGTATGCCAAAGTTCGGCAACCTTACTTTTAAAAGAGGTGTGATGAAAGCCGATAACGATTTCGCTATTTGGTTAACCACTGTAAAAATGAACCAGATTGAAAGGCGTGATCTTACCATTAGTTTGTTGAATGAAAATCATGAACCTGTTATGGTTTGGAAAGCAACAGCTTGCTGGCCTTGTAAATTAACAGGCGTTGGTTTAAAATCAACAGGTAATGAAGTGGCAATCGAAGGTATCGAAGTTTGTCATGAAGGGTTAACAACTGAAGTACTAGCATAATCCATAAATGGCTGTTTCTTATTATCCACCGGTTGGTTTTCATTTTAAAGTTGAGTTCGAAGATATCAACTCGAAAGATGACATTCGTTTTCAGAGCATATCCGGCATTAACATGTCGGTGCCAAACTCTGAAACCTACCAGGAAGGTGGAGAGAACCGCTTTACGCACCGGCTTCCACAGAGAGCGAGTTTTGATAATCTTGTTCTTAAACGGGGCATGCTGATCGGATCACAACTTATTGCATGGTTCAAAGATGCGCTGGAAGGTTTCAAGTTCAATCCGAAACTCATTACAGTTACATTAATGAATCCATCACATGAACCTTTAGAGCAGTGGGTTTTTTATAAAGCGTGGCCTACAAAATGGAATACGGATGGTTTTGATGCAGAAAAAGGTGCTATTGTAATTGAAACAGTAGAGTTCTCTTACCAGTATATGGAAAGAAAAGAAATATTTAAACAATTACCGACATAACTATGCCTGTAGAAATTAAAGAATTGATCATACGCGCTTTGGTAGGAAGGGATGACGATGAAGAAGATGTTTCTGACGAAGAGGACGCGAAAGATGAAGAACAGATCAACCAGGCTCAGTTAAGCCAGGATACAATTGCGAGTGTTTCGAAAATGCTAAAACAACAAAACGAAAGATAATATGGCGTTTGCTGACGGTAAACTTGGAAAACTAACTATGATCTTTTACCCGGTATCATTTCTGCCGGGTGTGGGAGTTCCGTATACACCAATGTATAATCCTACCAGTTTTACTGTTAGCCATACTGTTAGTTACGATAAGGGCAAAAAAAATGTTACCGGAAACACCTCAAAGAAATTTCTCAGAGGCAATCCCCGTACAGTAACAATGGAACTTTTTTTCGATGGCACTGGTGCCTCTCCAAGTTCTTCAAAAGGTTCAGGCGTTAATAGTGCCATAAAGGATGTCGACCTTCAAATACAGATATTCATGAAGCTGGCTTACCAGGTCACAAGCACCATTCATAAACCAAATTATGTGATGCTGATCTGGGGAACTTTTTTAATGACCGGCGTTCTTAAATCGGCCAATGTAACTTATACAATGTTTGCTCCGGATGGGCGGCCGTTAAGAGCTAAAGTGAATGTTACCATTGAGGAGCATATTGATCCGGGTTTGTTAGGAAGAATTCTTCAGCTTTCATCTCCTGATCTTTCTAAATCCGTCATTGTAAAAGAAGGTGACACACTGCCTTTGCTTTGCTTTAAAGAATATAAAGATTCGTCTTTGTATATCAAAGTTGCCGAGGTTAACAATTTAAAAAATTACAGGAAATTAAAACAAGGTATGGAATTACTATTCCCACCGATTAACAACTTAGTTTAATGGGCTTTCTCAGTACACTAATACCTATCTTAAAAGGAACCGATCTGTCTACATTTCGGGTGTCTGTTAATGGCACTACCCTTAAAGACAAGTATAGTGTATCAGCGATTACTGTGAACAGGACCGTTAACAAAATTCCTTGTGCTGAATTAATACTTCTTGACGGCGACGTGTCGGAACAAATTTATGAGGCAAGTGATTCAGAAACATTTGTACCGGGAGCTAAAGTGAAAATACTTATGGGCTATTCACAGAACGAGAAAACCATATTTGAAGGTATTATCATAAAACACTCCATACAATTACAACAAGGCAAACCTACTGTGCTTATTGTTGATCTGAAGGACGAAGCCGTTAAGCTTACAGTAGGCAGAAAAAACAAATTCTTTGAGAAAAAGAAGGATAGTGTTATTATAGAGGAGGTGCTTGCAGGATTTAAGGGCGATGTAGATGCGACTGATACAGAACATGAAGAAATGGTACAATACTTCTGTACCGATTGGGATTTCGTTCTTTCGAGAGCGGAAGTTAACAGCATGCTTGCATTTGTTGACAAAGGAAAAGTAAGCTTTAAAAAACCAAATCTTGCAGCTAAACCTAAAACCAGTGCTGTTTTCGCTAATAATGTTTATGAATTTGAGGCGGAAATGGATGCACGCGATGAATATAAAGACGTTGAGGCTAGCAGTTGGGATGACAGCAAACGCGAGGTAATAAAGAAAAAAGGCAAAAAACCTGTAGGAGAAACAAAGCTCCCCGAAAAAGATGCCGGTAAACCGGATGCTGATACTCTTGCGGGAGTTATAGGTTTAAGTGAATTCGCACTTCAGCACTCAGGACAGATAAAAGATACAGAATTGGAAGCGTGGGCTACCGCTAAGTTATTAAGAAGCCGTATGTCTAAAATCAGAGGCCGTGCTAAAATTGAAGGATACAATGAAATCAAGCCAGGTGAAATGATTGGCATTGATCAGTTCTCTAAACGTTTTAATGGTGCTGCATTTGTATCAGGAGTTACGCACCATTTATCAGCAGACTCTGCTTATTATACGGAAATCCAATTTGGTTTTGCGCAAGATTGGTTTAGCAGGAAATATACTGATATCGTAGAGCAACCAGCTTCCGGACTTTTACCTTCAGTATATGGTCTGCAGGTTGGTATCGTCAAAAAAATAACCGAAGATCCTGATAATGATTTCAGGGTAAAAGTGAATTTACCAATGGTGAAAGTTGGTGAAGAAGGAGTTTGGGCACGCCTCGCTAACTTGGATGCAGGAAAAGAACGCGGTTCATTTTTTTACCCGGAAGTAGGTGATGAAGTTATAGTTGGTTTCATGAATGATGATCCCCGTCAGCCAATAATTCTTGGTATGCTATATAGTAAAAATGCCGACGGTAAACCTCCTTTAGAACCAACTACAGACAATTTTAAAAAAGGTTTTTTTACAAGAGAGAAAATAAAACTGGAATTCGATGACGAGAAAAAAAGTGTACTCATCGAAACCCCGGGAGGAAATAAAATATTCGTTACAGATGATGATGATCCGGAAATTACACTGGAAGATTCAAACAGTAACAAAATTTCAATGACCAAAGATGGAATTGAAATAACCAGCAGTAAAGATCTTAAAATAAAAGCGACAGGTGATATCACGATGGAAGGCGTTAATATATCAATTGCTGCAGACTCACAATTTAAGGCTGAAGGCAGCAGCGGAGTTGAAATGTCATCAAGTGCCACTGCAGTATTAAAAGGATCAATAGTTCAAATAAATTAATAAAAAGAGTATGCCGGGAGCAGCAAGAGTAACAGATACTACCAATCACGGAGGCACAATAGTAGGGCCAGGTGATTCTACTGTATTGATAGGGGGATTACCGGCAGCAGTAATGGGTGATAACCATGTGTGTTCGATCCCTCCGAACACCGGGCATTTAACAAGCAGTCCGTTTCCGGTAGGAAGCACAACTGTATTAATTGGAGGTAAAGGCGCTTTAAGGGCAGGCGACACTTGCGGATGCGGAGCAGCACCGGCGGTAGGCGATACAACAGTAATTATAGGATAATAATGGCAAATAACTTTATAGAATCACCAAAAGCATTTTTAGGACGGGGCTGGAGCTTCCCTCCTGCTTTTATTAAAGGAGGAAATGTTGTCAACATGCTGGAAGCTGAAGAAGACATAAAAAGCGCTTTGGGAATAATTCTTTCAACTATTGTCGGAGAAAGAGTAATGCAACCTGAATTCGGTTGCAATCTCGAGAAGTTGGTTTTTGAACCTCTCGATACTACTTTTTCAACTTTCATTACCGAACAGATCAGGGTTGCCATCTTATATTTTGAACCAAGAATTACACTTGATGAAGTTTTATACGAGGATGACCAATTGAATGGAAGAGTTTTATTAACTGTGAATTTCACAATAACCGGAACGAATACCCGCTCAAATATTGTTTATCCATATTATTTTAATGAAGGTACCGACGTTACACAATGAGTAAAGATTGCAATAGCAAAAACCCGCTTCTCAGGGATGGTACAAGCCAGCCTCAACGTTTACTTAAAGCGCTGTTGCCGTCTTATGTTTCTGTTGATGAAAGAAGCATGCAGGACCTTATGACCTTTGCTTCTAACTTTGGTGAAGAAATTAAATATTATAATTTCAATAATACATGGGTCAATAACGATGACTGGCAATCTTTTTTTACCAATCAGGTAATTGATAAAACAGGCCAGGCCACTCAGCCGCACTATGCACTTTTCATCGCTTTCCTGGAAATTTTCAGGTTTGCCCAGGATGACGTTAACACTATAACCCAGCGTCACCTCGACTTTTACTACCGTGATGTTCTAAGATTAAGAGAAAAAGACGCAGTACCTGACCAGGTGTTTATTATTTTCCAGCTTGCACAGCAAGTAGCTTCTCACCTGATCACGCAAGGGACTCAACTGGACGGCAAAAAAGACGGAACCGGAGTTGATCTTGTTTATGATACAACCAAAGACATTGTTGTTAATACAGCACAAGTAACAGATCTCAAAGCTCTGTTCTATAATAAAAATTTTGATAAACGTCTTTATGCTTCTCCAATCGCTAATTCAGCGGATGGCAACGGAAAAGAAATTGAAGGGGATGAAAAGAAATGGAAAACATTCGGTTCGATCAACGATCCGGCGCTTCCATTCAATTCTCCGCTGATAGACAGAACACAGGCTGAAGTAGGTTTTGCATTTGCCTCTCCTATTCTGCAAATGGCAGAAGGTGTGCGCATAGTTCAGATCAAATTGAATTTTGCAAGTCTTAGTGGTATAACGAATGCTGAACTTAAAAACGCTTTTACTGTTTTATTCAGCGGAGAAAAGGAATGGATCGTACCATCGACAGAACCAAAATCACCGATTGACAGAACCTATGTATCAGGCAGCAGCATATTTATTGAGAGAACAATTACTGTTGATCAACCTGCTATCGTTAATTATAACCGGGAAACATTACTGAGCCCGTTTAATACATCATGGCCGGTAGTGAAGATCAGTTTAAATACAAGCGACCCTTCTACTCCGTACTTCTATGAAAAACTCAAATCACTTGTACTATCCAATGCACAGATTTCGGTAAATGTACAGGGTGTAAAGAACCTTATTTTACAGAATGACCAATCGAAACTTGATCCTTCCAAACCTTTTCAGCCGTTTGGCAACAGGCCGCTTGTAACTTCAAGTTTCTATATAGGAAGTGCCGAAACATTCAGCAAAAATCTTTCATCAGTAGATATTAACATCACTTGGAAGGGTTTGCCTGAAGATAGAAATGGTTTTATTGATTATTATCATCATTACTTTCCCGAAGATGAGAATAACAAACGCATCAATGAGAATTTTAAGACCAATATAGCTGTCCTCGATGGAAAGACCTGGAAAAATGTAGTTACGTGGCCTTCTGATACAGGACGTCTTTTCGACCCAAAGACCAATACTAAATTGCTAAGCTCGAGGAAAATTTCAATTTCATCCGGTAGCCTGGCATTTTTTAACCGCAACGCATCATTCAGTTTATCGTCCTTAACCAAATACGATAACAATTCATCAAGAGGATTCGTACGTTTGAAATTGGCGGATATTGACTTTGGTCACAGTGATTTTCAAAACTCATTTTCAAACCAGGCTATAACTGCAGCTCAAACAAGTGTTACTGCAAGTCCGCTACCAAATGAACCCTACACGCCCCTTGTTTCAGAGATCTCTTTAAACTATTCATCCACTGTTACCATACAATTATCCAATACACCTGTTGTAAATAACGCTAACAGCTTTAGCAAACGGATCGATCAGTTCTTTCACGTTGAACCTTTTGGTGTTGCCGAAAATCATCCTTTCATTACAACGAATACAGGTTTTGTAAACCTAATGCCGGTTTATAAAGATGAAGGCTCTTTGTATATAGGTTTGTCCGGCTTAAAACCTTCCGAGGTATTAACTTTATTAATAAAAGTTGCCGAAGGCAGCGCGAACCCGGATTTTTCGAAACAGCCCGTGATCTGGAGCTACATGGTAAATAACGAATGGAAAGAATTCCCTGTCTTAAAAATTCTTTCCGATTCTACTAATGGTTTGCTGACCTCCGGAATTATATCATTTGATATTTCCAAACTCGCCACATCAAACAATACATTATTGCCGGCCGGACTTCATTGGTTAAAAGCTGCAGTTACGAATGATTCCGCAGCTGTTTGCGATCTTATTGCCTTACATACTCAGGCTGTCACAGCTGTTTTCAAAGACAACGGGAACGACCCTGATCATTTATTAGTAAGTCTGCCCGCAGAAACTATTAGTGGGCTGGTAGATAGCGATGGCGCGATAGAAAAAATAACGCAACCATATGCATCATTCGGCGGTAAAATAAAAGAACAAAGCAACGAATTTTATACAAGGGTAAGCGAACGTTTAAGACATAAGAACCGAGCCGTTTGCATTTGGGATTACGAACACCTGATCCTCGATAAGTTTCCCGGTATATTTAAAGTAAAATGTTTGAATCATACCCGTTATATTTCCATCACCGATATTAAAGAACTTGTCCCGGGCAGTGTATCTGTGATTGCTATTGCAGATCTTAAAAATAAAAACGCGATCAATCCTTTAAAGCCGAAAACAAGCCTGATCGTATTAACAGAAATAAAAGAATTCTTAGAAACTATAACAACACATTGTATAGACCTTCATGTAAGAAATCCATTGTACGAAGAGATATCTGTTGACTTCAATGTAAAATTCTTGCCGGGGTTTGACAATGGTTTTTATGGACAGAAACTGGAAGAGGATATTAAGAAATTTTTAGCGCCATGGGCTTACGATACAGGAAATATTTCTTTCGGAGGCAAAATACACAAATCAATGATCCTGAATTTTGTGGAAGAACAACCCTACGTTGATTTTGTGACCTGCTTCAAAATGGATCACATTATAGGTCCTGTTATAAAGAAGAATGTTGACGAAGCAATTACAACAACTTCAGCTTCCATTCTTACTTCTGCGGCGGTTCATATAGTGCATGTACTGGAAACTGATAATTGCGAATGTGAAGACAATCTTGTGAAAGAGCCTTACGCACCTGTAGATACACATTGTGATTGCGACTGTGATGATTGTAATGGTAATGAAACAACTTCCGGGCCTCGTGTTAAACCACGACCGTTTGGAATAGGATCATTTGTTATCGGCAATACATTTATTGTTGGTAACGGAATCGGGTTTACAAATACCGGAATAGATTTCATGGGAATTGAAGATGATTTTAAAGTAGAATAATTAAATTATATAGCCATGCCAATAGAACCAAGAGACATATTAGAAACATATTTTGAAACAGGCGACATTCCTACTGCTGAGCAGTTCAAGGATCTATTAGATTCTTATGTTCATCAAACAGATGACGGAGTAACAATTTTCCGTTTACCAGTAGTTCCACCTGAAATATACTTTGGTATAGGTATAGATAAACCGCAAAGCAGGTTAGGTGTAAAAGCCATCAAAGATCAAAACGAATCTGCAGTAGCTCTTTACGAAAACAATAGCAATAATGCTTCCTGGTACGTATCTCTGAAAAAAGAAGGCAATGCAGGATTAAGTTTTGATGAAACTACTGCCATTGGTACACTTAGTCGTTTATTCATTTCAAAGTTTAAGGGAGCAGTGGGTATCGGAACTACAACTCCGACACAAAAACTTGAAATAAAAGATTCCACACCCGGCTCTATAACAGGTATCAAACTCATCAATACAGCTACTTTATCTAATGGCGTATTTATTGGGAACAAACAAAATTCAGATCCAATCCAGGATGGGGCATTATCTATTTATACCAATAGCGTTTCCACAGCTACAGAACGTTTTACTATTCTGCAAAATGGAAAAACAGGTGTTGGGTTACCTGATCCTGATGTTACGTTTCATACTTCCACTAACATCTCAGATCCCTCAGCAGACTTAGCTCTGATAGCAGGAACCGGTATTATGGTAGTTGGACCAATGACGAATAACGTTGGTTTCGATTATCGCGGCTTCCAGGCAAGGCAACAAGACCCGGTGACACTTGCACAACTTGCCTCAACTTTAAATCTTAATCGCTTAGGAGGTAATGTACTTATACATGGTGATGTTAATAATGATGTTTTACAAAAAATAATTTTTACCTCAGAAGGTTCATTTGGTGTTGGAACAATTACTCCTTCGGAAAAAGCGGAAATTGCCGGAGCTTTAAAAATAGGAACTACGATCACAGAAAATGATGGTACGATCCGTTTTACCGGGATTGATTTCGAAGGATTCATGAATACCGAATGGGTTTCTCTTACAAAAGGAATGGGCCCATGGAAAGACGGAACTCCTGATGGAGCCATTTATTACAAAGACGGAACTATTTCAAGAGTTGGAATAGGCATCGGCGACCCGGATAATATTGAAGCTACACTTGATATAAACGATGAAGAAAGTGTTGATACAGGTAATACTGCAGTTGCAATACATAATCATTCACAAACTACCAGCTCTGTAATTGATGATCATCGGATCGGTTTACAAATATTAGTCGATGGTCCCTGGGGCGGCACTCCTGAGTCAAAGAATATAGGTTTATATATTCCCGATGTAACCGGCCATTCTCAAAGTATTGCCATTGCCGCAAAAGGAAATGTTTTGATTGGAGAATTAATATCCGGTCAAAACGCACTTGGAACCGGTGCAAAAAACACTTTAGCTATCAGAAGCAGTACAGCGCCTTCTACAACACCTGATGCCGACACAATACAAATATTTTCCGCTGCAGGTGGGCCAGCGTTACCCGCATCCGTATTCAATGTGAAATTAGGAGATGGAAATGTTATTAAATTGTACAAAGGCGCTGCTCTTCCCCCTAAAAACACCAACCCTGTTACGGATACTTATACAAGTGTTGAAGCTGGTGTATTACGTGACACGCGTGATCGCCTGGATGCGCTTGAAACATTTTTACAAACACTTGGATTTTTAGCATAACATTCTAAAAAATAAAGCATATGAAAGATTTTAATTTAAAACTAAGTATAAACGAAGCTAATCTGATCTTAAAAGCTTTAGCTCAATTACCATATCACCAGGTAAATGATGTAATAAACAAAATTCACGCGCAGGCACAAGAACAACTTACCACCGATGTGATCAAGGAAACAACACAAACCGAAAAAGTATAATCAAGTACTGATAACAAAGCAAATGGCTGAGAGTGTAACCATAACGAGAACGCCGCCCGAGTTTAAAAGCATGCGGTTCGATCTTCTGAGAGAAGAAGGATTGAAACATATCCAGGAACTTGCGGGTAAACTGTGGACAGACTATAATCTTAGTGATCCGGGTGTAAGTATACTTGAAGTATTAAGCTATGTAATTACAGACCTCGGTTATAGGACCTCTTATAACATTCCTGATCTGTTAGCTCAGGATCCGTCTTTACCATCGGTTGATATCAGGAATTTTTATACAGCAAGAGAAATTCTGCCGATGTATCCTGTTACATTAAACGATTACAGGAAACTTTTGATCGATTGCGATGTTCACGATCCTTCGGATATTGGCTGCCCTATTGCAGGTGTAAAAAATGGTTGGATAGAATGTTCCGAGGAAAACGAGATTCCTATTTACATTAAAAGAGGGCTTGATAAACTAGACTACGAGCCTGAGATCCCATCAAGTCCGGAAAAATTAAATCTTAAAGTTCTATATAATATACTTTTGGAACTTGATAAGACCGAGAAATACGGTGATCTTAACGAAAATACACTTGAAAGGACAATAACAATTACCGCACCTCCCACTCCTGTAAGCTACCAGGTATTTTCAGGAATGAAAGTAAAAATAAGTGTTGAATTTCCACGCTGGGATGACCCGGGAGTTGATTGGAATGATCTTGCCAGTATACAATCACATATAAAAAGATTAACTCTTGTTTTTACTGGAATGCCCCAAGGTTACAAATTGGAAGGCTATGGACTTTTCCCGGATAAAACAGTTTGGGTCAGCATTTCACAATTACCAATTGCAGGACCAACTATTACCACTTTCATTGAGTCGCAAATAAACGCAGCCATGTACGCTGTTATGGATCCTGATGCGTTGGTAATATTATATCAGCAAAAAGTAAAAAAGATATTACAGATCATTGCCGAAGTCCGTGCACGTTTGATGGCCAACAGGAACTTATGTGAAGATTTTTTCAAAATAAGCGCGCTCAAAACCGAACAGATAGCAGTTTGTGCGGATATTGAACTGGCTACTGACGCCGATGTTGAAGAAGTACAGGCTAAAATATATTTCGAGATCGCGAAGTTTCTTGCCCCTACTGTATACTTTTATACGATAGAAGAACTGTACGAAAAAGGTAAACGTACAGAGGAAATATTTGAAGGCCCTCCGTTGCGTCATGGTTTTATTGACGACGAAGAGCTCATAAAAGCTGACCGCCGCAAGGTCATTCACGTTTCAGATCTTATTCAGATCATCATGGATGTACCCGGTGTAATTGCGGTTAAGAGTATCCAAATAGGGAACGTTCCTTTGGATAATGACGATAACATTCCATCACTAAGTGTCAGATGGTGTCTTGATCTTGCATTTGAATTCAATTATGTACCGCGTCTTTCAACCGAACTTTCAAAGATCACTTTCTTTAAAGACCTGTTACCTTTTAAAGCTAATGAAGTTGAAGTTGATGAATTAATAAAAGAATTAGAAGCCGCTGAAAGACCACAAAAAATTGAGAACCCGATTCTTGATCTTCCTGTACCTCAAGGAGAATTTAAGAACATTGAAGAATATGTGAGCACACAGGATGAATTTCCGCTCGTGTATGGTATTGGGCCCGAAGGTTTACCCGATTCATCAAGCGACCTTCGTAAGGCACAAGCCAAACAACTAAAAGGTTTTTTAATGTTCTTCGACCAGTTGCTAGCGGATTATCTTTCGCAATTGGCTCATGTAAAAGATCTTTTTTCGATGAATGGCGAAAGAGATGCTTTTGGAAATTTCATAATTGACAAAAGTTATTTTACACAAAGCCTGATACCAAGCGTTACAGATGTAAATGCGTTACTTGTTAACCCCGCTTTATATCCAAAACATGTCCAGGACATAACCGAGAATGAAGAATTATTTGAAGAAAGAAGAAACAGGTTCCTTGATCACTTAATGGCACGTTTCTCAGAACAGTTTACAGATTACGCTATGGTAGTTTATAAACTTACCGGTAAAAAAGCGCCAAAAGAATTATTAATTGATAAACTTGAAGTACTTAACGCTTACCCTAAGATCAGTTCAGGACGTTTCAAAGCGTTTGATTATGAAAGCCCTTGTGAACTTTATCATGAGGATAATGATTCAGGACTTGAAGAGCGCGTATCGTTATTGACAGGAGTACCACCAAGAACGTCAAGCGATCTGAACTACCATAGTAATTTTATTATGGTGGGCAGTACACCTAATCTGCTTTTCAATATTATCAACAGCACTACATTTATTCCTGTTTTAGAAAGTGATCTTTTGTTTCCATCAACTGCGTTTGCTACCATTGATACCTGGAAAACAGGAATAGAAAAAGTACTGATTAACGGAGTTAACCGCGAAAGATATATTATACTGGATAATTTAGGCATTCCGATCGGTCCGGAAAATCCGGCCACTTCAACAAATGCTCCTTATACTTTCAGACTTACTTGTGATAAGGGTAATATACTTGCCTTGAGTCCTGCATCTATAACATATCCGACCTTTGCAGCAGCAGAAGCTGCCATTGATGATGCAATTGCGGTTTGCGCCGATGAATTTTATTTTAATGTTGAATCCAACAGGGAAAATTTATCTTGTCCGATCTCGAATTATATAGTTGCAACTCTCCCGGTTGCCAATATGGTTCCTGACCCGCCAACTTATTCGTATAGCTTTACATTGTATAAAGTACCATTCCAATTCATCGCAGCTAATGAACTGATGACCGGAACGTATACAAGCTGCGGTGAACCTAAAGCTTCTGAGCCAATTATTGGTGTTATCGGGACTACTATAGCTAAACTGAGCGGAGATTTTTTTGATGAGATCAAGATCAACGACCCCGTTACAATTACAAATTCCGGTGATAACGATGGTAACTATACCGTATCTTTAGTTCAGATTGTAGTTATTGGAAGTAATACCGAAACCCACTTGACTTTATCAGGCGGGCCGCCCTTACAAAATACTATTCCTTACGGAACATTATTATACAATACCCAAACAGAGGCTGAACTGGAAGCATTCGCTTTAGCAAACCAGGAAGAAGTATTGTTCCAGATCATGTTCAATGGAACATTAAAAAAACATTATACTTTTGACGGGCTTACAACTCAATACAGGTTTAACATTGCCGATAAATGTAAAGATACACTGGCGACAAGTGTTGAATCTGATTTTAATTCCGTACTGTCCTCAATTGGCGCCAATCATACCGGTACAAGTTTACTTGTGCCGCCACTGTCTCCTACTTCGGTACGCCTTGTAAACAATGTACCTGCAAATAATGGCGATCACTTAATTACAGGATTTAGTACAGACTTTTCAGGAAACATTATTCTTAATACCAATGATCCGTTAGCTGCAATTGCAGGAGGAGAAATACTGTTCGATGGAAGCTTTCCCGTAATACCAGGCGGAGTTAATATCCTGGCCCACACTTTTGAATTGAATGGTGTATTAAACCGTGTTCTGTTCCCGGGTGAATCCATTAAGATCATTAATTCATTGAATAATAACGGTGATTACACTATTGAAAAAGTTACTACTGACGGTTCAACAACTTTGGTAAGGGTAAAAGAAGATATTTTTGACACCTCATTAGGTGACCTTTATTACCTAAAATCCCTTCCGGTAACTAATATTCAACTCGCTCCGTTAGGTGTAAGGAAAATATATGCGCAAGCCGGCGCAGGTGATGTTGCAGTTGATGAAATGATACAGTTCATCACTTCAAAATTCTTCGGACACGAAGGCATGCATGTAGTTGAGCATATCTTATTACGCCCTAAAGTGAACGAAGATCTTTTCCTTCCGCTGACTAAATCATTTGATACAACGCTTACCACGGAAGGCTCATTGGAATTCACAAAAAAATACGTGGTTGTTTCAGCCAGTACAGTAAATAATGTATTCTTTATTTCCGGTGATATCACATTTGAACTGACGCCATTAATGTATATAACGATCAAAGATTCTACCGCAAATATTAATGATAACACTTATAGGGTAGTTTCCTTCGGATTTTCAGGAAGCTTTACAGGTATTAAAGTATTTGAACCTATACCGGATCAAACACTCCCGGTAAACGGAGATATCTATTTTCTTAAAACTGTTGCTATTGATTCTACCGGCGGAACGGACGTAACGATCACTGAGGATATTAACGAGATCGATGATACAAGTCCGGCAATTATAAAAAACTCACAAGATAACATCAATGATGGTACCTATAAAATACTATCATTAACTGCGGTAGGTCTAACCCAGGTAAAATTCACATTCAATGAGGTATTAACAAGAGTTCAGGACAGGTTACTAACTATAAACCTTAAAGACGAGTGTGATAACTGTATAATTGAAGATCCGTATTCTTTTATTGCAAGCGTTGTACTTCCATACTGGCAGGGCCGCTTCATCAATCAGGATTTCCGCAAATTCTTTGAGCGGTCTCTCCGTTTGGAATGCCCCGCACACGTTGCACTTAATATTTGCTGGATAAACTGCGAACAAATGAAAGAGTTCGAATTGAAATACAAAACCTGGCTTGTTGAGAATTGCAAAAAAAATAAAGACAAAGCTGCTTTATCAACCGCATTAAACGAACTTATCGACATTCTTGAAAGGCTGAGGAGTGTTTATCCGCCGGGCACACTTCACGATTGTGAAGACGAGGATTCATTACAAAATTCAATAATATTAAACAGATCATCATTAGGAACAATACAAATTTAAATATACAATCATGAGTAGTCTTCTGAATTCATATCCGATTTTTGAGAATAACCAGGTACTTACCAGTTCGCAATTAAACGAACTCGTAGCCTATCTCGATGAACAGAATCGAATAACACGTGTAAAATTACTTGGTGCAGGTATTGCCTGCGGTTTCGAATTACAGTGGAGTCCTTCTGCAGTACCGCCGGAGATTACCATTTTTAAAGGAATGGGAATTACCACACAAGGATTCCTTATTACCGAAGGTGATTGTGTTGTAAAAAGGTGCAGACAATATACACTCCCTACAGGAACACAATATCCTCCGTTTGAAGATCAGGATACAATGGTTCAGGATATTACACTTTACGAATTACTTACTGATGATGCTCCTGTACTTCCTACTGATGTGATCCGATTCCTGAATGACCCCGCTATTAACATAAACGATAAGATCGTGATGCTGTTCCTTGAAACAGTGGATGTAGATCTTAAATCCTGCCTTACAAAATCCTGTGATGAAGAAGGTAAAACAAGAGTGTTCAACCTCCGTCGATTATTAGTAAGCAAAACGGATGCGGACAAGATCATTTCAAGAACATGCGCGCAAACCGCAGCCTTTGTTGATAAATATGATCTTCCGGAGATCACAATGAAAAAAGCCCTGTGGACGAATGGTCCTACACCTTCACAAAACACAACCAATTATTTCACCTTCTCGGAAACTTATATTAATGCGTTAAGCTCAACTGCTAAACCTGTAAATAATATTACCATCTTTAACCAAATATTCAGCGCATTAAAACAAACTTACGTTGACTTCTCCCCTATCCTGTCGCCAGTATACGGAGGCGTTAACCCTTTCTTAAGTTTCCCGGCTCCGGCATGGACCAGTTTTCTTTTGGGAAGTTCTACCGGGCCAAAGTATTTGGGTATGCAATACTTTTACGATTTTTTAAAAGATCTGATCCTTGCTTACAATGAATTTCGTGATGTTGCGTTTGATCTGATGTCTGAATGTTGTATGGATATGGATTGTTTCCCAAGACATTTATTCCTTGGTGAAGTAATTGCACCTGCTACATGCAAACCATCAAAATACAGGCACCAATTCATCTATTCGCCTTTGTTCAATTCACAAAATGAAATGCTGAAGAAAGCGATCATGCTTCACAAGCGGATCGTATTAATGCTAAACAAATTTGACCTGGATACAATAAACAATCCGAACACTGTAATTGTTCCGCCAAGTCAGATCCCAGTTCCCATTTACATTACACCAAGTAATGAAAAACGTGATCCGTTGAGTAGGCGATCTATCCCTTATTATTACCGTATCCACGAGACATTCAATAATCTCGGAACACTTGAAGCATCATGGAATTATGAGTATAAAAAGAAATGCTTATTCAGTAAAAACATTTTCCCATTAGCTTACGGTAACCAGGATCCGGCACAGTTCAACGATCTTGGCCCTATAAAAACACCGTTATATTATGACACTGATCCTTATAATTTTTACAGGATTGAGGGCCACATCCGAGAAAAAGTTACGCCTGCAGTTGCACAGATTGAAAAAATTAAAAACGATTTCGATCTGCCATTTAATGTGATCGCTTTAAGATTAACCGGTGAGCCTCCTGATAATATTGCAGAACGTTGTGATTTCAATGATCTCAGAACTGAATATGGTTCACTAAGAGTTGAAATGCTTAGCATGATCAAAAATGTTTTCGATCGCTTTGCAAAAATGGAAGGTAGCGCGGTTGTTTTAAAGGGCTTCCCGTCATTCCTCACTAATCTAATAAATGATGCTAATACCGGCATAAAGAATGGTTCGGTCACTCCTATACAAATTGGATTCACGAATGCAGTATCATTCGTTGACGGCACTGCAGATACGAAATCAGTTGCAGTTATTCCTTTAAATGCCCCACAGCGAACAATGACCGAAGCGCGCAATAAGTTAACTGCAGACCTGCTTCAGTTATGTCAAACTTTAAACAATCTCACAACCACTTATCTTCCGTTCAATATTACTAATTTCAACTTTGGGTATACAGGCATTACACCTAACCTATCTCCCGGCTTTATTCAAAATTATCTGAATGCGGTTCAGGCGGCCATTAACGTTAAAGTTGATTTCATCCAAATACTGGATCTTATTTTAAGAAGTACTAAGATCAAAAATACACCTGAACTTTATATGGATCTTTCCGCATGGTGGAGCGAAGTATTGGGCCTTCTTGAAAGATTCATTACAGATCCGAAATTCCAAAGTCTTACGCTCGTTAATTATACATTCCAGTACCGGCTCAATCAGATCAAGGCAAATGACATGACTTTGTTCTCGAACTTTATTAAAAAACATCCCGGGGTTGAACACAAAGCAGGTGTAAAACCGGGCGGAACATTTATTGTTGTTTACAATGGAGCACCTATAACTATCGATAACCCGATCAGGGAAGATATAATTACTACTGCCGGAGTAATGGCAGAATATACAGCAGAAGCCAATTATTTAAGATCATTGGATTCAATGACGGTACAAGATCAGGAAAGGCTGCATTATATCGACCAGGCTACAGTTAATTTCGAATTTTTCGGTACTGCGATCAGTCTCGGAATACCCGTTGAACAATTAGGTATTCAACCCGATCAGATCATTGCTGACTTTTCGTTACCATATCTATGCTGTTGCGATTGTGAATGTGAAGACATCAATCACCCTGTACAAATACAGCAATTAAATATACCTGCCCTTGCATTGCCGTTCTATGTTGAATATAATCTTGGCGATTATGCATTCGGTAAAGATGTGGATGTTTGGGGCCGCGGCTGTAATGCTAACCAGGAATTATTCATTGATATCATTCCAATGTTACAGTATGATAAACAAACTTACCAGGATACACAGGTCCGCTTATATCTTGTAGATAAAAATGGTAATAAAGTATCTCAATTCTCCACCCGCCAGCAACAAGATACTTTACAGGTGATCAAATTGTCGCCAATGCTAACAGGTAACTATTGTAATCAGCCGTCTAACGGGCCAACGTATGGAAGCGTTGGAATAACTTTTGATCAAAGTTTCAGTACACGTCAAACTTTCTATTACAAACCAAATCAATCGAATGCTGCGGGCAGCGGCTTCCTTGGCACAGACAGTTTTTACTATATGTTTGAAATTGTGGACGACGCGGGAGTTGTTCAGCAACGTTCATCAATGGGTAAAGTAACAATTAACGTGACAGAATTGTGCACCGGCGGCGGCATAATTCCGCCACCCACAACATAAAATATCATTGAGGGAAGGCTTAACCTTCCCTCTTTAATTTAATAAAGCACGTGTGCGCTAAACACATAATAAAAAGAGCTGTTGTAGAGCTCACGGTTCCTTCGGCTGACGATGCTTTTAAGACGCAGGCGGTGGCTTCTGTTTTTTTTAAATTACACATTTATCCAATGATTGAAAAAATTCTTGATGAGATAGATATTAAGGAAGATATCATCCGTCTTGAAAAATTTGAACTCGATTTCAAAAATTTTTACCCTGATCGTGATAATTCTCCCGGGCTTATTAAATTAGAGCAACAGGTAAGAGAGAAACTTAAGAAAGTGATCGATGAAACCAGAAGTACAGGCGGTTTAAATAAAGTAGTCGCGAAAAATAAACGTGTTGCTGTTAAAAATACAAAATCGGAATTATTCTTTCACATCTTAAAAACAGGAACGCTTCCCTGGTGGGCTGAACAGGATAAACCAATACTACTTGAAGAACTTGCCAACGATGTTTTGCAAAACGAAGAAATAAAGATACGAGCGGAGCTGGTCACTGCATTACAATCAGCTGAAGCCAGGAAAAGGCTTCTACGTTTATCGGAGGATATTATTGAAAAAGTGATCCATATTATTTCAGGACAGCTCAATAAAACCATGAAAGAATTACTCAGCTTCTCCGAAAACTTATCTGGTTATCATGTTATAAAACGTTTAGCTCATATACACGCTTTAACTTATTCCGGGAATGAAATAATTCCGCTGCGGTCTTTTGTTGCGGGGTTGCTGAAAACAAAACCGGATATGGAAGTTGCGAAACAGTTTTATGAACAATGCTTAAAAGATACATTTCAAAAAAATGAACTGTTAAATCCTAAAACAATCGAGATCAAACAAGCTCTGGCCGATGTAAATAATGTGTATTGGGGGAAAATAAAGAAAATATTTACAGCTGATGATGTTAAAAAGTACTTCGTACAAGATCTTGATCCCTTCAACAAAGATGTGAAAGAAAAAACACCAACTAAACAAGAAAACAGTGAAAACAAGGAAATCCATATTGACAAAAACAGGAACAATGCTAAAGAAGATATAAGTGATCTTATTCTTAAAGGTGATGTCGAAGCCATTGCTAAGTACTTTAAACAAATGGAAGAAAAAGCCAGTATTAATGCCGATAGTGAAGAAATCAATGCCACAGAAGAAGAACACTTAAAAGAATATGCAGACGCAGTTGAAGCCAATGACGACCATTACATAAAAAATGCAGGGCTTGTTATCCTGAATCCTTACCTCCCCTCTTTTTTTAAAGAACTAGAGCTTTGCGATGGAAAAAAATTCAATTCAGCTGAAGCAGCAGAAAGAGCTGCTCACCTGCTCCAATACCTTGCAACAAACAACGAAGACAATTTTGAAGAGCATGATATGTTACTAAATAAAATTCTTTGCGGAATTGAAATTGAAGCGCCATTTACAATAGATTTCAAGATCACTGAAAAAGAAAGAACAGAATGCAAAGATCTGCTTGAAGCAGTGGCTGCAAACTGGACAGCTTTAAAAGGCACTTCCGGCGAAGGTATACGTGATGCCTTTTTTATCAGAGAGGGCATTCTTGAACGCCAGGCCAATGGCTGGAATCTGAAAGTTGAGAAAACGACTATAGATATTTTGATTGATAAATTGCCATGGGGTATCTCTATAATAAGTATGCCGTGGTCTGTTATTAAAATATTTGTTAATTGGTAAAAATTCTGGTTCATAATCATTATATTTAATAGAATGTTTCAAAGTATTCAAAGATATAGCTCGAAGGATTCAGGAATGTTGATTCAACCTGCCCTTGAAATCGGCGAGTCAGATGATGAATATGAAAAGGAAGCCAATGCGACTGCCGATAAGGTGATGCGGATGACGGATGATGAGGAAGAGAAAATACCTGATCCAGGAGCTGATATTAAAAAGATGTCTGACCCTTCCATTAAAAAGATGCCTGTAGATAAGATCCGAAAAATGCCATCAACTGCAAAAGGTGGAATAACTGCTTCACCAAAAGTAGAACAAGGGATCTCATCTGCGAAAGGAAGCGGACAATCACTTAATTCTGATCTTCAGCAGGAAATGGGAAGTAAAATGGGAGCAGATTTTTCAGGAGTGAAGATCCACAACGACAGCAATGCGGCGGAAATGAGCAGTGAAATCGGAGCAAAGGCATTCACGCATGGTAATGATATTTACTTCAACAAAGCACAATACGATCCTTCTTCAAACAAAGGAAAACATTTACTTGCTCATGAGTTAACACATACTGTACAGCAATCGGATAATATTCAGAAAACCGATGACCCTGAAAAATTAGGAGATTTGACAGAAGATCAGAGAAAGGGCATAAAAGCACAAACTTGGGGAAGAATTGATGATTTTAGTAGCTTCTTTAATGCAGCAACACCAATTGATAAACCTGAATTAGGGACTGATGTGAAAATATTATATGGAAAAATTCCTGAACAGCTTAAACCTGGTTTTCAAAGAGTTTGTAGAGCTCTAGCAGGTTCAAAAGTTATTCTACCAAACTCTCAAAAAGATGATTATTTTCCTATTAATACAACTGTTACTCTAGGGCTTGACTTTGACTTTTCTACTAACTTAAAAGGCATTGAATTAGCTGAACCGGATAAAACTAAATACAATGGCTCAAAACTGGCATTCAGGTTTACTTTTTTCAGTGGTGAAAACGGAAAAGAGATTTTGATAGAGGATCTAGGACCAATGACACTAAAGGCAGAAAAAGAATCTCAAGATGATACTCTTTTTAATAAATATTTCATCCTTGGTACCGGAAATTTTAAAACTGCTAAAGAAATAACGTTGCTAATTGGCGCAATAAACGGTATCAATGAATCTTTGCTTGCAGCGGCAACAACTGGTGGTAAAATCACTATTAATCGAAAGCCTAATCACGCAGGGGATGAAGCGCTATACGACATCAATGATCATACCATAACTGTTTACGATGTTTTTTACACCTTGGAAAATAGTGATGTTGTTTTTGGTGATGCAAAAAATGGATATACATCCGGCATGTCATTCACGATTATTCATGAATTAGGCCATGCTATTGACTGGATACCAGTTAAACCCCTTTATGACGCATACTTGTCTGCATATCGCATTTATGAAAAAGAAAAAACTCAGGATAGTCAGACTAAATTTTTGGAAGCCCAAACCAATTATTTAAATAATGCAAAATCCGTGTCAGGTACTACATTTAATAAAACCACCGGTAAAGAGGAACAAACAGATCCTGCACCAACAAGCGCATCACCTGCTTCTCCGTATGGAACTACAAGTTGGAAAGAATCTTTTGCGGAGTCGTTTGCGCTGTATTCTTCGGATCCTGAAAAACTGAAATTAATCAGGCCTGAACATTATACTTATTTTCAGAGTAAATATAAACTGTATCCTGAGTAATAAAAAACGCAATAAAACGTTCTGATAATAATGAAAAAGATTGTCTGTATCATATTATGTGTATTGTCTGTTTATGCGAATGGCCAAACATTGGCACTTGCAAGGGTACTTCAGGATAAGTCCCAGTTGTATATTACCTCAGAAGGAAAACTTGCAATTGATAAAAAATATGAGAATGCGCACGACTTCAGCGAAGGATTTGCATCCGTATGGATCAAGGACAGATGGAATGTGATCGATCATACGGGAAAGATAATATTTGCACTTGATTCGAATTCAGGTTGTCAAGGTACATTCTCTGGTTCTTTGATGCCTGTGTTTAATGTCAAACAAAAGTATAGTGTTGACCCTAAGAAATCAATTCACACTTTCAGGCAGCCATACGGCTTTGTTGATAAACAAGGGCATTTATTCCAGAAAACAGAATACGCATATGTTTCGGAGTTCAGTGAAGGGCTTAGCGCAGTTAATATTGGAGGTTATTATAAGATGGTGCCACATCTTCCGGCAGGAGGCTTTCCCACAGAAGGAGGGAAATGGGGTTTTATTGATGCGAAGGAGAAATTTATTATGGAACCTCAGTTCGAAGCTGCGCAAAGTTTTAGTGAAGGACTTGCCGCTGTTAGATCGAATAACAAATGGGGTTATATTGATAAGAACGGAAAGACAGTTATTCCTTTTGTGTATGATAGCGCAGGTTTATTCATGAATGGAATAGCTTGGGTGAAAAAAAACGGTCATTTTGGTTTTATTAATAAGGAACAAAAAAAAATCACAGAGTTTATTTATATCGATCTAAGAGTTTTTCATGAGGATTTTGCTGCCATCAAAAACAAGGAAGGCTCATGGAACTATATCGATAAGAACGGAAAAACAATAGTGCAAGAACAATTTGAGAACGCATCTTCTTTTTATGAGGGGCTTGCAGGTATTATGAAAAATGGAAAGTGGGGTTTTATAAATGGAAAAGGAACGATCGTAATTGATTTTCTTTTTGAAGAAACACGTAATTTTTCAAACGGCCTGGCAGCTGTAAAATCAGGGGGGAAATGGGGTTACATTAATAAAAAAGGAGATTGGGTCGTGAAACCTGAATTTGATCTGGCTTGGGATTTCAAAAGCGATCTAATTAAAAGATAAAATGAAAAAACGAATTCAAAAAAAGAATGATACTTCTGATATTTTTATCCAACCTGCCTTAGAAATAGGAAAGGAAGGCGATGAATACGAAAAAGAAGCCGATGCAACTGCTGATAAGGTGATGCGGATGAAGGATGATGAAGAAGAGATCAAAACAATGCCTGATCCCGGAGCCGATATTAAAAAGATGCCTGATCCTTCCATTAAAAAAATGCCTGTAGAAAAGATCCGTAAAATGCCATCGAATGCAAATGCAGGAATGACGGCTTCACCAAAAGTAGAAAAGGGAATTTCATCAACAAAAGGAAACGGACATTCACTTTCTCCTGATATCCAACAGGAAATGGGAAGTAAAATGGGAGCTGACTTTTCAGGAGTGAAAATCCACAACGACAGCAACGCAGCAGACATGAGCAGTGAGATCGGAGCAAAAGCATTCACACATGGTAATGATATTTATTTCAACAAAGGACAATACGATCCTTCTTCAAACAAAGGAAAACATTTACTTGCTCATGAGTTAACACATACTGTGCAACAAGGTGACAATATCCAGAAATCGCTTATTCAAAGAGATCTGGATGTTCCTACTGATTATGGTACTTTTAAATCAATGGGCGTCTCTACTTTTGATGATTACCGTGAATCTGTTAAGCTATTTATTAGGATTCTTTTTTATCCGGATGTAAACAAAGTTGATGCGACAAAAATCGGGTTTGTTCAGATTGTGAAAGCTCTGGATGAAAGTGGAAATCCTTATGCAATTGATCCAACTGCTGCTAACCGTATGGTACCTAAAGAAAGCAAAAAAGGTGCGGGTTACGCAACAGATCAACTTCCAACTGATAATAACCCATTATATTCCCAGGATTCCAACCTCGCGGAAGGTCAAAAATTAAGTGATACTCCGATGGGCAGCATAGGAAAAAATTACAGACTTGGACTTCCAAAAGACATTGATGTCGATAAACAATTTGCTACCTTAAAAGATGCCCCTTCATTAAATAGAAATGTAACCGGTGAAAAGATATTTGAAACTGCTGTAATCGCTATTGATGGTGTAGATAAAGGTAAATATTACGGCTCTGTTAAATGGGGATTTAAAGTTGTAAAAGGTGAAAATGGTGCTGCACCTACAATTACACATACGGATATAACTTTTGTTTCAGGAGGAATGCCAAGTGAAAACTTCATTCAGGCTGCTGTGATGTGGAATAAAGCGAAAACTCAGGGAACTTTACAGGTAACAGCAAATCCTGCAAAGGGAATTAAAGCTGTTTTAGGCAGACAAATCGATCCGGTTACTGATGAAATTGATGTTGCACAGGACACTAAATTAAAATTTAAAGAGCCGTGGAACATTTTAGGAACATCTTATTCTTTATGTGAAGAATTAGAAGCTGACGGAATAACTTTAACAGGTAAAAGGTACTTTGTTAAGAATTCGGATATGAAAGATCTCGCAGATGGCGGAGAAACAAAAAATCTGCCAATGAGTATACTTACTGCCGATACTACGCTGATACGTGAAAAACCCGATAAAAAATTAACACTTAAAGAAGGAACACGGATCCTGATCGTACCAACCAGCAAACCAGACAAAAAATTCACACAAATAGAGGTTCTTGATGGTGATAATGCAGGAATGACCGGAAAAATTAAAAACAAGGAAATGGGCAATGTTGGCAATGAAGGTGATATATAAAAAAATTCATTTTCTTTCATTATGGCTGATCGGATTCCAGACATCCGGTGATGCACTTGCATTATTTGGAACCCATATTCCTCCACGTGACTCCATACTTCGGTTCGCCGATAAACTGGTAAAAAGAGAATTTGGAAGTTTTTTTATATACCCGCAACACAACACTACCGTAAGCAAAATATGGAGTAGTACTGTTCATCAAGCTATGCTTGATGAAATTGTAGAAGATTCACTGCTGCCAATGGAGACCAGGTTCCTTGCGTGTGAAATATTAAGAGCCAATGATTTTTTTTATACACGAAAGCATTCCATAGAAAAAATAGCTAAAATTTATGCCAATGCCCTCATTCATAATTATACACAAAGGGCTAATTCGTGGGGATTACTATATAACGGAATGGATGATGGACCTGTTGGATACTATTTCATATTAATGAGAGAGTACGCAGTTAAGGAACTAATGATATTATTGGAAAATAACAGTTCGGGACCGGCTTATGAAGGAAGCATAGAAGCAACATTAGGAAATGGATATAATTACAGGATAAAAGATTTTGCTGCCTATTATTTGGGACGGATCATCGGAAAACCTCTTAAGTATTACCAGGAATTTCAGGAAAGGGATGCGCAGATCATTCGGTTAAAGAAGGATCTTGCAACATTTGACTTTAATAAAAAATAAATAACAATACTATATGTTTGATATAATTCAAAAGAACCAAAACAACCATTCTTTAACACATGTCCAGCCAAAAATGGAGATTGGAAAAGAAGATGATGAACAGGAAAAAGAAGCTGACACAGTTGCCGACAAAGTAATGAAAATGAGCATTGGCAGCGATTCAGGTGAGGATAATAATACGATACGAAAAATGCGAGATACAAGCGGCGTGAATAAAATGTCTGATCCTTCAGCCTTAAAGAAAATGAAAGATCCTTGGATATCTATGAAAAAAATGCCCGTTGAAACTATCCGTAAAATGTCCACAAATACATCGAGCGGAATTTCGGTCCCTAAACATGTTGAAACCGGTATCTCAAACAGCAAAGGTAACGGCAATTCGTTAACTCCCGCTCTGCAGCAAGAAATGGGAACTAAAATGGGAGCCGATCTCTCAGGGGTAAATATCCACAACGATAATAATGCCGTGGAGATGAGCAATGATATCGGCGCAAAAGCTTTCACACATGGTAGCGATATTTATTTCAATAAAGATCAATACGATCCTTCATCGAACAAAGGAAAACATTTGCTTGCACATGAACTTACGCATACTGTTCAGCAGGAAGGAAGTGTAAGAAAAAAAATCCAGCGAAGTGCTTTAGCTACTTGGGAAGATGCAAGTCCTAAAGATCAAAAAGACCTTTTTGATCTGGAAGCAGGCAAAAAAGACAAAAATAAATATAACGATCAGGAAAATGCACGGCAGATAATTAAAAAGTACGAAACTCAAGCACCTGCGAATAAGACAGAAGAAAAAGAATTGAATAACGCTAAAAAACTATTGTCTAAAGCTGAGGAAAAAGGTAAAATAGTTTCGCTACCTATAATCGATAAAATTTTAAAGGTCAATGCCAATTACCATTATAATAAAGAAACTCCTTCGGGCGATCCTAGAAACCCTTTTAAATTTACACCCGAAGTTAAAAAAGAAGTAGAGAAAAAATTACGGATGTCTAACGAATCGAATCCGGCCTTCTGGCCGCATATTAAATGGATTGACAGTAAGGGAGATCTTAGGGATATTGGTGTTAAACTTAACATTCAATTCATCGAAGAAACTGTTACAGGTAAACAGGACATGAACGATGAAGGAATACCTAAAGACCTTGAAAACCTTGACAATGTAAAGAAAAATCCATGGGATAATCCGTTTGCTTTTACTACCATAGATCAATTAACTGAAAAATCGTATTTTGACCTCGAAGCATTTTGCCGTATCAACGGTTTAACAAACATTAAGTTCACGCAGGATGCTAACCAAAGGGATATTGTAGAATATACCGATCCGGATGGGAAAAAGATAATTTATGATAGCAACCAACTATTCGAAATAAAACAAGCCGTGCGTGCAGAATGGGCCAGGTTAAAACCGGTAAATCCGGCTGATGATATTAAATCTAACGTTCTTGGATTAGGTAATTCTAATATGGTGATGGTGGATCCTTCGAAATCAGGGCCACCAGAATCTGAAACATTCAAGAAATACAGAAAATTCCCTTCGCTCGATAAAAATGGTTATTACGATTCAGTTAAAGAGAAATTTAATGAAACCACGAAGAATACTTATAGTCCCGATCAAAGAAATAAAATGATAGCTAATGTTATTACTCATGAGATCGGCCATAATATAGGTATGGCTCACAGCGATTTTGGAGTAATGAATAAATCATCGGAAGAAATGAACTATAGCACAAAGCAGGTTACGATCGGACAATTTCAAAACGACCAGGCAGGTATGCAAACGGTTATGAAAGAAGGTCAATACTCAATTCAAGCCCAGGAAGATAGTCTAGTATTTGCAGATGCCTCTATCGTGCATGCCAATATTCAAAAGTTGGTTAACAGGATCAAAATAATGACTGAGAATGTAAAAGCACGGGATACCAACACTGGTGTATTAAACGACGTAACAGGTTTATGGAGCAAAAAACTTTCTGATTTGGAAAAATATCTGAAGGCTAAAAATTATGTAGATTTATTCAAAGATCCGTTCCTTGTTAGTCTCTTGGCAATTCCATATGGAAAACCCCTCAGCAATACAGATGATATGCTCGTAATTCAGGAAGTTCAAAAGAAAGGTTTTCTGATGACCCTTACTGACTGGAACAAACTCAGCGTCGAAACTCAGGATTCTATTAACACGGAAACCTTAGATACTTACTCGGATAGAAAAAGCGTGGGTACCGGACATACTTTTTTTGAATCAGTTGAGGAAATGAATAAATTTTAATGAAACTAAATATTCTCTATACCGGCTTCTTAATATTAAATCTCAGCATCTGCCTGTCATTTAACTTATCCCATGACACTCTTAAAATAAAAAAGAGGTTAAAGTGGGTATTTCAAACGGTAAATGCAAAAGCCAATACAGATTCTGCTTTAAGATCAGTACAAGAATTCAATACCATCGGAAAACCTGTGAAATATACTTATTTTGATACTTTAGGTGTTTCGGAAACCGAATACCGTTATTACTATTCGGATACCCTGCTTACACTTTATGAGCAATATGAGAGAGTCAATTCAGAACTTAAACTGGTTAGAAAAACAGTCACGATTTATGATGAAAAAAGAAGAAAAATAACTGAAACTTCAACTGGGGGCGATAAAGATACTTCCACATACAGGTATTTTTATAACAGTTCGGATAAACTTATAAAAAGAACCGGTTTTTCAACACAAAAAAAATTCGATGAATTTCAGTATCTGCTTACTTATGATAAAAAAGGCAGGTTGATATCGGAATGCATAGATCCTACTGAAACGGGGAACTTAATTTATCCATATAAACGTTTTGCGTTTATATCCGCATTTTATACATTGAACCGAAAGGGTAAACTAAAAAAAGTCGTGAGTAATAGTTTGGAGGGCGATAAAAAAACAAAACATACACTTAAGGTAAAGTATATTTGTTTTTCGAATAAAATTAAAACAGTGACCAGTTATTCAGGGGAAAATATTGAAGGCAGGCAAATATACAAGTATGAGAATAAAAAAAAAAATTACACAAGAACGATCTTTGAGTATAAAGAAGGTAAGATACATGAAACTACCAGGCAAGTGTATGAAAAGGAGTGGTTAAAAGAAGAGAAAAGAATGGACAAAACCGGAAAACTCATCAATAGAGAAATATATACTTATGAATATTATGGAAACTAAAAAAGGCACACTGAATGAAATACAAAAAATGAGTTTTCTGGAAGAAGAATTAGATTGGTTAAGGAATATTCTTGAAACGATCAGAAGAAAAGGAACCGAAGAAGAATCAAAGTATTCAAATATCTATGATATACCACTGTCTTTCTTAAGAGATGATTGTACATATGGAAAGACAGTTACGAATTTCGGATTTGGTTTTGAAGAACGGCTTATTCTTATTCTTTCATTAGCACCTCATTTACAACCTTCATTGCTTGATGTTTTTAAACTTGATAAAATTCCTTCCTGTTTTGGAGGCATTGTAGGACGTGGTAATGCATTTATACCTACGGGAGAAACTTTAATGTTTATTCTGTCGGAAAACAATGTAAATAAAAGAGCTCAGCTTTTAAGGTTTTTTGATAAAGAACACGCATTCTATAAGGATAACCTTGTGAGCCTGGAAGAACCTTTATCGGGAGATCCTGAAGTAAGCGGTGCTCTGATACCATCAAAGGATCTAATTGATATTGTGCTTCGGGGCTATATCCGGAAACCAGATCTTCGCCCCGATTTTCCCGCTAAACTTCTTAGCACAGAAATGAAATGGGAAGATATCGTTCTCCCATCCGCTACATTAAACCAATTAAACGAAATAGAATTATGGCTGCAACATAATCAAGCATTAGCCAACGATAATAAGATCGGTAAAAAAATAAAACCGGGCTTTCGCGCTTTGTTTTACGGGCCTCCGGGCACCGGCAAAACTTTATCCGCATGCCTTATAGGTAAAAAAACAGGGCGCGATGTATATCGTGTTGATCTTTCTACAATAGTCTCGAAATATATTGGCGAAACCGAAAAAAATCTCGCTAAACTATTCGATCGGGCCGAACGAAAAGATTGGATCTTGTTTTTTGACGAAGCCGATGCTTTGTTTGGAAAAAGAACCAATGTAAGTGATTCGCACGATCGTTACGCCAATCAGGAAGTAAGTTATCTATTGCAAAGAATAGAATATCATGAAGGCCTTGTAATTTTAGCAACAAATATGAAAAACAATATGGACAGTGCTTTTCTCAGAAGATTCCAGTCCATTGTTTATTTTCCTTCACCTAAATCCGAAGAGCGTTTGTTACTGTGGCAAAAAGCATTTTCTGACTCCATTCCTGCAGACAAGAATATTGCATTAGCTGATATTGCAAAAAAATATGAACTAAGCGGGTCGTTGATATTGAATATAGTTTCACATACTACTCTAAAAGCAATCAATGAGAATAGTCCTGTAATTACCAATTCAATGTTAATGGAAGGGATTTCCAGGGAACTTGCAAAAGAAGGCAGAACTGTTTGATTTTCTGTATCGAAATCTGTTAAGCCACTAATTGCGTTCTCTTACTTCTCGGATCATTTAGCGCTTTTTCTTTGATCCATTCATCGAACCTTACAATTTCACAGCCTGCCTGGTTCCATAAAAAGTTTTCGTTATCCTCCGAGAGCAATTCCATATTATGCTTCTCTTCAGCCATAGTTCTTGAAAAATCGAAGTTATTTTTATTTAGCGTTTTCAGGATCTGGTAGATCAATCCAAACCTGTTGTTATGAGCGCTTTTCTTGCCTTTGTTATGCCGCATCATGATCTTCTTTAATCCCTCTGAACGGTATTCGAACCATTCGAGATCACCATTCTCAATACGGCAAATGGTTTCGAATAAATTACAAGCGAGCATCCAGTAATCTTTATCCTTATAAAGCCCATTGCATTTTTTTAATGACGTAATGGAAGCCTGGTAATTTTTCATTTTAAACTGAACTCCTGCTTTTAAAAACCACCACTTTGCACTTAAAAAATTATTTTTTTGCAAATAAGTGTTCTCAAATGCCTGTTCTGTAACAAGAAGCGCATCTTTAAAATTCTCTTCATTAATGAAACTATAGAATAAAACTTCGTATGAATAAAGCGTATTTTTTTTATCCATGCCAAAATGAGATACAGAATAACTGGAATGATAAATTGCTTCGCTATATTGTTTAAGAAGAAGGAAACATTTTGCAGTTTCAAGGTGAATAGTTCCCTTGTACAGATACGATCCGAATACTTCCGATGTCTCCTCTTGCTTTAACAAAGCAAGTGCCGATTCAAGCGATCTGTTATACTGTTTTGTATGCCTGTAATAATATACCTCGCAAATACTAAAGTAAAAACGGATCCTTACTGAATCAGATGATGATGAATAATTACCCAGCACATCAAGTTTTATTTTCCAATCTCCATAAGGAGGATCTTCTCCCAGTTTAAATGAAGCATAACTGACTAATTCATCATAGAATTGTTTTGCAAAAGCCAGTTTTTCTATGTGAGTAGATGCTTTTTGGATTTGAGTGCTGTAATTATTGTATTCCTCTTTTTTCAGCTTCGTCAGGTTATAATCCGAACAAATATTATCTATTAAGATCTGTTCAATGAATAACTCATGTTTTCGCGCTATACATATGGCCTTTTCCATAATAACAATTGCTTCTTTATACAATCCGCGCTTTAAAAGGATCTCACTTTGTAAAATATATCTCCGGCAATTAAATGTTAAAGTTTCCGTTTTTGAATTGCTGTGAATGGAAGATTCCTGGAGCAGCAGGATATTTAAAATATCCCATCGTAATCTTGACTTAAGTTTATCAAATGCCCTTTGTGGATTTTTGTCACCAAGGTATAATTTAGAAATGACCGTTTTTTCGATCTCTGCAAAATTTTTTGATTCTGCACATTTTACAACACTGTCAAATAAAAGGTCCCTTTTTTTATCACTCTTCTTCTGCATCCTGAAGAAATGGTGAAGTAATTTAACCTCCCCGGCATGCATATTTCTGACTAGTTTAATAAGATCTTCCATAGTATTTGGGTTAAGCGGGGAGGATAAAATTGGTAAAATAGAAAGGTATTTTTTCGGACACTTTTGCTGTTTTGTGACATTGGGATCCTTGAAGAAGACTTTATGCTGTCGTAATTCTTAAAATCTGTCCTTGTTTCCCAATTATGAAGTAAATAGCTTTTAGCGATTTAAATTAACCCAATGGAATACTCGGTCGGAAAGAAAATAGCGATAGAAAAACAAGAAAGATCAGGCGAAAAAAATAACATTATACAGGGCGTTATTTCCAACAACTCATTGGTTATCAATGAAGAAATAAGCTGGCTTTCCGGTATTGTAGATCTCCGGCTTAAGCACCTTGAAGGTTTGGTTAATGAAGAAATGTATTTCTCAAATTACCCCCCACCCGACCTCACAAATAAAAGCTGTCCTTATGCCGATTTTGTTAAAGAAAATGAAATCGGACATACCGAAAGACTGGTACTTATTTGCAGTCTTGTCCCACATATTTCTCCCGAAACCTTTACGGAAAAATTAAGGTCAGGTGAATCGGGACTTAAAATAAAGTATCCGAAACTGGGTGGATATTTTGATTCTACCTTCACCAATTTTGTCCCTACCCTTCAAACTGTGGTGTACTTATTGGGTGGAGAAGATATCAGCAGTGTTTTATTTAATCATTTGTTTCTTATTGAGAAATCCACGCTTATAAAAGAGCAGATCATTACACTCAGAGCTGTTAGTACCAGTGAAGATGATACTAACATGCGCAACCATTCCGTTAATCTTGCACCTGAATATGTTGATTATCTTATTTCAGGAAAGAAACCGCGGCCTGATTTCGGAAGGGCTTTTCCGGCAACATTAATAACAACAGGTTTAGACTGGGAACAATTGGTAGTGAAACCAAATGTAAAGACCGAACTGGAACGTATAATGAAATGGGAACTAAACGGAAAAAACCTGATTAATAAAACCAATAAGAAACTAAATTCAAGCTTCACCTGTTTATTTTATGGTCCCTCAGGTGGTGGTAAAACATTGGCAGTTCAATTGCTTGGTAAAACTTTGGGAATAGATGTTTTCAGGATTGATCTGTCAATGGTAGTTTCAAAATACATTGGTGAAACCGAAAAAAACCTCGCGTATTTGTTCGATCGCGCAAAAGGAAAGAATTGGATCTTATTTTTTGATGAGGCAGATTCATTATTTGGTAAGCGGACCGATATAAGCGATTCAAAAGACAAATGGGCCAATCTTGAAATGTCGTATTTATTACAGCGAATGGAAGAACATAATGGTTTAACTGTTCTTGCTACTAATTTTAAAAACAATATTGATAATGCCATGACACGGCGTTTCCAATCCATTATATTTTTTAACCGCCCCGAAAAAGAGCAGCGCGTGGAGTTATGGAAAAAACTATTACCCGCCCCGTTTGAATATCATTCAAAACTTGACTTTAATAAATTAGCACAATATGAACTAACAGGTGGTAACATCAGCAATATTATTAAAGCTGCGTGCTTAGAAGCAATTTCACGTAATTCGGAATTAATAGACAGCCAGGACCTGGCAGATGCTATTACACGTGAGTTCAGTAAAGAAAACCGCTTCCCGAATTAATTCATGAGTTCACTGATCCATAAAAGTAAAGATGATATTATCCGCCGCCGAAAAGACCGACGCGACATAATGTGGCGTATGGAGGATGAAAAGGAAGAGAAAATTCAAAAAAAAACTTCTCTCGAAATTGGCGACCCCAATGATAAATACGAACAGGAAGCAGATGCAGTAGCAAATAAAGTGGTGAATGGCGGTATAAAGCATAATTCATCTTCATATACCGAAAGTAATACTTCATTAATGGCCAAGAGCGAGAATGGGACTTTACTTGGTACAGAACAATTGCAGGCAAAATTAAACAGCAGCAAAGGCAGCGGGCAATCGCTTGACCCGGCAACCCAAAACGAAATGGGAAGCAAAATGGGTGCTGACCTTAACGATGTGAAAATTCATACTGACACTTCCGCCCACGAAATGAGTGAAGGCATCAATGCTAAAGCGTTTACACACGGGCAGGATATTTATTTCAAGCAGGGAAATTACGACACCAACTCCACCGAAGGAAAAAAATTACTGGCGCATGAGTTAACACATACTCAGCAGCAGAGGGATGGGGTGAGTAGAATAATTCAGAAACAGCACAACAATGATTTCCTCACAGATGAAGATATGCCTCATAAGATCAGGTTGCTTGAGGGGCATCTGTATAGTGATCCAACTAAAAGTACTCTTTACATTCCAAAAGCATGGGGCAAAGTATGGGCCATTCTGGTTCGCGATATAAATCTGGTGGCACAGGATAAGTCCATTACGTATGGCGATGAGAAGGACTATGTGGACCTTCGCCGTTTACCCAAAGGAACTTATTTCGTTTCCATTTATACAACTAAAAATCCTTTCAAAACTCTTGCAACAAAAACCTATAAGGTTGTACATGACTTAGGTGAAATATCTGAAAAACCAGATAACCTGCAATCTATTTTACTCCGCGGTGACCCACAACTAAAAAAAACCTACGCATCCGTTTACGCATCTTTCGGAAAAGGTTCAGGTGGAAGCTATGTGCGAAGGATCCAGTACGCGCTTCTTCAATTAAACTATGACATCGGCGAATATGGTTATGATGGAAGTTTTGGCGACGATACGGAACAGGCGGTGATCAAGTTCCAGGAAGATTATTTCCTGAAACCAGATGGCATGATCGGTCCAGACACTTTATATCAGCTCGACCGGCTTTCTGTCAACATAAAAGTTCCAGTTGATTTTGATATTACTGAAACAGACAAGCGAATAAAGATTCTGGGCAAAGTGACCGGAGCACCCGAATTTGTAGATTCCAGTGGTTATATTACTGCAAAAATTGAGGGTAAAACTGTTGGCACCTCAATTGCAGTAAAAACCCCGGAAGTGATTGATCTTACAGGAAAGAGCCATCCAGAAACGATTCTTTCCGACAATCTGATCGATCTTAGGTCACTTGGTCAGGGGATATATTTCATTAAACTTTCTGCGATAGAAGATCTTGAACCGATCGCAATCAAAATTATCAAGACAGAAGATGCTACCATTACATTGGAAGACGATAAAGTCGATCCAAGGGCTTCGGGAATGTCTGATAGACTGAAAGAAGTGAATCCTATCAACCAGATTGGAAGAATTGCGGCACGAAGTAACGATTATGACTATGTAAAAACAAAAGGAGTAAATGCCTACATTAACCCTGGCGTCGGCGAAGAAAAGGAAAAACTAAGCTCACCTTTATTATATAACACAGAAGTACATGTAATAGGAACCTACAAATCTAATAGTGAATGGTTGCTTATTCAGAATAAGTCAGGTGAATCGGCCTGGATCAATGGAAACTACGTAAAGTATCCTTTACCATCCCACGATACCAATCTGCATTTTATACAGTCAGGCGAGCAGCTTATGGACCTGGCGCTAAGAACTTATGGTAAGGATTGTGATTTTATTATGTATTCTGTTGCGGTGATTGCTGCAAATAAAGACAGTGAAGCTTTTTATATGGACGGCAGCAGAATTAGTCCGACTTTTTGGGACATGGCTTATTCTATTGCCACAGGTGATATGCAATATCTCGATCAGAAAATGATCTTTCAGTCAGTTGAGTTAAAAGCAGGTTATAACATTTGGCTGCCGAGTCATGATCTTGTAAAAGTAATGCGGAGTGTTGGTACAGTGATCACCAGTGATAAATGGACACGTCTCTTTGAGGTCACCGTAGAAGCTTTGCTCTTCTTTTTAGGAGTGGTGGTTGGTGTTTTCATTGGGATCTGGAAAGGGATCGTAGAACTTGTACAGGGTATTGCCGACCTTGTAGTCTTACTTGCACAAGCCGCGTGGGCTTTAATCTCTATGGACTGGACTTTTTTCAAGGGCCTCTGGGATGGCATTGTAAAAGCTATCAACGGATTTCCTGATATGATTGCCCAGGAACTGGAAGAATTTGCCATGATGAATGCCTGGGATAAGGGAGTTACGGTAGGCACCATTATCGGGATGCTGATCTTCGAGATCCTATTAGCCATATTCACCGCAGGAGTTGTAACTGCGATCAAATGGACCGGAAAGTTTTCCAAACTGGTGAAAATACTGCGCGCAGCGCCGGATGTAGATGATGCTGTTAAGAAGGTTGAAATAGATCCTCCGGATAAGAGTGTAAGCGACGATATCAACAAGAAGTTGGATGAATCGGAAAATAAAGACTCTTTTGAGAAAAAAGAAGAAGTTGTAGAGGATAAAGATAAAAACAAAGACGAGAAAACATCAAGCAAAAAGACCTGGCAGCAACATGAAATTGATGTTACCAAAGCTTTAGAGAAAAAATACGGAAAAGGTAATGTTGCGACTCAGGTTACAATGGAGGTAACTGGGCCTGGTGGAAAAAAAGTTACAATAAGAATCGACAATTTAGTCCGTGACGAAAAAGGTAACTTTAAACTTATTGATGCTAAACATAGCGATACGAAAGATCTAACCAAAACAGATATTGAATTAGAAGGCACTTTAACTAATAATCAAAAAGATGCCTTTCCGTGGATTAAAAATGGCCAAGCTTCAAAAGTTGAGATTAGGGGAGTCAAGGCAGAAAAACTTGATTTGTTCTCCGGAGAAGATATTGTGAATAAATTGAGTAAGGAAATTGAAATTCATGTCAATGATTTTATAGATCATGATATAATAATTCCAAGAATTTTTTGAAATTCGTATTTTTAGAACATGAAACCAGATGATATATATAAATTAGCAGGTAAAGAGTTTACCTTTTTAATCAATTCCGGATTTAAGCCTTATAAAAAAGAATCATTGATTAAAGAAACTACCTATGGTTTTAATTCAGTTTCTATTTTGGTGAGCGACTACAAAACAGAATTAATTGTGGAATTCATTCTAGGAATAAGAATCAACTTTCTTGAAGATATAATGAATAAGTTCAGAAAAATAAATCCTACTTTACAGAATTACACAAAAAGTGTTATGGCTACACAAAGTAAAATATTAAACATAGATGAAAAAGAATATAAGATCTATTCTGATATTGATTTATTAACCATGGCTGATAGTTTCAAAGAATTCATGGAAAAATACGGGTTTCCTTTTTATGAAAAATTTCACAACCTTAATAATATAGATAAAGAAATCAACATAGCTCCAGATAAGCCGTGCCTTTTATTTACGGATAAATGCATAAGAGCTATGTATGGCATTCTAATATCCAAAGCAATTAATAGCCCAAGGTATCCTTCCTTAGTAGAAATTTATAGGGGTTTGCTAAGTGATTGGAATGAATTTGATAAAGCAAGATTTGAAGATTTAGTTTCCTTTACAAATACACTAAATGATAAGAATTAATATTGAATTCTGCTTTGTAAAAATAAATATCATTGAGAAGTTCGTTTGGGAATACATTTACAATATTTCCTTTTTTTGATAAAAGTAGTTAAGGAAAAGTCGTATTATTCTCTTTAGCTTTAAGGATGATAATTGGGAGGAAAGCTCCTTTTTACTAATTCCTGATAAAACAAAGTATCCTGATTTAAATAGTTTTCTAGCGGCGTGCAAAGAAATTTCGTATGATAAAAATTTCATAAAATATGAATTTTTTGAAAAAAATGTTAATAACATCTTCGTTCAGCCCTCTTTCAACCGAAGATTATAAAGCGTTAATGCTTGGCTCAAAATTTCAGACCGATCCATTTGTTCAGAATGAATTATTGAATTTTGTTAAGGTTTTTAAATTAAATGGCGAATGGAATAAAATATGCTTGTGAAAGCTTCCCTATAAACTGTAGCGTTTATAACTAGAAAAATAAACGTTAACTTTAAAAAGGGAAAACATGAAAAA
>CALMVZ010000009.1 GCA_937873155.1 uncultured Bacteroidota bacterium | reverse complement strand
TTTCCTATATTTAATGGATAAACCCTCTTAGCATGAAAAAACAATTCCTTTCGATTTCAGCCTTATTCCTTTTAACAGTTTCAACTTCATTTTCGCAAAACTTCAGTTTATCGGTTAACGATTCATTGACAGGTTTTGATGAAAAAACATTAATTGATGCCGCCCCATACAGAGGGATCACGGCAGAAGAAATGCCGATTTATATAGCGGTACACAGACGTGAATTCATAAAACAAAAATATAATTTAAGATCTGCTGAAGAACCAAAAGTGGATTATAGTAAACTTGCTGTAGCCGCTTGTGTGAACGAAGATTTTGAAGAGGCCAGTTTATCTAGTCCTGTGCCGGGAACAATAACTGTTACCACCCCAAATGCCATTAACGGCTGGACCGTTAACGGAGGTTCAAATTCCGCCTGGGGAGCTACAGGAAATTGTACTAATACATCTTTTATGACAGGTGTGCCAAATCCGGTTACACTAATTGCTCCAGGATGGGCAGGTTACGTTGACCCTATCATTGGAGCTTCATATCCTATTTATTCAGTTTTTGGAAACACAACAACCACTTATCCCGGAGCGACTTCTGCAAATGGCTTTAATTGTTATGGTGATTGGTTTATACAACTGAATAATGCTACTCCGGGTTCAAGCGTTAATCAATTAAGAAAAAGTTTTGTTGTTACACCATCTAACGTGTTCTTTAATTTTGCTTTTATCGCTGTAGCCCAAACCGGACACTGTTGTTGTGATAACGGGGCCATTAGAATTTTATTTAAAGATTGTTTAGGAAATATGTTAGCTACAATTTCGAATTATAGTGTTACTGCACCTGCCGGCACAGGATGTACCCCAATGGGAAACTGTTCTAGTCCAAGCACAATAACATCCTTTCCTGCTTCATCAGTTGGATGGGCTTATAATAAGTGGGAATACACATCTATAGACTTAAGTTTATGGATGGGGCAATGTATAGTTGTTCAAGTAACTGCAGTTGACTGCCCTTATTCAGGGCATGGTGGTTATGCTTATTTTGATGCACAGTGTGCCCCGACTAAAATTAGCCCTACTGGAATTAATTCAATTTCTAATTACGCAAATTACAAACTGTACCCGAATCCAAACTCAGGAAATTTTTATATCGAGATCAATAAAGAAATAAATAACGGGGAACTGGAATTGAAGAATATTTTAGGGCAAACCATCCACAGGCAATCTGTAAAAAAAGGAAATAACCCTATAAAAACAGAAAACCTTGCAAAAGGAATTTACAATTATTCTGTTCTATCGAACAAAGAAATTATTAGTGTAGGAAAAATTGTGATCGAATAAAAGCGGGGATTCGGCGGTCACCGCTTTAATTTACAATTATGTTGTTTTATAGAAATGGTGGCTGAGCTTGTCGAAGCCACCATTTCTTTTATTTATCCTCCTTAAACTTCAACCACGTCAGTTCTTTTATTTTAAATCTTAAGCCTGCGTATATCATTCTTCCATAGATCGGCCCCCAAACCATACTGGCATCAAAATATTTACTGTATGGATTTCCAGCGTCCACAATAGGATTAGCTTGTTTATAATTAAGCAAGTTCTCTACTCCAAGATAAATATGTAACTCCGAACGTTTGAATTTTGTTAAATAGGTAATTTGACCTAACAAATTATAAAAGTCAGGCGATCTGCTTTCATATAATGTTCCGTAAGGACTCGACATTCTTACCGGCAAACGCTTTGATCCGTTAAATTGAGTTGTAAAATCAAACTGCCAGTGCTCGTTACGTGTTTCATAACTAAAATTAATGAAAGCTCTGTTAGTTGATATCATTGGTTTTTCTAATAAAGACCCTCGATAAGTAACACGGGTATCTACGTACCGATAAGCTGTTTTTACAAAAAAACGTTTCCGTGGTTCCATGTTGAATTCAAATTGCGCCGTATTTGAATAAGAAGGGCCTTTTAAGTTATAGATTAGGATTTCATTTGGATTATCGAGATCAATAACTACCTGGTCTTCGAAATCAGTTCTATAGGCATCAATTGTAATATAAGCTTCCCTATAGTTTATCTTAAACCTTTGCGTAAAGTTCAATCCGTAATTCCAGCCTGTTTCAGGTTTCAATCCGTAAGGCATTGCAAGATCTGAAGGTTGCAAGGTCCATTGACGATTAGAAGCCATCAGATAAGCATTGTCTGCGAAAATATTTGCCGTACGTAAAGCCCGACCACCGCTTAAGCGCAAAATACTATTGGATGTAAATGCATATCTTAAATGTAAACGTGGGGTGTAGAATACACCATAATAATTATGATGATCGACACGGAACCCGGCTACCATATTAAACTTTTCTTTTCTGTTGATCGCCAACTCTGCAAAAGCCCCTGCTACCTGTTCTTTTCTGTTAAACCTGAATAGTTGAAATTTTTCGTTAATATCATCATCCAAATAACTAGCTCCTACCTTGTAAGTATTATCTGTGGTTTTTATGATGCCCTGGAAAATATAATTGGCATAAAATGTTTTCTGAGTAGAATTATAAATAGTACTCCCGAAATAATTATTCTGGTCATGATTGAGATACGATAACTGTAGCCCCATACTTGTCCCCGGCTTCTTACGGAACACATATCCTGTTTTACTGAATAATTCCCACTTTTCATTATTTATGCCAATGTAATACGGGGCCAAAGTATCTGAATGCGCAGCGTGATGCTTTGATATTTGTCCGCCTAAACGTTCATCCTTCAAATAACTCGCGCCCCACTTCCCTTCAAAACCGGTTTTAGGATTCTCATAATTCCATTTCTTCATGATATTATATTGCCGGCCTGTTGGAATATCAGCGAAGCCGTCTGAATTATGATCTTCTGCCAATGGATTAAAACTTGTATGCGCTAACCAATTGGTTGAGAAATTTTTTGTTACCGCCTGCTTGAAATCCAGGTTATACTCATTCCTTCCGTTTTGATTTACGTAGCTATTGAAGGTGAATTTATCCATAGTAGCCGGATCATGCAATTCAGTATTGATCTGTCCGGTGAAACTTTCAAAACCATTCACAACTGATCCGGCACCTTTACTTAATTGAATGGATTTTATCCATGTGCCCGGAATAAAAGTTAAACCATAACCATTAGCGAGCCCTCGCATATAAGGCATATTCTCTTTTGTGATCTGGGCATACTGTCCGGATAAACCTAACATTTGAATTTGTTTAGTTCCGGTTACTGCATCTGCAAAATTCACATCGATGCTTGGATTGGTTTCAAAACTTTCAGATAAATTACAACATGCGGCTTTCATTAAAGAACGCTCGTTCAATATTTCAAGTTTCATTGCGCTCAAATACGAAATATCAGTGCCGCTCGTACGATAAGCGATCTCAACTTCATTCAGCATTACTCCGCTGCTTAAATTAACTGCCAAAGGTTTTTCAATGCTTTTCAGGATCACAGATTCAGTTTTGTAACCGGTAAGGGAAAATATAAGCGTATCACCCTTTTTTGCTGTTAATAAAGAAAAAAATCCTAAACTATCGGTTGAAGTGAACTCACCGTGTTTGATCTGCACAATAGCGCTTGGTATCCCGACCTGTTTTTTATTCTGATCGAATTCAAATACACTGCCGTTGATCTGGGCTAATGACATGAAGTTACATCCCGCCAAAGCGAGAATAAAAAATAACTGTTTCATGGCAATTATTTTTTATCGGTGCAAGCGTGATCTTTGTACTGACAACAGTTTGGGAGTTTTTTATACGCAGCATCGTCGCCTTTAATATCCCCTGCATCATACCCCTTCGCAGCGATCGCTTTTTGGATCTGCTCAAGAGTTGTTTTCGAGGTATTATATGTTACTGTAGCCACTTTTTTATCGATATCCCATTTACAGATCTTAACGCCTTTTATATCCGCTGCGTTCTCGATCCGTGTTTGACACATATCGCAATTACCTTTTACGGCAAAAGTCTCTGTTTTAATTGTATTTTGACTATATGAATAAACGGATATTAATAATCCGATCACTAAAAATATATTTTTCATTTTGATTTAATTTAATAGTTAATAATAGACTCTAGAAAAAGCCTAACCATTAAATTCTGAGAAAAGTGGTACGGATAATATTACTACGGAGTATATCCGGAGGAGGAAAAAAGTATTTAGAAACTAAAACAGGGTTTGATTCGATCTTATTATCGAAAATTGAAGTTGCTACTACGAATAAATTAAGATCGGCAATATGAAAATCAGAATCAACAACTTTTTTTACAGTAAAATCAGGTGAATATCTTGCGAAAGTATTTTCATTATCACAACAACCATCAGCTTCGCCGGGTTCTTCACCTTCGCAACAACCTTCAGTTTCAACTAAAAAACTAACCTTCTCTAACTCACCGCCACAATAATGCATATAAACAGGAATGCCTATCGCAGTAGTCAGGTAAACAACCACCATTAAGCCAAACAGATATTTCTTTGCCGATTTGATACGTTAAAAATAATGAAAATTATGAGGAGAAATTGACTGAATTTTCACATTTTTGTTAAAAGATTATAAGGGTATGGACAAAACTGCTGCAAAAGCACGTATAGATCAACTTTCGAAGGATCTGGAACAGCATAATTACAATTATTATGTACTTGATAAGCCTACTATAAGTGATTTTGAGTTTGATAAATTACTGGAAGAACTTTCAGCTCTTGAAAAACAATACCCCGAATTCTTAAGTAACGAATCCCCGACCCAGCGTGTTGGCGGACAAATTACCAAAGTATTTAAAAGTGTAAAGCATAAATATCCCATGTTGTCCTTATCTAATAGTTATAGTAAGGAAGACATGGAAGATTTTGACAGGCGCGTTCGTGAAGGATTAGGAATGAAAGGAAATGATCTTTTTCCAAGTGAGATAGAATACGTTTGTGAATTGAAATTTGATGGCCTTTCTATTGGTTTAACTTATATAGACGGAAAATTATTACAGGCTGTAACGCGTGGCGATGGCGTTCAGGGAGATGATGTAACTACCAATGTAAAAACGATCAGATCTATCCCCCTTCAATTAAAAGGCAATTTCCCTAAGGAATTTGAGATCCGCGGTGAAATATTTTTTCCAAGAAAAGTATTTGATGCGATCAATAAAGAACGGGAAGATATTGGAGAACCACCATTAGCAAATCCACGGAACGCAGCTTCCGGTACAATGAAAATGCAGGATTCTTCAGTAGTAGCAAAACGTAACCTGGATTGTTTTTTATACCACATGCTTGGGGAAAATGTCCCGCATCAAAAACATTATGATAATATTTTAGCTGCGAAATCATGGGGATTTAAAACAAGTTCACATACTAAATTATGTACAGGCATAGATGAAGTTCTTCAATATATCGAACATTGGGATAAAGAGCGATATAACTTACCTTTTGAGATCGACGGCATCGTAATTAAAGTAAATGATTACAAACAACAGCAGAATTTAGGCTTTACTGCAAAATCCCCACGTTGGGCTATTGCTTATAAATTTAAAGCCGAGCAAGTAAGTACAGAATTACAAAGTATAAGCTACCAGGTTGGAAGAACCGGCGCAATTACCCCGGTTGCTAATTTAAAACCTGTTCTTTTAGCAGGAACAACAGTAAAACGTGCCTCATTGCACAATGCGGATATCATTGAGAAATTAGATGTACGTATTGGTGATTTTGTATATGTAGAAAAAGGCGGAGAGATCATTCCGAAAATTATCGGTGTAGATCTGAGCAAACGTCCTGCCAATAGCAAGAAAACAATTTATATTGATAAGTGCCCTGAATGCGGAACAAAATTGGTGCGTCATGAAGATGAGGCACAACATTATTGTCCGAATGAAACCGGATGCGCTCCCCAGGTAAAAGGTAAGATGGAACATTTTGTTGCCCGTAAAGGAATGAATATTGATAGCCTGGGCGGAGAAACCATTGCACAATTATACGATGCGGGATTAATTAAAAATATTGCTGACCTGTACGATCTGAAAAAAGAACAACTTCTTCCATTAGAGAGAATGGCTGAAAAAAGTGCAGATAATTTAATTGAAGGGATAGAAGCCAGTAAAAAAGTTCCGTTTGAAAGAGTTCTGTTTGCTATAGGGATCCGTCATGTCGGAGAAACAACCGCAAAAAAGATCGCAAAGAAAGTAAGATCAATACAGGTGTTGTTGAATTCAACAAAAGAAGAACTTTTAGCCATTGATGAAGTTGGTGAGATCATTGCTGAAAGCATTGCAGAACATTTCAGTAACCCGGAAAATAAAAGAATAGTGGACCGTTTAATTGCGAAAGGATTACAATTTGAATTAAGCGGCGATCAGCAACAAGCAGCAAGCGATAAATTGAAGGATATGACCTTTGTAATAAGCGGCGTTTTTGAAAAACACAGCCGTGACCAATACAAAGAAATGATAGAACTGAATGGCGGAAAAAATTCCGGTTCTATTTCTAAAAAAACAAGTTTCGTTCTGGCAGGTGATAATATGGGTCCCGAGAAATTAAAGAAAGCCGAGAGTCTTGGTGTAAAGATCATCAATGAAGATACTTTCCTCGAAATGCTTAAATAAGCGAATCATGTAAATTTATAATTAAAATATGTAAAGCTTTTTGTTTTACATGACAGCATCTTTGTTTATGATCAAAATTCTAAACACATGAGAGCAGCTGGTATCATCCTCATTATAATTGGTGCAATTATGATGATAATTTCCGGGATCAATTTTACAACAGAAGAAAAAGTTCTGGATCTTGGTAAATTGGAGATCAATAAAGAAGAAAGTCACCCTATTAGTTGGTCGCCTATCATAGGAGGAACATTACTCGCCGGAGGAATTATACTCGTGATCGTAGGCAGAAAGAAAGGCGTTTAAAAAAGGTTTCAGGTAAAGACCTCCTCTTATTAACTTCTTATCCACAAACAAGTTTTTTAGGTTGTTAGACGGGAAAACAACCGTTTTCAACGAATTTTAATTTCGGTGTAAACCTATTTATTTATTTTACGTACAATTAACCCAGAAGGTTTTTTATTCACTAATTGGGCCCCGTATGAGTAAAACTTTACATTCCTTACTACTCGCGTTCTGCCTGATGACTGTAACCACAGTTCTCTCTCAACCTTGCGGTCCCTCTACTCCTTCTTTCACTGCTAATTTAATAGGTTGCCCTGCCTGTACTTATACCAGCCCGAATGTTTCAAGGAATGACACCTGTTGCGGAGCTACAAATCCTGATGTTTGCATAAAATTCACAATACTTCTTGATCCTAATTCTATGGGCATCAATTTTGGTATTGCATCCGGTGCGATCCCGCCCGGAGCCATATTTTATCAGATCGGTTGTGGCCCTCCAATTGCAATCGGAACTCCTATCTGTTTAAGCGGCCCAGGCCCTCACGTCCTGACATTTTGTAAACCCGGTAACAATCAAAACACATATACCATATCAGCAATCCCCAAACCCGTTGTTCCTGATTCTATTTTAGTAAGGAATGGCTGTACTTCCACATTAGCAGTAACCGGATTTTCAGTACCAACCATCACCTGGAACTCCATCAATCCCGGGCCACCCGGTGCTTATAACTCTTATTTAAGTTGTACTGCAGGTTGTGCAAGTGTGGTTGTAACACCAACCGGAACCCCACCACCTTTTGTGGATTATGAAGTGGGAGGTTTCGGGCAATCACCTTGCCAGGCTAGTTATTTTAAGGATACTGTACGAGTCTATTTTTACAGTGATCTTATTGCAACTATAAATCCTACGCTTACTACAATTTGTTTCGGACAAACAAATGCCGTCTTAACAGGAAGTGCTTCCGGCGGATTACCCGCCTATACTTATTCATGGAGTACGGGAAGCACAGCAACATCCGTCACCGTCGGACCGGGAACTTATACTTTTATAGTCAATGATAAAACAGGATGTCCGCCCGCAACAGCAACTGCCGTCGTTAATTCATTTACTATGCCGATCACTGCAAATGCAGGACCGGATCAACTCGTCTGCAAAACAAGTCCAAGCGCAACATTGAATGGGGCCGTAACAAGCGCGTCAAGTGCTGTATGGAGTGGCGGTGGCGGAACTTATACCCCTTCCAATACTTCTTATACTATTAGTTATACACCTACACCGGCAGAAGTTGCTACCGGTTCTGTTACTTTGTTTTTTACTACTACCGGTAATTACGGTTGTCCGCCCGATCAGGACACCGTCGTCATACGTTTCCAGAACGTATCAATTACTAACGCGAGTCCTTCTTCTACAGTTTGTGCGAATAATAGTACCGTGACTTTAGCAGGCAGCGTGACCGGATTTAGCAATACAGGCGTTTGGTCTTCGAGCGGAAGCGGCACTTTTTCATCTACCACCAATCTCAATACTACTTATGTTCCGAGTGCGGCTGATATAACTGCAGGTTCTGTCACTATAACTTTAACTTCAACAAATAACGGAGCGTGCCCGCCTGCAACAAGCACCCTTGTCATACAAATAACCCCTTCCCCTACAGTAAATGCCGGAACAGGCCAAACCATTTGCAGCAACTCAAGCTTTAATTTGAATGGAATTGTGACCGGCGGGGCAACTACTGGAAACTGGACCACTTCAGGAAGCGGATCATTTAACCCGTCTTCATCGGCACTTAACGGTACTTATACTCCTAGTGCCGCAGATATTGCAGCAGGTTCTGTCACACTGACTTTAACTTCAACAAATAACGGAAACTGTTTTGCGGTATCTGATACAATAAGAATAGGAATAAGAACATTGGCTGTAGTAAATGCCGGACCGAATCTTGGATTATGTTCGAATTCAGGAACCATTTCATTAACAGGAAATGTCAGTGGCGGAACAACAACAGGAATCTGGAATGCAAGCGGCCCCGGAGCATTCACTCCTAATAATACAAGCCTGAATACTGCTTATAATATTACGCCCGCGGATATTACGGCAGGCCTTGTCACATTTACATTAACTTCAACAAACAACTCGCCCTGTCCTAACGTAACAGATACTGTTATGATCAGGATCACACCGATTGCAACAGTGAATGCAGGACCTACACAAACCATTTGCAGTAATGGGACTCCTTCCCTGAACGGAACAATATCAGGAGGAACAACAACCGGCATCTGGACAACTTCCGGCAGCGGGACATTTAGCCCTTCTTCAACCGCCCTTAACGCTTCTTATCTTGCAAGTGCAGCAGATATTGCTGCAGGAACAGTAACATTAACCTTAACTTCCACTAACAACGGTTACTGCCCTGCTGTTTCAGATAATGTGGTTATTTCAATTAAAGGTATAGCGATTGTTAGTGCGGGCCCTAACCTTGCTTTATGTTCAAATTCAGGAAGTATTTCTTTAACAGGAAATGTTAGCGGCGGATCAACAACAGGAATTTGGTCAGCAAGCGGAACAGGCACATACAATCCCAACAATACGACTTTAAATACTGCATACAATATTACTCCCGCTGATATTTCGGCAGGTTCTGTCACGTTTACACTAACATCAACAAATAACGGTCCGTGCCCTGCTGTTATGGATACAGTTCAGGTTTCAATAACAACTTTAGCATCCGTTAATGCGGGGCCTAATCAGAATCTTTGTTCTAATACTTCTTCAATAAATTTAAGCGGAACAGTAATTGGTGTTTCAGGTAATGGGGTTTGGACCTCCGGCGGAGTCGGTTCCTTTAATCCTAATAACACCACCTTGAATACGGCTTATAATATTACTTCCGGCGACATCTCAACCGGTTCTGTTACATTCACATTAACTTCAACAAATAACGGTCCGTGCCCTGCTGTTACGGATTCGGTAAGAGTTACTATCAGAACATTGGCAACGGTTAATGCGGGTCCGAACCAGGCGATCTGTTCGAATGCGGGTTCAATTTCGCTTTCGGGCAGTATCAATGGTGTTACTTCTACAGGATTTTGGACTAGTAGCGGGAATGGAAGTTATAATCCGAATAATACAACTTTAAATACTTTATACAATGTTTCCTCAAATGATATCACTGCAGGATCGGTAACCTTCACTTTAGTTTCTACAAATAACGGCCCGTGCCCTGCTGTCATTGATACTGTACAGATCTCAATTACCACTTTAGCCTCTGTCAATGCAGGTTCCAATCAAAATATTTGTTCAAATACAGGTTCTATAAATCTTAACGGAATTGTAACAGGTGTTTCCGGTTTTGGGATCTGGAATGCTTCAGGAAGCGGAACTTTTACTCCGAATAATATTACACTCAACGGATCATATCTTATCACCCCAACTGATATAACAAACGGTTTTGTTACATTCACATTAACATCTTTGAATAACGGTCCATGCCCTGCCGTCACGGATTCTGTTAGGGTAAATATACGTCAACTCGCCACTGTAAATGCAGGTCCGGGTAAAATAATCTGTTCAAGTGCAGGAACTGTTTCTTTGAACGGCACAATTAGCGGCGGTACAAGCACCGGAATATGGACCACTAATGGAACCGGTCCTTTTGTTCCCGGCAGTACTTCTTTAAATAATACTTATTTCATAACGGTTGGAGATGTTGCAATGGGCACGGTTACATTTACTTTATCATCTACAAACAACGGTGTTTGTCCGGCTGTAACTGATACAATGCTTCTTTTTATTGACCAGGTTTCAACCGTGAACGCCGGACCAAATCAAGCCTTATGTGCGAATACAAACACAATTAATTTAAATGGAACAATTGGCGGCGGAAGCACAACGGGCATTTGGTCATCCAGCGGAACTGGAAGTTTCACTCCTAATAATACAACATTAAACACTACCTACTCTATTACGCCTGCTGACATTTTCAATGGCTCAGTTACATTTACTTTATCTTCAACAAACAACGCTGCATGTCCTGTTATCAGAGATACCGTTCGTATCTCCATCAGACGACTTGCTGTTGTGAATGCGGGACCTGATCAATCTGTTTGTTCTACCACCACTACTGTTCCTTTCAGCGGATCGGTAAGTGTTGGAAGCACAACAGGAATATGGACAACAAGCGGCACAGGATTCTTCTCACCGGGCAATACATCATTGAATACAAATTACAACACAACCACACAGGATATTTCAAGCGGAAGTGTTCTTTTAATTTTAACTTCAACAAATAATGGAGTTTGTCCGGCAGTAATAGATACAGCAAAGCTGACTATCATGGTGAAGCCAGTACTTACAATTAATGCTGATACATCCGTATGCGCATACGGATCTTCGTTTACAGCTTCAGCTTCATTATCAGGTGGCAGCGGAAATGTTCTGTGGACCACTAACGGTAATGGGTTTTTCCAACCTGATTTTGTCAACCCAACCACTTATAATTTCGGAACGAATGATTTAGCCAATGGATTTGTGGTTCTGACGGTAACATCAATTAACAACGGCGCATGCGGAAATTCCCAGGCTTCCATGTTCGTAAACATACGCCCTGTACCAAATGCTCAATTCACAGCATCCACATATACAGCCTATATTCCAAACGATCCTATCAGTTTCACTAATCAAAGCACAAATGCTAATTCGTACTACTGGTATTTTGGTGATGGTGGTTTTTCAAATGTAACTAACCCGATTCATAATTATCCAACAGTAGGGTTTTATACCGTAGGGTTAATTGCAACAAATCAATTCGGATGTAAAGACACTGCTGAACAACAAATAACTGTGATCAGTGATATTCAATGGCCAAATGTATTCACGCCCAATACCAGCGGATCGAACGGCGGAGTGTATAACGTAAACGATTTCAGTAATGATGTTTTCTTTCCTTATACCGCAGGTGTTACAGAATATAATCTGATGATCTTTAACCGCTGGGGAGAACTGATCTTTCAATCACATGATATCCTGACCGGCTGGGATGGTTATTTCAATGGAAAACTTTGTCAGCAGGATGCTTATGTTTGGAAAGCAGAGGTTAAATTCTTTGATGGCAGAAAATATAATAAAGCAGGAAGTGTTACTCTTTTAAGATGATGAAAGGCGCGCTAAAATATTTATTCCTGATGACTGCACTTTTGTGTACAGTAAATTCATTTGCTCAAGACAAGAAAATGCTGAAAACAGCCGATGATGCTTTTGACCGTGCTGATTATATGAAAGCTTTCAATTTATATTCTGAAATCCTTAAAAAAGACACAGGTAATTACGAACTGATATTCAAGTCTGGGGTTTGTTTGTTCGGTATGAATAAAACAGATACAACTTGCATCCCTTATTTTATAAAAAGCGCTCCGCATGTCCCAGAATCCCACTATTATCTTGGCCGCGCCTACCAGTTAAGAGGCTGGACGAAAAAAGCGCTTACTGAATTCTATAATTTTAAGAACGTGAACGATGAAGCTGGTATTGAGAGCATGGAAGTAATGAGCCTGATCAGGAATTGTGAAACTGCTTTAGCTTTAGAATCACAACAGGAAAGTTACATCGTTAAGAATCTTGGCCCGCATATCAATTCAAAATATCCGGATTATGTACCGCTGATCTGGAAAATGAATGGCAGTTTAATTTTTACGTCACGCCGCGAGAACAGCAAAGGCGGATTAAAAGATCCATACGGAAGATTTTACGAAGACATTTATATAGCGAACCAGGATAATGAGAATTGGTTAAATCCTGTTTCCTTTAGCGAAGAAGTTAATTCAAATACGCACGATGCCTGCGTAGCCTTTTCTCCTGACGGCAATGAGTTGATAATTTACCGTACGGATGAAAAACAAACAGGAGGTGATCTTTATTTAAGTAAATACGATGGGGCAAAATGGTCCACACCTGTTATAATGGGGCCTGAAATAAATTCAGAGTACCTCGAAGCCAGCGCTTGTTTCTCGGCTGATGGCGATGAGATCGTATTTTCAAGTAACAGGCCCGGAGGTTTGGGAGGAAAAGATCTTTATCGCATACGTAAATTCATGAATGGAAAATATAGTTTACCTTTTAATCTTGGCCCAGGCGTAAACTCTCCGCTTGATGAAGATGCTCCGTACATTGATAAAAGAGATAATGCACTTTACTTTAGCTCGAAAGGGCACAACTCAATGGGAGAATACGATATTTTCAAATCGCAATACAACACTGAAACAAACAGATGGATGAAACCCGAAAATTTAGGGATGCCGATCAACTCAACCAATGATGATATTTATTTCATGAAACTTGACGATAAAGAAACAGCTTACTTTACTTCAAGAAGAGATGGCGGTTACGGTGATGCAGATATCTACCGGATCAATTTTGAAGAATCTTCACAATTGATCATCTATTGCAGGATAAAATATGTTGGTCTCGAAAAAAGTGAATTAAAGGACCTTCAACTATCAATGTATAACAACGAGAATGGGAAAATGGAAGGGATTTTCAGGCCAAATAAGAATTATATGACGATGGTTTTAGTTGCTTCACTGGATAAGCCATATAAATTAATTATTGAAAGTCCGAATACCGAGCCAACAATAAAGAATATTGTATTTACAAAAGATACTAAAGAAATTGATATTGAAGTTTCAAGAAAATTAAAGTGAAGAAGAATTTTTACATATTAGCCCTGCTCTTTTCATTACTGATCTGCGATCAGTTAAAGGCGCAGCATTACCAGTTCTCTCAATTCTACGCTGCTCCTACATATCTTAATCCGGCATTTACAGGTGCGAATGTTTGTTCAAGGATCTCAGTAAATTACCGTAACCAATGGAATACGATCCCTGGCGGCTTTACAACCTACCAGGTAACAGCGGATCACTCACTAAAAAAATTAAATAGCGGTATCGGTCTTCAATTTTTTAACGACAGGGCCGGTGTGGGAGGTTTGAAGACTACACAGGTGAACCTATTATATGCTTATGATATCAGGATCAACAAAGTGTATGGTGCGCGTGCAGGAATTTCTTTTGGCGGTGTTCAAAGATCGATCGATTATTCTTCGCTTATATTCGGGGATCAGATCGCAAGAGGAGGTTCAGCTAATACACTTGATGATATTTCGATCCAGCGTAGGTTTTATGTCGATGCATCCGCGGGTGGTTTATTTTATAATTCAACATGGTGGGTAGGATTTGCCGCGAATCACTTAACACGCCCCGATCAATCTTTAAATGGAGGCACAAGTACATTACCAATGGAATTTAAATTACATGGTGGTTATAAATTTGTTTTCGATGGTGATGAATCGAATAGTTCTAAAAAGAATCCGGACAGAAATAATATTATTGTAACTGCGAATTACAAAAAGCAAGCTAAATACAATCAATTGGATCTTGGTTTTTATTATTCGAAGAATTACCTGGTAATGGGTGTTTGGTACAGGGGGCTCCCCTTTTTCAAACCTGTGCCTGATTACAGGAATAATGATGCAGTGGTATTTATAGTTGGTCTTGCAGTAGAAAAATTCAGAATGGGTTATTCCTATGATGTGACCATTTCCAAACTAACCAACGCGAATTCGGGTGGCACGCATGAAATAAGTATTGCTTATCAATTCTGTGATCAAAAACGTAAAAAGAAGAAAAACATCTTAATTTCTTGTCCTAAATTTTAAGTTTGGTGTTTTGCGAAAAGAAATCAATTATTACTTTTAGATAAATTTTATCTTTCTTGAAAAAACTTTCGCAATTTCTCTGTTCATTGCCGGGGACAATCCAAACCAGTTGCCGATAATTGTTCTGAATACGGAAAAACAAAGAACCGGAGAGTTGAGTTCATAAAACAGTAAAACCTGTAAACTACTATTAATTCTTTTCACTATTTTAGCAATATGGATTCAATTGACATTTCGAAATTCAAATTCCAATATCTTCCTGATTACGCCAAATTCCTTTTAGAAAATAAATTGGACGAGTTCGGAATGGTGGGTATCAGGTTTGCCCGAGAGCTGGACCTTCCGATGATGAGACCACTAGCAAAGATCCCTGAAGATCAACTTATGGCTCTCAGCCGTGAGTCGAACAGGGAAATATTGAAAGGATTGGCTGAAAATAATATTGTTCCATTTATAAAAAAGAATATCACTCAATATGTTAATAACAAGATCACCGATCACAATGGCAACATATTATTAGACAAAGCCGAAGTGGTTCCTGAAGACATTATTCTTGCATTTTATATCCGGAGAAAAGTACTTGGATTCTTTCTATATGCTTACACACAAAACGCAGTTGTGCACATGCTCATATCGAATGAAGTTGATGCATATACAACCCAGGAACATCTTTTAACTACCAAAGCGGTATTAGGTCAACTGAAAGTTCCGTTGGATTAAACTTTAAATAAGATTTTAGTCGTATAATAAAAAGCTATCCTCCGAAATTCAAAGCCCCGGTGGTGTCTGATAAGGGGTTTGCCATTTTCGTAAAACCAATCAGGTCTCCATTCTCACTTTTTATTGCAGTTAACTCTATCCTTCCCCAAAAAATCGAGCCGTTCTTCCGAATTCTTTTTCCTATATGAAAAGCGCTGCCCTTTAACCTTGCCTCTTCCATCAATTTTTCTGCAAGCTTCTGATTTCGGTCTTCCGGAAGGTAAAATATACTGATATGCTGGCCTACGATCTCATTGGCCTTATAACCTTTTATTTTTTCAACGCCTTTATTCCACGTGAGTATGGTTCCGGAAGGATCAAGCAATATGACCGAATATTCCTGGACGCCGATCATTACTTGTTCAAATACTTTTTTAAGATCCGTGATCCCCGGGGTACAACTGTTTTCCATTCTCTTAATTTAAATTTTAAATTATCAAATGTAAAGTGCACCTGTTTTGCTGTGTCCATCATGCTCTCTGCACAGAAAAATAATCAGTAAAATTACATCTATGCTACAAATTTAGTTTGTAATAGCAAACGCGCATTGAACATTTCTGCAAGAGGGGAAAAAAGACCATTTAAACAAGGGTTTCTTTCTTCCAATAGAACTCTGTCAGCTGAAAAGGATCCGGGTTTTCAAAAGAAAAAGTGAAAATTTGTCATTTAATTCTGAAATAAATTCCTCTTCCTTAACGGTTATTAACAAAAAATTGAGTCAAAAGTTCACTTTTTTGACTCGGTACAGCAATTGATAATACATAATCAGAAAAACTTAAATAAAAATAAAAAGAAACAGAGAGAATAAAATATCAAATCTTGGAATTCAGATTTTGTTGAACACTTTAACAGAAGAAAAATGAAAAGAGCGGTATTCATATTAATTTTGTCCCTTTGGGGCCTTCAGTCTCCCGGTAACCTTTCTCCCGGGTATACATATCTCACAAGCGTTACACATTGTGATGCCTTATGTGTCGCACCTAAGGGTATTTCAGATATTAAACTATCTACTCCCGATTGGTTTAATAAAGATCAATACATCTTTAGTCCTTTAAACGGTAAACATCAAAATTTGCCGATTACCTCTGTTAAGACGCCGGTAATCTTACTTCCGCAGGCACTTAATATTAAATTAGTTTCAAGGCCTCTTTCGCTCAGTCGAAGAAGGACTAACAGATATAAACCTTTTTTGTTTAACCACTTCAACAATGACATTAAAGTGCCGCCTTAAACTAAACGCAAATTTGAGTTGACAGATACATTGATTTAGATTATTTAAAAACAGGAAAAAATGAAAACAATGAAAATAATGCTGGTCAGCTTTCTTTTTGTGGTTTTTTCCGGTTGTAATGGCCAAACCCAAAAAGAAAGATCCGAGCTTGCTGAAACAAAAAAAGTAGCGCCGCTAAAAGGAGATTCTTTGGGTAAGCCAAGAGTAGATGTAAAAGTTAACAAGCAGTACGATGATAAAGGTAACATAGTGAAGTTCGATTCTACTTACTCTTACTTCTATTCAAGCCCGAAAGGATCAATGCAATTAGGAAACGATAGTATATTCAGCAGTTTTCGTTCCTTCTTTGAAAAAAGTTATCCGAATCTAATGGATCGCAGAACTAATAATATTTTCTTTAACGATTCATTATTCAAATATGACTTTTTTAACGATGACTATTTTCAAAAGAGGTTTGAACTGAATAACAAAATGTTTGAAGACATGTATCAGCAGATGGATTCGATCAAACGCAGTTTTATGAAACGAAATTACCCTAACGGATATCAAAAAAAGAAAACAATATAAAAACAATTAATTAACCGGTCACGTCACAGCGTGACATAAAGAAAAGGAGGACAAAATGAAATCAGTAATGAAATGGAACGGTAATGGTAATAACCATTTGTTTCCTGAATTCCCATCGTTATTCGATGATTTTTTAACAAGAGATCTTTTCCAACTGCCATTCCGCGCGGTTAGTAACGTTAACTCTGTTCCTGCCGTAAATGTAAAAGAAACTGATACGGCTTTTGAGCTCGAGATGGCTGCACCCGGCATGGAAAAGAAAGATTTTAAGGTTGAATTAGAACAGGACACGCTTGTGATATCAGTTCAAAAAGAAAACAAAACCGAAAAAAATAGCGAGGACGGTAAATATTCTCGAAAAGAATTCAGCTACCAATCGTTCAGCCGCTCGTTTAATTTACCTGAAGATTTGGTAAAAGCCGATGAAATAAGCGCCAATTACAAAGATGGGATCTTACACATCATGGTTCCTAAAAAAGAACCTGCAAAACCAAAATTATTAAAACAAATTTCAATCACCTAACAAACAAAAAAATTGGGGGCGGAAAATGCCGCCCCCTTTTTAAATTGAAAACTTAAACTAAATATTATCATGGCAACATTTGATTTATTCAGAAACAAAAGCTTATCGGAGAACAAGCAGTTTCACAGGCAAAATTCAGGTGATACCATTCATAAAATTTGTTTAAAGAATGGCATTCTTACTTCAATACTATTAATAACCAGTTTTCTGGCTTTGTGCGGAATAACTAATCGTTTAGAAATTCATGAATTAAGCGTTATCAACATGTTCTTGCTCGCGTTTGGCTCTTACTTCGCAATTCAAAACATAAGTCCGAATGGCAAAGGAGGCAGTGTTGATTATTTTGAAGGATTTAAAGTAGGCATGTACACTTCATTAGTATCAGTTGGTATTCATGCTCTGTTCTTGCTGATCTATACTTCTTTATACCCTTCGGTATTAACCGGAATCGGGCACTATTTCGGAGTTGGTTCAAATCCGATCACAGTAGCCGGCGCAACGATATTTGAAGGATTGGCCGGAGCTTTCATAATTACTTTTTGCTTAATGCAGTACTTTAAAAAAGACGAGCCCTAGCAAACCGTTGACAGTATTGTCAACGGTTTGTTTACAAAACGCACATTCTCTGTTATTAGATAAACAAACACCTGTTTCCTACATCCTTAAAAAAGTAAAATTCGGTCTTGCCTTTGTTTTGCTTTAAAGTTATCCGTAACTATTTATCACAAATATTTACGAGGAACCATGACCTTAAATGCCTTTCTATAGTTGCCTTCTAAGATTTTTCTCTCGCTTTCAGTTTTCACTGAATCCCCTATAAAAAGATTCATTCTTTTCACTTTGAATTATGTAAATATCGTTTGATAACCTTTGGGGTGAAGGAGGGATTATTTTCAGGATTCCTTTACACCCTGAGTCAAAATACAAAAAGTGGTTCTTCGAACGCATTTTTCATTTTCCTCCGCTTTTGAAAATCAGGATTTTCAACATTGCATAAAACGAAAAAAGGCGCCAATGGCGCCTTTTTGTACTACCAGCGGAGACTGAGGGATTCGAACCCTCGATACCTTTTGGGTATACACACTTTCCAGGCGTGCTCGTTCGACCACTCTGACAAGTCTCCAAAACGAGGGGCAAATATACTAATTTCTTATTCTTTAATAGGCTTAAGCAAGGGCTTTACCTTTATAACCAATATTTATTACCTTTATCTAAAATGAAAAAGCTCGTTTTTATCTTTAGTATACTTACAAATTTGCTTTTAGGACAAGGCCCTTCTTGTAATATGTCCGCTTTAATACCGGATGTTGTATTCTATCCGGGTATCTCAAGCACCCCTTCGTATACTCCTTATGCACAATATTATTTATGTGACAGTGCAACTGTCTACGATACTATCCTGGGTGGTGATCTTCAAATTTTTATTAGCCCTGGAGCTACCTATTTTTGGAAGGGGGGCGAACGACGCTCTGCGCTCATTTATATCAAAAATGGCGGAACTTTGAATGTCATTCCAACCGGCTGGCAAAGCGGAAGAATCATCGTTGTGGAACCCGGTGCTACAATTAATGACCCTGCCAATTTAAATGGGCCGGGTTATACACCTTTAACTTGTAGCTCAATAACGTTTCCGTTTATTAATTGTTTTACGGGTATAAACGAGATCAACAGAAATAAAATTACTATAAAGCTCTACCCAAACCCAAATAATGGTTCCTTCAAATTACAGGTCGATTCAGATATAAAAAATGGTGAGCTTATTTTAGTAAATTCACTCGGACAAAAAGTTTACGGACAAAAAATAACGCAGGGAGAAAATCAAATCATCACTAATAACTTAGCTAAAGGCTTATATCATTACCTGATCTTAGAAAATAAAAATCAAGTCAGCGAAGGAAAAATCGCAATAGAATAACCCTATTCCTTTATCACTTTCAAACTCGTCCTTCTGTTCTTTGCCTTGCCTTTGTCGTCTGTATTATCAGCAACAGGCATGGTGGGTCCGTAACCTTTTGACGTTACACGGGCAGTTTCAATTCCTTTCGATACCAGGTATTTTCTCACTTCATCTGCCCTGTCCTGCGATAATTTCATGTTGTCTTCGTCTTTCCCGACATTATCAGTATGACCCTGAATTTCCACAACCATTGTGTTCTTTATTTTCAGGATCTCGACAAGATCATTCAAAGCTTTGAATGAATTTGGTTTCAATGAAGATTTTCCGGTATCGAAATACACATTCTCTAAAACAAAATCTTTCGGTGGTTCAATTTTAATGCCGACTTCGTAAGTTGCTTCTTTATCATTCGGAATTTCCATTTTTGTATAATCCACATCTGCAGTAAATGTTTTGTATTTTAAAGCATAAACACCTCCAACAGGGATCAGCGCTTCAAATTTTCCGTTAGCATCGGTATTTACTTTAACAAGGGCTTTTGTTTTTTCATTGTAGAACATAATGATCTCTTTTCCTAAAGGTTTTCCTTTGAAATTAGTTACCGTACCTTTTAATAAAGCAAGTTTATCAGTTGGTTTTAAGTTTTGAGAAATAACTGAACTTCCAAAAAGAAGACAAGCAATAAACAGCAAAAAATATTTCATGTTTTACAATTTTAAGAGCATAATTCAGGGAAATTAAAAAGTCACAACCTTGCCCTAAATACTTATTGTTTGGGGTTATTTATTTAAACGGCTTCCTTCAGCACCCCATCTGTAGGTCGGGATCTCTAGTCCTGCAATATCGATGACCCTATCAACAACCGTAGAAACCAAAGCCTCAAAATCAGTTGGGACTGAATAAAAAGAAGGAGATGCGGGCGCTATGATACCACCGGCTTCTGTCACCGTTTTCATATTATTGATATGGATCAAACTCAAAGGCGTATCACGCGTTACTAAAATTAACTTACGGCGTTCCTTTAACATCACATCCGCTGCACGCGTAATAAGATCATTACTTATACCACCTGCAATCCGTCCGAGTGTTCCCATGCTGCACGGGCAAACGATCATGCAATCGAATTTTGAAGAACCTGATGCAAAAGGCGCGTTGAAATCTGTCTTCCCATAAAAATTATAGCCGTAAGAAGAAAAACTATCTGATTTTAATTCGTGTTTCCAGACATCTTTAGCGTTATCGCTCATCACAACTGCAACAGTTTCTATCTGATCCGCCGCCAGTTTTAGTTTATCTAACAATACTTTAGCATAAATGCTTCCGCTGGCACCTGTAACGGCTACCACTATCTTATATTTCTTCTGTTGGCTCACGGCGTTCTTTTTTAGGTGTTAGTTTATATGTTAAAACAACTTCCAGTATATTATTATAACTGCCTTTATTAAATGTACGGCCAAGTATTGTATTATAATAGGGCTGCACAAAACCACTCTGCCACGGCCGCACTGTAAGAAATGAATTATTTGTTCTTACCTCAACACCAATTTGTGGCTTTATCATCATACCAAGACCAATATTAAAACTGTATTCTGATCTCAGGAAAGGATATAGCCCGGTGTAATTTCCAAGTTCACTGCTCCCCTCATAATAACTTATAAGATAACCGTAAGAAAGTCCTGCTGTATAAAAGAACTTGTTATGTTGCCATCGGTAGTATAATGGAATTTCAATATAATTTAACCGTAATATATAAAACGAATAATCGAATTTTTCTACATTCTGGTTTTTGCGGGCTCCTTTTTGAATAAAGATTATCCCGAATTCCAGTGAATGTTTCTTTTTTAATAATGCATTAAGGTACAGACCGCCGGTAAATCCGAGTTTATTATAACCATCATATTTATCGCCATGTACCTGGCAAGCTGTAATACCCAAAGCAGGTTTTAAAGTAAATTTACTTTCACGCTGAGCCTTACTAATTGAAAATGAGGCTAATAGAATGATTATCATAATCTTAAATCTCAAATAAACCTATAATATACATATCAAATTTAGTCCTTTTTTAAGAAAAATCTTAAATTAGATTAAACCTTTAACAAGTATTAAGGTCAAACGTTCAAATAACAAAAATTAATAACCTTAAATAAAAAAAAGATGAAAACCAAACAAGTGATTTTAACCCTTAGCACTTTAGTATTAGCGGGTTCGTTGATGCTAACTGGCTGCAGAAAAAAAACTAAAGAAGCAGAAGATCCGGATTCAGATCAAACCGCCGCGCAAGAAAACCAATTAGCAGAAAATATGATGAGTGATGTTGGTGGTATAGGATCTCAAGGTGCTGAAACAGGAACTTTATCAACTTACAGGATCGACAAGAACAATGATGTTTTTGGTATTACATCAGGAACAATCTCTTTCGGAGTAAAAACATTTACTATTGATTTCGGTCCGTCTCCGGGAGTAACTTGTATGGATGGCAGAAAACGTTCAGGAAAATTAATGTTCGATTATTCCATTTCAACAAATACAATTATGCCGATCTATTACCGCACACCGGGATTTAAAATGTCAATTACTTCGGCAAATTACACTGTTGATGATTACACCGTAGCTGCAATGTCGAAAACAATTACTAATACTACACCGATGAGTATTCCTTCAGGAACAAATCCCGGAACTAACCTAACCTGGAATATCACTGCAAACGTAACCATCAATAAACCGGCTTCAGCAGGTGGCGGAACTGTTACATGGAATTGCAACCGTAATAAAACTTTGGCTAACACAAGCGATCCTATGTGTTATGGCGGACAAGGAGTTCCTATTAACTGGAGCAAAGCAAGAGTTCAATTGGATGGAACTGCTACAGGTATGACAGCTTCAAACGAGACCTACTCTGCTTATATGATCGGTTTAACAAGAGACTTTGGTACGTGTGGTGCTTTACTGAAATATCCTTTCATCCAGGGCAAATTAAATTTTACTCCGGGTACAAAAGCTACACGTTACATTGATTTCGGAAATGGGACTTGTGACAGATCAGCAACTGTTATGATCAATAACATTACTTACTCGTTCAATTTCTAAACAGATTTTTTAAAGGTGAATGGCTCGGTGCAGAAATGTACCGGGCCTATTTTTTTTCAGCAACCGGAACATCCCACCGGATCTCACATGAGGGCAAAAGTGCTTTCAGTTCATCAACATATTCTTTCGACATCCCGCAACCGCGCACATCAAGAAGAGCTAAATTCTCCATTTGGGAAATAGTAACAGGTAACTTTGTGATCTTAGTGTTGCGGATAGAGATCAAACGTAAATTCTTAGCCAGGTAAATAGTATTCGGAAGTGAAGTGATAGGATTACTTTCCAAAATTAAAACTTCAAGATTCGGTAATCTCTCGAAATGCGTAGATAAAAAATGTGTGTTTGTTTTTGAAAGGTATAAGAATTTTAATGAAGATACCCAGAACAATTGTCTCGGAAAACTATCCATGATGCAATTCTCGATCTGTATGTCCTGCAAATTTTTTATGTAACGTAAAGTTGTAGGTAATTTTAAAGTATCATCCGTATCCGTGAATTTTATGGTCTTGAGTTTTGAAAGATAAGCTATCGATGCAGGAATACTGTCGATCTTAGTATGACTTAATTCCAAATGATTGAGACCGTACAGTTTTTTGAAGTCATCAGGAAAAGAAGTGAATGCATTATTATAACTGGCGAAGTACAACAAATTATTCATGTCGCCGATGTTTTTCGGAAACTCGGTAATCTCATTTCCACTTAATTTTAAAACCTGGAGATCTTTTAGTTTGCTTAGTTTGTTATAGTCTTTAGGATCTAATTTTTTATAACTCAGATCCATTTTATAAACACCGGCACCAACACTCAAAGCTTCTTTCAGATCCACATACACGCGACTGCCCATGGGTCCGTATTTTTCAAATTCCTTTTGGGAAAATGTAAAAAGACAGGAGAAAATAAATATACTGAGTAAACTTTTTTTCAAGATCAATTGTTCCAAAAGTAAACATCAAGAAAATTATCTAATAATCAAATACCTTTTTCATTTTTTAATACAATTGTTATGCAAACTCTCAGGGCTAAAGCCCATACTAGGTCATACTGTAAAAAACCCCGGACTAAAGTCCGGGGTTAATAAAATGATGCTTTTGGGATCTCAAGATTATTCTCTTTGAACAAAAAAACCCAGACTTTAGTCTGGGGTTTGAAAAGAAAAAAAGATACAGGGCTTTAGCCCTGACTGAAACCTAATGATAATTGTTAAATACCTTCCAGCTTAATTCATAAGCCTTTGTTAATTCAGCCATATTTAAATTTAATGCTATTGAATTAGTTTCAGCATATCCGATCAGGTCTTCTGTTGCCATATTACCGGTGAGATCATCTTTTGCCATCGGGCACCCACCGAAACCATGAACAGCGACATCAAAACTGCGGCAACCGCTTTGGTAAGCGGCTACAATTTTTTCTAATGCTTTTTCTTTGGTGCTGTGCAAATGCGAACCTATTTGCACATTCTTAAATTCCGGGATCAGATTTGAAAACAGATAATTGATGTTATCTGGAGTTGAACAGCCTATCGTATCAGCCAAAGCAATTATCTTAATTCCCATCTCCGATAATTTTTTGGTCCAGTTAATTACAATATCCGAATTCCAGACATCGCCATACGGATTCCCAAATGCCATAGAAATGTAAACTACCATTTCCTTTTTATGTTTTATACAAAGGTTTTGGATCTCCTCTACTCTGACTAATGATTCTGCAATAGATGAATTCGTATTCCGCTGCTGGAAGGTCTCTGAAATTGAAAACGGGAAGCCTAAATAATTTATCTCTTCAAATTTGCAGGCGTCTTCAGCGCCTCTTGTATTGGCAATAATGGCTAATAATTTCGAATTGGTTTTTGAAAGATCCAATTTCTTCAGCACTTCAGCTGTATCCTGTAATTGGGGGATTGCTTTCGGCGAAACAAAACTCCCGAAATCAATAACATCAAAACCAACTTTTAATAATTGGTTCAGATATTCCACTTTTAATTCGGTGGGAATAAATTGTTTGATGCCTTGCATCGCATCGCGCGGACATTCAGTTATTCTCATTTGAAAATATTTTGTGCTATGATAGTTTTATTAATTTCTTTGATCAATCCCGGCCCCTCATAAATAAACCCTGTATACAATTGTAAAAGATCTGCTCCTGCTTTTAGTTTTTCGACCGCATCTTCAGCACTGTGAATCCCTCCAACTCCGATTACAGGAAACGCGTTATTCGATCTTTGTTTCAGATAACGAATAACTTCTGTACTGCGTTTAGTTAATGGCTTCCCGCTTAATCCACCCATGCCTATCTTTTCAATTTCCTCTTTTGAGTAATCCAATCCTTCCCGACTGATGGTTGTATTAGTAGCAATAACACCTTCTATCTTCGTTATTCTTACAATATCAATGATATCATCCAACTGACTATCGGTCAGATCCGGCGCGATCTTTAAAAGTATTGGTTTTGAGTTTGGTTTTGCATGATTCAATTCCTGCAAACGATTCAATAATCTGGTCAACGGTTCTTTTTCCTGGAGATCTCTTAATCCCGGTGTATTAGGAGAACTTACATTCACAACAAAATAATCCACTACATCAAAAAGTTCGTTGAAATTGATCTCGTAATCTTTTATCGCGTCCTCATTCGGGGTCACTTTATTCTTACCGATATTCCCGCCAATTATAACCGACCTGTTTTTTCTGTATTTTAAACGTTCTGCTGCTGCTTTTACCCCCTCGTTATTGAAGCCCATTCTGTTTATAAGGGCATCGTTTTTCGGGAGGCGGAAGGATCTTGGCTTATCATTCCCAGGCTGGGCTTTTGGGGTCACAGTACCGATCTCAACATACCCGAAACCCAGGTTCCCGAATTCATTAAAAAGTTTGGCGTCCTTATCCATCCCCGCGGCCAGGCCAACAGGATTCTTAAAACGGAGTCCAAACAAGGTTTTTTCCAATTTTGGGTGATCATAGCCATAAATTGCTTTCAAAAGGGAGGCGATTCCGGGTATTTTATGTAAAAATCGTATTAAGGAGAAGGTAAAATGATGTGCTTTCTCGGGGTCCATTAAAAAGAGAAAGCTTTTGATGATTTTATACATACGGGGTAAAATTAGCTTTAAAGCCTAAAATAGCCACCTTCATTGTTGAAATGTTGAAAAAAAAAAGGGTTTTTTAAGGATTTTTGTAATTTATTTCAAAATATATATATCTTTGCCCCCAAATTAAACTTAAACAAAAAACTCAACAAATGAAAAAAGTATTATCAATCGTAGCTGTTGCCGCTTTATCTGCTGCTTTCGTGGCTTGCGGTCCATCTAAAGAAGAAATCGAAGCAAAAGAAAAAGCTAAAGCTGATTCTATCGCTGCTGTAGAAAAACAAAAAACTGATTCTATCGCTGCTGCTGAAGCTGCTGCTGCTGAAGCTGCTGCTATTGCTGAAAAAGCAAAAGCTGACTCAACTGCAATGGCTGATTCATTAGCTAAAGCTGCTGAAAAAGGTGGAAAAAAGAAATAATTTTTAACCCCTAAGCATTAAAAAACCCTGTCCCAACAGTAGTGTTGGGACGGGGTTTTTTATTTTTAACCCGTAGGACTTTCCAATGTCCATCATCGGAGTAAAAGATTAAGTTTTATGTAAACATCAGCTTAGTCGTAAGGTCCAACAAGGTAAAATTTAGGTTTAGGAGTAAATAAAAATGTTAGAATGGATCAGGGATAATAGCCCGCCTTGCATGTTCCAAAGCGTGTTCGGTATCGATTGTCCGGGTTGCGGCATGACGAGAGCCTTTTTTGCTTTAATGAGGGGCGACCTTGCTTCTTCCCTTGCCTATAATCCTGCCCTCATTCCATTCATGATCACTATCGTTGCCCTCTTTATTCAATTAAAGATCAAACATCCTAAAGGCGGTATAACAGTTATGTGGCTGTTTATAGTTACCACTGCTGTTGCGGTGATCAATTGTTCGGTGAAACAATACCTGACCATTTCAGGACAGTTTTAAAAGGCTTGTTTGATATTTTGAATATCAGCCTTCAGGTTGAAGAATTCGTAAAGTGTCAGTTTATTCTTTACAGCGTAACCAAAAAATAATCCCAGTGATGAAATAAAATAACCTACGTTTGCCGCTACGGCAGCCCCGGTTAAACTGTACCTGTCGATCAAAAAGAATGCTAATGTAACAGCACAGGCAAATCCCATAAAATTACAGCCGGCAATAAAACGTAATTTTCCGAGTCCGCTAAAATAATGGCTGATCACAGTTGAAAAACTAATGCATAAAATACCCGGTGCCAAACAAAGCATAATGTTTTTTGTGTTCGAAAAATCCTTTCCTAATAAGTAGATGAACAATTCTACAGGAATGAACCATAATACTAAAACAGAAAGGAAACTTAATATGAATGCAGCTTTCGCAAATGTGAGGGTCATAGCACGGTTAAACGGTGTATCCCCGGTATTCGAGATCTTTGACAAAACTATGGGTGTTATACCGGAAGAAATGATCCAGACAGATTCTATTAATGAGGAAGCTGTCGAATACAATCCAACTAAGGCGCTTGATCCTAAAACGTAAAAGCTGCAACGGTTCACCAATACATGGAAAACACCGGCGAGCTGACAGAAAAAACCATTCTCAAAAACCGCCTTCAAAGAAAATTCGAATTTGCCGCTATCAGCAAGCACATATTTTATAACGGTTATAGTAGAGATAATAAAAGAAACTGAGAAAGAAATATAAAGCGGGATCACATAAGCCCTGAAGGTAAAATCACCCCGGTTTAAAGTAAAGAATGCGATACCACATAATAATAAGAACGGCTGCAACAGGTAAATGAAATTATAAAGCTTTACATTTTCCTTTGCAAGTATAACTACCAAATTAAAAGTATTCAGTATCACCATCAATGATAAAAAGAACATATCCCACTCGTAACCGCTGATCTCTTTATTCATTAAAAAGAAAATGAGGTTAGAAACGGAAGTGGCGATTATGGTCCAGACCACACCGTTCACAACCAGTTTTTTCAAATTGAATTTTGGAACAAAGTAAACCAATGAATAACCGGTATATATTTCGTTTATGATCTGGATAATAGCTATGTTTAGGACAAATAAACTGATCTCACCACGGGTATTTACGCCCAGGTATTTAGCAGAAACGATAAGAATTAAAAAGTTGATTATTGCAACAAAACCCTTGGTAAAAAGTGTTTGTATGATGTTTTTGATCATTCCTGCTTTTTGAGAGTGCTAAAAATACATTTTAAAACGGATTTTTAAGGAATATATTACTAAAAGCAAAAAAATTATTACATTTGCGTTCCCAAAATGGTAGGTATAGCTCAGTTGGTTAGAGCACTAGATTGTGGTTCTAGGGGTCGTGGGTTCGAGTCCCATTACTTACCCTGAATAAATAAAAAGCCTCGCAGCCGCGGGGCTTTTTTATTTCGGATCAATGATCAGTTGCCTCTCTTAAAAACCGGATCACAGGATACATTGCCTTATAGCCTTCAACTGTGAATTTCTCGAAATTCTTCGATTTAAAATCCTTATCGCTGAGTTTATGATAAACAACGAAACTCTTAAGTTTCAGGTACTCTAAATATTTACTCTCCTTATCAAAACCTTTAGGCGCTGTTTTTAATTTATCTTCATCTGACAGATCATCGAAATACTTTTGGAACGACTTTGCTTTGATCAGCTTCGTTAATTTATCTCCATTGTAATCAATTTCCTGCCTGATCGCCTGTAATTGCGGAGGCTCAGGCTGCCAATTACCACCTGCTAAGAACATATTGCCGGGTTCAAAGTGGAAATAATAACCCGCAGCATTTGATTTTTTACCGCCCGGACTAAAATAAGCGCCAAAATGCGTTTTGTATGGCGTTTTGTCTTTACTGAATCTAACATCCTTGTAAATCCTGAACACACAATTCTTAGCAAGCATGTTGCCATCTATCTTCTTATCGAATTTACTAAGTGCGTTTATCATTTTCTGAACAAAAACTTCGAACTCGGCTTTTGCTTCAAGGTATTTTGGTTTGTTCTTATCGAACCAATCTTTGTTATTGTTGTTCTTAATTGCTTTTAAGAAGCTTAATGATTTTTCGTAGGCCATTTTAATCGGTTATATTTTCTGTTATCTTTTTAAAGAATTTGAATTGTGAAAGAAATTGTCCCGCTACTATGCGTATCAATGTGTAAACCGGAATTGCAACCACCATTCCTCCTATTCCGGCCAAAGTACCTGCGGCAAGGATCACCAAGAATATTTCGAGCGGATGCGCTTTCACTGTATTTGAGAAGATAAATGGCTGAAGAAAGATCGCATCCAGGATATTTATACTCATTAAAGCAATAAAGATCTTTGTTATTACACCCGAGATCTGATCGTATTGTCCCACTTCTATGCAACCACTCACACCTAAAAACAAAGCAAAACATAATGTGATCATAGGGCCGATGTACGGAACAACATTGAATAAACCTGCCACAAAACCAATAATGAGCGCGTTCTTGATTCCTAACATCCATAAGCTAAAACCGGCCAGTACTCCAACACTAACAATATCAATTATCAAACCAATGAAATACTTACTCAGCATTTTTTTAGAGGTCACTAATATTTCTTTTACTTCTCGTTCTCTTCTTTGAGGGGTTAACAATAAAATGGTCCGGCTCACAGTATGTTCGTCTTTCAGAAAGAAGAAAGTAATGAACAGGACACAGAATAAACCTCCCAGGAAACTGCTTAAGTATGCAACCAGGTTGTTTAATATCAAGGATACATTATCGAAGTTAAAAACAGATTCGAATTGTTCGTTCATAGATGCTTTTAATGTTTCTTCACTGCCCAATTGAGAAAATAAATAATTTAATGAAGGATACTGATCTAAAATCCCATGCAATACATCATAAAAATTAAGATCAGACATGAATGATACCTGCTGGATCAACGGCGGTAAGATCAAATAGAAGAACATCGTAAATATGCCGAACAAGACAACCAGCGTTACAAAGGCTGCGATACCGTCGTTTATTTTCTTTCCCCCGATCTTTACTTTCTCAATAGAACTGGTTAACGGATAACCAACAAGAAAAAGAACCAAAGAAATAACCAAATAAATAAGAATGGTTGAAAAGAACCAAGCACACAAAATTACTGCCAGCGCAATAAGTATGGGAATTATATAATTTTTAGGTTTCAGATGAAAAACAAATGTACTAAAAGTTTAACTTTATCGTTAAATAAGATCATTGTTAAAAGCTGCTAAATATTCCACTTTACTTTGCCTGCTATCAGGCGCGCTTTTATTTGCCTGTACCACTCCGAAAGAAGCCTATCATTCGAAAGAGAACCTTTATAAAAAAACGAACCAGGATCCGGATACTAAATTGCTGGCTTACCACATCAGTGATTCAATAACTCAAATATATTTTAGTCTTGATAACGATAATTTATTGTACAAACGTCCGGATACATCCAACATGTTCTACGCTGCAGTTAAGATCAGGTTTGCGACCTATACGAACGGAAAAATAAAACAAGTGTTAGATACAGGCGGGGTTACACTCTTAGACCGGCAAGGTGATAAATTCTATCCAAAGACCCTGAAGGGGAATTTATTCTCGAAATGTAAAGCGGGGCAAAGTTACTTATGCGAAATAGCAGTTTACGACCTGAACAAAAAAACCAGGACACCTTATGTGCTAACCATAGATAAAAGCACACCCGGCACGCGTCAAAGTTTTTTGATCCAGAAAAATGACGGCAGTATCCTTTATGATTACCATTTAAAAGCAGGCGATACCGTTGTAATAAAAAGTTTTATCAATACAGAGAATAATTTCATTGTAGATCATTTTAAACAGGATTTTCCGATTTCACCGCCACCCTATTCTACCATCGAACGTACGGCGTTCGATTATAAACCCGATAGTTTTTTTGTGATCAGCAGAAATTCAGGCATCTTCAAACTAATAATTCCTGAAAAAGGTTTTTACCATGTTGTTACCGAGAAAGAAACTAAGAATGGCTTAACGCTTTTTTCAGTTGACGCTTCTTTCCCGGGGATAAAAGATGAAACTGAAATGATAAAATGCATCCGTTATATCACTACAAATGATGAGTATAAGGCCCTTTTGAATTCTCCCAATAAAAAATTAGCAATAGATGAATTCTGGAAAGAGAAAGGCGGAAGTAATGAGCGCGCCAAGGAATTATTAAAAAAATATTATTCAAGAGTACAACACGCCAATAAGTTTTTTACTTCCTTTCAATCCGGCTGGCAAACTGACCGCGGCATGGTATATATTGTTTATGGTGCGCCGGTAAAAATGTATAAATACGCCACTCACGAATTGTGGATCTATGGTATGGAATCGCAGGCAAATTCCTTAAGGTTCAATTTTAAAAAAATAACGAATCCGTTCAGTGAAAATGATTTTGTTATGGAACGCAGCGAGCCCTATCGGTTCTCTTGGTATGAAGCAGTTCGGGGATGGAAAGAAGGTCATCTTTTTATGGATAATTAGGCCCCTTTTTTGGCTAATTTTAGGAAATTGTGGTATGTTTATTGCGTTTAAAAAGTTAACTTTAACCAATTATTAAACTCTCTATGAAAAACTTATTTGTCGCTGTTTTAGCACTTCTATCGGTAGGTCTTTTTGCCCAACCCGCAAAAAAAGGAAAGGATATGAAAATGACGCCCGAATATTCTAAAGGTTACTACCTGAACCAGAAAAATGATACTGTAAGAGGCGAAATTCAAAATAATATGGACAATGAATGGGATTACCATACTTTTTTTATGTTCAGGGCAAAAGGAGGAGCAAAAGGAGCTGAAATGACTCCGAAAAAAACCAAAGGTTACGGTTTTGATAACAATCATTACACCCTTTTAAAAATGGATCAGAGCGATGTCTATATCAAGTATCTTGAACAAGGCCGCTTGAACCTGATGGAATGGAAATACCCCGGAACAGGAGATGATGCAGGTAAAACAATGTCTGTTTATTTTATTATTGATACACGAGCGACCGAAGCAGATAAGACCGGAACAAATGTGCTTACCCAGCTTAATGAAAGAAGCCACAAGAAGATCCTGAAGCCTTTCTTTAAAGACCAACCGATTCTTCTTGAACAAGTTGATAAATGGTTCTTTAAAATTGACGAGGTTCGTAAGGCTGTCCAGGAGTTTAACGCCCTGTATACAAACTAATTCAACAGATCATTAAAAAATATCAGAACCGCTGTCGTAAGACGGCGGTTTTTTTATTCCATTTCTCCAAATTTAGAGCTGACTTTCAGGCTGTTTTTTTATTAACACTTTAACTCATAACTAGCCTCTATTGTTAAAAAGTTAGCCTGTCCAAAAACCCTTATTAGTTTAACTTTACGGAAATCTGTTTTCTAGTTACTGACCTATGAACATTACTTATTACGGACATTCTTGTTTTGGCGTAGAAATTAACGGAAAACATATTGTATTCGACCCTTTTATCAGTCCTAACGAATTAGCCAAAAGCATCAACGTTAATACCATAAAAGCTGATTACATTTTGATAAGTCACGGTCACGAAGATCACATTGCTGATGCGGTACCACTAGCTAAACGTACAGGCGCAAAAGTAATTTGTACTTACGAGATCTTTGTTTGGTTAACTAAACAAGGTGTTGAAAATGTTCACCCGATGAATATTGGTGGAAAAGTGAAACTGGATTTCGGGAATGTGAAATGTGTGAATGCGGTTCACAGCAGCAGTTTACCTGACGGAAGCTATGGCGGACACGCGATGGGGTTTGTTGTTGAAAGTTCAGAAGGAAATTTTTATTACGCAGGTGACACGGCGCTCACCTACGATATGAAACTAATAGGTGAATACAGGAAAGTAGATTTTGCGTTCTTACCAATTGGCGACAATTTCACAATGGGAGCTGAGAACGCGATCATTGCCTGTGATTTCATTAATTGTGATGATATCATCGGGATGCATTACGATACATTTGGATTCATAAAGATCGATCAAACAGAAGCACAAAATAAATTTAACAGGGCAGGCAAAAACCTAACCTTAATGAAAATAGGAGAAACAATAAAAAAATAGTTGGTAATTCAGAGTTCGTAGTTCGGAGTAAAATCCAACATCTACGGACTATGAACTGCGAACTCCAAACTAAAAACTATGGGAAAAATCATCGCAATAGCTAATCAAAAAGGCGGAGTAGGAAAAACCACAACTGCCATCAACCTTGCAGCCAGCTTAGCTGTGTTAGAATACAAAACTTTATTAGTGGATGCAGATCCGCAATCAAATGCCACTTCCGGTGTTGGTGTAGATCCTAAGAATGTAAAAGCTGGATTATACGAGTGTATCATCGATAGTATGCATCCGAAAGATGTGATCCTGAAAACAGACACTCCTAACCTGTTCGTGCTGCCAACCAATGCTGACTTAGTTGGTGTGGAATTAGAATTAGTAAATCTTTCTAATCGTGAATACATGATGAAGAAAGCTTTAGAGAAAATTAAAGATAAATACGATTTTATTATTGTTGACTGTTGCCCTTCATTAGGATTGACGGTTATCAATTCTCTTTCCGCAGCAGACAGCGTGATCATTCCTGTACAGTGCGAATATTTTGCTTTGGAAGGAATGGGTAAATTATTGCAAACGATCAAGATCATTCAAACCCATTTGAATACGAACTTAGATATCGAAGGTGTATTGTTAACCATGTACGATGGCCGTTTACGTTTAGCTAACCAAGTTGTGGAAGAAGTGAAAACACATTTCCAGAATATGGTGTTCAATACATTGATCGGGCGTAACACAAAATTAGCTGAAGCACCTAGTTTCGGAAAAACTATTATCATGCACGATGCTATCGGAAAAGGCTCTGTAAGCTATTTGAATTTAGCGCGTGAAATTTTACAACGCAACGGATTAACAAAGATCAGCGACGAAGAAAGAACTATCGGTTTAGGCGCAGAGAATGTATCAGAAGAAGAATTAAGCGAAGATATTTAAATAGTTGGTAGTTGAACGTTCGGAGTAAAATCCTTTATCTGCGAACTACGAACTACGAACTCCAAACTAAAAAATTATGAGCACTACAAAAAAACCGGCATTAGGAAGAGGATTGAGCGCATTACTTGAAAATGCCAAAACCGATATCACAACAAAACAAGTTGGCGAAGGTGCACCAATCGTTGGCTCTGTATCGATGATCAAAATAAAGAACATTGAAACAAACCCGTTCCAGCCTCGTACCAATTTCGAAGAAATTGCTTTACAGGAATTATCTGATTCCATTAAGCAACACGGCATTATTCAGCCTTTAACGCTCCGTAAATTAGGTTACGATAAATATCAATTGATCTCGGGTGAACGGCGTTTCCGTGCTTCACAAATGGCAGGATTGTTAGAAGTTCCCGCTTATATCCGTGTTGCAGATGATCAGGCTATGTTAGAAATGGCATTGGTTGAAAATATCCAGCGTGAAGACCTGGATCCGATAGAGGTTTCTCTTTCGTACAAACGTTTGATCGACGAATGTAATTTAACTCAGGAAGCATTAAGCGAGAAAGTAGGAAAACAACGAAGTACTGTAACAAATTTCTTACGTTTATTAAAATTACCTGCAGCGATCCAAAAATCTATCCGCGACCGTGAAATTACAATGGGTCATGCGAAAGCTTTGATCAATATCGATAACGAAGACCGTCAGTTAGCCATTTTTGCTTTGGCTTTAGAACAGGATCTTTCTGTTCGTCAAATTGAAGATCTGGCACGCGGTGAAAAAATAAAATTCACTCCAAAAGTGACACGTGTTGAGAAACCGCTCAGCATGGAAGACAAAGAAATCCAGAAAAAATTACAGAAGATCTTTGAAAAATCTTTCACTTACAAGCGCAACGGAAAAGCCGGAAGTATAACCCTTACATTCAAAAACGATAAAGAATTACTGAACATCTTAGCTTATTTCGGAATAGAATAATTCAATTCTTAATTCTACATTCTTAATTCATAATTTAAACTATGCCTAAAGGAATTTACAAAGTACCTGTTCCGGTTAACGAACCGGTGAAACAGTATGCGTCAGGCAGCCCTGAACGCAAAGAATTACAAGCAATGCTAAAAACATTACGCAGCAAACAGCTTGATATTCCAATGTACGTCGGAAACAAAGAAGTAAGAAGCAACAATAAAGTGCGCCTTGCTCCTCCTCATGATCACAAACACACTTTAGGTTATTTTCACAAGAGTGATAAAAAACATATTGAACAAGCCATCAATGCTGCATTGGCTGCAAAAGAAGCGTGGGCTAACTTAGCATGGGAACACCGCGCTGCCATCTTCTTAAAAGCCGCTGAACTTATCGCCGGTCCGTACAGAATGAAATTAAATGCAGCAACAATGCTGGGGCAAAGTAAGAATGCTTTCCAGGCGGAGATTGACAGCGCTTGTGAGATCATTGACTTTTTACGTTTCAACGTGAGTTATATGCAAGAGATCTATAATGATCAACCTATTTCTTCTCCCGGCGTTTGGAACCGTTTAGAATGGCGTCCGCTTGAAGGATTCATTTATGCATTAACCCCTTTCAACTTTACCGCTATCGCAGGAAATTTACCTTCAAGCTGCGCGATGATGGGCAATGTTGTTGTTTGGAAACCAAGTAACACCCAAGTATACAGCGCAAATGTGTTAATGGAGATCTTTAAAGAAGCAGGCGTTCCGGATGGAGTGATTAATTTAATTTACCCGAGCGGACCGGATGCTGCTGATGTAATTTTCAATCACCGTGATTTTGCCGGTATTCACTTTACAGGAAGTACTGAAGTTTTCCAGAACATCTGGCAAACTATCGGGAACAATATTCATAAATATAAATCGTATCCGAAAATTGTTGGTGAAACAGGCGGAAAAGATTTTATAATCGGACATAAATCTGCTGATGCAAAAGCTTTAGCTACTGCAATCAGTCGCGGTGCGTTTGAATACCAGGGACAAAAATGTTCCGCTTGTTCACGCGCTTACATTCCAAGTAATTTATGGGAAGAAGTAAAAAAATACCTTATTGCTGATCTTAAATCCATGAAAATGGGTCCGACAGAAGATTTCACTAACTTCATTAACGCTGTTATTGATGAGAAGAGTTTCGACAAATTATCGAAATACATTTCAGCAGCAAAAAAAGATAAATCAGTTGAGATCGTTGCCGGCGGAAAATGTGATAAATCAAAAGGTTATTTCATTCAGCCAACTATTTTAAAAACTACCAATCCCAAATATGTGACCATGTGCGAAGAATTATTCGGACCTGTGTTAACTATTTATGTTTATAAGGACAGCAGATTTAAAGAAACTTTAGAATTAGTTAATACTACTTCAAACTACGCTTTAACAGGCGCAGTTTTAGCACAAGACCGTTACGCGATCGAATTAGCAACAAAAGCATTACAACACAGTGCTGGTAACTTCTACATCAACGATAAATGTACTGGTGCAGTTGTTGGTCAGCAGCCATTTGGTGGAGCACGTGGTAGCGGAACGAATGACAAAGCCGGTGCTAAAGTGAATTTATTACGTTGGGTGAGTCCACGTACAATAAAAGAAACATTTGTGCCTGCAACGGATTATAAATATCCGTTCTTACAAGCAGATTAATATTTAACCTTGAAAAGGGTGGTATTATTTTAATACTTACGGTATAAGCAATACTTAACCCGAAGGGGTGAAATTTAATATTTAGAATTTCACCCCTTCGGGGTTTTATTTCTTACCATGGTTGGTTTTCTATAATTATATCATCCCTTCAGGATTAATATTTACTATAATGGTTGGCTAACAGCAGGAGAGATGAAGTTTCACCCCCTTCGGGGTTTTATTTCTTACAATGGTTGGTTTTCTATAATTATATCATCCCTTCGGGATTAATATTTATTATAATGATTGGCTAACAGCAGGAGAGATGAAGTTTCACTCCTTCGGGGTTTTATTTTGTACTATGGCTGGCTTTTTATAATTATAACATCACTTTCGGGATTAAATAATTTGCAATGATTGACTAACAGCAAAAAAGTCCTAAGGACTGAAATTATTATAGAAATGTTCAGAGAAAAATTCCAAATCCCGGAGGGATGAAATTTTACCCCTTCGGGGTTTTACGCACGTAATTCCATGCTTTACTATAATAATCCTTTTGGAGAATTCCCAAACTCCTCTGTTTGAGAGAGTTTTATTTTTCGTATCTTTATACAACCAATTACAAACTGTGAAAGCATTAGTTAAAGTAAGATTAACAATCGCTGTAATAATTACTTTTACTTACGCATTCTCTTTCTCACAAACTATTTCAGCATTTAAAACAGGTGACAAATGGGGGTTCAAAAAAGGTCAAGCTGTCATCATTGAACCGCAATATGATTCTGTATTTGGATTCGATCAAACACAACAGGTTTGTTTAGTTGGCAGTATTGATCCGAAAAAACAAACTGTAAATTCACTGACAAAGCAGATAAAGATCGTTTATACTTTCAAATACATTAACCCTGAAAATGAACGCTTGTACTTTAAGGCGCCTAACTCCCTCGATTCAAGTAGTGAAGCCACACCAACAAAATTTTGCGGTTCATTATATCATACCTACACTAATCTCATGATAGCTTGCGTGAGTGGTAAAAAGATCCTGGCCACAAAAAAAGGAGTCCAAATTTCAGATTCATACGATAATATGAATTTCACGAAAGTTCCGGGCTTTTATACTTTTGAAACGAATTCGTTATTGGGATTAATCGACAGGTCAGGAAAACCGATCATACCTGCCGGATACTCAAAGATCAGTTTCAATACTGAGGATTCTTTGATCTATTGCTGTACCGCCGGGAGCAAGTTCAACGGAAGTGATGATATTTATAATTACAAAGGAGAAAAAATCCACACCAGCACTAAACATATACAATGCGCAGGCAAAAATTACGTTATATACAGACTTTATGCTTCCGAAAATTCCTTTATTGTGTTTGATGTAAAAGAAAACAAAGAAAGGAATCTGAAAGCTGAGTATATTTATTACCTGAAAGATGATAAGGTTGCTTTGCTGGACGATGATTGGTTCTTTTATGATCTTAAGACAGAAAAGCGGACACCAATGGATAAAACACTAATTAAATACATGAAACTCGATGAGTAAATTAAAAATTGCCATAAACGGCTTTGGCCGCATCGGCCGCTGTTTTTTCAGGATAGCTCACACGCAATCTAATTTTGAAATTGTTGCGATCAACGACCTGACGGATACTAAAACATTAGCACATTTGTTGAAATACGATTCTGTTCACCGTGCTTTTAAAGGTGAAGTGAGTTATGATGCGAAACATTTAATTGTAGATGGTAAAAAGATAAAAGTTGTTGCTGAAAAAGATCCTTCTGCCCTGCCGTGGAAAGAATTGAATGTGGATTATGTAATTGAATCGACCGGGCATTTTCTTACAACAGAATCTGCACAAAAACATCTTAACGCCGGCGCTAAAAAAGTGATCATCTCTGCTCCTGCTACAGATGAAACAAAAACAGTTGTATTAGGCTGTAATGATTCTATCTTAACCAAAAATGATCTCATTGTTTCAAACGCATCTTGTACAACCAATTGCGCTGCACCGATGTTGAAGGTGTTGGAAGAGTTTATTATTGAAGAGGCTTACATCAGTACGGTTCACTCTTACACGGGCGATCAGCGTTTGCATGATGCGCCGCATAAAGATCTCCGCCGTTCACGAGCAGCCGCAATGAGTATCATTCCTACAACTACAGGGGCTGCAAAAGCGATCACAAAAATATTTCCTGAATTAGAAGGAAAAATTGGCGGTTGCGGTATGCGTGTTCCTGTTCCGGATGGTTCGCTGACCGATATCACTTGCGTATTGACAAAAATTCCGACCGTAGAACAGATAAACGATGCGTACAGAAGAGCGTCTCAAACACATTTAAAAAATATTTTGCAATACACTGCCGATCCTATAGTTTCGGTTGATGTGATCGGTAATCCGTACAGCGTAGTGTTCGATTCTGAATTCACGAGCATCGTTGGTAATCTTGTCAAAATTATTGGTTGGTACGATAACGAATGGGGTTACAGTAACCGCTTAGTGGATCTGGTAAATAAAATGGAGAAATTGTAACATGATCAGAAAGAAGGTCGCTTACATTACAACTTCAGATCCTAACGATAAACACGCCTGGAGCGGTACTAATCACTATATCTGGAAGATCCTTCAAACTAAATTCGAACAGATAGATGTATTAGGTCCGGCCGAACCAAAACTCACTGTTTTTATTTGCAAAGTCATTCATGCTTTTTCTTTAATGGTAGGAAAACGTTTTGATTATCGTCATTCCACTATGTATGCAAAAGCTTGTGCTCGTTTATTTGAGAAAAAACTGGAAGGAAAGAATTACGATCTTATAATTTCTCCGGCAGGCGTTTCTTACATCGGTTATTTAAAAACAAAAACACCGAAAGTTTTAGTGGTTGACAGAACAATTGCAGGAACTATCAATTATCACAACATCTTTAAAAAACTATGGAAGTTCTCAGAACAACAAAGTATCAATACCGATAAGGTAGCAATGCATAATTGTGATCTTACAGTTTTCTCTTCTCAGTGGGCAGCTGATATTGCAATTAAAGAATATAAATTACCCGTGAACAAAACCATAGTTCTTCCGTTTGGTGCGAATATGGATGTATTGCCGAGTTCAGAATATGTTTTCAACCATAAACAACACTCAGGTTGTAATTTATTATTACTTGGAGTGTATTGGGAAAACAAAGGCGCGGACATTGCAGTCAACGCATTAAATGAATTGGTGAAAATGGGAATTGATGCACAACTAACTATTTGCGGATGCACGCCTCCTGAAGGATTCAAGAATGACCGCGTCACTTTAATTCCGTTTGTAAATAAGAATACAGAAGAAGGCCGTAAAAAACTGGAAGAACTTTTCTTATCTCACACTTTCTTTATTTTACCAACACGTTTCGATTGCACTCCAATTGTATATTGCGAAGCAAGCGCTTATGCCCTTCCTATCCTTTCTTCAAACACAGGCGGTGTGGCAGGACATATCACGGAAGGAAAGAATGGTTTTTTGATCGATTATAACGATAAAGGAAAAGCATACGCTCAGAAAATAGTTGAGATCCTCTCCGAAAAAGGTCGTTATGAATTACTTTGTAAAACCACCCGTGAAGAATATGATTCAAGATTGAATTGGGGAAAATGGAGTGAGCATTTTTTGAATTCGGTCGAACCCTTATTATTGCGATAATATTTCTAACTTTACAAGTAATGAAGTCTCGTTTACTTCTTATACTACTCTGTCTGGTGTTTTTATCGGAAGCTCAAAACATTGTTCCTAATTGGAGTTTCGAAACAAATACAAGTTGTCCAAATTCCTGGGCTCAATTACCGAATGCAATACCCTGGACAGCACCAACAAGTAATAGCGCCGATTATTTTCATTTATGTGGGTCGGGCAATTATTCTGTCCCTTATGCCGGAGCATCTTTTCAATATCCTAAAAACGGAAACGCTTTCGCAGCAATTTATATGATAATGAATATCGGTACCGATTATAGGGAATATCTTGAAGCGAATTTAATCAGTCCTATGATAAACGGAGGGTGTTATTATGGTGAATTTTATGTGAATCTTCACGATAAGGTCCAATATGCATGTAATAATATTGCCGCAAGTTTTTCTAAAGTGCCTAATACAACAACGGGGACAGGTTTTGGTCCTTTGAACATGCCATCACACATAATGAATTATGGAAATCCGATTATTAACGATACGCTTAATTGGGTAAAGGTTTCAGGAATTTATACTGCCTCCGGAGGAGAAAATTATATAACTATTGGAAATTTCGTGAATGATACAGGGTCTAATATTTATTTTACATCAGCTACTTTTCCTGCTGCATACTATCATGTGGATGCCGTTTCTGTTTTTACTATTAATCCATTTGGATCTTTACCTTGGGCTTATAATGATACCATAGTAAATTCAGGAGACAGCGTGTTCATTGGAAATGCAATAGGCGGAACATTCACCAGCAATTGGTATACCTTGCCGGGAGTTTTTATTCAAAGCGGTGCAGGCATTTATGTAAAACCGACAACAACCTGCGATTATGTTGTTCAGTACACTATTTGCGGGGTTCCAAGAAGTGATACATTAAGAGTAAATGTTAATGTCGTTTCCGATGTCAATACACTTTCAAAAAAAAATCATTTTATTATCAGTCCAAATCCTGGAAATGGAATATTTACACTTGAATTAGCGGACGGAGTAATTCCTGAAGACCTTGAAATAAAAATAAAAAATATACTTGGTGCAGAAATACGTTCATTACGTCTCCATAACAAACAGCATGAAATAGACCTTGAAGAAAACGAAAGTGGTATTTATTATCTTGAATTAAGGAAAAAAGGAGAGCTACTATCAACCGGGAAAATAATAAAAATATAACTATATTATAATCAATTATTTACCTCTTTTTTCTTTAAAGAATTTCGTTACAATTTCCCCGCATTTTGCGCCTTCGATACCATTTACAACACTGGTTTTAGGATGAAGCATTGCTTGGTTTATGAGAGTATAACCCCGTTTTCCATCAGAAGCACCATAGACGATCTTGGTAATTTGCGACCAATTCAAAGCCCCTGCACACATTGGACAAGGCTCAAGAGTTACGTATAATGTGCATTCATGAAGGTATTTCCCCCCAAGGGCATTTGCCGCCGCAGTAATGGCCTGCATCTCGGCATGAGCCGTAACATCAGTCAAACGCTCTGTTAAATTATGGGCGCGGGCAATGATCTTATTATTGGCAACTATCACAGCGCCCACTGGTACTTCATCCGCATCATAGGCTTTTTGCGCCTCTTTTAAGGCCTCGTTCATGAAGTAATTATCGTCTGGGGCGAAAGTCATTTTTTATCAAATATACCTGAAAACTTAAAAGAAACCCTGGTTTGGTCATTCACCCTTAAATATTATATTTGTTGATGTTTTTACAAAAATCTATGAAAATGAAAAAATTAAGCCTTGTTTTACCCCTTGCATTAGGTGTTTTATTATTTTCCTGTGGCGGCCATAAAGAAGCTGATGAACAGGATCACGTAGATACAACCGCTTATGATATCCCTGAAGATACAACCCCTGTGACCGTGAACGAGGAGATCAAATTCAAATTTGATTTCGCTATCGCTAATATTCCTTCTCCGGTTAATATGATCAACGACATATCAGGTTGGGGTGTTGATTATAACGGAGCTTTATTAAATGACACAAAAAAATCAAGCAACTATAAGGATGAATTCACAAAGGCTGTTACGCTCGGCATTTATAATATAGATATGGCTTACGCTATGGTGAACAACCAGGGACAAGACGTATTGAAATATATGAAAACTGCGATGTTGCAATCTGACAATTTAGGATTGAAAGGTGCTGTTGACCGTATGATCGGAAAACGTGCTGAAGGGAATTTAGGTAACAAAGATTCTTTATTGAATATTTTAAGCGATATTTTTGTTAAGAGTGATTCTTACTTAAGAACTAACGAGCGTGTTTATACTGCATCTTCAGTTTTTGCAGGAACATGGATCGAAGGTTTGTATTTGACTTGCAAGATCGGCGAAAACACAACTAACGCTGAAGCAAAAGGAAAAGCTCACAAAGCAGTTTGGGATCAGCGATTCTATTTAAAGAACTTAATTGATCTTTTAGAAGATTATAAAGACAAAAAAGAAGCAGTTGCTTTGAATGATGAATTCAAAACTATCCACAAAGAAATTGATGGTATTAAAGACGCGAAAGATATTGATGACGCAAAATTCAAATCGATCAGCGATAAAATTGTTGGTCTGAGAAATAAGATCACAGGTTGATTGTTGTCAAAGAAACTAAAAGCCTTGCTGAAAAGTGAGGCTTTTTTGTTTTCATCAATGCCCGAAAATTATCCTACCTTTGATCGAACCAATTTAATTACCATGTCTGAATTACCTCCGTGCCCGAAATGTAAATGTGAATACACTTATCAAAGCGGTGAGACAATAGTTTGTCCCGAATGTTTTTTTGAGTGGAGGCTTGAAGAAAATGCAGAAACTGAAGAAACTGCTGCCAACACTAAAATTCTTGATTCTAATGGCAACGAATTAAAAGAAGGCGATACCGTAATCATAATTAAAGATCTTCCTGTAAAAGGTTCCTCTAAAGCCGTAAAAGCAGGAACCAAAGTAAAGAACATCAAATTAGTGGATGGCGATCACAATATCAGCGCAAAGGTAGATGGTTTCGGTGCAATGGGGTTGAAATCAGAGTTTGTACGCAAAGCTTAAGGTATATATTCTATCAGGACTAAAGTCCATTTTCATATTCATTCTCCCAACCCCGAACTTAAGTTCAGGGTTTATAAACATCCAAGAAATAAAGGGCTTTAGCCCTTAGAACCGGAATAAATGTTATCTTTATTATACTAATAATTTTGAGCACATATTTTTGTTTTTCGTAAATAAAGTTTAATTATGAGAAATACACTTATAATTTTTGTAGCGCTGACCGTTACCGCATGCAATAAAAGTTATAACTGTGAATGCACTTCACGTCCTGCTCCAAATTCAACTAATAATACAGTTTCAACTACGGCGATCAGTGTGCAGGCAAGGAAAGAAAGCGATGCTAAAGATAAATGTGAAGAGAACGATAAAGTGTATCCCGACGGAAGCAGTACTTATTGTGTATTAATATAACAGCACCATAGTTAGGACTAAAGTCCTTTCTCATCTTCATTCTTCTAACCCCGGACTTAAGTCCGGGGTTAATGCACTATAATTAATGGGCTTCAGTCCTAACTAGACACAGGAATAATTCTCATTTACAATCACACTTCACATTCGGATCCTGAATATTGATATCAAGTATTCTTGACATTGAATCGCAATCGTTGATCACAAAATCAAATTTGTATTTTGAAGCGAATTCTTTTTTAGGCTGGATGAAATAAGTACCGCAAGGATCAGCGTGTACGTCGGTTAAGTCGTAATTCACTTCAAAATTGCGCATTTCTATTTTAAGAAGAGCTTCGTTGTAGATCAAACATTTTAATTTACATTGCGCTTTTTCACTGATATCAAAAGGCTGAAAAACGAGTTCCTGCATTTTCATTTCGTTGGTGGTTACACAACTCCGGTTTCCTACCATTGCATAAACAACAAGGCAGCCAATACCAAAACCAACTCCGTAAAATTTTAAGCGCTGTAGAAAAGTCATATCAGGATATAGGAATTAGGGTTCAGGGATTAGTGTTTGTCAGCTATTATTTTTAAATGCGCGAGATGATGTTGTCCATGCCAGGTATAAAGCATCAATAATTCTGCTAATGAGAATGAATGTCGGCTTTCAGGATGCCAGATGGTTTTTTTCCAGTCGTTTTCGTTTAACGATCTGAATAAAATGGTCAAACGTTTATGAACGCCTCTTACAATTTGTAATGAAGGCTCTATCGGAGAATTTAAACAATCCGTCAGCATCGCCCATTTATCTTCCTGGTAAGGTTTTATTTCCGGGTTCGCGTCCGTTAAAGCACTTTTGAAACGTAATAGCAATTGCGCGTGACTATCACCTAGATGATTGATCACTTGTCTAGCTGTCCAGCCTCCTTCACGATAGGTGACAGATAAAATTTTATCATCCCAATTCTTTACTAAAGCTTCTAACTGATTTGGGAAATCCGCAAAAGTTTCGATACTCTGTTCTATTTCGTCGAACGAATAAGTTTTACCTTTTACGAATTTACCTATGGGGTATTGCAGGTGTTCCAATTTATTATTCTTAATTCGTCATTCTATTGTTCTATTGTTCGGCAGTTCAAAAACTAGATAGCGGCCATCAAAAGATTAATGTCCTTATATGGCAGATTGAAGGCTTCCGCCATGTATTGATTGGTTAAAATGCCATTGTAAATATAAACACCATTACGGACGCCTGAATCACGGCGAACCAAACTTTCAAATCCGCCTTCATCACCCATATTCATAATGATCTGTGAAAAGATACTGCTGAAAGCAAATGAAGCAGTACGTGCAACACGTGAAGCAATATTCGGAACACAATAATGGATCACACCATTCTTTTTGAATGTCGGTTTACTATGAGTAGTTGGATGTGATGTTTCAAAAACACCACCCTGGTCAATACTTACATCCACAATAACAGATCCGTTCTTCATTTCCGCTACCATTTCTTCTGTAACGATGCAAGGTGTGCGTCCTTTTGATGCACGTAGAGCACCAATTGCTACGTCAGCCGTACGCAAATGTTTTTCTAATACTCTTGGAACGATCACTGAAGTAAATACACGTGTACCTAATTGATTTTGTAAACGGCGTAAACGTGAAGTTGAATTATCAAATACTTTCACTGTCGCACCTAATCCTAAAGCAGCACGTGCTGCAAATTCTCCGACTGTTCCGGCGCCAATGATCACCACTTCTGAAGGAGAGATGCCGCTGATACCTCCTAAAATAGAACCAACCCCTTGGTTCACGTTACTTAATAACTCTGCAGCAATTAATATACTTGTACCGCCTGCAATTTCTCCCATTGCGCGGATGATCGGAAAAATCCCTGCTTCATCGGCGATCAGATCAAAGGCAACGCAATTCAATTTTTTAGTAATTAATTTTTTTAAGAAATCTTCCGGTTGAACAGTCAATTGTAAAGCCGAGAACAAAATTTGTTTCGGTTTCATCATCTCGATCTCTTCAAAAGTCGGAGGCGCGATCTTTAAGATTATATCTGCTTTATAAACTTCCTGTGGCGAATGGGCGATCTCTGCTCCTGCTTCACTATAATCTTTATCATCAAAGTGGGCCGCTTTACCTGCACCTGATTCAATAATGATCCTGTGACCATTGTTCACCAACAACGCTACAGCATCAGGAACTAAAGGGACGCGGTTCTCCTGGAACGCGATCTCTTTGGGAATACCGATGTAAAGTTTTCCTTTCTTCCGTGCTACCTCAAGCATTTCCTCCTGCGGCGCAAGAGCTCCTTTGGTGAGCGAAAACAGAACATCTTTATTCATTACCATAAAACGTGGGATTAAATTTTAATAATAGTTACCGTGATATTTTGGTGCATTACAATCGTCAATACTCTTAGGAAGCGGTCTGAAAATAATACCGATCCTTAATTCAAATGTCCTGCTGCGAACTGCTGTATTAAAGACCGGTGGTTTATATCCGATATCAGGATTCCAATGGAATTCAATGAATGGATGCCATTTCTTTGTCATGTACCATTCGTAACCAACACCTACATCACCACTTACCCATAATTTAGGAAAAGCATTTGCCACTTCAGGGAAAACCGGTGCTGCAGAACTTATCATGTATTCAAGTTTTGCACCAAGCATCAGGTAAGTGTCACCTTTTTTGCGAACTTTTTGAATGTATTTTAAATAATTATTCCATTGAGCGTATTGATAAACGTTGGCTGCAGCGCCGCCTTGCTCCCCTGTTACCCAATTCGTAATAAAACGTTCTACCGCACCTTTGTTCGTGTATTCAAGTTCTGTTTGCCAGCGAAGATGATCAGAACGCAGAAATTCGAGGAACAATCCCACCTGGTAACTGAAATATTCTGCCGAGTGATGATTCTGCGGATAAAAAGCGTTGAACTGCGGATTATTGTTATCCTTCGTAGAAGCCAATAAATTCCTGTAACGGTGACGTGTCATGTTCGGACCGACAAAAATACCGATGCCTCTGAAAAATTGTGCGTTCGCTTCAGCAAGGGAAGCAAACAAAAATAGTGTTATGAGAATTTTCTTCATGATTTATGCACTAACGGTTTCCATACCTGCGTTCACTTTTTTAACGAGGCCTTGTAATACTTTACCCGGACCAACTTCTGTAAATGAAGTTGCGCCATCTTCGATCATTTGTTTCACGGTCTGGGTCCATTTTACCGGGGCAGTTAATTGCGCAACTAAATTTTTCTTGATCTGTTCAGGATCAGAAACAGCTGAAGCGGTCACGTTCTGGTAAACAGGGCAGATCGGCGTATTGAATTTTGTTGAATTGATAGCAGCTTCTAATTCTACTCTTGCCGGTTCCATCAATGGCGAGTGAAATGCCCCGCCAACAGGCAACACCAAAGCGCGTTTTGCTCCTGCAGCTTTCATTTTCTCGCAAGCAATATTAATTCCATCTATACTTCCTGAAATAACAAGTTGCCCGGGACAATTATAATTTGCCGCAACAACAACATGGCCCGAAGCAGAGATTTCTTTACAGATCTCTTCAACTTTGCTGTCATCCAAATTTAAAACAGCTGCCATTGTAGAAGGATTTTTTTCACAGGCTTTTTGCATAGCAAGAGCCCGGGCATAAACTAATTTCAACGCGTCTTCAAAACTTAATGTTTTGTTTGCAACGAGTGCTGAAAATTCTCCGAGAGAGTGCCCTGCAACCATATCCGGTTTAAAATCAGCTCCTTTAGTTGCGGCTAAGATCACCGAATGCAAAAATATAGCGGGTTGGGTTACTTTTGTTTGTTTCAATTCTTCATCTGTACCTGAGAACATGATATCTGTGATCCTGAATCCCAGGATTGAGTTAGCTTTTTCGAATAGTTCTTTTGCTAAAGGCGATGACTCATAAAGGTCCTTCCCCATACCTGAGAATTGGGAGCCTTGTCCCGGGAAGATATAAGCATTCTTCATAGAGTAGTAAAGTTACGGTATTTACCTCTATGTTAAAAGGGAGAGAAATGAATAGAATTTAACTTTTTGTTGTTAAAAAGCTGCTCCTTTTGACCTCTTTTCACTTTCTGAACCTTTTCTTAGGGTTCCTTTTTGCATTTATAACCTGATAAATGATGATTTTCCCAAATTCAACTTCAAAAATTATTAAATAAGGGAAAGGCTTAATGAGCTTGAATCTCAAATTTTTGTACTTCTTCGTGTAACCTAACGGATTTAAAGAAACAGACTCTACGGCCTCTCAAATGAATCCAAAAATCTTTTTCCTAATCCTTTTTGAACAAACTCATAGAACAAATAAGTAGAGCCAATATCTTCTTTAGCCTCTTCCTTGATCTCAATATTAAGCTTCATTTCTTAGCTTTAGAAATAACGTATTTCTTTACTTCAGCAATTGAATACGACTTACTTTTTCCTTCTTTGTGACGCTTTACTCTTCTTTCCAATTCCATTATTTGAGGCTCTGATAGTTCAAAACTATTTTCTTTTGATTTATCCATCAGTAACGTATAAATGGCTTCAAGAAACGTGGAATCATCAATAGAATCTATTGCATTATGTAACTCTTTTTTTAAACTTTTTGTTGTCATAATATTTTTATTTATCGCGGTCTTTAAGCCATTTTGTAACGGCAGGAGCCAGCTCTTTTTGGGACTTTCCTCCTACGAAAACGCCAATATGACCACCTTTGAAACTGTATAATTCCTTGTCTTTACTGCCAACAAGGTCATTTAAAGGGATAGTAGCTGCAGGAGGCACCAGGTGATCCTCTGTTGCGTAAATATTCAATAGCGGCGATGTTAAATTTTTAAGATTGACCTTCTTCCCTCCTACTTCCAATTCACCTTTCACTAATTTATTTTGCTGGTATAATTCTTTCATGAATTGACGGAAACATTCTCCAGTTTGAGCAGGACTTTCACTGATCCATTTTTCCATTCGCAAAAAATTCAGGAGTTTATCTTTATCCTCCATACTGTTCGCCAGGCTTTGCTGCTTCTGAATTTTCATCATTGGTTTCAGCATATCAAATCCCTGGTTTAAAAAATCACCGGGGATCAATCCATTGTAACCTTCCACTAATTTATCAAAATCCATATCCTTACTCCAACGGAACAATAATCCGTCATTCGTACTGAAATCAACCGGAGTAACATGCGTCACTAAATTTTTTACTTTGTTCGGATACAATGCAGAGTAAATAACACTAAGCGTTCCGCCCTGGCAGATACTTAAGATATTTACTTTATCGATACGGTGCGATTTACGGATGTGATCAACACAATTGTTGATGTAACCGTTCACATAATCATCCATACTGATATAACGGTCACTCTTTGTTGGATTTCCCCAATCAATTAAGTAAACATCTAATCCTGCTTCTAATAATTTTTTAATATAGCTGCGGTCTGATTGAAGATCAAGCATTTTATACGTGTTCACTAAAGCGTAAACAATAAGAACGGGTGTTTTATAAGTCGCATCCGAAGCTCTGTCGTAACGGTAAAGGGTTAATTTATCTTCTGAATAAACAGCTGTTTTCGGAGACGAAGCGATATCCACTTCATCAATTTGTTTTAAAGTTTCGTAGCTTTTAAACATCTTCTGGCTCATATCGGCCAACTCTTTGAACATATTATTTTCCATGTTGTGGTTCCTAAGGATTCACTATAAAATTAGTGATTTTTTTGCTACAATAAACCACAATATTCCGGGTTTGGTGTTTCGGGGTTCGGGTTATTTTAAGTTCATAAACAACCCGAAACACCAAACCCGAAATAATAAACACTACGGTACCATTTCCATTGAGGCATCGGTCAAAAAGAACTCATGCTTTACTTTATCGATATAGACCTTATTAATACCCCATTCGTCCCAGAAGAAAATGCTTACACTATCTAAAACCGTGATCTCTTTAGGGACATCACAGCCAATTTCTTTATATTCCCATTTGTTATAATTAATATGTTCATCCTTTATATAATTGGTGAAATAGAACAGCTCTTTACCATTTGAGGTAAAGCGATAGATCAACTGAAGAGATTTAATACTATCCGTAAAATATACATAAAATGAAGTTTTAATTTTATTGAATCCATTTTCACTATTGGTAAAATACGGCATTTTGTATTTATGCTGATCAGAAAAATAATTATTGGAGAATAACTTCAGGGCGCCTTTTCCTTCAAATACATTTTCACTCACAATTGAAGAATCATTCAACTCGTTATAATCATAAGTATACTCCGCTTTATTTAAAACGGTTTTTGGATGAACAGGATAAATATTTACAGGTTTGATCTCGAAAAAATTGCGCCAGTAGTAATCTGAATAAGTATAATTATTATCAAGAATATTATTCCGCAATTGGTATGATTTCAATTGAAAGTAAAATACACAAAGGATCATCACAGTTAAAGCAGCCTTAAATAATTTTGGCTTTTGTGAAATGTTAAACAGGAAGTATCCGGACAAAATCGCAACAACGCCTGTGTAATCAACTATTGTCCTTGTGAAAATAGTGTAATACCACCAATTACTATAGAGATAGATCACGACCGCTAGCAACAAGAAAAGAAATAGGTTTTGTTTGCGTTTACTAATGAAAAATATAGCCAGAAAACTTATAAGAGCGATCGGAACGTACAAGAACCAACCGGCATGATAACTCCACAAGATCTCTTTCAGATGCGAACCTCTTTCAAAATGGAACTTTTCCTGCTTGTATGTATTTGGAAAAAAGGTTTCGGTCTGGTCGTACAAAATATGAAACTGCCAGAGTGTTAATAACCCGATCACAGAGATGACAAGCAAAACTGTCGGGGTGAATTTTATCTGTTTGAAGAATTCTTTAATATTTATTTTAGTCACGAAAGCGGGAACTCCCAGTAGGAATAAAGTATTTATTGGCCGGATGAAAATGACTATCATGGTGCAAAGCAAGAACAGCAACCCGTTTTGAAATCTTTTTTCCTTTTCATTAAAAAAACAATACGCAAAATAAAGCGCCATTGTTATGAAAGTGAATGAATACGCATGACTAAAACTTCCAATGTAGATCGTGTAATTGAATAGATTTGTGCCGTAAAAAACAAGAATAGGTATTAAAGTCGCCATCAATTCGTTCTTGAATAATTTAAATAAGAATTTTCTCAGGTACCATAATCCCAAACAGGTATAGAGGACAGTTGCCAATCCAATTGCCATTTGATACGGCTGCGAAAACCCATTGGCATTCAGACCAAAAACTTTACATGTGGCGTGAACCGCTAAGAAAAAAGGCATCCAAAGAAACGACATACCGGGATAATATTTATTGATCTGTTTCCCGTTAAACTCTGCAGTAAAATTCTCAACAGGTGTTTCAAATGAATTGTACTTATAATAGTGGTTGTAAACGTCATTGAACCATTTAAATTCAAGTTCGTAGTCCTGGTAAATGAATTTGGCCGGTAAATACGAATAATAACCTAAACCATCAGCCGTGATGATCCTAAACCATTCTGAATTAAGGGGCCTGAAGTAAAAGAAAACGAAAATAATGGACAGGAAAAACGTGAAGAAAATATTTCGGTATAAGTTCGGGCTCCTGCACATGCCACAAAGTAATATGAATTACCGGTTCAAACCAATTAAAGGTTCATTTTTTTATCGGGCACAAGACTTGTGGTGAGCTTTTGTCGAACCATAAAATAAAAAAGGCTGCCCCACAAACACTAAAGGGACAGCCTTCTATCTAACTAAACGTAGTTGAACTACTAACTACTACTTTTTCTTTACTTTTGAAGATTTGTCATCTTCACCATCAACAGCTATTCCGCTTATCGCTAATTTTGTTTGAAGGTCTTTTACGGTTTTCTTAAGGTCGTAAATGGTCTTGTATAATTCTTCGATCTCAGTACGGAAAACTACAGGGTAGCTTGCAAATACGTTCTCGAATTGTTTTTCAAATTGCTTCTTTACATCCATTCCTAAACCGATGGTCTCTGATTTCATTTTAGAGAATTCATCAGTAGCTAAAAGGTCAGCAAAGAATTTTTCGCTTACTTTAATGAAATCGTTATACACATCCTGTGCATTTGGAACTTCACCCGGTTTTGCGTCTTTGAATTTTTCAGCGTATTCTTTCGCAACTGCTTCTAATGATTTTTGAGTAGTTGAGTATAAGCTGTATTGTAATTCATTCTGTTTGATTGTGTATTCAGCGATCTTATCCATTAAAGCGATTGCAGCTTCAACGTTCTCTTTTTCTTTGCTTGGATTAGCTAATTTTAAGATCGGCTCGAAAGTTTTACCAAATACATTGTTCACCTGAGAGTAAAGTTCTTTTACTTTTTCAAAATTTCCGCTGAACATGTTCGGGAATTCATTCTGCATACCTTTGATCTGGGCAAAATATTCTTTGCTTAAACCATTTTGGTTAACGAAGAATTCATGTACCTGTTTGTTAAGGTTATCATAAACCTCTTTCATGTTACCTGTTTGGAAGAAGTTAGCGAACAATTGTTCAGTCACTTTTTTGTAACTCTCAACATTGTAAATGTTTTTCCAGGTCTCAACAGAAAAATCATTGTTTTGGATAGCTTTTAACATTGGCTGGAAAGCTTCCTGTGCTTTGATATAAACCTGGTTGCTCTCGAACATATTCTTGAACATATCCTTATTGAAAGGAGAATTCAGGTTCTTAGAAAATGTATCGTAAGTTGTATTCAATGTACCGATCCAACTGTTGTAGATGTTGGTCCATGAATTATTCATATTAGCAAAATTGCTCATATAATCATTTGCAGGTTTGCCGTAATTAGCAAAGCTGTTATAAATGCTTTGGTTGAAATCAGTCATTTGTTTAACTGAATTCAATTGTTGGTTATACCAGTTCTTGAAGAACTCTTCAGGTTTGTTTTGATTGAACGCAAAAGGATTTGTTGTGCCTGCTTGCATACCACCCAAAAGACTTGATTGTTTTTCAAACCACTCTTTGTAAATGTTTTGTCCTTCATCAGCAATATTACCATTGGTAATTGCGGTTTGGAATTTCTTAGTTGTGTCCACCCAGTTATTCATCACGTTTGTTTGCGTTTCGATGATACTGTCGATGAATGGATTGTTTGTTTTCATGTTAATTATTTATTAATATATTGTTAATCAGGTATTTACTTGTTTCTATTTGATTTTCAGGCACTTACAGCCTTCATTCCAAATTTTACGCAAATATCGTACATTTTAGGTATACATGTCAAGTTTTTTATATGAAATAATTGTTAAATCGTCGATTAATGTAACCTTTTTGTCGTTAAATATATTTGTTTTATCTTTGAACCCCTTAACTTACAAACATTTAAGCCCTTATGATTAAAGTAGGAGAAATTTACACACACGATTTTAAGTTTTCGCAGGATGAAGTAAACCGTTTTGCTGAAGTGACCGGTGACAAAAATCCTGTTCATACAGATGCAGCTTATGCCGCTAAAACCATGTTTAAACGCCCGATCATGCATGGTATGTTAAGCGCATCTTTATTCAGTAAAGTATTTGGAACTCTTTTCCCTGGCGAAGGAACGATCTATTTAAAACAATCGTTAAGTTTTTTGAAACCAATGTACGTTGATGTAGACTACGAAGCTGTTTTTACCGTTAAAGAAGTAATTGGCGATAAGAACCGCGCAACAGTTGAAACACTTATTAAAGACAAGAATACAGGGCTCGTTTGTACTAGTGGCGAAGCAACTGTTCTGAACGTAGATAAAATAAAGAGTTCGTAGTTGGTAGTTCGGAGTTCGTCGGACTCTAAGATCAGCTATTACAATATTAAAAATATTAACCTGTTCGAAGTCGGAAGTCTGGAGATTACATCTACGAACTACCAACTGCGAACTACCAACTTATAAGCAATGAGCAACTCAAAAAAACGTACAGTACTTGTAACAGGCGCAACGGGCGGACTTGGAACCGCGATGTGTAAGAAATTATACAACGATGGTTTTAATGTTGTAGGAAATTATCACACCAAAGAAAAAGCCGACAAATGGATGGAGCAAATGAAAAGCGAAGGCTTCAATATTAAATTATTTTATGGTGATGTGGCGGATTTCGACAGCTCTGCCGAGATGATCAAAAAAATTGAAGCTGAAGTCGGGACAATAGACACATTGGTAAATAACGCCGGCATAACCCGCGACAGCCGTTTGGTGAATATGAAAAAAGAAGATTGGTATGCTGTGATCAATACTAATCTTAACAGCGTTTTCAATTGCACAAAAAATGTTTTAGACGGAATGATCGAACGTAAATTCGGTCGCATAATTAATATTTCATCTGTAAATGGTCAACGCGGGCAATTCGGACAAACGAATTACAGCGCTGCGAAATCCGGTATGCATGGTTTCACAAAATCATTAGCAATGGAAGTTGCTAAATATGGTGTAACGGTAAATACAATTTCTCCCGGTTACATTGGAACAGATATGGTTATGGCAGTTCCTGAAAAAGTATTGAATCAAATTGTGGCCCAGGTTCCAATGGGGCGTTTGGGCGGGACTCACGAAGTTGCTCACCTCGTAAGTTTTTTAGCAAGCGAAGAAACCAGTTTCATCACCGGTGCAAATTATTCGATCAACGGAGGACAACACGTTTATTAGGAATCAGGATTAAGTAGTCAGGATATAGTGGATCAAAACAATTTCCCTATATCCTTCATCCTAAATCCTATATCCTCCAATACAAATCTCCCCCATTATACGCTTGTCTACAATAAATAAAAAACCTATTTTTAGCCAACTATAAAAACAACCTATGAACCAAACTACTAGTCAAAAAGGTCACCCGAAAGGACTTTGGGTATTATTCGGAACTGAAATGTGGGAACGCTTCAATTTTTATGGGATGCGTGCAATCCTCACCCTATTTATGGTGAATTCATTAATGATGAAAGAAGCGGACTCTTCATTGATCTACGGCGGATTTTTAGGATTATGCTACCTGACCCCGATGTTAGGCGGATTTATTTCTGACCGTTTCTTTGGTAACCGTAATTGCATCATGCTTGGTGGTTTAATGATGGCGGTTGGCCAATTGATCTTATTTGCAAGTGCAACTGTTTTCTCATCAAACCTTGATCTTGCTAAAACATTATTATGGGTGGCTTTAACCATCATTATTTTCGGTAACGGATTCTTTAAACCAAATATTTCCTCAATGGTAGGCAGTTTATATCCTAAACAAGAGAAAAGTAAACTCGATACTGCCTTCACTATTTTTTACATGGGCATCAACTTAGGTGCTTTCTTAGGCCAGTTAATTTGTCCTTTAGTTGGCGATGTGAAAGACGCCGGTGGAATTCGTGATATCCACGCTTTCAAATGGGGATTCTTAGCAGCTTCTTTAGCAATGATAATTGGTACAGCAGTTTTTTATTTTTTGAAAAACAAGTATGTTGTTACGCCTGAAGGAAAACCATTAGGCGGATTACCAAAGCATAATGATGCATCAGATTTTGAAGAAGGAGAATCACAAAAAGCTGTTTTTTCAACAAAGTCTTTAATAATCGCCGCTTTTTCTTTTATTGTTTTGTTTTTTGTGTTCAGGTATTTATTGGCAGGTACAAATCCTGTAAAAACCATTATCTATCCGATCATTTATGCCCTTGGTTTAACTTTAGCAGGACTCATCATCTCAGATAAATCCTTAACTAAAGTAGAATTACAAAGGATCCTTGTTATCTACATTGTTGGATTCTTTATCGTATTCTTCTGGGCAGCATTTGAACAGGCGGGTTCATCATTAACATTTATTGCCGATAATCAAACTGACAGGCATATTTTAGGCTGGGACATGCCTCCGAGTATGGTACAGATCTTCAATGGTATTTTCGTTTTCGCATTCGCATTCCCGTTTAGTATTCTTTGGGATCGATTAAGAGCAAGAGGAAAAGAACCATTATCTACCGTGAAGCAAGCTATCGGTTTAGGTTTGATCGCCGTTAGTTACTTTATCATTGCGCACAACGTAAAAGATCTTGGTAACAGCGGTTTATTAGGCATTCAGTGGCTTATCCTCTTATATTTAATTCAAACCTTCGCGGAACTTTGTTTATCTCCTATCGGATTATCTTTAGTAGGCAAATTATCACCAAAACGTTTTGCTTCATTATTATTCGGTGTATTCTTTTTATCGAACGCAGCGGGCTATGCTTTAGCGGGATCTTTAGGTGCTTTAATTCCGGCAACAGGAGATAAATTTAAAAAAGCACAGGAATTAGGTATCGACTTAAAAGCGATCCTTGATAAAACTGTTACTCCAACAGCAGAACAAATAAAATTATTAGATGAGAACCAGATCAGTTCTGCAAACCCGGTATTCGTTGGAATAGAAATTCATAACCTATACGAATTCTTTATGGTATTCGTTGTTTTGACAGGTTTAGCGGCTATCATTTTATTCTCTATCACTCCGGTGTTAAGGAGAATGATGCACGGCGTGAAGTAAGGTTAAACGTTATAAAGCTCCAAGGTTATTAGTTAACCTTTTTTACAGCTCTATTACTAATAACTTAATAACCTTATAACTGCAGATGCAAACCCTGGAAGAAATACAAAATTTTAAAGGAAAATACCCGAAACAACTTTGGTATTTATTCTTCAGTGAAATGTGGGAACGTTTCAGTTTCTACGGTATGCGCGGGATGCTCGCGTTCTTCATGGTTCATCAGTTAGGTTTTGATGAAGTAAAAGCAAACCTTCAATACGGCGCATCGCAGGCATTTGTTTACGCGTTTACTTTCATTGGCGGTTTCTTTGCCGATCAGATATTAGGTTACAGACGATCTTTATTCTGGGGCGGGTTACTGATGATCATCGGCAGCGTTGTTCTTGCGATCGATCCTAAACAATTCTTCTTCATCGGTATCGGATTTAATATTATCGGTACAGGTTTTTTTAAACCTAACATTTCATCAATGGTGGGACGCTTGTATAAAGATGGCGACCCAAGGACTGATGCAGGTTTTTCTTTATTCTATGCAGGGGTAAATCTTGGTGCTTTAATTGGCGGTTATCTTTGCATTGCTATTGGTAAACGCGCTCTTTTTGCAAGTTCAGTTCCTGAAGGTTTAGAATGGAATGTTGCTTTTGGTCTTGCTTCGATCGTTATGTTCGTTAGTTTGATCACATTTATTTACACGCAAAAAAGTTTAGGGAGCATTGGTAACTCCCCGATCACACACCTGGAACCAAAAAAGAAAATACTTTATGAAGTGCTTACATATGCGGGCTCATTAGCTTTGATCCCGGTTGTGATCACCATGGTATCTAAAACTGAGTATACGGATTGGTTCATGTATATCATCGGCCCTGTATCGGTGATCTATCTCGTTTTTGAAATGCGGAATTACAGTTGGAATGAGAATAAAAAATTAATTGCTGCTCTTCTGTTCATGTTCTTTTCTATTTTTTTCTGGGCATTCTTCGAACAGAGTGGCGGATCTTTAAGTTATTTTGCGGCCGATAATCTTCATAGTTCTGTTTTAGGAATGGAACTGGATTCAAACAGTGTAAATAATTCCGCGAATTCATTATTCGTAATTCTGTTTGCTGCACCATTAGGGATCTTGTGGATCTGGATGAATAAAAAGAAAATTGAACCCAACACGATCGTAAAATTCGGGTTAGGCTTTATTTTTCTCGCAATTGGCTTTTATATTTTCTATTACACACGCTTTTTCAGTAACGAGAATGGTGTAACATCATTAGGCGTATTTACTTTCGGCTGGTTCATTATTACTTTTGGTGAATTGTGCTTATCGCCTATCGGCATGTCGGTGATGACAAAATTATCGCCAACGAAATTACAAGCTGTTGCTATGGGCATGTGGTTCTTAGCCAGCGCGTATGGACAATACTTCGCAGGACTATTAGGTGCAAATATTGCTGAAGCTTCAGAAAATTCAACCAATTACGAAAAAATGATGGTGTATACTGAAGGCTATAAGCAATTGGGACTCTATTCATTGGTGATCGGAGTAGCGGTAATTGCAATTTCTCCTGTTATGAAAAAACTAATGGGCGGCGTTAAATAAAGGATTTTTATTAATTTTATACTCGCTATGGACTTAAAAGAAAAGGTTCTCGAAATATTACAAAAAGAAAAGTACTCTTTCAAAGATCTCGCCGAATACGTTGGCATGAGCGAAGATGCTCTTTCTACTGCATTAGAAACAAAACGTTTGGAATTACGCACACTTGAATTGATCTCGAAAGGATTAAAAATTCCATTATATAGTTTTTTCCGTTCCAATCAGCCTTATTACAATACGAATGAAAAGCCATATTACATCAATAAGCTTTGGGAAGATGATGAACAAAAAGATCAAAACGACTTATCTGACGAGATCGCGCTTCTCAAAAAAATGATCGCAGAAAAACAAGAACAACTTAATAAACGTAAATAAATGAATCCTCGAGTCAGTCTTCTTGCGCTCATCACTATCTTACTTATTTCCTGTAGCACAGGAACGAAAGAAGCACCGGTTGTTACAATTCCTGAAGCAAAAACTTTAATTTCCGAGACCGATACTTTTTTCGGAGGCAGGAATTTACTTTATGTTATAGATACAACCGAAACGGTATTCAAGAATTTCTTTACACAAAAACCGGATACTTCAGAAAAAAATAACTTCGCAAAAAATCCTGAAGTAAAAAGGAACGGTGATACCATTTTTTTAACCTTAAAAGATAACAGCATAAAAAAACTGATCAACAAACCTTATGTAGAAGGTGCAGATGATCTTACCGAATACAAATATTTAGGGAAAGTAAAACCATTGAATTATCATTTGTTCTATGTTGGATTTTACGAAGCGTTTGCTTACTTAATGGTGAATGCGGAGAATGGAAAAGAAACTTACATGTGCGGCACACCTTCTGTCTCGCCAAATAAAAAATACGTTGCCGCTTCCTGTTTTGATCTGCAGGCAGGTTTTGTTTTCAATGGTATTCAAATGTACGACGTAATACAGGATTCAATAAAACCAAATTGGAGCCGTGAACTTAGCAAATGGGGCGCTGACCATATTACCTGGATGAACGATGATGTACTTTTAGCAGAGAAAATGTATCTTGATACTAATCAAAACGTTCACACTGCATTTGTAAAGATCACCTGCGGCAAATGAGATCCATTTTATTAATCCGTCAATTTTGATATATTTGTATAAAGCATGGCATTAGACCTTTTAATTACCTTTCTACTCGTATTTCTTAACGGTTTCTTTGTGGCCGCGGAGTTCTCGCTCGTAAAAGTACGGGCCTCCCAACTAGACCTTAAAGTTCAGAAAGGCAGTAAACGTGCAAAAATGGCCCGTTCATTGTTGGAAAAATTAGACGCTTATCTTTCAGCTGCGCAATTAGGAATTACATTAGCCAGTTTAGGTTTAGGCTGGATCGGTGAACGGGTTGTTGCGGCTTTGGTAATAAATATTTTTCACCGGTTTAATACTTCTTTAAACGAAACAGCAGTTCATAGCATATCCATACCGGTAGCATTTGCTTTAATTACATTTTTACATATTACTCTCGGCGAACAAATACCAAAAATGATCGGGATCCGTTATTCCCTGCAAACTTCCCTTCTTATTTCCTGGCCATTAAGAATTTTTTATTTCATTTTTAGCCCTTTCATATGGTTACTTAATAAATCATCTAACTTAATTTTAAAACTGGTTGGCATTAAAACAATTGAAGAAGATGTACATACTGAAGAGGAATTACGTTTAATATTGACCGAGAGTGAAGAAGGCGGCGCCATTAAACCAAGTGAAAATGAATTGATCCAGAACGTTTTTGATTTTGATGACCGGATTGTAAAACAAATTTTAGTTCCTACTAACCGTGTAGTTGCTTTAGATGTCGAGGTAGGCCGCGACGAAATGATCAAACAAATTATCGAAGAAGGTTTTTCGCGTATGCCGGTTTATTTGGGTGATATTGATAATGTGATCGGGATCGTTCACAGCAAAGATCTTTTAAAAGCGGTTGTGGAAAACAGATTCAAAAGCATTAAAGATATTATGCGTTCGGTTCATTTCGTGCCGGAAAGTATGAAGATCAATGAACTCTTACGTGATTTCCAAAAGCATCATATACAGATGGCCGTTGTTACCAATGAACGTGGCGCTACAGCAGGGATCATCACAATGGAAGATATCATTGAAGAATTAGTTGGTGAGATCCAGGACGAACACGATGAGGAAAAACCGGACGTGGAAAAGAAAAGCGATACAGAGTTTGTTGTGAATGCACAATCCAGCATGGTGGATGTGAATAATGCTTTGCCGGCTGCACTTCCTGAAAGCCCGCATTACGAAACAGTTTCAGGTTATGTGAATTATGTGTTCGGAAGAATTCCTCCTGTAAACGATAAACGTATTGCCGACGGGTATGAGATCACTATTCTTAAACGAAGCCAACAAAGTGTAGAGAGTATTCGCCTGAAATTAGTTAATCCGCCGCAGTAAATGTTTTTGAGCAGTGCATATTGGAACAGCCGTTACGTGGAAAACGATTTTGGCTGGGATGCAGGCGATATCACAACTCCGCTTAAAACCTATTTCGATCAGTTAAAAGATAAATCACTGAAAATTTTAATTCCGGGTGCCGGTAATTCTTATGAAGCAGAATATTTATTCAATAACGGATTCAAAAACGTTTTTGTTTTGGATTTTGCTGAAGCACCTTTAAAGAATATCAAACAACGCTGCAAAGATTTTCCTGCATCGCAATTGATACAGGAAGATTTCTTCCAACACAAAGGGCAATACGACCTGATCATTGAACAAACTTTTTTCTGCGCCATTGATCCTAAACTAAGGTCGGCTTACATAAAACACACATTTTCTTTACTAAAACCAAAAGGGAAACTGGTTGGTGTTTTATTCGATGATGTTTTGAATATTGATAAACCACCTTTCGGGGGAAATAAGGAAGAATACGTTAAATACTTTTCTCCTTATTTCGAATTTAATACATTTGATAAGTGTTATAATTCAATAAAACCCAGAGAAGGAAGGGAATTATTTATCAACCTTACTAAAAAATAAATGAATATTAACCACCGAAATATTTTTTTGCATAACGTCGCACAAACGTCACCTACTCCACTTGGATTAGAGATCGTAAGTGCAGAAGGTATTTACATGACCGACGTTACTGGAAAAAAATATACTGATCTGATCAGTGGAATATCTGTAAGTAATTTAGGCCATTGTCATCCAAAAGTTGTTGCAGCCATTAATGAGCAGGCTAAAACTTATATGCACTTGATGGTTTACGGGGAGTACATCCAGCATCCGCAAACGCAGTATGCAAAATTACTCACTTCATTATTACCCTCTTCATTGAACTGCATTTACTTCACAAATTCAGGAACTGAAGCTACAGAAGGCGCTTTAAAATTAGCGAAACGTGTTACAGGAAGAAGTGAGATCATTTGTTTCAAAAATTCATATCACGGAAGCACTCATGGCGCTTTAAGCGTAATGGGAAATGAAGACTACAAACAAAGTTTCCGTCCGCTGCTACCCGATGTAAAACAAATTGAATTCAATCATTTTTCAGATCTTGATCAGATCACCAATAAGACCGCCTGTGTAATTATTGAACCTATACAGGGAGAAGCAGGAATCCATAAAGCAAATACGAAATTCTTACAAGAGTTAAGAAAGAAATGTGATGAGACCTGCACGCTTTTAATTTTTGATGAGATCCAAAGCGGATTCGGGAGAACAGGACTGTTATTTGCGTTTGAGCATTACAATGTAACGCCTGATGTTCTTTTAATTGCAAAAGGCATGGGCGGCGGTTTACCGATCGGTGCTTTTGTGGCGAATGAGAAATTAATGAGTTGCTTAACAAATAATCCTATACTTGGGCATGTTACTACATTTGGAGGGAACGCTGTTTGTGTAGCAGCAGCTAAAGCAACATTGGAAGTATTAGTTGAAGAGAAAGTATATTTAAGAGCCGATGAAATTGAAAAGATCATTATCGAAATGATGGTTCATCCTAAAATAAAGGAAGTTCGTGTTGCCGGTGCTTTATGCGCAGTTGAATTCGGCGATACGGCTTTGAACATGGATATCATTAATTCTTGTATAAAAGAAGGTATAATTGTAGATTGGTTCCTACATTGTTCTACTGCCACGCGGATCGCTCCTCCGTTAATCATTACGAATAAGGAATTAAGGGCAGCTTTAGAGATCATTCTGAAAGTTATCGAAACCGCTTAATTTCCACGGCCGCCCTCTTTGTCTTTTTCCTGCATCGGCGGCTCTGTCAGATTCACATCTTCATTGTCACGCTTTCTTCTGCTGAATTCCAGTTTTCCGAATTTCCAGGTGAGGTTCAATCCGAATGAACGGTAAGGTAATTGCCGTAAAGTTGTAGTTTCAAAATTTACACCCTTGGTCTCCGATTTTTGATTCACATATTTATCGAATGGGTTTGTTGCCATGAAGGCGATACTCATTTTTTTATTGAAGAATTGTTTCCTTAAGGCAAAATTATAGGTTGAGAAAGCAGGCTGCATACCTTGTACATTTAAACGTGGTGAATTAAAATTACCGAACACTTCAATAATAAAAGTACTTGTGACCTGGTATGATAGATTGAGATTGGCCCTGTAATTGAATCCACTGATATTTGAACCGGGATCAATATTATTATAAATATATCGCTGGAATAAAGAAATATTACTGCGCAAAGTGAATTTTCGTTTAATACTTGCTGATAGAAATATATTCATGCCAAAATTATCTTCAGCTCCAATATTTTCACGCGTACTTACTGCTACATTATAGTAAGTTGAATCACCGATCTGGTAAGAAGGATAAAAACGGGTGTAGCCTTGGATATCATCACGTCTGCCTCTGTAGAACACGTTGACATTAAGATTTATCCCCTTTTCGAAGAATCTGCTATAACCTAACTCAACGATGTCCGTCGTCTCAGGTTTTAAATTAGAATTTCCGGTAGAAACATTTTTCGGATCACTTGCATTCACAAAGGGATTAAGATCGCGATAATCAGGACGCTGAATTCTGTATGAGTAACTAAGTTTGAAGGTTTGATTCTTCTTAAAAGATCTCGATACGATACAAGCGGGAACAACCGTATTATAAGGTTCGATATTTGCTTTTCCGCCATTCGAGAAAGAAACATTAGTTTCTGTATATTCATTACGAACTCCAAGTTTCACATCAATGAATTTAAGTTTGAATGTGGATGACAAATAGCCGGCATAAACGTTCCGCGAATAATCCACCGAATTAGATTGCGCATCACTCAACGAATAATCCCCAGTTGCAGGATCCAACAAAAAGATCTTTGAATCACTGTTAATATTCAACAGAACAATTTTTAATCCGCCTTCAAATACTAATTTTTCTGAAACCGGATGCGTGTAGTTCAGGGAAATATTCGTTTGCATATCAGAACCCGGATTTTTTCCCTGAGAACCGCTGAACACTGAATCAGGTGTTATATACTTTTGTTTTTGCAGGTAAAAAGAATAATTCTCTGACACCGAAGAATTGTATTGCAGATCCAGTTCCTGCCCTTCCTTTTTAAATTTCCGTTTGTAATTCAGGTTCCAGTCATACGAATTGTTATTTGAAATATTATCAGCGATCACTTCGTTGATCACATCTGAAAGTATAGTCCCGCTCCCATCCTGCAAAACAGATTGACGATTGGTGGTTCCCTTATTGGTGTTTGTCCGATTATTATAAGTGAACCCTCCTATAAAATTATTGCTTTCCGTCGGACTCCAGTCAAAACTCATTCCTCCCTGGTAACCGGTCCTGGTAAAATCACTGCTGCCGTTTTGGTACAGAATGGATGAGTTTCCTGTTGCTGTATCGAAAGTGGTCCGCTTCATTGAATTTAAAGTAGAAGCAGATAATTGTGCATTGCCGCTGATAAACATATTGATCCCGATCTTTCCCTTACGTGCAGCTAAATTAAAAGAACCATTCTGTAAACGGGTTCCTCCTGTTAACGAAACATTGCCATTGATCCCTTTGATCTCTGTTTTTTTAAGAATGATATTGATGATCCCTCCTGTTCCTTCGGCATCGTATTTCGCTCCCGGACTTGTGATCACCTCTATACTTTGTATCTGGCCGGCCAGGATAGTTTGAAGAACATCTGCGATATTATTACCGAAAACACTGGAAGGTTTTCCATTAATTAAAAAACGGACATTTGGATTACCTTGCAATTCTACATTGCCATCAGCATCCACACCTACCATTGGAACTTTTTTAAGAATGTCGGTAGCTACACCGCCTTGCGAAGTGATATCATTCTCGGCATTATAAACTAATTTATCGATCTTGTTTTCGATAAGCGCTTTCTCTGTTGAAACTTCTATTTCTTTTAATTTAACCTGCAGGCTGGTCAATTTAATTTCACCAACATTTACGTCGTGATCAATTTCAGTAATAATAATATCCGTTTTGGTTGCAGTTTTATAACCGATAAAATAGACCAGCAATTTATAAGAGCCTTCCTGGAGATTCACGATCTTAAAAAAACCGTTCTCATCCGTTGTGGTGCCATCGATCACTTTATCATTTTGTTTTCTTACTAAACTTACTGAAGCGTATTCGAGTGGCTGCCTGGTTATCGAATCGGTGATCCTGCCCGTTATTTTGCCGGGACCCATTGCAGGAGTTCCCCCTCCTTCACGATTACCGCGCTGTGCATTTAATAAGACGCTGATAGAAAAGAGGAATATGAAGAGCAGTGTTTTAGACAAGTGAATGACCGAGGCCACAAATATAAGGCTATTTTATGAGTGAGTTTGTAGCAAAAAGGTAGGGCTGTATTTTTGCAGTATACCAATTTACAATGTAATAATTTGTTTATCAGGTATTTAAAAAATAAATAATGCTACAAATTGTAGCAAGACATTGCTTTAATACATAGTAACTTTGTTGTGTAATTAAAACAGAAAGCTATGAATTATTCAGTTGTGCATTTAAACAAAATGGTTTACGAGAACCACGAGGTGGTTAGGTTAGACTTTTCTTACAGTGAGGAATTAGTTAATTCGATCAAAACTCTGCCGGGCGCCCGCTGGAGTAAATTGTACCGCACCTGGTATGTAGAGAAGCGTGCAGGTTTGTTGAATGAAGTAATGAACTGCTTTAAAGGCAAAGCCTATTTAGATTATAAAGCAATAAAAAACGAACCTTTATTAAGCGCCGCCCCTGTTCTTACAAAGATCTCTTACGAATCTCCCGTAACAGAACCGGGTCGCCTAACCAAACAACAAGCAGCGCGGGCGAAACAATACGCATTGTTTATTTGATCTTCAGCACGGGTTAAAATGTCTCGCAAAGACGCGAAGACGCAAAGAATAAATTTAGTGTGGAAAATGAAATATCAAAAACTATTGTAAATACTGCTTTTCAAGTTCATTGTACCCTCGGCCCTGGATTACTTGAATCCGTTTATGAAGAAATAATGTTTTATGAACTGACCAACCAAGGTCTGACCGTTGAAAGACAGCAAGGAATTCCTGTGGTTTGGAATGAATTAAAAATGCAGATTGGTTTTAGAGCAGATCTAATAGTTGAAAGGAAAGTAATCATAGAATTAAAGTCGGTTGACGTTATTGCCCCGGTTCATCCAAAACAACTGCTGACTTATTTGAAATTAACAGGACTGAAACTCGGATTGCTGATCAATTTCAATGAACCATTAATAAAAAACGGAATAACACGAATTGTAAACAACCTCTGATCTTTGCGACTTAGCGTCTTTGCGAGAAACAAAAAACTCTCTCATAACCAAAATTTCTTCCTATTTTTATACTGATGGTAAGTATCGACACTTTTAGGAAATTAGCTTTATCTCTTCCACACACAACCGAAGAACCACATTTCGAGAAAACTTCTTTCCGCATCAACAAAAAAATATTTGCGACACTGGATGAGAAAGAGAACCGGGCTTGTTTGATGTTCGATCTTGTTCAGCAGTCAGTTTTTTCTGCTTATGATAAAACAATTATTTATCCTGTTCCAAATAAATGGGGACAAAAAGGTGCGACTTACATTGAACTGAAAAAAGTAAGGAAAGATGTATTGAAAGATGCGCTTGAGCAAGCTTATAATAAAGTCGCGATAAAAACTAAGCCGGTAAAAAAGAAATGATCATTTAGCAACTATCTCTTTTTAAATAAAGATAAAATCCCGACTTCATCACCAACGTTCTGAATTACTTCAAACTGCTGAGGAACACCCGGCGCGTTATTTCCCACGGGAATAATTTAAAAGATAATTTATACTTTATTAAGTTCGATCACTGTGATCTCAGGCCAAATACCCAAACGGCCGGGATAACCTAAAAATCCCAATCCACGGTTCACATACAAGTATTGATTATCCTGTTTATACAATCCTGCCCATTGTTTGTAGAGATATTGAACAGGACTCCATTTAAACCCCGGGATCTCAATTCCAAATTGCATGCCGTGGGTATGTCCGCTGAGCGTTAGGTCAACATCAGGATACTCGGTACGCACTTGTTTATCCCAATGTGATGGGTCGTGGCTCATTAATATTTTGAATTTATAATCTTCAGTTCCTTTGTAGGCAAGGTCCATTTTTCCGTACTTATGGAAATAATTCCCTCCGCCCCAGTTCTCAATTCCTAAAAGAGCTATCTTTTCTCCGTTTTTTTCTAAAGCCACATGCTCGTTCATTAATAATTTCCAACCGGAATCAGCATGTACTTTTTTAATGGCCTCCAGGTTCTCAAATTTAGCTGTCTGGCTTTCCCATTGTACGTAATCACCATAATCGTGATTTCCGAGAACAGAATAAACACCATGTGGTGCTTTTAGTTTCTGATATTCTTCAATGAACCCGTTTGTTTCGCTCGCCACATTATTTACAAGATCGCCGGTGAACAAAATAAGATCTGCGTTCTGTTTCATGATGATCTCAAAAGCAGTTTGTATCGGCGTTGTGCTCATGAAAGAACCGGTATGCATATCAGAGATCTGTACTATCTTAAACCCGTTAAATGCTTCCGGCAAATTAGGCGAATCTACTTTTACATTGTGAACACGGTATTTATAGGCTCCGCGGATCATCCCGTATAAAAATGAAACTGCAGGTATAACAGTAAAAGTAATTGCTAACTGACTAATGAATTTTATCCTTGAAATACCATTACCGGACAAATCAGTAGTTGTCCCGACTTTGAATAATGCTTTAGCTAACCAACGGAACAGCCTGATAATATCATCAATAATAAGAAAGCTACATCCTAATAATTTGCAAACTACCATTACAAGAAACACAGAAGACAGGAACCTGAAAAAGCCGTTCCAATTTGGTGGCGGATAAAAAAAACCTACAAGTCCCAGCAAAAGATTTACCCCGAACAGAAAGTAAGCGGTGTAAAGAATGATATTCCTGTTCCTCTGTGAAAAGTCGCGGGCAAATGTTTTCACGCCCTGTAAAAAATAGAGCTCAATAAGAACTATAAGCGTAAAAAAAAACAGGTATCGCCAGATCATGGATACAAAATTACCGAATAGTAATTACAAAAAGTCGTTTTTGTGATTTTTTACATGAGCGGTTACAGGAGTACGTAGGCTTCAGGATATAAAAAAGCCCCCGCATTTCTGCGAGGGCTTAATATAGAACATAGTCTTTAGACTAGAAATGGAAATTTAAACGTAAAGTTCCTGATGGAGCTAAGTTGTAAGTAGACGAGTTAGCAGCATTTCTGTCTGTATCTAACTTTACTTCCATACCACGCTTTGCAGTAACAGTAATATCAGATTTTGTTTCAAAACCACCACCGTCAATACCTTCAGCTTCGTAAACAGTTTTTGATTTTAAGTTCATTGCTAAACCAACACCAAAACCGAATTCACCACCGATAGAGATCTTAGGTAATACGAAATATTCTGCACCGATAAATGCACGAACACCTAAACCAAATTGTCCACCTGGTTTTTCAGAGATCTTTCTCCAACCGGTAACGTTGTTAACACCTGTAATTGTTGGAGCAGTGTTATCCCAGTTAGAAGTTGTGAAAGTACCCGGAGCCATAGTCGACCAATCAGTTGAGTTATCCACATCAACGTTAGGGTCAGCTGTTACACCCTGGCTTAGAGAGTTACCATATTTAAATTTGTGTTTGCTTGAAGAATACCAAATAAAGATATCAGCACCATAAAACCCTTGTAAACGAGTCTTACCTTTGCGTTTCTCCATACCTACACCGATACCAACGAAAGAACTTGAAGCAGTAGCTTTGTCTTCAACAACGTTAGTTTTAGTAGGGAAGTTAACTGCAGCAGCAGAAGAAGCTTGTGGAGCTGCGATCTCATTCTTCCATGATTGATTGCGCATTCCTAAACGGAAAATTACGCGGTAAGCATTTTGCGCATCAGTAAATTTTTTAGCAACAATGGTTTGGTTTGCACCATAGTTATTCCAACCCGGAGCAGAGTTAGAACCATTACCGCCAATAAAGTTACCGGCATAGTTTAAAAAAGGGACAGCGTCAACTCCTATTGACCAATCTTCGGCCTCAGGTAGAATCGGCTCACCTTTTTTAGAGGTTAAGTCTTGAGCAAAAGCACCGGTCACACCGAATGCTAAGGCTAATAGAGCGATTGATTTTTTCATAATTGTTTTGTTTAGTTTTTATGTACTGCAAATTTACTGGGTTTTAGCATTACAATAATATTGTGAATAGCAGGTTATAAACAACTTTTTGTTAAATTACTTAATTTGAGCAGGTTACGCTTTGTTCTGCAAAAAGGGTACGAACTTGAATTTTCCAATTACTTGTTTTTCAAACGATTGCTCAGAAGTTTTTTTCAACACATTCATTTCCTGTTGCTCGCCTTCACCAACTGGAATAACAAGAATACCGCCTACTTTAAGTTGGACCAAAAGATCATTTGGAATGTATGGAGCGCCCGCCGTTACTACAATTTTATCGAACGGTGCATGCTGCGGAAGACCTTTATAACCATCGCCGTAAAAAAAACGGACAGATCTGTAACCGAGATACGGAAGAAATAATTTTGTTTTATCGTATAAACTTTTTTGACGCTCAATACTGAATACTTTTGCACCCATTTCGGCAAGCATTGCAGTTTGGTAACCACAACCTGTACCTATCTCAAGAACTTTATCGCCTGCTTTCAATTCTAATTTTTCAGTCTGAAATGCAACTGTAAAAGGATGCGAAATAGTTTGTCCTGCCCCGATAGGTAAAGCTTTATCAGAATAAGCATGTTCTAACATCGCCGGCCTGGCTGTTGACTGATCGAAAAATAAATGGCGTGGAATTGTTTCAATTGCCTTTAATACATCGGCATTTGTTATGCCTTTAGTTCGCAGCTGATCCACCAGGCGTTTGCGCTTGCCCTGAAAAAGATATTCGTCCTCTTTACTTACTTTATAAAACACGGTCCGTTCCCCCAAAACACCAAAATTAGAGCGATAAATTGCATTCTTCTGTAAAAAGAATATTTCTTGCTAACAATTATGTTTTAAATAATAGTTTTGTGGTTTAATATTCCTCATGATAAAAGTTGGTTTAATCGGAGTTGGGTATCTGGGCAAAATTCATTTACGGATCTTATTGGAAACAAGTGCATTTCAATTAATTGGTTTTTACGATATTGATAAGCAAACATCTTCTGATATCTCAAAACAATATAACGTAAAAGCATATTCTTCCGGACCAGAATTAATGGATGATTGCGAGGCACTGATAATTGTTACCCCAAGTAATACACATTTTGAAATAGCCTCAACCGCCATAAAAAAGGGGAAACATGTTTTTTTAGAAAAACCTGTCACTCCAACAGTTGAAGAAGCTAAACTTTTAATGGGCCTGGAAAAAGAAGCCGGTGTTAAAATACAGGTTGGACATGTTGAACGTTTCAACCCTGCTTTCATTTCAGCTGTTCCTTTTATTAATAAGCCGCAATTTATTGAAATACAAAGACTTGCTATATACAATCCAAGAGGGACGGATGTTTCAGTTACGTTGGACCTGATGATCCATGATCTTGATCTTTTATTGACCATTGTTAGGAGCAATATCAAATCGATTCAGGCTTTTGGGTCTAAAACTATAAGCGAAACTGTCGACCTTGTAAATGCACGGATCGAATTTGATAATGGAACTATTGCGAATCTTACCTCTAACCGCATGTCGCTCAGTAATATGCGAAATATAAAAGTGTATCAGGCCAATGGCATAATAAACATAGATCTTTTGAATAAAGTAACTGAAGTTATTGAGATCAGAAATGCATCTAAAAATTCTAAAAATTTAGTTGTTGTTTCAGGTACAAAATCCCCAGATAAAGAGCTGGTTTTTCAACATCCTATTATTTTACCAACAAACGCAATAAAAGAAGAGCTGTTGGCGTTCCATAATAGTATAATAACGGGCTCGAAGCCGGTTGTTACAATTGAGGACGCAATTGGGGTGTTAAGTTTAGCTTACTGTATTGACGAAAAAATACAGCACCGGACCACAAAATAGCTTCCGAAATTTTAAAAACAACTGTACTTTTGCGCCTTCCCGAAGGGATACCTTCGGTATAAAAATTTTGATGAGGCTATTTGGAATAATTTTACTCTTATTACTTTTTATCGGTTGTAACAAAGAAAAACAAAAAGCGCCACTTGCTTTTTTAATTAAACCGGGAAGTATCTCTCTTGCAATTACAGATGCAACAGTGCAGGGAACTGCGAGCCACAAAATTACCGACATGTGGTATTATGTGAACGGACAGTTCAAAGGAGCATTCCCCTTAGGCAGTACTTTTCCTGTTCCATCAACAGGGCCGACAGAATTAATTTTCTTTCCGGGAATAAAAAATAACGGGATATCATCAACCCGTCAGCCTTACGAATTTTATGCACCTTTAACCCTGGATACAGCCGTTAATCCCGGTGTTGTTGTTAACCGTAATTTTACTTTCAGTTACAAATCAGGTACAAAGTTCCGCTGGTTAGAGAATTTTGAAGGCTTTGGCACAACTTCAGGAATCAGCATTCAAAAATCAAGTAATACAGATACAACTTTCACTATCCTCACTAATTCAATGACACCTGCTCCTGATATTTATGAGGGCGCTAAGTGTATGTATTTCGCGCTTGATGATAACAGGCGTGTAGGACAATTTGAATCCGTAGCACTATTTCCGCTTCCAAAGAATGGCGCCCCGGTTTACCTGGAAATGAATTACAAATGTACCGAGGCATTTGAGGTTGGTGTTTATGATGCAACTTCGAATTATTTATTCGTTGCAGGAGTTAATGCAAGTCCTGAATGGAATAAGATCTATATCCAGCTAAGTTTTGGTGTCAGTACGTTAACAGGCAGCAATTGCGGTTGGTATGTGCGTGCCTTAAAAAGTTCAGAAGGCGGGAAAAGTGAATACTGGATCGATAACCTTAAAATTTTAAGTTACTAGTTTGAATAAGACCTTACATACCATAAAATATGTTTTCTTCGACCTGATCGCTGCAGCGGCAGCGTGGACTGCGTTTTATGTTTACCGTAAAAGTAAAATTGATCCTGCAAAGATCGGTTCGGTTCCTGATGTGTTTTTTGATGCCCAATTCTTCAAAAGTATTATCATCATCCCTTTAGCCTGGTTATTGTTCTATTATTTAGTTGGTACTTACAATAACGTATTACGCCGTTCACGTATCAACGAATTTGTACAAACCTTCATGGTTTCGTTGTTAGGTGTTACCATTGTGTTCTTCGTGCTGCTGCTGGATGATTATGTGACCAATTACAGGTTCTATTACAAATTATTCTTTACCCTTTTCGGACTTCATTTTTTGTTTACGGCAGTTCTACGTTTTATTTTATCAAGCATCACTAATTACAGAATTGGTAAACGTGATTTTGGTTTCCGTACGGTGATCATCGGAAGTAACGAACGCGCTTTAAGTACGCTTAACGAGATCAATTCGCTGAAGAAAGGAATTGGCAATACATTTATCGGCTTCGTTCATATCGAAGGAAAGAATGGTTATTCGGAAGAATTAAAAAAGATATTGCCTCATCTTGGAGAATATCACGACATTAAAAAGATTATCCAGGAAAATAATGTTGAAGAAGTGATCATCGCTTTGGAAACAGAAGAGCATGAATACCTGAAACAGATCGTAAACGAACTCAGCGATCTTGGATTAGTAATAAAGATCATTCCGGATATGTACGATATCTTATCGGGACAAGTGAAAATGAATTCGATCTTCGGTACTCCGCTTATAGAGATCAAGAATACGATCATTCCTGACTGGCAGGTTGCAGTGAAACGTTTTATTGATGTGAGTTTATCTGTTCTTGTATTAGTCGGGCTGAGCTGGTTCTATCTTCTGCTTATTATCCTGGTAAAAGCAACTTCACGTGGCCCTGCATTCTTCAAACAAGAAAGGATCGGTATTCACGGACATCCTTTCAATATTTATAAATTTCGGACGATGTATTGTGATGCGGAAAAAACCGGTCCTGCCCTTTCAAGTGAAAGTGATCCGCGTGTTACAGGCTTCGGGCGCTTCTTACGGAAAGTACGTCTGGATGAAATGCCTCAGTTCTTAAACGTATTAATGGGTGATATGAGCTTAGTTGGCCCTCGGCCTGAAAGACAATTCTTCATTGATCAGATCGTTCAGCGCGCGCCGCATTATAAACATTTACAAAAGGTGCGTCCGGGTATTACTTCATGGGGACAGGTAAAATACGGTTACGCTGAAAATGTTGACCAGATGATCGACCGTTTGAAATTTGATATTCTGTATATAGAGAATATGAGTTTACTTCTCGATTTTAAAATTCTTGTTCACACTGTCCTGATCGTTGTACAAGGAAGAGGGAAATAATAAAATGAAGCCACTTTTGCTAACAGGCGGTTTAATTACACTCTTAGCTGTTTGTTTTATCTTTTTTAGCTGTACTAAAACCTATAATTGCACATGCGTTCCTAGATCGGCAAATCAAAGTGAGCTCAAATATTTAATAAAAAACGCTAAAAAAGAGAATGCTCAAAAAACCTGTGACAGTTATGAATACGATTCCGCAACTCAATTAGAGTATGAATGCACTCTGAAGTAATTAAATCGGACGAGGAGGAATAAAAAAGAGCCCGAAAGGCTCTTCAAAAGATTCGTTCACGTCTGCCTAATGCAGTACGGTTTCTCTTTTCTCTACCACTTCTTTTAAACTGCTTAACACCTTTTTCCAGCTTTGAACAGAGTGTTGCTTGGTTTTTTCATCAGGAATATTTTCCTGGATAATGGTAATTGTGGTACTATTGTAATCGCCTTTTAATTTATAATTGATGATCGCATAATTTTCCGGTTTATCTTCTATGCCGGACACGGAACTCCAATAATTGAATTTCAATAATTCTTTATCTTTAAAGCTCAGGATAGTTCCTTTGTCATGGTATGCTTTACCTTCATATTCGCCATCAAATTCTATAGTGCTCCCAACCTTCCAATCTGTATGCACATTGGTGCCGAAAAAATATTTCCTTATAAGTTCCGGGCTGGTAAGTGCTTCCCATACTCTATAGGTTGATGCGTTGATGGTCTCGCTCACTCTTGCTGTTATGTTACTTTTCATCGCATTTTTAGTTGTTACTGCTATAAAATTAAATAATCGTTTATTTCGCTTTACAATTACTCTGTGAAACAGGCATTTTAACAGGTAATCAGGTTGTTTTAACAGTTGGTTAACATTTTACATTATTATATAAGCCTTTATAGGATTTTTGTAACAGGAATGTTTATAAGATGAGATAAAAACATAATAACCCTATTTTTTATGTAAAAGACAGATTTTCTCTTACTTTATAAATTGTATCTTTCCGCGTGCAATTTGAAGACCTATACAACGAACACAAGGAATTAGTTTACAACTTAGCGCTTCAGTATGTGCAGAATATTGAAGATGCCGAGGAAATTACACAAGATGTTTTTGTAAGTGCATACGAGAAACTCGAGTCTTTCAGGCAAGAATCAAAACACAGCACCTGGCTTTACAGGATCACCATTAATAAATCCCTTGATTTTATAAAAGCGAAGAAACGGCAAAAACGTTTTTCGTTTTTCACCTCCTTATTCCACGAAGAGAATAACGAACCCAAACACCAGGTCTCTGACTTCAATCATCCGGGTGTAATGATGGAAGAGAAGGAACAGCTAAAGAATCTTTTTATATTAATCAATGGCTTACCGGATAATCAAAAGACAGCCCTTATCCTAATGAAAATAGAAGAAAAAACACAGGCAGAAGCAGCTGAGATCATGAATATGTCCCCAAAAGCAGTGGAATCACTGGTACAAAGGGCTAAATCGAAACTGGCAAAAAAGTTAAACCACAACAACGAAGGAAAGTAAAACATAAATCGTCTAAACCTATAAGAACATGACACACCCCGCAGATATTCTTGAAAAGATCAAAAAAGTGGATGCACCGCCATTCTTATATACGCGCATATTAAACCGCATACAAAACAAAGTACAGGAAACAGTTCCTGTTAAATGGGCTGTTGTTGCTGCAGCTTGTATGATTGCTCTGATCATTATTAATATCAGTGTTATCAGTAAAACAAATACCACTCAAACTAATTCATTTGAACTATCTGAAGCGTTCTCATTACAAACCTCTAACTCACTTTACAATGAATAAGAACAGATTGTTGATATTCCTGATCGCTGGATTATTGATCTCGAATATCCTGCTTATTGTATTCATGCTGAAAGGCAGAGGTCCCGGACATCACGGCCCGCCGCATCACAAAGGTGGCCCGCGCGATCTTATCATTGAACGTTTACATTTGGATGCTGTACAAATAACTAAATATGATACCTTAATTCAAAAACACCGTTCATACCTGAGAGAATATGAAGAAACACTTTTAACATTGAAAAAAGATCTGTATTCGAATTTAAAGAACAAGGCTGACAAAGCGACTGTTTATTATTCTATCGACGGGATCGCTAAAGTACAGGCACAAATAGAAAGCATACATTACCAGCATTTCGAGGATATAAAGAACCTTTGCAAACCTGAACAACAAAAAGATTTTGAGAAATTAGTGGATGAATTGGCGAATATCTTCAGTCATGGCCCGCCGCCACCTCCACCGCATTAAGCACAAGCCCTGCAGTCTTTATACTTCAGGGCTTTTTTTATTATATTTACTATACAAAAAGCCAACGTTATGAAGAAATTGATTTTTACTCTCAGCATATTTACATCCATATTAATTCAGGCGCAAACTGCTAATTCTATTTATGGAATGGCTGTTGCTCCAGGACCTGCCACTTATTTAGGAAAGCTGGCTCCCGCAACAGGTTCTGTTACTAATATATCAGGCTCTTCTCTGGGTCCTAATTATGTTGGCTCCCTTGCCACTATCAATCCTAAAACAAATATTTATTATTACGAAACAGGAACTAATCAATTTGTAGGCGTTGATCTTATTACCGGGAATGTAGTTTCTAATCCAACTATGACCAACCCGCTCGCTTCATTCTTTGACCTGGTTGCTTATAATTGTGCTGACTCTACCATTTACGGTTTGGCTCGTGCCACATTACCTACACGTTTATATCTTGCTAAGATCAATCCGAACACCGGGGTTGTTACGAATATTTCGGCTTCAACTATTGGCAGCGGATCTATTTTAACACCTTCAACGATCGATCCGGTGAACAAACGTTTTTATTTTGAAGACGGTTCTTTTTTATTTACAGGTGTAGATATGGTTACCGGAAATGTTGCAACAAATCCTCCCCTAAGTTATTCAAGTTCAAATGCGAATTTGTTTGATTGCTTTGTTTACAATTGTAAAGATTCCACGATCTATGGTTTAGCAAGAAGAAATTCACCTGCACAAATGTATTTATCGAAAGTAAATCCAACTACAGGTTTGGTCACTTTAATTTCTCCTACCAATATAAATCCGAATGGACAAACTGCGGGCGGTGCAACGATTGATGCTTTGAATAATATCTTTTATTTCCAGGACGGGAACCAAAATATAATCGGGCTTGATCTTGCAACCGGAACTATTGTGACCAGTGCACCTGAAACAAATACCGGCGCGAATAGTATTACAAACTTCAGGAGCACAAATCTGTGTTCTTGCAATCCATTGGCGACAAGTATCACTGAAATATCACCGAACAATTCGCAGATAAAAGTTTATCCGAATCCCGGAAGCGATGACCTTACCATTATCTTAGAAAAAGCATCAGCAGAAAAAGTTCAGGTTGACCTGGTTGATGTGACAGGGAAAATGTGGCGCACAATTACAATTACTCCTGGACAAATTACCGGTCATCTTATTCTTGACAGTGTAAGGAGCGGTACTTATTTCGTAAAAATATACGATGGCGCTAAAAATACTATCACACAAAAAGCGGTGATCACAAAAGACTAATACATTTTAATAAATTTCCTTATTCCGGAAAGTGGGGATTGTGTAAGTTTCTACTGAAAATTGAGTATAAATACCTATTGTGGCATTGTTGCCGATTGTTTTACTTTGTGATTTAGAAATCATAAAGATAAATGCATTTAAGAACTATCACTTTACTCTATATCAGTCTCGCCCTTTTAGCCGCCTGCAGAAATAAAACGAATTTCACGGAAAAAAATCAGACAAGCACAAAAAAACACACAAACACTGTAGGAACAAATACATCTTTGGCAGAACAAATTTTAAAAGGCGACCAATTACTGCATTCCACGACTAACTCTGTAAGAAAAAAACAAATTTACGATAGCCTGAAGATCGCCACCAAAGAAAAAGATTTTGCTTACGCCATTACTTCTGACCTTGAAGAAAAAGAAGCGGTTCGAATCTATAAAAAATTAGTCGCATCAGGTTTGTCATCACTTTATATTTTCCGGACTGATAAAAAAGAAAATTATGTTGTTCAATACGAAGGAAAGGGTGATGGTGAATTAGAGTTGAACATGCCGGTTATAAAATATCAGTTAGGCGCATTCAAAAAAGATGATCTTAAGATAATAAACTTAACAGACGAAGAATATTGCGGAAAAAATAAGACCATTGGTAAACTCATCGAAAGCGAGAATGGTATTGAAATAAAATATATTGTTTGCAGGTAGCTTTACGTTAATTTCGCATCAGTTTAAAAAAGGAAAGAGTTCAAAAAAACTCCACTACATCTCCTCCACCAACTCGACTTTATCCAATTTAATAACAAAGATCCTGAAAGCGGAGTCTTTTGAAATAATATGTTTATTCTCTTCCATGGTTACATGTCCGAAATTGAATTGTTTCGAACGCGAGACCATATACATCCAGTTTTTGAGTTGATACTGATCATATTCAATGCCCTCATAAATCCTGCTGATAGCCAGGTCCTCACAATACAATTTGAGTTTAATGGTTCCTTTCTTATCAGGTTCAAGTTGGATCTTAAAAAGATGCTCATGGTGATGAAGAAGATCGCTGTTGGTCCTGCCCGCCTGGTAATTACTATTGAACTGCACACCAATAAAAGGCAGTTTATCTTTCGGTAATTTTAGCACAAGTTTCATGGCAGCACAGCTAGAGAACTTCAAAGTTACGCCCTCATTACAATTAGTGTTGCTACAATTTGTAGCATGTGGAAAAGATTCTTACTGCTTGTATTCTTTCTGGGTAATTGATGCAGAGCTCTGCGTTTTCCTGGTTTCTTCTATCGAATATGTATAGATTATATTATCATAACCCCGTTTTGCATCTGCTTTTACAAGGAATGGCCTGTCTTTAGAATACACTGTATCGTTCTTCGCAGCATCTTTTTTATTGATCAGAATTGCCATTGTCTTTGTGAAATACATTCCGGTTTCAGTAATTGCAACAACTTGTGCACCTTTGGGAACAATGCTATCCGTTGCAAAAAGGGTTGCTTTCTTTTCAGGACCTTTCATCACTCTTATCTTTAAGATCCTGTCAGATTCATTTTTAATAGTTAAACTGGCGTGTTGGGAAAATAATTGTGCTGACACAGCGAACACAAACAGAATGAACAGGTTTCTTTTCATAGGGTTTATTAAACTTACTTTAAAGATAATGCTTTTATATAATTATCTCAAACAAAAATCTTTCAGGGCTAAAGCCCTTGAGTTTCGTTTTCGTAAAACCCCGGGCTTAAGCCCGGGGTTTTTAATGGATAGAAGTGAATGGGCTTTAGCCCTGATTTAGAGTCGAACTGAATAATTAATGCATACATCCCATATAAATTTCAGAGGCGATCACTTTTGTGGATCTGAATTGCTTCTTCAGAATGTTGGCGAGGCTATCCGCTTGTTTCTTCTCACCATACATGGCAGCAAACACGAACATTTTTGTAGTATCAGAGAAAAAGAAAGTGCTTCCATCCTCTTTTAAAGAAGGATCCGGGTAAGCATTCCGCATTTCAATACTTACAAAATCGTCACCGTAACGCCTGAAAAAATATTCGCCTGCATAAATATCATCCGGGTGATCATTCGGAAGTACAACTCTCTTTTTACTTGTATTGTAATATCGCTCCAACGTATCAAATTTAAAACCCAGGAACTTAGAAACCTTCAAACCGGTTGCATGCAAGGCCGCGTAATCATCACTCTCCTCCACACATACAATATGGTACAATTGCATTTCATTTCCCGATTGATCATCGCCTCCATCCACTATCGTATCTTTTTTAGTAACAGTATCCGTTAACACACTTTCAATAGCAACCGTATCAAAAGTTGAAGTCACAGCAACGGTTTGTTCTTTAATGCCATTAGTGCAACTCCACAAAACAAAAAAGTTAAATACTATTATGAAATTTCTTATCATGTACTAAAGATACAGTTTTACTTTTTACTTTAACCACTAAACTCTCACCACCACGTCTCACTGCCTTCTGCCTACTTATTACTGCTTACTCTTAGCCTCCCTCATCTTTTTCATTTTCTTCATCGACTTCCTTGCCTTGAAATGAAACCCGCTGCTGATACAACCCCAACACCAGATCCGCGGACGTTGAATATGGGTTGACATCTTCATTTCCTTCCTGGTCTTGGTAGTATACACATCGAATACGCTGTTGAGTGATAAGAGATAAAGCCGTGAGTGTTTAGTATTATGATTGATCGTATACCGCGAGATCTTTTGCTCTTTTCCCATCGAAAGGACTTTGATCTGTGCTTTGGTGTATTTACTTAAACCGGCGCGGATCTTTTTCATGCGCTGACCGGACAATTGTTCTGTCTCACCACTATCCCTCCACACCACATAACTTTTTATGTCTTTTATATTCTTTTGAATAAAGATAAAACACGAATCCACCGGGTAAGGCATATCAGCATATTCCGTTGAGTTGTGCTTGAAATAAATACTCGGGAAGGTCATTCTTAATTCTCCTTCAGAAGGGAAATCCATTTCTCTATCCTGAGCTAAAAGATCTGCAAAGATGATCAGAAGAAAGAATATGTTTAAGGCGGGTCTTATATTAAAAGTACGATAAAAGCAGGAATGGTTGCATTGAGATATCTTCTTTTGTTTATCCTTGGTTCGACCCCCTCGTCAGCTTCGCTGCCACTCCTCCTTGTCAAGGGGGAGAAATTTCCGTCCACTCTATCGAGATTTCTACTAAGATGGGCTGCCCTTTATAAAAAGAAATACATAATAGAACTCGCGAAATATTTTCTCCCCTTACCAAGAGGAGATGTCACGAAGTGACAGAGGGGTCGGACAACTTTAAATTTTCATACTCCTCTTTAGTTAAACGGTACTGCACCACGTCCCTGTACTCCTCCCCGATCTTATAATGTGCTTTCATCTCGGCTTCTTTTATCATTTTATTGTTCAGCATCACTTTGGCCGAGGCTTTATTCTCCGGGTAATGAGTGGCACAAATTTTATTTAAGTTTAATTCTTCAAAACCAAATTTTAAAATTGCTGAGAGCGCTTCAGTTGCAAGGCCTTTGCCCCAGAACGGTTCGCCTATCCAATATCCGAATTGCGCGCTGTTGTTGGTTTTATCCAGGTGCAGGCCGATCTCGCCTATCAATTCATCTTTTCCTTTTAAAGTAATAGCAAACACATACCGCTCGCCTTTCTCTAAACCCTCCAAAACAAAACTGATCCTTTTCTTTGCTTCCTCTTCCCCATAAGGATAAGGAATATTAATGATCTGATCCGAGATCTTTGGATTGTTGCAGTATTTTACGAGAGAAGGAATGTCGCCGGTTCGGATCTTACGTAGGGAAAGTTTTTGAGTATTTAATTCCGGAGACTTCATCATTATGAAGGTACATTTCTTTTGTTTGATTCCAAAACCCGGCTATGATCTGATGATCAAAGCAGATTTTCCTGAGAGAAAAGAAGATCTTCCCAAACTCAAAGCATATATTCTCAAGAGTAAAGCATGGTAATATCCAGTTAACTGTGTAAACTGTTTTGAAAAAAGTAGTTTATTAAGAATTATTAAATTTAAAAAACAGTTA
>CALMVZ010000008.1 GCA_937873155.1 uncultured Bacteroidota bacterium | reverse complement strand
TAACTGTTTTTTAAATTTAATAATTCTTAATAAACTACTTTTTTCAAAACAGTTTACACAGTTAACTGGATATTACCTTTAGTGATCAGTTATTTCATAAGAGGATACTCTTTACTCCTTAAACAAATAAATGATCAGGCCTAACAGTACACTTGCAAGAGCTGTTGCGGAAGTATCCTGTTGTTTTGGAGCAGGTAATAAAGGCGTTTGGGCTTTTATCTTTTTGTCAGCTGCTTCCCATCCTTTTACTACTACTACCCTTCGCTCCTCACGTTCGTCAAATGATTTGTAGCGCGTTAAAAAGGAAATAACTTCCATGGCTTCTTCCATTGTTGCGCCTTCATGTCTTAGAACACGGCCCACAAAATAATCTACACTCAACCGTTTCCTGTTTGGATTTGCTGCTACGTGAAGATTATAGAATTCACAAATGTATTTCCCGTAAAGATCCCTGTTCTTGTGGTAAACAACCTCACTCGCAAAAAGAGCGACATCTGTCCATTTAACAGCAGCTTTATTTTTCGCAATAAATTCAGGGTTATAAGCCAGCACCGGCACACCGTTAGTATGGTGTGTTTGCCAGGTCTTGGAAGCATCAGTTTCATAAACATGCAAAGCGTGTTTCATACCGCTGAGTTTAACAATTCGTTCTGTTAATTCGCGGTAGTGCGCAGGCGCGGTCCGCAATGTGTTCTTAGTATCCATGACTAGTAAATAGGTTTATGCAATTTACGAAATCAAAGAGCGGATGTCAATGGCGTTCGTCGTAATTATATAAACATAGCCTGTTCACAGTTAATTTGTTAAATAAAATAACAGGTTGAAAAGAGATTGAATTATTTTGTATCAATGGTTCGGCATCCCGATAGTTATCGGGATCACACGGCTACTTTATCAAAGCGCCATTGGCACGGAGGAGTTCTGTTTCTGATCTTTTAGAATCATAAAGCGCATTGATATAACGGGTTTGCGCGTCTTCTAAATTGCGTTGGGTTTCTTTTGTCTCTAATAAATTAGCCTTCCCGATCTTGTAACGCTCCATAGAGATAGTCAATAATTCCTGCGAGCCCGTCAAATTCTCTTGTTCTAATTTTAAAATTTGTTTGTTAGTGATGAAATTCTGGTAATTAATATAAGCTATCGCATCAATTTGCTGTTTGTACATTTCTGTAAGATCTTTCTGACTTAATAATCTCAATTGCCTTTCTTTAGTCAGCTTAGCATTTCTTCCGCCATTGAATAATAGCCAACTCGCTGAAACGCCATAATTCAACCCGGTTTGCCGGTTTAAGAATACAAAGCCGGCCTGACTCTGATTCCGGGTAAAATTATAAGCGGCGTTTAATTGAACTTGAGGTAAAATAGTAGAACGCGATTCTTTAATACTTTGTTCTGCGATCAATTCGTTTTGTATGGAGATCAGGATAGCGGAACTATTTTTCAGCGTACTTTTCTTCAACTCATCATAATTCGGATCATAATTCAGGACAATGGAATCGCTGGTCTTAAAATCCACATCAACCGGACGCGCCATTAAAGTATTCAAATTCACTTTCGCTGCGAGTAATTGTTGCTGCAATTTCAAAAGATCACTCTTAGCCTTATTCTGATCGGATTGCGTTAACAAAAGATCTACTTTCGAATCTGAACCAATTTCCAATCTTAATTTGGCCAGTTTTTCTCTTTCTTCATAGATCGAAAGATTTTGCTGCGAAGTTTTGATCAAACGGTTGATGCGGGCAATATCATAATAAGCCAAAATAATATTGTACACTGTATTTTCCATTTGCTGCTTCAATTGCAGCGCGCTTAATTGCTCTGTTTGATTCAAACGTTTCTTGATCGCGAACATTCTTAAACCATCGAACACGATCCAGTTGAAATTAATTGAAGCTCCCGTATTATTCGACTGTGCCCCTGTTCTATCCTGGATCTGTCCGCTGCTGAATTCCTGGTGGGAATTTACATTAGCTAAATTCACAGCCGCATTTAAACTAACTGTTGGCGACATCCCCGCCGCTCCGAAATTATTCTGTGCTTTGGTTATATCTTTATCATTCTTTGAAATGAGAACCGCATAATTCTTTTCTAATCCCACTTTGATAGCATCTTCAATAGTAAGAACATCCTGCGCATTTAAAACAGCCGGCAATAAAAATAATATCAAGATCCTCTTAATCATGTTTCTTCTCCTTCACAAAATATGAATAGATCGATGGAATAACATAAAGCGTTAAGATCATCGATAACAACAATCCTCCGATAATTACAATTCCCATTCCCATCCTGCTCTTACTTCCCGCACCTAAAGCCATTGCAATTGGAAGCGCCCCTAAAATAGTTGCCAAACTTGTCATTAAGATCGGGCGCAAACGCGCGGTACTCGCTTCAATTAAAGCCTCACGGATATTCATTCCTTTTTCACGCAATTGATTCGCGAACTCCACAATTAAAATTCCGTTCTTCGTTACTAACCCGATCAGCATGATCATCCCGATCTGCGAAAAGATATTGATCGTTTGATTGAAATACCATAAAGAAAAAATTGCCCCTGCTAAAGCTGTGGGCACCGTGAACATAATTATCAAAGGCTGAACAAAACTTTCGAACTGTGCCGCCAATAACAAATAGATCAGTAAAAGCGCTAAACAAAATGCGAATAAAGTATTTGAAGAACTCTCTGAGAAATCACGTGAAGATCCTGTTAACGAAGTAGTAAAAGTTTCATCCAATAATTTCTTAGCGATCGCATTCATTTCCTCAATCCCGTCTCCAATAGTTTTTCCAGGAGCAAGGCCCGCAGAAACAGTTGCCGACTGATAACGGTTGTAATGGTACAATTGAGGCGGACTACTTTGTTCACGCATGTGAGTGATATTATCCAATTGGATCATTTCTCCTTTGTTATTACGCACAAACAAAGCCGACAGGTCTAAAGGGTCATCACGATTCTCTCGATTCACCTGCCCGATCACCTGGTATTGTCTTTCATTCATAATGAAATAACCGAAACGTTGTCCGCTTAACGCTAATTGCAAAGTTTGTGCAAGATCTGCAACGGATACTCCTAAAGTTTTTGCTTTCTCACGATCGATCTCAATAATTAATTCAGGTTTATTGAATTTCAGGTTCACGTCATTTCCCTGGAAAACCGGGCTCTTCCCTACTTCCTCCATGAATTTCGGAAGCACATCGCGGATCTTTTCGAAATTGTTATTCTGTAAAACGAATTGTACAGGTAAACCGCCGCGAGGTCCGCCGCCTGATGAAATTGTTTGCTCCTGGATCACAAAAACTTTTCCTTCCGGGAATAAAGCCAAATTCTTATTAATGTAAGCGGCGATCTCCTGCTGCGAACGTTTACGGTTTTGGGATTCAGTTAAAGCCAAACGGACAAACGCTGTATTCACTGCTCCTGAACCAACAAATCCTGGCGCCGTAACAGTCAGACAAACTCTTTTTTCAGGAATAGAATCGCCAACAAATTTTGCTATTTTATCTACAACAGCATCTGTAGCTTCAAAAGACGTACCTTCCGGTCCTGTAAAACTTAAACGTAACCAATTTCTATCTTCAAGAGGGGAAAGTTCAGATTGCAATTGAGAACCGAAATAAAATATACTTCCTGCAGAAACTAAGATCACAATAAATGCCATCCAGCGTTTCTTTAAAAAATTAGTTATTGAATTACGGAACCAATTATCCATTCCTGCAAAGAAAGGCTCACTCCAGATATAAAAACGACTACGCCTGGTCGGATCTTTACGGACCATCTTAGCATTTAACATTGGAGTTAATGTTAAAGAAACAAAAGCGGAAATTAAAACTGCCCCTGCAATAACAACGCCAAACTCCCTGAACAAACGCCCGACAAATCCTTCCAGGAAAATAACCGGCATGAACACCGCTGCTAATGTTAAGGAAGTTGAGATAACTGCAAAATAAATTTCACGCGTACCTTCAATAGCCGCTTGCTCGGGTTTCATTCCCTTTTCCAGTTTTTTGAAAATATTTTCTGTGACAACAATTCCGTCATCCACAACTAAGCCTGTTGCCAGAACAATGGCCAGTAATGTAAGCACGTTAATGGAATAATCCATCATGTACATAATGAAGAATGCACCGATCAATGAAACAGGGATATCGATCAGCGGACGGAAAGCGATCAGCCAATCTCGGAAAAACAAATAAATGATCAGGATCACCAATAATAAAGCGATCAATAACGTTTCTTTAACTTCAAGAATTGATTTTTTGATGAAACGTGTGTTATCTAAAGCAATATTGATCTCATAATCCTTAGGCAATTCTTTTTTCAATTGATCGAAACGTTTATAGAATTCATTGGAGATATCAATATAGTTAGCGCCCGGCTGAGGAACTAAGGCAAGACCGATCATTGGGGTTCCTGACTCTTTCAGAACGCTTTCTTCGTTCTCCATTCCCATCTCCACAAAAGCAACATCTTTTAATCTCACAATATTACTGGCATCCTGTTTCACCACCATATTCTCAAATTCTGAAACAGTAGTTAAACGCCCGCTTGTTTTAATTGTGAGTTCGGTTTGGTTACCGGCAATTTTTCCTGTTGGCAATTCAACATTCTCTCTATCTAAAGCTTGTTTAACATCCAAAGCAGTTAAAGCATAGGCAGAAAGTTCTTTCGGGTTCAAACGGATCCGGATCGCGTAACGTTTTTGTCCCCAAATTTGAACTGCACTCACCCCGGGGATCGTTTGTAAATTCTGGGCGATAACATTCTCCGCATAATCACTGATCTCCAAATGCGAACGCGTATCACTTAATAAGGTCATTGAAATAATCGCATCCGAGTTAGCATCCGCCTTTGAAACAACAGGCGGCGCATCTATATCCTGTGGTAATTGTCTCACAGCTTGTGAAACTTTATCACGTACATCGTTTGCTGCCGCTTCTAAATTCCCGCCTAAATTAAATTCAACAGTAATAATACTTGAACCCTGATTTGAAGAAGCGGAAATAGTCCTGATATTTTCAATACCATTGATTGCTTTCTCTAAAGGCTCCGTAATTTGTGATTGAATAACTTCAGCATTTGCCCCGGTATAATTAGTACGCACAGTAATGATCGGAGGATCAATACTTGGAAATTCACGTACACCCAAAAAAGAATAGCCGATAGCCCCAAACAAAATAATGATGATGGAGAATACCGATACAAGAACCGGGCGTTTTACACTGAGGCTTGCAATATCCATTTAATCCGCTGCTTTCTTTAATTTTAGTTTCGATCCTTTTTTCACCGAGAGCAGACCTGTTGTCAGCACTGTATCCCCTTCTTTTAATCCATCTAATACTTGGATCTTATCATCGGTACGCACACCTGTAATTACTTTCACTTCATCAGCCTCGCCATTTTTTGCGATCAATACTTTTTGTCCTTTTAAAACAGGAATGATAGATTGCGTCGGGATCATTAACGAATTCTCCTCTTTCGTCATCGAGATATAAACCTTCACAAAACTGCCCGGGTAAAAGTCCTCTGTACCTGAATACAAAGCACGGCAACGTAACGTTTTTGTTAACTCATCGATCTTTGGCTCTATTGCGTAAATACTTGCTTTTAATGACTTAGATGTATTCTCATGCGAGAATTCTATCTCCATTCCCTTTTTTATTGTTGAAGAATATTTTTCAGGAACTGAAAATTCAATGAATAAAGGTTTTGTCTGAACCAAAGAAGCGATCACCTGTGCCGGACTTACATAAGCACCTTCACTGATATTCCGTAAACCCACAACTCCGTTGAAAGGAGCTGTAATTGTTGTTTTAGCTAATTGCGCGAGAATAAAAGCGCGGTCCGCTTCTAAAGTAGTTACTTCATTTTCCTGGATCTCGTATTCTTCTTTGCTGATACCATTAACCGCTAATAACTTTTTCAGGCGCTCCGCTTTTTCAGAGGCTAATTTCTGAAGCGATTTATTCTTTACTAATTGCGCCTGGTAATCTGCATCATTAATTTTTAAAAGTGTTGTCCCTTTACTTACCTGTTCTCCTTCCTTAAAATAAATAGCTGTTACTTTTCCTGCAACTTCCGATTTGATCTCAATCTCATTTAAAGCACCGATCTTTCCTGAACTATAAACTTTATTGGTAAAGGCTTCCGGTTTTACAACGTAATAATTCACAGAAATGGGGCCTGAAGGTTTACCGCCTTTAGCAGCCGGACCACCTTTTTCTTCTTTTTTGCTGAAAAATAATGACTTCACGGCAATGAGAACCCCGAAAATTAAAATGACATATATCCAACCCGGAATTTTTTTCATGGGAATTATTTTGATTTCTTATAATTGAATGTGAGGTGATCGGCAGGCAATTCTTTAAGATTATCGCATACTTTAAGCATTACCTTTTCAAAAGCTTTACGTTCGGCGATCGAAATACCATTGAATGAACTTTCATCCAGCTTATTAAATGACTTTACAATTTCTTTGGTTTGTTTCTCTCCCTTCTTAGATAAAGTAATGAAATGTTCTCGGCGGTCTTTTGGGTTTGTTTTGCGCTCCACAAAACCGGCTTTACTTAAATAATCCATTACTTTTACCATAGCGGTTTTATCGATCTTTAAATTATCACATACCACTTGCTGGCAACAGTTCTTATTATTATAAAGGAAATACAATACCGAAAAATAACGTTCAATATCCATATTCTCGAGACTTTTGGTCAAAGCCCCGTAATACATTTTAGAAAGGATGAATGCCTGTGTGCCTACCGGTAATTTTATATCTTCCACCTTTTGATTAGTTTAATAATAAAATAGTTGACAAATATAACTATTATGGAACAGGCTGCATTACATTTAACACTTATTATACCTTATTTTAGTTACTTGTAATTCCGGGGTTTATGTTAATTTTGCACAGCTTTTACTCATATGAAGGATCTGATTATCTTATGTATTGCCTTACTTAACGTAAGCTTTGGTTTTTCACAGGAAAAACACCTGAAAAATCTGAAACAATTAACCTACGGCGGCGATAATGCCGAAGCTTATTTTTCACCCAATGGGAAGTTCGCTTCTTTCCAAAGCAACAATAAAGCCTGGGGCTTGCAATGCGACCAGATCTTTGCATTGGACATTGAGAAAGCATCGAAAGATTCTACTTATAAACCAACACTTGTAAGTACAGGTAAAGGCCGCACCACTTGCAGTTATTATATGCCTGACGGAAAACAGATCCTTTACGCTTCCACTCATAAAGGAAATGACTCTTGTCCCCCTACTCCACACATTAAAGGAAAATATTTATGGGCTGTGTATTCTGACTTTGATATTTTCATCGCAGATGCAAAAGGAAAGATCGTAAAACAATTGACCAATTCGCCCGGTTACGATGCAGAAGCAACAGTTTCACCTAAAGGTGATAAAATAGTTTTTACCAGTGTGAGAAGCGGCGATCTGGAATTATGGATCATGGATATTGATGGAAAAAATCAAAAACAAATTACTAAAGGTCTGGGGTACGATGGCGGCGCTTTCTTTTCTCCCGACGGAAAACGTCTGGTGTTCCGTGCCAGCAGGCCGAAAACAGAAGAAGAAATTACTGAATACAAAGATCTGCTTGCAAAGGGCCTGGTTGCCCCGACAAATATGGAATTATATACCTGTAACATTGATGGCAGCGATCTGAAGCAAGTGACCACATTAGGAAAAGCGAATTGGGCGCCTTTCTTTTCTCCGAACGGAAAGAAAATCATTTTCTCAAGTAATCATCACAGTACAAAAGGATACGACTTCCAGTTATTTATAGTGAATGATGACGGAACAGGATTAGAACAAATTACAAATGAAAGTATGTTCAACGCCTTCCCGATGTTCTCACCCGATGGAAAGAAATTGATCTTTTCTTCGAATAGAAACAATCATGGAACGCGCGACACTAATTTATTTATTGCGGATTGGGTCGATTAACCATTACATATTTCGGATTTGGGGTTTCGGGTTAGTCCCCAAATTACCCGGATTCGCTTTTATGAATAAAATGACCCGAAACACTAAACGCGAAATTACCGAAAGCCGATAAAAAAGGAATGATCAATAAAGAAGAAGTTATTTTAGTTAACGAATCCGACGAACAGATCGGGACGATGGAAAAGATGGAAGCTCATGAAAAAGGACTTCTTCACCGTGCTTTCTCGGTTTTTATTTTTAATGCTAAAGGCGAAATGCTTTTACAACAACGCGCTTTGAACAAATACCACAGCGGCGGTCTTTGGACCAATGCCTGTTGCAGTCATCCACGACCGGGAGAAGATACTTTAGATGCTGCAAAACGCCGTTTATTGGAAGAAATGGGGATCATGGCGCCTATCGAATTGAAAAGTTCTTTCACTTATAAAACGTCTTTTGAGAATGGATTGACCGAACATGAGTTCGATCATATTTTTACAGGCATTTATAATGATGAGCCAAAAATAAACAGCAACGAAGTCAATTCTTATTGCTGGAAAACCGTGGAAAGCATAAAAAATTCGGTGAAACAGATGCCGGATATCTATACTTCCTGGTTCAAAATTGCCATGGAAAAGGTATTTTAAGACCGTATTCACAGCTTTAAAGCCTTAAATGCGAATATCTTAATACGAATTAAGTTTTGAGAATTCTGAAAAAATACTATATTTGTTAAGTAATATAACATATTATGAAACGAGTATTAATTATTGTTCTTTTCGCGATAGCCATAGGTTTAACCTATGTTTCTATCACACCTTTCAATAGCGGGTTGTTGTTATTATCAGTGCCCATGTTACTGATATTTTTTGGCCTTATAATGGCGTTATTCCTTGCTTCTTGGAATTCAGGTGAAGATTTTAAAGAGCGTTACAAAAAAGGGTTGAACCTTGGCCTGATGCTGTCTGCGGGGTTCTATATTTTAGGTTACTTGTTTGTTATTGTTGAATCATTAATCAGAGGTTAACATGAAAATACTATCATTAATAGCTATCGGTTTCTTTTGCATTGTGGTATTTTTTATCGGAGGATTTCCTTTAAGTGAAGGTTATAACCCTGTAAAACCAAACGCTGATACCAAATTTTCAGGCGCATATAATGAAGATAATTTTAATAAGATCACAATTGGCATGGATTCTACTGAAGTGCTTAATCTTATTGGAGAACCTATCGGAAAATTACCTCGCTACGCTTCTTTCAAACCACTATGGTTCTATAGTGTGAACAAGGAAAGCGAATCAGGAGATTTCGCATGGTTGAAAAGAGCTATTGTTTTTGGACGTAACGGTAAAGTCCGCGAAGTTCAAAAATCTGTTCGCTACGAATAATTCTTAACTGAGATAAAAATTAAACCCTGAAGCGTCCTTGTCTGCTTCAGGGTTTTTTATTTGCGGTGAGATAACCTTATCTTTTCTCTTGGAACTCCCAATTTCATCAGGAAGCTGGCAATATGTTCTTTAGTAACCGAAGTATGTTTGTTTTGGCGCTGATCCTCTTCTTTATCACCAAAATGTTCGCGCACCTTTATTAAAGTTATAGTCTCAACCTTATTACTATCAAGGTACATTTTAATGAATTGTTTATCGTAATCTAATACATCATCCTCATCACTGTTATATCTCACAAAAAGACTATCGGTCTTTACAGGATCTTTTTTCTCGAAGCTTATAATTATATAGCGCTCCTCTTTTAATACCGTGAATCTGTATTTCAGCGAATCTAACCTTTGAGGCATCTCTCCGCTATCCGCTGTAGTATTATTCTCCTTAATAGAAATCCCTTTTTTAGCCAGGCGTTTGTTCTTTCTGCGTTGACGCTTCTTTTTTCGTAATGAGGCATTAGCTTTTCTTTGCTTTTTCATGCCCGATGTATTGAAACTTGGTAATTTCAATTCGGCAGCGATACAACTCCAGCGGAAACAAATAAAAGGGAATTTAGCATGGATCGCACACGAAACAAAAAAAAGCACTGCCAGAAAATATATGAATAGCCTTTTTACCAATTAAGTTCTAAAGCAGGATTTTCTACAACTTCAGGATGGTTGGTCCCGTTATAACGGAGGATCAGGAGATGATTTCCTGTTACAATTGTGCCCTGCTCTGCCCTAAATACGCTATAATCAAACGAAAGTTGCATGATGATAAAGCGGAATTTATGGTGGTCCAGTTTTCTTTCCTGGATGATCGTATGTTTTTCTTCCCTGCTTACTTCATCAAGGAACATGATCTTCGGTTTTACTTTATGCTGAAGGTAATAATCGATAGCTATCAGTTCTTTTAGGATCCTGTCTTCCGGATAATTTTTAGCAGCGAATTCATCAAGGATTTCATAAATATCATTCAAAGTGTACTTATGATATTCTCTTTTGGTTCCGAAATGCGTTCCCAATCCTTCAAGGAAATCAAAAATGCTGTATTCAGAAGTAACATATTTTAAAGTGTTAACCGCTCTTGGTTTATTCCAGTAAATTTCAAGAGCGTGCTCTAATTTTACGATCCGGGCTAATTCTTCTGCCGATAAATAGTTACTTTTTATAATTTGGTAAGGAGCTACTTTATCGAACTCGAAGCCGTATTTTTCGAATTTTTCTCTGACAGGAGTTCCTTTTAGGAATTTTAAAAAACCTAATTGCAGCTCGGGAGCAAAAAGCTTAAATGTTTCCTCGAAACTATGTTTTGTATCAGCCCAATAGTCCAACGGCAGACCAACAATAAGATCCAGGTGCATTTCAATTTTATCAGAAAGCTGCTGAATGATCCCTTTTGTCTTTTCAAAACTTTGTTTGCGGCTTACTTCCAGATTTGTTTTTTGATTTACAGATTGAATTCCAATTTCAAAACGGAATAAACCTTTAGGCACTTTTTCATTAATGAATTTGATGATATCAGGATGTAAAATATCTGCTGTGATCTCGAATTGAAAAACATTTCCGGGCCTGTGATGTTCTAAAATAAAATTAAAGATCTCTAAAGTAAAATCCTTTTTGATATTGAAGGTGCGGTCCAGGAACTTCACTACTCTTCCGTGTTCCATTAAATACAACAGTGTTGCTTTAATGTTTTCCATTGGAAGATAACGTACTTTATTATCCAGGCTCGCCAAACAGAATTCACACTTATACGGACAGCCTCTTGAAGTCTCAATATAAAGAACACGGTTAGCTAATGTTGCAGGATCGTCATTCCTGTAAGGTAAAATAGTCGCCAGGTCTTTTACATCGAACGAAACGCTTTTTGGTGTATGAAGAACCTTTCCGTTCTCTTTTCTCACCAGGTTAGAAACATTCTCAATAGTCGGGAATTGATCTAAGAACTCTCCGAACGGAATTTCGCCTTCTCCTGTAATGATATAATCCACTTCAGGGATTGAAATAACATCTTTCCAATCGTAACTCACTTCCGGCCCGCCCAATAAAATCCTAATTTTCGGATTGAGAGCTTTTATCTTTTTAACCACCTCTAAAGTTTGAGTGATATTCCAGATATAACAACTGAAAGCGACAAGATCAAAATCCTTGCAGAAACCGGCAACTTCATCTTTATCTTCCTTAATGGTAAACTCCTTCCACTCCAACCCTTTCCTCTCGCGATTTAGCTCGTACAGGATCCTGATGGCCAGGTTGACGTGAATGTATTTTGCATTAAGCGTTGTAAGGAGAACCCGCATACGGTAAAGATACTCACTTTTAATAGAATCCAATATGGTAAAAACAATCCCATAGGGATTCAATATCGGTAATACTATCAAAATGCGGGTCAAGAATCCCATAGGGATTCAATGTTGGCATTAAATAACTGCGTTGGTGTACAAGAATCTCTTAGGCATTAAATATCTGTAAATACGAACAAAAAAGCAGCCAGAATCCCTTAGGGATTCAATATCGGTAATACCTACTCAAAAAAAATCCAGAATCCCGTAGGGATTCCACTGTTCAATGCCTACGGGATAGAAAGCAGAGTATGAATACATCGTTTTACCGATATTGAATCCCTGCGGGATAAAGAACAAATAATTCACTATATTCGTTATACGATTTGCCTCCCTTAATTTTAAGTATCAGCCTATGAAGAAAGTAATACTCTTTGTTTTATTCTATAACCAATTGTTAGCGGGCGGACCAACCACGACCGTTGAATTCATTAAGATCGATCAATTCGGTTACAAACCGACTGACGAAAAAATCGCTGTGATCGCCAATCCGATAACGGGATTTAACAATACAAGCACATTCTCTCCGGGCGCTACTTACCAGGTTCGTGACTGGGCTACCAACGCAGTTGTCTTTACAGGAAGCATTACTCCCTGGAATGGCGGAGCAACCCAAACACAATCAGGAGACAAAGTTTGGCATTTTACTTTCACCACTTTCACAACAACAGGTTCGTATTATATTTTTGATGTGAGCAATAACGTTGGTTCTTACCGCTTCGAAATAAATAATTGTGTTTACAATGATGTTCTGAAAGCATCTTTACGGATGTTCTATTATAACCGCTGCGGGATCGCAAGAGCATTTCCGTATTGCGATACAGGTTATGTTGATGGTGTTTGTCATAAAGGAACACAACAGGACCTGGATTGCCGTTTATACAATAATACAAACATCTCCACATCAAAAGATCTTTCAGGCGGATGGCATGATGCCGGCGATTATAATAAGTATGTGAATTTCGCTTATCCTGCTCTCATTGACCTGTTATTAGCTTACGAAAAATATCCTACAGTCTGGACCGATGATTATAATATTCCTGAATCCGGAAATGGGATTCCAGATATTCTGGATGAAGTGAAATATGAATTGGATTGGTTAATTAAAATGCAGGGGACAGATAGTTCTTTAATTTCTGTCATCGGAGGTGGAAGTGCAAGTCCTAATTCCGCTGATGTTGCCTTTCGTCGTTACGGTCCGCCTACAACGGCAGCGAGTTTAACCGGTGCTAATGTTTTTGCTCTGGGTGCTATTCAGTTCGCAGCTATCGGACAAACAACTTATGCTGCTAATTTACAAGCCCGTGCTATTAAAGCTTATTGGTGGGCCATGAATCATCCGAACATTACATTTTATAACGCAGGAGTTTTAGCAGCCGGTGAGCAACAAACCGCGGCTTATGAAACAGATATGCGTAAATTAACTGCGGCGGCTTATCTGTATGCACTGACAGGAAGTACAACTTACAGAACCTATTTCGATGCGAATTATACCAATGCTCAATTATTAATGTGGAGTTATGCTTATCCTTTCCAGGGACCTGAACAAGATGGTTTATTGTATTACACAAAGATCCCCGGCGCTACTGCTGCCGTTCGTACAGCTATTATTAATGCGTACAGCAATAGTATGCAAACTAATAATGCGGATAATTTACCTGCTTATACAAATAAAACCGATGCTTATCGGGCATATGTAGCAAATAATAATTACACCTGGAACAGTAATCAAACCAAATCACGACAAGGAAATATGTTCTTAGCGATGAATGATTACACCTTGAATGCGGCGAATGCAACGAATTATCATAATGCAGCTTCAGGATTTGTTCATTATATGCATGGCGTAAATCCGGTTACAAAAGTGTATTTAAGTAATATGAAAAAGTATGGTGCTGAAAATTACGTGAAGCAGTTTTACCACAGCTGGTTCTATAACGGCAGCGCGCTTTGGGATGAGAACGGTGTTTCTACATATGGCCCTGCTCCTGGCTATATTCCCGGCGGACCAAATCCTAATTATACAAAAGATGCTTGTTGTGCGGGATCTTGCAGCACGCAGCCCGGATGCGCTTTAAATGTTACTCCCCCAATGGGGCAACCAATTCAGAAATCATACAAAGATTTTAATGACAGCTGGCCTGTGAATAGCTGGGAAATTACTGAAGCAGGAATTTACACCAATGCAGCTTATGTAAGAATGCTTTCTAAGTTTTGTAGTACAGGTTGTGTAATGACCACGGGTATTTCCAATTCAAAAGATCATTCAGCAAGCACTTTAAAACTATATCCAAATCCTGCAACTAATAAATTATTTATTTCATTCAATGATGAAGTTTCAACTTCTAACTGCAGTATTTATTCGGTAACCGGGCAACAACTTGAAACGAAGGAATATTCAACTAAAGGTATGAACACCGTTGAGTTAAATATTTCTCATTTAGCAGCAGGGATTTATTTTGTAGAATTAAACAGCAGCAACGGAAGGCAGGTTGCGAAGTTTATAAAAGAATAAATGGAACGAATGCATTTCCCCTACTTAAAAAAGGAGGGGAAATGCAAGAGTAAATAAAAATGAATTACTCCTTCACAAATTTCTTCACAACAACCTTATCGCCTGTCCTCCACTCTGCGAAATAAATACCCGGAGCGAAATTGCTGATGTCGACCTTGATCTCGTTATCGGTCAACCTTTCATAAACCATTTCACCAATAGCATTAAATAGTTTTATACTTGCGGTATTGACCGTACTATTAATGATGATAAGATCTTTTGCAGGATTCGGATAGAAATTAAAATCAGTGATAGCATTAGAAGCTGAATTCACTCCTAAAGTTCCGTTTCCGTTATACTTTAAGATCGTTCCTGCATTGCCTACCGCCCAGCCATCAACAGGAGATGCAAAATGCACTGAGTTCAATGCTTGTGATGTGCCTGAAGTCATAGTATTCCAGCTCACACCACCGTTAAATGTTTTCATGATCAAGCCTCCTGTTCCAACAACATAACCTGAATCCTGGTCCACAAAATAAATCCCATTCAAACCATTCAGAACCCCGGTTGGCATATTGGTCCATGTTGCGCCTGCATCAGTTGTTTTCAAAACTCTTCCTCCCTGGCCGGCAATATATCCCACAGTTGGATTTGGAAAGTGGATCGCATTAAGATTATTACTTATTCCTGATACAACATTGGTCCATGTCAGGCCCGCGTCTTTTGTCCGTTTAATAGTGCCGCTGTTTCCTACAGCGCAGGCAGAATCTGCATCGGAAAACCATATTGCATTTAAATTCTGTATTGTTCCTGAAGAACGCACTTGCCATGTAGCACCGGTATCACAACTTGCCTCTATTTTTCCACCCGTTCCTACCGCAATTACACAAGCCTGATCTTTAAAATTCAGCGATAGAATACTATCGGGTTTACCTCCTTGCAATGTAGTACTGCTCAATCCCATTTTCATGAACCAGTTCGAATTCTGGCACATGATATACCATTTTGTGGGATGCTTTGTATGTACTTCAAATGTGTTTACACCACCAAGGGTAATGTTTTGGGTCCATGATACACCGCCATTCAATGTACGAATAGGTCCGGTAAACCCTGTAGCTGCCACCTGTGTTCCATTCAAGGCAAATACCGAGAACAGATTATTCGTGGCGCTCGGAGCTGTTTGAGGTATCCATTGCGCTTTAGCATTCTGGATATAAGTTAGAGATAATACAATGAGTAAAAATTTCTTCATGAATTTATTTTTTAGGATTAATAGAATAAGAACCTTTATACTAAAGTAGAATAATTCTTCGAAAAAACAAATTTCCCGTTAAAGGAACAGTAATATCCACTTTTAAAGGTATTGCTTCAGCCACTTGCATTTTTGCTATTTCAAATTTAAATCAACCTGTTTAAACTATCAATAGTCGAAGCTAAGTATAAAGACGTAGGTTTTCAGTTATATTTGTTTTATGGACGCCCAACATTACATTAAAACATTGTCATTGCTACCTCATCCTGAAGGCGGTTTTTACAAAGAAACTTACAGAAGTTTAGAAAAAATTTCACTAAAACACGGTGAACGGAATTACAGTACTGCAATTTATTTTTTGCTGGAGAAAAATAATTTTTCAGCATTCCATAAAATAAAAAGTGATGAGCTCTGGCATTTTTATTCGGGCGATACTTTGGAAGTTATTGAGATAACATCTGAAGGAAAATTAAAGATAACGGATCTTGGCCCGGGTAATTTTCAATATTGTGTTCCGGCCGGTAATTGGTTCGGATCACGCGTTAAAGCAGGAGGAAATTTTTCTTTAGTAGGCTGTACTGTTGCTCCCGGATTTGATTTTGCGGATTTTGAAATGGCGGAGAGAGAAAATTTGTTGAAGGAATTTCCGGAACATGCTGATGTCATTAAAGAGCTGACGAGATAGTTAAACAACTCTCGCCTGATTCCGGTAAACCGGAATATCAGACGCTCTTCCCTAAAGGGGAGAAAAATTGCGTTACTTAAAAAAGCGACTTAATTCTCCCACCAGTTCATGATCAGGCCCGGGGTTTTTGAAAAATGAATTCTTGAAGTCCTCATTTTACTCATTCTTTCATTTTGCTTCATCCATTTATCGATCCAGTTCTTATTCTGTTTCAACTCAACGGCTCCCGGTAATTGTAATGTTTTAATTCCGATTAAACCTTTTGACGTGTTTATCGTCTTACGTACAGATGCATTTGTTCTTTTTGTTCCCATGCGATTCATTTTTACAAGAACAAAGGTAGTGCACAGAATTACCGAAGTATTGACTTTATATTACAATAACCTTAAGTTTTATTACACTTAAATAGATTTAGGGGATTTCAAGGGTGGAAAATTTATTTACAATTAACAAATAGTAACATCCGGGTAACAGCGAGACGTTTTTTTAAAATTAACTTTGGGACATGACCTTATTAGAATACATAAAACTGGACGATACAAAGAAGAATGATCTCATTTTAGAGAAAGGCGTTCTGTTGGATATGTATTCAGAAAAAAATAAATGCATCCGCTTTTTTAATCTCTTTGATTTTTTTGTTGAAGTAGCTACCGATGAAGAAGAACAATTAATTCTGGATGTTATTCCATATGAAAGCAATTTCAGGTTCGGCGTAATGCAGAAAAAGAAAAAGGAAAATAAAGATTCCATCGTAAATACTTTAAATACATACTTCCTGTTATGAGAACTTATATGAAAAGCCGTCGCTGGGAATTCTTAGGTTACGGGTTGTTAGCCGGGTTTGTTCTGGGAATAATCGTCGCCAGGCTTTTTTCCTGATCATGCCTTCGCAGTAACCGCAAACATCTCTTTCAGTTTCTTCACCACAATATCAATTTCTTCTTTTGTAGTGTATTTACTGAACGAAAAACGAACCGATGGGCGATTCATATCAATACCTAATCCACGCAATACATGCGAGCCTTGGTTACTACCGCTGCTGCAAGCACTGCCCCCACTAGCTGCAATTCCTGCGATATCTAAATTAAATAATAACATCTCTGCGTCCGGGTGCAAAGGGAAACGGCAATTTAAAACAGTATATAACGAGTTCTCTCCCGTCTCACCATTAAAATCCATTCCTTCAATGTTAGATTTTAATTGCTCCATCATGTAATTTTTTAAACCACGGATATAACTTTGATGTTCTTCCATGTGCTCATTAGCTAATTCAAATGCTTTAGCTAAACCTACAATTCCGTAAACATTCTCCGTTCCGCCACGCATGTTACGTTCCTGCGCACCACCACTGATGAATGGATTAATTTTAACTGCATGATTGATATAAATAAATCCAATTCCTTTCGGCCCGTGGAATTTATGTCCGGCGCAAGTGGTGAAATGTATTTTAATATTTTGAAGGTCTAATTTAAAATGCCCCATTGTTTGAACTGTATCGCTGTGAAACAAAGCATCATACTTTTCGCACAACTCAGACACTTTTTTTATTGGAAGAAGGGTTCCGATCTCGTTATTAGCGTGCATCAATGAGACCAAACTTTTTGGATTATTTTTCAGAAGTTCCTCTAAATGTTTTAGGTCGATATTTCCTTTATCATCAATATTCACCCAGCTAACTTTTATCTTTCCTTCTTTCTCAAGTGTACACAACGTATGTTCAACCGCATGATGTTCTATTTTGCTCGAGACGGCATGTTTGATCCCGTAAGCTTCGATTGCTTTGCAGATCGCCATATTATCTGCTTCCGTTCCTCCTGAAGTAAAAAATATCTCTGCAGGTGTAACGTTAAGATACCTTGCCACACTTTTACGCGCTGTTTCAATTGCGGTACGTGTTTTTCGTCCGTATGAATGTATAGAAGATGGGTTTCCGAATTCTTCGCGCATGTAAGGTAACATAGCGTTCAATACTTCATCATCCAGTTTAGTGGTAGCGGCGTTATCGAGGTAGATCTTGCTCATTTTGTAAATGAAATTTAGTCCTGCAAATATCGGGGTATTTTTTGATGTTTTAAACCAAAAATCGTCAATATTATGGGATTCGTGACCTCACGATAACCTCACCTGTCTTGGTAAACCAAGACTTGCCTCTCCTCAAGGAGAGGAGGAATCGGGAGTTCTAAAGAAACGCTCCTTATTGAATACGAATACATCTCTCCTTGAGGAGAGCACATCGCCGACAAGTCGGCGATGGTGAGGTAACTACCGTTAATTTTTGATAATTTCCTTAATATCCGAAATGATCTTCTTAGCCAAAGTATCCGCGGTAGCCAAAGTTTCACTTTCAGAATAGATACGGATGATCGGTTCTGTGTTGGATTTACGGAGATGCACCCACTCCTTATCAAACTCTATCTTAACCCCGTCAACAGTATTTACAGGCTGGTTTTTGTATTTATTTTTAACGCTTTCCAGAACTTTATCGACGTTAATTTCAGGAGTTAACTCGATCTTATTCTTAGAGATGAAATAATTAGGATACGAAGCACGCAATGTAGAAGCCGATTTACCGTATTTAGCCAGATGAGTTAAGAAAATTGCAATTCCAACTAAAGCATCACGGCCGTAATGTAATTCAGGCAAAATAATTCCGCCATTACCTTCTCCGCCTATCACGGCCTTAGTTTCTTTCATCATCGTCACTACATTCACTTCACCAACGGCTGAAGCCGAATATTTTCCGCCATTTTTTTCTGTGATATCACGAAGTGCGCGTGTCGACGAAAGATTCGAAACTGTATTTCCTCCTTTATGGTGTTTCAGAACGTAATCCGCAACTGCTACTAAAGTATATTCTTCACCGAACATTTCACCGTCCTCACAAACCATAGCTAAACGATCTACATCCGGATCAACGCTGATTCCCAAATGGGATTTTGTTTTTAATACAACAGATGAAAGATCCGCTAAATGTTCAGGTAAAGGTTCAGGATTATGAGCGAAATGTCCATCCGGTTCGCAATATAATTTGTGAATTTTCTTCACACCTAAAGCTTCCAATAACATAGGCACTGCAAAACCACCGCAAGAGTTAACTGCATCAACACTAATTGAAAAATCTGCAGCAGTGATCGCTTTTACATCAACATACGGCAATTTTAGAATTTTCTCGAAGTGCTTTTGTAACTGATCGTCTTTACGGATGTATTTTCCTAGATGTCCGACCTCGCAATAAGAGAAATCTTCTTTCGCAGCGATATCGAGGATAAGTTTTCCTTCAGCTTCCGATATAAATTCTCCCTTACTGTTCAATAATTTTAAAGCATTCCATTGTTTTGGATTATGAGAGGCTGTTAAAATGATTCCACCATTAGCTTTTAATTCGGCAACCGCCATTTCAACTGTAGGCGTAGTGCTCAGATCAAGATCGTACACATCAATTCCTAATCCCATCAAAGTTCCGCAAACAATATTATTCACCATTACACCCGAAAGACGGGCATCACGGCCAACTACAACAGCGGGGGTCCCCCCTCTTGCATTCTTAATGATCCATGCTCCGTAAGCAGAAGCAAATTTTACAATATCCAGCGGTGTTAATCCGTCATTGGGTTTTCCTCCAATTGTACCTCTGAATCCGGAAATACTTTTTATTAGTGTCAAGAGTAAAAAATTTTGGTGTAAAGTTAACATCCTGTAAATGACTGCCATTTTTAAGTGCCTTTTTTTATTGACATTATTTACGTTTTTTCTGTTAAAAACATAATAGCCCAAAACCAAAAATTACCCTAACTTTGTGTAAACACGAATGCCTATTTATGAGTCAGTTTGACGGAGAAGATTTTGAAGGACAGGATTTTGAAGAGGTTCTAAAACGCTTTGAAGACATGCTTGCCAATGGTAACGCAAGTTTTTTCGATGCGGATGAATTAGAAGATATCATCGAATATTATTTTCAATGGCTTAATTATGATATGGTTAAAAAGGCCATCGATTTTGCTTTGAAACAATTCCCCTATTCGAGCGGCATCAAAATAAAAAAGGCACAGTATTTATCCAGCCAGCATTATACCAAAGAAGCGCTTGAGCTTCTGAATGAGATCGAGCAAATTGAAAGTTCGAATTTCGACCTGTTCATGGCCCGCGGTTACATTTACAGCCAGATGGGATTAGGCGAACAGGCTATTGAGAATTTTAAAAAAGCCTTACCGCTTGCCGAATTCAAAGATGAAGTTTACCTGGCCTTAGGTGTTGAATTTTTGAATGAGGATAAACCGGATGATGCGATCTATTACTTAAAGAAAGCAATCAAGATAAATCCAAGGAATGAAGTTGCATTGAATGAACTTTCTCTGTGTTATGATCTTACCAATAAAGCTGAAGAAGCTATCTCATTCTTTATTGATTACATTGATGAATTCCCGTACAGCTATTACGCCTGGTTCAATTTAGGATTAGCTTACAACCGTTTTGGTTTGTTTGAAAAAGCGATCGAAGCCTACGATTATGCTATTGCGATCAATGATAAATTCAGCTCAGCCTATTTCAATAAAGCGAATTCATTAGCTCAATTAGAAAAATACCGTGAAGCTATTGAAGTTTACAAAGAGACCTTTAAACACGAAAATAAAGAAGCTAACACTTATTATTATATTGGGGAATGCTACGAGAACTTAAATGAGTTTGACGAAGCTTTAAAGAATTATAACCGTTGTGTTAAGATCGATGCGGCACATGCTGATTCATGGTTAGGTATTGGTGTTTGCCTGGATGCCATGAACCGTTTAACGGAAGGCATTCACTACATAAAAAAAGCATTAGAGATTAATCCTAACGAACCGGAATATTGGTATGTATTTGCAGAAGTACAGCAGAAATTAGGTTTCCATGAAGAAGCTGCGATGGCATTCCAGAGGGTGATCGAGCTTGAATATCCTGATTTTGATGTTTGGTTAGATTATGCGAAATTGCTCGACGAAGCAGGTTATTATAAAGATTGTATTGAAACATTAAGCGAAGGGATAAAATATTTCCCTGATGTGGCAGAAATGTATTACCGTTTAGGTGTGATACTGATCGAAACCGGAAAGCGTAATGAAGGCTTGGAGAATTTAAGCAAAGCCCTTGAAATGGATTTTAATAAATACACCGAGATATTTGAATATTCACCCGCGTTAAAAGAAGATACTGAAGTGCTCGAATTAATAAACTCTTTTAAAAATTAATATGGCTTACACTGTAGACCTACCATTTTTACCCGACCGTACTGTAAAACCCCGTAAAGCAGGCCTTACCATGGTAATGGATAAAGGCATTAGTTTGCGCCAGGCGGAAGATATGATGGAAACGGGTGCCGATTATATAGATTATGTGAAATTAGGTTTCGGGACTTCGGTTATTTCGAAGAATGTTAAAGAGAAGATAAAACTTTACCAAAAGAACAATATCAAAGTTTATTTGGGCGGAACTTTATTTGAAGCATTCGTTATCCGTAATAAATTTGATTATTATCTTAAATTCATTTCTTCTTTAGGTATTGATTCTGCTGAAGTTTCTGACGGAAGTATCAATATTGATCATGATAAAAAATGTGAATTCATTTCTACACTTGCGAAGAACTTTACAGTATTATCGGAAGTAGGTTCTAAAGAAGAAGGTGTCATCATTCACCCTGCCCGCTGGATAAAAATGATGCAGGCCGAATTGGATGCCGGTGCCAGCCAGGTAATTGCTGAGGCCCGTGAAAGCGGAAATGTTGGTATTTTCCATAAGAACGGAAGTGCCCATACCCTTTTGATAAACCGTATCGTTAACAAAATAAAACTCGAAAATATCATCTGGGAAACCCCTCAAAAACCGCAGCAAGTTTACTTCCTGAAGCTTTTTGGCAGTAATGTTAACGTTGGGAATATAGGTGTGGATGATGTTATTCCTTTAGAAACCCTGAGATTAGGGCTCAGAGGCGACACTTTTTTCACATTTTTACCCGATAATATGAAACAAAGCACTTAAATTTGTACTTTCATATTTTAATAAAAGAACATGCTTGAGATAACAGCCAAAGAATTGAAAGAACTGATCGACAAAAAAGTCGATTTTCAGTTAATTGACGTTCGCGAACCGCATGAGTTTGACGACATGAACCTTAAAGGGGAATTGATCCCTATGGGCGATGTAATGGATAACGCGGATAAGATCTCGAAGGACAAGCAGGTTATCATACATTGCAGAAGCGGCAAACGCAGCGCTGCAGTTATACAAGCCCTCGAAACCCAAATGGGCTATAAGAATTTGTATAATCTTAAAGGAGGAATTCTCGCTTATATAGAGGACGTAGGACTATAAAAGTTGGGAGTTCGTAGTTGGTAGTTCGTAGAATTTAAATTTACAGCAACAACGAGCCAAAATATCTACGAACTACGAACTAAAAACTACGAACTGAAATGGTTGAATTATTTAATCACATTTTCCCTCATCTTGACCTTGAATGGATCTTTGCTAATTACGGCACTACTATTTACGTCATTCTTTTCATGATCATTTTTGTTGAAACCGGCCTTGTAGCAATGCCTTTCTTACCCGGCGATTCACTATTATTCATGGCAGGTCTGTTTGCACGCTCAGGACATCTGAACATGGCTTATTTGCTTTTCTTGTTATTTATTGCTGCTGTAGTTGGCGATAATTGCAATTATTGGATAGGAAGAACCATAGGATTAAAAGTTTTTCATCTAAAATTTAAAGGCAGCCCTATCGTAAAACAAAAACATTTAGATGCAGCTCATGCGTTTTTTGAGAAGCACGGTACCAAAGCTATCATCATGGCGCGTTTCGTTCCGTTTGTCCGCACCTTTGCTCCTTTTGCAGCAGGTGTAAGTGAAATGAGTTATAAAAAATATTTAGTGTTCGATATTCTTGGCGGTGCTTTATGGATCGGTAGTTTATTGACAGCCGGGTATCTTTTAGGAGAAGTAGAATTCATTCGCAAACATATCGATTTAGTTTGTTTAGGTATCATCGGCCTATCGGTTTTACCTATCATTATTTCATTTGCTAAAGCTAAATTCTCAAAAAAATAGTCAGATCCCCAAACAAATATTTTTGACCTTTTTTTGTTTTTTCTAATTTTGGGAAAACTTTTAAACCCAATCCTATGAAAAGAATATTTACTCTGTTTTCTTTATTTGCTACTTTATTTTGTTCTGCACAACCGGTATTTCAGTATACCAACTGGCCAAGCCCTACCGCCGGCCTGACAGCTACAGTACTAATTGGAAGTAAACCAACAGGTCCCGGCCCATCAGGCGCGGGCGTTACCTGGAATTTTTCTTCATTAACTTTTACTGCCGCAGGAAGTGCTTCTATCGTATTACCGGCTTCTACCCCATTTTCAGCTTCTTTTCCATCTGCTACAAGCGCTGCTATTGTTGCTTTACCAACCGGTACAGTTTACAATTATGATAATGTACAGCCAGGCTATAAAGATCAATTGGGCGACGGAATATCTGCAACAGGCGGATCAACTTATACACCGGACCCAAAACGGCATTTAGTTTTTCCAATGAGTTTTGGTAATAGTCACACTGATACTTATCAATGCGTCTCTTGTTCTGCAAGTAGCTTTACTGTAAATTATGACGCATGGGGAACCTTGATCGTTAATGGTAAGACCTATAACAATGTGGCGCGTGTTGTAAATACATTTGGTACACCTTATTATAATTACTACTCAACTAATCCTATCCTTTCTATTTTCGCTTACGATTCAAGTCCGACCAGCAGTCCTTATTCGACTTTGATCGAGTCTAACGCAGTAGTTGGTGTGACTGAGAATTATATTGTTGATCACATGAAAGTATTTCCAAATCCTGCGAACGATCAATTGAATATTGAGAACACAAGTTTCGTTAAAGTTCAATTTGAGATCTACGATCTTTTAGGAAAACCTGTTAAAGAAAAAGAATTGTTGGGTCAGAATGAGATCACGAAAGTGGATATCAGCTCTTACCCATCAGGGATTTATATTGTGAAGTACCACGATGAATTCGGGAACGATTCTTACACAAAACTGATCGTTGAATAAGATCCCTTAAAAAATTAAAAAGCCCTGAAGTTTTACTTCAGGGCTTTTTGTTTAATGACTTTCTTTGAAAATAACACCGAGTTCTTCCAGCTCTTTCAATAATGGCTCATAAATTTCTTTTACGATCGGAATTTGAACGCCGCTTAATTTGAATTTCCCGGTCAAGAAATTTTTGACAGTAATAGCTAAAGGCAGACCAACAGTTTTTGCCATGGCAGTATGTTCTTCATCATCTCCAATAACAACAAGTGACGATGTTAGCTTATGATCTTTGCCGTTTAATTTATACTCGAATAGATGCTGCATCACGATCATATCTTTATCGCCATGCTTCAATTTCCATTTCTCTTCTAAAAGTTCCTGTAATAATTGGGCAGGAGAACCTTCCGCCATTTTTATTTTCTTGTTATCGAATAACTCAAGATAATTTAATTTTGTTTCAACATCGGCGCTCCACTCTTCTTTCATGAAAACTTTCAGTTTTTCTTTTATTGTTCCTTTTCCATCCGGTAAAAACGAATCGAGTAATTGAGTGTAAGTTAATTTATTTGCTTCCCTTATCTTGTAGCCGTCATCCGTCAATCCCAATTTCACAAACACATTCCAAGCTTTACAATAACCTGTTTGTCGCAACGTACCGCGTAATAACGTTTTAACATTCTGTAATCCGTAAGGATCTTTGTACCCGATACTATCACGGTTCGCATAAGCATCGAACGAACCATAACCATCGACTTTTATAGAATCTATCTGAGTGAACAATCTATTGTATGGAATGAATTTCAGTTGTCCGCCCTCTAAGAATTGTGCTGTACCTTGTCCTGCTAAAATAACATTACGCGGATTCCAGCTGAACTTATAACCCCATGGATTATCATTACTCTCCGGAGCAACCAATCCGCCGCAATACGATTTAAAAGAAGTTATTTCTGCGCCTTTATCCTGTAATTCGTGAATGATCTTCATCGCCGAAGCATGATCGATCCCGGGATCCAAGCCACATTCATTCAATATCAATAATCCTTTTTGTTTGGCTTCAGCATTCAATTCTTTCATTTCTGCACTTACATAACTCGCAGTTGCAATATGCTTGCCGAACTTCACACAATCGCGAGCAACATCACCATGCATGAATGCCGGCAGCATTGAGATCACAAGATCATTTGTTTTTATTATATTTTCACGCTCCGTTACATTATTCACATCAAATTCAATCGCTTTTGCATTCGCGAACCCTTTAATTTTAGTTTGCGCTAAATTAAGATCGGTATCAGCAACTGTGATCTGCCAATTGTATTCAGCGGATCGTTTTAAAAGGTAAGAAATAAGGCTGGAGGTTGACCTTCCAGCTCCTATTATTAATATTTTATTCATAATGCCTAAGGTAAGGGCAAAATTAAGCTTAAATTTGCTATATCAAATAAAAATAATGTCCGGGTCACTTTTCACATATCTCTTTCTTGTTGTTTCTGTCTTCACCTCTTACTCTCAAGTCCTGAATAACAACCTTGTCGTTATAAGTGAAAATGGCGACCGTTTTATTTTATATGTGAACGGTGAAAAAGTAAATAACGAGCCACAAGCGAATGTAAAAGCGTTCAAGGTAGATGAAGGCTGTTGCCGATTAAAAGTAGAATTCGAAAAAGATAATATGGTATTATCAGATTCAATACACATCAAAGCCTTCGATAAGAACAATAATAAAGAGATCACCTACTCTATTAAACAGCGGCAGGGAGAACCGCGGAAATTCCGTTTTGTTTCCATCGGCGAATTATCAGCGCCTGAAATTCCAAAAGTTGCAGAAGCTCCGATTGATAAAGGTCCTGTAATCGATAATACCATTTATGGAAATTTGTACAAGGCAAAAGATAATAAGCCTGTTTTTTTTAAGAATTACAATGATTCTTCAAAGACATGTACGGTTGATCTGACCGATACTGATATTAAACACGGTATCAATCTTATCACCAAATCGAACGACATTCAAAATAAGTATAATTATATTGAAGCAACGGTGCAGAAGAATTGTTATACAGTTGCCCAGGTAATTCCGATATTGAATTTACTGGAAGTAGAACTTGATAAATTGACATTAGCAAAACGCGCTTATTCGCATTTAAAAGATAAGAACAATGCCATAAAATTAGAGGAGATCTATAAGTTCAAAGGTATAAAAGAAGATTATCACCTCTTCCTGAAAGAAATGGCGAATGCAGAACATCAGAAGAACATGTATTGTGCTGTAGCCATAAACCCTGAAACTTTCCGGGAGATCGCTACCGCAATTAAGAAAACGCAGTATGAAAATGACCGTATTAAAGTGGCAAAAGAAAAATTAGTGAATAACTGCATGAATACCCAGCAGGTTCAGCAGCTAATGGAAATTTTTACCCACGACCGTGAAAAAATGGAACTTGTAAAGAACGCGTATGCTATTACAATTGACAAAGAGAATTACAAGATCTTAGTCGAGAACTTTCAGTTCAGCGAGAACAAAAAAGAATTTTTACAATTCCTTCAGAAATAACATGGAAAATACTATTCCCAAATACAAATTGATCGTTATTGGCTTATTAGGAGCAATTGCGGTATCACTTGGTGCATTAGGCGCTCATTTTTTAAAATCAAAATTAGAAACAGGATTAATCACCCCGGATCTTCTCAACGGTTTTGATACAGGGGTGAAATACCAGATGTATCATGTTCTTGGAATGTTACTTTTGGTCATTCTTACAAAACTAAATCCCAATAAATTCTTCGGATGGGCCTATGCCTTATTCTTCTGGGGCATTATTTTATTCTCAGGCTCTCTTTATTTTTTATGTACACGTCATTTATTAGGAATGGAATGGCTGAAGTTCTTAGGACCAATTACACCGCTTGGCGGGATTTGTTTCGTTTTAGGTTGGCTGTGCCTATGCCTCGCCATGTTAAAAACTGATAAAAAAGACTGGTGATAAGCCTTTGGCACAGCACTTGCCTTATTATAAAATATTACCATCTTTACATTATTAAAAATTAATCTTATGAAAAAATTAACCCTGATCATATTAGCAGCCGTATCAGTTCTGTTCACGGATTGCAAAACCAAATCTAAAGCAACTAATTCAAACGATAGTAAACCTAACAAAACAGTCGGCGATGATGGTACCAAGATCAAATGCCGGTTGGTTGTTTCTTTCTGGAGCATTGCTGCCGGTATAAATGGCCCTAAATACGATGAAATTGAGACCTACATTAAAAACCATCCTAAAAAGCCATCGTACGAAATTATACCAATGGGACGTGAAGGCGAAAGGGATATTTGCATGAGTTTAAAAGAAATGAACAAAGACGAACAAAATGCATTTATAAAAGAGTTAAACAAACTAGTAGAAGGTGCTGACAGAGTGAAAGTTATGGAAAATCAGGAGCGAACGAAACGCTAACTGAATTTGTGAATAAAAGGGCTGTAAAAAGCCCTTTTTTTTTGTAAATTTGCGCCAACTAAAATCTACTTAAAAAATGAATGAAATTGGTTTAAAAGCTACTAATGTAAGCGTAGCTGATCTGGGGCTTTCAAATGTTGATACTGCTTACTGGAACTTGTCCCCAAGTGACTTAGTACAAGAAACTTTAAATCTTAAACAAGGTGTTTTAACTGATGTTGGGGCCCTTGCAGTTGATACAGGCGAATTCACCGGCCGTTCTCCTAAAGATAAATTTGTTGTGGTTGACGATAATACCAAAGATTCAGTTTGGTGGGGTGATGTGAACAACCGATTTGATAAAGATAAATTTGAGGTGCTTCACAAACGCATGCTGAAGTATTTTGAAGGTAAAAAAGTTTGGGTTCGCGATTCTTATGCTTGTGCAGATCCGAAATACAGAATCAATATCCGCGTGGTAACTGAAACGCCATGGAGTAATTTATTCGCAAATAACTTATTCTTACGTCCGACTGAAGCTGAGATCAAGAACTTCAAACACGACTGGTTAATTTTAAACGCTCCTGGTTACAAAGCAGATCCTGCCATCGACGGAACCCGTCAGCATAACTTTGCCATCATTGATTTCACCCGTAAAATGATCCTTATCGGCGGAACAGCTTACACTGGTGAAATTAAAAAAGGAATTTTCGCTGTATTGAATTACATCTTGCCACACGATAAAAAAGTATTATCCATGCACTGCTCTGCTAACATTGGCAAAGCGGGTGATACTGCTATTTTCTTCGGTTTGTCAGGAACAGGTAAAACAACTTTATCAGCTGACCCTAACCGTAAATTAATTGGTGATGATGAGCATGGCTGGTCAGATACAGGCGTATTTAACTTCGAAGGTGGTTGTTATGCAAAATGCGTTGATCTTTCTGCAGAGAAAGAACCTCAAATTTTCAGCGCAATTAAAGCAGGTTCATTATTAGAGAACATTAATTTTTATCCGGGAACCAACACTGTTGATTATTCTAATATCAAGAAAACCGAGAACACCCGTGTAAGTTATCCTTCACATTTTATTCAGAATGCAGTTGATCCGGCTGTTGGAGATGTTCCAAAGAATATCTTCTTCTTAACTTGTGATGCATTCGGTGTATTACCTCCCATTTCAAAATTAACACCTGCACAAGCGATGTATCACTTCATCAGCGGTTACACAGCAAAAGTTGCAGGAACTGAAATGGGTATCACTGAACCTACATTGACTTTCTCGGCATGTTTCGGAAAAGTATTTTTACCGTTACACCCAACCCAATACGCTGAGTTATTAGGTGAGAAATTGAAAAAGAGTAACGTTAACGTTTGGTTATTGAACACCGGATGGGTTGGCGGAAAATATGGTGTGGGAAGCCGCATTAAATTATCTTATACACGTGCTTTAATTACAGCAGCTTTAAATGGCGACTTAGATAAAGTAGAATACGGTTCAACTCCATACTTCAAATTGAATTTCCCTAAATCTTGTCCGGGTGTTCCTTCTGAGATCTTAGAACCGAAGAATGCATGGAAAGATAAAGAAGAGTTCTCAAAAACTGCAGCAAACCTTGCAAATTCGTTCGTGAAGAATTTCGAGCAATATGCTTCAGCCGCAAATGCCGAGATCTTAGCAGCAGCTCCAAAAGCGGAAGTAACTGTTTGATCAGAATTAATAGTATTTATAAAAGCCATTCATTAATACGGATGGCTTTTTTGTTTATAAGATGTATATTTAAGTTATGGAATACAGAAGATTAGGAAAATCAGGATTACAGGTTAGCACGCTTTCATTCGGATCGTGGCTCACTTTCGGAAAACAAATTGATGATAAAGTTGCAGATGGTTTAATGAGCCTTGCGTATGATGAAGGCGTTAACTTTTTTGATAACGCAGAAGTTTACGCATCCGGACAATCAGAAATTGTAATGGGCAATCTACTGAAAAAGAAAAGCTGGGCACGGAGTACGTATTGTGTTTCCAGTAAAGTTTTTTTTGGCTATGAAGATAAATTACCGAACCAAACCGGTTTATCGCGCAAACACGTTATCGAAGGCTGTCATGCCGCTTTAAAACGTTTACAGGTTGAATATATCGATCTGTTCTTTGCTCACCGTCCGGATAAGAATACGCCAATTGAAGAAACTGTTCTTGCCATGAATACTCTAATTCAGCAAGGTAAAATTTTATATTGGGGAACCAGCGAATGGGCAAATGATGAGATCATGGCCGCAATTACTGTGGCGAAAGATTATAAATTAATTGGCCCGACCATGGAGCAGCCTCAATACAATATGTTCGAAAGAACTAAGTTGGAAAAAGATTATTTATTATTATTCAGGGATCATGGTTTAGGAACCACTATTTGGAGTCCGTTAGGAAGTGGTTTATTGACCGGAAAATATAATAACGGAGATCCGAAAGATACCCGTTTACATATTGAAGGAATGGATTGGCTGAAAGAAAGAACTTTAGGCGATCAATCACGCATCGAAAAAACAAAGAAGCTGGATGTGTTGGCAAAAGAATTAGGCACTACACTGCCAAAACTTGCAATTGCCTGGACAGTAAAAAATCCAAACGTAAGTACAACTATTTTAGGAGCAAGTAAGGTTGAACAGTTGAAAGAAACGATCACTTCTTTGGATGTTGTTCCTTTGCTGACTGAAGAAGTGATGACGAAGATCGAAAAGATCCTAAATAATAAACCGGTGCTCGCTCAGTACTAAGTTGGACTCCGAAGGAGTCCTAGATTTATAGAAATAAGCCATTTTTATAAACCTTCGACCCCTTTGGGGTCGAAGAATTAATACGGCTGACCAGATGACGAAATTTTAAATGAAACAATTTTTCTCCGACTTAAAAGTAATTGAATTGGCAGGTGTTTTAGCCGGACCATCAGTTGGAGTATTTTTTTCTGAATTAGGTGCAAAGGTCATTAAAATTGAAAATCCAAAAACCGGCGGAGATGTTACTCGCAGCTGGAAATGCGAGAAAGAAAATGCTTCAGATAAAGAAAGTGCTTATTACTGGAGTGTGAACACAGGAAAAGAAATTTTGTTTTTAGATATCACTCAGGAAAACGATCTTCAGAAATTCTATACGCTAATAAAAGAAGCAGATATTCTCATTACTAATTTCAAAAAAGGTGATGATTTAAAACTCAAAGTCTCGTACTCCGAACTCCGAACTCTCAACTCCCAACTCATCTACGCTTCTATAAATGGTTTCGGAAATGAAAGCACCCGTACCGCTTACGATCTGATCTTACAAGCTGAAGCAGGTTTTATGTTGATCAACGGTGAACCGGATTCAAAACCAGTGAAAATGCCGGTAGCTTTAATCGATCTTTTAGCTGGACACCAATTAAAAGAAGCGATACTGATTGCTTTGTTGGAACGGGAAAGATCTAAAAAAGGTTGTCATGTTTCTGTCTCATTATTTGATAGTGCTGTTGCTTCATTAGTAAATCAAGCGACGAATTGGTTAATTGGCGGACATCTTCCTGAAGCGATCGGTTCTTTACATCCCAATATTGCTCCTTATGGGGAATTATTCTCTACCAAAGATTATCACACCGTAACATTTGCTATCGGCAGCGATAAACAATTTAAAGCGTTGTGTGAATTATTGGACCTGAAAGAATTACTCATTGATGAAAAATTCAGTTCTAACCAAAACCGGGTGAAGAACCGTGAAGAATTATTTGAATTAATAAATATTGAAGTTGAAAAAATGAATTTCAATGATCTTTACGATCAATGTTTAAAGAATGAAATTCCCATTGGTAAATTAAGAAATCTAAAAGAAGTATTCGAATTACCGGAAGCCCAAGCCATGCTGAAACACTTTTTCGTGAACGGTGTAAGTAAAACTGCTGTAAATTCAGTAGCTTTCAAAGTTATGAGACCGTAATGCGGTCGAATAATCCTGAGAGTTTACTCTGGATCTTTTAGAAAGAAGTGTTTTGAAGTAGATAAATGATTTTAGAAAAGTATGTTTAAAATAAAGATAGCTCATAGTCCCGCAGAAGTTGACCGCATCATCGATCTCCGCGTGAAAATATTACGTAAACCCTGGAACCAGCCGGCCGAAACAGCGACTGATAATTTAGAAGTGATCAGCATCAACTGCTACATCGAGAATGAAAAAAAAGAAGTTGTTGCCTGCGGACGATTACAAGAGAACGAAAATAAGGTCGGCCAGATCCGCTTCATGGCCGTTGATGATTCCCAGCAGGGAAAAGGTTTAGGAAAAATGATCGTCAATGCCTTAGAAATGGAAGGCAAAAAATTAAAATTAAACACCATCGAATTGCAAGCCCGTGAAAACGCCGTTGAATTCTACAAAAGTTGCGGTTATACTGTAAAAGAAAAATCATTTTTGCTGTGGGGAATTATTCAGCATTATTTGATGGAGAAAAATCTAAATTAAAAGTCCGGGCGCTCAACCCGGACTCAAAGAACAAAAAACTAAACAACAATTGAAATTAAATAAATACTTCGGTCTTGCTTTCCTCGATCATCTTTTTAAGGTTGATCAAAGCATAGCGCATCCGACCTAACGAAGTATTGATGGATACATTGCAGAAATCTGCAATTTCTTTAAAACTCATATCGTAATACATACGCATGATCACCACTTCCTTTTGTTCATCAGGAAGTGATCCTATCATACTGCGGATCTTTTTACGGAACTGAATTTGCTCTTTATTATCTTTAAATCCGTCGTCATTGCTGGGAATAGTAGCAAACACATCTACTTCCTCACCATCTTCAGTCACATAAACCGGAACTGTAGGTAATTTCTTATTCTTACGGAAATGATCGATGATCAGGTTACGCGCGATACGTAACACCCATGGAAGGAATTTACCTTCTTCTGAATATTGGTTACGTTTTAAAGTCTGGATCACTTTAAAGAATGTGTCCTGGAACAGATCTTCAGCTAAAGCCCTATCTCGTACAATAATATAGATGCTGGAGAAGATCCTTCTCTTATGGCGTTGCAGTAAAGTTGCGAGAGCTTCTTCGTTGCCATTGATGTAGAGTTGTACTAACTCATTATCTTCTTGAATTCGAACAGACATGCATTTTCCCTTTTAAATAATAAGATATCGGGTGTAAATGTCTATTCTATGGCAATTGCTTTTTAATTGTTATAACACAAATATATCCCTAATCCTTAAAAAAACAAAAATGAAAGTCTTTGTAATGAGTAAAAAGCAAGTTTGGATGAGTGAATGGCTAAAAATATAGTTTTTAACTTACACAATAAAACATATTTTATTGATTATCTGTAAGTTAAATACTTAATAACAAGCCATAGAAAAGCCTCTTACAAAGCGTAATTTTACAGTCCGTGAGCAAAGAAAGAGACATTTCAGTACTTAGCCCTAAAGAATACATCATTATTAAAGGCGCCCGCATGCACAATCTTAAAAATGTGGATGTGGCCATTCCCCGTAATAAATTCGTGGTTATAACAGGACTTTCAGGCTCGGGAAAATCGTCTTTAGCCTTTGATACTTTATATGCAGAAGGCCAGCGCCGTTATGTAGAAAGTTTATCTGCTTATGCGCGGCAATTCTTAGGGCGCTTAGAAAAACCGCAGGTTGATTATATCAAAGGGATTTCTCCGGCCATCGCGATCGAACAAAAAGTTATTTCACGAAATCCGAGAAGTACAGTTGGGACTATTACTGAGATCTACGATTACTTTAAATTATTATTCGCCCGCGTTGGGAAAACTTATAGTCCTGTTACAGGAAAAATTGTAAAGCGACATAACGTTACGGATGTAGTTGAATTCGTTACTTCATTAAAGAACGACACCAAATGTTTAGTGCTTTCAAAAATTCATGTTCCTAAAGGAAGGACTTTAGCGCAGAGTTTGGATCTTTTAGCACAACAAGGATTTTCGAGAATTGTTTTGAATGGCGAGATCGCGAAAATTACTGAAGCTCCAATTAAAAAGATAAAAAATACAGATGAAGTTTTTTTATTGATCGACCGTTTGGTGGTAAATAAAGAAGATGAAGATTTTTCAAGCCGTGTTGCTGACAGTGTCCAGACTGCTTTCTTCGAAGGAAAAGGTGAATGCCTGATTTGGATTGGTGAAACGAAATACGAAAAACATTTATTCTCTAACTTATTTGAAGCAGACGGAATTACTTTCGAAGAACCAAACGCCAACTTTTTCACGTTCAATAATCCTATCGGCGCTTGTAAAATGTGTGAAGGGTTCGGAAGTATAATTGGGATCGATCCTGATCTGGTTATTCCGAACAGGAGTTTAAGCGTTTATGATAATGCTGTAGCCTGCTGGAATGGCGAGAGCATGAGCTGGTATAAAAAAGAATTAATTAAAAACGCACATAAATTCAGTTTCCCGGTTCATAAACCAATTGCCGAGTTAACTAAAACACAATATGCTTTATTATGGAACGGTAACGAACATTTTGACGGCATCAATTCGTTCTTTAAAATGTTGGAGAAAGAAAGCTACAAAATTCAATACCGTGTGATGTTAGCCCGCTACAGGGGGAAAACGGTTTGTCCGGATTGCCTGGGAACACGTCTTCGTAAAGACGCGAATTACGTTAAGATAGAAGGAAAAAATATCACAGAATTAGTTTTAACTCCTGTTTCTGATCTTTTACCATTCTTCAGATCGCTTGAACTGAACGAACATGACACTAAAATTGCAAAACGTTTATTAACCGAGATCACCAACCGCTTACAATATTTAATGGATGTAGGTTTAGGTTATTTAACCCTGAATCGTGTTGCAAATACATTAAGTGGCGGAGAAAGTCAGCGCATTAATTTAGCTACATCATTAGGAAGCAGTTTAGTTGGGAGTTTATACATTTTAGATGAACCAAGTATTGGTTTACATCCAAGAGATACGGAGCGCTTAATAAAAGTTCTGAAATCATTACAAAAACAAGGTAACACGGTTATCATTGTTGAACATGATGAAGATATCATGCTCGCCGCTGACGAATTAATTGATATCGGTCCGGAAGCAGGTTCACAGGGCGGACATTTGGTTTTCCAGGGAACACATAAAGAATTATTGAAAGACAGCGATAGTTTCACTGCAAAATATTTAACTGATAAGTTAAGGATTGAAACGCCAAAATTGAGACGTAAGTGGAAAGAATTTTTAGAAGTTAAGAATGTAAGTGATAATAATCTGAAGAACGTCACCGTAAAATTCCCGCTGAATACATTATGCTGTGTTACAGGTGTAAGTGGTTCCGGAAAATCAACTTTAATTAAAAAAGCATTGATCCCGATCATGCAACGCTACCTGGAAGGATATTACGAAAGCGTAGACCACAAACATTTGATCGGCGGTAGTTTAAAACAAATAAAACAACTGGAGTATGTTGACCAGAATCCTATTGGTAAATCATCCAGAAGTAACCCGGTAACATATATAAAAGCTTACGATGAGATCAGGAATTTATTTTCAGACCAAGGCTTAGCAAAACAACGCGGATTAAAACCGTCTCATTTTTCTTTTAACGTTGATGGCGGCCGTTGCGAGGTTTGTGAAGGTGAGGGACAAATTACAGTGGAAATGCAGTTCATGGCCGATATTCAGTTGCCATGCGATGCCTGCGGCGGAAAACGTTTTAAAGCCGAGATCTTAGAAATTCTTTACAAAGGAAAAAGTGTATCTGATGTGTTGGACATGACCGTTAGTGACGCGGTTCAGTTCTTCTCGCAAGACAAAGAAGACCGTACTGCAAAAAAAATAATCGAAAAATTAAAAGCGCTCGAAGAAGTTGGTTTGGGTTACGTACAACTCGGACAAAGCAGTAGCACGTTGAGCGGCGGCGAAGCACAACGGATCAAATTAGCTTCATTCTTAATTCAAATAAATAACACCTCTCCTACTCTTTTCGTTTTTGATGAACCGACTACAGGATTACATTTCCATGATGTGGCTAAGCTTTTGAAATCATTCAATGCCCTATTGGAAAAAGGACATTCAATTGTTGTTATAGAACATAATCTTGAAGTGATAAAATGCGCCGACTGGATCATCGATCTTGGTCCTGAAGGAGGAGAAAATGGCGGCAACATAGTTTTTGAAGGGACACCGGAAGATATTGTTAAAAATAAAGAATCGAAAACCGCTCCTTATCTTAAAGAAAAACTTTAACCTTATTTTTTTGGTTTGGAACCCCTGGCCAGGTCGACTTTTCTTGATCCAATAGAAAAACATTTTCCCGGACCGATAATATGCATTTTCAATCCAATGATCGTTAAGGGATCACCATCCTTTACGTTAGTAAGATCAGTGTATTCTATTGAAGTACCATCAACAATTACAACCAAACCTGTTCCTATTACTTCAAGGCGTTCTCCTTCGTAAATGATGACAGCTGTATTCGCGCTGATTCCCAATCCAAGTACACCCGGGTTATATGCTACAGTTTGAATAACCCGACCAAAGCGTCCGCGCTCCGTAAAATGGGTGTCTATAAAAACATTATTAATAAGATTGAGCCCGTTAGTCAATTGCAATTCACCCTTTATCAATGCATCCTTGCTGCTACCTGAAATTATCATAGTGTTCGACATAGCTGCTGCTCCGGCGCTGCTTCCGGATACTATGAATTTACTTTCTTCATAATATCTCTTTTTTATTTCGGCCATCAGAAGTGTGCCGCCCAGCAAACTACTTAACCGCAATTGATTTCCCCCACCTATCAAAACCACTTCACAAACTTTTATCTTCTTGATATTTTCCTCCGAATCTGCTTCAGAACGAACATTGAAATGAATGAACGAGACGTTTTTTGAGCCGTAATGTTTGGCGAAACTTCTGTGCTTACTTTTTGCATCCTCTTCATCAGAATCCGCTAAAGTTATATAGCAGATCTTAGGATGTGCTTTTCCTGTTTCCTTAATAATGCGCTCTATGATAGGGTCATCGTTTCCCCCACCTATCGGGACAAGTATTCCTTTTGGCTTTATAGTTTTCATTGATAAGAAGCTGTATCTGCCCCTGACAAAAATAAACCAGCCCGCCTTCGCCGAACCTTAATTTCGGTTAAGTGTGCTTTTGCATCGTTATGAGTCAAAATCTCGATAATTTCTTGTAAATTCAGGCTTTCAAAAATGACATCTTCATTCAGCATAAAGTTGGGTAATTTCCTGTACAAGACTTCATTTCCTTTGTACAAAAAGATGTATTCTGTTTTTAAGAACAAACAGGATGCTTTTGAAATTGAATTATTGAAGAAGCATATTAAAAAAGGCAACACTGTCCTGGATATAGGCGCAAACATTGGTTTTTACGCAACTATTTTATCAGATATTGTCGGCGAAAACGGAAAGATCCATTGCTTTGAACCGGATGCAACCAATTTCGTTCATTTAAAAAAAGAAACCTCTTCTTACACCAACATTATCATCAATAACAAAGCTGTTGGTCCGAAAACAGAAAAAATTAAAATTTATACTTCAAAAGAATTAAATGTGGATCACCGCACTTACAAACCTGATCAATACGATAAGGAAATTGAAATTGACGCGGTAAGTATTGATGAATACATGGCCGGGACAAGAGTTGATTTTATTAAAATGGATATCCAGGGATTTGAAATGGAAGCCATGAAGGGCATGAAAGAAACTTTAAAGAAGAATCCGAATGTAAAAATGATCTCTGAGTTTTGGCCTTACGGATTAAAAAAAGCGGGAAGTTCAGTTCGTGATTACTTTACTTTGTTGAAAGAACTGGATTTCAAAATTGAGATCTTAAAAGAAAATAAATTAGAAGTTCTTACTCTTGAAAAGGTTTTACAATTAGAACCTTTGGACGAAGAACACTATTTCAATATCCTGGTCACCCCAAATGTTCACTAAATACACTATACCTTTTTCGCTCGATGATCCGAAAACAACTTTGGCGCACAGGGATATTATTTTGAATAAACCATTTTTAAAACGTTTGTACCAGGATTGGTATGATGTATTCATTAAAGAATCAAGAGCAGTTGGAAAAGGTATTTATTTAGAGATAGGTTCAGGCGGCGGATTTCTGAAAGATGTTTTTCCGGAAGTTGTTACTTCTGATATTTTAGATCTCCCTGTTGTAGATAAAGTTTTCAGCGCTGAACAATTACCTTATAAAGAAAATGAATTAGGAAGCATAATGATGCTGAATGTTTTTCATCACATTCCCAAACCTTATTTGTTTTTAAAAGAAGCAGAACGTTGTTTAGTAAAAGGCGGAAAGATCATCATGGTTGAACCGGCTAATTCTGCATTAGGACGTTTTATTTATAAACGCTTTCATCACGAACCATTCGACGAAAAAGGCGGACGGGAAATTGAGGCGGGAAATCCGTTGAGTAACTCCAATCAAGCCTTGCCTTTTATCTATTTTGAAAGAGATACCGGGCAATTCAAAAAAGATTATCCCTCTCTGAAGATCAAAAAAATACAGTATCACACCCCTTTTATGTACGTTTTAAGCGGAGGAGTATCCAGAAGTGCTATGTTCCCCTATTTTATGTACGGTTTTTTTAAGGGAATTGAGAAATTATTGTCACCTTTACAACGACAATTAGGCCTGTTTTGTACCGTCATAATTGAGAAAGTTTAGTGTCTGATAAAAGAACATATTTCAACTCTATAGCCCAAAAACGCAAGAAGCGAGCGGTAAGTTCTTACTACTGGAATGAGATCAGTCAGTATTGTAAATATTTCTCTCACGAAGATTCATCCGTATTAGAAGTTGGTTGCGGGAGCGGTGATCTGTTAGCAACAATTGATGGTTCACGCAAAGTCGGAATTGATTTCAGTGAAGAATATATCAAGTGGGCTAAAGAAAAACACCAGGGAAAGAACATAGAATTCTTTCAAATGGACGCGAATTCAATTCAGCTGAACGAAAAATTCGATCTCATCATCATCAGTAACTTAATTGGGTTTGTTGACGATATCCAAAATGTATTTGAGCAAGTAAAAAAAGTTTCGCATCCGAATACTAAAGTGATCGTTCAATACTACAATTCACTTTGGGAACCTATCATTAAGTTCGCCGAGTTAATTGGCTTAAAGAAAAAAACACCTTTACAGAACTGGTTAAACTCCCGCGACATCAATAATTTACTTTTTGTATCAGGATTTGATGTTTACAGGAATACCAAACGATTGATCTTTCCATTGTGGATCCCTATTCTATCGTTCATCCTGAACCGTTACTTAGCGAAATTTCCTTTTTTCAGATTCTTTAGTTTGAATCTGTATAGTTTCGCAAAGCCATTACCTGAGAATAATGAAGCTGAGTACGCAACAAAATATTCTACAACCGTTGTGATCCCTGCCCGTAATGAAAGCGGTAATATTGAGAATGCTATCGCGCGTTTACCAAAATTCGGGAAGCATGTTGAGATTATTTTCATCGAAGGCAACAGTACGGATGATACCTGGGAAAAGATACAGGAGATCCAAAAGAAATATTCAGCTACTCACGATATAAAAATTGGTCAGCAAAAAGGAAAAGGAAAAGCTGATGCTGTTCGTGAAGGTTATAAAATTGCAACCGGAGATATCCTAATGATCCTTGATGCCGACTTAACTGTTCCCCCTGAAGATATTCCTAAATTTTATAATGCCATTGCCAGCAGTAAAGGTGATTTCATTAACGGCACACGTTTGGTTTACCCGATGGACAAAGAAGCGATGCGTTTTTTAAATTATTTAGGAAACCATTTCTTTTCCTGGGCCTTTACCTGGTTATTGGAACAACGTTTTAAAGATACATTGTGTGGAACCAAAGTAATGTTCAGGACAGACTATATTAAGCTCACCAAGAACAGAAAATACTTTGGTGAGTTCGATCCATTCGGCGATTTCGACCTTTTATTCGGTGCCCATAAATTGAATTTGAAAATTGTGGAAGTGCCAATCCGTTACCGCGAAAGAACCTACGGTACAACCAATATCTCACGCTTCAAACATGGTGTTATTCTCTTAAGAATGTGTGCATTTGCGTCCCGTAAATGTAAATTCATTTAGAAAATTTCCTTACTTTAGTTACAAATTGAAAAAAGCACTTCTATACTTTTTCTGTTGCTTCATTTTATGCGGCCATGCTCAAAATAAAATGGACTCCCTGCTGGCAGTTCTGAAAGCAACACATCTTGATGATACAAATAAAGTAAATACCCTATTAAGCATAATTGATAACTGTGCTGAAGAAGATATCCTGAAGTATTCTGAGCAAGCTTATCATCTTTCCCAAAAACTGAATTTTAAGCTTGGCATTGCCAAATCAGCCGGCAATATGGCTTATGGTTATTTTAACCAAGGACAAATAGACAGGGCACTGGAATATTTCCTGGCTTCACTAAAAATGCTTAAAGAACTTAATGATCATAAAGAGATGGCCTCCGCTTATAATAATATCGGTTACATTTTAAAAAGCCAGGGCGAGAATGACAGGGCGTTAGACTATTACCTCGAAGCGCTTCATCTTCTTGAAAAAACTGATAATAAAAAGTGGCTCCCTTTCTTTCTCGATAATATCGGTGAGATCTATTCTATAAAAAACGAATTCACCAAAGCTTTATCTTATCATGAGCGTGCGCTTAAATTAAGAGAAGGATCGGAAGGTAAAAAAGGGCTGGATGCATCCTATAGTTATTTTGGAGTGACCTATCATAAGATGGGGCAGATCGAAAAGGCATTGGAATATTTTCATAAGGCTTTAGAGATAAGACAAGTTTCAGGAGAAAAACACGGTATCTCTAATGCTGCAAACAATATAGGCGCCCTCTATTTTAAACAAAAGAAATATGCAGAAGCAGAAAAGTATTGTAAACTGGCGCTCGAAACTGCACAGGAGATCGGCTTTCCTGAGAGTGTTGAGTCTGCAAGCAAACACCTCAGTTTTATTTATAATGCTACCGGAAACTATAAAGAAGCTTTCAAAATGCATGAACTTTATAAATTGATGAGCGACAGTATACTGAATGAAAATACCAGGAACAGTTCTATAAAAAAAGACCTTCAGTACCAGTTTGAGAAAAAAGAAGAAGCCGCTAAACAGGAAGCACAAATTAAAGAAGCTGTTCATATTGAAGAAATAAAACGTCAAAAACTGATCTATATTTCAATTAGCGGAGCTATCGCATTAGGATTGGTCTCTGTACTTCTGCTATTTAACCGGAAACGATTAAAGGAAAAAAACAGGTTCCAGGAACAATTAAATCAACAACAGAAGGAACAAGCCAATGCTGTTATGGAAACACAGGAATCCGAACGTAAACGGATCGCTGAAGATCTCCATGATAGTTTAGGACATTTACTATCAACTGTAAAATTAAATCTGCAAACGCAGCCTGTGCAACAAACACAAGTGGATGGTTCTTTAAGTTTATTAAACCAGGCTTCTGAAGAGATACGTAATATCACTTTCAATTTAATGCCTCGTACCCTGGAAGAAGGAGGTTTGATCCCGGCACTGAATGAATTAGCCTCTAAAATAACGAATACAGGTACAGTGAAAGTATTACTGCATGTTCATGATATGGAAAAATTTGTTCTAGAAAAACAATCCCAGTTCAATATTTACCGTATTGTTCAGGAGGCTGTAAATAACATCCTGAAACATGCATCAGCAACTGAAATTAATATTCAGGTGCTCGGACTGGATGATCACATCACTATCATGATCGAAGACGACGGAAAAGGATTTAACCCGGAAACGAGCAAAGGAGGGCGTGGGTTAAAGAATATTGTAACCCGTTCCCTTTGGTTAAAAGGAAATATTAATATAGATTCAACTCCTGGAAAAGGCACCACTATAACAACTGAATTTCCAATATGAGTATAAGGATATTGATAGCTGATGATCACCGCGTTTTTATTGACGGCATGAGGGCCATGCTTAAGGAAATAAACGGACTTGAAGTTATTGCAGATGCAGAGAACGGGAATCAATTGATAGAACAAGCTGCCCTTCATAAGCCGGATATTATTCTCACTGATATCCAAATGCCGCATAAGGATGGCATTGAAGCTACGAAAGAGATCCACAAATTATATCCTGAAATAAAGATCATAGCTCTCACAATGCTGAACGAAAGTATGTTCATTAAAAAAATGCTCGAAGCCGGTGCGTCAGGATATGTTCTGAAAACAATTGATAAGGAAGAGTTGATCAATGTGGTCAGAAAAGTTGCGGGCGGAGAAAAACATTTCAGCGCTGAAGTTACCGCTCAACTAATGAATAATTTTTCACAGAAAGGCCCGCTTGATGTTCTGACGAAACGTGAAAAAGAGATCCTCTCCCTGATCGCGCAAGGATTAACCGATAAAGAAATTGCCGAAAAAGTTTTTTTAAGTCCGCTTACCGCCACAACCCACCGTAAGAATATTTTAAGTAAACTTGGGTTAAAGAACAAAGTGGAACTTACCCGTTTTGCTTTAGAGAACAAACTTATCTCCTGATATCAGGGCTTTCTACCCCCAAAGGGGTATTTTTAAATATACCCCCTAACGGTGAGGTATCCTCTGACTTTATACTTCACCTTTGTCTTAATAAAAACAAACCATGAAAAAAATCATCACATCTTTAAATTTTGGATAAAAACAATAATTAATTGTTAATATCCAAAAGCCTGTTTTAGGTTAATCAGATGGGAGATAAAATTTAGTGGATTAGTTAATGAAAATTAAATTTCCGAATGAAACAAAGGTTAGATCGCATATTTAAGTTGAATTTATTCCTCCATTCGGAGTATATTTTATTTCCTAAAACGAGAGAATTTTTCTCAAAAAGAGAAAATCTCATGTTCACAATATTTCCCACTCTTACATTTAAATGAATATGTCCAACTGTTATTTTTACAAACGTTTTTACTTCTAAACCAACCATATGAAAAAAATCAATTCAATTTTAATCTTGTTCCTGGTTCTTAGTTTTCATTTAAAAGCCCAGGACCTGATCATTAAAACAACAGGCGATACTATTAAAGCCAAGATCACAGAAGTCGGTACCAACGCGATTTCTTACAAAAAATGGAATAATCAGAATGGTCCTACTTTTGTTGAAAGCAAGTCTGATATACAATTCGTTAAATATAGTAACGGGGAAGTTCAGCAATTCACGAAAGCGAATGTAGCCGGGGTTGGCACAAGTACAAATTCAGCCAATACGAACACAAGTTCCGCAACAAGTAATACTACTGCTACTGCCCAGCAACCGGATGATGGAAAAAATAAAATTGAAAGGGACGGAAAAAAGTATCTTATCAATGGAAAAAAGGCAAAATCAAAAGAGGTCGATAAACTTTTGGGAAAGTCTAAAAATCCGGCAATACTCGTTCCTTTAAAAGTAGCTAAGATGACCAAAACGGCTCAAAAAATTGTCAAATTCACTTCTATCCCAACCAGTATCGGTGGCGGATTCGCAACTTTGGTAAGCGTTATTGACCTTTATAATGACGTCAGACGCGGAAGAGATAACTCAAAAACTTACGTTAATTTCGGAATGAGCCTTGTAGGGACATTAACTTTGCCAATTACTAATAAAATACTAAAGAAGAAAAGTGATGGCATGTATGATAAGTTGATCGACATGTATAATGTCACTAATTAAATTCACAAAAAATTAATCCTCTTAAAAAGATATAAATGAAAAAAATTATTATTCTCAGTTTAGTTTTATTAGGCACGTATTCGTGTATTAAAAAAGCTGCTTTAAAATACGATCCTAAATTGGTAGGTGAATGGGTAAGTAATGAGGAAGGCGTTAAAACCTGGCTTACCATTAACACCGATGGGCAGGGGTATTATTATACAACGGGCGATGAAGGTGACGTTAGCGGTGAAGTAAAATACAGCTTGTTTGAAAAAAAATTATTTATCGGAAAAAGAAAATTTAAAGTATCGAAATGGTTAACCGGAAGAACAGATGGTATTGATACACTAAGGACAACTGTGAGAAACACCGGAAAGGATACTATTTACAAGATCGACATGAAAATGGTTCTTCAAACTACGGGGTTATTCTCCGGCCGTTCAGTAACTTTATACAGGCTTTGGCAAACCCCTTAAGGTATCAGTTTAAAATAAGCCGTAATAGGGAAATGATCTGTAAAAGTTTCTTCACTTCGGATGAATTGTGTACACTTTAGGTCTTTACTATGGAAAATATAATCAATTCTGAATTGAGGGAATTTTCCTGCGTAAGTTCTCCCGAAGCCGTTCCCCTTTTCAATGAACGCATCTTTTAAATTTTCAAAGATCTTATGGTAAGTATATGAAGCAGGTGTATCGTTAAAATCACCACATAAGATAACTTTATATTTGCAATCCTTTATACTTGCATTAACTAACTCAGCCTGCTCTGCCCTTTTTACAAATGCCCGTTTTAAACGGCGTAAGATGCTTTTCGAATTCTCCAATTCATCTTTAGCATCATCATCATCCTGCAGGTCGCCAATGAATGTATAATCCTTTTTACTGAAACTGATGGATTGTAAATGCATGTTATAAATACGAACTGTATCCTTTTCAATTAACACATCTGTATAGATACAAATATTATTTGAACGCGTATTAAAAATGATCTTCCCTTTATTAATGATCGGATATTTAGAAAAAGTGGCGATACCGAAGTGATTATGCTTGTGAGCGACGGAAGTATATTCTACATGATAATATTTTGTATTTAAAGTGCTGACAACCGTATCAATATTAAAATACTCTTTCATTTTATTGGAATTATAAAATTCCTGCAGGCACAATACATCCGGATTAATTTCTTGCAGTTGATTTAAAATATTTTGTCTCGATTGCGCGTTCTTGCTCCAATTATAAAGGTCGAACAACATGCAATTATAAGACGTGACCTTTATATCGCTATTTGAACCTTTATTTTTTAAACTGACCTGGAAATATCCTCTCAGTGTAAAGAAACAAAACAAAATTGTAACGAGAGAGAACAAAGCTTCCCGACGGAACTGACTGATCCAATAGATCACAAATAACAGGTTCACAAGGATCAGGTAAGGAAATCCCAAACCAAAAAAAGCGATCAACCAGAACAAATGCGGCGAAATATATTTAGCGCTGACAGAAACTAAAAGCGAAACAACAAACAGGTAGTTCAACCACAACAGAATGCGGTTAAATAAAGAAAGCTCGCGTGATTGGCGAACTTTTACCATTTGCCGGAGCTCCGACCCTGATATGTTTTTAAAGATCGAGATCTTATACTTTTAATTTAAGGGCCTCTTCAACGAATGCAAAAGTTGATAAGATCTCCGGCTTGCCGTCAATGATCGCTACATCATGTTCAAAATGCGCGCTTGGCAATCCATCAGCCGTAACTATTGTCCAACCGTCATTCAATTGTTTAACGTTCTTCTTCCCAAGATTGATCATTGGTTCAATAGCGAACACCATCCCATCTTTCAATTTAGGGCCATCACCGCGTTTACCGTAATTAGGAACTTCAGGATCTTCGTGCAGGCTTTTTCCTAAACCATGTCCCACTAACTCACGAACCACGCCATAACCGTGTTTTTCGGCATGTTGTTGAATGGCATAGCTAATGTCTCCGATACGATTACCCGCCACGCATTGTTCAATGCCTTTGTATAAACATTCTTTTGTAACGTCTAATAATTTTCGGATCTCCGGTTTTACAACTCCAACTGCGAAAGAATAAGCGTGATCGCCATAAAAACCATTCTTCTTCACACCACAATCCACAGAAATGATATCGCCTTCGTTTAATGGTTTATCATGCGGAATTCCATGAACAACCGCTTCATTGACAGAGATACATAAAGTAGCAGGAAAACCACGGTAACCCTTGAAAGCAGGCACGCCGCCATTATCACGGATGTATTCTTCAGCGATCTTATCCAAAAATTTTGGTGTAACACCCGGACGCACTTCTTTCGCCACAATACCTAAGGTACGCGATACGGTCAATGCTGATTCCCGCATCAATTCGATCTCTTCTCTTGTTTTTATATAGATCATTATTTTCCTAAAAATCTCTTAAAGAAGCTCTTTTCTTCTTTTGTGTAATTATTATGCGCGTCTGGATTAACTACTGTATGAAAGAAGTTACCGCCATCCGGATGCAACATCTGCCATGTTTCACTCCATCCCCTGAATCCTCCAACGTTCCTGTCATCAATAAAAATATCAGCATTTACTTTGCGTGAGATCTTATCAGAAAAAACTTCTTCCGGATAATTCTTATTCACCGCATAAAATTCAACGCCATTCTTCCTACAATACTCAACGGCTTCATCCAATAACTCTCCGCTTCTGAAGGTCCACAAAATTAATTTATGTCCCCTGCCCTGCAATTCTTTTAAGGTGGCAAAAGCGAACAACATTTCTTTCCCGATCGCCGGGTAAGCATGCGTTACAATAGTGCCATCGAAATCAACGGCTATTACTTTACTGTCTGCGCTTATAAAATTACTCGACATACTATAGGTTTTTTGCTGATAATACTTTCAGGTCCTGGTCTAATTCGTACATGCGCGGAACTGCTGTTCCAATTTCAAACTCTAATATCTGTGCCGGCGTCATTTTTTCAAGATACATGATCAAAGCACGTAAACTATTTCCATGGGCTGCGATCACAACATTTTTTCCTGCTTTTAACTTCGGAATGATCTCACTTTCAAAATACGGGATCACTCGCGCAGCTGTATCTTTTAAACTTTCTCCGTTCGGGGGAGCGATATCATAACTTCTTCTCCAGATCTTCACTTGTTCATCTCCATACTTTGCAGCTGTATCTGCTTTATTCAAACCTTGAAGATCACCATACATGCGTTCGTTCAAAGCTTTGTTGTAAATTGGAGTCAGAGGTTTATGACCCGCTGCTTCCAAAGAAATTTTTAAAGTATTTTGTGCGCGTTTCAGATCCGATGCATAAGCGTAATCAAAATTAAATCCCTTCAATTTTTCTCCCGCAGCTTTTGCTTCTTCAATTCCTTTAGGTGTTAATTCCACATCCACCCATCCGGTGAATTTATTCTCTAAGTTCCAAACACTTTGTCCGTGGCGGAAAATAATTAAGGTCGACATAAAACAGGCTCTTATTCTTTAAAAATTAAAACATAAAGTTAAGAAGAATTTGGCTAATTATAATGGAATCTGCACGTGGGTAAACCAGTAGGATTCAATCAAATACGTAAATGAAATAAAAGCTCCAACAACCCAGAAGAATAACAAAGAGAACCAGGTAAGGATAAATTTCTTTAATATTAAATCGGAACAAAAATCCAAGTACCAGGATCAATCCGAGGTTTATTGCTGAAAGGAGAAACCAAAAGGGCGAGCGCGACAGATCGAAAGCCTGCTTAGCTTGTGTATGAAAATATGGAAGTGAGTTTTGTTTGTTGTAATAGTATTTGGCGTACTCTGCATCTGCCGGTTCGCCTGTTTTAATGTCATATTCAACATATGGATCGTCCATTAAAACATTCTGGTAATAACTATACCAAACCTTATCGTAATAACAATTATAAGTAACAGCTAAAATATTCACCAATAAACCAGTGAAAATGATCTTTTTGAAATATTTAATTAGAGTAATAATATTTAATATAATTCTCGCGCCAGCACTGATTGGCGAGGGCATTATATTTTTCAAGTACCGGCTGCCCGTCCTTATTAACGAGAGTAGTAGTATTTGTATTGTCTTTTATCCTATATTTTTTTGCCGAAAGATCAGTAAGTGTCGCAAATATCACGATGTTCCTGTGATCTTCATCTTCATTCAGTGCAGTTAACTCATATTTAAATCCTGAAAGCTTTAAAGTATTAAGAAGAATTGCTGTACCTAATCCTCTATCGCCTTTTGAATACCCGTGCCAGTTAATGATCAGCTGCCCGTTTTTCGGGTCGATTAATTCAACTATTTTAGTCAGGCTTTCATGAGTTATAACATGAGCCGGTTGTTCTTCAGCTTTGAACAGATCGACAAGTATCACACCATACCTCTCATAACAAGCATTTATAAAATGCCTGGCATCATCACAAACAGTACTTACTTTTTTATCAAGAAAAAAATATTCTTTAGCAGCATCAATGATATTCTGATCAAACTCTACGCCACGTACAACGTAATTCTTTTTAACCAGTAAATTAGATGTGGCACCTCCGCCAAGCCCCAGAACAAGCGCTTTTGCTGTATTTCCTTCCCTAATATTGGAATCGAGGATCTGAATGTAATCAGATATATAATTACTTTCGCTTTCTTTTATTCTAATTTCAGTCTGAACAATATTGTTCACCAATAATTTTCTTACGACACTTTCTTCTAAAGTATCATCGATCACATTTATTTTTCCAAGGATCCCGTCTTTTTCCCAAATACAGTTCTTTTTCGGAACTTTTGAAGTAAATCCGAATACTACAAGAAGAATTAAAGAAAGAAAGATTACGGAATTATTTTTTTTTTGAAGGAGTAAGAATAAAGATGCAGCTAATATGACTGCGAACACAATTAAGGTTGGATTTAATCCTATAGTAGGGATCAGCCAAAAACCACAAAGAAAAGTTGAGATTATTCCACCTAGAGTAGAAACAGAATAAACCGTTCCGCTGATCTTGCCGGCATTTTCTTTTTCATTTGTCTGAATAGAAATAATTAGTGGTGATGCCGCCCCCATTAAGAACATTGGTACTGCCAGTAATAATAAACTGGTTAGAAGAACTGCAGGTTTTAATGACATACCTATTGCCAGGGAGGGAAGAGCAAACGTTAAGAGAGGCATGAAACCCATATAAATTGCTGCCAATAAAAGAATCCCTGCCAGTTTACTTTTTCGGTCTTCTTTAAGGCTCAATCTCCCGCCGTAAAAATAACCTGCCGCTAAACTTCCGAGTGTGACTGCGATCACAGATGCCCAAACATAAAGACTGCTTCCGAAATAAGGAGAAATTAATTTAGAGCCGCACAATTCTGTTGCCATAACAGCGGCACCTTCACAAAAACTAATAATGTATATGGAATTGTTTTTTTTCACCTTCGTCAAAGCAGATCACAGTTTTGAAGAACGTGCACGTAATAAATGATCAGCTAAAACCAAAGCCGCCATACTCTCAACAATAGGAACAGCCCTCGGTAAAACACAAGGATCATGTCTACCCTTTGCTTCCAGATCAACTTCTTCACCTTTCGCATTCACACTCTTTTGTTTTTGCATGACAGTTGCAACGGGTTTGAATGCTACATTAAAATAAATATCTTGTCCGTTACTGATTCCTCCCTGCACGCCTCCGCTATTATTTGTTTTAGTAGAAATTTCCTTTCCACCTTCGAAGATATCATTCAGCTCAGAACCGTTCGACTTCACCGCATCAAAACCTGCACCGTATTCAAAACCTTTTACAGCATTTATACTTAACATGGCTTTTCCAAGATCAGCATGCAGTTTATCAAAAACCGGTTCCCCTAATCCGACAGGTATTCCTTTTATCACACAGGAAATAATTCCACCTACTGTATCGCCTGCTTTTCTTGTTTCTTCGATCAATGCAATCATTTTATTGGCAGTCGCTTCATCCGGACAACGGATAATATTAGATTCGGTTTTTGAAAGATCTAGTTTTGAATAATGATCTTTCACTTTAACATCTTTCACGCAACTCACATAAGCTTGAATTGAAACTTTATTTTGTTTTAAGATCAATTTAGCAATAGCGCCACCAACAATACGGCAAGCTGTTTCACGTGCACTGCTTCTTCCTCCTCCTTTATGATCACGGATGCCATATTTCGCCTCATAAGTAAAGTCAGCATGGCTCGGACGGTAAACTTCTTTTAAATGATCATAATCCTTGCTTTTCTGATTTTCATTTGGAATGATAAAACCAATTGGAGTTCCTGTCGTCTTTCCTTCAAAAACACCTGACAGGAACTGAACTTTATCGCTTTCTTTCCGTTGTGTAGTAATATGGGATTGTCCCGGCTTACGGCGGTCTAATTCATTCTGGATAAATTCAAGATCAATATTCAATCCGGCAGGACAACCATCGATAATACCGCCAATAGCTTCGCCATGACTCTCGCCAAAGGTTGTTAGTTTAAATACTTGTCCGAATGAATTGCCTGACATAGAGACAAATTTAAGAAATTAGAGTTAAGAATGAAGAATTTATTACATTTATGATCGATTATGAGCAAGCTCTTAATAAAGAATATAAAGTCCCTTGTACAGGTGCGCGAAACAAATGTTATTAAAGTTTCGGGTACTGATATGAAAATTTTGCCTTGTATTGAGGATGCATGGTTAGCTATTGATAATGGTTTAATTGCTGACTTTGGAAAAATGCAGGATTTCCCGGGAATTACAGACTGGAAAGACCTTAAAGTGATTGATGCGACAGGTAAGATAGTTATGCCCTGTTATGCCGACAGTCATACACATATTGTTTACGCAGGTAACCGTGAAAGTGAATTTGTTGACAGAATAAACGGTTTATCATACGAAGAAATTGCTAAACGCGGCGGTGGAATTTTAAATTCAGCTAAAAAATTACGTGAGACCTCTGAAGATGATCTATTCGAACAATCTTTTGCCAGATTCAGTGAAGTTATTTCGCAAGGAACGGGTTCGATCGAAATAAAAAGCGGATATGGCTTGGATCTTGAATCAGAATTAAAAATGCTACGTGTTATCAAACGTTTCAAAGAATTGAATTTAATTCCGGTTAAAGCTACTTTTTTAGGGGCGCATGCTGTCCCTGCTGAATTCAAGGATAACAAGAAAGGATATATCGACCTGATCATAAACAAAATGCTCCCTGCGATCACTAACGAAAAACTAGCTGATTATATTGATGCATTTTGTGAGAAGAACTATTTCACTTCAGAAGAAACAAAACAAATTTTTGAAGCCGGTATAAAACACGGACTGAAACCAAAATTACACGCTGAACAATTGAGTCATAGTAACGGAATTAAAACCGCAGTTGAATGCAAGGCTGTTAGCGTTGATCATTTGGAATTTTGTTCTGATGAGGACATTGCCCTTTTAAAGAAGAGTGACACCATGCCCACAATTTTACCCGGTGCGGCTTTCTTTTTGAATTTACAGTTGCCACCTGCTAGAAAAATGATCGATGCAGGTTTAGCAGTTGCTTTTGCGAGTGATTACAATCCCGGGAGCTCTCCGAGCGGCAATATGAACTTCATGATGAGTTTAGGCTGTATCAATTACAAATTAAATCCCGAAGAAGTTATTAATGCAGTTACAATAAATTCAGCTTATGCAATGGGACTTAGTAACGAAGTCGGGAGCATCACACCGGGAAAAAAAGGAAATGTATTTATCACAAAACCAATTGCCAGTTATGGTTATATCCCCTACGCTTTCGGCAGCAGTTTAATTGAAACGGTTATAATTAACGGTGTGAAGTTTTAAGGTAGTAAGAAATTCCAGTGTGAATTGAATAACCCCAGAACCCATCGACTAACAGGGTATACAAGACAGGGCCGGTTGGACTACTATCGTATACAAATACCCTGAATCTGCTCTTAGTCAAGTTCACATCAATCCCAATACCAAATTGCCAATCGAGACTTAGTTCCGGGTGCGAATAATAATTACGGTTTTCTTTCTTTACTCCATTAACATATGTGGTTCTTTCAAGATGATTATCGGACAAAGAAATTGAAGGTATCAATCCTGTTATTATATACGGAGAAACATTACCCTTAAATAAACAAAAGTTCATGGAAACGGGAAAAATGAGTTTTTTACTGATCCATCTGTTATAAGTAGTATTTATTTCAGCGGAATTCGACAATGAATCCACCGGCCAATAATATTTATACGAAGATCGTGCTTCCTGATAGTTAATCCCAAAGCTCAAGGAATGTTTCCTTCCAAAAGTATACAGAGCATCAAGACCTATTGAGTAGGAAATTCGGTTGTTGCGAAAAGTTGGATCAAAACCTTGCTTTTTAGAATAAAAACCATCAATTGTACTGTAAGAAATACCAGGACCAAAATACCAACCTTTATAAGGATCCTTAACCTTCTCCTGGGAAAAAGAAAAGCAAGAAATAAACACAAAGATGATTATGAAACTCTTTACTTTCATGTATAGTAAATGTACAATTTCGAATTATTAAAACCAATTATAGGTTTTTAAGGTGTAGCGGCAGGATCTGTTTCAGGTTTTATCTCCGGTTTTGGTTCCTTTTTGATTTTCTTAATGTAACGTCTGTATAATTCAGCCCATGTTTCATACTCTTCACGATAGAAAACACCAACACCTTGCGTGTACGGACCTCCTTGCGTGGTCAATTGTGTATTATCATTCGTGCGGTTGAATCCTCTCACACGATAACGTCCGTCTTCAGTTAGTTTGTACTCGAGGTTCACATCACCGATCAAACCAGTTGTACTTGTTGTTTGATTATTATTGAAACCAAAATTCCCATCAATAGACAAGCGGTTATTCAACAATTGTTTCGAGAGGGCGATATCCAATTCGTCACTACTCATTTCATTTCCCGGCCGGTAATTCACACCAATATCCACTTCCTTGGTCAAACCACTTAACCAACCGCTCACCCTGTTTGATAACATCTCCGTGCTATTAGCCGCAACGGCAGAACCTGCAGAGATCCCGCCACCCTGAGAATATTGTAATGGGGTCAAAAAAGTCTTTAACAACAACAATGAAAATACCTGCCTGTTCAATTCAGTTTCATCATTCAAAATACTTTGAATTTTAGAAGAGGTATTCTCATCTAAAGTTGGCATATCAATAGCAAATGAAATATTCGGCGACATTAATTTATCATGCATCAACAATTTACAATCTACAGGCAAGCGACGTTTATATGTTCCTGTTGTATCATACGGGAACAATGGTGCAATAGATGCGCGTTGTTTGTAGTTAGCAGTGATATCAATTTCTGCAGCATAAGGACTACCGCTCCAATTAATAGTACTTCCTTTCTCGATCTCGAATTTTTTAGTGATCGCATTTGCGAGTGTAAATAAATATTCACCACTATTTAAAACATATTCACCGAACATATCAAACTTACCAAGGTTACTAATTCTAAGATCAATGTTCCCTCTACCTCTTGCTTTGATCACGTCCCCGCTTTTCGCATCCAATACAATTTGAACTTCGGCTTCAGGTGTGGCTTCCACGGTCATATCTAATTTAAATCCTGATTTATGCACTTCATTTATCTTTTTTGTTGTATCCCGTTTTACGAATCTTATAAAACTATTCTCAGAAACTTCAGCAGGACCATCCAACGGAATTGTAAAAACCGTTCCTTTTTCAGTTTTTGCCTTTATTTCCATTGCAATGTTGTTAAGGAAACCATAGATACCAAATCTCCCGGTTGCATATGCTTTTCCATAGAATGGTTCTTTACCATCATTTGTTTTATTCAGGACAAGCATATTGTTAAAGTTAATATCATAATCGATCTGCATGTTCTTGAAATTGTTGTGAAAGATATTTCCGCTCAAAGTTCCGGGCCAGTTCTTTTTATTCACGTCATCTGTCAATTTCATATCCTGGAAACTGATCTGGTCAGGATACACTTCTATCGTTCCTGCCAAACCATATGTTACATTCAGGTAATCAACTTTCAGGTCACATTTCACGATCTTGAATTTTCCATTGATCATAGGCTTTTCAGGTGTACCCGTAATTTTACCCTCTCCGGTTACAAGTCCGGTGTTTAAAGTAAGGATCCCCGTCAGATATGGGTTCAGTAAAGTAAGATTAGCAGGCTGCGCTGATAGATTTATATCCAGGCTTTCTTCTTTCTTATTTAGATAGTAATAACCGGAAAATGCGATATTCTTTATCCGCTCACCTGTAATATCCGGTAACCCTATAGAAGTAAATCCATCAAGGTATAAGTATTTATCATGGTTATTATACTCCGCTTTCAATTCACCATGACCAAGGCTCTTATTATTTAACTTCAGTTTTTCGAAAGAGAGATCACTGCTAAAAGCAAGATTCTTCATTGTGTTATGTAACGCAAATTGTCCGTTAAGCGTTCCTTCGATTTTTAATGAACTTCCGAAAAAGGGACTCAATTGTCCTAATTCAAAATTCTTTATATCGAATGCTAATTTCTCCCCCGGTTTATTCGAAAGGCCTCCATAGATCGAAAGTCCCTGATTATTATTAGCAAAGATAAGAGGTTTTACTCTTACAACGCCCGAAGAATCAATTGTTGTGGTGTCGGCAGAAACCATTTTCCATGTACTGTCATGCGCAGTCAGGAATATATTATCGAAAGTTAAAATTGCCGAACTATTTTCGAATAAAGCTTTACCTGCTATTTTTCCTGCATTCTGCGGAGTAGTTTTATTATTCCATTCAGCATTATACTTTGTATTCTTATCCTTCGAAACGAAATACATGAAATAATTATACAAGCGGATACTATCTGTAAGATCGATGTAATTTGATTTAAATACAAGGTTGATCTTATTGTTCTGCGAATAAGATTCAATTTTATTTATATTGAATTTAAGTGTTTTGTAACGGATGGAATCCGATTGCATATTAAGATTTAAAATATTCTTCGTCGCATCAAAATCCCCTTCGAAGATTGAACCCGGACTAACAGCCAGATCCTTTACAAAAAGTTCACGCACCGTATTGAATTTCTTAATAGTTAATTTGTACTTAAAATTATCAGTATAAACCGTTTTACTTTTACTGTCAGGAAAGAACGCCGGATAATAAGTATAAAGGAAATGATTGAACGAAGGTCCCAGATTTGAAATTTTGAACGGGCCATTCATCGAAAAATTAAAGATATTAGAAGTTAACTTTATATCCTTCTGAACCGTGCTTTGTTCTAACTCGAGATTGAATGTACTTATTTTATAATCTTTTTCTTCTGTTTTGTAAATGATGTTGTCAATATTGATCAGCCCCGAAACATCATCAATATTATTTCCTGTCAGGTTGATGAGGAGTTGGGCCGAGACCGTTCCATCAGTTTTTGTTTCTAATAAACCGAGACGTTTCAGGTTTAATTTGTTGATGGTAGAGATGAAATCCATTTCCGGGATCTTTTGACTCATGTCGATCTTCCCGTCAAAATCGAGATCTGCGTTATTATCTTTCACCACGAACTTCCCTTTAAAGATCTTGTTCTTTACGTTTCCATTTAGAGTGATATTCTGATAAGCATAATTTTTAAACGAGATGCTCCTGATCACACCATTCAGTTCAGCATCTACTTCTTTTAGAGTGATCCCTTTTCCCTTAATAGTTGAATTGATAGACAACGCTCCAAGATTCGGGAGACCGGCCAGTTTTCCTAAATTAAAATGGTCTGTCGCCAATTTTCCATTATAACTGATCACATCAGTCGCCGTATCGATCTTCATCTTAACATCAGTATACAAAGAACCTAGCGCTGTATTAAAACTTCCTTTAGAGGCAAAATCATTAGTGTAACCATCGAATTTCCCTTTATAATTTACAATACCCAATTTTGAGAGATCTGCCGGCAATTGCAAATGTTTCTTTTCAGAGAAAGGATAACTCGGGATCTTTTCAAGATCGGCTCTGCTCGTACTTAAATTATGAACGTCAAAATGCAAATAAGTGGATCTTATATCCGGTAAACCTTTTAATGCTAGATCACCGTAGAATTTTGTGTGCTCTCCGAATAATAATTTGATCCTTTCACCTTTCAGGTCATTCACATAACCTTTCACATTCCCTGTCAAATAAACAAAGTTGTCAATTCCATTCAATTCCTTTACAAAATAAGCGATATCCTTAAAGTTTATCTTTGTCGTATCAATTAACAAAGCTCTTATCATTACTTTATTGATGAAATCGTTATAAGAATCCCAATCTGAATAACTGAACGAAAAACCTCCTTTTACCGAACTGTTAGCTGTCTTCATGTCAAGGTTCAGACATTCCAGTTTAGTTGGCGATACTTTCAGATCTCCGTTGAAATTCGTTAATGTTAACCCACATTGTTCTTTACACTTTAATCCTGTTACTGAAGCATAGATGTTTTTATCAGCGATAGAAACTTTATCAACTTCACCATAAACACCCTTAAGATTTATGTTATTGTAATTGATATTTTCAGTGGCTGAAGTATCTTTATTCTCATTGATATAGACGAAATCTATATTCTCCAATACCAGTTTTCCATAAGTGATCTTCCAGCTTGAAGAACTTTTCACGGTATCGACAGAAGAAAAATAATTAACGAGATGTTGAAAATTAAAATCTTCCTGGTCTTTATGTTTTACAAGAAATGCTTTTGTTCCGGTTAATTTTACTTCCGAAATTTTAAGTGTTTGCTTATTGTAATCGAAATTCTCGAGCTTTACAGAAATTGCTTTACTATACAATAACGTATCATGGTCCTTTCCTTCAATAAACACACCTTCAAGATCGGCACTTTTTATGAAACGCAGGTTCACCTTTTCGATCTCTACTCTAGTTCCAAGACCTTTCGATAAGTAAGCAGCCGCTTTATGGGCCAGCCAGGTTTGAAAGCTTTCAGAGTTTATGGCAATAACCGCGAAAACACACAAAAGCACCACTAAAACAAACAGATACTTGAATGTTTTAAGCAATATTCTTGTAATTTTACGCCCAATGGCCATAAGCCTATAAAGTTAATAAAATTTAGACGCATGAAGAGTGAAAAAGTTTACATCCTCGCAATAGAATCGAGCTGCGACGATACTTCATGTGCTATTCTTGAGAATGAGGTTCTGCTTGCAAATATTACAGCGAATCAAACCATTCATGAGCAATACGGAGGGGTAATTCCTGAATTAGCAAGCAGAGACCATCAGAAAAACATTGTTCCAACCGCACATGCTGCATTGGAAAAAGCGGGTGTTAATTTATCACAAATTTCAGCTATAGCTTTTACACGTGGGCCAGGTTTAATGGGAAGCTTACTGGTAGGAACCAGTTTTGCCAAATCTTTAGCTCTTGCATTAAGTATTCCGCTTATAGAAGTGAACCATATGCATGCGCACATCCTCGCGCATTTTATTCAGTTCGGAGTTCGGAGTTCGGAGTTGGCTGAGGAAAAATCAGGCACACGGTCAACGAACTCCGAAATCCGAACTCCCAATTTTCCATTCCTGTGTTTAACTGTTAGCGGCGGACACACCCAAATCGTAAAAGTAAACGATCATTTGAGTTTTGAATTGATCGGACAAACACAAGATGACGCTGTGGGGGAAGCCTTTGATAAAGCTGCTAAAATTTTGGGCTTGCCTTATCCGGGCGGACCTTTAATTGATAAACATGCGCAATCGGGTGATCCTAAAAAATTCCAATTCCCTAAGTCAAAAGTGCCGGGACTTGATTATAGTTTCAGTGGTATAAAGACTGCATTTCTTTATTTTATTCAGAACGGAACGAAGGAAGATCCGAAATTCATTGAAAAGAATCTGAATGACATTTGCGCTTCGTATCAGCATCATTTAATAAATATTCTTTTACAGAATGTTATTGAAGCCTCTAAAATCCATAACATAAAACACATTGCTATTGCAGGAGGAGTTTCTGCTAACAGCGAATTAAGAAAACAACTGAAAGAGACCGGAATTAAACAAAAATGGGATGTTTTCATTCCTTCTTTCGAGTTCTGTACAGATAACGCCGCCATGATCGCCATTACAGGTTACTACAAATTCCTGAAACAAGACTTTTGCGAATTATCTGCGGTTCCTGAGGCAAGATATAGCCTATAATAGCTTGAATTTCAACCTAAATTAATTAGGTAGTTTCCAAGCTTGGATTCATATTAAATCTTAAATTAGCATTCTATATTTCAAATTTATGAGTTACGACGTTATTGTTATTGGAAGTGGTCCCGGCGGTTATGTGACTGCCATCCGTGCTTCTCAATTAGGTTTTAAGACCGCAATTATTGAAAAAGAAAATTTAGGTGGGATCTGTTTGAACTGGGGTTGTATCCCAACCAAAGCTTTATTAAAAAGCGCCCAGGTATTCGAATATTTAAATCACGCGAAAGATTACGGCATCAGTGCAGATAATATTAAAGCGGATTTTAATGCTGTTATTAAACGCAGCCGCGATGTTGCTGACGGCATGAGCAAAGGCATTCAGTTTTTAATGAAGAAAAATAAAATTGACGTGATCATGGGCACAGCGAAAGTTAAGCCCGGAAAAAAAGTTGAAGTAAAAGGCGCCGACGGAAAAGTAACGACTTACGATGGAAAACATATTATCATCGCAACAGGAGCACGTTCGCGTCAGTTACCAAATTTACCACAGGATGGTAAAAAGATCATCGGTTACCGTGAAGCAATGAGTTTACCAAAGCAACCAAAAACAATGGTCGTTGTTGGTTCAGGTGCTATTGGTGTTGAGTTCGCTTATTTTTATGCGACGATGGGAACAAAAGTTACTATTGTTGAATTCATGCCGAACATTGTTCCGGTTGAAGATGAAGAAGTATCAAAACAATTAGAGAAATCATTCAAGAAAGTTGGTATCGATATCATGACAGAAGCATCTGTTGAAAGTGTGGATACAAAAGGAACTGATTGTAAAGTGAAAGTAAAAACAAAAGTTGGTGAGATCGTTCTCGATGCTGAAGTTGTTCTTTCTGCAGTTGGTATCGCTTCTAATATCGAAGGAATCGGATTGGAAGAAACAGGAATCAAAACGGATAAAGGAAAAATCCTTACTGATAAATTCTATGCGACTAACGTTGCGGGATATTATGCCATTGGTGATGTTGTAGGTGGACAGGCATTAGCTCACGTAGCGAGTGCGGAAGGTATAACTTGTGTTGAGAAAATAAAAGGCATGCACGTCGAAGCTATCGATTATAACAACGTACCGGGTTGTACTTATTGTCAGCCTGAAATAGCATCAGTCGGTTTCACTGAGAAAAAAGCAAAAGAAGCGGGATATACTCTAAAAGTTGGTAAATTCCCTTTCATGGCATCAGGTAAAGCAAAAGCTGCCGGTGCTGCTGATGGTTTCGTAAAACTGATCTTTGATGCTAAATACGGTGAGTTGTTAGGCGCGCATTTCATTGGTGCCAATGTAACTGAAATGATAGCTGAAGCTGTTGCGATCCGTAAACTGGAGACCACAGGCCATGAGATCATTAAAACCATCCACCCTCACCCTACCATGAGCGAGGCCATTATGGAAGCTGCTGCGGCTGCATATGGGGAAGTGATCCATATTTAAAAAATTCAATTGTATTAAAAGAGCCTTTGCAGTATTTGTAAAGGCTTTTTTGTTTTTCAAACATTGTTTAAAGTTACAATTATCCCTTAAATCTCTTTTGTCCCCTTAAGTCTCCTTTGTCCCTTTTTCTTATATTTACTCTCCGATTGAAAAAGAGCATTTTTATATTCCTCGTTCTTTTAAGCACCTTCATTTCTGCTCAGAAAAAAGGGAAGGAATGGTATTTGCTTGATAGTCTTGATCCAAAAGAATTTTCCATCCAGGATAAGTATATTCTCGACTCAATTTTACCAATGTATCACAGGGCAAATCATGACTCAATAAGAGTGAGATGCGTTATGAATTTAGCGAATTCGTTAGGGGATGAACATCTTTGGACACGTTACAATGTTCTTGGACTTAAACTCGCTGAAAAAGGCGGAAATGAAAATGTATTCTTAATGTATAAGTCTTACGCTCTTAGTAATATTGGTTTTGAAATGGCCAACCTGAAAGGAGATCTGAGCGGAGCGCTTAAATACTACGAAGAGGCTTTGAAAGTACAAACGAAATTAAACGATCTTACAGGCATATCTGCTTCCCTCAACAATCTTGCAGATATTTATAAGAAGCAAGGTGATGCTAATAAGTCGATAGAATATCATATCAAATCCCTGAACGTAAAAGAAAAGAACAATGATAAGACAGGCGTCGGGATCACTTATCTGAATTTAGGTTCCATTTACAGGAACCAGGGAGATCTTGCCGCAGCTGTAAATTGCTTTTCAAAAGCGCTGAAAATATTTGAAACAAGGGGAGAGAAACGTCATCAGGCGGCAACGTTAAATAACCTTGGACATATTTACGAAAGCGAAGGCGATTATGAGAAAGCTTTACAAAATTTTAATAAAGCCAAGATCTTATTTGAGATCGTAGGCGAAAAACAATCCTGCGCTCTTTCATTGACTAATATCGGGCAGATCTATTTTAAGAAAGGTGATCCTGATAAAGCCCTTGTTTATTATTACGATTCTAAAAAGTTAAGAGAGAATATTGATGATAAAGGCGGAATGGCTGCAGCCCATATATTTATTTCTTCAGCTTACTCTTTGAAGGGATCTCACGACAGCGCTTTGTTCAATGCGAACCGGGCGGTCGACCTTTTAAGTTCTATTCAAAGCAAAAGTTCATTATCTGAAGCTTACGAATTAGTAGCTGACATTTATTTAGCCAGTAAAAATTTAGCGAAGGCTGAAGAAAATGCAAAAAAAGCCTTACAATTAGGAAATGAATTAGGTTATCCTTACCTCATTAAACATCCTGCATATACTTTGTACAAGATCTATAGGAGTAACAACCGGACCAATGATGCTCTTGAAATGTTTGAGCTTCATGTAAAAATGCGTGATAGTCTTTCGCGCGTTGAAAATAAAAAGGCTATCCTTCGTCAACAATTTAAATCCGAGTACGATAAAAAAGCGGCGGCTGACAGTGTTTCGCAAGCTAATATCCGTTTAGTAGAACAAAGTAAACATGATGCAGAGATAGCAAAGCAGCGTTTATTCACTTATGGCGGTGTATTTGGATTTTTACTGATGTTAGTGATCGCATTTATTTCTTTCAGGGCATTCAAAAATAAACAGCAAGCTAATAAAGAGATCACGCAGCAAAAACACATCATTGAAGAAAAACAAAAAGAGATCCTCGACTCCATCAATTATGCTAAACGTATTCAATATACATTATTAGCGCATACTGATTTCCTGAATAAACATTTAAAAGATAATTTCATTTTATTCAAACCAAAAGATATTGTGAGCGGTGATTTTTATTGGGCAACTTCAGTTCGTAGTTCAGAGTTCGGAGTTCGGAGTGAAAAAGCGAAAGAATCTGCCATCTCCGAACTACGAACTAAAAACTCCGAACTATTTTATTTAGCTGTGTGTGATAGCACAGGACATGGGGTCCCGGGAGCATTTATGAGTTTGCTGAATATCTCTTTTTTGAATGAGGCTATCAACGAAAAAAGAATTCTTGAACCGCACGAAGTTTTAAATTACGTAAGAAAGCGTTTAATAGAAAGTATCTCCCGCGAGGAACAGAAAGATGGTTTCGATGGCGTATTAGTTTGTTTCGACGGAGATAAGATCACCTACTCTGCCGCAAATACAAGTCCGATCATTATCAGTAACGGAGAATTATCAGAATTACCTTATGATAAAATGCCGGTTGGACAAGGCGAGCGGATGAATTCATTCGCATTACATTCTGTAAATTACAAAAAAGGCGATATTCTGTATTTAGGTACCGATGGTTATGTAGATCAATTCGGAGGAACTGATGGTAAAAAATTCAAATATCGTCGTCTGTGCGAAACACTGAAACAAAACTCAGGTTTGAATCTAAACGCACAAAGAATGGTTTTAGAAACGACTTTCACTGACTGGAAGGGGAACTTAGACCAGGTGGATGATGTGTTGCTGATAGGGATTAAGCTTTAATGTTTTTAATCTCCAAGAAAGAAATGGTTGCCCCAACAACAGCGAGAGCCGGCCCGAACATGACGCCAATGATATCACCAATAAAAAAAGGAAGGATCATAAATAACCAATACACGCAGCCAATACCACAAGCGTAACCTTTATTTAGCCGGATAAGATCTGTACTCTCGCCTGCTTTTAATTTGTGGCGCTCTGCACTATAATCCAACATTGTAAAACCGGTGAAGTACCAGGAAACGAATAAAAGAAATGGAATCGTTATAATTGCAACGGGAGCGAAGAAAAAAGAAAGGATCGTACAGATAATTATGATTCCGAATTCTATACCGAGATTCCGGAGTGTGATCAATATTCCCCTTAAAATATCTTTACTTAATTGCCTGAACGAAAAAGGGAAATTAGCACCTGTTAAATTCTCCTCCGCTTTCTCAGATAACAAAGCAAACAAAGGAGAAAGCACGATCAATAAAATATAACGCGAGAACGTTCCTGATATTAAGAACAAAGAGATCTTGATCAAGATGGCGATGATAGCTCCGAAAAAACCTGAACTGTCCTCAATGTGAAAAAGGTCTTTAATTAAACCTGTGAGATACGTTGCAAGTAATGTGATCCCAAATAAGGTCAGCACCCATGTAATTAACCAGATGGCCAGAGGATAAAGTAAAAAAGGCCAAAGGCCTTTATTGAAAATTAATTCGAATGCTTTGAAGCAATTACCAAATCCTTTGAAAAATCCGGTGAAGAAGTTCATGCTTTATCTCTTAATTAATTTAAAAATTCCTGCTTCCTTCTATCAGGGTTAAAACCCATTTCTGCTGGTTCCTTTAACCCAGACTAAAGCCCGGGGTTAATTTTACTATTTTATCTATACCTTTCAATGTAGCGGATCGCATTTCACCGCTTTAAATCACACCAGGGTAAAGTGCGACTTGAACTATTTTATTTATGCTTATTTTCTATTATAAATAACCCCGGACTTCAGGCCAGGGTTCATAAATAGTATCACTTACGGGCTTTAGCCCTGACGTTACTTCGTTAATAAACTAACAGCGGCCTGTTCCGTCTCAACAACTTTAAAAAGCGTGTTCAGTTTAGTGATCAGTAACAATTCGTTTATCTTTTTATTCATATTACAGATCACTACTTCTCCCCCGTCATTTCTTGCCTTAGTAAGCAATTGGATCATAGTATTGAGTCCGCTGCTGTTCATGTACTTTAAATTAGCAAGATTGATGCCAATCTTAGTTTTACCGGCAGCTATCAATTCATCTGTTTTCTTCAACAGATCTATAGCCTGGTTCTTTTCGATCAGTTCACCTTCCAATGAAATAATGATGCAACCCGGTTGTTCTGAAATAGAAAAATTAAATAGCATTGTCTTATTTTTTTTAACCCGTTGGGCCTTATCAGTAATTCTTTTAAAATGATCCGGTTCCTTCAGCTTTTATTTAAATGTTTTTGTTTTAGTTCTACGAGTTTAATTCTTACGTGCTGTATAATGTTCGCACTTTCCTTTTTCTTTCAATACTCTGCACTTGGCGAAAAAGTTAAGTGAATGGTGAAAAATATCAAAGTTCAAAATATCCTCTGTCATTTTCTGGATCTGCATGATGCGCGGATCACAGAACTCATGCACCTTCTCACAATCACTGCAGATCAAATGATCGTGCTGCTTGTACTTGTAAGCTTTTTCAAACTGCGCCAGGTTCTTCCCGAACTGATGTTTGATAACCAACCCTGCTTCCAGCAGCAATTCTATGTTGTTATAAAGGGTAGCTCGGCTGACACGGTACCTTTTATTTTTCATCATTAAATAAAGACCTTCAATATCAAAATGCCCGTCGTGTGAATAGATCTCATTCAAAATCGCGAAGCGTTCAGCTGTTTTCCTATGACCATTCTCTTCAAGATAATCGGTCAGAATCTTTGCAACAGCTTCTTTTGTTTCTTCGCTCATTTTGTTTTATTTGGTAATGAAACGTGCATTAGTATGAAGTGTGCTTTTGCTCTACTTCTATAATGCCCTGCTTCATTATTACTGTCCTACTTTTATAACTTCAACATCAAATACTAACCATGCATTCGGTGGAATTACCGGAGGAGAACCTGCAGCACCATAACCTAAGTTCGGAGGAATAACCAATTTTGATTTCCCGCCCTGCTTTAACATCATGATACCTTCTTCCATGCCCGGGATCAGTTTTCCCATTCCGATAGGCATTGATAATGGCTGAGCGGCTCCATCGTAAGATGACCAGAATTTAGTTCCGTTCAATAATGTTCCTGTGCAATGGAAAGTTACATTATCACCTGTTTTCATGGCAGGGCCATCACCGGGTTTCTCGATCATTACTTTTAATCCTGAACCTGTAGTTTGTGCACCTGAATATTTTTCTTTCATGATACGTTCCATTTCCATGTGTTCAGCTTTCACTTTTTCTTCAGCTTTCCTCACCTGGTCAACTTTTGCAGTTTCAAATGTTTTAGCGCCATCAAATGCTTCAGCATCTTTTCCTTTACGCAAGATGACTACACGTTTGATAGTATCGTTCCCTACAATTTTATCAACTACATCTTGTCCCTGCACTACATTTCCGAATACAGTATGTTTACCATCTAACCATGGTGTTGGAACGTGAGTAATGAAGAACTGGCTGCCGTTTGTACCAGGACCAGCGTTTGCCATTGATAATTTACCCGGCTTATCGTGAATTAAAGAAGCATCAATCTCATCAGGGAATTTATAACCCGGATCACCGCTTCCTGTTCCTAAAGGACAACCGCCCTGGATCATGAAACTAGGAATAACACGGTGGAATTTTAATCCATCGTAATACGGAGTACCTTCTGCTTTCGCCGTGTTCTTCATTTTTCCTTCAGCTAAACCAACGAAGTTACCTACTGTCATTGGTGTTTTTTTACTTTCAAGGAAGCAATAGATGTTTCCTTTTGATGTTTCAAATTTGGCGTACAAGCCTTCAGGTTGTTTTTCTAAAAATTCTTTGTCCATTTTATCGATCTTTGGTTTTTCTGTTTTTTTCGCTTTTTGTGAGAACGCAACATTGCTTACTAAAACTAACGCTGCTAATACTACTAAATTTTTCATATTTCTTAATTTATGTATTTTAAATTTTCATAGTAAAGTGTGCTATGCTCTACTTCACTATTTTCCCGGTTCTACTGTGGCTTGCGGGCCAAGTACATCAATTAATTCAACAGTAAAAGTTACCGGTGCGAACGGAGGGATTCCCTGGAACCCTTGTGCACCCCAACCTAAAGCTGATGGAATAACTAATTTTGCTTTACCGCCCTTTTGCATTAACTGTAAACCTTCTGTCCAGCCCGGGATCACCTGGTTCAAACCAAATGTTGCGGGCTGTCCTTTATCAACTGAACTATCAAATTTCTCCCCATTCAGCATTGTTCCCGTATAGTGAACAACAACCTGGTCGGTTGCAGCAGGACGAGGCCCTGAACCTTTTTTAAGTTCGATATAGATCAAACCACTTGCTGTTGGTTTAGTAGTGATCTTGTTCTCGGCTAAATATTTTTCCCATGCCGGCGCTTCAGCTGCCTGCATTTCCATCATTTGCTTTTCTCTCTCGGCTTGTTGTTGCTTTTGTTCAGCTTCTAACTCCTGTGCATTCTTTATATCTTTAACTTTAACAATAACCAATAAATGATCGCCCGGTTTAATGTGAGCTGGTAATTCTTTAGCACGTTGTGTTTTTAAGAAGAATGAATCTGCATTGATAATGAATGAAGCGCTGTCGCCTTTACTCATCATTGCTAGTCCATCCTCGATACTTCCCGCGAATGATGATTTTGGCAACCTGTATTTAAAAACACCTGATCCGTCGCCGGTGATGTTTTTCGAATCCACTAAAACTGAATCTTTTGAATATTGTTTGATGATAAAAGAAAAAGCAACACCGTCTCCTTCTTTAGGTTTAACACCGGCCTCATCGTGATTATAGAATTTGTAATTCAACCCGTTCTCAGCAGTTGTATAACCTTCGAATTCGGAGTTTTTACAGGAAACTAATGCCAGTGCGGCAACAGAAGCTGTAAGTAAAGTGATTTTGTTCATGTTTGGTTTATTTTATGTCAGTTATTGTTATTTCGTACACCAAAGGCGTGAACGGGGCAACGGTGCCGTTGGTGTTTCCGCCTTCGCCATAAGCGAGGTACGAAGGTAATATTATTTTAATATATTCACCTTTATGCAAGCCCTTTATAACAAAATTTAGGCCTTTTAAAAGCTGGTCAGGGGTGCCATAATTGAACTGTAGCGGATAGGCCGGATCATCAAATAAACTATCATTTAAAAAACGGCCTTTATAATCAACACTTACCGATCTTCCCTTGCTGACAATGTCAGTTCCCGAACCTTGTTTATGGTCTAAAATAAATATCTTATTTGGTAATTCGGCTACGATCTTATAGTCGTTTTCCTTAATGAAATCTTTAATTTGCTTCAGTTCTTTATCCGTTATTTTTATCTCTTTTACAAGCTCTTTAATACCAACTTCCACTTTTATAAGCGAATCATTTTTACAATAATCAGGCACCGCGGTTTGAAAATAATTACTGAACAATTCTTTTGGGGTGAGGTAATAAATGACGCTATCTCCTTTAACTAAATTGATAAAGTGTCCTGTGAATAGTGCTTTATTTAGCGAATCGGAAGGGTCAAAATAGAGTGTTTCCCTCGATGAAGAAAAGAAAACAGAATCATTCTGTTTCTTGAAATTGCAGGTGAATGTCACATCATCCCAGGCGTTTATTTTATAATCCCCATCACCGATCCGTATGATCTTGTAGTACAATCCTGAATCATTTCTCGAAAAACCATCGAAATATAAAGGAGGTTTATTCCGACAAGCCGTCACAAAAACCGTAATAAGGATTATGATTGAAATAAAGCGTTTCAAAAGGATCAATTATGGATCTGAATATCGTAAACTATAGGCATTTGGGGCGGGATCTTATTCATATCACCAAGCAAGCCATGTGCCAGATGCGAGGGGATTAAAATGATGGCTTTATCCCCTTTTTTCAGGAATTTTACGCCTTTTTGAATACCGCTTTCCGTGTCCTCTTTTCCTACTATAAAGGTTTTAGGGCCTTTTTCTGCTGAAGTATAACATTCAGTTCCGTCCAATAAAGAGACCGTAAAATCCATGGTGATCTCGCTGTTATCTTTGATACTGTCCCCTTTGGCGGATGGTTCATAAACATAATACCGGAGGCCCAGGTCTGTATTTACAAAACTCATTTTATGCCGACGGGCGTACGCGTCCATATCATCCAGTTCTTTCTTCGCCAAAAGCTTATTGGCTTCAATGAATTGTTTCTTAACTGCTTCTTTATCTATCCTGACCTCTTCTTTCTTTTCAGGAGGCTGACATGAAAACAAAATGCCGGAAAAGATGAGAATATGCAGGACTTTTACTTTCATTTTTAATTCACCCTAAAATTAATCATATTTTTACATTTACTTTAGCTCTTATCAGATAAGTATGACCAGGCAGGAACGTTACGCACATATTTTAAATTATTTTGTGACCCATCAGCCCGTTGCTGAAACGGAATTGCAATATGAAAACCCGTATCAATTGCTGGTTGCTGTTATCCTATCAGCCCAATGTACAGATAAACGGGTGAACATGATAACACCGGCTTTATTTGAAGCTTTTCCTGATGCGGAAGTCCTTGCTGCTTCAAATAGTGATTCTGTTTTTCAGTATATAAAGAGTATTTCGTACCCGAACAATAAAGCGAAACACCTGGTAGGTATGGCAAAGATGCTGGTCTCGGATTTTAAAGGAATAGTTCCCGGAGAAATTGAAGAATTGGTGAAACTGCCCGGCGTGGGAAGGAAAACTGCAAACGTAATAGCCTCAGTTGTATATAATAAGCCGGCAATGGCTGTCGACACCCATGTTTTCAGGGTTTCAGCGCGTTTGGGATTAACAGTGAATGCTAAAAATCCCTTGCAAACAGAGAAACAACTTATTACATTTATCCCTGAAGACCTTGTACCGCGCGCCCATCATTGGCTGATCTTACACGGGCGGTATATTTGTGTTGCAAGGAATCCTAAATGTCCGGAATGCGAATTAAAGCAATGGTGTAAATATTATTCTTCAACATTTAAAACTAAAAAATATGGCAAAGAAAGCAAAAAAGAAAAAAGCCGCTCCGAAAAAAGCTTCTAAGAAGACTAAAGGGAGTAAAAAGACAAAAGGGGCAAAAAAGACTAAAAAGAAAGTCGCGAAGAAAAAAACTGCACCAAAAAAGGTAAAAAAGAAAATCGCTAAAAAAGTAGCGAAGAAAAAAACAGTTAAGAAAGTAGCCAAGAAAAAATCCGCTCCGAAAAAAACAAAAAAAGCTGCACCAAAAAAACCGGTTGCAAAAGTTTCTAAACCGAAAACTATTAAAACAGAAGTTCTCGATACAAAACCTGCAGCAAATCATGTTGATTCGAATGAGACTTCTACCCGGGAAACATTTAAAAAACATGTGACCCATTTAAAACCCGGTGATCCTGCTCCATTCTTTGAAGGTATAGATCAAAATGGTAACCGTATCACTTCATTGGATTTTCCGGGTAAGAACATTGTTCTTTTCTTTTATCCGGAAGACGATACTGAAACATGTACAATAGAAGCCTGCAATCTCCGTGATGAATACCAATACCTGAACGATAATAATTACGCCGTAATTGGTGTGAGTCCGGATGGTGTTGATTCGCACGAACGTTTTGCAAGTAAATACAGTTTGCCGTATCCTCTTATTGCTGATACGGATAAAGCGATCATTAAAGCATATGATGTGTGGGGGCCAAAACAATTATTCGGACGTATTTATGACGGCCTTGTAAGGACCACTTTTGTAATCGGTTTTGAGGGTACAATTAAGAATGTGATCACAGAAGTAAATGCTGTTGATCATGCCCGCCAGATCACAAATGCATAAATAGGATTCTCAATAAATAAAAACCCTGAAGCACGCTTGTTCTGCTTCAGGGTTTTTAATTAATATTCCTCCCTTTTCTTAGGTAAAAAAATTTTGGATAGATTAGTAAATGTGTTACATTTGCAGTCCCAAAACCATAAAGTAGAAAGATTTAGCGATTTTACACTTTCTGGTAGGGTAAACGGTCCGGTAGTTCAGCTGGTTAGAATGCCGCCCTGTCACGGCGGAGGTCGCGGGTTCGAGTCCCGTCCGGACCGCAGCTTAAAATCACATAAACCTGTAAGTAAATAACTTACAGGTTTTTTATTTTTAGTGGGAAACGATTGGGGGAACAAATTCTAAACTATTTCAAACTATCATTTGAGTTTTTCTATTCTTAGGATTCATTTTAAAAGAATTTTCCATCAACCATTTTACAAATCTGGTTTATAAATCCAGGCTTCTATTTTATTTTTTCTTCTTCTAAAAAGTGCTTTGCAATGTCTTAGCTATTTGCGTTTATTGGTTCCCATTAACTCATATGCTTTTTGTAAGGGAAGTCAATCAATTTGATAATTGGGTTTAGTTTAGTGTTTTTATGATAGTCTAATTAGAGGGGAGTTTACAATATCAAGTTGCAGTTTTTGATATAGCAAATTTCTTTATATTTAAACCTATGTTTGCGAAATCAAAATGGGGACTTTTGATAATTTTAATTATTACAATAATAGCCTATTCACCCATACTACAGGCAGACTTTATTTACTATGACGATCCTGAATACGTTATCAATAATCCTTATATAAAGAAATTCACTTTAGAGAACGTTATAGATATATTTAAGGCAAAAGCGACTATCCTTTATGTACCACTTACAATATGCAGTTATTATATTGATCAATTTTTATTTAGCGGCAGGGCAACAGGATTTCATTTGACGAATTTAATAATCCATCTGCTGAACATAATTTTAATATTCAAGTTACTTGATCTTCTTAAGGTCCGAAATGAATTAATCTTTTTAATACTGATTTTTTTCGGGCTAAATCCTCTTAATACTGAGAGTGTCTGTTGGATCACAGAAAGAAAAGACGTACTCTATATGTTTTTCTTTTTATTCTCCGCAATTTATTACATTAAATATCTACAAAACAAATTTTTTAAATTTTATTTTGTAAGCTTTGTATTCTTTATTTTTTCTTGCCTCGCAAAACCAATGGCAATTACTTTGCCTGTCATTTTGCTGATCTATACATATTTCTCAGAACGGAAAATTAAAATGGCAACAATTATTAAACTAGTTCCCTTCTTCCTTATTTCATTCATTACTTCTGTCATCTCATATTTCTGTATTAAAAATAATTCAACCGGAAAGTTAAATATCAGTGATTATTCCTTTTTTCAGAAAGGATATTTATTTATTAGCGAGGTCGGGTACTATTTTTCTAAAACCTTTGTTCCTATAAAATTGTCTTTATTTCACTTTTTTCCCAAGGCCACAGATCTATTTACAACAGGTCCTCTAATATTGTTTTTTTTTATTGGGATGAGTGTGCTAACTTCCCTCTATCTTTTAAGAAAGAAAAAACTAGTATTAAGTTTAATCCTCATATGGTTAATTTTATTACTGCCGATTTTACAAATTGTACCCAATACGCACTCCTATGTCAGTGATAGATATTTCTATTTATCGTGCGTTTTCCCACCGCTTATTCTTTTTTCTATTTTTGAAAAAGCTATGAGCATCAAAACTCTTCAAAATATAAGTATAGCTCTTCTTCTTTGCTTTTCCTATTTGACTTTTTCGCACGTAAAAAATTGGAAAAATTCAGAGACAATGTTCAAGTATGAATTAAACCTTAACCCGAATAACGGCATGGCAAATAATAACATCGGTTATTATTACAATAGTCTTGCAAAATTCAAAATCGCAAATCAATTCCTGAAAAAAGCTGTTGCTTCAGATTCCTCAAATGCATATTATTTAAATAATTATGCCTGGAGTCTTGCAGGTTCCGGGAAAACCGATTCAAGCATCATCTATTTCAATAAAGCTATATTTCGCAAAAAAAATTACATGGAGGCGCATAACAATTTAGGTATTTGCTATTATACAATTGGAAAAAGTCAAGAAGCCCTTCGCGAGTTCAAAATGGCTGAAAAAATAAACAATTCCCATCCAGAAGTGTTATATAATATAGGAGCTTACTATTTAAAAGAAAACAACAATGAAATAGCAAAAGATTATTTAATAAAGGCTAAAACCAGGGGGCATAACGGCGCGGCTAATTTGATAAGGAAATACAATTTATGATTTTATCAATTATTGTACCTGTATTCAATGAAGAAAGGCATCTACAAAGTGTTCTTGAACAACTGGTGTCGTTAAAATTATACCATGGTTTTTCAAAGCAAATAATTGTCGTAGACGACAACTCAACCGATCTTAGTGATAAGATAATTAAAGATTTTATTACTTTTTTTTCTAAAGAAAATATACTTCATATAAGAAATAATGAAAACAAGGGAAAAGGATTTTGCCTTAGGCTGGGATTGGAACACGTAATTGGTGATCTTGTAATTTTTCATGATGCCGATCTTGAATATGACACAAATAATATTAATAAACTTCTTGAATTCTTAATAACAAAACAGCTGGACGCCGTTTACGGTAATCGTTATGGACAAAAGGAAGTTCATCAAACTAAGTTGTTTTTATTTGCAAATAAATTAATTAGCTTTTTATATAATATAAAAGCATCCACTAAATTACCGGATGTTGAAACCTGTCATAAATTGATAAAAACGAAATTTTTAAAAAATCTATCCTTATCAGAGGATAATTTTGGAATAGAAATAGAATTGTCGAGGCAACTTGATAAGATCGAAGGCATAAAAATCGATTCGATTCCAATATTGTATAATGCAAGAAGTTACAATTCAGGAAAAAAAATTGGTTTTACTGATGGGATACGCGCTCTATGGTGCCTTCTCAAATACTAGTTTGAACCTTCACATTTTTTTTGTAAGTTTAATATTGGAAACAATGAATAACTACTTTAAATACCTTCTTGTTTTTATTTTATCAGGATTGAACCTAAGATTTCTATCTCAGGTATCCGAATCTCTCTGCTTTATTGAGAATAAAGGTCAAATCAGCAATCAACATTATCAACCAGTAGGAGATGTGCTTTTTAGCGGACTAAGCGATAATCTGAATTTTCACCTTCGCAAAAGGGGTATTTCTTATCAAATATTTAAAAAAAATCCCGATTCCAAAAAAATCACCTGCTATCGTATAGATCTCTCTTGGCTGGACAATCAAAATAACTTACTTATTGAAAAGAGTGTCCCGTTGAAAGGGTATACTAATTTTTACTTGGAATCTTGTCCCAATGGTGCCAAAGAGGTCAGGTCGTATTCTGACGTAACTTATAAAAATGTTTATAATGGAATAGATGTCCATTTTTATGGTAAGAATAAAACTTTGAAATATGATTACATTGTGGCCCCCAAGGCAGACTACAGCCAAATTAAATTACAGATTAAAGGGGCGAAGCAGATAATCGTAAATAAAAAAGGTGAATTAATTATTGAAACACCATTCGGTGAAATACAGGAAGCGGCGCCTTTAGTTTTTCAGGATGAAAAAACAATTCCTGCCAAATGGGTCGTAAAAAATGGAGTCGTTAGTTTCGATATATCAAATGCAAATCCAGAAAAAGCTCTGATCATCGATCCATCGGTTCGCGTTTGGGGAACTTATTACGGAGGTAGCGGAGGAGATTTTGTCAGACATACGACTACTGATGAATCCGGCAATATATATATATGTGGTCAGACAACCAGCACAAGTACATTAATAGCAACAAGCGGAGCTCATCAAACAATACTTGGAGGCGCTGATGACAGTTTTCTTGTCAAATTCGATTCGTTGGGTAACAGGTTATGGGCTACTTATTATGGTGGATCAGGAGGAGAACAGGGCCATTCCTGCGCGACTGATCTCAACAAAAACATTTTTCTTTGTGGAGTTACCAGTTCCAGTACAACCGCAGCTATTGCTTCAGGTGGTCATCAGCTAACATATGGTGGTGCATCAGATGAGTTTCTCGTTAAATTCGACTCAGCAGGCTTCCGCCAGTGGGGTACTTATTATGGCGGGACAGGTAATGAATCGGGTTACGCTTCATGTGCTACTGACCTTTTGGGAAATATCTATTTAACTGGATCGACAGGAACCAGTACAAGTACAATTATAGCGACTACTGGTAGCCATCAATCCGTTTATGCAGGATCTATAGATGGCTTCGTTACAAAATTCGATGCATCCGGTTCTAGATTATGGTCTACTTATTATGGGGGGCCTGGTGGAGAGAGTATTTACTCATGCAAAACAGATGGAGCCGGTAATATTATATTTGGTGGTTATACAGATACAAACACAGGAACAGGAATTGCAACTACTGGTAGCCACCAAAGCACTTATGGCGGTGGCGGTTTTGATGCTTTTCTTGTAAAACTAAATAGTAGTGGGGTCAGGCAATGGGGAACTTATTATGGTAGCAACACAGTAGAAACAGGGTATTCCTGCGCAGTTGATCTATACAATAACATTTATTTGTTGGGTACTTGCCAGAATAGCACTGGCACTATAGTAGCAACTCCTGGTAGTCATCAAAGCATTTATGGCGGAGGTACATATGATACTTATCTTGCCAAATTCAATTCCTCGGGGATACGGCAATGGGCTACCTTTTATGGAGGTATAAGTGATGAATATGCCGAAGAATGTACTACTGATATTTTTGGTAACGTATTCATATGTGGTTACACTCCTACCGCTACAGGGACAATTATTGCTACAGCTAACGGTTATCAACCCTCTTACGCCGGCGGAGGAGCAGACGGTTTCCTTGTAAAATTTGACGCTACTGGTACACGCAAATCCGGGACATATTATGGTGGGACCGGTGTTGAGAATGCATTTTGCTGTGCTGCCGACAAAGCTCATAATATTTATATGTGTGGAGTAAGCACAACTACAAATAATGTATTGGCAAGTCCCGGTAGCTTCCAGCAATCGCCCAGTGGAGCGCAGGAAGGTTTTCTTGTAAGATTCCATGACTGCTCTTCCCCTCCAGTTCCAATGAATATAACTGCAAGTACAGCACTTAATATATGTGCCGGAAATTCTACAACATTAAATGTTCAGGGCTTTGGAACCATCAGCTGGTATGCTTCAGTGAGTTCAACTACAGCTATAAACACTGGCAGTGTTTACACAACCCCGACTTTAAGTCCGGGCACTTATACATATTATGCCGAAGCGCAAACATGCACATTAAGTCCAACAAGATCAGCCATTACTATTACTGTAAATCCATTACCTGTATTGACTGCAAGTTCATCATCCGTTTGTTCAGGAAGTACGGGTTGTTTATTCAGTTCGGGAGCCAATACTTATACGTGGACAGGCCCTTGTGCGTTTACATCAACGCAACAATCCCCATGTTTTACTTTTAGCTCAGCTTGTTTGTGTACCTTCTCTGTTAATGGCACTGATGCAAATGGCTGTTCAAATTCAGCCACTGTATGTATAAGTGCAAACCCTAATCCGACAGTGACCGTTTTTACCTCCAATACACTAATTTGTTTAGGACAAACCGCAACACTTAGTTCGACAGGTGCAATGACTTATACTTGGAATACCAGCGCTACAGGTTCGGTCACCGTTGTTTCACCAAGCACTACCACGACCTATACAGTACTCGGAACTGATGTCAACGGTTGTTCATCAGGCGCTAGCATACTTCAACAGGTATCTCTTTGTACAAGTTTAGAAACGCTCACTACTCCGACGAAATTTAAAATATACCCTAATCCGTTTGATCAACATGTAACTATTGAATTAAATGAAGTAAGCGCTAACAGTGAAATGGAGATCAGGAATTTATTGGGTCAGGTAATTCAAAAACATACCTTAAATCAGCGAATAACGTTCATTGATACCGACAGACTTTTATCAGGCATATATATTCTTAAAATTAAGAGTGAAGATAACTCTTTATCCATTAAATTATTAAAGAATTGACAAGCTACTTTATTTATGCGTATCACTAAAAAGACAAAATACCTTGAGGCCGATTCTTTTTTTGGATTCTACGATAGACTTATAAAGGATACTTCTAAAGGAAGACGAATAAAAAAAGACGGAAAACGTATCAGGCACTCCACCATTGAAAATTACATTTATATACGTAATCTCGTGAATGATTTTGTGCGTGATACAGGTTTTGAGCCAAGGCTTTACCTCGTAAATAATTTAACAGCCAAGGAAAAAGAAATTGCAAAAAAATACAACAAGAAATTTATTACTGAATTCACTGATTATCTCTACACAAAAAAAGATCTTTATGATAACTATGTTGGTTTAGTTGTTAAAGGATTGCGTACTTATTATAATTACCTTAATTCGGAACTTAGTATACAGGTTGGTGATTTTCATAAAAGTTTCTATGCGCCTTCAGAAGAAGTTCCGATTGTAGTACTAACGCCTGAACAATTGAATTATTTGATCTATGATAAAGATCTGAATTCTAAATTACCGGAACATCTTGTGAAAGTAAAGGACATCTTTATTTTTGGCTGTACAGTAGCGCTTCGTTTTTCGGACCTCATGAAACTGAAGAAGGAGAACCTTCAATTTTACAATAACACTTATTATTTAAAAGTAACTTCTCTTAAAACCGGAACCAATACAAGTATTAAATTACCGGATTATGCAGTAGAAATATTAAAAAAATACATTATAAAAAAAGACACACTACTCCCGCAACACAGTAACGCTTGGTTGAATACTTGCTTGAAACAATTGGCTAAATATCTTGATTTTAAAGAGCCGCTCACCAAATATCGTTCGAAACGCGGTGTGAAATATATCGTTTATAAGAACGCAGCTAAAAAATTACATTACACATTAGCTGATCACATAACTACACACACAATGCGTCGCACTGCTATCACTACCATGTTACGTTTGGGTATGCCAGACCAAGTTGTAAGAAAAATTTCGGGGCATGCAGCAGGTAGCAAGGAATTTTACCGTTACGTTGAATTTGCACAGGCCTATGTTGATGAACATACAGATAAAGTTTTTGAAAAAATAAGCCAGATAGAAGCTTCCAAACCCATCATGAACTAAGATCAAAAAACGTCATTTTTATAAGATTTTCCTTCAAAAAATGATCTCAACTACTTGATTTTAAGAATTAATTACTATTCATTCGGTAGTCCAATGCCTGGAAGGCAAACTACTGGCAGTCAGTATAGGTACGGATTTAATGATAAG
>CALMVZ010000007.1 GCA_937873155.1 uncultured Bacteroidota bacterium | reverse complement strand
TGGCACCTCAAAAACTGCCCGAATTAACCTATTTATCAGAGATATAGGAGGGAATTTTAAAGTAAGGAATAACAAGAGGGTAACAATGTTTACCTAAATAGATCAAAATGTTCCTTAGGTTCTGTTGGGCTCTGCTCCCATCTCTCCCCGGCAGTATTTCAAAGAATTCTATAGCTAAGTTAGCAATTATTTTTGATTATGAAATGCATCTTTTTTCACTTAATATAATGACTTATTCATGCCATTATTTCCAAGATTCGCTTAAAAGGCCCCTTCATCGAAATCAAGATCAGGTTCACTAATGGAATAGACCCATTTCCTTTTTTTGCGTAAAACATAAATATCGTCATGAAATGAAAGATCATATTTTTCATCATGAGCATACAGACACCAAGGCTGCCATTCTATTTCCTGTTTTAAATCTTGTTTTAATTTAGTTACTATTTTCTTATAGTCGGTATTTTCGGTGCGTTGCTTTCGTCTTTTGTTTTTATCCATAGTAATTACTTTTTACAATCTAGCGGGGATAAACCTTTACAATAATTAACCGCCAGGATTAAATTGTCGTGAGTAGCATCAATAGAGAAAAGCATAACGTCTTTTCCGTACTTGTTCGGATTATTTTGTATAAGCGCAGTACAATAGCAAGAGATTTTTTCATCAACTATCAAATGAATATTTTTCATAAGAGGATCTTCAAAGTCCCTGCGATAACAGGCATAGTCAGTATTTTGTTCATCGGGATAGTATTTGGTGAATTTCAGGTGTGAGAGCATTTTGTCCTGCCATCTGATGTGTTCTTTACCAACGCCATAAATTTGCCAAACACTGCATGACAAACACATATAAAGTTCTTTGAAGGCTTTTTTTCCGAAGCCCCTTATTCGTTTTAAATCTATGGCTTGTGTCTTAACTACTTCGTTGAGATTTATGTAATCCCTTGAACGGAGGCAATTATACAATCTTGAAGAAAGGCCATGAAGAAACAGAGGTGCTTTTAGAAAATCATCCTTACTTTCGAATTTGATATGACAATCTTTGATCTTTAATTTTCGAAAAATGTTGTCATTGATTCGAATCGCTTGAATCGGTTTAATGTCAAGCTCTTTAGCGACCTTATCATAATCCAGGTTAGTGGAATAAGATTGGAATACTCTTATTTCTTCTGTGGTAAGTTTTACATTTACCTCTTTTTGTAGCTGTTGCAGAACATAATTGCAAATGTCTTTAACAGAGTTTTCTTTTAGTTTCATTGTTTTGGTTTAGCAGATTTATCAACCCTTTAAACCATTACTCAATGACATAAAATTATTACTCTACAAAACTGTTTATCTTATCACGACATATTTCAGCCGTTAATTTTTTTAATAATTCAACTCTTTCACTCAAGTATTGGATATCTTCCATACTTATTGTAAAATCCATATCATACCTCGCATCTTTATACGCCTTTTTCAAAAGCTTAAAACGGTTTTTCTCCTGAACTGTTGCCTGGGGGAATATTTTACTAAAGCGGATATCACAGCTATTAGCAATCTTACCAAGTATTTCAATATTGTGAGTTTTTGATTTGTAACCTGTAAAGACTAATTGAACCGTATTAAAATATCGTTCGACTGCCTGATGTAATAAAAAAGCAGCAACATTTAACTTGCCTTGACCTAATGCGTATTGAAACTGAGAATAAAAGTCGTTGGCACTTTCGAACCAATTATTAAAATCCCTTTCAGCTTTTGCCTTGGTTTCTTCTGCACTTAATTTACGTTTAGGAGCTAGTTGATAACGATTAGTGGTGAACAGTAAGGTTCCAAAATCTTGAATATCATTAAAGAAGTAATTACCCTCACTCAAAGCAGCATTTACAAACTCTACACTATGAAAAATGGGTGTAACAGGTGTTGCAAGATTTAGACTGTCAATAGTACCTGTAATATTATCAGTTAGAGCTTCACTATTAGCCTGAGCCGTTTTTGAAAGAATGATTAACAGATCATAATCACTTTTATACTCGTAGGTAATGCCCTTTTCTATATATGAATCTTCCACCCATTTTCCTGTCGAATAGGAACCGAACAGGATAATCATTTCAATCTCTGAAAACCGGGGAATAACAGCGCTTATAATCGCACCCAATTCCGATCTTTTATTTTCGGGTAAGTGGCTTAAATCCGTTTTCATTCCTGCTAAAGTAACAAAATATACTGACTTTTATTAAAAATCGTTATTAATATATTGAAAAAGAACATATTGCATCCGCTACATTGTTCGTTTCAAATAAATTTAAAAATAAGTACTAAATCCAAATTGAAATCCTGCTGTTCGTGAAGCGGGATTACCTAAGAGATCAGTTTGCCAGTGGTAACGGTAATTGAAACGAATTACTGTTTGCTGTGAGGGGCGGAAGCTAATACCGGGAACAATTGCTACGATGTGATCGGAAATGTTTCCTCCTGTTTCACGGAAGTTGCCGACGTTGTAATCTACATACTCTGTTCTGAATGCTAAATTAAGTGTAGCGTTTTCCCAACCGAATACTTTGCGTTTTAAAATGGGTTGTACAATATCTAAAAATCCTCCCTGTAATTTACTGCCGAAGGCCTGAGAGTAAGTTTCAGGAACATCAACATTTGCCCACACCCATTCTCCTGTTATGTAGGTATTGATGCGAGGAAGGTTTGTATTGAAATCAATAGCGTAGAGATCAATTCTTCTTTGTTTGTCGATGACTAAGCCATCATCTTCAAATTTATTGTACACGCCGCCCATCCATGATACACCGATCTCTCCGATTTTACGGTGACGAAATGCAGTTTTAGCGGTGATCAAGGGAACGCCGTTTGAACTTTCTTCGAATCGTTCAGGGTTTTCTTTGCTTGCAGGAAGCCATGTACGGCTTTCGGAATTTGAAATTATTTTATCATCAAAGCCGTTTGTCATGTATGCTTCATAGGCCCACACAAAATTATTACGTGCATATTTCCCAAAGATGCCAAAACCTACATTGCTCCATGTAGAGGGAATGATTGACGTTGCGGAAATTGGACGGCTGATGAATTCCCATTTTGGGCCATCGTGGTTTTGATTGAATGCTCCGATAGGATTCATGATAACACCGCCGCGTAAATTCAAGAGGGGGTGTAATTCGATATCCATTGATGCGAATTCAATTGCAATTTCTTTTCCTCCTTCTTCAAATTCAATCTCTGATAAAAATTTGATTCTCTTTTTTATTGTGGATGAAAGAAAGAGCGTTAATCGCGGAATCTGGAATGATAAACCTTCGGTTACACCATCTGTTCCAAAGTAACTGCTGTTTGCTTCCAGATAACCGCCGAGTGCTACCGGGAATTTTCCTGCAGTTAAAAACGGACGGTTGTATACAGCGTCCATATTCATTTTCATCTTGCTTGTATCGGCGGGTGTACGTTTTATAAATGAAGAATCTTTTTGAGAAAAGACCTGATGGCTTAATATGATTAGACACAGTATAATTGCTTTTTTCATCCTAACTCAATTTTATATAAATGTTATTTTCATCTTCAGTAACGGAAAATGATTTTAGCGGCTGATCTGCGGGACCTTGTATAACTGCTCCTTGCTTACTGAATTCACTGCCGTGTGCTGAGCAACTTAAGATATCGCCGTTCACAGACAATTCAATGCCCTGATGTGAGCAACGCATTAACATGGCTTGATATGAATTTGCACTAAGGCGATAAACTACTATAGGGAATTCGAGTGTTTCTGATTTTACGATAATGTATTTTCTGAAGTCTGTTTGTCCTTTTTTTGTTATTGTGAATTCTGTTTTTGCTACCGATAGATTGTTATTGGAAACAGTACTCTGAACATAGTGTGTTGCTGTGCAACTTTGGTTTAGCAAAGAAATACCGATCAAACCCAGACAGGTTCCACTGCAAACTTTTATAAATTCTTTACGATCCATTAGAGGCTTTCTAAAAATTTAATGAGCTGATCTTTTTCTGTTTGAGAAAGTGATTGGTAAGCGCTGTTACTGCTTTGTCCTTCGCCACCGTGCATTTCAATTGCTTGTTGAATTGAGGTTGCCCTGCCATCGTGTAAGAGAAAGTACTGTCCGCCCTGGGAATTTTTAGACAGCCCTAAACCCCATAGTGGTGGTGTTCTCCATTCGGAAGTTTTCGCGGTTCCTTCTGTATACCCATCGTTTAAGCCTGAACCCATATCGTGTAATAACAAATCTGTATAGGGATAAAAGGTTTTATATGAAAGCGCATTTATATCGGCTTTTTGTGTTGTCCATTCTGCTTTGTGGCATTTTTCGCAGCCGATATTCATGAAGACTTGTTTTCCTGCCTGTACATCTGAATTATTTTGATCCCGTTGAACAGGTGCTTTTAAGGTGCGTAAGTAAAAGATGAGGTTTTGTACGCGAGAGGAAGGTACTTCAGGATCGGGTGTAGGATCGCCATACGGGCTTGCTACTCCATTGATGGCCGGTTCGAGCATTGCGTATTCGGACGTAATTCCCATATCCTGTACATAGGCGTTTACTGTTTGATTCCACAGATCAATTGCTGCTGCTTTTTTTCCAAAGCGGCCAACGAATTTTCCGCTCCAGGTTATATGATGTGATTTAGGAATAAAATAAGCAGGTGCATTTACATAGTTAGGTACACCTGATATGCCATCGTTGTTTGCATCTGTTGGATCTGCATTTGCGAGAATTTGCACATCGGTTAATGCTTCGAGAAATCCTAAGCCTGTATTTGCCGGTGGTGTGAATTTTGAAAATGCTGCGCCCGCCGGAATTTGTTCAGGGGAAAAACCGGGGATTGCCCTGTTCTGTAATTGCGGTGCTCCGAAATTCATATATGTGTTTCCTGTTGAATCCGCTTGTCCGAAACGTGTAAGTGTTGTAAAGGGATGCCCTTTGCCATCACCTGCGTGACAAGAACCACATGAATTTGCAACGAAGTAGGGGCCTAAGCCGGTTTCGGATGTAAATATTTCATTATTAAAAGCACGATCTCCTTCTAAGAATCTTATTTTTTCCTCGGCGGTTAACCCTTCTACGGGACCATCGAGAATCTCATCATCTTTAGGCGCTTTTGGCAGAAGCTTTTTACATGCTGCTATCCCCAGGATCATCAAAACCAACAACGAGTAAACAATGTATAATTTCTTCATGATTTAAATTTTAACAAAGTTGATGACTTTTTAATGAATCATAATTATTAATTTTGGCATGCCTAAAAGATAATTTATGAGGACAGAAACCGTTGAGAATTACCTCAAGACCATTTATAACCTTTCATCCGACAACACCGCGGTAGTGACCAACCAAAAGTTGGCCGATAAGCTGAATATAAACCCTGCTTCTGTAACCGAGGCTCTGCGTAAGTTGCATGAGCTTAAGTATGTTGTGTATGAGAAATCTTACGGAACAAGATTAACTGCTACCGGCGCGAAGATGGCTATTGATATGGTGCGGAGGCACAGGATCTGGGAAACTTACCTTGCAAAAGAACTAGGTTTTGGCTGGGATGAGGTACATGAGATTGCAGAGGAACTGGAACATGTGAAAAATGATAAGCTGATCAATAAGCTTGCGGAATTAATGGGGAATCCAAGTTTTGACCCTCATGGTGATCCGATTCCTGATGCGAAGGGAAAATTCCAGAAGAACAAGTTCGTTAATTTGTCGGAGGGTAAAATAAAAGGGGCTTACAAAATAATGGGTGTTTCGGATCACTCACCTGTATTTTTAAAGTACCTGGAGAAACATCAGCTGATCATTGGCGCTGAGGTGCAGGTGAAAAATATTGAAGAGGTTGATGGCTCTCTTGTTGTGTTGTGCAATAAGAAAGAGGTTATTGTTTCTCCGAAAGTAGCGGGGAATATTATTGTTGCTGTCAAATAAGTTATTTATACTTACTTAAGATTCATTTTCAAATCTTCTGGAACTTGCATAGACTTTAGTGGCGGAACGTTAGCTATTCCGGAATTTCCCACAGGAATTTCTCCGACAAAGGATTTTACTCCGTCGATAATTAAGTGGGGTAATTGTCCGAGAATTTCTTTTGAGTTTTCTAATTTACAAGAAAATACAAGCATGTGCTGATGCGAGTTCGAATGTTCACCATAAGGTGCCATGTTAGTTACTTGACGTTTTGTTCTGCATTCGGGTTAATGTTTTGTCTATGTATTTCTGATTCGTAATTAAAGCGTCCTGAATTCTCTTGGCGTAATGAATGCTATCAAGTATTTCCTGATTTTTTTCTTTGAGTAAATGATTGATTTTTTCAATTTCGATTTTAGATGCCTCAACCGATTTTAAAAGGGAAGTCCTTCGGCGGACCAATAAAATTATAAAAATCAAACAAATGAACGTAACGGCTATTGCAACAATTATAATGTTCCGTTGTTTTGTAATTTTCTCTTTTTGTAATTCTGATAAAGTAAAACTGAATTCAGAAGTAAATAAAAAATTGTCTAATGGAGTAAAATAAAAGGTAATGTCAAATTTTCTTGAGATTTGTTCATCAAAGAAATGATATAGCTTATAATTTGTAAAATCATCATGGAACAATTTTCTTACTCGCCAATATTCTTCCTCGAAGAACTGTATATCTCTTTCGGTCAATAAGTGTATAGCTTTGGTAATAGCGTAAGAGGAAGTGTCTCCATTAGAATTTGAGTAATAAAGACGAACGAATTTACTAACATAAAGACCAAATATGATTTTTTTTATTTCTTTTTTTATTGTGTCATTGCAATAACCATAGAGATAAGCAATTTCAGCATTTTTTATTAATTGGCCATAGATCGAATCGTTATGGTAGATATCGTATTTTGAATAGTCGATAGTTTGGCGCCATTTACGAGATAGAGCTGCAATATAGTTATTAGAAACGTTTGTGTCACATTTAAGATTTATCTGACCGTGTCGTTTAGAAAGACTATCAAAAAGATATTTTTCGATTTTTGCCTTATTTAAAAAAAAAGTCATAGAGTCTGACTTACTAATAAATCCAATTTGACCAATCAATCGAAGATTAAATACGAGAATTAAAACAATAATATAATTTTTCATGTCTTTAAAAGCAATCTTGTGAATGCTTTTGTTGCTTATACGGGTTTCTAATAAAACGCAGTTCTATATCCATGATTTTAACCAACTGAATCAGAAGGGGCATATTTGCATGATCCCATATCCTGTGCTGAATCCGAATTATGATTTAGTGAATTGGGATCCGTACAACCTTCTATTGAATCAGGATTTTTCTTTCTACATTGACTTAAACAACATATAAACGCAATTAGAAGTAAACTGAAAATGATCTTAGTTTTCATTTTGCTCATCGCGTTAATTAGGAAAAACAAATTCTAGTCTCCTAGGATTATTAGTAATGTTTACATTGAATGTTTTGCCATCTGCAACAAAGGTTGTATTGCCACTAATATTCCCTTCTTTATTCATGAATATCTTACCTCCGCCAACGTCTGTTGTATTGTTTTTTATTATTCTGAACGCAAAATATGCATACAATAAAGTGTCTGTTCCACTATTATTATGCTGAATGTTGTAACTACATTTTTTAAATGAGTTGTCGTTTGGGTTATTCATGAAATATTTCTGTTCAGTTGGCGCAGATCTTTGGTCAACCTTCTTGCACGTGTAATCAAATCTTAAACCAAAATTACAATAAGTCTGTGTACCATTAACATGATCCCGGTCTAACAATAAGTGAACTTTAATTTTCACACTGGGGCTGTCGGGATGAACCCATTCGTACCTATAATTTATGCTACAACCATCAGTCCAGGTTTGCTTACCTGTTCCAAAGGCACAATTGTCTTTGCACTCTATTTTTGAAACGTAATAAGGTCCGCCACCACATGCATTAATCTGATATACTTTATCAAGTGTATTATCGCCCTTTATGAAATAGGCAACCTGATCTGAGTTATCAAACTTGTCTTGTGGTGCTGTCCATACCTTTTTTGCATAGTAGTAGGTTGCATTTGTTTTTAATTCATAAGTCTGAGCGAATGAATGACCGAACACAGCTATCATACAGATAATTAAAGCAATCTTGTTTTTTCTTTTCATTTTTTGATTTTTTTAAATTTGAATTGTTTGTCCCGGATAATTATTTAAGTCAAACGTGATTGTTGCTGAAACGGTGTCGTTTTCGGTGTGCATGTAAACGTTGTGTCCTTTGTTACTTACATACTTACTAATAAAGTCGTTAAGTTTAACTCTTGCTAAGTTCATCTGTGTAACGTTAAAAGGAGAAGCTGTTACCCAAATTACAGCAACAATGATGTTTCCATTTTTGTCAAAAAACTCTTTTAGTTCTGCATTCATTTTTTTGTTTATTAAATTGTTGCCTACTCTGGTCGGGTTTTCGGCTGCCCCGTTCTGTTTTTATTCGATTACTATTTTTTTGTGTATCACAGTTGATGTTAAAGTGTTGGAATAACAATTGACTCTTAAAAAGTAAATTCCCGCGCAAAGTGATTGACTATTAATACTGAAAGAAGGAATATTTGAAGATTGAACATGTAATTGTCTTCCAAGCTCATCATAAACTACAACTTCAATTTTATCTGCATTGCCTAAATAATTTATATTAATTACATCGTGAGCAGGATTGGGATAGAGTTTTAATTTATTTGCGGCTTCATTTTCAATTTCGTTAATACCAATTATGGCTTTTTTAGAAGAGTAAAATGCTAATCCTCCTCCCCAATTACCTACTAATAAGTCCCTGCTATTATCACCATCTATATCTGTGTACTGAAGGGCGGCGTTTGGACCGACATTTATTTTATTAACTAAACTGTCGATCAAATTGAAATTTCCTGATAAATTACCATCTATGTTGTCGTAGAGATAAATATAACCGCTAATGGAGCCGCATAATAGTTTATATGTCCCACCATCATCAAAAATGAATGGAGTACAATGCCCTTCGCTTGTGTATAATGCGGCATTACGTTTGACATTAATATTGCCAAAACTATTCGTTACTAATGCAAAACTGGCTGAGGTTGAAGATCCGTTATTCCTGTAATATGCTATTCTTCCATTTTTAAGCCCGATTAACAGATCAAGGTCTCCATCTTTATCAACATCGATTAGCTGAGGATGTGCCGCTGGAAAAGTAGTTGATATGCCAAAATAGTTCTGTTTAAAAATATTGAAATTGCAAGGATTTCCTGCACCAGCCGTATTTTCCGCCCAATGTATCTTTCCATAATAATCAGCTAACAACATATCTTTGTCCCCATCACCATCAATATCTCCAAATGTAGGAACCAATGTTGTTAAGGAGCTTGAAGGAGCCGTTGTTGAAAGGTTAGCAAAGTCTCTCGTTATAAGAGAAAACGTGGGTTGAGTTAATGTACCAATGTTTTTATAATACGCTAACTTGGTTTTGTTTGTGGTTATGGTATAATAGCCTATGTTACCAACGACCAGATCCTGTAATCCATCATTATCTACGTCAAAAACAACCGGATATGACCCCTCTCCGTGTTCTATCATTTCATCCTGTAAAAAATTCTTTTTTGAAAGTTGAAAGTCTGATACGGGTATTACACCATTATTCTTGTATAGCCACGTACTATTCGTGTTTTCGCTATTTGGGGCGTTGGGACTCGCAATCAAATCTTTTTTTCCATCATTATCTACGTCCAAATTATATCCGCATGGAAAATTGTTGAATTTGATAATTTGTGTACTGGCTTTAGCAGGAAAATTGGGGTATAACTTTGTGGTATCAGTGATATGTGCGTTTGCTATAGTTCCTCCATTTTCGCAATAATTAATTCTATCGCAAGCTATATCACCCATCAATAAATCTTTATCTCCATCACCATCACGATCGAAAACCATTAAACCAGAACCGGCATGATAAACTTTATTGGGATTAGGACCGCCCGTATTAGTTGTGATAAATTGATTTAAAGCGACCGAGCAGTTACTTTCAGTTATATCGCCCCAGGTGTCTTCATCCAGATCAAATACCAAACTATCGGCATTCCCATATAATTCCATGCTTTTATTTTTATGGTATTCTATTTCGATGCCGGAAGAATTGAAAGTGAGAATATCTAAGTCCCCATCATTATCTATATCAGAAATACCAGGGAATGAAACCGGGCTGGCAAAAATATTTGCACTTACGGTTGGTGTAAAATTTGAAGTGAGTTTGAATTTTTCTAACTGAAATGATAAATTTCCTATTGTAGAAGTGTTTTTATACACCTTGATCGCGAAAGATTCGCTTGTAAAAAGATCTGCTTTTCCATCGCTATTATAATCAGCAAATATTGCCCATTGTTGCACCGGCGGGAATTTATTTTCATAATCAAAACCGTGACTGTATTTAATTTCACCAACACCACCTTCGTTGATAAAACAACGGATAGTGCCATAAGCCATGTAGTTAACTTTATCAAAAACAGCTATATCCTGTTTACCATCCTGATTGAGATCAATGTGAGAAAACATTGAGAAATTCAACCCACCTGCCCAAGCTAACTTTAAAACTTTTCCGTTATCATATACAGTTACAGTGTCCCTGCCAACAGGCAATTGTGAATGGACTTTCTGAAATCCAAAAGTTAATAGGAAAAATACAATTATTCGATTATTCATTTTTCAATTGTTTTATTGTTAAACTTTAACTGCCATCTTATTCTTATTTAGAGTTAATTCAGGATAACCAATTTTTCTGTTTTTTCTACTTTTTTATTTTGATAATCGGTTACACTGAGTTTATATATATAAACACCTTTCGCTAACCTATCACCAAACTCATCTTTACCATCCCATTCTATACCCTCCGAACGGAAGCCGGGATTATTAACCGTCATCTTTATAGTTTTAACTACCTTTCCACTAATAGTATATATTTGAATACTTACTTTTAAAGCCTCACAGACCTGATTGCTTTCAAAATAAAATTTGGTTCGTGTACTGAAGGGATTAGGATAATTTAAAACATGAGTTAATGCCATATCAGCACTTTTAGCTACAACAAAATCTGTATATGCTACGCTGGAATTATTCTGAACATCCCACACCTTTAAGCTTAAACGATGATTCCCCTCAGACAACTGATCAAATGGATATTTTACTTTTCCGGATTGATAACTATTAAGATCTGCTTCGTAATAATCGTTTAAAACAATTGGTTTTTGACTGTTTTCATCTAATACTGCCGTAACATCGTGACCAATCCCACTGCCAATCGTATTAATTCCGCTCGAATCAGATACTTCCGCGTAAAGATTAGGTTTTTCATTGGTTATGCCACCTTGTACAAATTTTTTGTCGTTAAGAAACAAATTAACAACGGGGCCAGTTGCATCCGGAATAAAGGAAGACGATGTGCCGCCAATGTAAAAATTCTTGTTATAACCTGTAGCGTCAGTTGAGCCGTTATGGGCATAATAGCTAAGTTTGCCAAAATCATAGCTATATGATATATCCTTAGGAACCACGAAAGTAAAACTCCAATCCCCGTTATTGACCTGAACTTTTCCTTTGTAGATGATATTCTTTTGCAAATAGAATTTGAACGGGCTTGTTCCACCAAGTAACGAAGTGATATCATTACCTAAACAAGTTATTTGTTGTTCTTTATCGAAAACGGTAGGGTAAAGCACCCCATTGAATGAAGTTAATTTACTACCACTTTTATCACCAACGAAGCCTTTTACAGTTACTTTTGAAAGCGCGGTCAGTGTATCGTACGAAGTTGAAGAAACAGCTTTATTATTGATTTGTGTAGTATACACTTGTTGTTCAGGATAAGCTAGTTTCAATGCAGGATCTCCAAGTAAGTGAAAGTTCAAAAAATAGAATTGTATCCCCGATTTTACTTTAGTAATACGCACGACATCTCCGAGTGATGGCATTTTCCCATTCGGTAAAGTATCAAATACGACATCGTATAAGTTGGAGTTTAAGGTAAAGTTAGTATTTGAAAATGCTAAACGCACAGTGGTCAACAAAGCGATTGCTGCACCATTCGGATTCAGAAAACAAAGCTCCCCTGCTGAAGTCCGATCCGGATCATCGAAACGGCTGAACTCACAAGTTGCAGTAATGAACAAGGGCATATTATTTTTATTAGTATAGGACTGTATCTGAGAAATTTCGAGATACCGTTCATGGCCCAATCCAACTTCGCCTCCATGTCCAGTATAATTAACTGTTAGTGCTCCCCTTCCGAATCTTTTGTCAATACCCGAGCTCACGTCCGGATAACGATCACCACCCGGAGTAGAATATTGTTGGAATGCATCTGCATATAACTTATCAATGTTTAATTCTGGATGGTTGAGTTTTACTTTTTTTGCCAATTGGTCAGCATCGCTCATGTGGGTCTGGTTATCTTCGTCATCAGCGATAAAGCAGATCCAGTTTCTCCAATCTCCAAGCGGATAAGTTGAGGTATTATTACATTGATCGTCATTTTTGGTTATCGAAAAATTGTAATTCTTTCTGTAGTAGGCTTCCACCTTGTTTAAAGCAACATTTGCTTCCTCCACACTTCTAACCGGGAAACGACCTACACCCACATCCAGAAGCGAGTTGCTCCAGTCTTCACCTTCTGTGTCACCCATCCATCCGTAAAAATCGTCACACACGGTTGAAATAGTTGGGTTGTGAGAATTGTCTTTAGGGAAGCCACCCACTTCCCAAACCGGGATCATTGATGAGTTGTTAGAGCCGTAACGGTCTTTTACTTTATAAGATCCATCACCATATAGTAAAAGATATTTTACTTCTTTTCCTGAAGATAAATTGCGATTGTAAAGCATACGAACAAAATCCCTGATCGCAACCGGGTCCGGTTTTCCGCTTGAGAATTCATTATAGACCTGATCGGTTGTTACAACAGTATACGAAAAGCCATCGTATTGCTGATGTAATTGCCCTAGTTTTTGTGCCTGTGTCAAATAACCCGGGTAAGTTACAATAACATAATCAGCCTGTGTAACAGCGTGCAAATTCTGGTTGATGACTTTATTGACAAACGTTGGCGTTAGGTAATCAGAGCCATTAAATACAACATATTCCTTTAAAGAATCGTTTGCCACAGTAAAATCAAGAAAATTCGCATTCAAAGTAAATTGTTGATTAGTTACATTTAAGATGTCTGTTACATCCCAAACTGAAACGTTGGTAAATGCGTTTGTATTTATGCTGTAGTTAGTGAAATTACCTGCACCAATAGTCCTCTGATCTCTGAATTGGAATTGCGAATTATTAAAAACCAAACTTCTTCTGCAATTGAACATGATCTTATCCAACCATCCCACAACAGCCGGTGTTTGTTTTGTAATTGCAAATGATAAAAGTGATGAACTGTTACAAAGTGCTTTACTGCAACTTGAAACAATCGATACATAATCGCCGAGGTAATCGTTGAGGTTTACGACCCCGGAATTAAAATTCGTGCTGTTACCGCTAAATGAAAAATTATAAGTTGAAGGAGAAGCTCCACGTGCCGCTACTTTTACCCATGCTTGAACTGTATCGTTCATCACTAAATTCGGGATGGGGTAGGCGAAAGTGTAAGAGTTGGTAAAATCAAAATATTCACCATAAAACTCTGTGCCAGATTTGATAAAATTGGTTGTATTCTGCTCATGAAAATCATAATAATCATATGTAGTTGTTGAATTGATTGGCGCAGTTGATGACGAAGCTCTGTCAGCTATCCTTTTACCCGTTACAAAATCTGTTGTAATGTAATAATATGAAGTATCAGAGTAATAATTTTGTTTAAGGTTATAATCTATGCAATACCTGGCGTGTGTCGGATCATACGTCCAACGGCTTGTACCTTGCCCATAGAACAGAACGTAATCTCCATTATCGAGTACGTTATCAGACTCTCCTACGACCTGAATAGCATTCTCTTCAAGATCGTCAGTTCTGTAAAAGTTATTTTCTTCCGGCTGCATGTATCCGCCGTTGCCATAGATACGGATGTTTTTTGGATTGATGTTATTTACATCCAACCCGATAGTTTTAAGCAAAGCTTTATCTAACTTATAGATCCCGCTTTTGGTGACGCCGATCTTATACCAATTTCCTGATGCCAGAACAGAAGTTGATTTAAATGGAGTACTGCTTGGTTTCCGTTGGGTTAAAGGATTTCCTTCTGCCGTTGTCCAAAGTACGTTATATAACACAAGTTCTTCAATTTGTCCACCATTATTGATACGATAAGGTCTTATTTTTGCGTAAACCCAAACATCTCTTCCGCCTTTTCCATATTCCATTTCAATACTGAATTCTGAACTCAGATTATTTTTATAAAGTGCGATCAGTTTTTGTGAAATTTCATTGGAAAGAACAACAGTTTTTACGTCAGATAAAGTAACAGTTGCGCTTAAATTCTGCGTAATTTTTTTAGCTTCTAAAAAGTAGGGAGCGTTACCTTTTTTCACATCAAATTGTGCGTTTGTTAAATTGACAGGAAAAGCTGAATTATCAATGATCTCTGTGTTTGAAATAATTTTTGTATCAGAATCAACTTGCTTATTCCTTGTTACATTCAAATCCTTTTTGTTCTGAGGAAATAAGATCGTCATCTTGACAATTAAAATCACAAAATATATGTTTCTTTTTTTCTTCATTTTTTTCTATTATTAAATATTATAAAAGCACAAGTGTTCCATAGTTCATTTTTTAGTTTCTACATAAATACTACTTCCCTAATCCTTTAAAATAGCAGGATGCTTCATAAGTTTTATTATTTACCGTAAGAATTAAAAATGCATTGAATGGTAAGCTCACGTCAGGCACATTGCAATGAAATCTATCTGATGAACTTGTCATGTTTGTCTCTATAACTTCTCCGTTTTTATATTTGAACTTAACAAGCAGGGTACTATTTTTGGGATGACGTACCTTGTATCTAGAATCTAAAATCCATACCAGTAGCTTTTCTTCGCTAGCTAACGGATCCAATTTAAGTTCTATATGATATTTTCCTGCTTCTACCACAACGCCTCCATGAGGAGGATCTACTTTTTTATGCTCTGATTCTTCAGAAGAATGATCATGCTGAGCCTGCAGGAAACTACAAGCAAAAAACAGATTTATAAAAAACAAAAATTTCATGTGTTTTTAATGTGTTATAGAATATCCATACGGATCGACTGATACTTCTGTTTTAAACTTTGGAACTAAATCCAAAGTGTTTAAATCAATAGCTGTAACGTAACCGTTCTTGCCATTGCAAGCTGCCGCATGGTGTGGTGCCGGCCCGCCCGAAATTACATTACGATTGGTAACATATACCCGTTTGTTTGCTTCATCCACCATTAAGCCGTGTGGCTGATGACCCGTATAAACAGATTTTATTACTGTGTTTGTTACGCAATCTATAACATACACTGAACCTCTTTTGCTACTACCGAATGTTGTTACATCTTCCATACATGAGACAAATAAATATTTTTTAGAAGGGGATAATGCCATTTCCTGGGGATAATCACCAACGGGAATAGTTGCAGTAACCTGATTTGTGATCTTATTCACTACTTTAATTTCATTTGACTTCTGACAACTTATGTAATACGCCGGAAGCCCCGGATTCATAAAAATTTCGTGCGGATCCAAGCTGGGTGTATTATTTGGAATTGTTGTACCATCTAAAACTATCTGGTATACATTGGAAAAATCTGTCGGCATCTTAAAGATGTAATTACCGAATTGTGATGTCACATACACTGTATCATCAGTGGCATTAAGTGCAGTGCCATGCGGCCACTGTAATCCGCCAATGGTATTCTTTACGATCATGCTATCGGTTTTAACCTGCTTTACTTTTCCGTTACTGGACCAATCTGCTAAATAAGCGTATTTACCATCCGACGAAAGCGCAAACGTATTCCAGCTTCCGAAACCTATATTTGCTTCGCCTATGAATGCATTGTCGCTTGTGCTGTATTTTTGAAATACTTGAGCGCCAAGAAATGAAACATACCAATACCGGTTATCCGGAGATATCTTAATAAAGTGCGGCGCTTCAACATAACCAGGAATCTTTCCTACGTTTTGTAATCTCATAGCTAACATGGTTGCCGCATCAAACACGGTAACTTCATCACACCCCTGATTTGATACATAGAATTTTTTTCGATCAGGATTGTCTGCAAATTTAATTTGCCCTTGTGCATTGGGTGCACCATTTTTAATCCAATGGTAAAGGCAATCGATTTCTTCTTTTGAAAGCGGATCTTCATTATAGGGCATTTTTGGAACGAGCTGAATTGTGCCGAATTGATTGTAGGAGTTCGTGTAAAAAATGAACGTGCTGAAATCGGGACGATAAGGAATTACGACCGAACCACCATTGCTACCTTCAAATAGTTTATCCCAAGAAACAAGGGATAATCCTCCAGCCGCTTCCTTGCTTTGTTCATTATGGCAACCACTTGTTGCACATTTGGTCATTACTATTTTACCGACATCCTGAGGGTAACCAGTGCCGGTGTAATCCAATGCTACTTTATCTTTTGTGCAATTAGAAAGTAGTATTATTGACGGAAATAACATACTAAAAATCACTTTTAAGCGATTGTATGCGTTCAAGAATTTAAAATCAGATAATTTATGCATAATACATTTTATTAAGCGTTACTTTAATTTGTTATTCTTTATACCCAACTGATATCCTACTATCAGGACGGCTTCTCCGACCCAAAATTTATGACTCGCTTTTCCGTAACCTTTACCTTGTACAATTGCGTTCATATAGTTAGCATAAGCACCTTTACCAGTAAACTCGATAAATCCATATTTTAAAAATTCAGCACGGAGGCCAAGTTCTATGCCGGCGATCATTCCGGAAATTTTCCACTCATTGTTTATTCTGTTGCCAAATATTGTTACATCTGTACGCGGATAAACAATGCCTATTCCGGGTTTTAGTATGAAGGCGATATTATTCTTTTGATTTTTTGATTCAACTAATTTCCATCTCTTCACAAAATTCATCATCCAAAAGTTAGCTCCATCCGTATGTTCAAAATGAAGAAATGTTTTCGGATCAAGGATGGTATCTTTATCAAAGTAATCGCCACTTATCTGTCCTTTTACCCGTACTTTTTGATAATCGTTAACCACATATTTTGCATGATCGTAATTCAATTCAATTCCAAAATCTTTTTTGTTCCCTAAATAATATCCGATCCTGAAACTAAATTGAGGTATTGTGATATTTACCACATCTGTTATCTGGTTAAAATCCGGCCTGTCTTTTGCTGCGGCATCATACACAGTAAAATCATACGTATAGTATTTTCCATTTATTAATTGCGGGTTACTATTTTGCAAACGGATGTCACTTTTACTATACCAATCCCGGTTGTATCCCCATCCAAAATAAACCCTTCCGCCAGTTTGCGAAACTGCAGAACCAATCATAAAAAGAAAAATGAAAGTTGAAATAAGTTTTCTTTGCATAATTTTACAATCTAATCTTCTGTTACAGGCAAAAATTTTTCAAATGCATTTTTTCTTTCTTTTCTTTTAATCTCTATCCCTATACCACCCTTAACAATTGCGGCAATCGCGCTATCGTAGCCAACGCAAAAAAAATAATAGTCTCCTCTTTTTAAACTTTTAAAGGAAGTATGCCCCTCCTTATCCGTTTTTTGGTTCGCATCATATTTGCTTACGTCCTGCCCCGGAAAATCTTTAGCGCCATACTTTACATAAACTGTAGAGAATGGAATGTTTTTACCATGATGCTGAACAATTGTTGTTATATCAGCCCGGCCGCCTGTTCCTTCCTTTTTACAAGAAGCTATAATCAGAATGGTTATCACTGCGATCATTGTTTTGGTTTTCATACTTCTTCTTTATTTATACTTGTTAACTACTTTATCAATAATCAGGTTCTCTTAAAATCCTTAAGGTTAAACCGAGGTTATTATTTTCAATTTGAATTTAAATAAGGGCCCTGTCGTTTGTTTAACAGGGCCTTTATTTCTAAAACTTCTTTGAAATGCCTAAACGTACTCTAGCTCCTGCCATATTTTGCTGGCCGTTCATCTGCTGAATTAAGGGATAAGAAAAAGTTAAGGGGATGCTCCAGTTTTTAATTGACAGGCTTGTTCCTAATGTAGCAAAGCCCACATAATAACCTGAATTAGGATCTACTTCATCTCCTTCCTTTATCGAACCCAACCATTCACCATAATATCCACCGTTAATATTCCAGTTAATCTTATGCTTCAAACAAACACTATCGGCTTCGCAAGAATTTCCATGACCTTTGATAGTGTAGGATAGCATAAGATTTTGAAGTGACACACTGCTGTACGTCGTGTTTTCAAACCCTACGGTAGTTTGCCTGTGAAAGGCACTGCCAATGAGTGTAAGTTTATTCCATCTTTTAGATGCTGCAATACTGAGTATCGGATCAAATGAACCGGAACCTACTACTACAGTTGTTTCATCAAACGCAGAACCCTTTTCTACTCCAGTGGGAAATTCAACTCCTAAAGATAGCGCCAGGTTAAATGTGTTTTTTTGCACAACATTAAATGTCCCGGTAAACATAAGATCACCGAGTCCATTGTCACTACCTTTGCTTGTATTAAGTATGGCGTAGGGAAGTATTGCTGAAAGGGTAATTCGTTTAGTTACTCCATATTTTAAACCTATAGAACTAAGAAAAATACTGGTCAGTGGAGTTTCTTCAACTGCTGTAGAATCACCACCGCTTTCATGATGCCCTCCGGTTTCTTCGACCATAATTGTCCTATAATCACCTATGGCTTCAATCGAAAATTGTTTTTTGTTTAATGTGAATACGCCGTTGCTATTGTCGCTATTCAGAGCAGAACCTGCTCCGGCGCAACAGGCACATTGAGCTAACAGGTTGTTAATGCTTAACAGTAAAGCACTGACAGCCAATAAATTTTTTTTCATTGTTTATTTATGTTTGAATTAATACTATTTAAAGACGGTATAAACAATCAAACTTTTGGCGGCCGAAAAACAGAAATACCTATCCCTAAGGATGCGGTGAGTATATATTCTGAAACTATTTCTGTTAATTCAAATGTGCCAAGCAAAGTAGTTAATACGCTTTCGCAATACTGGATATCTTCTTTTTCCTTTAAATTATCTGAGGTCTGCGGCTTCTGCTTTTCTTCATCTTCTTCTAATTGTTTATTTAAGTAACATTTTCCTTTACAACAATTATCGGGTTCATCTTTTTTTATACATAAGTTCTTTTCGATATAATCTTGGTTCATTTCAAAGCGCAATAAAATGTAAATCTTACTAAAGTTTTGCAGTAAGATGCTAAGGAAAACAAATATGAAGAATAACCTATTCATTTTCTTTAGTTTTAGAAGTCTTCTTTTTTAATTTAGGAAATAAATAACGCTGTATCCCCAGGTAAAAAACCGGATAGAATCTCGCATAGGAACGTCTAACTATTGGAAGCCCTATTGACAGATCTATTCTCAGGTTGGAATTAAATATGGCCTGAACTGAAGGATGCAGTTCAATGTAATTTCCTTTTTCAAGCAACGGTGTTTGTATTGGTACGTTGACATAGCCAAATTGGGTGACCTTTGCCGCTTCATAAGATTTACCAATAAATTCCATATACAGATTAATATTAGTTTGGCCATAATCTGAATATTGCTTTGGAAACCACAAGTAGCCAAAAGACAAATTGTAAATAGCTGCCTTGCCATATTGTATGCGAGTTGGTACATCAGGCGACCCGGGATCTGGGGAATACCCATTATAATGTCCCGGAATTATAAAGCCACCGGTAAATGATGCTGCAAAATGATTTTTAAGATATGTTGCTATTAATCCGCCTCCGTAGCCTTTCGTATCATCCATAAGACTGGGTTCTGCTTCATCGTGCGGTACGCCTACGTTTGACCAATCGGCGTATGCTGCCATACGGAAATGTTCGTTTTTTCTGTCGACAGTAATAAATCTGTATTTAGCATATAAATAAATCCCACTAAATAAATATGGATACTTTATGCCACGCTGTATATTGTTTGTCGAATAAACGGTTTGTGTACCCGAATGAATATGCGATACCAGATTTGGCGGCAGATCTTTTCCATGGTGATTAGTAACGCTTATGGTTCCCATGATTGTAAGTTTTGGTGTCAAGCCATACATTAATCTTAGCGCGTACATTTGCCGCACCACTCCTAATTCAGGATAAGCTTTAAAAAAGGGTCTAATGCCTATCACCCGCTTAGGTAAATTGCTAGCCGGTTCATTATGTGGAAAAAGTTCCTGTGCCTGAGAGATTACAGCGACAACCAACAATCCGGTTAAAATAATGATTCTATTATAACGATATATAGTAGGCATTTTTTTGATTACATCCTTTAGCGTTTTTAAGTGTAGTACTCCATTTTTTCATTTCTGTTTTAGTGAGGTATTTTCTTCCAATCACTTTTAATTGAAATTCCCCGTTTAGAATCCTGGATCCAGTTTTTATAAAAAGATACTCCTGATTTTTGTAGTTCCAGCAAAAATTATCACTTACAGACAGATTGCTGAAATTGAAAAAAACAGTAATATATCGCACAGAGAATCCGGCATCTGTTATGGCATCAGCAATTTTTCTGATACTAACGTCTTCTTCCTTTTTGAAAAATATCTCACCATTTGTATGTTCAAGATTCATGATTACACTATCAACGAAGCTCAGTTTTCTAATACTCAATTCAACTGCTCTTGAGCATGCTGAACATGTTAAACCATCTACACCAAACTCCACTTTCCTGAACTGACTTAAAACCGCAAAAGGAAGCAGCAGTAGTATAAAAAAATATTTTCCCGTTCTTTCCTTCATTGCTAATTATAAATTAAATAGTTTAACATCCTGTTTGTATAATTACTAATTCTTTTCTAAGCATAGAATGATATAAGTAAATAAGTAATTTCTTTTCACGAAGAAAATATTCCTAACAATAAAACCATTTTTGCAAGCCATATCGGTATAAAATGTGCTAAAGTGCTGCTCAGAAATTGATATGCCATCTTCATGCCTATAGAATGACTTTCTTTTAAGTATATGCATAAAGACTGTTTCCTTCGGCGTGACGTATTTGCTTACTAATATATCAGGGATTATATTAGCGATCAGTACAGACCTATCTGTCAATACACGAAAACAATCCTCAATTATCTCAAAATGCTCACACTTTTCATCTCCGAAAATTCCTCTTGGGTTATCAAGTACAACAGTGTCAAATCTTTCATCCGTTTTCCGCAATTCAGCATATGAGTCAGTTATTTTTACATTTGCTCGCGGTAAATTGTTTTTGAGGTGAATTTCACAGGTAGGATCTATCTCCCAAATATCCAATTGGTTTACGTATTTGACGTAATCAAGGGTATGAAACTCTCCTGTATAACCATACACTTCTAAGACATGATCCATGATCAGGTAATCGTTCTGTTTTAATTGACGTATAACTCTATGAATGGGTCTAAGCTCTAAAAGTCTCAAGGCCTTTCTCCGAATTATTTTTATTTTTTCTATTAACATTGCTGTATAATCAAAGTTTACTTTTCGTTTTAGTCATTTTATATTGGCTAAGCAAAATCCGAATCATTTCTGTGCTGTAATAAGTTTATACATACCCCACCATGCAGCAGGTGCTAATAGAATTACACTCCACATTCCCGGGAAATAGCCATAAGATTCATCTCTGAAAAATGGAAATACGAAGTGGGCCAATTCCGTAATTCCCATTGATGCAAAAAATGTCCAGGCTAAGTAATAGCCAAACAAGAATCTCTTATATATTAATAAAGGAATGAGTAGCCATGCGAACGCTATAGTGTATAGTGATAAGGCCTGCCATGAAGTTGCCTCCGGAACCGGCACACCTGTGAGTTCAGAAAGAGCCGGAAAGAAATCCATTTTGCGTTCTTCAATTTTATGAACGACAAATAAAGACAGTGTAACAAAATATGGAGCTGCAATTCTTTTAAATGAAACTTCTTTTTCAACGAATAGCCATATTAAAAATCCACCTGCGTAACCAAAGGTAAATATGAATGCAGGTATAATGCCAAGCGCTGCATATCCTAAATAGATGGCTATTACTGAAAATAGAACTGCACTTATTATTGTGACAGATTTTCTTGGGAATACCGGTGGTAAAAACATGATTTGAGTTTTACGTTAAAATTTCATTTTTTGTATTCTAACAGCATTTAATATGGCGAGTAAAGCAACGCCTACATCAGCAAATACAGCTTCCCACATCGTTGCCAGTCCTCCGGCTCCTAACGCTAATACAACAACCTTTACCCCGAAAGCCAGAGAAATATTCTGCCAAACAATTTTTTTGGTGGTTTTGCTAATATTAATCGCTGTAACAATTTTGGAAGGCTGATCGGTTTGTATTACTACATCAGCAGTTTCAATAGCTGCATCACTGCCAAGGCCACCCATAGCTATTCCGATATCGCTTAGTGCCAATACGGGCGCATCGTTGATGCCATCCCCTACAAACGCTACTACCCGTGCGTGATCTTTCTTTAGTTCTTCAACCTTCTCAACCTTGTGTTCAGGTAATAAATTTCCAAAAGCATCCTGAATGTTCAATACTTTGGCCACCTTATCAACTACACTTTGTTTATCTCCGGAAAGCATCACAATTTTTGGGATACTTTTGTGCATTTCAGAAACGGCTTCTTTTGCATCCTCTTTTAATTCATCCGCTATGGTTATGTAACCGGCATACTCATTATTAATTGCAGCTACAACAATCGTATCAGTTACTGCATCAACTTCTGCCGGATAGGTAATGTTGAATTTCTTTAACAGCTTCGTATTACCAGCTAAGATCACTGCTCCCTGATAACTTGCTTTTAAACCATGACCGGAAATTTCTTCTACGTTGGTAACTGAAACATTCTTTATTTTGTCTCCTACATATTCAACAATAGCTTTTGCAATCGGGTGATTGGATTGAGATTCCACAGCAGCTACCATACTGACAAATTCTTCTTTGGAATGTTTTACTGCATTTACTTCCTGAACCTTGAATACACCTTTTGTCAATGTTCCTGTTTTATCCATTACAATAGCATTTACTTTATTCATCAGGTCGAGGTAATTAGAGCCTTTGAATAAAATACCATTACGTGATGCAGCACCAATGCCCCCAAAGTAACCAAGCGGAATAGAAATAACTAAAGCACATGGACAAGAGATCACAAGGAAAATAAGCGCACGGTACAACCACTGTGAAAACACATACTGATCAACAAAGAGGTAGGGCAGTAAAGTAAGTAATATGGCCATCAACACTACAAAGGGGGTATATATTTTCGAGAACTTCCTAATGAATAATTCGGTTTGTGCTTTGCGTGAGCCTGCATTCTGCACCATATCGAGAATACGTGCAAGAGAGCTTTCACCAAAAACTTTGGTAACTTTTATTTCCACCACTTTATCTATGTTTATCATTCCTGCCAATACTGCTTCACCTTCTTTAATGGTAGTTGGCTTACTTTCTCCTGTGAGAGCCGCTGTATTAAAAGAGCTTCTCGCTGACTGCATGGTACCATCCAAGGCCACTTTTTCACCAGCCTTTACCTGAATTATTTCATTCACTTGTACGTTGTCCGGTGAAACTTCTGTAATTAAACCGTTACGTAAAACATTCGCTTTATCGGGACGTATATCTAGCAAGGCTTTGATGCTACGCTTGGCACGGTTAACCGCTGCGGACTGGAATAATTCACCAATGGCATAAAATAACATCACGGCAACACCTTCAGGATATTCTTTAATGAAAAAAGCCCCAACGGTTGCTATTGTCATTAGAATAAACTCAGTGAATATCTCTCCCTTGCGAATAGCCCTAACCGCATCTTTCATAACAGGAAGACCTACGGGTAGGTAAGCAACGATATACCAGCCAAGCTGTATGTAATCTTTAAAGAATGATGGCTTAAGCCAGTTATCGAAAGCAATCCCAGTCATTAAAAGAATAAAGCTGATGATGGCAGGTAAATAGGTTTTCAAATCTGCACCTTCTTCCGACTCATGTGAATGGTCGTGGTCATCACCATCTTTATGATTATGTTCATCATTTTTTGAATGAGCATGAGGCTTACCTGTCTTTCTATCAATCTTTTCTTCCAATGTGCAACAGGTAATATTACCTTTCTGATCATAGGTGTGCTTATGGTTGGGATCTTTGTTTATCATATTCTTCTATTTAATGTTGCGTGTGATTTGATCATAATTTAATAGGTTATTTATATACCATTATAACTATGCTTAGAATAGTATTTAACCATCATTTCTTTAACTTCAATCCGTAATGTTTCCGCTTCTTTTCCTATGTTATCCAATTCAGCCTGAATTAAAAAATTATCCACATATCCTTCGCTGACAGCTTTCTTTAAGTCAATTAGATCTTCAACTAGTTTATGGTTCGCATGAGAAATTCTATTATTTAGCTGCGTTAAATCAGCATTAATAGCTTCGAGTATCTTTTCAATAAGTGAGATATTCCCACTCAATTTTTCCAAATTTTCACTATTCATGTCTTTGTTTTATTATAATTATCTATTATTACATTTGATAATACAGATTATCATTTCGCTTATTAGAACTTACATTTTCTCCGATCATTTGTTTAATATTCATTTCGATAGTTTGAGCCAGTGCTGTTACGGGAATATCCACCGGAGAATTCTCAAAAGGATCTTGCATAATAATTGCTGTTTTTTCGATGCTTATGAAAATTATGGGAATAAGAATTGTCAGTGCTATTTCAACAATAATTTTAGAATCATCCAAACCGAATGGCAGAAGTAAAGTAAACACGTAAATAAGTGTATGAAGAAGTAAACTATAGGCTCTTGGGAATATTGTGTTTTTAATGCGTTCGCACATACCCATACTATTGCAAAAATTAGTGATTGTCGTATTTAACTGCATAATTTGAAATTCCGATAAGATGTTTTCCCCGGCAAGTTTTTTTATTTGTTTTGAATGCTCATCTATAAGCGCGTTCGGGATATTCACCGCTTCAATTTTATGCGTTGTGAGATAAGCTTTTACATTTTCTGAAAAAGGTTGCTTTCTCAACGATTCACCAAGAGCAAAAGTCCATATAATCTGTCTTTCTGAAAACTCTTTAATGTCGTTCTTGCGATCCTCAGGAATGAATTGAATAACCTGGCGAACGAACGAACGTGAGTCGTTTACAATGGCTCCCCATACTTTACGTGCTTCCCACCACCGGTCATATGATTGCGCCGTGCGGAAAGCTAATAGTAACGATACTGCTGTTCCTAGTATAGCAGTTACAGACAAGGGAAGAGAAACATTTTCAAGCCAAGGATGTGTGTCAGCAAAACCGACAAGTACAGCAAAGCAAATGATTAATAAAATCTGAAATTTAATCTGATTAATAAAATACCATACGGATATTCTTTTGTTTAATAGCATAGTATGAAGTTTTAATTCAAGTTAATTTTTTGTTTATTTTTTTCATTCAATCTAGTACTTTATAAGTCCTTATCTAATAACTCATTTTCATTTGTCTTTATCCTTTTAATCCCGCAAGCGTATTTATTGTTAGGGCAACAATGATAGTATTGAAAGCAAATGATATCATACTATGTAACAGTACAAACCTTCGTATAGCACGAGAGCTGATCGTAACATCCGACACCTGAAAGGTCATTCCTATAACAAAGGAAAAATAGGCGAAGTCAAGATAGTCAGGATCTTCCTCTGAAGGGAAATTAACACCTCCCACATTACTTCCAGTGTTAAGCTTGCCATGATCGTGATACAAATGTGCGTAGCGAATGGTAAACATAGTATGTAGTAGTGCCCAAGAAAGTAAAACCGGTGAAATGGAAATGGCAATTTGTAATAATTTTTTTGTTGTGGTTTCTTCGGTTTTCAGTATAAGAATAATGGCGCCGAATACACTAAAAAATATCGCAACAGAAACAATTGCAAAAATTATTTTCAGCCCATCATCCTGCTTTTCTACAACCACACATAAATCAGCAGAATTGGTTTTACAAAAGAGAATCCAACTAAAACCCAACATCACTAAGCAAAAGATATCCCAGCTTAATATGAGACTGTTGTCTGACTCCAAATTAAAAAACAAGTACAGCGAAAAATAGGCGATAAGTCCAAACAGAATACTTATAATCAGTTTGATCGGGCCTGTTACATTTTCAGACCAGTGATGTGTATGTTTTTTAATTTCCGTCATATTCACTCTTTAATTTGGCGGGCAAGAGAACCTGGCTTTGAAAAAAATTAATCAACTTAAAAGAAACCAAGCCTCTGCCCAAATTTTATTTTATATCTCCCAGATCATTATGCATACCAATATTCTTTCCATCCGTTATTATAAGTTTCGTGTTTTGTGATGTGGTAAGATTCTTTGAAATTTCGAGAGATTTATATTTAATAATTTTATCGGTTAAAGTTTCATTAATAGTAAGTTGTGCTTTTTTAATTGCTTCTGCCTCAATCTGCATTCGCTCGGCTTCTTTCTTCTGTTTCTCAATTGCCAAATCGGCGGCCTGAAGTTGCTTTTCAACGTTACAATTATTCTCCACCTTTTGCTTTTCTATATCATAAGCCAGTTCTTTTTTCTTTCGTTCTATATCAATACCAGTTTGTAAGGCGATCTGTTCGGCGGTTACTTTGTTTTTAATCGCTTGAGCAATTTCTGCGGGCAGGGTAAGGTCCATTATTAAGAAATTATCTACGGCATATCCAAATGATGTAATATGAGAAGCTGTCTTTTCACTTATAGCTTTTTCAAGTTCTTCTCTTAGCACTATTAAATCTTTTGCGTTATATAAAATACTGCTTTCTCTGGCCGCCGAATTTAGTGCGCTGATCACAACACCATTATCATAATCCGCCCCGAAACGCAGATAATAGTCCCGAGCGCTTTCGGGTCGTACATGATAAAACAGGCTTACCTCTGCAGTTAGTTCCAACCCATCTTTTGTAGGTAGATGAAGAGTTGTTTTATGCTCAACGATTCTTGTATTTATTTTAACGATCTTAGAACTAAACGGACTTAATATTTTTAAGCCTCCTGCAACTGTACCAGGTTTTAAAACGCCATAACGTTGTTTAAGTCCAACCTCACCTGGTCTTATAGTGGTACAGTTTGTAAGTGAGAGCAATATTAAAATGACAATCACTAAAATAAAAATTTGTGTTTTCATGATTCATATTTTAAAAATTATTAATTAAGAACCTTAAACTTGTTTTCTCTAATTCCAAATTTTTAATGAGAGTGTCCTTCGCCCTTGTTATTCATTTTTGCTAGGATAAAGAACGCGCCATTAACAACTACTTTACTGTTTTGCGGAATATCTTTTAATAAAGTAATTTCACTGTATCCAACATCTGTTGTGCCTTTACGAACGGGGATCTTTTCAAAGGTTATTCCTTCTTCCTCGTGTCCGCTTTCTTCGTTTTCACTATGCTTGTGTCCTTCTTTCTCATGCCCTTTTTCTGTGTGTTTATGTCCATGCTCATCATGTTCCTCTTTATCTCCTTCTTCATGGTGCTCCGCTTCTGTGTGGGCATCTGTGACAACAAAAATGTAATCCTGACCATCATGGCTAACTATTGCATTTGTTGGCACTGCATCAACGTTTGCGTTTTCTAAACTTACTAATGCAGAAATGCTCATTCCGTCTATCAATCCTGTTTTGTCACCTTTAACCATTGCGTGTACAGCAATTGCTTTTGTACTTTCTTCAAAAGTATTACTGATAGCATATACGTCAGCGTCGTATTCCTTTCCCGCATTATTGGTAAGTGTAAAATGAATGGTTTGACCAACTTTCATTTTTTGCAAGTCCTTTTCGTACACATATAGATCCAAATGTAGCTGGCTATTATCTACGATCTCGGCAACGGGCTTATTAACGTCTACATAACTGCCAATGTTTACCAATACATTACTTACTACACCAGTAATGGGGCTTGTAATATTTACTACTGATTGAATGTTTTCGTTACTTAAAGAGTTTGCATTAATACCTATTAATTCTAGCTGCTTTTGTAAACTCGTTTTGCGTGCTTTTAAAATTTTCAGTTCCGATTCAACTGATTGATAATTTTTTAAGGCTCCTGCATTACCAGCCTGCAGATCTTTTTGCCGGCTAACTTCTAATTCAGATAAGGCTGCTTTAGAAGAAACACTTAGATATTCTTCCTGCATGGTAATAAATAAGGTGTTTTTAATAGTTGCAATTACCTGACCTTTAGTTACTGTATTACCAGCCGAAACCAAAATAGAATTTATGACACCACCCATTAAGGAATTAATGGTTGCTTTATTTTGATTAGGCACTTTTAAGATACCATTCGCTTTTAGTGAAGCTGTTAGTTGCTTTTTTTCGATGGTTCCGAATTCTATCTTAATTGATTTCATCTGCGCTTCAGTTAAACTCGCAGTACTCGGATTTTCATGCTCATCATGATGCTCTGTTTCTGCTTCAGCTTCTTTTGTTGATGATGAACTTCCACAAGACGAGAAGAAAATGCTTATAGCTATTATTGATATGATTGTTATGTTTTTCATTGTCCTGACTTTATTTGTTTAGTAAAAAATTTATATTGATAATGGATTGATTAAGCTGATCTACAGATTGGAGATAGCTTAATCGCACATCGTTAGCGGTTTGTAAAGCCTGCAGATATTCGATATATCCAATATCTCCGCTTTTAAAGCTTACCGTTGCGGTATTAATTATTGTGTCAACGTTTGGCAAAGCAATTGATTTATAATAGTTGTACTCGGATAGATTTTGATAGTATTGGTTAAAGGCATTTTGCATTTGAGTTTTTAAAACCAGCTTATTATTATCAGCTTCTTTAACTAATGATTGCTGAGTATATTTTAACGATTTTATTCTCGAAGAGCTACTGAAAAAAGTAAGAGGAATTCCTATTCCTATATTAAAACCCTGAAAACGTTTACTTCCGTCAAAATAAACATCACTGCCATTAATCGTTTGAGTTCCTATCAGAGATTGATTAAAATAGCCTACCGTAAAATCTGGCATTACTGTTGAGGCTTCTACCTTTTTTGTTTTTTCAGCAATTATTGCTTGTTGATACAAAAATTTCACCGAAGGATTATTTGAGATCAACGCTGTATCTAAAGAATTGCTTAAAGTTAAGGGTTGAAAGTCTTTATTATCGCTAATGACAAAATCGTCAGTGGAATTCATAAGCGATCTTAATGTCGCATAAGCAATAGATATATCAGCTTCATTTTGTTTTAGCATTTGAGTTATTTGCCCTCGTTTACTTTCAGCGGTTGTTTTTTCTAATAAATTAGTTTCCCCAGTTTTATAGCGGATCACTGATGCTTTAACAAAATCGTCATATAAGCTATCTAATTCCTGCAAATGTTTCCTGGTGTTTTGCAAGTATTGCAATTGATAAAAATAAGACTGCACTTGCGTTTTAATTTCGTTTATGCTTGCTTCCTTCAAAAGTTCACTTGCCTGTAATTGTGCTTTATATAAACCTGACCTGGCAGAATAATAACCCGGAAAAGGGATGTTTTGAGACACCTGAAGTGCTTTATCCTGATTAATGCTATTGTATTGCCCCATTTGAAGATTCACGTTTGTTTTTGGCAGTTCAAATGGTGATTTTTTCAAAGCTGTGGAGGATTGTACTTTAAGTTGTTGCGATTGCAGGCTTAAATTATTTTTTAAAGCAATTGAAACAGCATGTTCAACTGTAATTGATTTTGGTGCTGTTTGTGCGTTTGTGTTATTAAACCCTAATAAAAATATGAATACAACCACTGTGGTGGAAATGCCCGGTTTGATTTTTCCTGCTTTATAAAATAAAAGATAAAGCAAGGGTAATACAAATAGTGTTAAGAACGTTGCTGTAATTAAACCTCCAATTACTACTGTTGCCAGTGGTTTTTGTACTTCAGCGCCCGCTCCATGCGATAATGCCATTGGTAAAAACCCTAAAGAAGCTACAACAGCCGTCATTAATACCGGTCTTAAACGAATTTTAGTTCCTTCTCTTACTCTTTCTAAAATGTTATTCATACCGTCCTTTTCTAATTGATTAAAAGTTCCAATTAATACTATCCCATTTAGAACCGCTACACCGAACAATGCAATAAATCCGATGCCTGCTGAAATACTAAATGGCATATCGCGAACAAGCAAAGCAAATACACCACCAATTGCAGACATTGGAATGGCTGTGAATATTAATGTTGCTTGTTTTACAGAATTGAATGTAAAATACAATAACATAAATATGAGAGCTAATGCCGCCGGTACCGCTATCATTAAACGTTTAGAAGCAGCTTGGAGATTTTCAAAAGTACCTCCATACGTGTAATAGTAACCTTCCGGTAGTTTTACTTTTTCGCCTAATTGTTTTTGAATATCAGTAACCACGCTTGCTACATCTCTTCCTTTCACATTAAAGCCAATCACAATTCTTCGCTTACCACTTTCACGGCTAATTTGTGCAGGTCCTAATTCCATTTTTATTTCTGCCACTTGCGACAAAGGAATTTGTGTGCCGTTTGCGGCCGGTATATACAAATGGTTCACATCGTCAATGTTATTTCTGTGGGTGCTATCCAATCTTACCACCAGATCGAATTTACGTTCGTTCTCAAAAACAACCCCTGCATCGCCACCAGCAAATGAAGTACTTACTATGTGGTTAATGTCCTCGATGTTCAAACCATAATTGGCAATTTGTGAACGGTTATATTTAATAACAATTTGTGGCAGACCCGCGACACGTTCTACGCTGGGTTCAGTTGCTCCCTTTACACTTTGAACGACCGCATTGACTTTGTTTGCGTAAGCTAATAGCGTATCCATATTTTCACCAAAAATCTTAACAGCAACATCTTGTCGTATACCAGTCATTAATTCATTAAAACGCATTTGGATGGGCTGATTCTTTTCGAAGAAAACACCAGGAATACTTTCCAGCTTTTCTTCGATCTCATTTGCTAGTTCATCATATGAAATACCTCTTTTCCATTCGCTTTGAGGTTTTAGAATAATCATCATATCCGTTGCTTCGGGCGGCATTGGATCAGTTGGCACTTCCGCAGCACCTGTTTTACCCACAACCATTTTTACTTCATCAAATTCTTTGATCAAGCGAGATGCCTGCATAGATGTTTCTATACTTTGAGATAATGATGTTCCTTGTGAAAGGATGCAGTGAAACGCAAAGTCACCTTCTTGAAGGGTTGGAATGAATTCGCCGCCCATTCTTGAAAAAATGAAAACAGAAATAAAGAAAACAGAAACTGTTATGGCGACAACTGATTTCTTAAAACGAATTGCTTTTTCTAAAACCGGAACATATCGGCGTTTAAAAAAGTTCATTAGTTTATCGCTGAATGTTTCTTTGTGCGAAATATTTTTAGGTAAAAACAAGGCACACATCATCGGAATATAGGTTAGTGACAATAACAAAGCTCCAAAAATTGCAAAACCAACTGTTTGTGCCATTGGTCCGAACATTTTTCCTTCGATGCCTACAAGTGTAAGAATTGGAATATAAACAATAAGGATAATTATCTCACCAAATGCTGCACTGCTTCTGATTTTGGATGCAGATACAAATACTTCTTCGTCCATTTCCTGCTGTGTTAATCTTCCGGTTACTTTTCGCAGAGAAAGGTGGTGGAGTGTTGCTTCCACAATAATTACTGCACCATCAACAATTAAACCGAAATCAATAGCACCTAAACTCATTAAGTTAGCACTTACTCCAAAAAGATTCATCATTGCCAAAGCGAAGAGCATAGATAATGGGATTGCAGATGCAACGATCAAACCCGCTCTAAGATTTCCAAGGAATAGAACAAGTACAAATATAACAATTAGAGCTCCTTCAATTAAGTTCTTCTCTACTGTTGCGATAGCACGGTTAACTAAATCGGTCCTGTCTAAATAAGGTTCAATGACTACGTCTTTCGGTAAAGACTTTTGAATAGTGGTCATTTTATCTTTCACCCGATTTACAACTTCAGCACTGTTTGATCCTTTAAGCATCATTACAACACCACCAACCGCATCAACCTGCCCATTGTAAGTAAGAGCTCCATAACGAACGGCGCTCCCTAAACGTACGTCAGCAACATCCTTGATAAGAATTGGAATTCCGTTAGGGGCTGTTTTAACAACAATATTCTTTATGTCTTCGAAAGAACCAATAAGACCAACACCACGAATAAAATAAGCATTTGGTTTTTTATCAATGTAGGCGCCACCTGTATTTTCATTGTTCTTTTCCAGAGCAGTAAAAATTTCAGGAATGCTTATTCCCATTGCCAATAAGCGATCTGGATTAACTGCAACTTCGTATTGTTTTAGTTGCCCACCAAAACTATTGATTTCAGCAATGCCGGGGGTTCCATAAAGTTGTCTTGCTACAATCCAGTCCTGCATGGTTCGCAGATCCATTGCAGTGTATTTTGATTCACTCCCTTTTGCAGGGTGAATAATGTATTGATAAACTTCACCTAGACCTGTACTTACAGGTGCCAATTCAGGTGTTCCAATACCTTTTGGTATTTTGCTTTCGGCTTCCTTTATTCTTTCGTTAATTAATTGTCTTGCAAAATAGATGTCTACTTTATCATCGAAAACAACTGTAATAACAGAAAGTCCGAAACGAGAGATACTTCGTAATTCCACCAGATCAGGCAGATTAGAAATACTTTGTTCAATTGGATAAGTAACCAATTGTTCTACTTCCTGTCCAGCAAGAGTTGGACAAAGTGTAATGATTTGAACCTGATTATTTGTGATGTCAGGAAGAGCATCAATTGGGAGTTTACTTGCACTCCATATGCCCCATATAATTAGAGCAAACGTCATCAATCCAATGATGAACTTATTTTTTATACTGAATGAAATTATTTTATCTAACATTTGTTTCAGTTGATGAATTAATAAATAAATATTGCAATGCAATAGAATTGCACTACAAATCAATATCATTCAACTTTAGCTGAATGATAAAGTAATCCATTAACTGAGTTGAGGTGGTTGCCAGATAGGAAGAACTGCACCCTGAACTTTTGAAGTCGGGATCTCGCGGTATGAACTAACTTCAATTGAAGCTATTACAAATTGATTTTGAAAGGTTGTATTTACCACGTGTGTAGCGCAGCATGAACAAACGCAAAAAGGAGTACAGGCTTCATCCTGATGTTCGTGATTTTGGTTTTGCGCGGTTTGTTCGTGATTTACCTCATTACAATCTTCTTTGTCACTACATGGAGTAAAGGCCAATGCAGCGAAGTAAAAAGCGAAGAGTATGTAGAAGATTCTTTTCAACCATACAAATATATGAAATTTTAATTCGTCCGTAAGCATCTGAATTTCATAATTTTACAAAATCCACGTCTTATTTCGTACACTTTGTAGTTGTATTTGTTAGGCGATTCGTTAAAGACATCCATTGCGTTATCGAGTTCCTCATTGACAATTTTAGCATAGACCTGAGTGGTTTTGATATCGCTGTTCGAAACGATTTATGATTTTTACTGAAAGGGTTTACTTGTCTTTACCTTTTACTCGCTTGTTCGGAGAATAGAAAGTATTAGCAAAGAATTAAGGTGCATATTTAAAAAACAGCAAATTACTTTTTTCTTAAAGGGTACTGAAGGAAAGCTCTTTCTCCCATATGAAGCATTGCTTTTAACACTTGAAAATCTTCATTATTCTTGATCTTAAAAGAATAACCTTTATCAATAGCTTTAAATTCTATCCTTTTAAAATTTTTACCATATCTTTTTTCCAACGCCTTTTTTATATCAGTATTCAAAGTAATTGCATACACCAAAATATGATTTTTAGTAAAAAACAAGTGGATTGCTTCGGTATAATAATATCGCCTTCTATACGAAACAAATCTTTTGCGTAATGGATCCCCTTTTTTTCTTTCTTTTAATATAAGCCTAATTGCTTCTTTTCCGAATTTGTAATTCAAAGAGTCAGAAATTGACTGCCAATTTGTTTGGGTATTCCCAACAGGTAGTATACTTAAACCACTTGTTTTCTCTTTATTAAATTTTTCTATTTCTGTCCCTTCCCTTACTGCTTTTGTAAGTTTCATTCGTTTTAACTCTTCATCTAATTCTATACTTATTTTAGTTAAACCCGATGCTAGTTTGGCATTTTGCTTTATCTTTTTAAAGTCAAGGGGGGCAAATACCCGATTAATTGCTTCATGACATATTTCTATTGCAAGTTCGGATGGTAATTGAAAGAATTCTTTATTATAAGCGTATTTGTGAAGAAAATAATGAAGGACACTCTCCGCTAATGTTATGTTAGGTACTTTTCTTTCCCAAAGCACAATATAATCCTTCGGTACACCAGTGTACCTTGACAGTTGTTTTGCCCGGCTATCTGCTGTTCCTGTTGTCATTCCTACTTTTAACAGTTTTGGGAAAGCTGGATTACACAAAATATAAACTACGCCTGATTCCATAATTTAAATTTATGGAATCAATAGATAATAGCAAAAAGTCCGATCAAAAATACATTTCCTGGAAATTAACATAGCATTCTTCATTACTACCGCATGACCAATTACATGTCAACCACATGCTTTTGCATGATTACCACATGCTATACACCATGCTTACACATTACTTATACATGCCATACACGATGACTTACACATGATTGTACATGCGAACAAACAATATTCAATACTGTCGTAACACTCCCTAATTACTCCCTAATCCAAACACATGACTCCCTAATTCTTCTCCATGGTTCCCCAATTCCTCCTTAATTACTACACAATAACTCCTTGTATCGTCCTGAAATAAGTTGACATAAAAAAAGCGGCAGTTTTTTCTGCCGCTTTAATCGAATAATTAGAGTCTTTTAATCTTGGTCTATGTTTGTTTCTGTTTATTTAGGCGACCTTCCTTAGATTATTGTTGAAGGTAAGAGTAAGTGCTTCGCTTTCGATCTCCTTGTGTGTTTTCACCTTGCCCTGCTTGACCCAGTTTTCCAATTCTGATAAGTGGAAATAAAGTCTATTCCCTTTTTTAAAATGAGGGATTTGTTTACGGGATGTCTTCTCGTAAAGTGTGTTCAATTTGAGCTTAAGGAAATCTGCTGCTTGTTGTACGTTAAGAATCTCAGGAGTTGATTGCTTTGGAGATCCGCCCTCCAATAAAACTTCTCTGATAGTTTCTTTTAGAAGCTGTCTAAATTGCTCCAGCGAAATGCTGATAAAAATAGGTGTATCCATTGTGATGCTTTTTAATTACACCACAAAGAAAAAGTACATTTTTGGATTTTGTTGGGTTCTTGAGGGTTCAGGAGGGGTTCTGAACTATAAGTATTATCTTTAATTACCTGATTTAAAGCGATGGAAAATATCTACAAAGTAAAAACTCAATTGGAAGAGGCCGCTCGCTTCGCAAACTCATCAATCTTAGGCCATGATCGTCTGGCAGTGATCCTCATGGACAACCTTGTAGAGATTCAGCTTGGAAGACAAATGCACTTTCGGTTCAGGACGGAGTTCCTGAATGACTATAAAGTATTAAAATATCCTTTGGATAAAAGACAGGAGATACTCGGTAAGCATGATAGATTACTTAAAGCATGTTTTGAGGAAGGAATAATAACATCGCACGAGCGAGCTATGATAAGTTTTTGTCATGATATAAGAAACCGCGTCTATCACAAAGGAGATGATCACAGTTTATTAATAAGAATTGCCCTCAGCACACTTTATGAAATCATTCTGAATCGTCAGCCTGAATGGAGGGGTGGAACAGATATAATTGGCGTTCCGATTAGTATGGATGGTACACCAATCGACATGGAACATCCGTTTACCAAACACAGGAAAAAGGAACTCGGCTCTAAAGCCTATGAAACCGGAAGCAAGGAGGATTGGCTTGATTTTGTACAGCATAATTTTAAGAGTTTAAATAAAGATCAATCTCCTTCAAAATTGCTATCAGAATTCATCGTTGGAGGCGTTGAGCATTTAAAATCAGCGCTGAAATTTGCAACTGAAAGAACTAAGAAAAAATTAAGTTTTGACGAAGTACTGTTGAATTACTCTTTTAAGATCAAACACAAGGATGAACTGCAAAGACTAAGAGAAATGCAGGACAAGAAAAAAGCCAAGACCGAGGTGAATCAACTTTTTAAAGTCTATAAACAGAATTACAGACCTATAAGCGAAAAACGGATTGATTCCTTCAAAAAAATTGGTGAGGAGCTACCGAATTTGCCTTCTGGAGAAGCGTTAGAAAAGTATATGAGCATTAGGACAGACTTTTTCCTTGTGATTGATTCTTTTGTCCTCGCTGCCCAGGAGTCTCATAAAGCAATAATGGACAGAGTAGATGAACACATGAAAAAGGTAGAACGGAAAAAGAAATCGAAAACGTAGTACTTATGCTAAAAAGGGACTAGAGCCAAGTTTAAAATGCAGGTAGACATTCTCTAAAGCTCCGGTTCCATTTCATTCTCTATAAAACTGAGAACTTCCTTTAGAGCTTTCTTAACAACCTCATTGTTCTTTTTTGTTGAAATTCTTGTTTGTTCAGACTTATTTAAATTCTGCCGCAAGGTTTCCGCGCTATATCCGGTAAGCACGGAAAATGCCTGACCCGCTTCTTTATTATTAAGATATTCGTCCTTTAGAATTATTTTAGTTTCTTTCAGGCAGTATATAAGCAATGCAGTCTGTTCCTGATTGAGCTTTGTGATCTTGTCTTCCCTTTCGCGCTTTAATTTGCCTTTTACTTTGGTTTCTTTTGGACTTCCTGATAATTCGGATGAAGATTCGTTCTGCGTCATCCATTCCTTTATAGTTTCAGAAATATTCTCGCTAATAATTTCTCCTTTGTATTTACGTATAACCAATACCAGAAACCTGGAATACATCTTTGCATTATTATCGAAGCTGTATTCTAAATGAAAAGTCAGAAAGTCGTCTATTTCCAGTAAGCTGATATGTCTTAATTTGCAAGCGAAGAAATAATCAAAAAAATCATCCCCATACTTTATTTCTTCAGATGCCCAGAGATCATACCATGTCTTTTGCATTTTACCGTTCTTTTTCTGATTTGCTCCCTGTGCAAAACGATGGCCTTCTTGCTCAAATAATTTTTCTAAGGTCATTCCTTCCCGATAATGCTTTAAGATATCTTCTTCAAAAAGGAATTTGCCCTTTCGGTTTAAAAACAAAAAAACCATTTGTTTATATTCTTCCTGTTTTTTTGGCTTAGTTTCATTAAGTACAGACTCACCGTAGGTAAGATGATTTAATATTAGTTTATATCCGTCTGAGTTCATATTCCAAAGATACAAAAAGCCCTGCCTCAATACAGGGCTTATTTTCGATTACAATGATGTTTTAAGCAGCATTTTGAGGGATTTTAATCTTTAATACAGGCAAAGCCTTAACTGCCGCTTTTTTCTTGCTGTCCCTAACATGAGTATAGATCATAGTTGCATTAATGCTCTTATGACCTAAGAGTTTGGAAACCGTCCATAAATCCCCATCTGGGCTGTTCTCAAGTACATTAGTGGCGAATGTATGCCTTCCGGTATGGAAGTGCATTCTTTTTTCATCATAACCTGCTGCTCTTGCCCACTTTTTTAGAAAGTACCAAACCCGCTTATATGTTTTGGCTTTTTCCTCATTCACTTCTTTTACTTTTGGAAATACATAAGGGCTTATTTCTTTGTTTTCTATTTGTTCACGCTTGCATTCTTTTAATATTTCAACAGCCTGATCTGATAGGGGCAGATATTCTATGTCCTCTGTTTTTTCTTGCTCGAAATAAACAAACCATTCTTCTTTTCCGTCAATATTTTTTATAATGATCTCTGTCCATCTTAAGGGATTAACATCACTCCACCTAAGTCCGCTAAAGCAAGAAAACAAATAAGCCTGCCTATATTGTTTTTCCATTTTGCAGGGAGTTTGCATTAAATGTAACAATTCATCAAACGTCCAAGCATTGCGGTATATGTCCTTTACTTTAAGTCTTTCATGGCGTGGGATTTTTCTAAACGGGTTTACGTAAATAATGCCTTTTCGTACTGCTTCTTCAAGTGCCGTAAATATGTTTTTATTATAATCAATAGCACTATTGTTACTTACCTTTTTCAAAAGATAATTGCTCCAGTCCTTTATCCAATCAGGTGTAATGTCTTGAAAAGATAAAGGCTTGCCGTCCACGTAAGCAGTTAGGTGCTTGTAGGTTTTAAGATTATTTTTGTAGTTCTTTTTCTTTGCATTCATATAAGAATGAAACCATGAAACAAAATCTGCCTTTTTTCTTGACTTGTCCTGAAGGCCGTTGTCCTGTACTATTAATTCATTTTCACGCTTTGATCTTATTTCCTGCGCCAGCCTCTTTTTTTCTTTGTCTTCAGGACTTGGTTTTTTCTTGTTGATATGAATGTCGAGGAATTCATACCATCGCTTTTTGTTGTGGTAAATATCCAGATAGAAGGATACTTGTCCGCTCTTCATTTTCTTTTCTCTTAATTGCACTCCCATACTTTTAGTTTTTAAAGGGTTTAACATTCCCCCTTTTCAGCCTACAATTTTAAATAGCTGAATCGGGTTTCATTCGGTTCTTGAACCGTCATGAACCCTCTGAAAAAAGCCGAGTAACAAATGGGTAACAAATTTTTCCAAAAGCGACCTAATTTGACCTATACGGGTCTAAATCCTCTCTTTCGTAACTCTCTGATAATTTGGGTATATTTGGGTAAGATTGTATGGGCTTAGGTTTTTTGAGGTCACAAATTGTGACTTCCAATT
>CALMVZ010000006.1 GCA_937873155.1 uncultured Bacteroidota bacterium | reverse complement strand
TATAACCCCGGACTAAGGTATGAGGTTTGTTTTATATTATCACTTGTAGTATGTACTATTGAAACAGAATTATAAACCCCGGACTTTAGTCCGGGGTTTATAGAACAAAAAAGAGTAGGGCTTTAGCCCTGACGCTATCTCAAATACAACATCTCCCTATACTTCGGTAATGGCCATGTGGCATCATCAACAATGTTCTCTAATTTATCTACGTTGTAACGGATATCTTCGAAATAAGCTTTTACTTTATCGCAATACGCGTGTGCTTGTTTTTTAGCGCTGTCTAAGTTGTTTGCTTTCTTTCTTTCTTCAGTCATATCATCAGCCGCTTTTTTAATTACAGAAACTCTTTCCGATATCTCTTTAATTAATGCGATTTGAGTCGCGGCATTCTTTTTGAAATCATCTGCCGAAAAAATATTCTTTAAACCGCTCACATTATCAATTAAACTTTTTTGGTACGTTAAAGCTGCAGGGATAATCTGATTATCTACCATATCAGCAATGATCCGTGATTCAATTTGGATCTTCTTAGTATAAGTTTCTAAAGCGATCTCATAACGTGCTTCCTGCTCGCGATGCGTTAAAATACCTAATGATTCATACATGTCCATTGACCTTTTAGAGATCATAGCTTCTAATGCTCCCGGGGTAGTTGGGATATTACTCAAACCGCGTTTTTTTGCTTCTGCTTTCCACTCATCACCATAGCCATTTCCTTCGAAACGGATCTTTTTGCTGGCGATGATATATTTTTTCAATACCTGGAAGATCGCTTCATCTTTCTCAACTTTCTTATCCATCAATCCGTCAACTTCTTTTTTGAATTTATTTAATTGCTCTGCAACAATAGCATTCAAAACGGTCATTGGTCCGCCGCAGTTCTGGGAAGAACCTACAGCGCGGAATTCAAATTTATTTCCTGTGAAAGCGAATGGAGAAGTTCTGTTACGGTCTGTATTATCTAATAAGATATCCGGAATTTTCCCGATGTTCAGTTTCAATTTTGTTTTTTCTTCAGGACTCATTTTACCGCCGTGGACAGATTTTTCAAGATCATCCAATACATTTGATAGTTGTTCGCCTAAGAATACCGACATGATCGCCGGAGGCGCCTCGTTAGCACCTAAGCGGTGATCGTTGTTGGCCGAGGCAATTGACGCACGTAACAGATCAGCGTGTTCGTGAACTGCCATTACAGTATTAATGAAGAACGTTAGGAACTGCATGTTTGTTTTAGGCGTTTTTCCCGGGGATAATAAATTTTTTCCGGTACTTGTAGCTAAACTCCAGTTGTTGTGTTTGCCACTTCCGTTCACCCCCGCATATGGTTTTTCATGCATCAGTACACGGAAATTATGACGGATCGCCACTTTTTCCATTACATCCATCAATAATAAGTTGTGATCAACCGCTAAATTAGTTTCTTCGAAAACAGGGGCACATTCAAATTGCGCAGGCGCAACTTCATTATGTCTTGTTCTTACAGGAATTCCCAATAAATGTGATTCATATTCAAAGTCGCGCATGTAAGCGGCAACTCTTTCTGGAATTGATCCCCAATAATGGTCTTCTAATTGTTGTCCTTTTGCAGGCGCATGACCAAATAAAGTACGTCCTGTTTGTTGTAAGTCGTAACGGATATTATATAAAGCAGAATCAATTAAAAAATATTCTTGCTCCCATCCTAAAGTGGCAACAACTTTAGTTACGTTCTTATCGAAGTACTGGCAAACTTCTGTCGCTGCTTTGTCTAATGCGCTTAAAGATTTTAATAAAGGTGTTTTGAAATCTAAAGATTCACCTGTGTATGAAATAAAAATGGTTGGTATACATAATGTCTCGCCCCAAATAAACGCAGGGGATGTAGGGTCCCATGCAGTATAACCACGTGCTTCGAATGTATTTCTTATTCCGCCGTTAGGAAAAGAAGATGCATCCGGTTCTTGTTGTACTAATGCGTTGCCACTGAAACGTTCAATGGCACGTCCGCCGGCAATTGGTTCAAAAAAGCCATCATGCTTTTCAGCGGTTGCCCCTGATAATGGTTGGAACCAGTGTGTGAAGTGAGTTACTCCCTTACTTTGAGCCCATGCTTTCATGCACGCCGCCACCTGGTCAGCCATTTTACGGTCAACGATCGTGCCCTGGTTCATAGATTGCTGGATACTCTCAAAAGCTTCTTCTGAAAGGAATTCGCGCATGGCATCGAGGCCAAATACGTCTGATCCATAATACTGGGAAACGGGTTTATCGGTTTTGGTGATCTTTACAGGAACGCGGTTCACAACGTCCTGCATGGCTAAAATACGGCGGTTTGACATAGTTTTGGAGTTTTTTTGGCAAATGTAATGGTTTTTAGGGGGGTGTCAAGCAAATTTATAAACTTTTTTGTAACAGTTACTGGATTTTTAGGGGGTATTTCTCTAAAAAGCATTAAAATAAGGATTTAGAACAATAAAATAGGGGGGAGGGGAGTCTTAAACCTAGTTTTTCCGGAAAGTACTGAAAGCACAATCCGCGCAATCTGTTTTGGTGATATTAATGCTATCGTTGCTCATAAACACTATCATTTTAGTATTTAGCATAAGGTCTTTATTATTGAATATTTTTTCTGAGATGAATTTTACGCGGCCATCTTTTTTTACAAGACGTCCTTGTTCAATTTTATCTGTGTTACGGTAAAGGTCGTAATGACCGCGTTTTTTAAGTTCGAGTTTTAATTCAGATGTTCCGCCATCGCCCCAGCCGCGGTACCAGCGCCATTCTCCTTTAAGAACTTCGTATTCGTTTTTCAGTTTTACTTTTTTACAGGTTGTGAATGAGAGCAGGATAAGAATTAAGTATATATAATGCCTGCGATCCATTTTCAAGAATTAAAATAAGTTATCTTAATATGGTGACGGAACCTTTGTAGTTTCCTCTCTCCGCATTAGTATAGAGAATATAAAAATAAGTGCCTGTGGGTAATTTGTTTCCCTGGTATTCACCATCCCAATCGTTTTGATAACCTGCTGAGGTAAAAATAACCTGTCCGTAACGGTTATAGATCTTTAAAATATTATCAGGATATTTCTGGATGTTGCCGATGTAAAAATAATCGTTGTTGCCATCTCCGTTCGGTGTAAAAGCACTGTAGAAAACAAGATCATCACTTGGATTCACATTTACTCTAACGGTGTCGAAACCAAGGCAGCCGTTCTGATCCATAGCTAAACAATAGAAAGTTGTTGTAATGCCGGGACTGACATCCGGTTTATTCGTAGTGCCGTATTTCCAGGTTGGGTTCCAGGGATACCAGGTATAAGTTAAGGCCGAACTATTCGCTATTAAAGTGATCGTTTCTCCTTCATTGATGGTAGTATCGCGAAATACAAGATTTACATTGAACATCGTGATATTAAGATTCACACTTCCTGTGTAAGCCGTGCATCCATCTTTCGAAACATTTAAAGAATAAGTTGTACTTACACTGGGATTCGCGATCGGATTCGCCGCGTTCGGGTTATTTAATCCGTAAGTTGGAGACCAGGTAAAAGTGGTAGCAACAGCAGTGGCATTTGCAGCGCTTCCCAGTTGGATATTGGAAGCTTTTCCTAAACAGTAAGTAGAATCTTTTCCTGCCTTGTATTTTAAAATATCTGAAATGGAAATCGTAACAACGTCTGTGTCTAAACTATCATTGGCATCCCGAACCTGTAAAGTATAAGTGGTTTGAACGGTAGGAGAAGCTGTAGGATTAGAAACGGTTTGACTGCTTAATGCTGTTGGCGGATTCCATAAATAAGTATAAGGGGGAGTTCCTCCTGTAGCTGCAACTGAAGCGCCTATTACAACAGAGCCGCCATTCGGACAGATCGTAAAATCGGGGCCTGCAAAAGCCGTTGGTTTCTGGGCGATAGAGACCGCAGTTATCAGGATCAGTAAGAAACTATAAAAAGACTTCAACTTCATTAGTATCCTATAAAATTACGAAATTAAGTTCTACTATAGAACGCATAAAAAAACCCTGAAGCAGAACAAGTACGCTTCAGGGTTTTATTAATGGAAAATATATTACGCCTTAACTTCGTCAGTATTTTGAATTTTTTCACGGATACGAGCTGCTTTACCTGTACGGTCGCGTAAGTAGAATAATTTAGCGCGGCGAACCACACCAACTTTAGCGATCTCGATCTTCTCGATAAACGGAGAAGCTACAGGAAAAATACGTTCAACACCGATACCATTCGACATTTTTCTAACGGTAAAAGATGCTGTTGCTCTTTCGTTCTTTTTTTGGATAACTACGCCTGTAAATTGCTGTACACGCTCTTTATCACCCTCTTTAATTTTGTAGTGAACAGTAACTGTATCACCTGCTTTAAAGTTCGGGTGATTAGTTTTAGGTGTTAACTGTTGTTTTACGTAATCTAATAATAAACTCATTTTATTAAGCTTTTAATGTTTAAGCTGGTAGCATTCTTTACCTCGTGTAAACAGCGGCTAAAAGCGAGGCGCAAATATAGGGATTTATTGACTTTTGGCAAATTTTAGTTCACTTTTCGGCTCTTTGAAGCCAAAATAGATCAAGCCCTTATCGGGGGCTTGATCTGGCTAAAAGAAGCGTAAAAAGGGATCAAAGGGCTTGACTTTAAACTATTTTGTTAAAAGTAAGAAAAGAGGCCTATCTCATTAAGATCACGTGACCTTTGAGTTCATATGATTTACCAAACACATTAGTAAGATTAATTAACCACGTATATGATCCTTCTTCAATGATCTTATTGCTACGGCCCTGGAAAGTTCCGTTCCAGCCTTCATTAAATTCTTTTGTAAAGAATACCTTTTCACCCCAACGGTCAAATATATTTAACTCATATTTTACGATCCCAAAACCTTTTGGCTGGAACACATCATTCAATCCGTCAGCGTTAGGTGTAAATGCATTCGGAACATAGATTCCGTAATCTTCACCAACAACAAGTGGTCTTATTAGCGTATCCATACAACCTTTGTCACTGGTTACCACAAGCGCTACAGGATATGTACCCGGTTCAGTGTACATGAAAGTAGGATTTTGTAATATGGATGTGTATTGGGCTGTATTCATAAAATACCAGTTCCAGCTAACAATAGGTGCATTCCATGAAGCATCTGTGAAAGTTACTTCCTGGTCGATATTTAAAATTGGTTTAATAGGTGCATGATTGAAATCAGCAACAGGAATAGGGTACACTTCAAGAGTAGCTGTATTACTTCCGGTACAACCATTCGCATCTGATGCAACAACGCCTACAGTATAAATTCCCGGCACTGAATAGCAACGTGGGGTGGTTGAGGTCCCGGTATCATATGATCCGTCTCCCATATACCAATTTGCAGTCACAATACTTGCTGAGCCTGATACAGTGAATGAAGTACATACCGGAGCACAGCCTGTGTTGTTGGCTGCAATGATCGCGGCAGTTGGCAATGCATTTACAATGGCATTCATTTGTGTAGTTCCGCTGCATCCGTTAGCATCAGTTACAGTTAAACTATAATTTCCGCTGTAGGCAGCTGAACTGGCCAGTATTGTTGGGGTTTGGGAAGATGAAATAAAACCATTCGGGCCATTCCACAAATAATTAACTCCGCCGGTACCTGATAAGCTAAGCACCTCATTAACACAAACAGGCCCGTTAGTAACGATATTTGGTATTGGCAGAGGATTAACAAATAAAGTTGTAACACCGGTGTAAGAACAATTGTTCGCGTTAGTAACAACTACCGTATACTGCCCGGCATTTGTTAATTGCGCATTAGGAATAGTAGGGTTTTGTGTATTTGAGGTAAATCCACCTGGACCAGTCCAGGTATAAGTTGTAAAGGTTCCTGTATTTAATTGAATAGTGGTACCTACACAATACGGGCCGGTGTTTGTAGGAGCAACAGGCACAGTTGGTGGTTGTGTAATTGTTATTGTATTTGAAAAAGTACAAGCCATACTATCGGTTACAGATAAAGTATACGTGCCTGCGATCAAATTACTTGCTAATGCAGTATTTTGTACAGGACTGGTGCTCCAGGTATAGGTGTATGGTGCGGTGGAAGTACCGGTTATTGATGATAAAAAGGCGCTACCGTCTGAACCATTAAAACAAGTTACATTAGTTGCTGTGATGTTAGGCGTAAAATTGCCCGGTGCAACCACGGCAACTGTTCCGGAACCGCTACAGAAGCCATTCGAAACTGAGACTGTGTAAATACCTACAGCGGCATTATTATTAACTACAGTTGCTGTTGAGGCGGTAAATCCTCCCGGTCCTGACCAATTGTAACTTGTAGGTGCAGGTGTAAAACCTGTTGTGGCATTTATGCTTAAAGTAGATGTGATCCCTGTTGTAGAACATCTTGTAATTGCAGTTGGAGCTAAAATTACCTGCCCTGAAACATTAAATGTATAAGTGATGATCGGGCCACAAGGCGCATTGATATGTGCGAATAAGGTATAATTACCGGCTGCTAAAGTTGGTGTTGTAACAGTTGTTGCTGTAGTATTTATAAAAGAAGCGACAACAGAACCTGTGCTGTTTGTAAAGGAATAACTAAATACAGGTGAAGCAATACCTGTAGATACGCTTGCGGATGCAACCCCTGCGCATGCTGTAGTTACTGTGCAGTTTGATGCCGTACAGGTAAGGCTGTTTATAGCAGAGTAAATACCACCAAAACCGGAACCACTGATATATAATTCGTTTGCGGCTTCATAATACTTAATATCGGTCACATATTTATTAGGATTGGCAACTCCCAGTGCAATAGAAGGTAAAGCGGAAAAAGAGGTACCATTGAACTTATAACATAAAATATTTCCATTACCACCTATATAAACATTATCACAGCCGTCTACTGCAATACCACCTTGCTGCTTGGCTGTTAAGCCCGGTATTACCAACGACCCAAGCATTGCGCCAGTAGCTTTATTATATGCGGCCAGGTTACTTCCGTCAAAATAATACAAGTAGGATGTGCTGGCAGCCAGCGCATTAAAACCATTCGAATATTGAGCGGGCATAGCGGCTCCGGGATAAAATTTGTTATTACTTTCTGCAAATGTGTTATATGTACTTGGGGCGATCCAGACATTACCGGTAAACGCTCCGTTCACTCTTAAGAGGCGGTTATTTAAAGTTGCTATAGCTACAGTAGCGTATACAAAGAATATATTTCCCTGAGGGTCAATGGTACTTGAAGCAATATCCTGTTGGCTACCTGCCATACCGGTAAAACTCTGTGGTGTTATAGCGCCTGTTACCGTATTTAAAATGCCTGCTGAAACGTTTCCGCTTGTAGATCCTCCGATACCGAAAAATCTCCCATTAGCACAATCATAATTCATATCCCATACTTCGTTCCATGTGATATTTGCGGTACTGATCAGGTTGTCATATAAGCCGTTCGCATCGATCCTTACTATCCTGGTACCTACTGCACTATTGAATCCTTCCCCGGTATACGATTTACCTGTCATTTTATCCACAACAAAATTCCCTACATATTTACCTGACGGAAGGCTGCCCAAAGATGTCCAGCCCTGAGAAGGCACAGTGCCGTTAAATGTCCATTGCAAAGCACCGGCAGTATTGTATTTACAAATTAAAAAAGGACCGCTACCGCCATAAACATAATAGTTTCCGAAGTAGTCGTAGTCAACATCGTACCCATAATTATTAGTGGTTAAAGCTAAATTTACTACCCATGGGTCAATGATCAACTCTTCATTAGGGTCATATCCGCCAGGTATTTGAAATGAAACCGTGTTGTCATCATTCAATATAAAATTACAAGCTAACTTTTGGCCATTCTGAATGGCAACCGGATTTAATTCTTTTACTGTTAAATAAGGAGTTTTAATATGTAATTCATTATTACGTATTTTTATGCTTTTAACATCACCTTTAAATTCCATTCTGAAATCAGAAAGGTTAGCACCCGGTTTTAAGATAACATTGTACTTTATACCATTCGTCTTTTCATCGGTAAAGGTATACTCAACATCAATTTTATTATAGACATTCTTATAAATTAATTTTTTATAACAATTCGATTTATAAATAGCATCACCGTAACTTTGATAGTGGTTTTGCAATCCCTCAACAGATGGTGTAATATTTGGGTTTGAGTTTTTCCAGCTGATATTTACGAAAAAATTCTTATCAGGTTTAGGGGTAACCTTTTTACCTTCCTCTATTTTTTCTTTGAATGATTCTGTTATTGGAAAATGTTCTATTATTCTATAGGTTAAAGAATTTTGATGAAAAAACACACCTTCATCAGAATTATCGTAAGCAAAGCTGATAGGTTGGTCCTTAACCGCGTCAGAGAATTGGCCTTTGTTTTCGGTTATAACGCGTTTACCAAATAGGTCACCTGAAATTTTGAATTTTTCACGGGCGAAAATAGACGAAAACGCGAAAATACTTACTATTAAACTTAAACGAAGTGTTGTGCTTTTTAACATAATGTATTGGTTATAAAAAATCCTTTACTGACCTGTTTTTGAGAATGGGCCTTTCCGGTTTTTTTTAGTTGTTCAAATGTACGGATATTCAATAGTTTGATCCCTTTTTGTCCCTAATAATAACTCTAGTTCTACTCAAAACATTGTGCCGGCTACTCGAACCGGGTGATTTAGATTTTTTAGGGGGCATAACGGTCTCAGTTTCATATTTATTCTAAAACCTTCTTTGGAATCTAAAAAACCACCAAATTTAAGCCCTTAACTCTAGGTAGTATAGCAAGAAAAATAGAAAGCCATGTGAAATCTATGAGATCCAAAAAATACATTGAAAATTTGAAAAAATATCCGGAAATGAGATCTAAGTTGATTTCTAATTTTTCCGTTTAAGTGAAAAATTCGCCAAATTTGCAGTCTTAACTCTAGTGTTTGTCCTGACTGTAGTCGGGAGTATGCTATGCCCAGGTGTTGGTCCCGATAGCTATCGGGAGGTATACAAGTACGGCTGCGAATATGTAAGTATAAGGATCGAAATTTTTTATGGCCTCCGTTTATATTCTATCGTCCAAAAAACTTAACAAATTCTATATAGGGAGTTGTCTGGATCTTGAAGAGCGCCTGATAGAACATCGTAATAAGAAATTTGCCAACTCATTTACATCTGTAGCTGATGATTGGGAATTATTTCTTGAAATAAGTGAGTTGGAAGGTAGTATAGCAAGAAAAATAGAAAACCATGTGAAATCTATGAAATCCAAAAAATACATTGAAAATTTGAAAAAATATCCGGAAATGAGATCTAAGTTGATTTCTAATTTTTCCGTTTAAGTGAAAAATTCGCCAAATTTGCAGTCTTAACTCTAGTGTTTGTCCTGACTGTAGTCGGGAGTATGCTATGCCCAGGTGTTGGAATGGTATACAAGTACGCTTGAGGTGCGTATGCCGCAAGGTGTAGGGGTTCGAGTCCCCTTCTGGGTACTTAAAGCAAAAGCCGCTGAATTTCAGCGGCTTTTTGATTCGATAAAAATCCCCATCTAATATTTTATCGAACGAATAAATTTTTCTTTCAGCCCAAAATAACATTGTTACAAGCAAAAAAATGGACAATATTGGTCATAAATTTCTAATTATTGATACTTCTCACAATAGAATGACTATATGTTTGAGTTGCCTGTAAAATCAAAGGCAATTCCCTAAATATTCTTTACATGCATTAACATAAAATAAAACTATACATATTACTAAAAAATGACCGCTTTCAATAGTGATTTCTTAAGAAAGTATACAATATCACTTTGGCCATAAGTAGCTTAAAAAATACAGTTATGGCCAAAATGAAAAAAAATGAAATTGCAGGTTTGTTCTTTTATATAGGCATAAACAGTACGTCCATATTAAGGTCATTCTGCACATTGCCTGAATACGCATTGGTTTGTAATCCAAACGTAGTGAGTATTGTAAGAAACACCGATTTTTTGGTAGCTGTTTCCGACTTAAAAACATTTACTTTATTGAGCAACTCATTGTTATATTTTTTGTCGATGATGAAGGTTCCCACAGAAAATTTCATCTCGCAAATGTTTATTACACCATCCCTGCGATCTATTAGTAAATCGATCTGTGCGCCATTTATCGTATTGCTGCTTCTCCACGACGAGCTTTCCGTTTCAATACCGTTAATACCTAATGTTTTTTTTATCTGCGGGATGTGGCTCATGCAAACCTGCTCAAAGGCATATCCGCTCCATGCCCTGTATTTGGTGCTGTCAATCAGCTTTACCCAATGGTCCTTATCAAATGTTTTTGTCCCTCTGATAAAGCGCAGATGAAACAAGGAAAAGAAATCACAAAGCTGGTAAAGCGTGTTCCTTGATTTTTTTCCAAATGGAATATACCTCCTGATAAATCCACTCTCTTCCAGCTCATTCAATAATCTTGTTAAGCCGCCTCCGCTCGGCAAACCACTTTCGGAGCTTATTTCATCGCGGGTTAATCCTTTTCCTTTTTTGGCTAGCGCATTCACAATGGCTTCATGACGCTCCGCTTTATCGAATAAAGATTTATAAAGATTGGAAAACTCTGTCAATAATAATCCGTTTGCGGCAAAGCAAATCCGGTCGATGTTTTGCGCTGCGCTCTGTCCTTTTTTTACTTCGTCCCAGTAAAAAGGAACACCACCTAATACCATGTATAACTGTACCAGCTGATAATTGTCCAGGGCAATAGACTTACTTGTCATGAATGCTTTACATTCCTGCAAAGTAAACGGTTCTACTTTGATACGCTGAGTAACCCGATTGTGTAAACCGCCTTTGTTGTTAATGAGATTATTGATCATCCATGAAGCAGCAGAACCACACACGACTAATAACAGGTCTTTTCTCTTAGTCGCCCAATCGTTCCAGAAATGTTCCAAAGCTGATATAAAGCCCGAATGAGCTGTATCGAACCAGGGAAGCTCATCAATAAAGATCACTTTCTTTTTTTGCTTTGACTTGTCAATCACCTCACTTATCTGGTCAAAGGCTTCCGACCATTTCGCAGCCGGAGTGAAATTAACTTTAGGATATTGCTTTTTAATAGTACCGTTAAAATTATCAAGTTGACGAATAAGCGTTGCATTACTAAGCCCAGTAATAGAAAAAGTGAGTTTGTTTTCAAAAACATGTCTTATCAAGAATGTTTTACCAACACGGCGGCGGCCATATATGGCAACAAATTCTGACTTGGCAGATGCCAGTTTTTCTTCAAGAATTTGCTTCTCAATTTCTCTTCCGATCATAATTTCATTTTGGCCATAAATATACTAAAAATACCACTTATGGCCAAAATGAAAAATTTATTTCTTATATATAAGCAACCGTAATATAGTTCTATTTGATAAATATCCTTATTAGATTTTATTTAATTATTTTTTCTATCCAACAGAAAGGCAATTAAAAGATTTACAAAAGTAGCCAGTATTGGTTATGTTTTAATGAGATATTAAGACCCTAATTCTTTGAAATCCGACATAAAGTTCGATAAATTCAACCCACAGGGCCGAAGGCGACTTTCCATCAGGTTGATGGGGAGTCCCTTCTTCATTTTCTGTCAAAACTATCGGATTAACTTGTTGTCCAGACTTTTTTGAAATAAAGAATCGTCACATCTGATTATGTTATAGCTACAAAGCAAAATCTTTGAACCTGTGAACAAAGCCCAGGCTTATGAAAGGCTGTAGTTTTGCATCCGAGACCAATTTATAATTACTACAGGGTACAATTTCGAAAAAAGCAACTTTTTTGGAGTTTTTTTTCTTTTAGTGGCACCTAAATCGGCAGCGTTATACTGAATGATATCGCAATCAATTAATTTTACTTATTTTCATACCGCAATTGATTAAAAATGCATTAACAAACCATTTATGTACACTCGTAGACGATATGGATTTTGGATGACCTTTAACTGGAGTAAAAAGCCTTTTATGATAGGGGCTGTTTATTCACTTATTCTGACTTTTTTGTTTGAGTTTGTTTATCACAAGCTGAATTTTGATTTTTCTTTTGAATGGCAGCCTATTGGTATTTTGGGTATTTCAGTAGCATTTTATTTAGGATTTAAAAATAACGCGAGCTATGACAGAACCTGGGAGGCCCGGAAAATATGGGGCGGAATTGTAAACAACTCCAGGACTTTTGGAGCGGCTGTTTGTAGTTTTTTTCAAGGAGAAAACAGCGAAGCTATAAAAAAAGAAATATTGCACAGACATATCGCGTGGTTAACTGCTTTAAGATTTCAGTTAAGGTTAGAGCGGGAGTGGGAACATACAGAATATAGAATAAACAGGAAATACAGTCCAACCATTTGTGAACTTTATTTTCATGATTTGGAGGAAGAGATAAAAAATTTGATCAGCGATGATGAGTTCGCCTTGTACAAAGGCAAAGCAAATATTGCAACTCAAATTTTACATAAGCAGTCTGTAAGATTACAAGAACTCAAAGACAAAGGATATTTTGATGATTTCCGGCACATGGAGTTTCATAAAATAATTACGGAACTTTATGCGGATCAAGGCAGATGTGAACGCATCAAAAATTTTCCTTTTCCGAGACAGTATTCATCGGTTGCCTTGTGGATGACTGTAATTTTTTCAATCATAGCTCCTTTTGGGTTATTAAATATCTTTCACGATTTAAGAAGCCACACGGTTTGGCTTACTATTCCGTTTTCCGCATTAATCATTTGGATGTTTTTCTTATCGGAAATGATCGGTGATTTTTCTGAAAATCCTTTCGAAGGCACCTACAACGATGTTCCTATTACTTCAATTTCGCGTTCAATCGAAATAGATCTAAGGGAAATGCTGGGTGAAAAAGAAATACCAAAGCCTATTACTTCTGAAAATGGATTTTTAATGTAACCTCTGGATGAATTGGCGGTTAAGTAGAAAATATAAGTATATAATAAAACTATCTCAAAACAAAAATCAGGATGAATAAAAATAAATACACCCGGCTCTTTATTGCCTTATTGATGATATATAGCTTAAGCACATTGTCTAATACGGGTAAGAATTTAAATTACCCCGGAGGGTTTGCATCCAAAACAACAGCAGGTGTTAGTTTTACAGAAAATAAAGGACAGGTACACGACCAAAATTATAACGCACGGCCCGATGTATTGTTTTCAGGAACAGATGGAAGCTTAGTATTCTACTTAAAAAACAATGGCATTAGTTATCAGTTAAGTAAAGTAGATAGCTGGAAAGAAGTAGAGGATGAATACACCAAAGAAAAACGAAAAGAATTAGACAAAGGTACTATTTACCGTTTGGATGTTAATTGGTTAAATTCAAATGTCAGGGCAAAAGTAATTAAAGGTAATTCTACCGGGGGTTTCAATAATTACTATTTAAAAAGTTGCCCTGAAGGTGCTTTAGAGGTAAGAAGTTTTGAAGATATTACCTACGCCAAGATTTATGAGGGTATCGATTTAAAATGGTATTATAAAGAGGGGCACTTAAAATACGATTATAAAGTAGCTGCCGGCGCTGACTATAAAAAGATTCAGTTACAATTAAGTGGTGCTACAGATATTAAATTAAACTGGAAAGGCGAGTTAGTAATTTCGACCCCACTGGGCCATATTATTGAGCAAGCTCCATTAGTAATACAAAATAATAAAGAATTAAGGGCAAAATGGAAAATAAATAACAGAATAATAAGTTTTGATATTGAAAATGTAGATCCTTACCAAGCATTTACAATTGATCCTCTTGTAAGAAGTTGGGGAACATATTATGGTGGAAACGGTAATGAAGTTGATCCTTTCTGTACAACCGATGCATCAGGGAATGTATATATTGCAGGTAGGACAACTACAAGTTTGTGGACCGTATTTGCAACAGTTGGCGCTCATCAAACTACTTATGTTGCCGGGCAAGATGCATTCTTGGTAAAGTTCAATTCGGCCGGTGTGCGACAATGGGGAACATATTATGGTGATACAGGAAACGATCATGCAGTATCCTGCAGTACCGATGCCATCAATAATGTTTATATAGCAGGATTTACAACTTCCGCTACAGGAACTGTTATAGCAACAGCAGGATCACATCAAACAATTTTAGGAGGAGGGCAGGATGCATTCTTGGTAAAGTTTAATTCGTCAGGGGTGCGACAATGGGGTACCTATTACGGAAGTATATTGAATGATGTTGCACAATCATGCAAAACCGACGCGGCAGGCAATATTTACATGGCAGGATATACAACTACAAACAGCGGCACTATAATAGCAACATCTGGTTCACATCAATCTGTTTTTGGAGGAATGCAAGATGCATTTTTAGTAAAATTCAATTCAGCAGGGGTGCGACAATGGGGCACTTACTATGGTGATACAGGGAGTGATATCGGACAATTCTGTACTACAGATGCAAAAGGGAACGTTTATTTGACAGGATATACCCAATCAAATACAGGAACAACGATAGCAACAGGAGGTGCGCATCAAACAATAAACGGAGGCGGGGATGATGCATTTTTAGTAAAGTTTGATTCTACCGGAATCAGGCAATGGGGCACCTATTACGGAGGTACTTTGAGTGATTTTGGATATTCATGCACTACTGATGCCGCTGAGAATGTTTATTTGACCGGATTTACAAATTCAAATATCGGCACTATAATAGCAACAACAGGGGCGCATCAAACTACATACGGAGGGGTTTATGATGCATTTTTAGTAAAGTTTAATTCAGCAGGTATAAGACGATGGGGTACATACTATGGAGGCATTGCGAAGGAAAATGGACAATCCTGTACTACAGATACCAATGGGAATGTTTATATGGCAGGGCACTCACAATCAACTGTAAGTGCAATTATAGCCACACCAGGAGCGCATCAAACAATAAATGGAGGAGGCGAGGATGCGTTTTTAGTAAAGTTTGATTCAACCGGAGTGAGACAAATGGGCACTTATTATGGAGGTGGTAGTAATGATTATGGTTTTTCATGCACTACTGATCCGGCAGGTAGCGTTTATTTGACAGGATATACAATCACAAATAGCGGTACTGTGATCGCAACAGCAGGATCGCATCAATCAATTTTTGGAGGGGCAACTGACACTTATTTAGTAAAGTTTATGGAATGTTCATTGCCGGCTAGTCCTTCAGGTAGCGCTTTAAATATTTGTGATAATAATACAGCCACCTTAACCGCTACGAGCGGCACCGCAACTATTAATTGGTTTGCAACCCCTTCCTCAACTGCGGCTTTAGGTACGGGAACAACCTATATCACATCAACGTTAAGTGTCGGTACATATACCTATTACGCATCTGCATTCACTTGTGCGCCTAGTGCAACACGTACACCGATCACATTCACTGTAAATGCAAATCCTACTGTAACAGCTGTTTCAAACAGTACTTTATTATGTGTTGGCCAAACAGCAAGTTTAACAGCTAGCGGTGCTACTAGCTATACTTGGAACACGGCTGCAACCACAACTGTTATCGTGATTTCCCCCACCGTTACAACATCTTACACTGTAAATGGGGCTGACGCTAATGGTTGTATGAAAACGGCGGTTGTTACACAAAGTGTTGATGCCTGTACAGGCCTAAATGTATTGTTAAACTCTATTTCTGATCTAAATATTTATCCAAACCCCTTCAATTCAAAACTAACAATTGTTACTTCAAGTACTATGGAGATTCAAATCATAGATGTTATCGGTTCTCTTGTTTATTTTGGAAAAGTTAACGAAGGAAAATCAGAAATTGATTTAACCGAAAAATCAAACGGGATTTATTTTTTAAAAATTGGGCCACTCACCAAAAAAATAATTAAGGAGTAATTAAAAGAACCCTTAACGAATTTTTTTAATCAATTTTAGTCAAAAAAGCCACTAAAATGTTAGATTCGCAGACCTTCGGGTATACTTTTCAAGCCTGTTTTCGAGGTTTGAAGTTCCACAATTCAATACGTCGATATCTGTATTAATTTCGGCACGTTCCTTTTTATACTTGCTCACAAACTTTTGGAATAATTCGTTACTTTAACCTATTTAGTAATTAGTATATTTGCTTGTAGTTAAAAAGACAGGATATTTTTTTATAGTTTTATCATTCCTGATAATTCAATGCCATAATGCCTTTGCACATTCTCATTACCACGACAACGAACAAAAAACTACTTCAGAGCATCATCAACACCACAATGTTTTTTCAACTCGATATGTTTAATAGTATCAACTTTAGCCAAAAAAGCCCCTAAAAGGTTAAATTTCACGTACCAGTCTACCGAAGGGGACGATCGTTGTAAAAACTGGTCGTCCCCTTTATTTTTTTTCTCTCGTAACTTCTAGATATTTCTGCTATTGTAGAGATAATTTGGTTCTGTTTTAATTTTATTTGGCATTTAAATGATTTTCCAAATCCTCGTGCCATTTTTTATCAACCTGGCTTTTCAGTTCTTCCACCGAAAATTTCTTTGTTCTGTGAGCACGTGTATAATATTGTTGCGAGGCTAAATCGCCCACAAGAATGCCGTTAGCATACATATTCGCCAATCCTTTCTCAACATCTTTTTCGTCACCAACCATAAAATTGTGTACTGTGCCGCTGTACATTTCTTTGATAATTTCACTGATTTTGCTATCACCCTGGTCTGTTTTCACTACATCACCCACCATCAGGTTTCTTACCAGTTTCATACCGGCAGTAGTAGGCACGGCATGTTTACCCGAGATAAGCACCATTTTGCCATTTTGTGTTTTAATGCGGTACATAGGCACCCATTCATTCCCAGATGTGGTAGAACCCACAGTTCGGTCGGTACCCGAAGACTTAACGCGCTCGCCTCCCTTAAAGTCTTCTACCTTCTTTGTGCTGCCATCGGCCAATGTGATCAATGTTCCCTTCTCAAGGCATCCCTGAAAAATGCAAATTTCCGGAACGTTAGCGCACCATGGCTGTCCTACGGTACCACAATTGTTGCTGGACACCTTCGCCTGAGCGTAATTCGATCCCGACGACACATTCAACATCACGTACACTTCCATATTCAGGTCAACGGTTGAGTTAACAAGATCCTTAAAACAAGTTGCACTTGTAAAGTCACCACCAATGAAGCAATAGTTAAGCACATTGGGACTAGCGCCGTTTACGCTGAAGTTAGCGGGCAGCGGCCCACTGTCAGAATACTGTGATTTAAGAATGCAACCGCCATTAGATTGTTGCAAATACATTACCAATTGCCCAATGGGGTTTCCCAGTGCATCAGTTGCAATCGGATTTGGGAATGTGATTGAACCGCTAACCATCAACGATAGGGAGTCGGGGTGGCCCGGGGCAGGGTAACCATAATTGCATGCGCCGCAAGTAGCTCTTGCCTGATAGCTATTCCGACCATAACAACTTACTATGGGTTGACTTACATCGCCTTTGTTGATGCAGGTAGCGGTGGGTGGTGGGCAAGGAATCACAGAAGGATCTTGATAGGTGCCATAATTGGGTGCTGTAACGCATTGGTCGGTCGCATTAATAAAATCTTCTGATGACATAGTAATGGCGCCGCCACTGCCAAGAGCACTTGGTGATGGGATAATAAGTATTGTAGAAACCACATTTTCGTTCTTTTGAGCAGGAGGAACCGAAGCGGTTGTAGATTGTGACCAGTTTTCAGTGGCTGGACCAAAAGCTTTATATCCGGGTGAAACGTAAAAGGGGGTATTTGTTTGTACAGTTCGTAAGTTAAACTGCATGGTGGTACTCGAACACCCGTTATAAATGGAACTAAGCCCGCTTGTTGTATAATTCACCTGATCTGTACTGTACAATGATGTAAGTAAATTAATATCGGATAATGGGCCTACAGATCCTTCATTAGGGGAGGTAGCCATGAAAGCTCTTAAAACTGTTGGCGCCATGTTACCCTTATTTACCTTTAAAGCTGAATCTCTAAGCCATTTCAAATGCTCATATAAAGCAGGGGATTTTTCCGGGCTGTCTCCACCTTCACGAAGGTTATGCAACACATATCTATATTGAGCGTCGTGTGCCAGGTTCAGTTCATGAGGAACATTGCGTTTTATGTTCTTTGAGATATAATCCATATCACCCGCCTGCATAGTGTGATATTGTTTTACATGTTCTGATAAGTTTGAGCCTGCATCAGGATTTTGAAGCGCGCATGAACTCATTAGGAGTATCAGGTAAAAGTAAATAGTAATCTGTAAATTGTTTTTTTTCATAATCAGGATGTTTTAATTGTTAATTATTTGTTTGGTTAGAGGAATGTCAGAACTAATTTCTTCAGGTAGCGAAGATTGTACAGCGACCTGGGATGTTTCTATAAAATAAGCCGGATACTTCGGTATCAGGTATTTTTCAAGGGACACACTTTTATTATTTACAATATTACTTTCAAGCGCTACCGGGAGGCACTCGCCCCGAATCATGCACCACGCGTAATTTTGTCTTTCTGGTGTACGATACTTAAGAAAGCCGGTTGAGCTTTGCGGATTTAGCTTACCATGCAAGCCACTTTCCGACATATGCTGGCCATACAGGATTTTCGCATTACGCGATACAAGTTCGTCGCGCATTTTGCTCAGTGAATGACAATAGAGTAACCATGAATTACTTTCGAGAAACAATACCAGGTCGTCGTTTTGAATCTTCATTGCCGTTGATAATTCATCTTCTTCAACAACGGTTACCGGCAAATCTCCGATATACTCATATATCCTATCGGGTTCGCCGGAAGAAGTTACACAGTAAATTTCATCTGCGTGAATCGACTGAGATAAAATACTTGCAAGGCAATTATCAAACAACAAATCAGGAGCAATCACTTTTATAAGCACTTTAATTTTTTTAGAACTGAACTCAGGTGCATTAAATACCGGGTGTGCTGCATCCAAGGCTGTGGCCCGGATAAATAGAGCTTGCTGGCGTATTTCAGATGTTGGATTTGCATTATGGCAAATAGCATTACAAACAGCAATAGCTTTTCCATAGTCACCAAGCCCGTTTAATATATAGGCATATTCCAGCCAAAGCCTGGAAGAATACGCCTCAGCTTCTATAAACAAGATATCATCAGGGTATGGTATATCAACAGCCTGGGCGGCAAAAAAGTTTGCCAGCGGCCAGGCCCCAAGTTTGCGGTAATATTCTATTACGGGAATGAGAGGTTCCACGCGGCTGGGCCTGTAATTAAACGCATCGAAAAAGGCCATTTGTACCGATTCCCAGGCATCACCTCTTTGCAATTTCAGAAGACCAATCTGGTAGAGTGCGTACCAAACTTCCTCCCGCCAACCGCCCATTTGAATACGCCGTGTATAATAACGTATTGCAAGATCAATATCCCTGCAGTCGCGGTAACTTTGTGCAAGGTAAAAGAAGTATCTTGAGTTGTCAGGTTCTTCAAGTATGGCTTGTTCCAACGTAAGAGCATCCTGTTTGTATTTGTTGGGATTTGAAGATCTAAAGCCATCGGGGTGCGGTAAATTGTATATTCCCTGCAAAACGGCGGGCGGCCTGCTTATATCGGAAATGATATATTCGTGCAACTTACTTTCCCATCGCCAGCCAAGTCCGTTTTTTACCAATTGCAGGCGGTAGTAATTCAAACCACTTAAACGTGTCTGAATATAATATCCGTCCTCTATAAGCCCGGTTAAATCAACTTCATTCTCAAAACATAGCTCTTCATCGGCATCAATAATCAGTATGTATTCTGCCTCCTCAGGAATAAACTGAAGCGCTTCTGTACGGTTATGCGCAAAATTTACCCATTGCTTTTGATATAGCTCTCCTGGAATATCATTTAAATACGCCCGTATCTTTTCCTGTGTGCCATCAGTCGATCCTGTATCCACAATAATCCATGAACTGATAATATCTCTCACGCTTGCCAGACAACGCTCAATTACATGACTTTCGTTTTTGACGATCATGTTCAGGCAGATATGATGTGTTGTTTTCTTCACGTAGTTATTTTGTTCTGCTATACACCGCCACCTGCTCCTGTCCGGCAAATATGCGCAGAGGTGTAGGTATGTTGTAATAATTTAGGGCTTCAAAAATCTGTGGCAAGTCTTGTAAAAGTTTTTCTGCCGTTGCCGATCGATTGATTCCAAGATGATAATGATGTTCTCTGGAAAACGTATTAGCGCCGTGATATTGGTAAAGATATAAACCAGCCTCGCCCGAAAGTCCCGATATTTTAACGCCGGCAGCAACCATTTTGTCAATTAACTCATCATCTTCTCCTTTACGGCTGAAGTTACCATTCTCGTCGTATCTAAAGCGTTGTTCGTTGCGCACAAGCAATGTTCCCGGAATCAGTTGATGACGAATATTGTTAGTTAACGAAGGCCAGTTGGCAAGTAATAAGACCTGGTCTTCGCAGAATAATTGTAATTGTTCAACCAAAAAAGAAGCGTATGCATTTTCGTTTACCAGGTTGCTGTATTGTATTTCAAGCCGGCGCGGATGATATTGATCATCGTCATCCCACTGACATACAAACTCACCGCTTGCATTATTCCATGCAATGTTCCTGAGTTTACCAAGCGATTCTCCCGCCGGTTTAACCTCGAGCATTGTAATTTCATCAGAATCCAGCGTTTGAATAAACCGGTGAACAGACGCATTGTAAAAAGCATCTCCGTCAGATACAATAACGAGTTCTTTGTTGGGATATGTCTGGCGCATAAAGCAATTAATTGCCTGCTTCAGGAGAACGAGCCTGTTTTTGGTGATGGTAAGACAGCTTATTTTTGGTAGTTTACTCATAAATAAATATGGACATTATGAATTCCAATTATTTAAATCAGTTAAATCAATGTTTTTAACTTCCAGTTGCACATCACGCAGCTGCAGTATTGGCAATGTATTTCCGGTTTTATTTGAGAAAACAGATATATCAAATAAAAAGTATGCTTGTTCCCGGGTAGGTTGATTTGCCGAAAACCATTTTCCTATCATTTTCTTTATCTGTGTAATATAGCTTGTTGGAGAATTGACGGTGCCTGGAATGTCTGTCTCGCTTGGCGTTGTGAGAATTACAGGGATGGAAACCTGTAGGTTTTCAATTGAATTCTCGTTATTTCCTGCAAGAGTGTAAGCATAGTTGCAGCAAATTTGAAGATACTGCTTTCCTCCCTGTTTGTTATTTAAACCGTAAAAGAAATTTGCAAGGTAGTTATCCAGTTTATCCGGTTGATTTGGTGGCGGATTTCCATCGGTTGTTAAGTATAACGGAAGCGTTGCAGGGTCTGGCTGCAAAGTAGGGTGTACCGGATTTACAAAGTCTGTTCTTGGTGACTGATACAGGAAAGCAGGATTAGTTTGGAAACCGTCAATCAAATATTCATTTCGTGTAACCGACATATTAGCCTTCGCTGTTGCGTTGTCAAGTATGTTTAATGTGTTCAGGTCAAACCTTATTGTTCGCTGTGTAATTAATGTGCCGTTTTCCGGTGTTAAAACTGAGCCGTCCTTATTCGTGAAAGTAATATTCCGGGCAGGAAGGCCACCGGTTATATCAGACCAATTGGACGTATAACCATCCAATATTACAATAGGCGGACTTAATACATTTGTACTTTGGCTTTCCTGTACTATCAGATTATATTCATCATCCTTTTCATCACCTTGATATATTTCAAAATACTCATTGGAAGTTACAGTCTGCTGATATTGCAACTTATCTGTAGACCAGGCCTGGTATGCTTTAAGAACATAATCAACAATAAATGCAAAAGAACGCACGGCAATGAGTGTGTTTATTTTGTTAGGGCTTGTATCCTCTTGTTGAACGAGAAATTTGTTGAGATCAGCTTTAATTGCCGGCATTACTTCTTCGAACTGCAATAAAGCCTCCAGTAAATCGGCACTGGTCGTCGTTTCACGTTTATTTTGGGTTTTGGTATTGGCCGGAGTTGTTTCTAAACCGATATTCAATGTGTCCTGGCTGGCCGCCGCGTATTTATAATCAAATTCATAAATCCAAGCAGCAGCTTTCTGTAAATTATTAAGCGAAATTGGTGACGGATCCGGATTTTCATCAGCAAAGCTAATGGCTGCACCGCCTCCAAATTGCTGAATAAAAGGTGCCGCTGAGTGTGAAACAAGATTAGGAGCCTGAGGGTAACTTCTTAAAGGAATTGGTACCTTTAAATTAATTGGCCCTGACTCATCGAACGGTATAACAAAACTTAACCATTCACCAACAGGAATTGTACTATTACTTACCTTTACGTTTTCTATGTTGTGTTCAATTTTGTTTATCTGGAAATCAAAGGTTACAGGAAATGAACGCTGAAGGTTTTCTTGTTTTGTACTGAAAAGGAAAACAAGGCTTGTTGTGTTTACATCCTTACTAAATTTAATGTTCGAAGGCGAAATTGAGAATGCCGGGTAATTAATATTAGGTGGATTACTACCATCGTTCCACACTGCACCTAATGCCTGTCCGTGTAAGTAGGCTTCAGGAAAGGTCGTAGAAAGATCCACATTGGCCGTCATTGGCAAATAACCAATACAGTCAAAAGCGTAAACGTTGCTTAACCGAATTCTCAGTTCGGTTAATATCTGATCAATTACCGGCTGCGGAACATTATCGCTGCTTAAAACCGGCAGTACTGTTTGAGCTATTGATTGTGCCAGTATATCTTTATAATTAAGAACGTCAGTATAAGGTTTATACTTTTGACCGGGTTGTGTTTCGAATTGGAAAGCAGGTACTGCATATTGCGGTAACAAGAAATTATCGATCGATAATAGGAAATCCTGCAGCATTGATTCCATATCAACATTTTTAAATGTTTTATTGGCGGCAGGTGGATTATTAAATGTATCGCCTAAGTATGTACCGGTGCTATATTCATATATTGGAGTGCCGGCCGGATTAAGATTAGCTACCAGGTAATTAATAAGTGGAGGTATGCAATAATATTGTGCATTGCCCTGCTGTACGCAAGCGCTCACAATGGCTTCATAATTACCACCCGAGTTCCAGTTTCCAGGGAAGCAGGCAGACGCAGCGTTCACCGCATCATTTTCAGAATTAAACGTTCTCCAGCATACAGTACTCCTGCATGTTTCTAATTGTGTAATTTGGGCAGGGCTTGGACTCATGGTATCCAATATTTGATTGTAGAATCCATCCGTGAGTGTAACCCCCGAATAAACAGCTTTCATTTCTGAAGCCGGGTAAATTGAGTTTTCAGAAATGGCAGGCAGGTTCACTAACCAGATTTCTTTAAAGCGACTGTCAGGGTCGGTTTCTTTTGCATCTGCGGTCGCCACTTTAAATCCAGGAAGAGCTTGTTCAATTTCTGTAGCAAAGCCAGCGAGGGTAAGTGGCGGACCGGCTGATAAGGCGCCATTCGCATCACCACTTCTGTAATCCGGATTAATGTATCCCGATTTAAATGTCACTTCATCGGGCGCCCCGTTTTCAATTGCAGCTCCTGTCCTTCTGCTGGCTTGTAATTTTACTTGCAGCTCAAAAATACTGTTATTATTTGTTGTATCAAGAGCTTCACTTGTTTGTACGGTAATGGCTTGCGGGATCGGTATTTTCGCTATGCTGCCCTGGTTAAACGTTCCGCCTGCGCCCGGATTCATCTGGCTCAGCCAGTTTTCAATATCTGTAATGCTGCCTGTATAACCAATGCTTTGAGCAAGCTGGGTAATAGTTGTATTGTTTTCTTGAACAGTATACGTACTGCATGGTATTAGAACAGTGGTTCCTTTGCTTACCAGGAGAGCTGCTTCTGGATTATAGCTGGCAAACAATCCGGGATCTATTCCAAACGAGTTCGCGAATTGCGCTGTTGTTACCGTAGCAGAACAAGATACCGGGCATAAAGTTGAAAAGTCCTGAATGGTTGCCGGAACATACGTATTGGTACCAGCTGACCACGCTACCGGAATATTTACAATTGTTGCTGCAGGTACTTGAGTTGTATTTGAACTTGTATTAAACAAATTGTACAATTCCAGTGAAGACCCTAAACTATTAAGAACGCCTATCAGGGATAGCCAGGTAGCATCAAGCACAGAATTTACAGAAATACTAGCTGATTGATCAGGAACCACCATGGCTGTATTTACTGTTAGAGGGAAAGTAACTTTCGGGTTAAGAAAACTTAACAAATCCTGGTTATAGCTTCCAATTGCATTCAGAACAATATTAGCGGTCGGTAAAATGATTTGCGTGTTGGCAGGTAAAGTATCGTTTGTAATCACACCCGGATTCAGTGCTTGTAAAACGGAATTGGAGATGCCGGTATAAGCAGAAAAACCAGATATGGCAGTGGTTGAGACAAACAATCTGAAAGGTGCTGAACCTGGTACTGGCACAAGGGTAGGCACAACCTGTGTGTGAGGTAATGAAACTAATAAAACACTGCCCTGTGGAATGGTGCCGCTTGAATAGGCAGGATTTGTAATGCTCAACAGGCTTTGCGGCACTCCGGTAGCTGTTGCAACATCGGCGAGGGTTTGACCGCTGGTTGTAACCGGGTAGTTGTAAACCGGGAAATAGAGTGTTGTTCCCTTAGGAATATTTGTTGTTCCCGGTTGCCCTGCAAAATCAGGATTCAGCGTTTCGAACGTTGTAAGGTCGAGCAACCATGTTGTAAGGTAATTTTGTATAGTGGCCGGAGCCGTTGTTGTATAAGCAAAAAGATTCATGCCTTTCACGGCTTTCGGCGTATTGCTTCCGTTCGGCAGGTAACATGGAATACTTATAATGCTGCCCACTTGTAATTGCAGAGGCAATCCTTGGTTTGCTGCAAGAAATGCCTGGGTTTGTTCCTGTGTTGCAATGTTATTAGCGCTGCAAATTGCCGAAATGGTCATTCGCGTATTCGAAGGAATCTGGTAAGGCGTAATTTTTAATTGTGAAGAACTGGCGCCTTTCAGGAAAATATAACTGCTCTTGATAAAATTGATAAACGTGCTAATTGGTACCTGGTTGACCGCCGTACTGAATGGATCGCCAAGACCAGTTGGGAAACCTATCGTGGAGCCAATCTGAATCTGCATGTCAGGCGAGGAATCAATAGTTGCCGCCGTGTACTGGTAATAAATATGCTGGTATTTCTGAAGTGAGTTTTGTGCTTTAAGCACCCATTGCGGAGTATCAGGCAGCGGGTTTTCTACAAGATGTGTTTTACGGTTGCTTTCCGGTAAAAAGGGTGCATAATTAAACGCGAAATTACTGTTAACAAACACACTTTGGGAAGATGGGTTGTTTTTAATTATTTCATAATTGTTAATTAAATGCGGCCACTCACCCGGGTGCATAATTTCGTCAGTATAGGCTATTTGATTTGTTGAAGAAATAAAAGGTGAGGAGAGAAGTTCGTTACCAAAAATATCCACCCAATTTAAAGCAAAGCTAACCTCTTTTCCATTCGCGTTATATGGATTGTTACTGTTAGGTGGCATGTTAGGATCGGTATCCGCAGGCGTGGTTTTCAATAATGGATAAACCGAAACAGCTCCCTCATAACTCCATGTACCGGAATCACCACCATCAGGCGACTGGTTATTGTAACTGCTGTTTACTTTGTTCAGCTTTAGCGGTCCTACCGGCATGGCAGCCGAACTATTATTAAAGTAAGAGTTTCCGTTAATGTTGTAGCTGATGAGATGGAATAAATTCTCAACTATTACGTCAGCGTCTGATCCTGCAGTATTTACAACAGCAGGCTTGGAGAATATGAAATCTACCGTACCCGGAGGTGCTACCGGAGCTTTGTGTTGCACGGCAGGGTCGTAAGAAGCATCGGATGAAAGATACGCTTCCAAAAACAGATTTTCATTATCCATATCTATTTGCCCCTGATACGCAATGTAATTCTGGAAATTTGTAATTGGCAAATTTTCTATAGAAGTTGGAGTGAAATTGTAAGAGATTAAAAGTGTCACCTCGGTATCAGGTTGTTTGTCTGAAAATAAATAGTCAGGTAATCCCTCATTTGTTCCCGGGTTTTTATAATACATGTAATAGCCTCCGGTTTGCACCACACCTGCCTCCAGCAGGTAACGTGTCAGCTGGTCGTTAATAGGAGTGTCGGGAGTAGCAACAGGGTTGGATATTTCGGATAGATTTGACTGAACAATAAAAAGATCGGGGTTGGTGCCATTATTTGATAAACCGCCGTCAATTAGTTTTGTTGGTGTTGCATAGCCATTTCTAATCGGTACATCCGGATACATCAACCGGAATTGTGTCGGCGTTGTAGTTGCGCCGGCTTCCTCTAAAAGTGTTAACAGTCGGATCGATTCTGTATCTACACTATGTAACTCATACACGTTTGGAATAAAAGTACCTGTGTCCTTTCCCTTTTCAACTCGCCGTACCTGGAACTTTAAAAGCGTGGAAGGCATAAAGAACGTTTGCAGCACTTCGTTATTCACATTATTATCGGTGATTTGCTGCTTCTTGAAAAGCTGAAAACTGTATCCTGCAGGCTGAGGTTGTTTCTGAAGTATCTGCATAAGATGTGTATCCAGTTTCCAGAGGGTGCCCGGTCCTGTAATGCCGCTGTTAAAAGGTTGAGGCGATACAACGCTTATTTTAGTTCTAAGTGCAAAATGTTTATTCACCACCTGGAACTTTGGCATTGGCGCAAGCCCGCTAAAATTAAGCAATGCGGAAAAATCAGCGTTCATTTGCTGAATGTAACTTACGTCAGTAGCACCAATAGAGTAACTTGGATTTGGAATGCTTAGACTCGACAGTTTGTAGTTTGGATCCTGCGTTTGCGAAATCGTAATTGTTGCTGAACTTATATGCGGACTTGCAGGAAGCGCACTTACGTCAATTTGTTGTTGAGTAAGCAGGTAAAGACCAGATAGCAAAGGATTCGCAGTGCCCAGGCTTGGTGGCTGCGGCAGTTGCAAGCCATGTAGCATAAATCGCGCAGTCATACCTGATAAATTGGCAAAGGTTGAATTTCCTTCCAATGCGCTATTCAAATCACCAACAGTCATCTGATTAAGGTTGCACAGCCGAAGTTGTTTATCGGTTCCAACAGCAAAAATGGTGTTCATTATGTTTTGCTGATTGTTCAAAGGCATTGGCTGGCTCCAGTCGTTGCCGTTAATCTGGCGCAATTGCACAGCTACTGCACTAGATACGTTCACATGGTAATAATTGGCGAGGTCGAGCAATGTGTTCAAATTACTCAAACTACTAAGAGCTTGTGTAAATGGCGGAATACTGATAATAGCGCCAGTCTCTAAAACCGGTACCGGCTGGCCATTGTTATCCAGTTGCATTTTAATTCCCGGATTAGCAGCCAGTACATCTGCAGCTGTAAGGGCGCCAAATTTATTATTAGTAACAATGTTGTTAAGATCAGTTGTAACGTTCCCGGTTATATCAGTAGCTTTCAACTGGTAGTTGACGGTAGCCATTTGGAACTGGTAAGTACTGTTCAGGGTTTGGTTGCGGTTATCAAAAAGAATTTGTTCGTAGTTGTTTTGCGTAAAACCAAACTCGTTTATAAAGCTCATGAAATTGCTACTGGTCGTTGGTGTTACATCGTACTCAGCAAACAAATTTCCAGCCTCCTGAATCACATGCTTGGCCATCATAGTGACAAAGTCAACAAAAATAATTTCAGATGCTGAAATTAATCCACCTGTGTAAGTTGGGTTAACCGGTGCTTGGTCAGCTGCATTTTGATTATTTACTTTAAACGACTGAAGGAACGCATTGAGTTGATTGAGTTGAATTCCAGTGTACCCGGTTTCTGAACCGCCCTGGCTGAATGCTATTGTTTGAGAATGGGTACCCGGAGGATAAATGATTGCACCATCCGGAACAACTATATTGAATGACGGTATTATTGGGAACACGGTAGCATTCATTTCCGAAGTACCGGATGGCATGTTAACTGTTATACTCAGGAAAGCGTTGAGGAATCCCCTTACCTCTTTCCAGGCCAAAGGTTGATATGGATTTTGCGTGAAATAGTTCGCGAGCTGTTGTAATTGCTGCGATGTTATAGTTTGTTGATCTATAAAGGAAGAGCCGCCTCCAGCGTTAATTGCCGCAATGGTTGTCTGTCCGTTATTAACCAATACAGTTGTTGCCAGCCATCGTACCAGGCCTGTGGCAAAATTACCAAATGAATTGCTGCCTGAAGTTCCGCCTGAAGTTCCATCGTACGAATCAATATAAGTCATCAAAATAGCCTGTGCTTTACCACCAGAGGTAGTATAATGTGGAGAAAATAACAGGTTAATTGTTTCTGGCCCCAATATGGCTGTAGAAATATCAAAACTCGATTGGTTTAACGGGCTTTGTGATGTTAAAGCGCCCGACATTAAAATTGGTTCTGATTCCATCATCACCATAGGACCTCCATGTGATAAGCGTGAGGCACCATTGTTTAAGTTTAAAGTGCGTGGTGTTGTTTGTGGACCAGTACCCCACGGCGGTGTAGTTTGATGACCAATGGTAAATGATTCAGACACTGTCATCGAGAAATGAAGGTGAATGTGGATTGTAAAAATAATGTGGATGCTTACTGTAAGCTCAACAGAAACATAGGCTTTAAAGTTGAGTAACACAGGTTCGTAAAGTGCAAAAGTGGCCCTAATGCTTACCATTGCTGTTATATCAAGTCGGGCTGATATAATGGCGAAATTGATGGAGCCATAAATCTTTCCAATAATGGCCAGCATTGCCGAAAGTGTGAAGTAAGTTGATTTTTCACCACCGTTATTCGGATGATAAAAGGTAAGCATGCCTTGAAGGGTTCCTGCTACGGTAATGCTTATTCCAGCCGACATAATACCTTCATTAATATCTTTGCCAAGACCAACCCTTAAAGCTAAACCAAGTTCAACTACAGGGTTAAAAGTTCCATTCCCGTATGTGTTTGGTAAAAAATTAACGTCCCCTCCCTTTAAAACACCAAAGTAGAATCCGCCCTGGCCAACAAATGGGAATATTTCCAGTCCAAACGAATCATTCCAGTTGTCATTGTCAGGAAAGCCCATATCTATTTTGAAACTGCCATCGGTGTATATCCAAAGCTTCAGGCTTGGAAGTGTAACCGATACTTCCCCAAATTCCAGGTGACGCATCACGGTCGGCAGAGTCAGGTAGATATAGTACATGCCCGTTGTGTCGTTTACTTTCTTGTACAGAATTTCGAACTGCAATCCTCCAAACGGTTTGGCGCTGTCTTTATTTTGCACATTAATCAACATACCATAGAGCAGGGGATCGAGGAATACGATGCTCATATCGAACACTTCAAGTATGCTGAAATCTGCGCCGATCAGCCAACCGGCGCCTGAGTTGTATTCAAGCCCGGTGCCTGCAATTGGTTGCCCTTTTGTATCGCCTCCCTGTTTATTAAATGCGTTGGCCAGACTGTTTATAGCATCTGTTACAGTGTTTATAGAGGCCATGTTACGAGGCGAAACATGCTGGCCTACTCCCAGGTATTTTAATTCAAATGGTGTAGGCTTGCCAGGAACTTGTGGTGTGCTTTGCGGATTCAGCGCGTTCCATCCCGGACTGAAATCCTCACCGGTAATCAGCTTACCTGTTACCTGCACCATCACTTGCTTGTCCTGTTGAGCCGATTTCGGAATATAAGTAACCTTAATACCGCTAAGCGTTACCAATAGCAAATCCACAGTATAATCAAACTCAATTGAAATGGCTTTGTTGTTGAAATCGTAATCGAGCGTAATTGTTCCGGGTATTTGTATATCATTAAGAATGTTCCAGGGGTCTGGTAAAATCAACTCCATACCAGGTTCTGCCACATCAATAAGGAAGCTGAGTACCTGGCCAAGGCTTGGAATTTTGCTGAAGGTGAGAGATGCGGTTTTCTTTGCCGAATCGTAAGTCCCTGATACAATTAAATCATCTTCTATGTTAACAGTTAGCTTGTATATTTTATCTGCGTCTGTAAAATCTACTTCAATGGCCACTTCGCAGCCGTGAAAATCAGCGATAGCTTTTATTAAACCTTCAGGACCGGTACCACCTGGATTTTTACCAACGTTAATTATGGTTTCAAGGCTTACGCTGCTGAGGTTTGGAATGTCGATTGCCCACACAGCATCCAGATCAAACTGGTAGCTTGTGGTAGCCGCTTTCGTGTAAGAAAGTGACAGGGTTTTAATGGTAAGTGAAACATCCGAGAGCCATGTTGGTGGGGTATAGCTTGTAAAGATCGAAGTGATAAGCTGGCTCAAAGTAAAGCTAACCTGGTTTTGCAGGTTACCATTAAAGGACCATGTGGCCTGACTATTAGAATTGGAATATGAACCCGAAAGATAAATATTGAATACAGGAGCTGGAGATGTACCAATAACTACCACACCATAGATTGTGCCTGAAAAGTTGGATTGTAAATAACTGATGTCGAAACCCAATTCGGTGATTTTAAACCAGGGGTCAGAACTGCCGAATGATAAACTAACTTCAGGATCAATCAGAAGGCTGGCGGAGTAGGATTTATTCCCGGCATCAACAGTAATATCAACCGATTCAATAATGGGATCAGATCCACCTTCGAAAGGGTTAGCCATGTTATTTCCAAGAGGGCCCTGCAATAATTTGCCAAGTGTTGGCGCTTTGGTTGGATCCCAGGCGGAAAATGCACGGAATACATATTGTGGATAAGAACCTGAAACATCAAAAAGCCAATCCGGATTGCCGTCTAGTTCAAATACGCCGAGGATTGAAGCACTGACATTAGTTCCGGAGCCAAATGTTACTCCAAAATCAATTTCCAGTTTTTCCAGCGACAGGATATTCGGGATGATTTGCCATGAGAAAGTAGGAGTAGTTCCTAATGCAAGGTGGAAAGAATTTATTTTTATAGTTGAAGCTACATTGATCCCCATCGTAAAACCGCCAAGACCAAAAGAATCAATAAAAGGAAGATTGTTCGGTAGTGCTTGACTTAGGTTTGTTCCCGGTACTAATGTCAGGAGATCGTTGAATGTTAAATCTGTTTTTTCAAGTGGTTTTGAGATTTCAGTAACTATCCCAGACAAGAACAATTGTTTAGGATTAAGTGCAAACTGAGTTGTTAAATTAATTTGTTTGGCAATTGATTCAAAAGCCGCTACTCCCGCTATTTGAAGCGTATTGGCGGAAAGAGGATATTTTCCGGTTTTTGCATCTGGATCTTGGTAGGCCCAACTAACAAATGTGAGCAAATTAAAAGAAACATCCCTTATTTGGAATGTTCCTATTGAAGGAAAATCTAAATTACTAATTGACGGAGAAAAGATCAGGTACGGGTTCTGGTCTCCGCCAGGATTATTAATGTTTGCAATAAATTGCAGATTATTAAGTTTGCTTCCAGGCGCATTGGGAAACAGGTACACTAGGTTTGCAAGTTCAGTGCTTACATCAACATTGATGCTGTAGTTAAAATTATAGGTTGAACCAGAATAAGAAATTAAGTAGTTAACACTAAGTAAAGAAAGCACATTATTAAACAGTAGTTTAAATCCTGGTCCAGAGGGTGGCTGTGCTTTTATAGTATTAATAAGGCCGGTTGAATTTGTAATGTCAACTGTTATGGTAAGCCCATCTAAAATGAACGGATTTGTGCTGCTTGCACCTGTTAGCTGAAAATTTTGGTCTGTTGATTGCCCAACCAGAGTAGGATTTAGCAAGTTCAACCCGCCAATTAATTCCTGGTCAAACAACGTTGCTGAATCTGGTGAGAAAGAAGAAGACTGGAAGCGTAGCTGCGCTTTGCTTGCCGGCGTGGCATTAATTAATGCATTCAGTGTATCATATGTATTTGTAGCCATACTTATATGTCGATATCTACTGTCATGATTACAGGTAAGTGATCACTGATTCCGCCGCGGTATCTTGCCCAACAGTTATACAATAATTCAGTAGGATTGGCGGGTGCACCAAACAATGTAACTCCGTAATCCTGTTGTCGCCTTCCACCAGGATCAGTTACCAAGCTGTTTGGCGGTAATTGTTGAAGGTAAAACCCGGGAAATACAGTAAAATCGTTACTTGTATTCCCAAGAAAGAGAGCGTTTACCAGGTCTAAGATACCACTGTTGTTTAGTGGTGGAGGTAAAGGTGGTGCAGGAAGTGGCGCTAATGGAATATTAAATGGGGGTTGCACAGGATGAGCATTGTTAAGAATAACTATATCGTCTGGAGCTGAACTACGGAGTTGCCGATAAAAGAAAGGCGAAGTTGGAGGTACTAAATTACGTGGAACGGGAATTGTTCCGTTGGCCATACCATGAAGGTTCGCGCTATATGGTTGTAACACCGATGCTTTAGGCTGTGCCGACGCGGGGACACGTACATCAGCAATTGATCCAATAACTTCCTGTAAATTTCCAGCATAAATTCCCAAAATTCTGTTATATGTTTGATTAAAATCGCCGGCAATAACAACAGGAGGAGACAGTGGGATATTACGAAGTAGATCAGTTAACACCTGAAGGTCAGGCGAGCCTCCGAAGGCTTCAAGATGTACAACTACTAAAGTCAAAACAGGATTTTTATCTACGGGGCCCGGGGTACAAAAACTAAGTACATAAGCCGGGCGTTTTAGACTTGCTGTTACAGCTGGAGCGCCAGTTGTTGGATCGGCGGCTGTTATCGTAATGGTATTTGTTACCAGTTGTGGTTTAGGGCTAAATGCCCCAGTATGCAGAACTCTAAACGATGTTTTTTTACTGATAACAACATAAATTTCATTAGCTACTACTGCTCCTACTGTGGGATCAGGGGCTCCCCCGTGCACAGGAAGACTAACATTGAAATCCCAGTTACTTTCGTCTAGCCTCGCCTTAAGCCCGTTAAGGATCCTTTCTTGTGTCCTCGTGTCCATTTCAAGGATACATACTATATCTGGATTTTGGACTCCGATAACCTCAGCAATGTAATCCAATACAGTTCCATCCACCGAATAGGGTGGCATGCCTGCCGGAGGAGCATACTGAAAACGAGTAAGAATGTTTAGAGTATCAATATTCCAGCTAAGTATTTTTATAGTTTGTTGTGGCATATCTCTAACTAACTTTTTTTGTGTTCATATTATCATAAGCTGCATACCAACCCAGTGAGCTACCGCTGGAGTTGTTTTGGTTTGGATCGCCAAATAACGCTGCATTCAGGGCGCCATGCATTGGCAGGTTAATGCTAAAGAACTTAAGCCCGATGTTGAAGAAGGTGAGTACATAAGCGAGTTTAGCCTCGCTTCCTTCTTGTTTTATCGCTTCAAATAATATCTGGCCTATGCTTAGCTTAATCACATTTTCAAGCGCCAATAATTTTTTTGCGCCTCCGCTTCCCGGAAATTTAATACCAACATCCAGCTGCAACTGGTTTCCACCCGGACTCCATGCTACAAGTATACTGGCTGTAAAATCCATTTTAGCAGCCAATGCTCCCGGTGTGCCAAGATTAAGATTGTATGCTATACCATACCACTGATTCCCCAGGCCGCTGAATTTATTGTCGGTGTTAATTGAAATTGGAAGGTAACCGTGATCGGACGGATTATCTGTTGCGCCATCGCTGCCTGTATTAGAGTAAACGAGTGTTTTCAGCGACAGCGGAAATTTATTATACATGCTATTATCCCGCACATTGGATTGACTCATATCGAATGTTATGTTGCCGGGATCAAACGTGAACACCTGGTTTTGAATATTAGAAACATCAGTCGTCGGATTTGTATAAAGATTAAAGTCCATTTCTACGGCAAGGGCGTTAAAACAAAGTCCGTTGGGCTGAGAAAGCGTTGTATCACCAAAGCAAAACGCATCAAATGGCGCCAGTTGTTTGAAATTGAGATAACCTGAAAAAACAAAATGCGTTTTAATTACTTTGCCGGTGTCGCCGGGTGGTGGTGACGGAGCAGGTTGTGTATTCAGGGTGATAAATGCCGCATTAGTAATTTCGATGTAATTAAACACCTGGCTTTGCATGTTGAACTGATAGACCTGTCCAGGGTTGGTTACAAAGGTGTAAACGTTTTTACCATTGTTGCTTTGCATGTGCCCATTCATTTCAATAGCGTAAATACCAAAACCCTGAATACCCGTTCCCTGGTTTAATACTCCTGATTCGCCGAACCAGTTGTTGGTCGTAAGCTGTATCCTGGATGCGAAACTGCGCACTTTGGAATTTTGAAATGCTACCTGCAGACTAAGCACGTTGAATTGGTAAACCGGATCGGTGCTATCTGTAGTACTTTGGGAACTGGTGCTGCTTTTATCTGAGTCGGTAGCCACGTAATTTATCAATCCGAAAATGGAAGAGTCGGTTATTTGTAAGCTGCCCGAATTGTAATCCAGCTTATTCACATTAAAACCTATATGGTGTCCATAGAATTGATTCAGGTTAATTCCGGCAACAAGGCCTTCTAACTCTTCTGGAAAATCCTGAACGCTTACATCCACCTTGAGCATAAGTACGCCATTCCAGGCAGGGTTATTTACCGTGTCAACAAAATTTTGAAGAAGCGGGTTCTGAGGTCCGCTGCCATTGCTGTCCTGCACGGCGAGTTCGGCCTGACATATATAATCGTACAGCCAGGTAGAAGTCGCCTGTGGATCTATATTATAATAATCGCCCTGGTTCCAGTTTCTGTAATTGGTTGCAAGGTCTTTTAAGGTGCCCTGGCAAAATTTAAATATCAGAACATTGTTATAATCATTGCCATCTACCGCCTGCGGCACTACGGCTTCAAATGGCCAGCCGTCGATAGTAATATTGCTGTTGAGCTGGCCGAGTATATTTTTGTCCGATTTATTATTTTGGGTGGTGACCACCAGGAAAAGTTGATTCGATTGAAGCGTGTCGCGAAGTACATTGGGAATGTAATTCTGTCCTTTATATGGTGCGAATTCGAAACTACCTGCTTCAGACAGCGCCATTGTTACAGAACTCCAGTTCAGTCCGCCTGAATCAATAGTGGCAAGGAAACCCTGCGGTGTAGCTGTAATTTGAGACGTATCCGATGTGATATTAAGAGTTGTACTGACCTTTGGTGGTGTATGACTTAGTACCTGGCTTGCTATACTTTGCTTGCGTTGAACAGATAATGAAGTAAATTCATATTTCGCTAAATCAGTGAAAGCGAGACCTTGACTCAATACTAAATTCCCGTATGGAACTAATGGAAACATTATTGAGTCTTTTAAGGTGGCATTCATGATGTCTGTTGAGGCGAGTATAGGGTTAACAAGAGGCTCGGGCAGGGGATTGTTCTCATACACAAACATGGATGCTGCTTTGGGTTGGCTATAATAAGTTGGTGCCGTGGGATTAGCAGGATTTTGACTAATGGAGATCAAGGTATGAACGTAAACGTCAGCATTTGTTGTCGGGTTTGTCTGCACCTGTGGTGTAAACTTAATGCAATCGCCAAATACGCTACCATAACGCGGCACTACTTTAATGAACTCGGTACCTGCAAGTCCGCATAATAATTTAACCTGGTTCCCTGCTACATAATCTGAATCTTTTGTTTCAAGGGCAATTTCAAAAGTGCCGCTTGGCATTAGAAAGTAGCGTGATGTCCCATCGGTGTTGGTATAATTACTTATTACAAGGCCGGCGTCATCCTGCATTATAAGTAGAATTTTATGATTGCCCGAAACGCTGTTAAAACATGAATGGTAGGTCAGCTTATCAAACCCAAATGCTAATAAATTATTCGATGCGGGATCAGTTGAATCGGGCCAGTCAATAGCGGTTTGTGTATTGTTCAGAGTAATACTCCTATCTGAAAATCCGAGAAAGGTACTTTGTGTATCACGGGGTTTCCATTTTATGTTATAAGCCACCAGATCACTTATGCTATCGGGAAGAAGAGGATAAAATTGTGAAATTGCAGATGCGTTGGGTATATCGGGAGTAATGTTATACCTGATACCCGGCATCCAGTCTCGCAATACATCTGCATTTTGATTCTTTAGTGCTAACTGACCTTCAAGCAACCCGGTATCAGTATCAGTCAGGCTAAGGTACCATTGGAAACCGGGATGGGGAGGATAATCGGCTTCATGCGATCTCCAGGGCGTGTAGGTGAAAACAAGTCCGTTGATGGTTGCTTGAGTACCACCGTAATTTGATTTATCAGCGGCAGGTAATACAAAAGTTGTATTCGGAATGGGAATGGTAAGGTTGCCGAATCCTATATAATGATCGTATATAGTGATATATTCGCCTCCATCAATTAATAGAAACAGGCATTCGCCATTATTAATGGTAACCGGATCTTCTGCATTGGGATTCACATTATCTTCCAGCCATATTATGCCTTTGTAAGGTGCGGTGGTTGGATAATCTATGTCTTTCGCAGCTTTGCTTATCAGCAATTGAACCTCTGCCATAAGCTTAGTACAATATTCTTGCCATTGTGGAGATGTACTTGATAATTTACAAATTGTAAACACATAAACTCCATTATATGTATTCCACGAGTCGGAAAGACTGAATTGTTGCGGATATTGAGCGCCGCCTGCCGGCGTATTGATGATAAAAAAAAGATTTAGGGAAGCACTTGATTGGTACAAACCGTTTTGACCCTGAACCTGGTTGAATTGTATCAAATTTGGCATTAAAGTGTACGTGTTTATATTAATTTACGGTTTCTTTTTTTGGAGCCGCATAGGTATATGGTCCAAAGCTGGTTACTGAAACCTTGCTTTTTTCAGGTTCTACATCCAGGTGATCCACGTCTTTTCTTACAGCTTTGACTTCCCAGTTAAATGTTTGTTCGGAAGCCGGGTTCTCAGAAACTACAATAAAACTTCCGTTCTTTATCTGATAACCATCTATTGTTTTAATGGCTAGTTTATCAAAACTGTCAACATTTGATAAAATAATGGATCGATCTTCTTTCCTGGTGAGTGATTCAAAATAAGCGGGCAGTTTAATTTTTGCGGTTCCGTTTTTAAGCTGAGCTGTTCCCCTGTAAAACACGGCGTTTTCCGGACCTTCTAATGTGGCATGAATTAAAAATTTTTCCTGGTTCCGAGGATGCTGTATAATAAATGATTTTACTGAACTGCTTCCTATTCCGGTAGCCGAAATAACGGGTGTGCCATTGATTTGGATATTACCAACAACATTTAAGTTGTTAAGAACATTTAACGCCCCATTATTGTAATTAATAGAACCAGAGTTGCCAATAGCCATTGCTCCATATACCGTCATTTGTAATGCTGTTGGAGAAGTAGCAGGCCCGCCAATAACTACAGAGCCATTTATTGTTGAAAGGGTACCGCTAAACTGGGCACCGCCATCAAGTGTAACAGCTTTTTTAGCGTAAAGACCGCCATTGGTAAGTACCAAAGTGCCATTGTTAATTTGAACACCCACATTGTGCGGTTGAAATGCCGCTGTTTTTCCTATTTGTATTGAGTTATTTACCTGTACGTTGCCATTAAGCTGCATGGCGCCATACTGGGTAAAATTAGTTGCGGTTGGAGAAGTTGCCGGCCCACCAATAACAACAGAACCATTTATTGTTGAAAGGGTACCGCTAAACTGGGCACCACCATCAAGTGTGGCTGCTTTTTTGGTATAAAGCCCGCCGTTGGTAACCACCAAAGTTCCATTGTTAATTTGAACACCCACATTGTGCGGTTGAAATGCCGCTGTTTTTCCTATTTGTATTGAGCTATTTACCTGTACGTTGCCATTAAGCTGCATGGCGCCATACTGGGTAAAATTAGTTGCGGTTGGAGAAGTAGCAGGACCGCCCAGGGTTATACTACCACTCACCATACTTAAGAGTCCATTTATTTGAGTATTGCTATTAAATGTTGCCGTACTTCCAACATATAACGTACCTGAACTAACGGAACCTGCTGTTGCGCCACCGATTACAATGGATCCCGTACCGGCATTAAGCGATGCGGCGCTGGCTGAAGAAACCGTAATTGTTCCTGTGCCTGCATTCAAGATTCCTGCTTGAGCATTTTGTACGAGTATGCTTCCTGTTCCTGCATTAATTGTTGCGGCATTAGCATTTTGTACCGAAATAGTTCCGGTACCTGTATTAAGCGATGCGGCGCTGGCTGAAGAAACCGTAATTGTTCCTGTGCCTGCATTCAAGATTCCTGCTTGGGCATTTTGTACGACTATGCTTCCTGTTCCTGCATTAATTGTTGCGGCATTAGCATTTTGTACCGAAATAGTTCCGGTACCTGTATTAAGCGATGCGGCGCTGGCTGAAGAAACCGTAATTGTTCCTGTGCCTGCATTCAAGATTCCTGCTTGGGCATTTTGTACGACTATGCTTCCTGTTCCTGCATTAATTGTTGCGGCATTAGCATTTTGTACCGAAATAGTTCCGGTACCTGTATTAAGTGATGCGGCGCTGGCTGAAGAAACCGTAATTGTTCCTGTTCCTGCATTAATTATTGCGGCATTAGCATTTTGTACCGAAATAGTTCCGGTACCTGTATTAAGTGATGCGGCGCTGGCTGAAGAAACCGTAATTGTTCCTGTGCCTGCATTCAAGATTCCTGCTTGAGCATTTTGTACGAGTATGCTTCCTGTTCCTGCATTAATTGTTGCGGCATTAGCATTTTGTACCGAAATAGTTCCGGTACCTGTATTAAGTGATGCGGCGCTGGCTGAAGAAACCGTAATTGTTCCTGT
>CALMVZ010000005.1 GCA_937873155.1 uncultured Bacteroidota bacterium | reverse complement strand
ATAGATTCGACTAACGAGATTCAGACCTTAACAATTTCAAATGATACTATTTATCTGCAAAATGGCGGATTTGTAAAGCTTCCCTTTGATAAAGTATTTGACGGAGATTCATCGGCTACCAATGAATTACAAAATCTTACCAGAAGCAACGATACCTTATATTTATCCAAGGGTGGGTTTGTTACTTTGCCTGCCGGAAATGATACCTCTGCTACCAACGAAATTCAAAATTTAACTATCTCCGGTGGTAAAGGAACCATTCGCCTGTCCGATGGTGGTTCGGTGATATTGGCGGATTCGTCTGCTACCAATGAATTACAGACGTTGACTCGTTCCAATGATACACTTTATTTATCCAACGGAGGTTTTGTTAAACTTCCGATGGATGAAGATTTAGATTCAACCAATGAGATTCAGACCCTTAGAATTTCTAATGATACCGTTTATTTAACCAATGGAGGATTTGTTAAACTTCCGTTTGATAAAGTGTTTGATGGCGATTCATCGGCGACTAATGAACTTCAGACTTTAACAAGAAGTAATGATACCTTATATTTATCAAATGGAGGATTTGTAAAACTGCCGCTGGATGAAGACATAGATTCAACTAATGAAATTCAAAATTTAACTATCAGTGGTGGAAAAGGAACCATTCGTTTGTCTGACGGTGGTTCTGTGATATTGGCGGATTCATCGGCTACCAACGAACTTCAGACGCTAACCCGTTCTAACGATACTTTATATTTGTCCAACGGAGGTTTTGTTAAGTTGCCTTTGGATGAAGATACCGATTCTACCAATGAGATTCAGACCCTGACTATTTCAAACGATACAATCTATTTGCAAAACGGAGGGTTTGTAAAACTGCCGTTTGATAAAGTCTTTGATGGGGATTCATCAGCAACCAATGAATTACAAAATTTAACAAGAAGTAACGATACTTTATATTTATCCAAAGGCGGGTTTGTGACATTGCCTGCAGCCAGCGATACTTCTGCTACCAATGAAATCCAAAACCTAACTATTTCCGGTGGTAAAGGAACCATTCGCCTGTCTGATGGTGGTTCAGTGATATTGGCCGATTCGTCTGCTACCAATGAACTTCAGACATTGACACGTTCCAATGATACTTTATATTTGTCCAACGGAGGTTTTGTTAAACTTCCGCTGGATGAAGATATTGATTCTACCAATGAGATTCAGACCTTAACAATTTCTAACGATACCATCTATTTACAAAACGGAGGGTTTGTTAAATTGCCTTTTGATAAAGTATTTGACGGAGATTCTTCTGCGACTAATGAAATCCAAAACCTGACTATCTCAGGTGGCAAAGGAACCATTCGTTTATCCGATGGTGGTTCAGTGATACTGGCTGATTCGTCTGCTACAAACGAATTACAGACGTTGACCCGTTCCAATGATACTTTGTATTTATCCAATGGTGGTTTTGTAAAACTGCCTTTGGATGAAGATATCGATTCGACCAACGAGATTCAGACCTTAAGAATTTCAAACGATACCGTTTATCTGACCAATGGAGGATTTGTGAAATTACCATTTGATAAAGTATTTGACGGGGATTCATCAGCAACCAATGAAATCCAAAACCTGACTATCTCAGGTGGAAAAGGAACCATTCGCTTATCCGATGGAGGTTCTGTAATATTAGCAGATTCGTCTGCTACAAATGAACTTCAGACATTGACCCGTTCTAACGATACGCTTTATTTATCCAATGGAGGTTTTGTTAAGTTGCCTTTGGATGAAGATGTAGATTCGACCAATGAGATTCAGACTTTAACTATTTCCAACGATACAATCTATTTACAAAACGGAGGGTTTGTTAAATTGCCGTTTGATAAAGTATTTGACGGGGATTCATCGGCTACTAATGAATTACAAAATCTTACCAGAAGCAACGATACATTATATTTATCCAAAGGCGGTTTTGTAACTTTACCTGCAGCCAGTGATACCTCTGCTACCAACGAAATCCAAAACCTGACTATCTCCGGAGGTAAAGGAACCATTCGCTTATCCGACGGTGGTTCAGTGATACTGGCGGATTCATCAGCAACAAACGAATTACAGACGTTAACAAGAAGTAATGACACCTTATATTTATCTAATGGCGGTTTTGTAAAACTGCCACTGGATGAAGATGTAGATTCAACCAATGAGATCCAAAACCTAACTATTTCAGGAGGTAAAGGAACCATTCGCTTATCCGATGGAGGTTCAGTGATATTGGCTGATTCCTCTGCTACAAACGAGTTGCAGACTTTGACCCGCTCTAATGATACACTATATTTATCCAACGGTGGTTTTGTTAAACTTCCACTGGATGAAGATGTAGATTCTACCAACGAAATTCAGACGCTTACTATTTCCAACGATACCGTTTATTTGACCAATGGTGGATTTGTTAAATTGCCTTTTGATCAGGATTCCGATTCGACCAACGAAATTCAGAACCTGACTATCTCCGGTGGTAAAGGAACCATTCGCTTATCTGACGGAGGGTCAGTGATTTTAGCCGATTCTTCCGCTACCAACGAACTTCAAACGTTGACACGTTCGAACGATACGTTGTATTTATCTAATGGTGGATTTGTGAAATTACCGCTCGATGAAGACATTGATTCTACCAACGAGATTCAGACGCTTACTATTTCCAACGATACAGTTTATCTAACCAATGGAGGATTTGTTAAGTTACCGTTTGATGAAGACACCGATTCCACCAATGAAATCCAAAATTTAACTATTTCCGGTGGAAAAGGAACCATTCGCTTGTCTGATGGTGGTTCAGTGATACTGGCTGATTCATCGGCTACCAACGAACTTCAGACATTGACACGTTCTAACGATACGCTGTATTTATCCAACGGTGGGTTTGTTAAGTTGCCTTTGGATGAAGATATTGATTCAACCAACGAGATTCAAACGCTTACTATTTCAAACGATACCGTTTATCTGACCAATGGAGGATTTGTTAAACTTCCCTTTGATAAAGTCTTTGATGGAGATTCATCGGCTACCAATGAATTACAAAATCTTACCAGAAGCAACGATACCTTATATTTATCAAAAGGTGGGTTTGTAATTTTACCTGCTGCCAGTGATACCTCTGCCACCAATGAAATTCAAAATTTAACTATTTCAGGAGGAAAAGGAACCATTCGCTTGTCCGATGGAGGTTCGGTGATTTTAGCCGATTCTTCGGCAACAAACGAATTACAGACGTTAACAAGAAGTAACGATACTTTGTATTTGTCTAACGGAGGTTTTGTAAAACTTCCTTTGGATGAGGATATAGATTCGACCAATGAGATTCAAACCTTAACCATTTCCAATGACACCATTTATCTTCAAAACGGAGGATTTGTGAAGCTTCCTTTTGATAAAGTCTTTGACGGGGATTCATCGGCTACCAATGAATTACAAAATCTTACCAGAAGCAACGATACCTTATATTTATCCAAAGGTGGGTTTGTTACTTTACCTGCGGCCAACGATACCTCTGCCACCAATGAAATCCAAAATTTAACTATTAGTGGTGGTAAAGGAACCATTCGCTTATCCGACGGAGGTTCGGTGATTTTAGCCGATTCATCAGCTGCGAACGAGTTACAGACTTTAACGAGAAGTAATGATACGCTTTATTTGTCCAACGGAGGATTTGTAAAACTTCCGCTGGATGAAGATATTGATTCAACCAACGAGATCCAGACCCTTAGAATTTCCAACGATACCGTTTATCTGACCAATGGCGGATTTGTGAAATTGCCATTTGATCAGGATTCGGATTCAACCAACGAAATTCAGAACCTGACTATTAGTGGTGGTAAAGGAACCATCCGTCTATCCGATGGTGGTTCTGTAATATTGGCTGATTCTTCGGCTACAAACGAATTACAAACCTTGACCCGTTCTAATGATACCTTGTATTTATCCAGTGGAGGTTTTGTGAAACTTCCACTGGATGAAGACATTGATTCGACCAATGAGATTCAGACCCTTAGAATTTCCAACGATACCGTTTATCTGACCAATGGTGGATTTGTGAAACTTCCGTTTGATCAGGATTCCGATTCTACCAACGAAATCCAGAACCTGACTATCTCCGGTGGAAAAGGAACGATTCGTTTATCTGACGGAGGTTCAGTAATACTGGCTGATTCATCTGCTACAAACGAATTACAAACCTTGACCCGTTCGAATGATACGTTGTATTTGTCCAACGGTGGATTTGTAAAACTACCACTGGATGAAGATGTAGATTCGACCAATGAGATCCAGACGCTAAGAATTTCAAACGATACCGTTTATCTGACCAATGGTGGCTTTGTTAAACTGCCATTTGATAAAGTATTTGACGGAGATTCATCGGCTACCAATGAAATTCAAAACTTAACTATCTCCGGTGGTAAAGGAACGATTCGTTTGTCTGATGGTGGTTCTGTAATT
>CALMVZ010000004.1 GCA_937873155.1 uncultured Bacteroidota bacterium | reverse complement strand
TTGTGACTTCCAATTTTCAAGTTCCGATTTTGATAGCTGAAACATAAAATCCTCAGGGAAACGATCTTTATTTCGTTTGACCGCCTGATTTAAAATCTTCGTTGGTACTCCATACAGCCCTCCTAGATCTCTATCCATCATTACTTTCTTACCACGAATTAAGTAGATCTTACCTACTACTTCATGTTCAATTAAATTTGTTCTCATGTTTATAAAAACATCAAAACTAAATCAGAAATTAAGGATTGATGGCTACAAATTGTAGCATTGTGAAAAGAAAATTTTTTAACAAAAAAGCCCTCTCGTTTTGAGAAGGCTTTTGTTATAATTATTAAGATCAGAATTATTCTATAATGATCTTACCTCTGCTTAACTGTTGTTTGTTATGGTTAATGTTGTAATGATAGATACCTTTTGCAAGATTTCCGGTATTGATCTCATTTCTTCCATCTTTTATCATCTGCCTGAAAACTTCCTGACCGAGCGAATTTAAAATTATGATCTCTGCCTCATGCTTCAACTTAATAGTAACCGAAAATTTTCCGGTGTTCGGATTCGGTGCCACTGTCAATCCAAGATCTTTTTCATATTCACGGATACCAACACAAGGATTAACTGTTACATCAACAGTTGTTTGGCTAAAACAGGTCATTGAACCAGATGTTGTAGATCCTGTTACTGTATACGTTGTATTAACAGTTGGACTTACCGCAATACTTGAAGTGGTTGGACCACTACTCCAGGTATATGTGGTTGCACCAGATGCTGTTAACGTTGTTGTTTCACCTGCACAGATAGTACTGTTACCTGATGAAGTTAGTGGTGCAAGTGAACCTGCAATCACCTGAACTGAATTCGTAGCAGAGCAACCATTGATCGTGTTTAAAATATTCACTTCATAAACTCCCGGTGAGTTCACAGTAGAACTATAACAACCAACTCCGCCGGGACAACTCATCCCGGCTAACGGTGGACCTTCCCATGTGTACGAATAGTTTGGAGAAGCTGAAGCTGTGTGACCTGCAAAAATGGTCGCTGTTGATGATCCGCACGGAATATATACCGGTGCCAGAGCTAAAGTTGCAGGTGGTGTCACATTTAACGGAACAGTATTAGTTGCAACGGCAGTACAACCATTTAACGCATTCATATAGGTCATTGTATAAGGACCCGGCACACAAAATAAAGCACCTGATGTGGCTGCGGTTTGTGTAGGCGGAGGAGAAGTAAATGTATATGTGACAGGGATCGTATTGGTTGGCACAATATTATTTGGCGTGAATGCAACACATGGATTCGCACAGGTAATTGCCGATGGTGTGAACACAGCTGAATATGGTGGTACAAAAATATCTTTATAGAACCTCACGAGTTTTCTGCCTACACAACCATTATTAGGGTTCATTGCAAGTACAGTATAGTTTGTTGATGAAGGCATAGTAGCTGTTACATTTACCATTGATACGGTTACTGTTTGATTACTTTGAATTAAGCTTGGCGGAACTGTCCAACTATAGTTACCTGCTGGGTACATCGGATTTGACACTCCTGTAACTGCAATACTCGGAGTGAAACAATTGATCGTATAACTATCAGGAGAAAGACTTGGCAGCGTAGCCGTTGATGTTGGTGCAGGCCGTAAAGTATCTATACCGATAGTAACAGTTGTTGTAACCGCACAACCAAATCCGTCTTTTACAGTGGCCGAATATTTCCCGGGAACATTTGCACCGGTTGCACACACTGTGTAACCTCCGGTTGCAGGATATGTGCTAACGTTTGTAGTTAAATTAGTCCACGTATACGTTGTAGGGCCTATAACAACGTTCGTGTTAAGGTTTAATGGTAAACAAGGTTTTGTACAAGTCACATCGAAGCCGCCTAGCACTGAGCTAATAGTAAGTGTTGGTACACTTGTATTAGAAGTTACCGCCACCGTTTGTGTGCTTGTACATCCTGTGATCACATTAGTGTAAGTAACTGCATAAGTACCGGGTTTTCCTGCGCACACTATAATTATACCACTTGAAGGGCCGGTTATAGGAACAGGAGTCACGCTTGAAACATCATACCAGGCACCAAATACATTAGAAGTTGTAGAACAAACTGCAGTAAAAGATTTACACGGTTGGTTACAACCAATAGACTGTGTAAGCACGGGTGTGATCGTAAAATTCGGCGCGCTCAAATTTTGATTTATTGTTATCGTTTGAAAAGACATGCAGGAACCCGCAACAGGATCATAACCAATAACTGTATAAGTATTCGGGCCGCTTGGTGCTATTGCATTGATGGAAGAACCTGTTTGCGGACCTGTAAAGGAACTTGTCCATGTATAACTCATATTACTTAATGTCGTATTCGTATTCACTGCGATCAATGAAACGCTTGGAGGAGCACAGCCAACCGTTGTTCCAAACGGAGAATCAATACTGAAGGATGAAACCGCAGGGGCAGCTGTTACATTTAAAGTTACAGATTTCGGACAGCCCATAGCATCCGTGATGGTAATAGTATTGATACCAATAGCCAATCCCCAATAGGATCCGGTATTCGAGGTGGCGCTTGTTGTAGTTGTTGGTTGAGCCGGTGAGAATGAAACATTGTAATTCGGAGTATTGCTGAAAATGGGAGTTCCACTCGCCATTTGTATATCAACTCCGTTTGAATAGGTTGTACAACTATACATCGTAGATGTTACGATGGCCAGATTTGGTGAAGGAGAAATATTCACATCTAAAACCCTGATTATCGGAAAACAACTTCCTTCAGGATTCATCGTTAACGTATGATTTCCGGTAATGCCGGTGTAAATTGTTTGTCCGCCACTACCCGGTGCAATGGTATAAGGGCCCGGACATGTCCACGTATAACCTCCTGTTGTAGGAGGCGCAGTGATAGTTGCGGTAGAACCGGAACCACAAGTACCTACAGTGAACATTGGCACAGCACCGTTATATGAATTTCCGTTCACAATAAAATCCATCGATGATGACTGCGCATCAAAATAAACATATCCCGCATGTGAACTATAAGGACAATCCTTCGCAAAGACCTCTAAGTTTACGCATGCTCCAATATAAGAAGTCAGATCAATTACACCTTTTTTCCATTTAGTATAATTCCACCCTGAAGCTGTTGCTGCGAAGTATGAATTAGAAGTACCGGGAGAGTTACATGAGCCCGTAGGAACACAACCCGCACCTGCAGGAGGCGCTAAAGTAAATTGCGGACAGCTTGTATAAGTTCCTGCTCCCGTACATCCCGGACCAAAAGTCTTTAATTTTAAAGCAAATCCACCTCCATCACAACAGCAATGCGAGCCTTGTACAACCGACATATAAGCAAATTCAAATAAACAATTTGAAGGAGTGACATTAATTGCCTTTGTTATTTTCTGAACACTCGCTCCCGGAAACTGATCATTTAATTTAATGAACCAATCTCCATAACATTGGAACCCATTCACAGTTGCGGCACCGGGATAAGTAGTTGTTGTATTACCGAATACCGAATAGATCGGATAACCTGAGCCAATAATACCATCAATGTGTCCTGAAGCGCCGGGACTAATTAATTTACACGCACTGGGATTTCCGGTTATAGCTGTAGTATTTGTGCAATTTCCTGTAGATCCCCAGCTTGAATTGGATCCGCCATTTACAGTCCAGCCATTAATAGCATTTGTAGAAGCAATAGTAATTGTACCCGGTGGGGTTGGGAACGTTAAACTTCCTTCTTCAAAATTTTCGTTTTGGGAATTTAAATTTTGTGTAGTAAGAATTAAAATAAATAAAATGAGTTTTTTCATTGGGCAAATTTTAATTAAAACTATGAAAATTTAAGACAGTACCAAAATAAAAAAGTCCGGACAACATGCCCGGACCCTATATAATACGACTAAAAGATTTAGTACTTCGCTATCATGCCGCGTGTTCCCATATCAACAGGAAATTCACCTGCCATTGGTTCATAGTATCCGTTAAAGTTAACTTCTTTCCATTCGAAACTTTTGTTGATCGAAATTGATACCGTGATGATCTTATCTGCAGTCTCAGTACCAGTGATCACTAAAGGAGAATTAGCAGAAGAACCTGTATCATAAAATTCACCTGTCACCAAACAACTTCCCGGAGGGATCAAAGAATTTGGATTTGGATTTACTACAGTAGTTGCCCCTGCTTGCGGCTGACCATCAAACGGCGGTAAAGTAGACCATTCAAATCCCCAATATCCTTGCTTGTGATTTCCTGGTCCGCCAACACTTGCAGTTGGTACAGCATACTGATTTTTGATCTTATACTTATTTACATAAGTGTTATAACCTAAGAACGAAGCGATCGTTCCCCATTGTGTAACCGACCCGGTTGAAGTTGTTAAGAACGGAATATCATAATTTTGATATGCCAAAGAAACTCTTAACCATTTATAAGTTCCGGGTGTGACCGAAGCAATAGGAATAGCAAAAAATGTTTGTCCTTCAGCGGCTACTATAGATTTGCAAAATACAATTGCGCTTGATCCTCCGCAGCTTGTTTCTTCTGCCCTGTATAGAACTTTTCCTTGTCCGACTTGCGTAAAATCATTTTGAGCCATTTCAATATAATGAGCACTCATGCCATTAAATTTCGGTGAGAATCCTGCGTTTGCAGTAGGAATTGGAGCTGCCATCCCGAAACTGTTTAAACGTGCCTGGGTTGAATCGAATTTGAATTTGAAAATTAAATAAGGTCCTGAACCACTTGGTACAAACGTTGTACTTGGATCTACACAACTTGCATCCGGACAATCAACAGTTGGAGCCGGCTCCGGTTCCGGTTCTTCCTTGGTGTCTTTTCTACAAGCTATGAAAGCTAAAGTTAAAGCTGAAAATAAAATGAGTTTTTTCATTAAGGTTCTTTTATGCCGAAGGCATCCCTTCGGGAAATTAAACGTAAATTTAAGCAATTATTTCCATTTATGCGACTGGTCATTCAACGTGTTAAAAGCGCTTCCGTAACAATAGAAAATGCTGTTTTTTCCTCTATAAACACCGGCTTAATGGTTTTAGTGGGTATTGAAGATGCGGATGATGAAAAGGACGCTGATTGGCTGATTCAAAAGCTGATCAACCTGCGCATTTTTTCAGATACCGAGGGAAAAATGAATTTAAGCGTGAAAGAGATTAATGGCGAGATCTTAGTGGTAAGTCAATTCACATTGCATGCCTCTACTCAAAAAGGGAACCGTCCTTCATTCATAAAAGCAGCGCGGCCTGAAAAGGCAATCCCGCTTTACGAGAATTTTGTAAAAAAACTGAAACTCGACCTGGGCAAAGAAATCAAAACCGGGAAATTCGGTGCCGACATGAAAGTTGAATTGATCAACGACGGGCCGGTGACGATCTTTATAGACAGTAAGAATAAGGAATGAAAAAGTTATTGGTTATTAAGTTAACCTAAAAATAACTCAACAACTTTATAACTCATTAACCTATTAACCCAGATACGATTTCAGCAATTTACTTCTCGAACCGTGTTTCAAACGGCGGACTGCTTTTTCTTTTATCTGGCGTACGCGCTCACGTGTAAGATCGAATTTTTCACCGATCTCTTCTAACGAATGCGCATGGCCTCCGCTTAATCCGAAATATAAACGGACCACATCAGCTTCCCTTCCTGTTAAAGTAGAAAGTGAACGCTCAATTTCCTGGCGTAAACTATCACTTATTAATTCTTTATCAGGACTGATTACAGAAGGGTTTTCCATCAGGTCGTACATATTACCTCCGTCTTCTGCATTGCTCAAAGGAGCATCCATACTTAAGTGGCGGTTATTATTTTTCATGGTATCCATGATATCGCCCGGTAACATATCTAAAGCTTCAGCCACCTCATCAAAACTTGGTTCGCGTTCCAAATGTTGCTCCAGTTTCGAATAAGTTTTATTTATTTTATTGATCGCGCCAATTTTATTGAGTGGCAAACGAACGATACGGCTTTGTTCAGCCAAAGCTTGTAAGATGCTTTGACGGATCCACCATACCGCATAAGAGATAAATTTAAAACCGCGGGTCTCATCAAAACGTTGAGCGGCCTTTATCAAGCCTAAATTTCCTTCATTTATCAGATCGGGCAGGCTCAAACCCTGGTTCTGGTATTGTTTCGAAACCGAAACTACGAAACGTAAGTTCGATTTCACTAATTTATCTAAAGCGCGTTGGTCTCCGGCACGGATCTTTCTCGCCAGATCTACTTCTTCATCCGCAGAAATTAATTCTACTTTCCCAATATCCTGTAGATACATGTCTAACGAGGCCGTTTCACGGTTGGTGATCTGTTTGGTTATCTTTAGTTGGCGCATAGTAATTCCATTATTGATTTATACACCTTTTATTACGTGAAAAGAAGGCTGCGGTTACAAAAAACGGATGCAGGTTTCACACAATTAATGTGAATTGAGTGAATTTACCCATCTATTGAGTGAATTTGTTGAAAAATTATACCTGTAAAAACCCCTAATTTTTCTGAAATTAGCCCTTTATGCTGAAGCGCCTTCATATTAGCAATTTCGCCCTTATTGAGGGGGTAAAGGTTGGTTTTCCTGTAAATTTATGCGTTGTAACAGGAGAAACAGGCGCCGGAAAATCTATCTTTTTAGAAGCTTTATCATTAGTTTTGGGAGCCCGGGCTGATGTGGGTGTTTTACAGGATAAAAGCAAGAAATGTATAGTTGAAGCCGAATTTTTTCTCGGAAATTATACTCTTGAGGAGTTTTTTAAAACTAATGAATTGGATTTCGAGACCACTACGATCATACGGCGTGAGATCAATCCTGAGGGAAAATCAAGAGCTTTTATAAATGATTCACCGGTTGTGCTCACTATTTTAAAACAGTTGGGGGAACAATTGGTGGATATCCATTCGCAGCATGAAACTTTAATGCTGAACCAAAGTTCGTTCCAGTTTGATGTGATCGATTCTGTTGCCGGGACACAAACTTTGGTTTCGCAGTATAAAAAACAATTTCAGAACTATAGCCAGAAAAAGAAAATATTAGCTGATCTCGAAGAGAAGGAATTGCAAGCCAAAAAAGACCTGGATTACTATCAATTCTTATTTAATGAATTGGAAGAGATAACTATCAATCCCGGCGATCTGAAAAATCTGGAAGAAGAAAGTTCAACTCTTGAAAATGCCGAGTTCATTAAATCAAATCTTTTAAGATCTGCTAATGCCATTTCCGATGGCGATGTAAATTTATTATCAGGATTAGCAACCATTAAACAACAATTGAATTCATTGGTGAAATTTGGTGATTCTTATAAAATTTTAGGAGAAAGGACAAATTCACTTTATATAGAATTAAAAGAATTAGCCAGAGATCTGGAAGACACAGAAAGTAATGTAGTATTCGATCCGAAAAAACTGGAAGAGATCAATTTGAAACTGGACAAACTCAACCGCCTCTTTAAAAAGCATAATGCCAAAAGCGAAGAGGAACTGATTTCGATAAAACAAAATATAGAAGAGAAACTTCAACAATTCGGGTCGCTTGAAAATGAAATTGAAAAAGTAAAAAAAGAAATTTCTAATATACAAACCGACCTTACAAAATTAGCCAACGACCTTACCAAAAAAAGAAAAGCAGGAATCCCGTCTTTCGAGAAAGAGATCAAAACTATTCTGAACGATCTCTCGATGCCGAATGCGAATTTTAAAATTGAACTGGAAACACTTCCTGAATTTGGCAACAATGGTTTCGATGCGATACAATTCTTATTTTCAGCCAATAAAGGCGGAGATTTTAAACAATTGCATAAAGTGGCTTCAGGTGGAGAATTATCTCGCTTAATGCTCAGTATTAAATCTATCATGGCCAGCAAAAAAGCATTGCCAACCATTATTTTTGATGAGATCGATACAGGAGTTAGCGGAGATGTTGCTGATAAGATCGGGCATATTTTATTACGAATGAGTGAAAAGATGCAGGTGATCAGTATTACGCATTTACCACAAATTGCCAGCAAAGGGAAGTTCCATTTGTTCGTTTATAAGAATGATGAAAAATCGAAAACCATTTCACACATTAAAGAATTGAATAAAGAGGAACGCGTTGTGGAGATAGCAAAGATGTTAAGTACAGGGAACCCTACTCCATCTGCCATTAAGAATGCTAAGGATCTTTTGAGTCAGAATTGAGATTCCTGAATTTCAGGTTTCGGGTTTAAGATAAAATAAATCAAATCGGAACAACACGAAGCTCTAAACCCAAAACAGTTTCCATAAGGATCTTAAGATGAAAATCTCATCTCATAATAAATAGTATATTTGTAAAACAAAAAAAACAACCATTATGGCTTACAATTTATTAAAAGGAAAACGCGGAATTATCACAGGTGCATTAGACGAAAATTCTATCGCCTGGAAAGTGGCGCAACGTTGTCACCAGGAAGGCGCAACATTTACTTTAACCAACGCACCAATAGCCATGCGTTTGGGTGAAATAAAAAAATTATCTGAAGAAACAGGAGCTAAAATTATTCCTGCCGATGCAACAAGTGTTGACGATATCACAAAATTATATACCGAAAGCATGGATGCCCTTGGCGGAAAAATTGATTTCATTCTACACTCGATCGGTATGAGTGTTAACATCCGCAAGAATATTCCGTACACCGAATTGAATTACGATTTTTATAATAAGGGTATTGATGTTTCTGCTTTATCCTTACACAAAATGTTAGCCACAGCTTACAAAATGGATGCGCTTAATGAACATGCATCTGTTGTTGCTTTAACTTACATTGGCGCGCAACGCACTTACCCTTTTTATACCGATATGGCTGATATTAAAGCAATGTTAGAGAGTATTTCGCGGACGTTCGGTTATCACTATGGAAAACATAAAAAAGTACGTATCAATACTGTTTCACAATCACCAACCAAAACAAGCGCGGGCGGTGGTATCAAAGGTTTTAGCGAATTCTTTGATTTTGCTGAAGTGCAATCCCCGTTAGGAAATGCAAGCGCCGATGATTGCGCAAGTTTCTGTGTAAGCTTGTTCTCTGATCTGACCCGAATGGTTACCATGCAGAATTTATTTCACGATGGCGGTTACAGTACAACAGGCGTTAGTGCTGAACAATTGGCAATGATCTCTAAATAATCCACATTTTTTCATTGAAACCCCCGCTTTAAGCGGGGTTTTTTATTATACTAAACTCCCGATTTTGCCGTTTAATATATTGAGAGTACATTTATATTGCTGGTGGTAAGCTAGCTGAACTATGAACATTTACACTAAAAAACAACGTTGGAAATGGGTGCTATTCATAATAGCCCTTCTTATTATTTTCACATCGTTGTGGTACACCAATAGTTTAGTAAAGCGTATTGCTGAAGATGAACGCGCAAAAGTTAAACTTTGGGCAAATGCCGTTCAGAAAAAAGCCAAGCTGATCAAATTCACCAACGAGTTATTCACTAAAATGAAACTCGAAGAACGTAAAAAAGTTGAATTGTATGCCGAAGCAACCCGCCAGCTAACTGCCGGCGATATGATCAATGATTTTGCTTTAAAAGTAATTCAGGATAATACAACTGTTCCGGTGATCTTAACTGATGAAACGGGAGAAATAACAGGAAGCAGGAATCTTGATTCATTAAAAGAAAAAGATACTTCTTATGTAAAAGAGCAACTCAATATCATGAAACAGAGTTATGCTCCGGTTATTATACCTGTTTACAAAAAACATGTTAACTATCTATATTATAAAGACAGCAAAGTTTTTACGGATATCAAATTAGTATTTGATAGTTTAACAAGGTCCTTTTTAGAAGAAGTTGCACTTAACTCAGCTGACATTCCTGTCATCTATACTGATTCCGGCAAAACCCAGATCATTGCAATTAGTGACAAGATCGATTCTGTAAAAATAAAAACACCTGAAAAATTAGCAATTACTTTAGCTGATCTGTCAGAAGAAAATCCGCCGATCGAAATTGATTTTGGTGATGGTTATACAAATTATATTTTCTATGCAGAATCGGAATTACTCACTAAATTAAAATATTATCCTTACGTTCAATTTGGCGTGATCGGATTATTTTTATTGATCGCTTATATTTTATTCAGTACCGCCCGTAAAGCAGAACAAGACCAGGTTTGGGTTGGCATGAGTAAAGAAACTGCACATCAGTTGGGCACACCGCTTTCTTCTTTAATGGGATGGAACGAACATTTACGATCGCTAGGGGTTGATGATACCGTAGTGGATGAAATGAACCGCGATATAAAACGTTTGAATACAATTACAGAACGTTTCTCGAAGATCGGTTCTCAACCAACTTTACAAGATGAAGATATTTGCATCGTTATTCAAAACGCAACTGATTATTTAAAACAACGCACTTCTAAGAACGTGAAGTATGAAGTTTCCTGTCCCGCTAAAGAGATACACGTTCAATTATCTGTTCCTTTATTTGAATGGGTGATCGAAAATCTTTGTAAGAACGCAGTGGATGCCATGGATGGTAAAGGACAACTAACGCTTAACGTAAAAGAAGTTCCCGAAGGGATTGCGCTTGATATTTCTGACACCGGAAAAGGAATTCCAAAATCAAAATTCAAAACTGTTTTTGAACCGGGCTTCACTACCAAGCAACGCGGTTGGGGATTAGGTTTATCGCTATGTAAACGGATAATAGAAAATTACCACGGTGGAAAAATTTTTGTTTTGGATAGTCAACCAGGTAAAGGAACAACATTCAGGATCCTGTTGAACCGCTTCTAATGTTAAATCCCTACGGGATTTAGGTTTCTTTCCATTTTCTTTTTACCGATATGTAATCCCTACGGGATTAAAAAAACCAGTGAATATCATTTTGCTACATCACACAAGCATTAAAAACCCAATATAGATTTAAATCCTACAGGATTAAAAAAAACAGTGAATATCATTTTGCTGCATCACACAAACATTGAAAACCCCATAGGGGTTTAATGTCGGTAAAAGTAAAATTCATCAGTATATAAGAATCCCGTAGGGATTCAACAGGCAAGTTCAAACAACTTTGTAAAGAACCGGCTTACTCGGACTCGCATCATTCTCGAAACTTGCGATCTGGATATTTAAGAGATACATCCCATCATCCACCTCATTCGGAACATAAATTAATTCTGTAATTGTTTTTTGGAATTGCGTATTGTTCGGGTATTGCCAAAAGGCATGATGTGCCGCTAATTTCCCGCCATCTACTTCTTTATCTACACTTGGTGTATCCAATAACAAATGTTCGACGCCTATACTGTTCAAAAACATGATAGATTCCTCAGTCATATAAACAGGATTAGTTCCGGTATATTGTACTTTTAATTTTGCAGGAGAATTCCCAAGCGTTCTTATAACCACAGCTTCAGGCTTTGCACCATTCAAACACATTTCAATCGCTTTTTTCGAGATCACTTTATCGCCGTTCGGTAATTCTTCCGGAAGCACAGTGATCACCTCAGCAATAAACAAAAACCGCGTTAAACATTTATTGATCGTAATGAATTCTTTGCTGATATGACCAACACATTCGGTATGTGTTCCGTTACCGTGCGGATTGAACTTAATATCTCGAAAATTTACACTTCCTCCTTGTGCCACATCCCCTACCCAATTGCCCATTCTTACAGGTTCAATGCTCATTGGTTTTACGTACCAGGCACTGGCGCAATCTTCACCGGCATGTAACGGCATGGAAATATCGATAGGTTTGAAAAAATCAACCCTGAATTCTTTTCCTCTATGTAAAACCGTTGCGATCATTTATAGTGCTTCTTTTAAAACTTCGAGTTTCATCCCGCGTGAACCTTTTATCAAAATTAACTTATCTTTTGGAGGTTGGCTTTTCAAATTAGCAAGACAATCTTGCGTATTTAAAAATGTTCTGTAGTGGGTATTTGCTTTGTTAAATTCCGGCCCGATCAGAATTACATCTTCCAGTTTTTTCTCGGTTATCAGTTCAACTATTTTTTTATGTTCAGCCGCTGCGTATTCACCCAATTCGAACATATCGCCAATGATCAGTAATTTATTTCCGTTCTCCAGCCTGGCAAAATTTTCGATCGCCACTTTCATGCTCGAAGGATTTGCATTGTAAGCATCGAGAATCAATGTATTATTCGTGGTCTTTTCTAATTGGGAGCGGTTCATGTCAGGAACATATTCTGATAAAGCCTGATTTATCTTTTCAATATCAACTTTAAAATAATTTCCTACACAGGCAGCACACAATAAGTTGATGAAGTTGTAATGACCAATAATATGCGTTTTTACCAATGGTAATTTGTTCCAGTCCTTTTCATTATAGCGGGTGGTCCATTTGAAACTAACGAATTCATCAGAATTGATTTGTTTCCCGATCACATCATACAATTTTGTTGTACCATACGTGATCTTATCCATAGCTCCGGCCAATTCGTGTAACACGGGATCATCTGCATTAATAAAAACACGTCCGCCTTTTTTTGCGATGTAGCGGTACATTTCGCTCTTCCCTTTCTTAACACCTTCTTCTCCTCCAAAACCTTCGAGATGGGCTTTGCCGATATTCGTGATCAAACCATAATCCGGATCTGCGATCTCACACAACGCGTTTATTTCGCCCTGGTGATTCGCTCCCATTTCAACAATAGCTATCTCATGTTCTTTGGTCAACGATAATAAAGTTAAAGGAACGCCAATATGATTATTTAGATTACCAACCGTTGCGAGTGTTTTAAATTGTTTACTCAACACTGCATTTATCAATTCTTTATTTGTTGTTTTACCATTGCTTCCTGTAATAGCAAGTACCTTTATTTTTAATTGATGACGGTGATGATTGGCTAATTGCTGAAGTGCAGTAAGAACATCTTTTACAAGGAATATCTTTTCGTTAGTGGCGTATTTCTGTTCATCCACCACAACGTACGCACAACCGCTCTCCAATGCTTGTGATGCAAATTCATTGGCATTAAAATTAGCACCCTTTAAACAAAAGAACATACTGCCTTTAACAGGCTTTCTCGTATCGGTACAGATCTTTTGTCCGCATTTTAAGAACGCCTCATATAACTTGTTTATTGCGGTTTCCTGCATGGGTGCAAATTAAAAAACCCCCGGGTTTTTTACCGGGGGTTTTAAATATATTTTTAAACAGACTATTATTTACCGAATCCAACAGGGCTACCCACGCGTACCATTGCGCAACGGAAACCAATGTAAGATGTAGCCTGGCGTTGATCTAAATAACGACGGGTACCAGGATTTAAGAAATATGCACGGTCTCTCCAGCTACCACCTTTATAAACGTGTGCTTTATCATTTACTAAAGATGTTTTTGCGTACTCATACATCATCTTCTCAGATTTATCTGTATAAGCATCTTCACCTTGTTCGTAATAGATACTAGAGTTAACATCACCATCTAAGTAGTTGATATAATCAGCTGATTTATAATTTCTGCGCTCATCTAAATTATCGGCAGCTACTGCAGCAGAAACTTCTCTCCACTGAACACGGCCCGGGATATCAGATTTACCTTCAGCAGTTACGTTCTTGTTACCGTTCATTTGCTCAGGATCACCCGGAACACCGGTCATACGTGTTAACACGCTGTCAACTGTTTCTTCAGTTTCCATACTTACACCATGTAATGTAGGCTTGTTAACTTTATGCTTGAACTTTTGGTAAACAGGACCATCGATGTTAGTTAAGATGTCACCACCTAAACCACCAACTAAAGTTGTACTATCACGTTGTTGTGTTACGAATACGTTTCCACGGAAAGGACGGAACTCATCAGCATCCTGTAAGGTATTTTGACGATACACGTCCATTACCCACTCAGATACGTTACCTGCCATGTTATATAAACCGTAGTCGTTAGGCCAGTATGAATAAACCGGGGAAGTTACGTCGGCGTTATCATTTAAGAAACCTGCAGTACCCATATAGTCACCGGCACCACGAACGAAGTTAGCATTGATCTGACCCTGGAATTCATCAGTAGCGTTACGAACACCATGACCATTCCATGGATAGATACGGCGATCTGTGATACGCTCGCCAATTGTATTACCAATTAAACCGTATGCGGCATATTCCCATTCAGCTTCTGTCGGCAGGCGGTATTTCGGTAAGAAGATACCATCTTCAACGCGTACATCACGCTCAGGGTTTTGCTCATCAAATGAAGGTAATTTTTGTTTTAACTGACCTTGCCATTTTCCTGACAAATAAGCTTCAGTAGAGAAGTAATCTTGGTCAGATGCATTTGGAACGTGCTCTAATAGACCCTCACGAATTAAGATAAACTCGTTAACACGGTCAGTTCTCCATGCACAAAATTCGTTTGCCTGTAACCAGTTCACACCAACAACCGGGTAATCACGGTAAGCAGGGTGGCGTAAATAATATTCTACGTAAGGCTCGTTATAAGCTAATTTTTCACGCCATACTAAGGTATCAGGTAACGCCTTATAGTATACATCAGGCCAGGTTGGTCCGAATACGCGTGCAGTCCAATATAAATACTCTAAATAAGAGAAGTTACTTACTTCGGTTTCGTCCATATAGAAAGAAGAAACGGTTACACGGCGCGGAACGTTGTTCCACTCGTAAGTAACGTCATGTTCTATACGACCCATAGTAAAGGTACCACCTTCAATAAGCACAAGGCCCGGACCAGTTTCCTGCTCCTCGTAAGGTACTTTTTCGAAACCACCATTTTGTGGATCATTATAGGCCCATCCTGAAACCGGAGAACGTTCTTCGGCGCAGGAAACCAATAAGATAGCCATGATGGCTGTTAAGGTTTTGCGGTTCTTTATCATATTTATTCTCATAATATCTTGAGCTTAAGTTACGTTATAACGAAAAAAAGCGATTAAGGTTACATTTAAATTAGAATGAAGGACAACTAATAGTTCTGTATTTCTTCTTCTTAGGCTTACACTGTAACTGGATCTGCAACGAAATTTCGTGCGAACCGGCTGTGTTACCTGCTAGTTTTGAGATAGTTACGTCATAACTATACCCGAATTGAAACGAATTGGTCTTAATACCTACTAAAGCAATAACCGCGTCCTGGTTACGGTACCATAAACCTGCCACAAACGCATCTTTACGGTAATACAGACCTAAATTAACCTGAACGAATTTTTGCTGTGCCTGAATAAGGATGTTTGGAGAGATGTAACTTTCTCCGCCTTTTTCAAAGTTAATGATGCCACCACCATGAACTGTGAATTTAGCAGGCAGTTTAGATACCCCTAATAAACCTTCATCCGGCTGTGTAATATGGTGAGCTGCAAAACCAAAGAAATAGCGTTTGCTATACCCTAAGATGCCTGCCGAGAAATCGGCGTTACGTTTGGTTTGAGCGGGAACGATCTCGTTAGTATTCCAAACGAATCCGCGGCGAGGGTCGATCATATCACCGAAATTAAGCTTGGTACGGTCTAATGTTTTTTGGAAATAAGTAGCCTGTAAGCCCATTTTTAACGAAAACTCGCGGTTTACCGGTAAATGGTACGAGTACATGAAGCTGGCTGTAGTTGTTTTTAGGGTTCCACGTGCTTGATCATCAGTGGTTACCAGAATTCCGATACCTCCTGCCATTACATCTACGTGTTGATCGTAAGAAGCGCTATAAGTCACATAAGTTCCTGACAAGTTAGGCCACTGGTTACGGTAATTCAAACAAATACGCGGACAACGTGCTGTACCCGCGAAAGCAGGGTTTAAGTACGTAGGATTAGCGTAAAACTGCGTGAATTGCGGGTCTTGGGCCTTAGATTCGATAAAAAATCCAAGGGTTATTATGCAAAATAATCCTATTCTCTTAGTCATAGAAGAAATTCAAGTCACTCTTAAGGTTATACAAATTTAATAATCTATTTTTAAAAACAAAAAATTTATTTAAACAATATTTTGGTTATCCATTCGTTATTTTTGCATTGAAAGACATGAAAAAAACTAAATTCTTATATACTTTAACGTTATTCTTCGTTTTTGGTTCATTTTTGGCGCAAAATCAAAGAAAACAGAGCACTGAACAAGTGCTGGATAACACCGTTACAAAACCTGTTTCAAGAACAGAATTTGTCGATAATTCGGTATTCCCGGTAAAATTGACCAACGCGGATTTTGATATGTTAAAAGGTAATGCTCCTTACTTTTTAGCGTCAAAAAAAGTGGGTGAAAATGTTAGCGCAAAAGCGGTCCTTGAAAATGTTCAAACCGTTGTTCTTTCCAATGAAGTTTCGCAAAAATTAATGTCACTTTACAAAAAATATTTAAGCTCGGATTTTAGTATCGAAATAAAATATGGAAAAGGCGGAAGAGATGTGATGGCTTATGCCCAAATTCGTCCTTATCGTATAAACAATAACGAGCAAATTGAAGAATTAGTGTCGTATAACGTAGCCTGGACCACGGCAGAAGGAAATCTTCAAACACAAAGAAAACCTGCCTCTACCCCATTCAAATCCACTTCAGTTTTAGCAACCGGTAACTGGTATAAGATCGGTGTCACAAAAAGCGGCATCTATAAATTAGACAGGACCTTCCTTAAAACAATCGGGCTTAATGTAAATACATTAAATCCAAAGAACATCCGTATTTACGGTAACGGAGGTTATATGCAGCCGGAAGAAAATAATTTTTACCGTACTGATGATCTTGAGGAGAATGCGATCCAGGTAATAGGTGAATCTGATAATGTTTTAGATAACAATGATTACGTTCTGTTCTATGGGCAAGGCACCAACCGTTGGTTCTATGATCCGATCCATGCAAAAAGCTGTTTGGATTTTTATAATAAACAAAATTCTTATTCCGATACCTCTTATTATTACATCACTGTTGATCTTGGTGCCGGTAAACGTATCACCAACCGCGCCAGTTCAGGAAGTGCGCCAACCAATTCTGCAACTACTTATGATTATTATGATTTTCATGAGCAGAACACAACTAATTTTATTAAATCAGGAAGCGAATTCTATGGTGAATATTTTGATTTCACACCGTCTTATACCTTCTCATATCCTATCCCGAATTTAGTTGTAAATGATACAGTTTTAGGATGGGTAAAAGTCGCCGCTCGCGGAGCTTCACCATCTACCTATAATTTTTCATATTCAGGATCTAATTTCAGTTTTACATCAGGGATCGTGAACCTTAACGATTACCTCGGCGATTATGTTTCATTAGTTGAAAATTGCGGAAAAGCAGTTATCAATAACTCTTCTTTATTATCATTTTCGCTTGTAAAACAAACACCGGTTGTTGTTGGCTGGCTCGATAAGATCATGTTCAATTGCCGCCGTAACCTGGTATTCAACAGCACACAATTCCAATTCAGGGACCACAGAACTATCGGCCCCGGAAATCTCACAAATTATAGCATCAATACGAACGGCCTTCCGCTAGTAAACGTTTGGGATGTCACCGATATCCTGAATGTGACCAATCAACAATATAATATGAATGGAAACATTCTTGATTTTACAATGAATAATGATTCATTAAGAGAATATGTTGTATTCAACGGAACGGATCATATGACGCCTGCTTTTGTTACGAAGGTGATCAACCAGAATTTACATGCCGTTACGCAGGCTGATTACGTTATTGTAACTTATCCGGGATATTTACAACAGGCACAAAAATTAGCCCAGCTCCATCAGAATTTTGATGGATTCAGCTCGGCAGTTGTAACAACAGACCAGGTTTATAACGAATTTTCGAGCGGAAAACCTGATCCTGTAGCGATACGTGATTTTGTAAGGATGCTTTATAACAGGAATTTCGTTTCGGGTAAAGAAGTAAAATATTTGTTGTTGTATGGTGATGGGTCTTACAAAGTAAAAGACCGTTATGGCGCTAATAATTCATCGTTGATCCCGACCTGGCAGGTTGGCCTGTTCCCAAAAGATAATTCTCACACGCCAACTATTTCAACTGCCTGTGATGATTTTTACGGATGGATGGATGATGCAGAAGGTGAAGATTGGAAAGTGTCCTTAGTGGATGTTGGCGTTGGCCGTTTCCCTGTGAAAACAACAACTGAAGCCAATATTGCCTTAGAGAAAGTTGAGACCTATTACAAAAAGAATTATAATTTTTCGGTGAATGCAGTAGAAAGTTCGTGTATTGCCAATTCCACTTACCCGTTGGGCGATTGGCGTAATTGGGTCACATTTATCGCCGATGATGAGGATAATCAAACTCACATGAGCGCGATCGACGGAGCCGATGCTTTAGCGAATAAAATAAAAGCAAATCATCCCGAATATAATATTGATAAACTCTATGCAGATGCGTTTTTACAGATCACTACGCCAGGCGGAGACCGTTACCCGGATGTAAGCACAGGTATTGATCACCGCGTTGAAAAAGGAACTTTGATAATGAACTATACCGGGCACGGCGGTGAAGTTGGTTTAGGTCATGAACGCTTTATTGAAGTATCGCAAATACAAGGCTGGAGTAATAAAAACAACATGCCACTATTCATTACAGCTACCTGCGAATTCAGCCGCTATGATGATCCTGACAGAACCTCTGCCGGCGAGCTTTGTTTCTTAAACCCGAATGGTGCGGCTATTGCTTTATTAACTACAGTTCGTTTGGCATTTTCAAATACGAACTTTACTTTGAACTCGAGTTTATACGATTGTATCTTTGATACTTTACCGAATGGAAAAATGCCGAGTCTTGGTGATGTTGTGCGTTTAACCAAAGTTAATTCTGCTATTCAGTTCTACTTCCTTAACTTCCATTTATTAGGTGATCCTGCGCTCCGTTTAGCTTATCCGCAAGAGAAAGTTTATACAACACAGATCAACAATAAAATAATCACACCTACAACTTATGATACACTAACCGCACTTTCGAAAGTGACTGTAAAAGGATTTGTTGGCGATAAGAATGGCGTAAAGAAAACCAACTTCAATGGTATCCTCTATCCAACTGTTTTTGATAAGGAACAACAGATCACTTGTTTGGGGAATGATCCGAGTTCTTTACTGGCCGGGAATCCTTTTAAATTCTATCTGCAAAAAAACATCATTTATAAAGGTAAAGTAGAGGTTAAGAATGGTGATTTCACTTTTTCATTTATTGTACCTAAAGACATCAGTTATAATTTTGGTTTAGGAAAATTAAGTTACTATGCACAAGATGGCTTGGTAGATGCTAATGGTTATTCGAAGAATTTTTATGTGGGCGGTTCTTCAACATCACTCGGAAACGATAACCAGGGGCCGACCGTTGGATTATTTTTAAATGACAAGAAATTCGTTCCGGGTGGCACTACGAATGAAACACCTCAGCTTTATGCAGAAGTGAGCGATTCAAGCGGTATCAACACTGTAGGAACCGGTATTGGCCATGACCTGACCGCAATCCTGGATGAGAATAGCAGCAAACCAATTGTTCTGAATGATTATTACGAAGCTGACCTTAACAGTTACCAGAACGGAAAGGTAAAATATCCTTTCGATCAGTTAGCAGAAGGTAATCACAGACTGAGTTTAAAAGTATGGGATGTACAAAATAATTCATCTACAGTTTATACAGATTTTGTTGTTGCAGCTTCCGGTGAAATGGCGCTGACCCATGTTTTAAATTATCCTAATCCGTTCACATCAAAAACTAAATTCTATTTCGAAAACAATCAGTGTTGTCAAACCCTTAAGGTAAATATCCAGGTATTTACAATTAGTGGTAAAGTTGTAAAAACTATAAGCCAAACACTTACTAATGAGGGCTTTCGTTCAGATGGAATTGATTGGGACGGGAAGGATGATTTTGGGGATAAACTGGCTAAAGGTGTGTATGTTTACAAGTTAAGCATAATGGGATCTGACAACAAAAAAGCCGAAAAAATTGAGAAATTAGTAATATTAAATTAGTACATTTGATGTTCACTTTTTGTGACAAGAATAAGTATGCGCATAAGAGTTTTTGTTTTAATAATCGTTTGTTTTGTTTCGCTTACCCCGGCTAACGCCCAGGTAAGTACCCAGCAATTAAGCGGGGGAATAAATCCGATCACAACCTCAGTCCCTTTCCTTTTAATAGCTCCGGATTCACGCCAGGGTGGTATGGGTGAAGTTGGCGCTGCAACGCAACCCGATGTGAATTCTATCCACTGGAATTGTTCTAAGCTAGCTTTCGCAGAAAAGAACATGGGTTTCGGTATTTCATATACACCTTGGTTACGCCAGTTAGTGCCGGACATCAGTTTATCTTATGTAAGCTTTTACAAAAAAGTAAGTAAGATGAGTGCATTTGGCGCGTCTCTCCGTTATTTTTCTTTAGGTAACATTACATTCACAGATATCCAGGGCAATACAACGGGCCAATTCAAACCAAACGAATTTGCTGTTGATCTTGCTTATTCCCAAAAATTATCACAGGTTTTTTCAGTTGGACTGGCATTCCGCTATATCAATTCAAATCTAACCGGTGGTGTTACTTTGAGTAATGGACAACCAACAAAAGCAGGACAAGCTGCAGCTGTTGATATCGGCATGTATTATAAGACCAAACCGGGTTTTAAAGTTGAAGGAAAAAAGACCACAGTAACAGGCGGTTTAGCAATCACAAATATTGGCAGCAAGATCTCTTATACTAACGTAAAGAATTTTATTCCGATCAATTTACGTTTAGGCGGTGGTTATAAAATTGATATTGATGAATACAATACATTCGGTTTGTATCTTGATCTCAATAAATTATTAGTACCTACTCCTCCTATCTATAAACACGAAGTTGATTCGGTAACAGGAAAAGAAACTTCAACTATCGCGATCGATCAGGCAACAGGCGCTCCGATCATTGAAAAAGGAAAAGACCCTAACCGTCCCGTTGTATCAGGTATGCTTGGTTCATTTGGTGACGCTCCGGGTGGCGGGAAAGAAGAATTAAAAGAGATCAATATCTGTGTTGGATTCGAATACTGGTACGCAAAACAATTTGCTGTAAGAGCCGGTTATTTTTACGAAGACAAAACCAAAGGCGCGCGCCAGTTCTTCAACATCGGCTTAGGTGTAAGATATAGTGTATTTGGTTTAGATATGGCTTACCTGATCCCTACAACTTTACGTAATCCTTTACAGAACACTTTACGCTTTACTCTGACATTTGATATGGATGCATTCAAGAGTCAGAATAAGGATGCTGCCGGTGCCGCACAACCTACTCCTTAATATTTTCCTCCAGGTATTCGAAAAATTTCATGCAGGTCAAGGTATCTGCGTTGCAATAATCAATTAAGTTCTGTTTGGTCTGTTCGTTAATCAAACTATTCTCTTCACTTAACATCCCTTCGTATTTATGCATGGCGACAATGCCGCTCGCGATGTCGAGTTTTGAGTAATCTGACTCCTCATTGAAGATTTCCGACACAGCTTTAAGCGAAAAATTCCCGCTGAATTTAGGGTGATAGAAATTAAAATTTTGGACAGGTTCGGCAAGATCGATCAATTTTCGCCTGAGTTCGTTCACTTCAGCCCTTTTTTCAGGAACCAGGTTCTCAAGCTTTCCTAAGATCTGCTGCTCAAGATTTTTATCAAAGACCAAAACAGAATCAAAGTCTTTTGTTGCATCCAATATTGCACTTAAGAATTCATGACGCGAATCAGTTGCTATCGGCTTTAAATAGTTTTTAAAAACAGGTGTTTGTCCTTTCAAATAACAAACAGAGAACAGAAAAGGTATTTGTTCGAAAGGACTTGTTCCGTTGTATTTCGGAATGGCCGGTGACCAGATCTCCATATCCAAAAAGCAATAATTCCCTTTTATTTTTTGCAGGAATTCCTTTATAGCGTTCTTTTCAAAGTATGGCCTTCCTGTTCTGATACTTTCAACCTGGATCTTAATGTGAGGCTTCAGATCGGAATTCAGATCCACTTTATCAACGGTTTCAGCTCCTGAAAAATAAAGTGAGAATAATTGTTCGCGGTCAGATTTCCCTATTCTGAAAACCGATGCCGGGTCTTTCGTATTTTTCCAACACGTACCCAAATAATCACACTCGTAAGGAGAAAAACAATGTTTACCAATAGGAATATCAGGAATAACATTCTGTTCAAGCACCAGGTTCATTTTAGTGATCGTTGAATTAAAGAACTCTATATTCTTTTCGGCATTTTCTTTTACGCTCCGTTTTTTAAACAATTGTTTCAGGTCGATCTCATTCCCAAAAACGTAGTTTGAATTCAATGTAACCAAGAACAGATCGTTGAAATTCTGGATAGAGTTTTTCAGAACATAATATTGCAGGCAAGCATCTTTAATATAAGCATCACTCACTTTCAAAGAACTTTTCACCTCGTAGGCCTTCCAGCTTTCACCATCAAAATGTAAAATATCTACCATTATGAGCACACCATTAAAAATAAAAGTTGCTTCGTAGATAGTCGTTACATTTTCTTTTAATAGTTGTTGTGTTAATTCAAACGCCGCTTTGCTGTTCTTTGTCTGCACTGAAACATCAACACCACCCGGAAATAATTGTTGCGCTAATAACCCAACCTGGTGTCCGCGGTTGAACGTGAATTGTTTTTCTTTTGAAACCGGATCCCGTAAATAAGGATGCTTTTTATAGAAGAAAAAAGCTTTTGAGCATTGATCGTATTTTAAAAATGCGGTCTTACTTATTGTTGTAGCAGAAGTACTCATTATCGCTTATTCTTTTAAAATGGAAACAAGACGCTAATGTAGTTAAGCAAATTGAAAATAGAAAAGAATAGAACTATTGAAGGCTGAACTTCTCGACCTTAGTTTCCTTATTACAATCGAATTTAAAATAGTAAATGCCTTTTTTAAAAGATGCTAAATTAATATTGATCATGTTAGTTCCAAACTTCAGGTGTTGTTTGTCCTTATAAACAACTCTTCCCATAAAATCAAGTATTTCAAACTCCAGTAACGCATCAGTTGGTGCATCTACTGAAGCGAAAATCTCACTGTTAGCAGGATTGGGGAAGATCTTATTTATCTTGAATTTACTATCTTCAAACGTATTAATAGCGATCAATGAACTATATTTAAAAGTTTGATCCTTATCTACTATTTTTAGCCTGTAGTAGTTTATACTTTCAGTAAAATTCCTGTCGTGATACGAGTACGATTTTTGTGCTGCTCCCGAAGTGCCCGGATATACTTTATCCAGATCAGTGAATTTTACCGCATCAAACGAACGTTGTATCAGGTAATGATCTAAATTCCTTTCCATTGCCACATTCCAATCCAGCTTATTCAGAGACTTTGAATAATTCTTTCCTTCGAAACTGATCAGGTCTACCGGTAACGCTCCGATATTCCAGCCTCCTATAGTAAAATTACATTGAGATCCGCCATTACCATCTACCATGAGATAATAGGTTTGACCTACCGTTAACCCACTTGCAGTTAAAGTACCCGATGCTAATGATGCAGGGTTATAACATGGTGTTGACATAGATGTAAAGTTAGTGCAGCTTGGACAAGGTGTTGAAGTCATAGAGGTAGTAAACACCTGGCCCTGTACTCCTGCAGGACAGTTTGTTCCGCTTATTCCTGAAAAGCCAAATGTGGCTGTTGATGCTGATGCGACAAAAGAAAACCATTGGTTATTCTCAATTGAACCACAAAACACACTGGCCAGATTTCCGGGTGAATCTGCTGTCATGGTATTTGTATTTGTTGAATAAGATCCGCCTGAGGTAATAGGTATAGGACTCTGGCAAAAATCATTCGTTGTAGCTGAGACAGAAGGAGCAGAAATGGTTAAACTTGAATATGGGTTACACGCAGGCGCCGCAAATGAATCTAAAATAAGATAATAAGTTGTTCCGGCCACCACACAAGCGATCAACGATTTATTTCCTGTAGAACTTGTAGAGGAACCGACACAACCACTACTTCCCGCACAAGTTAAAGGGCATGTATTATATAACATTAAACCTGTCCATGTACCAGTTGATGTTAAGTTAATTGTTATCATACCACTTGATGTTGGTGTAAAAACAAACACTTGATCTTCCCCACTTAGATAAGAGGTACTTGAACACCCCCCAGTAGCAACATTAGCTGTGGTCAGATCATTACCAGAACCGCAAGTGGTTCCTGATGTACTGTATGGTAAACTTGCTACAGCAATAACACCGGTACCTAATTGGGAAGAACAATTGCTGCTTGGTGAAACACACACAGCTGCAGAAGTTGCAGAACTTGCACCACATGAAATGATCCTTCTGAAACAAGTTGTAGGAGCATTAACCGTTCCTGCTGCAGTTGAAAATGTGGCACCCGCAATATTGGTCCATGGTCCGCCCGCAGCCGGCGCTGATTGCCATTGATAAGTAAAACCACAACCTGAAGATCCGCCTGTTGTAGATAATGCAACTGTTCCGCCTGGAGCACAAGCTACAGTAGGTGTTGCCACGGCATTACCACCTGTTGGTGCAACACAAGTGGCTAATGAAACACAAACAGATGTAGAAGTTCCTGTACCCGCAGCACAGGTTGTTAATCTCCGGTAACAAATAGATCCAGACACTGAAGGAGTATATGTTACGGCTGTGGCCCCGCCAATTGTAGTCCATGGCCCTGCTGCTACCGGGGCAGATTGCCACTGATAAGTATTACTGCAGGTCCCGGTTGAAGATCCTGTGACCGATAAGGCAAGTGTTCCTCCGGCTGCACAAACTGTTGGAGAACTTGAAACAGCAGTTCCACCGGGAGGTGCAGATGTACACGAGGAAATATTCAATGTATATGCACCTAAACAGCCGGTTCCAACCCAGGAATCAAGAATTAAAGTATAAGGAACTCCGGCGGTTAAATTCACACACATGGTCTTAGGTCCTGTAGAACTCTGGCTGCTCGCTACACATGTTGCAGTTCCTGAGAATGGACATCCGTTATACAACATTAACGCAGACCAACTTGAAGCAGTAGCGAGATCAATAGTAACAACGCCTGTTGAAGTGGGTGTAAATGTATAAACTGCATCTTCTTCATTATAGTAGGAAGAAGAACCACATATTGGTGTTGCATTGCCGGAAGTAATCTCATTACCTTGTCCGCAAGTGTTCGAAGTGTGCGTATATGGAAAAGAGGCAACATTATTAATTGTGCCTAATCCTCCCGGACAAGTTGGAGGCGGGCTAATTCCTAATGTGAATGCACCGCAAGGAGGTGCCGGCCATGTATCAATAACAATGTAATATGTTCCTGTCGACGGGAATGTGAAATTACCTGAACCGTTTGGATTACCTGTAAAATTACCAAGACAATTTGATGGTGATGCAGGAGGTGAAGGGCAACCTGTAAACACCTGGCATATTTTCCAAAGTCCGGCTCCTCCCATGGTGAATGCGAGTGTAACAGGAGCGCTGGTGATATTTAGAGCAAAAACATAATCCTCTCCTCCGCCATAAGTTGCATTACACGCACCCGAGCCGACACCATAATTATCTACAGTACCACAAGTTGTTAAAGCGCCGGAAGCGTATGGCAAAGAAGCCTGATTGATCGGGATCGCTGTAGCGCAGGTATTCTGAGACAACACACGTATAACGTTTATTACAATTAAAACTATTACTAATAAAAATCTATTCATCCTTTTTTACTTTATAATTATTTTAAAATGAACTTATCGTGTTTCTGGTATTCAGCTTTCATTTGATCAAATAATGTATGATCCTTTTCGTAAATATCGTTTTGGTTGAAATAATCCAGTAATATTTTTTTTACTTCCTCGTAACTCAGAACGGGTGTATTGCCGCTGGTATCTGTTTCGATCAGGAGGATATTATCTAATGAAACGAACTCAGCTGTAACAATAGAAGAAACTCCCGCGAACTTATCTTTCACGAATTCCAATTGAATAGGTGAAACTTTAGCAAGTCCGATCACAAAATTTTGCTGTTGCTTAATCTTTGCATTCTGACCGGTCAGGAAGCTACAATTCAAGACAATAAATAAGACAAATAATATTTTTTTCATTCCTGTACTTGTATTTAAATAAAACTTATTTAAAAAGATCCTTAGCGATCGAGAAAACCTGTATAACTGCGAACGTAGGTTAAGAGAATGTCGATCATTTCGCGTATTGAAGATAGTCAAAATTAAATTGGGTTCCAAATCACCCGGAAGCCTGGTCCATTAAATTTTTTTAACTAAAATATCCTTCCTACAGTTCTGATACAGTTCAAGAAAATTGCAAGCTCTAAAATCGAAGGTTACATTCAATGCAAGAATTTCTTAGATGAAACTCTATTTTTTATCGATAAAAATAAACTGATTTCTCAAAATGAACCTGCTGCAAATTTTAGTTTTTAGTTTAGATTTTAGGAGTCCCGCAAATACGGGCTATTACTCTCATCCTGTTGAGTTTTTCATTTGATAATGTAATGTCAATTTTGTATTTTTATATAATTCTACTTTACCTACATTATGAAAAAATGGCTCTTACTAACGTTATTGATCGTTTCGGTCAATACATTTTCGCAATCAAATCCTGTATTGTCATCACCTGGTGATGAATCCGGAATTACTTCCAAGATCTTGTTGGGTATCACACATAATGATGATGCCGCGAGCAGTAATTTAAGAACGGCTATCAATGCTTTGCAAGGCGCAAAAATTCTCTCGTATTGCGGAAACCATGCCCTGTTCATGATTACAATTGACAATAATTTTTTCACTGATGCGAATGATTTTTTAATTAAGCTTCAAAAGCAAGCGCCTCAGTATGCATTATTGCTCACTATAAAAGAAGGCGATTTCGATAGTTTTAAAAAATACTGTGAACCTTCTGATGATGCAGATGCCAAACGCTTAAAACTTTCATTTACAAATTAATTTATTCTTAAAGAAATTTTATGAAAAGAGCTCTACTTATATTCTCGATCTTACTCAGCGGATTTGCTAAATCTCAGATCACTTATACATTTTCTGCTTTTTCCGGCGCTTTCACTGCAAATGCCGGGGTAACTGTATTACATGCCGCCGGTGTTGACGAAGGGATCTCGGCGGTTACAAATATTCCTTTTGGTTTTTGTTTCGGCGGGGTAACTTATACAAACTTCCAGGCTAGTTCAAATGGTGTTATGTTCCTCGGAACAACAGGAGCCGGCGCCAATCTTACAAATAACTTAAATACAGGAACTAACCGTCCGATCATAGCTCCTTTATGGGATGACTTACAAGTAGGAACAGGCGGGCAGGTTAACTACAGAGTTACGGGTGCAACTCCCAATCGTGTATTAACTGTTGAGTGGTTGAACATGGAATGGAACTGGCTTGCTGCAGGACCGGTAATAACTTTCCAGGCGAAACTTTATGAAACTACTAACCAGATACAATTTTGTTACAGGCAGGATGCAAATGGTGTAAATGCCGGAAGCGCATCAATAGGATTAGGAGGTCAGACCAGCGGAGATTTTTATTCATTGAATGGAACAGGTGCTGGTCCTACCGCATCAAAAGTAACTGAAACCACTAACTTAAGCACTAAACCTGCAACAGGTCAAATTTACCAATGGGATCCGCAATTATGTAGTGGTACACCTCTTGGCGGAACCGCGGTTGCAACCCCAAGTTACGCTTGCGGACCATTTACAACAACATTAACTGCCTCAGGTCTTACAAACGCCTGCGGCGTAGTTTACCAATGGCAAACTTCAGGTACGTCCGCTGCAGGACCATGGACTAATTTCGGACCGGCAGGTACAACCGGTACTTTTGCTGTTACCGGTACAAGATGGTTCAGACTTTTATCTACCTGCGGAACCGCGACAGCTGCAAGTTCTGTTGCTCAAACAACAATTAATGCAGCTACAGCCTGCGGTATATGTGGTGTTACTCCGATTACTTTACCTTATATAGCAAGCGGACAAACAACTTGCGGACAAGGAAATGATCTTACAGCAGCTATGGTAACAAATGCATGCGGAAGCACAAACTATTTGGGAGGTGAAGATGTGATCTATACATTTACACCTTCAGCTACCGGTTCTATTTCTGTTACATTCTCCACCAGCGGAAGTTTCGCCGGTGCAATGTTATATTCCGGTTGTCCGAACTCTGGTGGAACTTGTTCAGGATTTATTACCGGTGCTTCGAGCGGATCAGGTAATCAAACATTTTGCTCTGCTGTTACTACCGGCCAACCTTATTTTTTAGTTATCGATTCATGGCCAACTCCAACCTGTAATGGATATAATATAAACATCTCAGGAGTTATGACAGGTACCACTAGTTGTGCACTTTCCAGTTATAGCGGTAGCGGTACAACTTATACCTGGGAAACATTTGTTGGCACAAATGCGCCCAGTACAGACGATGTTCTTTTTAACTCAACCGTAAATCTTGGTTTCAATTTCTGTTACGGCGGGAATCAATATAACACTGCTTATATAGCTTCCAACTGTGCCATCGTTTTCGATGCTGTACCTTGCGTTCCAAATATTCAAACAACTACTTATGCTGCACCGGGTGTTGGTACAGGCTATGTAATTTCAGCTGCTGCCCCGGTTGGCAATACATCCATTCCGCGTAATGCTATTTTAGGCCCATGGCATGATATCGATCCGTCGGTAGGTGGGATTATCGAGTATGCAACGCTTGGAGTAGCGCCGAACCGCCGTTTTGTTGTATCGTATGATAATGTGCCGATGTTCGATATTTCGTGTAACAGTAATTCAGCTTTAGATTTTTCAGGTCAGATCAAGATTTATGAAGCTACAGGAAATATTGAGATCCACAACCGCAGCAAACAATTATGTACAGGCTGGAACGGTGCTGATGCCGTAATGGGTTTACATAATTACAATGGTACCGTTTATGTTCCGCCTGTAAATGCAACTGCACACAACTTCCCTACGAACTGGACCCTGACCAATACCGGTTATTTATTTTCAGCACCATGCGCTACCTGTTCTGTATTACCTCTTAATTACAAGAGCTTCTACGGACAGCGCGTTGATCAGGTAAATAAATTGTTCTGGGAAACAGCTTTCGAAGATGGTATATCTTACTTTAGCCTGCAGCGCTCAGATGATGCAGAACATTTTGCCGAGATCGCAAAAGTGACTCCGTATAATAAGCCTTCAACGTATAATTATAACGACCAGGAAACGAAACCGGGCGCTATGTATTATTACAGGGTAACCGCATTCGAAAAGAACGGTTCATTTAAACACACTAATGTTATCCCTTTAGGTTCAAACCTGAATGAGGTAATGGTTTCAGGTATTTTCCCTAACCCGGTTCATGATGAATTTGTAATGAGTGTTGACTCAAGAAAGGATACTGAATTAGAAGTTAAGATCTACGATGTGGTTGGTAAACTGGTTAGATCTTTTACACGCAGCTCAGCAATCGGCGTTCAGCAAATGCGTTTCAGCGTTCCTGAATTACCTTCAGGATCTTATATGATGGAAATAAGATCTGCTGATATGCAGGTTATAACTCAACAAAAATTACTTAAGGTAGATTAATAGAAATTGTATTATATAAAAAGCCCTGAAGTCTTCGTGCTTCAGGGCTTTTTATTTTCCTGCTACAAAGAAAATTCAAACGTTTTTAATTCGCTTATTGTTTTTGAAGGATCGCTGCTTGAGAATACGGTATTTCCCGCTACCAGAACATCAGCGCCGCTTTGCAATAATTTTTTGTAGTTGTTCAGATCAACGCCTCCATCTATTTCGATCAATGCTTTTGAGTTCTTATTTTTAATTAAGGTTTTTAATAAACCAACCTTATGATAGGTGTTCTCAATGAATTTTTGTCCGCCGAACCCCGGATTCACACTCATCATACATACAAGATCAACTTCCGCAATGATATCTTCTAAAACTGAAATTGGTGTATGAGGGTTGATCGCAACGCCTGCTTTCATCCCTGTATTCTTAATATTCTGAATGCTCCTGTGTAAATGCGTACAGGCTTCGTAATGTACGGTTAATACGTCAGCACCTGCCTCTTTAAATGTTTGCACGTATTGATCAGGATTCACGATCATTAAATGTACATCCAAAGGTTTTTTAGCATGTTTAGCGATAGCTTTCACAACCGGGAAACCAAAAGAAATATTAGGTACAAAAACGCCATCCATAATATCCACATGGAACCAATCGGCATTGCTGTTGTTTATCATTTCAACATCACGCTGAATGTTCGCAAAATCTGCTGACAGGATGGATGGTGCTACTAAGTGTGCCATTGAGGTTTCTTGGTTTAGGGTTTAGGGTTTAGGGTTTAGGGTTTAGGGTTTAGTTAATTTCTTAATTTGCTTGGTTATTCTATTGTTCTAATATTCTTTTTTTACGGTACTGGTTTCGGATCATTAACTAAACGCATTAAAACCTGTTACATCCATACCGGTTATCAGTAAATGGATATCATGTGTTCCTTCGTAAGTAATTACACTCTCTAAATTCATCATGTGGCGCATGATAGGGTACTCACCTGTAATACCCATGCCGCCGTGGATCTGGCGCGCTTCACGTGCTATCGTCAAAGCCATATTAACGTTGTTACGCTTTGCCATTGATATTTGTGCAGGTGATGCTCGGTGTTCGTTCTTTAAAACACCTAATCTCCAGGTTAGCATTTGTGCTTTTGTGATCTCTGTGATCATCTCAGCTAATTTTTTTTGTGTTAACTGGAATGCCCCAATCGGTTTTCCGAACTGGATGCGTTCTTTACTGTAACGCAAAGCGCTGTCGTAACAATCCATGGCTGCGCCAATAACGCCCCATGCAATTCCATAGCGCGCGCTATTTAAACAACCCAATGGCCCTTTTAATCCTTTAATATTCGGGAACAAATTTTCCTTTGGAACTTTTACGTTATCAAAAACTAATTCTCCGGTAGCACTCGCGCGTAAACTCCATTTTCCATGTGTTTCAGGAGTTGTAAATCCTTTCATACCACGCTCAACTATCAAACCTCTGATCTCTCCTGCTTCATCTTTTGCCCAAACAACAGCGATATCAGCAAAAGGTGAATTACTGATCCACATCTTTGCACCATTCAACAAATAATGATCGCCTTTATCTTTAATATTCGTTAGCATTCCGCTAGGGTTACTCCCATGGTCCGGTTCAGTTAAACCAAAACAACCCATTAATTCTCCTGTAGCTAATTTTGGCAGATACTTTTTCTTTTGTTCCTCACTTCCGTAAGTATAAATAGGGAACATCACTAACGAACTTTGTACCGATGCAGTTGAACGCAAACCACTATCGCCACGCTCTAATTCCTGCATGATCAACCCATAAGAAATCTGATCTAAACCCGGTCCGCCATACTCAGCAGGAATATAAGGACCAAAAGCGCCGATCTCAGCTAAACCTTTTATCCATTGTTTTGGGAATTTTGTGGTTTGACAGGCTTCTTCAACTATCGGAGTTACCTCTTTTTTCACCCATGCGCGGGCTGTCTCGCGGATCAATTTATGTTCATCGGATAATAACTCATCCATTAAGTAATAATCATGTGCCTGAAAATTATCTGTAGCCATTGCTCTAAAATTTTGACAAATGTAGCAATTTACCCTTAATAAACGGCCCTGAATTTCCACTTACACTTTAACAATTTAATGACCTTATTTTTATTTACCACCCTATTTAATTATATTTGTTTTAGATGAGGTTCGGCTATTTTATAATAGTTTTATTAGTATGTTCTTTTCCTGTTTTAAAAGGACAGGATATCCACTTCTCGCAATACAACGGCTCGCATCTTAATTTAAATCCGGCTCTGACGGGTATGTTCAATGGCGATTACCGTTTCAATGCTATTTACAGAACCCAATGGCAGGCTGTGCCTGTTCCGTATAAAACCGTTGGTATTGCTGCTGATGCACGTTTCAGGCCAAAGCAATTAAAATCAGATTGTATTGGTGTAGGATTGCAATTTAATAACGACCAGGCGGGCGATGCATATTATACAACTAACCAGATCTACCTCAGCGGTTCATATATTCACAAGCTAAAAAAAGACTCCGCTTTATTAGTAAGCTTCGGTATCAATTCTGGATACAGCACCACACGGTTCGCTTATAACCGAATGAGTTTTGATAATCAATTCGACGGGTATAACTACAATAACGGATCTCCCACCGGTGAAAATTTTAAAAGTGAGAAATCGGGATTCACGGATTTCAATATTGGGATCGGATTTCAATATTCCTTTTCTCAATTTACAAGATTGACCTACGCCTTCTCATTTAACCATCTTACAAATCCTACAATTACTTACCAGGCGAATACTATTAGCAAACTGGATTCAAAACTTGGGAATTATCTCGCTTTTGAAACACCCGTAACTGATAACAATAAATTTATTTTACTGGGTGAAGTACTTTATTCGAACCAGGGAAAATACAATGAGATAATACCCGGTGCCAATATTAAATACATGGTGAATACCGAAAACAACACTGGGGTTTCTTTAGGGGTATATTGGAGAACACGCGATGCGGTTGTTGCACGGTTAGGCTATACTTATAAAACTACAACAGCAGGCATGAGTTATGATATGAACACCAGTAAATTCATTGCTGCAACTAACCGCCGCGGTGCATTCGAAATATTTGTAACGCATATTATACAACGTTACCGTCCGTTCATTGCTAAAAAACGTGTTTGCCCGGTATTCATGTAATTTGTGAAAGAAAAAAAACTTACATATTTCCTATTTTGTTTCCTGGTTGCACTCTCAACTTTTGTTTCGGCGCAAAGCAAGTTCAAGAAAGATCTTTACGCTAAAGGAAATTCCAGTTTCGGTGAGAAAGATTATTTTTCGGCAGCACAATATTTCAATCAATTGATCTTATTGGATTCTACCCAGCTTATTTATATGTATAAATACGCGGAAGCTTCCCGTTTGAATTATGATCTGGAGATCGCTTATCACTGGTATGATAAAGTGATGAAAGAAGATAATGGTAAAATGTATCCGGAAACCCCGCTATGGATGGGTACCATTTTAAAAAGCCAGGGAAAATATAAGGATGCAAAAAAATATTTTGAAAAATATGCGAAGAAGAATAAGACCAACAAAGATAAATACAAGCAACAGCTGGCAACAAAAGCAATCCGAGAAGCTGAAGCCTGTGATCTGTCTTTAATACTATTGGCAAATCCGCTCAATGTAAAGATCGAACACCTAGATAGTAATGTGAACAGCCGTGTGAGTGAGTATGCTGCGTTCGAAATGGATACTGTCCTTTTCTTTTCATCTTTACGCAATACAAATAGCAGCAAACGCGATAAAAATAATATCACGTTCAATAAATTATATACATCCAAAAAACTAAATGAGCACTGGGATAAAGCAAAAGCACTGGATAGCTTATTTAACGCAAGTAATATCCATAATGCTAATACGAGTTTCAACGAGGATTTCACAAAGATATTTGTGTCGCGTTGCAATGCACTAACAACTGTTGATTACAGCTGCCAGATCTATTTCTCTCAATATATAGATGGGAAATGGACCGTTTTAAAACCGCTGCCTCCGCCTATAAATATTTTTCAATCGAACAACACGCAACCGAATTGCAGTAAATTAAACGGGAAAGATGTTTTATTTTTCAGCAGTACCCGAAAAGGCGGTGAAGGCGGTTTCGACATTTGGTACAGTACGTTTGATAATGATCTTAATTTCAGCACACCCGTAAACGCAGGAAAAAAAATAAACTCGGCTGAAGATGAGATTACACCCTGGTATGTAAAAGAAAATAAAACTTTGCATTTCAGCAGTACCTGGCATAAAGGCATGGGCGGTTTCGATATTTTTAAAAGTGAGTTTAAAGATGGCGCGTTTACCGAACCTGTGAATGAGGGTTATCCTGTGAACAGCAGCTACAATGATATTTATTACAGCGTGAATGCCAAAAAGAACAAAGCTTATATTTCCTCAAACAGAATTGGTTCTTATTTCGAAGAAAAACAAAGCTGTTGTAATGACATTTACCGTTTCGATATTGAACCTTTGTTAGTGGATTCGCCTCCTCCGCCAATTAAAGTAGATACCGTAAAAGTGATCATGGATCAATTGAAAATTCTTTGTCCATTGACTTTATATTTCCATAACGACGAGCCTGATAAAAAAACTTTGGCGATCACCACAACCAAAAATTACAAGAAAACCTATGAAGATTACATTGCTTTAAAACCAAAATATTTCCAGGAATACACAGGAGGTTTGGATAGCACTGATCTGACACTTGCAGAAAACAGGCTTACCAATTTTTTTGAAGACAGCGTAGATGCCGGTATGCATGATCTTGATAAATTTGCACGTTTGATGGAAGACGTTTTAGCGCGGGGCGAGAAAGTAAAAATCACAATGAAGGGTTATTGTAGTCCTTTAGCAAGTACAGATTACAATGTGAATTTAGCGAAACGCCGCATCAGCAGTTTGAGGAATTATTTTATGGAATACAAAGATGGCATGTTCAAAAAATATGTGAACCTGGAAGATTCTACCAAGAATTATTTATTGCTGACGGATGTAGAGATCGGTGAATTACCGAAGAGTAATGTGAGTGATGATGTGAAGGACGTGAAGAATTCAGTGTATAGTCCTTATGCCGCGCGAGAACGGAAGATCCAGATCATTGCAGTTAGTAGTTTTGCGGATATTAAATAATTCATCCCAGATTAAAAGATCATCAAAAGAATAATTTGCAGAAACAAAAAAAGTTTTGTAACTTAGATATACCCCATCCCCGTGGTTGGTTCGGTCAGCTTTACAAGAGTTAGTCGAATTAGAGTGATACATGTAACATCCCCGTATCGATTAATTATTAGTTTCGCAGGCTTAACGGTTTTTTTGTATTTAAACACCATAAATTAACAAGGCTCGAAAAAATGTTGATTTCTTTTAGCGAACTATAAAATTAATATACTGAAATTCAATTAATTATATGAATAAACCGAGTTAAAAAAGAAAGAGGAATTCTTAAGAAATAATTTTTGCAAATTTTAACATTAAGACTATCTTTAAAATCTATTAAAAAATAAAATAAACCAATAAAATAACATGAAAAAACATCTACTCATCGGAACTGCGCTTTTAGTAGCTACTGGCGCGTTCTCACAAAACTCTGCGCGTGTAAAGCCGTCGGGAATTGCTGAAATAAAGAGCAGAAAAGTTGACTTTTCTGAAACTTCATTTTCACAATCTTCTACAATTTTTACAGGCCCTACAAAACAGATCAAACACAAGGTTAATGCTAACAAAATAGCTGCTGCTACAATATTTACCGGCGCTATGAACGTGTTCAGTTATCTGTATGCACAATCAAAACCATTACAGTATAACAAAGCACTTAATGCAGTGTCTTTCTTATCAAGAAAAAGTACCACTTACACACCAAGCAGTAACAATAATTCCGGTGCTATAGTTGCATTATATTCTACCAACTTAGGTACTACCTGGAATGAAACTTGTATGTGGACAAATGCTACTAACTTAGGCCGTTTCCCTAGCGGTGGTATTTACAACCCTCCGGGAAATACTAACATCAACAACGCTTACATGGTTGCTCACGGTCCTTGTACTGACGGTACAGGATGGGTTGGAGTATACTATGCCAGTAAGCCGATCACTACTCCGGGTACTACTACTCCGGGTGCTGACCAGCAATTCCATGATGCAAATGCTCCTATTTTGAAGAAGCACCATTACACATTATGGTCTAACCGCATTATTGATGGTGGTTTGGTTCGTGGTATGGGTATGATCATTAACGATATAAATGGTACAACTAACATTACTTATGGCCCGCGTGGTACTGCAATGTTAAAAGGTATGTTCAACGCAGGTGCATTTGTATGGAGTGTTGACTCTTTCTGCCCTCCAGTTAATGTAAGAAGTGATGGAAGCCGCATCACTAATGAATATGGTATGCAAGCTTGGAATGATAACGGAACTGTTGGTTACGTAGTTGTTTTAGGTTCAAGAAGCGGTACCGGTCCAACTATGAATGGTTTCCAGCCAATTGTTTATGTTACTACTAACTCCGGTACAACCTGGAGCTTATTACCTGCAAATGATTTTGCTGATCCTTGCCAGTTCAAAGGTGTTAACGACCGTATGTATTCATTAGGTTCTACAAGTGTTGTTTGTGCGAACTTTAACGGTAGTGAAGATTGGGACGTAGCAGTAGATGCTAACGGACAATTACACATTGCTACTATGGCTTATGGCCACTATAGCAACCACGTTGACTCTTTAAATTACCGTAACACTTTTACTACAGAACAATATTCTTACAGCCACACTCCATTTGATCATCCAACTATCTATGACTTTTATACAAAGCCATCAGGCGGATGGGATTATCATATCGTTGACTCAATGGGAACTGAAGGTCCTTCAGGAACAAGCGGTCAGCCGGGTTACAATACTAACCCATGGGCAGGTGCTTCAGCTACAAGCAAAATGGAATTACTTGCTCGTATACAAATGAGCCGTACTGATGATGGCGCTAAATTATTCTATAGCTGGACTGAGTCTGACTCTACAGTTGTAGGTTTAAAATGGAACATCTATCCGGATATTAACATGAAAGGTTACGATGTTAACGCTAAAATGGTAACTCCGCGTATGAATATCACTTCAGGTGTTACAGGTGCAGATCAACAAGCATATTTCCATTTCATGAGCAGTACTGCTGTTGGTGCATCTTCATCTTGCGTTACTATTCCATACACTATTACTTATAACGCAACTAACAATGGTGTAGCTGCAGTTGACACTTATTACTTAGATGGTATCCAGGTTTGTCCATCAAACTTTAGTGTAACCCCAATGTCTCCGAAAATGGCTTGTGTTACTTCTGTTCAAAATAACAATTCAGTTAATTACCAAGTTATGAGTTTCCCTAACCCTGCTGATAAAGCAACAACTATCGTTGTTGGTTTACAAGAAGCTTCGAATTTTGAAGTTGCTCTTTACAGCCCTATCGGTCAGTTAGTAGATACTTACAAAATGAACGGACAGGTTGGTTCTAACGAGATCAATATCGATCTAAGCAATCTTAGCTCTGGTATTTATTTCTACAATGTAAAAGTTGGTGCATCAGTTGTAACTAAGAAATTAGTTGTTCAATAATCTCTGATCCCCGTGATCTTTAAAAGCCCTGAAGTAATACTTCAGGGCTTTTTATTTATATTGAGTATTTAACAAAACACATTCCTTTTTAATAGTTTTTTTTATTATCTTTATTTTTAAACCAAAATCGATTTTAACATGAAAAAACATTTACTTTTTGGGTGCGCACTGTTTGTATCAATTAGTGCATTCTCACAAAACCTTAAGCAGGTTAAACAAACAGGTATAACTGACAAGTTAGCAAAGCGTGAATTTATTGCGCAACCTAATGAGAGTAACAGTGCTTTTAAAAACACCGCCGGAATTATCAGGACAAACAAAACAAACCTGGCTGCAAAAACTGCATCCAGCGGCGCTACTTCCTGTACTAAATTCTCGGGGTCAGCAAATGCATTTGGTTTTTACCAGGACGGACATGAGTGTTTGCAATATAATGCAGACCTGAATGCAATATCTTTTGTTCACCGTTGCAGTCCAACCTATTCATCAATTCCAAATGGAAATACAGGTGTAATGGTTGCTAAATATTCAACTAACCAGGGTACATCATGGGACTCTACAGTTATCTGGGCAAACACTACAGTTCTTGGCCGTTATCCTCAGGGAGGTTTATATAACCCTCCGGGAAACACAACATTTACCAATGCATATGTTGTTGGTATGGGTGAATATGTTGGCGCCGCTTTTGATGGTACATGGTATGCAAGCAAACAAGTTACAGTTCCCGGTAACACAACCCCCGGTATTGATATGCAATCTTTTTCGAACGTAGCTCCTTATGGCGGATTTAAAAAAATCGATTTCCCTACTCACGGATTTACTTATACAAAGGATGGTTTCGTTAGAGGTTTAGGTCAGATCTGTAACGATATCAATGCTACCACCAATTTAGGAAGAGGAAACCGCGGTGCAGCAGTTGTAAAAGGTACTTTCAATGCAGGTGCTTTCGTTTGGTCTTATGATTCGATGTGCCCGCCAACTATTAACAGACCTGACGGTTCAAAATATTTAACTGTATACAACAATATGATGGCATGGAATGATGCCGGAACTGTTGGTTATGTTGTTTTGATCGGTGTGAGAGCAGGAACCAGCGGATCTATGAAAGGTTATCAGCCGATCGTTTATAAAACTACGAACAGCGGAACAACCTGGAGTTTATTACCTCCTAATGATTTCGCAAGTCCGGCTTTCCAGGGAGTTTATGATCGTTGTATCTCAGTTACTTCTAATACTGCTTTAGTCGCTCCTTTCTTTTCTACAGGAGAAGGTATGGATGCCGCAGTTGATATGACTGATAACTTACACATTGCTACTACCGTAGTTGGCCATTATAGCAACCACTCCGATTCTTTGGATTACACAGCTCAGTTCGGTTCTGAGAATTATAGCTTTCCATATGGCGCTTCATTTAGTTACCCGACCATTTATGATTTTTATACAACTTCGTCAGCCGGCTGGAAATACCTTATTGTAGATTCAATGGAAACAGAAGGTCCTTCAGCTACAAGCGGTCAGCCCGGTGCCAGCAGCAATCCATGGGCGGCTTCAGGTGTATTCTTAGATGCGCGTATTCAAATGGCAGTATCGCCTGACCGTATGAAAATGTTCTATAGCTGGACTGAATCAGATCCGACTGTAGTAGGTTTAAACTGGAACATTTATCCTGATATTAAAATGAAAGGATTTGATGTTGCATTAAATAAAATGACCCCGCGTGTAAATATTACAACAGGCGTAACCACACCGGAAAATGCGGATCAACAAGCTTATTTACACTTAATGTCGAACAGAGCTATAGTTACCAACACCACAACTAATGTGAACGAGATCCCTTTTACTATCTCTTACAATGGTATTTTGGATGGGAATTCACCGGTGACACATTTTTATTTAAAAGGAGCCTCACTAGAGCAGTCTGACTTTACCGTTAACGTTTTTGCTCCAACCGGTATCAATACTACTGTAAGTAGTAATACTACGATCAAAGAAATCGGTAACTACCCTAATCCGGCTCATGACGTAACTACAATTTCTGTTGCTTTAAATGAAGCTAAGGATTTTGATGTGACGCTTTATAACACTGTTGGTCAAACAATAAAAACCATCCCGGTGAAAGGACAACGGGGTACTAACAATATTAGCCTTGATCTTTCTAACCTAAACGCCGGAATTTATCTTTATTCAATTAAAACTGAAGGGTCATCAATTACCAAAAAGCTGATTGTTGAATAAAAGATCATTTTTTTATAGTAAAAAGGCCCCTAAAAGGGCCTTTTTTATTTGTACCGGGCCAGCCGGAGTATTTAACAAAAAACACCTCTTTTTTTTAATGCTTTTTTCTTATCTTTCGTTTTAAATCAAAATCATTGTAATCATGACAAAACATCTACTTTTTGGAACCGCGCTTTTTTTAGCCGTAGGTTCTTACGCACAAAGTAATAAAACAACAAAGCCATCAGGCGCTTTGGATACGCCTTTAGAACTAAAGGATTATGCTGAGCCGAACGGATCAAACTCGAGTACATTTATTGGCCCCGTAAAAAAAACCAGGCCGGTCATTAATTCTAACGCGAAAATCTCTGCTGTAACTTGTAATATGTTTACAGGATCTATGAACGTTTTTGGTTATTTACTATCCCAACAAAAACCTTTACACTTTACAAAAGGCATCAATGCTGTATCATTTGTTGCGCGCAAAAGCACAACCTATACTCCATCTGCCAATGGTAACTCAGGTACAATTGTTGGTCTCTACTCAACAAATTTTGGCGCTACCTGGAATGAGACCTGTCTTTGGGCCAATGCAAATGATCTTGCACGTTACCCACAAGGCGGTATCTATAATCCATTAGGGAATACAAACATAAACAATGCTTATTTAGTTGGTATGGGTCCTTTCACCAGTGGCACTCCAACATGGGGCGGGCCAACTAACGGACAATGGTATGCAAGTAAGCAGATAACAACCCCGGGTACCACAACTCCGGGACCTGACATGCAATCCAATTATTATGTGGGTGGTTTCATGAAGAAACATTATATGCCACGTAACTCATTCTCTGCAATTGATGGTGGTATCATCCGCTCTATGGCAAACATCGTTAACGATCCTGATAATACTTCTTCGAACCTTGGCTTCGGTCTTCGTGGTCACTTAATGTCGAAGGGTCAATTTAATGCAGGTGCATTTGTTTGGAGCACAGATTCATTTATTCCTCCTGTTAACAGCAGAAGTGATGGAAGTAAATTAATCGGTACTTCTGCTCCTATCCAGGCGTGGGATGAGAACGGAATTGTAGGTTATGTGATCACCATCGGTTCAAGAAGCGGTACAAGTGTTGCAATGAAAGGTCATCAGCCTATTGTTTGGATCACCACTAACGGTGGCGTTACATGGAGCTTATTACCTGCAAATGATTTTGCTGATCCTATCAATTTCAAGGGTGTTTACGATCGTATGTATCCTATTAATTCAAATACAAACGTTATTTGTGCCAACTTCCAGGGAACTGAAGGTATGGATGCAGTTGTTGACATGAATGGCCAATTACACTTAGCTACTATGTGCTACGGTCATTATTACAGTCATAACGACTCCTTAGGTTACCGTTATGTATTCGGAACTGAGCAATATTCATATGGAAATACAGGACCATTTGACTATCCGATCATTTATGACTTCTATACAAAGTTGTCAGGCGGATGGGATTATCACATGGTGGATTCAATGGGAACTGAAGGGCCTTCAGGTACAAGCGGACAGCCGGGTTATACAACCAACCCATGGCTTTCCGGAACGGCAAAGTTAGATTTGGACGCACGTATCCAAATGAGCCGTTCATTTGATGGTTCTAAATTATTTTATAGCTGGACTGAATCAGATTCAACTGTTGTAGGTTTAAAATGGAATATTTATCCGGATATTAAAATGAAAGGTTATGACCTTATCACAAATAAAGTATCGAACCGTATGAATATTACATCAGGTGTTACAGGTGCAGATCAGCAATCTTATTGGCATTATATGAGTACCCGTGCTGCAACAACAGGAACTTGCCAAACTATTCCATACACTATTACTTATAACGGAACAAATAATGGTGATGTTCAGGTTGACACTTATTATTTAGATGGTGTCCAGGTTTGTAATTCGGATTATGTAAACAATCCAATGTCACCAAAAGGAACAGGTGTTGGTATCACAACTGTTAACACTGTTAATTATGAAGTGGGTAATTACCCGAATCCTGCTAAGGAGATGACCACAATTACTGTTGGTTTAAAAAATGCTTCATATTTAGAGGTTGCTATCCACAATTCGGTTGGCCAGCTTATCAGTACTTATAAATTGAACGGACAAACCGGTTCTAACCAAATTAACGTTGATTTAAGCAACTTCAGTTCAGGTGTTTATTTCTACGAAGTAAAAGTTGGTAGCTCAGTTGTAACTAAAAAGCTGATCGTTCAGTAACACTTAATTCTTCGAATTATATAAAAGGCCCCGGAGATAATTCCCGGGCCTTTTTATTTGATAAAAACAGTGTCGGACGAAGTATTTTTTTAGTAACTTTAGGCAATAATTAATCAATAAAACAACATGAAAAAATCTCTACTTTTTGGAACTGCGCTTTTAATTGCTGCGGGTTCTTTTTCGCAAAATTCCAGGTTAACAAAACCTACCGGAATTATTCATGCTCCCTTCATTAATAATGAAGTGCCTGAGTCTTTATTCCAGCAAAAATCTTCTGTTATCACCGGTCCGGTTAAAAAAGCAAGACCGGCTATCAAATCTAACGCAAAAATTGCAGTAGTAACTGCGACTAACTTTACCGGTGCAATGAACATGTTCGGTTACTTGCTTTCTACACAAAAACCATTGCATTATACCAAAGGGATCAATGTTGTTTCAATGGTATCCCGTAAAAGTACAACTTATACTGCATCATCAAACAGCAACTCAGGGACCATTGTTGGTTTATGGTCAACTAACTTAGGGGCTACCTGGGATGAAACTTGTATCTGGGCTAACGCAAATGACCTTGCACGTTACCCTCAAGGTACGGTTTTTAATCCTTCAGGAAATACTAACCCTCTTAACGCTTACATTATTGGTATTGGTCCTTTCACAAGCGCAGCAGGTGGATGGGGCGGTCCGACTAACGGACACTGGTTTGCAAGTAAGCAAATTACTGCGGTTGGTAATACAACTCCGGGTTCCGATCAGCAATCAGCTTATTACAGCGGTGGTTTCTTAAAACCTCAATATATGAACCGTAACAGTATTGAAGCGATCGAAGGCGGTTTAGTAAGAAGTTTAGGTAACATCGTTAACGATCCTGCAGGTACAACTAATCTTGCATTTGGTTTACGTGGTATTTTAATGACCAAAGGTATGTTTAACGCAGGTGCCTTTGTTTGGAGTGTTGACACTTTCAAACCACCTGTAAATACAAGATCTGACGGAAGTTTAATTATGGGTACATCTACTCCGATTCAAGCATGGAGCGAGAACGGAGCTGTTGGTTACGTTATAACTATGGGTTCAAGAACAGGTACCGGCCCTTCTACAAATGGTATACAGCCGATCGTTTATATCACTACTAACAATGGTACTTCATGGAGTTTACTACCTGCACAGGATTTCGCTGATCCAATCAACTTCAAAGGCGTGAACGATCGTTTATATCCTATCAATTCAAACTCAAACGTTATTTGCGCTAATTTTCAGGGTACTGAAGGTTGGGGCGCAGCTGTTGACTACCAGGGACAATTACACATAGCAGCTATGACTTATGGCCATTATAGCAATCACGTTGACTCTTTAGGTTACCGTTATACTTTTGGTTCTGAAACTTATTCTTATGGTCATACACAATCTTTTGACCATCCTGTGATCTATGACTTCTATACAAAGCCATCTGGCGGATGGGATTATCACATGGTTGACTCAATGGGAACTGAAGGTCCTTCAGGAACAAGTGGGGAACCAGGTTACAATACTAACCCATGGTCTTCAGGAACTGGAAAATTAGGTTTAGATGCACGTATCCAGGTAGGACGTTCTGACGATGGTAAGATCATTTACTACAGCTGGGGTGAATCAGATTCAACTGTTGTAGGTTTGAAATGGAATATTTATCCTGACATTAACTTAAGAGGTTTTGATATTCCAAACTACAAAGTTACTCCACGTATGAACATTACAAGTGGTGTTACAGGTGCTGATCAGCAGTCTTACTTCCATTTTATGAGTGACAGAGCGGCAGGTTCTTCTTCAGCTTGTATCGAAGTTCCTTTCACTATCGAATATAATGCAACAAATAACGGTGATATACAAGTGGATGCTTACTATTTAAGTGGCGCTCAAATGTGTGCTTCAAACTTTAGCATTACTCCAATGTCACCAAAAGGTGTTGGTGTTGGTATTACTAATGCAAACACTGTTAATTATGATGTATTAGCTTACCCTAATCCTGCTGACAAAGCAACTACCATTGTAGTAGGTTTAAAAGAAGCTTCAAACTTTGAAGTAACAATCCACAATTCTATCGGGCAGTTAGTAGATACTTACAGGTTGAACGGCCATGTTGGTTCGAATCAAATTAACATTGATTTAAGCAACTTTAAATCAGGTATTTATTTCTACAATGTAAACGTTGGCGGATCTGTTGTAACTAAGAAATTAGTTGTTCAGTAATCTTTGATTAATTATTATTAAGAGCCCCGGGGTTAATTCTCCGGGGCTTTTTATTTGTGCCGGTTCTCGACACTTACAAGCCAAGCACACTAGCCGCTCAACCCACGCCTTTAATAATCAGCATTATTTGTTAAATGACCTGTAATTAACAAAATACCCGAATTATTAACACGGCTTCATTTCCGGCTATTTTTTAATAATATTTGTCTTGAACTAAACATTGTAAAAGCAATATGTCAGAAGAATTCGAAAAAAATGAAAGAAGTAGTGAAAATGATTTGTTCTCAAAATCGGTAAGAGCGGGTAAGCGTACTTATTTTTTTGATGTAAAATCTACACGTGGTAATGATTATTATTTGACCATTACTGAAAGTAAGAAAAGGTTTGGCCAGGATGGCAAATTCTTTTATGAGAAGCATAAGATATTTTTATATAAGGAAGATTTCGAAAAATTCCTTGATGGACTGAATGAAGCAGTGGATAATATCCGTGAGAACGCGCCGCCCGTTTCATCGGTTTCAGAGAACCTTGAAGGAAGCGAATCGAAAGATGTGAATTTTGAAGACCTTGGCTCATAAAAAAAATCCCCGACACATGTTGGGGATTTTTTTATGAGATGCTGCAAACTGCTTCGCAAGGCAGCATGACGCTCGCTAATGCTAATTCAATTTACTTTCAATGCTAGTGTTGTAATCAATTGCGAATTCAGAAACAGAACCATGATCGGTTCCATCGATCACCACTTTACTTCCTTTTACAGTTCCTAATTTTGTGAATGGTGTATTGCTCTTTTTCAATTCTGCTTCTAAGGAAGCTGCTTTCGATGCTTCTGCACTTACCACTACCCTGCTCTGTCCTTCTCCGAATAAGAATGCATCTTTACGGATGCCCGGAACAGAATTGATCTCAAAACCTATATTACCTTGTATCGCTGATTCTAATAATGAGATGAAGACACCGCCATCACTTACATCGTGTGCACTTTGGATCAAGCCGCTTTTTATAATTGATTTCACACTATTCTGAACATTGAATTCTTCATCCAGGTTAAAATGCGGAGCTGGTGTGTTTTTTATCTTATGATAGGAGAATACATATTCAGAAGAGGAAATATCATTCTTCGATTCACCGATCAGATAGATCACATCACCTTCCTTTTTGAAACTTAAAGAGGTTTGATGTCTTTTATCCATTACAATTCCTATCATTCCGATAGTTGGTGTCGGGAATACTGGACCTTCGTAACTGGATTGATTATAGAAACTCACGTTCCCGCCTGTAACAGGTGTTTTAAATTTAGAACACGCAGCGCCCATTCCTTTAATTGAACCAACAAATTGCCAGTATACTTCCGGATTATACGGATTTCCAAAGTTCAAACAATTAGTAACTGCGCTTGGCTCACCACCGCTGCAAACAATATTTCTTGCTGCTTCACTTACTGCAATAGCACAACCGATTTCAGGATCTGCGTTTACATAACGGCTGTTGCAATCTACGCTCATCGCCAAAGCTTTTTTGGTGCCTTTTAAATTCACGATAGCGGCATCACTTGCAGTATTTGTGCTCATGTTCACAGTTCCAACCATGCTGTCATACTGATTGTATACCCAACGTTTAGAAGCAATATTCGGATGAGCGGCTAAATGTTTCATTACTTCTTTCAGATCTTTTGGTTCTGCAACACTTTCGATCTTGAATTTCTTTGCTTCTGCATAGTAAGCAGGCTCTTTGTATTCACGTTTGTAAACAGGTGCATCCCCGCCTAATACTAACGAGGGGGCCGGAATATCAGCCACTAATTCGCCGTGGAATTTATATTTGATCCTGTCACCTTTTGTTACAACGCCAATCTCAACACAATTCAGGTCCCACTTATCAAAAATATCAAGTATCTCTTTTTCTCTTCCTTTTTTCACAACAACTAACATACGCTCTTGTGATTCACTTAATAAAAACTCGAACGGATGCATGCCTTGCTGGCGGGCCGGAACTTTATCTAACCAAATTTCCATACCATGTTCACCTTTCGCACTCATTTCACTCGTGCTGCAGGCGATACCCGCTGCACCCATATCCTGCATGCCGACAACAGCGCCTGTTTTTATAATTTCTAAAGTTGCTTCTAATAATAATTTTTCCTGGAACGGATCGCCCACCTGTACCGCAGGCAGATCTTTCGCACTATCTTCAGTAAGATCTTTACTCGCGAATGCAGCTCCACCCATTCCATCTCTTCCTGTGGCAGAACCTACGATGAAAACAGGATTGCCTTCACCATAAGAAATAGCACTCACCATTTCCCCTTTTTTCATAATACCAACACTCATGGCATTTACCAAAGGATTCACATTATAACACTCATCAAAAAATACTTCTCCGCCAACTGTTGGAATACCAAATGCATTTCCATAATCACCAATACCTTTTACTACACCTTTGATAAGCCATTTTGTTTTTTCTGAATTGATATCACCGAAACGTAATGAATTCAATTGTGCAATAGGACGCGCGCCCATTGTAAAAATATCGCGGTTAATTCCGCCCACACCTGTTGCAGCGCCTTGGTAAGGTTCAAGAGCGCTCGGGTGATTATGTGATTCTATTTTAAATGCACAAGCTAAACCATCGCCAATATCAACAAGACCCGCGTTCTCTTCACCTGCTTTTGCTAACATGTGCGGACCCTCCTTTGGAAGTGTTTTCAGCCAAACAATTGAATTTTTGTAGGAGCAATGTTCACTCCACATTACAGAATACACAGATAATTCTGTAAAATTTGGAACTCTTCCCAGAGTAGTTTTAATTTTTTCAAACTCTTCCGGTAAAAGGCCCAGTTTTTTAGCGGTTTCTACATCTGTTAGCTGATTGTTATAGTCGATCTTTTGCATAAATCCTTAGAATAAAAGAAAGCGCTAATTTACATATAAAGCCATTTTAAAGGGGGCATTTTAATGAACAATTTATAAGTAATAGGGGTGATTTTAACTATAAGAAATTGCTTATTTTGAGTTAAAATGCTTTATTTTTGTATCTAAACCTTTAAACTAAATTCTATGAAAAAAATCTACTTAATTCTTTTTAGTTGCATCGCCTTTTTAGGCACAAAAGCCACTACTTACACAGTTAATATTTCAGGATTTAATTATACACCCGCCACGTTAACTGTTCAGGTTGGCGACATGGTTGTTATTGCTGCAAGCAGTTCACATCCTCTTAATCAAGTAGATTTGGCCAATTGGAATGCCGGGACTACGAACACTGTAAGTGGCGGATGGGGTTCCAAAACTTCTACATATACCTTTACGGCAACAACGGTTGGCACTATTTATTATGTATGTCAAGCGCATGCTTCTTTTGGAATGAAAGGTCAGATAATAGTTAACTCTACCGGGATCGGGATCAATGAGGCATCAACTAATTTTCTGAACAACTACAACTTGTTCCCGAATCCTGCGACTGATCATGTAAAAGTTAGTTTCGCTTTAAATGAAACTTCGAACGTGAATATTAAATTGTTCAATGTGATTGGCCAGGAAGTGAAAACTTTTGCGAGTGATTTGAATTTGAATTCAGGTAATCACAACTATTCCTTCGATCTTCCTGTAGGAATACCTGCCGGAGCTTATTTCGTTGAAGTAAGTGCTGCTGACAGGAGAACTACTAAGAAGTTATTGGTCGCAAAATAAAGAGCCAAATATCTTTCATAAAAAAGCCCTGAAGCGTACTTGTTCTGCTTCAGGGCTTTTTTATAATTAACACAAACAAACAGTACACCTAGTTCACTGCTAACAGCAGTATCTTTAACTGACGCCGGACAATCATTCCCCATTGTCATCCCGACTGTACTGATCGGAATCTCGAATCAATGACCAGTTGTCATCCCGACCGCCTAAGGCGCATATCGGGACCCCGATTTCAGTAAATCAATTTATTGATTTACCTAAGAAATCGAGCATTATCAATTCTTCTAAAGTATAACGTTTACCATCAACGAAACCAACTATCCAGGCATCCTTCTGCCCTTTAGCAATTGCTTTCTGACGTTGTACTTCGGCATCAGCTAATGTTTTAAATTCCATTTGAGTAAAGCGGGTAATGCCATCCGGATAATTCACTACTTCCGGCTGGCCGAATTGGATCAAATGCTCATACTTATAGTTTTCAGGATGCCTGTATGCAGCGATCTGCACTTTGAAGATCATATTTCCTGCGCAAATATTTCCGCCTATAGCTAATAATTTTTTATACACTTCAATATCATTCAATGATTTTCCTTTCAACGAAGTGAAATCAGGCTTTGGCGCGCCCGGATCGCAAGGTTCTTTTGTATTTGGTGTATTTGTAGCTACTGTTTCTGTTGTTGTAGCTGTTGTTTCAGTTGTTGTAGCTGTTGTTTGTGTGGTTGTTGCCAAAGTATTTGTTGATGGCGTTACACCTGCAGTACTTGTCATAGTAGTTAAAGGAACATTTGTATTGGTAGGTACAAAATCAGGCGTATATAAATAGAAATCTTTTTTGATCTCTAAGAATTTATCGAGGTTCTCAATATCTAATTCTTCTTCTATCGGATCGAAACCTACAACAGTACATTTCACTTTGTAAACGAAGCCCGGACTTAAAGCCAATAAATATTTTCCGGATACTTTGTTTGAATAATAAGGACCGATCAGGCTATTAGTTGCTATTTTAAATACTTCGATCTTTCCTTCAATTGGTTTATCGTTTCCATAAACAGTTCCTTTTAACATAGCGATGATCGGCTTCTCGCCTAAGATACCGGGCGTAACTACATATATATCCTGTTTTCCTTTTCCACCGGCACCACCGCGGTTTGAAGAGAAGAATCCTTTATCACCTTTCGCATTGATCACATAATAACGGTCATCTTCTGTCGTATTTAAAGGAATACCCATGTTCTTTGGTGCTAACCATTCTCCGTCTTTTTTAATTGAGAACATAATATCGTAACCGCCAATACTTGTATGGCCTTTTGAACTAAAGAACATAGTGATACCGTCAGGATGAATAAACGGAGCATCTTCATCGAATGAGGTATTAATAGTTGGCCCTAAATTCGTAGCGGGACCCCAATCACCATTTACTTTTTCAGAAACGTAAATATCCCTTCCGCCTAAACCTCCTTTACGTTCGCTGGCAAAAAATAAGTAACGGCCATCGGCTGTCATCGAACAGCTTCCTTCCCACGCTTCTGAATTCACATTTTTATTTAGTTTTTCAGGCTTGGTCCATTCATTCCCAACCAAATTACTCTGGTAAAGATCCCCGAGATCATTATTACTGCTGAATGAAAAAATAGTTTGACCATCAGGTGAAATAGCTATGGCTGCATCATTTCCATTCGTGTTTAAAGACGGGATGCCTACAGGATCGCTCCAGGTTGAATCACTCTTTTTAGTACTCATGAAAATATCTTCGCGGTATTCACCATTGGCCTCATCCGGTTTCAGATCCTCATTTAATTTCCCGCCCATGCTTTTTTTACCGGCGTAAGTAAATATCATTATTGATTCGTCAGCTGTAATTACAGGTACGCCTTCAACCTCATCTGTATTGATCGGAGAACCAAGGTTCGTGATATCAGCCTGAACTTTTTTATCTATCAATTCGATCCCGTTGTTACAATTCTTAATGGTTTGCTTGGCATCTTCAACAAATAATTTATCATCGTCACTGACTTTATTGCCGATCATGGCTAAATAAGCTTCGAAAGATTTTATTGCATCACTGAAACGGTAATTTACGTGGTAAGCTTTTCCAACATAATAATCGATGTCTTTCGATTTTTTGCTGTTGTTGGCTTTAATGTCTTCAAATATCTGGATAGCCCGGTCCTTTTTTTCAGGATAGAACAAGCAGCAATACCCTAATTTAAATTTATAATCCAGGTCCTTTGGATTTTTGTTATATAATTGATCGTATAGTTCATACGCTTTTTTATAATCTTTATTGCTGAAATAATAGTAAGCTTCTTCCTCAAGGTCCTTATTGGATTGGGAATAAATGTTTGCAGAACAAAAGAGCAAAAACAAAACAAAGATCTTTAGGATCCTACTTTGCATATGAGAAAAATTTAAACATCTAAAAATAAAGGTCTGTTTTTAAATGCCCCCTTTTAGATGCCTGTTAAACAACTTATTAAAAGCCTGTTCTTAATAACTCACCCGGACCCTTACGGATCGTGAGATTCTACGCATTACTTTTGTAACAGAACGCCCTGCTGTCATTTTTGTTTTTTGCCCGATTTTTTTGGCATTAAAGTAAATGTTATTCTCTTGCTTTGGCCTTTTACGGTATTTAGCTTAAGTGGCCGTATAAAACTGAAAGCTTGATCAATTTAGTTGTACATCTGAATTCAAACTTCGCTGTGTCGCAGAATATAAAAATTTCATGCGCGATATTCTTATTGGTAACGATCTGTGTGATTACCTTTTATTTAAGAAAAAAACGCGGTTTAAATAATGACCTTACCGACACCTCTGAAGCCGGCCTCATTAACCTGAACAGCGGCCGAATCCTTTTATTTTTCGGGGCGATCATTATTGCCGGAGCTGCATTGGCAAACGCGTTCATCACTAAAAATTACGATGATAAACTTTATCTGTCCTTCTCGCTTTCGTTCTTTTTATTGGTTGTTTGTATTTTATCCTATGCTGTTGAAGAGATCCGGAAAAATATATCTGTTATTCTCACTGCTATTTATTGCCTGGTGTCTTTTTATTACGTTTTCCTTTGTTATTACTCTGACCTTGATCCATTTTTTATAATTTGCCAGATCATTACTTTAAGTTTAGGCACGATCATTTTCGAAAAAACTTTACATTTCGTCTTCCTTGGTGTCATTATTACCGGTCTATCCATGTTGATAACTGTTGAGCTTGGTAATACAGAATTCAGTCCGAGTTTATACGTTATAGCTACAGTTTCCATATTATTCGTTTCTATAATTGCAACGCATGTTAAACTACGTTTGTCAGACCGGTTGATATTTGCGAATACAGTAATAAATGACGGCGGCTCATTAGTTATGGCAGCTAATAAGAATGGCGATGTAATTTACATCAACAAAACATTTACAAAAGTTTTAGGGTTCACTGAAGAAGAAGTTCTCGGGCAAGGCTGGTGGAAAGTGCGTAAAGTGATCCATAATGATGAGAGCCCATTCGATAAGATCACAAAAGGGGAGATCTCAAGTACTGCAACTGTTCTGCTTGAAACGAAAAGTAAAACACACCGCTGGATACAATGGAACAATACCAAATTAGAGAACGGGATCTTTGTCGGGATCGGGAATGATATAACAGAAAGAAGAGAATACGAACAGCAATTCAGAAAATTAGTTGAGAATGCGAACGATATTATTTATACCACAGATAAAAAAGGGGATTTCACTTATACGAACGATGTAACTGCAGAATACACAGGTTACAGCAAACAGGAATTACTTGGAAAAAGCTACAAATTACTGGTGCGCGAAGATTATAAACACACCATAGAAGCATTTTACAAAGAACAGATAAAACATAAAACACGGGAAACTTATATCGAATTCCCTTTCACAACAAAAGATGGCCGTTCTCTTTGGGTCGGGCAATCGGTACTGTTCAAATATGAAGATAATAATAATGTATATTCCGGTGCGCAGGTGATCTGCAGGAACATCACTGAACGTGTACGCGCCGAAGAGAAATTAAAACAGCACAATGCCGATCTTAGTGTAATTAACCAGGTGAAAGAGATCATCCTCTCATCGAACGAAACCACAAACATGTATGCCAGGATCTTAAGGTTACTTGGCGACAATTCAGATAAAAGTCATTACTTCAGCATTAACATATTTGATAAATTTTACCCGGTATTGCACACACATGGTTTAAATTACAAAGACAAAAAAATAGTTTCAACTTCAAATCCAACAGATGATGACCTGTTTAATGAGTTCCGCAACTTTAAAGGTGATATTCTTGAATTCGAAACCGATAAAAAAAGAAAGGATCTGTTCGCTCAGCTCCATCAGCCTGTTGATATGTATAAGTCGGCCGTTATTTACCCGATCGCCAATGCATCGAAGACCTACGGATTCTTTTGCTTTTATTCACTAGAAGCTAATCTTTACACCGCTGATACAATGATCATGGTGAAAGATATCGCGACAAGTTTCGCCAGTTATTTCATGCAGTATGAGCAGAACCAGATCATCGAAAATTATTCTGAGCAATTGGAGATCCTTAACGAATCAAAGACAAAACTGATCTCGTACAATAATTTAAATGATGTCTATCAGGGCATCATTGAGCTTTTATCGGAGAAGATCGAGAATGTAATGCGGGTAAGTATTTTAGTTCATGACCTGGAAAGGAACGATGGCAACTTATTTTTTAAGGATACGGAAACAGGAACGGTAACAAGCAGATTTATTTCCACTAAAAATGTGCCAACGGTTCCGTTGCATTTAAAAGGACAGATCTACGAAAAACCGGATTTCACAACTGATGAGAATTTAAGCGAAGAAGATAAACTGTGGCAATCACGAGGCGCACGTTCTGTTATCAGTTTGCCAATTACCATCAACGATAAATTATTCGCATCAGTCAATCTGCTTTCGCAAGTTGCTAATAATTTTACCGAGCAGCATAAAGCGTTGATAAAAGATATAAATGAATCGGCCGCTACAGTTATTGAGCAATTGCAGTTCAAAGAAATTATTTCGCGTAAGAATAAAGACATTAATGACAATATTACTTACGCCCGCCGCATTCAAAGTGCGTTAATGCCAAGTGAAGACTTATTAAAAGAGCTCTTGCCGGAATCGTTCTTAATATTCAATCAGCGTGATTCATTAGGCGGAGATTTTTACTGGTTCGAAAAAAGAGGCGAAAATATTTTCTTAGCAGTTGGTGATTGTACCGGGCATGGTGTTTCAGGTTCATTACTTACCATTTTAGCGTCTGATTATATTAAACAAGCCGTTGAGGGAAAAGGTTATACCGATCCGGCGCTTATACTGGAATATTTGAGCAATTCATTACAAGGCACTTTGAATAAATATTCAGATGATGAGATCCTGGATGGGTTGGATATTTCGTTTGGTATTTACAACCCGGCGACAAAAATGCTTTTGTTCTCATCGGCTATCCATCATTTCTTTTTAGTACGCCATAATGAATTGATCGAATACAAAGGCAACAGAAAAGCTATCGGCGGTGCGAACACAACCGATAAAGAAAATAATTTTACAACTTACATGATCCAATTAGAAAGCGACGATTTAGTTTACTTCACCACAGATGGCTTCACAGATCAACTGGAAAATAAAACTGAGAAACGTTATGGCAAAGCGCGCTTAAAACAAATGCTTTTGCAGATCTGCGATAAAAACATAAATGAACAAAAGGATATTTTAGTGCAGGAGCATTTAAAGTGGAAAGGTTCCCAAACTCAAACCGACGACATTTGCATGCTTGGTTTTAAGATCTAATAATTAGTTTACTTCCTGCTCCTTTTTATTAAAAACTTCCTGAACACTTAGTTAGTGTGAACTTTATTCTATACATTATTTTTCAGTTAAACCACAATTATTAACAATTTGATGTACAGTGTATTAAGGTTACAATACGCTCCAAATACGTATCATTACATATCAATACGTATCATTTATGTATGTAAATACGGATAAAAATACGTATCTTTACGGATCAATACGGATCACATGGAAAACAACAAATTACATACTCTAATTCTGCCACTGGATTTTAAACTTATTAATGAGATCAATCGCATCGACAAGTTTGGTGGCTCCTGGTCTATCATTGAGAAACGAGAGAGCCGTACACTTAAACAGCTAAAAATGATCGCAACCGTTCAGAGTGTAGGTGCATCAACACGCATCGAAGGTTCAAAAATGACCAACGAAGAGATCGCTGCCCTACTTAAGAATGTAAAAATTGAAAAGCTCGAAGAAAGGGATAAGCAAGAAGTAGTTGGCTACTTCAACGCGCTAGATATTATCTCTGAGTCGTATCGCGATATTGACATTACCGAAAACCATATAAAGAATCTGCACAAGATTCTTATGAAGCATTCTGCAAAGGATCAATATCATAAAGGCAATTACAAAACCACTCCTAATTCTGTTGAGAAAGATGACAATGGTATTAAAACAACCATTTTCGAAACTGCTGCGCCCTGTATAGAAACTGAAGATGCAATGCGTTCCTTGATTGATTGGTATCGTAACGATAAGGAAACTCCTGCATTAATTAAATGCGCTGTTTTTGTTTACGAGTTTTTAAGCATTCATCCTTTTCAGGATGGTAATGGCCGTTTAAGCCGATTACTGGGAACATTATTACTATTAAAACATGATTACACCTGGATTCAATATATATCCTTTGAACACGAGATCGAAAACCGTAAGTTGCAATACTACCAGGTTTTAATGGAGTGCCAGCAACAGAGACCCGGTGAAAATGTTTATCCCTGGGTAATGTTCTTTTTATCCTGTATGGATAATATTCAGGCTAAGCTTGATCGTAAGCTCAATGATCAAAAAGATACCGCTGCGCTTTCTCCACGGCAAAAAATGATCTTTGATTTTATTGAAAGTCATCCCGGTTGCCAGTCGGGTGAGATTGCAGAAAAATTAAATTTAAGTGCGCCTACAGTAAAACGTATCCTCGCTGAAATGGTCGACGCTAAATATTTGGTTAGATACGGCGTGGGTAAAGCAACTAATTATACAATAGAAAAAACCACCAGCATTGAAACAAATAAAACTATTATTCTTAAAACCGCTGAGCCTGTTAAAGAAATTACCCTTAACAACAAGTATTCTTTTATTGATATCAAACAAATAATTCTGACACCATTATTTCAATGGAAACATCCTGATGAGTGGAGCAAGAAATTAATTAATGAAGGAATTGTGATTATGATCAGCACAACTAACAATCGTGGGGTTTTAGTAAAGCAAACCTATTCTATCGCAGCCCAAAACAATGGTTCATATTTTGAACCTTCTTTTAAACTACCCTCACCCATTCAGGTACCGGTATCAATTTGGGGTGACACACCAAACGCTAACGAATATCCTCTCAATGTTAAGATAGAAATCTCAGGCCCTGTAAAAGTATTCAGCTTCGATGTTATGCTTGTGTATGATGGAGCCATTGAATAAAAAAACCGTCGGTCTTTTTAGACAGACGGTTCAATTTTAAACAAATTCTCCTTACGCAATAATTAGTGAAGCACGATCTTAGTGGTATTCGTCAGTTCCGGATTAGAAACCTTCACAAAATAAACACCCCTGCTCCACTTCTCAGTATTAATGATGGTAGATGCAGTGATCTTATTCTGGTAAATTAATTTTCCGTTGATGTCGTAAACCATTACATCATTATCGTAAGTATTCTTAACATTCACATTGATCTTATCCGTTGCAGGATTTGGATAAACCGAAACAGAACCAACGATCTGGTTATTTCCATTTATACCGGTAGCTAAACCATTATATTTTATTTGAGCCGCTACGGCGCCGCTTTGAAGATCTATAAGATCGTCTCCTGCTATTAAAGCAAATGCAACAACAATTGATTGGCCCGGAGCCACATTATAAGGACCTGCACCCATCACATTAATTACATCATTACCTGTAACACTTACACTTCCTGCTGCCAAACGCTGCGTAGATAAGGTTTGATATTTTATATTGGTAGGGTAACCTGCCGAGATATCTACACCGCCGCCGCCACCGGTAACGTTATCAATGGCATAAAAATTAGGAGGAGCTGTACTGGTCAATAATTTAATTCCTGCATAATATCCTCCCGGATTTGTACACCAGCTGTAACCCATTTTATTGGTAGCATCGTAGGCTGATTTATTATTGGCAAAAGTAACCGCATCAATATCCCAGTCTGCGCAAATACCTGCATATAAAGCATTATATGTTGTTGGAGAATTGTTTTTGATAATGTATTCCCAGATCACATATTTCTTATCAGGTGTAGAGGTCCACGCCCATGTACGTTGTTCAATATCCACACCGATTATAGATGCAGAAGTTGAATCGGTATATTTTGCATAGGTATCAAAATTACTTTTTGGTGATATCTTAACTTCAGAGATATTTGTCTGGATCTTGAACTCTGCATCATTTGAAGCAGCTGTTCCGCGGACACAATCTGATACCTGCGTTGAACTAACTCCTATCATCAAGCCTCCGTCATAAATTAAATTCGCGCCTTTGTAAAGGAAACCAAGTCCGTTCAACTGGCCATCTGCGCTATAGAAATCCCTTCCCTTACTTGTTGCTGTTGTAAGAACATCGTTAACTGTAATGTTGATGTAATCAACGTTAGCTAAAACAGTAAAATACTGGCGTGCAGTATAAGTTCCGTCTTTTACAGTTAATGTATAATTGATCGGTGTATTTGGGGTGAAAGTAGAAACAATCTTAAAGCTGAAAGGTGTTGAAGTATTTGATAAAGTTCCCATCATCGCTAAAGCACCGATGTTATAAGTGTTTGTCAGATTAGTAACACCTGCGTTAAGAGTAGCCAATGTTGCAGTACAGGCTGCTGTTGGCGCAAGATAGTTTGTGAAAAGCCCGCCAATTCTTAAAGTATCGCCATTATTAAAAATATCATCGTTCTTATCATCGAACATCAGTTTACTATAAATAACTGAAGGAGATAACGGATCTGTTAAAGCGCGGCCAAGATTTACGCGTCCTGTTCCTAATTTATCTTTACGGGCAATGCTATTGTTTATTGGCAAACTGTAATTATTATCTGTTGTTGTTTTAACCCGCTCGCAAGCCTGTAATGCAGAGAACGCAGGAAAGAAACTTCTCACAATTCCTACAACACCTGCAGTAACCGGCGCAGCCATTGAAGTTCCGGTTTGCTGAACATATGAATTTCCTGTCCATGTAGCCTGGATATTTGTACCCGGCGCACTTACATCTGCAAAATAACCGTAAGTAGAACCTGTATTGATAATATCGCTTGATTGTGTATTAACAACTGCCATTACATTATCATATGCTGCAGGATAGAACAATTCGTCTAATCCTGTATTACCCGCAGCTGCAATAACTAAAGCATCTTTATTTACCGAAGCATAAGTACAGATATCCTGGCCGAATGATCCGCCGCCCGGGCCGCCCCAGGAACAATTAATTACTTTACATCCGTGATCCGCAGCGTATTTAATACCATCATAAGCCGCAGTTAAAGCACCCGTTGAGTTAGCTATTTTAACCGGTAAGAATTTACATTTAAATCCAACACCTGCAATACCATTGGCATTATCTGTTGTTGCTGCTGCGATACCTGAAACGTGCACCCCATGCGCATTACCTTGCCAAGTAGCATCATTATCATTCATACCCAGGTCCCAGCCCCTGAAATTATCTACATATCCGTCAAGGTCGTCATCAATACTATTGATCGGATCGGCATAATTGTATTTGATATTTCCACCAAGATCAGAGTGCGTGTATTCAACACCTGTATCAGTGATCCCGATAATTATTGTTGTATCGCCTTTGCTTGTATTCCAACCGGTATAAGCATTTACACGGTTCAGGTGATACTGTCCGCTTGTTGTTGCCTGCGGATCGTTTGTTGTATAAGTTGTAACAGGCACGAAATGCGGTTCAGCATAAGCTAAAGCATTACTTGCTAATAACGAATTGATAGCTTTATCAATTGGCATCGCACCTGAATATTTACATTCGTATATTAAAGAAAGGTCAACAAGTCTTAAACCATCCTTATTGAACTTTTTTTCCGGTGGCTGCTCGTTCTTGAATTTTTTTGTAACCGCAGTTAAACCGATAGTTGCGAAACTTTTTTGAAGAGAGGGTATATTAACACCTTCTTCGCTGCAAGACGAACGATACCCGTCTTTTACTTTTATAATAATAGTATTAGCTAAATAATCGTTAGCAGTTACGTTTGGCGGTAATTTGTATCCGGTTTGCGAAAAAGCCGCCACCGAAAAAAATAAAGCGCTTAAGCTTAATGTAAATTTTTTCATGTTTTAATTTTATGAGATATAAAAATAAGAAATAAAATTCAAATTAGGAAGTACGAACAGCTATTTAAGGCTCTTTATTTGATCAATTTGATTGATTTTGCCGGATTCGGCTCATAAATGAGGATTATTTAGTTTTTCACCTCTATAGCTCATTTGCCAATTGTAATTCGTCAATCCTACTTTGATAATCACCACTTACATTTACAGGAAGGTGATAAATAAACCGTAGTATTTGGTAAAAGCTCCTGGATATAACGGTGCTGTTCGTCGCTGAACAGGATATTGCGGAGATCCAGCACTTTTAGATTTTTTAGTTTTTGGAGCGTTGAAGGTAATTCACTCAGATTATTACTCCACATATCAGCAATCTCTAATTTTTCCATATCGCCGAATTGAGGCGGTAATAATACAAGTTCGTTTTGATTTAAGTTGATCCAACGCAAATTTTTCAATTTACCGATATCACGTGAAACATGTTCCAATCCCGTTTTGCTCAACGATAAAAATTGCAATTGCGATAAAGCGTCGATGCCATCCGGAATTTCTTTGATGCTGTTTTTACTAAGATCGAGGTACTGGAGGTTCTTGAATTTTAAGATCTCTTCCGGAAATTTTTTAAGGTGCTTCTTACGGAGGACAAGTTTAATTACTTTATCAGGATTTGCCAATGCAGAATCCATATTGGTGATCTCATCAGCATGAGCTAATGCAACCGAATCTAATAATTGCGCTTCGCTTTGTGAAAAAGCAAAGAACAAAAAGGCGATCAGGAAATATTTAAAATTCGTTTGCAATTTAGTTCGTCGTTCTTAATGGCAGTGACCAGTTCTTCTATCGAGTTGAACTTTTTTTCATCGCGTAAACGTTCGATGAATTCAACCTTGATCAATTCGCCGTAAATGTCTTTATCAAAGTTAAAAATATTTACCTCAAGTTTTATCTTTTCATCCGTATCAGTTGTTGGATTTGTGCCAACATTCATCATACCATATCCTTTAAAACCCTCAACCTCAACACCCACCAGGTAAACGCCATTCTTAGGAACCAACTTATCTTTATCAGGTAACACAATATTCGCCGTAGGAAAGCTGATCTTCTTACCTAATTTCTTGCCATGCACTATGTATCCGCTTATGAAATAAGTGTATCCCAAAAATTCAGCTGCGACTTTAACATCACCATCAAAAAGTGCTTTTCTTATTTTAGTGGAGCTGATATTAATATCATTTATTTCTTCGGCGGGAATTTCAAAAACATCATAACCATATTTACCGGCATTTGCTTTAAAGGTATTGATGTCGCCCTTTCTATCTTTCCCGAATTTATGATCGTAACCTATAACCAGGGTCTTTACTTTTAGTTTTTCAACCAATATCTCTTTTATGAATTTTTCGGGTTCAATTTGTGAAAAGGCAGTTGTAAAAGGATAGACAATTGTTATATCGATCCCCTCCTTATTTATAAGCTCTGTCTTTTCATCGGGGTTTGACAATAACTGAAGGTCTTTTTGGTCCGGGAAAAGGACTTTACGGGGATGGGGCTCAAAAGTAAACACCACACTTTTACCCCCATTTTTCGTTTTGATCTCACCCAGCATTTGAAGCAGTTTTTTATGCCCGCGATGAACCCCGTCAAACGTACCGATGGTAACGATACTATCGTCGACAAAACTCCATTTATCTAAATCCTTGACTACTTCCATTTTAGGGCACAATAACGCAAAAATAAAGCTTCCAAAGTTATTAACATATTTTTTATGAGATTTAAAAAAATACCTACATTTGCACCCAAATTTTAGAAACGTAATTCATGTCAAAACAAACCGGAAAGATCACACAGGTAATTGGGCCTGTTGTTGACGTAAGATTTGATTTAGAAGGTGGCAAATTGCCAAATATTTTAGATGCATTAGAAATTGTTCGTGCTAACGGGCAAAAACTTATTTTAGAAGTTCAAAAACACGTAGGTGAAGATACGATCCGCGCTATTGCGATGGATAGTACTGACGGTTTAAGCCGTGGTACCGAGGTTATCTCAACAGGTACAGCGATCATGATGCCAACGGGCGACAAGATCAAAGGCCGTTTATTTAACGTGGTTGGTGAAGCTATCGATGGTATCAATACCGTATCGAATGAAAATGGATACAGCATTCACCGCGCTTCCCCAAAATTCGAAGATCTATCTACTTCAACAGAAGTATTATTTACAGGTATTAAAGTAATTGACCTGATCGAACCATACGCAAAAGGTGGTAAGATCGGATTATTCGGTGGTGCCGGTGTAGGTAAAACTGTATTGATCCAGGAGTTAATTAATAACATCGCTAAAGGCCACTCAGGTTACTCGGTATTTGCCGGTGTAGGTGAGCGTTCACGTGAAGGAAATGACTTATTACGTGAGATGATCGAATCAGGCATCGTGAAATACGGTGATGAGTTCAAACATTCTATGGAAAAAGGCGGATGGGACCTTTCTAAAGTAGATACTAAAGAATTAGAAAAATCACAAGCTACTTTCGTATTCGGTCAGATGAATGAGCCTCCCGGAGCACGTGCACGTGTGGCTTTATCAGGATTAACCATGGCGGAATATTTCCGTGATGGCGGTGGAACAGGTGAAGGAAAAGATATCTTATTCTTTATTGATAATATCTTCCGTTTCACACAGGCAGGTTCTGAGGTATCGGCGTTATTAGGCCGTATGCCTTCAGCCGTAGGTTACCAGCCAACATTAGCAACTGAGATGGGTGCTATGCAAGAGCGTATCACTTCAACTAAAAAAGGATCTATCACTTCAGTACAAGCGGTATACGTACCTGCCGATGACTTAACTGACCCTGCTCCTGCTACAACATTTGCCCACTTAGATGCAACTACTGTATTAAGCCGTAAAATTGCTGAGTTAGGTATTTATCCTGCGGTGGATCCTTTGGATTCTACTTCCCGTATCTTAACCGCATCTGTTTTAGGTGATGCGCATTATAACTGTGCTCAGCGTGTAAAAGGAATTTTACAGCGTTATAAAGAATTACAGGATATCATCGCGATCTTAGGTATGGATGAATTATCTGAAGATGATAAATTAGTTGTATCACGCGCACGTCGTGTTCAGCGTTTCTTATCGCAGCCATTCCACGTTGCCGAACAATTTACCGGTTTAAAAGGTGTATTTGTTAGCATCGAAGATACGATCAAAGGATTTAACATGATCTTAGATGGTAAAGTGGATGAGTATCCTGAAGCTGCATTTAACTTAGTAGGTACTATTGAAGATGCAATTGAAAAAGGTAAGAAGATCATTGCTGAGTCTAAATAATAAATAAAATGAAACTCGAGATAATAACACCTGATAAGAAATTGTACGAAGGGAACGTTAAATCTGCCTCTTTCAGCGGATCTGATGGTTCGTTCGGTGTATTGAACGGACACGCGCCGATGATCGCTACTTTAAAAGCAGGGAATATTGAGATCGTTGAAGATTCAAATACTAAACAAAGCTTTCCTGTTAAGGGCGGTGTTGTTGAAGTTCTGAAGAACAAAGTAATTGTTCTGGCCGAATAATTTTGGCATTATATTTGTAACTAAGGGGAAATGAAGGTTTCCCCTTTTTTTTGCCTGTTTTTTTATTAAAAAAGGTGATCAATATTTTCTTAAATTGCTGAGTCATTCATTTTAAAACCAAATAGCATGAAATGCAAAACATTCCTGAATTCAATAATTAAAAATTAAAATCATGAAAAAAACACAAATAAAATTATTTCTATTACTTGTATCCTTAGGCCTGTTCAATTTTTCGTTGAACGCACAAACACTCAACGGAACTGATATAAGGAATACAGCTTTAGATCTTATTCCTGAAGCAGAACTCCAAAATAAGATCCTCTTCATAAATGTTTGGCAATCCAGTTCAATTGAATCGCGTGAAAACAATAAGGAGTTCTTACGCGTGAGTGATATTTATCATAAGGCAAAATTAAAGAACGGTTCGCAAGGCGTGGTCTTTATAAATATCTGTCTGGATCCTGATCTTTATACCTGGGTCCTTAGTACAAAGAGAGACTCTATTGTTTCAAAGTACAATCTCGAAAATTCGACCCAGAAATATAAATCACTGGTAAATTATTTTGATCATAAACCGGGCAGTCTCGTGATCGGGAATGATGGCACTATCATTTCTAAAGACCTTAAAAAAGAAGATTGCTTTAAATTATTCTTATCATTAATAACCCGCTAATATTTATCCCCATGAAAAAGTATTTATTATCTTGTTTAGCGCTGGTTGTTTTTACAAAAACACAAGCGCAGGTTACCGCTAAAGATTGCACCGCTGCGGTCAATATTTGTACCAGCGCTTCATTTTCAGTAGCACCTGCCGGGTCAGGTTTCATTGATTTTACAACAGCGTCATCTGTATCAAATCCATTGCCGGGTACTGCTGCCATGATACCTCCCGGAGGAGGCGGTTGTTTATATTCAGGCGAACTAAATCCAACCTGGATGATCATTAATATTCAAACACCGGGAACCCTCGAATTCTCAATGGGTGCAGGTACAGGCCCGGGTGCGCAATCCGGTTGTTACGACTGGAGCATGTGGGTTTACAATGCTTCCTCATGTACAGGTATCAATACAAATACTCTGGCGCCTATCCGCTGTTGCTGGAATGTAGCTTGTTCCGGTGGAACAGGTTTATCTTCTCCTGCCAATCTTCCTGCAGGTGCGTTTCAGAATAATTTTGGCGCGCCTATAAATGCAAATTGCGGCGACAGATTCATTATGTGTTTTTCAAATTACAGTAGTGTGAGCACTTTGGTTCCTTTAAATTTTTTCGGAACCGCTGTTGTATCCTGTAGTCCGTTGTCAAGTACTTTATCAATTAACAGTCCATCGATCTGCTTCGGTGCTGTTGCGACTTTATCTGTACCTTCTTCTCCGGGAACAACGTATACCTGGCAACCGGGCGGACAAACAGCGCCTTCTATTACAGTGTCGCCGGCGTCTACAACTATTTACACTTTAACTGCTGCGAATGCCTGTGGTGTTTTAACCGGTACGTCTGCAGTTGTTGTTTCACCTCCAATCAGTATCTCATTTTCTAATACAAACGGAAGTTGTCCTTCCACTTTAGGTTCTTCAACAGCAAATGTTACAGGTGGTGTTGGCGGCTTTACTTATTCATGGTCACCGGGCGGAAGTACCAGCGTATCAGCTTCTAATTTAACAACAGGCGTGTACTCTTTAACTGCCACTGACGCTATCGGCTGTACTGCTACTTCTACTACAAGTATCTTCGCTCCTGCCCCTATCAGTTTTTCAGTAAGTGGAGGCGGACAAATTACCTGTATAAATACTTCAGTTGTTTTAAACGCAACTAATACTTCTACTTTATCAAATGTGACATATACCTGGATGCCGGGAAATGTAACCGGAAGTGCTTTTAGCGCTACTGCCGCCGGTGTTTATACAGTCGTGGGTCAGGACCAGACCGTTAGTTCCTGTACCGACACACAAACGATCTCGGTTGGCCAAGATCTGACAGCGCCTTCAATGTCTGTTTCACCTCTTGCGACACAAACTATTGGTTGTGGCCAGCCATGTAAACAATTTACAGCAACAACAACTTCTACTACTAATATATTCGGTACATGGTATGATATCACAAGCAATCCGCCTGTTCCATTGGTTGGTCCTTCGGGAGGTACAGTTATATTATGTGCAGGAACACCGGGAACTTATGCGATCACATTTACAAATGTTATAACCGGTTGTACGAATACACAAACTGTTGCTGTTACTTCAAGTACAGTTGTTCCTACACTTACTGTTACTTCGGTGTTAGGCGGCTTCAGTGTGACATGTACAAAACCATGTTTGCCATTGAACGTTAACACGAGTGTAGTTTTGGGCCCTACGAGTTATACATGGACTAATTTAACCACAAACGTTAGTACAATGCCTGCAACCGGGGGTTATACAGTTTGCGGAACAGGTGCGAATGTCCCCGGTCAGTACGCGATCACTATAAAAGACGGATTAGGATGTTCCATTACTCAAACCATAACTATCGGTATAGATACGTTACGTCCGGCACCTACTTCAACTGCAACTCTGGCAAGTTTATCACCTGATAGTTATACCATCAACTGTTTTACTCCAAGTATAGTTGTTACCGGTATTTCTAATCCGATGTATCCTGCAAGTAATTACAGCTGGACCATTCCACCGAATTTAATTCAGAGTAACCAGACAGCAACCATATCTATGGTGAATGTTACAGCTACAATGCCTTCATCAACCAACTATACTGTACTTGCGATGAATCCGAATAATGGTTGTGTGGGAAGGAAATTAGTCCGGTTCTATAAAGATGTTGCTGTTCCACCTTATACGGTTGTGTTCACACCAACAGCCATTACCTGCGCGAACCCTTGTGTGGCATTCTCACCAAATAACAGTGTGCCTTCTAATACAACACCGATCACATTTACATTTACATCACCGCCTCCGACACAAACCGCAACAACATTAGGAGCGCTGATGTGTTTACCCGGTCCTTATACAATGACCTATCAGAATGCCATCAATGGTTGTACGAACGTTGCTACAACAACTGTTCAATTGAACGTAACACCTCCTGCAACATTTGCAATTGCACCAATAAATCTGAATTGCGGCGCCACTACAGCTACCATCATGGCAGGCCATACAGGTTCTAATGCTGCAGCCGGAACATTTTCATATACCTGGAGCAGTCCTCCTTTAGCAGGTATGAGTTGTCCGGGCGGTATCAGTTGTTACAGCACAACTGCAAATACACCGGGAAATTATTACGTTACAATTTTAAATACTGTTAATGGCTGCAGGGCTACTAACTCGGTAGCTGTAATTGACAACGGCGGAGTTCTACCCGGCGTAAGTTTCAATGTGGATCCAAATACAGGATTTGCTCCGATGTCTGCCTTCTTTGATAACACAACTGTTTTACAGAATGTTTCATCAGGCACTGTGACTACAACATGGAATTATGGTAATGGTATCTCTGTGACCACCACGAGCTCTTCTTCATCTTATTCTAATAGTGGCGGTCCTAACGGAAGTTCTACCTATCAATCAGCAGGTAATTACACTGTATTCCTGGTTATTACTCAAAATACCGGCACGAATACCTGTATCGGAACGGCAACTGCTGTGATACATGTTGATCTGCCATCTGCTCTTGAGACACCTAACGTATTCACACCAAATGGTGACGGGGTGAATGATGTGTTCATGTTACAAACAACCAACCTTACTGAGATCACTTGTACGATCTTTGACCGTTGGGGAGTTAAGATGTACGATGTAACAGCAGATAAAGGAAACATCTCGTGGGATGGTAAGAATTTTAGCAATAAAGATGTGCCTGCTGGAACTTACTTCTACATCTTAAACGCGAAAGGTAAAGACCTTAAAGATTACGAAGAAAAAGGAACTATCAGTTTATTCAGGTAATTCTTAAACCAAATAAATTTAAACCCTGAAGTCTTCGTACTTCAGGGTTTTTTATTTTCTAAAAGTTAAGAAAAGCTAAAGAATTCTTTAATTTTTATATTGATAATTAAGCACTTAGAAGACCTTCAGATTCTTAATAACTTGTTAATATCCTAAAAAACAGTCTTATTAATTAGTGAACTGTCTCTCTGAATGAGTGAATACTCTTGATTTATTTTCTTCAAATTATACATTTATATAGTCTAAAACATAGTAAAATGAAGAATAAATCCCTGCCTCTCATTTTAAGTCTTTTTACACTTTTTATTTTCAATACTAACGTTGTAAAAGCACAGGCTCCGTTTAAATATTTAACTTACATTTTTCCTTCAGATTCATTGAAGGGATTTGATGAAGCGGCTGCCAATAAAGAAGCATTGGACCGCGGATTCTTTGGTTCTGAATATCATGTTATCATGTATAGTCAGAAACGTGATTTCATTAATAAGAAATACGGTTATACTTATGGAACAACCATGGGTTCAAATGCAAAAGGAGGGCCATCAACTCCAAGTATTAACGCAGCACCTTGTGTAAATGAAGATTTCGAATCTTCACCTTCATCAACTTCCACAACTACTGTTGGTACTATTGGTACAAGCTTGTTAGGATGGCAAGCATCATGGGGACAAAATTCAGGTATTAACGGTTCGTGTACACAGGCAGGTTGTTGTCCGAACGCAGGAAGTACTGATGCATGGATCCGTACCACACCTTGGACCGCACCGGCTCCTTTAGGTGTTATTCCTGCGTCTCCGTTTGGTGGAACAAAAGTTATCCAGATGAACGATAACATTACTATGAAAGGTGAGGTTGTTCGTATCCAGCAAACATTTCCTGTTACTGCTTCAAACGCGTTATTTCAGTTTGCCTATAAAGCGGCAATGGATGGTTCAGGTCACGCATGTTGTGACCAGCCTTACATCCGTGTTGAATTATTGGATTGCATGAATAATATTTTAGCTTGTCCGCAAGTTAGTATCACGCCTCCCGGCCCATCTTGCGCTACTGTTAGTGCTGTAGGCTGGACTACAAGTGGAAATATTTCTTACACTCCAAACTGGATCATTAAAGCAATTGATCTTTCTCCTTATTTAGGCTCTTGTGTCACAATCAAAGTAACAGTTGGTGATTGTGACGGTTGGGCGCATTATGGTTATGCGTTTTTCGATTTCCAGTGTTTACCAATGACAGTTACTGTTAACAATATTCAATTCCCTGCCGGTAATGCAGTAGTAGCAGTAGCTGCATGTGGTGTCACAACAGGAACAATGGTCGCCCCTCCGGGACTCGGGCCATATACTTGGAACGGCCCTCCGGGTAGTGGTATTACTGCTAATCCAAATCAAACCATTACAACTACAATGCCGGGTAACTACACCTTAACAATGAATCCTATTGGCATCTGTACACCAATTACAAAAACAGTGAACTTACAATTTGGTACATTTCCAACTGCCGGATTTACTTCCGCCAATAGTTGTACAACCTATACGTTAACGAATACAGGAACAGGGCCACCTTCCGTCCAGACCTATTCCTTTGTCGGTCCGGGCGCTCCAACTTCTTTCACAACAACGAACGCAACCAGTGTCGTCAATTTCGCGCCTTCTACAACGTACACAATAATCCAAACGGTCACGAACCCGCAGAATTGTCCTGCAACATTCTCGATGGTGATAACTACACCTCCCGGACCGAGCCCTGCATTTACAGCATCTCCTTCATTCACCCAATGTTTAACAGGAAATGCATTTACATTCAACGCAACAACAACAACGGGAACGCATACTTACAATTTTAATCCAACGGTCGGCTCCCCTCCTACAGGAAATACAAATCCATATGGACCGGTAAGCTTTACAGCGCCCGGTAATTACACTGTTACTCATACTGTGAATTCGGCGGGTTGTGTTTCTTCTACACAATCTGTTGTGGTAGTTAATGCGAAACCAACTGCAAGTGCTACTGCAACACCTCCTGCATGTTCGGGTGGTCAGGCTGTATTAACAGGTGTAGGCGGACCAGGAAGCATCACATGGGCCGGACCATTAGGCTGGACGGGAGTTGGTACTCCTGTTGCGGTAAATAACTTTACAACAGGCAACCAGGGTACATATACTATGACAGTAAACAACTTTGGCTGTATCACTACTACAACTGTAAATATTACAATGCCGGCGGTACCATCGGTAACTGTAACTAATACGGGGCCATATTGTGTTGGACAGACCATTCAGTTAAATGCTGTTACTTCTTCAACAAATATTTCATGGTCGTATTGGTATAATTCAACATGGACATGGACCAACTTCAGTTCCACATTAACACCAACGATCTCAAATGCGCAAACAACCTCTTCAGGAGTTTATTGGTTCTATGTATCATGGGCAGGAGGTTGTTGGGCACAAGCTTCTACAACTGTTCAGGTTGTGAATACACCAACAGTTTCTGCATCTAACACCGGACCTTATTGTCCGGGTGCAACTATTCAGTTAAATACTCCAACTGCTGCCGGCAGTTACACTTGGACAGGACCAAGTTCATTCAGCTCTTCAGTACAAAATCCTACCACTACTGCCTCTACAAGCGGAAATTATACTGTTATGATCGGAAACGGATCGTGTACAGCTGCAGCCGTCACGTCAGTTGTCGTTACACCACTGGCCAGTCCTACCATAACAAGTAATAGTCCTGTCTGTGCAGGATCACCTCTCACTTTCTCTACCACTGCTGCAACAAGTTATACCTGGAGCGGACCGGGAGGATTTACTTCAAGTGTCCAGAGTCCAACCATCGCGAGTGCAACATCTACAATGGCGGGAGTGTACACTGTCACAATTGCAAATGCAGCAGGTTGTAAAGCAACTGCAACAATTAATGTAACGGTTACTACACCTACCACATCAGCTTCTAATACCGGACCGTATTGCGCCGGACAAACCATTAGTTTAAACACGCCGGCAGGTACATCTTATACCTGGACAGGTCCTAGCGCATTCACTTCAAATAATCAGAATCCAACCATTGCTAATTCTACGACTGCAATGTCAGGTGTATATACCGTAACTACTACAACAGGTTTATGTAAAGCAACTGCAACGACAAACGTTGTTGTAAATCCTTTACCTGCTCCTGCTCCAACAAATACCGGACCTTATTGTCCCGGCAATACCATTCAGTTGAATGTTGGTGCATTCAATACTTATACATGGAGTGGGCCAAGTTCATTTGCTTCGAATGCGCAGAATCCAACTCAAACCAATGCCCAGACAACAAACAGTGGTAATTATACGGTTACCGTAACAAATGCCACGGGTTGTACAAATACTGCAATTACTAACGTGGTAGTTAATCCAACTCCGACAGTTGTAGTTGGAAGTAACAGCCCGGTTTGTTTGAATTCTAATATCAACTTAACAGCAAGTGGTGGCACCGGTTATTCATGGAGCGGACCGAACGCGTTCACGTCGGCGGTTCAAAATCCGGTTGTTGCAGCTGCTACTGCTGTGAATGCGGGTGTTTATACAGTAACCGTAACAGCTTTAGGTTGTACAAATACAGGAACAGTTAACGTAACGGTCCTCACACCTACCACAAGTGCTTCTAACACCGGACCTTTTTGTGTAGGTTCTACCATACAATTAAATACGCCTTCTGCTACATCTTATACATGGAGCGGTCCTGGTGGATTTACTTCTAATGCACAAAATCCGACAATTGCTAATGCTACAGCTGCAATGGCAGGAACTTACAGTGTATTGGTTTCAGCAGGTACTTGTACAGCAAATGCAACGACAAACGTTGTAATTAATGCATTACCAACTCCAGCGCCTACAAATACCGGACCTTATTGTCCCGGTAATACAATACAGTTGAACGTTGGTGCATTTACTACTTATACTTGGAGCGGACCAAGTGCATTTACTTCGAACGCACAAAACCCTACACAAACAAATGCGCAGACAACAAACGGTGGTAACTATGTGGTTACTGTTACTGATGCTAATGGTTGTGTTAACAGTGCAACAACTACTGTGGTAGTTAACCCTACACCTGTTGTTGTGATCGGAAGCAATAGCCCTATCTGTTTGAATACAGCATTAAACCTTACTTCAGGTGGTGGAACAGGTTACGCATGGAGCGGGCCAAGCGCTTTCACATCTGCATTACAAAATCCTACTATCCCTAATGCGACAGCTGCTAATGCGGGTATTTATACTGTAACAGTTACTGCATTGGGTTGTACAAATACCGGAACAGTGAGTGTATCGGTATTAAGCCCGACAACCTCTGCTGCTAATACAGGGGCGTATTGTGCCGGACAAACTATTAACTTAAGTACGCCTGCTGCTACTACTTATAACTGGACAGGGCCTTTAGGATTTACTTCCACTGCACAAAACCCAACAATTCCTGCTTCAACAACAGGTATGAGTGGTGTTTATAGTGTTACAGTTTCAGTTGGTACTTGTACTGCTGCTGCAACTACAAACGTTCTTGTAAATCCATTACCAACGCCGGTAGCTAATAATACTGGTGCATATTGTCCGGGTAATACGATCTCGTTAAGTGTAGGTGCATTCAGTACTTATACATGGAGTGGCCCAAGTTCATTCAGTTCAAATGCTCAAAACCCAACTCAAACAAATGCAGTTGTAGCTAATTCGGGTAACTATACTGTTACCGTTACTGATGCTAATGGTTGTACGAATACTGCAGTAACTAACGTTGTTGTTAATCCAAGTCCGGTTGTTGTAATGGGAAGCAATAGTCCTGTTTGTATCAATACTCCGATCAATTTAACTTCAAGCGGCGGAACTACTTATTCATGGAGCGGACCAAATGCATTTACATCTGCATTACAAAATCCGAACATTCCAAATGCTACGACTGCTGAGGCAGGAGTATATACAGTAACTGTAACTGCATTAGGTTGTTCAAGTACAGGAACCCTGAATGTTGTTGTTACAACGCCAACAACTTCTGCAGCAAACACAGGGCCTTATTGTGCAGGAACTACAATCAATTTAAATGCAGCAACTGCTTCATCTTATACATGGAGCGGCCCGGGCGGATACAGCTCCAATTCACAGAATGCAACCCAACCTTCTGCTACAACATTAATGTCGGGTACATATACTGTGATCGTTTCTATAGGAACATGTACTGCTTCTGCAACTACGAACGTTCTTGTTAATCCGCTTCCAACTCCAAACATTGTCAGCAATAGCCCTGTTTGCGTTGGACAACCAATTAACTTTACAGGAACAGGTGGTACAACTTATACGTGGACAGGCCCTGGTTCATTTAGTTCTAATTCCGCAACACCTAACATAGGAACTTCTGCAACATCAAATGCAGGTAACTATGTTCTGAGTGTTACAGATGCTAATGGTTGTGTGAATTCAACTAATGCGAACGTTGTAGTAAATGCTTTACCTCTTATTACAGTGAATAACCCTACTAATTGTGTGAATACAACTATTGGATTAACTGCTACAGGCGGTACTGCTTATGCATGGTCTGGCCCTGGCGGATTTACTTCAACTGCTCAGAATCCAAATATTCCTGCGGCGCAATTAACTATGTCGGGAACATATGTTGTAACTGTAACGGACGCGAATGGTTGCGTGAACACTGCTAATGCAAGTGTTAATGTATTCCCTTTACCTACACCTAATATTACAAGCAACAGTCCTGTTTGTGCAGGCGGTATTTTAAATTTATTCGGAAGCGGCGGAACAACATACGCATGGAGCGGACCAGGTTATACCGGACCAACTCAAAACCCAACTATCAATAACGTGAATGCATCTGCAAGCGGCGTGTATACTTTATTAGCCAGTTTAGGAAGCTGTACTGCAAGCACAACATTCACTGTATTAATTAACCCTTTACCTGTATTCAACTTTACAGGAAGTAATGTGTTGTGTTTCGGACAAAGTAACGGAACATCAACTGTGAACGTAACGGTAGGTACAGGACCATTCAATTATAACTGGAGCACAAGTCCTGTTCAGACCTCACAAAATGCAACCGGCCTGGCAATGGGAACTTATACTTGTACTGTAACGGATGCGAATGGTTGTACAAGTATGGCTTCAACACAAATTACGCAGCCTACTCAATTTAATGTTGCGATCAGCAGTACAACATTAGCAGCTTGTGCTAACAACCCGATCAACATCAACGCGAATGGAAGTGGCGGAACAGGTCCATACACTTACAATTGGGTAGCAGGTCCGTCTACAAGTGCTTATTCAATTACAGAAACTGTTGCCGGAAACTATAATTATATAGTTAATGCGGTTGATGCGTTCAATTGTCCTGCAACTGCAAACATTACTTTAACTTACTTCGCACAGCCTACGGTTTCTGCCACAAGCGCAACAGTTTGTGCAGGTCAAGGCAATGCAGTATTACAAGCAAGCGGTGCAACAACTTATGTATGGCAGCCGGGTAATATCACCGGGCCTACTTATCCATACAGCGGCAGTACTTCTATCGCTGTGACTGTTGTTGGTACTTCTAACGGTTGTAGTAACTCAGCAAATGCAAGTGTATTTGTTAATCCGACTCCAAATGCTAACATCAGTGTAAGTAACATTACCGGTTGTGTTCCTTCTTGTCTGAACTTTACTGCAACTGGAAGTTCAAGTATTACAAGTTATGGCTGGATGTTGAATGGTGTAGGGATTACAGGTGCTCAAAACGGCGCGTATTGTTTTGATGAAGCGGCTCAATATACCTTGGGATTAACTGTAATGGATGCTTATGGGTGTACAAGCAATGCTACTCCTGTGATCGTTAATATACATCCTCAGCCGGTTGCTGATTTCAATCACGCTCCTATTAAACCAATTATCAACCAGGATCCATTTGTAACATTCACTGATGCTTCATGGGGTGCTAATATCGTATCATGGAACTGGTATTTCATGAGCACAGCACAATACACTTCTATTGAGCAAAATCCTCAATTCATGTACACAGAGCCCGGTACTTATCCGGTTGCTTTAGTTGTTAAGAGCGATCATGGATGTACAGATACTATCATCAGACCTTTAGTTGTAGGTGAAGATTTCGGGATCTATGTGCCGAATGCATTTACACCGAATGGTGATGGCGTGAATGATATCTTCCAGCCAAAAGGATTTGGTGTTGTGGAATATGAATTGAACATCTTCGACCGTTGGGGTGAAAAAGTATTCTCAACGAAAGAATTCACTGAAGGTTGGGATGGTACTTTCCAGGGCCGCAAAGGTTCTGAGATCATTAAAGAAGACACTTATACATGGTTAATTAACTGTACAAGCGTATTCGGAAAATCTCATGAATTGAAAGGCCACGTGACTTTGATGAAATAAGATCAAGACTAAATTTATCTATAAATCAGGGGGTTTCGGCCCCCTTTTTTCATTTATAGAATTTTGCGATTTAGTGAAGTAACAATATGGCTGAGTGAGAAAATCGGTTAAAACATGCATTAATTGTACCTTTATAGGGTCTCTAACATCCTAAAAATGAAAAAACATCTTCTTTTGTTTCTGTGCTTCGGCTTTTTAAGTTTTATGCTCAAGTCTCAAACCCTGGACTACAATTCTTTGGTGTCTTATATCAAAACCTACACGAAAGAAGACCCGAAAGACAAGATCATTGCTGTGAATGTTTGGTCAGCCTCTGATAAGACCAGCCGTGATGGAAATATAGACCTGAATAATACCACCACTATTTATAAAAATGCAAAATTAAAAAATGGTTCTAAGGGCGTAATTGGAATTGTTATCTGTACCGACAATGATCAGGTGACCAGTAATATTGCTTTAAAGAAGGATGACATTAATACACTTATCAGGATCAATGCTGCTGATGCTGCACAGATCATTTCATTAAATGGAAAAACAGCCGGCTACAATGTTGGATTCGACTCTAACGGTAACATGCTTTTTGAAAATTTACAGAATACGACATTTCTTAATTCAATCCGTAACTTAATAACAAGATAAAATGCATTTAACTAAAAAAATATCCCTCATACTAGCTTTAAGTTTTTCTTTGGGAAATTTGGATCTCTTTGCACAACCCACAAGTTCTCCGGATTGTGTAACAGCACCTACTATTTGTGGTAACACCAATGTCACTTTTGTTGGTTCCAGCGGCAGCGGAATGTTTGTTGATTTCACGACTGCTACTTCTGTTTCAAATCCTCAAACCAGCCCTGCGGGGATTGTTCCGGTGGGAGGTTCAGGTTGCTTCCTTGGTGGTGAGATCAATCCGCATTTTTTAATTTTTACTTGTCAATCACCAGGTACGCTTATGTTCTCAATAGCAGCAGGCCCCGGTGTGCAATTAGGTTGTTATGATTGGACGCTTTGGAATTATACAGCTGCAACTTGTGCAGGTATCAGCGGTAACACATTACCTCCTGTAAGATGCTGCTGGAATTCTGCTTGTAGCGGAGGCACAGGTATAGGAACCCCAATTCCGGCTGGTGCATCTGCCAACAATTTTGGCGCTGCATTAAATGTGAATTGCGGTGACAGATTTATCCTTTGTATTTCAAACTATAGCAGTGTTAATGCAACTGTTCCTATTAACTTTTTCGGCACGGCCGTTATTTCCTGTGCTCCTGTAGGTACACCACTTGCGGTAAATAACGCAACCATCTGTTCAGGTGGTACTGCAACTTTGATCGTAACCGGTGGAACAGGAACAGCAACATGGACACCCGGACCAAGCGTTACCAATACTTTAATTGTTTCTCCTTCAGCAACCACAACATATACCGCTAACAAACCGGGTGGTTGCGGAACAGGAACTATCACTGCTACTGTTAGTGTTGTTCCTACTCCTACAATTACTGCAACAAATAACAGTCCTGTTTGTGCAGGTACAGCTTTCGGTTTATTTGGTACAGGTGGCGGAACTTATTCCTGGGCAGGTCCGGGAGGTTTTACTTCTACTGCACAGAATCCGGTTATTCCTGTTTCTACAACTGGTCATTCCGGCAGTTATACATTAACAGTTTCAAATGGCGCTTGTACTACAACTTCAGTTACAAACGTTACCGTGAATCCAAATCCAACTCCTGTTGCCGGTAATACAGGACCTTATTGTCCTGGCGCGACTATTCAATTGAATGTTGGAGCTTCCGCATCTTATACATGGACAGGACCAAATTCATTCAATTCTAATTTGCAAAACCCGACTATTCCCGCAGCTACAACAGCAATGGGAGGTGTATATACAGTAACCGTTACAAACGCCCAAGGATGTAAAGGTGTAGCAACAACAAACGTAATTGTGAATCCTTCACCTGCGATCGTTATCGGAAGCAATAGCCCGATTTGTGCCGGTAATCCTCTTAATTTAACTTCAACCGGCGGCGGAACTTATTCGTGGACCGGGCCAAACGCATTCACTTCAACATTACAAAATCCAACTATACCCGTAACTTCTGCAGTAAATACAGGTGTGTATTCAGTTACTGTTACAAATGCAGGTTGTACAAGTACAGCGAACGTGAACGTAACAATTAATACACCAACAAGCACAGCATCTAATACAGGACCTTATTGCGCCGGACAGACAATTAATTTGAGTACTCCTGCTGCGACTTCATTTACATGGAGTGGCCCCGGAGGATATTCTTCAAGTGTTCAAAATCCAAACATTCCGTCTTCAACTACAGCAATGACAGGAGTGTATTCTGTGACTGCTTCGACGAGTGGTTGTGTATCTACAGCTACAACAATGGTAACTGTAAATCCTGTTCCTGTTGTTGCACCAGGTAATACCGGGCCTTATTGCGTAGGAAATACTATTCAATTAAATGTTGGCGCATCTAATTCTTATACATGGACCGGTCCTGCTTTCAACTCTAATTTACAAAATCCGACTATTTCAAATGCACAAACTACTAATGGTGGCGTATATACAGTTAGTGTAACCAATGCTCAAGGATGTTCAGCTTTTGCTACTACTAACGTTGTTGTAAATGCTTTACCAACTATTGTAGTAAATAATCCAACTACCTGTGTTAACACAACCATCAATTTAACATCCAACGGTGGGGTGACCTACTCCTGGTCTGGTCCCGGAGGATTCACATCTGCTGCTCAGAATCCAAATATTCCTTCTGCACAATTAACTATGTCCGGTGCATATGTAGTAACGGTTACCAATGCCAGTGGTTGTGTGAATACAGCAACAGCAAACGTATCTGTATTACCTGTTCCGACTCCTAACGCAGCAGGTAATAGTCCTGTTTGTGCAGGTGGTACTTTAAACTTATTTGGCAGCGGTGGTGCAAGTTATGCATGGAGCGGCCCAGGTTACACCGGATCAAATCAAAATCCTACAATAAATAATGTTACAGCATCAGCAAGCGGAGTTTATACATTATTAGTAAGCTCCGGAAGTTGCACAGCAAGTACTACATACACAGTTGTTATTAATCCTCTTCCTGTTTTCAATTTCACTGGAAGTAATGTAATGTGTAACGGACAGAGCAATGGAACCTCAACAGTGAATGTGACCGTGGGGACAGGACCTTTCAATTATAACTGGAGTACCATTCCATCACAAACAAGTCAAAATGCTTCTAATTTAGCTGCGGGAACCTATACTTGTGTTGTAACAGATGCAAATGGCTGTACAAGCATGGCATCTACGCAAATTACTCAACCAACAGCATTTTCAGTTTCTATCAATAGTGCTACATTCTCTGCTTGTGCAAATACGCCGATAAATGTAACAGCAATTGGTGCAGGCGGAACCGGTCCTTATAATTACAATTGGGTATCCGGTCCTGCAACATCGGGATATTCTATAAATGAAACTTTAGCAGGAAATTATATTTACACCGTTAACGCAACAGATGCATTCAATTGTCCTGCCACTGATATTATTAATTTAACTTTCTTCCCTCAACCAACCGTAACAGCAACAAGTGCTACAGTATGTGCCGGACAGCCTGCAGTGGTAACCGCAAGCGGTGCTAATACTTATGTATGGCAGCCGGGCAATATCACAGGGCCAACTTATCCATACAGCGGCAACACTTCCATCAACGTCAGCGTTGTTGGTACAGCAAATGGTTGCAGTAATTCTGCTAACACAAACATCATGGTGAATCCTATTCCAAATTCAAACATCAGTTTAGGGAATGCGAAAGGATGTGTCCCGGCTTGTGTAACATTTACGGCCGGTTCAAGTTCATCTATTCAAAGTTATAACTGGATCCTGAATGGAGCAGGAATTACAGGATCAGTGAATGGTGCTTATTGTTTTGATGAAGCAGCCCAATATACTTTAGGATTAACAGTGATGGATGCATTTGGTTGTACAAGCACAGTTGTTCCTGTAACAATTGACATTTATGCCCAGCCTGTTGCCGATTTCAATCACGCACCGATTAAACCGATCATTAATATAGATCAGTATGTGACATTCACTGATGCATCATGGGGTGCCACAATTGTTAGCTGGAACTGGTATTTCATGAATACAGCTCAATACACTTCTGTTGAACAAAATCCGACTTTCGCTTATACTGAACCGGGAACCTATCCTGTTGTTTTAGTAGTGAAGAGTGATCAGGGCTGTTACGATACTTTAATTCGTCCGTTAGTTGTTGGTGAAGACTTTGGAATTTATGTTCCTAATGCATTTACACCAAATGGTGACGGATTGAATGATATCTTCCAGCCAAAAGGATTTGGTGTAGTGAAATATGAACTCAACATTTTCGACCGTTGGGGCGAAAAGGTGTTCTCTACCAAGGATTTTGAGCAGGGATGGGACGGAACTATGCAATCGAAGAAAGACGTTAAATACGGCATCCTCGAAAATGGGGTTTATTCATGGTTAATTGAAGCTACAAGTGTATTTGGTAAATCTCATGAATTGAAAGGCCATGTAACCCTTATGAAATAAGACCAACGTATCTATTATATCGACGAAAAGGGGGCTAAAAACCCCCTTTTTTAGTTCGTGGGAATCCAGTTAAAATGAGTGAATAAACTCAATTCTATTGCTATTTGATGTAATTTCGTTGGTAATTATTTAATGAATAAAATGAAGAAGAATATTTTGAAATTAGTGGTGTGCGTTTTAGCACTTGTTATCAGTGGTAACATTAATGCCCAGGCGCCATTTAAGTATTTAACGTATATTTTTCCGGCCGATTCCTTAAGAGGATTTGATGAAGCAGCCGCCAACAAAGAAGCGCTAAGCCGTGGTTTTTTCGGCTCGGAATATCACGTTATCATGTATAGTCAGAAACGTGATTTCATTAATAAAAAATACGGTTATTCAACCGGTGGTTTTAATTCAATGACCGCTAAAGGCGGACCATCAACTCCAAGTATCAACGCAGCGCCTTGTGTGAATGAAGATTTCGAATCGTCGCCGTCTACCACTTCTACAAGTACTGTCGGTACTATCGGTACCGGTCTGTTAGGATGGCAAGCTTCATGGGGTCAGAACTCAGGTATTAACGGTTCTTGTACACAGGCAGGCTGTTGTCCAAATCCGGGAAGTACTGATGCATGGATCCGTACCACACCTTGGACTGCTCCGGCTCCATTAGGAGTTATTCCTAACTCTCCTTTCGGCGGAACAAAAGTTATCCAGATGAACGATAACATCACTATGAAAGGTGAGGTTGTTCGTATCCAGCAAACATTTCCTGTTACTTCTTCAAACTGTTTATTCCAATTCTGCTATAAAGCAGCTATGGATGGCTCCGGTCACGCATGTTGCGATCAGCCTTACATCCGTGTTGAATTATTGGATTGTATGAATAATATTTTAGCTTGTCCGCAAGTTAGTATCACACCTCCGGGTCCGTCATGCGCTACAGTAAGCGCTGTGGGTTGGACTACAAGCGGAAACATTTCTTACACTCCAAACTGGATCATCAAAGCGATAGACTTAACTCCATATTTAGGCTCTTGCGTTACGATCAAGATCACTGTAGGTGACTGTGACGGTTGGGCACATTATGGTTACGCTTTCTTTGATACTCAATGTTTACCAATGACAGTAACTGTCAACAATATTCAATTCCCTGCCGGTAATGCTGTAGTAGGTGTTGCTGCTTGTGGTGTCACAACAGGAACGATGGTCGCCCCTCCGGGACTAGGGCCTTATAGTTGGACTGGTCCTCCCGGTAGTGGTATTACTGCTAATCCAAATCAAACGATCACAACTACAACACCCGGTAACTATACTTTAACAATGAATCCTATTGGTATCTGTACACCAATTACAAAAACCGTGAACTTACAATTCGGTTCATTCCCGAATGCAGGATTTACGGTCGGTAATACATGTACTACTTACACCATAACAAATACAGGAACAGGGCCGCCTTCAGTCCAGAGTTATTCATTTACGGGACCTGGAGCTCCTTCGTCATTTACTACGACGAATGCAACGAGTGTCGTCAATTTCGGACCTTCAACAACGTATACCATTTATCAAACTGTAACGAATCCGCAGAATTGTCCTGCAACATTCTCGATGGTGATAACTACACCTCCCGGACCGAGCCCTGCATTTACAGCAGCTCCGTCATGGACACAATGTTTAGCCGGAAACGCATTTACTTTCAATGCTACAACTGCAGCAGGTTCACATACATTTGCATTCAACCCAACGGCCGGCGCCCCTGCTACCGGCTTAACAAATCCATACGGACCGGTTAGTTTTAGTGCAACGGGTAACTTTACTGTAACACACACGATCAACTCCGGCGGGTGTGTGTCTTCAACCCAATCGGTAGTAGCTATTATGGCTGCACCAACCGCTTCTATTCTTTCAGCAGCTGCGCCTCCATGTGCCGGTGCTACAGGTTCTTTATCAGGTGCCGGTGGTCCTGGTACGTTAACATGGGCAGGTCCGAATAGCTGGACAGGCGTTGGATTAAATGCAACAGTTACTAATTGGCAAACTGTAAATAACGGTGTGTATACTTTAACGGTAAACAACTTCGGTTGTATCACTACCAAGACCGTTAACTTAGTTATGGGAGTAACACCATCTGCAACAATTTCTAACTCAGGCCCTGTTTGTTTGGGGTCTCCTCTTTCATTCAGCGCTTCAATTCCGGGCGGTGCTTCGTATTGGTATTGGATGAAAAATACCCCTTATTATTACGGTGGTTATATGGTAGGTTCTCCAACAATTGCTGTAACAACAACAGCAAGTGCGGGTACATATTCATTCTATGTAGGTTACACAGGATGCCCTGTTCAGATCTATACAACTAGTGTTGTTATAGTAAGTGCAGCCTCAACTACAGTTTCAAATACAGGGCCATATTGTGTTGGTGCAACTATACAGTTAAACGCTAACGCAGGTGGAAGTGCTACTTATACATGGTCTGGTCCCGGAGGATTTAGCTCTACAATTCAAAATCCAACTCTTACAGCTTCAAGCACAACACTAGCAGGTGTTTACACTGTTACAGCCGGCGTCGGTGCTTGTACAAGCGTTAAGTCAACAACAGTTGTCATTAATCCATTACCAAATCCTATAATGGGAAGTAATAGTCCGGTCTGTTTGGGTAATAACATTACTCTTTCCACAACGGGAGGCGGAACCTATTCGTGGGTCGGGCCTAACAGCTTTACGTCTTTGCTGCAGAATCCGACAATAGTCGGTGCCACCACAGCCATGGCAGGTGTTTACACGGTTACAGTCACTAATACATTCGGTTGTAAGAATACAGGAACTATTGGTGTGACGGTTACCACTCCAACAACAACTGCAGGAAACACCGGGCCTTATTGTGCAGGTGCAACAATTCAATTAAATACACCGGCAGGTACATCTTATACATGGACAGGTCCCGGCTTTAGTTCTAACGTACAAAATCCGACAATTGGCGCTTCTACGTCTGCTATGTCGGGAACTTATAGTGTTACTACTTCGAATGGTGGTTGCCTTTCATTCGCAACAACCTCTGTGACTGTAAACCCACTTCCTGTTGTTAACCCAACTAATACAGGACCGTATTGTCCCGGCCAAACAATTCAATTGAACGTTGGTTCTTTTGTTTCTTATACGTGGAGTGCAACTGGTTTCAATTCGAATACACAGAATCCAACTTTACCCGGTGCAGTAGTTGGTAATAGCGGTTCTTATGTTGTTACAGTAACTGATATGAACGGTTGTGTGAATACTAATAACACTAACGTTACAGTTAACCCTACTCCAATTGTAAGCGCAAGCACAGCTTCTGTTTGTGAGAATGGCACTATCATTTTAAATTCAAGCGGGGGCGCTACGTATTCTTGGACTGGTCCGGGTGGATTTACATCTTCTGTACAAAATCCAAATATCCCCGGCGCAACAATGTCGATGAATGGCATGTACACTGTTTTTGTAACAAGTGCTCAAGGTTGTACAAACACAGCGGTTACAACCGCAACTGTTGATCCGATCCCTACTCCGGTAGCGAGTGTTATGGGTCCTGTTTGTGTCGGATATGCTTTAAGCTTCTCCGCTACAGGTGGTGTTAACTATTTATGGAGCGGCCCTAATGGAACTTTTGGTTCAGGACCAACATTCAGCGTTCTTGCTACTTCAACTTCTTTCGGAGGTACATATAACTTAACTGCATCCGGTCCTAACGGATGTAGCGCTACAACACAGGTTAATGCTATTGTAAATGCATTACCAACTGCTGCAATAATTTCAGCTAACAATAAAGGTTGTTCTCCTGTTTGTGCTACATTCACAGTTTCAGGCACAGGCATCGTTAACGCGAATTGGGTAATGGGAGATGGTTCTTATGTGAATGGACAGACTGTTTCAGAACGTTGTTATACTACACCGGGAATTTATACTGTAGGTGTAACTGCAACCGATGCGAACGGATGTACAGGAAGCAATACAAATACTGTTGAAGTATATCCTATTCCTGTTGCTGATTTCAACCACGCACCTATCAAACCTATCATTAATATTGATGGTGAAGTTGTATTCACTGATGCTTCATGGAACGCTAATATCGTGAGCTGGAACTGGTACTTTATGAATACTGCACAATACACTTCAGTATTACAAAATCCAACTTTCATGTATACTGACCCTGGAACTTACGCTGTAGCTTTAGTAGTTAAGAGTGATAAAGGTTGTTCGGATACTCTTGTTAGACCATTGGTTGTTGGTGAAGATTACGGAATTTATGTTCCGAATGCTTTCACTCCTAACGCTGACGGATTGAACGATGTATTCCAGCCAAAAGGATTTGGTATCGTGAAATATGAAATAAGTATCTTCGACCGTTGGGGTGAAAAAGTATTCCAAACCAACGTATTTGAAGAAGGCTGGGATGGTACATTCCAGGGCCGTAGCAATAAGATCATAGAAGAGGGAACTTATACCTGGTTGATCAATTTAACCAACGTATTCGGCAAATCTCATGAACTGAAAGGCCACGTAGTTCTAATGAAATAATTTAGTATCATGAATATTTTAAAAGCCACCTCCGGGTGGCTTTTTTGCGTTTTATCGATTTAGACCGTCTTCTCCATTGTGAAAAATTATTGGCAACCCCTTTAAAATGAGTGAATACTGCTAGGAAATGTGCCCGATTTTTCTAAATTTGATTAAGCTATATTACAATGAAAAAGATATTTAATATTTCGGTTTTGATCCTCGTTTACTTGCTATTTTGCAACCAGGATTTATATTCACAAACCGACAAACAATCTACCCGATTGAAATACCTCAGCTACGTTTTTCCTGCGGATTCATTAAGCGGATTCAACGAAGTTGGTAATAGTAATGCTGCTTTGAGCGGCGGCTTCTTCGGTATAGAATATAAAATATACATGTACCGTGCAAAACGTAATTACATCAATAAAAAATATCATTACAGTCCCCCTCCTTCAATGGATTCTTTTAAAGGATCTACACCTGTTATCAATGCTGCACCTTGTGTGAATGAAGATTTTGAAGCTTCACCTTTAGGACAAGTTGGCGCTACGCTTTCGGGTTGGATAATTTCCCAGGGACAGAACACCAGTTCATGTACAATGGGCGGATGTTGCCCTACAGCCGGCGGATTAGATGCCTACATCCGAAATACGCCTTACGTAACTGGTCAATTGATAGGAACGATCCCTGCTTCACCATTAGGTGGAACAAAAATTTTACAAATGAATGACTTCGTGATCAACATTGGTGAGTGTGTACGTATCGAGCAAACATTCCCTGTTACATCTACTAACGCGTTATTTCAATTAGCTTACATGGCGCAAATGGATGGTTCCGGCCACGCATGTTGTGATCAACCATATCTTAAGGTTACAATGCTGAATTGTACGAACGTTCCTTTAGCTTGTCCAAGCCTTAGCGTTAACGCACCGGGTGCATCATGTGCTTCTTCAGTTCCTGCAGGTTGGACAACCAACTCTTCAGGTATCTCATGGACCACCGCATGGCAAATGTATTCTCTGGATTTAACTCCTTATTTAGGTTCTTGCGTTACAATTCAAATTACTGCGAGTGATTGCACAGGATGGGGTCACCACGGCATGGCATTTGTTGATTGCTTATGTTCACCAATGACCATCAATGTAAATAACATTCCGTTCCCTGTTGGAACAGCAGCAACAGTAAGTGTATCTGCTTGTTCATTGGGAACCGCTACAGTTTCTGCACCTCCGGGATTAAGCCCTTACACATGGAACGGTCCTCCGGGCAGCGGTGTAACAAATAATCCAAATCAAACATTTACAACTACAATGGCCGGTAACTATACATTAACCATGAATCCTCCTGGCTCTTGTACTCCAATTGTGCGTATCGTTAATTTATCTTTCGCTGCCGCACCGGTTGCAGGTTTTACTACTGTGAATAGCTGTAACAGCTATACGATCACTAATACAGGATCTGCATCTCCATCCTCACAAACGTATTCGTTCACAGGTCCGGGTGCGCCTCCGTCTTTCACTACTACCAATGCAACAAGTTCAATAACATTCCCCGCAGCAGGTACATTTACTATAACGCAAACTATAACTAATACGGTCGGATGTACAGCCTCTGTCCAAGCGGTTGTGAACGTTCCTGCAGGACCAAATCCTGCTCTTACAACACCAACATGGACACAATGTTTAACAGGAAACAGTTTTGTTTTCACAGCTACACAAGCTGCAGGTACACATACTTATAATTTTAATCCAACGGTCGGCGCCCCTGCGTCAAGCAATGCTAATCCTTACGGACCGGTAAGCTTTACTGCACCGGGTACTTATACCATTACACACATTCTTACCAATGCAGGGTGTACTGCTACAACGAATTCACTCATTGTAATTAATCCTGATCCTGTTGTAACCGCAAACAACACCAGCCCTGTTTGTACAGGAGGTAACGTTGCATTTTCATGTACACCCGGCGGAGGAACTTATTCGTGGACCGGTCCAAACAGTTTTGCTTCTGCGGTTCAAAACCCAACTCTTACCGGCGCTACAACTGCAGCAGCCGGAGTTTATACAATCAATGTGACTGTTCTGGGTTGTACAGGTGTTGCTACTACAACAGTAGTTATTTCCACACCAACAGCTGCGGCTAATAACACAGGACCATATTGTGCAGGACAAACTATTCAATTGAACGGTTCTGCACCTGGTACCTATACATGGACAGGTCCACCGGCTTATAATGGCAGCGGACAAAACCCTGCTATTCCAAATTCTGCACCTGCAATGAGCGGTACTTATAATTTCACTGTTGATCTCGGAGGTTGTTTTGCTAACGGTTCAACTAACGTTACAGTAAATCCTTTACCAACACCTGTTGCTAACAGCAATAGTCCTTTCTGTGCCGGTAATCCATTAAACTTAACCGGAAGCGCTGCTGCAACTTATACATGGAACGGGCCAAACAGTTTCCAAAGTAATTTACAAAATCCAACAATTCCAATCGCGCAATCTAATGCACAAGGTACATATACGCTGACAGTGATAGATGGTAATAATTGTACAAACTCTGTTACAACTGTTGTAGTTATTAGTCCGAATCCACAACTTCTAGTCAACAACCCTACTCTATGCGAAAATTCAACTATTAATTTAACTGCCACTGCAGGTGGTGCTACTTATGCCTGGGTTGGTCCGTTGGGCTTTACTTCTTCGGCCCAAAATCCTATTATTCCAAACTCAAACTTAGGAATGAGCGGTGCATACTCCGTTACATTAACGACCGCAGCAGGCTGTTCAAACACTGCGGTAGCTAACGTGATCATCAATCCTGCACCGGTTCCAACCATAAATTCTAACAGCCCGATCTGTTTGAATGATGTAATGAATTTAACTGCCGGAGGCGGTATTACTTATTCCTGGAGTGGCCCGAACGGATTCTTCTCTTCTGTACAAAGTCCGACTGTATTAGCAAGTTCAACTTCTGTAAGCGGTATCTACCAGGTAACAGTTACTGATGCTAACACTTGTTCTGCTTCAACAACTATTAATGCGGTTGTAAATCCATTACCTGTACCTCAGATCACATCCGGACCAAATGTAGGTTGTGCTCCTTTATGTGTTACATATACTGTTCAAAGTATTCCAACAGCTTCAACTGCGTATTGGACATTTGGTAACGGTGAATCTGCGAATGGAGTATTGAATTCCATTGCATGTTATAATGCTCCGGGAATCTATACTATTAATGCAACTGTAGTTGACGTTAACGGCTGTATGGCTTCAGCGACATGGACAGCAGAAGTTTATCCGAAACCTACTGCAGATTTCAATCATGCGCCAATTAAACCGATCATTAATATCGATGGTGATGTTGTATTCACGGATGCATCATGGGGTGCACCGATCGTTTCATGGAACTGGTATTTCATGAATACAGCACAATACACGTCTGTAGAACAAAATCCAACATTCTTATATACTGAACCGGGTAATTATGTTGTAGCGCTTGTTGTAAAAAGCGATAAAGGCTGTAGCGATACTCTATTACGTCCTTTAGTTGTAGGTGAAGATTTCGGAATTTATGTACCGAATGCGTTTACACCAAACAATGATGAATGGAATAACGTCTTCCAGCCAAAAGGGTTCGGGATCGTGAAATATGAATTACATATCTTCGACCGTTGGGGTGAGAAAGTATTCCATACCAAAGAATTCACTGAAGGCTGGGACGGCACATTCCAGGGCAGGGGTACAAAGATTTGCAAGGAAGATGTGTATACATGGCTGATCACCTGCACGGATGTATTCGGCAAGTCACATGAACTCAAAGGACACGTAACTTTGATCAGATAGCTATTTTTTAACAAATAATCCCTCAAAACTCGCTTTAAACAACCAAAAATGATGAATTTTTGGTTGTTTTTTAAAAATCCGGGGGGGGCTGCAATTGTCATTATTTTGTCAATGCTTTTTTCACCATTTAGTGAAGTAGCCGTACAAATGTGTGAATGGTGCTAGGAAATGCCCTTCGGATTTTTATATTTACAGCAAGCTATATTACTAATGAAAAAAATATTCAACATCTCGGCATTAATTTTTGTTTGTGTTTTATTCTGCAATCAAAATTTATTTTCACAATCAGAAAAACAAGCTGTAACCCTAAAGTATCTGAACTATGTTTTTCCTGCGGATTCATTAAGCGGGTTCAACGAAGTAGGGAACAGCAACGCTGCGCTTAAGGGCGGGTTCTTCGGTATAGAATACAAAGTTTACATGTACCGTGCAAAGCGGAATTTCATCAATAAAAAATATAAATATAGCTTGCCTCCATCGATGGATAACGCAAAAGGTCCCATGCCAACTATCAATGCTGCACCTTGCGTGAATGAAGGTTTTGAAGCTTCGCCGGTTGGGTTGGTTGGCCCTACTCTTGCAGGTTGGACAATTTCTGAAGGTTCTAATACCAGCTCTTGTACGATGGGTGGTTGTTGCCCAACTGCAGGCGGTTTAGATGCTTGGGTACGTACTACACCATACGTCAGTGGTTTGTTGATTGGAACTATCCCTAACTCACCATTAGGAGGAACCAAAATTTTACAGATGAATGATTTCGTTACCAATCAAGGTGAGGTAGTGCGTATCGAGCAGACATTCCCCGTTACTTCTACAAATGCATTATTCCAATTATGTTACATGGCCCAAATGGATGGTTCCGGCCATGTTTGTTGCGATCAACCTTATTTAAAATTAACAATGTTAAACTGCTCGAATCAGCCTTTGGCTTGTCCGAGTTTAAGTTTAAATGCTCCTGGTGCATCATGTGCTTCAACGGTTCCTGCAGGCTGGACAACCAACTCATCAGGTATTTCATGGACCACTGCATGGCAAATGTATTCAGTTGACTTAACTCCGTACTTAGGTTCTTGTGTAACTATCCAGATCACTGTTGGTGACTGTTCAGGTTGGGCGCATCCCGGAATGGCATTCGTTGATATGTTGTGTTCCCCAATGACAATTAACGTAAATAATACTGCTTTCCCTGTAGGTTCAACTTCTAACGTAACTGTTACTGCATGTTCCGCAGGAACTGCAACTGTTTCTGCTCCTCCCGGACTTCAGCCTTATACCTGGAACGGACCAGCCGGTAGTGGTGTAACGAACAATCCAAATCAAACATTCACCACAACAGTCGGTGGTAACTATACATTAACCATGAATCCTCCGGGTTCTTGTACTCCAATTGTACGTATCGTTACATTATCATTCGGAACACCTCCTGTTACCGGTTTTACTACAGCGAACAGTTGTAATAGTTTTACAATAACGAACACCGGATCGGCTTCACCGTCCACGCAAACGTACTCCTTTACAGGACCTAGTGCTCCGGCCAGTTTTACCACTACTAGTCCGACGAGTCCCGTCACATTTCCGGTCGCGGGTACGTATACGATAATGCAGACGATAACAAACACGGTCGGTTGTACGGCCACCGTCCAATCCGTCGTCAACGTTCCTGCCGGGCCAAATCCTGCCTTTACAACACCAACATGGACACAATGTTTAACAGGGAACAGTTTTGTGTTTACAGCTACACAAGCTGCGGGTACACATACTTATAATTTTAATCCAACGGTTGGCGCCCCTGCGGCAGGCACAACAAATCCTTATGGCCCGGTTAGCTTTACACAACCAGGAACATATACGGTAACACATATTCTTACGAATGCAGGTTGTACCGCACAAACAACTTCCGTCCTCGTCATCAATCCTCAACCAACAGTAACTGCAGGTAATAACAGCCCTATTTGTGTCGGTGGCAATGTCATCTTCAATAGTACACCAGGCGGAGGAACTTATTCATGGACCGGGCCAAACAGTTTTGCTTCTGCGGTTCAAAATCCAACTATTACCGGTATCACAATGGCCGGAGCGGGCATCTACAGTGTTACCGTTAATCTTAGTGGATGCGTAGGTTCTGCCACAACACAAGTGACTATATCAACACCAACGGCAGCGGCAAGTAATACTGGTCCTTATTGTGCCGGACAAACAATTCAATTGAACGGAACTACAGCCGGGACATACACCTGGACAGGCCCATCGGCTTATACCGGAAGCGGACAAAACCCTACTATTCCAAACTCAACACCCGCAATGAGCGGCACTTATAGCTTCACTGTGGATCTCGGAGGTTGTTTTGCAAGCGGTTCAACAAACGTTACCGTAAATGCTTTACCATTACCAAATGCAAACAGCAATAGTCCTATTTGTGAAGGCCAAACCCTTAACTTTACCGGCAGCGCTCACACAACTTATACATGGACAGGACCGAACAGCTTCTCAAGCAATGCGCAAAGTCCTAGTATCCCAACAGCATCTACAAACGCAACAGGCACCTATACCTTTATTGTTGTTGATGGTAACAACTGTACGAATTCGGTTACAACTGTTGTTGTTGTAAATGCTAATCCACCTCTAACGGTTAACAGCCCTACTGTTTGCTTAAATCAAACAATTAACTTAACTGCTACTGCGGGTGGTGCAACTTATGCATGGACAGGTCCGGGAGGATTCACTTCTGCAGCACAAAATCCAAATATCCCAAATGCCACTCTGGCGATGAATGGTGCTTATACAGTGCTTTTAACTACTGCAGCAGGTTGCACAAATACAGCAGTTTCTTCTGTGAGTGTATATCCTTTACCAACACCTGCGATCACAAGCAATACGCCTTGCGTGGGTGGACAATTATCATTGAATGGTAGCGGTGGTGCTACTTATCAATGGACAGGCCCCGGCAGTTTCTCTGATACTAACCAAAACCCAAGTATCAATCCTGTTACAATGGCTGCTAACGGAACTTATACTTTGATTGCTTCTGCAGGAACTTGTTCTGCAAGTATCACTGCTGTTATTGTTGTTAATCCTCTTCCTAATCCGAACATTGTAACTAACAGCCCTATTTGTATTGGTAAGGATATCAATTTAGCTGCTACAGGCGGAACCGCTTATGCGTGGGCCGGGCCTAATTCATTCTTAAGCGCAAATCAAACTGAAACAATTACTGCGGCTACTCCGGTAAATGCGGGAACTTATACTGTTGTTGTTACAGATGCTAATGGTTGTATCAACTTTACAACTGCTAATGTTGTTGTAAATAATCAACCTGTTGTTTCTGCTACAGGCACTACTGTTTGCCAGAACTCAAATGCACAGCTAACTTCTAGCGGCGGTGTAGTTTATTCATGGGTTGGTCCTTTAGGATTTACTTCTAATGCGCAGAACCCGGTTGTATTCAATGCCGGTCCGGCGAGTGCAGGACAATATACTGTGTTTATTACAGATGCTAATACTTGTACCAACACTGCGGTTGCAAACATCGGCATTAACCCTGCTCCAATCCCGACTGTAAATGTAAACAGCCCTATTTGTTTGAATGATGTAATGAATTTAACTGCCGGAGGCGGTATTACTTATTCCTGGAGTGGCCCGAACGGATTCTTCTCTTCTGTACAAAGTCCGACTGTATTAGCAAGTTCAACTTCTGTAAGCGGTATCTACCAGGTAACAGTTACTGATGCTAACACTTGTTCTGCTTCAACAACTATTAATGCGGTTGTAAATCCATTACCTGTACCTCAGATCACATCCGGACCAAATGTAGGTTGTGCTCCTTTATGTGTTACATATACTGTTCAAAGTATTCCAACAGCTTCAACTGCGTATTGGACATTTGGTAACGGTGAATCTGCGAATGGAGTATTGAATTCCATTGCATGTTATAATGCTCCGGGAATCTATACTATTAATGCAACTGTAGTTGACGTTAACGGCTGTATGGCTTCAGCGACATGGACAGCAGAAGTTTATCCGAAACCTACTGCAGATTTCAATCATGCGCCAATTAAACCGATCATTAATATCGATGGTGATGTTGTATTCACGGATGCATCATGGGGTGCACCGATCGTTTCATGGAACTGGTATTTCATGAATACAGCACAATACACGTCTGTAGAACAAAATCCAACATTCTTATATACTGAACCGGGTAATTATGTTGTAGCGCTTGTTGTAAAAAGCGATAAAGGCTGTAGCGATACTCTATTACGTCCTTTAGTTGTAGGTGAAGATTTCGGAATTTATGTACCGAATGCGTTTACACCAAACAATGATGAATGGAATAACGTCTTCCAGCCAAAAGGGTTCGGGATCGTGAAATATGAATTACATATCTTCGACCGTTGGGGTGAGAAAGTATTCCATACCAAAGAATTCACTGAAGGCTGGGACGGCACATTCCAGGGCAGAGGAACTAAGATCTGTAAAGAAGATGTCTACGTTTGGCTGATCACCTGTACAGATGTATTCGGTAAATCCCATGAACTCAAAGGACATGTGACGCTGATAAGGTAATTATTTCATTGAATATTTTTAACCCCTGAAGTCTCTGTACTTCAGGGGTTTTTTTGTCCCCCATACTGCGTGATAATCCAGGCTTTTTTACAATTTTTTAGAGGAGGTTTTACATTATTAAGCTAATTAGGCTTACTTTCGTTATTCATCAATTTAACTAACATGACGTCAAAATTTATCGTTTCAGCAGGATTGGTTATTAGTTTATTAGCCGGTTCGCAAAAAGCTTTTTCACAGGCAAAATTTGTTGAAGAAGTAAAAAAGACAGGAAATGAAATTGTTATCACTTATAAAAAATATGTTCTTCCGAATGGCTTATCCATTTTGGTACACGAAGATCATTCTGATCCTGTTGCCTATGTTGACGTAACTTATCACGTAGGTTCTGCACGCGAACAGGAAGGCCGTTCAGGTTTCGCTCACTTCTTTGAACACATGATGTTCCAGGGATCGAAGAACGTTGCCGATGAACAACACTTTAAAGTTATTACGGAAGCCGGAGGAAGTTTGAATGGTTCCACAAATTCAGACCGCACCAATTATTACGAAACAGTTCCGAGCAACCAGGTAGAAAAAATGTTGTGGTTAGAAGCTGACCGAATGGGTTTCTTATTAGATTCAGTAACACAAAAGAAATTTGAAGTACAACGCGCCACGGTAAAAAATGAGCGCGGACAAAATTACGATAACCGTCCTTATGGTTTAGTTTCTGAAAAAATAGGTGAAGCATTGTACCCGCAAGGACATCCTTATAGCTGGACGACCATTGGCTATATTGAAGATCTAAACCGCGTTGATGTAAACGATCTTAAACGTTTTTACATGCGTTGGTACGGGCCGAACAATGCAGTTCTCACTGTTGCAGGTGATGTCAATACTGATGAAGTTGTTAAGATGGCGGAAAAATATTTTGGTTCAATTCCACGTGGCCCGGAAGTAAAAGCCCAGCAGATCGCGAAAGTGACATTGGCAGAGAACCGTTATATCCATTACGAGGATAATGTGAAATTCCCGATGATCCGTGTTGCTTTTCCAACTGTAGCTGCGCGTGCTGAAGATGATGCACCGTTAACTGTATTAGGGCAAATCTTAGGTGGTTCAAAAAGTTCTCCTTTATATGAAGCCTTCATCAAAACTAAAAAAGCAGTTTCTGCAAATTGTTTCCAATACAGCCGTGAATTAGCGGGGCAATTCGAATTTGCTATCCGCGCCAATGGCGGTGAAGCTTTAGCTGATATTGAAAAAGAATTAAAAACCACTCTCGAGAATTGGGAAAAAACAGGTGCAACTGACGAAGACATCGAAAAATTCAAAGCGGGATTTCAAAGCAGTTTATATGATGGTTTAGCAACTGTACAGGGAAAAGGCGCGCAATTAGCAGCGTATTATACTTTTACGGGTGATGGAAATTACCTGAAAAAAGAGATCGCAGCTTATTTAAAAGTAACAAAAGCTGATATCATGCGTGTTTATAATACATATATTAAAGGTAAAAATGCTGTTATTTTAAGTTGTGTTCCGAAAGGAAAAACAGAATTAAAGGCGCACGATGAGACCTGGAAAATGTACACAAGGAATATCCAGCAGGAAAGTGCTGAGTACAAGAATTTGAGTTATACTGAACCGAAAGATAATTTTAACAGGAGTAAAATGCCGGATGCAAAAGCTGCGTCTTTAGTTCCTGTTCCTGATTTCTGGATCGATAAAACAAGTAACAATATTAAAGTGATCGGTGTAACGAGCAATGAAATCCCGAAAGTGAATATATTGATGAGCTTTAAAGCGGGTCATCGTTACGAAACAAAAGAAAAAGCAGGTATCTCAAGTTTACTTGCTAGTATGATGGAAGAAAGTACAGTGCAACACAGTTCGGAAGACATTGAAAAGATGTTGGATAAATTGGGAAGTTCGATCAATGTTAGTTCTAACGCAGAAGAATTCCAGGTAAGTATTTCCAGTTTAAAAACAAACCTCGATGCAACCTTAAAGATAGCGGAAGAGATCATCTTCACTCCGAAATTTGACAAAGAAGATTTTGAATTAGTGAAGAAAGAACAATTGGATGGTTTGGCACAACAACAAACATCAGCAGCAAACATCGCTAATAATATCTATGCGAAATTACTTTACGGCCCGGAGCACATTCTTGGGATCAATGGCGACGGAACTCCTGAAACTGTTACAAATATCACTTTGGAAGACCTGAAAACTTTTTACAACGGACTTTCTTCCAATGAAACTTCGATCGCTATCAGCGGTGATGTGAAAAAAGAAGAGATAGTTTCTAAACTTGCTTTCATGTCAAAATTAAAGAACAGTACCCTTGCTATCATTAAACAACCTGCAACCCCGGCTATTTCAAAAACAAAAATTTATTTTGTAGATAAAAAAGCTGCTCCCCAATCAGAACTTCGCATTGGTTACATGACGGACCTTCCTTATGATGCGACCGGAGAGTTCTTCAAAAATCAAATTATGAATTTCTCATTCGCAGGTGCATTCAACAGCCGCGTGAATTATTTAGAGCGCGAGGTTCGCGGATTCACTTATGGTGTTCGCGGCGGTTTCTCAGGTGGGAATAAATATGCAGGGCCATATACTATCAGCGGCGGTTTCAGGGCTAATTCAACTGACAGTGCTTTGGTAGACATCATGGGTGAATTAAAAAAATATGCTGATAGCGGTATTAAAGATGATGAGTTGAGTTTTGCTAAGAATGCGATGGCGCAGGCTGATGCTTTAAAATACGAATCACCATTCCAGAAATTAGGATTCGTGAAACGCATATTAGATTATGATCTGCCAAAAGATTACGTGAAACAACAAGCTGATATCTTAAAGAACATCACAAAAGATGATATCAACGCACGTGCTAAGAAATATCTTCCATATAATAATATGGCGATCCTTGTTGTAGGCGATAAAGCAACAAATTTCGATAAAGTAAAGGCTTTAGGATATGATGTGACGGAATTAGACCTGAATGGTAACGAGATCAAAGCAACGGCTCCTGTGACCAAATAACGGCTTTTAAAGGCAGGTTGTAAAGCCGCCTTTTTGACATAATAAGGTATATTTTACATTAATTTATAATACATTGATAATCAATGTATTATAAATTAAAATTTAAAATGTTTTCTTTACTTTTTCTCTCGGAGCGGCAAAATCCCTTTTATTAGGGTTTAATAGCTGTTTTTGCGGTTGTTAGTCTAAAATAATACCCTAAAAGTTTGTGCAGGAGAAAAAAACTTCATAGATTTGCAGCCCCTAATTTTAGGGAAAAAACAAATATTTTAGAACAGTGGACGCTTTAAGTTATAAAACAAAGTTTGTTAATCAGGCAACTTCTAAGAAGGAATGGTTATTGGTTGACGCAGAAAATGAAGTAGTAGGCCGTTTAGCCTCGAAAGTAGCGTATCTATTACGCGGTAAGCACAGAGCAGACTTCACTCCGTATGTGGATTGTGGTGCGAATGTGGTTATTATCAATGCAGATAAAGTTCGTTTCACAGGTAAGAAATTAACTGAGAAAGAATATATCCGCTATACCGGTTACCCGGGAGGTCAGCGTTTTGCTACCCCTAAGTTTTTATTAGGAACAAAACCTGCTGAAGTGATCAGCCATGCCGTACACGGTATGCTTCCTAAAAACCGTTTAGGCCGCCGTTTGAACACGAATATCTTCATTTATGCAGGTACAGAGCATAAACATGAAGCGCAACAGCCTAAGAAGATCGATTTAAATACAATTAAAGCTTAATCAAGATAATGGAAGTAACTAATACATCAGGTCGCAGAAAAACTTCAGTAGCCCGCGCTTATATCACAAAAGGTAAAGGCAGCATCGAAGTTAACGGTAAAGACTATAAAGAATATTTCAAAACACCAACGTTACATTATTACGTAACCCAATCATTAACTATCTCTAAGGTTCTTGATCAGTACGATGTAAAAGCGAACGTAAAAGGTGGCGGAATTACCGGACAGGCGCAAGCTATCCGTTTAGCTATCGCTAAAGCTTTAGTTGAGATCAATCCTGAACTTAAGAAAGACTTAAGGGCAGAAGGTTTAATGACACGTGACCCACGCATGGTTGAACGTAAGAAGTTCGGTCAGAAAAAAGCGCGTGCTCGCTTCCAATTCAGCAAACGTTAATATTTTAATATACAGAAAGAAATGCCTAGAACAACTTTTAACGAATTACTTGAGTCAGGTGCACATTTTGGTCACCTTAAACGTAAATGGAATCCTGCAATGGCTCCGTATATCTACGCTGAGAAGAACGGGATCCACATCATCGATCTTAACAAAACTGTTGTGAAAATTGATGAAGCTGCTACAGCACTTCAGCAAATTGCACGCTCAGGTAAAAAAATATTATTCGTAGCTACTAAAAAACAAGCGAAAGATATCGTTGCCGACCGTATCAAACCTTTGAACATGCCGTATGTAACTGAGCGTTGGCCGGGCGGTATGTTAACTAACTTTGCTACTATCCGTAAATCGATCCGTCGTATGAGTCAATTAGATAAAATGACAACTGACGGAACTTTCGATAATATCTCTAAAAAAGAGCGTTTACAGTTTTCCCGTGAGCGTGCTAAATTAGAAACTCAGTTCGGTTCTATCGCTGACTTATCTCGTTTACCCGCTGCGTTATTTATTGTTGATATCACTAAAGAACACATTGCAGTTAAAGAAGCAAAACGTTTGAACATACCAACTTTTGCTATCGTTGATACTAACTCTAACCCAAATGAAGTTGACTTTGCAATTCCTGCAAATGACGATGCTTCAACTTCAATTGCTTTTATTACTCAATTAATGGCAAATGCTATCCAGGAAGGTTTGGCAGAGCGTAAAATTGATAAAGAAACCCAGGCGGCTGAAGAAAAAGAAACTAAAGAAGATTCTAAACACGAAGCTGAAGAGTTAGCAGAAGGACTAAAAATTAAAGGCGCGAAAGACGACGATGAAACTGAAAAAGGTGGCGCTAAACGTCCTCGTAAGAGAGTAACGACCGCGAAAAAATAATTTAAAACTAAATTTATAGAACGGTCATTCTGGTAACAGGCTGACCGTTTTTTTTAGTGTGAAGGAATGAAGTAGAGCAAAACACGCTTCATTCTCTAAGTAAAAAGAATAACAGACAACTAATAACTATTAATCAATAACATTACTAAAATGGCAATTACAGCAGCAGAAGTGAACAAATTACGCCAGCAAACAGGTGCAGGTATGATGGATTGCAAAAAAGCATTGGAAGAAAGCAATGGTGATTTTGAAAAAGCAATTGATTTTTTAAGAAAAAAAGGTGCAAAGGTTGCAGCTAACCGTGCTGACCGCGACGCAAAAGAAGGTGTTGTGTTAGCAAAAGTAAGCGGCAAGAACGGCGTATTAGTAAGCGTTAACTGCGAAACAGATTTCGTTGCTAAGAATGCTGATTTTATTGCTTTCGCTGAAAGTATTGCGAAGATCGCATTAGAAAAAAATCCTGCGAACATCGATGCATTCAAAGCATTACCTTACGATAACAACATTACTGTAGGTGATAAATTCATGGAACAAGTTGGTAAGATCGGTGAGAAGATCGATATCGGATATTATAGCTCTGTTACTGCTGAGAAAGTGGTTGCTTACAATCACCCTGGTAACCGCTTAGCAGTTGTTGTTGGTTTCAACGCTGCAATAGATGATGAAGCTGCGAAGAACGTTGCAATGCAAACTGCTGCCATGGCTCCTGTAGCTGTTGATAAAGGTGATGTTGATACTGCAACTTTAGAAAGAGAATTAGAAATTGCCCGCGAAGCTACACGCGCTGAAGGTAAAGCTGAAGACATGGTTGAGAAGATCGCCCAAGGTAAATTAAACAAGTTCTATAAAGAATCTACTTTATTGAACCAGGAATATATTAAAGATAACAAGATGAGCATCCGTCAATACTTACAAAGTCTGAACAAAGACTTAACGGTAACGGCCTTCAAACGTTTCTCGTTGTCTTAATAAATTTTATTAATCCCGGCTTTTAAGTCGGGATTTTTTTTGCCCTTCGACTCCACAAGCTTAACACGGGCGGCTCAGGGACCAAAAAAATAAAAAGGAATTGTAAATTTAGAATATGAAGTACAAAAGAATTTTATTGAAACTAAGTGGTGAAGCCTTAATGGGAAATAAAGGTTTCGGAATTGACCAGGAACGTTTAATGATGTACGCCAAAGAAATTAAAAGTGCGCAAGAATCCGGATGCCAGATCGCGATCGTTATCGGAGGCGGAAATATTTTCCGCGGTATACAAGCCGAAAAAGGTGGTATGGACCGCGTACATGGTGATTATATGGGAATGCTTGCTACTGTAATTAATTCGATGGCTATACAAGCTGCATTAGAAGGATTAGGGGTTGAGACCCGCTTACAAAGCGCTATTAAAATGGAACAGATCTGCGAAGCATTTATCCGCCGTAAAGCTGTACGCCATTTAGAAAAGAACCGTGTTGTTATATTTGGTGCAGGAACAGGAAACCCATATTTCACTACTGATACTGCGGCAACATTACGCGCTATTGAAATTGAAGCGAATGTAATTTTAAAAGGAACACGTGTAGATGGCATTTACACTGCCGATCCTGAAAAAGATAAATCAGCAACCAAATACGAAACCATTAAGTTTGATGAAGTGTACAAAAAAGGTTTAGAGGTTATGGATATGACAGCCTTCACACTTTGCAAAGAAAACAATTTACCGATCATCGTATTCGACATGAACAAAGCCGGTAACCTACAGAAATTATTGAAAGGTGATAAAGTTGGGACTTTGGTGGAGGTTTAGTAATTTAAATTTCATATGAGAATTAAACTAATAGCTTTTCTTCTATTAATAAGATGCTGGTCTTATTCTCAATCCTGCGCTCCAGGAGGAACTGTTTTTACATCTATAACAGGAACGATGAATCTTTGTCCTGCGCCACCACCTTTTATTACTATGCTTCACTATGAAGTTTGCACGACGGGAATTGTAACTGATACTTGTGGTGGCAATGCAACCCGCTATTATTTCATAAATACAGGCGGAGATGTTACTTTAAAAGCATTTCAAAACTCTTTTATACAGGTAAAATCAGGTGGTAAATTAAATATAGTTGGCGGTGCTAATCTTATATATGTAGAAGCACAACCCGGCTCAATTTTAACAGGACTTCCTGCAGGAACAGTTACTTCATGTCCTTCGCTTCCGCCACCCAATGGAGCTACATGTTATGTTTCAAGCGTTAGGTCTGCATATGAGGCAGATCAATTTTTTTCAGTTTTCCCTAATCCTTTTTCTAATAAAATAACGATCCGTTCAGTACAAACATCTCAGTCCGTTCAGATCTTTAATGTATTAGGTAAACTCATTTCAAAGCATGAAACTGAACAGGGAAAAATTGAAATTGATCTGAGCAAAGAACCGGATGGCATCTACTTTGTGAAAATAGGATCTGTCTCAAGAAAAGTAGTTAAGGAATAAATACTTATTGGAATTTCAATTCAGCCTTAGGAAGAACTCCTAATCCAGGTAAGCCAGATAATTCAACCTTACCATTTTTATACTCTATCCCTGAGAAGGGATTATTTTTGACGAGTGTCGGGCCATCAAGGTCGACCCAATCGGCATAAGCAGTTAATTGTGCTGCGGCAGAGATCCCACAGGAACTTTCGGTCATGCAGCCCACATTTAATTTTAAATTTTTTGCCTTACAGAAATCTATTATTTTTTTAGCTTCATGCAAGCCGGTGCACTTCATGAGTTTTAAATTTATTCCTGAGAATGCCCCCACCACTCTTTCGGCATCACTTAATACTTTTACACTTTCATCCGCCATCGTTGGCAGCGGACTTCTTTCCGTCACCCAAGCCATATCATCTGAATTTTCCTTTGGCATTGGTTGCTCTACAAACAAAACATTCTTATCAGAGAGCCAATTGATCATCTCCAATGCGAAGTGTTTGTCTTTCCAACCTTGATTGGCATCAACCACTAAAGGTTTATCCGAATACTTCCTGATCGTTTCAATGATTTCTTTATCATTCTCACTTCCCAACTTCACTTTTAAAATATTGAAATCCTCTACCTCCTCAATTTTTTGAGGGATCAAATTCAGATCGCCAATACTAATTGTTACAGATGTATTTTTAGCGACAGGCTTTTCAAAACCTAAATATTGCCAAACAGTTTTGTTATTCGCTTTGGCATACAGATCATGAAGGGCGATATCGAGTCCCGCTTTAGCAGCATTATTGCTTTCAGCCAGTTTATGAATTTCGATAGTTAATTTTCCATGTCCGGAGCTTAGATCCGCTTTCTCTAAAATTGGTCTTGCTTTATCCAAAAATGAAATCACTGATTCATGAGTTTCTCCTAAATACGGTGGCAATGATGATTCTCCATACCCCACAAAACCATCACTTTCCAATTTAATAAAGACCACATCCGTTTTAGTCCTCGAACCATAAGCTAAACCAAAAGGATGTTTAAATTCTAAAGAATATGGACAGTAGGAGAGTTTCAAAGATTATTTATAGAACAAATTAATTTGTTCTACGATTTTTTTTGCCTCACTTTCCTTCAAATCAACATACAAAGGCAAACGAACTAACGTATCTGAATATTTTACAGCATTGGGGAGTATTTTGCCGGAATTAGCAAATGAACTTTTATGGAGAGCCTGGTAATGAAAAGTGGCCGGAATATTACTGTTCTTTAAATGAGTTATTAACTTGGTCCTGTTTTCAAGCGAATTGCAAGTGAAATAAAAAATACTCGCGTTATGCTCTCCTAATGTCGGAAGAGTGATCTGTTTCAGTTCTTTCAATCCTTCATAATATAAATTCCAGATTTTCATTCTCGAATCCTGAATATGATCGAATGATTCTAGTTGCGCGTACAAGTAAGCAGCTAAAAGATCGGAAGGTAAAAATGAAGAGCCGATATCACTCCAACCATACTTATCTACTTCTCCTCTGAAAAATGCACTTCTGTTCGTTCCTTTCTCACGAATGATCTCGGCGCGTTTAATGAATTTCTCTTCATTAACAACCAATAACCCTCCCTCTCCACACGAAATATTTTTCGTCTCATGAAATGAAAATGCAGCTAAATGCCCGAAAGTGCCAAGTGGTTTTCCTTTATAACTACTTCCCAAAGCCAAAGCAGCATCTTCAACCACATATAAATTGTACTTTTTAGCTAACGTCATGATTTTTTCCAAATCGCATGAAAAACCTGCATAATGCATCACTAAAATAACTTTGGTCCGGAGTGTTATCAGTTTTTCCAACTGATCTGCATCCATATTTGGATTGCCTGATGAAGAATCGGTAAAAACTATTCTCCCTCCACGTAATAAAAAGGCGTTGGCAGTTGATACGAAAGTGAAAGAAGGAACAATGACTTCATCTCCTGCTTTAATATCCAAAAGAATCGCCGCCATTTCTAAAGCATCCGTACAAGAAGTTGTCAAAAAAGTTTTTTTGAACCCGAATTTTCTTTCGAACCATTGCTGACATTTTTTAGTGAATGCTCCATCACCTGAAATACTTCTGCTCTCAATGGATTGAGAAACGTATTCCTTTTCTTTACCTGTTAAGTACGGAATATTGAATTTCATTTATACTAAGATATAATTAAAATCGGCTCGTTTGCTTTCGTAACTTTCAATTCCATTCACTTTAAAGAAGTCCTTCTTGCTTAAAGGTATATTCTTATCCAGCTTCCCGAATAATTCCTGCTTCGAATAAGCACAAATATTGCGGAACGGGCTTTCCAATAAAGGAAAATCTGTTTTATCAATAGGTGTTAATATGGTCTTGAATCCAAGATTCAACCTTTCGAACATAACAGTTGAGAACAACGAGATTCCTACATTGACCTTGTCAAAATTAAGAGTAGAATTTGTTTCCTTGCCTTTCACTTCTACCCTTTCACTTAACTCATTGCCGAATATAGATCTGTAATATTGAAGAGCGTCTTTAAAAAGTTCATCCGTGCGCTTTTCATAAGGATGTGCAAAGATCACCAGATTAATATCCGTTCTTAATTTCAGGTATTCTGCAACGAACTTTAATACTGTCTCTTCCGCGTCATAAGAACCTACTGTTGTAAGAGAGTGATTCAGTTTTTTTCTTAACCAAAGAGCACTGCTGTAAAATCCTATGGCTTTTTCAGGTACATCAAACGTTTTTTTTACATAATGATTCAGATAACCCGCCTGTGCCTCCGGGAACCAAACTTCTAATGAATCATAGAACAAAGTTCTTTTATAAGCTTCCACTTCCTCCTTTTGATACGAAAAACAAAGATCGAGCTCGTTCGTTACAATTATCTTATTCGCGAATGTTAACGGAACTTCACTTGTTACTTTACTTACTTTGATATTCTTCTTCATTAATAGGTAAGCAAGAAAATTACAATCCTTTTCATAAATAGAGAACATATAGATCTTCGCGATCTTGTTTTGTGCCAGACTGTGAATACAATTCATCCACTCTACTGCTTCACTAAGCAACAAAGCATAATTAACCCTGTTCCTCGAAAAAGAACCCAGCCAGAAAAAAGAAAATAATTTAGTAATTAGAAGGAAATTCAGGAGCCTACTTCCAAAGTTCACCGCGCCTGATAAATTCCCGCGGGATAAAAAAATACCCGGAACAACATTAAAGTAATGCAGATAATTCAAGCGCATGTCCATTCCGTTAAAAGAAGAATCCAGGATCGCAACAGGACTTTCTCCAATAGCTTTTACTTCAGGCCTTTTATTAAATATCATTTTCACCGTTTTAAAATAACTCTTGAATACCACCAAAAGATCAGCTTTGGCCGATTGTGGCATTCTGAAAGATTGTTTACTGAATAAGTAAATTGAGGAATAATATAATTTGGATCCTTTTATACCGAAAATATAAAGGAACCAACCGCCAAACAGTTTGAAAAGAACAGAAAAATAAGAACCGATCATTGCTTTAGTATCTTCTCCAATTCCTGTTTGGTTATATTCCCTTCAAAAATAAGTTCTTTGGTACGCTGCGGCCCTAAATTGAAGAGTGCGTCAACTATTCCCATATAAGGCAAATAACCCTGCCACAACTGCTGATAGGAAGGATGTTTATACTCCTGGAAATATATTGAAATCCCATTCTCATCAAACAAATTTTTATCTGCATAATTCTTACCCAATGCTCCGAATACAAAAGCATTTGAACCTGTCCTTTTACACAGGTCAATGATCAGATCCTGCTTTTTACTTTCGACATTTAACTCAGATAGTTTTTTTGTTTGTGGGGTGATCTTTAGTTCCTGAAAAAAGAAATTGCTTGATAACTGAATGAAACCGAAAAGATCATTTGTTTCGCTCTGATAATATTTCTCAAAAAAACCGGCGTATTGATCAAAGAAAGGCGCTTTTTTATAATTCAATAACAACGTATTCCAATGCTTTTTCTTCCAGTTAGACCTTGAATCCATTTGGATCTGGTTGATCTGCTTATCCAAATGACCTTTCATCTCAACAGGAATAGTCAGCCATGCTTCCCCATTGGAAGTTTTGATCTTATTTCTATTGGTAAAACTGTTCTTTTCGAACTGCACAGCATCCAGCATCACAAAATTATCTGCTAAAGCTATCTTATGAAAATAACCTAACCACGGCATATAAGCAGGCTGATGCGCAGTAAGGATCACTTATTGAATGCTACGTATTAACATAAAAGCTTCAGCGTATTCTTTCCCCACAATAACACCATTACGCTGACATTGAATTTCCAAAGCTTTTGGTGAACGCGGATGAGGATACTTACGCTTTTCAAATTCATAGCTCTCCATGCCCTTTATTTTAGCATCCAGATCCTTTTTAGATACTTCCAAAAACAAATTTGGCTTGAAGTAGTTAGGATGATTAAACGCCTGCCATTCTGTAGAAGATGGAGTTTCAAAAGCTATAATAGTCTTAACCACTTCATGGCTCATCGGACGTGTAGCCGTGATCACAGCATCAAACGTCTGACGGTGATCAACATTTGTATCGCCGCCATGATGCGTAAAAATAATTTCAGGTTTAAATTCATTTTTTTCTTTCTCGATCACCTTTACAAGATCCAATAAAGCAACTGAATCAAAGCGGTTATCCGGAAAATCATAAGTTTTCACTTCATGATAACCAATTGCCTTTGCAGCATTTTTAATATTCTGTTTATGGGTAGCTAACTCCTTTTTCCATTTTTTTACATCCCGCGCATCACTTCGGGAGGTAATTCCTTCTCCCAGAATAACCACTTTAACTTTACAGCCAAATTTCTTAATGAGTTTATGCATACTTGCACCAAGGCCTAATAATTCATCATCGGGATGAGCTACTACGAGCATGATCCTTTTGTTCTTAAACATTAATTCCATATATGATATTCGTTTAGGTTAACCTCCGATTTAAATTCATTCTTTTTAAAAAAATTAATGGCATCCGTATTGCTGACCTCTGTATTCGCAATTACATAATTGGTTCCTTTTAGTTTGGCAGAATGCAGAACATAATTCAATAAATTGGAAGCGTACTTTTTTCCTTTAAACTCCGGTGAAGAAGCAATCAGGGATACAAATCCGATTACGTAGTCCCCGATCGGGCTTATGTTTTCCTTATACAAAAAGAAAGCGGCTACTTTATCACCTTCCATTGCTAAATACAATTTTGAGGTTTTATTCTTAATTTCATTCACGATCCATGAACGGTATATATCATCAACCAATTCCTTAGAAAAATTCTTATCAGCCCTGAAACGACCATGATTGAAAGAGTTCTTTGATAATTCAAGGATCTGTAACGTGATTTCTCTCCCATTCTTCATGTCTGTTGAATAAGGCAAATAAGTAAGATTCTTATCATACAAAGGACGATGTTCATTAAGATCGAGATACTGTGAAGCTTTTGTGCTTAATAATTGTAATCCGCCTTTTTCTGCATACTTGCAAAAACTGTGTTCCGCATTCAAGCGTATATAACAGCAATCGAATTCATTCAGTTCTTCAACTGTTTCCTTGAACATGGCTGCAGAAGTGATCTTATCTTCCAACCATGTAAGACGGCCGATATACTTTTCCATTTTACTTGAATCCCAGTTCTCTTTACGGGTATACCCTACCAGATCACCAAAATACATTTCCTCTGCATTTTTCAGAGTTGTGCGTTTGAACGCTTCCTGCAATTTCTTTTCCTCTTTAAGAAAGATGAATTGCGAATCGAAAACAAATTTATCCAATTCCATTTTTTACTTTATATCATTTAATTGACAAGGATCATACGCTTTCACATCCTTATTCAGTGTTTTTCCAATAAAATCTTTTAGTTCTTCATTATCTATACCATCTCCCGGCCTTACAAACGATAATTTATCAATACTCATTTTTTCGCCTTGCTTAAGGTCAGCATTATAATGATAACTTCTTCGGTACTTTAAGCGGTTCACTTTTTCTGTTTCACTTCTCGAGAAACCTGTGGTATTCAGGTTCACATCAATGTGCCTGATCCAATTCACCAGCTCTTTAAATTCGTTTGGCTCCATTGAGAAATGATGTTCTGCCGGATTCGGATCTTTTCTGTCTAACGTAATATGTTTTTCAAATACCACTGCACCCAAACATCTTGCTGCCACACATAATTCATGGCCTAAAGAATGATCTGAAAAACCGATATCCAATTTAGGAAATTCTTGAATAAGCGAAGTGATGTTATTTAAAAAGGCTTTATCAGGATCCAAAGGATAATCACTTACACAATGCAGAACAGATAACTTATGGTTTTTAAATATATCAACTGCTCTATGAACCTCTGCCATCTCGCCCATTCCGGTTGACATAATGATCTCTTTTTTTGTTTTAGCAACCGCCTCAAGCAATGGGGTGTTGTTCAGGTCCATCGATGCGATCTTGTAGGCCTTAATACCCTTTAATTTTTCAAGATACTCTACAATATAAGGCGAAGTTGGAGTTGTGATAAAATCTAACCCAAGTTTCAGAGAATGATCGATCACTTTTTGATGATCTTCCAATTTTAATGCTATCGTATCTAAGAATTGATACCAGAATTCAACGCCCTTAACATCCCAGCCCTTGTATTCATCTGCTTTTACTTTAGGACTTACAATATCGATCCCCCTGAAGGTCTGGAATTTTACAGCATCTACGTTTGCCGCTTTACTGGCATCGATCATAGCAATTGCTTTTTCAACACTGCCATTATGATTATTGCCTATTTCGGATATGATATATGATCTTTTCATTGTCATTAATTCATTTTTAATTCTTTTAGCATAGCTTCACCTGTCAGCGGTTTATAATCCTCACTACCGATCTGATTGATCGATCTGATCTGAAGCAGTTTTTTATCCGAACCAATATAAAATAATTCAGAATCCTTCTTTATAAATCCCGATCCATCGCTTGTTCTTTCAGTCGGAAATGACTCCCAGATCACGATCTTTTTTCCGTCCTTATTAATGAATGCGCCGTTCCAGGGATATGATACCGCTCTTACCTTATTATGTGCTTGCATAGCAGTATCCGTATTTAATATTTCACCGTCCTTTGGTGTTCGTGCCGGCCAATGATGCGATTCGCCTTCCTGATCCTGGAATTCGATCTTTCCGCTTTTTATTTGTTGTTCGAGTGAATTGATCAGCTCAGGAATTTTTTTGATCAGTTTTTTATCAAGACTCGCTGCAGTGTCTGTTAAAGTAATTTCAGTTTTAGCATAAGCAATAACAGGCCCTTCATCGAATTTGTCAGTTAAAATGTGTAACGACAAACCTGATTCCTTTTCACCATTCACTAAAACCCAATTCAACACATGAGCGCCTCTGTACTGTGGTAAAAGTCCGGGATGAAGGTTAAAACCTATTCCTGTGATATCGATTATTTTTTTCGGGATCAATTTAGAATAGGAATCCACAAAATGAAGATCAGCTTTTAAAGCGGCTAATTGGTTCACAAATTTTTCGTCTGATAATTTATCAGGTCTGAAAACCGGAATACCCGCACCTTCAGCATCCTTTTGCATTGTAGTTATAGTTTCATGCTCACGGTTAGAAGGTAACACAAGACCTACCACTTTAAAAACTAAAGACTTTCTTAGTTGTAAATAAGTTTCATGTCCACTGAAATGATATCCCCAGAAAATAATTTTTAAGGGCAATTGTTTATTTGAGATATCGATCATTGTCCTGCAAGTTTCAAAAATTCCTGAAGCAAACGTTCTCCGGATCTTCCATCGATAAAACTCCTTTGATTATTAATGAACCATTTGATATCCTTTTCATCATAGATCATTACTGAAGCAAGTTTATCGTAAAGTGCCTGTTCGCTTAATTCCTGCCATTTGCCTATGCCAAGTACGCAACTTTTTGCAGTGAGGGCTTTATAATAATTATCCTGGTTGGAAGCAGTTATGCCTGTAATAAATACAATTCCTACAGAACACAATTCCAAAGATAAGTTCGAACATGGGCCTAATGCTAATTCACATTGCTGCATTAAAGTACAAACTTCTTCTGCATTAAGGTCATTATGGAATTTTACTTTTTCAGAATTCTTGAATTCACTTTTCCATTTATCAATATTCTCATTTACTGAAGAAGAAAGAACATGTATCTTCTTCAATTGCGGAAATTTTAATAATACCTTGACTGTTCTCTGAGAAACATTATCCATATCCGCCCCGCCAAACGAAACAAAAACAGATTCAATTTTTTTTAGGTCTCTTTCAGATCTTGCTGCTTTTAAAAATGGTTTCCGCAATAAAATATAGTCTGTACCGAGGCAAAATTTAGTTGGACCAACAATTTTGTATTGATCCTTTGTTACATTTTCGGCCTGATTGATGATCAGGTCAACATTATAATTGAAACCGATAAGATCATCAATGAACACCACTTTATTTCCATTTTGTCTGATCTTATCCTGGTAGGCAGAATCAAAAGAATAATGATCCAGAACGATCAGGTCTCCCTTCTGAATTTTTCTTACAAATTCAACATCACCACTATTGTTTACAGTTTCAGTTTTATACTCTGAAGAAAGAAATTTTTTAAGAACAGGCTGTGGTGTATTAGCGGTCACAAAATGAATATCGAATTCAGACGAGATCATATTCGCTAAGGCCGAACAACGCACAAGGTGTCCCATTCCGATCTCGGGATTTGCATCTGTTCTGAAATAAACTTTCGTTTTAGGCACTTAAAGTTGTTTTCTTCTTAATTGTAGCGATCAGTTCAGGATCCACTTTATAAATAAGGGCTTTATCCTTATTTACAGAGGCGATCTTCGGATTATTATCTAAGAATTCAAAGAGATTCTTAATATTATACGGTTTTCCTGAAGTTTCAAAATGTTCCTCTATCTTTTTGATCAGTTCAAGATCTTCCGGATAATCCAATGTCAGGCGGTAATCCCTTATCCATTCTTCAGGAAGATCGATATCATTTATTTTAAAGAGTGAAGGATTGTTGAAAATATAAGCATTCATATATTCCGAATAATCACTTACAGGAAAATACTCTCTTACTTTTTTAAGTGCAGAAGCATTTAAAATTTGTACTCCCTGACCTATGGCTGCCTTTTTACAAGCGGTATAATCTGCACCGGTCTCAAAATGTGAGTTCAGCATGTAATTTACGATCTCTTCAGATACATAAGGCATATCCGCAGTGATGCGGACAAAAACATCGATATCTAATTTATTTATTACATCCAGGTAACGTTGTATCACATCATCGGGATCGCCTTTATGAAATATTACATCTTTATGATAGGTGTAATTTTTTAATTCATCATCTTCAGGAGAAGTTGATGTGGCCAATATCGTGTGGTCTACATTTTTGAACAACATCGAGTTCTTAATACATAATTCTACAGAACTGATATCTTTATTAACCTTTAAAATTGCTTTTTGTGGTAAACGTGTTGATTTAAGACGACACGCAATTATAGAGGCGATCTTAGCTTTTTTAAAATCTTCCTGCTTCAATACCTGTCCGTCTTTTTTGGAAGTTTTCAATACGTGATAATCTGCATTGAGTGACCGAATAGTTTCAATATCCAAACCTTCTTCGTTGGTACGCTTGTAATTCACATCAAATTCCAACGACACGATCTGGCCTTTCTGCATATCCCTGCATAGAGTTGGTTTCATGGCCGTCTTCTTATAATATAAGATCTCCCTTTCATTAATAAAAGGCTGATCCATTAACTCTGCGTACTTTTCTTCTACTCTTTTCGCTTCTGAATTTAAATTATGAAGTTTCTTAAATAAAATATCAAAAACCGAAGGAACTACACTCGAAAAATGATCATACTTCGCTTTTTCTCCACTGCACATCACATGCTTTTCTATTATGCCAACACCCTTTAAACAAGCAGCTAAAGGAAGATCAATAGCGTCTTCATGTGTACCGTCAATATGATCTGCGAATGATAATGGCAACTTAAATTTTTTCTGAAGCACTTCGATTTTTGAAAGACCTGAATCTTCCAGTTTAGTAGGGTAATCCTGGAAACCGATCTGAAGCACTGTTTCTTTTGCCTTTAAGCTTTTCCGAATAAAATTCAAATGTGAAGCGATCTGCTCTAATGAAAGCGACGCCACATTTATAATTACAGTTTTATCTGAAAAATCAACTGTTCTTAATTCTTTTATAAGAAGAATGTTATCAAGAATTGAAGCCTGGAACTTTATACCCTTTACATTCTTTAAATTCTGCTTTACTATTTTTACCGAGTAGGCATTTGAGACATCGAACCAAACATCTTTTGTTTCTGCCGCCTTATCAATTATACTTTTCCAGGTTTGCTCATCAAAGAATAAGGTTTGATACACTGGATACCACTCATAATCCTCACGAGCGATCTCGTCATATTTGAAAGGCTGGAATTTGATCCCGCAATTCTTATAGGAAGCATATTCATCCAGCAGCCTGAATACATAGTTCTTGTCACCGGCGTGTGTATTTGCTATTTCTAAAATTATATAAGGTTCCATTATTTGCTTAACAGATACATACAATCCGAATTTCCTTTATGCGCTTCACTGATGTACGGAAGAACTTCCTTCTTTACCACTTTTAATGAAGGATTGATCTCATTGAATTTCTTAGCATAATCCATCTTCCACATAAAACCATCATGACCACGGTATTTTATTTGCTTTGGCTCGTCATTATAATATTCGAAGCCCCAAATGTATTTGCTACTTACCCGTATCATTTCTTTCAGGATAGTTGGAATATCGTTAGGATGAATATGGATCAAAACACCATTCGTGAATACGAGATCGAAATAACCATCTTTAAACGGCGTATCAAATCCTGAGCCTTTAATGATATTGATGCCTTGCGTAGTTGCCTTCGCTTTTTCTACAGCATAAGATTGCAATTCTATACCATACAAATTGGTAAAACCGATCCGCTGTAGCGCTATCAGCTGTTGGCCAACATTACAGCCTACTTCTAATATCTTTGCATCTTTAGGAAGATCCGCCAGGAATTTTTTGTTCAGCTCGTCTTTCGTAATACCAAAATTATCCTTGTACCACTTGTTCCATTCATTCGCATCAAATGTATTTCTGTCGGTATACTCTTTACCGAATTCACTTTCCCAAAATTTGGTTTGCTCTGTTTGCATAATTTTTTCTTTAATTGATTAAACTTTAAAATCCGGGTCTAAATGCACTTTTATCAGTTCACGTAATTGTTCAGCATCTACCCACTCTGTATTTTGCCCGGAATTGAATTTAAATCCTTCCTTCACTTTTTTAGCGTTGAAATTCTTTATATAATCTTCAATTTTAAATGCCGGGACCTGAGGAAGGATCGCATAATACTTTCCAAGATCATAAGTGCTGAATGAATCTGATTCTGTGATCATTTCTTCATGTACTTTCTCTCCCGGGCGGATGCCTACTATCTCAACTTTACATTCAGGGCCAATTGCTTTTGCCACATCGGTCAGTTTATAAGAAGGGATCTTTGGAACGAAGATCTCTCCGCCCCAGGCATGTTCCATTGCGTGAAGAACAAGATCTGCACCTTCCTGTAAAGAAATATTGAATCGCGTCATATTCGGATCAGTGATTGGCAATACACCTGTTTTCTTACGGTCCATGAAAAACGGAATAACAGAACCATTCGAACCCATTACGTTGCCATAACGTACAACTGAGAATTTGATGTTTGAAAACCCTTTTATATTATTAGCCGCTACAAATAATTTATCGGAACATAATTTTGTTGCGCCATACAAATTGATTGGTGCCGCAGCTTTATCGGTTGATAATGCAACAACATTCTCAACGCCGGCTTCCATAGCCGCATTAATTACATTCTCTGCTCCCATTACATTGGTCATTACACATTCCATTGGATTGTACTCTGCAATGTGAACATGCTTCATAGCTGCAGCATGAATAACATGCGTCACTCCTTTAAATGCAGTTTTTAACCGGTCGGCATCCCGCACATCACCGATAAAATATCTCATGTTCCCTCCGGGAACGCTTGGATACTCCATATTCATTTGGAATTGTTTTTGCTCGTCACGTGAGAAGATGATGAGTCGTTTTACATTCGGCCAACGCTTTAAGATCGTTTTTACCAATTGTTTACCAAGGGAACCTGTTCCCCCGGTAATTAAAACATGCTTTCCGTTTAGGTCTAACATTATTCTGTTTTTTTATTATTAATCAATTACATTATTTTATACAGGAACACTTTCTTCTGATCTAAAGCGCTCACAAAAACTTTTTTAAGATCAAGATCCAAATCTTTAGTGTTTCCTATAACAACTGAAGATAAAATATATCTGCCATTCATTTTCCGGATCTGTCCGGTATTAACCGTCAATTCTTTTTCAACCAACAAACCATTCTCAGAGCCAATCTCACCTGAGAAAAGAGCAGCCGAATACATATAACATCTGCCGCCCCATCCATCAAAATAAGCTTTGTACTTCTTCGATTTATTTAATTCTCCTTCTATAATGATCCTGAATTGATCTTTATAGTTTTTAGGATAATCTCCCTGGTAATCATCAAGCACATTTAATCCTGCATACTTAGAAGGTGATGGGGAAATCCCTAAATGGATAACATTGTTCACAGTATCAGCACCCATCTCTTTCTTGATGGAAGCGTATAATTCGGTATCGAAAAATTCTTTGAACCTGTATTTTTCTCCTGATGTTATTTCGATGCCGAACGCATCAGCTCCATCCTGGTTAAAGGAAATATTACCGCGCCAGATGCAGATCAAAAAACCTGCAATAGTAACAGAACTTAATATCCTGATCGGGATGCCGCCTTTGTTAACAACGATCACACAAGCTGCGACCAATAAAAAGAATAATCCAGGTAAAAAATTGAAAAATCTTTTAAAATTAAGATCTTTTGCGATCGGGAATGAATCATAAAAAAAAGCAAAAGACTTCCAATCTAAAACGGAAATTATTAACGAGAATAAAATAGTCATTATCATTAATAACATAGCCCGTTTATGAATTGGAGCTTTAAACCGGAAGTGATCAAAAACAAAGAAAACAATAAAAGGCACGAAAACAGAGCCTAAATAGTTCGCAGATTCATAATGACCAAGGAAAAATAGTTTTATGCTATTCCCCGCAACTCCAAAAAAATTGAGCCCTAAATGTTTTTCGAAACCGCTTCGTGAAGACTGGTAATCCGTATTGAACCAGTGCATGTAAAACATCATATACTCTGATATAACATAGATGCCAACAAGCAATATTATTGCCCCAAAAGTATGGTAGAGAATCTTCTTTTCTTTAAAGGAATAATATACAGCCAGGGATCCGAACGTAAGGATGGCATGAATGCCGACCAGAACAAAATTGGCCCATAAAGCAAACAGGCAGAAGATGAGATAAGATATCTTCTTTCTTTCATGCCTGACAAGATTAAAAAAAGCCCAGAACAAAAGCGGAATTCCTGCTGTAGTTATACCGTGAATAGTAAAGAAAGGCAGACAGGCAAAAGCAACTGAGATCAAAAGAACTAACCCTTTTTGTTCTTCTCTGAATCCAAAATGATCCCTTGCAAATAAATAAATTCCAAAAAAAGCTATCAGGCGTAACAAAATAAAATTAACAGCAAATCCCCCAAGCGTTCCGAAAAAGTACATTAGCAAACAATTAATATCAGTGAATTTCGGGAACAAGCCTCTTGGCAATCCATTCATAATTCCCGGAACGATCGCGTTAGGATCAGTTTCGAAAAAATTTCCGGATTCAATTAAAACATGCCTGGTGGAAAAATTGCCATCGTATGTATCATGGATCTTTATATAACTATCTTCTGTAGGATAAAAATAAATGCAAAATGCTATCGCAAAAAGCAAGGCAGTTGCAGATTCAATCAAAGAAATACGTTGAAGCTTAAGCAGCATTAAATATTTTCCGAACAGTAGAGATCACTCTTTCGATCTCTTCATTCGTCATTGGGTAAAATAAAGGCAGTACAACACTATTATCCGAATAAAATTCAGACTTGGGCAATTTTAATCCTTTACATTCTTTTTCATAAGCAGGTTCACGGTGGGTTGTCATTACTCCACGTCGTGTAGACACACCTTCAGCGTTCATAGCTTCCATGAAAGTGTTACGTGTTAATTTTCCTCCCGGCTTAATAAAGATCACATACGATTGATAATTCACATGATGATCCGTGTTCTCTTTGTATAATTCGATCTGAGGAATGTTCTTAAAAGCTTCATTATATCTTTCGGCAATTTTCCTTCTCGCTTCAACTATCATATCCAATTTCTCCAATTGTTTAATACCAACTGCAGCCTGGATATCCGTCATTCTATAATTATAGCCCACTTCAACATGCTCTTCAAAAATTATCTTATCTGAAGCATGTCTTACCCTGTCGTTAACCGACATCCCATGCTGTCTCAGTAATTTTAAACGCGTACTATAATCTTCACGGTTGGTCGAGATCATACCACCGTCACCGGTTGTAATTACTTTTCTTGGATGAAATGAGAAACAAACAAGATCGCTGTGTGATCCGATCTTCTTCCCTTTATAAGAAGAACCTGCAGCACAGGCAGCGTCTTCGATCAATACTAAATTCTTTTCCTTACACAATTTCGAGTATGCATCTATATCGGAAGGAATTCCGATCTGATGAACGATGAGGATCGCTTTTGTTTTTGGAGTGATCAGTGCCTTTACATGTTCGATATCGATATTATAATCCGGTCCAACTTCCGCGAATACAGGTTTTGCGCCGGCATACTTCACTGAATTTGCTGTAGCGATATAACTCATACTAGGACAAATAACTTCATCTCCTTCTTTAACACCTGCAACTATCATTGCTAAATGCAAGGCAGTAGTACAGTTAGAAACAGCAACTGCATATTTAGAACCAACATACGCAGCAAACTTTTCTTCGAACTCCTGAACTTTTGGTCCCTGCGTTACCCAATTCGTTAATATCACATCATAAGCGCCCTGTGCTTCATCAGCAGTAAGATAAGGTTTTGCTATTGGTAATTTCGACATAATTACTTCTCCCAATTTTTTAGTTTTATTTCTGATAAAAGATCTTTTTTGTTTTTCAATTCAGTATAGAATTTTACAGTTTCTTTTAATCCTTCCTCAAAGGTGTATGCTGACTTGAAACCCGTGATCCTTTTGAATTTTGAAGGATTCACCCATAAACGCGGTACGTCAGCAGGACGGTCTTCATGGTACTCAATTTTCAGAGGAGATTTCATCGCGCGGATCAACTCTTCCAACAAATTTTTCATGGTGATCTCTTCACCTGTACCAATATTGATTATTTCTCCTGTTATTCCTTTTTGATCTAACAATTGTGCTAAAGCAGCAGCTGTATCTTTTACATAGAAGAAATCACGGGTCACACTTCCGTCACCAAATACAATTGGCGCTTTGCCGTATAAAAGGTTTACAATACTACGTGGAATAATTTCTCCTGCATCACCTTCATAATGGGCACGCGGCCCGTAATTATTAAAGATACGCAAAACGGTCACATCCATTCCAAAACATTTATTGTAGGAATACGCATAATTCTCTCCTGCCAATTTACTTGAACCGTAAACTGTTTTCGGAAGCGGAACGCCATTCTCATCGATCGGGAACTGTTTTATATCTCCGTAAATTTCAGAGGTGGAGATATAAAAGAAACGCTTCGCTTTATGTGTATGTGCAGCTTCCAATACATTCAAAGTACCTTCTGCATTCACACGATGATTTTCGAAAGGACTATGAAGTGAATGACGGACACCCAAGCAAGCGAGATGGTAAACAATATCAATTCCTTTTAATGCATTATCGCAAGTCCCTTTATCTAAAATATCACCTTTAATGAATTTGAATGAACTGTTCTTCGCTGCTTCTGCAAGATTTTCTTCTTTCCCATTCACTAAATTATCCAATACAGAAACATTATGACCTAACGATACCAATTTATCAGTTAAATGCGAGCCAATAAAGCCGGCGCCACCGGTGACTAAAATATTCAATTTCATTTTTTTATTTCTATGATCTCATCAATAATAAATACAGGACGTTTACGACTGCTGTCTAATGTGCGCCATAAATATTCGGCAATAATGCCGAGAGAAATGTTTGTTATTCCAAAACCCAGAATCAGGATCGAAATTAGCATTGGCCAGCCTTCTGCAAGATCATTCCAAATGAATTTTCGGATCACTAAATAAAGTGATAATAAAAGTCCGAGAAAAAATAATGCAAATCCAACGATCGTAACAAATCTTATTGGAGCATAAGAGAACGAAACGAAGGAATCGATCAATAATTTTACTCTCTTCGAAAATGTCCATTTGGATTTACCGGCTTTTCTTTCCACTTTTTCATAGCGGATCGATGTACTCTTGAATCCAAGCGTCAGGATCTGCAGGAAGACCGAAGAATTACTTTCAATATTTGAATTCAGTACTTCTTTGACTTTCCCGTTAAACATAACGATGTCAAATCCATTCTCAGGAAAATCTTTTGACACGTGTTTCTTGATCAGCGCTGCATATCGTTTACTGAACATACGCTGGAAAATACCTGTAGTGAAATTCTCACGGCTAGCCCAGCATACATCGTTCGATTCCTTTTTACATTTCTCATAAAGGCGATTGATCAGGTCTAAAGGATCCTGAAGATCGGCGTACATGAAAGTGATATAATTGCCCGTTGCTTTTAAAATACCTGCTCTTAATGCAGCGTGCGCTCCGAAATTCTTTGATAATTTGATGATTGAGCTTTTAAAATTGCAGGAAGAATTTTTCAATAATTCAACTGAATCATCAATGGAACCATCATCAATAAAGATAACCTCGAATGTCTTATCCTGATTCGAACCACAGAATGCATTCAGCTCACTAACTAAATGTTTAATATTAGGTGATTCATTTAAGAACGGGATCAGTATAGAAATATCTGTACTCATATGGATCTTGCAGGATTACCCACTACTTTCGCTCCCGGTGAAACATTCCTGATCACATTGGAAGCCATTCCTACCATAGAGAATTCCCCGACAGAAACATTACTGATGATACTTGTACCACTTCCGATAAAACAGCTTTTACCTATCTTGACATGTCCTGCTAAAGTAACATTTGAACCAATCAATGTATGATCAGCCACTTCAACATCATGGTGAAGGATTGAATTAGCCAGTATAAAAATATGATTCCCGATCTTTGCATTGGAGGTAACCACAACACCCGGCATTATCACGACATCATAACCGATAACAGCATCTTCGCAAACAACTGCTTTCGGGTGAATTGCTTTTCCAAAGCGCGAAGGGTTGATATTGAACTTGTTAATTATTTCATTTCTTATATGAAATGTCTTTTCAGAACCTATCAATGATATCACTTTTGCTTCGGGATGTTTATCCAGGAATTCCCTTCCGTGAACTTTAATTCCTTTATAACTCAAGGTATGCTTTGAAGGTTCATCATCCACAAATCCGATAATAGAATAAGCTGACGAAACAGTTTCAAAAAAATCAACTGCGTTACCTCCGAAGCCTAAAATTATTACGGACTCTTTAGACATTAATAGTTATTGATGATATTAATAACGTACGTCACTTCTTCGTCAGTTAATTCGTTATACATTGGTAACGAAACACAATTTGCAGCCAGCTTTTCCGAATTTGGAAAATCACCTTGTTTGTACCCTAAGTTCGCGTAAGCTTTTTGTAAATGACATGGAACCGGATAATGAAATCCGGGATTGATATTCCATTCATTCAAATAAGCTACAAACTTATTTTTATCATCAGGTATCACCACAAATAAATGAAATACAGAATCTGCGTTTGCAGGTTGCGTTTGCATTTTGATCTTTTGGTTCTTTATTTCCTTTTGATACCGCTTTGCAATAGCACGGCGGCGGTTATTCCAGCCCTCAATGTATTTTAACTTGATCGTTAAAGAAGCGCCTTCTAAACCTCCCATGCGCATATTATAACCTACTTCATCATGATAGTATCTTTCTGTACTTCCGTGATTCCTTAAACTATGTAAATGTTTTTTGTATGCTTCATTATTTGTTGAGATGCCACCTGCTTCACCGCATGCACCTAAATTCTTACCGGGATAAAAACTAAAGCAAGCCATTTCACCGAAACCACCAATTGCTTTTCCATTATAGCGTGCTCCTTGTGCCTGAGCAGCATCTTCCAGCAAAAAGATCTTATGCTTATCACACACTGCTTTTACTGCATCAATATCAAAAGGCATTCCGTATAAATGAACACCGATAACAGCTTTTGTTTTAGGGGTGATCTTGTTTTCAATTTTAGAAGCGTCTATCTCCCATGTGTCCTTATCACAATCCACAAACACCGGCGTTGCACCAGAATAAGAAACGCCCCATGCCGTAGCGATAAATGTATTTGCAGGAACAATTACTTCATCACCCGCACCGATCCCTAAAGCTAACATCGCTAAATGAAGAGCAGACGTTCCATTATTCACACCAATAACATGTTTGGTTTGTGTATAGGCTGCAAAGCCTTTTTCAAATTCCTCAACAAAGGGACCGCCTGAAAAAGCTGTATTCTCATACACTTTTTCAAAAGCTTCAAAGACCTCTTTTTTAATTTGCTGATGCTGTCCTTTCAGATCAAGACAGTTAATTTTTTTCGGATACTTTTCAATTGTAATTGAACTCATGTTTCGTGATTTAAATTTTTACTTCTGCTTTAGCAGTTTCCACATCAGGATATGAATACCATTTTAATTTGTTTTCAATAGATACATCCTCTCTAACCAAAATAGACTCAGTTTGTCCAAGAAAAAGAAAGTGTGTGCCAAGTCTCACGATCTCTACCACTTTACATTTGAAGTGTATCGGCAAGGCATTCAGTACAGGCCCTTCATCATCATTCATAAACGCTAAACCTGCATTCGAAATTTTATGCTTGTCTTGCGCCGAAGAAATATTTCCAGAATACTTGATACCATCAATCACTGTTTCATTTACAAACGGAACGCCGCAAATGAATTTTTTATTCTTCAATAAAGTATCAAGCGACGCCCGTGGCGCATATCTTACATTCACTTTCGCATAAGACACGCAAATAGCAATACATAAAGGATGACGGATGAGAATAGAAGTAGAACCGCATGGCATTAAATTCGGGGTTCCATCTTCAGCATACGTTGTGATCATTCCCACTGATGAAGGGAAGAAACAAGGCCAGCGTGCCTTATCATTATCAACTTCTACCTGGTCCTCAGGCAAAGGCGGAAGATGTTTGATGCACATGCCATTCTCTATTCTATCATAATAAAAAGCAGTTGTGTTCTTTGCCGGGAACATATAATCGGAAGCGTATCCTTTTTGATACTTCACATCCATTAATGGTTTTGAAATGCCTTCTACTTTTGGTTGCAATTCATTCTTCGGATCCCAGAATGGTAAACTTCTCCAATGAACCTGCGATTCTCCCTTACATATATCTTCACGAAGCTGAATAGCTTCTATTTCCAAATAATAAATTCTATGACTTCCAAAATCTGTATATGGCTTATCAAATATCTTTTGTCCCTCAAAATCTTTTCCGGGCTTAACTAATTTTGCTTCGTAAACCATGTAAGCGTCCGTAAAGACTTTACAATCGTTAGTCTGAGCTTTTATTGTTTTTAATCCGGTTGATCCGATACGTTTATCAATTTCATTATCATCAATTGTATTGATCGCGTTCATACACTTATCAATACTTTCCCCGGGTTCAAAATACTGAACAGCTACCGATCTACCCTCTTCCAGCATTTTTATAAACTCTTCTCTTACATAATGCCGCTTTGAAAGTGGTTTAGTACAAAAGCTTAAAGCAACGATAAAAGGGAAACGGTTCACGATAGTAGCTCCAACAACTTTTTCTAATGCAGTTTGTTTGCCATTGGTAGTAGTTACAAAACAAATTGCTGAAGGAAAAAATCCCGGCCAACGGCTGTCATTTGCCAATTTCTCTTCCGACTCCGGCATTGGATGTTCAATAAAGCCTTTGTGCTGACTTTTTTTCCAGCCTGACTGAGCATTTAATTCTTCATGCGGCCAGGTGTATAAATATTTGTCGAGTTTGCTCTTCACTTAGATCGTCTTGATTTTTTTAGCAGGATTACCCGCCACAACAGTATTAGCAGGTACATCTTTTGTAACAACAGCACCCGCACCGATCAAAGCATTTTCTCCAACTGTTATTCCGCAAAGAATTGTTGCGTTGCTTCCAATAGAAGCGCCTTTTTTAATAAAAGTTTCTACAAGTGTCCAATCTGCGTCTGTTTGCTGACTTCCATCCGGATTTGTAGCTCTTGGAAAAAGATCATTCGTGAACATCACACCGTGCCCAATAAAACAATTATCTTCTATATGCACACCTTCGCAAATGAAAGTATGACTTGAGATCTTACAATTTTTCCCGATTGTCGCTCCTTTTTGAATTTCAACAAAGGCACCTACTTTACTGTTATCATCAATACTGCAACCATACGCATTCACAAAATTGAAAATGCGGACATCTTTTCCTACTTTAACATTTACGAGACTTTTACGCGGCTCGTCTACATTCAATACTTCCATACTATAATACTACTTCTTTACCGTTATTTTTTATTGAGTGCTGCGATGCTTCAAGGATCTTGATCACTTCTAATCCTATAGTTGCATTCGACACCGGTTCTTTTTTATTGATGATACAGCTGACAAAATCATCCGCCATCGCATAAAGCGCTTCTTTCATTTCCACTTTAGGAATGAAAATATCGCCGGTCCTGTAATCTACAAGCACGCGTTGCTTCTCTTCGTCTGTTTTGTGATTATATCCTGTATCGTATATCTTGATCTTTTCTGTTGGCTCAAGATCATTGAACATTAACATCTTTTTATCACCGCCTATCAATAAAGTTCTAAGCTTAACCGGCGAGGTCCATGAACAACTGAAATGTGCAATCAGATCTTCTTTAAAATTTACCGTCAGATAAGCTACATTCTCAATTCCGTTTTTAGTATGTGAAACACCTGTCGCATTAACACTGGTTGGTTTTTTACTGATCAAATAAAGAAGGATTGAAATGTCGTGCGGCGCAAGATCCCATAACACATTCACATCAGGCTGGAATAATCCTAAATTGATCCGTGATGAATCGAAGTATTGCATTTCACCAATAGTACCGTCGTCCACCAAAGTTTTTATTTTACGGACAGCGCCAGTATATAAAAAAGTATGATCGACCATTATTAACAGACCTTTCTGCTTGGCAATACCCATTAACTCTTCAGCTTCTTTAACTGTAGAGGTCATTGGTTTTTCCAAAAGAACATGCTTTCCATTCTCAAGTGCTTTTTTTGCAAGAGGAAAATGTGCAAATACCGGAGTTGCTATTACAACAGCATCCACATCTTTTGATAAAAGTATCTCATCCGGGTCAGAAGTTGTTTTAACGGAAGGGTACGCTTTTGAAACAAGCGCAAGACGTTCTTTCCTGAAATCAGAAACAGCTGCAACAGTGCAATCATTAACTGCAGAAAAATTCCTTACCAGGTTCGGGCCCCAGTAACCATATCCTATTATACCTACTTTTACCATAAATTTACCTGCGGTTTGCTGTTAATTCAGACTGTTTATATAAGTGTTAAAGTTAAAATAATTTGTCTCTGAATTGAAGCTTTTCGACCAAAATTCTTTAACTTTTTTCCTGTATCCGGGTGTGTTTTTCTCACTGTTTTTAAAAGCTTTTATAATAGTTGCTATATCCTCTTTTTTCGTCTCAGGTTCAATCAAAATTCCGGAATCCTTACTCACAACATCAGGAATTCCCATAACATCGGTTGCCAGAACTGGTACTCCAAAACTTGTCGCTTCTATTATAGAAACCGGTAATCCTTCTGCTCTTGTCAAGGTCATGAACAAACTTACCGGCGTACTTTGGTAAAAACGGATCAGTTCATTATAGGGCACATCCCCCTTCAACTCGTATGTGATATTGGGAGGTAGTTTTTCACATTTTGCTTTCAGTTCTTCAAAACTTTGCGGTGAATCGCCATATTTTCCGAAGTGGATCCATTTCAAAGGGACGTCCACAAGCATCAATGAGTCTGCGATAAGCTGAACCCTTTTACGTGCGACAAGACCTGAACATGATACTATTGTATAAACTGAAGGATCAAAAGGATTTGTTCCTTTGTCGGTAACACCTAAATGCCCCACTTTCATTTTTTCAGGATAATAATTTAAAGCTTTCAGAAAATTCACACCTCTGTTAGAATCAGGAAAGACCGCTGAAGTCATTTTTATATTAAAAAACCTGAACGGAATATATTTTGAAGGATCACTTTCATTATAAAGATCATGCTGATGAACACGGAACACAAAACTCCTTATTTTTTTTTTATACTTCAGAATAGAAAGACATAAAGCCCATTCATCCATCCAGAAGGAAACAAACTGCTTTTCTTCTTTATCTTCTTTGATCTTTTTCTCAAGCAACTCGCTCAGAGCTAGTGTTTGCAATAACAGACTCAAATTATACCTGAATCTTTTCAGGACTCCCGCTTTATCTGAATTCTTTACAAGATCGAGGTAAAATACTGTACAGATCAATCCAAAATTACTTAATAGTAACTTCCATTTCGATCCTGCATTTTTATTTAAAACTTCAACTTCCACATTCGAAGGCAATTTTACATTTGCATTTTCGCCATTTTTCGACGGAAAAACTATGATCTTCTTATAATAAGCAGAACTCGCTTCAATTTCATTACCCACAAATGATTCTCCGCCAAAAGGGAATGTGTGCGTGAAAAAATACAAATGTTTATTGAACTTCACTAAACTGAATTATTAAGAATGATTTTACTTTCCGGCCCGCAATTGAATAAAAGATCCATTATCGACATACTCGGCAAGAATTCTTTCCACAATTGAGGATAAACCGGATGTTTGAATGGTGTATTGATCACGTTAATATTCTCTGAATTGAATAAATGATCCTCCTGGTACTTTTTTGCGCCTAATCCTGCCAGGTAATCTGTTCCATTCAGTTTTTTACATATAGAAACAAGACGTTCAGTGCTTTCGCCTGTTATCCCATTGAGTTCTGAAGCATAAATCATTTTTGTTTTTATGTCCAGATCTGCGGCAATCCATTTTATAATTGAAGAATTCAAATTGCATAAATTATCATCACTTGTATTCAATACATTTGAGAATTCGTTAAAGTATTTATCGTAATATTTAGCTTTTTTGTAATTCGCTGTAATACTGGCAAGTGTTTTTTTAACTGTATAATCTTTATTTACGATCTGTGTATCTTTTATGTCTTGTCCGAATTTTCCTGACTGAATAACAGGCAGCGTTAACCAATTCTCGCCCTGAGGTGTTTTGATCCTGTTCCTGTTGATGAACCCATTCTTAGTGTACTGCACATTATCCAGCAACACGAACACATCGCACCGGCTGATCTTAAAAAAATAGCCGATCCAGGGAATAAAATTAGGCTGATGAATGGCGATGATCATTTTAGAATTTCAGACTATATGTTAGATTTTCTTTATCACTTCCTTCTTTAACAAAACCATAATGTTCGTAAACATCAATAGCCTGCTTATTACTTGGGTGAACTTTTAATGTTGCCTGCCTTTCCTCTTTTTTTGCATTGGTCATGAAAGTTTGTATTAATTTTTTCCCAACTCCTTTTCCTTTAAAATTTTCATGAACTACTATCCGGTGTAAATGATGAGAGATCCCTTTATCGGAAACGATCATAAATGCCAGTAACTGTTTATCTTTTATTTCGCAATAGCTGAGTTCCCATTTTCTGTTCATGTCAGACTGATAATGTTCCAGAGTCCAATAATCCCCTTGCAATTGTTTCGACATACTGATCATATCATTAATATATTGCGAAATAATATTTTTAGTCAGCAATTCCATTAGAGGATGAGACGAACCACATCAAATGTTTCGGCGTAAGTAACACCCACCTGCACGCCTCTTACGGAAGCTAACGATTTAATGAAATCACCATTCACATAACTGCGGTGTGCCTGTGACTTATACTCAAGTATAGCCCTTACTTTAGCATCCAGATGCCGTTGTTCTAACTGTACAAAACAACTTGTATTAAAAGAAATATTATTCCAGGGGATCTCGTAACTTAAAACTGTGCATTGTTTAAAAGCCCTCAAACCTTCGTTTGCAATGGTTGAATGATCCTGGTGCAGATCACTTGCAGAAGGAATAAAAACAACATCGGGATTTAATTTATTCTTCAACTCAATTAATTTATCAAGGATCTCCTGGCGTTTGTAACCAAAGGTTCTCACCTGGAAATCATACAGAAAAAGATTCTCAGGTTTGATCCCTAAGATCTTTGCAGCCGCTTTTACCTCCGTAATTAAGATGTCCGAAGGAAAATCTTTCAATACCGATTGCTGACAAGCAGAGAATGCAGCACAATATACATCATTGCCGTTCTCTATTAATTTAGCTATTGTACCGCCACATCCTAACTCGCCGTCATCTGTATGCGGTGCCAATACCAGTACTTTCTTTTTTTCAAAATTCAACATATTAGTTTTTATTAATTATGTTATTCCAGAAATTATCCATTTGTACTTTAAAGTTCGCGAAGGTGTGCACTTCCTTAGTTAGTTTAATACTTTCCGCACCCATGCTCTCATGCAAGTTTTGGTCAGAAATAAAAGTACTGATCGCATGCGCAAGACCATTGGCGTTATCCTCCTTTAAAAGCAATCCATTCACACCATCCTTAACAAACAAATCTGTTTGTCCTACATTTCTTGCTATGATCGCATTTCCTGCAGCCATTGCTTCATTCATTGCCAAAGAAGGGAAATTCTCAAAATCCTGAGTGGAAACAAAACATTTTGATTCACTAAAAGCATTTGTAAGATCGTGGTGATGCGTTAATTCAACCAATTCATTAAGATCATATTCTTTCAGTTTTGTTTTAATATCGTTCTCTAATTCTCCCTTACCGTAAATAATGAATTTCCATTCACTGAAATCAAATTGTTTCTGTTTTAAAATATGTATGGCTTCCACAAGCATTAATGGTTTTTTTGCACGCGTTAACCTTGAAGCATAAACGATCCGGTTCTTTTTACTGAAAGCTTCTGGGAATTTTTTGCCTGTATACCTTGAATTGATCACATAGATCTCCGGACCGCTCTTTACCACTTTTTTTTCTATGGCCCACTCCTTAAATAATTTGTACCAGCTGATGATAGCATCGATCCTTACATTATCGAAAAGCGGACCAAACATTTTCCGGTAATTGTATATTCTATCTTCGTTATCGAAGTAATAATAAGAGAGGAAACTGTCGGTAATAGTTATAACGATCTTAGGACGGAAGATTGCCGGTAACTTATCGATGCGCTTCACCACTTCGTAATATTGAATACCATACAATGGGATCTGCAATACTTTGATCTTATTCTTTATTATAAGCTTAGCCAGCTGCCAGTATTCTAATCGGTCTTTGAACCGGTTGTTCATGATCTTGAATGAGAGGACATTCTTGCAATCCTTCAATTTATCCACTTTATTGAAATTTTGCTTCGAGATTTCGTCCGTGATCATAAAGAGTTTATGTGTTCCGTTCGCTTCCTGGTAATCTTTTAAGAAATCTGCAAAGAACCGTTCTGCTCCACCCCCCCCGGAAATATCACTTACACCTATGAACAAGAATGCGATGTTTGCCATTACTGCAGCATCTTATAAAGCATTAAACTTCTCCATTTATCACAATTATCCTTTTGCTCTTTCGAAATAATTGAATTCTTAACCAGATGATCTTTAGCGTCGGAGACATATCCTTTAATAGTATTATTCTGCATCCACTTTTCCTGAGGCGCTGCAAAACCAATTTTATCTTTCCGCCAGGCAATTTCATTGGGTAAGATCGGTTCCATACTTTTCCGCAAAATGTATTTCGACCAACCTTCATGAATTTTGTATTCATCCGGTAAACCATTCGCAAACTCAACCAATTCATGCGACAAAAACGGTAAACGAACTTCTACTGAATGCGCCATTGCATTTCTATCGGCGTAACGTAACAAATTATTAAATGCAATGCCATTAATTGTTTCGTAAACGCTCTTGCGTAAATTATTGTTATCCTTTCCTTTCGGAGAATTGATCTTTACCTGTTGAGTGATCTCAGCATGCATATAATTCACTCCCGTTTCCTTTTGGGAAGAAGAGGAAAATACTCTTTTCGTTTTGCTTAGTGTAGAAAACAAGCCCGGGTATTTCAATTGCATTTTCCCATTGAAACTTAATTGATGCTGCAAGCCATGATACTCCCGCATTTTTTCCTTTTCAATAGAATATTTTTGAGGAGATGGGCCATACAATTGATTCAGATAAGTAACAAAGAACGGAACATAACCCGCGAGATATTCATCTGCGCCTTGCCCGTCAATTAAGACAGTTATCTCATTCTTCTTTGCCAGTTTCATGACGTTATATTGTGCGACAACACTTGTTCCTCCATAGGGTTCATCCTGATGCTTTGAAATAGCATTGAAGTCACTCAAAAAATCGCTTTCTGTTAACCAGACATCAAAGTTTTGAATGTTCCGAGATTTGTTAACGACCATTGCCATATACTTTCCTTCATCTTTTTCAAAATCTTTAAAACGGGCAGAGAATGTTTTTTGAATTTGTCCTTCTGCTTTTATCTTATCTATCGATAAAACAATAGAGGAAGAATCCAAACCGCCGGACAAACAAGAACCAACAGGAACGTCCGAGCGCATCCTCCGTTTAAGAGAAGTATTGAATAATTCAGTGAATTTTTCAACGGAATCGGTAAATGAAAGCCTGGAAATTTGTTTGGTGTCCAGATCCCAATATTTTTTTATTTGAATGCTGCCTTTGATTAAAGTTAAATATGAAGCAGGCATTAACTGAAATATGTCCTTGTAAAAAGTTTCCTCCGGCTTATAAGGGTTGCCTTCGATGCCGCTATTTATATAGTGGTATGCTACTTGTTCATTTAGTGTTTTAGAAATTCCGGTCGCGAAAAATTGTTTTAGTTCAGAACCAAATACAAATTCATTCTCATTCTTATAATAATAAAATGGTTTTTCGCCGAAACGGTCGCGGGCGCAAAATAAGGTTTGCTCTTTTTCATCCCAGATCGCGAAAGCAAACATGCCATCCAGGTCATCAAGACATCTTTGCTTTTTAAGATCATAAAGCGCCATTAACACTTCAGTATCTGATTCCGATCTGAATCTATAACCTTTAGTAACAAGTTCGTTTTTTATCTCAATATAATTATAGATCTCGCCGTTGAAAGTAATTGTGTAACGTCCTTCTGCATAATGCATGGGTTGTTTCGCATTATCGCTTAGGTCAATAATGGATAAACGTCTGTGACCTAAACCAACTTTTCCTTCTGCATTTATCCAATGTCCTTCGCCATCCGGACCCCGATGCACAATAATATCCGTCATTTTTTTCAGGCGGATATTATCCACTGCATTTTTAAAAGATACTATACCGGCAATTCCGCACATCTTAACTCAATAAGCACTCTTTTATAAATGTTCTGTAATTTTTCTCTGCATTAAATCTCCCGTTCCAGAAGTTCTTTACATCTTCACGGAATTTTTGCTTTTGTTCAGGAGATCTTTGAAAATATTCTGCCAATTGTTTTGCCGCTGCCTTAGTATCAAAATCCTTTTCCCATAAAAAGCCTGTTTCATTAGTTACAATTTCAGGAACACCACATATTTTACAACCTGTAACAGGAATTCCAAAACTGATCGCTTCCATCAATGAAACAGGAATACCTTCCAATTCACTGACATTCATTACAAGATCAACATGGTTGCTCTTATAATAATTCATTACTTCCTGGTGAGACACATAACCTTTGAATTCGGTACTAATGTTTAGTCCAAAAGTTTTAGCTTTTTCCTTTATCTCATTCATTAATGGCCCGTCCCCGAAATGAACCCACTTTATATCAAGAGGCAAATTCTTTAGGATGTCTATAATAAGATGAACTCTTTTCAATGGTATTAAACTTGAACAGGAAACGATAGTTACTTCTTTTCTCCCATTTTGAGGGTTCATATTTTGTTCAACAACTCCCAGTCTGTTCATTTTCTTATTCGTGAAGGTCGGATATTTTTTATTATAAGTATCGTACCCGAATTGTGAGATGAACGAAATAAAAGGTTCTTTCTTCATCAGATAATTACGATAAGGGATATATTTCTCAGGGCGCTGTTCCACATCATAATCGTAACCATGGGCGCGAAAAGTAATATTATCAGTTATACTTTTATCCAATAACATTAAAATATCGAACCATGGTCCGCACCAATAACTGTATAATTTGGTTTGTTTGAGATCAGTTGTCTTTAATTCGTTTTCCAAAGTTTGCTTTAACAGGAAATTTCCTATGAGCACATTCTTATAGAAAGTTTTATTCTTATTTATTGCTGCTTTTGCTACCGGATCTTTTTTATCTTCCTTTTGAATATTCAAAAGTGTGAGCCCTTGTTTTAAGATCACATTTCTCACTTTTAAAGACGGATCTGCTTTCAGGAATTTAACCTTTGCATTGGCCGGAATTGCCCGGCAGATCTCTCCTTCACCTAGCACATAAATAATTATCGATCTGAATTCAGCTGATAATAATTTAAGTTCATCTTCTAAGAATTCTTCTCCCTCTTTTACACAAGGGAAGCCATTCGTAAATAAGATCAGATTTTCCTTTTTCACTATAAACTATCCCAGAATTCTTCGATCTGATTTTTAAAAGCAGGATATGTATGTTCTTCGGAACAAAGTTTTATATTATTTTTATAGAACTGCTCATGCGTACCAGGCTTTGAAACGTACTTTATAATTGCATCCGCTAAATCCTCCTCTGCCTCGTTTTCAACAAGGATACCGTTCACATTATCTTTAATGAATTCTGCGGTCTGACCAACATTACAGGCAATGACCGCGTTGCCGGTAACCATCGCTTCATAAACTGAAAGAGAAGGGAAATTTTCATAAGCTTGTGTTGAGACCAAACATTTCGATCCTTTCAAAATACTTTTCATATCCGGTGAGAAGGATAATTCCAAATGACGTTGCAACTTATTCTCATTGATAAAACTTTCCACTTCATTTTCCAGGACACCTTTACCAAAAATCCTGAACTTCCAATCAGCTAATAATACGGGCTCCTTTTTTAAGGCGATATTCACGGCTTTCGCAAATAACATTGGGCGTTTTTGGCCATCAAGACGGCCTGCAAAAATAATCTCGTTCTTCTTCTCTGAAAATGCAGGCACTTGACCTGAATAATTCACATACCTTGACTTTACCGGATAAACAACAGTTGAAGAATTCACCAATTTATTCTTAGTAACAAATTCTTTAAATGACTTATACCAGGTAAAGATCCCATCCGGTTTTACTTTTTCGAATAAAGGTTTGAACGTGTGAGATGTTGCACCTGCAGTAACGTAATACTCATCATTTGAGTCATACATGTAAGGAATACGGCAATCTACAACTGTGACTGCTGTTTTGATCCCTTTAGCTTTTGAAATATAAGAGATTAAAAAAAAATAACTTTTAAGATAATTGGGCAAATGCAAAATATCAACCTTATTCTCCTTCAATTGTCTCAAGAAAGCTTTTTGCGTATATAATGTGCGGTACCATCTGAAAAGGGCTTTTATTAAAGGAAATTTATCAGTGAGGTCGTAATACAATTTGTAGCGGTAATCTTTAAATTGAATAACGTTACTATAATTTTCCATTAATTTTCCTTCCCTTTTAAAGGCGTCCAGATTATCGGTAATAAGTAACAGGTCGTACTTTTTGTTTTTGTCCTTGCTGTAATCTGTGAAGAAATCACTGAAAAACCGTTCATATCCTCCTCCCCCGCTAATATCCCCGATCCCATATGCAAAAAATGCTACGCGTTTCACGCTGTTTCCTTCTTTGGTTTGAATATAGGAGCGATCCTGTACTTCCAGAACAATTTGATCTTAACAGACAATTTTTTATAACGTTCATCCCAATCTGTACCATAAGATTCATGTGAAACTAAAGGCAGCGCCATATATGCATCGAATTGCTCACGTGTTAATTCAAATTTCTTTAGTACATAATCGAAATCATCTTTTAGTAATGTCGGATCGTATATTGGATTTTCTAATTCCTTTATTGCTTCATCACGTGTCAACATTCCTGATTGCACAAGGCTTGAAAGATGTGCTTTACGTTTATCAATTCCTAAACGTGTTGGTAAAACATATCCTTGGTAAAAACGAGTATAAACTGATTCATAATGTTTATTTGGATAAGGGCGATAACCAACTTCCTCCACCAAACGTTTTAAAGCATGTTGCTTATTGAAAATAATGTACGATAGTAAATGAACCGGTTTGTGATCAAGCTTCCCGTAAAAGAATTCCTTTCCCTTAACGGGAATTTTTGGCAACTTTTTAATATCGCATGTGCCAAATTTTTTCTGAATGTTCTGCAGATTGATATTATCCAATTTATCACCGAAGATCCAATCGCCCGGGATCGTAAATTCAGTACGCACATTATTTCCGGAGATCACATTTTGTATATTGTGTTTTTGTGCTGTTTCATAAAGTGAAGCAAAGATCATTTGATCCGTCGGTACTTCCCAATCCAACACTCCTGCTTTTATATATGACAATTGCACATCTTTAAAAGTATCCCAATCGATCACATACGTATTCAGATCGAAATTCAATTTTTCGCAAATGTTAGTGATGTTTTGTACAGCGAGTTCACTGTTCCATCCGTTATCAAAATGAAAAATTAGCGGACGCAAACCGTAATCTTTACACAACAGGGCAATATATGAACTATCCACGCCTCCGCTTAAACCCACAATACAATCGTATTTTCTGCCCTTGCCATCATCCTTCATTTTTTTGACAACAGCATCTAGTTCCCTTTTTAGTTGTTCAGGGGTTTTATCCAGATACGCTGCGTAATACTCATCATACTGCTTACAGAAATTACAAACCCCTTTCTCGTCGAACTTGATCAACTTCGTGGTTGTATCCATTATACAACGGGTGCAAATTTTGTGTTCAGTGCTATTCATTACTTAATATCTCCTTCCATTTTTCTACATCTCTTGATAAAAGATCCTCCGGAAACTTAGATGAACTTTTTTCCAGACTTAAAAGATTATTTTTTAGTGCCGAGACCAAGTCTTCTTTTGAACCAACTTCCTTAAACATATCACTTTGTATATCAAGAGATAGATATCTTCCTAAACTAATAGCAATCACATGTCTCTCTAATGCCAAACCTTCCAGAATAACTGTTGAAGCAGAAGTAGATAATAAAATGTCAGAATTTAAAATATCTTCCCTCAGTTCTGAATTATTTGAAAAAACATAATTAGAAAATCCAATAGCATTCAACCGTTTAGTCAATTCATTTCGCAAATCATGAATCGGATGCATTCTTATTACAACTTTAATCTCCTTATTACTCAACAGAATTTCGCCAATCAGTTCAAATTCTTCAATTAGTTCAGAAAGAATTCCTGTACACCACAGTATTACACATTCAGAAACCTTACCGGCTCTTTTTTTGTTGCCGGCATTTGAATTAAATAAGTTGGGATTGGCTGCGACAATAATTTTTGACTTGTACGACCCAGCACGCTTAGATATCAAACTTTTAAAATAATTTCCCCATGCCACAAAACTCTCAGGTGATGGCATTGGGTTCTGACCATTTAACTCAACTTCAGTTAAAGCATATACTGTATGATCCTCCCTGATCATACCGTGCTGAAATCCAACAGATCTATTTTTGCCGGATATCATCACAGCTTGAGATATGACCCTGCCAAAATTGTAAAACTCATCTTGATAAAAAACATTACAATCTTGAAGCTTTTTAAAGTAACTTTTTAACCAAATGTAATTTTTGAATACATAAAACTTATTTGCCAATGCGTGTAACATTTCCATTTTTAGTGCATATGCACTAACAGGACCTTCTTTTATCAAGTCATTATTATTTTCTATTCTATGTATTGTTCTCAGTGTTAAAAAATACTCAGATAAGAAACCGAACCATTTTGCTTTTCCTGGCATTGCTTTAAGATATCTTCCATCCCATTCCTCATCCCATGTGAATATATCAGACCAATTATAGATCAGCGGAACATAAGTACCCTTTCCCGAATTCACTTTTCTTATTCCCTCCATCACAAAATCTATTCTTTTCCCTTTTATCCAGGTTGCATTTAAAAAGGTCAAGATTATGTTCTTATCGTTACTTGAGCCAATTTTAAACTGATTCGCTTTGAACTTTCTTAGAAAAGCAGTATGCTCACTTAAATTCTGCTTTACAAAACTCACGGCTTGCCTTATCGATGGAATATATATTCCTGTTGAGATTGCTTCAAATCTTAATTCACTATACTTTTTCTGAAAATATGACATTAAAGACTCCCGATAAAAAAATCTATCAGATGGCAAAATAAACACTATACGTTGGGTTTTAACTTTTTTTGTAATCTTGTCCAACAACTCGTCTAAATAAAAAACATTAAAAAGAATATGATGAAGCGGATGTTTTTCAGAAATATCTGTTACCCAATAAACAGGAAGTTTATTTATTGTAAACGACCGTACGTGTTTTCCGTTATTAAATTTAAAATCACTAAGATTAGATGTATACTCTACAAATCTCTCAACTGCCTTTTTACGAAACCTGAAATCTTCATCATACAGGTAAAGCTTGTGAAAATTCTTATTGTATTGTTCTTTATCCTCAAGAACACCCATACAATCCAAGAAAATCAGATCACTTGAATCCTTTTCTGTATATTTACTGAATGCAGATTCAAATTCTTCGAACCTGAAGCATAAATTTACAACCAATGTCTTATATGGCTGTCCAGCCCCCATCTACGATTAAGTTATGCCCGGTTATATATTTAGCCTCTTCTGACAACAAAAAACTTACTGATGGTGAAATATCCTCCGGTTTTGCCATACGCTTTAATGGAACTTTGTTCTCATATTGTTTAACAAAAACAGGATTCTGATCATTAAAAATTCCACCTGGAGACACGCAATTAACTCTTATACCATGCGGACCATAATAAGAAGCTAAATAACGTGAAAAATTGATGACGCCACCTTTTATTGCTGCATATGCTGCAGGTGAAGTAAGGGCAGTATTTTCATAAACCGTGAAATCATTTCCTACAACACCATATATAGAAGCAATATTTACAATCGCACCACTTTTTTGCATCCTCATTATTTCCAATCCCATTTTACAAATTACGAAACAACTGTTAAGTTGCATGTCTACGTTCTTTCTCCACGAATCAAGAGGCACGTCTTCGAATTTTGTACCCCAATCAGAAGTATAAGGGTATGCATTATTTACTATACCATCTATTCTGCCAAAATTTTCCAACACAAATTGAAACATTTCTGTTATCGAATCTTCATTTGTAATATCACAATAAACGGTTTGATTGGTTTTGTCACTTTTTACCTTGATTTCTGCATTAACCGCAATTCCGTTCTTTGACCTAATGTCCGCAATGATCGACTTACCAAGTAGACCACTTCCACCTGTAACTACTATAACTTTTTTATCCAACATTATTAATTATTTAGTTATCTCAAGAATAGCCCAATTCATTAACATTCCACCAGTAACCTGGATTTTCTTATCAGGTGTGTCTAATGTAAAACTTCCTGTGCCTCTTGGATTCGTTGAACTGTTTTTGAAATCTACTTTAGGAATAAATTCATAAAGCTTGTGACTGGCAGCTTTACCATCAAGCCACTTTTTGAGTGTAAAAGCACTAATAGTATTATATTGCATATAAATATTCTCTTTTGATGATGCTAAAGTATGATCAATAAAGCTGGTATATATATCAACATCGTGATGAATATTAAATAATGAACTTAATATTACTTTTCCTCCGGGCTTACAAATCCGTATCAATTCGTTCAAGGCATCCTGTGGCTTATCAAGTGCCAATAAAGTTTGCCAGCAAAATACTCTGTCAAAAGTTTCACTTTTATAATCCAAGGCGAATACGGATGAATTTAAAAACTCAATATTCCTCTTAGTATCAAGATTCTCTTTTGCTAAAGTCAGGGCTGTATCATTAATATCAGCAAGAAAGAAATCCGCATTAGGAAATTTTTGAAGCAAATGATGAGTCAATGTCCCACTACCACATGCAATATCACAGATCTTAAAATTAGATTTATCGTCTTCCCCCAATATTTCCTCAAGAAACTTTTGCTGCTCAGATTTCTGATTCAAAAACTTTTGATAATAGTTCTTTGAATTTTCACTATCAATCTGATAGGCTTTGATATAGTCTTCGTTCTTATTTTTCATTTTCCTAACTAATTAAATTTTCTAAATACCGGCTTAACCGCATTTCCTATAAGGCTTTTTTGAACACCATTTTCAAGTGCAACTTTATACACTGTTAAAGCATTTTCCGCTGCCTCTAGTGTGATCTTCAGTTCTTCATCAGAATGTGATTTTGAAAATGCAATCCACGGGATTAAAACCCCTCCCCGAATCATCTCCTGAGAGAATAAAGTCAAAAATGAAAGATCAATCGCGCCTTCCGTGTTTCTTGCTTCAACAACCGGACTACAGTCGAAACCAGTTATAGCAAAGTTTTTATCTATTCCTTTTTGCTTTGCAATAGCATTTATACCATCCTTGAATTTTTTTCCATAATCCCAATGATGTTTAACCACATTATCACGCTTAAAGATCTCTATATTCTTAATCGCTGCTATTAATCCCGTTGATTCAGCTCCGTGTGTTCCAGAAAGTAAAAAGACTCTTGGTTTATCATGGTAAATTCCGCCTAACTCCATTATTTCTTTCTTTCCGGCTAAGAACGCAAATGAAAAACCATTTGCGGTAGCCTTACCAAAAGTTGTTAAGTGTGGATCAACATTATAAATGTGCTGCGCACCTTTTAAATCAAATCTAAAACCACTTATCATCTCATCCAGAATCAACAATGAACCATTCTTATCGCAAAGCTCTTTTAGCTTTTGAAGAAAATTTTTATCACCAAACATTGCAGGCTCAACTGCTTTCGCCGGTTCCAAAATAAATGCCGCTATCTGATTCGAATATTTAGCAAACAGGTCTTCAACGCTTTGAAGATTATTATAATTAAATTTTAATGTTAAAGAAGATATCTCGTCGGGGATTCCCGAATTACATGCTGTTGAGCCAATAAACCAATCATTAAAACTGTAGAATGGGTGTTCTGCGCAAACAGCAATAAATTTTTTACCAGTATAGGCTCGTGCTAACCGGATTGCACCTGAAGTAACATCTGATCCGTTCTTGGCGAACTTAACCATTTCCACTGAAGGAATAAGATCTACTATAGTTTCAGCCAGTTCCAATTCTATCAATGAAGGTCGCGTATAATTTGTTCCTAACGCTATCTGCTTACAAACTGCCTCGTTTATCTCATCATTTGCATGACCAACAGCAACGGCTCTTAAGCCCATGCCATAATCTAAAAATTTATTTCCGTCTGCATCCCAGCAATAAGCCCCTTTAGCTTTCACCATTAAGCCCGGAGCTATTTCCGGAAACTGATCATCGCCTTTACTATAAGTATGGCCCCCTGCAGGAATCAATTCATGCAGACGTTTTTGCATTTCGCGTGCGCTCTTTTGTTTCATGTTTTAATTTATTTCAAATCCTGTGTGTAAATGTTTATTCTTGATATTGACCTTACCACTATCATACAGATCAATAACATCTCTCTGAGTAAAAAAAACTTTATTCTGTTTTGTTACAAATTCTTTTATTATACTCTCAACCAGTTCTATGTCTTCTTTATAATCAACCGATAAAAAAATGTCCGGACGTACTTCTCTTGGATCTGATGGTTGAGCTTTTATTTTAGAGAACCTATCTGAATTCTTCACAAAACTAATTACATGCTCCCTATCAGAGGCGCTTTGAGTAAGAGCATGAGCTCTTTTTAAAGCTTCAAGCTTAACTAGCTCTCCGGCCGTTCCATAAATCCAGCCGAATTTATGTGAAGCATAAACCAGATCAACAGGATTCCTTCTATGCACTTCTATTAATTCTGTTATACACTTCGGATCAATTAATGGATCATCACCTCCTACGCGAATTACATTTCTGACGCGAAAAAATTCCGCGGCATCAATGTACCGTTTCATAACATCATTCTCGTCTCCCCTAAAACATTCAATACCACATTCGTGAGAAATAGCAACAGTTATATCATCATTATCGTTTAAAGTTGTGGCGACAAAAATATTCTCTATTCCTCCCTGCTTCAACCTTTGCAACTGATGCCACAGCATTGGTTTACCGGAAATTTCATAGGCTATTTTTCCCGAATAACGGGTAGATCCCATTCTTGCCTGAATGATAACTGCGTAGTCAATCATTATTCAATGATCTTACTTTCCTGAAAAGATTTTTCAGCCTTATAAAGTGCCAATAATACTTTATGATCATCTTTAATTGAAAATGGAAAAGCAGGGCCGTCGTTTGTAGAATTTAAAAAACAGTCCATTTCCTTCACATACATTTCTTCATTTGAAGTTGTAGTACTCAGTTCTGTTCTGGTATAATTTATCCATTCAGAATTTTCTAAAGAATACACCGACAACATTCCTTTAACGTTATTGATCTCTATGTTTCCTTTGGTTCCAATAACCTTAGTCTCACGATAACTTGCCCTGGAAACAACGTCAATAGTAAAGCTTACCTGAATATTCTTAGTAGTAACATACAACAACGAATAAATGTCATCAATATCAATCCCTAAAGTCCTTGTATTTTTAATTAAAGAAGTTGTTTTAACGGGACTTCCAAAGAGCCAATTAATATAAACCATATCGAATGGCACAATTTCACGTGCTGCACCTGTAGATTTATTAGAAACATAAAAATCCTTTATACTTTCATATTTATGCCAATCCGGTAAATACTGCCCGAAATAGTGATTTACAAATAGAACCTCCCCAATATTATTTGAATCTAGGATCTCTTTTGCTTTAACGATCAATGGGTCAAAACGCATAGTACATGAAGGTGCGACCACACAGCTTTTATCCTTCATTATTTCGTAAATTTCTTCGTACCCATCATCAACTACACTCGCCTCAATGAAAACGTGTTTATCTTTTGAAACTGCTAAAAGTACATATTGATGATGAATATCAGGAGGAGTTGAAATTATAACATGTGTTATCTCGTCCCAATTAACACTTTCAAGATTCTCTACAGTTTGAACGTTATAAAGCTTTTTTGCTTCCTCCAATCTGTCCCTTCTTTTATCGTAGCAAACAATATTGTTCTGTCCAAGGAATTGAAGATTTCTTATTCTTCGTTTTCCCATTGAACCACAACCTATCTGTAAAAATTTCATAATTTAATAGAATTATACGTGAATTGACTTATTCTTGTTTACGTATGAAGAAAATCGAGCTCCCCATCTGATAAACGGCTTTTCAAAGAACCTAAAAGTCAGGTAACTTATTAGAAGGGTCACTAAAGCAGAAATAAAGATTCTTACCCAAACATTTCCTATAGAAGTATAAATAGCCATATATTGCAAAAAACCATAAATGATCGGATGAATTAAATAGATCGAATAACTCGTTTCTCCTAAAAAACTAAAAAAACGGGATATTAAATTCCTGCCTAATAAGAACAGTGGTTCTTTAAAGAACCATATCACAACCATGAATGAAAGCAATACGAAAACAACACGGGTAAAACCTTCGATCAACATTATTCTATCTCCCGAAACAGGGTAAATTACAAATGTAATTAATGCCAGAAAGCCTATAATTCTTAATAACCATACCGAAGGCCTTGAATCACAAAAAAAATAACCTATCAACATTCCTCCAACAAACAGGCATCCCTGATTTACCGGATTAATATAATCATGCCATTCATCTTTGATCAATTTTGTTTTGTCTACATATATAAAAGCAAAAGCCAGACTCAGCAAAATGAGCAAAACAGATAATATAACCATTAATTTATCGTTCTTGCCATAGGCAAACATTAAAATCGGGAAGAATAAATAGAAGGCTATTTCATTTCCTATTGACCATGCTCCTGTTGCTATGTAAGTATCGATCTTGTAAATACTAAATGCCCCGGTAAAATTATTCACTAAAACCTCCGTAGAATAATCTATTTTAAAAAGAATGATTGAAAATATTGTAGCCAACCACATCAATGGGAATATTCGGAACAAACGTTTTATATAGAATGCTTTTGTTGCTGATGCAGGTTCTTTAAAAGTTGGGGCATACACTAAGAAAAGAGTCAATCCACTTAATACATAAAAAACGGAAACGCCATAAATTCCAACACGCCCTAAAAAATCATCTGCGTTATAGATCCTGAAATTCCAACTGAAATAATGATACACCATTATACCGCATGCGGCAATACCTCTTAAATAATCAAGAGAAGAAACCCGGTTACTTTTATTTATTTCACCCTGCATTATCTGCCCTGTCCATTAACTGTATTAATGATCCTATTATATTCTTCCACCGTACCAATATCCGACCAAAATTGTTTGATCGAATACTTTCTAAGCTTCTTGTTAACCGATTGTATCTTATCAATAAGCTGATTCATATCAAAATAACCTTCTTTCTCGAACAATTCTAAAACTTCAGGCTGAAATAAATATATGCCCGCATTAACATCATAAGTAAATACAGGCTTTTCGCGTATTGCTAGAATTCCATTGTCCTCATCGCTTTCAATCAATCCAAATGGTACCCGATAAATTTGTTTTTTTGTGCAAATGGTCGCTGTTGCCCTGTGTTGCAAATGATCTTCCAGAAAATCCTTGAAATTCAATTCGGTGATCAGATCGCTATTCATTACTAAAAAAGTAGTTTTTAATTTGTCCTTTAAATAAAACAAAGCACCGCAAGTTCCTAATCTTTGAGTTTCCTTTATATAATTTATTTTAACTCCGAACTTTTTGCCGTCACCAAAATACTCTGTGATACAATCAGCCAGGTAATTCACACTAATATAGAATTCATTAAAACCGTATGATTTTAGCTGTTCTATTAACCACAACAAAATTGGTTTCTCTCCAACTGGCAACATTGGCTTAGGCGTTTTTTCAGTTAGTGGCCTTAATCTCACACCCATACCTCCTGCCATCAAAACAACAGGAACATTAGTATTAAGATAATCCGTGTCACTCTGAAAACAGACTTCAACTATTTTCTTAGCTTCATCAACTATAGGAAGGTGACGAATCCGATTAAGGCGCATATACAAATATGAAGACGCCTTATCTTTTTCATATTTAAAGTGAGGATTGAAATTGATTATAGACTTAGCATCATGATTATTTGAAAGAACTGCCTTTCTCACATCACCGTCAGTTACAATACCTATCAGACTTTCATTTTCATCAACTATCAAAACGAATCCGGTTCCTCCCTTGTCAAGCTTTTCGACTATCTCATTAAAGGAGGTATTGCTTTTATAAACTAACTGTATTCCGGGTATAAACATGCTCTAAAAATCTTCGAATTTTATTATTTCATCTTTACTTATCTTTCTTTTTGCCTTTTTGCCAATGATAAATCTACTTACTTCAGGTGATAGTCCAGATCCCGGTCTTTTATAATCCAGGTCTGTTTCTTGAATCACTGCCCCTTCAGGAATGTCATTAGCCGCAACCACACTTCTTCTGAATGCATTTTTTCTGTCTTCATCTTCCAAGGAAACAATTCGGGTTGTTCCCAAAGCTTTACTGATTCGCCTACTATCTTCACAAATAACTTTTAATTCCGCGGCATCAGCTGAAACTTTATGATCCCACCCAAACATTGATTTGTCGAGAGTAAAGTGCTTCTCGATGATACACGCCCCTTTTGCAACTGAAGCTAATGGAATACTTGTCCCTATTGTATGATCAGAGAATCCAATCGGGTAAGGATATAATTTTTGCAGCGTGTCGATATTATTGAGATTCACTTGCTCATCTTTTGGAGGATAAATAGAAATACAATGTAAGATCACGATTTCATTATTTCCTTCTCCCTCAATAACCGAAATAGCTTTATCGATCTCACTCAACGTACTTAAACCCGTTGAAATTATGATAGGTCTTTTCTTTTTCGCAACATACTTAAGGAATGGATAATTATTCAGATCCATTGAAGCTATCTTGATGAATGGACTTTCTAATTTATCAATAAGAAAATCAACTTCTTTATGCGAGAACGGTGTTGAACTAACATCAATGCCTACTTCATCTGCGATCTTTTTCATCTCCAACAACTCATTCTCAGAAATAGAAAACGCTTCAACTATGCCTTCTAAAGTATAATCAGTCCTGTTCCTGTAATCATCCTTTAGAAAATAATTATCGTCATATACTTTTTTTGAGAATATAGTTTCTTTAGACCAGCTCTGGAATTTTACACAATCTGCTCCAGCCTCCTTTGCTTTCTGGATCAGTTCTTTGGCCAACGCCATATCTCCATTGTGATTTGAACCAATTTCTGCAATAATATAAGGCTCGCAAAAATTACTGACTTCTTTTTTAGTTGTGATTTTTATTTTCATACTAATATGTTTTTGCTTCTTCCCACCATAAAGGATATTTCAAATTTGATCCTTTCACGTAGTTTATATACTTGTTTTTATAATCATTATCCCTAAGCTTTCTACTTAGGTTTTTGAATCCTACTGCAAGCTCCTTATAAAGATCGTTTCTGCTTGACAGAAGCTCATAATGAAGTGATTTCACTCTTACCGCTTTGACTATTCCTTCTTCCGTTACAGCGCCAACACCTACAGCATTTTTCGAATGTTGCCTGTAAAACGTTTCTGCCTGATTTGTAAAAACGATATCAACATTCTTTTCCACGGTAATTGAAGAAAAAAAATACCAATCTACAGCTAGAATCTCAGCATTAAGTTTTACTTCGAAAAGTATCTGCTTATTGACTGAAGTATTACTAAACCCGATAAGATTTTTGTCAGTAATAAACTTGTAGTTAAATACAAAACCATCGTTAACTCTATTTGAAAAATATAGTTTAGAAAGCAATTCTTTGTTACTGTTTACCAGTGTAACGTCATTGACAACAACATTATACTTTTCTAACAGATCAAGACTCAGCGATATCCTATTTGCTGAGAAATAATCGTCTGTATCGCAAAAAATGATCTTTTCATAATTTGAACTAATCAAAATTTTCATTCCTTTTTCCCTAATTTCAGCAGGAGTACCCGTAACATTATAAGTTACAAATTTCAGATCACTAAATGTTTTAATGTATTGATCCAGTTTTTCAACACCGTCATTTAATAATACGATCTCAAAATCTTTATAAGTTTGTTCTTTAAGAGACATTAAAAAATCGTTAAAGTACTTTAGATTAGCAGGAAAAATTACACCAAAAACACAAACTCTTTTCACTATTTTTTTATTGATACAGGATTTCCCACGTAAGTACCTGCTTTAAGAATATCTTTAATAACAACGCTTCCTGCACCGATAATACAATCATCAATAATGCAAATACAATTTGAAATAACCGATCCGCTTCCAACAAATACATTCTGACACACCCGGCAATCACCGTTAATGATCGCCCCTGTAGAAATATGTACATGATTTGCAATTACAGCATCATGCTCTATCAAAGCCCTTGAATTAATAATACAATTCTCGCCTATAACCGTTCCGGCATTTACAACAGCATAATGCATGATGATTGTTCCTTGTCCGCAATCTGTATGCTTTGAAACATGTGCAGTCGGAGATTTTATTACAGGAAAATGAGCTCCCTTACTTTTTAAATCGTTGAACAATTTAACACGTACTGCATTAGATTTTATATGTCCGAGGGTGATATGAAAATTTCTAAACTGTTTTACTAGGTCGGATAATTGATCATCGGTCGCAATGATCTTGTATCCTAAAATATCTGATCCTATCTTTTCTTTTACATCAATGATACCCGCAATCTCATATTTACCTTCTGACTCGATAACATCGATAACCGACTTACAATGTCCGCCACCGCCTACTAATATTATTTTTTCTATACTCATTTTAATCTTGAACTGCTGGGAATGTTTACCAAACGGTCTGCAATAAATTTGGCTGAAGAAATATCAGTTGAGATACAATTTTTAAACATTGGCAATTCTGTCATTAATGTCCACACCGGCCTGGTCATTACTCCATTTTCATTGGTGAATTTCAGGAACTCGTTTCTTTCTGTTAAACCCGGTAATAGCACTGCATTCAACCAATAGTTCGATCTTGCGTTAACCGGTTCCTTTACAAATTCACATTCTTTAATCCCTGAAAAGAAATCTTGATATTCTGATGCAAGTACTCTTTTATCATTGATGAACTCATCCAATTTTTCTAATTGAGCACAAGCCAGTGCCGCATTCAAATTCGGCATGCGGTAATTGTATCCAACCTGATCGTGATTGAATTCCCATTTGTGGGGAACTTTTGCCTGGGTCGTTAAATGCTTTGCTAACTTTCCTATCTTTTCATCATTAGTAACTATAGCACCGCCGCCGCCACAGGTTACAGTTTTGTTTCCGTTAAAACTGTAAGTGCCCATTGTTCCGAATGTACCTGTTTGTTTATTTTTATATGTACTGCCTAATGATTCCGCAGCGTCCTCAATGACTGCAATTTTGAATTTCGTACAAAGCTCAATTATTTTATCAATTTCTACCGGATGGCCGAAAGTATGCATGGGCACACATGCGGCAATTCTTTTTCCAGACCTATGGTAACAATTGTTGTTCTTAACTTCACATGCTGTTTCTAAAAAGTGTTTCAATTTTTCCGGTGATAATCCCAATGTGTTCTTATCCACGTCAACAAATAAAGGCTCTGCTCCTATATAACTTATCGCATTACATGTAGCAATGAAAGACAAAGGTTGCGTAATAACTAATTCATCGCGTTTAACGTCCGCTAATATCAATGCCATGTGCAATGCTGCTGTTCCGTTTACAATTGCAATTGCGTATTTCGCTCCTGTATACTCGCGCATCATCTCTTCAAAATGATCAACATATTTTCCTACAGAAGAAACATAAGTAGAATCGATCGCATCCAGAACATACTTACGGTCATTACCAATAAAACGCGGCTCGTGTAATGGAATAAACTCCTGCCCCGGGTAAACTGATTTAATATAGTCAATGATCTTACTATACATTGTAAATATCCGCTTTGTATTGACTGAGGTGCTGAGGGTTTCTGAACCACTCTATCGTTTTCGACAAACCGTCTTTCAATTCCACTTCAGGTTTCCAATTGGTGAATTTTCTTAATTTTTCATTCGAGCCTAATAATCTTTCCACTTCGCTTTTTTCCGGACGGAAACGCACATCCTCGCTTATGATCTTAGCTGTAGGATTAATGATATTGATCATTGATTGAGCAAGATCTCTGATTGAAATTTCAGTTTGTGTAGCAATATTCACTTCTTCCCCGATCAGTTTATCACATTTTGCGATTTCCACAAAAGCCCTTACGGTATCTTTTACGTATAACAGATCACGTGTAGGATGCAAGGCACCCAATTTAATGTCAGTCTTACCATTCAATAATTGTGTGATGATAGTCGGGATAACAGCTCTTGCCGACTGACGGGGGCCATATGTATTAAAAGGACGGACTATTGTGATCGGCATACCGAAGGAACGGTAAAACGATTCTGCAATTCTATCAGCTCCGATCTTTGTAGCACTGTATGGCGATTGTCCCTGGAAAGAATGAAGTTCATCTATAGGAACATATTTAGCGGTTCCATAAACTTCAGATGTAGATGTTACAAGTATTCTCTTTGTTTTTAATTGTCGTGCGGCCTGCAATACATTCAATGTTCCTTTGATATTCACATCAACATAATTATCCGGGGAATGATAACTGTATGGAATTGCAATTAATGCTGCCAAATGATAAACAACATCAATGCCTTCCATTGCAAGACGGGTTCCGTTAGGATCACGGATGTCTCCTGCAAAAATTTCGATCTTTGAGAATACATCTTTTGGCAGAGTATCAAGCCAGCCATTTGAACCGAATGAGTTATAAAGAACGAATGCGCGTACTTTATACCCTTTCTCAACCAGGTGTTCTACAAGGTGACTGCCAATAAAACCATCAGCGCCTGTTACTAAAACTTTCATATTAGCTTACTTTAATTCTTTAAAATCTGTTATTTCCCACTTTACGTTTGATACCATGTATCCACCTCTGTTTATAGAATAGGATTTGTAAGTTGGATCATAAGAACTCTCTTCTACATCAAAAGTGAAAAGGCTTCTTTCAACACTAAGACTTTCTACATTAGCAATTCCAACACCAACACTGGAAATATTGTAACGGCCTCCTTTAATAGGAGCCGGAATAAAAGTCTTTACTTTATAGATTCCTGGTTTTCTCTCTTCTAATAATTCAGGCGAATTATCAGTATCAAAAGAGCAAGTAATGAATTCTCCATTCTTTTCAATGACCCAACTCAGGTTAATCGAATTAACCTTTTGTCGAACAATATATTCCATTTCTAAATAAACATTTTCGAACACATCGAAATTCAACGTTTCCTGATTTTGTTTATTCATTATCCTACAACTTAGAATTTGAACAGGTAATGATTCATTTGCCGAGAAAGCGATATTTGTTTTTGTGTTATGCTGCTCATAAACCGATTTCAAATAAGTTTCAGTCGATTCTCTTGCCCCACCTTCAAAAACTATTGAACCTTTTGAAAGAACAATTCCTCTTGTACATAGGTAATTTATCATTCCTAACTGATGACTCACAAATAATACCGTACGTCCTTGTCCGCTCACGTCTTTCATTTTTCCCAAACATTTTTTCTGGAATTCGGCATCACCTACTGCTAATACCTCATCTACAATTAAAATTTCGGGTTCCAAATGTGCAGCAACGGCAAAAGCTAAACGAACATACATTCCACTACTATAACGTTTTACTGGTGTATCTATATATCTTTCAACACCACTAAAATCTAACATCTCATCAAACTTACTTCTGATCTCCTGTTTGCTCATTCCAAGAATTGCTCCATTCAGGAAAATGTTTTCGCGACCTGTAAGTTCAGGATGAAAACCAGTCCCAACTTCCAGTAAACTTGCAACACGTCCCTTTATTTTTACATTTCCAACCGTTGGATTTGTTACACGGGATAAAATTTTCAATAATGTAGATTTCCCGGCTCCGTTCTTGCCAATGATACCAAGAACTTCCCCTTGCTTCACTTCGAAATTAATATCGCGTAACGACCAGACGTATTCACTGTCTCCTTTTGTTGCACGGTCATTTACATCCCCGATCTTTAAATACGGATCTTCTTTTCCTCTGATCTTGAACCACCAGCGGTTAACATCATGCATCATAGTGCCGGTACCAACTTGTCCGAGGTGATACTGTTTTCCTAAATTCTCTACTTTTATTACTGTTTGCGACATAAACAAAATTAAACTGTATCCATAAACGATTTTTCCACACGGCTGAAAGAAAGCATACCAATGATAATGATCACAACCATAAATACAAAACTGTAACCCAGGTAAAACCAGTTGAAAAGACCTTCGCCAAGAAAAATATATTTAAACGTTTCAATAACAGAACTGACAGGATTGGCTAATACGATCCATTTGTATTTATCAGGAACTATTGAAAGCGGATAAACGATCGGGCTTGCGTACATCAGCAATTGTACACCGAAGCCGACAAGGAAAGTAAAATCCCTGTACTTTGTGGTAAGAGAAGAAATAAGGATTCCGAAACCTAAACCTAAACCAGCCATGATAAGGATGAGGAATGGGAACAGAACTAAATAGGAATAATTCGGAGATAAGGTGTTTGATTCCAGAAGATAATAGATCCAGCAAGCGATGAACAAACATAACTGTATTGCCAATTTGATAAGATTAGAAACAAGGACGGAAAGCGGAACGATCAATCTCGGGAAATAAACTTTTCCGAATACAGCAGCGTTCGCCACAAAAGTATTTGATGTTTTATTTAAACAATCTGCAAAATAGGTCCAAAGAGTAATACCCGATAAATAGAACAACAATGGCGGAACATCGTTCGTACTGATGTTTGCAATATTGCTGAAGATAATTGTAAACGTAATGGTAGTAATGATCGGCTGGATAAAGAACCATACCGGGCCAAGTATAGTTTGTTTATACACTGCAACGAAATCGCGGCGCACCAATAACATTAAAAGATCTTTGTATTTCCAGAGTGCAGCAATGTCCAGCTGATACCATTTGTTCTTTGGTTCAATGATCAGGTCCCAATCGTTTTCGTTTGCCATTAATTTATTGGTATTAAAATTTCCTGCGGTAATTTTACACGGATGCTTTGCCCTATACTTTCAAGTAATACATCAATGTACCGCCCTTCTTTATTTTCAACTACAAAACCTTCAATATTCTTTAAAGCGCCGGAAGTGATCTTGATTTTATCGCCTTCTTTATAATTACGTTTTATACCATTTGCTTCCATTTGGTAACCTAATTCTATCAACTGTTTCAGGCGGTCAATTTCCATTTCTCTCACTTTTGCGATCTTTCCTTCAGCTCTTACAAAATTCACAACGCCTGCGGTTTGTAACGTTCTTTCGTTTTGAGTTGCATCAATTTTCACAAATATATATCCGTTCAGCAATGGCATCTCTACCATTTTTTTTCTGTCGCTCCACTGGCGCATGGTTTTTACAATAGGCAGGTAGGCTTCAATATTTTTCTGTTGAAGTTTTTCAAATACTTTTTTCTCCTGCCGTGAAGCAACATACAAAGCGTGCCAATTCTTTTCTTTTTCTGCCATTCCTCTCAAAGCTTCGCCTCCTCAGTCACATGCCGTGAACTAAGAAAGCCATACAATTCCGCTTGCATCATCAAGTGATGCAGTGATTTACCTGCTCCATAACAGGAGCGGATTTGCGCCGGGTTCTTTGATCTTGTTCAGATCAAATTCATCAACCCTAAAATGCACATATCTGATTTTTTTACCAATCTTTTTCTCTGCTTTTTCGATCTGTTCTATCAAGAAGGTTTTGTTAATATCGTTCCCAACGAGAACAAGATCTATGATCTCTGAATCTTGTCCTGTAGATAATTTACCTACGAGGTATACTTTTTCAAGATCACCGATGCGCTGTAAGATATAATCCACAACGTATTCCACCCCTACCATCTTTAAAATGATCTTATTGAGCTCTTTAAATAAAGGATGCTTCGTGTTAGCGGTGAACATTTTTTTATTACCACTCAGGAAAGAATCCAGGAAACCGGCTTTTTCGAATTTGTTCAATTCAATGCGGATACCATTTGTGGATTCCCCGAATTCTTCTTCAAGGCTACGCAAATAAGCTGTAGTGTTACTGTTCAGAAAGAACTTCAGTAACAGTTTGATACGCGTTTTCGACGATATAAGTGTATCAATCATTATTGAGTAACAAAGTTACTCGTTTTACACTAAAAAACAAGCGAATCAGGGTCTTTTTTAGGTCACTATAATAAAATAAAATATTGATATTCAGTATATTATAATGCTACTCAATTATAACGTCGGAACGCTTCGGGAAGTTGATAAGGACTCCCATACCTTTTTTTGAGTAAACTGCCATGCTTCCGATAGCTGCCGCATTGGCATTTGAGGTATAGAGAACCTCTTTTAAGTGATCGATACTGCCGGCACCCCCGCAAGCTATAACCGGTAAAGATGTAAGATCTGTTATTTGCTTTGTGAACTCGTTATCGAATCCTTCCCAGGTTCCTTCGGCATCTACACTTTGTAAGAATAATTCTCCAACACCAAGATCCTGTTCAAGGTATTTTATATAATCCGATGCAGAATATTTTACAGAATGTCCGGCGAACGAATACACATTCTTTTTACCAAACATGTTCTTCTTATAATCCACACAGGCCACAACAGCTTGCGATCCGTATTTTGAAACTGCTTCTTTAATTACTGAAGGATTCTCAAAGATCAAAGAATTCACCACTACTTTCTCAACCCCGTTCTTAAAAAGCTGATAGAACTCATCAACGGTCTTCACTCCTCCGCCATAAGCAAACGGCATGAAACACTCGCCTGCAAAATCCGCAATGCGTGAAATATTTATTTTCCGTTTTTCTTTTGTGGCATTTATATCGATCAGGACCAATTCATCCACCTCTTTTTCATTATAGATCTTGATCGCATTAATAGGATCTCCGATATAAGAAGGATTTTTAAATTTCACCGTCTTCACTAAACCTTTACCATCGTAAAGCAAACAAGGCATTATGCGTTTCAGTGCCATTTAATAGAAGTTAGGGATATAAGGGTTAGGATTTAGTAATTAGAGTTTGTTAAAGTTACTTAGAAGTTCCATACCGAATTTTAAACTTTTCTCCGGGTGGAATTGTGCGCCATAAATATTTCCGTGGTTGAATATGCAGGTGAATTCTGTTCCGTAATTACAAGTTGCAACAATATCCTCCTTGTCATTACATTTTACATAATAAGAGTGGACAAAATAAAAACGGTGCTTATCTTCTTTTTTGATCAGCTTGTTCTCTTTCTTCACATCAATGTAACTCCATCCCATATGCGGAATTTTAAGTGTTTTGTCTGCGAAATTGAATTTAATAGTTTGTGCGTCTACCCATCCCAAACCTTTTTCTATGCCTTCTTCACTCTGTTTGGTGAGTAATTGCATCCCTAAACAAATACCAAGTACCGGGATCTTTTCCTCAGTGGCTTTTTTATTCAGAACATCAAGCAGGCCCTTTTGTTTTATGAGCGTCATGCCGTTATCGAACGCACCTACCCCCGGCAAAATAATTTTTTTTGCGTTCTCTATTTCTGAAATTTCATCCGTGATGATCGAATCGGTCCCCAATTTTTTCAGCATGTTCTTTACTGAAACCAGATTGCCAAGGCCATAATCAATAATGGTGATCATTAAGACTTATTTTTTGTGTAGCCTGATTTGCCGCTGCCGTAACCATAACCTTTACCGTAGCCATAACCATAGCCGTAACCATAGCCGTAGCCGTAACCATAGCCGTAAGTGTTACCGTATCCTTTATAGTAATATTTACCTGACAAGCTCTTCACACCATTTAAAATGAGGAACATGTTTTTAAGGTTGTTGCTTATTACAAGATCCTGGACAAATGAAACCACTTTTTTAGTAGCTACTCTTGTGTTCAATACGAACATGGAAGCATCAACGAATTGCATCAGGTAAATTGCATCCGATAATAAACCTGCCGGCGGCGTATCGATAATTACATAATCGTAATTATTTTTAGCTGTAATAATTAATTCCTTCATTTTTTCCGCCAGAACTAATTCAGAAGGGTTTGGTGGAATCGGACCGGCATAGATACAGAATAAATTCTCTATCACGGTTTTCTCCGTTATTTCCTCTAAAGTATTTAAACCTGCCAGGTAAGTACTGATACCGATCTGCGGCTGTACACCCATGATACGGCTAACTCTCGGTTTATGTAAGTCAAGCTCTAATAAAGCTACACGTTTACCGGTTTTTGCTAAAATAGTTGCCAGGTTGATCGAAGTAAAAGTTTTTCCTTCACCCGGTGAGAATGAGGTTACAAGAAATGAACGTGCTTGGGCATCAATATTCGCATATTGCAAATTCGTCCGCAAATTCCTGAAAGCTTCCGAGATCTTTGAATTCGGCTCTTCATCAACTGCAATACCTTTATTGTTGTACAATTTTAAATGCGGTAAAACGCCAATGATAGGGAGATCGGTAAGTTCTTTAAGATGATTAACCGTTTTGATCTTAGAAAAGAAGAATGCCCGTATTATGATTATTGTTATCGCGATAAGTAAACCCGCTACTATAAAATCTTTAATGATCTTATTTTTATCAGGTTTAACTACACCAACATTCCTTGGCTGTTCAATTATCTTTATTGTCGGAATGATACTTGCCCTCGCAATACGTGTACTTGCTCTTTTCTCTAATAAGAAATTATATAAGTTCTCACTCACATTCACCTTCCGTTGAATGTTTAAGATGTCACGCTGTTTTCCCGGAAGGGTCTTTATGCTTGTAATGTACTTTTTGATCTGCTCATTAAGATTCTCGATAGTTTTATAAGTAGCCTTTCTGGTATTGGAGATATAAACCAAAAGGTCTTGTTTCAGTTTTTTGATGGTTGATCTTAATTCACTTATACCAGGATAATTCTCTTTTGCAACAGAATAAATATTATTGAGTGCCAATTGCTTTTCGTATAGTTCCTGGCTGGCTGTATTCAGGAATCCTGCCTTTTCAAAAACAAACACACTCGGAGGTAAGAATTGCGGATCTTTATCTTCAATGATGTAATTCTCAAGATCATTCATCGCTTCGATCTGCAACTGATAGCTTGACTTCATATTATCATAGCCTGAAAGCTTACCGAAATAATCATCCCGCTCCCAATTCAGATCTAAAATATTCCTGCTCTCTTTGTACAATTGCATGGTATCTTCTATGTTCTTCAAGGTATCAGTGATCTCATGTAACTGCCTGTCGATATAAGTGATGGTCTTTTCGTTAAGTTCTATCTTCGATCTCACCGAATTCTCTATATAAACTTTATTCAGAGTATCTAAAACAAGTGTTGCCCTTTCCGGTATAATATCATCAATACTTACTTTTAAAATATTAGTGTATTCAGGATTCTCAACTATCATATTACTCTGAAACGTACCGATCAGATAATCTAAGGAGTGAATTACCACCTGGTAATTTAATTTAGAGATCGATTCTGTTGCGCTTTCTGTTAATGCATGGGTCCGGTTCACAATTAAGTTAAACTCAAGGTTCACTAATTCTTTATTAAATTGTCCTTTGAAAGTCTTTATTTGATCGCCGCTATGCATCGACATCTGATAATTGTTATAATCGAGAACTTTAAAATCAACTACCGCTTCATACCACTCAGGATTGATTTTATTGATCTTAATTTCAAACGGAATACCTGAAAAATGCTCTGTTGTTTTAACACGGCCGATGATATAATAAGAAACCTGGAGGCGGCCTAATAACTTCTTTACGGTTTCTTTCATTAAGTCGTAAGAAGTGATCACCTTCATTTCATTCGAGTTATCAATATAATAAGCCCCGGCATCCTGTACTACACTTCCACCGTAATATTCATCGTTCTTGTTCAGTAAAAGCTGTGTGGCCGATTGTGAAATATCCACTTGCTTATAGGCGTAAAAAGATCCCAAAGCATAAAATACAGCAACTAAAATGATAGGAATGTGCCAATTAGACTTAATAACACGCCATAAAAGATTAAGGTCCTTCTCTGTAATTATGGCTTGTTTTTTGGTTTCCACGAATAGTATAAGCAGCTACAAAGATAGTTGATTTTAAAAGATAAATAGTTTTGGTATTGAGGTATTTTAGTCTTATATTTACACTCATTCTGTTAAAAATGAAACGATTAGCCTTTACTATACTATTCTTCTTTGTGGTTGTCAGCTCACAAACCCTTTTGGCCGCGCCACCACCACCACCATCCGTTCAGCCTCCCTGTTGGCCGCCTCCTTGTGTTCCTATTGACGGAGGAATCAGTGCTTTGATAGCTGCAGGCGCTGCTTATGGAGCGAAAAAGCTTTACGATAAGAAGAAAAAAGGCTCAAATTTGGCTTAAGTCTAAGCTTTAGGGCCTTATCTTTACCGCATCATGCTGGATACCCTAAAACAAAACCGGTTTCTTAAATTTTTAGTTAGCGCCTCTGTAATTTATGTGTCGCTCTATCTTATTCATGAATTCATTATTAAGAAGCATACGCATATCGATCATGATTTTATTAAGCACATCATTCTATCATCCGATAAAGTTTTAATTTGGTTAGGATACGATACTTTTACCCGTATAGGCGATACAGACTATCCCGGTATCGGGATCGATGGTTCAGACGGCGTTTGGGTTGGCGCGAGTTGCAACGCACTTACACTGTTTTTCCTGTTCGCGGTTTTTGTTTTTGCTTATCCGGGCCATCAAAAAAGCAAATGGTGGTTCATACCATTGGGAATTCTGGCTATTCACATTTTAAATATTCTGAGGGTTGTTGCTTTAGCGCTTCTCTCCCTGTATAATCCCGGTATTCTTGATTTTAATCACACTTACACATTCACATTTATTGTTTATGCTTTCATTTTTTTTCTTTGGATGACCTGGGTAAATAAATTTTCGAACAGAACCACTGATGCTAAAAAATAAGACATTCCTTATCATCGTTTTTGTGGCCGCTTTTGGTTTACTCGGCTATTACAGGGAGTACTTTTTCGGGAATTATAATAACGCTATGTATTTTATGTATAATGGCGATACAACCGTACCGGTAAGACCGGATTTTCAGATGTTCTTAAACCTTTCATATAAGGCCGTTTATTATTTAAAATACGTTTTCACTATCATCTTTTTTGCCGCATTCTTCACACTTTCTTATTTCAGTGTTAAAGTATTTACGGGCAATAAAAAAATATTGAAATGGTTTACGTATTCTTATTTACTATTATTACTTTTAAGCGCGGTTTTAATGCTGTGGACCTATTTTTTCAGGACTAATTTTGAGAGCAGTGAATACTCGTTTAGCAGATGGTTAATGAGCATAGCAGAATCACCGCTACCGGCTTTGTTTTTTATAGCCACGTCAAAACTAAATGATGAATTAAAAATTAAGAATTGACCAGGAGCGTGAATAACGAAAAATTAAGAGTTAAAATTTAAATAAAGGCTTTATAAAAAATAATAAAATTATGCAAAAGGACAACACCATTTTTAAATTGATCAAGGAAGAAACGGAACGTCAAACCCGCGGACTTGAATTAATTGCCAGCGAAAATTATGTAAGCAACCAGGTGATGAAAGCTATGGGCAGTGTGCTTACCAATAAATATGCGGAAGGTTTACCTAATAAACGTTATTACGGGGGATGTGAAGTTGTAGATAAAGTGGAACAATTAGCAATTGACCGCGCGAAACAATTATTCGGTGCAGAATGGGTAAATGTTCAGCCTCACTCCGGCGCACAGGCCAATGCTGCAGTTATGTTAGCTTGTTTGAAACCCGGTGATACTATTTTAGGTTTCAATTTATCACATGGCGGACATTTAACACATGGTTCTCCGGTGAACTTCTCAGGAAAATTATACCGCGCTACTTTTTACGGTGTTGAAGAAAGTACAGGCCGTGTCGATTACGCGGCCCTTGAAACCACAGCACAAACAGAAAAACCAAAATTAATTATTTGCGGCGCGTCTGCTTATTCACGCGATTGGGATTACGAACGTTTACGTAAGATCGCTGACAGTGTTGGCGCTCTATTAATGGCGGATATTTCGCATCCTTCGGGTTTAATTGCAAAAGGAATTTTAAATGATCCGATGCCGCATTGTCATATCGTAACAACAACAACACACAAAACATTACGCGGCCCTCGTGGCGGTATGATCATGATGGGAAAAGATTTTGAAAACCCGATGGGAGAAAAAACACCAAAGGGCGAGACCAAAATGATGAGCGCTTGTTTGGATATGGCTGTTTTCCCGGGAACACAAGGTGGGCCCCTGGAGCACGTTATAGCTGCTAAAGCTGTTGCTTACGGTGAAGCATTAAGTGATGAGTACATGACCTACTGCGTTCAACTGATCAAGAATGCACAAACAATGGCAAAAGAATTAGTTGGGAAAGGTTACAAGATCATTTCCGGCGGAACTGATAACCATTGCATGCTGATCGATCTCAGAAATAAAAATATCACCGGGAAAGAAGCCGAGAAAGCTTTAGGCGAAGCGGATATCACTGTAAATAAGAACATGGTGCCGTTCGATGATAAATCTCCATTTGTAACTTCAGGCATCCGTATCGGAACGCCTGCAATTACTTCACGCGGATTAAAAGAAAAAGATTGTGTGAAAGTTGTTGAATTGATCGACGCAGCATTAATGAATAAAGATAATCCGAAAGAATTAGCGAAGATCCGTAAGAAAGTAAATGCGATGATGGGCAAACGTCCGTTGTTCAAAGATTAAAGAAGGGACAGTGAGAACTAAAGAGACAGAAGGGACAAAAGAGATAGATCAATTTGTCCCTTTTTTCTTTTTTATCCCTTTTATCTATTCTGTCCCTTTAATCCCTTAAGTCTCTTTAACCCGTTGCGAAAAATAAGTCTCATATTTGTTTTTGTTTCTTCCCTGCTCCAGGCGCAATTCAAACAGGATAGCACTAAGAATGTAAATTATTTATTTTTACCGGCACTTTTCCGTACACCGGAAACCGGTTGGGGTTACGGCGCCTCTGGTTCAGCCACTTTCAAAACAACAACACGAAAAGATACGCTTACAAGGACTTCATCAGTAAATGCCGCTGTTATTTTTACAGAGCGCGGACAAAATTTCCAATTCATAGATGCAACCATTTATTTCCCGAAAGAGAAATATATATTATATGCAGATATAGGCCACTCTTATTTTCCTGAATTCTTCTGGGGTTTAGGCCCGAAAACAAAAGACGAATGGCAGGAACGTTACAAATACGAACAATATGGCTGTTACATGCATATTAAAAAACAACTGTTCGATCATTTTTTCACCGGACTGATCTACGAATTCCAAAATGTATTTAAAATTGAATATCTGGATGGCGGGATATTTGACACCCTGAATTTCACAGGAAAAAAACCATATGCAAATTCAGGTTTAGGTTTAAGTGTAAGTTACGACACACGCAATAAAGCGTTTTGGCCTACGAAAGGTTTTTTCTTTAATAGTCATGTCACCCGTTATAATGAAGGTCTCGGAAGCCATTACGATTTTACAAAGATGGTGATCGATGTCCGCCTTTTTCAAAAAATAATTTTGAACCATGTTCTTGCATTTCAGTTGTACAATTATTCAACGTACGGAGAACCGCCTATGAGGAATTATGCTCGCTTCGGAGGTCAAGACAACATGCGCGGCTTTTACCAGGGACGGTTACGTGACCGCAACATGACAACCTTCATTGCAGAATACCGTGCTCCAATCATCTGGAGATTAAGCCTTGTTGCTTTTGGCGGAGTTGGTAATGTGTATAGCCCGCAAAATCCTTTATCGAAAAATGAATTACGTTACAGCTTCGGAGGTGGTATTCGTTTATCCATGCTGAAAAAAGATAACCTGAATGTCAGAATAGATTATGGTTACTATAGCAAATACAATAGCGGATTGTATTTTACTTTGGGAGAATGTTTTTAAAACCAGGTTATACATTTCAAATACAAAAGAAAGTATTTCATAACACCGGCCTTATTTTTTCCCATTGTTTAATTACTTTAGTGCCTGTGAAAAGAGTTTTGTATATTCTTGTTGCTGTAACCATCGCGATCAGTTCATTTGTTTATGGCCAGCTACCGTGCCTCGATTCATTAAAATCATTCACCAGCATTGATTCGTCGATTCGAAAGTTGGAAAATTGTTTATCCGGCCCCATTCACGATACCGCGAGTTATATCCGGAGTTCATGTTACCTTACAACACTTTACAATAAAAAATCACATTATGTAAAATCAGAGAAGATACTCTTTACGCTTATTCCTTTAATTAAAATACCAAAAAATAAAAAATTGCTTGGTGAAGTTTATAATCACATGGCTAATACCTATAAACTTTCCCGTAACCTTGCAACATCTCTACAATATTACTTAAAAACAATTGAACTCTTCGAATCTGAAAATGACAAATCAAATCTTGCAAAATGTTACACGGATGTTGCCGAATACTACAGAAGCCTTGGTCATTATCACGATGCAACAAATTACATCAGAAAAGCTATCACGTTGTATTATAATTCAGGAATAAACGATATTCCAAAACTCATCAGAATATATAACCGGTATGCAGCAATCGAGAACGAAAACAACATCTTAGATTCGTCTGTATTTTTTTCACTTAAATCGCTCGAACTCGCAAGGCAGATTAACGACAAGAACTCTGAAGCTGTCTCTCTGAATGAAATAGGATTCTCATTAAAGAACAGGTCGATGATTGACTCTGCCATGAAGTGCTATAAAAAAGCGGTAGAGTTGTGGACCGAAACGGGAGCTGATGCTGATGCAATACATGGAATATTTAACCAGGCGCAGCTTTTGTCGCATAATTCTTTTCCCAAGCTTCAGATCATCCCCTATTATGAAAAAATCATACGTATGGTTAAGCAAAAAAATATAGATTATCCACTCGACCAGGTTTATTTTGAACTAAGCAATTGTTATTTTTTTATGGGTGATAGCCTTAATTGTTTCCGCATTCGGCAGGATTATTACAAAGCGATCCTGGAAAAAAATCAAAAGATCTTTGATGCAGAGGTAAATAACATTCAAGAGAAATATGAGAATGAAAAATATAAACAACAGATCACTTTGGTTTCCGGCGAACTTAAAGAAACAGAAAAAGATCTTGTTCAGAAAAAAAGGGAGAACCTGATTATTTATATTTTGCTGGCGGTTCTTGTTGCCTTGTTGGTCGTTATCGTTCTTCTAACCAGGAGGATTTACCACACCAATAAAATATTGAATCAAAAAAACAAAGAAAAAGATACACTGATACAGGAGATCCACCACAGGGTAAAAAACAACCTGCAGTTTGTAAGTTCGCTTATTAACATGCAAATCCACTCAAGTAAAAGCACACCTGAAATAGACTCCCTCAATGACGCCTCAAGAAGGATCAGGTCCATGGCACTTGTGCATGAAATGTTATATAACCAGGATAATATGGACAGTGTAGAAATTAATAAATACCTGAATGAACTGGTGAGCTCGATCAATGATATTGTTAATTCAAAAAATATTTCGATAAGCTTTTCAATTAATAGCGATGAGTTGATGTTTGATTCTCCAAAGGCCATTGCCATAGGTATGATCACCTCAGAACTGGTTTCCAACTCCATAAAATATGCGTTTTCAGGAACTAAAGAACCGCGGATCATAATAGACCTTCATAAAAACGATGAAGATAAAATCACATTCTCTGTACACGATAACGGTAAAGGCATCCCGGACAAGATATCATCCTCACCCGAAAAACTTGGAATGAGGCTGATAAATATTTTTTCGAGACAAATAAAAGGCGAATACACTTTCAAAAACGCTAACGGACTTGTTTACACTTTAATATTTCAAAACACAACCCGGAATGAAAAATCTTAAAGCATTAATTGTTGATGACGAAGTTCTAATAGCTGAAGACCTCAAGGATGTACTCGGTGACTTTGGCTGCAAAGAAATTCATCTTGCACATTCAAAAAAAGAAGCGATTAAACTTCTTCATGAAAAAAAACCAAATGTGGCCCTTCTTGATATAAGAATGGAAAAAGAGCTTGACGGTCTTGAACTTGGCGAATACATTAATGCCAATCTTAAAATACCATTTATATATATCACAGCCCACTCCGACATGGCCATGATCAAAGAGATCGTGAAAACCAAACCCGCAGCCTATATTACCAAACCATTTAAAAAATCAGATCTTTATGCCAGTTTGAACCTTATTGCAGCGAAAATAGATCAAAACCGGAATAATAACCTCCATATTAAAGATGGCTACGAAACGGTGATCATTCCATTTAATATGATTTTTTACATAGAAGGCGAAGGGAATTATATCAATATTTTTTGTGAGGATAAAAAAGTGGTAAGCCGCCAAAGCCTCGATAGTATGATGGAGCAACTTGATAAAGACCTCTTTTTCAGGATCCATCGTTCTTATATTATAAATATGTCGAAAGCTTACAGATATTCTAAAAAAGATGTTGAGATCAATGGAAACACATTGCCCGTTTCCCGCAACATTGCCGATCAGTTTGAAATGATTATGAATTATCGCGCCCGCTTTTGATTTCCTGCTTTAAGCCTTAGTTATACTAGGTAAAAATACCTAGTGTCTTTTTCATTCAAATACAAAGTCTTGCATTTCAAATCATTTTTCCTGCCCGTTCTGAATTAGGTCCTAATTTCAATACTTATTAGATAAAAACTAAACATTATGAATGAAGGTTATTTAGGACAACTTATTTTATTCGCAGGAAATTTTGAACCGAAAAGCTGGAGGTTTTGCAATGGTCAAACCCTTCTTGTAGTTGAGTATCAGTCTCTGTATTCGCTTTTAGGAAACATATACGGAGGAGTATCGGGGGCTACATTTAATCTACCCGACTTAAGGGGCATAGTACCGGTTTGTACCGGCGTTTCGCCTGTATCAGGCCGTACCTATACACTAGGTGCCCGCGGCGGAAATGAAATGACAACCCTTGCTCTGAATCAGATTCCGGCTCACAACCATCCGCTAATTGGTCAAAACACTATGTCTGTTTCCGGGAATATTACAGCTACAATGAAAGTTAATAATACCGTGCAAAATGGCAGCAACCCTTCAGGACAATATCTTGGTATTGAAGGCGGCGGCGGCGGACTGTATGCTAATACTACCGACAATACAACATTAAATACAGGCGCCATAAATGTTAACTCAAGTGGCTTAACTGTAAATGCCTCAGGTTTGCAGGTTGGCATTGCAGGATCAAATCAACCCTTTTCAAATATGCAACCGTACTTAGGACTTAACTATCTGATTTGTGTAGATGGGCAATATCCTTCACAGCAATAATAAAATTTAAAACAATTCAATTATTTATAAACTAAAAACTAAAAATTATGGATGACGGTTATTTAGCACAAATTATTTTATTCGCAGGCAATTTTGCACCAATGAACTGGATGTTTTGCGATGGCAGACTTTTACCGGTGAATCAGTATCAAGCTCTATATTCGCTTTTGGGCACCACCTATGGTGGAACTGTGAATGTTAGCTTTAATTTACCCGACCTAAGAGGCATCGTACCTGTTAATCCTGGTGTTTCACCTGTATCAGGCACTAATTATTCATTAGGCGTACGCGGCGGAAATGAAATGACAACCCTTGCCCTGAATCAACTTCCGGCTCACAACCATCCGCTAGTTGGTCAAAACACTGTGGCTGTTTCCGGGAATATTACAGCTACAATGAAAGTTAATAATACCGTGCAAAATGGCAGCAACCCTTCAGGACAATATCTTGGTATTGAAGGCGGCGGCGGCGGATTATACGCAAACAACACAGATAACACCACCCTTAACACTGGCGCTATAAGTGTTAACTCAAGCGGGTTAACTGTAAACGCATCCGGTTTGCAAATTGGTAACACAGGGTCAAGCCAGCCATTTTCAAATATGCAACCGTACTTAGGACTTAATTATATTATTTGTGTGAATGGCATGTATCCTACAAAGCCTTAACTAAATTGAAATTATGTTTAGTAAGACTGACTTTTAAGATAAAGTCAGTCTTATTTATTTTTTTATTAATGTTGAAAACACTGCACTTATTTAAAATTATTAAAGTCTTAAAAATTTAGATTTTAGTAATTAAAACTAAAAATATTATATTTGATTCTATTCAAATATATTCAAGAAATTCATTATCAAAAAAATTTACCATCATGATTAAGAGACAAGGCAAAAAATTAAAAAATCTGTTTTTTACATTATTAGCATTTCTGATTTTCCAGGGATCAAAAGCCCAAACGACTTTGGCTCCCGGCGACATGGCTATTATTGGAATTAATTATGATGTTGTCCCTTACGAATTAACCATGGTAACATTTGTAAATATAAGCGCGGGCACTACTATAAGGATAACCGATTATGGATATGATTCTGCTTTAAGCGGTTTTGCCGCCGTTTCTTTAACCAACACCGCCGAGGGCTCTATTGCCTGGACTACCACAGGTAGTATAGCGGCTAACACTGTAATTAAAATGACCATAACAGTTGCAACAGGTCCATCTGTAAGTGGTTTACCGGGAACAGTTGTAGTTACAGGCTGGACTAATACAGCTCCGGGAACTTGTCCTTCACCGGCAGGAGGTGACAATTGGTTTATTTTCCAGGGGCCAAACGCTACCACAGTATCAAACTGGGTATTCGGGTGGACAAATCCATTTGCCACCACACACAATGCTGTGCCGCAAGTTGCAGGTCAATTTCTTCAACCTGGTTCAGGCGCTCCTAACAATGGTAACTCTTATATTCCTCCGGGTCTGACTCTTGGTTTAACTGCAATTGCTCTTAATTATGATGCAAGTTTAGGCGGCTATCACGGTGATAATAATGTTTACACCGGTATTAAGTGCGGAACACAAAACACAGTACTAAGCGCTATTTGCAGCCAGGCAAACTGGTTAACAAACGAGACAACAACTTATAATATTGATCCGGGAGGAACTTATTTCCCGGGTGTTAATCCTATATTTTGTGTAACTCAGCCTTGCCCTACTCCTACTTTGAATTTATCAGGTCAAACTAACGTTGCGTGTTTTGGAGGAAGTACAGGCTCTGCAACCGTAAGCGCCTCTGGTGGCGGACCGTTTACTTATACATGGAGTCCAAGCGGAGGTAATGCAGCAACCGCCTCCGGTTTAAGTGCAGGAACATATACTTGTGTTACTACTAACAGTTGCGGTTCAACAGCGTCAAGAACAGTTTCTATAACTCAACCCGCCTCAGCACTTAATACATCAACGGCTGTAACAAATGTTGCGTGTTTTGGAGGATCAACCGGCTCGGCTACAGTAACAGCTTCAGGCGGAACACCGGGTTATACTTACCTGTGGTCAACAGCTCAAACAACTTCGGTTATTACCGGATTAAACTCAGGAGTAAGAACAGTAACTGTAACAGATGCGAATGGATGTACAAGTATTAAATCAATTACTATATCACAACCCGCTTCAGCGCTTAATACTTCAACCGCGGTTACTAATGTTTTGTGTTTTGGTGGCTCAACGGGTTCTGCAACTGTAACAGCAAGCGGCGGTACTCCGGGTTACACATACTTATGGTCAAGCGCACAAACAACTTCGGTTATTACCGGCTTAAACGCAGGGGTGCGGACCGTTACTGTCACCGACGCGAACGGTTGCACTTCGGTTAAATCTGTAAATATTTCTCAACCCGGATCTGCAGTAAATTCAGCCACTGCGGTTACAAACATTTTATGTAATGGTGGCAGTACAGGTTCTGCAACTGTAACCGCAAGCGGTGGTACAGCAGGATACACATACTCCTGGTCAACAAGCGCAACTACTTCTGTTATCACCGGGCAAACCTCCGGTGTAAAAACTGTAACAGTTACCGATGCCAATGGTTGTACCAATGTAAATTCAGTGAACATCAACCAGCCTTCAGCTCTCGTTACCTCAACTGCCGTAACAAATGTTTTATGCTTTGGCAATTCAACTGGTTCTGCAACTGTAACAGCAAGCGGTGGTACAGCGGGATACACATACTTATGGTCAACAAGTGCAACTACTTCTGTTATCACCGGACAAACCTCCGGTGTAAAAACTGTAACAGTTACCGATGCCAACGGATGCACTTCGGTTAAATCGGTAAATATTTCTCAGCCCGGATCTGCAGTAAATTCAGCCACTGCGGTTACAAACATTTTATGTAATGGTGGTTCCAATGGTTCGGCTACAGTAACCGCAAGCGGTGGTACAGCAGGATACACATACTCCTGGTCAACAAGCGCAACTACTTCTGTTATTACCGGACAAAATGCTGGTGTAAAAACTGTAACCGTTACTGATGCGAATGGTTGTACCAGTGTAAATTCTGTAAATGTTACACAGCCAACTGCAATTACCGCAACTCAATCTCAAACAAACATTACCTGCAACGGTGCGTCTAATGGTATGGCAAGTGTTAGCGCTTCCGGCGGAACAGGCAGCTTAACCTATTCATGGTCTCCTGCCGGTGGTACAGCAGCCACTGCAACCGGTCTTTCAAATGGCAGCTTTACATGTACAATTACCGATGCTAATTCTTGCTCGATAATTAAAACGTTTACAATAACACAACCTCTTGCAATTACAGCTTCTGTTGTATCAACAGCGTCTCCGGGTTGTGGATTAACCAACGGAGCAATCACAATTTCTGCAAGTGGAGGAACCGGCAGCTTAACCTATTCATGGTCTCCTTTAGGCGGCACAACTTCTACAGCCACCGGTATTGGTGCAGGCTCCTATACCTGCACAGTAAAAGATGCAAATAATTGCTCAATTAATATTTCCCAAAGTTTATCTAATCCCAATTCTCCATCTGTAAGCGCAACAACTTCCAATGCAGGATGCGCCGGACAAACAAACGGCAGTATTACTTTAAATGTTAGCGGCGGCACACCGGGTTATACCTACTCGTGGTCACCGTCAGTTAGTACAAACTCCCTCGCCGCAAGTTTAGGAGCAGGAGTGTATAATGCTACAGTTACTGATGCCAGCAATTGTACAACTTCACAATCCTATACTTTAACCGCCTTTCCATTACCAACTGTAACGGCAAATTCATTCTCTGCGGCGTGTAATGGTAACACAGGTTGCTTATCCTCATCCGGCGCCAATACTTATACCTGGACTGGCCCATGCGCTTTTATTTCTACTCAGCAATCACCATGTTTTCCATTTAATACAGCTTGCAGTTGTGCTTATACAGTGACTGGTACAGATGCTAATGGTTGCAAAAATACTGCAACGGTTTGTTTAAATATTAGCCCTAACCCAACGGTTACCGCAAGTACATCCAACACCCTGATTTGTGTTGGGCAATCAGCCACCCTTACAGCTAATGGCGCTGTTAATTACGTGTGGAACCCGGGAGGCCCGGGTACCAGCATTTCCGTTTCCCCAACGGTATCAACAACCTATACCGTAACAGGTACAAGTGCTGCCGGCTGTACAGACTCAACCACATTCACACAAAACGTTTCTGCTTGCACAGGCTTGCAGCCGTTGGGAGTTTGGAGTTCAGAGATCGTAGTGTACCCTAATCCTAATAACGGTTTGTTTACACTGGAGATCCAAAACGTTTCAACCAACACAACTGTTTCTGTGATCAATTTGATCGGACAAACAGTTATAAAACAGGAAATAACCGGCGAAAAAACTTTGCTCGATATTCGTGAACTAAATGATGGCGTTTATTTTGTACAGCTCAGGAATAATTCGCAAAACAAGGTTGTAAAGATCATTAAAGAATAACCGGAACTTACTCTTGCTGGTACTAACATTCATTATGACGATTTAAAAGGAGTTCACCGAAAATCCAATAAAGAGTAGGTTAATAGAATTAAACATATGAAAATAAAAATTGTTGCGGTATCTGTTACAGTTGTAATTATACTATTAGCGATTACCTGTACAGGTGATAAAGCCTCCAATGAAACTGTAAATGAAACTCCAAAAGAAACAGTTTCTGTTAGCTGGCCGGGTTATCAGCCTATTCCTGCAGGATTTGATTATCCTGCAAATACTACCACCTTAAATGCAGCATTGAGTGCCGTTAATGATACTACGCTTCGTCATCACGCATGGTCATTGTTTGCCGGTATGATGCAACCTGCTAAAAATAATGTAGGCTGGCCGGTTTGGTATACATGGCCTAATTCGGTTGAGGCCTTGAGAATAAAAGATATATTCTGCCAGGGTGATACAGGTGTACATAATTTAGGCGCAAAAGAATTCCATAGTTTATCTCTGATACAACGTAACAGGCTTCATGTTGCCAGTAAAGCTATTTTAGATACCCTTCATACGCCTAATTACCCAATGCCCCAACCGGTTATTGATCAATTTGAAAATCTTAATGTGTTTACTAACGCTAGTCACACTGCAATTATACCCGGCAAACACTTTTTGTTTAATGGTGATATTATGATACCAACCGAATCACTTAGTGAAGGCGCGTATAACTGGATTAATAATAATGGTTTTTATAACAAGCATGTAATGGATTCCTTATACTCTGCTAAAAAAGGTTCAGGTTTAGAAGCACCATCCAATTATGTTGTCACCAAACACATGTACTGGCCTGTACTTAAAGGTCAGCTTAATTTGGTGCCTGTATGGTATCCCGGAGATTATAACCCTGCCTATACAGGTTATGCAGGATACGAAATGTGGAAACACTTTGTAGCCGTAGATCCCGGAGGACTTACACAACAAATTATTACGCCGCTCGCATATTTGTACAACGTATATAATTTTGACAATACCAAGCAAATTGGTCCTGTTATGGCAAAACCCGGTAATTACAGCCGCCATAGCATTAATGAATTTTACTACCACCAGATAACTCAAGCCGATTGGGATTCATTTGACGCAAGTGATAAAGCCATTTTAATGGCAAGTAGCTATTGGGCCTATAACAAACCAATTGGTGTTGGAGATTATTTGGTAACAATTGCTTCACACATTAACACAAAAGAATTATACAGTTGGACCATGCAAAGTGCGTGGTGGACTGATCAACCTAACGTAGGGCCTTATTCTAAAAATCGCCCGGCTTTACCGAATGCACAAGGCCCGTGGCAGCATTATAATTTAGTAGATGCTTATGGTTTACCTTCTGCTCCCGGAGGTTCGGAATTACCAATGGCTTCCAATCCTTATATAGAATTAGTAATACACCCGATGCAAACCAATTGTAACAATTGCCACATACGCGCCGGTTATCCTGAAATTGGAGTTACAGGTGATTCTACACAAGCCGGTTATCAAAATAAATTATGTTACGACATGTTGCGTAAACTTTACGATAGCAGTTCATGTTTTAAAAATTACATGCGTACCGATTTTCAATGGATAATTCCCGATTATACACATCCATTATTGTTATGTGATGAAAAGGGTAAAAAGAAATAGAGAGAAAATATTAACTATGGTCTTAACTTAATTGATCTTTCTTCTTGTAAATTTAATAGTTCTAACCTCTTTATACTCCTGGCTCGTTGTCCCGAAAACCGATTTCACATAAAACTTTACTTCGTTGGCTATAAGTACCAGCCCGTTTTCTTTATTGTAAAGCAAAAGATTTCGTTCAATGATCGCGTTCAGCATAGTTGTAGTAGTGTTAATTACAGCAGTATTCGAAGCTTTCATATTCGAGAGTAGCGTATTTAAACCCGTTACACTTAACTCAGCTTCATTAGGCTGGTAATCCGGAATTGAACCTAGCAGATCAATAAGTCTGCTATAATGTTCCATCATGCTGTCAAAACTTTGTCTTGAAACAGAAATATGCTTTGCTTTTTCTGCTTCGGTTTCGTTTTCAGAAATTGCTTTTACCCTTACGCCTTGAATTTTATAATTGATCGACCGGGCATCCTTTATTACAAGTTCGCTTACCCCCGAAGCTTTTAAAGCATTCATAATACGGGTAGCTAGTTTCTTCAGTGGTTTAAAAACAATTTCGCGATCGTTCACCGCGCTTTCGTAAGCCATTTTTGCGGCGGAGGTAGCCGAAAGAGTATTTAACGCATTGGCCCGGAGTGTATTCAAATTTCCTAACTTAATAGCATTGAAATTCGGATTATAATTAGCGCCAAATCCCGAACACCGGCTTATCAGATCCTCAAAGTTCGCCACATTCTGGTTATGCCCTATTTCACTTCTGCTTGACATGGATTCTTTTTAGTACTATAACGTAAGTGATTTGCCAAAAGCTGGATTCGCTCCGTGAAAAAACGTTAATATGCTCTCACGCTTTATATCCGGTTATCTAAAAGCACACAGATTTCAAATAGTTTAAGTGTGATAAAAAATAGAATGAACATGGGAGCCTGTAAAAATACAGCTGAAGCTAATAAAACAAACGCGGTAGCCGATGCTATTATTATAGAAGCGAATACTTAGACCTCAGGAGCACCCGGGATAATTGCAGGAGCGGATACTAATTTTATTGGAGCGTATAAAAGAGTTTCGTGAGCCATTAACAGTTCCGGAGGAGCCGTTACTTTTTATACCGGAGCCGGTAATAAAAGCGCCGGAGCGCCTGGCGCTGCTACTGGAGCCAAAAAAAATCCGCGCAATTCCCTATTTCCCCTTATAAACCATCTTCATCATCTTCTCATCACGACGGTAAATATCGATGTACATATGAAGTCCTGTGGAATCATCCGCACGCATAGTATAATACTTTACGTACATCTGGAATGGTTTTTTCATATTGATCTGCCTTTGGATCGGTGTGGCGAAATAACTCATTAACGTATCGTAAGGCAATTTTAATGTATCATCACGTATCAGGAACCTGGCAGCTTCAACGAATTTTTCTAAACGAATGCAACCGTGACTTTGGTAACGATAGAAAGTCTTAAAATATTTTTTACTGTTGGTATCGTGCATATAAATGCCATATTTATTATGGAAATTGAATTTACAAATACCTAAACTATTATCGCCGCCAATACGCTGACGGAATTTGAACGGTAAATAATCTTTGTTGTAACGTTTCCAATGCAACTTAGAGATATCCAGAACCTTTCCGTGATAATCAACAACTTCAAAACCTTTTCTTCTCAAATAGCTTGTATCGCGCTTAACAGCGGGGAGGATTTCTTTCCACGCAATACTGTACGGCACATTCCAATACGGATACACCAGCATGTAATTGATCTTACTTTTTACCGAATGAGGCGAAGGTGTTTCCGGTTTTCCAACAACAACTCTCGAAAATAAAACCAAGGTATCTTTCTTTTCTTTTTTATCATATTCCCAAACATGAAGATCAGCGCTTGGAATATTCACCCAAAAATATCTTTTCGGAAATTCTCTCGGCTCCCAACGCCAGCGTTCTAAAGCCATTTCCATCTGGCGGATCACTTTTTCTTTATCGTAACCTAAAGCCTGTTTGGTGTACTTCCCTAGTTTTCCATCAGGCTCCAGGTTAAATTTCGGCTGGAATCTTTTAATTGCTTTAGCAAGTTTTACGCTGTCATTTCCTTTTACAGTACTGTCATACTCGCCGGTGATCATTAAACGGCGTTTCACCTGGCTCAGAACAAGAGGCGTATCTTTTACATTAATGAACGAAACAGAATCCCAAAGTATTTTTTCGTTTTCAGCAATGTATTTTCTCAATTCCAATTTTAAAAATTTGTAACCTTCATGCACAGGTTCCAAAGAATCAAATGCTGCACGGATATTTCCTGTTGCTAAACCATAGCCAATGATATCGACCCAATTCGTATCCAGTTTTTTTGGATTCCATTCCAACAGTAAACTGTCAGGATAAAAACGCCCTTTATTTAAATGCGCACCGAATTTGTAAAGTCCATCAAATAGTAATATCTCACTTTGTGCAATAGCGAAGGCATCGAACAAGCTATCTTTTATATTAAAGAATTTTTCCTGCAGGGCCTTTATTTTTGAGTAATGATAGTCATCAGGGATCAAACCATAAAACCTCGCATCCTTAAAAATAGAGATCAATGTGTCCGCTAATGGTTTTAATTTTCCATTATGCGTAAAATAAGGCGATTCCCTTTCAGCAACAGGTTTAAAAAATTCTAAGGTCCGGATCGTATCTTCAAACAATAAAAGTGTTGTGTAATTGATCCGTTTTGATAAAAGACTTTCTATCTCTTTTTTTACTGAAGCGTCTACGTCCTGAGGAGCTCTTACCTTAACAACCTTCTGCTCTACTTTTTCTTCATCATGATTGCAAGATACCAGCAGAAGAAAACCAACGCTGATCAGAAATTTAAGAAGACTAAAAGGGGACTTATGCATTCCGCGGATTAAAGAACAAAGCTACAAAATTTAGTAGTGCCTTAAAATAAAAAAGCGTGTAGTCCCGAGAGCTCTCGGGACTACACGCTTTTAGAAACAGAACTAAACTACTAGTAGTCTAAATTACCGTAATCCAACTTCTTGCGGGTAATGCCCAATAAGATGCGGCAACCCAATATGAAGAACGGCACATACATTAATGCCTTTGGAAGATCGTAGTAATTCAAAATGATAACTGCTTTACGTTTTAATCGTTCCGCGATCAGATACATTGCAGGAACCAATAATAATGTTAAGAATGTTGCAAATCCTAAACCAAAGATCATCGTCCAGCTTAAAGGACCCCAGAACACCACGTTATCTCCGCCAAAGTGAATATTAGGAGAGAAACTGGTTAATAATCCTTCAAAATCAATATTCAATCCAACTGCTAAAGGAATTAAACCTAAGATCGCGGCTGTTGCTGTTAAAATTACCGGCGTTACACGTGTACGGCCTGCATCAACAGTTGCATCCCACAAACTCGCTCCTTTGTGCCGTGCTTCTTCCGCAAATTCTACGAGGAGAATACCGTTCCGGACGACTATACCGGCGAGCGCGACAATTCCAATACCGGTCATAACAATACTCATATCCATTTTAAAGATCGCAGTGCCTAATAAAACACCGATCACGCTTAATAATATCTCGGATAAAATGATCACTGATTTACCTATAGAATTGAACTGAAGCACCAATACGAATAAAATTAAACCGATCGATGTTTTCATAGCGCCTTGTAAAAAATCGGCCGTTTCAGCCTGCTCTTCCATTTCCCCACCGAATTTAACATCAACAGCTCCTGTTGGGCGGAAACCCTTTGCGACTTCCTGAACTTGTGCAACTACATTATTCGGATTAAATCCTTCCAACACATCAGAAGATAAAGTGATCACGCGTTTGTTTTGTTTACGTTTGATACCGCCGTAAGTATTTTCATAACGGATATCACAGAAAGATGATAAAGGAACCGAACGCAGCATGCCGCCCATGTTCATATCACGGAACGTGATCTTTAAATTCTTTAACGATTCCACATTTGTACGTTGCTCGTATTTGTAACGCAACTGGATCGGATATTCATCATTCGCATCACGGAATTTACTTGGGTTATCGATACCGAAAACTGCTTTACGGATCTCCATGGCTAATTGTGCGCTTGAAATTCCTTCACGGTTCGCGCGTTCACGGTCGATATCAAAAACAATTTCAGGTTTGTTATCCACGAAATCCGTTTTCAGATCAGCTACACCCGGTACGCCGGCCTCTTCAATAAAACGCTTAAGGTCTCTTGCATTATTAACCAATTCTTCAAACTTATCACCTTTAATTTCAATACTGATAGGTTTTGAGACCGGAGGGCCGGCCTGTTCTTTGTTACAAGTAATATCAGCACCCGCGATGTTCCACTCCATGGCTTGCAACGCTTTTAAATAATCCATTGTGCTTTTTCCGTTACGATCAGCAAATTTCACAAAGTTAATAGCGATCTTTCCACGGTTGGAATAAGAGTTTTGATCTTCGTCCTGAGGATCGGTTACTCCAATGGTAACGTTGGTAATGATCGATGAAACAATATCATTATTCTCGCCAATAACTCCATTTACTTTTTTCTCGACCAACTTCATTACCTCATTCGTTTTCGCCGGATCTGTTCCTTCCGGTAATTTCACGTAAACGAAAATATTATTCGGATCACCTGACGGGAAGAATACCACATTCGGGCTACGGATACCCATTAAAACAATTGAGAAAATAAATAACCCAAGTGTCATTACTAATAATTGCCATGGACGCTTTAATCCCCATACTAACAAATTTGTATAACCACGTTGGAATGCAGGCCATGTTTTTGTCTGGAAATTCTCGATCACTTTATATAAGAACAAACGGTGAATGATCATGAATAATGCAAAGAAGATCATCAAATTACCAATGGCAATATTTCCTTGTCCGTAAAATACTAAAGCGACCAATCCATATACCAATAAACGCAGCCAGCCTTTACGGTTAATGCGGCCGTAATTCTGTTTCTCTACTTCATGAGGTTTCATGAAATCAACAGCAAACACAGGGTTAATGATATAGGCCACCAATAAGGAAGCGAGTAATGTTATGATCAAAGTGATCGGAAGGAAGAACATGAATTTACCAATAACACCGCTCCAGAAAGCCAGTGGAATAAAAGGTGCTAATGTTGTGATCGTTCCGCTTAATACCGGTAAGAATACTTCTCCTGCCGCCATTTTTGCAGCAGTTTTAATATCACGTTTTCCATTCCCGAACAAACGGTGTGTATTCTCAATTACAACGATCGCGTCATCCACAACTATACCCAATGCGAGTAAGAAAGCAAATAGAACGATCATATTCATAGTAAATCCAATGCTCGGCATGAAGATGAAGGCGATGAACATAGATAATGGAACCGATAAGGCAACGAACAATGCATTCGTTACACCCATGAAGAACATTAAAATTAAAGTCACTAAAATAAAACCGATGATGATCGTATTGATCAGATCATGTAATGTTAACTTTGTCTGATCTGATTGATCTGCGGTGATCTTGATATCAATATTTGAAGGAAATTGCGTTTTCTTAAGATCCTCAATGGTTTCTTTGATCTTATCAGAAGCAACAATTAAGTTCTCACCGGCACGTTTAATAACGTTCAATGTGATCACGTTCTTTCCTTCCAGACGCGCGAAACTTTCGGCTTCACGTACTGTATCTACAACATCCGCGAAATCTTTAATATACAATTGTGCTCCTGATTGCGACCCAACAACAATATTTTTGATCTCCTCTACGGTTTTAAATTCATTCTTAATGCTTATTGTACGTTTAGTTCCTTCCATAGGAATTTGTCCGCCGCTGATAGTAATGTTCTCTGAACCGATCGCCCGTTCAAGATCGCCCATGCCCATTTGCATCGCCTGCATTTTATACATGTCTAAGTTGATCTGGATCTCACGGTCGGGAGCACCTACCATTTTTACTTCCGTAATTTCCTTTAATCCTTCGATCCTGTCTTTAAGATCATCTGCATACTCTTTCAGTTTATTCAGATCCATGTCACCGGCTATATTGATATACATGATAGGGAATTCAGAGAATGCCAATTCTTTAACGAATGGCGGCCTCTGCAAGCCTGCAGGAAGATCTGATTTCGCTTCGTCTACTTTATCTTTTACCGACTGGCGCGCTTTATCAATATTAACTTCCGTCCCGAATTCAACAGTGATCAACGACACATCCTGCATCGAGTTACTAATGAGTTTTTTTACACCCGGAATTGATTTTAATTTCTTCTCTAATGGTTTTGTAATGGTATTCTCTATATTACTTGGTGAGTTACCGGGATAAACAGTGCTCACGAAAAATTTCGGAACAACGATATCAGGGAAACTTTCTTTTGGTAATTTGTTATAAGAAGAAATTCCCCAGAAGGTGATAATAATAGTCAGGATGTAAACCGCCGTTTTATTATCGATGGCCCAGCTACTTGGTTTAAATTGTTTAAAATCCATAATGCTAATTTGTCAATTCGGTAATTCGAGAATGGTTCAATTATCGTTTCACCTATTAATATTTATTTTTTTACTTTGATCGCGTCGCCTTCGTTCAATCCATCATAACCTGAAGTGATCAAAAGATCGCTTTCGCTTAAGCCGCTTGTAATTTCAACGGTTCCGTTATATTGTTTTCCTAATGTCACATTACGTTTTGCCGCTTTGTTTCCGTCAGCAACCAAAACATAAGTTTGTCCTTTCAGATCTTTCTGAACATAATTCAAAGCAACAGCCATTACGGGTTTCTCAGACTTGTAATCATTAATATTTAAAATAGCGATCTGATTCGGGTGATAATCTTTCTTGTTATCTAAAATGATCTCTACGCCAAATGTTCTGTTCAAAGCACTGATAGCGCGTGCTGAATGACTCACTTTAGAAGTGATCGTATCATTTGAGTCCGGGAATTTAATAATTACCTCATCACCTTTATGAACTTTAGATGCATAGCTTTCTGCCAATTCAGCTTTCACTTTTAAGTTGCTGAAATTGATCACACGGATAGCAGGCATGCCCGGTGCAGTTAGCTGGCCTAATTTAATATCCACTGCATCAACAGTTCCGTCGATAGGAGAAATTATTTTCGACATACGTAATTGCTCTTGTAAGGCCGACATCTTTTTCTCCATACTTTCTTTTTGTGTTTTCGCCTGGAGGAATTGTACTTCAGTTCCTATCTTTTGATCCCATAACGATTTTTGTTTTTCGTAAAGTTGATTTACAAGATCAGCGTTAGTTTGAAGATCAGAAATACTTTGCTGGATAGCACGTGCATCTGTTTCTGCTAAGATCTGTCCTTTGTGAACTTCGTCACCGGCTTTCACATTAATTTTTGTGATAGTACCCGGCATTTCAGATGATAATGAAACATTCTCATCTGCATCCACTCTGCCCTGAACATTAATATATGTTTTAAAGATCTGTGGTGTAACCGGTGCAGCATCCACCAACACAAATTTGTTGGCCGAATCACCTTCTAATTTAGAGATCTCTGCCGAAACAGTGGCCAGTTCGGTTTTTAACTCAGCTTGTTTTTGTTTTAATTCTTCCAGGTTTTTTGTTTTCTCGCCGCAAGAAACAAGCAATATTGAAGTCAGGGCTGAAAGAAAAATTAATTTTGTTGTTTTCATAATCTATTATATTGTAATTCGTTATTTAATGATTCCTGTTGCTTTATCGAGATCAGTTTTTGCAATGATCAACTCATAAACTGCATTTAAGTAATTCGTTTCTGATTCTTTTAATGCCGTTTCTGCAGTTACTAATTCTAAATTAGAACCGACACCTGCTTCATACTTCTTTTTTGAAGTTTCGAAAATGTTCATTGCAAGATCTTTATTCTTCTTTTGCACCTGCATCGAAGCATAAGCATTCTTATAAGCAATGGAACTCGAAGTGATCTCCATATCAATGAAAGATCTTGCCTGTGTAATGGAATTTTCGGTCTTCATGACATTCACCTTTGCCTTTTTGATCTTGTAATATCTTTGTCCGCCCGTGAAGATCGGGAAATTTAAAGTTGCACCGAAGATCCCGATCGGATACCATTTTTTATCTGTATCGAAAATATCGAATTCGGTACGTTGTGCCTGTTGGTTATAAGAAGCGTAAGCTACTAAAGACGGTAAGTATTGGTATTTGTAACGCTTCAATTCAATGTTGTTCAATTTCAATTGTGACTGAAGTAATTGATATTCGTGACGTGCTTCATAATTTGTTTTTGATTCAGCTAAAAGATCAATATCCTGTAATTGCTCTGCTTTGATCTCATCCGTTAAGTTGATCGGTTGTTTAAGATCATAACCCATCTGGAATTTTAATAATGTTTCAGCAATGCCAACCAATCTTGCGATCTTTTCTTTTTCAATTACCAGGTTATTATACGTTAACTCTAAACGGTCAACATCGATCTTCTCAACAAATCCGCTTTGGTTCAGTGCCTTTGTATCATCAAATAATTTTTTGATCCGTACAATATTTGCATCCAGCGTTTTTATCCGTTCTTTATTTATCAAAGCCATATAATAAGCTTTGGTGATCGTAACGATAGTTTCTGTTTTAGTACGCGCTAAAGATTTTTCTGATAATATCCTTAATTCCTTGGCGGCTTTAACACCAACAAAATAATCGCTGCTAAAAACCAATTGCGAAACAGAAACACCGGCCATGGTCTGGTATTGCGTTCCGAATTTTACAGGAATGAAGGTTCCCGGAGGCGCTCCGAAAAATTGTCCCGGTAATAATGAAGTCGGGATCTCGAAATAATCTTTGAAATCAACGCTGGCTCCGATCTGTGGAAATCCGATCGCTAAGAACTCTTTATTATTATACCTGGCGATCTTCACATCTAATTCCGCATTTAAATATGTTGCGTTATGTTTGATAGCGTAATCAATAGCCGCTTGCAACGAAAAATCGGCTGACTGATTTGTGCTTTGTGCTTTCGCAGTAACAGCACCGTACACAAAAGCAACAAGGGTTAGTAATTTTATTGTTCTCATATAAATCTTATTCTTCTTCAGTAATTTCTTTGTATTTATTAATAAGTTTATGGCCTTTTAAAGTACAGATGCCATAAAGGAAATGTTCAGCGAGTACTAAATGCACATCCAATATCTTATATTTATCAGGATGAAAAACGCCGGGATTCATGGCCCATTCAATTTGTTCCATTCTCAGGCGCGCAAGTATCTTTACATTCACATCATCGCGAACATGGCCTTCTCTTTTTCCTTTATCCAGCGATTTCTCAACCATTTTCAGGATAAAACCTTCCTTAAAATCCTTGAACAGCTTCCAGGATTGCGAATAATATTTTTGAAGTTCATAAATGAATTGAGGATTTATTTTACTGAAAATATCCTGGATATTCTTCATGATGCAAAACACTTCGTCCACAATGTTCGCCGCTTTTTCGTACGATTCAGTAAAAGTCGTCTCGTGCTTTTTAATTTGCGACTGCATCAATTTATGAATGATCTCATCTTTCTCTTTGTAATACTGGTAGATCGTTTTTTTCGACATGCCTAAATGCCTGGCAATATCATCCATAGTAACACCGCGGATTCCATATTTAAAAAACAGCTCTTCAGCCCCCATCAATATTTTCTCTTCTGTTGTCATTTTCTCTGTTATAGTTTCCATGTTTCCAATTCCGATAGTTATCGGAACGGGAACAAAACTATGGAAACTTTTATAGTCTTGCAAGTTTCTTATAACAAATATATTTTTCGGATATTTGTACACTATCAGGTTTCTGAAAAACCCGTAAATGGCTGAAAATAAAAATAATAGATGGAAACTGTTAACCGACCAACTTAGGAATAAGTACAGGCTGGTTATATTAAATGACGACACTTTTGCCGAAAAGTTCGCTTTCCGTTTATCGCCTTTGGGGTTAATTATTGCGATCAGTGCAATTACAATTGCCATGACAACCTTAGTTATAAGCCTTGTGGCTTTTACAACATTGCGTGAATATATTCCAGGTTATGGTGATGTAACAGAACGTAAAGACATTTTAAATCTTACAGTAAAAACTGATTCTTTAGAACAGATCCTGAAAGCGCGTGATTGGTACATGAAGAACCTGGTAAATGTGTTTGAAGGAAAAACGGAAGGAAAAACCGATAAACCCGCAAAAGATACCAGCGGCAAATTTCAAAAAGTAAATACAAAACCGAGTGAGAATGATATTCAGTTCAGAAAAGATGTTGAGAACGAACCTGCGAATATAAAATTTGAAGGTTCCGGCTTTAAAAAGAGCGTCCTGGCGAATTATTTATTTTTTAGTCCGGTGAAAGGTTTGGTGACTGAATCATTCAATGTAAGTGAAGAACATTTCGGAGTTGATGTTGTAGCCAAAAAAGATGCCATGATAAAATCGACATTAGATGGAACTGTTATTTATTCGGGGTTTACTCCTACCGAAGGTTATATTGTACAGATCCAGCACGACAATAATTTAATAAGCATCTACAAACACAACTCGAGTGTCTTGAAAAAAATGGGCGACAAAGTAAAATCGGGCGAAGCTGTTGCGATCATTGGTAATTCCGGCGAAACAAGTAAAGGCCCCCATTTACATTTTGAATTATGGCATAATGGTTTGCCGATAAATCCGGAAGAGTTTATTGTGTTTTAATCAAAGGTATTTTTTCGGAACTATCCTGCAGAAAAAGGCTTTCATTTTTTTTATGAATTTAGCTTTGTGATCCGGATTACGATCTTCTGAAACAGGCCATGCATTTTCAGGCAGGAATTCTTCTTCAATGATCTTCATCAGGTTTTCTGAAACTTGTTTTGATCTGAACACTGAAATACATTCTGTATTATAATTCGCACTGCGCGGATCTAAATTATAAGAACCAATTATTGAAACCGAGTTGTCGATCACAATAGTTTTAGAATGAAAACCGTAAACTGTCCTGTAATGTAATTTCGATTGCACTTCCGGCACCATTAATTTGTAACGCACTTTTGCATTCGGTTTGAACTCATAAATGATGACCCCTGTTTTCAGGATCTCTTCACGGTCCCGCTGATAAGCACTAAAGGCCATGAAATTATCAGTTGAAGAAAGGCTGTTCGTTAATAACCGGATCTTTATTCCTCTTTTAATTGCATCCTTGATTATCCCGATCTTCTCTTTCGTAATTATAAAATAAGGACTTTGAATATCGATGGAAAACTTTGCATTCTTTATTAAACTTAACATTGAATCCGCACAAATGCCGCCAACCCAATCTTTCTTGTCTTCATTCTTACCAGGGTTATCAGATATAAATGTTGTTTCTGTGGTCCATACCAACAACCCTGTGCGTTCAGCTTTTTTAAGTGTATCGTTATAGGTATTTATTTTATTCCGCATCACAACGGAAAATTTCTTTGTATTCAAAGAACGTTCATGCAAATTGACATAATATCTGTGATTCTTTTCGTTCTTTTTTTTGCGCCCGGAAAGTTCAGTATAAGTCACGGTCAAAGGATCATTCCAGAATTTTTCAAAAGACTCATTTATTTGATTGACTGCTTTTCCCATTAACAGAACATCCCTGTCACGGAAATTATAGTTCTTGTCGTAATCAAAATAACGATCTGCAATATTCCTTCCTCCCATTATAGAAGCTTCTTTATCTACAGTAAAAGTCTTATTGTGCATGCGTCGGAGAAGCCGTTTGTAGTTCTTTAAAAAAAACTTAGCTCTGCGGTCAGGCCTGCCTAACATCACACCGGCATTATACACCCTTATTTCAATATTATCGTGCATATCCAGCATACGGATATCATAACTATACATTCTCGCAGCTGCATCATCAATGAGTAATCTTACTTTAACTCCCCTTTCAGCTGCAACAATGATCTTATCCGTCGCAATAATTCCTGTAATGTCTTTTGCGAAACTGTAATATTGAATGTCGATAGAATTTTGCGCATGTTCAATGAACCATAATCTCGCGAGTAAACTTTCACCGCCGCCTTCTAAAGTATAAACAGCGGTTTTTGTTTTGAGATCTTCTTTTGAGTAAGAAAGTACTTTGCTAAAACTTTCAGGCTGGTCTTTAGCAGCTAACGCAAATGAAAAGAAAATAAAAAGCAGAATTGAGCAGAGCTTATTCATAAGCATACACATTGACCATACCCAAAAATAGGTTGGAGCAGCTCTTTACTTAGAAAAATAAGGTAAACAGGGAGAATGAATAGTTAAAAGGAATAAGGGGAGGAGAATATCTTACATTAATTTATGTTTCTTCTTCCACGCCTCAAAGAATGGAGGATTGACAATAAATAATTCCTGTTTCTGAGGACTCATGAAAACCTGGATGCTTCTTCCTTCACAAACCAAATGTTTATGCCTGGCAGAGAAAATTTTAAAATCGAAAATTATTTTAGCGGCCGGAGAATTGATGAATGTGGTTTCGACTATTGCAGTATCACCATATTCCAACGGTCGTTTATATTGTAATTGCAGATCAACAATTGGTACAGCCAATCCTTCCGCATCATAAATATCCAGGTAACCTAAACCATATTGTTTCCCGAAACTCTCGCGGCCATCCTCAAAATATTTTACATAATGTCCGTGCCAAACCACACGCAGCGAGTCAACTTCGCTGAAACGTACCGGGATCTCAATAGTATTTTTAAGCATGGAAATTAAGGCTGGTCGATCACCTTAGGCACTTTAAAGTAATCAGAATCTTTTTTAGGGGCATTCTTCAATGCCTCTTGTTGAGTAACCGTAACTTTCACTTCGTCTTCACGCAAAACGCTGCGCTCTTCGGTCATATAAATTAAAGGTTCAACATTATCAGTGTTCAATTCATTCAGTTTATCTACAAAAGCAAGCATACGGTTCATGTCATTAAGGATCTCGCCTTTCGCTTCATCATTGAATTCAAGTCTCGCCAAATGCGCGATCTCATCCACTGTTTTAATATCAATTTTTTGTGCCATTGTATTTATCTAATTCACTTTGTATAAAAGCATGAACCTGGTTACGCAAATCTACTAAATTTTCCTCAGTCATCCCTTTTGTTGAAATAGGCTCACCAACAACAATTTTCGCTAATCCGGGACGGCCATAACTTTTAAAAAAGCCGCCGTTCTGCAATAATTTCCAGTTATTAAGATTAGCGACCGGAATAATAGGCACCTGTTTTTCAATCGCTAATTTGAAAGCGCCATTTTTAAAAGGTCTCAACGCACCTTCATTCGAAATAGTTCCTTCCGGGTAGATACACATGCTATAACCCTGGTCAATTTTGTGGCCGGCATCCACAAATGCTTTATGCGAACCCATTTTACTTTTGCGATTCACCGGGATATCCATCGCTTTAAAAAAGATCTTGAACAAAGGCGCTTTCATTAATTCTACTTTAGCCATGTACAAAGCAGTATGTTTCATATAAAAAACACTTAAACAAATATCAAGATATGAAGTATGGTTAGAAGCCACCACGCACACCTTCGGCCATTTGAATTTTTTCTTATAAGTGATCGCAGGAATTATTCCCGCAAATAAACAGATCAAAAAAGCCCACACTTTTTTCAAACCATAAGCAGCACGGATGTTTCCTGTGTAGATCGTAAGGGCAAAAAAAGGATACAATACCAAAAAAGGCAGCGCAAAACAAAGCGCAAACCAGGTTTTCCAGATAGGGGTAAATATGAGACGTATGGTTTCTTTCACAAAGGATATCAAAGGTAAGAATAAAATGCAGGTTTAATCCCTACGGGATTTTTTTGTCTGTTGTTGTTTTATGTTACCGGTATTAAATCCCTACGGGATTATTAGATTTTTTTGATTGGATTTGTTACCGATATCATATCCCTACGGGATATCTTGGTGTAATAAAACCT
>CALMVZ010000003.1 GCA_937873155.1 uncultured Bacteroidota bacterium | reverse complement strand
CCGTACCTATACTGACTGCCAGTAGTTTGCCTTCCAGGCATTGGACTACCGAATGAATAGTAATCTGTAGCGCTAATTATATCCGGTGTATTGTAATCTGTTACGTTATCCGAGTTAGCGTCAACCGGGAGTTTTCGGTCTGTTACAACGGTTAATACGTTTCCTAAATGGTTAGATAATTCAAATGCTTTATTACCAGCTTCGCGTTCGTAAACACCTCCATAACTTGGCGGACTTTGTACATTCACATTTCTGGTTAAAACACCTACCCTGTTGCTACCGTATAAATGCTGTTCTTGTAAATAAAGTGTATTGGAAGTAGCCTGAGTTTGTTCATAGGTAGCCATCACATTTCCTTGTGCATCTCTGCAGTAATAGGTATAAGACCATTGATTTAACGGATTGTAAACACCCGGACTTGCCTTAGTCTTAACAATTTTACCTATCCTGTTACCTGTGGCGTCATAATTAAATTCAAGATCAGGCTTTGTACTGGTATTTTTCCGAATGACCTCTTTTATTTTACCATATACTGTCCATTTAATATTCGCGATCTCTTCCTGCTCATCCTTAATTAAATTACCAATATTATCGTATCCGTAATTATCCATAGTATGATTACTTGTATTAAAGATCTGACCGCTTTCTATATCATCAGTTATAGTTCCAGTCACAGTAGCATCTTGCGCGGCACCCAGTTTATTAGTGTTCTTAGCGGCACCATTAGCAACCGTATTGTACTGATAAGTCAAAGTATCCATTACGCCCCCTGCTCCATCAAAACGTTTAAGCGTTTTAATATTTCCATTCGCATCATAACTAAAGAATTCCTTGTAATTATCGTTGAAAGCTGTATTGTTCCATGCATTGTTTGTTGTGCTATAACTTTCAAAACTTACAGCTTCCACTAACCTGTTCAATTGATCATATTGATACAACATTGCCTGTGGCTGTCCTCCGTTAGTATTCATGAATTGTTTAATACTCTTGGTCATGTTACTTATATTACCATTGAACATATCCCGGTTATTCGCATCCACAGTGTTCGCAACAGCATTATCAGCCAGGAAGTAGCCTGCAGGATTAACAGTACCTGACACAATTGATGTGTAATCGTTATTGTAGTATCCAAGGCTATAACCCATTGCATCCTCACTCACAAAACGATTAATGTTAGTCAATGAAGTTTCTGCGTCGTTACCCATATCATTACCTGAAACAAGCTTGTTTGAGTTCACACCTTTGATCCATCCATGCATTGTATAGGCGTAATCCGTTGCCTGAACTTTACTATCACCTATCTCAGTTCTGGCTAATGGGCCATGACGATAATAGAAGTATTTTGCATCTTGATCCCAAATGGCTCCACCATCTTTTGAAGTGAATACATTAGTGATTCGGTTATCATCATCATAGTCGTAATGATGCATCATTTGATCAGATCTTCCATCCTGGTATTTTACATTATTAACTTTACCACTTATAAGATCATATTCGTACTCAGTTCTCTTAAATTTATTACCCGTAGGAAGAGCTGCATTATACTGGTACAAAGTTTTAACATTCCCGTGTATGTCATAATTATAGAAAGTAGCATGATTGTATGGTGTTGTTGCAAAATCCTGGTATGTAGCATAAGACACCCTGTTTCTTAAGTTAAAGTTATCCTGAACAAATGTTCCTGCTCCATCATAAAGTGCCGGCAACAAATTCACAGGTGAATCATAATATGTTTTAGTAATCTCTGCGGAGAAATTTCCCGGATTATTCAGCCATGAGGCAAAACTTCCAATATCGATTTGTCCGTTATTAGTATTAGGAAGAGATTCCAGATCGCTTGTTCCTTTCACCTCACCAACTTCAATAATACGTCCCAAATTATCATACTTTGTATAACTATATGTTAAAGGATGTTTAGAATATTGCTTCGAATTTTGAGAAGCTATCAGTCGTCCAAGTTTATCATAATAGAATCGAGAAGACATTATATTCTTATTATCTAAAGCGCTTCCTGAAGCCCCCGGACTACCCCCAACAGCTATACTAGAATTTCCATTAGGTACCAATGTATTTATGGTATGGGTAGGAGTAATAGAACTTGGCGTGCTCTCCGAACTCCATGTTGTACCTCCATTGATCGATTTTCCAAGAACACCGTTGGTTCCTGCCACATAACCAATATTATCATCTTTGAAATACACACTGGTTAATGTATTTGTTCCTATAAATGAAGGAGAAGCTACAATTGTATATGCGCTTGTTGAAGGATTTAATCTTATAAATGTTCCGGTATTACCAACCGCATAGCCAAAAGTCGATCCTGTTAAAGAAACTGAATTTAAAGGATTGATGTTAGTAGTAGTAATAGCTGAGAATCCACCTGAAGAAGGTTTATAATAAATAGCGCCAAGGTCATCCACTACAATAATATTGTTATTGGCCGCACTCACATCGGTAATATCACCTGAAGAAGAAGGCAAGCTACCAGGAACACTGCTAGTATAAATACAATTTGGTCCTGAACAAGTAAATGATACATGCAGATAAGTGTTGTTATTACCTACCACTACTGCAGTTGTTGGGTTAAGAATATCGACTGCCTTTAGATCAAAAGAAGTTCCTGAAACTACCACCTTCCATGCTGCTCCGGCATTATCACTTGCCAGTATTTGGCCCGAGTTACCAACCGCGATCACATGCGATGCATCATACCACTTCACATCATTTAATACTGGTGGATTAAAATTATTTTCAGCAAGCGCGGTAGCGCCTAATATAACGCTTCCATAGATAAGTCCGTTGTCACCAACAAATTTAACTCCGGTTCCATCAGTGGAAACCGCATTGAACTTATCGGCTCCAGCAGAATTTGTTACATTATTCAATGTGGAAGGCGTTAAACCTGTATACATGATCCGTTTGTTAGCACCTACAACATATAGATTCGATCCGATTATTTTTGACCCAACAAAATCATCAAATCCATTTATCGCCGCAGCCGTCCAACTGACGCCATTATTGTTAGAGTATACAAATTGATTAGCGGCAGGAATCGCTATATCTTTTTTACCCGCTGCTATTACATTACCCGCAATATCATTCGAAATTGTATTTAATCGCGTATTACTTCCGGTTAATTGTGTATCCCAGGTATTGTTAGTTGTATTGTATTCCAAAATTGTGCCATCAACACCAGAAATAAATGCATTGGTTCCATTGGTTGTAACAGAAAGCAATGTGGGAGGTATCAATGATTGAGAAACGTTATTATAAACAGGGGTTAATGGAACGGTACTTCCTGAATTGATCTGTCCTAATTGATCAGTTGAGTTTTCACCCATTGCAACTAAATTACCAGCCGTTGTTACAAATACAGATTTATAGTTATTAGTGAATCCGGTGGTAGTTTCTGAACCGGTCGTTCCAATAATTTTTGCTACATATCCATTATTACTTGCAGCAAAAGCATCGTTACTTGTTTTACAATAGATAGATGTATAAACTACAGAAGGAGTTAATCCCGTAACTTGAGTGAAAGTATTGGCACCTGCATCATAACGGTAGATCTTACCTACATGAGTTAAAATGTAACCTTGTACATTACCTCCGTTATCTTTAAAATCTATATCAATAATATTCTCGGTAGAAGGAATTGTGGTAGTAATTGCCGACCAGCTTGTTCCATTGTATTTAAAGAACACGGCTGAATTACCGCCGGCATATACACTCGAAGAATTTACAGCCTTAACGCAATTATAGATATTAGTACTTGGCAAACTTGACAAAGTCGTCCAGTTACTTCCGATGAATGAGAAATTATTCAGTTTAAAATTACCTGTCTGATCAATAGCATACAATTCAGTAGCTGAAATCACGCAACTAAATGCTTTAATATTACTTAAGGCATTAGTCAAAGTTGAAAAATTCATAAATGAATTTCCTCCGGTTGGGGTATAATGTAATACTCCGGCGTTTGTTAATATAAAACCTGTAAAAGCCCCATAAAAATCTACAGATTTCAAATCAACATTCAATTCATTAGGAATTTCTGTCCATGTGTTTCCACTATTATTACTTTTAACAATAGTTCCCTCTCTCCCTACTCCATATATTACGGAACTACCATCACCCGACACATCATTTAAACTAATTGTTTTTACATTATTAGAAGTTAATGTCCATGCAGTACCACTGTAATTATAGATCCTGTTGAAGTTACTTATCGCCCACCCGTTGTTAGCCCCAACATCTACTTTCAGATCAACTAATTTTTCGCCTCCCGCTAAGCCTATCGCGTTAACGGTTTTTGTCCATGTATTACCACCGGAAGAAGAGATCCAGCGATTACCATCCTTGTCATATACAACAATCTCACTACTAACTGTACTTAAATGCGTTTTTATTAATTCAGGAGATGCTTCAGGGAAAGGCATGAAACTCCAGCTCGCGCCATTGTTATTTGTTCTCATCACAGTACCATTCTTACCGATAGCATAGAATGTATTTGTTCCGATAGAAATAACATCATTCAGATTATTAAGAGTCAGATTAGTCACAGGAACCCAGGAATTAGAACCTGAGTTGAATGTGTAAATAAATCCGCTGCTTCCGGTATTGGATACCAATACACCCTGGTTACCGCTAAATGCCATTCCATTTACATTTTGTGAAGAAGGTATTCCTGTATAATTATTTGGCTGCCATATATTCAGATCTTCATTATCAGGAACGCTTTGATTCAATAACTGATTCAATGAATTGAATTTATAAGTTGATGCGTATGTATGACTCGTAAATACAGTCTGTGTATTATTTACTCTATCCTGCATTATTTGAGATAGTAATGCTGAATTGTCAGGTAAGCGGTTAACCCCTTCAGGTGGTACTGTTTTAACCAGGTTGCCGGCTTGATCATAATAATACAAAGTGAAATGATTTTCTGAGTCGTAACACTTCATAAATAAATCTTCGTATGTATCAAGACATTTTTGAACGTATTGTGCCTGGAATTCTTTACGGAGTCCATCGATATAGTTATTGTAATTATATTCGGCTTCTTCCATTGCAACGTTGTACGCATCGTTAATACAATCCGGTTCAGATTCTTCTATGTAGGTCACAGGAATATCACAGGCGATCGAATTTGATACGCTTCCATCAATACAACCTTTTAATGAAATATCATCTAAGAAATAATTAAAATCACTTCCTGGTGTAGGCACAGGAGGGAAGAATGGAGGATTATAAATTGGAACAGCACCAGGAATTGCGGCTGCAAAAATTTTAAGAGCTACAGTTGTATTAGCACCATTCGTACCTGAATTAAATATGAATTGAGGGCCATACCAAATATCGTTTAGTACCCTTGGAACACCATAACTCCCGGTTAAAACACCATTTACCCAAAGCTGCATTACCATTCCGGGCATAGGACCGCTTTGAGGGAATGGACTCTTAAAGAACGCGCTGAAAGTATAAGAAGTATTTGGTTTTAAATTCACTATTTCATACCAAACGTCATCCGGAGGTGAAGATGTGTAATTAAGTGTAATATTCTCGGAACGCATTACTAAAGCTTTTCCGTTTCCTGATTGAGTACATGGAAGGAAAGGTGGCGGACTTGAAGGATTTGTCAGGTAATGCGTGGTGTGATCAGAATGTGTACCAAAACAACTCCACACAGGTTTTATATTATAAACATTATAGAATTTTCCATGAGGCGACGGAGCAAAAGGCATTGCTAAACCGGCAAAATTAACTCTTGATAAGCTGGATGGTGCATCAAGTGTATAATTCGAATAAAAACCTGTGTTACCTAATTCAAAATCACCATTCACTATAAGCTCTCCGATAACACATGTTTCGCTTGGGCAACTTCCCAAATTTGTACACGGTGTATAACCGCTAATAAGAACTGTACTGGTGTTAACAGGACCAACCATCGCCTGATTAGTAACAGTTGCTACTATATAGAAATGATTGAACGTATTACCAGGACCGATAATAGTTGGGTTTAAACTCATGCTTATAACACTGGTCACATTACTGAATGTGAAAGTACTTCCCTCAGGAATTGTAAGATTAACTGAACAAGTTATCGCTCCTAGAACAGGATCATTTATTGATATTGGAAAAGTACAGAAATTATTACTGCAGCTTAACGTTGATAGGTTCCCATCAAGATATTCCACGAACTGCGGGGCTAATGCAGAATTAAATGTACAAGTAGTAAACCCTAATGAAGATTCGCTGCCACCTCCGGTCAATAAATATGTATTGCTGGTTTCCTGACTGCATTTACCAGCGCTTAAGCATGACATGTTACCTGTGATCTTTTCCCAAACCGCGTTACCACTATTGATACTTCCATTACGTAATAGAGCGTAACCCTGGAAGTCGCCCGGAGTTACCGAGGAACTTAATGCAGGTTTTAATCCGCTTAAACGTTTAATATCCACAGCTGAGTATAAAGAAGTACTTAATAAATTAATTGTAAGATTACATTGGCTGCCGCTAGGGTTTGGTTTAAGATAACCTGTTAATTGCTGACCTGCTGAACTAACATGCTGCCAGAACCAATTATCATTTGAGTTATTTACCGATGCATCGATTGCATTATCCAAACTTACTATAAGGTTCGGTTGTAAAAATCCTTTATAAGGTAAATTCGTCAATACAACAGGAGATACACTATAGATCGGCGCCGGACTTCCAAAGAAAAGTGAGTTCAGAAGGTTTTGCATATTCTTCACATCCTTACTTGCTGCACAAATCGGCTGGAAAGGACAATTTTTAAAATCAACACAAGACACATACCCTTCTACTACAATTTTTCTATAAGTAGGGCTCGTTGCTGAAACATATAACGGATCACCAGCTTTTGTTTTTACAGTAACCATTCCGGAGAATCTGCCCGGGCCAGATAAAAATCCTACAACAGGAAAAGTATACCCTGTAGGGCTCCAGCTAATGCAGCAAAAATCTGTTGCATCAGCGAATGTATACATATTCACAAAAGGTGTATATGTTGAGGGCACAAGAGGAATACCTGTTGGGAAGATCTGGGCCGGCATTTGTAAATGCATTGTGCAAGGTGTAGTTGTACTATATGTGTATGTCCCTTTCAAATAAGTGCCTGAACTCGCAGGATCCATTTGCCAATAAACATTTGTAGTAGGTGAGCCAGCACCAAATAAATTTTGCGCAAGCTCAATTGTAAATTCTTTATGAAGCGAACCGGAAGGCGAACAAGTCAACTGAACTGGTATTGTACTATTGGTGAGGTCTTGCTGACTTGGTGTAGTTGATAATGTTGTTAATGCTTTTAAAAGTTGTTCGTAATTAACCGCGGTTGGACATTGCTTACAATTATTATAAGCAGCCATATCTGCCTCATTACCCATTTCATTAATAACATCAGCATCTGCCTGAGGGCAAGGGATGATATTATTATTTTCATCGTAGCATGGAGGACTTGCGTTCCCAAGCTGATTAGGCATCATCATTTTAGCAGTAGGGAAACGCGGCTTTTTATCAGTGTAAAATGTATGACGATTATGATTACAGGTTTGTTCACCGTTATAGAACTGTGAAGTATTAGTAATAGAAACCGGCCAAAAGAACCAACTAAAAGGGAATCCCGACCAGAAACTGCTAACCCAGCTTGGATAAGTTATAACGAAAGCACTTGGATCATAGAATTTATTTTCGAACGGATTGAAAACATCTGCTCCGATACATGCGTTGTAGCAAGTATTGTTAATCGCATAATTAATATTTACTCTGTCCTGGAAAGATTGCTTCAAACTAGCATACATTCCTTTAAAGGTGGCCCATTCTTCATCAGAAGTAAATATGTAACTGGTCGGCATTGGTGAAGAAGTACATATTGAACCCGGTGCGCCATTGGGACAATTCACAATCCGGTAAGCAGCATCCCATATACTTATATAATTAGAAGGGTTTGCAGGATCGATCATGTACTTTTGCATAGCCAACCTTATATTACACAACTCAACTGAACCCGAACTTGGCGCGAGGAAATAAGGATCAACTATTGTACCGGTCCATGAAGAGCAAACTGTTCCTGTTAAAGGAGGAATACCTACAGGGAACATGAATTCGTTACTTGTTGTTGGTGTCGGAACTGTATTAAGATATGAATTGAAGTCAACTATCTTATCCGTTTCCACTAAATTTTCATCGTAATTATTACTCAACTGATCTTCCACACATTTTTCATAATAGCAATATTCAGGGTGATATCGGACAAGAGAGGCTGCCCACTGGGTTTCCCAAGCATCAAGGAAATCAGCTACATTCGCTAAATACCTTGGCTCTACTTCAAATTCATTGGTTGTGGTATTAAATGAAACCTTACTCAAATGCCACGTGTATACAGCAGGCACATAATTACCACCGCCGTCAGGAACAACTTTTATCTGGTCGATATTTCCGTCTTCATCCAGATATTCAAATCTTGCTGCGCCTGTTTTATTAGGGTTGTATGGATGACGCCAGTCAGGTTTGTAACCCTGTCCCCAAGGATAAAAACCGGCAGAGGCCGCAGTGAACGTAGACATCACACTGGTTTTAAATGGCAATATATTATTTTCGTTAATTACAGATAATGGAAATAACCATGGCTGTATATTATTTGGTTGTGGGGGACTAATATTATTATTTGCGCTTGATCCGCCACCAGGACTATATTGTCCATATTGTCCGGTTGGACTAACATCCGCTTCTAAAGTAATTAATGCATTTTCGCATTTATCGGATGCTGTTGAACATAACTCAGCACATTCCTGATATAAGGCATCATATTGCTCCTGCGTCAAACATATAGTACATGTTGCTACAGTTGTATAATTACTTGCTGGACCCAATTTTGATATACAGGCCGCACAATCCATTCCACAACCGCTGAGATCTATCGCTAGATCTTGTGCATTTTTAAAATCACTAAACTTTAATATGCAGGGATTTAAAAGTGTATCTAAATAGTTAGCTGTATAAATATCGAGAGCATCTTTGTTTACTTTCACCGATTTTTCAATGATATAACTTCCGGTTTTCAATTGGATAGGACTGCTTGTAAGTGGATCAACCGGTGTAATCGTTTTCGTAAATGCGGGTTGTGATCCTGATGAACAAGTAACGTCTATAGTACCAGTAGTTGTGAAATTAGAAGCCGTTGGGGTTGGAGAAAATGCTGTAGTAAATAATTCCTGACCACATTCGTTCAATAAACTTACCGTTGCATCCAAAACACAATTATAACATTTGGTACCCGATGTAGTTATAGTTGAATTTGGAGGGATCACCATCGTTGCTCCGCAATTCTCAACATATTTTGGCGGAACCAGTGTATAAGTGAAGCTATAAGGCCCTGTAGATGGGACCAAAATAGATTTTTGTAATGTGAGTTTATTATTTGTAAGATCCAGATTATTTGAAAGACCTGAATTATCTGTTGGATTTATTTTATTCAAAAGATCATAGGTTGTCAAAACTGAACCGCTTGAAGCTATACTCAAAACATTCGTCGGTGTAGATCCGGCTAAAGCTGTTGCTATAGTTTTTCCTCCCGGATCAATGTAAGTAACGCTCGCTTGTTGATTACCGTCAATTACAACATTCTTTTTATAGCGTTTTGCTTCTCCAACTTCCGACCCAAACAATCTGTCAATATCTTTCTGCTCAGGCACGCCATATAAATATTTAGTTTCGTGATCGGTTCCCAATTTATGATCTATCCCTACTCCGCTTTGATTTCTGATTCTTCCAGTATTATCGGGTGTAAATTCAGTTTGTGTATAAGGGAATCCTTTTGCATCAGGAATAAATTCATTTTCAGCTGTCAACGTTGGGTTAGATGAAGAATAATACTTGCTGGCTCCGTTCAAAATACTTAAAGAAGGAGTTATAGCTGAACAATTCCCTCCGGCATCGTAATCGAAATATTCTTTATTATATGGATTGCCTGATGAATACAAATTAAAGCCAGGAGTATATTCGAGTTTAAGTCCATTTGACGGAACAGGCAGAATATTGATTACCGGTCTTCCCTGAAAATCATAGACTGTTTCACCTACAATAATATCGTTATTTGATTTTAATTTGGTTACGCTTTGCCTGCTTCTTAAACTTCCATCAGCAAAGTTAACAACAGCTTTACTCTTCCCTTCTTCAGCGTAAGAAATACTTGACTGCCAGTTTAAATTATCATTAAAACTCAAAAAGATCTCATTGGTATTGCAGGTTCCGGAAAGGCCGGGGAACTTATTAAGGAACATGGATACATCAGTAGGACTTGTGATCAGATTCATCTCGGTAGACCACCTTGCGGGAACGTTATACTCCCAGTTTGTGGCCTTTGTTCTTCCTAATGCACGCAAGCGATATAGAATATATCCCCTTTCATATATATATGGAATACGATAATAAGTGTTGCCGGTGGATATTCTTGTACAATTGAAATCAAAAAGTTTTTCATCAAAAGTTAACGAACCCGGAGGTGTGTTTCCGAAAACGCTACTCACTTTTGTGCCATCATAATTATTAATATGAACCCACTCCAATTCATATTCTTCAGCACCTTCAACAGATGCCCAATTAATCTCTAATTCACCTTTTGTTAAAAGATCATTGGAACAGTGTTTAAGATCGTTGTTAGAGTATTGCACATTTGGACTAAAGAAGTAATATCTCTCAATATCAATTTCAGTTTCCAATAAAACTTTAGCGTTTGCTAGAGTGATTGTGCCCGGGCTTATTGTTATACCTGTTACTTTTACCTGCAATTCATTTCCGCCAATAAATTCATAAACCGCTTTGTCTTTTGTTATACTCAACTGATTATTATTTACTGTCAACTGTTTAGATACTACAAATGTTTGGAAAACCCCCGCAATATATTTTTTATAATAAACATCAAAATTTATAGTAACGGAATATGCTGTACTTGTAAAAACATTATCGGTATGATCAATGCTGAATATAACCCGGTTCTTTATTTCTTTATCGAAAAAACTTCCGGAGATAGTTCCTGTATTCAAACCGTACCAAGGCGTTGAAGGATTTGCTATCAGAGCATTTAACCATGAAGTATATTGCGCATCCTGTGTGATCAACACTGTTGAGTTTGTCAATTGAGTGGTTGCACCTGTTTTAGTAGACGCCGCCGAGCTGTATTTCTCTTTACCTGCAAATGTGTTAATGCTAATAAAAAGAATTAACACCAATAATGGCTTGAACAAACTCTTAATAATATTATTATACTTCATAATCCTATAATTACTGGTTGTTTAAAATGCTAATACGGTTAAATGATATCCTGCTAATGATGACTTAAGTTCAAATTTATTTCCGGATTTTACCAGGTATTTCTCGTAAGTGAAATCCGAAGAATTAAATGATGGCTTAGTATTTATATCCTTATAATTTATCTCTACTCTTGATTTTGAATACTTCTCATCCTCATTATGTAATGAAATATCATCTTCATTACAGTAGTAAATTATCTTTTGAATAAAATGCGTTTTCGGATCAAAATAGAAACCTATCTGGCTATAATCAGGATATCCTTCTTTCATAATGAATTGGTAAGAATATAACTCACCTATTTTTTTAAATGCGTGTGCCTTGCACATCAAAAGAAGACTGTCAAGGTTCAAAGCAAGAGCAGGGTCATCGTAATCAAATGTTACTTTTTTAGGCGCATATACAACTTCCTTTTCTTCCCTATCTATCATTACAGAATATTCAGGAGTATTAATACACTCATTATCATCGAATTTATGAAAGGTGTTTTTTCCGTTCTTTTGAATAATTCCCTTCTCGGTGTAATATATCTTCTGAGTTGAATAGTTCTCAAACATATTCAATTCAAAGGTCAGAGTCATCTTACTTGTTTCTCTATACGTTTTATTAATTGCAGCAATATCTGACTTCAGATCCTGACTTACGCCGACGAAGGATAAACCCAAAATAGCTAAGGTATATTTGATATTATTTCGCAACACTGGTTTTAGATTCTTTAATGGTTTTAATTCCTCTTTCTGTCTCCTTCTTCACGCGTATCAATTGTCCTTCCTCATCATATTCATAAAAAGTAGCATAATTACGTTCATCGAGTTCTGCAACTAAACGCAATGAAACAGGATCATATACATATGATTTAAAACTTGAATTGAAAGGTTGCACCCTTATATCATCAAAGTAGACATCACTGGCAGACGTCTTATTCTTTAAACTAATATCAAAAGTTGGGGCAATTCCGGGAAAGTTGACGACCGCCTCAACCTTTTGCCAGCCATCTATTATTTTATTCTGTGCATTTGAAGGACTATTGGCATAAATACTATAAGTAGTTGGACCGAAAAAAGGAGTATTAAGTGTAATCTCTACCCCGGAAGAGTAAGAGTTAATCCCTGCTAAGGATGGTAAATCTTCCTTGACCCAGAAACTGACGACATAATCACCCGGACTTGGCTTAAACGAACTCTGACAAGGAGGAGCCGCTTCGCCACAATCCTCCACTGTTACAGTTGTTGTTGCAAACGTACAAGCATAACCGCCTGCCTGAGAGTAATTATAAATCTCAACCACGTAAGTACCAGGCTGACTATAAGTCCATACAATATCGGCACTCAAAACAACTGCATAAGTCGATAAATTGAATGAACCCCAATATTGATATTCACATCCTTCACCCATGCTGATGTAATCTGTGCCCAGAGTATTACCTATAAAAGTGAACGTGATAGGTTCTCCCGCGCATAATTTATTCTGCGGAGACGAAACAAATAAATGAGGTTCACTTGCGGTTGGGCAATTTATTTTCGGACAATCATTCTTTACAAACACTACTTGACTCGATGTATAAGTTATCGGACCAGGCAATACTGCTTCAAGAGTAACAGTGAAAGATCCGGTAAGATTACTTAGTGAACCGAATACATTACCGCCTAGTGGAAAAGTCAGATTTCCTATTGTTGCTGACCAAGTATATGTTGCCAAGTTATTTGGACATAGTGGATTTAGTGAAAAAACTTCACTCGCGCACATTACTGCGGGCATGGTGAAAGTAGCAGGAGAAATACATGCCGATGGTGGAACCGGAGGATAAAACGCGTTGCTCGTTCCAAGTGCAGTAACAGTGGGGGCGCTCAAAGGATTCAAACCTGTCAATGTCATCGCAATCCTATCTGCCGAATTAAGTGTAACTGTTCCAGGAACTGGTACGCTTGCAATCCCAGAACCAGAAATAGAACTGTTTGGAATAAATTGTTCTCCAATGTATTCCAAAAGATCTCCATTGATATTGCTTTTATAAAAATCAACATACAAATCATTACCTGAAGCTCCTGTAATTCCAGTATAATTGTAATTTACCATTAGGTTTCCGCCACTTACCGAATTTGAGCTTATCGTAGCTGAAATGGGGCTTGTTGTATTCGTTATTGGAGAATCCTTTCCTCCTGAAGAAAAGATCTTACACTTTCTTACAGAAACATTTTCATTGATATTTACATTACCCGGAAGATCTAAATTAGAAAGTTCCGTTACTGCACAACCAGGATTTGTATTCCCTAGAATATAGCAAAAGCCGTATATAGGGTCTCCAAAAAAATTAGAAGTTGAATAAGGATATGAAGAATGATATTTGAATGTATTATTATTATTCAAATAAACAAGATTGCTACAATACTGTACGCCTGATCCAATAAAACCAGTATTTTCAGTATTAGTAATATGATCGAAGATGAAAAGGTATCTATCAGAAAAATTCTTATAATCAAATACATTATTAAGAATTTTCCAATCATTTTTGGGACGAACAAGTATTAAACTTTTTACATCCTGGTTATTTTCAAACTCAACATCGAGTTGGTTATTGTCTACACCAATATTTGCGCTCCAACCAGCGTAGTTTGAATTAGAAAAATTGTTTTTTATTTCCAAATCAAGCATGTCAATTAGGGCGGGTGAATTATTGTCTATATTAATTCTCAAAGGAGACTTGAAATGATTATTAAGGATTTTAAAGGATTTTTGTATGTTCGTATTCTTTGTATTCGAACGCCATATTGCCGGATAGAACGACATTCCAACAGGTATGACATTTTCGTATGAGCAATTTTGAATGGTGGTGTTTATACACATTAAACTAGCGTTTCCGATAAACATATCTTGATAAAGCATAGAGACGCAGTTGAGATATTTGACGCCATCGATCAACAGATTGTTTATTCCATCAGCATTTACGGGAAGACTATAATTTTTAAAGGTTATATTTTTAATATTAATATCAATAGTTTCATTGCCAAAAAAGAGCAAACCATAATTTAAAGTAAAAGGATAATTTCCAGAGACAAATTGTAAACGCCCAAAACCCTGTTCAATTGTAGCAGTAGGATCTTTTTGAATTGTAATAGTTCCCGAGGTAGGAGACATTGAAATATTATTTACATTACACAGGTATGGTGCATTCATATTAACAATAACATGCTGTCCCCCATTTGCCAGCGTAACGGCCTGAGAAAGGATCACATCAGCAGAACCAGGATTTCCGGCTGTAGAATCAGTCACGGTTAAAGAAGTGGTCGTCTGGCAAGATAAGGAGCCATAAATCAACCAACTTAGGATTATTAATATTTTATTTTTCATAAAACAGCTATTATCAAAAATTACTTGTCTATCTTTTTATAACTTTTAGATGAAGTGATATTATCCTTGTTTTTAAAGGAAACGGTACACCATTCCATATTTTCGTTTTTTTTCAAAATAAAACTAAAAAGTATGCTCTTCCCGTAACCGATCGGGTAAGTGTTGCCATCATAATTTATATACGTTTTATTTCCCTGCTGAGTAACTGTTATAAGCTTGTTAAGAGCATCATCCGAATCTTGAGAGCTTCCCAATTTAAAATAAACCTCTTGTATCTCCGTTATAGGCTGATCAAAGGAAATTAAACCTGCAACACAAACACTGTCCGCTTGGTATTTAGGCTGATGATTTTTATCAAATCCTTTATTGATAAAATTCTGATTGATTAAAAAAGAAGTAACAGAAGGCGACTGGGAAAAACTAAACAGCCCCTGAAGAATCAAAAATATGATAAGCAATTTCTTCATACAGATTAATTATATTTATTAAACACTTGTGGTGGATTTGGACTGCACGATGCTTGAGTAGTATAAGTCGCCTGTACAGTTGCGCCTGGCGCTACCTTTATACTCTTACGTCCAGTATGTGCATATTTCTGATTTTGTGAACTTGGTTTGGATATATAGTTATTCAATGTTTTATCATATGTAACAATACTTGAACCATTATTGTATTGTATAAAACTAAAATGGTCGTCCTCGCATGGATTATTATAATCGTAATCTTCAAATCCGTCAAAGCCTATTTGACTATATTTTGAATTAGATGAAACTGCTATTGGCAAACTATTACCATATCCATACAATGCAGCTGAACTTCTTCCAAGTGCATCCATGTTCTCGATCTCAAAACCATACTGACTGTAAGCAGTCATTTTACTGGTAAACTGCCACGCCGGATCAGCTGTTTTTGTCCAGTTATATGGAGTGCTTGTTGTATTAGGTGTCCAGAAAGGAACATAAGTTAAGTATGGCCCATCTTTCCTGATATTAGTATTATCGTTCTTTTTACTTTGGTCACGACCGGTGAGATACACGTAACTCGATGCAGGTCGCCATATACCTTTTTGGCCCGTTAGATAAGGGTTGACTACAGTTGTAGCAGTAATACCACAGTTGCAGAAAATACCCCAGTCATCTTTAAACTCAGCCGCACTTGTATTAACGACTTTCGTTGTATTATTTAAAACAAGATTAGTACTGCTGCCAGTTGCGACTAAAGGATTGACTAAAGAATTTACTTTAGCAATCGGCAAGTTTTGCTGGTTACGATAGCCGGAGCGGATGATAGTTAAGAAGCTTTCACTTCCTAAACCTAAAACAATACCGCTTGCATTTACAATTTGCACCGGTGAAGTTGATTTCACCCAACCGTAAGCGCCACTGCTAAGAAGAACTTCATCACCCAAAGCTAAGATACCTGGCGAACTAACCGATCCTCCCGAAATTGAACTTGATGCAGCAATATTTTTGGAAGAACTTCCCATCCTGTCATAAGCCCAGTGAGCCGGGTAAGTTAAACTATAAATTGGATCACTGAAATTATTTACAGTTTCTGTAAGAAGTATTTCACCTGTCTCTGCATCATACAATTTGTTTTTTGTACTCACACTTGCTCCGTTATCATACGCAATCGTTTCATCAAGTAATCCATAACGGTATAAAACTTTTGTTACTACACTCGAACGGTACCGAATCTTTTCCTGACTGTACCCCGGCCAAATAGAAGGGACAAGTGCCGGGAAGATGGACACTAAGAAACCTTCAAGATTTCCCTGTGTTGTTCCGTTACGAGTTATAGTCTGGCTTTCGCGGGTATCAACTACCATATCATAATCTACGCCAACTTGTCCGACAGAAATTTGCCCGTTTTTCTCAATCACCTCGCAATTATTCACCAATTGATCAAGATTACGTTTGTATTTGTATTCAATTCCTGATATATAATTATTGCCATAATAAGCATCTATAGCTTTTTTATTCGGATCAGTAAGGAAATTAGGATCTGCTTCTTTATATACCCACTGTGCTTTCTGTTTACCATGCATGTCGTTAAGTATTACCTGGTAACCCTGTGAAGTAGTCATAAAATCCCTTACAAAGAATTTCAGGAATTTTGCAACGGGATTTGGTTTGTGTCTTTCCTTTTTTAGATCCGTTCTGTCTGTTTTTGTAGGGAAATCTTTTGCAGTATAAAATTCGTGGACAGTTGCTCCTGTAGCGTGTCTGCTAACGAATTGTGAACCTTGTTTTCTCTCAAGATTACGCACCACAACCCTACTATATCCAATCGATGGTCCCGGGAACATAGATTCTCCATAGGGTTCTTCGTGGTAAAAATCATCATCCGGAGCAAGTATGTGTTTCTCTTCGTAGAATATTGGTTTCCTGAACGGATTCTCATCTCCGCCTATTAACGGTTCATAAGAAGCAACACCAGAACTAATGACACGTCCTCCTGCATCTTTTGTAACATAATCGTAGATCTGTCCATACGTTGAATTGGTGCTGGAAGGATTACCGCTTTGTGATGCCCAGTTATCACTTAATACAAGTTGTTTAACCCTTGCTCCCCCGCCTTTTTTAAATTGATCGGGAGAATATAATCTTACGAATGATCTCTCAGGGGCGAACTGCTGGCTTGCCTGACTAAGTAATAATGCATTCGCCATACCTCCTTTAAAGAATTGCACAATTGGAGTGAATGCTGATTTGATACCTTGCGCTAATGCAAGCATATTGCTACCAAATGAAGAGAAAGGATCCTGGTTATTATCATAAGCTACACGCGGCATATATTTACGTACATAGTTTATTCCTGCCATAGAAACAGGATTTGCTTTCTGACCCGATAAAGGAATATTATCAAAGACATCTACTTCCTTGAAAGTAAACCTTATACTATTTCCGTTCTCAAAAGCCGGAGGGAATGTCCAATCGATCTTAGCATAACCGCTTATGTATTCAAATTTTTTATTGTAAGGGCCAAGATTTCGCTCAACATTAACCAGGAATTTAAAATACAAGTAATCTATATCGGTTCCGTTCTCATTCCGGAAATAACGGTTTCTTATATAGTCAGGAACGCTTTGCGAGGCAGCGATCACTGCATTTATATCTGCAATTTCTTTAGGACTTAATTTTACATAAATGTGATTGTAATTTGTACGTGTTAAACTTGACATGTCATAGAGCTTATCAGTAGGACTTGCTGTAGAAACCTGGTCTGATGCCCCAATAATAGTATGCATCAACATTGCTTTTTTATCCTGTACATAAGCATAATCATCAGCTTCATAGGTCACATTGATTTCGGCTCCGCTTGGTAATGTGATCTTCGATAAATTCCAGGCCGAAGCATAAAGATCTGCCGCAGTTTGATCTTGTTCTGCATAAGGGAATTCGGAACTTAATAGATTTGGATCATTACTATTAGGATTAAAACCACTCGCAGGATTATTAGGTTTATAATTGCCCCATCTATCATAAGCTTTTGGACTATATCCGAAGTTAGGAGCGCTGGCATAATCGAATTTATATGGCGATAATTTTCCTTTTTGCGAATTCTGATAAGTGAACCACACCTTCTTCAAAGTAAGTTTACCATTCCCCGGTACAATATTATTTTCGATGTTAGCGCATAATGAATAATCGTATTCAAAATGCACCGTTTTCAACGGAACAGCACTGGCGCCTTTATCGATCAATTCCTGTTTTGTGAATAACCTGATCTCTTTTAATCTTTTTAGTTTTTGCGAGGTATTCATTCCTCCATCTTTACCAAGAACGCCCAATCCATCATCGCGGTCTTCCAATTCAAATACAGCAACATAATTTTTAGTCTCAATAGAATGCATGTACCATACCTCTTTCTCACCATACGAATAACTCGCTTTATCATCACCTGACGGACCGGTAGCCGAATACATACCCTGATTTAAGCTGGCTTCATTTTGTGTATAAGGTGTTCTCCATTTATAATCCGCGTGAACCCTTGAATAATTGAACTTGGTATATTTTCCAAGGTCATCTTTACTTGGTCCGTTCTGAGTTTTATCAACATAATCAGAAGAGAGAACCGCTGTTAACAAAAAGGAATGAGGATACCCCGGCATCTTATCACCGCTAAAATAATTATCCAGTCCTTTCGAATTGTTTGTTGAATTATCCGATCCTGCAGAATAAGGAACCAGACCGGTATTGTAATTGATGCTCGAGTTGGCAGGTTCCACTGCGAATATAGCCTCCTCCGTTTTGTTATTGTATGCAGGTATACCATATACATAACGTGCGCCATCATCTCTTAAAGTTGTTATTTCAGAAATGTGATGTGAAGAAAGATAGGTTCCACTGGTTCTTGACATAGAAACGGGTTGACCGTTTGTACTGTAAAAACTTTGAAAATCATTCGTCGGATAATTCTTGATCGAAGTTTCCAAACCAGCAATACTAGCCTGTGCCCCGGTTAAAACGTTAACCGATTCATTCCTTCTTACACGTGAAGCTCTATTATTGGTATTCAATACTTTTGTTGCGCCATATTTAGTAGTTAAAACATTCGTGCAAAAAGCGCTTGCACCCGCAGGTTGCAAATTAAATCTTACAGGAGTGAAACCATTGATCACATTATTAAAATAATTCATATCAGTTTCTGCTGTCTTCTCACCGCCCTGCTTGAAATAGACGCTTTCATTGAATCCGCCATTTCCACCTTTAAAAGTGGCTTTTGATTCAGCAAGATTCTGATCGCTCCACTTTCCGGTTTTTGTTCTCGAAAAAACCAGATCAACGTTAACACCTGTGTGTGCCGTGTTACCAACGCCTAACTCAATGCCAACGTTTGCACTGATGCTTGGGAAATTTTTCACTAATGGATCAAATACAGTACCTACATGATTTCGATGCGGCCTGAAATCACCGCTGATACCTTGACCTGTATAATTGTAACTGTCATACGAATAATTCGTCACCGGGAGGTTTGGAGTGTTCAAAGTGAAGCTCGCATCCTTTTCACGATTAAAATCATGTAAGATGTCACGTGAATTATCCGGGTTCCCCTGGCAATTGGCTTTATCGGAATGAAAATAACCATAAGCTTTGTAGTCTTTCGTTTTATCCTTTATAAACTGCCCTGAATAATAGGCTCCTATTGTTACTTTAGGATGTGTTCCGAATAATTCTGCTCCAAATGTTACACCAAGGCTTAATCCCAAATTTATCATCTCTGGACCTGACGAAGGCATATAACTTGGGTCTGCAAAACTGTAACCGAATCCTCCATTTCCGGATTTATTATAATTTCCCTTTCCGGAATAATCTACAATATCGTCTCCATTTTTATCTTGACCTACAATATTTCCTTTTTGCCTTGTTGCGGAATAATTAAATGATAAACTGTTTAACCCTGAAACTGTATTATAATTTAAACCCAGTGAAGCATTTCTTCGATTGGTAGTACTTTTGTTTCCTTCCCCTTTTTCAGTTACAGCTTTTTGATAACCTACGTCGGCAGAAATACCAAGACCCTTTCCTGTTCCGGAATTCAATCCTAACGAACCATTAAACCCTGAGGCATTATTTTTTGTTTGAGATAAAGATATTTTCGCCCCCATATCCATACCATAACCGGTATAAGTATTATAGTTAAGTCCAAGGCTTAAATTTAAATTGCCAAAACCGTTACCCGATTCCTTTTTCACCCCTTTTCCAAATAATTCAAACCCTAAACCGAAATTCACACCAAAGGTTTGGTTAGGCTTCATGCTCATTTCCTTTTTCACTACATCAGTTCCATTAAATTCATCCGGAAGTCCTCTCATTCCACGGTTCACTGTTCCGGGATTTATATTCCATCCCAATCCAACCCAACTTGCTTCCTGATCATTACTGATTCCGGCGTTATACGCTAAATTCACTGGATAACCATCTACATCCATTAACGGAATGTTGTAATTAAAATCTCCGGAGAAAAGATTTACCATATCACTTGTACCTACGGGAGTAAATGCTTGTACTTCCGGCTGAGAAGGCCCGCCGGTCAATGCTAATGCCACCGTCGGAGAGATCACTTCAAACAAAATATTCAAAGCAAAGAAAATCGCAATTATTCGTCTATACCTTTCTTTCATAATTAAATTTCCAGTTTTGGTAAATTATGTATTGATTCAGTTTTAAAATTCAAGATCACGATCCCATTATTAAAAAGCTTATCATGGAACCATAATTTAATATCTTCTTTAGAATCCGTTTTTGGAAAACCTAAAACAAAAGTGGCATAAGGTGCCAAACTGTAAATCCGTTCGAAGTGATACATACTACATGGAAGTGTGTCATTGCCTTGTATCAATTTGAAATCTTCCTGCATCTTAAATGACATGTACTCTAATCTGCCATAATACTGTTGGTCTGAACTCAGATCTGTTTTTAATAATTCTCCGTTTGTCTTAGAATTTTCCAACCTGAATGAACAATATGTCATTTCCCCATATTCTTTGATCTTCTCTTCAAATTCCTTTGAATTCACCGACTCTCCTTTATTCAGTTCTTTAATAGCTAAGTAATCATGCGGCTGATAAAAAGCTGAGAAAGTAAAATCTCCGATCTGTTTTGATTGCTTCAATTCATTCTCCTGATCCTCGCACCAGTTTATATATTCAACAGGCTTTAGCTTAGAAGGTACTTCTTTGTTTGAAGCAAACAATTTTTCAAAAAAACCTTTGTTTTCTTTCGCGCCGGTTTGTTTCTCAGCTTTGTTCTTATCGCAGCCGGTAAAAATCGCAATTGCACCAATAATTATATATGTACTAATACTTTTCAATTAATTCCTTTGTATTTATTATTTATGTAAACCAATATATCCCCAGTCACTTCTTTACCATCATTTGCAAACATCAATGTACCTGTACCATCCGCGCCAAGTACATAAGAATAATTGTTAGATAAAGCATACTCTTTCACATACTGATTGATCTGTGTAAGCACCTGTTGATTATAATCTCCCTGAAGCTGCGCATTGTCTTGTTCAAATTGCTCTTTTTTTGTAAGATATTCTTCCCTCTTCATTTGAAATTCATACAGCTTTACTTCATCTTTACCTTTCGTCAGTTCAACCTGGTTACCTAATACTTTCAGATTCAATTCAAGACTGTCCAGTATTTTTTTTCTCTCCGTTTGCACGATCTTAAATTTGCCTTCGAGTTCTTTTTTAAGATCAAACTCGTTATATACTTTGCTTAAGTTTACCCATACAATAGTATTTTGCTGTTTTCCGCATAACCAATAGTTCAATAAAACCACTCCTGAGATCACTGTCGCTCCAACAATTATTCTTATTACATTCTTACTGTTCATACTTAAACTTTAAAAGGGCCAATTCATTTTTTTCATTTCTTAATTCAATACTGAAATACTTTGTATTATCACCGGTCGAAAATCCGTTTGAAGAAAGATTAATAAAATACCGATTGTCGCCTAATGTAACAGGAAGCGTTGGGGCACCTGAACCAGTATGGATCAAACGTATCACCCGATAATCATCATAAATGGTATATTTTAATTGTGCAAGGTCTTTATATTCTTCAGGTAAAGTGAAATACAATTTTCCACTCTGAACCTGATAATAGCCTGCGTCCAGTATCTTTTTGAATTTCGCATAAGAATTGCTATTCACCACGCTCACCGTAAAATCCTGGGTGGCGGTACAACCATTCGCATCTGTTATTGTTAGCGTATATACTGTTGTTGAAGTGATTCCCGGATTTACAGTTGGATTTTGTACAGTCTGATTATAAGATCCTGATGGGATCCAAGCATAACTATATGGTGTAGTTCCACCGGAAGCAATTGGTGTTGATCCGATAACAAATGGTAAACTTGGCAAAGTATATTGTATGAACGGAGGATTAAAAGTTATAGCACCCGAAGTATTTAATACAACTACATTCGAGGGTGCGGAACATCCGGCCGAATTCGTTACGATCAATTGATAACTTCCCGGACTATTTGTTGAATGCGTTGATGTGTTTGAACCAACATTCGAACTGTTTTGGGTCCATTGGTAATTAAATCCGGAACCGGAACCAGCCGCGACTGTAGAAGAAAGCAAAACCGGAGTACTTCCGCAAATACCCGGCATATTTGAAGATATGTTTACAGTTGGAGTTGGATTTACCGTAATTGTATTTGAGGTAACAGTACAACCTGAAGCGGATGTAACCTTAAGATAATAGGTTCCAGCCGCAGATGGGTTAATACTTGCTGAAGTTCCTCCCACGCCAACGGCAACACCATTTAAATACCATTGATAGGTTGGTCCCGATGGTACAGGTGTTAAAGTTGAAGTAAGCAATAAAGCCGGACTCGAAGGAAAACAAATTGGAGTGTTGTTAGCAGATATGCTAGCAGCAAAAGACGGAAGTACAGTTACGGTTACCGTTTTCGTGAAGATACAACTTAAATAATTTACGGCTACTGTATAAGTAGTAGTCACAGCCGGAGTAACCGTTTGATTTTGTCCCGTAAGTGGTCCTGGTGTCCATGTATAAGAAGATGACGGAATTCCCAACGGAATATTTAAAGTAAAAGTAATTGTTCCGCTTGGCCAGAAGAATAAAGTGAATGTTACTTTTTGATAGAACTGAGAAATCAAAGCAACAGTTCCTCCGGAGCACGTTGTTAAAGGTGATGCGTTTGCCTGAACTGAGTAGATAGACTGAAGAAGTGAACATAAAGTAATAATCGGTAGACTCGGACCTGCTGACTTTGCAGCAAATGCTGTGTTTGAAGAAATTCTGCTTGTATTACTTACTTGGTCAAAACCATAGCCATTGTTATTTGCAGTACCAACTAAAGTTTGATCATGGACTAAAACTTTACCGTTTATATAACCTGAATTTTCTGAATGACCCGAAATCGCTACTCTGGCATATTGATCATCATTTGCAATTGAAGAAGGGCCATTGATAGTACCGGTGTTATTGTTATAATAATTGTTAGTTCTTAAATAACTCGCAAGTCCTCCGTTAAAATTGCCTGAATTATTAAAATCCCGGGAAACATCAATAAAACTATTATTGTTTACAATTGCGTTAGCATTAGACAAATTAAAATCACGTGAAGCATAGATCTGATTATTGTTTGTCAGTGTTGCATTTTTAACCTCAATATCACGTACTGTAACAACGCCATAGTTCACAAATGTACCTTTTTCAAATGTAAGATCAGCTCCAATGTCAAGGGGTCGATAGTTATTAAAAATATTATTGTCCTTGCTGAAGGTGATAGATTTTTTGACAACGAATGTAGGTTGAGGCTTCGTAGGATAGTCAAAATTATTTACCGTCACTGTTCCATTGTTATAAGAAGATGAAAGATTCCCGGTAACATTAAAACTGCCGTAATTATTTATTGTTACAGCATAAATATTTTGCCCATTTCCACTAATGTTAAGTGAATTATTACTGTTAAAAATACCGTAGTTATTCACTATTTTATTGTACTTGCCATCAAGATTAATTGCTTTTGTTATATTGAACAAACCATTTGGAAGGTTGAGTATTTTGAGTGCTGAATTACTTATATCTAATTGTCCGCCAATATTGAAAGCGGATGAAGTAGCTTTTGTTACCGGATCAGGTATTGCGTTAGTGATTTTCAACCATCCTTTTGACATTGAAAGGCTTTTTCCAATATAAAATTTTGATCCCCCATACACATTTATTACAACTGAATCATTATTAGTTAAAGCGTCAATATTTACGGCATTCGCCACATCAAAACCCGAATTTGAAAAACACTCGATCTTAAGGTTCTTTGCATTGCTTATCGTAAGATTGCCACTCGGTTTTGAAAAAGAACCGTGGTTCCTGAATGTTCCCTGGATAAGGGTTAAATTGGCGATCATACCTTGGTTACAAAGTATACCACCATTTAAAGTAATATTGCCTGATAAGTTTACACCCGGATTGACACACACTACATCTGCAGGACCAACCGTAAAATTGGCTGCTGAGCTGGCAGTTATCACAGTCGTACATCCGGTACATAACTGAGCTTTTGCTGAATTTACCGTTAGCAGAAACAGCATTAAACCAACGACAAACCTGAGTTTAGAAAGCAAATGATGCTTTATCATAGATTTAAATATTAATTAGTATTGATCTTACCTGTATTACTCAAACTACCCGATCCCGTCAATTGGGTGCAATTCATTATTCCGCTATTACTAATGCTTCCCGAAGTATTTTGTACCGACTGGTTCACATTCATTATTCCGCTGTTAGTAAGCGTTCCACCATTCATTGTTAGGAAGCCATTAGTATTCATAACAGCATCTGCATTGTTTGATAATTGCGAATTCGTAGGAACAATTAATGAAGAACGAAAAGATGAATTGCCGTTATTAGAGATTGTCCCAGAAGAAAATGTTATCGAAAGCGGATTAAAGATGCCATTATTACATATGGTACCGCCGTTGAGTGTGATTGTTCCTATAAAATTCCCGGTAGTATCCACGCAGAAAGTTTCGCCCGAATTAACAACGTAATTTGAACTATCGAGTGATGTTATATTGACGGAGCATGTTCCGCAGGTTTGAGCATTGATTTCCCGCATAAAAAATAGCATACACGCTAGGAAAAATATTCTTGCAATAGATTTCATAATATGGGTTTTTTAATTCTTTAACAATTTTAACAATCAAATTCAACATTTCAGTTGGTATTTCTATTTGTTAAAAACTTTAATCTGTCGAAAAAACGCTCCACTATTTCATTTTTCTTCGAATTAATTAAGAAACTTTTAGTAATCAGAAAGTTATATTTTAAACTTTAAGTAATATCTCTATACTCAAGCTTAATTACTATAGGTAAAAACACCTAGTGTTTTAATACTGATTATCAATTGCATTGTTAATAACCGTCATGATATTAACAATTTTCTAATAAATCAATAAATTGGATTCTGATTGGTTAAGTGTAAAATGGAGAATTACACATTTATTTCTGTACAGAAACGATACTCTTCCCCACCTTTGCTTCGAGTTTTTCAGAAGAAAGAGATCTGATCAAAACACCATCTATAGTCTCACCTTTTCTGACAAGGTATGATCTGCCATTAATTGAGATCAATCCGGTTGCTGCGCCACTGGATTTGTTTTCTACTAATCCTAAATACTTCAGGTCAATTGTTTGTGGCGGATTCACAACTGCTTTTTGTACGGTGGGAGTTGGTTGAGGTTTAGGGTTGTTTGTGGTAGCGTGCGGTTTATAATGCGGCTCTTCTTTTAAGAAGGGATCAGGGTAATTGAGCGCTAATTTGTAAACAACCGAATCTTCTTTCTTTAATTTGGATACAGAAACCGATTGCTCGTATGGAAGAATATCTTCTTCTTCACTAAAGGCTTTATATACTTTAATTCCGATCCAGCTCCAAACCAATAAATTAATCGGGATAAGAAAATATAAACTTTTTTTACCCTTGAACATCCTATGGAATAAGTTTGAATTTTAATTGATTGCTATATCCGGATCTGTTACCAACAGAATCTACCGATCGCACCCGCCACCAATAATAACTTGCTGAAACAGGTATAGCAGGACTTAAAGCATTTATTTTAATTGATGTCGCATACACCCTTGAGGTATTTATCACAGATGTAAAGGCAGAATCAATACTTACATAAAGACTGTCATATCTCGTATCGCTTGAACTGCGTGTCCACTTTAAGCTTACGGTGTCTTTAACTGAAGAGGCATGCGTTGGTGATGATAAAACAGAAACTGTTGGCGCTGTAATATCCACCGTGAAACTTCTTGGCGCATTATATTGGGAAATACTGAAGGCATTTAAAGCACGCACTTTCCATGTATAAGCTCCGCCACCAGTAAATGTTGCGGTAAATGTTGTGCTTGCAGTAGTAGAATCTTTTATTATTGTACTTGTTGAATTTAAAATTTGTATCTGGTAATTATCAGCAGAGCTAATACTATTCCATGCAAAAGATACGATCTTGTTTCCTGTTAAATAGGCATTAACCGGCGCTGTAGGTACTACTAACTGACCTGTCAGATTAGTGGTTGTATCAATTATCAAACTATAAGTTGTATACAAACTATTTCCCCCGTTATTTTTGGCTCTTATCCGCCATTGATAAGTGCCCGGTGTTAATGTATAATGGAATTTATCCCCTGTGACGTTAGTGTCCACCAGTAATTGTTGTATCGAAGAAAAATTCGGTTTTACTATTTGAATATTATATTTCTCTGCACCATCCAATTCCTCCCACCAAAATATGACAGCATTATTTGCGGTAGTTAAATTATCTGCCGGAGCAATTACTGTAACTGCTTTATCCTTTATGTCTTTTACAACAAAATCCTTTGTGCACGACCAGATCAAGGTTATTAAAATTATCCCGATAAAAACTCTTGCTTTCATTTTCACTATTTGTTTTTAATTTCTTCCTGGTTAAAGGACTGGGTTACTAATGTAAGGTACAAATTTTTCTTTTTTGTCTGCATGTCTTTAACAGAAAAAAAACGGGCTGACATTAATTTAGCAGTTACTTTGAACTTGGTTTCTACAGCCATTAAAAGACTTAAAAGCTCATTGAACCTGCCTTTTATGGTAAAAATGTTGGTTTGTATATTCAGATCCTCACTTTTGTAAGCTGTATAAGAAGGGATCTCGGTCACAAGGCACCCGTTAGTTTCAGCAAAATCGGAAATATACGCGGTTAGTTTATCCCGTATCGATGTAGAATCGCTGGAATAAGCCTCTTCTATCAATTTCATCTTTGCTTTCAGGAAAGGTATCTCCTTTTCTTTTTCTTTTAACCAGGCTATTTTCTTTTCTTTCTCGCCTATTTCCTTCTTTAATTCAAAGGTTTTCGAAAAGGACATTTTATAAGCCAGGATCATAAATACGGCAAACCCTACCAGAATAACCAGGCCCTTTTTTGAATATGTAAGTTTAGCCCACATCTATTCTGTCATGATCTTTATTTCGAAGTTAGGCTGATTCCCTTCATTGCTAAATGCGAATTTTTCGAGGTTTACATCTTTAATGAAGTTTTGGGTCTTTAATACATTCACCCACTCATTAATGATCAAACTTTTATGACAATTACCTCTGAGGATTATTGTATTCTTTACGAAATTCATTAAGCTATCCTCACCGCTCATGTCTATCAATTGAGGATTAAGATTCAATTCGGTTAATACAACTTCGCCCGGAATTGTTGAGGCTATGCGATCTGAATATTTGGAAAGAGAATTATTTTCCAATAACCCGGTTTGTTCAATTAAACCTTTTTTCTTTTCGTAGCCGGTTAAAAGCTCATTGATCTGCTCGTATTTTCCCTGGTAAACATCAAGTTCACTCTGTAGTTTATTATTGCTTGAAAAATAAGCCGAGAAAAAAAGAAAATTGATTAAACAACAGGTAAAGGCAATGATCACAAAAAAATACAGGGCCAGCCTGATCTTGATCTTCTCCGAATGATCCGATCTATACTTTATGAGTTCTTTGGCACCGGATACGTAAATATTTTGAGAGGTTAAATAACCAAAGGCTGCAGAAAATGCAAGGGTTTGTTTTGGCGTGATCTTTAACCCGTCCACTTCTATATCTGCCTGCTCATTTGGATCACTATTATTTCCTGAAATAGTTTCAACAGCTCCGTTCAGAAGTTCTATCCTGTTCTCTCCGGCGTGAACGTAATTATATCCTGCAATTATACCTGTTATTGAGATCACACCTGCCGGGCCAATTATTATATCTGCAATTTCAAATTTGTTTTGGGTTATCTCTTTTACCAGATCATTCAATTGTGCTCTCCTGATAACAGATATAAAACAAGTTGAATTATTTTGTTTTAAAATCTGAATATAAAATTCGTCAGGATTAATTGCCGGTAAATTCTGTTGAATGAATTCAGTTGTGTTGAGTTCCTGTTCTGAATTATAAGTTGTTTTCTTTACTATAACACCTTTACCTGTAATATTGAGGATAAGAGGGAGTTTATCTTTTTTGATCTTTGCAGGAAGAGAAGATATGGAATCAACCTCGCCCGTTTCAACCGTTTCCAGTTTATTCTTTTCTTTTTTAAGGGCCGAATAAAATACTCTTGATCCGGAATCAGTAAAAACAACTTCCAGGCCGCAAACTGTTGACTTTACCAGATACTTTTTTGGTATCCACTTATCCCAAAACATATTAACCGTAGATAATGGTAGGTTTAATAAAAATGGTGAGTTTGTTCTCAGATTTTGTTTTGGTGCGGTTACCAAAGATCCATCTTAATACCGGAATACGTGAGATACCAGGCAAACCTTTGCCTGAATGAGTTGTTGTGTTTTCTTCTAAGCCGCCAAGCATTACCATTTCACCATTCTTAACACGGATCAGGGAAGAAAAATCGCGGTTAATTGAACCCGGAGGGGCTGTACTTGAAATACGCTCTGTAAATGTAGATTGCTTCACGTTGATGGTCATAGTGATCTGTTCATCTCCTGAAACCTGCGGATCGATGGTTACAGATAGATCTGCGTTCACCGGTTTATATTGTTGTGACTGAAGAATATTATTAGTGGCGTTAGCACCATTTATAACGTTATTCTGAACCTCTAAATAATATTCTGTTTTTCCAATGCTTAGTTTAGCTTCATGGCCGTTAAGCGTTGCCATTGCCGGAGTTGATCTCACTTTTAAAATACCTTGCTGCTCCAAAGCCTGAATGGTGAGATAAAAATTAGGAGTAACATTCCCCAGGTTAATTACACCAAGACCGTTAATTCCACTTATCAGGTTATTGATGCTTGTTGCATTCAACGAAAGATCAACTTGCGGGACTAAAGTACCACCTGTTACGGCAGGTTTATTACCAAGGCCGGCTGAAATTCCTGCAGATAAAGTATTGCTTTTACGCACATCCGCAATTATTACTTCAATATGAACTAAAGGAACAACCAGGTCTAATTGCCTTAAAAAAGCTTCCAATTCATTGATCCTGGGCTGAGACCCGCTAACTATTAAACCATTCAGATCATCGAAGGTTTTAATATCAACCCCTTTTTTCAATTCGGCCGGAATGAATTCAAGAAGTTTTTCAACTGTTCTGTTCTTCAAAGTAATTAATTTGCTTTGTCTCAAACCTTCAAGGTTACGGTCTCCGAATAAATAGATCTCCCCTTCTTTCTTAAACGTAAAATCTGTGCCGTTAAACAGGTACTTCAGAAAATCATCGTAGGTTGCATCTGTAATTTTAACAGTAGCGTTTCCTTTTAGTTCAGAAAATAAAAAGTAATTCTTTCCAAGGTCTTTTGAAATAGCGTTCACCAATTCACTGATCGGAATATTTTGCGCGTCTGCTGTGATCAGACCATCTTTGATAAGAAAATTATTGTTCTTAGGCGCGTTATTGTTTTGCCCAAGGTTTCCAAAGTTATTCGGGTTTCCGTTATTGTTTTTCGGATCAGCAGCAACAGCTTGTTTCTTTTCGAAAATATAGAATTCATCCGGTGTTAAAGTAACTTTAAGGTCATTGGCAAAAGCAAGTTTTTCAAGCGCATTATTAAAAGGAGCGTTCTGCATAAAACCGTTTATCACCTTATTACTCAGATCAGGTGAATAGATAATATTCTTACCGCTTTGTTTGGTGATCTCTTTAGCTACACTTCCTAATGTGTCACCAGTAAGATCATAACTCAAGAGGTTAGCTGTTGGTTCGTACTTAACATTTATCTTTTTACCTGCAACAACTTTTACAGGTGTAACAGGAGGAACATACTTCGCAAAGGTCATGATCGGGCCAACGAAACCAATATCAAGATCATATCGCTTGCACAGAAACAGAAATACTTCTTTCGCTGTAACGTTCTTAAATGAATTGCTCACTTTAACATCAAGTGTAGGATCTACGGTAACATTCAGGTTATTACTTGTACCTATTGCACGGACAAAATCCTGGATACTGGCGCCGGTAACAGATAACTCAACTTTATCGTTTATTCCGGGATAGGTCTTTCCTAACTGGTTTAATTTCTCATCCAATAAATCAAAACGGTCCTGTGCATTTACAAAAGTAAAGAGCGAACAAAGCAGGACTATATAAATCAGTTTAGTTTTCATTTATTAAGTATGGATAAATTTCTTCGAGACTCGTTTCCCCTGCGGCAAATACGCCTAATGCATTTTCAGCTAATTTACTTATTTTATTCAATTTACAATACGCGTCAATATCTGTGGCGTTATGTTTGATCTCTTCAGTTAACTCCCTTGTAATATTAATCACCTCATAGATAGCTTTACGGCCCTTATAACCAGTGAAATGGCAATTATTACAGCCTTTTGGAACGTAGTATTCGTTAATAGAAATGTTTTTATACGATGGTGGTAACTCGTTCTTATCCAGTGCCTGTTTTGCTTTGCAATGCGGGCAAAGTGTACGGATCAAACGTTGAGCAACAGAGAGATTTATTGTTCCTGCCAGTAAATAACCGGGTACACCCATATCGATCAACCTTGAAATGGTGCCCCATGCTGAATTGGTATGTATGGTTGATAAAACTAAATGTCCTGTTAAAGCGGCACGGATCGCCATTTGAGCTGTTTGTGCATCGCGGATCTCACCCAGCATGATGATGTCCGGATCCTGTCTTAAAAATGTACGTAAAGCTTCTGTATAAGTTAAACCGATATCTTCTTTTAATTGCACCTGGTTCACGCCATCTAAAGTGTACTCGATAGGATCTTCGATGGTGAGAATGTTTGATGTTGGTTTGTTTAATTGTTTGAGTGTTGCGTATAACGTTGTTGTTTTACCTGAACCGGTTGGCCCGCTTATTAAAATTATTCCCGTTGGTTTTTTTATTGCTAACTGATAACGATCGAGTTCATCCGTTTTAAATCCGAGTTTTTCAATTTGTATGTGGCTTGCATCGCTTCCCAATAAACGTAATACTATTTTCTCTCCATAAAGCGTTGGAAGAATAGAAACACGGATATCGAGGTTACTGTTGTTGATCTTATACCGGATCCTGCCATCCTGCGGCATACGTTTCTCTGCTATATCTGCAGCTGCGGCAATTTTTATTTTATTGATAAGGATCGGATATTCCGCTTTGTTTATTTTATGACGATCTATTAATTGTCCGTCTACCCTGAAACGGATCCTGCATTTATCACCATAGGTTTCGATGTGGATATCAGAACTATTTAATGCTTTTGCTTCTTTAACCAGTGTTTCTAAGAACGAATCGCTTTGAACATTGATACGATAAGTTTCGGTTTGGGATGTATTTAATACCTGTGCGGACTTCGGATAGAGTTTTAACAGATTCTCATCGATAAATGCGGAAGGCCTTGGGACCAGTTTAATTGTTTTACCAAGTACGATCTCTAATTCATCGGATACAGAGGAGTTGTTTTTTTCTTCAGCAATAAATAAACTTAAACTACCATTTTGCTGACTTTCGGGAATTACTTTATAATACCAGGCCTGATCGACCGTGACCAGGTTTTTTAATTCAGCATTTATCTCCTGCTCTTTGATCATTTAGTGCTCCTCTTAGAGCATTAAATCTAAGGGGAAACAGGCAGAAATGCAAATAAAAACAAGGTAAAGGATAACTAAAATTCCTGCCAGAGGAACGGTCTTATTTTTTTGCTGCAACAGGAGGCCGATAACGGCAGAAATGATGAAAGCAGCAGTAAAAAACAAGATCAAACTTATTAAGTCTAAGCTAATTCCGATGCCAATGCATACCAAAGCATCAGCCCAGCCGAATTTACTGTCCATTATCTTAGGCCGTTGTCCTTCTTTTAAAAAATAGTAGGTAAAAACACCTAGTGTGCAGAGTAAAAAATAGCAGGCAGCTGAAATTATATTCTGAATCAGGACCTGAAACCCGGAAAACCAAACAGTGCCTGTAACCAGGACCACTATGTAGAGGATCAAAAGCCAGGCGCTTACTAAGCGTGATCTCAGATCCTGGTAACAAATAATGACGGAGAGTAAAGAAAGAATTGAATAAAATGCAATATTAAACCCCATTAATCTTTGGTGATCTCCTTAAGGTTTTCGTTTGAATCGATCTCCCATTCGTTGAACGTACCATCCTGGTCGAAATCGGTAACAGAGATCGCTTTTGCTTTAAAGCCTTTTGCTGAAGCTTCTACAATTTCGATCTTATAATTCGCATGGCCATCGGCGGTAACTAATTTAGCCTGTTCGAAACCGATATCGTCCATGCTATTGCTGTATTTGGAATTAACGAAGAAATAACTCTTTTCCATTTGCAGCAAATGTTTCAGCTGCAGCTGGGCTTCTAAAGCTTTTGTTTTAGAGATCAATGGAAGTAGTGAAGGTAAAGCCAACAAAACCAAAATGCCTATAATGGCCAATACTACCATGAGCTCGGCTAATGTGAAGGCTTTTAATTTTCCTGCCCGTCCGGCAGGCGGGTTGTTCTTTAGTTTCATCTGGGGACTATAAAAATACAAATTTTTTCAGCATTGCTGAAGAAAGAATATTTTAACAAATAAGTGCTATAAATTAAATCCCACTCCGAACTTCAGTACGAATTGAGAGAGTTTAAAAGGATCGGATGCCGTTTTTTCATTGAAAATATTTTTGTATTCCTTACTACCATTCTTTGACATCACATTATTGAGCCCAAGCATGTATGACGGATTTATCAAAATAAAAGTTTTATCATTTAATTTTGCTTTAATTCCGCCTCCCACACAAAAACTGTAATTGGCACGATTAGCTTCCAGATCCTGGTCCAGGTTATAGGTAGTTTCTTTAAAACCATAATATACATCATCTTCAATTACATAGGATACATTGCTATAAACTGCGTGCGGATAGGTGCCTTTGGATTCGTGAGTGCCGTTTTGTTTGAACTTGGAATTTAATGCCAGATTGAGTTTGAGCCCTGCATCTACAAAAAACTGTATGGAGGGACTAACGGGAACCTGCATTCTTAAATTTAAAGGAATATCAATAAGGTTTATAATTCTTATGTCTTTATAATCGACAACAGCGGTTGCATAATAAAAGTAGCCATCCCTGTCAACACTTCTTTCCTCGCTGACGTATGTACCTTTATAGGTTGCGGTATTTTTAAACTGGTTGAATTCTATACCAAAATTTATCCCGAAATTCTTGTTGAAGTATTTACTGTAATTTAAACCTGCATTTACACCGGTGCTGTTTTCTACAGAGGCATACTTGTCTTTATCAAGATTGAAATTCTTTATTTTGCCCCAGGCAGGACCTGCAAAGACAGTTAATTCTTTTTCCGTGAAATTACTTTCCTGTGCATTTAAAGTTGTAATGAAGAGAGAGGATGCTAAGACGCTTTTAATAACATTTTTCATTCTGTTTTTAAAGCGAATGTACAAAAAATTATATTATACTTTATTGGACACTCTCAAAAATATACCTATACGGTGATCTTTAGTTGAACTTGTTTACACACTTTATCGGACACTTTCTTAGTCACTCAACTCCCAAGGCAGTTTACTATGCTCCTGCGTTAGTTTACTGTACTCCCGAACTTACTGACCTGACTCCCGTAGCAGGTCACTCCACTCCCGGGGTAGTTTACTCTACTCCCTCCTTAGGTCGCTGAACTCCTGCGTTTGCTGACACAACTTCTGTGACAGGTCACTCTACTCCCACAGTAGTTTGCTTTGCTCCCGCCCCGGGTCACTGAACTCCTACACGTGTTGACGCTGCTCCCGTGGCTGTTCACTCTTTTTGCTTTAAAGGTTACCTATCTAACGGTGTGCTGACACTGCCTACTAATTAGTTTTAGCTGACCAGTTACAAAACTGTGTAAATGATTAACATATCTTTTGAATAGTTTGGTAAGCGTATTGCGTTATAGTGTTATACATTCCAGGAAAGCGAGGGATATGATGAAACGACAATTTAATAACTAGTTCTTACTGAAGCCCGGCCAGGCCTGCGCTTCTACTGAGGTTTCTCTCTCAAGGTTCTATTCCTCATGCAAAATTTTCCGTGACCCCGGATCTAAGAACTGAGATAAGTATCAAATCATTAATTTAAAAAACAATTACTATGAATACTAATATATCAGAAGTTGGCCATGTTCAGAATGTGGCTAATTTCGAAGACCTGATCAGCCGCTGCATCACTTTCGGTGTTGCGTATAATCCAAGTTTAGCTGCTATTAAAATAGCTACTATGAATAGTTTAAGAACCAATGCGCTTGCGGTATTGGCAAGTGTGACTTCAGCTCACAGCGCGTATATGAACGCGGTGGATAACAGGGAGGCCGTTTTTGAACCGTTGCACAGGTTTGCGACACGTATCATCAGCGCTTTGAAAGCAAGCGGTGCGAGTGATGCGATAATTAAGGACGCGATGACGATCCACCGGAAGATCCAGGGGAAACGTGCGAAGCCCGTTAAAGAAGCTATCATCCCTGCTGCAAGAACAATGGATCCGAACGGTCCTCCTGTAACTTTACCGGTACATATCTCGGTTGCTCAATTGAGTTATGACAGTATGATCGATCATTACAGGAGGTTAATTGACCTGCTGAGTACGGTTGCAGTTTATAATCCGAATGAAACAGAGTTAAAACTGACGGGATTGAATGCTTTGCTGAACTCGATGAAGGCAAGTAATAGCGCTGTTATTACCGCTACGAGTAATTATAACAGTGCAAGGATCAACCGGAATGATGTGCTTTATAAAAAGGACAGCGGTTTAATTGATGTAGCGCTGGAGTGTAAGAACTACGTGAAATCTGTTTGGGGGGCAACACATGCGAATTACCGAGAGGTAAGCAGAATCAAGTTCACAAGACGTGTGCGTTAATTTGTTTTAAGTGTTTAGATGAACCACCAGCGCCCTTCGACAAGTTCAGGGGCCGTTGGTGGTTTTTTTGTTGAAAACCTCAATGTTTTCAACAAAAAAATATTATGGAAACAATTTATTAATGCTAAGATGAGCATTAAAACCCGTTACTTAACTGGAACAACGGCATGTACATGGCCACGAGAATAAAACCAATTATTAAACCGAGTACGATAATGAAGAAAGGTTCTATCACTTTACCTACAACAGCCTGCTGGTGCTCTATTTCTTCTGAGTATTGATGACTCAGTTTTTCGAAGATCAATTCCGGCGCGTTAACTTCCTCTGATACTTTTATTAAAGCAATCAGTTTCGGAGGGAATATAGTATGCTTGGATAAACTCTGATGCAAGGAAGAGCCACCGATCACTTCTTCACGTGCTTGCTTTATTGCCTGCTCGATCGGATAATAACCGATCATGTTCTCAACCAATGTCAACGCTTCGGTAAATAATACTTTTGCGCCGATCAATAAGCGCATGGATTGACAAAAACGGGCAAGGTATATTTTTTTAATTAAATTATTTATCAACGGGATCTTCAGAAAAAAAGCTGATGTATATTTACGGTACCAGTCTTTTTTACTCTGCGTGCGGTGCAACAGAACAAATGAACCTACTATTAAGACAAGCGTATAAAAAATAAAAGATGATTTATCACTGATCCTGATAAGGAATTTAGTTGTTTCAGGTAATTGTCCTCCTGTTTGTTTAAAGATGTCGCCAAACATTGGTACCACAAATGATAACATAAAGTACACAATGAAAATGGCGAGTGTTATTACTATAACGGGATAAGTTAAAGTTCCGATTATTTGTCGGCGCAATTTTATTGAACTCGTATAAAATTTTCCTAATTCGATCAGTACTTCAGAAAGTTTTCCTGTCTCCTCCCCTATTTTAATACTTTGGCATTCGTAATTTGTAAAGATCTTCGGGTGCTTTGCAAATGCACCGGTAACACCTTCGCCTTTTATAATATCATTTTTTATTGTAGTAATAAGTTCTTTATGCTTTTTGTTTGATGTTTCCTGCTCGATAATTTCAAAAGAAGTTTTTATATCAACTCCCGCAGAGATCAGTACACCTAATTCTGCATAGAACCATTCTTTCTGTTTGGCATCGAATTTCTTTTCGAACAGCTTAATTTCAGTGTTCAATAATTTGGTGAGACCACTTTCAGCAGACGCGGAATCCCCGGACCTTTTATCATTGGCCTTTTTTGAATCAGAATATTTGGACAGATCAATTGCTGACATTTGCTGTTTCTATCTTTAGTTTACTGAATGCATCGTAATTTTTAATGAAAATAAGGTGAAATTTTTGTTTTCCGAAATAAATATCAACTTCCAGCTTTTTAATAAGTGAAATTGAGGCCTCTGACGCTATTTCTTCATTTACAATTTTCAACCCTTTGTTCTCCAATTTAAAAGTATCGGTCTTGTTATTTTTAACAGTCAAGATAAAGGAAGGATCAACTACCAGCTTACTTTCAGCAGAATCTGTTGTAAAGATCAATTCTGTTTCTGATATTTTTTGTATGCTGTTCGCTTCGTTAAACAAAAAAGAAGTTCTTTTGTTAAGTTCATTTAACTCTGTGATAAAAATGTTTTGGTCGCGGTACTGCACCAATAGTTTATTAAGTTGGGATAATCCCATATAAGAAAAGACCACCATGATACTTGTTAAAGCCAGGGCGACCAGCATTTCTGCCAGTGTGAATGCTTTTATTTTCTTATTCAGCATTTATCGTTGTTTGCAATTGCACCAGTTTCTTTTTGTTGATATCGAAAACGGAGACGGTAATATCCCTGCAATCGCTGTAAGTTGTATTCCTTGTGATCACTTTTTTAATCAGGTATTCTTCTTCGGTATATTGGTTATCAAAATAATCCCTGTTAGTGATGGCTTCATTCAAATATTTATCAGCTAATTCCGATGCTTTAATTCTTATGAACGGCAGCGTACTCTGCTGAATATTTAAATAAATAATTACAGCTAATGTGGCGCAAAAACTTGTAATGGCCAAAGCAACCAATACTTCAACTAAAGTGCTTCCTTTATATTTTCTGTTCAAAGCCATTTACAAGGTTTATCGGATCTGTTCTTTTCAAAAACAGCCGGTACGACCAAACTGTTGCAATGTTTTTTAGAATCCAGTTCAGCATTTAATAAATGATTTTCGTAAACTGCAGATGGCGTTTTCAATAATAACCTTTCACAAAACACGTTCCCGAATACTTTTCCCCGGACACCTGCATAATCTGATGAAAACAGTAACCCATACAACTCACATTCCCTGTTTAAACTTACCATGACCTTTGATCCGGCCTGTTCTTTATTCACCGCCATCACCGCTCCCTCTACCTTACACTTTTCTTTCATGAACACACCTTTTATGTTGTTTTTGGTTTGATCCGGGTTTTTATTTCCGTTAACGACGATCAGAGACGATGGGTATTTTAAAATGCAATTTTCTTCCAGAACTATACTATCACTTGCAATGATATGTACTGAACCTGTAAAATCTTTTTTTATAAACACTTTTTTTGCTACAATTAAGATCCCGTCAAGGTTCGCTGACTTATCAATTGTAACCTTATCATTCACGATCAGCTTCACATTCCCTTTTAAATTATTACTTTGAAGATTTATTTGTGCGGCCTGGAACACTGCGGTTTTAGAATGAAATGAATTATTAATGTTATCAATGTTTCCAACTATACTATCTGTTTTTGGATCCAACTCAACAAAACAATTCTCAAGGTCCTTTACATATTGTGATCTGATTTCCGGTATTGATTGCGGTGCTTGTTTGATATATGCCGCTAAATTCCCTTCTGAATTAAAACTTGCGCCTTCGATATAAGTAGTTTTATACCCGGCTTTAGGGAGATAACAGGAGCCATTAAATTTTATTTTTCCGGCTAGATTTATTGGGCGTCCTACCTCTGCTATCATCAACGCAGTGTCTTTAAATGATGATACTCCAAAAAGTCCGGACCGCTCGAAGGACTGATGCCTGTTCTTGCTTTCTGCAACAATTAAATTATAAGCTCCCCATTGCAATTTTTTAATTTTTACAGAGTCATCGTTAAAATTATTTTTTATCCATTTGTTGTTTTGTTCCGTTGTAAAACCTGACGATGAAGCAATATTAAATGCGCTTTCAACATTCCAGATCAACTGGCTATATGAAACATGACTGATCACCTGTTTCTGATTGAAATAGGCAATTAAAATAAATACGCTAAGAATGACTCCGATAACGATGCTGATGATTAGCGCAATATATAAAGCTCCGCCTTTTAATTTAAGCTTTAGCATCAGGAAGTAGTGGTCTTCGGTTGTGGTTCCTCTTTAGGTTTATCTTTTTTTTCCTTCTTTTTGAACCAGCCTTTTATTTTTTGTCCGATTTTTTTTTTCTCACCTGTACTTTTTTGAGATTCATCTTTTGGCTGAGTATTAGTCTCATCCTTTTTCTTTTTTGATTCTTTTTCAGGTTTAGTTTCTTTATTCTTTTTCGATCTCTTTTTTCTTTGTTTCTTTATTTTGGGTGGCACTTCTGTTCCGTTCCTGTATTTTTTCTTATCTGAAATATTCCCTAATGGATCGTAGGTGGAGAATTCGCCATTCAACAGGTCGTTCTTAAAATTTCCTTTGGCCATCATTTTACCAAATTCATTATACAGGATATATGTTCCATTCTTCCGGCCGTTCTTCCAATTGATAACTTCCTTAAGCATTCCATTACTATACCAGTACTTCCATTCTTTATTTTTTAATCCATACTTTATTTCGCCCTGTTCTTTTAACTGGTTATTTAAATAGAAGGTTTTGTAATAACCGTGCAATAGTCTTCCGTCATAACCGCCTTTTGTCTCGATGATCTTATTGGATTTATACCAGAGGTATGCAAGTTCATTATCCGTTTTTACTTTTTCACCATCACGGAGCATTTGGGTTTTAACTGTATAGTCATCGTAGTTAACCGTAATGTTAAAAGTTTTCATTTCATCAGGCTCGGTATATTTTTGAGCTGAAGCAATAAAAGCACTTAGTATGAACAGGAGTAAAAACCGCATTGGGGTAGTAAATATATGCAAAAAAGAACATTTATTGAGATTGGAAAAATGTAAGTATTTGTTCTGATTAAACCGTATTTCCGGAAGAAATAGGCTAAAAGTGAAACTGAGTATTTATACCTAGTAACTAAGTATAAATACCTAGTTCGTCATATTTAACTATTTGACTTATAGCCAATTAAACATTTATAAATTTTCTGTATTTCTTAATAATAATGTAATATAAAATAAGTTATATTGAAAGGACAAAGGCCTCTGTTTTTATAGTTTATAGATTAACATTTTATGCTACTAGAAAAGGCAAAACAATTAAAACCCCGCCAGACAGAAATCTTAAAACTGATCTGTGCGCAATACACAAATAAAGAAATAGCGGATTCGCTTGGATTAAGTGCAAGAACAGTTGACAATCACAGGGAAGTTTTATTAAAAAAAACAAACTCGAAGAATACTGCAGGGTTGGTTTTGTACGCTGTTAAATATAATATTATAGACCTGCAGCAGTCAAAATAATTTTGACTGCTGCAGTATTCCTATCCTTATAAACTCACACCTAAATAATATATCACTATTTACCGTATGTTACTTTCACAAACTTGAAAGGAGCTGTTGACTTAAAAATCGGAATGTCATAACTAAACCATTGTTTATGGATCCAATTCTGAAACCACATTGCTTTAATATCTCCACTGCTTCCATAAGCACTATATTTCTTTTTCTTTCCGGAAATACTTAAGAAAGTCAGTCCGTTATTAAACGCTATGTCAGTTGGTGACTGATCGTACACTGGGTATCCTCCCGGGCCTGGTGTTGTATAATATCTTTCTGATTCTTTCTTTTTAGTAGCATCTTTTAATTTTCTTTCAGCTGTAAATACTTCGGTTCCAACAGCAACTGTTCCCCATTCATCTTTCCTGCCACCTTTAAAATTCCATTCCAGTCTTCCTCCTCCCGTCCACCAACGGTCGTCATCGGCAAGCCCAAGCAAGAATATTTTAGAATCATTGTACATTACTGCATTTAACTGATGTAAACGTAACATATACGCACCAACTACCTGAGTTCGATCCTTACCAATCACAAAATTTACACCATGTACTACTGAATAACCATAATTATTATCCACTGCGAACAAACTATATGAATTAAACAAATTTTGCTCTGTTGCTGCTCCCTGGCCTAAACCAAATGCAACCGCCGGTGTGATCACGAAATCATATCTTGTATCGGTAGCGCCGCTCGAACCCAGCGTTCCTTTATATTTGCGCAATGTAAGATTGAGAGAAGGTGTAAACCAGTCGAATTGTTTTGCAATTCCAAAGCTGGCCGACCAACCACCTTCGCCATCCTTTCTAAATCTGAAAAGCGGTTTTATTTTTTGATCCTCACTGAACCCTTCCTTATATAACGGATTTTTTCCAAAATCACCTAAAGGATCGACAATGTTTATAGGGTTATTATTATTAGCTACATAAGGGCTTTCAGATGCATTCATAACCGGATCCGGACTCCACCATCGAGCTGACCTTGTATCTAATTCACGGTAATATGTAGTGTAGAGATTATCGAGTCTCATTATCTCTTCATCTTTTTCAGAACCTCCGTTTCTACCGTATCTATATGTTTCAGCAACAAATTTACGCCCGGGTATTGGAGCCCCGTGTGCAAAATAATCTATAGCAGACATTACCTGCGGCTTATAGAAAAGCACATTGTTAAGAAATGTAAATCCGCTGGTGCGATAATCAAGAACAGTTGTATTTATATTATCAGATGTTGCAGAGAGTTCGAATGTTTTTAAACCTAATTCACGTTCGGCATGCGTTGCGCTTGGTACAGCAGTCATAAGGGCTTCTTTATTACTTTGAGTCACTCTGTCTTCTCCATAAACATAACGCTCTGTTACTTTCAGTTCCATTACGTTGCTTGAATTTTTTTCATATCTGTAAATTGCTGTTACCGCGCCTCCTCCATCATAAGAATAGATAGTATATTTCCATTCGATCGGGTTAGTGAGTTGCGTTACTTGAGGGAAAAGTATATTTGGTGCAAACCATGGCTTTTCAATTTTCACAACACGTCTGCCTAAAGGATCATATAAGTATTCCATATCACTCGGGTAAAAATAATTACCAAAACCATCCTGTGTAAAATAGTTTGCAGGACGTTTGATCCGTTTGATCTTTCCTCCAATATTATATTCAATAAAACCAATACCCTCTTTTAAGTCAGCTTCCAGTTCTCCATTATCGTTATAGGCATAATTATTAGGAGTCTGGTCGTCTATATCGTCAGTAAAATTTGGAGTATAAGCAGCAACATCATTAATAGCCAGTAATTGGTTGTTCACTTTAAATCCTCCCGCAAACAAGTAATCGTATTTCAGGAAATCCATTGGCGTGCCTAATACATCACGAAACACATTATCAATATTACCATTGTAATCATAAATGAATTCTTCACGGGTTTGGTTATTTAATGTTCCGGGTGACCAAAAATTATTTACCCCGACAAGTGCATCACGGAACGTTTCATGAAATTTAAGCCTGTAGGATTGATCATACAAATAAACCCTACCATAAACTCCCATTTCTGTGCCACCTGTTATCTGAGAATTCTGGGCACCATAAGCCATAGAACCATTGTACAATCCATAATCACGAGGATTACTTCCAGTATCATAAATAAAATTGCCATAATCATTTGTGGTACTGAATGGATTTGCTTCGAAATGATTAGCGGCGAGCAACACTGAGGGTTGTTTAGAAGAGTAATCATTTTTAAAATATCCATTCGCAAAACCAAAAGCATCATTTGCAAAATGTGTATTAATAGTTGGAGCAATGGTTCCGTCTTTACCAATATCTTTACCTACATTCAGAATAGAACTGTTCATAGCTTTTAACCATCCGTTAATGGTGTACGCATAATCACATCCTTGTATATGTTTATCACCAAGTTCCTTCCTTGCCAATGGCCCATGCGAATAATAGAAATATTTTGCGTCATTCTCCCAGATCATATCATCGTAACTGGAATAAACAGCAGCAAGCCGGTTGTTCGCATCATAAGTGTAACTATGATACAAAGCATCTATTTTACCTTTCTCATAAGAAGATCTTAAAATATTGCCGCTGATCAGATCATACTCATTTTCGGTTGTATGGAATCTGTCGGCCGCAAACAATAAATTGTTACTGCCGTCGACATAAGCATTCTCATGTGAAATCACATTAGGCACACCATGAATATCATAACTATAATGAATACCATAATCGTACTGGGTGGTTGAATGCATTGGAGAATTATTTTCCTGATAAGTAACATGACTGATCCTGTTTCTCAAATTTTTCTGGCCTGCTACTCCAAAAGGATTTGGAGATAAAGTTAGACCAACTTCATCGTAATATATCTTTACTATTTGATTCTCATCGTTTACACTATTTAGCCAAGTGAGGAGGTCAAAAGGATCAGTTGCATCATCATAGGTAAGCGCCAAAGCAGGGTTAAATATTTGTCTTGTGCTGAATATTCTTCCTAATAGATCGTATTTTGTTTGACTATAACTTGGCGGCGTAGTTAATGCCTGCGTAGGGCTCTGTGAAAGAACTATACGCCCTTTATTATCATACCAGTACTTCATGGTACCGGCATCAGGTGTTTCTCCATCAAGTTTATTTTCATAACTGTCATAGCTATACCTCGACACCATGCGATGAGCAGGATAAAAAGGAGTTGTAGTAACACCATTCCTATAATCGACTACTGCCTGGAAATCTGCATCCAGTGTTATGAGCTCAACTCCTTCCGGCGGAATTGTTTTTACAAGGTTTCCTGCTTGATCGTAAAAATAAAGCGTGTACATGTACTCATTTAAATTGTAAGTTTCGGTGAATGTCTCCAGTCCTGGAACATTTGGTGTTTGCGTACCTTTGGCATTCATTAAACATTTAAGCGTGTATTCGTTTTCGAAAACAAGTTCCTCAATAGCCAGGAGATTATTAAGATCCTGTACCGCAATAGAAGTTGCTGCCATTAAGTTCTGATTCTGACAATCGGCTAATTCCTGCGCAGCGATAAGATCCTCCTCGGTTGTGCCATTCGGAATAGGACACAATAAGATGGGTGGAATATTATTACTCTGGAAAAATGTATAATTTGGTATATTACCCGTATTGCAGTTGCTTATAATATTATTAAGCTGTGAAGCATCGATCTGTTGTGCACCTGTAAGTCCAAAATAATTATTTATTGCTGCCACAATAAATGGTACATCAGCCGGAACAAAAGCATTATAACCGATCTGGTTGATAAAATCATTTATTTTAGTACAAGAACAATTGATCTCGTCATACGTAGGAACATTTACAGTACAGAAGAAAGACGAAGGATAATTCGCTGTGGTGAGGTCATTGATAGTAGCATTAAGCTGGCTGCAAATGGTTAACCAGTTGGTTACATCCGTTGCAGTGTAATTGACATTGAAGAATGTCGAATTAAGAGCTGCAGCAATTGCTGCAGGATTGCTTGTGGTTAAGTTATTATCAGAAATAAAATTGGTAAGGTTAGCACACGGACACGATGTGGCAAAATTAGCAGGATAAACTATATTAACATTGCAACTGCTGCTTGTGAAATAGTTTATAACATCTGTGAAATTGTAGAACGGAACACTTCCCGGACCCAGTACCGCCTGACAGTTCACATTAACATTGATATCGCATCCACTAGTGCCAAACACATTAGTACTGTTGCATTCTTTTTTACATACTTCTATAAGATAGAATCGTATATCAGCTTCCTGTGTTGATGTAAGACCACAAGAACTTAGCTGAGCCATCCAATCGTTCGCCGCTTCCGCACAATTAGTTGCGCAAACATTATCCACAGAATTATCTACAAAGGTAGTGAGATTATTTACCAGCGATTGTGATCCGCTAATCACTGTACAAATACCGTTTGGCGCACTACTCTGTATGATCTGATCGAAAATACTGTTTGAAGGAAAATGTATAGTAGGTTGATCGTGAGTAATTGATACTGAAGTTGGAGCCGGGAATAAAGGATTATGTATAGAAGGTAGCGGACATCTGCCCCAGGCAGTGTAATGCCTGTAAATAAATAATTGCTTATAAAAAAGGTAAGCTGAGCGGAAAAACTCCCATTTGCTCATAGAAGCAAAAAGCCCCGGGTTGGCAGTAGTACCATCGCCATGCAGTGCTACGAAGAAATCGATAGTAGCTTGAGGCGGCGTACCTAAACCTGCTATAGGAATAAGGTGTATGTTATCAGGATCATCAAGAACATACCAAATTGAAAAATAATTTCCTCCACCAATATGCAGATACTTGGTTAAATACTCTTTCATATATAATTCAGGACTTATAGAACAATTTTCAAGATCAACATCACATCCAACCTTAACAAAAGGATCCTTATCGGAAACATTGGTTGATGCACTATAAGGATTGTAGGTCATATTGCCACTTGTGAAATCACCAGGGCTATGGGCAGTATTTACCGGGTAGTTTATCGTATTAAAATAACCATGTAGTATTGCGTCGGCTTGATTTGTAAATGAAAGATTGAAATCAAAACTGTTGGATTCATATACTTTTATAGTATCGGGTTTTTGGTTTCCAGCGGCCTGGCAAAGTATTTTTCCTTCACAGAAGTAAGTATAAGCACAATATTCAGGATGGAATTTTATCAATACGTTTAAAAAATCTTCTTGCCAATTATTTTTTACATCCTGCCAACTGCTTATTGTAACGCCTGCTATTATACTCAATTGCGCAAAGATGTTTGTTGATTGAGATGCTAAATTGGTCAATAACCAATCAAACTCATGAACAGGATAAGCAGGATCCTGTATTACACCATTCGTAGTGTTAATATATTTGTCCATGGTGTTACTGAAATACTGACCACCAGGGCTCATATCTTTTTTCAGGGCCAGCAATTGTAAAGTACAATAATCCTGGTTTTGTGAAAGCTGAGGATTTTCGCATTGAGCCTCACAATTTTGAATGAGAATAGTGGCTTGTGCCACTGAAATCGGAACTTCATTATCGTCTACATAATATGGTATGCTGCTGGCAAAATTAAAACGTGTATATCGTTCTTCACAGGCCGAATGACAATTATCATTGCAAGATTCAGGGAGAATTAAAGGATAATCAATACAAGTAGGATTCAACAATTGATTGGTAGTATACTGGCTTGCCGCGGCCAGTGCATTATTTACCGATAATATTTTATCTACAGCATAAGTTCCCGGTAATAATGTAACATCAAACGATACATTTCCCTGGTTCACTGCAACGAAACTTATTGGGTTGGGCGACGCCACTGGTGCAGGCGTTGAAACAAAATTACTGAAGTTAGTAGAACTTACGACATTTCCATATTCATCGGTTATTTGAATAAATATATCATAAACACAATCCTCGCATGGATTAATACACTTCTTACAAAATGTACTCGGATCCAGATTGTAGTCGAAATGATAAGTAGTTGTAGCAAGCACCGCAAGAAGTTGGCTACTTACTAATTGGGTGTTTGAATTGGCTAATGTATTGTTTGCACCATTTGCAAGTATATCTACTTTTATAGGAAAAACGGGTGGTTTATTATCTATATCAAGAAGATTTGTTGGAGCATCTCCGGCTAAACATGTTGCAATGACCCTTCCATGATTATCAAGATAAGTTACATGTGACTGACCGTTTTCATCTATTTTACCGGTTTTAAAATAATTGTTATGAAAGCCTACCTCATTACCAAATAAACGATCTAATTCTCTTTCATTTGTGGGTTGAGCATATACGTATTGAACTTCGTGACCCGAGCCGGATTTATGATCTACTCCGTAGTGGGTCTGACTTTTTATCCTATTACTTCCATCACTTTTATAACGGGTGCGTGTAAATGGAAAGTCTAAAGCAGCAGGGATATAATCGTCGTACATTCCTGGTGCACCTGTATTGTTTGCGCTATAAAAAAAACCTGCGCCATTTGTTGCGGAAGGAAAAGGGTCAGGATTGTTGAGATTAATGTTTTGATCAAAATTTAGAGGATCATAATTCGGATTGAATGAATAATATTTCATACCGGAACTTGCTGTTGGGGTTGGAATAATATCTAACGCCAACCTTCCTTCATAGTCATACCTGGGTTCAGAAATAACAACATTATCAGCTTGCGGAGAATATGCAGTTACTTGTCTCTCTTTAAATGCGCCATCAGAATAAACAATACTTTCTTTCCGCTTTGCTTCTTCGCTAAAAAAAGATTTGTAAACCCAATTCTTATCGGGATCTAACCCAGCATAATCAAAACGTTTATCAGCACTTATAGGAATTGATGCGGTATTCCCTATTCCGCTGCTATAAAAACTCCAAGAACCCTCTTGCCTTATTAAATTTCCGCTTACCAGATCATAGCCAATTGCCCTAACCCTGTAAAGTATGATCCCGGCCGAATAAGCAAGTGGGATCTCATAGTGATTATTCAATGTGTTTACACGCGTCGCATTCCTGAAATCAAAATTGTAACCGGAAAGAGGAGAAAAATGATTATCCCCAACGTCAATATATAACCATTCAAGGTCATAGCTCTCTGCTCCTTGAGCATAAGTCCATGCGAGGGGTAATCTTACGTCACTATCTCCAGTACTTGGGAAAGTAGAAAAAACTATCTGGGTAGTTACTAAAGGGGGAGTAGAACCGATCACATAATAACGCTCGGTGCTTTCAGTCACATCAAGATACACATCTTCAAAAGCAACCGGGATAGTATTTAAATTCAAACTTGTACTGGTTATAAAAGAAATGTTATCAATAATTACTCTAACCTTATAACTGTTCGCATTGGCATGTGTATTAAGTGCTATATCAGTATAATTTGTTGGAGAGCTATGTTTGAGATAATTAATAGCAAGCGTATAGGCCCCCGGCGGTGTAGTTGTTATATTACCTAATATGTCAGTAAACTCAGTGTGATAAGAAACTGTAAGGGTCCAACTGTAATTAGGATCAAATTTTTTTGAGTCATCGTACCGAAGTCTTACAATAGCTTTATTATCTTTTATCTTAAATGTATTCACATACGTTAATGGAAACATTGTCATAAATGAATTCCAGTTATCTTCTACTACCACCTGGTTACCTATTACAAAAGGAGTGTTGGGGTTTGGCGGACCCGATTGAAACGAAGAAGTGATTTCTTCTTTTGCTGCAAAACAGCTAAGGCTGAAAAAAATAAATAAATAAAGAATGTTTTTCATAATTATGACTTTAGTTATTTTTTAATTTTATTCTTCTGTCTATTACTTTATAGTTCAAGTATTTCTTTGATGCTACAGGCTTATTACGTTTAACTTGAACAAATCTTTCTGATTCAAAATATCCCGGTTTACTTTTAAATGAAATGGTTTTATACACTATGTCGTAACTATTTATCCATACCCCGCTAGTCTCTTCTTTCTTGTAATTATAACTGACTCTCGACATAGTATAATCTTTATTAAGTGTAATGACAACCGATGCGAATTCGCTGTCCTTATTCTTTGGTGTAATAACTATAATACTTTTGCCAAAATTTGAATAATTAAAATCATAAAGTTTCCTGAAATTTGCCGTATCAGCAAGGAATCCATTCAAAGATTTGAGATAAGATTCATCTACATTTTTGGTATCAAAAGGAGAACCAAGGATCAGCAATTTCTGTGAGTGATCAATGAACACAGAATAATCTCCATCATTTACATACTCGGTGTGTAAAGCCTTATAATACACTTTATTCTTTTCCTGATTCATTATACAATTATGTTTCTCCTCTTTCTGTTGATAATTTGTATACTTCAATGTAAGTTCAAATTCAAGGTAAAGGCCAGATTTTTCCTTGTAAATGCTATTCATTTTTAAAATATCATCCAATGCATCTGCTGATACATTAAAAACAAAGCTTACCATTATAATTAAAAACATTACTCTTTTCATTACGGGGTACGTTTAATTGATTTTCTATGGTTCAATACCGTTACAACTCCTTTGGCAGTCTCCTTTTTCACTTGTACAAGATTCCCTGACTCATCATAATTATAAAAAGTGGCATAATTCCTTTCATCAAGGTCTGCCACCGTCCACAAAGTTTGCCTGTCGTATACATGAGCTTTCACTGTGCTGTTAAGAGGCTGGAGGCGGATATCATCAAAATACACTGCCCCAGGAATGAACGAAGGATCAATGATCATATTAGTTGCAGAAGTGTGGGCAATATTAATTGTAACAATTGCTTCTACTCTTCTCCATCCATCTATCTTGTCAGGAGTAACATCAATACCACTTACGGTACCACCACCACCTGTTGGAGCATTGATGTTAGGAATCAGGTTCGAGGAAGGTGTTTTCATCCAGAATGACAATACATATTTTTTTCCTGGTTCTATATGGTATATTCCTCCTGTAGTATTGGCAACTTGTGAAAATAAATCACCAAGCACGAGTTTTTCTCCCGTCATTATTAAGGATTGTTTGCCTGTATGGCTTTCAGTATTACTTATCATGATAGGCACAGCTGTAAGATATTTTAAATTCAAGTGCCCGCCTTTCACATTAAATAATGTTGGCGACGTTACTACCTCTTCAAAATGCTGGAAGGATAACTGATCGTATGGCACATTGAAACCACTTGCTATTGAAACAGAATTATTATACCCAAAAAGTGAAGAAGAATACATATTGTTTATATCTTTATTCTCAGCTTCAAAGCCGTAATGACTGTATTTAGTTGCAGTGTTATTTAGCGTCCACTCTTTGTTACTTCCTAAATTACCCGGCGCACTCCAGTTATACCAATTAAACACTCGGTATGTTCCGTCCTTTGCAATGTCGGTATGAGGTGCCGATTGTTTGCGTTCTACCTGATAAAGATATTTTTCTTTGAAACGATTGATGCCACGAGTCCCGTATTTATATGGATTTGCTGATACCGCACCGCTCAGACTGGTAGTTCCATATGCCAGAGGATCTCCAAGATCGACATAATCGTAGGTCCATTGATCAGCAAACACGTAAGATTCTGCATGCAATACACCATCAAGACAATTAGGCATACATCCGGAAGGATCGGACCAAAGACCGGTAGAGCTTATGAACATATTAGTGCTCAGGTCTTTTATTTTTATCACATTGCTATTTCCATATCTATAATATTCGTATTGATGGAAATTAGCAGCAGTTATAAAAGGCGGCAATATCATTTCAAATTTGCAATTAAGAGTAGAAAACACAAATCCAGGAAGCGAGTTGGAAAAGCTACAATTTATTGTTTCTTTAAAACCAGTGGCACAATTACCAGAGGAGAGTTGGAAGAAAGTAGGCGGTGGATCGCCAAAACTACCCAAAGCACCATTTAAACTGACAAGAAAATGGAAATTAGGTGTATTTACAGGATCGGTTAATGATACGAGCAAACCTGCATCTGTATTTAATTCGTTCTTTTTTATCGGGTCAACAAGCGTAATTACTGAATAAGTGGAAGGACCGCTGAAGGTTGCTCCGGTTTCGTTAATGAGAACGAGATTACTAAGTGTTTTAGAACTTACCCAATAATCTTTGTATTGAAGCGAACTCATGTTCTGAGTTGCAGAAAGCCGCACCCTATCACCCACATTAAAATATGTAGCATGTTGAACATTTATGCTTGATCCTGAAAGTGTAAATGTGCTGGCAAACCTGTAATAAGGAGCACGACTACCCATATTATCAAAATACCAGTGCCCTGGAATGTCATAATTATATACAGGTTGGTTGAATTCATTATTAACTACCGTTAATAACGGTCGACCCGAAGCCTGATCGAACATAAGGTTCTGAGTGGTTGTGACCGCTTTATCATTCCTCACAACAGTTTTTAGCAAAATGGCCTGTTTATAGATTGATTTTACGTTTACAAATGTTCTCCCTGTATTATGAGAGTAGTTAAGATTAAGCAGCAAGTTTCCGCTTATGAAAGGTGGAGCAAGGGCAAAATCCAGATTTGTTAAAAGACCTGCATCAACTGTAAAATTCGAACTCTGATCCATATCCATTACAAAATCCCTGTCGATACCTATCTCTCTTGTATACATCGTACCATCTTTGTAAAGTGTCGGAACCATACTGCTTTTTAGTTCTTTTTTTGTTCCATCATAGTTATAAGTGTATTCTACTTCATTAATTGCACTTGGTATCAAAGACGTTAAAAGATCAACATTAGAAGGATAGGTTCTAACGGCCTTCGGCTTGCCGTGCATATCGTTAAGTATTATCCTATACCCCTGAGAAAAACCATTTGAACTCAAGGATATTTTTCCGATCAACGGTATAGTTATTGCTTTTTTAAATGTAGTCTTATCGGCCGTTGTAACCTTTTCTTGCACCGGACAATCTTTGGCGGTATAAAACTCGTACACAGTTGATCCGTCAGCTGAAAGAGAATTTACCCCCCCTCTGTCAAGACTCTTTGTAATAACCCGCGAGTAACCTACATTGGCCGCAGGAAAATAACTTTCACAAATAGGTGTCTTCTGATACAACTCTTCAAGATCGGCAATGAAAGTCCGTTCATTCATATGTGCATCATTAGGTTTTTTAAGCGGATTTTCAGCGCCGCTACCTGATGAAGGTTCATATTCTGCAACACCTGAACTGGTTTTGTCAGAATTCATATAAATGAATTCTTGACCGTGAACATTTATCTCATTAGGATTATTTGTATTCCATTTGTCTTCTACATATAATTTCGACACACGATGCCCACCTCCGTATTTATGGCCATCGGGAACGTTAAGACGTATGTAGGATCTATCATCATCATAAATTCCCGGATTGAGACCACTGGCAATTTCTTTACCGAAACCCATCATTTTGCAATACGAATTATAACCTGCTAATTGTTGTCCGAGCCCCTGGAGTAAACTAACAATAGTATATAATGCCTGGACACCCATGGTCGCAACTCCAGTTGAACCGTTTACAGGAAAAAAGAGCTCTGGTCTTCTCAATTTCATATATTCGAACGTTGCTTTCCTGAAAGGATGTAGTTTTCCATGATCGAACACATCCACTTTTGCACCTGAAACATATTTTACTTTCACAACCCCTAAGGTAAATTCACCATTGATATTAGGCTGTAATCCCCTTACTGTATAAGTAGGATCGATCTCTGCAAAACCACTAACGTAATCATAGGCCATTTGATTTGTGTTAGGGATCTGTTTAAGTTTCATATTTGCCTTGAAATACATGTGTTTCATCCCTGTTATGTATTTATTAAGTTCGGCCTGACTGGCGGTTGGACGCTTGAGCTTAAATACTACAAGATCATGCAGTTCACCTGTAAGACTGGGCTGCTGATTTACATTCCAATTTGCAGAATAAAAATAATTGAGGTTATCATCATATCCTGTATCTACTATCTCCAACATCTGCATTGCTGTTTTATCCTGAACAAATTGATAATCGTCTGATTCATACTCAACATTAATAACACCACCTGAAGGCATTTTTATTTTAGTAAGACTCCAGGCTGCAGCATAGGCATCAGCAGTTGCTTTATCCTGATCAACAAAAGGAAAATCTTCATTATAATAATTCCGTGATATGTTTATCGACTTATCTTCCTTATAATTTCCCCATACATCATTCAGCAATGGATTATAGGATGGATTAAATGAGTTATAAGTAAATTCGTATGGGCTAAGCGAACCACCATCATTATCCATGTAAGTGAAGAATACTTTTGTAAGTGTCAGCTTTCCTTTATTAGATGCGATACTGTTAGGTGTATTTGGACATAGAGAATAGTCATATTCAAAATGCACTGTTTTTAGCGGTGTTGTTGTATTTTGTTTCGAGTAGAGTTTTATTTTCTTAAGACACCGTGGCGGTAATGCTAAATTTGGATTGGGAGTTAAATGGCTATTATCGGCTTCTGTGGATGCACCATATCCATCTTGACGTGGATCAGTGAGATTATCATTCAATTCAAAGATCGCGAAGTGAGTTTTTGTTTCAATGGAATTAAGATAATACACTTCTTTTTCACCATAAATATAAACGCCTTTGTTATCACCTTCATGCTGGGCATAATTTTCCATATGAATGGCACCGCTGAAAGGTATTCTCCATTTATAATACCCGGCAGTTGGATTAACAACCGATTCCTGTGTAAGGGGAGAATAATTAAATTTTACATAATGCCCAAGATCATCATCGCTTGGACCATTACCTGTTACATCAACATAATCGGCAGAATGAACTTCTGTGAGTAGATAAGAACTTGGATATGCAGGCATTTGATTAGATGAAAAGAAATTATCACTGCCTGCTGCATTATCTAATGTAGCCTCGGAAGCTGCATAAGTAATATGACGCGACTTTACAGTACTTCCACTGTAAGCAGTAGAGAAAGCAACCTCTTTCTGAAGCATATTGTAAACCGGTAAAGCATAGACATAAACATTTCCATCAGGATTAACCGCAGAGAATTGTGCAATATGATGCCCTTTTTTATCGGATGTTAATGTATAGTTGATCTGATTGGAAGGTGGACTTGTATTGAGATAAGGAAACTGGTTTAACCCAAAAATGTGTTTTTCAAGAGCTGAAGTATTAGCAGGTGTTGTATAAGTGATATCATGTCTTGTCTTGTACTCTATACTGTTAGACCTTTGCGTAGGCTGAAGATTTTTATTGAACTGAATAGCCTTTGTAGTTGACGGGCCGGCAGTTTGGTTCTTTATTTTTGGAAAAACCTGAAGTGTATAATTAGCCGGATCAAAATCACCGCTTGCAACTGTAGGTATTAAACTCGAAGGATCCATGAAATCACCAACAGATGCAATCTCGAAACTAAAAATATCATCGTACTTAAACTTTCCGTCACTCTCGCCGGAAACCGACATATCATCGGATGATTTGAAATAGAATGGCTCCTGAAATACATTCACATTATCATCACCATTCACATCATTCACATTCATAATAGAATTAGTGTACTCAAATTCTTTCTCAAAATCTTTATACTGACCTTTCCATCTACCTCTATAGGAACTTGTATAAGTTACGCCCGGGTTCACTCCAATATGTCCTCCATTACCCACACCAAGATCGAATCCAAGTTCGACATCCACGAACTCTGAACTGGTTCTTGGATCATACACTAAACCAACATCTGTACGGTGCGGCCTGAATACCATTCCGATACCCTGACCGGAAACATTAAAGACATCGTATGTAAGTGAAGGGACTTTTAAGTTAGGAGAATTCATATTAATGGTACCATCGTTCTCTCTATTAAAATCCATCAGAGCCATATCCTTATTACTCTGCGATACTTTAGAAGCCGTTACGCCAGTATAATTCTCGTGAACAGGCAATTCATCCTTAACTCTGTTTCGCTCACCAAGATGCAAATAACCATATGAAGGATAATTTATTGTTTTGTCTTTTATATCCTGGAAGAATAAAAATCCTTTAAGAGTAGCGTTTGCAAAAATTCCCAACCCGGGAGTAGTACCGAATTTAACCCATAAAGAAGCATCAAAACCTCCTTCAGGAAATGAAGTGTTCGGTACATAGGAAGGATTTGCAAAAGCATAAGGGCTTTTATACCCTCCGAGTGCCGTTTTCCATTCCTTAGCCTCTTTGCCATACTTTGGAAACTTTGTAGCAATTTTAGCGCTTATCTTATCTTTAATAGTTTCTTTTTTCTTCTTTTCAGCCTCTTTGTTCAAATTCTGAAATGAGTAATCCGGCTTAAGGGTAACTCCCTCTTGGCTATCGAAATTAAAATTAGTTAGGCCTACTCCAAGGTTATAATCATGTTCTTTATAATGAACACAGCTTAATTTGAGTTCAGCCAAACTTTTCATCTTAAATCGTATCCCCAATCCTTTATAGTTATTATAATAGACACCTATCCCTTGAAGTCCTAAACCCGAAAAGTTTAGTTGAGCGCTATTTTGAAATATATTCAGGTTTTCATCTAAACTGAATCCCAATATTTCGGATTTTGCCGGGAATTTAGCATCGAGTCCAAATATCCAATTCGGTTTCATCGACATTTGTTTCGTTACAATATCCTGACCAAAAAATTCGTCCGGCAATCCACGCATATTCCTGTTAATTGAACCTGCATTCACATTCCATCCCAATCCAACCCAGGAAGCTTCCTGGTCAGGTGTGATTCCGGCGTGATAAGCAAGATTTACCGGGTAACCTCCGTTAGGCCCGGGAACAGTTAACAAAGGAATATTATAATTAAAGTCTCCTGTAAAAAGATCAACCATTTGTGTTGTTCCAACAGGTTCGAAACTTTGCGTTTCTGGCTGATCGGGACCAGACGTAAGAGCTAAAGCTGCCGTAGGAAAAAAAACTTCTGTAAGAAGATTAATAATCATAAAAAAGCAAAAGGCCCGTCTATAAAATTCTTTATTTTTCATACTCCAGGATTGGTAGTTTATTTAGGTTTTCTTTACTGAACTTAAAATGCAAAAGGCCAACATCAAACAGATGATCATCATAAGCTATGATCTTATCATTTTCAAACTCGCGCCCTAGCGAATTTGATTTGAAAGCCAGACTGACATTGTTTTTAGGAGATAATCCGAAATTCCTTTCATAGTGACTTAACACACATGGAAGTGTATCTCCGTTTTCAATAAGGAAAAAGTCACTCTCAATTGAATTGGATAAATAGTCAAGCAACTTATAATAGTCTGTATCTTCATTTCCTTCATCCAATATCTCATTATTGTCTGCAGAAGAAATTGTAAAAGTAAAATACTGAAGGTTTTTATACTTTTTTAAACCCGCTTTGTATACTGAATCATTAATCGTTCCAGCCTGGTTTTCTTCCAATATCATTTCGTCGATAGGCCTGTACCTGATACTTAAATTTATCTTACCAAATTCTTTTGTCGATACAAGACCACAATCTGCCACCGCATTCACATAATCATGCAAATTAAAAACCCGGGCGTTTTGATGACAGCCAGACAAGCAGACCAATAGAAAACCAACATAAATAATATTTTTTCTAGTTATCAATGCCTTTATATTTAGAATTTATATAAGCTACAACGTCTTCCGTCAGGTCGAACGAATCATCGGAATACATTACATTACCACTACCATTGCCTCCCACAATAATTCCTACACCTTTTTCCTTTCCGTAATCTTCAATGTACTTGTTGATCTGCGTCCAGATCTGTTTTTCATATTGCTCCATCATTTCAGTATTGCTCTTTTCAAAGCTCCCTTTTCTATCAAGGAATTCCTGGCGCTTAATGGTGAACTGTTCTACTTCAGCTTTTTTTATTTCATCACTTGAATTTGCCATTGATTTGATTCTCCTATAATCAGTTTCAAGGTCAAGTTTCATGCTGTCAAGTATGTTGTTCCTGGCATTCATTGTTAGTTCTGCTTTTTTCTCCATTACCGAAGTATACTCGAATTTTTTGTATACTTCACCTAGGTTAACCATTGCTACTTTTTTCTCAAAAAAGAACTTGTAAGTGAACAAGCTGCCTGTTACAACAATAACCAAAATAACATTTTGTATTATAAATCGTTTGGTACTCATAATTTAGTTAAGTTTAAATCTTAAAAAGGATTTTTCGTTTTTTTCGTTTACAACTTCAAGCATATATTCCGAAGGAGCCAGCCCACCAGAAATCACACTATTCAAATTAATTACATATCGGTTATCACCGAATTGCACATTTAAAGGATGAATAACCTGGGTTACCAACGGTTGATTATCTGACAATTTGTAGATTGTATATTTCAATTTGCCATCGGTATCTGCGTAATCTTCATTATACCTGAACTTAAGAAGACCGAATACATTATAAAGGCTTCCATCTGGCTTATCTTTTAACTCCGCAAAGTCCTTTCTTATTCTAAATTTTACAGAAAGCATCGGACGTTTAGTGGTTGTGGCAGAGCTGGATGAATGAAAATTCACGTAGTTATTTGGACCTGAAGGACCTGTTCCGGTTGGGTACCAATCAATCATATAGCCGTAATTCTGATTTGGAAACTGGCTATGATAAACCACAAAATCAGTAATATCACGTATAACATCAGGACTCACGGAGGTTGGACCAGGATTAATGTCTTTTTCAGAGATAGTAGTACTAGAAGGTTGATTTACGTTGGTAACACAATTTTCAAACCATAATTGTGTGACACGCTTGAGCTTGAAATTAGTTCCCCGGCCTTGATTAGAATGGCCATTACCAAATAAACTCAATGTGGCACTTTCAATGGATATATTGTTATACTCTTCCAATCCTAAATAACTAAACTTCAAGTACGAGTCGTAAGGGTTAATTATTCCATTTAACCCGGATCTAAGAAAGTTATCAGTTGGGTAATTTCTAAATGGTTCGGCAGCCGGCGGACCTAATGATAGAGAAATAGCTCCTCTGACATTCGCATCATTACCAAAAAGTTCCTCAGGCTGGATATTAATTATAACAGAATTTTGAAGGTCTCCAACTACAACATAATATTTAAATATCTCTGAAGACAACACATCCGTTATTTGCAGTTTGTATAAACCCGGATTAATAGCTGAAATATCCTGAGTGGCAACTAGAGGTGATCCTAACGCATCATACCACTGGTAATTAAAACTACCCGAACCACCTACTACTGTTATATCTGCAGATCCATCTGCTGCAGTTGGTCCTGAAGCCGGTATGGTAGCAACCGTAACATCAACCGGAGGGTAATAAACAACAACTAATTTTGGACGCGAAGTGATTGGCAAATAATCGTTACTCGCCATTGACAGAACTCCCGGTGCACCAAATTTTTTTTCAAGCATCCATCCATACTGTAGTTTTCTACACACCATATAATCGACATGTGTAGTGACATTTATATTAAAAGAAACTGGAGCAGTATTCATTGTTACAACAATGCCGGCCGGCATATCACTTATTCCTCCTGTACTTGGGTTGGACCACGGTGTTGAACCGTATGTTAGACCCGTTTGATTCCAAGTAAAAGGCGTAAACTGAATTTCGAATTGTCTTTGAGCGGCGGAACCTGTTGCAGCCATGCCTTCAAAAATAAAATCGGCTGAAATTATTTTTGAACCATAAGGAATTGAAGAAAGATCAAATTGAATTGCTCCTTTTCTTTTATTTAAAAACCATTCGCTCATTTGCAAAGTTGGAGCTGCCGGAAAAGAACTAGCGTTAGTCACATAAGTATCCTGAAATACCGGTGCATTTAATGTAATTTGCGAAAAAGCTGAATTGCAAAAGCAAAAAATTAAAAGAGTGTAACATGACCGTCCATTTAAAAAAGGATTTATTTCCTTCAAAAAACAATAAATAATTTTCATCATCACTTAACAGATATTAATTTTTATTTATTAAGGTTTTAGTTAAACAATTATACTTTATTTTTCAAGAAATATTGCCTATTGTTAATTACCTGATCAACCTTATAAAAAGTAATTTAAAATAACTATCCTGAAAACTAATCAGATAAAAAAAATAACTAGGTGTTTTTACCTACTTTATTTTTATCCACATTTTTAAAAAGACTAGGTGTTTATACCTAGGAAAATTGCTTCAAAATCCGCTTTAAATTTAGCCAGACCTTCAAAATGTAGTTATGGAAATGATATTTAAAGGTTATAGCCGGTTTTAGAATATCTTTATTTCTTGTTTCTCAGAGGTGATTTATTCTTTTGATCAATGCCACCTTTAGATTGTTAAGTATTTGTTAATCGAATAGGTATTTTTACCTATAGTTTATGATCAATTAGTTTTATTACTTAGCTATGTACTAACCCAGGGACTCTTTTAAACTACGAAAGCTTTAATATGAAACTTGCACAAAGCGAATCCCACACTATAAAAGCAACCCCTTCTTTAAGGTGGAACGATACTTCTATTGACATTGACCAAAACGAAAATTATGAATTCACAGCCAAAGGCTGCCGGATTGATCTTTATGATATTTTTTTTTAATTAATATAAACCCTATCCTTTTTTTATGAGCAAAAATTTATTACTGGGCCCTTTACTCGCGCTGGAAGCAGAGAACACTTACAGCGTTTGTTTTCTTGCACAAGGAAACCAATGCACCGTTAAGATCAATAACAAGGACCTGGCTGCAATTAAAACAGCCGAAACAAGGTCGGGAGATTTTTGGCGGATCGAACTCGACATAAAAGCTGAAGCTTCCGGAAGGAAAATTCCTTATGAAATTATGATCGACGGAGAGAAAGCAAAAGATGCCAATAGCCGTGAACATTGGGAATTTTATATTCCGGGCACCAATGAGAGACCTAAACTGATTTACGCGTCATGCAACGGGTTCTCAACTTTTGATCTTTTGAAAAACGCCGAAAATCCTTATAACCTTTGGGAAGAACTGATAAAAGCTCATACTAAAAACCCTTACGCATTATTGATGATGGGAGGCGACCAGGTTTATGCAGATGAATTATGGACTGCGGTCGATGGTTTAAAAGAATGGGTAGGTTTAAAATATAACGCCCAGATAACTGCCCTGCCTTCCCCTTCACTAATAAGTGAATTGGATAAATTCTTTGAGAAATTATATTTACATCAATGGAACCAGGAGGTCGTATCGCTTGCGTTGGCCAGTATTCCTACAGTAATGATGTGGGATGACCATGATATTTTTGACGGATGGGGAAGTTACCCCGGAAAGATCCAGAATTGCGCGGTGTACAAAGAGATCTTTGCAGCTGCAAAAAAACATTTCGAAATATTTCAGATGCGTAAACGTCCCGCTGAGCGTTTATTGAATCCCGGAAACAGTGATTGTTATTTCATTCATTACAGGCAGTACACCATTCTTGCCCTTGACCACAGAAGCCAGCGCAGTTTAGAACAAGTGATGGGAGATCAGCAATGGGATGCATTCATTAAATTCTTAAAAGAAGTTGAGTTAAGGAAAACATTACTGGTACTATCAGCTGTGCCAATAGTGTACAGGGACTTCGGAGCTATAGAAACCGGTTTTGGATTGTCGCCATGGAATGAAGAATTAACTGATGATTTAAAGGATCATTGGCGCGCTAAAGAACACCAGGGCGAACGGCTCCGGTTCATACAACAATTGCTTTCTGAATTAAAGAAAAGAACAGAAAGACATTTAAATATCCCTGAACAAAATGCAGATGATTGGCATTTTTCAGGAGCTGCACGTACAGTCATTTTATCCGGCGATGTGCATGTGGGTGCCCTTGGTGTTATTATGGACCGCCGCGAAAAAACTCCTATTAAGGTTCACCAGGTAATTTCATCCGGGATAGTTCATCCTTCACCAACAGCTCTCCAGTGGGCAGGAATACTTGCGGTTACAAATGACAGGAATGAATACCTGAATGAAGATAAAACTGTAGAAGCTGCCATGCTGAAACCAATCGGATCAAACCAATATATCCGCGCAAGGAATTATACGACTATACAGGAAGGGACAGATAAAAAACTTTGGATCAACTGGTGCAATGAATCGAACGACAAAGCAGAATACCCACTTGAGTAAATAATTTAATCTAAACGGAGTTTGCCGAAAATCCGAAGAAGAGTACGCACAAAAATTAAAATATGAATTTAAATATCATCCTGGAGATCGCGATCTCACTGGTATTTGTCTTTGCCCTGCTCAGTATGATCGTTAGCGCGGTTAACGAGATCATCCTTCATTTTCTCAACTTCAGGGGAAAATTTCTTTATAACGCTCTTGAGGAAGTGTTCAAAGACAAAGCGTATAATATAAATTATATGGACCGGTTATACAGTCATCCCGGTATCGACCGTCTGAAAAAAACGGCTGCACGTTTACCATCCTACATTTCTTCCAGGTCGTTCGGTAAAACACTCATCGATGTGGTCGCAAGCGAGTATGATAAAAACCGCACTAGTTTTAAACAAGACCCTGCAACAAAAGAAATAGAACAAGTTGCACCTCCGGCAATGAATACCTACGAAAAATTCTCAGCTGCTTTAAATGAAATGGAACACAGCGATGTGAAAATTTTACTGGGAACTTTTGTAAGCGGTTCGAAAGATCATGATTCTCTTTTACAAAATGTGGAAACGTGGTATAATGATTACATGGAACGCGTTGGAGGATGGTATAAGACCAATTTGCAAAAATGGCTGGTAGTTATTGGAATTGCAGTAGCATTTATAATTAATGTTGATAGTATAAAACTTATAAATTACCTCTCGAAAAATGATGTCGTTCGTGAACAGGTTGTGAAAGGAGCTGAAGCCTGGGTAGATCAACAAATGAAAAAAGACAGCAGTAATATTAAATCGGCTGAATTGAAGGATCTTATAGAACAAATCAACAAAGCGAACGAGGAACTCGGATCTTATGACCTTCCGTTAGGGACTAATAAATATACAACAGATGGCTTCAGTTTTTTACCGAGATTAAAAAAAACAAACAATGAAAAGGAGATCCCTTCCTCCTTCCTTGGTATTCTTATAACAGGATTTGCTATTTCGTACGGAGCACCTTTTTGGTTTGAGATGCTCAATAAATTGATCAATACAAGAAGATCAGGACCACGCCCTAAAACAGATCCGAATACTAAACCTTAATCCGAAATAAAATGATAAACATACATACACATATATTCAACGGGAAGTATACACCCGAGTATTTTTTGCTAGAGCATGCCCCAAATAAATTTGCAGCTAAACAGATCAGGAAAATGCTTAATGGCGGACCGTTGACTCAAAAAATAGCCCTGGCATTAATAAAAAATATGGGTACAGGAGCTAAAATGATCGCCTTTGTTAAAATGGGCATCCGTAAAGAAATGGAAGAGATCTTTAAAGTTTTGGCTGAAGAATCCGGTTACCCCGCTCATACACGTTTTGTGGTTTTACCGATTAATTTTGAGTATATGGGTGGTGGTGATTGTGATATTTCATACGAACAACAGTTAAAAGATATTCTATACAAAGTGAAGCAACATCATCGGAATACCTGTCTTCCGTTTGTTCATATAGATCCCAGGGCGGAAGATACGGGAGCAAAACTTGCTGCCTTTGCTAAACGGTATTTGGTACGCGGCTTTGTAGGCATTAAACTTTATCCTTCGCTTGGTTATTATCCTTACGATCCGAAATTAAAAGAAGTATATGCTTATGCACAGGAAAACGAGCTTCCTATCATGACACACTGTTCAAGGGGCGGGATTAATTACATTGGAAATTCACTGATCCAATTTTATTCGGGCATAAGTTTCAATCCAAAAGCACCATGTTTACTGCCTTATGGAAACAATCCGCCTGAACCAAAATATGTTTATCCGACAAACATAAAAGTTAACGCAAAATTCTGTGACTTTTTTCTTGACCCTGAAAATTATGTCGACGCACTCGAATTATTTCCTAAACTAAAAATTTGTTTCGCTCATTTTGGTTCCGACGAAGAGATCAACAAAAAATTAGGTACACCGCCACGTAACGACACCTGGTATGATAAAGTGATCTCGCTTTTAAAAAAATACCCGAATACCGTAGCGGATATCAGTTATACATTACATATGCCTAAATTCAGGAAATTAGTGCTTGATGATATGGAAATGGATCTGAAACAAAATCCAATAACTGCCACTGATCCGATTACGAACCGCCTTGTAAGTAAAGTACTTTACGGAACTGATTTTTATATGGCCTATCAAGAAGATAATTGTACCGAAGCTGGACTGTACAACGATGCATTCAGGGATTTTAACAGCCTGCAGAATTATCCCGAACTCTCAAAATTGGGTATAGGTACACTCTGGCAAATGATGACGAAGGACAACTGTACACGTTATCTGACATCTCAGTATTATAAAGCGTAATTATTGCAAAAACCTATTCTTCCGGTGATTCCAACCCCAAAAAGCCCTCAGAAATGAGGGATTTTTGCATTTTATGCCAATTTTAAACCGTTTTTTAACTCTGCCTTTTCATTTCCTGCTAAAAATTCACTTATAATTTACGCATGATATTACTTTGATTTATAATGAATTTGATTATCTTAGTCTACTATAACTATCATACAGTTTCATGAAATGCGTAAGCATTCATGCACTCATTAATTTAAAAATGAACATTATGTATAAAAAATCATTACTTGTTCTTGCTGTTTGCATTCAATTTTTCTGCCAGGCGCAGAACGAACGTAAATACGACCTCCTTTTATCATCAGGAGTTGTAGTTCCTGAAACTAATTTCAGTACCGCTAAGTCGTCACAACCTCAGACGAACGAATTGTTCAACGGTGTTTATTACCGTTACATTCAGTTTAACGATATTCCATCTACTGAACAAAAAACCCAGATGAAGAATTTGGGTATTGAGTTGATGTTATATCTTCCATCGAATACGTTCATGGCGGCGATCAAACAAGGAACAAACCTTAATGCATTGACTCCATTTGGTGTAAGAAGTATTTTAACTGTTAAACCTGAATACAAATTATTAAAAGAGTTAGCAGTTGCTTTAACTGAACAAAATTATCCCGGCTATACTGTAAAAGGTGATAAGATCGGAATTGGTTTTACGGCCTATCAGAATATTCCGCACGAAACCATGAAACAATATTTATTGGAGAATGGTTATGAGATCTCTTACTCACATGAAATGACCAACTGGTTCGATGTTTGGGTGAAAAAAGAAAATATCATGAATTTTGTTTCATCTCCTTTCGTTTGTTCAGCAGAATTAGTGGATGATGTGGGGCAACCCGAAAATAATGTTGGACGAACAGCTCACCGCGACAACGCTGTTGCAACGGATTACTCAGGTGGAAGAAAATATAATGGTGCAGGTGTTAAAGTAATGTTACAGGATGATGGCATCATTGGTCCGCATATTGATTACCAGGGACGTTTAAAAGCACAATTCATCACTTTCAACAGTGGAGATCATGGTGACCATTGCGCAGGTATCATTATGGGTGCCGGGAATAAAGATCCGTTAACACGTGGTATGGCATGGGGTTCTGACATCTATGTGTACCAGGCCGCACCTTACCAGGGCTTCGACAGTATCGGTAGCCACTATAACAAATACGGGATCCGTATCATTTCAACTTCTTATTCTGATGGTTGCAATGCAGGTTACACAACACGTGCTCAGCAGTTAGATATCCAGAACGGCGCTATGCCTGAACTGATCCATGTATTCTCTGCTGGTAATAATGGTGGTGTGAATTGCAGTTATGGCGCAGGTTCTGCATGGGGAAATGTAACAGGCGGACATAAACATTCGAAAAACTCGATCGCTGTTGCGAACTTAGATTATCTTGATAATGTGAACAGTTCTTCAAGCAGAGGGCCTGCACACGATGGCCGTTTAAAGCCTGAAGTGAGCGGTATAGGAACAAACGTTTATTCAACAAGCAATCCTAATACTTATGTTTTTAAAACAGGAACATCCATGTCTTGTCCGGGTGTTGCAGGCACATTTGCAGAACTTTATCATGCTTACAAAACATTGAACAGTAATAATAATCCTCCGAGTGCTTTAATGAAAGCGATCGTGATGAACACTTGCGATGATTTTGGAAATGCAGGTCCTGACTTCACATATGGTTACGGAAGGATAAATGGTTTAAGAGCAGTTGAAACTATTGAACAGGCAAAATATTTGAGCGGCAGTATATCTAACTCAGGAACAAATACACACAGTATTGTTGTTCCGGCAGGCGTACGCAGAATGAAAGTGATGACCTACTGGCACGATTACCAGGCTGCAGTCAGTGCATCGGTTGCGCTTGTGAATAACATCAATACATTTTTAACTGACCCTTCATCTGCAGTTACCAATCCTTTAGTATTAGATTATACACCGATCGCAGCTAATCTGGGATCTGTTGCAGCACAAGGTGTGGATATCCGTAATAACCACGAACAGATAACAGTTAACTATCCGGTTGCAGGAACTCACGTTCTTACATTGAACGGTGCTTCGATCCCAATGGGTCCGCAAACTTATTACGTGACCTGGATCTTTGAAATGGATGGTTATACTTTAACCTATCCTATAGGCGGTGAAGGATTTGTTCCCGGTACATCTGAAGTGATCCGCTGGAACAACCTTGAAACAGTTGGTAACCAAACTATCCAATACAGTACAAATAATGGCGCTTCATGGACAACTATCACCGCATCACTTCCCGGTACTGTACGTAATTATAACTGGACTGTACCAAGTGTTCTTTCAGGACAATGTTTGTTTAAAGTTAGCCGCGGTTCATATTCAGCACAAAGCGATACAAGTTTTTCAATCATTCCTTTAACTACAAGTTTAACCGTTAACTGGGCTTGTCCGGATTCAGTCCGTTTAGTTTGGGTTGGTGCTGCAGGCGCAACATCATACGATATATTCAAACTAGGGCCTATGTATATGGATTCTATCGGAACTTCACCTACAACATCATTTGTAGTTCCGGTTACAAGTACAGTTACAAGTTGGTTCAGTGTACGTGCACGCGGGCCGTTAGGAGCTGTTGGCCGCAGAATGATCGCTGTAGAAAAATTACCGGGTACATTTGCTTGTCCGACTTCAGCTACAGCAATTAAAAACCATACACAGGCTGAAGGCGTGAACGTTTATCCGAATCCGGGCAGCGGCGAATATCATATTGATATAAGCGGTTTAAACAATACTGATGTTTCATACAGTGTTATGGATATCAGCGGCCGGCAGGTAATGCAATATAATATTGGTGAAAAGACCGGTGATTACAATACAACCATTAACATCAGCGACTTTGCTTCAGGTATTTATACTTTGGTAGTGAAACGTGATGGAAAAGTGGATTATATTAAATTGTGCAAATATTAATTCCTGAAACTATTTTACTGAAAGCCTTCCGCCAAAACGGGAGGCTTTTGTTTTTATTAACTATCCTATTCTTTAACCGGCAGATTGATTTTTTTGAGCAGAAGGGCATGGCACAGATCCGTAAGAGCAAAAAATACAACAATCATTCTTTTTTGGTTTGAGCCTTGCTTTGCACTCCTCACAATCGTATACGAGCAGGCAAGAAGAGGAAGACATCATCAATTCCTTTTTAAACTTGCAGATCGGGCACTTTACAACCGATATGTATTTGATACTTGCTGGCATACTGTCTAAAATAATCCTTTCAATTTTCATGGGTGTTACAACGGTATAAGAAAAGCCATGAGATGGTCTTCAATACTTTTTACATTATTATTGAGGTAATAATTACGGAGTATATTCCTGCTGGTAACAAGAACATATTTTATTCTTTCATTTAAAATTCCCGCCCTGCTCGAATATTGCTCTGAAAGTTCTTTTTCGGTTCTTAGCTCACGACCTTTGATCTTACCAAGGATATGCAAACGGTATTTTCCGCTTTTAAATTTACATACATAAATATTTAAACGTCCTTCATCAAACGGCGCATTGTCATATACGATCTTAATAGCGTCAGGCTGGGCTGAAATGTAATTATCCACCTCATTTATTATCTCTTCTTTTATTTCAGGTGGTGATGCTGACAAATCGACTTTAAAGTCGATAATTTCTAAAGGTTTGCCATCTGATGGCGGCAATTCAAACGGTTTCATGATCTATTCTGTATTCATAATTTATATATCAAAACTAGTCCCTGACTGTTGCAAATATTTTAATTTTTGATAAAAGTCTTTTTTGAATAGCCGAGATCTTTATTTTTTATGTTTAATTCTTTTGTTCTTACTTTTATTATATTTAAGAAATGGAAATCATCAATAGCACGGTAAATGATATTGCAACTACATTTCAGTTATTCGATCATGCCATTGCCTATCAAAAACGAAAAGGTTACCAGCAATGGCCCAAGTTCAGCAGGGAATTGATAGAGACCGAGATCAAAGAAAAACGTCATTGGAAAATAATTGATGATGATAAAATAGCTTGCGTGTTTTCTGTGATGTATAACGACCCCGTTATCTGGGGAGAAATGGATAAAGACCCTTCCGTTTATTTGCATCGTATTGCAGTGAATCCTGAATTCAAAGGAAAGAAGATCATGACCGTCATAAAACAATGGGCCCTTGATCACGCCAAAGCGAATCGAAAAAAATATTTACGTATGGATACCTGGGGCGAGAATGAAAACATCCGTAATTATTATATTAATTGCGGCTTTAATTATATCGGTCAGCAGCAACTTTACAAGACCGAAGGTTTACCTGAACATTATGGGGGAAACCTCTTGAGTTTGTTTCAAAATGAAGTTTAATGTTAACTTTGATCAAATGAAATTAAATCACCCCCAACTCGCTGATCTTTTACAACAAGCCTATTCCGCCGAAAGAGCTGCTGCATTCGCGTATATCGGTCATGCCCGTTCGGTTAAAAAGAAAGAAGAAAAAGCAGCGATCAAACAAATAGAAGATGATGAGTGGAACCACCGTAAGGAAGTTCTGGAGATCATGACCGAATACGATATTCCCATTTCTAAATGGTATGAGTTCAGGTTTTATGTTGTTGGAAAAATAATCTGGTATAGCTGTTACGTGATCGGCTGGTTCATGCCGTTTTATTTTGCTGGGCGTTTGGAAAGTGGTAATGTTTGTGAATATTTCAGGATGAAGATCTGGTTCAATGAACTTGGCATCCGTAAACATGATCAGGTCCTGTACGATATGGGCATCAAAGAAAAAGAACATGAAGTTTATTTCTTAGAGCAGATAAAAGACAATAAACTCCTCCCCTTTTTCGAAAAATTATTTAAGTGGGGAAACAAAGACAGTTTTAATAATATCGACCTCGATAAAAAATATCCGCTTGAGAAATCGGACGTGTATTGTTCCAAAGGAAAGCCTTCGGCTTAAGAAGGAGGATTTCTTTGATCAGGAAAATATTAATCGTCGTGCTGCTTTTGTTGTGTAACCAATTTACTTTTTTTTCAAACTTGAAAAAACAAGATCATTCAGGAAAGAGATGATCTCGGCTTCCTTTTTAGTTTTACCAAAATCAGTAAGTGAGGGCAGATTATACATGAAGAAATTCTGAAAATGTGCCATTTCAATTATTGTAGAAGCAAGCGACTTCGGGTATTTGTACTTTGGGCTACATTCAGAAATAATATTTCCTACAACAGCACAAAGATCTTTATATGGTTTAAAGAATTGCAGCTTATTATCTTCCCCTACCTGCTTCGTCAGATATGCTTTTGATCCTTCTGCGATAATGATCTGGTGAAGCAGGCTTTCATTTATATAACTGGTTTGCTGATCGTCCTTAACCGTAGTAGCAAGCAGTTCTACTACACGCCTTAATCTTACCTCCGGGTCCTTTATATTATTTGTCTGAAAACTGATCTGGAATTCGAGCCAGCCCCAATACCAGGCTGTAAGATACACCAACAGTTTATGCTTATTCTCGAAATACCTGTAAATACCGGCTTCCGTAGTACCAACATCTTCTGCTAATTTCTTAAAAGTAAAAGCCTCAAAGCCTTGTTTATGGATAAGGTGCACGCTGTGTTTAAGGATGTTTTTACCTAAAACAGTACTTTCCGGGTCACGGAGATACAAGGCCTCATTCATCTTTATCTGTAGCTGATGCTTCATTTTATTTGATCCTCACAAAGATATGGTATTTTTACCATTTTTTATGATAGTATTACTATCTTTTTACAAATTATTACTATCTTTGTCCTGAATTTATAACAAATACCATGCTGCTAAATAAGCGTATACCGGCTACATACATTCTGAACAAAGTAAAATATGACCTTGTTTACGTTTTAATTGTGTCACTGACAGTACTCTTCATTACCGAAAGGTATAAAGAACTGTTGCCTGAAATGCCATTAACTATCCCGGCTTTTCTAGGAACAGCTATTTCGATCCTCCTTTCCTTTAAGTTAAACCAATCTTACGATAGGTGGTGGGAAGCCCGCAAAGTCTGGGGAGCTATAGTTAATGACTCGCGTAGTTTTGTTATTCAGTTACAAACCCTGACTAAAAAAGGAAATGACGCAATAGTTAAGAAGATCGCTTTCAGGCAAATTGCATGGTGTTATTCTTTAGGACAATCGCTTAGAGGGTTAGATCCTGTTGAAAATTTAGATCAATTTATTTCGGTTGAAGAACTTGCAGAACTGCAAAAGCATAATAACAAACCCCTGGCGCTGCTTCAACTACACGGAAAGGATATCCGTGATCTTAAAGAAAATGATCAATTAGATATTTTTTCGCAGATACAATTAGACGATACACTTGTACGACTTTGCGATTCAGAAGGAAAAGCTGAACGAATAAAAAGTACTGTATTTCCTGTTACATATCGGTTGTTTCTGCACGGCATAATTTACTTATTCGTAGTTACTTTATCTATTTCATTAAAAGGTGTAGCAGGATTTTTTGAGATACCACTATTGCTATTGATCTCATCTGCATTCCTCTTGTTAGAAAAATCTGCTACCCATATGCAAGATCCATTTGAGAACAGGCCAACTGATACGTCGGTTACAGCTATTGCAAAAACAATTGAAATAAATATAAAACAGCTTTTAAAAGAAACCGAAATTCCACAACCGCAATCACAAGATAAATTTTATCAATTATAAACAATAAAATAAAAACCAATGAAAACCCTAACAAAAGAAATGCAGGCCGCCATAACACCTTCAATGGCTTTAGATCTGTTGAAAGAAGGAAATAAACGCTTTGTGAATAATCTTAAAGCAAACCGCAATCTCTTACAGCAAGCCAACGAAACGTCCGACGGCCAACACCCCTTTGCAATAATTCTTAGCTGCATTGACAGCAGGACTTCTGCTGAATTAATTTTTGACCAGGGGCTCGGTGATATTTTTAGTGTACGTATAGCGGGTAATATAATAAATGAGGATATCCTCGGAAGCATGGAATTTGCCTGTAAAGTGGCAGGTTCAAAAATCATTGTTGTATTAGGGCACACCAAATGCGGTGCAATAAAAGGCGCTTGCGATCACGTAGAAATGGGTAATTTAACAGCACTGTTAACAAAGATCAGGCCGGCAGTTGAAAATGAAACTGAAACAAAAGAAAACCGGAATTCTAAAAATTCTGTTTTTGTAGAGAACGTAGCAACTATTAATGTTAAGAGAACGGTTAGAGCAATAATGGAGCGCAGCACTATTTTAAAAGAAATGATCGAAAATAAACAAATTGGTATTATTGGAGGAACTCATGACATTACAACGGGGCAGGTATCTTTTTATCCCGATACTATGCACTTTGGTTCATGATAAACTGAAAATCTGACTAGAAGAAGATTACCTCTTAAACGTCCTGAACAGGACCGCAGCCAATCTTATCCCTGCCCTCACTAATTGTTTTTCAATTATTGGTTTTGCTTTTGCTGCATAGGAGGTTGTTATCTTTTTATCGAAACTGTAAACGAAGGGAAGCAGTTCTCTAGATTCATTCATCCATTTCACAACATCGATCTTTTGAATTTCCTTTTGCTCTGCAGCAGTTAATGTATTTGACAACTTCAGGCAATCATTTAATCCGATATTCTCTTCTTTGATTATTCCGGTATCCCAGGAAGCGTGCAGGTTATCTGAATCACCATAACCAACACTGATCTCATTCCCGCCTTTATCTTCTGCATAACCGCAATGCAATGGCTGATGAATATCTCCTACCAAATGAAACAACTCACGTAAAGCCATAGCGATTTTGTCCTTATCCCGCGGGCCTTTTGCATTCAGAATAGAAATCACCATTTCAAGTTCATTCACTATATTATCATCTTTGGTCTTTACGTAGGTCGCGTCACGTTCAACATTAACATAATGCTTTGGTTTTAAATAATCATACGCAGCATCACTTCTCACTTCATCCATCCACACGGATGCTTCCTGGAAGGTCATTTTACCTAAGAAATACTGAACCGAATCAACGATCTGCTTATTGGCAGATAAAGCCTTAAGTGCAAATTCAGCTACTATCTTATGTCCCTTTGCACCCCAGGGAAAAACTTGCAGGGAAACAAGGAACGCACAGATAAGAAGGAGCTTTTTCATACAGTAAAATTACCTGATTAAGTTAAATAATCCTCCTAAAATTTGTAAATATCGGTTTTTGTTATACATTTAATTAACAAAATTCGTCAGCATGGAAATGGCAACAGTGAACCTCCTGGAAGAGATCGACAGCGTATCAAAGATCCACATTCTGAAACGTGATGATATTGATAACCTGATGATAGAAATGGCGAAACGTATCATCATCTGTCTGCGCATCGAAAGGATGAGTGCATGGCTGTTCAATCCTGAACACACGGCTATCATCTCGATGGGAGAATATGATCTGCGCAGCCATACTTTTAAAAAAGAAAGTGTCCTTGAAGCAAAAGATTTTCCTGCCTACTTTAAAGCCCTTCAGGAAAACAAGATCTTATTGGCTCCTGATATTCACACTGACCCTACTACTAAAGAATTATCGGAAGATTATTCAAAACCCAATGATATCATTTCGCTGATGGATATTCCGTTGCGTATTGCGGGGGAATTGGTTGGGGTAATGTGTTTCGAGCAGGCCGGAAAGAAACAACGCGAGTTCACTAAAGAAGAACAAACTTTTGCTTTCAGTGTCTCCTTAGTATTTGCTTCTAACCTTGAGGCACGGGCAAGAAGAGCTTTACAAGTTAAACTGGAAGACGTTATAAAGGAAAAAGACCTATTGATAAAAGAGATCAATCACCGCGTTAAAAATAACTTCTCGATCCTTATCAGCTTAATGCGGTTAAGCAAACACCAGGGCAAAACAGTTGATCCGAAAGTTATATTTGAAGAATACGAGCAACGCGTTTTTTCTATGCTCAAGGTGCACGATATGCTTTACAATTCAAAGAATTTCACCGGAGTGAATATTGGCGATTATTTGTTTGAACTGGTGAATGAATTCCGTCACACCCATATTGAAAGTGCGAAGAATATAAAAGCAGAACTTCCTGCTATTGATTTCATTTTAGACTCAAAAAAGGCTTTGCACCTCGGTTTAATTGTAACTGAGATCTTTTTGAATTATTTTAAATACTGTTATTTAAAAAGTAAGACCTGTAATTTACTCATCACCTTAAGTGAAGTTAAAAAAGGAAAGATCCTTTTAAGAATGGGGAACGACAACGAAGGTTTTGATTTCGCTGAAAAGGTAAAAGCAGATACCCTTGGTTTACCATTAATAAAAGATCTGGCAGAAGGCATCTGTGAAAAGGTGAACTACCCTACTCCGGAAAAGAACTACTACGAGTTCGAGATCTCCTCAAACTGATCTCATTCTGAAACACCGATTTATCTCTCCTTAAGGAGAGCAAGTCCGCCAAAGGCGGACGGTGAGGTCACACCTTAATTCCAATAACCAACACATCATCCACCTGGTTTTGGTTACCGCGCCATTTTTCGAAGGCTTCATAAAGAAGTCGTTTCTGATCATCCATCTTTTTCTCACTGATGCTGCACAGTAATTCTCCAAATTGCTTGTACATGAATTTCTTTCCATTAGGACCGCCAAACTGATCCGCAAATCCATCAGTGAACAGGTAAATGCAATCCCCCTGTTTCAATTCGAACAGGTTATTGGTAAATGGTTTTGCAACTGTATCTGTAGAAGCAGTAATAGGTTGTTTGTCGGGCTTTAATTTGATGAGCTCTTTATTACGGATGATGTACAACGGATTATTAGCCCCGGCATATTCCAGGCGCATGCCTTTGATATCAATACAGCATAAAGCGATATCCATACCGTCACGCAGAGGAATATCTTCTGTGTTCTTGTTCAATGCCTTTTTTAACTCAGCATTCACATGATCCAAAGCATGGCTCGCTGAATTGATAGATAGATTATTTAAAGTTTGATTCAATAAAGTATTCCCGATGATACTCATGAACGCACCGGGCACACCATGACCCGTACAATCTACAGCAGCAACAACCAAAATATTTGTTCCTGCTTTATAATCGTAACCGTTCTCAGCATGCATGTCCTGCTGCACCTCAGCATTATTGAACCAATAGAAATCGCCACTCACTACATCTTTTGGCTTAAAGAAGATGAAGGATTGTGGCGCATACTCTTTTAATTTATCTTTCTCTAAGAAAATAGAACGCTGGATACGTTTCGAATATTCTATACTATCGGTGATATCTTTGCTCTTCTCTTTGATCTCTGCTTCCATCCGCAAACGCTCCGTAATATCGCGCGCGTAAATTACAATAGCAGGACGGCCTGCGAATGGCGCAACTTTAGCAGAACATTCAACAGGAATTATTTTACCCTCTTTGGTTACAAAAGGAATGTCATTATAAATATGTCCGCCTTTTTCCCAAACATCAGCTACAATAGAAGAACTCTTTTCTAAGAATTCTTTAGGATGAAGATCGAATAAAGACAACTTAGAAAGGTCTTCTTTAGAATAACCCAACATCTTAGCAACACTCGGATTGCTTTGGTGGATCTTTCCATCCACAATATCGATAACGATCATCGCATCGTTAGCCTGATCGATTATACTTTCGTAATTACTTAGTTCTTTCTTTAATTGCGCAATAGTTGATTCGTACTCATTTAAATTTCCTGCAGGCACAGTTTTTTTTGCTTCGGCGGTTTCTTTTTCAGCAACTGCTTTATCTTTTTTGAAAGAACTATCAAGACCATCAATGATCGGGAAGATGAGTGAAGGATTTAAGAACTCCCCTACTTTGTCGGGACGGGAAACATATCTTACAATGCCATTTTTATCAATTAAGAACGATGCCGGTAAAGGGATACCTTCTTCATACTTCTCCGCGAAATCGTTATCGTATTCTTTTAACTGAACGCCATACACCATTGCAGTTTTTTGTCCTTCATCCGCCAGCACTTTAAAATCCAATCCTAACTTTTCTACCATACCGCGGTTCACCCCAACAGGGTCAGGACCGATCGCCATCACCATGATATTCTTCTCCGCGAATTTCATATTATTCTTTTCGTAAGTGCGTAACATCATATGACAACCGGGACACCAGTCACCACGAACAAAAATGAGAAGCAAATGTCTTTTGTTTTTGAAATCAGAAAGTTTAACCATTTCCCCGTTCTGATCAGGCAGTACAAACTCATCAGCAGGTTTTCCTATTTGTACTTTATAACCTCCAGCAGTTGAAGCAAGTAATTGTTTCTTATCTTTAATGATCCCCCAGGCAAGAACTGACTGGAATAAAATAATAACAGGGGGAAACGCCCAACCTATCCAATTGCTTTCTCCTGAAACATTTCCAACTACATAGGCAATAACAGAAAGAAAGAACAATGTTGGTTCGAACCAGGAATGGTTGGTATAAGAAAAAATTCTAAAGAAAACGATGCGCGTAATAGAACCTGCAGCTGCTAAAAAACAAGCTATCAATAAAAAAGGAATTCCGGTAAAAGGATAATTAATAGAGAATCCTAATAAAACAGAAGCCCCGTAAGTATTAATGAACTGGTACCAACTGGTGTACTTACTTACTTCTTTAATAGAAGCGAAATAAGCAACAAGAGAAAGAATGGCAGTAGCTAAATTATAATCAAGCGCAAGACAAACAATTGAAGCAATATTAAGTAAGAGTCCTAATGTTGTGCTGACGTGGATATTTTTCATGACACTTTTTTGCCTCACTAAATCCTTAATCCTAACTTCTGAATCCTAAACCTAATACTGCTCTTCCTTATTCGGGAAATCTTTACTCTTCACATCTTTAATGTATTTCGAGAATGCTTCGCTCATATCATCGTAAAGATTTAAGTAACGCCTTAAGAAACGCGGAGAGAATTCTTTTGTCATACCTAACATATCATGTGTCACTAAAACTTGTCCGTCGCAGCCACCACCGGCACCAATGCCGATAACAGGAATAGTTAATTCTTTCGCCACCTTAGTAGCTAATGCAGCAGGAATTTTTTCTAATACAATAGCAAAGCATCCTGAATCCTGTAAAAGTTTTGCATCGGAGATCAACCGTTTTGCCTCATCAGCTTCTTTTGCACGCACTGTATAGGTCCCGAATTTATAAATACTCTGAGGTGTTAATCCTAAATGTCCCATTACAGGAATACCAGCTGATAAGATCCTCTCAACGGATTCCTTGATCTCTCTTCCACCTTCTAATTTCACAGCATGGGCGCCACTCTCTTTCATTATTTTAATAGCTGTATTCAAAGCTTCTTTCGAATTTCCCTGGTAAGTACCAAACGGAAGATCCACAACCACCAACGCTCTGTCAATAGCTCTAATAACCGAACTGGCGTGATAGATCATCTGGTCTAATGTAATTGGCAAAGTAGTTTCATGTCCCGCCATAACGTTACTGGCGCTGTCTCCAACCAAAATAACATCAATACCCGAATGATCAATGATCTTCGCCATGGTGTAATCGTATGCTGTCAGCATCGCGATCTTTTCACCACCGCGTTTCATTTCCTGCAACACGTGCGTTGTTACTTTCTTTACTTCTTTCTGCGATGTTTTCTTTTTGTTTGCCATAAGATCTCTGTTTATTTCGATCCGGAGAAAGTGTCATGATGAACTTGCCGAACCACTATCCATAAAAAACCCCTTCCATAATAACGAAAGGGGCTTAAGTTTGAATTTCTATTTATTATTAATATTGAGAGAAACCTTGTTTGTCGGTTACCTTGTGCTCGATCAATAAACCAACACACGCAGCATCCTGCGCTTTGTGCTTATCCTGTTCAGTCGCTCCTGTAGGAACAACTACTTCGATAATTAACTGGCGTGTTGATACACTCTGGAATTCGAACATCTGAGTATCTTCTGCAGCAGTATTATCGAATAATAATTCGTTAGTACGTCCGTCGAAAATTTTGTAGTTCACTTTATCACCTAATACCGTTTCGCAGCATACTGTGATACGGTAATCCATTCCTTTGTAGATAACGCAACGTAATTTAGAAACCATCCCTTGATTGAATAGTCCGCTTTTGCTTTGTGCATTGTACATCCATTTTTCACCTTTCGCGGTTTCAAGGATGCAATATTTTTTATGGAACTGACCGCAAACACTGGCCTGAGAGAAAGCAGCAGTACTTAAAAAAGTGGCTAAAATTAAAGTTAAGATCTTTTTCATATGCTCAATATTATTTAGTTAAGGTATAAGAATTGCGAATCGACTTGATCTTGTCAGTGATAGCTTTGTATAAAGCTTCGCTAACTACCAACTGCTTTCCGCCACCTAACATTTTTTTACCTTTATCATCTTTTGAATTTACAGTAACATCTTTTTGTTCGATCTTATTGAACTCAGCCAATAAACTTTCGAAATCAGCTTTCACCGCAGCCACATTTGCATCTGCTTCGTGCTTTTTCAAAAATTCAATTAAGTTCTCTAAAGTATATTTCTGATCAGCTAAACGCTCTATGATAGGACTGTTCGGTTCGTATTTTGCAAGGTTAGTTGCAATGTATAAACTCTCGATCCAGCCACCTGCAACCACTAATGCTAAAGTAGTTCCTTGCTGACCATTCTCTAAAGTTTCGAATGAAGAGAAGTAAACATCATCAGTAATTACTGCTAATGAATCAGAATTACCAACGTTACCTTCTAAGCGTTTCATGGTTTCAGGCTTGATAGCTGAAGAAACCCCTATCTGGTCGCCCATTTGCTTTACGCATTTGAAATATTTTAAAGCTTCTGCGCCGATCTCAAAAATAGAGCAATAGCTAAGGTCGCAGCTATATATACCAAAGTTCAATGCTTTTGACTTAGCATCAGTATAATTTTTTTGATTTTCAGGCGAATTTAGGAAAGTTGTATTCTTGTTATTCTTTCCGCCAACCATTTTAATGAAGGTCAGCATCTCTCCCGGTGAGGGAACCTGGAAGAAGGTTTCCGAAACAGGGTTGTTAGTTTCAACGTTCTCTGTTTTTGTTGAATCGACACCGTTATCGATATCGTCTTTGTTATCATCTCCACCGCAAGATGATAATACTAAACCGGTTGCAATCGGTAAAATAAAGTATTTTAAGTTTTTCATCATTTCAAATTTACATAAAAATTAATTACCTTTTATCAATTTATTGACTAATTCTGCGGCTTCGTGGAGCTGTATGGCCGAAAACACCTTTAAACCTGATTCGTCAATGATCTTTTTAGCCGCTTCAGCGTTGGTTCCCTGCAAACGTACTATAATTGGCACGTTAATAGTTCCCATATTCTTATAGGCATCCACAATACCCTGTGCTACCCTGTCGCAACGCACAATACCACCGAAAATATTAACTAAAATGGCTTTAACGTTCTTATCGCGTAATATGATACGGAAGGCCTTTTCAACCCTTTCCGCGTTAGCTGTACCACCTACATCAAGGAAGTTAGCAGGCTCACCACCCGATAATTTAATGATATCCATGGTAGCCATTGCCAGGCCTGCACCGTTAACCATACAGCCAACGTTACCATCTAATTTCACGTAATTCAATTCAGCTTCACGGGCCTCTACTTCTGTAGGATCTTCTTCTGTAATATCGCGTAAAGCTTCGTAATCCGGGTGACGGATCAGGCCGTTATCGTCGAAACTCACTTTTGAATCTACAGCGATGATCTTGTCGTCAGATGTTTTTAAAACAGGATTGATCTCGAATAAAGAAGCATCAATGGTAATATAAGCTTTGTAAAGAGCGGTAACGAATTTTACCATTTCTTTGAAAGCATTTCCGCTTAAACCTAAATTAAACGCAATTTTTCTTGCCTGGAAACCTTGTAATCCAACACGCGGATCTATCTCTTCTTTCCAGATCTTATCGGGGGTATGTTCAGCCACTTCTTCAATGTTCATACCACCTTCAGTACTATAGATAATAGTGTTCCTTCCCTTTGCACGGTCGAGGAGAACACTCATATAAAATTCTTTTGTGGGATTAGCGCCCGGATAATAAACATCCTGTGCGATCAATACTTTATTTACTTTTTTACCTTCTTTTTTAGTTTGAGGCGTGATCAGTTGCATACCGATAATTGCGGTTGCCTTTTCTTTCACCTCATCAAGGTTCTTGGCAAGTTTTACCCCGCCGCCTTTACCGCGGCCACCTGCATGGATCTGGGCTTTAACTACCACCCAATCGCTATTGTATTTAGCCTTAAGTTCTTTAGCTGCAGCTACTGCTTGTTCGGGGGTTTCTGCAACGATCCCTTCCTGGATAGCAACACCAAAACCCTTCAAGATCTCTTTTCCCTGATATTCGTGTATGTTCATAGTTAGCGTTTAATTTATAAGGGGTAAAAATAGGATTTTGTATGCATAAACCAAGCATTTTTGCAAGGTTTTTGACCGTTTTTACGCTAAAAAGATAATTAGTTATTCACAGCCGATTTATCGGACAGACCATAGAAAGTATTACTCACTTTTAACTTGGTTTTTTCGAGGGCAGGTTTGTTCACAGTGAAGCGTATCTTGGTGCCATCCACATATAAACTGATATGACTTCCGATGCTCTCAAGAAGTGTATTTTCGGTAATGAAGAGAACAGTTTTTCCGGTCAGTTGTTTCCTGATCTTATTGAATTGAGCTTGTCCGGCCTCAGTAAAGAACAACATCTTGTAATTGTTGCCAGCGGTAAAAGTTTCAACGTTAATAGATTGTTTGTTCACACTCTTACCATACACCTGTGCTACCAAAGCTTGTTTAATCGGGGATTCTCCAACTATTCCAATATTAAAAGTTTCCGAATTGTCTTCGGCAGGCCAGAAAATATAAGAGAGGAAATTATAAAGGAAGATCGCTTTTTTATCGTACTCTTCTTTACCCGAAAGTAAACTCCTGCGCGGTTTCACTTTAAATCCACGGTCAAGGCCCTTATTATTAGCCAGGTTATTTTTATCACGTTCGCTGCGGTATAAACTGTCTAAAGAATAGATCAATTTTGTAAGACTGTCGTTCTCAACCGCCAGTTTATTCAATACTTCTTCCAATACATTTTTCTCGGCTGACTTTTCATTCTGCATATCCAGGTATTTCTTTTTGGAAACACAAGAACTGAGGATAAAAATGGCACTGAACGCTATAAAAAAGTACTGTTTCATTTTCGGTACGCAAATGTACTATTAATTTGATTTTTTGAAGTTAATGTTAATTTAATTTAAAAACCCGGGCAAATGTAAGGGATAGCGATGGTGTTCGTCTTATATTTAAATCAATATTATGAAAACGTTATTAATTACATTTGCGTCGCTTATTCTATTAAGTTGTTCGGGTCAAACCACAACAAGCGCACCTAAAACTTCACCAACTAAAACTATGGATAGCAAGTATAACAAAACAGAAGACGAGTGGAAAAAAACACTTACCGAAGAACAGTATTATGTATTACGCGAAAAAGGAACCGAAAGACCTTATACCGGGCAATACAACCTGCATTTTGAAAAAGGTATTTACAAATGCGCAGGCTGTGGTTACGAATTATTTACCAGCGACCAGAAATTTGAATCGCATTGCGGCTGGCCAAGTTTTGATAACGAGATCGGTAATGGCGAACGCATCAAAAAAATAAAAGATATTTCCCACGGCATGGTGCGCACTGAAATTGTTTGTGCACGTTGCGGCGGACATTTAGGCCATATCTTTGATGATGGTCCGACCAAAACCGGCATGCGTTATTGTATCAATTCAGTAAGTATAGATTTCAAGCCTGAAGAAAAGAAATAGTCAGTAGACAGAAAGCAGTATACGGTTGGAATTTTTACTATTAATGCTAAATAACTGCTTACCTTTTTTACCTGCCTTCTGAATTAGTCTTCTTCTTTCTTATCGTTATTCCCGACAAAAGCATTGAGGATACTTGTTACGAGTGATAAGATAAGACTAAACAAAAGAGCCCACCAGAAACCACTCACGTGGAATTCAGGGATCAGTTTTGAGGCTAAGATTATCATCCCTGCGTTTATCACTAAAAGGAAGAACCCAAGGGTAAAAAAGGTGATAGGAATTGTTAAAATTGTTAAAACAGGCTTCACTACCGTATTCAAAAATGCCAATACAATAGCTACCAAAAGGGCGCTAACAAAATCGGTGACCTGTACGCCTGGCAGTAACCACGCGGTAAAGAGGACGGCCACCGCAGAGACCAGTATATTCATTATGAATTTCATCAGTTTATAATTTTATTTTTAAAGGCCTGACGGAATGGAAGCGAAATTAACTGTTTTAGTGCCCGGAGAGGTAATTTCTGCTTCATTTCACGGTATAAAAGTACCGCATAATTGCATAAATCCTAAGTTTTCAAAGAAATTTAATGTGTATTAAAATTTATTATATTTGATGTATGATTTTAAAGAGCAAACTAACAAAGATCACTGTGTACTCAATTCTTTTTTTGAGCGCGCTTTGGTTAGTTACGCCTAAAGTTTATATCCACAAACTTTTAAATCACACTCACGAAACTGCAAAAACAAACGGAGAAACATCTGTACAGGCTGAAGCTAATGCAGATTGTGATTTCGACAAATACGATTCCCCTGTTTATTTTACCATTTTCAAATTCATCAACAACTTCATTCCTATTAAACCAAAACAGGAAGCTGTTCTTATCACTCCTTCTCAGGATTATAGTTCCTATGTAGGCGACTCAGGTGCATCCCGCGCCCCTCCTATTGCTTAGTCATCCTGAAACAGGATGCTGAACTTGTTCAGCACTGCAGTTCAGTACCTTTTTGAATTCATATTTCCTTTTGGTTTCTAAATCAATTTTAATTTAATGTCATTAAAACAAAACATAAAAGCATTTTTTTGCAGCATTCTTTCGGTGCTGTTAGGTGTTGTTATTGTTTTTAATTTAAGTTTTAACGCATTTCATATCCACTCGGAAGAACATCATCACTCTTCCGAACAAACCTGTTCAGATGCTGAAGAATCTGATGCCTGTCACCGTTTTTTAATTCATAATGAAAAAAGCGCGGGTTGTGATGGTTCGCATCAGCATTTAACTAATAAGGCAGATGACTGTTTTGCATGCAATTTCTTTAAGAATCAACAACAGTCTATTGAAACTGATCCGGAAGTTTGTTTTTTAAGCCAGTCTAAAGATCGCCTTTATTCTAATAAAGAATCCGGTTCCGGATCCACAGATATCATCTATGCTTTTTTAAGAGGCCCCCCTGCTATAAGTTAACATTCACTTAACTTATTTAGAAATCACTTAAAAACATTTTATGAAAAAATATTTATGGTTTGTACTGCTCTTGCAGGCAAACTTCATTTATAGTCAAAATACTTTAAACGGTATTATAAAGAACAAGCAGACCCAGGAGGTTCTTCCGGGAGCGCTTATTTATTTTCCTGATCTTAAATCGGGGGTTATATCTGATGCAGAAGGGAAATACATGGTTAATAAGCTTCCGAAAATAAAGACCATTATCCAGGTGAAATTATTAGGATTTAAAACTGTTGTAAAAACTATTGATCTGAGTGCAACCCAACAATTGGATTTTGAATTGGAAGAATCTGTTATTGAAGCCGACGAAATTGTTGTTACCGGCACTTCCCATTCCACCGAATTAAAACGTAATCCTGTTCCGATAGTAGCAATAGATAGCAAACACCTAAGCGAAAGCCCTGCAAATAATATTATTGATGCGCTAAGTAAAGTACCCGGTGTGAGTGCGCTTAATACGGGCCCGAATATTTCAAAACCGTACATACGCGGATTAGGTTATAACCGTATTCTCACTTTGTTTGATGGTGTAAGACAAGACGGACAACAATGGGGAGATGAACACGGAATTGAAGTGGATCAATTTTTAATTGACAGGATTGAAGTGGTGAAGGGTCCTGCCAGTTTAATTTACGGGAGCGATGCTTTAGCCGGTGTTGTGAATTTAATCCCTGCGCGTGCAACCCCGGAAGGATTGATCAAAGCTGACCTGACGAGTAATTACCACACCAATAATAAACAAATCGCGAATTCATTAGGATTAGCCGGCAATCAAAAAGGGTTTGTTTGGGGATTACGTGCTTCAAAAAAACAGGCTTCCGCTTATAAGAACAAATTTGACGGAAATGTTTTTGGAACAAAATATAATGAGAGTGATCTGAATGCTTATTTAGGGATCAATAAATCCTGGGGTTATTCGCGCTTGAATTTTTCGTGGTATGATAATTTACAGGAAGTTCCTGATGGCAGCAGAGATTCGAGCAGCCGTAAATTTGTAAAACAAATTAGTGAAGAGGATACACTTCGTCCGTTAGTTTCAGATTCTGAATTAAATAATTATGATATCAATGTTATTCACCAGCATGTTCAGCATTTGAGATTATATTCTGACAACCATTTTATAATTGGGAAAAGTCATATTGATCTTAAATTAGGTGTTCAGCAAAGCAAACGTTCTGAATTTTCTCATCCTCAACATGCGAGTATTCCGGGATTAGATCTTTTATTGAACACTTTTAATTACGATCTGAAGTATCATTTCCCTGAAATAAAAGAAATTGAAGCTACCCTAGGCATTAATGGGATGTTTCAACAAAATAAAAATGAGAAAGCTACAGAGTTCGTTATTCCTGATCACGAACTTACTGATATTGGCCCGTTTGTTTTAATTAAAAAATCTTTTAAAAGATTTGACATCGCCGGTGGTGCGCGGTATGATATCCGTTCATTTAAGAATGATGCTTTATATACAACAACAGATCCGGCTACAGGCTTCGATAAGCAAACTGCATTCAATACCAATGATACTAATCTGACAAAACAATTCGATCGTTACTCTCATACTTTCTCAGGATTCAGCGGAAGTTTAGGAGCTACTTATACTATCAATAAAGCTTTATCAGTTAAAATAAATATTGCCCGTGGTTACAGGGCGCCTAATATTTCAGAGATCTCAGCAAAAGGTGTTCATCCGGGAACAGGTTATCAGCAATTGGGGGATGCAAATTTTAAACCTGAGTTCAGCCTGCAGGAAGATGCCGGATTATTTTTGAACAGCGAACATATTTCAGCCGGCATTGAATTATTCAATAATATGATCAGTAATTATATTTACAATGAAAAATTATTGAGTTTGAACGGAGGTGATTCTATTTACACAGAAGCAGGAAATTCTTACCAGGTATTTAAATTCAGGCAAACCAAAGCGCAATTATACGGTGGAGAATTTAATTTTGATATTCATCCTCACCCACTCGACTGGCTGCATTTCGAGAATACCGCTTCATTTATCTATGCTGTTAATTTGGGGGGGAACGGTTTGGTGATCACTGACAGTACAAAATACCTTCCTTATATCCCGCCATTTCATACCAACTCGGAATTAAGAGCTGATCTTAAAAAGAAAATAGCATGTTTCAGTTCTGTTTATTTTAAAGTGGGCTTGCAATATTTTGCAGCGCAGGATAAATTCTATTCCGCTTACGGAACTGAAACAAGAACTGAAGGCTACACATTATTGGATGCAGGAATGGGTTTTGATATTTCAACTAAAAAAGGAACAACACTTTGTTCGGTTACCATTTCTGCCAACAATTTAACAGACGCAACGTATCAAAGTAATATGAGCCGCTTAAAGTATTTTGATAATTATCCGGCTAACCATACGGGAAGAAGCGGTATTTACAATATGGGGCGGAACTTCAGTTTCAAGTTGGTAATTCCGGTAAATATTAAAATAAAATGATAATACTGGCATGAAAATTGTATATATTTAACCATCCCGATGCCAATAAAAAAACATACATTTTTTGCGCTGTTTTGTTTAACCTTATTGGTTCCCTCTGTTAAAGCTCAAGACGGCGATCCTGTTCCGGTTGCAAATTACGAGGTAAGTAATTTATGCTGGGGAAGTGTTACTAATTTTACAAATACTTCAACTAACATGGATGTTAACCATTCATTTATCTGGACCATCTGGCAACAGGGGAATGCGGTACCTATATTTACTTCAACAGCGGTTGATATCAGTTTTCTGTTCCCTGCTAAAACATCATATACTGTTCAGTTAGGTGCTATCAATTACACACCAACGCATTTTCATTCGGATGATGCCACACGTACAATAATCATTGATAGTATTCCGGTAGCTAATTTTGATTTCAAAAGGTGTCACGCTAAATTTTCTAATTTAAGCTGCTGTGCAAATTCTTATTTATGGGATTTTGGCGACGGAACACCAACCTCAACATTAACTTCACCTGCGCATACTTATACCACGTTCATTAATTATACTGTTACACTTATTGCAAGTAACGGCGTTCAAAGTGATACAGCAACACAGGTTATTTTTCCTTATGTGAACGATCTTGACAGTGATTTCGATATTGTGTATGATGGGGATACTGTCAGGTTCAATTCACTATATGATAGTCTAAAAGGCAGTACCTGTGATTGGGAATGGTATTTTGGTGATGGTACAGAGATCGATACTTTTGGTACAGGCGGATGGAAAGTAAAACATTCTTATCAACGGTATGAACGGGATAGTATTTATACTGTTGCCTTACATTTAAAAGATCCTTGTTACGAATCGGAAACCGAAAAAACCGTTCTTATTAAAGGCATTGGAAAAAATGTTGAAGGCACACATGTATTTCCGTCACCTGTAGTACATGGCTATCTGAATATAGAAAGTTCTGAAAAGGATAGGTTAACTGATATCAAATTGATAGACTGTTTAGGAAAACGCTTAGATAATTATGTGGTATCAGATAAACCGTATGGTTATTATGTCTATATAGATCAGATCGCGAATGGCGTTTATACTGTTCAGCTTGTGTTTACTGATCATATCGAAAATCATAAGTTCATAAAGCAATCGCCTTGAACTGATGGAAAACAATTCATAAAAAAAGGAGAGCAATGCTCTCCTTTTTATTTGTTTACCCTATTAAATAGTTACGATCTCTTTTTCCTTCTGCTCAAAATGTTTATCTGTTTTCTGAACATATTGATCCGTCAATTGCTGGATCTTCGTTTCAGCGTCTTTTGCTTCATCTTCAGGTAGGCCTTTTTTCAATAAAGCCTTTACATTTTCCATCGCTTCCTTACGGGAATTACGAATACCAACTTTAGCTTCTTCTGCTTCTGCTTTTGCTGTCTTTACTAATTCTTTACGGCGCTCTTCAGTTAAAGGCGGAATTGTGATACGGATGATGACACCATCATTTTGCGGGTTCAAACCCATATTAGCGGCCTGAATAGCTTTCTCGATAGGTGTCAACAAACTTTTTTCCCAGGGCTGGATAATAATAGTTCTTGAATCCTGCGTGTTTACACTTGCCGTTTGTGAAATAGGTACCATGCTGCCATAGTAATCTACCATTACACTTTCAAATATAGCCGGGTTAGCTTTGCCTGCGCGGATCTTTGTTAGTTGTGTTTCCAAATGACCAAGCGCTTTTTCCATTGCTGCTTTGGCATGATCCATTACTGATTTTACGTCGTTCATAATCTTATTTTTCTAATGCAAATATAGTAATTCATTTAATCCTAAATCTCCTCGTCATCCTGAGCTTGCCGAAGGGTTAAACCGCCACCGCAGCTTTAATATGCGGATGCGGGTCGTAATTCTCTATTGTAAAATCTTCGTATTTAAAATCGAAGATGTTCTTTATATCCGGGTTCATTTTTAAAGTTGGAAGTTTCCTGAAATCCCTGCTCAATTGCAATTTAGCCTGTTCGATATGATTGGTGTACAAATGCGCATCACCTAATGTATGCACAAATTCACCCGGTTGTAAATTACAAACCTGTGCTACCATCATCGTTAATAAAGCATAAGACGCAATATTAAAAGGAACTCCTAAAAAAATATCCGCGCTCCTTTGATATAACTGACAAGATAATTTTCCATTCGCTACGTAGAACTGGAAGAACGCATGACACGGCGGTAATTTCATATTATCAATATCCGCCACATTCCATGCACTAACAATTAAACGTCGTGAATCAGGACTCTTCTTTATCATCTCCACCACTTTAGTGATCTGGTCGATAGTTTCTCCTTTAGCTGTCGGCCAGCTTCTCCATTGGTGCCCGTAAACAGGACCTAAATTTCCATTCGCATCGGCCCATTCGTCCCAAATGCTTACACCATTATCTTTTAAATATTTGATATTGGTATCGCCCTTTAAGAACCAAAGTAATTCATGAATGATAGATTTAGTGTGAACTTTTTTTGTGGTCAGCAAAGGAAATCCTTCCTGCAAATTCATCCGCATCTGGTAACCGAACACACTAATTGTTCCGGTGCCGGTTCTGTCTTCTTTTTTTACGCCATGTTCCAAAACATGGTTCATTAGATCGTGGTACTGTTTCATTTTCTACTATCCTCTGTTAATTCAACTTTGTGAAAATAAAAAATCCCCCGTTACTGGAACGGAGGATTTATAAATAATTTTAAACTAAAAGGTTTATTTCATCAGCGTTACATGTCCTGTAAACTCCTTACGCTCAGAATGGGCAGAACTTGTCGCTTTAATTTTGTAAACATAAACGTCAGAAGGACATAAAGTGCCTTTGATAGTTCCATTCCAACCCTCAGTATAGTCTTTTGTTTTGAATATCAAAGTACCCCAACGATCGTAAATTAAGAACTCATATTTATCAGGCATCCAACCCATTCCTTTTGGCTGGAACACATCATTTAATCCATCTCCGTTCTGTGTGAATGCATTTGGAATATACATAGTGAAATCTTCGATCACCTCAACTACTCTCGTCAATGTATCTGTACAACCCCAAACATTGGTCATGACAATTGTAACAGGGAAAAGTCCCGCACCGCTGAACTCATGAACAGCATTCTGTGTTGATGCATTGTTAGTTCCGGGATTATTCATCATATCACCAAAATCCCAGAAATAAGAAGATATCGAACCTGTAGGTGTAGAGCTGTAAAAATAACCGGTATTCTCGATCACACTGATCTCTGTCGGGTTCCAATAGAAACTTGGCTCCGGATTAGGATATGCCGTGATCTGGAAGTTAGCCATTGTAATGGACGTACATCCGTTGATATCAGTAATTGTAGTTTTTATAGGATATGTTCCGGGATTTTTGAAACAGATATAACCCGGATCTCCCGAAGCTGTTAAACCATTACCGAAATCCCAACCGACAGATACTGCCTGCGGTACTGAATTACTATTCAGGTCAACACATAAAGGCACACAACCATTCATTTTCGATGACGATACATTTGGCACCGGCCTTGGATTCACATTAACCGCAACCAACGTATTAATAGCCTGGGCAGGACAATTGATATCGCTCGCCGAAATGGTGTATTGAGTAGTAGTTTGAGGAGAAGCAATAGTAGAACCGCCCGTCTGATTACTTAATCCAGCACCCGGTGCCCATGAAATGATATAACTTCCGCTGCCTCCTGTTACTTGTGTTGCTAAACCGGTTGTATCACCCTGACAAATTGTTTTATTGTTAGATACAGCTACAAAACTGATCGGTGATATTACATTCACATTAATATTATTAGTAGTTAAACATCCATTGGCATCAACAACTAAAGTATAAAGGCCTGACATTCCCATATTAGCATTAGGAATATTTAAGTTCTGTGTATTTGAATTATAACCACCCGGCCCTGTCCATGTGTAAGATGTTGCACCCGCGGGTCCGGGAACCGAAATAGTTCCGTTGCTGCAAACATTTGGAATTGGATTGAAGCCGAAATTCAATAATGGTTTAACCGTTACGTCAACCGTATTGGTAGATTGACATACAACAGGTCCGTTAATGAATGAAGCGGTAACAGTATAAATACCTGTCATACCAGGTACAACGTTAATTACATTTGGGTTTTGAGATCCTGTGCTAAATCCTAAAGGCCCGTTCCAGTTATAAGCCGAAGCATTTGTTGCATTTGCGCTCATTGAGAATGAAGTTCCTTCGCAAACACTGATCACTGAAGGGGCTACTGTAACAGGGTTAACCGGAATTACAACTGCATTTGTTGTGGCAATTGCGCTGCAACTTAATGTTCCCGTAGTAACCGTTGCCTGTAAAGTATATGTTCCGGTTGCACTGGGTAAAACGTTGTTCAACACAGGGTTTTGTGCAGTTGAAGAATATCCGGCAGGGCCACTCCAAGAATAGGTTGCACCTGCAGAACCTGAACCGTTCAATGTGAAACTTGTTCCTTCGCATGCAGGGCTTGTGTTATTAGCAGAAGCAGTCGGCGTGATAACTGTTACCTGGGTAGTTGCAGTACCGGGACCACAAGCACCGCTTCCGGTAACTGTATAAATTGTAGTAGCTGCAGGAGAAACAACTGCAGTGTTTGAAACTATTGAACCCGGGTTCCATGTTGCAGTACCGGTAGCGCCTGTTACAACTAAAGTAGCAGTTCCGCCATTACAAATTGTAGGACTGTTAACTGATAAAGATGACCCGGCCGGTGCACAAGAGATCGCTGCAGATCCGAAAAAGTTTATAGGAACTAAAGCATTTACGTTGCTATAGTTTGAGATATTAATAAGGAAACGATCGCCGCAATTAACGTTCAACGCCGCCCCGAAATTATTTGCAGAGGCACCTGCAGGTACAGGGGTTCCGATACCGGTTCCGCCGCTACACGCCGAATTCCAGCAACATCTTACCGGAGGTAAAGTGTTTCCGCTGATACCTCCGCAAGTTGCGGCAGTATAAGGCCACATGATCCAATCGTAACAACCCATTTGTACACCAGGACCGGCTGCTATCGAAAACATAAGTGTTCCGGCTGACTGACAAGTAATGATGAACATATTAGGATTTAATTCTCCTGCCAACTGACAACCTGATCCTCCGGGAGGAACGATACCAACAGGACTATTCATTGGGTTCGAAACTGTTGTAGAAGTAGTATAATCAACAAACGAACCTGATCCGCTTGAAGACGTGAAATTAAGATTAACGTTACCGCAAACTGTAGGAGCCGTAACACAATCAGCGCTACCCGTAACAGTTGGCTGTGCGAATACTTTCACATTTAATGCAACAATAAATAAAGCAATTATTAAACGTATACTTTTCATTATATAAATTACCTTGTAATTAAACTTTGTATAGAAGTAACCACAGAACCTTTATTGATATTCTCAAAAACTTTATTTCCGTTCTCATCAAAAACGACATTAGAAGCAGCTCCGATCGCATTGATGATGTCCGAATTATCATTCGGGATCCTGATGGTTTTTACACCATCTTTTTTCAAGGTTATATCTGTGATCACATTATCCTGATCAAGCGTGACATTTAAAACAATGATCCCTTTATTACCACCTTTTAATTTAGCGTTTGCAAAAATGCTATAGGCTTCGCTGAATTCTTTATTGATCTCGCGGCTGTTCTGATCGTTCACCGACCATACATTAACTGCTATCAAACGGTTCTGAACTTTCTCTTTAGTATTTGTACTAAGGTAAGAGTTCAGTTTAGTATAAAGGTTAGATTGGGCATTACTTAATAATGCACCTAAAACGAATAATGTTATATATAATGCTTTCATCATCTTGTACCACAAAATTAGAGATTAAAAAAGGTTTAAACGCTTAATTTCAATCAATTATAAGCTCGATTCACTCAATTTTTGGATTCTCAAGTGTTAAAATGAACTAAAAAGGTCTTTAATTAACATTTTTACCTCGTCAAGCGTGTTGAACTTACTGAATGAGAAGCGAAAAGAGTTTTTGATATCGGTATCCGGAATACCCATTGCTTTTAATACGTGAGAGGGTTCCGTGGTACCGGAAGCACAGGCTGAGCCACTTGAAAAAGCATATTTTTTTAAAAGTTGTCTTACATTCAACGAAGCGGGAAAAGTGATGTTACTTGCATTGTATAAACGGTACTTTGTACTTCCGTTAATTCTTAATCCGTCAATATCTAAGATCTGGTGCTCAAAATAAGCGCGCAGTTTCGAGACTTCAGTATTATTATCCCACATTTCCGACCGGGCGATCTCGCAGGCTTTTCCCAACCCAACAATTAAAGGCACATTTAAAGTTCCGGCGCGGTGATGGTTTTCCTGGGCGCCTCCATGAATCAAAGAAATAATATTTACACGCGGATCTTTTCTTCTCAGGTACAAAGCACCCACTCCCTTTGGTCCGTAAAATTTATGTGCACTTAAACTCAGGCAATCAATTCCAGCATCATTCACATTCAATTGTGATTTTCCGGCGTACTGCGTTGCATCGGAAAAGAAAATGATACTGTTTTGTTTTGCTATAGCAGAAATTTCTTCCAGAGGCTGAATAACCCCAGTCTCGTTATTTGCGGCCATCACAGAAATTAAAATGGTAGTTGGTTTAATGGCCGATCTTAATTCATCAGGATCGATCAAACCTTCTTTATCTACATTCAAATAAGTTATTTCAGCGCCTTCTTCTTTTAAATACTCACAAGTATCTAATACAGCTTTGTGTTCAGTTGAAACTGTGATAATATGATTTCCTTTTGTTTTGTAGGCTTTAACGATTCCTTTCAGCGCGGTGTTAATAGCTTCAGTTGCACCGGAAGTGAAAATTATTTCTGAAGGTTCCGCTCCTATCAGTTCTGCGACTTGCTTTCTCGCTTTTTCAACAGCTGCCTCTCCTACCCACCCTGCTTCATGTAATTTGCTTGATGCGTTACCGTAATGTTCAGAAAAATAAGGAAGCATTGCTTCCAAGACTCTTTCGTCTACTTTGGTTGTAGCATTATTATCAAAATAAATTACACTCATAGTTTAAATGGCAAATGTAAAAGGGCAAATGTCAGATGGGAAATTAATTAAGAAATAAAACACATTTTCCCTTTGCCATCTTACATTTTACATATCTTTGCCGCTTCAGTGTTTAAAGGTATAAATAAACATCATTTGTTGCTCCATTTTATTGTGTTGATCTGGGGCTTTTCACCAATATTAGGACGTTTTATCACCTGTTCCGCCATGCAACTGGTATGGTTCCGGATCCTTTTCACACTTATAATTATCACCGGTTACATTTTTATCAGTAAGCAAAAACTGAAGGTAAGTCCGAAAAACATTTTAAAACTCGGCGTGATCGGAATTATCATTGCCATTCACTGGCTTTGTTTTTACGGAGCCATTAAAGTATCTAACGTATCGGTGACCATGGCGGCATTTTCTACCGGAACATTATTTACAGCTATTACCGAACCGGTACTTTTAAAACGTAAGGTGCTTTGGTATGAAGTTTTAATCGGATTGATCATCATCGGAGCGATCTGTATGATCTTTTCGGTAGAGATCACTTATTGGCAAGGCATTGTTTTGGGAGTATTAGCTGCATTTACCTCCTCTCTTTTTGGAGTGATGAATGCATTAATGGTGAAAGAAGTTGCTCCAACTGCCATTTCATATATAGAATTGTGGTTCGGGTTGATCGGGTTAAGTGTTTACCTCGCGTGTACCGGCGGATTCAATGCAGAATTTTTTGTATTAGATAACCGCGCTATTTTAGGATTAGTTCTCTTAGCAGGAATTTGTACAGCCTTCCCATTCATAGCAACTGTTGGTTTAATGAAACATTTGAGTCCGTATACCATTAACCTTGCTATAAATATGGAAACAGTTTACGGGATCATTTTAGCTATCGTGATCTACCAGGAAAATAAAGAATTATCGCTGACCTTCTATGCAGGCGTAATGGTAATTCTGTTCTCTATCTTCTTTAATGCGTGGTTAAAAGGGAAACATGAAAAGAAACATCTCATTACTTAAGATCATCCGGCCTTTCAACACAGAGATACAAAGTTTAAGAGTTACACAGAGTATTGCTATTGAATCTCTGTGAACTTAGTTTCTCTGTCACTCTGTATTGAGTTAACGGTTGCAAATTAGTTTGAACGCGCAGTATTCGCACACATCTTCATCTTCGGTTTGTGAAAATGGCCTATCGCCGTTAAATATTTCTTTTATGAATTGGATCAGGTGCGTTTCAAATTCATCCAGCAATTGCCGGGAGAATTGTAAAGGTATTTTGTTCTGTAGAATGTAACGTGGTTCCTTTTCGAATTTCTTAAACGGGATGATGCACGGCTTTATCTCTTCAGGCTTTGCTAAATTATTTTTAACCGTCAGCCATGCATACAAGAACAACTGCAACATCTTATCAAATTTCTTATCCGAGAATAATTCTTCAAAGCCAGTGAATTCAAATTTATCAGTATAATAAACTGAACTTTTGTAATCAATTATCCTTAAGCTATTTCCTACTCTATCTATTCGATCGGCTTTTCCTTTAATAAAAACTGTTTCAGGTTTGCTATTGAGATCAATGGTTAAAGATGTTCCCAATTCTTTTTCAAGCGCAACAATGGTCAGATCGGTTTTATTTAATTCCTTTATGAAATTGTTATCGAACTCCAATAATTTGCTAACGTACACCTTCAATACACTTTGCTGCAATAAATTTTTTCCCTGAAAAGCCTCTGATCTTGAAAAATAATTGAGGAATTTATTTTCTACCGTCTCCGATATTTTCTTCTTTAATTCTTTGACGTCGAAAGAAGTAATATTTCTATTGATGAAAGGTGTGTATAAAGTTTCCAGCGATTCATGCAAAATAGAACCGAATGTATTTGCCTCTGCTGATTCTTCTAATTCAACAGATTCTTTCAAGCCGGCACCGTACCGGAAATAAAACTTCAGGGTACAATCTTTGAAAGTGATCAGTGAAGATGGCGATAGCCCGGAATATTCATCGTTTACAGTCGCCTTTTTGTGAATGCGTTCTAAGGATTCCGTAGTTTTAGGAATGGAAATTCCCGATTCAACTCTTCGCTGAGATAATGAACCTACTCCAATACTTTCTGTTAGTTTTATATTTGGGTTGTAAGCTGCTAACTCCAATTGCAGTTGACTAACAAACCTGCTTTTTTCACCTTTTCCAAACGTATCTGTTTCTGTATCATAAGTGATAAAAATATTTTTGGCGCGCTGTAATAAACGGTAAAAGTGATAAGCGTAAATAGCATCTTTATCATTATACAAAGGCAGACCGAAATAACGTTTAAGATCATTCGGAATAAATGAATTTATAGTTTTTCCTGAAGGAAGAACACCTTCATTCACTGAAACAACAATTACATTCTCAAAATCTAATGTCCGCGTTTCAAGAACCCCCATGATTTGCAAACCACGCAACGGCTCTCCAATGAAAGCGGCAGAACAAGAACCGACAATTTGATTGAATAAGATCTTGAATGATTTTAAAGTCTCAAAATATTTGTAATCCGTCACAAAATCACTTACGCGATTGAAATTCTTGATCAGAACTTCCAAATACTCTAATTCAATGCTCTTGTAATTATTTAATTCAGTTTTTAAGTGATGATCTTTCACCTGTTTCAACAAATCTCCTAAAACATTTACCGCATCCTTTGCGGTGATCCATGATTTGAATAAATGATTTATTTTTTCATAATCATCACCGAACAGGTCATTCAATAAACTATCCGTGATAAAAGCGTAATTCTCATCGAGGATCCGGTTAATTATACTATCCGGTTTCGTTATTCCCAACATCTCCGAATAATCCTTAAAGAACGGATGTCGCAACACGCTTAAGAGATCCTGGTAGTAAATATGTTTTTGTTTCTTTTGTTGTTTCTCGTAATCCGTGTGAATTTTGAGAAGGATATCCATAAAATTATAAGGCGAAGTATATTTTATCGGGTATTCCATAGTGATATTCACATACTCCACACTTTCAGGAAGCATTTTTAATACCGGCCACAACAATTTTTCATTCGCTAAAACAATAGCTATCGAATCAGGCGTAACACCTTTTAGCAAAAGATCATTTACAATTGTACTAACAGTTTGTGATTGTCCCATTTGTTTGGGAACAGCGATCACATCAATATTTTTTTCTTCTTTAAAATGATCCCCAATGAAATTCGTATTCTTATCAACGAAAGTTTTGAAATTCCTTCTCAAGAACAGTCCCGCTTCCTGAACCGGATTATCGAGATAATATTTATCCGCATCCCAGATCACTTCTGCTTTTCCTGATTTACACAGACCGGAAAATATTTTCGTCTCCGCCGCGTTCAAAGCATTGAAGCCGCAGAAAATTATTTTGTGGAATTGTTGGGGGTACGAACTGCTTTCGAACTTCTTTACCGCTTCCCTGTAACACAACCCCTGGTAACCTTCGTTCTTCTTTAAAAGCTCATTGGTAAAATGAATATACATTTCACCTAACTGCCGCATGAAATTGATATAATTCTTCTGGAAGTCACTCAATTCTTCCTGCGCCAAACTCCAGTTCTCAATTTCTTTTATTTCTTTTAAATTCTGGTACAAAGAAACTGCATCTGCAAGGTAACGGTCGATCTCATTAAAATCCTGGAGGATTAAATTTCCCCATTTTGCAAATGAATCAAATGGTTCAGCTTGTTCTCCGTAAACTGCTTTGTAACTTTCATATAAGCGGCAGATCAGATCCACATCCTCTAAATTTTGCAAGCCTGAGAACTCCGAAATAAGATCTTCAGCAGAAATAATTGTGGGTAACCAAATAGTTTTCTTATAAACTTTAGCAAGATGATTCTTTAAGAAAAGTGCCCCGCGTTTATTTGGCAGAACAATGCATAGCTTGTCCGGGTTTTCTTTGTAGTTTTGTTCTATATATCGGGCGACCTGGTAAAGAAATGCTTGCATAATGGCTTTTGAAGATATACAATTTCCCGTTTACCGTAAGTACAAAAACAACAGCAGTTTTTTCAAGGTGATCTCGCGCAACAAATTCGAGGAAATTCAGCTCATTGGCAGCAAGGCCCGCCTCAATGTAATTACAGCCACTCAATTCCCCGAAATGAACCATATTTTCGACCTGGTTTACAATTTCAAGGATTTTGGTTCAGAAATCACTGAAAATGAATGGTTTGAAGCTATGAAAAAAGTTCATGGATGAAGGGCTTTTTCCAGGCCTAATTTTTTGAATTCCAGTTAAATTCGTATATTTGCAGCCCTAATTAAAATTAAAGGAAAATAAAGCAATGGAAAAACGCTATGAGACGGTCTTCATTTTAACTCCCGTTTTGTCTGATGATCAGGCAAAGGAGGCCGCAAAAAAATTCAAAAAATCCCTCACCGACTTGGGAGCAAAGGTTATTAACGAGGAAAACTGGGGCTTACGTAAGTTAGCTTACCCTATTCAAAAGAAAACAACCGGTTTCTATCATTTGATGGAGTTCTCTGGTACATCAGAAACTTTGATCAATGAATTAGAAGTTGCTTACAAACGCGATGAGAGAGTGTTACGTTTTTTAACTGTAGCTCTTGATAAACATGCTGTAGCATACAGCGAGAAGCGCCGTGGTAAAGTAGCTGAAGCAAAAACTAAAAAGAAAGAATCGGCTAACGCTTAAGTTTAATCATTAAAGAAACAGAAAATGGCAAATAATAAAGAAATACGTTTTTTAAATCCTCCGACTGCGGATGTGAAACGCAAAAAATACTGCCGCTTCAAAAAAAGTGGTATCAAATACATCGATTACAAAGACCCTGATTTTTTATTGAAGTTCGTTAACGAGCAAGGTAAATTGTTACCACGCCGTTTAACAGGTACATCATTAAAATACCAACGTAAAGTTGCACAAGCTGTAAAACGCGCACGTCATATCGCGTTAATGCCTTATGTAGCAGATTTAATGAAATAATAATATTTAATAAAACTCACAATGGAAGTTATTTTAAAACAAGATATCAAGGGTTTAGGGTTCGCTGATGACCTTGTAAAAGTTCGTCCGGGTTATGGCCGTAACTTTTTGATCCCTCGCGGTGCTGCTGTATTAGCTACAGAAGGCGCTAAGAAAATGCATGCTGAAATTATGAAACAACGCTCTTTCAAAGAAGAGAAGTTACGTAAGGAAGCTACAGCTAATGCTGAGAAATTAGCAGGTGTTACTATTAAAATCGGTGCTAAAGCCGGTGAGAACGGAAAGATCTTCGGTTCAGTTACAACTATCCAGGTAGCAGACGGCTTGAACAAAGCTGGTTACCCTGTAGAACGTAAGAACATCGAGATCGGCGAAGATTCTATCAAAGCTTTAGGTACATACACTGCAAAAGTGCGTTTGTACAAAGATGTTACTGCTAACATCAGCTTCGAAGTAGTTGCTGAATAATCATTACAACATTCTATAGTAAAACCCCGGCTGCAAAGTCGGGGTTTTTTATTTTGTATATTTACTTCAGTGTACAATTTCTACTTCTATCTCTACCTTGCTTTCTCTGCCTTGGCAGCTGTACTCAGTATCAGCATGTGGCTGGATTATTTCAGGAAGATAGATGTATTTGAACCGGAAAAAATAAAACACCTGGTACTCGCGCTTTTCGTTGGCTGCGGCACACCTTTCATCAGCATCAGCATTTACAAACTTATTGATCTGACCGGGTTGCAAATGACCGGAGATGTTTCAAATGACCTCTTCTACTCTATTGTAGTAATTGGCGCGAATGAAGAACTGAGTAAGATCGTGGGTGTTGTGGTTGCTTTCCGTTTACTAAGAAATCATATAAAAGAACCTATCGATCATTTAGTATACGCCGGGCTTGTCGCTTTAGGTTTTTCTATTGTCGAGAATTTTAAATATTTCAATGAATACGGCATGCAGATCATCACAACACGCGCGTTCTATTCGGCATTAGTGCATATTATCAACACCACTATTATCGTTTACGGATTTTACAGGCTCACATTGTTCGGAAAGGGGAACCAGGTTACCAATACATTAGTTGCTTTCGGGGTTTCTGCAGCTTCGCATGGATTGTTTGATTTCTTTTTAATGAATAATTTCATGGGGCCTTACACACAATTGTTTTCCATCCTGGTCTACCTTGTCGGCATCAACTTTTGGGTGTCGATGCTGAATAACGCGAACAATTATTCGGCGCATTTTGATTATGCGAAGATCCATTTCTCCGGACAAATATTTTACCGTTTGCTATTCTGGTACCTCACTACCATGATCTTCACACTTATCTATAACATGATCGTGTTCACACCACGACATGCCCTAAGTTATTTTTATAACAGTCTTTTAACTGACGGTTTGTTATTATTCATCGTGATCCTGAGAGCCAGCCGCTTCATGATCTTTAAAGAAAAATATTTTAATGTGAATATTGAGTTACCTTTTCATTACACAAAAAATAACGACGAAGATTTTAAATTGCTTTGGGCACTGCCTATAAAGATCCGGGGCGAAGGCGCTTCAGAATATAAACTCACTACCTTCCTGAACAAGAGTATTGAACTCATTCCTCTTAATCCGGATATATCACCGTTAAAAGAACCTCTAACAGTTCATCTTACAGATAAACTTTTATTGAAAGATGATGTTATAGTTTATAAAGCCTCCTACAATAACAATGATTATTATATAAAGCCAAAGACCAATGGCGATACTGAAACGGATGATGGTTATCCCATTTCAGGACTTTTTACCTTAAAAGCAGGTAAAACCTTCGAAAACCCGGGTGAGATCTCTTATAAAGACCTCTTTTTTGTAGAATGGGTTTATACCAAATAAGCCCTTTTTTCCGTAAATTAGTGATCATATTTTTTTGAAGAAATTCATTCTCATAGTCATTACTTTTTTTGCATTTGAAAACCTTCATGCGCAAATGTATCCGTGGTTCACCCAGTACCGCAGTAATATGTATTTGTACAATCCGGCCTTTTGCGGCACAAAACGCTTTTTGGATTTCAGGATGTTCTACCGGAACCAGTGGGATGGATTTGAAGGCGCTCCAAAAACTTATGCGGCTACATTGAACATGCGTTTGGCAGAAGGGAAAGTTGGACTTGGAGGATTTGCTTTCAACGATCAGATCGGTCCCTTTAAAACAGTTTACGCAGGAGGTACTTTCGCGTTCCATATTAAAATGGATGATATTGAATTATCCTTTGGTGTGCAGGGCGTTTACATGAACCAGACTTTTAACGGATCAAAAGTGACTTTACATAACTCGGTTGATAAATCTATTGATCTTGCGTCAAGCAGTACGATCAAAGGCGGCGACGGAAGTGTTGGTTTGCTTCTGATCAACGACCGTTTTTATTTAGGTATTGGTGCGAACAATTTACTTGGAAAGGAAATGACATATTACCAGGAGGATCCGTTCTACAAAGGTAAATACAAAACAGAGCCTTCGATCTCATTAGGTGCTGCTTACAATTACGCCGAGAACCAGGATTACACTTTCGAAAATTCGTTAATGGCCTTATACACCAGCGGCGTTCCAATTTATTTTGATTATACTTTACGCTTACATATCAAGCAAATTTTAGTGACCGGTGTCAGTATCCGTGTGAAGGATGCTATTGCTTTGCATTTGGGTTTGAGCCTGAAGAACAAAGTGCAGATCATCTACAGTTATGATGTTGTGACATCGCCATTGAAAAAATACCATCAGAATTCACATGAAATAAGTTTTGTCTTTTCATCTAACATGGGACGTGACGAAAAACAAAAAGGGTTCAATAAGCGCTTCCTCAGACAAAAGTTCCAATATTTATTATGATCATGAATTCATACGAATATACGAATACCCGCTTCAGAATTACTTATTCGCACATACGTATATTCGTATAAATCCGTAGTCACCGTAATGTATTCCTTCTTAGAACAAAATATTTTTAAATTAATTCGTGAATGTTCAGATGAATTACACGTCGATGCTTATGTTATTGGCGGCTATGTAAGAGACGTGCTTATGAAGCGTCCTACAAAAGATATTGATATTGTTACTATAGGAAAAGGAATTGACCTGGCTCAATTGCTTCATAAAAAATTAGGGGAGGGATCTCATCTTTCTGTATTTAAGAATTTCGGTACGGCCCAAATTAAGTTTGGTGATCTTGAAATAGAATTTGTCGGCGCACGAAAAGAATCTTATAACCGTGATTCCCGCAAACCAATTGTAGAAGACGGAACTTTAGAAGACGATCAGAACCGCCGTGATTTTACTATTAATGCTTTGGCGATCGGGATCTCTAAGAACAATTACGGAAAACTGCTTGATCCGTTCGGAGGATTAAAAGATATCGAAGAAAAAGTATTACGCACACCTTTAGAACCGGGAATTACTTATAGTGATGATCCTTTACGCATGATGCGTGCGATCCGTTTCTCAACTCAATTAGGTTTTGAGATCGAAAGAAAGTCTTATGAAGCCATCATTGAGAATAAAGATCGCTTGAAAATAGTTTCACAAGAACGTATTACTGATGAATTGAATAAAATAATTCTTGCTAAGAAGCCATCTCATGGTTTTAAATTGTTATTTGATACAGGCTTATTGCATTTGTTCTTTCCTGAGATGGTGAAATTACAAGGTGTTGATACTATAAACGGACAATCGCACAAAGATAATTTCTATCATACTTTAGAAGTTTTGGACAACACAGCTTCGAAAAGTGATAACCTATGGTTACGTTGGGCTGCTATTTTACACGATATTGCAAAACCGGCGACCAAACGTTTTGAGGAAGGCCATGGCTTTACGTTTCACGGGCATGAAGATAAAGGTGCGCGCATGGTACCAAAAATTTTTACGAACTTAAAATTACCATTGAATGAAAAAATGAAGTACGTCCAGAAATTGGTATTACTTCATTTACGTCCGATCGTGTTAGCGAAAACTGAGATCACGGATAGTGCCGTGCGCCGTGTTTTGTTTGAAGCCGGTGAAGACGTAGAAGATCTGATGACTTTATGTGAAGCGGATATAACGAGTAAAAATCCGAATAAGGTAAAACGTTACCTCGCTAATTTTGAGTTAGTGAGAAAGAAAATGGTGGAATTGGAAGAGAAAGACAAACTCCGCAACTGGCAGCCGCCTATTGATGGTGAAGAGATCATGAAACTTTTTAATTTAACTCCGGGAAGGGAAATTGGCATATTAAAGAATGCTTTAAAAGATGCGATCCTCGACGGGGAAGTGGCGAATGATTATAATGAAGCAAAAACTTTCCTGGAAACTAAATTTAAAACATTACAAGCGAAATAATGGAACTGCATTTGAATTATACGCCACCTCTATCGCCTGTGAAAATTACGCATGCTGATAAAATAGTGCTGATCGGTTCTTGTTTTGCTGATAATACAGGAGAGAAATTTTTGGATAGTAAATTCCAGGCTTTGGTAAATCCTAACGGCATCTTATTCAACCCCGTCAGTATTGCGACAGCTCTTCATTCCTACATACAACCCAAAACCCGAAACTCAAAACCCGAAACAAGTAGGGGATTGTTTGTCTCCTTCGATCATCATGGCAGTTTCTCATCAACTACTAAAAAAGAACTTGAACAAAAAATAAATTCGTCAAGAAAGCAAGCTCATCAATTCCTCAAAGAAGCAAAGTTTTTGATCATTACTTTCGGAAGCGCTTTTGCATACCGTCACCTGAAAACAAATTCAATTGTCGCGAATTGTCATAAATTACCACAGCAGGATTTTAAAAAAGAACTTTTACCTGTAGAAACAATAGTTGAGGAATACACCAAACTGATTGCCTATTTAAAAAAAATGAACCCTGCTTTAAATATTATTTTCACCGTTTCTCCTGTAAAATATTTACGCGATGGTATTATTGAAAACAACATCAGCAAATCAACACTGCTACTAGCCATAAACCTTCTACGAACTACGAACCAGCAACTGCCAACTTTTTACTTCCCGGCGTTCGAATTAGTAAATGATGATCTCCGTGACTACCGCTTCTACAAAGAAGACATGGCACACCCGAACGAACAAGCGATCAATTACGTTTGGAAGAAATTCACTGATTGTTATTTCAATGACGACACTAAAAAACTGAATTACAAAATAAAAGAAGTGACCCTGGCATTAAATCATCGTCCGTTCAAAGCAAATTCAAAAAAATATTTCGAATTCAGAGACACTATACTAAAAAAATGTACTGAGTTAGAAAACTCTTATCCCTTCCTTAATTTCTCGGAAGAGAAAGAACAACTCATAAACCAATAATAAACCTTATCTTCATACATTATACATTTAACCGAAACCCGGAACTCTAAAACCGGAATATATATGACCTTCGACGACTTTAAATTCAATGAATCCTTAATGGAAGGACTCTATAGCATGGGATACAAACAACCTACGCCTATACAAGAGCAAGCCATTCCTGTTATTTTAGACAATAAAGATCTTATTGCCTGCGCGCAGACCGGAACCGGAAAAACAGCAGCGTATCTGCTTCCTATCATTGATCACATCCTGAAAGCGGAAACGCGCCATTTAAATACTTTGATCATCGCACCTACACGCGAATTGGTGCTGCAGATCGATCAGCAAATTGACGGGATGGGTTATTTTTGTTCGGTTGGCTCTATTGCAGTTTACGGCGGAAATGACGGCATCACTTTCGAGAAACAACGATCGGCCTTAAAAGAAGGTGTGGATATTGTTTGCGCTACACCGGGACGACTGATCTCTTTATTACAAATGGGACAAGTGAACTTTGATCATTTACAGCATTTAGTATTAGATGAGGCAGACCGTATGTTAGACATGGGATTCTTTGATGATATCCGGACCATTATTAATTACCTTCCGAAAAAACGTCAGACCATTTTATTTTCTGCGACGATGCCTCCGAAAATACGGCAACTGGCAGGCGCTATTTTAAATGATCCTTTGCAAATTAATATTGCTATCAGCAAACCGGCGGCAGGAATTGTTCAGCAGGCCTATGTAGTTCATGACGGGCAGAAAGAAGAAATTTTAAAAGAGATCTTAAAAAATCAGGATTACTCTTCTGTTATTATTTTCTCAAGCACAAAAGATAATGTGAAATTATTAGAGAAGAGCATTAAAAAAATGGAGCCTTCTTTAAAAGCATTTCACTCTGATCTTGAACAAGCAGAACGCGAAGAGATCATGCGTGATTTCAAGAACAGGAAACTTAGGATCTTAATTGGCACTGATATTTTATCGAGAGGAATTGATGTTGATGGTATCAGTTTAGTTGTGAACTACGATGCGCCGCCTGACCCGGAAGATTATATTCACCGTATCGGACGTACAGCTCGGGCTTCTAAAGCAGGTGTTGCAATAACCTTCGTGAATCAGCGTGATCAAATGAAATTCTTCCGGATAGAATCCTTGATGGGCATAGAAGTTCCGAAAATGCCGATCCCTGAAGCTTTAGGCAAAGGCCCTGAATATAATCCTGAAGCCAATAAACACCAGGATAAAAAGAAATCATTTGGTGGCGGGAAAGGCGGAGGAAAAGCAAAAGGCAAACCTCATTTTAAACCACGAACGAATAGCGGGCCGAAAAAATAAAATATTTAAATTAGATATTGAAATAAACGCTGCAAAGTTTCAAAAAGGTTACGTTACATCACACGGACAATGGCGAAGCGACTCTTTTTTTTGCTTTCCCTCCGATCCTCAGTCAAGGCGCAAGTCACTGACCCTATGGTATTTTATTTGCAAACAATCTGTACAAAATACTTGCATACTTTCTTTCAAAAGTTCACTTTTAAATATGTCAGCATTAAACTTCAATGTTAATATACATTAAAATCCCACTTAACCTTGCTTTTTCAGGATTAATGGTTTAATTTTAAGCCATGCGCACGCTCAAATTTCTTAGCATATTTCTTTTTCTTGCCATTTTCATCAATAGCAAGGCCAGTGCGCCCATTCCTCACCTTGAAAACAAAAAGGATTTTTCTTCAAAAATTATAACTTTAGATCAAAAGATAAACGCTGATGATAAGAACGATGATTCTCCTCACAAACGAAAACGCAGACCTCGTGCTACAGAGGTAGATATCCCTTATATTTCCGATATTTCATTTGAGCAAAATTTTGTTTACAAAGCTTTCAGGCTTTTATTGATTGAAGAAACCTATTCTTCGTTTCTTCATTGTGTCGATCTTAAACGAGGTCCGCCATTAAGCTAATTCCTGTACTTTATTGTTCTTATTTCTTCTGCCAAAATTAATTGGTGGATTTATGTATTTTATTATGGCAAACTGGAAACTAATATTTGAAGAAAATGGTGCAACTATTGAATTGACATTAAATGTCAGATCATTTTCTGACACTCATATTGATACACAGATCAAGCATCCTTGCGGGCAAATACTTAGTGTTAAAATTATGCCTCCTGATTCTATTAATAACAAAACTAAAAATAATCAGAATGACTGATAAACAAAAACTTGAAACTCTTTGGAATTCCATTGATGTTAATACTACTTCCGCCATTAAGGATTTGTTCGAAGGTAATACCGGTGCTTTCTTGGAATTACTTATTGATACTATACTCTACAAAGAAAAATTCGAGATTGGCCTCTTTGAAGAAGGCCGCCAAAGCGGCTCTAATCTTATTTATAAGGAAAGTCAAAAGGAAATTGAATTAAGGCTAAAGAAAAATTCAGCCTATGATTTGATTCTTACTGTTGAAGACGTGGAGGGCGAGATCTATGTGTTCAGAAATAAATTGTTAAATGATGAGATAAAATTAATTCCTGAAAACATACAGGATTTAATGTATAAGGTAAGGGAAATAGAGCGGCCAATGACGTTCTTCAACACTTTAATACAATAATGCATCCAACCATATCACATATCATACAAGATGTTTTTGGAGTTGGGATGGCGAGATTACAATTTTTTAAAACAAAAAAAGTCGGAGTACCGACGTTATATATACATGAAAAAGCAAACTGCAATTTGTAAAATACATAAAGAGAACAATATTATTCATTTACAATTCAACGAGTCTTCGATTTTAAAAAGTTCAGACTTAAATGAGATCGATGAATATATTAACGATTTTTATGGTAAAGACGATCTCCCAAAATTGATCGATGTTCGAGCAGATCTTAGAATTGATGAGAAGGCAAAACAATTTCTTAAAGAACAAAAGACACAGTCCAAAATTACCCATCAGGCCATATTAGCAGGAAAAAACACCAACGAAGAGATTCTTCATGTTTTTATTGGAATGAATAGTAAAAACACACCCTGCAGAGTATTTACTGATTATGACACTGCTGTTGAGTGGCTACATTCTACAAGGTATTAAATTAATTACTGATAACTTTGTTTTTGTGATTTTTAAACTAGAATTAACCTCAAAAATAAATCTATCAAAATTATTTACATACTTTCGCCTGGCTTTTCTTATTGCAGGATTTCTTTTACAAACATATATGGAAAATGTAACTGTTGAAATCACTAAAGACGCCAAAACTCCGATCCGTAAAAAACTTCCTACTTCCAAAATAGTCGTCAAAAACTAATAAGAGAATTAAACCTTCAATCCTTTTTAGCGTCAAATCAAAAACGCTGAAAAATGAAAAAACTTATACTACTTACCCTGCTCTTACAACTTTTAATCGTAAAGGCCCAACCTAACGGAGTGGATATTGCTTATGGAAGCACTGCTTCACAAAAATTGGATTATACAACAGCGACAAATCCCAATTCACCTATTATGATCATCGTCCATGGCGGCGGATGGGCCGCGGGCGATAAAGCAGGTTTTATAAATGTGGCTAATTTTTTTAAGAACAACGGTTACGCGGTTGTAAATATCAATTACAGGCTTTCGGGAGATCCCGGCTATCCGGGCCATCCTGCAATTCCACAGGATGTAGCTTGTGCGATTGCGTGGACAAAACTGAACGCTAATTTAATTAACGGCGATTCATCTAAGGTGATCATGTATGGCCATTCAGCAGGTGCTCACTTATGTATGCTGCACGGGCTCGCCCGCCAACAGGGTTTATTAAGCGGCTGTGGTTATAACGCGGGATTGAAGGTCTCAGGTATTATCGCCGCGAACCCTGCGCTTAATTTTGAATATATAAATCCTGCACGCTATGCCGATATAAAACCAATGGTGGTTGACAGTATAAACTATTGGGATGATGCGGCGCCTGCCCATAATCTCTCTAATGGAAATAAAACGAAATTCATGATCATCGCAGGACAAAGTGATGGCTTCTTGGGAACACAGCAATCCCTTGTGTTTAATGATTCGATGTCGACCTACGATTATTGCAAACGTTTTTATTTTCTGCCGGGAACTCATACCTCTTTCCTGAATGTAAGCGAGCCGATATTCAACGATATGCTTGCTTTTGCCGATTCGCTTTGGAATGGGCAGCTTTGTCCTTCTGCTATTGGTATATCTGAGAACAAGAAGAATAATCAAATACTTGAACTATACCCAAATCCGGCCCATGCTAAAATTAAAATTAAAGGTGTAGATACTAACTCTGCTTTTGAAGTGATCGTACTAGATATATTAGGAAAAATTCAGCTCCGGAGTTCATCTGAAGCCGAATTCGATTTAACCGGTCTGCCCTCAGGTTTATATTTTTTAAACGTGAAACAAGGAGACGCGGATATGTATAGTAAATTTATTAAGGAGTAAAGGTAACCGGTTTGCCTCTACACATTTTGACTATCTTATTCGAAAAAAAAATCGTATATTTGTTATATGACAAAGACGGAAATAAAGAATGAAATTCAAAAGGTTTTAGACAACGTTCCTGAAAACGTTCTTCAGGATATACTTACCTTATTAAAAGGTTTGCAGGATCAACCTGTCGGCAAACTTGAATTGACTCATTCTCTTCGACAGATCCTTACCGAAGACAAAGAACTTCTTGAAAAGCTTGCTCAATGATCGACCTAAAAACCGTCGAAAGCATTCACAATATCTTAATTGACAGATTTGGCGGCGGCAAAGGCATTCGTGACTATGGAGCGTTGGAAGCTTCTTTAGCAAGACCATACGCTACTTTCGACCAAAAAGACCTTTATCCAACCACTATTGACAAAGCAGCAGCGATCTTTGAAAGCATTATTATTAATCATCCTTTTGTTGATGGGAATAAAAGAACAGCGTACGTATTAATGAAACTTATTTTAATGGCAGACAACCTGGACATTATTGCTTCACAAAACGAAAAATACGATTTCGTAATGGCTGCAAGTAAAGGCGACTCCCGTTTCGATCAAATAAAAGAATGGTTGACGCTGCACGTTTCAAAAAAAGATTCTTAATCAGATAGATAATCTGCGTGAAGGTAGAGCAAAACAATGTTAAGCCTTCGACTTCTTTTTCTTCTTCGATCTTTTCTGTTCTGCCTTGATCTTTTCCGCTTCTTTTAAGATCTGATCTTTTATCAGTGTTGAATCAACAGGTGATACTGTAACAGTTGGCGGAGGAGGAGGCGGAGCAAGTTTAGCAACCCGTAATTGTCTTTCGTGGAGAATGGCACGATCAAGGTCGAGAGCATATTTTTGATTCGGGGTTAGGTACCCGATGATCTTTTCAGAGAATGTATTGTGCGCGTATCTTAATCCTTTATACACTGCATCTTTACTATAATCGGTGGCCGTTGAATTCAATTTCTCATACGCCTGCTTTTCTGCAGCGCGGCGGTCAACAGCGGCTGTCATCCATACATCCTGTTGCGATAGTGTAAGGCTAAATCGTTCAGTAGCCATCAATACTTCTTCCTCTAATGTCGCCGCTTCGTAAACACTTTTATAATCAAGGTAATTTATCTCACCTGGTTTAGTTGAAGGCGTCGGGTCGGTTAATGGTGTAGGTGAAGTGGCAGGAGTCACTGTAATTGTAGCAAAACTTCCCTGCGTCACTGTTAAAGGTGCAGGACCATTCTGTGCGTTGGCAACCTGGAACATCAAAGCTGCCGGGATAATAAATAATATAGATCTCATGGTTTAGTGTTTAGTGTTTAGTGTTTAGTGTTTAGTCTTTAGTGTTTAGTGTTTAGTGTTAAAATATCGTAATACAACTCAAAAAGTCATACCGATACTTGTTTACCCAAAGGTACAGGCACATAAATGTACAAAGCTGTAATTTTCGGTAAGGTTCTTGTTTTAATAGCCAGGGCTGCCTCATTTCGATTATTATTGTTATTTTCATGCTATGAAATTCGTGAGCATTCGAGAATACCTGAATATTAAAAAGCTAACCATGATCAAAAAACTTTCTTTCATCCCACTTCTTCTAAGCACTATTTCTATGAATTCACAATTTAAACAAGCGACACCTCCTGTTGCAGAAAAAAAAGAACATATCCGTGATATCCACGGCGATAAAGTAAATGATCCTTATTACTGGATGTATGATTTTTTCGGGAAAGGACCTGATAGTACGAAAGCCGTTGATTATTTAAAAGCTGAGAATGCCTATTTGAAAGAGGTGATGAGTCCTACTGAAAAATTACAGGCTGATCTTTTCAACGAGATGAAAGCGCGTATCAAGGAAAAAGATGAAAGTGTTCCTGTGTTCAAGAATGGTTATTTCTATTATTCCCGTACTGAAGACGGTAAACAATATTATAAATACTGCCGGAAGAAAGGCAGCCTGGATGCCAAAGAAGAAATTTTATTAGATGTAGATAAAATGGCGGAAGGTCATTCCTATTTTTCTGCTTCGGGTTTCAGTATCAGTGAGGACAATAAACTTTTAGCTTATGCTGTGGATGTGGTAAGCCGCCGTCAATATACGATCTATGTAAAGAATTTAGAGACCGGTGAGATCTTAAAAGATGAAATTAAAAATGCAGAAGGTTATGCTGTTTGGGCAAATGATAATAAAACTTTATTCTATACCTCAAAGAACACAGTCACACTTTTATCTGAAAAGATCAAACGTCATACTTTAGGAACTGATGCTACCACTGATGTAACTGTTTACGATGAAAAGGATAAGACAAATTATATCGGCGTAGGAAAAAGCAAGAATAATAAATTTATTTTTATTAATTCATCAGCTACCATGTCGTCGGAAATAAGATTCATTGATGCTTCCAAAGCAACGGATGATTTTAAAGTTTTCCAGCCCCGTTTGAAAGACGTATTGTACAGTATTATCACTTTAGACAATAAATTCCTGATCCGTACTAATAAAGATGCCTTGAATTTTAAATTAATGGAATGTCCGTTCGATAAGACAGGAGAAGCGAACTGGAAAGAAGTGATCGCACACCGAAAAGATGTATTATTAGAAGGTGTAACTGAATTCAAAGACTTTTTGGTTTTTGAAGAACGTAAGGATGGCCTTGTTAAAATGAGAGTGAGAAACTTAGCAAACAATAGCGAGTACTACATTGATTTTGGGGAAGCAGCTTATGATGCATACACATCAGGAAATCCTGAATACAATAGTACAACCCTTCGCTATAATTATACTTCATTAACTACTCCCGGATCCACTTATGATTACAACCTGATAACTAAAGAACGTAAGTTAATGAAACAGCAGGAAGTTTTGGGTGGTTATAACGCTTCTGATTACGTGACCGAACGTTTATATGCGACTGCTAATGATGGTACAAAAATTCCTATCTCGTTAGTTTACAAAAAAGGATTTAAAAAAGATGGTAATGCCCCTTTCTTATTATACGCATATGGCAGTTACGGGAACAGCATTGACCCCGGCTTTAGCAGCGCTCGCTTGAGCTTACTTAACCGTGGTTTTGGTTATGCCATTGCGCATATTCGCGGCGGACAGGAAATGGGCCGCCAGTGGTATGAAGACGGTAAGATGATGAAAAAGAAAAACACCTTCACCGATTTCATTGATTGCGGAAAATTTTTAATCCGGGAAAAATATACAAGCACTAAACATTTATTTGCTGAAGGCGGAAGTGCCGGCGGTTTACTAATGGGTGCCATTGTTAACATGGCTCCTGATATGTGGCGTGGCGTTTTAGCCCATGTGCCTTTTGTAGATGTGATCAATACGATGTTAGATGAAAGCATTCCATTAACCACAAACGAATTTGATGAGTGGGGAAATCCGAAAAATAAAGATGCCTATTGGTACATGAAGAGTTATTCTCCGTACGAAAATGTAGAAAAGAAAAATTACCCGAACCTTTTAGTAACAACCGGGTTGCACGACAGCCAGGTACAATACTTTGAACCTGCAAAATGGGTAGCCAAATTACGCGACATGAAAACAGACAAGAACATACTCCTCCTCCACACCAACATGGAATTCGGTCACGGCGGCGCCAGCGGACGTTTTGATTATTTAAAAGACGTAGCTTTGAATTATGCTTTTATGTTTAGTTTGGAGGGGATAACTAAGTAATCAATTAATCAATATAAGATGAAAATAATGTTTTTTAAAATCATTTTTCTGGCTGTTTTGACAAATTGTTTCACAGCAAATGGGCAAAATAAAGAAAAAAAACTATTTCCTCCCATCGATATTAAAACTTGGAACGCTACTCCTTGCGTTAATGGCAGGCTTGCAACAAAACAAGAAACGGAAAATGGGACAGCGCTGTTATATTATGATAAAAAAGAAAATGCGAAACCATATAATATGACTTTACCAAAACTTGCATACCTTACTAATTCAAGTAGCGGAAATGGCCTGGCTGCAAGTCAAGAGTTAGTTGTTGTTATTCAGATCGTCCAGACTGCAAAAGACACAATGGTTGGTTATCGTCCGCTCACAGGAAGCAATGGTGCGTCAACTTTTCGAGACTTCCGTTTTTTAACTGACGATGAAGTAAAAAAGGTGACTGGGAAATAAATGTCTCACATAAAAACTACTCCTTCTCAGGATCAACACCAGGCAGATGTTGATCTTCTCATGACAGCTATTGTGAAAGTTCTGGATTAAGTCCATAGCAAACAAAAGAGCCGGCATTAAAATTATGGCTCCTAAAAAAATTAACTACCCTGTCTGTTAAATAAATTCTGTAGCTTTGCTTCAGATCAAGGTCCGTTTCTTTTTTTACAATCATGAAAAAAATACTTTTGATAGAAGACGAAACCAGCGTTGTTGAATTTATAAAAAAAGGTTTGACAGAGGAGGATTTTGAGGTTTCCGTTGCACTTAACGGCAATTCTGCGATTAATATGGCTATGGATTCCGTATTCGATCTTTTCATTTTAGATATACTTTTGCCGGATAAGAATGGCCTGGACATTTGTAAAGAGTTAAGGCAAAAGAATATTAAAGCACCTATCTTGTTTCTGTCGGCATTAGGCACATCTGAGAATATTGCATCGGGGCTGAATATAGGGGCGGATGATTACCTTATAAAACCATTCAAATTCATTGAATTAAAAGCCAGGATAAATGCCCTTTTGAGACGTGCATCACAAAATGAGACGGCCAATGAAGTTGTTGTGAACGATATTTACTCTATTGCGGATCTGATCGTGAACGATACAACAAAAGAAGTGAAACGCAAGGAAACTCTTATCTCGTTAACTGCAACCGAATACCGTTTGCTTCTGATCCTGCTCAAAAACAAAGGAAAAGTTTTTTCACGGCTTGAATTACTTGAACTTGTTTGGGATATAGATTTCAATGTTGGTACGAATGTGGTAGATGTTTATATTAATTATCTGAGAAAAAAGATCGACTCCAATGCTGACACTAAGCTTATTCAAACAGTGGTGGGCATGGGTTATGTATTGAAAGAAAAATGAGAACGCGGACAAAACTGACACTTATTATAGGAGTGATCTGTGTGACGATCGTTATCGTGTTCGGCCTTACTGTTTATTTTTTCCAGAATAAATACTCGTATGTTGATTTTTACAAACGGCTTGAAGCGAGGGTAAGGATCTCCGCGCAATACAATCTTGAACCGGGAACACTGGATGCGGAGAACCTGAAAGCTTTGCGTAACAAACATCTTGAAAGACTGGAACAGGAAAAAGAATACGTTATAGAATTCAAAGGTATTTCTTCAGCCGATTCGATCGCGAAACAACTTAGGTTTCCTGATGTTTTTGTAAGCGATATTGCGGAGAAAGGAAATTCCACATCAAAGAAGGGGAACATTTTTTATGCCGGAGCCATTCACAAAAAGAATGGACGCGAATATCTTGTAATTGTTTCTGCTGAAAACTATTACGGTACTCACCATCTTATTTTTTTAAGGAATCTTCTGATTGGCGGAATGCTACTGGTGATCATTATCGTTGTATCCTTGTCATTCTACTTTTCACGACAAGTATTCCTGCCTATCAAACGCATAACCGACAAGGTAAAACAGATCAGCACCGAGAATATTCATCTCAGGTTAGAAGATTCTAACACCAGTAACGAGATCAAAGAATTGGTAAGTACATTCAATGACCTGCTGAACCGGATCGAAACTGCATTCGAAACACAAAACAATTTCATCAGTAATGGCTCCCACGAATTAAGAACGCCTTTAACTTCTATCATTGGTGAAGCGGATGTAGCATTATTAAAACAAAGATCGCAGGAAGAATACCAAAGAACATTACAGAATATATTAACCCAGGCCGAACGGCTTGATGAGATCACAAAATCTTTACTATTCCTTGCCCAAACAGCTTATAAAGGGAAAGCTATACTTTTCGAAAAGATCCGGATCGACGAAGTGATATATGAAGCAAAGGAGTTAATTGATAAACTTAATCCGAAGAACCAGATCTTGATCGATCTTAGCCTGATCCCGGATGATCCTTATAAACTGAAAACAAAAGGAAACAGGCAATTGCTGCATCTCGCATTTTGTAACTTACTAGGTAACGCCTGTAAGTATTCTAATAATGCTCCCGTAACAGTTTACATTGCCTCCACCCAAAATCAGGTTGTAGTTACCATTAAGGACAGAGGTATTGGAATTCCTGAATCCGATATGCCTTATATATATGATCCGTTCTTCAGAGCTTCAAACGCGCGTTTATTCGAAGGATATGGAATTGGGCTACCGCTGACCAGGAACATTATAAATCTTCATAATGGCGAACTTATTGTCAGATCGGAGGTAAACAATGGTACAGCCGTACTTGTAAAATTGCCATTCTATACAGATTAACCGATTTTCTAATCTGATTTTAATCTCTCTCTTATATCATCTTAATAAAGTCATTCTAAACTTGCAGAAAAGCAGGAAGAATGGCTAAAAATATACTTATCCCCATTGATTTTTGTGTTGCCTCCCTTAATACACTAAGACTGGTGCTGGAGGAAAATAAGACAGAGGAAATACACGCAACTCTCGTGTTCGCAGAGTATTTAAACGATTCAGAGCTTGACCTTCTCTTTTATTCATCTGAAAGGATCATAGCTAAACATATGACCAATGAATTTAAAGAAGCTCTCGAAGTTTTGAAGAACAGGTATACAACCCTGAAAGAAGTAGACATCAAACATCTTCACGGAAATAATAAGGCGTATGCGAAAAACTTTCTTTCTGCTAACAAAATAAATGAGATACATCTGCCTAAAACATACAAACTCAAAATAACAAACCGGGGCTTTAATCCGGAAGCTATGTTACGAAAGACTTACATTCCCGTTTTCGAAAAAGAATGGGAACAATATCTGAACAAATCAGAACAAGAACATCTTATCGCCCTGTTTAATTAATTAATTAATCGCAGATCCATGAAAAAAAATCATTTTCCTACAACTCCTTTGGGACGTCTTAAACTCTTCTTCACATTTAACGATCCAAGGTGGGAAGATCTTACAAAAGATAACTGGGTCAAGACCGTATATAAAGATCTGAGTGCCGGTCTGATTGTTGCAATGACCGCCATTCCAATGGCAATGGGTTTCGCTATGGCGATGGGCATGCGACCTGAACATGGTATTGTAGCCGGCGCGATCGCTTGCGTAATCGGGAGAACATTTGGCGGTTCAAAATACCAGGTGTACGGACCAACTGCTGCATTCATTCCTGTGATCGCCGCGTTGATTACGAAATACGGTCCGGCAAGTGGCGGAACACTTGAAACAGCTCATGGCTTTCTGATTTTAGTTTCGATCATATCCGGGCTTATTCTTATTGCGATGGGAATTTTTGGTTTTGGTAAATATGCTAAGTTAGTCCCTAATTCTATCATTGTCGGCTTCACCGTTGGTATAGCTGTTGCAATAGCACTTACAAATCTTGAAGATATACTTGGAATAGAATCGTTCAAGGATTTCTTAGGCCAGGATGAAGATATACAAGGCGGACTGATGCACAATATAAATGCAGCGATACATAATCTCGATAAAATAAATCTGTGGTCGGTACTTTTGGGTGTATTAACATTTGCATTGGCCAAAATATTATTGCGAATATCTGTTTTTATTCCAGGTCCGGTAATTGCAATGGCTGCTACTACTATATTGTCTGCTACGCTCCTCGGCGATAAAAATATTATTCTTGTTAAAGATCTTTACGGCAGTATACCTAACAATTTTTTTGTTTTCACAGCGCCCTCTATGCCCGGATTTAATTTTAATGTATTGTTAGATATTCTATATTTTGTTTGCGCGATAGTTTTTGTGTCGGGTGTAGAAAGCATCTTATGTTCTTCTATGGCTGACAGATTAGCAAAAAATAACAGAACGCCATTTAATCCCGACAAAGAATTCTTTGGACAGGGTATGGTACAAATAATAACGCCTTTAATCCAGGGATTCCCTTGCACCGGTGCCCTTGCTCGAACTGCAACAAGCATAAAAGCGGGGGCCCAAACACCGCTGGCCGGGTATTTTAAAGCGATCCTGAAACTTTCTATGGCTTTTTATCTCGCGCAATATTTGGAATTGATCCCAATGGCAAGTATTGGCGGCATATTAGTTTGGGTAGCCAGCAATATGATAAAAGTAAGCGAGATCAAAGAAGTGAAACAACACGGCAAATTTGAATTTATGGTGATGATATACACTGCTATTATGGTGCCTGTAACAAATTTCCTGACCGGAGTTTTGTCTGCCCTGATCATATATTTCGTTATAAAAAAACTCTTCCTGAGAAACAGATCGGAAACAAATACAGTTAAAGAAGAAGAGGAAGAAGAAGTATTCGGCTGAAATGTTCCTGAATAAACATATTCCGATAAGTTATATCCTTAACAAGATAAAAATTGATCTGGTCATTATAATTTGCGTATCGTTAATTGTTCATTTTATAAAAAACAAATACAATTCATTGCTTCCTGAAATGCCGCTGGCCATACCTGCCTTTATGGGAACAGCGATCTCTGTTCTATTATCATTCAAACTCAATCAATCTTACGACCGGTGGTGGGAAGCGCGTCAGATCTGGGGGAGCATTGTTAACGATTCCCGCACTTTAGTTATACAAACTCGTTCATTCGTGATGAATGAACGTGATACATTGATAAAAAAGATCGCCTATACGCAGATAGCCTGGTGCTATGCCCTTGGCCGATCGCTACGCAGCCTTGATCCTTTAAAAGACATGGATAAATATTTAAGCCACGAAGAAATTTCAGAATTGAATTATCATGCCAATAAACCTTTGGCTATCTTAAATATGCAAGCCACAACCATCAAAGAACTTCTTCAAAAAGGAGAGCTGGATAAGTTTGAACGCATTCAGCTTGACGAGACCTTGACACGTTTATGCGAATCGCAGGGGAAATGCGAACGGATCAAAACAACTGTCTTCCCTGCGACATACAAAAAATATCTGCATGTGCTGATCTATTTGTTTGTATGCACCCTGTCTGTTTCCCTTGACAATATTAATGCGATGTTCGAACTGCCTTTGCTCATTAGCATTTCCTCTTTATTCTTCTTACTCGAAAAATCGGCGACACACATGCAGGATCCGTTTGAGAACAGGCCAACGGATACAGCAGTAACAGCCATTGCAAGAACGATTGAAATAAACATAAAACAAATACTTAAAGAAAAAGATATCCCCTCTCCGATTGAACCGGTTAATTTTTATTTGCTATAAACTATATACGCTATGAAAACACTAACAAAAGAAATGCAGCAAGCAATAACTCCTCTAATGGCAATAGAAATATTGAAAAAAGGGAATCAAAGGTTTCAAAATAATCTTAAAGCAAACCGCAATTTGCTTCAGCAAGTTAATGAGACTTCAGACAGTCAATATCCTTTTGCTATAGTGCTTAGCTGCATTGACTCGAGAACTTCCGCTGAACTGATCTTCGATCAAGGGCTTGGAGATATATTCAGCGTCCGTATAGCAGGGAATATTATCAATGAAGATATTTTAGGCAGCATGGAATTTGCATGTAAAGTTTCCGGCGCAAAAGTTATTGTAGTACTTGGTCATACAAAATGCGGTGCTATAAAGGGCGCTTGCGATCATTTGGAAATGGGCAACCTCACTACTTTGCTTGATAAAATAAGACCTGCCGTTGAGGACGAAAAAACTGTAACAAAAGACCGAACTTCAAAAAATATTGAATTTGTAGAAAAGGTGACAGAACTGAATATTAAAAAAACATTGCATGAAATAACGAAACGCAGTCCGATACTAAAAGAAATGATAGAAAGCGGAACCATCGGAACCTTAGGAGGCATACATGATATTACAACCGGCGCTGTGAAGTTCTACTCGGATACAATAGTGACCCATTCAAAATGGGTAAATGAGTAGGGTTTTAATAAGCCATTTATTGCTCAGAGCAGCATCTATCCTGCCCTTTTTATAGTGTCCTAAATTATAGCTCGCGACAGGTACTGAAAATTCCATATCTTTAAATAAAAAGAAATGGACAATTCAAGAGTATTTAAAATGTCGTTCGCGAGTGTGTATCCTCATTATGTAAAAAAAGTTGAGAAAAAAGGACGCACCGTTAAGGAACTGGAAGAAGTTATTTTCTGGTTAACCGGCTATGACAAGAAAGGCTTGCAGCAAGTGATCGATAAGAAAGTTGATTTCGAAACTTTTTTTAAACAAGCGCCTAAATTCAATCCGAATGCTAAATTGATAACAGGCGTGATCTGCGGTTATCGCGTAGAAGAGATCGAAGATAAACTCATGCAAAAGATCCGATACCTGGATAAGATCATTGATGAATTGGCTAAAGGAAAAACGATGGATAAGATCTTGAGGAAATAAATGATAAAACGCATTCTCATATTTTGTTTACTCTGTTTATTTCTCAATTTCTGTTCCTTACACCACAGAAGAAAACCTGCACTTGTGAGAAATGTGAACATGGATGAAACTTTAAAGATCTCACATGATGAAATGCAAAAACGGAATATGAGTCAATCCTTAGGACTTTGGGTGATCCGTGATCAGGTTGTTACCCCTCCTCAGGCTAAAATGATCTCTGAACTTTATCTTTCGAAGATCGACAGCATGAAAAGTGATTTTAATATCTGGCATTCATCGTGGGCTATTTCAAATCTTTACCGTTTCGGTGATGGGGCTGTTAAGGCTGAATTGGAAACAGCTTATCAAAAAGCTAAAAAGCAACCCGGAAGAATAACGAAAAAAGGGACCAGAAAATTAGCGAACAGGCATGTGAATGGAAAACAGACAGTAACAGGCTTTATCCATGCAGGTGGAAGGTCGTATGCTAAAAGGCATTTGGTTGTTCCGGGCAATAAAAGATATCTTCAATCTTATGAGGATTATAGGAAAACACAAGTGAAATAGGATTTGTAATCCATATAAAAATGTTTATTTTTATCCTGATTCAAAATTTTTTTTATGTCAGCTATCAAAAAAACTACCCTCCTTTTATGTGCAGTATTTTCTTTGAATTCATTTGCCCAGAACAAACGTTTTGTCGAAGAGGTCGCGATGTATCATCTTGACAGTTTAACACGAAGCAATGCTGATTTTAAATTGGTGCTGTATTATACAAAAGGCTTTATGGTAGCCGCTAAAACAAGTCCGAAAGACACAGGAGATTTCAAGATCAACAGACCTGTGAATATGGCTTCAGTATTTAAAGACCTGACATTAGTAGAAAAAGAAAAACTAACTAATTTTCCTTTCCAGGAGGCAAAACAAAAGAATAAGAATTATACTACTCTCAATATTTACCATTACATGAAAGTGGGCGACCTTTATTATTGTTTCTTTGATATCCAAAGACAGTTTGACGGTCACAACATTTTATTAGTAATGAATTCAAAAGGCGAGCTGATCCGTTATAAGTTGAAATTTTATAAGAATGAATAATCGTTTTATTTCTTACTAAAATAAATTTCCATTTCGTCCTTATAGGTTCGTCCGATTGGAATTAAGGCCTTCCCTATTTCCAATTCAGAAGCAGTAACAGAACTTACTTTATTGACATTAATGATAAAAGATTTGTGAACGCGGAGAAACATGCTTTTTTCCAGCATTTTTTCCATTTCACCTATCTGAAATTTTGTCACAATATGCTTATCCGCTAAATGGATCTTCACATAATCCTTTAAGCTTTCTATGTACAGGATCTCGTGAAAGAATACTTTCACTTGCTTCTTATCCACATTAAAGAATTGGAATTTCCGCTCAGATAAACCATCTCCTTTTATCGAGGCTCCCGCCCGTTCATATACTTTGTGAATGGCCTGCAAGAACCGGCTGAATTCGATAGGCTTCAGCAGATAATCCACCACATTCAAATTAAAACCTTCTAACGCAAATTCATGATATGCTGTTGTCAGAATGATCTTGTAGTCGCCTTTTAATGCTTTAATGAAATCCAGTCCGCTTACTTTGGGCAGGTTAATATCAACAAATAAAATATCTACTTTTTGATCCCGTAACACATTTAAAGCTTCAGGAGCAGTTCCGCATACAGCTTTTAATTCAAGGCCGGGAACATCTGCAATATACTCTTTCAGTATATCAACTGCGAGGGGCTCATCTTCCAGTATCAAACAATTCATGGCCTGCATAAGAGTTCAAGTTAATCATTAATTCTAAATTAAACTGCCCGTCTTTTATAAAATAATTTAAGGAAAAGTCGCTATACAATAATTCAAGCTGGCGCTTTAAATTCTGCAAGCCACTACCGCTCGGGATTTCTTTGTTTTCAGATACCGGATTTGATGTTTTTAATAACAATTGACCATTTCTTAAATGAAGGTCAAAAAAAATCGCAGCTTCCCGCTCGTCACAATGCTTATAGGCATTTTCGACAAGTGGCAATAGCAACAGAGGAGCTATCTGAATAAATTCTGAATCCAGGTCCGTACTTAGCTTCATTTCGATCCGCTTTCCGAATCTCAATTGTTGCAATTCAATATAATCGCGGATTACTTTTAATTCATCTCCAATAGCAATTGTCCGTTTATCCGAATCATATAAAGTATAACGCAGTATCTTTGATAAACGCATGATCGAATCAGGCGCTGCTTCCGACTTTGCCCTTGACAGTGAATAAATACTGTTAAGTGTATTAAATAAAAAATGAGGATTGGTCTGTGATTTCAGATGCAACACTTCTGCTCTACTCTTTTCTGCTACAAGACTCTTTTCTTTTTTTACGGATTCCATTCTTAACTTATATAGTTTAATACATACTGCAACTCCCACCACCTGTAAAAGTTCGAGCATCGAGTAAAAGAACCTTGCCACAAAAGCAGAAAACTCTATAGATCGGGGAATCTCACTATAAACCAAAGGCCAAATGACCCAATGCATCATCAATCGCATCAATCCGGTTCCCACGATAAGGGTAAGAGCAACAGACACCAAAAACTGAACGGTGTTTTTTTCACCAACCCAATCCGGCAGTAATTTATACATGATAAAATAAGCCACTGAGATCTTCACGGCAAACAGCAAGAACACAGAGAGCATGGCTTGCATAAATAATGAGACCGACGGATATGCAGAAAATGATGGCGAAAGATAAAGCTCATTATACAAACAGATGAAGTAATAAACCGTCCAGAATAAAATATGTTGTCCGATCCGTTTATTTATCATACTTCAAATTTTGTAAATAAAACTAAATAATTAACAAAATAGATACAAACGACGCTTTGCTACCAACGAACTGCAAATCGATCATAATTCTTGCTATTCGTCCTTCGCTGATCTCTCTTAGTATATTATTATAAAACCGCTGCTCTTTATTCAATACTTTAACAAAAAAATTTACTCATGAAACAATTTTATTCAGCCTTAGCTTTTTTTGCGGTCACAAATCTGAATGCACAATTTTTTTCCAAAATTACTACAGGACCCCTTGTTAATACCGCAGGCGATTCCCGAAGCGTGAATTGGGTGGATGTAAACAACGACGGCTGGGTAGATTGTTTTATCAGTAACGGTCCGGCAGCAGGTCAAAACAATATGCTGTACATAAATAATAATGGTACCGGCTTTACAGCGCTTGTCAATGATTCTATAGTTTCAGATAAGAAACCGTCGGATGGCGCGAGTTTTGCAGACTGTGATAATGATGGTGACATGGATGGATTTGTAGTGAACTGGTATAATGTGAATAATATGTTCTATTTAAATAATGGCAGTGGAACATTCACCAAGATTGACACGGGAAAGATCGTTAATGATGCCGGTTACTCTGAAACTGCAGCCTGGGGTGATTATGATAAGGACGGATCAGTGGATGTTTACGTTACGAATAGCGGGGGTGGCGGAAAAGAATTCTTATACCATAATAACGGAGCAAATAATTTCACAAAGATAACTGTTGGACCGGCAGTTAATGATCCTCCTCTCTCGCGTAGTGTTAATTGGACAGACATTGATGGTGATAATGACCTTGATCTTTTTCTGACCAATGAGGTTAATCAGAATGAAAGTATTTTCAGGAACGATGGTGGCGGAACTTTTGTAAAATTAACCGGTGGGCCATTACTCACTAATACCGGAAATACCATGAGCGGCAGTTGGGGTGATATGGATAATGACGGGGATCTTGATGTATTCCTTGCAAATGATCAGAGCTTTAATGCTTTGTTCAGAAATAACGGTGCTTTCAGTTTCACAAAGATCACAACTGATACAGTAGTTAAAACACCTTCACGTTCGTTCAGCAGTGCGTGGAGCGATATTGACAACGATGGTGATCTTGATCTTTTTGTAACCAATTCGTTTGGCACAACAAAAAAACAATTGAACTTTTTCTATTTAAATACCGGAAGCGGAAGTTTTGTAAGAAATACAACTGATATAATTGCAAATGATTCTGCATGGAGCTACGGTTGTGCTTTTGCAGATTATGATAATGATGGATTTGAAGATTTAGCTGTCGCTACTTGCAGGTTTAATTCAGTTGATCATCCCGATTTGTTGTATCATAACAATACCAATTCAAATAACTGGGTCACTGTTAAACTGATCGGAACCGTAAGTAATCGTGCTGCAATCGGCGCCAAAATAAGAGTAAAAGCTATCATAGGGGGCAATCCCGTCTGGCAAATGCGCGAGGTCTCATCCCAAACATCGTATTGCGGACAAAATGATATACGTGCCCATTTCGGTTTGGGAAATGCAACAGGAATTGACTCTATTAAAATTGAATGGCCTTTAGGACTAGTTGAATATTATACAAATGTGAACACTAATCAATTCATCCAATATATTGAGGGAGCTACAACAACAAACATTAAAAAAAATGAACCCACCGATTCCGGGATAAGCATTTATCCTAATCCGAACAGCGGATCGTTTACCCTTCAATTAAAGAACTTCATTGAGAACGGAGAAATAGTATTGATAAATTCTGTCGGTCAGAAAGTACTGGAACAAAAATTAATTCAAAAGAATACTTCTATACTTACTAAAGGATTAGCAACAGGCGTATACCATTACGTGATCCTTAAGGACAAAAAAGAAATTGGAAACGGTAAACTGGTTATTGAATAAGAACTTAAAAACTATGCCCCATTTTCTCCTTTTTGGTCTGGAGATATTTTATGTTATGTGGATTAGGCGTAATAATGATTGGAACATTATCCACGATCTCTAAACCATAACCAATTAAGCCCGCACGTTTTTTAGGATTGTTGGTCATTAACTTTATTTTGTGAACACCAAGATCCCTTAATATTTGTGCCCCGATGCCGTAATCACGCTCATCCATTTTAAAACCTAATTCAATATTGGCTTCAACAGTATCACGGCCTTTTTCCTGGAGTTTGTATGCTTTTAATTTATTCAGAAGCCCGATCCCTCTTCCCTCCTGGTTCATGTAAACGATAACACCTTTACCTTCTTTCTCGATCATTTCCATTGCAGCGTGTAATTGCGGGCCACAATCGCAACGGCAGCTTCCGAATACGTCACCTGTTACGCAAGAAGAGTGCACACGAACTAAAACTTCTTCATCACTTCTCCAGCTTCCTTTTACAAGAGCCATGTGTTCTTCTCCTGTCGTGCTCACTTTATAAGCAGCCAGTTTAAAGTCACCCCAATTGGTTGGCATATTCACTTCCACTTCACGTTCAACTATACTTTCTTTTTCTAAACGGTAAGAGATAAGATCTTTTATAGAAACAATTTTCAGATTGAACTTCTCAGCGATCTTCATCAGGTCAGGTAAACGCGCCATGGTTCCATCTTCATTCATGATCTCAACTAAAGCACCACAAGGTTCAAATCCGGCAAGGACTGCAAGATCAATTGTAGCTTCAGTATGGCCTGTACGACGTAACACGCCACCGGTTTTTGCTATAAGAGGGAAAATATGCCCGGGCCTTCCGAAATCAGCCGCTTTCATTTTCGGATCTATCAATGCCTGGATTGTTTTTGCACGGTCAGAAGCAGAGATCCCTGTGGTACAACCATATCCTAATAGATCAACGGAAACAGTAAATGCGGTTTCGTGAGAGGCTGTATTCCTGGTCACCATTAAATGAAGATCCAGCTCTTTCGCTTTCTGCTCTGTAATAGATGCGCAAATCAATCCACGTCCATGTGTGGCCATGAAATTTATTACTTCGGGAGTGACGTTACGTGCAGCAGTTAAAAAATCGCCTTCGTTCTCTCTGTCCTCATCATCAACAACAATAATTACTTTACCGTTCTTAAGGTCTGTGATGGCTTCTTCAATGGTATTCAGCCTGATCTCGCTCATAAGGCAAAGGTACGGATTTTAGCTCATTTATAAGCAATATGAACTACCTTTGTACCAATGGAAAGTGCATTTTTAACTAAGCTTAAACAACGCCTGCAATTGCCTTTACCCGGCAGCGATGTCCAGTTCGAAATGGCACATGTGAACCGCGCAAAATTAAAGCATGAAGACCTTCATCCCTCAGAATTCCGCACCAGCGCAGTGCTTATTTTATTGATCCAAAAAGGAAACGAGCTTTATATTCCATTAACGGAACGCAACACCTATAATGGCGCGCATAGCGGACAAGTCAGTTTTCCGGGAGGTAAATTCGATAATGATGATATAACACTCGAACGTACCGCTCTACGCGAATGTTATGAAGAAATAGGATTAAAAGATAATATTGAAGTTCTGGGAGAGCTTTCTCCGCTTTATATTCCCGTAAGTAAATTCATGGTACATCCGTTTGTAGGCATTTTAAACCGGGAAGAGATCAATTATAGCCCTCATACCACAGAAGTAAAAAGTATTTTGGAATTATCGCTTAAAGACCTGATGTTACCACACCTTGTGAAAGAAACAGTTGTTGAACCTTCGCCCGGCATTAAATTTAAAACCCCCTACTTTGATGTAGAGGGCCGTATAGTTTGGGGGGCAACGGCAATGATCTTAAATGAATTTAAGCACTTGTTGCAGAGCTTATGATTTTTTCTTCTTCTCGAATTCGGTGATCTGGTTATCGTAGCATAAATAATAAACACCTTTTTTCATGCCTTTCAAACTGATCTCTTTACCATAACCTTTTTTCACGATACCGTAATCATCATACACTTCATAGAAGGTCTCCGCTGTGAATTGAAGCGCATCGTAATTCTCAGTTAAAGCATAATTTGGTTTTTCAACTGTTGAATTGATGGTAACCGCACTTGAAATTTTTGGCAATGAACCTAAACCGATTTGTTTAACACGGAATTTATTTTCACCGCTATGTAATGCTACTTTAAAAGCGTAATCGTGCAATTCAGGAGTTCCTAATCCGTCAACAGTTCCGATCGGCACCCATTTGTTCCATTTGTATTGCTCGATGATATAAGGAAGAGGTCCGCTTTCTTTGTTTGCCGACCAACGTAAAATTCCAGTTGAACTTACATTGATCATTTGTAATTCGTAAGTAGGGCGCGGCTTAAGATCTTCTGCGTTCAACACAAAAGGTTTGCAAAAATCTTTGTGAACGATCTCGATCGTTACTTTATCACCGTATTTCAATTGTAAAGCAACAAGATCGATCTCAAATGAAGTTGAGTTCACTTCATCGGTGGTGATATGCCCGTTCACCTTTACTTCTACTGCACAAAAACCAACACCTGATCCGCCATAAGCATTCTGAACGTAAATATTCTTATTTTGAAATTTACCCTCAACAACTAACACACCTGATCTAGCTTGGTTTACCAGTAATAATAATCCCAGTACAACACCTGACTTTTTCATTTTCTTTCCTCGCGTTTTCTTAGTTTATAGTTTCTAAGGGGCTTTATTTTTTCTTGCTGAATTCTGTGATCTGGTTATCGTAACACAAATAATATTTTCCTTTTTCAAGGTTATCGATCTTCACTTCTTTACCGAAACCTTTTTTAACTACTAATCCGTATGAATCATACACTTCAAATCCGGTTTCATAAGAGAAATTCAAAGAAGCGTCTTTCACTTCGAATTTTGGTTTCTCTATCATCGAATTCAAAACAACATTATTCGAATAACGCGGTGTTGCACCCATACCAACTTGTTTCACACGGAATTTATTTTCTCCACTGTGGGTTGTTACCTGGAAATTATATTCGTGGGATTCAGGAGTTCCTATACCATCAACTTCACCAACCGGTACCCATTTATTCCATTTGAATTGTTCTACAATGTATGGTAAAGCACCGGCTTCATTTTTAGTGGTCCATTTCAATAATCCGCTTGAGGTGATATTCATGGTCAACACCTCGAAAGAAGGTTTTGGTTTCAGGTCTTCCATATTAAGCACCTTTGGCTGACAACCGTCTTTGTGCATGATCTCGATAGTAACTTTATCGCCGTATTTTAATTTCCACTCGGTAAGGTCAATTTCAAAAGCGCTCGAGTTAACTTCATCTGTAGTGATATTACCGTTCACCTTTACTTCAAACGCGCAAAAACCAACTCCTGATCCGCCAAAGAAATTCTGTACATAAACATTCTTGTTTTGGTATTTACCTTCCACAACTAATGTAGCCGCAAAATTTAACTTGATGCAGAACAATAAAACAAAAGTTATAATCAGTCTTTTCATTCCTTTGATATTGATTTAATAGGTTTATTTTCTTAAGTAACAAAGATATAGCAAAAATTTTCGAATTACAAGAATTTACGGAGCTTAACAATTAGATAAAGTGCAAATAATATTAAAATCAGCCCCAAAATGGTCTTATAAGCCTTCGGGTAATGGGTCTTGTTAATAACTTTATCCTTCCGGAACGACCATACCAGATACCCTATAAAAACGAGTAAAAATACCAGTGTAAAAGCTAAACGACCCCCTGTGAACATTTTTTTGGTTTATAGAACCGCACAAAAGTATACTTTTGGGGACGGATGAAGCCTCAAAATCTACTTATTTTTTACCTGATATTAACAAGTCCGGGACTTAAAGCCTCAAAGATCGAAAAAGCCTATGAGGCCTTGAGCATTTACGACTATTTTAAGGCTAAAAAGCTGTTTTACGGGGAACTGAAAAAGAGCCATAAAGCCGCAGCCGCCTATGGTCTGGCTACCATTTTTAACAGAACTGATAACCCGTTTACCAATACCGATAGCGCCTCAAAATACATAACTCTGGCCGGGAATTATTACAAATGCACAAGGCTTCAGGAATCCTATTTTGGCTATAAGGTCGATAGTTTAACCATCATGGCCCGGGCTGATTCTATTGGGCAAAAGTCACTTTTGAGGGCTGCCAAAGTGAACACTGTTAAAATTTATGAACAGTTCCTTTTACAAAACCCATTTAGTACCCAAATGCAAAGATCAGATGCTATTTACCTGCGGGATGAATTGAATTATAAAACCAATCTCACCTATAACAACAGTGATAGTACAAAGGCTTTTATGCTCCGTTTTCCTGAAACATTTTTTTATGATGAATACCACACACTTTATGATAAACAGCTTTTTGAAGAACAAACGCCTCTGAAAACTGCCGAGCAATACAATGCTTTCATTGCTAAATTCCCGAAAAATAAATTTACCGGGCAAGCGCAGGATGAGTTATTTGAGATCTACAGAAAGAATAACAACCTGCAGGGATTGGATTTTTACGTAACCAATTATAAGAACAGTCATTTTATAAATGAAGCCTGGAAATTATTATATGCCCTTACAGTAAAATCTTACAATAATGAAGAGTTACAAAGTTTTGTTCAAAATTACCCGGAGTTCCCTTTCAAAGCCTCTATCAATAAAGAAATTGAATTGAATAATAAAGTATTGATCATAGTGAATGACAGTGATTATATCGGGTTCATTGATACGACCGGAAAATATGTTATCACACCACAATACGATGAAGCTACTTTATTCAAAGAAGGTTTATCTGTAGTGACAAAAAATGATTCAGTATTCTTTATTAATAAAGAAAATCAAAATGTATTCAACGCATTTTATACAGAGGCTTTTTCTTTTGTGTATGGGAATGCTCCTGTTCACATCAAAGACCAATGGTTCTTAATTAACAGGCAGGGACAAAGATCGGGAGGTCCTTTTGAAGATCTGTCGGAACAAAGTGAAAATATTTACATTATAAAACTCAATAATAAATATGGCGCAATGGATGTTTACGGTAATAGTATCATTCCGCCACAATACGACAGGCTTGGCGATTTTAAGAATGGATTTGCTTATTATCTGAATGGAAGTTCTTACGGTTTTGTTTCGAAAACAGGTTTAGCGTCAAAAGCAAGATATCAATGGATCTCAGATTTTGATGAGAATAAAATTGCGATCATTAAACTCAATAATATGTTCGGTTTGGTAAATGAGAACGACAGTATCATCCTACAGCCTCAATATGACCTTGTTTTAAAAGCCGAAAATAATATTTTCATTACAGTGAAAAATAATAAATACGGCTTCTATTCCGGAAAAGGTTGTTTTGTGGGGGATATTGATTTTGATTACAGGAAAGAGTTGCCGGTTTCATTTTACACAAACGGAAAATTATTCAAACTACTCAAAAAGAATAAGCAGGCTTTAATGGATATCAATGGGAAGATCTCCATTGATTATGATGCTTACGAAGAAGTGCATTTCGCGCATGATAACATGATCCGAATTAAACGCAAAGGCAAATATGGTTTTGTTGACAGAAAGTTAGCTTTGGTTATTCCGTGTAAATACAATTCTGCTACCGATTTCAATAATGGCTTGAGTATTTGCACACTGAAACAAGAAACATTGCTGATCAATACCAAAGGTGAAACGGTTCTGAAAACAAACGGTACTATCACTCCTATCGCAAGTTATTACTTAATAAAAGATGAAGAAGGTGATAAACTGGCGGATGCTAAAGGGCAGTTACTACTCACAGGCGTTGAAGGCTGGCAGATCACTAAAGACAATCACTTAGTTATAGACTTAGAAAATAAATCGAAGAAAATCCTGAAACTATATTGAAATCTTGTTTAACTTTGAAAAAAAACAAATCCTCATGAGCACATTAACCATGACAAAAGTCCACAACTTCAGCGCAGGCCCGGGCATATTACCACCGGAAGTTCTAAAACAAGCATCAGAAGCTTGTATCAATTTCGATAATTTGAATTTATCTCTGCTTGAGATCTCTCACCGCAGTAAGAATTACGAAAAGGTAATGGACGAAGCACGCGCGTTAGTAAAAGAATTATTTGAAGTTGGTGACGAATACGAAGTATTGTATTTAGGCGGCGGTGCGAGTTTACAATTCGCGATGGTTCCTTATAATTTATTACGCGAGGGTGGAACTGCAGGTTATGTGAACACCGGTGTATGGGCCAGCAAAGCCATTAAAGAAGCAAAAATGATCGGCAACACAAAAGTGCTTGCTTCATCAGAAGATAAAAAATTTACCTACATCCCTAAAGGATATGATATCCCATCTGACCTGGATTATTTACACATCACCAGCAACAATACAATTTACGGAACACAAATGAAGTCGTTCCCAAAAACAAGTGTGCCGTTAGTTTGCGACATGAGCTCTGATATTTTCAGCAGTAAGGTGAATGCAAAAGATTTTACATTGATCTATGCAGGTGCGCAGAAGAATATGGGTCCTGCCGGAAGTACAATGGTGATGGTAAAAAAAGATGCGCTTGGAAAAACAGGCCGAAAAATGCTGAGCATGTTAGATTACCAGGTGCACATTAAAGGCGGTAGTATGTACAATACACCTCCTGTGTTCCCTATTTACGTTACATATCTAACTTTGCAATGGTTAAAGAAAAATGGCGGCATCAGCTGGATCCAGGATCTGAATCAGAAAAAAGCAGATACTTTATATAATGAGATTGACCGCAACTCTTTATTTGTCGGTACAGTTGTAAAAGAAGACCGCAGTAATATGAATGTTTGTTTCTTATTAAAAGATGTAGCTTTAGAACCTGAATTTGATGCGCTTTGGAAAAAAGCAAATATCAGCGGGATCCGCGGACACCGTGACGTTGGAGGTTACCGTGCTTCTTTATATAATGCCTTACCATTAGACAGCGTACAGGCTTTAGTGGATTGCATGAAAGAATTTGAGAAACAAAAGGGATAAAATTTACAGTTTTTAACATTACTTTTCGGAATTTACTCATTCTAAACAGCGCTTCACTCAGCGCTGTTTTTTTTATCGAAAAACTGAGCCAAAAAAGATGCCGATTCAGTCCGAAAAAGCAGCCAGTTAGCGCAAAAAACCTACCACTTACCAAATTGAAAGACTTTCACCAAACCATTTTTTAGGTCTGCCCGTAATAATTAGTAACTAAGCTTAGACAGATTGTTAAACCTAAAAATATAAGATTTATGAAAACGCTCATCCAAATAGTAATAGCAGCAATGTTCGCAATAGAAATTTGCTCTCCATTTTTTATAGGTTACCTGAATTCAAAAGCAAAATTAAAACATACATATATAGTACGTGAAGCAGAAAGTAAAGTAAGAGCTGATAAAGAATTGATCGCCTCGAATAAAGAAGTAAAGAATTGGAAATTGGTTGATTTTACAGAGGATAATTACTCGGACTCAAAAACATTACGTGTTAAGGAATAAAGAATGGCAGATTGGCTAAGGGGTTAAAAAAACTGCTGTTTTTTATAAGAACCGTCTGTCTTCGGGCAGACGGTTTTTTATTTTATATTTGTTGCCATAATAAACTACTATGGGCAAAACAATTCTAGCCAACGATGGCATCGACAACACCGGAAAAGCACTTCTTGAAAAAGCGGGATTCACAGTTATCACTGATAAAGTGGCGCAGGAAGATCTTGTGAAAGCAATAAATGATAAAGGTTATACAGCATTAACAGTCCGCAGCGCGACAAAAGTGCGTAAAGATCTGATTGATGCGTGTCCGAATTTAAAAGTTATTGCGCGGGGTGGTGTTGGTATGGATAATATCGATGTGGAATATGCGAAAAGTAAAGGCATCAATGTGATCAACACACCGGCAGCTTCATCGAATTCAGTCGCTGAATTAGTATTTGCACATTTATTCAATGCTGTTCGTTTTTTATATGACAGTAACAGGCAAATGCCTGCTAATGGCGAAGCGAAATTCGAAGAATTAAAAAAGAAATACGCGAAAGGGATTGAATTACGCGGAAAAACTATGGGTGTTGTTGGATTTGGTAGAATTGGCCAATCTGTTGGTAAGATCGCATTAGGAATGGGCATGAAAGTTTTAGCTTTTGATCCGTTTGTAAAAGATGCACCGATAGAATTAGAAATAGAAGGACATACCAATGTAAAAGTACATGTGAATACTGTTGAATTAGAAAAAGTTTTACAACATGCTGATTTTATCACCTTCCACGTTCCGGGAGGGAAACTAATTACTGCTAAGGAAATTTCTACCATGAAAGATGGGGTTATTTTAATTAATTCTGCCCGTGGTGGAGTGATTGATGAGAAAGATCTTGTTGCAGGATTGAATAGCGGAAAGATCTCTCATGCTTGCCTTGATGTGTTCGAAAATGAACCAAAGCCTTCGAAAGAATTATTATCACACCCGAAAATTTCTCTCACGCCTCACATCGGAGCAGCTACAAATGAAGCGCAGGAGCGAATTGGAGTGGAATTGGCAGAGAAAATTATTGCTGCTCTTAATTAATTTGTACTTTTAGAACCATGGCGAAGGTTATACCGTTTCGTGCAATTAGACCTGAAAGTGACAAAGTTCATCTTGTTGCCTCACGCTCCGTTGATGGGTACAATCCTTCCGAACTTCGCGAAAAACTTTCAGGAAATCCTTTCACATTCCTTCACGTCATAAATCCTGACTTCGATGATAATATAAAAACAAAGCCAGGATCAAAAGAACGATTACGTAAAGTAAAGAACCGATTCAAAAAATTCATTACAGAAAAGGTATTTCTGCGCGACGAGAGTCCTTGCTATTATATTTATCGTCAGGTTAAAGAAGGAAATACCTATGTAGGGATCATCGCGTGTACAAGTATTGATGATTATCTGAACGGGGTGATCAAAATTCACGAGCAAACCATTACTTCACGTGAGGAAAAATTAAAAGATTACTTAGAAGTTTGTGAATTCAATGCAGAACCGGTTCTGTTCTGTTACCCGAACGATAAAGAGATCGACAAAACAACAAATGAAACTATAAACGAAAAACCCGATTATGATTTTACAACGACTGATAAGGTTCGTCACACTTTATGGGTAGTTAAAGACAAAAAGACCGTGCAACTTATTGCTTCGAGATTTAATTTAATACCTAATATTTATATTGCTGACGGTCATCACCGTTCAGCTTCCTCTGCCCTATTGGGTAAAATAAAACGCAGCACTAAGAAAAACTATACAGGAGAAGAAGCTTTCAATTATTATTTAGGCGTTTTCTTTCCTGAATCACAACTGAAAATTTACGATTATAACCGTGTGGTGAAAGATCTTAATAATCTCTCGCCTTCCGAATTGATAAAGAAGCTCAAAACAAAATTCGATGTTTCAGAGGTAAAAGGTGATGATTTCAGACCTTCTTCTAAACATGAGATCTCAATGTATACCGATAATAAATGGTATTCGTTGAAAGCAAAAGAGAATACTTATAATCCAAAAGATCCTGTAGGAAGTTTAGATGCCGCTATTTTAACTGAGCATATCCTCTCTCCTGTTTTTGATATCCATGACCTGAAAACTGATAAACGGATCGGTTTTGTTCCGGGAATTAAAGGCAGCAAGGAATTAAAGAAACAAGTTGATGAAGGAAAAGCTGCGATAGCATTCGGATTATACCCTGTAACTATGGATCATTTGAAATGGATAGCTGACACAAACAACATCATGCCGCCAAAATCTACCTGGGTTGAACCAAAAATGAGAAGCGGTTTGGTGATCTACACTTTTGAAGATTAATAATTAACTTGACTTTCGAAATTTTATTTACTAATTTTAGTTTATGAAACAAATACTCTTAAACATACCTGACAATAAATACAATGCTTTTCTCGAAGCCATTAAAAATCTTGATTTTATCCGTATTTACAATAAGAACGATATCAACGTAACTGAGGAAGAAAAGCAACTTATCCGCGACCGGATAAAAAATTCAAAGCCTGAACTAGGCCAAAATTGGGATCAAATTAAAGATTCTTTTAATCTCGGTTAAATGTCATTTAAAATTCTCTTATTCCCTGATGCCATCATGGATATTCAGGAAGGAATTGATTATTACAAACTTGTTTCGAATGAATTAGGGAAAAAATTTCTTTTCCAGGTTAATAATACATTAGAGGAATTAAAAGAATTTCCATTTTATGAATTACGCTACGATAATGTAAGAATGAGAAAAGTTAAGGTTTTTCCATATGTAATTCACTTTGTCGTTAATGAAGAAAAGAATATTATTGAAATTTATGGTGTACGATTCGCTCTGAAAAATCCGGAATCATCCTGGTTCTTCAAAGAAGATCCGGAGCTATACGAATCAGAAAGAACTGAAAATTAATGACGGTTACAACAAATATCCATAATCTGAGATCTTCTATTCCACCAGGAGTTACATTAATTGCAGTTTCTAAAACAAAACCTAACGAAGCCATCTTAGAAGCCTATAATGCGGGACAAAGAGATTTTGGTGAGAATTATGTCCAGGAATTGGTTGATAAGCACGAACAGCTTCCGAAAGATATCCGTTGGCATTTTATCGGGCATCTTCAAAGCAACAAAATAAAATACATTGCACCGTTCGTTCATTTAATTCATGGCGTAGATAGCTTCAAATTACTGGAAGAAATAAACAAACAAGGCAAAAAACACAACAGAGTAATAAATTGCCTGTTACAAGTTTTTATAGCTACAGAAGAGACTAAATTCGGATTGGCTTTTGATGAATGTCAATCTATTTTAACTTCAGGGGAGTTCCAAAAGCTTCCCAATATTAATATCTGCGGGTTTATGGCCATGGCTTCCAATACCGAAGATGAAACTCAAATTCGTCATGAGTTTAGGTCACTTAAAGATTTTCATTCTAAAATTCAACAAACCACCAATACCGAACTGTCAACCCTTTCCTTTGGCATGAGCAGTGATTACAAAATTGCAATTGAGGAAGGAAGCACAATGGTAAGGATCGGCAGCCTTATCTTCGGGGAAAGAGATTATAAGAGTTCGTAGTTTTGAGTTCGTAGTTCGTAGATTTATTATAATTTTGGAGCAAAATATGATCACAGTCCTCATCTACGAACTACCCACCCGCCACATAGTGGGCCTTTCGGGAAACTACCAACTATCATGAGCGGTGAATTAATTGCACTCGTTACAACACTTTGCTGGAGTCTCGGTATTTTTCCTTTTACAGAAGCAGCTAAACGAATTGGAACTGCTCCCGTTAATCAATGGCGTTTATTATTAGCATGGGTTTTAATTTCAATCATTTTATTTTTTACAAATTCATTAAATATTGTTGAACTTTTTTCTCAGCCACAACTTTATCATTACGTTTTCTTGGGCGCTTCCGGAATTATCGGCTTTACTATCGGCGATTACTGCAGTTTCAAATCCTTCACCTTACTCGGACCAAAGCTAGGAAGTCTTTACACCACCTTTGCACCTGGGGCTGCGCTTAGTATGGGTTTTTTGGTTTTAGGAGAAAAAATAAATTTGATCGGTATCCTTGGAATTGCTATTACCATTGGGGGAGTGATCTGGTTAACACTTTCTAAAAAAGATACGGCGGCTGCAGAAGAAGCAGGATTCAGGAGAGATAAAACAGGAATTATTTTAGGAATTACCGGCGCACTTTGTCAAGGTACAGGATTAGTTCTTTCTAAATACGGTATGGATTATTATACAGATAAGATCCCAACCATGCATGCCGTTTGGATCCGGTTGTTATTTGCTTTTAGTGCTGCGTTCTTAGGTTCACTACTCACCATGAAATTAATTTCGAATTCAAAACCGGTTCTCTCTAATAAAAACAACGCCATTCCCTACATGGTGCTCGGAACTTTTCTGGGACCAATTTGTGGTGTGACTTGTTCATTGATCGCCATTCAGAAAATCGAGGTGGCTGTCGCCCAAACCATTTTTGCTTTACTTCCTATTGTGGTTTTACCTGTGAATCTTTTGGTGTACAAAGAAAAAATAACTTTGCAATCCGTTTTTGCCTGCTTAATTGCTATTTTAGGAGTTGTAATTCTGATCTGGAGAAATAAATTTTGAGAGACTTAAGGGATAAAAGAGACTTAAAAGACTAAGGGGACAAAAAATAAAATGGAGATAAAAGATCCAAAATATTTTAGCTTAACGAAAGTAAAGCAGCTTGTAAAAGAAGTTGAGAAAGATCCAAAGATCGTAAAAGAGCTTGTAAAAATGACTTTAGGAGAAGATCTGACCTTATCCATGCGCGCTTCATGGGCTTTGCAACACATCAGCTTTAAACATCCTAAATTGATTCGGAAAGAAATTTCTTCATTGGTAAAATTTTTAAGAAAAGAAAAACAACATACAGGCGCAATTCGCAATGTGATACGAATACTCTACGAGATCGGAGTTCCGGAAAAATATTGCAGTGAAGTATTTGATCTCTGCATGAACTTCACAAAGAATGCCACATTACCTCACGCTATCAGGGCTTTTTCAATAACAATGGTTGGACAAATTTGCCTGATGTATCCTGAATTAAAACATGAAGTGGATCTTGTACTTTCAGAACTAAGCACATTTCCACAGCCGCCATCACTTACAGTTAGGATCCGCGATTGTAAAAAGATATTAAGTAAATTATAATTTAATCTTTGATCGGTGTAGCTGCGACTGCTTTTTTAGGCAACGCATTAGTCTTTTTCGAAGGAATGATATATCCTAATCTAATTCCTGCTGTTCCTGAAATTCCCACTCCGGGAATACGGATAAATCCACCGTATCTATATAAACTTCTGGCGTCATCACGATAATAGCCATAACCACCGGTACTAACATTATTATAATCAGCATTAGAAAAGCTATTAGATTGGCCTGTAAATCCAAGTCCCAAATAATAATCTAAGGTGAGCACATTTCCTAAAATAAACTGACGGCCATAGCTGATAAATCCACCATATGCAAGTGAGGTTACATCAGTAATTACTGTTGTATAACTAGGATATACATTCGGGTAAGGCCCCTGAACATAAACAGCGCCTGTAACATTCTCAACATTTAAATACGACAAAGCAAGATCAAGCCTTATATACCTGCCTTTTAACGGATGTGCATATTTAAGTCCTTTGATAGAAAAATCCTGTCCAAGGAAAAATTTAATTCCTGGTTTAAAATAAAATCCATAAGTAAACGGCACTCCACCTTGATAACTACGCATTCCGTAAGTATAAAACCCTTCGTTTGTGGTCATAGAATTATTCATATACCCTGCTTCGATATCAAGGTTAGTTCCAACTTTGATCACACGTTCGTATCCAATAGAAATATAATTCAAGGCTAAACTGAAGGGCTGGATCTTGAATACTTCACGGTTACCTAAAATTTCTTTGTGCTCATGCTCAACAGACATTTCATCCGGAACAACGATCTCACTAAAACCACTTGATAAAGTGTATTTAGTTACTTTACTGCGGTCGATAACGTAAGTCGGGCCATCCGGAAGTTCTGCTTTTTTATACTTGAATTCGCTCTCGCTGATCTCAACAATTTTACAAGGGATCGCTTTCTTTCCTGAAAACAATGTATCCGTTTGTGAAAAAGAAATCTTCGCAAACGAGATAAATGCTAAAAATATGATCAGTTTTTTCATATAATTTATATTTAATTTCTTAATTCTTTATAGACTGAGATGCTTTCTTTGGTAAAGTGTTGGCTTTTTTAGAAGGAATGATATATCCTATCCTCAAACCGGCAGTTGCAGAAATTCCTACGTCGGGAACTCTCGCAAATCCACCATACCTTGAAATATATTTCGCATCATCGCTTCTATGATAAAATGCCAACGGAGCAGTTTGAAATTGAGAATTAGAATACGAATTGCTCTGGAAAGTAAAGCCAATTCCGAGGTAGTAATCTAACGTTAAAACATTACCTAAAATAAACTGCCGGCCATAATTTATAAATCCTCCGTATGCAACAGATGTAATATCAGTTGAAACTGTACCGTTTGTAGACACATGATAAGGGCCGGAAACATAATTATATCGTGTTACTTCCTGAACATTCAGGTAAGAAACTGCCAGATCTAATCTAATATAACGGCCTTTCAATGGATGAGCGTACTTTAAACCTTTAACCGAAAAATCCTGCCCCAAGAAAAACTTAATGCCCGGTTTAAAATAGAATCCATAACAAAAAGGAGGATCGTTAACGCTATTAATCCCATAACTATAAAAGGATTGGTTAGTGGTCATCGCGTTGTTAATATATCCCGCTTCAATATCAAGATTGGTTCCCACTTTAATTACTCTTTCATATCCGATAGAAATATAATTAAGGGCTAAACTGAAAGGTTGGATCTTAATCACTTCACGATTACCTAAAATTTCCTGATGCTCATGTTCAACAGACATTTCATCCGGAACTACGATCTCGCTAAAACCACCAACCAGAGTATACTTGGTTACTTTAGCACGGTCGATAACGTAGGTCGGACCATCAGGCAACTCTGCTTTTTTATATTTGAATTCACTTTCACTGATCTCAACAATTTTGCAAGGAATTGCTTTCTTTCCTGAAAACAAAGTGTCCGTTTGAGCAACAGCGAAATCTACCGTTAAAACCAATGCGATAAATAAAACTATCCTTTTCATGAGATATAATTTTAAACTAATTTATAAAAAATTAACAAGACCTCAAAATGCAACGTGACTACTTTTGTTTTATTGTCTAAACACGTTTTAGTTTAAATATGTTAAAGACGTAACTGTTACCTGTTTGTGTTATTATAATATTATGCGGAAATACATCCTGTTTTTATCAAGCCTATTAACCTTTGTGTTTTTAACAGGCTTTAGATCTGAAAAGCCCCTTAAGAATGGCGATATTGTCTTTATTGTTAATCCATCAGGACAAGGAAAGGCCATTCAATTGGCCACCAAATCAAAATACACGCATGTTGGGATTGTTATGATAGAAAATGGAAAGGCCATGGTCTACCATGCTGTTGAACCGGTCTCTAAAAATACATTTAATGAATTTGTGGATATGAGCGCGGATGGAAAATATTACATCAAACGCCTGAAGGATCAATCCCTTTTAACAGAAGATAATCTTAAAAAAATGCTCATAGAAGCTAAATCACTTCTTGGAGTTCATTATGACCTTGCTTTTAACTGGGGAGATGATCAAATGTACTGCTCTGAATTTGTATGGAAATTATACAAACATAATTTAGGAATTGATATCGGGAAACTCCGTCCGCTAAAAGATTTCGACCTGACTCATCCTGCAGTGAAACAAAAACTGACTGAACGTTACGGAAAGAATATTCCTTTGAACGAGAACATGATCTCGCCGGGAGATATGTACGATTCTGAACTATTAGAGTAACATGAACGATAGCATCGTTATCAGGTTCACGAATGTGATCACATTCAAAGAATAATTATTCTGGTTCATATTGTAACCGAATAACACAAAGGTCACAATTCCCCAAAGAATTGAAATGAAAAGCAAAGGGAAAGACCGTTTGATGTAAAAATCTTTTCCTCCTTTTTTAAATCGTACTTTAATTTCTTTTTTCAATAACCAATCTGAACCAACTCTTAATCCCGAAAATCTTTCAGGTATAACAGAGGTATCCCGTATACTCACATCGTAAACCTGATCATTAACAGTTTTAAATACAATGCTGCTCAAAGTACGTTTTCCTCCAATGATCTCATCACTGTAATAAGAATCCATCGATTTGATATAATGCGTAGTGAAATTACAAGACCCTAAAAAAGCAAAAACGATCTCCGTGTAAATGACAATGCATATGATGTTGAATACATTGAGAACTTTATAAGTTTTTGTTTGCTTGAACCGCTCGAGTTTGATCTTCTCTTTGTGTTTTTTCAATCTGATGAAGTCCTTTACTTCATCCGGAGTAAGAGGAATGCGTGGCGGTCTCTTATTGGTCTCCTGAACCATTAATTCAATTCCTGCTCGATAAGATAATTGTTACGAACTGATGAATTACGCAAGATCAGCTCACCAATAAATCCAGTCAGGAACATCATGGAACCTAATACCATTGTGGTAAGTGAAATATAAAAAAGCGGACGATCTGTTACTTTACGCGCAGCAATATGATTGAAGACATGGTATAACTTATCTGCACCGATATAGAAAGCTGCAGCAAAACCAATGAAGAACATGATAATCCCAACTAAACCAAAAAAGTGCATCGGACGTTTTCCGAATTTTGACAAGAAAGTGATCGTCATCAGATCTAAAAATCCATTGATGAAACGGTCCCAGCCAAATTTACTTACACCGTATTTTCTCGCCTGGTGCTGAACAACCTTCTCGCCTATTTTACTAAAACCCGCATTCTTCGCAAGAACCGGAATAAAACGGTGCATCTCCCCGTAAACTTCAATACTCTTCACTACTTCTTTACGGTATGCTTTTAAACCGCAATTCATGTCATGCAATTTAATTCCTGAAATTTTCCGGTTCGTCCAGTTATATAATTTTGAAGGAAGATTTTTTGTTACTGTGTTATCATAACGTTTTTGTTTCCATCCGCTCACAAGGTCATAACCATCTTTGGTGATCATAGCATACAATTCAGGGATCTCATCAGGACTATCCTGAAGATCGGCATCCATTGTGATCACAACATCACCTTTTGTAGCTTCAAATCCCACATAAAGTGCCGGTGATTTGCCATAATTGCGACGGAATTTGATCGCCCGGACATTTGAATTTTTTTGACGGAGGTTTTCGATCACTTTCCAGGAACCGTCCTTACTTCCGTCATCAATAAAGAGTACCTCGTAAGTGAAGTTGTTAGCAGTCATTACCTTTACGATCCAATCGTGTAATTCAGGAAGTGATTCGGCCTCGTCTTTTAAAGGTATTACTATGGAAATCTGCATATTATAACAGAACAAATAACGTGATTATTACTTACAAATTTTAGTATTTTATTCGTGAAATTAAAATAAATGTTAATTTTGCAGCGGTGGGTAAGTCTTACACGACCAGCTCCTGCCAAATCCCCCAGGTCGGGAACGGAGCAAGGGTAGGCGGTTGTAGCGGTGCGATGTGAGTAGCTTACCCATCTTTTTAAAAAATGCGCATAAAACTCATCATATCGGCAGCTCTTTTATGCATTAGTTTACAAAACTATTCTCAAACTATTTACGGAGCTGTTGCACCGGATAGCATCAAAAAGAAATGCGATCAGATCATCATCAATGAGATCGGACAAGAAGCATTCACAAATAATGTACGTTTGATAAAAAGTGACGCTCACACCAAAGAGAATGTTTTGCATGCATTCACTATTTTCTATTCATTTAATTTCCCGAACGTAAAAGAAAGTCATGTTGTTTTTACAATTGAGTATAAATTAGGAAAAGGTGTAATAAAAGATGCCGCATTCAAAAATTACACCCGTTTACCTGCCAGTATAAAAAAGGACGGTGGTAAAGTAGTTTCTTTCCAGGAGGCCAAAAAAACGGCGATGAAAGCTGATACTACATTGAAAAAGAACAGCGATAAACTATATGGCGAGATCTCTACTGATTACGATACTGCAAAAAAAGATTATTATTTCATCTGGCATTTTTACCACCTCGAACCTTGCAAAAAATGCGAAGCTGAAATGTACCATACCACCAGCGCTTACATAAATGCCAGCACCGGAAAGGTAATAAAGAATGTAGAGAGCAGGCAATAATTAACTTATTTTCGAAGGACAGATCTCTCCTCTCTCTTTGGGAGAGGATGTCCGCTTTGCGGACAGGTGAGGGTTTAGAAACGAAATGCATTAATAATTGAACACCTTCCTACGAAGAGATATGTTTTGAAACGAAATTCTGTTACGATTGAACAACTTCTTCCGAAACCGTGGCTCCGAAAGAAAGTATCTTAATATCGAACCGCTTCATCCTAAACCCTCATCCGTCTGCCACAGGCAGACACCTTCTCCCAAAGGGAGAAGGGAAATCGGAGAGCTGCTAAGCGCGTAATATTTCATCAACATTCTATAAACATTTGTGTTAAGTAAACTACCTTATTCTATTTTTGTACAAACTAAAATCACACAATGAAATTCTTCATCGACACAGCAAACCTGGCACAAATTAAAGAAGCGCAAGACTTAGGTGTTCTAGACGGCGTAACTACAAACCCATCCTTAATGGCTAAAGAAGGCATTAAAGGCACAGATAACATCTTAAAACATTACGTTGACATCTGCAAGATCGTTACCGGTGATGTGAGTGCTGAAGTTATCTCTACCGATTTTGACGGTATGGTAAAAGAAGGTGAAGCTTTAGCAGAACTTCACGAACAAATTGTAGTGAAAGTACCAATGATAAAAGACGGCGTTAAAGCCATAAAATATTTTACTGAAAAAGGGATCCGTACCAATTGTACTTTAGTGTTTTCACCGGGACAAGCTCTATTAGCAGCTAAAGCCGGAGCGACTTACGTTTCTCCTTTCATCGGGCGTTTGGATGATGTAAGTACAGATGGCATGACTTTGATCGCAGATATTCGCCAGATCTATGATAATTACGGATATGAAACTGAAATTTTAGCGGCTTCAGTACGTCATCCGATGCATATCATCCAGTGCGCAAAAGCAGGGGCAGATGTAGCCACTTGTCCTTTGAGTGCTATTACGGCTCTGTTAAAACACCCTTTAACTGATAGCGGACTTGCTCAGTTCTTAGCGGATGCGAAAAAGTAATCAAATTCACACAAACAAGAGCCTCGCAAATGCGGGGCTTTTTTGTTAGAAATTTGTATCTTTAATAAACCATGCATGCCCTATTCATTTTACTAATATCATATAATCCTCACCAAGGCGAGCCAAGATATTTGGGACCTTTTGCATGGGCCATTCTAATAATTCTTTTTTCTGTTGTTTGGTGGAAATTAAAAAAGAGTGGCTATAAAAAGGGTGTGAAAAAAAACAACGAAGAGAAATAAAAACATTATGTAGACAATAACTTATATAAAATTTACGTTAAGCATTAAAAATAAAACAACATGACAGCATCAGCTATTTCTCCAGACAAAAAATCGGACAACCTGTTACTTCATTGTATTGCTTCCTTCTTTACAATATTTCTTTTGGCTTTTATTGATAACGGACCTTCCATATTTTTAGATCTGAATAAGGGTGGTTTTTGGTTTGGGCTGACAATTTATTCTGTTGTCATTCTTTTTGGACAAGCTGTAGTCAGAGAACTTGTTCTTATAAAATACAAAGGTCAAAATAAAACAAAGTTGACTTTATTTATCGGGATCCCATTTGGAATAATATTACTTTATAGTGTTCTGTTTTTACTTCACCATTAATTAAAATGAAAAAGCTTTCACTCACATTATTCCTCTTTGCGTCACTTCTTAGTTGCAAAAAGAAAAGTGAGGGCGATGCGCCAAAGTGTGTGCAGGATAAGATCAAATCTTTCGAAAGATCATCAACTTGTGGGGACGCCAATGTTAAAGAATATGTTTTTAAAGGAGATCCGGTTTACGCTTTTGATCCGGGAACTTGTGGTGCAGATATGACCACTGAAGTAATTAGCTCTAATTGTAACCACCTTGGCTATCTGGGTGGGATCTCAGGCAACACAAAAATAGACGGAGAAGAATTTTCAAACGCCAGGTACACCAAAACAGTCTGGAAGAAATAAAAGTTACACAGACTTCCTTTTAACTTTTTTCGAGGGGTGTTGTTGTCATGGTAATTGTACCGATAGTTAAAGGTACAAATTTTTGAATTGCTTACAAAAAACTACTTATAAACTTCCTCTATCGGCTTACTCGTACATCCATTCGGAAACGGATTATTTAAAAGAATACTTATGGTTGGCGCTATCTCTGTGATGTAATATGGCTTTACACTTTCTCCTTTTTTAATTCCGGCACCGAAGAAAATTAGAGGCACGTGGGTATCATAAGTAAATTCAGAACCGTGTGTTGTTCCTGTTTCAGGAATATCCAACCAACCCGGTAAATAAGAGAAAGCAACATTACCGCTACGTTTATGGTTGTATCCATTCGCGATCAGACTTTTAAAGCTATCTCCACTATAGCCTTCGAACTTTAAAGCTGAAGAAGGATAAGCTTCTGAAATTCCTTCCATTTGAATTAATTTATTAGCTACCGTATTCTCAACTTCAGTCTGACTCAATTTTAAACTCCATAACTTCTGCATGTTGAAAAATATCTGCTGGTTACTGATGTTAGCGATCAATGAGTCGCCATATTGCTTCACACAGAATGTTTTTAACTCCTTTTCGTAAACACTTTCCTTCAAATAACCTGCCGGGATCTTAAGATCTTTCAGATATGCTGCTACATCTGCCGCACCATGATCAGCGGTTAAGAACAAAGAATAATTCTCCTTCCCTACTTCGGTATCAAATACTTTTAAAAGCTCTTCCAATTCTTTATCTAAACGTAAATACACATCTTCCACTTCCACAGCACGAATGCCGTAAGCATGCGCGATAATATCCGGACTAGAGAAGCTAATGCAAAGCATATCGCTTACATCATCTTTACCTAATCCCTCGTTCTTTAAACACTCAATAGCTATTTCTTTTGTAATTGTATTGGCCCATGGTGTTGAACGCAGAATTACAAGATCATTTTTCTCTAATTGTGTTTTATAATCGTAAGGAAAAACAGGCTTTGGTTTTCCGCTCGCTGCTTTCTCATATTTATTATCATCAGCTAAAGAAGCAGAATACGATTCAATAGGATACAACGTATTCCATCCTTGCTCAAGATATTTTCTTACCATACCTTTTGAATTGTAAGCCGTTAACCAAGATGGCAATTCCTTTACATACCAATCAGAACTAATGAAATTTCCCTTATCAAAATCATACCAGATCGCCGCATTTGCCGCATGTCCTACAGGAAGAATTGAGCTTCTATCCTTTAAAGCAACTCCAAAAACTTTTGATTTTCCATTTGAGAATAATTTTAATTCATCGCCTAAAGTAGTCGTCAACTGATTTTTCGGAGACATCATACAATGCGGATTTGAGGTTCCAACCGGTTTTACATTCTTATCATCACAGCAATACGTTTTAGCGCCTGTTTCTTTCACGAACCAGTCATTAGCGATGATCCCATGAACATTTGGAGCTGCGCCCGTGTAAATACTCGAATGTCCGGGACCTGTATAAGTAGGGACATAATTGTAATGTGTATTCTTACAGAAGAAACCTTCATTTACTAAACGTTTAAAACCACCTGAACCAAAACGATCCCAATAGCGGTAAATGTAATCGGTACGCATCTGGTCAACTACAATTCCAACAACAAGCTTAGGTGCTTTCTTTTGAGAAAAAGAGACAAAGGCGTAAGAAGTAAGTATAAGGAGAAAGAATTTTCGCATGCTATTTCTTTTTGTTTGGTTTTTTCTTAAATTTTTTTTGATCCCGCTCAGCTTCACGCAACAATAATTTCCAATTATCATTAGTATCCTCAGTAAATAAAAGTGTTTCACGGTAATCATCTTTCTTCACTTCCAATACTTTGATCGGATTATGCAGGAATTTTTCTATTTGCTTTAACATCGGCTTCTCTTCAGGAGAACAAAAAGAAACTGCATGTCCTTTTTGAGTACCACGACCCGTACGCCCTACCCTATGCACATAATTCTCATCTACATCAGGGAGATCGTAATTCACTACATAGTTCACACCGGGAATATCAATTCCACGTGCGCTAACATCAGTTGCGATGAGTACTTTTATTTCTCCTGTTCTGAATTGTTCCATTACAGCTAAACGGTCGCCCTGATCTTTACCACCATGCATGGTGATCGTTTTAATATTTACGCGCTTCATCGCCTCAAAAACCCGCTCAGCACGGACTTTAGTTCTGACGAATACTAAAATTTTACTTTCAGGATGTTCATTTACCAAACGTTCTAAGAAAAAACGTTTATCGTCCATTTCAACAAACATGACTGAGTGATCTACGTTTTTAGAAACAGGATCTTTTGGTGAAATTTGAATACGGATCGCATTTTTCACTAATGAATAAGCAAGGTCCTTAATTTCTTCATTGATAGTGGCTGAGAAAAATAAAGTTTGTCGGTTCAAAGGCAAATAGGTGATCAATTCTTTGATATCATCATAAAAGCCCATATCGAGCATATGGTCAGCTTCATCAAGAACTAAAAATTCAGTACTGCGGAGTTTAATGTGCTTCTGACTCACAAGATCAAACAATCGTCCAGGTGTTGCTACAATGATATCAACTCCTTCCTGCAACTTTGCAATTTGAGGTGCCTGATCAACTCCGCCATAAATACCGAGTGCAGTTACATCAGTATATCTGCCTATCTTGTTAAATACATCGGTGATCTGCATGGCTAATTCGTGGGTTGGCACCATTACAACCGCACGGATTCCTTTTTTATCGGGATTATCTCTTTTGCGGTGATAAATAATTTCAATCACAGGGATAGCAAACGCTGCTGTTTTACCAGTTCCTGTTTGAGCGATGGCCATCACATCTTCTAATTTCAAAATGGAAGGAATAGCTTTGAATTGAATGTCGGTCGGACGTTTAAATCCTAATTCTTCAAGACTTCTTTTAATTTGCGGGGCAATATCGTAGGATGAGAATTTCATTTAATTATCCAGGCGTTCAAACACAGAATTGTTGCTTTTAAATTCAGGAACTAATTCTTTCATGCATTGTACAATTTTAGTATTGTTTTGGGTATCGAATAATTTAATTAACTCTTCTATCACTTTTGAAACTTCAGCGTATTCGTATTCGCGGACTTTACCAATTAAGATCTGGGAATGATGAGTTGGCATTGTATTCTCTGCGTCCGCCAATAATTCTTCATATAATTTTTCACCGGGACGCAATCCGGTAAATACAATTTTAATATCACGGCCTTCTTCCAATCCTGATAGTTTTATCATTTTGCGGGCAAGATCAACTATCTTCACCGATTTACCCATATCAAACACAAAGATCTCCCCGCCCTTACCCATACTTCCTGCTTCCAACACTAATTGACAAGCCTCAGGGATGGTCATGAAGTAACGGGTGATGTTTGGATCTGTAATTGTAACCGGCCCGCCGGCTTCAATCTGTTTTTTGAATCTTGGAATAACAGAACCATTCGAACCTAACACATTTCCGAACCGGGTTGTAATGAATTTGGTTGAAGATTTTTTTCCTAAACTTTGAATGTAAATTTCCGCAATACGCTTCGAAGCGCCCATTACATTAGTTGGGTTCACCGCTTTATCTGTAGAAACGAAAACAAATTTTTGTACACCAAATTCAACAGAAAGGTCAGCAGTATTCTTTGTTCCCAAAATATTATTTAAAATAGACTCAGAAGGATTGTTCTCCATCATCGGGACATGCTTGTATGCAGCGGCATGAAATACAATATTCGGTTTAAAGGTTTTGAAAACGTTACGCATTCTGTCAATGTTGCGAACGTCGCCTATCACCACTTCAAATTGTTCTTTTTTGAATTTATCACCGAATTCCAATTCAACATCATGTAGCGGGCTTTCGGATTGGTCCAATAAAATAATTTTAGACGGGTTATACTTTACACATTGTCGTGATAACTCACTGCCGATAGAACCTGCCGCGCCTGTAATTAAAATAACTTTATTGTTGAGTTGAGCATTGATGATATCGTTATCCAGTTTAATTGGCTCACGTTCTAAGAGATCTTCAATGTTCACACCACGTAATTGGTTAAAGCTTAATTCACCATTGATCCATTTCGTTGCCGGAGGAACGTTTAGTAAGCGAACATTATTATTCAAACACCAATCGGCGATCTCATTCTTTTTAGCCGGAGATAGATTTTGAATGGAGATGATCACAGATTCAACTTCATTATCACGAACTAATTTTTCAATTTCACTAAAAGGGTAAACGAAAACACCTTCCAGGCTCCGGCCTCTTTTCTTTTCATCATCATCAACAAAACCTACTACTTTATATTTGATCGCAGCATCACGGTCAAGTGTTCGTTTGGTGATAATCCCGCCTTCACCTGCACCATAGATCAATACATTTATTTTACTTTTTTCAGGATTACGGCTTTCAAAATAAATTGCTTTCACGGCCAAACGGGAGCTGATCATTATAAAAAGTGTGATCAAACAATCTGTTATAATTACCTGCGTTGAACAAACATAAAAGCCCCAAATAAAAAAGTAGCTTATTATATTAGCAAGATACATTAAAACACTTCCGGCGATCACAACAGTTAATATACGAACCGCATCTTTTGAACTTGTGTAACGGACAACTCCCTTATAAATTTTCGCAAAGAAAAAAGAAACTGCTCGAATACTTAACAAAAGGGCATAAGCATAAGGCAATGTTAATTTATCTGCTTCCGGAATGGCGTCATAATTTTTAAAATCAAATCTCAGGAAAAAAGAAAGCGTTAAAGAAAAGGCACAGATCAACAGGTCAAGTATTAATATCGACCACCTCGGTAAGTTATATTTCCAGAAAAAACTTAGTAACCTTGACATATCAGGTAAAGTTAACTATTTTTTTTGAGCTGTATTGGTAGTTGTTGGCACAGCCGTATTGGTAGTTGTAATTTTTACTTTATCAGGTGCCTGTATTGGGGGATTTAACTTAATTGGGGCCGGTTTAAAAGGTTTATCAGAGGCCACAATTTCACAATAAGTGCAAATTTCCTTCAGTTTTACTTTCATTTCACAGTCACTTGGCTGCACGTAAATCTTCTTCATGGTACTGTCAGGCATCATGAATTCCATGTCAGTCGCCAAAGTACGAGGACCTTCAAACACAAAAGGTTCAGTGAATTTCTCTTCAAGATGAATATCCTTGATATGGATCTTCTTTTCAAAAATAACAGTGTATAATTCAAAAATAGCCCGGGTAATTTTGATCTGGATCTCGTTTTTCTTGCTGTCGTAAAACACTTTTACATTCCCAACCACTTCTGTTTGATAATTAAAAGGCCCCACTTCCACTTTCGCGTCACAGGTAAAATCGCTGCTGTCAGGTTTTAAATTTATTTTAGGATTGATGATCTTCCAATGATACTTCCCTTTGATCAGCATTACTTCGTAATCACTTTCCCCTTTAATATCACCAATTGCTACAAATACTTTGTTGATGGCTTCTTCGTTCAATGAAACGGTGAAATCGTTGTATTTCTGGGCATTCACACAATGGCCAATTAAAAATGACAGGGATAAAATATATTTTAGTCTTTGCATTAACATTCGTTTTGAGTGGCTAGAATATTAAAAAAATACTTAGCACTAGACTCTAACCACTAATCACTTTACCTCCCATTCCTTCCAATCCATTTCCTCGCCGTTCAGAATGCCCAGATAACTTATATATCTTTCTTCTGATATCTCACCTTTTTCTACCGCCTCTTTTATTGCGCACTTAGGTTCGTTCTCATGCAGGCAATTATTGAATTTGCAATCGTTCATTCTTTCTCTTATCTCCGGAAAATAATGTCCGACCTCTTCTTTTTTCATTTCTACGAGACCCAATTCCTTTATCCCGGGTGTATCAATGATAAATCCTCCTAATCTTAACTCATGCAACTCTGCGAATGTTGTTGTATGCATTCCCTTTGAGTGTGCTGAAGATATTTCTCCTGTTTTTAAATTCAAAGTGGGTTCAATGGCATTGATCAAAGTTGATTTTCCAACACCTGAATGCCCGGAAATGAGCGTTGTTTTATTCTTCAACAAATCCTTTACTTTTTCAAGATTCTTTCCGCTTGCACCACTTACAACAATACACTCGTAACCAATTTTGGTGTAAATATCAATAATCTCTTGCTGGAGTTTAAATAATTCTTCATCCAGAATATCAGCCTTATTAAAAATAATTTTTGCAGGGATTGAATAAGCTTCTGCTGTTATTAAAAACCGGTCTATAAATCCTAAACTTGTTCTAGGAGAAACCAAAGTCGCAACCAAAATAGCCTGGTCTAGGTTGCTCGCTAAAATTTGCGCCTGCTTCGATAAGTTGATCGATTTCCGGATAATGTAATTCTTACGCGGATGAATGTTATTGATAATGGTATCTTCGCCATCTCTCTCAATATCCACTTTATCTCCAACAGCAACAGGATTAGTGGTTTTACGCCCATCTAACCTCAATTTCCCCTTTAAAACACAATCCAGCACCTCGCCTTTCTCAATTCTCACCAAATAACGGCTGCCTGTGGATTTTACTACAATTCCTGTCATTACCCGCAAATTTAAGGCTATTCCATTACCAATGAAAGTTTGTGTAAAAATTGTTACTTTTAGGTGATGAAAAAACTCAAAAGGTGGTTTATTGGTGATTACATGGCGAAGACCGATGATGTTTTTGAGCGCTCTAAAATTGAGCTTCTTTACAGTTATTCTGTTGCATTTTTTCTGCTTGGCATGGTTTATTATATCCACATTGTAGTTGCAGGATTATATCTTCATGCTTTAAGCGAAGGGATCGCAATGATCTCTTTACTGATTATTCCATTTATTCTAAAATATAAACAGGACGTTAAACTGGCTGCCTGGATCTACATCATTCAACAGATCATTGTGAGCAGCTTCAGCATCATCATTGAAAATGGAAAGGATGGAATGATCAGCGGGTTCTGGATCTCTTTATTCATTCTTTTTTCCTTCTTCCTGTTCGACATCAAAATGGGCACCATGTTTATTATTATCATGGCGGTCACCGGTGGAATAAGCGGAGCCCTGGCTAAAAAAATAGATCTTTCTCCGGAACACCAACTACCCATGACGCCTGATGTTATAATGCTTCCACTGTGCCTTGTTATCTACGTAACATTCATATTCCTTAAAACAAGAAAAAGTGCCGAGCGAACAATTAATGAACAGAGGTCTCAATTGGAACACAAGAACAAAGAAGTTACCGACAGTATCAATTACGCACAACGTATTCAAAAAGCCATCTTACCATCACATCGTTTAATTGAAAGCTATTTACCAAAATCGTTTGTGGTTTATTTACCAAAAGACATTGTGAGTGGTGATTTTTATTGGGTGGAGAAAAAAGGAAATAAAATATTTTTCGCTGTATCGGATTGTACCGGACATGGCGTTCCCGGCGCTATGATGAGTGTGATCGGACAAAATGCTTTGAACCGGGTGATCAATGAATTTGGAATTACGAAACCTTCTGAGATCCTCGATAAATTAAGCGCTTTAGTTGAAGAAGCTTTTTCGAAAAGCGGTTCTGATGTGAGGGATGGAATGGATATTGCTTTGTGCTCTTTAGATACTACAACAAATAAATTAGAATATGCAGGGGCGAATAATCCCGTTTATGTTTATTCGGGTAATGACCTTAAAGAGATCAAAGGCACCAAGCAACCAATAGGCCGCTTTGAATCGAAAGTTCCGTTCACTAATCATGAAGTAAGTTTAAAGAGTGGTGATGCGATCTACCTTTTCTCTGATGGGATCGCTGATCAGTTTGGCGGCCCGGACGGAAAAAAATATAAGTACAAACGTGTAAAAGAATTACTTTTGCAGAATAATACTAAGTCTCATTCAGAACAAAAAAATAATATCATCACTGAATTCATCAAATGGAAAGGACAGAATGAACAAATTGATGATGTGTGTTTAATGGGGATCAAAATTTAAAATGTACTATGTCAATCGTTGTAAATAATATCACAAAACTATACGGCCAGCAAAAAGCGCTGAACAATGTTTCTTTCACTGTAGATACAGGACAAATTGTAGGTTTCCTTGGTCCGAACGGTGCGGGGAAAAGTACCATGATGAAGATCATCACTTGCTACATCCCTCCTACCCAAGGGACAGTTAAAGTTTGTGGTTTCGATATTATCGAGCAGGCTATTGAAGTCAAAAAGCAAATCGGTTATTTGCCGGAACACAATCCGCTTTATCTTGATATGTATGTGAAAGAATTTTTAGAATTCACTGCGGGCCTTTATAAAATACCGAACATTAAAAACCGCGTTGCTGAAATGATCGAGCTGACAGGATTACAAGTTGAACAAAAGAAAAAGATCGGCGCTTTATCAAAAGGATATCGTCAGCGTGTTGGTTTAGCGCAAGCGATCATTCATGATCCGAAAGTATTGATAATGGATGAACCGACAACAGGATTAGACCCGAATCAATTGGAAGAGATCCGTGCATTGATAAAAACATTAGGAAAAGAAAAAACGGTGATGTTAAGCACGCACATCATGCAGGAAGTGGAAGCAGTTTGTGATAAAGTGATCATCATCAATAAAGGAGAAATTGTAGCAAACGAGGTCACCTCAACACTTCAGAAAAATACAAGTAAACAATTATATACCGTTGAATTCGATAAAATTGTTTCGAAGAATAGTTTGAAAACCATTGAAGGTGTTAATGAAGTCACTCAACTGAATGATACCACCTGGCAAATCTCAACAGGTATCGAAAAAGACATCCGTAAAGAGATCTTTGATTTTGCTGTGAGCAACCAACTTTCGGTTCTGACCCTGAACAAAGAGGAACAGAAACTGGAAGATGTATTCAAGCAATTGACTAAGTAGTTCTTTCAGGGCTAAAGCCCTTTCCTTTTTATATTGCAAAAACCCCGGACTTAAGTCCGGGGTTTAAAGTATGGATTTGAATCAGGACTTTAGCCCTGACAATTATTTACAAAGTTCCGTAAATTTGTTTGAAGCTTTTTCGTGACCGTTATCAATTGCTTTTTTCAGATCAGCGCAGGCTTCTGTCTTTTTACCTAAATAATTATTTGATAATCCCCTGTAATAAAAAGCATCAGCATAAGTAGGTTTGATCTCGATGGCTTTTGTAAAATCTTCGATAGCTTTTCCGTCATTTTGCTGTGCGAAATAACACATACCCCTTTCGTAATACGCTTTTGAATATTTAGGGTTCATGGTGATCGCTTCTGTGTTATCAGCAAGAGCTCCAGCATAATCTTTCAATTGGTATTTACTTAAGGCACGCTGAACATAGGTATCGTAATGTTTTTTGATCGCTAAAGCTTTGTTACAATCATTGATCGCACCTGTATCATTCACCAGCATATATTTTATCATCGCCCTGTAATAATATGAGGTTTCGTAATCTTTTTTCATTGATATCGATTTATTCAGATCAGCAAGTGCATCATCATACTGCTTTAAAAAATACAATGCAGCTCCACGGAAAGTATATGCCTTATAGAATTTAGGATTCAGGTCGATTACTGCATTGAAATCGGTGACCGCATCTTTATAAGACCCTAAATAATATTTACAAAGTCCACGGTTATGATACGCGTCAGATTTCGACGGATCGACTTCCAACGATTTATCAAAATCTATTTTTGCCTTTTCGGACAAACCAAGATCATATTTAGCAAGTCCGCGGTTGTAATACGCATCCGCATCTTTATGACTATGTGCGATCACACTGTCATAATCCTGTATAGAAAATTCATATTTTTTCTGTTCCAGGGCCACGTAACCTCTTTGAAAATAAATATCAGAATTAGGTTTTAATTTTACTGCTTTATCGGCATCATCAAATGCGCCTGCAAGATCATCCAAATGAAATTTTATTTTACTCCTGTAATAAAACGCCCACTCGTAAGTTGCAGCCAATTCACAGCCTTTATTCGCAACAGGTAAAGCTTCTTTGTATTTTTCAAGATTATACAAACTTGCTCCCTTGTAAACGTAAGATTTTCCGTATTGAGGGTTTAAAGAGATAGCTTTATCAAAATCAACTATCGCTTCATTATATTTCTTTAAGTAAAAATTACAGAGGGCGCGGCCATAATACACATCATAAGATTTTCTTCCTTTTTCAATAGCGGTATTGTAATCAGCGATCGCATCTTTATAATCTGTCATCCTGTATTTACCAAGGGCGCGGTTATAGTATGCTGTATCTCCTTTCGGATGCGTGTTGATATAATTCGTGTATTCGATGATCGACTCCTGGAATTTTCCCTGCTCATAAAGATCAAAAGCAGTTTGAAAATGATCACGTACATCAGGATTTTGTGCAGCAAGCCTACCTGCAAATAACAGGGTTATTAAAATTATTCTTTTCATAATTGATCTAGCTTGATAGTACTTCTATCATGTTTAATAAATTCCGGTCTAATTGTTCGATATGTTTGACCGACTTTTCGAAAGGGGTGAATGTAATTTTATTGTTGATGATGCCTACCATATCATTTCTTCTTCCGTTTCTGAGAGCGATAACGGCATTATAGCCCATTAAACTTGCGTTTACACGTTCCATACAAGTTGGATTTCCCCCACGCTGGATATGACCAAGAACTGTAACGCGGACATCGAACTCAGGAGATTCTTTTTTGATCAGCTCAGCAACTTTGTAAGCACCGCCATATTGTTCGCCTTCAGCAACGATAACTATTTTACTTGATTTGCTAGTCCTCCAATTTTTGATCTTCCCTATAAGAACTTCGATATCATTCTTCATTTCCGGAACCAATAAAGCTTCGGCCCCGCTTGCAATTGCACTACGTATCGCTATTAAACCTGCATCACGTCCCATGACTTCTATCACAAAAATTCTATCATGACTTTCTGCAGTATCACGGATCTTATCTACAGCTTCAACAACCGTATTTATAGCTGTATCGTAACCAATAGTAAAATCTGTACCGATAAGATCATTATCGATAGTACCAGGACAACCAATGATCGGAATATCTATTTTTTTCGAAAGTTCTATTGCGCCTTTAAAACTTCCATCTCCACCTATAACAACAAAACCTCCGATGCCATGATCTTTTAAATGCTGTGCGGCTTTATTCTGTCCTTCGTCAGTAAAAAAGCGTTTGCTTCTTGCGGTCTTTAAAATTGTTCCGCCTCTTTGAATAATTCCGGAAACAGAAGTTGTGTTCAAATTCACATAATCGTTATCGATCAATCCTTCGTAGCCTTTGTAAAAACCCGTTACTTCCATGTTGAAATGAACAGCTGCCCGTACAACGGCGCGCAGGCAAGCATTCATGCCCGGAGAATCTCCACCTGATGTAATTATGCCGATTTTTTTCACTAATCAAATATACGTTATAAACTTATTAGGTTATAGGGTTATTTGTTATTAGGTTATAAGGTTATTGATGTAATAGGTTAGAGAGATTTGTAACTGATAACCAATAACCGACAACCTATAACTAATAACCGCTAACTTTATAACTTCTCCACAAAAACATGTAATTTTACAATATGCCACGCATTATAGCAATAGATTATGGGAGTAAACGTGTTGGATTAGCGGTGACCGATCCGTTAAAGATGATCGCTAATGGTTTAACGACTGTACACAGCAAAGATGTGATCAAATTCCTGGAAGATTATTTAAAAAAAGAAGAGGTGGAATGTATTGTTGTGGGCGAACCTAAAACTTTACGTAACGAAGCATCCGACAGCGCAAGATTCATTGAACCTTTTGTTAAACACCTGAGAAATAAATTTCCGAACATGAGAATTGAACGTTATGATGAACGCTTCACTTCTGCAATGGCACAACAAGCTATGTTATTAGGAGGATTAAAAAAGAAAGCGCGCCAGAATAAAGAAACCGTAGATATGGTGAGTGCGACAATTATTTTACAGAACTATTTAGACTTTATTAAACTATAAAATCCGTATCTTTAGAATTATGACTGAAAGACAAGATGACAAAATAAGAAGAGCTTTTGCAGAGAAAGACTGGAACGATATAAAAGCGAGTGACAGCTGGCAGATCTTTAAAATTATGAGTGAGTTCGTTGAGGGCTTCGATAAAATGAGTAAGATCGGTCCTTGCGTTTCTATTTTCGGAAGTGCCCGTACAAAACCGGATAACAAATATTATATTTTAGCTGAAGAGATCGCTTTTAAGTTAACACAAGAAGGTTACGGTGTTATCACCGGCGGCGGTCCCGGCATTATGGAAGCTGCTAACAAAGGAGCGAAGCGCGGCAAAGGAAAGTCAGTTGGATTGAACATTGAATTGCCATTCGAACAAAAGCCAAATGATTTTATTGACAGGGATAAGAGCATCGACTTCCATTATTTCTTTGTGCGCAAAACTATTTTCTTAAAATACTCCCAGGGATTTATTGGCATGCCGGGTGGATTTGGAACGATAGATGAATTATTTGAATCGTTAACCCTGGTGCAAACACATAAGATCGCTTCATTTCCGGTTGTTTTGGTTGGACGGGATTATTGGGAAGGCCTGGTTGAATGGATAAAAGAGATCATGCATAAGAAGGAAAGTAATATCCATCCGGAAGACCTGGCTTTGTTCACAATTGTTGATACCGCTGATGAGGCTGTAAAAGTTATTGTGGATTTCTATAGCAAATATCTGCTGAAACCAAATTTTTAATTAGTATAAGATATTGATTTTCAGAGTTTTAATCAAATTCATAAAGTATTGGAACTCATAGCGCTATAAAATTTAAAATTGTGGAAATACGGAAAATTTAATATATTTGCGTTCCTAAAATTAAAAGAGAAACGAAATGTTAATAGTACAAGTTAAAGAAGGCGATACAATTGAAAAGGCCTTAAAAAAATTCAAGAAGAAGTTTGAAAAAACAGGTGTTGTAAAACAATTGCGCGCACGTAAACAATTTACAAAGCCATCTGTTCGTCGCCGTGAAGAGATCATCAAAGCGGTTTACAAGCAAAAGCTTCAAAACGGAGAGATCGAGAAATAGTCTGCCTAAGGTAGATATTGTCCTATATTGCATTCCTGAATTGAATTACATAACTTCGATTCAGGAATTTTTATTTTCAGGAAGGCATGGCGGTTAATCATCTCGATAATTTCATTGATCACATCAGCCACGAAAAGAAGCTCTCTAAACACACAGCCCTATCCTACCAAACAGATCTCTTACAATTCCGGGAATTTGTGAAGGAAGAATTATCTGATCCGGATCTCCTGAACATCAATCATCTTATCGTTCGGAGCTGGGTAGCGAAATTATTAGATAACGGTGTTGCGGCCAGGAGTGTGAACAGGAAATTATCCAGCCTTAAATCATTCTACAAATATCTTCTCCGCAATGATCTTATTAAAACAAACCCCTTACAAAAAATTGTTGCTCCTAAAACACCAAAAAAACTGCCCGTATTTGTTGATGAAACGAATATGGAACAACTTTTTGAAGGTGTTGAATTTGAGGCAGGATTTATCGGTATGCGGGATAAACTTCTTTTAGACATCCTGTACCAAACGGGTTTAAGAAGAATTGAGTTAATTAATCTTAATGAGCAAAGTCTTGACCTATACAACCTTACTATTAAAGTTCTTGGCAAGCGGAATAAAGAACGGATAATTCCGATCTCTTTAGAATTAAAACGCAACCTGGAGGCTTATTTTGAAGTAAAAAAGATGGAGGGTCTATCAAACCCTTCACTATTCGTATCCCTAAAAAACAAACCCTTGAGAGAAACCGAAGTATATAAACTTGTAACTAAGTATCTTTCTCAGATCACTACCTTAGGTAAAAAAAGCCCTCACGTTTTACGTCACACTTTTGCAACTCATTTACTGAATAACGGTGCTGATATAAATGCAGTGAAGGAATTATTAGGCCACGCGAATTTATCAGCTACACAAATTTACACGCACAACACTATAGAGAAATTAAAGAAAACATACAAACAAGCTCATCCGCGTTCGGGTGAGTAATTAAAACACGTAGGATTCACGTAATGTTGGAGTGTGGATTCTACGAATAGAGATCCAACAGGCTAAAAACCAATAAAAAGGAGGACAAGGTTATGAAAACAAACATCCAGTCAATTCATTTCGATGCTGACAAAAAATTAATTGCACACATTGAAGGTAAAGTTGAAAAACTGAGAACATTCCACGAAGCTATCATCAGCAGTAATGTCATTTTACGTTTGGAAAAAGGTGATGAGAACCAGAATAAGATCGCCGAGATAAAATTGAATACACCGGGACAGGAGTTATTCGCGAAAAAACAATGCTCAACATTTGAAGAAGCGGTAGATACAGCTTGCGATGCATTAAAAACACAGATCATTAAACATAAAGAAAAACACTTAGTTAAATAAGTTTTTATTCTTACTGCATAAAAAAAGCCCTGAAGCAGAACAAGTACGCTTCAGGGCTTTTTATTATACATCAGATCACTTAAACCCTAATACAAACACAGCGCAACCCAAATCCTCACCATTCGTTCCGGCAGGAATACTATAATCGATAAATACATGGCGCATACGGCTGAACTCTAATGTAAACTCCTTTTCGAATTTATCTTTGTTCGAGTACAACAGCTTACGGTTCTTGCTTTCTTTATCTTTATTATAGATGTTGATCTCTAAAGTTTTCTTTAAAGCTTCAAGGTTAAAAGCGAGTTTATACTTTTCACCAATGAACATTGGGATCTCCACTTCTTTAACCTGGTCTTTTGTAGTATGTTTTAAACGCGTGATCTTACTGCTGTCATACTCATAAGGATCCAATTGATTCTTTGCTTTATCTTTTAATCCTTTAGGATCGCATTCGGCAGGCGTTTCCTGGTAGAAGGAAAAAGCGAACGCCGAAATAAATAATACTATATATAGTTTTGAATGTTTCATACGTTTTTCTTTTAGCCTTTTACAATTGTGTTACGTGAAGCAATGATCTTATCGCAGAGCCTGGTTATCTCATCTTTATTGAAAGTTGTTTTGGTATAATCCAGTTCATCAAGATCCTTATCCTTTAAAGCACTGATCGCATTAAAATCAGCTTTTATTGAATTCAGACTTGCGATCAATGTCGGAATACCGGCATCATTACCTTTTTGTTTTTCAAGGACGGCAAGGATGTTGTCTACAAGACTCACTTGTTCTATTATAGCAGGAATAATACTTTGCTCTCCGCTTTTATAAACCTGTGAAGCTGAATACAAAGTTTCGATCCATGCACCTGCGAAAATAATGGTTGAGATATGCTGGTTATTGCTTTTTTCAAGCACAACATCGGTTTCTAATTGCAGATCAGAAATGATACTCAATAAAGAATCATCTTTACCGGCATTCATATTACTTTCGAAACGTTTTGCTAAATTATTTGCTTCAAAGGCGCTGTTCAATCCAAGCTCACCGCCGATGTCTTTACTGCCCTTTAAATAATTCTTACTTAAAGCATATTGCTTATTCAATAAACAATAAGCCATATCAGCCGAATAAACTCCAAGGTTCAAGGCTTTAACAAAACTCGTTTTATAATTCTTAGAATTATCCAAAGAGTTTAAACTGGATTCAATGAATTTTAATCCTGAACGTTTAAAAATGCTCGCTATACGCATTGAGCTGGGCAATACAACATCATCACCATCTTCTTCGACCGGAGTTGTGGTTTCAGTATTTACGGTTGCTAAACTATCGGATAGGCCTGCTTTATCGCTATCGGCCGAATCGTTACCGCAGGATGCTAAAAATAGCATTGCAGTGAAGATCAAAATGGGTTTCTTCATATAAACAAATATGGCTAAAATTATTGGAAATAAAAAGCCCCTGAAGCAGAACAAGTACGCTTCAGGGGCTTCTAAATATAATTTAGTATACTATTTTACCTGGTTAACTACAGCTTTAAAAGCTTCAGGATGGTTCATTGCTAAGTCAGCAAGAACTTTACGGTTCAATTTTAATCCTTTAGCATTTAATTTACCAATGAATTCAGAGTAGCTCATACCGTGCTCTCTAACACCTGCATTGATACGCTGGATCCATAGACCGCGCATAGTACGCTTTTTATTCTTACGGTCACGGTATGCGTACTGTAAACCTTTTTCTAATGTGTTTTTAGCAATGGTCCATACATTACCTCTTGCTCCCCAATACCCTTTTGTAAGGTTCAGGATCTTTTTTCTGCGAGCCCTGCTGGCTTCGTGGTTGACACTTCTTGGCATTTCTTTTTGTTTTTAGTTTTGGAATTCAGTGGCTGTTAAGCTCTTTTTACTGAAATCCGGGTTAAACATTTGTTTTGTTTTTTACCGTCTCGATAATTTCAATTGGTTACTTACCTAAGCAAAGTAACATTTTCACGTTACCTAAGTCTTCTTTGCTAACGATAGCCATCTTACCTAAAGCCCTTTTACGGTCTTTTTCTTTTTTGGTAAGGATGTGATTCTTGAAAGCACGTTTCCTTTTGATCTTACCGCTACCAGTGAAAGCGAAACGCTTTTTAGCACTGGAGTTTGTTTTCATTTTTGGCATTTTCTGTTTTTATATATTTATTTTTAGTACTCTTATTTTTTTCTTGGTGCTAACACCATCAACATCTTCTTTCCTTCTAACAACGGTAATTGTTCTGCCTTTCCCCACTCTTCTAATTCATTCGCGAATCTCAACAACAATAATTCACCTTGCTCTTTAAACACAATTTCACGTCCTCTGAACATTACGAATGCTTTTACTTTGCATCCGTCCTGTAAAAATTTCATTGCATGATTCTTTTTAAAATTATAATCATGCTCATCAGTATGCGGACCAAAACGAATATCCTTTACAACAACTTTAGCAGCTTTGGCTTTTATCTCCTTAGCTTTTTTCTTTTGCTCGTATAAGAATTTACCGTAGTCAATTACTTTACAAACCGGCGGATCAACATTTGGAGCAATTTCAACTAAATCCAATCCTGCTTCTCTCGCGATCTCAAGTGCTCTTCCGATCATTACAACCCCGGACTCGATACCATCCCCTACCAAACGAACTTTTACCGCAGTAATTTTTTCGTTTATACGATGCTGCTCTTCTTTAACACCAGGCCTTTTAAATCCTGCCTTCAAACCTCTTGGAGGTCGTGGCGTACCAGTGCCTCCGCTTGTATTGGTATTAGGACCTGTTCCGGGTTTAACTCCCGGCTTAACAAATGGTTTGTTAAAGTTCTGTCCCGGTTTCTTAAATGTACTAATAGTGACCTCCGCTTTTATGTTAGTTTGTAGTTCGTTGTTGGTAGTTCGTAGTGTGATATTTTTTTTCTCTACGAATTCCGAACTCTCAACTCCGAACTATTTAGTTTATACTTTTGTTTTTAAAATCGTTTTCAATCGTTGTTCCAATTAACTTAGCAAAGTTTTCTATCGACATTACACCGACATCTCCTTTGCCTTGTTCACGTACCGCAACAGTTCCATCGGCAGCTTCTTTTTCACCTACAACCAACATGTAAGGAACCTTGTTTAACTCATTGTCCCTTATCTTCTTGCCTATCTTCTCGTTACGATCATCAACGAGGGCGCGAATATCGGAAATATTTAGCATATCTGAAACTTTTTTAGCGTAATCATTGTACTTTTCGCTGATAGGTAAAATGGCCACTTGATCAGGGGTCAGCCACAATGGGAATTTACCCGCACAATGCTCTATTAAAACCGCTATAAAACGCTCTAAACTACCAAATGGCGCACGATGGATCATCACAGGTCTATGTTTCTGATTATCAGACCCCATATATTCCAATTCAAAGCGTTCAGGAAGGTTATAATCCACCTGAATTGTACCCAATTGCCACTTGCGGCCAAGGGCATCTTTTACCATGAAATCCAGCTTCGGACCATAGAAGGCGGCCTCCCCTAATTCTACAACAGTTTTCAGTCCTTTTTCTTTAGCCGAGTCGATAATGGCTTGTTCGGCCAGTTTCCAGTTCTCATCGGTTCCGATGTATTTGGTTTTATTTTCAGGGTCACGTAATGATATCTGAGCCGTATAATCTTTAAAATCCAAGGCATTGAATACGTAAAGTACGAGATCAATTACTTTACAGAATTCTTCTTTCACCTGGTCCGGTCTGCAAAATAAATGCGCATCGTCTTGTGTAAATCCGCGAACACGGGTTAAACCATGTAGTTCTCCGTGCTGCTCGTAACGATAAACAGTTCCGAATTCGGCTAACCGAACAGGAAGATCTTTGTATGACTTTGGTGATGCTTTATAAATCTCACAGTGGTGCGGACAATTCATCGGTTTCAAAAAGAATTGTTCTCCCTCTTGCGGGGTATTGATCGGTTGAAACGAATCTGCGCCGTATTTTTCATAGTGACCAGAACAAACATAAAGATCTTTCAATGCAATGTGCGGAGTTGCGACAGGAAGATATCCTGATTTCAACTGCGCTTTTTGCATGAACTGGATCAAACGCTCACGTAACATCGCGCCTTTTGGTAACCATAATGGCAAACCCATTCCCACTTTTTCCGAGAATGTAAATAGCTCTAATTCTTTTCCTAATTTCCTGTGATCGCGTTTTTTAGCTTCCTCTAACAGAACTAAATATTCTTTTAATTCTTTGTCTTTCGGGAAAGTAATTCCATAAACACGGGTTAACTGTTTATTCTTTTCATCACCTCTCCAATAAGCACCGGCAACGCGTAATAATTTAACGGCTTTGATGAATCCTGTATTGGGGATATGTGGTCCGCGGCAAAGATCAGTGAAATCACCTTGCGTATAAAAAGTAATTGAACCATCAGCCAGGCCATCGATCAATTCTAATTTGTACGGATCTCCTTTATCGGTAAAATATTTTATTGCATCTGCTTTCGATACTTCTTTTCTGATGTATTCACTTTTCTTAGAAGCGAGCTCTATCATTTTCTTTTCCACTTGTTCTAAATGATCAGTAGAAAAAACTTTATCTCCGAAATCGATATCGTAGTAAAAACCATTTTCAACGGGCGGACCGATAGCGAATTTTGCTCCGGGAAAAATACTTTCAATAGCTTCAGCCATTAAATGGGCAGATGAATGCCACATCGTTTCTTTTCCTTCAGCATCGTTCCATGTTAATAAACTTAAGGTACAATCTGAATTCAGCGGACGTGAAGCATCGATCACTTCTCCGTTCACTTTTGCTGATAATACATTTCTTGCTAATCCTTCGCTGATGCTCAATGCTACCTGCATTGATGTGGTTCCTTTTGGATATTCGCGAACGGAACCATCGGGTAGAGTTACTTTTATCATAATTGTTTCTCGCCTACAAACGCGAGCGTTTAAAATTTGGACTACAAATATAAGAGAATTTAGGATATTGGAGTTAGGATTTAGCGATTAGTGTCCACTTGTTTGGAATAGACTACCACTTGTTAAAAGCCGTAAACCTTTTTACGATTATAGAAGTATACTTGTATAGAACTAACCAATTAGCCTCCGTCCTATGAAAAAGTTTATACTCTTCTTATTATTTTTTGCAGCAAAGAATGTTATTTCACAAAATGGGTTGACAACCTACTCGACAGCCTTATCAAGTTCTATTTCTCCCGGATCCGAAAATGCTTTTTTTATAGATAACGCCGGAAATAAATGGGTAGGTTTTAGCAATAGTTCACCTAATTCACCCGCTGCTTTTGGTGTCTATACAAACTCTACGAGCGCTTGGACATTTTGGAACAAAACAACAACTCCAATATTACAATTTAACAACGCTAGATGCTTTGCGCAAGATAATTCAGGGAATATTTTGATCGGCACAAGCTACGGTCTTTTAAAATATGATGGTTCTAATTTTACTTTATATACAACTGCAAATGGTTTGGCGAATAATTTTATTTATTCTCTTGAGTACAGTAATAACATGCTTTATATAGGTACTAATGGGGTGCTATCAAGATTTGACGGGACTACTTTCACTAACTATGTGCTTCCGATCAATCCTATTTGGAACATAAAAGCGGAAACTCCAAACATATTATGGCTTACCGGAGGAAATAAATTAGTAAAATTCTATATCAACTCCAGCTTTACTTCTACTTTATGCACCACATATACCAGTTCAATAAGTGGACTTTACGGTATCTACATTGACCCTTCAGGTAATAAATGGGTAGGTTCTGGAAGTGCCATTGTTAAATATGATAATCTGAATTTCACTTATTATAAGACGGAAGACTTTGTAGGTTTTTCTGACATAGGTCAAAATTCATTGGCTAAAGGTCCAAACAACGGTGTGTTGTTTATTGGGACTTATAATAATTCTAACACTGTAAATTGTTTAGTGGAGTTACTACCAACCGGAGATTATAAACTTTATAATTTTCCTGATAACATCTTGTTTTCAAATAATGCTATCGGCGGATATTTAGCCAGAGAACCTTCGGGGAAAATTTTCATGACCGGCGCCGTTACAAGTTCTACATTAAATCAAATTGTTAGAATGCACTCTTTTGACTATTCCAATTATTCTGTGACCGGAGCTTTTGATCTTGGTGCAGGAAGCGGAGTAAATAAAGACAATTTTAAATATTTAGATATAAACCGTGTCAAAGCAGGAATTTTAAATCGCGGCGACATGTGGTGGGAAGCGGGAGGAAACGGAAATACGAGTTATGAAGTGCCTAAAGGAATTGGTCCCTATGGCGGTTCACATTCAGCGTTTGCTGCATCATTATGGATAGGCGGGCTTGATGCAAGCAACCAATTACATACAGCAGGACAAACATACCGTCAAACGGGAAACGATTTTTGGCCAGGACCATTAGATACGACAAATGCTTTTATAGATACAAATACAGCGATTAATTATGATAAGATCTGGAAGGTGAGTGATGTTGATATCAATACTTTTTTATATCAATTTAGTTTAGGTAATGTCCCTTTAACTTATACTCCAACTGCTGACATTTTAAGTTGGCCTGCAAAAGGAACCGGAAATAAATCCAGGAATCTTGCACCTTTTGTCGATGTAAATAATAACGGAGTTTATGACCCTTTGGTTGGAGGTGATTATCCTAAAATTAAAGGGGACCAAACCTTGTACTTCATTTTCAATGATAACTTAAGTTCTCACCGGCAAACGGGAGGTTTGCCTTTTGGGATTGAAGTACACACTATGGCTTATGCATTTGGTTGCCCAAGTGTTTTGAATGGAAGAAATGAATTAGCTTATACAACGTTTTATGACTATAAAATTTATAACCGGAGTAATACCAATTATCATGCTGTAAATATTGGATTCAAAAACGATGTCGATCTGGGAAATTACGGCGACGACTATATTGGAAGCAGTATATACGAAAATTTAGGGTTTTGTTATAACGCAGATGATAACGATGAAGTTATGGCCGGTGGTACTGGATATGATCAGTTTCCTCCTGCTGTAGGTACTACAGTCTTAAAAGGTCCATTAGCTCCACTAAATGATCTGATCGACAATGATAACGATAGTATAATTGATGAGCCGGGAGAAGAATGTTTAATGAATGTTTTTAATTATTACAATAATGGTTCAGGCCCAACAGGAGATCCAATAACAAAATATCATTACTATAATCTTTTGCAAGGTAAATGGAGAGACAGCACAAACTTTACTTGTGGAGGGAATGGTTATGGTTTTGTAACGCCAACTAAATTTGTTTATCCTTGGAGTAATCATATTACCAACCCATGCGGGACATGGACTGAATTATCAGCGGGAAATATACCTTCTGACAGACGATATCTTGTTTCTTCTGGTCCGTTTAATTTACCCGCAAAAGGAAATATAGAAGTGGAATATGCTTATGTTTGGTCGGTTGACAGTTCAGCAACAAGTAATATTGCTATTGCAAGTGTAAATAAATTAATCAGCGATACCAGAAAGATCCGCAGCTTTTATAAAAGCGGAGCGCCTAGTTGTGTTGGCAAAGCAATCGGAATACAAGAAAATGAATGGAAAGATCAATTAACCATCTACCCTAACCCTGCTAACTCAATTTTGAACATCAGATCAGAGAATTACTTAGGAAAAAGTGTTGTAAGCATTACAGATATTTTGGGTAAAACAATAATGGAAACTAAAACCAATGATCTGTATCAGACATCGATCAATATTGAACATCTCAACAGCAGTGTTTATTTCCTAAATATCAATTCTGAAAAAGGTTCAATAGTAAAGAAGTTTGTTAAGCAGTAGTTAATTAACGAGTCTTTACAATAAAGGGGGCTCTTTCAGTCCCCTTTATTTTTTTACCTTTATTGTCTAAATTTTAATTATGAAAAAAGTAGGGGTATTAGGTTCAGGCGTTGTGGCAAAAGTTTTAGCTGCAGGTTTTCTTAAACATGGTTATGAAGTAATGGTTGGAACACGCGAAAGTTCCAAATTAACCGAATGGCTAAAACATAATCCAAAAGGAAAAGTCGGAACATTTGAGGATACCGCTGAATTCGGCGATATAATTGTTCTTGCTGTAAAAGGCAGTGCCGCGAGAGAAGTTTTAGGCATGGCAGGCGTTTCCCATTTAAAAGGAAAGACGGTCATTGATGCCACTAATCCGATCTCGGAAGTTCCTGCAGTAAATGGTGTGATGAATTTTTTCACCGATCTGAAAGGTTCTTTCATGGAGCAATTACAGACCTCCTACCCTGAAGCTAATTTTGTAAAAGCATTTAATTCAGTCGGAAGTGCCTTCATGGTAGATCCCGATTTCGGCGGGATAACGCCTACCATGTTCATTTGCGGAAATAATGATGGCGCTAAAGAAGAAGTGAAAGAGATCCTTACCAAATTCGGATGGGAAACTGAAGATATGGGAAAAGCTGAAGCTGCAAGAGCCATTGAACCACTATGTATCTTATGGTGCATTCCCGGTTTTACCGGCAACCGTTGGAGTCACGCATTTAAACTCCTTAAGAAATAAGTATTTAAACCCTTCAAAAGAGGGTTTTTGTATTTTTAACATTTTTATTTGTTGTAACAACTATTGTTATTACTATATTTGTACTATGAAACTGGAAGAGGAAATAAAACAGAGCAAATTTGAGAGCCCATACCAAAAAGCGATCATCAATATTATTTACACGGCCAATTGGCTACGTGATCAGCAAATGGAAGTTTTCAGGGCATTTGATGTATTGCCTCAACATTATAATGCCTTACGTATTATAAAAGGAAAACATCCCGACCCCTGCTCGCCTGGTGAAATAAAAGAAGTGATGCTCGATAAGGGAAATGATGTTACCCGCTTGGTAGACAAATTAGTAAAAAAAGGGTTGGTAAAACGAAATTTATGCGAAAGTAACCGACGTAAGATCGACATTATACTGACAGAAAAAGGGCTAACATTTTTGAAAGAACTGAACGATCCGATGAAAAAACAACTATCTGCAATGAAAAGAACAATGTCAGAAAAAGAAGCATGCGTTTTAAGTGATATCCTTGACAAAATGAGGGATTAATACAATTGGCCGAACATTTGTTGTAACAATAATAACGTGGAAAGAGACGAATTTATAAAGAAAGGATTATTAGGTGCGGCCTTCATAGCTACTTCAGGGGCCACAGCAAAACTGTTAGCTAACCGGAACGATGAACTTAAAGAATTAGAAATAGTAGGATTTAATCATATACCACATACAAATTCAGAAATTATGGCAAATACAGTATTACATAAAGCCGATTCACGCGGGCATGCGAACCACGGATGGCTTGACTCACATCACACATTCAGTTTTGCGAATTATTATAACCCTGACAGAATGCATTTTGGTGTTCTTCGTGTATTGAACGATGATACAGTTGCTGCAGGGATGGGATTCGGAACACACCCTCATGATAATATGGAGATCATTTCTATTCCATTAGAAGGCGATCTTGAACACAAAGACAGCATGGGAACTGTTTCTGTAATTAAGCATGGCGACATACAAGTGATGAGCGCCGGAAGCGGAATTACCCATAGCGAATACAATAAAAATAAAGACAGCGAAGTAAAGTTTCTTCAGATCTGGGTTTTCCCTAATAAGAAGAACGTTACACCCCGTTACGATCAAATAACCCTTAATTTAAAAGACCGTGAAAATAAATTTCAGCAGATCGTTTCTCCAAATGCCGATGATGATGGTGTCTGGATCCACCAAGACGCCTGGTTTCACTTAGGAAAGTTTGATAAAGGAATTAAAACAGATTATTCCATTAAAAAGAAAAACAACGGTGCTTACTTTTTTATATTAAATGGAGAAGCTACCATAAATGGCCAAAATGTAAATAAGCGGGATGGCTACGGCATCTGGGGCACTGATAAAATTGAAATAACAAGTAACAATGATAATACAGAAATTCTGATCATGGATGTTCCAATGATCGGATAGAAAGGATAAAAATGAGAACAATAAATAAAATAATTCCGGCCCGCATGCAAAATATGGGCGAATTAAAAGTAAGACAACCATTACCGTCAGCAGAATTAGAATATCTCGACCCGTTTGTATTATTGCATCATGGGCACATGTTTACTGACCCCAACGAAAATATGAAGCAAGCCGGAGTTGGTCCGCACCCTCACAAAGGATTTTCGCCTGTAACGTTCATGTTCAAAGGCGGCGTGAACCATCGGGATAGTCGCGGTAATAACAAAAGCGTAAACGAAGGTGGTACTCAATGGATGAACGCCGGGATGGGAATCATGCACAGTGAGCGTCCAACAACAACTGAACAGGAATTAATTCAGATGTGGATAAATTCTCCGGCTAAGAACAAAAACGACCAGCCCTATTATCATCCTTTAACCAAGGAAGAAACGCCATTTTATAAAAGTGAAGACGGAAAAATAACCGTTAATGTGATTACTGGCGAGTTAAGAGGAATCAAAGGGCCTATACCTACTCTTACTCCTATTAACTCAGCAACTATTTATGCTCTGGGTTCAGGAAAAATTATAATTAATATACCTAAAACACATAATGCTTTTTTATATTTGCTGGACGGGGTTTTGAAGGTGGATGGCAAAGAAATTACCGGTAAGAATTTTATCGAATTTAAAAATGATGATGACAGCATTAGTTTTGAAGCTTTAGAAGACACCCGTGCTTTATTAATGAGCGGCGAACCCATTAACGAAAAAATTGTGGCGCATGGTCCTTTTGTGATGAACACTGAAACCGAGATCATGGAGGCGTTTCGCGATTACAGAATGGGAAAAATGGGTGTTTTAATTGAAGACTAAAATTTAAAATATGAGCATAAAGATTGCAAAAACAAAACACAAAGTAATCGATGTAATAAAAGAAAGATGGAGTGCGCGTTCATTTTCAGATAAGGCTATTTCTGAAACGGATATGGAAACCCTGTTTGAAGCCGCCTCCTGGGCCTTTAGCGCTAATAATGCACAACCTTGGGAGTATATTTATGCACATAAGGATGATTTGGCCGCTTTCGATAAACTCCATAATTGTTTATTAGGAGGAAATCAGCCTTGGACAAAAAATGCTGCAGTTCTGATGGCAGTTCTGGCTCATAAAAAACTAGATAATGGACATGAGAACAGGGCCGCGAAGCATGATGTCGGTGCCGCAAACACCAGTTTAATGCTGCAAGCCACCAGTATGGGAATATACGGCCATGTGATGGGAGGCTTTGATCCCGGCAAAGCTGTTGAGATTTTAAATATCAATACTGAAGTTTCAGAACCGGTAGTTTTTATCGCACTGGGATATTTGGATTCAGCTGAAAAACTCGACGAACCATTTAAAACAAGGGAATTGACTCCAAGAACAAGAAAGCCTCTGGATGAGATTGTAAAACGTCTTCGTTAATATCCGTTTATTATACGTACCTTCTCGCAATGATAGAAACTAAGAAGTACGGAAATGATGAGATCACAATAAATTGGAAACCTTCCCTTTGCTGCCGCTCAAAAATTTGCCGGAACAATTTACCTGAAGTTTTTAATTCAAGTGAAAACCCCTGGATAAATGCAGGAACAGTGGACACAAAAAGAATTACAGATCAGATCGACAAATGTCCTTCGAAAGCTTTAAGTTATACTTACGATACTAAAATTTAATTATGGACAACAATCAAAACAAAATCGAGATCGCAGCAAACGGACCGATCTTAGTTCACGGTACGATCGAAATTAAACACAGCAATGGAACTGTTGAAACAAAAGAAAAGATGGTTGCTTTATGCCGTTGCGGTGCATCAACAACAAAACCATATTGTGATGGCACTCATCGTAAAATAGATTTCAAAGGATAAAATTCCATTCGCAGGATGAATCCGCCTCTCCTCATAAGAGAGGAAGGTTCACTTTAGTGAACGGGTAAGGTTAACAGAAGCACGTTGGTTTAAAAACAAAATGACTCCCCTGTTCGTAAAAATAAAACCGGGTTCTTTTAAAGATGAGATCAGTTTCGACACTGAAAACAATCTCATCATTAAGATCCGCGAAAAACCGATCAATGGCGCAGCCAATACTTACCTGATCAGGTTTCTCTCTAAAGAATTTAAAATAAGCAAGCGCGATCTTGTTTTAGAAAAAGGACAAACCAGTCCTTTCAAAAAATTATTGGTCAATTTGAATCCTGCGGAACTGGAAAAAATTCTGGGTCACTACAAAAAATAATTTTGATCCCGTTTCATTGGTAAACCCGTTCAAAAAAAATTTCCTAAATCGTTTTGCCGAGCAATTCCGGAAAATAAATTTGGATTTAATAAAAAAAATATGAAATATTTGCGAAACAATTATTAAAAAACAAAAAACACCAAGAGCAAAAACAGAAAATGAAAACACTTAATTTCATTCTATGCTCATCTGTCTTCGGCAGAAAAATCAGCTCCTTGAGCAAGAGTGTGTTTTTATCAACAGCTAACCTGTTGTTCGTTTTACCCGTACGCCCCATTTTTTATATCCGACGTTGATTAGAGCCCGTTCTCTGTCACAAAATTAATTCTGCGATCCTGCAGGGTTAGTCTTCTTATTTTTTATTTCAATAATTCTCAAATTTTAATTTGAAATGCAACATTTTGTTGTGCAGGTAGCCAGTGAGCTTCACTTGCATCATGCAGATATTATCTGCAACGAAATGGAGTCGTCAGCAAGAGCACGGGGAACCGGCATTGCTAAACGGACTCCTGACTATATCCGGCAAAAAATGCTGGAAGGAAAAGCGGTGATCGCACTTAGTAAAAAAGGCGAATGGGCCGGCTTTTGTTACATCGAAACATGGAGTCATGGCAATTATGTTGCGAACTCAGGTTTGATCGTTTCACCCCAATTCAGAAAAAGCGGTTTAGCTACTGATATCAAAAAGAAAATTTTTGAATTATCGAAGGCAAAATACCCTGAAGCGAAAATTTTCGGGTTAACAACCGGACTTGCCGTAATGAAGATCAATTCTGATCTGGGTTATGAACCCGTAACTTATTCGGAGCTTACTCAGGACGAAGCATTCTGGAAAGGTTGCCAAAGTTGCGTGAATTTTGAGATCCTGAAAAGTAAAGAGCGGAAGAATTGTTTGTGTACAGCCATGCTTTATGATCCGGCTGAAAAGAATAAACCAAAGTGGTTTGACTTCGTCAGCAAGAAAAAAGTCATGGAACGTTTGTTACGGATCAAACAGAACACATTCCTCAAAAAATTAATTATTAAGAAAGAAGAACTTTTAAATACATTTTTATGAAAAACAATAACGTTATCCTGGCTTTTAGCGGCGGTTTAGATACCACCTTTTGCGCCATTTACTTAAAGAACGAATTACAACTAAACGTACACGCTGTTACTGTTGATACCGGCGGGTTCACTAACGAAGACAAATTAAAACTGGAACAACACGCCGAAAATTTAGGCGTTGCTTCCTTCAAGATCATTGATGCCAAACAAGCTTATTATGATAAGATCATAAAATATCTGGTGTTTGGGAATGTTTTGAAGAACAACACTTATCCCCTTTCCGTTAGTGCTGAAAGGATCATTCAGGCGCTTGCCATTGCCGATTATGCCAAATTATCAGGAGCAAAAGCTATTGCACACGGTAGTACCGGTGCCGGTAACGACCAGGTAAGATTTAATATGGCCTTTCAGATCCTTTTACCCGAAGCGGAAATAATCACCCCGATCCGGGATCTGAAACTATCCAGACAAGATGAAATAGAGTTTTTGAAAAAGAACGGCGTTGATATGAATTTTGAAAAAGCCTTATACAGCGTAAACAAAGGTATCTGGGGAAATTCTGTGGGTGGAAAAGAAACGCTCACATCCCATCTGCCATTAGCTGACAATGCATGGCCTACTTCGACCAGCAGGAGTGGCTCAGAAAAACTAAAACTCTTGTTTGAAAAAGGCGAACTGAAACAAATTAATGGAGTCGACCACAAAAGTTCTGTAGAAGCCATTGAAGCATTAACTCAGATCGCCGCTCCTTACGGAATTGGAAGAGATATTCATGTAGGAGATACTATCATTGGTATTAAAGGCAGAGTTGGTTTTGAAGCTGCTGCTTCATTGATCACCATAAAAGCACATCATGCTTTAGAAAAGCACGTACTCACTAAATGGCAATTGTATTGGAAAGATCAGTTAGCGCTCTGGTATGGCAATTGGCTACACGAAGGCCAGTATTTAGATCCGGCGATGAGAGATATGGAAGCCTTTTTTGAAAACACTCAGCAAAATGTGAGCGGGGAAGTTTTTGTAACATTAATGCCTTTCAGGTTTACGATCGACGGCATCTCCTCACCTCACGATCTCATGAATGACAAATTTGGTTCGTATGGTGAAATGAACAGATCGTTTACGGGAGAAGATGTAAAAGGCTTTACAAAAATCTTTGGGAACCAAACAGCGATCTACTATAAAGTGAACGAATTACAAACCGATCTAATTCTCAATACCAATGATTAAGGCAGGAATTATAGGCGCCGCAGGTTATACGGGCGGAGAAGTAGCAAGACTATTACTTCATCACCCTGACGTTGAATTGAACTTTGTGCAAAGCGAAAGTCAGCATGGTAAAAAATTATATGAAGTGCATACTGATTGCTTTGGTGCAACCGAATTGATCTTTCAAGAAGTGATCGGAGATGCTGATGTTCTGTTCTTATGTAAAGGCCATGGAGAGTCCGGATCTTTTTTAGAAAAGAATCCGATTTCAGATTCCGTTAAGATCATCGACCTGAGTCAGGATTTCAGACATAAGGATAAGAACAGATCAGGTTCCAAAGAATTTGTATATGGATTAAGCGAATTGAACAAAGAAAAGATCAAAAAAGCAGATCATCTTGCTAATCCCGGTTGTTTTGCCACTTGTATTCAACTGGCTTTGCTTCCCCTTGCAGCTAATGGAAATTTGAATTCAGATATTCATGTGAGCGCAACAACAGGTTCAACCGGAGCAGGACAAACATTATCTGCCACAAATCATTTTTCCTGGAGAAATAATAATCATAGTACCTACAAAACCTTAGATCACCAGCATGAGACAGAGATATTGGAATCATTAAAACAATTACAATCTTCATTTGCTTCTAACCTGAACTTCGTTCCGCAAAGAGGTGCTTTTACCAGGGGTATTTATGCTGTGACCTATGTAAAAGGAGATCATGATCCGGAAAAGGTAAAATCAGATTACGAAAACTATTATTCGGACTCACCTTTCACACATATTGTTCCTTTCGAAATTGACATGAAACAGGTAGTTAACACAAACAACTGCTTTATTTCACTTCACAAAGAAAAAGACAGCCTCATTATTATTTCTGCGATCGACAATTTACTGAAAGGAGCAGCCGGACAAGCGGTTCAGAATATGAATTTAATGTTTGGATTGAACGAAACACAAGGCTTAAAACTAAAACCATCAGCATTTTAATTATGAAAACATTTAACGTATATCCATTAACACCCATTACACCTGTACGAGCTGAAGGCTCCTGGTTGTGGGATAATAAGAAAGAAAAATATCTTGACCTGTACGGAGGCCACGCCGTTATTTCGATCGGGCATAGTCATCCTTATTATATTGAAAAGATCACCAGGCAACTTAACAACATTGCTTTTTATTCTAATTCAGTATTGAATCCATTACAGGAAGAATTAGCTTATAAACTTGGAGAACTTAGCGGCTATCCTGATCATAATTTATTTCTGTGCAACTCAGGTGCCGAAGCAAATGAGAATGCTCTGAAACTTTCTTCATTTAAGAACGAAAGGAAGAAGATCATTGCCTTTCAAAAAAGTTTCCATGGCAGAACTTCATTAGCCGTTGCCGGAACAAACGACACATCGATCCAGGCTGAGATCAACAAAACGCATGAAGTTGTTTTCCTTCCTTTGAATAACGAAGAGGTTTTTGCAGATACGATCGACGATTCAGTTTGCGCAGTTATCATTGAAGGTATTCAGGGTGTTGCCGGGATCCACACCCCAACAAATTCCTTTCTTCAACTTCTAAGAAAAAAGTGTGATGAAACAGGAGCTGTTTTAATTTTAGATGAAGTACAATCGGGTTACGGTAGGTCAGGAAAATTCTTTGCTCATCAATATTCGGGGGTCAAACCGGATCTGATCACTACAGCTAAAGGAATGGGAAATGGTTTTCCTATCGGAGGCGTTTTGATAAGTCCGGATTTTAAAGCGAAATACGGTTTATTGGGAACAACCTTTGGCGGTAATCACTTAGCCTGCGCTGCTGCAATTTCAGTACTGGATGTGATCAAAGAAGAAAATTTAATGGAGTCAGCTTTTGCTTTAGGTGAAAAATGGATGAAACAACTGAAAACCATTGAAGGCATAAAAGATGTGAGAGGAAAAGGTCTGATGATCGGGGTCGAATTTGATTTTCCTATCACGGAATTAAAAAACACATTAACAAACGAATATCATATTTTGGTCGGAACTGCATCCAATAAAAATGTGATCCGTTTACTTCCGGCATTAACCGTAAAAGCAAAGGAGATCGAATTATTTAATGAAGCACTCGCAATATCACTAAGCAAACAACTACAACCATCAAACAATTAAACATGAAACATTTTACAACCATATACGATGTGCCTGACCACAATAAAATAATTGAGGAGGCTATACAACTCAAACAAAACCCTCTTGCTTTTTCTGAATTAGGAAAAGGAAAAACAATCGGGCTCATCTTCATGAACCCAAGTTTAAGAACAAGGCTGAGTACACAGAAAGCTGCCAGATCGTTAGGCATGGAAGTGATGGTAATGAATTTAGATAAAGAAAGCTGGGCCATTGAATGGAATGATGATGTTATCATGAACGGCAATTCCGTTGAACACATTAAAGATGCTGCAGGAGTACTAGGTACTTATTGTGATATCATTGGAATAAGATGCTTCCCCACCCTTACTGATAAAAAATTGGATTATAGTGAAAAAATATTAATTCAGTTAATGAAGTATTGCAATGTTCCTGTTGTTAGTCTCGAATCTGCCACATTACATCCATTGCAAAGCTTAGCAGATGCGGTAACCATTAAAGAAAATTGGAAGCAAAATTACAAACCAAAAGTAGTCCTAACCTGGGCGCCACACATCAAAGCTTTACCACAAGCCGTTCCAAATTCGTTTGCAGAATGGATAACGAAACTTGATGTTGATCTGACCATTACTCACCCTCACGGTTATGAATTGTGTAAAGATTATACAAGGGGGGCAACAATTGAGTACGATCAGGAAAAGGCTTTGAAAGATGCTGATTTCATTTATGTAAAGAACTGGTCAGCTTACAACGATTACGGCAAAACGCCTGAGGTAAAAGAGAATTGGATGATGGATCTGAATAAATATCAATTAACTAATTCCGCAAGGATTATGCATTGTTTACCTGTGAGAAGAGATGTTGAATTAAGCAGCAAACTCATTGATCATCCAAAAAGCTTGATCCAACAACAAGCTGCGAACAGGGTGTATTCAGCTCAAGCTGTATTAAAAACAATTCTAATGAAATTACCCTCCAAACAAACCAATATTCACGCTCTGAGTTTAGAAGAAGCATGAAAAAACTAACAATAATAAAGATCGGAGGAAACGTAATTGATGATGAAAGAACATTAAGTCAGTTTCTCTCGTCTTTTGCAAAAATAGGCGGAAATAAAATATTGGTCCATGGCGGCGGTAAAATTGCTACCCAGCTTTCCTCACAATTAGGTTTTGAGACCAAAATGGTGGATGGTAGAAGAATAACTGACGCGGAAACCTTAAAAGTCGCAACAATGGTCTATGCCGGTTGGATCAATAAATCCATTACAGCAGCACTGAACTCTAAAAATTGTGAGTCCATTGGTTTGTGTGGAGCAGATCTGCTTTTGATCCCTTCAGAAAAAAGAAAAAAAACAAACGTTGATTACGGTTTTGTGGGGGAGGTTTTGGAAAGTAAAATAAATACCAAATTCCTGGAATTGATCCTAACTAACAATATTGTTCCCGTCGTCGCACCTATCACTTCCGATTACACCGGGCAATTATTAAACACAAATGCAGACACAATAGCATCTGCATTGGCTGTTGCCCTATCAACCCTCTATGAAGTGAAATTGATCTATAGCTTCGAAAAAGATGGCGTTCTGAATGGCGAAAAAGTGATCGGGGTCATAAATCCGTCGGTATATGATCTTCTAAAAAAAGAAAAGATAATAACTGATGGCATGATCCCAAAATTAGATAACGCCTTTCTCTCCATCAGAAAAGGAGTAAAAGAAGTAGTAATTACAAATTCATCTCAAATACTAAATCAAAATGCAGGTACAAGAATTACAAACTAATCCAATTCATTTATTGCAGGAAGAAGCCATTGATCTGCTCTGTAAACTGATCGAAACTCCAAGTTTCAGCACGGAAGAGCATAAAACGGCGGAGATCATTGAAGATTTTTTCTTTAAAAAAGGAATTCCGGTTCAAAGATATTTAAATAATCTGTGGGTGAAGAACAAAAAATTTGATGCAACAAAACCGACATTGCTTTTAAATTCCCACCACGATACTGTAAGACCAAACAAAGGATACACAATAGATCCGTTTGAAGCTCTTCAAAAAGATGGAAAATTATTTGGCTTAGGAAGCAATGATGCCGGCGGAGCATTAGTTTCATTGATGACTACCTTCCTATACTTTTATACAAAAGAAAATCTAAACTACAATATCATTTTTGCAGTGAGCGCAGAAGAAGAGATCTCAGGTACCAACGGGATCGAGGCTCTATTACCGGACTTAGATAAAATAGAGTTTGGAATCGTTGGGGAACCTACATTAATGAATATGGCAGTGGCTGAAAAAGGCCTGCTTGTCTTAGATTGCAGGAATTACGGGAAAGCGGGGCATGCCGCAAGAAACGAGGGAGATAATGCCCTCTATCACTCATTGAAAGATATCGAGTGGTTCAGGAATTATAAGTTCGGGAAAGTTTCCAACCTACTCGGACCGGTCAAGATGAGCGTCACAAGTATTGAAACCGAGAACAAAGCACACAATGTTGTTCCTGCACAGTGCAAATTTGTAGTGGATATCAGGGTAAACGAATTATACTCTTTTGAAGAAATACTGAATGAAATAGATCAGCATGTGACTTGCGAAATAAAACCAAGAAGTCTGAGAATGAGATCTTCTTCTATTTCTTTAAACCATCCGGTAATTAAAAGCGGATTGGAACTGGGAAGATCAACCTACGGCTCGCCAACTACAAGTGACAAAGCCCTTATGCCCTTCCCTACCTTGAAAATTGGTCCGGGAGATAGTGCCCGAAGTCATACCGCAGATGAATTCATCTACACAGAAGAAATAAAAGAAGGAATTGAATTATATATCAAATTATTAAAGAAAATAGTATGAAAACAAAACTTTGGGAAAAAGAAATTAAAACAGATAAGCTTATCGAGAAATTCACGGTCGGTAATGATAAGACCATGGATCTTTTCATTGCGCCATACGATGTGATCGCCTCGAAAGCGCATGCGAAAATGCTGCAAGCGATCGGTTTGATCTCGGAAGAAGAACTTAAACAACTTTTACAAGGCTTGAACGAGATCGGAACGATGATCAGGGAAGGTAAATTCACGATCAATGACGGGATCGAAGACATTCATTCACAAATAGAATTTTACTTAACCTTAAGATTCGGTGAAACCGGAAAAAAGATACACACTGCACGGTCGCGAAACGACCAGGTGTTAACTGCCATTAAGTTATATTTAAAACATGAACTTGCTGTTATAAGATCAAAAAGCATTGAATTACAATCTGTACTTAATGAATTATCTGCCAAGCATCAAAACATTATCTTGCCCGGCTATACACATTTTCAAGTAGCCATGCCTTCTTCATTCGGACAATGGTTCCTTGCTTATTCTGAAAGTATCGAAGATGATATAGAACTTATTGACGCAGCTTATAAGATCTGCGACAAAAATCCTTTAGGCAGCGCTGCTGGCTACGGAACAAACTTTAACATTGACAAAGAATTCACCACCAAAGAAATGGGATTCGCTTCTTATAATAAAAGCGACGTGTATGCACAAATGACGCGGGGAAAATCTGAGAAGGTAACTTTAATGGCAATTTCATCCCTTGCTCACACACTTTCAAAATTTTCTTACGACATCTGTTTGTATCTGTGCCAGAATTTTAATTTCATTTCGTTTCCGGAACAATTCACAACCGGCAGCAGCATCATGCCGCATAAAAAAAATCCTGATGTTTTTGAATTAATAAGAGCAAAGTGTAATATCCTTCAAGGATTACCAAATCAATTAAGTCTTCTCACTAATAATTTACCAAGCGGTTATCACAGGGATATGCAGTTGACCAAAGAATTGATCTTTCCGGCAATAGAACAAATAAAAGATTGTCTGGATGTGCTTATTCATGTTCTTCCGAACATTCAGGTGAATGAACAATGCTCAGAAGAAGAAATTTACAAGCATATGTATAGTGTCAATGCTGTGAACGAATTAGTAATGAAAGGCATTCCTTTCAGGGAAGCATATAAAGAAATTGCCATGAAGATCAATTGAAAGATCAGGCAAGTACCTGCTTCTTACTCTTTACTATATTCTCAACGAACTCATCGAAGAGATAACGGCTGTCGTAAGGGCCGGGACAAGCTTCAGGGTGATGTTGGACTGAGAACGCAGGTTTATCTTTTAAACGGATGCCTTCAATAGTTCCATCATTCAGATTAACATGAGTGATCTCAATATTCGGATTGCTTTTTACATCTTCAGCTTTCACGCTGAAACCATGGTTCTGGGAAGTCACTTCACATTTACCGCTGATCAGGTTTTTTACAGGATGATTGATACCACGATGACCGGCATGCATTTTATAAGTTTTGATGCCTTGCGATTCTGCTAATAATTGATGCCCGAAACAAATTCCGAAAACCGGTTTGCTTGTATTTACAATTTCTTTCACTAAAGCAATTTCATCTTTCATAACTCCGGGATCGCCGGGACCATTAGTCAACATGAAACCATCCGGATTGAATTCGAGCATTTCTTTTAAAGCTGTTTTCATTGGGAAAACTCTTAAATAACACCCTCTTTCAACTAGAGAACGCAAGATGTTCGTTTTAGTTCCGAAATCAACAACAGCCACTTTGAATTTTGAGTTCTTATCTCCCATTTCAAATGGTTTTGTTGTTGCTACTTTAGAAGATAACTCCAACCCTTCCATTTTCGGAACTTTAGCTAATATTTTTTTAAGCGAATCAATATCTGTGTTCTCAGAAGAGATCACACAATTCATTGCGCCTTTATCCCTGATATATCTAACAATAGCGCGTGTATCCACATCGCTGATCGATACCACATTATTCTTTTCGAAATAATCCTGTAATGATTGCTGTGCGCGTTTACGCGAAAAACCCTCATTGAATTTTTTGCAGATCATACCTGAAATTTTAACACTGTTACTTTCTACTTCGGTTTCTTCAATCCCATAATTTCCGACGTGAACATTGTTCATCACGATAATTTGTCCGAAGTAGGATGGATCTGTGAAAATTTCCTGGTAACCGGTCATGCCTGTATTAAAACAGATCTCGCCTGTAGTGGTTCCGATTTTTCCGGCGGCTTTTCCTTCAAAAACCTTTCCGTCTTCCAATAAAAGTATAGCTTTTTGCTTTTGGTGGTATTTCAGTTGCATGTTTTTTAGAACTTGAATTCTAAAATGTAAAGGTCGGTAAAATTCAGGGGGTTAAAAAACAATGTTAATAGGTTTTGAAAACTGTTAGCATTTATGACCATCCTTTAGGGTTTAAATAATAATAAAGGTCCTGGGGACTGAAAGTATTATAGAGATTGATGCATATTCGTTCCAAATCCCGAAGGGATTACGTTTAATTTCACCCCTTTAAGGTTTTGTTTCATAATGGCTGTTTCTCTATAATTGTATCATCCCTTCGGGATTTAGGATAAACACTTTAACGTATTCCTATTTTGGTATCGCTTTTCTTAGGCTTGAACAGCGCCTTTAGCTTGAACTCAAAACCCTGGGTTGGGCTCTTGGCGGGCGATTGAGCCAGATTCCCGAATTGGTTAATAAAGAAAAAGGCAGGTAATCCTTTTACATTATACAGGTCGCGGGCCGTACTCCCTTTTGGAACCGAATTATTGAATAAAATGGTCCAATTGTATTTTGGATTGGCTTTTAGATAATTCTTATAGGTTTTCAGACTATCATCGGTACAGATACTAATAAATACCACTTTATCCCCATACTTCTTAACCAACTCAGCAAGCTTCGGCATTTCCTTCATACTTCCTATGTCCTTGGTAGAGAAAAAATTCAGGTAGATATATCGTTTTTTAATATCTGAAAGATTGAACATTTTTCCGGCCCGATCAGTGGCTGAAAATACCGGTGCCGTAGAACCAACACTTAATTGATTTGCTATTTGCAAAATATTTCCCGCTATCTTTTTATGTGCAGGGATCTTTGTTGCCTCAAAGAACTGTTCAACAATAGCTACTACCTGCCCCCTGTCGTATTGCGGACTGAAATAACAATCCCAGAAAGTTTTAATAAGCACCAGTTCACATAAAGTATCATTTGCCAGCAATGGGTCATTTTTCACAAACGCTTTTATGTCTTTGTATTGTCCGGTGGTATTGATCAAATGATGGATGTTCTCGCCTGCTTTTCCAGTAGAATACGCTTCAAGATATCCCTTAAAAAAAGCATTAAAGAAGGTCATGTATTCATATTGCTCCGATTGAACAGGTTTATTCAGCAGGTAATTTGAGGACAGGAAAGCTTTGCTCCTCGAAGCATTCGAATTAAGTTCAGCAATATTGTATTCAATATAGCTTTTAAAATAAGCGTTCTTGTTCTTTTTGTATCTGAAACTACTTATCATTTTTACTGTATCGAGTTTCTGAAAGATACGGGTCCTGTTTAAGAATTGTGTCTCTGCATTCTTAAAAACCAAATTGTATACTTTATTGAAATCGATGATCAATGTATTCAGTTCAGTTGTATCACCCGAAATGATCCCGATATCGATACTGGTCTCTGTTCCTCCCCTTATGTCAAGTGTTGAATCTAATCCGGGATAAGTAACGCCGTAAACATAATTCGGCTGTATATAAAGTTTGCCGAATAAATTATCGATCTGCAATTGTACCGGCTGGGTGTTATCGACCTGCAGTTGTAACTCAAAATATCCATCATCACCTATAGTATCAGTCGCTTCCCGAACGCGGGTATACGTGATAAGATCACTGTATGCTAACAAGCTAATGGCTTTGCCCTTATGTGAAGAATGGGCCTTGCCTCTTATCTTAACATTCTGTGAAAAACAAAAGATCCCGCCTAGCAGGAACACTAAAAGCAGGATCGTTTTAAAATTGTGTGGCATCAAACTGATAACGCAGGAATATATGATAAGTTACATGGTTTATTCAACCACCGGAACTTCAAATCCCGTAATTTCTTTAAGCATTTTCACTTTAAGGGCTATTCCGCCTTTTACAATATTATTAGTGATTCCGATCGCAGGATCAACACCAACAGCATAGAAATAATATTTACCGCGGTAGATATTCGGGATCAAAAAATTACCGTTATGATCAGCATCAACAAACGTATTATAAACACTTACATCTTCTCCCGGGAATTCAGTTGCGTTGAATTTTATATATACCCTTGCATTCGGGATCGGAGTCTCATGGTGCATTACTTTTCCTTTAATGTTCGATTTACCTCCTAATTGATTTTTCTTACAGCCAAAGAAACTTAAAGCCAGAATGAACAGAACAATGTATTTAAGATTTTTCATAACAATTTGATTTTCCCAAATTTAATGAAATTTTGCGGATTTGCATTAATGTATTTCCTTAAAGCGGGTATCGTTAATGAAAGTATAATCGTTAAGCGTAGCTAAAAAGTTTAACAGATCACTTTTCTCCTGGTTGTTCAGTGGAATGCCGGTGCTTAATAACGGATCTAAATTTTGCATTGGCGCTATCCCCATTGAATAGTGATTTAAAACTTGCGCAAGTGTATTGAACCTTCCATCGTGCATATAAGGTGCAGAGAACGCCAGGTTTCTTAACGATGGAACTTTAAACTTATAAATATCATTCGGATCTAATGTTATTCTATACCTGCCGCTATCCTGGTAAGAATTAACCGGTATCCCGTTATTACGGAAAGTATAATCGCTGAATAAAGGCTCGCTATGACATGAAGCACACTTGCTCTTGAAAACTGCATATCCGTTATTTTCGGCCGTTGTAAAAACATCATTACCATTCTTTACTTTATCATACTTACTGTTATACGACACCATTAATCCCATGAACTGGGCAAATGCTTTCAAAAAGCGCTGCGATGTCACAACCGTATCACCATAAGCTTTCTCAAACAATGCTTTGTATTTTGGAGATGCTGCTATCCTTGTCAGCGCATTTCCCAGACTCAAATTCATTTCAATAGGATTTTGAATAGGGCCTATTGGCTGATTCTCCAAATTACTTACTCCCCCATCCCACATGATCTTAGTCTGCCATGTCAGATTAAACAATGCAGGTGAATTCCGCTTACCAACCAGATCATTTACACCATGACTAACCGCGTGGCTTGGCCCGTTAGAAAAACCAAAAGTTTGCATATGACAACTCCCGCACGAAACTGTACTGTCAACCGATAACATTGGCTCATAGAACAAATGTCTGCCTAAAGTAAATTTATCGTAAGTAACTTCATTCCCCGTAAAATCATAAACAGGATTTGGCCAGCCGGCAGGTATAACAGGAGCATATGTATCCGGAGTTGAAGATACAGGTTCAATTATCTCAGCATCTCTTTTACACGAAATTAAGACAAACAAGACTATATAAACTATCCAAATACGCATCACTAATTCTGAATTGATGAGACGGAGAACATATCCGCATAATTCTCGGCTACTTCATGAGACTTTTTACCAATGGCCAACGAAGCATAACCCTGAAGATCTATCACAGTCGGATTCACGAACCACTCAAGAACATCCGCTTTCATTAAAATTTTCGGGGAATGAGCTGTTCCTACAACTAAAGTATTACTGCCAAGAGTAGGATTGGATCTTACAATAGCACTCCACTGTCCGATGAAACCACCCACATGATGTGTGTAACTTAAATTATTATAACTATAAGTTCCCTGCAATTTTGCAAAAATATATCCCTGCGACCAATCCCAGAACATATCGTTCAATGGATCAAGCGCGCCACTCTGTGCACCGCTGCAATTCCGCAAACTATCTACACCTATAATGAATTCGATACCTGTATAATTCCCAACGGGAACATTTTTTATTCTGAAATTCCTGCTGATACTATCATCTTCTGATACCAGATGATAACTCTCCGCTTCTTCAAAAATAAAACCATCCTGCCTGTATAATCTTATGTTGCTGATATAATATTTAAACAAGGATACCGTGAATGTATCCTGGTTAGCATTAATATAAGTTTGTGTATTCAGCGCAAGAGGCATTGCTCCAACAACATTGGTAACATTCACATCAACATCATTAGTAACAACAATTTCAGGTTGTTTGATCTCAGGATCCTTTTTACAGGACAAGAAAACTAACAGGGTAAAAACAAGAAAAACGCTTTTTTGCATTCTATAAATTTAATGAAAATAGAGATAAAAACAGCAAGGAAATATACACACTATTGAGTTCCTATTTAACAGGATCATATCCGTGTCCGCCCCACGGGTGGCAGCTGATGATCCGTTTGAAGCCTAACCATATCCCTTTGATGACGCCATATTTGTTAATAGCATCAATACTGTATTGAGAACAGGTTGGAGTGTAACGACAGGAATTTGGGAGTAACGGAGAAATAGAATACTGGTAGAACTTGATAAAGAAGATCGGAATTATTTTAAGCCCCTTTCTCATTTAACATTCAGTGTTAAAAATGACTTTCCATTAATAAAACCTTCCATTTTGTCGCCTATTTTAACAGGACCGACACCTTCAGGCGTACCGGTATATATCAAATCACCTGTTTTTAGTGTAACGAAGCGTGAGATATAAGAGACGACTTTATCGAAACTGAAAATAAGATCTTTTGAATTCCCAATCTGGCGGCTTTCACCGTTAATTTTTAATTCGAAGTTTATGTTTTTAAGGTCACCAAGCTCTTCCTTCTTCACAAAATTCCCAATAGGTGCTGAATTATCAAAAGCTTTTGCTTTTTCCCAAGGCAGGCCTTTTTCTTTACATTTCGCCTGGATGTCGCGGGCTGTAAAATCAATTCCTAAACCGATCTCATCGTAATACTTGTGTGCGAATTGTTCTTCAATGCTTTTACCCGCTTTCGATATCTTTAAAACCAATTCGATCTCGTGATGCAGGTCTTTAGTGAAATCAGGAATATAGAAATCACCCTCTCTCAATAAAGAAGTATCGGGTTTCATAAAATAAACAGGCTCAGTAGGAACATCGCTTTTCATTTCTTTAGCGTGCTCAGCATAATTACGGCCAATACAGATAATTTTCATAAAGCAAATTTAAGATTTCTTTTCAGTACAAGAATCGAATAAATCCGGGAGTTTCTATCCCGCAGGATCAAATGCCTGTAAATCCGATAACAAAGAACCATTCGGATCCCTAAGAGATTCAGCAAGGTTTAACCCCTATGGGGTAAAAATTGGTTGTTGGAAGTAAGTGTTACCGATATTTTGTCCCTAAAGGGACATTGAAATTTAACTACCAAAAAGAAAATTTATCCCATAGGGATTTAATATCGGTAAAAGATCCATACAAAAGAAGGCCAAATCCCTTAGGGATTTAACTGTCGAATCGCTATAGGATTCTATACCCGTTAGTTGTAGTTGCGTTACCTCTATTTAATACCTAAAGGGACATTGAAATCTAATTACCAAAAAAGAAAACTTATCCCATAGGGATTCAATATCGGTAAACGATCCATAAAAAAGAAGGCC
>CALMVZ010000002.1 GCA_937873155.1 uncultured Bacteroidota bacterium | reverse complement strand
CAACTGTAATTGGTAAATGCTAAGCTATCATTTGTGCCAAGCTGCGTATACTCTCCGATGCAAATTGTTTTATCATTGCCGGCATTAGCTATTGTTGTTGGGGTTAATACTACAACCGTAACACTATCAATTGTAGTAGCACTGCATTGCTGTTTGGTTAAATAATATTTTGTTGTTGCCAGTGGTTTTGCGATTGGGTTGGGGCAATTTGTGCAGCTTAAGGCAGCGAGGCCTGCTGCGGTACTGCTCCAAGTGTAAGTAGCGTCCCATGTACTATCAGTTCCTAAAACTACACTATCAGAAACGCATCGGCTAATTAAAGTGTCTTTAATAGCTGCATTGGCATTAATAATTTCTGTGACGCTTACATCATCAATAAAGTAGTAGGCTACGTTATATCCATTGCCACTAATAAAAGGTTTTGTTGGAGTATATACAGTTCCCGCATCATTTTTAAAATTACCTATTGTGATAAATTTTTCGGTTCCATTTGCAGTATACGTAGTCTGGATTTGTATCCAATTTATAGTATCTGTAATTACAGTATTACTTTCATAATTTGGAATATAATTAAGAGGATAAGGTGGGCCAATAGGAAAATATTCTCTAATGGAATCTTTACTAAATAAAAAACCTATTTTATTAGCTCCAATTCGAGCTTTATCACTTAAATTTATAAAAAAAGTTATGCAATATAGTTTATTCATCATTAAATTTTGCTTTAATCCGTTTTCTATATATTCCCTAGCATTTGCCAACGGCTCTGCATAAATAGCAATGCCAGAATAAGCATTACCTGTTTTGGCAGTTTGAATACCCCAAGGATTATTTGGAACCGAGACTATAGAATTTGTTGCACAGGAATTAAAATAGTCAGATGTGCCTGGAACTGTTGCTTTAAACCAAAATTTGGCATCTTTAATGTTATCATAGGAAGAAGGACAATTATTGTATTCCTCAAATGAATAATTATTTATAAGGTTAGGAATAACTTGAGAAAAAGAACATAAACTTATAAAAACGCAAAAAAGGGCATAAGCCCCTTTTTGCGTTAATAATCTATGTTTTTTAAAATACATTATCTGTTTAACAATAGTTTATCAGCTTTAAGTATTATTCCATCCTGCATTATTTTATACAGGTAAGTACCATTGTTTAACGAATTAAGATCAACCTTGGTTTCGTTTTCGCTAAGTTTCTGGCTCATTACTTTTTTGCCGATCACATCATATACCTCAAAGATACAATTTTTACAGCCACTATTTACCATTAAGCTACCATTGGAAGGATTAGGATACACTTCAACTTGTTGCTGAGAAGCAATTGACTTTTGTAATGCTACCTTTGCATTTTAAGCGCCAAGATCGGGCACACTATTTTCGCAGGTATTGTAAAAGTGTGTACTGTCATCCCAGTTACGGATCAAGCCCCTTGATTGGTATACAGCTAAACCATCGGAAAAAGGGCACACAACCTCACTCCCTTCCTCTCTCCCAAGGAGAGAGGCGATACCGCATTCTTTGAAAAGAGGGTTGTTTAATTTCTTTTAGGTTCTTACTAACGGTCTTCGGCTATCTGAATAAACTCAAATGCCCTTTGAGTAAAATATGTTCTTCGTTTTTCTCGAAGGTAATGATATAGTAATAAACACCACTGCTGCATTCCATTCCGGAAGTTGTATGCCCGTCCCATTTAGAGTTCGGAGTTGAGAGTTCGGAGTTCGTAGAGTAAACAAGAAGGCCCCAGCGATCGTAAATATTCATCTTAAAATTTTTAATACGACTGTTTACTGTGCTGAAATTAATGCCCCAGGTATCGTTCACATCGTCGTAGTTTGGTGTAAATACATTTGGAACTGTAAAACTTGGATCGCAATCATCAACAATAACTCTTACAGTATCTGTTGTTAGGTTAGAGCACTCTGTTCTTTGCACGGTATAAGTGGTACTGACCATTGGAAAAGCTAACGGCATAGCGCAATTGCTGCAACTTAAGGAAGTGGAATTTTGCCAACTGTAATTTGTAAAGGCTAAACTATCGCTTGTGCCAAGCCGCGTATACTCTCCAATACAAATGGTTTTATCGTTACCTGCATTAGCTTGCACTGTTGGGGTTAATACAACAACCGTTACGCTATCTATAGTTGTAGTACTACATTGTTGTTTGGTCAAATAATATTTTGTGGTAATAAATGGTTTTGCAATGGGGTTGGGGCAGTTGGTACAGCTTAAAGCCGCGAGACCTGCGGCTGTGCTAGACCAAGTGTAGGTTGCAAACTCAGTGCTGTCTGTACCAAGTGAAACACTATCAAGAGCACATTTTGTAATTGAATCTTTTATGGCGGCGCTGGCGCTATTGATTTCTATTACGCTTATGTCATCAATGTAATAATAAGCAGCATTATCACCGGAAGTAGGTGGTGGTTTAATCTGTGTTTTCGTTGTATTAATATCGCTTTTAAAATTCCCTATGGTAATAAATCTTTCAGTCCCATTTGATAAATAAGTGTCCTGAATTTGTACCCAGTTAATACTGTCGGTAATTATATTGGTAGTTTCAAAATTAGGGGTCAATCCTAAAGCAAGGGTCGAAGGTCTATTTAAAATGCTATCTTGACTCAACAGAAATCCGATGTTCGCACAAGCATATCTACTATACTCAGCGAGACTAACATAATAAGTTACACAATAACTTTTACCGGACTTAAGAGCATTTTTTAAGCCATTACCCAGATATTCTTTGAAATCTACTCCGGATAATTTGAGTCCATATAATCCAAATCCCATGTAGGCATTGCCTGTTCTTGGATTTTGGCTTCCAAAAAAATTTGTTGGAACTTGATATACGGTTTGAGTTAAACATGAATTAAAATAATCTGGAGTTCCTCCCGTCGGTGAATACCAAAAGTTGACATTTGAAATCAGGCCTCCGCCGAACGAGCATGTTTTAAATTGTTCGGCAGAAGAATTATTTACAAGGTTTAATACACTTTGAGAAAAAGAACACAAACTAAGCAAAACGCAAAAAAGGGCATAAGCCCTTTTTTGCGTTAAGAATTTATGTTTTTTAAAATACATTATCTGTTTAACAATAGCTTATCAGCTTTAAGTATGACGCCCTCCTGTACTACTTTATAAAGGTAGGTACCATTGTTTAACGAATTAAGATCAACCTTGGTTTCGTTTTCGTTAAGTTTCTGGCTCATTACTTTTTTGCCGATCACATCATATACCTCAAAGATACAGTTTTTACAGCCACTATTTACCATTAAATTACCTGTAGTAGGGTTTGGATAGACGGTTGGAAGTACTATTGCGTTCGCATTCATTTTCTCGGCAAAGCGGGCTGCATCGTTAGCAAGATCGGGAACATTGTTTTCGCAAACGTTATAATAAAGCGTACTATCGTCCCATTTGCGAACCAAGGCACGTGCATTGTAAACGGCTAGACCTTCTGTAAACGGACAAAGCGCGGCGAGATCTTTTATATCCTGTAACTGATTTGCAGTAACCAAACTATCATCTTCCAGATATACGCAGTAAATAGAATTGAAATCTTTCTGGTTCTGCTCAATATTATTTACAGCGGTGATGGCCGCATTGATTGTTTTTGCTGAATTTATAGTTGCACTGTTTCCTGATTGTGTATAAGAAGTCATTAAACTATCCACCGTCCAAAAAGCATCTTCATTCGTTACAATTTGTTTTCCATTCGAATCGTATGTTTTCATTATGATACGTTTTTTATATGGATGATTATAAAAATTTGCTGCTTCATTATTTTCTTGTTGTAAAGTAAAACTTGGATTTTGGCTCTCATTACCTAAAGTAAGGTCACCACCAGTATTTTTACCTGCACCGTTAAGAGGAACATTCATAAATCTTGATGGTTCGCCGCATCCCTGACTATTGGTATTACCGTTCACGGTCGTAGAATAAGATTGAGAAAAATCGGTTCCACCGAAAGTATTAATATTAACAGAAGGCTGATGAGATGCCGCTGTTTTACCTGCTCCTGTTATGTCATAATGAATGGTACATGTACCTGATGTGTTTGAACTTGTCTGACACTTTGTATCAGCACCACCACTTGCATACAGGAAATCACCCCAAACATCATCGCTCATTTGCCATTGGCTACCATTATTATACCCGATATGCCCTGTCTGTCCTCCCTGATCGAACCAGATACCATATAAACAAGGATCACCCGGAACATTATTTAAAGTATTTGTGTAAATGGTGGTTGGCTCACAAGCTCCCTGAAATTTCATGCAAGAGCTAACCGCGGTAATACTGTTACATTTTACAGTGTTATTGTAGCTTGCATTTGCAAACACGCCAAAGGTGTTCCAGCTTCCGCTGTTGGTTGGGTTGCAACTTATAATGTTTCCTTTTACAAAACAATTATCGCTGTTATCAAGCCAAACCCCACCGTTAAAAATACTTGTGGTTGTTGGCTTTTTAACCTGGATCGTATTGTTCACTACTCTTACATTTTGCGTATTAACCGAATAAACACTGTACTGCCCACCACTAAAGTTGTTGCTATGGATACTATATGAGGTAGTAGCAGGTTTTGCTATCTCATTAATATAAGCTCCATAACCCGTGCTGGTATACGTTGGCTGTGATTGAACCAACGTGTTGCTCGCAACAGTTGCAGTTATGGTACGATTATCGCTTGCGTAAAAAGCATAAGATGTTGTGCTAAAACTATTATTGCTCACAACAACTGTTTGAGTGGCAGCATTTACACCCGCTGACCAAGAGGTTACAGCAACGCCGTAACGGCTCACATTATCAAAATCATTATACTGTACATCTAATTGTCCACCATAAACAGCATTAACACCGTCTTTCACTAAACTAAATACATTTTTATAATGTGAAGTAGGATAACACCCACCGCCAAGAGCTCCAACCCTTGTTTCTGTACCTCCAAAAGCATTCAAATGGTAAATTGCGCCGAGTGTATTACCAACTCCTGTATTAATAATATTACTGAAAATGTTATTGATAATTGAAACACGCGCACTACCGGTTACTATACCTTCATTTATGTAATCAAACCGGTTTGTGTAGGTTGCGTTTGTACCAGATGAGCAATCAACGGCGCCAATATCAAAATAATTTGGAGTAGTCGTACTTGTAAGGCCAACAAGTATAATACCAACATCAGAACGAATAGTATTTGCGGTGATGCTATAAACAGTTGACCCTTTTATTTTAGCAGGCGGTTTTGCCGAGGGATTCGGAAATAATGAATTATAGCGTGTGGTGGTTGTATAATTTGGGGTACCAAACGAACGTGAAGAAAATAAACAACCTTTTATTCTAAAATTTCCAGGAGTCATTGTTGATGAACCAGTAGTTATTCCGTGGTAATTTTTATTAAACATTACATTATCTACGGTTATTCCCGGATGATTGGACACTGGTGTAAAATAGTATCCTTCATCAATAGCTTTATAAGCATCTTCAAACCATGAATTTGTTACCAAAAGTTGCGCATATGATTGAACACCTGCCCAAAGTTTATCACACCCCCAGAGATAAGAATGATCGATCGTTGTATTCGAATATTGTTTCATTGCAGCAGCTTCACCGAACGAAATATTACTGGTATTAAACGTAAGAGTCGCACTCACGGACATGCTCCCAATAACACTTAATGTGCTTGTTATAATACTATTGGATGGAATGGCTACGTTTCCGGTATAAACCACAGTGCCGGATGCCAAAGCGGACCAAGGTATTGCTATGGCGGTGCTTGTCGAATAAGGCATTAAATTAACATCCCGGAAATTAATTTTCCCACTATTCGGATTTAAACAACAAGTATATGGTGAGATGGTAATTGTTTCGGGTGAAGCCAAACATCCGGCAGTACTGGTACCGGTAACAGTATAAATTGTAGATGAACTTGGATTAACGGTTGTGGTGGAACCAACAATATTACCGGGGTTCCAGGTATAGGTATCAACACCTGTCACTGTTAAAGTAAATACTTCACCTACGCAACCTGTTGTATGACTTGCTGTGGCAGTAATGGGAATAATTTCTTTAATCGAAACATCATCTATAAAGTAATAAGACTCAGTAGGGCTTGGAGAAGGATATGAGAATCCTGTGCAAGTTATTGTCGAAGCTCCACCGGTTACCGGAGTAAATGAATTTGACGCACCCATTACGTCCCGAAAGCCACCGATTACTATGTAATCTGGTGGGGCACTCATTTGCCCTACATTTACGGTATAGGTGATTTTAGTCCATCCGTCATTGGTGACTGAACTCGTATTGATTATATTGATCGTATTAGGTAATGTAACAATAGAGCCATTCCATTGTCCTAAGCTAAACCCGATAGTATTTAATTCGTTATACCCGGTTTCTTCCGCTAATGAAAGCCAAAAGCTCACTTCATAAGTCGAATTTACATTTAATGTGGTTGTTAGTTTGCTTGCTATTCTTTCATTCCAACTATTAATATCTCTAACAGCAAAGCCAGCATAAGCGGTACTGCCTGGAGTTCTTACCGGCTCTTTTCCTGAAGTATTGCAAGGAACAGAAACTAATGAGGCTGAACCCGTGCAACCTGAATTATAATAATCAGGTGTTGTACTTCCATTTTGATTTATCCAACCGCAAGCGTTACCTATTTGACTTATTCCTGTAGGTAGAGTGCTATAATATTCAAATCCTCCATTGCATACGTACTCACAAGTGGATACGTTACAAGAAGTAGAGGAACACGATTGAGCTTTTGCTAACCAAGTACCTGCAACAAGGGTAATGGCCGTAAGAAATAGTTTGATTTTTTTCATAGTTAAATAGGTTTAAATTTTTTAAAGTATTGCGTTAAAGTTGAAAAAATCAACTCCTAAAAGGGCGAACAAGTGTATTGTGAAAAAACGAAAGAAAAAACACCGGAAAAGTGGATGAAAAAATCGAAATAAAACAGGGTTTTATAAGTCAACCACTTATAAAAAAACACCTACGGTTTTCCGATTAAAAAACTACGGTTTGCCGTAGTAGAATTATTGAGGGTTTAAGCCTGTTAAACCTTTTCGAATAGCGTATTTTATCAGACCGGCCAGTGATTTGGAATTAGATTTTTTGAAGATATTCTTTCTGTGAAACTCGATAGTATTTTCAGAAATATTTAATTCCTTTCCGATCTCTTTGCTTGTTTTGCCATCGCAAATAGATCTCAAAACTTTTTCTTCAGTTTCTGTAAGCTCTACACTTTTTAAAGTTACGGGTAAATCTTTTTTATTGTCAAACAACAGAGATTTAGCTATATTCTTATTAAAATAAAAACCGTCCTTTATTATTGCATGTAGAGCAATACATAATTCTGAGTCAGAAGAATTTTTACTTAAATAACCATTTGCTCCCATGCTTATTAATTCGCGCGTGAGTGCCTCCTCTTCATGCATGCTAACAATTAAAATTTTAACTTCCGGAAAACACTTTTTGATAATGGGTACTGCCTGGAAGGCATCCATTACAGGCATTTCAATATCAAGGATTAATATGTCAGCACTTTTTTCATCAAGTAATTCGATCGCCTCCTTTCCGTTATTAACTTCGCCGACAATCCAAAAATCCTTACGCTCTTTGAAAATAGAAATATAACCATCCCTCATTAGTTTTTGATCTTCGACAATCAGCACTTTTATTTTCTGATCCATGGAATTATAACGTTAGGTCCTTTTCAAAAGTATTGTATTATGTTGTTCTTTTCATGGGACAATATATAACTGGAGCCCTTTTTTGGATAATCGGCTTAATGCCCCGGAATTAACTAACGAATATACTATAAAGGAAATAATGTGCAATAAATGCCGTAATTTAATCTTACAATTAGTATGAAAATTGTATGTGGCAAAAAAGCCGTACATACAAAAAAACGTATCTCTTTCAATAGCGAAAAGGATAAAAGAATTACGGATCAATGCCGGCTATAGCAGCTACGAGACTTTTGCTTTGGATAACAATTTGGACAGAAAACAATATTGGCGAATGGAAAACGGCTCTAATTTTACTTTAAGATCCATTATTACAATCATTAATATCCATAAATTATCTCTTGAGGATTTTTTTGAGGGTCTTTAAGTCCCGGCATTTAACCTGGAAAACTAAGCTTCGGTTTTTTTAAAGAGTTAAAAGTCAAAATATTAAAAACTATATTATCAAAAAAGGAACCGCCTTTAGATCGAATCGCCGAGGACGGCTGGCGTTCAGTATGTGTACTCTCTTAATTAAGATGTCCCTGTTAATAAGATTGACCTCTTGTTAAGGCAGCTTTTGCCCTATGTTCTTACTTTGTAAGAGTGAATCTCTTTAATATTATACGCGATAAACACTCGCTTGTATACAAGATCGTTTTGTATGTAACAGCGGTTTTTATCGTTGCTTTTTTACTTCCGTTAAAATATGAGTACTCTGTAAGTTCTATCAAAGGCTTAAAGATCTGGCCTTACCGCGACCTGGTGGTTGAGCGGGAATTTTTTTTACAAAAATCTGATGCTGAATTGAAAGCAGAACGGAATGAGTTGACAAAAGATGCGTCGATGTATTTTAAGGAAAGCACCGGCGAACGGGATGCTAAAATGAATGAGCTTCAATTGCAGATGAACTTATTCCCGGACTCTCCATTACTTAAAAAAGCGAAAGAACTTTTAGATTCAGTATACACAGCGGGCGTAATTGAATCATTGAACGAAATGGAACTGATCGGGAATTTGTACCTGGTAAGGAGCGGTGAAGCTATTAATGTTAATTATGATGATTTTTTTACTATCGATAAAGCGGTAGAGTATTTCAGAAAGCATGCTACTGACGAAATAAACAAAGAAAGTTTAGCAGAGGAGTGCGCAAAGTACCTGGCTATTACTGTTTTTTACGATAAGTCTTTTTCTGAGAAAGCTATTAGTGAAAATCTCGGGAATGTTTCTGTATATAAAACTTCGTTCCAGCCCGGCGATATCTTAATTCGTCATCTTGAAGAAATAGACCAGAAGAAACGTGAAATAATAAAAGAATACCTGATCGCTACAGGGAAAGCAGGTGACAGCACCCCTTTGAATTTTACCGGAAAACTTATCATTGCGTTTTTACTTTTCGGGATCTTAATGTTGTACCTCGCTTTCTTCAGGAAAACTATTTTTGGACAGGCGCGGCAGGTGACTTTTATTTTTCTTGTTGTAGTGCTGTCAGTCACATTTTCACGGATCACAGCGCCCTATGGTTTATTGTTCTTTGCGGCATTACCTTTTGCTTTGATCCCTGTTCTAGTGAGGATATTCTTCGATAGCCGTACTGCTTTGTTCACATTCCTGATCACGATCTTATTCTGCTCATTCTTTGCAGCGGATAAATTCCAATTCGTATTCACTCAATTGATAATCGGCATGGGAACGATCTTTAGTGTGGCTGAAATGCGTAAACGAAGGGAATTATTGATCTCAGGATTAGTTGTATTGTTCTTTTATGTAACTGCATTTGCGGGCTATAATTTAATAATGGGAAGTGAAAAGATATTGACCCAAAAAATATTTTATTTGCCGATCATCATCAGTTCACTTTTAATTTTGCTGGCATATCCTTTTATTTTTTTAGCAGAGAAATCATTCGGGTTCATTTCAGATTTTACTTTGATGGAGTTATGTGATCTGAATACACCTTTGTTAAGGGAGTTGTCACTTAAAGTTCCGGGAACGTTCCAGCACTCGTTACAAGTAGCGAACCTGGCTGAAGAAGCAATTTTTCATATAGGCGGAAATGCTTTATTGATAAGAGCCGGAGCGATGTATCACGATATCGGAAAAATTGACAACCCGAGATATTTTACAGAGAACCAGGTTGGGGAAATAAATCCGCACACTGAAATTTTACCTGAGGAAAGTGTGAAGATCATTATCGCGCATGTTATCAAAGGTATCGAAAAGGCTAAAGAACATAAGTTACCGGATGCGATCATTGATTTTATAAGGACCCATCATGGTACAACAACCGTTGGCTGGTTCTATAATAATTTTAAAAAGGAACACCAGGGCGAAAAAATAAATGAGGATGCTTTCCGTTATCCGGGACCTATCCCATTCAGTAAAGAAACAGCCGTTTTAATGATGGCCGATGGGGTGGAAGCTGCTTCAAGGTCACTTAAAAAGTACGATGCATTGGCAATAAGTGAGCTGGTTGACCGTATTATTGACTATAAAATCAGCGAAAATCAGCTAATTAATGCCGAAATTACCTTTAAAGACATTACTACCGTTAAAAAAATATTCAAAAAGCGGCTTATGAATATGTATCATGTTCGCATTGAATATCCTCGGTAAAGTACTGTTTTTTAGTATTTTGTAAACAAAAAACCATATCTTTGTAAAAACCTTTTTATGCGCAAATTTTTAATACTCATTCCGGTTTTTTTAATGCTTTTTTCGTCCTGCAAGATTTTCAGGTCAAACCTGATGCTTAGAACAAAGGCGGATTATAAATACGATAAATTAACAGATTCATTATCTAACCTTGATTATAAGATATCAGCTAACGATCATATCCAGTTCCAGGTGGAAACGAATGATGGTTTTAAATTAATTGACCTCGCGAACAATCAATCTAATAATATTTACAGAAGGGAACTTGACGCTTTGGTTGGAAGTGATGGCCAGGCAAAATTACCGGGTATTGGTTATGTTAAACTGGAAGGCTTTACAATAAGGGAAGCCGAAGATATTCTGAGAGATAAGTACACAGAGTTCTATGTGAAGCCATTTGTTACGGTTAAAGTGACCAACAAACGTGTTATAGTTTTTCCCGGTAACGGAGGTATTGCAAAAGTATTACCATTATCAAACAACAATACAACTGTTTTAGAAGCGATCGCTTTGTCAGGTGGTATCACTGAAGATGGAAAAGCATATAAAGTAAAACTGATCCGTAATTACAGGAATGCAAAACCTGAAGTTTTTCTTATGGACCTTTCAACCATTGATGGTTTAGCAGCGGGTAATACAAAAGTTTTAGCTAATGATATTATTTACATTGAGCCACGCTACCGTTTAGCGCGTACAGTTGCAGCGGAGTTAGCGCCCATTGTTAGTATCATTTCCAGTACTATTATCATTTATAGTGTAATCTTCAGGATCAACTAAATGCTGAACGCAAAAATAGAAAGTGAAGTAGACCGTTATAAAGAGCGGGTCGAGAAGTTCAGTAGTACTATCGATTTCAGTTTGTTTTTGTATTTAATGTTCAAAAGCAAATATTACATTATCCTGTTTTTCATTACTGTTTTCACCGGAGCCTTCCTTTACCTGCGTTATAGCACGCCTATCTACGAATCCAAATCCAAATTACAGGTTAGTGATAATAATGAAGCTAATAAGATCCTAGAGTTAAACCAGATCGAAGCCAATAACAATAAAATTGCTGAGGCTATAGAGTTGATCCGCTCTAAAAAATTCATTGAAAGGGTTGTAAAGCGCCTTGAGATCCAGGTTAGTTACTTCAATGAAGGGACTTTTAAAAGTAACGAGTTATATGTGAATTCGCCTTTTAAAGTGGAAGCCAATTTTAAAAAAGAAGAATTATTCAATCAGAATATCCATGTTGTTTTTGCGCCTGACCTGAAAAGCGGGGATATTAGTTTTACATCAAACGGTGCAATTAAGAACGTTAAATTCTTCGTCGGCACTAAATTGCATGATAAGGATTTTGATATTGTGGTGAATTTTAATCCTGATTTTGATAAAGAGGGACTTATGAAGGCACTGCCGAATAATAAATTCTATTTCGTTGTAAAGAATGTTGATGTGGTTACTTCTGAATTGCAGGCAAAGGTCGACATAAAAATGCTTTCCGATCTCGCAAAAACCATTCTTGTTACGGTAAAGGATATTAATCCGAAAAAATCTTCAGATATAGTTAATGCTGTTACTGAAGAATATATTGATTATGATGTTGAACGTAAAAGTGCGAGTTCCACAAAGATCATTTCTTTCATCGATGAACAACTGCAAATTGTATTTGAGGACCTGAAGGGTGCTGAATCGAATTTATCTAAATTCAAAGAGGAGCGGAATCTGAATAATAATAACGTTGAGGTTCTCCGTTCTAACTTATTGCGTTTCTCTAACCTCGAAGATCAGATGCTGCAGGTGGAATTAGAGGAAAAATTATTATCCGAGATCGAGAAGGATATTGAAAGTAATAAGAATATTGATATCTACCAGTTAATGTCGCTCCTGGCAGGTTCAGAAGATGAGGGACGCATCAGGAATGTGTTGGATAACATCCAGAAATTATTGAACGAAAAAGAGAATTTATTGTTTTTTGTTACCCCAAAATCTACAAACATCGATCAGATCAACAAACAATTAGAAGATCAAAAACAATTACTCTTGCGCAGTTTAAGTTCAGTACATCTGAAATATAAGGCGAGGTATCAGAACTTATTGGAAAAGTCGGATACTTATAAGGGTAAAGTAGACCAGGATCCCAGGGTGGAAGTGGAGTTAGCGAGATTAATGCGTGTATATTCCATCAGCGAAAAATATTATACCATGTTATTGGAAAAGAAAACGGAATATTCGATCTCAAATGCAGGTTTCGTTTCGCAGAATACGATATTAGAGAAAGCTTCAGGTGACGGGCTGATCGTATCGCCAAGCCGCAGAAATGCTTTGTCTGTTGCCGTAGTGGCATTCCTGTTATCAAGTTTATTATTGATCTTCACGCGATATTTCCTTCACGATAAAATTTCTTCGTTGAACGAGATCATCCGTCACACCAGTGCAAGTATTAATACATTAGGTATAGTTCCGAAATTCGAAAGTAACATGCCTTTATCGCAATTGATCGTTGATAAAAATCCTAAAGCATTAATTACTGAAGCATTCCGTGCTATCCGAACCAATCTGCAGTTCATCAATAACCAGGAAGGTTCTAAGATCGTTTCCATCACTTCTACCATTTCGGGTGAAGGAAAAACATTCGTTGCCATCAACATCGCGGGCATATTAGCATATAGTGGTAAGACAGCTGTTATTATCGACTTAGATATGCGTAAGCCAAAGATCCACCGCGGATTCGAGGTGCCGAATGATAAAGGAATGAGTACGATCCTTACCGGGATCACACAGGTTGATGAATGTTTGAATGACAGTTCTATCCCCCAATTAAAATTCATTACTGCCGGGCCAATTCCACCGAATCCTTCAGAGTTAATTATGAGCCCGAAATTAATGGAGGTGCTGAATTACCTGAAAACAAAATTCGATTACGTGGTAGTGGATAATCCACCGGTTGGATTAGTGACGGATGGGTTATTGACCTTACGTCATGCTGATTATCCTATTTACGTATTCAGGGCGGAGTATTCGAAGAAAAATTTCGCGCAGATCATCGACCGTTTAAGAAATGAGAATAGTATCCAGCATTTATCTATCGTATTAAATGGTGTTGATATAAAGAAAGGTTCTTATGGCTATAATTACGGTTATGGTTACGGATACGGTTATGGTTACGGATACGGATCAGGATATTATTCTGACGAGGCGAAAGTAGAGAAACGTAAAACTATTTTTTCAAAAAAATAATGGAACTGGTTAACACAGGTATTGAAGGTTTATGGGTGATCAAACCAAAAGTATTTGCCGATGCCCGCGGCTATTTCTTCGAGAGTTATAATAAAGAATTATTCAGCAAGAATGGATTGGATCTGACTTTTGTGCAGGATAATCAATCACTGTCCCATAAAGGAGTTTTAAGAGGATTACATTTTCAAAATCCGCCTTTTGCACAAGGAAAATTAGTACGTGTTATCACAGGCGCTGTATTGGATGTGGCTGTAGATATCCGTAAAGGTTCTCCAACCTACGGAAAACATTTTGGCGCTGAGCTGACAGAAGAAAACAAGACCATGATGTATATTCCTGAAGGATTTGCCCACGGTTTTTTAACGCTGAGAGATAACACCATCTTCTCTTACAAATGCACTAACGTTTACAACAAAGCATCGGAAGATAGTATCAAATGGAACGATCCTACAATAGGAATTAACTGGAATGTAAAGGATCCTCTTTTGTCAGAGAAAGACATCAGCGGAAAAGACTTTAAAGATTTTAAAAGTTTATTTTAATGGGAAATTTCCTTGAAAATATCCCATTAATATTAACAGTATTCTTTTTTATCTGTTTCATATTTTCAGTTCTCATTAACAACATCCTTTTAAAATTCGCGCAGAATTTAGGCACACGCGGCAAACAGGCGAACCAGGTAAGATGGAATCCTGCCATTAAACCATCTTTAGGAGGTATTTCTTTTTTTGTTGTATTCCTGTTATCGTATATCTTCATTAATTTAATTCAAACACTGGATACGGCTTACCGTGTAAGGCTCACAGGAATTTTAGCAGTGTGCACAATGGCTTTTTTAATGGGATTAGCTGATGATGCTTTTAATACCCAGCCTCTCTTAAAATTCCTGACACAAATAACGTGCGCGCTGGTATTGCTTTTCACCGGTACTTACATAAAAATATTCGAGAACGAATTCTTTAATTACATGATCACTATTATATGGATAGTTGGTATCATGAATTCGATCAATATGCTGGATAATATGGACGGGATCACTACTATAGTTTCCATTTCGGTCTGCGTATTCTTTATTCTTGTGAATGTTTCACTGAAACAAATGATCCATCCTTTCTCCATTTTATCTATTGGTGTTTTAGCTGCGTTATCCGGGTTCCTGATCTATAATTTCCATCCTTCAAAAATGTTCATGGGTGATACCGGTAGCCAGTTCCTCGGTGTTTTTCTTGGCTCGGTAGCCATACATTTTTGCTGGAATAATTTTCCGCAGAACCTGATCGACACTAATGAACAGCTCTATCATTTTGCAATAGTCGGACTTGTATTCTTATTGCCGTTAAGTGATACGTTCACGGTTGTAATTAACCGCGTCATGAAAGGAAATTCTCCGTTCATTGGTGGAAAAGACCATACTACACATCATTTGTTCTTTAAAGGTGTAACCGAGAAACGGATCGCCGTTTTGTATTGTGGTCTCTCGTTAATTGGCGCTTTCCTGGCATATAAGCTTGTTTTAACATATTCTGACACTCTTTTTTGGATGAGTATTTCATTCGTAGTCCTCGTATTCTTAGCTTTGTATATAAATACTAAGGTTAAGAAAGTTGATAAACAGGATCCTAAAGGATAGTTTGGTATTTTTTCGTAAGAATTACGGGCGGATCATCATTTCGTTCGTTGCACTCGTTTGCCTTCAGTTTTCTGTCATGTATTTTAAGAAGTCAAACGCCGAAGAATATCCTTCTTACCAGAATAATAATTTTAGTGTATTTGGTTTAAATGTTCCCCGTAACCTTTCTTTCTGTGATGAAAAGATCCCAACAAACGATTACGCTTTAAAAGATAATCTCGAAAAGGAATTCTTCAAGAATAAACAATGGAAGAATAACGCCGGTTATTTATTTTCGAAGGCGCAGAAATGGTTCCCGTATATTGAGCCTATCCTGAAACAAGAAGGCGTTCCGGATGACTTTAAATATGTTGCGGTAATTGAAAGTCATTTATCAAATGCTGTTTCTCCTGCCGGAGCAGCCGGTTTCTGGCAATTGGTGCCAGTTACAGCCCGTCATTACGGTTTAATTGTGAATGATAATGTGGATGAGCGCCTTGATGTAGAACGATCGACTCGTGTTGCATGTAAATTGATCAAATACGCTTACAGTATTTTCAAGAACTGGACCTTATCAGCCGCAGCGTATAATTTGGGAATAGGAGGCATTCAAAACGCACTGGCTAAACAGAATACCAATAATTACTATGACCTGTTATTGAATCGCGAAACGGGCGCTTTCATATATCGGATCCTTGCTTACAAGACCTTATTCGCCAATCCTGAGAATCTTGGATTGAAAAGAAAAACTTTGAAATATTATTCCAAAATTCCTGTGAAAATTATAAAGGTGGATAGCTCAATAACAAACCTTGGTCATTTTGCAAAGTCTGTTCAGTGCAATAAAGCTTTGATAAAACTATTCAATCCGTGGTTGTTATCTGATCATTTAGATAATCCTGACCGTCATGTTTATGAGATAAAGATCCCGAAACAAAGTAATGCGGATTATTCAAGTTATTATTCCGACCTCATAAAGAGCGAGATACAGGATTCTGTGGAAGTTGCTATAACTGATTCTGTACCTGTGGAAAATGTTATCAACCATTTGGTAATTGAAAAGGAAAATCTGAAAGATATTGCCGAATTTTATGATATAAATGAAACGGATCTGAGATCATGGAATAATATCACAGATTCGACAGTTATTAAAGCAGGTGATAAGCTGATCATTAAAGTGAAAAGGAACAAAATTGGAAACTAAGTTAACAGAAGAAAGTTCGTACACCGAGGTTGCGGAAGAAAACATTGAAGTAATAGGTGCGCGCGAACACAATCTTAAAAATATATCTCTCACCATTCCCCGCAATAAACTGGTTGTGATAACAGGCTTAAGCGGCAGCGGAAAATCATCATTGGCATTCGATACCATCTACGCTGAAGGACAACGCCGTTATATTGAAAGTTTTTCTTCTTACGCGCGCCAGTTCTTAGGAAGTATGGAACGCCCGGATGTAGATAAGATCTCAGGGTTGAGCCCTGTGATTTCTATAGAACAGAAAACAGTAAATAAGAATCCGCGTTCAACAGTTGGAACTATTACAGAGATCTATGATTTCCTCCGTTTATTGTTTGCAAGAGCATCTGATGCTTTCTCTTATGAAACAGGTGAGAAAATGGTTCGTTACAGTGATGAACAGATCGTTGACCTGATCCAGGATAAATACAAGAGCAAAAAAATAAATATTCTCGCACCTGTTGTAAAAGGCCGTAAAGGACATTACCGCGAGCTGTTTGAAGAGGTGCGGAAAAAAGGTTTTACCAAGATCCGTATTGACGGTGAGATAAAAGATATCGTTGCTAAAATGCAGGTCGATCGTTATAAGATCCACGATATTGAAATTGTAATTGACAGGATCGAAATTAACTCAGCCTCAAAAACACGTTTGAATCAATCGTTGCAAACTGCAATGAAACATGGTAAAGGAACCATTATGGTTACAGTTCATATTGAACAAGAGTCGAAACCGAAAAAATCCGGAAAAAACTCCCCTCTCCCGGGGAGAGGGGTTGGGGGTGAGGCCATAAAGCCAGTTTTCTTCTCGCGCCTCTTAATGTGTCCTACTACAGGAATCTCATACGATGAGCCGGCTCCGAATTTATTTTCGTTCAATTCACCTTATGGGGCTTGTCCTAAGTGTAACGGGCTTGGACAAATTTCTGAGATAGATATTAAAAAGATCGTTCCGAACGATAAGCTTTCAATTAAAAAAGGAGCAATTGCACCAATTGGAGAAGCTAAATCCGGAGGATGGATCTTCACCCAATTAGCTGCTATTGGTAAATTGCATGATTTCGATCTGGATACACCTTTTGAAGAGATAAGTGAAGAAGCTGTAAATACTATTTTATTTGGCAGCGATGAGTTGATAAAAGTAAAAACAGAAGGTAGCAGTTCCGGATATAATGTAGCTTTCGAAGGTATCGCCACTTTCATTATGAAACAAGCGGAGGATAATCCTTCTCCTGCCGCTCACCGCTGGGTACAAGGCTTTACTAATAAAATTGATTGTCCGCAATGTCATGGTACCCGTTTAAAGAAAGAAGCATTGTATTTTAAAATAGATGATAAGAATATTGCTGAATTGTCTCAAATGGATATTGGTATCCTTAATGAATGGTTCAAGGGGATTGAAAAGCGTTTAAGTAAACATCAGAATATTATTGCCAGAGAGGTTTTAAAAGAGATCCGTGCACGCATTGGATTTTTATTGGAAGTGGGTTTGGATTATGTAACATTAAATCGTTCCTCACGCTCATTAAGCGGTGGAGAGGCTCAGCGCATTCGACTCGCTACACAAATTGGTTCGCAATTAGTTGGTGTTTTGTATATTTTAGATGAGCCAAGTATTGGTTTGCATCAGCGTGATAATACCCGATTAATTGAGGCTTTAAAAAATTTACGCGATGTCGGTAATTCTGTTCTTGTAGTTGAGCATGATAAGGATATGATCGTAGAGAGTGATTATGTGATCGATATTGGTCCGGGTGCAGGTGTTCATGGCGGAAAAGTTGTTCTTGGAGCAACTCCTAAGGAAATGTTGAAATTAGATACCGTAACTGCACAATACATCAACGGTAAAATGAAGATCGAAGTTCCTAAAAAAAGGAGGGCAGGTAACGGGAAGAAAATAAGTTTAAAAGGATGTACCGGGCATAATTTAAAGAATGTATCTGTGGATTTTCCTCTGGGCAAATTCATTTGTGTTACAGGCGTAAGCGGAAGCGGAAAGTCAAGTTTAATTAACGAAACTTTCTACCCGATCTTGTCAGCACATTTTTATAATGCAGAGAAAAAACCATTGCCGTATAGATCAGTAACAGGAATTGACAATATTGATAAAGTCATTGAGATCGATCAATCACCTATCGGGAGAACACCACGTTCGAATCCTGCAACATACACTAATGTATTCAGCGAGATCAGGAATTTATTTGCCAATCTTCCCGAGGCGAAGATCCGTGGTTACAAGCCCGGACGTTTTTCTTTTAATGTGAAAGGTGGCCGCTGCGAAACATGTGGCGGCGCAGGTGTCAAAACAATCGAAATGAATTTCCTGCCTGATGTGTATGTGAATTGTGATGAATGCAATGGTAAGCGTTACAACCGCGAAACATTAGAAGTGCGTTTTAAAGGAAAATCGATCTCTGATGTTTTAAATATGACTATTGATGCTGCTTGTGAATATTTTGAAAGTATCCCGCATATTTACCGCCAGATAAAAACTTTACAGGATGTTGGTCTGGGTTATATCACTTTAGGACAACAAGCCACCACCTTAAGCGGAGGTGAAGCACAGCGTGTCAAATTAGCCACTGAATTAAGTAAAAAAGATACAGGAAACACTTTTTATATCTTAGATGAACCGACAACAGGTTTACATTTCGAAGACATTCGTATTTTGTTGGGTGTATTGAACCGTTTGGTTGATCACGGTAATACGGTTCTTGTCATTGAACACAACATGGACATCATTAAAATGGCCGATCATATAATCGATGTTGGTGTTGAAGGCGGCAGAGGAGGAGGAGAGATCCTGTTTACAGGAACTCCGGAAGAGTTAATTAAAACGAAAATTGGTCATACAGGGAAGTTTCTTAAGAAAGAGATGAGTTAATGACAAATATGATTAGCTTCATTTGTAATTTGTTTAGTTAATTTCGTTTAGCCAAAGCTGTAGATAAACCATTTATTGAATAAGTATTACCACTTGTAAAGTAGGGTCCTCTTTAATAGGTTATTAGTTTATATTTGAATTATACAAGTAACTATTAAGTGCAATTATGAATAGAATTAAAATTATAACCGTTATTTTATTAAATGTTTTTTTTGTGATCAAAGCGCAGGTAAATACTTTTAATGAGCAATATATTCATGAGTTTGACGGTACGGCAAAGAATGGAAATAATTCCATTGCCCAAATGAACGACAGGGGTTATGTGATCAGCCGCGGCATAAATACAGGAAGCACCTCCACTTCATTTTACAATGGAGTGTATGAATTGTTGCGAACCAACAGAGAGGGGAAACCTTTATGGAGTAAGCAAATATTCAAAGGATATAATACATCTCCAAAAGCCACTTTCAACTCTCTTTTGCGCAATCCGGACAATAGCCTCCTCTTGGGCACAACTGAATCGAACCTTGGAAATCCAAGAAATATTATCTTAGTTAAAATGGATAGTAGTGCCAACTTAGTGTGGTCGAAACAATATACCGGTGAAGGCGCCGCATTTGTACTAAATTTTAAAAAAACAATTGATGGTGGATATATTGTATGTGGTTACACAAGCAACGGAGCTATTTCTTACCCTTATGTTTTTAAAATTGATTCAGTGGGAAATTATGTTTGGGGTAAAAAAAGCACGAATGGAATTGATTCTGTTGGAATTTTTTATTCGGTAACAGAATTGCCGGGTAATAATTACGTGGCTTGTGGATTCACCGGTAAAAATGCTTTAATAACAAAGATAGATGCCAATGGTAATTTAGTGTGGGATAAAATGATCCCAAATTCAAGAGGTGTTTTTGAAACCTCTATAAATACAATTGACAATTCCATTCTGTCAGGTGGTTTTTATACAGATTCCATTACATCCAGATATAGGATGTGGATCTTAAAAACTGATGTTAATGGAAATATAATTTGGCAAAAAGGGTATACTCAACAACCTCCAATATATAATGGGTCAAATATGCTGTACTTTAATGAAACTAATACCGGGCGTATACTGTATTCGGCGTATATAGCAGATCCGATTCCCGGGACATTATTAGGTAAATTAGACCTAAATGGTAATATAATCTGGAATAGTAAATACAGATTTACTTTTAATACATTTAATTATGAGTTTAGTTCTGTGATCAAAGCAAGTGACGGAGGTTTAGCCTTTAGTGCATTAGTGGGCACAATTACGGGATCAATGAGCACTCACTCTACAGAGTTTTTGAAAACAGATTCCTTGGGTAATGTAGGTTGTGAAGGAGTTACTTATTCGCTTAGTTTATCAAATTTAAATTTTGTATCCTCAAGCGGGGTTATTCTGACAAATTCCGGAACAGGGATTAATTACACTCCTACTTTAACTACAACAATGTTTACTAATACTGTGATTTGTGAAAATATCCAGGATTCGGCATCTGCTGTTGGTATTAATGAACTAAAAAGGAACGGCTTTAATTTGTATCAAAATATGCCTAATCCTTTTACTTATGAAACCCGCATAAGTTATTATTTAAATGATGCAGCTAAACAGGTGAGTTTGGAAGTGTTTGACCTTTTAGGTAAAAAAGTATTTGAGGATGGAAATTTGAATAGAGGGCCCGGGCTAAATAATCTTGTTTTTGTTAACGAAAAATTAAAAGCCGGATTGTACTTCTATAAATTAGAGGTTGATGGTGAAACTATAGTTAGTAAAATGATAATTGAGTAATGCCGGAAACTAATTCACTGATTGTGATCCATGAATATATTGTTCTCTCAGCTATTTAAAGTTCCTTTTTGCCGAAACCGGCCAAGAGTCATTAATATGTTAAGATATATTTAGTATTCAATTAAAATGGTCATGAGATCATGTAAGTTTAAATTCATAGCCTTGCCCTGGTTAATTATTCTTGCCTCTTTTAATAGCCATTCACAAAAAGCATATGATCTTGGAGCCTCCTATACTCACGGGTTAAATATTAATAAGGTTGGTGATCGCGAATTTGGCAAAAGTATTCCTTCAGGTATAGAATTGAATTTCCACCAACAGCGCGATGGAGATAAATACTGGGAAAAACTTTTTAATTATCCTCAAACCGGTTGGTCATTAACCTGGATAGATCATAGGAATAAATTCCTTGGAAATACTTTCGCCTTGAACAGGTACATGAATTATGTGTTTTGGCGAGGCAGATCTTTAGAAGCTTATCTTAAACTTTCGCAGGGAATAATGTATGCAACCAAAGTTTATGAATATGGCAGTAGAGGTAATGAACATTTTAATAATGCGATAAGTCAGTCCGTTAATTTTTCTGAGGAATTAGGATTGGGCCTGAATTTTTATCCATCACGGCATTTAGGAATTAATCTTGCTGCAACTCTAATGCATTTTTCTAACGGCGCGATCTCGCAACCAAACGATGGATTGAATTTACTGATGTTTAGAATGGGCGCAGTTTACATTATTGGCGAGAAAGAAAATGTTGAGTTTAAAGACCCTGAACCGGAGGAAGACGACCGATCGATACGCTATAATATCACAGTAGGCTGCGGGATCAAACAATTCAGTCCGGAGCTTGAAGAAAAATTTCAACAAACTACAATTTCATTTTATGCAGATAAAAAGGTTTCCCGGGTTAATACTTTTAATTTTGGAGTTGATCTGTTCATGAATAAGGCTGTGGAATACCTTATTGAAAGTGAATATGGTTTTAAAAAAATAGATCATAAAAGGATCGGAATCTCAGCAGGGCATGAATTTTTAATTCATCGTGTTGGAATTTTAACCCAGGTCGGTTATCACGTTTATAGTCCTCGTGCAGCTATTTCGCGTTTCTACCAAAAATTCGGTCTTAAGTATTACATATCAGATCTGTTTTTCGTCACATTCACCAACCGCATATTTGAATTCGCTATTTCCGATGAGATCACCTGGGGGATAGGCGTAAGACTGTAGAATTTACTGATTATTAGTTAATTACAGGTCTTGTTACCCGTATGTGTTATTAGTATATCCAAATCATTGAAGGATGACCAGTAAACACAACATAATTTTCTTCATACAGTTCTTTATCGCAATTTCTGTTTGTGCGCAGCTCAATTATTTAGGTATTGATTATTCTGCTTTTGAATTGAAACATAATTCAAATGATACTTCTTTAACTATTCCTTCAGGAAAAATGACCCGCTTCGGCGGAACATTTATAGGCGAGTCATTTCATCTTGCGTTAAACCGTTACAATACTTTAGGAATTGGTTTAGGATTGACAACGATCGAGTATGAAAGGCAATGGGTCGGGATTTTTCGTGAGAGTAATCAACCTGGCGGAGCTACTGTAAAGGGAAGCGTTAAATATTTAAGCCTCCCGTTTACTCTCAGCCTGATCAGTGGAACAGGAATCCGGTATAAAGTGAATCGCAGCCCGATTCGTTTTGGTGTCAATATTACTTATGTGCCCTCTTTCCAGACAAAAAATTCTTTTTCTGTTAAGACGTTCGGAACAGCTGATTCCAGTATATTCTTTTCAAATTACAGACCTGGTGCCAAAGAAGTCCAACATTCTTTTACTATAGGTCTTTGTACCCAGTTTTTACTCTGTAACAAAAAATTAAAATTTGGTGTAGAACCTTATTTTGGATTTGGTACCGGCTACTTTAATGAAAAACAAGGCTCATCAAATTTCATTTACGGGTTGAAATGCCAAATGGCTATCCATTTAAAATTACCAAGGATCGTCATTCAAAAAGAACCGAAACCCGGAAATTACAATGAAAAGAAAAAAGAGCTCGAGCAAAAACAAAAAGAAATAGAACAACAATTAAATAAACCTCATTAAACTTAATACTATGAAAACGCTAATTAAGATCCTGGCCATCACACAATGTGTTGTTATGTCCGCACAAGTTTCGCCTGTTCATCATGGTGAACTCACAGCTAATGGTTCACTTTACTTTAAAGCAGAACCGGTAAATAATTTTTTACCTGAAAAATCAGGGAACCTGTATTATTACGTACATCTCCAGGGTGTAAAGAAAGAAGCTGATCTGAAATCGGAAAGAGTTCCGTTAAATCTTTCTGTTGTACTTGACCGCAGTGGTTCTATGTCAGGCGATAAATTAAAATATACCAAGGAAGCTTTAAAATATATAGTGAATCAATTGGATAGCCGCGATCTTCTTTCTGTTGTGCTTTATGAGTCCGGAGTTGAAGTTTTTTTAGAACCACAGCATCTGGAAGATAAAAGTACTTTACTGAACAAAATTGATAAGATCGAAACTGCCGGCGGAACAAATCTCGAAGGCGGGATCCGCAAAGGTTATGAATTGGTGAATAAAGTGAAAAGGATCAACGAAAAAGAAATGATCAACCGTGTTTTATTGTTATCGGATGGAATGGCCAACGTCGGAATCAGCGATCCGAATGAATTAAGTAAAATTACAAGGGACTTTTTTGAGAAAGATCATATTTCAATTTCAACCTTTGGCGTAGGTGTTGATTACAATGAGAATTTAATGGCGAAGATCGCTTTGCAAGGCGGTGGTCTGTATTATTTTATTTCCTCACCTGAAAAATTACCTGAGATATTTAAAGAAGAACTAAAAGGACTCTCCAATGTGGTAGCCAAGAACACAATTCTGAAAATAAAATTCCCGGAAGAGCTGACCTACGAAAGAACTTATTCTTTTAACAGCAACTTGAAGAACAATACACTTGAGATCAGTTTTAATGATCTGTTCGCTGAAGAGCAAAAATCGATCCTGATCTGTTTTAAAACAAAAGGAAAATTAGATGCTCCTGTAACAATTGATTGCAATGTAGCCTACATGAATGCTAACAATGAACCAATGACGGAGGTTGCTGATGTCCGCACCTCTGTGATAAAGCCGGCTGCCGATGAAAAAGAATATAATTCCGGCTATAACCGTGCTGCCAGTGAAGGATACGCTCTGGCTATCTCGCAGGAATTGTATGATGGAGCCGTTGATCTCGCAAATGCGGAACATTTTAAAGAAGCTAAAACTAAGGTCGAAGAAGCCCGTGGAATTTTAGATACGCATTTTAAGAATGTAGGTGAACATATCTTCTTAAGGGATTTGGATAAGAAACTATCGGAATATGCTTTATTGATAGATGATATGAAGAATATGGATCGCGAGACCTTCCAATACAATATTAAATTCCAAAGGCGGAGCAGTTTTTACAGAAAATGTCGTGCCAAATTCTAAGCTTAAATCATTATCTTAGTATTAATGGATATTAACGCCATAGTCAAAAATAAGAATAAAGAAACGGTCACATGGTTGTATGAACGTTATGGAAAAAAACTGTACCGTTTTGCAGTGGCGAAATGGAAAGTAAGTGAGGATGATGCCTGGGAATTGGTTTACAAGACACTTTATAAGGTGAGCAATTTAGATGACAAATACAGTTTTGAGAGCGAAGAAAAATTCATGGGTTTTTTGTTTAAGATGTTCGTGAATTTTCTTCGCAATCATTACCGCGATACAAAGAATAAAGGAATAGTTGAAACAGAATTATTGGAGAAACATGAGAAAGTAATTCACGACAGAAAAGATGCAGAAGAAGTTCCTGAAAGCTCAAATCCGGTTATGAGATGTTTGCAAAAAGCTTTGGGGATATTGGAAGACTGGCAGCGTATTTTGCTATTGATGAGGGCGCAGGATCATTCTTATGAAGATATTGCAAAATATGTATCCCGTCCGCAGGATCAATTGAAAGTGTATCATATGCGGTTCAAAAAGATCGTGACTGAAAAAACTAACGAGTGCTTAAAGAAAAATCATGCGGCCTGAAAACTCTATAAATGAAAATGAATTGGATGGCGCATTGAACGCGTACTTCCTTGAAAAATACAGCTCTGTTGAAGACGGAAGTGTTGCGCGTTTCATTCTGGAACAGGATTATGATGCTGTTATCTCTAAGGACAAAGAGAAAAAGCTTCTCGCTAAATTGAATAAAGGACGCAGAGGGCCATTCTTCTTATTACTTTTGATCATCGGACTTATTACCTGTATTACTTTACCGATCTTTTTCCACGTAACTGATAAGAAAGCAAGTAAGATGATAGAACCTTTTCCTCCGTCTCCTAAAGCGGTTATAACTCAGTCGAAAGAAATAACTCACACCGTTCAAACTATAGATCCTGTAACAAAAGAGGAGAAGAGTAAAGTGGAAACACACACTGTAACAACTTCCACTATTGCTGCTGATGGCGGAGGAGTGATAACAGTTATTGATACTCTAAAGCCTCTTCAGAAAACTCCTGAGATAAAGAAAGAACCTGTTGAAGAAAAAATGGAAAAGAAATTGCCGTATTTTGATGAGGTAGGCCTGGCGCATTTTCAAATGGTGAAGGAAATGGTCCTGAAAAAACTATTGAAGATCGATAATAAAGTTTATGTACGGGTTGATCCCGGAGCTACTACTTATAAAGGTGATGAAGTAATTGTTCCGCCGTTTGTAATGGGTAGCCATCCTGTTACCAATCTGCAATACAAAGTTTTTTTAGCAGATCTTTTCAGGGAAGGAAGAATGACAGAATTAGAGAAATGCTTACCCAAAACAGAGGTTTGGAAAGAGTATGGCTGCAATACGCTGGCAAAAAATTATTTCGACAACGAATCTTATAATGATTTTCCTGTAGTAAATATAGACAAGGAAGCGATCGATCTGTATTGTGCATGGTTGCAGGATCAAATGAATGAAAGTCTGAGTAATGCTCCGGTTTCAGGTAAGGCGAAATTTTCGGGTCCTACTAAAAAGATCTCAATGGGTAAAGCTAAAAAAGTCACAGTGCGTCTGCCTTATGATTACGAATGGATCTATGCTATTGATGCTTATTACGCTCTGATGCCGGATTGCGGTGGCTACAACACTATTTATGATGTAAGTGAAGGATTAGTAGATAAAGATTTTTTCAAGCGTACGTCAGAGGTGAGCAAGCACGATAAAAAGAAACAAACCAGGATGGAAAAACTCTCTGATGTGAACCGTTACGGCATGACGGAGGCAGAAATGACAGCGATCTTTAAAGAAGCTATTAGTTTCAAAGAAAAAAAATCCGACTCGAATGATCCTGTGGCTTACCCCGGTAAAATGGAAGATTGTTGTCTGGCCGGACATGTAGGCGAATTGATCTATACAAAAAATGGAGGAACCACAATAAGAGGTTGTTGCTGGAAGGATAAAGAAGAATATTTAAAGATGACAGCAGAGTATAAAAAACAAAACGCTTCACCATTTGTTGGCTTCAGGGTAGTTTTTATTACGGATGGTACTTATAAAGATCCGTTCTGGAGTTATGGGGGGAAGTAGGAATCGTGATTCTGGCTTAGTTGCAAATGATTGATAATTAAAATTGAAGCCATGCATTTTATGCCTAAGCATACTATGCAACACAAAATGTTCTAAAAGAATTTATCCTTTCGTTCTTACAGGGTTTTCAAGTAAAATAAATGACACCTACAATAGGTAAATATACCTAGTCCTCCCCCTGTCCCTTATAATCAGCCTCAGTTCCTTTCCGGAGAGTAATTTTCAGCGGTTCTAGGTCTAGGAGAGAATATTCCTGTAAAACATTGGTGAAAGATAGTAAAGCATTTTGACTGGTCCTTAGGATCTCCCTTTTAACCGGGAATATCAGGATCTGCTGCTCATGGCTTTTAGTTTTATCATAATAAGTATGATTGTAGGTATTCAGGTGCCATCCTGTTTTTTCGATGTGATTATAATTGCCGCCGTCTTTTGTTTTTAGTTTCGCGTTCGGTAAATCAATAACTAAAAATTTATCGCCGGTGTAAATTAATTTTCCCGTAAGGCGCACGCCCATGTTAATGTCATAATCCTTCTGCACTAAGGTCCACTTCACAGATCCAATTGCCCTGTAATTTTCTTTGCTGATGTTTAAAGTATCGAAATCATAAGTCGCAGCAACTTTATCGTTCACTTGTATCTTAGAGATATTGATAGTCACAACAGGCTCTCTGTAATCCCGTCCGCCAAATTTAAGATGGATCTTTTCATCAGAGCGTGGCGCAATAACCAAACTGCTTTTATTCGAGAAACGGTATTTTTTCGCGGTATTAAAACTGCAAAACAATTCATAAGGGTCAATGATGATGTATTTATCCCCCGGGTTCTTAATGATCATCGTTGTTTTAAAGTCCTTAACGGTAGAAGAACTCTTCTTGAACTCAAACCGTAAACCATTCGCCTCAAAAGTAGTATCCTTAAAATATTGTTTTTCCGTTTTCTCCATCAAAGATGTAGTTTTCGCTGTTTCCTGACAAAATATAGGTTTTGAAAAGAGGAAAGTAAAAAGGATAAGAAACACTCTCATGATATCTAAATTAAGATAAATTTCTAATAAACTCAAGTTTCCTTTCTCCCTATGGGAGAAAGTGTCCGCTTGCGGACATCTGAAGGTTTTTGATGCCTGATAGAATCCCCTAATCCTTCAACTTCTTCATTATCCTTTCCAAATACTTCTCACTCGGCATCAAACTTTGCTGAATGCGTTTGGCGTAATAAATACTGTCTGTAAGACTTTTATTCTTTTCCTCTACCATGTTCCGCTGCAGTTCGATCTCATCGCGCTGGTTAACTATCTCTTCTTTCTGTATGGAGAGCTGGCGGTTTATTTTTTGCTTCAATTTAAAACTCCTGAACGCGTAAACAGCAAAAGCGATCACTAATACCAAAATTCCTGTACCGAAATAAATAATGAGCCGTTGCTCTTTCGCTTTCTCTTCGAATAAGATTTTTTGCCGCTCGTTCTCAATACGCGTATTCATCGTCTTCTTATCGAAATGATATTTAAGGTCAGTCTCAATAGCTTTGCGTGTATTTGCGTCGTTATAAATACTGTCGTTGAAGCGAGAATACAATTTATGGTGTTTCAGGGCTTGTTTATGATCGCCCATGCCTTCGTAAATACCGGTTAAAGTAAGATAAGCACTCTTGATATCATCAAGTGAGCCCATGTGTGTCGACATCTCTAAACTTTTTGAAGAGTATTTTAAAGCTTCCTTAAATTTTTTCTGTCCGATATAAGTTTCAGCAATATTATTCGAGATCATCGCAACCGATTGTTGATCTTCAACTTTTTCAAAAAGCTCTAAAGCCCTGAAATAATACTCCTGCGCTTTTGAGTAGGCATTTTGAAAATAATAGATGTTACCGATATTAGCGAGAGTTGAGGCGCTGCCTTCATCATCACCTGTTTTTTTCTTTATCTCCAGTGATTTGTTATAGTATTCAATTACTTTTTCATAATTCTTTTTAAAATAATAGATGTTCCCGATACTATTATAAGAACCGGCCACGCCATCTGAATTCCCTAATTCTTCTTCGATCTTGAGGGACTTGAAGTGATAACGTAAAGCCTTGTTGTAATCTTTTTGATTTTCGTAAATAATTCCCAGGTTACCTAATGCCGAGGCCATCCCCTGTTTAATATTATAACGCTCCGCTTCTTCAAGGCTTTTGAAAAAATATTCCTGGGCTTCAGGAAAAGAACTCTTCGCAAGGTGGATCCTTCCGATACTATTGAGGGCAGCCGCAATTCCGAAATGATAATTCAGCGTTTTTGAAAGTTTTAAAGATTCTTCGAAATAAGTGTGCGCTGAATCCAACTCGCCTGAATTAGCAAGCGCCCTGGCATATTTATTAAGCGCGAAAACTTTATTGGTGTCGTTAGCTGAACGTAGTACGGCTTGTTTTAAAGAATCAATTTTCGCCTGTTGTGCATTTAAAATAAATACAGAACATAAAAGTGCGAATAGAAAACAGTTCTTCCTGGCCGGGTTCATTAAGCACAAGATAAGAATTTAAACTAAATTAGGCTCATTAGTCGTAAAAAAAGGGAAGCCTTTTGAGCTTCCCTTCTGAAAATTAGGATGATTTTTTTAGTCCTTTACAAAACGCGTGGAACCTATACCTTTTACAGTTTTAATTTGAATGGTATAAATTCCCGCAGGTAATTGTTCAACCGAGAAAGAATTATTCTTTTCTTCAAGAACAACAGTTCCTAATAAATTGAAAACTGTAATTGCTTCAATTGTTTCTACGGTTTTTATATTTAGAATAGAGTAGGTTGGGTTCGGATAAACAGTTATCTCAACTTTAACAGAAGATAGTTCTGATAGAGAAGTGCAGGCTGAAACGGATTGAGTGAACACCGCAAAATCGGAACAACCATTCGCATCTGTACCTACAACTGTATAATTTGTTGTTATTGTTGGCGAAACAGAAATGTTTGTTGAAGCACCACCCGGATTCCAGGTATAAGTTGAAGCACCGTTTGCCATTAATGTTGCTGACTGGCCAGCGCATAATAAACTATTGCTTGTTGTTGCGCTTATTGTTGGTAAAGGGTTAACGGTGATACTTTTTACGGCTGTATTAGAACATGAACCACTTGCTCCGGTAACGGTATAAGTAGTATTCATCGTTGGTGTTGGTGCAATGGTTGACGTTGTAGCTCCCGTGCTCCAAGTGTAAGTTGTAGCTCCACCTCCTGTTAAGCTGATCGCCTGGCCCAGGCAAACACTATTATTACCTGTAATTGTAATGGTCAACGTTCCCGCAACAGTTATCGTTGCAACTGCAGAGACAGTAGAGACGCAGCCTGCTGTTGATGTTCCGGATACAGAATAGCTGGTTGTAGTGGTTGGGGAAACAACTGACGATCCGCTTGAAAAAGTATATGTACTTGCACCTGTTGGAGTAAGTGTAAACGAATTTCCCGGACAAATTGCGCCGCCTGCTACAGTTATGATCGGAGTAGCATTTACAGTAACGTTAGAAGTTGCGAAAGATGAAGAAACACATCCCGCCGTACTTGTTCCAACAACCGTATAACTTGTAGTAGCAGTTGGTGTTTTAATAGCGCCACCACCTTGAATTGTATAAGTGCTTGCTCCACTTGGAACTATTGTAAAAGAATTACCTGAACAAATACTTCCGCTGTTCACAGTTATGGTAGGATTGGCATTCACAGTTACATTAGAAGTTGCGAAAGATGAAGAGACACATCCTGCACTGGTTCCTACAACCGTATAGCTTGTTGTTGCAGTAGGAGTTTTAACAGCACCACCACCTTGAATAGTATAAGTACTTGCACCGCTTGGAACTATAGTGAATGAATTACCTGCACAAATACTACCACTATTTACTGTTATAGTTGGAGTAGCATTCACAGTTACATTAGAAGTTGCGAAAGATGAAGAAACGCATCCCGCAGTACTTGTTCCAATAACAGTATAGCTTGTTGTTGCAGTAGGAGTTTTAACAGCACCGCCACCTTGAATTGTATAAGTGCTTGCACCACCCGGTACAATTGTAAAAGAATTACCTGAACAAATACTTCCACTGTTTACAGTTATAGTAGGAGTAGCGATTACAGTTACGTTCGAAGTTGCGAATGCTGAAGATACGCATCCGGCAGTGCTAGTTCCAACAACAGTATAACTTGCATTAGCGGTTGGAGTTTTAATTGCACTGCCGCCTTGAAAAGTATAGGTGCTCGCTCCACTTGGAGTTATTGTGAAAGAATTTCCAGAACAAATACTTCCGCTGTTAACTGTAACGGTTGGTGATGGAATAACTGTAACCGTAATTTGTGTGCGTGGACTGGCTCCGCATGTACTGTCCTGAACAAAAAAATTAGTTGTTGTTGTTAGAACAGAAGTTATAAAGTTTGTACCTCCTCCAAGATATGTCCCTCCTGTTGATGCAGAATACCATCCGATAGCTCCTGTTCCGGATGCAGATAATGTTGCAGTGTTATTAGAACAAACAGTTTGGTTAGCCAGAGGAGTAGTGTTTGTTGGATTAGAAGGAAGAACACATATTCCCATCTTTTGAATAAACAGATTTTGTGTGCCACCCGATACTAAGTTTGAAACCCCCGCATCCGGATCAAAATCACAAGTTCCACCGAAGTGTCCAACTGTATATATGCTATTCCCTGTTGCATTAACATCAATTCCAAAACCATAATCACCTGCGGTACCACCTAAATGTTTTCCAAATACAAATGCGCCGGTAGAATTTAGTTTGCTAATAAACGCATCATACCCTCCAGAGCTTGTTATAGTTGAGGTGCCGGCTCCCGGATCAAAATCCGGAGTACCCTGATAATACCCTGTAGTATAAATATTATCAGAAGCATCACTCATAATCCCGTTCCCCATATCATCTGCAGTACCTCCGATTCCTCTCGCCCATACGTACCCAAGCGATGAGTTAAGCTTTAGAATAAATATATCTTTTAGTCCGACACTCGTAAGATTCACTGTACCTGCCCCCGGATCAAAATCAACTGTACCGCTAAAAAAACCGGTAGAAATTACGTTGCCGGATGCATCCAGTTCCAATCCGTTTAATCGGTCAAGGCCGGTACCAACAGGTTTTACTGCTGTGATAAATGCTCCGGCTGCATCCAATTTAACAATGAATGCTTCTTCACTGCCACCTCCCGGTAAGTTGAAATTACCAGCTCCCGGATTATAATCAGTTCCACCAACTGCATGTCCGCCAACATAAACATTTCCGGTCGCATCAACAGCAATAGCATGTCCCTCGTGAAACTGACCGCCTCCGATCTCTCCGGCCCAGATAAAGTTACCGGCATTATCTAATTTGGAAATGAACGCAGAAGATTGTGAATTCATAATGGAAGCCTGGATACTGTATGTTGCAGGACCCGGATCAAAATCGCAGGTCATATACCAAAACCCGGTTGAAAGTACATTACCGGATGCGTCAAGGTCCAATGCTGTTACTTGTTCATTTCCGGTTCCTCCAAAAACGCTTACCCATACAAAATTGCCGGTTGCGTCCAGTTTGAGAATAAATGCATCGCTGGCAGTTACAACAGTGTGGCTAACTATACCTGCTCCCGGATCAAAATCTACTGTTGTTGCAAAAGTGCCTCCAACGTAAACATTGCCGGAAGCATCAACTTTTATAGAATTACCCTGATCGAAACTTGATCCACCGATCTGCTTCGCCCAAATAAGGTTTCCTGTAGAAGTAAATTTGCTGATAAAGATATCAGCGCTCCCGCTCGGCGCAGTAAACGTTAAAGTTGCAGGCCCCGGGTCAAGATCAACGGTTCCGGTGAAATATCCGGTAGAGTAAACATTACCGGAGGCATCAGTTGTAATGGCGAGCGCAACATCGTTGCCCGCTGATCCTATCCGTTTTGCCCATTGAAAAGTTTGTGCATGTATTGTTATCCCAAATACAATAAGAATAGCAGTAAGTAATATTTTCTTCATCAGATTTATTTTTTATAAATGTTAAGTAAAAGTAGGAGATTGCGTCGTTTAAGACCGCGGTTTTTCAGCAATAGCCAATCGGCTTCAGGAATGGACAATTTTGCTATGAAATAGCAGCTTCAAATTCCGCTTTTTTATATTTGGAGAGCTTGGTTGTGAGTCCGTTAGAGAGTTGAATAGAAAGATCGGATTTTGAGTATTGTTTGATGCACTCTTTGTTGACGATCCAGGATTTATGGACCCTTATGAATTGAGGAAGGGTTTCCAGAATGGTCTCGAAATGTTTTAAGTTCTTACTCGCCACGATCTTTTTGTCGGTAGAGTGGATCACGCAGTAAGATTCCTGCGCCTCAATAGCAATAATACTTTCAATGGGGATGATATTTTGCTGGCCTTTATCGCTCACCACAATATTCCTGAGTTGTTTGCTTTCTAAAGTATTGCTTAATAAAGCTAAACGTTGCGCTTGCTGTTCGGTATTCTTTTGTGTTTTAACTCTCGCGACCGCCAACTTCAGCCGCTCAATATCTACCGGCTTTAATAAATAGTCAATAGCAGCGATTTCAAAGGCGCGGATCGCATATTGATCGTAAGCTGTTACAAAAATGATCTCGAAATCAATTTCTTTAAAAAAACGGGCGATCTCATATCCTGCGTAATTAGGCATTTCAATATCCAGAAAAACAACATCAGGTTTTTCTTTATTGATAACTTCAACAGCCTGCAGAACGTTTTCGCATTTAGCGATAAGTTCTACATCCGGACAAAACCGCAGCAAAAGATTCTGAAGAACGTCTCTGGCACTTTCTTCATCATCTACCAATATGGCTCTTAATTTATTCACCGGCGGCAAATTTAATTTTTGGTTGAAGTTATTCTGTTTTAATTTCAGTAATCATACATTTTAATTCATGAATGGATCAGAATTTATGTTTTATAGGGATAATCAACCTTACCTTTGTGCCTGTTGGTGTATTATCTTCCTGCAGATCTTCATAATTATAACCAAATTGCCCTTCAAAAACATTACTTAGAATTTCAAAGCGTTTATGAATGGCTTTTCCTGAGAAGGATTCATGTTCAGAGCGCTGACGTTGTTTGATGCCTTTCGCTTTTTCGCGGCCTACGCCATTATCTTCAATAGTACAAATTAAATTCTCTTTTAGCTCGAACCGGATGCTTAGTTTTTTCTCACCTTCTTTATGTAAGAGACCATGCACTAAAGCATTTTCTATAAAAGGCTGGATCAGCATGGGCGGGATCTGAATATCCACAATGCCATTCGTTTCAATTGTATAACTGAAATCCTTTTTGAATCTTAATTTTTCAAGGGAAAGATACAATTCGATCAATTTTATTTCCTGTTCAAAATCAATAAAGTCTTTATCCGAATAACTTAAAGTCCTTCTTACCAAATTAGAAAAAGTGGTGATATAAGAATAGGAATGTTCTACATCTCCTTTTAAGATCAGGTCCTGAATAGAGTTAAGCGAATTAAAAATAAAATGCGGATTCATCTGCGATTGAATGGCAGTTAATTTTGATGCATTCAGTTCGTTGATCTGCTGCGACTTTTTCCGCTGAATATTCAATTGCCATTGGTAGAGCAGATACACTGCTGTAAGAAATATTAAAACCATCCAGGTAATGAACCACCAGCGGGAATAAACAGGAGAAGCAATACTGAACGAATGAGAAATAGTTTTACTAAAAATGCCTTGCTTTTCTGCTTTTACGAAAAACGTATAACTACCAGGTGCAAGTGCGTTGTAGGTGATCTTGTTCGATGCGTAATCATTAATACTCCAGACATCGTCATTACCTTCGAGTTTATAATGGTAACGAATATTTTCGCGGTTCCGCAAAGTAGGCGAGGAGAGCGTAAATTGTATTTTCCTTTCGTTGTGGGAAAAGGTAGTCTTGCTTAGATAATTTATCGCAGAATCATTTACCGAAATTTCTGATAAGCCAATAAGAGGCTTTGTGATCTTTTGTTGTAATTTATTTAAATTTATTTGTTGAACACCGTTGGTATGACTAACCCAAAGTTGATCGTCCTGAAAGGTAAAATCAATAATGCGGGTAGCAGAAAATCCTTGTGAAGAGCTTAATGCATTCAATAATTTACCCTTGAGGTCAAATTGAAAAAGGCCTTTACCTGATCTTGCAATTAAGGTGTTTTTATATATGCTTATTTTTGAAAGCGCTTCCGGTTGACCGTTAACTATAGGCTGAATTGTCTGAACTACATTTCCCTTTTCAATGATCAGGAGTTCGCCGTTTTTGGTAGCTGCATAAATTTTTCCTCCGTGGAAATATAATGTATTCGGGAAAATTAATTCGTTTTTATGAGTTATTGATCGTCCTTCACCATTAGGTTGTATGCAAAACAGGCCGTTAGAAGTAGAGGCATATAGCAGATTGCTAAGTGTATCAAGTGCCATACAATATACCCTGAAGCTGAAATTTTTAAAAAATGTGCAAGTAAATCCTGAAGGGGTAGCTTTTTCACACTTAAGTATTCCTCTATTGGTTCCCAAATAAAAAAGATCATTTGAAACTATCACAGCGTCTTTCAAAGAAGCTTCATACAGATCCGAAATGACTCCTGTCTTTTTGCTGTATGAACGAATAAAACCATCATCAAACAAAATATAAGCAAAGGAAGGATTACTGTGTAAATGTTCGATCGGTCGCTTCCCCTTAGTATTTAAGAGGCTTATGGTTTGATCTTTGTAGGCCAATAAGCGGCCTTTTGAAGAACCTAGTATTAAACCCGTTTTTGGATCTGATAACAACGATGTGATAGGGTCTTCTTTAAATGAATTAATGACATCAGGGATTTTCAGATCGGGAATAACAAGAATACCTTTATCAAAAGTGCTTAGTAAAATATTTCCTTCATGATCACGGTATACATCAGAAATAAAATAGTTTTCGTATAAAGGTTTTATTTGCCCGGGTGTAATAGTGTCTTCCAGCATTATAACCCCGGGTAAGGTGCCCGCTATCCAAAGCCTGTCATCTGTTGAATATAAACGAATGTATTGCACAGATCCAAATGCAGGATCTGTACCCAAAAGTTTTAATTCAAAGCTTTTCGTATTAAAATTATAAAGTTCTTTTGTTTTTAAATTGATAGCATAAGCATGTGAGTGATATAAAAAGAATTTAAGAACGCTGTTAGTGGCAATCGGATCCGTAATGCATTGAAGTTTTTTAACAGAATGTCTACCATTGCTGATCGTTAAAACAGAATCACTTCCTCCTAAATAATAGTAAATAATATTATTGCGATCCATAAAAGGCGGGCCAAGATATCTGCGATTAATATCAAAGCGTTTAATAACAGCTCCTGTTTCAGATAACTCAATTATTTTTTTAGAGCCTATCAGCAAGCGATCTTTATCTGTTACAATTAAGTTTAGGTCAGGGTGAACTTCATCAGCTTCTAATTCATAAAATAAGGAATAGGTTTTATTTTTGATCTGAAAGACCTGGTTATTCAGGTTGTGACAATAAATTGTACCCCTAGAATTGATCACAAAATCGAAAACAGAACTACTCTTTGCATCTTTACATTCAATTTTTTGATAGGTATAGTGATTGAACAAGAAAAGTCCCTCATTAGTGGCGATCCAATAATTCAGATCTTTATCCTGGATGACATCGTAAATCTGGACACCCCGGAATTGATCTTCTCCAAGTATGAAATAGGCAGATTGTTGTGAGAAAGCACTGCTAAAGAATCCGGAGAATAAAAAAACTAAGCACTTGATTTTAAAAGTTTGCCGGAATGATTTTATAGACCTGAATAAAGTCATTAAACCAAATTCAGCTTAGCATATTTCAGTAACAACTTTTTCTCTCCCGCATTCATGAAATTGATAGTGGCTTTACTCTCCGGCCAGGAGCCTTCAATATCGAGGATCTGTCCTTGCCCGAATTTTTCATGAGCCACAACATCACCGATCTTTAATGCTTTGTTCATTTCAACATCAACAGGTTTTGAGGAAGCGGCTTGCTTTGCCAAACGTGAATTAAGAGAAATTAAATTCTTAGGCGGCTGGAAATTTATTTTTTGCTCAGGTTCTTTCTTCTTGAATTTCCCGAATTTCTCAAACTTCACTTCCTTTTTAGAATCGTAGCCTTTTCTGAAACTATCAAAGGTGTTATCACTGAATTCTGCAGTGTTGTCTTCAGGCAGATCAATGAATTTTGCTTCTATTTCGTCAATAAAACGGCTTGGTTCACAATATAAAATGTTTCCGAATCGATAACGGGTGAGGGCATAACTTAAAGTTGCTTTTTTCTCAGCACGTGTAACGGCCACATAAAATAAACGACGCTCTTCTTCAAGATCACTTCTGCTGTTCAGTGATAACTGCGAAGGAAATAAATTCTCTTCCAGTCCAACAATATAAACGTAAGGAAATTCCAAACCTTTAGCAGCGTGAATGGTCATTAAACTTACTTTGTCTTTGTTCTCATCATCATCCGCATCATCTGTTCCTGTCATCAAAGTAATTTCCTGCATGAATTCATCTAAGGTACGGATACCTGTATCTGCCTGCTGAGCGAACATATCGCTCTCATCTTTTGGCAGGCTTAACTTTGTTACTTCATTCAATTCATCTTCCTGCGGCGTACGTTCTGTATCTGAAAAATCTTTTATACCATTCAATAACTCCTGGATATTCTCGTAACGTGCAACGCCTTCAACCGTTTTATCAGAATATAACTCACGTACAATCCCTGAGTTCACTAAAATATGGTTCCCCAGGTCAAAAGCATCTTTTAAAGGGAGCATTAATGCATAAGATTTTATGGCCGTAACAAAATCAGCGATCTTCGAACTTATCCCGGCGTTGATCCCCAGCTTAAAGTCATTCATGTTAGTGATCACGGTCCACATACTGATATCATGTTCAGCCGCAGCAACCATAATTTTATCAATAGTAGTTTGCCCGATACCACGCGCCGGGTAATTGATGATGCGCTTCAATGACTCATCATCATTATTATTGATAGTTAAACGAAAATAGGCGAGAGCGTCTTTAATTTCTTTTCTTTGATAAAACGAAACGCCGCCATATATCTTATAAGCAATGTTCAATCTTCTCAAAGCTTCCTCGAATGAACGGGATTGTGCATTGGTGCGGTATAGAATAGCGAAACTGCTGTTCATAGCGCGTTCCTGCATCTTGGTTTCGTAAATGGATTGAACTATTTTTTGTCCTTCTTCATTATCTGTGTTCGCACGGATGACTTTTATTTTCTCACCTTCATCATTCTGCGTAAATACATTTTTCTTGAACTGATCTTTGTTATTAGCAATGATATGATTCGCGGCGCCAACAATAGTTTGGGTGCTTCTGTAGTTTTGTTCGAGTTTAAATGTTTTAAGATCCGGGTAATCTTTTTCAAAATTTAAGATATTCTGAATGTTAGCACCACGGAAGGCATAAATACTCTGTGCATCATCACCAACCACACAAATGTTTTGAAAACGGGCTGCTAATTGTTTAATGATCACGTATTGTGAAAAGTTGGTATCCTGGTACTCGTCCACCAAAATATAACGGAACTTATTCTGGTATTTTAAGAGTACATCCGGAAAATCCCTCAATAAAATATTTGTATTGAATAACAGATCATCAAAATCCATTGCACCGGATTTGAAATTCCGTTTCTGGTAAGCGATAAATATTTGTCCCAATAATGGTTTGTTACTGGATTGATCTTCCGCGGCAGTGATCGGATTATTGGCGTATTGGGCTGCTGAAATTAATTTATTCTTAGCATCTGAAATGCGGTTCAATACCAATGAAGGTTTGTATACCTTTTCATCCAGGTTGAATTGCTTTAGAATATCTTTTATTACACTCTTACTATCATCCGTATCGTAAATAGTAAAATTCGGAGGGTATCCTAATTTCTCAGCTTCATAGCGTAAAATTTTAGCGAACACGGAGTGAAAAGTCCCCATCCACAGGTTTTTAGCATCGTTACCGCAGATCTTGTGGATCCGGTCTTTCATTTCACGTGCCGCCTTATTCGTAAAAGTGAGCGACAGAATATTGAAAGCATCAACCCCGCTGTGGATTAAATGTGCGATCCTATAGGTTAGAACTCGGGTTTTTCCCGAGCCGGCGCCTGCAATGATCATAACAGGACCATCTTTTGCAACAACTGCCTCTCTCTGTGCCGGATTTAATTCGTCTAAATAGCTCATTTATCGGGGTAACAAATATACGATGAATCAAAACTGTTTTTTGAGATGTTAGTAATTAATTGACCTTGCCCTATCCGCCATAGGCGGATCGCCCTCTCCTAAAGGAGAGGAAAATTCTCGCTCCGAATGGGAATTTATGTGTAAATTTGAAGCTGCAAAATGAGCATTTACGAGAAATATGAAACAGTAGTAGGTTTGGAGTGTCACATCCAGTTACTCACCAGGACCAAAATGTATAGCAACGACGCTGCTGAGTACGGGGCTATGCCCAATACAAATGTCAGCGTTGTCAGTTTGGGTCACCCGGGAACTTTACCCAGGGTTAATAAACGGGCCATTGAATTTGCCGTTAAATTAGGGATCGCTACTAAGTCAACCATTACAACTGAGAACCAATTTGCACGAAAGAATTATTTTTATGCCGATCTTCCGAAAGGATACCAGATCACACAGGATAAAACACCTATTTGTACCGGGGGGTTCATTAGTTTTAAAATGAAAGATGGTTCTGAAAAACAGATCAATCTGATCCGCATCCATATGGAAGAAGATGCAGGGAAGAGCATGCACGATATTGATCCGTTTGAAACCCTGATAGACCTTAACCGCGCAGGAACGCCTTTATTGGAAATTGTAACCCAGCCTGATTTCAGAGGTGGTGAGGAAGCTTACGCTTATTTGAATGAAGTGAGAAAATTAGTACGTTATCTCGATGTTTGTGATGGTAATATGGAAGAAGGTTCCTTGCGCTGTGATGCTAATATTTCGGTACGTTTAAAAGGTTCGAAAGAATATGGGAAGCGTACTGAGGTAAAGAACATGAACTCTTTCCGTAATGTTCAGCGCGCGATAGACTATGAAGTAAAACGTCAGATCGACATTATTGAAGCAGGTGGAGAAATAGCAGTGGAAACACGCAGTTTTGATGCTGTTAACGGAACAACTTTCAGTTTAAGAAGTAAAGAGAGTGCGAATGATTACCGTTATTTCCCGGAGCCGGATCTGCAGCCGGTAATGGTGACGAAAGAGTATATTGAAACCGTAAAAAATAATTTACCGCCGCTTCCGAATGATCTTTACGAGAAGTATACCAAAGAATTAAAATTAAATGATTACGATGCGTCGATCTTGACCGAATTAAAAGAGATCGCTTTGTATTTTAATGAACTGATCTCTCATACCAAAAATTATAAAGCAGCAGCAAACTGGGTAATGGTGAATGTAAAATCGTTCCTGAATGAGAATGCTGTCCATATTGATAATTTCCCTGTTAAACCAAAAGCTATTGCTGATATCATTGCTTTGATAGATGCGGGGAAGATCGGGCATACTGCGGCATCCCAAAAATTATTTCCGGCTTTGATCGCGAACCCATCAAAATCTGCAGAAACTTTAGCAACGGAATTAGATATTATCCAAAACAGTAACAGCAATGAAATTCAGGCTTTGGTTGAACAAGCTGTGAACAAATTCCCAGAAAAGATCACTGAATACCGTAATGGTAAAGTAGGTCTTTTAGGCCTGTTCGTTGGCGAAGTTATGAAACTCAGCAAAGGCAAAGCCGACCCGAAAGTAGTGAACCTGCTTGTAAAAGAACAATTGGAAAAGAATTGATTATTACATAATCCAGTAAGTACGATATCCTTGTAGTATCCAAAATGTTGCTAATTGCAAGCCTCTTAAAGGTGGCTGGAAAATCGCCCGATTTATTCACAAGATTTCAGGTTTTCTGTCCCCCAATTTTAGTATCTTTATGGCTTTATAAAACATCTCAATTTAATGAAGAATATCTTAAAATTAGCCGCTTTAGCTGTATTGCTGAATTCGTGCGGCGGTAACAAAAAAACAAACAGCACTTTTGAATTGAAAGGAACCTTAGAAGGTTCGAAAGGTGAAACTTTATATTTGGAGAAGTTAGCTTCTCAAAATCCATTACGCGTGGATAGCTGTGTATTGGATGAAAAAGGAAACTTCTCATTCGATAATTATGTGCCTGCACTAGGATTCTATCGTATCAAATTAACAGACCAGAATTTCGGGATGTTAGTGTTGGATTCTTCAAATAAGATCACTGTTACGGCAAGTGCAAAAGATATCGGCAATACTTACAAAGTAGAAGGTTCGCCGGATACGAAGTTATTTTTAGAGTATAACGAAGATACCAAAGCGTTCCAGCGCCAGCAGGATTCTTTGAACGATGCGTTCCGTTTTGCAATGACCTCGATGGGTAAAATGGATTCTCTGCGTGTAGATTCATTAAGCAAAAGTTTCGAAGGTATCTATATGAAAGTTGTGGATGCTTATTGTTCACGTGTTGCCGAAAAAGCTAAAGCTAATGCAGATAAATTCCCAACCATTATTGCTATCCAGCCTTTGGATCCGGATAAATACATGGATGTTTTTAAAGCCGTTGATGAAGGCCTTACAAAACGTTACCCTCAAAATAGCGATATCGCTATGTTCCATAATATGATCCTGAAAATGGGTGCGTCAAAGGCCGGAGCAGAAGCGCCTGAGATCAATTTACCAGATCCGAACGGAAAGAATATTGCATTATCATCGCTAAGAGGAAAAGTGGTATTGGTAGATTTCTGGGCGAGCTGGTGCGGTCCGTGCCGTAAAGAAATGCCGAATGTAGTTGCGGCTTATAAAAAGTATAAAGATAAGGGCTTTGAGATCTACGGTGTGTCAATGGACAAAGAACTTTCGAAATGGGTAGAGGCAATTAAAAAAGATGGTATTACCTGGATACAGGTAAGCGACCTCAGATACTGGGATTGTGTAGCCGCAAAAGCTTATAACGTGCAATCTATTCCCTTTACGGTGTTATTAGACAAAGAAGGAAAGATCATAGCAAAAGACCTTCGTGGCCCGGCATTGGAAGATGCTATCGAAAAAGCTTTGGCGGGTGGTGCTAAAGAGGATCACACAGGACATAATCATCCGTAATCGATAATATATTGGATCTGTATAAAAGCATATTTAAAAAGGATCGCTACAAATTTTGTGTGGCGATTTTTTTTATTTCCTCAACTATTTTTTCTCAGGATCAATATTTTCAACAGGAGGTCGATTATAAGATCCGTGTTACTTTAAATGATAAGAAACATGAATTGTCGGCTTATGAGGAGATCAAATACATCAACAATTCCGTTACGTCTTTATCCTACATTTATTTTCATCTCTGGCCGAATGCCTATAAGAATCACGAAACGGCATTGGCAAAACAATTATTAGAGAATGGAGAAACAGATTTCTATTATTCAAAACCCGAAGAGCGCGGCTATATTGATAGCCTGGATTTTAAAGTGAACGGCAAAGCAGTAAAAGTTGAATACGACGCCGAACACATTGATATATGCAAAATAATTTTGAATGAACCGATCCGTTCTCATGATACCATTTTTATAACAACACCATTTCATGTAAAGTTACCTGACGCTAAATTTTCAAGACTTGGACATACCGGACAGGCTTACTACATCACACAATGGTACCCTAAACCGGCAGTTTACGATAATACAGGCTGGCATCAGATGCCGTATTTGAACCAGGGAGAATTTTATAGCGAGTTTGGATCCTTCGATGTGAGTATAACAGTTCCTCAAAATTATTTACTCGCAGCAACAGGTGACAGGATAGAAGCATCGGAGGAAGAGGAGTGGCTGAATATGAAAGTGGCAGAAACAGAAGCACTGTTTAAGGCGGGCAGACTTGTCAATCAACCTGCAAGATTCCCTGAATCTTCACCAAATAATAAAACAATTCGCTTCATGCAATCGAATGTTCACGATTTTGCGTGGTTTGCCGATAAACGTTTTCATGTGTTAAGAGATAAAGTGCAATTACCAAAAAGCGGACGTGTGATCGATACATGGGTATTCTTCACTGATAACGAAGCAGAACTTTGGAAGAATTCTATCGAATATATTGATGATGCGACTTTATTCTATTCTTATTTCATTGGTGATTATCCTTACAATCATGTGACAGCGATCGATGGTGTAATTGCGGCAGGAGGAGGAATGGAGTATCCAAACATCACTGTTATCGGTGAAAGCAATAATGCTTTTTCTTTAGAAACAACGATCATGCATGAAGTGGGACATAATTGGTTCTATGGTATCATGGGAAGTAATGAACGCGATTTCCCGGGAATGGATGAAGGTTTAAATTCATTCTATGAAATGCGGTATATCCAGGCAAAATATCCTAATAAAAAATTGACAGCTTTATTGGGTAGAGATAGCACGTTTAAATTTTTGGGATTAAATAAATTTCCACATAAGGAATCCTATAAACTTGCTTATTTAATTGCGGCGCGCCAGAATTTAGATCAGCCGATCAATACCGAATCCGCAAAATTCACCAAATATAATTATGGTGCGATCGTTTATTCGAAATCTGCTATTGCCTTTGATTACTTAATGAGTGCGGTTGGAAATGAAAAATTCGATGACGGTATGCGCTTTTATTTTGATAATTGGAAATTCAAACACCCAAGCCCGAGGGATCTTCAAAAAACATTGGAATACCATTGTGCAATTGATATGAATTGGTTTGTGGAAGGGATGATCAATTCGAAAGAAAAAATAGATTACAAGGTCCTCCGCCATAAAAAATTAGAGAATGGCGCTCACCAGATATTGGTAAAAGGTAAAGGAAAAGTGAACGGACCGGTTAGCCTTTCAGGTTATAAAGAAGGAAAATTGATAGGACAAGTGTGGTATAATGGTTTCAGCGGTAAACGCGTATTTGAATTTCCGCCTAGCGAAGTGGACAAGTTTCAAATTGATGGAGAGAATACTATTCCGGAAATCAATCGTAGCAATAACACTTTAAAGACAAAAGGAATATTTAAGAGGGCAGAGCCGTTACAATTGAATTTCTTTGGTAAGCTTGATGATCCTGACCGTACGCAATTGAATTACATGCCGATTTTAGGATACAACACGTACAATAAATTCATGTTAGGAATAGCTCTTTATAACACCACTTTATTGCAAAAAAAAGTTGAATTTACATTGGCGCCTATGTATGCCTTTGGAAGTAATACACCTGTAGGTTCTGCGGATATTCATTTCAATTTTAATCCGAACCAGACCTTGCAAAAAGTAATACTTGGGGCCAAATTCAAAAGTTTTGCTTATGATTTTTCTGATCCCGGCAAATTCTTCCCGAATACAAATGTTACTGATCCGAGCGCATTTGCTTTCAATTATTTTAAAGCAGAACCTTTCTTAAGATTAGAAATTAAAAAGAAAGATCCACGCAGTCCTGTTTCGCAGTTCATTGCTTTAAGAAGTGTTATGAGCATTTTAGAAACTGATCATACTTACAGTGAAGTGTTCGGTGAGATCCAACAAGCTCCTTATAAAGTGAATGAAATGAATTATGTGAATGAGGCTGCATATATTTTTGAGAATAACCGCACTATCAACCCTTTTGGATTTGATATTAAATTACAGCAGAATGGGGATTTCGCGAAAATAAATCTGACAGCAAATTATTCAGTGAGTTTTAAGAATAAGCATTCGTTAGATTTCAGGTTGTTTGCAGGAACCTTCTTGTCAGGTAAAAACAAGGGTGCGTATCGTTACAGAGCGAGTGGATGGAACGGTTACCAGGATTATAATTTTGATTACAATTTTATTGGACGTAATGAATATAATGGTTTAGGTTTTGCGCAATTTGCTGATGAAGATGGTGCAATGAAAGTATGGACTCCGCTGGGGCAATCGGATACATGGTTAGTGGCTTTAAATATTAAATCCCCTAAATTCTTCAAATTGCCTGTAAAACTATTTGTTGATGTGGTGACCTGTGACGGAAGGGCAATGTTAGATGAAAAAGTATTATATACAGCAGGTATTGACATTTGTTTGTGGAAAGATATCTTCGAGATCTATATACCTTTGCTCTATAATAAGGATATTGCAAATACATTAAAGCTCAATAACAAAACAACATTTTTTGAGACCATACGTTTTACATTTAATATAAATAAGATCAATCCACGCGAAAGCTTAACAAAGAGCTTTATGTAATGCAGGCAGGTAAAAAAATATATTTCGCTTCCGATTTTCACTTAGGGGCTCCGAAAGATACCAAGAGCCCGGAACGTGAACGTTTGATCGTTAAATGGCTGGATGAAATAAAACATGATGCGGAGGAGATCTTTTTAGTTGGTGATATTTTCGATTTTTGGTATGAGCATGTGTATACTATTCCTAAAGGATTTACACGTTTATTAGGAAAGATAGCTGAGCTGACCGATTGCGGTATAAAAGTTCATTTCTTCAGTGGTAATCATGATACCTGGATGAATGATTATTTTCCAAAGGAGCTTAATGTCAGTGTAAATCACGAGCCTGTTTCAAGAACTTTTAACGGCAAGAATTTTTATATAGGTCACGGCGACGGTTTAGGTCCCGGCGATCATTGGTATAAATTCCTTAAATCAATTTTCAGAAGTAAAATAGCGCATTGGATGTATTCACGATTGCATCCGAATTTAGGATTCTGGATCGCCCGGGCTTCCAGTTTAAAGAGCAGGGCAGTGACAGGAAATTCTGATGAGATCTATCATGGTCCGGAAAAAGAATGGCTGTTCTTGTTTTGCCGCGACTACCTTAAAAATAACAAAGTAGATTATTTTGTATTTGGCCACCGTCATTTACCGTTGGATTTGGATGTCGATGGAAAAGCAAGATATGTTAATCTTGGAGATTGGCTCCGCTATAACAGTTACGCTGTGTTCGATGGCAGCAAACTGGAACTGAAGTATTACAAATAATATTCCGTAACTTTAAGGAAATAAATGTTGCTTTCTTCCATAAGAATAAGGATCGTTTTTGTCTTTTTGCTGATCATTCACCTGGCAAAGGGAAATTCTTTTGAGTTAAGAGATTCACTTAAGACCATCAGATATAAAAAGATCGGATTAAGTGTTTTTTGCGGAGGTTTAACAGCAGGATCTTTGTTGTATTTAAACCAGGTTTGGTATAGTAATTATAATACGGGTAAATTCCATTATTTCGACGATTCACATGAATGGCTGCAGATGGATAAGGTCGGGCATTTTCATAGTACATTTCAAATTTCCAACCTAACCATGAAAGCTTTTGATTGGGCCGGATTCAATAAAAAACAAAAATTATTCATTGGCGGAACTTTAGGATATGGCTATTTAACAGCTGTTGAGATCATGGATGGTTATAGTAAAGGCTGGGGCTTTTCATGGTCTGACATGGGTGCGAATACATTAGGAACGGCGCTTGCTATAGGACAGGAAGCAGCCTGGAAAGAGCAACGTTTTAATTTAAAGATCGGATTTCATCAGACTTCATATGCCCAATACAATCCGGATCTATTAGGAAAGAACCTGAGTGAACAAATGCTGAAGGATTATAACGGACAAACGTATTGGTTAAGTGTAAGTCCGTTTACTTTTATTAAATCAGATAAAAAATTGCCGAAGTGGTTAGCGGTCTCATTTGGTTACGGTGCGGATGGCATGATAGGGGCTAATTATAATAATGTTGTTATTCAAGATGAACAGGGAAATGTAACGACATTTGAAAGACAGAGGCAATATTATTTTTCTATTGATGTAGATCTTTCGAAAATTAAAACAAAATATAAATTTGTAAATGCAATATTAAATTCATTAAACATTCTGAAAATTCCTGCACCAACTTTGGAGTTTCAGAATGGAAAGTCAAAATTTCATTACTTTTATTTTTAAATTTATTTTATGCAATTGTATTCTGTAAATGCCGGTTATTTTAAATTAGATGGCGGTGCCATGTTCGGTGTAGTGCCAAAAAGTTTGTGGAAAGAGTTAAATCCGCCTGACGAAAATAATATGTGCAGCTGGGCGATGCGTTGTCTTTTGATCCAGGATGGTAATAAATTGATCCTGGTAGATAACGGAATGGGAAATAAGCAAAGCGATAAATTCTTTGGATTTTATTATTTGCATGGGGATGATAATTTGGAAAGATCTTTGAAGCAACATGGTTTTGGAATGGATGATATCACTGATGTATTTCTGACTCATTTGCATTTCGATCATTGCGGCGGAAGCATCAAATTCAATAAAGATAAAACCGGTTATGAACCTGCATTTAAAAATGCGCAATACTGGAGCAACGAAAAACACTGGAATTGGGCAACACATCCGAACGCAAGGGAAAAAGCAAGTTTCCTGAAAGAAAATATAATGCCGATCCAGGAGAGCGGTCAGTTAAAATTCACGAAAGAAGGAGAATCGCCACTCGGTTTTGAAATAAAAGAAGTGTACGGTCATACCGAAGCGATGATGCTGCCAATAATAAAATATAAGGATACAACTATCGCGTACATGGCGGATCTTATTCCTTCATCCGGACATATTCCAATTCCTTATGTAATGGGTTACGATATGCGCCCGCTCGATACAATAAATGAAAAAGAAGAATTACTAAATAAAGCTGTTGAAAATAATTGGATCTTATTTTTTGAGCACGATCCGAAAGTGGAATGCTGTACCTTACAAAAAACTGATCGGGGAGTGAGAATGAAAGAAGCAATTAAGCTTTCAGAAATTTAATCTTTAACACACCTGATCGAAATTCCTTCGCGTGATTGACGATTTGGCATTTCAGTTAAGTTCGCTGAATTATAATACATATGCCGGATCCTTATTGCAGTTTCCGAACTGGTGTTTTTTATCCACCACATACCTTCTTGAAGCATGGACCCAAAAGCGCCATTGACCGGACTTCTATATCCGCCCGGCATGGCTTGGAAAAAATTGAATTTTGAAACCCCTACGTTGGAAGCTTGCCAGTTTATCTGAGCTTTGAGCTGACCCCCCGCAGTAGCCTGTCCAACAAAAGTTGCAAGGTCATCCCAATCTTTTTTTGTAGAGACATGATAACCACTCGGGCAAACATTCAAAGTATTATTGACCACAGACCAGTTGTATAAATTACCATAAACCGTGGTATATGATACAGAATTGGTATATACGCACCATGCGGGTGTGGAAGCGGCAATCCATGCTGTAGGAGAAGTGATTGCATTTATAACGGTATTATCATTGAATTTTGTCACCAAAAGATTTGGATTGAGCCAGGTTTGTGTGCCGTAGGTAATCGATTGATAAATGTTATTGTCAACATCGCTGACTGTTGAAATGCTTAAAGTATTACTTGTTACCAAACAATTGCTGCTGCTCTGGTAAAACACTTTTGCCCTGTACCAGGTAGGAGTGGCCGGAGTTGCAGTAAGTACAGATCCGGTAATTCCGTTGATCTCAGTAAAACTTGTTCCGTTACTGCTGCTTTCCCATCTAACTGTGTAATCACCAAATGTGGCGCTTGGTACTGCAGTAATAGCTACATTATGAAGATCATTATGACCCGTTCCCCAGGAAGCCTTGTCGTTTTGTACAGTAGTAGTTAAAGTTATTGCAGGAAGAGTTCCTGTGAGATAAGTCAGAGATACAGGTACGCTTGTACTTGTTCTTAATGCGGAATTTACAATCCTTCTATACCATACAGTAGTGTTTGTAGTCGGTTGTATAATTGAAGGAACAAGATAATCTTTGGTATTGGCTGAATTAATAACAGACCAGGAAGAACCATCGTTAGAACTTTGCCAGGTGTAAGTATAAGTATTATTCAGGCCTCCGGTGGGCGTACTTCCGTTAAGCTGTATTGAATTGGTGTTGCAGCTTACAATATTACCATTGGTGATTTCATTATTATTAATTTGAAAGCTGCCGTCGTCTGCAGGGATCTCAATTTTAATAATATTGCCGTAATATGGATATGAAGCTTTTCGATCACGCACAAAAATTACGTAAGCTCTGAAGTAAAGAAATCCGGCAGGCAAAGTTCCTGCATTAAACTCAAACTTTGGAGTAAAAGTCGCGTTGCCGGATTTCGAATTTGAAGGCGGGTTAAAAAAGTTTGCGGCCGGAAAATTGGAAGTTGTGCTCCATTGAACTCCCCCGAATAAATACCCTCCGCTGATGGTTGCCGGTTTTGAAAACTTACCATTTATCCGGTACTGGCCTCCCAATACTGAACCGGTGGTATAATTGTTGTCTGTATTGGAATAAATAGTTTCAACAAGTAATCCAAAATTAGGAGTAACCTGAGAAAAAGATACTTTCAAGGAAATAAAAAAAAGTGTTATAATAAGATATTTTCTCATATCGTTTATTTTATAATTTATTTTATGCATCGTATGGAATAACCGCTGTTAAGGAGTTGAGCATCCGGGTTGGCGCCATTACTGGTATTGTCGAACAGAGTCGGCGATGAATTATTTAGCTGCACGTAGCCCCATTTACTTTTCGAGTTGAAGAACCACCAGTATCCATCATTATACTTCCCCATGAAAGATCCATTACCGTTTCTTTTACCAACAGGAAAGCCATCAAAATTAACCGTATTACTTCCATTGTTTGGCGGCAGCCATAAGGAATTTGTTTTTAATGAATTTCCTGCAGATGAACCATCCTGGCCGCCTACAAAAGTTACAAGCGTTTTCCATTCATGCCACGTTGGAACACGCCAACCGGCCGGGCAAACTTTGTCACTGTTATTTAAAACTACATATCCATTATATAATGCGCCATAAGGAACCGAGTTTTGTTTATCGTTATTATGCCACGAATAAGCTGAACTGTTTGTGCTATTCCATTGACTATTATCTTTAACTAAATTGATAGCTGTGCCATCAGTAAGTTTTTCTGTACGAAGGTTAGAAATGAACCAATTTTGAGTGCCTATAAGTATTGTTGGATAAATATTTCCGGAGCCATCCGGGTTGCTGACTCCGATAACAGGACCGGCGAAGGTAGGACAGCCGTGACCAATATTTACTATTGCACGATAATTATGGACTGTTTGCGTAGTAACAGGTAACAATAAACTGCCATTAGCCAATGAAGCAATTGGCTGGGATGGTTGTTCATTTATGCTATCCAGCCACTGAACTTTATAATTTCCGGAGTAATTACTTACCTGGGGAACCAGTAATACGTCTTTTGACAGCTGTGATTGCTGAACGATATTTACAAACGCATTAGGCGGAGTAGCATAATATCTTATATTAACTACATTACTTGTATCGGAGTGATATCCCGAACTAACGATGCGTCTCAATTGTCTTTTCCAATTAAACTGAAAAAAACCAAAAGCCAGGTTCAGATCTTTCGTATTTGTAGGATTGTTATTATCGCCGGTCGCGGCTAACCATGTTACTCCACCATCGGATGACATCTGCCAATTATAAGCGTAGTTACCAATAGCACCAGCCGGATCAGAGCCTTTCGCGATATAAGTAGCAGCCTTCTCATTCGGATTTTGATTTACACAATAAACAGGGTTCTCTACGCTTATATAATTATTATTTAATTCAGCGTATCCTTTAGCTGTTTTGAACTTAAGAATGTTTCCAATAAAATATTGGTCAACCTGGTGTGTTACATAATTGAAATTGTTCGGGGGATTGCTGTAAAATTGCCTATGGAGAAGAAACCTGACGTAATAGGTGGTATTAGGTCTTAAACCATTCATTTGTATAGATGTAGATTGACCATTAGTCCATGCCCAGCAAGTTGTATTGTCGTATACCTGAGTAAAGACCTTACCCGCGTCGAGATTGCTGTTACAGGCGACATTACAATCTTTTGTTATCATAGCGATAGCCGTTATTTTAAACTGGAACCCTCCATAATTGCAATTGGCATCCATTGTGGTTCCATAACCCTTCAGGATCGCGGAAGTATCAGTGATACTAATTACGGAATCTGTATTAACGTAAAACTCCTGCGCTGCCCACTGGAAATTATTTCCGCTATTGCAGCCGCTTACAGTAGAGCAGGGTGGCGTTTGCTGTGAATAATAAAATGACAATGAAGCCAATGAGAATAGTAAAGTGAAATATAACCTCATAGTAAATGGTTTTCAATCGTAAAACAAAATGTGCAGTTGAAACTAGTAAATAATTTTGAAACTAAAAAGGATAGTTTTTTTAAACCATTTCTTTACTGGTCATTTTTTGATATAACTTTTCGTACATCGGAAGAATGATATTTATATCAAATTTTTTAGCCTGTTCGAAGGCGTTCTCTTTAAATTCAGCAAGCAATTTTTCGTCGCTCAATAATTTAATGGCGTTGGCCGCCATATCATCCACATCGCCAACATTACTTAAGTAACCTGTTACTTCATGAACATTCACTTCAGGTAAACCGCCGGTATTGGTTGAAATAACAGGAATGTGCATTGCCATTGCTTCCAAAGCAGCAAGACCGAAACTTTCAGTTTCAGAAGGCAATATGAACAGGTCAGCCATTTTTAACACATCCATTGGGTCATTTATTCTTCCAAGGCTGATGATATCTTTACACGTATCTAATTCCCTGCATAATTTTTCGATGGCCGGACGTTCAGGACCATCACCAACCAAAATTAATTTTGTAGGAACAGCTTTACGTACTTTATCAAACACTTTCAAAACATCTTCCACGCGTTTTACCTTTCGGAAATTAGAAACGTGAACCATTATTTTCTCTCCGTTAGGCGCATAATGTTTACGCTCACAGGTATTTCCTGCTTTGGAATAATCTTCAATATTGATGAAATTAGGGATCACATCAATTTTGTTATCTATCTTGAAAGTTGAGAGCGTATCTTTCTTCAAACTCTCAGAAACAGAAGTGATAGCGTTACTGTTATTCAATGAAAAACGGATCACCGGTTCAAAAGAAGGATCTCTTCCTACTAAAGTGATATCAGTTCCGTGAAGTGTTGTGATGTATGGTAAAAATATCTTTTTCGATTTTAAAATTTGTTGGGCAGTGTATGCAACCGAAGCGTGCGGAATAGCATAATGCACATGCAAAACATCCAGGCGCTCGTACATGGCCACATCCACAATTTTACTTGCTAAAGCTGATTCGTATGGCTGGTATTCGAAAAGAGGGTAATCATTAACGCTTACTTCGTGATAAAATAAATTCTCGTTAAAAGGGTTCAGGCGAAATGGTAAATTATAAGCCATAAAATGGACACGATGTCCTTTTTTTGCAAGAGCTTTTCCAAGTTCAGTAGCAACAACACCGCTTCCACCGAAAGTAGGGTAACAAACAATTCCGATATTCATCCCATAAAATTACGAATTTACCCCGATAATTCATTTTATGAATATCGGTGTTAAACAACTACCTTTGCAAGCGCAATGAATTACAAGATCGAAAGCCTTAATACAGAGCAAGCTGAATTGCTGGAGCAGGGAAAATTATTACCGGTGATGGAAGATTTTTACACCATCCAGGGCGAAGGTTTTAATTCAGGTAAAGCTGCTTACTTTGTCAGGGTAGGGGGTTGCGATGTTGGTTGTCATTGGTGTGATGTGAAAGAAAGCTGGGATGCTTCTATTCATCCGTTGGTAAAGGTTGATGATGTTGTAAAAAAAGTATCCGGTTCCGGTTCAAAAGCAGTGGTGATAACAGGTGGTGAACCGTTGCAGTATAATATGGATTACATAACTTCTGAATTCAAGAAAAAAAATATCGAAACATTCATTGAAACTTCAGGCGCCTATCCGTTAAGCGGAAATTGGGATTGGATCTGTTTATCGCCAAAGAAAACAATGACCCCTCTCGAAGAGGTTTATAAGAAAGCGAACGAATTGAAAGTTATCGTTTACAATAAACACGACCTGGAATGGGCGCAGCAGGAAGCTAAAAAAGTAAATAAAGATTGCTTGTTGTTCTTACAGCCTGAATGGAGCAAAAGCAATGAGATGATGCCTTTGATAGTGGAGTTCGTTAAAACACACCAGGACTGGATGGTTTCCCTGCAAAGCCATAAATACATGAACATTCCATAAGCGATTTTGAGTCTGTATAAACCCCTTTGACCATTCATCACTTATTTTTTCCGCCCAATTTTATTAATTGTATTTTTAATTCATAATTGTGAGCAGAAAGCAAAAGATATATTGGTTGTGCCAGATCAGCGGATGGTTATTCTTTGCATTGGTCAACCTTCTTTTCAATAAACCTTCATTACGGATCCTTCTAAATTATTTGTTCTTGGTAGTGACCGGTGTAGTGCTTACCCATTTCTATAGGATATTGATCTTAAAGGCCGACATCCTGCGTCTGAAGATGTTATATCAAATGGTATTCATTGCTGTTTCAAGTCTTCTTTTATCAGTTATATTTTGTTTAGCAGGTTCGATATTTTTTGTTTTTTCTATTGAGGAAGTGATCAACGGTGTTGTTCCGTTTGTATTCTGGTCGCTGATCTATTTCGGGTTTCATTATTTGGAGAATTACAAAAAAACAGAGATCCAGAATTTACGCTGGGAGGCATCGAGTAAGGATATTGAATTGAATAAATTAAAATCCCAATTGAATCCGCATTTCATGTTCAACAGCATGAACAGTATCCGCGCCCTGATAGATGAAGATCCCGCAAAAGCAAAAGAAGCGGTGACACAACTTTCCAATATTTTGCGTAATACTTTATTGATGAATAAGAATAAAGAAATTTTGCTGGAAGAGGAATTGAGAATAGTAAAAGATTATTTGGCATTAGAGCATATCCGGTACGAAGAACGTTTGAAATATGATTTTGATATCCAGGAAGCAGCCTTAAAAAAAATAGTTCCGCCGTTGATCGTGCAGGCACAGGTTGAGAACGCAATTAAACACGGCATCTCAAAATTGCAGAATGGCGGTTCTGTAAATATTGCGGCTAAGATCACCGATAAGGATCTTTATATAGAAGTGAAAAATACAGGACAATTAAGTAATGAGAAAAGCGAAACCGGTTTTGGTTTGCAAAATAGCCGGCACCGTCTTGAACTTCTGTACGGAAATAAAGCTACTATCAACATTTCAAATACATTTAATAACGAAGTATCTGTAAAAATTAAAATACCATTTAACTAAATTATTATGAAGGCTATAATTATTGATGATGAACGTTTAGCACGCCAGGAATTAAAGAATTTATTATCGGCTCACAAAGAAATTGAAATTGTTGCCGAATGTGCTAATGCAGAGGAAGCAAAAGAGAAAATTGCGGCGATAAGTCCGGATGTGATTTTCCTGGATATCCAAATGCCGGGAAAAACGGGATTGGAATTATTGGAAGAAATTTCCGCATTACCTGAAGTTGTTTTTGTAACGGCATATGATGAATATGCGATCCGTGCATTCGAAATAAATGCTTTGGATTATTTATTGAAACCGGTGCAGCCGCAGCGCTTAGCGGAAACTGTTAAAAAGTTACTGAATAAAGAAGGAGCAGAAAGGAAAGAGAATGATTCGCCGTTAAATGAGGAGGACCAGGTATTTGTAAAAGATGGGGAAAAATGCTGGTTTGTTAGTTTAAAGAATATCCGTCTTTTCGAATCAGAGGGGAATTATGTAAGAGTTTATTTTGATACTTACCGGCCGCTTATTTTAAGAAGTTTGAATAGTTTAGAAACGCGTTTATCGGAAAAATCCTTTTTCAGGGCCAGCCGCAAGCATATCATTAATTTAAAATGGGTTGACTCTATTGAAACGTGGTTCAATGGCGGCCTGATGGTTAAATTAAAAGGGGGCCAGGAAGTTGAAATATCACGCAGGCAAGCTGTTAAATTAAAAGACATAATGAGCTTATAAACATAAGATTACCATTTTGTTAATTAAATAATGCAATCTAAAGCATTTAGTTTTTGCATTTTTTAAGATAATTCCCTAGTTTTATAACTATAACTACAAACACTAATTACATGAAAAAGAATTTACAATTAACAGCATTAGCTTTAGCACTTTGTTGCTTTGGTTTAAATGCTCAAAACGGTAGAACAGTAGCAGGTAAGAATACCTTGAATACTGCCACTGGAACTAAGGGAGGAAACTCTCATTCGAATCATACAGAATCTACTCCGACAAGAATATGCGGAACTGAGATTCCTCATGGCGAGTGGGAAAATATGACTGATGCTCAATTAGAGGAATTAGCCCGTGTTAATTTCCCTAATTACGATCAAAAAAGTCAAAAGAATGCTGTCGCTTATACAATTCCTATTGTATTCCACATTGTACATGGTGGAACTGCCGTGGGTGCAGGTATCAATCTAAGCCAAGCACAGATCAATGACCAATTGAATATTTTAAACAACGACTTTAAATCTGCTGGATTAAATAGCACTTTGTGCCCTTCTTATTTTTTGCCTGTTAAAGCAGATGTTGAGATTACTTTTTGTTTAGCAACAAAAAACCCGACAGGCGGTATCTTAGCAGAACCGGGAATTGACAGAAGAGCTTACACGTCTATTACAGGTTTAGCAGCCCCTGGTTCTGGTTATAGTCAGACAACTTGTGATGGTACAATCAAACCTCAAACTATATGGGATCCAATACGTTATTGTAATGTTTGGGTTACTGCTTTAAGCGGTGGTATATTAGGTTATGCTACTTTCCCCAGCGGTACATCAATCACTTGTATCACAGGTAATGGAACAAGTACGACTGATGGTGTTGTGAACGGATATCAATATATTGGAAGCATAGGTACGGCTTCACTGGCTGGTCCTTATAACAGAGGACGTACACTAGCTCATGAATTAGGTCATTGGTTGGGCTTACGCCATATTAACGGGGACGGTAACTGCACGGCAAGTGATTGCGTTAGTGACACACCTCCAGTTGAAGGTCTGCATAGTGGTTGTCCTTCTTCTGCATCACCATACCATACAACAAATTGTGCAGGTAATACCCCAAACGGAGAGATGTTCATGAACTTCATGGATTACACTGATGATGCTTGTATGTATATGTTCACTGCAGGTCAAAAAGCACGTATGCAGCAATGTATGGTTCAAGGTACTTACCGTATGAATTTATCGGCAAGTGCAGCTACATTATGTGTTATGACGGCAACTGCTCCAAGTGCAAACTTCTCAACTGCAAGTACAGCTTGTGTTGGTTCTGCAATTACAACTACAAATAATACAACAGGAACTCCTGCGCCAACTTATTCATGGTCTGCAGCTCCTACATCAGTTACTTTCTCTCCTAACAGTACAAACGTAACACCGTCTATCACTTTTGGCAGCACAGGAAACTACGTTATTACTTTAGTTGCTACTAACTCTTTAGGTACCAGTTCATATACTCAGGCAGTTTCCGTTTCAACTTGTGCCGCTGTTTGTACGGCATCAATCACAAACGTTCAATCTACTGCGACATTGAATTTAGCTACTGCAGGTTCTGATACAGCAACTCCGGGTTGCAGCCCTAAAGCAGGTTATATCTTCGGTTCTAACTGTTATGATGACTTAGAAAAAGCTGAATACTTTACACAAAGTATGTATGCTTCTATCCCAACTCCAAAAATTAAGAGTGTAACTGTATTATTCTTCAAGAATGGTACACAAGGTACAGGCGGTAGTGCATCAGTTCCGGTGAACTTAAAATTATACAACGGAACTATGGCTTCAGGTCCAACAGGTACAACATCACCTATCGCGACTGCAACAGCTAACTTAGGTATGATCACTGCTACAACACCTACAACTTCAGTAAACAATTGTGGTGCTCCGGTAGTGTTCTCACTTCCTATCATTATTCCTTATAAATACAACTTCCCTTCATATCCTAATGCTCCTGCAACAAACGGATTCTTTGCTTCAGTAACTACACCTACAACTTCCGGTGATACTGTAGTAGTAATGTCTGATAACGGATTAGCGGTAGGTACTAACTGGGAATTATGGAGCCCTAACGGATGGTTCAACGTATCTCCTACATGGGGTGGTTTTGATGCTGCAATGGCTATCATCCCTGAGATCACTTGTTCTGTAACTCCAACAGGTATCCATGAAAGCGTTTTAGCTCAGAATATTACTTTAATGCCAAACCCTACAAGCGGACAAGTTAAGGTTGCGTTAACTTTACCGGATCCTACTGATATTACTTTAACAGTAACAAATGCGTTAGGCCAGGTAATAACAAAATCTGAGATCACAGGTGTAACTAATAATGTTTACATGGTAGATCTTTCTTCTTATAACAATGGTGTTTACTTTATCGAATTACAAGGCAAAGACGAGAAAGTCGTTAAGCGTGTGGTTCTGAATAAATAATATCAATTAATTATTCTAAAAAGCCGTCGCATTCGTGTGACGGCTTTTTTATTGGCATTAAATTTGCTTAAATTGCTGTATGAAAAAGATCTATTTACTGTTAATGGTAACAGTATCTGTTGCGCAGTCGCAAAACAAACAGATCGATCAAAGCGTTACCAAACTGCTTAACTCTTATATTACCGTCGCTAATATTCCCGGACTTTCTATTTGTGTTTCGATGAACGATAAGATCGTTTATAATAATGCTTTTGGATATTCTGATGTAAATAATAAAATTCAGGCAACCGACAGCAGTCTTTATAGGATCGGGAGCGTGACTAAACTATTCACATCAGCCGCATTTACTAAATTGATAGAAGGCGGAGCGCTAAAGGAGAATGATTACATCAGCCGTTATGTAAATGTTCCTTCTGCTTTACAGGTAATTAAACTCGGGCAATTAGCTGCCAATACAAGCGGGATCAGGCATTATGGAACACATGAGATCAGTTCGCAGAATGAAGCGACCCATAAGAAACTGGAAACAGCTTTAGGCCATTTCATAAACGACAGTTTACTGGCTTATCCGGGAAGTAAATATGTTTATTCAAGTTACGGTTATGTTCTTTTGGGTGCAGCGATCGAAAATCAACAACAAAAAAGTTTTAATAAAGTGATAGATTCCCTGGTTTCAAAACCAATTCAAATGCGGCATACTTGCCCTGAACTATTAGGACAAAAAATGCCGGGAAAGAGTATGTTCTATTATCCTTCCAAAACCGGATTCTCGTTGGCAGCAGGTGAAGATTACAGTTATAAATGGCCTGCCGGCGGTTACCTTTCCACGCCAAAAGATCTTGTGAAATTCGGAAATGCAATTCTGAATGAAAAAGTTGTTTCTAAAAATTATTTACCGCTTTTACTTGATCAGCAAAAAACGTCTGATGGAAAAGAAACAGGAGCGGGATTTGGTTTTAAGATCGGAACCGACAGTAAAGGAAGAAAAGTTATTTTTCATGGCGGCGAATCGGAAGGGGCAAGAGCATTCTTACTGATCTATCCTGAAGAAAAATTAGTTATTTCTATTTGCGCGAATGTGTTTAGGGCGCCAATTTCTGAAGGAGAAGCTGAAACAATAGCAGGTTATTTTTTAAATGATTATGTGATCGAAAAAGGTATCCTTCCAAGCAAACCTTTCAAATTCATGACCAAGAACAATGGTAACATGGAAGGTGACCTTATTGTTGACGGAAAAAAAGGAATAATTGTCGGCTTTTCAAGAGGAGAAATTCCTATTCTTGACATTGTAAAGGATAAGAACGAGATCAGGATCATAGCACTCTCGAATTCAGGAATAATAAATATTTGGCTGACTCCTGAAAAAGAAGGATACAAAGGCAAATGGGGTCATGATAAACCGACCACAGATTTTAAAATGATGTAATTAGTGCAGGTAATTGCGTACGGTGAGATACATGTACGCCATCCAGTTGTATTGCTCCTGAGTAAATCTGCAGCGGCATCCCCAATAGCTCATGATATTATCAACGGGAGGAACGTAATACTGATTATTGGCATCTTTCGGTCCGTAGACGAAGCCACAAGGGCCGGGACCTGAACCTATACTATAAGGATCAGCATCTGTATCGCTGAATCCATCACCAAAATTTTGGGAATTACTTAAGTTCACTAACTCTGAACTTGGACCATCAATAGAGCCAATTGATATTTCAGAAAATGTATGAGGTAATCCTAAGAAATGACCCATTTCATGTACAGCTGTCATGCCCGAAAAAGCTGATTTGAGCATTACGATCAGATCTCTTCCGCCAGGGCCATAGGCATAACCTGCTTTCGGAGGTACTATCATTTGCTGAACTAAATAGATATTAATTGTTTTTTCGGTGAACCAATTGTAATTGCCTACAATTTTATCTTCATGATTAGGTTCATCCCATTTGTTGTACTCGTGTTCAGGGATATAAACTGTACTGCAATTCATGAATTCCAGACAAATAGGTTTAAAATATTTATTGAGCATTGAGATGCACGCTGTGTACTGACTTGCAGTTACACCGGTCTGACCCAAACTATCTAAGAAAACATAAAATACGATAGAGAGTTTTTTGTTCAGGCAAGTATCGTGAGGTAGAAGTGTGCCACTGGGAGCTGCTATCTGGTTATTGTATTGTTTTTTTAAAGCAGCATAATTAGGCATAAGTTTACTTCCGCAATCCTGCGAAAAAGCAGGAAAACACCCTAAAAGAACAAGAACTAATAAAACTACTTTATACCTCATTAAAATATGGTTTAAAACACAAATTTTAATTATATTTGTTATACATCAAATCTAATTAAAATTTTTAATGATTAAAAGGATTACGCGGTTTTTTTTAGTGGTTCTGTTCGCGCTTTTTTCATTCAAGGGAAAATCGCAGATAGTTGCTACTCCATCAGCAGGCTGTTCTCCTTTGGTTGGTGTTCTGTTTACTGGGATGCCAGGAGCTACTGCAGGAACTATTTTATGGACCTTTGGTGATGCGACTTCTTCCCCTGTAAACAATCCTTCTCATACCTATACGTCTCCCGGTAATTACGTTGTTACTTATACAGCTATAGTTTCAAGTGCACCGGTTACTCAAACTATGATGGTAAGGGTGTACGGAAAGCCAACTCCTAATTTTTCATATACAATTCCTGCAAGTCATTGTGCGCCTATGACAGTTCCTTTTACAGATCTTTCAGTAGGAAGCGGAACAACACCAATTACGTCTTGGCAATGGGCTTACGGTGATGGTGGAATAGGGAATACACAAAGTCCAACATACATATATACAATTCCCGGAACATTCAATGTCACTTTAATTGCAAAAGATGCGAATGGTTGCGATTCTACTATTACAAAAATGGCGATCATAAAAGTTTCTGCGCAGCCAACAGTTATCATCAATAGTAATCCTTTGTCATTATCATCGTGTACGGTTCCATTCACGGTTCAGTTCAGCGGAACAAATTGTGTCACCGGTTCTCCGAGTGGCGGACCCCTCACTTACAATTGGGGATTTGGTAATAGTCAAACTTCTACTTCTGTAACTCCGTCTCCTGTTACCTATACAACGAATGGAGTTTATACTGTATCATTAACTGCTACTGACAACAATCAATGTTCAAAAACCGTTTCTACTACCGTGAACCTTCAATTACCGAAAGTAAAAGTTAAAATAAAAGATACAGTTTGTTACGGTGCTTATGTTATAGAACGTGATTCTTCTGATGCAGGTTTCACAACATGGGCATGGGGTGATTCTTCTCCGAATACATTCAACGTGCCAACAGATACGGTAATGCATCATTTTATGCAGCCGGGCGTTCAAACAATCACAGTTACTGCAAATAGCGGCGGTTGTCTGGATGTAAAAACTTTTACCGTTTATGTTCAGCAAGTGATCGCTAGTTTTACATCAACGCCATTAGCGTTCAGTTGTAATCAGCCTTTCCCTGCAACATTTGTGAATACAACAAACACGCTCGTCGGTTCGCCATACACCTGGAACTGGTCGTTCTCTCCTATAAATTCTTCACCCGGATTTACAACAAGTACACTGACAAATCCAACGTTTACCCTGACTCAAGGCAGTATGAATCCTTATACTATTTTCACAATGTATAAGCCAACTGTACAATTGATCGCGATTTCAAAATTCGGTTGCAGGGATACTATCCAACATATTTATGATTCGATCAAAAAGATCACTTCTTATTTTTATACAGATAAAAGTGAAGGCTGCGGACCACTGACAGTCAAATTCACAGATACAAGTTTCACTACAGCACCTTTAAATAATTATGGCTGGGATTTTGGAGACGGAAGTCCGCTGCTTACCGGACCAACACAAAGTATTGTTGTTCATACTTACACTGCAGTCGGGACTTACAGTGTTGTGCATACCGTTACAAATACTGCAGGCTGTACAGATATCTCATTCATCCATTGGATCTATGTGAAGAACCCGCCTGTCCCTAGTTTTTCTTTTTCACCTTCTTCTGTTTGTTGGAACGACTCTGTACAAATTATCAATACAACAACAGTCGTTCCCGGCGATACCGTGAATCATTGGCACATAACCAGCGATGATGGTTATTTCTCCGGCTGCGTTAACAATCCAACTCCATATTGGCATTTCAATCACACAGGTGTTCATGGATTCACAATGACAGCATACGTTCACGGATGTAAAGGAAGTACGCCTTCTACAAGTTCCGTTACAGTAAAAGGACCAATTGCACGCGGACGGTTCTATACACGTTGTGATTCATCTTATGTAGTTCAATTCAGAGCTCATTTGCAGGATTGTCAGAGCGGGGTCTGGAATTATGGCGATGGTTCTCCGAATCAAACATTAACAGGTACAGGTTCATTCACTACTACCCATACTTATACAGCGTCAGGAAATTATACAGCATCGATCACAGGTTATAATCCTTCTACAGGGTGCGCGCCATTCACACATACAATTGTTGTTACTGTGCGAAAGATCAACGCCTCAATTACAAGTCCTCCTATAGCTTGCCGGACGATCCCGTCAATATTCAGTTCTTTTAATTCACAGGATGTAATGAAAGGCTGCGGTATTGGTTTTACATGGTATATTGATAATGCTCCGCCAAGGGTAACTTCTAAAGATACGATCAATTATCCTATCTATACTTCCGGAACTCATAGTATAATGCTTGTGGTACGCGATACAAATAATTGCTTTGATACGGCCAGAACTATGATCACCATCAGTAGTGTTACAGCTAATTTTGCAGTTACTTCTTCATCTGTTGGTTGTTTACCAACTTATGTTTTGACAACCACTAATACCAGCGTGTCAGACGCTCCAATGACCTACGTATGGACATATGGCAATCCTTCAGCCGGAGCAACCAATACAACAACAGGCGTTAACGGTACGCATACTTATACAAACGGAGGTGTATATACGGTCTCGGTGATAGCCACAAATACGAATGGCTGTAAGGATACAGCGTTTACGAATATAACGGTCAACGCCCCTGCTCCAATAATAAGCCCTTCTTCAAGTAACTCCATTTGTGTCAATAGTCCGTTAACTTTTAATGGAGCAAATGTTCCGGGTGCAGTCAGCTATGTATGGAACTTTAATGACGGCTCGCCTACACAAACGGTCACTGCAACTTCAATTCCGCATACCTATACGAATGCGGGTGTTTATTCGGTCTCGCTCACTATTACAGATGTGAACGGGTGTGTTGGAAAAACAACATTCCCTGTTTTTGTACAGAGTTATCCTATACCAGGATTCAGTTACGTGAACCAGTGTAATACTACAAGTACAGTAGCCTGTTCCGGTTGTGCCATTGTATTCCAGGATACATCTATTAATCCTGTGCCCGGGCCAAGGAACTGGGATTTATCGAGTGGCGGGCCTGTGGTAGGTACGGCAACCGTTGGTAATACTTATACAACACCGGGCCAATATCCGATCACATTAACTGTTACTACATCTTTCGGTTGTCCCGCAGTTGTTTCGCATACCATCACTGTTCTGGGCGCATCGGCAGATTTTACAACCAGTGCAAATACAATTTGTAAAAATTCTTTCATCTCATTTACAATAAAAGACACGAACAATGTCATGACATGGTCGTGGGATTTTGGCGATGGCCGTGATACAGGAAATGTTTCGCCGATACCACATTATTATAGTTTCTATCCGCCGGGTGGAACAACCAATGCAAGTTTAACTTATTGGACAAGTGATTCAGCTTGTAAGTATTCAGTTGTATATCCTATCAATATCCGTGATGTAGTTGCTGACTTTGACAGGAATCTTGAACTTACCCCGATCGATTGGAGACATTGTATAGGAACAACTGATCAATTCAACAATGTGTCGACAGGAACACCGAATTATTATTTCTGGAATTTTGGAGATGGAGCTACAAGTTTATCTTTGAGTCCTTCCCATACCTATACAAACATCGGAACTTATACAGTAATGTTAGCGATTGAGGATAACATCTATGGTTGTAAAGATACATTGAGGAAGACAATGGAAATTTTAGCGCTCCCATCCATCACCGTTGTTCCACAGCCAACTTGTGCATTGAGTCCTTCGCAATTTACTACAACTGGGTTACCATCGTATTCTTATACATGGTCGCCTTCAGCAAATTTGAATAATCCTAATGTTGCGAACCCTATAGCAACCCTTACAACAAGTACGATCTTTACAATACAGGTTACAGATGTTGATGGTTGTACAAGTGTGCTAACCCAATCCGTTTACATACAGGAACCGCCATGGCCGATCAGTTGGGATACAACAATTGTTATTGGAGAACAGATCACTATTCCAGGATATGCAGGACCCGGTTTTACTTACACCTGGAACCCAACATCCTATTTAAGCTGTACGAATTGTCCGACTCCTGTTTTCTCAGGCACTGTGAATATGACGTATACTGCTTTGGTGATGGATACAATGGGTTGCTTCATGAGGAATAATACATTCACAATAGAAGTGTTGCCTAAATCAAGTGTAGACGTTCCAACGGCATTTACACCAAATGGTGATGGTATAAACGATGTCATTTATGTGGATGGCTGGGGTATCAAGAAATTAAATTTCTTCCGGATCTATAACCGCTGGGGACAATTATTATTTGAATCAACCGACATCAATGTCGGTTGGGATGGAACCTATCAGGGTGTGCCGCAGAATATGGAAACGTATGTGTGGCAGGTGTCGGTAGAAACATATATTGATGAAGAACCACTCTTTAAGACTAGTACCTTTAAACTGATAAGGTGATTTTTAGAATTACAGTAAACCGAACTGGTTAAAGTGGTGTGTAAAATGTTTGTTATGGAAAATGATCCATTCTCTATGATCTAATTCTCCTAACACTGGACTCATTGGTTTTGAATCCGGATTTGTTTTGAAGTAAAAATCAAAATCAATTAATTCTTTTCTTAATTGTTCAATTGCTGAATTAAGATCAGGGAGAAGTAAAGGAACTAAACCTTCACCTAACATCGGTGCTTTAAAACCAATGCTCATTTCTCTATCTGTATCAATCGTGTAATATTTTATGGTTTTGGAAAGACGTTCATCAACCATCAACCGTTGTGGTAATTTACCATTGGAAAACTTTAAAACAAAGATCAGGTGTTCGATCATATGTTGAGGTGTCATGATGCCGAATAGTGGAGAAGCATTGCTTTTTAAATTTTGGGATGTTTCAAAAACTTTATGTCGTTCACGGATATTTATCATTGAGTTCTGAAGATAAAAACATCGAGGTCCATCCATTTAGTTTGTTTCTCTTTATACATGCCATTTTTTATAGCGACATTTTGTGAGCGGAAGTTTTGATGATGGATAATTGAAATTATGGAATCAGCTTGTTTGTTTTTGAAGCCATACTCTTTAAACAGTTTAGCCGCTTCAATCGCGTAACCTTTTTTCCAATGCTCTCTCATAATGTGGTAACCTACTTCCAATTCCAGTTTGCCGTCAACGTTCTGCAATAATAAACCACACTGACCGATAAACTTTCCGGTTTTTTTATCAAGCAATACCTGTAGACCATATTTATTTTCTTTGTAACGGGTCAATTGTTTCTCGATCCAGAATTCGGCATGTTCTTGAGCCGTTTTAAACTTGCCCGGAAAAAATTCAATACATTCTTTATTTCCTAAGAACTTTGTCCAGATAATCTCATCTTCCCTGGTTAAGAACCGGGTGCTTAGGCGTTCGCTTTGTAAATTGTCTTCGTATTTGTAAGGCATACTATACTTTGTCTTTGGATCTGTCTTTCGATTTGAATAGATTCAAGATCAAATGTCCTTTTTCAGCAAAAAGATGTTTAACAAATTCCATGGCTAAGAATCCTAAAATAATAGAAAGGGTCCATTCGAGCCATTCGGGTAAAAAATGGACTACGATCTTTTTGCGAGGCAATACACCAAATAAATTAGTAACAGCCCTTCTTTCAATGGTGCTATAGGTAAGAAGATAGGTTACAAAGGTCCCTGTTAAAAAACCAATAAAATTTCCAAGAGTTGCAGTAACGAAGAAGTTTTTCAGTTTGTCTTTTGTAAATGTTTTTTTTGTAAAATCTTTTATCATTTTTCAGGTGTAAGTTATTTCCATGTTAAAACTAAGAGTCCGCCGATCATCAAAGCCGCTCCAATAATAAGTTTGGGCGTCAGAGGTTCTTTTAAAAGAAAATAGGAGAGAAGAATAGTAATCACGACGCTTCCTTTATCGATTGCGGCAACATAAGAAACAGGCCCTTCTTTCACGGCGCGGTAATAGAAAAGCCAACTCAATGTGGTGGTGATCCCTGAAACGATCAGGAAGGTTAATTGTTTTCCGGTGAGTAAAGAAAGGTCTTTATATTTTTCACCGATGATATTAATGAGTGCAATTATAAAGAATATAACAGTGATCCTTATGCCTAAGCCAAGATCAGGATTAATATTTTGTAGTCCGAACTTAATTAGTATCGCGGTGATGCCCGCGAAGACCATTGAGAGAATAGCATAAATGATCCATGTTTCCATAGTTACTTTTTTGTTTGTAATTCTTTTATCTTCTTTTCAAGACAATTTTTACATAGGCATTTGTCTGAATCTAACGGAACTATATTCGGCAAACTGCAGCACCAGCAAGGATCTTTATCTTTTGATCCGCAATGGAATTCGGTTTTGCAATTCGGACAAATGCTCATTTAAGAGGTGTCAATAAAGTATAAATTGCAGAATCTAAAAACTTACCCTGCCAGAGGAAATTTTCTTTAAAATAAGCTTCACGCACGAATTTATGTTTCTCTAAAAGCTTTTGTGAACCAATGTTGGCCGGATTTATATTCGCAACGATAGAATGTAATTTCATTTCTTTGAAACCATAATCAATAACCGCATCAAGAACTTCATTCATTACACCTTTTCCCCAATGATCCGGATGCAAAGCGTAACCTAATTCTGAGCGATGATTTTCTTTCTGGATATTCAGATAACAAACAGTTCCGATTAATTTCGGATCATTCTTTAAGGTGATCCCCCATGTGATCAGCTCGTTGTTCTTTTCAGCTTCAGTGATTTTTGTTATGAATGCATAAGTATCATCTATACTTGTCGGGCGCGGACGTTCAATATATTTCATTACACGTTCATCGGTTCGTTGGAAGAATAATTCAGGCGCATCTTCCATAACGATCTTTCTTAATAGTAAGCGATCAGTTGTAAGGGTAGGGAAGGGAGTGAAATTAAGGGCGAGCATTTTATTTTTTATTCGAAGTTACATCTTTTTTAGCGTGAGTCATTTTTTTGGTGATCTCTTTACCCATATCATCAAACACAATTTCCAGAACATCGCCGTTCTCAAATGTGTATTTATAATTACCTACCCAACGGTTATTCAGCCATGTTCCTTCTTCTTTTATTTTACCATCCCAAAAATATAAATTGCATTGTCCGGAAGGCCTGCCGTCTTTAAAATTTATTTTGTTCTTTATATTCCCGCTGGGGAAATAATCGACCCATACACCTGTTTTTTTATTGTCCTTATACATGCCTTCCGACATTTTTTGATGGAGTTCATAACCTGGGACTTTTGGGTTATGTCTTCCTAAAACGATCCATTTGCCCTGCCTTTTGCCATTAGCATCGGTCATGTTAATGGTGTCGCCATTCTGTAACCCTTTAGATCCCATTTCAAAGGATTGGGCGTTTACAGATAGGCCTGTATAAAGTGCCAGTACCATGATCAATTTTTTCATGAGGTGTGTTTTTGTCAGTACAATTTACAAAAGAGAAATGAAAAAAGCCAAAAGACTTATTGTTGACTTTTCTTTAAGAATTCAATGCCAATGTTAAAATCCATATAGTAAGGAACCTTCGTCTTTCCGCAATAGGCTGGGGCATAGGCGGGCATGAGGCTGACGATACGCTTAACTTCATCAGCTATTTCTTTATCATCCTTTAAAGAAAGCATTTTAAGAAAGGTTAAAGTGCCATTAGGTTCTATCAGCCACGCAAAGGAGATCTTGTCTTTCTTCTTATAGGTTTTTTCGGCCGGTAATCTGAAATTCGCCTGCATGAATTCGATCATGCTGAAGCCAAAAGGGGTGCTGCCATTGATATCGGCAATTGTATAATATTCGCGTTTCGACTCTTTATCTGTTTCGGTTTTACATCGGCCGGCCACCTGGGCATTTGTCAATGAGATAAAGCAAATAAAAAATAGGGTATAGCAATGGGCTTTCATTGGGTTTAAAACTACTAAAATTTAATTGAAAACAAAATTCAGGGTTTGTCCCTGCCTATAAATCGTTCCTTGCCAGATAAAAAATCTAAAGCACGTTGAATGTTTTTATCGATCGACTCCTCTGATTTTAGTTTGGCAATATACCGAACGATCTCTTTTTGTCGTGAAGGCGACAATTCATCAAATACTGCTTTTGCTTTTTTGTTTTTAGTGAAAGCTAGTTTTAATTTTGGGTGCATTTTAATGATCCGCGGCTTTGGATCGAATTTTATTTTCACATGAGCTGTATCGCCTACATCAATTCCGGCAGCTTCCCGCATAGGGCCATTCAGATACAAGCGCCATTTGCCGCTATACTTCACTAAATTTTGAATAAATGGTTTTTTATTCAGTGTGCCTTTCACCTGGATAGCACCCTTGTCTTTTCCTGCTTGTTTGAAAATAGTTTTTAATACTTCTCCCGGAAGCAGAACATAAGGGTTGATACCAATGATCTTTATCCTGGCAGAAAAGGAATGCATTTAGTTTATTTATCGATGACCAGTTTTTGGGTTAGTGTTCCGTTTTCAGATCTCAAATGAATAAAATAAATTCCACCCGGCTGTGATGACAGATCGATTTTACTGATATTGCTTTTGTCAACTGCAAGCGTGATTATTTTCTCTCCTAAGGCGTTATAAATTTCTATTGGAGATCGTTTCAATTCATCTGCAACAATAAGGTTAAAAACGCCAGCCGAAGGATTCGGATATATTTTGAAAGAGTTATTATTCAAAATACTTTCATTTACCCCGGTAGCTGCAAGAACACAACTCCAAGTAGAAGTCCAGCCGGAATTATTTATAAATGGATCGGCTTTGAAACGGATAGCCATCGTTCCGGTGTTTGCCGTTACTGTACCCGGACCAACAGTTCCTGTATAAACACCTAAAAGAGGTGCGCTTGTACTTCCGCCATTATAGATCCATAATGAGTCATAATTTAGTTCCAGGTCGAAACTCGTAAACGAAATGCTGACAGAAGAAGCTCCAGGAGGTTGTATTACTGTTAGATAATCTTCATTGCCCGAATAAGGATTTCCTGATCCGCCGGTATCATCAAATGTTCCTGTACAAGATGGGTAATTATAAGTACACGAAGGGGTCATAAAACTATTTCCGTAAGTATGCGAGGTGCCATCCCAAATTCGCCAATAGTAAGTAGTGCTTGGCTGGAAAGCAAGAAATTTAGTGGGAACAGTAATATTAGCAAATGAGCCTGGGCAGGTGACTGTTGTTAAATTAGGAACAGCTTTATTGTAATAATCTGCCCATGTCACATCATCAGTAACATCTACATACCAGCCTGGACCACTGTTTGTCCAATTAAGTACAACGTTGAGATTCGGACAAACGGCTGTTGCAATAGCTAAGTTGGCCGGTGTTATTGTAGTAGCATTACTTTGCCATGTGGCATTCCATCCCGGAGCGGTTGTGCTGCAATCCGATCTGAATTCTATTGTCATTGTACCGCTGTTTGCAACTAAAGTTCCGGGATTTGTTGCTCCGGTATAATAACCAATCAATGGAGCCCATACATCGGCACCATCGTATACATACATATAATCCCAGGTATTCTCAACATTAAAACTGCTGAATGTAAGTGTAACATTTGTTGCTCCCGGAGGCGCAATGGTCCATAAAAGGCGCTCATCATCGTTGTAATTTGAAGAAGCCCCTCCGGAATCATAAAAATTACCGGTGGCTGTTGAATAAAGTGCTGGAGCCGGAGCGGGACTATTTACAAGCTTGTAAAAATAATCCCAGTTCCAGTTTGGTCCCGGATCGGTGTGTGTTTGAGAGGGGTAATGCATGTGTCCTTTTATTTTAGCACATGAACCGGGCAGTGAAGACGTATTGTAGTAAGTAGTATTTAACCAAGGCCAAAAACCCGTACGTTTTGGATTGATACCATAACCGCTGCCGCAAATGTCTCGACATAAAGCTGCGGATGAACTATACATGGCAGTAGTGAACCATGAAGCACTACTTACAAAGCCTTCATGTTCAAGACCAATGGTATATGGGTTTTGACTCCCTACATGCCAACCTGTATTTGATTCAAGAACCATTTGCGTGACCTGTCCATCTGAACTTCTCAAAACATAATGAGCTGAAACTCCTGCTGAGCAATTCTGGAACCAGCCAATGCAACCTGCATAACTACCCTGAACAAAGTGAATGGTTACAGCTGAAATTGCTTGTGAACGCCCTGAACTATAATTGCAAGAAGAAGCCGCTGCCCAAAGAGCAGGAGCGTAATCGGGTGACTGTATGGTTGCGGTATTGTCGTTCTTGTTAGTTTCCAGGGCCTGTCCTTCAGGAACTTCATAAGAGTTTCCATTCTCATTTTTAATTTTTTCTACTGAAAGAGTTATATGAGAGCCGCTTAATACTTTAAAATTTTCTTCTCCAAAATATTTTTTCAGATCTAAATTATGATCAGGAAATTTATATAAGGCTTGATTCTCTTTATCATTCATGAATGAAAGCATGCCGTATAACTGCGTATTTAAAGCGAAGTTTTGTCCGGTTGTTGTATTTGGAAGCTCGCTTAGCTGAATCAGAACTGATGCGATCTGATCAGTTTTGTTAGTGTTTTTTTTACGATCAATTGAATTCAAAAGAATATGAAAGGATTTTGCGTAAGCCAAGATGTTTTTTTCGGGCGAGTTTAGTATTTCATTCTCGCTGATATGTGAAAGGTTTGAAATTTGTTTCAGATTATTTGAAAAATAATTTTTTCCGTCAAGTGTAAGTCCCATTACACCATAAGCACGCGGCATACCGGTACAACTTTCAGCTTCGGCTGAAGTGATATGTTGAAAGCGGGTGTTTGTAAAAGCCACTGCCTCAAGAGTCCCTTTAGGGATATCAGGATAAAGTTGGTATGCTTTATCAAAATGAACCTGGTAAGGATTCGCAATAATCGGATCTTTAGCTGATACACAATTAGCCGTTTCGGCAAAGAATAAAAGCGAAATAATGGCAAATAAAATTCTTTTCATGGTATTGGGATTAATGTGCCTTAAAAGTAATGCATTTTGAGACTCGGTTAACAGGTATTCATGTAAGTTTTACATTTGAGAATTTCTAAAACGATTTTAGTTTAATATTGAATTAAATTGACTGTATTTTTATGGTGTTTTTAATTAACTTTAGTAGGTGAAGAAGGTGTTTCTGTTTTTTATTCTGCTTGGTGTGAACGGTGTTTCTGCTCAAACCGACCCTTCTTTTCTTGAATTCAAAAACAATTATTTCAATACCAATTTCAAACCTGTTTTTGCTTCATCAGCTCCGGCAGTTTTGAATTTTAAACTTTTATCACCGCAAAAGAAACCCGTGTTTTGCAGGATGGAAGATAAGCTTTGTAATAAATTCAATATCTGGTTACAAGTAAGAGCTGGCAGCGATCAGGACTACAGAAAGCTTGCATTTCCTGAAAAGATCGAAAAACGATCTAAACTAATAGAGTAGGTTCACTCTTTTTCCATTTTAAATTGTTTTATTAAAATGTGTTCTATCGGAAAATCCCACATTTCCCTTACACCCATTTTTGGCTGAACCGGATAAACACCAACAGCTTCATATCTTTTCTTTTTGAAATTATAGATAAAAGCTTTGTAAGTAAAAGGAACTTCATATGGATTAAATATTTCCAGTACCGAACCCATGGCAGGTTTAGTCGTCACTTTGATCCGTAATGCTTTTGCTGGCGCTATCACACTATCACGGAATTTAAAATAACCGTCAGTCGTATCGTTAGGCACATGTTCTAAATAAACCTGTGTGTTTGATTTTATTATTAAAGAATCTATCGCTTCCTCCTGTGAAAATGAGGAGAAGGAAAAAATAACACCAAGTACAAACAGAAAAGATCTCATCTTTTAGGTTCCTGTTGGTACAATAGTATCTGTTTCCACCATCAACATCACTGTTTTTTTCGGTGCCCGCGGGCGATGCATCACGCCTTTGGTAATAGTAGTTCCTTGTCCTGGATTTAATTCAATAGTACTTCCTTCCAGATCAATTAATAATTGCCCTTCCAATACGATAAAAAATTCGTCTTCGTTATCATGTTTGTGCCAATGGTATTCACCTTCAACAATTCCTAACCTTACAACGCTGTCGTTAACTTTAGTAAGAGTTTCATTATACCATTTGTGAGGGTTTTCCTTCACCATTTTGTTCACATCTATCAATTGTAAATGTTCGAACTTGACATCGAGTTTGGTGACGTAGTTATATTGATTTTCCATAGCGGAGATTTTATATAAAAATAGACAATTTTCAGCAATTATTCTTCTATCAATTCAAGTTTCAAAAGGCGATAATTTATTGCTCCTTTAGTTCTGCCAAAATGTTTGGCAAGGTCTTTTACATGGATTCCTTCCAGGTACATATTCGATAGTTCTTCATCTAACTCAATAGTCCAAGGTTTGTAGGCTTCTTTATGTTTTTCACGGATAGATTCTAAAGAGTACGCTTTTTCTTTCATAGTCTGTCGCTGTTCGATCGCCTGCGTGACATGCTCTTCAATTTCACCTTCGTTGTTTTCCTCAATAACTTCCTCTCGCATCACATAAATTTGCGGACAAGAAGGGAATTCAACCGGAACAAGTGTCTCCGGAATGTGAATGGTGTTCTTTGTCCTGGTAATTGCCACATATAAAAGATTTATCTCTTCGTTCAGTTTATTAAAATTCAACTCTTTGTTTTTATTATCCTTTAGTTGTTTCAGGATCTTTTCTTCTGTAATAAAATCATTTACTAATTGTATAGAATCATATTCCATGCCTTTTGAACGGTGAACTGTAGAAAATATCATTTCCGCTTTTTCTTTTTCTCCGTCCGGAACATGTTTTTCTTTTATCCGGCGGATTATTTTTGGAATTTCATTCCCATACTCTTTTACTATTTCTATCATCATGCCTAGCTGCCCATCTTCAGTTTTGTCAACATAAGCTTCCAGTTCCTTCAGGCTTTTCATCGACTTAATAAGTTTATCTCTTATTAAATGATGCTTTCCATTATAAAGATTCAAAACATCATACAAAGAAGCACCATCATCTGCATATGTATATGAATTGATATTGCCTTCAAAATAAATGCGGTTCACTTTTTTTTCGGTCACATATTCAATGGCCTTCAGGAGTAAAGCCAGGTTTGTTCTCGCTAAAACAGCTTTTATTTTATAGCTTTTGGAATCGCCTTTGCCGGTGATAACAGCATCGGGTTTTTTATTTAAGTGGGTTTTCAATTGCAGAGTTTCGAGAGCAAGGTTTGCAATATCCTGGCTGAAACGGAAACTGGTTGAAAGATAATATATTTTAAAATCTATTTTCTCGAGTGAATTAACGGCAAAACGCCAGCTGTAGATCTGCTGATGGGTGTCGCCAACGATAACTTTCGTTGCGTTTTGTTTCATGAAAACGTCCAATATGACTGCTGAAGCATCCTGCCCTTCGTCAAATAGAATATAATCGTAATTCAAGACAGGTTCGGATAATTGGAATTTTTTAAGATAGAAATCGTGACTGATCTCTATCTTTCCGGTTTCCATCAGGCTGATAAATATCCGGGTTTGTTTCTCAAGATAGGCGTATATTGTTTTTACAAATGCTTTAACGCTTGGCTCGAAAATTACATCCAGGTAACTTAATTCTTGTATGTTTTGAGCCGTGCTGTTACAATAGTAGGTCACGAATTTATTTATATGATTCGCGATTACGTATTCAGTATGTTTTTCTTCAGTACCTTGTAAATTCAGGATCTCGACTATTTCATTGATCTTGTAGCCCTGACTTCTAACTTTGTAGTTGTTTTTCGAAACAATATGTTTGTATGCGAGAGAGTGAGCTGTTTCCACCTGCACATTTGAAAGTTTTTCCTCTGAAAATTTTCTAACAGCTTCCAACTTTACCGAGCGGTTAAAAGCGAGATAAAGGATCCTGCTTTTGACCGGCCTGGTTTTGGCATATTCAATTATTGTAGTTGTTTTCCCTGAACCTGCCACCGCATTGATTTTAATATTGCCTGAGGAGTTGATGATGTCTATCTGTTCTTGAGTTAATGTCATAATTTAAATTAAGCTAATTCTTTTTCAGTTTCAAAAAGGTATTTTTCTTCGAATACAACTTCAAAGCTATTTAGAAGTTTGACATATTCTTCTTTGAAGGATGTTGTTTTATGATGCTCTTCCTGGTTTTCGATATAATCAATTACAATGGGCAAGTCTGATTTTGAATAAGAAAACGTCCCATAACCTTCCTGCCAGGCAAACTTTCCCTTCTGATTTTGAATAAGAAAACGCCCCATAACCTTCCTGCCAGGCAAACTTTCCCTGAATTAATTTGCTTTCATTGATCCATTTGGATGAACATCTCTTAACATCCTGCATTAATTCGGAAAGAGATTGAGTGGGTCGCATTCCAATTAACATATGTATATGGTCTGGCATGCCATTAATTGTGATCAACTTGTGGCCGTTGTTTTGAACAATTCCTGTTATGTATTTGTATAATCTTTGTTTCCATGAACTATGGATCACTCTATCACGATACTTCACAACAAAAACAATTTGTAAATGGATTTGGGTATAAGTGTTTGCCATGGCCTTTTTTTATTTTAATTATTCATTAATGTGAAATCCCTATGGGATTTTTTTGTCTGTTGTATTTTTATTTTACCGATATTAAATCCCTACGGGATATTTGTCTATTATTGTTTTCTGTTACCAACATTAAATTCCTACGGGATTTTAAATCTTTTTTGTTCGCTTTTTACTGATGTTAAATCCCTACGGGATTTTTTTGTCTGTTGTATTTTTATTTTACCAACATTAAATTCCTACGGGATTTTGGTTGTCTTTTTTAGGATCTTTTACCGATATAAAATCCCTATGGGATTTGTCTGTGGGGTTATAGGATTTTGTTATAGACATAAAACCCTTAGGGTTTACTTGTTTTCCTCCAATATGCTACCGATATAAAATCTTTACAGGATTCCATCTAACTCTAATCATCTCCCCATTGTCCCGTAGGGACTAAATAACGGTAACTGCGCTAACCCCAAACTTTTTTAATCCCGTAGGGATTAAACTATACGGAATTCAACAACGCCAAAACATCATCTCCATATTTCATCAGCTTTTTGGAACTGAAACCTCTGATCTTTCCGAGTTCTTCCAGATTTTTCGGCCTGACTTTGGAGATCGTAACCAATTCAGACCTGTTGCAGATCATGTATCCGGGTAAGCTAGTTCGGATAGCAACATCATTCCGCCATTTTTGAAGTGTATTAAAAACACGTTCTTCTTCATTGTTTAACGTCGCATCTGAAGGGAAGGCTAGTTTATCCGCCGTTTTTTCTTTTACAAAAGATGGTCTTTGAGTAGCTTTATCTTCATAATAGATAACGATCGACCAATAGTTTACCGAATCTGTTACAAATTCGGTGGCTGTTTTTTTAATTGTTACGGTTTCCATAAATGCATTGAGGGTTTGTTCATCCTGGTTCAACTGATCACCAAGACGGATCTTAAATGTTTTAATTTTCATAAAATAATTTTTCAGTTAATGATTTTAAATTAACCCGCGTATTATTATATGACCCGTAAAATATAGGAATGTCTAGATTCAGACACTTAATTGCTGCTCGATTTCGGGCATTTCGTCATAAGTTCGGCCATTCAAAATTCGGCCATTTTTTTTCTTATTTCTGCCACCCCATTGTTTAAAAAAGAATGCAGTATCAGTTTTTGCACATTGTTCTTGAATGTCTAATACCCAATCCGGGTCCATAGGTCTTGGTTTATGGCCGCTCTCGCCCCCAACAATAACCCAATCAATTTTTTTAAGATTTAATTTTGGAAGAGGGCCGATAAGTGGCTCAAGAGACAAAAATTTCACTTTTGCATTCGTTTTCCGAAGAAAATCAATTCTATCTTTTACTTTTTCGTTTTCAACAGAGACACCCATCCATATGTTATGTGTCCATTTTAGTTCTTTATGTAATTCTAACAATCTCTCAGATCGTTTTGTTAAAACCTGAAAGACATGATTTGGGTTATCATTCATTACATGAAATACCTTTTTAATAAACTCTAAAGGAACGTCTTTGTGAAATAAATCACTCATTGAGTTTACAAAAACAACCTTTGATTTTTTCCATGTATATGGAATATTAAGTTGGTCTTCATGAATTCTTACTTTCTTAAAGCCATCTTTGTATTTTTCAATACCCATGGCTTGTAACCTCTTTGACATAACCTCTGCGTAGCAGAATTTACAACCCGCGGTGATTTTAGTACAACCGGTTGTAGGGTTCCATGTCATTTCAGTCCATTCTATACTTGATTGAGCCATTTATCTTATTTTTATATTAACGAGCCTTTTTTCATCTCCTAAATAATAACTTCTAGCTGGTAACCCATCTAACGATATAATATCAATTCCGTGATTTAATTTTATTTCATCTAGGACTTTTTTTGTATGTGGTGGTAGGAAATTATTTTCTAATCCAAAATTCATCAAATCTATGTTTGTTGCAGCTAAATTGTTTTTTAAAAAACTCGAGACCTTTTCGGTATAATTTGATACTTCAATTTCGTCAAAAAGATCCATTTTAAGATCTTCTCCAATTTTAAACTCTGTCCCATGCTTTTTATCTATCAACCATTTTGCTTCAATCATTTTTTGAAATCCCTTTTTATTATTGGTAAAGAAAAAAAGACAGAACCAGTTATTGCTTTCTCTTTCGATTTTAAAGGTATCAACATATTTTAAATTAAGAAATACCTTAAATTGTTCCTGAATTTTGTAAATAAATTCCTTTTGGCTTTTTGATTTTGGATAATTATCTATTGATCCAAAGAGTAATTCAATAAATTTTCTAATAGCTTTTCCGCCTTTAAATTCATCATCCCTTGATTTTTCAACAAATCTGGCCATGAAATAAATGGGTAGGAAAAGTATTACTTCCGTTTTCCCATTAGAAAGGAGTTTTTTAATGTCATTTGGGTCAATCTCTTTATATCCCCAAGGGTCTATAAATACTAAAGCTCTTTCATTTGATCTTAATTTATCAGTTCTATTTATAACTTTTTCAATCAATACAGAATAATCAATATTAACGTATCCAACATTAACATTTTTCGGCTTAAATATTTTAGAAGCATTTTCTTTTACTCGGTCGGTTTTTAATTTAGTAGGTTCAATTTCAGAGAAGCCAGTATCATTAAAAACTATATTAATATTTGGACATGTTTTATTGTTATTAAAAAAATGATTTCTAATCGTTTCCAAGGCGACAATTGGACTTCCTTTGCCACCGTCTTCGAAAACACCTTCGCCACAGAAAAGATCAAACAAGTGAATGGTGTTAATAGGGCTTCTTGACAGTATATTTAAAAAAATAGACAAATATCTACCGTACAATCCTACTTTCGCTTCGGAGTGATCAAGTAAGTTTATTTTGGCATCTTTTTTAGCCATTGTCAGGCAAATTGGTTTTAATTAAAGCTTAAAAAACCACTCACCGTATTTCAGATGAGTGGTTAAGAGAGTAAACAAAAAACTCGGTTACATTCGCCCATGGCAGGGCTACACAAAAACTAAACTTATTTACTCTTATTCTTCAGCAGCAGCAATCGTTGTTAACGCCGCTACAATTTTATTTTCTATCTCTTCTGCCAGATCAGGATTCTCTGCGAATATCGATTTCACGGCATCACGACCTTGTCCTAATTTAGTATCGTTATAACTGAACCACGATCCGCTCTTCTTGATAATTCCTTTTTCCACACCAATATCAATGATCTCACCAACTTTACTGATCCCTTCACCAAAAATGATATCGAACTCTGCCATACGGAACGGCGGCGCTACTTTATTCTTAATTACTTTTACACGAACACGGTTACCTTGCACCACATCACCTTCTTTTAACTGGCTAATTCGACGGATATCCAAACGTACCGATGCGTAGAATTTTAATGCGTTACCACCGGTTGTTGTTTCAGGATTTCCGAACATGATACCGATCTTCTCACGTAACTGGTTAATGAAAATACAGCAGCATCCTGTTTTATTAATAGTGCCGGTCAACTTACGTAAAGCCTGGCTCATTAAACGCGCTTGTAATCCCATACGGCTGTCGCCCATTTCACCTTCGATCTCAGCTTTCGGAGTTAAAGCTGCTACGGAGTCGATTACCACTAAATCAACTGCACCTGAGCGGATCAAATTATCAGCGATCTCTAAAGCTTGTTCACCATTATCCGGTTGAGATATTAAAAGGCTTTTTGTATCCACGCCTAATTTCTCAGCGTAGAAACGGTCGAACGCATGTTCCGCATCTATGATAGCTGCAATGCCGCCATTTTTTTGAACGTTAGCAATTGCATGAATAGCTAAAGTTGTTTTACCTGATGATTCAGGGCCGTAGATCTCTACAACCCTTCCTTTTGGTAAACCGCCAATGCCTAAAGCGATATCTAATCCTAAAGATCCTGTTGAAATTGCTTCCAAAGGCTCAATAGTGCCATCACCTAATTTCATTACGGCACCTTTTCCGTAAGTTTTCTCCAACTTATCTAAAGTAAGCTGTAAGGCCTTTAATTTTTCGGTATTTACCGATTTGTCTTTTTTTGAGTCTTTCATTTCGTTCATTTCGAGAACTTCGTCCGATTTACGTGCCATGATTTTTTGTTTTTTGAGTTTATACTATATTATTAAATTACAATTTTTACACCTTAATTGCCTCTGCATTTTTAAACTTTGGCGCTTAATTATAAACAAAGGTATATGCTAAACGTAGCAAAGCCTTGCTATAAATTGTAGCATTTTTGAAATTGTTCAAAACTTAGGTTTCCGGACCTTCAGTTACTCGGTATTACCCCAATTTGGCTCAATGGCTTGCCTATCAGGCTAAATAGACTGGGTTTAAGGTTCTTTTTGATGTACCTTTAATATAGTCAGTTAGTACTCTTAGGTTATTTTAGTTCGTGTTTGTGTAAAGCCCCTGTTGTTAGCGGGGGCTTTTCCTTTTTAACAAACCATAAATAATCACAACTACACGAAACGATGTAAGGGATTCGCTCTTTATTCGCCTATATTTACAGCTTACTAATACACGGCACTTAATATGTACATCCTTATATTTTTCCTGGCACACTGGTTCCTTTCTTTATTTTGTCAGACTTTTTTCCTGCACCGTTACGGAGCACATAAAATGTTTACCATGAATAAACCATGGGAACGTTTCTTTTACCTTTTTACTTTTATTACCCAAGGTTCTTCTTTTTTAAACCCGCGCGCCTATGCTATACTTCACCGTATGCATCATGAATACAGCGATACCGAAAAAGATCCGCATTCGCCGATGTTCTTTAAAGATATATGGCAAATGACCATGCACACTAAAGATATCTATCTGAATTACGCTAAATATAATGTTGAGCCGGAAGAAAAATTCAGGGGCGGTTACCCGGAGTGGAGAATAATGGATAAGATAACAGATATGTGGGTAGTACGTTTGTTATTTGCTGCGGCATATATTTTATTCTATGTAAAATTTGCGACAGCCTGGTGGATGTTCGCTTTATTGCCGATACATTTCTTTATGGGGCCAATTCATGGTGCAATTGTGAACTGGTGCGGACATAAATACGGTTACAGTAATTATGATAATAAAGATCATAGCAAGAATACATTACCCATTGATATTATAATGTTAGGAGAGTTCTTTCAGAACAACCATCACAAAAAACCAAATGATGTGAATTTCGCACAACGGAAATTTGAATTGGATCCCAGCTATTTTGTAATTAAAGTGCTGGGTTGGATGCGGATCATTAAATTGAATAAAGCTTAAAATTCTGATTTTACACGCAGATTAGTATATTCGTATTAATTTGTAATTCGTAGGTATATGTCAAACTATTTATCTATTCCTTTAATTTCTTGGGCAGCGGTTGCCGCTATTATGGTGATCATTTATTTATGGGCGCTTGCTATAAAGAATAATGGTATCGTTGATATTTTCTGGGCATTCAATTTTTTAGTGATCGCAGTTATTATTTGGATATTGGCAGATGGCTTCGAGGAAAGAAAAAATATCGTTTGCGGATTAGCAGCTTTATGGGCTTTGCGGTTAACTACATATTTGGGAATCCGTGTCGGCGGACATATAAAGGAAGAGGAAGGCCGCTACAAGCAATTACGCTTAGAGTGGAATGATACCAAATTCTTTTTCTTTTTCCAGATGCAGGCTTTCAGTAATGTGATGTTATCCATTCCTTTCTTTGTGATCGCTTTAAATCCAAATCCTGAAATTAGCATTATTGAATACATTGGTGCAGGGATGTGGTTAATTAGTATTATCGGTGAAGGTCTTTCTGATTTTCAATTAGCTCAATTTAAAAAGAACCCGACTAATAAAGGAAAAGTTTGTGAGAACGGATTATGGAATTATTCACGCCACCCGAATTATTTTTTTCAGTTCATGATCTGGGTTTCGGTGTTGATCTTTGCATTACCAAGTCCTTACGGATGGATCTCTGTTATTTGTCCGCTTTCTATTGGTTATTTAATTTTTAAAGTGACCGGTATTCCTATGACAGAAGAACAAGCCGTTCGCAGTAAAGGACAGCTTTATGTCGATTATCAAAGAACAACAAGTGCATTCGTACCATGGTTCAAGAAAAAATAATTTATGTTTTACGATAAACTTCTCGAAAAAGATCTAATTCCGGATTTTCTTATCAGAATAGGCATTCGTCGTTTATTAAAGCAACGTTTACGGGATGAAGAAACTCAAGAACAGAATTTGCCGAAACTCATCGAAGAATTAAAAAATTCTCCTATCGCCATAGAAACAAAAGCGGCCAACGAACAACATTACGAAGTCCCGACTCAATTCTATCAATACTGTTTAGGGAAACATTTAAAGTACAGCAGTGGGTTCTGGAAGGATGGGGTAACAGATATTGATACTTCAGAAAAAGATATGCTCGATATTACCTGCGAACGGGCCGAATTGCAAAACGGGCAAGAAGTTTTAGAATTAGGCTGCGGATGGGGTTCTTTGTCGTTGTTCATGGCGGCCAGATTTCCGAAAAGCAGTTTTACCGTTGTTTCGAATTCAAGAACCCAGAAAATATATATTGATGAGCAAGCGAAATTAAGAGGAATCAATAATCTGACTGTTCTCACCATCGACATCAATAATTTCAACCTCGATAAAAAATTCGACAGAGTTGTCTCTGTAGAAATGTTCGAACATTTAAGAAACTATAAATTACTCTTCAATAAAATTTCTTCTCTGTTAAAAGATGAGGGAAAAATGTTCGTGCATGTGTTCACCCATAAAATTTACGCTTACAAATTCGAAGTGATAGATGATACGGATTGGATGAGCAAATATTTCTTTACGGGAGGGATCATGCCAAGTAACGATCTGTTCTCATATTTTAATGATGATCTGAAGATCGTAAATCAATGGACCGTTAATGGAATGCATTACAGTAAAACTTCAGAAGCCTGGTTGCAGAATATGGATAAACACAAAACAGAGATCATTCCATTATTCGAGAAAACTTACGGAAAAGAGAATGCTACGAAGTGGTGGGTGTATTGGAGAATCTTTTACATGGCTTGCGCCGAATTATGGGGATATAATAAAGGAAATGAATGGATGGTAGTACATTATTTATTTGAAAAGAAATGATCTTAACCAAACACGGAGATACAGAGTGATAGAGTAATGTAGAGTCTCTGTGAACTCAAAAACCTCTGAGACCTCTGTGTTGAAATAACAAAATGCTCAAATTAGGAATCATAGGAACCGGAATTGCAGGAATGGGTTGTGCGCATCATCTCCATGAAAAATACGACCTTACTATTTTCGAGAAAGACAATTACATCGGTGGACATACCAATACGGTAGCTGTTGATGAAGAGGGGCAGCCGGTTTATATGGATACGGGTTTTATGGTATTCAATTTCGAAACCTATCCGAATCTTTGCAATCTGTTTAACGAAATAAAAGCGCCGATCAAAAAAACGGATATGTCGTTTAGCGTGCAACATGTTCCGACTAATTTAGAGTATTGCGGTTCGGGAATAAACGGTTTGTTCGCACAGCGGAAAAATATTTTCAGTATAAAGTACATTAAAATGCTGAAACAGATATCACGCTTCAATAAGATCAGCGTGGAAATAATGGACGATCCGAAATATGCAGATTATTCTTTAGGCAAATACATTAAAGAATTTGGTTTTGGAGAAGATATGCTTTGGAAATATTTAATTCCTATGAGTTCGGCAGTTTGGAGTACACCAATGGAAAAGATGCTGGATTTCCCCGTTGTTACTTTAATCCGGTTCTTTAAAAATCACGGGTTTTTAGGATTAAATACCCAACATCAATGGTGGACGTTGGAAAAAGGATCGCAAGCTTATCGCGAAATCTTAATTAAACCTTTTAAGGACAAGATCCAGGTCAATAATGGAGCAATAAAAGTTAAACGCGAAGAAAATAAAGTAATTGTTACCACTAAGAACGGGAAATCACACGAATTTGATAAAGTGATCTTTGCTTCTCATGCGGATGAGACTTTGAAATTGCTGGAAAACCCAACTCCGGATGAAAGTCGTTTATTAACTCCATTCAAATACGAAAAGAATATCGCAACAGTTCATACCGATGAATCCATCATGCCAAAAACAAAAGCAACCTGGAGCAGCTGGAATTATAGAATAGAGGAGAGAAACGGAAAATTAATTCCCACAACGATCTATTGGATGAATAGCTTACAAGGTGTTTCGAAGAAGAAAAATTATTTTGTCTCCATTAATTCCTTGGAAGGAACTGTTGCTAAAAATAAGATCATCAAAGAAATTGAATACCATCATCCTTTATTTGATGTCGCTGCCATTCAAGCACAAAACGAATTACATAAACTAAATGAAACCGGCCAGCTTTATTATTGCGGAAGCTATTTTAAATACGGCTTCCATGAGGATGCATATAAAAGTTCGGTGGAATTATGCAAACAGTTATGATCTGTCTTTTTCATCTTCCCATCTAAAGATACTTTTTAACTTAACTCCGGCTACTTTTGAAGTGACGTACCGGCCAAGAAAAAAGGACAAGATCCCGGTTGCTAACCACCATAATTTCTCTTTGTATAAGTATGCTGCCTCGCTTTCGTATTTACCTAAAAGAAAAGCTCCGAGAATGAATAAAATTTCGACAGAAACCCCGGTAAGAATTCCAAGTACAATGGAGCGAAAAGTCAGTTTTCCGGATTTTTCCGGAGGGGTAATTTTAGGAGCATGTTTCATAAGATCAGTAGTACAAGTGTCAGTTAAGATTCCTGCGCAATTTACATTGAGAACTTATGATGCTTGTTACATGTTTCTACATAAAGATTAGTAAATTCGTGTAATACGAAAATGAATTCTTGTCTCTATAAAGCCAAAGTAATGCACAACAGGTTAGCTCCTAAAAAGCACGCCTTTCATTACAATGTCTTTATGTTCTATATCGATCTTGATGAATTAGAGGTACTAAATAAAAAACTATTTCTTCTTAGTATCAATAAATTCAATTTCTTCAGTTTCAAAGACAAAGAGCACTTACAATTACCGATCAACGATCCTGATAAAACAAAAAGCACAAAACAGCATATCCTGGATTATCTCAGGCAAAACGGAGTTACAAAGGCTTCAAGAATCATGCTCCTTACTAATTTAAATGTGTTGGGATATAATTTCAATCCGGTGTCCTTTTATTATTGTTTCGATGAGATGAATGAACCATTATGTTGTGTCGCCGAGATCAGCAATACTTTCCGTGAAATGAAACCGTTCTTTTTAGGGAAAGACAGGTTGAATGGTAATACGTTTCATTTAAATACAACAAAATATTTTTATGTGTCGCCTTTTATCGAACACGATACGAATTTTGACTTCAATCTTATAATTCCGGGAGAAAAACTGAATATTCGTATCGATGATTATAAAGACGGAGAACGTTTTTTCATAAGTACTTTAAGCGGCACTAAAAAACAGATCAATAACCGGAATTTGTTTTGGTATAGTATTCGTTTTCCATTCATCACCCTTCAAATTATTACCCTTATCCACTATAATGCGCTGAGGTTATGGATGAAGAAGATCCGCTATTATAAAAAGACGGAACATCCTGATTTACAGCGGGAAGTATTCAATAAATACCGTGAATAATTTGTAAGGAACTTGTATCTAATTCGTATATATTTGTAAGAGTATGTCCAGCGCTATAGCAATAAATACTAAAAGAGGTTTTTACGAGAGAACCGTTTTAGGTATGCTTTCCAAAATGAACTTGGGCACCCTTAATTTAACTTTACCAAGCGGCGAACAAGTTACCTTAGGAAATGGTGAAGGCGGAATTGTTGCTAATGCAGAAATAAAAGATCCTTACTTCTTTAAACGTTGTGTTCTTTACGGCGACATAGGTTTTGGTGAAGCTTATGTAGATGGGGATTGGGATACTGATAATATCACGAACGTGATCAGGTGGTTCTTATTGAATGTTGAGAATGCACCTTCTGTTTCCGGAAGTTCTGCTCAATCGGTTGTTTTAAATATTCTTAGGGTATTCAATACAATTTATCACTCAAAGCGAGAGAACACTTTAAAAGGTTCGAAGAAAAATATTGCTGCGCATTACGATCTGAATAATGATTTTTTTGCTTCGTTCCTGGATTCAACTATGACCTATTCCGGCGCTTATTTTTATAAGGACGGAATCAGTTTACAGGAAGCCCAATTAGCAAAATACGACCGTCTGTGTAAACAAATGAATTTAAGACCCGACGATCATGTTTTAGAAATCGGTAGTGGCTGGGGAGGAAATGCAATTCACATGGCGAAGAATTACGGTTGTTATGTGACTAGTGTAACTATCTCCGAAGAGCAATGTAAACTGGCTAAAGAAAGAGTAGAGAAGGAAGGACTAGCTGATAAAGTAAATATCATTTTACAGGATTACCGTTATTTATCCGGACAATTCGATAAGATCGTTTCAGTTGAAATGTTAGAAGCTGTTGGTGCAAAGTTCTATGACGCGTATTTTAAAAAATGTCATGATTTGTTAAAGAAAGATGGCGTTTTAGCATTACAAGTCATTACATGTCCTGATTCGCGTTTTGAAAGTTTACGTACCGGTGTGGATTGGATCCAGAAACATATTTTTCCCGGTTCGTTGTTACCATCTGTAGCCGCGATCAACCGCGCTATCAATAATACAGGCGATCTTACTTTAGTTGATCTGAAAGATCTTGGATTAGATTACGCCCGCACTTTAAATTTGTGGAGAGAGCAATTCAATAAGAACATCTCTGAAATTAAAAAATTAGGCTTTGATGATACTTTTATCCGCAAATGGAATTATTATTTCTGTTATTGCGAAGCCGCGTTTGATATGCGTAACATAAACGTGATGCAAATGGTTTACGCAAGGCCAAATAATATCAGGCGTTAGGTTTTTTCTCTTTGAATCTCGTAAAGATCAAAGCTGCCAGTAAACATAAAGAAAACCCAAGAATTCCATTCAAGCGTATTCCAAGGTCATTTCCAATGTCTTTACCATAGATCAGCATCATAGCAAACAAAGCAATGCCTAATGTTTGGGCGATCTTCACGAAGAAATAACGCACAGCAAAATAAATAGCTTCTTTATTTTCACCTGTATCTTTACTGTCCTTTTCAATGATCTCAGCAAGGATCGCATTAGGTAAAATATTTAAAGAGGCGAGAGGAATTGCTGCGAGTGCAATTAAGGCGTAGATCTGGGCTTCCGGATCGAACTGGGCTTTTCCTAAAAAATAGATACCCAAAAAAGTAACCGACAGAAGAAGAAGTGAAATGAATACAACTATTTTTTTCCCGGTCCGCTTTACTAAATAATTGATGATGGGATAAAATACGAATGAGATCAATACCATTGTGATCATTAATTTGTTTCCTATACGTTCATCCAATCGCAACAAGACGGTTACAAAATACATTAGTCCGGATGTGATGATAGTAACTGAAATGTAATACGAGAAATCAGCTACTACAAATAATAAAAAATTCTTGTTGGTCAACGTTTGTTTTAAAGCTGCTTTCATCGGGACATGACTCGGTTTGGCATCACTATATTTTTTTTCATTGATTGCCAGAACGGGTAACAACATGCATCCTGCGGCAAATAAACTCATGATAAGAACAGATAGTTGAAGGGCAGCGATCCGCGATTCCATATTAAGTGCGGGTAACAACTCATCCGTTAAATTGAAAGCATTCGAAGCAATACCAACCCCAAATACAAAACCAACCGATTGCCAGGTAGAAAGCCTGACTTTATCTTCAGAAGTAGGAGCCAGCTCAGGTAAAAGCGCATTGTAAGGAATGATGTAGGTTGTTGAAGAAATATAAAATCCGATCAACATTATAGTAAGCCAAATAATATTGCCCGTACATTCTCTTTCGTACAAAGGATAAAAAATAAGGAAGCAGAATATAAATGAGGGAACAATTGCCAGCTTCATTAACGGGATCCGTCTACCTTTGGGATTTTTACTTCTGTCGCTGAATTGCGCAATAAAAGGATCGTAGATAGCGTCAACAAACCTTCCGCTTGCTGTAATAATTGCGATCACATTAAAAGCACCTAAAATAACAGATTGGGTTATTAAATTTGGAAGTCCGCTGTTTACAGGAGGTAAATAAAGGTAAATTAAAATAACACTGATGAGGTTGATCATGATACTCCATCCCATCATGCCAAAGGCATAAGCGATTTGTTTGCCGATGGGAAGTTTGTTTTGTTTAAGCATTTGTCTTTTGATCTTTCAAGTTCTTTGGGCTTGATTTCTTTTTTTTACCGAATAAATCCCGAAGGGATGCAATTATTATAGAACTAATTATGACCCAATTTCTAAACCCTGAAAGGGTGGCATTTTACATCCTGAATTTCACCCCTTCGGGTTTTATTTGTTTTTAGTGATTCTTATTATAATCATTTCAGTCCTTCGGACTTCTAATCGAAAATTATTTAGCCGGTAGCAGTTTTGCTTTACATTCGCCAAAACCAATTCTCACATTGCCTTTCTCGCAATAACCTTTAATGGTGATGGTGTCATTATCATTCACGAATTTACGTTCGCTTCCATCTTTTAATTTAATTGGTTTAGTTCCTTTCCATGTCAATTCTAACATACTGCCGTATTCATGTGGTTCCGGGCCGCTAATTGTTCCGCTCGCCATCATATCACCAACATTAATGTTACAACCGTTAACAGTGTGATGCGCTAATTGCTGCTCCATGGTCCAATACATGTATTTATAATTGGAAGTAGCGATCTTATTGTCTTCCCCGCCTTCAGGAGTTAAATAAACTTCAAGCTTAATATCTAAATTTTTGTCACCGTGATATTGCAAATACGGCAATACTTTTGGTTCCTGCGTGTACCCGCTTGTTCTGAATGGTTCTAAAGCTTCTAATGTTACTATCCACGGAGAAATCGTCGAAGCAAAATTCTTCGCTAAGAATGGCCCTAACGGAACATACTCCCAGGTTTGGATATCTCGTGCGCTCCAATCATTGAACAGAACCATACCGAAAATATATTCATCGGCTTTATCAGTAGTAACTGATTCTCCCATTTTGGTGGATTTCCCAATAATGAAAGCAGTTTCTAATTCAATATCTAATAATTTACTCGGTCCGAATACAGGTAACTCAGCATCAGGTGGTTTTTGTTGGCCTTTCGGACGGTGAAATGAATGTCCGCTTACGCAAATACTCGAAGCCCTTCCATGATAACCAACCGGTAAATGTTTCCAGTTAGGTAACAGTGCATTCGCAGGATCGCGGAACATAGTGCCGACATTTGTGGCGTGATCGATACTGCTGTAGAAATCTGTATAATCACCAATTTGGATCGGCAGCAACATCTTCACATCACTTTGTCTTTTAAAAACAAGAAAGTGAAATTCTTTATGGTCTTGTAATTCACGGTTGGTATCAACTAATAGTTCTGATAAACGTTCACGCAAACCGTTCGTAGTTTGTTTTCCTAAAGCAATAAAATCATTTAAACTATTGTCTCTTAAAACTTCAATAGGGATATTCAATGCATCGGCATAACCGTTCCTGACTAATTCATAAAGATCAATGATGTAATCACCGATTGCTGAGCAGGCATGATGCGAAACTTTTGAATCGGAATATAAACCAAAAGGTAAATTCTGGATCGGGAAATCGCTTCCGGGTTTAACTTCTCTCCAACTTTGCAATAAAGGGTTATTGGCTTTAGAACTCATAAAGGTTTTTTAAACGGTTTAATAATTAAGCGTAACGATGCGTCGAACGTAAAATAATTCCACAGCCAATTTACGAATATTATTAATTTATTCTTAACCCCAAGAATAAGAAAAAGATGCAGCCCCATCCATACCAGCCAGGCAAAAAAGCCCTGAAATTTCCATCTCGGGAGATCAACCACCGCTAAATTCTTACCTATAGTTGCCATAGAACCCTTATTGGAGTATTCATAGGGTTCAGCGGTCTTATTTTTTATATTTTTTGCTAAAAGTTTTCCCTGTTCAATAGCTACGGTTGCCACTTGTGGATGTCCGTTAGGGAATTTCTCGGTTTTCATCAGAGCAATATCACCTATGGCGTAAATGTTAGTGCAACCCTGAATTAAATTGGTCCGGTCAACTATAAAGCGATTTCCTTTTGCAACAGAAGTTTCAGGAAGCCCTTTAATTATATTTCCTGTAATTCCTGCGCTCCACACAACGGTTTTTGTCGGAAGTATTTTTTCGTTACCAAGCACGACTTCATTGCCGTTAAAGGTTTTTACTAATGTATCGGTCCACACATTTACGCCTAATTTCTCGAGATATTCCCTTGATTTGGCTGAGGATTCTTCTGACATAGCTGCCAGCGTTTTCGGGCCGGCTTCTATCAGGTAAATATTCATCTTTTTAAAATCGAGTTCGGGATAATCTTTAGGAAGAATGCACCTTTTCATTTCTGCAAGAGCGCCGGAAACTTCTACACCTGTTGCTCCGCCACCTACAATAACGATATTCATTAAAGCTTGCCTTTCTTCTTCTGAAACTGATAAAGCATCTTCAAAATTCTGAAGGATCTTGTTTCTGAGGTAAAGAGCTTCATTCACTGATTTCATTGGAATAGAATTGCTTTCTATGATCTTATTCCCGAAAAAATTAGTGGTGGCACCGGTGGCAATTATTAATTTGTCATAGGTAAACTCTCCAATTGGTGTAGTGATCGAATTTTTAGCCGGATCAATACCTGTCACTTCTGTTACCCTGACGTGAAAATTTTTATGATCCTGAAAAACCTTCCGCAAAGGAAAAGAAATGGAGCTTGGTTCTAAACCCGCTGTTGCTACCTGGTAAAATAATGGCTGGAACTGGTGAAAATTATTTTTATCGAACAGCCACACTTCGTTATCTGTACCTTTCAGGTCGCGGGCTAATTTTAAACCGGCAAAGCCGCCGCCAATAATAATTATGCGTTCCATACAGCTTTAAAATTACAAAAATACTAAGGGATTAAGTTATAATTTTCTGCTGCAAATAGCTTGGAACATGAATTAAAATGCCACCATTCGGAGGTAATAGGTGTAAAGCCTGCTTTTTTCATTATTTCCCTTAATTTTAAGCGGTTTTTGTAAGCCTGCTTGCTCAATTTTCCGGCGTAAAACATTTCATTTTCTAATTTAGGTTGTGCTAATTCCCCGAAAAAATCGAATGAGGTACCCATATCCAGCAGAACACCATTTTCATTGATAATTCCAACATCAACAGCTGCCCCAAAATTGTGTAAGGATAATTCATCAGGCCGGGCCACGTAATTGTATTTGTCAACCGGTTTCATTTTTAGTGAATCCCACATCATTTTTTGCACGTGATTCGGACGTGTAGCGTCAAAAACAATAAGGTTATAGAATGGATGTTCTTTTTTTAATATTTTTTGAGCATGATTCAATTTTGTGGCTACATCGCAATGGAGGTAACATTGATCAAGGCCTTTATAAAAACTCTTGCCTAAAAAATTCTTATCGGTATTGTATAGTAGAACAACTCGGATGTCAGGGTCAAATTCGTTAATGTTAACGAGCCCGTTCCTTACAAAAAGTTTCTCGTATTCTGATGAGTCTCGTGTGGGTTTTTCCTGTGGAATAGTATCGGTTTTAACCTGAGCGGGCTTATTTTTCACAATGACGGAGGTGCTTTCCTGGGTACAGGACAGGCACAGTGAAAGAATAAGAAATATGCCGTAAAATACTCTCAAAAAAGTTAATTAAATGTGTAAACTAAGGTTATGCTTTTTTAGCCTTTTTGTTAAATTTGACCGACACAAAAGTAGTTAAGAAATGCCTTCATTTGACATAAGCAGTAAAGTAGACGGGCAAACATTAGATAATGCTATCAATGTTGCTAAAAGGGAGATATTGAACCGCTGGGATTTTAAAGACAGCAAGAGCACAGTTGAACTGAATAAAAAAGATCTGATCATCAATATCACTACAGAGAATGAAATGCGCCTGGATGCAATTTTAGGTGCGATCCACAGCAGAATGATAAAGCAAGGTTTAGATCCGCGTTCACTGGACGAGAAAAAAGCGCATTACCCGAGCGGACCAATGATCAAAAAAGATATAACGGCCCGACAAGGAATTGATGCTGAAAGTTCGAAAAAGATAATGAAAGATATTAAAGATGCTAAACTCAAAGTGACTGCTCAAAAAATGGATGAGATCATTCGTGTGAGCAGTAAAAGCATTGATGAATTGCAAAAAGTGATCGCTATATGCGAGAAAGGTAAGTATGATGTTCCATTGCAATTTGTAAATATGAAGTGATCGAATACTTTAACAATAGAACATTTGAATAGTGAAGTAAGAAATAAAATGGTTATAAGAAGCAAAGCACCTTTACGAATTGGATTAGCTGGTGGCGGAACAGACGTTTCTCCATACTCGGATATTTATGGAGGTGCGATCTTAAATGCGACTATAGATCTGTATGCTTACGCTTCATTGGAACCATTGAATAACGGGAAGATAGAATTCTGCATTGATGGTTCGGATAAATGTTTGGTTTTAGATTCAAAAGAAAATTTAGAATTAGTTGAAGGATTTGAATTATTCATAGGTGTTTATAACCGCGTGATCAAACAATTTAAATTAAAACCATTATCATTCCGTTTAACTTCATTTATTGAAGCGCCACAGGGTTCAGGTTTAGGAACTTCTTCTACGATCGTTGTTTCTTTATTGGGCGCATTCATTGAATGGATGAAATTGCCATTAGGAAAATACGATATCGCGCATTTAGCTTATGAGATCGAACGTGTTGATCTGAATATGTCAGGAGGTAAGCAAGATCAGTACGCTGCAACATTCGGCGGCGTAAATTATATTGAGTTTTTAGCAAACGATAGAGTTATCGTAAACCCTCTTCAATTAAAACCTGAAATTCTGAATGAATTAGAGTTGAATCTACTTTTATATTTTACAGCAACGCAGCGTTTATCGGCAACTATCATTAACGAGCAGGTACAAAACGTAAAAGACAAGAATGAAAAATCTGTTGATGCCATGCATAATTTAAAAGAGCAGGCGCATCAGATGAAGGATGCTTTGCTGCGCGGCGAATTGAATAAATTAGGAGAGATCTTAAGCTTCGGATGGAATAACAAAAAGAATATGGCGCATTCAATTTCGAATGACCTGATCGACAATATTTATAATACAGCTATCAAAAGCGGCGCAACAGGAGGAAAAATTTCAGGAGCCGGCGGCGGCGGATTTATGTTCTTCTTTTGTCCGCTCGTTACAAAAATGAAAGTATTAAAAGCAATTGAACAATTAGGCGGCAGAGCGCAGCCGTTCAAATTCACGCAACAAGGTTTAACTACATGGACAATCAACAACTGACAGATACTATGAACTCAATTACAGAAACCAATTTCAAATTCCCGAAGCAAACGAAAGTTTATAAAGGTAAAGTGCGTGATGTTTATACGATCGATGGTAAATATTTAGTAATGGTGGCAAGCGACCGTATTAGCGCATTTGATGTTGTCCTGCCCCGTGGAATACCTTACAAAGGCCAGGTATTGAATTTGATAGCTAAGAAATTCTTAGATGCAACAAAAGATATTGTTCCGAATTGGTTGTTGGGAACGCCACATCCTAATGTAAGCGTTGGAAAAATGTGTGAGCCTTTTAAAGTGGAAATGGTGATCCGAGGTTATGTTGCGGGTCACGCTGCCCGGACTTATAACTCTGGTCTCCGTGTTTTATGTGGTGTGAAAATGCCTGACGGATTGAAAGAGAATGATAAATTCCCTGAACCAATTATTACGCCAACCACAAAAGCTTCTGAAGGTCATGATGAAGATATCAGTCGTGAAGAAATTCTGAAACAAGGCATCGTTGAAGAAAAGTATTATGTTCAATTGGAAAAATATACAAGAGCATTGTACCAGCGTGGACAGGAGATCGCCAATAGAATGGGATTAATCCTGGTTGATACTAAATATGAATTCGGTTTATATGATGGGAAAGTTACGTTGATGGATGAGATCCATACACCTGATTCATCTCGTTATTTTTATAAAGAAGGTTACGAAGAGCGCCAGGAAAAAGGTGAGGAACAAAAGCAGTTAAGTAAAGAGTTCGTTCGCCGCTGGTTGATCGAAAATGGTTTCCAGGGAAAAGAAGGACAATCTGTTCCCAAAATGAATGATGAGTGGGTAAAAGAAATTTCTGACCGTTATATCGAACTATATGAGAAAGTAACGGGTGAAAAATTCGTAAAACACGATGCTCTTAATTTCAATAGGGAAATTGAGGATAGAGTAGGTGATTTTTTAGCTAAACTTTAAGCCGTTACAGGTTGCTTTAACCTGGCTTCAATGAATTTCCTTGCGGGAACTTCAATGAATTTAAAGCTTATCCAGGATAATAGTATACAAATGACAAGCAATGTTATTCCTATTAATGGAGTCGTGCCGAAATGTTCTGTCGCGATCTTCATTAGCGGCCTGTGAATCAAATAAAAGCCATAAGAGATCTCACTCATAAAAATGATCGGTTTTAATTTTAGAATAAAAAAATGTCCAGGCTTTGTAATTATTAAAATGAACGGGATACAAGCTGTTAAAATTAAAAGAGGATCATACCACGTGACAGTAATGTAAACTCCCAGTTTTCTTCTTAGTAAAGGCATGCCTATTGCCAGAATAAATAAAAAAATAAGCGAAACAAACAGAGGGGTCTTTGCGGTTAACTTTTCAAAATATCCTTTTTGATGGAGGAGTGAAATGTAGACGCCTAAAAAGAAGAAGATCGAAAAAGAGGGCATAACATGAGGTACTTTGTGATAGAGATACATGTAACCAAATGAAGGTAGCAAAAGGAATATAGGCGCAATATACAACAGCCTGCGATTGATCTTTTCTGAAGAATACAGATACCAGAATAAAAGAAAACAAAAATAGAATTGAACCTCAACTGGAATGGTCCAGGGCTCGTAAGGTGTATTGATGAATAAAAGACTTAGTAAGAATTTTGTCTTATCAGTAAAATCATAATGAAAGTCAGGGTAAATGAAATTCGAAATAACAAATGAAGCAAGGATCACTAACAAATAAACAGGGGCGATGCGGGCCAGGCGGGCGAGCAAATAATTTTTCGAATTTTCTTTGTTAAATGTTTTGTATAAGTACACTTGTGCAATAAGATACCCGCTCAGAATAAAAAAACAGATCAATCCGAGTTTGCCATAAGTGTTGGCGATAAACTTTGGCAGAAATCCATCTATGGCTGCATGGGCAACAAACACCATTGTAGCTGCTAAACCCCTGAGACCTGCTAATTCAGGAATGAATTTCATGGGGCGAACGAGATTTAGTTTTTGATGATCTTCCCTTGTAATACTTCAGTGTCATTAAGTATCCGGTAAAAATATACGCCACTAACAAGCTGATGAGTTAATATGTTGGTTTTCCGGATAAATTTTTCCTTTAGTACTTCCTTCGATGTAACATCGTATAAGATCAGTTCCGAAGGCCCGTCGTTTTCTATAGAAACATGGAGTGCTTCACGGAAAGGATTTGGGTAAAATGAAACAGAAGCATTATTTAAAACAGCTTCGTTAAGTCCGGTTATTGAGCAGTTGGTATTGAAAGGGGTGAAATTAACCAATCCGTAGGCTGTATTGATATTGCCATCATAAATTTTTGAAGCAATGGTGCCTGCGTTGTTTGAACACCAGCAATTGCCCGAAAGATCTGCATTATTGGCTGTTAACAAACGGATATTATAATTGGAATTATTACAAATGAAATTATTTGTAAAAGTAATTGAGCCGTTAAAATACGTTAGGATCTCAACACCATTGAAATTATTGGAAACATTGTTGTTTATAAAAGTATTATTAACACCATTGAACATACAGTTAACGCCAATGTTATTATTTACAACTGTACAGCCACGTGTAATGCCATAAGGTGATAATGCGATTCCTGTATTGTTTGAAAAATAACAGGAATCCACAATGCCGAATCCGCTTAAACCGTCTGTATTATTTATAAATTCACTATTACTAACCCTTGAGCTAAACTGGCAATAATCTAATCCAAGTGTATTGAATTCGAATTTGCATCTGTCAAAAGTTGTGGAGGGCATTCCTCCATCGTGGTTGACCTTATTGTTATTCGCGAAATAACTGTGTTTAAAAACATACGGACCATGATAGGCGAGATCAAGATCAATAAACCTATTGGCATACAAACCCTTTACAAAAACCATGGTGATCTGGTTGCCTACACCTAGTGGGTTTGTTGTTCCGATAGCCTTGATACCTCCCCATGAGCCTTTAGTTGGTGTAAGGGAGTTAGATGTAAAAGTGATAGAGTCCACTTTTGTACCAATGGCTGATAATGTGCCGCGGACTTCAAGTGAAGCGCCAGAATTGAATTTTACGGTTACGCCCGGATCTACAGTAAGCGTTACGCCGCTGAAAACAACAAGGTTTCCGGATACGATATACGGACTCCCGGAAAGCGGCCATACTGTATTTGATAAGATGCTTCCTGAAACAGCGGTTTGCGCGTTTGAGGTTAAATAAGCTATAATAAATAAGAAGGGTATAAGTTTTTTCATGCAAGCAGGTATAAAATTAAACCTAATGTTTCTTGTAAGACCATATAACAAAATTATGATTTTTTACGAGAAAAACAAGGTTTATTTCATTTAACCTTCTCTTTTAGCAGGGCGATTTCCAAAACTTCACTCATTTGGCTTACGTAATTAAATTTCAAGCCTTTTAAATAATCAGCCTTGATCTCATCAACATCTTTCTTATTCTCTGCGCACAGAATGATCTCTTTGATACCGGCACGTTTTGCAGCTAATATTTTTTCCTTGATCCCGCCAACAGGTAATACTTTTCCGCGGAGGGTAATTTCACCGGTCATGGCAATGCTACGTTTTACTTTGCGGTGGGTTAATGCGCTTGCTAATGAAGTTAACATCGCAATACCGGCACTCGGACCATCTTTTGGTGTTGCACCCTCAGGAACGTGAATGTGGATATTGTAGTTGTCAAATAATTCCTGGTCCAGGCCAAGAATATCCGGGTGTGCCTTTAAGAATTCTAAGGCGAGCGTTGCGCTTTCCTTCATTACATCGCCTAAATTTCCCGTAAGGGTTAATTTTTGATTTTTCCCTTTGCTTAAACTTGTTTCAATAAATAAAATATCACCGCCTACTTGTGTCCAGGCTAAACCTGTAACAACACCGGCTGCATCATTTCCCTGGTATTTATCTTTGATATGCGCAGCCCCTAATATTTTTACTAATGATTCTTCAGTGATCTTTGGTTCAGGTTTACCTGCAGCAATATGAACAGCCACATGACGCGCGATCTTAGAGATCTTCTTTTCGAGGTTACGGACACCACTTTCTGAAGTATAATTGTCTATAACATGTTCAAGAACCTTGTCGCTCAATTTGAATTGTGATTTTTTCAGGCCGGTCTCTTCAGTTTGTTTAGGAACTAAGTGACGTTTGGCGATCTCCAGTTTTTCTTCAACGGTATAACCATTCACTTCGATGATCTCCATACGGTCACGGAGGGCAGGTTGTAATGTATTTAAGTTATTACAGGTAGCAACAAACATGATCTTGCTCAGATCATAATCCATTTCAAGGAAATTGTCATAGAAAGTTGAATTCTGTTCCGGATCTAAAACTTCCAATAGGGCAGAAGATGGGTCGCCATGAAAATCATTTCCTACTTTATCAATTTCATCTAATACATAAACAGGGTTTGAACTCTGTACCTTTTTTAAATTCTGAAGGATACGTCCGGGCATTGCTCCAATGTATGTTTTGCGGTGACCACGGATCTCGCTCTCATCCTTTAAACCGCCCAAACTCATCCGCACGTATTTTCTCCCTAATGCTTTAGCAATACTTTTTCCCAATGAGGTTTTACCAACACCGGGAGGGCCGTATAAACAAAGGATCGGGGCTTTCAGATCGCCTTTCAATTTTATTACTGCTAAATGTTCAAGGATACGTTCTTTAACTTTTTCTAAACCATAGTGATCTTCATTCAGAACTTTCTCAGCATGTTTGATATCGAAATTATCCTGAGTGTATTCGCCCCAGGGTAATTCCAGCATCAACTCAATATAATTCGTTTGTATTGCGTATTCAGCCGCATTTGGATTCATACGCTGAAGTTTACCGAAACTTTTATCAAAAACAGCCTGAATTTCTTTTCCCCATTTCTTTGCTTTTGCTTTTTCTTTGAATTCGTTCAGTTCCTGCTCAAAATTATTCCCGCCCAATTCATCCTGGATGGTCTTCATTTGTTGGTGCAAGAAATATTCGCGTTGCTGTTTATCCAGGTCGTGTTTTGTTTTATCTGTGATCTGGTTCTTTAATTCCAGCATCTGCAATTCTTTATTCAGATTGCCGAGCACTAACATTGAACGTTGTTTAAGATCCGGAACCTCCAGCATGCTTTGTTTATCAGCAGTACTGGCATTCATATTCGAAGAAATAAAATTGATCAGGAAAGTAGTACTTTCAATATTATTCAAAGCAAACCCGGCTTCAGTTGGAATATTCGGAGATTGCTTAATGATCTGGTGTGAGATCTCTTTTAAGTTTGAAATGATAGCCGCAAATTCTTTATCGTCTTTCGGAGGTTTCACTTCATCAAAAGCTTCTATGTTAGCTTTATGAAAAGGCTCGCTCTGTAAGAATTCTTTTATTTTGAAACGTTTTTTTCCCTGGATGATAACAGTAGTGTTTCCATCGGGCATACGTAACATCTTTATGATGTGTGCAACAGTACCGATCGTATTAAGGTCAGCAAATCCGGGTTCTTCTATCGAATCTTTTTTCTGAGCCACAACTCCAATGGTGCGGTCGCCTTTATAAGACTCTTTAATAAGGGCAATGGATTTATCGCGGCCAACAGTAATTGGTATAACTACACCGGGAAAAAGAACGGTATTACGGAGCGGTAATATTGGCAGTACATCAGGCAGCATTTCAGCCTGCATGTTATCTTCATCTTCACTCGAAAGAAGGGGTATAAAATCGCTATCCTCGTCAATTGCAGGGTTAAAAGGCATCCTGTCGCTATCACTAAAAAAGTTCATTAATTATCAGTTTAATCAGACCATTAAGTTACCAATTCCATGCCAATATTAAAAGCCCGACTTTATGGCATAAAGTTACATGTTTACATCAATAAGACGGGTAGAAGTGGTATAGCTGTAACCCTTGGTAACATTGGGTTATAAAGGGGGCTGCTTAAAGAATATCATTTCTTTTTTTTAAGTATTCTGGAAATATATTTTTCAGTTGGTATTAATGAGGTTTGGATCCGCTTAGCGTAGGTGATACTATCAATTATTTCTTTTTGTTTTTCTTCCAGTAAATGTTTTTGTTCTATAACTTCGGCTGTTCTTTCTTTTACTGTTATCACTCATAGGTTTGCGCCAGACCACAAAATGAAATAAGTATAGGTAAAATGAATAAGTACTTTCTTATAAAGATATGCTTAATCAAATATAATATTTTAAGTCACATTTTTTCAAAAAAAAACTCCCGTTGTAACGAGAGTTCCTTAATTATATGTTAGTTTGGTTTACAGATCGACCTTTACCTTAGCAAAAGCTTTGTTGTAATCGCCGTTCTTTAATTTTCCTACAATTTTAGAGAAACTTTCAATGGTATATTTTACATCCTCTAAGGTATGAGTTGCAGTTGGGATCAAACGTAAAATGATCATTCCTTTCGGAATTACAGGATACGTTACCATTGAACAGAAAATGCCAAAATTCTCACGCAGGTCGAACACCATGTTTGTAGCTTCAGGAATAGAACCATTCAAATAAACAGGTGTAACGCAACTGTTCGTATCGCCAATATTAAAGCCGGCCTCTTTTAAACCATTTTGCAATGCATCGGTGATCTCCCATAATTTATCTTTGTATTCCGGATGGTTACGCATTAATTCTAAACGCTTCAAAGCGCCAACCACTAAAGGCATTGGTAAAGCCTTGGCGAATATCTGAGAACGCATATTGTAACGTAAATAAGTAACGATGTTCTTGGTCGAACTGATAAATCCGCCGATCAATGCAAATGATTTCGCAAAAGTCCCGAAGTAAACATCAATTCCATCCTGGCAACCTTGTTCAACACCGGTTCCGCCGCCGCCTTTTCCCAGTGTACCAATACCGTGAGCATCATCCACAAATAAACGGAACTTATATTTTTTCTTCAGAGCAACTATCTCTTTTAATTTTCCCTGGTCACCGCGCATCCCGAAAACGCCTTCTGTAATAACTAAGATCCCGCCATTGGTCTTTTCCACCAATTTAGCCGCGCGCTCCATTTGTTTTTCGAAATCAGCAATATCGTTATGTTTGAACACAAAACGCTTGCCTATGTGTAAACGCATACCGTCTAAGATACAAGCATGACTCTCCGCATCGTAAACAATTACATCATGACGATCCACCAAAGAATCAATAGCACTTACCATCGCCTGGTAACCGAAGTTGCAAAGAATAGAATCTTCTTTCTGTACAAAAGCTGATAATTCTCTTTCCAATTGTTCGTGCTGGTCAGAGTTCCCGCTCATCATACGTGCACCCATTGGTAATGCTAAACCGTATTTTTGAGAAGCTTCAGAATCCACTTTACGGACTTCAGGATGGTTAGCTAATCCTAAGTAGTTATTTAAGCTCCAGTTCAGTAATTTTTTACCGCGGAAGGTCATATGCGGACCAATTTCGCCTTCCAATTTCGGGAATGTAAAATAACCGTGAGATTCGTTAGCGTATTCGCCAATGGCTCCCATATTAGCGGTCACTTTTTCAAATATATCTTTCATAGTGTTGGTATAATAGAAATGTTTGCCAAAATTATCGATTTTTAGCCAATTTTAGCCCAAAAACCATAGGTTTTGTTGTCGGTTTTCAACAATATTATGAATTATACAGTCTATGCTTTAACTTTATTCACGAATGGAAGACGTCCACTGCATATTTAACGGCCATCTTATCAGTATATACGAACCGGCCATTACGTTTTCGAACAGGGCTTTCCGTTACGGGGATGCTTTGTTTGAAAGCATAAGGGTATGTAATGGAAAGATCATGTTCCTTAAAGACCATCTCAGCCGCTTAAAATTAGGGATGACAGTTCTGAGAATGAATTTGCCGGCTGAATTTAATTTTGAGAATGTAGATGCACTCATTAAACTTATATTGGTAAAGAATAAAATTGGTCGTGATGGAAGAGTACGTTTAACTGTATTCAGGAATGAAGGCGGATTCTATGCACCTGAAACAAATGATATTTCTTTTTTGATAGAAGCTGAGAATATTGAAGCAGAAGGTTATGTACTGAATCAAAAAGGATTGTGGATGGATATTTATGCGGATATAAAAAAGCAGATCAACAAACTTGCTAATATAAAAAGCAGTAATGCTCTTATTTACGTAATGGCAGGATTGGCAAAAACTTCAATGAAACTTGATGAGTGTTTTATCATTAATGAGAACGGTAATATTTGCGAAAGCATCAGTTCGAATGTATTTGTGGTGAAGAACGGTTGTATGTACACAGCGCCTTTAGCTGAAGGTTGTGTGGATGGTATAATGCGGAAACAAATTTTAAAACTGGCAACAGCGAACAAAGTACTGACTTTTGAAATGCCTCTGACAATAAACTCATTGATGAATGGGGATGAAGTGTTCTTGACCAGTTCAATAAGGGGGATCCGTTGGGTTGGTCAATACAAAACAAAATTCTATACAAATAAAATGAGTGTGTTCTTCACTGAGAAGCTGAATGAGCTCACCGTTAATAAAACTATTGCATGACCCTTCGGCAAGCTCAGGATGACACCGGCCTCCGAATGAAATTGAATTAAATAAAATGAAGAAAGAAGAACTTGTAGCGCAGATCAAATTAAAGAAAACATTCTTATGCGTCGGCCTTGATCCGGATGTGGATAAAATGCCAAAGTATATTTTGGATGAAGAAGATCCGATCTTTGAATTTAACAGGGAGATCATCGACGCTACTGCCGAATATTGTATCGGCTTTAAGCCAAATAATGCTTTTTATGAAGCTTACGGATTAAGCGGGGTTGAGAGTTTAGAAAAAACGATCAAGTACATCAAATTAAATTATCCGGCTCATTTTTTAATTGCCGATGCAAAACGCGGGGATATTGGAAATACATCGACCATGTATGCAAAAGCATATTTCAAAAGATTGGAAGCGGACGCGATCACAGTTGCTCCTTACATGGGAAGTGATTCTGTGAAGCCTTTTTTGGCATTTGAAAATAAATGGGCGATCATATTAGGCTTGACCAGCAATGAAGGGTCAGCTGACTTTCAGCAACTGAAAGTGGGAAATGAGGAGTTGTATCTGAATGTGATCCGTACCTGTGCTTCGTGGGGAACCGATCAGAATATGATGTTTGTGGTTGGGGCCACCAAAGCGCAAATGTTGGATGATATCCGTAAAATAATTCCGGATCATTTTTTATTGGTGCCGGGAGTTGGTGCGCAAGGAGGGTCGTTGGAAGAAGTTTGCAAATATGGTATGAATAAGGATATCGGTTTGATCGTGAATGCATCAAGGAATATTATTTACGCCGGAAATGGAAAAGATTTCGCTAAAAAAGCAGCTGAAGAAGCAAAAAAGATAGCAGACCAAATGAAGCCGTTCCTGAATGGAAAGGTGTCAGCATAATTTATGTACTAATTAAAAAAAATGAATATGGAAGAGAATCAAAATAATCAAAATCAGATCGACATCGAGTTGAGCGAAGAAATTGCTGAAGGAATTTATTCGAACCTCGCTATTATAACCCATTCACAAAGTGAATTTGTGTTAGATTTTATTAAAATGATGCCGGGTGTGCCGAAAGCAAAAGTAAAATCCCGTATCGTATTAACGCCGCAGCACGCTAAACGTTTGGTAAAAGCTTTGAACGATAATGTGCAGCGTTTCGAACAAGTACATGGAAAAATAAAAGATTCAGACGTGAATGCGTTACCTCTGAGTTTTGGCGGACCAACCGCACAAGCGTAATAGTTCGGAGTTTTTAGTTCGTAGAGGTTTAAGAGAAATTAAAAAACAATTCGTGATGAATAAATTTTTTACTGCTTTTTTTGTTTTACAATCCATCGTATGTTTTTCCACTAAATGGAATGTAGGGCCGAGTAAAACTTATACAGTGCCGAGTGCTGTTCGTCTTCTTGTGGCTGATGGCGATTCAGTTTATATTGATGGGGCTGTTTATACAAATGATGCTGTAAAGTGGCCGAAAAAGAACCTGAAATTTTTTGGGTTAGGTACCGTAATGGTTCCGACTGTTCTTCAATATACAGGTGATATTCCGAATGGAAAGGGAATTTGGGTGTTTGAAACTGCAGGTACTTGTGATAACCCGTACATTGAGAATATAACTTTTGATGGCGCACAAGTTTCGGATGCCAATGGAGGAAATGGAGCCGGTATCCGTATGCAGGCTTTTAATTTAACGGTGAAGAATTGTATTTTTAAAAATTGCCAGAACGGAATTTTAGAAGGAGGCAGTTATACCGGAAGTAATGTTACAATTGAGAATTCTGAATTCTTTAATAATGGTTACCAGGGAACGAATGTTACTTTTCTTGGTTACGAACATAACATCTATATCAGTGCGCAGACAGATACTTTATTAGTAAGGAATTGTCACTTCCGTAATCCACGAGGCGAAGCGAATTCTTTGAAAACGCGTGCACAACGTAGTTATATTCTTTACAATTTTATTGACGAAGGAACAGGTAACGGAAGTTGGGAATTGAATTTGGCACAAGGCGGATTAATTGTTGTTGTAGGAAATGTTATCATCCAGGGGAATTCGGGAACAAACCACGGTATTATAAGTTTAGATGCTGCTACAAATCCAATCGAGGAATTATATTTTACAAATAATACGATCATAAATAAATATTCAGGATCTGGAACGACCCGTTTTATGCACATGGTGCCTGCGTCAGGCGTTACGGTTTATAAATTCTATAATAATATTTTCGCTTCTGTTCCGGGAGCCACGAATATTTATTTTTCAGGGACAGTTCCTTCGGTTATCGATACGGCAAGAAATAAAATGTCGGGTAACTACAATACATTTGGTTTTGTAAATGCTGCAGCAGGGAATTATAATTTATCGTCTTCAGCAACTGCTGCAATAAACCAAGGAACGCTTTGCGGAAGTACAAGTACAGGATATGGTTTAACGCCTCTCTCAATGTATCAAAGTAATACAATGGCTTTAAGTCCCCGTTCGGTTATGGGACCAGCAATTGATATCGGTGCATATGAATTCTCGCCAACCGGAATTGAGAATTTTGCCTCAGGAAATAATTTATCAGTGTCACAGGATCTTAATTCCAATACTGCCATCTTCAATATTAATGAGCCTCAGTTTACCGGAGGGGAAATTAAAATTTACAGTATTTTCGGGCAATTACTTTCCGTAAATGAATTCAACGGGAATACTTATTCGTGGAATTACAATTCTGTTGCTTCAGGAGTTTACATTGCTGTTATCCGCAGTGAAAATAAAGTTTTTTCCGGAAGGGTAGTGGTGGCTAAGTAAGTTCAAAACTTAATCCATCAAATCCTAATTCAATATGCGAAGGTAATTCAAGGCTCACTTCATCGTGCATGCCTAATTGGTGGGAGATATGTGTAAAATATGTTTTCTTAGCGCCTAATTCATTGGCCAGATCAATGGCTTCCTGGAAAGTAAAATGGGAAATATGTTCATTACGGCGTAAGGCGTTTATTACCACAATTTCAGAACCTTTTATTTTTTCTTTTTCTTCAGCGCTGATAAAATTAGCATCGGTGATATAAGTGAAATTTCCTATACGGAATGCTTTTACTGGTAATTTGTGGTGTAGAACATTGATCGGCTGCAATTGCAGATCACCAACCATAAAAGGAGCATCGTTAATGGTGTGCAAGGTGATCTTAGGGATGCCCGGATAATCCAAATTTTCAAAAATATAAGAGAATGCACTTTTCAAAGCGTCTTGTACGCGTTCTGTAGCATAAACCGGCATCACCATTTGATTTATGAAGTTGAACGCCCGTATTTCATCCAGTCCGGCTGTATGATCTTTGTGTTCATGAGTAAACACAACAGCATCTAACTTCGTCACTTTCTCCCGTAACATTTGCTGTCGGAAATCAGGACCTGTATCAATTACAATGGCAGTGTTCTTATGCTCGATCAATATTGAAGAACGCAGGCGGTTGTCTTTTGGGTTTGCAGAAGTGCAAACTTTACACGCGCATCCGATCAACGGAATACCCTGTGATGTACCTGTTCCTAAGAATGTAACTTTCAAAATGAATACGAATTTTTACGAATGTACGAATTGTTACGAATTAGTACACCCGTACCTGTATATTCGTAATTAATTCGTAATCAATGATCGGTAATAGTTGTAAAGAATTTTGTGATCAGTGATGGTTTTAAACAAATCGTATAGATCACTCCGAATATCGCTCCCCAAAAATGGGCTTCATGTCCAACACGGTCCGTTTCCGGATCGCCTGTCTTACGTTTACTTAAATAATAACTTCCTACTAAAAACACAACACCTAACAACCAAGCCGGCATCGGAAGGACAAATAAATACAAAGTATCGAAGGGCTCAATAATTATATAACTGAATATGATCGCTTCAATAGCGCCGCTTGCGCCTAAAGAAGAGTAGGAAGGATTATTCTTATTCTTAAAATATTCAGTAATGGAAGCTGCATAGATCCCCCCGGTGAAAAGCCCGATATAAGCTAACCTTCCTAATCGTGTTGCTTTTAAAAGCTCTTCAGGGTCGTTCACGTCCCTGCAAAACAGGGCGGTATACATTCCAATAGTTCCACCCGCGCCATCACTGTAATAACTCTGCTCAACGGCATATCCAAACATATACAAGGCGAAAACATTTAGAAATAAATGCATCGTATCACCATGAATGAAAGCGTGCGTTAAGAACCTGTAATGTTCGTTGTTCCGTTTAATTGAGTAGGGATGGAATAAATATTTATACATCGCATTCCTGTCGTAAAAACAATAAACAGAGAAAATGAGTATGATTATAAGAAAGGTAGTGGTTACCATTATTGTACAAATGTAAGGAGATTGTTCAAACTCACAATCCCCTTTCTTTATCCAGATAAGATTGTACCACTGTTATTGCATTATCGATCACATCGCTCAATGCGGTAATAAATGATCCCGGCTTAGCCATATCCAAGGCATGTTTCAAAGCTTCAATTTCTTTAGGAATATATTCGTAAGATTTATTCGGGTCTGATTGTTTGATACCTTCTACCAACAGATCCACTATTTCCTGTGCTTCACGGCCGCGTAAAAATTTATCCTGCCTGATGATAATATGGTCGAACATTTCTGCTGAGATCTTTCCCATTTCCCTAATGTCTTCATCACGCCTGTCGCCTGTACCGGTGATGATGCCGATCTTGAATGAAGAGTCAACAGTAGATAAAAACTCCTTTATCCCCCTGAATCCATCCGGGTTGTGAGCGAAATCAATGAGTACTTTATGTTCTTTGAAATCAAAAATGTTCATCCGTCCCGGTGTTTGCGTTGCAGAAGGAATAAATGATTCAAGGCTTGATTTTATATCTTCAATGGTAAATCCGTAAACATAACTTGCTAAAGTAGCTGCAAGCACATTACTGATCATAAATGTTACGCGGCCGCCGAATGTCAAAGGAATTGTTGTTACTTTTCCAACCCTGAATTTCCAATCGCCTTTTTTAATGGTGATGAACCCGTTTTCGTAAATAGCGGCAATCCCTCCTTTTCTGCAATGCTCTCTCACAACCGGACTATTTTCTTCCAGGCTGAAATAAGCCACATTACAATCCACGATTTTACTTAATCCAACGCAATATTCATTATCAGCATTCAGAACGGCGTAACCATCACGTTTTACACTTGAAGCTACAACGCCTTTTACAGAAGCCATGTCTTTCAAAGTATGAATATCACCAAGACCCATATGATCTTCCTGGATATTTGTTACAACTGCAACGTCACATCTGCCGAAACCTAAACCTGAACGTAAAATTCCTCCGCGCGCTGTTTCAAGAACTGCAAACTCAACTGTCGGATCCTTTAAAATGAATTCAGCGCTTAAAGGTCCTGTTGTATCGCCTTTTGTCAGCATTGAATTTTGTACATAGATCCCGTCTGAAGTAGTGAAACCAACTCTATAACCATTATTTTTTACAATGTGAGCGATCAAACGTGTTGTTGTTGTTTTACCGTTAGTTCCGGTAATTGCAATGATAGGAATACGACAGCTTTTTCCGGGAGGATATAACATATCCAGAACAGGAGCCGCTACGTTACGCGGTAATCCTTTTGCAGGAGCAAGATGCATTCGGAATCCGGGAGCAGCATTTACTTCCAGCACAACACCTCCGGTGATTTCTAATGGCTCACTTAAATTCTTTGCCATAATGTCGATCCCGCAAATATCCAATCCGATAACACGTGAGATCCTTTCACAAATGAAAATATTTGTCGGATGCATGATATCAGTAACGTCAGTTGATGTTCCGCCGGTACTTAAATTAGCAGTACCTTTCAAATAACAGAGCTCATCTTTTTTCAGAACAGTTTCTAAAGTATAATTTGATTTTGCTAATTGGTCGTGTGTTTCCCGGTCAACTGTAATTTCAGTCAGTACATTTTCATGACCGTAACCTCTACGCGGATCTTTATTTTCTTTATCTATCAATTGTTGAATAGTAGATTTCCCGTCACCCTTTACATGAGCAGGTTCACGTAAAGCTGCTGCAATAAAACGATGGTTGATAACAAGCACACGAAAATCGTAACCGGTAATGAATTTCTCTACAATGATGCTTCTCGAATATTGTTTTGCATGTAGAAAAGCAGCTTTTGCTTCTTCTAAAGTTTTTACATTAATGGATGCGCCTTTCCCATGATTACCATCCAGTGGTTTAAATACCAATGGAAATCCGATGTTCTCAATAGCTTCTTCAATTTCACTTTCGGATGAGATGCAAGAACCTTTAGCAACAGGAATAGCTGCGTCCTGCAGGATCTTTTTAGTTTCATCTTTATTCCCTGCAAGGTCTACAGCAATCGAACTTGTCCTATCGGTCATTGTAGCACGGAAACGCACCTGGTTCTTTCCATAACCTAATTGCACCAATGATTGTGAATTTAAACGGATATACGGAATATCACGGGCTACTGCTTCATCAACAATAGATCCGGTACTCGGACCAAAACGCTCGCGCTCGCGGATCTGTCGCATTTGTTTAATATCATTCTCAAGATCGTAGTCATTCCCTTTAATTACAGCCTCGGCAATATCAACTGAGGCTTTCGCAGCATATTTTCCTACTTTTTCTTCCATGTAGGAGAACACAACATTGTAAACTCCTTTTGTTCCTGTGCCGCGGGTACGGCCGAAACCAACTTCCATACCTGCTAAAGTCTGTATTTCAAGAGCAATATGTTCAACAACGTGGCCCATCCATGTGCCTTCTTCAACTCGTTCAAAAAAACCGCCTTCGTTATCTTTTGAACAACGGTGGGTTTGTAGGGATGGTAACGTTTTTTTGAGCCGGTCTAAAAACCCCGGAATTTTATTGGTTGGAGATTCTTCCATTTCTTCCAGGTCCAATTTCATTACGATTAATTTTTTGCGGTAGTTCGACCAATAATTTGGACCGCGGAGGGCTCTTATATCAAGTATTTTCATAGAATCAGTAAACTTCTAAATATAAAGTATTAATGGCTTCTAAACAATTGCATGTTTAAAATAAGGCGATATTTATAAAGGATTTGGGGTAATAATGCGTGGGTTTAGGTAAATTTGTAGAAATAATGAAGGCATCATGGGAGTACCTAAAGGAAAATTAATAATTATCGGAGGTTCGGTTGATAAAGGAAGTTTTTCGCTGGATGCAAGCGATCTTCCTAAAAAGCTTAAATTTTTTGAGCAGGGGATCTTAAATAAGATCGTAAAAGTATCTGCAAAAAATAACATGTCCCGTGTTGAGATCATCACTACAGCTTCAAATATCCCGGAAGAAGTAGGCGAGGAGTACGTAAAAGCATTCAAGCAATTAGACGTTTTAAACGTTGGGGTCCTTAATATCAAGACTCGCGAAGAAGCTAATAAGCCTGAAAATATAGACCGCCTGAAAAAAGCGGATATAGTTATGTTCTCAGGTGGTGACCAATTGCGTTTAACTTCTATTTTCGGAGGGACAGGTTTCCATCGTTTATTATTGGATAAATATGAGAATGAAGATTTCGTGATCTCAGGAACTTCAGCCGGAGCAGCAGCAAGTTCAAATAATATGATCTACCAGGGAAGCAGCCAGGGCGCTTTATTGAAAGGCGAAGTGAAGATCACCGGTGGTTTGGGTTTTATAAATAATGTGATCATTGATACACATTTTGTTCAACGCGGACGTATTGGCCGTTTATTGTACGCTTGTGCAAGTAATCCGATAAATTTAGGGATCGGGTTAGGTGAAGATACAGGACTGCTTATCACTGATGGTTACAGCATGGAAGCGATAGGTTCCGGTTTAATTATTTTGGTTGATGGAACTAACATGAATAATACAAATATGACAGAAGTTGAAATGGGAGAACCTGTTTCAATTGAAAACCTGATTGTACACGTCATGTCAATTGGCGATCATTTTGATCTTAAGACAAGAAAACTGGTCATTGATCATTTTAAACCGGTGATCAGCCCTAAACCCGATTCAGGTTTTTAATCTTTATAATAGTTCTTAGTTAAGAGTTGGTGGTTCGGAGCAGTAAAAGCATACAGCGAACTTCATAGCATTAAACTCTGCTAACTCCGGAATTTATACTCTTCAGGTAATTTCCAAATATTAAGTCTTTCAAAAACGTTGAGCGTTGTAAAATAGATTCCACGAACTCCGAACTTAGTCCTTGTAAATTCCTATATAAATATCACTGCCGGACCTTTTTGATGCACGGTACATACCTTCTGAGTTAAAAGGTAATTCGATATTCCCTTTTGTATCTAATGCTATCAATCCGCCTTCTCCGCCGATCTTTACTAATTTATCCATAACAACTTTATCACAGGCTTGTTTTAAGGTAAGCCCTTTGTATTCCATTAAACAAGAAATATCATAAGCTACCACAGCGCGGATAAAAAATTCACCATGACCTGTACACGAGATCGCGCAAGTATTATTGTTGGCATAAGTTCCTGATCCGAGAATAGGAGTATCGCCAACGCGACCATGTTTTTTATTGGTCATGCCTCCGGTAGAAGTTCCTGCTGCTAAATTCCCTAATGTATCGAGAGCAATGGCACCAACGGTTCCGAATTTCTTTTCGTCGTTGTGATCCATGACAATACTGTCGGTTTCTTTTGCTTTTTTTAGTTGTTCGAATCGTGCTTCAGTAAAAAAATAATCATCAGGCATGAATTCTATATTGTTTTTCTTAGCGAATTCCTGCGCACCTGAACCTGCCATGAAAACATGTTCCGATTTTTCCATCACAGCCCTTGCAAGCGTGATTGGATTTTTTATATTCTGAACACCTGCAACTGCTCCGGCCATCAGATCTTTCCCGGTCATAATGCTTGCGTCCATTTCGTTCTTTCCTTCGTTGGTGAAAACTGAGCCTCTGCCCGCATTAAAAAGAACGTTGTCTTCCAAAACCCTTATGGCAGCTTCTACAGCATTTAACGAACTGCCACCTTTTTTTAAAATTGTTTCTCCTGCATAAATAGCATCTTCCAATCCTTTTTTATAGGCTGCTTCTTTTTCAGGTGTCATTATTGAACGAAGAATCGTTCCGGCCCCACCATGTATTGCTATTGCGTATTGACTCATAATTTTAATTCTTAATTCTACATTCTATTCGGTTGCTTCTTTTCCTTTTCCTAAATATTTTTCAATCGCGAAATGTCCGAGATAAATTAACGGGATCATCGCAATTGCCACTAATAATTTAAATGCGTATCCCCAGCTTGCATTCACTGCAAAATCACCCAGACTCCATTTACCCGGAATTACAAAAGCAATGAATTGCACCATGAAGGTATCAATGACCTGGCTGATCAAAGTACTTCCTGTGGCACGGACCCAGATCATACGTTTCCCTGTTACATTACGTAATTTCCAAAAGATCCAAACGTCAACCAATTGTGAAGTTAAGAATGCACAAATGCTTCCAACGATTATCCATTGGCTTTGTCCGAACACAGTTTGGAAATCAATATCACTTACAGGAGAAAAGCCAACTGCTTTTAAATTAATGGCAATGCTTATCAGGATAAAAGTGTAAATGATCAGGCCAACGGTTATTAGGGTTAGTTTTCTGACACCGCTTCTGCCGTAATATTCATTGATAAGATCAGTGAGGACAAAAACAACAGGCCATAAGATGATCCCTATGCTTTGAGTAAACAAGCCAAAGAATTGTACAAGTTTTCCGCCAATGAGTTCGGCAACAATGGCATTGGTAACAAAGAATCCGGCGAGGATAATAAATACAAGGTCTTTGCTGTTCTTAAAATCCATACTTCAACTTTAAGCCACTAATTGCACGAATTTGCACCAATCATTCGTGAATATTAGTGACATTCGTGGCTTATTTTTTGAATACAGCGATCTCAGCGCGGCGGTTCATTTCGTTCTCTTCTTTACCGCAATCTTCGCCTTTAGTACAATTGTTCAACAGATTGGTAGATCCTTTACCGGCAGTTTTGATGATCTGTTTCGCTGATAATCCGTTCTTAGTAAGATATTTCTTTACATTACCTGCACGTTGTCCTGAAAGCACCATGTTTCTTCCGGGTTTACCTTGTGTATCGGCATAACCATAAATTTCAATCCGTAATTCAGGATACTTTTTTAATATTTCTAAATTCTTAGAAAGAATACTTGCTTCTGTTTCGCGAACATCAGGTTTGTTGAAATCAAAACGTAAAGGCGAAAGATCGAATCCTAAAGCTTTTAATTGTTCGTTGCTTAATTTACCGTGGTAATCTTTTAATGCAGCTAAGATAGCCTCATTATTATCTGCAGCCGGTAACTCAGGAGCTTTGATACTGATGTTTTTAGTGTTACAGGCAATGATAGGTTCAATACAAGTATCGCAATAAGCAATAACTTTTATTTGTACATTATAATCTCCGGTTTTGGCAAATTTGTATTCTAAGATATTGTCTTTACCCGCTACAGTTTCATTATTCACTGTCCAGCCGGTTTGCAATACTTTGTAATAGTCAGGAATTGTTCCTTTGAAATTATACTCGTTCTCTTTTTCGTTGATCACATTGCTTGATAATGCAACTGCGTTATCGCCTGCAGAAGTACATTCTTTGTTCAGATCAGCAGATAAATAATTGATCTTGTAAATATCCATATCACCTTTCCCGCCTTTACGTGCAGAAGAAAAATAACCAATGTTGCCATCTTTATTCTGAACCATGAAGATATCATGTGCCGGTGAATTAATAGGCGCACCAAGATTTTCAGGCGTACCCCATTTTCCATCAGGTGACATCTGTGACCTGTAAATATCATAATTACCATAACCCGGGTGTCCGCGCGAAGCAAAATACAGAGTATGTCCGTCGTCACTTAAAAAAGGTGCATCTTCATCATAAACTGTATTAATGTGCGGGCCCAGATTTTCAGGTTTGCTCCAAACACCATCAGAAACTTTTTTCGATTTGTAGATATCAACTCCTCCAATTCCACCATCGGCTTCGCTGGTAAAAAATAAGGTCTGTCCGTCTTTGCTGATATAAGCGTGGTTCTGGTAATAAGCGAAATTGATTTTCTTCGACAGTTTCTTCGGATTTTCTTTTTTCAGATTCTCCATATCAATTTCAAAGATCTTATTATCGCGGTAAACATATAATTTTTTTCCGTCAGGCGACATTGAAACAACTGACTCATGATGTTTGCGGAATTTTGAACTTAAGAACAGATCGGGAACAGTATAGCGGCGCGGCGCGGCAAATTTCCCGCCTTCCGATTGGCTTAAGTACATACTTTCGTAATATTTCCCGTCGAGATCAGAGATCTTTTCTTTTTTATCGTCCTGGCGTTTTGATGTAAATAATAATTCGTTATTTGGCGTGATCACAGGAACGTACTCAGGGCTTTTTGAATTTATTGTGCTTCCTAAATTCACAACATACCAGTCTTTTGGTTTCGCGTTCGACGCATTGGCCATTGCGTATACGCAGTCTTCCTTGCGTTTCTTCAGGTCGAGTTGATATAATTTATCATCATCGTCCAAAGCAACAGAACCTTTCAGCATATCAAGGAATTTCATCGACTCTGTAAAGTTGCTATGGTATTGATAGCATTTTGCTAAGGCATAAAGAAGGTCGGGTAAAGTGTCCTTAGGTGTATGACGGTAAGCATTCTCCAGGTAAGGAAGTGCTTCTTCGGGTTGATCTAAGAATTCGGAAAGTGTGATGCCGTAACCAATGTTTGCGTTATAGTTATCTTTATCAATAGCTAAAGCCTTTAAATAATATGCGCGTGCTTTGTTCATTTGTCCCTTATCGGTAGCATGGGCAGCTTTACGTAAATATCTTTTAACCTGTGAAAAGGAAACACTTGTTGAAAATACTAAAAGGGTTAGGAGTAAGATAAGCTTCCTCATGGGTTATGATAATTTACCTATAAAGATATAAAAAATAAGTACACACAAAAAAAGGCTCAATAGGATGTTAGCTGAAGCCCATATATAGTTCTGTTGCTTTAACAGTTCAAATGTCTCGTAACTGAAAGTGGAAAATGTGCTGAGTCCGCCGCAAATGCCTGTTAATAAAAAGAGTTTAAGATTACCATTAGCTTGCAATTTGCCATTGAATAACCAGAGGGCAATTGCAAATATCAGGCAGCTGACAATGTTAGAACTTAAAGTAGCTATTGGGAGCGATAAGGTGCTTTTTGAGAATAGGATCCCGAGCAAATACCGGATCACGCTTCCAATTCCACCTCCTATAAAAACCCAGATTGCGCCCATGTTATTTTGCGTAATAAATTGCTCCTCCAACCGAATCATGTTTTGCCCCGGTGACAGAAGATAGTGTGTTAACCTCATTATTCAACCTCAAATACCCTAATAATGCAAAGATAAGCGCCTCTTTGAAGTTAATAGTTACATCATCCGGAATTATGATCTTCCCGGAATAATATTTTTTCAGTGCATCGATCAGAAAAGAATTATGAGCGCCGCCTCCTGTTATCAGGACATTTTCCAATTGATTCTCATTTAATACCTGTGCGATCTGAAATGCAATGTGATTGACAAGCGTATTTAAAACATCATTCACGGGTAATTTATTCTTTTCTATTGTATGTAAAAATTCACTTTCGAACCATTCCCTTCCAATGGATCTTACTCCTTTGGTTTTGAAAAAATCAAGAGCATTTAGTTCGCTGAATAATTTATCGTTCAGATGTCCTTGCCTTGCCCAATTACCGTCTTTATCATAATCACTTCCGGCTAATTGAGAAAAATGATTGAGCGCCATATTAGCAATACAAATATCAAATGCAACGCGTGAATTATTTTTTCTGAATGAAATATTTGCAATCCCGCCAATATTTAAACAACTTTTATATTTCCCGAATAAAAGCTCATCCCCGACAGGAACCAAAGGAGCTCCTTGTCCACCTAAAGCGACATCCATGCTTCTGAAATCGCAAACCGTTGTAATATTTGTATGTGCAGCAATAGTTGCGCCGCATCCGATCTGGGTGCTAAATCCTATTTTTGGCTGGTGAAAAACGGTATGGCCATGTGAAGCAATTGCATCAGGTCTTTGCGGACTGTCTTTTAAAAATTTGGTGACTTCTTTTGCAATGAATTTTCCGAAAATATGATTCAGTTTAAAGTAATTTTCAACGTTCAGGTATGGTAATGAACGTAATTTGTTTTTTTGCGCAGTGCTATACGGAATAGTATCAACCTTTAGAATTTTGTAAGCCAGGGACTGTCCTGAACCTTCAAACTCGCAAAGCGCTATATCCAGGCCATCCAAAGAGGTGCCGCTCATAAGGCCTACGATTGTGTATTTAGCTGATTTTGACAAGTTTTACAGATATAAAATTATTTAAACAAATTGATAAAAAAAAGCACTACGACAGGCATTCCTGCTTATATTTGCAAGGTTACAAAAAATAAGCATTAATATAAAATTACGATCCCATGCATTTTGAACTTACCGAAGAGCATTTAATGATTCAGAAAGCAGCCCGCGAATTCGCGCAAACCGAATTGAAGCCGGGTGTTATTGAACGTGATGAGCAGCAAAAATTTCCTACCGAACAAATCAAGAAATTGGGAGAGTTAGGGTTTTTGGGTATGATGGTTGATCCGAAATATGGCGGCGGAGGAATGGACGCTATTTCTTACGTTTTAGCAATGGAAGAAATATCAAAAGTGGATGCGTCTTGCAGTGTGGTAATGAGCGTGAACAACTCTTTAGTGTGTTGGGGATTGGAGTGTTTCGGAACAGAAGAACAAAAACAAAAATATTTAGTGCCTTTAGCTAAAGGTGAGAAGATCGGCGCGTTTTGCCTCTCAGAACCTGAAGCAGGAAGTGACGCTACATCGCAAAGAACAACTGCAATTGACAAAGGCGATCATTATTTAGTGAATGGAACAAAGAACTGGATCACCAATGGTAATTCAGCTTCTATTTATTTAGTGATGGTTCAAACCAATGTTGAATTAGGTCATAAAGGAATTAACTGCCTGATCATTGAAAAAGGTATGCCCGGATTTGTGGTTGGACCGAAAGAAAATAAAATGGGCATCCGTGCAAGCGATACTCACTCGTTGATGTTTACAGATGTTAAAGTTCCGAAGGAAAATCGTATTGGTGAAGAAGGATTCGGATTCAAATTCGCTATGAAAACTTTGAGCGGCGGTCGTATTGGTATCGCTTCTCAGGCATTAGGAATTGCAAGCGGTGCTTATGAATTAGCATTGGCTTATTCGAAAGAGCGTAAAGCTTTCGGGAAATTAATTTCAAATCACCAGGCTATCCAGTTCAAATTGGCTGATATGGCTACAAAAATTGAGTGCGCAAGATTATTGATCTATCGCGCTGCATGGTTAAAAGACCAGCATTTGCCTTTGGATAAAGAAAGCGCAATGGCAAAAGTTTTCGCGAGCGAAACAGCAATGTGGGTAACTACAGAAGCAGTTCAGATCCATGGTGGTTATGGTTACGTTAAAGAATACCATGTTGAACGCTTGATGCGTGATGCAAAGATCACCCAGATCTATGAAGGAACAAGCGAAGTACAACGTATTGTTATTTCACGCCAGCTTTTATCTCAATAACTCTTAAAAAACTATAAATAAAGCCGTTTCTCTCTAAGGAACGGCTTTTTTGTTTGTAACCACTTAATAAATCCTGCTTTCTTTTCAGAGGTATTTTCTATTTTTGTACTCTCATTTTAAATGAATATGAAAGTTTGTAAAAATATCATCGAAGCCATTGGTAACACACCGATGGTTCGCTTAAATAAAATTGTAAAAGACCTGCCTTGCGAAGTGTACGCGAAAATAGAAACGTTCAATCCCGGTAACTCTATCAAAGACCGTATGGCGATCAAAATGATCGAAGACGCTGAGAAGGATGGTCGTTTGAAACCAGGTGGAACTATTATTGAAGGTACCAGCGGGAATACCGGTATGGGTTTAGCAATTGGGGCGGTGATCAAAGGTTACAAATGTATTTTCACAACAACAGATAAACAGAGTAAAGAAAAAGTTGACGCGCTTCGTGCTTTCGGCGCTGAAGTAGTTGTTTGTCCTACCGATGTTGATCCTGAAGATCCGCGTTCTTATTATTCCGTTTCATCACGTTTGGTAAATGAAATTCCTAATTCATGGAAACCAAATCAATACGATAATCCAAGTAATGCTATCGCTAATTATGAGCAAACCGGTCCTGAAATTTGGGATCAGACCGATGGAAAGGTCACTCATTTGGTGGTTGGCGTAGGTACAGGCGGAACAATTTGTGGCACAGGAAAATTTTTAAAAGAAAAAAATCCGAAAATTCAGGTTTTAGGTATTGATACTTATGGTTCGGTATTTAAAAAATATAAGGAAACAGGAATTTTTGATAAGAACGAGATCTATCCATATATCACGGAAGGTATCGGTGAAGATTTCTTACCTGCGAATGTAGATTTTAATATCATAGATCATTTCGAAAAAGTAACGGATAAAGATGCAGCGATCATGACCCGTCGTATCACCCGAGAAGAAGCGATCTTCGTTGGTAACAGTGCAGGTTCTGCTTTAGCAGGATTGATGCAAATGAAAGATAAATTCAAAAAAGGTGATGTTGTTGTAATCATTTTCCACGATCACGGAACACGTTATTTAGGAAAAATGTTCAATGACGATTGGATGCGCGACCGCGGATTTTTGCAGATCAGTAAGCCTAAAGCTTTGGACCTTATCTCTTCCCACAAAGGGCAAAAATTAGTGACTGTTGAAGAGTCTGCCTCTGTTAGTGATGCGCTTGCTTTAATGAATAAGTATGATATTTCCCAATTGCCAATTGTAAAAGGAAGTGATTTCGTTGGCTCATTAGATGATGGATATATTTTCTCGAAACTGATCCACGATAATGATATTAAGAATAAAAAAGTATCTGATATCATGCAGAAAGCATTCCCGATTGTGGAACCACAAACTACAATCGACGAGATCTCTAAATTAATTACAAAGGATAATAATGCGGTTTTGATGCGTGACCTGGGAGGAAACACGCATATCATCACCAAGCATGATGTGATCCAGGCAGTAGCGAAAATGTCTTAACCGGCAATTAATTTCGCGGCTTCTTTTCCAACCAAACTGCCAATGGCAACGCCCATTCCGCCCATGCGCACTGCGCAAACTACATTGGGAGAATAGTGTTTTATGATAGGTTTTTTCTCAGCGCCAACTCCCATAATTCCTGCCCAGCGGTGTTCAATTTCGAATTGTTGCCCCGGAATAATGACGGTTTTTAAAAGTTTTTCTAGTTGATTTTGAATTTTTGGAGTTGTTGCAATTTTTGTTGTGGTCTCTCCTTTGATATCCAGGTTTCTTCCGCCGCCGAAAAGGATCCGGTTATCGATATTCCGGAAATAATAGTATCCTTCATCATAATGAAAAGTGCCTTTTAGTTTTAAATTTTTTATTGGTTTCGTAATTAAAACCTGGGCGCGGGCAGGGGTAACATCTTTTATTCTTAAAAGTTCCTTTGCAAAACCATTCACGGCAACAACCACTTTTTTACTCCTGAAGGTGCCAAGGTTGCTCTTCAATTCTACACCTTGTTTTGAATCTGAGATGCCGGAAATTTCAATTCCGTTCAGAATAGTTATACCGGTTTTTTGTGCTAATTCTAATAGGGAATTAAACATTTCAGAAGTATCAATTTGCCCTTCTTCTTTGCAGTAAATAATCCCTTTTAGCCCCTTAAAACCGAACGATCTTATAGAAGAATGATTATCTGAATAAACTTTTTTTCTACCAATGTATTCTTTGGTCATTTTATTGAGATGACCGATGGCTTCAAAACAATTATCATAGGAGTTTCGGTCATTGAATAATTCGTACCCCCCGTACTGTTTAAAACCAATGTTTTTATCACCTAAATTTTTACGCAATAATTTCAAGCCATCCCATCTCATTTTAACCGTTTCCCATACAGTTTCCTCAGGCATTTTTTTAAGGTCGCTTAATAATTCACTTGGACTTCCAAAACACGCAAAACCGGCATTTTTAGTACTGGCCCCCGATGGTAAAATGCCTTTTTCGAGAACTAAAATTTTAGCTTTAGGATTATTCTTTTTGAAGTAGATAGCAGTGTTCAATCCCACGATTCCTGAACCGATAACTATCAGATCTGCCCCTGTAAAATAACGTTTCAGTTCCCAGTAACTTATATTAACATCGTAAGCCATAATTGTTGCTTTTTTTATCACCTCAGTATAGGATATTTTTGTAAATTTAAGAGGTTTTTTAGGAAACCCGTTATTTTATGTATTTCAGGCATTTAGTCATAGTTTTCTTGGTATTCTTTAAACTTATTGGCTATGGTCAGGCAGTTCCTACACCCACGCAAACTTTCCCTCTGCATGTTGAAGGGTATGTGACCGACCTGAAAGGAAACGGAATTCCCGGTGCTAACGTAACTGTGAATGCAGGGGGCAAGGTTCTGAATAATATTACTACTGACGGAACAGGAAAATATGCTTTTGATCTTCCTTTAAATAATGAATATTCAATCAGTGTAGGAAAAGCCGGAATGGCCACAAAAAAATATGCTGTATCCACACGTGGCGTCCCGGAAGAAAAAGCAACCAGTAAATTCTCTAGTGTTGAAGCAAGTTTGACCTTATTCGAAAAGCTCGATGGAGTGGATTATTCTTTATTGAATCAACCCCTCAACAAATACAATTACAACCCTGTTAAAGATAATTTCGAGTACGATAAGAATTATCTTGATCAGATGTTAGGCGGACTCCAGAATTTAATGGCGGCCCAGCAAGCTGAGTTGAACAAGCGGAAAGATCTCGAGGCAAATTACCAGGCCGCTATCAAAGCAGGAGATAAATCTTTTCAGAAAAATGACTGGCAGGGAGCAAAAGCATCTTACCAGGCAGCTTTAGCTTTAAAGCCAAATGAATCCTGGCCAAAGGCGCAATTAGTACAGATCGATAAAGTAATTGCGGATCTGGCGGCTTTAGAAAAGAAAAAAGCTGATGATGCGAAGAAAGCGGCTGAAGATGCAGCTAAGAAAAAGATAGAAGAAGAATTAAATGCAAAATATTTAGCGGCTATAAAAAAAGGTGATGATAATTTCGCGAAGAAGGATTGGATCAATGCAAAAGCAGGATACAATGAGGCTTTAACTTATAAAACAGCCGAATCTTATCCAAAGGCTCAATTAACGGCTATCGACAAAGCTATTGCTGATGCAGCTAAAGCGGATGCTGATGCAAAAGCAAAGGCTGAAGCGGAAGCAAAATATCTTGCTGCTATAAAAAAAGGTGATGATGCCTTTGCTAAAAAAGATTGGCCAACTGCAAAAGCGGGTTTCACTGAAGCAACCGGATTAAAACCAACTGAACAATATCCCAAAGATAAATTAACAGCGATAGAAAAAGCAATTGCGGATGAAGCTGCGGCCGCCAAGAACAAAGCTGAGCTTGAAGCAAAATATTTAGCTGCAATTAAAAAAGGTGATGATGCATTTACTGCAAAAAATTGGGTAAATGCAAAAGCAGGTTATAATGAAGCTTTAGGGATCAAAGCCAACGAACAATATCCGAAAGATAAAATTGCCGCGATCGATAAAGCGATCGCGGATGAAGCTGTTGCCAAAGCAAAAGCAGATGCAGATACCAAAGCAAAAGCAGAACTCGAAGCGAAATATGTGGCAGCGATCAAAAAGGGAGATGATGCTTATGCGGCTAAGAATTGGGTGAATGCAAAAGCAGGTTACAATGAAGCTTTAGGATTTAAACCCGCAGAACAATATCCAAAAGACAGGATCGCTGCAATTGACAAAGCACTTGCAGATGAAGCAGCTGCTAAAGCTAAAGCAGAAGGTGATGCAAAAGCAAAAGCCGAACTCGAAGCAAAATATTTAGCTGCGATAAAAAAAGGTGATGAAGGATTTGCTGCAAAGAATTGGTCGGGGGCCAAAGCAGGATTTACAGAAGCATTAGGATTGAAACCTGAAGAACAATACCCGAAAGATAAGATCGCTGCGATCGATAAAATATTAGCGGATGAAGCAGCTGCGAAAGCAAAAGCCGATGCAGACGCAAAAGCGAAAGCAGACCTGGAAGCGAAATATGCTGCTGCAATTAAAAAAGGAGATGAAGCATTCACTGCAAAGACATGGGCTGCGGCACGGACGGGTTATAACGAAGCGTTAGGATTCAAACCAACAGAACAATATCCGAAAGACAGATTAGCTGCGATAGATAAAGCTATTGCTGATGAAAAAGCAAATATGGATGCTGCTGCGAAAGCAAAAGCTGAAGCGGAGTTAAATGCGAAATACGATGCGGCGATCAAAAAAGGAGACGCTGCTTTCGCTTCGAAAACATGGCAGGGAGCAAAAAGTGCTTACAACGAAGCATTAGGATTTAAACCGGCAGAAAAATATCCGAAAGACCAGATTGCCTTGATCGATAAAGCACTGGCAGATGAAGCGGCAGCAAAAGCAAAAGATGCAGCTGATGCAAAAGCGAAAGCAGAGTTGGAAGCAAAATATTTAGCAGCGATAAAAAAAGGTGATGACGCTTTTAATAAAAAAGATTGGACTAATGCACGTGTTGGTTACAATGAAGCAATTGGAATTAAGCCAACTGAGCAATATCCAAAAGATAAATTAGCGGCGATCGATAAAGCAATTGCTGATGAAGCTGCCGGTAAAGACGCAGCTGCAAAAGCAAAGGCTGAAGCTGAATTGAATGCAAAATACAATGCAGCTGTGAAGAAAGGTGATGATGCTTTCAATAAAAAAGATTGGGCTAATGCAAGAGTAGGTTATAACGAAGCACTTGGAATAAAACCCGCAGAACAATATCCGAAAGATAAATTAGCCGCCATCGATAAAGCAATTGCTGATGAAGCTGCCGGTAAAGATGCTGCTGCAAAAGCAAAAGCCGAAGCAGAGTTGAGTGCAAAATATCAAGCTGCTGTAAAAATGGGGGATGGTGCATTTGCTAAAAAAGATTGGACAACAGCGCGTGGGGCTTATAATGAAGCCTTAGGTTACAAACCGACGGAACCATATCCTAAAGCTCAATTAGCTGCAATCGATAAAGCTATAGCTGATGAGAAAGCAAACCAAAGTGCTGCTGCCAAAGCAAAAGCTGAAGCAGAATTGGAAGCGAAGTACCAGGCTGCAATTAAAAAAGGGGATGATGCTTACGCGAAAAAAGATTGGGCAACAGCACGTTTAGGATTTACAGAAGCATCGGTATTAAAACCGAATGAACAATATCCGAAAGATAAATTAAGCGCACTAGATAAAATAGCCGCTGCAATTAAAGCTGCTGCTACGAATACAGTTGTCACAACGCCAACTGTTGCAACTCCAACTAAGGCGGCCGAGCCAACTGCTGATGAAAAATATGCTGCTGCAATTAAAAAGGCGAATGAAAATTTTGATGTGAAAAATTACAGACCTGCAAAAAAATTATACGAAGAAGCATTGATCTGGAAAGGCGGAGATACTTACGCTATGGGCCGTTTAGTTGAAATTGAAAAGATCCTGAATTCTGATGCAAATGCCGGAGTGGATGAGCGTAAAAAAGCATTGCTTGCTAAATATCCTCCCGGCGTAACCGAGGAAACAATTAACGGAACAGGTGTAACGATCATTCAGCGTGTAGTGGTGAAGGATAATGATGTTTGGGTATTCCAGAAAAAAATATTCAGTTGGGGAGGGATCTCTTATTTCAGGGATGGAACTGCGATCGTTGAATTAACTTTTGAAAATGAAACCAAACCGTAATGACCTCAGTCGCTGTTAAACCGGAAGTGCTGGAAGAGATCAGGTGCTGTGTTTGTTCTAATTCCGATCTGAATGAATTCACATCAATTTACTCAAAAGAAAAGTTTGAAGTTTTCTCCTGTAATAAGTGTGGTTTATATTTCATTCCTCCATATTACCGTAAACGAATTGATTATGGAAATTACAAGGATGAAAAAGTTACGGAAGCTGTCCGTAAGGGGAATAATTGGGTAAAGATCCAGCGCCACAAACTTCGTTTAAAATTCATTAAGAAATATAAATCTAGTGGCGATCTGTTCGATCTTGGAGCAGGGTGGGGACATTTCATGCTAGCCGGAATTGAAATGGGTTATAATGTGTCAGGAATAGAAATTTCGGAGCAGCCTTATTTGTTCTGTAAGAATGATCTGAAATTGCCTGTCGAACACATCGATTTTTTTAAAATGAGCGAAGAAAAAAAGTTCGATGTGATCACTTTGTGGGATGTATTGGAGCATATCGACAGAGCAGATGATTTTATTGAAAAATGTTCACGCGTAACAAAACCGGATGGTATTTTAGTTCTTCAAGTTCCGCAGATCGATAGTTATTTCGCAAAGAAATATAAAGATGACTGGAAAATGATGGGACTCGACCATGTGAATTATTTCAGCAGGAAAACCATTACTATTTTGTTAGAGAAATATGGTTATAAAGTCGAGAAGATCAAATCTTCCTTCGAGTTGAAGTTATTTATCATGTATACCATTTTGCCGCTTCTAAAACGTATTAAAGGAACCAGCAAGGCTAAAACGACACAGGAAGCCAATTATGAAATAAAAGCTTCAGAACGGCAGCAATATTTTAATAAATTTACGTCAAGGCCCATGTGGCAATTAAAGCTTTTTGTATTTATACACAATATCATTTATAACACCTTGTCAGCCCTCAACATAGGCGAGGAAATGATGGTTGTTGCAAGAAAGGTAAAATGAACAATTGAATAATAGAACAACGAATAGTGAATTTAGAAGTGTCTAGTTCAATTGTTCTTCTGTTCAAATGTTCTATTGTTCTGTTATTCAAAAAATAACGAAGGATATTATGGAAATTTAAAAGTTATAGCATCTCAATATAAAATTAAAATAAATCCCCATGAAAAATCTATTTTTGGCCATCACATTAACCTTTGGTTTGTCGGCCTTAGCACAACAAAAACCGGTTGAATTAAAATTAAATCTGTTAGACGGAAATGTGATCACCGGTACATCGCAAATGGGCGACATTGAATTGGTAACCAGCTACGGTAAGTTAACTATTCCTGTCGCAAACGTAAGTACGGTAAAAGTAGGTATTGGAAAAGACAAAGTTGTTTATGACAAAGCTATGTCGTATTTAAAAATACTAAATACTTCAACAAGCGATGATACCCGTAAAGGAGCTTATGCTGATATTTTAAAATTGGGCGTAAAAGCTATTGCAGCAGTAAATGATTTTTCTTCAGATCCGAAGAATATTGATGAGAATTCAACTTATGTTGGAGAATATACGGTTGATGCAGTTCTTTCAGAATTACATTCAGCAAACAATATTGATGATAATGCAGATGTAGATGATATCGTTACAATTGATGGGAATTACACCATGGGCGGAACATTCAGCTTTGCAAAAATGGATATTAAAACAGAATACGGTAATTTAAGTATCCCTAAAGAAAAAATCAAAAGTGTGGATGTTTCAGTAATTTCTCCTGCGGGTTCAGGCGAACATATTTTCAAATTATTGGCTTCAAAGAATATAAGCGGGAATCAAAATGGAGGTTGGTTAAAAACAGGCATCATGTTAAAGCAGGGTCAAAAATTTACCATCACTGCTTCAGGTGAAGTGACTTTAGCAAGTTTAAGTAACCAAAAATATAAACCGGATGGAAGTTATACAGCTACAAATGGAACAACTTATCCTGCAACATCAGGTGGGGATTATGAAGGCGCAACAACTTATCCTTCTTACGGAAATGTAGTTTATCATATTGGTGACGGAAGTACAGAAACTAATAAAGCCGGTGCGAAATTCACAGGAACAGCAAAATCAAGCGGCATGTTGTATATTTCCATCTACGAAACGGTTTATAACGCTGCTAATACAGGTTCGTATACTGTTAAGGTGATGAATAAATAGAGCCGCGAATTTAACCAATTCACACAAATGAATGTCTGTAAACATCAACTTGTGCAAAATATAAAGGTCCTCCGGGACCTTTTTTGTTTTAAGAGGAGTACTTTTATCTCATGCGAGTACATTTAATTGCAATAGGAGGAAGCGCCATGCACAACATGGCTTTGGCTTTGCAGGAGAAAGGTTATGAAGTGACGGGAAGTGATGACGAGATCAATGAACCTTCAAAGAGTCGTTTAGCGAAAAAAGGTTTATTACCGGAAGCGATCGGTTGGTTCCCTGAAAAGATTAACAAAAATATTGATGCCATCATTTTAGGAATGCACGCCCGCGCCGATAATCCTGAATTGATAAAAGCAAAAGAACTAGGACTTAAGATCTATTCTTATCCTGAATTCATTTATGAAGCAACGAAAGAAAAAACCAGGATTGTAATAGGAGGAAGTCACGGTAAAACAACAATTACAGCCATGATCCTTCATGTTCTGAATTACAATAAAGTAAATGCTGATTTTATGGTGGGTGCGCAATTGGAAGGTTTTGAAACAATGGTGAAACTGACCAAAGAAGCAAAAGTTGCAGTTATTGAAGGCGATGAATATTTAGCTTCGCCAATTGACCGCCGTCCTAAATTTCATTTATACAAACCGAACATTGCCTTGTTAAGTGGTATCGCCTGGGATCACATCAATGTATTCCCAACTTTCGATAATTATGTGGATCAATTCAGAATGTTCGTGGATCTGATCGAACCAAATGGAAGTTTAGTTTATTGTGCTGAAGATAAAGAGCTGGTTAAAGTTGCAGAAGTTTCAGGAAAGAAAAATAATATTAAGAAACTAAGTTATTCTGTACCTCCGAATAAAATTGTGGATGGGACAACTTATTTATTAGTGGATGGGAAAGAAATTCCTTTGTCTGTTTTTGGGGATCACAACTTAATGAATTTAACAGGGGCAAGATTAGTTTGTAACCAGGTTGGTATTTCAGATGAGCAATTCTATAACGCCATCCAAAATTTTAAAGGGGCCGCGAAACGTCTGGAACTGGTTTATAAGAGCGATTCGTTCAATTTCTATAAAGACTTCGCGCATTCCCCATCAAAACTAAAAGCAACCACTTCTGCTGTAAAGCAACAGTTTGGTAAACGTCACATTGTAGCGTGTATGGAGCTGCATACTTTCAGCAGCTTGACCGAAGAATTTTTAAATGAATATAACGGTGCGATGAATACGGCTGATGAAGCAATTGTCTATTATAATCCCCATACAATAGCCCATAAAAAACTTAAACCTATAAGTGAAGAGCAGGTCTTAAAAGCCTTCGCGCGCAAGGACTTAAAGGTTTTTACCGATAGTAAAGCTGTAACCGATCACCTCAAAGCAAAAACCTGGAAGAACAGCGTTCTCTTAATGATGAGCTCCGGTAATTTTGATGGGGTGGATTTTAATCAGCTGGCCAAGTCCCTCTCTTTATAAACGAAATTTTCCTCTCCAAATAGCAGAGAACGTCCGCCAGGGGCGCAGACGGGAGAGGTTTTTAGATGCAGAATGCTAATTAACAGGCGACGGTTTAGAAGTTCCGGATTCCCATTGGGAAAACCCTCTTATTATTTCAGTCCTTTGTTTATTAGAAATGACCAAGCGAAACAAAATAGTTCTTGCCTTTGCGTTATGCGCATGTTTTGTACAAGCTCAGAATTGGTCGTTAAAGATCAGTAGTCATATCGGTTTTCGTAAATACGTTGTAGATACGAAAGCTATAAAAGACGAAACTGTTCTTGGAGGAGCTTCCATCAAATTGTATAAAGGAGATAAAGTTATTGATCAGACCTTCAGTGATGGCGGCGGTTACTTCAGTATTTTTGTTCCTGCTAACGATGAATTTGAATTAAAAGTTACAAAGGAAGGTTGTTTCACTAAAAAGATCTACATCAACACAAAAGACGTTCCTGAAGAAGCGCAGAAACTGGACATCAAACCAAGTATCAGTATAGAAGGATTTATTTTATCAAAACCTTTACCGGGAATTGATTATTCAGGTTTAGAACAAACCTTAGCAAAGATCGTTTACATTCCGAAAGACAAGAATTTTGGTGATGAGGAAATGTATACGAAAGAAGGGCTGGCGCTTGTTGCGAGGATCGAAGAAGCTGAAATGGCTTTGATCAATAGTTTCTGTGAAGCAAATAAAGCAGGCGATGAAGCTGTGAAAAAAGAAGATTGCGTGCTTGCGAAAAAAATGTACACCAACGCAATGACTTTGTTGCCGGGAGAACAATATCCTGTCACACAAATGTCGAAAGTTGGAGAGTGTTTTAAAACACGTGAAGAGATCGCGAAGAGAGCAGAGGAGATGATCGCAAAACAAGCGATGGAAGAAAAATATGTTGAGGCTTTAAAGAAAGCGGATGATGCGTTCAACACAAAGAATTGGACCATCGCAAAAGAAGGTTATACGGAAGCTCTTTCTGTAAAAGGAAGTGAGCAATATCCAAAATATAAATTGGCCGCTGTTGAGAAGATGATAGCGGAAGAAGCAGTAGCCAAAAGTAATGCGGATAAAGCAGCCGAAGCAAAAGCGAAATATGATGCGGCTGTAAAACGCGGAGATGATCTGTTTGCTAAAAGAGTTTGGACCGATGCCGAAGATGCTTACTACGAAGCTTTAGGTTACTTGTCAAACGAAAAATATCCGAAGACACAGATCGTAGCTATCAATAAAATGATGAGCCGCGAATTTCCGGGTAATGATAAAAAATACAAGGATGCAATTGCTAAAACCAGTAAGTTAGAACCGGAGTATGTACAAGCGATCAAAAAAACTTACGAAGATGCTTTGACTTATGAAAGCGACGCTTCTTATTTAAAAAAGAAAACAAACGAACCTGCGGCTCCGGTTAAGAATAGCGAACATGTAAAAGCGATGTTAGCAAAGTATCCTGCCGGATTAACTGAAGAGATCATTAACGGCAATGGTGTAGTGATTATAAAACGCGTTTTAATTAAAGACGGCGACGCCTGGGTGTACCAGAAAAAAATATTCAATTGGGGCGGCACTGCTTGCTTTCGCGACGATGCAACCATCACAGAATCTATTTTCGAGAATGAGACCAGATTATAGTAACGTGTTTCCATTCTCCTCATAGGAGAAGATGTCCCGCAAAGCGGGACAAATGAGGTTATCGAAGAACAATCTCCTAAAAAAATGAAAAAGATCCTCATCATATCTGATACCCATAGTTATTTAGAGCCCAAACTTATTAAATACATCGAACAAGCTGATGAGGTCTGGCATGGCGGTGATATCGGAACGCTTGATCTTTGTAAACAAATTGAAAAATTCAAACCCCTTAAAGCTGTATGGGGTAATATTGACGGAACGGATCTAAGAAAAACCTATGAAGAACATCTTATTTTTAATTGTGAGGATGTAAAAGTGTATATGACACACATTGCCGGACCGTTTGGAAAATATATTCCTAAAGTGAAGGAAATGATTTTGAAAGAGAAACCGGATCTCTTTATTTGCGGTCATTCCCATATTTGTAAAATAATGTTTGATAAAACTTACAATACTCTTTACCTGAACCCCGGTGCATGTGGAGTTCATGGGTTCCATAAAGTAAAAACAGTGGTCAGGTTAGAGATAGATGGTAATGAAATGAAAAATCTAGAGGTGATAGAGTTGGGAATCAGGGCTTAAGCTGACTGATTTTAATCAGCTCTCTATGTAACAAATGTTACTTAAGAAGATCGGGGAACATTGTAACTTTCTGTCATCTAAATTAGTTTTTATCATGAAAAAAAAATTACTAGTTTTTAGTTTCTTACTTTTTATTAATCAGGGATATAGATCACAAAATCTTATTGTAATTCCTGATACCATTTCCGGTACAAGCTTTAATTTAAATATTTATGATACTACAAACGTATTTTATACAGGTTATGTAACTAATACCTTTGGGATTAATGCTAAATATCTTGGTCCGACTTTGTTTTTGAATCAAGGTGATTCAGTTAGCATGAACGTAAATAATCAGTTAATGGATACGACTACTATTCATTGGCATGGTTTACATGTTTCTGCTAAAAATGATGGTGGGCCACATATTGTAATTCCTCCAAGCGCAATTTGGAACCCAAAATTTAAAGTACGTGATCATGCTGCGATGTATTGGTATCATCCGCATTTACACATGATGACGAATCTGCATGCAACTTTAGGGGCAGCGGGTGTAATTATTGTTCGTGATACAACAGAAAGAAAACTGAATTTACCTCGTCGTTATGGTATTGATGATTTTCCATTAGTAATTCAATCAAAATGTTTCGACGCTACAAAGCAAATTATAATTGATAACGCTTATGATAGTGTTATGATGGTAAACGGAACTGTTAAAGGTTATTTACCCGCACCTGCGCAGGTGGTGCGTTTGAGATTACTAAATGCTTCTTCTGAGAGAGTTTATAATATAGGTTTTCAAGGTAACTTAATCTTTCATCAAATAGGAACTGATGGTGGTTTATTGAATGCCCCGGTTGCATTAACACGATTAAGACTTTCTCCCGGCGAGCGCGCTGATATATTGATTGATCTTTCGGGTAAAGTAGGGCAGTCGATTAACTTAATGAGTTATGCTTCTGAATTGCCTAATGCAATTTATGGAGCTTTGCAACCGGGTATGGGACCGGGACAAGTTATTCCCGGCTACGCATCAAATATTTTAAACGGCGCCAATTTTAGTATAATGACCTTTAGTGTTGTGGCACAAACTGTTTCACCCGTTACCACAATACCTTCAACACTTATAGTAAACAATCCTTGGGTAGTTGGAAACGCTAATGCATTTAAAACATTAACGTTTTCTCCGGTTAATATGGGGCCAACAGCTATTCAAGGGCCCTTTTTAATTAATAATGTAAGTTTTGATATGGACGTTATTAATTATACTATTCCGTATAATAATATTGAAGTTTGGACATTGGATAATCAATCACCAATAGCACATCCTTTTCATATTCATGATGTGCAATTTTATATAACAGAGATTAATGGATTGCTTCCTCCTGCAAATATGTTGGGACGGAAAGACGTGGTGTTAGTTCCTGCCGGACAAACTGTAAAATTCATTACTAAATTCGAAACATTTTGTGATACAACGGGAATGTATATGTATCACTGCCATATGTTACCGCATGAAGATGATGGGATGATGGGACACTTTGTTGTGAAATGCCCTCTCGGTATTGGTGTGAATGAGTTAAGTTCTATACAAGATGATATAACAATATTTCCCAACCCTACTTCCAATAAAATTAGTATTAAACGTAATAGTAATGAAGCCCTATGGGGTGTAGAGGTTTTAGATTATGCAGGTAAATTAATTTTCTCGGAGAATAAAATAAATTCTAATGAAATCGAATTAGATTTAGGAACAAATTCTTCCGAAATATATTTCTTAAAAATAAAATCGGGAGAAGGTTTTGTTTACAGAAAAGTAAGTTTGATAAAATAATATTGTAACTGATTTTAGTACGGTGTATTTTCCCCAAAAATAAAATCATAAACCAAATAAGGCAATAATACAAATGTCAAACAAATACTAAAGATCAGCGCGGCGGTATTTATAAGGGCGGTTTTAATAATTGTGAAAGGCATAAGGACTGTGTTTATGCTTTGACGTTGGGAAATGGGAAAGGTTTAATGGCTTGACAGAGATTCTGAAGACCTCTCTCGTCTGATTCTGATAAATCAGAATTTCAGACGTTCTCCCCTGTCAGGGGAGAAAAATCGATCATTCAATAATTATTTTGGCGCGGCCAATACGACCATCGCCGTCTTGCTTCAAGAGTAAATAGAAACCTGCAGGAATATTCGGTAATACTAAACGGTAAGAAGTGCCTGTCATGATCTCAAAAGGCGAAACATAGAATACTTTTCCGTTAGAACCGTATAATTTGAATTGAGCGAATTGAAATCCGGATTCTTCATTCTTTACATCAATATAATCACGCGCCGGATTTGGATATACATTTAAATTGTAAAGCCCGCTGCTTTTAATGACACAAGATTTCTCCCAGGCATTTTCCTGTTCAACTACCCATTCGCGGGATTGCTGTATGAATGGAAATATACCGGGATATCTTATCCGCAATACAAAAGATGATTTGGTCATTGAAACCACATCCTCGTTGTCTTCTGTTAATGATTTATGGAAGGCGGTATAAGAATTCAATCGGTTCGGATCGTTCCTGTAAGTTTCATCAATTAAATTATGCCAGCGTAAAATGGTCGGACCTAAATTATCCAGGTTGAATTTGGTCTGAATAAAATCACAACAATAATCAAGATATTCATTCTTGTATTCTTCGAACTGAAAGATTTTCGCCAATAAAGGACGTTTATCAATTTGCGGTGTTGGGATTAAATACCCGTCCAGCAACGTTGTCCCGCTCAGTACTTTTATGTCCTGGAAAGTTTCGTTCATGTCCCAAGGTAGCCATCTCCATTTTCCATCAGGATGATCGTACAGGTAATAATTATTTCCGCCGCCCCAGTAACTATCCCAGCTGCGTACACATTTTTCAACAGCTAAGGCTCTTAAATAAGAGTGAACATCAAACTTAGTTTCAAGTTGTTGCTTGAAATCATCTCCGCTGTAATTATTTAAGAAATCTACGAAATTGATGAAGCCGGTCCAATCATCTTCATCTTCATTCGTCGTGAGTTTCATACCTTGCTGTTTGTATTTTTCTTTATCACTGCCTTGCCAGTCTAACGGAACAGATGCTCCGCGATCAGTTTTGTAAAGATTGCCGTCGTTATTAATGCCGCTACCGTATTTTGAGGTGAGGAACGTTTTATCGATGTTCTCGATGATGAGATACAAACCAATATATTCATCATTCACCCATACTTTTGTATATGCGGTTCGGGAAGCATTTAAGCCTGCGTCCCGCATTAGTTTATTACACACTGCATCGTGCATAAGCGAAGGATCATTAATAAAAATATTCAGATTGATCTTCTTAAGTCCGTTGAACGTTTGATTATTGTTGATATGATCAAATGCGATCTTCAAAGGATTTTTTCGTCCGAAATTCGCTAATGTATTGGAAGCATTTCCTTTTTCGCGAAAACCGCAGCTGTAAGTTGTCACACCATCGAATGTCACTTCGCACTCATGGTAGATCTCAGGATAAACATCCGGATTCTGAATATTGGCATGAAATTCCGCTTCCAATGTTGTAAACCAATCCTCAAGATCGGTTTTGATCTTTATTTCATGAATGATCGAATCATTGAATACAATAGCACCCGGTTGTCCTGAACTTTGAACAGTAACCAGAACAAACAGATATGTAATTAATCTTTTCATTGTCCGTAAATACGATGTTGTGTATTTAAGTAAGTGTAGCGTTTTCTGAAATTCTTTCTCATGAAATGGAAGCCAACGCTTAAATTGGAACCAAGCGCTGTATTTTTATTCGCAAGATTAAACTGTATCCCAAACTTCACATGCATTCTTACATGAGCCGCTAATTTATATTCGTAACCGGTAAATGGTTCTAATGAAACCTGCGCGCCATTATTTTGCACAACGCTCATTAAATTAAATTCTCCGCCCACATAAAAAGCCATTCGTTTTAAATAAGTGGTATGTCCCAGGTAGCGCTGGTAACCTAAACCTGATTTTGTAATGCTGTAAGGCGTAGCAGGAACAAACAATAAACTGAAATAATAAAGGCTATTTCCCCGTAAAGCGTAACCAAGTTTGTATTGGTAACCGGCTCCATATGCGCTCCTGGCTTCGTTACGGAATACAGAAAAATAAGGAACGTTGTAATAACCAATATTCGCTCCAAAGAAAACAGTCTTTAATTTTTTACCGACGATAGTATCAATATCATCCCATTTAACAATTGAAACCGACTCATCGATCTTACGCAGTTTTAATTTAACAGAATCACTTTCCATGATAGTACCTGTTAGGGAGTTTTCGTTTTTGAGAACGACTTCATCGGTTATCAATCTTCTGTAATTGAGGCAGCTTGTTAAGAAGACTGAGACAAAAATGAGAGTTAAAAGGTATTTTAAAGCCAGTTTCATAAGTATATTCTCAAAGATACGATAATAAGATTGGACGTTTTAAAGAGTGAAAAGTTTAATCGGGGGAGGCGATTTATCTATCTAGATTCTTGATTTGGAAATCAACTAAAATGTGTTTATATTTGACTATTGATAGTAAATAGTAAAATGACTGTTGAACAGAAAATACTCGATTTTTTTAATGAAATTAACGAATTGACTGTTAAGGAGTTGGTTGAAAAAACAGGAGCTTCTAAGCAGATGGTTCATTTAGTATTGAACAGGCTTTTGCAGGCAGATATTGTCCAAAAAATGGGTCGTACCCCAAAAACCATTTATAGGATAAAAACCGGTAAAACTTCGAACGTTTCTGAAACAGAGAGTTTGTATCTGAGCGATCCGGAGAATGAATTCCTTGAAAAGAATTTTGTGCTGGTGACTGATACGGGTGATCTTTTGAAAGGGAGTGTTGCTTTCGAACATTGGTGTACACAACGCAAATTGCCGGTTCAGAAAACGGTACATGAATTTGTCTCAACTAAAAAAAAGTACTCCGGATACTATGATAAACATGGCGTAGTTAATGGAACAGATAAACTGAAAAGCACCAAAGGATATGATCAGATCCATCTTGATGAATTGTTCTATCTTGATTTTTATGCCATCGAACGTTTTGGGAAAACTCCACTCGGCACGCTTTTGCATTATGCCAAGCAGGGACAGAATAAATTCCTGATGCGGATCATGATGGATGAGATAAAGAACAGGATACATGATTTTATTAAAACACATAAAGCAGACGCTATAGGTTTTGTTCCCCCGACCATTAAGCGTGAAGTGCAGATCATGAAATTTATTCAAAATAGTTTGCAGGTAGGTTTGCCTGTGGTGGATATTAAAAAAATAAGCGGCCTGATTCCTGTCCCTCAAAAATCACTTTCTAAATTGGAAGAACGGATCAATAATGCGGAGAATACATTTGCAGTTAGCGGGAACCACCAGTATAAACACGTTGTGCTTATTGATGATGCTGTTGGATCAGGATCAACCCTGAACCAGATTGCAGGAAAAATGAAGAGCAAAAAGCTTGCAAAGAAAATAACAGGTCTTGCCATTGTGGGAAGTTTTAAAGGTTTTGATGTAATTACAGATGTATAAGTTTTTAGTACCTTTACCCAATGAACGACAAACAGGAAAAAGCCTATTTCGACTCCGAATCTTTGAAAAAAATGATAGCTTCCGAAGGCAAGGAAGTGAAGGCGATCTTGTGTTATTTGTGGCAGAATTCGATAAATCCCAATGATGTTGTTGAGCTGATAGATGTGTTCGAGATACTGTTCACGGATAATTACCGCCTTTCTTTATGTTGTAATACAGACGCTACCGGGTTGGAAGCTATTAATTACGATTACGTTGCCGAGAAAAAAGAAATCGAAAAAGAGCACGGCGATAAAATAAAAGTGTACGGCGTGAATGCCTCAGGAACAAAAATGTGGACCGATGTGATCGGAAAAAAATTGCAAACTGTTCAATTGACCAAACAAGACGGAAATTATCTCAGCGACTCGGTCGTTTTTAATTTCGGGGAAGAAAGACGGATCATTTCAATTAGTCCGCTCGATGGATTGATCATTGATTTTTACGAGGAGGATTAAAGATTTAATATTCAACAAAAATAAATCTTTTAATCTTAAATATTAAAATATTGAATTCATTGCTGCCCATTCGAATTATCCTGGTTCATTAACTTCAAATTAAAAGTAATAGGATAGCTCACTTTATACCTCACGTATTTTCCGTTCTTCTCTGCCGGTTTCCATTTCGAGTTTTTCATCACCCGGATCGCTTCTTCTGTACAGCCGCCATTCACGCCTTTAATGGCTTTGATATTGCTCACAAATCCGTTGGTCTCAACAATGAAAGTTAATTGAACGGTTCCTTCAATATTCTGTGTTTTCGCTACACTTGGATATTCTAAATTATCCAACACAAAAGCGGGGAGGGCGTCATCGCCTTTCCAGAATTCAGGTGACTTGTCCGCAACTTCATAGATCACAAAAGTACTGTCAGCAGGTTTGGTCAAAAGGCTTTTTAATTTTTTGCGTTCTTTTAAACTCTCTTTGTATTTTTCACCGTTGAAGATCATTGTTACTGCTCCATAAGAATCAACAGTAATCCCACCAACTCTTCCGGGTTCAAATAATAAGAAATTTAAAATGCGTTTACTTTCTGTTTGGTAATACGCATCGTAATTGTCTTTAAAGAACGGATCAATGGCCTTTCCTTCTTTTGTCACTGTAAAGTAAATGGTAACGGGTTTGTCGTCCACCCAAATTAATTTTGGCGGTACGATCAATTGAGTATAAATAACATGATCTAATTGTGCTTTCCCGCCAATGTTTACCGGGGCTGGATCAGGATTAGCTTCCACTTTTACCTGTGCTTGTAACGTGGTAAATAAACTTATAAGTATGAAAGTTAAAAATCTAGGCATGTTTCTCAGCTTTTAAAAAACGAGTATTTCCCGAAAGATCATCAATTAAATTTACGCTTGCAAATGCACCGCTTTTCTCCGCATACTGTTTTACGTCACTGGCAAACAAAGGATTCAGTTCAAAATATAAATGTCCGCCCGGATTCAAATGTTTTTGGCAGAGATCAATAATGCGTTTGTAAAAAATGGCGGCGTCTTGATCTTCTACAAATAAAGCAATAGCAGGTTCATTATTTTTCACACGTTCATGCATTTGCGAAGCTTCTTTTTTTGCAATGTAGGGCGGGTTGCTTACGATAGCGTCGTATGTATCCAGACTAAACTCCGCTTCCGGTTTTAAAATATCCGTTTTATTAAACAAAATAGTGGTTTGATTCAATATTGCATTTTGCTGAGCAACTTCCAAAGCTTCTTGCGAAATATCGATAGCAGAAACATTCGCTTCCGGTAATTTATGTTTTAAGGTGATGGGAATGCAGCCACTGCCTGTACCTATATCCAAAATATCCAATGAAGTTTCATTCTCTTTTTTAATATCGTTCAGGATCAATTCAACCAATTCTTCAGTTTCAGGACGGGGAATAAGAACTGATGTATTTACTCTAAATTTCAATCCATAAAAATTAGTTTCTCCTAAAATATATTGCAGCGGGATATTTTTCTTAAGTTCTTTACAGCAATCATAAATTTTCAAGACATCGCTCTGGTTTAAATTCTCATTCTTACGGGAAATAACTTCTGCGGGAGAAAATCCTAAATAATACTGACACACCAGTTTAATAACCGCGTTCAATTCACCCGGTTCGTAAACAGAAAAAAGTTCAGCGTGATAAAAATCGATCAGGTCCTGAAGTTTGTTCGAAGCAATCCGCATTTTTTAATCAGTAGCAATGATCTTGTAACGTTCTTCAATGTTCTTAGATTTGATATTTACAAAATAAACACCAGCAGCTTTCATAACACTTCTGTTCAAAGTATATTCATCAGCGTTTATCTTATCCTTAAAGATCAACTGGCCCACCGAATTATAAACGCTTAATTCACCATTGATCTTTTCATTCATTTTCACAGTAACTTCTTTAGTGAAAGGATTCGGATAAATTGTAGCATTCTGAACTAAGTTCTGAGCGTCAATTCCTGTAGATAAAGCACAGGTGAAAGTGCTGAATCCATCCAGTTTTCCGTAACCGAATTTATTATTGGGTAACGTTCCTTCCCAACCATCACTGTAAGTACAATTGATAATAGCCTGACGAACTTGTTTATTAGTGTAAGTCGGATGTGCCTGTAAAAATAAAGCTGCTAATCCTGCAACAACCGGAGAAGCCGCAGAGGTTCCTCCACTGGTAATATGGAAGCTGCCTTGTGCAACCGCCTGTGGCGCTGAAGCAATTGTACTGGCCTGTAATCCTAAAGCTATACAAGTTAAGATACATCCGCCTGTGGCCGCAACTTCAGGTTTCAAACGGCCATCACGTGTCGGACCGCAACTACTGTTATTGGCTAATTCACCCGCATTTTCAGGGATCACCTGTAAAGTGTTTGTTACATCGTAATATGATTTCCTGTTAATGTAATTCGCAACTGTTATAATGTCATCACTGCATTGGAAACTACTTACTATCGATGAAACAGTATCAGGCATTGTATATTTTACAATTTTCGGATATTGAGCAACTGTTGGTAAACCTCCTGAAACAAAATCAAAATTCCAGGCGTCAAATTTTCCTGTGCCGTTACTTTCAATTCTCCATAAGTACCCTGCGCTGTCAGGAATGATCTTTACAAACAATTCATAAACGCCATAAGGATTTACGCTGGCTAAACTTTCAACAATACCGATACGGTTGCTTCCGTTCTTTACTGTATCCGATTTTAAAGTAAATCCGTAATTGTAATTCTTGAAACCGATGTTACCCAGGTTATTAAAATTTAAACTGTTCGCCCCGACTGAATATTTCACGTTCTTTATATTGTTTGTGTCAGCATACATCCAATAATATAAATTGCCTGATGTTCTTTGTATCCATGTAAAATTAGTATCAGCAGGAATAACGACATTTTGTGTGTGATACGGAATATTTCCTGCATTTCCTGCAGCCGCAACTAAAGCACGGCCCGGAATGTTAGCGATCATAGCATCGATAATTTTCGCTTCTGAATTTGTACCGTCATGACTACCATAATAATCACCAACGCTGGCGTTGATCACAAATGGTTTTCCTGCCGCTACAGCTTTTGTCATAATATAATTCACAGCATCAGCAATGGTTGGCCCTGACGAATAAAAATCTAAAGCAACAACTATGATCTCAGCTTTTGAAGCTATTCCCTCATGAGTTCCATTCGCTAAACCATTTCCTGCGGCAATTCCGCTCACGCCTGTACCATGTCCCCACATTGCGAGGTCACTGTGCGTACATTGTCCTAAATTTATTTGTGCCGCTGTCCATTCTTCACCATAAGCATAAGGCATTGGGGCATTAGTTGGAGTACCTACTGTTTGATCCCAGATATAACTGATGCGTGTATTTCCCGAAGCATCTTTAAAATCGGGGTGGGAGAAATCAATTCCTGTATCTATGATACCAACAATTATTCCTGTACCGTCGTATGATGCCGATAGTGGAGTAGTACCTAACCTTACCGGTTTGATACGGTTACGATGGATCATCGAATCGTTCATTGGTTTATTGTGTGGTTCTATGTACTCTATAAATTTTGCGATCCTGGTTTCGATCAGTGCTGCAACACTGGTTACATTCACATTTACACAAGCGATATTACCGGCATGGTATTTTACTTTGTAGCCGAGATTTTTTTCGGCAGCCAATAATTTTTGGATATCACCTTCGATCAATACATCAAAATTCGGCTTTGGAAAACTATTTGAATGTAAACGGCTTTTCAGGGCGTTACTTACGTTCTTTTGTGAATAAGCGGCCGAGAATATAAAAAATGATAAAATGTAAATGATATAGCGCATCTCTATAGGTATTAATACGTATAAAATTAAAAAAAATAATCATCTTTGCCTAATATGCGTTCACAACTGATTATCTGCCTGTTTATCATATCTTCAAGGCTCTTTTGCCAGGCAGATTCAGTTGCATTTTCGAAGGATTTTGTTCTGAATGAAGGTTTATATTTAACTTATTCTGACATGCGCCATAACTGGCCAATTCCCAAGGAAAAGATTATTACGAAAATCGATAAGGACCAGTTGGAATTTTATACTAAACTGATAGAAGATGACAATATCGAGTATATTGAGAGGAACAATGAAAAAACGACTATCATGGCTGAAAAAGTGTGGGGGTTTTGTCAGAATAATGTTGTTTATATCAATAGTAATAAGTCATTTTTCAGGATCACTGTATTCGGGGCTATCAGTTTCTTTTTAGCCTCAGTTCCTGTTACTTATTATTCATCCGGTTACAATACTTTCATTAACGGACCGGTTGGAACTACCACAACTGCCAAGGAAATAAGGGATTACCTGATGGATTTTTATACCGGCAACAGGGTCGATTATACAATGGAAAACCTGGAATCATTGTTAAAGCGCGATCCGGAGATCTATAATGAATTCATGGCTTTATCCAGGAAAAAGAAAAAAGATCAGGCTACCCGTTTTATCCGGAAATACAACGAAAAACACCCTGTTTATTTCCCAAAGAACTGAGTTTTTTACTATCTTCGTCGCTCTTAAATTTTAATAATATGGCAGACGAAGGCAGACAGATAATATTCAGCATGGTGAATGTTTCAAAAATTCACCCTCCTCAGAAACAAGTATTAAAAGACATTTATATTTCGTTCTACTATGGCGCTAAGATCGGCGTTTTAGGTTTGAACGGTTCAGGTAAATCTACATTACTGCGCATCATGGCGGGAATGGATAAGGATTATATTGGTGAGATCCATCAATCACCCGGTTTTTCAGTCGGGATGTTGGAACAGGAACCAAAGCTGGATGAAACGAAAACAGTAATTGAGATCGTGCGTGAAGGTGCGCAAAAGCACGTTGATATCCTGAATGAATTTGCAGAGGTGAATAATAAATTCATGGATGAAGAAATAATTAACGATCCTGATAAAATGGAAAAGTTAATTAACCGCCAGGCGCAATTGCAAGAGTTGATCGATAACAATGACCTTTGGAATTTAGATAATCGGTTAGAACGTTCTATGGATGCTTTACGTTGTCCGGAGAGTGATACGCCAGTGAAAATATTATCGGGTGGTGAGCGCCGCCGTGTTGCTTTATGCCGTTTATTGATCCAGGAGCCGGATATTTTATTATTAGATGAGCCTACCAACCACTTGGATGCAGAAAGTGTTGATTGGTTAGAGCAACATTTGAAGAATTATAAAGGGACGATCATCGCGGTAACCCACGATAGATATTTCTTAGATAACGTTGCGGGTTGGATCTTAGAATTAGACAGAGGCGAAGGTATTCCATGGAAAGGAAATTATTCAAGCTGGTTAGAACAAAAAGGTGCACGTTTAAAACAAGAAGAGAAGACGGAAAGTAAACGTCAGAAAACTTTAGCACGCGAGTTAGATTGGGTGCGCCAGGGCGTAAAAGGACGTGGTGTTAAACAAAAAGCACGTTTAGCTAACTATGAAAAAATGTTGAACGAAGATGTAAAATCGAAAGAAGAGAAATTAGAGATCTTCATTCCTAACGGTCCGCGCCTTGGTTCTGAAGTTATTGAAGCGATCAATGTGTCGAAAGGTTACGGTGACAGATTATTATATGAGAACTTAAATTTTAAATTACCTCCTGCAGGTATTGTAGGTATCATTGGTCCGAACGGTGCCGGTAAAACGACCTTGTTCAAAATGATCATGGGCCAGGAAAAACCGAACAGTGGTGAGTTTAAGGTTGGACCTACAGTTAAAATATCTTACGTTGATCAAACGCATAAGGATATTGATCCGGGAAAAACGGTTTACGATGTAGTGAGCGGCGGATTGGATAATTTATTGGTAGAAGGAAAGTCATTTAACTCACGCGCATACATTTCACGTTTCAACTTCAATGGAAGTGACCAGGGAAAAAAATGTAGTGTGTTATCGGGTGGGGAAAGAAACCGTTTGCACTTAGCATTAGCTTTGAAAGAAGGTGGTAACGTTCTGTTATTAGATGAGCCTACCAACGACTTAGATGTAAATACACTCCGTGCATTAGAAGAAGCATTAGAAAACTTCGCGGGTTGCGCAGTAATTATCAGTCACGACAGGTGGTTCCTTGACCGTGTTTGTACGCACATTTTAGCATTTGAGGGTGATAGTTCTGTATATTGGTTCGAAGGCGGATACAGTGAATATGAAGAGAACCGTAAGAAACGTTTGGGTAATATTGAACCAAAACGCCCACGCTATAAAAAATTAGCAGCTTCATAAAAGCTGCCTTTCATTTAGGGGGCTTTATGTGACGGTTCGCGCAGTCACTGCGCATTCAAGTCAGGCAGCGGGTAAACTAAATGCAAGGTGGTTGAGCAGCAAGTGTGAAAGCTTGTGCGTGTCGAAACCACAGAAAATAAAAAACCCCGGGGGATTCCCGGGGTTTTTTATTAAAAGGATAATTAATATATTAAATATTAAGCAAGTTTAACTCTAACTGCATTTACTCCTTTTTTACCTTCTTCTAATTCGAAAGTAACTACATCATTTTCTTTAATTGGTTCCAGAAGATTTGTAACGTGTACGAAGTACTCATTTTTTGATTCTTCATCTTTAATAAAGCCAAAACCTTTAGCTGTATTAAAAAATTTAACTGTTCCTTTATTCATTTTAATTTTTAATTTGTTTCAGCTAAAATACATAAAAATTTTTACTTCCAACAACTTTTCAACAATTTTCAATAAGCGTAATCACTTAAGTACTCGAAACTTACCCCTAGTTTGCCATTTTTACAAATGCTGGCCCGCTCAATTACCCGGTCTTCATCCGGCCCCAAAATATTAGGTAAAACCCTTTCAGTTAAGTCTTTCCCAAAATCATCACTCGCGTCACGGGGTAATTCACAAGGCAAATTGTCAACCGCCATCACGCAAATAGTCTCTTTATTGAAAGGAAGATCTTCTTTATCGGTCCTCATATTGTAACCGTAAAATGGCTGGTTGATGGTACTTGACCGTATCGTACTGGGTACAGACCCATCCATATCACATGTGATATCTGCAATTACACTGATATGAAAATCAGGTGCTTTTATATCATCCGTTGTGAACATTTTCGGTGAACGCGGATCCCAATAGTGCGCAGAAATATAAAGGTCTGTAACCTTTGTGAACGCCGGGAACTTAGAAACGAAATGCTCAGGATGTTTAAAGAAATCATTAAGATCGAAGTTATGGTCATTCGGACGTTCCACATAATCACGTGGGTTCAATTGACAATATACCGGCTCTCTGAAACTATTCAATAAAAATTCTTCAGCAGTAACTTTACGGATACGTAATGCACTTAAAGTTTCAATTGCTCCATTGGCAACTCGTCCGCCACCTGTTAAAGCAATTTTAATATTCGGTAATTTAACGCGTTTTAATTCCTCTTCCATTTCGGCGCGGTCGCGGCATAAATGCGCGGGCTTGATACGGAACAGATCGTATTTTAATCCATAACCTAAAATTCCATTATAAGCGCCGACAACTCCTGCGAAACGCCCAAAACCAATGATGCGGTTATGATTTTTATCCGTCAGTGTTTCATAATCTATCATCTGGATCTTTTTCTCTATAAGCGCTTTCATTAACTTTTGGTTATGAGCCTGCTTTTTTATGGTATGAGAAAAGAAAAAATATTTTTTACCGGGAATAAGTTTATCAATGGGAACCTCTTTAACACCCATTAACACATCACAGTCGTTTAGATCTTCTTGTAGGGGAACACCGAAGGCAGTGTACTCATCATCAGAATAACAACGGATCTTACTCGGCTGAACTACTATCTCTAAATTATTATTTTTAACAACCAGGTCGGAACAAATTAGCGGCGTTAACGGAACGCGCTTGTCCGGCGGATTTTTTTCCTCTCTTAAAACACCTATCTTTATTTTTTGCATAAACGTGGGTCTGTTACCATACAAAAGTAATGTTTAATAAGAGGATAAAAAATAGATTTTTCAGGTTGATGGTGGTGATGTTTTTTCTCCTTCCGGGTACTGTTTTCTCACAAAAAGGATATACGATCAATAAAAAATATTCACCCGCCGCTTTAAAACAAGATGCAGCGATAGTAAAGAGTGCAGTTCTGAAAATGCATCCTGTTATTGGGATCTATAAACCTAAAAATTATTATGAAGAACTATTCGATAATTTAATTGCAGGATTAAATGACAGCTTAACCGAAAAACAATTCAGGATCAGATTAAAACTGGTACTTGATGAATTGCATTGCGGGCATACAGAGGTCATGTATTCCAGGGCATTCAATAAAGCGATCAAACCAATGAAATTGAATTTTCTTCCGTATTATTTTGTTACGGTGAATAATAAGATCTTTACTGTAATGCCTGTGAACCGGAAAAAGGACAGTTTGATAAAACAAGGTTCAGAGGTTTTGAGAATAAATGGTATCCCTTCTGATTCTATTCTGAATTTTTCAAGAAAAATGGTTTCTGCCGACGGTTATGTTACCTCAAGTAAAAACCTGGCGATGCGGACCTATGTCAATTATTCATATCCTAGTTTATTCGGGAGGCCCGATACTTTTTTAATTGAAACTAAAAGAGGTGATAGTTTAAAAACATACTGTGTGGGCGCTTGTAATTTAAAAGATCTTCCCTTGTTGCCGGTTGGTTTGAAAGAAGATTCTCTGTTACGTAAACATAAGCGTGCGAATATCAGTGAAGGTTACGCCGATTCAGCTCATAAATTATTTGTTCTTAAAATTAAGTCTTTCAAATCCTCCCGATATAAAAAAGTTTATAGGAGAGTTTTTCGTCAACTTAGGAGGGATAAAACCGAAAATTTAGTGATCGATCTTCGTCACAATGGTGGGGGGAATCTCGAGAATTGTTATAGGTTATTGAAATATCTGAACGAAAAGGAGCAAACAGTTACCTTAAGATCTCATGTAAAAAATTATCCTGATAAGAAATATGCAAGGGGAAACTGGAGTTTCAGGCTAACTAAGTTTGTTTTAAAGACCATTGGAACAAAAAGAGTAAATGGTGACAGTGTCTGGTTCACTGAAAAAATAAAGCCTTATAAGAAGAAGCATTATAACGGTAAAGTTTATGTCCTGATCAATGGAGGTACATTTTCAGCATCATGTATTTTAGCTTCGTATCTCAAAGAAAGTAAACGCGCAATTTTAATCGGTTCTGAAACGGGAGGAACCACTGAAGGATGCAACGCAGGTATAACTCCGAATTATAGATTGCCAAATACTAAACTACAGGTTAGGGTACCTGCTTTTCGTATCATTCATGATATTAATCCCGTTTTTACGGGAAGAGGTGTATTACCACATCACGAGATCAATTATAGCTTTGAAGACCTTTTAAAACGCCGTGACCTTGAAATGAAATATCTGAAAGAACAGATTATTAAAAATTAAAGCGGCTCAATAGCATTCACCATTTCTGTTAATGCTTTTTCTGAAGTTGAATTCAACAGGTTCGTATTTTCCTGCCAGGCGTAAATAATGTAGCAATGGCCTTCAGTTGGTTTAGTGATGTATCGGATGCAATTATAAGAAGCCTTCTTTGCTCTTACATCATAAAAATTAGAGCGGCGTTTTTCAAAAGCAAAATTCTTGTTAGTGGTCTTTTCTACTTTCTCTACATTTTCAAAATGTAGCGGACCCACAAATTCACGTTTCGTTGAATCTAATCCGCCATTAGGAACAGCGTAAATAACAACATTGAATTTTCCGTTCTTATCAGGTTTACTGAACGCAATACCCGAGCAACGGCACAACTCATTTCCTTTTTCGTCCCAATTCAATGTTCCGCCGAATTCAGTCGCGGTCCAGCTTTCCGGTGTTGTATATTTTAGTTTTAAGATCTTTGATTTTACCGTTTGCGCATATGAAGATGTCACTACTAAGATGAGTACAAATAAGAATATTTTTTTCATTATTTTGAGATTTAGGATGAAGCGTACTTGTTCTGCTTCATCCGTTAAATATATTAAAAAACCGAAAATCCCTCTTAAAATTGTCGTATCTTTGTTAAAAGTTCTTTGAGCAAGTATTCAGTTAGATGACTTCTTTATTCGTACTTCGTCAATCTAACTTTGTACTTCATTAGGGGCCCGACCGGTTTTGACAGTAGGCGCGGTTGATAAGTAAGCATGTAGTGCGTTGTGGATATGGCACTTTAATACTAATTCTCAAAATTTCAATTGGCGAAGAGAATTCTTACGCTATGGCTGCTTAATCTCAGATCAAGCAACCTTTGCAACCCTCGTAGCGTCTTTGCTTAGCGACGAGAATTTTGCATCATAAATTAGCAAATTGTTTCAGTGATGATGTTACCTGGAGCAATATTAGCATCTAAGTTTAGTTTTGGTTTGAATTTATGCCTGGACTAGATCGAAAATCAAATAAGTTCTAAACGTGTAGAAAGCTTACCAATTCCTTATTTGGACCAGGGTTCGACTCCCTGCGGGTCCACTTGGAGGGAAAGCAAATTAGAATACATTTGTTTTCCCTCTTTTTTTTGCTTGTTTTCCCTCTGTAAAAGCCAAACAATACTATTTATTTCGGTGGTTCGATATTTATTTTCTGAAAAAACCAGTTTATCAGGGAATATCGAACCAATAATACGCTGTTTCCCCTCTACATTAGCCAATTTATAATAGTAATCAATATTACATAGGAAATTTACACTAAAATTAATCTGAGGTGTATAGTTTACAGACGTGTTAGTCTTTTAAATGGAAAATTCGGGCTATTTCGTCACCCAATGGGTTCGATATTTTGTCTGTGGAGACCACAACAATTAAGATCCTTCCGCCTAAGGCGGAGGGTTTTATTTTCCAATCGTCATTCGTGTTTTACGTTTGGCTTTTCCTGTTTCACCTGAACTTTGACTACCGGTGCTTTTTGAAGTAGCAGTAGCCGGTTTCTGATTGGCAATGGCACTTTTTACTTTATTTTGTTTTGCGTTAGATTTTTTTCGCGCAATTTTCTCAAATTTCAATCCGTCTTCAGCTTTTTTCAATTGATCTTTCGGATAAGGTTCCCCGCTAATCATATCTGATGCCATTTCGTAGAATGTTTTGGCTAACTGATAATTCTTTTTCTCAAGCGCCATATCCCCTAATTTATTGGCAGTACAAAATTTCTGAATGAGTTTATATTCACCGTCGTTGAGCGTTGTTCTTGGAATAACAGAACTATTCCCGATCTTTACATGAGTTTGATCAAGACCCAGATAATTCATGTCTTTAACATGTTTCATCGCGATCATTCCCGCGATATTTATTTGCGGCCTCGAATTCGGATCATTGTTCTTAACCCCTTTGGTACTCACAAGATATTTTTTAGGATTTTGCCCGGGATAAGTTATTGTTAATGTATAATCTCCGTTCGCAGGAATATTCAAACTAAAATTTCCTTCCGCATCTGATCTCACGGCAGAAACAGCCCCGCTTGAATTTTGTAATTCAATAACAGCCTCATCAATAAATTTTCCGCTTTTCATCGCCCTGTTGGTAAGTTTCCAATTCCTTAATTCAACTTTACTATTAAGAATGAAGTTTTGTGCACGGATGAAAGCGTAACTAAATAACAGAATAACAATAAAAAATTGGAAAGTGATCTTTTTCATAACTGCAACTGATCAAATAAACGAAAATAATTCGGAATGAGAACATTTTTCAGACTTTAAAAGAGCTGAAAATCAAACAATTGTAAATTAATATCTTAGCGGTTCAAATGCCCTTTATAAAAATTATTTATTTATATTTGAATGTGACGGATGATGTCCATCAACCCATTTAAACTGAGTATGAGAATAAAGTTACTTTCTTTGATTTTTATTTCTTGCTTTTTAAACCTTTCTGCCCAGATCAAGGACAAAACGGTTATTCGTGGCTTTATTGATATCGGAACTAATTATGATTATGAAAAAGAAAGATTGAATTTCCAGTTTGGTGAGCAGGATCTTTTTATTACATCTGATCTCAGCGACAAGATATCTTTCCTTGGGGAATCAGTTTTAAAATATAGTCCTACCTCGCCGACAAAATTCGATATAAGTTTAGAACGCGCTATTTTTAAATACAATTATTTCAAGAATCATAATTTCTTTGCAGGTAAAGTGCATACTGCTATAAATTATTGGAATGATACTTACCATCATGGACGTTTATTTTTCCCGACAGTAGGAAGGCCTGAATTGTTCAATCAAAATATTATTTCGTTGCATACAACGGGTTTCGGATTGTCAGGACAAGATCTTGGTAATTTAAAGATCGGATATACCATAATGGTAGGTAACGGCCTGGGTTCAACTGACCTCGCTGATAATAACGCGGAAAAGTGTTATGTCTTTGCTCTGAATTTCAAACCTATCGACGGGTTACGGTTAGGCGGTTCTGTTTATTTGGATAAAATTGATGGAGTAGTTCATGATCATGGCGGTGGAGTTAAACAAGTCCATAATGTGAACCAGGGACTTTATTCAGGGTCGATCGCTTATTTTAAAAAGAAGATCGAATTTTTAGCAGAAGCGAGTTCTTGTCAGAATGCAACCGACTCGATCGGCGTTAAAACAACTTATGCAGCCTATGGGTATTTTGGTTTCCGTATTAAAGATGCATTCGTTCCATACGTAAGATACGATAACGTAGATTACCAAAAAGGTGAGATGTATTTTACCGGTGTGAATACAGAAATGTTCACAGTTGGGTTAAGATACGAAGTGAATTACCTGACAACAATTAAATTGGAGTATCAGTATAAGAAAGCAGGTACTACTAATCTGATCTTTACAAATAATTTTTTCGTTCAGTTCGCTATAGGATTTTAAAATGAGAGCAATTGTGTACATATCAGGTTTAGTTATCGGTTTACTGCTGGTACTATCTTCCTTTGCTCCCGCAACAGCTGAAAATTTCGCGGAACCGCAAGTAGAAGGAGGATTAGCCGTAGTTGTAAATTCGAAAGGGGCGCCCAACGAAATTCCTTTATCAAAATTAAAAGTGATCCTAAAAGGAGAACAACAACGCTGGAAGGATGGAACAAAGATCACTTTAGCCTTCATGAAAACTTCAACCGGAATTGGTGAGGATATGGCGAAACGTATTTTTGGTATGACTGCAAAAGAACTCAACAAATATTTCCTTGCGCAAGTATTCCAGGGTAAAATGAGTTCACCGCAATTCTTCGATTCGGAAGAAGATCTTCTCAAATACATTAAAAATAATGAAGGCACCATTGGCGTGACCAGCTTTAAAAATGCCTCCGGAACAACTATCAGCGTAGATGGCAAAAAAGCAATATAATTCCGGACTTTCTTTCAAATTCATTTCGGTACGTAATAAGATCTTAATGGTTGTTATTGGTATTATTTTATTCTTCGCACCATTCATTTTTATTTATTTCCCAAGCAAACAAAAAGATCTGTTGATCAACAGTTATAATGAAGAAGTAAAGAATATGGCTGCAACAGTGGCTTTAGGCGTTAATGTTGCATTGATAGAACAGAATTTCAGCGGAGTCGAAATGTCGATGCAATATGCCAAATCTGATGATCGCCTTACTTTTATAGCATTGATCCAAATTGATACTTTAGAAGCAGTAAAAGGGAAAGCGCGAGAGTTGAAAAAAACGGCTTTCAGTGTTTTCCCGGAAAAATATAATTTGGATACAGAGATCCAATCATCGGATGCGATTATTGTAAAGGAAGCACCAATTCAATCAGAAGTGCTTAGTGGAAAAGTGATGGTTGGTTTTTCTACGAAAACAATTCAGGAGACTGTGAAAAAAGTCCAGGTCACATCTTTCATTGCAAGCGGACTTATATCGCTGCTAAGTATAATCATCGGATACATTCTCGCGCGTAACATCTCTAATCCGATCTTAATATTGCGTAACGCACATTTAAAAGTAGGTGAAGGTGATCTTCAGCAATCGGTGGATGTGAGGTCGCGTGATGAGATCGGAGAACTTGCTGTTTCCTTTAACCACATGGTTGAGCATTTGGATAAAGCCGAAAAAGAATTGCAGTTGCAGAAAACAAGGATAGAAGAGAAGAATAAAGAAATGATGGATAGTATTACTTATTCAAAGCGCATCCAATATTCTTTATTAGCAAAAGAAATAGTTCTGAAAGGAAAATTCAAGCAACACTTCCTTTTCTTCCAGCCAAAAGATATTGTAAGTGGTGATTTTTATTGGCTGCATGATCTTAGCAACGGCCGGTTTGTTTTAGCGATTGCAGATAGTACGGGTCATGGTGTTCCCGGTGCAATTATGAGTATGCTTAATATTTCATGTTTAAATGAAGCGGTGATATCTGAAAAGCTAACAGAGCCAAAGGATATCATGAATTACACACGGGATAAGATCATCGATCATTTAATGTTTGATACTGAAGGCGGAAAGGACGGGATGGATTGTGCTTTATTGAGTTTCGATCTTAAAACAAATACACTTACTTATGCCGGTGCAAATAATCCGGTGTGGGTAGTAAGGGAAAAGAAATTAATTGAATTGGAGCCTGATAAAATGCCTGTGAGTAAACACCAAAGGGATACTGTTCCGTTCAAACAACAAACGCTTCAGTTGCAAAAAGAGGATATGATCTATTCCTTTACAGATGGAATGGCCGATCAGTTTGGCGGCCCTAAAGGAAAAAAATTCATGTATAAGCAATTGAAGCAATTATTGATCGACATCTCGGAGCTGCCGATGAAGGAGCAGAGGGCAGCAATTGAATCTGCACTCACCGCGTGGAAAGGTGACCTTGAACAAGTTGATGATATTACCTTAATGGGAATCAGGATCTGATCCTTTTTTTTGCCGTTTCCGAAAAAAATCGCATTTTTATAGAGTTAAATTAATTATACCTGCTAATTAATGAAGAATTACGTTGTATCAGCCGAGAGAAAAACTCCCGAAATAATGTTCAGAGCTAACGGAGAGCTGAAGATCACAGGTAATTCACGTCCTGAAGACGGAAAGAATTTCTATAAAGGAGCTTTCGATTGGATCGAAGATTTTAAAGAATTTAGTCCTAGTACTATTACTTTCACCCTGGATCTTGATTATATCAATTCAGTAAGTGTCCGTATTCTATTAACTATGCTGCAAACTCTTCATTCAATTCTTGATGATAAGTCCAAGTTCAAAGTGATCTGGAAGTATGATCAAAATGATCTTGACATGCTTGACCAAGGCAAAATCCTGGAGAAAAGCCTTCAGCACCCTTTCGTTTTCATCGAAAAACCGGCATAAATTTAAAAAGGTAAAGATTTATGCATCAGGCTGTTGTTCAGCTAAAAACCGCATTATTAGGTATTTCCAATAAAAGGCTGTATATTTGTATTCTTCATTAGAAGATTGTATCTCAATCTAATTTGTAACCCTAATTACAATTCAGTAAATTTTACACTTTTCTTATTAAGTAAAACCGGGCCATGCAAAGCGCACTAAGTCCAATGAATATTATAAATAATTAATGACCTTTTCAAATTTAAAACTTATCAAGCCCCTTATAACGGCACTAGATAAAATGGGGTATTCTGTACCCACACCAATTCAGGAACAATCGATCCCTCACTTATTAGAAGGAAGAGATATTTTTGGATGCGCGCAAACCGGTACCGGTAAAACTGCGGCATTCGCTCTTCCAATTTTACAACAATTAGAGAACAAAGGATTATCCAACCAACCGCGTACTATAAAAGCATTAGTATTGGCACCAACACGTGAATTAGCACTTCAGATAAGTGACAACTTCAAAATGTACAGCCATAATTTAAGTGTAAGTCACACAACAATATTCGGCGGTGTATCGCAAGTAAACCAGGTTAAAGATCTTCGCAGAGGTGTTGATATTTTAATTGCAACACCCGGACGTTTATTGGACTTAATGAATCAAGGCTACATCAAATTAAATAATGTAGAATATTTTGTACTGGATGAAGCTGACCGTATGTTAGATATGGGCTTTATTAATGATATGAAAAAAGTGATAGCTAAATTGCCTCCAAAAAGACAAACCATGTTCTTTTCGGCAACTGTATCACCTGATATCATGAAATTAGCTAATACCATTTTGAAAAATCCGGTAAGTGTTTCCGTAACTCCTGTTTCTTCAACAGCAACTTTAGTGAGCCAATCGGTTTATTATGTGAAGAAGGAGAACAAGCGTTCGTTATTGAATTATGTTATTAAAGACGGAAAGATAGAACACGCTTTGGTGTTCACCCGTACAAAACGCGGTGCTGACAGAGTGGCAAAAGACTTAAATAGTCATGGCATTAAAGCTGAAGCTATCCATGGTAACAAATCACAAGGCGCACGTGAAAGAGCTTTAAAAGGCTTTAAGAACCGTACGATCCGTGTTTTAGTTGCAACTGATATCGCTTCACGCGGAATTGATGTAGATAAATTATCACACGTAATTAATTACGAGATCCCTGAACAAGCTGAAACGTATGTTCACCGTATCGGAAGAACCGGACGCGCAGGCAGTTCAGGAATCGCATTATCATTCTGTACACAGGATGAAATGCCGTACTTAAAAGACATAAACAAATTAATTAAGAAGAACATCGATGTTGTGAAAGCTCATCCGTTCAACTCTTAATCAATACAAGTAAATAAGTAATAATAACCGTCCGTTAAATTAAAAAAGCGGACAAAAAACAAAAAACAATGCAAAAAGGAACAGTAAAATTTTTTAATGAAGCGAAAGGTTTCGGATTTATTAAAGCAGAAGATGGACAAGAATTATTTGTTCATGTAACAGGTTTAAAAGAAGAGATTCGCGAGAACGACAACGTTGTATTCGAAGTGCAGGAAGGCAAAAAAGGTCTTAATGCAGTTAACGTTAGTTTAGCTTAATATTTAAAAAAGTAAACCAATGAAAAAAGGAACAGTAAAATTTTTTAACGAAGCCAAAGGTTTTGGTTTTATTAAAGGAGAAGATGGACAAGAAGTATTTGTTCACGTAACAGGTTTAAAAGAAGAGATCCGCGAAAATGACAACGTTGTATTCGAAGTTCAGGACGGTAAAAAAGGCCTTAACGCAGTGAACGTAAGTCTTGCTTAATATTTCCCGTTGGGATGCCTTCGGCAAAACCCCCAAATTAAAGAGCAGATCCGAATGGGTTTGCTCTTTTTTTTGACTCATTTAACCCAATACTAATTTAACCGCTATTGCAAAACAAGACCAGAAGTTTCCAGGAAGTACGTTTTATAGATAATCAAAAAGAAAAAAATATTTTTTTCGCGACGCTTCGTCAGAGAGTAGACGGGTATTTTAAAGAGAATAAATTAAGCAAGCATCATAACAGTCAAATGATCGTAAAAACGATCGTTCTTTTGTCAGCATATATTCTTCCCTTCGTTGCATTATTAATGTTCCAGCCGGTTATTGGCATAAGTTTAGGTATTTGGACAATAATGGGTTTTGCAAAAGCCGGTATCGGCATGAGTATCATGCATGATGCCAATCACGGAGCCTATTCGTTAAGTTCAAAAACAAATAAGTGGGTAGGGTATACGATTAACCTGGTAGGTGGTTCTGTTTTTACCTGGAAGCTGCAGCATAATTTCCTTCATCATACTTACACCAATATCGTTAACATGGATAATGATATAGATGATAAGTTAGTGATGCGTTTTTCGCCGCATACCAAAATAAAATGGTATCAGAAATTCCAGTTCATTTATTCTTTTTTATTTTATGGATTACTCACTTTGTATTGGACCCTTGCAAAAGATTTCGTTCAGTTTCATAAATACACCAAGGAAGGTGTGAACAAAGGAACAAGAGCGCAGAACAAAACTGTACTCATTAAATTAATTTTAAGTAAGGTTGTTTATTTCCTGGTATTTTTTGTTTTGCCAATGGTAGTTTTGCAAATGCCGGTTGTTGAATTTGTTCTTGGTTATTTATTGATGCAGTTCATAGCCGGAGTCGTTCTTACCGTCATTTTTCAATTGGCACACACAGTTGAAGAGACCAGTCATCCTTTACCGGATGAGAATCTGAATATCCAAAATAACTGGGCTATCCATCAAATGAATACAACGGTTAATTTTTCACGGAGAAGCAAACTCATTTCATGGTACGTTGGCGGTTTGAATTTCCAGGTGGAACATCATTTGTTTCCTGCAATTTGTCATGTCCATTATCCCGAAATAGCACATATAGTTAAAAGAACTGCCGAAGAGTTCGGTATTCCATACCTGGAGAATATTACTTTTATGGAAGCTTTGAGGTCACACATACGTGTCCTTCAAAAATTCGGAACGCCCGCTGAAATTTCCTTCGGCTGATCTTTTTTAGTAATTTTGAGTAAATAAACTCATCCGGAAATGTTATCCTCACTGTTTACTGATAAGGAATTATTATCTGAATTAGAAAAAAATTCAAAACGACGTACGTTTCCGAAGGATACAGTAATTACTAAACCCGGAGATGAGATCTTGTTCATTCCAATAGTAATTAATGGAAACATCCGTATTATCCGTCAAAATAATGATGGACAGGAAGTGTTTTTATATCATTTGTATCCGGGGCAAACCTGTGCTATGTCTTTAACTTGTTGCCAGGCAGGTAAAAAAAGTATGATAAAGGCAGTTGCGGAAGTGGATACAGAGATAATACAAGTTCCGGTTAAGTTAATGGATGAGTGGTTCAGATTCCCTGAATGGAAGATGTATATCAGTACTAACTATCAAAATCGTTTTACGGAGTTAATGGAGGTTATTGATCTTATCGCGTTTACAAATATGGATACTCAGCTTTTACATTATTTAACAGAAAGGTCAAAAGCATTGAACACAAGATCCCTCGAATTAACGCATCAGCAAATTGCCGACGAATTACATACACATCGTGAGGCAATTAGCAGACTTTTGCGGACTATGGAACAGAAGAAACTTGTAAAATTAGGACGTAATAATATTGTGTTACTTACAACTTAAAGTAACATTTGTTCCGGACCAGAATCCTTTTCCTCTTTACCTTTGTAGTATCAAACAGTATACTATGATCAATAAAATTAAAAATATTTTAGGTTTAGGTTCAAAAGTCGATTACAAAGAACTAATTGCCGGCGGGGCTTTGATTATTGATGTGAGAACAAAAGGCGAGTTTGAAGGCGGACATGCTGAAGGTTCTATTAATATCCCATTAGACCAATTAAATTCCGCGATTAAAAAATTAAAAAACAAAGAAAAAACAATAATAACATGTTGTGCTTCCGGTATGCGAAGTGAATCGGCCAAAAGTATATTAATTAAAGCCGGATTTGAGAAAGTGTATAATGCCGGTTCGTGGTATAATTTAAAATGAAAAATATAGTATTCAGCAATTGGAATTTTATGCGGGGTCTTCGTTTGGGCCTGGGGATTTACGTTTTAACAGAAGCTCTCAGGGCTTATGACATTATGTTTGGGGTATTGGCTTCTGTACTTATATTACAGGCTGTATTTAATGTTGGTTGTTGCAGAGGAGGCATATGTTATACCAACCAGGCAGAACCGAAGGATGTTGAGAATAATGAAATAGTTTTTGAAGAAATAAAAAATAATAATGGCAAACTTTCAGGAAATAATTAGTTCAGATAAACCTGTTCTGGTAGATTTTTCGGCGGAGTGGTGTGATCCTTGTAAAATGATGGCTCCTATCCTGGAAAAATTAAAAGGCATGGTGGGTGATAAAGCCACTATATTAAAAGTAGATGTAGATAAAAATCCGGCAGCGGCAAATGCATTTAAAGTGCAGGGTGTGCCTACACTGATCATTTTTAAAAACGGTGAAATCAAATGGCGTCAGTCCGGCGTTGTACCGGCCGATCATTTGAAAAACCTCTTAGAACAAAATATGTAAGCAAATGAATCATTCAAAAATAATAGTTGGTGTTCGGAAGGCATTGAATAATTGGCTTAGGCAATTCAAGGTTTACATTGACCCAGGGCAAAAGCTTTACAAAATAGAAGAAGGTCTTCTAAACATTTTTAAATGGGGTAGATTTGAACCGTTGCCCCGGCTGAATTATGTTTTAGTTTTCAGAAGTTTTTACGCAAAATGTGAGGCTTGTTCTTTGGATGAAAATGCGGATTCTTATTACCAGGTCAGTTTGGTCCATAATAAGAACCGAAAAATAATAACCCATGAAACTAAAGATATTTCGGAGGCTTTCACCGTAGCAGAGCAAATAGCAAAAGGTTTATCTTTAAGTTTAAAAGACGCAGCTTCTGTTCCCGGTAAAAGTTCCTGGAAAAAGTTTTAGCTGCTTTGTGAAATTATTTTAATTTTATAGGATGATCAGAACCATCCTATACTGCACATTTTTATTATTGTTTTTCTCGTGTTCGGAACATCATACTGAGATCCCGGAAACAGCCACCGATTTTTGTTCTTCCATTCATCGAAATGATTCATTTAGCCTGTCGAAAGAATTAGAACCGCTTTCTGAACAAATGAAGAACAGTACGGGAGTTTATGTTCTGGAAGATGGCGGTAATTCCCTTGTCACACGCGCGTGGCTGTGTGAATACGCTGAAAAAACCATAGATATCCAGTATTTTATTTTTTCTACTGATAATGTTGGACTGATAGCTTGTGATTATTTGATCCGGGCGGCGGATCGCGGTATTAAAGTCAGAATATTGGTGGATGATATCATGGTAGATGCCGGTGTTCACGAAATTTTATCAATGGATTCGCATGAGAACATCGAAATTAAAATTTATAATCCCGGATGTAATCTTGGGAAAAGTTTATTCGGAAAGCTGAAGAGCCTGGCGAAGGATGCGAAAAGTTTCAACCAGCGAATGCACAACAAAACGTTTACGGTGGATGGTAAAGTTGTAATTACAGGAGGAAGAAATATAGCCGATGAGTATTTTGATTACGATCATGAGTTTAATTTCCGTGATAGGGATGTGTTGTTCGTAGGAAAAACAGTTGCTTCGGTTCAAAATTCTTTTGAGAAATTCTGGACCGATCCGATCAGCGTTCCTGTAACAGATGTTGTTGAAGACAAAGAAGATGATTTCAGTTCTCCTTCTCGTTATGAGTTATTACATCAATATGCATGCGATCCGAAAAATTTCTGGCCGCAAGTGCGTGAACGCATTCAAAATCTGCCAAAAGCATTTAAAAATATCCGCGAATCAGGAGAATTAATTTGGACCGATAGCTTAACTTTTATTAGTGATGATCCCGGGAAGAACAGGGGGCGTATTCGCGGAGGTATCACTACAGATTCATTGATAAGTTTAGTGATGCAGGCAAAAGAGTCAATTGAGATCCAATCTCCTTATTTAATTACTACGGATCTTGGATTAAATTTATTCAGGGAAACGGTGAAGCGGGGAGTGAAAGTGAGAATACTTACAAATAGCCTCGCATCGAATGATAACCTGGAAGCATTCAATGGTTACAAGAGCTGCAGAAAACAATTATTGGAAGCAGGCGTGAAGATCTATGAATTCAAACCTGACGCGGCAGAACGTTTTAAAATTATGTCAGGTGAATTACAGCAAAAAATGAATTTTACCCCGGTATTTGGTTTGCATGCTAAGTCTATGGTGATCGATGGAAAAATAACGGTTATAGGTACTTTTAATTTAGATCCGAGAAGCGCGAACCTAAATACAGAGTGCATTACCGTGATCCGTTCTCAAAAAGTAACTGAAGGTGTTTTAAAAGGAATGGAGGAAGAATTTAAGCCTGAGAATTCCTGGGAGACAACTTTAACATTCAATCCGGATGATAAGGCTGATAAAACAAGACAATTAAAAGCCTGGACGAAAAAAGTTGTTCCCAAGGAGATCCTCTAAGTTTTCTTTCTATACGCATATAAAAATACAGCTGGTGTTAAAGCAGCAAATAAATGTTTGATGGTGTGCCCGCTGATCACTTTCAGAATATAATAAGCTTCTACATCTAATGCCTCAAATAGTTTAGCGATCCCATAGAACGAGATCATCAGCCAGAAATATTTTTTAGGAAATTTGTTCTTATCATAAATAATAAGGATCAAAGGCATCAATATGATCGGTAAAAATTGCACAATTGCATAAAGGCGAAGGTCATCATAGATCTGCCAATACCAGACAGAAAGAATTCCGAACCCGGTCAATGGCCATAAAATTTTCTTTCCCAATTCAGTATTGATCATTGTTCCTGTTAAAACAGAAAAGATCGCCATAAAAGAAATGGTCATTGGTAAACGGTCCCATATTAATGTAGAATTATTTGGATCTAAATGATAAAAAGCAGACCCGATACCGGTGAAGAATATTCCTGCAAAGAAAAGTATACAATTAGTTCTTAATTCCTCAAAAGCACCATTGGGTCTGCTCTTTTTTATGGTCCACAGGCCTGCAGCCCCTAATAACAGGAACGGAAGATTTGAGATCACGTTCATGAAATTAGGTATGGAAACAATTTCCCTTCCATCAGCGAAATTGTGAAAGGCCGGATCTTGTCTTATCGGGGAAATACTTAGCATTGAGACAAAGGCAGCAGCGCTAATACCAATAAGCAAGTATGTTCTGATCTTATTTGTCATCAGTTAATTCAGACGTTTCAGATCTTTTTTGATTTTCTTTGTTAGCGAGATTGATGTCACGGATATTTTTCTGAACCGCGATCACTGCAAACAAACTTAAAAGGAATGACATGGCGTAAAATCCTTTTTCACTCAGATCAAGATCTGCATGCCATAATCCGATTATCAATAAGAGAATAGAGAGCAGGGTAGAGAACCAGGAGATGCCGAGATAAATTCCGGTTACCGGTATTCCCTCCAATTGATCCCGCACAGCTTTCTGTAAAGAAACTGCCGAGAACAATCCGTACATTAAAATAGTAAAGTAATAGCCTTTTTCATTCAGGAACATATTCGCATTCCATAATCCGACGCAATAAGATATTCCGCCCGCTAATAAGGCGACCCATGAGGCACCTATAAAAGCATTTGATGGTTTTTGATTCATGATCTAAGTTTTTGCCGAAGGCATCCCTCGGGGAAATTATAGATCAAATGTAATGTGCAGTAAAGGAGTGGCTTTTGACATATGTCAAAAACAGCAGGCCTTAACGAATTTTTACTTTTCTGCTCTTACACGGCTTAAGGTTTCCTGTGTGATTCCCAGGTAGGTAGCTATTTGCCCTAACGAAGCGCGCTGAATTAAAGAGGGATTCTTTGTGATAAGGTTTTGATAGCGTTCTTTCGCGGATTTGAATTGTATATTCAGAAAACGTTCTTCGAGGTCGATATAATAAGTTTCAGTGATGATCCTTCCGATCCGTTCTGTTTCTTTAAAGTTAGAATACAAGTTCTGAAGATCAGCATGTGCGACCCGGATTAATTCGCAGTCTTCTAAAGTTTCTATTGTTTCAGGTGATGGTTCGTTGGTGATAAAAGAGTAGAAGGAGGTGCCGAATTCTTCTTCCTTGGCAAACCAATGCGTGATCTCTTTTCCCCCGTCGTAATAAAAACCACGCAGCAAGCCTTTCTTAATGAAAAATAAATTGCGGCAGCGTTCGCCCTTTTTAATAAGAATAGTATTCTTGGGAACTGAAATTTCCTTTGATACTGAAATGATCTCTTTTTCCAGTTCTTTCGAAATGGGTATCAATTTGGATATGTGTGATAATAACGACATCAATTATTGAAGTAGTCTGTATAAAATTTCTTTCTCCCAGTTCTTACTGTTCCGGTTCCTGATATTATCTGCGATCACTTTTTTGTATTGAGTTTGTGCATAAAAATATTTTATGGTTTCATTGGCAGGCCCGGCTAGTCGGCTATTGCTGCTTAAACAGGCATCAACACAATTGTTAACCGTTTTTTCATCGATATAATTTAATTTTCTTAAAGCATTCATAGCATTACCGCGGGTAAGAAATTCGTAAGAGTTAGAGGTGTACGCTACTAATTGATCAATATGTTTTTTATCACCTGTAGCCGCAGCCGCTATTTCTAACCACTTGCAAATTACATTGCGTCCATTGGTTCCTTCAATGCCTTTTGTTATATCCAGGTATTTTTGTGTATTCTCAGGAAAATTGGCACACATTTTTTCTAAAGCTGTTGCAATGGTCTGGTATGAAGAATCCAATAATAATTTTTCGTATTCTGCTTGTAAGGAAGGTTCAATAATTCTTGTTGCCATGATCATAGCTTTCCTAACCTGGACATCCGGATCGGTGACGGCTTTCTTAACTAAGTTCAGGCTTTCAGGTGTTTTATCTTCCAATAGCTGGGAAGCGGCTTCGGCTTTTACAGCGTGAAATGTATTCTTGCTATAAACTTCTTCCAATGTTTTTCTTTTTAATTCCGCGGGGAATTTGCGCATTGCAAAGATAGCATCGTAACGGTCGATCATTTTTGGTGCGCGTAAAGCCTGTGCTTTTAGCATTTCGAATGATTTATTGAAAGAAACTGTTTTCACGATCTCACTATTCGGATCGAACAGGACAAAATCTATTTTTTTATTTCCCGGGTTGGCAATTTTCACAATGTGGGTTTCTTTTTCTATCCATTCAGTCTTGCTGTCTTTAGTTCCATCAGTATAGTACACTTCAAAAGCTATCGGCATTTTAAATAAGCCGCTGATGTCACTAACCGGTTGAGTTTGTGTGACCGCAAATTGAGAAATGTGTTTGCCGTCTTCTTGTGCAAAATCATCAAAGGTTACATTGTAGATCGGCTCTCCGCCCCTGTAAACCCATTCATCCCAGAACCACTCTAATCCATAACCTAATTCATCCTGGAACGCATTTAAAAGATCATCCGAATCAACGTTATCATATTTGTGAGCTAATAAATAACGTTTTACAGATTTATTATAACCTTCTCTGCCGACAACATATTTCAACATCTCTAAAACCTGGGAACCTTTCTGGTAAATTAAAGTTGAGGATGTCTCAGAATGCGAAATTGATTTTTTATCCTGGACATTGATCGCTGAAAGTCCTGCTTGCCTGCGTTGCCAGTCAAAGTGATCCTGACCAAAACATTCTCTTTCAGCTAAAACATTATAATGTGTGGCAAAACTTTCCTGTAACCAATGCGCGTTACCGGTACGGGCACTAACAAAATCACCAAACCATTGGTGCGCCAATTCATGAGCGTTAACAGCAACATAATTACGGTCGTTATAACCGCGACTATCTGCTGCGAAGAAATCACCGAATAAAGTAGCGGTAGTATTTTCCATAGCACCGAACATAAAATCCTGAACGGGAATTTGAGAGTATGTTTCCCATTGATACGGAACACCAATTTCGCTTTCTAAAAAGTCAAAGATCTTCTCATTATATTTGTAGGTCCATTCAACCCTGTTCTTCCATTCCGGGTAATACCAACTGTATAGCGGAACTCCTGACTTTGATTTGCTTTCTTTTATTTCATATTTGCCAATTCCCAACATCACTAAATACGATTGGTGAGGATGGTTCATCTTGTAATGCCATGTTTTTGTTCCGTCTTTATTATCTTTTTCATCGGTCTTTACACCATTAGATAATACTTTGTAATCTTTATTGAATTTCACATAAACTTCTGTAATTAATTTGTCGTTAGGTGTATCGTAGCAAGGAAACCAGTTTCTGTTATCAATTCCCTGTCCTTGGGTCCAGATCTGTTTGCGGCTTAAATTATTCGGATCGTTCCAACCAATGAAATAAAGTCCTTTGCGGGGATAAGCTTCATAAGTGATCGCCAAACTATCTTTCGTTCCCCATTTTAATGGTTTTTCCGGAAAGAAAGAAATACCGGCGGCATCTGTTTTATATTTAATTTCCTTTCCGTTTAATTTTGCTTCTTTGATCATGATACCCGGCCCGTCTAAAAAGAATGAATCAACAGACGCGCGGATCGCTGAAAAAAAGTGAGTGATCTTTCCTTTTACCAATCCTTTTTCAGGTTCAAACTCTACGCTTAAACGCATGCGTTCAAAATCAAGATTGTGTTCGCGCATTGCTGCACCCGGATCATACTGATAACTGTATTTTTTCTGTGCAACTACTGAACTGATCAATAAACTGCAAACCAAAAGGAGTACGGATTTCTTCATGACTTAACTCTTGTAATGAGCGTATCAAATCTAATATAATTTATTTAGTATAATAAGTTTTTATAAGGAAAATTGCCCAAAAGTGGTATATATTTTAGCCTTGTGTGATCAGCTTTTAACTTGTATATTTAAATGCATTCAGAAGAAGCATTTACCTAATAAAAAATACATTTCAGAAGAATGAAGGAAGTAATTAAATGGCGCTAAAGGTTTATGAAATATTTGCTGTCATTAACTGCATTTTTGAACGGGTAAGCTTTCTGGCTGTGTTGTTTCTGTTCGCAGTGTGGTGTTTCTTTCCGATCCCGGTATTTTCGCAGCAACTTAAATCAGATTCACTGGAGAAGAAGCTAAAAGAGAACATACACGACACTTTAAGAGCTAAAACTTTAAGCAATTTGGGGTTTGCCTATTTAAGGGAGGGCCGCATTCAATTAGGACTCGATTACGCCAACCAGGCGCTTAAACTTTCTGAAAAAATAAATTACAAGCGGGGAATAGCAGCTGCTTACAACACGATCGGAAATGCTTATTCGCAAATGTCTGATTGTCCAAAGGCCCTTGAGTTTCATCAAAAGGCGTTGGCGATGAGAATGGAGATCAACGACAAAAGGGCAATAGCTGCTTCTTACAATAATATCGGGATCATTTATTATAACCTTTCTGATTTCACGAAGGCTGTTGAATATCTTCAAAAAGCCCTTAAAATGCAGGAGGACGGAGGGAATACCTATTTTGTTGCTGCCGCGATCGGTAATCTCGCTGTGATGTATGAAAAATTAGGTGAGGATAGTCTTTCCTTTGTTTACCAAACAAAAAGTTATGAGATCCATAAAGAAATGGGTAATAAAATGGATATGATCTCTTCGCTGAATAACCTCGGTGCTTTATACAGGAAGAAAAAGCAATATGAGAAGGCACTTGATTACCAAAGGCAATCGTTCGAATTGCTAAAGGAATTTAAGGATCTGAAAGGCCGGGTGGAGAACAGCAGTAATTTCGGGTTGATCTATTATGATATGGGAAGGTTTGATGAAGCTATTGCTGAATTTGAAAAAGCCTGGGAGTCCTCAAAACTTTTAGGGGATAAAAAGATGCAGGCCGAACAATTATGTTTTCTTGGCAGATCGAGCCTGGATTATGCGAAAACAGATAAGGCGTTGAATTATTATAAAGCTGCTCACGCTATCGCTTCTGAAATAGGAAGCCTTGAGGATCAAAAGATCGCCTCGGAAGGTTTATATAACGTTTATAAAAAAAAGAATGATATCGGTAAAGCCTTGTTCTATCACGAAAGTTTAACGAGACTTAAGGATAGTATATTTAACGCATCTAAAAACACAACGTTCAATAATTTAAAGACACAATTTGCTTTAGACCGGCAGGAACATGAACTGAAAGTTAAATCGGATGAAGAATTAAGAAAAAAAGAAGAAGAAAAAAAACAACAGCGTTTTATCAATTATGTGGTGATCGCTATTTTAGTGCTGGTACTTGGATTCTCTTATTTCCTGTACCAACGTTTCAAAGTGACTAATCACAAAAGAAAATAATAGAATTGCAAAAAGTTATTGTGGAGAAGAAAAACCAGGAAGTTACAGATTCCATACATTATGCCAAGCGTATCCAAAAAGCACATTTGCCCCACGAAAAGTACATTTCAAAGAAATTAGACGAATTGCAACGAAAAGGTTCTTAAATTTAGTAGTGATGGATCTCTTTATAATTGGTGATATACACGGTTGCTATTACACGTTTAAAGCGCTTCTTGAATTCTGGGAGCCTCAGAAAGAAATTCTGGTACAAGTAGGTGATATGATCGACAGGGGAAATTTTACTCCACAGGTTGTGAAACTGTGCCGCGAAATTGAAAAAGAACACCCGTCCTCAGTTTTCCTCAAAGGTAATCACGAATGGCTCGCTCTTCAGTATTATAACAAAGACAAGGAAGAACGGTGGTATGACAAGTATGGAAAAAAAGTATTGTGGGATTATGTTTTAAATGAGCGTAATTTTGAAGAAGATGCTGAATGGATGAAAACCCTGCGCACACATTGGGAAAATGAACACGTAATGATAAGTCATGCCGGTATCAGCGTTTCTCCTTTTGCTATGGACCCCGATCACTATAGCGGATTGTTATGGCACCGTTTGGGAATAAAAAATATCGGAAAAGTTCAGGTATACGGACATACACCTATAAAAAATGGTAAATTTGAATTTGATAAGAATACGAATTCTTATAATATTGATACCGGTGCTTATTTAGGACATTCGCTTACCGGAATTAAATTAAGCTCTTCGGGTAAACTATTGGATGCTTTTAATATTCCAACAGTTGAGAAGGATATTAAAAATTAGTATGAAGAAATTCCTTAACCCTAAAATTATTTTAAGAACAGTGTTGGTCGTTTTAATAGTGATCCAATTTATCCGTCCCGCAAAAAACCAGGGCGAAGCTTTTGGAAGGGAAGATGTCACCTGGTCAGTTAACGTGCCCGAAGATGTGAAGAATATTCTGGTTGCGTCTTGTTACGATTGTCATTCGGATCATACCAACCATATGTGGTACGAGAATATTCAGCCAATTGGGTGGTGGATATCCAATCATATCAACGAAGGCAAGAAGCATTTGAATTTTTCTGTATTCAACACTTATAAAGACAAACGTAAAGCTCACAAATTCGAAGAAATTGCAGAGACAGTGAGTGCCGGTGAAATGCCGATGTCATCCTATACCCGGATCCACGGTAACGCTAAATTGAATGATGAGCAAAAACGTCTTCTGATCAATTGGGCAACACTGAGCAGGCAACAATACGAAAAGACAGAAAAATAGTTATGCTAATTTAAAATGGATCACCATGTTCACCTCTTCGTTTTTCTGAGGGAACTCTAATTTTCCTAATTTCTCGTTAACGTACTGTTTTACTTTTTCGTCTTCAGCATTAATAATAACGTTCTCTGCTTTTCCGTCTTTATTCACTGTGAACGATAAACGTACCGAAGTAGTATTCTTGTTATTGAATAATTCGGCCGGACAACTGATCTTGTTCTTTACTGTTTCCACAATAGTGTTGTTACTGTTGTTGTTTGGTTTTGCATTTAAACTTAATGTTAATAAAACCAGGGCGGGAATGATTTTAATTGTATTCATGATTTCTTGTTTTTCTTGTTAGACGTAAAGTTCCAAAGAAAAGTTACAACAGATGGTTAAGTCTGTGTTAAACGAAGTTAAAGTAAGGTTAAAATCACGATGAGCGGGGGAGGACAAAAATTCCGCTTCACCCAAATTGGGTTAGGGGTTTGAGCAAAAAAAAAGTGCATTCCGACTTAAGAAATGCACTTTGGATTCTGTGAATAGTCCTGTTATACCCCGGGCAGGTTTTATTTTATGATCGCTTTGCGGTTCTTTAGTTCAGCCTGATCTTTTGCTGTGGCCTCATTCGATGCAATCTCTTTTGAAGCCGTTTCTTTGTTACTACCCGTTAAAGGGTCTAAAAGTTTGTTCTTGATATTCTTGGTGTATTCTTCGCTATAATTGAAATTGTCCATATTCTTTTCATATGAAATAAGTGCCAATGGAAAATCTATCGCATCTGAATCCAGGTATTTTGATTCTTCATGGGTTATCGGTTCGTCCATTTCAAAAGTTACTAAATAGGCATCACCTTCTTCAAGGTCTGGTACGTGTGTACTAACGCTGATCAATTTTGAAACGCAATCTTCGTTTTTGATCTGTAGGCCATACCATCCATTTCTTTGAACATCGAATTTAAAGTTCTTTCCCGCTTTTACTACTTGCGTTGCTATCACCTTACTGTTATCAATCAATTGAACGGTATAAGTATGCCCGGCACTATGTGGGGTTTTAGATACTTTTCCGACTAACCGGAGACACATTGAATCCGGGTCCATATTTCCGGCATGCATAAGGTTGCAGATAAATACTAATGTTACTGCTACTATGGATCTGATGGTTATTGCTGTTTTCATAACTTTATTATTAGTGGTTATGACATCAAAAGTATAGTAAGGCTAAGCCCTAAAGAATACAGAAACCGCAGATTTCTTACATCGGTTAGATGGGTCTTGAATTTGACCCTGTTTTGGGAGGGTTTTAGACGTGTTCCCCGGTATTTATACCCATATCAGGGGCCGGTTTCAGCTTGAAGATCCTGAAATGTTTGGCGGTTTTCACCCAGCTTTTCACTAACTCATCGGCGTCCGGATAATAAACGCTGTGTTTTATAATATCCTTACAGTCTTCTAAAGAGGTTATCTGGTGGCTGGAGTCGATATAACCATAGCCTTTATATTTACTGTCCTCGATCAGGATCATAGAGCGTTCTTCATTAGTCCGCCCGCGATCAAGGATAAGAAAATCAGGATCTGAATAAGTAACCTGGCTGATTATTTCTTTAGCACGTTTATTATAAACTTCAATTTCTTCTTCACCATTACAGATGCCATTGCATTTTTTTATCTGGTGATGAAAACAAACGGATTCATCTCCGGTCAAATGACAATAACGTAAACACAGTTGATGTTCATCTATCCAACGGTCCAGTTTTTCGCGGGCTGATGAATAAGAAACGGAACTATATAAAGAATTCTCTGCATCTTCGTATTCCACTATCTTAAAATTGATGGTTCCTTCTTTATCCCTGAACCAATCAATACTATGCGTGAACTGATCGGCCTTACGCATGCGGTTATATTTCGGTTTGTGTTTTTTTATTTCTTCAGCCTCTAAAAGTAAAGCAACGAGTTCACTTCCTGTCACCACAAAATCAACATTCATCAGGTCGTTCAGAAGTTTTTTGCTTTTGCCTTCTTTGCTGTTAAAGTGGGCGAGGGCGCGGCCATACATATTGGTACTTTTTCCTATGTAAATTATTTCTTTGTCTTTATTCAGGAAATAATAAACACCGCATTCTTCAGGTAATTTTTTCAGGATATATTCTTTTATCTTATCAATGCGGCGGACCATGATCTCTTCAACGCCCATGTTTTTATATTGCGGATGTTCGGCTTTTAATTTTAATAACAGATCAAATAATTGCGCTGTTGCTACTGCATCTCCTTCGGCTCTGTGCCTTCCTTCTATTTCAATTCCTAAAGATGCGCAGAGATGTCCGAGACTATAAGAAATTCGTCCTGGAATCAATTTCCGGCTTAATCTTACCGTACATAAAGTTTCCCTTCTGTAGTTAAAGCCTAATGATTTAAATTCCTCTTTAATAAAACCATAATCAAAACCGACATTATGCGCCACAAAAATGCAGCCTTCGGTCATTTCTAATATTTTCTTTGCTACCTCATGGAATTTCGGGGCATCTGCAACCATGGCATTCGTAATTCCCGTAAGACTGCTAAAATATTGGGAGATGTTGCACTCCGGATTGATAAGCGTGGTGAATTTATCTATTACCCCTAAGCCATCATGTTTAATGATACAGATCTCGGTTATCCTCCCGTGTCCGTAAACAAATTTCCCGCTGCAGGTCTCTATATCAATAATAGCAAACACCGGGGTAAATTTAAGTAATTGTAAGAGGAGTGATTGCTACGAATTGTAGCTTTTGAAGTGTAATTGTGTTAAAAATCCCCGTAATGCAAAACCTGCTTCGTGTCTTTGAAGCAAGCTTCGATCATAGCTTTGCTGAGTTTATCTACGTTTATGCCTCTGAATTTCTTTAATCCGCCTAATAAAAACGGATTGAGAACTTTAAACACACCAATACCGATCTTTTCGCCAATGCGTAGTTCTTTTCTGTCTCCCATTAAAAAAGAAGGCCTCATAAAAACGGAGTTAGGGAAATTAGCTTTAACACCTAACTCCATTTCGCCCTTAGTGCGCAGATAAAAATTACCGGCTCTTGAATCCGCCCCAACAGATGAAACACAAACCATTTTCTCAGCCGCGATCTGTTTCGCGAATTTTGAAATGGAAATCGGATAATCCCTGTCGATCACCTGTTGAGCTTCTTTTGAACCGGCCGCTTTTATAGTAGTTCCCATGCAAGAGAATACATGATTGACCATTAACGGCGGTAATTTCGAAAAATCCTTGTAATCAAAAACGATCTCTTCAACTTTTGGATTTGAATATCCTGTGTGGCGGCGGACAACACTGTAAATTTTTTCGTAACGATTGTCGTTCACCAAATTCTTCAGTAGAGCTTGTCCGGTTAATCCTGAAGATCCAAATATTATTGCCGTTTTCATGAAGTTTCTGGTTTCTTGGTTTTCTCTGTTTCTCGGTTGGTAGTTTATGAATTTGGTTTTAACCTAGAAACATGGGAACGAGGAATGTTACACCGCTTCGCTTACTACTTCTTTCACATCATCAGGCAGTAAACGTTTTAATAACGCTTCGATCCCCGCCTTAAGGGTCATGGTGCTGCTTGGGCAGCCGCTACAGGAGCCGCGCATTTGTACAGTAACCACACCATCTTTTAATTCTTTGAAAGTGATCAGACCGCCATCTGTTTCAACGGCAGGCCGGATATATTGTTCTAACACTTCAATAATTTTATTTTCCACTTCGTTCTTGGGAACGTTGTGTTGTGTATTGATGCTAACTGTTTTTGTAAAAGTATTATCGGCAGCGACTTGTTTTTCAGGAAGCTTATCAATAATAGCATTCCCTTTATTTAAATAAGTTGTGATGAAAGTCCTTAGTTCGTTTGTGACTTCTTCCCATAGAACAGAATCTTGCCTGGTTATTGTAATATAGTTTGAAGAAATAAAAACACTTTTCACAAAAGGGAACTGGAATAAGGCTTTTGCAATTGGAGCGTCTTTCGCATCGGCTGGGGTTTTATATTCAGCTGTTGCGCCGCTCACTAATAGTAATCGGTTAGCAACAAATTTCATGGTTGCCGGATTAGGTGTTTCTTCGGCGTATATTATATAGGGAGTGTCGTTTAAAAGCATAGGCAAATTTACAATTAATAAACTTTATATTTGTGTTAAAATTACCAATATGCAACAGAGAGCCGATTACCTTGTTATTGGTTCCGGTATAGCCGGCTTGAGTTTCGCTTTGAAAGTGGCGGCTAAGCATAAAGTATTCCTGGTCACAAAAGCCAATGAAGATGAGAGTAATACCAAATACGCCCAGGGTGGAATTGCGGCTGTTTGGAATGATGCTGACAGCATAGAAAAACACGTTGAAGATACATTAAACGCCGGTGCAGGACTGTGTGATGAGAAAATAGTGCGGAAAGTTGTAACTGAAGGGACTCAAAGAGTAAAAGAATTAATTGAGCTTGGGGCCAAATTTGATAAAGCCCAGAATGGAGAGTATGATCTCGCTAAAGAGGGGGGGCATAGTGAACACCGTATTTTACATTATAAAGATGTAACAGGAAATGAGATCGAACGCGCTTTGATCTCTCAAATTCATAAGCATCCAAACATTACAGTTCTTGATCATCACTTCGCCATTGATATTATTACACAACATCATTTGGGTGTTGAGGTGAATTCAAAAACGCCGGGTATCGAATGTTACGGAGCTTACGTTTTAAATACAAGATCTTATAAAATTGAAACTGTCCTCGCGAAAATTACAGTTATGGCAACAGGTGGGGCAGGACATGTTTATGCAACAACAACCAATCCGAAAATTGCAACAGGAGATGGTATTGCTATGGTGTACCGTGCAAAAGGACATGTAAAAGATATGGAGTTCGTTCAATTTCATCCGACCTCATTGTATAATCCGGTGGAGCATCCCAGTTTTTTAATTACGGAAGCGATCCGTGGATTTGGTGCTGTGTTAAAAACGCTGGACGGAAAAGAATTCATGCAGAAGTATGATAAACGTGGTTCGTTAGCGCCGCGTGATATTGTTGCAAGGGCGATCGACAACGAAATAAAGATCCGTGGTGATGATCATGTTTATTTAGATTGCAGGCATCTGGACAGAAAAGGGTTTATAGAACATTTTCCGAATATTTATAATAAGTGTATGGGCTTAGGAATTGATCCGTTCTTAAAAATGATCCCCGTTGTTCCGGCAGCTCATTATTTATGTGGCGGAATTATTGTGGATGAGAATTCAAGATCAACGATCAATAATTTATATGCAATAGGAGAATGCGCTTGTACCGGATTACATGGTGCGAACCGTTTGGCGAGTAACTCACTATTGGAGGCTTGTGTATTTGCTCATATTGCAGCGGAACATTCAAGTTCTTCAATTGATAAGATCAAATTCAAGGATAATATTCCGGATTGGGATGCGGAGGGAACAGAGCAGGCAGAAGAGATGATCTTGATTACACAATCCCAAAAAGAAGTGCAGCAGATCATGAGTAATTACGTTGGCATAGTAAGAAGTGAATTACGTTTACAACGCGCTTTCGACAGATTAGAGATCTTATTCAAAGAGAATGAAGCTCTTTATGAAAAAACAGTTGTTACTCCGAAGCTTTGTGAATTAAGAAACATCATTTGCATCGGGTATTTGATAATTAAACACGCCCGTCAGCGTAAGGAGAGTGTGGGTTTACACTATATGGTTCATTATAAAGAGTAGGTAGTTGTAGCAGACAGTGAGCAGGGAGAGTATGCAACAGGCAGTTGGTTTGACTCAATAACAGTTTAGAACTCTTCGGACGCCTCTCGGGTTCAATCAATCGACTCCCGGACTGACACAATTACAGTTCGGAACTGTTCGGACGCCTCTTGCGTTCAATCAATTGCTTCCCTGACTGACGCAATTACAATTGGGAACTGTTCGGACGCCTCCTGCGTTCAATCAATCGTCTCTCGGTCTGCCGCAATTACAGTTCGGAACTGTTCGGACGCCTCCCGGGTTCAATCAATCGCTTCTCAGAGCTGTTCGGAGCGATTTCAGAATTAAGGAATTAACATTTCTTTTCGGCCTGACAAATTACAGGTTTAAATAATCCTTTGTACAGTGTACGCAGACCGTTAAAAGAATGCAAAATAAAAAGCAGTCAGAACTGTAAGTTTCATTACTGAATTGTTAATCCCCATGACATTTGGAGATTATTTGTCATATTGTTTACTCTTTAATGAATTTCGAATACGAATTATTTATCCTGATAAAATAACAACCCGGACTTAGTTTTGAAACGTCAATACTTTCAGAATACTTTTGTTTTAGAACCGTTTGTCCGAGTGAATTAATGATTTCGATCTCTGAAATGGTTTTTGAATTTGTTTTAATGTTTAGGATGCTTGAAGTAGGGTTGGGATAAAGACCAATACTCTCTTTTTTATCAAGTTCTTTTATTCCCACGCTTGCAACCACATCAACAACAAAATCAATTTCCGTTTCTCCTATAAGTTGAAAAACACTGTCTACATCTTTTCTCCATTCTTTAACTAAGAATTTGAACGAATATAAACCGACAGTATCAGCCTGATATGTTAAGGTTCCTGTGGAATTATTTAAGCTGCTGTTAGCAGGAATGTAATAAGCGGTAGTTGGAGTAACTATACAATTGACTAAATGATACGACAAACTATCACCATCAATATCAGACAGGCCGGGATTATAATTCAAAATATTGCCCACATTAACGGAAGCTATAGGCACTGAATAAAGTGGGGTAGTATTTGGACCAGTGAATGCGTTGATGGATAGGAGAGAGAAGATGGTCATTGATTTTGTGGAGGAATTAGTGATGTTTTTAATTCCTGAGATCCTGTAATTATCAATAAAGTAAGGTTTATATATACCGGGTCCATCATATACATGAACACAGCTGAATTTATACATTACAATTTTCCCACTTCCGGAAGAGGCACCGGTTGTGCTAACACATGAATCTCCATCTCCGAAATAAGCTGCGATGTTTGTATGAGTTTGGGCAGTGGCTGAGTCTAATAACAAAGTTGCAGTTATTGAATAAGTATAACCGCCTAACCATTTATAATCGATCCATGCCGCCCTGATATCCTGCGAAAAATTATGTTTTGAGAGAACAAAACAAGAGATCAATAAAAAAACCTTACAGATCTTAGCATCTATTAAAGGTAACAAAAATAACGGTCATTTGAAAGATGGTTTTTCTTCCCTTGTTTAATGGGAGAACGTCATAATTTTGCTAAAGCAAAATTGACGAGAGGGGTCGCCAAAGGCGCGGAGTCTGATAGACTGCTTTTATAGTGGCGAGATCCTGTCTCTTAAACCTCACCCGCCATCCGCCTATGGCGTATGACGTCCTCTCCTCGAGGAGAGAATAAAGCCTCCTTTGAGATTTACTCTTCGTTGACGTAGAATAATTTGTAATACTTCAAGCCCTGCGCTTCATCATAGCCTCGCTCAACGTAATCGTGGCGGCCGTGAATGTAGATGTGAAAATTCTTATCCAGTTTCACAACACTGCGCATGTATTTTTGGTTCTTCTTTACTGCTGTTTGCGAAACATCGAATTCGTCTATAGCTGTAAGATCTAAACGTTCTGTAAAATCTTTTCTGTAATCTTTAAAAGCTTTTATCAGCTCCGGTTCAACCATCACTTCTTTTTCAAATTCTTTTACGTTGAATTTGTCGCGCTCTTTAAAATACGAAGCGCTTTTATTCAGCATCATCATCTGATCTTCTTTCTTTACGTTGTTGTCTTCAGTTAAGATCTCTTCGCAAAAACCACGACAACTCTCAATGAAATTACTAGTGTGATAATACGCGTTTTCAGCCAGTGATGCATTTAAAAAATCAAATTCCCAATACAAAGCGCATTCGGCTACTTTATTATTAGTGTCTACAATACTCATTTTGTAGCCTTTCTTCACTTCTGTATTGTAAATTAAACAGCCTTTATCCAGTTTGTTGATGTTGATCCCGGTATCGGTATCCACATCAAAAGCATCCATGTGTTGATATACTTTCAGGAATGTTTCTTTGTTCTCGGTTTTAAATAAACCAATACTGTCACATAATTCCCCGTCAACAATCACATCTTTAAAATAACAAACATAAAACTCGCCGCCTTTAATTTTAGGGTGCATGCTTTGATCGTATAAATGCTCAGCAATCTCTTTCGAATGTTTTACAAATCCCCTTCTTGATTCAAAAATGGATTCTGCGGCATCTTTCACACCTTTTAATTTGAATTCGCTTTTGTTCTTGAATTTATAATAAATATCAGTTTTAAAAGGGGTTTGGAAGTAACGCAGGATGGTTTCTTTTACAAAATCGTCTTTGAATTCAAAGCAGTTCTCGCTTAAGGTAAGTTCTTCACCTAAACCTTTATTGCCAACGTAGTGAATGATGAAGTTGGTCAGTTGTGCTCTCGAAAAATCTATCATAAAACCTGTATTCTTAGGCTCTAAATGTAGCAGAATGTAAGCATAGGCTTTTAACAATATTTAAACAAAATAGAACTAAATAATTGACGAGCGGTCAAATTCACGCAACCCGGGGTAGGGATTCTCCGTTACATGTAGTAAATTTGTTATAACCTGTGCCGCACGGGTCTTTCTAAAGTTTAAACATATGGAGAAAAACTTAAATTTAAAATCGGAAAATAGCCCGGGCGGTATGATCAAAAAGACCTCATTTATGAAAAAAAATCTGCTGTTATTGGCGGGTATTATCCTGCTATCGTCATTTACTATATATAAATTTGTTTCTTACCGTAATTTGTTCCTGATGCAACGTCTTGTTGGCGCTCTTGATGCCCTGCATTTTAAGCCTGTGAATGTAGATGATGAATTCAGTGAAAAGGTGTATAACCTTTACGTGAACAAGCGACTGGACCCTACTAAGAAATTCTTAACACAAGCCGATGTTGATCAATTATCAAAGTATCGCCGGAATATTGACGATGAAATAAAGGCCGAAAAAGGAAGGTTCGAATTGTACCAGTTATCTGCTGACCTTTTCAAACAACGCCTTGCCGAACGTGAGACCTGGTATAAAGAAATACTTTCAAAACCTTTCGATTATACAAAAGAAGAAGAATATGAAAGCGATTATGAAAAGGCACAATATCCGGCCAATGAGGCTGCCGCAAAAGATGAATGGCGCCGTATGTTGAAATTCCAGGTCATCTCGAGGATCGATGACGCCTTGACCCGCCAGGAAAAAGCGCAAGAGAAGAAAGATACAACTGTAAAGATCTTATCATTCGATAGCCTGGAAGTTGACGCCCGCCGTAAAACTTTAAAAGCGAATAATGTGTATTTCAAGCGCCTGAAAAAAGTAACCGATAAAGAACGTTTTGCTACATATTTGAATTGTATAACCGGGGTTTACGATCCGCATACTGAATATTTCGCACCGGTTGATAAAAAGAGATTTGATGAACAGATGAGCGGCCAGTTCGAAGGTATTGGAGCGCGTTTAATGCAACAGGAAAATGGCGCTATAAAGATAACGGAGATTGTTGCTAATAGTCCAAGCGCAAAGCAAGGTGAATTGAAAAAAGATGACGAGATCCATAAAGTGGCACAAGGTGATGGAATACCTGTTGATGTGACAACCATGGAAATTGATGATGCGATCTTATTGATAAAAGGAAAAAAAGGTACTACGGTAAAACTGACGGTAAAAAAACCGGACGGCACCATGAAAGTTATTCCAATTGTTCGCGATGTGATCGAGACAGAAGAGGTATTGGCCAAATCTGCTATATTAAATAATGGAAAAAAGAAAACAGGATATATTTATTTACCTGAATTCTACGCTAACTTTAACCGTTTTGATCCTTCCTCGGCACATTATTGTTCTAAAGATGTACGTAAGGAAATTGAAAAATTAAAAGCTCAGAATATCGAGAGCCTGATCATCGACTTACGTGATAATGGCGGTGGTTCGTTACAAGAAGTAGTGGATATGGCAGGATTATTTATCAATAAAGGTCCTGTTGTGCAAGTGAAAGGTAAGAACGACATGAGCATGATCATGGAAGATCATAATCCGGATATTGCATGGACCGGTCCGTTAGCGATCATGGTGAACCGTAACAGTGCGAGTGCTTCTGAGATCTTAGCGGCTGCTATGCAGGATTACAAACGTGCTGTGATCGTTGGAACTCCTTCATATGGTAAAGGAACAGTACAATCTTTCGCTGATCTTGACCAAGGGTTAATTCCTCAGTTAGATACTATCAAACCATTAGGGCAGGTAAAGATCACTATGCAGAAGTTCTATAGAATTAATGGCGGCGCTACCCAGTTAAAAGGAGTAACTCCTGATGTTATTTACCCGGATCCATATGCTTTATTTGACAGCGGTGAAAAGGATACTGATTTCCCTTTAGAGTGGGATACAATAACCAGGGCGATCTATTCCCATTACTCTTATATTGATTATGATAAAGTGAAAAAAAGCAGTGATACCCGTGTTAAAAACAATGCTACTTTTAAATTGATCGACACTGAGGCGAAGGAATTGAAAGCGAAAAGGGATGATACTAAATACAGTTTAGCTCTTGATAAATACCGTGCCGAACAAAAAGAATGGCGTGAAACAACCAAGAAGTATGAGAATCTCAGGAAGGATATCAAGGACTTTACTGCTGAAGTATTACTGTCAGATATCACCCGTTTAGCAGATGATACAACTAAATTAGGCCGTCAGACCCGTTGGGCAAAAAATACTCTATCTAAGGATTTTTATCTGAGTGAGACTGCAAATATTCTCGGTGACCTGAAATCGGGAGATGTAGCAACCAACATAAAAACTAATCCTAAATAATCCGGTAGGGATAAAGCAGAGTTCAGGCTCTGTTTTATCCCCCCATTATACGGGGTTTTTCCCTGTATCCCGGTTAAAATATACAAAAGCCATTGGTCAGCTGGTATATATTTACTTACTTTAATAATTGTTGCTTTACTCTAATAAAAAAAATGAAATGCGTAAGCATTCGAGAATACAAAAACTAAAAATTAAAAACATGATCAAAAGAATAATTGTAGCCATTGCATTAGTGTTTGCCTCTTTAGTTCAGGCGCAGGAAGCAAAACGTCCGGATAATTGGTTTAACCTTGACCCTTCAAAAGATAAAGTGAATGGTGTAAGTACCGAACGTACTTATGAAGAATTGCTGAAAGGAAAAAAAGCAACTACGATCATTGTTGGTGTTTTAGATAGCGGTGTGGATTATATGCACGAAGATCTGAAAGATGTAATGTGGACGAATCCCGGAGAAATTGCCGGTAATGGTGTGGATGATGATAAGAATGGATACGTTGATGATATTCACGGTTGGAATTTCATTGGCGGAAAAGACGGGAAAAATGTAGAGAAAGATAATTTAGAATTAACCCGTTTGTACCGCCACTATAAACCAAAATACGAGGGTAAAACAGAGAAAGACCTTAAGTCGAAAGAGGAGAAAAAGGAATTCGCTTTGTATACTAAAGTAAAGGAAGATTATACTAAACAAAAAGAGGAGTATGAAAGTACTTTAAGTCAATTGAAATTTTTCCAGGAAACAATGGGAGAAGTAGCAAAAGAACTTAAAGCTAAAGGTGTGGAAAAAATTGATTCTGAAGCATTGAAAAAATATGAACCGACTGACCAAAAAGGAAAGCAGGGAAAATTTTTGTGTATGACCATGTTGCAGCAACAGCCGGGTGCTACATTGGATGAGATGATGGAAGAAATTAACGAAGGTTACGAGCAGATCAATAGCCTCGTGAGTTCATCATTGAATCTGGATTTCGATCCGCGTTCGATAGTAGGCGATGATTATGCTAACAGTAACGAAAAGTATTATGGGAATGGTGATTGTAAGGGGCCGTTTAGTTTTCACGGAACCCACGTAGCAGGAATTATTGCAGCTAGCCGTAAGAATGGAGTAGGGATGGACGGAATTGCTGATAATGTGAAAATTATGAGTGTACGTTGTGTCCCGAATGGTGATGAGCGTGATAAAGACGTTGCAAATGCTATTCGTTATGCAGTTGATAATGGCGCAGTTATTTTAAATATGAGTTTCGGAAAGAAATACAGCTGGGATAAAAAAGTAGTTGATGAAGCTGTGAAGTATGCAGAAAGTAAGGGTGTGTTATTAATTCACGCAGCAGGGAATGATGGTATTAATATTGATGAAATAACTCATTATCCAACCAAAAAATTTGAAGGCAGCAAGAAAGAAGCATCGAACTTTATTGATGTATCGGCTTTAAGCTGGAAAGAAGGAGAAAAATGTCCCGCGCCGTTCAGTAATTATGGTAAAAAGACTTCAGATCTTTTTTCACCCGGTGTAGATATTTATTCTACTGCTCCTGAAGGAAAATACAAAGATGCAAGCGGAACAAGTATGGCAGCCCCTGTTGTTGCGGGTGTTGCAAGTGTTCTGAAATCATATTATCCTGAATTAACAGCTAAGCAAATTAAAAAGATCCTGGTTGAATCAAGCCGTAAGGAGTATAAAGATAATAAAGTGATCCGTCCCGGCACAAAAGATGAATTAGTTGAGTTCGATGAATTAACCAGATCGGGCGGAATAGTAAATCTTTACGAAGCAGTAAAGATGGCGCAGGGAATGGTGAAAGTGAAAGGATGACACTATTCTGATTTCAGGGCTAAAGCCCTTTGTATTTATCACATTCAAAAACCCCAGACTAAAGTCTGGGGTTTGTTTTAATATGATCACTTGTAGTATCTACTATTGAAACAGAATTATAAACCGGACTAAAATCTGGGGTTTGTTTTAATATTATCACTTGTAGCATGTACTATTGAAACAGAATTATAA
>CALMVZ010000001.1 GCA_937873155.1 uncultured Bacteroidota bacterium | reverse complement strand
ATAAAAATTTGTTTAAAAAATATACCTTTACGGTGATCTTTAGTCGAACTCGTTTACACACTTTATTGGACACTCTCTAAAGCATAACATCCCTGAACAAAAGCATACATTCCCAAAAGCAAAGCATAACATCCCAGGACAAAAGCATACATTCCCAAGAGCAAAGCATAACATCCCTGAACAAAAGCATACATTCCCAAAAGCAAAGCATAACATCCCCGGACAAAAGCATACATTCCCAAAAGCAAAGCATAACATCCCCGGACAAAAGCATACATTCCCAAAAGCAAAGCATAACATCCCAGGACAAAAGCATACATTCCCAAAAGCAAAGCATAACATCCCCGGACAAAAGCATACATTCCCAAGAGCAAAGCATAACATCTCCGGACAAAAGAAGATCTTCTTTTTGTTAAAAATTATATTCTTTTGCTAAAAACATAATGCTAGAATGTTTTAGTTGTTAAACAACGTAAAAAAATAGCAGGGGAATTATTGGAGGAGTTAACGTCTGAAAGGTTTACTTTTTCTGAACAGATTACATCCGCCCCGGTGGACCACACTAATAACGTTTTATTCCATTTTAACTACTTTTTTAATTTCAGAACCAATTATTAGAAAGTAAATTCCATCAGGCTGATCCAGCAAATCGATTTCCACACTTTTTTTGCTGTTGCTGGATTCAGAACTATAAACAAGACTGCCAAAAGCATTTATAATCTTTATTTCTTGAATTTGATCTTGTGAAACAATATTTAATTTTCTACTGAAAGGATTCGGAAAAGTACGAACTTCATTTTTCACCGATATATCACTTAAGTCAAGTATTATACAATTTAATAAAACAGAAATATTACTATCAAAATAATTGTTTACAGCAAGGTCAGGTTTAGAATTCCCATCAAAATCTCCAAAAATGACTCCAGCTGGACCGCTACCTGTTATAAAAGTAAAAGCACTACTAAAACCCGCTAAACCATTACCTAATAAAACAGAAATGTTATTCGAATTCGCATCTGTTACTATATCAATATTACCATCCAGATTTAAATCTGAACTTACAATAACTTGCGGCATACTTCCTACCGAAAAATTTACTGAGGAACTGAAACTTCCCGAACCATTGCCAATTAATACCGAAACATCATTCGACCCGCGATTTGCAGTTGCTAAATCTACTTTGCCGTCATTATTGAAATCTCCCGAAGTTATCGAATAAGGTTGTGTGCCAACAGGAAAGTTTGTTGCAGTGCTAAAACTTCCCAAACCGTTACCTAACAATACGGATGTATTATTTGACGATAGGTTCCCTACAGCAATATCAGGTTTACCATCATTATTGAAGTCAGAGCTAACTAATCCAATAGGAAAAGCACCAACTGTGAAATCAGTAGGAGGCCCAAAACCACCCAATCCATTCCCTAATAAAATTGCCACGGCTCCATTTGATAAACCATGAGCAAGTGCCAGATCCATTTTCGCATCGTTATTAAAATCCGAGCTTATAACCATTTGCGGGAAACTTCCTCCAAAATAACTGGCCGCAGGACCAAAAGAGCCAGTTCCATTTCCAATTAGTACAGAAATATTTGTAGATGCTGTATTTGAAACTGCCAAATCCAAATTTCCATCACCGTTAAAATCTTTTGCTGCAACATATTGAGGATTTCCGCCGATGACAGTATAATTATTTGGCGCACTAAAACTTCCAAAGCCATTACCTAATAAAACTGAAACATAATTTGTTGGATAATTAGGGGTTATCAAATCCAACTTTCCATCATTATTAACATCGACCGAAATTATTGATTGAGGATTTGTTCCTGTTGTATAATTTACCGCAGAATTAAAACAAAGTTGCGCGTGAGTTACTTTAATCGTTAAGATCAAACCGAATAGCAATATATTTTTCATATTAATTAATAGTTAATTCCTAAAAAAGTTACCTCGTCGCAAAATACCAAACCCCTACTCCAATTGCTATTGCCCCTAATACAGCTAATAAGATCTTCGCTGTACTCCAAGGACGTTCGCCTTGTACTTCGCCGGTGCGGGCGTTGATCATAAAGCGGTATACTTTATCGTTGTAACGGTAAGCAGAGATCCATAATGGCAATAAGATGTGTTTGAAGGTGATGTTATTGTAATCACTGCTTTGTGTAGTCACTTGCTGTACATCGCCGCCGATATCAGCACAAATAGTACTGCGGATCTGCGGCGCCATAATTGTTTTTGCCGTATCAAAGCCTGCTTTCAGATCTACCTGGTAACTCTCAGTCACAAATCCACTCAGGTAACGGTCGTCGTACCCCGCCAATGAAGGAAGGTCCCATGGCTCAAGGGCGTGTACTAATTTCTCTGGTAAAGAATGAGAAGCGCAAACTAATACATCATCAAAATTATTATGAACCGTTCCGCTCGCTCCGCTCCAGCGTGTTTTTTGCACACTGCGGGTCTGTGATTTTCCCTGTGAGTCGGTATAAGATTCTGTCACATAATAATGATCGCCGCGCATACCGGTATAACGCGTGGTTGTATCCGTATCGTAGGTCCAGAACGGCATGTAAACGCCTTTTAATTTCTCTGCCGAGTTCTCTGCATATTTTTTCAGATCTCCGGGAGCAAACCATAAACCTCCCACCCATTTAATAAAAGATTCATTCGCCGTCTTGCGTTCTATTTTAAAAGGGAGAACGTATTTAGGACTGATGAGACTGCAAGTGGTCGCATTTTTTATAACTAAAGCTGTATCGCAATACGGACAAGAATCTGAAGTGACATTTGGTTTTAATGAAGTTGAAGCGCCGCAGTTGTCACATTTTACCGTGTTCACTTCTTTTTTATCAGAGCTGCTCGCCGCCTGGTTCAAAAAACTTTCGAAATCATTTTCTTCGATAACAGTCGCTGCTGCAGGTTTAATTTCATTCTTCGCACCGCAATATTCGCAATTCAAATGCTCGGTACCCGGTGCAAATTTTAAATTTCCTCCGCAACCCACGCATTTTACCTGGTTGCCTACTTCGGCTGTTTTTTCGCTGAATTCGTTACTCATGACTGAATTATTTTTGGTATAAATGTTCGTAAAGCAAAATTTCTTCCTGTCCTTTAACGTAATCGCCCCCTATTCCCGGCCTTTCACTGTTATTTAATAGTTCCCCGTTCTTGGTGTATGGCCCTGTAAACCCGATCACAGGAGCAGTGCCTTCATTAAATTCCAGTTTAAATATAAAAAAATAAACGTCTTTTTCCTCAAATCTTGTTTTAATTTCTTTCACAAATTTTACCTCTTTCGGATAATAATCGTCATCTAACATATAATTGATCATATCCCCTTCGGCCAATGCCTTTTGGTTCTTAAAAGCAGCAGGGAATAACTCTAAACGCTTATTAAATTCTAACTCAGCATAGATAGAATGTCTTAAATAAGGCGTTCTTACCAGTTCATTCATTACTTTAAGATCAGGTTCACTCTTGTTCTTTAACGCATAAACTATGCTATAGTAGCGGATCCAGATATTCTTGCTTTGCGCCATTTTAACAAGCAACTCACTCAGCATTTTCTTATTGTCTGATTTGAAGAGAAGATCGAACACTTCAACAGAAACATAGTGCTCCATTAATTCCTTATCGCTTACTTTTTGATCTATATAACGTGACGCGTACTTTAAAAGTGAATTTTCAAAATCCTTTATTTGCTCATATTTTACATAAGATGAATCTAACATGTTATTGGTAAGATATAAGAATGAACTGTTTTCAGATGTATCTTTTGCGATCGCTTCTAAAAAATCAGGGTAAAAAACTTTTGCTAATACAAGAGAATCATTCATTCCATAAAAAATACCGGAATATTCACTCAGCGTACTCAAACGGCCAGCTAAAAAAGATTTTATATAAGAAAAACTTTCCTGTGTTTTTATTCCAACCAGCATTCTTAAATAATTCACATCAAATGTTGAATCCGTTCGATCTGTAAATAATTTTTTCTTAAGATAAGGCGTCAACAATGCCGGTTTTACATCATCCAGTTTATTTATCAAACGATCTTTCAAGTCAGATGTACTGTCTTTTGCAGGCCGCTCCAGTTCTTTTACCAGAAGCGGGAACATATTATCTGTAGCATCAAATTCATAAATGTACTTTCTTGCTTTTTTATTCAGAATAGTGTCTGTTGATAAATAATCTCTAACCAGGTTCTTAAATGCAACCGTATCACTTTGAAATACTGTTTTTGGTGTTCCTTTATACTCCAAGTTGTAGATGGGTGTTGTCAGATACGAGGATTTGAGAACATCAGGAATATAACTGAAGATACTGTACCTGTATTTCCCGAAACTGATCACATTATAATATTCGGTATAACTCGAATTCAATTTCTTTACAATATATCTTCTTGCATTAAGGCCTTTTAAATTTAGTTTTTCTGAGAGAATTAAACTATCGCTGTATCCGACCAAGGATTGTTCTACCCTTTTCCAATACAAAGAATCAGAAAGCGTGTAATAATAATCTGTCTCTTCTGTTCTTTGCATGAAACACGAAACACCATATCCATCTTCGTAACTTGTGTAGATCGGGGAATAATCTTCGTTGTATTGATTTTCTTCAGCATCACTTGCTTTGATCCTGTACGCCTTTGGTAACTTTATGGTTAACAAAGAATCTACAGGGGACTTGTACCATTTATACTCAGGGGTTTTAACATCCCTGAATGTGAAAGAATTCAAAATAGCTTTATGAATACCTGCATCAATGTTCTTTTTTGTAGCTACAGCCATTATACTATAAAATTTAAAGCCTTTCAGTATCAACCATCCTTCACAAGTTGAATTATCATCGAAAACGGCAACAAATTGTTTAGCAGGAAACCCCTGAAATGTAAAAACAGAATCAGTATAAGAGATCACCCTCGGTTGATGCTTAAATTTACGGCACACCTCGTTCAAAAGCATTGTATCGCTAATATAATACAACCCTTCACCAGCTTCAGCACCTTCAATTATGTAATGTACCCCATTGATGTTATCGGAAGATTTTAACGACAATTCGGATGCAGCACCTTTTTTTCTTGCTGTATTCACTTTAGCCGGTTCACCTGGTAAACTAATCTCGAAATTCCAATTCTCATCTTTATACAAATATGTTTCCTGTGCTATAGGTTTGTAAAAATTAATAGCTGAAAAAAAATACTCAGCCTCTTTCTCTATATCCGAATTTGGCGGATAAGTAACAAGGAAGTCGTACAACACATTATTTTCTATATAGATCCTGGAAACAAGACTATAACCTACCTTAGTTTCAAAACTAACTTCGCAATATTCATAAGCTCCCTGCTTACCATATTTTTTATCCAGGGAAATTCCTTTTGCCATTCTCTGCTGCATAGATTCAGCAACCTTATCGAACAGAAATCGTTTATTGCCAACCAGATCAGAAGTTATACTTACCGGTAACATCATATATACAGCGCCACTGGTAACATCCATATACATCTTCGATTCCGCCAGGATGATATTTTTCTTATACGCCATTGGAGCACCGGGCAGAACATAATTTACCCCAACAGAAGGTAAGGCTATCTTTTGCCAGCCGGTTCCTGTGGTACTTGGGATCTTGTTAGCATTCAGATAACTTCTTTTTTTTGTTTGCACAGCAGTAACCGAATAACCAAGATCTTTTAATAACTTGATAATACCTTTTGCTCCGCCAAGATGGCCTGCGCCACAGGCCGCAAAAATTGATCCGCCTCCTGAAATTATACTATCTATAGTACGAGCCATTACAACATTCCGCCGGTAAAGCATGTTGTTTATTGATTCTTCATCATAATTCGTGAATATTTGATGAATACCTTCCATATTTTCTGCCTGGTATAATTTTAACATTTTATCGTAAACACTCTCTGACTTTTCTTCACGGCTCATTTCAAGAATCTCATCCTTAAATTCAGTTGTTGATTTGATACTTCGAAAAGCTGAAGCCTGTGACTTAATACTTTCCAATCCTATAATTGAGCGGTCAGTCCGTTTTGCAATTTTGAGTAAATACCCATCCAAAAAAGTCGCATAATCATCTGAACGCTTTTTTGTTGGGCTGATCAGCATCCTGATATAATTCAGGTCCTTATTCTTTACTTGTGTCAGGTCAATTCCGATATCCTTCTGGAGTTTTTCATTCACCAATCTGTATTCTTCTTCATTAAAGATCTTTTTGAAATTATTAGATGCAGTATCTGCCGAATTGAGTTGGTTGAATAACATAGTATTCATGCTGTCAGGATGAAGCTCCAAAGCAAACTTATCACAAGAACTTATAAAAGCAGGTAAAGAATCGTTTGCATAGAATATCCTTTTATCTTTTACATGCATTGTGCCATACAAGTAAGAAAATTTTGAGGATTGATTTTTGCTGATCCGCCAAAGCAAGGAATTACCAGGATTTTGCGATAAAAGAATTGTACTGAATATTAAAAAACTAAGAAAATAAAATGGGCGCATAAATTTAATTCTTTGGTATTGCTAAGGTATCATAACTTGGGGAATAACCATAGAAACCACCAAGAACATCATCGCCTTCCAGTGTACTCACAATATTACTCGGCGCTGAAAACGGATTACCATTGCTGGCTTTATTCAGATAATAAGAGTACCAGAAATTATACGAAGGACGGTCGATGACGCAAAACTTAACAGCTACCGTATCCCCTCTCTTGAACCATCCTTGTTCCGGATCATCCTTATCGGCCTGCACATCATTTGGCTGGGGGCCGCGGTCGTAAGCAAAATGAAAATCCTTTCCATCCACAAATTTATCATCGAACACCGAATTGAAAGGAGCCGCAAAAGCATAATCCGTTTTCTTATTCAAACGTTTTGCGAACCAACGGTAATTTTGTCCCAGGCCTGAAGGCTCAGTTAAATGCGCCCAGATAAATCCTAAACTATCCCTTTCGCCTTTAAAATATAAACTGTCTAAAGCAATAGGCGGAAGAATTTTTGTTTCAGCATTATAGGTTTTTCCGTTTAAACTTATGGTCAGGTAATAAGTTTTCCCGGTTTGCCCCATTACTTTACTTCCGTAGTAAAAATAACCTTCGCTCGGATTGAACTCTTTCAGTGTATCAATTACAGTTCCATCGCTCACTGTTACAAAAGCCCCTTTCACAAATGCATTTTCAGGATGCGTAAAATCAAATCCACCGAATACAGGAACAGAGTACGACAAGAACACAATCGCGCCTTCACCGGTAGTAATACTTCCTTCTATCACCAGTTTTTGTTTGTACTCCGGCAATTTTACTTTAATTGTTTTACGGCATGAGAACAAGAGCAAAGATGAAAGAATCAGCATCAAAGACAGAACCTTAATACTTTCCTTATATTTTATGATCAATACTTTCATCTTCCTATCTTAATCTTCTTAATCTAAAACTTAAAATTCCATGTTATGCTTGGCAAGATCGGGAATAACGACACCTGCTTCGCTGTTATACTTAAATTCCCGTTTAAAAAATCCCCGCTCCGGCTGTAATAAATAAAATACGGATTGTAACGGTTATACACATTGAAAATGCTCAGCGTATAACTGTTCTCGAAATTCTTCAGCCATTTTTTTGGAAGAACAATTTTTGCAGGATCTTTCCCTTTTTTCGCATAACGCTTTTCCATTCTCATTTTTTTCTTTGCCAAATGCTTTTGCCTGTCAGGCGTGAATGTCACATTCAGGTCCATCCGGTGATAAGCAGGGAACTGATACGAATTACGCAGACCATAATCGCTGCTCAAACTCCCTTCGTATAAAAAGAAACCATTCGGAAGCGTTCCCCTGTTCCCTGTACCATACACCCATACTAATCCGAAATTCCATTTTTTATTATGATCGTAAGTTAAAACCAAAGAAGCATCATGACGACGATCGTATTTTGCAAGGAAAGGTAATCCGTAATTTATATCATTGAATTGACGCCAGGTCCAGGATAAAGTATAACCGATCCAGCCTGTGAATTTACCTGTACGTTTTTTCAAAAAGAATTCAGCGCCGTAAGCCCAGCCTTTTCCATAAGTAAATGCGTTGTCCGGATTGTCATAAACATTATCCGAAGGTGTTGCACCCTCTTTATAATCCACCTGGTTCTGCATGTCCTTGTAATAAATTTCAATTGAGGATTCATATTCATTATCCTTGAAATTCTTGAACACTCCAATAGCATATTGCGTAGAGATCTGAGGCTTGATGACTTCCGTACATGGCATCCATACATCCGTTGGTAAACTTACTGATGACATGGTCGCTAAATGGATATACTGAAAATTCCGCGTGTAAGATGCTTTAACTGCCAATGATTTTGTAAATGAATAACGCATGGATAATCTCGGTTCAAGTCCGTTATAATCCACTACTTTTTTTCCTTGCTTGTAAATGATAGTATCAGAAGGACGTCCTAAAAAATCTTTGGTATAACGGGTGAACGGGCCAACCTGTGCAAAATAGCCGAAACGCAGACCAAAATTCACTTTTAATTTTTCGGTGATGTCCCAATCATCTCCGGCATAAACTGCAATATCATGCGAATATAATTTTACTATTTTACCGAGATCGAATGTTGTTGAACCTTGTTTTGCGGAAACACTGGTTGGAATAAATGTGTGGAAAATATAATTTAATCCTACTTTCACGTTATGTCGCGGGTTCGGGAAATAATTGACATCATATTTAAAGGTCCAGTCTTTGATGCCTGATTTAATAGTTAACTCGAAATTATCTTCTTCTGCACCAAAAGCGAAATCGTAATTTGTAAAAATAACCGAAGCGTTTGAGAATAATTTAGAACTGAATAAATGATTCCAACGCAAACACCCGGTTGCATTTCCCCATGGAATGGTGGTTTTGAATTTCGCTTCAACATCATTGAATTTAAAAACATCACGCCCGAAATAGCCGCTTAAGAAAACGCGATCTTTATCAGAGAATTTATAATTGATCTTTGCGTTGAGATCGTAAAAGTAATAAGACGTTCCCGCAAACGGTGACCCCGGTTTGAAAAATGGTTTTGAAAGCACATCAATGTAAGTTCTTCTGGCACTAATGATAAATGAAGACTTATCTTTTTGTATCGGGCCTTCTAAGGTCAATCTTGAAGCGATCACCCCTATTCCACCTGTTGCATGAAAGGCTTGGTTATTTCCTTCTTTCATTGAAATATCAAGAACTGAAGATAAACGTCCTCCATATTGCGAAGGCATTCCGCCTTTGATCAGGTTCACATTTTTAATTGCGTCGCCATTGAAAACAGAAAAGAATCCCATTAAATGGGAAGCATTGTAAACAGGCGCTTCATCCAATAGAATTAAATTTTGATCAGGCCCACCTCCGCGAACATAAAAGCCGCTGTTACCATCTCCTGCGGATTTAACTCCCGGAATTAATTGGATAGTTTTTAAAACATCTACCTCTCCCATGAATGCGGGAATTTTTTTGATCTCACCCATATCGAGATTGATGGAACTCATTTGCGAGGACTTGATATTCTGATCCGGTTTATCAGTACTCACTTCTACTTCACCTAATTGTTCTTCAGCAGAAGTAAGATTAACATTCAGACCAAGATTTTTTTCAAGATCGATGCTTTGTGTGTACGTTTTATATCCTAACAAAGAAAAGGCGACAGTGTATTGTCCTTTAGGAACGGTCAGCGAATAAAAACCATATTGATTGGCAGAAGTTGCTTTGTTGATCTCTTTAATTAAAATAGTAGCGCCCGGCATACTCTCGCCATTAGCTTTATCTTTTACATAACCGCTCAGGGAAATGTTTTGCGAGAAAGAAACTACGTTACTTAAGATAAGAACTATAAATATTTTGAAAACTGTTTTCAGGCAACACAAAAATTACTACGCTTTTTTCTTCTTCGGACCATAATAGAAATTAAACCCGAAAGAGATCCAACCCATATTGGCTTTATTCTTATATTTTCCAAAGTTCTCGTAGGTATCAAAACAATTTAATTTCGGGTCGTAAGAAGCAAGGATCATATTGTAAGCGATCAGTACGCCGAAAGCAAAATTATCTTCCACTAAAAAATTATAACTCACTTCAGGACGAAGGAAAGTAGCATTGAAGTATGTAGGATATTTTCCATTCAAACTATCTTTAGCTGCTTTAACAGCAGTATATTGATTGATACCAAAACCCGAAGTAGCTGATAAGGTCACAAAACTTTTTGGCCCGACCGGTTTGTCAATACCGATCTTTACTATTCCGTTTGATACATTCAATCTTGTATCCAAACCTTTGTATTTAAAAAAAGCACTTTGGTTAAATAATACGCTCTGGTATCCAACGCCAATAGTAAACATTTTACCAAGTCTGAAATGAACGGTCAGATTTGCGTCGTATACACCTAAAAAACTTATCCGGAACGCCTCGCTGCCTGTGATCTTAGGAATAGTACAGGAACCGCGGATACTAAACCATGGTAACGGGTCTTTAAAAGGGACCTTAACTTTTTCAATTTCCTGCGCTACCGTTTGGGTTACGAGGAAAAAGCAGCTAATCAGACTTAAAAAATGAAGGCGCATACTTAACCCTAAAAATACCTGATTTATTTCTAAAAATTACCATTTAAATAAAATAATTCAGCGCATGTAAATTAATTCTTTACTTTGACCTTATAAATCTGAAAGGTTTAATTATGCAACGTATTTTCGCGGTTTTTATTATGTTTTTAGGGCTTTTTCAGGCAAAGGCCCAAACGGGAAATCAAACTCCAAGCCTTATAGACTCAAAAATTGATTCCATTGTCAATAATTTCATGCTGAACCCGGTCAATTGCGGGTTGAGTATCGCTGTTTACCAGGATAAAAAGATAAACTATTACCATTATGGAAGTATTTCGCGGGGCACCAATCAAAAACCAACTAATAAAACCATTTACGAGATCGGTTCTATAAGCAAAACTTTTACAGGAATTCTATTCGCGCAAGCTATATTGGATAAGAAATTAGGATTGAATGATCCCGTGAAAAAGCATTTGGGAGAAGCCTACTCGAATTTAGCGTATAAAGGAACCGATATTGAATTGGTGCATTTAGCGAATCACACAAGTCGTATTCACCGCGTACCATTCAATTTAATGACGCAACCCGGTTTTACGATAGGAAATCCTTATAAAAATTATACTAAGGAAATGGTAATGGAATATCTGAAGCTGATGAAACCTGATACCTTACCGGGAACAAAGAACGAATACTCGAATTTAGGAATGGGACTTCTCGGTATCATTGAGGAAAAAGCCTACAATAAGAGTTACGAAGAATTAATTACGCAATACATTTGTCAGCCCCTTGGCATGAATGATACAAAGATCACTATTACAAAATCTGACACTTCACATTTTGCGAAAGGTTATGATGATGAAGGAAACCGTACTTCTTATTGGGACCTTGGGGCTTTAGCAGGCGCAGGTGGCATACGTTCAACCGCTGAAGACATGATGAAGTACACAAAAGCGAACCTGGAAGAAACAAATCCTGCATTTAAATTATCGCATCAATCCACTTTCAACGACAGCAAGAATCACGTCGCCTTAGCCTGGCATAAAACCTTAACCAAAAAGGGAAATGAATTGATCTGGCACAATGGCCGCACCGGTGGGTTTGGTAGCTTTTGTGGATTCATTCCAAGCAAAGATGTTGCAGTTGTTGTATTAGCAAATTCAGGAAACCCCGTTGATCAGATAGCTATCGGGATATTGAAGTTTTTGCAGTAATCAGCTTTAAGTTTCATTCTGACTCACCCCCGCCCCTCTCTATAAATAGAGAGGGGCGACACTTCGCGTTTCGTTGATGAGACTTCCTTTTTTTTAATCATTTAGCCGGGGTTTGCCTCTATTGTTAGCTTGATCAGGATTTATTTTAACCTGTAAAGTAATTTCAGGACGGGTCATCTACTCCCCTCTCTACTGGTAGAGAGGGGTCGGGGGTGAGTCACCGTGAGTTCCCAACAAACACAACCCTCACTCGATAGAACAATTTCCAACAGAGTGAGTCCTTATAAACTCCTGACAAACCCAACCGCCTTTTCAATTTCGTGATTCTTGAACCGAACCACTTTCAATTCCAGGTTTTTCAAAACAGAATCTCTGTACTCATCATACTCTTTTTGTTCATTATGGATCCCTCCATCTAACTCAATTATTATTTTCTTTTCTGCACAATAAAAATCGGCAATGAAATAATACAGATCAGACGCGTCTTTCTGATAAATGAATGGATGTTGGCGTAAAAATTTCAGGTTATTTATTTTACGGTTTCTAACCTGCTCCCAAAATATTTTCTCCGTTTCCGTTTGATTTCGTCTTAATCTCCGGCACCTTTTTATCATTAATTGCTTATTCATTACTCAAAAATGCATTCACAATAACGAATCCCTTGCTATAAAACGTAGCTTTCTTCAAATCTGCCTATACTCCCCTCTCTGCTTGTAGAGAGGGTTGGGGGTGAGTCATGATGAGCCCCCAACAAACTCAGCCTTCTTTAAAACCTTTTTCTTTTTATCTTTACCAAAATCTTTCCCCATGGCTAAAATTGATAAACGCATTGAATTATACATTGGCAGATCGGCTGATTTCGCGAAACCTATATTAGCTCATATCCTTGAATTAGTTCATACCGCTTGTCCGGATGTGGAAGAAGCCATGAAATGGAGTTTTCCATGCTTCATGTATAAAGGAAGTATTTTATGCAGCATGGCGGCATTCAAACATCATTGTGCTTTTGGTTTTTGGTTAGAATCGAAAATGAAAGACCCGAATAAGATCCTTAGTCGTGGTAAAGAACGGGAAGGTATGGGACATTTAGGAAAATTAACCTCCGTGAAAGATTTTCCTTCCGATAAGATCATGATCTCCTATATAAAAGAAGCGATGGCTTTGATCGATAAAGGCGAAAAGATAAGCAAGGCAAAACCTGCAGCCAAAACACCATTAAAAGTCCCGGCTTATTTTAAAGAAGCGTTAAGTAAGAACAGTAAAGCACTTGATACATTTGAGAATTTCAGCCCAAGCCAAAAGAAGGAATATGTGAACTGGGTAACTGAAGCTAAGACCGAAGCGACCAAAGTTAAGCGCCTCAAAACAGCTATTCAGTGGATGTCGGAAGGAAAGATCCGCCATTGGAAATACGTGAAAGCAAAAAAAGGCTAGCTTTGTGAAATAAATGCAAAGCGATCTTCTAATAATTTCATTAATTGTTGCCTGCGCAGGACTGGCTATACTTTCATTCATTCTTAATTCCCGGAATAAAAAACTGGCTAAAGAAATTTCGTCTTTAAGAAAAGAAGAAAGACCGACAGTTTCGAATCCATCCGAATTCGAACACACTAAATTCATTTTAAACCAGCATTTATTTAAGAACACACTAAATTCTATCCAGGGTTATGCTTACCGCACACATATGGCCTTAGAAAAATTAGGCGGCGTTCTTGATTATGTTTTGTACGACAGCGGTGATCAATTGATCTCCCTGAAACAAGAGCTTGAATTCGCGAAGAATTTTATTGAACTCAATAAAATAAAATTACTCCCGGTTTACGATATCAGGATCAAGGAAACTATTGACGTGAATAATAACTTTTACGAAGAGCCTGTTATTCTTCCGCTGATCACTGCTTATTTTATTGAGAACACATTCAAACATGCCGACCTGCAAAGTAACGATGCTTTTATTTCAATTGAATTGGAATTAAAAGATGATCACTTTTTATTTGTTGTGACCAATAAGGTGAATAAAAAACCAATGTTATCAGCAAAGAGCGGTATAGGTAAAGAAAATTTAAAGCGCCGCCTCGATCTTGTTTACAAAACACATTACAAACTGGATTATATTATAGAGAATGGCGTTCATACGTCTTATTTAAAGATCAATTTACTTGAGTTCAAAAATAAAGTGCATAATATTGGATGACGAATTGCCGGGCTTAACGTATTTAAAAATGTTATGCGAGCAATTACCGTTTATTGAAGTGGAACGCGCTTTCAATTCACCCGAATTATTTTTAAAGGAATACAAGAACATTAGTTTCGATGTGTGTTTGCTTGACATCAACATGCCGGATATAAACGGTATTGAAATTGCCCAATTGCTACAGGATAAACAAGTGATCTTCACTTCAGCGTATCCTGAATTTGCAGTAAATGCATTTGAGATAGAAGCTTGTGATTTCATTAAAAAACCGGTAACGAAAGAACGTTTGGAAAAAGCGCTTCTGAAAGCCCAAAAACAATTGAACGAAGGGAATACGAAAACTTTTTTCAGCTGGAACACCAACATAGGAAAATCAACAATCTATTTTGCTGAGATCCTTTACATCACAACTTCTGAAATTGATAAACGTGATAAGACCGTTCATTTACAGGATAACAATCAACTCATCTTAAAAAATATCACACTCGAAAAATTATTATCACTTTTACCGGCCAATCAATTCCTGCAGGTAAATAAAGCTGATATCGTCACTAAAAAAGTGATCCAGGCTTACACGGCTGATGAGATCGTTCTTAAGATCCAGAACAAAACCAAAACGGTTTTAAATTTGGGTGAAAGTTTCAGAAAGAACTTTACGGCCTGGATGCAGAATTAGTTTCATTACATTTTTTCTCCGTTTCATTACATTAGCCGCGTTTTCATTGCTATTGACCCTTTAACTCAGAGGTGCAAATTACTTTTGTGCGCGGATAATCCGTAACTTTATGCGAGCCAATTTAACCCTTACGCTTATGTTTTTATCACTCCTTTCCTGTCTAAGATCACAGACCGGAGTTGGTATTGGCCTTTACCCTACCGGAACAGATGTCGGGCTCGGCTACAGAAGCGCTAAGAATTCAATCGCGTGCTTAGATGCGCGTGTTAGTAAAGCAGTTTTCACCCAAAAAGCAGGCACATCATCTTTCACTTCTGAACTCAATGTTATTTTCAGAACAGTACTGTTAGAAAAAGTAAGATTCCATATTGGTATTGGCGGGCGCGGCGAGTGGAATCCGGATAATGCAAAGGCTAACAAATATGGTACAGTAATTCCAATCGGCGTTGAAGGTTTCCCTTTTGCGTTTCAGAACGCAGGGATATTTTTTGAAGTGGCGCCTTTTTATACTTCTGATTGGATCAAAGATTTTAATGCCGGGTTAAGATCGGTTGCCGGATTTGTATTTTATTTTCCAACCAAAACAGAAGCAGTGCCTCAATAAATGAAAAAGTATAAGAATATATTATTTTACGTAATAACCATCGGCGCTTTTGCCGTTTTAATGTATCTTCTAAACATACAGGGGAAAAATTTAGAAACTACCAAGAACATAATACCAAATTCCAATACGGGGATCTCTGTACTCGATCATTTTTCTGATACTTTACACCACAACGTTACACACCCGCTTGCTATTTTATTATTGCAGATCTTAACCATTATTTTCACAGCACGCACTTTCGGATTTTTATTTAATAAGATCGGTCAGCCTACAGTAATTGGCGAGATCTTAGCAGGCATTTTCCTTGGTCCTTCCCTCCTGGGTATGTGGTTCCCAGAGTACAGCGCATTCCTTTTTCCAAAAACCTCATTAGGAAATTTAAATCTATTAAGCCAGATAGGTTTGGTGTTATTCATGTTCGTAGTTGGAATGGAATTAGATCTTAAATTATTAAAGAATAAAGCACAGGACGCTGTTGTGATCAGTCATGCCAGTATTATCATCCCTTATGCTTTAGGTATGGGGCTTGCTTATTTCATTTATGAAGAATTTGCACCACAGGGGGTTGAATTTACTTCATTCGCTTTATTCATGGGCATTGCTATGAGCATAACGGCCTTTCCTGTGCTTGCCAGGATCATCCAGGAACGAAATCTCACCAAGACCAAATTAGGCGCCATTGCGATCACCTGTGCTGCCGCAGATGATATTACAGCATGGTGCATCCTTGCTGCCGTTATCGCCATCGTGAAAGCAGGTTCATCTATGAGTGCTCTCTTCACCATTGCATTTTCTTTAGGTTACTTAATGATCATGCTGAAACTGGTTCAGCCTTTCTTAAAACGTTTGGGTGAAGTTTATTCTAATAAAGAATCCTTAAGTTTAAATGTAGTTGCCTCTATCTTCGGTATCTTAATTATTTCTTCTTTCACAACCGAGATCATTGGCATCCATGCGCTATTCGGAGCGTTCCTGGCAGGAGCTATCATGCCTCCTTCAATTAATTTCAGAAGATTGATCATTGAAAAGTTAGAATCAGTTGCTTTAGGTTTATTACTTCCGCTTTTTTTCGTGTTCACCGGTTTAAGAACGCAAATAGGTTTATTGAACGACGGCCATTTATGGATGGTGTGCGCCCTGATCGTTTTTGTAGCTATTGCAGGGAAATTCGGCGGAAGTATGTTCGCCGCGAAATTTGTCGGACAAAGCTGGAAAGAAAGTTTATCTATTGGTGCGTTAATGAATACACGCGGTTTAATGGAACTTATCGTACTGAATATTGGATACGACCTTGGTGTATTGAGTCCTGAGATATTTGCAATGCTCGTGATCATGGCTGTTGTTACAACATTCATGACCGGCCCTGCCCTCGATCTCATCAACTGGATCTGGAGGAATGATAAATCTTCAGAAGAAGTCACTATCAAACTAAAACAAAAATTCAGGATCCTTTTATCGTTCGCGAATCCACAAAGCGGAAAAAAATTAGCTCGTGTTGCCAATTTAATTTCAGGTTACTCTAAAAATTCAACTGAGATCATGGCGTTGCACGTTACACCGTCTTCTGATATCAATCAATACCAATTAGCAGAATATGAGAAGGAAAGTTTTAAACCAATTAAAGCAGAAGCCAATAAATTAGGATTGACCCTGAAAACGGATTACAAAGTTAGTAATGATGTGAGCGAAGAGATCTTAAGCGATGCTAATTCGGGCTCTTACGATCTGATGCTGGTTGGTGTCGGACAATCTGTATTTGAAGGCACTTTACTAGGACAATTCATTGGTATCACAGCTAATGTTTTAAATCCGGATAAACTGGTAGGAACTTTAACCGGTAAAAGCAATATTTTTAAAACACAAAATATCCTCGACGAGAAATCGAATGCCTTCATTAATAACAGTAAGATCCCTGTCGGTATTTTCATCGATCATGAAATGGATACAGTGGAGACTGTGTTGCTTCCCATCGTTTCGATCAGCGATGTGTTCTTATTATTCTACGCTAAAAAAATAATCCGTAACAGTAACGTTAGCATTACTGTTGTTGATTATAACGGACTGATCGAAGCCAACACCGAGATCAAAGAAGAGATCAATAATCTCGAGAATTACGCACCAAACAATATGCGTTTGATCAGCCGTAAGAACTGGGATATGGTCAATATCTACAATTACAACTTAACTATCCTAAGTATCGATGGCTTTAATGTATTCTCGAAGGATATTGTAATGGGTGAGAAAGAAACACCTTCGTTCCTTTTGATCCGTCCTTAAATTAATTGGTAGTTCGAAGTTGGTAGTTCGGAGAAGGGGTTTAGTTTAGAGATAATTGATCGTTAGTATTTCTCTAACTTTTCTTCGAAAGAAAGATCTCGTGTAGCGGCGTGAATTTTAATATTGATCAGGATCTCCTGGCAATCTTTTTCAAGCGCAGTTGTCTTAATTTTTTCTATCAGCGATAGAACTTCCGTCATTGAACCTTCTACAACTGTTTCGAACGGGCATACTTTATAATTCAATCCGCTTTTCTGAATAACGGCAATAGCTCTATCCACTACATCCCATCTTACTTCTTTTGTATCGACAGGCAGCAGTTGAATAGCTGCATTTATTTTTTCATTACTCATGCTTTTGGTAATTGTAATTCTGATAAACGTACGGCCATTGTATCCACTAATCCTTTCAACGGTTTTTCTGCCATCACTTTTATGAACGGATTCATATCCGCGAATAATTCGATCTGGCACTGCCCTTCTTTTTCTGCTTCACCAACAAATTTTGCTTCGAGGATGAAGTTGAATTTGGCTAAACCTTCTGATTGGAATTTGATACTGCTGTAAGGCGTTTTACTGATCTGTTTAATGGTAAGTGCTGTAATTCCTCTAATGGTAAAATTACAGCTATCAGCTGTGTAAGTGAAATTCTCAACTTTATCTTCCGGTAAAATAGAAGCAAAATTCTTAAAGTCGCTCAAAAAATCATACAGATCTTTAATTGCCGACCTTGTTGTTTTCGTCTCGCTTATGATAGTGAATTCAGCCAAGATCTAATTGGTTAAAAGTCCCCAATTGGCAGGATCTTTACGCCATGCTTTTAATGAATCTACATCTTTTTCGGTGATGTAGTTTTTCTTCAGTGCTTCTTCAATTAAAATATTGTAATCCGTTAAAGTTTTAACCAGGATATTCGCTTTTTTGAAATTCTCGGTCGCCTCATCGAAGCCATATGTGAAAATTGCAACCATTCCTTTAATGTTACAACCTGCTTCTTTTAATGCATCAACCGCTTTTAAACTGCTGCCACCCGTTGAAATAAGATCTTCGATCACCATTACGCTTTGTCCTTTTTCAACTACACCTTCTATCATGTTGGTCATACCATGTTTTTTTGCTTCGCTTCGCACGTAAACAAAAGGCAGTCCCATTTCCTGTGCAATTAAAGCGCCCTGGGCAATACCACCGGTTGCAACACCTGCAATTACATCAGGGCGGCCAAAAGATTGATTGATCATATTCACATATTCCTGTCGGATATACGTACGGATCTGCGGATACGATAAGGTCTTACGGTTATCGCAATATATAGGTGATTTTCTCCCGCTGGCCCATGTAAATGGGTTCTCAGGGTTAAGCTTTATGGCTTTGATTTGTAGTAAAAATTCGGCAATTTTATGCGCAGAGTCATCAAACGAGGTCATGGCGCAAAATTAGTGTTATAAACCCTTTTAGAAAGAGATTTTTATGAACAAAAAAGTGTATTATAATTCCAAATTTCTACTGTTGACCAGCGACAATATTCAACCCGCAGGGAATCAATTAATTGTAAATACTGAAGAGAAATCTAAAGAATTCCTAAATGAGGGAATAAAAAAATTTATTCAACAAAATGACGGTCCTGACCTGATCTTAATTTGTAAAAACGTAAATTCTTTGTTCAAAGAATTAAAAGAACAATTTGCATACATTGAAGCTGCGGGGGGGCTGATAAAACAAAAGGAAAATTATCTTTTTATTTTTCGTCTCGGGAAATGGGATCTTCCGAAGGGAAAATTAGACAAAGGCGAAACTCCTGCCGAAGCAGCTATCCGTGAATGCGAAGAAGAATGTGGCATCTCACAATTAAATATCATCAAAGAACTCCCTTCCACTTACCATATCTATCCATATAAAGGAAGACATGCTTTAAAAACAACTTATTGGTACCTGATGGATTGCACTGATACCAGGGAACTGGTTCCCCAAACGGAAGAAAACATTACGAAGGCAGAATGGCTGGATGAGACCACTGTAAAAAACACTGTTGTAAAGAACACATATCCGTCAGTTTTAGACCTGATTTCTGTCACTATGGTGCATTAAAAATTTATTGTATATTTAATACCAAAACTAATTCTTATGATACACTTTAATTCCTCAAAGATCCTCATTCCCGTTGATTTTTCAGAAACCTCGATGTTAGCAATTAAACACGGTGCATTCTTAGCGAAATACACTAAAGGTGATGTTTACCTCTTACATGTGATCAATAAACAATACGAGCATTATGCTGTTCTTGAACAACCCATGCATATAGAAGATCCTGCCAGTTATGAAACGAGTGCGAGCAATAAATTAAATGAATTGGCTGATACAGTACGTTCTGAGTATGGTGTTTCAGTGAATACAATTGTAAGTTTAGGAAATCCCACAAAAGAGATAATCAATAACTCTAAGGAAATAAAAGCGGATATGATCGTAATGGGAACACACGGTTATTCTCCGCTTGAAGAGTTAGTGATCGGCAGTAACACTTTAAAAGTAATTACAAAAAGCGCTTGCCCGGTAATGACAATGAGTGAAAACGCAAGCCGTTTCGGTTATAAGAACATTTTAATCCCTATTGATACATCGGGACATAGTCGCCAGAAAGTGAATTACTCTATTGAACTTTCCAAAATTTTCAGCGCGCATTTACATGTTGTGGGTTTACTTGGCAGTAACGACGATAATGAACAACCGGGCATGGACGTTGTTATGGGGCAGATCAAGAAAATGGCAACTGATAAATCAGTTAACTGCACCACTGAAGTTCTGAATAATGTAAAGAACCGTGCTGATGCTACAATTAAACACGCGGAAAAAGTAAAAGCTGACCTTATGATCATCATGACCGACCAGGAGGCTGAGATCAGTGGATTTTTCCTTGGCCCTTATTCACAACAGATCATTCACCATTCAAAAGTTCCTGTAATAGCTATTACCCCTGAAATTAATTCAGACGGAACAGATATCAGTGTGTTATCAGGTACATCAGGGCTGTAATATTTACCACTCCCGGAGGGATACCTTCGGCAAAAAACACAAAGACACCAAATCCCGCAAAATTTTAGCGGGGTTTTGTGTTTTAGGGCTTTGCAGCTAATTTCCATTGCGATTAAATTATATCTTTGAGCTTATCAAAAAACAAAAAACATATAATTTATTAGTACTTGCCTTTGTAATAGGTTTTTCTGTTTTGTGCGGTTTCCAGATCACGAAACTTCAGTTCAATTATAATTTCGAGGATTTTTTTCCGAATGAAGATAATGAGCTGGAAGTTTATAATAACTTCCGTAAACAATTCGAGTACGATAACGAATTCGTCCTGGTTGCTTTAGAGAATAAAGAAGGCATTTTCAAAAAAGATTTCCTTGAAAAAATAAATTCGCTTACCATAGATTTCACCAGACTGAGATATGTTTCAAAAGTTGTATCGCCAACCAATTTAAAAGCTTTATCATTGGGTGGATTAGTTCCCATGCAGACCAAGGTTTTGCATTATGATGATCCGGAGCTTTACAAGGAAGACAGCGCGCGTATTTATAGTTCAGGTGAACTTGTCGGTTCCTTTTTTCCCAAGAATGCGAAATCGGTTACCATTTACATTAAAACGCATGATGAACTCAGTAAAAAGAAATGTGATTCATTAGCAAAAAATATTGAAGCCTCCATTAAAAAATATAATTTCGATGAGATACATTTTGTGGGGCGGATCTTTGCGCAGGATGTTTATCTGCAAACTTTACAAAGTGAATTTGTTTATTTCTTAACCATTGCGTTCGGATTAGTAATGTTCTTCCTGTGGTTATCATTCCGAAGCGTGTATGGTATGATAGTTCCAATCTCAATTTGTCTGATATCTATTTTCTGGACGTTAGGAGTTATGGCCATGATGGGAAAATCCATTGATATCATGAGTGTGATGTTACCAACCATGATCTTTATTGCAGGGATGAGTGATGTGGTGCATTTCTTCTCCAAATATTTTGAAGAGTTGGCAAAAGGGACTGAAAAGAGCCTGATCTTTCCTTTAATTTTAAAAGAAGTCGGCTTTCCTACATTCTTAACTTTAATTACAACGGTAGTTAGTTTCCTGTCACTTTTATTTTCAAGCATCACCCCCATCCGTGATTTTGGTATTTATACTTCGGTAGGAATTATTATAGCGTTCATATTAACTTATACCCTATTACCTGCCCTGCTTTATTTCTTCACGCCAAAAAAATTAGTGTCTGTTCATGGTCATGATAACAATACTTATAAAGTGATGCAAACCGGATTATTCTGGATCTTCCGGAACCAGAAAACAATTATCGGAATAACAGTAGTGTTAATAGTACTTTCTTTATTCGGACTCACTAAAATAAAAGTAAATAATTTACTGTTGGATGATCTTAGTGATGGCGTTAAAATAAAACAGGATTTCAATTTCTTTGATAAGGAATACAGTGGTGTTCGTCCGCTTGAATTAGAAATAAAAGTTAAATCCGACAAAACCATTTGGGACCGCGGCATCATTACTCAACTGAACGGATTGGATGAATTCATTAAGAAAGAATATTCAGCAGGTTTTTTATACTCTCCCCCTCAATTAGTAAAATCAATTTATAAAGCTATAGATAGTGAGGCGAAAAATGGATTACCGCCTGAAGAAGATTTCAATGACATTGTAAAAGAATTAAAAGCTAATAAAAAGAATAAAGACATCAAACGGATCATTAGCCCAGACCTTAAAAGCGCACGGGTTAGTGCTAAGATACAAGACATGGGGAGCATGCATGTTAAAGCCCATAACGAGCATTTAAAAAAATACGTGAGCGATAATATTGACCCGAAAGATCTTGAAGTAACTATTACAGGCGCAGCGCATTTAGTAGATCTGAATAATGATTATATGGTGAATAACATGATGCAGGGGTTTGGTTTCTCGATATTCATCATTGCACTTCTCACCTACTTCTTACACCGCAGTTGGCGAATGGTATTGGTATTTATTGTACCAAACGTGATCCCGCTTTTAATAATGGCCGGCGTAATGGGATTTGCAGGTATCGAATTAAAATCAGCAACTTCTTTAGTGTTTAGTATCGCTTTTGGTGTTGCAACCGACGATACAATACATTTTATTTCCCGTTTAAAAATTGAAATGGGTTATGGAAAGAGTTTGATGTATGCCTTTAAGCGTACTTATTTTGAAACCGGTAAACCAATTTTATTGACCACTTTTATTTTAATGGGTGGCTTCATTAGTTTAATGATCAGTGATTTTCAAAGTACATTCTATTTCGGGTTTTTAATTTGTATCACTATTATTATTGCAGTAATAGCAGATATATTTTTATTGCCTGTATTACTTTTCGCTATACTTGGCGGGAAGAAAAATACTTCTGAATAGCGGTTTCCTCTTGACCTCACCCCTTCGCCTTAAGGCGAAGTTACCTCTCCTTCAGGAGAGGTGAATTCATTCACACTAATTCATTTCGTAGACGGAATACTTCTCTCCTTGAGGAGAGCAAGTCACCTGCCCTGCACGTGACGGTGAGGTCAACAACGCAATTATTGCGCACATATTGTTAACGAATCACAAAATTTTATTGCATGTAATATTTTAATAAGTTGCCCGTTATTGTATCATTAAAACCAATTTCATGAGAGCTGAAGAGCGCTTTTTAGATATAGTGATATACTTTTTAGTAACAGTGCTTACGTGCTGCATCTTCATTTGATCCCATAAAAAAAAGGAGCCGGAGCTCCTTTAGATTTTCGTTCTATTTACTGACCGTAAATTTACTTTTGAGAAGAATACTTCTATCACTATTTAAAATGGAATAAGAATAAATTCCTGAAGCATATTTCTCAAGATCAATTCTTGTCTTCTCGTTCTCAATACTTATTTCATCAATTGTTCTTCCTGTAACATCAATGATCGATATAGTTGTTGCTGTTTCATCTTTAGAAACCACATTTAGTTCGCTTGATGCAGGATTAGGATAGACCATAAATGCGGTCCCTACTGACATAACATCAACCCGGGTTGTCAACATAAATGAAAGATTATCCAGGTCTAAAGTTGATCCGATAGCATTTGGGCCTCCGCCAAAGCATTGTTCATTTGAAGAAGCAATAATATGTACAGTATCAGGATTAAGAACGGAGAAATAACTATATGGAACTGAAAAAGATGTCCATACGGGCACATTATTTGTTTCATAGAAAGTAGTTCCGATCGCTACAAGATTACCTGTTTCAAGTAATAAGCTATAAACCTGAACAGTATCTCCAACACCAAGTCCTGAAGTTTTATAAAATCCATTGAGGGAAACCGGGCGTTGGGTATAAGGCACACCGCTGGTCGCCATTGTTGGAGTAATATTAGAGGTCGCATAAAAAACGCCATCATAAGCCGGCGAACTGGTTGAAGTCGTAATGATCCTAACATAACTGGTGCCTTGCTGCGCGCCTGTTGTTTGCTGATTAACGGTAATACCCAGCCAACCGACAGGCTGTAAGCCAAATGGTGTTGTTGTCCAGGTTTCGAAACTCATATTTGGGATCTGTGCCTGAACAGCGATACTAAGGACTAATGCAATTGTTAAAAGTAGATTTTTGATCATGTAAATTGGTTTAAGGTTAGTTAAAGGTAGGTAATTAAAACAACTTTTACCGGGTTTTAGAACGTATACAGAGTTAACAAGCCATAGTTAACAAAATAACCTGAGGTTTATTGACTTAGAGCCTAATAATTCAGATTTTGGAGGTAACAAATGCAAATGCAGGAACGCATATTAGACTTTGTTATTTATTTTTTGGTAACCGTAATGTACTGCTGTATTTTCATATGATTAAACTTTTACCCGCAGCTTAATTACATCCCAAAAATTTATAACTAACGTAGTACTGCTACGTGTGGAATTGTTGTCTGAATTCTACAAACTAAATATCCCGGAACTTCAATACATCATGTGTTAACATCAAACAGAGGAATCCTGTAAAGAATAAATTACCGGATTGCGTTTGCAGCATGGATTCTACAAGAAAATTTAAAATGATTATGATGCTGAACAAAGCTAAAAGAATGTGCTTTTTTACAAAGGCATATATCATCACACCAAAGGTTAAGAACAGCATGATCAATAATCCAACAATCCCTAAAGCAATTGCTGTTTGAAAATATTGATTATGCGTATTTAGATTATGTTCTAAAGCACCGGTTAATCCGTTTTGCCTGTAACGCTCCTGTAAAACATCATTAGCATCGCCGGTTCCAACCCCTAACCAAAAGTTCTCCTTTACTATCTCCCTGCTCTCTTTCCAGATCAATAAACGAACCGCTGTACTTTCACCGGAAGTTTTATCAATATTATCGGCCGACAATGTAGTGAATACATTATTCAAGCGTTCAAAAGGTTTTGGAAACACCTTTATCATTGCAAAAAATACAGCTAACAGCACTGCAGATGAGATCAAAAATACCTTTAAGTTAAGCCTGTGTTTGAATTTAATGATCGGGGCAATAATTAAAACTAATACCACTGTCCCGTACCCGATCTTTGAAGCGCACAAAAAGATCCCGATTAAAAATGCGAGAACCAAAAAATAAGAGATGATCCCAACCCATTTATCCTTACCGAACCATTTAGGATAAGCGAACATCACGATCAGGATACAGAATAACATATACATGGAGAAATAACCGGCATGTATCAATACAGAGAATAAATTATAGAAGAATTCATTTGCCCCGGAAGTAAAATAAATATACGTTGCCCTGGCCACACAAATGATCAAAGCAAAAAAACAACCGCTGACAAATGCTATCAACATTCGTTTAACGGTATGGTCATTCATCTTATACAAAAAAAAGAAATAAGGAAAAGCCAGAAAACTTAATTTATTCTCGATTCCTGTTACAGCCTCCTGTTTATTATCTGAGAACAATCCGCTCAAACAATGCATAAGGAAAAAGAAGAACATAATTAAGAACCACGGATTTTTGGCTCCGCTGAAAAAACGTTCTTTATCGAACAGGAACAATGATGAAATGAACCAAAGTATCACAAATGGCCCGAGTATGATACCATACGGCATTAGGAAACAAAGCAGCACAGGCATAGTGTTAAAGAATATTTCAGCCGTCTTTTTCAATTATAGTTTATTCAGTTGTTCTAAAAATTTATTCGCGATAACATCACGGTTAAAATTAACATTAACATACTTCCTTCCGTTCTCTCCCAGTTGTTTTACCAAAGAGGGATCCGAACTTATTTTTAAAACCTGTTGCGCAAGTTCAGAAGCATTCTCGGGTTCAAAATATAAGCCGCACTTGCCCTCATTTATAAATAATTCTCTTGCTTCTCCATCAACCCCCAACAGGATCGGTAACTGCATAGCCGAGCTTTCAAAAAGTTTTGAAGGAATAGCACCTTTAAAGAGATCTAATTTCTTTAAAGGAACAATAACAGCGTTAACTGACTTCAATACAGAAGGCATTTCAGCTTTTGATACCGCATCAATAAAGGTAACATTCGCCAAACCATTTTGTTCTTTTAAAACTTGTAATTTTTCTCTTTCAGGGCCACTTCCTAACAAAACAAATTTTAATTTCGTCCCGATAGGTATCGGGTTATCTTTTACTTCTTTAGCAGCATTCAGTATCACTTCTAATCCCTGTGCAATACCGATTATCCCGGCATAAAGGAAAATAAGATCAGTTTCAGAAAAACCATTCTTTTGGCGCCAATCATTTTTAGGGACAATAGCCGGATCATAGTAACTAAGATCAACTCCATTTGGCAGCCAATACGTTCTTTTATTTGGAAAACGGTAGCTGATATCTTTACAAATACCCTGCGTTTGCCCGGTTACCAATACTGAACTACGGTATAATTTTTCTTCAAGATCATAAGCGAACTTTAAAAGCAATTTATTGGTAACAACCCCAAGTTTCTCTGCAGACTCCGGCCAGAGATCAGACACATTGAAGATCAGTTTTGCATTTTTCTTCCGCTTTAACTTCAATGCAGAATAACCAAGGAACAACGGTGGTGATTCACAAAAGATAATATCTACATCACCAATATATTTTTGTCCAACGCGTGCACTTGAGATCACGAAAGAAAAATAATTACGCAACCGGCTTATGATAGACCGGTTCTTAGAAACATGAATGGAACTGCGGTGAACTTTTAAACCATCCATTTCTTCGTACATATATTTCTTACCCTTGTACGCTTCCATGATCTCCATCTTCGGATAATTGGGCATCGCAGTAAGAACAGTCACATCTACCCCGCTCTTTTTTAATCTTAAAGCTAATTCATACAAACGGTTTTGCGGTGCGCCAACCTCAGGCGGAAAATATTGTGTTAGTATGAGGAGTTTAATACTCAATGTTTAATGTTTAACTGATTCCAGTTCGGAAATGGCCGTATGATAATTAACGAATTCAATTTTATTCTGCGCCAAATAGTCGATCACCCAAAAATACCACTCGAGCCATGTATTGAACGAACGGCTAAAGTACCGGTCATGGAAATCAACTCCAAGGTATTTTAAATTGTGCTTCTGTGCTTTTGCAATTTGTTTTTTAGTACGCTCTTTTGCTTCATTCAGATCAGCGCTCTGCCATTTTTTTCCGTTCTCTATTACCCAGCCATCCATGATCTGGAACGGGAACTCCCACATCTCACCCACTTTATAAGGATCTTCGAAAGCATGAACGGTTGTGTCGAATTTATATCCTGCCTTATTCAAATATCTTAGTGTTTCCTGGTGCGTGCGCACATAATGCATCCTTATACCCTTTGCTTCGCGTCCGCTTAATTTTTGGAACAATTCACGTTCTTCTTTGATAGTATCAACATCACTGAAATTTATTCCGTGTACGTTCAGATCACAACCCCGGCTAATTATTTGTTCCATCCAGACAGCTGCCAATTCATTCGAATAACTTAAACCTACCCCTCTTTTAACACCAATAAAAAAAGTGGAAGGCACTTGTTTCACATTATTAAAAGTGATCAGCTCATCGAGGTTCTGCCATTTGTTCTTCAGGAAATCGGTCCAGCGCGCTACATATTCTTTTAATGAGATCTTACCTAAAGCTAATTCCAGGTTGGTCCGCACCATGAATTTGGGCACGATCAGATCACGGAGCAAATGTTCCGTAACTGTAATGTGGTCGATATCGTGTGATATAATGGCTTTCACTTAAATACGTGTACTCAATTTTAATAAAACTTTTAGGGGCAGGCTGGCTTTATAAACTGCATAGTACGGTACCAGTTTTCCACCGAAGCCTCGGAAATATTTTTCCACTTCTGGGATCATGCTGCCTTCAAAATCAAATGTTTTTAATCCGATCTGTTTCGCATACAAAATACTTTGCCACATGCAGCTCACGCCTGCTCCATGGTGTTTGGATCCCGAATCATATCCACCAAATAAATAATACGCGGTGCCGGAATCATTGACACAAAAAGTAGAGGCTATCGGTTTTTTATCCCGGTACGCAACAAAAGCAATTGCATTCGTGTTGTTTGCGAACTCAAAAAGAATCTTATCGAAGTAATTCATATTCTTCGAGATCTGCTTCCTTGAAAACGTTTTCAGGATCACTTCTTTCACTACTTTCATGTCTGTTTCCTTTACTATTTCCAGTTCATCAGACTTTGCTTTATTCAGGCTTTTCCGTTTTTCGGAACTCAGGTTCGCAAGAAGTGTTTCTTCAGATTGATCCAGATCGATCTGGTACGTGTATTTTACTTTCACTTCCATATTCTTCCAGGAGAAGGGTTGTGTTTCCAATGAACCTGCCGGTAAAGTAAAAACAGTAAGTTTAGAATTCATCTTATCAATGAACTCAGACACCTCGTCGATTATATTTTTGTTGAACGAATTAATGTTAGCGCTATTCTCCGCCCTGTTCTCAAAAAACAATCCGTTATGCGGGGTGAACGGCGGTGTTATATTCAAAGGAAAACCATACTTCTTAAAACTGTAAAAATAAAAAGCGCCTATCAGCTCATGGTTGTCGTTGAAAATACCATAAAGCTTTAAATGTCCGAACATAGAAAGCCACCTCAACGAATTGAAAACGGAAGGTTTTAATTTTCCTTCCAGTGTTTCATAAGCCGCAGCATCTTTTTTTATGTTAAGTAACTCAATGCCCATTAAAATAATTCACGCTTAATCAGTTTAAGGATCATCTCGAATGGCAGCTTGGCTTTATTTACTGTATAATACGGAACCAGTTCACCGCCGAACGAACGGAAATAACGTTCTACTTCTTTGATCATGGAACCTTCAAAATCAAATACCGGTATGTTCAGCTGCTTTGCTTTTAAAATACTATTATAAACACACAACGCGCCTGCTCCGTGTTGTTTCGAATCGTTAGAATAACCTCCTAATAAATAATAACAACACTTATTATCATAGAGACAGAACGTAGCTGCGATCACTTCGTTATTCAGTGAAGCCGTAAAAGCAAAACTATTTGCAGGATCAGCGATCCTGAAAAGAATAGAATTGATATTCTCTTCACTTACACTTTTTTCTTTCTGACTAAAAGTTCTTAAGATCACTTTTTTTACGACTTCAAGATCTTTACATTCCTTTACTTCAACACCCTCTTTAACTGCTTTTTTAATACTGTTGCGGTGTTCTGGAGAAAAACGTTTTTCAATTTCTTCTGCGCTTAAATTCAGATTTAAACGGTAAGTATAATTTGGAATGACCTTGAATTTATTCCAGAAAAAAGGCTGGGCATCGATGACATCCGGGGGCAATGCAATACTTATCACGCCATAAGGCAATGAACTTACAAAATCACAAACCTGTTCTACCACCTTTTTATTGAACGATAAACTATTCGCTTCATTCTGCGTCCTGTTATTATACACCAAGCCGATATTCGGTATATAATGGGGTGTCTTTATAAATGTAAAACCCATTTTCTTTTGCAGGTACAAATGGAAGGCGCCTATCATTTGCCCGTCATCTTCAAAAATGCCATACACTTTTAGCCCGGAAGGGTGCACTTTTTTTTGCCAGTCGAAAGAATTAAAAGCAGGCGGGCCGCCACACAACCTGGTGTACTTCTCTTCAAAGCTGCTATCTATTTCTTTAATGTGCATTAATCCAGATGTGTTTTATAGATATGGATCATTTTATCCAGACAAACATTGAAATCATATTTTTTTAAAACGTGCTGACGTGCTTTTGCAGTAACTGTATTTGCGTAAACCTCATCATTGATTATTTTTTCAACTGCCGTTGCAATTGCCTCTGCATCTCTTTTTTTAACCACAATCCCATACTCACCATGGTCTACAACTTCTTTTAGTCCTCCTACATCTGAAACTATTACCGGCGTTTCGCAAGCCATGGCTTCTACAACTGCAACTCCAAAACTTTCGCTGTCATCAACAGATACATTTAAAAAAACATCCAGCAAATTATGATAGTTACTGACTTCAGTGAAAGAAATACGACCTGTGAATTCGATCACATGTTCCAGTTTTTGCTCTTTCACAATTTCCTTGTAGCGGTCGATCTGGGTACCGGGACCAACCATTAACACCTTCAATTTTTTATTCTTTATTCTTTGCACCAACAACTTAGTTGCTTCAATAATATACCGAATACCATATTTATCCTCCATTGCTTTAATGGTACCGATATAGATCGTATCCTTTTCTTTTTTCGCTTCCTTTTTGCGGAATTCATTGGTATCAACACCAAATGGCGTTACCATTATATCTTTGTGCGTATACTTTCTTGTTTCATTACGCATGATATCACTTGTTGAAAGGATCTCATCCGCTTTTTTAAGATTATACTTCAATAATGATTTATGCAGCCCTGATGCATTCGGAAATTTATAAACGTCCTCACCCCAAACCGAAATGATATAAGGATGAAAACCTGACAAAGCCCCTATCAGTCCATAACTTGTCGCGTAATGCGCGTGCAAAATATCAGGCTGAAATTCACGGATGGCTTTTTTGAGGTTACTCACATACTGAATGTATTGAAATTTGGTACGATTCCTTTTCGCATTAACAGTATTATCGGTTTCGTGAAGCAGTGTGATGTTTTCGATACCTTCGAACCAGTTGTAAGATGATTTATTAAAACTGAAGAGTCCGATCTTAACCCCTCTTGAAGCCAAACCCAAAGCCCATTTTTCGGTATGTTCGGAATGGGAATCAGATAACAACAATACTTTTATCGACATAGTGGCCGGCTCTGTTTGGAATACGTAAAATTACCCCCGATTTTTCTCATATACAAGAATTCTTTTATGCAGCTAGAATCCATATTTGTTCTTCTGACGACCATGAATCCCTCTGCATTATACTGAAGTGATCATTGCTTTTCCATTAACTATGATCTGCTTCAGTATATTGCGTAAACCCTGCAGGATTTCTCAAAAATCCTATAGGGTAAATGGCATAAAAAAACCGCCTTAATTGCTTAAGACGGTTTCTTAGTATTACGTTAAAAATTATTCAACGATCAGTTTACGAGACATCTTTTGTCCGTTCAATTCAAAACTTACGAAATAAATTCCCGGTTTAAATGTTTGTCCTTCGTTGATAGTAACTGAATGACGGCCCGGCTGTGCGTTCACATTCCTTTGTGATTCAACCACACGTCCGATCACATCAACAACATTATAGGAAACAACTGAACTCTCGCTTAAAGTGAATTCCATTGTTGCTGTGCCTGAAGTCGGGTTAGGATAAACTACAAAGCCAACAGACTTAGTTAACTCATTCGTACCTAAAGTACCGTTGAAGTTAATATCATCTAACCATAAGTTATTTCCGTTTGGTGAAGATGGATTTTCCTGGAAGTAGAAACGGATCCTGACATTTGGCTGAGTTTTAAATACGTTAAATGCAGGATGTGATGTTAAAGTATATAATTTCCATTGTGCCGTAGATGTTGGTGTAAATGCCGCAGCAGTAACTCCGCCTGAACCTGATGCCATTGTAGTAGGAGAAGGAACATAAATATCGCTCCAGCTTGCACCACAGTTGCTGCTTGCCTGAACTTTAAATACCGGGGCCCATGTTGAAGTTTTTAATGCGAATGCATATTTGAATGTGAAAGTTGCACCCGGATTACTTTGGAAATCGTATGAAGGTGTTTCAAAGATATCAACCATACCTGCATTGTTAGTGGTATTATTCATGTAGTAAGAAGCAGTTCCTGTTGCAGCAGTAGCTAAAGTATTTCTTGCCCACGTAACACCACCTGTGTTGATGATATTCCAGTTTGCAGGTAAACTTGCAGATGCTTCAAAGCTTTCCTGGTAAGTAGAACCAAAATTCGGAGTACCGTTAACTACGTTCACTGTTTTTACCAACGTATTCGATCCAAAACTATTACTTACTGTTAAAGAAACGGTTTGCATACCTACGTTAGGGAACATGATAGCTGTAGTAACCGCTGTATTATTTGTAATGGCAGCACCACCTGTTGCAGCCCATGTTCTTGCAGTTACTGTACCGTTAAAAGAAACATCATTGAAGTTAAGGCTTCCGCCTGAACAAACTGTATAGATGTTTACGGCAGTTCCATAAGTAGTATAAAAATCAGAGATAGGCGCACAAGTTCCGGCACCATTAACATCTGTTTGGGTTGGACCAAGGTTGGTAGTTGTCCAAAGGTTATTTCTACCACTTACTGCTGAAGCTAAAGCTGCGCGCATGGCATTAGTTTGTCCTGTTGTGAACATTTTAGGGCAAGACGAATAATCCATGATATTTTCAACATTCTCACCGCTAGGGGTACATCCGCTGCCGACTGCCGAAGAAGGACAAGTTGAGAAGAAGCCCATTGTAACAGGCGTATCAGTAATTCCGTCATTACCACAAGAAACACCTGGGTTATTAGTATTACCCCATGTGTGAGATAAATTTAACCAGTGACCGATCTCGTGACTTAAAGTACGGGTATTCGTAATGTTGTTATTAACCCACGCTGCACGGATAACGAAAGCATCAGCAGGACTTCCTGTTGATAAAGTACCCGGCTTATAAGTATACCCGATAACACAACCGCTGGCACAAGAAGCACAAGTATTAGAGCTTGCACAAACCTGGTTAACTACGTAGATATTTAAATATTTTGTCGGGTTCCACTGGCCTGCTCCTGTTCCTGAATAAGCGTAGTTAGGAGATGATTGATTCCAGTTAGTGTTAGTATTATAATGGTGGACGATACCGCTGGTACAGTTTCCTAACGGATCCCTGTGAGCCAACATGAATTTAATATCGCTGTTGATGTAAAGAGAAGCGAATAAAGGACTGATCGTTCCGATATCCGGTCCTGATGCAGCGAAATCGTTGTTGATATTGGCTAAAGCTGATATACAATTGGCATCCGGAATGTTTTCAGGGCCATACATGTGTAAAATATGAAATACAACAGGAATGGTGTATTGAAAAGCAGCGCCTGTTTTTTTATTCTTCAAACTCTCTTCGTAAGCAAGAGTAGCCAAACGCAATTCTTCCTGGGCTTTATCGTAACGAACTCTCGCAGATGGATCGGCTTTGAAAACATCTTCCATTACGTTGTAAGTCTGGCATGGAGCAGTCGGGCCATCAGTTTGCGCATTCATTACTGCACATCCCATAAAAATTGAGAGTGCTAAGATTTGTATATTTTTTTTCATGTGAAAAGGGTGTATTAATTTTATACAAGATAAGAAAGCCCTGCGACAACTGCAAGGCTTTTTTAAAAAAGTTTATCTAAAAATTTAGGCTTTTGGTCTATTTTTTAGCGTGCAGATTTAACTGGTTAAGCGCCATCATTTCCTTAAGGCTTTTTTGCATCCCCTCATTACTGCCATCGAGGAAGATCACATTGCCTTTGCCGTGCTCAGCAAAGTTCTTGATGGCCTCTGTCCACATACTGAATAATATAAGATTTGCATCCAGGTTAGAGTCCTCCATTTGTTTGGCAGCAATTGCCATACCCTTGGCCACCTCTTCACGGAATAATGCAACACCTTGCCCGCGCAATTGAGCCGCTTCTTTTTCGGCCTGGGCTGAGATCTTAATAGCATTTCCTTCGGCTTCAGCTGCTTTGGTTTTGGTGATCAGTAAAGCCTGGCCTTCGTTCTCAGCTGCTGCTTTTAAGTTATTACTTGCCACAACTTTTGCCATGGAGCGCATTACCTCTTCATCGAACGTGATATCGTTCAACTGAAGATCTATTAAATGGTATCCCCAACCTTCTAAAGTGATGTCTAATTGTTCTTTTACAGCCTCCACGATCTCGCGGCGGGTAATTAATACTTCCGATTGCTTTTTTGTTGCTACGAATGCCCGAACACTACCTTCAACTGAACGCACGAGTGCTTGCATAAAGTTACGTTCATCAATAAATTTAAACGCCACGCTTTTTATGGTCTCTTCCTCATGATTCAATACCGAATAAAGCAACATAGCCGTGAAATTCACATTGGCCTGATCTATGGTCACAGCCTGGAAACCTAATTCAGCACTACGGTTCTGGATCGAGATCTTTTTTGCCACCCTTTCAATAAAAGGGATCTTAAAATTTAAACCCGGACGCATCACACGGCGGTATTTTCCGAATACTGTAATAACTGCTACAGTTCCCTGCTGAACTGTTCTGAACGATAACAGGAGCGTTATAAATAACAGCCCTAAAATAACCATGGTGATAACTGACATATTAATTTAATTTTTTTTAAAGGTATCAAAATTCAGGAACTCGCAATTTATTTTTACTTTTAAGGTTGTGAATAGTTACAGACGGTTTTTAACGGTGGTTTTGGTGGTATTTTCCTTTATGGGATTTTGCCAGGAGGTTGAGGATACAACTAAAGCCGCCCCTGAAGTTGAACTTTTCAAAAAAGCGGTCAAACTTATTGACTCTGCCCGTTATAAAGAAGCCATTGCCGATCTTAAAAAAGCTGTAAAAATAAAACCTGATTACCCGGCTGCGTATACCAAGATGGCGGTTGCTAAAATTGCCACGAAAGATATCAAAGGTGCAGAAAAGGACCTGAAAATTTCGCTCGCGAGCAATCCGAATGATTTTGAGACCCTGAAAGTAATGGGCTTCATGTATTTCAATACCGAGAATTATAAGGAGTGTAAAGTGTATTTCGATAGCGCCGCTTCTATTGCAGTGGCGGAAAAAATTGATGATGCTGAGTTCTTATATTACCGTGCAAAATTGATGTTCCTAGGAAAAGCTTATAAAGATGCGCTTGATGTTTTAGCGAATGCCGTTGAAATAAAACCCAAATATATTGAAGCCATAGTTTTAAAAGGAGAAGTCCGTTTTGCGCAGAAGGATTACAATTACGCGATCAAAGAATTAAATGAAGCCATCAGTTTAATGAAATCAGATGCTTTGGATTATAACGCTTATAAAACGCGCGCAAAAGCCAAATTCGAAGTGCAGGATTATAAAGGCGCTGTGAGTGACTGGAGCGTTTATATAGATGGGAAACCGGGAGAAGAAGAAGCCTTGATCTCGAGAGGCGCTGCACGGATCAATATCAATGATAACACAAATGCCATTGTAGACCTGGATGAAGCGATCAAAATAAATCCTAAAAATCCGGTAAGCTGGAATTACCGGGGCATGGCAAAAGCAGGTAACAAACAAAATGTGGAAGGATTAAAAGACATTGACTACTCCATCAAATTAAAATTCGATTATGCCGCGGCATACGTTAACCGCGCAGCCATTAAATTCGCCGGTAAAGATGTCCGCGGTGCTTGCGATGATCTGAATAAAGCCGATACTTTAGGTGATAAAATGGCCTACCAGTTGATCGATAAGTATTGCAAAGGCATGAATGATAACCGGAAATAGGTGTTACATTTTTAACAGGTCTATAATATTTACTTTTAAGGCTTTTGAAATTTTAAAAAGTGTTTTTATGGTCGGGTTAGTATTGCCTGACTCCAGCCGGCTCAAATTAGCTTTTTCCAAGTTGCATCTATAGGCAAGTTCTGCCTGCGAGATACCTTTTGAGTTCCGGAGTTCCTTTATGTTCTTCCCGATTCGTTTGAGATAGTTTGCTTCGTTCATTGTTAATCCGGGATACAAAGTATCTCATATTTTTCAACAAAATTGTTATCATATAAGATAACCATTCGTTTCTTTTTAATTTTACCCTGTTAATTGCAATTGTTTTTACATAAGCTTTCCTGTTTCGTATGACCAACTTTGGGAATGTGAATATAATTCACATCTATAGAGGAAAGGAAGTTACTAAAGCTTTCTTTAAAGAGAACCGGCATTTATTCGGCGAACCCGATCCTCTCGCTTTAAGAAGCGCTCTCGATATATTAGGCGGCATGGCTCACACCGGAAGAAAATATCCGCTTTTCATTGACGAAAACGGGACTGTATCGCTACACCGGCCGATTTAATTTTTTCTTTAAGTAGTTTGTAACTTTATTCCTTAACTTTATCATTCTCAAACCGGGGATAATTATGAAGACTTCTGTGATAAGAAAAGTGATATTTAATTCGGCTCACCGTTTGTATAATCCGGAATGGGATATGAAAAAGAACGATGAAGTTTTTGGTTTGTGCAATAATCCGAATTATCACGGTCATAATTACGAACTTCATTTAAAAGTGACTGGAGATATTGATCCGGAAACAGGTTATGTTATTGATCTTAAAAAATTAAATGATCTGTTGCAATTCGAGATCGTAGAACGTTTCGATCATAAAAATATTAACCTGGATGTTGCTGAATTCAAAAATTTAAATCCTACTGCAGAGAATATCGCGAAAGTTATTTACGATATTTTAAAACCGAAATTAGATCCGCAATTAAAAGTGCAGGTCACACTTTACGAAACGCCGAGAAATTACGTGATCTATCCGGATTGATTAAGCAGGAATTAGATCAACAGCCTTGCTTACCATTTTCTGGTAATTCTTAACAAAATCTAATATAATTTTTCTTACTGAAAGATCTTCATCTAACGAGCTCCAGTGAATAGCAGCTCCTTTACCCATTAAAATATACTTTTCTCTATCCTTTTTAGAAGCTTCGGCTAAAGTTTTATATTTTTTGAAATCCTCAAAAACAATTTGTCCTCCATTCAACAAAACAAACATCATTCCATGTTCATGATCAAAAAGCACTTTTTTAGCCAAAAAATCTTTCGGCAAACTATTTTTTTTGGCATTGATCATTACTCTATCAAAAGCATCAGTATGTTTACTTGTTTTTTTCATGTTGTATTATCCTTTTCGGATATACCATTGTCTTAAGATCTCTTCGCTGTTTTCTATCACAAGTTCGGTTGCCCTTTTCAATTCCTGTTTTTTAAATCCATAATATTCTTCTAATCCAACTCCTCCTAAAGGTGATAACCAAAATTTTGCGGAACCATCACCTTTAGTCACATGAACATGCGGTGGCTCGGAATTTTCATTACTAAAGAACGAGAATTTATAGCCTTCAACATCACTAATAGCTCTTGGACTCATACGAATTCAAAAACATAAAGTTACATATAAGATGTTAGAAAAAACCATAAATAATACTACCCTTGCTGTTAATTCAACTTAGCCGGAACTATTAAATTGAACTGCGGGATCTCAACATCCACCTCTGTACCACTAAGTATTTTTTTCATAGTATAATACCCTTTCATAAAACCAATTTCAGAAACCAGATTACAACCGCTGTTGTATTCGTATTTCTCTCCCGGTTCAAGGATCGGGGTTTCTCCTACTACTCCTATTCCATCTACCATACGTTTTTCGTTGATGCTGTCGAAAATATCCCAATGACGTTTTATCAGTTGCATCGATTCGGTACTCTTATTCTCGATGGTGATGTAATAAATGAAAAAATAAAGATTTTCCTTAGGGCTCGATTGCTCGGGCCAGTACTTACACTCCACCGAAATTTCTATGCCGTGCGTTAAGGTTTTGGTCATCAGTTCAATAATCTTTACCCTACAAATTAATGGGTTTTTTAGTTTTAAACCAAAAGAATTAACTAGCTAGTTATCAACCTGTTATTTTTATTTAAAAATGCCCCTCAATTAAAAAGAAACCCCGCTTTTAATGTATATTTGTACCCCGAATTTTCAGGGAGGTTCGGACCAAAAAATTAAACTAACCCCTCAGGCAAACCCTGAATTTGTTTGATACAAGTAAAATAAAACAAAATGGCAGAAAAAGCCTTAGTAGGAAATCCGGATTTTGACTGGAATTCTATCGGAAAAAAGCAAGACAATTATTCTAACGACGAACGTACTAAGTTAGATGAATTGTATGGTAAATCTTTAAGCACTATCAGCGATCTTCAAATCTTAGAAGGTACTGTAGTATCAAAGAACAACCGTGAAGTAGTAGTTAACATTGGTTACAAATCAGACGGAGTTGTTGCTCTATCTGAGTTCCGCTACAATCCTGATCTTGCGATCGGTGATAAAGTGGAAGTATTTATTGAGACTGCTGAAGATGCTAACGGCCAGTTAGTATTATCACATAAAAAAGCACGCGCTAACAAAAGCTGGGATCGCGTTAACCAGGCTCTTAACTCTGACGAGATCATTAAAGGTTACGTTAAATGCCGTACCAAGGGTGGTCTTATCGTTGATGTATTCGGTATCGAAGCATTCTTACCGGGTTCTCAAATTGATGTTAAGCCTATCCGTGATTACGACGTTTACGTTGGAAAAACAATGGAGTTCAAAGTTGTTAAGATCAATAACGAATTCAAGAACGTAGTTGTTTCTCACAAAGCTTTAATTGAAGCTGAGATCGAGAACCAAAAACGTGAGATCATCTCTAAGTTAGAAAAAGGACAAGTATTAGAAGGAACTGTGAAGAACATTACTTCTTATGGTGTGTTCATCGACTTAGGCGGTGTTGACGGTTTAATTCACATTACAGACTTATCATGGGGCCGTATCAACCATCCTGAAGAGATCGTTAAGTTAGACGAGAAGATCCAGGTGGTGATTTTAGATTTCGATGATGATAAAAAACGTATCGCATTAGGTTTAAAACAACTTTCTGCTCACCCTTGGGATTCTTTATCAACTGAAATTAAAGTTGGTGATAAAGTAAAAGGTAAAGTAGTTGTTATTGCTGATTACGGTGCATTTATTGAAGTTGCTCAGGGTGTTGAAGGTTTAATTCACGTAAGTGAAATGAGCTGGAGTCAGCATTTACGCAGCGCGCAGGATTTCGTTAAAGTTGGCCAGGAAGTTGAAGCGATCGTATTAACGTTAGACCGCGAAGAGCGTAAAATGAGCCTTGGCATGAAACAATTAACTCCTGATCCTTGGAATATGATCATGGAGAAATATGCAAAAGGAACACGTCACACAGGAACAGTTCGCAACTTCACCAACTTTGGTGTGTTTGTTGAATTAGAAGAAGGTGTTGATGGTTTAGTACATATCTCTGACTTATCATGGAGCAAAAAGATCAAACACCCGAGCGAATTCTGCAAGGTGAATGATAAAATGGATGTTGTGGTATTAGAAATTGATGGTGAGAACCGTCGTCTTTCTTTAGGTCACAAACAGCTTGAAGATAATCCTTGGGATGTATTCGAAACAGTATTCACTATCGATTCAGTTCATAAAGGAACAGTAATGAACGTTAACGACAAAGGTGCTATCATTGGTTTACCTTATGGCGTTGAAGGTTTCTGTCCAGCACGTCACTTAGCGAAAGCTGAAGGCGGTTCTGCAAAAGCTGAAGAGGTTTTAGATTTCAAAGTTATCGAGTTCAGCAAAGACGCGAAACGTATCGTAGTTTCTCATGCACGTTTACACGAAGAAGTGAAAGACGAAGTTCGTAAAGCTGACAAAGCCTCTAAAAAGGCCGATTACGATGATGCTCAAAAAGCAGTTAAAAAGGTAAAAGACAGCCAGGAGAAAACCACTTTAGGTGATATCTCTGCGTTATCTGACCTTAAAGATAAAATGGACGGTAAAAAGTAAGAGTAAAGCAGACTTCGTCACTTTACTCCAAGATCGTTCATAAAGACTTGTTTTTCAATAAAATAAGCCTTTAAAGAAAATCAATCCGGACGAGTTCCGGGTAGAGCAAACTAAAAACACGCCATGGTTTTTAGTTTTTGAGGTCCCGGCCGGTTAATAACTGGCCGGGATTTTTTTTGGATTAATATTGACTTACACAATAATATGGAATACCTTTCGTTGTACATTATATAAACTAAGCAATATTAATGTCTAATCCCAAATCCATAGCCGATGATCAAAACATCTACTCTACCTTCAACATCTTCTTTAAAAACCACCGAGACTTCTGAAACAAAAGAAGAAATTAATTTGCCTGATCCCGATAGCTATCGGGATGAACCATCAGCGCTCAGCATCAACAACATTTTAAACTACTCAAAGTCGCTTAAAATTTTCAAAAGCGAATTCGTAAAAGAGATCGAAGTAGTGAATACTTAATGGTTCGTCAATCCCGATAGCTATCGGGACACCATGACGCTTTAAATCATTTAAAGACCCCGGCAGAGATGTCGGGGTTTTTTGTTGAAATAGATTTTGGTATATTTAATGGAGTTAAGCGTTACAATCATTTACAAATATTTGTAATTAATTGTTTGTGGCGCTTAGCCACTAGTTAGTACCAATTGCGGCGACTGACCGTTAGACGAAAAACATTTGTTATGAAAATAAAACTTATCCTGACAATTTTGACATTCTCTACTGTGACAGCTTTTCATTCATTGGCATACGGACAATCCACCGGACAGAAAATTAAAATTGACTCTCTCAAAACAATATTAAAGACAGCGAAAGACGACACAAACAAGGTTACCATTTTAAATAAACTGGCGTGCCTTTTCTACAGTTCTCCAGATGACACATCTTCGTATTATGCAAATCAAGCCATTGCAATAGCAAATAACCTAAAATTTAAAAGCGGACTTTCACAAAGTTACTATATTCTTGCGACGGCCAATCAATATAAAAGTAAATATAACGAAGCGATAAAATACTTTTTACTTTCCCTAAAAATTGATGAGCAAAGAGACAACAAACAAGGTATCGCTTCTACTCTTAATAGCATTGCCATAATATATCGCTTAATTGGAAATGATACCAAAGCCCTTGGCTATTATGAACAATCTTTAAAGATTCGTGAAGTAATGAATGACAAAAGAGGGTTAGCAGCAAGCTTAAATAACATCGCCGGAATTTATTACTCAAAAGGCGATAAGGTAAAAACAAAAGAATATTTGAAACGGGCGTTAAAAACTTTTGAGGAGCTCGGTGATAAGCAAAGTACGGCAAGTGTTTTAAACAACATTGGTAATCTGTATTACGAGGAGCATGACTTTAGTAAAACATTAGAGTACTTCATAAAAGCACTCGCCGTCCTTGAGGAATTTAACGACACATACGGTAAAGCAATGGAATGTAATAGCATCGGTGAGGTGTATTTTGACTTAGGTGATAATAAAAAGGCAATTGAATGGCAGGAAAAATGTATCAATTTAGCAAAGCTGTCACAGTCGAATGAAATGTTGGTTAGCGGTATGGAGAGTTTATCAAGAGTTTATGCTAAGTTAGGTAATTACAAATTAGCCTATGAGTATCATAGACAATATAGTATTCGTAAAGACAGCATTATTAACACAGAAAGCACAAAACAAATTGCAGAAATGAATACTAAGTATGAAACGGAGAAAAAGGACAAAGAATTAATAAAAAAAGATGCGGAAATTAACAAACAAAATGCCGAAAGAAAACAAAGAGCAACAGAGCGAAATACTTTTATTATTGCGTTTGCTTTGACAATCGGATTGGCATTTTTCATTTTTAGAGGTTACAGACAAAAACAAAAAGCAAATAGACTTTTGGCGGAAAAAAACACTGTAATTGAAGAAAAAAATAAAGATATTCTCGACAGTATACGTTACGCGAAGCGTATTCAGAATTCATTATTGCCAACTGAAAAGTATATTGACAAATCATTAAAGCGGACAAACAAAAATTAAACTGTGTGGCCGCAACAGGTACTAACAGCGGTCGTGGCGCAATTTGGCGGACGTGGTCATCGCAAAGCCATTTATTGCCTGCTTCGCAGACGTTTAATTTGTTTTTGGCTTTGCTAACAAACATTTGTATCTTCATATAAACATTTTAGGGTATAGACACAGGAAGCTCCGAAAGCCAAACTGCGCCAGCCCGCAAAACGTTAGCGGTAATTGTATGACGACACAACAAACACATAAGACAATATGAAATTATTTATAAGCTGGTCAGGACAATTGAGCCATAAAATAGCTAAAGAACTTAAAGAATGGTTTCCTTTAGTAATAAATCAACTTGAACCATTTGTTTCAAGCGAAAACATTAAAAAAGGCGACAGGTGGATGATTGACATTTATTCCGAACTTGAACATTCAAACTTTGGTGTTATATGTTTGACAAAGGAAAATTTGACCGAACCTTGGATAATGTTTGAAGCAGGAGCATTATCAAAAAACATTAGTCAATCAAGAGTTAGTAGTGTTCTATTTGACAACCTAAAACAAAACGATGTAAAAAGCCCATTATCACTTTTTCAAAATACTGAATTTGACAAAGAAGAATTTAGAAAACTTGTATCTTCTATTAACAACGCTCTTGGCGACAAGAAAATTAGTGATACCGTTCTTAACCGCTCTTTTGACAAATGGTTCCCTGAATTAGAAGAAAAGATTAAGAAAATTCAAGACGAATATTCTCCAACTCTTCCACCAAAACAAGAAGGCGACAATACACTAAATGAAATTTTGCGGACAACAAAATATATTTCAAATGTTGTAGCAAGGTTTAATTTAAAATTGCCTCCCGACAGCTTGGACTTTGTTAGATTTTCGGATGAGAAAACCTTAGAGTATGCCGCTAACGGGAACAATCATCCAATTTTTATTCACGTAAATCCAATAAATGATACGGACGGAATTTTAAAAGAATTATCTATTTCAAAAAAAGGAATGGACATCAGTCCTTCAACTGGACAAACTGGACGAGGCATTCTAATTGAAATACTTTTTTATTCCGAACACGATGTGTTTTGGAAATTAACTTTCCACTTTCATAAAGGCGACACCTATGTAACAACTAATATTGTTGACATTCCAGAAGAAGAAGCAGTTTTATTACGACACGAAACAATTTGGAGAGACTAATGCTGAAGCTAATGAACACGTTGGAAAGAACAACTACCGCTAACAGGCGTTTGGCAAAAAAGCGGGTTCAGTGCTTAAATGAAGCTTTTGCTTCGTTTCAAGTTCAGTGCTGGCAGACAGTTTAGTGCTTCGAAATCCGCTTCTTCGCCAAGCGCCAAACGTTAGTTTATCCAACCCCTATCAAAAACAAAAAACCGCAGGGACCTTCTTAGTATAGTCCCCGCGGTCTGAAAAAAATAAAATCGCCTCTTCCAACAACCCGGCCATGCCCACCGGTTTAATTCGTATTGCTATTGTTATTTACAATAGGCACCATTTTAAAATCAGTCTCCACCACTCCATTCTGTTTCACACTTAAGCTTTTTGTTTGCGTTCCATAACCCAGTGCGCTTACCGTAATAGTGTACTCCCCAGGGTGCAATCTCACAAATTTATAAATACCGGTACTATCAGTTAATTTATCATTGATAGCTGCACCGGTAATTTCAACTGTAGCATTCTCTACCGGAATACTGGTCTCACTATTATAAATGAAACCTCTCAAAATAACCGTGTGATGCTTGCCAATATCAACAATAACCCTCGCTGCGGTATACTGGTTGTAAAACGGCGCATTCGTTGTCTTGTATTGCGCCATGATCGGATCCAATTGGTTTTTCAGCAAAGTATTGGCCGCGTCAAAACGCTGGGCAATGGTTAAGGTCGCATTTATAATTATCGTTCGCTGACTTCTCGGTTTCCCGATCAACGCACTAAAAGCATTGATCGCGTTTTGCAAAGCAGTTTGGCTGGCAGCATTAGCGCCATAAGCCGATGTGCTGGTAATGAACGGTTGCAAAGCATTGTAAATGTTCTGGCAGATATCATCCGCATCTGTATCCTTCGCACGTATAATATCACTGTGCGCATAATTAAAATTAGCCGCCAGTACTGCATTATTAGTAGCATTCGCGTAAGCTTTTCCCGCTTTCACAATCACCATAGCTGCATTAGCCATTGTAGTTTTTGCCTGTAGTTTGGTTTGTGTTATACCGCCGGTAATTGTTTTCTGAGCCATATCGCTGGCATTTAGCGCGCTGATGTGTCCGTTAAATGTTGTTACCATACCTGCTATAGTTGCGTTTCCACTCCACACAGCGTTATTAGTGTTGAGAAACTGCGAAACAGCATCATACATATTTAATGTATTGGTTTGCTCTTTATTCATGATTTCTTTTTTTTATTACCGACAATAGTATCAGTAGGTTTTTGTTATTATAACGAGAATCTTTCTCAAAACGATACTTCCATTCGTTAAAACTTTGTTAAACCGGAATGGCTTTTTTACAACTGGTTATTTTTCCAAATTAATTTTACAGCTAAATCTTTACAGGTGGTAACGGTCTGTAAACAACGTACACAACATTGTTTAATACGAAAACCCTGCCTGTAGCAAACAAACGTTAATTATTAAGTATCGAAAGTTTTCTGAGTGGTTCCCACAAGCGATTGATTGAACATGAGAGGCGCCCGAACGATCCCGAACTGACATTGAAGTAGTCAGGGAGGTGATTGATTGAACCGGAGACACGATTGAACGCTTCTGAACTGACATTGAAGCAGTCCGGGAGATGATTGATTGAACCGGAGACACGATTGAACGCTTCTGAACTGACATTGAAGCAGGCCGAAACACGATTGATTGAACCCGAAAGATGAATGAATGAACCGGAGAGACGATTGAACGGTTATGAGCTGTAATTGTGTCAGTCTCCCGATCGACTGCAGTGACTTTTTACCACGGTGCCTTACTTTTAGTGGAGAGTGTCCAATAAAGTGTGTAAACGAGTTCGACTAAAGATCACCGTAAAGGTATATTTTTTAAACAAATTTTTAT